>NZ_CP107751.1:0-4800000 GCF_045161355.1 Micromonospora sp. NBC_00617 | reverse complement strand
GGCCCTGCTCGCGGCCGGGCTGGTCTTCGCGCCCTGGTTGGGCCGGCTCTCGGACGCCTGGGCGGCCCGCCTGCTCGGCCCGTCGACAGTCACCCGACTCACCGAGCGGGTCGAACACCTGGCCACCACCCGCGCCGACACCCTCGACGCCCAGCAGTCCGAGATCCGCCGGATCGAACGCGACCTGCACGACGGCGCCCAGGCACGACTGATGGCCATGGGCATGACGCTCAAGATGATGGAACGCTCACTGGAACGCGACCCCGAGGCGGCCCGCACGCTGCTCGGCCAGGCCCAGGAGGACTCCCGCAGGGCCATGCAGGAGCTCCGCGATCTGGTGCACGGCATCCACCCCCCGATCCTGGCCGACCGGGGCCTGGTCGACGCGGTCCGGGCGCTCGCCCTGGAATGCCAGGTCCCGACCCAGGTCGAATCCACACTGACCGGCAGACTCGAACCCCCGATCGAGTCGGCTCTCTACTTCACCGTCGCCGAACTGCTCACAAACGTGGTCAAGCACGCCGCCGCCACGGCCGTTCAGGTCACCCTCGCCACCACGCCCGCCGGCATCCGGGTGACGGTCGCCGACAGCGGGCGCGGCGGAGCGGACCTGTCCCGCGGCACCGGCATCGCCGGCGTTCGCCGCCGTCTTGCCGCCTTCGACGGCACCCTCACCGTCGACAGCCCCACCGGCGGCCCCACCCGGATCGACATCTTCCTCCCGATGGCCGCATCGTGAGGTAGGCAGGCGGGGCCGCATCGACGGTGTGTTACTGGTCCAGGGCGGCTTCGCTGGCGGGCCGCAGGGGGCAGCCCCGCAGGGTGTACGCGAGCAGACCGGCCACCGCCAGGGTGCTGGCGCAGACCGTGGCGGCGGTGGTGCCGGCGGGTTGGATCAGCCAGCCGGCGACCTGGATCCGCAGGTCCCTGCTGGGGTCCATGAGGGGCAGGGCCGCGATGAGGGTCCAGGTCAGCGGTGCGATCCACGACATGGCGGCACCGAAGAGGGCGGCGCCGAGGGCGGTGAGGCCGAGGAGCCCCGCGGTGTTGCGCAGCAGCAGGGCGAACGGTTCGTAGCGCGCGTCGGTGACCGTGCTGAGGGTCAGCAGGGCGGTGATCGTGGCGCCGGCGAGGAGCAGGTGCCCGGCGCGTCGGAGCGGCCAGCTGACCGCCGCGGTGCGGTCGAGGGCGTCGTCGGCGCCGCCGAGGGTGGTGCCGACCGCGACCACCGCCAGCATGATGACGAGGCTGGCCGTGCGGATGTTGATCGTCGTCGAGTCGGTGTAGGCCAGCGACAGGGCCCACACCAACGCGATGAGCGCGGTCGCGGTGGTCAGCGCGAGGGGCACCCGGCGGGAGCGCAGGTGGAGCTGGAGCCACCTCACGGCTGGGCCTCGGGCAGGACCGCCGTGAGGCTGTCGCCCTGGCAGTCCAGTGCCGCCTCGCGTGCCGCCGCCATCCGACGCCGTTGCTCGGCCTCCGGGAGACTGACAAGCGCCTGGTACGCGCCCACCAGCAGCTCCATCTCCGCGGGGTCCCAGCCGGGCGGGGCCGGTGGCCGACCGGTCAGCCAGGCGGCGGCGACGATCCGGGCCCGGTACTCGTCGCCCAGAACCGGCCGGTCGGCGCACTCCTGCTGCCAGGCGGCCTCGAGCAGGGACGGCAGGAAATAGTCGCCGGACAGGTCGGCGCGTCCGAGGCGGTCGAACGAGGGGGTGTCGAAGACGACCGTGTCGGCCGAGTGTCGTGCCGGTGCCGTGCTCCGATCCAGCCGTGCCCAGAAGGTGACCTGCTGGGTCTGCACCGCCCGCACGGGTGCGTTGGGCAGCTTGGCCGCCATCATGGCGAGAGCCTGGCGGGCGGGGCCGACGACGTCCGGCAGCAGCTCGGCGTGCACCCGTGTCACGCACACCTGCGGGCCGGCGTTGTCACAGACCAGCTCGATGGCGACCGGGTCGACGACCGCGGCCCCGCGCGTACCGCCGACGGGCAGGAGCGGTACGGCCACCGCGGCGCCGAGCACCGCCGGGAGTACGGCCAGCGCGACGGCGCGACGGCGGACCATGCCCAGCAGCAGCAGTCCGGTGACGGCGAGCGCCACCAGCCACAGTGTCTGGAGCGCGCTGACCCGCGGCAAGATCGTCTGGAAGTCGTCGAGTTCGTTGATGACCGGGACGAGCAGCAGCGCCGAGGGTTCCGGTCGGATGACCGCCGCGTCGAGTTCGGGCTGCCGCACGAACTCGGGGACGAGCCCGAGCACGGCGAACCCGGCCACCGCGACGACGGGTGCGGTGATCACCCGGGGCACTGCCCGGCCGGCGGCCATGCCCAGCCAGCCGGCGGCGATCAGTGCCGGCACACCGACGGCGGCGACGACGATGGTGGCGCCTGCAGGGCCCGCTCCAGGTTGGCGTCCAACCCACCGGCGAGCGCCTCTTCCTCGGCCGCCGGAGACACGGTGTCGTAGGTCTGCACCGACGGGATCCGCTCCCGTCGGGCCCGGTGACGGAACGCGTCGACGAGTCGGTGCGCGGCGATCGTCCACAACCAACCCACCGCGCTGCCGGAGCCCGAGGACTGCGCCTGGCTGCCGGCCGACCGCCACACCGCCAGGTACGTCTCCTGCAACACCTCGGCCACCACGTCCTCGTCGGCGCACCGCCGACGCAGCCGGGTGGTCAGCCACGGGGCGGTACGCCGGTACAGTGCGTCGAAGGCACGCCGGTCGCCGCGGGCGACGCGGCGGAGCAACTCACCCTCGTCCAGTCCGTCCAGACTTCGTCTCACGACAGGCAAGACGACGCGACCCTCCCCTCCGGTTCCGACCCGACAGTGACCGCCGTCACATTCTGGCCGCGTTCGGGTCGGGCCGACGCGGCGTGACACCCCCCACAGCGGGAACGTCCTCCGGGTTCCGGGCGTTGCCGACACACGCCCGGGCAGTTGCGGACGCGCTGACGCCGTGACGACGTACAAGCTTCCGCAGAGAGATCGAGATGATGAAACAGTTGGTGGACCAGACCGGACCGGACACCCCCGCGGCACCACCGGGCACCCCCGCCGAGGTGCTGCCCGGTGACCTGATGACCAACCGTCAGCGTGTGCAACTCGTCCTCGTGCTGGGTGCGTTGATCGCCATCGGGCCGTTGACCATCGACATGTACCTGCCCGCGCTGCCCGCCATCACGGCAGGGTTGCAGACCACCGAGACCGCCGTGCAGTTGACGCTCACCGGCACGCTTGTCGGCCTCGCGCTGGGCCAGTTGCTGATCGGGCCGCTCTCCGACGTGGTCGGG
This sequence comes from Micromonospora sp. NBC_00617, assembly GCF_045161355.1. Classification (NCBI taxonomy): domain Bacteria; kingdom Bacillati; phylum Actinomycetota; class Actinomycetes; order Micromonosporales; family Micromonosporaceae; genus Micromonospora; species Micromonospora sp. NBC_00617. Next base: position 4,796,704 of record NZ_CP107751.1, on the reverse strand, counting down.
CGGCGGGTGCCGCTGCTGGCCGGGCTGGCCGCGCACATCGTGGCCTCCGTCCTGTGCGTCTTCGCACCCAACATCGAGGTGCTCGGCGGGCTGCGCGTCCTCCAGGGGCTCGGCGTCGCCGCCGCCACCGTGGTCGCGACGGCAGTGGTCCGCGACCTGTTCAGCGGCGCCTCGTTCGCCCGGATCTTCTCCCGGCTGATGCTCGTCATGGGCCTGGCGCCCATCCTCGCGCCGACGCTCGGCAGTGGCCTGCTGAGCTGGACCGACTGGCGGGGCGTCTTCGCGGCGTTGGCGGTGCTGGGCGCGCTGCTGATCGTCGTAGCCGCGCTCCGGCTCCCGGAGACCCTCCCGGTGGCGCGTCGCCGGCGCGGAGGGATCGGTGCGACCCTGCGCGACTACCGGGGGCTGCTCAACGACCGGGCGTTCGTCGGGCTGGTGCTCGTCGCCGGGCTGGCGATGGCGGCCCTGTTCGCGTACGTCTCGGGATCGTCGTTCGTGCTCCAGCAGGAGTACGGCCTCGACGAGCAGCAGTTCGGCATCGCGTTCGGGGCCGGCGCGGTGGGCCTGATCGGGGCCACCCAGTTCAACGTGCGGCTGCTGCGCCGCTACACCCCGCAGCAGATCCTGGTCAGCGCCCTGATCGCCGGAACGGCGGCGGGCCTGCTGCTCGTCCTGTTCGCGGCGACCGGCATCGGTGGCCTGGGCACCCTGCTCGCCTCGCTGTGGCTGGTCCTGGCCGCCGCCGGCCTCGCCCTGCCGAACGCGCCGGCGCTGGCCATGAGCCGGCACAGCGAGGCCGCCGGCACCGCCGCGGCGCTGCTCGGCGCCGTGCAGTTCGGTGTCGGCGCGCTCTCGGCGCCACTCGCGGGCCTGTTCGGCACCGGGAGCGTACCGATGGCGATCGTCATCGCGGGCGGCATGGCCGCCGCGCTTGTCGTCATGGTCCTCGTCGTGCCCCGCGCCGGCGTCGGCACGGTAGACCCGGACCTGGCGGTCGCCCTGCACTAGACGATCTATTCCAAGGGGTAGCTGACACGAAGCGAGGGTGTCCATGATCGACGTTGCGAAGCAACGATGACCATGGAGGCCACGTGCACGTCGACAGAGACACCCTCGCCACCGCACTGTACGTGAAGATCGATGACGAGCTGAAGGCGTCACCGCAGTACGCCCGGTATCGGCCGGTGGTCGGCCTGGCCCCGCAGATCACCGACGCCGAGTTGATCACCTTAGCGGTGCTGCAGGTCCTGCTCGGCTATCCGAACGAGGCCCGGTGGGTCCGCCACGCCCGCGCTCACCTGCGGCACCTGTTCCCGTTCATGCCCAAGCAGCCCGGCTACAACAAACGGCTCCGCGCGTTGACCAGCCAGATCACCCGGCTCATCCGCGTCCTGACGCTGGACACCGACCTGTGGCAGCACCCGGTCCGTATCGCCGACTCCACCCCGGTGGAGTGCGGCCGCTCCCGGGAGACCGTGAAACGCTCGCACCTGGCCGGCTGGGCCGGGTACGGCTACTGCGCCTCACACTCGCGCCGGTTCTGGGGACTACGCCTGCACCTCATCACCACTGTGCATGGGCTGCCCGTCGCGTTCGCGCTGGCCACCCCAAAAACCGACGAGCGGGAAGTGCTACTCGACCTGTTCGACCTCGACCAGCAAGGTCTACTCACCCACCCCGACGGGCTCCTGCTGATCGTGGACAAGGGCTACCGTGACGCCGCGACCGAAGCCCAACTCAACGCCCGCGACGTCACCGTCATCCGGCCCGCCTACAAAGGCGAGGCGCCCCGCCCCGGCCGGCCGCTGCTACGCGCGCTTCGCCAAAGCATCGAATCGGTCAACCAAACCTTCAAGGGCCAGCTTGACCTGGAACGACACGGCGGACGCACCATCACCGGCGTCACCGTCCGCGTTCTGCAGCGTGTCCTGGCCCTGACCGCGACGATCTGGCACAACTGGCACACCGGCCAGCCCGTCCTCAGATCCCTGGTCGCCTACGACCACTGAGCCCTTGGAATCAATCATCTAGTCTTTTTCGCCCTGGTGGGCGGCCCGTTCCTGGGCTGAAAATGGGGGTTCGGTCGCCCGTTGACGTCGTTCCTCCTTGGTCGTTCAGGCCGTCGTCTAGTCGGGCGCTGGGAGTCACGTTGTGGGCCCTTCACTGTTGCTTCGAGCACGCGGATTAGCTTCGCTCCTGTCCCTGTGACTCCTGCGGGCGGCCGGCCCGGATGGTGCTTCGGCGTGGGAGGTTCACGGTGTTGGAAGAAACCCCAGACGACGCGCGGGCCGTGGAACGGGTCGCGGCATTGGATATCGGCAAGGCCGAGGTGGTGTGTTGTGTGCGGGTGCCCAGCCCGTCGGGGTCCGGGCGGCGGGTGCAGGAGGTACGTACCTTCACCACGATGACCCGGTCCCTGCAAGCCATGGGTGACTGGCTGGGCGGGCTGGGCGTGACCCGGGTCGTGATGGAGGCGACGTCAGACTATTGGAAGCCGCCGTTCTACCTATTGGAGGCGGCCGGGTTCGACGTGTGGCTGGTCAATGCCCGGGAGGTCAAACATCTGCCGGGTCGGCCGAAAACCGACAAACTCGATGCGGTGTGGCTATGCAAGATCGCGGAGCGGGGCATGGTCCGGGCGAGTTTCGTGCCGCCGGCCCCGATCCGTCAACTGCGGGATGTGACCCGTTACCGCGTTGATCTGGTCGGTGAGCGGGGTCGGGAGAAGAACCGGGTGGAGAAGCTGCTGGAAGACGCGCAGATCAAACTGTCGGTCGTGGCCAGCGACATCTTCGGGGTGTCCGGCCGGGCGATGATGGACGCCCTGATCAGCGGGCAGCGGGACCCGAAAGCCTTGGCGCAGCTGGCCCGCACCCGAATGCGCACCAAGCTGCGGGATCTGGAAGAGGCATTCGTCGGCCGCTTCGATGAGCACCACGCGTTCCTGCTGGCCCGGATGCTGGCCCACATCGACGCGATCAACGCCGACATCACCGCGGTCGAGGACCGGATCGAGGAACTGGTGGCCCCTTTCGCGCAGGCGGTGGCGAGGCTCGATGACATCCCGGGCATCAGCGTCACCACCGCCCGGGCCATCATCGCCGAGGTCGGTTTGGACATGACGAGGTTCCCCACCGCCGCGCATCTGGCCTCGTGGGCGAAGTTCGCTCCCGGAGTGAAGGAATCCGCGGGCAAAACCAAGGGCAACGCCTCAACCGGGCACGGTAACCGCTACCTGGCCCGGGCCTTGGGAGAAGCCGCCGTCGGCGCCGCGCGCACGAACACGTTCCTCGGTGAGCGCTACCGCAGGATCGCCCGGAGGCGGGGGAAGAAGAAAGCCATCGTTGCTGTCGGCCGATCCATCCTGGTCATCGTGTGGCAGCTCCTGGCCACCGAACAGGCCACCTTCACCGATCTTGGCCCGGACTACTACGACAACCGCGGCGGCACCCAACGCGCCGTCCGCAACCACATCCGCGGCCTGCAAGCCCTCGGCTACCAGGTCACCCTTCAAGCCGCCGCATAACCTCACCACCAACCCGAGCCCGGCGACGCTGCGCGCCGCCAGGCGCTGCCGCACGTCAACTCAACGTCATTTTCGGATTAGAAGAAGGAGGGCGGGCCGGTTGCCCGGCCCGCCCGACGATCAGCGAATCTCCGTGGTGTTGTCCTCCGGGCGCGGCTGGCCGCGCGGTGGGGCGGACCACGGCGACTCGCCACCCACCCGGCGCGGCAACGGCTCGGTCGGTGTCGGCTCGGTCGGGTAACCCAGAGTGAGCGGCGCGGTGTCGCGTTCCGCGGGTGTGGGGGACGGCCAGTCGGTGAGCGTGAAGTCGTCGTCGCGGGGGCCGGCGCCCGGCGTGGGCACCGGCGCCACGGCCGGCTCGGCGGCCGGGCGCGGCCACTGCCGCCAACGCTGCAGGCTGAAGGTCGCCATCAGCAGCAGCAGGCCGATCAGGAAGAGTGTGCCGTTCTCCACGGGCAGCCGCAGCGGCAACGGGTCGCCGGCCACCTTCCACCCGTGCGGGATCGCGTCGCGTACCGCGAAGGGCGCCGTCAACATCCCGATGTACGGGGTGACCAGCAGCAATCCGGCCACCAGCGGACCGAGCGGCGAGAAGCGCAGCGTGCCGAGCAGGCCCAGCAGGACGCCGCCGACACCGAGGTACACGGCTGGCTCGATCAGGTTGGCGGTGTTGAACGTGCCGGTCTCCACCCAGCGGTCGACCGTCCGGCTCGACCCGTCCTGCCCCAGTGTGACGAGCACCCAGGTGATGGGCGCCACCACCAGCCCGGCGAGGAAGCTCCAGAGATGTCGCATCCGCGCACCGTACCGTTTTCGACATGACTGAGCACCTCTCCGCCGCTCCGATCGGCAAGCCGACGTCGTACTCGCGCGTCACTCTCAGCAAGATCATGACTGCGGTGGACGTGAACCTCTACGGCACCGTGCACGGCGGGGTCCTGATGAAGTTCGTCGACGACGTCGCGGGTGCCGCTGCCGCCCGGCACAGCGGCGGAACGGCAGTGACCGCGGCGATCGACGAGATCGTCTTCTCCGAGGCCGTCCGGGTCGGTGACCTGGTGCACGCGCACGCCCAGGTGAACTGGACCGGGCAGACGTCGATGGAGGTGGGCGTGCGGGTGGTCGCCGAGCGGTGGGACTCGGCCGAGGACGCCCCGGTGCGGGTGGCCACCGCGTACCTGGTCTTCGTCGGGGTGGACGTCGGCGGTGCGCCGCGCATGGTCCGTCCGGTGCTGCCGGAGACGCCGGAGGACGAGCGCCGGCACCGGGAGGCCGAGATCCGGCGGGCGCACCGCCTCGCCCGCCGCCGCGCCATCCAGGCGCACCGCGCGGGCTGAGACGTAAGGAGGGGCCCCTTGTTAACGCCAGTTGTTAACAAGGGGCCCCTGTACGACTCCAGACGTTAAGAAGGTGCCCTTCCTTAATTCCCACATGGGTGGGTGGGCTGGAGTGTGGGCCGGGCACGCGTCGACAGGCGTACCCGGTGCGCAGAATGGCGCTTCGAGGTAGGGCAAGATGGCGCCACGGCCCATTCACAGTGTCGTGCGGGGCCAGGGGGAGGGTGGAGCAGTGGGTGACGTGCTGTGGACGCCGCCGGCGGACGTGCTGGAGCGGTCCCGGATCGGCGACTACCTGCGCTGGCTGCGGGAGCACCGTGGGCTGGACTTCGCCGACTACGACGCGCTGTGGCGGTGGTCGGTCACCGACCTGGACGCGTTCTGGCGTTCGATCTGGGACCACTTCGAGGTGATCGCGCACACCCCGCCGACGGCCACCCTCGCCGAACGGGGGATGCCCGGAGCGCGCTGGTTCCCGGGTGCCACCCTCAACTACGCCGAGAACGTGCTGCGGATGCCGGGCCGCGCCGACGACGACCCCGTGGTCATCGCGCACGGCCAGACCCGGGAGCCGGTCACCCTCACCGCCGGGGAGCTGCGCGAGCAGGTCCGCCGGGTGTCGGCCGGTCTGCGCCGGCTCGGCGTCACCGCCGGGGACCGGGTGGCGGCGTACGCCCCCAACATTCCCGAGACGTACGTCCTGCTGCTGGCCACCGCCAGCCTGGGGGCCATCTTCTCGTCCTGCGCGCCCGAGTTCGGCACGCGCAGCGTCACCGACCGGTGGCAGCAGGTCGAGCCGACCGTGCTGGTCGCCGTGGACGGCTACCGCTACGGCGACAAGCCGGTCGACCGCCGCGCCGAGGTCGCCGCGATCCGGGCGGCGCTGCCGTCGTTGCGCCACACCGTGAGCATCGGTTACCTCGACCCGGCGGGCCCCGCGCCCGAGGGCGTGCTGGGCTGGGCCGAGCTGGCCGCGCCCACCGACGAGCCGTTGACGTTCACGCCGGTGCCGTTCGACCACCCGCTGTACGTGCTCTACTCCTCGGGCACCACCGGCCTGCCGAAGCCGATCGTGCACGGTCACGGCGGCATCCTGCTGGAACACCTGAAGATGCTTGCCCTGCACCACGACCTCGGCCCGGCCGACCGCTTCTTCTGGTTCACCACCACCGGCTGGATGATGTGGAACTTCCTGGTCTCCGGGCCGGCGGTGGGCGCGGCCATCGTGCTCTTCGACGGCAACCCGGGGGTCCGGGCGGAGCCCGGCCGGCCGGCCGAGCCCGACCTGGGCGCGCTGTGGCGGCTGGCCGCCGAGACCGGCACCACGTACTTCGGCACCTCGGCGCCGTTCCTGCTGGCCTGCCGCAAGGCCGGTCTGGTGCCCCGCGAGGTCGCCGACCTGTCCGCGCTGCGCGGCGTCGGTTCCACCGGTGCGCCGCTGCCCGCCGAGGGCTTCGGATGGGTGTACGAGACCGTCGGCGACCAGGTGCAGCTCCAGTCGCTCTCGGGCGGCACCGACGTGTGCACTGGCTTCGTCGGCGGGGTGCCGCTGCTGCCGGTGTACGCCGGCGAGATCGCCTGTCGCGCGTTGGGCGCCAAGGTGGAGGCCCGCTCGGCCGACGGCACCCCGGTGATCGGCGAGCTGGGCGAGCTGGTGATCACCGAGCCGATGCCGAGCATGCCGGTGGGCTTCTGGAACGACCCGGACGGCACCCGTTACGCCGAGGCGTACTTCTCCGTCTACCCGGGCGTCTGGCGGCACGGTGACTGGATCACCATCAACTCCCGGGGCGGCTGCGTGATCACCGGGCGCTCCGACGCCACCCTCAACCGGGGCGGGGTCCGGCTCGGCACCGCCGAGTTCTACTCGGTGGTCGAGGGCCTCGACGAGGTCGTCGACTCGGTGGTGGTGCACCTGGAGGACGACGAGGGTGGCGCGGGTGAACTGCTGCTCTTCGTGGTGCTGGCCGACGGGCTGACTCTGGACGACGCGCTGCGGAAGAAGATCTGCCGCGAGCTGCGTACCGCCCTCTCACCCCGGCACGTGCCCGACGAGATCCACCAGGTACGCGCCGTGCCCCGCACCCTCTCGGCGAAGAAGCTGGAGGTGCCGGTCAAGAAGATCCTCACCGGCATCCCGGTCGACCAGGCCGCGGCCAAGGGCGCCCTGGTCAACCCGGATTCGCTTACCGCGTTCGCCGCCCTGGCCCAACGCCGCTCTCCGAACAAGACGCCTGCCTGACAGTTGGCCGCGCGGCGACTCGTCCGCCCTGTGCGGGAGCAGATGGTGACTGGGGTGTGCCCCGGCATGCGCGTCCTTTGCTCTGCTTACGCGGACGCAACAGTCCGGGCCGCTTTCTGTTGCGCCGGTTGAAGCAGAGCAAAGGACGGGCGCGTGCCTACCGGCCCTTGGCCGTGCCGGGGCCGCCACGGGGGCGCCGACGGGTGGTTCACGGGAGAACGTGCGTGACCTTCTCCGTGGTCAGGCGGGTGGGGAGGTTGGCCGGGGCCAGGTTGGCGCACAGGACGACGGTGGCGGCCCGGGTCAGCGGGGCCAGGAGCCAGTCGACCGGGTCCGGGTAGCGGCTGGTGTCCGCCAGGACACGCGCCCCATGCTCGATGCCCAGCTCGTCGGCGCGGGCCTCGGCCCGGGCCAGCAGGCGCGCGTCGGCGGGGCCCGGACCGGACTGCGGGGTGAAGTGGTCGCCGTGCCCGCGTACCTCGACCACGTAGTCGGCGAAGCCGGGCGGCACCTGCCGCAGCGGGGCGGCGAGTGGGGCGAGGCCCAGGGCGTACCGCTCGTCGGCGGGCCAGGACTGTGCTTCGTCGAGCCGGTCGGCGGCGGCGAAGAGGACGTCCACCGCGCCCGGTGTGTCGGCGACGGTCACCTTGGCCGACCAGCAGCCCAGCAGGACGGCGGCGGTCTGCCAGTGCGGGGGGAGCAGCACGCCGGCCGGTGTGCCCGGCGCGAGGCCGACCTCGTCGACGAGGAGGTTGGCGGTCTTCGACACCCAGTTCGCCAGGGTCGCGCCGGAAAGTTCGGTGCGGTCGCCGGTGGCGTCGTCGTACCAGGTCAGCAGCGGTCGGGTCGGGTCGGTCGCGATCGCGTCGGCGAACACCCGGGCAATGTTGTCGGCCATCGGCGCGAACGATACGCCTCTCCCGCCCGTACTCGATGACGATGACAAGTCGGCGTACCGTCGGGTCGCAGTCAGCGTCGGCCCCGTACTCCGGCGTAGGCTTTACCCCGGAGTGTTGTTCCCCACAGACCCACCTTCAAGGAGTCGCCCCGTGACCGCCGGTCGCCCGCCCCGCGTGCTCATCGACGCCACGAGTGTCCCCGCCGACCGTGGTGGCGTCGGTCGATACGTCGACGGTCTGCTCGGTGCCCTCGGCAAGGTGTGCGGGTCGGGGGTGGAGTTGGCCGTGGTGAGCCTCCGCACCGATCTGGAGCGTTACACCCGGATGCTGCCCGGCGCGGAGATCATCCCCGCTCCGGCCGCCGTGGCGCACCGCCCAGCCCGGCTCGCCTGGGAGCAGACCGGCCTGCCGCTGCTCGCCCAGCAGGTCGGCGCGCACGTGCTGCACTCGCCCTTCTACACCTGCCCGCTGCGGGCCGGGTGCCCCGTCACGGTCACCGTGCACGACGCGACGTTCTTCACCGAGCCGGAGCACTACGACAAGTCCCGCCGCACGTTCTTCCGCAGCGCCATCAAGACCTCGATGCGCCGCGCCAACCGGGTGATCGTGCCCAGCAAGGCCACCCGCGACGAGCTGATCCGGCTGCTCGACGCCGACCCGACCCGCATCGACGTGGCCTACCACGGCGTCGACCACGACGCCTTCCACGCGCCCAGCGAGGAGGAGAAGGCCCGCGTGCGCGCCCGGCTGGGGCTGGGCAACAGCACGTACGTCGCCTTCCTCGGCGCCAAGGAGCCACGCAAGAACGTGCCCAACCTGATCCGCGGCTGGGCCTGTGCGGTGGCCGACCGGGTCGACCCGCCGGCCCTGGTGATCGCCGGTGGGCAGGGGCACGACGACGACATCGACCGGGCGGTGGCCGAGGTCCCGTCCCACCTGCGGCTGCTGCGCCCCGGCTACCTGCGCTACGCCGACCTGCCCGGCTTCCTCGGTGGCGCGCTGGTCGCCGCCTACCCCTCGTACGGCGAGGGTTTCGGGCTGCCGATCCTGGAGGCGATGGCGTGCGCGGCCCCGGTGCTGACCACCCCCCGGCTGTCGCTGCCGGAGGTGGGCGGCGACGCCGTGGCGTACACCTCGGAGGACCCGGGCCAGATCGCCACCGACCTGGCCGCCCTGCTCGACGACGAGCAGCGCCGGCTGTCGCTGGCGAAGGCCGGCTTCGACCGGGCCAAGGAGTTCACCTGGGAATCCAGCGCCGAGGTGCACATCGCCGCCTGGAGTCGCGCCCGGTTGTGACCGTTCGGGCCTCTCGTGGTGACCCGAGCCACTGCGGGCGCATGCGTCGGGCATGATGTGCGGATGCTTTATGCGGTCATTCCGGCAGGTGGCAGCGGCACAAGGTTGTGGCCGTTGTCCCGCGCCGGCCACCCCAAGTTCCTCCACCCGCTGACCGGTACCAGCGCCTCGCTGCTCCAGGCGACCGTGGAGCGGCTCGCGCCGCTGACCACACCGGATCGGACCCTCGTGGTCACCGGCGCCGCGCACGTCACGGCGGTCGCCCGGCAGCTGACCGGGCTGCCGGAGGAGAACATCCTGGTCGAGCCGTCCCCCCGGGATTCCTGCGCGGCGATCGCGCTGGCCGCGGCGGTGATCGCGCAGCGTGACCCGGACGCGGTCATGGGGAGCTTCGCGGCCGACCACCTGATCCGCGACCCGGACAGCTGGGTACGCACGGTCCAGGAGGCGGTCCGGGGGGCCGAGCAGGGCATGCTGATGACGGTCGGGATCACCCCGACCCGGCCGGAGACCGGCTACGGCTACCTGGAGACCGGCGACGAGACCGAGGGCACGCCGTGGCGTCAGGTGACCGAGTTCAAGGAGAAGCCGGCCGCCGAGGTCGCCGAGGCGTACGTCCGCTCGGGCCGGCACCTGTGGAACGCGAGCATGTTCGTCTGGCGGGTGGACGTGTTCCTCGCCGAGTTGGCCCGCCAGCAGCCGGCGCTGCACGCCGGGGTCACCGCGATCGCCACCGCCTGGGGCACCCCTGAGCAGGACGACGTGCTCGGGACGGTCTGGCCGACGCTGCCGAAGATCTCCGTCGACTACGCGGTGATGGAGGGCGCGGCCACCGCGGGTCGGGTCGCCACCGTGCCGGGCGATTTCGGCTGGAACGACGTCGGCGACTTCCACACCCTGGGTGATGTGCTGCCCGCCGACGACGCGGGCAACGTGGTGCTCGGCACCGACGCCAAGCCGGGCGTGCTCCTGCGGGACACCGCCAACCTGGTGGTGGTGCCGCAGTCGGGTCGGTTGGTGGCGGTCCTCGGCGTGCGCGACCTGGTCGTGGTGGACACTCCGGACGCGGTGCTGGTCTGCCCGCGTGAACGGGCCCAGGACGTCAAGCTCCTCGTCGACGAGCTGAAGGAGCGGGGCGAAGAGGGCTACGTCTGAGGGCCGCGAGGGCCGGCTCGATCAGTTGCGCCGTCCCGCCGGCCAGCGGCTCAGGCAGCCGATCGGGCGGGAACCACCCCAGCTCCTCGGCCTCGTCGCTGACCTGCTCGACGGCGTCGGGCGGGGCGACCACCGAGAACCGGACGTCGTAGTGGCGCGACCCGCCCTGGCAGAGCACCTCGTGCACGTCGATGTCGATCGGCACCGGATCGATGCGCAGGCCGTCGATGCCGGACTCCTCGGTGGCCTCGCGCAGCGCGGCCCCAGCCAGCGTCCGGTCCACCGGCTCGCAGTGCCCGCCGAGCTGCACCCAGCGGCCGAACTTGGCGTGCAGGCAGAGCAGCACCCGTGCGCCGGTCGGGTCCAGCACCAGCGCGCTCGCGGTGACGTGGCCGGGGCGGTGCTGCCGGCTCATCGCCACCGGCCCGGCGGAGAGCAGCGCGAGGGTCCGGTCCCGCGCGTCGGCCGCCGCCGGGCTGGTCGGCTGCCAGCCCTCCAGGAGCGCGACGGCGTCGGCGTGCAGCGCCGCGTACGACGCGGGATCGGTGGGGTCGACGGCGGGTCCGGTGAGCGCGGTGTCAGGCACTCCGTCACTGTACGAGCGCGCCCTCCGTACGCTGGCGCGGTGACCCTGCGACTCGTCGAATTCGTGGTGGCCGGCAACGAAGCCAGCGATCTGCTGCCGGTGCGATCGTCCGCGCTGCTGCGGTCGTACGGTGCTCGGCGGGGTTTCTGGACGGTGCTGGACGAGGGCCCGGTGGAGCGCTGCCTGGCCCTGCTGCTGGAGTTGGACGACGGTGCGTGGACGGCCCGGCACGTCACGGCGGACGCCGGGGTCGAGAACGGCCGGACCGAGGATGGTGAGGCGCTCGCCCACCACGACGGCTGGGTGTACGTCTTCGGCTCCCACTTCGGCTCGAAGGCGGGCCCGCTGCGCCCCCGTCGGGCGTTCGTGGCCCGGTTCCGCGAGGACGACGCGGCGGCCGGCATACTGCCGGTGCATGTGGAGGCCGCGGCCTTCACCCCGGCCGGCACGGTGCTGCTCGGGTTGCGTTTTCCGGTCACCGAGGCCGGCGAGCCGGTCCTGGTGGAGGTGTCCGGCGTGCCGGGCATGTTCGCCGCGGACCCGGTGTGGCCTCGGGCGCTGGGGGCGTACGCGGTGACCGGGGTGACCCCGCCGGGCGAGCTGACCGGCTTCCGGGCGATCGCGCCGGCGCCGGACGGCGGGTACGCGGCCGTGATCGGCTCGATCGACGCGCTGGGTAAGGGGTCGGTGCTGCTCGACGACCATCCGGGCGGGGGCGCGGTCACGTCCCGGCACGTGCGGTTCCGGTTCCCGGCGGGGCGGACGGGCGGCCGTTCTACGTCACGGACGAGGACCATCGGGGCGCGCTCTGGGTCGGCTGAGCGGGGCAGGCGCACTGCGCCGACGGGGTGACCGGACGGCACCTCTGCGGAGCAAGGGCCGCAGACCCTCGTGGTGCCGCCCGATCACCGGTCCCTCCCCGGTCCCCGGTGCCCCGGCACCGGTCACGTCCATGACGTGTCGGTGCCGTGCTCGGGCACTGGAAGCATGCCTAACTGGCCCCGGAGGCGTCGAGGTTTTTCAGTCCAGGCTTAAAGATGGAGATAACTGCCGGCCGGGTAGAGTCGAACGGTCGCCCGGCATCCCTCTGCCGGCGACACGGGAGCGCTCCATGCTGAAGATCCACTTTTCCGGCGAGGACATTCTCCGGACCCGGGTGGCGCCGGCGGCTGACCCGGTCTGGGAGCTGGTTCTCAGCCTGCACGTGTTGCAGGGCCGCAACCGCGATCCGTTGACGTCGACCTGGCGGCGCACCGTGACCCGAGGGCTGCGCCAGGACGTCGCCTCCGACCAGCTCCGACTGCTCTTCGCCCTGAACCCGCCGCGCGGCTACTTCCCCGACTTCCTCACCCCGTACGCCAGCGTGGAGGGTTTCGAGGCGGGGCTGGAAGCGGTGCGCAGCACACCGACCCAACTGCTCCAGCGGGATGTGACCCTGCTGGCCGCCGAGAACCAGCTGCCGTCCTCGGCCGCCGCGCTGGCCCGCGGTGACGTGGCGACACTGCGCCACCTCGCGGATTCCATGGAGCAGTACCGGTCGCTGGCGATCGGCCCGTACTGGAGCCGGATCCAGTCGGCGGTGGCGGCGGACCGCACCCGCCGCGCACGGGCCCTGCTCGACGGCGGCGTCGAAGGGCTGTTGGCCAGCCTCCGCCCGCGCATGCGCTGGGACAGCGGGGTGCTCGAGGTGCGTGACTACCCGCACAGCCGGGAGCTGCACCTGGACGGCCGAGGGCTGCTGTTGGTGCCGTCGTTCTTCTGCGCGGGCACCCCGGTCGCCCTGCTCGACCCGGCGCTGCCGCCGGTGCTGGTCTATCCGGTGGACCGGCTGGGCGGGCTCGCCGCGACCGACGGCGACGCGTTGGCCGCGTCGAGCGCCGGCCGCGACTCGCTGGCCGCGCTGCTCGGCCGGACCAGGGCGGCGGTGCTGGAGGCCAGCCACGACGGCTGCACCACGGGCGAGGTGGCCCGCCGGCTCAACATCTCACCGGCGGCGGCCAGCCAGCACGCCACCGTGCTGCGCAACGCCGGCCTGCTCATCAGTCACCGCGACCGCAACACCGTGCTGCACACGCTGACCCCGCTGGGCCGGGCCGTCCTGGACGCGTGAGTCTGGCCCGGCCGCGCGGTCACAGGGCGAGCGCGGCGCTGGCCGGGCTGCCGGCCGGCGGCGGCAGCAGCGTCGACCGGACACCCTCGGCGGCCAGGGCGACGCGCAGCCGGTGCAGGTCGGCGCCGAAGCGGACCAGGTCCATCGGGTCGACCGGCGCCGGCGCGGTGCCGAGCACCAGCGCGCTGGCGTCGGCCGGCCAGCCCGGCACCTCGGCGACCAGGCCGGCGCGTACCTCCGTCTCGTCGACCAGGGTGAAGACCGTGCCGGGGGTGACCACATCGGCGACCGCGTCGAGGGCCCGTCGCACCGCGGCCGGGTCGGCCGGCTCGGGCCCGATCGCCTCGGCGAGGGTCGCGGCCTCGGCCAGTCCGGCCGTCCGAGCCTCGGCGGTGCCCAGCGAGAACAGGTCCTGCGCGGCATCACGGATGAGCGCCCGCGCGCCGTCGGGGTCGTCCGCGCGGGTGGCCGCGAGGTAGCCGCGCACCACGGCCACGGGGACCTGGTCACACTTGCCTTTGATCAACTCGCCGGCGCCGGCGAGCTCGTCCACCACCGCCATCTGGGTCAGGTGCAGCTCGTTGCCGTACGGGTCCACCTCGCCCCGATGGTCGCGGATGGCCGGCATCCCGGCCACCCCGAGCGCCACGTCGGTCAGCCCGTTGCGCCAGGGCCGGCCCATGGTGTCGCTGATGATCACGGCGACGTCCAGGTCGTACCGCTCCCGGAGCGCGGCGCGCAACTCCCGGGCCGACGCGTCCGGGTCCACCGGCAACAGCACCAGCCGGGTCTTGTCGACGTTCGACGCGTCGATCCCGGCGGCGGCCATCACGAAACCGTGGTGGGTCTGCACGATCCGGGTCGGCCCCCGGCTGGCCACCACCCGGGCGGTCTCGCCGGCCAGCACCTCCTCGCGCGCGGCGAGCCGCTCCGGCCCGTCCGCCGGGACGTCGACCAGCCGCCCCTCCGCCTTGGAGACGATCTTGCTGGTCACCACCAGCACGTCGCCGTCGCGCAGCCACGGCGCGGCGGTGGCGAGCACCGCCGCCAGGTCGTCACCCTCGGTCACGTGGCCGATGCCCAGCACCGGCAGGATCTCCAGCCTCACGTCAACTCCACCGCGGCGCGGACCATCGCCGCCGTCGCCGCCTCGTCGGTCATCCGCAGCGGCATCGCGCGGACCGTCACCTCCGGCACCAAAGTGTCGGCGTCCTCCTCGGCCACCAGCCAGCCGTCCAGCAGCCCGCCCGCCGCCCGAGGGCCGTAGAGCCGGCCCACCCCGGCCGCGCTGCACTCGACGCCGAGCACGGCGAGACAGCGGTCGGCCATTCCCCGGACCGGAGCGCCGCCGATGATCGGCGAAACACCCACCACCGGCGCCGGGCCGTCGGTCACCGCCTCGCGCATCCCCGGTACGGCCAGCACCGGCGCGATGCTCACCACCGGGTTGCTCGGTGCGATCAACACCAGGTCGGCCGCGCCGATCGCCTCCCGCACCCCCGGCGCCGGCTTCGCCGTCTCCGCGCCGACGAAGACGAAACGGTGGGTGGGGATGTCGGCCCGGTACCGCACCCACCACTCCTGGAAGTGGATCGCCCGCTGGCCCTCGTCACCGTCGCCGACGATCGCGTGGGTCTCCAGCCGGTCGTCGGTCGCCGGCAGCAGGCGTACGCCGGGCTGCCACCGCGTCGACAGCGCCTCGGTGACCGCGCTCAGCGGGTAGCCGCCGTTGAGCATGGTGCTGCGCACCAGGTGGGTGGCGATGTCCTTGTCGCCGAGGCCGAACCAGGTCGGCTCCGCCCCGTACGCGGCCAACTCCTCCTTGACCGTCCAGCTCTCGCCGACCCGGCCCCAGCCCCGCTCGGGGTCGGCGCCGCCGCCGAGCGTGTACATGACGCTGTCCAGGTCGGGACAGATCTTCAACCCGTGCAGCCACAGGTCGTCGCCGACGTTGACCACGGCGGTCACCTCGGCGCCGACCTCGCGGGCGTACGCCCGGACGCCGAGCAGGAACCGGGCGCCGCCAATGCCGCCGGCCAGAACCACGATGCGCATGTCGACCATCCTCGCGTACGCGACGCCTCCGGTCCGCCGGTGCCCGGGGAGACTAGGCTCACGTGCGCCCTGTCCGTTCACGCCCCGAGGGGGAGCTCGTGACCAGCCCCGCCGAGCCCGCGTCCGCCGACGCGACGCAGGCCCGCCAGCTGACCAAGCCACTGCGCGAACTGGGTGCGCTCGCCCTGCTCGGCGCCAACGCCGTGTTTCTCTTCGTGGGGCTGCTCCGGCTGCTCACCCCGAACGACTACCGCGATTTCACCGACCGAGCGGGCGATCAGTTCTCCTCGTTCGTCGGGGTGACGACTGTGGCGCTGCCGCTGCTGGCCGTCCTGCTGGCGACTCACGTCGCGCCGGTCCTGCCGAAGGCGAAGCTGATCACGCAGGTGGCGCTTGGTGAGTACGCGGTCAGCGCACTGCTCGGCACGCTCACCCTGCTGATCTGGACGGTGGGCCGCCTCGTCGAGGCCGAGATCCTCGACGCGCTGCTCGGCCTCCTCACCCGGTTCGCCTGGCTGGTGATCTTCGCGGTGGCCGCCTGGGTGGTCTTCACCATCTGGCGGGCGTTCTACTACGTGCCCAAGCCGAAGCCGCAGCCGGGCGTCTACGGCCAGCCGCAGCCGGGTTGGCCGCAGCAGCAGGGCGGTTGGCCGGCTCCGGGTCAGCCCGGCGGTCAGCCGCAGGGCGGATGGCCCGCTCCCGGCCAGCCGGGCGGATACCCGCAGGCCGGCCAGCCGGGCGGTTACCCGCCGGCGCAGTTCCCCGGCCAGTACGGCCAGCCGTCGCCGCCGTTCCAGGCCCCGCAGTCCGCGCCGCCGCACCCGCAGTCCGCGCCGCCGTTCCAGGCCGCTCCGCAGTCGGCACCGCCGTTCCCGCAGTCAGCGCCGCCGGCCAACCCCGCCCCGCAGTCGGCGCCGCCCGCGCCGCCGTTCGGGCAGCCGCCGTCGGCCGACCCGACGCAGACGATCCCGCGCCAGTCCGCCGAGCCGGCCTCCGCCGACCCCACCCAGGCCATCCCGCGCCCGGCCGACCCCGACGCCGACCGCACCCAACACATCAACCCGGGCGGGCACCCCGGCCAGCCCCGCTGAGCCGCCAGCACCTCCGGGCTGGTGATGTTCGGGTCCTCCTTTGCTCTGCTTCAACCGAGGCAACGCCCGGCGTCCGGATATCGGACGCGCGGTGTTGCGTAGGTTGAAGCAGAGCAAAGGAGCCGCAGGTGGATGCCCGCCCCGCCCCTCCACCGACGCATCAAGCGATCATGGGGTGCGGTTTCCCACGGTGCGGGCTGGGTCTGGTGGGTCGGGCTCGCGCTGCGCATAGGCTGAGTGGATGGTTGATCGCACCCACTCCGGTCCGAGCGAGGCGAGTGTGCGGCGGGCCCTGGGCCGGGCCGCGACCGGGCGCGCGCTGGACGTCGACGAGGCGACCGCGCTGCTCGCCGCCCGTGGCGACGCGCTCGACGAGCTGCTCCGGACCGCTGGCGGGATCCGCGACGCCGGGCTGCGTGACGCCGGGCGGCCGGGCGTGGTCACGTACTCGAAGAAGGTCTTCATCCCGCTGACCCGGCTCTGCCGGGACCGCTGCCACTACTGCACGTTCGCCACCGTGCCGCACCGGCTGCCGGCACCGTTCCTGGACCGCGACGAGGTGCTCGACATCGCGCGGGCCGGTGCCGCCCAGGGCTGCAAGGAGGCCCTGTTCACCCTCGGTGACCGGCCGGAGGAGCGCTGGCCGGCGGCCCGGAGTTGGCTCGACGAGCGCGGCTACGACTCCACTCTGGACTACCTGCGTGCCTGCGCGGTGGCCGTGCTGGAGGAGACGGGCCTGCTGCCGCACCTCAACCCGGGCGTGCTGTCCTGGTCGGAGCTGCAACGGCTCAAGCCGGTCGCCCCGAGCATGGGCATGATGCTGGAGACCACCGCCACCCGCCTGTGGTCCGAGCCGGGCGGCCCGCACTACGGCTCGCCGGACAAGGAGCCCGCGGTCCGGCTGCGGGTGCTCGACGACGCGGGGCGGGTCGGGGTGCCGTTCACCACCGGCATCCTCATCGGCATCGGGGAGACCCCGGCCGAGCGGGTGGACGCGCTGTTCGCGATCCGCCGCGCGCACCGCGAGTACGGCCACCTCCAGGAGGTGATCGTGCAGAACTTCCGCGCCAAGCCGGACACGGCGATGCGGGGCATGCCCGACGCGGAACTGCACGACCTGGCCGCCACGGTGGCGGTGGCCCGACTGCTGCTCGGCCCGAAGGCCCGCATCCAGGCCCCGCCGAACCTCATCGCCGGCGAGTACGACCTGCTGCTGCGCGCCGGCATCGACGACTGGGGTGGCGTCTCCCCGCTCACCCCCGACCACGTCAACCCGGAACGGCCGTGGCCGCAGATCGAGGAGTTGGCCCGGCACACCGAGCTGGCCGGGTTCACGCTGCGGGAGCGGTTGACCATCTACCCGGAGTACGTGCGCGCCGGTGACCCGTGGCTCGACCCACGGCTGCTGCCGCACGTGAACGCCCTCGCCGACCCGGCGACCGGCATGGCTGTCGAGTCGGCCCTCCCGCAGGGGCGTCCCTGGCAGGAGCCGGAGGAGACGTTCGGCGGGCGTACCGACCTGCACGCCACCATCGACACCACCGGCCGCACCGACGACCGGCGCGGCGACTTCGACAGCGTCTACGGCGACTGGTCCGAGGTCGCCGGCAAGGTCACCCCCGAGGCGACGGCGCGGCGAGCGGGCGTACCCCCGGCGTCGACCGGCAGTGACGCGGACCGTGCCGTGGCGGCCGGGCTGCGGCTGGCGGCCGACGACCCGGCGGCGTTGCTCGATCCCCGGCACACCGACGCGGCGCTGGCGCTGTTCGGCGCGGACGGGCCGGCGCTGGACGAGCTGTGCCGGCTCGCCGACGACGTGCGCCGCGACGCGGTCGGCGACGACGTCACCTACGTGGTCAACCGCAACATCAACTTCAGCAACGTCTGCTACGTGGGCTGCCGGTTCTGTGCGTTCGCCCAGCGTGAGCGGGACGCCGACGCGTACCGGCTCTCCGTCGACCAGGTCGCCGACCGGGCCGCGCAGGCGTGGGCGGCCGGCGCCAGCGAGGTGTGCCTCCAGGGCGGCATCGACCCGAAGATGCCGGTCACCGGGTACGCCGACATCGTGCGCGCGATCAAGGCCCGGGTGCCGGAGATGCACGTGCACGCGTTCTCCCCGATGGAGATCGTCACCGCCGCCGCGAAGGCGGGCGTGCCGGTCCGCGACTGGCTGACCCAGCTCCGCGAGGCAGGGCTGGATACCATCCCGGGCACCGCCGCCGAGATCCTCGACGACGACGTGCGCTGGGTGCTCACCAAGGGCAAACTGCCGGCCGCCGCCTGGGTCGAGGTGGTCAGCACGGCCCACGAGCTGGGCATCCGGTCCAGCTCCACGATGATGTACGGCCACGTCGACCACCCGGGGCAGTGGCTGGCGCACTTCCGGGTGCTGGCTGGCGTGCAGGACCGCACCGGCGGGTTCACCGAGTTCGTGGCGCTGCCGTTCGTGCACACCAACGCGCCGATCTACCTGGCCGGCATCGCCCGCCCGGGGCCGACCTGGCGGGAGAACCGGGTGGTGCACGCCATGTCGCGGCTGCTGCTGCACGGCCGGATCGACAACATCCAGTGTTCCTGGGTGAAGCTCGGCGACGAAGGCACCGTGGCGATGCTCCAGGGTGGCTGCAACGACCTGGGCGGCACCCTGATGGAGGAGACCATCTCCCGGATGGCCGGCTCCGACAATGGGTCGGCGCGTACCGAGGAGCAGTTGCGGGCCATCGCGAAGGCCGCCGGTCGGCCTGCGCGCAAGCGATCGACTGCGTACGGTCACGCTCCGCGCTGAGGTCGAACCTTTTCCCGCCGTCGGCCGTACCAAGCGGTGCCGGCGGCGGTCGCGGCGAGGACCGCCGCCGGTGTTCCCTCAGGGGCCCGGCGGCGTCACCTCGACGGCACCGGACCCGTCCGTCACCGCGGGCGCGTACGCGCCGCCGCCGGAAAGGTTGCCCATGACCAGTGATCAGCGGAAGCGGCAGTGGCCGCGACTGACCCGCCGGCAGACGTTGACCGCCGCGGCCAGCGCCACCCTCGGCGCCGCCGCGCTCACCGTGCCGGGCCTGTCGGCCGCCCAGAACGCGCCGGGCGCGGCGGGTCGGGCCGACGAGCCGATCGTCGTGCACCTGCGCGACGCCGCGTCCGGAACGATGGACGTCTTCGTCGGCGAATCCCGGATCGAGGTACGCGATCGCGGCCTGGCGGACCGACTGCGGCGCGCAGCCCGGCGCTGACCCGCACGCTCCGCCCCGCCATCAGTCCCCGCCCAGTGAGGTTGGTCCGCCATGTCTTCCCACCGCGAGGCCCCGGAGATAGCCAAGGATCCGGTCGCCGACAGCTCCGACCTTTACGCGTTCGTCAGCCCCGACAAGCCCGACACGGTCACGTTGATCGCCAACTACGTGCCCTTGCAGCTCCCGTCCGGAGGGCCGAACTTCTTCGAGTTCGGCGACGACGTGCGCTACGAGATCCACATCGACAACGACGGTGACGGCCAGCCCGACGTCACCTACCGGTTCGAGTTCACCACCGAGATCACCAACCCGAACAGCTTCCTTTACAACACCGGGCCGATCGAGTCGCTTGACAGCAGGAACTGGAACCGCCGGCAGTTCTACAGCCTGACCCGGGTGACCGACGGCCGGGAGCATCGGCTCGCGCACAAGTTGCCCTGCCCGCCGTGCAACGTCGGCCCGCTGTCCACCCCGAAGTACGCCGACCTCGTCCGGCAGGCCACCTACACCCTGTCGACGGGAGAGCGGGTCTTCGCCGGCCAGCGTGCGGACGGCTTCTTCGTCGACCTGGGGGCGATCTTCGACCTGGGCACGTTGCGGCCGTTCCAGCAGCTGCACGTCGCCGGGAAGAAGATCTTCAAGGCCGAGGGGGAGCCGGTCAACGCCACCGACCGGATGAACGTGCACAGCCTCGCCGTGCAGGTGCCGCTGAAGCAGGTGCGCCGCCGCGCCAGCCGGTACGGCGCGGCCGACCCGGCGTCGGTGCTCGGGGTGTGGACATCGGCGTCGCGCCGGCAGGTCCGGGTGCTCGGCGACCGGGTCGCGCAGGACACCTCCACCGGCCCGTTCACCCAGGTCTCCCGGCTGGGCAATCCGCTGTTCAACGAGGTCATCGTGCCGATGTCCAAGAAGGACCTGTGGAACTCGCTGCCACCGTCGGAGGACAAGCGGTTCGCGCAGTTCGTCGAGCGGCCCGAGTTGGCCGCGCTGCTGCCGGCCCTCTACCCGGACGTCTTTCCCAACCTGGACAAGCTCAACAAGTCGAAGAAGGCCCGTGCCGACCTGGTGGCGATCCTGCTCACCGGCGTACCGGCCGGGCTGATCGACGGCTTCACCAACGCCACCGGCGACGTGCAGGCCGACATGCTGCGGCTGAACACGGCGATCCCGCCGACCCGTCGGCCGGACCGGTTCGGGGTGCTCGGCGGCGACCTGGCCGGCTTCCCCAACGGGCGGCGGGTCGGCGACGACGTGGTCAGCATCGCGCTGCGGGCGATCGCCGGGGTGACCGTCCCGCTGGTCGACAAGACGTTCCGCCCGGACGCGGCGGCCGCCGCGGTCACCCCGGGGTTGAGCGCCGCCGACGTGACGGCCCCGTTCCTCGCGGGCTTCCCCTACCTCGGTACGCCGTACGACGGGTTCAACAACCCGCCGGCGTCGTCCTGATCTTCGATCCGAGGGAGCAGCGGATGCACGAGCACACGTACGGGCCGTCGGAGACGGGGAGTGTCGTCCTCGAACTGGGTGGTGACACCGGCGCCCTGATCGTCTACACCGGTCGGGATCTGCACGGCCGGGAGATCGAGATCAGCCGCGGCGATGATCGGCGCGTCCATTCGGCGGTACGGGAGCGCCGGGTGCGGGACGGGTCGTTCCACAGTGCGGTCTATCCCGATCTTCCCGCCGGGATGTATACCGTCTGGTGGGACGAGGACACGTCCGCCGGCATCGTTTCTGTCCACGGTGGAGGGATAGCCGAGTTCGTGTGGCCCAGCAGCGGTTTTGGGGCCGCAGGCTGACCTCGGAGCGCCATTTTTCACTCGCACCCCGTCCACATGGTGGACGGGGTGCGAGTGCTGTCCACGGCTCGACGGGCGGTCTGCGCCGCGCCGCGTTAACCTGTCCCCCACCAAGATCAGCTTTGCGAGAGGGGCTGGCGGTCTCCCGGCGGTGGCCCCGCCGGGGGGAGCGCCACGACAGAAAAGTCGGGCAACTCGCCGGAGAGGGCGTTACTCGGCCGGGGTCTGAATCGATAGGGCAGGTTGCGAGGCTGGGACGGTCCTGGTGGCCGGCCAGGGGTGTCGGGAGGGCGACTCCATTATCAAGTTTCGCTTGACGGCGCACGTATTACACGCGTGTAATTTGAATGGGGTTGTTCGCACGGAACGCAACAAAAGGGACCGGACGGACAAGCACGCCTTTCGCGTGGGGGGTTGCAGCGGCGATGACGCCGGTGCGCGACAAGGAGGCATTTGATGGACGGCCAGCTTGAGGTGGCCGACCTGCTCGGAAACGCGCCGGAGTGGCAGGAGCGGGCCTTGTGCTCGCAGACCGACCCCGAGGCGTTCTTTCCCGAGAAGGGCGGCTCGACCCGCGAGGCGAAGCGAATCTGCTCGCGCTGCGAGGTCAAGACCGAATGCCTCGAATACGCTCTCGGCCACGACGAGCGGTTCGGCATCTGGGGTGGGCTCTCCGAGCGGGAGCGGCGCAAGTTGAAGCGGCGGGCCGCCTGAGCGGTGCAGGGTCGGGGCGGTGGGGGCCGCCCGGCTCAGCCGTCGTACGGGCGGGCGTTTCGCTGGCGCGTACGGCTCAGGCCAGCTCGTCCGGGTCGACACCGAGCAGGTTCGCCACCTGTTCAATGATCACGTCGTGGACGAGGTCGGCGAGATCCTCGCGGTCCATGGCACGGAACTCCAGCGGTCGCCGGTACAACACGATGCGCGGCGGCACCTCCTGGCGTCCGGGGCGGCCGGGCAGCAGCCGGGCCAGCGGCACCTCGCCGTCCTCCAGCACGTCGGAGTCGTAGACGTTCAGGTCCGGTGGGACGTCCTCGACGGCGAACTCGACACCGGCCAGCTCCTTGGCGAAGCGCCGCTCCAACGTCTCGACGGTGTCCAGCACCAGGTCGTCGAACACCTCGGCCTTGGTTCGCGCCAACGGCACGGTCGCCGGCACCAGACGCCCGCGCAGGCCACGCCCGTGCCGGTCGCGGTGCGCACGCCGGCCGGGGCCGGGGCGGCGGTGTTCCGGGCTCGTCATGAGGCAAAGGGTAGTCCCCGTGCCGGGCGGGCCAGCGGCAGCGGCACTCCTCTGGCGCGGCGCGACCCGAACCGGGAATTGTGATCACCGCGACGGGCGTGTCGCAACGCGAAGCGATGCGCCGGACCCGGTAATGGAGATACCCTGCCGCCGTGAGGTCACCACGGCGCTGCTCCCGTAACGGCTGCCCCCGGCAAGCGGTCGCCACATTGACCTATGTCTACAACGAGTCGACCGCCGTGGTGGGCCCGTTGGCGGCGTTCGCCGAGCCGCACACGTACGACCTGTGTGAGCAGCACGCCCGCAGCCTCACCGCTCCGCGAGGCTGGGACGTGGTGCGGCACGAGGGCGAGTTCGAGCCGCCCCCGCCCACCACGGACGACCTGGTGGCGCTGGCCGAGGCGGTCCGCGAGGCCGCCCGCCCGGCCCCCCGCCCCCCGGAGCCCGACCAGGCCCACCCGGAAGGCCCCCACCAGACGGGCCGCCGAGGTCACCTCCGGGTAATCCCCCCTAACCACTAAACCCCCACCCGGCGCAAGCCGGCGATCATGAAGTTGTTGCCGCGACACGCCGCGGCGAGGCGCAACAACTTCATGATCAACCCGGTCGAGTCGAGGGGCGGTCACTGCCCGGGATGTCCGGCCCCAGCACTCCGAACGGCTCGCCCAGCCGAAGCCGAACGCGCGGGCCTCGTCCACGGCGGCCCGGGCCCGGGTGAGCTGCGGGCCGGTGCGGGCGAGCGTGGCGGTGCCGAACGTCGGTGTCCGTGTCGCCGGGCAGCGCGGGCCGAGGGGTCAGCGGCTCGCCCAGGGTGGACAGCCAGTACGACAGGTCCTCGTAGCGCATGGTCAGAGCCGCGACCACGCTTCGGTCAGCACCGTGCGGAGGATCTGCTGGAGGCAAGTGGTATCAGTGGCGTGACGGGCCGACTGCGACGGAACCAGCGACTGGTTGCAGTTTCGGCAACGGATTTCGCATCACCGCGTGGCCCGCCGGTATGGGGGTGCCGGCCCTGTCGAGCTGCCCCAGATGTGGGGCACGCGCCTGACCCCGCGCCGGCGTTCGCCCGCGCCGCACGGTTGATCCACTCCGGTTCGCCGATGTCGCGGTATCGGGGCGTGGTTGATACCGCGATTTCGGCGAAGTCGAGTGGATCAACCGCAGGGCCGGTGCGAGGTGGGTCGGGACGCTGGTGGGACGCCTTGGGGCGGTCGGGGGCGTCCTGGACGCACGCCAACACGTCCGACCGCAACACGCCGGTAGGCGGGGGGCATCGACACTCAGCGTGGCTATCGTGCGGCGCAGCGTGCACCGAGCGGGGCGGCGCTCCGCATCGAGCGGGGCGGCGCAGCATGCCCCATGCGGGGCGGTGCTGCCTGGTTCCGGCCGTGGGCCGAGCTGGAGCAGGACGCCGTTTCGCTGCGGTCGTATCAGCCGCTGCTCGTGCCGGGCCTGCTCCAGACCGAGGAGTACGCACGGGCGATCCTGAACACCGGCGGGCTGGTCCCGCCCTCCGAAGTGGACCAGATCGTGGCGAGCCGCATCGACCGCCAGGCGGTCCTTCGCCGCGACGCCCCACCCCAGCTCGTCGCGGTGCTCGACGAGGTGGTGCTCCGCCGGCCGGTCGGCGACGGCTCGGTGATGGCCGGGCAGCTCCGGCACCTCGCCTCGGCGGCGGAGTGCGAGCACGTGCAGGTCCGGGTCATCCCCGCCGAGAACCCGTGGCACACCGGGTTGGCCGGCCCCTTCGTGCTGGGCCGGCTGCCCGACGGGACCGAATTGGCGTATCTCGACAACCAGCTTCGCGGTCAGATCGTGACCGATCCTCTCGACGTCGCTAACCTGGGACGCAGGTGGGAGAGCGTCACCGGTGAGGCGCTGCCCCGACGTCAGTCGATCGAGCTGATCAGGGAAGTGGCCACGACATGGACATGACCGACGCGCGCTGGCGTACCGCGACCCGCAGTAGCAACAACGGCGGGGACTGTGTCGAGGTGGCCGACAATCTGCCCGGTCGGGTGCTGGTGCGCGACAGCAAGGACCGCGACGGCGGCACCCTGACCTTCGCGCCGGCCGCCTGGGCGTCGTTCGTCGGCGCGGTGGGCGCGGTCGGCGCAACAGGCCGCTGATCCACTCGGGATCACGGAAGTCGGGGTATCAGGACCGCACGGACACCCCGACTTCCTGAAAGCCGAGTCGATCAAGCGCCGAGTCGATCAAGCGCCGGTGAGCACCGGCGAGCGCTGCGTCAGGCCGTACGCCAGGTGTAGGTCTGCTTGCGCAGCTTGAGGTACACGAACGCCTCGGTGGCGAGCACGCCGGGCACGGCGCGCAGCCGTTGCAGGATCTCCAGCAGGTGGTCGTCGTTGCGGCAGACCACCTCGGTGAGCAGGTCGAACGACCCGGCGGTGATGACCACGTAGTCGACCTCGTCCAGCTCGGCCAGCCGGTCGGCCACCGCCTCCAGGTCGCCGTCGGTGCGCAGCCCGATCATCGCCTGGCGGGGAAAGCCGAGCTGGAGTGGATCTGTCACCGCGACGATCTGCATGACGCCCGAGTCGAGGAGCCGCTGGACCCGCTGGCGGACCGCCGCCTCGGACAGGCCGACCGCCTTGCCGATCGTCGCGTACGGTCGTCGGCCGTCCTCCTGGAGCTGTTCGACGATCTGCTTGGCCACGTCGTCCAGCAGAGCGTGATTGGCACCTTCGCGTACGGCGACGCGTCGACCGCCGTTGCCGCCCTCGTGCCGCCGGTTCGTCATCGTGCGCTCCCCATGTCCCGGATCGTGATGTCGTGCGCGTTCCCCGTGCAGTCTGGCGTATTTCGTCGTGCATCGCTAACCCCGCAACGGAATCCCTTGTGAGGGAGGATCTCTCATGTCAAGATCAGTCGTCCCTGGCACTTGGCTCTCCCGACATTCCTGCCGGCGCGCGCCTGCCCCGTCCCGCCCGCCGACGATGACCCCCTAGGAGTCGTCATGCGTACTCCCCTCCGGCCCCTCTCCCGGCGTGGACTGCTCACCGGCACTCTCGGCTCGGCCGCCCTGCTCGCTGCGGGCGGCAGCCTCGCCGGCTGCGGCATCAAGGGCGCCCAGCAGACCGAGGCCGGCTGCGTCAGCGAGGACCTGTCCGGCACCGAGAAGAAGCTGGCCTTCTCCAACTGGCCGCAGTACCTGGACGTCGACGAGAAGGACAGGTCGAAGCGGCCGAGCCTGGACGAGTTCATCGCGAAGACCGGCATCCAGGTCACCTACACCGAGGACATCAACGACAACAACGAGTTCTTCGGCAAGGTGCAGAACCAGTTGGCCGCCTGCCAGAGCACCGACCGGGACATCATCGTGCTGACCGACTGGATGGCCGTGCGGATGATCCCGCTCGGCTGGATCCAGAAGCTCGACGCGGCGAAGATCCCGAACGTCCAGGCGAACCTGTTGCCGTCGCTGCTCAACCGCTCGTTCGACACCGAGAACCGGATCTCAATCCCGTGGCAGTCCGGCCTGGCCGGGTTGGCGTTCAACGGCAGCGTCACCAAGGAGCTGCGGACCGTCGACGAGCTGCTGACCCGCCCCGACCTCAAGGGCAAGGTGACGGCGCTCAGCGAGATGCGCGACACCATGGGCCTGCTGCTCGGCTCGAACGGGCACGACCCGTCGAACTTCACCGCCGCCCAGTTCGACGACGCGCTCAACAAGCTCAAGAAGGCCGTCGACTCCGGGCAGGTCCGCAAGTTCACCGGCAACGACTACGCACCCGACCTGGCCAAGGGCGACATCGCCGCGTGCATCGGCTGGTCCGGGGACATCATCCAGCTTTCCAGTGAGAACGAAAAGGTGCAGTTCGTCGCGCCGGACTCCGGCGCGATGCTCTACAGCGACAACGTGATGGTCCCGAACAAGGCCACCCACAAGGGCAACGCCGAAGCGCTGATCAACTACTACTACGAGCCGGCGGTCGCGGCGAAGCTCGCCGCGTACGTCAACTACATCTGCCCGGTCAAGGGCGCCCAGGCCGAGATGGAGAAGATCGACCCGGAGCTGGCCGCCAACCCGCTGATCTTCCCCGACGACGCGCTGCTGGCGAAGTCCACGGTCTTCATGGCCCTGAACGAAAAGCAGGAGAAGGAGTACGAGGGCAAGTTCCAGCAGGTCATCGGGGCGTGACTCCGATGGCGCGCGAGACACCCGCCGGCGACCTGCGCCTGGCCGACCTCACCAAGCGGTTCGGCATCTTCACCGCCGTCGACGACCTCAGCCTGACGATCGGCCAGGGCTCGTTCTTCGCGCTGCTCGGCGCGTCCGGCTGCGGCAAGACCACCACCCTGCGCATGATCGCCGGGCTGGAGGAGCCGACCAGCGGCCAGGTGCTGCTCGGCGACACCGACATCGCCCGGCTGCGGCCGTACAAGCGGCCGGTCAACACGGTCTTCCAGAGCTACGCGCTCTTTCCGCACCTCACCATCTTCGAGAACGTGGCCTTCGGGCTGCGGCGGCGCGGCATCCGCTCGGTCGACGACCAGGTCCGGCGGATGCTGTCGCTGGTGCAGCTCGACGGCTTCGGCCCGCGCCGCCCGGCCCAGCTCTCCGGTGGCCAGCAGCAGCGGGTCGCGCTGGCCCGCGCTCTGATCAACCAGCCGCAGGTGCTGCTGCTCGACGAGCCGCTGGGCGCGCTCGACCTGAAGCTGCGCCGGCAGATGCAGATCGAGCTGAAGCGCATCCAGACCGAGGTCGGCATCACCTTCGTGCACGTCACCCACGACCAGGAGGAGGCCATGACCATGGCCGACACCGTCGCGGTGATGAACGCCGGCCGCATCGAGCAGCAGGGCGCCCCGGCCGACCTCTACGAGTTCCCGGCCACCGCGTTCGTGGCGAACTTCCTCGGCCAGTCCAACCTGCTCGCCGGCGAGGCCGCCGGCACGAGCGGCGGCGAGGTCGCGGTGACGGCGCACGGCGCGCGCTTCTCCGTGCCCGCCGGCCGGTCGCGCGCCGACCGGGGTCCGGTCCACCTGGGGGTACGCCCGGAGAAGCTGCATCTGGTCGGCTCCGCCGACCAGGTCCCCCAAGGACACCAACTGGTCACCGGTGTGGTCACCGACGCCTCCTACGTGGGGGTCAGCACGCAGTACCTGCTGCGCACCGGTTGGGGCACCGAGCTGTCGGTCTTCGCGGCGAACAACGGCGCAAAGGCGCGGGTGCCGGTGGGCAGCGAGGCGGTGGCGTACTGGGATCCGCGCCACGCTTTCCTGCTCCCCCGCGACGCCGCCGACACCGACCGGGCCACGCCGGTGCTCGACGAGCCGGTGGGCACGTCGTCATGACCCTCCTGGCCCCCAGCAAACCGGGGCAGCTGCCGCCCCCACCACCGGCCGCCCGGTCCGGGCGGCACCGGCTCCTGCCGTACCTGTTGCTGCTGCCCGGCGTGGTCTGGCTGCTGGTGTTCTTCGGCGTGCCGCTGCTGCAACTCGCCGCCGCGAGCCTGTACGACCCCAGCGGCTCGCTCTCCACCGGGTACGCGATGACGTGGGCGTTCGGCAACTATCCGGACGTCGTGCAGGCGTACTGGCCGCAGCTGCTGCGCTCGTTCGGCTACGCCGGACTGGCCCTGGTGCTGGCGCTGCTGCTCGGCTACCCGCTGGCGTACGCCAGCGCACAGAAGGCCGGCCGGTGGAAGAACCTGCTGCTGGTGTGCGTGGTCGCGCCGATGTTCACCAGTTTCCTGGTCCGCACGCTGGCCTGGAAGACGATCCTGTCGGACAACGGTGCGCTGGTCGGTCTGCTGCGCGACGTGCACCTGCTCGCCCCGGACGGCCGGCTGCTGGCCACGCCGTTCGCGGTGGTGCTGGGCCTGACGTACAACTTCCTGCCGTTTCTGGTGCTGCCGCTGTACGCGAGCCTGGAGCGGCTGGATCCCCGGCTGTTGGAGGCGGCGAGCGACCTGTACGCGAGCGGCGTCCAGACGTTCCGCCGGGTGACCCTGCCGTTGTCCATGCCCGGGCTGGTCGCCGGCACGCTGCTGTTCTTCATCCCGGCCAGCGGCGACTACATCAACGCCGAACTGCTCGGCACCCCGAACGAATACATGATCGGCAACGTCATCGACTCGGCGTTCCTGGTCCGGCTGGACTACCCGCAGGGCGCCGCGCTGTCGTTCCTGCTGATGGCGGCGATCCTCGCGGTGGTCTTCGGCTACCTGCGCCGGGCGGGCACGGAGGAGGTTCTCTGATGAGCGCGAGGAGTGCAGCGCAGCGGAGCCCCGCAGTCGCGAATGAAAGCAGGCCCCGGTGAGAGTGTCCCGCTGGCTGGCCGACCGCTGGGTGATGATCGTGGCGCTGCTGGTGCTGGGCTACCTGGCGCTGCCGATCCTGGTGGTGGCCGGGCTGTCGTTCAACCGCCCGTCGAGCCGCCTGTCGTACGACTTCAACGAGTTCACCCTGGACAACTGGCGACAGCCGTGCGCCACCTCCGACATGTGCGACGCGGTCGTCCGCAGCGTGCAGATCGGGTTCATCGCCACGGTGGTCGCCACCGTGCTCGGCACCCTGATGGCGTTCGCGCTGGTCCGGCACCGCTTCCACGGCCGGTCCGGCGTCAACGTGCTGATCTTCCTGCCGATGGCCACCCCGGAGCTGGTGATGGGCGCGTCGTTGCTGGCCCTGTTCGTCTCGGCCGGGGCGCCGCAGGGCTTCTGGACCATCGTCATCGCGCACGTGATGTTCTGCGTGTCGTTCGTGGTGGTCACGGTCAAGGCGCGGCTCGCCGGAATGGACCGGCGGCTGGAGGAGGCCGCCATGGACCTCTACGCCAACGAGTGGCAGACCTTCCGGCGGATCACGCTGCCGCTGGTGCTGCCCGGCATCGTGGCCGCCGCGCTGCTGGCGTTCTCGTTGAGCTTCGACGACTTCATCATCACGAACTTCAACGCCGGCACGACCGTCACCTTCCCCATGTACGTCTGGGGCGCCGCCCAGCGGGGCATCCCGCCGCAGGTCAACGTCATCGGCACCGCGATGTTCGCGATCGCGCTGCTGCTGGTCGGGCTCAGCTCGCTGCGCGGGAGGCGTGCTCGCCGCGCCGCGCTGCTGGCCGGCCCGGTGCCGCAGACGCGTCGCTCGTCATGACCGCCCCGGATGCGGACCGTCCGACGGGGCCGCCGTCATGAGCCTCCCTGGCCCGCCGGTACGGCCACCGGGTGCGGCTGCTCGACGCCGACGAGGTGCGCGCCCGCCGGGTCGTGCTGGCCACCAACGCGTTTCCGCCGTTGCTGCGCCGGCTGCGCGCGTACGTGGTGCCCGTCTACGACCACGTGCTGATGACCGAGCCACTCCGCCCGGCGCAGCGCGACGCGATCGGCTGGCGCAACCGGCAGGGGCTGGCCGACACTGGCAACCAGTTCCACTACTACCGGATCACCTCCGACGGGCCGCCGGACCCGTCCGCGCGGTCGGCATCAATCTCACCCGCCGGTCGACGGCCCGCGCCGATGCGCGTGCGGGCCGGCGTGACCTGTGGCTCCGTACTCTCGATCGTCTTGGCTCGGGGTTTGATTCCTGATGCGTGTCCTGCTCGTCGGCGCCGGTGGCGTCGGCTCCGCCGCCGTAGCCATCGCCGCCCGACGCTCCTTCTTCGAGACGATCGTGGTCGCCGACCACGACCCGAGGGTGACGGCAACCCGACAGGTCCACGTCGGACGGTGGCGTCCTTGTGGGAGGTGTTCAGAAGCTCGTGGGATGTGTCCGTTTCGCGGGTATTTCAGGGCCGGCCGGGCCGCACTATCGGCCCCGGCCTGCCGGGCCCAACGGTCAGTCGGCCGGCCGACTCGTCGCCCAACCGACGCGGTGGGCGGTGCAGGTCGCGCTCACCGACCGATCGTCACCAGGCGAACGGCGCAGGCAATCGACGCGACGGTGGATATTGCGGACAGTGGTTGCGACGACACTTTTCGGCGTGACGATGCAACCACCACCCGGGCCTCCGCATCCACCGCCGTACGGCCCCGGACCTCAGCCACCCGCCGCCCCGAACTGGTTCCGCCGCGCCAGCCCGGCCCACCGTGCCGCGGTGATCCTCGGGTCGGTGATGCTCTCGGTCCTGCTGATCTGCTGTGCCGGCACCGCCATCGTCGGTGCGCTGACCGGCGAGCCGGATCCCAAGCGCACCGGCACTGCTGCCGAGGAGCCCCAGCGACCCATCGTGGCGGCCCCTGCCGAACCGACGCAGGACGCGGCCGCCCAGGCCCAGTCACCGGATGCCGCCTCCTCGGCGACCTCGGCCGCACCGGCCCCCTCCAGCGTCGCGCCCTCCAGTGCCGCACCCTCGCCTGTGGTGCGGGTGACGACCGTGACGGAGCGCGCCGCCATCCGGCACGGCGAGCGCACGGTCAAGGACGCGTCACTGGCTGAGGGCAAGCGGGTCGTCCGCACCAGGGGCGTCGATGGCGTACGAACGCTGACTTACCAGGTGACCACGACCGACGGCGTGCAGACCGGCAAGAAGCTGGTCAAGTCCGCCGTGACGAAGCAGCCGGTGACCGAAGTAGTAGCCGTCGGCACCAAGAAGAAGTCGAACTGCGACCCGAACTACAGCCCCTGCGTCCCGATCGCCAGCGACGTCGACTGCGCTGGCGGCTCGGGAAACGGCCCCGCCTATGTCAGCGGAGTCGTGAAGGTCATCGGCGACGACATCTACGACCTGGACCGCGACAACGACGGCTACGGCTGCGACTAACCCCACCCCTAGCCCGAGCCCCGCGCCCCGCGCCCCGCGCCCCGCGCCCCGCGCCGATCTTGCACTTTCTGTCGTCGCATTGCGCCCCTATCGGGCATTTCTTCGACAGAAAGTGCAAGATCGGCGGGAGGGGGTGGGAAGGAGGGGGCGGGAGGGGTGGGGGTAGCACCGGGAGGGGTGGTTTGGGGGTTTTCCACAGGTCGGATTGTTTTCCACAGGTGGGACGGCTGGGGCTTCGTTGAGGGTCTCGGGTGGCCAGCCTGCTGGGTATGGCTAATCAGTTGTGGCGTACGGATGCGTTGGTGCGGGACCTCACCATCGGACGAATCCGTACGCGGCTCGATCGCGAGGAACTGCTTCGAGTCCGAAGGGGCGTCTATGCCGACCAGCCCTGCGATGAGGATGACGAACTGCGTGCGCTGATGCTGCGACTTCCCGACGGGGCCATGCTGGCGAGGCAGAGTGCTGCTCGCAGACACGGCTTCGGCCTCCTGCGGGAGGACCTGGTACATGTCCAGTTGCCCGCCACGGTGCCGAAGCCGCGCCTGCCCGGGGTCGTCGTACACCGGACGGTGCTACCCGTTCGACCGGTCCTGGTCAGGGGTCTGCCCTGTGTCCCCGCAGCCCGCTGCGCCGTCGATCTGGCACGCGCCGTTCGGCGGCTCGACGCCCTGCCGGTGCTCGACGCGGCGCTTCGATCGGGCATGGTGAGCCAGGATGACCTGCTGGCGGAGGTCTCTGCTCACGATGCGTTACGCGGGGTACGGCAGGCACGTCAGCTCATACCGTTGGCGGACGGTCGAGCCGAATGTCGGCAGGAGAGCCAACTGCGACTTGTCCTGATCGACGGAGGGCTTCCGCTGCCCGAGCCGCAACTGTGGGTCACCGACGGCTTCGGCATTCGGCTCTATCGGCTCGATCTTGGGTACCGGGAGCGGCGGGTCGGCATTGAGTACGACGGACGGTCGCACCTGGACGGCGATCGCCTCCGCTGCGACCGGGAACGGGTCAAGTGGCTGGACGCAGCCGGCTGGCGTATGCGCTACTTCACCGACCGTGACCTCTACCGCCGCCCCGAGTACATCAGAGCCACCATCCGGGCCGCCCTCGCCTAACCCCCCAGCGCGCCGATCTTGCACTTTCTGTGCCGACTAATGCCCGCAAAAGCGACATCCGGGCGACACAAAGTGCAAGATCGGCGAGAGTCGACGCGTGGAGGTCGCCTGTGTCGGGTGAACGGTTTTGCGCTGCTTTCCGTACCAGGCGGTGAAGGACACCACGGAGGACGGGAGTGACGGCGATGAGGGTGCGGCGCAGGCACGTGCTGGCGGCGACCGTGGCGGTGCTCGCCGCGGCGGGCGTGGCGGTGGGGACCGGGTTCGGTTTCGCCGACACCGCCCCGGCACGGAAGTCCGTCTGCTCCGGGTCGGTCACGTTCTCGGCGGAGGCCGGGGCGCCGGCGGCGACCAGCGACCGGTTCCCGGTGGGCACGCGGCTGCGGGTGACGAACCTGGACAACAACCGTACGGCCACGGTGACGGTGACCGGCCCGTCGGGCAGTTGCGTGCTGCTCAACGCCGCCGCCATGGAGTTGGTCCGCGAGCCGGGCAAGAACGTGATCCGCCGCAACGTGGTGGAGCGGCTGGACGGCGGCGTCGCGCAGCCCGCCGAGCCACCCGCCCCCGGTACGGTCCGTCCTGGTGCTGCCTCGCCCGGCGCCCCGGGCCCGGCGCCGCGCTCGGCCTGTTCCGGCGCGATCACCTTCTTCGCCGAGAACGCCGCGCCGGCGGCGACCAGCGGGCAGTTCCCGGTGGGCACGCGGCTGCGGGTGACCAATCTGGACAACAACCGGGCTACCACCGTGACGGTGACCGGCCCGTCGGGCAGTTGCGTCCTGCTCAACACGGCCGCGATGGACCAGATCCGCGAGCCGGGGAAGAACCTGGTCCGCAACAACACCGTCGAGGTCCTGCGCTGACGTGAGTGGAGGGGCCCGACGCGGGTTGCCGCCGTACGTGCCGCCGAATCCGCCGACGTGCACCGCGTCCATCAGCTCGGCCCGACCGGTCACCGCCGCCAGCGGCAGGCCACCGGCGATGCCCTTGGCCAGGGTGACCAGGTCCGGTTCGGTGCCCTCGTGCTGGCAGGCGAACCAGTCGCCGGTACGGCAGAAGCCGGTCTGGATCTCGTCGGCGACGAACACCACCCCGGCCGCCGTCGCCCAGTCGCGCAGCGCCGGCAGGAAACCGGGCGCGGGCACCACGAAGCCGCCCTCGCCCTGGATCGGCTCGATCAGCAGCGCCGCGACGTTCTCCGCCCCCACCTGCTTCTCGACCATCTCGATCGCCCGCGCCGCCGCCTCGGCGCCGGAAAGCCCGCCGTCGCGCAGCGGGTACGACATCGGCACCCGGTAGATCTCCCCGGCGAAGGGCCCGAACCGGTGCTTGTACGGCATGTTCTTCGCGATCAACGCCATGGTCAGGTTGGTCCGGCCGTGGTACGCGTGGTCGAACACCACGACCGCCGGTCGCTCGGTGGCGTGCCGCGCGATCTTGACGGCGTGGGTGAACCGCTCCACCTGCGCGCGGACCGCCTCGACCACCCTCGGCGCGGAGTTGCCGACGTCGGTCGGGAGGGGCTGCGCAGCGCGATGGACGACTACACCGAGGCGAGAGTCATGGTGCTGACCGGGCAGGCTCTCTAGGGCTGTTTCCTGAGAGCGGCCGGGCAGTTCTTATGAGACAGCTAGCTCGGGTCGGCCGGCCAGGTGCCGTCGTCGCGGACCCGGGCGGGGGCGCGGCCGAGCAGCAACGTGGTGAGCGCGGCGTCGATGGTGTCGCCGAGGAACCACTCGCCGGCCTGGTCGAGGGCGAAGACCCGGCCGCGCTCGTCGACGGCGAGGATGCTGTCCTGCTGCTCGGTGCCGATCGGAAAGAGTCGTACGCCGAGCACCGCGCCGAAGTCCGCGAGGGTGTCGGCGGTGTGCGCGATGGTGTGCGGGCGAATGTCGAAGCGCGAGATCCACACCTGCGCGCCCGGGCCACGCCGCGCGCCGACCAGGCTGGGGAACGCGGTCAGCGCCTCCACGGCGGCGGGAAAGACCTCGTGCCGGTGGACGGCCCCCGGCACGGCGGTGACGTCCCGCACGCCGGCGGCGGCCATGATCTGGTCACCGATGTGCGGTCGCCAGCCCGCCGCCACCAGCGAGTTGGCCACCTCGGGCGGAAAGCGGCCCGGGTCCGGGTCCGGCTCCGCCGGTGCGAGCCACGTCTCGGTGTAGGCCCGCGCCGACTCCGGCAGCACGTTGGCGCTCACCAGGAAGGAAATGCACGAGTCGCAGGGTCGTTCGGCGGTGCCACCGGCCGGGTCACCCGGCTCGCGGATCCGGAAGATCTCGAAGCGCGCCGCCTCCAGCAGGGTCGCCGCCTCGGGCCGCCCCATCGGCTCGATGCCCTCGGCGGCCCGGCGGTGGTCGTACTCGTGCAGCACGTCGGAGACCACGATCAACTCGGCGTGACACTCGGCGCCGCGGACCAGCTCGCCCGGCGGCCGCTCGTCGAGGTAGCTGCGGACGAGCGGGTGGTGGTTCAGCGCGACGGCGCCCTTCGTGCCCTGGGCCGTCCAGATGCGACCGTCGAGGGTCAGGTGTGCCACCGTGTTCGGCGTCGGCGCTCGACGGATCTCCCGGATCAGCAGGCTCGACGCGTCGACGGTGCGGGGAGCCGTCGGCCCGCTGGGCTGACTGCGCCGGTACAGATCGGCCACCACCTCGCTGGGCACGCGGGGCCAGTTGGTGACCTTTCCGGTCCGCCTGTCGATGACTGTCGTCGGCAGATCGCCGGGGATCGCCCGCACCCCGCCCGACACGATCGAGGTGACGACGAAGCCGAGGTCGAACTCGTCGACCACCGGGGTGCACTCGTGGCCGAGGCGCTGCGAATCCCGCCGCGCCCACGCGGACGCGAGCTGCTCGGCCTGCTGACGGTCGATCACACATCGAAACTACCGGACTACACGAATCGATGGCGGCCGGTATGGTCTTCCCTACCGACGGTGACGGGAGGAGCGGCGGTGAGCGAACGCGTGGACCGGGACGCCAATCGCGAGCTACGAGCCCGATTCGACGACGTGTACGGCCAGTACCAGCAGCTCAGATCCGGTCTGGACACTCTGCAGGCGCGACTCGCCCAACTGCGGGTGACCCGGCGCTCGCCGGACGGCCACGTCACGGCGACCGTCGGCGCGCAGGGGCGATTGGTCGAAATAGTCCTGGTCCCGGCGATCTACCGGGACCGCGACGCCGAGGCGCTGAGCCGGAAAATTACCGAAACGGTCCACGCCGCCGTGGCCGCCGCCACCCAGGCCACCCAGGACCTGGTCGCCGAGACCATGCCGGCCGGTGCCGGCTCGGCGGACTTCCTGCGTACCGGCGATTTCGGCGCGTTGCTCGGCCGCGCCGACGCCGTGCTCGGCCGGGGCGAGGGGCCGGCATGACCGACGCTCAGCTCTGGCTCGACGCGTCCCGGGCTCGGCGCGGTGGTGCCGACCTGGCCCTGTCCGGCAAGGCGGTGACGGCCAGCCGGGCAGCCGAGGGCGGTGAGATCGAGGCCGCCAGCGGCGCCCGCCCGTGGGGGCGTGACGACATCGGCGCCGCGTTCGAGCGGAGCTACCGGGGCATCGAGCAGACCGTGCTGCGCGCCTGGGCGGGTGTCGGGCAGCGGCTCACCGAACTGGGCGCCGACGTGGTCAGCGCCGTCGACGCGAGCGTGCAGACCGACCAGAGCAGCGCCGCCCGGCTCGACCGGGCCGCCGACCAGCGCTGACGGCGGGTCGATCCGGATGAGCGTGCTGCCCAGCCCGATCCCGCACCCGCTGGACTACGCGCCCTGGGACGTTCCCGGCTGGATCTACGAGGCCCTCGACTGGGCGGTCGGCGTGCAGTGGCCCGAGGGGAACGAACGGGCCGTCTGGGACGTCGCCGACCGGTGGTACGCGGTAGCCGGCGTCCTCGCCGGTCCGCACGCCGACGCCGCGGCGGCCGCCACCGAGGTACGCAGCGGACACGGCGGTGTCGGAGCCGTCGACGCCGCGTTCGAGGCGGCCTGGCGTGGGATCGCCGAGGGCGATGACGCGCCCCTGCCCGTGCTCCTCGCGGTCACCGCCGACCTGGGCCGCCTGGTCGAAGAGTGCGGCTGCGACATCGAGGGCGCCAAGCTCGAAGTCTGGATCGAGCTGGGCATCCTCGTCATCGAGCTGCTCTCGGTGGCGGTGGCGGCGCTGCTCACCGCAGGTGCCGCATCCCCGGCCGCCGGTGCGGCCATCACCGCCACCCGGCTGCTCATCCAGCAGATCTTCAAGCGTCTGATGGGCCAACTGGCGAGCAAGGCTCTGCGGCGCGGGCTCAAGGAGGCCGGTGAGCGCGCCGCCAAACAGATCGCCAAGGGTGGCGTGCGCGGCCTCGCCAAGCGAGCCACCCGGGAAGGGCTGGAGGAGGCGGCCGAGGAGTCCGGGATCAGCCTGGCCACCCAGGCGTACCAGAACTCCACGGGCCGGGCACACAGCGTGGACCTGACCGACCTGGGCGGGTCGGCGGTCGGCGGGCTCGCCGGGGGAGCGGTCGCGCCGCTTGCCGGCCTGGGCCGCCACGCGACCGGCCGCGCCGCGCGCATCGGCGAGCACCTGGGTCGGGAGATGACCGGCGAGATGTTCGCCGAGAGCGCCGCCAGCATCGCCACCGGGCAGGGCCTGGCCTCGGTGGAGGACGCGGTACGCGCCGCCGCGTCCGGTGCCACCGGATCGGCGACCGGGCAGACCGACCACGCCCTGCAGGCCCGGCTGCACGCGCAGGCCAACGCCCTCGCGGGAGCGTCCTTCACCGGCTCGCCCCTTCCGATCCCCACCGCGCCTCCGGTGGATGCCCCGCCCCCGGAACTCGCGGCGTCTCCAACTCCGGCGTCTCCAACTCCGGCGTCTTCAGCCCCGGGGCCGCTGTCTGCGGTTGTCCCAGGGCCCGGGGTGGCGGATGTCGCCCACCAGCCGGGGGCGGACGTTGTCGGCTCGCCGGTGTCGACAGCATCCGCCGCGACGTCGTCGGGCGTCGGGCACGGCACGAGTCCGGCGCTCTCCGCTGTCCCGGCGGATCCCACGCTCTCCGCTGTCCCGGCGGATCCCACGCTTTCCGCTGTCGCGGCGGATCCCACGCTCTCGGCCGTCGCGGCCCCGGGACCTTCTGCTGCCGCGGCCGATCCCCTGCTCTCGGCGGTCACCGCCCCCGTGGCCGGCGCCGTTGACCCGAACGGCGGGCCGGTGCCGGGTGCCGGGCCGGCGCTCGGCGCGTCGCAGGGGATCGCCTCGGGTGCGGTCGCCCCGGGCGCCAACGGCACGGTTGCCGTGCCCCCGTCGACCGGGCCGTCGTCGGCTGCCGTGCCCGTGTCGACCGGCCCGTCGTCGGCTGCCGTGCCCGTGTCGACCGGCCCGTCGTCGGCTCCCGTGCCTCTGTCGACCGGCAGATCGGCGGGGGGCGTTTCCTCGTCGGCGGCGGCGAGCACGGTGGGGCTGGCGACGCCGGTCGCGTCCGCCGGTCCCGCCTCGACCGTCGCCTTCGGAACGGCCTTTCCATCCACGTCCAGCGGTACGACGCCCGATGCCGCCGGCAGGCCCGGTGGGGTCGTGACCGGAACGGGCGGTGGCGCGGTCCCCGGTGCGGCGGTGGGCCGGCACGCCGCACCCACGCGATTCTCGACGCGGGAGGCGCCCGCGCCGGCCCGCGTACCCCGTCAGCGGGCCCGCGGCCGGGCCTCGGTTCCCGTCGACGTGCTGGCGTTCGGCGATCCGTCGGTGTCCGTGGCCGAGAACGACGGGTACGCCGCCCGGTGGGTGGCCGAGGCGGAGGCTGCCGAGCGGCGGCGCTACCAGGGCCACTACGAGTCGCAGCGCACCGGCTTCGAGAACAATCGCCGGCAGGCCGAGGCCGCCCGTCTGCGGACCCGCGCCGCGGAGCACGACCGCAGGGCTGTCGAGTACGCGAGCTACGCCCGACAGTTGCACCAGGCGGGGCACCGGCAGTGGGCCGACGGCTGGCAGCGGGCGGCGAACGACGAGACACGCGCGTACGCCCAGTGGCGTGACCTGGCCGACGACGTGCTGGTGGGCATCAGGGCGCCGGCGGTCGTGGACATCGCCGACGGTGCTTTCGCGCTCGCCAACAGCGACGTGGGCGCGCTCGCGCTGGGTGCGGTGGAGACCGCCGGCTCGTCCCGGCTCACCGGCGACGACGTACCCCCGCCGATCGACGACTCCCGGCCGTACGGGCAGCCGGGCGGGCTCCGGCCGCCGCTCGCCCTGCACCAGGTCGACGTCGAACGGCAGATGCCCCGCGACCTCGACGGCGCTGTCCGGCGTACCGCCGACCCCCGCTTGGGCGGCTGGTTCCGCCTTCTGAACGACGGCGGCCCCCAGGCCGACGCCACTCGGGGCATCAACTGCCTGGACTGCACCCTGTCGCTGTTCGAGACCTGGGTGCACGGGCGGCCGCGGGTGTCTGCGCCGCGCACCTTCGACGGCTACCTGAACGGCGACACCCGACGCCCGATCCGCGGTGAGGCGGGTGGCCCCGGCCGGGTGGAGGACGTGACCGGCGGCCGTTTCCAGCGCGTCCTCGCCCCGCCATCGGGGCAACGGGCACACCCGGCGCAGGCGCGGCAGGCCGCCGACCGGGGGTACGCCAACCTGCACGACCAACTGCTGCTGGGCGGCCACGGCAGCTACGCGTTCCTGATCACCGAGTGGGCGGGCGGCGGCTCGCATGCCTGGGTGGCGCTCAACCAGAACGGCACGGTGCTCTACGTCGACCCGCAGACCGGCCTCGTCCGGGACCGGCCGCTCTACCCCGACGTGGTCGGTATCGACGCACTCGCGCTGGGCGGGGACGGCCGGCCGATGCCGCTCGGCGGGTTGCCCCGAGGCCGGTTCAGTGAACGTCCCGACCTGCCGACCCACCCACCGGCGTACGACGACGGCGGCCATGGCGACCCGTACATCAACCGCATGCACCTGCTGCTCGATGGCCCGGGTTCGGTGCCCGATGCCCCGAGTGGGTCGGCCGGTCCGGCTGCGGACCAGCCGACGGCGGGTCGCGACACAGCCGAGGTGCTCACGCTGGCCGACAGTCTGGACGAGGTCTTCTCGGCCGGGGTGAGCCCGGGTGAGTTCGCGAGAGCGGTGGATTCACCGACCCTCCGGCGGTTGGTGCCCAGCCTCGACGACGCGGCCGCGCAGGACGTGTCGCGGCTGTTCACCGACGCCCGAGTCCGCGACATGCTGGACACCGCCCTGCGAGAGCCACCCGCCAGCGAGCCGAAGCTGGCCGAGACGTTGGTCCGGCAACTGGCGCAGGCGCCGGACCTGGCGCGGATCATCCTGGCCACCCCCGAATTGGCGACGTCACTGACCGCGCGGCCGTTGACGTTGCATCACCTGGCGAGCCACCAACAGGCCATCGACGCCCTCGCCGACGTGCTCGACGACATCGCCCAGCAGGAGGCGGCAGGGCCGGAGGCAGCATTCGCCGAGGTGTTGCCTGAGCCGGAACCGACACCTCTCACTGCCGATCAGCTAAGGCTCAGCGCTAGCCTTCGCGCACCTCAGGGACCTGTTGCGCAGGCTGGATTCGACAGACTTCGCCGCGCTGACGCTGCCTACCGCAAGCGTTACCTCGATGATCTCTACGGAGCGGCCGCCGTGGCGCAGGCCGACCTGAACCAGCTCGCGGAGTCTCTGGCCTTTGTCGATGGTCGTCGAGTCGGCGAGCCAGGCTGGCGTTCTCGGCCCAAGGATCGACGCAGAGCAGAAGACAAGGTGAACAAGCGGCAGGGTGATGCGTCGACGTTGCTTGACCTTGCGGCCGCGAAGATCGAATTCGGCTCTCTCGACGCGCTCTACACGGCGCTTGGCCGAATGAAGGACAACCCGGACGTTGTCGTCGTGAGCTGTGAAGACCGCTTCCTGTCGCCAATGAGTAGCGGCTATCGGGACGTGCAGCTCGTACTGCGGATGCGTAACGGTCATCTTGCTGAGTTCCGTCTGCACCTGGCTGCTATCGACGCTGTGGCAGTTTGGGAGCATGTGCTGTATGAGGTGCGGCGCGACATCGAGGCGTTAGCTCTAGCCGAGGACAGGGCCTTGACGGCACGCGAGCGAGCCATTACCGAGGGTGTGCGCCTTCGTGAGCAGCGGCTGTTCTGGCAGGCGTTGCTATCGACCTACGAGGAGAAGTCCGGATGACCAAGGCGCCCGGCTCGGCCCTACCCGCCTACTACCTCTACCACCAAGCGCCTGTGAAGATCGTGGAAACCCCGGAGGGCGGCGCTCGGGTCTGGAGACTCGCCATCGATTCAGGAGGGTGGCACGAGAAGAACGACATTTTCGCGGAGATCATGCTGGCGGTCGGCGGCGATATCTTCCGCCGTGCCGAAGCGGATTTTGTCCAAGAAGTAGAGGCTTTCCGGGCGCATTACCTGGAAGGTGACGGCCCTATCTTCGCGCTCTACGAGACGGTCCGGTCTATCCAGGGTGTGGCAGATGCCGAGGGGCGTCGTCTGACGCCGAAGGAGCAGGCTCTGATCCGGGGGATTCGCCAGCGGACGTTCGTGATGTTCGAGGAGCAGCTTCGCGCAGCCGGCGATCCGGGTGCCGACCCCGAGTTGGCGACGGGCCACGCGACGTGACGCAGGGTCGCCGTCGTCGCGTTCGCCTCTCGTCGAGGGCGCAGGCTGGCGGGCGGCGCGGACGGTTGCCGAGGTGGACGGGTATCGACAAGAGTCGCCGTATGGCTGACGCACGGGCCGAGGCGGCGACCTCCGACGGCCAACCCACGCGGACCTTCGGCTGGTCGTTCCTGTTCGTTCATCCGGACGACGACCCGCGCTCGGATGGCAACTTCGCCGATGAGCGGACGGTGCTCGTCGAGTATCTGCGCGACCAGCGCCTCACGTTCGAGCTCAAGTGTGGCGGCCTGAACGCCGAGCAGTTGGCCCGGCGGGCGGTGCCGCCGTCGACGATGTCGCTGCTCGGTCTGATCCGGCATCTGGCCGAAGTGGAGCGTGGCTGGTTCCGCAGGACGATGGCCGGGCAGGTCGCGCCCAAGCTGTACGGCTCGGACGACGATCCCGACGGCGACTTCACCGGCGCGGTGGCTGACCGGGTCGTGGTGGAGGAGGCGTACCGGGCCTGGCGTACGGAGGTCGAGTTCTCCGAGCGGTTCGTCGCCGAGGCGGCGGATCTGGGAGTGCAGGGGCGGCAGCGGGATGGCAACGTCATCGTGCTTCGCAGGCTGCTGGTGCACATGATCGAGGAGTATGCGCGGCACAATGGCCACGCCGATCTCCTGCGCGAGCGCATCGACGGAAGGGTGGGTCAGTGATGGCCGAAGGGTTCGACATCCGATTGACGCGGGCGCAGGAGCGCTATGAGCAGGCGGTCTTCGGCGGCGACGCGAAGTCGTTGGACGAGGCGGAGCGTGATCTCGTGGCGTTGGAGGCGGACACGGCGTTGGCGCGGGGCCGGCTTCTGCATGCTCGCTTCCTGGAGACCGGCGCGGAGGACGCGGCCGAGCTGTCGCTCTTCGAGCGGGCGGCGCAGCTCTACCGCGAGCTGGGCGACCCTCGGGGCGAGGGGGAGTCGCTGTTCTGGGTGGGCACGGTCCACCAGGTGATCCGCGGGGACCAGGCGGCGGCCGACCCGGTCTTCGCGCGGGCGCGTGAGCTGGCGACCGAGGCGGGGGACGAGTTGACCCTGTCGTACGTGCTGCGTCACCTCTGCTTCGGTGAGCAGGCCGCCGGTCGGGTCGACGCGGCGCGGGGGTTGCTGGAGGAGTCGACGCGGTTGCGCCGGAAGCTGTCGTTCACCCCGGGGGTCGCGGCGAATCTGATCGGGCTGGCGTACCTGGCGGCGAGCGACGGTGAGCGGGACGCCGCCCGTGGCCTGCTCGACGAGGCTGCCTCCCTGGCCACCGGCAGCGACGCGCACGGTGTTGCCCGGTGGGTCGAGGAGGCCCGCGACGAGCTGAAACTCGCCTGATCACGGTCGGGCGGGCGCGTTCCGGTCTGGACTGTCGGTCCGGGCCGGAGATCCGGCTCGACATCGCCGATATTGGGGTGTCCCCGAGGACGTGGGATACGGCGATATCGCCGAAACTGAGTGGATCAAGGCCCGGGGCCGGCGCTGATGCCGGTGTGGATCAAGGGTGGGCGCTGATGTCTGGTGGATCGATGCCGGGGCCGGGGCACGTGCCGCGCACCGTGTCGGAGGCGGTGGCCGTACAGGAGGAGTTGCGACCGCTCGTCGACCTGGTCGGGCCGGGTCCGGCCGCGCCCGCGACGGTGGCCGGCCTGGACGTCGCGTACGCCGAGAGCGGCGACCTCCTCGCGGCGGCCGTGACCGTGCTGGACGCCCGGACGCTGGCGGTGGTGGATTCCGCGGTCAGCGTGGGCCGGCCCGCGTTCGGTTACGTGCCGGGGCTGTTCGCGTTTCGCGAGCTGCCGGCTCTGCTCGCCGCGCTGGACACGCTGACGACCATCCCGGACCTGCTCGTCTGTGACGGGCATGGCGTGGCTCATCCGCGCCGGTTCGGGCTCGCCTGTCACCTCGGGGTGGTCACCGGCCTGCCCGCGATCGGCGTGGGCAAGACGCCGCTGGTCGGCGAGGGGGATCCACCGGCCGCCGAGCGGGGTGCCTGGTCGGCGCTGCGCGACGGGGATGAGGTCGTGGGCCGGGTGCTGCGGACCCGGGACGGGGTGAAGCCGGTCTTCGTGAGCGTCGGGCATCGGATGAGCCTGGACAACGC
This sequence comes from Micromonospora sp. NBC_00617, assembly GCF_045161355.1. Classification (NCBI taxonomy): domain Bacteria; kingdom Bacillati; phylum Actinomycetota; class Actinomycetes; order Micromonosporales; family Micromonosporaceae; genus Micromonospora; species Micromonospora sp. NBC_00617. Next base: position 4,753,574 of record NZ_CP107751.1, on the reverse strand, counting down.
GACCGCGCAGGTGCTCGCGTTGACTCCGCGCTACCGCCTGCCCGAGACGACCCGTACCGCCGACCGGCTCTGCCGCGACGCCCTCGCCGGGATCACACGTGCCAACCTCGACGAATCGGGCGGTGGAGCCGTCGGAAGCTCCGACGGACATCGCCGAGAGTGATCGACTCGACATCGGCGATATCGGGGTGTTCGAGGCCGATGGATATCCCAGACAGCACCGATACCGAGTGGATCAAGGCCCGCTGGCCGCCGGGGCTGGGTCGTAAACCGTAACGCCGCACACATGCGGGCCGCTCTATGACCGGTGGCGGGGGTGGCCCGGTAGTAGCCTGGCCGCGGACCCCACCCGGGGAGAAACGGTGAGGTGATCATGACGGTGCGTCGACGCGCGGCACGGCTCGCGACGGTCTGCGGTCTGCTGGTCGGCCTGGTGATGCTCGGTGCGTCACCCGCGCTGGCCGACGACGACTCGGTCCGTGTGGGATCGGCCAGCAGCTTCGCCGCCGGGGGCTCGGCCCAGGGGGTGAACGTGGCGGTGCGCAAGCGCTCCGGCGGCTGCGTCCTGCTGCGTACCGCCCTGGGTCTGCGCCTCGAGGGTCTTCAGTCGAGCCAGGTGGCGGTCCAGGTGAAGGCGGGCAAGAGCTGGGTCCCGGTGGCCGTCGGCGGCGGTGGCGGCACCGTGGAGACCGGGCAGACCGCACCGGCGAAGCCGACCCTGTGCAAGGGCAAGAGCATCACCGTGCGGTACCGGGTGGCGTTCGCCGCCGACGCGCCGGGCGGCCAGCTCTACGTGACCGGTGTGGGTCTCACCGCGGCCGGCGAGCAGCTGGGGCACGGCGCCGACACGGCAAAGGTCACCGGGCGGCTCTCCCCGTCGCTCACCCCGACGCCGTCGAAGAAGCCGACCCCGACCCCCAGCCCCACCGAGGTCGCGGCGGCCAGCGAGGTGGTGAACCCGGCCGCGCTGGGCCCGACGTCCGCCGCGCCCAGCGTGACCTCGGCGGCCGCCGAGTCCGGCGGTGGTTCGCCGATCATGTTCTTCGGCATCGCCATGGTGGCGGTCGGCCTGCTGCTCATCGTGCTGCTGGTGCGCCGATCCCGGCAGGACCGCACGCCGTCCGACGAGCCCGGCCCGCTGCCGGGCAACCCCGGTGGCACCACCTACCGCTCCGGCGGTGGGTCACCGGTCGTGCCCGGTCAACCCGGCCCGGTGTACGGCCAGCAGCCGCCGACCGCCGGCCAGGTGCCCCCGCCCCGACCCGCCGGCGGAGGGGTCTACCGAGCGCGACCCGTCCCGCCGACCCCGGACGCCACGCAACCGATGCCGGGTGCTCCGGCTGGTCCGGGTGCCCGACCGCTGCCCGGCGATCCGCCCGACGGCGGCGATCACACCGTGTTCATGCCTCGGCTCCCCAGCTGAGCGGGGTCGGGCCGGGCCGCTCCGATACGCTCAGGCTCGGTGGAAACCTGCGGCCAAGGAGCGGAACCAGTGTCTGATCTGTCCCAGATCGTGAAGGCGTACGACGTCCGAGGGACGGTGCCGGACCAGTGGGACGAGCGGGTCGCCGAGGCGCTCGGGGCCGCATTCACCCAACTGCTCAACACCACTGACGAGCCCGGCGACGCGGTTGTCGTCGGGTACGACATGCGGGCCAGCTCGCCCGGTCTGGCCGCCGCCTTCGCCGCCGGGGTTCGGGCCGAGGGGCGCTCGGTGATCGAGATCGGGCTCGCCTCCACCGACCTGCTCTACTTCGCCTCCGGTTCGCTCGACCTGCCCGGCGCGATGTTCACTGCCAGTCACAACCCGGCGCAGTACAACGGCATCAAGATGTGCCGCTCCGGCGCCCGGCCAATCGGCCAGGACAGCGGGCTGGCGGAGATCCGGGAGCGGGCGCAGGCCCTACTGGACTCGGGGGCGTCGCGCCCGGCGGGCGAGCCGACCCGGCCGGCCGAGCGGCGTGACCTGCTTCCCGACTACGCCGCGTACCTGCGCAAGCTGGTCGACCTCTCCGGCATCCGCCCGCTGAAGGTGGTGGTCGACGCCGGCAACGGGATGGGTGGCTTCACCGTCCCCACCGTGCTCGGCGACGCGGCCCTGTCGGCCCTGCCGTTGGAGATCGTGCCGCTCTACTTCGAGCTGGACGGCACCTTCCCCAACCACGAGGCGAACCCGCTGGACCCGGCGAACCTGGTCGACCTCCAGCGCGCGGTGGTCGAGCACGGGGCCGACATCGGCCTGGCCTTCGACGGGGACGCCGACCGGTGCTTCGTGGTGGACGAGCGCGGAGCGCCGGTCTCGCCGTCGGCGATCACCGCGCTGGTCGCGGCACGTGAGCTGGCCAAGCACCCGGGCTCCACGGTGATCCACGGCCTGATCACCTCCAGCGCCGTCGCGGAGATCATCCGTGAGCACGGTGGGGAGCCGGTGGTCGCCCGGGTGGGGCACTCCTTCATCAAGGCGGAGATGGCCCGTACCAACGCCGTCTTCGGCGGGGAGCACTCCGCGCACTACTACTTCCGGGACTTCTGGTTCGCCGACACCGGAATGCTCGCCGCGATGCACACCCTGGCCGCCCTGGGCGAGCAGTCGCTGCCGCTGTCCGTGCTGGCCGGCGAGTACGAGCGCTACGTCGCCTCGGGCGAGATCAACTCGACGGTCGCCGACCAGGCCGCCGCGGTGGCCGAGGTGCGTGCCGCGTACCCGGACGCGACGGCCGACGAGATGGACGGGCTGACGCTGCGTTTCCCCGACGGCGCCTGGTTCAACCTGCGTGCCTCCAACACCGAGCCGCTGCTGCGGCTCAACGTCGAGGCGCCCACCCGCGAGCGGATGGTCTCGCTGCGGGACGAGGTGCTCGACCGCGTTCGCCGATAAGATCGCCTGCGCCGGTCGGCACCGCCGCCGGTGACCCCGCACTCGTGGAAGGAGCCGCGCCATGGCCCTGGATCCGCAGTTGCTCGAGATCCTCGCCTGCCCGGACACGCATCACGCCCCGCTCACCTACGACGCGGAGGCGCAGACGTTGACCTGCACGGAGTGCGGCCGGATCTTCGAGGTCCGCGACGACGTGCCGGTGCTGCTGCTCGACGAGGCGCGTGGCGGCCCCGGACAGCAGTCATGATCGACGGTACGGCCGGGGTCAGTGGGCGTCGCGACGCCGACGAGGCCCTGCTCGACAACCCGGACGCGCTGGCCGAGCACGACCCGGGCGGCATGCTGCGGCACACCGCGTCGGCCGGCGCCCAGGTGCGCGAGAGCGCGGCGTTGGCCGCCGAGGCGAACCTGGCGGTGCTCGCCGACGACGGGCGTCCCCGGGCCGTGGTGATCGCCGGCATCGGCACCGCCGGGCGTACCGGTGACGTGCTGGCCACGGTCGCCGGGCCGCGTTGCCCGGTCCCGATCATCGGGCACCGCAGCGCGGGCGTACCCGGTTGGGTGGGCGCCGCCGACGTGGTGATCGCGGTGAGCGCGTCCGGTCGGAGCCCGGAGGCGTTGGGCGCCGCCGAGGCCGCGCACCGTCGCGGTGCCCGGCTGGTCGCCGTGGGCGCACCGGACTCGCAGTTGCAGTCGGTGGCCGAGCGGGCCCGCGCGCCGTTCATCCCGGTGCCGCGACGCGCGCCGGCCCGGGCCAGTCTCTGGGCGCTCACCGTGCCGGTCCTGCTCGCCGCGCGTTCACTCGGGTTGGTGAAGGTCAACGAGGCGGACCTGGCGGAGACGGCGGCTCGGCTCGACGCGGACGCCGACCGCTGCCGCTCCGCCGCCGAGTCGTTCGTCAATCCGGCCAAGTCGTTGGCGCTGGGCCTGGCCGGCTCGATCCCGATCGTGTGGGGCTCGTCCCCGCTGGCCACGGTGGCGGCCCGCCGCTTCGGCGACACCCTGTCCGCCAACGCCCGCTACCCGGTGGTCACCGGGGCGCTGGGCGAGGCCGGGCGCGGCCGGGTCGGGCTGCTCGACGGCGTCTTCGGTGGCCTCGCCGAGGGGGAGCGGGACATCTTCGCCGACCCGGCGGAGGACGACGGCGAGGGCACCCGGCTGCGGCTGGTCCTGCTGCGCGACGGCGGCCTCAACGCCGACGACGACACGGATGAGCCGCTCGCGGTCGAGGAGCGCCGCGCGGACGCGGTGCAGACCCTCGCCGAGCGCCGTGGTGTGCGCTGCGACGTGGTGACCGCCGAGGGTGGTTCGGCTCTGGAGCGGCTGGCCTCGCTGATCGCCGTCCCGGATTTCGCCTCGATCTATCTTGCTCTGGCACACGGGTTGGATCCGATGGCCGTCCCGGCCATCACCGAGATGAAGGAGCTGTCGAACCAGTGAACGAACGCGGGGGGCGGCGCGTCACGTACGTCACCACGACGCGAAGCGGAGTGGCGGCGTGAGCGCGAACGGCGGGACGAAGGCGATCGTCGCCGCCCTGCTGGCCAACGTCGGCATCGCCGTCACCAAGTTCATCGCGTTCCTGCTCTCCGGGTCCTCGTCGATGCTGGCCGAGGCGGTCCACTCGGTCGCCGACTCCGGCAACCAGGGTCTGCTGCTGCTCGGCGGAAAGCGGGCGAAGCGCGCGGCCACCCCGGAACACCCCTTCGGGTACGGCCGGGAGCGCTACATCTACGCGTTCATCGTGTCGATCGTGCTGTTCAGCATCGGCGGCCTGTTCGCCCTCTACGAGGCGTACCACAAGTGGTCGCACGCCGAGGGCATCACCGAGTGGCAGTGGCTTCCGGTGGCGGTGCTGCTGGCGGCGATCGCCATGGAGTCGTTCTCCTTCCGGACGGCGATCAAGGAGTCCAACCACATCCGGGGCAAGCAGTCCTGGGTGCGCTTCATCCGGCGGGCCAAGGCGCCGGAGCTGCCGGTGGTGCTCCTGGAGGACTTCGGCGCGCTGGTCGGTCTGGTCTTCGCGCTCTTCGGCGTCGGCATGACGCTGATCACCGGCAACGGCCGGTGGGACGCCGCCGGCACCGCGATGATCGGCATCCTGCTGGTGCTCATCGCCATCGTGCTGGCCATCGAGACCAAGAGCCTGCTGCTCGGTGAGGGTGCCGAGCAGCAGGACCTGGCCGCCATCGAGCGGGCCATCACCGAGGGCTCCGAGGTGGACCGGATCATCCACATGAAGACGCTCTACCTGGGCCCGGAAGAGCTGCTGGTGGCCGCGAAGATCGGCGTGCCGGCCTGCGAGAGCGCCCAGGAGTTGGCCCGTGGCATCAACGCCGTGGAGGCGCGGATCCGCACGGCCGTGCCGATCGCCCGGGTGATCTACCTGGAGCCGGACATCTACAGCGCCGCCGCCGCGGCGGCCGGCACCGGCACCGCCGCCGACACCGCCGTACCGCAGCCCGAGGACGTGTCGGGCGAGGCGGTCGGACGGCCCGGGGGCTGAGACGGTGGAACCGCTGTACGGACCGATCCGGGACTACGCCTGGGGTTCCCGCTCAGCCATCGCCCTGTTGCAGGGTCGGCCGGTGCCCAGCGCCGGCCCGGAGGCGGAGCTGTGGCTGGGCGCCCACCCAGGCGCCCCGGCCAGCGTGGAGCGCGCCGGCCTGCGGGTGAGCCTTTGCGACCTGGTGCGCGACGAGCCGGGGCAGTGGCTGGGCCAGCGCGTGACCGACCGGTTCGGCACCCGGTTGCCGTTCCTGCTCAAGGTCCTCGCCGCCGACGCGCCGCTGAGCCTGCAGGCCCACCCGGACGCCGAGCAGGCTCGGGCGGGTTTCGCGGCGGAGGCGGGCCGACCCGCGGGGGAACGCAACTACTCCGACCCGCACCACAAGCCGGAGCTGCTGGTCGCGCTCACCCCGTTCGAGGCGCTGTGCGGTTTCCGGGATCCGGTGGAGTCGGCCGAGGCGCTCGCCGCGTTCGGCGTACCGGCGTTGGGCCCGGTGGTCGACGCGCTGCGGGCCGGGCCGTCCGGGCTGCGCACGGCCGTGCGGACGCTGCTCGGCTGGCCGGCCGCCGAGCGCGACGGGCTGCTGCGGGCCGCCCTGGCATCGGCGGCCGACGGCCCGGACGCGGACCTGGCCCGCCGGCTGGCGATCGCCTATCCGGGCGACCCGGGCGTGCTGGTGGCGATGCTGCTGCACCACCTGCATCTGGTGCCGGGGGAGGCGATCTGGATGCCCGCGGGCAACCTGCACGCGTACCTGAGCGGCTGCGGCGTGGAGATCATGGCGGCCAGCGACAACGTGCTGCGCGGGGGGCTGACCCCGAAGCGGGTGGACGTGGACGAACTGCTGCGGGTGCTGCGTTTCGAGGTGCTCGACGATCCGGTACGCGCCGCGCAGCCGGTCGCCCCGGGCGTGGACTGCTGGCCGGTGCCGGTGGACGACTTCGCGCTGCACCGGGTGCGGGTCGGCGCCGCCGTGCCGGAGGTCACCGTGGCGCTGCCCGGCCCCCGGGTGGTGCTCTGCGGTGCGGGCTCGGTCACGGTCGACGACGGGGCGGGCGCGCTGACGCTGGCGTCCGGCCGGGCGGCGATCGGCACGGCGTCCGGCGAGCCGTTGCGGATCAGCGGTGATGGTGAGGCGTACGTGGCGACGTCGGGGCTGCGCTGAGCCCGCCACAAGTCCGACTTTCCCGGAATAGCTTGACGCGCCCCTGGCTGAATGTGACTCTATGAGTACGCAGCGTTATCGCGACGACGGTCCGGCAACGTGCGGGGAACCAAACCGGGGGGATGCACGGGGCGGGCGGAAGTGGGCAGCGGGTCTGTCCACCACCGACCGCCCCGTGCGCTGTCCGCAGCCCGTCCCCCGTCCCCCGTCGTCGGCGCGCGTAAGGTGGAGGATCGGCGCAGACATCGTTCGACAGGAGCTTTCATGACCAGCACCCTCCCGGCGGCCGCCAGCGGTACGCCGTCCGAGGCCCGGCCGAGCACGCTCGCCGAGGGCGACTTCAAGGTGGCGGATCTGTCGCTCGCCGAGTTCGGGCGCAAGGAGATCCAGCTCGCCGAGCACGAGATGCCCGGCCTGATGGCGATCCGGCGGGAGTTCGCCGAGGCGCAGCCGCTCGCCGGCGCGCGGATCACCGGCTCGCTGCACATGACCATCCAGACCGCCGTCCTGATCGAGACGCTGGTCGCCCTCGGCGCGCAGGTCCGCTGGGCGTCCTGCAACATCTTCTCCACCCAGGACCACGCCGCCGCCGCGATCGTCGTCGGCCCGAACGGCACCCCCGACGCCCCCGCCGGCGTCCCGGTGTACGCCTGGAAGGGCGAGACCCTTCTGGAGTACTGGTGGTGCACCGAGCAGGTGCTCGCCTGGCCGGACGGGCAGGGCCCGAACATGATCCTCGACGACGGCGGCGACGCCACCCTGCTGGTCCACAAGGGCGCCGAGTTCGAGAAGGCCGGCGTCGTGCCGCCGGTCGAGTCCGCCGACTCCGAGGAGTACGGGGTCATCCTCGAACTGCTGCACCGCTCGCTCGCCGAGGACGGCCAGCGCTGGACCCGGATCTCCGCCGGCATCAAGGGCGTCACCGAGGAGACCACCACCGGCGTGCACCGCCTCTACGAGATGCACCGCGCCGGCACGCTGCTCTTCCCGGCCATCAACGTCAACGACTCGGTGACGAAGAGCAAGTTCGACAACAAGTACGGCTGCCGCCACTCCCTGATCGACGGCATCAACCGGGCCACCGACGTGCTGATCGGCGGCAAGATGGCCGTGGTCATGGGCTACGGCGACGTGGGCAAGGGCTGCGCCGAGTCGCTGCGCGGCCAGGGCGCCCGGGTCGTGGTGACCGAGGTCGACCCGATCTGCGCGTTGCAGGCCGCGATGGACGGTTACCAGGTCGCGACCCTGGACGACGTGGTCGAGCAGGCGGACATCTTCATCACCGCCACGGGCTGCTTCGACGTCATCACCAACGAGCACATGGCCCGGATGAAGCACCAGGCCATCGTCGGCAACATCGGCCACTTCGACAACGAGATCGACATGGCCGGCCTGGCCAAGCGCTCCGACGTCGAGCGGGTCAACATCAAGCCGCAGGTCGACCTGTGGCGCTTCACCGACGGGCACGCCATCATCGTGCTGTCCGAGGGGCGTCTGCTGAACCTGGGCAACGCGACCGGGCACCCGAGCTTCGTGATGTCGAACTCGTTCGCCAACCAGACGATCGCCCAGATCGAGCTGTTCACCAAGACCGAGGAGTACCCGGTCGGCGTCTACGTGCTGCCCAAGCACCTGGACGAGAAGGTGGCCCGCCTGCACCTGGGCGCGCTCGGCGCCAAGCTGAGCACGCTCACCAAGGAGCAGGCCGCGTACCTGGGCGTCTCGCAGGAGGGTCCGTTCAAGCCGGACCACTACCGCTACTGATCGACATCTCTCCGAACCGGGCCGGCTGTTCGCAGCCGGCCCGGTTCGTCATTCCCGCCCCGCCCCGCCCCGCCCCGCCCCGCCCAACCCCGCGATCTTGCAGTTTCGGTTGGGGATTTGTGGCTCTAGCCCGCTATGTCGCCACAGAAAGTGCAAGATCGCGAGGGCTTATGGGCGGGCGGGGCGGGGATGGCAGCAACTTCGGGGATGTTGCTGTCTCCCGCGCGTCTGACGCAGCAACATCCCTGAAGTTGTGACGATCTTTGGGCGCGGGGCGCGGGGCGCGGGGCGCGGGGCGCGGGGCGCGGGGCGCGGGGCGCGGGGCGCGGGGCGCGGGTTAGTCGCGGCGGGCGGGGCGGAACCACGTCCACGCACACCAGGCCAGCCAGCCCAGGGACACGACGGTGGCCAGTGCCCGCAGGCGCAGCGCGCTGAGCAGCAGCACCATGGCGAGCACCGCCAACCACGGCAGGAGAGCCTTCACGGCAGGGATCCTCCCACGCTCGGACGGTGGCCGGTTCGTGGTGCCGCCGAAGACCAGGTCACCGCGAGAGTGGGCTTGTCATGAACGACTTGACGAGGTCCCGGAACAGGAGGAAGGTATGGCTGCCCTAAGTTAGCTGAGGCGTGCCTAATGAACACGGAGCCGGGATGTTCGCCACCTACCTGATCGGCCTGCGGGAGGGCCTGGAAGCGACCCTGGTGGTCAGCATCCTGGTCGCCTTCCTGGTGAAGTCGCAGCGCCGGGACCGGTTGCCGCAGGTGTGGGCGGGCATCGGCCTTGCCGTGGCGCTCTCCGTGCTCTTCGGCTGGCTCATCGAGTACACCTCGGCCTCGCTGCTGTCCCGCTCCGAGGACCGCGAGCTGTTCGAGGCCATCACCTCCGTCGCGGCCGTGGTGTTCGTCACCTGGATGATTTTCTGGATGCGCAAGGCGGCCCGCACCATCGCGGGCGAGCTGCGCGGCAGGCTCACCGAGGCGCTGGCCGTCGGGTCGCTCGCCGTCGCCGGCATGGCCTTCCTCGCGGTGATCCGCGAGGGCCTCGAAACCGCCCTGATCTTTTACTCCGCCGCCCAGGGCGCGGCCGGCGACAGCGGGCCGCTGCTCGCGCTGATCGGCGGCATCGCCACCGCCGTGGTGCTCGGCGTGCTGCTGTACGCCAGCGCCCTGCGGATCAACCTCAGCAAGTTCTTCACCTGGACCGGGGCCCTGCTGATCCTGGTCGCCGCCGGCATCCTCAAGTACGGCGTGCACGACTTCCAGGAGGCCGGTGTCCTGCCCGGCCTCAACGACCTGGCCTTCGACATCACCAGCGCGCTCGACCCGACCACCTGGTACGCGGCGCTGCTGGCCGGGATGTTCAACGTGACCCCGGCGCCCACCGTGCTCGAGACGATCGCCTGGATCGCGTACGCCGTGCCGGTCCTGGTGTTCTTCCTGCGCCCGACCCGGCGTACCCCCGCACCGGCCGCGGCCACCGCGGGGTCGGCCGCGCCCTCCGCGCCGGCACCGGTCGCGGCCTCGGCGCCCGCTGTCGCCGCGTCGGCGGCCGAGCCGACGTCTCCGGACGCCACGACCACCACCACCGTCACCGAGCGCGGGGCCGACACCGGCGCCGAGGCCGATGCGGCATCCGCGCCGCGGCGTGCCTGACCCCCACGAGGAGAGACAGCTCAGATGCGTACCACCCGATTCTTCGCGCTGGCCGCTGCCGGTGTGCTGGCGACGGCCGGCGTCGCCGCGTGCTCCGACTCCAAGAAGGATGAGGCGGGCGCGGCCGGTGGCGCGATCGTGGTCAAGGCCACCGACACCGCCTGCGAGGTCGGCACGACCGACCTCGGCGCCGGAACCGCTACCTTCAAGATCACCAACTCGGGCGCGAAGGTCACCGAGTTCTACGTGTACGCCTCCGGCGACCGGGTGATGGGCGAGGTGGAGAACATCGCCCCGGGTCTGAGCCGTGAGCTGCACGTCGAGCTGCCGGCGGGCACGTACGAGACGGCCTGCAAGCCGGGGATGAGCGGCAAGGGCATCCGGGGCGCGCTCAAGGTCAGCGGTTCGGCGCAGCCCCTGACCGCCGACGCCACCCTGGCCGGGGCCACCGACAACTACCAGCGCTACGTCAAGAGCCAGACCGGCGCGCTGCTGGAGAAGACCGAGGAGTTCGTCGTCGCTGTGAAGGCCGGCGACGTGGCGAAGGCCAAGGCGCTCTACCCGGTCGCGCGCACCTACTGGGAGCGGATCGAGCCGGTGGCCGAGATCTTCGGCGACCTCGACCCCAAGATCGACGGCCGCGAGGAGGTCATCGAGGAGGGCATGGAGTTCACTGGCTTCCACCGGATCGAGAAGGACCTCTGGCAGTCCGGCGACATCAGCAAGGACGGCCCGATCGCGGACCGGCTGCTGGTCGACGTCAAGGAGATCGTGGCCAAGGCCAACGCCGAGAAGCTCTCCCCGCTCCAACTCGCCAACGGCGCGAAGGAGCTGCTCGACGAGGTCGCCAGCGGCAAGATCACCGGCGAGGAGGAGCGCTACTCGCACACCGACCTGTGGGACTTCGCCGCCAACCTGGAAGGTTCCAAGGCGGCGCTGTCCGCCCTCCGGCCCGCGTTGGAGCAGCGCTCGCCGGAGCTGGTCAAGCAGCTCGACACCGAGTTCGCGAACGTCGAGGCGCAGCTCGGCAAGCACCGCGACGGCGACGGGTGGAAGCTGCACACCGCGTTGAGCAAGGCGGAGCTCAAGGAGCTCTCCGACGGCATCAACGCGCTCGCCGAGCCGATCAGCAAGGTCGCCGCAGTCGTCGCCCGGTGACCGGGACGCAGGGGGAGTCGAGTCGATGAGCGCAAGCAGGTTGACGCGCAGGCGGGCCATCACGCTCGCTGGCGCGGGGGTGGCCGGAGTCGCCGGGGTGGCCGCTGGCGCGGGCGCGCTGGTGGGCGACTCCCGTGGCCCGGCGGCCGCCAGCGACCACCCGGCGGGCGCGGTCCCGTTCCACGGGGAGCACCAGGCCGGCATCGTCACCCCGGCGCAGGACCGGCTGCACTTCGTCGCCTTCGATGTGATCACCAAGGACCGGGCCCGCCTGGTCGAGATGCTCCAGGAGTGGACGGCCGCCGCCGCCCGCATGACGGCCGGCCGCGACGCCGGGGTGCTCGGCGCGGTCGGTGGCATGCCGGAGGCCCCGCCGGACGACACCGGCGAGGCGCTCGGCCTCCCGCCGTCGCAGCTCACCCTGACCATCGGCTTCGGCCCGACGCTGTTCCGCGACGCCGACGGCCGGGACCGGTTCGGCATCGCCGACCGCCGCCCGGCCGCCCTGGCCGAGCTGCCCAAGTTCCCCGGTGACGCGTTGCAGGCCCCGATCTCCGGTGGCGACCTGTGCGTGCAGGCGTGCGCCAACGACCCCCAGGTGGCGGTGCACGCGATCCGCAACCTGGCGCGGATCGGCATGGGGGTGGTCAGCGTCCGCTGGTCGCAGCTCGGCTTCGGCCGTACGTCGTCGACGTCCCGCGACCAGGCGACCGCCCGCAACCTGTTCGGCTTCAAGGACGGCACGGCCAACCTCAAGGCCGAGGAGACCGACCTGCTCCGCGACCAGCTGTGGGTGCAGCCGGGCGACGGACCGGACTGGATGACCGGCGGGTCGTACCTGGTCACCCGCAAGATCCGGATGCTCGTGGAGACCTGGGACCGGACCTCCCTGGCCGAGCAGGAGGAGATCGTTGGTCGGACCAAGGGCAGCGGCGCCCCGCTCGGGCGCGGCAAGGAATTCGACGAGCCGGACTTCGCGGCACGCGGTGACGACGGCAAGCCGCTGATCGCCGAGCACGCCCACGTCGCCCTGGCTCACCCGAGCAGGAACAACGGCGCGCACCTGCTGCGGCGGGGCTACAACTTCGTCGACGGCTCGGACGGTCTCGGCCGGCTCGACGCCGGCCTCTTCTTCATCGCCTACCAGCGGGATCCACGCCGGCAGTTCGTGCCGATCCAGACCCAGCTGGCCCGCCACGACGTGATGAACGAATATCTGCGGCACGTCTCCAGCGGCCTGTTCGCCTGCCCGCCCGGAGTACGCGACGGTGGGGACCACTGGGGCCGCTCGCTCTTCGGGTGAGCGCCAGCAGGCTCACGACGGCGACCCGTCGTCCGGATCGCGACAGCGCGGCCGTCCGGGGCCTACGGTGGCGCCGGACGGCGCCGAGGGGGGATCATGGTGACAGCCGGCCCCGGGTCCGATCCCTGCGCTGGCCCTCGCACCACGTGGCGCCGCCGCCGCGGGTCGCGGTGACTGGTTTTGCCGGCGGCGCTATCCGTGCCGGGTGACGCCGGTCCCACCGAACTGAATGGGGATGCAATATTAATCCCATGAGAGCCCGGGTACTGGTGGTCGACGACGACCCCGCACTCGCCGAGATGCTCGGCATCGTGCTGCGCAGTGAGGGTTTCCTGCCCTCGTTCGTGGCCGATGGCGAGCGGGCGTTGGCAGCGTTCCGTGACAGTCGACCGGACATCGTCCTGCTCGACCTCATGTTGCCCGGAATGAGTGGTATCGACGTGGCACGGTCGATCCGTGCCGAGTCCGGCGTGCCGATCGTCATGCTGACCGCCAAGAGCGACACCGTGGACGTCGTCCTCGGCCTGGAGTCCGGCGCCGACGACTACGTGGTCAAGCCGTTCAAGCCCAAGGAGCTGGTGGCCCGGATGCGGGCCCGGTTGCGCCGTGGCGAGGACGTGGCGCCGGAGATGCTGACCATCGGCCCGCCCGGCAACCAGATCACCATCGACGTGCCGGCCCACACCGTGAGCCGCAACGACGAGGAGGTGAAGCTGACGCCGTTGGAGTTCGACCTGCTGGTCGCGCTCGCTCGCAAGCCGCGTCAGGTCTTCACCCGCGAGGTGCTGCTGGAGCAGGTCTGGGGCTATCGGCACGCGGCCGACACCCGACTGGTCAACGTGCACGTGCAGCGGCTGCGCGCCAAGATCGAACCAGATCCGGAGCGGCCGGAAATCATCCTCACCGTGCGGGGCGTGGGCTACAAGGCGGGCACCGGATAGCCTGGTCACACTGTGTCGACCTCGCCGCCCCCGCACCCCCAGACCACGGCAGCCCGCCGGCTCAACGCCGGCCGGGACCTGTGGCGTGCCCTCAGTGGCCGGGTCGCGCGGCTGGTGGCCCGGGCACACCAGACCTGGCGCCGCTCGCTCCAGGTCCGGGTGGTGACCATCACGCTGGTCGCCTCCAGCCTGCTGGTGGGCGGTTTCGCGTACCTGATCGCTGACAAGATCACGACGATCCTGCTCGACAACGCCCGCACCGACGTCCAGTTGCGGGTCAAGGGCGGCGCGGGCTACGCGGCCAAGCAGGTCTCCCTCTACGGCCAGCCGCAGGAGGCGCAGCTTCAGGAGACCATCGAGGGCACGGTCAACTACCTGGCCGGCGGCGACCCGCAGCAGACCAGTGGCGTGGTGGTGGCCATCACCGCCGCCGACTACCCGACCATGATCCAGACCCGCACCGCGCCGGCGGTCAACGTCCAGCCCCTGATCAGCAAGGAGCTGCGGGCCGCGGTCGCCAGCGGCAAGGTGGCCAGCCAGATCCAGACCGGTCGGCTCACCGGCGAAACGACGAAGTACCTGGTCTACGGCTCGCCGGTGCCGACCCGCTTCGGGCAGATCGAGCTCTACTACCTGGTGCCGCTGACCCGGCAGGACGCCACCGCCGCGGACGCCCGAGCCACCGTCGTCGCCACCGGCATCGCCCTGGTGGTCCTGCTGGGTCTGCTCGCCGCCCTGGTCACCCGCCTGGTGGTCAACCCGGTCCGCGTCGCCGCGCGTACCGCCCAGCGGCTCTCCGCCGGCCTTCTCGACCAGCGGATGGTGGTCAACGGCGAGGACGACCTCGCGCTGCTGGCAGCCTCGTTCAACCAGATGGCGACCAACCTGCAACGGCAGATCCTGCGCCTGGAGGAGATGTCCCGGTTGCAGCGCCGGTTCACCTCCGACGTGTCGCACGAGCTGCGGACCCCGTTGACCACGGTCCGGATGGCCGCCGACCTGATCTTCGCCGAGCGCGACGAGTTCGACCCCGCGGTGGCCCGCAGCGCCGAACTGCTCCAGGCCGAGCTGGACCGCTTCGAGGAGCTGCTCACCGACCTGTTGGAGATCAGCCGGTTCGACGCGGGCTTCGCCATGCTGGACGCCGAGCCGACCGACCTGGTGCCGGTGGTGCACCGGGTCGTCGACCGGTTGGCCGGCCTGGCCGAGCGGGTGGGCGTGGAGATCGAGCTGGACCTGCCGACCACGCCGGTGATCGCCGAGGTCGACCCCCGCCGGGTCGAGCGGGTGCTGCGCAACCTGGTCGGCAACGCCGTCGAGCACGGCGAGGCCCGTCCGGTGCTGATCACCCTCGGCATCGATGACACCGCCGTGGCGATCACCGTTCGCGACCACGGGGTGGGGCTGAAGGTGGGTGAGGAGAAGCTGGTGTTCAACCGGTTCTGGCGGGCGGATCCGTCCCGGGCCCGGCAGACCGGCGGCACCGGGCTGGGTCTGTCGATCAGCCTCGAGGACGCCCGCCTGCACGGTGGTTGGCTGGAAGCCTGGGGAGCGCCCGGGCAGGGCGCCCAGTTCCGGCTCACCCTGCCGGCCCGCGCCGGTGACCGGCTCACCACGTCGCCGCTGCGGCTGGTGCCCGCCGACGCGGCGCTGCCGTTCGGCGGCCCCCGCGACGGCGGCCCGCTGGCCATCGGGCCGGGCGCCGGTGGAGCGCTGGCGATCAGCCCCGCGCCGACGGGAGACGGCCAGCGGGCGGAGGTGCGCTCGTGAAGGTTCGACCACTGCTGGGCGCCTTCGGCGCGGCGCTCCTGCTCAGCGCGGGCTGCGGCATCCCGGCGTCGTCCGACGTGCGGGTGGACGGCAAGGCCGGCACGGCGACCGAGGCCGGGTCGAGCAACGGCCGGAGCAGCGAACCACCGTCGCGTACGGCCAGCGGCAGCGACAACGAGGCGTTCGTGCGTAACTTCCTGTCCGCCGCCGCCGGGGAGCCGGACCGGGCGTACGAGCGGGTGAAGGCGTTCATCGCCCCGGAGCACAAGCCTCGCCTGCAGGACAAGAAGGGCAGCGAGGTCGCGCTGACCGTGGTCCGGCTGCGGGAGTCGGTCTTCACCTTCAACAGCGACTCGACCACCACGGTCAAGATCTCGGTGCAGCAGATCGGTGTGCTGCGGACCAACGGCACCCTGGCACCGCCGGTGGCGACCGAGACCGAGTACGAGTTCCGGCTGCGCAGCGCCTCCTTCGGTGGGGCCGACAACGACGAGCGCGCCGGTCAGTACGTCCTCGACCCGCCGAACGTGCTGCTGCTCAGTGACGTCGCCCTTCAGCAGTACTACCAGGACGAGTCGATCTACTTCTGGAGCTCCGACCGCACGCGGCTGGTGCCCGACCAGCGTTATCTGCCGTTCGCGGTGCCGGACGAGCGCCGGGTCAACGAGGTCGTGCGTTGGCTGGTCGGCGGCCCGTCCGACTGGCTGCGGCCGGGCGTCGTCGGCCTGCCCGACGGCACCGAGCTGATCAACAACGCCACCGGCGCGAACAACCGCTGGGAGGTCAACCTGGACATGTCCGGCGACGACCAGAACCGGGTCGACCAGGTGGTCACGCAGCTCGCCTGGTCGCTGGGTGATCTGCCGGGCGAGCTGGAGCTGAAGATCCGCAACAACTCGCAGCCTGTGCAGGATCTCAACGAGCGCCGGCTGGCCCAGCCGCTCTACCCGGTTCGGGAGAGCCCGCAGCGGTTCGGTGTCTACGAGGGCGCGATCCGCCCGCTGGACTTCGTCGGCGAGCCCAGCGGCATCGTGCCCCTGGCGGCCGAGGTCAACCGCAACATCGTGTCCGCCGGCCTCGCGCGGGGCACCAACCGGATCCTCGCCGCGACGGTGGTGACCAGTGGCAAGGACCGGCAGCGACTCGCGGTGGGCGCCGGCGCGGACACGGTGGCCGCGCTCAACCGCGGCGGCACGGAGTACGCCTCGATCAGCCGCCCGGTGTGGCTGCGTACCGTCGACTCGCGCCCGGCACAGGGGCTGGTGGTGGCCGACGGACGTCTCTATCGCTTCGACGAGGCCGCCGGCATGTCGGAGGTGCCGCTGAACCTGCCCTCGCCGCAGGTCACCGCGGTCGCCGCCGCGCTGGACGGTCAGCGGGTCGCGTTGATCGCCGGCGGGCGACTCTACGTCGCGGCGATCAACCTGGACGGCGCCGGGAGCGGGATGTCGGTCGGCCCGCCCCGGGCCCTGGTCACCTCGTTGACCGGTCTGACCGCGGTGGACTGGATCGGCGAGGATCGGCTGGTGGTGGCCGGGTCGGCGGGCCAGCCGGCGATCTACGAGATCAGCGTGGACGGCGCTCTGGAGACCCCGCTGCGCACCGACGTGGGCGCCAAGGTCAACCACCTGACGGCGTACCCCACCAACCGCAGCGTGCGCGTGCCCACCGGGGCGTACATGTACGAGGCGAACAAGGTGGCGTACCGCAGCAGCCCGTTCGAACGGATCGAGCCGGGAAGTGTGCGCGACGTCCCCGCGCCGCCGGCCGGGGTCCGGCCGAGCAACCCGTCCGCCCCGTTCTTCCTCTACTGACGCCGTGCGCGACCTCTGGGCGGACCTCGCCGACCTGGTCCTGCCCGCGGACTGTGCCGGCTGCCGGGAGCGGCACGCCGTCCTGCGGCACGGCTTCTGCCCCGCCTGCGTGACGGCGCTGGGTGTGCTGCGTCCGCGGACGGTCCGCCCCACACCCGCCCCGGCGGGGCTGCCGCCCTGCGTCGCCCTGGGCCCGTACGCCGGCCCGCTGCGTGAGGCCCTGCTGGCGTACAAGGAGCACGGCCGGCACGGTCTGGCCCGCCCGTTGGGCGCGCTGCTGGCCGAGGTGGTCGTTGCGGCGGTCGGCGGAGTCCGTCCGCTGGAGTTGGTGCCCGTGCCCGACACCGCCGCGGCGGCCCGGGCCCGCTACGGTGACCACCTGGACCGGTTGGCCCGGCACTGCGCGAGCCGGCTGCGCCGGGGCGGCTGGCCGACGCGGGTGCGCCGTCCGCTGCGCGCGCTGCCCCGTCCGGACTCGGTGACGCTGGACAGCGTGGGCCGGGCCGCGGCGGCCGAGGCGGCGTTCCGACCCCGGTCCGGCGCGTCCGATGGGCGTCGCCGGGCGGCCGGCGCCCCCTTCGTGGTGCTGCTGGACGACATCGTCACCACCGGCGTGACCCTGGCCGCGGCGGCCCGGGTGCTGACCGCGAGCGGACGGCCACCCGGTGTCGCCGCGGTGCTCGCCGCGACCGAGAAAAGACACCAGTTGTAACCGACCGTGTTTCCGTTTCACCCGTTGGTGTATGAGGTGCGAAAAATTCTGGGCCGTCTTGCCAACATGGGGTGACTGCCGAGCGAACAGGAGTTAGCGTTTCGCTGTCAGGGGTAGGAAGTCTTTCCATCCCGCCCCCGGCGGTGAGAGGAGGCGTAGCCGTACTGACCGGTCGACGCCAGCGGGTCTCCCCACGGCGCGCGACCGGGTAACCGGATCCGAACAAGGGAGGTCACGTGGACATCGTGGTCAAGGGCCGCAACGTCGAAGTGCCGGACCATTACCGGGTACACGTAGCCGAGAAACTCGCAAAGGTCGAACGCTACGACCACAAGATTATCCGCATCGATGTCGAGCTGTTTCACGAGCGCAATCCGCGCCAGGCCGACCACTGCCAGCGGGTGGAGATCACCTGCGTTTCCCGGGGCCCCGTGATTCGGGCCGAGGCCTGCACGAACGATTTCTACAGCGCGCTCGACGCCGCCATCGCGAAGCTCGATACCCGGCTGCGCCGTGCGGCGGACCGCCGCCGCGTACACCGTGGTCGGCACGCGCCGATCTCCGTCGCCGCCGCCACCGCCGACCTGCCGGTGACGGATCTGGTGGCCGCCCCGCTGTCCGCGCCGGGCGCGGGCGCCCGCGCCGGCACCGCCGTCGCGGAGCGGGTCGAGGAGGAGCACGACCAGCCGTGGCACATCGCCCGGGAGAAGGTGCACCCGGCGGAGCCGATGACGATCGACGACGCCCTGTTCCAGATGGAGCTGGTCGGCCACGACTTCTACCTGTTCCAGGACAAGGAGACCGGCCGCCCCAGCGTCGTCTACCGACGTCACGCCTACGACTACGGCATCATCTCCCTCGACACCTGAGCCGGGCCTGACCCGCGTCGAGCGCGGGGTTGTGGTGGGCGGCCGCCACAACCCCGCGCCTCGTCAGCGCAGGTCGGCCGGCAGCAGGGCGAACGTCAGGTCGTCGAGGCGAGCACCCGCCAGGCCGGGCAGGCGACCGCGTTGCAGGGCCTCGCGCTGGAAGCCGACCCGCTCCAGCACGCGATGCGAGGCGGTGTTCTCCGGCACGGTGCCGGCGGTCAGCCGGGCGATGCTGGCCGGGCCGAACGCCCAGGCCGCGAGCAGCCGCACCGCCCGGGTGGCGTAGCCGTGCCCCCGCCAGCGCGGGAGCAGCGCGTAGCCGATCGACGCCTCACCGCTGGTCACCTCGGTGTACGACAGGCCGCAGCTGCCCGCCGGCTCGCCGGTGGCCACGGCGACGATCAGCAGTCGGGCGATGTCGCCGGTCAGCCATGCGCTCTCCGCCAGCCGGCAGCGCCGCTCGATCGCCTCGGGCGTCGGTGGCACCGGCGGGGCCTGGTTGGCGACCACCTCCGGCCGGCTGTGCAACCCGTACATCATCTCCGCGTCGTCCGGCGCGAGGCGACGCAGCGCCACCACCTGATCGGTGAGCACCCCGTCGGGCAGGTCCGGCAGCAGCCGGGGGGTCGGGCCGGGCGGATCGTCGGCGAGGCGTACCCAGGTCAGCAGATCGTGCCGGCCGCCGTCCCGGCGCTGCCCGGCCGACCGACGCAGGCCCTCGTACCGGAAGCCGGCGGCCAGCGCGACGCGCTGGCTGGCCGCGTTCTCCGGCTCGGTGAGCAGTTCCAGCCTGACCGTCCCGGCGCTGAAGGCGTGCTCGCTCAACGCGCGGGTCGCGGCCGTGGCCACCCCGCGCCCCCGCGCCGCCGGCCGCAGCCAGTAGCCGATCTCAGCCTGACTCCGGCCGGGCACCGGGTTGTCCAGTCCGGCCCCGCCGAGCAGCCGGTCGGTGGCCGGGTCCGCGATGGCGTACGCGGCCCCACCGCCGGCCCAGACCGCCGGTGCGCCGGCCTCGACCCACCAGTGGGCGTCCACCTCGGTGTACGGGGCCGGCATACTGGACACGAACCGCTGGCTGAGCGGGTCCGCGCAGCCCTCGACCAGATCCGCGATGTCGCTGGCCCGAAATGGCCGGAGCCGCACCCCGTGCGCCTCGACGACCGGCGGTGCCCCGGTCATGCCAGGTCCCCGGCGAGCAGCGCGGCCACCCACGCGTCGACCCGCTCACCCCGGTGCTGGACCCCGCCCCGGGCGGTCCCCTCGAACGTGAACCCCGCCTTCTCGGCGGCCCGCCGGGAGGCCGTGTTGCCCACGTTCGCCTTCCATTCGATCCGGGCCAGTCCCAGCGTGGTGAAACCCCACGCGCTCAGCGCGATCAGGGCGGCCGGCAGGTGACCCCGCCCGCGGGCCGCCGGGGCGGTCATGAAGCCCACGTCCGCGAGCAGCGGGTCGGCGGGGGAGAGCCGTAGGTCCAGAGTGCCGACGTACCGGTCGTCCGGGTCGGCGACCACGAAGCAGGCGGAATCCCCCCGGGCCCAGGCGTCCTCGGCGTAGCCCCGGTACCCCTGTGCGTCGGAGCGGTCGTACGGGTCCGGAACGGTGGTCCACCGGATCGTCTCCGGGTCGCGGCAGGTCTGCACCACGGCGTCCAGATCGCGCTCCTGGATCGGTCGCAGCCGCAGCTCACCGGCCGCCGAGGTGGCGAACAGGGTCGGCTGTGGGCGGCCGAAGACGGCGGCCCGGCGGGCGACCAGGGTGCCGGGGCCGGCCGGCCCGGTCGACCCGGGTTCGGGCACCTCGCCGGGCAGCAGCGAGCCGACCCAGCCGTCCGAGCCGCCGTCCGGCGCCGGGTTCGCCTGCCGCAGCCGGCCGTCGATCCGGAACCCGGCCCGCAGGGCAACCAGCCGGGAGGCATGGTTACCCACCTCGGCCTGCCAGAGCAGCCGGCGCAGCCCCAGCTTCTCGAAGGACCAGCGGGCGACCGCCCGGGTGGCCCGGACGGTCACGCCCCGGCCGCGCGCCCACGGGGCCGTCCAGTAGCCGATCTCACCGGTGCCGGCACGGTCGACGGAGATCAGCCCGCACGAGCCGAGCAGGTCGCCGGTGGCCGCGTCGCAGACCGCGAACGGTGCCCCGGTGCCGTCCGCCCAGGCCCGCGCGCTCAACTCCGTGACGAAACCGTGGGCATGTTCGCGAAGGTATGGGCGCGGTACGGTGGTCCAACGCTGAATGTCCCGATCCTGGCAGGCGCGGTGTACGTCGTCGGCGTCCGCCTCCTGCCAGGGTCGCAGCAGCACGCCGTCCTCGACGATCTCCACAGGCTTCACCCGTGCATCGTGCCGGAACGTTCGCCGAAGGCGTAACCGGATAACGTCGCGGGCGCATCCCGTGCGGGAATTATGTCGGGTTCGGTGGGGTGGACCGCCGCCACCAGTGACCATCGCGCCGATGGAGCGCCTACGATGGTTCGAGACTGTCTAGGGGAGCGTTGATCCGTGTCGATTCTGGAAAAGGTCCTTAATGCTGGCGAGGGCCGCATGGTGCGCCGGCTCAAGGCCATCGCCGCCGCCGTCAGCTCGATCGAGGACGACTACGTCAACCTCACCGACGAGGAACTGAGCGGGATGACCGAGCAGTTCCGGGAGCGGCTCGCCGACGGTGAGACCCTCGACGACCTGCTGCCGGAGGCGTTCGCGGTGGCCCGCGAGGCGGCCGCCCGCGTGCTCGGCCAGCGGCCGTACGACGTCCAGGTGATGGGCGGCGCCGCGCTGCACTTCGGCAACATCGCCGAGATGAAGACCGGTGAGGGCAAGACGCTGACCTCGGTCATGGCCGTCTACCTCAACGCGCTCTCCGGCGACGGCGTGCACGTGGTCACCGTCAACGACTACCTCGCCCAGCGCGACGCGGCCTGGATGGGTCGCGTGCACGAGTTCCTCGGGCTGACCGTCGGCGTGGTGTTGCCCAACCGCCCGGCCAGCGAGCACAAGGCCGCCTACGAGTGCGACATTACGTACGGCACCAACAACGAGTTCGGCTTCGACTACCTGCGCGACAACATGGCCTGGTCGAAGGACGAGCTGGTGCAGCGCGGGCACAACTTCGCGGTGGTCGACGAGGTCGACTCCATCCTGATCGACGAGGCGCGCACCCCGCTGATCATCTCCGGCCCGGCCGAGCACTCCGCCCGTTGGTACGGCGAATTCGCTGGCGTCGTGGCCCGGCTCCAGCCCGGCACGGACGGCGAGGGTGACTACGAGGTCGACCACTCCAAGCGCACCATCGCGGTCACCGAGCGCGGCGTCGCCAAGGTCGAGGACCGGCTCGGCATCGACAACCTGTACGAGTCGGTGAACACCCCGCTGGTCGGCTACCTCAACAACGCCATCAAGGCCAAGGAGCTCTACAAGCGCGACAAGGACTACATCGTCAGCGACGGTGAGGTCCTGATCGTCGACGAGTTCACCGGGCGCATCCTGCACGGTCGTCGCTATAACGAGGGCATGCACCAGGCGATCGAGGCCAAGGAGGGGGTGGAGATCAAGCAGGAGAACCAGACCCTGGCCACCATCACCCTCCAGAACTACTTCCGCCTCTACAACAAGCTGTCCGGGATGACCGGTACGGCGCAGACCGAGGCGAGCGAGTTCAACAAGGTCTACAAGGTCGGCGTCGTGAGCATCCCGACCCACCGCCCGATGGTCCGCGAGGACCGGCCGGACGTCATCTACAAGACGGAGAAGGCCAAGTTCAACGCCGTCATCGAGGACATCGCCGAGCGGCACCAGATGGGCCAGCCGGTGCTGGTCGGCACCGTCTCGGTGGAAAACTCGGAGATCCTCTCCCAGCTGCTGCGCCGCCGGGGCATCCCGCACAACGTGCTGAACGCCAAGTTCCACGCCCGGGAGGCCGAGATCGTCGCCCAGGCCGGGCGTAAGGGCGCGGTCACCGTGGCCACCAACATGGCCGGCCGCGGCACCGACATCCTGCTCGGCGGCAACCCCGAGTTCCTCGCGGCCAACGAGCTGCGCCAGCGCGGTCTCGACCCGCTGGAGAACGAGGAGGACTACGCCAAGGCGATGGAGGAGGTCCTGCCCACCTGGAAGCAGGCCTGCGACGTCGAGGCGGACGAGGTCGCCGCCGCCGGTGGCCTGTACGTGCTGGGCACCGAGCGGCACGAGTCCCGGCGGATCGACAACCAGCTGCGCGGTCGCGCCGGCCGGCAGGGTGACCCGGGCGAGTCCCGCTTCTACCTGTCCCTGCAGGACGAGCTGATGCGGCGCTTCCGGGCCGGGGCGGTCGAGGCGGTGATGGAGCGCTTCAACATCCCGGAGGACGTGCCCATCGAGTCGAAGATGGTCACCCGTCAGATCAAGAGCGCCCAGGCCCAGATCGAGGGCCAGAACGCCGAGATCCGCAAGAACGTCCTGAAGTACGACGAGGTGCTCAACAAGCAGCGCCAGGTCGTCTACGCCGAGCGGCTGCGGGTGCTCAACGGCGAGGACCTCTCCGACCAGGTCCGCAACATGATCGACGACACCGTCGAGGCGTACGTGCGAGGTGCCACCTCCGAGGGCTACGGCGAGGACTGGGACCTCGAGCAGCTCTGGTCCAGCCTCAAGCAGCTCTACCCGGTCGCCGTGACGATCGAGGAGCTGGAGGAGGAGGCCGGCGGTTCCCGGGCCGGCATGGACGCCGATTTCCTGGTCGCCCGCCTCAAGGAGGACGCGAACGCCGCGTACGACCGCCGCGAGGAGCAGCTCGGCACCGAGGGGGTGCGCCAGCTCGAGCGGATGGTGCTGCTCCAGGTGATCGACCGCAAGTGGCGCGAGCACCTCTACGAGATGGACTACCTCCAGGAGGGCATCAACCTCCGGGCGTACGCCCAGCGCGACCCGGTGGTGGAGTACCAGCGCGAGGGCTTCGACATGTTCGCCACGATGATGGAGGGCATCAAGGAGGAGACCGTCGGCTTCCTCTACAACGTGGACGTCCAGGTCACCGAGCCGGAGCCGACCGCCGACGCGGAAGAGGTCACGCTGCTCGACAAGCCGGTGGAGATCCGGGCCAAGGGCCTCAACCGCTCGCCGCAGCGGCAGGGCCTGCAGTATTCGGCTCCGACCATCGACGGTGAAGCCAGCCCCGGCGCCGTCAGCGTCGAGCAGGAGCAGCAGCAGGCGCCGGCGCTCGGTGTGGGCCGGCCGGCCCAGGGTGCACCCGGAGCCCCCGGGCAGAGCGCGCCGTCTGCCCCGCAGCGGCCGGCCTCCGGGTTGCGTGGCCCGACGCTTCCGACCGCCGGGTCCCGACGTCCGGTCCCCAACCAGGCTGACGCCGGCAACGGCCCGTCCCGCAACGCGCCGTGCCCGTGTGGCTCGGGCCGCAAGTACAAGCGCTGCCACGGCGCCCCCAACGGCGGCAACTGACCCACAGCACGTCCCGATGGGCCCTGGCCGACGAGGCCGGGGCCCATCGGCGTCTCCACCCCTCGGATCCCGGACCACGTCCGTCTTCCGCTGCCCGTGGCCGTGTGGCGGGGTGGCGGGGTGGCGGGAGATCAACTCGGCTTCCTGGAAGTCGGGGTGTCAACGCCAGGGTGTTACCGCGCTTTTCTGGAAGTCGAGTCGATCAACGCAGAGCAAGCGCCGAAAGCGCGGCCCGGTGAGTGTCCGTGGGACGCACGCGGCTCGCGCGTGTGGATGGGACGGCCCGCGTGGGAACGTGAGCGCCCCTGGGCCGCGATCGCCCGATGGAGCGCGGACCCCCGATGGAGCGCGGACCCCCCGATGGAGCGCGGACCCCCGATGGAGCGCGGACGCGCCTCCGGCCTGGGCGTCCCCGCGTGAGCGCCCGCGGTATGCCGCGTGGTTCCGCCCTGGGGTGGACGATGACTGCAGGGGATGGCGTCGGACGGGTTGTCAGAGGACGTGCAGGGCCGTGCACAGCCAGCGGCCTCGGCGGTGTTCCAGGCGTAGCGCCATGGCCCAGCTCCGGCCACCGGCACCGCTCACCACGGCAGCCGCTTCCACCGCGGCTTCCCGGGGCTCGCACACCCGCAGCCGGAGCAGCCGCAGGGCCGGCCGCGTTGCGCGACGGCGAACCGGCCCGGCCCGCCCGGTCGCACGGGCGAGTTCGGTGAGCAGTTCGACGGCCCGGCCCGGGTCGAGCAGTGGGCGCACCTGGGCCGGCGAGCGGTAACCGTTGACCACCTCCAGGCACGTGCCGACGAAGCGGTGTGCGGCCCGGGTCGCCTCGGGGGCGCTCGCCGGTGGGAGCGGCGCACCCGGGTGGCTGGCTGGTCGCGACGGCGTCCGGCGTGGGGCCGCGCGACGCTCCGCGGGCCGGACCGGATCCGGTCGTGTCGCGGCGAACAGGTCGAGGGCGAGCTGGCCGTGGGTCGGCCCCGGCCAGTACGTCTCGTCGGGGTACGGCGGATCGATGGGCGGGACGGGGCGCAGGCGCACAGGTGGCCGGGAGGGACCGGGTCGCCGCTCACTCATCGCGGTTCCTTTCGATCTTGCGTTTGCCTTCGTTTGCCTCCGACTGACTCGATTGTCCGCGACATAGTTGCCTCGGTCAATGCCCGCAGCGGTCGACGCAACCACCCATGGGCATGATCCACTCGGTTTCGCCGACATCGCGGTATCCCGGCAGGCCGGACAGCCCCGTTTCGACGATAAGGAGCGGATCACGCGGGTCGGGGCGGAAGGTGGCCACGCGGCCGGGCAGCGCGGCCCGGCAGCGCGGCCCGGCAGCGCGGCCCGACCTACTCCGGGTCGCGGTCGATCAGGGGGTTGCCGCGTACCCAGTCGGCGGTTTCGGCGTACTTCTGCTCGATGTACTCCTCCAGCCGGGCGCGCTCGACCCGCCACTGACCACGTCCGCCGATCTTGATCGCCGGCAGCTCTCCGCTGCGGACCATGTGGTAGACCTGCGAGTCCGACACGTTCAGCTCGGCGGCCACGTCGGAGAGCAGCAGGAACCTCGGCTCCACGGAAACTCCCCGGGGTTGACGTCGTTTGCCTCAGTTTGCCATCGGCAGGGCTCACCGCCCAGCATCCGCCCGGCCCGGCGGCGGGCCAACCAGCGCCGGACACGCCGACGGAAAACTTCCACCGGCCGGAGGTGGGGTGTATGACGGTCACGGCGTGCGGCATGATCTGCGCCCGTGCCGGCTGCCGCCGGCACAGGACCGAGCGGGGAGACGACCGGTGACCGACGAGCTTGTCCGGGTGTACGTGCCGGCGACCGTATCCATGCTGGCCCGCCTGCGCGAGCAGGGGCTGACCGCCGACCGGGCGCACGCGGTGACACCCGCGCTGCGCGAGTGGTACGCCGAGGGTGACGAGGAGGAGTTGGAGTACGTCGCGTTCACCCGGGCTGCCCAGGACGCGCTGCACCTGCTCAGGGTCGATCCGGCCGCGCCCCGCCGCCGCGTGGTCGTCTCGGTCGACCTGCCGCCCGCCGCGCTCGGTCGTGGCGTTGGTGAGCTGGGGTCCAGCATGGTGACGTTGGCCGACACCGTGCCGGTGGGTGCCGTCGCGGCGATCCACGTGGACGGCGCGGACGCTGTCGAGGAGGTTGCCGCAGCGGCCGACGTGGTGGCCGAGGCCGCTGCCGGTGACCCGGACGCCCAGTTCACCGTCGACGGGGCCGAGGATCATGAGCTCGAGTGGTACGACGTGACAGAGCTGGACCTGCTGCTGCGCGCCACCGAATGAGCCGGCAGCGGTCAGCAGGCGGGCAGCGATCAGGCGAGCGGGCAGCGGTCAGCGGGCCGGCAGCGATCAGGCGAGCCGGCGGCCAGCCGAGCCGCCAACGGTCAGCGGGCCGGTAGCGGTCAGCGGGCCGGTAGCGGTCAGCGGGCCGGGTCGGCCCGGGCCGGGTCGACGTCGACGTCGTCGTGAGCGGTCGTGTCCGCCTCGTCCCCGTCGGTGGCGGTGTTGGTCTCGTTCTCGGCCGCCGGCGGCGTGGTGCCGGGACCGTCGGCCACGGCGGGGTCGTCGTCGGTGTGCGAAGGGCCGAGCGTGCGGCCGAACGCGATGAGCGCGGTCAGCGCCCCCACGAAGAGCATCCAGATGCCGTTGTCCACCCGCGAGGTGCCCAGCGACGTCTGCGCCACCGCGTCCGCCTCGCTGAGCGCGCTGGCCAGGTCCAGCAGCGACCGGCCGCCGATCCGGATGATCACCTCGGCGAGCAGCAGGAGCAGGCCCGGCCCGGCGCCGGCGAGCAGGTAGGCCGGCCAGCGCAGCGCGGGCGTCTGCGGATCGCGCCGCAGGGCTCGCCGCCGCGCCCAGGCGAGGTAGCCGAAGGCGAGCAGCCCGGCCAGCAGGCCGGCGATGAGCGACTCGGTGCGCGACACCCACTTGGCCGCGTCGACCAGCGACTGCTGGGTGTCGCCCGCGCCGAACAGGTCGAACAGCGGGTCCCGGGCACGACTGAACGCCACCACGAAGACCAGCGTGCCCAGCGCGGCGGTCACCACCGCACCGACCGCCGGGGCGGTTCGCGCGCCGGCGATCGCCGCGCCGATGATCGCGGCGGCCGCCGTCGTCCCGGCGATCACGTTGGTGGTCGAGGTGTCGAAGTAGGTGAGGTTGATTGCCAGCGCGGCGACCAGCCCGACCACCATCCCCGCGCCGATCGCACCGACGAAGCGCAGGGTCGCCCCGTCGCCGTACCGCCGGCTGAGCAGGTTGCCGCCGGCCAGGGCGGTGGCGGCCCCGGCCACCAGCGCGGCCGAGATCACACCGGGCAGAGCGAACGCGGAGAGGCTGATCGCGGTGATGCCGGCCGCCGCCGAGGTGATGGCCTCCCGGGTCGACCAGAGCATGGCGGCCAGCCAGCCGAGCGCCAGCAGCGCGAGCACGGCCGCGCCGGGCGCGGACACCGGTCGGCCGCCGGGGGTGGCTGCGTCGACCGCCGGCTGGTCCGACTCCGCGGCTGGGCCGCGGCCGGGCTGCTTGGTCATCGTCTCCCCTTCGAGGCGCCAGGTCACCGACCATTCAGGGTACGCGGGCCGCCGCGACCCCCACCGAACGAGCCACACCCGCCGGGTACGTGCCAGCGACGTACCCCCGAAGGAACCGCAACGGCCCCATGTACCGCGACCGACGTCGGGGCTGGGGCGAGCGTCCCCGGCGGAGGGATCAAGCCTGACCGCCCGGAGCCGGGGACGCTCGCCCCAGCCCCACCACCGCGACCGGTAAGGGGAGGAGGGCCAGTCGGTCCTTCGCAATCGGGTGACGGTGGCGGCAGGGCCAGCACCTTCGCGTGAAACAATCGTGCGAGGTCCCGCCGCTGCTCGGCCACCCCGCGCGGCGTCCGGTGTCCGGCCGTCCGGTCGGTGCCCGCGGGTCCGGTTTCGCCACCGCTGTCGAGATCGCCAGGAGCCTTGATGGATGCCGTGTTCTCCGTACCCGAGCCGCGCAACGAGCCGGTTCGCAACTACGAGCCGGGCAGCGGAGACCGGGATCGGCTCCAGCGGCGGCTGACCGAGCTGGCCGCCGAGCGCGTCGACCTGCCGATGACCATCGGCGGCGAGCAGCGGATGGCGGCTGGCGACCCGATCAACGTGGTGCAGCCGCACAAGCACGCCCACGTGCTCGGCGTGACCGCGCACGCCACCCACGACGATGCCCGCGCCGCGATCAGGGCGGCCAAGGACGCCGCGCCGATGTGGCGGGCGCTGCCGTTCGAGGAGCGCGCCGCGATCTTCCTGCGCGCCGCCGAGCTGCTCGCCGGCCCCTGGCGGGACACCCTCAACGCCGCCACGATGCTCGGCCAGTCGAAGACCGCGATCCAGGCGGAGATCGACGCCGCCTGCGAGTTCATCGACTTCCTCCGGTTCAACGTGCACTTCGCCCGCCGCCTGCTCGAAGAGCAGCCGGCGTCCTCGCCGGGCGTCTGGAACCGCTTCGACCACCGCCCGCTGGAGGGCTTCGTCTACGCGGTCACCCCGTTCAACTTCACGGCCATCGCCGGCAACCTGCCGTCGGCGCCGGCGCTGCTGGGCAACACCGTGATCTGGAAGCCGGGCCCCACCCAGCAGTTCGCCGCGCACTTCACCATGCGGCTGTTCGAGGCCGCCGGCCTGCCGCCCGGCGTGATCAACATGGTCACCGGTCGGGGCGAGGAGGTCTCCGACGTCGTGCTCGCCGACCCGGATCTGGCCGGCATCCACTTCACCGGTTCGACCAAGGTCTTCCAGCAGTTGTGGCGGACCGTCGGCGACAACATCGCCCGCTACCGGGGCTACCCCCGGCTGGTCGGCGAGACCGGTGGCAAGGACTTCGTGGTCGCGCACACCAGCGCCGACGTGGACGCGCTGCACACCGCGCTGATCCGTGGCGCGTACGAGTACCAGGGCCAGAAGTGCTCGGCGGCCTCCCGGGCGTACGTGCCGCGCTCGCTCTGGGAGGGTGGCCTGCGGGACCGCCTGGCCGCCACCGCCGACTCGCTGACCTACGGCGACGTGGCCGACTTCGGCAACTTCGGTGGCGCGGTGATCGACGACAAGGCGTTCGCCCGGCACACCGCGGCGCTGGAGCTGATCGCCGGTGACGACAGCTGCCGGGTGCTCGCCGGCGGCACGGCCGACGACTCGGTCGGATACTTCGTCCGGCCGACGCTCTTCGAGTGCGCCGACGCAGCGCACGAGACGTTCACCACCGAGTACTTCGGGCCGATCCTGGGCGTGCACGTGTTCGACGACGCGCGCTTCGACGAGGTGGTCACGCAGGCCGAGTCGATCGCCCCGTACGCGCTGACCGGATCGGTGTTCGCCACCGACCGCCGGGTGATCGACGCGGTCGGCGAGCGCATGCGGTACGCGGCCGGCAACTTCTACATCAACGACAAGCCGACCGGCGCGGTGGTCGGGCAGCAGCCGTTCGGCGGTGCCCGGGCCAGCGGCACCAACGACAAGGCGGGCTCCTGGCTCAACCTGGTTCGCTGGGTGTCGCCGCGAACGATCAAGGAGACCTTCGTGCCACCGACCGACCACGCGTACCCCCACATGGGCTGACCTGCGGCGACCCGCCGGCGGCGTGCGCAGCGCCGCCGGCGGCCGGCCGAGGGGCCGCAATCCATCGATAGTCCTCAACGGACAGTCTGCCGCCGACAGTGCACTTAGGAAGTCCTGTCGGGTGGCAAACTGCCAAATCCTGGACGCCGGCAGCGCAAAGTGGCAGCGTAACGGGCATGGCGGAATCCGGAGTCAACCCCACGGCGGCGGCCCTGCTCGGGCTGCTCCACGAGGGTCCCATGACAGGCGGCCAGTTGATGGCCGCCGCAGAGCGCCGGCTGGCGCCGTACTGGTCGATGACCCGCAGTCAGGTCTACCGCGAGTTGCCGGTGCTGGCCGAGCGGGGTTACGTGCGGCTCGGCAAGCCGGGCCCACGAATGAGCCAGCCGTACGCGCTCACCGCCAGCGGGAAACGGACATTTTCCCGCTGGCTGACGGAGAACCCGGGGCGGGACACCATCCGCAACCCGATCGCGCTCCGGATGGCCTTCGGCAACCTGCACTCGTCCAGCCAGCTCAAGAGCCTGTACGCCTCGGCCAACGAATATCACACCGAGGCCCTCGCTCAGGTACGCGAACAGGTCAAGAACGCCAAACGGGACGGCGAGACGTACGACGCCAGCGCGCTGGAGTTCGCCGTCGCCTACCACCGGGCGGCCCTGTCGTGGCTGAAGTCCGCCCCCGTCGGGTGATCTGCGGCGGGTTCGCCGACACGGAACGAGCTGCGCTGCTCCCGGCGCAGAGCCGATTTGGCGCGGACCTGCGGGGCTCGCAAGCTCACTCCTGGTCCGCGCAGTACGCTTGTCTGTCGTGACCGCTGCCGATTACGCCGAACAGCTCAAGGAACTCGACGCGACCCTGCGCAACATCGAGGCCGTCCTCAATCTGGACCGGCTGCACGAGGACAAGGCCCGCCTGGAGCAGGAGGCGTCCGCCCCCGACCTGTGGGACGACCAGGCCAAGGCGCAGCAGGTGACCTCGCAGCTGTCGTACGTCAACGGCGAGATCAGCAAGCTGGGCAGTCTGCGCTCCCAGCTCGACGACGCCCGGGTGCTGCTGGAGTTGGCCGAGGCCGAGTCCGACCCCGGCGTGCTGACCGAGGTCGAGGCGGAGATCACCGGCCTGACCAAATCCATCCAGGAGATGGAGGTCCGCACCCTGCTCTCCGGCGAGTACGACTCCCGGGAGGCGCTGGTCGCCATCCGGGCCGGCGCCGGTGGCGTGGACGCGGCGGACTTCGCCGAGATGCTGCTGCGGATGTACCTGCGCTGGGCCGAGCGGCACGGCTACCCGACCGAGGTCTACGAGACCTCGTACGCCGAGGAGGCGGGCCTGAAGTCGGCCACCTTCGCGGTCAAGGTGCCCTACGCGTACGGCACCCTCAGCGTCGAGTCGGGCACCCACCGGTTGGTCCGGATCAGCCCGTTCGACAACCAGGGCCGCCGGCAGACCAGCTTCGCGGGCGTGGAGGTGCTGCCGGTGACCGAGCAGACCGACCACATCGACATCCCGGAGAACGAGGTACGCGTCGACGTCTATCGTTCCTCCGGCCCCGGTGGGCAGAGCGTCAACACCACCGACTCGGCGGTCCGGCTCACCCACATCCCGACCGGCATCGTGGTGACCTGCCAGAACGAGAAGTCCCAGCTACAGAACAAGGCCTCCGCGCTGCGGGTGCTCCAGGCCCGGCTGCTGGAGCGCAAGCGCCAGGAGGAGGAAGAGAAGATGGCCGGCCTCAAGAGCGGCGGCACCAGCTCGTGGGGCGACCAGATGCGCTCCTACGTCCTGCACCCGTATCAGATGGTGAAGGATCTCCGAACCGAGCAGGAGACCGGCAATCCGAGCGGGGTCTTCGACGGCGACCTGGACGAGTTCATCGAGGCCGGTATCCGTTGGCGCAAGCAGCAGCAGCTAACCAGCGACGGTGCGTGACGGCCCGTGGGCGGAGCGCTTCGTCGATCTCCAGGTGAGGGCCTGATTCGACGACGCGCGCCGCATCTGCGGGGCGTGGGGCTTGGCTCAGTTGTTACACCGCGTAGACTCACCACCCGTGATTCAGCTTGAGCAAGTGACGAAGACGTACCCGAAGGCGTCCCGGCCTTCGCTCGACAACGTGTCCGTCTCGATCGAGAAGGGCGAGTTCGTCTTCTTCATCGGTCCATCCGGCTCCGGCAAGTCCACAATCATCAAGATGCTGCTGCACGAGGTCACCCCCAACAAGGGGCGTGTCATCGTCAACAGCAAGGACGTCACGTCGATGCGCTCCTGGAAGCGACCCCACTTCCGGCGTTCGATCGGCTGCGTCTTCCAGGACTTCCGGCTGCTGCCGAACCGCACCGCGTACGAGAACGTGGCGTTCGCCCTTGAGGTGATCGGCAAGACCAAGGCGGTTGCCCGCCGGGTCGTGCCGGAGGTGCTGGAGCTGGTCGGGCTCGGTGGCAAGGAGCACCGCTACCCGCACGAGCTCTCCGGTGGTGAGCAGCAGCGGGTTGCCGTCGCCCGGGCGTTCGTGAACCGTCCGCTGATCCTGCTGGCGGACGAGCCGACCGGAAACCTGGACCCGGACACCTCGATCGAGATCATGCGCCTGCTGGACCGGATCAACCGCACCGGCACGACCGTCGTGATGGTCACCCACGACTCCAACATCGTGAACCAGATGCGTCGCCGCGTCATCGAGATCGAGAGCGGTCGCATCGTGCGTGACCAGGCCCGCGGCGTCTACGGGTGAGCCGGCGCTCCACCCCTGCGCAGCCTGACGACGAACACTTCATGCCGGAGACCCGGAGGAAATCCCGATGCGCGTGAAATACGTCCTGTCCGAGGTACTGGTCGGACTGTGGCGCAACGTGACCATGACCATCGCGATGATCATCACGATGGCGGTCTCGCTGACCATGCTCGGCGCCAGCGGTCTCATGTACCGCCAGGTTGACGACATGAAGGACCTCTACTACAAGAACATCGAGGTCTCGATCTTCCTCAAGACCGATGTCACCGACGAGCAGCGTGACCAGGTCAAGGCGAAACTCGACGGCGACCCCCTGATCAAGGAGGTCAACTACGTCGACAAGGACGAGGCGTACAAGAAGTTCCAGGAGATGTTCCAGGACGCGCCGGACCTGCTCAGCGCCGTCAAGCCGGAGAGCCTGCCCCCGTCGTTCCGGCTCAAGCTGAACAACCCGGAGCAGTACAAGAACATCTACGACCAGTACAAGGACACCGAGGGTGTCGACGAGATCATCGACCAGAGCCGCCTGCTGGACAAGATCTTCGACGTCCTCACCGCGATCCAGAACATCGCCCTGGCCGCCGCGATCGTGATGGCCATCGCCGCACTGCTCCTGGTGGCCAACACCATCCAGGTCGCCGCGTACAGCAAGCGGCGTGAGGTGGCGGTCATGAAGCTGGTCGGCGCGTCCAACTGGTTCATCCAGGCGCCGTTCGTGCTGGAGGCCGTGGTGGCCGGCCTGATCGGCTCACTGCTCGGCCTGGTGGCCCTGGTCGCGGCGAAGTATCTGCTCTTCGACGGGTCACTCAAGGCGTTGCAGGGCCTGATGTCGCCGATCAGCTGGGGTGACATCCTGTTCATCTTCCCGCTGATGGCCGGCGTCGGTGGCCTCGTCAGCGCCGCCACCGCCTGGATCACCCTGCGCTTCTACCTGCGGGTCTAGGCACCGTACGGGGCGTCCCGTGGTCTCCCGAGGACCCTCCCGCAGCCGGAAATAAACGGCGCGGGAGGGTCCTTGTCATTCGGGTAGCATGATCGGTTGTCCGGCCGGGGTGAGCTCGGCGACGGACGTTTCCGGGAGAGGGGGTGGCGCCGATGCCACGGGAAAAGGGGCGCAAGGTGGTCGCCTCCAACAAGAAGGCACGCCACGACTACTCGATCCTCGACACGTACGAGGCGGGCATGGCGCTGACCGGCACCGAGGTCAAGTCGCTGCGGGCCGGGCGGGCGTCGCTGGTCGACGCGTTCGCCCAGGAGCGCGACGGCGAGTTGTACCTGCACGCCATGCACATCCCGGAGTACACCCAGGGCACCTGGACCAACCACGAGCCCCGGCGTACGCGCAAGCTGCTGCTCAACCGGGTCGAGATCGACAAGCTCGTCGGCAAGACCCGGGAGGGCGGTTTCACGATCGTCCCGTTGCAGGTCTACTTCTCGGACGGCTGGGCCAAGGTCGAGATCGCCCTGGCCAAGGGCAAGAAGTCGTACGACAAGCGCCAGGACCTCGCCAAGCGCGACGCGGACCGGGAGATCGCCCGGGTGTCCGGTCGACGGGGCAAGGGGATGGACGACTGATTCATCCCGCTTTGTCAGGGTCGGCGTGCCGACCCGGGGCTCGGGATGAAAGCCGTTGCGCCAGGCGTTAGTCTTGTCAGTGCCGCCACATCGGCGGCCTGTCGAGGGGGTGACTGGTTTCGACTTCGTACGCAGCGACAGGGGAAGCGAGCCGAGGAAGCCGACGTCGTCTCGAGAATCGGTCGTCGGAAACTTATAAGCGCCAAGAACAATCGCGCTGACTTCGCTCTCGCCGCCTGAGGCGAGTAGCTAAGTCTGTCGGCCTGGGAACGCCTTCGTCCCAGTAGCCGGCATCAGCTAGAAGGCTGGCCAATCGGACCCGGTCGCGGGGTCCGTGCGGCGAGATCAATCAGCGACTGGGCCCGTCACACCAACTTGCTCGCGTGAGCGGTGGGGCCGAGTAGAGGCACAGCGAGCTGCGCTCGGAGAAGCCCTGACAAACCGGCGAAGGACCCGGGTTCGATTCCCGGCACCTCCACCACCTCGAAACGATGCGCCCCGGCCCACCGGCCCGGGCGCATCGTCGTATCCGGCGGGCGACCGAGGAAGCCGGGGCGATTGATCCACTCCACATCGCCGATGTGGCGGTATCCGACCGTCCGGACACGCCCACATCGGAAACCTGGAGTGGATCACCGCGCGCTACGCCGCGTGCCGTGCTGCGCCGGACACCGAGTCCGCTGCGCCGCGACACCGACGTCCGGCGTGCCGCCCGCCGCGACGTGACAGCGCCGCCCGGGCACTGCGGGCGGGTCGTCGCCGCCTACGCTGCCGCTGTGACGAACCAGCAGCTGCGCCTGTCGGTCGGCGCGTCAGCGGGCCAACGCACGGTCGCGGTGGTGACGGGGGTCCTCGTCGCGGCGATCGGTGCGGCGTTCGTGCTGGTGCCCCTGCTCGCCGGCGGGCTGGTGCGCCGCCTCACCGGCCCCGGAGACGGGTTCGCTTCCTACGAGGAGGCCCGCGACCTGCCGCCGGGAATGCTGCCACCCGCGCTGCGGGAGTCCACGAGCGGCTCGGGAGGGCCCGGACCGTTCCTTGGGCTGTGCGGGCTGCCGTTCGTCCTGCTCGGCGTCTACCTGGTGCTGCGAGTGCTCCGTACGGCCGCCTGGCTGGACGGCAGCCGGGTGCGGGTGCGGGGCGCCATCCGCAGTCGTACCGTCGATCTCGCCATCGCCCGCGTCGACCCCCGTTTCCCTGGTGAGGTGGGGGCCGACCCGTCGGCCCGTGCGGGTCGATCGCCGGGGATCGTCGTCACCGATCGGGCCAGCGGGCACCGGGTCACCATCCCGCTGCGGGGGATGGGTCTGCCCGTCCTGCCGCCGTCCGAGCTGCACGCGCTCGCCGACGCGTTCGCGGCGGGTCGACCCGGTGCGGAGCCCAGTGACGAGGCCCGCGCCGTCGCCGCCGATCTGCGGCGTCTGGCGGGCGCCTGAGCGGCCGGCTGACGGCGGTGTCCGATGTGCCGGTGGGGCGGAAGGCAACCAGTGTTGCCAGTGGGACAGATGAGCAGGAAACGCCTCTGGACAGGGCGAACGGGCGGGTTCACCATCACGGTATGGGATAGCAGCCCCGCGCGGGAGGTGCCATGGTCACCGGTGGAGTCCAGCAGCCGTCAGTCACCGCCCGGCCGTCCGCCGCCCGCACGTATCCGGCCGGGCTTCCCGGTGAGCCGGGGCCCGCTGGGCTCGCCGGCGACCTGCACGCCCTGGCCCGTGCGGTCGAGGTGGCCACGACCGAGCCGCGCTGGCGCGAGATCGTGCTGCTTCGCCTGCGTCCGGTCGGGCAGGGCTTCGCCGAGCACGTTCGGGTCACCGAAGGGCCGGCCGGCCTCTATCGGGAGCTGCTCACCCACTCGCCCCGCCTCGACCACGGGATTCGGCTGCTGACCCGGGAGCACGCCGCGATCGTCGCCGCGATCCTGGCCGTGCAGCGGGTCGCCGAGCGGTCCGAGGCCGGCCCCGACGAACTGCGCCGCCGGGCGGGGCACCTGCTGCGAACGCTGGCCCGGCATCGGCGCCGTGGTGCCAATCTGCTCTGGCAGGCGTACCAGACGGATCTGGGCGGCGAGACCTGAGCCGGGGCGGGAACCGGCCCGGCGGCGGTCCCGTCGAACCTGGCATGCGTCGACCGCTTCTGCTGCTCGTACTGCCGCTGCTGTCCATGGTGGGTTGCGCCGCGACCGGCGCGGAGCCCGCCGCCGGACCCACCACGACGGCGCATAGCGCCTTCGACCAGCGGGCCAGCGCGGTCGCCGCGGCGTGGCGGCCCGACCCCGGCTGGCGGGACGGCTACGTCCCCCTCCAGGGGCCGACGGTGCTCGCCGGCGATCCGCGCTTCACGCCCGACACCGAGACGGCCTTCCGGGCCGGCTGGTACCGCGCCCAGGTTGCCATCCCGCCCACCCGCGTCAATGCCGAGATCCGGTTCCCGGACGGGCGGTTGACCCTGCCGCTGGTCAGTGCCGCCGAGGCGTACCGGCAGCTCGACCGGGGTGACCCGTTGCCCTGCCCCGGGCGGCCGAAGCGACCCGGGCTGCCGACTCCCGGCGGTCCCACCGTCGAGCCCGGACCGGACGGCTGGACGACCAGCACGACGGAGACTGCCTGCCTTCCGCTGACCGTCACCGGGGTGACCCTCGGTGCCGTGCCGGTCCGCACGAGTCGAGGTGAGGCGCAGGTGCCGGCCTGGTTGTTCACGGTGGAGGAGCTGGCTACCCCGGTGGCCCAACTCGCCGTCGCGCCGACGGCCGTCACGCCCGTCCCCTCGGCGCCCACGCCGCCCCAGCCCCTGCCGGAGGGTCTGGTGGCCGCCCAGGACATGGTGGCGGTGGACGGCGCACGGATGACCGTCCGGCTCGGCGTCGGCGCCTGCGACACCGACATCACCCCGGTGGTGTCGGAACGGCCGGACGTGGTCGTGGTCGGCGGCGCGGTCACCCGGTCCGCCGGCGTCTGCACCGACGTGCTCAAGCTGGAGCCGGTCACCGTCACCCTGGCCGCTCCGCTGGGGGCGCGGCCGGTGCTGGACGTCTTCACCGGCGCCCCGCTGACGATCGCCGCCCGGTGACGGCCGCCGGGCCTCTGCCGCTGACCGCCCGCGCGGGGTTCGGTCAGAGGATCGTGGGCACGTTGGTGCTGATCGGGACCGGCAGCACAGTGGGTCCCTCGGCGCGCAGGCCGGCGGCGAGGGCGGCCCCGAGCTGGTCGGGAGTCTGCACCACCTCGGTGGCGCAGCCGTAGCCGGCCGCGATGGCGGTGACGTCCAGCCCCGGCAGATCCAGGCCGGGCACCCCGCGAGTGTCCTTGAGGTCGGCGAACGCCTTGAGGATCGCGTACTGCTGATTGACCGGGACGACGACCACCACGGGCAGTGCCAGCCGGGCGGCGGTCCACAGCGCCTGCACCGAGTAGTGGAACGAGCCGTCGCCGATCACCGCCACCACCGGCCGGCGACGCCCGGTGTCCCGCTCGGCCAGCGCCACCCCGACCGCGGCCGGCAGGCCGTAGCCGAGACCGCCGCTGGCCATCGTGAAGTACGACGCCGGCCGAGTGATGCGCAGGTGGCGGCGCAGTGCGGACAGGTTGGACGGCGACTCCTGGACCAGCACCCCGTCGGCCGGCCAGTGTGCGGCCAGCGCGGCGAACATCGCGTCGGCGCTCAGCGGCACGGTGACCTCCGGCGGGGGCGGAGCGGCCCGCGGTGCCGGCGGCTGTCGGTTGGCGGCCGGAACCCGGTCGAGCAGCGCGGCGAGAGTCAGCCCGGGGTCGCCGAGCAGGCTGTCCCCGACCGGGGCGCGGGCGGCCTCGTCCGGGTCGTCCGTGACGTGCAGCAGGCGGGCGCCCTCGGGCAGGTGATTACCCGGGACGTGCGGGTAGTAGCGGAACACCGGGGCACCGACGACCAGGACGGTGTCGTGCCCCTGCAACGCCTCGGCCAGCGGCCTGATGGCGAACGGCAGGACCCCGCGGAACTGCGGATGATCCTCCGGGAACGCGGCCCGTTCCGGTGCGGGGGCCGACCAGACCGGTGCGGCCAGCCGCTCGGCCAGGGCGACGGCCGCCGGCCAGCTGCCGGAGCGGTCCACGCCGGGCCCGAACACCAGCACCGGATTACGGCTGTCGGCCAGCACCCGCGCGAACATGTCCAACCGCTGCGGATCCGGCCCGAAGCGGGTCGCCACCGAGCGCGACGCGGGCGGCGCCTCGGCGGGCTGGGCCCAGTCGTCCATCGGCAGGGAGAGAAAGACCGGCCCGGCGGGCGGCTGCACGGCGGTCGCGTACGCCCGCAGCAGCGCCGCCGGTATGTCCTGCGCGCGGACCGGCTCGTAGCTCCACTTGACGTACGGCTCGGGCAGCTCGACCGCCCGTCGGCTGGTCAGCCGGGGCTCCAGCAGCAGCATCTCCCGGGTCTGCTGGCCGGCGGTGACGATCAGGGGCGTCTTGTTGTGCCAGGCGGTGACCAGGTTGCCCATCCCGTTGCCCATTCCGGGGGCGGTGTGCAGGTTGACGTGCGCGGGCCTGCCCGCCGCCTGGGCGTACCCGTCGGCCATCGCCACCGCCGTGGCCTCCTGCAACGCGTGCACGTAGTGGAAGTCGGCCGGGAAGTCCCGCAGGAACGGTTCCTCGGTGGAGCCGGGGTTGCCGAAGACGGTGGTCATGCCGAGGGTGCGGAGCACGTCGTACGTCGCGTCCCGGACCGTTGCCATCGTCACCTGCCTCGTGTCGCGCGCAGGGGCGACCGTGGCCACCCTCCCGATCAGCCGAATCTATCGGGATGTGACGGACCTTTCGGGTGTTTCCCGCCGTCGGGGGTCCGCCTCACCCACCGGGACACGTGCGGCGCAGGTCAGGGCAGTGCGAAGGGCAGTGTGATTCCGTCCAGCGCCCGGCCGCACGCGCAGTCCTGCTCGGCGGGCAGCGCCGCCACCGCGTCCACCAGCACGTCCCGCAGGCGCTCGGTGTTGGCCGCGAACACCCGGAACACCTCGTCCTGGGTCACCGACTCGCCCGCCTGCACCCCGGCGTCCAGGTCGGTGATCAACGCGATGGACGAGTAGCAGAGCGCCATCTCCCGGGCGAGCACCGCCTCCGGGTGACCAGTCATGTTCACGACAGTGCCGCCGATCGACGCGAACCAGCGGGACTCGGCACGGGTGGAGAACCGTGGGCCCTCGACCACCACCACCGTCCCGCCGTCCACGGCCGTGACGTCCCGGCCGGCCGCCGCGGCGAGCAGGGCGTGGCGGCCCCGCGGGCAGTACGGGTCGGCGAACGGCACGTGCACCGCGCCCTCGTCGTAGTAGGTCTGCACCCGCCCGCTGGTGCGGTCGATGAGCTGGTCCGGGACCACGAACGTGCCCGGCCCCAGCTCCGGACGCAGCCCACCGACCGCGCACGGCGCCAACACCTGGCGTACGCCCAGGGACCGCAGCGCCCACATGTTGGCCCGGTACGGGATCCGGTGCGGCGGGTACCGGTGGTCGGAACCGTGCCGGGGCAGGAACGCGACCCGCCGCCCCGCCACCTCCGCGATGGTCACCGCGTCCGAGGGTGGACCGTAAGGGGTGCCCAGCTCATGAGGGGTGCCGTCGAGGAGGGCGTACAGGCCGGAGCCGCCGATCACCGCGAGGTCCGCCGTCGGTGCCATGGAGCCTCCGTCGCAACTGTCCGATCACCCGCCGGTCAGACCTTAGCCAGCACCGGGGACGCAGGCTATGGTGCCAGGCATGGCGTTGACAGCGCGGCTGATCCCGATGCACCGTGCGGATCCGGCGAATGACCGGTCCCCGGCGCGGGCTCACGGTTGACGGGTAGGTGAGATGCAGGGAGAGGGCCAGGCGATCGGCGGACGAGCGATGGAGTCGATGACCGGGCGGCTGCTGGTCGCGACTCCGGCGCTCAAAGACCCGAACTTCGACCGTACGGTGGTGCTGCTGGTCGCCCACGAGCCGGGCGGCGCGCTCGGCGTGGTCCTCAACCGGGCGACCGAGGTGCCGGTCGCCGAGGTGCTGGGTGACTGGAGTGACCTGGCCCGCCACCCCGCGGTGCTCTTCGAGGGCGGCCCGGTGCAGCCCGACTCGGCGATCTGCCTGGCCCGGATGCGGCAACCGCTGCGCCGGCTCAAGGGCTTCCACCAGGTCTCCGGCGCGGTCGGCACGATCGACCTCTCGGTCGACCCGGAAAAGCTGCGGGAGAGCATCGGCGGGATCCGGGTCTTCGCCGGCTACTCGGGCTGGGGCAGCGGGCAGTTGGAGCAGGAGATCGCCGACGGGTCCTGGTTCCTGCTGGACGCCCTGCCCGGCGACGCCTTCGTCGACCGCCCGGACGACCTGTGGCCGATGGTGCTGCGCCGGCAGGGCGGCATGATGGCCGCCGTCGCCCACTTCCCGCCGGACGTGTCCCTCAACTGACCCGGCTGGGCGGGACCCCCGCGAGATGACCATGCCGGCCGGTCTGTGTATAGTTTCCCAGTGCCCGGGCGACCGGGACGACAGCAAGGGGCCGTGGCGCAGCTGGTAGCGCACCACACTGGCAGTGTGGGGGTCAGGGGTTCGAGTCCCCTCGGCTCCACCCTTGCGAAACGCCCTGGCGGGGATCATTCCCTGCCAGGGCGTTCTGCTTCACCGGTGAGCTGAGCCCGGAACAGCGCCGGGGCGGCTGCGGGCCTCGTGCCCGCATCCGCCCCGGCGGAGGTATATCCGATAAGTGAGTTATCAGCCCTGACGGCTCTTCCACTGCGGGTTCGCGCGGTTCACCACGACCATCCGGCCGCGACGACGGACCACCACCGAACCCGGCTTCTGCTTCAGCGCACGCAACGAGCTACGTACCTTCATGTCTGCCTCCTCGGCCTGGGGGTCTGGCCTGAATCCGTACCGCCAATCGAAACGCCGAGGCCCGCCGGGCGATTCCCGGGCCCCGAGCGGTCGAACCTTTGGCGTCCCGCGTCCGTACCACTGCGCGGGAGGTCAATCCATGAGCGTGCGTCGAGTGCTCGCCGCCGTGCTGGTCGCCGTGGCGGCCGCACCGCTGGGCGCGGCGCCCGCCTGGGCGCACGGCGCCCCCACCGACCCGATCAGCCGGGCGGCGGCCTGCGGGCCGGAGGGCCGGCACGCCGCCAGTGCGGCCTGCAAGGCGGCGGTGGCGGCGGGCGCGGCGGTACGGGAGTGGGACAACGTACGCGTCGCGGCCATCAACGGTCGGGACCGGGAACGGATCCCGGACGGTGAGCTGTGCAGCGGTGGGCTGTCCGCGTACCGGGGGCTGGACCTGCCTCGCACCGACTGGCCGAGCACCGAGGTGACCACGGGCGCGACGTTCACCTTCCGATACCGGACGACGATCGAGCACCGGGGCACCTTCCGGCTCTACGTCACCAAGCCGGACTACGACCCCCGCAAGCCGCTGACCTGGTCGGATCTGGAGTCGCGGCCGTTTCTGACCCGGACCGACCCGCCGGTGCGGGGCGGGGCGTACCAGTTGGCGGGGCGGCTGCCGGCGGACCGCAGCGGCCGGCACCTGATCTACACGATCTGGCAGAACTCGAACACCCCGGACACCTACTACTCCTGCTCGGACGTCGTGTTCCGCACGGCGCGCAGCGGCGCGACGAAGAGCGCGACGAAGGCGGCCCCGGCTGCTCCGCGTACCGCCGCGAGCCAGCCGGCTGCCACCGACCGGGCGGCGGTGGCGGCGGCGGCCGACCCGGGTGTGCCGGTGGCGTCGGTGACCGACCTGCGGGCGCGGTGGCCGGTGCTGGCCGGCGCCGCTGTCGTGCTGGTCCTGGCGCTGGTCGGCGTGGGCCGGCGGCGGCGCGGCGCGGCGGCACCGGCGGCACCGGCGGGACGGCAGTGCGAGGTCCGCAACCATCGGGCCGGGCGGCGCCGGATTTGGTGATCCGGCCCGCCGCTCGACCCGACGGCGCTCAGCCCAGCAGCCGGTCGATCTCGGCCAGCTCCTCGGCGGTGAAGTCGAGGTTGTTCACGGCGGCGATGTTGGTCTCCAACTGCTCGACGCTGCTCGCACCGATGATGAGGCTGGTCATCCGCGGGTCGCGCAGCGCCCAGGCCAGGGCGAGCTGCGCGAGGGACTGGCCGCGCCGCTCGGCGAGGGTGCCGAGCCCTCGGATGGTGGTCATCTTCTCGTCGCTGAGGTCGCTCTCGTTGAGAAAGACGCTGGTGCGCACCCGCGAGTCGGCCGGGATGCCACCGAGGTAGCGGTCGGTCAGCAGACCCTGAGCGAGGGGGCTGTACGCGATGCAGCCGGCCCCGACCTGCTCCAACGTGTCGAGCAGGCCGTCGGACTCGGTCCAACGGTTGAGCATCGAGTACGACGGCTGGTTGATCAGCAGCGGCGTGCCCAGCTCGCGCAGGATCGCGGCGGCCCGCGCGGTCTGCTCCGAGTTGTAGTTCGAGATGCCCACGTACAGCGCCTTGCCGGAGCGGACGATCGCGTCCAACGCACCCATCGTCTCCTCGAGCGGGGTGTCCGGGTCGAAGCGGTGCGAGTAGAAGATGTCGACGTAGTCCAGGCCCATCCGGCCCAGCGACTGGTCCAGCGACGAGATCAGGTTCTTGCGCGAGCCCCACTCGCCATACGGGCCGGGCCACATCAGGTAGCCGGCCTTGCTGGAGATGACCAGCTCGTCCCGGTACGGCTTGAGGTCCGTGGCGAGCAGCCGGCCGAAGTTCTCCTCCGCAGCGCCCGGCGGCGGACCGTAGTTGTTGGCCAGGTCGAAGTGGGTGACGCCCAGGTCGAAGGCACGTCGGACGATGTCGCGCTGCCGGTCGAACGGGCGGTCCGGGCCGAAGTTGTGCCAGAGGCCGAGGGAGACGACGGGCAGTCGCAGGCCACTGCGTCCGCTGCGCCGGTAGGTCATGGTGTCGTAGCGGTCATCCGGGGCGAGGTAAGTCACGATCATGAGCCTAGCCGCGGCCCGTCGTGTACGGGATCGGGCGTGGAAACCAGGACAACGGGGTAGTTTCGAGGCCATGCGGTTCATCGCCCTCGACACCCCCAAACCGCTCTCCAAGATCGGCCTCGGCACCTGGCAGTTCGGCTCCCGCGAGTGGGGCTACGGTCCCGACTTCGAGCAGCGGGCCGGGCAGATCGTCCGGCGGGCCGTCGAACTGGGCGTGACCGTCTTCGACACCGCGGAGATCTACGGGTTCGGGCGCAGCGAGCGGATCCTCGGCGCGGCGCTCGGCGACGACCGGCCCAAGGTCATGGTCGCAAGCAAGATCTTCCCCGTGCTGCCGGTGGCCGCGGTGGTGCAGCAGCGGGCGGTCGCCTCGGCGGCCCGCCTCGGCGTCACCAGCATCGACCTCTACCAGGTGCACCAACCCAACCCGCTGGTCGCCGACCACACCACCATGCGCGGCATGCGGGCCCTGCAGGACGTCGGGCTGGTCGGTGAGGTCGGGGTGAGCAACTACGGGCTGCGCCGCTGGCAGGTCGCCGAGGCCGCACTCGGCCGGCGGGTGCTCAGCAACCAGGTCCGCTACAGCATGCTGGACCGCGCGCCCGAGCAGGACCTGCTGCCGTACGCGCGGCAGACCGGCCGGGTCGTCATCGCGTACAGCCCGCTGGCGCAGGGCTTCCTGTCCGGCCGGTACGACGCGAAGAACCCGCCGACCGGCGCGATCCGCCGCGCCAACCCGTACTTCCTGCCGGAGAACCTGGAGCGGGGCGCCGTCCTGATCGACACGCTGCGCCAGGTCGCCGAGGCACACGACGCCACCCCCAGCCAGATCGCGCTGGCGTACCTGCTGCGCCACCCGAACGTGCTGGCCATTCCCGGCGCGTCCAGCGTGGAGCAGATGGAACGCAACGCCGCGGCAGCCGACCTCGACCTCACCGACGACGAGTACGCGGCGCTGGCCGAGGCCGCCAAGCGGTTCCGCCCGGTCACCGGGCTCGCCGCGCTGCCCCGGATGCTACGTAACCGGATCGCCGGCCCGACGGAGAAATGAGCACAGTGGACGACATCACCGCACTGATCCTGGACGACCACGCCGCCTTCCGGCGCGGCTTCGCCCGCCTCGACGACGCCCGCGACGAGCAGGAGCTGCTGGCCATCTGGGAGGCGCTCGCCCTGCACCTGGACATCCACGCCGAGGCGGAGGAGGCGATCCTCTACCCGCACCTGGTCAAGCACGGTGACGACGGCGAGGACGAGACCGTCGACGCGATCGGCGACCACAACAAGATCCGGGACGCCATCGCCGAGTCCAAGCTGCACCCGGTCGGCTCGAAGCCCTGGTGGGAGGCCGTCGGCACGGCCCGCCGGGAGAACAGCGAGCACCTCGCCGAGGAGGAGGACGAGGCGCTGCCCGACTTCCGCCGGCACGCCAGCTTCGAACTGCGCGCCGAACTGGGCCAACGCTGGCTGACCTTCTACGGCGAGCACAAGAACGGCCGCGACCTGCCGTTCCGCGACAAGGACCCGCAGGGGTACGTCGCCGACCACCGCTGAGATCTCCCCGGCACGGGGGAGTCGCCCGCCCCGATCCCGGCAGCAGAATGACCGGGTGAGTGTTCGAGCCGCACTGGCCCTGCTGATCGCCGGCACCACCTGGCGACGCGGCGTGTTCCTGCTGCTGGGTGGGGTACTGGCACTGCCGTACGGGCTCCTCGTGGTGATCTTCGCCCAACTGCTCGCCGATTCGGCGATCCCCCGCCCGCTGGTGTACGCCCTGCTGGTGATCGCGGTCCTGATCGCCGTGGTGCCGCTGCTGCTGGACGGCAGCCGGGAACTGGAGATCGCCGCCGCGCGCGCGTTGCTCGGTGTCGACCTGCCCGAGCCCGCGCCCGGGCACCGGGGCGACCGGGAAACCCGGGTGCGCAGCGCCCTCTGGATCTCCACCCACCTCATCGTCGGC
Source organism: Micromonospora sp. NBC_00617 (assembly GCF_045161355.1). Lineage (NCBI taxonomy): Bacteria > Bacillati > Actinomycetota > Actinomycetes > Micromonosporales > Micromonosporaceae > Micromonospora > Micromonospora sp. NBC_00617. The sequence goes on along the minus strand of NZ_CP107751.1, from coordinate 4,708,830 downwards.
GCCCTGGTGATGTTCGCGTTGATCAGCGCACTGCCGATGGCACTGGCGTTCATCGCCCAGCAGTTCGGCATCGGCGCCGAAATGACCAGCCGGGAACGGTTCGGACCGCTCCACGGGTGGGACAGCGGCTGGATCACCCTGACCGGGGTGGCCCTGCTGGTCGGCCTCGGCTACGCCGTCGCGGGGCTCGGCGCGCTCGCCGTGTCCATGGCACCGGTGCTGCTCGGCCCCGCCCAGGCGGAGCGCATCGCGGCCCTGGAGGCGCGGGCCACCCGACTCGCCGAACGCAACCGGCTGGCCCGGGAACTGCACGACTCGGTCGGCCACGCGCTGACCGTGGCCACCCTCCAGGCTGGGGCAGCCCGCCAACTCCTCGACACCGACCCGGAGTTCGCCCGGCGGGCGCTCGCCGCCATCGAGGAGGTCGGCCGAACCGCCATGGACGAGCTGGACCACGTGCTCGGGCTGCTCCGGGAAACCGGCGGTCGTCCTGCGGCGGCGGCGCCGCAGCGTACCCTCGCCGACCTGGACCGGCTGGTCACCGACACCCGCGCGGCCGGCCTGACGGTGCACGCGCATCGCGTCGGTGACCCGGCGCGGCTGCCCGCGGCGGTCTCCCGGGAGGGGTACCGGATCGTCCAGGAAGGACTGACCAACGCCGCCCGGTACGGGCACGGGCCGGTGACGCTGCGGCTGGACCTGCGGCCGGACGCGCTCGAACTGGAGCTGGTCAACGCAATGAGACACCCCGACCGGGCCGACACGGGGCGGTCCGGTCGGGGTCTGGACGGTATGCGGGAAAGGGTGCTACTGCTCGGTGGTCAACTCACCGTGGGGCCGGACGGCGACCGTTGGCTGATCCGGGCCCGCCTGCCCTACCAGGAGACACGATGACCACCGGCGTGCTGATCGTCGACGACGACGAGTTGATCCGGGTCGGGCTGCGGGCCATCATCGACGCCCAACCCGATCTGCGGGTGCTCGCCGAGGCCGCCGACGGCGCCGAGGTGCCGCCCCTGGTCGCCCGGCACCGCCCGGACGTGGTGCTGATGGACGTACGGATGCCCGGCATCGACGGCATTCAGGCCACCCGGCACCTGCTGGCCACCTCCGTCGACCCGCCCCGGGTGCTGGTGGTCACCACGTTCGCCAACGACGAGTACGTCTACGAGGCGCTGCGCGCCGGCGCCTCCGGCTTCCTGCTCAAACGGGCCCGGCCGGCGGAGGTGGTCGAGGCGGTCCGGGTCGTCGCGGCGGGCGAGTCGCTGCTCTTCCCGGCCGCGATCCGCCAGCTCGTCGGGGCGTACGGGCCGGCGGGCGGCGACCGACTGCGTGCCGCCCGGCTCACCGAGCGGGAGGCCGAGGTGCTGCGGCTGATGACCACCGGCCGGTCCAACCCGGAGATCGCCGCGCACCTGGTGGTCGGGGTGGAGACGGTCAAGACGCACGTCGGCAACGTGCTGGCCAAGCTGGGTGTCCGGGACCGCACGCAGGCCGTGATCGCCGCCTACGAGTCCGGCTTCGTCACCCCGTCCGGCTGACCGGTCCCCCGACCGGGGGAGCGGGTTCACCATCGGCCGGGAGGGATTGGACCGGCTGTCGGTCGAGGCTGAGAGCATGACGACGATCACTGCATCCCGACCCCGTTCCGACTCCCGCTGGCCGGACCGGCTCGCCCCACTGGCCGCCGGTTGGCTCGGCCTGTGGGGCGTCCTCGCCCTGCTCGGCACACTCACCGGCGCCGGCTACCCGTTCGGCGCGAACGACACGCACGGCGGCGACGCCAACCTGCTGCGCCTGGTGCCGGTGCACCTGGCCACTCCGCTCTTCGCCGGCGTCCTGCTGACCGCCGCGGTGGCCGCCCTGGCCATGAGCCGCCCCGCGGTCCGCCCGCCCGGCCCGCTGCGGGCTCTGCTCGCCGGCTACGGCTGGACCGTCGCGTTCGTGCTCGCCGTGGTCGTCCCGGACGCCCAGGTGCTGGCCATCCTCGGCTACCTGCCCATGCTGATCATCGGGGCGCCGTTCGGCTGGCCGCAGGTCGACTACGCCGAGATCTTCACCTGGGCGCTGTTCGCCCGGTTCGCCGCGCTGGTCGGCGGCCTGCTGCTGGCCGGTGCGGTGCTCGCCTGGCAGCGCCGCACCGCCGACACCTGCGTCGGCTGTGGTCGCGGCGACACCGACCGCGGCTGGACCACCCCGGCCGCCGCCACGCGCTGGGGCCGGTGGGCCGCCGGCATCGCCGCCGCCATTCCGCTGACGTACGCGCTGACCCGGTTCGCCTGGGCGGCCGGCATCCCGCTGGGCATCTCCCGGGAGTTCCTGACCGAGATGCAGGACAGCGGGCTGGTCTGGGCCGGGTTCGGGCTGGGCGCGTTCGCCACCGTCGGCGCGATCCTCACCCTCGGGCTGGTGCAGCGCTGGGGCGAGCGGTTTCCCCGCTGGATGGTCGGGCTCGCCGGCCGCCGGGTGCCGGTGCTGCTGGCCGTGGCACCGGCCACCCTGGTCGCCATCGAGGTGACCGCGGCCAGCCTGGGACTGCTCAGCAACCCCAAATTCTGGGAACTCACCGGCGGGGCCAGCCTGACCGGGGCGCCGATGCTGCTCTGGCCGCTGTGGGGCGTGGCGCTCGGCGCGGCGACGTACGCGTACCACCTGCGTCGCCGGGGGGCCTGCGGGCGCTGCGGCCGAGGCTGAGGGTGGCAGTGGGGGTGCCCCCGATGCCCGGGGCACCCCCGCGAATGTGAGCTAGCGTTACTCGGGTGACTGCGCCTACTCCGGTAACCCCGGTTTCACCGGCCGACCTGCCCGGCACGCTCGGCGCGCTGCGCGCGGCCGGTCACCAGTACCGCACCGTCAAGCAGGAACTCCGCGACAACCTCCTCGCCCGGATGCGCTCCGGCGAGACCCGTTTCCCCGGCATCGTCGGCTACGACGACAGCGTCCTTCCCGAGGTCGAGCGGGCCCTGCTCGCCGGGCACGACATGGTGCTGCTCGGTGAGCGCGGCCAGGGCAAGACCCGACTGATCCGCGCGCTGGGCGGGCTGCTCGACGAGTGGACCCCCGTCATTCCCGGTTCGGTCCTCAACGAGCACCCGATGCGCCCGCTCACCCCCGCGTCGGTCGCCCAGGTCGCCGAGGCCGGCGACGAGTTGCCGATCGGCTGGCTGCACCGCTCGATGCGCTACGGCGAGAAGCTCGCCACCCCCGACACCAGCGTCGGCGACCTGATCGGTGACGTCGACCCGATCCGGATCGCCCAGGGACGCACCCTCGGTGACCCGGAGACCATCCACTTCGGGTTGGTGCCGCGCACCAACCGGGGCATCTTCGCCGTCAACGAGCTGCCCGACCTGGCCGAGCGGATCCAGGTGGCGCTGCTCAACGTGCTGGAGGAGCGGGACATCCAGGTCCGCGGCTACCAGCTGCGCCTCCCGCTGGATCTGCTCCTGGTGGCCAGCGCCAACCCGGAGGACTACACCAACCGGGGCCGGATCATCACCCCGCTCAAGGACCGGTTCGGCGCGGAGATCCGTACCCATTATCCGGTCGACCTGGAGTTGGAGCTGGCGCTGATCCGTCAGGAGGCCGACCTGGTCGCCGAGGTGCCGGAGCACGTGCTGGAGGTGCTGGCCCGGTTCGCCCGCGCCGTGCGGGAGTCCCCGTCGGTGGACCCGCGCTCCGGTGTCTCCGCCCGGTTCGCGATCGCCGCCGCCGAGACGGTCGCCGGTGCCGCGCTGCGCCGCGCCGGCCTGCTCGCCGCCGCCGGCAAGGTGTTAGGAGGGGCCCCCTCTACAACGGAAAGCGATAACAAGGGGCCCTTCCTTGCGTCGGAGGGTGCGGTGGCGCGGGTCGGCGACGCGGTGTCGGTGACCAGCACGCTGCGCGGCAAGGTGGAGTTCGAGAGCGGCGAGGAGGGGCGGGAGATCGAGATCCTCGCCCACCTGCTGCGGAACGCCACCGCCGAGACGTTCCGCGCCCACCTGGCCGGCCTGGACCTGTCCGGGTTCACCGCCCTGGTCGAGGACGGGACGGCGATCGAGACCGGCGAGCTGGTCGGTTCCACCGAGCTGCTGCGTCAGGTGGGCACCGTGCCCGGGTTGGCGAAGGTCCTCGATCGGCTCGGCCTGGGCGACGCGCCCACCCCGGAGGAGGCGGCGGCCGCCGTCGAGTTCGTGCTGGAAGGGCTGCACCTGACCCGCCGGCTCGGCAAGGACGTCACGGATACCGGGCGCACCGTCTACGGGGGGCGGGGCTGACCGTGGCCGGCAACCGGTTCCGGTACGGGCAGTGGAACGGCGGGCCTGACCCGCTCGCACCCCCGTACGACGTGCGCGAGGCGGTGGACGCGGTCGGCGCCGAAGTGCTGGCCGGCGGCAGCCTGCGGGAGGCGTTGCGCGACCTGCTACGCCGTGGCCCGCAGGGACGGGGTGGGCTGGACGACCTGGCCGCCCGAGCTCGACGGCTGCGCCGGGAGGCGCTTCGTCGGGGTGACCTGGACGGCGCGGTGACCAGGGCACAGGCCCTGCTCGACCAGGCCCTCGCAGCCGAGCGGGACGAGCTGCGGGGCCGCGAGGACGACGACGCGCGGTTCGCCGAGTCGGTGCTGGACAACCTGCCCCGCTCGACCGCGCGGGCGGTGGAGGAGCTGTCCGGCTACCAGTGGGCCAGCGAGGACGCCCGTCGCTCGTACCAGCGGATCCTCGACCAGCTCCGGGACGACGTCCTCGGTCAGCGGTTCGCCGGGCTGCGCGACGCGGCGCGCGCCTCCGCCGACCCGGCCGTCCAGCGGCGCCTCGCCGAGATGATGGGCGACCTGAACGACCTGCTGGCCCGGCACGGCCGCGCGGAGGACACCACCGACGCGTTCGCCGAGTTCATGCGCAGACACGGCGACTTCTTCCCGGAAAAGCCGTCGACCGTCGACGAGCTGATCGACGTGCTGGCCCGCCGCTCGGCGGCCGGTGAGCGGCTGATGAATTCGCTCTCCGACCGGCAGCGCGCCGAGCTGGCCGGTCTGATGCAGCAGTCGCTCGGCGACCGCCTCGCGGGGGAGTTGTCCGCTCTCGACGCGAACCTGCGGGCACTGCGACCCGATCTGCGCTGGGGGCGCGGCGAGCGGGTCCGGGGCGAACAGCCGCTGGACTACGCCGACGCGGCCGGAGCGCTCGGTGAGATCGGCGAGCTGGACGACCTGCTGGACCAGCTCGACCAGGAACACCCGGGGGCGACCCTGGACGACGTGGACGTCGACGCGGTGGCCCGGACGCTGGGCCGGGACGCCGCCGACGCCGTCCGCCGGCTGCGGGATCTGGAGCGGGAGCTGCGCCGGCAGGGCTGGGTGAGCCGGGACGCGGACGGGCTCACGCTCAGCCCGAAGGCGCTGCGCCGGCTCGGCGGGACCGCGCTGCGGCGGGTCTTCGCCGAGCTGACCGCCGGGCCGCGGGGCCAGCACGACCTGCGCTCGGCGGGCGCCGCCGGCGAGGTCAGCGGGGCGTCCCGCCCCTGGGAGTACGGCGACGAGCAGCCGTTGGACGTGGTCCGGACGCTGACCCGGGCGGTCAGCCGGGCCGGGCCGACGGTTCCGGTGCAGCTCGCGGTGGACGACTTCGAGGTGGTGGAGACCGAGAAGCGGGCCTCGGCCGCGGTCGTGCTCTGCGTCGACCTGTCGTACTCGATGATCTCGCAGGGTCGTTGGGGGCCAATGAAGCAGACCGCCCTGGCGCTGGCGCACCTGATGGAGACGCGCTTCCCGCAGGACGCTCTGCAGATCGTGGGCTTCGGCCGGGAGGCGACGACGCTCACCCAGCAGGAGTTGGCCGCCGTGGAGCCGGACCTGCAGCAGGGCACCAACCTTCAGCACGCGCTGCGGCTGGCCGGTCGGCACCTGCGCCGGCACCCGGACGCCGAGCCGGTGGTGTTGGTGGTCACCGACGGGGAGCCGACGGCCCACCTGGACCCGGACGACGGGGAGGCGCTGTTCCACTGGCCGCCGCTGCCGGAGACGATCGAGGCGACGGTCCGTGAGGTGGACCGGCTCAGCCGATACGGCGCCACGCTCAACCTGTTCATGCTCGGCGACGACCCGGGCCTGCGCCGCTTCGTCGACGCGGTGGCCCGGCGCAGCCGGGGTCGGATGTTCACGCCGGACACCGACGACCTGGGCGAGTACGTCGTGTCCGACTACCTCCGCTCCCGCCAATCCCGCCGCTAACCCTCGCCCGGCGGGGTTGACTGGGGGAGTGGAGAGCGAGGGACTGCGGCGGGCGTACGACGCGGTGTTCGCGGAGCTCGACGCTGCGGGGTTCGGTCCGCCGCCGGAGGGCCAGCTCAGCGCCGAGCAGATCGTCGCGCACCTGGTCGCCAACGACGAGCTGATGATCCAGGCCACCGAGGCGCTGCTGGCCGGGTCGACGTTCGCCTACTACGACCTGGACGACATGCACCGCCCGCAGCTCGACGCGCTGGTCGCCGAGCAGGGCGGTCTGCGTGGCCTGACCGCTCTGCTGCACGGCACCAGCGACCGGCTCTGCGCGCTGGTCGACCGGCTCGGCCTGGCGGCGGAGACCTCGGTCGACACCCACCTGCGGGAGGGCTTCGACCTCAACGTCGACGAGCCGCTGCCCTGGTCGCGCACCCTGGATCTGCACACCCGCGTCCACCTACCCAAACATCAGGCCCAACTCCACATGCTCCGCGCCTGACCCCGCCCCGCCGCCTCATCCGCCGCGTACGCTGCCTGAGGTGAGACGGGCACGATCCCTCGTCGCGGTGGCGACGACTCTGACCGTGGCGCTGACCGCATGCCGGGTCGGGCCCACACCGCCGGCCGGTGAACCGACCCGCTCGGCTGCGGTGGCGTCCCCGTCGCCGGCCGTGTCGACCGAGATCACGTTGGCTTTCGCGGGCGACGTGCACTTCGCCGGCCGTACGGCGGGTCTGCTGGACGATCCGGCGACCGCGTTCGGGTCGATCTCGTCGGCGTTGTCCGCCGCGGACCTGACCATGGTCAACCTGGAGACCGCGGTCACCACGCGTGGCACCCCGGAGCCGAAGCAATTCCTCTTCCGGGCTCCGGCGAGTGCGTACGACGCGGTGAAGGCGGCCGGGGTCGACGTCGTGTCGATCGCGAACAACCACACGCTGGACTACGGACGGGTGGGTCTGACCGACACCGTGGACGCGGCGAGGGCCGCCGGGGTGCCGACCGTCGGGGCAGGCACCGACGCGGCGGCGGCGTACGCGCCCTGGACGACCCGGATCGGCGGCACGAGGATCGCCTTCCTGGCGTTCAGCCAGGTCGACGAACTGTGGTCGCAGTGGAGGGCCACCGACACCCGTGCCGGAATCGCGGTGACGAGGGACCTGACGCGGGCCGTCGCCGCGGTACGCGCCGCGCGCCAGCAGGCCGATGTCGTCGTCGTGTACGTCCACTGGGGCGCGGAGGGCGACAGTTGTCCGCCCGCCGACGCGCGGGCGTTCGCCGGTGAGATGGCCCGGGCGGGTGCCTCCCTAGTCGTCGGCACCCACGCGCACCTGCTGCTCGGTGACGGCTGGATCGGCAGGACCTTCGTTCAGTACGGGCTCGGCAACTTCCTGTGGTGGCGCGACGACGCGTACAGCAACGACACCGGGATCCTGCGGGTCACCCTGCGCGGCCCGGAGATCGTGAGAACGGAGTTGGTGCCCGCGCTGATCTCCCGCCGCACCGGCCAACCCGAACTCGCCACCGGAGGCGACGACGCGGCACGCATCCGCGGGGAGTATGCGGATCTGCGCGGCTGTACCGGACTCGCCGCGACCCCCGTCGGATAGGACCGCCGGCAGGGCAGAGCCGTCGTACGACGCGAAGTCGACACCTTCCTGACCAAGCGTGTCGAGCCCACGCCTGTGGAGTGGTCTGCCTCACACGTTGTCACAACGATCGGTCAGTCGGTGTCTTGTGGCCGAACCCCTGAAAACGGAGGAGCCACTATGACTGAGAACTTTGATGTGGTCGTGGTCGGCGGCGGGTACGCCGGTGTCATGGCGGCCAATCGCCTGACGCAGCGCGACGATGTGACTGTGGCGTTGATCAATCCGCGCCGGACGTTTGTCGAGCGGATCCGCCTGCACCAGGTGGTGGGCGGGTCCGACAACGCGGTCGTCGACTACCGGGAGGTCCTGGCCGAGGGCGTCCGGCTGGTGGTCGACACGGTGACCCGGATCGACGCGGCCGAGCGCAGGGTGACGTTGGCGGCCGGCGGCACGGTCGGCTACGACTACCTGATCTATGCGGTGGGCAGTGGCAGCGCCGACCCGGGTGTGCCCGGAGCGGCCGAGTTCGCCTACCCGATTGCCAGCCTGGAGGAGGCGCAGCGGCTACGGCCGGTCCTCGACGCCGCTCCCACAACGGCCCCGGTGACGGTTGTCGGAGCCGGTCCGACTGGCATCGAGACCGCCGCCGAGTTGGCGGAGGCGGGCCGTACCGTGACTCTGGTCTGCGGTGGGGTGCTCGGCCCGTATCTGCACGGACGGGGTCGGCGCTCGGTTGCCAAGTGGCTGGCCAGGCTCGGTGTGACAGTGCTCGACGGCCCCGGCGCGAAGGTGACGGCGGTGACTCGCGATGCCGTGCGGCTCAGCGACGGCCGCGAGTTGCCGAGCCAGGTGACCATTTGGACCGCCGGGTTCGGCGTGCCGGACCTGGCCGCCCGCAGCGGGCTGAGCACCGACACGCTGGGCCGCCTGCTCACCGATGAGACGTTGACGAGCGTGGACGACGTGCGCGTCGTCGCGGCCGGGGATTCGGCGGCACCGTCGGACCTGCCGTTCCGGATGAGCTGCCAGGCCGCGACGAGGGTCGGCGCGCACGCCGCCGACACGGTGCTGGCTCGGATCGCGGGTGAGCAGCCGGCGCCCATCAACCTGGGGTTCTTCGGCCAGTGCATCAGCCTGGGGCGTCGCGCCGGCATCTTCCAGTTCGCCTCCAGGGACGACACCGCGAACGGGTTGCACATCGGCGGCGGCCCGGGCGCGAAGCTCAAGGAGTTCGTCTGCAAGCACACCGTCAAGCACCTGGCGGACGAGGCACGCAGGCCCGGCTCGCTCACCTGGGTCAAGGATGACAAGCGCCAGGAGTTGCTACGGGCCAAGCGCGGTGATGCCCTGGCCCCCCGCTGAACGGACAGCCTGGGCCACGCGTCGGCGATCCCAGCTCGAACGGCCACCAACCACCGAGGGTGTCCCACTGGAGCTCCGCCCCATGCCGGATGGTCCCAAGACACCGGAGTCACCTACACAAGGCAAGGAAACCGCATGAGCCTCGCCCTTTGGATTGCTGCCGGCCTGCTGGCAGTCGTCTCCCTGACCGGCGGCATCACCAAGACGTTCGTACCCAAGGAGAAACTGGCTGCGCTCAATGGCGCGGAATGGACCCGGCACGCCAGCGCCGGCTTCATCAAGACCATCGGGGTCCTCGAGCTCCTGGCCGCGGTTGGCCTGATCCTGCCCGCCGTGCTCGACATCGCACCGTTCATGGTGCCGGTGACCGCCGCCTGCTGGATTTTGCTCATGGTCGGCGCGGCGATCATCCATGGCCGCCTTGGTCAGTTCAAGTTGGTGATGGTGAACGTGGGCTACGTTGCGCTTGCGGCCTTCATCGCGTGGGGCCGCTTCGGCCTTGAGCCTTTCACCGCCTGACGAAGATGTGCCGCTGACGGGGGGCGGTGTCGTGTTGGCGCGGGTGAACCCGGCACGGGCCGCCCTGGCGGCTCAAGAAGCATCCTGCCGCCGTGCTGCCTCCTGTCCCGCCAGGTAACCAAACACCAGCCCCAGCGAGATCGTCCCTCCGGCGCCCCCGTAGAACCCCTTCGTTGGTGCGCCTCCTGCATTGCCGGCGGCGTACAGGCCTGGGATGACCTTGCCGTCGGTGTTCAGCGCGCGCCCGTGTGCGTCGGTCTTCGGGCCACCCACGGTGCCGAGCGCGCTGGCCTCAACCTTGAGCGCGTAGTACGGCGAGGTGTTGACGGGCCCCAGGACGCTTGACCTCGGGCTCTTCAGGATCGGTCGTACGATCTTCGTGATGGGCCTGACCACGAGGGAGCGCAGGCGTTCGGGGTCGTTCTTCTTCGCCGCACGTGCCGCCACCTTGCTCACGATCGGTCCGATCGCCTTCGCGATGGCCATCCGCGCCTTCGCGGTGGCGGCGGGGAACAGCGCGTCGGGGGACCTCTTGCTCAGCCGGGGGTAGTAGGCGCCGAAGTACCGATCGAACAACGTGCCACCGCGGTCGAAGTACGGGTCGTGGCCTCGTCCGGCCTCGGGATTGAACCGGTCGACGGTCCGGAGCAGCCCCACCTCGTCGACTCCGATCTGAGCCGCCAGCTCCGCCAGCGTGTCAGCGCGGTGGATGTAGTCGGGCACCGGCCCGCCGGGCGTGATGCCGAAGATTCCGAACTTCGTCCAGTAGTTGTGGTCGAAGATCAGCCATGCCGTTGCGTTCGGCATGGCGCCCGTCTTCGGGTCCACCTCGTGCATGATCTTCCCGAGCTGGTCGTAGGGGAGAGCCTCGTTCGCGAAGCGCTCACCCTGATGGTTCACCATGATGCTGTGCGGCAGCGAACGCTCACCCAGGAACACCCGACTGAGCGGGCGGCCCTCCAGCGTCTCGCCGGGCACCTGCACCGCGGGCATCCACCAGGCGTCCTGCATACCCGTCAGGTCGGCGTGCACGTCCCGGGCCAGCTGCACCGCGATGCCCTCGTGCCCCTGCGGCGAAACCTGCACTGCGAAGGGTGCGTGGAGGTGGCTCGTGGTGAGGTCGGTCGACCCCTCGAACCCGCCGCTGGCCAGCACGACGCCTTTGGCGGCACGCACCGTGTGCTCGACGCCGTCATCATCCTGTACGACGACGCCCCGCACTCCCGACTCATCCGTGATGAGCCGGACCGCGGGCGCCTGGACGCGCACGTCGACGCCGTCACCCAGAACCGCCTCGAGCAGGGCGCCGACCAACGCTGGTCCGGCGAGCCACACGGCATCACTACTGATCCCACCCAGCAGCCAGAACGGGAGCGGATTCCTGGCCATGCCGGTCGTCAGGGCTGGTCGCACGAACGAGGCGGCCTCCCCCAATCCCTTGGGGGAGTAGGGGCCGGGAAAGAGGGCCCGCCCGACCGACGCGCCATCGATGTCGGAGCGGTAGTCCGGCCAGATCGTCGGGATCCACCCGAAAGAGGTGTGCTCTTCTATGAATCGGGCGACCTGCGGCCCCGTCTCCAGGAACTTCTCCACCAGTTCATGGTCAAGAATCTTGTCCCGGCCCTCGCCATAGATGTAACGCCGCGCCTTGTCCAGGTCGTCGCTGACCCCCAGGTCCTTGGTCGAGAAACCATGATTCGGGATCCAGGCCGCACCCGCGGAGATCCCGGTGGCGCCACCGACGATCGGCTGGGACTCCACAACGAGGACCCGTGCCCCCTGCTTCGCGGCGCTGAGCGCGGCCATCAGCCCCGCCCCGCCAGAACCGACGATCGCTACATCCACCTCCTTGGGGATGCCGCGCTGGGACACGGTCCCGATGGAGCCACGGTGTTGACTCGAACTGTTGACCACGATGTCCTCCGCACGATCAATTTCGGTCATGGCCCTCCCAAATCAACTTAGGGCCTGCCGAGGATTGACACGCGGCTTTCGGATCGGGCTGAGCTACTCGTGGTCCGGGTAGTCGGTCAGCCGAGGGACCACTGCTGGGCGGGCCGGCCGTCGCAGGGCCGCTGCCGGACGTCGTCGCCGCCCCCTGCCCCCTGCCCCCTGCGATCTTGCACTTTCTGTCGCGACAAAAAGGGCGCAAGGGGCAAGCTGGCGACCGTAAGTGCAAGATCGCGGGGTGCGGTGGGGGATTAGCTGTCGATTAGCTCGGGGCGGGGGTGGAAGGTGCGGCGATAGGTTGACGGGGCCACGCCGATGCGCTGGTGGAGCTGTTGGCGTAGGGCGGCGGTGGTGCCGAAACCAGAGCGGTGGGCGATCTGGTCGACGGTGAGGTCGGTCGTCTCCAGCAGCAGCCTCGCGTGGTCGGTGCGCTGTTGCAGCAGCCACTGCGCCGGGCTCAGGCCGGTCTCCGACCGGAAGCGGCGGGTAAAGGTGCGCACGCTCATCCGCGCCTGCTCGGCGAGGTCGCGCAGGGCGATCGGCTCGTGCAACCGCTGCCGTGCCCACTCCCGCGCGCCTGCGGTGCTGGTGTCGATGGCCTTCGGCACCGGCCGCTCGATGTACTGTGCCTGGCCGCCGTCCCGCCACGGCGGCATCACGCAGCGCCGGGCCGCCCGGTTGGCCACCTCGCTGCCGTGGTCGAGGCGGATGACGTGCAGGCAGAGGTCGATGCCGGCGGCCACTCCGGCCGAGGTGAGCACCCCGTCGTCGGCGATGAAGAGCACGCCCGGGTCGAGGTCCACCCGGCCGTGCAGGCGGCGGAACTGCTCCGCGTACGCCCAGTGGGTGGTCGCCCGACGCCCGTCGAGCAGCCCGGTGGCGGCCAGCACGAACGCCCCGGTGCAGATCGACATGATCCGGGCGCCCCGCTCGTACGCCGCCCGCAGCGCGTCGGCCACCTCGGGCTCGACGGTGCCCGAGGTCAGCGCACTGCCGTCGTGGATGCCGGGGACGATCACCGTGTCGGCGGTGTCGAGCAGATCGTTCCCGTGGTCGGGGAGGACCTGGAAGCCGGCGGTGCTGCGGACCGGCCGCCCGCCCGGGGTGCACACCCGGACGTCGTAGAAGTCTGTCCCGTCGGCGGCCCGGGCGGTGCCGAAGACCTGCGACGGGGTGCCGAGGTCCAGGCCGACAACCTGGTCCAGGGCGAGTACGGCGATCCGGTGCGGGCGAACGGTCATGGCCCGATTCTTGCGCATGATGGCTTTCCGGCCACTCGTCGCCGTGAACCGCCCCGCCCAGACTTGTCGCGTGACCAAGAACCGCCGCCTGCATCCCGCCTGGCTGGTCGCCGCCGTCGCCTTCGTGGCGCTGGTCGGCGCGGCCGGCTTCCGGGCCACCCCGTCGGTGCTGCTGCACCCGCTGCACGAGGAGTTCGGCTGGCCACTGGCCACGATCTCCGCGGCCGTCTCCGTCAACCTGCTGCTCTACGGGCTCACCGCGCCTTTCGCGGCTGCCCTGATGGACCGGTTCGGCATCCGCCGGGTGGTCTCGGTGGCGCTGTTGCTGGTCGTCGCGGGCAGCGGACTGACGGTCTTCATGAACGCCAGCTGGCAGCTACTGCTCTGCTGGGGTGTGCTGGTCGGGCTGGGCACCGGCTCGATGGCGCTGGCGTTCGTGGCCACCATCACCGGGCGCTGGTTCGTGCACCGAAGGGGCCTGGTCACCGGAGTGCTGACCGCCGGTGGGGCCGCCGGACAGCTGGTGTTCCTACCACTGATCGCCATCCTGGTACGCGACCACGGCTGGCGAACCGCCGCACTCGTCGTGGCCGGAGCCGCGCTGGCGGTCGTACCCCTGGTGGTGTGGTTGATGCGCGAGCACCCGGCGGATCTCGGCCTACCCGCCTACGGGGCGACCGAGGTCGTCGCGGCGCCGCCGGCGGCCGGCGGCGCGGCGACCCGGGCGCTTGGCGCCCTGGCGACCGCGGCCCGGACCCGGCCGTTCTGGCTGCTGGCCGGGGGGTTCGCGATCTGCGGCGCGACCACCAACGGCCTCGTCGGTACGCATTTCGTCCCGGCCGCACACGACCACGGCATGGCCCAGACCACCGCCGCCGGCCTGCTCGCCCTGGTCGGGCTCTTCGACATCGTCGGGACCATCGCCTCCGGCTGGCTCACCGACCGGGTGGACAGCCGGTTGCTGCTCGGCATGTACTACGCGCTGCGCGGGGCGTCCCTGCTGGTGCTGCCGAGCCTGTTTTCCGGCACCGCCGAGCCGAGCATGCTGGTGTTCATCGTCTTCTACGGCCTGGACTGGGTGGCCACCGTGCCGCCGACGGTGGCGTTGTGCCGGGAATACTTCGGTGGCGCCGGGGCGGTGGTGTTCGGCTGGGTGTTCGCCGCCCACCAGCTCGGCGCGGCGGTCGCCGCGACCGGTGCGGGGCTGGTCCGGGACCGGCTCGGCGACTACGCAATGGCCTGGTACGTGGCGGGCGCCCTGTCGATCGGTGCCGCAGGGCTGTCGTTGCTGCTGCTCCGGCGACCGGGCCGGCCGGTGCCGGAGGCCGTGCTGGCCGCCGCGACCGCACCCAGGGACTGGAGCTTCCGGGGCTGAGACGGCCTGGGTCGGCCGTTCAGCCCAGGGTCCACTGCTGGGCTGGCCGGCCGTCGCAGGGCCGCTGCCGGATCTCGTCGCCGGCTTCGCCGCCGTCGTCGTCGGCCTGGGCGCACTTCCCGCTGTGCGCCGCGACCAGTAGCACCGGGCCGGTGCCGGTAGGGCTCAGCCGCCACTGCTGGTTGGCCTGGCCGTGGCAGGTGAACTGCATCATCCGGGCGCCGTCGTCCGTACTGCCGCCCTCGACGTCGAGGCACTGCCCGTGCGCGGCGTTGGTCAACGTCAGCACGTCCGCGCCGGCCGAGTTGACCACCCACTGCTGCTCCGGGCCGCCGCTGCACGCGGCCAACTCGGCCGCCGCCTTCTCGCCGTCGCCGTCGAGCCCCAGGCAGAGCCCCGAGGCGGCGCGCAGCACCCTGGGCCCGGTGGGCGGGGCGGCCGGGGTGCTGACCGACGGGTTCGGTGACGGTTCGGCCGGCGCGGTCGGGCTCGGCTCGGCCGCCGGGCCGGTGGGCTCCGCCGCGCTGGGTGGTGCGCCGACCGTCGCCGGCACGACCGGCTCGTCGTCACCGCCGAACAGCCCGGTGGCGAAGACCACCCCCAGGAGTACGCCCAGCAGCCCGACCGCCAGCGCCACCCGCAGCAGCGGGTCGGCCAGCGGGCCGGGGCGGGCGCCCCGCCGACCGCCGTAGACGGTGCCGGCTGGGTCGGGGCGTTCCTCGGGTGCGGACATGGGCGCCATCCTCACCCACCTTGGCGGGCCGGTGCCAGTCCGGCGTCGCGACGGCTCAGCGGGTCGGCTGTGGTTCGGTGACATCGGCCACGGTGGCCGCGAGCGCGGCGATCGTGGCGTCGGCGTCGACCGCGACGGCGAGACCGCGCTCGCCGGCGCCGAGGGTGATCTCCCGGCCGCGCAGTCGCTCGTCCGCGATGACCGGCCAGGCGGTGCTCGCGCCGAACGGGGTGATGGTGCCGCGCTCGTACCCGGTGGCGGCGAGAGCGCCCGCCGCGTCCGGCATGGAGAGCCGGTGCACCCCGAGCAGGGCGCGCAGCTTGGGCCAGGAGATGACCCGGTCGCCGGGGGTGAGCACGAACAGGTGGTCGTCCGCGCCCCGACGGACCACGATCGTTTTGACCACGTCGGGGACGGCCACACCTCGGACGGCGGCGGCCTCCGCCAGGCTGCCGACCGCGCCGTGCGGGATCAGCCGGTAGGGCAGGCCGGCGGAGTCCAGGGCGGCAATCGCGGGCGACGGCATGCCCGCCACGGTAACGGCCGGGGACTGTCGCGGACGGGAAACACCCATCGCTGACATCCCACCGTTCTCGGGGTCCGGGCGTAAGGTGATCACATGCGCGCTGAGCGTGTGGATCACCCCATTGACCATGATGAAGCGGTGGACACGCTGCGGCGGTCGTACGCCGCGGTGCCCACGGGCGAGCCTGTCCGGCTGGCCAAACGCACCTCCAACCTGTTCCGCCCCCGGTCCGCTCCCCGGACCCCGGGCCTCGACGTGAGCGGCCTCAACCGGGTGCTCGCGGTGGACGCGACCGCCCGGACCGCCGACGTGCAGGGCATGTGCACGTACGAGGACCTGGTCGACGCGACGCTGCCGCACGGCCTGATGCCCCTGGTGGTGCCGCAACTGCGCACCATCACCCTGGGCGGGGCGGTGACCGGCCTCGGGATCGAGTCGACCTCGTTCCGCAACGGCCTGCCCCACGAATCGGTACGCGAGATGGACATCCTCACCGGCTCCGGCGAGATCATCGCCGCCCGGCCGGACGGGGAGCATGCCGACCTGTTCACCGCGTTCCCCAACTCGCTGGGCAGCCTGGGGTACGTGACCCGGCTGCGCATCGAGCTGCAACCGATCGGCCGGTACGTGGCGTTGCGCAACATCCGGTTCACCCGACTGGAGGCGCTCACCGACGCGATCGCCGAGGTGACCGCCACCCGGTCCTGGGCCGGTGAGCCGGTCGACGTGATGGACGGCGTGATGTTCAGCCCCGGTGAGGCGTACCTGATACTGGGCACCTTCACCGACGCGGCCGACCCGCCCAGCGACTACACCGGCCAGGCGATCTACTACCGGTCGCTGCGTCGGCGCACGCGGGACGTGCTGACCGCGTACGACTATCTGTGGCGCTGGGACACCGACTGGTTCTGGTGTTCGGCGGCGTTCGGCGCGCAGCACCCGGTCGTGCGCAGGCTCTGGCCGGCGCGTTACCGGCGCAGCGACGTCTACCACCGACTGGTCCGCCTTGAGCACCGGCACCAGGTGGCGGCCCGGATCGACCGGCTGCGCGGCCAGCCGGCCCGCGAGCGGGTCGTGCAGGACGTGGAGATCCCGCTGGACCGCACGGCCGACTTCCTGCGCTGGTTCGCGGAGAACGTGGGGATGACCCCGGTGTGGCTCTGCCCGTTGCGGTTGCGCGAGCCGGAGGGTCCCGGTTCCGCGCGGTCGTGGCCGCTGTATCCGCTCCACGCAGGACAGGACTACGTCAACATTGGTTTCTGGGGGACCGTGCCGATCGCGCCCGGCGCCGCCGACGGCGACGTCAACCGCGCGATCGAACGCAGGGTGTCGGAGTTGGGCGGGCACAAGTCGCTCTACTCCGACGCGTACTACGACCGGGACGCCTTCGATCGCCTCTACGGCGGCGAGACCTGGCGCGCGGTGAAGGACCGCTACGACCCGGACCACCGGCTGACGGGACTGTACGAGAAGGCGGTAGCACGAGCATGAGCCTGACCGATCGAGACCAGGGGGCGGCGAGCGTCCCCGCCACCCCGCCGGCGGGGGGCCGGCCCACCGGTCCGACCGTGGCGGACGTCGTCCGCGCGGTCACCGCCGGGCCGCTGCCGGTACGGATCACCGGCTACGACGGCAGCGCCGTCGGCCCGGCCGACGCCGGCATCACCCTGGCGATCCAATCCGAGCGTGGGCTGTCGTACCTGCTCACCGCCCCCGGTGACCTGGGCATGGCCCGGGCGTACGTCAGCGGTGACCTGGCGTTGCAGGGGGTGCACCCGGGCGACCCGTACGAGGCGCTGCGGGTGCTCAAGGACGAGTTGCGGCTGCGCCCGCCGTCGGTGGCCGACGGGGTGGCGCTGGTGCGCGGGCTGGGCTGGGAGCGGCTGCTGCCGCCGCCGGCTCCTCCGCAGGAGGCGCTGCCGCGTTGGAAGCGGGTGATGAACGGGCTGCGGCATTCGCGGGTGCGCGACAGCACGGCGATCTCGCACCACTACGACGTCTCGAACGCCTTCTACGAGAAGGTGCTCGGCCCGTCGATGACGTACACCTGCGCGGTTTACCGGTCCCCGGACGACACGTTGGAGCAGGCCCAGGCGGCGAAGTACGACCTGGTCGCCGGCAAGTTGGCGTTGAAGAAGGGCATGCGGCTGCTGGACGTGGGCTGCGGCTGGGGCGGCATGGTCCGCCACGCCGCCCGGGAGTACGGCGTGAAGGCGCTCGGGGTGACCCTGTCGAAAGCGCAGGCGCAGTGGGCGCAGGCGGCGATCGAGCGGGAGGGGCTGAGCGAGCTGGCCGAGGTGCGGCACCTGGACTACCGGGACGCGCCGGCGGAGCAGTTCGACGCCATCTCCTCGATCGGTCTGACCGAGCACATCGGTGTGCGCAACTACCCGTCCTACTTCGGTGCGCTGCGGTCGCGGCTGCGTACGGGTGGGCGGCTGTTGAACCACACCATCACGCGGGCCGACAACCGGGCGCCCCATCGCTCGGGCGCGTTCATCGACCGGTACGTCTTCCCGGACGGTGAGTTGGCCGGCCCGGGTCGGTTGATCAGCGAGGTGCACGACGCCGGGCTGGAGGTGCACCACGAGGAGAACCTGCGCCAGCACTACGCGCTGACGCTGGCCGCGTGGTGTCGCAACCTGGTGGAGCACTGGGACTTCTGCGTCTCGGAGGTGGGCGCGGGAACCGCCCGGGTGTGGGGCCTCTACATGGCCGGGTCGCGGATGGCGTTCGAGCGCAACGGCATCCAGTTGCACCAGGTGCTGGCCACCCACAACGGCCCGGCCGGTGTGAACGGCTACCCGCTGCGACCCGACTGGTTGCCCTGATCATCTGCTGAACGTCGCCTGAAGCCGCGTCGAGCAAGTCGGCGCGGCTTCTCGCGAAGCGATTGACAAACAAGTTTTGTACGTACAAACTGATTTTGCCATGAGAGACGTCCTGTACCTGGAGCAGATCGAGCAGGCCGAAGTCCTGCTCAAGCCACAGCGCGTCGAGGTGCTGCGGCAACTCGCCGAACCGCGCACCTGCACCGAGGTCGCGGCCCGACTCGACCAGACGCCGCAGCGCGTCTACTACCACGTCAAGCAGCTCGTCGCGGCCGGCCTGGTCGAGCTGGTCAACGAGCGCAAGGTCCGCGGCATCACCGAAGGCATCTACCAGGCCGCCGCCCGGTCCTACTGGCTCTCCCCGCGGCTGGTCGGCCGGATCGGCCTGCGCCGGGCCCGCGACGAGCTGAGCCTGGGCTACCTGCTCGACCTGATGGAGGAGGTCCAGGCCGACATCGCCGGCCTGGACCGGGCGGCGCCCGAACTGCCCTCGATCGGGGTTTCCGGGGAGATCCGGGTGCCCGCCGAGCAGCGCCAGCAGTTCCTGCACGACCTGCAAACCGCACTTCAGGACCTGTTCAGTCGCTACGGCGGCAGCGAAGGCGATGCCTTCAAGCTCGCTGTCGCCTGCTATCCGAAAGGAAACGACAATGAGTGAACCGTTGAAGGTCCAGGCCCGTCTCGCCGCCCCCGTCGGGCGCGTCCGCGAGGCCCTGACCGACCCGGCCGAGCTGCGGCTTTGGCTGGCCGAGCACGCCGAGGTCGAGCTGCCCCAGCGGTACGAGTTCTGGGGCCGCTACACGCCCGAGGGTGACGCCCCGCACCAGCGCCTGCTGCACGCCGACGACGACACGCTGCGCTTCGGCTGGTTGCTCGACGGGGTGGAGACCACCACCGAGCTCCAGTTGACCGCCGAGGGCACGGACAGCACGGTGTTGACGCTGACGCAGAGCCACTTCGACTTCGCCGAGGCGATGAGCGGCTCCAGCATCCGGGGCGTGCTCCAGACGTACTGGGCGTTGTCCATCGCCAACCTGGCCGCCCACCTGGAGGGTCGGCCCCTGCTGCCCCGCACCGATTTCACCTCTGCCGACCTGCGCGGCGAGTTGGTCATCGCCGCCCCCATGGACAAGGTGTGGGAGTCGCTTACCGACTCCGAGCAGGCCAGCGCCTGGTTCGGCTACCCCATCGGCATCGAGCCGTGGGTCGGTGGCCGGTACGCGATGGGTGGCTTCGAGAACGGTTACGCGGCCAAGATCGTCGACCTGGAGCCGGGCCGGAAGATGTCCGTGGACTGGGGACCCACCGGCGTCAGCACCTGGGAGCTGGCCGAGTCCGGCGGCCGGACCACCCTGACGTTCGTGCAGAGCGGCTTCGACGAGGCCAACCCCCCGTACGGCGCGTGGAGCGGGTCGGTGGCCGGGCTGTTCGAGCTGCGCCGCTACCACGAGATGGCGGCCTGGCAGCCGATCTGGGTCTCGACCGAGGTGCCGGGCCTGGAGCCCCAGCCCACGGGCTCGGCAAGCTGACGGTCTCATCGTGATCGTGCCCGATCGCGGAGGTAGTGGCCTCGTTCGCGCGGCGAGGCCCCTACATCCTGGATCGGGCACGATCTTGGTGGGCAGGCTCAGGTCTCAGGCGATGGCCGCGATGTCTCCATCATCGAAGTAGATCGCCTGGTGCAGTCGGCCGCCGAGGGCCGCGGCATACCGGGCCACCACTTCCTGCCCGGAGATCCGACCCTGCTCGATCTGGGAGACCCGGCCCTTGGTCACGCCCATCCGCTCGGCGATCTGTTGCTGAGTGAAACCGCGAGCGCGCCTGACCTCCGCGAGACGGTGTCCGACGACCTGCGCGAGCAGCTCCTCCTTGCCCGCCTCGACGGCTGCCTCTCCGCCGGCGCGCTGCACGTACTCCGCCCGGACATCCGACCACCGCACATGACCACTCACCGCCGTCCCCCTTCCTGCTGTGCGCGTTCCTTCAAGTAAATCTCGTAGCGTTGTTCGGCCAGCGGGATGGCCTGTCGATACCAACTCCTCCACTGGCCCGCTTTGTCGCCGGCCACGAGGAGAATGCTCGCGCGCCAAGGGTCGAACACGAAGAGGATGCGGACGGTGCCCGGCCGCAACTCCTTCAGGTTGGCAATCGACGAACCTGCGATGGTGTCGACCAGCGGCCGGCCCAGCCCTGGCCCGACTTCGGCGAGAGCATCGATCGCCTGCACGACCCGGGCGAACGTCGCTTGGTCGAGGCCGTCGATCCAGTCGCGAACCTCGTCGACGACGAAGACGTCCCAATCCTCCTGGCGCACCGGGCAAGTATAGCAAACGCTATACCGCCTGAGGAATGTCCAGGCGCGGTTTGCCGATCCGTTTTCTGGATCTGGTGACTTTTTGGGGTCAGGTGGGTACTGGCGGGCGATGTTCTTCATCTTTGGTCTGCGTACCAAGGTCGACCGGTCCGGTGTCGTGCAGCAGGTGTGTCGCCACTGCGGCAACCACGCCGCACAGGTGATCACCCGCCGGTCGACGAAATTCACCCTCTTCTTCATTCCGCTCATCCCGATCCGCACCCGGTACGCGCAACAGTGCACGTTCTGCGGGGCGCAGTACGAGATCGCCAAGGCCGACGCCCAGCTCCTCCCGGTCGGCTGAGCCACAGATGGCCCGTTTCCTGTGCTGGCTCATCGGCCGGCAGCCCCCGCCCGCAGGCCCTCCGGTGCACACCGTCCGCCGCCCGCCCTGCACCCCCGGCCGGCGGACACGCCGACGTGCCCGCCGTCCGGTGGCTGGCAGCACGCTGCCCCGCTCACCGTGGAACCGCTCCGCCGGCCGATGAAGCCCACCCGATGAAGCCCCTCCGGTGACTCCGACCTCGTCGGTCCGGCCCGGCGGTTCCTGGCACCGATAGACAATCGACGGGACACAATCCGGCCCCCGAGCCGATTGACATCCATCGCGATCGAACCGGATCGCCGCACGAGGCGATCGAGTGATGGATACGGGGGAGTACATGTCAGGACACCGCTCGCGCCGGTGGGGCGCGGCCCTGCTCGGCGCAACGGTCGCCGCCGGCCTGCTGGGCGGCGCCTCTGCGCAGGCCGTCGCCGGTGCCCAGCCGGTCCCGGAGGGCACGTACCGCTTCAGCGTCAAGGTCGCTTTCGGTGACCTGCGTGCCTGCTCGGGCGCGCTCGTCGACCCGAACTGGGTGCTCACGGCGAAGAGCTGTTTCGCCGAAGAGACCGGGCCTGTCGTGTCGGGGGCGCCGAGTCGACCGAGCACGGCGCTGGTGGGCCGCGCCGATCTCACCGGCACCGCCGGTCAGCAGCGCGGCGTGGCCTCTATCGAGCCGCACCCGGATCGCGACCTCGCGTTGGTCCGCCTCTCGTCGCCGGTCACCGACGTCCCGCCGGTCGCGCTGGCCACGACCGCGCCGGCCGCCGCCGAGACGCTCACGGTGACCGGGTACGGCCGGACGGCGACCGAATGGGTTCCCAGCCAGCTGCACCAGGGTTCGTTCACGGTCCAGGACGTCGCCACCACGTCCGTGGGTCTGCTCGGAGCGTCGGCCGGCGCCACGCTGTGCAGGGGCGACGCGGGCGGCCCTGTGTTCCGCGGAAACAGCGGTGCCGCCGAGTTGGTCGCCATCGCCGCGACATCGTGGCAGAAGGGCTGCCTCGGTGAGACGGAGACGCGGGACGGTGCGACGGCCACCAGGGTCGACGACCTCGCCGCCTGGATCGACGAGAAGAAGGCGGATGTCCAGATCTTCGGTGTGCTCGCCGACGGGCGGTTGACTTTCAGCGCCATCGACTCGGCGACCGGCGACCTCCGGGCCAACCGGACGTCCGCCGCGACCCTCGGCTTCGCGCCGAAGGCGATGGCGACTCTGAACGAGAACACGATCCTGATCACCGACACCGGCGGCACGATGTACCGGGTGGACGTCACCGGGTTCGACCCGTTGACCTTCACCACCACGAACATCATCGGCGGGTTCTCGCCGTACGACCGGCTGAGCTACGACGGTTACGGATCGCTCTACTACATCAACGGCAGCACGAACCAGCTCTACCGCCGCACGGTGACAAGCGCCAAGCCGACGGGCGCCGACATCAACCGAGCCACCTTCGTTGCCTCCGGGTTCGCGCAGAAAACCATCACGTCGCCCGGGGCCGGCCGGATCCTCGGCACCATCTCGGACGGGCGGCTGGTCTCCTACCGCGTCTACGGCAACGGTCCGGGCGGTTGGGTGGGCAGCACGCTGGTCACGACCGGCTGGGCCGCGCCGACGCACCTGCTGTCGCCCGGTGGCGGTCTCTACTACACCCGTAACGCGGCCGGCCGGCTGGACCGTTTCCGGGACGCCAACCCGTTCGACGGCAGCGGCGCCGACATCGTGTCCTTCCCCACCGACCCGGTCAGTGCCAGCGGTTGGAACCAGGTCCTCCTCTCCGCCCGCCCCTGGACCGGCCTGGTGTCGGTCTTCGGCACGAGACCGGACGGCCGGCTGTCGTACACCGCGATCGACCCGGTCAGCGGCGCCAAGCGGATCGCCACGGTCTCCGCGCAGACCCTCGGCTTCACCCCGAAGGCGATGGCCACCCTCAACTCGGACACCCTGCTGGTGACCGACGGCGGCCACCTGTACCGGGTGGACGTCATCGGCACCGATCCGCTGACCTTCACCCGTACGCAGGCCCTCGACACCGGGGGTGGGTGGACGCAGGACCGGTTGGTCTTCGACGGTTCGGGCTCGCTGTTCGGGCAGGCCGGGAGCGTCCTGCGCCGCTACACGGTGAAGAAGGCCAAGCCCGCGAACACCACTACCGACATCACCACCAACACGCTCGTCGGCAGTAACTTCGGCGTCCGTAGCCTGACCGCCACCGGCAAGGGCCGGCTGCTCGCCACGACGAGCGACAGCAAGCTCGCCGCGTACACCGTCGACGCCGCCGGTGTTTGGACCCGTGAGGACCCGGCGGCCAGCGGCTGGGGCGGCGTCACGTCGCCCTTCTCGCCCGGCGGCGGGCACTACTACCGGCGGGACGCCAACGGTGTGGTGACCGGTTGGCTCGACGCGAGCCCGTACGACGGCAGCGGCACCGACCTGACGGCCTACGTCCCCGCCGGCGCGGTGAGCACCGGCTGGGATCCGATCCTCTCGGCGCTGTCCTACGACGCGTGGCCGGACAACACCCGCCGTTGGTGATCGGCTGACCGCCGACGGCAGGGACGGTGCGGGCCACCCGGTGACGGGTGGCCCGCACCGTCGTGTGTGGACAACTTGGGCGTGCCCGTCCGGCCCTGGCGGGTCATCCGGGCGCTGACTAGGCTTTCGGGGTTTGCCGGGGCCGGCCCTCAGCGTCGAGGGTGCACCACGAGAGAGCCGGAGCGTTCGCCGTGTCGCCGCAGGACGTGACCCAGGCCGTCGTGGTGCCGACCACGTCGGTGCCGTCCACGCGCCCTGATCTCGCCGGCCGGCCGTTGTTCCCGGTGTCCCACGCGGCGCGCGTCGGGCTGCTCATCGTCGGCGTGGTCCTCGTTGTCGAGGTGGCGTGGCTGGTGGCCGCGTTGCCCGGTGCCGCGCTGGTCAGCGACGTGGGCGCGTTGCTGGTCGCCGGGTGGGCCACCCTGGCCTGCGCGGGCGTGGCCCGTCGTCACCCGGCCCCGCTGCGCCGGTTCTGGACGTTGCTCGCGCTCACCATGGCGCTCGCCGCGCTGGGCCGGGCGATCTGGACGGCGGAGCGGCTCGTCGGCGGCGACCTGCCGCACACCCCGCTGGTCGGGGTGGTCTTCACCGCCGGCATCCTCACCGGCACCGCCGCTCTGCTCAGTTCGCCGTCCGGGCCCCGGACCGGGGTGGGACGAGCCCGGACGCTGCTGGACGGCGTGATCGTCGCGCTGGCCCTGCTGCCGATCGGCTGGGTGCTGGTGTTCCGCGGGGTCGCCGCCGCCGAGCTGGCCGACCCGGCGCGCACGCTGGGGCTGCTCTACCCGATGTTCGACCTGATGCAGCTCACCATCCTGATGGCGGTTGCCGGGCGGGCGCGACCACTGTGGCGGCCGATGAGCGTGCTCGCGGTGAGCCTCACCATCCGGGTGGTCGCCGACGTCGTCTACGTCTCGCTGGTCGCCCGCGGTGACTACGCCGCCGGTCACCCCATCGACCTGTGCTGGCCGCTGAGCTACCTGCTGATCGGCCTGGCCACCGGGAATCCGCCGCCGCCGGACTGCGACGGCACCGACGAGACCGCGGAGTCGCCGCTGCCGCCGTGGTGGCGGGTGGCGCTGCCGTACCTGCCGGTCGGTGGGGCGATCATCGCGGTGCTGCTGGCTCGCCGGCCCACCGGTCAGACACCGCCGCTGGTCTTCGTGACCATGATGGCGTTGCTCGCCGCTCTCGCCGTGCGTCAGGGGCTGGCCGCCAACGAGAACCTGCGCCTGGTGGCGCGACTGCGCCGGCTCGCGTACGGCGACCAGCTCACCGGCCTACCGAATCGGCTGCTGTTCAACAGGTTGCTGCGCCTGGCTCTGCGCGACGGCCGGCCGGTGGCCGTCCTGCTGCTCGACCTCGACGGGTTCAAGCAGGTCAACGACCGGTTCGGGCACGCCACCGGCGATACTCTGCTGACCGGCCTGGCGGCTCGGATGCGGACGGCGGTGGCCGGCGACGGCACCATCGCCCGGCTCGGCGGGGACGAGTTCGCGGTGCTCATCGAGCGGGAGGGGCCGGTGTCGCCGGAGCGGCTGGCCGAACGGCTGCTGGACGCCCTGCGGCCGTCCGAGGGCGAGGAGGACGTGGGCGTGCACCCGTCGGCGAGCATCGGCATCGCCGAGTACGGGCCGCAGCACGCCTCGCACACTGACCTCCTGCGCGACGCCGACATCGCCATGTACGCCGCGAAGGCGGCCGGCAAGTCCGCGTACCGGACGTGCACGCCGGGCCTGCGCGAGTCGGCCGTGTCCCGGGCGGAGTTGATCGCCGACCTGCGCCGGGCCGTCGACGAGGAGCAACTGCACCTGGAGTTCCAGCCCATCGTCGACCTGTCCAGCGGCGCGGTCCGCAGCGCCGAGGCGTTGGTGCGCTGGCGGCACCCCCGGCTCGGGATGCTGCCGCCGGCGAAGTTCCTGCCGCTGGCCGAGGAGACCGGGCTGATCATCCCGATCGACCGCTGGGTGATCCACGAGGCGTGTCGGGCGGCGGCGACCTGGCGGGCCCGCGCGCCGGAGGCGACGGTCGCGGTGAACATCGCCGCGGCACACCTGCGCCGGCCCGATCTGATCGCCACGGTCACGGCGGCCACCGCCGGCGCCGGGTTGGCGCCGCGCGCGTTGACGCTGGAGCTGACCGAGTCGGCGTTGATCGAGGGGACCGACGCGGTGCTGGAACGGCTGCACCAGCTGCGGGAGCTGGGCATCCAGATCGCCATCGACGACTTCGGGACGGGCTACTCGTCGTTGAGCTACCTGCACCGCATCCCGGCCACCGAGCTGAAGATCGACCGGTCGTTCGTGGCGCGGCTGGGCACGGACGACCGGGCGTACGCCACGGTGGAGATGGTCACCCGGCTGGCCGGCGCGTTCGACCTGGCGGTGATCGCCGAGGGCGTGGAGACCGAACGCCAGCACGACGCGGTCGCCGCGATCGGCTGCCCACGCGGCCAGGGCTATCTGTACGGGCGTCCGGACAGCCCCGCCACGGTGGGTCAGAATCGAGCTTGACCCTGACGTAACGGCAGGCGGGAGCCTGGTTCCCGGAAGGGAGGGGAACCATGGCGTACACGGTGGGTCAGGTGGCGAAGATCGCCGGCGTGACGGTACGGACGCTGCACCACTACGACGAGATCGGTCTGCTCTCGCCGAGCGGTCGGACGCCGACCGGCTACCGCCGCTACGACGACGCGGACCTGCAACGGCTGCAACTCGTCCTGTACTACCGCGAGCTGGGTTTCCCACTTGAGGAGATCACCGCGATCATCGACGACCCGGCGGCCGACCCGGCCGCGCACCTGCGCCGACAGCACGAGCTGCTGACGGTACGGATCAAGCGGTTGCAGGAGATGGTCGCGGCGGTCGAGTTCGCGATGGAGGCGAGCACGTTGAACATCCAACTCACGCCGGAGGAACGGTTCGAGGTCTTCGGCGACGTCGACCCGGAGGAGCACCAGGCCGAGGCGGAGCGGCGGTGGGGTGACACCGACGCGTACCGGGAGTCGAACCGGCGGGTCGCCCGCTACACCAAGGACGACTGGCTGCGCCACAAGGCGGAGAACGAGGACTGGGGTCGGCGGATGGTCGCCGTGCTGGCCTCGGGCGTGCCGGCCGACAGCCCGGAGGCGATGGACCTGGCCGAGGAGCACCGGCAGCTCATCAGCCGCTGGTTCTACGAGTGCCCGTACGAGGGGCACACCGGGTTGGCCGACATGTACCTGGCCGACGAGCGGTTCACCGCGTACTACGAGAACATCGCCTCCGGCCTGGCGGCGTACCTGCACGAGGCGATCCACGCCAACGCGATCAGCCGCGCCTGATCGACGAGTGGTCGGCCGGGAACGGCGGTCGGTGCGGTCCGGCTACTCTGCCGGACCGCACCGCGGTACGCGTCGATCGGCGGGGGAGATGACCGTCGGATTGACCAGGAAGTCGTAGACCGTCCGGGCCATCCGGCGGACGGTCTCGTCGCCGGTCGCCATCGGGCCGGCGGTGAGGAACGCGACGGCGGTCTCGGTGCCGGGGATCAGGTAGTAGCCGACGTCGTGGGAGGCGTCCGGCAGGTCGCCGGTCTTGTGGGCCACCGGAACTCCGGGTGGCAGCGCCGCCGGGATCTTGGTGTTCAGGGTCTGTTCCCGCATGAAGCCGATCATCAGGTCGCGGGAGGCCGGGGTGAGGATCTCACCGTCCCAGACCGCGCCGAGCAGCGACACCACATCGTCCGGGCTGGTGTAGTTCTCCTCGCCGCGCTGGGCCGCCGCGCTGTCGAGCATCCGGCGGGCCAGGATGGTGGACCGCGCGGGCTCCACGCCCGGCTCGTCGCTGCGCCCGTCCTCCTCGGCCGGCCCGTCGTTGCCCGCCGGCCCGTCGTTCCCCGTGAGCCCGTCGTTGTCCGTGAGCCCGTCGTTGGCTGGCGCGGTTGCGTACCCCGGCGTGCTCTGGTGGTCCGGGCCGGTTGCCGGGCCGGGGCCGTCGGCGGTGGCCGGCCCGGTCGTCGCGACGACGACCCGCGCGACCGTCGCCGCCAGCCACCTGACGGGTACGTACGTTTGCACGATAAGAAGCGTGGGAGGCGGAGGGGGCTGCCGGGACCGCCCTCACCCGTCCGGGAGCCGATGTGCTCGGGAGCGACATACCTCAGAGGTATAAATATGACTCTGCGGTATCAAGGGCATCAGCGACACCCGGCCGGGGAGGCGCCAATGTTGATCATCGCCGGCAGTCTGCGCGTCGAGCCGGACGCCCGCGACGACTACCTCTCCGGTTGCCGGCAGGTCATCGAACGGGCCCGCGCGACGGCCGGCTGCCTCGACTTCCTGCTCGCGGCGGATCCGCTCGACCCGGGCCGGATCCACGTCTTCGAGCGCTGGGAGTCCCCGGAGCAGTTGGCGGCGTTCCGTGGCGCCGGTCCGAGCGACGCCCAGACGGTGGCCATCCTCGACGCCGACGTGCACCGTTATCTGATCTCCGGCGTCGAGGCGGCCTGACCGCCCGCGCGCTACACCAGCAGATCGCGCAGGAGTACGCCGGCGAGGCCGATCACGTGCGAGAAGAACAGCGACCCACAGCCGATGGCCAGCGCCAGCAGGGCCACCCCGGCCGGTCCAGGGTCGCGGCGAGCGGTGTCACGATGCCCGGCTGCGGCTGACGTTACCGAGACAGCGGCCGCCCCGCACGACACGACGGAAGGTGAATCGACGCAGCAGTATCGCCCTATCGTCCAGGTTGCTCCGCCGTTCGGATAGTTCGCCCGTCCTGGCGTGTCCCGGCCGACCGTCAACACTGTTAATCCGAGTGCACCCCAGATTGGTGGCCTACGCGGCGAAGGAGTCGGCGTGGCAAAGACTGAATCGACGGGTTCCACTTGGCGGTACCGCTGGGCGCAGCGGCAGAACGTGCGGCGGGTCAGCACGTATCGCGGCGCTGAGACGGCCTGGCGGCGACGCGACGACGAGTTACGGCGGCTGCGCGCCCTGGCCGCCGACTTCCAGGGCTCTGCGGCGGCCGGCGCGGGCCTTCCACTTGAGCTGGTCGACGACGAGGTCGTGCTGTGGGCCCTGCCCGCCGCGCAACTGGTCGAGGTGCGACACACGACAGTGCTGCCCGCACCGGACCTGACGGTCGCCGCGCCGGCCGCGCCGCTGCGCCCACGCCGGCCCGACGGCGTACGCGTCACCGACGCCGGCATGGCCGTCATCACCAGCCGTCGGCTGGTCCTGCTCGGCGGACGCGGCCGGCGCGACTGGGCGTACGGCCGGATGACCGGCCTGGCCCACGACCCGGCGGCGCCGGTGACCCTGATCCAGGTGCTGGACCGGCGGCGTGCCTCCGGATTGTTGCTGCCCACCGACGCGGCGGCGGACTTCCGGTTCAAGTTGACGCTGGCCTTCGCCGACGCGATCGAGCAGCGCGCCGCGGTGCTCGCCCAGCTCGACGAGCTGATCGCGGAGCATGACCAGCTCAAGCCGTTTCGGCCGGCGGTGACCACGCCGGCGCAGGCCCGGCTCTCCTCGCTCGTTCCCGGTGGTCGTCGGACCATCGCGGTGGCCGCGGGCATCGCGCTGCTGGTGCCGGCGGCGCTCTTCGACTCGAACCCGTCGGACCCGACCGGGGGCGCGGAGGTCGCGGCGGCGGCCACGCCCGCGCGGACCCCCAGCGCGCTTCCCGCGCTGCTGCGCCCGGCGTCCCCGCCGCCCGCGCGCACCACCGCGCCGAAGCGGTCGTCGTCGCCGCGCCCGTCGTCCACCGCGACCGCCGGGCCGCGCTGCGGCGCGCCGGAAAATCCCCTGGGGTACGACTTTTGTGCCGGAACCCGGATCCGCCGACCGGCCGCCGAGGTCTGCGACTGGTTCGACTGCGTGCCGCAGTTTTGGGCGGGCCGGGGCTATCTGGTGCAGTGCCAGGACGGCTCGGTCAGCCTGACCGGTGGCCGGGCGGGCGCGTGCGCCGACCATCGGGGCGTCCGGTGGGCCATCTCTCAGTAACCTGATTTGGGGGTTATTGTCCGCTTCGGTCGGCCAGAATGATCGGGTGGAGATCCGGTCCGATGATGGTGCCCGGGTGCGGATCCGCCCGGTCGGCTACCAGCCCGGCATCGACCCGCCCGACGATCCCGAGCGGGCCGCGCCGGGCTGGCAGGACTGGCTGCTCATCGAGGTGGACGCCCGCACCGCCGACGGCCAGACCTGGTCGCACCACTACCCGAGCCTGATGGTCGAGGAGGCCCGCGCGCTGGGCAGTTGGCTGCACGGCCAGGCGACGGCGGCCAGCGGACCGACCCCGCCGCCGGCGCTGGTCCGCTTCACCGAACCCAACCTGGCCCTGCGCGCCCGGGCGATCCGCCGCCGCCGACTGGAGTTGACCGTCGAGTTCTCCGCCGAGTCGCTGCCCCCGTGGATGCGCCGCCCGGCGAACGCCGTCTATCCGCTGGTCCTCACCGTCTCCGCGGACGCCCTCGCCGTCGCCGCTGACCAGTGGGCCGGGCACTGCGAGGCGTACCCGCCGCGTACCCGGTCGCGGTTTCCGGCGGACGGCCCACCGCTCGGCCCCCTGCCGCACCGGCGGCGCGAGGGCTGACCGGGACCTGGTGTCCTACTGGCACGACGGGTTCGACTGGCGTGCCCGTGCGGCCGGCGTCCGTCAATTCTCTCCTTTCGGGCGCAACGGGAGACATCGATTCGACGAGCGTTGCCTGTCACGTACGTGAGCGGTTGTACCGCGTGTGACCGTGACCGCACTGGCACCTTCCTCCTGGCGGCTCGCCTGGGCCGAGCGCGAGAACGAGCGGCGTCGGCGCGCGTACCGCGACGCCACCGCCGCCTGGCGCCGACGCGGGGACCACCTGGTCCGGCTACGGATCGAAGCCGCCGGGTTCCTCGGGTGTACGCAGCCACGCGCCGGCCTCCCCGTCGACCTCGACGTCGACGAACTCGTCTTCCGGGTCGTACCCGTCGCAGAGCTCGTCGAGGCCGAGGCCCGGCACGTCGCCGGTCTGCCCGCGCCCGGCGGCTGCGCGTTCGCCGAGACACCCGACGCGGCCCTGCCGGCGGGCCTGCGGACCGTCGACAGTGGCCTGGCCGTCGTGACCAGCCATCGCGTGGCCTTCGCCGGCCGCGAGCACCGGCGCGAGTGGCGGTACGCGGACCTGCTCGGCGTCGCCCACCACCCCGGCGTGCCCGTCACCCTGCTGCACGACGACGGCCGACTCTCCGGGCTGCTGGTCCCGGCCAACACCGCCGTGAACGTCCGCTTCTATCTCACCCTCGCGGCTGCTGCGGCTGCCGGCGGTCGTGCCGCCGTCAGCGCGCAGCTCGACGCCCTGCTGGCCGCGCACCAGGCATCCCCGCCCGTGCCGCCGCCGGCGGTCGGGCCGGCCGACGCGCCGCTGACGGCGGTACGCCCCGACCGCCGGGCGCTCGCCGTCGCCGCCGTCGCGACGCTGGTGTTCGCGGCGCTGGGCCCCGGTGCCGTGGGATCGGCGCAGACCGGCCCCCTGCGGCGGGCGGAAGCGGCGACCGTCGCGCCCATCGAGCCGGCCGTGCGGAACACCACTGTGCTCGCCCCGCTGCGGACGCCCGCCGTCCTGGTGGCACCGCCGGCCCTGGTCCCGCCCGCCCGTCCGACCGAGCTGGCGCGAGCACCGGCGGCCGGCCCGCCGGTGGACCGTCTGCTCTGCCCGCCGGCCGGGCCGTGACCTCGGACTGCTGCTGCGGTCGGGTCAGGTCGTGGCGCCGAAGTCGGGGAGGGTGAGGGAGCCGTCGGGGTCGAGTGTGAAGCCGGGGTTCCAGGCGATCTCCCAGACGTGACCGTCCGGGTCGGCGAAGTAGCCGGCGTAGCCGCCGTAGAACGTTTCGCGCGCCGGCTGGGTCACCTCGGCGCCGGCCTCGCCCGCGGTGGCCAGCACCTCGTCGACCTCGGCCCGTGAGCGGACGTTCTGAGCCAGGGTCATTCCGCCGAAGCCGCCGGTGTCCGGGTTGGGGACGTCCGCGTCGGCGGCCAGCTTGTCGCGACTCCACAGGACGAGGGCCAGGCCGCCGGCCTGGAAGAAGACCGTCCCCTCGACCTCCTGGCCGCGCCAGCCGAGGTGCTCGTAGAAGGTCTTGGCACGTGGCAGGTCCGAGACGCCGAGGGTGATCAGGCTGATCCGCTGCTCCATCTCCGTAACCTAACGCGGGATCCTCTGTGGCACGCCAGCCGGACCCGACGTTGCCGGTAGACCAGAGCAATCCAATGAATCTACAATCCTCTCTGTTAACGCTCACACTCGTCCCAGTGCTGAGGCAGTGACGCCGTGCCGATGTGACGATCGGCGCGCGCCGGGTGAACGCCCGGCAGCCGGCGGCTGCTCGGTCCGGCCGGCCCCGATCCCAGACGGTTGCCGGCTGCCCGTGGCGGCCCTACCGGTCGGCCCATGCCCTCGGCCAGCTCGACCAACCCAGGGGAGAAAGCTATGCGAACGAGGGCACGATGGCTCGCGACGCTCGCCGCGCTCGGTGTAGTGGTCGCCGGGGTGGTGACACCCACCGGGCCGGCCAGCGCGGAGTCCAACGGCGGGGTGCGGGTGATGCCGCTGGGTGACTCCATCACCGAGGGCACCCAGGTGCCCGGCGGGTACCGCATCGGGCTGTGGCAGCGTCTCGCCGCCGGCGGGTACACCGTGGACTTCGTCGGCTCGCAGTTCAACGGGCCGGCCAACCTGGGCGACCACGACCACCAGGGGCATCCCGGCTGGCGCATCGACCAGATCGACGCCAACATCGTCGGCTGGCTGAACACTCAACGACCGCAGACCGTCCTGCTGCACATCGGCACCAACGACATCCTGCAAAACTACAACGTGAGCACCGCGCCGAACCGGCTCTCCACGCTCATTGACAAGATCACCGCCACCGCGCCCACCGCCGAGGTGTTCGTGGCGCAACTCATTCCGCTCTCCAACAGCGGCCAGGACGCGGCCGCCCGCACCTTCAACGCGGCGATTCCCGGCATCGTGCAGAGCAAGGTGAACGCCGGCAAGCGGGTGCACCTGGTCGACATGCACAGCGCTCTCACCACCGCCGACCTGATCGACGGCGTCCACCCCACGGCTGGCGGCTACGACAAGATGGCCGCCCGCTGGTACAGCGCGTTGCAGTCGGTGCCGGGCAGCATCGGCAACCCGGGCAGCGGCGGCGGTCAGACCGCCACGATCGTGGGCACCCGGTCCGGCCGGTGCGTTGACGTCCCCGGCTCCTCCACCACCAACGGCACCCAGGTGCAGTTGTGGGACTGCCACGGCGGCACCAACCAGCAGTGGACCTACACGTCCACCAAGGCGCTGACCGTCTACGGCAACAAGTGCCTCGACGCCGCCGGCTACGGCACCTCCCCGGGCACCCAGGTCACCATCTACGACTGCCACGGCGGGACGAACCAGCAGTGGAACGTCAACGCGAACGGCACCATCACCGGAGTGCAGTCCGGCCTCTGCCTGGACCCGTACAACCAGGGCACCGCCAACGGCACGAAGCTCGTCCTCTGGACCTGCACCGGCCAGACCAACCAGCAGTGGAGCCGCAGATGAAGCAGCCAACACGATGGCTGACGGCCGCGCTCGCGCTGGTCCTCGGCCTGGCGATGGCGACAGCGACACGGGACGCGGCCGCCGCGGACAGCCCGTACCAGCGGGGTCCGGATCCGACCCTGGGCAGCGTCGCCGCCACCCGCGGCCCGTTCGCCACCACGCAGGCGACCGTGCCCGCGGGCAACGGCTTCAACGGTGGGTACGTCTACTACCCGACCGACACCAGCCAGGGCACCTGGGGCGCGGTAGCGATCGTTCCCGGCTATTCCGCCCTGTTCGCCAACGAGGAAGCCTGGATGGGACCCTGGCTGGCGTCCTTCGGGTTCGTGGTGATCGGCATCGAAACCAACAGCCGCACCGACGGCGCCGACGCCCGCGCCACCCAGCTGCTCGCCGCGCTGGACTACCTGACCCGCACCAGCCCGATCCGCAACCGGGTCGATCCCAACCGGCTGGGCGTCATGGGCCACTCGGCGGGCGGCGCCGGAACCCTCCTCGCCGCCCTCCGGCGGCCGACCCTGAAGACGGCGGTCGGCCTCGCACCCGGTACGCCCGGCAACAACCTGAACATGTCCACCACCCAGGTCCCCACGATGCTCCTGTCAGGACAGAACGACGGCACGGTCACGCCCTCCTACGTGCAGGGCATCTACAACACGCTGCCTGCCAGCGTGGAACATGCCTGGGCGGAGCTGGCCGGCAACGACCACCTCTCGTTCACCAGGTCGAACCCCACCGAGATGCGACTCCTGATCCCCTGGCTCAAGACGTTCCTGGACAACGACACCCGCTACACCCAGTTCCTCTGCCCACTGGCCGACAGCACCGGCGTCTCGCGGTACAACGCCACCTGCCCCCTGGTGCCGCCGGACGGACCGACGTCACCACCCACGTCCACCCCGCCCACGTCCACCCCGCCGACGTCCGCCCCGCCGACCACGAGTGCGCCGACCACGCCACCACCCTCCGGCGCCGCCTGCACCGCGACGTACCGCACCGTCAACTCGTGGTCCGGGGGCTTCCAGGGCGAGGTCACCGTGACCGCGGGCACCGCCGCCATCAACGGGTGGACCGTCAGGTGGACGCTGAACAACGGCCAGAGCATCAGCCAGGTCTGGAACGGCACCCTGAGCACCAGCGGCTCCACCGCGACGGTCCGCAACGTCTCCTACAACGGCTCGCTCGCCCCTGGCGGCACGACGAGCTTCGGCTTCCTCGGCTCGGGTACGCCAGCGGCCACGTCACCGACCTGCGCCAGCCCGTGACCAGCCATAGGTCGTAAACGCCACGCCGCCCCCGTCGTTCCGTCCGCGCTTGCGGACAGTCGGCTCGGCCCGGCCCGCAGTAGCCGCGCGAAGCGGTATTCGGAGAGGGGGCGGTCAGCGCGCGTGGCGCGTTGGCCGTCCCAGCGTGGACGACGTGCTGCGCCCGAGCGGTCCTGTCGTTGTGAGTGATATACCTGTGAGTCATATCTATGACTCACAGGTATATCGCCTATCGAGGTGACGGCTGTCTGACGACAGATGAGCCCCGTCATGCGGCTCGGAGCAGAGCTACCGGTTGGTCGCCGCGCCCTCGACAGGAGGCTCGACGTCAGGTTCACGCCGAACGCGGATGCCGCCTGACCGGCCGGGGCTACGCGGCGATGGTGCGGGCGGTGGCGTAGACGTCGGCGGGTAGGGCGTGGTCAAGCCGCCAGAGGATCCGCATCGGCCGGTCGCCGGTGTGCGACTCGTACGTCATGGTGCCGGCGTAGAGGTACGGCGGCGCGCCCAGGTCGCGGTCGGCGACCCGGGTCTCCCGGACGAAGAGGTGCACTGTCGAACCGCCCGACGTGTAGCGCCGCCCGGTCGCCGAGCCAGCCGAGGTGGTGCTCTGCGACTCCCACTGGAACAGCGTGTCGGTGATGGCCCGATCGGCGTACATGGTGGTGGGGGAGTAGTGCGCCTCCGACTTGACCAGGGTGACGAAGAACAGGTCGGCCTGGGTGTTGGGCAACCACTTCACCCCCTCGCGCAGTGAGCCCGGGTTGGTCATCCCGAAGGCGGCGCACGCTTCGTTGCGGCTGTAGCGGGCGTGCACCCGCAGCGGCACGGCTCCCGGGGCAGCAGTGGCCGTGACCCGGTGGATGCGGTCGCGCAGCACCTCGGCGACCTGGCGCAGCTCGGTGCAGCGCGCCGGCTCCTTCCACAGCCGTGCCAGCCGTTCGTCACGCGTGGCGAGGGGGGCGTTCGGCCCCCAGAGGCTGAAGTGCAGCATGTCCACCAGGCGGCCGTTGCCCGCGTACACCTGCTGGCCTGGCGCGGGCGGACCGGCCGCGACCCGGGTCAGCAGCTCCAGCCGGTCGGTGTCGTCGGTGTGCAGCATGCGGCCGATGGCCCGGCCCAACTCCCGGTCATCCGCGCCCGGCGCGGACGTCTCGATGCCGGCGAGTCGGCGCAGACCGGTCCAGCCGCCGATGCTGGCCGACCGGTAGACGTCCTCGATCTCCAGGCCGGTCTCGCGCAGGAACGTCGTCAGGCTGACGTCGCCGAGTTGCCGCAGCTCGGACACCAGGCCGGCCTTCGAGGTGGGCAGCGCACTCTTCAGGTTGGCGAGCACCACCTCCTTCGCCACCCGGTCCAGCTCGACGTGGCAGCCGCTGGGCAGGCTCGGGAAGTCGTCGCGGACCGCCTCGGTGATGGCCCGCCGGCTCACCCCGGTCAGGGCACGCCACCGCAGGTCGAAGCGGAAGTTGGCGTGCTGCCCGCCGATGAAGTCGAGCACCGTCAGGCAGGGCTTGTCGTCGTCGAGGCGCAGGCCACGGCCGAGCTGTTGCAGGAAGATTGTGGCGCTCTCGGTGGGCCGTAGCATCAGGATCGTGTCGACCATCGGCAGGTCGACGCCCTCGTTGAACAGGTCCACGGTGAAGAGCACCCGCAGCTTGCCGGCCTTGAAGTCCCGCAGCAGCGTCTTTTGCGTCAGACGGTCGACCCCCGAGGTGACTGCCGCCGCCGGCACATCGTGCCGGTTGAACCAGTCCGCCATGAACTCCGCGTGCCCGATGCTCACGCAGAACCCGAGCGCCCGCATCCGCCCGACATCCACCTTCTCGCGGACCGCACGCAGCACTGTTCGTGCCCGGGCATGGTCGGCGGTGTAGAGGGTGGTGAGTTGGGCCAGGTCGTAGCCCTGGCCGCGCTTCCAGGTGACGTGCGACAGGTCT
Source organism: Micromonospora sp. NBC_00617 (assembly GCF_045161355.1). Taxonomy (NCBI): domain Bacteria; kingdom Bacillati; phylum Actinomycetota; class Actinomycetes; order Micromonosporales; family Micromonosporaceae; genus Micromonospora; species Micromonospora sp. NBC_00617. Next base: position 4,672,516 of record NZ_CP107751.1, on the reverse strand, counting down.
ACGTCGTCGTGCAGCCCGAAATACTGGAACGGCGCGAGCAACTGCCGCTCCAACGCGTCCCACAGGTGCAGCTCAACTGCCGCATGGCCGTCGAACCACCGGCGCACATCGGCGCCGTCGGCCCGGTCGGGGGTCGCCGTGAGGCCCAGGAGTACGCGGGGACGCAGCCGCTCCAACAGCCGGGCGTACGTGGGTGCCTCCGCGTGGTGGAACTCGTCGACGATCACCATGTCGTACGCCTCGGGGTCGACCTCGCGGCGGTGCAGCGACTGGATGGAGGCGAAGACGTGCTTCCAGCCGTTCGGCTTCTCGCCAGCGACCAGGGTCTCGCCGAAGCTGCCGTCCCCCATCACCTGCCGGAAGGCCGACAGGCTCTGCCGCAGGATCTGCTCCTGATGAGCGACGAAGAGCAGCGAGTCTGCTCGTCCTGCCTTGTGCAGCCGGCGATAGTCGAGGGCGGCGACGACGGTCTTGCCGGTGCCCGTCGCCATCACGACGAGGTTGCGCCAGCGCCCGTGCACCAGGCGCTCGGCGTCCAGGTCGGCCAGGATCTCCGCCTGATACGGGTACGGGCGCACGTCCAGGTTCGAGATTTCGGTCGGCGCGCCTTCGCGACGCTCCCCGGTGAGTGCGTGCCGCAGCCGCTCGGCGTCCCGTTCCGCGTCGTACGCCTCGAACGCCGGATCGTTCCAGTAGTCCTCGAACGTTGCCGTGAACGTGTCGATGACGTGCGGCTGCTCGATGTTCGAGATGCGGACGTTCCACTCCACGCCGTCCACCAGCGCGGTCTTCGACAGGTTCGACGAACCGACGTACGCGGTGGTGGTGCCGTTGGATCTGCGGAACAGCCACGCCTTGGCGTGCAGTCGGGTGGTCCTCGTCTCGTACGACACCTTGACCTCGGCGCCTAGCTCCTTGAGCCGGTCTAGCGCTCGCTGATCCGTTGCGCCGAGGTAGGTGGTGGTGATGACGCGGACCTTGCCGCCACGGGCGATCAGCTCGCGGATGGCTGGCTCAACGATGCGCAGGCCGTACCACTTGATGAACGCGCAGAGCAGATCGACGCTCTCGGCGGAGGCCATCTCGTGGTTGACCTCGTGGCCGATGCGGGGCTGGTGACGGCCGTTGACCAGCAGCGCGCCGGTGGAGAGGGGAGTGGTGGGGCGCTGCGGGAAGGTGGGCTCCGCGGGAGGGGTTGGCGGGGCGGCGATCGCGTGGAGCAGGTGCTTGGCGTCGGTCACCTGGTCGTCGTCGGTCGCCGTCTTTGGGCTCAGGGAGGCGATGGCGTCGGCGATGCGGTTCGCCATTTCGACCTGGTGGTGGAGCTTGTCGTCGCCGCCGGGGACGGCCTGGAGGGCGCGGGCGGCCAGGGTGGCGATGTGCCGGGCGAGGGTGTGGTGGGCGTCGGCGGGGTCGAGCTTGTGGTGCTGGATCAGGGCGGGGTCAACCTGCTGGAGGCGACCAGCCAGCTCACGGGTGATCAGGTGCTCATACACGCCCCGCTCTAGATCGGTCATCTCGGCAAGATAGCTGCCGTTGGAGTTTGCAAATGCAGCCGACCTGGCACAATCTTGTGTGTCGCCTATTGGACAGATGCATTCGCCGACGAAACCCAACCGGCCTTTCGCAACTGGCTCCCCCAAGCTTCAAGCGTGACTTACTGCTCCTAGCTAGCTGCCAAAACGTCTTCCGCCGCCGGGTGGATCTCATGATGGCCTCCTGGGTCGGCTTCTGCTCTGTAAGCAATCTGCCGTAAATGACCTATTTGAGTCAGTTGGCGCCCGGGCATCTATGGCGCGCCTCCTGCCGGTAGTCTCCCTCGGATGCTGTGGAGAGGTGAGGAGCGTTGCGCTCGTTATTGAGACCGGGAGTTGCCCTGTCTAAAGAATTTTCCGGCTCGACCAATGGTCGAAGCTTGGATATTGTGGAAACGTGGTCGCTAGGGATCCTCACCATTGCTGCTTTGGTTGCGCTCGTGCTTGTTGCGCGAAGTGTGGGGATTCGCAATCATTCGGGTCGGGTGGGACGTGTGCCTAAGGGCCCCGTGTGTCGGCGAGATCACACGCTAGATCTGGAGAGGTCGCTAGACGCGGCTGTTCGCGCAAATTCCTATAGGACCGATCGCGGCACAGCGTCGGGAGTGCGGTTAGAGTCTGCACTTCGTGTGACGCCAAACAACTTTACCGATGCCACAACAGAGATCGCCGGCATTCTTCAAGCGGGCAGAGTCGTCTCTCTAGACTTGTCCTTCATGGAGCCGGGCGAGGCTGCCCGCCTAGTGGATTATTGCCGCGGGTTGACCGTTATGGCCAATGGTTGGATTTATCGATTGGCTCGTAGCGTAATTGTTATCACGCCAGGTGCCTGATTGGGGAGGATCGTTGCCCGAGAGTAGTCGTCAGCAAGAGCAGTTGCTGGTGCTGAACCATGAGATCCGACAGACTGAGCATGAGTTAGAGTATGCGCGGAATCGCCGGCAGTGGTCGAACTTGTCGATGGTCTTCGGTCCGGTGCTTCTTGCTGTTCTGTATGCGCTGTATTGGCTGCCCTGGATAAGTGGTCTTGCTAAGAAGGTCATTCTCATACCCACTGCCATCGTTGCTTTGTTGTTTGGGATAGCGGCATTCTGGCTCAAGCGTTACCCGGGTGGGCATCTAGTCGAAGACGCGACCCGCCAAGACGAGCGAAACTCGGAGAGCGATCTCGAACTCAAGCTTGCACGTTTGCGCGACGAGCGAAAGCTGGTGGTGGCCAGCCTGGAAGGGGACTTGAAGGTTCGTCGAGTCGCCTATAAAGAAGACGCCTACTCCGACATTGACCAATTGCGGAATGAGAGCAGGCGATACCGGCTCGTCAATAACATGTTTCAAGGTTTCTTGATCATCGGCTCTTTGGCTGCCACTGGAATCGCTGGCATATCCGACAGGATGACTTGGGATCGCTGGACTATTCTCGGTCTCACATTCCTTGTCGGTACTGCGAGCGGGTTTATGGGCTACTATAAATACAAGGAGCGAAGCTTCTACTTGCAGCAGACGGCCGATGCAATCGAAGCGGAATGGGAAGCTGTCGAAGTTGGGGTCGGAAGATACAAGAGAATTCCGACTGAGGCCGATCAGCTTGCTGAGTTCGTCGAAGAGGTTCATCGTCTCAAGTCGGAACAAAAGAAGCGTCAGCAGAATCTTGAGCAACCGCCCGAGTCGCGTCACCAGGGAGAGTAGCCGGACCCTGACGCGTGTGTTGGCGTTTGGTTGCAAAGGGGCGCGACAGTATCGAGAGGGAATTAAGAATCCTCTCCGTTGGTTCTCGATAAGTTCAGAGCGGCAAACGGCATCCAAGCCCTGTTGTAGCCTTGTTGCCGAATCGACTGGATACGATTACTGAACTCATTCGCTATCTTCCGGCAGGTTGCGAGAAGTGGGACGGCTGCGACGATCATTTTGAGCTCACGTGCCTCGCGAAACGTTGCCCAGTACGGATCCGAGGTGACGTCGAAGCCGTACGAGTCTGCTAGCGCGCGTTGTGCTCCGGTGGTTCCGAAACGGGTCTCACCGACCGCGACCGCTGCTAGATCAACTTGCCACGGGCCGATGCATGTGGCGTCGAAGTCGCACAGGAGCACCTCACCGGACGAATCCCTAAGTAGGTTACCGGCGTGGGCGTCTCCATGGACGAGAGTTTGCGCTCCGCGTTCGGTGAGGGCTGCGACTTCCGGCTCCAGGCGGTTACACCAGTTGGATAGGAAATCGTAGTCGGGCTTGGTCAGCCCGTCGGCGTCGGCTAGCCGACGCCGAGCGTCGCCAACCGGATTCCAAAGAGGGATCGGGAATGAGGGCACGCCGATCGTATGGAAGTCACGCAGTACCTCGCCGAGATCCTTTGCCGTCAGGGGAGGTGGGTGTGGTGGGACATATTGCCAAACCGAGGCGACCAGATGCCTGATTCCGATCGGTTGCCCGGCGTAAGATGCCAGCCGGATCGTGGGCGCGTCGACTTCGGCGAACCAGTGCCCAAGCTGAACGACCTTGGTCACCCGGTCCAGGAGTTGACTGGTGCGCGCAATCCGGATGACGATTCCGGACCGAGGCAGGGCGAAGACGGCGTTGTTGGTCATCTGCAGCAACTGGGCGCCCTCGGGGGAGACGTCCAGCGCAGCCGCGATGTCCCGCATCGCCTCCGTCATCGCCTCCTCGGAGAAACGCCCGCTCATGCCGCCGCCGAGGCCCGAGCGCTGAGGGCGCGGCTGAACGCGGCCACCTCCGGAAGCGTCCGATGCCGAGCGAGGTCACGGCGAAGGTTCACCACCCGGTCGATGACGCGCTTAGAGCTCATGGCCTCTACCTGCTCTAGCACCCGCGCACCTACTGCCAGCGCCTGCTCAGGCTCATCGGCGAGGAACAAGGCGCTGCACAGCCCGATCTCGTTGAGCAAGGTGCTGCGCACGTTTGCAGCGCCGAAAGCGGCGATGGAGTCCTTGCCCCAGCGCACCGCCTCGGACGCGTGCCTACTGTCTCGTCGCGCCATGTCTCGGTATACGCGACCGTATTGAGCGAACAACTCGCCGCGGTCGTAGAAGCCCATCCACTCCGGCTCGCGCTCTTTGTCGATGCGCTCGAACTGGTCGCTCGCCTTGCCGAGCGTCCTCACTGCAGTCCCGTGGTCACCGAGGGCCGCGACCGACGCTGCCTCCGCGCCCCAGAGCAGGGCCTTGGCCGCCGGTGTGGCGTCCGACCCGAGCTGTGCGTGTGTGAGTTGGAGTGCCGCGAGGGCGTCCCGGTTATGGCGAAGGTGTTGAAGCTGCTTGGCCTGCGCGTATCGGATCATCGCGACCAGCGGGACGTTTCCAGCGGTCAGCGCAGCTCGCTCCCCGGCGACGAAGTGTCGCTGTGCGTCGTCATGCCTGCCCGCGTCGAGTGCGGTCCAGCCGGCCAGTTGCCGGGCTGCCGCTACCGCCGCGACGAGATGCGGCGTGATTCCGAACGGGTGCGACCAATCAAGCATCAGGTACACCGACTCCGCGAACCGTGCCACCTCCCGATACAGCAGGCCCCCCCCACACTCCCGGTCCACAGACCGATACAGCTCCAGGACCGCATTCAGTCGAGCGATGTCCGTCGTGCCGATTCGCCGAGGCTGAAGAACCTCGCTGCGGCCGAGCAGGCCAGCACCCGCGGCTACGGCGGCGATTCCGGCCAAGAGCGCACGCCTACCCTCGTCCAGCCCCTCGCACTGGGTAGCGGCCGAGGGGCGGGTGCTCTGGGGCTTCCCAGACGCCGGCTGGGGCCGGCCAGGCAAGGCGAACCAGAGGCAGGAACCTGGTATCCCGAGACGCTGTGCCCAGTGCGACAGCCTGTCCAGGTGTACGAGCGGTGGTCCGTTCTCCACCCGGCTGAGCTGCGCCTGTGTTATCCCCAGCCACCCCGCGACGACGCTCTGCGGCAAGGCGACCCGCCCGTGGTACGGATGGCATCGGTACGCCCGGATCACCCGACCGAGATGCCGCTCTGACAGGGCAAGTCGCATCGGCTGGTGGTCCCAGAAGCTCGCCGGCACCACCGGCGGCGCGCTCAGCCGATCACGTTCGGCGGCCTGGCACGGCGTACACCGGCCGGTGTTGTTGTCCCGGGCCAGCCGCCCGCCACACCGGGGGCAGTTCGAGTGGGTCACCGGCGGCTCCGTCCATGTCACTTCATCGAGCCTAACCATTGAACCCGCTGTGTGGCGTCGCGGTATACGCAGCGCGCATATCGATGATGCCCGCGCCGTCATGCGTCAGGAGGCCGGCGGGCCGCACAGTCGGTGAAAGCCACCGGAAGGAGCGTCATGCTGCTGACCACGTCCCGAAGGAGCACCGGAAGGGCCCTCGTCTCCGACGAGCTCTTCGATCGGTTGTCCGCCCGTATCGCCCACGACCATCCCGAGTTGGCACCCGACCTGCCGCCCAGGATCCTGGACCAGGCGCTCGCCTTCCTCGGCACCTGCGCCGTCACCGCCCAGCCGATCGGCCCGAGCGCCCTGGTCGACATCGGCTGGCACACGTTCATCCTGCACACCCACGACTACGCGGAGTTTTGCCACCGTATCGCCGGCCGCTTCATCCACCACGAGCCCGAACCCACACCCGACGATGACGTCCCACACCCGATCGGTGCCCCGATCTCGAAGACGGTCGACGCGATCCGAGCCGCCGGCTTCACGGTGGACGCCACGCTCTGGGCAAACCTGGGCGTGGCCGAGTGCACGCAGTGCCACGCCGGGTGCACCGACAGCCCGACAGGATAGGGCGGCTGACCAGCGGTCCCGGGCTTACACTGCCCGGGACCGCTCGCCGTCTGGAGGGCCGCCGCATGTCAACTCGTCGCCAGTGGCACGAGCTACCCGAGCAGGTAAGGGTGGATGTCGCGCGGCACACCGGCCCGATCTGTTCGGCCGAGACGATCCCCACCGGCGCCTCCTGCGACGTGGCGGCCACCCTCGACACCGCCAGTGGCTCGTTTTTCTGCAAGGGTGGGGAGACGAGCAGCCCGAAAGCGTGGCTCTATCGCAACGAGGCCCGAGTCAACTCATGGCTGCCGGAGGCGGCTCCTCGCCTGCTGTGGACCGTCGAACGCGACGGCTGGCTGCTCCTCGGCTTCGAGAATGTCGCGGGGCGGCATCCCGACCTGACACCCGGATCACCCGACCTGCCGCTACTGGCGACGCTCCTCACCGAGCTGAACAACCAGCTCACGCCCTGTCCGCCGGTGGCCCTGCGACCCTTCGCCGATCGCTGGCAAACCCTCGTCGACTCAGAACTGGTCGACGGCGACACCCTCCTGCACACCGACATGACACCGCGGAACTTCCTGGTGATGCAGGCCCCCGCAGCAGCGGAGAGGGTTCGGCTCGTCGACTGGTCATCTCCCGCCCGTGGTGCCGCATGGATTGACGCCGCGTTTCTTGTGCTCCGGCTCGTTCGCGCCGGTCACACGCCTGCCGATGCCGAGGCTTGGGCGGCGCAGGTCCCTGCTTACGCCGCTGCGCCCGCAGAGTCCGTGACCGGCTTCGCTGACGGGCTGGTGCGGCTGTGGCAACGCAAACACCTCGCGACCCCGGCACCCCATCACGGTCCGCTGCTTGACGCGGCCCAGCGGTGGTCTGCGTACCGACGTCGGCCACGACGATCGGGCGGCTCGACAACGCCCGCACTGCGGGCTATTAGGACCGTCGAGCCGACCGCACCGCCTCGATGACCGCACTCCAACGGCTCGGTCCGCGCGCCGGGTCCAGTACCTTCCCGTCGGCGACGACCACGCCTGCATCGCGCAGCACCGCCACGTGACCCGCGTACGCGGGATGGGCGGCCAGCTCCGACTTGACGTGCGGAAACGCGAAGATCGGCAGACCCGCGCCCAGTGACTCGTTGAGGACGCCGAGCGCCAATGTGTCATTGATGCCCAGCGCCCACTTCGTCACCGTGTTGAACGTGACAGGCGCGGCCACCACCACGTCGGCCGGCGGGTGGGGTTCGGGGTCGCCGGGCATCCGCCATTCCACCCGTACGGGATAGCCGGTCCTGTCCTGGAGCGCCGCCCGATCGAGCCACGTCGCGGCCGTCGGGCTGACGATCATGCACACCCGCCAGCCGTCGGCGATCAGCAGGTCGACCAGTTCGTCGATGTGTTCCGCCGGACCGGAGGCGCAGACGACCAGATACAGCACCGGACGTTCTGTCATGCCCGCAGTCTGCCGGACTCGGCCGGCGCGTAGTCGACCGCATACCTGCCGCGTATGTCCTCGATGATCGCCGTGACATGCCGTTGTGCCTGCTCAGCCGCAAGTGTGGACGCATGGCCCGGGGCGGGTGCTGGCTCCGGAGTTGTGCCGGCCCCCATCGGCGCAGCCCCGCACCCGCCCGTCCCGGCGCCCCCCCCGATCCGTCACCAAACTCGGAGCCGCCATGACCACCCGCAAAACCCGGAAGGTGCCATGACCACGGCTGACACCGTCGCCCGTTGGCTGCGGCTGGTGGCGGCGGACGCGGAGCTGTCGCCGTACCTCATCGGGGTTGACCGTGATCGGTTCGCCGCGCACCTCACCGCGAGCCTGGCGCACGGGCTCGACGGCGAGGCAACCCAATGGCGCGGCCTGGGCTTGTCGGAGGCGCAGCACCGGCGGATCGTCGACTACCTGCCGGACGATCAGGCCGCCGAGGTGAGCGCGTGAGCCTCGCCGCCGCCTGGGCGGCAGTCGACGACCGGGCAGCCGCCGACTTCTGGTGCACCCTGGAGGACCGCCGCCCCGGCCTGCTGCCCAACAGTGAGGCGTCGCTGTTCTTCGCCACGCTGGGCAGTCTCGTAGCCGGCGACGATGACCGGGCGGGTCGGGCGGCGCTGCTCATGGTGCTCGGCCGCGCGTACCGTCGCTACGACCTGCTCCCACACGCCACCACCGTCAGTGACGCACTGCTCGCCACCGTCGTCCGTCACGGGGCCAATCCACCGTGGAAGGCGGCCGTCGACCGCGCCACGCACGTCGTCCGCCGCGCGGCCGCCCGCGTCGGCGACGGCCCGGCCTGGTGGCCCGCCCAGGTGATCGGCCACGAACGGCCGTCGCCGGGCATCGCCGTCCTGACGGTACGTCCCTGGCGGCGGCTGCCCCACCACCCCGGCCAGGCCGTCCCCGTCTGCACACCACGCCTGCCCGGCCGCTGGCGTTGGCTCTCACCGGCCAACCTCCCACGCGCCGACGGCACCGTCGAGCTGCACGTCCGCGCCGTACCCGCCGGCGCCGTCTCCCACCGCCTCGTCCATGACGTACGCCCCGGCGAGCTGATCTGGCTCGGCCCACCCGGCAACGACGGACTCGGCCTTCCGTCGGGGCGTACCGGTGATCTGCTGCTCGTCGCCGGTGGCACCGGCCTGGCGCCGCTGCGCGCCCTGGTCGAACAGGTCGCCGCCGCACCGGCCGGCCGGAGGGTGACGCTTGTCGTAGGCGTCCGCGCCTTCGTCGACCTGTACGACGCGATAGCGCTCGACAAGCTGCAGTGCGCCCACGACTGGCTGACGCTCGTGCCGGCGTTCTCCGACGACCCCTGCGCGGAGCCGGCCGAGCAGGGCGAAGCCCTCACCATCGCCCTCGACCACCACCGCCCCGACCAGGACATCTACCTGTGCGGCCCGCCGGGGATGCTGGCCGGCGCACGGTCACGGCTGCTGGCCCTCGGCATCCCCGCCACCCGCATCCACACGCCGGTTACCTTCACCCACTGATGCGCTATCTATTGGATGCGGTCGGTCGGCAGCGGCTGAGCCTCACCGAGTACGAGGCCGACTTCTACACGACCGTCGAGTCGACCGACGGCACCATTCTCAAGACCGAGCGGATGCAGACCTTCCGCGAGCCGGACAGCCCCAGTTGGGAGGCGTACGCCGATGGCCGGTGGGAGGACGCTCTTCGGATCGCCGCCGAGCCGAACCCGGAGTTGGCGGCGTTCTTCGAGCATCTTGACCAGCTCGGTTCCGGCCTTCGACGCCTGCGGATCGTCGAACTGCCGTTGACGCCGTACCTGATCTGGGAGCTGCATTTCCTGCGCTACCGGGCGGAAGTCGGGGAGCGGATTCGCGTGCTGGACGCGCGATCGGTCAGCGACTGGGAGGCTGCGGCCGGGACGGTTCCAGAGCTGATGGTGGTCGGCCGTCAAGCCGTCTACGAGGTTCTCTACGACCCTTCCGGCTGGCCGATCGGTGCCGAGAAGAGTGTGGAGTCAATGGTGGTGGACGCCTGCAGAACCGAGGTTCTGACGCTGCTTGAGGGGGCCGAGCCGTTCGAATCCTTCTTCAGGCGGGAGGCCAGCGGGGCGAGGCCGACCGTGCCCCTGGCGCCCATGCCGCCCGCCGCCACCGAGCGTGAGCAAGCCGGGTGAAGGGATCTTCGGCCCGGCTGGTCGGTAGTGATAGGCCATTTCGGCCGACGGTGGTCGGATAATTGGGCCGATCCTGACGAGCCGGAGCTCACGGGACGGTGCGGGGCATGGGCATTCACTAACATCACGCTTTCTCGGCCGTGCGAAAGAGCGCGAGCCGTCCAGCGTTGGTTGAGGTGAGGCGAGATGCCTGACGCACACGGTGGCAAGGGCCAGTTCGAGCGGTTGATGGCCAGCCCTTACTACTCCGCGGTCGTGGCGGCGAACCGGACCTACCTCAAGGTCGCTGTTCCGGACGCGTCTGCGACGGAGCGCGAATATTGGACGCTTTCCTGCCTGCCGAATACGACGTCGAACCCGCGTCGGCTCTCTGCCGTCTCGATGAAGCGGATGGAGACCTTCGTCCTACACGAGCCCACCGGGCTGGCGAATGACGGTGTGGCCGAGGGCTTCGTGATCGTCCGGGAGTCGGTCCTCAACCGGTACTGGCCCAGGCGTCGGGCCTTCGAGAAGGCGTTTCCCGGACTGACCTTGGAGGAGTGCGACTACGAAGACCCGGGGCCGGACCAGGTTCGGGTCCTTGGCCGGCACGACGAGTTGGTCGCCGCCCTTGGGGATGAGCGCTTTGCCGCAGCGGTACGTGACCTGGTTGCGCCACTGCTCGCTGTGCGGACGATGCAGGGTGCCGGCCACAGCTACTCGCTGGTGGACCACGTGCTGAATCGCGCCTCCCGCCCCGCCGAATGGATCTACCCGGCCAACGAGCGGAGTGAGGCATGGGGAGATGATCCGGGGGTCCTGGAGACCTTCCGGGCTATCCGCGAGGGCGACGTGGCCGAGTGGAGCTTGTCCTCCTGCTTCCACCAGATCAGGGCCGGCGACCGGATATGGATCTACGCCACAGCGCCGCACCAACGCCTGGTGGCCGCCGGTGTCGCCTGGTCGGACCCGTGCCAGCGTGTCGACGAGGGAACCGCCCACTGGTCGCTGGAGATCCGCTGGGATGTTCCGCTGACCCGCAGCCTGCTGTCGACCGTCCTGGCTGCGTCTGACGTCCTGCAAGTAGGGGTCCAACGGGTACGAGCACTTCAACCGGGGGAATCCGACAACCTGGCGAACGCCCTGGCCGATCGTCAAGCCCCCGAGCCGGAGGTTCTGCCTGAGGGGCGGCGTCGGAGGCTTGCGCAGGTCACCGCACGGCAGGGTCAGGCCGACTTCCGCCAGCGGCTTCTCACGGCGTACGACGGGTGTTGTGCCATCACCGGCTGCGACGTGGAGGCTGTGCTCCAGGCGGCTCACATCTCCCCATACGACGGGCCTGCCACCAACCGAGTCACCAACGGTCTTTTGCTTCGCGCTGATCTGCACAATCTCTTCGACCGAGGCTATCTATGGATCGACGGGTCCTATCGGGTGCGGATGGCGAGCGGTCTCGGTCACTACGCCGAACTGGAGGGCCGGCGGCTCTCGCTCCCGCCCCTGAATGACCGACCCGACAAGCAAGCGTTGGCTCGCCACCGGAGCGAAGTAGTCAAGCGGGTAGTCCGCTGAGGCACAGGCGTGACGGCTGAGCGCCTCAGAACGAGTCGCCGAATTCGCGTACCCCGTCGACGTCAAGCGTGATCCGGTCGTTCTCGGTCCACTGGCCCGCGGCGGCGAGCCAGCTCGGGTCGTCGCGCTCGTCGATGTCGCTCCGACTGTGCCTGTGGTGGCGTAGCTGGATCGGCCCGGTCGACGCCCCCGGGGCGAGCGTCCCCTCGGTGAAGGTCAGCTCGACCCAGCCGGGAACCGTGGTGCCGGGGATCGGATAGCCGGGCGGCGTGCCCGGCGGCACGTAGAAGCCCACGGTCTGCCGGACCCGGTCGCGGCCCAGCGCGGCCCAGTCGCAGGTGGTCACCAGCGAGGTGTTGCCGCCCTCGAAGCGCAGGTGGTAGCGCACGCGCACCGTCGCCAGATCTAGCGGCGCGCTGCCGGTGTTGGTGACCTGGAGGACGTACTGGATCTGGTTGTTCGTGGGCGACCAGTCCAGGTTGCGGTAGCCGACGGTGGCGCGGCCGGCGGCGGTGCGGACGGCCGTCGCGGCCGAGCTGTCGGAGTAGCCGCCGGGCGCGCGGGCGGCGACCGCGATGCGGTACGTCGTGCCGGGCGCCAGGTCGGTCAGCGTGAGGGTGGTGGCGGTGGTGGTGCCGAGAAGGCGGTACGTGTAAGGGCCCAGCGGCGCCTGCACCTCGTAGCTGATCGGGCCGTCGCCGGTCGGTTCGCCCGCCCAGGTGGCGGGCACCCAGCTCAGGGTGAGCTGGTGTGGTTCGTTGGCCAGGACGGTCGGGCTGCCGGGGGTGGTCAGCGCCGGAGCGTCGTCGGCTCGGGCCGGGGCGGCGACGGGCAGGCTCGCCAGCGCGGCGAGGACGACGACGGTGGTGACGCGGCGGAGACGCATGTCCCGAATGGTAGGGAAACAATCTGCTGCTATCAATGTCCTTTTCTGCAGCCTGTTGACTCGTTGGGATGCAACTTCCATGGGATCCGCCCGAGGCGGGGCATAGTGGGATCGATTGATCCTATTTGAGTATTGCTGGCACGGGGGAGCTGAACTGTCTCCCAGTGGCGATCGCGGGAGCGTCTTCTTATGCTGGTCGGGCGGCGCTTCACAAATTCTCCGCGTCTCGCAGCCCCGGTTCAAGCTGGCCGAGGGTGCTCACCTTCAGGTCCCTGCGCGCTCACATCGCGAGGTGTCGAATGGTTGCTCCTCACCCTTTCCGGACATCATTAGCTGCAGCTGTCGGCTGTCTCCTGATCGTGTTCCTGATACCTGCTCCGGCCCGTGCCGCTACGGCTGACCAGGTCGGGCTGCATCAGGAGATGGCTAATTACCTGGCGGAACATCCCGGAGGTAAGGCGATCAACGACAACGAGATCAGTTACCAGGACGGTGAGCTCGTCGTCACCCTGCGCCCACCCTTCGGGGTGCTCGCCACCGCCGACTGTCCGTCAGGTTGGTACTGCTTCTACGAGTTACCCAACTTCGGGTATCCACGGGGACGGCTCTCCTCATGCGGCCGCCAGAACCTCGCAACCTGGCAGTGGCAATACCGGATCGAATCCGCGCACTACAACCTCGGCAGCGGTTCAGTCTCGTTCTATTACTTCGACACCAAGCTGTTCACTATCGGCGTCGGCAATCGGGTTCGCAGCGACGCTGCGCCCTACCGGGAGTGGCCGAATTACGTCGACCGTTATTGCCCCTGACGGCCGATCGGCAGGTCGACCCACCGGAGACCAGGACCGAAGCCGGTTCAGTCGCAGTGCCGGTCCGCGGTCGTGTCCGTCCTCGTGCTCGTCAGGAGCAGGTCATAGCTGATGAGCGCGCCGCCGACGGTTGTCAGCTCGTGGCTGAGCAGATGCCCGTCCTCGTCGAACATCAGCGTGTCACGGCGGCCCTCACCGTCGTCGGCGCTGAACGCGTAACCGCGCCGGTCCGCCTGGTCGACCTGCGCCTTGCGGTACGTGATCCCCTTTGTCCCGGCCAGATACGACAGGAGCGCCGCTCGCTGGCGGGGCGTCAACAGGTGGATCTGGTGGAACTGGGCCACGAGTCGCAGCGCCCCGGCGGCGTTCTGCCGTGCAGGCGGCCCCTGTTCGAGAAGCTGACTAAGCTGGTCACGCAGCGCGACAGGGTCCTCCGCGGGCAGCGGGACGACCTCCGTCAACTCCCCATCGCCGTACGTCTCCACGTCCGGCGCGACCGCTGGATGGCCGCCGGCCTCCTCAGTCGTGGTGACGGACCGGCCCGAGCGGCGGGCATTCCACCACAGTCGTATCTCCTGGTACAAGGTCTTCGGAGCGTCTGGCCGATCAGTCGTTTCGGGAGCCCACACCCTGCGGCAGATGAAGGTGTAGCCGCCAGGAGGCAGTGGCTCCCGCAGCGCCGCAACCTGAAGCGCGAGATCGTTCAACCGCTGACTGGCCTCGTCCCGGGTCGATCCACGATCGGGTCCATCTGGGACGCTCCGTGTCGGAGGCGCGGTGGTTCCTTCCGATTGGTCGAGGTAGATCGATCCGGGGTTGCCTACCGTGCTGGTCAGGGCCGCTCCACCGATGACGGCTGCCGTGATCAACCCCAGTCTCGCCTTCCGGATGTTCCGGCGTTTCCCCGGCTTCCCAGGCTTCCTAGCCCAGGCCACGCCGTCGTTGAGTGGCTGACGTGGCTGCGGTAGACCCCCACCCAGCGGGCCGGGTCGTTGGGCGGCCGCTCGACTCCCGATCGGCGGATCAGAGCGGATCGAGTTGTCCGTCGGTCCGGTGTGCGGCGTTGTCGCACAGTTGCTGGCTTTGATCGCGTTGGGTGCCCGACGGGGAAACTCGGCGTGCAGAGATGCCTGCTCGGCGTGGGCTTTGTCCGGGTAGTTCCCGTCGAAGAGGTCACCGGCCGACCGCTGCTGGGGAGGGCGGTCGGCGGTTCGAGGCCGCGCCGGCTGGTCGTTCGCAAGCCGCGACAGCACGGGTAGTCCGGCCGGGGCCGGCGTTGCGATCGATGGGAGGAATTCCTTGGCATAAAGCTCGGCAGCCAGGCGAAAGCACCAACGACGGCCGCCATCGGCGAGATTGTCGAAGGTCGTACAGATCAATGCCTGGGCAATCAGGGAGAGCCGGAACTGCGTCTGCCACTCCTGGCCCAGACCGCCCCGCACGGCGGCCCGACCGATCTGATCGGCGGCGTCCACCAGATCATCAAGCACACGTGGCAGCGCCAGGCTTCGTCGGTTGGCGCTTGGTTGGAGCAGCTTGCGGATCAGCGCCGTGGCCTGTGTTGCCGGGAGGCCGGTTCCATCCGTGGTAGGCGGGGGCGCGACGTGGCGCAGCAGGGTGGTGAGCAGGAGGCAGGCCAGGTCGCGACTGAGCGGTGCTGTGGCCCTGAAAGTTTCGAGGTCGACCAGGCGGAACTTCTGCGGCCGAGGCGCGTCGTCCTCCAGAGGGATGACGATGTTGCCGCCGTGCAGGTCTCCGTGCGCGAACCCCTGGACATATTCGATTCCTCGCACCCCGACGGGGGAATCCAGTGCCAGCATCCGCAACGGGTTCGGTAGGGCGGTGCCGTCCATGACGATCCAATCACCCTCCTGGCCGATCAGTCCGAGGCGAGCGTCGAGCTGCGATACCTCGTCCAGGGCTCCGGCTAACAACAACTCGCGACGGAGGTAGTTGCCGACGGTGGTGACGTCGGTCGGTCGCCCCTGACGACCGTCGCGCTCCGGAGGGCGGTTCCAGTCGTTCAGGATGGAATCCGTGACCACACGAAAGCTACTGAGCAGCGCGTTGTCGGCGAGCACGTCCATGGTGGTTACCGGACGGCCCTCGTTGGCGATCTCCTGAAAGGTCAGGATGCGTTCGCCGTCGACCGGATGCACCGCGGGGAGCTGCCGGACGAGGTGACGACGGGCGAATCCTAGGTTGGACTGCCATGCCTGCTCGTGCCGAGCCCGTTCGTTCGTCCGTCGGTCGTGTGCCTTGACGAGGAGCTTCTCGGTCACGTTGCCCTGACCGGCGACTGAGCGGCTGAACATGATGGTGAACAGGAAGGCGTTGGTGTAACCGTGGGTGCGCAGGGGGACCTGCGGTGCCCGGACCGTGCCGCCGTTCAGCTCAGCCCAGCGCCGCACGGCCTTGGCGACCGAGTTGTCCCGCACGAGGTCGTTGACGCCGTCGTCCATGTCCGTTCGGTCGGCCCTTCCTGGCTGAGAGTGGACGGGGTGACCGGGGGTTGCGTCGGCCGAGAAGAGGGGTGCACGGGATATGCGCGGCTCAGAGAATACCTCGACTTCGGGCGAACGAGCGGGTAATTCTCAGTCAGATGTGAAACCTACTAAATGGTAATTGAGCGGCAACTTCCTGGCATCCCCTGGTGATCTTCCATCTCATCCATCCATCTAGATATAGACTCGGTCACTCAGACGGGAGGTGACGTGACGGAGCGTACTGATTCCCTGCTCAGTAGGCAGAACGGCCCCCCGATGATGGCGCTGCTACACGCCATGTCGGTCTGCCACGGCCGGGCGCAACGGCTCGACAACCTCCGGATGACGCTCTCCGTCGCCATCGGCGTCGCCGGGGCGGTTGTCGCCTTCACCGGCGTGTCGGCCCTCGGCGTGACCGCCGTGGGTGCGCTCTGGGCCGTCGTCAACGCGATAGGGCTCGGCTCCTGGTCCGCCGGCCAGATCCGCCGCGCGGCCACCCTCCAGGAGATGTTCGACGTACGCCTCTTCGAGTTGCCCTGGAACACCGTGGCGGCGGGCGAGCCTGTCGGCCCGGAGGAGGTGAGCCGACTCGACCGCGCCTACCGGGGGGACGAGCGATATCTCCGCGACTACTACGAGGTGCCGCACCTGCCTCACCCGTACGACGTGCTCGCCTGTCAGCACCAGAACCTGGGATGGGGCGCGCGGGTCCGGCGGCGCTACGCGTACACCGTGCTCGCCGGAGTAGCACTCTGGACAGCGGTCGGGGTCGTCTTCGCGGTGACCGCCGACCTGACCGTGGCCGACCTGCTGACCCAGTGGTTCGTGCCGTCCCTCGGCGCACTCCTGCTGGGTGTCGAGATCTACCGGGGTCAGCGCGACGTCGCCGCCGAACGGGACCGCGCCCTCGCGATCCTGCAGCGGCAGATCGCCGCCGCCGTCCACGGGGATGACCCCGCCACCGGTCCCACCCTGCTCACCCTCGCCCGACAGATCCAGGATCTGATCTTTCACAGTCGGCGGGGTCAGGCTCGCGTGCCCGACTGGTTCTTCCGACGGTTCCACGCCGCCGACCGCGTCGACTTTCAGGCCGCGATGGCGACCCTCGCCGAGTTGCTGGGCACCCGCCCGCCAGCGGCCCGCACCGACTGACGCCACTTTCTCGGACGCGGTGGTCCGTCACGTGACGTTGGTTCAGGAGCCGCCCTGGCGTTGGATCCGTCCGTCGCCGGAGACCTTGGCCCGACCCAGGTCGCGTTCAGTGCCAGCGGAGCCGGTCGCGGTACGGCGTTGCCGCTGGTCGGGCGAGTGCTCCATGGGCGAGCCCTGGCGGCCCGCAGCGCCGCTGCCCGGATGCCGCCGGCCTCGCGCCGACTCGCCGCCGCTGTCGTGTTTGTTCTGCTTGTGGCTACCCATGCACCGCGCGTACCCGGTCACTCGGCGGCTAGTCACGAGCCACCCGGCGATCGTCAACCGTTGGGTGTCCGCGAGGTGGGCAGGAGCGGGGTCGATCGTGGCAGTCGCTCGCGTTGCTCCAACGGGAGCCATTCACCCTTGGGATCGAGCAGTTCGATGAGCTCGACGAGTTCGTTCTGCAGGCGTACCAGCCGCTCATTTCCGCGGTGGCCTTGGGCTTCCACCTCGTCCACCTCCGCCAAAAGACGGGTGAACCAGGATGCGAACCTCGGGTCGGTTTCGAGGCGGTCGCAGAAGGCCGCGTATCCCAGCACCTCTGTCACCGCGCCCTCAGGCGACTCCACTCGATGCAGCATGACTTCACCGATGGCCCGCTGGTGCCCCCGGAACACGCGGAACGGGCCGGGCAGTGAGTCGGTCGCCAAGGGGTGATGAATCCTCTGGATCGCTGTGAAGAGCTCCTTGGTGCTCTTCACCGACTCAATATCGAGGAAGCGCTGTTCCCGGCGGAGGACCTCCAGCCAGGCCAGGTGTTCGGCGAGGACGTACACGGTGTTGTGGCGGACGTAGTGCAGCTCCTCGCTGTCGCCGGAGTGCAGGTACGTGCGCAGGAAGTTTCGGCTGAGCGCGTTGTGCAGCCGAGACTGCAGCGATTGGGCTGACGCCAACAGTGGCACCCGGTAACGCCGGAACAACTCCTCGGCGAGTTCGACCTTGTCGCGGTTGCGTGCCTCGTCCTGCAGGCGGTGGGTGACGACAGCAGTCCGGTACGTCACCGCGACGCTGATCAGCGACACGGCGGCGGACACCACTGCGATGACGATTTCTGGCCCCATGCCGAACAGACTGCCTGACCCCGTCGCCGGGGGATGCGTTCGACTCACCGAACTGACCGTGCCGGAGACGCGCGTAGGGCAGGCAGGCGCTCGATACCGCGACATGGCGTCAGCGGACGGCGTGCACGAGTGCTCGACCGTAGCGTCCGAACGGTGTAGGTCCCCAAGCGCGCGACCTGAGGGAGGTAGCCATGCAGAGACCGTTACCGGGGGAGCAGGCCCCGGTCACCGTGAAGCCGGACCGGTGGCGGGCGGGGTTGCCGCCAGACGTCTGGCCGGACACCTTTCCAGTGAGCGGCGATGTCTGGCGGCGGGACGTCTTCGCGGTGGCCGATGCGTACCGGGCTGGCTCCGCGAGCCCCCGCCAGCTGCTGACCGCCGTGCTGGTCTGGGGTTACGGACCCATCGGGTACGGGCCGTGGCGCGCCGCCAGATCGCTCGGCGCCGACCCCGATGGCAAACGCCTGGCGTACGCGCTTGAGGAGGTGTCCCCATCAGCACCCGACGAGGACGCGTTGCGCACCGCGTACCGCCGCTTCCGCGACCCCAACCACGCGCGCCTGCCGTGGTTGGGGCCGGGATTGTTCACGAAGGTCCTCTACTTCGCCAGCTACCGGCGAGGGGTTGGCGGCGTGCAGCCGCTGATCCTCGACCGCGTCGTGGCCAGCCGTCTCCCCAGCGAGGCAGGGGTTGGCCGTCATTCCGGCTGGTCGTCGGAGGAGTGGCTCGCATACCTGCGCTGGGCTGCCGATCAGGCCCAGGCCCGGGGCGTTGAACCGGACGCGGTCGAGATGGCTGTCGTGCACGACGCCGAGGCGGCTAGGACATAGCGCGGAGGCGCTCGTCGAGGGCGTCGAGGTCGGGGACGAACCAGATGTGCCCGGCCTGGTTCGACTCGTGCACCAGAGCCCGTAGCGCCGAGCTGCCGTCCAGGTGCGCCGAGATGTCACCGACGACGGCCAGGCGCAGCCGGTAGTTGACGAACTTCTGCATCACGTCGCCGGCGAAGCGGGTGCCCAGCGAGAAGAAGCGTTCGTCGAGTCGGTTGGCCGGCACTGCGACCACCTGCGCGCCGGCGAAGGCCGCGCCGATCAGGTCCAGCGCGTCCTGTTCGGTGGCGACGGTCGGGCCGGCCGGATCGCAGACCAGCACCGACACCCCGGCGCGTTCCTGGATCTCGTCAGGCATTGTGGACCTCCCGGTCGAGTAGGCCGTTGTCGGCGTTGAGGACGGCGTCGAGCAGGTGCAGCACCTCGGCGGTGCCGGCGGGATCACCGAGAATGATGATCTTCAGGCGGTGGCGGTCATCGTCGTGCACGGTCTGCACCCGCAGCGGCCGGGCCGGGTCGTGCCCGGTGTTGACGCTGGCCAGCACGAGCGTGCCGAGCCGGTCCGCGGCGGCCCGGTCGACACCGTCGATCTGCACGATGCTCGACACCTCGGCCTGGCCGGCCACGGTGGCGGCGGGCGGGCGTCCGGTGAGCGCGTCGAGATCGCTGGCGGCGATCCGGTACTGCTTGCCGATCCGCACGGCGCGCAGCCGGCCGGAGCGGATGTAGCCGCGCACAGTCCGCACGTGCAGGCCGAGCCGGTCGGCAACCTGTTCGACCGAGTACATTTCTTCCGTCATCGTTCCCTATCCTAGCCTCATGAGGAAGGATAGGGAACGATGACGTAGGCACCAGCTGTCGGCTGCCGATCTCGACGCTCAGCGTCGGTGGGGTCCAGTACCGTCTGGGAACCATGGACGCGCGGGTCGGCGACGCCATCATCGGGCGGGATCACCCCGCGGGTCTGCTGCGCGCCGAGCTGGATCGGGCCGCCACGAGCCACGGCGGCTTCGTCCTGGTCACCGGCGAGCCGGGCATCGGCAAGACCACCCTCGTCACATCGATGGCGCGGGAGGCCCGCCGGCGCGGCGCGCTCGTGCTCGGCGCGGCCTGCTGGGATTCCGACAGTGCCCCCGGCTACTGGCCGTGGGTGCAGGTCTTGCGCGCCCTGCGCCGCTCCGCCGACGACTGGGCGCTCGCCCGACCGGACGCCGAGCCGGCCCTCGCCGCCCTGCTCGGCGAGACCGGCACCGGTAACGTGCCTGGCCTCGCCGCCCTGCTCGGCGAGACCGGCACCGGTGACGTGCCCGGCCTCGCCGCCGCCTGGACCGGTCCGGACGACGGCAGCCACGTCGCCGACCAGGAGGCGTTCGCCCTGTACGACGCGGTGACCGCCGCGCTGGTCGCGGTCTCGGCGCACCGGCCGGTGGTGGTCGTCCTCGACGACCTGCACTGGGCCGACCCGGCCTCGCTGCGGCTGCTGGCGTTCGCCGCCCAGCACACCTGGTTCGAGCGGCTGTTGCTGATCGGCACGTACCGCGACGCGGAGGTCGAGGCGAGCGAGCACCCGTTACGCCCGCTGCTGATGCCGCTGGTCGCCAAGGCCACCACGATCACTCTCACCGGCCTCGCCCGCGACGAGGTGGCCGCGTTGATGGCACGTACCGCCGGGCGGGAGCCCGACGCCGACCTGGCCGACGAGGTGCACCGGCGTACCGGCGGCAACCCGTTCTTCGTCGAACAGACCGCCCGGCTGTGGCATGCCGACGGCACGACCGGCACCATCGCGCCCGGCGTACGGGAGGCGGTGCGCCAGCGGCTCGACCAGTTGCCCGCGGCGGTGGTCGAGGCGCTGACCGTCGCCGCCGTGCTCGGCCGTGAGTTCCACCGGGAGGTCCTGGCGGCCAGCGCGGCGGCCCCGGCGGGGCCTGTCGACCGGCTGCTCGACCAGGCGGTGACCGCCCGGTTGGTGGTGGCCCGCAGCGGTGGCCGGTTCGCCTTCGCCCACGATCTGGTCCGGGAGACCCTCTACGACGGGCTCACCGCCGACGACCGGCAGGCTCGCCACGCCGCGGTGGTCCGTGCGGTGGACCCGCCGACCGCCCTGACCGACCGGCTGATCCCGGCCGCCCTGGCCCGACACGCCTACCTGGCCGGCGCCGCGCTCGACCGGGCCCGGGTCGTCGAGCTGCTGGTCGCCGCCGGGCGGGACGCGTTCGCCCGGCTCGCCGCCGACGAGGCCGGGCTGCACTTCCGCCGGGCGTTGGAGATCGTCGAGGACCCGGCGCAGCGGGTCCGGCTGCTCGTCGACTTCGGTGAGGTGCAATATCACCACGCCGGTCGGGACGAGGCCGTACGCCTGCTCGCCGAGGCCGCGACGCTGGCCCGCACGCTCGACGACCCGGTGCTGCTGGCCCGCGTCGCGCTCACCGTGCACCGGTCACGCCAGGTGGACACCACCCGCTCGGTCGACAGCGCGAACCTGGTGCGCGAGGCGTACCAGCGGTTGATCGGCGAGCCGTCCGCCACCGCGTCGGTGGCCACGCTGGTGGCCGATCTGATCACCGCGACGGAGACCATCGCCCGTTCCGGCCGCGACGACGAGGCGCTCACCTTCAGCCTGTGGGCCCGCCACGACACCACCTGGGGCCTGGGCACCGCGGCGGCGCGAGCCGCGCTCACCGCCGAGATCAGGGAGGTGGCCCGCCGCTCGGGCGACCGGGAGACCGAGCTCTGGGCCACCTCGCTGCGCTGGGTGGCGTTGCTGGAACTGGGCGACCCCCGCTTCGTCGAGGAGTTCACCGCCTTCGTCACCGTGGGTCAGCAGGGTGACCTGGCCCGTCCCCGGATGGCGGCGGCCGTCGACGGCGGGATCATCGCGGCGTTCCGGGGCGACTTCGCCGAGGCCGACGAGCGGTTCACCGTCATCGCCGACCTGTCCGACCCGGGGCACGCGGAGCTCGCCTTCATGGGCCATCACCTGCGCTGGGCCCGGCTGCTGTTGCAGGGGCGGTTCGACGAGATCGACGCGCTGCTGCACGAGTGGGCGCCGACCGACTACCCCTACCGGGAGCTGCTGTCGGCGATCACGGCGGCCGAGCGCGGCGATGACGAGACGGCGGTGCGGCTGACCGCTGTCATCGAGGCCGCCGACATCCACTACCCACGCCCGGTGTCACCGCTGTGGCTGCGCCTGCGGGCGCAGGCCGCCGCCGCGTCCCGCGATCCGCGGCGCTGCCGCGACGCGCGGGCCGCGCTGACCCCGCACCGGGGGCAGTGGGCGGTCGGGCTCTTCGGCTGCGACATCAGTGGGCCCGTCGACCACTGGCTCGCCGTGGTCGACGCCGCCGAGGAACGCTGGGACGACGCGATCGCCGGATTCACGGCGGCCCGCGAGGCCGCCGACCGGATGGGCTCCCGACCCTGGTCGCTCATCGCCGGCGCCGGGCTGGTGAACACCCTGGCCGGCCGCGACCACCCGGGCGACGCCGCGACGCTGGTCGACCTGCGCGCCGCCATCGCGCGGGACGCCACCGCCCTCGGCATGCGACAGGTGCTCCTCCGGCTTGCCGTCTCGGAACCGGCCGGCGTCGAGCCGGGCCACGTCGCCGGCCGCGACGAGGACGCCGGGCCACGCCGAGTCGGCCTTCCGGGCCGGACCACCGAGGTGGGCCAGGCCGTCGGCCGGCGTCAGGTGACGCCGCCCCACCCGCCGGCCGAGGCGTACGCGTTTCGGCGCGACGGCCCGGTCTGGCAGCTCGCGTACGCCGGTGTCGTGGCGCATCTGCCCGACGCCAAGGGCCTGCACGACCTGCACCTGCTGCTGAGTCGACCGGGCCGCGACGTGCCGGCGGTGGAGCTGCTCGATCCGGCCGCCGGGCCGGAGCTGGTGGCCGCCCGCCGGATGGGCGGCGATCCGGTCCTCGACGACGAGGCGAAGGTCCGCTACCGGCGGCACCTGACCCGCCTCGACGAGGAGATCGACCGGGCCGCCGCACGCGGCGACGAGCGCAGGGCGGCCGCGCTGGACACCGAGCGCGGCGCGCTGCTCGACGAGCTGCGCGCCGCGGCGGGGCTGGCCGGCCGGAGCCGGCGGCTGGGCGACGAGGCCGAGCGGGCCCGCAAGACGGTCACCGCGCGGATCCGGGACACCCTGCGCAAGCTCGACGAACGCCATCCGGCGCTCAGCGGTCACCTGCGCGAGTCCGTCGCGACCGGTAGCACCTGCCGCTACCTGCCGCTTGAGCCACTGCGCTGGCAGCTCTGATCCCGCCGCTGCGGCCGGGTCAGCGGCGGTTGTACTTGTACATGGTCAGCGTGCCGAAGACGAGCACGAAGCCGACGCTCCACACCAGCAACCACATCGTGGCGGACGGGTCCGACTCGCCGGCCATCACCGCGCGCACCGAGGCCACCAGCTGCGTCACCGGGTTGACCTTCACGAACGCCTGGAGCCAGCCCGGCATGGTGCTCGGCTCGACGAAGACGTTGCTGAGGAACGTCAGCGGGAACAGCACCATCATGCTGACCCCCATCACCGACTTCTCGCTGCGCAGGATCAGCCCGAAGAACGTCCACACCCACGAGAACGCGAACGAGAAGATCACCAGCAGCCCGATCCCGCTGGCCACCCCGACGACGCCACCGGCGGGCCGGAAGCCGAGCGCCAACCCGACGCCGAGGATGACCAGGGCGGCGAGGACGTAGCGCAACACGTCGCCGAAGATCATGCCGACCAGGGCGGCTGGCCGCCAGACGGGCAGCGTCCGGAAGCGGTCGAAGACGCCCTTCTCGATGTCGGTGTTGAGGCCGACGCCGGTGTACATGGTGATCATCACGACGCTGGTCACCATGATGCCGGGCAGGAAGAACTGCAGGTAGTCGCGCGGGCTGTCGGCGAGGGCGCCACCGAACAGGTACGTGAACATCAGCACCATGATGATCGGGAACGCGGTCACGTCGAAGAGCTGCTCCGGCACATGCTTGATCTTCAGCAGGGCCCGCCAACCGAAGGTGAGCGACGCCCCCAGCGCGCTGGGTCGGGCCGGTCGCGCGCCCGGCGCGAGGACTGTCGCCAGCGCCTCGGCGGACGGCACGTAGACCGACGGCGCCCGTTCGGCAGTGGTGGCGGTCGTGGTGTCGCTCATCGGGCTGCCTCCAGCTCGTCGTCGCGCTCGTCGGCCGACACGGCCGGATGATCGGTCAGGGCCAGGAAGACCTCGTCCAGGCTCGGCTGGCCGAGGGAGAAGTCGTCGACGACGATGCCGGCGCGGGCCAGGTCACCGAGCGCGCGGGCGGCCTGCGCGCTGGCGTCGAGGTCGCTGCCCGCCTCGCCGACCCGGGCGGTCAACGCGACCGGATCCGCGGGGAGCTGCACCGGCACGTTGAGTGCCTCCCGGAGCACCTTTTCGGCCTGCGGCCGCTGACCGGGGTCGCGCAGTCGCAGGTGGACGGTGCCCGAGCCGACCGACGACTTCAACTCGCCCGGGGTGCCCTCCGCGATCACCCGGCCATGGTCGACGACCGCGATCCGCCCGGCGAGCTGGTCGGCCTCGTCGAGGTACTGGGTGGTCAGCAGCACTGTCGTCCCGTGCGACACCACGGCCCGGACGATCTCCCACACCTGGTTGCGGCTACGCGGGTCGAGACCCGTCGTTGGCTCGTCGAGGAAGAGCAGGTCAGGCGTGTTGAGGATGCTCGCGGCGATGTCGATGCGCCGCCGCATCCCACCGGAGTACTTCTTCACCTGCCGATCGCTCGCCTCGGTCAGACCGAACGCGGCGAGCAGCGCCGCCGCACGCTCGCGGGCGGCCGGCTTGCGCAGACCGAGCAGGCGGGCCAGGAGCACCAGGTTCTCCGTACCGGTCAGGTCCTCGTCGACCGAGGCGTACTGGCCGGTGAGGCTGACCCGGCTGCGGACCCTGTCAGCCTCGGTCACCACGTCGTGCCCGAACACCCGCGCGGTGCCGCCGTCGGGACGCAGCAGCGTCGCCAGCACCCGGACCGCTGTGGTCTTGCCCGCCCCGTTCGGGCCGAGCAGGCCGTAGACGGTGCCGGCGGGCACCCGCAGGTCCATGCCGGCCAGCGCGCGGGTCTCCCCGAACGAGCGGGTGAGCCCCTCTGCCTCGATGGCCAGGCCGGTGGAGCGTCTGTTCATCATCCCTACCTCTCGTCCGATGGCCGGCGACGTCGTGGTTGGTGAGAACAACGACGCCGCCCACCACAGGGCGCGAGGTGACGACCGACCACCCGCTAGATCGGAACTAGCGGGCGCTGTTCCGGGCCGCAATGTCGGTGGGATCGGCTTGACTGGCCTCGACGAAGGGGACGGAATGACGCAGGTACGCATCGAGCCGTGGCACGAGGATGACCTCGATCTGCTGCGGCAGCTCAACTCACCGGACACGCGCAGACACACCGGCGGCCCGGAGACCGACGAGCAGGTGCTCGCCCGGCACGACCGGTACGTGCACTTCGCCGAGGGCGGGCAGGGGTGCATGTTCACAGTGGTGCTGCCGGACGGCGCGCGGGCGGGCAGCGTCGGCTACTGGGCCCGCGAGTGGCGCGACCAACAGGTGTACGAGCTGGGCTGGGCGGTGCTGCCCGCGTACCGGGGGCAGGGGCTGGCCACCGTCGGGGTGCGTGCGGCGCTCGACGTGGCCCGCGCCCGACGGGACCGGCGCTACGCGCACGCGTACCCGTCCGTCGACAACCCCGCCTCGAACGCGGTCTGCCGCAAGGCGGGCTTCACCCTGCTGGGCGAGACGGATTTCGAGTACCCACCCGGGCACCTGATGCGTGCCAACGACTGGCAGCTCGACCTGACCGCCCCGCCGACCGACGACTGAGGTCGGCGGAGCGGCCCTGGCGGCTGGAGTGCGCTCCAGGTCAAGCGCTCGTCTCACCAGGGGAGTACGCCGTACCCCCCGCCGGCGTCCATCTGGAAGCCCCAGAGCAGCCCACTCGGGCCGTCGGCCGGCAGCGTCGCCAGGTGCACGCTCACCTCGGCGCCCTGCTCGGCCGTGCGGAAGCCGCTGTTGCCGTTCAGGTCGGTGGCGCAGTAGCCGGGGTTCGCCGCGTTCACCTTGATCGGGGTGTCGCGCAGCTCCTTGGCGTACATGGCGGTGAGCATGTTCAGCGCCGCCTTCGACGACGGGTACGGCACGGAGGTCAACTCGAACAGCGCGCCGTCCGGGTCGGTCATCACCGCGATCGAGCCGACCTCGCTGGAGACGTTGACGATCCGCGCCGCCGGCGACCGGCGCAGCAGCGGCAGCAGCGCGTTGGTCACCGTCACCACCCCGAAGACGTTCGTCTCGTACAGCTGGCGCAGCGTCGCCACCGTCGTCTCGCTGGGCAGCCCCCGCGCCCCGTCGGCGCGCACGATGCCGGCGTTGTTGACCAGCACGTCCAGCCGGCCGTACTCCGCCTCCACCCGTTTCGCGGCGGCCGTCACCGACTCCGCGTCGGTGACGTCCAGCGGCACGAACACCGCGTCCGCGCCGCCGTCGCGCAGCTCCCGCTCCGCGGCCCGGCCCCGCTCGGCGTCGCGGGCGCCCACCAGGACGGTCATCCCGAGGCCGCCGAGCTGTCGTGCGGTGGCGAGGCCGATTCCCTTGTTGGCCCCGGTGATCAGGGCGATCATGTTCGTCATGCCGTCGAGCCTCACCCCGGCGACGGCCAGCGGACAGGGACGGGCCGAGCCTGGGACCGGCGGTACCACCCTGGCTGAACCCGCCCGAGGCATCCTGGAGGGATGACGAGCAGCGGCCTGCGACGTGACGAACTGGCGGCGTTCCTGCGCACCCGCCGCGCCCGCCTGAGCCCCGCCGAGGTCGGCCTCCCCGACGGGACACGTCGGCGCACCCCCGGGCTGCGTCGACAGGAGGTCGCTCAGCTCGCCGGGATGTCGATCGACTACTACATCCGCCTGGAGCAGGGCCGCGGGCCACACCCGTCCCGGCAGGTGCTCGCCGCGATGGCCCGGGCGCTGCTGCTGAGCCGCGACGAGCGGGAGTATCTGTTCCGGATCGCCGGGGAGCACCCGCCCGCGACCGTCGGACCGAGCCGGGAGGTGACCCCCGGGTTGCGGCACCTGCTCGACGCGATGACCGAAACCCCGGCGTACCTCGTCGACGCCGCGTACCACGTGCTGGCCTGGAACCGTCTGGCCACGCGCTTCGTGGGGGATCTCGCGGCCGTGCCGGACGCGGAGCGCAACATGATCCGCTGGACGTTCCGGCAGCCGATGACCGACGCCCACTGGACCGATGCCGACGTACGCCGGTTCGTGCACAGCACGGTGGCGGATCTGCGCGCCGCCTACGGTCGCTACCCCGCCGACCCGGCGATCCGTGAGCTGGTCACCGAACTGCTCGGCACCTCGCCCCACTTCGCTCGCCTGTGGGCCGAGCACGACGTCGAGGAGCGCCGTCCCATCGTGAAGCGGGTGGCGCATCCCGAGCTGGGGCCGCTGGAGTTCGAGTGCCGCGTGCTGCTGGTGCCGGAGACCGAGCAGCGGTTGATCGTCTACGTTCCCGAGCCCGGCTCGCCGACCCAGGCGGTGTTCCGCCGGCTCGCCGAGCGCGTCGGCTCGTGAACCTCCGAGAAGGAGCGCGCTGCCGCTCAGCCACACCGATGACTGAGCGGCAGCACCGTCATTCGAGCGTCAGCGGGGCACGTAGGCGAAGGTGTCCGGGTTCGGGCCCTGCCGCCCGGCCTCGCCCTTGTCCAGTGCGGTGATCCGCTCCATCGTCGCGTCGTCCAGCTCGAAGTCGAAGATGCGGGTGTTCTCCTCGATCCGCTTCGGCGTGATCGACTTCGGGAAGATGATGTCGTCGCGCTGCACGTGCCACCGCAGCACCACCTGGGCCGGGGTGCGGCCGAGCTGCTCGGCGATGTCGACCACCGTCGGGTCGTCGAGCACGTTGCCCTGCGCGATCGGCGACCACGCCTCGGTGCGGATGTCGTGCTCGCGGCCGTAGGCGCGCACCTCGTCGTTGCCGAAGTACGGGTGCGCCTCGATCTGGTTGACCGCCGGCACCACACTCGCCTCGTCGGCCAGCCGACGCAGGTGCGGCACCTGGAAGTTCGACACGCCGATCGAACGGGCCCGACCGTCGCGCTGGAACTCCTCCAGCACCTTCCAGGTCGAGACGAAGCCGCCGTCGTACAGCGTCGGCAGCGGCCAGTGGATCAGGAACAGGTCGATGTAGTCCATCTTCAACGCGGCCAGCGTCGAGTCGAACGCCTTGCGGGCGTCGTCCGGGCGGTGGAAGCCGTTGTTCAGCTTGCTGGTCACGTAGACGTCGCCCCGGTCGAGGCCGGACACGCGGATCGCCTCGCCGACCTCGGCCTCGTTGCCGTACATCTCGGCGGTGTCGATGTGCCGGTAGCCCGCCTTGAGGGCCGTGGTCACCGCCGCGACGGTGTCCTTCGGCTCGATCTGGAACACCCCGAAGCCGAGCTGCGGGATGGTGGTGCCGTCGTTCAGGCTGATGTCAGGAATCGTGAGTGCCACTGCGGCTCCTTCGCGTCTTCGTTACCCGTCATCCCATACCCGAGCGGGTGGACGATTCACCGCCCAACGCGAGGTGACGAACGCACCGCCTCCCGGTTCACCCGGTCGTGTCGAACAACACCGGCCAGGGTCGCGCCGCCGGCACCGAGGGCGGCGTGGGCGGCGTGGGCTCGGCGACGGCCAGCACCTCGGCGGCGAGCTGCCCGACCATCGGGGCCGCCGGATGCGCCGACCGTTGCGGCCAGACCGCCGAGGTGCGTTTCGTCAGCGAGGCGTCGGCGATCGGCCGCCACGCGATCCGGGGTTCCCGGCGTGCCAGCGTCGCCGGCTCCACGGCCACCCCACCGCCGGCCAGCACCAACCCGAACAGGAACTCCGGGTTGCGCGCCGGCCGCACCCGCGCCGGGCGCCAGCCGTGCCGCCGGCACACCGCGAGCAGGTGGTCGTGCCAGCCCGGCGCGGTGGCCCGGGGCGCGGCCACCAGGTCAAGGCCGGCCAGCGCCGCGAGCGGCACCTCCCGGCCGCGGGCCAGCGGCGAGGTCCGCGGTAGCAACACCCCCAGGGGTACGTCCACCGGCGCCCCGAAGCGCAGCCCGTCGGCCTCGACCGGATGGTGCACGAGCCCCACATCCAACCTCCGCTCGGTGAGCATCCGCACCTGCTCGGCGGTGGTCAGCTCGTGCAGCTCCACGTCCAGGCCGGGCGCTCGGCCGGTGAGCTGGTCCAGCAGCGCGCGCAGCGTCACCGCCGGGGTCTCCGGCGGCACCCCGGCACGCAGGATGCCCAGCTCGCCCGCCCGGACCTGGCCCATGAGGTTGCGCAGCCGGCCCTCGCCGGCGAGCAGTTCCTCCGCCTCGGCGAGCAGCAGACCGCCGGCGGTGGTGAGCCGCACCTGGCGGCGGGAGCGGTCGAACAGTTCGACAGCCAGCTCCCGTTCCAGCCGCTGGATCGACTGGCTCAACGGCGGCTGGGCCATCCCGAGCAGTTCGGCCGCCCGCCCGAAGTGCAGCTCGTGGGCGACCACCACGAAGTGCCGCAGGTGCCGGAGCAGGTCCACGGCCGGACCCTACGCCAGCGGCGGACCACCGCCACTGGATACCGTGCCCGGGTGGATGTGGGGGAGCGGATCGAGGCCATCTTCGCGGGCGTCGGGGTGACGGCCAGCCTGCACGCCGTCGACCTGGACGCGGTGGACGTCGACGCCGTGCACCCGGCCGCCGTGGGCCGGCAGGTCGGGGTGCGTGCCGACGAGCAGGTGGTGATCGCGTCGATCTTCAAGATCCTGCTGGTGTTGGAGTTCGCCCGGCAGGTCGACGCCGGCCAGCTCGACCCCACCGAACGGGTCCTGGTCACCGCCGCCGACCGGCTCGGCGGGTGGGGGCTGGCCGGCTGCGTCGACGACGCCGAGGTGTCGCTGCGCGACCTCGCGTACTTCGCCATGTCGGTCAGCGACAACACGGCCGCCGACCTGCTGCTGCGCCGGGTCGGCCCGGACCTGCTGCCGATGCTCGCCGCCGAGCTGGGCCTCACCCGCACCCGCGTTCTCGGCGGTCCTCGGGAGCTGGTCGAGATGATGCTCGCCGACGTGGGGGCGCGGACCGAGGCGGAGTTCGCGCGGATCTTCCCGACGCTGCCCGCGGAGCGGGTCCAGGCCATGCGGGTCTTCGACCCCGCGCACACCACCAGCAGCACCGCCCGGGAGATCACCCGCCTGCTCACCCTGATCTGGCGGGACGAGGCCGGCCCGGCGGCGGCCTGCGCGATGGTCCGCACCTGGATGGCACGGCAGCTCTTCTGGACCCGGCTGGCCGCCGGCTTCCCGCCCGGCGTCCGGGTCTCCGGCAAGACCGGCACCCTGCCCGGCCTGCACCTGGAGGCCGGCGTCGCCGAATACCCCGACGGCGGCCGGTACGCCATCGCCGTCTTCGCCCGCGCCGACGAGCTGACCCCGCGCCGGATCGACGTGGACCTGGCGATGGGAGAGGCCGCCCGCACGGCCGTCGAAACGCTGCGCGGCGAGTGAGTTTCCGGGCGTCCGAGCGCCGGAGGGGCGGTCGCTGAGCAGGCACGATATGCGATGACGTATCGGAGCTGACAGCGTTCGATCTTGGACCGGGACGTGGTGGCGCTGGTTGGCTCGTGTCGACCGATCACCCGAGCACGGGGAGTAGATCCGCATGCCCAACCTCGACCGCCGTCGCTTCCTGCGGGACGCCGCTGCCACCACCGCCCTGGTCTCGGCCGGCGGCCTCGCCGCCACCTCGACCACCCCGGCCCAGGCCGCGCCGCCGGCCGCCGCGCCGACCCCCGCCAGCCGCCGCACCGGCGCGGTCAGCTTCCGCTGGTGGGGTACGGCCGGCTGGCGCATCGACATCGCCGACCGGACCGTCCTGGTCGACCCGTTCCTCAGCCGAATCGACACCGGGCTGTTCACCCCTCCGTTCAGGACGGACGCCCCGTTGACCGTGCGCACCGACGTGATCGACCCGCGCGTCGAGAAGGCCACGACAGTCCTGGTCACGCACACCCACTGGGACCACTTCATGGACGTGCCGTACATCGCCGGGCGTACCGGCGCGCGGGTGTTCGGCACGCTCACCGCGTACCACCTGGGGTTGGCCTACGGGGTGCCGTCGACGCAGCTCAGCGCCGTCAAGGGCGGGGAGGTGCTCGACTTCGGCGACCACAGCGTCGAGGTGGTCGGCTCGCTGCACAGCCGCAACGCGTCGTACTCCGTGGCCTTCCCCGGGGTGCGGGTGAGCCAGCCGGCGCAGCCGGCGACCATCGCCGACCTCCCGGAGGGCGACACGCTGGGCTACCTGCTGCGGGTCGAGCGCGGCCCGTCGGTCTACTTCACCGGGGCCAGCGACGTCGCCGAGCGCAACCTCACCGGCCTCGCGCCGGACGTGGCGATGGTGGCCATGCAGAACGCCACCACCACGGGTGACTACCTGCCCCGGCTGCTGGCCGGTCTGGACTACCCGAAGGTCGTGGTGCCGGTGCACTGGGACAACTTCGAGACGCCGTTGCGCAACCCGCCGGTCGTCGCGCCGGCCGACCGTGACCGGCTCGACGACATGATCGCGGCGGTGCGTCGGATCTCGCCGCGCAGCCGGGTGCTGGTGCCCGAGTACGAGACCGCGTACCACTTCTGACCGGTCCCGGGCGGGCGCCCGCGCCCGCCCGGTCAGCCGGCGGCCAGCTCCGCCAGGGCGCGCACCGACTTCCAGTTGCGGGTCGTGGCCACCACGCCGAGCCTCTTCTCCAGGTAGGCGTTGGTGAACTTCGTCCGGCCGTAACCGCCGTCGGGGAAGTGCAAAAAGACCTCCCGGCCGGTCACCGTGAACGACACGTTCTCACCGCCGGGCACGGCGAGCGCGTCCACCATGGCCTTCGCCGGAGGGGTCGCCAGGAACGCCACCAGCAGGAGCTTCGGGTCGTCCTCGACCTCGGCGTACGGGTTGCCACCCGCCACCGCCGCCAACTCCCGGCCGCTGCGGACCAGCACCGGCACGGTCAGCCCCAGCTCGTCGGCGAGCGCCCGCTCGATGCCGGCGGCCAACTTCTCCGCGTCGCGCACGGTGCTGCCGAAGGCCACGTTGCCGCTCTGCAGGTACGTCTCGACGGACTCGTGCCCGAGGTCGGTGACGATCCGGCGCAGGTCGGCCATGGCCAGGCGGGTGGTGCCGACGTTGACTCCGCGCAGCAGCGCGACGTACCGGGTCATGTCTCCTCCTGGGTGCACGGCCGACCGGCTCAGCGTAGGCCGCCCGGCCCCACCAGACCCGTCTCGTACGCGACGATGACCAGTTGCGCCCGGTCGCGGACCGCCAGCTTGGTCAGCAGCCGCCCGACGTGTGTCTTGACGGTGGCCTGGCTGAGGTTGAGGTGCGCGGCCAGCTCCGCGTTGGACAGGCCGCGGGCGATCAGCGCCAGCACCTCCCGTTCCCGGTCGGTCACCCCGTCGAGCTGTCGGGGCAGCGGGCGGGTCGGCTCCGGCTGTCGGGCGAACTCGTCGATCAGCCGCCGGGTCACCGTCGGCGCGAGCAGCCCCTCCCCGTCGGCGACCACCCGGATCCCGGTCAGCAGGTCCGCCGGTGGGGTGTCCTTGAGCAGGAACCCGCTGGCCCCGGCGCGCAGCGCACCGTAGACGTACTCGTCCAGGTCGAACGTGGTCAGGATGATGACCCGGGTGCCGGCCGTCGCCGGGTCGGCGCAGATCCGCCGGGTCGCGTCGATGCCGTCCATCTCCGGCATCCGGACGTCCATCAGCACCACGTCCGGCCGGTGCTGCCCGGTCAACGCGACGGCCTGCACGCCGGTGCCGGCCTCGCCGACAGTGGTGCAGTCCGGGCTGAGATCGACCAGCAGCCGGAAACTGCCGCGCAGCAGCGCCTGGTCGTCGGCGATCAGGACGCGGATCACGCGGCCACCCGGTAGGGCAGGTTGGCCGTCACCGCGAAGCCACCGTCGGAGCGTGGGCCGGCGCGGAACTCCCCGCCGTGCAACGCCACCCGTTCCCGCATGCCGATCAACCCGTGCCCCTCCCCGCCGAGCAGGACCGGACGCTTGCCGTCGTCGGTCACCTCCACCCGCACCTGGTCGGGCAGGACGGTCACCGTGGCCCGGCACGCCGCCGGCGCCGCGTGCTTCACCACGTTCGTCACCGCCTCCTGCACGATCCGGTACACCGCGAGGCCCACCGACTCCGGCACCACGCCTACCGGCTCCTCCCGCCGCACGTCGAGCTGCACGTCGACGCCGCCGATCGCCGCCTGCCGGGCGAGGACCGGCAACTCGTCCAGCCCGGGCGTCGGCGCGTACGGGCTGTCCTCACGCAGGACGCCGAGCACGCGACGCACGTCGGTCAACGCAGTGCGGCCGGTCTCCTCGATGACCCGCAGCGCGGCGCCCGCCTCGCGGGGGTCGGCCTCGGCGACGTGGTTGGCGACGGCCGCCTTCACCACGATGAGGCTCAGCGTGTGCGCGACCACGTCGTGCAGCTCGCGCGCCACCCGCAACCGCTCCTCGGTGGCGGCCTGACGGACCAGCTGGTCGCTCTGCCGGGTGGCGAGGGCGCGTCGCTCCCGGAGCAGCCAACCGATCACCCAGGCCGGCGCGACCATGACGGCGGCGTAGACGACGGCACCGGTCCGAGACCAGAGGTCACCTGCTGTCAGCACCAGGGCGACGCTCACCAGAGCGAGGCAACCGGCGGCGCAGAGCAGCGAAAGGCGCGTGGTGGTCGACACGGCCACCGTGTAGAAGGACAGGCTGATGGCGAGGGCCGGAGCGGCGGCGGCGAAGTTGGGGATCACGCCGGTGATCAGGGCGACGGTGGTGACCGCGCTGATCGCGACGGCGACGGGGATCGGCCACCGTCGCCGGCCGGCGAGCGGCAGCCCGATGGCC
Source organism: Micromonospora sp. NBC_00617 (assembly GCF_045161355.1). Taxonomy (NCBI): domain Bacteria; kingdom Bacillati; phylum Actinomycetota; class Actinomycetes; order Micromonosporales; family Micromonosporaceae; genus Micromonospora; species Micromonospora sp. NBC_00617. The sequence continues at coordinate 4,638,866 of NZ_CP107751.1, read as the reverse complement.
ATCCCGACGAGCACCGACACCCAGAGCGGTTCGTCCACGCCCCCGCGCAGCGGTGACTCCAGCGCCGCGTACGGGCAGAGCAGCCCGCCGACCGCCACGGCGAGCACGGCGTCCACGGTGTACAGATCCACCGGCCGCAGCCGCCGGGTCAGCAGGAGAGCTGTCACCTGTCAGACCGTATCGGCGGGGCGGTCCGACCGCGTCCACCCGTGGGTGGTCATCCCCGGGGACGACCCGGTGGGGTTCGCGCGCCTTCGACTCCGCCCGGGGGTGGGCCGGAAAGTGCCCGCCCCGGCACGACGCGCCGCACCCCCCGTATTCGGGACCGTGACGGTCATGACCACAGACACGGTGACCCTGACAGGGCTGCGGGCGGTGTACGGCGCCGGAGACCGGCGGGTGACGGCGCTCGACGGCGTGACCACGAGCTTCGCGGGCGGCACGTTCACGGCGGTGATGGGCCCCTCGGGCTCGGGAAAGTCGACACTGCTGCACTGCGCGGCGGGGCTGGACCGCCCGACCGAGGGGGTCGTCACGATCGACGGCGTACGCCTCGACGACCTCGGCGAGGACGAGCTGACCCGGCTGCGGCGCGACCGGATCGGTTTCGTGTTCCAGGCGTTCAACCTGGTGTCCACGTTGACCGCCGCGCAGAACGTCGAGCTGCCGTCGCGCCTGGCCCGCCGCCGCCCGCCGGCCGCAGACGTCGTCGCCGCCCTCGACGCGGTCGGACTCGCCGACCGGGCCGGGCACCTGCCGAGTGAGCTGTCCGGCGGGGAGCAGCAGCGTGTCGCCGTGGCCCGCGCGTTGATCACCCGTCCGGCCGTGGTGTTCGCCGACGAGCCGACCGGGGCGCTGGACAGCTCGGCGTCCCGGCAGGTGCTCCGGCTGCTGCGCGCGCTCGTCGACGACCACGGCCAGACCGTGGTGATGGTGACCCACGATCCCGCCGCCGCCGCGTACGCCGATCGGGTCCTCCTGCTCGCCGACGGTCGCGTCGTCGACGAGCTGACCGGCCCGATCACCGCAGCTGCCGTCGCCGCCCGGATCGCCGAGCGGGAGACCGTTTCGGCGGAGCGGTCGTGGTGAGCGTCCGGCGGTCGGCCAGCGCCTTCGTGGCCGTCGCCATCGGAGTCGCGCTTGTCGCGGCGGCCACCCTGCTCCTCGCCGCCGGGCGTCCGCAGGTGCCGGACCGGTTGGCGCGGGCGGCGGTCGTGGTGCAGAGCCCCGAGGCGGGCGCGTCGGCCGACGCCTTCGTGCCGACCCGGCCCTGGTCCGCCACGGCGACCGCGGGACTCGTCGGCCGGCTGGCCGCGCTGCCCGGTGTCGCGGCGGCGGTGCCGGACCGGACCTTCTACGCCCAGCCGCTCGTCGACGGTCGGCCTTCGGCCGCCGACCCCCGCCGGGAGGACGCCCACCAGGGGCACGGCTGGTCCAGTGCCCAACTGGGTGGACTGCGCATCACTGCCGGCGAGCCGCCCCGCGGGCCCGGCGAGGTCGTCGTCGACCGCGCGCTCGGGCTGCGGACCGGCGCACCGGTCACCCTGCTGACCGCCGCCGGCCCGGAGCCGTACACCGTCACCGGTCTGGTCGACGGGCCCGGCGTCCATGTCGCGGACGAGGTCGCCGCCGCGCTCGCGCCCGGCGTCCGGACCATCGGGCTGGTGCTCGCGCCGGGGGCCGACCCCGAGCGGGTCGCCACGGCGGCTCGCGGAGTCGTCGGCGGCGACGGACAGGTGCTCACCGGTGCTGCCCGTGGTGCGCTGGAACCGCGCGGCGACGCTCGTACCCGGTGGATCGGCATGCAGGTGCTCACCGCCACGGCGGCCCTCGCCGGCTTCGTCACGGTGTTCGTGGTCGCCTCCACCTTCGCGTTCACCATCGCGCAGCGCCGGCGCGAGCTGGGCCTGCTGCGCGCCGTCGGCGCCACCGGACGTCAGGTCCGCCGCATGGTGTACGCCGAGGCGCTCGCCGTCGGCGCCGCAGGCGGGCTCGTCGGCCTGCTGGTCGGCGCGGCGCTCGCCCCGCTGCTGGGTCGGCTGCTCGTCGACGTCGGCTACGAACCATCGACCTTCCGGGTCCGCTACGAACTGTGGCCGGTCGTGGTCTCGATCGCCGCCGGGCCGGCGATCGCGCTGCTGGCCGTCTGGTCGGCGTCCCGCCGGGCGGCGCGGGTCCGCCCGCTGGAGGCGTTGCGCGAGGCCGCTGTGGAACAGCGACCGATCGGGCGGGTTCGCGTCGCCACCGGTGCGCTCCTCGTCGCGGCGGGGCTCGCGCTCAGTTTCGGTACGGCGACCGCCGACGAGGCCCGGATCGCCGCGCAGTACGCCCTGTACGCGGTGATGGCGCTGGTGGCCGGTGCCACAGTGCTCGCCCCGGCGGTGGTCGGACCGGTCGTGCGGCTGCTGCGGTCGCCGGTGCGGCGGCCCGGAGGCGCGATCGGAATGCTGGTCCGGGGCGGGGCGTTGACCGCGACCCGGCGGACCGCCGCCATCGCCGCACCGGTGCTGCTCACCGTCGCGTTCGCGGTGCTGGTGTCCGGGATGGTGCGCACCACCACCGCCGCCTACGCGGCAGGTCGGGCCGACAACGTGAACGCCGGCTGGATCCTGGTGCCCGATCGGGCACCCGGCCTGTCGGACCAGGCCGTCGCCGCGACAGGTGGCACCGCCCTCCTGCCCACCACCGTCTACCGCACCGACCCCGAAACAGTGCCGGCGGACCGGCCGCTGACCGCGCTCGGCGTGGATCCGGCCGGCTTCGCCGCCGCGAACCGGGCGCTGAGCGTCGTCGCCGGCTCGCTCGACGACCTGCGCGGTGACGACACGGTGGTGGTCACCGCGGCGGCGAACCTGCGGCCGTCCGAGGCGTACGCGGTGGTCTTCGCGGACGGGACGTCGGTGTCGCTGCGCGTCGTCGCAGTGGTCACCGACACCTCGATCCCCGGCGACCTGCTCCTGCCCCGGGCCGTGGTGCGTACGCACGACCCGTCGGCGCTCACGTCCACGGTGTACGTCCGGGACCGGATCGACCCTCCGGCCGGCGCGCGGGTCGTCGACGTCGCCACCTGGGCGGCCGAGGCGGACGCCGCCGAGGACCGTCTCGTCTGGCTCTTCACGCTGCTGCTGATCGGGGTGTCCGCCGGTTACGGCGCCATCGCGGTGGCCAACACGCTGCTGTTGGCCGCCGCTGGCCGCGCCGCCGACCTGCGGCTGATCCGGCTGGCCGGGGCGACTCGACGGCAGGTCCTCTGGCTGGTCACGGTCGAGTCCGCAGTGGTTGTCCTGATCGGCGCGCTGCTGGGTGGGGTTGTCGCGTTCGTCGGTCTGCTCAGCATCCGCGCCGGTCTCGCCGAGCAGGTCGGCGCCCCCGTCGACCTGGTGGTGCCGTGGTCGGTGGTCGCCGGTGTGGTGGGGCTGTGCCTGCTGCTCGCGGCGCTGGCCAGTGCGTTGCCGACGGGGCGGTCACTGCGTCGCCGCCCCGCGCGGTCATCGGTCGGCGTCGTCGGGTGACCGGGTCCCCGGCCCCCGGGAAACCCGCCCGGCCGCTACCGTCGACGGATGCGATTCGCGCGCCCGGTAGGGCTGCTCCTGGGTGCCGTCGCCGTGCTGCTCTGGGCGGTCGGCATGGCGGTGTGGCAACCGTTGACCGAGCCGATCGGCCCGTGGTCGGAGCAGCTGCCGGGCAACAACGCCTACTGGGCACGGGATCTGCGGTTCGTGGCGATCGCCGCGATCGTGCTCGGGCTGCTGCTGGCCGGCCGAGGGCAGCTCCGGTGGGGCGCTCCGGCGGTCGTGCTCGGTGGGCTCTGGATCGCGGCCGACGTGGCGATCGACCGGGCCGACCCGGCCGGCACGGGGTCGACAGTCCTGCTCGCCGTCTACGGTGCGGCGGTGCTCGGCGTACTGGCGGCCGTCCTGGTGTGGCGGGACCGGGGCAGGGCCCCGACCACCGACCGGCGGGTGTTGACCGGCGCGGCCTGCGTGGCAGGGGTGCTGGCGGTGGTGGCGGCCGGCATCGAGTCACCGACCGACCGGGAGCCGGAGCTGACGCCGGCGGCCTTCGTCACCGGCGTGCTCCTGGTCGCCCTGACCGTCGTCGTCGCCCTGGCTGCGGCACCGGCCCGCACCCGGGGCCGCCGCCTGCTGGCCGTCGGGCTCGGTGCGGTCGCCATCGGCGGTGTCGCGCTGGTCCGGGCGGTCCCGCCCGGCCCGCGCATCCTGCCGATGATCGGGCTCGGCGCGGTGCTGCTCACCGGCGTCACCCTGCTGGCGTGGGACTGGCCGGGTGGTCGGCCGGTGTGGTGGCAGCACGCGCTCGCCGGTCTCGCCGCGCTGGTGGGCCCGGTGCCGATGCTGCTGGTCGCGGCCGTCGCCATGATGATGCTGCTCCCGATCGGCGCGGCGTTCACCGCGCTGGCCGGCAACAGCCCGATCAACTCCGCCGACTCCGACGTGCTGCTCTCGCTGGCCGGGCTGCTCGCCGGGCTGGGAATGGCGCTGCTGCTGGCCTGGCCGACCGTCGACAACCGTCGCCGCTAGCTACTCCACGACCGGCAGCACGACCTCGTTGCGGCGCAGGAACCACGGCTTCCACGGCGGGTCGAAGCGCGCGTACCGGATCGCGCCGGTCGGTTGCAGCCCGGCCGCGGTCACCGAACGGCCGAGCATGGTGGCCCGCTGACCGAACGCCCGCTCGGTCCACCGCCCGGAGAACCGCATCGCCGCGGCCAGGCGTGCCGGGACCTCGTGGATGCGCACCCGGGTGTCCACCGGCTCGGGCAGGGTGGCGGTGGTGAAGGTGGCCGGCATGACGAACTGGATCAGGTACGCCCCAGGCCGCTCGCCCTCGATCTGGACCACTGGCACGGTCATGGCGATCTTCTCCGAGTCGCCGGCCGCCGACAGCGCCGGCCCGGCCGAGCCGATCGGGTGCCGGGCCCGGTTGGCGCCCCCGATGTAGGCGGCCAGCGGCCGGAACGCCTCGATCGGCGCCCGGGTGAAGGATGCCTGGATCTGCATCTCGGCCACCAGGTGGGCCGGGTAGCGGCGCAGCTCGAAGCCGGGGTGTCGGGACACCACCCGGTACGGCTGCTGCTCGGTCATCGCGCGCTCCCAGGATCTCCTGGGACAGACGCTACCGCCCCGTTGGCTCCCGCTCGGCCGAAGTCGGTTGTCCCGCACCCGGGACGACGACCCGCCAGTACTGGCGTCTGCCCTCGTCGCGCAGCACCACCCCGATCCGGCCCAGCTCGCGCCGCAGCTCCCGGGCGTCGTCGCGGCGATCCCGCTCGATCGCCCGCTCGCGGGCGCGCAGCAGCGCGTCCGCCCCTGCCGGCAGACCGGGCAGGTCGGGCACCCACAGCCGGTACGCCGACCGGTGCGGGTCGCCGTCCGTCCAGGCCCAGCCGTGCTCCCGGAAGGCGGCGGCGAGCCGTGCGGCCGGCAGGTCCGTCGACTCCCGGACCAGTTCCGCCCCGTCGGCGTCGAGCAGCACCAGGTGCTTGTCGGCGAGGAAGACGACCCGGGTGTCGGCCCGTGCGACGGTCCGGTTCTGCTCGGCGCGGCGCAGCCGGACCTGCGCCGCGTCGACGCTGACGATCAGCCGTTCGGCGGTGCCGATCCCGGCGAGGACCAGGCCGGCCAGGGCGCCCACGGCGATCGTGCCGGCGGTGGCCTGCGGCTCGGGCAGCCGGTCCAGCCACTCGACCAGGTCGCTGAACGGCACCCAGGGCAGCCGGGCGAGCCAGCCGGTCGTCGCCGCGAGGAGCCATCCGACGCCCGCGCCGACGAGCGGGAAGCCACCCCACATGACGACCAGCTCGACCACGCCGCCGCTGACCACGGTGCGGCGTCGGTATCCGGCCAGGTCCATGGTCAGGACACCTCGCGGCGCAGCGTCCGGAACAGGCCGGCGGCCAGCGGCAGGACCATCCAGACCAGCAGGGACACCGCTATCCGCCCCCACTGCCCGCCGGTGACGGCGTCGCTGCCGAACAACGGTTCCATGGTCTTGCTGGTGTCCAGCCACTCGGACGGGCCACGCAGGGGCTTGACCATCTCGCCGAGCACCCCCCACAGGGTGGGCAGCAGCAGGTAGCCGACGATGGCCAGCGGCGGGTTGAGCAGCAGCAGACCGAAGGCGGCGCCCATCCACACGCTGGTGACCTGGATGACCACCGCGTTCAGCACCAGCGACCAGTCGAACTGCCAGGTGCCCGCGCCGCCGATGGCGGACGCCACGAGCGTCCCGACGGCGGCGACGGCGAGGCTGGTCAGTACCGAGGCGAGCGCGGTCAGCGCCACGGCGACCAGCTTCGCGGCCACCACCCGCTCCCGGCGGGGCACCAGCGCGTACGTGGTGAGGGCCGTCCGCTGCGACCACTCGCTGGTGATCGACAGGATGCCGAGCACCGGCAGCAGCACCGACACCGGCAGCAGCGAGGGGACGAAGAAGTTGAGGAAGGTCTGGTCGGCCTCCTTCGCGTAGATCAGTTGCAGGGTGACGATCGCGGCGGTGAGCAGGGCGATGGTGATCAGCAGCCAGCGACCGGCCCGGGTGTCGACGAGCTTGCGCAGCTCCACGACGGTGAGCCGGAGCAGCGACGGACGGCGTACCGCCGTGTGTTGCCGGGGCGCGACGGCGCCGGCGGCGGGTGCGGTGGTGGTGGTCATCGGACGGCCTCCTTGGTGGACTCGCCGGCGGTGAGGGTGAGGAAGAGCTGTTCGAGGCCACCACTGCCGGCGGGGCGCAGCTCGGCCAGCGCGATGCCCGCGTCCGCGGCGGCCTGGCCGACCGCCTCGGCGTCGGCCTGCACGAGCAGCCCCTCCGAGCTGTCGGCCGCGCTCAGGCCGGCCAGTTCCAGCGCCCGGCGCAGCGCCGCGCCGTCGCGGGCCCGGGCCACCGTCCCGCCGCCCGCCAGCAGCTCGTTCTTGTCGCCCTGGGCCACGATCCGGCCGCCCCCGATCACCACCAGCCGGTCCGCGACCGCCTCCACCTCGCGCAGCAGGTGGGAGGAGAGCAGCACCGTGCCGCCCCGGTCGGCGAAGTCGCGCAGCAGGCCGCGCATCCAGAAGATCCCCTCCGGGTCCAGGCCGTTGGCCGGCTCGTCGAGGATCAACACCCGGGGGTCGCCGAGCAGCGCGTGCGCCAGCCCGAGCCGTTGGCGCATACCCAACGAGTACGCCCGGACCCGACGCTTCGCCGCCACCGTGTTCAACCCCACCAGGTCGAGCTTCGCGGCGACCTCGCGCCGGTCCAACCCCATGGTGTACGCGGACAGCGTCAACGCCTCGCGGCCGGTGCGCCCGGCGTGCTGGGCGGAGGCGTCCAGCAGCACCCCGACCTCCCGCCCCGGGTTGGGCAGCTCGCGGTAGGGGTGCCCGGAGACGGTGGCGCGGCCGGCCGTCGGGGCGGTGAGCCCGCAGATCATCCGCATGGTGGTGGACTTGCCGGCGCCGTTGGGGCCGAGGAAGCCGGTGACGGTGCCCGGCTCGCACTGGAACGACACGTCGTCCACGGCCGGGTGTGGCCCGTACCGCTTGGTGAGGTTCTCCACGGTGATCATGTCGTCGAGCCTGCCCGCGCCGCCCGGCCATCCGCTGCGGCCACCGGTCGGCCCCGCACCGACCTTGGTCGACGACTGGGTCTCGACTTTGGTAGCTGGTCGTGGCGCCGGTCGACTGCCTAGCATGGCGTGGTGACCAGCCTCGCCGTACCGGAACACCCCTGGCTGCTGCCAGGGGAGCTGGTGGTGCCGGCCGAGCCTGAGCGTGCGCGTCCGCGCCGCACCACCCGCGACTGGGTGGTGGACAGCCTGGCGTTCCTGCTCGGGCTGCTCTGGGTGCTGTTCGTCACCGCGGACGCCCTGTCGCCCGACCCGGAGTCGGCGGTCCCGCTGCCGCATGACTGGATGGTCGGCGCGGACGCACTGGTCGGGCTGGTCTGCTGCGGGCTGCTCTGGCTGCGGCGGCGGTGGCCGCTCGGGTTGGCAGTGGCCACCCTGCCGTTGAGCCTGTTCTCGATGGCGGCCGCCATCCCGCTGGGGATCTTCTACTTCACCGTGGTGGTGCACCGGCGCACCGCCGTCGCGGTGGCGGTGACCGGGGCCGGTCTCCTCACCAACCTGGTCTTCAGCTGGACTCGTCCGGATCCGACCATGCCGTATTGGGCCACCGTCGCCTGGGGCGTGGTGATCACGATCGCCGTGCTGGCCTGGGGGATGTTCGTCCGGGCCCGCCGGCAGTTGATCGTGTCGCTGCGCGAGCGCGCCGAGCGCGCCGAGTCCGAGCAGCAGTTGCGGGTGGCCCAGGCCCGCCACCTCGAACGCACCCGGATCGCCCGGGAGATGCACGACGTGCTGGCCCACCGGATCTCGCTGCTCAGCCTGCACGCCGGTGCGCTGGAGTTCCGCCCCGACGCGCCGGCCGACGAGGTCGCCCGAGCTGCCGGGGTGATCCGGGGCAGCGCCCACGCCGCGCTACAGGACCTGCGGGAGGTCATCGGTGTGCTCCGGGCCGAGGGCGACAGTGTCGGCGATGCCCCCGAGCCGCCGCAGCCCACCCTCGCCGACCTGCCGACCCTGATCGCCGAATCGCGGTCGGCCGGGGTACGGGTCAACGTCAGCGACACCGTGGACCGGTCGGGGGAGGTGCCGGCGGCGCTGGGCCGGGCCGCGTACCGGATCGTGCAGGAGGGGCTCACCAACGCCCGCAAGCACGCCGCCGGCGCTGCGGTCACCGTTGACGTCGCCGGCGGGCCGGGCGCGGGGCTGACCGTGGCGATCGGCAACCGGTGGCCGGTCGGTGCGCCGGCCGGCGGCAGTCTGCCGGGCGCCGGCACCGGCCTGGTGGGCATCAGCGAGCGCGTCACGCTTGCCGGCGGTCGGCTGGCCTACGGCCGGGACGACGCGGGCGACTTCCGCCTGGCCGCCTGGCTGCCGTGGCCGGCGTGACCGGGCCGGCCGGCGGGGCCGGGGAGGCCACCGCCCCGGTGCGGGTGCTGATCGTGGACGACGACGCCCTGGTCCGGGCGGGCCTCTCGATGATCCTCGGCGGCCTACCGGACCTGCGGGTGGTCGGCGAGGCGGCCGACGGCGGCGAGGTTCCGGCGGCGATCGCCGCGTACGCCCCGGACGTGGTGCTGATGGACATCCGGATGCCACGGGTGGACGGGCTGACCGCCACCGAGGCGCTGCGCGCGCGGCCGCACCCGCCGGAGGTGCTGGTGCTGACCACCTTCGACGCCGACGAGCAGGTGCTCCGGGCGTTACGCGCCGGGGCGGCCGGCTTCCTGCTCAAGGACACCCCACCGGCGGAGATCGTGCGCGCCGTGCGTCGGGTGGCCGCCGGGGAGGCGACGCTTTCCCCGACGGTGACCCGCACGCTGATCGACCACGTGACCGCCGCCGCCCCGGGTCGGACCGGCCCGGATCCGCGTCGCGAGCGGGCGCTGCGGCTGCTCGACGGGCTCAGCGAGCGGGAGCGTCAGGTGGCGGTCGCGCTGGGGCAGGGCCGCTCCAACGCGGAGATCGCGGGGGAGTTGTTCATGAGCGTCGCTACGGTGAAGGCGTACGTCTCCCGGCTGCTGACCCGGCTCGATCTCAACAACCGGGTCCAGGTGGCCCTGCTGGTGCACGACGCCGACCTCGCGTGAGCGCTCGTTAGGGGGACGGTTAGGGGGCGAGGGGTTGAACTATCGTCCGATGCCGGCCGTACCACTGCCCGAGGATGTCGGTGCGGTGGGTCCGCCGTACCGCTGCCGAGCTGCGGGAGGCCTGCCGTGCGTGTTGGTGAGCAGTCGACGGATCCCATCGACCAGGTGCTGGGTGAGGTGCCGCTGCCGGCACCACTGACACCCGAGGATGTCCGGCTCGCGGTCCGGGCGGTGGTCGTGCACACCGCCGAGGAGTGGCCGACCGGGCCGCTGTGTCGCAACGACGGCGCCTCCTACCCGTGCCGACTGCACCGGTGGGGGCGTCGGGTTCTTCAGACACACGGGCTCAACGAGCGGCAGATCGAGGCGTTGATCCAGCACGGCAACCCCTTCGTGCACGTGCCCTTCCCGTTCACCGTGACCGGGCCGTCGTCCGCGCGTCCTACCGGCGCCCGGCCGGCGGCGACCGCCGGCCATCCGGCGCCGGCTCCCGGCCGCGGTGGGCTGCCGGCGCGACACCAGGCCGCGCGGGTCACCCCTGCGGGGGTACGACCTGCCTCTGCCGGCCGGCCGGTGACTCCCCCCGTCACCGCGCCGCGCTGGCCCCGGGCCAGCTGAGCGGCGCTACCCCCGCCCGCTCTGTCCGGGGCGACACGACGTCGGCCCGACGCGGAGATTCCCCACCCGCGCCGGGCCGACGTCACACCGGCCGGCTCGTTCAGTCGTTTCCGGCGCCGACGCCGCAGTCCGGAGCGGACCAGCTCGTCGTGTTCGAGCTGTGGTCGCTGTTGTTCTCGCGCCGCGAGTCGACGTGCACGTGGTCGTCGTGGTCGGGGTAGCCCGGCCCGTAGATTCCGCTGAAGCCGTTGTCACGGGCGCTCTTGGCCACCCGGCACAGGGAGGACGTCCGCGAGGTGACGTCGGCGGCATTGCCGTACAGGTGCTGGCTGTCCGACGCGCCACCGACCTGGTGGTTGCAGGCGCGACTGCGGAAACCACTCGACACGTCCAGCGGCTTGTCGCCGAGGCTCTTGCGCAGCGCCTCCAATTTCCACATGGTGCGCAGCGCGTTCTGCTTTGTCTGGTTCGCCGACAGCGGACCGCCGCTCCACCCGCTGCCGCCGCAGCCGTTGTCCAACTCGCTGTAGGTGAAGTGCGCGGGCGTGCAGTCGTCGTCCTGGAGCTGGTACAGCTTGGCGTAGGTCTGCGGTCCCGCGACGCCGTCGACGCGCAGCCCGTACGCCTGCTGGAACCGCTTGACCGCGGCGGCGGTCTTCGGTCCGTAGCGACCGTCGTTCTCCACGATGTCCCGGTAGCCGGCCCAGCCGGCGACCCGGATCTGCAGCTGACGGACGTCGTCGCCGGAGCGCCCCTGGTACAGGTTGCGGTTCCAGGTGTAGCAGCCGTCCGCGTACGCTGCCGGCGCGGCGAACACCGACGCGATCGCTGCCCCGGGCAGTGCCAGGGCGAAAGCGACAGCAACTCGCTTCAAGGTGTTTACGCGCACAGAAGTCCTCCCGATAGGAGAGCGAATGGGGTTGCTTCGGGACATCGACCGGGACGTCCCGTGATTTCCACCCTCGCACTGATCGGTGCGCTAGGCGGCAATTAACGAGAATTGTCCTCGCGATTCGCTGTTCCGGGCATCGGCTGGGAATTCGACTGATTTGTGAAACAGCCATTTCCCCCCGATCGGCCCGCCGGCGCAAGAACCGCACCGAACGTCGCATTCGGCCATACCCAGGGTGATGTTCCTCGCCCGTCGGGGGCCGGTAACGTCAGCCCGGGCGGCGGACTGGCGGAGGTGCACGTGGCACGCGGCGGCGTCTTCTGTATCGAGGGCCAGTGGCACCGCGACCTCAACGAACGCGGCTCCGTGCTGCCCACCCTCGAACTGCTGGAGCGGCTGGGCAAGATCCGTTTCATCCACAAGGACGCGGCCACCCGCGACGAGTTGTTCTACTTCCTGGACCGCTGGCTGCTCAAGCAGTACGCCGACCACCGCGTCGGCTTCTTCGCCATGCACGGCGAGCCGAGCCGGCTCTGCCTCACCGACTGGCAGTCAGTGGAGCTGAACGAGGTGGCCGAGCTGATGGCCGGCCGCTGCGAGGGACGCCGGCTCTATTTCGGCAGCTGCTCGGTCCTGCGCGCGTCGGACGCGGTGCTGCGCGAGTTCCTGGAGGTCACCGGGGCCGCCCTGATCTGCGGTTTCACCCGGGACGTCGACTGGGTCGAATCGGCCGCCTTCGAAACCGTCCTGCTCGACGTGCTGGCGAACGGGCGGCGGCACAACGCCGCCGAACTGCGGATGGGCTCCGCGCACTGGGCGCCGCTGGCCTCGTACCTCGGCTTTCGGGTGATCTACGCCAACGGTCGGGCCTGGCGCCCGGCCGGGCGACCCCGCGTGCCCACCCAGGCGGTGCACCGCGCCGCCGCCGGCCCCCGCTGACCTGCCGCCCGCCCTGCCGCGCTCCGACCCGCCGCCGTTGGTCCCTGGCCACCCTGGTAGGAACGAGTGATGGCGCCCAGCATCGCGAAGAACACCCGGGTCGACCGGAACACCCTGCTCGACTTCCTCCGGCCTCGGCACCGTGTCGTGCTGATGACCACCCGGGCCGACGGTCGCCCGCAGTCCTCCCCGGTCTCCGCCGGCATCGACGGCGAGGGCCGGCTGGTCGTGTCCACCTACCCGGAGCGGGCGAAGGTGACCAACATCCGTCGTGATCCCCGGGTCTCGGCCTGTGTGCTGTCCGACGACTGGAACGGCCCCTGGGTGCAGCTCGACGGCACCGCCGAGGTGCTGGACCTGCCCGAGGCGCTGGAGCCGCTGGTCGAGTACTTCCGCAGCATCTCCGGCGAGCACCCGGACTGGGACGACTACCGGGCGGCCATGGTGCGCCAGGGCAAGTCGCTGATCCGGGTCACCATCGACGCCTGGGGCCCGATCGCCACCGGCGGCTTCCCGGCCCGCCTCGCCAACTGACTGCGCCTTCTCAGTGCGCGGCGGTGACCGCCGCCCCAGGTCCGGCCGCGCCCGAACCTCCGAGCGCGCCCGCACCCGCCGGATGGGTTGTAGAGCTGCCCCGAATATGGGGCGGGCGACGAGGGTGGCGTGTCCGTGTGCGGGCGCCGTGCTGCTCCCCGCGTGCTGTTTTCTGCGCGCTGTCCTCTGCGTCTGCCCCATATCTGGGGCAGCTCGACAGGGCGCGAAGGGAAGTCGGTTCGTCGGTCTCGACCGTCGGTTGCCGCGACGGTCAGTACGCGGCGGTGAAGCGCGCGTTGACGTGCCGGGGCTGCTCGATCTCGTCGACGATCGCGACCGCCAGGTCCTCGTAGGTGAGCACCGAGCGGCCCTGGTCGTCGGTGACCGGCTCGTCGGTGCCGGTGCGGTAGTGCCCGGTGCGGTCGCCGGGGTGGAACTCCAGCGGCGGCGGGGAGACGTAGGTCCAGCTCACCCCGTCGGCGGCGGTTCGGTAGTAGTCCAGGGCATCGGCCTGGCCCAGCGCCGCGTCTCGATACTGCTCCGGGAAGTCCGGCTCGTCGAGGATGCGGGTGCCACGCGGCGTGAGCAGGGTCGAGCCGCCGCCCAGGTGGATGATCCGGGGTGCGGCCGGCATCGACCGCAGGGTGGTCACCAGGTTCTCCGCGGCGCTGCGCCAGAGCCCGCGCTCGCCGCCGCCGATCGCCACCACCAGCGCGTCCGCGTCCGGCGCCAGCTCCCGGACACTGCGCTCGCTGGTCGCGTCGCCGGTGACCGTCCGGACCCCGGCCGGCAGGTACGAGGTGGCCTCCGGGCGGCGGACCGCGGCGATCACCCGGTGCCCACGGTCGGCCGCCTCGGCGGTGACCCGCGACCCGGCGGTGCCGCCCGCGCCAAACACGACGATGGTGCTCACCAGCCCAGGCTAGGGACCGGGCCGCCCGCCCGTCGGCGGAACGGGCGATCCCGGTCAGTCGACCAGGGCGGCGTAGACGAGCTGGCGCAGCTGGGAGCGCAGCGGGTACGTGCTCGACGGCATGAGCTGGGTGAACAGCAGCGCGGTGATCTCCTCGGCCGGGTCGACCCAGAACGCCGTGCTGGCGACCCCACCCCAGTAGTACTCGCCGACGCTGCTCGGCACCCGGCTCGGGATCGGGTCCTCGACCACCGCGAAGCCGAGGCCGAAGCCGATCCCGTCGAGGGTGGTCTCGGCGAAGCCGCCGGTGGACAGGGTGCCCAGATCCTGCCCGCCGGGCAGGTGGTTACGGGTCATGAAACGCACCGTGCGCGGCCCGAGCAAGCGTACGCCGTCCAGCTCCCCGCCGCGCAGCAGCATCTGCGTGAACCGGTGGTAGTCGGCGGCGCTGGAGATCAGGCCGCCACCACCGGAGAGCAGGCCGGGCTTGTGGTGTGCGAGCGTGCCGAGCCGGTCGTATCGGACCGCCCGCCCGTTGCGCGGATCCGGTGCGTAGAGCGCGGCGAGCCGCTCGGCCTCGTCGCCCTCGACCCACCAGCGGGTGTCCGTCATCCCCAGCGGGCCGAAGATCCGATCGGCGAAGAAGGCGTCCAGGCTCTGCCCGGAGACCACCTCGACCAGCCGGCCGAGCACGTCCGTGGCGACCGAGTAGCCCCAGGCCGTGCCGGGCTCAAAGAGCAGCGGCAGCTCGCCGAAGGCCGCGCAGGCGCCTGCCAGGTCGACGTCCGCCGGCGGGTACAGGTCGTAGCCGGCCGCCCGGTAGAGCCCGTCGACCACCGAGGTCTGCATGAAGCCGTACGTCAGGCCGGCGGTGTGGGTGAGCAGGTGCCAGACCCGGATCGGCTCGGTCGCCGGCACCGTGTACGGCTTGAGCGTCGAGCCCTTCGAGTAGACCCGCAGGTCGGCGAACTCGGGCAGCCAGCGGCTGATCTCGTCGGTCAGCTCGAAGCGGCCCTCCTCCCACAGCATCATGGCGGCGACCGAGGTGACCGGCTTGGTCATCGAGTAGATCCGCCAGAGCGTGTCCGCCTCGACCGGCGCCCCCGCCTCCCGATCCCGCAGGCCGTACGTCGAGGAGTGCGCCACCTCGCCGCGGCGGGTGACCACCACCTGCCACCCGGCCAACCGGCCGTCGTCGACGTACCTGCCGAAGTGCTCGTCGATCCGCGCCAGCCGCGCCGGGTCGAAGCCGATCTGATCGGGGTCCTTGCTCCGCGCCACACTCACGTCGCCGAACCTACTCGCCGGTACGCCGCCACCGGAAGGGGCCGCCCCCACCGGGCCGTCCCGGGGCGTCGGTGGGCGGCACTAGCCTGGCCGGATGCCGGAGTTGACCGAGGACACGACCTTCCGCCACGAGGACTGGTACGCCGAGGAGCTGACCGACCGCCAGTTCGTGGCGTGCGAGTTCTTCGACGTGGACCTGACCGAGGCAATCACCCGTGGGGCGGTCTTCACCGGCTGCACGTTCGGCAACGTGCAGTTCAACGCGTCCCGGCACCTCGACTCGGCGTTCACCCGCTGTGTCTTTCGGCGCTGCAACTTCTTCGAGGCCGAGTTCACCGGCTGCAAGCTGGTCGGGAGCAGCTTCGTCCAGTGCGAGCTTCGTCCGTTGCGGGTCGACGGCGGCGACTGGTCGTTCGTCGCGCTGCCCGGCGCGGACCTGCGCGCCGCCTGGCTGAGCGGCGTGCGGATGCGCGAGGCCGACCTCACCGGGGCCAACCTGACCGGCGCCACGATGACCGGCGTCGACCTCTCCGGGGCGCAGCTGCACAACTGTCGTCTCGGCGGCGCCGACCTGCGACGCAGCGACCTCACCGCGCTGGATCCGACGTCCGTCGAACGGGCCGGCGCCATCGTGGACGCCGAGCAGGCCCTCGTCATCGCGCAGGCGCTCGGCTTCCGGATCGGCTGACCCGGGGTCGCTCCCGGTCGATCGATCGCGGGATCGCCGGCTGTCCCATACCGTCCCGATCCGGACTGGACACGTCAGCCTGTCCCGATTTAGCGTGTCGACCACGCCGGTGCAAACGTGAAGATGCCCACAGTGGACGGTCGATCCGTCGCGTGCGGTGGCGGTCGGGCGGCGGACTGGAGGGGTCGGTGGCGGACGAGGACCGTACGCGGGCGGATTCGCGGGCCGGGGACGAGTCGACCGGCCGACCGCCGTCGCACCGGCCGCGGAGCGTCGCCCTCGGGCTGAGCCACCGGACGCTGCGCCGGCTCGCCCGCGCCCGACAGCGGCGGCGTTGGGCGCTGGAAGGGCTGGGCGCACTCGTCTGCCTCGTGGTGCTCGTCGCGTACCTCGGCACGCGGTCCGGCCCGGAGCCGGGCGATGGTCCGGTCGGTGGCTCGGGTGGCGTGCCCGCCGGAGCCAGCCGACCGACCGTCCTTCCGGCCGCCGACGGGCACGCCACCGATGCCGGGCCGGCGCTGCCCGGGCTGCGCCCCCGGGAGCGGCCGCCCTCGCCCGACCCGCCGCCGCCGTCGACGAGCGCGCCCGCTCCGCCGCCGTCGAAGCCGGGGGCGTCGCTGCTGTCGGTAAGTCGCGCCGAGGTGCCCGCCGAGGTCGACCTCACCGCCGTGGGCACCCGTGACTGGATGCACTGGGGGCTGCGCGGCGGCGACTCGACCGTTCGCAAGCGCTCCGGCTCCGGGGAAATCGCCGACGGTGGTGGGAAGGGCAACCGGGTCGGCTGGGACGGCAACCAGGAGGTCGTCCGCTGGTCCGACGGCGCACCCGAGCGGTGGGACGGCGGCAGTTCCAACGGCGTCTACACCTGTGGCGTGGGCAACGGGTTCACCCTGACGGTCGCCGGCAGCGGGGCGCCGCGCACCGTCCAGCTCTACGCCGGGATCTGGATGGCACGGGGTCGGCTGGACGCCCGGCTTTCCACCGGCGGGCCGGTCCGCACCGTACGCCTGGAGGATCCGTACACCAGCCAGAGCGCCCAGTTCACCATCCGGTTCGAGCTGCCGAAGGACGCCCGGTTGGTGCTGACCTGGACCGTCGAGAGGGTCTTCACCGAGCACTGCGGCAACGTCGGCCTCCAGGCCGTCGCGCTGCGCTGAACCATCCGAGTGGCGGGACAGTTTGTCCGTCGCCCTCGGTCGACGGCGACGTAACTTTCTGCTGTCCCCGTCTCATTTTCCACTGTGGAGGAAGCGCAGATGAGCAGCAGTACCGCCCACCGCGTCCGTCCCGCCATTTCCTCCGGCGCCGATGTGCCCGGCGAGGTGCTCCGCGACATTCCCCTGCCGCCGTACGTGACGGGCGAGGACGCCCAGTTCGCGGTGCGCGCGGTGGTGGTGCACGCGCCCCGGCGCTGGTCCGGCGGGGTCGTCTGTCGCAACGACGCCAGCCCACACCCGTGCCGGCTGCACCGTTGGGGCACCCGGGTGCTGGCGCTGCGGGGCCTGCGGGCCGCCGAGATCGCCGCGCTCATCGAGCGCGGCGACCCCGCGGCGGTGCCCCCCACACCGAACCGCCCGGCCTGACCCCGCCGCCGGGGTACGCCGTTTCCCGGCCCCTGGTCAGCAGGTGATCGGCTTGACCCAGGAGCACTCCACGCCCTCGGGCGTACGCGGCGTCTCCGGCACCGCGGGCGGCGCGACCCGTGCCGCGCTCGCGCCGTCATTCCGATGGCCGGCCAGCGCCACGGCGATCTGGTCCTCCAGCGGCTTGACCGACGCCGTCAGGTAGTTGTTCAGCAGGATGGAGAACGCCAGCAGGTGGCCGTCGGCGCTGGTGACGTGTCGATGGTGGCGCGCAGTCGGGTCGTCGCGGGGGTGGGCGACTCGGCGGTGGCGCCGGACGCGCCGACGGTGGCCGCGGTGACGGCCAGCGCGAGCAGCGCGACAGCGCGCGGAAAGAGACGACGATGCATGCGCCGATGCTGTCACGAAGGTAATCGCCAGAAAAGAGCCTGGGCCGAAGGTTATTGCCACTCGCGTTTCCCCGGTCGGCCGACCGCCCGCTGTGAGCGGGGTGGGGCCGGGCGGCGACCTGCCGGTCCGCCGGCTGCGCGAGCGCGGCGTGCTCGATCGGCTACCCATCTTCGACCGCATCACACCCCGCGCGGCAGTCAACGAGATTCGCTCGCTGCTCGCCCCCAGCCCCGTGCTCGACTGATCCGGCTCTATTTGACGGATCGCCTGGCAGCGGGCACCGTGGGCAGGGACGGGGCCCGTCAGCTGCCCCGATTCGATGCGACGGCGATGCCCGTCCCTCCTGTCGCCTCCCACGCGTGCTCGTACGCGGGCCACCTGTCCGGTCTGCGCGACAACCGACCGCGAGCCGAGAATCCACGAGGAGTTCCGCCAATGCTCACCATGACCGACAATGCCGTGCTCGTCATCCGTGACCTCGCCAACCAGCAGGACGTGGCCGAGGACGGTGGTGTGCGGATCGCCGCCGACGCCGACGCCGGATCGCTCACCGTGGAGCTGGTGCACGAGCCGGAGCAGGGCGACCACGTGGTCGACAACCAGGGTGCCCGGATCTTTCTCGACCCGGACGCCGCCGAGCTGCTCGGCGACGCCTCGGTGGACGCCACCGTCGACGACGAGGGCATCATCCAGTTCGGTTTCACCGAGCAGCAGTAGCACGTGGACCGGGCAGCAGAAACACGTTCCCGGCGGTTCTCACCGCAGCGGTCGCCCGCGCTGCGGCGGGCCCGGCCGGAGATTCCACCCGGGATCGGTGCTGCCGTCCGGTCGCGACAACGTGGCGAGCACGTGCGCCAGGTGGTGCGATGTGCTCCACGCCGTCCAGTTGGCGACCGACCCGGCGCCGGCGCCCCGACGGGCGCGGCGCAGCAACTCGTGGTCGCCCCAGGAGAACGCCGCTCCGGCGCTCGACCAGTGGGGCGCCGCCACCAGCGTGCGGCACAGGTCGGCGAAGCGGTCGTCCCCCCGGCCGCCACGGCGTGACCAGCGGTAGACCCACCAGCCGTCGTCGGCGGTGTACCGCACGGTGGGCGTCCGGTCGCCCGGATCGGCGGAGTCGGACAGCGCCGGACCAACGCCGTAGTCGCCGTAATCCACCCCGACGTCGGCCAGCCGCTGCCAGAGCTGCCAGTCCCAGCGCTCCAGCCGGACCGGCTCGTTGGTGGGCAGCCGGGACAGCGTCGGCGGCATGCCGCCGGCCGCCACCGTCGCCGAGCGCCACGCGTGGCGACGGGCCCAGTCCAACAGCCGGCGTACCCGCGGCTCGGCCACCCGCACGTCCGCCGGGCAGCAGACGTCGCCCGCGTCCACCAGCAGGTCGCACTCCTCCGGAGCGAGGCCGGTGAGCCGCCAGATCCGCTCGACGGCGGTCGTGTCCGCGTCCGGCCCCGCCCGGTCGTGCGCGGCGCGCAGCCGGATTAGCGCCCGCCGCGCGTACGCCCGGGCCGCCGTGCCGTGCGCGACCAGCCGCCGGTCACTCTCCGCGAGCCCGATGACCGGCATCAGCGGTACGCCCCACCGGGCCAGCTCCGTGTCGGCCGAGTCGGGCAGGGCGGCGACGTCGATGGCCGGCAGCAGGCCGGACGGCAGGCGGCGCAGAGTGTCCCTGGTGGAGCGGTCGACGGTGCTGACCTCCAGGATCGGGGCGAGCAGCGGGGCGACGGCGGGGTCGAGGTGGTTCAACGCTTCCAGCTCGCCGCGTCGGCGGCTGGCGAGGATGGGACGGTAGACCGGTTCCGCCGCCCGGCCCTCGTGGGCGGGCACCATACTTCAATCTAGTCAGTCATTCGCATACGTCCACCGGTTCCGGGTCGAGAATTTGCTGCCTGGCTGTCGCTTCGGCGACTAAGCTCGCCCGATGTCCGCGCCACCCCACCGCTACCGCTCCGTGGACGAGGACAGCGCCCGCTGGGTCGGGTTCCCGTTCCGCGACGGCGACATCGTGATCAGCACCCGGTCCAAGAGCGGCACCACCTGGATGCAGATGATCTGCGCGCTGCTGGTGCTGGGCACCGCGGAGCTGCCGGCGCCGCTGCCCGAGCTGTCGCCCTGGCTGGACTGGCTGGGCGAGCCGCGCGACGTGGTGTACCAGCGGCTGGCCACCCAACCGCACCGCCGGTTCATCAAGACGCACACCCCGCTGGACGGGGTGCCGCTCGGCCCTCGGGTGCACTACGTGGTGGTGGCGCGGCATCCGCTGGACATGGCGGTGTCCCTCTATCACCAGTCCGGCAACCTGAACCGGGTCCGGATGGCCGAGCTGACCGGCCAACCCGTGCCGGCGGGACCGCCGCGGGCCCGTCCGTCGGTGCGGCAGTGGTTGTCGAGCTGGGTCGACCACGAGGTGGACCCGCGCGCCGAGCTGGACTCGCTGCCCGGGGTTCTCTGGCACCTGAGCGACGCCTGGGCCCGCCGACACGAGCCGAACGTCGAGCTGGTGCACTACGACGACCTCCAGGCCGACCTGGGCGCCCAGATGCGCCGCCTGGCCGACCGGTGGGGTGTACCGGTGTCCGTCGAGCGCTGGCCGGCGCTGGTCGAGGCGGCCACGTTCGGCCGGATGCGGGAACGCGCCGACCAGCTCGCCCCGGACATGCTGGGCGTGCTGCGGGACCGCCGGGCGTTCTTCCGCCAGGGTGGCTCGGGGCAGGGGCGCAGCATGCTGGACGCGGCCGGTCTGGCCCGCTACGAGGAACGGGTGCGGGCCCTGGCCCCGCCCGACCTGCTCGCCTGGCTGCACCGCGAGGCGTGAGGGTGCGCAGACGAGCGCGCGGCGCCGCTTCGACAGTGGTCGGAACGTCGCCGCGCTCTGGCCGTCTCCCACCACCGCAGCCGTTCGGCGGTACGCCAGCGGGGACCTGGCTCGACCGGCCGTTCGCGCCGGTCAGCGTTGTCGATCCCCGGTCGGGGCGGATCCAAACCTGCCGACCATGAGGAATTCCACCATCTGCCAGTCCCGGCGTGACGCGCGACCGAACGGGGTATGAGCGGGGCATGGACCATTTCACGATCGCGACCGTCGCCGAGAAGAGCCCGGACTTCCGGCGGGTGCTGTGGACCGGCGAGCACACCCAGCTGGTGATCATGACCATTCCACCGGGCGGGGAGATCGGCGAGGAGGTGCACGAGGGGATCGACCAGATCCTGACCTTCGTCAGCGGGACGGGCGAGGCCCGGGTCGCCGGTGCGAAGCGGGAGGTCGTCGCGGGCGACCTGGTCGTCGTGCCGTCCGGGACGAAGCACAACTTCGTCAACACCGGCCCGAACCCGCTGGTGCTCTACACCGTCTACGGCCCTCCGGAGCACGCCGACCAGGCTGTGCACCACACCAAGGAAGAGGCCGACAAGGCCGAGGAAGCCGGTGAGGACGAGCCGCCGACGTCGTGACGGCGGCGGCCTGAACCGGGCCGATCCGGGTACGCCCGGCGGGTGACACAGCCGGTGATCTCCGACTACGGGTTCCTCTCGGACGCCCGTTCCGGCGCGCTGGTCGGGATCGACGGCTCGATCGACTGGTGGTGCCCCCACCGGTTCGACGGCGCCTCGGTCTTCGGGCGGCTGCTCGACCCGAGCGGGGGGCACTTCCGGTTGGCGCCGGTCGGCGCCGGTGGCCCCGGCTACCGGGTCGAGCGCGCGTACCGACCGGACACGCTGGTCCTGCGGACGGTGCACCACACGCCGCACGGCAGCGTGGCGGTGACGGACGCGCTCGCCGCCGAGATCGGCGCCCGCGCGCACGACCTGGGCAAGAACTCACCCGCTGTGCTCATTCGGGTGGTCGAGGGTCTGTCCGGGCGGGTGCGGATGGCGCTGGACTTCGCTCCCCGCCCGGAGTACGGGCTGCTCACGCCGTATCTGCACGAGCAGCCCGGCGGTGGGGTGCTGGCCGGCGCCGGCCCGGTGGTGCTGGTGCTGCGCGCCGGTGACCTGCCGCTGCGGGCCGGTGAGGATCGGGTGACCCACGAGTTCGAGGTCTCCGCCGGCCAGGTGGTCGGAATGGACGTGGCGTTCGGTCAGACGTACGGGACGCCGCCCGTTCGGCTGGACCCGCTGGCCGCCCTCGCCGAGACGACGCGGGCGTGGGAGGCGTTCCGGCAGTCGCACGGGTACTCCGGCCGGTACCCGAAGCTGGTCCGACACAGCGCGACCGTGCTGGGCGGCCTCACGTACGCCCGCAGCGGCGCGGTGGCCGCGGCGCTGACCAGCTCGTTGCCGGAGCAGATCGGCGGCGACCGCAACTACGACTACCGCTACTCCTGGCTGCGGGACTTCTCGCTGACCATGCGCGCGCTCTGGGTGGCGGCCTGCCCGGACGAGGCGTCGCGGTTGTTCGCCTGGGCGGCCCGGTCGATCGGCCGGATCGGCGACGAACCGGTACCGATCCTCTTCGGGTTGGAGGGCGAACGTGACCTCTCCGAGCACCACTGCGATCACCTGCGCGGATACCGCGACAGCCGCCCGGTGCGGGTCGGCAACGACGCCTGGAAGCAGCGGCAGCTCGACGTGCCGGGTGAGGTGATATCGGCGGTGTGGAGGCTGCGCGACTACCTCGGCACGACGTTCGAGGGGGAGCTGCGGGAGATGGTGCTCGGTCTGACCGAACAGGTGGCGAGGACCTGGCACCTGCCGGACCGGGGCATCTGGGAGACCCGGGAGGAGGAGCGGCACTACGTATCCTCGAAGGTCTCCTGCTGGCTGGCGATGGATCGGGCGGTGGGGCTCGCCGACCAGCTCGGTGAACGGGCCGACCCGCGTCGCTGGGCCGGCGTACGCGACGAGATCCGCGCGGCGGTGCTGCGCGACGGGTGGAACGACCGCATCGGGGCGTTCACCGACTCGTTCGGTTCGGCGGAGCTGGACGCCTCGGTGCTCACACTGCCGGTGGCGCGCTTCCTGCCGGCGACCGATCCGCGCATGCGATCGACCATCGCGATGGTGGAGCGGGAGTTGGGCACCGACGACGGGCTGGTCCGGCGGTGGACGACCGACCCGGCCGGGTTCCTGATGTGCTCGTTCTGGCTGGTGGAGTGCCTGGTGATGGCGGGTGAGCCGCGCCGGGCCGAGGAACTGTTCGAGCGCGTGGTGGGCCGCGCCAACGACGTGGGCCTGTTCAGCGAGCAGATCGACCTGAGCACCGGTGCGCAGCTCGGCAACATGCCGCAGGCGCTGTCACACATCGGGCTGATCAACGCGGCGTGGCGGCTGACCGAGCCGAACAGCTTCTGACCGGGCCGCCGGGCGTACCCAAGGGCAGCGAGCCGACCAAGATCGGCGAGGGCGCCGACGGCGTCAACTGCTTCCACACGCCGTCCGACATCACCTACCAGTAGGCCCGGCCGCCGGCACCCCGCCGTCCGTGGGGTGCCGGCTCAGGCCATAACGGGTACGCCGGAGACGTCCACCGTCTCCGGATACTTCAGCCCCGCGCCGGTGTTGAGCACCACCACCCGTTCGCCGGCGCGGATCCAGCCACCGGCGCGCAGCTGCCGCGCCGCGGTCAGGCAGGCCGCGCCCTCCGGGCAGAGCAGCAGCCCCTCGCGGGCGGCGAAGTCCCGCAGGTCGGTCAGGATCTCCGCGTCGTCGACGGCGACCGCGGTGCCGGCGGCCGCCCGCAGCGCGGCCAGGAGCAGCTCGTCACCCAACGGGGACGGCACGGTGATGCCGAACGCCACCGTGTGCGCGTCCTCCCACGGCTGGGCCCGGGACTCACCGGCGGCGAAGGCCCGCACGATCGGCGCGCAGCCGGTCGACTGCACCGCCACCAGCCGGGGCAGCTTGTCGCCGACCCAGCCCAGCTCGCGCATCTCGTGCAGCGCCTTGTGGATGCCGATCAGGCCGACCCCGCCACCGGTCGGATAGATGATCACGTCGGGCACCTGCCAGCCGAGCTGCTCGACGATCTCGTACCCCATCGTCTTCTTGCCCTCCAGGCGGTAGGGCTCGCGCAGCGTGCCGGCGTCGAAGATCGCGCCGCCCGACTCCGCGATCAGCTCGGCCACCCGGCGGCCCGCGTCGCTGATCAGCCCGTCCACCAGACGCAGATCGGCCCCCGCGGCCACACACTCGCGTCGGCAGATGGTCGGCGCCGCCAGCGGCATGACGATCGTGGCGCCCATCCCGGCGCGCGCCGCGTACGTCGCCCACGCCGAACCGGCGTTGCCGTTGGTGGGCATCGCGATCCGCTCGACGCCCAACTCGCGAGCCCGACTCACGCCTACCGCGGCGCCGCGTGCCTTGAACGAGCCGGTCGGGATCAACCCCTCGTCCTTGACCATCAGGTCCGCGATGCCGATCTCGGCGCCGTACGACGGGGCGCGCAGCAGCGGCGTCCAGCCCTCACCGAGCGTGGTGACATGCCGGGGATCGGCGACGGGCAGCAGCTCCCGGTACCGCCACAGGTCGGCCGGGCGCAACGGGAAACGCTCCGGGGTGACCGCCTTCGCCACCGCCGGCAGGTCGTAGCGGGCCAGCAGCGGCGAGCCACACCCGCAGAGGTTCTGCGGCTTGTCGGCGGCGTACTCCAGGCCGCAGCGTGGGCAGTCGAGATGGGTCAGGTACACGTCGCTCCTCGCCGTCAGGCCGCGTCGATGCTTAGCCACCGTCGGCTGCGCCGGCCCGGCTCGTACACCGAGTCCAGCCGCTTGGCGACCACACCCGGCAGCCCCTGCTCCCGCCCGGTACGCAGGGCCTCGTCGCCGGCACCGGGAAACCACGGCGGAGTCTGCCAGTGCGTACCGGCCAACGCCAGCCCATCGAGCAGTTCCCGGCGTTGCGCGTACGGGACGTCGACGCTGCTCACGCCCTCCAACCACAGCAGGTCGACGAGCAGGAACTGGGCGCCGGCCGGGACCCGGCCACCGCTGGCCGGACGGGCGGGACGCACCCGGCCCGAGCCGTCGATGCGGACGAGCACGCCGTCGAGCACCGCCTCGGTGGGCGCCAGCGCCTCGGCCATCGCGCGTAGCCACGGGTAGCCGCCGGTGATCTCCTCGTCGGTCTCGGAGAGCAGCCGCAGCCGGCCGCCGGAGACGTACGCCATGGCGCGGACCCCGTCCCAGCGCAGCTCGTATCCCCAGTCGGCGCGGTCCCGTGGGAGCCGGGCGGCGGGCGTGGCGTGCATCGGGCGGACCAGCTCGGGCATCGCGGTCCAACCCGGCGGCGCGGGATCGGTGCCCGGTCGTGGATGACCATCCGGCCGCCCCCGTACTCCCCGGCGGGGATCTCGCCGGAGAAGTCGAGGTACTCCATCGGGTGGTCCTCGGTGTGCACGGCGAGGTGGTTGCGGCCCGGGTCGCGGGGCAGGCCGCGCGGCACCGCCCAGGACGCGAGCACGCCCTCGTGCTCCAGTCGCAGGTCCCAGTGCAGGCTCCGGGCGTGGTGCTGCTGGATGACGAAGCGGCCGGCGCCCTCGTCGGGCCCGGTCGCCGTGGGGGCGCGTTCCGGCACCGGCTCGGGCGTACGGGCCGCGTCGCGGCGGCGTCGGTACTCCTGCAGCCGGTCCGTCACACCCGCATTCTCCGGCAAACCGGGCCATTGTGCTGACCGCCGGAGTGTCCGGTTCGCTCGGCGTCCGGGGGCGTGGCGGGGTAGAACGGACCTCATGGACCTCAGTGACCAGCCCACCGCCCTGCTCTCGGGTGACGTGCGGATGCCCCTGCTCGGCTTCGGCACCTGGCAGGCGACCGGCCAGGCGGGCTACGACGCCGTGCTGGCCGCGCTCGACACCGGCTACCGGCACCTCGACACCGCCACCATGTACGGCAACGAGCGGGAGGTCGGCCGAGCGGTCCGGGAGAGCGAGCTGCGTCGCGAGGACATCTTCATCACCACGAAGCTCCCGCCGGACCGGATCGGCCGGGAGCGCGAGACGTTGGAGGCCAGCCTGGAGGCGCTCGGCGTCGACCAGGTGGACCTCTGGTTGGTCCACTGGCCGCCGTCGTCCCCGGCGGACAGCATCCCGCTGTGGCGGGAGTTGCTGGCCGCCCGGGACGAGAACCTGACCCGCGCCGTCGGGGTCAGCAACTACAGCACGAACGAGATCGACGAGTTGATCCAGTCGACGGAGGAGAACCCGGCGGTCAACCAGATCCGGTGGAGCCCCGCGCTGTACGACCGGCAGCGGCACGCCGAGCACCGGGACCGGGGCGTGGTGCTGGAGGGGTACAGCCCCTTCAAGACCAGCGACCTCAGCGATCCGGTGCTGACCAGGATCGCCGGGGCGCACGGCGTCTCTCCCGCGCAGGTGGTGCTGCGCTGGCACATCGACCACGAGATCGTGGTGATCCCGAAGTCGGTGACGCCGGAGCGGATCAGCGCCAACTTCGACGTCTTCCACTTCTCGTTGACGGCCGAGGAGATGCGCGACATCGACGCGCTCGGCGACGCCTGAATCGGCGGAATCCTTCACCACGCGGCCCGGCTGTGAAGGGTGTCGACATCGACGCTCATGACGGTATAGCGTGCCGTCATCACGCTCATCGATGCGTGTGACCCGTCGCCGCTGGAGGACCGCCATGGCCCGATCCCCGTCCGTCCGTCTGCGCCGTCGTGGGGTGCTTGGCATCCCCGCCCTGGTGGCCGCCGCGCTGACCACCCTCGCCGTCCGACCCGCCCCGGCGAGCGCCGCGCCGAAGGCCGAGTGCCTGGCCGACCTTCTCCGGGAGTCCTGATGGCGACGATTCCCTGGCTGGTGGACGTCCTGCGCGGCGCCGGTGTCCAGGTCGTCGTCGAGGGTGACTGGCTCAACCGGATGCGGCCCGGCTCCTTCGACCCGATCGGGGTGCTCTGGCACCACACCGCCTCGACGTCCAGCGCCAGCAACCCGCACCCGGCGCTCGGCATCTGCATCAACGGCCGCTCCGACCTGGCCGGCCCGCTCTGTCAGGCGCTCGTCGACTACAACGGCGTCTTCCACGTCATCTCCGCCGGCCGGTGCAACCACGCCGGGGTCAGCGGCGGCAGTGGACCCATCCCCGCCGGGGACGGCAACACCCTGATGATCGGGTGGGAGATCGACTACAACGGCGTCGACCAGGAGATGACCGCCGCGCAGTACCGCGCGTCGATCGCCGCGACCGCCGCCGTGCTCACCCGCCTCGGCCGGGACAGCAGCTACGCCCGAGGCCACCGGGAGACCAGCACCACCGGCAAGATCGACCCGTCCTTCATCGACCTGAACGTGATGCGCGCCGACGTCGCCGCGAAGATGGCCGGCGGTACGGCGTGGTCGTCCACGGTGGACAACACGACCTCCGGCCGGTTCACCGCCAGCGCGAGCTGGGGCGTGTCGACGTTCTCCAGCCAGCGGTACGGCGCCGACTACCGCTACGCCGACCCGGTCGCGGCCAGCGATCCGGCCTGGTACCGGTTCAACGTGCCGGCGACCGGTTCCTACCAGGTCGAGGCGTGGTGGCCGACGAACAGCGGCTACAACAGCGCCACGCCGTACATCGTCGCCACCACCACCGGCAACCGCACGGTGTACGTCGACCAGCGGGTGACCGGCGGGCAGTGGCGCGTCCTCGGCACGTTCACCCTGCCGGCGGGCGACGCCAACCGGGTGGCGGTGAGCCGCTGGAGCAACGCGACCGGGCTCGTCATCGCCGACGCCGTACGCCTGACCCGGGTCTGAGCGTATCCGCCGCCCGGAACAGCCCGGCGGCGGACGTCAGTAGCGTGATCCACTCGGATTCCGCGAAGTCGGGGTGTCCCAGGCGCAAGGACGCCCCGACTTTACGAATCCGAGTGGATCACGAGGGTGGCTTCGACCACAGCAGCTACATCACACGATGGAGATCGACCGCACCTGGGTGTTGCCCTTGGTGTCGACGTACACCTTGTAATCGCCGACGGTGTAAGTGCCAGCAGCGTTGTTGTTGATGGTGAACGTGCCCGTCACGGCAGACTCGCTGCCGTCGATACGGGTCTGCTTCACCGTGATGATCAACTCGTTCGTGTTGCCCTTCAGCTTCTTCACCACCGCCGACGGCTTCGCATCGACGGCCGCGTTGGCCACAGTCACGTAAACCGCGTCGGGTGACGAGAACTCCGCGTTCTTCTGCCCGTCACCGAACTGGAAGAAGCCCCGCTGTTCGGTGGCCCCGCGCCCCGGGAACGGATCCGGGTTCGAGGCCAGGTACGTCGGGTTGACCTTGTACAGGTCCGCCTTGGAGTCCGCGAGCTTGGCCTGCACCCCGGTGTACGGAGCATCGGTGATCGCGAGGTTGACCGACAGGTAGATGGCGTTGGGGTTGTTGGCCGAGATGCGCGAGGAGAAGTACTTGTCCGCGCTCTGCCCCGCTGGAACGGCCAGCGGCACAACCCTGTCGCCGACGAGAATGTTGAACCGGAAGTCGCCGTAGCCGCCGGCGACGAACGTCGCCCACGCCGCGTCCGACATGTGGCCGGGGCGCTCCACCTTGAACTCCAGACGCATCGGCGCCACGTACGTGCTGCTCTGGAACTCGGGGTCGGTCAGGGGCAGGTAGACCCCTCCCGGCTCGTGGCCCAGCGCGAAAGCCGCCGCCGTCGGGGCCGAGTTGCCGCGCCCGTTCCACATCGGGATGTTGAACGAGGTGGCACCGAGCAGGGCCTGGTTACCCAACTGGTTCGCGCCGACAGCGCCCGACGCGTCCTTGTAGGTGCCGATCGTGACGTCGAGCAGGTCCAGGTCCGCCCGGTCGGCGTTCAGCCCCGGCATGTCCGCCCACATGAACTTGGCGCCGGCGGGCCCGGAGTACCGGGCCATCTCCAACATGCCATCGGCCATGATCTTGGTCATCTGCACCGCCGAGTCGACCTTCATCCGCTCGTTGGCGGTGTGCCACCAGCGCTCGTTACCCGGGATGACGGCGCCGAAGGCGGTCATCTTGTTGCGGAAGCTGCTGGCCAGAGTGCCACCGGTCGTGCCCTGCGGATACACCACGTCCCTGAGGGCATAGGGATCCGGGAAGTCCTGCGGGCTGCTGTTGATCGAAGCCTGGTAGCTCTTGAACTGTAGGGCCGTCAGCGGGTTGTCGTGAGTGACGTACAACCCGGCGCCGATGGGCGACCCGAGGGTCCCGATGGTGAACCCCTTGCCCTGGAAGGCGGCAGTGACCGCCGCCGTCGCCTGGCCGGAGTCAGCCGCGGTGACGTGCATGCTGCGCACGTACATCGGCATGCTGAGGCTGCCGGAGGCGTCCGTGTAGAAGCTCGTCGGGGTCTCCGAGTTGATGTTCGCCATGAGGGCGAAGGTCAGGTTCGGCGTGCCGTTGCTCCGGTTGCGCAGCAGGCTTGCCGGGATGCCCATGTACTTGCCGATATAGGCTTCGCCCTCGACACCATCGCGGAAGAACAGGTCGGTGATACCGTCGGCGGCCTTCTTCAACTGCAGGTCGGCGGTCGTGCCTCCCAAGGCGCCAAGTCCCTGAGAGATGAGGAACATCCCCCACACGACGGCGTTCTTGCCGTACTGCGGGGTCGGCATCTCCATCGCCACATCAGTGTTGATCTCCAGCGTGAGCGAGTCGCCGGTGATCGTGGTCTGCACCTTGGGCGTGGTCCGGGGAGCAGCCGGGAGCCAACCCTTCGTGGTCGCGGCGGCGGTGATCGCCGCCACGAATCGGTCGCGCTCGGCGGAGCCGGCCCCCGCGACATCGAGGGTGAAAATGGCCCGCGAGGCGATCTGCGTGGTGCTGCCGTAGGCGATGTCCTTGAGCGTCGGGTCGCCTTCACGCAGGGTGACGCCGGCTGTGGCATTCGTCAGCCGGAAGGCCTTGGTGCTGTCTGCGGCCAAGCTCATCGACACCGACGGGGTCACCGATCCGGAGTTGCCGACGATTACCGGGAACCGCGAGTCGGAGGTGTAGGCCGCAATCGGGATCTCCTCCCGGTTGAGGTTCTTGTAGGCCCAGTTGTCGTAGAAGCTCGGGTTCGAGTTGTACGGGATGGACTGGAAGGTGGCGGTGTTCGTCGTCGAGGGCGTGCCGGGACCGCCGTCTTCGTAGATTCCCATGACGATGCGGATGCGTCGGTCGAGGGGCAACCCCGCCTCGAGCAGCGCCTTGGCCGCGAGCAGCGTCGCCAGCGTCGGGCCGCTGTCGTCCTGGATGCCCGCCCCGTAGACCCAGCCGTCCTGGACATAGGGCGAGTGGTACGCACCAGGAGTGCCGAGGCTGCCATCGGCGTCCCGCCAGCGCGCCAGTTGGGCTGGCGAGACGGAAGCGGTCGGCGAGTCGAGGTGGCTCAACGCCATGACCATCTCCGGGGCGTCCGGGTCACCGATCTCTGCGTAGACGTACTTGTCGGGCTGGCGTTGGACGACCACCGGGAAACCCAGGTCGGTGGCCAGCTTGACCACCCAGGCGAGCTTGGCGACCTTGCGGTCGTACTCGTTCTGGTTGGCTTCGGTGTTGCTGACCGGGAAGGGGTACGCCGTGGCGGCCGTGCCGCCTCGGGAGATGGAGTCGTAGCTCGACCCATCCAGCATCGCCCCGATCAGACTGAGCGGGTCGTAGGTGCCGTCTCCCGCCCGCGCGCTGTTGACGCGTCCAGCCAACGCCTCGACCTCCGCGTGGATCGCGTCGCGCTCGGCGTCGGTCACCGACAGGTCGTAGGTGACACTCGGCTGGAAGCGCTCCTCGCCGGAGCCGGTCGCGGACGCGTGGGCCGGGGGGGCGACGGTCGCCACGAGTGCCGTGGCGAGCAGGGCGGATAAGACAGGCTTTCGTCTATCTATCATGAGGGCGGCTCCAGAACAAGGGGGATGATCAGTAGCGACAGCACACACCAGCCGCGCCGCCAGCGGCCGTCGAGGTGCAATTTCTTGAGGATCATCTGAGAATCGGCCGGTGCCGTCAGCTCTGCCGCAGCGGGCTGAATGCGAGGGGCGTGACCAGATGGTCACGCCCCTCCTGTCGGTGGTGATCCTGCTCAGGCGCGGGAGCAGGTGGCGCCGTTGAGCGAGAAGCTGGTCGGGGACGAGTACGACCCGCTCAGCGTCCCCTGGTAGCCGAAGCTGGCCGTGCCGCCGGGTGCGATCGACCCGTTGTGGCTGACGTTGCGGGCGGTGACCGCGGATCCGCTCTGGCTCACCGTGGCGTTCCAGGCGTTGGTGACGGTCTGCCCGCCGGGCAGGTTGTAGTTCAGCGTCCAGCCGTTGATCGCGCTGGAACCGGTGTTGGTGATCTGCACGTCGGCGGTGAAGCCGTTGTTCCACGAGTTGGCGGTGTACTTCACCGCGCAGCCCGAGCTGCCGCCCGGCGGGGGCGTGGTCGGGGGCGGGTTGGTGGGGTTGCCGCCGCCGTTGACGTTGGCCGAGAACGAGGTCACCGCGAGACCGACGCCGCCCTGCCACGGCTCGAAGCCGGCCTGAATGCTGGTCAGGTACCAGGAGTTGGTGATCGCGCCCCGGTTGCGGGTGTCGTTGATGAAGTCCATGACGCTGAAGTTCAGGCTGGAGATCGCGGACGACGCGACGTAGGAGATGACGTTGTTGGAGCCGTTGCTGCCGCGCCACACCTCCCAGGTCCGGCCGGCCAGGTTGGTCGTGCCGACCACCGAGCCGATCGGCTGGATCTGACCCTGGCGGTTGAGCCAGATCATGATCTCCATCTGGTTCACCCCGTCCCGCTTGGGCGACGGGTCCAGCCAGATGTCGTACGACGCGTTGTAGGTGGCGCCGCTGACGTACCGGTAGGAGATGCTGCTGGTGGCGCTGCTGATCTGGCTCACCTGGATCGGCAGGTTCGTGCCGGGGGAGCAGTTGGTGTAGTGACAACCGAAGAAGATCGAGGGGTACGCCGTGGGCGCGCCGTTGGTGGGGCTGCTGCCGTTCAGCGTGGTGATCTCGAAGCCGTTGCTGGTGGCGTTGATGCACTGCTGGGCGGTGGTGCCCCAGCGGTTGTTCTGCACGACGTAGCGACCCTGGATGACGGTCGAGCCGTACTGTTCGCAGATCTGGGTGTCGGCGGAGGCGCTGCCGCCGAGGGTCACGGCGACGAGCGAGCTGGCGACCAGCAGCCCGGCGGTGGCCAGGGCCCGAAGTTGACGTTTCATGACGCTCCTTGACTCGGCGCGTGCCGGGCGCCGGATGTGGTGGGGTGGTGCGGGAGCGCTCCCACGCTCAACGACACATTTACATGCCTGAAACTGAGGCGCAACCGTCCGCGTCAAACTGGTGAAATGTGAGGATTGCCATCGTGCCGCCGAACGGGGGTCGACGGGCGGCCAGCTAAACGGGGCGGACCGCCGACGAGCGGATCCGGCGGGCCGATCGGGCTCTGGTGTGCGCCGATCGCTCCGAGTAGCGTGTTGCCTCCGACGCGTGCCGCTCCCCCTCCGGAGGCGTACACCACCATGGGTGGCTCCCCCCTGCGCATTCTCATCGTCGGCGCGGGCATCGCCGGCCTGGCCGTGGCCCGGGCCCTGCGCCTGGCGGGCTTCCGGCCGGACGTCACCGACAAGCTGCCGCCGGGGGAGTCCACCGAGACCGGCCTGTACCTGCCCGGCAACGCCGCCCGCGCGCTGCGCCGGCTCGGCCTGCACGACCCGGTCCGACCGCTCGGGCAGGTGATCCATCGGCAGCGCTTCTTCGACGCCGCCGGGCTGCCCCTCTGCGAGGTGGACCTCGACGCCCTCTGGGCCGGCGTCGGCGAGTGCCGGGCGTTGCCCCGGGCGGACCTGCACCGGGTGCTGCTCAGCGGCGCCGGCGGCGCCGTCCGACACGGCGCCGAGGTCCGCACCCTCGATCTGCTGCCGCGCGCGGTCGGGGTCACCTTCACCGACGGCACCAGCACCGAGTACGACCTGGTCATCGGCGCCGACGGGCCGCGTTCCTCGGTCCGGGCCCTGGCCGCGCTCGGTGGGCCGCCCCGCCCGGCCGGGCACGTCGTCTACCGGGCCGTCCTGCGCGACGGCCCGCCCGTCACCGGCTGGACCGCCCTGCTCGGGCAGCGCTCCGGTCTGCTGCTGGTGCCGATCGGCCAGGGGCGGCTGCACTGCTACGCCGACGAGGCGGGCACCGAGCCGCCCGCCGACCCGCTGGCCCGGCTGCGCGAACTCTTCGCCGACTACCGGGGCCCCGTGCCCGAGGTGCTGGAGATGCTCGACCGGGTGCACGCCGGGATCACCGACGAGGTCGAGCTGGGCCGCTGGTACCGGGGGCGGGTGCTGCTGGTCGGCGACGCCGCGCACGCAACCGCGCCGACCCTGTCCCAGGGTGCCGCGATGGCCCTGGAGGACGCCGTGGTGCTGGCCGAGTCGCTGCGCGCCGCCGGCAGCGTGGAGGCGGCGCTGGTGGCGTACGAGAGTCGTCGTCGCCCGCGTACGCGCTGGGTGGCCGACCGGACCCGCGACCGCAACCGGACCAGGGACGTGCCGCCGGCGCTGCGCGACCCGCTGCTGCGCGGACGTGGCGGACGGATCTTCGGGGAGCACTACCGATTGCTCGTCGGCCCGCTGTAGGCCCGTAGTAGATCGTGTCACGCCACCCCACGCGGCGTTGCGACCTGCCGAGGACTATCCTCCTTGCGGATGACGGCCCGCAGATAATCAGCGTGTGCCGAGCGGGACAACCGAGAACCGGAGGCCACTCGTGACCACCGTCGCACCCAAGCCGGTCGTGACCCGGCCCTGGCCGGTCCGGGAGCCGGTCAAGGGGTCGGCCATCGCGCGGCTGCTGCGTACCACGGACGCGAAGCAGATCGGGATCATGTACATGGTCACCGCGTTCGCGTTCTTCATGATCGGTGGCCTGATGGCCCTGATCATGCGGGCTGAGCTGGCCCGACCCGGGCTGCAGTTCCTGTCGCCCGAGCAGTACAACCAGCTCTTCACGATGCACGGCACGATCATGCTGCTGTTCTTCGCGACGCCGATCGTGTTCGCCTTCGCGAACTACATCGTGCCGATCCAGATCGGCGCGCCCGACGTTTCCTTCCCCCGCCTGAACAGCTTCGCCTACTGGCTGTTCCTGTTCGGCGGCACGATGGCGACCGCCGGCTTCATCACCCCTGGTGGTGCCGCCGACTTCGGCTGGTTCGCGTACGCGCCGCTGAGCAGCGTCGAGCACTCGCCCGGCGTCGGCGCCAACATGTGGGTCATGGGTCTGGCCATCTCCGGCCTGGGCACCATCCTCGGCGCGGTGAACATGATCACCACGATCCTCACCCTGCGTGCGCCCGGCATGACCATGTTCCGGATGCCGATCTTCACCTGGAACATCCTGGTCACCAGCCTCCTGGTGATCCTGGTCTTCCCGCTGCTGGCCGCCGCGCTGCTCGCGCTCGCCGCGGACCGCCTCCTCGGCGCCCACGTGTACGACCCCGCCACCGGCGGGCCAATGCTCTGGCAGCACCTGTTCTGGTTCTTCGGGCATCCCGAGGTCTACATCGTGGCGTTGCCGTTCTTCGGCATCATCAGCGAGATCATTCCGGTCTTCTCCCGCAAGCCGATCTTCGGCTACAAGGGTCTGGTCGCCGCGACCGTCGCGATCGCCGCGCTCTCGATGAGCGTCTGGGCGCACCACATGTTCGCCACCGGCCAGGTGCTGCTGCCGTTCTTCAGCTTCCTGAGCTACCTGATCGCGGTGCCGACCGGCATGAAGTT
The DNA here is from genome assembly GCF_045161355.1 of Micromonospora sp. NBC_00617. Lineage (NCBI taxonomy): Bacteria > Bacillati > Actinomycetota > Actinomycetes > Micromonosporales > Micromonosporaceae > Micromonospora > Micromonospora sp. NBC_00617. The sequence goes on along the minus strand of NZ_CP107751.1, from coordinate 4,604,721 downwards.
CTTCAACTGGATCGGCACCATGTGGCGGGGCCAGATCAGCTTCGAGACGCCCATGCTGTGGGCGGTCGGCTTCCTGGTCACCTTCCTCTTCGGTGGTCTCACCGGTGTGCTGCTGGCCAGCCCGCCGCTCGACTTCCACGTGTCGGACTCGTACTTCGTGGTGGCGCACTTCCACTACGTGCTCTTCGGCACCATCGTGTTCGCGGTCTTCGCCGGCATCTACTTCTGGTTCCCGAAGATGTTCGGCCGGATGCTCGACGAGCGCCTGGGCAAGGTGCACTTCTGGCTCACCATGATCGGTTTCCACACCACCTTCCTGGTGCAGCACTGGCTCGGCAACGAGGGCATGCCCCGCCGGTACGCCGACTACCTGCCCAGTGACGGCTTCACCACGCTGAACATGATCTCCACGATCGGCGCGTTCGTCACCGGTATCTCCACGCTGCCGTTCATCTACAACTGCTGGAAGTCGTACAAGACCGGTCCAGTGGTCGAGGTGAACGACCCCTGGGGTCACGGCAACTCGCTGGAGTGGGCGACCAGCAGCCCGCCGCCGCTGCGCAACTTCGACCGGATGCCCCGGATCCGCTCCGAGCGGCCGGCGTTCGACGCGAAGTTCCCGGAGTTGGCCGCCGGTCAGAGCCTGGCCGGCCCGCCGGAGGGTGGCTCCAAGCCGCTCACCAGCGAGTCGGACGGCGGCGCGAGCTACCGCGAGGACACCGCCAGCGACATCGACCGGCGCTGACGCTCGACCCGCTCGACCCGCTCGACCGTACGACGGGCGCCGCCCCCGGAACCACCCGGGAGCGGCGCCCGTCGCCATGTCCGGCCCGCACCCACCCTCGTCCACGCGGCTCAACCGGATGCCGTCGCCGGCCCAGCCCGCAGGTCGGGCCGCTCCGCCCGGTTTGGTCCGGTCGCTTGGTCCGGCGGCTCCGCCCGGTTCGGTGGGCTCCGGCGTGAGTTGTGCTGCTGAGCGATATGACTGTGAGTCATATTTATGACTCACAGTCATACCTGGTATCAACAGGTGCGCCGCCGGCGAGCGCCGTTGTGGGGATGAGCGCGTTGTGGCGGCGGTGAGCGTGGGTGTGTCGCTGGTGGGCGGCGGTAAGGGCGGGTGTGTCGCTGGTGGGCACTGCTGTGGCAGCGGTGAGCGCAGGAGCGCTGCTGTGGCGGCTCTGGGCGGTGGCCGTCGCGAGCGGGCGCGCGTCCGAGCTGCCCTCAGCGGGTGGCGGCGGCGAGCTCGGCGTCGGTGGGCGGCACCGACGCGAGGGCGTCGGCGTGGCGACGACGGCGCAGCTCGCCGGGGAGCACGATCAGGGTGACCAGCGCGCCGAGCGCCCCGGTCACCACGAAGCCCCAGAGCGGCGCGCTGGCGTCGATCACCGCGCCGGCGAGCGGTGCGCCGACCGCGATGCCGACGGTGACCGCCGAGCCGTGCAGGCCCATGGCCTCGCCGCGTACCTCGGCCGGGGCCAGGCGGCTGACGGCGTCGGAGGAGGCCGCGATGGTCGGCGCGCACAGCGCGCCGGCCGGGATCAGCGCCAGGCAGAGCAGCCACCAGTGCGCGCCGCCCAATCCGACCGGGATGGTGCAGAGCGCGAGTGCGGCGGTGAGGGCCAGCGGAGAGAGCGAGCGGTGCACCGCCCCGTAGGCGAAGCCGCCGGCCAGGGAGGCGATCGCCCAGCCGGCCAGCACGACGCCGGTCCAGCCGACCTCGCCGCTGGCCCGCAGGACGGCGACCACCGCGACGTCGGTGCCGCCGAGCACCAGGGTGGCGGCGGCGCTGAGCGCCAGCACGGCGAGCAGTCGGGGCGTCAACCACTCCCGGCGAGGCACCCGGCGTCGGGGGCCGGCGGGTTCGGCGGCGCCGCGGATCGGCGGGTTCACCAGCCACAGGGCGATTCCGGCGGCGACGATGCCGCCGCCGACGAGGTACATGGTGGTCTGCGCCGAGATGGCGGTGACCAGGGCCACCGCCAGCGCCGGGCCGATCATGAAGGACAGCTCGACGGACATGGAGTCCAGGGCGTACGCCGGCCGTCGTTGATCTTCCGGAACCAGCGCGGCGATCGACTGGCGGACCACCGAGAAGATCGGCAGGGCCAGCGAGCCGGCCACGAAGGCGGCCGGCAGCAGCAGCGCATACGGCAACGACGGCGCGGTGGTCCAGAACACCGCCTCGGCGACGCCGGTGAGCACCAACACCGGACGCAGACCACGCCGGTCGACCAGGCGGCCGAGCAGCGGCCCACCGATCGCCGCGCCCACGGTGATGGCGGCACCCACCAGGCCGGCCGCGCCGTAGCCCCGGTCGAGGTCGAGCACGACGTGGAAGGTCAGCGTGACCCCGGTCGCCGTGAGCGGGATGCGGGCGAGGACGGCGACCAGCAGCAGCGACCGCAGGCCGGGCAGGGCGAGGGCTGCCCGGTAAGGCTTCATGTTCACGTTGGTCCGTACCTCCGGCGACATCCTCGACGGAGGGTGGACCATTGGCCAACCAATTACCGCCTCATGCGGCCCTGATCACAGGCTCGCCGTGCAGGATCACGCCAGCGCCGTCCATCGCCCGCAGCGCCACGTCGGTGGTCTCCGGAGCGACCGCGGCGGTCAGCTCCAGCAGGACGGTGGTGGCGAAGCCCTCCCGGGCGGCGTCGAGCGCGGTGGCGCGGACGCAGTGGTCGGTGGCGATGCCGACCACGTCGACCCGGTCCACGTCGTGCCGACGCAGCCAGTCGGCCAGGCACTCGCCGTCGTCGGCGTGCCCCTCGAACCCGGAGTACGCCGCCGCGTGCTCGCCCTTGTGGAAGATCGCCTCGACCCGACCGGTCTCCAGGTCCGGGTGGAACTCCGAGCCGCTGGTGCCGACCACACAGTGCCGGGGCCACGACTCGACGAAGTCCGGCGGATCGCCGAAGTGCGCGCCCGGGTCGATGTGGTAGTCCTTGGTGGCGACCACGTGTGTCCACCGGTCCGGCTCCCTGGCGAGCAGCCGGGAGATGCCCGAGGCCACCCCCGCCCCGCCGGCGACGGCCAACGAGCCGCCCTCGCAGAAGTCGTTCTGCACGTCCACGATGATCAGGGCAGTGCCCACCGGAGCGCTCCTTCGGGGGTCGGCTGCCGGGGCCTCAAACGAGCGCGGGCCCGGCCGGTTCCCCGGCAAGCCTACGTGCCCGGACGGGTGGCGGGTGGCGGCTGGACGCTCGGTGCCGGCCCGGGGTTGGCGGGGGGCGGCTGGGCCTCTGGTTCGTCGGTGTCCGGCAGGTAGGTGTAGGACTTGCCGGAGCCGTTCGGTATTCCGGTGTCCACCCTCACCAGCACCACCCCGGCTGGATGGGGTGGTGTCAGCACGCTCACCGATCCGTCGGGGTTGTACTGCGGATCGGGCGCCAGTGTGTCGCCGAAGGTCACGATCAGGTAGGTGCCGTTCCCGAAGTTTGCCCCCCGGATGAGGACCTGCTTCCCGCCCGACTCGGGGCCCTCCGAGGGGTCGATGCTCGTGATGACCGGCCACGGAGGCACCTCTGCCGGGACCACTGGCCTGTGCGACTGCGCTGCCGCCGGCGTGCTCAACATCGTCAGGATTGGCAGCATCGCGATGAGTACGCGCCGCGTCGATGGCATGGTGGCCCGCCCTAACCTGTCGCTGGAAGCTCCGTTCTGCCTAACGACGAGATGCGCCCAAGGGCTCGATCGTGCTGCCGGTTCAGCCGGCGGGTACGACGGTGACCGGCACCGCGGGGTCGCCGGCCGAGAGCTTCAGCCCCTCCCACGGGATGGAGATGAGGCACTCGCGCAGGTGCTCCCGGGACTCGTCGAGGGTGGGCAGACCCACGGGCTCGCCGTCGACCACGTACGAGCGCTGGAGCATCCGGTCGTTGGCCTGCCGGTCGGGTACACCCTGCGGGACGATGATCTCCTCCGTGGCGGTGCCGGTGGGCTTGTGCCGGCGGACTGCGACCTTGCGCCCACCGATGGTCGCCTTCTGCTCGGAGCGCTTCACCACCGGGCGGCCCTCGACCTCGACGAGCTTGTAGACCAGCCCTGCCGTGGGCGCCCCGGAGCCGGTGACCACGGCCGTCCCCGCGCCGTACATGTCGACCGGTTCGGCGGCCAGCGCCGCGATCGAGTACTCGTCCAAATCACCCGAGACGATGATTTTCGTCTCGGTGGCGCCCAACGAGTCCAGCAGTTCCCGGGACTGTTGCGCGATCACCGCGAGGTCACCCGAGTCGATCCGGATCGCCCGCAGCTCCGGCCCGGCCACCGCGATCGCGTTGCGGATGCCCTGGCTGATGTCGTACGTGTCGACCAGCAGCGTGGTGTCCCTGCCCAGCGTGGCCACCTGCGAGGCGAACGCGGCCCGCTCGTCGTCGTGCAGCAGGGTGAACGCGTGTGCCGCAGTGCCCGCCGTCGGGATGCCGTAGCGCTCGCCGGCGGCGAGGTTGGAGGTGAACCGGAAACCGGCCAGGTACGCGGCCCGCGCCGCCGCCACCGCCGCCTCCTCGTGTGCCCGGCGCGATCCCATCTCGATCAGCGCCCGGCCCCGGGCGGCGGTGACCATCCGCGCCGCGGCGGCCGCCACCGCGCAGTCGTGGTTGAGCACGGAGAGCGCCAGCGTCTCCAGCACCACGCACTCGGCGAAGCCGCCGGAGACGGTCAGGATGGGCGAACCGGGAAAGAACAGCTCACCCTCGGCGTACCCGTCGATGTCGCCGGTGAAGCGGTAGTCGGTGAGCCAGGCCGCCGCCGTCTCGTCGACCACTCCGGTGCGGCGCAGGAAATCGACCTCCGCCGGGTCGAACCGGAAGTCGCGGATCAGCTCGATCAGGCGCGCGGCACCGGCGACGACGCCGTAGCGCCGGCCGCTGGGCAGCCGACGGCTGAACACCTCGAAGACACAGCGGCGGTCGGCGGTGCCGTCCTTGAGTGCCGCGCTGACCATGGTCAGCTCGTAGTGGTCGGTCAGCAGCGCGGGGCGGAGGGTGCTCACCGCCCCAGCCTAAGGTTCAGCCCGCGCCGCCGCCTTCGTGGCCCGGGATCGACCGCAGCGCGGCCCACAGCTCGGACCGGCCGGTCACGCCGAGCTTGGTGTAGATCCGCTGCAGGTGGTTCTCCACGGTGCGGGCGGAGAGATAGAGCCGCTCGGCGATGGCCTTGCTGGTCGCACCGTGCGCGGCGAGGCGAGCCACCTGCCACTCGCGTTCGGTCAGCACCGGCGCTCCGGCCCGCAGCGCTGGCGTGCGGATCAGGTCGCACCGGCCGAGCAGCCCCGCCAGACGCTCGCGCGCCTCGCCGGCCGTCACCGAGTGTTGCTGGCGTAGCCGCTGCAGAGCCTGGGCGGTGGCCTCGGCGGCGTACACCGTCAGCTCGAGCGCGGTGTAGTCGTCGGCGACCGCGAGCAGATCCGCGGCGCAGTCGGTCACCGCGGCCCGGGCGTGCCGGGCCAGCAGCGGCGGGAGCACCCCGTCCACCTGTTCGGACAGCTCGGCGAGGCGCTGCGCCACCGTGCGCCGCCCACCGTCGGAGCAGGTGGGCCCGACCGCCGCGCCGGCCTGGTCCAACCGGACCAGGTCGTGCAGAACGTGCACCTCGTGCCCGGCGAAACCGTCCGCGCGCAGCCGGTCGGCCAGGTCGTTGAGCTGCTTCGCCGCGCCCGGCAGGTCACCCGACGCGGCGAGCACCGCACCCCGGGCCTGCTCCAGCCACGGGTAGAGCACCGCCATGCCCGGCGCGTGGGTGCGGTCGGCCTCGGCCATCGCCTCGGCGGCCTGCGCCGCGTCGCCGCGCAGCGCCGCCGCCTGGGCCCGTTCGGCCTGGGCCAGACCGGCGTAGACCCGGCTGGTCGCCAGCACCGCGCAGGCGCCCAACGACGTCCGCATCGCCGAGTCGCTCTGCCCGCGCAGCCGCGCGGCGTACGCCTGGAGGATGGCCAGGTATCCGGTGCCGAGTCGGAAGTCACCGGCACCGGCCAGGTCGGCGAACTCGTCGGCCACGATCGCGTCGATCCCGACGAGGTCGCCGGTGAGCATGAGCCGGGTGCCGCGGGCCAGCTCCAGGGCCAGTTGCAGGTACGGCATGTCGGTGCGCCAGCTGGCCACGGCGGAGTGCACCTGCGCGATGGCCGCGCCGCTGCGCGTCAGCTGCCCCTGGGCGGCCTGGACGTACGCGATGGTGCTGCGCGCCAGTTCACGGGCGGCGATGCTGGCCGCGGGCCGATCGAGCACCCGCTGACTGAGCCGGACGGCGGTGGTCGTGTCGAGCCGGTGCAGCCGCATGATCGCCTCGAAGGCTTGCACCCGGGCGCGGTCGGCCGAGTCGCCGAGCTGCTCGACCCGGCTCGCGATCTCCTCCACCGTGGACTCTCGACTGAGCCCCCAGTAGCTGACCATGCCGCGGACGGTCAGCCACCGGCAGAGCCGCCGTTCGTCCCCGGCCTCCAGGGTCACCGCGTCGAGAACGGTGATCGCCTCGTCCGGTCGGTCGGCGAACATCAGAATCGTGGCCAGCAGCTCCGCCGCGTCCGAGCCGCCGTCGGCGTTCAGCGCGGCGCGGGCCAGCCGGGTCGCCAACGGTACGTCGTAGCGGGTGAACGCCTGCATCGCGGCGTCCACGAGCAGGGCGGCGTCCTGTGCGGTGCCCGAGTCGAGCCGCCAGACCGCCACCCGCAGCAGGTCGTCGCGGCGGCGCTTGCCGACCTGTTCCAGCAGCTCGGCGAGGTGCGCCTGGAGGCGTCGGGTGCGGCTGACCGGGCACCGGCGACGCATCACCTCGCCGTAGAGCGGGTGGGCCAGGCGTACGTTGGTCCGCCGGTCGTGCTGGACGACGGTGATCAGGCCGCGCTCCTCGGCGCACTCCACATCGGACTGCTCGGCGGCCTGGTTGAGCAGGTGCAGGCCGAGTGGCTCACCGAAGGCGACCAGCTCGACGACCGTACGAACGCCGTCGGTGAGCTGCCCGACGCGGGTGTCGATCAGCTCGGTGAGGCTGGGCGCCAGCTCCAGCCGCCCGGTCCACTTCCAGATCCCGTAGGTGCGCTTCAACTCCTCGCTGCCGCTGGCGGCGTGCACCAGCTCGCGCAGCAGCAGCGGGTTGCCGGCCGACAGCCGGCCGAGCCGGTCGGCGGAGCCGGCGTCGACCGGGCCGCCCAGGATCGCCGCCAGCAGGCCGGCGGTCTCCGACGGTGGCATGGGGGTCAGCTCGACGTGCTCGACGAGGTCGTCGGTCCAGAGTGCGCGGATCGGCAGCGGGATCTGTTCGCCGTCGCGCAGGGTGCCCACGACGGTGGCGTTGTCGGCGCGGGCGACCAGATGCACCAGCGCCGCGGAGGGCGGGTCGAGCAGGTGCGCGTCGTCGATGGCGAGCACGATCCGCCGGCCGGCGGCCTGCTGTTGCAGAACGCCCAGCGCCCAGCGGAGGATGCCGGCGGGGGAGAGGCCCTGGGGCTGCTCCGTCGGGAGGACCTGCACCAGCCCACCGAAGGGCAGCGCCGCCGTGGTGGCGCTCGCCGCGATGGACCAGATCGCGTACCGGTCGGTGGGCAGGGTGGTGACCCCTTCGCGCAGCAGCCGGCTCTTGCCGATGCCCGCGCTGCCGCTGAAGAAGAGCCCCCGGCCGGCCTCGCCGGTCACCGCCGCCAGCAGGCGGTTGAGCTCGTCGGTTCGGCCGACGAACTTCCATCGACTCATCCGCGCAGCATATCCATCGAATTCCGTCCGCGCCCGCATCGTCACGCACCGAAGTTGAGTAGCCGCACAATTACCGCTGAGTATCCGAAGTGTTCCGCCTGGTCGGCCGGCCGAACGTACTCTTCCGGCATCCGGGTAATGTCACCGGAATTTCCACGCGACCGGCGTGCCGGTCGCCTGCCCCGGGAGGCCACCCGATGCAGCAGGGCCCTCTCCCCTCGCTCGACTCGCCCGGCGACGTGGCCAGCTCAGCCGACCTGCCGAGCTGTGGCCCGCTGCCCACCGATCTCGGTGTGCCCGGCCCCCGGGCGGACGAGCCGCTCGGCGTGGTCGCCGTCGGCCCGGCCGGCGCCGACCGGCGCGCGGTCCTCGCCAGCCTCGTCGGGCTCGACCCGGTGATGCTCACCGTGCCGGCGGGTAGTTGGCTGCTGGTCCGGCACGCCCAGGTGCCCACGCGGGCGGCCTTCGTCCCCGGCTACCGCCAGCCGCACTCGTACGGCGCGGACCGGGACGCCGCCGGCCCGGCGTTGGCCCGCCCACCGCGGCGGGTCGAGCTGAGCGTGCCCGAGCCCCTGCTGCGCCACTTCACCCTGATCGACACACCGGACACGGGCGCGCTCGGCGTGGCCGGCGTCCGGGTGCTGCGCGAGGCCGTCGGCCGGGCCGGCGCGCTGCTCTTCGTGATCGCGGCCGACCAGGCGTTCACGGCCCAGGAGCTGAATTTGCTCGCCGAGGTGGCCGCCGCCCCGGTGGAGGTCGTCTTCGCGGTGACGCCGGGTGCGGCAGGCTGGGCGCCGCTGGCCGACGGCGGGGTGCTGACGGAGGACGCGGGGGCGTCCGTCTCGCCGGCCGACGGCCGGCCGGGGGAGGTGGACCCGGTGGCGGTGATCGTCGAGGCGCACCGGGCGGCGCTGCTGGCCGCCGTTCCCTCCCTGGCCGGCGCGCGGTGGTTCCCGGTCGACGGCGCCGATTCCGCCGCCGACCTGCGCCGGGCGCTGGTGGGCTGGTCGGCGAACGAGGGGTTGCAGCGGGCCAGCGCCGATCCGCCGGTGCTGCCGGGGCAGCACGACCGGGTGGCGGTGTCCGCCGACCCGGGGGACTGGTCCGAGCGGCTCGACCGGCAGATCCGCTCCTGCTCCCAGCGGATCCGCCAGCACCTGGCACTGGAGTTGGCGAACATCCACCTCCGGGCCGTCCAGGAGATCGTCTTCGGGGTCGGCTGCGCTGGCCTTCCGGACCTACTCGACCGGGAGATGGCGGCGCTGTCGCTGCTGGCCACCGCGCAGTGCGACCACGCGGTGCGGGGCATCCTGGCCGACACCGCCGCCCAGGTGCTCGGCGTGACACCGGCGGAGGGCGTTTGCCGCCGGATCGCCACCGCCGTCCAGTACGGCCTGGCCGACCACCGCTCCGGGCGCGACCTGGACCGGGTTCTGCTGATCACGAGTACGGCGGGTGTGGCCGGGCTGACCGGCACGGAGGCGATCGACGCGCTCGCCGGCTATCCGACGGTGACCCGTGACGAGGTGCTTCCGCCGGTCGCGGTGGCGCTCTCCGGCGGGTGCTGGCAGCAGTGGCGTACCCCGGGCAACGATGACCACAGCGCAGCGCGGGCCTGGTCCCAGCGGGCGTTGCGGGAGGTCGAGTTGGAGCTTTCCCGGGAGATCTCCCGACGGTTCGAGGTGATCCGTCTCTCGCTGGGCGTGGTGCTCTCCGATGCGGTCGACCACGGCATCCTGCTCGCCTGACGGCATGGCCATCTCCCGGCTCGGGCCCGCACCGCGCCTCGCATCCGACGGGGTGCGGGCCGACTCCGGGGTGGCCAGGGCGGGTGATCCTGGTTCGCCCGGCGTTCCGGTTCCTCGGTTCCGGGAAACCGGTGGCACGATGGGGGGCATGGCGGCTCCACAGGTTGCACCGGTCGAGACGCCGGCCACTGACGAGGTGCCGGCGCCCGACCGGCAATGGGTGACGATCGTGTGGGACGACCCGGTCAACCTGATGACGTACGTGACCTGGGTCTTCCAGAAGCTGTTCGGCTACAGCCGGGAGAGGGCGGAGCAGCTCATGCTGGACGTGCACCACAAGGGCCGCGCCGTGGTCTCCACGGGGGCCCGGGAGCGGATGGAGCACGACGCGTCGCAGTTGCACGCGTACGGGCTGTGGGCGACGGTGGACCGCTCGTGAGCGCGACGGGTGTGCCGGGTCCGCGAACCCCGCGGTCGCGAACGGAACTGGCGGCGTGAGCATGTTCCGGCGGCAGGCCGGCCGCTATGTCGCCACCTTCGCCGTGGACGAGGTGCGGGTGCTGCGAAAGGTCGCCTCCGAGGTGGTCGGCCTGCTCACCGACGGCTTCGACCACACGGACCCGGTCGTGGGCCGGCTGTTTCCGGCTGTCTACCCCAAGGATGCGAGCGGCACCGCCGAGTTTCGCCGCTACACCGAGGGTGATCTGAAGACTGCCAAGATCGACCAGGCGGGGGCCATCCTGGCCGCGCTGCCCGACGAGGCCGGCGGCGAGGTGCGGTTGGACGCCGAGGCGGCCGAGGCGTGGCTGCGGGCGCTCAACGACGCGCGGCTGGCGATGGGCGTCCGGCTGGAGATCAAGGACGGCACGGATCTGGGTGAGGAACTGGACGACGCGGTGACCGAGGATCCCGGTTCCAGCCGGGTGTTCCAGCTGTCGGTCTACGCGTATCTCGGATATCTGCAGGAGTCGCTGCTCAACGCCTTGATCGACTAGGCGTGACCGGCACCACTTCAGGGCCCGCCCGGTAGGCGTTAGGCTGGTGCACGTGCTGAGCATCGACCGGTCGATCATCGACGCGATCGTCGCCCACGCGCGCCGGGACCACCCCGACGAGGCGTGCGGCGTCGTCGCCGGCGCCGTCGGCAGCGACACCCCGACCCGGCACATCCCGATGGACAACGCCGCCCGGTCGATGACCTTCTACGAGTTCGACTCGATGGAGCATCTGCGGGTGTGGCGGGAGATGGACGACCGGGACGAGGAGCCCGTGGTCATCTACCACTCGCACACCGCCACCGAGGCGTACCCGTCCCGGACGGATGTGTCCTTCGCCGGCGAGCCGGGCGCGCACTACCTGCTCGTCTCGACCCGTGAGCCCGACTCGGAGGAGATCCGCTCGTTCCGGATCGTCGACGGCGTGGTGACCGAGGAGCCGGTCCAGATCGTGGAGGCCGGGGTCGACCCGCACGCCGTGCAGTCCTACATGTTCGGGCAGAGCCCGGCGACGGTCGACTACGAGTGTTCCGGCCGCTGACCCGTCAGCGTTCGCACCCGTTTCCGTCCCGTCACCGTTGGCACACCCGTTTGAGGAGCACGACATCATGGCCATCGAGGTTCGCATCCCCACCATCCTGCGCAGCTACACCGGCGGCGCCAAGGTCGTCGAGGGCACTGGCGACACGCTGGGCGACCTGCTCACCGACCTGGACTCCCGGCACGCCGGGCTGCGTGGCCGCCTGGTCACCGAGGCCGGCGCGCTGCACCGTTTCGTGAACGTCTACGTCAACGACGAGGACGTCCGTTTCCTCGGTGCGCTCGACGCGAAGCTCTCCGACGGTGACAGCGTCACCATCCTGCCGGCCGTGGCCGGCGGCGCGTTCGGCTTCGCCGCGGCAGCGGCGATCAGCTCGCACAGCGCCGCGGCTGCGGCGATCAGCTCGCACAGCGCCGCGACCGCCGTCGGCGCGCGCTGAGGGCGGCCGCCATGGCGCGGTACGACAGCCTGCTCGACGCCTGTGGTGGCACGCCGCTCGTCGGTCTGCCCCGGCTCTCTCCGACGGTGCCCGACGGCGCACCGCCGGTGCGGCTCTGGGCGAAGCTGGAGGACCGGAACCCGACGGGCAGCATCAAGGACCGCGCGGCGCTGTTCATGGTCCGCGCGGCGGAGGAGGCCGGCCGGCTCCGGACGGGCGACACCATCCTGGAGCCGACCAGCGGCAACACCGGCATCTCGTTGGCCATGGTGGCCAAGCTGCGCGGGTACCGGCTGGTCTGCGTGATGCCCGAGAACGTCTCCACCGAGCGGGTCCAGCTGCTTCGCATGTACGGGGCGGAGATCATCTTCTCGGCGGCGGCGGGCGGTTCCAACCAGGCCGTCGCGACGGCCAAGCAGATCGCCGCCGAGCACCCGGACTGGGTGATGCTCTACCAGTACGGCAACGAGGCCAACGCGCGGGCGCACTACGAGACGACCGGTCCGGAGCTGCTGCACGACCTGCCCACCATCACGCACTTCGTGGCCGGGTTGGGCACCACCGGCACCCTGATGGGCACCGGGCGCTACCTGCGCGAGAAGGTCGAGGGCATCCAGGTCGTGGCGGCTGAGCCGCGCTACGGCGAGTTGGTCTACGGCCTGCGCAACATCGACGAGGGGTACGTGCCGGAGCTGTACGACGCCTCGGTGCTGTCCCGGCGCTTCTCGGTCGGCACCCGGGACGCGGTGCTGCGTACCCGTCAGCTCGTCGAGGTGGAGGGCATCTTCGCCGGCTTCTCCACGGGCGCGATCCTGCACGCCGCGCTCGCGGTGGCGCATGAGGCGGTCCGCGACGGCCGGCGTGCCGATGTGGCGTTCGTGGTCTGTGACGGCGGCTGGAAGTATCTGTCCACCGGCGCGTACGGCGGCACCCTCGCGGATGCCGAGGACGCGCTGGAGGGTCAGCTCTGGGCGTGAGGGCAGGGGTCTTGCGCGAACGGGCCATCGGCGTACGCGTCGGTGGCCCGTTCGTCGTCCCCGACCGCTGTGAGCAGGTGTCACGTTCGTGACAAGTTCCAACGGATGATTCTTGTCCTCGCGTACGCCAGCGTAGGCTGCGCAGCGTGGCGTACGCGTCGGTAGAGATCATGGCCGGGACGACCGCCGGCATGGCTGCTACTGACAGTGACAGCGAGACAACCCGATGCGACTGACTGTCCTGGGGTGTGCCGGTAGCTTCCCCGGCCCCGAGTCGCCGTGCTCCGCCTACCTCGTCGAGGCGGACGGCTTCCGCCTCCTGATCGACTTCGGCTCGGGGTCGCTGTCCAGCCTTCAGCGCTACGTGGGGCTGCACGCCCCCGACGCGATCCTGCTGACCCACCTGCACTGTGACCACATCCTCGACGCCGCGTCGTACGTGGTGGTCCGCCGGTACGCTCCGGACGGCCCCTACCCGCCGTTGCCGGTGTACGCGCCCTCCGGCGCACCGGACCGGCTCAGCGCCGCCTACGGCGACGACGGCACGGTGGAGGACGTCTACCAGTTCTACGCGTTGCAGCCGGGCACCTTCCCGATCGGGCCGTTCACCGTCACCGTCGACCGGGTCAACCACCCCGTCGAGACGTACGGCGTGCGGTTGGAGCACGGCGGTCGGTCGCTGTGCTACTCGTCGGACACCGCGCCCTGCGACGCGTTGCTGCGGCTGGCCCAGAATGCCGACGTGTTCCTGTGCGAGGCCAGTTACCTCGACGGCGTGGACAATCCTCCGGATCTGCACCTGACCGGCCGGGAGGCGGGCGAGACGGCGACCAAGGCGGTGGTGGGGCGGCTGCTGCTCACCCACCTGGTCGCGGCGTGGGGCAGCGAGGCGCACACGTTGGAGTCGGCTGCCGCCGCGTACACCGGGCCGCTCGAGGTGGTCCGGGCCGGCGCCAGCTACGACATCTGACCGCCGCGCGGCGGTGTTGTGCCGTCCTGTTGGCTGGTCAGTGGCCGGTCGCCCGGCGCACCCGTGGCACCCGCGCGGTGTGCGCATGCGGATCGCCATCGTGACCGAGTCGGGCGGAGCAGTTCGGCTGGTCGGCGGCCGTGGTCCAGGCGTGCCGGATCCCTGTGTCGCTCCCTATCGAGCTGCCCCAGATCTGGGGCAGCTCGACAGGGCTGACAGGTAGGTGCCAGCCCAGATCTGGGGTGTCCCACATCTGGGGCAGCTCGACAGGGGCTGACGGGTAGGGCCAGGGGCGGCCCGCCGGTGGACGGCTGGTCGGGGGCACCGGTCGAATGCGAGGACCGCGGCCCGCATAGGGTGCAGGGATGGCGCGACCTGACGGGCGAGGGCCCTCTCAACTCCGACCGGTGACCCTGACCCGGGCCTGGAGCACCCATCCGGAGGGCTCGGTGCTCGTCGAGTTCGGCGGCACCCGGGTGCTCTGCACGGCGAGCGTCACCGAGGGCGTGCCCCGCTGGCGCAAGGGCTCCGGGCTCGGCTGGGTGACCGCCGAGTACGCGATGCTGCCCCGGGCCACCAACACCCGCTCGGACCGGGAGAGCGTCAAGGGCCGCGTCGGCGGCCGTACCCACGAGATCTCCCGCCTGATCGGGCGCAGCCTGCGCGCCTGCATCGACCTCAAGGCGCTCGGCGAGAACTCGATCGTGCTCGACTGCGACGTGCTCCAGGCCGACGGCGGCACCCGCACGGCCGCGATCACCGGCGCGTACGTGGCGCTGCACGACGCAGTGGGCTGGCTGGCCGCCCGCAAGGCGTTGGCCGGCAAGCCGGAGAAGGTGATGCACCGGTCGGTCGCGGCGGTCAGCGTCGGGATCATCGCCGGCGAGGCGCGACTGGACCTCTGCTACTCCGAGGACGTGGCCGCCGAGGTGGACATGAATGTGGTGTGCACCGGCACGGGTGACTTCGTCGAGGTGCAGGGCACCGGCGAGGCGGGCGTGTTCGCCCGCGACCAGCTCGACAGCCTGCTCGACCTGGCCGTGGCCGGGTGCGCCGAATTGGCCGAAGCCCAGCGGAAGGCACTCGCGTGAACAAGGTCCTGCTGGCCACCCGTAACCGCAAGAAGCTGGTGGAGCTTCAGCGGATCCTGGACGGCGCGCTCGGCGCGCACCGGATCGCCCTGCTCGGCCTCGACGACGTCGACGCGTACCCGGAACTGCCCGAGACCGGCCTCACCTTCGGCGAGAACGCGCTGATCAAGGCGCGCGAGGGCTGCCGACGTACGGGGCTGCCGACGATCGCCGACGACTCCGGGCTCGCCGTGGACGCGCTGAACGGGATGCCGGGCGTGTTCAGCGCCCGCTGGTCCGGTCAGCACGGCGACGACGGGGTCAACCTCCGCCTGGTGCTCGACCAGATCGCCGACGTGCCGGACGAGCACCGGGCCGCGTCCTTCGTCTGCACGGTGGCGCTGGTGCTGCCCGGCGGCAAGGAGCACCTGGTCGACGGCCGGCAGTCCGGCCGGGTGCTGCGCGCGCCGCGCGGCGACGGCGGGTTCGGCTACGACCCGATCTTCCTCGGCGACGGGCAGGACCGGACCAACGCCGAGCTGACCCCGCAGGAGAAGGACGCGGTCAGCCACCGGGGCAAGGCGCTGCGGGAGCTGGCCAAGCTCGTCGCGAAGGTGCTGCCGCCCGCCGCCTGACCCGCGGCGGGCGACAGCGACCCACGGAGGTCAGCCCAGCGGGCCGACCTCCCGTTCGATGGCGGCGCGCAACTCCGGGCCGGCCAGCACCGCGCGGGCGGCCTCCAGCACCGGGGCGAGGAACACGTCCGGGCCGGGTTCGCCAGCCGCCGTGCCCAGGGCGGCGACGGCGGCCCGGCCGGCCGGCGACGGCACCAGCGGCGCGCGCAGTTGCAGCCCGCGTACGCCGGCCAGCAACTCGACGGCGAGCAGGCTGGTCAGGTTGTCCAGCACGGTGCGCAGCTTCTTGGCCGCCGCCCAGCCCATCGAGACGTGGTCCTCCTGCATGCCGCTGGTGGGCAGCGAGTCCACCGAGGCGGGGGCGGCGAGCCGGCGGTTCTCCGCGACGATCCCGGCCGCCGTGTACTGGGCGATCATCAGGCCGGAGTTGACCCCGGCGTCGGGGGAGAGGAACGCGGGCAGTTCCCGGGAGCGGGTGACGTCCAGCAGCCGGTCCACCCGCCGCTCGGCGATCGCGCCCACCTCGGCGGCGGCGATGGCGAGGAAGTCGGCGGCGAAGCCCAGTGGCGCACCGTGGAAGTTTCCGGTGGACTCGACCCGGCCGTCGGGCAGCACCACCGGGTTGTCCACGACCGACACCAGTTCCCGGGCCGCGACCGTGCGGACGAAGTCCAGGGTGTCCCGGGCCGCGCCGGCCACCTGCGGCGCGCAGCGCATCGAGTACGCGTCCTGCACGGCGTGCGCCAGGTCGTCGCGGTGCGAATCCATGACGCGGGAGTCCTGCAACAGCCGGTGGATGTTCGCCGCCGACGCCGCCTGGCCGGGGTGCGGACGGATGGCGTGCAACTCGGGCAGGAACGGCCGCTCCGAGCCGAGCATCGCCTCGATGGCCAGCGCGGCTGTCACATCCGCCATGGCGAACAGGTGCGCCGCGTCGTGGATGGCCAGCAACAGCATGCCGAGCATGCCGTCGGTGCCGTTGATCAGCGCCAGCCCCTCCTTGGCGGCCAGCTCGATCGGCCTGAGCCCGGCGGCGGTCAACGCGTCGGCGGCGTCCTGCCGCTCGCCGGCCGGGCCGAGCACCCAGCCCTCACCGAGCAGCACGAGCGCGCAGTGCGCCAGCGGCGCCAGGTCGCCGGACGCGCCCAGCGAACCGTGCTCCGGCACCCACGGGGTGATGTCGTGGTTGAGCAGGTCGACGAGCGCCTCGGCGACCAGCGGGCGGACCCCGGAGCGGCCCAGGGCGAGCGAGCGGACCCGCAGCAGCATCATGGCCCGCACCACCTCGCGCGGCATCGGGGCGCCCACCCCGGCGGCGTGCGAGCGGATCAGCGCGTGTTGCAGCTCGGCCCGCCGCTCCGGCGCGACGAACGTGTTGGCGAGCGCGCCGAACCCGGTCGACACGCCGTACACGGGCCGTCCGGCGGCCTCGATCCCGTCCACGATCGCGCGGCTGGTCGCCATCGCGTCCCGGGTGGCCGGGTCGAGGGTCACCGTCGCGGTGCCGCGTGCCACCGCGAGGACGTCGCCGGCGGTGATACCGGTGGGTTGAATGATCACGGTCGTCACTGGGGAACTCCGTTGCGTATTACCTGGTGGATCAGGGGGACACCGGGCCGGTAGGCCAGGTGCAGGTAGGACGGCGCGTCCAGGACGACCAGGTCGGCCAGCGCGCCGGGGGTGAGCACGCCGACGTCGTCGCGGCGCAGGGCCCGTGCGCCGCCGGCGGTCGCCGCCCACAGCGCCTCCGCCGGGCTCATCCGCATCTCCCGGACGGCGAGGGCGATGCAGAACGGCATCGACGAGGTGTACGACGAGCCGGGGTTGCAGTCCGTCGCCAGGGCCACGGTGACTCCGGCGTCGAGCAGTCGACGGGCGTCCGGGTAGGGCGAGCGGGTGGAGAACTCGGCGCCGGGCAGCAGGGTGGCGACGGTGCGGGTGCCCGACCCGTCGCTGTGTGCCGTGCCGGCGAGCGCGTCGATGTCGGCGTCGGACAGGTGGGTGCAGTGGTCCACGCTGGCCGCGTCCAGCTCCACCCCGAGCCGCACGCCCGGGCCGGGGCCGAGCTGGTTGGCGTGCAGCCGTACGCCCAGCCCGGCGGCCTGCCCGCAGGCGAGGATGGCGCGGGCGTGGTCCACGTCGAAGGCGCCCCGCTCGCAGAACACGTCGATCCACTTCGCGTACGGCGCGGCGGCGGCCAGCATCGGTCCGCAGACGAGTCCGACGTAGTCGTCGGGGCGGTCGGCGTACTCGGGGGGCACCACGTGGGCGCCGAGGAAGGTGGTCTCGGTGCTGCTCTCGGCGGCGATCCGCAGCGAGCGGGCCTCGTCGGCGACGCTCAGGCCGTACCCACTCTTGATCTCGATGGTCGTGGTGCCCTGGCGCAGCGCCTCCCCGCGCAGCCGCCGCACGGTGGCCCGCAGCTCGTCGTCGCTGGCGGCCCGGGTCGCGCCGACAGTGGTGCGGATGCCACCGCCGGTGTAGCGCTCGCCGGCCATCCGGGCGGCGAACTCGGCGGCCCGGTCCCCGGCGAAGACCAGGTGCGCGTGGCTGTCCACGAAGCCGGGCAGCACGGCGGCGCCACCGGCGTCGATCCGCCGGTCGGCGGCCGGCGCGTACGCTGCCGGCCCGACCCAGGCCACCCGGCCCTCCTCGATCAGCACGGCCGCCTTGCGACGGATGCCCAGCGGACCCTCGCCGACGCCGTTGGTGACCAGCTCGCCGATGTTGTCGACCAGCAGCACGCTCATGCGGCGCCTTCTTCCGCTCGCGACTGCGGGGCTCGCAAACCCGGCTCACTCCTCGCGCTCACTGTGGGATCACCGCCTCGATCGACGCCGACAGTTCGGCCGGCACGTCCACGCTCAGGTGCTGGCCGTCGGCCACCACCACGCGGCCGTCCACCACGACCTGGTCGACGTCGGCCGCCCCGGCCGCGAAGAACGTCCCCACCGGCGGCACCCCGGCGGTGCGGACGCTGTCCAGTCGTACCGTGACCAGGTCGGCGCGGGCGCCCACGGCGATCCGCCCGGCATCGGCCCAGCCCAGCGCCACGTGCCCGGCGGCGGTCGCCATGGTCAGCAGACCCGCCGGCGTGAAGTGGCCGCGGCGGCGGGTGCGCAGCCGCTCGTCCAGCTCCACCGCCCGGGTCTCCTCGAACGGGTCGATCACGGCGTGGCTGTCACTGCCCAGGCTCAGCCGGATCCCCGCGTCGGCCATCCGCCGGGCCGGGCCGATGCCGTCGGCGAGGTCGCGTTCGGTGGTGGGACAGAGGCACACCCCGGTCCGGCTGTCGCCGAGCAGCGTCAGGTCGCCGCTGGTCGGGTGGGTGGCGTGTACGGCGGTGGTGTCCGGCCCGAGCACCCCGTGCTCGGCGAGCAGCGCGGTGGGCGTACGCCCGTGCACGGCCCGGCACTCGTCGTTCTCGGCGGGCTGCTCGGAGAGGTGTACGTGCAGCGGTGCGCGCCGCTCCCGGGCCCAGTCCGCGACCGCGCGCAACTGCTCGGCCGGGACCGCCCGCACCGAGTGCACGGCCGCGCCCACCCGGGCGTGCGAGCCCGCCGGCTGGAACGCCGACACCCGCTGCGCCCAGCGGGCCGCGTCGCCGTCGCCGAAGCGCCGCTGCGGCCCCGCGAGCGGCCGGCCGTCCACTCCGGCGCTCAGGTAGCAGGCGTCCAGCAGGGTGAGCCGGATGCCGGCGTGCGCGGCGGCCTCGACCAGCGCCGCCCCCATCGCGTTCGGGTCGTCGTACGCGCTGCCGTCGGGTCGGTGGTGCAGGTAGTGGAACTCGCCGACGCAGGTGATCCCCGCGAGAGTCATCTCGGCGTAGACGGCGCGGGCCAGCGCCAGGTAGGTGTCCGGGTCCAGCCGGTCCGCCACCGCGTACATCCGGTCCCGCCAGCTGAAGAAGTCGCCCCGACCGCCGTGGGTACGCCCGCGCAGAGCCCGGTGGAAGGCGTGCGAGTGCACGTTCGCGAGGCCGGGCAGGGTCAGGCCGGGCAGCGGCACGGCATCGGCGTACACGTCCACACCGGCGCTCGGCCGGCCAGGCGCGGCCAACGCGGTCACACCGGTGATCACCCCGGCGTCGGTCTCGATGAGCACGTCGGGCGTGGGCTGGGCGAGATCGGGCAGCCAGGCGTACTCGGCGAGCCAGCGCGTCGGGGTCAGCGGCATGTCAGCTCCTTGAGCACGCGGGCCAGCGCGCGCACACCGGCGGCGCAGTCGTCGTCGGTCGCGGCCTCGGCGGGGGAGTGCGACACCCCGGTCGGGTTGCGCACGAAGAGCATCGCGGTGGGCAGGTGCGCGGCGAGCACCCCGGCGTCGTGCCCCGCACCGGTCGGCAGCACCGGCGCGTCGAGCAGCGTGGCCAGCCGTTCGGCCAGCCCGCCGTCGAAGGCGACCAGCGGGGTCACCGACTCCTCGGTGACGGTCACCTCCGTACCGTCGCGGCGGGCCCGCTCGGCGAGCTTGCCGCGTACCGCGTCGACCAGCCCGGTCAGGGTCTCCGGGTCGGCGGCGCGGGCATCCAGCCAACCGGTCACCTTCGACGGGATGGCGTTGGTGGCGTTGGGCTCGACGGAGACCCGGCCCACGGTGGCGTGTGCCCCGCGCAGCCGGGCCTCCTTGTTGGCCGCCAGCACCATGAACGCGTAGGCGAGCATCGGGTCGCGGCGGTCGGCCATCCGGGTCGTACCCGCGTGGTTGCCCTCGCCGACCACGTCGAAGCGCCAGCGGCCGTGCGGCCAGATCGCGCTGGCCACCCCGACCGGCGCGTCCACGTCGACCAGCGCGCGGCCCTGCTCGACGTGCAGCTCCACGAAGGCGCCGAACCGGCCCAGCAGCTCCGGTCGGGCGCCCGCCGGCCGGCCGCCGAGCGCGTCGGCGAAGCTCACCCCGGCCGCGTCGCGCAGGCCGGACGCGCGGTCGGCCGCCAGCGCGCCGGTGAGCAGCCGCGAGCCCAGACAGGGTACGCCGAAACGGGCACCCTCCTCCTCGACGAACGCGCCCAGCACCAGCGGCCGGACGGGGGTGACGCCGGCGGCGCGCAGCTCGTCCACGGCCAGGAACGCGCTGACGATGCCGAGCGGCCCGTCGTACGCCCCACCGTGCGGCACCGAGTCGAAGTGGCTGCCGGTCAGCACCGCGTCGACGCCCTCGGGGTCACCCCAGTGGGCGAACAGGTTGCCGTTGCCGTCCTCGGTGACCGGCAGGCCCCGCCGCTGGGCCTGCGCACGGAACCAGGCCCGCAGCTCGTGCTCCGGCTCGGTCAACGCGTAGCGCAGGTAGCCGCCGCTGCCGGCGTCCCGTCCGACCGGCGCGATCTCGTCCCACAGCGCCCGAAACCTGTTAGGAAGGGACCCTTCTACAACAAAATCCGTTAACAAGGGGCCCTTCCTTACTGCTCGGTCATGGGGACGCGGACGCCGGTGCGCTCGGCTACGTCGCGGGCGATGTCGTAGCCGGCGTCGACGTGTCGGATGACGCCCATTGCCGGGTCGTTGGTGAGCACCCGCTCGATCTTCTGCCCCGCGAGGGCGGTGCCGTCGGCCACGCAGACCTGCCCAGCGTGGATCGACCGCCCGATGCCCACGCCACCGCCGTGGTGGATCGACACCCAGGACGCGCCGCTTGCCGTGTTGACCAGGGCGTTGAGCAGCGGCCAGTCGGCGATCGCGTCGGAGCCGTCGGCCATCTGTTCGGTCTCCCGGTACGGGCTGGCGACGCTGCCGGTGTCCAGGTGGTCGCGACCGATCACCACCGGGGCGGAGAGTTCACCGGACGCGACCATGTCGTTGAACCGCACACCCGCCCGGTCCCGTTCGCCCTGGCCGAGCCAGCAGATCCGGGCCGGCAGGCCCTGGAAGGCGACCCGCTCGCCGGCCAGCTTGATCCACCTGGCCAGCGACTCGTTCTCCGGGAACAGGTCCAGGATAGCCCGGTCCGTGGCCGCGATGTCGGCCGGGTCGCCGGAGAGCGCCGCCCACCGGAACGGGCCCCTGCCCTCGCAGAACAGCGGCCGGATGTACGCGGGCACGAAACCGGGGAAGTCGAAGGCCCGCTGGTAGCCGCCGAGCTGCGCCTCGCCCCGGATCGAGTTGCCGTAGTCGAACACCTCGGCGCCGGCGTCGAGGAAGCCGACCATCGCCTCGACGTGCTTCGCCATCGACGCGCGGGCCCGGTCGGTGAACTCGGCCGGCTTCGCGGCGGCGTAGTCCCGGGCGTCGGTCAGCTCGACCCCCACCGGCAGGTACGCCAGCGGGTCGTGCGCGCTGGTCTGATCGGTCACGATGTCGATCTCGACGCCCCGGCTGAGCAGCTCGGGAAAGACCTCGGCGGCATTGCCGACCACGCCGACACTCAGCGCCCGGCGGTCCCGCTTCGCCGCGAGGACCCGCGCGACGGCGTCGTCCAGGGAGTCGGCGACCTCGTCGAGGTAGCGGTCGTGCACGCGACGGTCGAGTCGGGTGCGGTCCACGTCCACGATCAGGCAGGCGCCGCCGTTCATGGTGACCGCGAGGGGCTGCGCGCCGCCCATTCCGCCGCAGCCGGCGGTCAGCGTCAGCGTGCCGGCCAGGGTGCTTCCGAACCTCCTGGCGGCCACCGCCGCGAACGTCTCGTAGGTGCCCTGAAGGATGCCCTGGGTGCCGATGTAGATCCACGAGCCCGCGGTCATCTGCCCGTACATGGTCAGGCCGAGCTGTTCGAGGCGGCGGAACTCCGGCCAGGTCGCCCAGTCACCGACCAGGTTCGAGTTGGCCAGCAGCACCCGGGGCGCCCACTCGTGGGTGCGCATGACTCCGACCGGGCGGCCCGACTGCACCAGCATCGTCTCGTCCTCGCGCAGGTCGGTCAGCGTACGGACCAACGCGTGGTACGACGGCCAGTCCCGCGCCGCCTTGCCGGTGCCGCCGTAGACGACCAGGTCGTCGGGGCGTTCGGCCACCTCCGGGTCGAGGTTGTTCATCAGCATCCGCAGGGCGGCCTCCTGCTGCCACCCGCGGGTGGTGAGCTGGCTGCCCCGTGCGGCACGGATGGGCTGGGTCATCTGCGGTCTCCTCCGGTCAACCGAGGAACAACTGTCGGCGGGCCGCGGAGGCTTCGAACGCCTCCAGACGGCGTTGGGTGTCGGCCGGCGCGGCGTCGCAGATCGCCTGCAACAGCACCATGGCCAGGGTCATCGGGGCGGTGTGCAGGTCGAAGACGAGTTGGGCGCCGACGGCGGCCGGCAGCAGCACGTCGGCGTGTTCGGCGGCGGGGCTGACCGGCGAGTCGGTGATCGCCACGACGGTCAGCCCGGCGGCACGCGCGTCGCGCAGCGCGTCCAGGGTCTCCCGGGGGTAGCGGGGCAGCACGAAGGCGAGCACCGCGGACGCCCCGGCCTCGGCGGCCTGCTCCAGGCGGTCGGTGAGCAGGCTGCCGCCGTCGTCGAGCACCCGTACGTCCGGGTGCACCTTGGCGGCGAAGTAGGCGAAGTACGCGGCCAGTGGCGCGGCGGCGCGCAGGCCGAGCACCGGTAGCGGGCGGCTGGTCGCGAGCAGCCGGCCGGTCTCGGCGATCCGGTCGGTGTCGGCGAGCTGACCGGCCAGCCGGTCGAGGTTGCCCATCTCGGCGCGTACCGCTTGCTGGAGCTCGTTGCCGGCGTCCGTCGGCCCGCCGGGTGTCGTGCTGGTGAGGTCGCGCAGCCGGCGGCGCAGCGCCGGATAGCCGTCATGGCCGAGCGCGACGGCGAACCGGGTGACCGAGGGCTGGCTGACCCCGGCCAGTTCGGCGACCTCCGCCGCGGAGAGGTACGCCACGGCCGGCGCGTGTTGCACGAGACAGTGCGCGATCCGACGCTGGGTCGGGGTGAGCCGCACGCCGTCGAACAGGTGGAACACCTGTTCGGCCGACGCCTCGACAGCTCCGTCATTCATTCCGCGACTCTATGCATGAAAACTTTCAGAGGGCAACCGTCCGGCGTCTTTCCCTTCACACCGGAAGTGAGCCGACTGGCGCGCTCTCGGTAGTATCCGCACGGCGGTTGAGCGGAGGAGTGCGGATGCAGCCGGATGGCCCGTACAGGTTCACCCACGTGCTGGGCGGATGCCAGGTGGGGAAGGCGTGGGCGGCCATCGACGGGCAGGGCCGGCTGGTGACCGTGGCCGTCCTGGACGCCGCCGTGGCGGCCACGCCCGCCTGGCGGGAGGCGTTCTCCGCCACCGCCAACGCGCTGGCGCAGACGCAGGGCGGCCAACAGTTCGTCTACGCCGACTTCGCCGCCGCCGCGCCGTGGGTCGCCTACCCGGCCGAGGTGGGACCGGGCGCGGAGAAACTCTTCCGTGCGTTGGGCATGGACTACCAACCGCTTCCGGGCGACGCCGCGCCGCCCGTCGCCGGCGTGCCGTCGACCTCCGGCCCCGTGAGCCCGGCCGCCACGGTGCCTCAGCAGGTCTCCGGACCACCCCAGCAGGTCTCCGCAGTGCCCCAGCAGGTCTCCGCGCCGCCGCAGCAGGTCTCTGGGCCGCCCCAGTCCGTCTCGGGTGTGCCGCAGGTGTCCGCGCCGCCGCACGCGCCGTGGGCGATGCACGGCGGCCCGATTCCCGTACAGCCGATCTCGGCCGCGCCACAACCGGTCTCTGGTGCCGGCGCGGAGGCGCCCACGGTGGACCCGGTGCTCCCGGATGCCGACCGGCCGTCCTCCGACGACCCGTTCGCCGGTCCGGTCCGGCGGATCAGGCCGTCGGCGCCACCGCCGCGCCGCACCGGCCTCTGGGTCGGAGTCGCCGCCGCGGCCCTGGCTGTGGCTGTGGGTGCCGGAGCCACCGTCTGGGCGCTCACCGGCGACGAGAAGCCGACCGTCCCACAGACCCTGCCGACGACGTCCGGCACCGCTGCCTTCCCCAGCGCCCCGGCGATCAACCCCGGGCTGAAGCCCTGGGCGCAGGCCGCGCCGTACAGCGTCGAGGAACGCTCCCTCGCCATCGCCGCGCCGTCCATGGTGTTCGTCGAGGCCGTCTTCACCGGCACCCTGCGGGAGGCGAAGTCCAACGTCCCGCTGAGCGTGACGCCGGTCACCTTCAAGCGGCGGTGCAGCGGCTTCGTGGTGAACGGGGACGGCCACATCATCACCAACGGTCAGTGCGTTCACCCGGCGGCGCAGGCGGCCAGGGAGCGCGCCCTCTACACGCTCGGTCGGATCCTGATCGAGCAGAAGAAACTGACCGCACCCCAGCTGGACGAGTACGTCCGAAGCAAGCTGAACAGCAGCGTGTTCACCGGGGCCGAGCCCGGCTCGGAACCCACCAGCCAGGTCTTCGCCCAGCTCAACGTGGCCCGGGGCGACCTCACCGCCAGCCCAGCCATCCCCGGCCAGATCGTCCGGGTCCTCGAGCCCGATGCCGGCAACCTCGCCCTGGTCAAGTTGACCCAACCCGGCCTCCCGGCGGTGCAGTTGGCCGACGGCGGTGTGCCCGGCCCGGGCGCCGCGCTGCTCGTGATGGGCTACCGCACCACCGACGCGGACTTCCGGGCCGCGACCTACACCGTGGAAAGCAAGCCGGCCCAGGTCGCTGGCACGGCCAACCAGGGCTCGGTCAGCATCTCCCGGCTCAACGACGACGTCGGGATCTACTCCGCCGGTGGCGTCGCACTGGACACCACCGGCCGGGTGGTCGGCGTTCTGGACACCGACCGAGCGGCCAGTGGTACGCCCAACCGCGCGCTGGTGCCGGTCTCGGTGGTCACCGGGCTGCTCGGCGCGGGTGGCACCAGTAGCAGCCTCGCCGACACCGACCGGGTGTACCGGGACGGGTTGGACGCGTTCTTCGCCGGCCGGAACGACGATGCCATCGCCAGCTTCGACCGCGTCGCGCAGGCGTCGCCGGTCAACCTCCTGGCGCAGGCGTACCGGCAGAACGCCGTGGACCGCGCCCGGCTCGCCGGCGAGTCGGACGGCCCACCCCGGCTCCTGCTGGCGTTGCTCGCCGGTCTCGGTGGTGTGCTGGTGGTCGGGCTGATCGTGCTCGTGGTGGTGTTCCTCCGCCGTCGCCCCCGGTACTGACCGGCCCCGGACCAACCGGCACTTCAGGCGGTCAGCGGGTGGAGTGGTCCCGCCCCCACCCGTCGCGCGGGTGTCGGCGGGCCCGCAGCGCGGCGGCGACCGTGATCGCCACGTAGACCGTGGCTGCCGGGACGAGCCACGGCCGGGGCAGGACCACGTCGCGCAGCCAGGAGGACGGGACCGACGGGCGGACCCCGTCGTGGCTGGCCCGCAGCATCGTGTTGCCGGCCCGCACCCGCGCCAGGGTGCGCAGCAGATCGCGGGTGCGGCGGGGTGCCTGCACATAGGACGTCGCGTCGCCGACCTCCCGCTTCTCCTCAGCCGAGAACTGCGAATCCAGGAAAAGGTCGTCGGCGATCTGCTCCGGGAATTGGTCGAAGCGCCGGCGGCCGGCCTCCGAGATGCCGATGGCACCACGACCGAACAACGCGTCCGCGAAAATCGGCAGCCTGGTGTTGATGGCGTAGTACGCGTGCACCGCCACCGGCCGGCCGCTGGTCACCATCTGCCGTCGGGGCATGACCGCCAGCGGCGGGGAGTCGTCCTCGGTCAGCGTCGCGGCCATCCGGCGCAGCGCTCCCGGGCTCAGGACGACGTCCGCGTCGAGGTAGATCCGGGGAAAGCCGCGGGCGGCAGCGTCACCCACGTTGAGCGCGTTGGCCTTTCCCGCCTCGGCCAGCTCGATGACCCGTATCTCCGGGCGCTGGGCGGCGACCACCGCCGTGTCGTCCGTGCAGCCGTTGGCCACGACCACGATGTCCAGGTCGTCCGGGCCGGCGTCGGCGAGCAGCGCGTCGAGGCAACCACCGATGACCCGCGCCTCGTTGTGGGCGGCGATCACCACAGAGATCATCGAAAGGTCCCACCATCCGCGGGTCGAGGAATCTGGTCGGGTCGTGCCGGTGGCCGGGCAGGTCGCACCTCGTGCCGCGCCGACCGGGTTGACGCACGGCGGTCCAGCTTGCCGGAGACGGCCTCGCCCTCGCAAGACGGCCGGGAAAACTGTCGAATTGGTGAATCGGAAATGTCCGCCCAACCCGGCTGAATCGCAGTTCGGCAGGTGCGTCAGACGATGGCCGGGGGGCCCTGGAATGTCGCCGGACACTGGTATCGTCCTCGTGATTCTGAGGCCGGGCGACGGTTGAGCACTGTGGATGTCCCTTTGCGACATTCAGCTCAATCGCCGCCTATCGGCAGCTGCCCTCGGCCACGGATCGACGGTCGGCGGCATCGGCCGGAGCGACGGCGCGCCCACGACGCCGCCGACGCCCACGGCGGAAACTGATGAGGAGACACACCCGCGATGGGAACCTTGACCACTCCGGCCCCAGGACCACGGCCGGAGGTGGGGCACCGGGACGGGCGGACGTCCCGCCACGAGCAGATCGCCGGCTACCTGGCCATCGGCGCCCTGGCTCTCATCGCGGTGAAGCCGCTGCTCGACATCGGTGAGAAGAAGTCCAGCGGTGGGATCGACCTGGGCGTGGTGCTCACCGCCGTCGGCGCGATGCTGATGATCGCCGCGTACGGGCTCGTCGCCCTGGGCGCCCGTCGGCTGCCGCCCAGGCCGCTGCTGCTGGTGGCGGGCGCGCTGGTGCTGCTCCTGGTCAGCTCGGCGGTCAGCTTCCTCCTCGTGGGCGCCCGCGGTGACCTGCTCGACCTCTTCGACGTGCGGCGCTACCCGATCTACGGCGCGCACCTGGAGCCCCGCTCGGCCATTCCCGCCGAAGCGCTGCGACTGGTCGTCGGCTTCGCCCCGATCGCGCTGCTCGGCCTGCTGCTGATGCGGCGGTCCCTCATCTCCTCGCGGCGACTCGTCCTGGTCACCGGGGTCGTCCTGTTGGGTGCGGTCGTCCACTGTGTATTGGCCTGGCTCCAGGTCGCCGGGGTCATTCCGTACTCGTTCTACTTCGAGCTGGCCAACTGGCAGAAGATCGGACGCGCCTCGGGTGGCTACTACCACCCGATGTCGCTCGGCCGGCTGCTCATCTTCTCGGTCTTCCTGATCTACGTCCTGGGCGATCGGCTCCGGGTGCCGGCCGCCGTGCGGTACTCGTTGATCGGCCTCTTCGTGGCCACCGGCGCCGTGTCCCTGCACCGCTTCACGATCCTCTGCCTGATCGTCATCGTGGCCGCCTTCGAGGCGCGGCGGGTCCGTGAGCTGATCGCGTCCCGGCGGGCCGGTGGCCGGGTCGACCGGCGGTCGGCGCTGCTGGTGGGCGGCGGGGTCGTGGCGGTCGCCGCCGTTGCCGGCGGACTCTGGGGCGGGGCCATCTGGGAGCGGGTCCGGGTCGCCCTCACCGAGGTGGGGTCGCTCGACGTCCGCTCCGACACCTTCATGCACGGACGGGGCGCGATCTGGAACGATGTGGCCGACATCCTCGGTCGCTCGTCCGCCGACGTGTGGTTGTTCGGTTTCGGCTACGAGCCGTGGGACATGCACAACGACCTGATCCGAATCATGGTGATCTGGGGAATCACCGGCGTCGTCCTGGTCGGTGCGATCATCGTCGGGCTGTACCGCTTCGTCCGCGCGCAGCTCGGCCCGTCCGGTCGACTGCCGATGCTGGTGCTCTTCGCCACGCTCATCATCTTCGGGCTCACCCAGAAGCCCTTGGCGTACCCGTACTTCCTCTGGCTCTTCTTCCTCGGCATGTTGGCGGTGCTCGCCGTCTACGCGGAGTCCGACGACGACACGCGGCCGGGGCCGTCGCTGTGGTCCGACGACCGCGGGTCGGTGGCGTCGGGCGGGCCGACATGACGAACCCCTCGATCCCCGCGCCCGTTCGTGCGGAGCACCCCCACCCGCCCCGACAGGCCGACCGGGCCGAGGTGGACGCGGCCACCACACCTGTCGTCCGGCCGACCTTCACGGTCTGCATCGTCGTACGGGACCGGGCCGCCCTGCTCGTCAACGCGGTCCGCAGCGTGCTGGCCAACACTTACCAGGACTTCGAACTCGTCATCGTCGACGACGGTTCCCAGGTGCCGGTCGGGCAGGTGATCGATGAGGCCGGGCTCACCACCGACCGTCGAATCAGGGTGGTGAGCCAACCTCCCACCGGCATCGCGGAAGCCCGCAACCGGGGCCTGCGTGCCGCGGTCGGCCGGTACCTGACGGTGCTCGACTCCGACGACGAACTCACCGAGGACGCGTTGGCCCGGCTGCACCAGCTGCTCACCAGCACCGGGCAGAGCTGGGTGTACGCCGACTACACCGAGATCACCCAGGGTGTGGACCGCCCGATCCGGCTGCCCGAGTACGCCTCGGCGGACCGGATGCTGCTTGGCGTCCTGACCCGTCCGCGCCTGCCGTTCAAGCACTCCGGCACCACGATCGACCGGCAGGTGCTCGACCGGATCGGCGGGTACGACGAGACCTTCCGGCTCTTCGAGGACATCGAGCTGGTGCTGCGCGCGCTGCGTTCCGGTGTGCACCCCTGCCATCTGGCCCACCCCATCGTGCGGTTCCAGCGTCATGACGGCAACGTCACCCGGGGTCGTCTCGGGGGCCTGGTCTTCTGGTTCCGACTGATCGACATGTACCGGCCGTGGCGGTTTCCCGGTGTGGGCCTGAGCTTGAAGGCCCTGCGGGCGCTGAGCGAGACGGGCAAGTGGCTTGTCACCCGCATCCGTTGACCTCCACCCCGGCAGCCCGGTGCGCCCGGCGGCGTCGCGCGGGCGGGTGAGGAGGGTCCTGGTCCATCTGGGCATGCTGGGCCTGAGCCAGGTCGGCGTCACCGTCGCGGCCTTCGCCACCCAGATCCTGCTGGCCCGCAGCCTCCCCCAGGCCGCGTTCGGGACGTTCACCGCCGCCCTCGCCGTGGTGTCGCTGACCGCGCCGTTGGCGGTCTTCGGCGTCTCCGAGCTCTGGTTGCAGCGGTTCGGGCAGGAGGGGGAGCGGGCCTATCGCTGGGTGCGCCCGTCGCTGCGTCTGGTGCTGATCGCGTGTGTGGTGCTCGTTGCCGGCACGCTGGCCTGGAGCGGCGTCGAGATGCACGATCCCGCCGAGGGTGGGGTGCGTGCGCTGCTGGCCACTGTGGTTGTCGCGCAGGCGGGGCTCGCGCTCGTGGCATCAGTGCAGCAACTGCGCGGCGCGTACGCCGGGCTGTCCGCCCTGCAGGCCGCTCCGCACCTGGGCCGTGTGCTGGTGGTGCTGACCGTGTGGCTGTTCGGGCTCTCGGTGGTGGCGGCGGCGGCCGGCTACGCAGTGGTCGCCCTGCTGACCGTGGTGGCCTGTGCCGTCGTCATGCGGCCCTTCGTCCGTGGCGACATGCCGCTGGAGGGGCACGCGGGTGCCATGGGGCCGCCCGGCCCGGCGGTGCCGGTGACCGGGGTCGCCCGGGCCGCCACCCCGTTCGTGCTGGGCAACGTGTTCTACCTGCTCGGCATGTATCTCGGCACGGTGACGGTGGCCGAGGTACGCGGTCCCGAGGCGGCCGCCGTGCTGTCCGTGCCGATGTCCGTGCTGACCGCCGTGTACCTCGTACCCCGGGTGGTCTTTCAGCAGTACTTCCTGGCCAAGCTGCACCGTTGGTCGCAGACCGACCGGGGCGCGATCCTGATGGCGTACCGCTACGGCGGCACCGGGATGTTCGCGCTGGGTGTGGTCATTGCGATGCTGGTGGCGCTCGGCGGGATGCCGGGGCTGCCGTTCCTGCTCGGTCCGGAGTATCGGGAGTCCGCCGCCGTCCTGGCGGTGCTCGCCCTGGCCATTCCGTTCCGGTTCGCCGGTGCGGCGGTGGCCTCGCTTCTCACCAGCGGTGGCCTGCTTCGGCGCAAGGTTGCCTACCAGGGGGTGGGTGCCCTCGTGTTCCTGGTGGCCCTGGCCGTCGCCACGCCGTTCTGGGGCATCATGGGTGCGGCGGCGGCTACCGTCGCGGCGGAGATCGTCCTTTGTGTTCTGCTGTGGACCGCGGTCCGCCGACGGGTCGTCGGGGACGCCGATCTGCCGTCGTGGCACGATCTGCGCCAGCGACTGACGAGGGGGGCCACGCGTGCGTCCTGAACCGAGTGCCGCCGCTCGGCGTCCCCTCGTGGTTGGGTACTACGGCATGGAGAACGTCGGGGACAACGCCTTCTGCGTCGTCCTGGACTGGGCGACCCGCACCTACTGGGGCGCCACGCACCCGGTCTTCGCCGCTCCGCCGATGGTCGACCTGCCCGAAGCCAGCGTGGGCATGAGCCCCCGGTGGTACGGCGGCCGGGGGGCCAGCGACCGGGCCGGCGCGCTGCTGAGCAAGGCGGCACTCCTGAGTCGCTCCTCGATGCTGGTCTTCGGTGGCGGCTCGGTCTTTCGAGACATGGGCCCGTTGAGCGAGAAGAAGCTGTTCAGCCTGTTCAGCCGATTCTCCGGGCACCCGATGGCGGCGGTCGGCGTCTCGATCGGGCCGTTCCTGTCCACCGCCGCGGAGCGCCGCCTGGTCGAGGTGCTGAAGCGGATCGACGTCATCGGGGTCCGCGACGCCGCGTCTGCGGAGGTCCTGCGCCGCGCCGGCTATCCCGGCCTGCTCATCCCGGCGGGTGACCTCGCCGGCCTCCTGCCCGAGGCGCTGGGAGAGCCGATCCCACCCCGCCGGCCCCGCCCGGCGCCGGGCGCGCGGGCCCGCCTCGGCGTGACCCTGCTCGGCGTGGACTACGAGGCTGCCGCGCCGGACGTGCGGCGGCGCGAGGCCGCACTGATCGAGGGTGTGCGGGCGCTGGTGCTCAAGGAGCCGGTGGACGTCACCGTTCTCGTCTTCAACACCCATGCCGAGCACGGCGACGAGCAGGTCAGCGAGCGGCTCCGCGCGGCGGTGGCCGACACCTGTGACGTGCGCGTGGTGACCGCGCGCGACGGCGTACGGGCCTGCTGGGACGAGATGAAGCGGTGCGACCTGGGGCTGCACATGCGGCTGCATGGCGCCGTCTTCGCCTACCTGGCCGGTGTGCCCTTCGCGCTGGTGCCGTACCAGCAGAAGTGCGACGACTTTCTCGACGACATCGACCAGCCGCCGTCCCTGCGGCTCGGGCGGGTCCCCGAGGATCCGGCCGAGGTGACACGGGTGCTGACCGGCATGCTCACCGACGACGCGGTGCCCGGCCTCACCCGCGAGGAGTTCGCCGAACGGGCACGGTGGAACTTCACCCGGGCGCCGTGGGCGCTCGGCGTCGCAGCGGATCCGTCCGCGGGGTGACCGGCCGGGTGTCCATGCAGGAGCGCGAGCCGACCCATCCGGCATCGGTCGCGCCCCTGCCGCCTGGCGTGGCGTCGGCGACGGCCGAGGCGAGGCGACCGCGCCGAGCGGTGCTGGGTGTGGCACTCGTACTCGTGGTCGTCGCCCTTCTGGCGACCGGGCTGGCGGTGGCGTACGGAATCGAGCGCACGTCCGGGGACCGCGCCCTCCCCGCCGTCCCGACCGTGCCGGCGCCGACGGTGTCCCGGCCGCCGGCCCTGCGCGACCTGATGCCGCCGACGGTCCGGGTCGGCTCGGCCGCGGACGGCCGGTGGATGAGCCTGGACGCCGAGTACGGCGAGCTGCTCGGCTCGGAGTTCGACGCGATCACCCCCGAGAACGCCATGAAGTGGGCCAACCTTGAGCCGTCGCCGGACGTGTACACGTGGGCCGGCGCGGATCAGCTGGTGGGCTTCGCCGAGCAACACGACCAGTCGGTCTACGGCCACACCCTGCTGGGTCGGACCGACGTGCCGCGCTGGGTGGATCCGCAGTGGTCGGCGGATCAGCTCCGGGCGGTGCTGCGGGACCACGTGACCGCTGTGGTGTCCCGCTACCGCGGTCGGGTCTGGGCGTGGGACGTGATCAACGAGGCGCTGGACGAGGACGGCTCGCTGCGCGACACGCTGTGGCTGCGCAAGCTGGGCCCCGGCTACATAGCCGAGGTGTTCCGGTGGGCGCACGCCGCCGACCCCGGCGCGCGCCTGTTCATCAACGACTATGGCGTCGAGGGCCGGACCCGCAAGGCCGACGCGCTCCTGGAGTTGGTGCGCGAGCTGCGCCGCGCCGGCGTACCGGTGGACGGGGTCGGGTTCCAGAGCCACCTGCGCTGGGACGAGCAGCCCCGGGACATGGTGGGCAATCTGCGGCGCTTCGCGCAGTTGGGTGTCTCGGTGGCGATCACCGAACTCGACGTGCGCATCGCGCTGCCGGAGACCGCCGCGAAGCGGGAACGCCAGGCGGCGCTCTACCGCCAGGTGCTTCAGGCCTGCCTCGCCGTGCCGGCTTGCGTCTCATTCACCGTCTGGGGCTTCACCGACGCCCGCAGCTGGATACCGGGGTACCACGCGGGTTACGGTGCGGCCTGCATCTTCGACGCGGCCCTGGTCCCCAAACCGGCCCACGCCGCCCTCATGGACCAACTCCGCCGGATCCCGTCCCCCACCGGAGCCGGCCCAGGCCCGGGCTGAGCCCACCCCTCGGTGGCCGCAGGCGCCGCGCCACCGACCCCCCGAGCGTTGACGACATGCGTCGGTGAAAGGAAGATCGTGTCCGCGCACACCCAGTTCCTCACGGCTGTCACCCCACCGCAAGCACCGAGGTTCGACCCCGATCTGGGGGTGATCACACCCCCCTCCAACGGCATGGCCCGGTCCGTGTTCGCGCGTCCCGCGCCGCGGGCCAACTGGCGTCGACGGTACGTGGCCTGGCTGGTGCTGCTCGACGTGCTCGCCGCCCTGGCCGCCAGCCGGACGGTGGTCGCCCTGCTCGACGAGGCCGATGCCGGATTCTGGGACCAGCGGGTCCTGGGCGACATCAGCTCCTTCACCCTGGTGGCGAACGTCGGGGTGCCCGCGGGGTGGTTGGTCCTGCTCGTCGCGGCCGGGGCGTACGACCGGCGGGCGCTCGGGCTGGGCACCGAGGAGCTGAAGCGGGTGGCCCGGGCCAACCTCGCGATGGCCGCCACGGTGTCCTTCCTGGCGCTCGGTTTCAAGAAGGACCTGTCCCGGGCGACGGTCGCCGCCATCATCATCTGCCTGCTGGTGTACACGCTGGTGGCGCGGTTCGCCGCCCGGGTGGTGCTGCGCCGGGTCCGGCGTACCGGGCGGGCGGCGCAGAAGGTGCTGTTGGTCGGTCGGCTCTCCGACGCGCTCGCCCTGCACGAGGTCGTGACCCGCAACTACGGTGCCGGGCTGCATCCGATCGCGATCCACCTGCCCCGTCACCCGAGCCCGGGTGCGCGGGTGACGGCCCCGGTGCCGGTGTACGTGGGCTGGGATCTGGTTCCGTTGGTCCAGCAGCTCGGGGCGGACACCATCGTGGTCTGCGGCCCCGCCAGCCTGGAGTCGTACGAGCTGCGCAAGCTGGCCTGGCAGCTGGAGGGCACCGGCCTCAACCTCGTCGTGGTTCCGCAGGTCACCGACGTCACCGGCCCACGTATCCACGTCCGGCCAATTGAGGGTCTGCCGCTGCTCAACGTGGACGAGCCGACCATCTCGGGCCTGTCGCTGCTGGCCAAGAACGTGCTCGACCGGGTCACCGCTGGAGTGGGACTGGTCATCCTGAGCCCGGTGCTGATCGCCATCGCGGTGGCCATCAAGGCCAGCGGCCCGGGGCCGGTGATGTTCCGCCAGACTCGGATCGGCCACGAGGGCCGGGCGTTCAAGGTCTGGAAGTTCCGGACCATGTACATCGACGCGGAGGAGCGGCTGGCGGCCCTGCGGGACCGGAACGAGAGCGACGGGCTGCTCTTCAAGATCAAGGATGATCCTCGGGTCACCCCGATCGGCCGACACCTGCGGGCGCTCTCACTGGATGAGCTGCCCCAGCTGATCAATGTGCTGCGGGGGCAGATGTCGCTGGTGGGACCGCGTCCGCTGCCCACCGAGGACGACGACTACCGCGGTGACGTACGACGGCGGCTGCTGGTGCGACCCGGCATCACCGGCCTCTGGCAGATCTCCGGTCGCTCCGACCTGACCTGGGACGACGCGGTCCGGCTGGACCTGCACTACGTGGACAACTGGTCGCTGCTGTACGACCTGGCCATCCTCTGGAAGACCGTCAGCGTCGTGCTGGCCCGCAGGGGCGCGTACTGATCCGTCGCTCCCACCTGCCCCTACGGCGACGGGCGGCGGCCTTGTGGCCACCGCCCGTCGTCCAGGCCATCAGGCCGGCGCTTACTTCTTGCTGCCGAGGCTGACGATCTCGCCGACCGAGTCCCGCCGGACCGCGTCGTAGAACGTCTTCACCCGCGCCTTGTCGGCGAACACGACGCTCTCCGAGCCGACCTGCCCGGTGCCCTTGGTGGGGCTGGTCAGGAACGTCATGTTGCCGCCCCGGACCCCGCGCAGTTGCGTGGCCATGTCCAGCAGGGACAGATCCCTGTCCACCGAGACCGAGTTCGAGGTGGCCTTGAGGAAGTCGTTGAGCTTGACGGGGTTGGTGATGATGCCACCGGACGACGCCTTGTCGATGATCGCGCGGATCACCTGCTGCTGGTGACGGATCCGGGCGAAGTCGCCGTCGGCGAACTGCTTGCGCTGACGTGAGTAGTCCAGGGCCGTCTCACCGTCCATCCGCTGCACACCCTGCTTGAACGTGCGGAACGGCTCGTGGATCGAGGTGAAGCTCTTCTCGGAGTCGATCTCGATGCCGCCCAGCGCGTCGATGATCTCCTTGAAGCCGCCAAAGTCGATCAGGGCCACATGGTCCACCCGGACCCCGGTGAACGACTCCACGGTCTGCACCATGAGCGGAATCCCACCCCAGGCGTAGGCCGCGTTGACCTTCGCGTCCCGTCCGCCGTGGTTGCCGTCCTTCGACTTGGGCACCGGCACCCAGGTGTCCCGGGGAATCGAGATCAGTTGCGCGCTCGACCGGTCCTTGGGCAGGTGGGCCAGGATGATCGTGTCGGTGCGCGACCCGGTCGTCCGCTCCGGGTCACGGGAGTCACTGCCCAGGATCATGATGTTCGTGGCCCCGGTGACGGCCGGCTGGGGGCGGGACTCCTCCGGCACCCCGCCGAAGGCGTCGACCCGCTCGATGTCCGACTCGACCGACCGCAGGTAGAGCCCGCCGGCCACCGCACCACCGGCACCCAGCACCACCAGCACCAGCAGGCTGATCAGGAGGACGCGCCGCCACCGGCGCCGCGGCCGCGGACCGCCCGGCGTTGATCCCTCGGTCGGCTCCGGAGACCCGACGGCACCGGTGGACAGTTCCGTCCCGTACTCCGAGGTCTGTTCACGATGTGGCATGGGCGCGATGCTACTGAAACCGGTTCCGCGCCGCGTACCCTCGTACAGCCGGCACCTCCTGTCATGTGGACGGTTTCTCGCCCCACCGGCAGTGCAACGCCAACCACCGGTACCCCGGCGACGGCATCGGCGTGTCATGGTGGCCGGGTGCGGCTGACCTCGATCCACACGTACCCCGTCAAGGGTTGTCACCGCCTCGACCACGACGGCGCGTTCGTGCAGCCGTGGGGCCTGGCCGGCGACCGACGCTGGATGGTGGTGGACGCCGACGGCGTCGGCGTCACCCAGCGGGAGACCACGCGGCTGGTCGGTCTGCGCGCCATCGTGCGCCCGGGCGGCCTGGTGCTGCGCGCGGACGGGCAGCCCGACCTCGACGTGCCGGAGCCGGCCGGCGGCGACCCGGTGGCGGTACGAACCTTCCGCAGCCGGACGATCCGGGTCGGGGCGGTGCCCGCCGGCGCGGCGGCCGACGCCTGGCTCGGCGCGCTGCTCGGCCGGCCCGTTCGGCTGGTCTGGTTGGCCAACCCGGCCCGGCACGTGGCCGCCGGCACGCGCGAACACGACACCGGCGACCAGGTCAGCTTCGCCGACGCCTACCCGCTGCTGCTGACGAACGCCGCCTCCCTCGACGCCCTCAACGGCTGGCTCGCCGACGCGGGAAAGGAGCCGGTGCCGATGACCCGGTTCCGGCCCAACCTGGTCGTCGACGGTGCGCCGGCCTGGGCCGAGGACGGCTGGGCCGGCCGGTCACTGCGCATCGGCGACCTGCGGCTGCGCGCCGCCGGGCCGTGCGACCGCTGCGTGGTCACCACGACCGACCAGGAGACCGGGGTACGCGCGAAGGAACCGTTGCGCACACTCGGCCGCCACCGAAACGTCCACCAGAAGCTCCTCTTCGGCCTGAACGTGGTGCCCGTCGACAGTGGCCCGTTGCGGATCGGCGACCCGGTCGTCGTCGCACCCTGACCCGCCAGCGGCCCGGCCGTCACCGTCCGTCGATGCTGTCTTAGCTTTCGCTTAGCCGGCTTGTCCCGCCGCCCGCCGGTCCGGCAGCATCGCCGACGTGACGGACGGAAGCGCTCCCGGCGGCGCCGACAGCAGGGGCATCGACGGTTCCGCCATCGGCGTCAAGGACGTCGACATCGAACTCGACCTGGACCGTGCTCCGGACGACCGGCCGGCGTCCCGGTCCGGCCCGGTGCCCTGGCTGGTCGCCACCGGCGTCACCGTGCTCGCGGCGGTGCTCGGGCTCACCCTGGCTCTGCGGTCCGGCTCCGCCCCGGCCTGTGCGGCCGGCCGCGCGCTCGCCGCCGCGCCACCCACCGGCACCGCCACCCACAGCGGCAAGGCGACCTTCTACGACTCGAAAGGCGCCGGCGGCAACTGCTCGAACCCGGCGGCGCCAGCCAACCGGCTCTACGTCGCGCTCGGCCCCAGCGAGTACGCCGCGGGCGCCGCCTGCGGCGGTTTCCTCGACGTCACCGGCCCGAAGGGCACCGTGCGCGTCCTGATCATGGACCAATGCCCGGAGTGCGAGCCGGGGCACCTCGACCTGTCCCGGGAAGCGTTCGCCCGGATCGCCGACCCGGTGCAGGGCCTCGTCCAGGTCACCTACCGCGCGGTGGTCAACCCGCCCCTGCCCGGCCCGCTGAGCTTCCGGATCAAGGAGGGCGCGTCGCAGTTCTGGTTCGCCGTCCGGGTCGGCAACCACGGCAATCCGCTGCGCGCCGTCGAGGTGCGCCAGGGTGACGACGGCCCGTGGCGCGCGACCGTCCGGCAGGACTACAACTACTGGCTGCTGGCCTCCGGCGCGGGCCCCGGCCCGTACAGCGTGCGGGTCAGTGACGTGTACGGACACCGGGTCACCGTGTCGGGCATCCGGATGGCGCCCGGTCAGGTGCAGTCCAGTGTGGTGCGGATGTACGAGCGTGGCGTCGTGGCCAGGACCTCGCGCCCGTCCGCGACGGCCCGCCCGCCCGCCGCCCGACCCAGCGGTACGCCGACATCG
This sequence comes from Micromonospora sp. NBC_00617, assembly GCF_045161355.1. NCBI lineage: Bacteria > Bacillati > Actinomycetota > Actinomycetes > Micromonosporales > Micromonosporaceae > Micromonospora > Micromonospora sp. NBC_00617. The sequence continues at coordinate 4,567,410 of NZ_CP107751.1, read as the reverse complement.
GCGCGCCCGCCGGCCGAGGTGGCGAAGGCGAACGCCCCGACCACCCCGGTCGCCGACCGGCCCTCCACCCGACCGGCCGGGGCAACCGCCCGCTGGTGCGGCTGAACGGCCTTGTCGGTGCCGGCCTCCGTGGTGCCGGCCTCCGTGGTGCCGGCCTTCGTGGTGCCGGCCGGCGTGGTGCGGTTGGCTGCTCAGCCGGTTGGTGTCAGGTCGAGCCACATGAGGATCTCGTCGCGGTCGTCGCCCGGCGCCACCCGCAGCGCGCCCGGCAGCCGACCGATCTCCCGGTACCCGAGGCGGCGGTAGAACGCGTCCAGCCCCAACCCGTCGCGCACCGTCACGTGCAGCGCCTCGTGGCCCAACTCCTGACCCAGCCGGGCGGCCTCGCGCATCAGCGCCGACCCGTGGCCCGCACCCTGGGTGTCCGGGTGGACCATCACCCGCTTCAGCACACACCAGTGCGCCTTGAGCCCGAACCGGTTGTCGCTGAAGACCAGCACCGCAACCAGCCGGTCGTCGTCGTACCCGACCAGCAGCCGGTCCGGCCCGTCCGCGATGCCCGCGAACGTCGGGTCGGCGATCGTACGGACATCAGTGGCGGTGACCGGCGGTACGAAGCCCACCGCGCCACCGGCGTTGCTGACGTCCACCCACAGGGCGACGATGTCGGCGCGCAGCCGTGGGGTCAGCTCGGGATCAAGGACGAAGCGCAGACTCACGGCGCCCATCCTGACCCGGCGGCCAGGCTCCCGGCCCGTGATCGTGACGCGGCCGACAATCAGTTCCCGCGCACGCCGTGTTCGTTGACTGGTGCGGGAGAGGGGATTCGAACCCCCACGCCCTTTCGGACAATAGGACCTAAACCTATCGCGGCTGCCGTTACGCCACTCCCGCCAACTCGCTGAGTCTAGAGCGTCTGGCTTCGACGGTGTTGAGCCCGGCCTCCCTCAGGATGGTGGAGATCGTGCCGTGACTCACCTTGCACTTCCCGTCGGGCAGGTTGCGCAGGATCTCCGACAGCCGCTTCGGCCTCCGGCGTGTATTTGTACCGAACCATTGACGCACGGTAACGGGACCGTGCGACAGGTTCAGTCCAGGCCGAGGTCGCGGCGGAGTTTGGCGACGTGCCCGGTGGCCTTGACGTTGTAGAGCGCCCGTTCGATCTTGCCGTCGGCATCGATGACGAAGGTCGAGCGGATCACGCCGGTGACGGTCTTGCCGTACAGCTGCTTCTCGCCGTACGCGCCGTACGCGGTGAGCACCGACCTGTCCACGTCCGACACCAGCGGGAAGGTGATGGCGTCGCGGTCGCGGAACTTCGCCAGCTTCTCCGGCTTGTCCGGGGAGATGCCGACCACCTCGTAGCCGGCCGCCTGGAGCGACGCTAGCGAGTCGCGGAAGTCGCACGCCTGCTTGGTGCAGCCGGGGGTCATCGCCGCCGGGTAGGCGTACAGGACCACCTTGCGGCCTCGCAGGTCGGTCAGGGAGAGCTGGTCGCCGGTGTCGGTGGGGAGGGTGAACTCGGGCGCGGGGTCACCGGGGGAGAGGCGGTCGGGCGCGGTCATGACCCGACCCTACCGCCGGGCGTGCCGGTGCCGGCGTCGGCGGCGCGCGCCGGCCCGTTGATCGACTCGCCTTCCGATAGTCCGGGGTGTCTTCGAGCCGTGGACACCCCGACATCAAGGAACGCGAGTCGATCAACGCCGGCCAAAGCGAACGGGAAGCGGCCGGTCCCCGACATCGGGGGCCGCCAAAGGTGATCAAGGCCATCCGTTGTTGCCAGAGTCTGGCAACAACAACTCCTACGAAATAGGCTGACCCCGCCGGTCCCGGATGGGTCCGCTGACGCGTGGGAGGTCGCGTGGAAACACTGGCGATGCACATCTCGAACGGGATCATCGACGGCCCCGTCGCGGCGGTCTTCGCGGCCCTGGCGCTCGCCGCGCTCACCGGTTGCGTCCTGCGTGGCCGGCGGGACCTGGACGATCGGCTCGCCCCGATGGCCGGCCTGGTCGCGGCGTTCATCTTCGCCGTCCAGATGCTCAACTTTCCGATCTTCACGGCCGGTGTGAGTGGTCACCTGCTCGGTGGCGCGCTCGCCGCGATGCTGGTCGGGCCGTGGGTCGGCGCGCTCTGCGTAGCCGTGGTGCTCGTCGTGCAGGCGCTGATCTTCGGCGACGGCGGTGTGGCGATGCTCGGTCTGAACATCACCAACATGGCGCTGCTCGGCACCGCCGCGGCGTACCTGCTGATCGCCGTGCTGTTGCGGGTGCTGCCCCGCACGCGGGCCGGCCTGGCCGTCACCGCGTTCGTCGCGGCGCTGGTCAGCGTGGTGGTCGCGTCCCAGGGATTCGTCGTCGAGTACTGGCTGGGCGGCACCACCGACCTGGGCGGCAACCTCGCCGGTCTGGCCGGCACGATGGCCGGCGTGCACCTGCTGATCGGCATCGGCGAGGGCCTGATCACCGCGACCACCGTGCTCACCGTCGCGAAGGTACGCCCCGACCTGGTGTACGCGCTGCGCGCGCTGCCCGCCCCCGCCACCCCCGCCACCCCCGCCGTCGGAGTCTCCGGAGGTGTCCGATGAAGAACCGTTCCTGGGCGTTCCTGGCCGGCGGTCTGCTGGTCGCCCTGCTGCTCGCCGGTGTCGTGAGCAACTACGCGTCGTCACACCCGGACGGGCTGGATTCCTCCCTGCTCAAGGGCTGCACCGTCGACGCCGACGACAACATCGTCGGTGGCAGTTGCCCGGCGCAGCAGGCCCGCGAGCACGAGCTGGGGGACAGCCCGCTCGCCGACTACGGCGTGCGGGGCATCCAGAACAGCTTCGTCTCGACCGGCCTCTCCGGGGTGCTCGGGGTGCTGGTGACCTTCGCGATCGGCGGCGGTGGCTTCTGGCTGCTGCGGCGACGAGGCGCGACGCCCAGCACGGGCGAGGGCCCGGCCACCGTGTCGACCGCCCGCGACGCGACGGCCACCGGGTCGACCACGACCGACGCGACGGGCGACGCGGTCACCGCCAGCGACGCCGGGCGTCGCGCCGGCCCGACCGGCTGAACAGCAGGTACGCGGATGGGTGCCGGTCACGGGCACGTGCTGTACCGCGAGTCGACCTCGCCGGTGCACCGGCTCCCGCCCGAGGTCAAGATCGTGGCGATGGTGGTCTTCACGATCGCCGTGGTGGCCACCCCGCGCGAGGCGTTCTGGGCCTTCGGCGCGTACGCCCTGCTGGTGGCCGGGGTGGCGGCGCTGGCCCGGGTGGGGCCGCGCTGGTTGCTCAGTCGCGCCCTGATCGAGCTGCCGTTCGTGCTGTTCGCGGTGGCGCTGCCGTTTCTGGGCACCGGCGAGCGGGTCGAGGTGCTGGGGCTGCGGCTGTCCGAGGACGGCCTGCACGGGGCGTGGAACATCCTGGCCAAGGGAACCCTCGGTGTCCTCGCCTCGCTGCTGCTCGCGGCGACCACCACCACCCGGGACCTGATCGTCGGGTTGGACCGGCTGCACTGCCCGCAGGTGCTCACCCAGATCGCCACGTTCATGCTGCGCTACCTCGACGTGCTGGTCGGCGAGGCGCGACGGATGCGGGTGGCGCGGATCTCGCGGGGTGACGACCCCCGCTTCCTGTGGCAGCTGCGCGGCTTCGCCGCCGGCATCGGTGCGCTGTTCCTGCGCGCCTTCGAGCGCGGCGAGCGGGTCTACCTGGCGATGCTGTCGCGGGGCTACACGGGGCGGATGCCCGCGGTGTGGCAGGGCGACGGCGCGGCGACCGCAGGTCAGTGGCTGGTCGCGGCGACCGTGCCGGTGGTGGCGGCCTCCATCGCCGCGACCGCCGTCGTGCTGACATGATCGGTGTCGTGCAGACCGCCCTCTCGCTGGACGTTCGTGGCGTCCGGTACGCGTACCCGGACGGGCACGTGGCCCTGCACGGGGTGGACCTGACGGTGCCGCGCGGTGACCGGGTGGCGCTGCTCGGGCCCAACGGCGCCGGCAAGACGACACTGGTGCTGCACCTCAACGGCATCCTCACCCCGACCGAGGGCAGCGTGAGCGTCGGCGGGTTGACGGTCACGCCGGACCGGGCGACCCTGGCCGAGGTGCGTCGCCGGGTGGGCATCGTCTTCCAGGACCCGGACGACCAGCTCTTCCTGCCCACGGTTGCGGAGGACGTGGCGTTCGGGCCGGCCAACCTGGGCCTGCGCGGCGCGGAGCTGGCCGCCCGGGTGGACGAGGCGCTGGCCGCCGTCGGGATGAGCGAGCATCGGGCTCGGGCGCCGCAGCACCTCTCGTTCGGGCAGCGCCGACGGGTGGCGGTGGCCACCGTGCTGGCCATGCACCCGGAGATCCTGGTGCTGGACGAGCCGTCGTCGAACCTGGACCCGGCCGCCCGCCGTGAGCTGGCCGAGATCCTGCGCGACCTGCCGGTGACCCTGCTGATGGTCACCCACGACCTGCCGTACGCGGCGGAGCTGTGCGAACGCTCGGTGATCCTGGACGCCGGCCGGATCGTCGCCGACGCCCCCACCCCCGACCTCCTGAGCAACGAACCCCTCCTGGCGAGCCACCGCCTGGAACTCCCCTACGGCTTCACCCCACGCCCGTAAGCCCTCGGGCCCGCCGCCCCGCTCTCGGCGATCTTGCACTTTCTGTCCCGACCTTTGTCGCGAAAGCCGCAAAGCTCCGACACAAAGTGCAAGATCGCGGGAGGTCAGGGGGTGGGGACCGCGGCGCGGGAGGTGGCGTGCAGGCGGAGGACTCCGGCTGCTGTCGCGCCGACGCCGGTGATCAGGACTGCGGCCACCATGGCGCGGGCGACCTCGGGCGACCACGGCACCGGGGCGACCGACCGGGTGAACACCGCGGCGTTCGCCACGCCCGCGAAGAGGGCCAGGCAGGCGCCGGCCAGCGCCACCACGAAGTCGGCCGCCGGGCGGCGGGCCAGCGCGTAACCACCGGCGGCGAGCGCGCCCAGACCGGTGAGCAGTGCCCAGACCTGACCGCCCAGCAGCCCGGCGAGCACCCCGCCGACGCCCTGGGCGCCAGCGTCCAGCTCCCGCCCCACGGGGTAGAGCACGGCGACCGCGCCGCCGACGACCAGCAGCGCGCCCACCGCCGACAGCGCCCGGGCGCCGGCCGTGGAGGCGGCGGCGAGCAGGCCGAGCGCGCCCACCGCGAGCAGGCCGACGATGGTCACCGCCCACCAGGTGTACGCGTCCGGCGGTGGCACCCAGTCCAGCGTGCCGGCTATCTGCGCGGAGTCGGCGCCGTCGCGCAGCGGAATCGTCCAGTTCCGGACCCGGTGCTCACGCTCCGGCGCGGCGCGTGCCGCGTCGGGTGGTGCCGACTCCTGCCACAGGGCCCGCTGGTCGTGCCAGCGCACGGTGGTCCCGTCGTCGACGCGCCGCCAGGACGGCGGGGCGACCGGGTCGGCGTCGGCCGGCAGCGCCGTGTCGCCGGCGAGGGTGCGGTTGAGGTAGGTGGCGGGGGACCGGGTGTTCTCGTACACGCCGTCCGGACCGACCCGCAGGTACGGCTCGCCGGAGTAGCCGATCACCTCGATCGCCCGGCCGGTGCGGTTGGTCAGTTCCAGCCGGGCGCCCGCCTCGATCACCCGTACCGTCAGGCCGGGCCGGGCCGGCGTGACGCCGGTGACGCGGGTGCGGTAGTCGGAGCCGTTCGGGGCGTCCGCGCCGTGCGCGGCGGCGGGCGCCGCAGTGAGCAGGGTCGCCGCGCAGGCGGTGGCGGCGATCAGGGTGGCGCGCGCCAGCAGGGTACGGATCACTTGCCGGCCGCCGCCACGGCCGCGGTGAGGCCCTGCGGGCTGCGGTCGGCGAGTGGCTGGCCGTTGATCAGGATGGTGGGCGTGCCGGTGACGTCGCTGCGGCTGGCCTTCTCGGTGACGTGCTCGGTCCACGTCTTGTACGTGCCCTCGGAGACGCAGCCCCCGAACGAGCCCCGGTCCAGCCCCGCGCCGACGCCGATGTCGATCAGCTCGTCGTCGCTGAGCCCGGCACTGCCCTCGGGCGGCTGCTTGGCGAAGAGCGCCTTGGCGTACTCGCGGAACTTGCCGCCGGCCGCGGCGCAGCCGGAGGCGGCCGAGGAGCGCGTGGAGTACTGGGTCGTGGAGAAGCGGTTGAGGTACGCGACCGGGTGGTAGACCACCTTCGCCTTGTTCTCGGACACCAGTTGCTCCAGCGCCGCGCCGCTGCTCTGCTCGAACTGTCTGCAGGCCGGGCAGAGGAAGTCCTCGTAGACGTCGACGGTGACCGGCCCGGCGCCGGTGACGATGCCGGTGCCGGCCTCGTTGGCGCCGGGCGGGGTGGTGAAGTTGTCCGAGCGCTGGCTGGACCAGACGCTCCAGCCGATCAGGCCGGCGATGACCAGCACGGCGACGGCGGCGGCGGAGACCCAGAGCGTGCGGCGGCGGCGTCGTTCGCGGGCCAGTTGCTCGCGGACGACCCGGGCCGCGTCCCGCTGCCTCTTGCGACTACTCATCCTCATCCTCCACGGCCGGTTCGGCGGACAACCACCCGTCCACCGAGACGGGCGTACGCGGCCAGATCACCAGAAATCCGGCCAGCACCAAGAATCCCAGGTCCCGCAGGATCTCCGGTAGGTAACTCGGGGCCTGTCCCTCGGCGAGCTGCCCGCCGCTGCCGAAGCAGCCGCAGTCGATGGCCAGGCCACGCGTCCAGGCCGAGGAGATTCCCGCGATGAAGACCAGCAGCAGCGCGACGGAGATGCCCGCGCTGAGCCGGGTGGCCAGACCGAGCAGCAGCAGCACGCCCAGGGCCAGCTCGACGAACGGCAGCGCGGCGCCGACCACTGTCGCCACGTCGTACGGCAGCACCTGGTAGGCGTTCACGGCCCGGCCGGAGGCGGCCAGGTCACCGACCTTCGACGCTCCGGCGAGCAACCACACGGCGGCGAGGCCGAGACGGGCCGCCGTGCTGAGCCAGGGGCGGACGGCCGCCCAACGGCCGGCCCGGATGGGAGGTGCTGTCACGTTCATTTGTCGTCCCGTCCGCGCAGGAAGTTCCGCGCTCAACCGGTGAGGGCGTCGCCGACGGCCTCGACCAGCTCGTCGCGCGCCCGGGCGACCCGGGAGCGGATGGTGCCCACCGGCACCCCCTCGACGTCGGCGGCCTCGGCGTACGACAGGCCGAGCAGTTGGGTGAGCACGAACGCCGCACGTCGCTCGGGGCTCAGCCGGCGCACGAGGTCGGCGGCGCCGAGCTGCCCGGCCGGGTCGGGATGCGGACGGTCGGTGTACGCGTTCGCGGCCAGCCGATCGTCGAGACGGCGACGCCGGATCACCGTCCGCAGGTGGTCGGCGCAGGCCCGCCGGGCGATGCCGAGCAGCCAGGTGCGGACACTGGATCGGCCCTCGAACGCCGGCAGGGCCCGAAACGCCCGCAGGTACGTCTCCTGGGTGAGGTCGTCGGCGTTGTCCGGGCCCACCAGGGCGGCCGCGAAGCGCCACACCTCGGCCTGGGTCAGCCGGACGAACCCGGCCTGGGCTGCGGGGTCACCGTCCCGCGCGCTCAGGGCAGACTCGGTCGCCGGGTCCCGGGCGACGTCATCTGTCGCACCGGCGGCACCGGAGTCATGCGGGACGGGGATCACGACAAACCAGGTTACGCGTCGCCGGGTGTGCCGTCAGGGTCCTTCGGCCCTTGGATGGTCTGCGCCACGTCGGGAACTTTTCTCCGCCGCCAGCCGACTACCTGCTCATGACACGCGACCTCTCGTGCGCGGCGCTGGCGGCTGGCCGCAGGTGAGCCGATCCTCCGCCTCGGGTCGCCGACATTCAGGTCCGTCGGCGACCATGGCCGGCATGACTGTCGCACCCCGCAGCTGGATCGCCCGGCTGACCGCCGCCGCCGGCCTCCTGGTCACCGTCGTCGCCCTGTTGATCGCGCCAGCCACCCCGGCCAGCGCCCACGCGGTGCTGTCGAGCAGCAGCCCGGCCGCCTCGTCGGTGGTGTCGAGCGGGCCGGCCGAGGTGGTGCTCACGTTCAGCGAGTCGGTCCGCAAGGTGCCCGACAAGATCCGGGTCATCGCGCCGGACGGCTCCCGGGCCGATCGGGGCGAGCCGTCCTTCGAGGGCGGCGTCGTCACCATTCCGGTGGACCCGGGCGGTCAGCGCGGCACCTACCTGGTGACCTTCCGGGTGATCTCCGCCGACAGCCACCCAGTCTCCGGCGCGTTCACCTACTCGGTGGGCGCCCCCTCCACGCCGCCGGTCGATTCCGGCAACGACAGCCGTGCCGACCCGGTGGTGGAGAACGCCGTGAAGGTGGCCCGTTTCCTCGGCTACGCCGGTCTGGTGCTGCTGGTCGGGCCGGCGCTGGTGCTCGCCGCGCTGTGGCCGCGCCGGCTCTCCCGGCGGGGTCCCACCCGGCTGGCCTGGGTCGGTCTCTCTCTGGTGGCCGTGGCGACCCTCGCCGACCTGTGGTTGCAGGTGCCCTACACCGCCGGTGGCGGCCTCTTCGAGGTGACCGGCGAGGGGTTCGGCAGCGTCTTGGGCAGCGCCTTCGGCGCCGCCCACCTGGTCCGGCTCGGCCTGCTGGCGGCCTCGGCGTTCCTGCTGCGGCCGCTGCTGGCCCGCCCGGCCGGCCGGGCCGACGCGATCATCCTGACCGTGCTCGGTGGGGCGGCCCTGCTGACCTGGCCGCTGGCCGGGCACCCGGCGGCCTCCCCGGCACCGGCGGTCTCCGTGGTGGTTGACGCGGTGCACCTGGGCAGCATGGCGGTCTGGCTGGGCGGCCTGCTGATGCTCGCCGTCTTCCTGCTGCGCCAGGCCGACGAGCGGGAGTTGGGCGCGATCCTGCCGATCTGGTCGCGCTGGGCGGCGCTCGCCGTCTCGGCCCTGCTGCTGGCCGGCACCGTCCAGGCGCTGATCGAGGTGGCCACCCCGGACGCTCTGTTCAACACCACGTACGGGCGTCTGCTGCTCGCCAAGATCGGGCTGTTCGCGATCGTGATCGCCGTGGCCGCGTACTCCCGGCAGTTGGTCCGTCGACGCACGGCGGCCCAGCGACCGACGCCGGTGCGGCGGGCGGTCCTGGTGGAGTTGGCCGTCACCGTGGTGGTGCTGGGGCTGTCGGCGACGCTGGTGCAGACCACGCCCGCCCGCACCGCGGTGGCCGGGCCGTCCGGCACCCAGGCCGGCTTCTTCTCTACCACCCTGACCAGCTCGCTGTTCACCCTTCAGGTCGAGCTGGACCCGGCCGAGCGGGGCAACAACTCGGTGCACCTGTACGCGTACACCAAGGACAACCAGCCGCAGCCGGTGGCGGAGTGGCGGGCGACCGCCGCGCTGCCCTCGGCCGGGATCGAGCCGATCGAGCTGCCGCTGCTGCCGCTGACCGACTACCACTCCTACGGCGACGTCAGCCTGCCGGCCGCCGGCGACTGGCAGTTGAAGATCACCGTCCGCACGTCCGACATCGACCAGGCCACGGTGACCGCCACCGTGCCCATCCGTTAGAAAGGTTCCCCAAACCCATGACCCGTCTCCGGCGTACCGCAACCGCCGCTGCCGCCCTGGCGTTCACCGCCGTCGCCACCGCCGTGCTCGGCTTCGCCGGTCCGGCGTCCGCCCACGTCACGGTGAACCCGAAGGAAGCTACCCAGGGCGGCTACGCCCGGGTGGCGTTCCGGGTGCCCAACGAGAGCGACACCGCGTCGACCACCAAGCTGGAGGTCGTGCTGCCCGAGAACGCGCCGATCGGCTCGGTGTCGACCATCCCGGTGCCCGGCTGGACGGTGGCGACGGAGAAGCGCAAGGTGGACCCGCCGATCGACGTGCACGGCAGCCAGCTCACCGAGGCCGTCTCCAAGATCACCTGGACGGCGACCGGTGACGCGGCGGTCAAGCCGGGCCAGTTCCAGGAGTTCGGCGTCTCCATGGGGCCGCTGCCGAAGGTCGAGTCGATGGTCTTCAAGACCCTCCAGACGTACTCCGACGGCAACGTCGTGCGCTGGATCGACGAGCCGCAGCCGGGCGGCGGGGAGCCGGAGAAGCCCGCGCCGGTGCTCACCCTCACCGCCGCGGGGCCGTCGGCGTCGGCGACCCCGGCCGCTACTGCCGTCGCCGCGGCCGGCGATGACGACGACGAAAGCGAGGGCACCGCGATCGGCCTCGGCATCGCCGGCCTGGTCGCCGGCCTGGCCGGCCTGGTGCTCGGCGGTCTCGCGTTCGCCCGGACCCGCCGAGGCCCGGTCGTCAAGTCCTGACCCGTCGCTCACCCGCTGGCCCGCCGGAGTTTCCGGCGGGCCAGCGTGCTTTCACCAGACCGAAGCCAGCCGTGCCGTCGATATCCCCTGATCAGCCGGTGTACGTCGGTAAGGTCGGCCGGGTATCTGGCTACGGAGGGGGACGCTGCGAATGCGGTTCGTGCGGGTGATCACCGGAATGCTGCTGTTGGTCATCGGGATTCCGGCGCTGTTCGCCGGCGGCGGGCTGTGGCTCGTCACCCGGCACGCCGACCCCGGTGGGACCTTCACCGCCCGGTTCGAGACGGTCCGCACACCCGGGCACGCGGTCGTGGTCACCGATCTCGACCGGCTGCTGCGCCGGGAGGCGCCCTTCGCGCGTGGCGCGCAGACCCGCCTCCGGCTCGACGCCCGTACGCCCGACGGCGCGGCCTTCGTGGGGCTGGCGCCCACCGCCGAGGTGCGTCGGTGGCTGGAGTCCGTGCCGTACGCCTCGGTCCGCCGGGTGGCGTTGGCCCGAGGTCCGCTGCCGGTCCGCACGGACCCGGCGGTCCCGGCGGCGGCCCCGCCTGCCGGTGCGGCCCTCACCCCGCTCGGTCGCCCGTTCTGGGTACGCGAGGGCATCGGCACCCTGAAGTGGAGCGCCGACGAGCTCAGTGGCGAGTCGATGAGCCTGGTGGTGATGCGCCCGGACGGCCGCGCCGACCTGAGCCTGGATCTGCGTGCCGAACTGAGCGCGGGTTGGGTCGGTCCGGTCACCTGGGGCCTGCTGGCGGTGGGGGTGCTGCTGGTGGCGTGCGCGGTGCTGCTCCTGCTGCGCCCGCCGCGTCCGCGCGAGGTGGTCTTCGTGGTCGAACCGGACCAGGTGCCGGTGCTCGCCGGCCGGCTCGGGGTCACGTCGCTCAGTGGCCTGAGCGCCCGGGATCCCGGTGCGGCCCCGCCGCTGCCGGCGGCGCGACAGCTCGCCCCGGTCGGCTCCGGCGCGGCCGAGTGGTCCCGGTCGGCGACCGGCGCCGAACCGATCCGACCGGTCACCCTCGCCGACCTGGACGCGCCGGCCCGGCTGCCCCGCCCGCCGGAGGTGGCGTTGAGCCTGGCGTGGCCGCCCACCGGCGGCGAACCCACGGCACGGCCGGTGCCGACGGACTGAAGCGGCGAGTGGCCCTCCGCGCTGCCGACGCGGAGGGCCACTCTCACCGGGGGATCGGTGCTACCCGAGCGACGCTTGAGGTAGATGAGTCCAGATTAGCGCCGATGGTAGCTACTGGGGGGTTGTGTCCATTTGGTGTGACTTTTCCGTCGTCCGGATCGGGCCGGCCACGCGGACCGGCAGGACCACCAGCAGCAGCAGGCTGAGCAGCACATAGCCGTTGCGCAGCACGAAGTCCACCGGGTCATCGGTGCGGACCGGCGCCACCCCCCAGTCGTGGAACGACACCACGCCGTAGATGATCAACGCGGCGGTGCCGACGGCGAGCCCGGCGAGCCACCGCCGTCGGCGGAACTCCTCCGGCCGGTTCGCGCTCAACGCCGCATCGGCGAGCAGCACCACCGCCGGCACGAACCAGTAGATGTGGTGGGTCCAGGTGATCGGGCTGACCAGAGCGCCGACCAGGCCGGTCAAGGTCAGGCCGGTCAGCGCGTCACCGGCACGCGCGGCGCGCACCGCCCGCCACAGGCCGTAACCGGCCACCACGGCGACCACCAGCAACCACAGCAGCCGGTCCGGCTTCTCCGGTGCGGTGAACCGGCTGAGCAGCCCGAAGAGCGACTGGTTGCCGGTGTAGTCGGTACGACCCACCCGGTCGCTGTCCCACAGCTCCTGCGTCCAGAACCGCCACGAGTCCCCGGGCGCGACCGCCGCCGCGAGCAGGGTCGCCGCCGCCGCCGTCGCGCTCGCCACCGCGGCGGCCCGCCACCGTCGGGTGGCCAGCAGGTACACGATGAAGATGCCCGGGAAGAGCTTGAGCGCCGTCGCCAGCCCCACGCCGACTCCGGCCCAGCGCCGCGCCTGCGGTACGGCGAACAGCAGGTCGGCCAGGATCAGCACGACCAGCAGCATGTTGATCTGCCCGAACGTGATCGTCTCGCGGGTGCTCTCCACCGCCAGCACCAGCAGGACGGCCACGGTCAGGGTGAACGTTCGTGGCAGGTGGTGCCGGGCGATCACCGGCGTCACCAGCCACCGGGTCGTCACCACCACGGCCACCACCGTGAGCACCGTGAAGATCACCACGGTGGCGCCGAGCCGGATCAGCCCGAACGGCCACAGCAGCAGCGCGCTGAACGGTGGGTACGTGAAGTACAGCTCACCCTGCACCCGGTCCGGCTGGACGTAGTCGTAGAGCGGGTGGCCCGCCGTCCACCAGTCCATCGCCGACATGTAGATCTTCAGGTCGAAGAAGTTGTGCACCAGGCCGGGCAGGTAGAGCGCCGGCAGCACGGCGGTCAGCGCCACGATCGTGACCAGCCGACGGACCGTACGGCCGCCGGGATCGTCGTCGGTGACGGCGGGCGGTGCGACGGGTTCGGCTGGCACTTGAGAAACCCTAGCGGTCCGTCCGGCCGAGAGCGCGCAGCCGTGGGGCGTGGGCTGCGCGTAGTCTGTCCCGGTGGCTGATCTCCTCGTCTGGATCGACTGTGAGATGACCGGGTTGGACCTTGGCAGTGACAAGCTGATCGAGGTCGCGGCACTGGTCACCGACCCCGACCTCAACGTGCTGGGTGATGGTGTCGACGTGGTGATCCACGCCGACGAGGCGGCGCTGGAGGCGATGCCGGAGATCGTCCAGACCATGCACGCCAAGTCCGGCCTCACCGAGGAGGTCCGCCGCTCGGCGGTCACCCTGGCCGAGGCCGAGGACCGGGTGCTGGAGTACGTCAGCACCTTCGTCAAGGACCCGCGCACCGCGCCACTGTGCGGCAACTCGATCGCCACCGACCGGGGCTTCATCGCCCGGGACATGCCCCGCCTCGACGCGCACCTGCACTACCGCATGATCGACGTCTCGTCGATCAAGGAACTCTGCCGCCGCTGGTACCCCCGGGTGTACTTTGGTCAGCCGCAGAAGGGCCTGGCGCACCGGGCGCTCGCCGACATCCGGGAGAGCATCCGGGAGCTGGAGTACTACCGGCGCACCATCTTCGTCCCGCTGCCCGGCCCCGACGTCGACACGGCGAAGGCGATCGCCGCCGACCTCTAACCCGCAACGAAGGAAGGGCACCTTATTAACGCCTGGTGTATAGGAAGGGGCCCTCCCTAACACCGGAGGTGTCTGGGGCTCTCCCTTGGCGGAGCGGGCAACCCGGTGGACGTGGGTGGTCGGGGTGTGGCTATTATTGGTCCGCACCCCGCCCGGGGCGATCGACCGGGCGTCGGAGGCGTGGTGGCTGTAGCTCAGTTGGCAGAGCACCGGGTTGTGGTCCCGGTTGTCGTGGGTTCAATTCCCATCAGTCACCCCAGTTCCAACTCAAGCCCCCTCCACGAGGGGGCTTGAGTTGTTTTCGGGTGTCGCTCAAGCCCTCCCTGTGGACGGTCGCTAACCAGCTGTCACACGTCTGGGTGATCCACTCCAGGTCGCCGATCTGGGGGTATTCGGCCGCCCGGACACCCCAACCTCGCCGACCTGGAGTGGATCAACCGCTCGGCCGCCTCGGCCGGGTCGCACGCGAAAGCCCCCTCCGTGGAGGGGGCTTTCGTCGTTCTGGCAGCTCAGCTGGTCGGCGTGGCGGACGGGGTGACGGCGCCGTCCGGGGTCGACGTGGCGTCCGGGTCGGCCGGCGGCTCGTACGGCAGGGCGCTGCCCTTGACGTACTCGTCCCAGCTCATGTTCCAGTCGGTCCAGCCGTTGCCGTTCTGGAGCTTGCGCTCGGTGCCCTTGACCGTGATCGGGTCGCCGATCTGGGTGTTCTTGAACAGCCAGTCGCCGTTGGTCATCGACACGTTCACGCAGCCGTGCGAGACGTTGACGCTGCCCTGCTGTCCCTCGGACCAGGGGGCCGCGTGGATGAACTCGCCACCCCAGGTGAGCCGCTGCGCGAAGTCAATCTTGGTGCGGTAGCCCTCCTCGGGGCCCAGCTCCTCCATCGTGTCGAACACGGTCTTGCGCAGTTTCTCGATCACGACCATCGTCCCGCTGGACGAGGGGGTGCTCTTCTTGCCCAGGCTGACCGGGATGGTCTTGATCACCGAGCCGTTGCGGGCCACCGTCATCCGCTTGGTCTTGCTGTCCACGGTCATGATCAGCGATGAGCCGATCTTGATGTCCACGGAGAGGTCCGAGCGGCCGTAGTAGCCGGCACCCATCGGCAGGCCGCCGGCCTGAACGCGGTAGGAGACCTTGCTGTTCGCCTTCCAGAACTCCTTCGGCCGGTACCGGATCTCGGTGGGGCTGACCCAGTGCCAGATGCCCTCCTGGGCCGGCGTCGAGGTCACCGTCATCCTGCGCTGCACGTCGTCGCGGTAGTCCTCCGGCACGGCACGGCTGAACTTCACGATCAGCGGCATCCCGACGCCGACCACCTGGTTGTCGCCGAGGAAGCTGCTCACCCGTACCTGCTTGTCGGGCTTGGCCATCGTGGTGAAGGTGCTGGTCGCGGTCGCCGGCCGGCCGTCGTCGCCGGTGGCGGTGACCGTGGCGGTGTAGCTGGTGCCGTACTCCAGCGCCCCGTTCGGAAGCCACGTCTTGCCATCCTTGGCAAGGGTGCCCTCGACCGCCTTGCCGGCCGCGTCCTTGAGGTCGACAGTGGTCTCCTCGGCGTCCTTTGTGCTGAAGGTGATGCCGGTGGACGCCGGCACGTCCTTGGCGTCCGCCGCCGGCTCGCTGATGGTCGCCGCCGCCTTGGGCGCCGGGCTCTCGTCGCCGCCCTGCCACGAGGACGGCTTGCCGCCGTCGCCGTCGGTGCAGGCGGAGGTGAAGGCCAGCGCCACGGCGAGCAGCCCCGCCGCGAGCACGCGGCGTCGCCCACGGGGCCGGATCAGCTGGTCCTGGCTAGCTCGCATGATGTCCTCACAGTCGTGGTCCCTGACCCATCGTCTCCTAATGACGCGCCAGAACCGGTCCGGGTTGCCGAGGGTGAACCGGAACACGCCGATCAGATGCCGGAATTTTGGTACTATCCGGCGTTTCGTGATTCAGGCTCGTCTTTGCGCGGGACTGAGGGTCGCCGCCGCCGTCGTCGCGGCGCGGGCAGTGCAAGGGTACGCGCCGGCCCGTGCCATCGGCAGGGGCCGGCGCGAAGGAGTCGAACCCTCAGAGCATCGGGCCGGAGCCACCCGTGGGCACCGGCAGAGCGCTGCCCTTCACGAACTCCGACCAGCTCAGGCTCCACGCCGTCCAGCCGTTGCCGGAGACGATCTTGCGTTCGGTGCCCTTGATCGTGATCGGATCACCGATCCGCGTCTTGTCGAACAGCCACCTGGCGTTCGCCGTCGACACGTTCACGCAGCCGTGCGAGACGTTGGACCGCCCCTGCACATGCTCCGACCAGGGCGCGGCGTGGATGTACTCGCCACCCCAGGTGAGCCGCTGAGCGAAGTCGATCTCGGTGACGTAGCGGTTGGCCGGGTCCGGGTCGTCGCGGGTGTCGAAGACCGTGGACTCCTTCTTCTCCATCACGACCATCGTCCCGCTCGACGACGGGGTGCTCTTCTTGCCCAGGCTCACCGGGATGGTCCGCGACAGCGCACCGTTCTCGTACACCGACATCTTCTTCGTGGCGTTGTCGACCTTCATCACTAACGACCGACCGATCTTGGCGGTGGCCTTGCGGTCGACATCGCCGTACCTGCCGTTGCTCAGCGGCACGCCGGCCAGCGCGATCCGCACGGTGATGGTGGTGCCCGGCTGCCAGTACTCCGGTGCGCGGTAGTAGGCCTGGGTGCCGTTGTCGACCCAGTGCCAGGCGCCCGGCTGCGGCGGGTCGGTCTTGACGAACATCCGCTTCTGGACCGCGGCCCGGTCCTTTTTCGGGATGCCCGGGTGGAACTCGGTGACCACCGGCATGGCGACCCCGTAGCTCTTGTCGTCGAAGAGGTACAGGCCGGACCCGATGGTCGACTTCGGCTTGGCCATCGTGGTGAAGGTGCTGGTGCCCTGGCTCGTCGTGCCGTCGGACCCGGTGGCCGTCACCGTCGCGGTGTAGTTGGTGCCGTACTTCAGGGGAGCGGACGGCACCCAGGCGGAGCCGTCGGTGCGCAGCTTGCCCTCCACCGAGCCCCCGCCGGCCGCGGTCAGGGTGACCGAGGCCACCTTGCCGCCGTCCGGGAGCTTGGCGCTGATCTCCGTGCTCACGGGCTTGTTCTTCGTGCCGTTGGCCGGGCTCAGCGTCAGTGCCGGCCCACTGGGCGCGCTCGACGCGCCCGATGTCGACGGCGCAGCCGATTCGGGTACGGCACTTGCATCTGTCGACGTACCGCCGACGAATTCCGGCTTCTTCTGCTCGTCGCCGCACCCGGTCAGTGCCAGCGACGCCGCCAGGGTCAGAGCGCCCACCACCGCCCCGGCTCGCGTGAACCGTGCCATCCCCACCTCTGTTCTCGCGTACCTGGCGGACATCGTGCCGTATCAGTGCCGAGACCACGCCCCTGCCCCGAAGCTGACGGCCGGTTTATGGCGGTACGCCCGTTAAGCTCGACCGAAGGGGGGAGCCGGGTAACCGGATTGGAGCCCCGGTTGGCGGGGTGCTAATGTTCTCTCCGTTGCCGACGAGCGCCGCTAGCTCAACTGGCAGAGCAGCGGACTCTTAATCCGCGGGTTCGGGGTTCGAGTCCCTGGCGGCGCACCACAACGAGCAAGGCCCCGATCTGGTGATCAATACCAGTCCGGGGCCTTTTTCGTGCGTCACTCAGGTCTGGGCCGTGGCTCGCAGCCGTGGCCACCGCTGCTCGGTCCAGGCCCGCAACAGCCACTCCACCGGTCCGTACTGGAACCGGGCCATCCACGCCGTGCTGGCGGCGAGCTGCACGCCGTAGATCGCGACCGCGATGAGAAGGACGGCCGCAGGTGCGACGGCACCGGCGAGACCCAACCCGACGCCGGTGAAGACCAGTACGCAGAGCAGTGACTGGCCCAGGTAGTTCGACAGGGACATCCGTCCGGCCGGCGCGAGTACGGCGACCACCCGCCGTCCCCGGTCGGTCTGGAAGAACTCAAGGAGGGTGGCGGCGTACGCGGCCGCGAGCAGCGGCGCGGTGAGTACGCCCACCGTCAGCCCGGTCAGGTTGGCGGTGCCCCCACCTGAGGCGAAGACCACCGCACCGGCCAGGCCGATCGGGTAGCCCAGCTGCTGCGCCCGGCGCAGGAGCCGCCGGTTCCCGACGACGTCGGTGAGGAGCCGGCGACGCCCCGCCGCGTAACCGAAGAGGAAGGCCGAGAGGGCGAGCGGGCCCTGCACGATGAGTGTGCCGACCATCGCCGGCAGTTGGCGTACGTGCTCGGCGATCACCGACCCGATCCCGCCCTGTAGTGCCTCGGTGGAGCGCTGACCTGCCGCGAGCGCCTCCGCCGGATCGGTGACCAGTTGGACCCCGCCGACGGCGGCGAGCGCGAGGACGAAACCGATTCCGCCGGTCAGCAGCACGGCGGCGTGCAGAGCGGTCCCGACGGCGACTCTTCGCATGGCGAGCAGGACCAGGCCGAGCAGTGCGTACGTGGCCAGGATGTCGCCCTGGAACAACAGCACGGCGTGCAGGATCCCGAGCACGAAGAGCCCGGCCAGCCGTCGTCGGAACCGGGGAGCGAAGTCGACGCCCCGCCGAGCGGCGGAGTCGAGCTGGAGCGTGAAGCTGTAGCCGAACAGGAAGGAGAAGAGCAGGTACGCCTTCATCGCGAGGAGCGCCTCGACCACCCACCGGACCGCCTGGTCGCCCCACGAGTCGTGGGCGGGATCGGGGACCAGATGGAAGGAATAGCCGGAGGCGAAGAAGGCGACGTTGACAACCAGGATGAGGAGCAGCGCCACGGCGCGCAGCGCGTCGACGTCGGCGATCCGGGAGAACGTCCCGGGCGACCCTTCACTCACGACTGTCGGGTCTTTGCTGGAGAACTTCACGCGACCACCCCCGGTGACGAACAGGAAATCGTTTTATGGCTCCTCTGCGACGCTACGAAGCGGCCTGTCCAGGTGACAGCCGGCGAGCGGGAATGTCGCCGGTGGGGCAGGCCCTACCGCCGGGGTGAAAGCTGGGACGAACGCTGGCGAACCGACCGGCCGGGGTGGCTACTGCCGCTTCGGGAGCAGCAGCTCCTCGTGGTCGAGTTCCCGCTCCAGGATCCGCAGCTCCTCGTCCGGCAGCCGCCCGGCGTCACGCCAGCGCAGGAGTTCCTCGCGCTGCGCGTCGAGGGCCGTGCGGCGGACCCGCAGCGCCGTCTCGTACTGCGGTGAGGTGGGCATCTCTTCTGACCCGCTCTGTTCGAGCAGGTCGAGTCGCCCGCGGTAGCGCGCCAGGCGGGCCAGCAACTGGGTCCGGGTGGTGTTGACGGCCACCGTGCTGTCCGGCTCGGCGGCGGCGACCTCGTCGAGGCGGGCCAGAGCGGCCTCCACCGCAGCCGAGCGGGCCTCGTTGCGTACGCGGGCCTGGTCTGTTTCGTTGGCGCGCAGGCCGAGCATCCGCACGAGCGGTGCGAACGTCAGGCCCTGCCCGACGAGCGTCACGAGCACGACCACGAAGGTGCAGAACAACAGGAGGTCGCGGTCGGGAAAGGGTGACCCGTCGTCGGTGGTCAGCGGCAGCGTGAAGATCGCGGCCAGGCTGATGACGCCGCGCGTGCCGGACCAGCTCAGCGCCACCACCTCCCGCGAGGTGAGGCGGCGGGCGTTGCGGTCGGCACGGGCGATCTGCCGTGCGGTGCTCGGCTCGTCGGTGTCGTCCTGCTCGGAGATGCCACCCAGGCGGGTGTGTAGGGAGCGGGGGAGCGACTGGGTCATCACCAGCCAGGCGGGGCGCAGGAGCAGCACCACGCCCACGGACACCGCGACGGCGATGATGATGGTCGACATGTCGTACTGACGCAGGCCCTTCACGACCGCGGGAAACTGCTGGCCGATCAGCAGGAAGACGAAGCCTTCGAGGAAGAAGTCGACCAGCCGCCACACCGCGTTGGTCTGCAACCGGGCGGCCCCGGACCCGACCTGCGGCGTCTGGTGACCGACGATCAGCCCGGCGATCACGACGGCGAGCACCCCGGAGACGTGCAGCGCCTCGGCCAGCAGGTACGCCACGAACGGTGTCGCCAGCGAGATCGCGTTGGACAGCAACGGGTCCGCGGTGAGGGGCCGGGTCAGCCGTTTCGCCCAGGCGACCGCCGCCCCCACGGCGACGCCACCGGCCGCCGCCAGCACGAACTGCGCGACGGCGGCGGGGAACGAGAACGTCCCGCCGACGGCGGCGGCCACCGCCACGCTGAGCATCGTCAGCGCGGTCGCGTCGTTCAGCAGCCCCTCGCCCTGGATGATCGTGACCATCTTCGGGGGCAGGTTGACGCGCCGGCCCACCGCCAGGGCGGCCACCGGGTCGGGCGGGGCGATCGCGGCGCCGACGGCGATTCCGGCGGCGAGCGTCGCCCCGGCGACGAACAGGTGGAACCCGATGCCGACGAGCACTCCGGTGAAAAGCACCAGCACGACGGACAGGCTGACCACGATGCGCAGGTTCCGCCGGATGTCCAGCAGCGAGGAGTCCAGTGCGGCGCTGTAGAGCAGCGGCGGCAGCACGACCATGAGCACCAGCTCGGGGTCGAGGCCGACGTTGGGGCCGGGGAGCAGCGCGTACACGATGCCGATGAGCGGCAGGAGCGCGGCGGCCGGCAGGCCGGTGCGCGACGCCACCCACCGCACGGCGACGATGACCGCGACGGCGGCGAGCACGAACAACACCATCGAATGGGCGCTCACCTGGTGACGTCCCCCTGGATCGGCGCGCGGGTCTCGGGTCGACCGCCGGTCGTGCCCGATCGGTGGCCGGCGCAGCGGGCGTCAAGGAGCAGCGCAGGCCGCGACAGCAGGCACGAGCCTACCCGCTGGCAACGCAACCGCTCGTCGACGACCGGGCGAGCGCGGGTCAGTCCCGTTGGCGAGAGGGTGGGCCCCGGTCGCCTCACCGGTCCACGCTGGTGAGGCGTCCGTCCCGCATCTGGACGGCGCGGTCGCAGCGGGCGGCGATACCGGCGTCGTGGGTGGCCATGACGAGGGTCGTACCCTGCTCGTCGCGCAGCTTCAGCAGGAGGTCGACGATCGCGGCGCTGTTCTGGCTGTCGAGATTGCCGGTGGGCTCGTCGGCCAGTAACAGGGCCGGTTGATTGATCAGCGCGCGGGCGATGGCGACCCGTTGCTGCTGGCCGCCGGAGAGCCGGGACGGCAGGGCGGCCGCCCGGTCGGCGAGCCCGACCAGCGCCAGCAGCTCGCGAGCACGAGCGACCTTGTCGAAATCGGTGCGGAACGGGATCAGCGGTGCCACGACGTTGTCCAGGGCGGTGAGCGTGGGCAGGAGGTGGAACCGTTGGAACACGAATCCCACCGACCGCCGGTACGCCGACAGAGCCCGGCCGGACAGGCCGGTCACCTCCTGGCCGCCGACGTCGATGGTGCCACCGTCACTGCGTTCGATGGCGCCGATCAGGTGTAGCAGTGTGGACTTGCCGGAGCCGCTCGGCCCGGTCAGTGCGACAGCGGCGCCAGCGGCGATCGAGAGGCTGACGTCGTTGACCGCGACCAGTGGCGGGCCGTCGGGCAGCGGGAAAGACTTCCGCACATCGGTGAGACGAACCAGCGCCGTGGTGGCTGGGGCCTCGGCTGACGTCCGTTCCAAGGGACCTACTCCTTTGCCGCTCACCCGTCGGCGAGCAGTTGGGCAGTGGGCAGTCGGCGGAGTATTGCGATCGGCACCACGACCGAGACGGCGGAGACGGCGACGCCGAACGCCAGCGCGGCCACGGAGCACCAGACGATGGGGGCGGTGACACCCCCGGCGAAGGCCGTCGCGGCGCCGAGGCCGGCGGCGGCGCCGAGCGTACCGCCGAGGACACCCATGCCGACGGCTTCGACGACGACCAGCCGGTTCAGCATGGCGTCGGTCCAGCCGACGGCGCCGAACAGGGCGAACTCGGCGGCGCGCTCGGAGATGTTGAGATAGAGCACGTCGGCGACGGACACGATGCCCAGCACGATGGTGACCGCTACGGCGATGTGATCGACCGCGCGGGCCTGGAGGGTGACGGCATCACCGAGCAGGGTGCCGGTGAGCGCCCCGCGGAACGCGAACGTGATCGCCAGCAGCATGGTCAGGGCGGCCACCCCGATCATGAGACTCATCGCGCCGAGCGCGGTCCGACCGGGTGTGCGGGCAAGGTTCGCCAGGGCGAGGGTCGTCAGTCGGCGCGGGGCCTGCCGGTGTACGGCGATACCGAGGACGGCAGGACGGATGATCTCGGCGGGATCGGGTCGCGCGGCTCGCCAGGCCGGCCAGCCGCCGGCGAGCAGAGCGAGGGCCACCGCCGCGGGAATCGCCAGCAGTGTGTGGCTCCAAGCGATGTTCAGCCCGAGACCGAGCGCGATCCCGAGCGCGAGCACGGTGCCCGCGATGCCGGCGGCGAGGCCGATGCCGACGATCTCGATGAACATCAGCCGGAGCAGATGCCGTCGACCCCATCCGAGGCAGGTGAGAATGCCGAACTCGGTGCGTCTGGCGCGGATCGCCGCGGTGTTGGCGTTGAGCACCGCCAGCGCGCACACCGCGAGCACCAGAACGGACAACAGCACACTCTTGCGGTCGGCCGCGCGGACGAGCACCGCGGCGACGCCCTTCTGCACCCATGGCTCGGCGACGGCAAGGTCGGGCCGGCCGTAGTTCCCCGCCGGGTAGTGCACCGTCATCGCGGTGGGTGACGACCCCAGCGTGATGTCGACCTGAAGGCCGGTGCGTTGCGCGATCTCCTCCGCGATCACGCGGACCCGCTCCCGGGAGAGGGCGTCGATGCCCACCTCCCCGGCCAGTCGGACCCGCACCACACTGATCGGCGCCCCGGTGTTGAGCTGGTATTCCGGGTAGCTGGGTTCGGTGCTGTAAGCGCCGGGGTCGAAGATGGCCGGCAGGGCCGACATGGTGGTGAGCATCAGCGGCGGCTGGCTGAGCAGGCCGGTGACGTTCGAATTGGGGGTCAGGCGGCGGCCGCCCAACGCTTGCCGTGACGCCTCGTCGGCGCCGTCGGCGCCCGGGTTGAAGTACGTGTCCATGGGTACCGCCGACAACGCGCTGCCCAGCGAGATCCTGGCGGGGTCGAAGGTGCCCACCGCGCCCAGTGCGGCATCGGGCATCTGCACGTCCCCGGGTTGCGCCTCGTATCCGTGCGACAGGTTCCGGTGGACCGCGACGCCGCTCCGTACGCTGGTGTCGGCGAACTCCATCGGCACGTGCCGCGACGACCCGCCGTCGTCGGCCCCCTGGCCCCAGATCTTCAGGTCGTACGGATCTGGCTGGGCACGCAAGCCGTCCCCGTCCCGTACCCTCCCCGGCGGTCCGACGGTCCAGAACTGGTCCAGCCACATGGTGTTCGCCGTCGCCAGGTCGTACTCGACGCCCAGTTCGCCGGGGCGGAGCATCCGGTCGACCATGTCCTGGTACGGCTTCTCAAGCGACGTCGATCTCTGCGCGATCGGGGTGCCGGGCGCGTTGCCGAGAGCCGCGCGTAGCCGCTGGTCGTCGCCGGATGTCCGGACCAGCTCGGCCGCGTCCGGATTCAGACGGTGCACGGCGACGTTCAGCGTCGTGTCGACCTGGGGCTGGTCGGCGATCAGGATCGGTAGTACCGAGTAGGGGTACGGCATTTTGTCGAGTCGCCGTGACGTCGGCGCCTCCGCCGGGGTGAAGTATCGGCCCGAGGTGACGGCGTCATCCAGCCCCGCCAACGCCGCCTCCGAGTCGGGGTCGACCGCGGCCATCAGGAACGGCACCGTCCACACCAGCGTGACGACCGGCCGCGTCGCCCTGCCCTCGCGGTCCTTCGATCCTGGGCCACCGACGCACGTCAGCGACGACCGGGCGCGCGGGTCCGTCGGTGACAGCCAGTCCTGCGCGGTGACAGCCGCTGCCGCGGGGCAGATCTTCACCCGCCGGCCCTCGGCGTCGATCTCCTCCGGCGGCGGCAGGCCCCCGCCGCTCTTCAGGTCGCTGTTCGGCATCACGTCCAGCCGGTTCCGCGTCACGTAGAGGAACGCCGGCCCGTCCGGGATCTGGCTCAGCCCCGCGTCCGTCTCCCACGTCGGCTGCACCCGCAACACCTGACGTTCGGCGGTCGGGTCGAGGTGCTCGGAGAGATCGATCGTCATGGGTACGGTGCGCATCACGTACCCGATCATCGCCACCGGCGCCGCCACCGACACCCCGCGCACCGCCTGGATGTCGTGCCACTGGTCAACGGTGATTCCACCGCGCATGCCCGCCAACTGACCCGACTGGACCAGATTGCGCTCCCGCTCCAGGGGCAGCACCGCGTCCTTCGGCCGTACCAGAAGGTCGTAGACGGGACGGTAATTGGCGGTCACCGTCCCCACAGCGTCCAGGCGTGAGGTCATCGCGGCCCCGGTGAGCAGGGTGAATCCCGCTACGGCGATGGCGATCATCGACAGCAGCGCAACCGATCGGCGCAGTCGTACCCGCCATTGCGACGCGGCTATCGCCAGCATTGACGCTCCGGGTCCCGCATCATTGCTCCTCCAACGTGCGGCCGCCGGCCGGATGGCGATTCCCGGCCGGCGGCAGCGCTTCGACGATCAGCAGCAGCCCACGGTGTAGCTCACGGAGGGCGCGTTGCAGTCTCTGCCCGTGTTGGCGTAGCAGCGAACCTGGCCCGCGACCACCTTGTTGTAGTAGTAGTAACAGAAGGGCCCACCACACCCGACATAGGCGAGAGAGCAGACGTTGCACGCGGATGCCGTGGCCTTCGGCAGCAGCGCGGCCAGTAGCTTGTCGCTCAACCTGTTGATAATCATACGATCTCTCTCCTTCTCCCGTGGTACGGCGCTTGCCGACGAGGCCACGATGTCATCGACGACTTACGATCTGCTAACGGTGTGCTAATGCCACGACGGGCTGCTGCGAGGCGACGTACTCGCTGGCCATCGCCCGTTTTCCGGCCGCCATCGACGACCCGGACGCCCTCTCGAAGGGGCCGCTGCCAGAAGAGGTGAGCGGCGCTGTTACCGCTGACTGGCCGCGCGAATGATGCCGATCAGCCGACTGATTCGTTGACCGGGTTTGACGCCGAGGTCCCCGGCCAGGATCTGGCACAGCTGGTCGTGGGTGGACAGGGCGGACGCGATGTCGCCACGCCTCATGTGTTACTCGATGAGATGCTCCCAGGCCCGTTCCCGGTACGGCCACTGCCGGACGAGAGGCTCCATCGCGTCGATGACGGAGTTGTGATCGCCGAGGACGAGTTGGGCCTGCGCCAGATCCTCCATCGCCCGCCACCGTCGCTCGTCCAACGACGCGGCCAGGACCGCCACGCCGGCGGTCCGCGCGTCGACGCAGGTGTCTCCCCGCCACAGTCGCAGCGCCGCCGAGAGGGCTGCGACCCGGCCCGCTGCCTCTTCGGGGAGTCGCGCGCCGGCAGCACGTTGGGTCAGCTCGTCGAAGCGGGCGAGGTCGGTCGACGTGCGATCGGCGCACAACACGTAGCCCGGTGGGCGGGTCTGGAGCACGTTCACGGCATCCGGGCCGCCGAGCCGCACGAGGCTCCGCCGCAGTGCCCAGACGTGGCCCTGTAGCTTCGTCGTCGCCGTCGCCGGCGGATGGTCGTCCCAGATGACTTCGACGAGACGGTTGACGCCGACCACGGTGTCCAGGTTGAAGGCGAGTGCTGCCAGCAACGCCCGTCTTCCCAGGCCGCCGATGGCCATTGGCTGGCCCCCGACAGTCGCCTCAAGGGGACCCAACAGCGACACTCGGAGCAGGGTGTTAGCGTTCACAACAAGGCCCGCGTGCTGGTCGCGTTGTCATAGCCGGACGCCTGGAGCTGGAACAGTTCGGCATAGCGTCCCTCCGCTGCCATCAGCTCATCGTGACTGCCCTGTTCGAGGATGCGGCCGTTGGACAGCACGGCGATGCTGTCCGCCTCCCGAACGGTGTTGAGGCGGTGAGAGATGAGCAGGCTGGTATGGGTGCGGCGCAGTGCCATCAGCCGTCGGTTGATCTCGTGCTCGGTCGCTACGTCGAGACCTGACGACGGCTCATCGAGGATCAACATGTCAGCGCCCTCCCTGAGCGCGGCTCGGGCGAGGGCCAGTCTCTGCCACTGTCCCCCCGAGAGCACGACACCCACTCCGGGCACGTCCCCGTCGCTGTAGGCCCGCGTCAGCATGGTGTCGTACCCGTTCGGAAGCGCGTCCAGTGTGGCGTCCATGTCGGCCGTGGCGGCTGCCGCCCGTACGCGCGTGCGGTCATCCAGTGCGCTGATGTCTCCGACCGCAATGTTGTCGTGTGCCGAGAACTCGTAGGTCATGAAGTCCTGGAACGTCGCCCCGAGACGTGCGCGCAGCGACGCCGGGTCCATGGTGGTGATGTCGATGCCGTCCCAACGGATGACGCCTCGATCCGGGACGTGAAAGCCGCAGAGGAGCTTGACCACTGTCGACTTGCCGGCGCCGTTGTCGCCCACCAGCGCGAGGGAGGAGCCGCGGGGAATGTGCAGCGTGAGGCCGCGCAGGACCCAGTCGTGGTCGGGGGCGTAGCGGAACCAGACATCGTCGAACTCCAAGCCTCGCTCCAGCGGCGGCGCGGAGGGCAGCGCGACCGCACGGCGGGCCTGGCCGATCACCGCGGTGATGTCGACGTAGTGGCCAAACACGATCAACGTCTCGCCGAGCATTGCGATCTGCCGGACCAGGCTGGATGCGGACGTCTGCAACGCGGCCAGCGCCGCGATCACGACCACGAGGTCGCCGACGGTGCCGTGTCCGTCGGCCACCCGCGCGACGAACACGGCGAGCGCGACCAGAGACACCAGGCCGGTCAGCGTCGCGAGTGCGCTGTCGACCCACAGGGCCAGACGGTCCTGGTGACGCTCCTGCGCCTGGGCCGCCCGCAACTCGCGCAGCAGGCGGCCCTGAAAGAACTCGCCCAGCCCGAACAGCCGGATCTCCTTGGCGGCACGCATGTCCAGCAGGAGTGCCGCGTAGAACGTCTGCCGGCGAAACATCGGCACGGTGCGCTCCAGCATCGCCCCCCGCATCCGGGAAAGTCGGATCTGGGCCACCAGGGTGGGCAGTACGGCCAGCATGACCAGCGCGCTCACCAGCGGAGACCAGCGCACCAGGGTCACGCCGAAGGCGACGATGGTGATCAGCTCCTGCCCGATTCCCAGGACCATGCTGTTGAGCTGGGTCGGCGCGAAGCGGCTCGCCTCGTGAGCGAGCCGAAGGCGATCATGAAACTTGCTGTCCTACAGCTCCGTCAGACGGGGGTGCGCCGACACCGCGGTGAACAGTTCCTGCTGCGTCCGTATCGTCACCCGGCGTTCGGCGTCGCGCTGCGCGTACTGCGAGACGTGCAGGATGACCGGCGACACGATGGCCAGTACGCCGAACCCGACGACACCGAGCCAGATGGTCGACTTCTCGTCGGCGGAGAGGCCATCGATGATCCCTCGGGTGAACCATGCGGTGGCCACCGCGGTCAGACCGCCCACCACCATGATCACGATGCTCACCGCCGCTGCCCAGGGCGCCGCGCCGAAGTAGATCCCGAACG
The DNA here is from genome assembly GCF_045161355.1 of Micromonospora sp. NBC_00617. Taxonomy (NCBI): domain Bacteria; kingdom Bacillati; phylum Actinomycetota; class Actinomycetes; order Micromonosporales; family Micromonosporaceae; genus Micromonospora; species Micromonospora sp. NBC_00617. The sequence goes on along the minus strand of NZ_CP107751.1, from coordinate 4,540,451 downwards.
CGCGACGCATCAGCGTTGACGACCGCCTCATCGGCTACCCAATACCTCGCCCAGATCATGACTGCGTGCCGCCAGCCGGCCGTCCGCGCCGAACATCACGAACGACGGGGTGCCCTGCACCTGGAAGGTCGCCATCACCGCGCTCGGGCTGTCGTCCATGACCAGGAGGCCGGCCTTTCGCAGCGTCGGACCAAGCTCGTCGGTCATGCCCTCGGCCACGGTGAGGAAGCTGATCACCTGCACGCCGTTGCTTGCGATCTCTTCCGCGCGGTCAGCCAACTTCTCCGCCTGGCCCGGACAGTGTCGGCAGCCGGCGGAGAAGAACCCGATCAAGGTCGGGCTGCCCGCGATGTCGGCAGTGGAGACCTGGCCGTCCGGCGACACGAACTCCGGCATGGCGGCGCCGAGCGGCAGCCCCGAGGCGGGGGGTGATGTCATGTCGATGAGTTTCGCCTCGGTCTCGCGCAGCCGCCTGATGACTGCGGCGCTCAACGCGAGATCGGCGAGGACGAGTGCCGCGAGTATGGCGACGGCGGTGGACAGAAACAGCACAGAGGGCTCCTTTAATCGGGTGCGCCAAAAGCGCAGCGCGCAGGGGTGCGCGTTCGATTGTGAGAGTTTCAGCGTGCGTGTGGAACTCCGCGAATGAGCCAGGTCAGGTCGTCGAGTCTGACCAGCGCCGTGGCGACGAAAACCGCTATGGCGACGGCCACCAGAAACTGCGACGGCTCCAGAATGGCGGGCGACACGGTGGGCAGGCTGATCGCGCCGGGAAGTGCGCCGGCGGCCGCGCCGGCGAGGAAGGCGCTGCGAATGACGTGCCGCCACGCGACGGGCGTGTTCGTCGGGCCGAAACAGTGACACCCCGCCGTCGACCCTCGTCGGACGGCGCGCGCCAGCACGATGGCGAACGCGGCGAAGAGCAGCACAGCAGCGGTCAGGCCCACGGTCGCGCTCGCGGGCCAGAGAACGAGAGTGAGGACGCCGATCTCGGCCGCGATCGACGCGGCCGCCACCGGGCGGGACCAGCGCGCCGAGGCGGCCTGCAGTTCCGTAATAGCCTCGGCGAACGCGTTGAAGCTCTCGCGGTTACGCACCTTGCCGATGACTGATATTGCCAGAACGCCAGACAGCGTCAATATTGTCGCGATAACAGCGACACCCACAACTTCCCCCGTTCCCCGTGGCACCCGTGTGTCCAGGGCGCGAATCACTCGGGCCCCAAGAACCTCCGATGGGAATCCCGAGGATATCGGCGAGCTCCGATGTTGTCAACGGCTTGATTCGGTGCCGGGAAGATGAGATTAATACTCGGATGGGGTGCGTATGACCGACGAATCACAATTCCTGCTCGCCGCCCTGGGCGGGTTTGCCGCGCTTGTGGTGGCCGTTGCGGGCGCCCTTGTGGCGCGTCGACGCTTTTTGGTCGTCAATGTCGCGGGTGACAGTATGGTTCCCAGTCTTGTCCACGGCGACCGCCTCCTGGTGCGCCGAACGCATCGGCTCCGAGCAGGCGACATCGTCGTCGCGCACCACCAGGAGGGTGGGCAGCGGGTCGTCGCCGCCGGCTCCCCGGCGTCCGCCTGGCTCGTCAAGCGCATCGCGGCGCTGCCGGGTGACACGGTCCCGCAGGCGGTCGTCCCGGCCGTCGGCGATCTGGTGCGACACGTGCCGGCCGGCATGGCCGTGCTGCTCGGCGATCATCCCGACAGCGTCGACTCGCGCCGGTGGGGCTTCGTTCCGTTGCGCGACATCGAGGGCGTGATGGTCAGGCGGCTGGGGCCCGGCGGCCGCTAGGGCGGGCCGGTATTGCCACGTCATTGGCGCGCATCTATAGTTGCGGATCACCACAATCATGGCCGTGGTCAACGCGGCCGGATCGTCGAAACGCTTCGACGATTCGTCGTTCAGGCCCGTCAGCCGGGTGTCGAGCCTGGCCACGCCGGTCTCGGCGCCCCCTGGCGCCTGTCGTACGACATGAGGAGAACCGCATGCGGAACAGGCGCCTTCGGCGCGGAATCACCGCGCTCGCGCTCGCACTGCTCGTCCTACCGGCAGTTCCCGGCACGGCGCACGCCGAACCCACCTACCCGTTCCGAGATCCACACCTGCCCGTGCAGGCCCGGGTCGACGACCTGCTCGGCCGGCTCACCCTGGATGAGAAGATCTCGTGGCTGCACCAGTACCAGCCGGCCGTGCCCCGGCTGGGTATCGGCCTGTTCAAGACCGGCACCGAGGCGCTGCACGGGGTCGCCTGGTCGACCGACATCGACAACAACGGCGCCGTCGTGAAGGCTCGCGGCACGTCCTTCCCGCAGCCGGTGGGCATGGCGAGCACCTGGGACACCGACCTGATCCAACGGGTCGGCTCGGCCGTGGGCGACGAGGCGCGCGGCTACCACGCGCAGAACCCCCGGGTGTGGGGTCTCAACCTCTGGGCGCCGGTGGTCAATTTGCTCCGCGACCCTCGGTGGGGCCGTAACGAGGAGGGCTACTCCGAGGACCCGCTGCTCACCGCGAAGATCTCCACCGCGTACGGCTCGGGGATGACCGGCGGGGACCCGGACCATCTGAAGAGCGCACCGACCCTCAAGCACTACCTGGCCTACAACAACGAGGTCCGGCGCGACGTCACCTCGTCGAACGTGCCCCCACGGGTGCTCAACGAGTACGACCGCGCGGCCTTCCGGCCGGCCATCGCCGCCGACGCGGCGACCGGGGTGATGGCCTCGTACAACCTGGTGAACGGCCGTCCCGCCACGGTTGACCCGGATCTGGCCACGGTGGTGCGCGGCTGGACCGACCAGCCGCTGATGAACGTCACCGATGCCTGGGCGCCGAACAACCTGGTCGCCTCGCAGGGTTACTACGCGACCCAGCCCGAGGCGAACGCCGCGATCGTCAAGGCCGGCCTCAACAGCTTCATCACCGACGACACCAACGCCCAGCCGACCGTCACCGCGATCAAGCAGGCCCTCGCCTCCGGCCTGCTCACCGAGGCGGACATCGACGCCCGGATCTCCGAGACCCTGAACGTCCGGTTCCGCCTCGGTGAGTTCGACCCGGGAGGCGGCCGCTACGGCGGCATCACCCCGGACGTCATCAACAGCCCCGAGCACCAGCGGCTGGCGCGTCAAGCCGCCGGTGAGGCGATGGTGCTGTTGAAGAACTCCCGACAGGCACTTCCGCTCAACCCGTCCCGAACCCGCAAGGTGGCCGTCCTCGGCCCGCTGGCCGACACCCTCTACTCCGACTGGTACGGCGCCGACCTGCCGTACGAGGTGACCGCGCTGGACGGCATCCGCGAGCGGCTGGGCAGCTCCGCCAGCGTCAGCGGGCTCGACGGCGCGGACCGGATCGCCCTGAAGGACCCGGCGACCGGCCGGTACGTCACGGCCACCGGCACCACCGACGCCGACCCGGTCGCCGCGACCGGCGCCACCGCCTCGCTCGCCGCCCAGTTCGACGCGGTGGACTGGGGCCAGGGTGTGGTGACGCTGCGCAACGCCGCCAACGGCCGCTACCTCGGCTACAACTGGGGGCCCTTCATCACCCGCGACGAGCAGCCGAACGGCTGGTACGTCCAGCAGCAGTTCACGCTGGAGCCGCAGGCCGACGGTACGATCGCGCTGCGCTACACCGGCTACGAGACCCAGGAGAGCTGGTTCGGCGCCAACACGTACGTCACGGTGGGTAGCGACGGGGCTCTCACGCTCGGCGCGTCCACCGCGGCGACCGCGACCCACTTCGCCCGTGAGGTGCTCAGCAGCGGAGTCGACCGGGCCGTCGCGGCGGCCAAGGCGGCCGACACCGCCGTGCTGGTCGTCGGCAGCAACCCGTTCATCAACGGGCGCGAGGCGCACGACCGAACCTCGACGGCGTTGAGCGCCGGCCAGGAAGCGCTGGTCAAGGCCGTGACCAAGGCCAACCCGCACACCGTGCTGGTGCTCCAGACCAGCTACCCGGTCACCATCGGTTGGGAGCAGGAGCACGTCCCGGCGATCGTCTGGAGCACCCACGCGGGCGCCGAGACCGGGCACGCCGTCGCCGACGTCCTGTTCGGCGACCGCAACCCGTCCGGCAAGCTCACCCAGACGTGGTACCGCTCGGACCGGCAACTACCGCCGGACCTGCTGGAGTACGACATCATCTCGTCCGGGCAGACCTACCTCTACAGCACCGCGAAGCCGCTCTATCCGTTCGGCCACGGGCTGTCGTACACCCGGTTCCGCTACGGCCAACCCCGCACCGACGCCCGCTCGGTCGCGGCCGACGGCACCATCTCGGTCAGCGTCGACGTGACCAACACCGGCAGCCGAGCCGGGTCCGAGGTCGTCCAGCTCTACACCCACCAGCGCACCTCCCGGGTGAAGACCCCGATCCGGGCGCTCAAGGCGTTCCAGCGGGTGCAGCTCGCACCCGGGCAGACCCGGGCCGTGACGCTCCGGCTGCCCGTCGCCGACCTGGCGAACTGGGACGTCACCCGCAGTCGCTGGGTGGTCGAGTCGTCCACGTACGACCTGCTGGTCGGCGCGAACGCGGAGGACATCCGGGCCCGGACGGCGGTCGCGGTGCGCGGTGCGACGATCCCGGCCCGGGACCTCTCCCGGACCACCCGAGCCGAGAACTTCGACCGGTACGCGGGGGTCCGGCTCGTCGACGAGACGAAGGCACGGGGTACGGCCGTCGGCGCCACCGCCGCCGGCCAGTGGATCTCCTTCACCGCTTCGGCGCTGCGTCCCGGCGCCCACACGTTCACGGCGAAGGTCGCCAGGGCGGCGGCGGGCGCCGGCACGATCCAGGTCCGGCTGGGCTCGCCCACCGGCCGGCTGCTCGGCACGGCCACCGTGCCCAGCACCGGCGACGACTACCGGTACGTGAGCGTCAGCGCCGAGGTGGCCCGGACCGCCGGCACCCACGACGTGTACCTGGTGTTCGACTCCGCGCTGCGGCTGGCGGACTTCTCCCTCAGGTGACGAGTCGGCTCGGACCGGGGTGCGGTTCGCCCCGGTCCGAGCCGCGTCCCTGACCGTGCTGCCCCCGCTGGAAGTGAATTCATCGGATGATCCGGTGTGGGGGCATGGGTGAGCTGGTTACCTTGCCCCATTTGGATGGTATTTGCGCATAGACGGGTTACGATCTCGTATTGCAGTCGTCACACGTGTGACTTACGCTCCCGGAGAGAGTTCGTAGCGATTGGCAAAAGAGTGCGGCCGGGCGGCAGGTGCCCCCGCCGGTCCTAAGTGGCGTCGCTGTTCCCTGCTCGTCGCTCGATACACGCCTCAGGCACCACATCGACGACCAGGAAGGACAGCACGTGAGAACAGCCGCATCCACCACCCGAACGGCATTGATCGCGGCGGCGATGCTCATCGTCGCCACGGTGCCGGCCGTGATGTCACAGCAGCGCCCGGCCGCGGCCGCTGTTCAGGAGACCTATTACGTCGCCCCGGACGGGAACGACAGCAACGCGGGGACCCTCCAATCACCGTTCAAGACGGTGCAACGCGCACGGGACGCCGTCCGCACGGTGAACGCGAACATGACCGGCGACATCAACGTGTACCTGCGCGGCGGCAGATATCCGGTCACCAGCACCGTCGAGTTCGGCGCCAGCGACTCCGGCACCAACGGGTACCGGATCAGTTACGCCGCCTATCCCGGCGAGACCCCGGTCCTCGACGGCGGCGTCCAGGTGACCGGCTGGACCCAGCACAGCGGCAACATCTGGAAGGCGCCGCTGGACCGCTCCACCAAGCTGCGCACGCTCTACGTCAACGACAAGCGGGCGTACATGGCGTCGAAGACGATCAGCTCGGGCGGGTGCTACGGCACCTACAACGTCACGGCCGGCCAGGCCGCCTGGGCGTGGGAGTCCGGCTCGCAGTGCGACGGCGCCAAGTACAACCTGAACGACTTCCCGGCCGTCGCCCGCAACCAGGACGACCTGGAGATCGAGACGGGCACGACCTGGACCACGGCCATCGTGGGAGTCCGCCAGGTGACCACGAGCTCCGATGGCGCGAACCGGGTGGCCCTGTTCCAGCAACCGGGGGCGGCCATCGCGCAGGGCGCGTTCAACGGCAACGCCCAGGTGGGTGGCAGCCACAAGGTCATGAACGCGTACGAGTTCCTGGACACGCCCGGCGAGTTCTACTTCGACAAGGGCAGCAAGACGGTCTACTACTACAAGGCCAGCGCCGAGAACATGTCGACCGCCGCGGTCTACGCGCCGAACAACGTCACCACCCTGCTGCGGGTCGCTGGCACCTCGACGAGCAGCCACGCACGCAACATCACGTTCTCCGGCCTGACCGTGCAGCACTCCGACTGGAACCTGTTCAACGTCGCCGGCTCGTCCTTCAAGCAGGCGCAGCAGGGCAACCTCGGCGCCCAGGTGTACGCCAAGGGCAACTTCCACGTCTACTACTACCGCAACGTCGACGTCACTCCCGGCATCGTCCAGGTGCAGAACGCCGACGGGATCCTCCTGCAACGCAACCGGATCCAGCACACCGGCGCCGACGGCATCAGCATGGTCAACGACGTGCAGGGCACGCAGTTGATCGGGAACTACACCAATGACATCGCGGGGTCGGCCGTCAATGTCGGCCATCCCCAGCACGTCTACATCGGAGACGGCACGTCGACCAACCGGGAGAAGTACTCTCCGCAGGTCGAGGGGCTGCCGAAGAACATCGACATCAAGAACAACTACATCTACGACAGCGCCGTCCTGTTCAACGGGCACAGCCCCATCTCGGCGTACTTCGTCGACACCCTCACTATCTCGCGCAACCGGATCGAGAAGGCCCCCTGGTCGGGCATCACGATGGGCTGGGGCTGGTGGAACTTCGACGGGTCATCGGGCTCGATCGTGCCCAACCGGCCGACCACGACGGCGCGGAACAACACCATCACGTACAACCACATCATCGACACGGTCCAGCGCCTCAGCGACACGGCGCCGATCTACACGCTGGGCAGCCAGCCCGGGACCACGATCACCAACAACTACCTCCAGGGCGTGCCCTCGGGCCACAAGTACGGCCTGCACCCGGATGAGGGATCCGCGTACATCACCTTCCGGGACAACGTTCTGAGCATCGACAAGAACGTCACCTGGATGATCAACTCGGACGACTTCGGGCGGAAGCACGATCTGAGCATCACCCAGATCTACGGCCCGATCAACAAGGTCTCGAACAAGAACCTGCCGAACAGCACGGTCGCCGACATCCTCGTCTCCTCCGACTACGTCTGGCCGGCGGCGGCCTACAGCATCGCGGCCAACTCCGGCCTGGAGGACGCCTACCGGGACATCATCCCGGCGAGCAACTTCTCCGCACCGAACTACGTGCTGCCGGCCAGCACGTTCGTCACCACTGCCACGGCGTCGATCCCGATCCGGAGCACCGGTGACGCCACCAAGTCGGTCTGGCTGGCTCCGAACGGCACGACCACCTTCACCGCCGGGCCGACGATGACCAGGGCTTCCGGCACCGCCACGTCCATCGCCGTGCCGACGAGTCAGGGCGAGTACCGGCTCTACGTCGTCGACGCACAGGGCAACCGGTCGGCCGAATCGACCTCGATCGTCCGGCAGCAGAGCGGCGGCAGCAGTCAGCAGGGCGGGCAGCTCGTGGGCGGCCAGTCCGGCCGCTGCGTCGAGGTCCCCAACTCCTCCACCACCAACGGCACCCAGGTGCAGCTGTGGGACTGCGGCGGGGGCACGAACCAGCGGTGGACCTCCACCGCCAGCAAGCAACTGATGGTGTACGGCAACAAGTGCCTGGACGCTTCCGGGGCCGGCACGGCCAACGGCACCCAGGTCATCATCTGGGACTGCCACGGCGGGCTCAACCAGCAGTGGAACGTCAACGCCAACGGCACCATCACGAACGGCCAGTCCGGGCTCTGCCTCGATGCCAACGGCGCCGCCAGCGCCAACGGCACGAAGATCATCCTTTGGTCGTGCAACGGTGGCCCGAACCAGCAGTGGAGCCTGCGGAGCTGACCGACCGACCGACCGACCGCACCGGGGCCGGGCCGATGACGGCCCGGCCCCGGGGTTCTCCGCGTCGCCGCCCACACCTCGTCCGGACCGCATGTGCTACCGGACAACAAGTGGGTAATGGTGGGTGATGAAGACAACCTGGAAGCCTCACGAGAAGCACGGCGGCCTGTCGGAGAAGGACAAGCGTGAGCTGCCGGAGAGCGTTTTCGCGTTCCCCGACAAGCGCAAGGAGCCGATGACCGACGCGAGCCACGTCCGTAATGCCGTCGCTCGCTTCGATCAGGTGCAGGGCGTCACCGACAAGGACCGCGACCTGGCGTTCCAGAACATCCTCGCCGCCGCGAAGCACTACGGCGTCGACGTCGCGGAGACGAACTGGCGCCAACTCGGCAAGCTGCCGCACACGCCGAACCCCGCGCACTGAACGCACCCTGTCCGGCCCCGGGCAGGTCCGAGGGCCGGATCGAAGGCGTGTTAGCGCGCTCGTCGTTGTCAGCGAGCGCCGCTAGCTCAACTGGCAGAGCAGCGGACTCTTAATCCGCGGGTTCGGGGTTCGAGTCCCTGGCGGCGCACCAACGAGCAAGGCCCTGACCTGGTGGTTCCCACCGGGTCGGGGCCCTTCTTCGTGTCCGCTGGCCGGTGGCGGTGGCTCGGTGGGTGCTCGGGAGCCGATGGACCGAAGCGGCGTCGGTGGGACGTGGCGGGATGATCTGGGACGCCCCTCGGGTGGCTACCGGTGGAGGATAGCCGGGCGGCCCGGGTTACGGATGCCGGTGGTCGCGCATCGGCTCACGGTGGCTATTGAGCCGGCTGCGGTGGTTTCCCCAGGCTTGCGATGTAGGGCGATGGGCAGATCTTGACGGAGTGCGGTATGCCGGTTCTACGGCTTCCGTCATCGACTCTTCGGCTGATTTGGTGAACAGTGATCATGGAAAACGTCTCGAAGGCAGCCGGACCGCAGTAAGCGAATGCTTGGAAGCCGTCATGGGTCCGGCGTCCCGAGGAGCGAGCATCGACCGTATGCAGCATCCGCTTCTGCCGATGACCGGTCGTCACTCCCACCTGTTCTTGTCGGTCCACCGGACCTCGGGATACGACGGCTTGGGGATGGTGCTGAACCCCACGGCCTTCATGAAGCGGCGCAGCGCGAGGATGCTCCCGGAGGCTGACCACTCCGCAGCGCCTTTAGACGGCGACTGGGTGCCGCCGTACAGGCAGATGCCTACGTTGTGCTGCTCAGCCAGGGAGTAGACCTCTGCGATCTCCGCGTTGGAGAGCGCGTTCGGGCTCTGCAGGTACGTCTTCATTAGCCGAGACTAGCGTCGCAACGTTCGGATCTGAGCGTGTATACGTCGCTGGTCAGGGGCGGATGCACGCGAGGTAAATCGCTCCGTGCGAGCCCGTTGACGAACGCACCAATCTGCCGCAGACTGCGCGGCTTGGTACGGCGATCTGCGAGGCCGGCGAGATGGCGTTGTGGGTTCAGGTACGCGAGCTGGCGCCGGCGGAGGGAGCGGCTGCCGATGGCGCTGATGGTGTCGGCGCTGCCTGAGTGTCCCCCGGTGGACAGAGGAGCTGTGCTGATCTGGATCGTTCGGCCTGCCCTACGCTGACGCCATGAGGGAACGGGGCATGAATCAGACTCCAGCACTTGCTCCACCTGGCGGGCGCTGATGGATCGGCAGGCTGCGGTACCGACTCGCGTGGTTCCAGACGAGATCCGGGCTGACGTGGAGATGTTGTGGAGATACCACGACATGCACCACGAGCTGCGCCCATGCGACGTCGGCATTGGGTTGGGCAGCCATGACCTCGGCGTTGCCGTGGTCGCAACGCGGCTGTTTCAGGCAGGACTGTTCCCATGGATCGTGTTCACCGGCGCGAACGCCCCGACGACCGTCGAGCGGTTCCCGCAGGGAGAGGCGGTGCACTACCGCGAGTACGCCGTCGAGCAGGGTGTGCCCCCGGAAGCGATTCTTGTGGAGCCGCGTGCCACGAACACCGCCGAGAACCTCGAATTCTCCCGTGCGCTCCTGGCCGAGCGACAGATCCCGGTGAAGTCGGTGCTGATCATGTCGCGGCCCTACCAACAGCGTCGGGCCTACGCCACCTGCAGGCTGATGTGGCCAGAGGTCGATGTGGTCTGCGCGTCGAACCCACTCGAACTGGACGACTACGTGGCCAGCATCGGTGACCCGCAGCGGGTGGTGGACATGCTGGTGGGCGACACGCAGCGGATCGAGGTGTACGCCGAGCGCGGGTTCGCGATCCCGCAGGAGATACCGGACGAGGTACGGGCGGCATTCGAGCGCCTGGTGGCGGCTGGCTACACGAGCCGGCTGATCTGAGCCCAGCTACCAGCGCGGCTCTCCCGACCGGACGCCCATCCGGTCGCTGAGTTCGACGGCCAGTCGTGGTGGCCGAGGACGGGTCAGGATGTCCCGGACAAGGTCGCGGGAGAGCTGGTGGTAGCGCACCTGGTCGGGGCCGATGACCTCGGCATCCAGAAGCGCGGCGAGCGCGTCGTCGATGCGGTTCCACCGGGCAAGGGCTCGGGCGGTTTCAATGGCGTGCCGAACCTGCCGCTCGACGGGCACGGCGCTGGTGTCGAGTGGGGCGCCGATGGCGATGGCGCGTTGCACGTCGCCGAGTTCTATCGCCACGGTCGTCTTGTGGATTGACACGTTGGTCGGCCCGAACGCGGTCCACACGTGGTTGCCGTCGGCGCCGAGTCGCTGTGCGGCGGCATCGGCCTCGGTGATGTGGGTGTCGGCGGAGGCGCGGTCGTCGTCTCGAGCTGCGGCCAGCGCGCAGACGAGGTGCAAGCTGCCGTAGACCGACAGCAGCTGCGGAGTGGGTTTGGCGAGCCGTGGTTCCAGGAACTGCGCCGCCGTGGCTGCGAGGCCACGAGCCTGCGCGTATTCGCCGATGGACGCCAGCGAGTGCGCGGCGGAGCGGCTAAGCGAGCCAATGACGACGTGGTCGTGGCTGGCGTTGGCGGCGGCCAGCCCACGGCTGGCGGCGGTCCACGCGAGGTCACCTTCGCCGAGCTTGGTGAGGAACAACGCGGCGAGCTGGTGGGCGTAGGCGGTCATCGCATGCGCGCGCTGGCCGTCGTCTCCGTCGTACGCCTCGGTGGCGGTGAGGCAGTCGTGGATGAGGTAGGGCAGCCGGCGGGCGAGGGTGCCGTAGCGGGAGTGCTGGTAGGCGGTCCAGATCTCGGCGACGTCGTTCTCGATCTGGCGCAGGGCGGGGGCCTCGACGTCCCCTGTGCTGGCCAGCGTCGGCGCGAGGTGACGATAGTCGTGAAGCGCGGCCCGTAAGGCCGGGATGGTCTCGCGCCCGGAGTCGTCCGACCACTCGAACAGGCTCGGTGCACCGATCAGGTCGCCGAGGGACACGTCGAGGGCTTTGGCGATCGCGCGTATGACTGACAGCCGGTCGAGGTCGGCCCGGTTCGTCTCGACCTTGCGTAACCACTCCTGCGTCTTGCCAACCAGACCGGCCAGCACCTCCTGGGAGAGCCCTCGTCGACGCCGGTAGAAGGCGACGCGCTGGCCGATCGTCATGTCGTCCGTCATCCCTCGCACACCATCACCCTGCCCGCTGAAGCCCGCCGGACCCGGTACGGATTTTCCCGGTCCTCCGTACGTACCGCCCCTACGTTCAGTTCACCCCAGATCACCGGCGTGTGTCGATGCCGGTTTCGGGGATGACTAACAGGGAGCTGCAGATGGAGGGATCGATGGGCGGCGCACCACACCACGGCTTGGGCCGCTGGCTCGGCCCGTCCTGGCACGAACTGTCTCGGTGTTCTCCCCGCCTGCGTACCGCCATGAGGGCTGCGTGGGTGGGTGATCGGCGGCCTGCTCCCAGCCGCTGTGATGCGGCGGCGGGCTCGCCATTCCCCCGGCGAGCCCGCCGCTCATCGATCCTGGTGGGGGTGGAGGCATGACGGTGTACGTCTCGCGTAACGCGATGGCCAGCCAGTCCCGGCGCCCCGAGCCCAGGTGGACGTCCTCACAGGGTCAGGTGCGGCGCGCTGATCCTCCGCTGCTGACCTTCGTGTGGCGTCGGCTGTTCGAGCAGCAGGCCCGCGAGGGCGGTCGCCGGTGACCGGGCAGCAGCGCCGTCTCGCGGCGAACCGGCTCGCGCCAGCCGAGGTGGAACATCTGCCGATGCGCCCGCTGTGGCTGTGCCGCCGGTGCGGGCAGCCGTGGCCCTGCGGCGCGGCGAAGCTCGCGCTCCTCGCCGAGTACCGGGAAGAGCCGGTGAGCCTGTTCCTCTACCTGGCCGGCTGCCTGCACGACGCGATCGACGACCTGCATCGGCTCAACCCGAGCGTCACGGGCAGCGCCGCCGACATGTTCGACCGGTTCCTCGGCTGGCCCGCACGCCACACCCACGCCTACCGCGTCAGTACCACCACGGCCGGCAGCATCGAAGAGGCCTCCTCGTGAACGGCATCGGCTTCATCAACGTCACCGGCCAGCCGGCGGTCGCCGGCAGCTTCCACACCCTGGTCGTGCAGCCGACGAGCTTTTGCAACCTCGACTGCACCTACTGCTACCTGCCCGACCGGAGATCCCTCCGCCTGATGAGCGGCGCGGTCGCGCAGGCTTGCGCCGAGTCGATCGCCCAGCAGAACAGCGGTCATCCGGTGAGCGTCGTGTGGCACGGGGGCGAACCCATCGCCACTCCCATCGGGTTGTTCCGTGGTTTATTGGCCCCGTTCGAGGAGCTTCGGCGCGCGGGGATGGTGCGTCACGAGATCCAAACGAACGCGACGTTGATCAACCGGCAATGGTGCGAGCTCTTCATCGCTTATGGGTTCGAGATCGGGGTCAGCCTCGACGGACCGGGCGCGTTGAACCGGAACCGCCTCGACCGGGCCGGCACGTCAACAGACGCCCGCACTCTGCGCGGCATACAGACCCTGGCCGAGGCAGGGCTGAGGTATTCGGTGATCTGTGTAGTCACCCCGGAAACCATCGACCACGCGGAAGCCCTCATCGACTTCTTCACCGGCCTGCCCGGCTGCGAGTCGGTGGGCTTCAACATCGAAGAGCAGGAGGGCGCCGACCGGGCACCGGTGTCGGAGGACGCCGCGTACCGGTTCTGGCAGCGCCTCATCGCACGTCGCGTTGGCGGCAGCCCGCTGCGGATCCGCGACGTGGACCGGTTGGCCGACTATCTCGCCGCCACCCGCGCTGGCCGCGTCGACCACGCGCCGTATGAGCCGATCCCGACCGTCTCTTGGGATGGGCAGGTGGTGCTGCTGTCACCGGAACTGCTCGGCATCACCGAGCCGCGATACGGCGACTTCATCGCCGGCAACGTCCTCCATCAGCCGATCACCGCCATGCTCGCCCGCGCCGGCGACCTGGACTACGTCGCCGAGTTCATTGCGGCTCTCAACGACTGCGCCGATCGCTGCGCCTTCTACGACTTCTGCCGCGGCGCCCAGGCCGGCAACCGCTACTTCGAGCACGCGACGTTCACCGCCCATGAAACCGCCTACTGCCGGACCACCCGACAGGCCCTCGTCCGCGCCGCCGCGGATCACCTCGCCCCTCAAGGAGAAGCACCATGACCAACGCTCTCGCGGTCCTCGTCAACGCCGCACCCGAGCAACTCGCTCGCCTCGGCGTCGACCCGGAGCGGTCGGTGGCGTCGATCGACGCGGCGAAGTTCGACAACCGCCCCGCCTGGGACAATAAGGGTAAGTTCGACAGTCGACCCGGCTGGGACAACTGGAACAAGAAGAAGTAGCCCCACCACGGGACGCGCGGGGTGGCGTGCCCACCCCGCGCCCACACAGGTTGAGGACACATGCGCACCACCACGATCGGCGACGTGAAGGTTCTGCTGCCGGACCTCGAACCGGACGACCTCGACACCACGACGGACCTGGCCGGCGACCTCACCGAGGCCCTCGTCGAGGGCGCCGCGTGGCAAGGCTCGCACCTTCAGGACGCCCACATCCGCAGCAGCCTGATCACCGGCGTGGACCTGAGCGAGAGCACCTGGGAAGCCGGCAGTCTCTACGGTTGCGAGATAACTCGCACTGACTTCTCCGGCGTGACCCTGACCGGCGTCACCATCGAACGGTGCGCGATCAGCGGCTCCCGGTTCACCGGCACCAGACTCACCGATGTCCGCCTCAAGGACGTCCTGTTCGACAGCTGCCGCTTCGACTACGCCACCTTCCACCGCGTCACCGCCGCCGGCTCGGTCGCGTTCACCGACTGCACTCTCACCAACGGCGCGTGGTCTTCCTGCCGCCTACCTCGCATCGCGCTGCGGTCATGTGACCTCGCCGGTCTGGAGTTGGACTCCTGCCACCTCGACGGCACCGACCTGCGCGGCAGCCGGCTCCAGGGCCTCAAGACGCCGCTGGACAACCTGCGCGGCGTCACCCTTGGCGAGGACCAACTTCCTGACCTCGCCCAGCTGGCCGTCGCCGCGCTCGGCCTCACCGTCCGCAACGACTGAAGCCGAGGAGGCATGGTGCTCGCTGAGCCCACTGGCAGCCCGGACACGATCCTCGTCTGCGTCCGGGGCAATTCCGGTTCGGGCAAGAGCAGCATCGCCCGCGAGCTACGACGCCGGCACGGTCGGGGCTGCGCCCTGGTGGAGCAGGACTACCTGCGCCGTATCGTGCTGCGCGAGCGGGACAAACCCGGCGGTGCGGCACCCGCGCTGATCGGGCAGACCGTTCGGTTCGCACTGGACCACGGCTACCACGTAGTGCTGGAGGGCATCATGTACGCCAGCCGCTATCGGAGCATGCTGACCGCACTGCGGGACGACCACCGGGGCCGGTCGCTGTTCTGCTATCTCGACGTGTCCCTGGCCGAGACCCTGCGCCGGCACCCCACCCGTCCGCAGGTCAGTGAGTTCACCGCCGAGCACATGAGCGGCTGGTACGCCGCCCACGACGTCCTGGGCTGGCCCGACGAACTCGTCCTCCCCGAGACCACGGTGCTGGACGAGGCCGTCGAGGTCATCGCGGCTGCTGCCGGACTGCCCCAGACCGGGCGCGACGATGACCTGCCGCCGAACGTCGCGTACCCGTAGAGCACCCGACGGTCGCGGCCACCGGGACGAATAAAACCTCACCTATCGATCTCTATCGATTGACTTAATATAGACGGGTAGTAATATGTCTGCGAGTTCAGTCCGTCCCGGGCTGATCGGCGGCGGGAGTTTCTGATGGGTGTGCAACGACGGCGCAAGCCGCGCCCGGCCACGGTGATCGGTGTGGCCGGATCTCTCGTGGCGGGGCTGCTGACCACCCAGGTCGCCGCCGGCCCGGCGGCGGCCGCCACCGGGCTCGCCCTGACCGTGGACGTGTCCGCCGCCCGGCACGCGATCAGCCCCGACATCTACGGCATGAACGGCGGCGACCCCTCGCTCGTCGCTGAACTCGGCACGCCGGTGGCGCGCTGGGGCGGTAACGCGACCAGCCGCTACAACTTCAAGAACCACACGTACAACACGGGCAGCGACTGGTACTTCGAGAACATCGTGGCCGGGCCCGACAACACCGTCGAGGCGTTCGTTAAGCGAAACCGGGACCACGGGACCAAGCAGGTGGTCGCCGTGCCGTTGATCGGGTGGGTGGCAAAGGACTCGCCCTCGTCGCACCCGTTCGCCTGCGGCTTTCCGGCCACCCGATTTCCGGAGCAGGACTCGTTCGACCAGTGGGACCCCAACTGTGGCAACGGCCGGCACGCCGACGCGAACCTGACCGGTGCGGTACCCACGGACACCTCGATCCCGGCCGACGCGTCATTCGCCGGCGAGATGGTGTCCCATCTGGTGAACCAGTTCGGCCCGGCGTCGCGTGGCGGCGTGTCAATCTACGAACTCGACAACGAGCCGGTGCTGTGGAACTCCACCCACCGCGACGTGCATCCCGACCCGGTGAGCTACGACGAGCTGGGCGGCAAGGGCACGGCGACCGCCGCGGCCATCAAGGCCGCCGACCCGCGCGCCGCGGTGCTCGGCCCGTCCGGCTGGGGCTACTGCGAATGGGTGGCGTCCGGCGTGGACGGATGTGCCCCGGGTGCCGACGCGGCGGCGCACGGAGGGCTCAACCTGTCCCAGTGGTATCTGAAGAACATGAAGGACTTCGGCGATGCCCACGGCGGGAAGCGCTTCCTCGACTACTTCGATCAGCACTACTACCCGCAGATCAGCGGTGGGAAGGACGCGGAGGCCAACGCGCTGCGGCTGCGGTCCACCCGGTCGCTGTGGGATCCGACGTACGTCGACGAGTCGTGGATCGGCCCCGGTGGGGTGAACGCGCCGCCGTTGCAGTTCATCCGCCAGATGAAGGCATGGGTCGCGCAGTACTACCCCGGCACCAAGGTCGCCATCACCGAATACAACTGGGGCGCGCTGGACGACATCAACGGCGCGCTCGCGCAGGCCGACGTCCTCGGCATCTTCGGGCGCGAGGGGCTGGACCTGGCCACCATCTGGGGCGAACCCAAACCGACCGATCCCGGCGCGTACGCGTTCCGGATGTACCGGAACTACGACGGAGCCGGCAGCAGGTTCGGCGACGTGAGCGTGTCGGCGGTCAGCAGCGACCAGGGGCAGCTCGCGGTCTACGCCGCGCAACGCTCGTCCGACAAGGCCCTCACCCTGATGGTGGTCAACAAGACGGGTGGCGATCTGACCTCACGGTTGGCGCTCGCCGGATTCCACGGCGGGGACAAGGCGCAGCGGTTCACCTACGGCCCGACCGACCTCACCTCGATCGTCCGCGGTACGGATCTCCGGGTGGCCCGGGGCGGCGTCAGCGCGACGTACCCGGCGAACTCCGTGACGCTGCTCGTCGTGCCGCAGCGCCGACGCTGAGCGTCCACCGCCCGGTCGGGATGGGTGTCGTCACTGGCAGCCCGGATACGATCCTCGTCTGCATCCGGGGAAACTCCGGCTCGGGCAAGAGCAGCATCGCCCGCGAGCTACGACGTCGGCACGGCCGGGGCTGTGCCCTGGTCGAGCAGGACTACCTGCGCCGCGTCGTCCTGCGCGAACGGGACAGGCCCGGCGGTGCGGCACCGGCGTTGATCGGGCAGACCGTTCGGTTCGCCCTCGACCACGGCTATCACGTCGTGTTGGAGGGCATCATGCACAGCAGCCGCTATCGCAGCATGCTGACCTCGCTGCGGAACGGCCACCCAGGGCGATCGCTGTTCTGCTATCTCGACGTGTCCCTGGCCGAGACCCTGCGCCGGCATCTCACCCGGCCGCAGGCCACGGAGTTCACCGCCGAGCAGATGAGCGGCTGGTATGCCGCCCGTGACGTGCTGGGCTGGCCCGACGAACTCGTCCTTCCCGAGACCACCGGACTGGACGAGGCCGTCGAGGCCATCGCGGCTGCTGCCGGGCTACCCCAGATCGGCGGTGACGACGACCTGCTCCCGAAGCTTCCGCACCCGTAGCGCAGCCCCAGCCGGCCGCTGCAGGCGAGCCGATCGGGATCATCGACGCTGAGCGGCGGGGTACGGGGGAAGTCGGGCACGTTCAGGTCAGGCCGGCCTGCGGGACGCGAGAATGTCGAGGTAGTGCGGGTTGGTCATGACGCCCAGCACGTTGCCGAAGGGGTCCACCACCGCCGCGGTGACGAACCCCGCGTCCCCGTGGGGCGTGATCGGCTGGTATTCCGTGGCACCCATGGCGAGGAGCCGTTCCACGGTGGCGTCGAGGTCGTCCACGTGCCAGTGCATGACAGCGCCACCGGGCCCGGTCGCCGCGCCGGGTGGCGCGTACCTGCGGTCGATGATGCCCAGCTCCGCCTGGTAGTCGCCGAGGCGGAATTCCGTGTAGGCGGGACGCCCGTCCGGGCCGGGCCGCGAGAAGTACGCCTCCTGGCCCAGGAATCGGGCGTACCAGTCCGTGGCCGCCGCCACGTCGTCGGCCCAGATGTTCAAGGTGGCGAATCCGCGCAGGCTCACCGGGTGTCCTCTCGTCGATGTCGTCTGGTGGTCACGCTATCGGCGAGCACCGACAGTTTCGTCTCCCGCCCGGAGACGGCCAGCCGTGTAGCGCGCGGTATCCCGGGTAGTCGCCGCCCACCGGTGAGCAGATCGGCAACTTCCCGCAGGCGTTCAGTCACCTCTCGCTGATCAGCACGGCCCATCACCTCAATGCCCTGCTCGACCGGGAGCGGTGACCGCGGGCGTACGCGTCAGAAGAGGGTCAGCGGTTCGACCGGTATCGGTTCGGGCAGTGCGTCGAGCCCCGGCACGCGCGCCCGTACCTCGTCGTGGAAGCGGCGGGCGAGTGTGAGCGCGTCGGCGTTGTCCGGCGTGTGGACGAACACGGTGGGGGAGCGGCCCTCGCGCAGCCAGTCGGCGGCGACCTCGACCCAGCGCTGCCACCCCTGCACCGTCCGGGCGCTGTCGTCGCGGCCCAGGTAACGGACGATCGGGCGGTCGGTCAGCGCGACCGACCGCAGCGGCACCCGTGGCTTCTTGGTCCAGGCGTCGCGTTCCGCGTCGCTGGTCGGCGCACTGGCGAAGAACGCGGTGGTGTCGAAGGGGATCCACTCGGCCGAGGCCGCGGTGAGGGTCTCCTCGAGCCGCCGGATCGCCTGCGGGTCGGTGAAGAACGCGGGATGGCGAACCTCCACGGCGTACCGGTGGGAGCGCGGGAGCTGGCCGAGGAACCGATCGAGGGCTGGCACGTCGGCGGGCGAGAACGACCCCGGCAGCTGGATCCAGAGAGCGTGGGCGCGGGGACCGAGGGGCTCGATCGCGTCCAGGAAGGCGCGCAGCGGGTCGCCGACGTCGGTGAGCCGGCGCTCGTGCGTGACGACCTTGGGGAGTTTGAGGACGAACCGGAAGCGGGGATCCGTCTGCGCCGCCCAGGACGCGACGGTGTCCCGGGCCGGCGTCGCGTAGAACGTGGTGTTGCCCTCGACGGCGTCGCACCAGCTCGCGTAGTGCCGCAGGCGCTCCTGGGACGTACGCGGCTGCGGCCACGACCGGTGGGTCCACATCGCGCATCCCACGTGCAGACGCATGACCGCCTCCTTGAACCGGGCCCGTGCCAGGCCGGAGCCCACCGTATACGGGTCGGTGCGTCGAGCCGGGTCGCCGTGCGGCCGGTAGCGTGCGGCGCCATGCGTGTGCTGTTCGCCAGTCTTGCCTCTGTCGGTCACACCTATCCGCTGATCCCGTTGGCCATCGCCGCCCGCGAGGCTGGCCACGAGGTCCATTTCGCCGCAGGCGAGGCGGTGCACGCGCCGCTCGCCGCGAACGGCCTACGGCCATTCCGCCCTGGCGACGTCTTCTACGAGGCGTACGCCGAGGATCTGGAACCGGAGCTGGCGCGTCTTCGACCCGACCTGGTGGTGCACGAGTGGGGGATGCCGGGAGCCGCCGTCGCCGCCCATCGGGCGGGCATTCCGGGCCTGTGGCACGGGTTCGGTCGCCTGTTTCCCGACGGCATCGGCCTCGAACTGCCCACCAGGAACGCCGAGGTCGTCGGCCGGCCGCACCTCGACATCTGGCCGCCCTCCCTGCAGGACGAGACGTTCCTCGCCACCGAGCGTCGGATCGAGCTGCGGCCGGTCGCCTTCTCGATGGCGGCCCCGCTGCCCCCGGCGGTGCGACACCGGGCCTCCCAGCCATTGATCTATCTGTCCCTCGGCACCGCGTTCGGCACGCCGGAACTGCTCCGGACGGCCATCGCCGGTCTGGCGACGCTGAATGTGCAGGTGGTGGTCGCGGCGGGCCGTGTGCCCCCGGAGGAGCTTGGCGACATTCCCGACCGGGTCACCGTGCACCGCTGGGTGCCGCAGGCGGAGTTGCTGCCGCTCGTCGACGCGGTGGTGCACCACGGCGGCAGTGGCACCACCCTCGGCGCGCTCGCGGCCGGTGTGCCGCAGGTGCTCATTCCGCAGGGCGCCAACCAGTTCGCCGATGCCGCCGCGCTCAGCGCCGTCGGTGTCGCCCTGCGGCTCCTGCCCGGTGAGGTGGACGCGGACGCGGTCGCCGAGCAGACCCGGCGCGTGCTCGCGCCGCACGGTGCGCACCGTGACGCGGTCCGTGACATCGCTGAGGAGATCGCCCGGATGCCCTCGCCAGCGTCCGTCGCCCAGCGCCTGCCGGAGTTCGTCGGGTGAACACTGAGAGATCGTCAACCCAGGGTTGACGAAGGGGGGTCGTCAACTTATGGTTGACGCATGACCGAGCCTTTCCAGATGAAGAACCACGTCAAGCTCGACGACCTGATCCAGGCGATCAAGAAGGCGCACACCGACGCGCTCGACCAGCTCACCGACGCGGTGATCGCCGCCGATCACCTCGGCGAGGTCGCCGACCATCTGATCGGGCACTTCGTCGATCAGGCCCGGCGCTCCGGCGCCTCCTGGACCGACATCGGCCGCAGCATGGGGGTCAGCAAGCAGGCCGCGCAGAAGCGCTTCGTGGCGAAGGGCTCCACCGAGGCCGCGGCGCTCGACCCCAGCGCCGGCTTCGCCCGGTTCACCCCCCGGGCCCGCAACGTGGTGATGGCCTCGCAGGAGGAGGCTCGCGCCGCCGGGAACGCCGAGATCGGCCCCGAGCACCTGGTGCTGGGCCTGCTGGCCGAGTCGGAGGGTCTTGCCGCCAGGGTGATGGCTGGTCGGGGCGCCACCTCCGAGGCGGTGCGGGAGGCGGTCGGTGCCGTCCTCCCGCCGCGGGCGGAGCAGGTTCCGGAGCTCATCCCTTACGACGCGCGCGGCAAGAAGGCGTTGGAGCTGACCTTCCGGGAGGCGCTGCGCCTCGGGCACAACTACGTCGGCACCGAGCACATCCTGCTCGCCCTGCTGGAGCAGGAGGACGGCGCCGGCGTGCTCACCAACCTCGGCCTGGACAAGGCGGCGGTCGAGGCCGACCTGTCCGCCGCCCTCGCCGCCGCCGTCGGAAAGAAGTGAGAACCCGGGGTCAGGACGCCTCGGGGAAGCCGTAGCGCAGGGCGTGCTCCGGATCGGTCGGGTCGATCTGGCGTACGCCCGCGTCGGCGAGTCGCTTGTTGACCTCGTCGAGTTGCTCGCGGACCAGTCGGGCCTCCTCCTCGGTGACCCGGCCCCGGTGCGGCCTGCCGGCGTGCTCCAGCGTGCCGTAGTCGATCTTTTCGGCGCTCTTGCGGGCCTTGGGTGGACGGACCCGCTCGGCCGTCTTCAGCAACTGCGCCATCGGGACGTCGGTGGCCATCGCGTCGAACTCGCTGGCGGTGAGGACCACCCGTCGCGGCTCGCCGCCGCCGTGCCGGTCGTGGATCTCCACCACCGCCACGTCCAGCGCGGCGTCATCGATGCTCTCCACCTCGCCCGGGGTGGCGTCGAGCTGCACGGGCCCGGCGACCAGGTCCGGGTGCTCCAGGACGACGACACGAACCACCTCGTCGTCCTGCTGCAGAACGGTGCCGGTGAAGTCGGAGACGTGGATCGTCTTCTTGCCCATGCGCGGAGCTTCTCCTGTCGTAGGCCGGGGTGCCGGACCTGGAAGAAATTACCCGACAGGTGTGCGAATGCCGCCGCTGGTCCTCCTACGGTGTGTCGTCCCCAACCACCGTCAGAGGCTCTCCCGGGCCTGGCCGGCGCGTCAGCGCGTGTTGAGGCCGTGCCGGCTGGAGCTGCCGGCCGGCAGCTTGTTCAGCTTGGCCCAGGGCAGGGCGCCCGTCATGCGGGTCACCCGGTAGCGCGGTTGAGCCGGAAGAGGTCCGGCGGCCTCCGCTGCTCGCCAGAGTCGCGTGGGGTCCTGGTGAGAGCGGTCGTTCGGCTGAATCGGCATGACCATACCGTCCCAAAGAAAGGTGTCCATGTATGGAAAAACCTATGACGGTCGATCTCGCCACCCGGTTCCCGCATCTCGGGCAGCACGGCGCCCGGCGCATTCCTGAGCCCGGGCCGCCCGGCCCCGGCGGGAAGGCCCGCCCGGTCGGGCCGCTGCGCGTACGGTGATCCACGACGTGTCCGGTGACGGGAGGTACGCATGCTCGACCGGCTGCTGCAACTGCACCTGGCCTCCTGGCTCGGCCAGTGGCCGGCCGGCCCGGGGCTGCACGTGGTCACCTCGCATCGTCGGCTCCGGCCGGCCTGGGACGGCCGGCTGCGTCCGGCCCTCGCTGTCGACACCGGTCGGAGCGCGGTGCTCTCCGTCGCGCCGGACCGGGTGGCGGCCATCCGGGCGTTGGTCGAGCGCGCTCCGGAGCGCATGCTCGCGGCGCTGCCGGAAGCCGTCGGCCTGCCCACCTTCTGCGTGCACGACGGTCCGTTCCGGTGGAGTCTGTCTCCGGCGCCGCTGCCCGACGTGGGGGAGTGGACCGAGCCGACCGCCCCCGGCCTGCCGCCCTGGCTGCGGCTGTTCGACCGGCCGGTGCTCGTGGTCCGCGACATGGACGGCGCCTACCTCGCCGGAGCCGGGATAAAACGCCACGACGCGTACGGGCACGAACTGGCCATCGGCACCGCGCCGGCGGCTCGGGGTCGGGGCCTCGCGCGTCGGCTGGTGGCGCAGGCGGCACGGCGGGTCCTGGACGAGGGGGCGGTGCCGACCTACCTGCACGAGAAGGACAATCACGCCTCCGCCCGGGTGGCGGAGGCGGCGGGCTTCCCGGACCGGGGTTGGCGGGCGTACGGGGTCTATCCGCGGTGAGACGGGACAGCCGTCGGGCACCGGTCTCAGTGCGCGGACCGTGGATCCCGGGCCGGATCCACGGTCCGCAACCTGCCCCCAGGCCCCGGTTCTCGGGCGATCGGCCGCGTCGCTGACGAGTCGATCCGATATCGATCACGCTACGTATCGAATCTGCCCGGTGCAAGGTGCCAGCTGTCGGGTCGGAGTGTCGAATAACGGACTTGACCTGCGGTGGAGCCGCGCGTTGGGTGCGAACCGGTCAGTGACGCAGCGTGCGGATGAGGTCGAGCACCTGTCGGGTCACCGGGCGGAGCACCCGCAGCCGCGACAACGCGACCAGCCGGTCGATCAGCGGCACCACGCCGTCGATCAACTGCCGGGTCTTGACCTGACCGGGCGACCGGTCGTGCACCCAGTAGAGGACGACGCCCATGTACGCCAGCCAGAGCAGCTCGGGCAGCTGAGGGCGCAATTCCGCGTCGACCTTGGCGGTCGAGCCGGTCAGCACCTCGGCGAACAGCTCGATCGCCGCCTGCCGGGGGCCGGACGACTCGGCCGAGAAGGGACTGAGCGGAGAGGTCGGCTCGGCCGCGGTCTTGAAGAAGGTCGCCGCGAACGCGTGCGACGGGGTCAGCACGTCGATGCCGGCGTGCAGCACCCCGGCCAGCCGGTCGCCGAACGCCACCTCCCGGTCGAGCACCGGTTGGGCCTTCGCCCGGTGCTCGACCTGGGACTGGGCGTAGAACTCCTGGATCAGGTGGTCCTTCGAGCCGAAGTAGTAGTAGGCATTGCCCACCGCGACGCCGGCCTCCTGCGCGATCGCCCGCATCGTGGTCTGGGCGTAGCCGCGCTCACGGAACAGCCGCATCGCGGTGTCCCGGATCAGCTGCCGGGTCTGCTCGCCCCGGGCGGTCGCAGGTTCACCCGCAGTGGTCGTCGGCGCAGGTTGCTCGGTCATCGGGGTCACGGTATCCCGCCGGTTCGTCGCTCGGCTCGGCCCACGGATCGCGAACCCGCTCCCGGATCGCGGAGGCGGTCGCCACCACCTGCCGGGCCAGCGGCAGCAGATGCGGCCGGGACAGCCGCTCGGCCGCCGACCGGTGGTCGGCCAAGGCCCAGAGGCAGGCGAACCAGGCGCCGTCGCCCGCGTACACCTCGCCGGTGTCGGCCACGACGGTCAGGTCACGCAGCGTCGCGTCGTGGTCCAGGCCGGGAAAGCGCCGCCGGGCCTCGGTCGAGCCGGCCGGCACGAACTCCAGGGGTGCGAGCTGGGCGCGGGACGCGAGCCACCGGCGGGCGGCCCGGCAGAGCGGGCAGTTCGCGTCGAACAGGACGGTGAACCCCCGGACCCCACCGCCGGAGAACGCGGTGGGATCCGGAGTCTCGGCGGGCCCGCCGACCGGTGCGGCGGTCATCGGGTCACGGGGTTGGTTCCCGGCCCGTCGGCGCCGGGCTGTGCCGCGCGGGGCTGTGCGGGGCCCGGCTGGGGTCCCGCCGGCTGTTGTCCCGCCGGCTGTGGTCCCGTCGGGTAGGGCCCGACCGGCTGTGCTCCGACCGGGTAGGGCCCGGCCGGGTGTGCCCCGTGCGGTGCGGGCGGCATGGGGAGCCGGCCGATCGGTGCGATGGGCGGGTGCGTGGCGAGCTGGCGGAGGCGGTTGCGGCGGTAGCGGCCCAGTGCGAAGACGTTGAAGAAGTGCAGCGCGCCGAGCACCAGCAGCACCAGGCCGATCTTGAGGGACAGCTCCTCCATGGCCTGACTGGTGGTGAGCACCGGGTCGGGGTGCTTCATGGCCACCGTGACGTAGCCGAGGTTGAGCAGGTAGAAGCCGACCACCAGGAGGCTGTTGACCGCTCGGGCGAGTCGTTCGTCGGCGAACACCTCCTCCAGGAAGACCTGCCCGTTGCGCGACAGCGCCCGGGCCACCCAGATGGTCAGGCCGACGCTGACCGCCAGGTAGATCACGTACATCCAGACCTTGATGTCCATGTGGACGCCTTCCTTGAACGTGTTCAACTATCGACAACGTCAGCCTAGAGCGGGTATTGAACATGTTCAAGAAGGGGCAACCAGTGACTGTGGACACTGTGGCGCGGCGTTGAGCGCCGCCCGGTCGAGCCCTGGAGCCCGACCGGGCGGCGCCGAGACTCAGTGAGCCAGACCCAGAGCCTCGGCCGCCGCGCGGCCGTTGGCGTGGCTCGCGCCGTAGGTGGTGACGAAGGCGCGTACGCCCGCTGGACGCCACTGTGCCGGCCAGCCCATCTCCACCACGGTCACCGGGTGCTGGGCCGCCAGGTCGGCGATCAGTCGCGGACCGTCGGGCAGCCGGTGCAGGTGTCGTCCGACCAGCACGATGGGACGGTCGCCGGCCAATCCGCGCAGCGTGGCCGGGTCGGTCTCGCTGGCGATCACCCGGATCTCCCGCGTGCCGTCGAGGTGCGGGCCGAGGCCCCACGGCACCCGTCCCTCGGCGATGGTGGACTCGGTGTGCACCTGCACCACCAGTGGCTCATCCAGGCCGGTGAGCACCCCCTCCACCTGCACCGCCCGGCGTGCCACCGCGTACCCCAGATCGGGGTCCGCGGCGGCCGGTGACCCGCCGGCGGCCCGGGTCCAGGCGGCGAGCGCGGCGGCGCGGCCGGCCGCCTCCTCGACCCGGGCGAGCGGCAGCCGACCGTCGGCGGTCGCCTCGGCGATCTCGGCGGCCACCCGCTCGACCAGCGCGGCGTCGACCTTCGCGCCGATGCAGAGCAGGTCGGCGCCGGCCGACAGGGCTCGGACGGCGGCCGGCCCGACACCCCCGGCGGCCACCGCGGCCCCCTTCATCTCCAGCGCGTCGGTGATCACCGTGCCGGTGAAGCCGTACTCGGTACGCAGCAGGTCGACCAGGACGGCCCGGCTGAAGGTGGCCGGATCGTCCCCGGTCAGCGCCGGCACCCGGATGTGCGCGGTCATCACGGCACGCGCCCCGGCCGCGACGATCGCGGCGAACGGCGGCAGGTCCCGCTGGCGCAGCAACTCCAGCGGTACGTCCACAGTGGGCAGCTCGTGGTGGGAGTCGGTGCTGGTGGCGCCGTGGCCGGGGAAATGCTTGGCGCAGGCCGCGACGCCGGCGGACTGCAGGCCGCTCACGGCGGCGGCCGAGTGGGCGGCCACCCGGACGGGGTCGGCGCCGAAGGAGCGGGTGCCGATCACGGGGTTGTCGTCGGCGGTGTTCACGTCGACGGTGGGTGCGAGGTTGACGGTGATGCCGAGCGCGGCCAGTTCGGCGCCGATCGACCGGTAGACCCGTCGGGTCAGCTCCACGTCGTCGACCGCGCCGAGTGCGGCGTTGCCGGGGTACGGGCTGCCGGTGGCGTGTGCCAGCCGGGTCACGTCGCCACCCTCCTCGTCGATGGCGATCAGCACGTCGGTCCGGCCGGCGCGCAGCGCTGCGATGCCCGCCGCCACCTGCGCGGGGTCGTGCACGTTCGTGCCGAACAGGGTGTGCCCGGCCAGCCCGTCGGCCACCAGGTCGACCGCCCAGTCTGGCGGGACCGGTCCCGGGTACGCGGCGAGCAACGTGCCCAGCGCGAGCCGACGCAGTCCTGGATCGAGCCCCACGTGATCTCCCCCTTCGGTCCCTCCGGGCACGGACGTCGTACCCGCGGTGGTCGTCGCCCTGCCGGGTCGGCCGAGCACTCTGCCTCCGGGTGGCCGTTACGCTACGGCTACCCGTTCGCAGGTCGGTTTACAGTTAGCAAAGTTTACTAAAACTAGAGGACGTGGCATGAGTGCGACCCGGCTGCCCGGCACCCCCCGCCTGTTGCGGGCGCTCAACGACCGCGCGGCGTTGGAACTGCTGCTGGAGCGTGGGCCGCTCACCCGGGCCCGGCTCGGCGAGCTGACCGGGCTGTCCAAGGTCACCGCCTCGCAACTCGTCGAGCGGCTGGAGGAGCGCGGCCTGGTCAGCCGGGTCGGCGAGCAGGCCGGCGGGCGAGGGCCGAACGCCCAGCTCTATGCGGTGCGTCCGAGCAGCGCCCACGTCGTCGGGGTGGACGTCGGGCCGGACCGCGTGGTGGCCGCGTGCGCCGACATCACCGGCGCGGTCATCGGCCGCGTGGAGCAGTCGACGCGGGACACCGACGATCCGGTGGGCGTGGTGCACAACGCCGTGGTGCAGGCCGCCAGCAGCGCCCAGGCGCAGCTCAGCAGCGTCCGCCGGATCGTGCTCGGCACGCCGGGCCTGGTCGACCCGCACACCGGCGACATCACCTTCGCCTTCAACCTGCCGCGCTGGCACAGCGGTCTGCTCGCCGCGCTGCGCGACGACCTGCACACGCCGGTGGTCTTCGAGAACGACGTCAACCTGGCCGCGGTGGCCGAGGCGCAGTCCGGCGCCGCGCAGGGCGTGGCCGACTTCGTCCTCGTCTGGGTGGGCGCCGGCGTCGGCCTGGCGATCATGCTGGGTGGCCGCCTGCACCACGGCAGCAGCGGCGCGGCCGGCGAGATCGGCTACCTGCCGGTGCCCGGAGCGCCGATCCCGCGCGACGTCTCGCGGCGTGCCAAGCCGGCCTTCCAGCAGGTGATCGGCGGCGACTCGGTGCGCGCGGTGGCCCGCGAGCACGGCTACCCGGACAGCGACGCCGCCGAGGCCGTCCGCGCGGCCGTCGCGGGTGGCGCCGCGGGTGGCCCGATGCTCGACGAGCTGGCCCGTCGGCTCGCGCTCGGCGTGGCCAGCACCTGCGTGGTGCTCGACCCGCCGTTGGTCGTGCTGGCCGGCGAGGTCGGCCAGGCCGGCGGGACGGCGCTCGCCGACCGGGTGCAGCGGGAGGTCGCGGCGATCACCCTGGTCCGGCCACGGGTGGTGCCCACCGGCGTCACCGAGGAGCCGATCCTGCGCGGTGCGCTGCGCACCGCCTTGGACGCCGTCCGCGACGAGGTGTTCGGCTCCACCGTCGGCTGATTCCGCCCTGGCGGTCATGTGAAGGAATATTTCACCGACGCCGGCCGTACTGCAAGCTCTTGCCGCCGGGCCGTGGCCGCCCGCCCCGGCCGCGGCGGCCTGGCGGGGCGCGGCGGCCTGGCGGGGCGGCCCGCCTCAGACCAGGTCGCGGCGGCGGAACACGGTGAACGCCGCTGCGGTCAACCCGCCGGCGAGCAGAAGCAGCACGGCCAGCGCAGGCCGCCAGGTCAGGGTGTAGAGACCGTCGCAGAAGGCACCCGTCGAGTTGTAGCAGAGCTGCGGATCCCAGAACCGTGCCTCGCCGGTGAGCCACGCCCCGATGTGGCTGGAGAGCATCAGCTGGTCCGGCCGCCGGGCGTCCACGATCTCCAGCACCACCCGGGCGCCCAACTCCCACACCACCGCGTACGCAGCGACGGCACCGAGCGCCGCCGACGTGTGCCGGCCCAGCGTCGCGATGGCGAAGCCCAGGGCGGTGGTCAGCAACACCAGCACCAGACCTCGGCCGTGGACGGCGCCCAGCGACCGCCAGAACTCCCCGTCGAGCTGGCCGGCCAGCCCTGCCGTCTGACCGATCACCCAGAACGTGGCCAGGTAGACCAGCGAGGCCACCACCGACAACGCCAGCACCACGCCGAGCAGGGTGCCGAGCTTGGCGGCGAGCACCGTGAGCCGGCGCGGTCGCCACAGCAGCAGGTTCACCACCCCGCCGGAGTTCAGGTCCGCGCCGATGTACGAGGCGCCGACCAGGAACCCGAACATCGCCAGGAACGCGATGAGGAAGTACAGCAGCGGGCGAGCCTGCTGGGCGAAGCTGAACACCCCGCGCAGATAGTCCGAAGCGATGGGCAACCGGTCCTGCCGGGCCGGGTCGATCTCCGAGCAGTCTGCGGGTTGATAGTCGCCGGTGTCGCGGGGGACCGTGCGGTCCTTCCAGGCCAGGCACTCCTGGAACGCTGCCTCCATGCCCTGCCGTGCGTCGATGGCCTGCGTCCGCGCCGAGGCCATCTCCTCGGCGCTGGGCTTGTGTGAGCCGGCCAGTGTGGTCGCCGCGGTGACGGCGAATGCCAGCGCCAGCAGGACGACCATGAGCTGCACGAAGCGGCGCGCGGCCAGCCGCTCCAACTCGGCCCGGACCAGGTTCACGAGTCCACTCCCCGTACGTCGAGATCGATCATCGCGCGGTCCTCGTCGTCCGCCGGCACCGCCGAACCGTCGACCTGCCGGGGCATCCACGTGTGCCCGGCGCCGGTCAGCTCCAGGAAGACGCTCTCCAGATCCGGCCGCAGCGGCGTCAGCTCACCCACCCACAGCCCCTGCTCGCCGAGCGCCCGACTGACCACCGTCGGATCGGTCACCCCGCTCACCACAAGCGCGTCTCCGTCCACGACCGCCGTCAGCTCCACCGCCTGCAACACCTCGGCGGCGCGCTCCGGCTCGGCCACCCGGACCAGGAACTCGTGCCGGTCGTAGCCGGCCAGCACCTCGTCCACCCGGCCCGCCGCCACCCGCCGGCCCCGCGAGATGATCGTGACGTGGTCGCAGATCAGCTGGATCTCGCCCAGGATGTGACTGGACACCAGCACTGTCACCCCGGCCGCCGCCAGCGTCCGCATCAGGTCCCGCATCTCCCGGATCCCCGCCGGGTCCAGACCGTTCGCCGGCTCGTCCAGGATCAGCAGCTGTGGATCCTTCAACAACGCCGACGCCACCGCGAGGCGCTGCTTCATCCCCAGCGAGTAGCCCTTGACCCGCTCGTCACCACGGTCACGCAGGCCCACCAACTCCAGGGCCTCGTCCACCCGGGAGACCGGCACCCCGCCCGCGCGGGCGAGCAGCCGCAGCGTGCGGTGCCCGGTGAAGTTGCCGAAGAACTGTGGGCTCTCCACGATCGCGCCGACCCGCCCGGCCACCCGGGGCAGCAGCTCCGGCGATCGCTCGCCGAACACCTTCATCACCCCGCTGTCGGCGCGTACCAGCCCGAGCAGGGCACGCAGGGTTGTCGTCTTGCCGGAGCCGTTCGGGCCGAGGAAACCGTGGACCTGACCCGCCTCGACCAGCAGGTCGAACCCGTCCACCGCCACCAGCCGACCGTTGCGCACGCTGTGGAAGGTCTTACGCAGACCCTCGATCTCGATGACCGCGCTCATCCGCGCGGCTCCGAACCTCGACCTGTCACGAGCCGTCCCCTAGCGATGGTGATCAACGACACGGCGCTCACCCTATGGCCCGGACGCCGCCCATGGGGGGCGCCCCGGCGCTGCGTGGTTGGATGGACAGGTGACTGGTGACCTGATCCCCGGCGCTGCCGGCGCCGCGCCTGCCGCCGCCCCCGTGGACCCGGATCTGGTGGTCAGCCTCGACAGCGTCGGCGTACGCCGCTCCGGCACCGCCCTGCTGCAGGACCTGACCTGGCGGGTCGAGCTGGACGAGCGCTGGGTGGTGCTCGGCCCCAACGGCGCGGGCAAGACCACCCTGCTCAACCTGGCCGCCGGCCGGCTGCACCCCACCACCGGCGTCGCGCACGTGCTCGGTGAGCGGATCGGCCGCACCGACGTCAACGAGCTGCGTACCCGCATCGGGCTCTCCACCGCCGCGCTCGCCGAGCGGGTGCCCGCCGACGAGCAGGTCAGCGACGTGGTGGTGACCGCCGCCTGGTCGGTGGTCGGGCGCTGGCGGGAGAGCTACGACCGCGGCGACGAGGCGCGGGCGCGGGCGTTGCTCAGCCAGCTCGGCGTCGGCAACCTCGCCGAGCGCCGCTACGGCACCCTCTCCGAGGGCGAACGCAAGCGCGTCCAGATCGCCCGGGCACTGATGACCGACCCGGAGCTGCTGCTGCTCGACGAGCCCACCGCCGGCCTCGACCTGGGTGGCCGCGAGGACCTGGTCACCCGGCTGGCCGAGCTGGCGTACGACCCGGACGCCCCCGCCATGGTGCTCGTCACCCACCACGTGGAGGAGATCCCACCCGGGTTCACCCACGCGCTGCTGCTGCGCGAGGGCGCCGTCGTCGCCCAGGGGCTGCTCGCCCAGACGGTGACCGGCGACAACCTCTCCAAGACCTTCGGTCTGCCGCTGGTGGTCGAGCGGTCCGGCGACCGCTACACCGCGCGCGCCGCCTGAGCGGGTGCCCGTGTCGCAGACCCGGGTGGTGGTGGTCGGCAGCGCCAACATGGACCTGGTCGCGATGGCGCCGTCGCTGCCCCGGCCGGGCGAGACCATGCTCGGCACCGACTTCGTGATGGTGCCCGGTGGCAAGGGCGCCAACCAGGCCATCGCCGCGGTCCGGGCCGGCGCCTCCTGCGCCTTCCTCGGCGCGATCGGCTCCGACGCGTTCGGCGTGACGCTCCGGGCCCGGATCACGGCGGCCGGCGTGGACACCGGCCACCTGCGGGTGGTCTACGGCACCTCCGGTGTGGCGCTCGTGATGGTCAACGCGCAGGGGGAGAACGCCATCCTGGTCACCCCCGGCGCGAACGACGCGCTGGTCGGCCTCACCGACGAGGAACTGGCGACGGTGCGCGGGGCGGACGTCCTGGTCGCCCAGCTGGAGATCCCGGTGCAGACGGTGACCGCCGCCGCGCTGGCCGCCCGAGCCGCCGGCACCCGGGTGATCCTCAACGCCGCACCGGCCCGGGACCTCCCACCGGAGCTGCTTCAGGCGGTGGACCTGCTGGTCGTCAACGAGGGCGAGGCGCAAGCGTTCACCGGTCGGGGCCGGGAGGAGCCCCGCGCGCTGCTCGACCTGGTGCCCCGCGCCGTGCTCACCCTCGGCGACGCGGGCGCCTGGTACGTCGACCGGGAGGGCGCCGAGGCGCACGTGCCCGCCGTTCAGGTCGACGTGGTCGACTCCACGGCGGCCGGCGACGCGTTCACGGCCGCGCTGGCGGTCGGCTGGGGCGAGGGGCGGGACGTCGTCGACGCCGTGCGCTGGGCGGCGGCGGCCGGCGCGGCCTGCGTACGCAAGCTCGGCGCCTCGGTGGCACTGCCGCAACGTGCCGAGATCGACGCGCTGTACGCGCCGGGCTGACCGCCGGCCGAGGCCCGCGTACGGGCTCAGCCAGCGGGTTCGTCGCTGAGCTTCTCGCCGCGTCGTCGCAGCATGCCGAGACCGGGGATGCCCGCCACGGCGAGCTTGAGATCACGGGTGACGTCCAACAGGTCGTGCAGGTCGGGCCCGACCCGGTCCAGCGTCGCCAGGATCGGCAGGATGTCGGCGGTCAGGTGCTCCTTGAGCTTGGGCAACTCGTCGATCAGGTGGATCGCCGCGGTGATCTCCTCGTGGCTCAGCTCCTCGACGAACCGCCCGGCCATCGGCGCGGCCCGTCGCAGCGCCGGCTCGTACGCCGCCAGCAGCTCGGCGGCCGTGGTCGCCGCCTGCGCGGCGGTGCCCACGGTGACCGCGGCGTTGCCGGCCACCGCCTCGGCCTCGGTGACCACCGTGCCGGCGACGTGCGCGACCCGCTCGGCCTCGGTGACCACCACGGCGGCGGCCGTCGCCACCTCGCTGGCGGTGTCGATGGCGGTGGTCGCGGCGGCGCTGATCACCGCGACCTCGCGGACCGCCGCCTCGGCGTCGGTGAGCACCTGGTCGGTCCGGTCCAGGGTCGTCTCGATCCGATCCACCACGCCGTTGATCCTGGCCAACAGCGCTTCCACCCCGTCCAGCACCGCGAACGCGCGGGCGGGCACGGCGGCGAACGAGGCCGCCGAGCCGAGCGCCTGATCGAGAGCGGAGCGGGTCAGGCCGACCACGGCGGCGGGTGTGGGGAGGGGAATCGCCATGGGACCAAGTGTGCGTCGGCCCCGCCACAACCGCTCGCGGGCGAGGACCGGTGCGGTCCGCGGCGGTAGGGTGCCGCCATGTCGGCCGCCTCGCCGCACCACCCGCCGAGCACCCGCGCGGCCGTCCTGCTCGCCGTGCTCGCGGCGATGGCCGCCGCGCTCGGCACGGCGGTGCTGGTCCGCGCGGACGCCGGCCTCTCCGTGCGGCAGGTCACCGTCGACGGCGTGCCGATGATCGAGGTACGCGCCGGCCCGCCGACACCTGACGCGCGGCGGCCCGGCGTGGTGATCGCGCACGGATTCGCCGGCTCGGCGCGGCTGATGCGCCCGATCGCCGACACCGTGGCCCGCCGAGGAGCGGTCGCGCTGCTGTTCGACTTCGCCGGGCACGGCGCCAACCCGGCCCGACTCGACCCCGACATGTCACCCGCGACGCTCGCCGCCGACCTGGACGCCGCGCTCGGGTACCTGCGCGCCCAGCCGGACGTGGACCCGGCCCAGATCATGCTGGTTGGACATTCGATGGGCGCGGGCGCGGTGGCCCGGTACGCGGCCGGGCATCCGGAGATCGCCCGGACCGTGGCGATCTCGCTGCCCGACGCCGGCGAACTGCCTCCGGGCCGCCCGGCGGAGTTGTTGCTCATCGTCGGCGGCGCGGAGTTTCCCGCGTTCCGGCGCGCGGCCGACGACGCGGTGCGGCGCGGGACGGCGGTGGGCCGGCGGCCAGCGGTGGTGGTGCCCGGTGTGGAGCACATCTCGGTGCTCTTCGCCCCGCGTACCCACGAGGAGATCGCCGACTGGCTGCCCAGCGTCGACGGGACCGCGTCGCCCCGACCGCTCGTCCGGCTCGCCGGGGCGGCGCTGCTGGTGTTCGCGTTCGCCGTCGGAGTCGTCCCGTTGGCTGCCCTGCTCCTGGGCCGGCGGGCCGGCGCGAAAACGGCGTCGGCCGGCGGCGGGCCGCCGCTGCGTGGTCTCGTCCTGCTCGGGCTGGCCGTCCTCGCGAGCGGTCTCGCGGCGGCCGCCGCCGCGGTCCTGCCGACCAACCGTCTCCCGCTCGCGGTCGGCGGTTACGTCACGGGCTTCCTGCTGGTCACCGGCGTGCTGGTGAGCGGCGGCCAACGCTGGCTGCCCGCCGCGACGCGAGCGCCAGGCGTGGCCGTGGACGAGACCGGCAGTCGTACGCCGGCACGGACCACCGTCGCGGCGCTGGCGCTGACGGCGTACGCGGCCCTCGCCGTGGGCCTGCCGGTCCACCTCGGGCTGACCTCGGCGCTGCCGGTCGGTGCCCGCTGGTGGCTGCTCCCGGTGGTGCTGGGCGCGTGCCTGCTGTTCCTGCTGGGCGTCGAGCAGGTCGCGGCCGGCCGGACCTGGCGTCGCCTGCTGGTCGTCGCGGTCACCGTGCTCGTGCTGAGCACGTCGGCGGTGGTCGGCCTGGCGCCCGGGTTCGTGCTGCTGGTGGTGCCGTTGTTCGCCGTGCTGCTCGGCTGGCACGTGCTGTGGGCGGCGGTGCTGCGCCGGTACGCGACCCCGCGCTGGCTGCCGGCGCTCATGGGCGCCGCCCTGCTGGGCTGGCCGATCGCCACCACCCTGCCCCTGAGCTGACGGCTTCGATCGGGTCGTAGAGGCCGGGGCGCAGCAGGTGGGTGACGCCGGCCGTGGCGAGCAGCCCGGCGAGTACGACGGCCTCGCCGCGACGGGTGGTCATCGATGGTCCCCCTGCTGTTCGACGGCGCGTTGCACGGCCCGGTAGATCTGCCCGAACCGTAGCGCGTCCGGCGTGCGCAGCAGCATGTGCTCCTGGCCGTGGTGCTGCACCCACAGCTCGTGCACGTGGCTGCCGCGCTCGTACGAGCGGTCCAGCCAGCCGAGGGGAATCTCCAGGAACGGGGCCAGCGCCAGCGCCCCCACCGCGCAGGCGGCCAGGATGATCAGCGCCAGCTGCCAGTTGCCCCGATCCTGTGCCGACCACGCGAGGGAGACCACGCAGACCAGCGCGACGAGGGGCGGCAGCGACAGCAGCAGGACCAGCACACCGCGGCCCAGCACCCGGCCGCGTACGGCGAGGGTCTGCTGCCCTCGTTCGTGCCAGACGAACGTCACGTCGGGCAGGGCGATCACCTGACCGCCCGCCCGGATCGACTCGGAGGTCACCTGCACCGCGTCGTCCCGGTAATAGAGGGTCATCACTAAGCCTAACCACCGGCAGGCAACTCGCGCGCCCCCGCGCGACGACGACGGCCGCGACGACGGTTTTCGTCAGCGGTCGACGGAACTGCTCCGGATTTGCGGAGGGCGGCGCGTGCGGGCTAGCGGCGGGCGGTGGGGCGGGCGGCGGGTTGGGTGTGCTCCATCGCCCGCTGCACGGCCCGGTAGATCTGCCCGAAGCGCAGCGCGTCGCCGGTGTGCAGCAACCGCACCGGCTGCCCGCGCCAGCGGGCCCAGATCTCCATCTGCCGGCTGCCCCTGGCGTACGAGCGGTCCAGGTGTTCGAAGAGGAAATCGGCGACCGGGCCGACGGCCAGCCCGACCAGCACCGAGGCGCCGACGATCGCGATCGTCACGGTGGGGGAGCGGTCCAGCCAGACGGCGAGGCCGATGCCGAGCACGGCCGCGACCAGCGGGCCGGCCAGCGCGGCGCCGAGCGCGCCTCGCCCGACCAGCACCCGCCAGGAGCGGCTGCCCCGGCGGTGCCAGACCATGGTGATCTCGGCCAGCGAGTAGCTGCGGCCGTCGACCTGGACGGCCGTGGAGGTGACCTGCACCGACCTGTCGTCGTAATACGTGATCATGGCTGGACTCCCGCCTGCGGGGCTGACACCACACTACTTACCCCAACGAGCCGGGTCGTAAGGTTGGCACGCGACTTCGACGAGGAAGTGAGGGCAGCGTGGGCGAGTTCGTTCGGCTGGAGACCAGGGACGGCATCGGCACCATCCGGCTGGAGCGGCCGCCGATGAACGCGCTCAACACCCAGGTGCAGGAGGAGTTGCGCGCCGCCGCCACGGCGGCCACCGCCGACCCCGAGGTTCGCGCCGTCATCGTGTACGGCGGGGAGAAGGTCTTCGCCGCGGGCGCGGACATCAAGCAGATGGCCGAGATGTCCTACGTGGACATGGCTGACCGGGCGGCTGCCCTGTCCAGCGCGCTCGGCGCGATCGCCCGCATCCCCAAGCCGGTGGTGGCGGCGATCACCGGGTACGCCCTGGGTGGGGGCTGCGAGCTGGCGCTGGCCTGCGACTGGCGGGTCGTGGCCGAGGACGCCAAGCTCGGCCAGCCGGAGATCAAGCTCGGCATCATTCCCGGTGCGGGCGGCACCCAGCGGCTGGCCCGCCTGGTCGGGCCGGCGCGCGCGAAGGATCTGATCATGTCCGGGCGGATGGTGGACGCTCAGGAGGCCCTGCGGATCGGCCTGGCCGACCGGGTCGCCCCGGCCGCCGAGGTGTACGACGCGGCGGTCGCGCTCGTCACGCCGTACCTCAATGGGCCTGTGCAGGCGCTGCGCGCGGCGAAGCTGGCGGTCGACGGCGGCCTGGACATGGACCTGAACTCGGGCCTGGCCTGGGAGAGCCAGCTCTTCGCGGCGCTGTTCGCGACCGACGACCGGCGCGAGGGCATGGCGGCGTTCGTCGAGAAGCGCAAGCCGGACTTCACCGGCCGCTGACGATTAGCTGAGAACGGTTCACATTGTTCCTACCGGCCAGTAGCGTGGGGCCTCGGTCATGAGGAACGAAGGGGAGCGGCGAATGACGGAGCGGATCGAGGGACACGGCGGAGAGCTGGCCCTCGCGGCACTACGCGCCCACGGCGTACGGGAGATGTTCACGCTGTCCGGCGGGCACGTCTTCCCGCTGTACGACGCCGCGCACAAGGCCGACTTCCCGATCTACGACGTCCGGCACGAGCAGTCCGCGGTCTTCGCCGCCGAGGCGGTGGCCAAGCTCCAGCGCCGTCCCGGCCTCGCCGTGCTCACCGCCGGGCCCGGTGTCACCAACGGCATCTCGGGCATGACCAGCGCCTTCTTCAACGCGTCCCCGGTGCTGGTGCTCGGTGGCCGGGCGCCCGCCTTCCGCTGGGGGTCGGGCAGCCTCCAGGAGATGGACCACCTACCGCTGGTCGCCCCGGTCACCAAGCACGCCGAGACGGTGTTCAGCACCGACGACATCCCGCGTGCGGTGGGCGCCGCCCTCACCGCCGCGCTCACCCCGCACCGGGGCCCGGTCTTCCTGGACTTCCCGCTGGAGACGGTCTTCTCGGTCGCCGACGCCGACCTGCCCGCGCCGTCCGGCGTCGACGCCGTCGAGCCGGACCCGGACGAGGTCAGCCGGGCCGCGACGCTGATCGCCGGAGCGCAGCGGCCGGTCATCATCGCCGGCTCGGACGTGTACGCGGGCGACGCGGTGGCGGCCCTGCGCGAGGCCGCCGAGACGTTGCAGGTGCCGGTCTTCACCAACGGGATGGGCCGCGGCTCCCTGCCGCCGGAGCACCCCCTCGCCTTCGCCAAGGCCCGCCGCGCCGCGCTGTCCGGCGCCGACGTCGTCGTGGTGGTCGGCACGCCGCTGGACTTCCGGCTCAGCTTCGGCGACTTCGGCGACGCCAAGGTGGTGCACATCGTCGACGCTCCCAGTCAGCGCGCCACGCACGTGCAGCCAGCCGTGGCCCCCGCCGGCGACCTGCGCCTGATCCTCTCCGCGCTGGCCGACCACGCCGGTGACCGGGCCGACCACACCGACTGGATCGCGGACCTGCGGGTCGCCGAGGACGCGGCGAAGGCCCGGGACGCCGCCGAGATGGCCGCCGAGACCGACCCGATCCGGCCGGCCCGCGTCTACGGCGAACTGCGCCGGGCGCTCGCCCCGGACGCGATCACCATCGGTGACGGCGGCGACTTCGTCTCGTACGCCGGTCGCTACCTGGAGCCGTCGCAGCCCGGCACCTGGCTGGACCCGGGCCCGTACGGCTGCCTGGGCACCGGCATGGGCTACGCGATGGGCGCCCGGGTCAGCCACCCGGACCGGCAGATCTGTGTGCTGATGGGCGACGGCGCGGCCGGCTTCTCGCTGATGGACGTCGAGTCGCTGGTCCGGCAGAAGCTGCCGGTGGTGATCGTCGTCGGCAACAACGGCATCTGGGGGCTGGAAAAGCACCCGATGCGGGCCATGTACGGCTACGACGTCGCCGCCGACCTCCAGCCCGAGCTGCGCTACGACACGGTGGTCAGCGCTTTGGGCGGCGCGGGGGAGATGGTCACGAAGGCCGCCGACCTTCAGCCCGCCCTGCAACGGGCGTTCGACGCCGGAGTGCCGTACCTGGTGAACGTGCTCACCGACCCGACCGACGCGTACCCCCGTTCGTCGAACCTGGCCTGAGTCGCACCCGCCGCCGCCGTCGCCCCTCGCGGGCGGCGGCGCGGCGTCTTCCCGCAGCTAAATAGGCGGAATGTCAGCGTCGGTCGCCGTAACGTCAGCGCGGGAACGGCGGGATGTCAGCCCTGTCGTCCATGGTGGTGTCCTCACCCGCAGACGACAGGAGTTGCGATGGACCACGCGATCCGCGCCGAGGGTCTGGTGCGGCGCTTCGGCGCCACCACCGCCCTCGCCGGAGTTGACCTGGCGGTCCCGACCGGGACGGTCTTCGGTCTGCTCGGGCCGAACGGCGCCGGCAAGACCACGGCGGTACGGGTGCTCGCCACCCTGCTGCGCGCCGACGAGGGACATGCCACGGTGGGCGGCTTCGACGTGGTCCGCGACGCCCACCGCGTGCGTCAGCTGATCGGTCTCACCGGCCAGTACGCCTCGGTCGACGAGACCCTGACCGGTGCGGAGAACCTGCTGCTGATCGGGCGGTTGCTCGGTCTCAGCCGGGCCGACGCCAGGCGGCGGGGCCGGCAACTGCTCGACGACTTCGCGCTCAGCGACGCCGCCGATCGGGCCGTGAAGACGTTCTCCGGCGGGATGCGGCGGCGACTGGACCTCGCCGCCAGCCTGGTCGGTCGGCCGCAGGTGCTGTTCCTCGACGAGCCGACCACCGGCCTGGACCCGCGCAGCCGCAACGACCTGTGGGACGTCGTCCGCACCCTGGTCGCGGACGGGGTGACAGTGCTGCTCACCACCCAGTATCTGGAGGAGGCCGACCAACTCGCCGGTGAGATCGCCGTGGTCGACCACGGTCGAGTGATCGCTCAGGGGACGCCGGAGGAGCTGAAGGCGAAGACCGGCGGGCAGACCCTCACCGTGCGCCCG
The DNA here is from genome assembly GCF_045161355.1 of Micromonospora sp. NBC_00617. Taxonomy (NCBI): domain Bacteria; kingdom Bacillati; phylum Actinomycetota; class Actinomycetes; order Micromonosporales; family Micromonosporaceae; genus Micromonospora; species Micromonospora sp. NBC_00617. The sequence continues at coordinate 4,501,825 of NZ_CP107751.1, read as the reverse complement.
GCCGACCTCAGCGACCTGGGCACTGTGGTCGCCATCGCCAGCGAGGTGGCCGGCGTGACCCCCGAGGTCGTGCAGACCGCGGTCACCGTCGCGGTGAACGACCCTCGCGTGCTGCCCGTCATGGTGAGCCGCCTCGACGCGGCCGAGATCCCGGTCGCCGAGCTGGCGCTGCGCGGCGCGAGCCTGGACGAGGTCTTCCTCTCCCTCACCGGCCACCGGGCCGAGGACGCCCCGGCCGACACCGACCTGGAAAGGACCCCGGCATGACCGCCGTGACCGCCATTCCCGCGCTCGCCCCGGCCCGTCGACTCGGCGTCGCCGCCGGGCTGCGACACACCTTCACGCTGGCCTGGCGCAGCCTGGTGCAGATCAAACACAACCCGATGGAGTTGCTCGACCTGAGCATCCAGCCGGTGATGTTCGTGCTGCTGTTCACCTACGTCTTCGGCACGGCCATCGCCGGCTCGTCCGGCGAGTACCTCACCTTCATGCTGCCCGGCATCATGGTGCAGAACGCGCTCTTCGCCACGATGACGACGGGGTTCGGGCTGAACAACGACCTCACCAAGGGCGTCTTCGACCGGCTGCGGGCGCTGCCCATCGCCCGGTGGGCGCCGCTGGCCGGCCGGATCCTCGCCGACACCGTCAAGCAGGCGTGGTCGATCGCGCTGCTGCTCGGCGTCGGGTCGATCCTCGGCTTCCGGGTCGGCAACGGCGTGCTCGGCGTGGTGGGGGCGTTCGCGCTGCTGCTGGCGTTCACGCTGGCGGCGTCCTGGATCTCGGTGCTGGTCGGGGTGCTGGTGAGCGAACCGGACAAGGTGCAGATCTTCGGCTTCATGGTGATCTTCCCGCTGACCTTCACCAGCAACATCTTCGTCCCGACCGACCGGATGCCGGGCTGGTTGCAGAACTGGGTGGAGGTCAACCCGGTGACCGTGGTGGCCGACGCGCTGCGCGGGCTGCTGGTCGGTGGCCCGGTGGCCGGGCCGGTGCTCCAGACGCTGTTGTGGGGCGCCGGCATCGCGGTGGTCTTCGCGCCGCTGGCCGTCCGTGGTCTCAGGCGTCGAGTGTGACCCGCAGCAGCTCCGGCACCCCGTCCGACCGGACGCGCCGGCCGTCCGCGTACGCCTCGGTGAACTCCGACTCGCCGAGCGCCGCGCGGGCGGCCAGCGCCACCCGGATCGCGTCCAGCGCGCCCTGGTCGTCGCCGCCGCGTACCCCGTCGGCCGCGCCGAGCACGGTGGCCGCCACGGCCGGCCGCCCGCAGCGCAGGGCGAGGTCCGCGTAACCGACAAGCGTGATCGCGACCACCGGCGCGTCGCCGGAGGCGAGCGCCAACTCCAGGGCCTGGTCCAGGTGGGTACGCGCGACCGTCAGCTGCCCCTGGGCCGCGGCGACGTGCCCGAGCGAGGTGGCCAGCATGGCACTCCACTGCGGCGCGATGCTCCGCCGTCGGACCAGCTCCGCCGCCCGGTCCGCCCAGCGAGCCGCCTGCTCCCAGTCGCCGCAGTCGCGCAGCACCTCCGCCCAGACGGCGGCGACGCCGGCCCGCGGTTCGTCGGCGCCCAGCCGTTCGGCCTCCTCCTGGGCCTGGGTGAGCAGCGTGCGGGCCCGCTCGTGCTCGCCCACCTGCCAGTACAGCTGGGCCAGCCGCGACCGCATCTGCGGCACGTCCTCCGCGGCGCCCAGCTCCTCGACGTCGCCCAGGGCCGCGCGGAGCTGGTCGATGGCGAAGCCGCGATCGCCGGTGCGACCGGCGAGGTCGGCCAGCGAGAAGCGCGTGGTGGAGAGGCCCCACCGGTCGCCGACGCCGGTGAACAGCTCCAACGCGACACGGAAGTCGTCGGCCGCGTCCTCGGCCGGGGCACCCAGGTTGAGGTGGGTGTGCCCGTGCATCAGGCGGGCCGCCCCGGCCACCCACGGATCCTCGTCGGTGAAGAGCCTCCGCAGCGCGGCCAGCCCCTGCACCTGCATGGTCGGGTCGAACATCAGGGTCATCGCTCCGGCCATCCGCAGCAGGGGCGAGTCGGCGCCGCCGTCGGCGAGCGCCACCGTCCTGCCCATCCACACCTGGGCCGTCTCGAAGTCGGCGTGGGCGCTCAGGGTGTTCAACGCCCCGGCCAGGTATGCGGTGGCCAGCGCGGTCGCGGTCGGTGCGCCGTCGTCTCCGCCCGGCCGTCCGACCTGCCGCTCGGCCAGGGCGAGCACCTCGCGGGCGAGGTCCGCGCCCTCCAGTCGGTTGCCGCGCGACCACCAGTACCACCCGAGCGCGCCTGTCAACCGGACCGCCCGGGTGACCTCGTCGGCCCCGATCGCCCAGCGCAGCGCGCCGTGCAGATTGTCGTGCTCCGCGCGCAGCCACCGGACCCAGCGCAACTGGTCCCGGCCGCGCAGCTCCGGGTCGGCCCGCTCGGCGAGCTGGAGGAACTCGTCGGCGTGTGCCCGCCGGACCCGCTGCTCCTCACCCGCCTCGCCCAGCCGGTCGAGCCCGTACTCCCGGATCGTCTCCAGCATCTGGTAGCGCGGTTCACCGGCATCGCTGGCGATGACCAGCGACTTCTCCACCAGGGCGAAGAGCCGGTCGAGGACCTCGGACGCGGCCAGTTCGCCGCCGCCGCAGACCCGCTCCACGGCGGCCGCCGTCGCGCCGCCGGTGAAGACGGCGAGTCGCCGCCACAACGCCCGGTCGGCCTCGTCGAGCAGGTCCCAGCTCCAGTCCACCACCGCGCGCAGCGTCTGGTGGCGGGGCAACGCGGTGCGGCTGCCGCCGGTGAGCAGCCGGAACCGGTCGTCCAGCCGGGTCGCGACCTGCTCGGCCGTCATGGCGCGCAGCCGGGCGGCGGCCAGCTCGATGGCGAGCGGCATGCCGTCAAGCGACCGGCAGATGCCCACCACCGGCCCGACAGTGCGGTCGTTCACCTGGAAGTCCTGTCGCACCGCGGCGGCGCGGTCGGCGAAGAGCCGCACCGACGGGTACGTCAGCGCGGCGACCGGGTCGGCCTCCGCGGGCGGCTGCTCCAGTGACTCGACGGGGTGCAGCGCCTCGCCGGTGATGCCCAGCGGCTCCCGGCTGGTGACCAGCACCCGTACGTCCGGGCAGGCGGCGAGCAGCCGGTCGGCCAACTCGGCGGCGGCGTCCAGCAGGTGTTCGCAGTTGTCCAGGACCAGCAACGCTCGACGGCTGGCCAACGCGTCGATGGCCCGGACGGTCGGCTCGGTGGCCTCCCCGGGTGGGATTCGGGACCGGCTGCCGGCGAAGAACGCCTGCTCCCGAAGGCCGAGCGGGCCCAGCAGCGCCTGCGGCACCTCGGCCGGGTCGGTCACCGGTGCCAGCTCGACGAGCCAGACCCCGTCCGGGAACCGCGCCGCCACCTCGCGGGCGGACTCGATCGCGAGTCGGGTCTTTCCGGCGCCCCCGGGCCCGGTGAGGGTGACAAGCCGAGCCCGGTCGAGCAGGGCGTCGACCCGGTCGACTGCCGCTTCCCGGCCGACGAAGCTTGTCAACGCCGTCGGCAGGGCGCCCTGGGCTCGGGCCGCCGCCGACGGCGCGGGCGCGCTGCGGGGCGCGGTGTCGGCGTCGGACGGGGCGGGGTCGACCCGTTGACCGCGCAGCACCGCCAGGTGCAGGGCGGCCAGCTCCGGCCCGGGATCGGCGCCGAGCGTGTCGACCAGGTCGGTGCGGAGCCGCTCGTACGCGGCGAGCGCCTCGGACGGGCGGCCCGCCCGGTGCAGGGTGCGGATCAGCTGGCCGGTCAGCCGCTCCCGCAGCGGGTGGACGGTGACCAGCTCCCGCAGCCAGGGCACCAGGTGCGCGGGGTCCTCCAGCGCCGAACGGGCCTCGATCAGCTCCTCGGTGGCGGTGAGCCGCAGCTCGTCCAGCCGGGCCAGCGGGGCGCGGGCGAACGGGGCGTCGGCCACGTCGGCCAGCGCTGACCCGCGCCACAGTGCGAGCGCCTCGTCGAGCAGCTTGCGGGCGGCTCCCGGGTCGGCGGGCAGCAGCGCCCGGCCGGCGAGCACAGCGGCCTCGAACCGGTGCAGGTCGACGGCCTCCGGGGCAAGGGTGAGCTGGTATCCGCCGGGACGCGCGTCGACTCCGAGCCCGGGCACGGCCCGGCGGAGCCGGGAGACCAGCGCCTGGAGCGCGTTACCCGCGGCGGCCGGCGGCTCGTCCTCCCAGAGGGCGTCGACCAGGTGCGCGACGCTTATCACCCGGCCGGGCGCCAGGGCCAGCAGGATCAGCAGCCGGCGCAGCCGAGCCCCGTGGATCTCGATCGTCGTCGTCGGATCGACAAGTACCTGCAACGGGCCGAGCAGGCTGATCTGCACTCCGCCGATTGTGCCGCCCGCCGGGCCGGACGCCGGCACCGGCGCGGCCGGGCTGGTGCTCACACCTCCGGCCGGTCACCCTCACGGGGCGGCTCACCGTCGCGGCGGCGCAGGTCGTCCTCACGCCGACGCAGGTCCTCCTCCCAGCGGCGGAAGAGTTCCTGGTCCTGCTGACGGGCGCGGTCCTGCACGGAGCGGAGGAACTCCGGGTCGTCGTCGGGAGCGAGCGGGCGGCGCGGCTGCCGGTCGGTGGAGCCGCCGCCGGCCGGCCACGCCTTTTGGGCCGCGGGACCGGGCTCCCGGCCGGCGACGAACCAGACGATCGACCCGACCAGGGGGAAGAACAGGATGATCAGCACCCAGGCGATCCGGGGAAGGGCGCGGATCTGACCCTCCTCGGCGGAGAGGCAACTGATCAGCGCGCAGACGGCGAGGACAATCTGCGCCAGGAAGAGGAGAACGTACAGCCGGGCCATGCACCCATCATGGCGCACCGCGTCGCGTCACCACAGTCCGCGAACCGTCACCAGCGCGCCGAGCAGCGCGAGCCCGACGGTGCCCAGTGCGACCAGCGGCAACGTCCGGCCGCCGGTGCGGGCCGCCCCGGTGCCGGTGCTGCGGGGCCAGCAGAGCACGAGCACGCCGCCCCAGACCAGGACGGCCACACCGGCGACCAGCGCTCCGAACGAGCCGCCGTTGGACGCCAACCGGACGACGAGCGCGGTCACCACGGTCAGCGTCAGCAGGGTGCGTCGCCAGGCCAGCCGGGTCCGCTCCGGTTGCAGCCCGGGATCGCGTCCGGCGCTCACCGTCCGCCGATCGCGCGCGCCAGCACCGCGATGACCAGCAGCACCGCGCCGCCGCCCACGGCGAGGGCGAGGACGGCGGGAAAGCGGGAGGCGGGCAGCTCCTGACCGAGCCGGATGGCCCGTTCGGTACGCGCCCAGTGGTCCACCGCGCGGATCGCGACGGCGCCGCCGAGCAGCAGCAGCGCGACCGCGATGACCTCCCGCAGGTGGCTCATCGGCAGCTGCGGCAGGAACTGCGCGGCGGCCAGCCCGCCACCGACCAGCGCCAGGCTGGTGCGCAGCCAGGCCAGGAAGGTCCGCTCGTTGGCCAGCGAGAACCGGTAGTCCGGTGTCTCACCGACGGCGCGCGCCTCGGTCGGGTCGAACCACCGCCTGATCGCTTCCCACATGCTGGGAGATTATCCGCTTCCCCGGGGCCTTAGCCTGAGGTGGTGACGGATCTTGATGTGACCACGCTGCGCACCGCCTACGACAACCAGCTCCGCCCGGAGATCCCCGACCCGGTTCCGGCCGGGGTGTCGGTGGAGCGGGACGGGCCGCTGGTCCGGATCACCGGGCTCGACGCCGGGGGGTTCCTCACCTACCGCGACCTGGGCGGGTTGACCGGCGACGCGCTGGACGAGCTGATCGCCCGGCAGGTGGCGCTGTTCCGCGAGCGCGGCCAGTCGGTCGAATGGAAGCTCAACGGGCACGACGAACCGGCGGACCTGGCGGACCGGCTGCGCGCCGCGGGCTTCGTGCCGGAGGACCGGGAGACCGTCGTGGTCGGGCCGGTCGCGCCGCTGGCCGCCGCGCTGCCCGTCGTCCCCGAGGGGGTACGCCTGCGTGAGGTGACCGCCCGCGCCGACCTGGAGCGGATCGCCGCCATGGAGGAGGAGGTCTGGCAGGAGGATCGCTCGCACCTCGTGTGGGGTCTGGCCAAGGAGATCGACGCCGACCCGCACTCGATCACCGTCGTGGTGGCGGAGGCGGACGACACGGTGGTGAGCGCCGGCTGGGTGCGCTTCCCGGCGAACACCGGCTTCGCCACCCTGTGGGGTGGCTCGACCCTGGCGCAGTGGCGGCACCGGGGCATCTACCGGGCGCTGGTCACCTACCGGGCCCGGCTGGCCGACCAGCGGGGCCGGACGCTGCTGCAGGTCGACTGTTCCGAGGACAGCCGGCCGATCCTGGAGCGACTCGGCCTCGTCCCGGTCACCACCACCACCCCGTACGTCTACACTCCGTGATCATGGAGCAGCGGTTGACGGACGAGGAGCGCCTGACTCTCAAGACGGGCGCCTTCGGCGCGATCTTCCTGGTCTCGAACGCCGACCCGGGGATGCTGGGCGTGCTCCAGGAGAGCGTCGCCGCCTCCGGCGCGTTGGCCGATGCCAGTGGGGTGGTCAAGGAGGCGTTGACCACCGGTCCGCTGCCCCGGCTGCCCCGGGACTCCCAGCTGGAGATCGAGTCGGTGGTGTTGCCGGCGCTCGGCCGGGCGGTGCGGATCCTGCGGGAGAAGTCGCCGGCCGACGTCGAGGCGTACCGCTCGGTGGTGCTGACCGCGGCGGACCGGGTGGCCCGCGCGCACGACGGGGTGGTCCCGGCGGAGGTCGCCGCCATCGACCAGATCCGGGGTGCGCTGGCCGAGCCGGCCTGACCGCGCGGCGTGTCGGTGAGCTGTGTCACTCTGAGTGCCCGGTAGCCGCAACCTACTGGCAGGTAACATTGCGCCGTGGGCAACTGCACAGCAGCCCGCGGTTGACCGGGCGTCGACCGACGCGCGAGGCTGCGGCCCAACCGGGCGAGCCAATCGCAACACCACACAGGAGGGTCGTCGAAGCGCGATGAACATCGTCGTACTCGTCAAGCAGGTGCCTGATTCGGGCGCGGACCGCAACCTGCGCAATGACGACAACACCGTCGACCGCGGTTCGGCGAACAACGTGATCAACGAGATGGACGAGTACGCCATCGAGGAGGCGCTGAAGATCAAGGAGGCGCACGGTGGCGAGGTCACCATCCTGACGATGGGCCCGGACCGGGCGACCGAGTCGATCCGCAAGGCGCTCTCCATGGGCCCGGACAAGGCCGTGCACGTGGTGGACGACGCCCTGCACGGTTCCTGCGCCGTGGCCACCTCGAAGGTGCTCGCCGCCGCCCTCGGTCAGCTGAACGCCGACCTGGTGATCTGCGGCGCCGAGTCCACCGACGGCCGGGTCCAGGTCATGCCGCACATGATCGCCGAGCGGCTCGGCGTCGCGGCGCTCACCGGCGCCCGCAAGCTCACCGTCGACGGCGCCACGCTGACCGTCGAGCGGCAGACCGAGGAGGGCTACGAGGTCGTCACCGCCTCCACCCCGGCCGTGGTCTCCGTGTGGGACACCATCAACGAGCCGCGCTACCCCTCGTTCAAGGGCATCATGGCGGCCAAGAAGAAGCCGGTGCAGACGTTCTCCCTGGCCGACCTCGGCGTCGCACCGACCGAGGTGGGCTTCGACGGTGCGACCAGCGCCGTCGTCGAGCACACCAAGCGCCCGCCGCGCTCCGGCGGCGCCAAGATCACCGATGAGGGCGAGGGCGGCGTCAAGCTGGTCGAGTTCCTCGCCACCGAGAAGTTCGTGTGAGAGGGGGGTTCTGACATGTCTGAGGTTCTCGTCGTCGTCGAAGCCACCAAGGAATTCGGCGTCAAGAAGGTCACCCTGGAGATGCTCACCCTCGCGCGTGAGCTGGGCACCCCGAGCGCCGTGGTGCTCGGTGGCGCGGGCGCGGCCGAGGCGCTGAGCGCCAAGCTGGGCGAGTACGGCGCGGAGAAGATCTACGCCGCCGAGGGTGACGAGATCGACGGCTATCTGGTCGCCCCCAAGGCGACCGTGCTGGCCGAGCTGGTCAAGCGGGTGCAGCCGGCCGCCGTGCTGCTGGCCTCGGCCCAGGAGGGCAAGGAGATCGCCGCCCGGCTCGCCGTCAAGCTCGACAACGGCATCCTGACCGACGTGGTCGGCCTGGCCGCCGACGGCACCGCCACCCAGGTCGCCTTCGCCGGCTCCACGATCGTCAAGTCCAAGGTCACCAAGGGTCTGCCGCTGGTCACCGTCCGGCCCAACTCGGTCACCCCGGCCCCGGCCGCCGCGAGCCCGGCGATCGAGCAGCTGACCGTGTCGGTCACCGACACCGACAAGCTGGCCAAGGTCGTCGAGCGGGTCGCCGAGCAGAAGGGCTCCCGCCCCGAGCTGACCGAGGCCGGCGTGGTCGTCTCCGGTGGCCGGGGTGTCGGCAACGCCGACAACTTCAAGCTGGTCGAGGAGCTGGCCGACCTGCTCGGCGGCGCCGTCGGCGCGTCCCGTGCGGCGGTCGACTCCGGCTTCTACCCGCACCAGTTCCAGGTGGGCCAAACCGGCAAGACGGTCTCCCCGCAGCTCTACGTCGCGCTCGGCATCTCCGGCGCCATCCAGCACCGGGCCGGCATGCAGACCTCGAAGACGATCGTCGCCGTCAACAAGGACGGCGAGGCCCCGATCTTCGAGTTGGCCGACTTCGGCGTGGTGGGCGACCTGTTCAAGATCGTCCCGCAGGCCGCCGAGGAGATCCGCAAGCGTAAGTGACCGTGGACCGAAAAGTGGCCGCCCGGCGCCGGGCGGCCACTTTTTCGTCGGGAGCTGATCAGCGGGCCGGGGAGCTGAGCCGGCCCGCCGATCAGCCCGTCAGGGTGCCTCTCAACAGGCTGTCGCCGGAGTGGCGGGTGTTGTTGTCGTACTGCTCGGCGGACACGTCGACCACCGAATAGCTCTTGAGGTCGACATTCGGAGGCAGGGGCAGCAGAGCGTCCGAGTCGCCCCCGAGAGTGCCGATCGAGAACATCTCCATGTTCGTCGGGTTGATGAGCCAGACCTCGTAGTACCCCGGCACGCGCGGGAGATTCGCCACATGCAGATGCAGTTGGCCGCTCTGCAGAACTCGTGCGTCACCCTGGGCCGACTTCGGCGTCGAACCGAAGGCCGTCAGGGGCGCGCTGGCCAGCACCGCGGGCGTCGGAGCGGGCGCCGGCTCGTCCGGGCGCAGCATCGAGACCGTGCCCACCACGCCGATCGCCGCCGCCGCGACGGCGGTCACCGCGGTGGCCGCCCAGCGCGACCAACCGGCACGCCGCCGGCCGCGACGCGCCGGGGTGGGGGAATCCCACCCCGGCATGTCGCGTGGACCCCACTCCGCCCTCCGGCCCCCGACAACTCGGCCGTACGCTGGACGGTGATGGCTTACCTGGATCACGCGGCGACGACTCCGATGCTCGACGAGGCACTGGAGGCGTACGTCGCTACCGCCCGCGAGGTCGGCAACGCGTCCTCCCTGCACGCGGCGGGTCGTCGGGCCCGTCGTCGGGTCGAGGAGTCGCGCGAGCGGGTGGCCGCGGTGCTGGGCGCCCGGCCGTCCGAGGTGATCTTCACCGGTGGGGGCACGGAGAGCGACAACCTCGCGGTCAAGGGCATCTTCTGGGCCCGCCGGGGCGCCGGCCCCGACCGCCGACGGGTGATCTCCAGCGCTGTCGAGCACCACGCCGTGCTGGATTCCGTCGACTGGCTGGTCGAGCACGAGAGAGCCGAGGTCGGCTGGCTGCCGGTGGACTGCGCCGGTCGTCTCGACCCGGAGGACCTGCGTGCCGAGCTGACCGCCCATGCCGACCGGGTGGCCCTGGTCACCGCCATGTGGGCCAACAACGAGGTCGGCACCGTGCAGCCGGTTGCCGAGCTGGCCGCCGTCGCCGCCGAGCACGGCGTGCCCTTCCACACCGACGCGATCCAGGCCGTCGGCCAGGTGTCCGTCGACTTCGCCGCCAGCGGGGCCGCCGCGCTGACCGTCACCGGGCACAAGCTGGGCGGCCCGATCGGGGTGGGTGCGCTGCTGCTCGGCCGGGACGTGGCGGCCGTCCCGCTGCTGCACGGCGGCGGCCAGGAACGCGACGTCCGTTCCGGCACGCTGGACACCGCCGGCATCGTCGCCTTCGCGGTCGCCGTCGAGACGGCCGTGAAGGGCCAGCAGGAGTACGCGGCCCGGGTCGCCGCGCTCCGCGACGATCTGATCGAGCGGGTCCGCCGGGCGGTGCCCGAGGTGGTCTACAACGGTGATCCGGCCGGCCGGCTGCCCGGCAACGCGCACTTCTCCTTTCCGGGTTGCGAGGGCGACGCCCTGCTGCTCCTGCTGGACGCCCAGGGCATCGCCTGCTCGACGGGTTCGGCCTGCTCGGCGGGGGTGGCCCAGCCCTCGCACGTGCTGCTGGCGATGGGCGCCGACGACGACCGCGCCCGTTCCTCGCTGCGTTTCACCCTCGGCCACACCAGCACCCAGGCCGACGTGGACGCCCTCGTCGCGGCCCTGCCGGCGGCGGTGGAACGGGCCCGCCGCGCCGCAGCCCCCCGCACCCCCCGCTGATCCCTCCGCGATCTTGCAGTTCCTGTCGGCCGTTCGTGCCTTCTGCGGCATATGTCGCCGCCGAAACTGCAAGATCGCGCAGGTGGGTGCGCGGGGCGCGGGTCCGGGGGTTTCCGGGGCTGGTGGATAGGGTTGTCGTGGGGACGGGGAAGGGAGTGGGCCGGTGAGGGTTCTGGCGGCGATGTCGGGCGGGGTGGACTCGGCCGTTGCGGCGGCACGGGCGGTGGCGGCCGGGCATGACGTGACCGGCGTGCACCTGGCGCTGGCCCGCAACCCGCAGACGTACCGGACCGGGGCGCGCGGCTGCTGCACCCTGGAGGACTCCCGGGACGCCCGCCGGGCCGCCGACGTGATCGGCATCCCGTTCTACGTGTGGGACATGGCCGACCGTTTCCACGAGGACGTGGTCGACGACTTCGTGGCCGAGTACGCCGCGGGTCGTACGCCGAATCCGTGCCTGCGCTGCAACGAGAAGATCAAGTTCGCGGCGGTGCTGGACCGGGCGGTGGCCCTGGGCTTCGACGCGGTGGTCACCGGCCACCACGCCCGGCTCGGCCCGGACGGGCTGCTGCGCCGCAGCGTCGACGTGGCCAAGGACCAGTCGTACGTGCTGGCGGTCCTCACCCGCGAGCAGCTGGACCGGTCGATGTTCCCGCTCGGCGACTCGACGAAGGCGCAGGTCCGCGCGGAGGCCGCCGAGCGTGGCCTGGCGGTGGCCGACAAGCCGGACTCCCACGACATCTGCTTCATCGCCGACGGCGACACCCGCGGCTTCCTCGCCGGCCGGCTCGGCGAGGCGCCCGGCGACGTCGTCGACGCGAGCACCGGCGCGGTGGTCGGCAGTCACACCGGCGCGTACGCCTACACGGTGGGGCAGCGTCGCGGCCTGCACCTGGACCGGCCCGCCCCCGACGGTCGGCCGCGCTACGTGCTCTCCATCACGCCCAAGACCAACACGGTGACGGTCGGTCCGGCCGAGGCGCTGGAGGTGTCGAGGGTGCGGGCCACCCGCCCGGTGTGGACCGGTGGCCCCCGTCCGGCCGCGCCGGTCGAGTGCGAGGTGCAGTTGCGCGCGCACGGTGACGTGGTGCCGGCGACCGTCGACCTCGACGGCGACACACTGCACGCCGAGCTGCGTCGGCCGGTTCGCGGTGTGGCGGCCGGTCAGGCCGTGGTGGCGTACCGGCCGGACCCGGCCGGCGACATCGTCCTCGGCTCCGCGACCATCACCGACTGACCGGGCGGTCGGCGCGTGGTCGCCGAGCGGCCGGCGCGGCCAGCGGGATAGCCTTCGGCCGTGACAGATCAGGCGTGGCCCTGGCCGGCGGGCGCGGCGACCGGTATCGGCTCGTTGCCCGGCACCGACATCGCCGAGGCCCAGCGGGTCGTCCTCGGTGAGCTTCCCGAGCTGCCGCACCTGCCCGAGCTGCCCGCACGCGGCCCCGGGGCCGACCTGATCGGCCGCAGCGCCGGGCTGCTGGTCGAGCTGCCCGTCGAGCTGTACGCCGGGCGTTGGCGGGTCGCCCCCCGCCCCGGCCGTGACCTGCGCCGGGCCCGGGACCTGATGGAACGCGACCTGGACCAGCTCGCCGAGCAGGCCGAAGGGTACGCCGGCCCGGTCAAGGTGCAGGCCGGTGGCCCACTCACCCTGGCCGCTTCCCTGGAACTGCCGATCGGCGGCCGGCTGCTGCGTGACCCCGGCGCGGTCCGCGACCTCACCGGCTCTCTCGCCGAAGGGCTGCGCGGGCACGTCGCGGCGGTCGCCCGACGGCTGCCCGGGGCATCGGTGCTGCTGCAACTGGACGAGCCGTCGCTGCCGACCGTGCTGGCCGGGCGGGTGCCCACCGAGAGCGGGCTGGGCGCGTACCGGGCGGTGGAGTCGACGGACGCGGCCGCTCTGCTGCGCACGGTCGTCGACGCGGTGGGCGTACCCACGGTGGTGCACTGCTGCGCCCCGCAGGTGCCGCTGGAGCTGATTCGTTCCACCGGCGCCGTCGCGGTCGCCCTCGACCTCGACCTGGTGACCGACCTGGACCCGCTGGGCGAGGCCATCGACGCGGGCCTCGGGCTGCTGGCCGGCGCCGCGCCGACCCGGCCGCCGTCGGCCGGTGGCGCACCGACGTCCGCGCAGGTCGCCGACCGGGTACGCCAGATCTGGGACCGCCTCGGCTTTCCCCGTCGGCAGCTCGCCGAGCAGGTGGTCGTCACCCCGGCCTGCGGCCTGGCCGGAGCCACCCCCCAGTACGCCCGGGCGGTGCTCGCGGCCTGCCGGGACGCCGGCCGCCGGTTCACCGAGGAGTGACGTTTTTCTGTCGTACCCGGTGGGCAGGATGACGGTCATGATTGGACAGCTACGTTCAGTGGTGATCGACTGCCCCGATCCGCGGGCGCTGGCCGCGTTCTACGCCGAGCTGCTCGGCATCCCCCTGGTCGAGGCCGAGGGCGAGGCCGATGACGAGTGGGTGGTGCTGGGCGGCCCGCCCGGTCACCAGCCCCGCCTGGCGTTCCAGCGGGCGCTCAACCTGCGGCCGCCGGCCTGGCCGGACCCGGAGCGCCCGCAGCAGTTCCACCTGGACGTGACGGTGGACGACATCGAGAGCGCGGAGAAGGCGGCGCTCGCTCTCGGCGCCCGGCGGCTGCCCGGCGAGGGCGAGGGTTTCCGGGTCTACGCCGATCCGGCCGGCCACCCGTTCTGCCTCTGCTGGGACTGACCATGGCGTTGGGTCGCGGCGGCCCGGCATCATGGCCGCCGTGATCCACTCCTCTCCGCTGCGCGCCTCCGGTTCGCTCTTCGGCCTCGCCTACGGCGACGCCCTGGGCAAGCCCACCGAGTTCCTGACCGTCGCCGAGATCCAACGCCGCTACGGCCCGACCGGCCCGCGTGAGCTGACCGGCGAGCCGGCTCTGGTCACCGACGACACCCAGATGGCGCTGGCGGTGGGTTGGGCGCTGCACGAGGCGCCGTCGCTGACTCCGGAGGTGGTGGAGCCGCTGCTGCGACGGCGCTTCGTGGCCTGGTCGGTCAGCCCGGACAACAACCGCGCCCCCGGGATGACCTGCCTGCGCGCCTGCGCCGACCTGGGTCGAGGGCTGCCCTGGCCGGAGGCGACGATCGCCGACTCGAAGGGCTGCGGCGCCAACATGCGCGTGACGCCGGTGGGGATGCTGGACGTCGACCTCGACACGCTGGCCGGATTGGCCCAGTTGCAGGCCGGCCTCACCCACGGCCACCCGACCGGGTTGGCCGCCAGCGAGCTCACCGCGTACGCGGTCTTCGCCCTGCGTGGGGGCGTCCCGCTGGCGGAGCTTCCCGCGATTCTCATCGAGCGGGCCCGGTCCCAGCGCCGCGTCTACCACCGGGAGTGGCTGGGCGACCTCTGGCAACGCCCCGGGGTCGACACGCCGGAGGAGTTCATCGCTCGCGGCTGGGACGAATGCCTGGTGGCGCTGCGCCGGCTGACCGCCGCCCTCGCCGAGCCGGACGACGACGGCGACCCGTGCCGGGCCACGGGGGAGGGCTGGGTGGCCGAGGAGGCGCTGGCCACCGCGCTGTTCTGCGCCGTACGCCACGCCGACGACCCGGTCGCCGCGCTGGCCCGGGGCGCGACCACCGCCGGCGACTCCGACTCGATCGCCGCCCTGGCCGGCGCCTTCGTGGGCGCGGCCACCGGGATGGCGGCCTGGCCGCCCGGATGGGCCGACCGCATCGAGTACGCCGACCAACTCGCCACCCTCGGCGCGGCCTGGGACTGACCAACCGCGCCCCGGCGCGGCGCGGCGCGGCGCGGCGCGGCGCGGCCCGGCGTGGCCTGGCGTGGCGCGGCGTGGCCTGGCCCGGCCTGTTGGGGTGATCGACTCGGGTTCCTGGAAGTCGGGGTGTTGCGGCGGCTCGGACACCCCGGATTCCTGGAACCCGAGTGGATCATGGCGCGGGGGCGGGGTGGTTTGCGGCCAGGGCGGCCTGCGGCCGGGGCGGCCTGTGGCCTGTGGCCCGGTGTCAGCTGGTGGGCAGGTGGCGCAGGCTGCGGACCTTCCGCCACAGGTCGGCGTCACAGCGGCCGGCGCGGTCGGCAAAGTCGGCCGAACTGATCCGGATCGGCTCGGTCAGGCTCAGGTAGCTGTCGTGCTCGGCGCCGGGATCCCAGTCCCGGGTGGGAATCCGGACGTGGTCGTCCCGGTCGCTCTTGTCCTGGCTGGTGATCTTCAGGACGTCGGCGCCCCGGGAGTCGGCGCGCAGCACCAGGCAGGGCCGCACCTTCGAGCCGCTGCCGTCGACGTACGGCACGTCGGCCCACCAGATCTCGCCGGCCGCCGGAGTGCCGGCCGCCCGATCGGTGTCGCGGGAGCGCGGCGTGGTGGCCGGCCGATCGGTGCCGCGTGGCTTTGGCGGCGCGGGACGACGACCACCCGTGCGGGTCGGGGCGCCGCGGCCAGGTCGGTCGGCCGAGCGTCGGCTGTTCGCCCGGTGCCGCCCACTGTTCCACGCCCAGCCGGCGGCCACCGCCAGCAGGATCGCCGCAGCCCAGAGCAACGCCTGGGTCATCGTCACCTCCGCGTCAGGGCGGCACGCCGGCCGCTTCGTTCGGCGATCCTCGCACGTCACCGACCATGTCGCCCGCCGACGACACCGCCGTTCGCGCCGCCCGGACCCTCCCGCCTGCGGACCGACGGCCCGCGCCGCCCGTGATCCACTCCGGATCGCCGATGTGGGGGCATCAGGGCGCTCGGATACCCCCGTGTCGGCGACCTGGAGTCGATCAACGGCCGGCGAGTCCGGCGTCGATCGCCGTCCGGTGGCGACGGGCGGCACGGGTACGGGCTGCGCGGGGCGTCACCGGGGGCGACGGGCGGGGGCGCCGGGTCGCGCGGGGCGTCACCGGGGGCGCAGGTGGGCGTCGGATTGTCACCCCGGACCGATACCGTGCCTTAGTAGCGTGATCAGGGAGGTCGCAGGCGTGTCCGAAGGTGGCGGGGTGTCCGAGGAGCAGATCGGTCAACAGGTCAGCCCGGCTCAGGAAGCAGCGGCCGGCGCGGAGCCGACGCCGCAGGCGCGGGAGCGGCACGCCACCCTCAGCCGTGAGCTGACCGAGCATCAATACCGCTACTACGTGCTCGACTCGCCGATCATCACCGACGCCGAGTTCGACAAGCAGTTGCGCGAGCTGGAGGCGTTGGAGACGGAGTTCCCGGCGCTGCGGACGCCGGATTCGCCGACCCAGCGGGTGGGTGGCACGTTCTCCACCGACTTCACCCCGGTGACGCACGCCGAGCGGATGCTCTCGCTCGACAACGCCTTCGCCGACGAGGAGTTGGCGGCCTGGGCCGAGCGGGTCGAGCGGGACGCGGGCGGGCCGGTGCCCTACCTCTGCGAGTTGAAGGTCGACGGTCTGGCGATCAACCTGACCTACGAGGCCGGCCGACTGGTCCGGGCGGCCACCCGTGGCGACGGTCGCACCGGTGAGGACGTCACCGCCAACGTGCGCAGCATTCGGGACGTGCCCAGCCAGCTCGCGCCGTCCGCCGAGTTCCCGACGGTGCCCGAGCTGCTGGAGGTCCGGGGCGAGATCTACTTCCCGGTCGCCGCGTTCGCCGATCTCAACGCGAGCCTGGTCGAGCAGGGGCGGGCGCCGTTCGCCAACCCGCGCAACGCCGCCGCCGGCAGCCTGCGGCAGAAGGACCCCCGGGTCACCGCCTCCCGACCGCTGCGTCTCGTCGTGCACGGCATCGGCGCCCGCCGAGGGTTCCAGCCCACCGCGCAGTCGGAGTCGTACGCGGCGCTGAAGGCGTGGGGGCTGCCGACAAGCGACCGGTGGCGGGTCGTCCCGGATATGTCCGGCGTGGCGGCGTACATCGCCTACTACGCCGAGCACCGCCACGACGTCGAGCATGAGATCGACGGTGTGGTGGTCAAGGTCGACCCGGTCTCCATCCAGGGTCGCCTGGGCTCGACCAGCCGTGCGCCACGCTGGGCGATCGCCTTCAAGTACCCGCCGGAGGAGGTCACCACCAAGCTGCTCGACATCGACGTCAACGTGGGGCGCACGGGTCGGGTCACCCCGTTCGCCGTCCTCGAACCGGTGCGGGTGGCCGGCTCCACCGTCGCGCTCGCCACCCTGCACAACGCCCGCGAGGTCGAGCGCAAGGGTGTGCTGATCGGCGACACGGTGGTGCTGCGCAAGGCCGGCGACGTGATTCCCGAGGTGCTCGGCCCGGTGGTCGATCTGCGGCCCGCCGACGCCCGTCCGTTCGTCATGCCGACCACCTGCCCGGCCTGCGGCACCCCGCTCGCGCCGTCCAAGGAGGGCGACGTCGACATCCGGTGCCCCAACACCCGCAGTTGCCCGGCCCAGCTCCGCGAGCGGGTGTTCCACCTCGCCGGTCGTGGCGCGTTCGACATCGAGGTGCTGGGCTACAAGGGCGCGGCGGCACTGCTGGACGCGGAGATCATCGCCGACGAGGGCGACCTCTTCCAGCTCGACGCCGACCAGCTGTCCCGGTCACCGTTCTTCGTCAACAAGGACGGCAGCCTCGGCAGCAACGCGGTCAAGCTGCTCGACAATCTGGCCGTCGCCCGGGAGCGTGACCTGTGGCGGGTGCTGGTGGCGCTCTCCATCCGGCACGTCGGCCCCACCGCCGCCCAGGCGCTGGCCCGGCACTTCCGCTCGATGGAGGCGATCGACGCCGCCAGCGAGGAGGAGCTGTCCTCGGTCGACGGGGTCGGGCCGACCATCGCGGCCAGCATCCGGGAGTGGTTCGCCGTGGACTGGCACCGCGAGGTGGTCCGCAAGTGGGCCGAGGCGGGCGTACGGATGGCTGAGGAGGCCGTCGACGAGGGCCCGCGCCCCCTCGAAGGGTTGACCGTCGTGGTGACCGGCACCCTCGCCGGTTTCTCGCGCGACCAGGCCGCCGAGGCCGTGCAGACCAGGGGCGGCAAGGTCAGCGGGTCGGTCTCCAAGAAGACGAGCTTCGTCGTCGTGGGGGACAACCCGGGATCCAAGGCCGACAAGGCCGCCAGCCTCAAGGTGCCGGTGCTCGACGAGGCCGGGTTCCGGGTGCTGTTGGACGCCGGTCCGGACGCCGCACGGGAGGTCGCCCGGGTGGAGGGCTGACCGCGGCGACGTGCCGACGTGGCGGCCCGTCGCGTATACCAACTTAATTACGACTACGACCGATTCGTGACTGTCATACCGGGAAACCCGGGGCTGAGGGCGTTTCATTGGGTCACGGCGTGCTCATTGGCACGTCGACCGTTCCTCGGGAGGTGTGATGGAGGTCGCCGACCCGCGCAACTCCGTCCCGCCTGGGCGGGTGACGCCGTTCGCCGCCTTCGTCGTCGGCATCCTGGTGGTCGCGGCGGTGACCGCAACGGGTCCACTCACGACGCTCCCCGACGAGCTGCCCCGCCTACCGGTGGCGTTCTGGACGATGGCCGCCCTCGCGGTGGTCTGCGACGCGCGCCCGTTCGTCCCGCCGGGGCGACGGCAGACCTCGGCGGTCTTCCCGTCCACCTGTTTCACCTTCGCGATCCTGCTCGGTTGGGGGCTCGGCCCGGCGGTGGCGGTGCAGGCCGTGGGGGTGATCGTCTCGGGTTGGCGGATGCGCCACGCCGCCTGGCGGACCGCGTTCAACGTCGCCCAGTACGCCTGCGCCCTCGCCGCCGCGTACGGCGTCATCCACCTCGGGCCGGGCACCGTCTTCGACGGCGGTCGCCTGCACCCCGCGGACGTGGCCGCCGTCGGCGGGGCGACGCTGGCCTGGTTCGTCGTGAACTACGGCCTGGTGAGCTGGGCGGTGCGACTGCGCTTCGGCGACCGCTGGTGGCCCACCGTCCGCCAGGGCGTCGGTTTCGAACTGCTTTCCACCGGCTCGCTGCTGCTGCTCGCCCCGGTGCTGGTCGCCGCCGCCCGGCTCAGCGCGGCGCTGATCCCGCTGGTGCTGGTGCCGCTCTTCGCCGTGTACCGGATGGCCCGGCTGACCGTCGAGCAGCAGCACCTCGCCGCCGCTGACCCGCTGACCGGGTTGCCCAACCGCAAGGCGCTGCTGGCCGAGGTGGCCGAGCAGGTGCACCTGCACGCCGAGCGGACCGCCCGCGGCGAGCCCGGCGGGCACCTGGCGCTGCTGCTCATCGACCTGGACCGCTTCAAGAACGTCAACGACGCGCTCGGGCACGCGGTGGGCGACCGGCTGCTGGTCGAGGTCAGCGCCCGGCTCACCGACGTGGAGCCTCGGCCGCAGATGATCGCCCGGCTGGGTGGGGACGAGTTCGCCATCGTGATGACCGGGCTGACCGACGCCAGCCAGGCGCGTGAGCTGGCCGACCGGGTGGTCGGGGCGTTGGCCGAGCCGGTGCCGTTGGACGGGCTGCCGTTGGACGTCGGCGGCTCCATCGGGATCGCTCTCTTCCCGGAGCACGGCGAGGACTTCGCCACCCTGATGCGGCACGCCGACGTGGCGATGTACGACGCCAAGCACCGCAACGACACGGTGGCCGTGTACGCCCCGGAGTCGGACCACAACTCGGCCGAGCGGCTCGGTCTCCTCGCCGACCTCCGCCGGGTGCTGGAATCCGGCCGGCCGGCCGCCGAGCCGGGTGAGCCCGAGCGGACGGCAGACGTACCCCTCGCCGTGGAGGCCGAGGTGCGCGGCGGTGACGGTGCGGCGCTGCCCACTCCGGCGGCGGCCAAGGCCACGCCGCATCCGGGCGGTGCGCCGCTGGTCGCCCCGGCGTCGCCGGCGGGCGGGCGGTGGTGGGGCCGCCGGCGGCGGGCCGGCGCCGAACTGCTGCACGACGACGAGCTGATCAATCGGATCGCCACCGCCGCCGACCCGATCCGGGGCCGCAACAGCCGCGCGACGATCCCCGGCACCCGTTCCGGCCCGTTCCGGGACCGGCATGTCGGCGGCCAGGGGCGGCGGTCGCCGAACGGCGGTGCGGTGCCGCCGCCGGGCAGAGACCGTCCGGGGCGCGAAGGCGGGTCGGTTCCCGAGGCCCAGGCGACCGAGTCGACCGGGTGGGTGCGCGACGGCGGCGAGCCGGTCGACGACGCCGGTGAGATCACCATGTACTACCAACCGCAGATCGCCATCGCGACCGGCGAGGTCGTCGGCGTCGAGGCCCTGCTGCGCTGGCGGCACCCGCGCCGGGGCATGGTCGACCCGGAGGAGCTGATCCGGGTCGCCGAGCAGAGCGCGGTGATGCGGCTGCTCACCAGGCGAGTGGTGGACGACGTGGTGGAGCAGCTCGCCAAGTGGTCGGCGGCCGGCATCGGGTTGCGTGCGGCGCTGAACGTCAGCGTGCGCGATCTGCACACCGGCGAGATCGCCGACCAGATCGCCGACCGGTTGGCCCGCTACGGGGTGCCGGCCGAACGGCTGCAACTGGAGATCACCGAGGGCGCCCTGATGGCCGATCCGCGCCGGGTGCTGGCAACCATCTCCCGGCTGCACCGCATCGGGGTGGCCATCGCGCTGGACGACTTCGGCACCGGCTACTCCTCGATGCAACATCTGCGCCGACTTCCGCTGTCCGAGGTGAAGGTGGACCGGTCGTTCGTGCTCGGCATGGCCGAGGACGCCGACGACGCGGCGATCGTCCGGTCGATGATCGAGTTGGCGGGCGCGTTGGGGCTGCGGGTGGTCGCCGAGGGCGTGGAGGACGAGCGGACCTGGCGGATGTTGTACGCCGCCGGCTGCGACGCCGCCCAGGGCTGGTTCTACGCCCGTCCGATGCCCGCCGAGGAGTTGGTCACCTGGCTGGCCCGCTACCGGCCGGTCCGCCCGACGGGTGGCCCCGAGCCGGAGGCCGGCCGCCGGTCGACCCGCTGACCCACCCGAGCAGCCGGCGGAGGGGGCGGAACAATAGACTCGCTCCGGTCACCGCGCGTCACGCCGCACGCGTCGCGCGCCGGCACACCGCCCGACCAGTAGGACATCAGAAGGGGGCACGGATGGCCGCCATCTCCCGCGAGGAGGTCGCGCACCTGGCGCGCCTGTCGCGGCTCGCCGTCACCGAGGAGGAGCTGGACACCTTCGCCGGCCAGCTCGACGTGATCCTCCAGGCGGTCGCCCAGGTCGGCGAGGTCACCGCCGCGGACATCCCGCCGACCTCGCACTCGGTGCCGCTGACCAACATCTTCCGCGAGGACGTCGTCACGCCGTGCCTGACACCGCAGGAGGCGCTGTCGGGCGCGCCGGACGCCGAGGACCAGCGGTTCCGCGTGCCGCGCATCCTGACCGAGGACGTGGCCTCATGAGCGGACGTGCACGGGCGACTGGCGTCGCGGAGCGAAGCGGAGTGACGGCATGAGCGATCTGACCAGAATGACCGCGACGGAGATCGCCGCGCTGGTCGCCAGCGGCGAAACCTCCGCCGTCGAGGTGACCCGGGCGCACCTGGACCGGATCGCCGCGGTCGACGAGCAGGTGCACGCCTTCCTGCACGTCGACACCGATGGCGCGCTCGCCGCGGCCCGCGCGGTAGACGAGCGCCGCGCCGCCGGCGAGGTGCTCGGCCCCCTCGCGGGTGTGCCGGTCGCAGTCAAGGACGTGCTCGCCACCCGTGGCGTGCCGACCACCGTCGGCTCCAAGATCCTGGAGGGTTGGCGCCCGCCGTACGACGCGACGATCGTGCAGCGGCTGCGCGAGGCCGGCACGGTGATGCTCGGCAAGACGAACATGGACGAGTTCGCCATGGGCTCCTCCACGGAATACTCGGCGTACGGCCCGACGCACAACCCGTGGGACCTGAGCCGGATCCCGGGTGGCTCGGGTGGTGGCAGCGCCGCCGCGCTGGCCGCGTACGAGGCGCCGCTGGCGATCGGCTCGGACACCGGCGGCTCGATCCGCCAGCCCGGCGCGGTCACCGGCACCGTCGGCGCGAAGCCCACCTACGGCGGCACCTCCCGGTACGGGCTGGTCGCGTTCTCGTCGTCGCTGGACACCCCCGGCCCGTGCGCCCGCAACGTGCTCGACGCGGCCCTGCTGCACCAGGTGATCGCCGGGCACGACCCGCGTGACTCCACCTCCATCCCGCAGCCCGTACCGGACGTGGTGGCGGCGGCCAAGCTGGGCGCGACCGGCGACCTGACCGGCGTACGGCTCGGCATCGTCACCGAATTCGTCGGCGAGGGCGCCGAGCCGGGCGTGATGGCCGCGTTCCGCGAGTCGGTGGACGCGCTGACCAAGATGGGCGCCGAGGTCGTGGAGATCTCCTGCCCGACGTTCGCGTACGCGCTGCCGGCGTACTACCTGATCGCCCCGAGCGAGTGCTCCTCCAACCTGGCCCGGTTCGACGGCGTCCGGTTCGGCCTGCGGGTCGGCGACGACGGAAACCGGTCGCTGGAGGAGGTCATGTCGCTGACCCGGGAGGCCGGTTTCGGCCCCGAGGTCAAGCGCCGCATCATGGTCGGCACGTATGCGCTGTCGTCGGGCTACTACGACGCGTACTACGGGCAGGCGCAGAAGGTCCGTACGCTGATCACCCGGGACTTCACGGCCGCGTTCGAGCGGGTCGACGCGCTGATTTCGCCGACCACCCCGTTCACGGCCTTCCCGATCGGCGCCCGCACCGCCGACCCGTACCAGATGTACCTGGCCGACCTGTTCACCATCCCGACCAACCTGTACGGCGGGCCAGGCATCTCGGTGCCCTGCGGCCTCTCCGAGGGGCTGCCCGTCGGCCTGCAGGTGATGGCCCCGACGATGGCCGACGACCGGATGTACCGGGTCGCCGCCGCGCTGGAGTCCGCGGTCGGCACGTTCACCCCACCGGCACTGTGAGGCAGGAGCCCAGATGACGACGACGCTTCCCGCGTACGACGAGGTCGTCGCACGCTACGAACCGGTGATCGGCCTGGAGACCCACGTCGAGCTGGGCACGAACACCAAGATGTTCTGCGGCTGCCCGACGGACTTCGGCGGCGAGCCGAACACCCGGGTCTGCCCGGTGTGCCTGGGGCTGCCCGGCTCGCTGCCGGTGGCCAACAAGGCGGCCATCGAGGCGATCATCCGGATCGGCCTGGCGTTGAACTGCTCGATCGCGCAGTGGTGCCGGTTCGCCCGCAAGAACTACTTCTACCCGGACATGCCGAAGAACTTCCAGATCAGCCAGTACGACGAGCCGATCTGCGTCGACGGCTACCTGGACGTCGAGGTGAACGGCGAGACGGTGCGCATCGAGATCGAGCGGGTGCACCTGGAGGAGGACACCGGCAAGACGCTGCACGTCGGTGGCGCGACCGGCCGCATCCACGGTGCGACCGAATCGCTTGTCGACTACAACCGGGCCGGCATCCCGCTCGTCGAGATCGTCACCAAGCCGATCCCGGGCACCGGCGCGCTCGCCCCCGAGGTCGCCAAGGCGTACGTCACCGAGCTGCGCGACGTGATCCGCACGCTCGGGGTCTCGGACGTGCGGATGGAGGAGGGTTCGCTGCGCTGTGACGTGAACACCTCGCTCAACCTGCCGGGCCAGGAGTGGGGCACCCGCACCGAGACCAAGAACGTCAACTCGCTGCGCTCGGTGGAGCGGGCGGTCCGCTCGGAGATGCTGCGGCAGGCGTCGGTGCTGGACGCGGGCGGCCGGATCACCCAGGAGACCCGGCATTTCCACGAGGACACCGGTGACACCACGCCGGGGCGCTCGAAGGAGACGGCCACCGACTACCGGTACTTCCCGGAGCCGGATCTGGTGCCGATCGCCCCGGACCCGGCCTGGGTCGCCGAGCTGAAGGCCGCCCTGCCGGAGCTGCCCCGGGTGCACCGGCGTCGGCTTCAGCAGCAGTGGGGCCTGTCCGACCTGGACATGCAGTCGGTGCTCAACGCCGGCGCGGTCGAGCTGATCGAGGCCACCGTGGCCGCCGGCACCACCCCGGCGGCGGCCCGCAAGTGGTGGCTGGGCGAGCTGTCCCGGCGGGCCAACGAGAGCGGCGTGGAGTTGGCCGACATCGGCGCCACCCCCGCGCAGGTCGCCGAGTTGCAGGGCCTGGTCGACGCGGGCAAGCTCAACGACAAGATGGCCCGTACGGTGCTGGAGGGCGTGGTCGACGGTGAGGGCTCGCCCACCGAGATCATGACCAGCCGTGGCCTGGAGGTCGTTTCGGACACCGGTGCGCTCACCGCCGCCGTGGACGAGGCGATCGCCGCCAACCCCGGCATCGCCGACAAGATTCGTAGCGGCAAGGTCGCGGCGGCCGGCGCCCTCGTCGGCGCGGTCATGAAGACCACCCGTGGGCAGGCCGACGCGAAGACCGTCCGTGAGCTGATCCTGGAGCGCCTCGGCGTCCAGGGCTGATCGGTTAGGAAGGGCCCCTTCTTATGCACCAGGCGTTAAGAAGGGGCCCTTCCTTGCACCCTCTGCACCTCTGCACCCCTTGTTGCTAGGGCGTCAACGGCGACGCCCGGATGGAGCCACCGTGAACCAGCACGACCTCGATGTCCTCGACGAGATCCAGCGGCGGGTGCTCTGGCTCGCCACCCGGATAGTGGATGCCGCCAACCACGACCGGGCCACCGGCGACGGGGTGAAGGTCGGCGGCCACCAGGCGTCCAGCGCGTCCCTTGTCACGGCGATGACCGCGCTGTGGTTCGCGCACCTGGACGCCGAGGACCGCGTCGCCGTCAAGCCGCACGCCTCGCCGGTGTTCCACGCCATCCAGTACCTGCTGGGCAACCTGGACCGCTCGTACCTGCCCCGGCTGCGGGCCCGGGGCGGCCTCCAGTCGTACCCGTCGCGCACCAAGGACCCGGACGAGGTGGACTTCTCCACCGGCTCGGTGGGTCTCGGCGCGGCGGCGCCGCTGTTCGCCGCCGCCACCCGCCGCTACGTCGACGCGCACTTCGGCACCCGGCCGCACTCCCGGTTCGTGGCGCTGATCGGCGACGCCGAGCTGGACGAGGGCAACATCTGGGAGGCCGTCGCCGACCCGGCCACCACCGGGCTGGGCAACGTGATGTGGCTTGTCGACTTCAACCGGCAGTCGCTGGACCGGGTGGTGCCCGGCATCCGGATCAAGCAGTGGCGCGGTCAGTTCGAGGCGGCCGGCTGGCACGTCGTGGAGGTCAAGTACGGCCGTCGGCTCGCCGAGGCGTACGCCCGGCCGGGTGGCGAGGCGCTGCGCGACTGGATCGACGCGATGCCGAACGAGCAGTACCAGTCGCTGTTCGGGTTGACCGGCCCGGCCCTGCGCAAGCAGTTCCTGGACGGTGCGCCGGCCGAGGTGGGCGCGTTCGTGGCGGGCATCGACGACGAGGAGTTGCGTCCGCTCGTCACCGACCTGGGTGGGCACGACCTGTCCGCGATGCTCGACGCGTACGCCCAGTGCGACGCAGTCACCGACCGGCCCAGCGTCGTCTTCGCGTACACCGTCAAGGGTTGGGGTCTGCCCATCGCCGGCAATCCGCGCAACCACTCGGCGCTGCTCAGCACCGAGCAGGTCGACGCGCTGCGGGCCGCGCAGGGCCTGACCGCGCAGACCGAGTGGGACCGCCTCGACCCGGCGTCACCGGCCGGCATCCGGGCCGGCGCCCGCCGGGAGGCGCTGTCCCGCGCGCCGCGCGAGCGCGCGCTGGGGGTCACCGTTCCGGAGAGCACGGGAGTACGCGCCAACAAGCCGATCTCCACGCAGGAGGTCTTCGGTCGGGTGCTGGTGGACCTGGCGCGGGACCGGGAGGTGGGCCGCTACCTGGTCACCACCGCCCCGGACGTGGCCACCTCCACGAACCTCGCCGGGTTCATCAACAAGACCGGGGTGTTCGCCCCCACCGAGCAGCGTTCCTGGACCGAGGACCGGATGCTGCGCTGGACCGAGAGCCCCTCCGGGCAGCACATCGAGCTGGGCATCTCGGAGATGAACCTGTTCCTGCTGCTGGGTCAGCTCGGCCTGTCGTGGGACCTGTCGGGGCAGCCGTTGCTGCCGGTGGGTACCGTCTACGACCCGTTCGTGCTGCGCGGCCTGGACGCGTTCCTGTACGGCACCTACTCGGGCTCCCGGTTCGTGGTGGCCGGCACCCCGTCGGGCATCACGCTCGCTCCCGAGGGTGGCGCCCATCAGTCCACCATCACCGCGTCCGTCGGCCTGGAGCTGCCCGGGGTGACGTTCCTCGAACCGGCGTACGCGGGCAGCCTCGACTGGTTGCTCTGCGACGCCCTCGGGCAGATCGCGGGCGGGGCGACCCCGGCCGCGACGGCGGCGCCGACCGAGGACGGGGCGTACTACTTCCGGCTGAGCACCCGACCGCTGGACCAGGCGCCGTTCGAGGCGGCCCGGGCCCGGCTCGGCGACGCGGTGCTGCGCCGGCAGGTGGTCGCCGGGGCGTACCGGCTGGTCGACGCGCACCAGGCGTACCCGCACCTGGTCGACGCCCCGGTGGTGCAGCTCGCCGCCTCCGGCGCGGTGCTGCCGGAGGTGCTGGCCGCCGCGGCGGAGCTGGCCGAGGAGGGCGTCGCCGCGCACGTGGTCGACGTGACGAGTCTCGACCGGCTCTACCGGGCCTGGCAGCGCACCCTACGTCAGGGCGTACGGACCGCGACCGTACCCAGCGTGCCGGGCGCGCTGCGGTCCGCGTTCGCCGATCGGGTGCCGGTGGTGACCGTGCACGACGCGGCGTCACACGCGATGGCCTGGCTCGGGTCGGCGCTCGGCGCCCCGGCGGTGCCGCTCGGGGTGGACGAGTTCGGCCAATCCGGCAGTGTGGCCGACCTGTACGAGCTGCACGACCTGATGCCCGGCAGCATCGTCAACGCCGCCCTGGCCGCGCTCGCCCTGCGCTGACCTCGCCCTCGATGGGTGGGCTGTGCCCGCGTGCGCCGGGCAGCGTGTGCCGGCCTTCGTGTCTCACTGCCGCCGCCACTGAGAGTGAGGAGCGTCCCCCGGTCGGTGGGGTTCTCTTTGCCCTTTGCTCTGCTTCACTATGCGCAACGCCATGCTGAGCTGCAGAAATTCGGGTGCGCGCAGCGGGAGCGGAGTAACCCGACGTAACTGTTGCGTCCGTTGAAGCAGAGCAAAGGCTGCGCAGACACCGTCGGGCCCGGCGCGGGCCCGGCTCGGGCTCGGCTCGGCTCGGGCCGGGCTCGGCTCGGCTCGGGCTCGGGCTCCGCAGGGCAGGCGGGCGGGCACCGCCGAGTCGGCGGGTGGGCAGGCGGCAGCTCGCGCTCAGCGGGTCGGGGTGGGGGTGACCGACGCGGGAGTGCCGGCGTTCGGGTCCTGCACGATGTGGCGTTCCAGGTTGACCTGGGCCTGGCCGGTGCCGCCGACGGTGATGTCGTCGTACGCCTGGAGCATCTTCTGCTGGTCGAAGTAGAGCACGGTCATCGACAGCGGGGTCGGCTTCTCACCCTCCAGCCCGCGCAGCCCGGCCCCGCCGGTCGAACCCTCCACGAACAGGGCGGTGGGCTGCTGGCCGGGTGCCTGCGGCAGCTTGGAGACCTGTCGGGCGTGGGTGTGCCCGGCCAGCACCAGCGGGCAGGTGCCGGCGAGCGGCCCGGCCGACGCCGGGTCGTGCACCAGCGCGATGTTGACCGGCCGGGGCGAGCTGCGCACCGTCGCGGCGAGCTGCGTACCGACGCCGATCACCTGGTCGGCGACCTCCTGGGTCAGCCCGCTGCCGGCCGGTGAGGTGTTCTTGTCCGGGGTGAAGCGCGGGTCGCCGATGCCGGCGATGGTCAGGCCGGCGACCGTGGTGGTCGAGTTGTTCAGCACGATCGCGTTCGGCTGGCGGGCCACTGCCGCGGCGGTCTTGCCCGAGTCATGGTTGCCGCGGATGAACACGTACGGCTTCTTGAGCAGGCTGATCGATCCGACGAAGGACGCCTCCGGCTCGCTGCCCCAGTCGGTGATGTCCCCGGTGTCGATGACCACGTCGATGCCGAACTGCTCCACCACCGTGCGGATCAGCTGCCAGCCGGTCGGGTTGAGGTGCATGTCGGAGACGTGCAGGACCCGGGTGGTGCCGGGCGCCGGCTCCAACACCGGCAGCGCCGACACCGTCGTGTAGAGCTGACTGACGTTGCCGACGATGCGTTGCAGCTGCTCGGCGTACTTGGTGTAGTCATTGGCGATGCGGCGGGCGTCGCCGACGATGGCGGGGGCGTTGACCAGCAGGCCCTCGTAGCGCGGCTCCTCGATCGCCTGGGGGCGCAGGGTCGCCGCGGCCGTGCCGAGGCTGCCGGCGGTGACCAGCAGCGCCAACCCGCCCGCCCAGGCGGTGCGCCGCACATCGCGGAAGATCAACCCGGCCAGGATGAGGGTGACCAGCACCGCCGAGGCGAGGGTTCGCAGGCCCAGCCGCATCACCCCGGAGCGGACGTCCTCCACGGCGCTCTGGCTGGCTCGGCTGATGCTCGCCGGGTCGTCGAGCAGCGCCTCGGTGCGCCCCTGGTCCAGCGCGCCCAGCCGCACGGTGAGGTGGGTCGGCCCGCTGTGGCTGTCGAGCAGCAGGGCACCGAGCGGTGGCACGTCGATGGTCGTCCCGCCCTCGCTGGACGGGGAGAGGGTGAGATTGGCCCGGAACGGCCCGATGTCGGTGTCCACCCGACCGCCGGCCAGCACCCCGAGCACCGCCCCGGCCAGGGCCACCACGAGCACGGCGAGGATCACCCCCGTGCGCCGCACCGGCCCGCCGGGCCGGCCGATCCGCCGGCGCGACGGGCGCGACGGCTCGCCGCCGGTCACCGGGTCACCCCGGCCCTCGGCGTCGTCGTGCTGCTCGTCGCGTTGCCCGTCCATGCTGAGATTCTGACCTGCCCATCGAAAGATCTTGGCAAACCTGCGCGGAAGGTGACGCAGGTCAGCTGCGACCGCCGTCGCCGCCGGCGAAGACCACCCGCAGGAGGCGGTCGTCGTCGGCCGCCGGATCACCCCGCCCGTCGTGGTTGGAGGTGCTCACCCAGAGCGAACCGTCCGGTGCGGCGGCCACCGCGCGCAGCCGACCGTACCGATTGGTGAGCAGCTCGCTGGGCTGCCCGAGCAGCGTGCCGGTGTCGGTCAGCTCCATCACCCAGAGCCGCTTGCCGCGCAGGCAGCCGGTGACCAGCAGCCGGTCCGCCGCGGCCAGCCCGGAGCAGGACGCGTCGGACGTCGCCCACTGCGTGATCGGGTCGGTGAACCGCTTGTCGCCGGCCCGCCCCTCGACCTCCGGCCACCCGTAGTTGCCGCCCTTGGTGATCTGGTTGATCTCGTCCCAGGTGTTCTGGCCGAACTCCACGGCGTACATCCGCTTGGCGTCGTCCCAGGCGAAGCCCTGCACGTTGCGGTGACCCAGCGACCAGACCGGGGAGCCGGGGTACGGGTTGCCCGGCGCGGGCTTGCCGTCGGCGGTGATCCGCAGGATCTTGCCGCCGAAGCTCTTCGTGTCCTGCGCGTTGGGGCGCTCGCCCGCGTCACCGGTGCTGACGTAGAGCTGCCCGTCCGGGCCGAAGCCCAACCCGCCACCGTTGTGCACGTTCGCCTTCGGGATGCCGGTGAGGATCGGGGTGGGTTGCCCGCCGAGTTGCAGGCGGGCGACCCGGTTGTCCTGCTCGGAGGTGTAGTAGACGAAGACCGTCCGGTCCCGGGCGTAGCCGGGGGAGACGGCGATGCCGAGCAGGCCACCCTCGCCCGCCGCCGCCACGTCGCTGATCGTCTGCACGACCCGGACCCGCAGCCCGTCCGGCCCGGACTCCGGACCGACCTGGAGGATCCGGCCGCTGTCCCGTTCGGTGACCAGCGCGCCGCCGTCGGGCAGGAACGCGATGGCCCACGGCACCCGCAGCCCCTTGGCCAGGACGGTTACCGCCGCCTGCTGGCCCGCGCCGCCAGCGCTCGCCGGCGCCGACGGGGTCGGCAGGTTGGGCGGCTCACCCGCCGGGTCGGGCTCCGGCTCGCCGAAGCTGCAACCCGTGGCGAGCAGCAGCGCCGCGCAGGACGCCGCGAGGACCACCCGGAGGCGGCGGACGCGAGGGTACGGGAGACGGGCTCTCACCCGGCCCAGGGTAGCCCGCCGGTCGGCCCGGCCGGGCCCGACAGATGGGCCTCGGCGTGTGCCGCGACCGCTCAGCGGGCCCGGACGGCCAGCAGCGCCGTGTCGTCCTCGCGGTGCTGGATCGAGGCGAGCAGCAGGTCACACAGGTCGTCGAGGGGGACGGTGTCGGTGCCGGTCAACCGGTGCGCCAGCTCGGCGAGCCCGTCGTCGATGGACCGGTCCCGACGCTCGATCAGCCCGTCGGTGTAGAGCAGCAGCGTGTCGCCGGTGGTCAGGCTGGTCGAGTGGCTGGCCCGCGGCGTGGGCCGGGCCAGGCCCAGCAACGGCTCCGGCGTCGCTGCGAGGACCTCCACCGCACCGCCGGCCCGGACCACCAAGGCCGGCGGGTGCCCGGCGTTGCACCAGGTCACCTCGCGGACGCCGGAGCGCCGGTCACAGATGCGCACCAGCGTCGCGGTGGCCGCGATGGGCAGCCGCAGGCCGCGGATGGCGCTGTCCAGGTGGCTCATCAACGCCCCGACCGAGTCCGGCCGTCCGAACGCGTTGCCACGCACCAGGTTGCGTAGTTGGCCCATGGTCGCCGCCGCCTCGATGTCGTGCCCGGCCACGTCCCCGATCGCCGCGATCAGGTCGCCGTCGGGTTGCACGAAGGCGTCGTACCAGTCGCCGCCCACCTCCACCCGGTCGGCCGCCGGCTGGTAGCGGGCCGCCAGCTCCAACTCCGTCACGACCGGCAGCCGCGGCAGCATGCTGTGTTGCAGCACCTCGGCGACGTGCCGCTGCTCGCCGTACATCGAGCTGTTGCCGACGGACTGCCCGGCCCGGCGGCCGATGTCCGCGGCGGTGAGCAGGTCGCGGTCGTCGAACTGCTGACGGTCGGGGGCGTTGACCAGCGTGATCGCGCCCAGCACGGTGCCCCCGACGGCCCGCACCGGCACGCTGAGGTAGGAGGCGATACCCAGCCGCTCGGCGATTGCCGGCATCTCCGGATCGGTGGTGCCCCGCGCCACGTCGTCCAGCGACGCGACGCCGCCGAGCCGCGGCTGGCCGGTGCGCAGCACCGCCCGGATGATGGAATCCTGGCTCAGCCCCGTCCGCAGCAGCTCGGCGAAGCGGTCGACGTCCGGCGTCCGCGCCGGATCGCGGTGCACCGCGACCACCTCCGTGGGCTGTCCGGATGGCCCGACCAGCGTGAGCAGGCACCAGTCGGCGAGCAGCGGCACCATGGTGGCGGCGAGCCGGCGCAGCGACGTGCCCACGTCCAGCGTGCCGGCGAGCGTCTCGCTCACCCCGGCCAGCAGCTCCAGCCGCTGGTGCGCCCGAACGACCCGCCGACGCGCCTCCTGCGCGCCGTCCAAAGCGATCCGCAGTCGCAGCTCCGACGAGCAGGCGGCGGCGAGGTCGGCCAGCGTCCGCAGCTGCCCGGCGGTCCACGCCCGGGGCTTGTTGTCGATGGCGCACAGCGCGCCGAGCACCCGGCCGGAGAGGTCGGTCAACGGCATACCGGCGTACGCGACGACGCCGAGGTCGTCGATGGCCAGGTTGTCGCGTACGCGGGGGTAGAGCCGGGCGTCCGGCAACACCATCGGCACCTCGATGTCCACCACGTGCTGGCAGAACGAGTGGCTCAACGGTGTCTGCCGCCGCTGTGACCACGGCTCGGGCAGACCCACCGCGCCCGGGAAGAACTGCCGGTCGGCGGAGACCAGGGAGACCAGCGCGACCGGAACCTCCAGCAGGTCACTGACCAGTCGGGCGAACCGGTCGAACGCCTCGTCCGGTACGGCGTCCAGACCGGTGTCGGCCAGCGCGCGCAGCCGCGCCGCGTCGCCGAGCGCCGGGGGCGGGGTGATCGAGCGTCGCGCGCTGGCGGGGGAGCCGTCGGTCATCGAGCACCTGTCTGCCGGGGCGGAGGCCGACCGGCCCTCCGATCCTTGGTTATACCTCGTCAGGGCCGGGACCGAACATCGGTGTGCCGAGTCTCGCCCGCGCCGCCGCCGCGCGCCATCCCCCGTGACGCCGGATCGCCGCCGTGCCCGCACCGGCCGTCGCGCCGGCGGCTATCGTCGGCGGACGTGAAGGTATGGATTCCGCATCAGGCCGGCCTGAACCTCGTCGGCGAGCTGCCCCCGGACGTGACGGTGGAGGTCGCCGAACACGCCGACCGGTTGCCGTCCGACCCGGCCGACGTCCGTTTCTGGGTACCGCCGTTCCTGAGCGGGTCGGACGCGACCGCGCTGCTGCACGAGCTCCCCGATCTGCAGGCGGTGCAGCTGCTCTCCGCCGGGGCGGACGCCTGGGTCGGCCGGATACCCGAGGGGGTCACCCTCTGCGACGCCCGGGGGGTGCACGACCCGTCCACCGCCGAGTGGGTGGTCACCGCGATCCTGGCCCAGCTGCGGGCCTTCGGAGCCTTCGCCCGCGCGCAGGCCGAGCGGCGGTGGGCGTACGACGGCAACGCGCCGACCGACGAGCTGACCGGCAAGCGGGTGCTGATCGTCGGGGCCGGCTCGATCGGCACGGCGGTGCGGGACCGGCTCGCGCCGTTCGACGTGAGCTTCACCCTGGTCGCCCGGACGGCCCGGCCCGAGCAGGGGGTGCACGCCGTCGCGGAGCTGCCCCGGCTGCTGCCCGACGCCGACGTGGTGGTCGTGCTGGTGCCGCTCACCGACCAGACCCGCGGCCTGATCGACGAGGACTTCCTGGCCGCGATGCCCGACGGGGCGCTGCTCGTCAACGCGGCCCGCGGTCCGGTGGCCCGTACCGAGGCGCTCGTCGCCGAACTGGCCACCGGTCGGATCTCGGCCGCGCTGGACGTCACCGACCCGGAGCCGCTTCCCGCCGACTCCCCGCTGTGGACGATGCCGAACGTGCTGCTCACCCCGCACGTGGGCGGCTCGGTGCGCGGGCTGCTGCCGCGCGCGTACCGGCTGGTCGGCGACCAGGTACGGCGGTTCACCGCCGGTCAGCCGCTGATCAACACGGTGGTCGACGGCTACTGATCGGGCCGCGCGGTCCGGGTCGGGCTCACGGGCCGGGTGTTTCGGCGGCCTCGTCCGGCAGTGTCTGGCCGGTGGCCGAGACCAGTCGGGGCAGGTCGGTGCCACGGACCGCCGGCAGGACGACCTGCTGGCCGTCGTCGAGGCGGGCGACGGCCCGTCCGCGCGCGTCGGTGGCCAGCTCGACGACCCGGTCCCAGCCGATCCGACGTTGCCCGAACAGCGCCCGCAGGCGCAGTTCCCGGGGGTCGGCGTCGGTGCCGGCCCGCCAGGCCCACACCCCGACGGCGAGGGGGACGAGCAGCACCGGCAGCAGGTACGCCCGGGCGTTGGCCAGCGGCAGGGCGCCGATGAAGGCGATGACGGCGGCGGCCAGGATGGCTTGGTTGTACCGGAAGCGGACCATGTCGGGCGTACTCACCCTGCGATGATCCCACCCCTGCTCGGCACGGGTCGCGGCGGGCAGCGCCACGGAGCCCCGACGCCGTACAGTGACACGGGTCACTGCTGCCTGCCGGCGACCGGCGCGTAACCAATCCGGTCGTCGGTCGTTGCTCACTGTTGAGCAGCGGACCCGCAACGTCCGCCGCCTCGCACCGCCGCACCGCCGCACCGCCCCGTGCCCCCTCACGAAGGCGACCGCCGTGCTCCTCGCGTACCCGTTCCGTGTTCTCGTCCCCCGCCGGGCGGCCCCGGAGGCCGCCGTGTCCACGGCCGTGGCGCTGCTCGTCCTCGCCGGGGCCGCCGATCTGGTCCCGACCCCGGTGGTGATCGCGTTGTCCGGTGGCGCGGGCGCCACCCTCGCCGGCGTACGACTCTCCGGGCTCGCCAGCCACCGACCCGGCGATCCGCCGTCCACCGGCCCCTCGTGGCGGACGGCAGCCGTGCTGCTCGACGCGGCGGTGGTGACGGCCGGGTGTGTCGCCGCCGCGCTGCCGCTGCTCGACGCCGGGCACCGGGCTGCCGCGCTGCTCGGATCGCTGACCGTGGCGGTCCTGTGCGTGGCCGGGCTGCGTCGGCTCCCGGTCCGGCCGCCGCGGGCGGCGCGGCTGCGAGGGCTGGTCGAGGCGACCGGCCCGACTGTCGGTCTGACCCTCGCCGGCTGGTTGCTGCTGCCTTCCGACACCCTGCCGGCACCGACCCGGTTGGTGGCGGCGCTGGCGCTCGGAGCGCTGGGCATGGCCGCGCTCAACGCGTTCACCGGGTCCGGGCGGCGCTCGGGCGACGCGATCTGCCGGGGCGGCGTCCTGCTCACCCTGGTCGGGCTTGCGCTGCTGACGATCCTGCCACCCGCGCCGACGGGCCGGGCGGCGCTGCTCGCGGTGCCGCCGCTGGTGCTCGGGATGCTGCTGACCGCGTTCGGCGCGAAGTCCGCGGTGCCGACGGCCAGCGCGCAGCCGGTCACCGGCCCACCCGTCGCGACCTGGCCACGGGTGGTGCTCCCGGCGTCGGTGCTGCTGCTCGCGGCGGGCCTGCACGTGGGGTTCGGCCGCACTCCGGACCGGACGAGTGTGCTGCTCGCCCTGGCGGCGGTGCCACCACTGGTCCTGCGGGAGTTGCTGCGCGGCGGCGACGCGGGCGCCGGGGAGCGGCACGCCGCGCACCGCCGACGCGCCGATTCCACGATCCGACGCCACCGGGCGGCGCAACCGCCCTGGCCCGGTACGACCGAGGGCGCGTCCACGCACGACCTGAGCCCCGACGCGGCGCCGTGGTCGTCCGACGTGGACGCGACCGCGGCCTCCGGCGTCGACGGCGCCTGGCTCCCCGCGTCGACCGGCGCGCTGCTGCTGGTGGAGCTGCACGGCGTGGACGGGCTCGGCCTGGTCGCGCGGGAGGACGTGCTGGCCGAGGCGGTCCGGCGGGCCCGTGCGGTCGTCGGGCCCGACGACCTGGTGACCGGCTGCACCGGCACCGGCTTCGCGGTGGTCACCGGCGCCGGGCCGGTGCTGGCGTACGCGCTGGGCACCCGGCTGCTGACCGCGCTCACTCCGCCGTACCAACCGGCCGGTTCGGTGCTGCGCGTGCAGGCGAGCATCGGGCTGGCCGAGGTCGGTGGAGCAGGGCCGGCCGACGTGCTCCGTCAGGCCGAGCTGGCTCGGCGGCGGGCGGTGCAGCTCGGCCGGGACCGGGTCGAGTGGTACGACGCGTTCCTGGAGGAGCAGTTGGTGCGCCGGCTCGACCTGGAACGTGAGCTGCCCGGCGCGGTGGCGCGGGGCGAGCTGGACCTGGTCTACCAGCCGGTGCTCGACCTGACCGACCAGCAGCCGGTGGGCGCCGAGGCTCTTCTGCGCTGGCGCAGCCCCGTGCTGGGCACGGTGCTCCCGGCCGAGTTGCTGCCGGTCGCCGAGGATCTGGATCTGGTCGGCGAGTTCGAATGGTGGGTGCTGGACCGGGCCTGCCGGCAGTTGGCCGACTGGTCGGCGGGCCCCCGTGAGCTGTGGATGGCGATCAACGTGACCACCCGGGAGTTGACCATTCCCGACTTCGTGCAGCGCACCGCCGCGGTGCTGGCCGCGTACGGGGTGTCGCCGGAGCGGCTGGTGGTGGAGGTGGCCGAGCCGAGGATCGGCGCTGACCTGTCGACCGTGGTGGCCCGGCTGGCGGGGCTCCGGTCGCTGGGCGTCCGCACCGCGCTGGACGACTTCCGGGCCGAGCACGCGTCACTGGCCCAGCTGCGCCGCCTGCCGATCGACCTGCTGAAGGTGGGCCCCGAGCTGGTGGGGGCGCAGCCGGCGGGGCAGCCGCCGCTGATCGACGTGGTGGTCAACGTGGGCGAGCGGTTGGGTGTGGAGATCGTCGCCGAGGAGCTGGAGTCACCGAGCCAGGTCGAGGGGGCGCGTCGGGCCGGCTGCCGCTACGGGCAGGGCTTCGCGCTGGCCCGTCCGGCCACCGCCGAGCGGGTCGAGGCGTACTTCGAGGAGTTCCCCTCGGCGTCTCGCTGAGCCACTGAACCGGTTCACTTCCCGCGCGGCGGTGCCGTGCTGCCGCGCGGCGTCAACTGCGGGCTCTCGTCCTGCACGCGCGTCGCCGGCTGCCCCCCGATGACGGCGAGCAGGTGACGGGCGGCATGCGCGCCGTACGCGGGGATGTCGCGGCCCAGCGCCGTCAGGGCCGGGTGCACCAACCGGCACAGTGGCGAGTCGTCCCAGGCCACGATGGACAGGTCGTTCGGCACGGTGAGGCCCATCTCCTGGGCGACCGAGAGCCCGGCGACGGCCATCACGTCGTTGTCGTAGATGACCGCCGTGGGCTGCGGGGCGGAGCTGAGCAGTCGGCGGGTGGCCCGTCCACCCTCCTCGCCGGTGTAGTCGGAGAAGACGGTGACCGCCTCGGCCAGGCCGAGGCGCTGGCACACCGCCGCGAAGGCGTCGGTACGGATCTCGGTGTGGCGCAGGTCGGGCAGGCCGCCGACCCGGGCGATGCGGCGGTGGCCGAGCGCCACCAGGTATTCCACCGCCTCAGTCAGCGCCGCCGCGTCATCGGACCAGAGGCTGGCCAGCTCCCCGGTGCCGCCCGGCCCGCCGATCACCACGGCCGGCAGTTGGAGCTGTTGCAGGGCGGAGATGCGGCGGTCGTCGGTGCGCAGATCGCAGACGAGCACCCCGTCCACCCGGCGCTCGCCCCACCAGCGCCGGTACACCGCGATCTCGGCGTCGTGGTCGGCCACCACCTGGAGGGTCAGCGCGTACGAGCGGGCCGAGAGTTCGGCCTCCACGCCACTGATCAGCGCCATGAAGAACGGCTCGACGCCCAGTGTCCGGGCGGGCCGGCACAGGGCCAGGCCGACGGCGCCGGCGGTGGCGGCGGAGAGCGCCCGCGCGGCGCTGCTCGGGCTGAACCCGATCTCGGTCGCGATGGCGAGGATGCGTGCTCGGGTGGCCGCCGAGACCCCGGGCTGCCCGTTCAGCGCGTACGACACGGCACCCTTGGACACGCCCGCGCGACGGGCGACGTCGGCGATGGTCGGCCGCTTCACCAGCGTGCTCCTCTACCGCTCGCGGCTCGTCAACCGGTCGTTGACAGCCCGAAAGTCGAATCGTACGGTGGCTGAGCTTATCCGGTTCAGCCCACGTCTCTCGACCACGAAGGTCACGAAGGTGCGGTGAAGTCTTGAGTCGACAGGCACTCCACGACGGCTGGACCCTGCGGGCCACACCCGGAGCGCAGGTGCCGGCGGAGGTCGCCGGTCGGTCCGTGCCGGCGACCGTGCCCGGGTGCGTGCACACCGACCTGCTCGACGCCGGGCTGATCGCCGATCCGTACCTCGACGACAATGAGCTGTCCCTGGCCTGGATCGGGCGTACCGACTGGCACTACCGAACGACCTTCGGAGTTCCGGCCGGCGACCACGACCGGGTCGACCTGGTCTGCGCCGGCCTGGACACCGTCGCCACCATCAGCGTCAACGGGGTCGAGGTCGGCCGTACCGAGAACATGCACCGTGGCCACCGGTTCGACGTCTCATCGCTGCTGCGGGACGGCGACAACGACCTGGCCGTCGCGTTCGAATCGGCTTACCGCTACGCCGAGGCGCAGCGTGAGCGCCTCGGCGACCGCCCCAACGCCTATCCGGAACCCTTCCAGTTCGTCCGCAAGATGGCCTGCAACTTCGGCTGGGACTGGGGGCCCACGCTGGTGACCGCCGGCATCTGGCAGGACATCGGCCTGCACGCCTGGTCCACGGCCCGGCTGGCAGGCGTCCGTCCGCTGGTCACCCTCGCCGGCGGCGACGGCCGGGTCGAGGTGCACGTCGAGGTCGAGCGGGTCGCGGACGTCCCGCTGACCGTCCGCGCCACAGTGGCCGACGTCCACGCCGAGGTGGTCGTTCCGGCCGGGCAGCGCACGGCCGTGCTGGCCCTCACCGTCCGCGAGCCCGCGCTGTGGTGGCCACGGGGGTACGGGGAACAGGCCCGTCACCTGCTGAAGGTGACCCTGCACGCGCCGGACGGGGACACCCTGGACGGCTGGTCGCGGCGGGTCGGCTTCCGCTCGGTGCGGCTGGACACCACCCCCGACGACCACGGCACCCCGTTCGTGCTGTCGGTCAACGACGTCCCGGTCTTCGTGCGGGGCGTGAACTGGATCCCCGACGACGCGTTCCCCACCCGGATCACCCGCGATCGGCTGGCCGGGCGGTTCGACCAGGCGATCGGGGCCAACGTCAACCTCTTGCGCGTCTGGGGCGGCGGCCGGTACGAGTCGGAGGACTTCTACGACCTCGCCGACGAACGCGGGCTGCTCGTCCAGCAGGACTTCCTCTTCGCCTGCGCCGCGTACCCCGAGGAGGAGCCGTTCGCCAGCGAGGTCGCCGCCGAGGCCACCGAGCAGGTGACCCGGCTGACGCCCCATCCGTCGCTGGTGCTGTGGACCGGCAACAACGAGAACATCTGGGGCTGGCACGACTGGGACTGGCAGGACCCCCTCGCGGGCCGCACCTGGGGCCGGGGCTACTACCTCGACGTCCTGCCCCGCATCGTCGGCGAGCTGGACCCGACCCGCCCGTACTGGCCGGGCAGCCCCTGGTCGGGCACCGAGACGATCCACCCCAACGACCCGGCGCACGGCACCACCCACATCTGGGACGTGTGGAACACCGACGACTACCCGAAATACCGGGAGTACGTCCCGCGCTTCGTCGCCGAGTTCGGCTACCAGGGCCCACCGGCGTACGCCACCCTGCGGCGGGCGTTGAGCGACGAACCCCTCGCCCCCGACTCGCCCGGCATGGCCCACCACCAGAAGGCCGCCAACGGCGACGCCAAGCTCCGGCGGGGCCTGGACGCGCACCTTCCCGCCCCGGCGGACTTCGACGACTGGCACTACCTGACGCAGCTCAACCAGGCGCGGGCCATCCAACTGGGGGTCGAGCACTTCCGCTCCCACCGGGGCGTCTGCGCGGGCACCATCGTCTGGCAGCTCAACGACTGCTGGCCGGTCACCTCCTGGTCAGCCGTCGACGGCGACGGTCGCCGCAAACCGCTGTGGTACGCGCTGCGCCACGCGTACGCCGACCGGCTGTTGACCGTGCAGCCCCGCGACGGCGGCCTGGCTGGTGGCGGTGGACTTGCCCTGGTCGCGGTGAACGAGACCGGCCAGCCGTGGCGGTCATCGGCCTCGGTGACCCGGCTGACCCTCGACGGGGAGCCCCGGGCGAAGACGACGATGGAACTGGACGTCCCCGCGTACTCGGCGGTCACCCTGGCGCTGCCAGCGGAGCTGGCCCGGCCGGACGACGCCCGGCGGGAACTGCTGGTCGCCGAGGCGGGGGAGACCGCCGAACGGGCGCTGTGGTTCTTCGCCGAGGACCGGGACGTCGACTGGCCGGCGGCGGCCTGGGACGCGACTGTCGAACCGGTCGACGGCGGTCAGCGGATGCGCGTCACCGCCCGCACGGTGCTGCGCGACCTGACCCTCTTCCCGGACCGCCTGGACGCCTTGGCCACCGTGGACAGCGCCCTGGTCACCCTGCTGCCCGGGGAGACGGTCACCCTCACGGTGCGGGCGGCCGCGTCACTGGACGAGGCGGCTCTGACCCGTCGGCCGGTGCTGCGCTGCGTGAACGACATCGAGCGGAGCTAGCAGACCGTTACTGTCGGCCGACCGACCCGGAGGCTGGTGTGGTGGTAGGCGTCATACCTGTGAGTCATAAATATGACTCACAGGTATGACGCTCGTCGGCGCGTGTGCTGTCCGGCCATCGCTCTGGCTGCACGTTGAAGATTTCTTCAAGTGATAAAGTCTTCGTGTCGACCGGGAGGTGTTCATGTCGGTGCCGTTGTACCAGGCGAAGGCCGAGCTTTTTCGCACTATCGGACATCCGGTGCGCATCCGGGTGCTGGAGCTTCTCCAGGACGGCCCGAAGCCGGTCCGCGACCTGCTCGCCACGATCGAGGTCGAGGCGTCGAACCTTTCCCAGCAGCTCGCCGTGCTGCGCCGCGCCGGAATGGTCACCTCACACCGCGACGGCCCCCTCGTCATGTACGCGCTCAGCACCCCCGACGTCGCCGACCTGCTGGCCGCCGGTCGACGCATCCTCGGCGCTGTCCTGACCGACCGGGACGCCCTCCTCGACGAGTTGCGCGCCACGAGCGGCGACCGGTGAGCGTCGCCATACTGGCGGCCCGCGAGCGGATCCTCGGGCTGCTGCCCGGCCGGGCCGACTGGGCAGCCGTCCACCGCTCACCGCGCCGCGACCTGCTGGCCGGGCTCACCGTGGCGGTGGTGGCGCTGCCACTGGCGCTGGCGTTCGGCGTCACCTCCGGGCTGGGCGCCCAGGCCGGGCTGATCACCGCCGTGATCGCCGGCGCGGTGGCCGCCGTCTTCGGCGGCTCCAACCTCCAGGTCTCCGGGCCGACCGGGGCGATGACCGTGGTGCTGGTGCCGGTGGTGCAGCAGTTCGGAGCCACCGGCGTGCTCATGGTCGGGGCGATGGCCGGCCTGGTGCTGATCGCGCTCGCCGTGGCCCGCCTGGGCCGGTACGTCCGCTACCTGCCCACCCCGGTGCTGGAGGGCTTCACCGCCGGCATCGCCGTGGTCATCGCCCTGCAACAGGTGCCCGCCGCGCTCGGCGTCACCGACGCGCACGGGGAGAAGGTCTGGGCCGTCGCCGCCGACGCGGTCGCCCGTTTCGTCGTACACCCGCGGCCGGCGGCGCTCGCGGTGGCCCTCGCCGTCGCGGCGCTGATGTTGCTGGGCGCCCGGTGGCGGCCCGGCCTGCCGTTCTCGCTGCTCGGCGTGGCGGCCGTCACCGTCCTCGCCGAGGTCGCCCCGCTCGACCTGGTTCGGATCGGTGCGCTGCCACAGGGCCTACCAGCGCCCTCACTCGGCTTCCTCGACCTCGGCGCGCTCGGCGTGCTGCTGCCCAGCGCGCTTGCCGTCGCCGCGCTCGCCGCCCTGGAGAGCCTGCTCTCCGCCACCGTCGCTGACGGCATGACCGTCGGCGAGCGGCACGACCCGGACCGGGAACTCTTCGGTCAGGGGCTGGCCAACCTCGCCGCCCCGCTCTTCGGCGGCATTCCGGCGACCGCCGCCATCGCCCGTACGGCGGTCAACGTCCGCGCCGGGGCGGCCTCGAAGCTGGCGGCCCTCACCCACGCCCTCGCCCTCGCCGCCATCGTGCTGGCCGCCGCGCCGTTGGTCGGCCGGATCCCGCTCGCCGCCCTGGCCGGGGTACTGCTGGCCACCACAGTCCGCATGGTGGAGGCTGGTTCGTTGTGGGCGCTGGCCCGCGCCACCCGGGGCGACGCAATCGTGTTGGTACTCACCTTCGCCGTCACGGTGATCTGGGACCTCGTCACCGCCGTGGCGGTCGGCGTCGGCGTCGCCGTGGTGCTTGCCCTGCGCGCGGTAGCCCGCAGCGCCCGGCTGGAACAGGTGCCCCTCGACCCCGGTGAACACAGCGACGAGGAGTACGCGCTGCTCACCGAACACATCGTCGCGTACCGGCTGGACGGGCCGCTCTTCTTCGCCGCGGCCCACACCTTCCTGCTCGAACTCTCCGAGGTCGCCGACGTTCGCGTGGTCATCCTGCGAATGTCCCGCGTGACCACCATGGACGCCACCGGCGCACACGTCCTCGGTGACGCGATCCGACGGCTGCGCGGACGCGGGATCACCGTCCTGCTCTCCGGCGTCACTCCCGCCCACGACCAGGTGCTCGCCACCCTCGGAGTGGCTGACGACCTACGCCGCGAGGGGCTGGTCTTTCCCGACACCCCGGCCGCGATCCGGCACGCCCGCACGGCTGCGCTCTCCGTGACCGGCGGCGCGGCTAGCCGGACGTAACGGTTGAGAAGTGCGCCCAGGGCCGGTGCGGGTAGGGCGGCCCGCCCCGCTGCGGCATGATCTACCGCCGTGGCCGTCGCTTCACAGCGCGGCCGACCGAAGAGGCGAAGACAGACGTCGAGCCCAGGCGGCACCCCGGGGAGCGCAAATGATCACCGAACATGTCCGAGACGCGGCGGCGACGGCGTTCGTCTTCGGGTTCTTCGCCACCACCTGGTTCGGCTGGGCCCAGGAAGCGCCCCCGAAGCCGTGGCGGCCGGTGCTGATCGCCGGTTCGGTTCTCTCGCTACTCACGGCGGCGGCCGGCGGCCTCCTCGCCTGGCGTCACTGGTCGGACGGTACGGCGTTCGACGCCGACACCAGCCCGACCTTCGGCATCGTCGTCGGCGTCGAGTTCGGCGCTGCCGCCGTCGGCGCCGGGCTGCTCGCCCTGCTGAAGCGCCCTGAGCTGACCGCCCCCTGGATTGCCCTTGTCGTGGGCGTGCACCTCTTCCCGGTGGCGGCGCTGATCGACTACCCACTGATTCATGTGGTCGCCGCGCTGGTCACCGTGGTGGCGGTCGCGGCGGTCCCGGTGGCCCGGGCCCGCGCCGTGGCGGTGAGTGCGGTGGTCGGGCTCGGCACCGGCGGCGTGCTCCTGATCTCCGCGGTGTCCTCGCTGCTCATCGCCCTGGTCGCCTACTGAGGCTGGCACGAGCGGCGGACCTGAACGGAGATGAAGGCCTCCTCCAGGCCCACCGCTCGTCACAGCGCGCGGCGGGTCAGGCGTGGACGGCGGCCAGCACCTGACCGACCAGGGCACCCGAGGGGCCGCGGGCGCGGATCGTTACTCCGGGACGCGACGGTAAGCGCTGTCGCTGGCTGAGGTGGCCATTGAGGTGTACGCGTGCAGGGCCGCCGACACCGGGCGGATTGGCGAAGCGGAAACTAAGCCTCGACCTCGCCAACGCTCATCGTGGTGGTCGGTGCTCAGCCGAGGACGCTGATGTAGCGACGTGCCGCCTCCGAGCTGCCCTGCACGAGGGTCATTGCTTCGGCCAGGCGCTGCTTGCTCTGTTCGCCTCGGGCGATGGCTTCGGCGATCGTCGGATGGCCGGTGCCGGCGGCAATGGCCCGCAGTCGGGCCAGCATCTGTTCGGTGTTCTCGGCGGCGGCCCGGATCTGACTGATCGTGGCATTGCCCTGCTCGGCGGCCTGCATCAACGCCGCCTTGACTTCCTCGATGCTGGCCATGCCGCCCCCGTCTTACGATCGCGCAACGAGTTCACGTTTGCGTGGTCGGACGGACACTATCGGAGATGGGGGTGGTACGCAGCCCCGCTGGCTACAGGTACTCGGCGGCCGTCCGTTCCACGTCGGCGATGAACTCTTCAAGCTGCAACTCAGTGGGATCACTGTCCTGAAGCAGCTTGCCGAGGAAGACGATCTGCATTTGGAGGGCGGTCTCGGGGCTGAGATTGTCGATCAGCCCGACCTCACCGAGGGCCGCACGGACGAGCCCTTCCATCTCCAGAGTGGGCAGCGACTCCGCGCCGGGGAACTGCGAGCGCGTCTCGTTAACGAAGCGGGCCACGTCGGTGGGGGAGTGGGCAGTGGTGAAGCGTTCGTTGATCGCGATGGCGAACGCCGCGCCGATCACCTGATTTCCGCCGTGCCATCCGGAAGCCTCCAACCCGTCCAGGAGTTGGTCCACCGTGCCCCAGTCACGCCGTGCCATCGCGCGAATCAGGTCGCCGAACTCGGTCCGTACGCTCACGATCTCGTAACCTCGCTATTCCCTTGCGGATCGACTGAACAGAACGGTGGACGGCGATGCTGGCCACCAGCCCCACCACGACGAGATGGCCCGCCGCGTCCGGTGCTTCGTTGATGAGGCGTTGACCTAACGTAGGGCCGACCGTCGGGGCTGTGGTGCCGGCTTGCTGAGCCCCGGACGGCCCCTGTGGGCCTCGGATGATCGTGAACGCTTCCCTGGCCGCCGCCACCGACTTCTGGGTGTTGTCCTGGACGTCCTCAGCCTTCCTGGTCATCGTACTCAGGAAGGAGGCGACGTTCTTCCGTGCGGATTCACGCTCGACTGTCTCGGCGAGTAGATCCTCACCGGACGGTGTGGCTGAGTCTGATGGTCGCGTGTTCAGGGCAGAGCCGGGAGCGACCGCGTTGGAATAGGCACCTACGCGGTCAGCCGCCTCGCTGATCAGGCGGGCGAGTCTGCCGGCTTTCTCAGCGGCAGTTTTGCTTTCTGCCACAGCGCCGGTGAGTTCGGGATGACCGCTGCCCTGCGCTCCCTGGGTGTAGTGCGCGTTGGCTTCTTCCGCGTCAGCCTGAGCGCGTCGCGCGACAACCGCGGCGCTGTGGAGGGTGTCGATGGCGCTACGTAGTTGGGCGACGACATCGCCGAGGCTTCCGCTCACCCGATGATGGCGAGGTAGGCGGCAGCGTGATCCTTGGCCGCCTTGATTCGGCGAAGCACCAACTCGACCTCGTCCGCAGCTTCA
The DNA here is from genome assembly GCF_045161355.1 of Micromonospora sp. NBC_00617. Classification (NCBI taxonomy): domain Bacteria; kingdom Bacillati; phylum Actinomycetota; class Actinomycetes; order Micromonosporales; family Micromonosporaceae; genus Micromonospora; species Micromonospora sp. NBC_00617. The sequence continues at coordinate 4,458,046 of NZ_CP107751.1, read as the reverse complement.
CGGAGTGCTGTGCGGGACTCCTGCGCCTCGCCGCGTTTACTGTCATGCAGGGTGGCAATTGCCAGCGCCGACGCATCGGCGAGCCTGGCGTTGGCCTTCTCGATGCTCATCTGTGCGTCGTCGAGCGCTTGATCGCCCTTCCGGATCGTCACCTTGACATCGCCGATGGTCACTGCCGCACGTTAGCCGACCCCGGTCATCGAGCGCAGCCCCCGTGACGGGTGGGTGTCCCAGGCGACCCCGAGACACCCTCCAAAGCATCAGCGGGCGATGTGGGTCGTTCGCACGAAGGTGGCCCAGGCGTTGGGGCTAAAGATGAGAGCCGGGCCCTGCGGGTCCTTGCTGTCGCGGACGGCGACGACGTTGGGCAGGTTGTCGGCGACCTCGACACACTCGCCGCCATTGCCCGCGCTGCGGGTGCTCTTGCGCCAGGATGCGCCCGTCAGGTCAACCATGGTGAACCTCCCCGATGATCTTGTTGATCAGTTGAAACGATTGTCCCTCATCGAGGGCGAGTGACAGCAGGCTCGACCAGACCTTCTCGTAGGTCGCGAACTCGTTGGGGCGGTCGAGGTAAAGGGCACCGGTGATCGCCTCGCTGTAGACCACTGGCGGCTCGGGTGTACTCCGATTGCCAGGCGGAAAGTCGAGGAGCACGAACTCTCCAGCAACGGTGCCGTGGTGCGGCCCGGCGATGAGGGGCAGCACCCGGACAGAGATGTTCGGCATGCTGGTCGTCGTCAGTAGGTGGCGGAGTTGCCCTGCCATGGTTGCCGAGTCGCTGACCGGTCTGAGGAGCACCGACTCGCAGAGCACCACCTGCACCTGCGGGGCCTTCGGCAGGCGGCGGGTCAGCAGGGACTGTCGTTGCAGGCGAAGCTCGACCGCGCGCTCGCGGTCGTCCTCGCTCATGTCGGGCTGATCGATGCGGTAGATGCCTCGGGCGTAGTCGCGGCTCTGCAGAATGCCCGGCACGAGACTGTTCTTGAAGAACGGGATGACCTTCACGCTGGAGCCGTGCCAGTGCACCACCTACGGCGACCGGTTCCTCGCCGACGCCGACACGCTCGGGCCGCGCCGGGAGGCGTACCGGCGCTGCGAGCAGTGTCGGGGGGCGGGCAGCGTCGCGTACCCCTGCTATCGCTGCCACCGTCTCGGCCGGCGGCGGGCGCAGCTCGTGGTCACCGTCGCCAACCTGGACATCGGCGCGGTCGTGTCCCACCAGGTCGTGCCCGGCGGCCTTGATCGACACGAGATCGCTGATATCGGGGTATCCGGGTCGATGGGATACCCCGATATCGCCGAAGTCGTGTTGATCAAGCGCCGGCAGTGAACGCGGGGGCTACTCCGGGACGCGGCGGTAGGCGCCGTCGCTGGCCGAGGTGGCCATCGAGGCGTACGCGCGCAGCGCCGCCGACACCGGCCGCTGCCGGTCCACGGGCGTGTACGGCTTGTCGCGCTTCTCCTCGGCCACCCGGCGTGCCTCCAGCTCGTCCTCGGGCACGTTGAGGGAGATCGACCGGCCCGGGATGTCGATGACGATCTCGTCGCCCTCGCGGACCAGGGCGATCAGCCCGCCGGAGGCAGCCTCGGGGGAGGCGTGCCCGATGGAGAGGCCGGACGTGCCGCCGGAGAAACGGCCGTCGGTGAGCAGCGCGCAGGAGCGGCCCAGCCCGCGACCCTTGAGGAACGAGGTGGGGTAGAGCATCTCCTGCATGCCGGGGCCACCCTTCGGGCCCTCGTAGCGGATCACGACGACGTCGCCGGCGACGACCTCCTTGGCGAGGATCGCGGTGACCGCGTCGTCCTGCGACTCGTAGACCTTCGCCGGGCCGCGGAAGGTCAGACAGTCGTCCGGCACGCCGGCGGTCTTCACGACGCAGCCGTCCGGGGCCAGGTTGCCGTGCAGGATGGCGAGGCCGCCGTCGGCGGAGTACGCGTGCTCGCGGTCGCGGATGCAGCCCTCGGTCGCGTCGGTGTCCAGCGTCGACCAGCGGTTGGTGGTGGAGAAGGGCTCGACGGTGCGGACCCCGCCGGGTGCTGCGTGGAACAGCTCGACCGCCGTCGGCGTCGGCGAGCCGCCGCGCACGTCCCAGTCGGAGAGCCACTGCGCCAGCGAAGGAGAGTGCACGGCGTGCACGTTCCGGTTGAGCTGCCCGGCCCGGTCCAGCTCGCCGAGGATCGCCGGGATGCCACCGGCCCGGTGCACGTCCTCCATGTGGTACTTCGGCGAGTTCGGGGCGACCTTGGCCAGGCACGGAACCCGCCGGGAGATGGCGTCGATGTCGGCGACACCGAAGTCCAGCTCCGCCTCGCGGGCGGCGGCGAGCAGGTGCAGCACCGTGTTGGTGGAGCCGCCCATCGCCACGTCCAGGGCGACCGCGTTCTCGAAGGCGGCCTTGGAGGCGACCGTACGGGGAAGCACCGAGTCGTCGTCGCCGTCGTACCACCGCTTGGCGATGTCCACGACGGTGCGGCCGGCCTCGACGAAGAGCGACCGGCGCGCGGCGTGGGTGGCCAGCGTCGAACCGTTGCCGGGCAGGGCGAGCCCGATCGCCTCGGTGAGGCAGTTCATCGAGTTGGCGGTGAACATCCCGGAGCAGGAGCCGCAGGTGGGGCAGGCGGAGCGCTCGATCTCGCCGAGCTGGTCGTCGGTGACCGCCTCGTTCGAGGAGGCGATCATCGCGTCGATCAGGTCGATCTTGCTGTGCACGACGCCCTCGATCGCCGTCGTCTTGCCGGCCTCCATCGGGCCGCCGGAGACGAAGACGGTCGGGATGTTGAGGCGCAGCGCGGCCAGCAGCATGCCCGGGGTGATCTTGTCGCAGTTCGAGATGCAGACCAGGGCGTCCGCGCAGTGCGCGTTGACCATGTACTCCACCGCGTCGGCGATCAACTCCCGGCTGGGCAGGGAGTAGAGCATGCCGCCGTGGCCCATGGCGATGCCGTCGTCGACCGCGATCGTGTTGAACTCCCGCCCGACGCCACCGGCCTCGGCCACCGCGTCGGCGACCAGACCGCCCATGTCCTTCAGATGGACGTGACCGGGCACGAACTGGGTGAAACTGTTGGCGATGGCGACGATCGGCTTTCCGAAATCGTCGTCGGTCATCCCGGTGGCCCGCCAGAGGGCCCGGGCGCCGGCCATCGTCCGACCGTGTGTGGAAGTCCTCGATCGCAGCTCAGGCATGCGTACCAGCATGACACCGCCGCCGCGTCCGGCATCCGGAGTATCCGCCGTGTCCCAACAGATGCACATCCGGTCTCCCACGGCGTGCGCTCATCCGGCACTCTTGATGGCGTGCATCTCCCCCCGGGCATGGTCGCCGTCGCGGCGCTGAGCGGTCTGGTCGCAGCCGCGGCCACCGTGCTGCTGACCATGGTCGCGCGAAGGCGCAGCGGGCCGCGCCGGCCGGCGCACCTGCTGCTCGCGGCAGCCGCCGGGACGTCCCTGGCCAGTCTGCTGGTCGGTCTGGTGGCCGTGCTCTCCACCAACGAGCACTGGGCCCACGAGCAGAGCCAGCGCACCGGCTGGGCCACCGTGGCGGCGATCGGCACGGCGGTGAGCGGGCTGGCCTTCGCGGCCGGGCTGCTCCGGCTGCCGGGGGTCGCCGCCACCGCCGCGGGGACCGCCCGGCTCGCCCTGGACGGTCTGACCATGGCGGCGGCGCTGTGGTTCGTCGGCTGGGTGCTCTTCTCCGAGCCGACCCGGCTGCTCGGCGACGCCACACCGATGGCCTGCCCGGCGATCCTGGTGGCGACGGTGAGCGCGGCGCTCGGCGCCGGCCTCGCCGTGATCGTCGTCTTCCGGGCCGCCGCCCCGCGTCAGCGGCTGGCCGTGCTCACCGCCGGGATCAGCGCGGTGAGCTGCGGCGGGCTGGGCCTCAGCGCCGGGCTCTGCCAGGCGGGGCCGACCATGGCGCTCGCCGGCGCCGCGGTGCTGGCCGCCGGCCTGCTGACCGCCGCGCTCGCCGTCCACCAGGCCGACCGGCCCGGTCACGTCGAGCTGGACCTGATCGGTCGCGACGGCGAGTACGCCATCGCACCGATGCTGGCCATGGCGGCCTCGGCGATGTACCACCTCCTGCAGGACGGGCGGTTCACGGCGCCCGCCATCGTCGCCGGCAGCGTCGAGGGCTTCGCCCTGGTGGCCCGGCAGTACCTCACCCTCAAGGACGTCCGGGACTACGCCGGCCGGCTGGCCGAGCGGGAGGCGCACTTCCGTGAGCTGGCGCACACCGACCCGCTGACGTCGCTGGCCAACCGGCGAGGGCTGCTGCGGGCGCTGCACGACGGCGCGGCGGCCGGCACCCCGTGCGTGCTGCTCGGTCTGGATCTGGACGGCTTCAAGAACGTCAACGACATGCGGGGCCACGACGTGGGCGACGCCGTGTTGGCCGAGGTGGGCCGCCGGCTGCGCGGCAACCTGCGCCCGGGTGACGTGGCGGCCCGGCTCGGCGGCGACGAGTTCGCCGTGCTCATGCCGGCCCGCCCGACCGAGGCGGACCGGGTGGCCGAGCGGCTGCTCGGCGTGCTCAACCGGCCGTACGACCAGCCGGAAGGCCCGGTCTTTTTGTCCGTGAGCATCGGCGTGGCCGGGTGGGCCGACGAACCCGACGTGGAGCTGCTGCTGCGCCACGCCGACCTGGCGCTGCGCTACGCCAAGCAGCGCGGCAAGAACCGGATCGAGCGCTACGACGCCGCGTACGACCAGTTGCTGCGCCGCCGCACCACGCTGGAGCACGAGCTGCGGGGCGCGATCGAGCGCGACGAGCTGCGGCTGGCCTTCCAGCCGGTGGCGTCGCTGCCGTCGGTGCGGCCGGTCGGCGCCGAGGCGCTGCTGCGCTGGCACCACCCCGAGCTGGGCAACATCCGCCCGGACGAGTTCATCCCGCTCGCCGAGGAGTGCGGGATGATCGCCACCCTCGGCGCCTGGGTGCTGCACCAGGCCTGCTACCAGCTCTCCCGTTGGCTGACCGACGGGCACGACGTCTGGGTCTCGGTGAACGTCTCGCCGCGCGAGCTGCACGCCCCGGAGTACGTGGTCCAGGTCGCCGAGGCCTTGCGCGCCCACCACGTGCCGCCGCAGCGGCTGGTGCTGGAGGTCACCGAGCACGCGGTCGCCACCGACCTGGACGAGCTGATCCGGCGGCTGACCGCGCTGCGGCTGACCGGCGTACGGATCGCGCTGGACGACTTCGGCGCCGGCTACTCGTCCCTGGGGCAGCTGCGCCGGCTGCCGATCGACATCCTGAAGATCGACCACAGCCTGGTCGCCGAGCACGAGCCGGTCCGCCCGGTGGGCCAGGACGGTCCGGCGTTCGCGCCCATGGTCGACATCGTGATGCGGCTGGGCCACCAGTTGGGCCTGGAGGTCATCGCCGAGGGGGTCACCACGCCGACGGAGCTGGCCGCGGTGGTCGCCGCGGGCTGCCGGTTCGGGCAGGGCGCGCTGTTCGGCTGGGGAGTGCCCGCCGAGCACCTGGAGGCGATGCTGGAGGCGGCCACCTCGCCGGGTGCGCGGCCCGCCCCGCTGCCCGCTCCGCGCCGGGTTTCCGGTGGGTCCGGGCAGGTCATGCCGCCTGGTGACGGCGCGGCGTCGGCCGACTCGCCGCCCTCCGTCAACCAACATGTGGGATCAGTTGACTCATCGCGTGAGATGCGTCAGGCTTAGCCGCATGTCGTCGTACCGGTCGCTGCGAGTACTTACCTGAGCGCACTCTCCCTCATCGAGAGTGCGCTGGCCCCGTGCATCTGCACGAGGGCCGTTTTTATTGCCGTCGGAACCTGTCGCGACGGGCCCACGCCCGCCTCGCATCGCTGAACAAGCCCCAGCCAATCCAGCCGAAGGCCAGAACCGCCATGACGAGACCCACGCCCGAGACCCTCGCCCACACCGCCCGGCGGGCCCGCGCGACCGCCGACCCGGCCGGCACCGTCGACCCCGCCGCCGCACGCGCCGCGGCCACCCCGGCTGTCCCGGCCGTACGGACAGCCGCGCCGGCCCAGGTCTCCGGCGCCAGCTCGCTGGTGCGGTCTTTGGAGGCGCTCGGCGTCGACGTCGTCTTCGGCATCCCGGGCGGCGCGATCCTGCCGGCGTACGACCCGCTCTACGACTCCACCGTCCGGCACATCCTGGTCCGCCATGAGCAGGGCGCCGGGCACGCGGCGACCGGGTACGCGCAGGCCACCGGCAAGGTCGGCGTCTGCATCGCCACCTCCGGCCCGGGCGCGACGAACCTGGTGACGCCGATCGCCGACGCGTACATGGACTCGGTGGCGATGGTGGCGATCACCGGGCAGGTGGCCAGCCCGTTGATCGGCACCGACGGCTTCCAGGAGGCCGACATCCAGGGCATCACGCTGCCGATCACCAAGCACAACTTCCTCGTGCAGACCGCCGAGGAGATCCCGCAGGTGCTGGCCGAGGCGTTCCACCTGGCCAGCACCGGCCGGCCCGGCCCGGTGCTGGTCGACATCCCCAAGGACGTGCTCCAGGCGTCGACCACCTTCTCCTGGCCGCCCACCCTGGACCTGCCCGGCTACCGGCCCACCCTGCACCCGCACGGTAAGCAGATCCGGGAGGCGGCGCGGTTGATGGCCGCGGCCCGGCGGCCGGTGCTCTACGTCGGCGGCGGGGTGCTCAAGGCCGGTGCCACCGACGGGCTGCGCCGGCTGGCCGAGCTGACCGGCATCCCGGTGGTCACCACGCTGATGGCGCTCGGCGCGTTCCCCGACTCGCATCAGCAGCACCTGGGGATGCCCGGCATGCACGGCACGGTCGCCGCGGTCTACGGCCTGCAGAAGGCGGATCTGATCGTCGCGCTGGGCGCACGCTTCGACGACCGGGTCACCGGCAAGCTGGACTCGTTCGCCCCGGACGCGGCTGTGGTGCACGCGGACATCGACCCCGCCGAGATCGGCAAGAACCGGCACGTGGACGTGCCGATCGTCGGCGACGCCAAGCACGTCATCGACGAGCTGATCGCCGCGGTCACCGCCGAGCGGTCGGCGGGGCGCACCGCCGACCTCGGTGACTGGTGGACGCAGCTGGACGACCTGCGCACCCGCTACCCGCTGGGCTACGACGAGCCGGTCGACGGGACCCTGTCCCCGCAGTACGTGATCAAGCGGCTGGGCGAGATCGTCGGCTCGGACGCGATCTTCGTGGCCGGGGTGGGCCAGCACCAGATGTGGGCGTCGCAGTTCATCTCCTATGAGAAGCCGCACACCTGGTTGAATTCCGGCGGCCTCGGCACGATGGGCTACGCGGTTCCGGCGGCGATGGGCGCCAAGGTCGGCAAGCCGGACACGGTGGTCTGGGCGGTGGACGGCGACGGCTGCTTCCAGATGACCAACCAGGAGTTGGCCACCTGTGCGTTGGAGGGCATCCCGGTCAAGATCGCCGTCATCAACAACGGCAATCTCGGCATGGTCCGCCAGTGGCAGACGCTCTTCTACAACGAGCGCTACTCCAACACCGAGCTCGGCACCCACAAGCACCGCATCCCGGACTTCGTCAAGCTCGCCGAGGCCCTGGGCTGCGTCGGGCTGCGGTGCGAGAGCGCGGCTGACGTGGACAAGACCATCGCCGCCGCAATGGAGATCAACGACGCGCCCGTGGTGATCGACTTCGTGGTCGGCAAGGACGCGATGGTCTGGCCGATGGTCGCCGCCGGCACCAGCAACGACGAGATCATGTTCGCCCGTGGCGTCCGCCCGGTCTTCGACGAGGATGACATTTAATGACGATGCACACGCTGTCCGTGCTGGTGGAGAACAAGCCCGGCGTGCTGGCCCGGGTCTCCGGCCTGTTCTCCCGGCGCGGGTTCAACATCGACAGCCTCGCCGTCGGCGAGACCGAGAACCCGGACGTCTCCCGGATCACCATCGTGGTCAACGCGGAGTCGTCCCCGCTGGAGCAGGTCACCAAGCAGCTGAACAAGCTGGTCAACGTGCTCAAGATCGTTGAGCTGGATCCGCAGGTCTCGGTTGCCCGCGAGCTGCTGCTGGTGAAGGTTCGCGCCGACCGGTCCGCGCGGTCCCAGGTGCTGGAGACCGTCAGCCTGTTCCGCGCCCGGGTGGTCGACGTCGCACCGGACACGCTGACCATCGAGGCCACCGGCACACCGGACAAGCTCGACGCGCTGCTGCGCGACCTCGAGTCCTTCGGCATCAAGGAAATGGTCCAGTCCGGGTTGGTGGCCATCGGGCGCGGCTCGCGTTCGATCACCGCCGGCCCCGCGCTGCGCGCCGCCTGACCCATCCGCAGAGACCACGACGGGCACTCAGGCCGTCGTACGAAAGGGAAGTTTCTCATGAGCGTTGAGGTGTACTACGACGACGATGCCGACCTCGGCCTGATCCAGGCCAAGAAGGTCGCGGTGATCGGGTACGGCAGCCAGGGCCACGCCCACGCGCTGTCGCTGCGCGACTCCGGCGTCGACGTGGTGATCGGTCTGCCGGAGGGCTCGAAGAGCCGGCCGAAGGCCGAGGAGCAGGGCCTGCGGGTCGTCACGCCGGCACAGGCCGCCGCCGAGGCCGATGTGATCATGGTGCTCGCGCCGGACACCGCCCAGCGCGGGATCTACGCGGAGTCGATCGCCCCGCACCTCGCCCCGGGCAAGGCGATCTTCTTCGGCCACGGCTTCAACATCCGGTACGGCCTGATCAAGCCGCCGGCCGAGGTGGACGTGGCGATGGTCGCGCCCAAGGGCCCCGGCCACCTGGTCCGCCGCCAGTACAGCGACGGCAAGGGCGTGCCCTGTCTCGTCGCCGTCGAGCAGGACGCCAGCGGCAACGCGCTCGCGCTCGCCCTCGCGTACGCCAAGGGGATCGGTGGCACCCGGGCCGGCGCGATCAAGACCACCTTCACCGAGGAGACCGAGACCGACCTCTTCGGCGAGCAGGCGGTGCTCTGCGGCGGCGCCTCGGCGCTGGTGCAGACCGGTTTCGAGGTGCTCACCGAGGCGGGCTACGCCCCGGAGGTCGCGTACTTCGAGTGCCTGCACGAGCTGAAGCTGATCGTCGACCTCATGTACGAGGGCGGCATCGCGAAGATGCGCTACAGCATCTCCGACACCGCCGAGTACGGCGACCTGTCCCGTGGCTCGCGCATCATCGACTCCCGGGTCAAGGAAGAGATGCGCAAGATCCTGGGTGAGATCCAGTCCGGCGAGTTCGCTCGTGAGTGGGTCGCCGAGGACGAGGCCGGCCGGCCGAACTTCACCAAGTGGCAGGCCGAGGGTGCGGCGCACCCGATCGAGGAGACCGGCAAGAAGCTGCGCGGGATGATGAGCTGGGTCGACCGTCCGATCACCGAGACCGCCTGACCGCTCGCCCAGACGACAGCCCCCGACGGCCCCGGGCCGCGCTCTCCCCAGCGCGACCCGGGGCCGTCGGCAATGTGCGTGCGCCGGTAGCGGCCTCGGCACCTCCTCGGGTGGTGGTGTCGCTGGTGAGCCGTACCTGGGAGTCATATTCATTCCTCTGAGGTATGTCGCTCACCGCGGTGGTAGGCCCGACCCGTGCGCACGGCGCGCGACGGCGGTTTCGCTGTGGTGAACGGGTGATGTCCATCGCTCGACCGCGCGTGTGAGGGCACTCACCCCGAAGACCGGAACACGCCGGCCAGCGCGGCCCCTACGATCGCGGGTAGGTGCGCTGAGCCGGCACCTGACGGCCACGGCACGGATCAGCGCGGGGCGCAGCGCGGCGCCCCGCCGCCCGGGCCGATCGCAAACACGACCTCTACGAGGACCGATGAATCCTGTCGTACTGATCGCCGAAGAACTCGCCCCCGCCGCCATCGAGGTGCTCGCTCACGACTTCGACGTCCGTCACGTCGACGGCACCGACCGTCCGGCCCTGCTTTCGGCGCTCTCCGAGGCCGACGCCGTCATCGTGCGTAGCGCGACCCAGATCGACGCCGAGGCGGTCGCCGCCGCGCCGCGACTCAAGGTGGTCGCCCGGGCCGGCGTCGGGCTGGACAACGTCGAGGTGCCGGCCGCCACCGCGCGGGGCGTCATGGTCGTCAACGCGCCCACCTCCAACATCGTCTCCGCCGCCGAGCAGGCCGTCGCACTGCTGCTCGCCGTGGCCCGCAACACCGCGAGCGCCAGCTCCGCGCTCAAGGCGGGGGAGTGGAAGCGGTCGAAGTACACCGGCGTCGAGGTGCAGGGCAAGACCGTCGGCGTGGTCGGGCTCGGTCGTATCGGGGTGCTCTTCGCGCAGCGTATCGCCGCCTTCGGCACCCGGCTGATCGCGTACGACCCGTACATCCAGCCGGCCCGTGCGGCGCAGCTCGGCGTCCGCCTGGTCGGGTTGGACGAGCTGCTGCGCGAGAGCGACTTCATCTCCATCCACCTGCCGAAGACGCCCGAGACGGTCGGCCTGATCGGTGAGAAGGAGCTGGCGATCGTCAAGCCCGGCGTCCGCATCGTGAACGCCGCCCGCGGTGGCCTGGTGGACGAGCAGGCGCTCGCGAACGCCATCGCCGAGGGCCGGGTCGCCGGCGTCGGCGTCGACGTGTACTCCAAGGAGCCGTGCACCTCCTCGCCGCTGTTCGCCTTCGACAACGTGGTGGCCACCCCGCACCTGGGCGCCTCGACGCACGAGGCGCAGGACAAGGCGGGCCTCGCGGTGGCCAAGAGCGTGAAGCTGGCGTTGCAGGGCGAGTTCGTCCCGGACGCGGTCAACGTCCAGGCCGGCGGCGTGGTCGCCGAGGACGTCCGCCCGCTGCTCCCGCTGGCCGAGAAGCTGGGCCGCGCGTTCACCGCCGTCGCCGGTGGGGTCGCCGCCAGCGTCGCCGTGGAGGTGCGCGGCGAGATCGTGGGCCACGACGTGTCGGTGCTCAAGCTCGCCGCGACGAAGGGCCTGTTCAGCTCCGTCGTCGAGGAGCAGGTCACCTACGTCAACGCCCCGCACCTGGCCGCCGAGCGCGGCGTCGAGGTCACGCTGGAAAGCCTGGCCGAGACGGCCGACCAGCCCACCCTCGTGACGGTGCGCGGCGCTCTGCCGGACGGCCGGACGGTAAGCGTCTCCGGTACGGTCACCCACTCGGGCGCCCGCGACGTCCCCCGACTGACCGAGGTGGACGGTTTCGACGTGGAGATCGCCGCGGAGGGCATCCTGCTCTTCCTGCGCTACGCCGACCGGCCGGGCGTCGTCGGCATCGTCGGCACCCTGCTCGGCGAGTCGGGCATCAACATCGCCGCGATGCAGGTGGCCCGTCGTGAGGCGGGCGGCGAGACCCTGATGACGCTCACCGTCGACCAGGCGCTCGGCGCCGACCTGCTCACCTCGGCGGCCGACTCGATCGGCGCGACCGCCGCCAGCGCGGCGGACCTGCGCGACGAGTAGTCGGCGCTCACGCCACCGGCCGCGCACGATCGGCCGTGGCGGCACGGACGGCAGCACCACGGGGGGCCCGGCGACGCGCCGGGCCCCTCTGTCGTACCCCGGGGTGCGGGGGATGCCCAGCCCTCGGGGTGCCACGCGGCCGGGATGCCCGGCCCACCCCGCCTCGGGTCAGTGGGGCAGCCGGGCCGGGGGCGGGTAGACCGAGCCGTCCTGCGGGTCGAAGAGCATCAGCCCGTGCTCCCCGGCCAGTCGCTCGATGTCCAGCAGCACCTGGTCCGCGCAGGTCGGGTGCAGGTTCAGCTCGACGTGGTCGTGGGCGGCGTGCAGCGGCGCCACGGCCCACGGGCTGTCCGGGCCGGGGTGTCGGTCCGGATAGGACGCCGTGATCGCCCGGTAGAAGCCGACGACGCGCGGGTCCGGGTAACGGTCCACGTGCCGCCCCTGCCGGCAACCGTCGACAGCTGCCCGCACGTCCTCGGGCGTCGCCCCGTCCTCCAGGGCCCACACACTCAGATCGAAACTCACGGCGGACAGCGTGCCATCCGTCGTTCACCATGTCGAAACTGCCTCGCCGCAGGCCAATCGCCGGCCCGCCACGCACCGGTCGGGAGAGTCCGCTGTGGAGACTCTTGCGTCGAGTTGCGTCGATTCGCTAGCGTACGACTGCGGTTACTGGCCGCAGGTCGCGGCGCCGGCCCGTCTTCGGGTGGCGCGGCCGACGTCCGGCCCGACCGGTCCGCACCCCTCGATTGTGCGAGCCACGCGCACTCGTCGCTGACCGGCCCCCACGGCCGTTGCCGAGGCCGTGGGGGCCGATCGCAGCGGCCCGACCGGCCGACCGTGCGGGCGGCCGAGGTGCGGCGACGATCCCCGACCCGCCCGAGCGCGGGTCATGGCCGGAGTCCCGTGGGGAGCCGGGGCTCGTGCGACGGGGTTCAGCGCCGGTGGGCGAAGAGCGCGCGATAGTCGGAGCCGCCACGGAACCACACCAGGCCGGTGGGCCCGGCGGCGTAGAGCGCGGTGGCGTACGCGTCGGCGACCGTCAGGTCCGGGCCGACGACAGTCGCGGCGACGAGCTGGTTGGCCGGCTCGCCGGTGTGCGGGTCGACCACGTGCCCCTGACGCCCGGTCACCCCCGAGGTGCCGACCGCCCCGGCGGTCATCTCCAGCACCAGTGGCGCGCGCTCGGGTGCCGTCGGGTGGTGCACCGCCACCCGCCACGGCCCGCCGTGCGGCGCCCGGCCGCGGACCACCAGGTCGGCGCCGGCGAGTACGGCGTAGTCGTGGATGCCCGCGGCGCGCAGCCGGGCGGCGGCACGTTCCACGGCCCAGCCGCCGAGCAGGCCGCCCGGGTCGAAGCCGCCGGGCACCGCCCAGGCGTCGAACCAGCCGTCGGTGGCGGCCCGCATCGCCGTGCAGCGGTCCACCAGGTCGGCCAGCGGGGGGTACGACTCCGGGTTGATCTCCCCCCGCCGCAGCATGGAGACCAGGCTCTCCGGGCGGTTCGGGCCGTAGGTCAGGTCGACGGCGCGCAGCTCTGCGACGCTGTCCCGCAGCGCCTCGCCGACGCCCCGACGGCCGAGCCATTCTGGGGCGTTGAGCAGCAGGGTGTATTCGGCGGTCGCGGTGCGTACGGTGTGCTGCACGGCGATCCGGCCGTCGGTGGCGGCGGTCGGGTCGATCCGGTGCCGGCGACTGCCGAGTCGCAGGTCCGGCCGGCGGTTCCGGAACGCCGAAGGATCCGGCCAGCGGGTCCGCGGCTGCTCGTCGATGCGCATGGCACCTGCCCCCTCGCAGTTGACGTCGCGTCGTCACGACCACCGTGCGCGGGCCCCCCTGACCCGCTGCCCCCACCGTAGGCAGCGCAGATGATCGCCCCATGAGTCCCAGCTGAGAGGGTGCTGTGGATCCGCCTGTCCCAAATATTGGAAGCATTGTACCGGGTTGCGGGACACCGACGTACCGTTGCCGGGACGGGGCAGTCGAGCGTGGGGAGTACGGGCGTGGCGCGGATCGCGGTGGTGGCCGGGGACGGCATCGGGCCCGAGGTGGTCACGCAGGCTCGCAAGGTCCTCGACGCGGTGCTCCCCGGCGTGCAGGCCACCGAGTACGACCTCGGCGCCGCCCGCTGGCATCGTACCGGTGAGGTGCTGCCCGACTCGGTGCTGACCGAGCTGGCCGGGCACGACGCGATCCTGCTCGGCGCGGTGGGTGACCCCACGGTTCCGCCGGGTGTCCTGGAACGCGGCCTGCTGCTCAAGCTCCGGTTCGCCTTCGACCAGTACGTCAACCTGCGCCCGTCGCGGCTCTGGCCCGGCGTCGCCGGTCCGCTGGGCAACGTCAAGCCCGGTGAGGTCGACCTGGTGGTGGTGCGCGAGGGCACCGAGGGGCTCTACGCCGGCGCCGGCGGCGCCCTGCACCGCGACACGCCCGCCGAGGTCGCCACCGAGGAGAGCCTCAACACCCGACACGGCGTGGAGCGGGTCATCCGTGACGCGTTCGCCCGTGCCGACCGCCGGGAGCGGCGCAAGGTCACCCTGGTGCACAAGACCAACGTGCTGACCCACGCCGGGTCGCTGTGGGCGCGGGCCTTCGAGGCGGTCGCCGCCGAGCACCCGGACGTCACGACGGAATACCAGCACGTCGACGCGGCCGCGATGTTCCTGGTGACCCAGCCGCAGCGCTACGACGTGGTGGTCACCGACAACCTGTTCGGCGACATCCTCACCGACATCGCCGCCGCGGTCACCGGCGGGATCGGGCTGGCCGCCAGCGGGTGCATCAACCCCGAGGGCGCGTACCCCTCGATGTTCGAGCCGGTGCACGGCTCCGCGCCGGACATCGCCGGGCAGGGCGTCGCCGACCCGGTGGCCGCGGTGCTGTCGGTCGCGTTGCTGCTGGAGCAGCTCGGGCATGCCGAGGCGGCGACGCGGGTCAACGCGGCGGTCGCCGCCGAGCTGGCCGGCCGCACCCCGGGTGCGGCACTGCGCACCGCCGAGGTCGGCGACCGGCTCGCCACCCACGCCGTAGCCTGACCGCTCCGACCCGCCGGGGTCACCGGCGGCATCCGCCTGTCCGGGCAGTCCACCCGGTCCCGAGCGGCCCTACCTTCTGAACGACCGTTCGGGGTAAGTTTCTGGCACAAGCATGTCGGTGTGCGCTCCCGCATGCCGTTGTTCCCCAGGGAGGTCAGCGCTATGAGCGGTGGTGACAAGCTCGACTTCGAGATCCGTCCGAATCCCGCGCCGGTATCCGCCGCCGACCGGGCCGCCCTGCTGGCCAACCCGGGGTTCGGTCGCGTCTTCACCGACCACATGGTCACGGTGCGGTACGCCGACGGCAAGGGCTGGTACGACGCCCGGGTGGAGGCGCGTGGCCCGATCCCGATGGACCCGGCCAGCGCGGTGCTGCACTACGCGCAGGAGATCTTCGAGGGGCTGAAGGCGTACCGGACCGCCGACGGCGGCGTGACGATGTTCCGGCCGGACGCCAACGCGGCCCGGTTCGTCGAGTCGGCGCAGCGGATGGCGATGCCGGTGCTGCCTCCCGAGGTGTTCGTCGACTCGCTGCACAAGCTGATCGAGATCGACCGGGAGTGGATCCCCACCGGCGAGGACGGCAGCCTCTACCTGCGGCCGTTCATGTTCGCCAGCGAGGTCTTCCTCGGCGTCCGCCCGGCCAACGAATACCTCTACCTGGTGATCGCCTCGCCGGTGGGGGCGTACTTCACCGGTGGCGTCAAGCCGGTCACGGTCTGGGTCTCTCCGGACTACACCCGCGCGGCGCCCGGAGGCACGGGCGCGGCCAAGTGTGGGGGTAACTACGCGGCGTCGCTGGCGGCCCAGGCGGAGGCCATCGAGGCCGGCTGCGACCAGGTCGTCTTCCTGGACGCGGTGGAGCGCCGGTTCGTCGACGAGCTGGGCGGCATGAACGTCTTCTTCGTCTACGACGACGATTCGGTGGTCACCCCGCCGCTGAGCGGCACGATCCTTCCCGGCATCACCCGGGACGCGATCATGACGCTGGCCGGCAAGGCCGGGCACTCTGTCGAGGAGCGGCCGGTCTCGTTCGCCGACTGGCAGGCCGACGCGGCCAGCGGCCGGCTGCGCGAGGTCTTCGCCTGCGGCACCGCCGCGGTGATCACCCCGATCGGTCAGGTGCGCTTCCCCGACGGTGAGTTCCTGATCGGTGGCGGCGAGCCCGGCCGGGTCACCATGTCGCTGCGGCAGCAGCTGGTCGACATCCAGCGGGGCAAGGCCGCCGACCCGTACGGCTGGGTGCGCCAGGTCCTCTGACGTTCGGCGCTGACCGGCCCGTTCGCACGGGCCGGTCTGCGCGGCGTGCTAAATCTCGTCGAGCAGGTGGTCGCGCAGGGCCGCGAGCTGCTCGTCGGTCACCCCGGCGTGGCGCAGGTACGCCTCGATCGAGCCGTGGCCCTCGCGCAGCTCGTCCAGGAACATCTGCATGGCCTCGGCGGGCGAGGCCAGGAACGGCGCGGGCACCGCCGCCGCGTTCGGCATGGTTTCGGCCAGCCAGGCGCCGAACCGGGCCGACGCCTCCGTGCTCAGCGCGTAGTCGGCGGTGATGTCGGCGTCGTCGACGCCCAGGACGGCGAGGGTGAGGGCGCAGACGATGCCGGTGCGGTCCTTTCCGGCCACGCAGTGCACCACGACCGGGGCATTCGCGGAATCGGCGATCAGTCCGATCGCCTCGGCCAGCCCCGCGGTGCCGGTCTGGGCCAGGTCGGCGTACCGGTCGGCGAGGTAGCGGGCCAGGTCGGTGCCCTTCTCGTGCGGCGTACCCGACCAGTCCTCGTGCTCCGGGTGGATGTTGCGGTAGGCCAGCCCCTGGTACGCGGGCACCCGGCCGTCGCGCTCCACCTCGGTGGGGCGGCGCAGGTCGATGACGGTGCGGATGCCGATCGCGGCGAACGCGTCCCGGTCCTGCTCGTCGAGGCGGTGCAGGGAGTCGGAGCGGTAGAGGCGACCTCGGCGCACGGTGCGGCCGTCGTGGCCGGGGTAGCCGCCGACGTCACGGAAGTTGAAGGTGGCGGGCAGCGGGATGTGTCGTGTGTCCTCGGTGGCGTCCACGTTCACACGGTAACGGCCGGTGGGCTCGGGTCCCACCGGCCGTCGGGCCCGATCGCTCAGCGTGCGGTGCCCGGCGGGAGCGCGCCGTACGTCTCGTCGTAGTAACCGCCCAGCTGGTCCCGGTACGTCGGGTCGCTGTGGCTGGTCTCGTCGTACTCCGGGGCGGCCTTGATCTGGTCCCGGGTGCGGTCCACCGAGACGGTGCGCTGGTCGTGGTCGACCTGGTTGACGGTGCCGGCGGGCAGCATCACCTTCTTGCCGAAGATCCACGGCCCGGTGTCCACGACCAGGTAGCTGCCGCCGACCTCGTGACTGGCGCTGTCGATCTTGCCGACTCCGCCGTCGGTGGCCTCTACCTTGTAGCCGACCAGGTCGGCGTCGGCCACTCCGGCCGCGTCCCGGTAGCGCCAGGGGTCGAAGGTGCCGGTCGGTGCGCCACCCGCCACGGCGCCCTGGTCACCGCCGTGCAGCGGGTCGGGCCCGGCGTGGGCGGCGTGCGGGTCGATCCTGTCCATGCCGTTCACTCCTGACTGTCGCCGATCGTCTCGGCGTCGCTGGGTGCGTCCCCGCAGGAGCTACCCGGCGGTCGGGGCCGGGAAACGGCGACGGGCCGACGCCGTGCCACGGCGTCGGCCCGTCGGGGCGTACTGGCTCAGGCCAGTGCCGCCTCGGCGTCCAGGGTGACCGCCGCGGCGTGCACCACGGCGGAGATGCGCAGGGCCTCGTGCACCTGCTCCCGGGTGAAGCCACTGCCGCGCAGGGCCTTCTCGTGCGACTCCAGGCAGACCCCGCAGCCGGTGATCGCGGAGACGGCGAGGCACCACAGCTCGAAGTCGCCCTTGTCGACGCCGGGCCGGGCGATGATCTGCATCCGCAGCCGGGCCGGCATCGAGGCGTACTGCTCGTCGCCGAACAGGTGCTTGGCCCGGTAGTAGATGTTGTTCATCGCCATGATGGCGGCGGCGCCCTTGGCCGCCTCGACGCCCTGGGGCCCGAGGTGCCCGACCGCCTCGGCGGCGATCTCGCGCAGCACCAGCGGGTTGCGGGCGGCGACCGCACAGGCCAGCGCCGTGCCCCACACCTGTGTCGGGGTCAGCGTGGACGTGCCGACGCATGAGCCCAGGTTGAGCTTGATGTCCTTGGCGTACTCGGGCAGGGCCGCCTTGATCGCATCCAGGCCCATGATCAGACCCCGGCGCCGGCGAGCAGCGCGTTGGCGTCGAGGGTCTCGCCGCCCTTGTTCCAGTTGCACGGGCACAGCTCGTCGGTCTGCAGGGCGTCGAGCACCCGCAGCACCTCGGAGACGTTGCGGCCGACCGAGCCGGCGGTGACCATGGCGAACTGGATCTCGTTGTCGGGGTCGACGATGAACGTCGCGCGCTGGGCCACGCCGTCCGCGCCGAGGATGCCGCACGCCTCGGACAGTTCGCGCTTGATGTCGCTGAGCATCGGGAACGGCAGCTCCCGCAGGTCCGGGTGGTCCTTGCGCCACGCGTAGTGGACGAACTCGTTGTCCACCGACGCGCCGAGGACCTGCGCGTCCCGGTCGGCGAACTCGCCGTTGAGCCGGCCGAACTCGGCGATCTCCGTCGGGCAGATGAAGGTGAAGTCCTTCGGCCAGAAGAAGACCACCCGCCACTTGCCCTCGTGGGACTTGTGGTTGATCGTCTCGAACGCCTTGTCGGCGTCGAGCGACACGCAGGCGGTGAGTTCGTACTCGGGGAAGCGGTCACCGACAGTGAGCACGGGTCCTCCTTGAGAGCGGCACGAGGGCCGGTAACTGGATCGGTTCCAGATACTGCCGTACGCATGTTTCTGCCGGTCAGTGGTCGGGTGACGTGTGAAGTCGATCACCAGCGTCGTGGCCCGCGCGAACGGCCACGTTCCGTCACCATCCCGGGATGTGGATAGATTCTCCCAAAACCAGGGGGCGGTGGCAGAATGAGGCCATGACCAGCACCACCCTGATTATTGCGACCTAGCGCGCCGGCTCTCCCCTCCGCCGAGCGCGCAGACCTCCCGCATCCGCGGGAGGTCTTTTTGTTGCTCCGAGAAAGGATCCTGATGACGTTCCAGGTCTTCGACACGACATTGCGCGACGGCGCCCAGCGCGAGGGGCTCACCTACTCGGTGGTCGACAAGCTGGCGGTGGCCCGACTGCTCGACGAGTTCGGTGTCGGCTTCATCGAGGGCGGCTGGCCGGGCGCGGTGCCCAAGGACACCGAGTTCTTCCGCCGGGCGCGCACCGAACTGACCCTGCGGCACGCGGTGCTCGTCGCATTCGGCGCCACCCGCAAGGCCAACGTCGCGGTCGCCGACGACCCCCAGGTGCGTGCTCTGCTGGACGCGCAGACCCCGGCCGTCGCGCTGGTCGCCAAGGCCGACATCCGCCACGTCGAGCGTGCGCTGCGCACCACCGGCACGGAGAACCTGGCGATGATCCACGACACCGTCAGCCACCTTGTCTCCGAGGGGCGCCGGGTGTTCGTCGACGGCGAGCACTTCTTCGACGGCTACCGCCACGACCCGGCGTACGGCGCGGCCGTGGTGCAGACCGCGCTCGCCGCGGGCGCCGAGCGGATGGTCCTCTGCGACACCAACGGCGGCATGCTGCCGTCCCAGGTGACCGCCGCGATCGTCGATCTGACCAACCGGCTCGGCGTCGACCCCGCGCTGTTCGGCATACACGCGCAGAACGACACCGCGTGCGCCGTGGCCAACACGATCGCGGCCGTCGAGGCCGGCGTCCGCCACGTGCAGGGCACCGCCAACGGGTACGGCGAGCGCCCCGGCAACGCCGACATCTTCGCGGTCGTCGCCAACCTCCAGCTCAAGCTCGGCATGCCCGTCCTACCGGAGGGCTGCCTGGCGCAGATGGTGCGGGTCTCGCACGCCATCGCCGAGATCGCCAACATCGCCCCCGACACCCACCAGGCGTACGCCGGGGCCGCCGCCTTCGCCCACAAGGCCGGGCTGCACGCGAGCGCGATCAAGGTCGACCCGTTGCTCTACAACCACGTGGACCCGTCGGTGGTGGGCAACGACATGCGGATTCTGGTGACCGAGATGGCCGGTCGGGCCAGCGTCGAGCTCAAGAGCCGTGAGCTCGGCCTGGACCTGACCGACCGTCCGGATGCGCTGACCCGGGTCACCAAGCGGGTCAAGGAGCTGGAGGCCGACGGCTGGTCCTTCGAGGCGGCGGACGCCTCCTTCGAGCTGCTGGTCCGCTCCGAGCTGCCCGAGGGCGGCCCGGCCCGGCCGTTCACCCTGGAGTCGTACCGGGTGTTGGTCGAGCACCGGGAGGACGGCGCGGTCGTCTCCGAGGCGACCGTGAAGATCCGGGTACGCGGCGAGCGGGTGATCGCCACCGCGGAGGGCAACGGCCCGGTCAACGCCCTCGACGAGGCGCTGCGGGTGGGGCTGGCACGGCACTATCCGCGGCTGCGCGAGTTCGAGCTGGCCGACTACAAGGTGCGCATCCTGGAGGGCAGCCACGGCACCGGCGCCGTCACCCGGGTGCTCCTGGAGACCGCCGACGACACCGGCCACGACTGGACGACGGTGGGCGTGCACCCCAACGTCGTCGAGGCCAGCTGGCACGCCCTGGTCGACGCCCTCACCTACGGCCTGGCCCCCGCCCCCGCCCCGACGTCAACCCCCTGACCCTCGCGATCTTGCACTTTGTGTCGCCGGTTCGCGGCTTGTGCCCCGGATGTCGGGACAGAAAGTGCAAGATCGCCGGGGGAGTCAGGCCGCGGGTAGGCGGAGGGTGGCCAGGACGGGGCGGTGGTCGCTGCCGGCCAGGTTGAACACGGTCAGCTTGTCGGCGGCGATGCGGCGGTCGACCAGCACGTGGTCGATCGTGACCGGGGGGATGAGGTCACCGTCGTACGGCCCCCACGTGCCGGTCAGGCCCTTGCCGGTGGCGTCCGCGGCGTCGACGTAACCGGTGCGCAGCAGCGCGCGTAGTGGCCCGTGGTCCAGGGTGGAGTTGAAGTCCCCGGCGAGGATCCGCAGGCCACCGCCGGGGGTGGCCGGTGGCTGGGCGACCAGGTCGGCACGCCAGGCGCCGACCTGGTCCAGCGCGGACGGCGCCGCGGGGTGCGCCGACTCGACCCGGACGCCGGGCCCGTCGGGGACGGCGAGCGTGCCGTACGCCTGGGTGAACCCCCAGCCACCGCGATTGTTGCGGATGCCGCCGTCGCTGATCGGCCAGCGCGAGTAGAGCGCGGAACCGGGCGTGCCCACGTGCGCGTTGAGCTGCCGGTAGGGCAGCAGCCGGTCGAGGCCGAGGCGGTCCAGGCTGGCCTGCGCGTCCGGTGTGAACTCCTGCACGGTGAGCACGTCGACCCGGTGCTGCCGGACCAGCTCGACGAGCGCCCCCGTGTCGGCGGCCCCGGCGAGCAGGTTGGCCGTGAGCAGCCGGATCGTCGGGCCGGTCGCCGCCGGCTGTGGGGCGGCCAGCGCCCGGGGCGCCACCACGCCGAGCAGTGCCACCGCGGCCAGGGTCGCGACCGCCGCCGGCCACCAGCGCCGCAGGGCGACCGTGAGGCCGAGGGCCAGCACGCTCCATCCGGCGACGTACGGGGTGAAGGCGAGCGCCTGCACCAGCGGCCCCCGGTCCAACCCCGCCAGCCGTACGGCGGCCCAGGCGGCCGTGGGCCCGACGGCCACCCAGCAGAGCACCGTGCCGATCGGCGCCCGGCGGCGAGCCGGCGCGGGCGGAGTGTCGACGATCATGGCGGTCAGCCTAGCGGTGGCGGACACGCGCAATTTGTGAATAGGTGACGCGTTCATATTTCACAATTATCTGGCGGCTGGATTACGGGCCGATGATGCGAGATCAGCTATTGACCTCCAGCTTTTTGCGGTGCTACGTTCCATCTGGTTTAAACGACGCAACGCTGAGTAGTAACAGCAGCTCAGACCGGATGCAGATCAACGAGAAATCGGCTTTCCCGACTGCGGGCGAGCGAGCTTCAACCGGTTCTTGTGTCGTCGTCGATCCCATTATTGGCAGTCATCCGTCCCGCCCCGCGGGTCGGCCGAATTCGCACGGTCACACAAGGGGGACCTGTCATGAGAACATTCTTCCGACGTAAGGCGGCGGCGGTCACGCTCGCTGTCCTGGCGCCCACCCTGGCTGGTGGAGGGATCGCCGTCGCTCAGCCGTCGGCGAAGACGCCGCAGGCGTCCGTCCAGCCGGCGGCGCGCAGCACGGACAGCCAGCCGCCGGTCACGGCCGAGTCGGCCCGCAAGGCCAAGGCCGCGCTGAAGGCCAACACCACACTCGTCGCCTCCACCACCATCGTCGTGGTCAACTCCAACGGCACCAAGGCGCGCGGCACCGGCACCGTCATCAAGTACGGCACCGGGCAGTACGAGGTCCAGTTCGCCCAGGTCGTCACGGCAGGTATCTACGTGGCCACCGTCGGTCGCGCCGACGCCTGCTGCATCCCGCCGGCCGGCGAGATCTCGGTCGCGCCCCGGCTCAGCACGCCGAACGCGGTCTTCGTGCAGACCCGCAACTCGGCGGGCACCCCGACCGACCTGGGCTTCCACCTGGTCGTTCACCTTCCCTGACCGATTCGACGTCCGGCCCCCGCAGTCGACTGCGGGGGTCGCGTCGTGTCCGGCGCGACCCCGTGCGGCGCTCCTCGTCGCCCCCGGCCGGCTCCTGCCGCATCGGGGTGGTCATGCCCGTGCGGCCGGGTCCTCCCGGTTGGCCCCCGTCCGGGCGGCTCCTGCTCATTCGGGACACAACGGACCTGTCCGGCGCTCACAATCCGACGTTTGCCGAGGCCCCGGCCCGGGAAGCAAGCACCGTGACGGACATCTCGGACACCTTGGCCAGCCTGCCCACCCCGGTCGATCCCGAGCCGACCGGCGCCGAGCTGGAACAGACCCTCTTCGAGGTCAAACGCGTGATCGTCGGGCAGGATCGGCTCGTCGAACGTCTGCTCACCGCACTCATCGCCAACGGGCACTGCCTTCTGGAGGGCGTGCCCGGCGTGGCCAAGACCCTGGCGGCGCAGACCCTCGCCACCGTGGTCGGCGGCACCTTCTCCCGGATCCAGTTCACCCCGGACCTGGTCCCCTCCGACATCGTCGGCACCCGGATCTACCGGGCCTCCAAGGAGACCTTCGACATCGAGCTGGGCCCGATCATGGCCAACCTGGTGCTCGCCGACGAGATCAACCGGGCGCCGGCCAAGGTCCAGTCGGCGCTGCTGGAGGCGATGGCCGAACGGCAGGTCTCCATCGGCGGGCGCAGCTGGCCGGTGCCGACGCCGTTCCTGGTGCTGGCCACCCAGAACCCGATCGAGTCCGAGGGGGTCTACCAGCTCCCCGAGGCGCAGCGCGACCGGTTCCTCATGAAGGTGGTCGTCGACTATCCCAGCGACGCCGACGAGCTGGCCATCCTCTACCGGATGAGCACCGACCGGCCCCGGGCCCGCCAGGTGCTCGACCCGCAACGCCTGCAACTGCTCCAGGAGCACGCCGAGCGGGTCTTCGTCCATCACGCCCTGGCCGAGTACGTGGTCCGGCTCATCCTCGCCACCCGGGACCCGGGCCGGTTCGGGCTGGCCGAGATCGCGCCGCTGCTGGCGTATGGCGCCAGCCCACGGGCGACGCTCGGCCTGGTCGCCGCCGCCCGCGCGCAGGCGCTGCTGCGGGGACGGGAGTACGTGCTGCCCGAGGACGTCCGGGAACTGGCGGTGGACGTCCTCTCCCACCGGTTGGTGCTCTCCTTCGACGCCGTCGCCGACGGGGTCTCGGCCGAGAGCCTGGTCCGGCGGCTCGTGGAGGCGGTGCCGCCGCCCCGGGTGGCCACCGGGCACCCCCAGCACACCCCCGACCTGGCGGCGGCGTGAGAGGCGTCGGCCGCACGTCGGCCCTCACCTCGCCCGACCCGGGCCTGGCCGAGCTGACCCCCGACCAACGGCTGCGCCGACTGGAACTGACCGTCACCCGGAGACTCAACGGTCTGCTGCACGGCCAGTACCGTGGCCTGCTCCCCGGCCCGGGCAGCGAACCCGCCGGCAGCCGCGAGTACCGGCCGGGGGAGGACGAGGTCCGCCGGATGGACTGGGCGGTGACCGCCCGGACCGCCGTGCCGCACGTCCGACAGGTCGACGCCGACCGGGAACTCACCACCTGGCTGCTCGTCGACGCCAGCGCCAGCATGGAGTTCGGCACCGCCGAGCTAGACAAGCGGGAGCTGGCGGTGGCCGCCGTGGCGGCGGTGGGTTTCCTGACCGCCGGCATCGGCAACCGGCTGGGCGCCCAGGTGCTGCGCGCCGACGGGGTACGACGCTTTCCCGCCCGCAGCGGGCGTACCCATCTGCTCGGTCTGCTCCGCGCGCTGCTGACCGCGCCGCGCGCGACCGAGCCCAGCGACCGGCCCCGGTCGCGGCCGGCGACCCCGCAGCCGGTCGCGGCGGCGGAGTTGGCGGACGGGCTCGACGCGGTGCACCGGGTCGCCAACCAGCGTGGGCTGGTCGTGGTGGTCTCCGACTTCCTCGACGGACTGCCCGACGACCCCGACGAGCCGCCGCCCTGGGAGCGGACCCTGCGTCGGCTGTCCGCCCGCCACCAGGTGCTGGCGATCGAGGTGACCGACCCGCGCGAACTGGAACTGCCCGACGTCGGCCTGATCACGCTGGTCGACCCGGAGACCGGCCGCCACCGCGAGGTGTGCACATCGGACCGCCGCCTGCGGGAGCGCTACGCCGCGGCCGCCGCCGCCCAGCGTGACCAGGTCCGCCAGGCGTTGCGCCGGAGCGCGGCCACACACCTGGCGCTGCGCACCGACCGGGACTTCAGCGCCGACATCGTCCGACACGTGCACGCCCAGCGGCGGATGGCCGCCGCGCCGGCCGGAGCCGTCCGGGGAGGTGCCGCGTGACCTGGGAGTCCCCGTTGCGACTCTGGCTGCTGGTCGGCGTGCTCGCGCTGGTCGGCGCGTACCTGGTGATGCAGCGCAGACGCAGCCGGTACGCCGTCCGCTTCACCAACCTGCGGCTGCTGGACCGGGTGGCGCCCGTTCGTCCGGCCTGGCGCCGGCACGTCCCGGCCGGGCTGTTCCTGGCCATGCTGGCGCTGCTCGTGGTCGGTTTCGCCCGGCCCACCGCCGAGGTCCGGGTCCCCCGGGAACGCGCCACCGTGATGGTTGCCGTCGACGTGTCCACCTCCATGCTCGCCACCGACGTGGAGCCGGACCGGCTGGCGGCGGCCAAGCAGGCGGCCCGACGTTTCGTCGAGGGTCTGCCCGACGAGTTCAACGTGGGGCTTGTCGCGTTCGCCGGCAGCGCCGCCGTCCTGGTGCCGCCCGGCACCGACCGGGACGCCCTGGACGAGGGCATCGGTCGTCTCGCCGAGGGGGTGACCGGGGTGCAGGGCACCGCGATCGGTGAGGCCATCAACACCTCGCTCGGCGCGGTCAAGAGCCTGGACAGCGAGGCCGCCAAGGAGCCACCGCCGGCCCGGATCATCCTGCTCTCCGACGGGGCCAACACGTCGGGGATGGACCCGATGGAGGCGGCGGCGGAGGCGGTCGCGGCGAAGGTGCCGGTGCACGCGATCTCCTTCGGCACGCCGTCCGGATTCGTGGACCGGGGCGGACGGCCGATCCAGGTGCCGGTCGACGGGCAGACCCTCAAGGCCGTCGCCGACGAGACCGGCGGAATGTTCCACGAGGCCAGCACCAGCGACGAGTTGCGCGCCGTGTACGACGACATCGGCAGCTCGGTCGGCTACCGCACCGAACGCCAGGACGTCTCGGCCCGGTTCATCGGCCTCGGGCTGGTGTTCGCGATGGGCGCCGCGGCCGGCTCGATGCGCTGGTTCTCCCGACTGCCCTGATCCACCGCCGACGTCGACCGTGAGGAGTACGCATGGCAGTGCAGACCGGACTGGGCGAACCGCGCGGTCCCTGGTTCATCTCGCCGCAGCTCGACCCGGACGGGCGCGGGTGGTGGGACGCGCCCGGCTCGGGGCGGGACCCCGGCGGGCGGCGCCCCGGCCGGCTGCTCGCCGCGTTGGCGGTCATCGCGGTGTCGGCCGTCTCGGGCGGCCTGGCGGGCGGCGTGGTGGCCAGTCGGGACGGCACGGGGTCGTCCGCGGCGTCCGCCGCACCGGTGCCGGCGGAGCTGGTCACCGCCGCCGAGCGGACCGTGCCCGGTGTGGTGTCGGTGCTCGCCGGCGGCGCGAACGGCGCGTCCGCGACCGGTTCCGGGTTCGCCATCGACGACCAGCAGCACCTGGTCACCAACGACCACATCCTGGCCAAGGGCGGTGGTGGACCGGTCACTGTGGAGCTGCCCGACGGCCGCCGGTACGAGGCCGAGGTGGTCGGCCGCGAGCCGCGCAGCGACCTGGCGGTGCTGAAGGTGCCACCGTCGGCCGGCCTCGCCCCGTTGCCGCTGGCCAAGCCGGGCGCCACCCGGGTCGGTGAGCCGGTGCTGGCGGTGGGCTCACCGCTGGGGCTGTCCGGAACGGTCACCGCGGGCATCGTCAGCGCGCTGGACCGTCAGGTGCGGCTGGGCAACAGCCGGCACCGCGCGGTACAGACCGACGCGTCGATCAACCCCGGCAACTCGGGCGGGCCGTTGGTCAACGCCCGAGGCGAGGTGGTCGGGGTGAACACCGCGATCGCCACGATCGACGGCAACGGGTCGATCGGCATCGGCTTCGCCATCCCGATCGATCAGGTGCAGCAGACCGCCGACACGATCATCGGCAAGGGCGGCTGAGCTGCCCGGACGGCCCGTCGGGCCGCCTCCAGTGTCGGATATCCGGCCCCACGTCATCGGACCATGGAAATATCACGCTCGGTATGGATACTGGCGGAGGTGGAGCGTCCTCTTCTCACGGTCCTCCTGCTGGTGGGCCTGATCATCGGATGTGCGGTGGGGTCGGCGTACGCCCGGGCGCGACGCGGGTGGACCGACTACCAGACCGCGAAGAAGTCGGTGCCCGGCGCTCGCCGGGGCGCGTGGTTGCTGATCCGCGGGGTCGCGGTGAAGGCCGCCGTGATCGGGCTGCTGCTGTTCGGCGCCGTGGCGTACGCCGCGGTCGGCTCGGACGACGAGACCGCCGGTCCGGCGCCGAGCCCGACCACGACGCAGAGTGAGCCTCCGCGCCGGTGACCCGGGGCGGGCCGCGGCGGGCTAGCCTCGGGACGTGGACGACGGACTGCGGGTGACCGATCGGTGGGTCGTCCCCGCCGGGGAACTGCGGGAGCGCTTCTCCCGTTCGTCCGGCCCCGGCGGGCAGGGCGTGAACACCGCCGACTCCCGGGTCGAGCTGAGCTACGACCTGGCCAACTCTCCGTCGGTGCCCGACTGGATCCGGTCGCGGGCGCTGGAACGGCTCGCCAACCGCCTGGTGGACGGCGTGCTGACGATCGCGGCCAGCGAGCACCGGGCGCAGCTCGCCAACCGGGAGGCGGCCCGCGAGCGGATGGTCGCGCTGTTGCGCGAGGCGGCCGCCCCGCCCCCGCCGCCGCGTCGGGCGACCAGGCCGTCCCGGGGCGCCAAGGAGCGCCGGCTGGCCGAGAAGAAGCGCCAGTCGCAGCGCAAGCGCGACCGTCGCGTCGACGGCGACTAACCAGCCATCGTCACCACCTGGACGTTTTGCACCCCTGAGCCATGCCAGGCCGTCAGCGTGGATCTGAGGGCGGTCTACGCCCATGCCCGGCCATGTTGTCAGGTGTCTGGGTAGCCCTTCGGCTTATCATCGTTGGCTCGCCATGGCCAGCAGCGCGGGAAAACGACTTTGCGGCCGCCCGGACCGCCGACCAGAATGCCCCGGTGCCCGTCGACTTCTCCGTCAAACCCACGCTCACCGGCGAGCGGGTCATCCTGCGCCCGTTCGTCGACGAGGACCTCGCGGCCTTCCAGGTCGCCCTAGCCGACCCGGAGGTGGTCCGACTCACCGGCGGCCCGCCCGAGCCGTTGGACCCGAACCGGCTCCGCGCCTGGTACGGCACCCGCAACAGCCAGACCGACCGGCTCGACCTGGCCGTGGTGGACAAGGCGACCGGGGCCTGCGTCGGCGAGGTGGTCCTCAACGAGTGGGACGGCCACAACCGCAACTGCAACTTCCGGACGCTGATCGGCCCGGCCGGCCGGAACCGGGGGCTCGGCACCGAGGCGGTCCGGCTGATCGTCGGGTACGGCTTCGAGCAACTCGGCCTGCACCGGATCTCGCTGGAGGTGTTCGCGTTCAACCCGCGCGCCCGCCGGGCCTACGAGAAGGTCGGCTTCGTCGCCGAGGGCACGCTGCGGCAGGTGCTCCGCGACGGCGACCACTGGGTGGACGCCACCGTCATGTCGATGCTCGCGTCGGAGTGGGCGGCGCACCGGGGCCACCCGGAGGGCTGAGTCCGCAAGACGTCCGCCCCGGTCAGCCGACCGCGGCGAGCAGCCGGCCGCGCAGCCCGGCGGCCCGCTCGGCGAAGCCGCGCTGTCCGGCGGCGTACTCGGCCCGACCCTCTGGCGTGTCCACCCGCACCGGCGGGTACCCCAGGAACGGCGAGTTGTTGCCTGTTCCCCACGCCTGCTGGCATGGCATCTTCGCAGGTAGAGGGGGCTGACGCCCCCATCCTCGCGCCCCTGGAACCGTGGCAAGATAGGGTCTGCTATGACAAGGCGGTCCTATCGGGCTGCATGCGGGGGTCATACCCCCACCCTTGCGGGCTACTCTCCGGCAAGCAGTGCTGCGCAGACATCGATCAGCCGGGCGCGTAGATGGCCAGCACGCTGCGAGAACTCGCGTTGACGAGCCACGTACTCTGCCTTGCCCTCGGGCGTCTCGATGGCTACCGCCTGATGCCCGTACGAGGACAGGTCATACGGCGATGCCTGCATGTCGAGGAGCCGGATGTCCCTCGCCAACTCGAAGCAGTCGAGCGCCAGGTCGCCGGGGACCGCAGGGCCAAGCTTGGTTGCCCACTTGTGGCAGTCCATCGCGGCGTGCAAGCAGCCCGGCTGGTCAAGCCCGACCTGGCTTGCCCGAGTGGGTTGAAGGCGGTTGAGGCTGACGGCATCGGGAGTGAAGAACCGGAACGCATCGAAGTGCGTACACCGGATCTGGTGCGCCTCGACTACCGCGTCAGTGCTCTCCTGCCCAAGTCGCAGGGGAAGGGGGTGCCGGTGCTCACGCTGGCGGTAAACCATCGCCCACTCGTGCAAGCCGAAGCAGCCGGTGAAGGCTGGCCGAGAAGCGATCGAGGACAACAGTCGATGGATGAAGTGCACTGAGTCGGCCCGGTCGGCAAGGAACGCCGCTGCGTCGAAGCTGACTACGCCGTCTGCGTCCGTTGCGTACCAACGCCACTGCCGCTGCTGTGCGGGACCGTTCGGTCCGGGCTCCAAGGAGATGCCTACGCCGGGGTGCCAGCGTCGCAGAACAGACGGCCTGGTGCCGTAGTAGTCGTAGAGGAAGTCATCGACTGCGTGGCGTTCCCTCGCTGCCTTGCGGGCACGGTGCCGGGCGGTGAGGGAGTCAGCGCGCTCCTCGTGAGCCCGTGAGAGGGAAGCCCAGGTGGGAGCGGGCAGGCTGGTCACTGGCTCCGACCCCTGTTGTCCGCTTCGTGCCGCTTCGATACCCCCACGCTTCGGAAGTTGCCTGAGTTGCGCATACGCAGATCCATGTTGGCGTGCAGACAGCCCGGCTGCTCGTGCGCGTGCTGCGTCTCCCGGGAGGTGAACAGGAAGTCGGCCATCGGATGCCGCTCACCCCGACGTCGTCGGGCCAGGTGCGGCGTCAGCCACACGTCCACCCGCTCCTCGTGGGCCCGGCTGCGCTCACGCCAGGCCGCCACGTCGAGCACGGCGGGGGCGAGGGCGGCGGTCACGGACCCCAGGGTACGACCGCCGCCGGCTCGCCGGTCAGGGCATGTGCACCCGGACGCCGGCGGAGAACACGCCGCTGCGCAGCTCCAGCTGCTGGGGCGGGTCCCGCCCGTCGACGGTGAACACCAGCGGGAGCACCACCCGACTGCCCGCGGCCACCGGGTTGGCGAAGACGTCCCGACCCAGGTTGGCCGCCCGGGTTTCCGGCTCGTCCGTGCTCACCCACCGCCCACCCGGCAGGTAGGCGCGTTGCAGCTGGCCGTGCCAGGGCTGCTGGGTGCCGGTGACGTTGCGCACACCCACGGTGGCCTGGCAGCGCCGACCCCCGGCTGCCGGTGCCGTGCCGGTCCCGCTGGCCGCGTCCGCCGGGCCACAGGTCATCCGGTAGACGGTGAACTCGAACGCGGACTCCCGCAGCGGCACACCCACCGGCCCGGAGACCCCGGTGCCCATCCACGCGCCGCTGGTCGGCTGCTTCTGGGTGTCGATCGACGACACCTGCCGGGTCGCCGTCCAGCCGGCCGTGCCGATCACGCCCGCCAGCACCACCACCGCCGCGCCAACCAGCAGCCAGACCGGCGGCGTACGCCGCCGTCGGCGCGGGCCGGGAGTCGCCGGACGTGGGTAGATCGTCCCGCGTGCACCGTCCGGCGTCCCGTTGGCGGCCAGGGCGGCGGCGGTCACCCGCCGTCCGCGCCGTCGACGCCACACCCACGCCACGAGGGCGCTGAGCAGCAGCAGGACGCCCAACCCGGCCAGCAGCACCGGATACCGCCGCCAGGGCGGCGCCTCGGTGACCTTGGCCGCCGGAGCCGGGGCCGCCTGCCAGGTGGCGGTGGCACAGTCGTACGGCCGGGTGCCGTCACTGGTGAACGCGCAGGCCGGCGCCGTCAGCGGCTGGCCCGGCGCGACTGCGGTCAGCGCGGTGCCCAGCGTGGTGGTGCTGTGCGCGGGCAGCCGCAACCGCCAGGTCACCTCGGCCGTGGACCCGCCGGAGCGGCTGGACCGTCCGCCCCCGCTGATCGCGGTGGGCGACGACCCGGACGGCAGCTCCTGGCGCACCGTCGTGTCGAGCGGCGAGTTGCCCACATTGCGGACGTGGATGCGGTACCGCGGCGTAGGGCTGCTCTCCGACGCGACCGCCACCGTGACCGGAGGCGGGGGCGCGGACAGCGGCACCCGCGACGGCGGTGCCACCGCCGGTGGCGCCGAGGGCGGGGTGGGCTCCGCGCTCGCCGCCACGGGCAACCGCGCGGCCACCGCCACCGCCGGCGGCGCCGGGCTGACGGACGCGGGCGGCGTGACCGCCGTCGGTCCGGGCGCTGGCGCCGTCGGACGTGGCGTCGGCGCGGCTGGTCGTGGCACGGACTCGGCTGGTTGTGGCGTGGCGGCCGCTGGTCGTGGCGCGGCCGCCGCCTCCGGGGCCGCCGCGGGCAGGGCCGGCACGGCGGCGAGGATGCCGAGGCAGTGTACGAACACCGCGAGGGCTCTGTGGTGTCGTGTCGATGCAGGCATACGAACGAACCTCCGGAGCCGACGCTAGGGGTGCGCGCCCTCCGTGCGGGTACGAAATCGGGAAGCCCACCCCGACCGCCCGGACCTGCGCTAGGGTGCCGCGACGCTGACGGGTTGCGCACACCCGGCGGCCCGTTGTGGCCGGTGAACGTGTCGGCGGGGCTAGATTGGCCGGGTGCGTATCGCTCGTTTCGCTCATGCCAAGGGAATGTCGTTCGGAGCCGTCGAAGGCGAACCGGAGGCCGGGCCGCAGGGCCTGACCATCGCCGAGATCGACGGTCACCCGTTCGGCCAGCTCTCCTTCACCGGGGCCCGCTGGGCCCTCTCCGACGTCCGGCTGCTCTCGCCGATCCTGCCCAGCAAGGTGGTCTGCGTGGGCCGCAACTACGCCGACCACGCCGCCGAGCTCGGCAACGAGGTGCCCAAGGAGCCGTTGCTCTTCCTCAAACCGTCCACCTCGGTGATCGGTCCCCGCGACGCCATCCGGTTGCCGATCTTCTCCAAGCAGGTCGAGCACGAAGCGGAGCTGGCGGTCGTGATCGGCGCACCGGGTGCCCGTCGGGCCGACCGGGCCGCCGCCGAACGCGCCATCTTCGGCTACACCTGCGCCAACGACGTGACCGCCCGGGACCTGCAGCGCTCGGACGGGCAGTGGACCCGCGCCAAGGGCTTCGACTCGTTCTGCCCGATCGGTCCGTGGATCACCACCGGACTGGACGTCTCCGACCTGGAGATCCGCTGTGAGGTGGGTCGCAACCCGGACGAGATGGAGGTACGCCAGCTCGGCCGGACGAAGGACATGGTCTTCGACGTGGCCGGTCTGGTGTCGTACATCTCGCACGTGATGACCCTGCTGCCCGGCGACGTGGTGCTCACCGGCACTCCGGCGGGGGTTAGCCCTCTCGTCGAGGGGGATACGGTCACCGTGCGGATCGAGGGCATCGGCGAGCTGAGCAACCCGGTGGTCCCCGTCGCCTGATCCGTCCGATGCCCCTGTTTCCGCAGCTCACGGGTGGTTCGGGGGGATCGGATTTGGCCTGCGGGCACCGGGAGGGTAATGTTCATTCCCGGCGCCGCAAGGGGCCAATGGGGTATGGGGTAATTGGCAGCCCGACTGATTCTGGTTCAGTTAGTCTAGGTTCGAGTCCTGGTACCCCAGCGCAGCTGGGATTCGCGAGAATCCCGGACGCTGGATTCTGACGGAGTTCCTCTCCGCCCCTGCGGGGGCGGAGAGTGGCCTCTGATAGAGTGCAGCTCCTCCGCCCGCGAGGGTGGGGGAGCGAAAGTGGTTCTGGCCCCGTCGTCTAGCGGCCCAGGACGCCGCCCTCTCAAGGCGGTAGCGCCGGTTCGAATCCGGTCGGGGCTACATCTGTGCACAACCCGTCTCACTTCGGTGGGGCGGGTTGTTTCGTTGGTGCGCATGGCAGTGCACGGTGCCCAGACCCCACGCTCGCCCTCGCAGGCGGTGCCGCTAGACTACAGCGGCACCGCCTGCGAGGGCGGTGAACAGGAAGTTCTGGCCCCGTCGTCTAGCGGCCCAGGACGCCGCCCTCTCAAGGCGGTAGCGCCGGTTCGAATCCGGTCGGGGCTACAAACCAAAGGCTCACCTCGCTCCGCGAGGTGAGCCTTTCCCGTACCCCCTCCGCCCCCTACCTCCCGGCCCCTCCCGGCTCCCCACCTTCCGGTTGATCATGAAGTTATTGCCCTCCGCCGCGGCGTGTCCGGGCAATAACTTCATGATCGACGGGGGCGGGCGGGGAGGGTGGGGTTAGAGGCCGGAGAGACGTTGGCCGGCTCTTACGACCGCCATGGCGTGGCGTTCGCCGGGGCGGCGGCCCAGGCGTTCGATCGGGCCGGAGATGCTCACCGAGGCGATCACGCGGCCGGTGCGGTCGCGGATCGGGGCGGAGACGCTCGCCACACCGGCCTCCCGTTCGGCCACGCTCTGCGCCCAGCCGCGGCGGCGGACCTCGGCCAGGGTGCGGCCGGTGAACTTGCTGCGCGGCAGTAGCGGCATCACCGCCTCCGGAGGCTCCCAGGCCAGCAGGATCTGGGCCGCCGAGCCGGCGGTCATCGGCAGCACCGAGCCCACCGGAACGGTGTCCCGCAGGCCGCTGGCGCGCTCCGCCGCCGCCACGCAGATCCGCTCGTCGGCGCGGCGCAGGTAGAGCTGCGCGCTCTCGCCGGTGGCGTCGCGCAGCGCGGCCAGCAGCGGCTCGGCGGCGGTCAGCAGGACGTCCGGCGCCGCGTTGGCCAGCTCGCCCAGCCGCGGGCCGGGACGCCAGCGCCCCTGGGTGTCCCGGACCAGCATCCGATGGATCTCCAGTGCCTGTGCCAGCCGGTGCGCGGTGGCCCGGGGCAGCTTCGTGCGTTCAACGAGTTCGGCAAGGCTGGCGCCGTCGACACAGGCGGCCAGGATGACCACCGCCTTGTCGAGAACGCCGACACCGCTCATACTGTGTCCCACAAGCCGAAACTTACCTCCCAGAATTTAGGATGTCCAGATGGTGGGAGTCACTCCTGAGCCGAGGACCCTGGCCGAGAAGGTCTGGGACGCGCACGTCGTACGGTCCGCCGCCGGTGAGCCGGACCTGCTCTTCATCGACCTGCACCTGCTGCACGAGGTGACCAGCCCGCAGGCGTTCGACGGGCTGCGGCTCGCCGGGCGCCGGGTGCGTCGTACCGACCTGACCCTCGCGACCGAGGACCACAACACCCCGACCGGGTACGCCGATCCGGCGTTCCGGCTCCGCCGTGGTGACCTGCTCACCATCGCGGATCCGACCTCGCGTACGCAGATCGAGACGCTGCGCCGCAACTGCGCCGAGTTCGGCGTGCGGCTGCACCCGCTCGGCGACGAGAACCAGGGCATCGTGCACGTCATCGGCCCGCAGCTGGGGGTCACCCAGCCCGGCATGACGATCGTGTGCGGCGACTCACACACCGCCACCCACGGCGCGTTCGGCGCGCTCGCCTTCGGCATCGGCACCAGCGAGGTGGAGCACGTGCTGGCCACCCAGACGCTGCCGCAGAGCCGGCCGAAGACCATGGCCGTCAACGTCACCGGCCAGCTCGCCCCCGGCGTCACCGCCAAGGACCTGGTGCTCGCCCTGATCGCCCAGGTCGGCACCGGTGGTGGGCGCGGGCACATCGTCGAGTACCGCGGCGAGGCCATCCAGGCCCTCTCCATGGAGGGGCGGATGACCATCGCCAACATGTCGATCGAATGGGGCGCCAAGGCCGGCATGATCGCGCCGGACGAGACGACCTTCGCGTACCTCAAGGGTCGGCCGAACGCGCCGCAGGGCGCCGACTGGGACGCGGCGCTCACCTGGTGGCGGACGCTGCCCACCGACGAGGGCGCGCGCTTCGACGCCGAGGTCACCCTGGACGCCAGCCGGATCACGCCGTTCGTCACGTGGGGCACCAACCCCGGGCAGGGCGTGCCGCTGAGCGCGCCGGTGCCGGACCCGGAGGAGTTCGTCACCGACTCGGAGCGCGCTGCCGCCCGCCGTGCGCTGGAGTACATGGATCTGCGCCCCGGCACCCCGCTGCGGGAGCTGCCGATCGACGTGGTCTTCGTGGGTTCCTGCACGAACGGCCGCCTGGAGGATCTGCGGGCCGCCGCCGACGTGCTGCGCGGCCACCGGGTCGCCGACTCCGTCCGGATGCTCGTGGTGCCCGGCTCCGCCGCCGTCCGGGAGGCCGCCGAGGCCGAGGGCCTGGACAAGGTCTTCGCCGACGCCGGCGCCGAGTGGCGGTTCGCCGGCTGCTCGATGTGCCTGGGCATGAACCCCGACACGCTCAAGCCCGGTGAGCGCTCCGCGTCCACCTCCAACCGCAACTTCGAGGGCCGGCAGGGCCGGGGCGGTCGTACCCACCTGGTCTCCCCGCCGGTCGCCGCCGCCACCGCCGTGGTCGGGCGGCTGGCCGCCCCCGCCGACCTGTAGAAGGGACCGACGAGATGGACAAGTTCACCACCCACACCGGCACCGCCGTGCCGCTGCGCCGGTCCAACGTGGACACGGATCAGATCATCCCTGCCGTGTACCTCAAGAGGGTGACCCGCACCGGCTTCGCCGACGGGCTGTTCAACGCCTGGCGGGAAGACCCGGCATTCGTGCTCAACGATGAATCCTATTCTGGTGCGTCGATCCTCATCGCCGGTCCGGAGTTCGGCACCGGCTCCTCCCGGGAGCACGCCGTCTGGGCGCTGCGGGACTGGGGCTTCCGCGCCGTGGTGGCGCCGCGCTTCGGTGACATCTTCCGCGGCAACGCACTCAAGGAGGGCCTGCTGCCGGTCGAGTTGGAATTGAAAGCCGTCGAGGAGTTGTGGGATCTCGTCGAGGCCGAACCGACCACTCCGGTGACCGTCGACCTGACCGCCCGACAGCTCCGGGCCGGGGACGCGACCTGGTCGTTCCCGCTGGACGACTTCAGCCGGTGGAGGCTGTTGGAGGGCCTGGACGACATTGGACTCACCCTCCGGCACGCCGATGACATCGCCTCCTACGAGGCGTCTCGACTGCCGTTCCTGCCCTCGGTGGCATAGCCGTACGCCCACCCGCACAGCGGAATTCGCCCTCACCGGTCCAACCGGTGGGGGCGAATCCGTTACGACACAAGGGCTTTTTTCCACCGAATGTTTGTGTCCAGGCAGCACAGGGCATACGGTGCGCGCAGAATGGCTCGCGTCGAGTCAGTTGCACAATCGGGAGGAAGTCGTGAACAAGGCCGAGCTCATCGAGGCGCTCGCTGTTCGCCTGGGGGACCGGAAGACGGCGACGGCCGCGCTCGACGCGGTCCTCACTGAGGTCCAGGCGGCGGTCACCAAGGGCGAGAAGGTGGCGATCACCGGATTCGGAGCATTCGAAAAGCGTGTGCGTGGCGCACGAACAGCGCGCAACCCGCGTACCGGCGAGGCGGTGAAGGTCAAGAAGACGTCCGTCCCGACCTTCCGCCCCGGCGTCGGGTTCAAGGAGATGGTGGCCAGCGGCAAGGTGCCGAAGGCCACGGCGGCGGCGAAGAAGACCGCCACCACCACGGCCAAGACCGCCGGCACCAAGGCGGCGGGCACCAAGGCCACCGCCACCAAGGCGGCCAGTAAGAAGACCGCCCCGGCCAAGGCGAGCAAGACCACCACCACCGCCGCCACCAAGGCGGCCAGCAAGAAGACCGCCCCGGCCAAGGCGAGCAAGACCACCACGGCGACCAAGACGGCCGCCAGCAAGAAGACCGCCCCGGCGAAGAAGAGCGCCGCGGCGACCAAGTCCGCCACGGCGAAGAAGACCACCGCGGCGGCGAGCAAGAGCACGGCGGCGAAGAAGGCGCCGGCGAAGAAGGCTCCGGCCAAGAAGACGGCCAGCAAGCGCTGACCGACTGTCCGCCCGAAGGGCGTCCACCTTCTCGGTGGGCGCCCTTCGCGCATACCCGGACCGTTGACCCGGCCGGGCCGTACGCGCAGAATCGCCGTGCCGGCCCCCTTCAGGACCGGTCCGCCGACGAAATGGGGCGCCGGTGCGCTACCGCCAGATCACCACCGGATCGCTCGCGCTGGGCGTCGTTCTGCTCCTTGACGTGCTGCGCGTCTGGCTGCCCGGCATCATCACCATCTTCGGGCAGGCCGCGTCCACCCCGGCCGAGTTGATGGGCGCGTTCGCGCTCGGCTGGTTCGTTCTGGCGATGTTCGCGCCGGCTCTTCTCCGGCGGGTGGGCGCCCGCCGGGTCACCGTCGTCGCCGCCGTGCTGCTGGCCGTGGCCCGGCTCGCGCTCACCAGCGCCCCCGGCGGCCGTCCGCAGCTCTGGTTGGCCACCGCCGGTCTGTTCGCCGGTCTGGTCTGGTTGGTGGGTGTCGCCGGCGACGTCGATCGTCCGGTGCCGGGACTGGCCCTGGGGCTGGCGGTCAACGCCGCCATCCACGCGCTGCTGGACACCTACGATCTCGTCTGGCGGGGCGGCTGGGTGGCGTGGCTGCCCAGCGCCGTCGCGGTGGTGCTGTTCCTGCTCGGTACGACGCTGCCCGCCGCGCCGCCAGGCCCCGGTGGCGCCCGGTCGTGGCTGCTGGCCGGGCCGGTGCTGCTGCTGGCCGGCATGGTGGCCCTCGCGCCGGCCCTGGCCCAGGCCGGGATGTCGTACCTGGTCGCGGGTGGCGACGTCGCCCGCTCACCGCTGTTCGGCCTGGCGCCGGTGCCGGTGGCGGTCGCCGGGTTCCTGCTGGCCGCGCTGGCGGGCCCGACCCGGGGGTGGGGCCGAGCACTCGGCCCGGCGACCCTGCTGGCTGGCGTGGTGCTCTTCGCCCTCGACCGTGGCGACCTGCTCGTCGCGGCCATGCTGCTCACCGCCGTCGGACTCGGCGCCTGCCTCGCGCTCACCGACGCGCCGGGCCGCGCCGACGTCGCGGCCGGCGCCGACGCTCCAAGTCGCGCCGACAACGCCGACGTTGCGGCCGGCGCCAGCGCTCCGGGTCGCGCCGTCGCCACCGACGCCGGGGCCGGCGCCGACGGTGCCGGTGCTGAGGGCGCGACGGGCACGGACGACACCCGCCGGACGGCGGCCCGTCGGGGGTACGCGGTCGCCGCCGGCATGCTGCTCTTCGTGCTGGGCGCGGTGGGTTACTACTCCGCCTACGACCTGGGCTACCCGAACGCGGTGGTGCCGGTGGTGGTGGCCGGGGTGGTCGCCGCCGTGGCCC
Source organism: Micromonospora sp. NBC_00617 (assembly GCF_045161355.1). Taxonomy (NCBI): domain Bacteria; kingdom Bacillati; phylum Actinomycetota; class Actinomycetes; order Micromonosporales; family Micromonosporaceae; genus Micromonospora; species Micromonospora sp. NBC_00617. The sequence goes on along the minus strand of NZ_CP107751.1, from coordinate 4,420,529 downwards.
TGGCGGCTCGTCCGTCCGGCCACCGGCGTCCCGGTCCGCTTCCGCCGCTGCGGACCGCTGGCGGGGTCGCCGCGCTGGCGCTGCTTGCGCCGCTGCTCGCCGACGAGGTGGCGGTGGCGAGCAACCGGGAGGGTCCGCCGGAGCGGTTGACCGTGGTGGCGTACAACATCCGCATGGGCTTCGGGCTGGACGGCCGGTTCGACCTGGCCGGGCTGACCGCGGCGATCGACCGGCAGCGGCCCGATGTGGTGCTGCTCAGCGAGGTGGACCGGGGCTGGCTGCTCAACGGCGGCCACGACACGCTGGACCTGCTGTCCGACCGGCTCGGCATGCCGTACGTGTTCGGGCCGGCCGCCGACCCGGTCTGGGGTGACGCGGTGCTCAGCCGCTGGCCGGTCACCGACCCACGGTCCCGGCCGCTGCCGGCCCTCGGGGCGCCCACCGGAGCGCAGGCTCTGGCCGTCACCCTGGACCTCGGCGACGGTGTCCATGCCGCTGTGGTGAGCACCCACCTGCAACCGCCACCCGACGCGGGCCCGGTGGCGCAGGCTCGCGCGGTGGCCGACTTCGCCACCGGGTACGCGGCCGGACGGCCGCTCGTGGTGGCCGGCGACCTGAACACCGAGCCGGGCGACGAGGCGTTCGAGCAGTTCACCGCAGCCGGGCTGGTCGACGCGTTGGCGGTCGCCCGTCCGCTGGCGACGAGCCCCGCCGACGATCCGCGCCAGCAGATCGACCACGTCTTCGTCTCGCCCGGCCTGACGGCGACGGATCCGGTCGCGCCGCGCGGCGAGGCCAGCGACCACCTGCCGGTTGCGGTGACCCTCGCCCTGCCGCCCCGCTGACCGGGCGCCGGGATCGCCGCTGCCGCGGCAGCTGGCTGGCCGGAAATCGCCACGTCGGCGACCTGGAGTGGATCAGCCGCCGAAGCGCCGGGCGGGCCTCACAGGCGGTCGGCGGCGACCAGCCGCTCGCCGCTGAAGGCGAGCAGCCAACCGCCGCCCTTCGGGGTGGTGAAGTCCTCGTCGGCGCGGCCGGTCAGCTGCTCCAACGCGCCCGGCAGCACCTTGCCCTGGCTGCACACCGCCACCTGCCCACCGGCGCAGCCCAGCTCGAGCAGTTGGGCGGCGGTGGCCAGCGCCCGCTCGTCCTGTTGCTGGCCCGGCTGCGGCTCGTCCAGGTCGCCGCAGACCTCGATGGGCAGGTCGAGCAGTCCGGCCGCCGGGTCCAGGGTCTGCACGCAGCGGCGCGGCGAGGCCGACAGGAGCCGGGCCGGCCGCACCACGGCGATCAGCGCCGCCAGCGCGTACGCCTGGGCCCATCCCTCGGCGTCGAGCGGGCGGGCGGTGTCCGGGCCGGTCCACGTGGCCCGCTTGCCGGCGTGCCCGTGCCGGACCAGCGCGACCGTCGCGGTCACCGGTGGCAGCGCGGCGAACGCCGCCAGCACCTCGGCGTCGTGCGGGTAGCTGACCAGGTGGATCGCGTCGTCCACGGCCAACCATCGGATGTCGTCGACCTCGGTGCCCGGCTGGAAACCGCCCTCGGCGACCGCGAGCATCGACCAGTAGTCGACCAGCTTGGCCTGCCCCTCGCTGCGGTAGCGCACCGACGGCAGCCGCACCTGCGGTACGCCCCGCACATCGGCCTCCTCGGCCACCTCCCGGACCGCCGCGAGCAGTGCATGCTCGCCCGGTTCGAGCTTGCCCTTGGGCAGCGTCCAGTCCCCGTAGCGCGGGCGGTGCACGACGCAGACCCGTACGCCGTCGGCGGTCGGTCGCCAGCAGACCCCGCCGGCAGCCCGGATGCCCGTCACGGCAACCATCTGGTCCGCCGTCGCCGGGTCGCCCGGTGCCACGCGGCGGGGAATCGGGCCCGCATCAGGCGGACCGTGTCGCGTTCCCGCTCGGCCAGCCGCCCTGCCGTGACCGCCAGCTCGTGGTCGGCCGGTCGGTCGGCGGCGAGGGCGAGCCAGGTCTCGGCGGCCACCGCGGCGTCCTGGTGTTCGCCGAGCACATCCTGGACGCCGGCCAACGCGCGGGCCAGCCGCCGTGCGTCCCTGCCGACGGCCGGGACCACGGCGGTGACCGCGTAGCGAGCCTGCTTGCCCTCCTTGCGGACGGCGTGCCAGCGGTCGTCGGGGGCCAGCGGGTCGAGCCCGTCCACGCCGTCGGGGCCGGTGAGCTGCCGCCACGGGCGGGCCACCAGCTTCGGTAGCGTCCGCGCCGCCGGGCTGGTCGCCCGTCGGGTGAGCCGGGGCGCGCGGGCGGCCAGCACCAGGGCGTCCACCAGGGCCAGGTAACGCGGCGAGCGCAGCGCCTCGTCGATGGCGGCGAGCGCCTGCCGTTGCCGCTGCGCGAGCGCCTCGTCCAGCCGGTCCACCGCGCCCGTGTCGAGCGGGCTGAGCGGATCGGCGGTCGCGGTGCGCCGCAGTCGGTCGCGCAGCACCTCGGCGTCACGCGCCGCGCCGAGCACCCCGGCCAGCCAGCGCAACTCGTCGCGCAGGGGCCGCGCCCAGCTGCGGCGCACCAGCGGCCGGAAGGTGCGCAGGTCGCTGCGCAGCCGTCGGCAGGCCACCCGCAACTGGTGAACGGCGCTGTCGCCGCCGTCGGTCGCGGTGCGCAGCCGCACCAGCGGGTCGTGCGCCAACAGCCGACCCACCTCCTTGCGGACCGCCTCGGTGACCACCTCCCCGGCGGTCGGGTCGGCCGTCAGCCCGCCCGGGGAGACCAGGTCCGGTTCGGCCTGCGCCACCGCCCCCAACGCCCGTACGTGCTTAGGGGTGAACGAGCCGGCCCGGGCCCCGGCGTCGCGCAGCACCTCGCCGATCCGTTCCAGCAGCTTGCGGTCGCCGGCCTTGCGCTCCACCTCCACCTCACGGAACGCGCCGGTGGTGGCGCCGGCGTCGTCGAGGACGGTCACCCGGTCGTTTACCACCTCGGCGAGCACCGTGCCGGCCCTGTCGCACACCTCGTGGGCGTGCCGGACGGTGCGTACCACCGTCACCGGCGCGAGCGACGCGCCCCGGTGCAGGACGGTGACCAGCTCGACCAGCTCCGGTGGCGGCTGCCCGACCGGCCCGGGGCGGGAGATCTCCTGCCGGACGCCGGGTGTGCCGGTGGGCAGCTTCACCGTCCACGGCAGCTCGTCACCCTCGCGGTGGCGCAGGGACGCCCCGGCGCGGGCCAGCCGCAGATCGACCGTGTCGAGGTAGCGGGCGACCAGCGTCACCGGCGGCAGCGCCCGGACCCGGCCGCCGGCCGGAAACGTGGCGGACAGGTCCGGCAGCACGAAGGTGTCGTCCACCTCGTACTTCTGCTCCTCCTCGACCATCAGCTCAGCCTATGCCGCGATCGGTCAGCCGGCCGTGCCACCGACGCGGCGCAGCAGCAGTTCCTGCAGATGCATCCGGGCGGCGTCGTCACCGCCGGTACGCCGTGTCCAGGTGCCGTCGCCGGCCAGCTCGAACGCGTCCACGTCCGGGCTCATCGCGGCGGTCAGCACGTGGTCCAGCTCGGCGCGGGCGACCGGATCGCTCACCTGCACCAGCGCCTCCACCCGCCGGTCCAGGTTGCGGTGCATCAGGTCCGCCGAGCCCATCCAGAACTCGGCCTCGCCGTTGTTGCCGAAGCGGAAGACCCGGGAGTGCTCCAGGAACCGGCCGAGGATCGAGCGGACCCGGATGTTCTCCGACAGCCCCGGCACCCCCGGACGCAGCGTGCACATGCCCCGGATGAGCAGGTCGACGTGGACGCCGGCCTGGGACGCCCGGTACAGCGCGTCGGTCACGCCTTCGTCGACCAGCGAGTTGACCTTGAACTGGACCAGGCCGGGCATGCCCAACCGGACGTGCGCGATCTCCCGCTCGATGCGTTCGATGAGGCCGCTGCGGATGCCCTGCGGGGCGACCAGCAGCCGCCGGTACGCGGTCTGCCTGCTGTAGCCGGTCAGCACGTTGAACAGGTCGGTGAGGTCCGCCCCGATCTCCGGGTCGGCGGTGAGCATGCCGAAGTCCTCGTACAGGCGGGCGGTCTTCGGGTGGTAGTTGCCGGTGCCGATGTGGCAGTACCGGCGGATCTGGTTGCCCTCCTGCCGGACCACCAGGGCGGTCTTGCAGTGCGTCTTGAGCCCCACCAGGCCGTACACCACGTGGCAGCCGGCGCGTTCCAGGGTGCGGGCCCAGCCGATGTTGGCCACCTCGTCGAAGCGGGCCTTCACCTCGACCAGCACCACCACCTGCTTGCCGGCGGCGGCCGCGTCGACGAGCGCGTCCACGATCGGCGAGTCACCGCTGGTCCGGTAGAGGGTCTGCTTGATGGCCAGCACGTTGGGGTCGGCGGCGGCCTGCTCGATGAAGCGCTGCACGCTGGTGGCGAACGAGTGGTACGGGTGGTGCACCAGGATGTCCCCGTCGCGCAGGGTGGCGAAGACGCTGCGCGGCACCTCGCCCTCGGCGAGCCGGGGGTGGGTGGCCGGCACGAACGGCGGGTCCTTGAGATCGGGGCGGTCGGCCTCGCCGTACACCTGCCAGAGCGCGGAGAGGTCCAGCAGACCGGGCACCCGCAGCACGTCCTGGTCGTCCATGTCCAACTCGCGGACGAGCAGCTCCAGCATGTGGTCGGAGATCGACGCGGCGACCTCCAGGCGGACCGGCGGGCCGAACCGGCGGCGAGCCAGCTCCCGTTCGAGGGCCTGGAGCAGGTCCTCGTCGCGGTCCTCGTCGACCTCCACCTCGGCGTTGCGGGTGACTCGGAACAGGTGGCACTCGACCACGTGCATGCCGCTGAACAGCTGACTCAGGTGCACCGAGATCAGGTCCTCCACCGGCAGCATCCGCACGCCCGGCTGGTCCCGGTCGACCCGCACGAAGCGCGGGACGTTGTTGGGCACCTTCACCCGGGCGAACAGCTCGGACCCGCCGTCCGGGTCCCGGACCGCCACCGCCAGGTTCAGGGAACGCCCGGAGATGTACGGGAACGGGTGCGCCGGGTCCACCGCGAGCGGGGTGAGCACCGGGAAGATGTGCTCCCGGAAGTAGGTGCGCAGTCGCTCCCGTTCGGGGTCGCCCAGGTCACCCCAGCGCAGTATGCGGACGCCCTCCTCGGCCAGCCGGGGCAGGACGTCGTCGACGAAGCAGGCGGCGTGTCGGGCGACCAGCTCGGCGGTCCGTTCGGCGATCAGCTCCAGCTGCGTGCGCAGGGGCAGCCGGTCGCCGCCGCGCACCGGCAGACCGGCGGAGAGCCGCCGTTTCAGGCCGGCGATGCGCACCATGTAGAACTCGTCGAGGTTGCTGGCGAAGATCGCGAGGAACTTGGCCCGCTCCAGCAGGGGGGTGCGCTGGTCCTCGGCGAGGGTGAGCACCCGCGCGTTGAAGTCGAGCCAGGACAGCTCCCGGTTGAGGAAGCGGTCCTCCGGCAGCGGGGGAGCGGCCGGTGCGTCGTCGTCCCCCTCGCCGCCCGTGGAGAGGTCGGTGGAGAGGCTGCCGGAGGGACCGGGCAGGGCTGCCCCGGCCGCCGGGCCGTCCGTCTCGGTGGGCGGCACGCCGGGTTCGATGACCTCGTCGAGCCCGGAGGAGGCCGCGCCCGGGTCGTCGGCGAGCGTGTCGGCACGGGCGGCGCCGGCCCGTTCGGCCCGGGACGGGCGGAAACGGCCGTCGGTGCCGCGAACGCGGGCGCCGTTGCGGGGGTCGGTGGCTGAAGGGGTGACCGGATGCTCGCGAGGGGTGCTCACCCGCTCATAATCACCCGAAGAGAGTTAACGCAAAATGAACTTGGCCTCGCGGGCTCAGTTCATCGTCGGCAATGTCACCCGGACGACCTCGCCGTCGGGATCGGTGTCGATGCGCACCCGCTGGCCGAGCCGGAGCAACCGCAGGCCGGAGGCGTCGAACGCCCGGGCGGGAAAGCGCAGCTCGGTGCCGTCGTCGAGCAGCAGGACACCGCTGCGCGTCGCCGCGTCGTAACTGGCCACCGTGCCCTGCATGCTGGCACCGTACACCGGCGCGGTCGGCTCGTTCAGCGCGCCGGGCAGCCGGCGGTGAGCAGCGCCGCGGTGCGCGGTCCCAGCCCCAGCCGGGCGGCCACGGTCAGGTCCTCGGCGGTGTCCACGTCCCGCCGCAGGCTGGGCCAGTCGCCGGTCAGCGGCAGCGCCCCACTCGCCGCGTGCGCCGCCGCCGAGCCGACGCCGAACCGTGGGTCGAGGTCGACGCCCGACGGCGCGGCGAGCAGCACCGTCCCAGAGCCGGGGGCGTCCGCCACGAACCGGCGTACCCCCTCGGTGTCGCGCTGGGCCGCGAGCAGCGCTTCGGCCAGTTCGGCCGGGCGCAGCGCCGGCAGGTCGGCGGTCAGCCCGGCCACCCACCGCCCCGGGGTTTGTGCCGCGCCGTGCCGGAACGCGGCGTTCAGGCCGGCGTCCGGCACGTCGGGCACCGTCCGCGCCCCGGCGGCGCGCGCCGCGGCCGCCACCCGGGTGTCGTCGGTCACCACCAGAGCCTCGGCGACCGCCGGGCAGGCCAGCACCGCGCGGAGCGTGTCGGCCGCCAGCGCCAGCGCCAGCTCCTCATGCGGTACGCCGGGCAGCGCGCCCCGCAGCCGGCTCTTGGCCGCGGCCAGACGCTTCACCGGCACCACCACGGCCCACCTCGGCTGACTCACGTCCGCAATCCTGCCAGCCGGACGACGGGACCCTCGCTGGCCGTACCGGGGGCGAGCAGGCATGATTTCCGCTGCGGGTGTCGCGGGTGGGGCTCGCGGCGGGTCGGGGCGCGACGAGGAGGCACAGTGGCACGGCGGAGGCTGGGGTTCTGGCAACGGTTCGCCGTGGGGCTGGTGAAGCCGGTGATGACCGTCTGGACCCGGCGGACCTGGCGCGGCCAGGAGCACCTCGCCAAGGACGGCGGAATGATCATCGTCGCCAACCACATCTCGCACGCCGACCCGTTGGTCTCCGCGCACTTCATCTACGACTCCGGACGGTGGCCGCAGTACCTGGGCAAGGCCAGCGTGTTCCGGGTGCCGGTGATCGGCTGGATTCTGCATCGCTGCCGGCAGATCCCGGTCGAGCGCGGCAGCGTGGACGCGGTCCGCTCGCTGGACAGGTCGGTCGCCGCGCTCGACGAGGGCGGCGCGGTGGTGATCTACCCGGAGGGCACCACCACCCGACAGCCGGACCTGTGGCCGATGAAGGCCAAGACCGGCGCCGCCCGGCTGGCGCTGGCCACCGGCGCCCCGGTGGTGCCGCTGGTGATGTGGGGCCCGGAGCGGATCTTCGACCCGCGAACCAGCCGGCTCAACCCACGCCCCCGGATCCCGGTGACCGTGGTGGCCGGCGAGCCGATCGACCTGAGCCGCTGGGCGGGCGCCCCGCCGACCCGGGTCACCCTCGAGGAGATGACGGACGCCATCATGCTGCGGCTGCGGGACATGCTCGTCGAGATCCGTGGTGGCACCCCGCCGCCGCTGTGGGAACGGCCGGTCCGACCGTCCGTCGAGCGTCCCCACGGTGAAGCGGCATGAGCGGCCACGTCGCGGTGCTGGGTGCCGGCTCCTGGGGCACCGCCTTCGCCAAGATCCTGGCCGACGCGGGGCGGGACGTCACCGTGTGGGCCCGCCGGGCCCCGGTGGCCGAGAGCATCCGCGCCGAGCGTCGCAACCCGGAATACCTGCCGGACCTGCTGCTGCCGGCCCGGGTCACCGCCACCACCGACGCCGCCGAGGCGATCAGCGGCGCCGAGGTGGTGGTGCTGGCCGTGCCCTCGCAGACCCTGCGCGGCAACCTCGCCGAGTGGGCCGGGCACCTGCACCCGGACGCCACCCTGGTGTCGCTGATGAAGGGCATCGAACTCGGCACCACCAAGCGGATGAGCGAGGTCATCGTCGAGACCGCCGGGGTGGCCGCCGATCGGGTGGTGGTGGTCTCCGGCCCGAACCTCGCACCCGAGATCGCCGCCGAACAGCCGGCCGCCACGGTGGTCGCCGGCACCAACGCCGACCGCGCCACGCTCGTGCAGTCGTCGATCCGGACGCCGTACCTGCGGCCGTACACCAACGACGACGTGATCGGCTGCGAGCTGGGCGGCGCGGTCAAGAACGTGATCGCGCTGTCGTACGGCATCGCCACCGCGATGGGCTTCGGCGACAACACCCGGGCCATGTTGATGACCCGAGGGCTGGCCGAGACGGCCCGCTTGGGCGTGGCCCTCGGCGCGGACCCGATCACCTTCGCCGGCCTGGCGGGCATGGGCGACCTCGTCGCGTCCTGCTCGTCCCCGCTGGCCCGCAACCGCACCTTCGGCGAGCACCTGGGCCGGGGCGAGACGCTGGAGCAGGCCCAGGCAGCGACCCGGCAGACCGCCGAGGGCGTGAAGAGCTGCCTCGCGATCCGCGATCTGGCGCGGGCGCACGGCGTGGAGATGCCGATCACCGAGCACGTCGAACGGATCTGCCACGAGGGGATGGACCCGCGTCTCGCCGTGGACACCCTGATGAGCCGAACCGCCAAGCCCGAGTCGTACGAGTGAGGAACCGATGAGGGAACTGGGAGACGGCACCCGCTGCGTGCGGGCCGGCCTGCCCGAGCCGGCGCCGGGTGACCCGTTCCTGCCGGGGCCGGTCTTCGCCGCGCCGTACCACCTCGACCCGTGGCAGGGCCAGGGCACGTCGCCGAACGGCTACGGCCGCCCCGACAACCCGACCCGTCGGCTGTTGGAGGCTGCCGTGGGCGAGTTGGAGGGCGGCGACTGCCGGGTCTTCACCAGCGGTCAGGCCGCCATCACCGGGACGCTGCTCACCCTGCTGCGCCCCGGGGACACCGTCATGCTGCCCTCCGACGGCTACTTCTCCGTCCGGGCGTTCGCCACCGCCGTGCTGGAGACGATCGGCGTACGGGTGGTCTTCGTGCCGACCGTGGGGCCGTACCCGACCTTCGAGGGCGTCCGGCTGGTGCTGGTGGAGACCCCGGCCAACCCGGGTCTGGACGTGGTCGACGTGGCCGCCCTCGCGGAGCGGGCGCACGCCGCCGGCGCCCTGCTCGCGGTCGACAACACCACGGCCACCCCGCTCGGGCAGCGCCCGCTGGACCTCGGCGCCGACCTGGTGGTGGCCTCCGGCACGAAGGCGCTCACCGGCCACTCCGACCTGCTGCTGGGCTACCTGGCCAGCCGGTCCGCCGAGGTGATCGAGGCGGTGACGCTCTGGCGTACCGCCACCGGCTCGGTTCCGGGAGCGTTCGACGCCTGGTTGGCGCACCGGTCGCTGGCGACCCTCGACCTGCGGCTGGCCCGGCAGAGCGCGAACGCCGCAGCCGTCGCCGACCTGCTGGCGGGTCGGCCGGACGTGACCGGTCTGCGCTGGCCGGGGTTGCCGGACGACCCCGCGTACGCGGTGGCCTCGGCGCAGATGCGCCGGATGCCCGGGGTGCTCTCGTTCGACCTGGGCGACGCCGACCGGGTGGCCCGCTTCGTCGAGGCCGCCCGGCTGGTGGCGGCGGCCACCTCGTTCGGCGGTCTGCACACCACGGCGGACCGGCGGGCGCAGTGGGGGGACGACACCGCCCCCGGCTTCGTCCGGCTCTCCTGCGGTGTGGAGGACACACCCGACCTGGTGGCCGACATCGCCGCCGCCCTGGACGCCGCCGGACCGGTCTGAGTTATCGTGTCCGCGGCCCACGAGTGCGGGCCTCGACCGGAGGAGGTGAGACCGATCCGCCAGCCATTAGGACCGGCGCTTCCTCCCGTGTCCACGCCGCTCTAGCGGCCTCGGGAGCGCCGGCGAGCGTTCCCGGAGGTTTTCTCATGCCCTTTCCCGCCGACCGAACCACCCTCGTGAGCCGGCTGCGCGCCGCCGGTTGCGTCTACGCCGAGGACGAGGCCGAGCTGTTGCTGGCCGCCGCGGACTCCCCGACGACGCTGGCCGACCTGACCGCCCGGCGCGTGGCGGGCGAGCCGCTGGAGTACCTGCTCGGCTGGGCCGAGTTCTGCGGTCTGCGGATCGCCGTCGACGCGGGCGTCTTCGTGCCGCGCGGTCGGACGGCCCTGCTGGTCGACGCCGCCGTCGAGCTGACCGGCCCGGCACCGGCAGTTGTCGACCTCTGCTGCGGCTCCGGGGCCACCGCTGTCGCGCTGGCCCGCCGGCTCGCGCCCCGCTGGCTGGCTGCCGTCGACATCGACCCGGCGGCGGTGGCGTGCGCCCGCCGCAACCTCGCCGGGCTGCCCGCCGAGGTGTACGAGGGTGACCTGTTCGCTCCGCTGCCGGCGCACTGGCGGGGGCGGCTCGACCTGGTGGTGGCCAACGCCCCGTACGTGCCGACCGAGGCGGTGGCGCTGATGCCGCCGGAGGCGCGGCTGCACGAGGCCCCGGTGGCGCTCGACGGCGGGCCGGACGGGCTCACCGTGCTGCGCCGGGTGGGCGCCGACGCGGCGCGCTGGCTGGCGCCCGGCGGCCACCTGGTGGTCGAGGCCGGCGAAACGCAGACCGACGCGCTCTGCGCGGCGTTCCATGCAGCCGGACTGGTGCCGACAGTACGACACGACGAGGACCTGGACGCCACGGCGGTGACAGCCGGCCGCCCAGGCTGATCCGCCCAGCAGCGCTGCGGCGGAGGTGCCTGGTTGACCCGCCCACTTGTTCGCGTCCTTTGCTCTGCTTCAACCGGCGCAACACTCGCGGCCGATTCGTGTTGCGCGGAGTGAAGCAGAGCAAAGGACGCGCGACAGCAGTCCGGGGCACCGGGGACAGTAACTCCGGATGTCACCGGAGCTCGGCTGGTACCCCCAGCCCCAGTTTCAGTGGGCGGGCGTGGCGGGGGAGCGGGGTTGGCACTAGCCTCGGCTCACACTCATGAGGGCGGGAGGCGGTTGCGGTGGGCAGCGCAGGTGTGCCGGTGGTCGTCGGCCTGGACAACGGCGGCACCAGCAACAACGCCACCGTCCTGACGGTGGACGGCAGGTTCCTGGTGGACGGGCTGCTGGAGATCCCGAGCGAGGTGCGCGCCGGGCCGGAGGCGGCGATCGAAGCGCTCGCCCAGGCGCTGGACGGGGCTCTGGCGCAGACCGGCGTCTCTCGTGACCTGGTCCGGGCGGTCGGGTTGGACACGCCCGGCCCGGCCAGCGCCACCGGCGTCATCTCGTCGCGCGGCTCGACCAACTTCTCCCAGCCGGCCTGGCGTGGTTTCGACGTGCGGGGCGCGCTCCAGCGGCGGCTCGGCCTGCCGGTGATCTACCACAACGACGGCAACGCGGCCGCGCTCTACGCCCACCACGTGTACTTCGGCGACGAGGCGATGACTCGGTCGTCGGTCTCCGCGATCGTCGGCACGGGCCTCGGCGGCGGGGTGGTCGAGAGCGGCAGGGTGATCGCCGGCGCCGCCGGCATGGCGGGCGAGCTGGGTCACGTGCACATCCCGCTGAACGGGCTGCTCGGCCCGGGTCAGCCGGAACCCACCTGCGCCTGCGGCTTCACCGGCGATGTGGAGAGCGTCGCCTCGCTGACCGGCATCGAGAACAACCTGCTGCCGTACTGGCTGACCCGCCACCCCGACCACCCGCTGGCCGCCGAGCCGGCGGCGCGGGCGGCGAAGCTGGTGCGGGGCTACGGCGAGCGGGGTGACGCGCTGGCCCGGGACCTCTTCACCCAGCAGGCGATGGCGCTGGGCCGCCTGTTCACCGTGGCGGCCAACTTCACCGATCCCCACGCGTACTTCGTGGGGGGCGGGGTGGTGGAGGCGGCGCCGGAGTTCCGCGACTGGTTCCTGGCGACCGTCCGCGAGCACACCGTCCTCCGCGAGGAGCAGGCTGCGGTGGCCACGTTCGCGCTGGTTCCGGACCGCGACATGGCCGGTGCCAGGGGCGTGGCGATCGCCGCCCTGGAGGCGCTGCGCGCCGTGCCGGAGCCCCGCCCGCTGGTCGCCTGAGTCTTCCCCCGCTCGTCGGCCGTGCCCGCCTGCCTTGGGCGTCCCCTCCCCGCCCGCGCCCCGCTGATCGGGCGGTGCGGGCCCGGTCAGCGGGGCGCGGGGGCGGGGTGGTCGCGCTCCGGTCAGCGGCGCGGCGGGGCCTGGGCGAAGGCGGCCCAGGCCGCCGGTTGGAACAGCAGGGCCGGGCCGGCCGGGTCCTTGGAGTCGCGGACGGCCACCAGTTCAGGGATCGTGGCCACCTCCACGCAGGCGCCCTCATCGCCGCTGCGGCTGCTCTTGCGCCACGCCGCCGTGGCCAACGCCGCTGTGATCGTCGGTGTCATCGGTCCTACCGTCCCTTCAGGACTGACAGGAGCATCGCCCGGCTGTCCGCCGGGCTGAGCGCCACGCTGCGCAGATGCTCCATGATCTTGGTGCAGGTACGCGTCTCGCCCGCGCGGTCGAGGATCATCTGACCGGCGACGGTCTCCACCGACGCGATGATCGGGTCCTCCGGGTCGGCGAACTCCAGGATGTGCAGCGAGCCCCGGGTGCCCCGGTGGTAACCGGCGGAGAGCGGGATCACCTGGACGGTGATGTTCGGCAGTTCGGCCATCTTGACGAGGTGCCGTAGCTGGCCGTCCATCACCGACTGGTCACCGACCGGGCGCAGCAGCGCGCCCTCGTCGATGATCGCGTCGAGGATGGGTGGGGTGTCGGCGGTGAGCCGCACCTGGCGGTCGAGTCGGACCTTGACCCGCTGCTCCACCAGTTCGTCGCCGAGGGTGTGCGGGCCGCCGCGCATCACGCCGCGGATGTAGTCGGCGGTCTGGAGCAGGCCGGGCACCACCGAGGGCTCGAAGTTGGCGATGGCGGTCGCCTCCGCCTCCAAGGCGATGAAGTCGATGGTGCGCGGGTCGAGCAGGTACGAGTACGACACCCACCAGCCCGGTTTGCGAGCGTCCTTGGCGAGCTGTACCGCGGCGGCCACCTCCTCGGAACCGGCCCCGTACGAGGTGAGCAGGGCACGCACGGTGGCCGGGCTGATCAGCGTCTGGGCGTTCTCATAGCGGGAGAGGGTGCTGCGGGTGCTGTTGATCTCATCCGCGGCGGTCTCCAGCGTCAGCCCGGCGGCTTCCCGGTATTGGCGCAGGGCGATGCCGAGCCGGCGGGCGCGGGCGGTCTTCGGTGCCATGCATCGATGGTCGCACACATTCATGGGAACGGGTACATGAGAGATAGCCGATGAGAGTTGCATTCATGGCTGTAGACGTGTCAATCTGTCATCGCGTCCTCACCGCCGGTTGTCGTGGCGACGGTGGTGGTGAGCGACCGGAGGGGATAGGGCGCGCGGCGATCGGGTTTCTCCCCCGTACCCGATCGTCGCGTGCCGCCCGTTCCAGCCCGCCGGAAGGAGACGACGTGCTCGCCGGTCCGAAGTCTCTCGCCCCGCAGCGCGAGGGCCCGCGATGACCCGCTTCCTGGTCGTCCTCACCGACGTGCGTCCCGTCGAGGGCGTCGACCGCAACGAACGCGTCACCCCCGAGCGCCGCCGCCAGGTGGTCGGCGCCAGCAGCAGGGAGGCCGCCGACCGGATCGCCGGCGCCTTCATGGCGCTGGGCATGGTGCGGGCCGGGCGGCAGCGGGTGAAGGTGATCGCGGTCGGCCGCCGGCACGCCGGGGACTGACCAGCCTCGGACATCCCGTCACGCACCGTATATACTCTGTTGACCGATTGCCGTGTCGTTTCGGGGCTCGCCGGGTATCGCCGCGCCTGATCGCCACGCACAGTAAGGTCAACCGGGTGAGCGCCACCGGCGAGCACGACCAGCCGCAGTCGCGTACAAAGAGGTGACCGGAGTGACCACCCCAGGCAAGACCCGCGTGGCGATCGTCTTCGGCGGCCGCAGCCCGGAACACGGCATCTCCTGCGTCAGCGCCGGCAGCGTGTTCGCCGCACTCGACCCGGACGAGTACGAGGTGGTGCCGGTGGGCATCACCCGCGCCGGCCAGTGGGTGCTGACCAGCGGTAACCCCGCCCAGCTCGCCATCAACGCCCGCCAGCTCCCGGAGATCACCGCCGAATCCGGGACGGACCTCGTGCTGCGCGCCGACCCGACCGGCAACGGGCTGATGGTGCTCGACCAGACCGAGGGCCCCCGGGCGCTGGCCGACGTGGACGTGGTCTTCCCGGTCCTGCACGGCACGTACGGCGAGGACGGCACCATCCAGGGCATGCTGGAGATGGCCGGCATCCCCTATGTGGGGGCGAACGTGTTCGCCTCCGCCGCCGCCATGGACAAGGAGTTCACCAAGAAGCTCTGCGCGGTCGAGGGCATCCCGGTCGGCGCGTACGCGGTGCTGCGCAACGGAATGACGCTCAGCGAGCAGGACAAGGAGCGGCTCGGCCTGCCGGTCTTCGTCAAGCCGTCCCGCGCCGGCTCGTCGTTCGGCATCACCCGCGTCACCGACTGGGCCGAGCTGGACGCGGCGGTCGCCGCCGCCCGGCAGTTCGACCCGAAGGTCATCATCGAGGCCGCGATCGTCGGCCGCGAGATCGAGTGCGGCGTGCTGGAGGGCGAGGCAGGCGGTGCCCCCGAGGCGTCCGTGCTGGCCGAGGTGCGGGTCGTCGCCGACCACGACTTCTACGACTTCGAGGCCAAGTACCTCGACGACTCCTGCGAGTACGACATCCCGGCCGGCCTGCCGGACAAGGTGACCCGCCAGGTGCGGGAGTACGCGGTCCGCGCGTTCACCGCCCTGGACTGTGCCGGCCTGGCCCGGGCCGACTTCTTCGTCACCCCCGAGCTGGACGTCTACCTCAACGAGATCAACACGATGCCCGGGTTCACCCCGACGTCGATGTTCCCCCGGATGTGGGCGGCCTCCGGCCTGGAGTACCCCAAGCTGGTCAACCGGCTGATCCGCACCGCCCAGCGGCGCGGCGTCGGCCTGCACTGAGCCGCCGAGGCGGCCCGGGTCAGCTCTTGTTGCAGCCGGACGGGACGTCGCCGCCGGAGGGCACCGTCGCAACGATCGTGCTGGAGATCGGCGCCGCCCACTGCAGCGCCTGCTCGTAGGAGCGCGGGATGCGTACCGTGACCGGCGTCTCCCGGTCGACAGTGGTGAGCACCGTCGCGTCGCCCTGTTCGGTCGGGTGCCAGCACACCGAGTTGACCCGCCACACCTCGTCGGTGGGCGGGAAGGTCGGCTCGGTGCCGCCGCAGGCCACGGTCAGGGCCGGATCGCCGTACGCGGCGTTCTGCTCCGGGCCGGCGGTGACCGGGCGCTGGGCCAGGTCGCGGATGCTCTCTGGCAGCTGCGAGACCAGGGCTCGGCACACCGTGGCCGGGCGGGCGGCCAGCGCCGGTGCGGCCATCTCCACGGGTGCCGTGGACTGTACCCGGGGGGTCGTCGCGGACGGGCTCGGCGCGGCGGCCGGCGTATCCGGGGAGAGCTTCGTGAACGCCAGCACGGCCACCAGCAGCGTGACCGGCAGGGCGATCAACGTGGCCAGCAGGGCCGCGCCACGGATCGTCCGGTCGCGTCCGGCCGGCGCGTCGGCGGCCGGGTCGTCGGTCTCGCGGTTACCGTCAGCCGGCTCGGGCGCGTCGCGCTTGCCGTCGTCGTCCAGAGCCGGTGAGGAGGAGGTCGTCATCTCGTCCACTTACAGCCGCACCACCGAACACGTGAGGGTGCGAGTGATGCCGGGCACCATCTGCACCTTGCTGACGATCAGTTTGCCGAGCTCGTCGACGGTGTTCGCCTCGGTGAGGACGACCACGTCGTACGGCCCGGTGACGGCGTCGACGCGTACCACGCCGGCGATGTCCGCGATGAGACCCGCCACGTCACGTGCGCGGCCGACCTCGGTCTGGATGAGGATGTACGCCTGTACCACGACTCGACCTCCGTCCGTCGCCGCCCAGGGGCGGCCCGAAGGGTGAAACTACCTTACGGACCAGGTCTGATCCCTATCGGTGGTCAAGGAGCAGCGGTGAGCGAGCACGGCGGTGCCGGGCAGTACGGGCCGAACGCCGGCGGTGGCGCCAGTGTGGCCGGGATCGGCGAGTTCGGGCTGATCGGGCGGATCACCGCCCGATTGGCGATGGGCCCGACGACCCTGCTCGGCCCGGGTGACGACGCGGCAGTGGTGGCCGCGCCGGACGCCCGGGTGGTCGCCTGCACGGACGTGCTGGTCGACGGGCGGCACTTCCGGCGGGACTGGTGCTCGGCGCGCGACGTCGGTCACCGGGCCGCGGCGGCCAACCTGGCCGACGTCGCGGCGATGGGCGCCACCCCGACCGCCCTGCTGGTCGCCCTCTGCATGCCCGCCGACCTCCAGGCGAGCTGGGCGGAGGGCCTGGCCGACGGGTTGGCCGCGGAGGCCGCCACGGTCGGCGCGAGCGTGGTCGGCGGGGACATGTCGGCCAGCCCCACCCTGACCATCGCGGTCACCGCGCTGGGTGACCTCGGCGGCCGGGCGCCGGTGGTGCGCTCCGGCGCCCGCCCCGGGGACGTGCTGGCCCTGGCCGGCCGCATCGGGTACGCGGCGGCCGGGCTGACCGTGCTCAGCCGGGGCTTCCGCACCCCCCGGCTGCTGGTCGAGGCGTACCGGCGGCCGCAGGTCGCCTACCCGTCCGGGCCGCAGGCCGCCCAGCTCGGCGCGACCTCGATGATCGACGTCTCGGACGGGCTCCTCGCCGATCTCGGGCACGTGGCCCAGGCCAGCGGTGTGGCGATCGACGTGCGTCGCGACGCGTTCGAGGTGCCCCGGCAGATGGCCGACGCCGCGCGGGCACTCGGCGTCGACCCGTACACCTGGATTCTGGCCGGTGGCGAGGACCACGCGCTGGCCGCGACCTTTCCCGCGACGGTGGCGTTGCCGCCGGAGTGGCGGCCCATCGGCCTGGTCACGGAGGGTGCCGGAGTGACGGTCGACGGCAGCGTCTACGACGGGCCCCGGGGCTGGGACCACTTCCGGTGACGCCGCGCGCCGGCCGTATTCTGGACACCGTGAGTGAGATCGAGATCCGGGTGGTGCGGTTCGACGCGCCGGTGGCGCAGCAGTTGATCCGGGCCGCGCTGGCCGACCTCGGTGCCCGCTACGGGGGCACCGGCGACGACACCCCGGTCGCCGCGAGCGAGTTCGAGCCGCCGGACGGCGCGTTCCTCGTCGCCTACCTGGCCGGTGAGCCGGTCGGCTGCGGCGGCTGGCGCAGCCACGGTGCGGACACCGCCGAGCTGAAGCGGATGTACACCGCCCCGGCGGCCCGTGGTCGCGGCGTGGCGCGGACGGTCCTCGCGGCCGTCGAGCGCTCGGCCCGTGAGCAGGGCCGCAAGCGGATGGTCCTGGAGTGCGGCGACAAACAGCCCGAAGCGATCGCCATGTACGCGTCCGCCGGCTATGACCGGATCCCGAACTTCGGCTTCTATAAGGACGCGGAGGGCTGCGTCTCCTTCGGCCGCACGCTCTGAGCGGCGGCGCTCACCCGGGTGCGGACACGACAGAGCCGGCGGACCGCAGGGGGCCGCCGGCTGAGCCGAACGAGAAGAGTTGGTGCTGCCGCGTCAGGCGCGGGTGACCTTGCCGGCCTTGATGCACGAGGTGCAGACCTGCAACTTCTTGGTGTTGCCGCCACCGGCCGGGGTACGCACCGACTGGATGTTCGGGTTCCAGCGGCGGTTGGTCCGCCGGTGCGAGTGGGACACGTTGTGGCCGAAGCCCGGTCCCTTGCCACAGACGTCGCACACGCTAGCCACGGGATACTCCTGGGATTGAAACGTTCATGAGGTCGCCGGCAGGCGCTGCCCGGGCAACCTGGTCAGGTTACCCGATGACCCGCCGACCCGGCCAACCGGCCCGGTCGGGCGGTCGTGCACGGCCCGGCCCGCGCCTGCTGGTGGGCCGGGTGGGCCGGCCCGGCGGCAACCGTACCGGAGGCGTCGGCCCGGCCCGGGAGCACCGTCGGACCGGGCGCGGACGGACACGCCGGACGAGTCCGCCGCGTGTCGGTGCGCAACAGTAGGCTTCTGGCCGTGCTGGACACCCTCGACGCCGCCGCGGTCCGCCGCTGGTGCGCGAGCGGGCTGGCCGCGCTCAAGCGCCACCAGGGCGAGATCGACGCGCTCAACGTCTATCCGGTGCCCGACGGTGACACCGGCACCAACCTGGTGCTCACCCTCACCTCGGCCCAGCAGGCCCTGTCGATGGACCTGGACACCCTCCCCGACAGCGGTCCCACCGCCCACGGGCACGCGCTGCGGCTGATGGCCCAGGGCGCGCTGCTCGGCGCCCGGGGCAACTCGGGGGTCATCCTGTCGCAGATCCTGCGCGGCTTCGCCGACGCCGTCGTCGCCGTGCCTTTGGTGCGCGGGCGGGCCCTGGCCGTCGCGCTGCGGGCCGCGACGGCCGCCGCGTACACGGCGGTCGGCCGTCCCGTGGAGGGCACCCTGCTCACCGTCGTCGCCGCGGCCGCCACCGGGGCCGAGCAGGTGGGCGGCGACGACCTGCCCGCGGTGGCGCGGGGCGCGGCGCGGGCGGCGACCGAGGCCCTGGCCCGCACGCCCGAGCAGCTGCCGGCCCTGGCCCGCGCGGGGGTCGTCGACGCGGGCGGGCGAGGGCTCTGCGTCCTGCTCGACGCCCTGGTCGAGGTGCTCACCGGGGAGAGCGCCAGCGGGCTCGCGCCGCCGCCGCGCACCGCCCGCCCGGCGGCCACCGTCGCGCGGGAGACCGGTTCCGAGGAGTACGCCTACGAGGTGCAGTTCCTGCTCGACGCCCACGCCGACGCGGTGGCCGTGCTGCGCCGGACCCTGGAGGCGCTGGGTGACTCGCTGGTCGTCGTCGGCGACGGGCGCGAGCCGGGCGGCACCTGGAACGTGCACGTGCACGTCAACGACGTGGGCGCGGCGGTCGAGGCGGGGGTCGCCGCCGGCCGCCCGTACCGGATCTCGGTGACCCGCTTCGCCGACCAGCCGGAGCCGTCCGGGGGCACGACCGAGGACGGTCGGGCCGCCGTGGTGGTGGCCACCGGCAGCGGGATCGCGGAGCTGTTCGCCGCCGAGGGCGCGACGGTGGTGCCCGGCAACCCGTCCACGGGCGAGCTGCTGGACGCCGTGCGCGGCACCGGGGCGTCCCGGGTGGTGGTGCTGCCCAACGACCCCAACACGGAGGCGGTCGCGAGCGCGGCGGCCCGCGAGGCACGCCGGCACGGCATCAAGGTGAGCGTGGTGCCGACCCGGTCGCCGGTGCAGGCCCTCGCGGCCCTGGCGGTCCGCGACGGCACCCGCCGCTTCGAGGACGACGTGATCGCGATGGCGGAGGCGGCCGGCGCCTGCCGCTACGCCGAGGTCTGCCACGCCAGCCGGGAGGCGCTGACGGTCGCCGGCCCCTGCCGCCCCGGCGACGTGCTGGCGCTGGTCGAGGGGGAGGTGCACCTGATCGGCACCGATCTCACCGACACCTGCGCTGCCGTGGTCGACCGGATGCTCGGCGGTGGCGGGGAGCTGGTCACCCTGCTGGCCGGGCTGGACGCCCCCGCCGAGCTCACCGATGCCGTCCGCGCGCACGTCGCGCGGCGCTGGCCGTTCGTCGAGGTGCAGGCGTACCCGGGCGGCCAGCCGTTCTATCCGCTTCTGGTGGGGGTCGAATGAGCGAGCCGGCCACGGTGGACACCCCGTTGAAGAAGCTCGTCGGGGACAAGACGGCCAAGGCGTTGGCCGCCCACCTCGACCTGCACACCGCGGGTGACCTGATCTACCACTTCCCGCGCCGCTACGACGAGCGCGGCGAGCACACCGACATCCGGTCGCTGGACGTCGGTGAGCAGGTCACCGTGCTGGCCCAGGTGCAGCGCACCGCCGTACGGCCGATGCGCCAGCGCCGGGGCAACCTGCTGGAGGTGACCGTCGGCGACGGCTCCGGCGGCCTGCTGACGCTGACGTTCTTCGGCAACCAGGCGTGGCGCGAACGGGAGCTGCGTCCGGGCCGGTGGGGGCTGTTCGCCGGCAAGGTCACCGAGTTCCGGAGCAAACGCCAGCTCAACGGCCCGGAGTACGTCCTGCTCGGCGAGGGGGGTGAAGGCGAGGCGGCGGTCAGCGACGAGATCGAGGAGTTCGCCGGTGCGCTGATCCCCGTGTACCCGGCGGCGGCGGCCGTCCCGACCTGGGTGATCGCCCGCTGCGTACGGGTCGTGTTGGACACGTTCACCCCGCCGGACGACCCACTGCCGGCCGCCGTGCGCGCCAGCCGCAACCTCGTCGACCTGGGCGCGGCGCTGCGGGAGATCCACCGGCCGTCCACGAAGGAGGCCCTGTACCGGGCCCGGCGGCGGCTCAAGTGGGACGAGGCGTTCGCCGTCCAGGTGACGCTGGTGCAGCGCAAGCATCGGGCCGCCGACTGGCCGGCCCGGCCCCGTCCGCCGCGCACGGGTGGGCTGCTGGCCGCGTTCGACGCCCGTCTGCCGTACGAGCTGACCGCCGGCCAGCGCGAGGTGGGCGCGGAGATCGCCGCCGACCTGGCCGCCGCGCACCCGATGCACCGGTTGTTGCAGGGCGAGGTCGGCTCGGGCAAGACGGTGGTGGCGCTGCGGGCCATGCTCCAGGTGGTCGACGCGGGCGGGCAGGCCGCGCTGCTGGCCCCCACCGAGGTGCTGGCCGCCCAGCACTATCGGGGCATGCTCGACCTGCTCGGGCCCCTCGGGCGGGCCGGTGAGCTGGATTCCGCCGAGCACGCCACCCGGGTGGAGCTGGTCACCGGCTCGCTGGGCGCGGCAGCCCGCCGCCGGGCGCTCGCCGAGGTGGCCAGCGGCAACGCCGGGATCGTGCTCGGCACCCACGCGCTGCTCTACGAGGGCGTCGACTTCGCCGACCTCGGCCTCGTGGTGGTCGACGAGCAGCACCGCTTCGGCGTGGAGCAACGCGACGCGCTGCGCGCCAAGGCCGACCAGCCGCCGCACACGCTGGTGATGACGGCCACCCCGATCCCGCGCACGGTGGCGATGACCGTCTACGGCGACCTGGAGGTGTCCACTCTCTCCCAGCTGCCCCGGGGCCGGTCGCCGATCGCCTCGCACGTGGTGCCGGCCGCCGAGAAACCGGCCTTCCTCGACCGGGCGTGGCGGCGGCTGCGCGAGGAGGTGTCCGCCGGCCACCAGGCGTACGTGGTGTGCCCGCGAATCGGGGACGGCCCGACGTCCGACGAGGAGCCGCCACCCGAGGACGACAACGGTCGCCGACCGCCCCTCGCCGTGACCGAGGTGGCCCCGCTGCTGGCCGAGGGGCCGCTGCACGGGCTGCGGATCGGGGTCCTGCACGGCCGGCTGCCCGCCGACGAGAAGGACGCGGTGATGCGCTCCTTCGCGGCCGGCGACCTGGACGTGCTGGTGGCGACCACGGTGATCGAGGTCGGCGTGGACGTGCCGAACGCCACCGTGATGATCGTGCTGGACGCCGACCGGTTCGGTGTCTCCCAACTGCACCAGCTGCGTGGTCGGGTCGGCCGGGGTGCCGCCGCCGGGCTCTGCCTGCTGGTCAGCGAGGCCGCCGAGGGCTCGTCGGCGCGGGAACGGCTGGACGCGGTGGCGTCCACCAGCGACGGTTTCAAGCTCGCCGAGCTGGATCTGGAGCAGCGTCGCGAGGGTGACGTGCTGGGGGCCACCCAGTCCGGGCACCGCTCGCACCTGCGCCTGTTGTCCCTGCGACGCGACACCGACCTGATCCGCGACGCCCGCGCCGAGGCGATCACCCTCATCGAGGAGGACCCGGAGCTGACCCGCAACCCGGCGCTGGCCGCGTCGGTCGCCGCGCTCGTCGACGAGGACCGCGCGGAGTACCTGGAGAAGGGCTGAGGCCCGAGCGGTCCTAGGAGGCGGGTCGGGCGATGGCGAGTTCGTCGCGTTGCAGGATCGAGCCCTGTAGCTGCTGGAGACGCCCGGATGGCTCGATGCCGAGCGGTGGCGATGTTGGTGACCCCGCTTACCCACCGACGACCCTGCTCACCGCTCGCAGTTCCCAAGGGACGGGTCGTGCTGCCTGTGTGAACACCGCGAAGCAGTGGCGGACCGCTCAGGTCACCAGGCCGCGGCGGTACGCGTACACCACGGCCTGCACCCGGTCGCGCAGGTCGAGCTTGGTGAGGATGCGGGACACGTACTTTTTGACCGTCTCCTGGCTGATCACCAGCCCCGCTGCGATCTCGCTGTTGGACAGGCCCTCCGCGATGAGCCGGAGCACCTCCATCTCGCGCGGGGTCAGCGCGCCGCCGTCCGGGTCGCCCTCGGCCGGGCGGACGCGGGCCGCGTACCTGCCCACCAGCTGCCGGGTCACCTCCGGGGCCAGGAGCGCGGCGCCGGTCGCGACCGTGCGGATGCCGTTGAGCAGCTGCGCCGGTGGGGCGTCCTTGAGCAGGAAGCCGCTGGCGCCCGCGCGCAGCGCCTCGTAGACGTACTCGTCGAGGTTGAACGTCGTCACCACGAGGACCTTCACCGGCTCGGGGACCCCGGCGCCGGCCAGCAGGCGGGTCGCCGCGATGCCGTCGAGCACCGGCATCCGCACGTCCATCACCACCACGTCCGGCCGGAGCCGGGCGGCCAGGCCGACGGCCGCGCGCCCGTCGCCGCACTCGCCGACGATCTCCAGGTCGGGCTGGGCGTCGATGATCGTCGCAAAGCCGGCGCGGATCAGTTCCTGGTCGTCGCAGACCAGCACGCGGATCGGCGCGGTCATGACGAGTTTCCGGCCGGGATCCGGGCCCGCACGAGGAAACCGCCGCCGGTCTGCGCGCCCGCGCTGAAGTCGCCACCGAGGACGGTGACCCGCTCGCGGAGCCCGGCGAGCCCGCGCCCGCTGCCGCCCGGGGACGCGCCGCCGGATCCGGGGCCGTCGGTGCTGATCTCCACGGTCGTCTCCCCCTCCCCGTGGTGAACGTGAACCCTGGTCCGGCTGCCCTGCGCGTACTTCAGCGCGTTCGTCAGCGCCTCCTGCACCACCCGGTACGCCGCCACCTCGGCGCTGCCGGTGGCGGCCGGCGGCGTGCCCTCCCGGACGAACTCGACCGGCTGCCCGGCCTGCCGGGTCTGGTCGACCAGGGCGTCCAGGTCGCCGACGGAGGGCGTACGCGGGTCGCCGGTGCTGTGATCCGGGTTGAGCAGGTCGAGCAGCTGCCGCAGGTCGCCGACGGCCCGGCGGCCAGTGCCGGTGATCGCGGTCAGGGTCTGGTCCAGCTTGTCCGGGGCGCCCGTCAGGTAGCGCGCCGCCTCGGCCTGCACGACCATCGCCGTCACGTGGTGGGTGACGACGTCGTGCAGCTCCCGGGCGATGCGCGTGCGCTCCGCCGTACGGGTGGTGGCCTCGACATGGCGGCGGCGTTCCGCCTCGGCGGCCCGGTTCTGGCGCAGCCACGCCCCGATTCCCCACGCGAGCGCCAGCAGCAGGTAGAAGGTGGTGAACCCGGCGACGCCCTCACTGGAGCCGAGCCGGTCGAGGGAGACCGCCAGGGCCACGTACGCCGCCGAGGCGAGCCCCGCGACGACCCAGCGGCGCCGTTCCAGGTGGGCGCTGGCGCTGATGAGCGCGATGGCCAGTGCCGTACCCGCGATCGTGTGGTAGCCGCGGAGCTGGTCGATCGCGAAGCCGAGCGACACCAGCGCGAGGCAGACGACCGGCCATCGACGGCGTACGGCCAGCGGCAGGCACTCCAGGGCGACGACACCGACGGTCAGCGCGTCATACGGGCGGCCCGGGAGGTCGCCGAGCTGCGTACCGTGCCGCTCCAGGGCCGGGACCACCGCCGCGAGGGCGAGGGCGAGGGCGAACGGGAGATCCCGGACCGTGACCGGCCACTGCCGCCACAGATCCGGGAGCCTCCGGAGCGTGGTCACCGGGAGACTGTAGCGGTTGCCGGGGCCTGCGCCGTGCGGCGGCGGCGGCGCGGGACGATGTGCCCGCGGCGCTTGGCCAGCCACAGGAACACCACGGTCAGCACCACGCCGGCCAGCACCGCGTACAGGCTGCCCTCCGGCCCGAAGCTGCCACCGCTCAGCGCGACCGGCCCCGACGTCGAGGCCTCAAGCAGCCCCTTCGACTCGCCGTTACCCGAGACCACGACGCTGAAGATACCGCCGGCGGCGAAGTTCCAGCCGAAGTGCAGGCCGATCGGGAGCCACAGGTTCCGGGTGGCGGCGTAGCAGGCGGCCAGCATGAACCCGGCCTCGATCGCGATGGCGGTCGCCCCCCACAGGGTGGCGTCCGGGTTCGCCAGGTGCATCGCGCCGAACACCACGCCGGTCAGGGCGAGGGCGATCCAGGTGCCCGTACGCTCCTCGATGATCCGGAACAGCACCCCCCGGAACAGTAGCTCCTCGGTGACGGCGGCGGCCGCCATGAACCCGAGCAGACCCAGCGCTCCCGTCGGTGAGCCCCAGCTCTCGACGTGGTAACCGCCGACGAACGCGATGGTGGCGATGACGGCCGCGAACATGGCGAAGCCGATGAGCGTCCCGCGGCCCAGCTTCCCGCCCCAGCCGTCCCGGCCGAGCTCGGTCGGCTCGCGGCGCTCGGTGCGCCGCACGACCCACCGGTATACGACCACGCCCAGCACCGCCGTCAGAGCGCCGATCACCAGGGTGAGGAAGAAGCTGCCCTCGACGGCGGCGATGCTCTTCCCGCCGACGAGGGTGACGGCGGCGACGGCGAGAAGCTGTTTGACGAATCGCATGATGACTCCTTCGCAGACCGCGAACGGAGCGCCGCGGACACGAAGAAACCTATGGAGTTTCGCCGCCACAATCGTCACCGTGCGGTGGACACTTGCGGGTAGCTCGCACGAGGGACAAGACCCAGGGCCCCGGCAGAGTCGTTAGGTGATGCCGAGTAGTGCCAGGGGGCGGGTGCCGTCGCGGGCGTGGTGCCGGTTGGCGGCGGCGATCCTGCTGCCATCAACAGCGGCGCTTCTACCCCAAGCCACACAGGTCAGATACCTCACGACTTTGCCGGGGCCCTGCCCTCTGTACGCACGCAGAAGGTCTCCTGCTTTGGCGGTGTCTCTCCGAAAGTGACCGAGGGCGCGTCGACCGGGTGGTCGACGCGCCCTCGGGCTTCAGCGCAGGTCAGGTC
The DNA here is from genome assembly GCF_045161355.1 of Micromonospora sp. NBC_00617. Classification (NCBI taxonomy): domain Bacteria; kingdom Bacillati; phylum Actinomycetota; class Actinomycetes; order Micromonosporales; family Micromonosporaceae; genus Micromonospora; species Micromonospora sp. NBC_00617. The sequence goes on along the minus strand of NZ_CP107751.1, from coordinate 4,395,533 downwards.
AGGCGGTGAAGGTCACCCGACGCCGACGGGCGATGACGAAGAGCACCGCGCCCGCGATCAGCAGGGCGATGGCGCCGGCGGCGATGCCGCCCGCCGCCGCACCGGTGACCGGGAGGCCCGGCTCGTCGTCGCCGCCACCGCCACCGTTACCGCCGCAGTTGCCCTCCGGCGTATAGATGGCTTCGAGCTCCAGGTCCATGTCCGGCAGGGCGACGATCGCCGTCTTGTCCTTGCCGGCCTTGAAGGTCACCGTCTCCGACGCGCCGGCCCCGACCGTACGGGTCTCGGTCTTGTCGCCGTAGGTGAAGGTGGTCTTCACCGGCAGGCCACCCTCGGGGTTGGTGACGGTCAGGGCGAACTCCTTGCAGTCGGCCTTGGTGGTGACGGCCGGCAGCGGGCAGTCCTCGGGACGCGTCCACGAGTACGTGCCGTTCTCGATGACCTTGCCGTCGACCAGGACCTCGATCTTGCCGGCGTCGGCGGCGGGCACCACGATGCTGGTGTCGGCCTTGCCGGGGGCGACGGAGACCTTCTTGGTGAAGCCGTTCTCGCCCTTGACCTCGAACTCGACGGCGTACTTGCTGATCTTGCCGTCGTTGCTCAGCGACACGGCGACCGAACCGTCGCAGTTGGACGCGAAGGTCGAGGCCGGGGTGGTGCAGCTCTTGCTGCCGCCGTTGTACCAGCCCTGCGGACCCTTGGACCGGTTGCCCGGGGCGCCCGGCGAGCCGAGCTTCATGTTGTCGTAGCGCTTGCCGCCGTCGACCAGCTCGTCGATGACCTGGTCCTTGCCGCCCCAGATCAGGTCGACCTGGGTGTGGCAGTCCGGGATCTCGACGTTCAGCGTGATCTCGGTCTGGGTGCCACCGATCCAGTCGCTGTCCGGCGTGCCGTAGACGTACTGCGGGGTGGCGAACTGCGGCCGGGGCGCGAAGTACGACACCAGCGTGAAGTACTGCTTGCCCTCGCCGCAGAGCGGCAGGTCACCGTCGAGCTTGACGGTGGCGGTGCCCTTCGGGCCGTCGAACGTGTGGCTGTACGTGGCCTTGCTGACGTCGACGCACTTCGGGGCCGGCGCGCAGGACCTGTCGGCGGCGAGGTTGATGTCGCCGTTGGCGGTGTGGTTCGCCGTGACCTTCCCCTGCTTGATCCACTCGGCGTAGACCTGGAGGTGGGCCTTGGTGGTGTTGCCGGGCACGCGCTGGACGGCCAGCTTGGAGGAGGCCATGGGGATGATCAGCCCCTGCAGCGGCTTCGCCTCCTTCGCCCCTTCGACCAGCGAGGTCACCGGGGTGCCCGGGTCGGCGGTCACCCTCTGGATGGTCGCGTCCTTCTTGGCTTCGCTGTTCTCCACCTTCCACGTGATCACGCGCTCGCCGGTGAGCCGGTCACAGTCGGCGGTGGCGCTGATCGTGGTGTGGTGTGCGCTGGCTGGGGTGGCCACCGCGACGACCCCGGTGAGGCCGATGAGGGCGGCTCCCAGGATGGCCAGCGGTCGCCGGAGCGACAGCTTGGGACGGATCACGGGTACTCCTGGAGTGCTGAAGCGTCAGGGGTGTGGCACGGGAGTGACAGTGGACGGTCGCTGCACGTCCGATCGGAGAGGCGCCCTCCCGAGCCGTGGGCCGGCGGGTTGGCCGCCGGCACCCGGCAGACCCTAGCGATATCGCCGCGCGTGATACAGCGCTCAGGATTTGCTAAGACTGATGTTATGAACTTGAGATCATTGATATACGAGAAGTGATCACGTGGTCGTCATGGCGATACCGACCGTGTCGGCGGCGGTCCCGAGGGATCGCGTAGCGTCGGTGTCATGAGCAGGAGGAGACGGTGACCCGGATCGTGGCCGGGACGCTCGGTGGCCGGCGGATCGCCGCGCCGCCCGGCGCCGGCACCCGACCCACGTCCGACCGGGTCCGGGAGGCGCTGTTCAGCGCCGTCGAGTCCGAGGTCGACCTCGACGGCGCCCGCTTCGCCGACCTGTACGCCGGTTCCGGCGCGGTCGGGCTGGAGGCGCTGTCCCGGGGCGCCCGGCACGTCCTGCTGGTCGAGTCCGATCCGCGGGCGGCCCGGGTGATCCGGGAGAACGTGGCGACCCTGCGGGCCGGCCCGGCCGTACGGCTGGTCGCCGGCAAGGTGGCGACCGTGTTGGCCGCCGGCCCGGACGGTGGCCCGTACGACGTGGTCTTCGCCGACCCGCCCTACGCCGTGCCGGACGCGGAGATCACCGCGCTGCTGACGACGCTTGTCGACGGCGGCTGGTTGGCGCCCGACGCGCTGGTGGTGGTGGAGCGGTCCCGCCGCACCAGGCAGTTCGAGTGGGTGGAGGGGATCACCCCCGAGCGCAGTCGCCGGTACGGCGAGACCACCCTTTGGTACGGTCGCCGATCATGAGACGTGCGGTGTGTCCCGGCTCGTTCGACCCGGTCACCAACGGACACCTCGACATCATCGGCCGCGCGAGTCGGCTGTTCGATGAGGTGATCGTCGGCGTGCTGGTGAACCAGTCGAAGAGCGGCCTGTTCACCGTCGAGGAGCGGATCGAGATGCTCCGCGAGGTGACCTCCTCGTACGGCAACGTGCGGGTCGAGTCCTTCCGGGGGCTGCTCGTCGACTTCTGCCGCGCCCAGCAGGCGAGCGTGTTGATCAAGGGGCTGCGGGCGGTCAGCGACTTCGACTACGAGTTGCAGATGGCCCAGATGAACATCGGGCTGGCCGGGGTCGAGACGCTCTTCATGCCGACCAACCCGCTCTACTCGTTCCTCTCCTCCAGCCTCGTCAAGGACGTGGCCAAGTGGGGCGGCGACATCTCCGCCCACGTCCCGGACCCGGTCCGCGAGGCCCTCCAGTCCCGCCTGGGCCCCCCACCCCTGACCTAACCCGAACGCCACGCCCCTCCCTCCCCGCGCCGATCTTGCATCTACTGTTCCCGGATCGCGCCCTTTCGGGTGCTTTGCCGCGACCGAAAGTGCAAGATCGCCGCGGGGAAGGGAGTGCCGGGGGCGGGGAGTGACCATGTCGCGACTCGCCGGGTTGGGGTGAGTGGGGCAGTGGTGGGGCGGGCAGGACATGATTGGTCGAGCAGGAACCCGGCCGTGGCCCGCATCATGGAGGTCGGCCGACGAACGACAGGAGTGAGGTACCGGTGGACCCGCTCGATCGCATCGACGAACTGATCGCCATGGTGGAGCAGGCGCGCTCCGTCCCGATGTCGCGCAACAACTGCATGGTCGACCGGGGCGAGATGATCGCAGCCCTGGACGAGATGCGCGCCGACCTCCCCGCCGACCTGCGTCGGGCCGCCGCGCTCCTCGAGGAGCGCGACAAGATCATGGACGCCGGCAAGCGCGAGGCGGACCGGATCATCAGCGAGGGTGAGGCAGAACACGCCCGCCTCGTCTCGGTGAACGAGATCACCGTGTCGGCCGAGCACGAGGGCGCCCGGATCATCGCCGAGGCCCGCGCCGAGGCGCAGCGCCTGCGCGAGGAGGTCGACGACTACGTCGACACCGCGCTGGCCAACTTCGAGCAGTTCCTCACCCGGGCCCTCGCCTCGATAGAGCGTGGCCGCGACAAGATGCACGCGCTGCGGGAGATCGGCACCTTCGGTGGGGAGGAGGCGGAACGCCCGCTACCCTTCTGAGCGGCACCTCACCAGCCGACATTCTCGCCGCAGGCGTCCCCCCGGTTCGACGGTCCGGCGGTCGCCCAGGTAACCTTTTTTGTCGGCCTCTCACCGGCCGGAGTCTGACTATGCCCAAGCACTCGCCATCGACACTCGACCCCAGGGCGCCGCTGGTCCTCGACACGAGGGACCTGCCGCGTCGCCCTGGCGCGTTGCGTGAGGTCCAGCGGGTCGTGCCGGCACCGGCGGACCTCGGTGTGGAGTTGATCGGCGTGCCGGAGGGCGCGGACCTCAACCTCGATCTGAGGTTGCAGTCGGTGTCCGAGGGCGTGCTCGTCTCCGGGACCATCACCGGTCCCATCCGGGGCGAGTGCGGGCGTTGCCTGCGCGAGATCAACGAATCGAAGGCCGTGGCGATCCAGGAGCTGTACGCGTACGAGAACAGCACCACGGACGCCACGACCGACGAGGACGAGGTGGGCCGGATGCAGGGCGATCTGATCGACCTGGAGCCGGCGCTGCGGGACGCGTTGGTGCTCACGCTGCCGACCAACCCGCTCTGCCGGGAGGACTGCCCTGGACTGTGCCCCGAATGCGGGGCGCACTGGGACGATCTGCCGGCCGACCACAGTCACCAGCAGATCGACCCGCGTTGGGCGGGCCTGTCGCAACTGACCCGTACAGAGGAGTAAGAACCGTGGCCGTCCCCAAGCGCAAGATGTCGCGCAGCAACACCCGGTCCCGCCGGGCGAACTGGAAGGCGACCGTGGTCGCGACCGTCGCGTGCCCGCAGTGCAAGTCCCCGAAGCTGCCGCACGCCGCCTGCTCCGTCTGCGGCACCTACAACGGCCGCCAGGTTCTCGAGGTCTGACCTGGACGCCGAGTGACGCCCCCGACCCCAGGTCGGGCGGCGCGCGCAACCTGGCATTCGCCCGGTGCCCCGGCTCCCTCCGACGCTGGCCGGCCCAACCCGGCCGGTGTTCCGGCGGAGCCGGGCACCGCGCGGATCGCCGTTGACCTCCTCGGCGGGGACGACGCTCCCGCCGTCGTGGTTGACGGCGCTCTGCGTGCCATGCGCGCCGATCCCGATCTGCACCTGCTGCTCGTCGGTCCGACCGAGGTCGCCGACGCGCTGATCGCTGCCCTCGCCCCGGCCGATCGGACCCGGATCACGGTCCGACCGGTCCGCGCCGCCGTCGGCATGGCCGACCATCCCAGCGCCGCCCGCTCGGAGAGCACCGTCCGGGCCGCCGTCACCGCCGTCCGCGACGGCACCGCCGACGCCCTCGTCTCGGCCGGCGCGACCGGCGCCACGGTCACCGCCGCCGTGCTCGGGCTCGGGCGCTGGCCGGAGATCCGCCAACCCGCCCTGGTCGCCACTCTGCCCGCGGTCGCCGGGCCGGTGGTGCTGCTCGACGTCGGCGGTTCGCTGGAGCCCCGCCCCGCCACCCTGGCCCGACACGCCGTGCTCGGCGCCGCGTACGCCGCGGTGGCCCACTCGGTCGTCGGGCCGCGGGTCGGCCTGCTCTCGGTCGGCACCGAGGCCGGCAAGGGCGACCGGGTACGCCGTGCCACCGACCCCCTGCTCGCCGTCGAACCGCTGCCCTGCGAGGCACGCTACGTCGGCCTGGTCGAGGGGTACGACGTGGCTCTCGGCGCGCGCGCCGACGTGGTGGTCACCGACGGCTTCACCGGTAACGTGCTGCTCAAGGCGATCGAGGGCGCGTACGCGATGGCTGGCGGGCCGCCCGTCGGCGGTGGCGCCCCCCGGGCGGCCGCCCTGCTCGGCGTCGCCGGGACGGTGGTCGTCTGTCACGGCTCCGCTCGCGCCGACGACGTCACCTCCGGCATCGCCCTCGCCGCCCACCTGTGGCGACGCCGTGCCACCGAACTGGTCTCCGCGTTGCTCGACGGCGACGCCGCGACGGACCGCACCGACCGCTCCACCGACACCGAGGTACGCACATCATGAGCAACGACAAGCGGCGGCGGGCGTCCGTCGCTCACCTGGAAGCCGCGTTCGGCGTCAGCCTGGAACCGGACCTGCTGGAACGCGCGCTGACCCACCGCTCGTACGCGTACGAGAACGGTGGCCTGCCGACGAACGAGCGGCTGGAGTTCCTCGGCGACTCGGTCCTCGGCGTGGTGATCACCACGGCGCTGTTCCACAACCACCCGGACCTGCCCGAGGGGCAGTTGGCGAAGCTGCGGGCGAGCGTGGTCAACATGCGGGCGCTCGCCGACGTGGCCCGTGGCCTGGGCCCGGACGGCCTCGGCGCGTACCTGCTGCTCGGCAAGGGCGAGGAGACCACCGGTGGCCGGGACAAGGCGAGCATCCTCGCCGACACCCTGGAGGCGCTGCTGGGCGCCATCTACCTCCAGTACGGGCTGGACACCGCCGGGATCGTGATCCACCGGCTCTTCGACCCGTTGATGGCCGAGTCGGCCGGTCGGGGCGCCGCCCTGGACTGGAAGACCAGCCTCCAGGAGTTGACCGCCGCGCTCGGTCTCGGCGTGCCCGAGTACCGGATCGAGGGCACCGGACCGGACCACCTCAAGACGTTCACCGCCTGGGTCGTGGTGGCCGGCAACCGGTACGGCGGCGCGGAGGGCCGCAGCAAGAAGGAGGCCGAGCAGCGGGCCGCCGAGGCGGCCTGGCGGATGCTCACGGAGCAGCACGAGCAGAACGCCCAGCAGGACCAGCAGAACGGGGCCGACCAGGGCGAGCCGTTCGGGCCGCCCGACAGCGCCGAGCAGGCGGCCCGGGCCGAGGAGGCCGACCACCTGGCGCAGGCCATGCCGGCCGACGTGGCGGACCAGCAGACCCCGCCCGAGCGGCCGACGTCCGCCAACGGCGGCGGTCCGGCCGAGGCCCGCGACGCCGAGGCCCCGACCGGCGCCGCGGGTGTACGCCGTGCCTGAGCTGCCCGAGGTGGAGACCGTCCGGCAGGGGCTGGCCCAGTGGGTCACCGGCCGGCGGATCGCCTCGGTCGAGGTCCGACACCCGCGCGCCGTGCGGCGGCACGTCCCCGGCGGCGCGCACTTCGCCGACGTGCTCGCCGGCCGGACCATCGTGGACGTGCGCCGGCGCGGCAAGTACCTGTGGCTTCCGCTGGACAGCGGCGACGCGGTGGTCGGGCACCTGGGCATGTCGGGTCAGTTGCTGCTCCAGCCGCCCGGCACACCCGACGAGACCCACCTGCGGGTGCGGTTCCGGTTCGCCGACGACGGGCCCGAGCTGCGCTTCGTCGATCAGCGCACGTTCGGCGGGCTCGCGGTCAGCGAGGGCGGCGCGGACCTCCCCGCGGAGATCGCGCACATCGCCCGCGACCCGATGGACCCGGAGTTCTCCGACGCGGCGTTCGTCGCCGCGCTGCGTCGCCGACGGACCGAGGTGAAGCGGGCCCTGCTCGACCAGACGCTGATCTCCGGCGTGGGCAACATCTACGCCGACGAGGCGCTCTGGCGTGCCGGGCTGCACGGCGCCCGCCCCACCGACGCGCTGACCGGCCCGGCCGCGCAGCGTCTGCTCGGCCACGTCCGCGACGTGCTCGCTGAGGCGATCAAGGAGGGCGGCACCAGCTTCGACGCCCTCTACGTCAACGTCAACGGCGAGAGCGGCTACTTCGACCGGTCGCTGAACGCCTACGGCCGCGAGGGCGAGCCGTGCCGGCGGTGCGGAGCGCCGATCCGCCGCGAGTCGTTCATGAACCGCTCCTCGTTCAGCTGCCCGCGCTGCCAGCCCCGGCCTCGGGGTGTCCTTCGGGGATGACCCGGAGCCGGCTCCGGGTCGGCGCCGGCGGGTCGCGGCCGGACGCTCCGGGCCACACCCCGGCGTACGCCCGAATCGCGGTTGATGCCCGTCCGGCGGGCCCGCCGCCCCCGGCGGACCGACTCCGGGGCGGACGGGGGCCCTTCCCCGATGTGACCGCCTCGTGACGACCCTAACGTCAGCACCGTTGACAAGGGGTCGACGTGACAGGGGGACACGAGATGGGCAACAGACCGGTGACGGTGCGGATGGCGCGGTGGAGCGCCGAGCATCCGTGGCGGGCGATCGCGTTGTGGGTCGTGTTCGTGGCGGTGTGTTTCGTCGGCGGTAACGCCGCCGGCCTGACCGAGGCCACCAGCGGGGACCAGGCGATCGGCGAGGCCGGGCGGGCCAGCCTCATCGTGGACGACGGGGCCTTCGGCGACCCGGCCGTGGAGAACGTCCTGATCACCTCCCGGGGCGGCGCCCTGGACCCGGCGGCGGCGAAGGCGGCCGCCGACGACGCGGCCGCCCGGCTGCGCACGGTCACCGGGGTCGCCGAGGTCGGCCCGCCGGTCACCGCGCGGGACGGGGCAGCCCTGCTGCTGCCGATCACCATGGCCGGTGACCCGGAGACCGCGTCGGACCGGGTGCAGCCGCTGCGCGACGCCACCGCCACCGTGCAGAGCGCGCACCCGCAGCTGCGCGTCGAGCAGGTCGGCGGGCCGTCGATCGGCCAGGCGCTCGACGACACCCTGGGCAAGGACTTCGAGCGCGCCGAGCTGCTGAGCCTGCCGGTCACCCTGGCCATCCTGATCATCGCGTTCGGCGCGCTGATCGCGGCCAGCGTGCCGGTGCTGCTGGCGCTCTCCTCGGTCGCCGCCGCGATGGGCCTGTCCACCCTCGCCTCGCACCTCGTGCCGGCCACCGACACCACGTCACCGGTGATCCTGCTGATCGGCATGGCGGTGGGGGTCGACTACTCGCTGTTCTACATCCGCCGGGAGCGGGAGGAACGGGCCAAGGGCCGCTCCGGCCTGGACGCGGTGGAGATCGCCGCGGAGACCTCCGGGCACGCCGTGGTGGTCTCCGGCTTCGCCGTGATCATCGCGATGGCCGGGCTGTTCCTCGCCGGTGACGTGGTCTTCTCGTCCCTGGCCGTCGGCTCGATCCTGGTGGTCGCCGTCGCGGTGACCGGCTCGCTGACCGTGCTGCCGGCCCTGCTGGCCAGGCTGGGCCGCTGGGTCGACCGGCCCCGGGTGCCGCTGCTCTGGCGGCTGACCGCGCCGCGCACCGGCCGGCACGGCGAGCCGCGTACGCCCCGGCTCTGGCCGGCGGTGCTCCGGCCCGCGCTGCGCGCCCCGGTGGCGACGCTCGTCATCTCGGTCGGCCTGCTGCTCGCGCTGGCCGCGCCGGCGCTCGGCATGAAGCTGAAGTTCCCCGGCATGGAGGACCTGCCCCGCACCACGCCGGCCATGCAGGCGTACGACCGGCTCACCGCGGCCTTCCCGAGCACCGGCACCAACCACGTGGTGGCCGTCCGGGCGCCGGCCGAGCAGGCCGACCGGGTCAACGCGGCGCTCACCGACCTCGCCGCCCGCGCCGGCGGTGACCCGCTGTTCGCCCCCACCGAGGCGGACGGCCCGAAGATCAAGGTGTCGGCCGACCGGCGGGTGTCGGTGCTGGACGTCGCCACCCCGTACGCCAGCCGGGACGACCGGTCGGTGCAGTCGCTGGAGAAGCTGCGTTCCGACCTGGTCCCGGCCGAGCTGCGGGGGATCCCCGGGATCGAGTACGCGGTCGGCGGGAGCGTGGCCGACAGCGAGGACTACGCGGCGCACGTGCGCGACAAGCTGCCGCTGGTGATGGGCTTCGTGCTGGTGCTCACGTTCCTGGTCATGGCCTTCACCTTCCGCTCGGTGGTGGTGGCGGCCAGCTCGATCGTGCTGAATCTGCTCTCCGCCGGCGCCGCGTACGGGTTGCTGGTGCTGGTCTTCCAGGGCGAGTGGGCCGAGGGACTGCTCGGCTTCACCTCGATGGGCGCGATCGTGTCCTGGCTGCCGCTGTTCCTCTTCGTGGTGCTCTTCGGCCTCTCGATGGACTACCACGTGTTCGTGGTGAGCCGGATCCGCGAGGGGGTCCGGGCCGGCATGTCCAACCGCGACGCGGTGTCGTACGGCATCACGTCGTCGGCCGGGGTGGTGACCAGCGCGGCGGTCGTGATGGTCGGGGTGTTCTCGATCTTCGCCACGTTGAGCACGATCGACATGAAGCAGCTCGGCATCGGCCTGGCGGCGGCGATCCTGCTGGACGCCACGATCATCCGGGGAGTGGTGCTGCCCGCCCTGATGACGATGCTCGGTGACGCGAACTGGTGGGCCCCGCGGTTCCTGCGCCGAAGCCCGGCGCCCGCGCCCACCGAGCCGCCGGCGCCCGCGCCGGAGCTGGTGCCCGTCTCCTGAGTAGCCGGTCGTCTCTCGTGCCGGGCCGCGATTCGCGGCCCGGCACGTGCCGTCCGGGTGTCACGGCAACACGCAGGGTTCCCGCCAGGCGTCCAACGTCCGGTTCTTGCGGATGGACGCGAAGCCGTAGCCGACCGTGGTGACGCAGAAGTCGTCGGTCGAGCCGGAGTACTCGACGTGGAAGACCGGCTTGCCCGCGTCCACGAACGGCAGCAGTTTGGCGCACTGGTCCAGCCGGACACACTCCTCGTTGACCACGAAGTCGAAGTCCGGTGCCAGCGCCGCGAGCTGCGGCACGTCGTTGACCAGCCCGGGGGAGAGGTCCAGTGTGCGGGCCAGTTGGGCCAGCCGGCGGTTGAACAGCAGTTGGTCGTCGAAGCCGAGCGGGTAACCGCTGCGGTGGGCGTACCCGTCGGCGTCGAAGAGAGCGACCGCGCCGAAGCCCTTGCCCCGGCACAGCCGGAACCGGTCGGCCAGCACCGGCTCCAACGCGTCCCACAGCCGTACGTCCAGCCACCGGCTGCCGGGCTGTGGGCCGGCCGCGCCCTGCACGGCGGCGGGCACCCGGCTGGCGTCCGGGTCGGTCGAGCGCAGCGAGCCGACGGGAACCTGGCAGATCAGCCGCCGGTCACGGGCGCGTAGTTCGGCCGTCTGCGCGGCGGTGGTTGCCACCGGGTCGAGCAGGAAGACGTCGGCGGCCACCGTCGGGTCGAGCGGGCCGTCGAGTTGCCACTGCCACTGCCAGTGGCGGGCCTGGGTGGCCGGCCACGGGGTGGGCGCGCCCGGCGGGATCAGCTCGCGCCGACATCCGTACGCCGGCAGCACCAGGATGAGCGCGACGCCGGCCGATACGATCCGGCGCAGCGGGCGTGCGGCGGCACGTCGCCGCAGCCGGATCCGCATCGGCAGCTCCCGGGTCCCGGGCGGCTGGTCGCCGCCCACACCGGCGCGCCGCCCCCACGTCCGGTCCGGCGTGCCTCACCGGGTCCAACGAGCGCGGGGGCGCGGACGACGCGCTCTCAGCGCGGCGCCGCGAAGACCTGCGTCCAGTACGGCCCGTTACTGCTGGCGATGCCGACGCCGATCTCGGTGAACGCGCAGTTGAGGATGTTGGCCCGGTGCCCGGAGCTGTTCATCCAGGCGTCCATCACGGCCGTCGGCGTCTTCTGGTTCCACGCCACGTTCTCGCCGTAGGTGCGCCAGGCGTAGCCGACGCGGTCCAGCCGGACGCCGGTGTTGCTGCCGTCGCTGCCGGTGTGCGACATGTTCTGGTGGTCGGCCTGGTCCTGGCTGTGCCGCTGCGCGGCGGTCATCAGCTTGTCGTCGACGCTCAGCGCCTTGCAGCCGGCCTTGGCGCGCTCGGCGTTGACCAGGTCCACCACCTCCTGGGCCTGGGCGCTGAGCGTGCCGCTGGCGCCCCCGGAGCCACTGGTGGTGCTCGGGGCCTTGCTGCGCTCGGCGCTGCGCCGGGACGTGGCGGTGGTCCGCGACGCGGCCGGGGTGGGCTTGACCACCTTGCTCGGCGACGGGCTCGGCCGTGCCGGGCTGGGCGAGCTGGTCGGGGAGGGGGCGACCAGGGTGTCGCCCGCCGGCTCGCCCGTCGGGACCGCGGGCGCGGCGGCGACGGTGTCGTCGACGGCGGTCGGCTCGTCGGCCGGGCCGTTCCCGCCGGGCATCGCGAGCGCGCCGACGCCGACGCTCACCACGAGGGTGGCTGCCGCGGCCGCGCCGCCGATCATCAGCGGGCGACGCCAGCGCCGGGGCGAGCGGTGCCGACCGCTGCCGGTCCGCCCGTCGCCGGCGGCCTCCGTGTTCCCGCCGCCGGTGGTGTACGCGTCGGCCTCGGCGTGCCACCCGTCGGCGATCTCCGTGGGCCGTACGTCGCCGCGCCAGCCGTTGGTCGGTTCGTCGCCCCGTTCGTGGCCCCGCCATCCGGTGGCCGGCGCCTGCACGGGCGCGGACTGCCAGCGGGCGGTGGGCTCCGCGCGGTGCCACTCGTCGCCGGGCTGGTCGGGGTCGTCGCCGAACAGGTAGGCCGAGCGGGGCTCCGGGCGGTCGCGCAGCCAGTCCGGCTCGTCGGTCGGCCGCTCGGCGCGCCGGGGGGCGCCGTTCGGGTCCATCGGGTCGGTCCAGCCGTACACGCCTGTGCCTCCACGGGGTCGGTTGCGGGCCGGGGTGACGCTACGACTCGCCCGCGAGCTGCGGCAACGTGGCTAAGGAAGAGTTAAGAGGAAGTCGGACGCCAAGGCGCTGACTTCCCCGAATCCGGGCGTACAGTAAAGGTGTCCGGACAGAGCGTGTCCGTGCCTTGCGGCAGCCCCCCCGACAAGTGGACAGGTCGACGTGGAGATGATCTACGGCCTGCGAGAACTTGACGAAGGAGGGGTTTGCGGCTCAATATATAGGTGTCGCCAGTCGCGCCCGGTCATGCCCAGATACAGCTGGAATGACAGCCGCGTACAAAATTGGGCGCGCGTTGGCCGGCCTTTCCGGCAGCGCATATCAAGGAGTCAGCATGGCGAAGGCCCTCTACGGCCACGTAGGTGCAGCGCCCGACCGGCGTCTGCTCGACGAGGTCACCCGACTGCGTGCCAGGGTTCAGGCACTGGAGTTCGAGATCACGCGTCTGCGTGCCGACAATGATCGGCTCGCGGCGGCTGCGGCGGAAGCGGACGACCTGCTCCGTCTCGCCGAGCCGGCGCTGACCTGATCTTCGGGGCGGAAAACTGAATCGCAGCACCACCGCAAAAATGCGCGCCGACACCTCTGTGCCGGCGCGCAACGCTGTCCGGCGCCTTTCGCGTCCGACCATTTGTGATCTTGTAGCCGGCCCCGCGATAACCGCCGCACAGTTTCGTCGAAACAAGCCGAGCGGCGGGCCGATCATGAACGCTGTTTGTGTTTATCGGCCCCTGCGTCACAACAGCGCGGTCGGCCCGCGGTCACCCTCCGCGTCGCCCGGCGGGCCGGCCCGGGGCGGGTCGCGTGCCGGGTCGGTGCCGCCAGCGGGTTAGTCTGCGGGTTCACCCAGGTCCGCGCAGCCGGCGACGGTACGGCGGCCACCGGACGAGGATCGAGTAGGTGTATCTCAAGAGCCTGACGGTGAAGGGCTTCAAATCCTTCGCCTCCGCCACGACGTTGAAGCTGGAGCCCGGGATCACCTGCGTGGTGGGCCCGAACGGCTCCGGCAAGTCCAACGTCGTCGACGCCATCGCCTGGGTGCTCGGCGAGCAGGGCGCCAAGGCGCTGCGCGGCGGCAAGATGGAGGACGTCATCTTCGCCGGCACCGCCGGCCGGGCGCCGCTGGGCCGCGCCGAGGTCACCCTCACCATCGACAACACCGACGGCGCGCTGCCGATCGAGTACACCGAGGTCTCCATCACCCGCCGGATGTTCCGCTCCGGCGAGAGCGAGTACGAGATCAACGGCAACTCCTGCCGCCTGCTCGACATCCAGGAGCTGCTGTCCGACTCCGGCATCGGCCGGGAGATGCACATCATCGTCGGTCAGGGCCGGCTCGACGGCATGCTGCACGCCAAGCCGGAGGACCGCCGGTCGTTCATCGAGGAGGCGGCCGGCGTCCTCAAGCACCGCAAGCGCAAGGAAAAGGCGCTGCGCAAGCTCGACGCGATGCAGGTGAACCTCAACCGGCTCACCGACCTCACGGCCGAGCTGCGCCGCCAGCTCAAGCCGCTGGGCCGGCAGGCGGAGGTGGCCCGGCGTGCCGCCGCCATCCAGGCCAACCTGCGCGACGCGCGGTTGCGACTGCTCGCCGACGACCTGGCCACGTTGCGGACCACCCTGGACCGGGAGATCGCCGACGAGACGGCGTTGCGGGAGCGGCGCGAGCAGATCGAGGGCGAGCACACCGAGGTGCAGGGCCGCCTCGGCGAGTTGGAGGCCGCCCTCGCCGAGGACGCGCCGCTGCTCGCCGCCGCGCAGGACACCTGGTACAAGCTCTCCGCCCTGCAGGAACGCTTCCGCTCGATCGAGCAACTGGCCCGCGAGCGGCTGCGGCACCTCAGCGCCAGCGGCGACGACGAGCGGCCCGGCCGCGACCCGGACCAGCTCGAGGCCGAGGCGGAACGCGTCCGCGAGCAGGAGGAGGAGCTGCGCGCGGCGCTCACCGACGACCAGATCCGGCTGGCCGAGGCGGTCGAGCACCGCCAGGAGCTGGAACGGCAGCTCGCCGCCGCCGAGCGGGAGCTGGTGGCCGCCGCCAAGGCCATCGCCGACCGGCGCGAGGGCATGGCCCGGCTCACCGGCCAGGTCAACTCGGCCCGCGCCCGCACCACCAGCGCCGGCGAGGAGATCGAACGCCTCGCGGTCGCGCACGCCGACGCGCTGGGCCGCGCCGAGCAGGCGCAGGCCGACCTGGACGCGGTGGCGGCGCAGTCCACCGAGGCGGACCGGGACAACGCCGACCTGGACGCCCGGCACGCCGAGGCGGTCGCCGTCCAGGACCGGGCGCAGGCAACCGTCCGGTCGCTGACCGACGCTGAGCGGGCCGCCGAGAAGGACGCCGCCACCTGGAAGGCCCGCGAGGAGGCGCTCGCCCTCGGTCTGCGGCGCAAGGACGGCGCGGGAGCGCTGCTCGCCCGCGCCGGGGACGTACCCGGCCTGCTCGGCAGCCTCGCCGGGCTGCTCACCGTCGCGCCGGGGCACGAGGCAGCGCTGGCCGCCGCACTCGGTGGGCTCGCCGACGCGGTAGCCGTCAGCGGGGTGGACGAGGCCGTCGAGGCGATGCGCCTGCTGAAGATCTCCGACGCCGGCCGGGCCGGCCTGCTGGTCGGCAGCCCGGCGGGGCCCGGCATGACCGGCTCGGCCGACGCGCTGCGTCCGAAGCTGCCCGACGGCGCCCGCTGGGCCCCCGACCTCGTCGAGTGCGCCGACGAGCTGCGCCCCGCCGTGCACCGGGCGCTGCGCGACGTGGCGCTGGTCGACGATCTCGCCGCCGCGGCCGAGCTGGTCGCCGGCAACCCCGAGCTGCGGGCCGTCACCCCGGACGGGGACGTGGTCGGGGCGTACGCGGCGGCCGGCGGATCGGCCAAGGCGCCCAGCTACATCGAGGTGCAGGCCGCCGTCGAGGAGGCCCGCACCAATCGGCTCGCCGCCGAACAGGCCGGCGCCGAGTTGCGCGACCAGCTCGTCGAGGCGCGTGCCGAGGTGGCCGCCGCCAAGGAGGCCGTGCAGCACGCCGCCGCCGAGAAGCGCGAAGCGGAGAGCCACCGCAACGCCGCCGCCCGCCGGCTCGCCGAGCTGGGCGCGGCCGCCCGCTCGGCCAAGGCGGAGACCGACCGGCTGGGTGAGTCCCGGGCCCGTGCCGAGGCCGCCCGACAGCGGGACCTCGCCACGCTCGACGAGCTGGAGGAACGGCTGCGGCTGGCCGAGGAGACCCCGGTCGACGCCGAGCCCTCCACCGAGGAACGGGACCAGCTCGCCGCCATGGTGCCGCAGGCCCGACAGAACGAGATGGAGGTCCGGCTCGCCGTGCGTACCGCCGAGGAGCGGGTCTCCTCGATCGCCGGCCGGGCCGACTCGCTCGCCCGGCAGGCCACCGCGGAGCGGGCCGCGCGCGAACGGGCCGCGGCCCGGCGGGCCGCGCGCACTCGGGGCGCGGGCATCGCCCGGGCCGTGGCCGGCGGCGCCCGCGCGGCGCTCACCCGACTCACCACGTCGCTCGCGGCGGCCGAGGAACACCGCGACGCCGTCGCGCGGGAGCGCGCCGCCCGCGAGGCCGAACTCCAGGAGGTACGCGGGGCAGCCAAGCGGCTCGGCGCGGAGCTGGAGCGGCTGACCAGCCAGGTACACCGCGACGAGGTGGCCCGCGCGGAGCAGCGCCTGCGCATCGAGCAGCTGGAGGCGAAGGCCGCCGAGGACTTCGGACTGGACGTCGAGACGCTGGTCGCCGAGTACGGCCCCGCCCAGCCCGTTCCGCCGACCCAGGCGGACGTGGCGGCGGCCGAGCGCGACGGTCTGCCGGTGCCCGAGCCGGTGCGCTACGAGCGGCCGGTGCAGGAGAAGCGGGCCGCCAAGGCGGAACGCGAACTGGCCCTGCTCGGCAAGGTCAATCCGCTCGCGTTGGAGGAGTTCGCCGCGCTGGAGGAGCGCTTCAAGTTCCTCTCCGAGCAGTTGGAGGACCTCAAGGCCACCCGGCGGGACCTGCTGACCGTCGTGAAGGACGTGGACGAGCGGATCCTGGAGGTCTTCGCCAGCGCGTTCGAGGACACGGCCCGGGAGTTCGAGCAGGTGTTCACGGTGCTCTTCCCCGGCGGCGAGGGTCGGCTGATCCTCACCGACCCCGAGGACCTGCTCACCACCGGCGTCGAGGTCGAGGCCCGACCGCCGGGCAAGAAGATCAAGCGGCTGTCGCTGCTCTCCGGTGGCGAGCGGTCGCTGACCGCAGTGGCCATGCTGGTGGCGATCTTCCGCGCCCGGCCGAGCCCGTTCTACATCATGGACGAGGTGGAAGCGGCCCTGGACGACGTGAACCTGGGTCGGCTGATCACGTTGCTGGCACAGTTGCGGGAGAAGAGTCAGCTGATCGTCATCACGCACCAGAAGCGGACGATGGAGATCGCCGACGCGCTCTACGGGGTGACCATGCGCAGCGGGGTCACCCAGGTGATCAGTCAACGGCTCAACCGGGCCGACGAGGACGACCAGCGGCCCGGCCGCGGCGAGGAGAACGGGTAGTGGCTCGGGAACGCGCGACGGCGCTCCTGCTGGACTTCGACGGCGTACTGCGTCGGTGGGACCCGGCGGTGGCCGCCGGTGTCGAGCGGGAGTACGGCCTCTCCGAGGGGGTGCTCGGCGACATCGCCATGCAGTGGGGACGGCTCCAGCCGGTGCTCACCGGCCAGGTCAGTCACGCCGAGTGGGTGAGCAGCGTGGCCGACGCCCTGACCGAGTCGGTGGGCAGCCCCCAACGGGCTCGCGCCGCCGTGGAGCAGTGGCAGAGCTACCGGGGAGAGGTCGACCAGGAGGTGCTGGCGTTCGTCCGGGAGGTCCGCGCGGCGGGCGTCCGGGTTGGGCTGGGCACCAACGCCACCGACCTGCTCGACACCGACCTGGCCGCGCTCGGCCTGGTCGGCGAGCTGGACGTGGTGGTCAACTCCTCCACGCTCGGGGTGCACAAGCCGACGCCGGAGTACTTCCAGGCCGCCTGCCAGGCGCTGGCCACCCCGCCGGCCCGGGTGCTCTTCGTCGACGACGAGGACTGGGCCGTGCGGGGCGCCCGGTCCGCCGGGCTGTCGGCGCACCGCTGGGGCGGTCACGCCGACCTGCGCTACCTGCGGGCCGCGCTCGCGTACTGAGCCGGGTGGGTCACCCGAGCATCTGCTCGAGCCGGGCTCCGAGTCGCCCTTGAGCGTCGGCGTCACTACGTCGAGGTGCGCGCTTCACCGGTGACCACCCGCCTCAGCAGGTTGACGGTGGCCTGGGCCAGTCGCGGGTCGGCGAGCGCACGAGTCCAGCCCAGCGAGCCAGCGGCGAACACCCAGGCCCCGGACGTGGTCCGGTAGAGCTGGCTCTGCTGCCGCTGGGGTGCGCCGTCGCGCCGGAAGGGTGATTCGGCCAGCAGAGTGCGTTCCGCCGCCGGGGGCTCGGCGAAGCCGGGCATGCACTGGTCGGCCTCGCCCCACACGACCTCGGGAATCAGGTCGCCGTCCCGGACGCCCGTGCCCGCCCAGAACCAGTGTCGGCTGCCGCGGATCACCAGCGGGGCGTAGCCGTCCACCACGCTGACGTACTGCGCCCCGATGAACTGCTGCTCCGCGTGGCCCGCCGACCGCCACATGATGCCGAGCGGTAGCGGGCCGGACGCCGGCGTCTTCTCCTTGGCGCACCGGACCAAGCGGTCGTCGTGATCGTCCGCGCCGTAACCGATCCGCCAGTAGCAGTTGTTGGCGCCGAGGAAGACCAGGCTGGTGCCGCCGCCGCGGGCCGTGACGACCGCCTCGCGCATAGGTGTCGACCAGTACTCGTCGTGTCCCGGGAAGACGACCGCCCGGTGACGGGCCGGGTCCACCCGCCCGGTGTGCAGGTCCTCGCTGGTGGCGTATGCCACGTCGATTCCCTGAGCTTCCACCCACTGAACGAACCCGATGTCGTGGTCGGCGAGCGCCGGGACGCCGTTGCCGGCGTACGGCCGGTCGTGGCTGACCGCCCGGGCCCGGTGCTTCGTGGTGATCTGCCCCGCGCTGTCGAAGCCGTAGTAGAGGCTGGCCCCCGTCCGCCCGTCCTCCGGCCAGCAGTTGTACGCCTGCCAGGTGCTGGTGGGCAGGACGACGAGAGCACCGCGGGCGCGCCCAGGGTCGCGTACCACGAACGGGATCCACTGGTGATGGCCGGTGGCGCTGGCGAGCAGTGCCAGGTAGAGCCCGCTCGTCCAGTCCGGTGCCACGGTCGGTCGCCACTGCGTGCGCCACCCGCATCGCACCGCGCCGGTCGCTGGGTCGACCGTCGGTGCGGCCTGGGGAGACCCGTCCAGCCACGGGCTGACCGCCACCTGCCGGGCTCCGCGACCGTCGTAGTGGCCGACCCGGAAGATGGTGATCCGGTACCGCTGAGGTCGGGCGACCGAGACCTGGAACCGCAGTTCCTCGCCGGGCGCGACGCTGGTCGCGTGGACGTAGCCGGCGATCTCGCCGCCCCTGTCCGTGGCGAACCGGTGCCCGGTCAGGCGGAATCCGCTGGCGCCCGGCCGGGCGTTCTCCACGACGACTGGCGGCGACCCGGCGGCGCGCAGCAGCGGGGTGGCCGGGCCCGGGCCGGTCGGATCACCCACGTAGTTGGGGTCGACACGCGGGGCGGTGGCGGCCGGCGGGCGGACCTGACAGCCCGAGTCCAGTATCACCGCCCCGACCGCCCCGAGAATGCCCAGCGTCGCTCTCCGGGTGTGCCTGATCTCGCCTCTGCCAACCATGGTCCCGCTCCCCGTGTACGCGGCCCGGTGATCCGCGCCGCGGCCGTAGAGGGGCGCGTCGGTGGCGGGAACGGATCCGGCCACAACCCGTTCGGCAGGATGACGATTCAGGTCTGCGGCGCGTTGCAGAAGATCGTCAATGATGGAGGATCGGCGCCGGCGGGCAGCCGTTCGGTGGGCGTTGTCCGCCGAACGGGTTCACTCGCCGGTGGTGCCGTCGATGCGTTCCCGGATCAGGTCGGCGTGGCCGTTGTGCCGGGCGTACTCCTCGATCATGTGCACGTACACCCAGCGCAGGTTGAAGGTGCGCTTCTTCCCGCTGACCTCGACGAAGGTTTCGTCCAGGGAACGGCCCGCCGCGGCCTCGCGGGCCAGCGCCACCTCCCGGTGGAAGGTGGCGAAGTCCGCCTCGGCGTCCGCGGCGCTGACGTCGTGGTCGGCGTCCGGCGTCTCCGGCGTGAAGTACGGGTAGTCGACAGGCTGGCCGGCGAAGTTCTCCCGGAACCACCAGGCCTCCACCTCGGCGAGATGTCGGACCAGGCCGAGCAGGGTCAGGCCGGAGGGTTGCACGCTCGGCGTGCGCAACTGCTCCCCGGTCAGGCCGGCGCACTTGAGCAGCAGCGTCTGCCGGTGGTAGTCGAGCCAGCCGTCGAGCATGGTGCGCTCGTCGCCGACGTACGGTTCGGGTGTCCGGGTGATCTCCGGTGCGGTCCACGTCATGGCGGGCATCCTGCCCGGCACCCCTGACGGTCCGCGACGGGTTAATCAGGGCACCACGACGACGGGCCAGTGACCCTTGCGGACCAGCCGGGTGGCGACCGAGCCGACCAGCCGGTGACCGGCCTGCTCGGACGCGCCCACCACCACCATGTCGGCCTGGAACTCGTCGGCCGCCGCGCACAGCTCGGCAAACGCGTCGCCGCGCCGGCACAGGAAGGTCACCGGGATGCCCAACTGCTCGGCCCCATGCCGGCACTCCCGGCGCAGCTCGTCGGCCAGCTCGTCGTACGTGCGCTGGACCGCGCCCGCGTCCATGCCGGGCACCAGGGCGGTGAGCCCGCTCGCCGAGCTGACGAAGACCACCACCAGGGCGGCGCCCTGCCGGCGGGCCAGGCCGGCGGCGTAGGCACCGGCCCGCTCCGAGGTACGGGTGCCGTCCACGCCGACCAGGACCACCCGGGGCCCGTCCGTGCCGCGTTCGAAGGGCAGCGGGCTGATCCGAGGGCCGTACTCCTCGCGGTCCGGCGCTCCCACGCTCATGGCTCTACCTCACCTCTGCTCGCCGGTCCGGACCGCGCCGGAGACGAGTTTCGATTCCCCGTCGAGGGCAGCGGAAACCGGGCTGCCGTTGTGCTGCCGCAGCGGCACTTCCTTGATGAAGCTCACCGCGATCAGCGCGATCAGCGCGAAGGGAGCGGCGGCCAGGAAGATGTCGCCGGCGCCGTGGCCGTACGCGTTCTCCACCACCGCTCGCAGCGGACCGGGCAGGGTGTGCACGTCGGGCAGGGTGCCGCCGCTGCCGGAGCTGGAAGCCCGGATGCCGAGCTGGGACAGGCCGTCGGCGGTGTAGTCCTTGACCTTGTGGGCGAGCACCGCGCCGAGGGCCGAGACGCCGATCGCGCCGCCCAGACTGCGGAAGAACGCCACCACCGAGCTGGCGGCGCCCAGCTCGTGCGGGCCGACGGTGTTCTGCACGGCGAGGACGAGGTTCTGCATGGTCAGGCCCAGGCCGACGCCGATCAGCACCATGTAGACGCTGAGCAGGGTGAAGCTGGTGTCCGCGCGCAGCGTGCCCATGAGCGCGAAGCCGACGGTGAGCAGCGCCGAGCCGAGCACCAGAAACCGCTTCCAGCGGCCGGTCCTCGTGATGATGCGTCCACCCACCGTCGAGGCGACCAGCAGGCCGAGGATCATCGGCAGGGTCATCAGGCCGGACATGGTCGGGGTCTCGCCCCGGCTGATCTGGAAGTACTGGCCGAGGAAGATCGACGCGCCGAACATGCCCACGCCCACCGCGATGCTGGCGACGACGGCGAGGCTGATCGTGCGGCTGCGGAACAGCCGCGGCGGGATCATCGGCTCGGCGGCCCGGGTCTCCACCCGGATGGCGAGCGCGCCGAGGAGCAGCGCGCCGAGGACCATGACGGCGGTCTGCCACGAGGCCCAGGCGAACTGGTCGCCGGCGAGGGAGACCCAGATCAGCAGCATCGACACGGCCGCGGTGATCAGGGTGGCGCCCCACCAGTCGATCTGCGCCTTGCGCTTGACCACCGGCAGTTTCAGGGTCTTCTGGAGCACGACCAGCGCGGCGATGGCGAACGGCACGCCGACGTAGAAGCACCAGCGCCAGCCGAGCCACGAGGTGTCGACGATCACGCCGCCGATCAGCGGTCCGCCGATGGTGCCGACGGCCATCACGGCGCCGAGGTAGCCGCTGTAGCGACCCCGCTCGCGCGGCGCGATCATCGTCGCCATGATCACCTGCGCCAGGGCGGTGAGGCCGCCGGCGCCGACGCCCTGGAGCACGCGACACGCGATCAGCTCGCCGGTGCCCTGGGCGGCGCCGGCCAGCACCGACCCGAGGACGTAGATCGCCAGGGAGAGTTGGACCAGTGTCTTCTTGCTGGTCAGGTCGGCGAGTTTGCCCCAGATGGGGGTGGTCGCGGTGGTCGCGAGCAGAGCCGACGTGACCACCCAGGTGTACGCGGACTGGCCGCCGTGCAGCTCGGTGATGATGCGCGGCAGCGCGTTCGAGACGACCGTGGAGGAGAGGATCGCGACGAACATGCCCAGCAGCAGGCCGGAGAGAGCCTCCAGGATCTGCCGGTGGGTCATGTCGACGGCGGGCGCCCGGGACGCTGTCGCCTGGCTCATCGTGTACTGCCCCCGAATGGAGTAGAGGTGGGCGGCGGACCGCAGGGCGGGTCCCGCCTGGGAGTTGCCGGAGGCAACCGTACGGTTTGGTTGCCCCAAGCAACAACTGGGCGGGTGGCGGTCGCATTCCCCATCGTCGGAGGTCACCTCCAGGATTCGTTGAACTGGCCGAGCAGCCGGGCGAACTCCTCGACGTCCCGGGCCGGCCAACCGTCTAGAGCACGCAGGAACTCGCCCAGGCGGGCGGACCGGGCGACGTCGAACCGGCGCTGGCCCTCCTCGGTGAGGCTGATCTGCGCCGCCCGCCGGTCACTCGGGTCGGGGTCGCGGTGCACCAGACCGAGCGCCTCCAGCCCGTTGATCTGCCGGCTCAGCGTCCCCTTGCCCACCCCGAGCCGCCCCGCCAGCTCGGTCAACCGAATCGATCCACTACGCCGTAACCAGAGCAGCAGCCCGTACGTGTTCGGTTCGAGGGTCGGGTGCACCTCCCGGGCGATCTCCCACGAAACCGCACGCCCCCGGCGCAGCAACGCGGTCAGCTCGTGCTCGACGGCCCGGATCGGCTCCGGCAGGTGCTCGTCCACGGGCTAGAGAGTACGGCGAGGCCCGGTCAGTCGTCGCCGGACAGGCGGCGGCTCATCACCGGACGTAGGTGCCCGTCGCTCGTGGTGCCCTCAATGGTCACCTCGGCCCGCCGGCCCCGGTGGGTCAGGGTGGCGACGGCATTGCCGAAGTAGGGACCGGCCAGCTTGCGCCAGCGCACCCCCGGGCGTCGGACACCCGCCGAGCGGGCCAACGCCCGCGTGGCGCCCGCCGGCCCGGACGACCAGCCCAGCCGCATCAGCGGACGGATGCCGGCCGGCACCTGGTTGTGGATCGGCGAGCAGGTGAGCTGGTGCACCGGGGTGACCACCGCGGGATCGGCGAACCGGGCACGGGCCACGTACGAGTGGTGCACGTCGCCGGAGAGCACGCTGATCGACGCCGGTGGGGCGTACGCCGGCCCGGCGCCGACCCGGGCGCCGGACTGTCTCGGGGTGCCGGTGCCGATCCGGGCGAAGGTCTCCCCGAGCGCCTCGAAGGAGCGCCGGAACGCCGCCCAGTGCTCCAGGTCGAGTGCCCGGCGCAGCTTCTCGGCCCCGCTGGCCACCCACGGCCGGCGTGAGTCGGCCAGCTTCTCGTTCCACGCCTCGATGTGATGGATGCCCTGGGGTAGCAGCCAGGGCAGCGAGGCGCCCACCACCAGGTGGTCGTAGACCCCGTGCGCCTGGTCGAGGAACCAGGACCACTCACCCGGCGGCAGCATCGCCCGGCTGCCCGGCTCGAGCACCCGGCTGCACCGGTTGTCGAGCATGACCAGCCGGGTGCGCCCCAGGTCGATGGCGTAGCTCCACTGGTACTGCACCGCGCGCCAGCGCTCGGTGTCATGCGCCAGGTCGGACTCCTGGTCGACCCGGTGCCCGAACTCGCGCAGCACGCCGGTGGCGTCCTTTGCGGCGGCGACCTTGGCGAAGAGCGGGTCGGCGGCGATCTCGTCCGGGGAGAGGTTGCCCAGGTGCTGGTAGACCCAGTATGAGGCCAGCCCGCTGCCGATCCGCTCGGCCCACCACGGCTGCTCGCGCATCTCGGCACGCCACGCCGCCGAGGTGTTCCAGTCGTCGATGATCTCGTGGTCGTCGAAGATCATCACGCTCGGCACGGTGGAGAAAAGCCAGCGGATCTCCGGATCGCGCCACGACTCCAGATAGAGCTTGGTGTACTCGTCGAAGCTCACCACCTGGTCGGCCGGGGCGCCCTTGGGCCGCCGCCGGCGCCGGCGCAGCAGCCGCCGCACGGTCGGGGAGGTGACGTCGGCGTAGACCTGGTCACCGAGCAGCACCAACAGGTCGGGCAGCGCGTTCGACTCGGGGTCGGCCATCAACCGGCGGGCGTACGCGTCCAGGGCGTCCGGGGGCAGCTTGCGGGTGGTGGCGTGCTGGGTGGTCTCCCGGCACGAGCCGAAGATCAGGTTGACCGGCTGGTCCCGGTCGTCGACCGCCCGGGTGCGGATCACGCTGGGCGGAAAGCCGCTGCTCGGGACCGGCCAGACCACCTCGTCGTCGACCAGCACCTCGTAGGTCGTCGCGCTGTCCGGGGTGAGCCCCTGCACCACGACGAGGGCGTAGTGGTGGTCGTACGCCGAGAAGGTGGGTGCGGTGCCGGTGGCGCCGTGGGCGGTGCGGACGGTGACCACGGCGGGCGCGGCGGTCTCCACCCAGATCGTCGCCCGGGTGTCGACCACTCGCCGCAAAAGTGGGCCGATCAGCAGGTGTGCGGCGGGCATGCGGCGAGCCTACCGCCGGTTCGTGAGACCGGCCGGGTGCGGTGGCTGAGACTCCGGGCACCGCCCGGGGTGCGGTGGCTGGGACGCCGTCGCCGGCATCTGACAGGATTCCGGCATGGCCGAATATCTCGTCCTCGCTCTGGTCCTGCTCGGTGTGCTGATCGCCGGCACAGTCGGGCTGGTCGTGCCGCGCTTGCGGCGGCGGCCCGAGCCCCCGCTTGCGCGCACCGAGGTCGACACCCGCGCCGAGGAGGATCTCGCCGGCCCGCCGGTTGAGGCACCGGAGTCCGATCTGTCCACCGGTGTTCTGGTCGAGCCGCCACCGGTCATCGAGGCGCCCGCCCCGACCGTGGAGGTGCCCGAGCCGACCGCCGGGAGGCTGGTCCGGCTCCGTTCGCGGCTGTCGCGTTCGCAGAACGTCTTCGGCAAGGGACTGCTCGGCCTGCTCGCCCGCGACCACCTCGACGAGGATGCCTGGGAGGAGATCGAGGACAGCCTGATCACCGCCGACGTCGGCGTCGACGCGACCCGCGACATCGTCGACCGGCTACGCGAGCAGACCCGGGTGCTGGGCACCCGCTCGGCCGGTGAGCTGCGCGCGCTGCTCGCCGCCGAGCTGGTCAACGCCCTCGACCCGAGCATGGACCGTTCGCTGCGCACCGCCCCGAAGGACGGCGTGCCGGCGGTGGTGCTGGTCGTCGGCGTCAACGGCGCCGGCAAGACCACCACCTGCGGCAAGATCGCCCGGGTGCTGGTCGCCGACGGCCGGACCGTGCTGCTCGGCGCCGCCGACACCTTCCGGGCCGCAGCCGCCGACCAGTTGCAGACCTGGGGCGAACGGGTCGGTGCCGAAACCGTCCGCGGCCCGGAGGCGGCCGACCCGGCCAGCGTCGCGTTCGACGCGGTCCGCCGGGGTATCGACACCGGCGTGGACACCGTGCTCATCGACACCGCCGGCCGCCTGCAGAACAAGATCGGCTTGATGGACGAGCTGGGCAAGGTCAAGCGCGTGGTGGAGAAGCAGGGGCCCATCGACGAGACGCTGCTCATCCTCGACGCCACGACCGGCCAGAACGGTCTGGAGCAGGCCCGGGTCTTCACCGAGGTCGTCAACGTGACAGGTGTGGTGCTGACCAAGCTCGACGGCACCGCGAAGGGCGGCATCGTGATCGCGGTGCAGCGCAAGCTCGGCATCCCGGTCAAGCTCGTCGGCCTCGGTGAGGGCAAGGACGATCTCGCCCCGTTCGACCCGGCGCAGTTCGTCGACGCGCTGCTGGGCACCGAGCCGGCCGCACGGGACGCGTAGTCTCGGGTGACCACTGACGATCGCGCGTACGCGGGCTGGCGCGACCCCGGCCACCCTTCGCAGCGCCTCGGGAGACCGTACGTGACTTCGCAGGAGATCCCGCTGCACGGCGGCAACGTGAGCACCGTCGTCCGGGTCGGCGACACGGTCCGTCGTAACGCCGGGCCGTGGACCCCGTCCGTGCACGCCCTGCTGCGCCACCTGGAGTACGTCGGGTTCACCGGCGCACCCCGGGCGCTCGGGATGGACGAGCGCAACCGGGAGGTGCTGTCGTACCTGGAGGGGGAGTGCGGGGAGTACCCGCTCGCCCCGCACTGGGTGACCGACGAGGCGCTGGTCACCGTCGCCACCATGCTGCGGATGTTCCACGACGCGCAGTACGGCTTCGCCCCGCCGCCGGGAGCGGTCTGGCGCTCGTTCGGGCCCCCGCCGCCGGACACCGAGGTGATCTGCCACCACGACGCCGCGCCGCACAACGTCATCTGGCGGCCCGACGGCACGCTCGGGCTGATCGACTTCGACCTCGCCTCGCCCGGCGCCCGGATCTACGACGTGGCGTACGCCGCGTGGACGTGGGTGCCGATCTTCGCCGACCGGGACTCGATCACGCTGGGCTGGAAGCATCCCGACCGGCCGCGCCGGCTGCGCCTCTTCGCCGACGCGTACGGGTTGATTCCGCGCGACCGGCACCGGCTGATCCGCACCATCCGCAAGCGGATCGTGGACCACGTCGAGGGCATTCGCCGGATGGCCGCCGCCGGTGAGCCGGCGTTCGTCCGGATCGTGCACAAGGGCCACCTGCGGCGGCCGATGCGCGACCTGCGGCTGCTCGACTACGAGCGGCACGCTCTGGAGAACGCCCTCCGCTGAGCGCCGATCCGGCGCTGCTCGGCCGGTCCCGGTGAGCGGGCCGGTCGATGGGGCTGACCGGTCAGCCATCGACGTACGCCGTCCGGGCGATCCACCACCGTCCATGTCGCGTACCGTGCGGACTCCGTGACACGTCCGAAACAACCCGTCACGAAACGGAAACCGGCACGGGACCCTGGGTGAAACAGCCGGCCGCGAGGCTTCCGCGCAACCGGCCTACGGGCGACGCTGCCCCGGAAAGCCGCGAAGGAGGACTTCACCTTTAGGAGGCCAGCGTGCCTGAAGCACCGACGATCGACGGCGCCAATACCACGTGGCTGCTGGTTTCGACCGCGCTCGTGCTGCTCATGACCCCCGGGCTGGCGCTGTTCTACGGCGGCCTCAACCGGGCCAAGGGCGTACTCAACATGATGATGATGAGCTTCTCGGCCATCGGGCTCATCTCTGTTCTGTGGTGGTTCTACGGCTTCAGCGTCGCCTTCGGGACCGACGTGAACGGCTTCTGGGGTGACCCAGGCGCGTACCTCGGCACCAAGACGTTCCTCGCCGAGACCGACCTGTGGGGCGCCACGACGGAAAACCCCAGCGGCATCGGGATTCCGCTCTACGTGTTCATGGCCTTCCAGATGGTTTTCGCGGTGATCACCGTCGCGCTGATCAGCGGCGCCATCGCCGACCGGGCCAAATTCGCCGGCTGGCTGCTGTTCGCGTTCGGCTGGGCCACCCTGGTCTACTTCCCGGTCGCCCACTGGGTGTGGGGCGGCGGCATCATCGGCGGTGACATCCACGCACTGGACTTCGCCGGTGGCACCGCGGTGCACATCAACGCCGGTGCGGCGGCCCTGGCCGTGGCGCTGGTGCTCGGCAAGCGGCTCGGCTGGCCCCGCGAGGGCATGAAGCCGCACAACATTCCGCTGGTCGCGCTCGGCGCCGGTCTGCTGTGGTTCGGGTGGTTCGGGTTCAACGCCGGCTCGGAGCTGACCGTCGACTCGGTCGCCGCTCTCGCCTTCATCAACACCCAGCTCGCCACCGCCGCCGCGGTGCTCGGCTGGATCGCGGTCGAGTGGGTCAAGGACCGGAAGCCGACCATGGTGGGCGCGTCGTCCGGCGCGGTCGCCGGCCTGGTCGCGATCACCCCAGCCTGTGGTTTCATCGCCCCGTGGGCGTCCGTTTTGCTCGGCGTCGTCGCCGGGGTCGTGTGTGCGCTCGCGGTCAGCCTCAAGTACCGGCTCGGCTACGACGACTCCCTCGACGTGGTCGGCGTGCACTTCGTCGGTGGCTGGATCGGCTCGCTCTGGCTCGGCCTGTTCGCCACCAACTCGGTCAACGCCGCGATCAGCGACGTGGTGGGCGCCTCCGACGGCCTCTTCTACGGCGGCGGCGCGACCCAGCTCGGTCGGCAGGCCCTCGCCGGCCTGATCGTCACCGCCTGGTCGTTCGGCATCGCCTGGGTGCTCGCCTTCGTCATCGAGAAGACAATCGGCTTCCGCGTCCAGGGTGAGGCCGAGGTCGAGGGCATCGACATCGCCGAGCACGCCGAGAGCAGCTATGACCTGTCTCCGGCCGGCGGCGGCACGGGCAGCGCGTTCGCGATGGCCGGCATCGGCACCCCTGGTGGCGCAGCGCCGAGCGGTGCCTCGCCGGAGGCGGAGTCCACCGAGCCGGTCAGCGCCAAGGTCGCCGGTTAACGTTTCCTGGAATGGAGGGGTTGGACATGAAGCTGGTGACCGCGGTCATCAAGCCGTACCAGCTGGACGCGGTGAAGGAGGCTCTGCACGCCCTGGGCGTGGCCGGGCTGACCGTCAGCGAGGTTCAGGGGTACGGACGGCAGAAGGGGCACACCGAGGTCTACCGGGGTGCCGAGTACACGGTCGAGTTCCTGCCCAAGATCCGGGTCGAGGTGCTCACCGACGAGATCGACGTGGAAAAGATCGTGGACGCCATCGTCGGCGCCGCCCGCACGGGCAAGATCGGCGACGGCAAGGTGTGGGTCACCGGTGTCGAGGAGGTCGTGCGGGTGCGTACCGGCGAGCGCGGCCTCGACGCCCTCTGATCCGGGCCACGGCGACATGACCTCGTTGATCAAGAAGAACGCGTCCGGGCACGCCGGGAACGGCGACGCGAGCCTCTTGATCAACGAGGTCGTCGGCGTACCCGGGGGGATCGGGGAGGCCGCCCGCCGGGCGCGGGCGGCCGCGTACGACGAGTTTCTGCGCGGGTTGCTGCCCGCGCGCGACGGGGTCGCGCTGCTGGCCGTCGGAGGGCTGGGGCGGCGGCAGTGCGCACCCTACGGCGACCTCGACCTGGTGCTGCTGCACGCCGGGGTGCCCGGCACGGACGAACTGGCGGCCTCGGTCTGGTACCCGATCTGGGACGCCGGCCTGCGCCTGGACCACTCGGTGCGGACCGTCTCCGAGGCTCTCTCGGTGGCCCAGGACGACGTCAAGGTCGCCCTCGGGCTGCTCGACGCCCGCCTGGTGGTCGGCGACCAGGCGCTCGCCGACGCCCTGATCCGCACCGCCGCCGATCACTGGCGGCGTACCGCCGTCCGCCAGCTGCCGGGCCTGCGGGAGGTCACCGTCGCCCGCTGGCAGGCGCACGGCGAGCTGGCCTTCCTCCTCGAAGGCGACCTGAAGGAGGCCGCCGGCGGGCTGCGTGACGTGGGGCTGCTGCGCGCCATCTCCGCCGCCGGGATCACCGACGCGCTGCGCCCCGCCGTCCGCGCCGCCCACCTGCGCCTGCTGGACACCCGCGACGCCCTGCACCAGCAGGTCGGTCGCCGGGTCGACCGGCTGGTCGCCCAGGAACGCGACGGCGTCGCCGCGCTGCTCGCTCTGGAGGACGGCGACGCCCTCCTGCGTCGGGTGGCCGGGGACGCGCGCACGGTCAGCCACGCCCTCGACGACGCCTTCCGCGCCGCCGACCGGCTGCGCTCCGGCCGATCCCGGGGCGGGAACGGCAGTCCCGTCCGCCGGCCCGTGGCCCGGGACGTGGTCGAGCACGGCGGAGAGCTGGTGCTGGCCCGGACGGCGATCGGCGCGCGCCCCGACCCGAGCCTGTCGCTGCGGGTGGCCGCCGCGGCGGCCACGACCCAGTTGCCGATCGCGCGGGCCACCTGCGAGTGGCTGGCGGCGTACTGCCCCCCGCTGCCCTCGCCCTGGCCGCCCGAGGCCCGGGCCGCGCTGACCACGCTGCTGGGCGCCGGTCCCGGCCTGGTACCGGCCTGGGAGACCTGCGACCGGTACGGGCTGGTGGACGGCTGGCTGCCCGAGTGGACCAGACTGCGCAGCCTGCCCCAGCACAATCCGGTGCACCGCTACACCCTGGACCGGCATCTCGTGCAGGCCGCCCACGAGGCCAGCCGGCACGCCCGCGAGGTGGACCGGCCCGACCTGCTGCTGCTCGGCGCCCTGCTGCACGACATCGGCAAGGGCCTGCCCGGTGACCACAGCACCGTAGGGGTGCCGCTCGCCGAGACGGTGGCGACCCGGGTCGGGCTGCCCGCCCCGGAGGTCGAGCTGATCGGCACGCTGGTCCGGCTGCACCTGCTCCTGCCCGACGTGGCCACCCGCCGGGACCTCGCCGACCCGGTCACCATCGCATCGGTCGCCGAGGCCGTGGGCGACCCCGGCACGCTCGACCTGCTGCACGCGCTGGTCCGCGCGGACGCCGCAGCCACCGGCCCGGCCGCCTGGTCGGACTGGAAGGGACGACTGGTGGCCGAGCTGGTCGCCCGCGTCCGTACCGCCCTGGACACCGGCGTGCTGCCCGAGCCACCCGCGCCGGATCCGGCGCTGCTGGCCGGGCCGTTGCCGGTCGTGCACCTCACCGGAGACCGGGTGGCGGTGGCCGCCGCCGACCGGCGGGGACTGCTCGCCACGGTGGCCGGCTGTCTGGCCCTGCACCGACTGGAGGTGCTCTCCGCCGACGCCTCCGTGGTCGACGGCCGGGCCCTGGTCGAGTGCCGGGTGCAACCCCGCTACGGGCTGCCGGCCGATCCGGTCCCGCTGCGCGCCGACCTACGCCGCGCGGTCGCCGGCGACGTGTCCGTCACCCAACGGCTGCGCGGCCGCGCGCTCGCCGCCCGGGGCAGCGGTGCCGCTCCCCGGGTCGTCTGGCACCGCGAGGCCGCCACCGACGCCGTGCTGCTCGAACTTCGCGCGGCCGACGCCGCGGGGCTGCTCTACCGGGTCGCGGGCGCGCTCGACGAAGCCGGAGCCCTGGTCCGCGCCGCGCGTATCTCCACCCTCGGCGCCGACGTGGTCGACGCCTTCTACCTGGTGGGCGGCTGGCCGGACGACGCCACCCGGGCCCGCCTGGAGGCCGCCGTCCTCGCCGCCGTCTGACCGCGTGAGGCCGGTGCGCCAGGTCCGCGTGCCGGGGCCGCGTGTCAGGCCGCGTGTCAGGCCGCGTGCGGGGCTCGTGTGCGGGGGCCGCGGGCCAGCGCCGCGTGCCGGGCCGGTGCGCCAGGGCGTGCGCCACGCCGTGGGGCAGGGCCATGTCGCTCACAAGCCATATACCTCTGAGTCATATTTATGACTCAGAGGTATATCGCTCTTGGAGGTGTATGCCGCGACCCGCCAGGCGGCGGCGATGGTCGCGACCCGTCGACCGCGTGCTCCGTGGGGTCCGCGTGCCCGTCGGCCGCGTGCGTCGGGGGTGCCCCGGTGGGGGGGGGGGGGCGGTGGGTACGTCCGGGAGCGTAGTTGCGGTGCCGCTTGCGGACGCACGCATGGTGGCGTCACCGCGGGCAGAATGACGGCCATGCGATGGACCAGGTGGCAGGAGGTGGCCACCGACTCCGTGCTCGCCCTGGCGCTGCTCGTGTTCGGGGTGCTCGCCACCGAGCTGGCCGGGAACAACCAGCCGGGTTCCAGGCCGGTGGATGCCGTCTGTCGGGTACTGATCGCGCTCGCCGCGCTCGCCCTGCTGCTCCGGCGGCGAGCCCCGGTGGCGACCCTCGCCGTGGTCACCGTGGCCACCACGACGTACCTGGTGCTCGGTTATCCGTACGGGCCGATACTGCTCACCTTCCTGGTCGCGGTCTACACCGTGGCCGTGCGGCTGCCGGTGCGTCCGGCGGCGCTCGCCACCGCCGGCGCGTTCGTGGTGCTGCTGGCGCACGTCTTCTGGTCCCGGGGCCCGGCGCCGGGCTGGGCCGAAGTGCTCCCCGCGTCGGCCTGGGCGGTCGTACCCTTCGCTGCGGGCGTGGTCGTGCGGGTCAACCGCGAGGCCGCCGCCCGCAGCCGCGCCGAGCAGGCCCGAGAGCGTGTCGAGCAGGCCCGGCGGCAGGCCGACGAGGAGCGGCTGCGCATCGCTCAGGAGGTGCACGACGTGGTGGGGCACGGGCTGGCCGCGATCAGCATGCAGGCGGAGATCACCCTTCACCTGCTGCCGAAACGACCGGAGCAGGCGGAAATCGCGTTGACCGCCATCGGTCGCACCAGTCGGGAGGCGCTGGACGAGCTCCGGGTCACGCTGGGCGCGGTGCGCCGGGGCGCGGAGCGCGAACCGGTGCCGGGGCTGGCCCGGCTCCCGGCGCTGTGCGACCGGCTGGCCGGTGCCGGTCTCGCCGT
Organism: Micromonospora sp. NBC_00617; assembly: GCF_045161355.1. Lineage (NCBI taxonomy): Bacteria > Bacillati > Actinomycetota > Actinomycetes > Micromonosporales > Micromonosporaceae > Micromonospora > Micromonospora sp. NBC_00617. Next base: position 4,363,820 of record NZ_CP107751.1, on the reverse strand, counting down.
CGATTTGCGCCGCGACGGCGACCCTCGGGAGCTGCCGGCGGCGGTGGACCTGGCCGCGTACCGGGTGGTGCAGGAGGCGCTGACCAACGTGCTGCGGCACGCCGGCGTGACCAGCGCCGAGGTGACCGTCGGCTATCGGGCCGACGAGGTGACGGTCGAGGTCACCGACCGGGGCGTCGGTGTCGCCGCCGGCCCGTTCGACGCGACCGACGGCCAGACCGGAGGGCACGGTCTGGCCGGTATGCGGGAGCGGGTGGCCGCGCTGGGCGGGCGGCTGACCACCGGACCACGCCCGGACGGCGGTTTTCGGGTCTGGGCCCGGCTGCCCGTGGAGCCGCCCGCGTGATCCGGGTGCTGATCGCCGATGACCAGGACCTGGTCCGCCTCGGGCTGCGCGCGCTGGTGGAGAGCGAGGACGACCTGACGCTCGTCGGTGAGGCGGCCGACGGGCTGCGGGCGGTGGAGCTGGCCCGCCAGGTTCGGCCGGACGTGGTGCTGATGGACATCCGGATGCCCGGCATCGACGGGATCGAGGCGACCCGCCGGATCGTCGCCGACCCCGAGCTGACCGGCACGCGGGTGGTGGTGCTCACCACCTTCGAGCTGGACGAGTACGTCTTCGACGCGCTGCGGCACGGCGCCAGCGGGTTCCTCACCAAGGACACCCGGCCGCCGGAGCTGCTGCGCGCCATCCGGCTGGTCGCCGAGGGGGAGGCGCTGCTGTCGCCGTCGGTGACCCGGCGGGTGGTGCGGGAGTTCGCCACCCGGCCGTCGAGGGCACCCCGTCCGCACCCGCGGCTGGACACCCTCACCGACCGGGAACGCCAGGTCGTCGGCCTGGTCGGGGAGGGCCTGAACAACGAGGAGATCGCCGCCCGGTTGGTGGTGAGCCCGGCGACCGCGCGGACCCACGTCAGCCGGGCGATGGGCAAGCTGGGCGCCCGGGACCGGGCCCAGCTCGTCGTCTTCGCGTACCAGTCGGGGTTGGTTTCGGGGTGAGGCCGGGCCGCCAGCGGCCTTGCGGCCGGGCGGCTACCCTAGCGGTGGCCGGACTCCGCAGTGCCGGCCGCGTTGTGCCCGCCGGAACACTGACAAACGGGATGTTCGCGTGTTTGACACCTTGAGTGACCGCCTGTCCGGGATCTTCACCAAGCTCCGCGGCAAGGGACGGCTCACCGACGCCGACATCGACGCCACCGCGCGCGAGATCCGCCTCGCGCTGCTGGAGGCGGACGTCGCGCTGCCGGTGGTCAAGGGCTTCATCGCGGCCGTCAAGGAGCGCGCGCGCAGCGCCGAGGTCTCCCAGGCGCTCAACCCGGCCCAGCAGATCATCAAGATCGTCAACGAAGAGCTGATCAACGTGCTCGGCGGCGAGGGTCGGCGGCTCCAGTTCGCCAAGCAGCCGCCCACCGTGATCATGCTGGCCGGCCTCCAGGGTTCCGGTAAGACCACCCTCGCCGGCAAGCTGGCCCGCTGGCTCAAGGGCCAGGGGCACCAGCCGCTGCTGGTCGCCGCCGACCTCCAGCGCCCCAACGCCGTCGGGCAGCTCCAGGTGCTCGGTGGCCGGGCCGGCGTCGAGGTGTACGCCCCGGAGCCCGGCAACGGCACCGGTGACCCGGTGCAGGTGGCCCGCGCGTCGATCGAGCACGCGAAGCGCGCCGCCCGCGACATCGTCATCGTCGACACCGCCGGCCGCCTCGGCATCGACGCCGAGATGATGCAGCAGGCCGCCGACATCCGCGACGCCGTCTCGCCGGACGAGGTCATCTTCGTCATCGACGCGATGGTCGGTCAGGACGCCGTGCGCACCGCCGAGGCGTTCCGCGACGGCGTCGGCATCACCGGCGTGGTGCTTTCCAAGCTCGACGGCGACGCCCGTGGTGGCGCCGCGCTCTCCGTGCGCGAGGTGACCGGGCAGCCGATCCTGTTCGCGTCCACCGGCGAGAAGCTGGAGGACTTCGACGTCTTCCACCCCGACCGGATGGCCAGCCGGATCCTCGGCATGGGCGACGTCCTCACTCTGATCGAGCAGGCCGAGCAGGCCTTCGACTCGGATCAGAAGGAGAAGATGACCGCCAAGCTGATGGGCGGCGAGCAGTTCACCCTGGACGACTTCCTCGACCAGCTCATCGCGGTGCGGCGGATGGGTCCGATCGCCAACGTGCTGGCCATGATGCCGGGCATGGGGCAGATGAAGGACCAGCTCGCCGAGCTGGACGACAGTCACTTCGACCGGGTCACCGCGATCATCCGGTCGATGACCCCGGGCGAGCGGACCAACCCGAAGATCATCAACGGCTCCCGCCGGGCACGTATCGCCAATGGCTCCGGCGTCACTGTGATGGACGTCAACCAGCTGCTCAACCGCTTCGCCGACGCGCAGAAGATGATGAAGCAGATGGGCGGCATGATGGGCCTGCCCGGCGGTGGCCGGCGCAAGGCGACCAAGTCCCCCAAGAACAAGCGCAAGGGCACCAAGGGCGGCGGTCGTCCGCGTACGGGCGCCGGCGCCGGGCTCCCGGGCGGCTTCCCGGGTGGCATGCCGCAGCTCCCGCCGGGGATGGACCCGAACGACCTCGCGGGCGGCCAGGGCCTGCCGCCGGGCTTCAAACTCCCGAAGATCGACTTCAACAAGCTCGGCAAGGGTGGCGACAAGGGCCCGCGCTGAGGCGTGTCGGTGACGGCGGGCGACGTCATCCTTTCCTAGGGTGATGTCGTCCCGCTGAAGGAAGATGTCATGGACACAGCCCCGGTTTTGCCCGAACGGTACGAGTGGACGGTCGACGACCTCGGTGAACTGCCGAAGGACCTTCCGTACGAATTGATCAACGGAAGGTTGATCGTGCCGTCGCCCACTGCCGTGCACCAAGAGTTCTGCGTCGAGCTGCTGCTCACGCTTCGCGTCAACTGCCCGCCGGAATACCTGGTCAGCATCGACCTGTCGATGCGGGTCGACCGGCGCAACGGGCCGCGCCCCGACGTGGTGGTCATCCGCCGCAAGCACGCCGGCCGGTCACCCGTCCCGGTCGAGGACGCCCTGCTCGCCGTGGAGGTCGTCTCGCTGCCCTTGAACTTTCGCGACATGTACGACAAGGCGAAGGTCTACGCGCACGCCGGTGTCCGGTCCTACTGGGTGGTGGACCCGTCGCAGGAGCGCGTCACGCTGACCGAGTACGCCCTCGGAGCGAACCGCGAGTACGAGCAGGTCGCGCACACCGAGGATCTGTTCGTCACCGAGTGGCCGTGGAAGGTCTCGGTGGACCTGCCGGCCCTGACCGCTCGGAAGAACGACCTGCTCGCCCCCGAGGAGCAGTGATCGGGTAGGACTGTGCGCATGGCTCTTCACGTGCGCGGTGTGCTGCTCCCCGACGACGAGGTCCGGGATCTCTGGCTGGTCGGCGACCGGGTGACCTTCACCCCGGTGCTCGGTGCGGAGACGGTCGTCGACGGCGGGTTCGTCCTCCCGGGGCTGGTCGACGCGCACTGCCACATCGGCATCGCCCGCGGTGGCGCCCCGATCACCTCCCTCGACCAGGCCCGCGAGTTGGCCCACACCGACCGGGACGCCGGGGTGCTGGCGATCCGCGACGCCGGCTCGCCGTACCCGTACCCCGAGTTGGACGACGAACCGGACCTGCCGCGATTGGCCCGCGCCGGCCGGCACGTCGCACCCCCGAAGCGCTACCTGCGCGACATCGGCGTCGAGGTCGGCGCGGCCGAGGTGGCCGCGACGGTGGCCGCCCAGGCCCGAGCCGGCAACGGCTGGGTGAAGCTGGTCGGCGACTGGATCGACCGCGGCGTGGGCGACCTCGCGCCGGCCTGGGACGCCGAGACCCTCACCGCCGCCGTACGGGCCGCGCACGACGCCGGGGTACGCGCCGCGGTGCACACCTTCTCCGAGTCGGCCGTGGAGATCATGGTGCGGGCCGGGGTGGACTCGGTGGAGCACGGCACGGGGCTGAGCCTCGACCTGATCGACGAGATGGCCCGCCAGGGCACCGCGCTGGTCCCCACGATGATCAACATCGCCACCTTCGGTGGGATCGCCGAGCAGGCGCGGGCCAAGTTCCCCGGGTACGCCGAGCACATGCTCGCACTGCGCGACCGCTTCCCGGAGGTGGTGCGCGCCGCGCACGAGGCGGGCGTGCCGATCTACGTGGGCACCGACGCCGGTGGTGGCATCGACCACGGCCTGGCCGCCGAGGAGATGCTGCTGCTGCACGAGCGCGCCGGCATGGCGCCGATCGACGTGCTCGCCGCCGCGTCCTGGGGCGCCCGCGAATGGCTCGGCTTCCCCGGCCTGGTCGAGGGCGGCCTCGCCGACCTGACCGTCTACCCCGAGGACCCCCGCCACGACCTACGCGTCGTCCGTGCCCCGTCCCGCACGATCCTGCGCGGCCGAGTCCTCCACTGACCCCCGCCGCGCCAGGCCGGGTCGCGCCGCGCCAGGCCGGGTCGCGCCGCGCCAGGCCGGGTCGCGCCGCGCCGCGTCGCGCCTGGCCGGGGCCGGCTCGCGCAGGGCCGGGGCTGCGCCGGGCCGGGCCGCGTCGGGCTGCGCTGCGCCGGGCCGGGCTGCGCCGGGCCGGGCTGCGCCGGGCCGGGCTGCGCCGGGCCGGGCTGCGCCGGGCCGGGCTGCGCCGGGCCGGGCCGCGTCGGGCCGGGCCGCGTCGGGCCGCGTCGGGCCGCGTCGGGCCGCGTCGGGCCGCGCCGCAAGATCGTGCTCGATCCAGGAAGTAGTGGCCTCGGTGTCGTGGGGATGCCACTAAAACCAGGATCGAGCACGATCGTGCCGGGCAGAGGGGTCGACAAGGGAAGATCCGCGCAACTTCCCTGATGTTGCTGCCTCACGGTCGCCGGAGGCAGCAACATCACTGATGTTGTGCGGATCTTGGCGTGGGCGTGGGCGTGGGCGTGGGCGTGGGACGTGGGCGTGGCAGGCCGGGGAGACGCAGGTGCGTGCGGGCGCGGGGGTGCGGCGTGTGACGACGCGGGGGTGCGGGGTGTGACGACGTGAGGGTGTGACGCGTGACGACGTGAGCGTGCGGCGCATAGAGGGGCCGGATGCGGCGCACGACGACAGGGTGGTGCGGTGCGGGGCGCAGGGGCGCAGGGGCGCTGGGACGCGGGTGGGAGCGTCAGCGGGGCGGGCGGGTGGCGGCGGCGGTGAAGAGGTGCACGGCCAGGTCGGCCAGGGCCGTGGCGGTCTGGTCGATCGGGGATCGGGGGAGCACGATGTGGCTCACCACCAGACGGACGATCGTGTCTGCGGCGAATGCCAACGCCGCCTGGTCCGCTCCCGGCAGGTGGTCGCCGGCCCACTCGATCAGCGCGCCGGACGCCTCGGTGAGGACCACCTCGGCCCGGGTGGTGAGGTACGGAAGCAGTTCGTCCGAGCCGCCCCGGGCGCTGGTGAGGATGGCCTTGACCAGCGGGTTGTCGGCCGCCGTGGCGAGGGTGTGGGCGATCGCGGCGTACGCGCCGGCCCGGACGTCGGCGCCGTGCGCGAGCAGCGCCTTCCGGACGTCGCCGACGAACCGGTCCACCTCGCGTCGGGCGAGCGCCTCGGCGAGGCCCGCCTTGCTGCCGAACTCGTTGTAGACGGTCTGCCGGCTGACCCCCGCCGTGGTGGCCACGCCACCCATGCGGACCGCGTCCCAGCCGGCGGCGATGGTCCGTGCGCGGGCGGCGTCCACGATCGTGTCCCGCAGTCGCTGGCGTGGTGAGTCGGTCGTCGCAGTCATGGTGGTCGAATTCTACGGGCGGCCCGCCGGCCCGCCCAGCGTCCGCCGCGGGACCCCGCCGAGTGCGGCCCGCCGGCCCGCCCGGCGTCCGCGTGGGGCCCGCTCAGCGCCTGTCCGGCGTGTGTCGCCGGCCGGCCGGCGCCCGGTCATGCCGTCGCGCGGAGGGCACGTCGCGCGGCGCGGCGCCTCCCGGGCGCGGCGGGGCCCCGCGTGGCGCATAGGATGTGCGGTCATGGCACGCGTGCTCACTCCCCGTGCGGAGGACTTCCCCCGCTGGTACCAGGACCTGATCGCCAAGGCGAAGCTGGCCGACAACGGCCCGGTCCGCGGCACCATGGTCATCCGCCCGGCCGGCTACGCCATCTGGGAGCGGATGCAGACCGAGATGGACGCCCGGATCAAGGCGGCCGGCGCGGAGAACGCGTACTTCCCGCTGTTCATCCCGGAGAGCTACCTCAAGCGCGAGGCGCAGCACGTCGAGGGCTTCTCGCCGGAGCTTGCGGTCGTCACCCACGGTGGCGGCAAGCAGCTCGCCGAGCCGGTGGTGGTGCGCCCCACCAGCGAGACGGTGATCGGCGAGTTCATGGCCAAGTGGATCGACTCGTACCGGGACCTGCCGCTGCTGCTCAACCAGTGGGCCAACGTGGTCCGGTGGGAGCTGCGCCCGCGGATCTTCCTGCGGACCAGCGAGTTCCTCTGGCAGGAGGGGCACACCGCGCACGCCACCCGCGAGGACGCCCGCGCCTACGCGCGGCGGATCCTGCACGAGGCGTACGAGGACCTGATGGTCAACGTGCTCGGCATCCCGGTGGTGGTGGGCCTGAAGACGGCCCGCGAGCGCTTCGCCGGGGCCACCGCCACGTACACCTGCGAAGGCATGATGGGTGACGGCAAGGCGTTGCAGTTGGGCACCAGCCACGAGCTGGGCCAGAACTTCGCCAAGGCGTTCGACATCAGCTACTCCGCCAAGGAGGGCGGTCGCGAGCACGCGTGGACGACCTCCTGGGGCACGTCGACACGGATGCTCGGCGGGCTGATCATGGCGCACGGCGACGACAACGGCCTGCGGGTGCCGCCGAGGCTGGCCCCCATCCAGGCGTACATCATGATCGTCAAGGATGGCGAGGGCGTCGGCGAGGCGGCGGCCAAGCTGCGCGACGGCCTGCGCGACGCCGGTGTCCGGGTCGCGCTCGACGACCGGACCGACACCGCGTTCGGCCGTCGGGCCGTCGACGCCGAGCTGCGCGGCTATCCGGTACGCGTCGAGGTCGGCCCCCGCGACCTGGCTGTCGGCAACGCGACGGTGGTCCGTCGTACCGACGGGTCGAAGTCCCCGACGCCGGTGGCCGACGTGGTCGGCGCGGTGCTGGCGGCGCTGGAGGCCGATCAGCAGGTGCTGCACGATCAGGCCCTCGCGCACCGCGAGTCGCGCACCGTCGAGGTGTCGACGCTGGCCGAGGCGATCGAGGCGGCGGCCACCGGCTGGGCCAAGGTGCCGTGGTCGGAGGTCGGCGTGGCCGGCGAGGCCGAGGCGAACGGCCAGGGCGTGACGGTTCGTTGTCTGCTGCGCGCCGACGGCTCGGTGCCGGACTCGGAGGACGAGCCCGACCTGGTCGCCATTCTCGCTCGCGCCTACTGAGGCGTAAGGAAGGGCCCCTTCCTAACGCCTGCGGTAGAGGAAGGGCCCCCTGCTAACAGCTCGGAGGTGTGCTGCCGTGCGCTTCGCGCCGGATCGGCTGATCATGCACCGCAACGTGCGGCACGGTCGGATCGGATGGGTCCGGCCGGGTCGCGTGGTCAGCGACGACGAGCGGGGTCTGCTGGTGTGGATCGCGCGGGACTCGCCGGTGGCCCACGAGGTGACCGAGGCGGGGCTCAACATGCGGGCGATGCCGTTCGCCCAGTGGATCTCGTCGTCGTACCGGCTGGCGCACGGCCGCTGGAACGGCCCGCCGCTGTTGAAGTTCCTGCCCACCGGGGCCGCGCACTCTGTGTGGTGGTTCCGGGACGCGCAGGACAAGTTCGCCCACTGGTACGTCAACCTGGAGGAGCCCGGTGTCCGTTGGGACGACGGGACGGTGGCCGGCGTCGACGTGATCGACCAGGATCTGGACGTGCTGGTGCGCCCGGACCGCACCTGGCAGTGGAAGGACGAGGACGAGTTCGTCGAGCGTCTCGCCTTCGGTGACGACTACTGGGTGACCGACGAGAAGGCGGTCCGCGCCGAGGGGGAGCGGGTGATCGCGCTCGCCGAGGCGGGTGAGTTCCCGTTCGACGGCACCTGGTGCGATTTCACCCCGCCGACGGAGTGGGACGTACCGGACGAACTTCCGCCCGGGTGGGACCGCCCGCCGGTGCGCTGAGAGGTGTTCCGGGTCACCGGTGACGCGGTGTCCGGGTCCGATGCGAGAGATCGACGTCGGATCTGGCAGAATGGGTTGCTGGTATCCGGCGCGCGTCCGGCGCCCTCTAACCCGGGCGCGTCGCCAGTCCACCGAGTAGTCTCCGGCCCAACCCCACTGTGCCGGTCGGCGCTCACCCATGCACACCGCCCACAGCGGGCTGGTGAGATCGCAACAGGAGCGAAACAACTGTGGCCGTAAAGATCCGGCTCCTGCGGATGGGCAAGATCCGCAACCCGCAGTACCGCATCGTCATCGCCGACTCGCGCACGAAGCGTGACGGCCGGGCGATCGAGTTCGTCGGGGTGTACCAGCCGAAGGAGGACCCTTCGGTCATCGAGGTCAAGTCGGAGCGGGTCCAGTACTGGCTGTCTGTCGGCGCTCAGCCGAGCGAGGCGGTGCAGCGGCTGCTGGAGCTGACCGGTGACTGGCAGAAGTACAAGGGCCTGCCGGCCCCGCCGCCGCTGAAGGTCGCCGCCGAGCGGGCCGACCGCAAGGCGGCGTACGAGGCTGAGGCGAAGGCCGCCGCCGGGCTCGCCCCGGAGACCCCGGCCAAGCCGGCCAAGAAGGCCGCCAAGGCTGCCGAGGCTCCGGCCGAGGCCCCGAAGGCCGAGGCCCCGAAGGCCGAGGCGCCGGCGACTGAGGCTCCGGCCGAGGCCCCCGCTGCCGCTGCCGACGCCGGTGAGCAGGCCTGACATGCCTCTGCGTCCGGCGTTGGAGCACCTGGTCAAGGGCATCGTCGACCACCCGGATGACGTCCGGGTGCGGATGGTCGATTCCCGTCGGGGCAAGCGGCTGGAAGTCCGCGTGCACCCCGAGGACCTCGGCACGGTGATCGGGCGGTCCGGCCGGACCGCCAAGGCGCTGCGTCAGGTGATCGGCTCCATCGGCGGGCGCGGGGTACGCGTCGACATCGTCGACTCGTACTGATGCAGCTCGTCGTCGGAAGGATCGGCAAGCCGCACGGTGTCCGCGGGGAGGTCACCGTGGAAGTGCGGACCGACGAACCCGAAGCACGGTTCGCCCCCGGTTCGGTGCTGCGCACCGAACCGGGGGCGACACCCCCTCCAACCATCGATGAGCCCGGGGTGCCGTTCCGGGTTCCCGCGGAGCTGACCATCGAGGAAGCCCGCTTCCACCAGGGTCGGGTGCTGGTCGCGTTCGAGGGCATCCTGGACCGCAACGCCGCCGAAGCGCTGCGCGGGACGCTGCTCGTGGTGGACAGCGCCGACGTGGAGCCTCCGGATGACCCGGAGGAGTTCCACGACCATCAGTTGGTGGGTCTGGCCGTGGTCACGCCGGCCGGTGAGCGTCTCGGCGAGGTCGCCCGGATCGACCACGCGCCGTCGTCCGACCTGCTGGTGCTGCGGCGACCCGAGGGGCGTACCGCGCTGATCCCGTTCGTCCGGGCGATCGTCCCGGAGGTCGACCTGGCCGGTGGACGCGTGATCGTCGACCCGCCGGCCGGCCTGCTCGATCTTTAGGACCAGCCCGCATGCGCGTCGACGTCGTGTCGATCTTTCCGGAGTACTTCGCCCCGCTGGACCTGTCGCTGATCGGTCGCGCGCGCGCCAATGACGTACTCCAGCTCGCCGTGCACGACCTGCGGTCCTGGACCCACGATGTGCACCGCACGGTCGACGACACCCCCTACGGCGGCGGCCCGGGGATGGTGATGAAGCCCGAGCCGTGGGGTGCGGCGCTGGACGCGCTCGCGCCGGCCGAGGCCGCGCCGCCCCGGCTGCTCGTGCCGTCGCCGGCGGGCGTGCCGTTCACCCAGGCCATGGCCCACGAGCTGGCCGCCGAGCCGCACCTGATCTTCGCCTGCGGCCGGTACGAGGGGATCGACCAGCGGGTCCTGGCGCACGCCGCCACCCGGATGCCGGTCACCGAGGTGTCGCTCGGCGACTATGTGCTCTTCGGCGGCGAGGTCGCGGTGCTGGTCGTCCTGGAGGCGGTCACCCGACTGCTGCCCGGGGTACTGGGCAACGCCGGCTCGCTGGACGAGGAGTCGCACGCGCACGGGCTGCTGGAGGCCCCGATCTACACGAAGCCGCCGAGCTGGCGCGGGCACGACGTCCCGGAGGTGCTCCGCTCCGGCGACCACGGCAAGATCGCGCGCTGGCGGCGCGAGGCGGGGCTGCTGCGGACCGCAACCCAGCGCCCGGACCTGCTGGCCGCGCTACCACCCGAGCGGCTCGACAAACGAGACATCGCGGCGCTGGAGCGGGCCGGATTTCAGCCGCCGCCGGGGGATGTGGCAAAGTAGGGGGGTTGCCGCATCCGTCCGCGCCCGTGGGCGGCTGCGAGGATCCCCGACCGGGGTCGGTCCGCCGATCACCACCCGGGAATCAGAATCACCCACCCGCGCGCCGAGTGACGGTGCGCCGTGAGCCTTACGAGGACGCAGCGATGAACATCCTGGACGCCCTTGACGCCCAGTCGAAGCGGACCGACCTTCCTGACTTCCGTGCCGGTGACACCGTCAAGGTGCACGCGCGGGTCGTCGAGGGCAACCGGTCCCGTGTCCAGATCTTCCAGGGCGTCGTGATCCGCCGCCAGGGTGACGGTCTGCGCGAGACCTTCTCGGTCCGCAAGGTCAGCTTCGGTGTCGGCGTCGAGCGGACCTACCCGCTCAACGGTCCGGGCATCGACCGGATCGAGATCGTGACCCGCGGTGACGTGCGTCGCGCCAAGCTCTACTACCTGCGCGAGCTGCGCGGCAAGAAGGCCAAGATCAAGGAGAAGCGGGAGAAGCAGCCCAGCTGACTTCCCGCTCGCCACGCCGCCTGAGCTGCGCGTATGCCGTACCGCCCAGACCGCACTACCCTGGTCGTACGGGCGCAGCCAGGCGGCGGCCCCGCCTTCGTGGCGGGCAGCTGTCCACTACCGCCCGTGGAGCCTCGACGAGGCTCCCGGGCGGTGGTGTTTCTGCGGACCGGGGAGTGGCGTGGTGCAGACGCTTGACGAGGACGGCACCGTCGATCCGTGGCGCCGGCGGGTACGCCGCGGCCGCCGCCAGATGCCTCTCTGGCAGGAGCTTCCACTGCTGCTGGTGGTCGCGTTCTGCCTCGCGGTGCTGATCCGCACATTCCTGCTTCAGGCGTTCTTCATCCCGTCCGGTTCGATGGAGGACACCCTCCTGATCGGCGACCGGGTGCTGGTCAACAAGGTCGTCTACGACGTCCGTGACCCGGTGCGCGGCGAGGTGGTGGTGTTCCGGGGCACCGACCGCTGGGCGCCGCAGGTCGACGAGCAGCCGGAGCCCGGGTTCGCCGGCAAGGTCGCCCGCACCGTCGGGGACCTGGTCGGGGTGAGCCGTCCCGGTGAGAAGGACTTCATCAAACGGGTGATCGGCCTGCCCGGTGACCGGGTGAAGTGCTGCGACTCCCAGGGCCGGGTCACCGTGAACGGGACCCCGCTCGACGAGCCGTACGTGCTGCGTGACTCCCCGCTGGATTTACCACCGAATCCGCAGGAGTGCCGCTCCCGACGCTTCGACGAGGTGGTCGTACCCCCGGGTCAGATCTTCGTGATGGGCGACCACCGTGAGGTCTCCCAGGACGCGCGCTGCCAGGGGCCGGTGCCGATCGACAACGTGGTCGGCCGGGCGTTCATGGTGGTCTGGCCGTCATCGCGCTGGGCCGCGCTGTCGGTGCCGTCGACCTTCGACGACGTGGCCGGGCCGGCCGCCGCCTCCTCCGGGGCGCCCCCGGTCCGTCCGTCCCCGCAGGGCGGTGTGCTGCTGATTCTCCCGTTGATGGCCGCGCTGAGAGGTTCCCGCGCGTTCCGGACGGTGCCGTCCGGCCCGGCAACGTAGGCTCCTTGGCGTGATTGACGAGCAGACCGACAAGCCGCGCAGCTCCTTCTGGAAGGAGCTGCCGATCCTGCTGGGTGTGGCGATCCTGGTCGCGGTGCTGGTCCGCGCCTTCGTGCTGCAGACCTTCTTCATCCCCTCTCCGTCCATGGAGAACACTCTCAAGATCGATGACCGGGTGTTGGTCAACAAGCTGGTCTACGACTTCCGATCACCGCACCGCGGCGAGGTGATCGTCTTCAAGGCACCCACCGAGTGGAGCGGCAACCCCGACGGTGAGGACTTCATCAAGCGGGTGATCGGCGTCGGCGGTGACCACGTGGTCTGCTGCGACGCGCAGGAACGGCTGATGATCAACGGCAAGTCGCTCGACGAGCCGTACATCTTCTCGATCGACGGGGTCCGCGACAAGCCGGCCGACCAGGAGTTCGACATCACCGTGCCGAAGGGGCGGCTGTGGGTGATGGGCGACCACCGGTCGGCCTCGGGTGACTCGCTGGAGCACTGGCAGCAGTCCGGGCAGAACATCACCGAGGCCACGATTCCCGAGGGCGAGGTGGTCGGGCGGGCGTTCACCGTCTTCTGGCCCGTCAACCGGGCCACCTGGCTGACCGTGCCCGATCAGTTCGACAGCATCGGAAAGCCGTAGAACCGGCGGGGGCATGGGCGATCGACCGCACGTCTGGCAGGCTGGTGCGGTGACCGTCTACACCCCTCGACGCGCGGCGCGGGTGCTGCTCGTCGACGCGGCCGGCCGGGTCCTGCTGTTCCAGGGCTTCGACCCGGCCCGCCCGGAGCACCGCTACTGGTTCACTCCCGGCGGCGGGCTCGACGAGGCGGAGTCTCCGGCGGCCGGCGCGGCACGGGAGCTGGCCGAGGAGACCGGGCTGCGGGTCGATCCCGCCGACCTGGGCGAGCCCGTCTGGTCCGACACGACCGAGTTTCCGTTCGACGGCGACTGGTACCGCCAGAAGCAGGACTTCTTCCTGTTCCGGGTGCCGTCGTGGCAGGTCGACACCGTCGGCTTCAACGACGTCGAGCAGCGCAGCATCGCCGGCCACCGCTGGTGGCTGCCGGCCGAGCTGGCCGCCAGCGGCGACCGGTACTACCCGCCCGAGCTGCCCGACCTGCTGGCCCGGCTCCTGCCGCCGGCCGTCGAGGCATCGTGCTGACCCCGCCGCGCACCGTCGTACGCCGGGAGGCCGGCCTGTACGCGCTGGAACGGGCGCTGCAGCGGCGCGGGTTCCGGCACGTGGCGGGCGCCGACGAAGCCGGCCGGGGCGCCTGCGCCGGCCCACTGGTCGCCGCCGCGGCGGTGCTGCCGGAGGGACGACGCGGTGAGATCGACGGGCTGGCCGACTCCAAGCTGCTCACCCCGGCCAGCCGGGAGCGGGTGTACGCCGAGGTCGTGGACCGCGCCCTGGCGTACGCCGTGGTGGTCATCCCGGCTGACGAGGTCGACGCCCGGGGGCTGCACGTGTGCAACCTGGCCGCGATGCGCCGGGCGCTCGCCTCGCTCACCACTCGACCGGAGTACGTGCTGACCGACGGCTTTGGCGTGGACGGCCTGGGCGTGCCGGGGCTGGCGGTCTGGAAGGGCGACCGGGTGGCCGCGTGTGTGGCGGCGGCCAGCGTGCTCGCCAAGGTCACCCGGGACCGGATCATGGTGGAGCTGGACGGGGTGTTCCCGGCGTACGGCTTCGCCGAGCACAAGGGCTACATCACCCCGGAGCACAGCGCGGCGCTGCGGGAGCACGGGCCGTGCCGGGAGCACCGCTTCTCGTACGTCAATGTCGCCGCGGTCTCCGGCCGCGACGGCCGGCCGCCGCGCGCCCGACGGCCCGTCGGCCCGGCGTCGGACGAGCCGATGGAGCGCTCCTGGGCGTCAGGGGGTACCGTCGGCGTGGCGTTGGGCGAGCAGCCTCGGCCTCCGTCGCCGGTGGGGGAAGATGTGGTCATGGAAGGCGGAGTGCGATGAGCGCGGAAGATCTCGAAAAGTACGAGACCGAGATGGAGCTGCAGCTCTACCGGGAGTACCGCGACATTGTCCGCCAGTTCTCCTACGTGGTGGAGACGGAGCGCCGGTTCTACCTGGCCAACCAGGTCGACCTGCACGTGCGCAACTCCGACGGCGAGGTCTACTTCGAGGTCGAGATGCACGACGCCTGGGTGTGGGACATGTATCGTCCTGCCCGCTTCGTGAAGAACGTCCGAGTGATGACCTTCAAGGACGTCAACGTCGAAGAGCTGGAGAAGCCCGACATCTCGCTGCCCGCCGACTCCGGCTTCGGCGGCTGACGACTCCCGGCCACGCCACGGTCCCCCCATCCGTGGCGCGGCCGGCCGGGTGGGTCACTCGGCCGGCACCACGACCTCGACGCGCTGCACCAGGTTGTTGGCGAAGCCGCCACGGTTCCACGGCTGCTCGACCGGCTGGGTCCGCCCGGACGCGTCGGTCGCCCGCGCGCTGAGTACGTACCGGCCCGGCGTCGCCGTCCACTCGTGCCGCCACCGCCGCCAGGCGAACTCCCCGCCCGTTGCCGGGTCCAGCTCGGCCGGCGCCCAGCTCGCCCCGCCGTCGACGCTCACCTCCACCGCGACCACCGGCGCGTGCCCCGACCAGGCCCGCCCGTCCACGGTGCACGGTCCCGGTGGCAGCACCCGGCGGCGCGTCATGAAGTCGGGAAAGCCCGGCGGGCGGACCAACGCGCGCGGTTCGATCCGGGTGACCGGCACGCCGGGGTCGTCGGCGTCGCGACGCAGCCGGTACGCCACCGCGTTCTGGTAGCCCTCGAACGGCTCCGAGCGGACCTCGATCGAGCGCAGCCACTTCACGTGCGCCATGCCGTACCAGCCCGGCACGATCAGCCGCAGCGGGGCACCGTGCTGCGGCAGCAGGGGAGCCCCGTTCATCTCGTACGCCAGCAGCACCTCCTCGCGCAGCGCGTCGGCCACCGGCAGCGCCCGCTGGTAGTCCTGCTCGACACCGCGCTCGACACCGTGGTCGGCGCCGGTGAAGACCACGTCGACCGCGTCCGCGCCCAGGCCCGCCTCGCGCAGCAGCGCAGCGAGGGGGGTGCCGGTCCACTCGGCGTTGCCGACCGCCTCGACCAGCCAGGGTTGGCTCACCGGCCGGGGGTGCAGCAGAGCCCGGCCGTTGCCGGCGCACTCCATCGTGACCCGTTGGGTGACCCGGGGTCGCTCGCGCAGGTCGGCGAGGGTGACGGTCAGCGGCCGGTCGACCGCGCCCCCGATGGTCAGCGCGTGCGTCGCCGCGTCGACCTCCGGAATGTCGTAGTGGATCAGCAGGTAGTGCAGCCCGGCCGGGGTCACGTCGTAGCGCAGCGCCTCCAGCGGAAGGCCGTGGTTGCGGGCGGCGAGCTGCAACTCGTCGGCACTGATCGCCTCGTCGGGCTCGGCGAGCCGCGACGGGCCGCTCACGTCGGCCACCGTCGGCGTCCGGTCATCGACAGTCGTCATGTGGGCCTCCCCGGTCCGAGCGGCGGCGCCCGCCGTACGCGGCCCAGCCTAGGCCCTCTGCGACGGCCCGAACACGGCCCGACCCGCTGCCGCAGCGCGCTCGGGTGGGGTCAGTTGGGGAGGGAGTGGAACATCGTCACCCCGGAACGCAGCGGTCGGGGTCGGTATACGCCGGGCTGGCTCTCAGGCGCGGTCCGCACCCGGTCAATACTGGGTCCGTACGGGTGACAAACGCCATTGGTGGAAGGGCTTGCGCCGCCGGTGGCTGCCGTGCATCTCCTGGTTCCGAGGAGTGGCGTGCGCGGTCTCGCTGCTGCCGACCTGCGAAACATCTAGCGCGTGACTCCATGCCTGGCATTTCCAGACTGCAGCTTAACGTCCTTTTAGTATTGTTATCGCCGGCCGGATATCCAGTGATCCGGTTCCGTGTCAAGAGATAGAAAAATTTCACCGGCCTTCGTACGCTTCCGCTCGCCTCACCCAGGGGCGGAACGGGGAGGGTGTCGTGCAGACGCATCGGTGGCAATCACGCGTCTTCATCACCTTGGCTGGGGAGGGCTGCGCGGCGTGGGTTCGCCGCACAGCAATCTTCCTGGTCTTCGTTCTGGTGGCCACGATGTCGGACGTGCCCACCCGGCCGATGCCGCAGGCTACGGCGTCGGCACCGACACCCGCACCAAAGCCGAAGTGTCCGGACGACCGCGCCAACGAGGTGTCAGCCGCAATCGCAGCGAAGCTCTGTGATTCCCGGGTTGAGGTGGCAAACCGACGGACCGAGACGACGCAGGTCTTCGCGAATCCGGATGGCACACTGACGGAGGAGCAGGCGCTCGCCCCGGTGCGGGTGCACCAGGGAGACCAGTGGGTGCCGGTCGACCTGACCCTGCAGCGCAGGTCGGATGGGTCGGTGGCACCGATAGCGCACCCGCTTGCTCTGACGTTCGCGGGCGCAACCTCGGGTGCCGGTGAGCACGAGGTGGTGAAGGTTGGTGAGGACACGGACCAGACGGGGCTGGCCTGGAACGGCGCACTGCCGGAGCCGGTCCTCAATGGCCGCACGATCACCTACCGTGACGTACGCCCAGGCGTCGATCTGGTGTTTCACGCTCACGCCACCGGTTACGAGCAGCACTTCGTGGTCAAGGACCGGGCGGGGCTGGCGCAGGTGCGGAAGCTGTCGCTGCCGCTGCGGACCGGCAAGCTGACCGCGGCCACCGACGGCATGGGCGGCCTGCTGTTGAAGGACGGCCGGGGCCGGCAGGTGGGCCGGGCGCAGACGCCGCTGATGTGGGACGCCAAGGTGGCTCCGCAGTCTGGCGAGCGCGTCAACCACGCTCCGGTCGCGCTGCGCACCGTCACGGCTGGCAAGGGTCGTACGGTCATGGAGTTGACGCCGGACGCGGGATTCCTGGCGCGGACAGACCTGACCTTCCCGGTGACCATCGACCCGCCGACGTCGCTGTCCCCCTCGTTCGACGCGTTTGTGCAGAACACTTAACTCCAGCGACCAGTCTGGCTCGGCGGACCTGAAGTTGGGCTACTCGAACGACGATGGCTCGTTCACTGCCCGGTCCTACCTGCGGTTCAACACCACTGGCTTCGCCGGGAGCCGGATCATGTCGGCCAAGCTGCGGCTGTGGAACTACCATTCCTGGTCGTGCACGGGGGCATCCTGGGAGGCGTGGCGCACCGACTTCGTCGACTCGTCGGTGCGGTGGACGAACCAGCCGACCGCGCGGGCGAAGGTGGGCACCTCCACCGAGACCCGGGGTTACAGCTCGTCCTGCGGTGACGGCTACGTCTACGTCGAGGTCGGCGGGGCGTTACAGACCAGCGCGGACAACAACTGGACCACCGCCAATGTCATGTTGCGGGCCACCTCGGAGACTTCCACGGCAGGCTGGAAGCGCTTCGACTCGGCGGAGGGCACCCACCCGCCGCTGGTGTCGATCACCTACAACACCGCGCCGTCGGTGCCGTCGGCGCTGGCCGTCGCGCCCTGCTACACCGCCTGCGGCTCCGGGGCCGCGACCGCCTCTCTGCGGCCGACACTGTCGGCGAAGCTGGCCGACGCCAACGCCGGGCAGACCCTGCAGGCCGAGTTCGTGGTGCGGAACAAGACCACCCTGGCCACTGTCTCCTCGTCCGGTCTGCGGTCGGGTAGTCCCGCGTGGACCAACGGCTCCACGGCCTCCTGGCAGGTGCCGGTTGACCTGGTCAACGGCGTCCAGTACGAGTGGCAGGTCCGGGCCAAGGACCCGTACGCCTACGGCACCTGGACGGCGTGGACCCCGCTGACCGTGGACACCACGAAGCCGGGCGTGCCGTTCGTGACGGCGGCGATCTACCTCAACGACGCCCAGCCGCACGGCGGCGCGGGCCAGGCGGACACCTTCACCTTCACCCCGGCCTCGGGCAGCACCGACCTCGCCGCCTTCGTCTACAAGTTCGACTACGACACGGCGGCCACCACGATCGCCGCGACCGGGGCGAAGTCGGTCACGCTCAGCCCTCGCGACGGGCACCGCATCCTGACCGTGCAGGCCAAGGACTCCGCAGGTAACCTCTCCGACCCCAACCTCTACGTCTTCGACGCCGGCAACGCGGCGCTGGCCGAACCGCTGCCGGGCGCGACGATCGTCAAGCGCACCAAGCTGCGGATCACCACGCCGGTCTCCGGCTACACGCGTACGTACTTCGAATATCGTCGCGGTCCAGGCGGTGCGACGCTGCCGGTGCCCTCGGCGAACCTGACCTCCGCCACCGGGGCGCCGATCACCGCCACCTCCGCCAGCCCCGTCGCCCTGTCCGCCCTCGGCGGGTACGCGATCTGGAGCGCGACAGACACACTCGGGCTGACCGGCGGGGTCGTCGAGGTTCGTGCCCACCTCTACACCGCCACCGGCATCACCCCGGCGTACACCATCCCCTGGGTGCGCGTCTCCGTCGACTCGAGCGGGGACGGCGCCGCCGGTGAGGAGATCGGTGCCGGCTCGGTCAACCTCCTCACCGGCGACTACTCCATCTCGTCGACGGATGCTGACGAACTGGGCCTCTCGGTCGCGCGGTCCACGTCGTCGCGGGATCTGGCCGCCGGCTACCAGCC
Source organism: Micromonospora sp. NBC_00617 (assembly GCF_045161355.1). NCBI lineage: Bacteria > Bacillati > Actinomycetota > Actinomycetes > Micromonosporales > Micromonosporaceae > Micromonospora > Micromonospora sp. NBC_00617. The sequence goes on along the minus strand of NZ_CP107751.1, from coordinate 4,345,274 downwards.
GATGGCGGAGCGGTTGACACCCAACCAACAGCAGGTCTCCACCGATCTGACCGGATTTGCCGTGCCATCCACCTCGTCGGCGCTGCGCTCCACCGCGCGGGGCCAGGGCGAGACCACCCCGGCCGACTCGCTGGAGATCACCCCGGTCACCACCACCAGCAACGATACCTACGTGGCGGTCGGTGGTGACGGCGGAGCGATGCGGCTGGGCATGACCGCTGGCGGGACGTACCGCATGACCGGCTGGATCTACGTGCCCACCGCGACCGGGTTGCTGCCGGCGTTCAGCCAGCGTGGCCTGCGGATCGTCGGCTTCACCAAGACCGGGACCACGTACACCGAAGTCACCTCGACGATGGCCGGTTACACCGACGGGTGGCATGAACTGTCGCTCGACATGACCGTCCCGGCCGGGGCCACCGAGGCGTTCTTCCGCCTCTACAACGGCATGCAGGGCGGCTCCGGCCGCAAGGTCTACTGGGACAACCTGTCGTTCACCGAGATCGTTGCCCCGTTCGGCCCGGCCTGGACCGGCGGCGCCACCGGCGGCGCGGCGGACATCGAGTACAGCACCCTCACATTGCCTGAGCCGTCGATGGCCAGAGTGAACGGCATCGGCGGCGGCTGGATCACCTTTGCCAAGAACGCCGATGGTGTGAGCTTCACCCCGGAGCCGGGTGCCGAGGGGACGGTGCTGACCAAGGTCGGCGCCACCGCTTACCGGCTGTCGGAGCTGGACGGCGCAGTCACCGAGTTCACCTCGCAGGGCGGAGTCTGGGCGGCCACCTCCTCATGGACGCCGGAATCCGACACCACGTCCCGCTATATCTACGAAACGGCCGGCAGCCGGCTGCTGCTCAAAAAGGTGATCAACCCGGCCGAGCCGGGAGTGGACGACACCAACCACTGCACCACCGCCACCCCCGCCCGCGGCTGCGAGGTCCTGGAGTACGAGTACGCCACCACCACCAGTTCCGGGCTGAGTCAGACGGTGTTCGGTGATTACACCGACCGGGTCTCCGGGGTGAAGCTCTGGGCGTGGGACCCGAGCACCTCGGCGACGACCGCCACCCAGATCACGCGGTACGCGTACGACAACCTCGGCCAGCTCCGCGAGGTTTGGGACCCCCGGGTCACCCCGGCGCTGAAGACCACCTACGAGTATGGGGGCGGCCGGGTCACCAAGGTCACCCCGTCCGGCGAGCTGCCGTGGAACTTCGACTACGGCAACCCGGACGTCGACTCCGCCGCGCTGCGCTGGGACCTGGACGCCGGCTCGGGCACCGCCGTGGCCGACTCCTCGGGCAGTGGCCGCAACGGCACCATGGCCACCGGCGTCAGCTGGGGTCAGGGCAACGACCCGGACAACCCGGCCGACCGGGCCTCCGTGTTCACCGGGGGCACCGGCCAGCAGATCAGTCCGGCCGGCACCGCCCTGTCCAACACCGCCTCCTACACCGTCTCCGCCTGGGTGCGGATCAAGGACAAGTCCGTCAACCGCACCGCAGTGTCCAAGGACGGCTCCCGGACCAGCGGCTTCTTCCTCAACTACGTCGCCGCCGAGGACAAGTTCGCGTTCTCCCGCGTCACCTCGGACAGCGACAGCGCGACCCCGGTTCGGACCATCGCCAACAACACCGCCGTGGCGGGCAAGTGGACCCACCTGACCGGCGTCTACGACACCGCCAGCGCCAAGATGAAGCTCTACGTCGACGGCGTGTTGCAGAGCACCACCGCCGCTACCGGCGGCTGGAACGCCACCGGCAATTACGTGATCGGCCGAGCCAAGTGGGCCGGTGCCGCCTCGAACATCTGGGACGGCGAGATCGACGACGTTCGCATCTACGGCAAGGCTCTCACCGACCAGCAGATCATCCGTCTCTCCGGCGACGAGAACGCCGGCCGGCTGCTGAAGGTCCGCCGAAGTGCCCTCCAGCAGGGCTCCAAGACAGCCACCGACGGCGAGATCGCCACCAACATGGTCTACGACGTGCCGTTGACCAAAGCGGTCGGCGGTCCGTACGACCTGAATTCGGCGGCCATCTCCAGCTGGGGTCAGGTCGATCTGCCCACCGACGCGACCGCCGTGTTCGGTCCCGAGGAAAACCCAGGCCGTAATTCCGCGACCCCGTCCAGCCCGGGCACCAACGGCTACCCGTATGCCACCGTGCATTACCTGAACGCCGGCGGTCAGCAGGTCAACACCGCCAGCCCGGGTGGTTACATCGACACCGCGGAGTACGACCGGTTCGGCAACGTGGTCCGCACCTTGGAGGCCACTGATCGGGAACTGGCCCTCGGCACGTTCCAAGGCTCGACCGCCTACCTCGAGGAGTTGGGACTGGCCGGCTCGGACACCGCCAGTAGAGCGCTGGCCCTCTCCACCATCAGCACCTACAGCACCGACGGCGTCGATATCCTCGAATCCGTCGGGCCGACCTCGACGCTGGTGCTGGAGAATTCCGTCCCCGATCCGGACGGCGTCGGGCCGCTGGAGGCGATCCCGGCCGGCGCGACGGTGATCGGACGTTCGCATTCCGTCAACAAGTACGACGAGGGCAAGCCCGACGGGGCCACGTACCATCTGGTGACCACGGAAAGCGAGGGCGCGCAGATCGTCGGTTACCCGGACGCCGATGTCCGGGTGTCGAAGAACGGGTACGACGCCGAGTACGGCGGGGTCTCCGGCTGGACGTTGAAGACCCCGACCAAGGTGATCGCGGACGCCGGGGCAGGCGGCCAGAACCTGACCGCGTACGCGATCCGCAACGCCAGTGGCCAGGTGCTCAAGTCCTGGGGCATCGGCTCCACCGGCTCGGACGCGATGGCGAACGAGATCATCTACTACACGGCCGGGCCCAACGCCCAGGACGGCACGTGCGCCAATCGGCCCGAGTGGGCCGGCGAGCCCTGCGTGACCCGGGCGGTCGGAGCGGTGACCGGCCACGATCCCGCCCGGATGACCACCAATCTGCCGGTGCGGCGGGTCGAGTCCTACACCCGTTACGGCGACGAGGACGTGGTGTCCGAGACAGCGAACGGCAGGACCCGTACGACGACCACCCAGTACGACGCGGCCACGCGTGTGACCAGCATGGTCATCAGTTCCGACGAGGGTGTGCCAGTTCCGGCGGTGACCACCGCCTACAGCCCGACGTCCGGCGACGTCACCGTCACCACGATGGGCACTTCGACCATCACCCGCGAATACGACCTGCTCGGCCGGCTGGCGTCCTACACCGACGCCGACGGAGGCACCACGGTCAACGAGTTCGACCGGTTCGGCAAGTCGGTGAAGGTCTCCGACCCCACCGGGAACTCGACCTTCGCCTACGACCGTGCAGCCGAGCCGCGCGGACTGCTGACCAGCGTCACCGACAGTGTCGCCGGCACGTTTTCGGCCAAATACTCCCCGGACGGCCAGCTCACGGAGCTCAAGTACCCGGGCGGGCTGACTCGGACCGACCGGCTCGACGCAAACCTCCAGCCGGTGGAGCGGACCTACACCCGCGACTCCGACAACGAGGTCATCTACTCCGAGTCGGTGCAGGAGAACACAGCCAGTCAGTGGGTGAACCACACTTACACCGGAGGCAGCAAGGCCTACCGTTACGACCGGCTGGGCCGGCTGACCCGTGCCCAGCACGACAGCGCCATCACCGACGGCTGCGTCACCCGCACGTACGCCTACAACAGCCGGACCAACCGGATCGGGAACTCGCGGTACGCGCCGGCAGCCGACGGCATGTGCGATGAAACTGGCACCCCGGTGTCCGAGGCGCACACCTACGACACCGCCGACCGCCTCACCGACGCAGGTTACGTTTACGACGCCTTCGGGCGGACCACCACGCTGCCAGATGGCCTGACCAACACGTACTTCGCCAACGACCTGGTGCAGCGGCAGCAACTCGGCGATTCCCGGCAGAGTTGGACGCTGGACCCGGCGCACCGTTTCCGGGCCTTCACCACCGAGACCCTGGTCGACGGCAGTTGGGTCAATGCCACCTCGAAGCTGAACCACTACGGCGACGATTCCGACGAGCCCCGGTGGATCATCGAGGATTCCACGCTGGGCAGCTATACCCGCAACGTGTCCGGTCCGGACGGTGACCTGGCAGCCACCACCTCCGATGCCGGCGACATCCGCCTGCAGTTGGTGAACCTGCACGGAGACGTGGCCGCGACGATCGACACGACCTTGCTGGAGCCGGAGTTCTTCGACTACGACGAGTTCGGTGTGCCGGTGTCGGGGCAGGCCGACCAGCGGTACGGCTGGTTGGGCGGCAAGCAGCGCTCCGGCGAGGCGATGGGCGACGTCCTCCTGATGGGTGCACGCCTCTACTCGCCGGGGATCGGACGCTTCCTCCAGGTCGACCCGGTCGATGGCGGAAACGCCACCGCCTACGACTATTGCGCCGGGGACCCGGTCAACTGCACCGACCTGGACGGCAGGTTTGGCTGGGGCAGTATCAAGAAGGGCCTGTCCAAGGTTGCCAAGGTCGCTTCGTATGCGTCGATGATCCCGGGGCCGGTCGGCACCATCGCCGGGGTGGTCTCGGCCGTGTCGTACGCCGCCACCGGAAACTGGCGGGAAGCCGCCTGGGCCATCGGCGGCGCACTGGCCGCGACCGTGGGGGCGGGGGCGGCGGTCAAAGGAGCGCGCCTCGCGGTCGGCGCCGCTCGGGCCGCCCACAAGGCGCGGAAGCTCAGCCGCGCGCGACGGTTGTACAAGGGCAGGCATCGAAGTCGCTGCAACTCATTCACGCCGGAAACCCAGGTGTTGATGGCGGACGGGTCGTCGCTGCCCATCTCAAGCGTTCAGGTGGGCGATTGGGTGGTGGCGGTCGACCCCGACAGCGGCGAATCTCTGGCCAAGCCCGTTCTCGCGGTGATAAATGGTGTTGGCGCGAAACACCTGATCGACATCGACGTCGATGAAGATCGAGGCGGGGTGCTGGAGGCGACGGCCGAGCATCCACTGTGGGTCGAGGGCGCGGGTTGGACATTCGCCGAGAAGGTGCGCGCAGGCGATAAGCTGCGCGTGGCGAACGGTGCGACAGTGCAGGTGACTTCCGTTGTGGACCGCGGCTGGATTCCGGCCCAGACCGTGTACAACCTCAACGTCGGCGACGTGCACACGTATGCTGTCCGGGTCGACGGTGTCGACGTGTTGGCGCACAACGTCAGCGCGTGCGGGAAGCATGGCAACTCACTCGACTGCTCCTGCCCCCACTACGTTTACCGAATCGACAAGAACGGGGAGGTGTACAGGTACGGTGAAGGAAAGGGTGATCGGCTGCCGAAGCAGCTCAGAAAGCTCAATCGCAAGAATCCGAATGACAAATACACCGCTAAGTACCTGCGGCGCGGCATCCCGGGTAAGCGGCGGGCAAAGGCGATAGAAACACGATTGATCAGAGGCTTTTTCCGAATCTTCAGAAAGCGCCCTGACGGAAACAAGAACTGGCACTAGTTCGACCTGGTCGATGATTGGTTGAGGATTCGATGCTTGCAGATGAGGAATTCTGGCGGCTCGTTGCGGTGCTGGGCGGCCAGCCCGAGGTCCAGGATGACCGGCCGTACGAGCGGTTGACCTCCGTGCTGTCGGAAGAGCCGGTGGAGCGGATCATCGATTTTGCCGAGACGCTTGCATTCAAGCTCTACCAATTGGACCGTCGGGTGCTTGCTCGGGCTGTCCCGCCGGGCGCCGATCAACTGACTGAGGACGGCTTTCTGTATGCGCGCTGCGCTGTGGTGGTGGCGGGACCCGCCGCCTTCGATGCCGTGCTGACCGACCCGGCGGCGTTCGAACGCTTCACCACCGTCGAGGCCGCGCATGCGGATTCGATTCTTGACGTTCCCTCCAACGCCTACCAGAAGGTGACCGGAGAGGAGTGGGACCACGTCGAAGAGTACGACTACGAGACGGGGTCCAATGAACAGTGGTGGTGACTGTTCCAAACCCGTCCGCACGCGTCGGGAGGATGAAAGGTGGAGAGGTGCGGCAGCCGCCATTGGTTAGTTGACCAGGGCGTATTAGCGGTTGAGTCGGGTGCGTTGGTGGAACCAGCGTGAGCGGGCTTGGTGACGGCGTCGCCAGGTGGCCCAGGGGTGGGCGTGTTCCGGTGGTGTCGGCCGGTGCAGGAGCCTGTTCAGGAGGCGTCGGGTTTCGGGGACGGTCAGGGGGATCAGGCCGGGATGGGGTGGCGGGGCCTGGTCGGGCGTCGTGGGCGGCGGGGCTTGAGTGTCCGTGCGGGCGCGGAGTTGGGCGGCTGCCACGGCGCACACGGCCAGGGCTGCCATGACCAGCACGGTGTGCCGGCGGATCGCGGTGTAGAGGCGGGCCTGGCACTGGTCGAGACCGAACTGGTCCTTGCCGAACTCGAAGTCCTCTTCGACGGGCCACCGCAGCCCCGCGGCGCGGATCAGTGTCGTCACGCTCGTGCGTTGCCCCTGCGGCTGGTAGCAGTAGTGGAATGCCAGCTCACCGGTGCGTGCACCCCTTTCACCCGCCCCACCCAGACTGTCCACCCTGGTCAGACAGCTAATGGCGGCTGCCGTAGATATGCTGGACTTTGTGATGTCCTGCGCGGCGCGTTACGCGCAGCAGGGGCGACTCCTTTCGTGGGATGAGCCCGTTCGCCTGGATGTCGACGAGCCGTCCAGCTCCGGGATGAGGTTTCTCCTACCTACCCCGGCGGCCCTTTTCGAGGAAGATTTCCAGTTCGCGACCGGCCCTACGGGTGAAACCAACTTCTGCCTGTTGGTACCCGCCTACGAGGTGGAGGCCGACCTTTTGGCGTCCCGAGGGCCCGAGCATCTCTTTGATGTCCTTGAGGAACAGGACGTCGACGTTTCCGACCTTCGACGGTCGGCACTGCGTATTCGTGGGCACGGCCTCACGTAGGAGTCAAGGCGTACGTGTTTAGCTTGAGGTCGCGGCAGGGTCTGGTGGAAGCCAGGGGCCGGTGGTGAACAGGGCGGTGAGGACGTCGAGGAGGTCTTCGCCGTGTTACCCGCAGTGGACAGGTAGGTCCGTACGAGACCGGTTCCAATGAACAGTGGTGGTGACCTGATCCGGCCCCTGTGTTGCGGGCGTCGGTTAAACGGTGGGTGGAGGGGGCGTACCCGTCGTCGCGGCGGGCGGGATCAGTTGGGGAGGAAGTGGAACATCGTCACCCCGGAAGGCAGCGGTCGAGGTCGGCCGAGGTGCCGGTGTACACCGCCACCCACCCGATCCGCTGGAGTGCCGACCGCGATCTGCGCGAACCTCTCCCGCGCGAACCAGTCGCAGATGGCCGGCACCAGATCGGGCTCGCGCCGGTGCCGCGTCCAGATCACCGTGCCGCCGGTCGCGCAGAATGCGGCACAATGCCCGACGGTGGCTCTGACGTCAGCGTCCGACACATTGCCGAACACCCCGCAGAGCAGCACCAGGTCGGCCGGCACCAGATCGGCGTACGCGTCGGTCAGCGCGGCGTCGCCCACCACCACCTGTACGCCGGTCAGTCCGGCCGCCCGTGCGGCGTCCTCGGCCATCGCGGCGTTGCGTGGTTCCAACTCGACCAGGCGGGCGGTCACGTCGTCCCCGGCTGGTCGTAGTCCTCGTGCCAGGCGAGCCAGTCCCGAGTCATCGGCCCAGCACAGGCAGCGTCCACCAAACGCGACATAACAGATCGTCGAAGCCTGTGGGTGGTCGTCCACAGCACCTCCGGTTATCCACAGCTCCGCCGACCGGGCTGGCGGTCGACCCGGCCTCGGCCGGAGGCTGCCGGCATGCGACCGCCATCCGACCCGCGCCTCGGCTCGGTTCGCCGTACCGTGCTGCTCTGCACCGCATTCCCACTCGCCCTGACCATCCAGCTCTGCGGGCTGGCGGTGCTGAATGCGGCGGTGCCCGGCCGACCACCGGTGGGCGCTGTGCCGGTGGCGGTCCTGGCACCCGCCTCGGTGACCGTCGCAGTGCCTGCCCCGGCGTCCGCTGGGCCGGGGCGGTTCCGCTGGCCCGTCGACGGGCCGCCCCGTCCGGTGCGCCGGTTCGATCCGCCGCCCCAGCCGTGGCTGGCCGGGCACCGGGGTGTCGACCTGGCAGCCCCGGCCGGAACGGTGGTCCGCAGCGCTGGGCCGGGCATCGTCCTTTTCGCCGGTCTGGTGGCCGGCCGGCCGGTGGTCACCGTGGGGCACGCCGACGGGCTACGGACGACCCACGAGCCGGTCAAACCAGCCGTACGCCCCGGCCAGCCGGTCACCGCCGGTTCACCACTGGGCGAGCTGCTGCCCGGGCATCCGGGTTGCCCGGCCGACGCGTGCCTGCACTGGGGCCTGCGCCGGGGCACGGAATACCTGGACCCGCTGGCACTGCTCGGCCTCGGCCCGGTGCGGCTGCTACCGGTCAGCGGAGTCGACCCCGGCGAGGTCAGCGCTGGGCGAGCAGTGCCGGCAGCCGCATGGCCAGCCGTTCGTACTCGTCGGCGGCGTTGTAAACCTGGCCGGTGAGCCGCAGCCACCCCCGGCCGCTCCAGCTCATCACCGCCACCTCGGCGGCGAGCCGCTCACCGATCCGCGTCTGCAATGCCCGCCCGGCGTCGACGGTGGTGGCCGTGCCGGGCGGCAGCGGAATGAGGCGCAGAGACACCCCCGGCCCGCCGGGGTCGGGCAGGTCGGCGGGGGACACCCCCAGAGCGTCCCCCATCACCCGCTGGCCGTACGCGGCGAGCGCGGCGTTGTGCGCTCGCACCCGGTCGACGCCGAGGCTACGCAACGTGAACAGGCCCGCCGGAGCGGCCAGCCAGGACGTGTAGTCGAGAGTCGCCTGCCACTCGAGCCGGGCCGGGAAACCGGAGTCCTGCTCCCAGGAGACCACCAGCGGCTCGATCCGGTCCCGCCACCGCGGTGCCACCGTCAGCAGCGCGGTCCCGCGTGGGGCGTACGCCCACTTGTGCAGATTGCCCACCCAGAAGTCGGCGCCGATGCTGGCCACCGTGGTGGAGAGCATGCCCGGGGCGTGCGCGGCGTCCACCAGGACCGGCACGCCGTGTTCGCGGGTCACCCCGACGATGGCCGCGGTCGGGAAGAGCTTGGCCGTGGCCGAGGTGAGCTGATCGACGACGAGCAGCCGGGTCCGTCCGGGGCGCAGGCCGGCGCGGATGGTCTGCACGATCTGCTCATCGGTGGCGGCCAGTGGCACCGGCAGCACCCGGCTGACCGCACCGGTGCGGCGGCACTCGCGCTGGATGGCCAGGCTCACCGCCCCGTACCCGTGGTCGGTGCTGAGCACCTCGTCGCCGGGTTGCAGGCCCACCGACTGGAGCACCACGGCGACGCCAGTCGTGGTGTTGCCGACCAGGGCGCTGCCGTCCGGGTCGGCGCCGAGGAAGCCGGCGAGGTGTCGGCGGGTGTGCGCGATCCGGTCGACCAGCCCCTGGGTGAAGAAGCGCAGGGGGTTCGCCTCCATCTCGTCGCGCAGGCGCTGCTGGGTTCGCTGCACGCCGATCGGCACCGCGCCGAACGAGCCGTGGTTCAGGTGACTGACCGCCGGGTCCAGGGAGAAGAGCAGGCGGGCGCCCGGGATCGGCTCAGGGGGCTGCGGGACGCTCACTCGATGATCGTAACCGCCGAGGTCCCTCGCCCTCCGGCCCTTGATCAGGCGCGCGGATGGGCCTGGCGGTAGGCGGCGCGCAGCCGTTCCACCGAGACGTGCGTGTAGATCTGTGTGCTGGCCAGCGACGAGTGGCCCAGCAGCTCCTGCACGGCGCGCAGATCCGCGCCACCCTCCAGGAGGTGGGTGGCTGCGGAGTGGCGCAGACCGTGCGGGCTGGTCCGGGGCAGGCCGGCGGCCTCGGCGTACGCACCGACGATCTGACGCGCGGTCGTCGGGTTGAGCCGACCGCCTCGGGCGCCCAGCAGCAGCGCGTGGCCGGAGCGGGCGCCCACCATTGCCGGGCGGCCCCGGCGCAGCCAGTCGTCCAACGCTCGCTGCGCGGGCACCCCGTACGGCACCGAGCGCTCCCGTCCGCCCTTGCCGAACACCCGGATCACCCGCCGGCCGTGGTCGACGTCCCCGACGTCCAACCCGCATGCCTCGCTGACCCGTACGCCGGTGGCGTAGAGCAGCTCCAGCAGCACCCGGTCACGCAGTGGCACCGCCTGGGCCTCTTCCGTTGCGCCTGAGGTCGGCCCCGCTGGTGGATCCGCGGCCCCTGCTCCCGGGAGCGGCGGGCCCATGGGTGGTGGGCCCACCGGCGCCGGGTCCGTGGGCGCTTGTTCAGTGGGTGGTGACCGTCGGGTCGGCGCCTCGACCAGAGCCGCGGCCTGGTCGGCGCGCAGAACGCTGGGCAGCTCCCGGTGCGCACGCGGGCTGGCCAGTGCGGCACCCACGTCGGCGGGGAGCAGGCCGGCCCGGTGCGCCCAGGCGCTGAATGCCCGCGCTGACGCGGCCCGCCGGGCCAACGACGTGCGGGCTGCGCCGGTGGTTCGTTGCCGCGCCAGCCAGCTGCGCAGCACCGACAGGTCCAGCTCGGCGAGGTCGACGCACCCCATCCGTACGGCGTGGTCGAGCAGCGAGACGAGATCCGTGACGTACGCGCGAACGGTGTGCGCCGACCGGTTACGAACTCGGGACAGGTGCCCGGCGAAGTCGTCGACCGCGTCGCGCAGCGCTGGCGGTAGTGTCTGGTGCATGGCCCGGGTGCCCCGGTCGGGCCGGCTCATCGTGGCCGCGCCGGCGTGCCGGCCGGCTCATCGGCCCCGGCACCCTCACTGACAGCTGGCACGGCACCAGCCTACGGCCGATCGGCGTACGCCACCGGCCACCATGGTGCCGGTGTTCAGGCGTCGACTACCGGCGGCTCCTCTTGGCCCCGTACCGGTAGTAGTCGGCAGCCGGTTGCCCCGCGCAAGCGCCCTCAGGCCGACCCGGACGTTCCCGCCGCCGTCACCCGCTTGGGTGTGACGGGTGGGGCGAGGGCGTAGCCATCGTCGCGACGGACCACCATGGACAGCTCTTCCAGGAGGGACAGCTTGCGCAGCGCGGTCCGTACGTCGACACCGGCGCGGGCGGAGAGCCGGTCCACGCCGATCGCACCTCGGCGGGGCAGCGCCTCCAGCACCGACCGGGCGTCGTCGTCGAGGGTGTCGGCGGGCCGCTGCGGGCCACGGGCCAGCGGGGCGAGGTCCGCGCCGATCCGACCCACCTCCTCCAGCACGTGCGCCACCCCGGTGACCAGCCGGGCCTTGGAAAACTCGCGGAGCAACTCGTGCGCGCCGACGGACATCGCCGACGTCACCGGCCCGGGGACCACCATCGCCACCCGGCCGGTGTAGATGGCCCGCCGGGCGGTCTGCGTCGCGCCACTGCGCGCCGACGCCTCCACGACGACGGTGCCGAGGGTGCCCCCGGCGATGACCCGGTTGCGGATCAGGAACCGGGGCCGCAGCGGCTCCGCACCGGGCGGCCACTCGCTGACCAGCAGCCCGGTGTCGGCGATCCGGTCGAAGAGCGCGGCGTTGCCCATCGGGTACGGCCGGTCCAGCCCGCAGGCGAGCACCGCGACGGTGAGGCCGCCCGCGTTCAGGGCACCCCGGTGGGCGGCAGCGTCGATGCCGAACGCGCCCCCGGACACGACCGTCCAGTCCCGCTCGGCCAGCCCGTACCCCAACTCGGTCGCGACGTGCTGCCCGTAGCCGGTGGCCGCCCGCGCCCCGACCACGGCCACCGAGCGATCCAGGGCCTCGCCCAGCGGCCAGCCTCCGCGTACCCAGAAGCAGAGCGGCGGCGCGGTCTCACCGTCCACCCGGCGGGTGACGTCCGGCAGCTGCAGCGTGGCCAGGCCGGCCACCCGGGCCGGCCACTCCTCGTCGTCCGGCGTCACCAGCCGGGCACCGAGCCGGTCCGCCCGCTCCAGCGCCTCGGCCGCCACCGCCCGGGCGTCGCCGGCCGCGGACCGGGCGGCCACCGTGGTGTGCAGCCAGCCGTCCGGGCTGCCGCCGTCGAGCAGCAGGTCCAGGGTCGCTACCGGGCCGAGCCGTTCGACCAGGTGGTGCACCGCGCGGGTGCCCGGCTCGGCCAGCCAGGTCAGGGCAACCCTGGCCAGCCTGCGTTCCTCGTCGGCGCTCACGTCGCCTCCCCCGTCCGTAGTTGGATCGCCTCCCGGACGTCGTCCCGGTCCGGCCGGTCCCGGCCGTCCAGATCGGCAATGGTCCAGGCCATCCGGATCACCCGATCGAAGCCGCGTGCCGACAGCGAGCCGGAGTCGAGCCGGCCACGCAGCTCGGCGGTGACCCGGGCCGGCAGCCGCCACGGCGGTCGGCGCAGGTGTGGGCCGTCCACCTCGGCGTTGAGCCGCCGGCCGAGGCCGGCCCAGCGGGCGGCCGCCGCCTGCCGGGCCGCCGCCACCCGGGCGGCGACCGTCGCCGAGGGCTCGGCTTCGCCGTCGGGCGCCATCAGCTCCGCCGCCGACACCGGCATCAGCCGCACCTGGACGTCGATCCGGTCGAGCAGCGGCCCGGAGAGCCGGCCCAGGTAGCGGCGGCGGGCCAGCGGGGTGCACTCGCAGTGCGCGTCACCGGCCGGCTTGGCACACGGGCACGGGTTGGCGGCCAGCACCAACTGGGTCCGGGCCGGGTACTCGGTGCCGCCCCCGCTGCGACTCAGCTGGATACGGCCGTGTTCCAGTGGCTGGCGTAGTGCTTCCAACGCGCCCTTGCTGAACTCGGGGGCCTCGTCGAGAAAGAGCACGCCTCGGTGGGCCAGCGACACCGCGCCGGGGCGGGCCAGCCCCGAGCCGCCGCCGACCAGCGACGGCACCGTCGCGGTGTGGTGCGGCGCCTGGAACGGCGGGCGACGCAGTAACCGGCCACCCGGCGGCAGCAGCCCGGCGACCGAGTGCAGCGCGGTGACCTCCAGCGCCGCATCGTCGTCCAGCTCGGGCAGGATCGACGGCAGCCGTTCGGCGAGCATCGTCTTGCCGGCTCCCGGAGGGCCGAGCAGTGCCACGTGGTGCCCGCCGGCGGCGGCGACCTCCAACGCGCGCCGGCCCATCTGCTGCCCCGCGACCTCGGCGAGATCCGGCCCGCCGACGACGGGTGCCGGCGTGGCCTCCGGCGGCTCGATCAGCGGAGTGCCGTCGCGGACGAAGGCGACCAGCCGGTGCAGGGTGTCCACCGCCCGCACCCGTACGCCGGGGATGACCGCGGCCTCGGCGGCGTTGCCGACCGGGACGATCACCCGTCCGACGCCGGCCTGGGCTGCGGCGGCGACCATCGGGAGCACGCCGCGCACCGGCCGGACGGTGCCGTCGAGCCCCAACTCGCCGAGGACCGCCACCCCCTCCAGTGGGAGCAGCGGCAGCTCACCCGAGCCGCCCAGCAGAGCTGCGGCGATGGCCAGGTCGAAGGCGGAGCCGGATTTCGGCAGCGTGGCGGGCAGCAGGTTGAGGGTGATCCGCCGGTTCGGCCAGCGCTGGCCGGAGTTGACCACGGCGGCGCGGACCCGGTCCCGGGCCTCGTGCAGGGCGGTGTCCGGAAGCCCGGAGATCACGACTGCCGGCAGGCCGGCGGCCAGGTCTGCCTCGACCTCGACGAGGTGGCCGGTGACCCCGACCAGCCCCACGCAGAGCACCTTCGCGTAGCTCACGGCGTGTCACCGATCCTGTGGGTGCACATGTCAGAACGCGCCCTTGAGGTGGTCGACCTGCGCCGGGCCGGCGTCGGGCAGCCGTACCGACAGCACGTCGAAACGCACTTCCTCGGCGGTCGTGCCGGTCTCGGTCAGCCACCGTGCGGCGAGCCCACGCAGCCGGCGGGCCTTGGCCGGCACGACCGCCTCGGCCGGGGTGCCGAAGTCGTCGCCCCGGCGGGTCTTCACCTCGCAGAAGGCGAGCACCGGCCCGTCCCACGCGATGATGTCGATCTCCCCTGCCGGGCAGCGCCAGTTTTGGGCGATCGGGCGCAGCCCTGTCTCGGTCAGGTGCCGAGCGGCGCACCGCTCGCCGTACGCGCCAACCGCCTGGTTCCGCTTTGTCATGGCCGGCACGGTGCCCGCCAGAGTGCGAGCGCCGCGACCCCGACGACCCCAACCTGTGGACGACAGGTGTCCTGTGGACAACCGGACGATCAAGCCCACGTTGTGCTAGCGAGCCGGAGTCGAGCCGACTCCCGCGCAGCTCGGCCGTGACCCGGGCGGGCAGCCACCACGCGGTCGACGCACGTGCTGGCCGTCCACCTCGGCGTTGAGCCTGCGCAGATGGGAGTTCTAGGTTTCCGCCGCACGACGGACTGCGTACCCAACTCGCCGCAGAGCTGGAAATGCTCGCCGGCGGCCCGTCGGCGGGCTGAACCAGCGCGTCACCGGGGTGAACGACGGCCGCCGGGCGGTTGAAATGGCGCGGAGGCGGCCGGTCGCATACGGTGCCGGACGTGGACGGACGACGGAGCTTTCCCGAAGATCAGGAGTCGCGCTGGTACCCCGATGAGCGGGGTCGCGGTTACGGCGAGTCGGAGTGGCGTGGCACGGGCGAGTCGGACTCGGGTCGCCTGAACGCCGTGGACACGGGTCGCTTCGGCGCGCCCGAGTCGGACTCTGGTCGCTTCGGTGCTGTGGACGCCCAGCCGGGTCGCTTCGGTGCGGGTGAGGCAGACTCGGGCCGGTTCGGCGCGGTCGACCCGCTGGGTGACGCGCGACCGGAGGTGGACGGTTACCGGCCGACGCGGTCGCGGCGAGCGGACCGGGATCCCTCGGAGACCTCTGGTGAGCTGCCCGGACGCCGGACCGCATGGGAGCCGGCTGGAACGCTTACCGGCGGCCGCGAGGAGGCCGCTCGCGATGGCTCTCCGGTGGCCGACATGTCGGCCGGTGTGCTCGCCGATCAGGCTCGTCCCGCGCCGCTCGGCGGGTATCCGATCATCGACCCGGCCCGGGGCGGCGACACGCCACACCCACTGGAGATGCCGACCGGCCCGATGCCGGGGATCGGTCCCCGCATGGACCCGCCGGTGTATCCGCCGGTGGCCGACGGCGTCTACCGGACCCGCCGGCCGGTGCTGGCCGTACTCTTCGCCCTGCTGGCGTTGATCTTCGAGATCCCCGCGCTGCGGGTGCTGCTCGCGGGCGTGACCGGCGATCCGGTGGACGCCGGGAACGTGGTGGTGGGCATCGCCCTGGTTGCCGGGCTGCCGATCTTCGCGGCCGGGCTCTATGGGCTACGAACCGGAGGTTTGGCGCTTTCCGAGGGTGGCCGGGGCTGGCTCCGCCCACCGACGGCGTACCTGACCGTCGGCCTGGCGCTCTTCCTCGCCGCGGCGCTGGCCGCCGGCTGACCCGCGAGCGCTGGCCGCCGGCTGACTCGCCACACACCCCGCGCGCACCCCGGGGCGGCTGAACGGCGGAGGGGCGTACACTGGCCAACTGGCGACCGCCTCGCGCGGTCGACCTCGCGTGCCCTCTTCACGAATCGTCGTGAAGCGACGGCCTCCCTGGTCCCGATCTTGATCGGGCCCACCATGGGCCGGCGACCAGGCGCCAGGACGCCCGGCCACCGGCCGGGCGTGACAACCAGGGATCTTGAGGAGTACCCCACCCATGGCCGTCGTGACCATGCGTCAGCTGCTGGAGAGCGGTGTCCACTTCGGGCACCAGACCCGGCGCTGGAACCCGAAGATGAAGCGCTTCATCATGACCGAGCGCAACGGCATCTACATCATCGACCTGCGCCAGACTCTCGACTACATCGAGAAGGCGTACGAGTTCGTGCGTGGGACCGTCGCCGAGGGTGGCAGCATCCTCTTCGTCGGCACCAAGAAGCAGGCCCAGGAGGCCATCGCCGAGCAGGCGACCCGGGTCGGTCAGCCGTACGTCAACCACCGCTGGCTCGGTGGCATGCTGACCAACTTCCAGACGGTGTACAAGCGGCTCCAGAGGATGAAGGAGCTGGAGGGCCTGGGTGACCTCAGCGGCACCGCCGCCGGTTACACCAAGAAGGAGACCCTGCAGCTCTCCCGCGAGAAGATCAAGCTGACCCGCACGCTGGGTGGTCTGCGGGACATGCAGAAGCTGCCGGCCGCGGTCTGGATCGTCGACACCAAGAAGGAGCACATCGCCGTCGACGAGGCCCGCAAGCTGGGCATCCCGGTGATCGCCGTTCTCGACACCAACTGCGACCCGGACGAGGTCGACTTCCCGATCCCGGGCAACGACGACGCGATCCGCTCCGCCGAGCTGCTGACCCGGGTGGTCGCGGCCGCCGTCGCGGACGGTCTGATCGCGCGTTCCGGTCGTCGCCGGGGCGGGGACGAGAAGCCCGAGGGCGTCGCGAGCGACGAGCCGCTGGCCGAGTGGGAGCGCGAGCTGCTGGAGCCGAAGAAGGCCGACGAGTCGGCCGCCCCGGCCGAGCAGCCTGCCGCTGCCGCCGCCGAGCAGCCCGCTCCGGAGCAGCCGGCGCAGGCCGCCACCGAGCAGCCGGCGGCCGCCACCGCCGAGTGACCGGCACCGTCGCTGCCCGTCCGTCCGTTTTTCGCAGACGGCGGGCAGCGACGGTACGCCGGGCACGATCCGCCCGGATCCGGGTAACCGGCACCTCTGACCATCCACACGCCGTCTCAACACCGAAGAGAGAGCCATGTCCCAAATCACCGCCGCGGACGTCAAGAAGCTCCGCGACCTCACCGGCGCCGGCATGATGGACAGCAAGAAGGCGCTGACCGAGGCCGAGGGCGACTTCGACAAGGCCATCGAGATCCTGCGCGTCAAGGGCGCCAAGGATGTCGGCAAGCGGGCCAGCCGTACGGCCGCCAACGGCCTGGTCGCCCACTCCGGCAAGGCGCTGCTCGAGCTCAACTGCGAGACGGACTTCGTCGCCAAGACCGAGTCGTTCATCGCGCTGGCCCAGCAGCTGGTGGAGCACGGCGAGCGTTCCGGCGTGAACAACGCCGAGGAGCTGCTCGCCTCCGAGCTGGACGGCAAGGCCGTCGCGGACCTGGTCCAGGAGCAGTCCGCCAAGATCGGCGAGAAGCTGGTGCTCAACCGCTTCGCCAAGGTCGAGGGCACCACCGCGGTCTACCTGCACCGCAAGGCGCAGGACCTGCCGCCGGCCGTCGGCGTGCTGGTGTCGTACACCGGCAAGTCCGACGAGGCGGGCGACGCTGACGCCCGTGGTGTCGCCATGCAGATCGCCGCGATGCGGCCGAAGTACCTCACCCGGGACGAGGTTCCGGCCGAGGTCGTCGAGTCCGAGCGGCGCATCGCCGAGCAGACCGCCCGCGAGGAGAACAAGCCCGAGGCGGCCCTGCCGAAGATCGTCGAGGGCCGGGTGAACTCCTTCTTCAAGGACTACGTCCTGATCGAGCAGTCGTCCGTCGCTGACAACAAGAAGACGGTGAAGCAGGTGCTGGCCGAGGCCGGCATCGAGGTCACCCGCTTCGTGCGGTTCGAGGTCGGCCAGGCCTGAGCCGCCGCCGGGCGCCGCGCGCCCGTAAGGCAGGAGACGTCGACGAGGAGGCCGCCGGTGTACGTGATCAGGCACCGCGGCCTCCTCGTCACATAGGGTCGGCAGCGGCAGGTTCGCGGTAACGCGTCGCGCGGGGCGTGCGCGTGGGGGAAGGCGGGGCGGATGACGCAGGTTGTGAGTGACCGGACGCTGGCGGTGGATGATCCGACGGCGCCGCCGCCGGGGCGGGCCCGCCGGGTGGTGCTGAAGCTCTCGGGTGAGGTGTTCGGTGGCGGCGCGATCGGCGTCGACCCGGATGTCGTGCAGGCCATCGCCCGGCAGATCGCCACCGTGGTCCGCCGCGGCGTGCAGGTCTCCGTGGTGGTCGGCGGGGGCAACTTCTTCCGCGGCGCGGAGCTGCAGAAGCGCGGGATGGACCGCGCTCGCGCCGACTACATGGGCATGCTCGGTACCGTGATGAACTGCCTCGCGTTGCAGGACTTCCTGGAGAAGGAGGGCATCGAGACCCGGGTGCAGAGCGCCATCACGATGGCCCAGGTCGCCGAGCCGTACATCCCGCTGCGGGCGATCCGGCACCTGGAGAAGGGCCGTGTGGTCATCTTCGGCGCCGGCGCGGGTATGCCGTACTTCTCCACCGACACGGTGGCCGCCCAGCGGGCGCTGGAGATCCGGGCCGACGTGGTGCTGATGAGCAAGAACGGCGTGGACGGCGTCTACACCGCCGATCCGCGGATCGACCCCACCGCCAGCAAGCTCGACTCGATCACCTTCTCCGAGGCGCTGCGCCGCAACCTGCGGGTGGCCGACGCGGCGGCGTTCAGCCTCTGCATGGAGAACGGCCTGCCGATGTTGGTCTTCGGCGCGCAGGGTGACGACACCATCATCCGCGCGGTGGGTGGCGACAAGATCGGCACCCTGATCACCGCCTGAACCCGCCCCGCCCGGGGCGACGGCCACGGCGGTCCTGACGACTTTCAGCAGAGCCCACCACGAGCACAGAAGGAGGCGAGGAGACCGGTGATCGACGACACCCTCCTCGAGGCCGAGGAAAAGATGGAGCGTGCGGTCGAGCACGCCAAGGAGGAGTTCGGCGCGATCCGCACCGGTCGCGCCAACGCCGCCATGTTCTCCAAGGTCATCATCGACTACTACGGCACGCCGACTCCGTTGACCCAGATGGCGTCCATCGCGGTTCCCGAGCCGCGGATGGCCATCATCAAGCCGTACGACAACTCGCAGATCAACGCGATGGAGAAGGCGATCCGCGACTCGGACCTCGGGGTCAACCCGAACAACGAGGGCAACCAGCTGCGCATCCTGCTCCCGCAGATGACCGAGGAGCGCCGCCGCGACATGATCAAGGTGGCCCGGCACAAGGGCGAGGAGGCCAAGGTGGCCATCCGCAACGTCCGCCGCCGTGCGAAGGAGGAGCTGGACCGGATCGTCAAGGACGGCGAGGCCGGCGAGGACGATGGTCGCCGCGCCGAGAAGGAACTGGACGACCTGACGCAGCGCTACGTCGCCAGCATCGACGACCTGGTCAAGCACAAGGAGACCGAGCTGCTGGAGGTCTGAGGCCCGACCCGGCGTCCGCCGGGTGAGCAGCCGATGCGAGGCCCGCCCCCGATCCGGGGACGGGCCTCGCGCCGTCTGAGCGTCAGCGTGGAATCCGGACGGTACGGGTCGTCTCGGTCAGGGTCGTTCCGACGTACGCGTCGTGCAGCTCGAAGCGCACGGTGGCCCGACCCGGGTGCAGGACCGGGTCGCCGCTGCTGTGGTGGAGACCGCCGGCGGACGCCGGACCTCGCCCACCGCGACCCCCGCGAGGGGCCTCGGCGGTCAGGGGCGCCATCGTCCGCCTCGCCCTGACGGCGGGTGCAGTAGGCTCGGCAGGATTCCCGGCCACCGGGCGGTGCGCACCGGGAATCGACCGACCGTCGGGGCGGTCGAGCCGGAGGAACACAGTCGCACGTGTAGGGGATGCTTGTGGTTTTGCGTCATGTGGTGGTACTCGTGCCGCGTCGCGGTGCGTGATGTCCCACCCCGACCCCTACACCGACGAGCCGCGCGGCTGGGACCGGTCCGAGCGCCCGGTGGCCCTGCCCTGGCCCGAGCAGGAGCTTGAGGCGGGCCAGTGGAGTCGCCGTCCGGCCGCCGGGCCCGAGTTGTACGCCGAGCCACGCACCCGCCCGTACGCCGATCCGTATCCGGCGGACCCGTACGACGAGCGCGGCCGGACGGTCCGCCCGGACGACCGGGACCGCTTCGACGACCGTGACGCGCCGCCCTACTTCGACGACCGTGACGTGCCGCCGCGCTTCGACGACGATGCCGGTTTCCCGACCGCGCAGCTCGCGCCCATCGGCGCGGAGATCCTGGCGGACGACGACCCGGTGACCGAGCCGGAGCCGCCGAGGGGTCGGCGGCCGCGGGGCCGGCGACGGGCCAGCCTCGACCGGCCGGCGACCCAGCAGGTGGGCACCGGGCGGGCCGGCCGGAACCTGCCGGCGGCGATCGGGGTCGGGCTCGGCCTCGGCGCGCTGATCGTGGTTCCGCTGGCCTTCTACCCGCTGGCGTTCCTGCCGGTGATCGCCGCCGCCATCGCGGTCGGCATCTGGGAGATGGCCCGGGCGGTCCGCCGCAGCGGCGCCCACCCGCCGCTGGTACCGCTGCTCGCCGGTGGCGTGCTGACCATCGGGCTGGCGTGGTTCGCCGGCCCGGACGCGCTCAGCCTGGGCCTGCTGGTCACCGTGCTGGGCACGATGGTGTGGCGGTTGGGCGACGGCCCGGCCGGCTTCCAGCGGGATCTCACCGCGGCCACCCTGATCGCGGTCTACGTGCCGTTCCTC
This sequence comes from Micromonospora sp. NBC_00617, assembly GCF_045161355.1. Taxonomy (NCBI): domain Bacteria; kingdom Bacillati; phylum Actinomycetota; class Actinomycetes; order Micromonosporales; family Micromonosporaceae; genus Micromonospora; species Micromonospora sp. NBC_00617. The sequence continues at coordinate 4,324,981 of NZ_CP107751.1, read as the reverse complement.
GGCGGCTTCGCGGCGTTGCTGGCGGCGGCCCCCGACGACGGCCGGCTGCGCATCCTGGCCACGCTGATCGCGGTGGTCCTCTCCGACACCGGCGGGTATGCGGCCGGCGTCTCCTTCGGCCGCCACCCGATGGCCCCGTCGATCAGCCCCAAGAAGTCCTGGGAGGGTTTCGCCGGCTCGGTCATCGCGGCGGCGCTGGGCAGTGCCCTGCTGCTGTGGCTGATGTTCGAGGTGGCCCCCTGGTGGGGTGCCGTGTTCGGGGTGGCCGTCTCCGGTGCGGCGGTCCTCGGCGATCTCGCCGAATCGATGATCAAGCGGGACCTCGGGGTCAAGGACATGAGCAACCTGCTGCCCGGGCACGGTGGCCTGATGGACCGGCTGGACTCGATCCTGTTCGCGGTGCCGACCGCGTACCTGCTGTTGGCGATCTTCGTGCCGGTGGTGGGGTGAGGCATGGATCACCGTGGCCCGAGGGTTCCCGACCGCCGGCCGGGGCCGGTTCCACACCTCCGCAGGGGTGCCCGGCGCCGGAGGCGTGACACACTGGACCAGCCATGACGAGCCTGCCGTTGATCCCCGCCATCTCGGAAGCCCCCGCCGCACGCCGGGCCTCCATGCCACCGCAGCACCTCGCCGACCTGGATCTGGCCGGTCGCCAGGCACTGGTCGCCGGGTTGGGTGAGCCCGCGTTCCGTGCCAAGCAGATCTCCAACCACTACTTCGGGCGGCTGGTTCGCGACCCGCAGGCGATGACCGACCTCCCTGCGGCGACGCGTGAGCGGCTGGCCGACCAGCTGCTGCCCAAGCTGCTCACCCCGGTGCGCGAGCTGGCCTGCGACGACGGGGCGACCCGCAAGGCGCTCTGGAAGCTGCACGACGGCGCGCTGGTGGAGAGCGTGCTGATGGGCTACCCGGACCGCGTCACGGTCTGCATCTCCAGCCAGGCGGGCTGCGGCATGGCCTGCCCGTTCTGCGCCACCGGCCAGGCCGGGCTGACCCGCAACCTGTCCACGGCCGAGATCGTCGACCAGGCGGTCTACCTGGCCGGGGTGGCGGCCTCCGGCGCGGTCGCCGGCTCACCGCCGCGGCTGTCGCACGTCGTGTTCATGGGCATGGGCGAGCCGCTGGCCAACTACAACCGGGTCATCGCGGCGATCCGTCGCCTGGTCAGCCCCGCTCCGGAGGGGCTGGGCCTGTCCCAGCGGCACATCACCGTTTCCACGGTCGGCCTGGTTCCGGCCATCCGCCGACTGGCCAGCGAAGACCTCTCTGTGACCCTTGCGTTGTCGTTGCACGCGCCCGATGATGATCTGCGCGACGAACTCGTGCCGGTAAACCAGCGCTGGAAGGTAGCCGAGGTGCTGGACGCAGCGTGGGACTACGCCGCCCGGACGGGCCGTCGCGTGTCCATCGAATACGCAATGATCAAGGACGTGAACGACCAGCCGTGGCGAGCTGACCTGCTCGGGCGGCTGTTGGCCGGCAAGTTGGCGCACGTGAACCTCATCCCGCTCAATCCGACGCCGGGCAGCCGCTGGGACGCGAGCCCGAAGCCGGTCGAGCGGGAGTTCGTCCGGCGCTTGCGTGACGCGGGAGTGTCCACCACCGTACGGGACACCCGGGGTCGCGAGATCGACGGCGCGTGTGGCCAGCTCGCCGCCGCCGAGGACACCGACACCTTCACCGACCGCGCCGGAGAGGCACCGGCGTGACCGGGCGTGGCGAACGAGACCAGGAGACATAGTGGCGAGTCAGGGTCAGCGTTTCCGGCGCAAGGCGCTCCGCCGGGGATACAAGGTCGACGAGGTGGATGCCTTCCTCGACCGGGTCGAGGCGACGCTCGACGGCCGGCAGGTGGGTGCGCCGGTGGCTTCCCAGGAGGTCCACGACGTCGTCTTCCGGGTCCGCTTCAACGGCTACGACGAGTGGCAGGTCGACCTGCACCTGGACCGGGTCGAGCGACAGCTGGCCGAGCTGGAGGAGCGCACGAGCGCCGGGCGCGGCGGCGACCCTCGGATGGGTGACCGGATGGGCCCGCCGGACCGGATGGGCCCGCCGCTGCGCGACGACCGTGGGGGCATGGTTCCGCAGCCGATGCCGCCCCGGCCGATGTCCGCCCAGTCAGGTCCGCCCGCCGACCGCTACGGCCGGTACGACGAGCCCACCGGCGCCTTCGCCGGCGGGTACGACGCTTCCCGCGGCGGCTACGACGCGCAGCGCGGCCCCGGCCCCGGCGGCCCCGGCGGCCCCGGCCCGATGGGGCCCGGTGGTCCGATGGGTGGCCACGGCGTACCGCAACGCGGTCTGCCCGCCGGTCCGGGTGGCTACGGCCCGCCCGACGAGCAGCGGATACCTGGCGGCTACGGCCCGCCCGACGAGCAGCGGATGCCTGGCGGCTACGGCCCGCCCGACGAGCAGCGCATGCCTGGCGGCTACGGCCCGCCCGACGACCAGCGCATGCCTGGCGGCTACGGCCCGCCCGACGACCAGCGTGGCCCCGGTGGCGGCTACCCGCCGGAGGAGCCCCGCTTCGACGGCTTCGAGGCCGGTCGGCACGGTCGCGCCGACATGACCGCCGAGATCCGGATGCCCGAACGGGACCCGCGCGACATGCGCCGTGGCCCGGTCGGCCCACCCCCGATGCCGCAGCAGGCTCTCGGTGGCCCGCCGGTGGCGGGTCCGCCCGCCGTGGCCGGCCCGCCGATGGGTGGCCCGCCGATGGGTGGCCCGCCGATGGCCGGCCCGCCCGGCAGCGACCTGTACCGGGTCGACCAGATCCGCCGCAGCTTCCAGGTGCGCCGGTTCGGCAGCGGGTACGACCCGGACCAGGTGGACCGGTTCTTCGAGACCCTGCTCGGCGGCATGCAGCGCCGCAACCCGATGCCGGTCGACCCGAAGGATCTGGACACTCTCCGGTTCGGCCTGGTGCCCGGCGGCTACTTCGAGGCCGAGGTCGACGCCGCGCTCAAGGACGTGCAGGACATCCTCTTCGGGCGCTGACCCCGACACGTACGCGAACGAGGGCCCGTCCCCGGGTGGGGGCGGGCCCTCGGCGTACGTCGGCCGGTCGTTCGGCGGCCGGTCGGGTCAGGAGCGCAGGCCGTTGCGCCGCAGCACGGCGTCGCCGATCACGATGACCAGCAGCAGCGCGGCCAGGCCGACCAGCCAGATGTCCTCGACCCTGCCCTCGTGGTTGCCGCAGATCATCGCCAGCAGCGCCAGCGCGGTCAGCACCGCGCCGATGCGCCCGGCCTTCCGGTGCCCGGGCTTGTGCTGGTCTGGCGACGTTACCGGCTCGCTTCCTGCCACTGTCGGTCCTTCCCTCGCGATCGGATCTTTGGTTAGTCTGGCACGCCTCCCGCCCGGGGCGGTGCGGTGGGGGTTTCCCCGCCTTCTGGCCCTGCCTGCCCAGGCCGGACGACACTACCGGCGTCGCGGGGCGGTGGTCAGACTCCCTCCGGTAGCGTTTGGCGTACACCTGATTGTCTGTTTGAGGGGGACTGTGCGGTGCGAGTGACCGGAACCGGGCACGCCAGCATGCGGATCGACACGGCCGCGGGCAGCATCCTGTGCGACCCGTGGGTCAACCCGGCCTACTTCGCCTCGTGGTTTCCCTTCCCGGACAATTCCCTGCTCGACTGGGAGAGCCTGGGCCAGGTCGACTACCTGTACGTCTCCCACCTGCACCGGGACCACTTCGACGCGAAGCACCTGCGGGACTTCGTCTCGAAGGACGCCACCGTCCTGCTCCCCGAGTTCCCCACCTCGGAGATGGAGGACGAGTTCCGGGCGCTGGGCTTCACGAAGTTCCTCAAGGCGCCCAACGAGCAGGTGGTGGAGCTGCCCGGCGGCCTGAAGATCATGATCCAGGCGCTGACCAGCCCCACCGACGGCCCGATCGGTGACTCCTCGCTCTGGGTCGAGTACGACGGTGTGCGGCTGCTCAACCAGAACGACGCCCGCCCCACCGACCTGAGCGTCTTCGCCGAGCTGGGGCACGTGCACGCGCACCTGCTGCAGTTCTCCGGCGCGATCTGGTACCCGATGGTCTACGAGTTGCCGCAGGCGGCGAAGACCGCGTTCGGCAAGCAGAAGCGCGACCGGCAGTTCGACCGGACGTGGCGCTACATCGACGACCTGAAGGCTGACCACGTCTTTCCGATCGCCGGCCCGCCGTGCTTCCTCGACGACGCCCTGTGGCAGTTCAACGACATCCACGGCGACGAGGGCAACATCTTCCCGGACCAGTCGGTCTTCCTGAGCGAGTACGCGAAGGTCGGCGGCACCAACGGCATCGTGCTGCTGCCGGGCAGCGTCGCCGAGGTCACCACCGAGGGCGCGAGCACCACGCACCCGGTGCCGGTGGATGAGTTCTTCGCGAACAAGGTCGCCCACCTGGAGGAGATGCGGGAGCGCAAGCGCCCGATCATCGAGGCGGAGAAGGCGTCCTGGCGGCACCCCGAGGTGGACGTGCTCGGCGAGATGAAGCGCCGGATCGAGCCGCTGCTCGACGAGTCGATCTACCTGGCCAAGGGGGTCGGCGGCCCGGTCCGCTTCGACCTGGTGGGCACCGACGACTCGGGCGGGGAGACCATTGAATCCATCGTGGTGGACTTCCCGGGCAAGGAGGTCCGGCCGTACGCGGACGAGAAGGTCCGCTACCGCTTCCGGACCGACCGGTCGCTGATCGAGCACCTGCTCTTCATCGACGAGGTCGACTGGGTCAACTCGCTCTTCCTGTCCTGCCGGTTCTCGGCGGCCCGGATCGGCCAGTACAACGAGTTCGTCTACGCGTTCTTCAAGTGCCTCTCCGAGGAGCGCCTCCAGTACGCCGAGGGTTGGTACGACGAGCACGAGCGCACCACCGACGCCGAGGACATCACGCTGGGCGACTGGGTGGTGCAGCGGCGCTGCCCGCACCTGAAGGCGGACCTGACCCGGTTCGGCATCGTCGAGGGTGACCAGCTCACCTGCCAGTTGCACGGCTGGAAGTTCGACCTCGCCAGTGGCCGCTGCCTGACCAGCGTCGGCCACAAGGTCCGCGCCCACCGCGTCGACGCGGAGACCCCGGCCCCCGCAGGCGAAGCCCTGAGCTGACCCCGCCCCTCCACCCCCGCGATCTTGCACTTTCGGTGGGTGCGAAGCACCGCAATCGCCCCAGAACGGCGACCGTAAGTGCAAGATCGCGGGGAGGGGTTGCTGGTCGGCTACTACCTGATCGGCGGCCCGGGAGACCTCCGACCGTCCGCTGGCCTGAGCGGGGACCGGTCAGCGGCCTAGATCGGCGAGGATGCGTCGGGCGGCGTTGTGGCCGGCGGCGCCGATGACGCTGCCGGCCGGGTGGCAGCCGGCGCTGCCCGCGTACACGCCGTCGATGCCGGTGGCGTACGGCATGCGGTCGGTGAACGAGACGGTGTTGTCGACGTGGTGGATGTGACCGCCAGCGATGCCGAAGTGCTTCTCGATGCCCGGCGGGGGCAGCGGCACCGCGTCGGCGATCAGGTCGGCGGTGCCCGGCGCGTACCGCTCGACGATCGCGACGAGCCGGTCGACGTAGCCGGGCAGCTCCGCGTCCCAGGTGGTGCCGGCCAGCTCGTAGGGGACCGACTGGACGAACAGCGCCGACGAGTGGTGCCCGGCGGCGTCGGAGAGCGACGGGTCGACGGTGGTGTGCAGGTACCACTCGATGGTCGGCTCCGCCGGCAGCCGCCCGGCCTGCACGTCCGCCCACATGCCGCGCAGCGCGGTCATCGGCGAGGTGGCGTCGCCGCCGACCAGCGAGGCGGACCCGGGCAGCAGGTGGATGGTCGACCCGAACGGGCTCGGGGCGTCGGCCGGCAGGCAGGAGAACCGCGGCAGCCCGGTGAGCGCCAGGTTGAGCTTGAGGGTGGTGCCGGGGCGGCGGACCGCCGCCATCCGCGCGTCGAGTGCCGCCGGCAGCGCGCCGTCGGGCACCAGGTCCATCAGCCGGTACGGGTCACACGCGCCGAGCACCACCCGCGCGGCGACCTGCCGACCGTCGGCCAGCACGACTCCGCTGGCCGCGCCGCCGTCCAGGGTCACCGCGCGCACCGGCGTACCGGTCAGGATGGTCGCTCCGGCGGCGCGTGCGGTGTCGGCGAACGTGGCCGAGACGGTGCCCATCCCGCCCTCGGCGATCATCCAGGTGCCGCCCGAGCCGGGCAGCCGGCACATGTTGTGCACGAGGAAGTTGTGGCCGGTCCCGGGGTCGTCCGGGCCGGCGTTGAGGCCGGACAGCCCGTCGGTGACCGCGTACATGCTGACCAGCAGTTCGGAGCGGAACTCGAACCGGGCCAGGTAGTCCGCGACCGAGCCCCGGACGAGGTCGACGAAGACCTGCCGCAGCGCCGGGCGGACGTGCCGCTCGGCGGTTTCCTCGGCGCTCAGCGGCTCGGCCAGCCAGGCCGGGGCGAGGTCCTCGCGCAGCGCGGCCAACTCGGCCTGCATAGCATCGTCGGCGGCCACGTCAGCGGGGGAGAAGAATTCGGCGAGCTGCGCCCGGCTGGCGGCGGTGTCGCTGCCGAAGAGCAGGTACGGCGAGCCGAGGCCGCCCGGTGTGGGCAGGAAGTAGTGCGGGTCGCGGCGCAGCACCGGGATTCGCACGTCGAGGGTGGCGAGCAGTTCCGGCGGCATGAGCCCGAGCAAATACGACCCGGTGGAGTGGCGCAGCCCCGGCACCTTCGGGAACGGGTTCTCGGTGCGGGTCGCGCCGCCGATCACGTCGGCCTCCTCCAGCACCAGGACGTCCAGGCCGGCGCGGGCCAGCAGGATGGCGGAGACCAGACCGTTGTGCCCGGCGCCGACGATCACGACGTCGGCCCGGCCGGGAAGTTGACTGCTCATGCCGCCGCAGCCTAGCCCCACCACCCCGCGGGGTCAGCCCACCGCGCGTTGATCAAGAGACGCAGACGTCTTGATCAACTCGGCCGAGGGGCGCGTTGGGCACGCCAGCGGGAGAGGGCCAGGGTGGCGGAATAGCCGGCCAGGACGATCACGTGGAACAGGTACAGCCACAGGAGCACCGCCACGCCGGCGCCGATCTCGTCGAAGCCGCCGAACGGGGCGCCCAGATCCAGCGGCAGGGACGCGAAGAGCACGAAGCCGTGCAGGAACCCGGAGAGGTTCGCCGCGGTGAACGACCCGAGCCCGAGGGTGGAGAGCCAGTCCGGCGAGGCCGGCCCGACCACCCGGAACACCCACATCAGCACCGGTGTGAGCACCAGCCACACCGCCAGGAACGACAGCACGACCCCCAGAGCGCCGACCCAGCCGCCCTGGGTGACCAGGTGGGTGGTGACCGGGAGCGCCAGCAGGATCGACAACAGCAGCGCGGGCGCCGGCGCGAGCAGCGGCAGCAGCAGCAGTCGACCTCGCCAACCGACCAGGTGCTCGTCGCTGCGCGGGGCCGCCACCGACACGAACGCCCGGCGCAGCCCCTCGCCGTACAGCGACGCGGGCAGCAGCGAGGCAAGGGCCAGCACCGGGGTCAACTCCACCCCCGCGTCGACCAGGGCGGCCACCGCCCGGGGCGTGCCGATCGCCGTCGGCAGGGCCTCCACGGCGTACGACGTGAGCCGGCGTACCCGATCGGCTCCCGCGATCAGCGAGGTGAGCCAGAGGGCCAGCAGCGCCACCGGGACCACGGCGATCGCCCCGTAGAAGGTGATCGCGGCGGCGTGCAGCGACAGGTCTCGCCCACGCACCGGACGGAACGCGGCACTGGTGATCCGCTTCGCGCGCTGCCATCCGTTGCCCATCGGGGTCTCCTTCCCTGTCCTCGGGGCGGTCACTCCCTAAGATCGCCGGTCATGACTGTTCTCGCCACCGAACGTCTCATCCTGCGCGATTGGACCGACGATCCGGCCGATCTGGCCCGCATCTACGACATCTACTCCCGTCCGGAGATCACCCGCTGGCTGGGCGTGGCGCCCGGGCTGCCCCTGACCGATCCGGCGCAGGCCGCCGAGCGGTGGCGACGCTGGCGGGACCGGCACGCCGCCGACCGTGGCCGGTACGGCACGTGGGCGATCGAGGTGCGCGACAGCGGACTGGTGGCGGGCACCGTGCTGCTCAAGCCGCTGCCGGGGCGGGACGAGACGCGCCGTACGTCGGACATCGAGGTCGGTTGGCACCTGCACCCGGATTCCTGGGGTCACGGCTACGCCACCGAGGCGGCGCGTGCCGTCATGGCGCGCGAGTTCGCCACCGGCACCCCGGAGATCTACGCGGTCGTGTCACCGGGCAACGAGCCGTCGATGGCGGTCTGCCGGCGACTCGGCATGGAGCACGTGGGACAGCGCACCGACTGGTACGGCGGAGAGTTGTTGGAGACGTTCGTCCTGGCGGCACCGGGCGGCTGATCACTCTCCTCGAAGGGCGCAGGTCCGGATGCCAATCCGGCACCCCGGTCCTGCGCCTCGCCGTGCGCACCCGGCCGTGCCCCGCCCCGCGCCCCACGCCCTGCGTTGCGCCCCGCGTCCCCGTGCCCTGCGTTGCGCGCCGCGCGCCTTGCCGCCCCGCGTCCCCGTGCCCTGCGTTGCGCGCCGCGCGCCTTGCCGCGCCGGGCCCCCGTGCCCTGCCCCGCGTCCCTGTGCCCTGCCCCGCGTCCCTGTGCCCTGCCCCGCGCCCCTGTGCCCTGCGTTGCGCGCCCTGCCGCGCCGGGCCCCCGTGCCCTGCCCCGTGCCTCCGCGCTCGCGGCCAACATGCCTCAAAGCCGTATACCTCAGGGGAATTTTTATGACTCTGAGGTATACGGCTCGAAATGACGTTCGCCCCGCCGCCCGCCGCCCGCCGCCCGCCGCCCGCCGCCCGCCGCCCGCCGCCCGCCGCCCGCCGCCTGTCCCCGCGGCCTCGCGACCTCGCGGAGTGTGGCGCCTAGCTGTCCGACGACGCGTCCGCGCGCGCAAGCCCATAAATAGTCACGCCAGTCGAAGTGTTGACGGTCCCATAGTGCGTGACAAGACCCACGAGATCGAAATCTACGAGGACGCGTGGCGCTCCGTTGGCGAGCGGGCGCTCAGCGCCGACGAGTCCCGTGAGTTGATCGCGGCGATGGCGAAGGAGATGACCGATGGTGCGTGACAGTGTGTGGCGCAAGTCGACCCGGTCCGGTGGCGAGGGCAACTGTGTCGAGGTGGCTGTTTTCGCCGCCGCGGTGGGCGTGCGCGACAGCAAAGACCAGCAGGGGCCGGTGCTGACTTTCACCGAGTCGGCCTGGAGCGACTTCGTCACGGCGACTCGCGCACAGCAGTTGAACGCCGACCGCTGAGCCGCCCGCGCCAACTCGTTCACGAGATTCTGGAGGAATCCGACCCAGGCGAGGCAGTTTCCCTCCAAGATCTGTCGTGGGTCCGGGTTAGCCTTCCCGCGAATTCTGGGGAGGCCGCGGGGTGGACCGGTTCGAACGCATGGTGGCGCTGTTACGCAGTGGACAGACGGCAGGTGCCGATCAGCTACGGGCAGAGGCGCCCGAGGCGCTCCTGCCCCGGTGGACGGCCGGCGAGCCGTTGAGTCCGGCGCTGCGGCAGGTACGTCAGCTCGAATCCTTGATCAAGGCGGTTCGCCTCGACGACACGTACGCCTGGGCGATGGCAGGTTGCAGCGTGCATCGCATTCCACTCGCCGAAGGCGAGGCACAGTGCGTGCGTCTGGAGAGCAGCGACGATGCCTTCTACGTGGAGGCGGTGTTCAACGGTGCCACCGTCGTCGCCGTTGAGGATGAGCGGCTGTGCGTATGGGACCTCGCGACCGGGAAGCTGTTGCTCGCCACCGACCCGGACGACATTCCCCGCCGAGCGGGGCGCCTCGTCAGCCTCGCGGTCGGCGTCGGAGTCGCGGTCACCGGCACCGAAGGCGGTTACCTACTGCTGTGGGATCTCGCCGACGGCCGGCAGTTGGCCAGGACCGCCGCCCACAGCGGAGATGTTTTCCGGGTGGCGATCAGTGCGGGCGAAGCTCCTATCGTCCTGAGCCTTGGCGGCGAGGACACCGATTCCATGACGCTGTGTTTCCACGACCTCGACGGCCTGCGCCGCGCCGGTGAGGTGGCCGTGGCCGGGTCGACGACGTGCGGCGGCTGGACGGTGCTCGACGGTCAGCGGCGCGCGGTGACGGTCGGCGACGGCCTCCTGACCGTCTGGGACGCCACGGCGGTCGAACCAACAGCGCAGTTTCCCACCCCGGCAGACCCGGACAGCGCTCCGGCGTTTCTTGCCGGCGGTGCCTGGGCCGTGCTCGGCGAGCGGCGTGCGTTGCGGATCATCGATCTGCGGAACGGCACCCTACACGGCACGATCCGGACCGATTTCACTCAGCGCGTCGGTCGGGTCGCCGTGCGCGGCTCGTTTCTCTTCGTGGCGCAGTCGAACAGCACCGAGGGGCGGACCAACCTCTTCGAACTCGCCGACCCGCTTCCGCAGGACGACAGGGACCGGCCCTACTTCCGGGATGCCGTGATCTCCAAGGTCGACGGGCGACCCGTGGTCGTCGCCGTGGACGAGGGCGGCGTATTCGAGGTCGTCGACGCCGCAGATGGCAGCGGGCTCGCAGGAGCGGCTGGTGAACGGCGGATCGTCCACCGGGCTGCGGGCTGGTCTCCGCGACTGGTCTCCACTACCGCTGCCGGCCGCGACCTGCTCGTCGTGATGGGGAGCCTCAAGCCGACGACAGTCGACCCGGCCACCGGCGAGACCCACACCACGCCCGAGCCGCCGCTGACACCCGCCGTGCTCCACGAGGTCGCCGCGCGCGGTGGCGTCATCGCCGCGATCAGCATTGGCGGCCTCCTCGCGGTCTGGGACGCGGCCACCCTGACCTTGCGGGCCGCCGTCCGACTGGAACTGCGCGAGACGACCTCGATGACGCTCGTCGACCTTCATGGCCGCACCGTCGTACTGACGGGCACCGACGCGGGCGGCTTCCGCTGGTTCGACAGTGCCGATCTGACCGAGCTGGCACCGCCGGGCCGGTTCGCCGAGCGGATCGACCGAACCGCCCCGGAGGGTTGGGACTGGCCGGGGGCAGCCGCCGTCAGGCGCTTGCACGTCCTTGGATCAGTCGTGATCAGCGTCGTCAGCGGCACGGTCACCTGCGCCGACATCGCGACCGGGGAGTCGATCGGCCCAGCCCTGGCGCATCCGGGCACGGTCGACGTGATCCTGCCCGTGGTCCTCGACGGCGTCCCGGTGGTCGCCACCGCGTGCGCCGACCGGGTCCTGCGGGTCTGGGATATCGAAAGCGGCCGTGTCACCTGGTCAGTCGCGCTACCCGAGCAGGTCCGTCGCATCCTCTCGGTCACCGCCGATCAGGTCGTCGTCCACACCAGCGGGTACGTGATGGCGGTCGGTCCGCTGAACGTGATCCCGTCCACCTGAGCGGACGCGATCGCCCCCGACTCGTCTGTGGTTCGCAGATCTTGGACAGTTTCCGTCCTGCCCTAACGGAAACTGCCCAAGATCTGCACGTGCCGCGCGAGATGCTGGGGGTGATCGCTGGCGGACTCGGTGTGCGATCCCCTGCGTCGAGAACTGTGGTGGCTAGGCTGACCTGAGCATGATGGTCCGCTGAGGGGGTGAGCCCGGATGGCCCAGGCAGCGTTCGCGCCGGAGCCGGCGCCGCAGCACACCGAGCCGTCGTTCGACGTGCTGCGGTGGCACGACGAGCCGTGGACCGCGCAGCTCGCCCTCGACCTGTTGCCGGAGACCAACGGCCCCAAGGTTGAGGTCCTGAGCGGAAGCGTGATCGTGACACCACATGCCGGGTACGACCATCAGGACGCGGAGCTGGATCTCGCGTATCACCTCAAGCAGGCGGCCCGCCGCGCCAAGCTGTGGCTTTATCTTGAGACGAACGTCGTGTCGGGTGACGATCTCTTCATCCCCGACATCGTCATCCTCGACGCGCCGGGCGGCGGCCGAACGACGATGAACATCAGACACGCCGTGTTGTTGGGGGAGATTGTCTCTCCCGGGAACCGACGCAAGGACATCATCGACCGGCCCCGCGAGTACGCCGCGGTCGGCGTGCCCTTCTTCCTCCGCGTCGACCTGCGCAACCGGGTGCCCACCCTTGCGCTGTACGAGTTGATCGAGGGGGAGTATCGGCCGGTGGCCGCCGCCGCGGCCGGGACGCGGTTCGTCATGCGGGAGCCGTTCGAGTTCTCCATCGATCCGGGCGATCTGCTCGGCGATGAGGCGCCGCCGGACGCGACGATCACCGACTCGGCCGGCGACAACGCTTGATCGACACGGTTTCGTTGACGTCGGGGTGTCGAGGTGCCGCGGATGCCCCGACTTCCTGAAAGTCGAGTCGATCATGGTCGACGGCGCGCACTGGGAGCGGCCGGCGGGCGCGGAGGGCTGAGGCTCCCAGCGGGCGTTCAGTGACGGTGGGGGAGAATAGCCGCGTGACTTCCCCCCGCGACCTCGTCCTGCTCGGGTCCACCGGTTCGATCGGCACGCAGGCCATCGACATCGTCCGGCGCAACCCGGACCGGTTCCGGGTGGTCGCCATCGGTGCGGGCGGTGGCAACGTCGAGCTGCTCGCCGCGCAGGCCCTGGAGTTGGGCGTCGAGGCGGTCGGGGTGGCCAAGGCGTCCGCCGCGCAGGATCTCCAGCTCGCGTTCTACGCCGAGGCGAGCCGGCGCGGGTGGGCAACCGGGGACTTCAAGCTTCCCAAGATCGTGGCCGGTCCGGACGCGATGACCGAGCTGGCCCAGTGGCCGTGCGACGTCGTGCTCAACGGGGTGGTCGGCTCGCTGGGCCTCGCTCCTACGCTGGCCGCGCTGCGTGGTGGTCGTACCCTCGCGTTGGCCAACAAGGAGTCGCTCGTGGCCGGCGGCCCGCTGGTCAAGGCCGCGGTGACGCGGCCGGGGCAGATCGTGCCGGTCGACTCGGAGCACTCGGCGCTGGCCCAGTGTCTGCGCTCCGGGACGCGCGGTGAGGTGCGGCGGCTGATCGTCACGGCCAGCGGCGGCCCGTTCCGGGGGCGGCGGCGCGACGAGTTGACGCAGGTCACACCGGAGCAGGCGCTCGCGCACCCGACGTGGAACATGGGGCCGGTCGTCACGATCAACTCGGCGACCATGGTCAACAAGGCGCTTGAGGTGATCGAGGCGCACGAGCTGTTCGACGTGCCGTACACCGACATCACCGTGATGGTGCACCCGCAGTCGGTGATCCACTCGATGGTCGAGTTCGTGGACGGGTCGACGATCGCCCAGGCCAGCCCACCGGACATGCGGCTGCCCATCGCGCTGGGCATCGGCTGGCCGGACCGGGTGCCCGAGGCCGCCACCGCCGTCGACTGGACGGCTTCGCACACCTGGGAGTTCGCGCCGCTGGACGACGCGGCGTTCCCGGCCGTCGCGCTGGCCAAGGCCGCCGGGGAGGCCGGACGGTGCCGCCCGGCGATCTACAACGCGGCGAACGAGGAGTGCGTGGCGGCCTTCGTCGCGGGCCGACTGCCGTTCCTCGGCATCGTCGACACCCTCGAACGAGTGTTGGAGGAGGCTCCAGACTTCGACGAACCAGGTACCGTCGGGGACGTGCTCGCGGCCGAGTCGTGGGCGCGTGCGCATGCGCAGGAGATCATCGCGGGTTCGGTGGAAGGAGCTTGATGTCGTACCTGCTCGGGGTGGTCCTCTTCGCCCTGGCCATCCTCGTCTCGGTGAGTCTGCACGAGGCGGGGCACCTGCTCACCGCCAAGGCGTTCGGGATGAAGGTCACGAAGTACTTCGTCGGCTTCGGCCCCACCATCTGGTCGTTCAAGCGGGGTGAGACCGAGTACGGCCTCAAGGGCATCCCTCTCGGCGGCTTCTGCAAGATCGTCGGGATGACGCCGCAGGACGACGACGTCGAGCCCGGCGACGAGCCGCGGGTGATGTGGCGCTACCCGGTCTGGAAGCGGACGATCGTGATGGCCGCCGGCTCGATCACGCACTTCGCGCTCGCGCTGATCACCATCTGGATCCTCGCCGTCTCCGCCGGCCTGCCCAACCCGGACTTCCCGACCACCGACGCGCAGGCCCGCAAGGAGCCCGCCGTCATCCAGCTCAGCCCCTGCGTGGTGCCGGAGAACGCGCTGCGGGCGTGCACCCCCGCCGACGCGGCCAGCCCGGCCGCTCAGGCGCAGCTACGCGACGGCGACCGGATCACCTCGATCAACGGCACGCCGATCGGCAACTACGGCGACCTGCTGACCACGCTGCGCAGTCTCAAGCCGGGCGACACCACGCGGATCGAGTACGTCCGCGACGGGCAGGCGGTCAGCACCAGCACGGTGCTCGCGCAGACCCAGCGTCCACCGCTGGACGACCCGAAGGGCGCCGCCGCGCCGGTGGCCGCGCTCGGCGTCGGTCTCGTGCCCAGCACCCCCACCCGCGTGACGTACGGGCCGGGGGCCGCCTTCGGGGCCACCGCCGACTTCACCGGTCAACTCGCCGTCGGCACCGCCCAGGCGTTGCAGCGCATCCCGCAGAAGGTGCCCGCCCTGTGGACCGCCCTCACCGGCGGCGAGCGGGACGTGGACACCCCGATCAGCGTGGTCGGCGCCAGCCGACTCGGCGGCGAGGCCGTGGAGAACAACGCCTGGCTGGTCTTCTTCATGCTCTTCGTGTCGCTGAACTTCTTCATCGGGGTGTTCAACCTGCTGCCGCTCCTCCCGGTGGACGGCGGCCACATCGCCATCGCCTGGTTCGAGCGGGTCCGCTCCTGGGTCTACGCCCGGATCGGCCGGGCCGACCCGGGCCGGGTCGACTACCTCAAACTGATGCCCTTCACGTACGCGGTGATCCTGATCGGCGGCGCGTTCACGCTGCTCACCATCGCCGCGGACGTCGTCAACCCGATCACGCTCTTCTCAAGGTGAGTGCCTGAAGTGACCGCTATCAGTCTCGGTATGCCCGCCGTGCCGCCCCCGCCGCTCGCTCCCCGCCGGGCCAGCCGCCAGATCATGGTCGGTTCGGTGCCCGTCGGCGGCGGTGCGCCGGTGTCCGTGCAGTCGATGACCACGACCCTCACCTCCGACGTCAACGCGACCCTGCAGCAGATCGCCGAGCTGACCGCGTCCGGCTGCCAGATCGTCCGGGTGGCGGTGCCGTCGCAGGACGACGTCGAGGCGCTGCCCGCGATCGCCAAGAAGTCGCAGATCCCGGTGATCGCCGACATCCACTTCCAGCCCAAGTACGTCTTCGCCGCGATCGACGCGGGCTGCGCGGCGGTCCGGGTCAACCCGGGCAACATCCGGCAGTTCGACGACAAGGTCAAGGAGATCGCTCGTGCCGCCGGGGACGCGGGGGTGCCGATCCGGATCGGCGTCAACGCGGGCTCGTTGGACAAGCGGCTGCTGACCAAGTACGGCAAGGCCACCGCCGAGGCGCTTGTCGAGTCGGCGCTGTGGGAGTGCTCGCTGTTCGAGGAGCACGGCTTCCGCGACATCAAGATCTCGGTCAAGCACAACGACCCGGTCGTGATGATCCGCGCGTACCGGCAGCTCGCCGAGCAGTGCGACTACCCGCTGCACCTCGGCGTCACCGAGGCCGGGCCGGCCTTCCAGGGCACCATCAAGTCGGCGGTCGCGTTCGGCGCGCTGCTGGCCGAGGGGATCGGCGACACCATCCGGGTGTCGCTGTCCGCCCCGCCGGTCGAGGAGATCAAGGTCGGCAACCAGATCCTGGAGTCCCTCGGTCTGCGCGAGCGCGGTCTGGAGATCGTCTCCTGCCCGTCCTGCGGGCGGGCCCAGGTGGACGTCTACAAGCTCGCCGAGGAGGTCACCGCCGGCCTGGAAGGGCTGCCGGTGCCGCTGCGGGTCGCCGTCATGGGCTGCGTCGTGAACGGTCCGGGCGAGGCCCGCGAGGCCGACCTCGGGGTCGCCTCCGGCAACGGCAAGGGCCAGATCTTCGTCAAGGGCCAGGTCGTCAAGACGGTGCCCGAGGCGCAGATCGTGGAGACGCTGATCGAGGAGGCGCTGCGCATCGCCGACGAGATGGGCGCCGAGCTTCCCGAGGAGCTGCGCGGGCTGGTCACCGGCCCGACGGTCACCGTGCACTGAGTCAGTTCGACGAATACGGGCCGTTCCCCCTCGGGGAGCGGCCCGCATTCGTTCTGCCGATCTCACTCGGATTCGGCGAGGATCGCGTACAGCTTGCGCCGGGTCTCGTCGAGCACCTGGGCGGCCCGCTCACGCTGGTCGTCGGTGCCGTTCATCATCACCTGACGCAGGGCGTTCATCGCCTGCGCGCCGGAGTCGCGGATGTCGTGCCAACTGCTCACGGTGCCCTGGGCGACATCCGCCCACGCCGGGGTCTGCGCGGCCGCGGTGGCCTCCGCCTGCCCGGCCTCGGTGACCGTGAACCGCTTGCGCCCACCGCTGGACTCCTCGGTGCTGGCGGCGATCACACCCTCGTCCTCCAGGAGTTGAAGGGTGGGGTAGATCGAACCCGGGCTGGGCCGCCAGGCGCCGCCGGTGCGCGAGTCGATCTCCTGGATCATCTCGTAGCCGTGCATCGGCCGCTCGGTGAGCAGGGCCAACACCGCGCCACGGACGTTGGGGCGGCGGCCCCTGCCCCGTCCGCGACCGCGTCCGCCCCAGGGGCCGCCGTGCTCGTGGCCGTGGCCGTGCGGGCCGGGCGGGACCGGCGGGAAGCCGAACCCCCGCATCCGCGCCTCGTGCATCGGGTGGTGCTGTCGATGGAACCTCATGCGGTTCTTCCTCTCTCCGTACTGTCGCTGATGCATCAACGATATATCGGCAATGCATCGCCGGCAAGGCCCTACTTATAAACCGTACGTACGTCTTGTTAAGGTGTCGGGCATGCGTCTGCTCCCACCGCCCGGCCCGGCCCGGATCCTCACCATCGGCACCCTGGTCAAGACCGTCGGGCGGGGCCTGTGGCTGGTCGCCAGCGCGCTCTTTCTCACCCGCTCGGTCGGCCTCTCGGCCACCCAGGTCGGTGTCGGGCTGACCATCTCGGCGCTCGTCGGCGTGCTCGCGAGCGCGCCGAGCGGCTACCTGGCCGACCGCGTCGGGCCACGCGGCGCACAGGTCGGCGGGCTGATCGCGGCCAGCGTCCTGACCGCCGGGCTGATCACCGTCCGCTCGTTCCCCGCCTTCCTGCTGGTCGGCGCCGCCACGGCGCTCGCCGACGCGGTCGAGCGCGGCGCCCGGGGAGCGCTCATCGCCGGCTCGATCCCGGCCGACCAGCGGGTGCACACCCGCGCCTACCTGCGAGCCACCACCAACGTCGGGATCTCCGTCGGCGCCGTCCTCGGCGGCTTCGCCATCGCCGCCGACACCCGCGCCGGCTACCTCACGCTGATCCTGACCACGGCGGCGGCGTCGCTGGCCGCAGCGGCGATCTCCGTCCGGCTGCCCACCGTCGCACCCGTCGCCGCCCCGACGCGAGGACCCCGGCTGGTCGCCCTACGGGACCGCCCGTTCCTCGCCTTCACCCTGCTCGACGGGCTGATGTCCATGCACTTCAGCCTGCTCACCCTCGCCCTGCCGTTGTGGATCGCCGGGCACACCACCGCGCCGGCCTGGATGATCTCGGTGTTGACGCTGGTCAACACCGCGCTGGTGGTGCTCCTGCAGGTACGCGCGGCACGCAGCGCCGTCACCCTGCCGGGGGCCGCCCGCGCGTCCCGCCGGGCGGGGGCCGTCATCGCGCTGGCCTGCGTACTGTTCGCCGCCAGCGGCGCGCTGCCCACACCGGGCGCCATCGGCCTGCTCTGCTGCGGGTCGCTGGCGCACGTGATCGGGGAGCTGTGGCACTCCGCCGCCGGATGGGGGATCTCCTTCGGGCTGGCGCCCGCCGACGCGCACGGGCAGTACCAGGGGACGTACGGCATGGGTTACGAGCTGGGCAAGATGCTCGCGCCCGTCGTGGTGACCAGCCTCGCCCTCGGTTGGGGCGTATTGGGATGGCTCGCGCTGGGCGGGCTGTTCCTCCTGCTCGGTGCCCTGGTTCCCCCGGTCGTCCGGTGGGCCGGCCGGACCCGCCCGACCAGCCCGGTCGCCGCGCCGCTGACCGTCTGACGGCCGGGCTCGCCACTCGGCCGGCGGGGCGGGGGGTCGATCTGGCAGGCTGGTAGTCGTGCTGACGGTGCCGGTACGGCAACTGGGGGAATCGGAGCGCCGCGCGGTCGAGCGCCTCCTCGACCGTGACCCGTTCGCGGGCGCGCAGGTCGCGGAGCGCATCGCCGCGCGCGGGCTCTCCTGGTGGCGGGCCGAAGGGCGGATCCTGGGGTACGGCACCCGGCGCAACCTCGAATCGCTGTGCTGGCTCGGTGGCAACCTGACGCCGGTGCTCGCCACCGACGCCGCTGTGTCCGCCTTCGCCGACCTGCTCGCGGGGGAGGAGCGGCTCTGCTCCTCCATCGTCGGCCGCGCCGACGCCGTCCTCGGCCTCTGGGACCGGCTCTCCGGCACGTGGGGCCCGGCCCGCGACGTCCGCCCCAACCAGCCGCTGTTGGTCACCGACACACTGCCGGCCGTACCGGCCGATCCAGAGGTACGCCGCGTCCGCTCCGGCGAGGTCGACCGGCTGTTTCCGGCGGCCGTCGCCATGTACACCGAGGAGGTGGGTGTCTCCCCGCTCGCCGAGGACGCCGGCCGCAGCTACCGCCGCAGAGTCAACGACCTGGTCCGCGCCGGTCGCGCGTACGCCCGGTTCGTCGACGGCAAGGTCGTGTTCAAGGCCGAGCTGGCCGTGGTGACCAAACGGACCGCTCAGGTCCAGGGCGTCTGGGTCGCGCCGGAGTGGCGGGGCCGGGGCATCGCCGCCGGTGCGATGGCCGCCGTCGTACGCGACGCGCTGCTCCGGGCCGCCCCCACGGTCAGCCTGTACGTCAACGACTTCAACCTGCCGGCCCGCCGGGTGTACGAGCGGTGCGGCTTCCAGCCGGTCGGCACGCTCGCCACCGTCCTCTTCTGAGCCCGAGCCGGGGTTGGGTATGCCGATGGCCGGCACCCGTTCTCGGGTGCCGGCCATCGGTCGGGGTGGTGCGGTGGGTCAGCTGTTCCAGTGCTGGGCGACGAGGTCGGTGGCCTGCTGCTCCCACTGGGCGTAGGCGTCGGGGTAGGCGGAGACCTGCACGGTCTGGGCGGCCTTGGTCAGCGGCATGTCCTGCCAGCCGTCAACCTGACGCAGGCCCTTGAGGAACGCGGTGGTGGAGTACTCGGGGTTGGTGATCTGCTCGGGGGTGCCCCAACCACTGGAGGGGCGCTGCTGGAACAGGCCCTGCGAGTCGTGGTCGTTGGCGTCGCCGAGGTGACCCAGGTTCTCCAGCTTGGACTCCTGCAGGCTCGTGGCGATCGAGATGACCGCGGCGCGTTCGGGCAGGCCGGCCTTCTTCGTGGCGGCGATGATCGCCTTGACGTTGGCGGTCTGCTCGTCGTTGAGGGTGATGTGCGACTGGGCGCCCTGCGGCTTCGACGCCGCGGTGTGTACGGCTGCCGCGGCCGGCTTGGCATCAACGGGGTTGGCGTGCGCGGCGATCGGGCCGGCGAAGACACCACCGGCGAACGCGATACCGGCAACGGACAGCATGCTCTTGCGGAAGATCGTGTTCATGGGGGTAGCTCCTTCGGGGGTAGGAACACCACACACCACCATCGGGGGACGGTGACGCGGGTGTGAGCACCTCGTCCGGCGCTGCACAAACAGGGGAAAGTCTGCGGGGCGGCCGGCGAACCCGGGGGTTCGCGGCGCGGGCGACCTGCGAGCGGGGGCTCGTGGCGCCGGGACCGTATGTAACGACCACCGGCCCGAGGTCATTCCCGGGGGCGGCCCGCGAGCGGGGCTCGTGGCGCCGGACCGTGTGTAACGACCGCCGGGCCGGGGTCATTCCCGGGCCCTGACCGGGGCCAGGCCCTGGGGGCGAGCCCACGGTCGTTCGGGGATCTGCAACGACCCGGCCCGACCGGCCATTCCCATCCCAGTCGAACCGGGCGGGGTGGTCGTGGTCCTGCGATCGTCGGGTATGTAACGACCCCCGGCCCGCCACGATTCCGCCCGACGGATGCGACCGGTCACACCTGGGCGCCGCTCGTCGAAGCCGTCGCCGTCGACGCCGCCGTCAGGCGGGCCCAACGGCCGTCCGGAAACGGACGTCCCGCCCATCTGGCGCAGCGAACGCCGCCGGAGGGTGCGTCTGGGTGGTGATCGACTCGGGTCCGCCGATGTCGGGGTATCCGGGGCGGGTTGATACCCCGACATCGCCGACCTCGTGTTGATCACGCCAAGCGGCGGAGCCGGCTCGGCGGCACGCATCCACGCGCGGGTGATGACCGGGATCACGCGTCCCAGACGGGCGCGAACCCGACCAGCACGCCTAGGCTGGGCCATGTTTTTAGACTGACCAGTCAGTACAGTGATCGGGGTGGGCGTGATGGTCGTCGAGGCGAGGGGTCTTGGCCTGCGTACCGCCCGAGGGTGGGTTTTTCGGGGTGTCGACCTTGCGGTCAACGCGGGTGAGCTGCACGCGATCGTCGGGGTGCCCGGTAGCGGACGGACCTCTCTGCTCCTCGCCCTGGCGAGCCGCTTCCCCACTAGCGAAGGCCAGTTGGAGCGCCGTGCGGTGGCGGCGCTCGGTCAGGTGGCCGGGGTGCACGAGCCCGACCCGGAGTTGACGGTCGCCGAGCACATCTCGGAACGACTGTCGCTGCTTGGGCGGCGAGCTGACCGCGCCGGACCCACGGCCCTTCGTGGCGGTGCGGCGGGCGAGTTCGCGGCTGTCGGGCTTGCCGACGCTGCCGAAAGCGAAAGCGAAAGCGCTGGTGAAGGCGGAGGCGGCCGAAGGTCGACGGGCCGTCGAGGGTTCTTCGGGTGCGGCACGGTGGGCGGTCGACCAATTGGCCGTCGCGGGTGGCCGAGACAGGGCCGGCGGGACGCGGTCGCCGCAGTTGTCGAAGGTGCCGGACTGGGCACGGACATCCCGCTCGACCCGGCCAGCCGAGGACGGGACCTGACCCCGGTGCAGCGCCAGATCCTCGGGCTGGTGCTCGCCACCCTCGCGGGGCCGGGGCTGATCCTTGCCGACGACATCGACGCGGGTACGGACGATGCGGACCGCGCCCTGCTCTGGGGCCTTCTCGGTCGGCTGACCGACCGGGGCATCGCGGTGGTGGTGACCGCCCGCGAGGTGGAACCGCATTCGCCGTCGATCGTGCACCGACTGGGCCCGTCCACAACCGCTGTTGCCGTCGGGGCCGCCGCCGGCCAGGACGCCGAGGTGAACCGATGAGTGTTGTCCGACTGGCCTGGTTCGAGTTGCGCCGGATGACCCGGGGGCGGCTGCCGCGCGCCGCGCTGGCCGTGCTGACCGTCGTGCCGCTGCTCTACGGGGCGCTCTACCTCTACGCCTTCTGGGATCCGTACGGAAAGATGGACCGGATTCCGGTCGCCCTGGTGAACGCCGACCGGCCGGCGACGGCCAGCGACGGGTCGGTGGTGCACGCCGGGCAGGACCTGACCGACGAGCTGATCGACCGTCGGGTGTTCGGCTGGCAGGTCACCGATGCCGAGGACGCCGACGCGGGGTTGCGCAACGGCCGTTACCACCTGGTGTTCTCCATTCCGGCGGACTTCTCGGCGACGCTCGCCGCGAGCCCGGAGCCCGGCCAGCGGGCCCAGCGGGGCGAGCTGAAGGTGGTCAACGACGACGCCACCAACTACCTGTCCGGTCTGCTCGCCCGCTCGGCGTTCAGCGAGATCCGGGCCGCCGCGGCCGAGAGCGCCGCATCCGGTTACTTCGCCCGGATGCTGGTGGGCTTCACCGATGCCAAGGCCGAGACTCATCGGGCCGCCGACGGCGCCGGTCAGCTCGCCGACGGGCTGGGCAGCTCCGAGGCGGGCGCGGGTCGTATCGCCGACGGGTTGGACAGCTCGGCCGACGGTGCCGGGCAGGTCGCAGACGGGTTGGACAGCTCCGCCGCCGGGGCGGGCCGGCTCTCCGCCGGCCTGGACGCGAGCGCGCGGGGCGCCGACGAGTTGGCCACCGGGCTGGATCAACTGCGGACCGGTGCCGCGCAGCTCGCCGACGGCACCGCGCGCGCCGCGACGGCGACCCGCGCGGTGGCCAGCAGGGTGGACGGCGCGGCCGCGACGATCGAGCCGGTGCTGCGGGAGAACGCCGAGCAGATCGAGCGGTCGGCGACGGCCATCGCCGACGGGGCGCAGGCGCTCGCCGACGGTCTGGACGCTCTGCCGCAGCGTGCGCAGAAGGCCCAGACCCAGGCCCAGGTGGTGCGCGATCGGCTCGACGCCCTGGTCGCCGCGCACCCGGAGCTGGCCGACGATCCGACCGTCGTCGCCGCCCGGACGGCGGCAGTGGCCGGAGTCGAGGCGGCGCGGGCGGTCGTCGATGGTCTCGACCAGGCCGACCTGACCGCGCTGCGCGAGCGGATGACCGTGGTGGCCGCCACGGCGCGGCAGATCGCCGCCGCGGCGCCGCACCTGGCCGACGACGTGGCCGCCGCACGCGGCAAGGTCGACGAGCTGGCAGCCGGGCTGGGCACCCTCGCCGACGGCAGTGCCCAACTGCGCGACGGTCTCGGCGACGCGGCGACCGGGGCCGAGCAGCTGCGCGGCGGGCTGTTCCGCCTGGCCACCGGGGCCCGCGAGCTGGACGGCGGGCTCGACCGGCTCAGCGTCGGCGGCGACCGGCTCGCCGACGGCCTGGTCCGGCTGGAGAGCGGCGCCGGCGAGTTGGCCTCCGGGCTGACCCGGCTGGGCGGCGGGGCCGGTGACCTCGCCGACGGCCTGGCCGACGGAGAGAAGAAGATTCCGGGGTACGACGACGCGGACGCCCGCTCCGGCATCCTCGGCGATCCGGTGTCACTGGACCGTTCGGCCCGCCACCCGGCCGGCTCGTACGGGGTCGGCTTCGCGCCGTACTTCCTCGGTCTGGCGCTCTGGGTCGGCGCGATGATCACATACATGCTGCTGCGGCCGGTCAACCGGCGGCACGTCATGTCCGGCGCTCCCGTAGGGAGGGTCGCGCTGGCCGGCTGGCTGCCCGCCGCGGCGGTCGGGCTGGCCCAGGCCGGTGTCCTCTTCACCGTGGTGACGCTGGTGCTGGGGCTGGACCCGGTGCGCCCCGCCGCGACGCTGGGTCTGCTGGCGCTGGTCTCGCTCGCCTTCACCGCGATCATGCAGTGGCTGGGCGCCCAGCTCGGCCCCGCCGGGCGGCTCGCCGCGCTGGCCCTGCTGATGCTTCAGCTCACGTCCTCGGGCGGCACCTACCCGGTCCAGACCTCGCCCGCCTTTTTCCAGGCCATCCACCCCTGGTTGCCGATGAGCTACGTGGTGGCCGGGCTGCGCCACACCATCAACGGCGGCCCGGCTGGCCCGGTGGTGACGGCGGTGCTCGTGCTGCTCGGTTTCACGGTGGCGGCGCTGGCCCTGACCGCCAGCGCGGCCCGTCGCTCACGCCGGCTCACCCCGGCGAAGCTGCACCCCGAGCTGACCATGTGAGGATGGGCCGGTGACGGACGGACGGTCGAGACGGCGGGAGGACACGCGTCAGCGGCTCTTCGTCGCCGCGGTGGACCTCATCGCCGAGCGCGGCTTCTCCGCGACCACCGTGGACGACATCGCGGCCCGGGCCGGTGTCGCGAAGGGCACGGTCTACTACAACTTCGAGTCCAAGACGGTGCTCTTCGAGGAGCTGTTGCGCCACGGCATCGGCCTGCTCACCGCCGAGTTCCGGGCGGCGGTCGCCGGGCAGCCGCCGCGCGCCGCGCTGGCGGCCCTGGTGCGCGCCGAACTGGAGTACATCCGCCGGTACCGGGCCTTCGCCCAACTGCTGCTGTCGGAGATGTGGCGGACCAACCGGGAGTGGCAGCAGACGTTGCGGCTGTTACGCGGCGAGGCGATCGCGGTGATCGCCGAGACCGTACGGGCCGGGGTGGACAGCGGGGACCTGCCGGCCGATCTGGACGTGCCCACCGCCTCCTCGGCGCTGTTCGGGGTGGGTCTGGTGGTGGCCGTGGACTGGCTGGTGTTCCAGCCCGACCGGCCCATCGACGACGTGCAGGAGGCGCTGCTCGGCATCGTGCGCCGCGTCGCTCAGACCTGACCGCAAGCCCTGCTCAGGGCTCCGTGATCTGTGGGGCACCTCGCCGCGCCGTCTGACGCTGGCCGGCTGACGGTCGGGCGACTGCCGGTGACGGCAGCCGCCCGACCGGCGGGAATCACCAGGCGCGGGCGTACTGGGCGGGCCCGCTGTACGCGCCGCCGAGCTTCGCCGCGGCGCGGCGCGGCCAGTACGGGTCGCGCAGCAGCTCCCGGCCGAGCAGCACCAGGTCGGCCTCGCCGCTGGCGACGATCTGCTCGGCGTGCTCCGGCTCGACGATCAGGCCGACCGCGCCGGTCGGCACGCCCGCCTCGCGGCGAATCTGGGCGGCCAGCGGCACCTGGTAGCCGGGGCCGAGCGGGATGCGCTGGTCGGCGCTGACGCCGCCGGAGGAGGTGTCAACCAGGTCGACGCCGACGCCGGCCAGTTCACCGGCGAGCACCACGCTGTCCTCGACGGTCCAGCCGCCCTCGACCCAGTCGGTGGCGGAGATCCGGGTCAGCACCGGCACGCTCTCGCCGACCGCGGCGCGCACCGCACGGGCGACGTCCAGGGTGAGCCGCATCCGGGCGGCCCGGTCGCCGCCGTAGGAGTCGGTGCGGTGGTTGGTCAGCGGCGACAGGAACTCGTTGAGCAGGTAACCGTGCGCGGCGTGGATCTCCACGGCGGCGAAACCGGCCGCGAGGGCCCGCTCGGCGCCGGCGGCGAACGCGTCGACCACGCGGGCGATGCCCGCCGCGTCGAGGGCGGTCGGCGTCCGGTAGCCGGGAGTGAACGGCTCGGACCCGGGAGCGACGGGCGTCCAACCACCCTCGGCGTCCGGCACTCCGCCGCGCTCCGGCGCCCACGGGCGGTAGGTGGAGGCCTTGAAACCGGCGTGCGCGAGCTGGACGGCCGGCACCGCACCGTGGGCGGCGACGAACGCGGTCACCGGTCGCCAGGCGTCCACGTGCGCGTCGGACCACAGCCCGGTGTCCTGCGGGGAGATCCGGCCCTCGGGGAGTACGGCGGTCGCCTCGGTCAGCACCAGTCCGGCCCCGCCGACCGCGCGGGTGCCGAGGTGGATGAGGTGCCAGTCGGTGGGCAGGCCGTCCGCTCCGGCCGAGTACTGGCACATCGGCGCCACGGCGATCCGGTTGGGCAGGGTGACGCCGCGCAGGGCCAGGGGAGTGAACAGGGCGCTCATGGGGTCATCCTTTCCAAAACGGCGACGGGCCCCGGGTGAGGGGCCCGTCGCCGTGCAGTGAGCTGTCAGGCAGGGACGGGGCTGAGCTCGGGCCGGGTGTCGGCGACCGGCTCCGGGTCGACGAGATCCCGCCGGCCCGCGGACTCGTACGCGGCCCGGTCGAGGGTGCCCTCACGGGCGGCGACGACGGTCGGCACGAGCGCCTGCCCGGCCACGTTGGTGGCGGTGCGGATCATGTCCAGGATCGGGTCGATGGCCAGCAGCAGGCCGGCGCCGGCCAGCGGCAGACCCAGCGTGCTCAGGGTGAGGGTGAGCATGACGATCGCTCCGGTCAGGCCGGCGGTGGCCGCCGAGCCGACCACCGAGACGAACGCGATGAGCAGGTAGTCGGTGACGCCGAGCTGCACGCCGAACACCTGCGCCACGAAGATCGCGGCGAGGGCCGGGTAGATCGCGGCGCAGCCGTCCATCTTCGTAGTGGCGCCGAACGGCACCGCGAACGAGGCGTACTCGCGGGGGACGCCGAGCCGCTCGACGGAGCGCTGGGTCACCGGCATGGTGCCCACCGAGGAGCGGGACACGAAGGCCAGCTCGATCGCGGGCCACGCGCCGGCGAAGAAGCGCAGCGGGTTGAGCCGGCCGGCGAGGATCAGCACCAGCGGGTAGACCACGAACAGCACGATGGCGCAGCCGACGTAGACGGCGGTGGTGAACTTGGCGAGGGGCGCCAGCAGGTCCCAGCCGTACGACGCGACGGCGTTGCCGATCAGGCCGAGGGTGCCGATCGGGGCGAGGCGGATGACCCACCAGAGCGCCTTCTGGACGATGGCCAGCACCGAGCGGTTGAGGCTCACGAACGGCTCGGCGGCCTCGCCGATGAGCAGCGCGGCGGCGCCGACCACCAGGGCGAGGAAGACGATCTGAAGGACGTTGCCCTCGACGAACGCGCCGACCGGGTTGGTCGGCACGATGCCGGTGAGGAAGTCGGTCCAAGAGCCGGTCTTCTTCGGCGCGGTGGCGCCGGCCACGTCGAGGGTGACGCCCTTGCCAGGGTCGGTGAGCAGGCCGAGGCCGATGCCGATGCTCACCGCGATCAGCGCGGTGATGCCGAACCACATCAGGGTCTTGAGCGCGAGCCGGGCGGCGTTGGCCACGCCGCGCAGGCTGACCACGCTGACCACGATGGCGGTGAAGACCAGCGGCGGCACGGCCAGCTTGAGGAGCTGGATGAAGAGGCTGCCGACGGTGTGCAGGGTGCTGGTCAGCCAGCTCAGGTCGTTGCTGCGGGCCAGGAAGCCGAGCGCGACGCCGAGCACGAGGCCGAGGAGGATCTGCACGGAGAAGGGAATTTTGCGCAGGCCGAAGGGCATGAGATGTCCACTTGTCTGATCTGGTCGGGGTAGGCGCGTGGTGGGCGGCTACGCCGGACAGATGCCGCTGGCCTGCAGTCGGAGATCGACATACAGGCGAACGGTGAGATCCCAGATGTTGGTCATCACTCGCCGACGATACGCCGATCGGCGCGATCTGCAAGGCGCGATGGCCGTGACGCTCCTTACAAACCCTGCTCGCGGCGGGCCAGGGCCAGGGCCGTGCCGGTGGCCGCGCCCCACAACACCGCGAGCCCGAGAACCAGCCGCTCCACCACGCCGACCAGGGCGCCCCGGCCGACCACGAGCATGGCCAACCCGATCGTCGCGCACAGCGGCAGGGCGAGCACGGCCGTGCCGGCCGCCAACCGGCGGACCATTGCCCCGGCCGGCCCGGACACGGCCAGCGCGACCATGGCGAGGACCACCGCCGCCGTCGCCGCGATGCTCGCGCCCCCGTGCACCAGGTCGGCCACCGTGGTCCGCTCGAACGGCGGCAGTGGGCAGCCGGCGGAGCAGGTCACCGCCCCGGACACCGCGGTGAGCACCGCGCCGGTGGCGAGCAGCGCCGGCACCACCCGTACCCCGGGAGGCAGCGCCGCGGCGATCAGCAGCAACGCGCCGGCCAGGGCGAGAACCCCGATCCGGTACGTCACCGCGTGCGCGCTGCCAGCGATGCCCGCCTCGCTCACGTACCCGGTCAGACCGGGACCGGGACCGGCGACGACCGCGACCGTCACCGCGACCGCGCCGGCCACCGCGCAGCCGGCGGCGGCGGACCCGGCGACCCGGCGGGCGACGTCCCCGCGGGTGGCGGGTGCCGTCGCGGTGCCGGCCCGCCCCGGCTCAGCCACGCCCGTGCGGCGTCGTCCAACCGGACTCATCGGGCCCCAGCGGCACGATGCCGGTCGGGTTGATCTCGCGGTGGGTCCCGTAGTAGTGCCGCTTGATGTGGTCGAAGTCCACCGTCTCGCCGAAGCCCGGGGTCTGGAACAGGTCCCGGGCGTACGCCCAGAGCACCGGCATCTCGGTCAGCTTGCTGCGGTTGCACTTGAAGTGCCCGTGGTACGCGGCGTCGAAGCGCACCAGCGTGGTGAACAGCCGCACGTCGGCCTCGGTGATCGTGTCTCCCATCAGGTAGCGCTGCCCGGCCAGCCGTTCGGACAGCGCGTCCAGTCGGGCGAAGAGCGCCCGGAACGCCTCGTCGTACGCCTCCTGCGAGGTGGCGAACCCGCACCGGTAGACGCCGTTGTTGACGTCGGTGTGGATCTCGGCCATCAACGCGTCCAGCTCCGGGCGCAGCGCGACCGGGTACAGGTCGGGTGCACCGGGCGCGTGCAGCGACCGCCACTCGGTGGAGAAGTCGAGGGTGAGCTGCGGGTAGTCGTTGGTGACCACCCGGCCGGTCAGCGTGTCGACAAGCGCCGGCACGGTCACCCGGCCGGTGTAGTCCGCGTCGGTGGCCAGGTACGCCTCGGAGAGGAAGCTGACACCGAGGACGGGGTCGAAGCCGTCCGGGTCGAGGGCGAACGCCCAGCCGCGCTCGTCCCGGATCGGGTCGACGGTGCCCAGCGAGATCGCGTCGTCCAGCCCGAGCAGGCCGCGCACGATCCTCGCCCGGTGCGCCCACGGGCACGCGCGGCACCAGATCAGCCGGTACCGGCCGGCCTCCAGGGGCCAGCGATCCTGCTCGTCCGGGCCGCCACCCGGCGGGGAGGCCGAGTCGGCGGTGACCCGACCGGTGAAGCGGTTGGGCTGGCGGACGAAAACGCCACCACGGCTGGTCTCTGCGCTGAACTGGGCCCGGGCCATGCCGCCAACCTATCCGCTGGGAGCGTGGATATCCTGGCGGCTGGGGAGTCCCCTGCGACCCGGTGGACGCCCTCACCCCCGCCCTTCCCACCCCCGAAGGACTCGCGATGACCGTGGCATACCTGGTGGCCGGTGTCCG
The DNA here is from genome assembly GCF_045161355.1 of Micromonospora sp. NBC_00617. NCBI lineage: Bacteria > Bacillati > Actinomycetota > Actinomycetes > Micromonosporales > Micromonosporaceae > Micromonospora > Micromonospora sp. NBC_00617. The sequence continues at coordinate 4,296,379 of NZ_CP107751.1, read as the reverse complement.
TACCCCCATCGGCCGGTACGCCGGCGCGCTGGCCGGCGTCCGCCCCGACGACCTGGCCGCGCACGTGATCCGCGAGTTGGTCGCCCGGCATCCGTCGGTGGACTGGGCCCGCGTCGACGACGTCGTGCTCGGCTGCGCCAACCAGGCCGGCGAGGACAACCGCAACGTGGCCAGGATGGCGGCGCTGCTCGCCGGCCTGCCCGAGGAGGTGCCGGGCAGCACGGTCAACCGGCTCTGCGGCTCCGGCCTGGACGCCCTCGCCATCGCCGCCCGGTCCATCGTGGCCGGCGAGGCGGACCTGGTGGTCGCCGGTGGGGTGGAGAGCATGAGCCGGGCGCCGTTCGTCGTGCCGAAGGCGACCTCGGCGTACTCCCGCTCGGCCGAGATGTACGACACGACCCTGGGCTGGCGGCTGGTCAACCCGCTGATGCGGGACGGCTGGGGGGTCGACTCGATGCCGGAGACGGCGGAGAACGTGGCCGCCGAGTACGGCGTCGACCGGGCCGAGCAGGACGCCTTCGCGTACCGGTCGCAGCAGCGCGCCGCCAAGGCGCAGGCCGACGGCCGGTTTGCCGAGGAGATCGTGCCGGTGTCCGTGCCCGCGGGTCGCCGGGAGACCCGACTGGTCGAGGTCGACGAGCACCCCCGGGAGACGTCGCTGGAGAAGCTGGCCGCGCTGCCCACCCCGTTCCGGGACGGCGGCACGGTGACCGCCGGCAACTCGTCGGGCGTCAACGACGGGGCGGTCGCGCTGCTGGTGGCCAGCGAAGCGGCGGTGCGGCGGTACGGCCTCACCCCGCTGGCCCGCATCGGCGGCGCGGCGACGGCCGGCGTACCGCCGCGGATCATGGGAATCGGCCCGGTGCCGGCCACCCGCAAGCTGCTCGACCGGGTCGGCGTGGAGCTGGGCGCGGTGGACGTCGTCGAGCTGAACGAGGCGTTCGCCGCGCAGTCCGTGGCGGTGCTGCGCGAGCTGGGGTTGCCCGTCGACGCCGAGCACGTCAACCCGAACGGCGGCGCGATCGCGCTCGGGCATCCGCTGGGCGCCAGCGGCGCGCGGCTGGCGCTGACCGCCGCTCTGGAGCTGCGCCGTCGCGGCGGCCGCCGGGCCCTCGCCACCATGTGCATCGGCGTCGGGCAGGGCATCTCGCTGCTGCTGGAGTCGGCCGCCAGAGCGCGGAAAGTCACGTGAAGGGATCTCCCGTCCGGGGGAGTCGGCGGCCTAGAGTGGTCCACACCACACGACCCGCGGGGTCGGCCGGCGGTCGCGCGCGCTCGTCGACGCCGGTGCCGCCTCGCGCCGCGGCGACGAACTGGGGAGCACACCGATGCCGGACGCACTGCCGACCGAGATTGACCTGACCAGGCCGAGCGCGGCCCGGGTGTACGACTACTTCCTGGGTGGGGCGCACAACTTCGAGGTCGACCGGCAGTTGGCCGAGCAGATCGCCAGCATGACCCCGAATCTCGCCGCCACCATGCGCTCCGGTCGGGAGTTCCTGCGCCGCGCCGTCCGGGCGCTGCTCGACGCCGGCATCGACCAGTTCCTCGACATCGGCTCCGGCATCCCGACCGTGGGCAACGTGCACGAGGTGGCCCAGGCGGCCAACCCGAAGGCCCGGGTGGTCTACGTCGACATCGACCCGGTGGCCGTCGCGCACAGCCGAGAACTGCTCGCCGGCAACGACCTGACCGGGGTGATCCACGCCGACCTGCGCGAGCCGGAGCGGATCCTTGCCGAGACCCGGCGGCTCGGGCTGATCGACTTCAGTCGACCGATGGGCATCCTGCTGGCCGGGGTGGTGCACTTCATCCCCGACGCCGACGGTCCCGAGGAGATCCTGTCCACCCTGCGGGCCGCCGCCGCGCCCGGCAGCTTCCTGGTCATCTCGCACTCGACCTTCGAGGACCAGCCACAGGAGATGCTGGACGCCCAGCGCCTCTCCGCCCGGACGGCCACCGAGATCACCCTGCGCTCCCGTGCGCAGGTCACCGGCTTCTTCGGCGACTGGACGGTGCTCGAACCGGGTGTGGTGCACATGCCACTGTGGCGTCCCGACTCGCCGGCCGACGTGGACGAGTACCCCGAGCGGTTCGGCGCCTTCGGGGGCGTGGCCCGGTACGACCAGCCCGCCGGCTGATCTCCAGTGGCCGCCGTCCCGGACCTCACCGGGGTCGACGTCGGTCGGGGCGGCGCCCAGGGCTACGCCGCCGACTGGGCCCGCGCCGTACGCCGCATCGGTTTCGTGCCGCTCAGCGCGGCCGAGACCGAGCGGCTGTTGCTGCTGCACACCGTCCGGCTGGCCCAGGTGGTGCGGGCCGAGCCGTTCAGCGCCCGTCCCGCCGAGGAGGTCGGGCGGGCGCTGGTGGAGGCGCACCTGACCGAGCCCCGGGCGTTGGAGTGGTCACTGCGCGCGCTCGGTGACGACTTCCCCGATCGGGTCCTGGCGTCCGGCGACCGGCCGGCCGACCTGGGCGAGCGGATCGCTGCGGTGCAGGGCGGGTTGGCCGCCGGGTTCGCCCGCGCGCTGCGCGACCGCACCTTCACCCAGCAGGAGCGCATCGCCCGCTCGGCCTGGCAGGCCCGCGACGAGGTCGAGCAGGCGCTGCGCGACAGTGAGGCGCGGTTCCGGGCGGTCTTCACCGGCGCGGCGATCGGAATCGGCATCGCCGGGGTGGACGGTCAGATCATCGACGTCAACACGGCGTTCGCCGACATGCTCGGCTACTCGATCGAAGAGCTGTGCGAGATGAACGTGGCGGAGCTGTTCCACGTCGACGACGCCGCCGGCATGTGGGAGCTGTACCAGGAGCTGATCGAGGGCAAGCAGGACTCGGTCCGGGTGGAGAAGCGCTACCACCGCAAGGACGGCAGTGTCGTCTGGACGGACCTGGCGGTGTCGTTGATCCGGTACGACGACGGACGGCCCCGGTTTACCGTCGCCATGATCGAGGACATCACCGAGCGGTACGAACTCCAGCAGCGGCTGCGTTTCCAGGCGCTGCACGACCCGCTGACCGGGCTGCCCAACCGGACCCTGTTCTTCGAGACGCTGGGCCGGGTCTTCGACACCGCCGGGCCCGCTCAACGGGTCGGGGTGTGCTTCCTCGACCTGGACGGCTTCAAGGCGATCAACGACAGCCTCGGCCATGACCTCGGCGACCGGCTGTTGGTGGCGATCGGCCGGCGGCTCGCCGAGTGCGTGGCCGACCACGGCCACCTGGTCGCCCGGATGGGCGGCGACGAGTTCGTCATCCTGGTCGATGGCGGCGACGACGTCGACGACGCGGTGGCCGTGGCGGAGGCCGCGCTGGCCGCCGTCGCCGCCCCGGTGTATCTCGGCGACCAGCAGTTGGCGGTCTCCGCCAGCGTGGGCATCGTGGACTGCCCGGCCGCGGAGACCACCGCCTCGGAGCTGATGAAGGCCGCCGACACGACGCTCTACTGGGCCAAGGCGGCCGGCCGCGGCCGGTGGGCGGTGTACGACCCGGAGCGCAGCGCCCGCGACCTGGCCCGGTCGGCGCTGGTCGCCGGGCTGCCGGCCGCCCTGGACCGGGGCGAGTTCGTGCTGCACTACCAGCCGATCGTCTCGCTGCTGGAGGGCACGATGCTCGCGGTGGAGGCGCTGGTCCGCTGGGAGCACCCGGAGCTGGGCCTGATCGGGCCGGACCGGTTCATCGGCCTGGCCGAGGAGACCGGCCTGATCGTCCGGCTCGGCGAGTGGGTGCTGCGGCGGGCCTGCCACGACGCCGAACGCTGGCGACGGGAGTTCCCCGAGGCCCGGCTGGTGGTCAGCGTCAACCTGGCCGCCCGGCAGGCCGACGACCCGGCGATCGTCGCGACGGTGGCGGACGTGCTGGCCAGCAGCGGCCTGCCGGCGGAGCTGTTGCAGCTGGAGTTGACCGAGAGCGCCGTGATGGGCAGCGCCGGCGAGCCGCTGCGCAGCCTGCACCGACTCGCGGCGCTGGGCGTCCGGCTGGCGGTCGACGACTTCGGCACCGGGTACTCCAACCTCGCGTACCTGCGGCGGCTGCCGATCCACTGCCTGAAGCTGGCCGGCCCGTTCGTCGAGGGCATCCGCGCCGACGGGACGGACGCGGTGGCGGACCACCGCGACGAGCGGATCGTCGACGCGTTGGTCCGGTTGGCGCACGCGCTGGAGCTGTGGGTCACCGCCGAGGCGGTGGAGACTCCGGTGCAGGCCGAGCGGCTGCGGGCGCTGCGCTGCGACACCGGGCAGGGGCGGTATTTCGGCGCACCGTCGCCGGCCGAGGAGATCACCGCCCGGCTGCGGCGGGCGACGGCGTGATGCGCACGGACGGGCGGGTCGCTGCCCGGCTGCCCGGCGGGGTGGCGGTGTAATGCGTGCGAGCGGGCGGGTCGTCGCCCGGCGGGGTGGCGGTGTGAGCGGTGGATCGGGCCGGTCCCGACGGTGGCGACGGAAGGCGACGGCGTGAGCCTGAACGACTCGCAGACGGTGGTGACCGTGGTGGCCGCGCTGGCCATCCTGGCCGGGCTGGCTGGCGTGGTGGTGCCGGGCCTGCCGGCGTTGCCGCTGTGCTGGGGTGGGGTGCTGGTCTGGGCGATCTTCGGCGGCGCCGGCCCGGGTGGCTGGGCGGTGTTCGCCGTCGCGACGCTGGTCGCGGTCGGCGGCATCGTCGTGAAGTACCTGTGGCCGGGGAGGAACCTCAAACGCACCGGCGTGCCGACGTCGTCCCTGCTGGCCGGGGGCGCGCTCGGCCTGGTGGGGTTCTTCGTGATCCCCGTGATCGGTCTGCTGCTGGGCTTCGTCGCGGGAGTGTGGGCAGCGGAGCGGCTGCGGCTGGGCAGCAACCGGCTCGCCTGGCCGTCCACCGTGCAGGCGCTCAAGGCGGCTGGCCTGTCCATGCTGGTGGAATTCCTGGCCGGCCTGACCATCGGCGCCCTCTGGGTAGCCGGCCTCCTCCTAACCTGACCCCCACCCCAGCCCGGTGATCAAGAGGTGTGGGTCAGAATCCGCCTTCCAACTGACGCAAAACTCTTGATCACGGGCAGCGGAGGGGCGGCGCGGGGCATTTGTGGGGTACGGCGGGTGCCGTACGGAGAGAGAGGCGTGCCCCGCGCCGCCGCGGTGCCGGGCGGTCCGAGCGCCCGGTGGTGGCCCGTCGCGATCGGGCCTGGTCACGAGGTCAAGCATGCGGGCGGGCTGAACGGGCGGCAACGCAATTAGCCGGGACGGCGGTGAGATCCCCACCGGCATCGTATTGACCTGTCTTGATCGGCGGGACGACACTTTGCGCACTCGCCAGCGGAACCACCTCAGGGAGGTGTGCAGTGGCCACGACGCCCGTGCCGACCGCAGAGCAACCGATCGACGACGACGCCCGACGACTCGCTGAACTCGGCTACAAGCAGGAGTTGCACCGCAAGTGGAGTGGCTTCTCCAACTTCGCCATCTCGTTCTCCATCATCTCGATCCTGGCCGGCTGCTTCACCACCTTCGGCCAGGCGTGGAACAACGGCGGGCCGGTCGCCATCTCCTGGGGCTGGCCGCTGATCTCACTGTTCATTCTGATCATCGGCTTCTGCATGGCCGAGCTGGTGTCGGCCTACCCGACCGCCGGCGGCATCTACTGGTGGGCCGCCACCATGGGGCGGCCGGTGCACGGCTGGTTCACCGGCTGGCTCAACCTGATCGGCCTGGTGGCGGTGACCGCGTCGGTCGACTACGGCTGCGCCACCTTCCTGAACCTGACCTTCTCGGCGCTCTTCGACGGCTGGGCCGGCACCGCGCACCAGACCTTCGGGCTGTTCGTGGTGATCCTCGCCCTGCACGGGCTGATCAACATCTACGGGCACCGCGTCATCGACGTACTCCAGAACGTCTCGGTCTGGTGGCACGTGGCCGGCGCGGCCGCGGTGGTGCTCATCCTGCTCCTGGTCCCGGACCACCACCAGAGCTTCGAGTTCGTCTTCACCGAGCGGTTCAACAACTCCGGCTTCGGCGACGGCGACACCGGGGGGCTCACGTTCTGGTTCTACGTGCTGCCGCTGGGCTTCCTGCTCACCCAGTACACGATCACCGGCTTCGACGCGTGCGCGCACGTCTCCGAGGAGACCCGCGGCGCCTCGAAGGCCGCCGCCCAGGGCCTCTGGCGGTCGATCTTCTACTCCGCGGTCGGCGGCTGGATCCTGCTGCTCGCCTTCCTCTTCGCCGCCACCGATGTGGACGCGATCAACTCCGCGGGCGGCTTCTCCGGGGCCATCTTCGAGTCCGCGCTGACCCCGTTCTTCTTCAAGGCCGTCATCATCATCTCCACCATCGGCCAGTTCTTCTGCGGGATGAGCTGTGTGACCTCGATGTCCCGGATGGCGTACGCGTTCAGCCGGGACCGCGCGGTGCCGGGCTGGCGGCTCTGGTCCCGGGTGAACCGCAACGGCACCCCGGTCAACGCGATCATCGCGGCCACCCTGGCCGGTCTGGTGCTCACTCTGCCCGCGCTCTACCAGAAGGCCGGCGTGCCGGTCGCGTTCTACGCGGTGGTCTCCGTCGCGGTGATCGGGCTGTACCTGTCCTTCCTCATCCCGATCTTCCTGCGGCTGCGGATGGGGGACCGGTTCGTCCCCGGCCCGTGGACGCTGGGCCGGAGGTACAAGCTGCTCGGCTGGATCGCGGTGATCGAGATCGCCGTCATCTCCGTCTACTTCGTGCTGCCGATCGTGCCGGCCGGCGTGCCCGGCAACGCGGAGTTCACCTGGTCGGCCGTGAACTACGCCCCGCTCGCCATCGGCGGGGTGCTGCTCGGCGTGGCGCTCTGGTGGTACGCCTCGGCCCGGAAGTGGTTCACCGGCCCCCGCCGTACCGTCGACGTGCCGGAGCAGCGCCCCGCGCCGGCCGACGAGCCGGCCTGATCCCTCCCCGCCAGCGCCGGATCACCCGGCGCCGGCGAGGAGCGCCGGGGGTCGGCGGCGAACCGCCGCGCCCCTGGCCCGGAACCGCATCGTGGCGCTCGATGTGCTTCGGGGCTTCGCCCTGAGCGGGATGGCGACCGGGTGCTGCTGGAGATTCCGGTCCGCCGGTGGCTGCTGACGGGCACGGCGCGGTGAGTGCACCCGGCCGGCTGGCGAGCAGCCGACGCCATGGCTTGAAGACCGCCTGATTCTCACCTGTTGCGCTATTGACGCGCGGCCAGGGACGCCCAGGGTGTCGTAGGGGTTGGGTACAACCAAACTCCCCTCCCGCGGACGGCGCGTGAGGTTCCCGTGCTCCCTCAGCCCTTCGGGCGGGAAGGCAGTGGCTCGCCACCCCGAGTCCAGGTGCCCAATGACGGACAAGATTGACTTCAAGAAGACCCTCGACGCCTACCAGGCACGACAGGGCCGGTTCCGGGTGGTGGACGTGCCCGACATGAGCTATCTCATGATCGACGGCCACGGCGACCCCAACACCTCGCCCGCCTTCGCCACGGCGGTCGAGGCGCTCTATCCCGTGGCGTACAAGCTGAAGTTCGCCAGCAAGCGGGATCTGGGGCGGGACTATGTCGTCCCGCCGCTGGAAGGTCTGTGGTGGGCCGAGGACATGGCCTCCTTCACCGCGGCCCGGGACAAGTCGCAGTGGGACTGGACGCTGATGCTCATGGTCCCGGACTGGCTCGAGCGGGCCATGGTCGGCGCCGCCGTCGAGCAGGCCGGGGCGAAGAACCGGCCGGCGCGGCTGGACGACGTCCGGCTGGCGACGCTGTCCGAGGGGCGGTGCGTGCAGACGCTGCACGTCGGTTCCTTCGACGACGAGGCGGACGTGCTCGCGGCGCTGCACGACAAGGTCATCCCCGAACAGGGGTTCCGGATGACCGGCAGGCACCACGAGATCTATCTCAGTGACTTCCGGCGGGTCGCACCGGAGAAGCAGCGCACGATTCTCCGGCAGCCGGTCACCACCGAGGCCGTGTCCGATGAGCGCGGGTGACCGGCTGCCGTGCCGGCCGATCGCGTTTGCGACGGTGACCGCAGGGGGCATTGACGGTGATCCGGTTCTGCCAGTAGACCTTGGTGATGGAGGCGCGCCAATGAGGAAAGCTCCGCTCACGCTGGAACAGCTGCGCGTCGCGGTCGCCGAGGGCGAGATCGACACGGTGGTGCTCGGGCTGACCGACATGCAGGGCCGCCTCCAGGGCAAGCGCTTCCACGCCCCCTACTTCCTGGACCAGGTGGTCGCGCACGGCAGCGAGGGCTGCAACTACCTGCTCGCCGTGGACGTCGACATGAACACCGTCGACGGGTACGCCATGTCGAGCTGGGAACGCGGCTACGGCGACTTCGCCATGCGACCCGACCTGGACACGCTGCGCCGAGTGCCCTGGCAGCCCGGGACCGTGATGCTGCTGGCCGACCTGGAGTGGCTGGACGGCTCGGGCCCGGTGGTCGCCTCACCCCGGCAGATCCTGCGCCGGCAGCTCGATCGGCTGGCCGAGCACGGGCTGACCGCGTACGCGGGCACCGAGCTGGAGTTCGTGCTGTTCCGCGACTCGTACGAGGACGCCTGGCGGCGCGGCTATCGCGATCTCACCCCGGCCAACCAGTACAACGTGGACTACTCGCTGCTCGGCACCGCCCGGGTGGAGCCGCTGCTGCGCCGGATCCGCACCGAGATGGCCGGCGCCGGGCTGACGCCGGAGAGCGCCAAGGGCGAGTGCAACCTCGGCCAGCACGAGATCGCCTTCCGCTACGACGAGGCGGTGGCCTGCGCCGACCACCACGTGATCTACAAGAACGGGGCCAAGGAGATCGCCGCGCAGGAGGGCATGGCGATCACCTTCATGGCCAAGCCGAACGAGCGGGAGGGCAACTCCTGCCACATCCACTTCTCGCTGCGCGACCGCACCGGCGCCTCGGCGATGCTCGGCGACGGGCCGGCGCACCTGTCGCAGACCGGGCAGCGGGTGCTCGCCGGGCTGCTCGCCACCATGCGGGAGTTCAGCCTGCTCTTCGCCCCGAACATCAACTCCTACAAGCGCTACCAGCCGGGCTCGTTCGCCCCAACGGCACTGCGCTGGGGGGTGGACAACCGCACCTGCGCCCTGCGGGTGGTCGGGCACGGGCAGGGGATGCGGGTGGAGAACCGGGTGCCCGGGGCCGACGTCAACCCGTATCTGGCGATCGCCGGGCTGGTCGCGGGCGCGCTGCACGGCATCGAGCGGGAGTTGGAGCTGGGCGACGAGTGCGCCGGCAACGCGTACGACGACCCGCAGGCCGAACGGGTCCCCGGCACCCTACGCGACGCACTGGCCCTCTGGGAGGCGTCGACGGTGGCCCGGGAGGCGTTCGGCGACGAGCTGGTCGCCCACTACGCCAACCAGGCGAGGGTGGAGCTGGCGGCCTTCGACGCCGCGGTGACGGACTGGGAGCTGACCCGTGGCTTCGAGCGCCTCTGACGGCCCGCGCCGGGTTGGCCGCGTCGATCATGGACCTGTGGTGGCCGAAGTGCGGTTGATTGTGGCTTTCACGAAGCACCACAACTCCACGATCGACGGCGAGGGGCGGTAGGGGCGTGGCTTTGGTTGTTGATCCGGCTTCCGGGGTTGGTTTTCAGGAGATCAGGGGGGCATCCCTTGACGAGGTTGACTCGGCGATCTCCCGGGCGGATCGGGCGTTCGAGACATGGCGGGCCGTGGGAGCGGGGGATCGGGGGCGGCTGCTGCGGCGCTTCGCCGCCGTCGTCGACGCGCACCTGGACGAGCTGGCCGCGCTGGAGGTCCGCAACTCCGGGCACACCGTCGGTAACGCCCGCTGGGAGGCCGGCAACGTCCGCGACGTGCTGGACTACTACGCCGGAGCGCCGGAGCGGCTGACCGGACGGCAGATCCCCGTACCCGGCGGCCTGGACGTCACCTTTCACGAACCGCTCGGCGTGGTCGGGGTGATCGTGCCGTGGAACTTCCCGATGCCGATCGCCGCCTGGGGGTTCGCCCCCGCCCTCGCCGCCGGCAACACCGTGGTGCTCAAACCCGCCGAGCTGACCCCGCTCACCGCGCTGCGCCTGGCCGAGCTGGCCCGCGAGGCCGGCCTGCCCGACGACGTGTTCACCGTCATCCCCGGTGCGGGCGCGGTGGTGGGGGAGCGGTTCGTCAGCCATCCGGCGGTCCGCAAGATCTGCTTCACCGGCTCCACCGAGGTCGGCACCCGGATCATGGCCGGCTGCGCCGCCCAGGTGAAGCGACTCACCCTGGAGTTGGGCGGCAAGAGCGCCAACATCGTGTTCGCCGACACCGACCTGGAACGCGCCGCCGCGACCGCGCCGGGCGCGGTCTTCGACAACGCCGGCCAGGACTGCTGCGCACGGTCGCGGATCCTGGTCCAACGCCCGGTGTACGACAGGTTCCTGGAACTGCTCGAACCGGCGGTACGCGCGGTACGCGTCGAGGATCCGTCCCGGGACACCGCCGAGATGGGTCCGCTGATCTCCGCGGCCCACCGGGACCGGGTCGCCGGCTACCTGACCGGGGCGACCGTCGCCTTCACCGGTTCCTGCCCGGATGGCCCCGGTTTCTGGCACGCGCCGACCGTGCTGCTGGCCGACTCGCCGGCCGACCGGCACTGGCGGGAGGAGATCTTCGGCCCGGTGGTGTCGGTGCTCCCGTTCGACGACGAGGCCGACGCGGTCCGGCTCGCCAACGACACCGAGTACGGCCTCTCCGGCTCGATCTGGACCCGGGACGTCGGTCGGGCACTGCGCATGGCCCGCGCCGTCGAGGCGGGCAACCTCAGCGTCAACTCGCACTCCTCGGTGCGCTACTGGACCCCGTTCGGTGGGATGAAGCGCTCCGGGCTTGGCCGTGAGCTGGGCCCGGACGCGCTGCACTCCTTCACCGACGTCAAGAACGTGTTCATCGCGACGAAGGAGTGACGCCAGTGCAGGGTCGATTGCAGGACCGGGTGGCCGTGGTCACCGGAGCGGGCAGCGGCATCGGTTTGGCCACCGTGCGGCGGTTCGCCGCCGAGGGGGCCCGGGTGGTCTGCGTGGACATCGACGAGGCGGCCGGCACGAGGGCCGCGCAGGAGTGCGGCGGCGAGTTCGTCCGCACCGACGTGGCCGACGAGTCGGCGGTCCGCGACCTGTTCGACGGGGTGGCCGACCGGCACGGCCGGGTGGACGTCGCGTTCAACAATGCCGGCATCTCCCCGCCGGACGACGACTCCATCCTGGACACCGGCCTGGACGCGTGGGAGCGGGTGCTCCGGGTCAACACCACGAGCGTCTACCTGTGCTGCAAGTACGCGATCGGGCACATGCGCCGGCAGGGCAAGGGCTCGATCATCAACACCGCCTCGTTCGTGGCGTTGATGGGCGCGGCGACGTCGCAGATCGCGTACACGGCGAGCAAGGGCGGGGTACTGGCGATGACCCGGGAGTTGGGTGTGCAGTTCGCCCGCGAGGGCATCCGGGTCAACGCGCTCTGTCCGGGCCCGGTGGCCACCCCGTTGCTGCTGGAGCTGTTCGCCGCCGACCCGGAGCGGGCCGCCCGCCGACTGGTGCACGTGCCGATGGGTCGCTTCGGGCAGCCGGAGGAGATCGCCGCCGCGGTGGCGTTCCTGGCCAGCGACGACGCCTCGTTCATGACCGCCGCGCAGTTCGTGGTCGACGGCGGGATCACCGGCGCGTACGTGACCCCTCTATGAGCCGGCCGCTGATCGGGATCAGCGCGTACGTCGAGCCCGCCGACTGGGCCGTGTGGAGCGGGGTGCGGGCGGTGCTGGTGCCCGAGGCGTACGTGCGGGCGGTGACCGCTGGCGGTGGCCGGGCGGTGGTGCTGCCACCGGACGACTCCGACGGCGACGTGCTGGCGGTCCTCGACGGGCTCCTGTTGGCCGGGGGCGCCGACGTCGGTCCGGGGCGGTACGGCCAGCAGCCGCACCCGCGGACCGAGGACCGGCCGGACCGGGACGCCGGTGAGCTGACCCTGCTGACGGCCGCGCTCGCCGCCGATTTGCCCGTGCTGGGTGTCTGTCGGGGAATGCAGCTGCTCGCCGTGGCGTACGGGGGAACTCTGCACCAGCACCTACCCGACGTCGTCGGTTCGGAGGCGCACCGTCCGGCCCCGGGGGTCTACGGCACCCATCCGGTGCGGTTCGCGCCGGGGAGCCTGGCGGCGAGGACGCTGGTCGGGGTGGACCGGGTCAACTCGTACCACCATCAGGCGGTCGCCACGGCGGGGCGGCTCGCGGTCAGCGGTTGGGCGGCGGACGGCGTGATCGAGGCGGTTGAGGATCCGGACCGTCCGTTCGTGCTCGGAGTGCAGTGGCATCCGGAGAACGAGCCGGACCCGCGCCCGATCACGGCGCTGGTCCGGGCCGCCGGCGAACGAGCGTCCGGCCCGCCGGTGCGGGGCCGCCACGAGGGCGCGGACGCGGCGGGGTCGCCGACGGTGTGACACAGGTCGCCCCCGTCGGGGTGTGGGCGCGATGGGAGGATCACCGCATGGGCAAGGTCTATCCGGGAATCGACGGTCGTCTGCGGGAGTTCATCGCGGCCCAGCCGGTCTTCTTCGTGGCCACCGCGCCGTCCGGGCCCGAGGGGCACGTCAACGTCTCGCCGAAGGGCATGACGGGCACCTTCGTGATCCTCGGCCCGCACCGGGTGGCCTACCTGGACTACCACGGCAGCGGCGCGGAGACCATCGCCCACCTGCGCGACAACGGCCGCATCACGCTGATGTTCTGCGCGTTCGACGGGCCGCCGAAGATCGTGCGCCTGCACGGCAGGGGCAGCAGCGTCGCGGTGACCGAGGCGGGCTACGCGGACCGGCTCGCCGAGTTTCCCGCGCCGCCGGACGTGCACGCCGTGCGGGCCGTGATCACTGTCGAGGTCGAGCGGGTCAGCGACTCCTGCGGTTATGCGGTGCCGCTGATGGACTACCGCGCGGAGCGTGACCTGTTGCTCACCTCACACTCCCGCCGTACGGCCGATGATCTGGTGACCTACCGCGCCACCAGGAACGCCGCGAGCATCGACGGACTACCGGTCTTCTGACAGCTCAGGGGCGCTCCCGGCGACCTCCCGGGCCCGCGTCCACTCCCGCGCTGTCGGGTCGGCGCCGGGTGCGGCACGGGTAACCAGCGTCCAAGGGTCGTCATGCGTTACGTTGCTGGTCCGCCGGGGTACAAGTCGGAGCACGGCGCGTGAAGATCAACGGCTGCGGGGTACGGCCGAAGCGGGGAGGCAGCATGAGCTCGGCCCAGGGGGGCGCGGATGCGGGGCGTTCCTTCGCGGACGTCCACCACATCCCCCCGCTGCTCGCCGCCGCGTATGCGGGCGGCGGTGAGCTGGGCGAGCGGCTCCGCGCCTTCGACTGGTCCACCCACCCCCTGGGCGGGCCGTCCGGGTGGCCGGCGGCGCTCTCCAACGCGATCGGCATGATGCTCTCCTCCAGCGCGCAGATCGTCATGTTCTGGGGCGACGAGCAGCTCGCCTTCTACAACGACGCCTACCGGCCGACCATCGGCAGCAAGCACCCGCACGTGCTCGGCAGACCGGCCCGACACCACTGGGCCGAGACGTGGGACGTCCTCGGTCCACTGCTCGACGGGGTCCGGCGCACCGGGCTCTCCTACCGCGGCGAGGACCACCCCTTCCTGCTGGACCGCTCCGGTTTCGTCGAGCAGACCTACTTCGACGTCTCGTACGACCCGATCCGGGGTGGCGACGGCTCGGTCAGCGGCGTCTACTGCATGGTCAACGAGACCACCGGGCGGGTGGTCGGCGAACGCCGGCTGCGGGCGTTGTCGGAGCTGGGCACCGAGCTGGCCGACGTGATCAGCGCGGGCGAGCTGGGCCGGACCGCCGCCGACGTGCTCGCCCGGCACTCCGCTGACGTGCCGTTCGCGCTGATCTACCTGGCCGATTCCACCGGCCAATTCACCCTGACCGCCGCCAGCTGCGTCGACTCGGCCGCGGTCAATGTCCCGCCCGACACGTTCGGCGAGCTGGTCGCCGAGGGCTCGTCCGCCACCGTCGAGGTGAGCCGTCTGCTCGCCCAGCCACCGGCCGACGCCGCCGACGTGGCGCTCGTGCTGCCCGTCAAGGCCGCCAACGAGACGGTCGGCGCGCTGGTCGCCGGCGTCGCCCGCCGGCTGCCGCTCGGCGACGAGTACCGCGACTTCCTCGACCTGGTGGCCGCGCAGATCTCCCGCGCGGTGGGCACCCAGCGGGCGTACGAGCATGAGCGCGCCCGGGCCGCCGAGCTGGCCGCGCTGGACCGGGCGAAGACCAACTTCTTCGCCAACGTCAGCCACGAGTTCCGCACGCCGTTGACCCTGGTGCTCGGCCCGCTGGAGGACATGCTGGCCGACCCGGAGCTGCCGGCCGCCTACACCGACCGGCTCGTCGTGATGCACCGCAACGCGTTGCGCCTGCTCAAGCTGGTCAACACCGTGCTCGACTTCTCCCGACTGGAATCCGGTCGGCTGGCCGCCCGCTACCAGCCCACCGACCTGGCCGGCTACACCGCCCGGTTGGCCAGCACCTTCCGCTCGGCCACCGAGCGCGCAGGGTTGCGACTGGTGGTGGACTGCCCGCCGCTGCCGGCGCCGGTCTTCATCGACCGGGACATGTGGGAGAAGATCGTCCTCAACCTGGTGTCGAACGCGGTGAAGTTCACCTTCGACGGCGAGATCCGGGCGCGGGTCCGCGCCGATGACGGCGTCGCCCGTCTGGAGGTCACCGACACCGGCGTGGGCATCGTGCCGACCGAGTTGCCGCACGTCTTCGAGCGTTTCCACCGGGTGCCGGGGGTGCGCGCCCGCACGCACGAGGGCACCGGGATCGGGCTCGCGCTGGTCCGGGAACTGGTCGAGATGCACGGTGGCGACGTCGGTGTGACCAGCCAGATCGACGAGGGCAGCACCTTCACGGTGACCGTCCCGTTCGGATCGGCGCACCTGCCCGCCGACCGGGTCGCCGCGTTCGCCCCCCTGCCCACGGGCGAGCCCGAGCAGGCCCGGCTGTACGTGGCGGAGACGGCCCTGTGGGCCGACGAGGACCAGCCCGGGCAGACCGACCGTCAGCCGACCGACGCGGCCCCGGCCGGCCGGATCCTGGTCGTCGACGACAACGTCGACCTGCGCGAGCATGTCACCCGGTTGCTCTCCCCGACGTGGGAGGTGGTCACCGCGAGCGACGGTCTCGCGGCGCTGACGCTGGCCCGGGAGGGCGGGTTCGACCTCGTGCTCACCGACGTGATGATGCCCCGGCTGGACGGGTTCGGCCTGGTCGGCGCGCTGCGCACGGACCCCCGCACCCGCGACGTGCCGATCGTGTTGCTCTCCGCCCGCGCCGGTTCCGCCGAGGCGGTCGCCGGCCTCTCCGTGGGCGCCGACGACTACCTGACCAAGCCGTTCTCCGGGCAGGAGCTGATCGCCCGGGTCCGGGCCAACGTCGAGCTGGGCCAGCTGCGCGGGCAGATCATCCGTCGGCTCCGGGCGCTGGCCGACGCGGCGGTGGCGGTCAACACCGCCCGTTCCACCACCGATGTGCTGCACGTCGCCGCCCGGCACGCGCTCAGCCTCGCCGAGGCCGCCCGGGTCGTGGTCACCGCGGCCGGCGCCCGCGCCGAGGCCGACGGCGGTGGCGTCACCGCCAACGACCCGTCCTTTGTGGCCGCGCTGACCGGCACCACCCGAGAGCAGCTCGGCGAGTTGCGGGTCTGGCGGGCCGCCGGCGACGACGGGCAGGCCGACGAGGCCGCGCTCACCCAGCTGGCCCGGCTGGTCGGGGTTCGGCTGGAGAACGCCCAGCTCTACGAGGCCGAACACCGCATCGCCGCCACGTTGCAGCACAGCCTGCTGCCGAGGTCGCTGCCCCAGCTGCCGGGCGCGGTCGTCGCGAGCCGGTACCTGCCGGGCAGCGCCGACGTCGAGGTCGGTGGGGACTGGTACGACGCGCTGAGGCTCGACGACGACCTGGCGCTGGTCATCGGTGACGTGGTCGGCAAGGGCGTCCAGGCCGCCGCGGCGATGGGGCAGCTGCGCAACGCGCTGCGGGCGTACCTGCTGGAGGGCTTCGGCCCGGGTGAGTCACTGACCCGGCTCAACCGGCTGGTCGGCTCCACCGAGGGGCGCTCGTTCGCGACTGTGGTCTGCCTGTTGTTCAGCCCTCGTACCGGCCGGCTCCGCTACGCCAGCGCCGGTCACCCGTCCCCCCTGCTGATCCGAGGAGACGACGTGGCGTTCCTGCACGACCGCGCGCTCGGCCCGCCGGTCGGCGTCATCCCCGATGCAACGTACCGGACGGTCGAGGGCGAGCTGCCCGCCGGCAGCCGGCTGCTGCTCTACACCGACGGGCTGATCGAGGACCGTCAGCTCGGCATCGACGCCGCGCTGGAGCAGCTGCGCGTCGACGCCGCCACCCCCGGCGAGCACGTGGCGGACCTGATCGACACGGTGGTCGAGCGGGTCACCGGACGGCCGCGCCGCGACGACGTGGCAGTGCTCGCCCTGGAGGCGGCGGAGCTGAACCGGTTCGCGGTGCGGCTGCCGGCGGACCCGACCCGGCTGAGCGTGCTGCGCAAGCGCCTGGAGGACTTCCTCGTCGCGCACAAGGTCGGCGAGACGGACCTGTTCGATCTGACCGTGGCGGTCTCGGAGGCCGCCGCGAACGCCATCGAGCACCCCGTCCAGCCGGCCGAGGCGGTGATCAGCGTCGAGGTGGCCATCGAGGACCGGACGGTGATCGCCACCGTGCGCGACACCGGGCAGTGGCGGGAGTCGACCGACTCCGGATTCCGGGGGCGCGGCCTGTCACTGATCAAGGCGCTGGGTGACCTGATGGTGCGGCGTACCGACGAGGGCACCGAGGTGACGCTGCGCCGGCAGTTACAGGGTTGACCGCGCACCCGGCGGCCGGGGCGTCGGCGGCCTCAGGCCGGGTCGAGCCAGCTCTGGTCGCCCAGGCCGGAGATCTCCAGCACCCGGCGGACCTGCCGGGACGGCAGCACGGTGAGCGTGCCGGTGAACTGCTGGGCGAGCCGGACCAGAGCGTGGATGGCCGCCGAGTCGAAGAAGGTCACGGCGCGCAGATCGAGGGTGATCCGGCGGGCGGGCTCGCGCAGGGCGGTCTGGAGCATCGTGTCGGCAGTCGCCATGTCGACCTCGCCGGTCACCACCACGCGGAGGTGCTCTCCGTCGACCTCCGCACTGGCGGAGAAGACGGGTGGTGCTCCCCCTTGATCCACGCAGACACCATGGCACAGCCGACCTGACAGGGCAACAACCGGGACCGGCCGGCCGTGGCACGGGTCACCGGCTCCTCCGGCGATAGGCTTACGGCATGACCGTCCGTCCGCCGCTGACCCCAGGCACGCTCTCCCCGATGCGACCGGTGCCCGCCCACATTCCCCGCCCGGAGTACGTGGGTAAGAAGAGCCCGCAGCAGTGGCGCGGCTCGCACGTGCAGACGCCGGAGACCATCGAGAAGATGCGGATCGCCAGCCGGCTCGCCGCCCAGGCGACCCAGCTCGCCGGTGAGCACTGCAAGCCCGGCGTGACCACCGACGAGATCGATCGTCTGGTGCACGAGTTCCTCTGCGACCACGACGCGTACCCGTCGACGCTCGGCTACCGGGGTTACCCCAAGTCCTGCTGCACCAGCGTCAACGAGGTCATCTGCCACGGCATCCCGGACTCGACCGTCCTGACCGATGGCGACATCATCAACGTCGACGTGACCGCGTACATCGGTGGAGTGCACGGTGACACCGATGCCACCTTCTGCGTCGGCGAGGTCAGCGAGGAGGCCCGGCTGCTCGTCGAACGCACCCACGAGGCCATGATGCGCGGCATCCGCGCGGTCGCACCGGGCCGCCAGATCAACGTGGTGGGCCGGGTCATCGAGTCGTACGCCAAGCGGTTCGGCTACGGCGTGGTCCGCGACTTCACCGGCCACGGGATCGGCGAGACCTTCCACAGCGGGCTCTACGTGCCGCACTACGACAGCCCCCGCCCCACGGACATCATGGAGCCGGGGATGACCTTCACCATCGAGCCGATGATCACCCTCGGCACCTACCAGTACGACATGTGGGACGACGGGTGGACGGTGGTCACCAAGGACCGCAGGTGGACCGCCCAGTTCGAGCACACCATCGTCGTCACCGACGACGGCCACGAGATCCTGACCCTGCCGTGACCGACACCCCCGCCGCCCTGCGCGAGGCACACCACGCGGACGTCTCCGGCGGCTGGCTGCGCCCGGCCGTCTTCGGCGCGATGGACGGGCTGGTCACCAACATCGCCCTCATCGCCGGCGTCGGCGGCGGTGGCGTGTCACCGCGCAGCATCGTGCTGACCGGGTCCGCCGGCCTGGTGGCCGGTGCGATCTCGATGGGGCTCGGCGAGTACACGAGCGTGCGTTCGGCCAACGAACAGGTCGCCGCCGAGGTGGCCAAGGAGCGGCGCGAGCTGGAGCGGCACCCCGAGGCGGAGGCCCGCGAGCTGGCCGACGCCTGGGTGGCCCGCGGCCTGCCCCGCGACCTCGCCACCCAGGTCGCCGAGGCGGTACGGCGTGACCCGGAGGAGGCGCTGCGGGTGCACGTCCGCGAGGAGTTGGGCGTCGACCCGGACGACCAGCCGAGCCCGTGGACGGCGGCGATCTCCTCGTTCTCGTTCTTCTCGGTGGGGGCGCTGATCCCGCTGCTGCCATACCTGCTGGGCGCCACCGATCTCTGGCTGGCGCTCGCCGTGGGTGGGATCGGCCTGTTCGCCGCCGGCGCCGTGGTGGCCCGGTTCACCAACCGACCCTGGTGGACGGGCGGCCTGCGCCAGCTCGTGCTGGGCGCCGCCGCGGCCGGCGCCACCTACCTGATCGGCGCACTGATCGGGGTGCAGGGCGGGCTGTGACGCCCGTCAACCGGTGAGCAGCTCGTCGATCGTGCCGTCGACCGGGCGGCCACGGGCCGTCAACTCCTCGGCCTGCCGCGCCAGCACCGCGCCGACCTCCGTCATGTCCGCGCCGGCCAGCCCGGTGCGCCGCACCGCGTCGCCCGGATCGCGGAAGTAGGTGCGGCCCAGCAGGCCGGTCACGGTCGCCGCGGCCAACCGCGCCTCACCGAGCATCAGCAACGCCTGGTCGGTCTCGTACCACTCGGCCAACCGGGCGGCCCGCGAGTGCGCCGCGCTGCCCCGGTACCAGGACTGCCGCGCCGCGGTGCTGAACTCCGCCGGCCGGGCCCGGGCGAGCCGGCCGAGATGCTCGTCCCGCAACGTCCGCAGCCAGCTCGTCGGGTCGTACAGCGACCGGGTGGTGACGTACCGGTCGGCCGTCAGCGGCCACAACGGGGACAGCACCCGGGCCTGCCCGAGATAGTCGTCGGCGGCGGCCACGGTCAGATCGACGAGCACCCCGTCCACCCGCCGGGTCGCCGGCGGCGGCCCGGTGCCCGGCCGGTAGGTGACCACCAGCATCCCCACCTCGCCGTCCCCGCCACCGTCGTCGTCGCCGTGCGCCAGGGGACCGTGGACCCCGATCGCGAGCACGTCGGCCGGAAACCGCCGCCGGACCACCTCGGCGACCCGTTCCGCCACCGTCCACCGTCGATCGTCGAGGCCCCGGTCGACACCCGACCGCCCACTGCTCGCGCTCACGGGTCGGCTTTTGTTCGCGGCTGCGGGGCTCGCAGGACCGGCTCACTCCTCGCGCTCACGGGTCAGCTTTTGTTCGCGGCTGCGGGGCTCGCAGGACCGGCTCACTCCTCGCGCTCACGGGTCAACCTCCGCCTCAGGCGACTGGCGTCAGCCTAGCCAGCAGACGGGGTGTCGGCCGGCACGCCGCGCCCGGCCGGCACCAGCCGGAAGATGCGGATCTCCCGGCCGCCGGCCCGCTCGACGTACGTGCGGTACGCCGGCCACTCGGTGACCAGCAGCTGCCACAGGCGGTCCCGTTCGGCCCCGGTGGCCGGCTCGGCCCGCACCGGGAACCGGCGACCCTGCACGTCCACCTCGGCGGTCGGGTCGGCGAGCAGGTTGATCGCCCAACCGGGCTGGTGGGGCTGCCCCCAGTTGGAGCCGATCACCACGTACGCGTCGCCGTCGGTCACGTAGAGCAGCGGATTGCTGCGCGGCTTGCCCGAGCGGCGACCGGTCGTGGTGATCACAAGGGACGGGAGCACGCCGAGCGCGACCACCCGGCCCCGGGTGAGCCGGCCGACGATCCGGTCGGCGGGGACCAGCAGACGGGCGGCCGCCCCGAACCAGCGGTGGTGGCCGAGTCGACGGGTGAGGGTTGCGAGCGCTGACACGCGGATCAGTCTGCCGGCTGCCCCGCCCCGACGGCACCCCCGGACGGCCTGGTTCCGGCCCCACGGCCCCGGGTGGCCCGGGTGGCCCGGTTCAGTCCAGGCGACGTTCGATCGGCAGCCCCGACCGGGTGAACAGGCCCGCGCCGAGCATCGCCACCACCGGCACCAGCACCAGCACGCCCAGCGCCGGCCACGGCACCAGGTACGGGTACGGCTCCCGGGCCGGCCAGGCCGTGGCGTACTCCCGGTTGGCCGAGAACAGCACGATCGCCGCGGTGCCGAGCCCGGCCACGATGCCGAGCACCGAGCCGAGACCGGCGATCACTCCGGCCTGACAGATCGCCAGCAGTCGGCGTACCGCAGGGGCAGCGCCGACCGCGGCGAGGGTGGACAGTTCGGCGCGGCTCTCCGCGGCGGCGAGCGCGGTGGCGATCCCGGCCGCGCCCACCGTGATCATTCCGGCCGCCGCGGCGAGCAGCAGCAGCAGCGGTGAGTCGTCGCGCGGGGCGGCGCCATGCTCCACCTGGAGGGAGAACCTCCCGAAGGCCCGCAGGTCGTTGGTGAATCGGTCCTGCCGGCGCTGGCTGGGCGGCGCCGGGGTGGCGACCACCCAGCCCGCCTCGACCGGGTTCAACCCGAGCTGTCGGGCGGCGGACGCGGAGAGCAGGAGGCGGGGCTGGCCGACCGTCGGCGGCAACGCGTACCCGGGCAGGTCGTGCCGGGTGGTGGTCGCCTCGTCCCGCCCGATCCGCACCTCCATCACCTGCACCGTCACCCGGCCGTCGTGCAGGTAGCGCGCGTTGGTCACCACCACGCCTCCGGCGCGCAGCACCGCGGTGGCGGCGGCGGTCGCCGCCGCGTCGGCGCCGGTGAGCAGCGGCAGCGCGCTGCCGTCGTCCACCAGTGTCTCGACGCCGTTGTCGAAGTAGTCGGCGGCACGGTCCCGGCAGCGCGGGTCGGCCCGTGCCTGGCGACGCTGCGCCGCCGACAGGTCGCCCCCCGGCGGAAAGGGGCAGACGCGCTCCGGCGGGATTTCCGGCCCGACGGAGCAGTAGTCCGCCGGGCCGTCGGTCGAGGAGCAGAGCGGCATGCGTACGGGTGCGACGGCGGTGGCGCCCAGCTGCGCCCGGGCGACTGCGTCGACCTGGGCCAACGTCGGCTCCGGCTGCCGGCCCGGCTCCTGGGGGTTGATGAGCACGTGACCGGTGGGCAGCATCGGCCGGTAGGCGCGGGCGTCGCGGACCCCGTCGCTGGTCAGGTATCCGCCGAGCGCGACGCTGCTGGCCACCGCCGCCATCACGGCGCAGATGGCCGGCGCCGCGGCGGCCCGGTTGCGGCTGGCGTCGCGCAGCGCGATGCGGGGCGCCAGCGGCAGCACCCGGCCGAGCCGGGCGAGCGCGCCGATCAACGTGGGTGTGCAACAGACCAGGCCCAGCTCGCCGAGGATCAGGCCGGTCAGGATCACCGCCGGCGACGTCCGGCTCGCCCCGAACGCCGCGAGCGCCGCCCCACCGACCACCAGCGTCAACCCGAGGGTCAGGGCGCGGGCCCGGGGCGGGGGAGGGGTACGTCGCCCGGCGAGCCCGGCGATGACGTCCTGCCGGGCCGCCGTCCAGGCCGGCGCGAGCGCGGCCAGCACCCCGGCCAGCACCGCGACCCCGCCGAGCACGACGAGGGCCGAGGGCCAGCAGCGGTACCCACCGAAGCGGGCGCCGAAGACGTACTGCTCCATGAGTGGACGACCGGCGAACGCCGCGCCGACACCGAGCAGCAACCCCGCCGCGGCGCCCAGCACGCCCAGCACCACCCCGTCGGCGAGCACGACCCGACGCAGTTGGGCCGCGTCCCCACCGGCCACCGCGACCAGCGCCAGGTCCCGGCGCCGACGGCGGACCCCCACGGCGAACGCCGGCCCGACCAGCAGTACGACCTCCAGCAGCCCCAGGCCGGCGATCAGCACGCCGGTGCTCAGGTCGGTGGTGTCGGCGTAGCCGATCCAGCTCCGGGGCCACGTCGCCGAGGCCGGCAGGTGGCGGGACGCGACCACCACCCCGTGGTCATTGAGCCGCGACACCATCGCCGCGTCGACGACGCCGGGCACGTCGACCAGCCAGCGGCTGTCCGTCTGCGGATCGGCCCGCCCGACGGCCGCCGGGTGCAGCGCCACCACCGGGCCGAGGTCGTCGGGAAACTCGACCACCCCGACCACCGTGTACGTCCTCGCCCGGTCGGCGGTGGCCACAGCGTCGCCCAGGCGTACATCCAGGCGGCGCAGCGCCGCCGGGCTCACCGCGACCTCGCCGGGCTGCTGCGGCGCCCGCCCCGACCGGAACCGCACCAGACTCCGGGCCAGCGGGTCGGTGAGGTCGAGAACCCGCCCCTGGAGGGTCTCGTCACCTCTCGGGCCCCGCACCGGCACCGGGCTTCCGGTGCGGACCTCGGTGACCCGGCTGCCCGGGCCGAGCAACGCGGTCACCTCGGCGGCGGTGGCCGGACGGCCGAACGCCGACTGGCTGCCGTCACGGGGATACCAGCTGTCGCCCCACCCGTCCTGGACGAGCGGCGTATCGGCGAACCATCGCAGCTCCGCGTCGGCGACGCCGAGGCGCCGGTCGACACGCTCCTGCGGGGTCAGGTCGGACATGTCGTAGCTCGTGGTGAGGAAGGCCAGCACCAGCACCGGCAGGGCGATCATCGCGAGCACCAGGGCGGTACGCCGACGCGCCCGGCGCGACTCCCGTCGGGCGATCCGCAGCGCCGCCCGCCACGAGCCGGTCAGTTCGGCGAACCTCCGCCGCCCGAGGGAGGTGGGCGGTGTCACCGGCCCGACCGCCGGGGGATCGACGCGGCGGCGTACCAGCGGCGTCCGGCGCAGGGTCAACAGTCGCTGCCGGACAGCAGTTGCTCGACGCTGCCCAGCGGGGCCGTCGTGTCGACCAGAACGCCGTCGCGCAGGAACACCACCCGGTCGGCCCAGCCGGCGTGGCGCGCTTCGTGGGTGACGAGGATGCCGGCGGCGCCCGCCTCGACCCGGCGACGCAGCAGGTGCAGCACCGCCTCGCCGGTCTGCGAGTCGAGCGCCCCGGTGGGTTCGTCGGCGAGCACCAGCCGCCGCTCGCCGACCAACGCGCGGGCGATCGCCACCCGCTGCTGCTGACCACCGGAGAGCTGGTCCGGGAAGCGGTCACCCAGCGCCGGCAGGCCCACCTCGGTCAGCGCGGCCAGGGCCGCCGCGCGGGCCCGCCGGCCGCCGACGCCGTCGAGCTCCAGCGGGAGCGCGACGTTCTCCAACGCGCTCAGGCTGCCCAGCAGGTTGAGCTGCTGGAAGATGTAACCGATGCGACGGCGGCGCAGTTGAGCCAGCCCGCGGCGATCCAACGCCCCGAGCGGCTGGCCCTCGACCCGGACGTCGCCGCGGGTCGGGCGGTCCAGCCCACCGGCGAGAGCCAGCAGCGTCGACTTGCCCGAACCGGACGGACCCATCACGGCGACCAGCTCGCCCGGCCGGACGACCAGGCTCACACCGCGCAGCGCGTGGACCGCAGCCGGGCCGGACCCATGGGTGCGGTGGACGGCGCGCAGCTCCAGCACCGCGTCGTCCATTCCGCTCACCGTCGCGCCTCCTCGTCGGCCCACCGAGCGCCGTCCGACGCCCCGCCGTCGGGGGGCCGCGGCGGGGACGGCGTCGGCCCGTTGGGCTGATGCCGGACCAGGCTGCTCTCGCAGTGGTCCAGCCACCGCACCTCAGCTTCGGCCTGAAACACCATCGAGTCCAGCACCAGCCGCCACGGCATGTCCTCCGGGCGGTCGCTGCCGTACTTCAACCGGGTCAACTCCTGCAACGTGCGCATCGTCGCGCTGCGCTGGGCCTGCACCACCGAGCGGACGTCCACTCCGGGGGTGGTGAGCGCCAGGGCCAGTTTGATCGCCAGCTCGTCGCGGGGGCGGTCGGTACGGCTGATCGGGGTGGCGAACCACAGCGCGAGGTCCGCCCGGCCGGCGTCGGTGATCTCGTACGGGCGCTGCCCGGCCTCGCTCTCCGGCAGCGGGCGCACCAGACCGTCCCGTTCCAGCCGGGACAGCGTGGTGTAGACCTGCCCGATGTTCAGCGGCCAGGTCGAGCCGGTCGACTCCTCGAACGCGGCGCGCAGCTGGTAGCCGTACATCTGGCCGCGTTCGAGAAGGGCGAGCAGCCCGTGACGGATGGACATGGCAACGGAGTATGCATACCTGGTATGCGCTCCGCAACCGGAGCGGACCAGTTCAGTTCGGGCGGCCGGGAAATGCGACAGTCAGCGGGGTCACCTTTGCGGTCTTTCGCCACCGCGTGGCCCGTACGGCGTACTCGACCAGGGCGGCCAGCGCCCGGTCGCGGTCCGGGCCGGTGGTGGACGCCAACGCGGCCCGCCAGTGCGCCGCGGTGCGCTCCTCCACCTCGACGGCCAGCCGCAACGCGCTCGCCCGGTCGGTGACGGGAAACGGCAGCGCGTACCCGGCCCGGCCCGGCGGAACGGTGCCGCCCGTGGTGCTGAGCTGCACCACCAGGGCGTCGCGCCGGCGTCGGTGTGCGGCCTCCGCCTGGTGTGCGAACTCGCGTGCCGCCCCGGTGAGCCGGACGCCGATCCGTCCGTAGGCGTAGATCGCCGCGTACTCGGCGGAGAGGGCGGCGGCGAGGGCCTCCGCGGCGGTGGGCTGCCTCACTTCAGTGCCTCCTGGTGGGTGGCCCGTGCGGCGGCGATCGACCCGAGCAGCGCCGCCCGCTCGGCGGGTGCCGCCGCGCAGGCCGCGGTGGCGGACTGCTGTGCGGTCTTCTCCCGCGCGCGCAGGGCGGCCAGCGCGCCGGCCGGCTCGGTCGCCGTGGTGGCGCTCGGGTCGGCGGCGGGTGTGGACGGGAGAGCGACGCCGATGACCCGGGCGAGCTCGGTGGCGTGCGCGGTGTGTGTCTCGGCGATGGGGCCGAGGCGGTCGGCCAGCTCCGGGTGGGCGGCGGCGCTCGCCCGGTACGCGGCGGCCAGGCCCAGGGACTCGTCGACCATCGGACGCAGCGGGTCCGGCGGCGGCGCCGGCTCGTCGTCGCGGTCGAAAAGATCACAGCCGGTCAGCGGCGCCGCTGCGCAGCCGAGCGCCAGCAGCGCCCCTGCACGCAGGAGCTTTCGCCGGTTATGTCCGGATACTTGGTCGCGCGAAGTCGTTCTGCCGATCCCCACCGGGCAAGTGAACACCATCGGCGCCGGTCCGGGGGCCATCGCCGTCGGTGCGCCGCCCGGTCTGTCGCCCGGCAGGCGCGTTACGCTCTGCGCAGCCACCGGCGCGTCCGCTCCGGTGGCGTGCCGGCATGGCGGGACGAGGGTCCTCATCGACCAGGGAAAGGGTGCGCAGATGACGCAGCGTGGCCGTGCCACCAGGTCGACGGGTCGACCCCGCGACGGCGCGGGCTCCCGCGGTCCGCGCGACGGCGCCGCCCCGCGCGGCGGCGGTGATCTCGCGGCACGGCGTACCCGGTTGCGGACCGTGATCGAGCCGGTGGTCAACGGCGTGGGCTACGACCTGGAGGACCTGTCGGTCTCCCGGGCCGGCCGCCGGCACGTGGTGCGGGTGATCGTGGACGCCGACGGCGGCATCGACCTGGACGCCGTCGCGGACGTCTCCCGCGCGGTCTCGGCCGCCCTGGACGCCGCCGAGGAGACCGGCGGCGACATTCTCGCCGGGGAATACCAGCTCGAGGTCAGCTCGCCGGGTGTGGACCGGCCGCTCACCCTGCCCCGGCACTGGCGGCGCAACGTGGGCCGGCTGGTCAAGGTCACCGTCCGGGGCGCGGTCGCGCTGCCCGGCCAGCGCGGCGAGCAGCCCTCCGGGGATCGCCAGCTGACCGGCCGGGTGGTCGGGGCCGACGACGAGGGCGTGCGGCTGGAGACCGACGACGGCCAGACCCGTTGGGCGTACGCCCAGCTGGGCCCGGGCCGGGTGCAGGTCGAGTTCACCCGCCTCGCCGAGCTGGGTGAGCCGGACGAGTTCGACGACGCGGACGAGAACGACGAGAACGACGATTCAGACGACATCGACGACGAAGATGATGTGGAGGACGAGGAGAGGTGAACATCGACCTCGCGGCGCTGCGCGCACTCGAGCGCGAGCGGGAGATCCCGTTCGACACGATTCTCGCGGCGATCGAGACCGCGTTGCTGACCGCCTACCGGCACACCGACGGCGCCGAGCCGCACGCCCGGGTGGAGATCGACCGCAAGTCCGGCGCCGCCCTGGTGTACGCGCAGGAGATGGACGCCGACGGTTCCCTGGTGCGCGAGTGGGACGACACGCCGCACGACTTCGGGCGGATCGCCGCGATGACCGCCAAGCAGGTGATCCTCCAGCGTCTGCGGGAGGCCACCGACGAGGTGCACTTCGGCGAGTACGTGGGCCGCGAGGGTGATCTGATCACCGGCGTGGTGCAGGCGCACGAGACCCGTACCGAGAAGGGCATCGTCAGCGTCGACCTGGGCAAGCTGGAGGGCGTGCTGCCGCAGTCCGAGCAGGTGCCCGGCGAGCGGTACGCCCACGGCGAGCGGGTCCGGTGCGTGGTGGTGCACGTGGCCAAGGGCATGCGTGGACCGCAGATCACCCTGTCCCGGTCGCACCCGGCCCTGGTCAAGAAGCTGTTCGCGCTGGAGGTCCCGGAGATCGCCGACGGCACGGTCGAGATCGGCGCGATCGCCCGTGAGGCAGGTCACCGTACGAAGATCGCCGTCCGCTCCACCACCCCCGGGGTGAACGCCAAGGGCGCCTGCATCGGTCCGATGGGCCAGCGGGTGCGCGCGGTGATGAGCGAGCTGCACGGTGAGAAGATCGACATCATCGACTGGTCGGACGACCCGGCCACCTTCGTCGGCAACGCGTTGTCGCCGGCCAAGGCGCTGCGCGTCGAGGTGGTGGATCTGGCCGGCCGGGCCGCCCGGGTGACCGTCCCGGATTTCCAGCTCTCGCTCGCCATCGGCCGCGAGGGGCAGAATGCCCGACTCGCTGCCCGGTTGACCGGTTGGCGGATCGACATCCGGTCCGACGCGGAGCAGACCGCGCCCGCCGCGCGCGGGGCGGCCGAGCACGTGCCGGAGCCGGGCGGCGCGATCTAGGGCAGCTAGGGGTAGACTTCCTCCAGTGGTACGACGCGCGCAGCCGGAGCGCACCTGTGTGGGTTGCCGGCAACGTGCGCCGGCCAGCGAATTGCTGCGGGTCGTCGCGATCGGGGACGAGGCTGGTCACAGCCTCCGGCCTGATCCGCGCCGCAGGCTGCCGGGTCGGGGAGCGAACATGCACCCGGATCCGGCCTGCTTCGCGCTGGCGGTGCGGCGCCGCGCCTTCGGGCGAGCGCTGCGCATCACCGAGGTCCTCGACCACGGTGTGCTGGCAGAGCACGTCGATGCGCCAACCACTACGTCCGGTCAGCCCGACCGGGCGAGGGTCGCTAGCAGGGTAGGACGACCGACATGAGCACACGATGAAGTCCCTGAAATGACCAGGCTTCAAGTGCACGAGTGAGGTCGCTGCGGGTGCTGCCCGCACGACCTCGGAGTGAGGAGTGCAGTGGCAGGCAAGGCCCGCGTACACGAGCTTGCAAAAGAGCTCGGGGTCGAGAGTAAGACCGTTCTCGCCAAGCTGAAGGAAATGGGCGAGTTCGTCAAGTCCGCGTCCAGCACTGTCGAGGCGCCCGTCGCCCGACGGCTGCGTAACGCATTCGTCGCGTCTTCCGGTGCTCCGGCGCCGGCCGCCCCGTCGGCGCCCGCGCCGACGCCGGCTTCGACGCCGACCCCGACGCCGTCTCCGACCCCGGGCGCCCCCCGGGTCTCGGCGAAGCCGATGCCGCCTCGGCGGCCGGCCGCGCCGGCACCCGGTCCGAAGCCCAAGGGCCCGGTGCCCGGTGCGCCGCAGTCGGCGGCCCCGGTCGCCAAGCCGGCGAGTGCCCACGACATCGAGGTGGCGGCCGCGGAGGCGCGTGCCGCCGCGCTGAAGGCTGAGCAGGAGGCCGCGGTCAAGGCCGCGCAGGCCGCCCGCCAGCAGCAGCGGGAGAACCCCGTTCGCCGCGAGCCTCCGGCAGAGGGCAACCGTCCCGGTCCGCGGCCGGGTCCGGCCGCGATGCCGCCCCGTCCCGGTTCGCCGGCCGCTCGGCCGAGCACGCCGGCGCCGGGTCCCGGTGCCCGACCGGGTGGTCGTCCGCCGGCGCGCGGCGCCGGTAACAACCCGTTCGGCATCCAGGGTGGCCAGCAGCAGCGGCCGCCGGCCGCGGGTGCGGGTGGCCCCCGGCCCAACAGCCCGGCGGGTATGCCGCCGCGGCCGAGCCCGAACTCCATGCCGCCGCGGCCCAGCCCGGCGTCCATGCCGAGTCAGCGTCCGGCCGCCGGTCGTCCCGGCCCGGGTGGCGCCGGTCGTCCCGGTGGCGGCGCGGGTCGTCCCGGTGGCGGTGGCGGCGGTTTCCGTGGTGGTCCCGGCGGCGGCGCCGGTGGTGGCGGCGGTTACCGCGGCGGCCCCGGTGGCGGCGCGGGTGCCGGCGGTGGCGGTGGCTACCGTGGCGGTCCCGGCGGCGGTGGCGGTGCTCCCGGTGGCGGTTTCCGTCCCGGTGGTCCGGCCGGTGGCGGCGGTCGTCCGGGTGCGGGCGGTCGTGGCCGTGGCGGCGGCGCCGCGGGTGCCTTCGGGCGTCCGGGTGGCCGGCCGACGCGTGGCCGCAAGTCCAAGAAGCAGCGCAGACAGGAGTTCGACAACCTGTCGGCTCCGACCATGAGCTCGGGTGCTCCCCGGGGTCAGGGTCAGGTCGTCCGGCTCTCCCGTGGCGCCTCGCTGTCGGACTTCGCCGACAAGATCAACGCCAACCCGGGTTCGCTGGTCCAGGAGATGTTCAACCTGGGCGAGATGGTCACCGCGACCCAGTCCTGCTCTGACGACACCCTGCAGCTGCTGGGTGAGCACCTCGGCTTCGAGGTGCAGATCGTCAGCCCGGAGGACGAGGACCGCGAGCTGCTCGCGCAGTTCAACATCGACCTCGACGCGGAGGTGGCCGAGGAGCGTCTGGTCAGTCGTGCGCCGGTCGTGACCGTCATGGGTCACGTCGACCACGGTAAGACCAAGCTGCTCGACGCGATCCGTAAGGCGAACGTCGTGGCCGGCGAGGCCGGTGGCATCACCCAGCACATCGGTGCCTACCAGGTCCACGTCCCGCACGAGGGCGAGGACCGCGCCGTGACCTTCATCGACACCCCGGGTCACGAGGCGTTCACCGCCATGCGTGCCCGTGGTGCCCAGGTGACGGACGTCGTGATCCTGGTGGTCGCGGCCGACGACGGCGTGATGCCGCAGACCATCGAGGCGTTGAACCACGCCAAGGCGGCCGACGTGCCGATCGTGGTCGCGGTCAACAAGGTCGACAAGCCGGAGGCCAACCCGGACAAGGTCCGCCAGCAGCTGACCGAGTACGGCCTGGTCGCCGAGGAGTACGGCGGCGACACCATGTTCGTCAACGTGGCCGCCAAGCCGGGCATCGGCATCGAGGAGCTGCTCGAGGCTGTCCTGCTGACCGCCGACGCGTCGCTGGAGCTGACCGCTCCGATCGACGGGCCGGCGCAGGGTGTGGCCATCGAGGCGCACCTGGACAAGGGTCGCGGTGCGGTGGCGACGGTGCTCGTGCAGAAGGGCACCCTGCGGGCGGGCGACTCGATCGTCGCCGGTGGGGCGCACGGCCGGGTCCGCGCCATGCTCGACGAGAACGGCAACCAGGTCACCGAGGCCGGTCCGGCGCGTCCGGTCATGGTGCTGGGTCTGACCGCGCCTCCCGGCGCGGGCGACACGTTCCTCGCCGCGGCGGACGACCGTACGGTGCGGCAGATCGCCGAGCAGCGGCAGGCACGGCGGCGGGCGGCGTCCTTCGCCAACTCCCGTGGTCGGGCCACTCTTGAGACGCTCATGGAGCAGCTCAAGGAGGGCGAGAAGACGTCGCTCAACCTCATCCTCAAGGGTGATGTCTCCGGTTCGGTGGAGGCTCTGGAGGATGCGCTGTTCAACCTCGACATTCCCGAGGAGGTCCAGCTCAAGGTCCTCGACCGGGGCGTCGGCGCGATCACCGAGAGCAACGTCATGCTCGCGAGTGCCTCGTCGGAGCCGGTCACGATCATCGGCTTCAACGTGCGGGCCTCGAACAAGGTCCGTGAGATGGCCGACCGCGAGGGCGTGGAGATCCGGTACTACACGATCATCTACCAGGCCATCGAGGAGATCGAGGCAGCGCTCAAGGGCCTGCTCAAGCCGGAGTACGAGGAGGTCGAGCTGGGCAGCGCGGAGATCCGCGACGTCTTCCGCTCGTCCAAGATCGGCAACATCTCCGGTTGTATCGTCCGGTCGGGCATCATCCGGCGCAACGCGAAGGCGCGCCTGCTGCGGGACGGGGCGGTCGTGGCGGACAACCTCACGATCACCTCGCTCAAGCGGTTCAAGGACGACGCCACGGAGGTCCGCGAGGGCTTCGAGTGTGGTCTGACCCTGGGTGGTTACAACAACGTCCAGGTCGGCGACGTCATCGAGACCTTCGAGATGCGGGAGAAGGCTCGCGCCTGATCCGGCAGTGACACGCTGATCAAGGGGTTTACGCCGACTGGCGTAAACCCCTTGATCATGCGGGGCGGGTTGCCGGTATCGTCCGGGGCGATGTTCACCGGAAACGCGGTCTTCGACCTGCTGCTGCCGGGCGACTCCCGGTCGCTCAAAGCCAAGAGATCATATGTCCGGCCGATCGTGGCGGCGCTGCGCCGCTTCGAGGTCTCGGCCGCCGAGGTGGGTGCGCTCGACCTGCACGGTCGAGCGGAGATAGCGGTGGCGGTGGTCGCCGCCGAAGCGGCGCACGTCCGCGAGGTGCTCGACTCCTGCGAGCGCCTGGTGGCCGCGCGCCCCGAGGTCGAGTTGTTGTCGGTCCGGCGTCGGCTGTACGGCGTGGACGACGACTGACTCGGGGTGCCGGCGGTGCCGGGCGACCGGCGCCGCCGCGAAGGTAGTGTTCGAGATGTTGGCCGGTCGGCCGGCGACCCCGGGTCGCCGGGTCGGCCGGGAGCAGGACGCCGTGGAGGTGGCGAGATGTCTGATCCGGCCAAGGTACGCCGGCACGCGGAACGGGTGCGTGAGCTGGTCGCGTCGGTGGTGCGGAGCCAGATCAAGGACCCGCGGCTCGGCATGATCACCATCACCGATGCCCGGATCACCGCTGATCTGCGCGAGGCGACGGTCTTCTACACGGTGCTCGGTGACGCGGTGGCCCAGGCGGACACCGCGGCGGCTCTGGAGAGCGCCAAGGGGCTGCTGCGCAGCACGGTCGGCAAGGCGCTCGGGCTGCGGCACTCGCCGACGCTCACCTTCGTCCTGGACGACGTGCAGGACCAGGTCAAGCACATCGACGATCTGCTCGCCGCCGCCCGCAACGCCGACGCGGAGGTGCAGCGGCTGGCCGCCCGGGCGGAGTACGCGGGCGAGGCGCAGCCCTATCGGGTCGACGACGACGAGACCGACGACGCGACCGACGAAGCTGACGTGGCCGCCGACGTCACGGAGAACCCCCGGGGTGGGGCAGCGCGGTGACGGCCGCCGCCGGTGCCCAACTCGTCGCACCGGTCGACACCGGCCCGGCCGATGCGGACTGGGCCGCGGCCGAGGCGCTGATCCGCGCCGTCGGGCCGACCAGCCGGGTGCTGTTGATCTGCCATGTCAACCCGGACGGGGACGCGCTGGGCAGCATGCTCGGCTTCGGTCTGGGCCTGCGCCAGTTCGGCGTACACCGGTTGCAGGCGACTTTTCCCGGGCCGCCGGAGGTGCCCGAGCCGTTCCGGGGGCTGCCCGGCTTGGAGCTGCTGGTCCCGGCCGACGTCGCGGACCCGGCTCCGGATTTGGTCATCTGCTTCGACGCGGCCAGCGAGTCGCGCCTCGGTGAGCTGGCCGGTCGGCTGTCGACGGCTCCTGCCGTCCTGGTGCTCGACCACCACGCCTCGAACCCGGGCTTCGGCACCGTCAACCTGGTCGACCCGCGGGCCGCCGCCACGTCGGTGGTGGCCGAGCAGCTGTTGGCGCGACTGGGCGTAGCGCTGGATCGGGCCATCGCCGAGTGCCTGTACGTGGCGCTGACCACGGACACCGGCTCGTTCCGGTTCGAGGCGACCACTCCGGCGGTGCACCAGCTTGCCGCCCGGCTGCTGTCCACCGGCATCTCGCCCGGGGACATCTCCCGGCGGGTGTTCGACACCCGACCTTTCGGTGCGGTCCGCCTCTTCGGGGAGGTGCTCGGCCGTGCTCGGCTGGAGCCGGCCGCCGCCGACGGCCGGGGGCTGGTGTGGACCTTCGCCACCCTCGACGACCTGGCCCGCCACGACCAGCGGCCGTACGTCCTGGAGGCGCTGATCGACTCGGTGCGCTGCACCGCCGAGGCGGACGTGAGCTGCGTGCTGAAGCAGACCGCCGCCGACGAGTGGGCCGTGTCGATGCGGAGCAAGGGCGCGGTGAACGTCAGTCGCGTGGCAGTGGCGCTGGGCGGGGGTGGCCACACGTTCGCGGCCGGGTTCACCGGCCGGGGGACCGCCGAGCACGTCATCGAGGCGATCCGCGGCGAGCTGACCGGGGCACTGATCACCGGCCACGCCTGACCGCTCCCGGGCCGTCCGGCGCAGCTGAGCGTGCCCGTCCACGGTCCCGCCCGGGGCGGGAAGTTCAGGGTCAGGTCCGGGGAGTGTTGGTCTTCCCGCGCTTGGTGAGAACGGGAAGAATTGCGGGATGGAGCAGCCGCACGACCTCACCGTGGAGGCCCCCCGAGCCTGGGACCGGCCCGCCGTCTCCGTTCCGGTTCTCCTCTGCCTGTCCCTCGTCGGTGGCCGATTCGCGTCGTTCTCCACCGAGGCGAATCTCTACACGCTCGGCACCGGCGGCGTGTTGATCTGGCTCGGTCTGAGCAACCGGGTGCCCCGACGGCCGGCGCCGCGTCGGCTGGGCCCGAAAGCGGCCTGGTGGGCACTGCCGGTGATGGTCTTCGGGGTCTTCGAGGGTGCGACCTTCGTGTTGGCCGTGGGCGACGACTTCCCCACCTTCTCCCGGTTGGCCGACCCCTTGCTGGAGGATCATCTGACCCGCTCGGCTGCCTGGTTCGCCTGGCTGGCCGCGTTCTGGGGGTTGGTGCGGCGATGATGCGGGCGCTCGCGATCGGCGGTTTCCTCACCGCGTTCGCCCTGTTCGTCGGGGTCGAGTGGCTGGCCCGGCGGGAGGGATCCCGCATACCGACCCTGGGCGAGGTCTGCGCGTACGTGATGCGCTACGAGGTCGGGTCGGTGCCGGTGGGCAGGATCGGTCTGTTCGGGTTCTGGTGGTGGCTGGGCTGGCACTTCCTGGCCCGCTGAACCGGGTGGCCGGCCGTCCAAATGGCGGGAACCGAGAGCAGCATGTGGACCTGAACGATAACTTGGGAGGCGGCCGGCATCACGTGGTGATGCAGGTCGTGGGCGGTGGTGCCACACCTCGCGCTGCCTCCCTCCAGGGTCGGACCGACCCGGGCTCACGCTGCCCAGTCGGCTGCTCCGGTAACCCCGGACCGCCGTGGGGCGCTCAGCACGACCGCCCGTGAGGGCTGCCGCGCGCCGGTGGCTCGCACCCTGGAAGGAGCGCCACCATGCCGAACAAGCCCAAGCCCGAGACCACCACCGACGACGCCCGCGAGCAGGCCCGCCGCGCGCTGCAGACGTCGATGGACACCCGCCAGTGAGCCAGTCCGCCGGGCGGTGACGCCTCCGATGGAGTAAGCCCTCGGCGGGATTGCGATCCTTACCGTCGTCGTGCCAGGATCGGCGGCGATGAGCCACCCTGCCACCACCGACCGATCCGCCTCGCCGCGCCGCATCGCCGGCCTCGCGTTGCCAGCCCTCGTCGTCCTCGCCGCCGAGCCGCTCTACGTGCTCGTCGACACGGCCGTCGTCGGTCACCTCGGTCGGGTGCCCCTCGCGGCGCTCGCCGTCGGCGGCACGGTGATGACGCTCACCGCCTGGCTCGGCACCGTCGTCGCGTACGGCACCACCGGGCGGTCGGCCCGCCGCTTCGGCGCCGGCGACCGGGCGGCGGCCGTGGCCGAGGGAGTCCAGTCGTCGTGGCTCGCGTTCGGCGTCGGGCTGCTGGTCGCGATCGGCATGCAGATCGGCGGGGGCGCGCTGGCGCGTACCCTCGCCGGAGGTGCCGGCGACGTCGCCGACGCCGCCGCTGGGTGGCTGCGGATCGCGGCGCTCGGCGCCCCCGGCCTGCTGCTCGCCGCCGCCGGCAACGGCTGGCTGCGCGGTGTGCAGGACACCCGGCGGCCGTTGTTCTTCGTGCTCGGCCCCAACCTGCTCTCCGCGCTGCTCTGCCCGCTGCTGGTCTACCCCGCCGGCCTGGGCCTGGCCGGTTCGGCGGTCGCCAACGTGGTCGCCCAGACGATCGCCGGTGGGCTCTTCGCCGCGGCGCTGGTCGCCGAACGGGTGTCGCTGCGGCCCCGACCCCGGGTGATCCGCCAGCAACTCGTGCTCAGCCGGGACCTGCTGATCCGGGGCGTGGCGTTCCAGGCCAGCTTCCTCTCCGCGACGGCCGTGGCGGCCCGCTTCGGCGCCGCCGCCGTCGGCGCGCACCAGATCGCCCTGCAACTCTGGTTCTTCACGGCGCTGGTGCTCGACGCCCTCGCCATCGCCGCGCAGTCCCTGGTCGGCGCCGCGCTCGGCGCCGGCGACGCGGCGGACGCCCGCGCGCTGGCCCGCCGGATCGGCCTGCTCGGCGGCGTCTGCGGCATCGCCTTCGCGCTGCTGATCGCCGCCGGCGCCGGCGTCGTGCCGTCCTGGTTCAGCTCCGACGAGCAGGTACGCGAGCAGGCCATGGTGGCCTGGCCGTGGTTCGTCGCCATGCAGCCCCTGGCCGGGGTGGTGTTCGCGCTCGACGGCGTGCTGATCGGCGCGGGCGACGTGCGCTACCTGCGCAACCTCACCATCGTGGCGGCGCTCGGCGGTTTCCTGCCGGCCATCTGGCTGGCGTACGGGCTCGACCTGGGGCTGGGCGGCATCTGGGCCGGGCTCACCCTCTTCGTGGCGATCCGGCTGGTCGCGCTGCTGCTGCGCCTGCGCAGCGGCGCCTGGGCCGTGGTCGGCGCGATCCGCTGACGGCCCGCCCCCGGCTCAGCAGTCCTCGCCGTCGCCGGGACGCCACCCCGGGTCGTAGACGTCTCCGGTCGGCGCGGTGTTCGGCAGGCCCACCTCGGGCGCGGTCTCCAGGTCGATCCGGCCCCTGCGGATCGCCGCGCAGGTCGCGTTGAGCACCGTCACGTCGGCGCTGTCCACCCAGAGCCCGGCCGAGCCCGCCCGCACGTCGTCGGGGTGTGGCAGGTGCCAGACGACCTGGTCCCGGAGGGTGACGAGTTCGGCACCCGGGGCGTACGCCTGGGGGCGGGGCAGGTCGAAGGAGTAGACCCAGATGAACCGGGTGGTGATCGCCAGCACCCGGATCCCGTCGCTGTCGGTCGTCGACCGGTACTCCACGGTGCCGCTGGCCCGGATGCCGTCGGCGACGTCGAGCATCGGGTTGGCGGCGCTGTCGACCCGGGTGGCGTAGTTCAGGCTCGTCCCCTGCGTGAAGTCCGTGCGCAGGTCGGCGCGGGCGTCCGGAGCCAGCAGGGCGAGGAACCCATCCGGATCGCCGAAGAGCATGGACGGGTCGAGCCGGCTCTGGATCAACGCCCCCTTGACCTTCGCCAACGCGTCACCGACCTGCTTGGCGGTGAACGGCGCGGCAGCCTTGGCCGTCGGGAGCGTGATGGCCGCCGCCCCCACGGCGAACGTCTCCGCCGGCGTGCCGACGTACGGGCCGAGGCTGTTGCCGTTCTCGTCCACCGGCCTTGGCGGCGCCGTCGAGAAGTCCCGACCCAGCAGCGGCTCCCCGTCGTGGATCCGCTGCACGGTGCTGTACCCGCTCCAGGCCAGCACGGCCAGCAGCGCCAGGGCGACCAGCCCACCGACGCCGCCGAGCAGCTTGCCTGCGTGCTGCTCCCAGCCCAGCCGCAGCCGATCCGCGCCGGTCACTGGGGTTTCGGTCGCCGGCCCCCGCATCCAGTCCGGCACCCGGATGTCGTCGGTCTCGCTGGCGACCGCGTACCGGTCGGTGGTGTTCGGCGCGCTGGCGGGGTCTTCGCTGGTCATCGTGTCGTCCTGGTTCGGCGGGAACGGGCGAGTGATCTTCGCATCCGGACGACGGCGGTGCTGCCCCGTTCGGCGCGCGCCCAGCATCAGCCGGCACCAGGGCGCCGCCGTGGCGGCGGCGGGCCGGAGGGCGCCGGGCGACTCCGGTCGTCGAGAGGCTGTCTGGCAGGCTTGGACGACGTGAGCACCGATGGTCTGATCGTGGTCGACAAGCCCGGCGGCATGACGTCGCACGACGTGGTGGCGCGGATCCGCCGGCTGGCGAAGACCCGCCGCGTCGGGCACGGCGGCACCCTCGACCCGATGGCCACCGGTGTCCTGGTGATCGGTGTGGGACGGGCCACCCGACTGCTGACCTACGTGATCGGCGCGGGCAAGAGCTACACCGGCACGATCCGGCTCGGCCAGGCCACCGTCACCGACGACGCCGAGGGTGACGTGATCGCCAGCACCCCGGCCGGTCACGTCACCGACGAGGCCATCCGCGCCGCGCTGACGGCCCTGACCGGCGAGGTCGACCAGGTGCCGAGCGCGGTCAGCGCCATCAAGATCGACGGCCAGCGGGCGTACAAGCGGGTGCGCGACGGCGAGAGCGTCGAGCTGCCGGCGCGGCGGGTCACCATCGCCCGGCTGGAGGTGCTGGCGATCCGCCGCACCGAGCCGGACGTGGTGGACGTGGACGTGGACGTCACCTGCTCCTCGGGGACGTACATCCGGGCCATCGCCCGGGACGCGGGCCTGGCGCTCGGCGTCGGTGGGCACCTGACCGCGTTGCGCCGGACCGCGGTGGGTGGCTTCACCCTCACCGAGGCGGCCACGCTCGACGAGCTGGAGCAGCGCGCCCCGGCCGTGGTCAACCTGCCGCTGGACGCGGCGGCAGACCGGTTCTTCCCCCGCCGGGAAGCGACACCCGACGAGGCGAAGGTGCTCGGCCACGGCGGTCCGCTGGACCCGGCCGGCATCGCCGGGCCGTACGCCGTGTTCGGACCGACCGGCGGGCTGATCGCTATCGTCAGCGAGCGGGACGGGCGGGCCCGCGCGGAGATCGTGCTCGCCCCGGCCTGACGGCGGGGAGCGGGCTGGCGCGGAGCCGCCTGGCCAGTGTTAACAAGGGACCCTTCCTATGTACGAGGCGTTAAGAAGGGGCCCTTCCTTGCAGGAAGGAACGGCATGCAGCGGTGGCGGGGGTACGACGCGGCGCCCGGCGGCTGGGGACGCTCGGTCGTCACCATCGGCGTCTTCGATGGCGTGCACAGGGGGCACCAGGCGACCATCGCGCACGCCGTGGCCCGGGCCCGGGAGTTGGGCGTGCAGTCGGTGGTGGTCACGTTCGATCCGCACCCGGCCGAGGTGGTCCGCCCCGGCTCGCACCCGGCCGTGCTCACCGAGCCGGCCCGCAAGGCGGAACTGATCGAGGCACTTGGCGTGGACGTGCTCTGCGTGGTGCCGTTCACCCCGGAGTTCTCCCGGCTGCCGCCCGAGCAGTTCGTGCACGACATCCTGGTCGAGCACCTGCACGCGGCGCTGGTGGTGGTCGGCGGCAACTTCCGCTTCGGGCACCGCGCCGCGGGCGACGTGGCGCTGCTGGAACGGTTGGGGAAGACCTTCGGCTTCGGCGTGGAGGGCGGCCCGCTGGTCGCCGAGGACGGCACGGTCTTCTCCTCCACGTACATCCGCTCCTGCGTCGACGCCGGCGACGTGGGCGCCGCGGCGGCCGCGCTGGGCCGCCCGCACCGGGTGGAGGGCGTGGTGGTCCGCGGCGACCAGCGCGGCCGGGTGCTGGGGTTCCCCACCGCGAACCTGCTCTGCCACCGGTACGCGGCGGTGCCCGCCGACGGGGTGTACGCCGCCCGCCTGATCCGTCGCGGTCAGTCCGAGCCGCTGATGTCCGCGGTGTCGGTCGGCACCAACCCGACCTTCTCCGGTCGGGAGCGGCGGGTGGAGGCGTACGCGCTGGACTTCGACGGTGACCTCTACGGCGAGCGGCTGGCCCTGGACTTCGTGGCGCACCTGCGCGGGCAGGTCCGGTACGACTCGATCGAGCCGTTGATCGCCCAGATCGAACAGGACGTCGTACGCACCCGGAGCGCTCTGAGCTGATCATCCACCGGGCCGCGCAGGCCCTTGGCCGGGTGTTACCCGTCGGTGCTGCTAGTCTTGCGGGGACGTCGGGTGGCCGGCGTGGGGCCTCGCGTGCCTGCTCGACGCCGCGGGTGCGAGGTACCGGTCCGTTCCCGGTCCACCGGGACGACGGACACCTACTTGATCAACCCATCGAAACAGGGAGAACATGGCGCTCGACCAGGAAGCCAAGGCCAGCATCCGCGCGGAGTACGCGACCGCCGAGGGCGACACCGGTTCGCCGGAGGTCCAGGTCGCGGTCCTCACCAAGCGGATCGCCGAGCTGACCGAGCACCTGAAGGTGCACAAGCACGACCACCACAGCCGCCGTGGGCTGCTGCTGCTGGTCGGCCGTCGCCGTCGGCTGCTCAACTACGTCCAGAAGAAGGACATTGCCCGCTACCGGACGCTCATCGAGCGGCTCGGCCTGCGCCGGTGACGTGACGGGGGAGTGGCCGACCGGCCGCTCCCCCGATCGGCGTCCCACCTGAAGAACACGGGTCGCGCGACCAACCCGAGAGGGAGCCGGTCAGCGTACCGGTCTCCGGTAGTGGCCCCCGGGAACCCGGCAGCACGCCGGCACCCGGGCGCTTCGATCGAAGACCGGCCGGCTGAGCAGCTCCCCGACGTCGCGGGCCCACGACGCGAAGGAGCACGACAGCACATGACCGAGACCAAACTCGGCACCGAATCCCGCACCGCCGTGATCGACAACGGGTCCTTCGGCACCCGCGAGATCACCTTCTCCACCGGTCGGCTGGCTCGCCAGGCCGCCGGTTCCGTCATCGCCCAGCTGGGCGAGACGGTGGTTCTCTCCGCCACCACCGCCGGTAAGCACCCGAAGGAGCAGTTCGACTTCTTCCCGCTGACCGTCGACGTCGAGGAGCGGATGTACGCCGCGGGCCGCATTCCCGGCTCGTTCTTCCGCCGTGAGGGCCGGCCCAGCGAGGACGCGATCCTCACCTGCCGGCTGATCGACCGGCCGCTGCGCCCGTCCTTCGTCAAGGGCCTGCGCAACGAGGTCCAGGTCGTCGAGACCATCCTCGCGCTCGACCCGCAGCACCCGTACGACGTGGTGGCCATCAACGCGGCCTCGATGTCGACCAAGCTCTCCGGCCTGCCGTTCTCCGGCCCG
Organism: Micromonospora sp. NBC_00617; assembly: GCF_045161355.1. Taxonomy (NCBI): domain Bacteria; kingdom Bacillati; phylum Actinomycetota; class Actinomycetes; order Micromonosporales; family Micromonosporaceae; genus Micromonospora; species Micromonospora sp. NBC_00617. The sequence goes on along the minus strand of NZ_CP107751.1, from coordinate 4,256,650 downwards.
ATCGGCGCGACCCGGGTCGCCCACATCGACGGCCAGTGGGTCGCCTTCCCGACCCTGGAGGAGCTGGCCCGCGCCACCTTCGACATGGTCGTGGCCGGCCGCACCCTCGACGACGGCGACGTCGCGATCATGATGGTGGAGGCCGAGGCCACCCCGAACGCCGTCGCCCTCATCTCGGCCGGCGCCACCGCCCCGACCGAGGAGATCGTCGCCAGCGGCTTGGAGGCCGCCAAGCCGGCGATCCGTGAGCTGTGCCGCGCGCAGAGCGAGCTGGCCGAGGTCGCCGCCAAGCCGGTCACCGAGTTCCCGGTCTTCCTGGACTACCAGGACGACGTGTACGACGCGGTGGCCGAGTTCGCCCGCGGCGAGGTGGCCGAGGCGATCACCATCGCCGGCAAGGCCGACCGTGAGGAGGCCCTGGACCGGGTCAAGGTCCGGGTCGCCGAGGAGTTGGGCGCTCGGTTCGAGGGTCGGGAGAAGGAGCTCAGCGCCGCCTTCCGCTCGCTGACCAAGTCCGAGGTGCGCAACCGCGTGCTGCGCGAGCAGGTCCGCATGGACGGCCGCGGCCCGCGCGACATCCGGCCGCTGACCGCCGAGGTCGGCGTGCTGCCCCGGGTGCACGGTTCGGCGCTGTTCGAGCGGGGCGAGACCCAGATCCTGGGTGTCACCACGCTGAACATGCTCCGCATGGAGCAGATGGTGGACACGCTGTCCCCGGAGAACCGCAAGCGCTACATGCACAACTACAACTTCCCGCCGTACTCGACCGGTGAGACCGGCCGGGTCGGCTCGCCGAAGCGTCGCGAGATCGGCCACGGCGCGCTCGCCGAGCGTGCGCTGATCCCGGTGCTGCCGTCGCGCGAAGAGTTCCCGTACGCCATCCGGCAGGTCTCCGAGGCGCTCGGCTCCAACGGCTCCACCTCGATGGGCTCGGTCTGCGCGTCGACGCTGGGCCTGCTCTCCGCGGGTGTGCCGCTGAAGGCGCCGGTCGCCGGCATCGCGATGGGTCTCATCTCGGACGAGGTGGACGGCAAGACCCAGTACGTGACGCTGACCGACATCCTCGGTGCCGAGGACGCGTTCGGTGACATGGACTTCAAGGTCGCCGGCACGCCGGAGTTCGTCACCGCGCTCCAGCTCGACACCAAGCTCAACGGCATCCCGTCGGACGTGCTGGCCGCCGCGTTGCAGCAGGCCAACGAGGCCCGGCAGGTCATCCTCGGTGTCATGAAGGCCGCGATCGAGGCTCCGGCCGAGATGTCGGACTACGCGCCGCGGGTCACCACCGTCAAGATCCCGGTGGACAAGATCGGCATGGTGATCGGCCCGAAGGGTCAGACCATCAACGCGATCCAGGACGAGACCGGCGCCGAGATCTCCATCGAGGACGACGGCACGATCTACGTCGGCGCCACCAACGGCCCGTCGGCCCAGGCGGCCGTCGACCGGATCAACGGGATCGCCAACCCGACGCTGCCCAAGCAGGGCGAGCGGTTCCTCGGCACGGTGGTCAAGACCGCCGCGTTCGGCGCGTTCATCTCGCTGCTGCCGGGCCGCGACGGCCTGCTGCACATCTCCAAGGTGGGCGACGGCAAGCGGGTCGAGCGCGTCGAGGACTTCCTCAACGTCGGTGACCGGGTCGAGGTCGAGATCGCTGACATCGACGCCCGCGGCAAGATCTACCTGGACAAGGTCCGCCCGGAGGGCGCCGAGGCGCCGGCCGCCGGCGAGGCCACCGGTGGCGACCGGCCGGCCAGCCGCGACCGGGGCGACCGTGGTCCACGTGACCGGGGCGACCGCGAGCGTGGCGGCGACCGGGGCGGGCGTGGCCCGGAGCGTGGCGACCGTGGCGAAGGCGGCGGCAACGGTGGCGGCGGCGAGGGTGGCGAGGGCGGCGAGCGTCCGCGCCGCCGGACCCGGCACAGCTGACCACCAGCACCTGCAACACCCACCCCTCGTCGAACCGGGAGCAACACGTGAGTCGGGCCTTCAGTGCGCCGTTTCCACCGGATCGACGGGGGGTGGCCCCGTCTCGGGACACCGGGGCGGGCCGCTCCGGCGGCGCCGCCCGCGCGGTGACCCGGACGCTCAGCGACGACCCGCTGGGCGGCACGGTACGACGTACCGTGCTGCCCAGCGGCCTGCGCGTGCTCACCGAGGCGATCCCGGCGATGCGCAGCGTGTCCTTCGGCATCTGGGTGGCGGTGGGTTCGCGGGACGAGACCCGTCCGCAGGCCGGCGCTGCGCACTTTTTGGAGCACCTGCTCTTCAAGGGCACCCACAAGCGCACCGCGCTGGAGATCTCGTCGCGGATCGAGGCGGTCGGTGGTGAGACGAACGCGTTCACCACGAAGGAATACACCTGCTACTACGCCCGCGTGCTGGACGAGGACCTGCCGCTGGCGATCGACGTGATGTGCGACCTGGTCGCCGACTCGCTGCTGGAGCCGGCCGACGTGGAGACCGAGCGTGGCGTGATCCTGGAGGAGATCGCCATGCACGACGACGAACCCGGTGACGAGGTGCACGACCTCTTCGCCCGGGCCGTCTACGGCGACCACCCGTTGGGCCGACTGATCTCCGGCACCGAGGAGACCGTCACGCCGATGACCCGCCGGCAGATCCAGAGCTTCTACCGGGGGCACTACACCGCGCCGCAGATCGTCATCGCCGCCGCCGGCAACCTCGACCACGCCACGGTGGTCAAGATGGTCCGCCAGGCCGTGCGGGGCACTCCACTGGACAGCGACCCGGCCTCCCCGGCACCGCACCGCGGGGCGACCCCGGCGGTACGGACCAAGCCGGCCACCACCCTGGTGGAGCCGAAGGAGACCGAGCAGGCGCACGTCATTCTCGGCTGCCCCGGCATCGATCGTCTCGACGAGCGGCGCTTCGCCCTCGGGGTGCTCAACAACGTGCTCGGTGGCGGCATGTCCAGCCGGTTGTTCCAGGAGATCCGCGAGCAGCGCGGCCTGGCGTACTCGGTCTACTCCTACGCCAGCCAGTACGCCGACAGCGGCCTGTTCGCCGTCTACGCCGGCTGCGCGCCGGGCAAGGTGGACGAGGTGCTGGCCCTGACCCGCGCCGAGCTGGCCCGGGTGGCCGCCGACGGGTTGACCGAGGCAGAGGTCGCGCGGGGCAAGGGGATGAGCAAGGGCGCGTTCGTGCTCGGTCTGGAGGACACCGGCTCCCGGATGAGCAGGCTGGCCAAGGGTGAGCTGCTCTACAGCGACCTGATGCCGGTGGACGAGCTGCTCCGGCGGGTCGACGAGGTCACCGTGGCGGACGTGAACACCCTCGCCGCCGAGCTGCTCAGCCGGCCGATGTCGCTGGCCGTCGTCGGCCCGTTCGGCGAGGGCGACTTCTCCTCCTGAGGGCCGTTGCCCGCAGGGCCGGGGCACGTCCCGGTCGGTGGAGCGGACCGGATCCGGCGGCGGTGGCACGTCCCGATTGGGATAGGTTGTGCCGCGTGACTGACGAGCAGGAGAAGACCCGGGTCGGTGTTTTTGGTGCCCGCGGCCGGATGGGCATCGAGGTCTGCAAGGCGGTCGCCGCCGCCGACGACCTCGAACTGGCGGCGTCGATCGACCAGGGCGACAGCCGTTCCGCCGTCTCCGGCGCCGACGTGGTCGTCGACTTCACCACACCGGACGTCGTCATGGACAACCTGCGTTGGTGCATCGACCAGGGCATCAGCGCGGTGGTCGGCACGACCGGCTTCACCGAGCAGCGGCTGGAGCAGGTGCGTGGCTGGCTGGCCGACAAGCCCGGGGTGGGCGTGGTCATCGCCCCGAACTTCGGTATCGGCGCGGTGCTGATGATGCAGTTCGCCGCGCGGGCCGCCCGGCACTTCGAGTCCGTCGAGATCATCGAGCAGCACCACCCGCGCAAGCTGGACGCCCCGAGCGGCACCGCCACCCACACCGCCCGGCAGATCGCCCGGGCCCGCGCCGAGGCCGGTCTCGGCCCGGCGCCGGACGCCACCAAGGACGAGGTGCCGGGCGCGCGCGGCGCCGACATCGACGGGGTACGCGTGCACGCCGTGCGCGCCACCGGGCTCGTCGCCCACCAGGAGGTGCTCTTCGGCACCACCGGCGAGACGCTGACCATCCGGCACGACTCGTACGACCGGGTGTCGTTCATGCCGGGCGTGCTGCTGGCCGTCCGCGCGGTGCGCAACCGCCCCGGCCTGACCGTCGGCCTGGACGCCCTGCTCGACTGACGGGGAGCGGGTAGCACCCGGCGGATGATCAATGAGGGTCACCTGGACCGGGCCGGGCGACGAGTAACGCTCCGGCCGGTCGACGACGACAACTGGCGGGCTGTGGCCGACGTCGCCCCGCGTGACGACCAGCGCCGGTTCGTGGCCGCGCTGGGCGCGCGTTACCTCTTGCTCAGCATGCGCTCGGAGGTGTGGACCTCGCTCGCCGTGTACGCCGACGAGACGGTCGTCGGCCACGTCATGTGGGGCGTGGACGACGACGGCTCGCACTGGATCGGCGGGATGCTGATCGACGCCGCCGAGCAGGGCCGGGGCGTCGGCAGGGCCACCGTGCAGACGCTGGCCCCCTGGCTGGCTGCCCGAGAGGGCTAAACCCCAACCCCGCCTCAGCCGACCCGGCGGGGCGGGGTGGGCGGTCAGGTCACTCTTCTGTGGGCACCTTTTCTGCCGGGACGCCTACGTGTAGGCGGACCTGGGGTACCAGCATGTCGTCGACGTCCAGCGCGCGGGCCGCGCCGTCGGGCTCCCAACCGGTGCTGGTGAGGAACTTGCGGGTCGCCTCGTCACCGTCGAACGCCCAGGCCACCGCCCGACTCAGCCCGTCCTCCCGCCACAGGTCGACGGTGGCGGCGAGCAGCCGACTGCCGTGCCCCCGCCGGCCCCAGCGCGGCTCGACCAGCAGGTCGGTCACCGCCGCCACGTCCGGGCCGAGCGCGTCGGCCGGCTCACCCGGGGCGAGCGCCTCGCCGTCGGCCGGACCGGAGGCGGCGAACCCCACCAGATACGATTGCTCGGCCTGTTCGACGGCGACCAGCACCCGGTGCGCGCCCGAGGGCGGCTCCAGCACCGCGGCGCTCCACCGCCGGGCGAGGAACGCCTCGTCCAGGTTGTCGAGCACATGCCGAGGCAGGATGCGGCGGTACGCGACCCGCCAGGTCGCGAGCTGGATGCGTGCGATTTCGCCGGCGTCCTCGGGACGCGCCGGGCGGACGTACCCGAGAGCCATGGGACGCAAGCCTACTCAAGGGCCAGGGAGGCGACGGTGGCGCAGGGTGCCAACAGGACGACCGTGCAGGTCGTGGGGGTGGTGGTGCTCGCCGCGGCGGTCACCGCGTTCCTCGCCGTCGCGGCCGTCCGGCACGGATTCTTCGACCTGAAGGTCTACTACGGCGCGTTGACGTGGTGGGTGCACGACGGCGGGGAGATCTACGACTACCTCAAACCGGGCACCCAGTACGGCTTCACCTATCCGCCGTTCGCGGCGCTGGTCATGCTGCCGATGGCGTACCTGCCGTGGTCGGCCGCGATCGTGGTGAGCGTGCTCGCCAGCGTGTTCACCACCACGCTTCTGATCTGGTGGCTGGTCGACCCGATCGCCCGCCGCGCGGGTTGGACCCGGTGGTTCGCGCTCGCCGTGGCGCTCTGCCTGGCCGCCGCGTTCGAGCCGATGCGCGAGACGGTGAACTTCGGCCAGGTCAACACGCTGCTGCTCTTCCTGGTGGCGGTGGACCTGCTGCGGCTGCTGCCGGCCGGCAACCGGTGGGCCGGTGTGGGCATCGGGCTCGCCACCGCGATCAAGTTGACCCCGGGCATCTTCATCGTCTATCTGCTGGTCACCGGGCGGTGGCGGGCGGCGCTCACCGCCAGCGGCGCGGCCGCCGGGGTGACGCTGCTGGCCGGCGCGCTCTTCCCGGACGCCTCCCGGGAGTTCTGGACCGAGGCCCTGTGGAACACCGGGCGGGTCGGCGAGCTGGCGTTCGTCTCCAACCAGTCGCTGCGCGGGGTGGTCGCCCGGCTCGACCCGCAGCACCCGAGCACGGTCCTCTGGCTGCTGCTGGTGCTCGGCACCCTGGCGCTCTGGGCCTGGCGGTCCCGCACGGCGGTCGCCGCCGGTGACGAGGCGACCGGCCTGGCCCTGACCGGCGCGGTGATGTGCCTGGTCAGCCCGGTCACCTGGGTGCACCACCTGGTCTGGCTGCTGCCCGGGCTGATCCTGCTCGTCGACAACGCGATGGCCGCGCCGTCCGGCCGCCGCCGGCGCGTCCTGCTGGCCGCCGCGACCATCGGGTACGTGCTGCTGATCAGCCGCACCGTCTGGTTCTGGGAGAAGGACTTCACCGGCGTCGACGGCTTCGTCGGCAGCAACGCGTACGTCTGGATCAGCCTGGCCCTGCTGGCCTTCCTGCCGGTCCGCCGGTGGTTGACACCGGGCAGGTCAGTCGTCGAGACGGCCGGCGTACCGCAGCTCGACCAGCCCGACCGGCCCGCGCCCGCCGGCGAGCGGGACCTGGTAGGTCGATCGCTCACCGTCCGGTGACAGCCCGGCCCGTTCGCAGAACCGGCGGGCCCGCCGGTTGTCCGCCAGCACCCACAGCCGGTAGCCGGTCCAGCCCCGCTCGCTGAGCCCGGCGCGGGCGGCGGCGAGCAGCGCGGTGGCCGTCCCGTCGCCCCAGAACGCCGGCTCGACGTAGAGCGCCAGCACCTCGCCGACCGTCGGGTCCAGATCGTCGCGGTCCTGGTTGCGGCGGTACGGCCCGAACGTGGTGAAGCCGACGACCAGCCCGTCCACCTCGCCGAGCAGGGTGCTGAACGGGTGCTCCGGGTCGGCGGTGCCCAGGTCACGACGGCGCTGCGCCCAGGCCACCACGTTGAGCCGTCCGAGCACCTCGTCCGGCATGAAGCCGGCGTAACCCGCCTGCCAGCCGTGCACGTGCACCCGGGCGACCGCCTCGGCGTCGTCGGGCTCCTCCCGGCGGATGGTCAGCATTGCACCGTTCTATGCCCCCGTGGCGGTCGGAGTCCAGCTTCCCGCACCGGCGTCGTACCGATGATTTATCGTCGCCGACGATGGCCGCACCGGAAGCACTCTCACTCGCCCAGGCCCGCCGGGTGGCACTCGCCGCTCAGGGCTTCGCCGACCCGCCGCCGGTCGGAGTGCCCACCCGTCGACATCTGCGCCGGGTCCTCGACCGGGTCGGGTTGATCCAGATGGACTCGGTCAACGTGCTGCAACGGGCGCACTACCTGCCGCTCTACAGCCGGCTCGGTCCGTACCCCACCACGCTGCTCGACCAGGCCGCCTACCGGCGCCCCCGCGAGCTGTTCGAGTACTGGGGCCACGAGGCGTCCCTGGTCCCGGTGGGGCTGCACCCGCTGCTGCGCTGGCGGATGGCCCGCGCGCACAGCGAATCCTGGGGTGGCATGCGACGCATCGCACAGGAGCAGCCGGAGTTGGTCGCGTGGGTCCGCGACGAGGTGGCCGTGCGGGGCCCGTTGACCGCCGCCGAGATCGAGCACGACGCCCCCCGGGAGACCGGCAACTGGGGGTGGAACTGGTCGGCGGTGAAGCGGGCCCTGGAGTTCCTGTTCTGGGCCGGCGAGGTGACCGCCGCCGAGCGCAGCACGTCCTTCGCCCGCCGCTACGACCTGCCCGAGCGGGTGCTTCCGCCGGCCGTGCTGGCCGCGCCCACCCCGACCGACGCCGAGGCGTACCGCGCTCTGGTGGCCCTGGCGGCGCGGTCGCTCGGGGTGGCTGCCGAGCCGGAGCTGCGCGACTACTTTCGGCTGCCACTGGCCGGCGCCCGGCAGGCAGTCGCCGAGCTGGCCGAGGCCGGTGAGCTGGTGCCGGTCACCGTGGCGGGCTGGCGACAGCCGGCCTGGCTGCACGCGTCCGCCCGGCTGCCCCGGTGGATCCGGGCCAACACGCTGGTCAGCCCGTTCGACCCGCTGGTCTGGGAACGTGCCCGCGCCGAGCGGCTGTTCGGCTTCAGCTACCGCATCGAGATCTACGTCCCCGCGCCGCAGCGGGTGTACGGCTACTACGTGCTGCCGTTCCTGCAGGGCGACCGGTTCACCGCCCGGGTCGACCTGAAGGCCGACCGCAAGGCCGGGGTGCTGCTCGTGCCGGCCGCCTGGGTCGAGCCCGGCGCCGACCCGGGGGAGACCGCCGTGGCGCTCGCCGTCGAGCTGTACCGGCTCGCCGGCTGGCTCGGGTTGGACGCGGTGGCGCCGCCCGCGGCCGGCGACCTGGCCGGTCCGCTCACCGCCGCGTTGACCGGCGTGTCCGGTGTAGCGTGAGCGTGTGACGAGCGTTCCCGGACCGGTCGACCAGCCGCAGCCCGCCCCCGGGCCGGTGCACACCGTGCCGGCCGACCCGACCGGCGTGGGCCCGACCGGCGTGGGCCCTGCCGGCATGGGTTCGCCGAACCCAGGTCCGGCCGCTTGGCCGATGGTTCCCAAGTTTGAGCACCCGGGGGACCGGCTCACCCGGTTCGTGCTGCGAGTCCACGCGCGTTCACCGCGCTGGGCGGGGCCGCTGGCAGCTGTCGGGTGCGTCGGCCTCGGCATGGGCTACGCGCTGCTGAGCAACCCGGCCCACGCCGACCCGGACGCCGCGCCTACCTGCCTGCTCAAGCTGACCACGGGGCTCGACTGCCCGGGCTGCGGCGGCACCCGCGCTCTCTGGTACGTGCTGCACGCCGACCTGCCGGCCGCCGCCCGACACCACTTCCTGTTCGTCTTCGCGCTGCCCTTCCTGGCGTACCTCTTCGTCGCCTGGGCCGGAAACCAGGCGTTCGGTTGGCGGCTGCCCGAGCTGCGGATCAGCTCGAAGGTGATCGTCGGTTTCCTTGGCGCGTGGCTGGCCTTCTCGGTGCTGCGCAACCTGCCCTGGGCGCCGTTCACCTCGCTCTACGTCTGAGGGCCCGCCAGCTCCGCCCTGCGTGATGTGGCGGGGCCTTGCTCGGTCGGGCTGCGCGGGGTCCTTCCTGCGCGTCCTGTCGAGCTGCCCCACATGTGGGGCATGGTGGTGGTGGGGCCCGGCGTGGTGCCGTCTGCCCCCGGGCGTGGGGCAAGGCGTGGTGGGCCCGGTGTCGTGCCCCGCCTGCCCCAGATATGGGGCAGCTCGACAGGGAACCGAGGACGTGGCAGGGACCCGGCGGGGCGTCGGCGTGCCGGTCGAGATCTTGGACACCTGCGACCCCGATGGTCCGCAGGGGCCGGTGATTTTGCGGTAGCTGGGCGCTTTCTGCACCGCGAGCCCGAGTTGGGCACGGGACCGCCGGCTACTACAGTCCCAGGAATGCCGGAGATGGTGCAGCCCCAGGTCAAGTTGATCGCGTGGACCCAGTTCGCGGCCCCGGACGACGTGCCGTGGTCGACCGACGCCGAGGGCGGCCAGGCGCTCGCCGAGTTCGCCGGGCGGGCCTGCTACCAGTCGTGGAAGAAGCCGAACCCGGCGACCGCCACCAACGCCGGCTACCTCGCGCACATCCTCGAGGTCGGCCACCTGAGCGTGCTGGAGCACGGGTCGGTCACCTTCTACTTCACCGGGGTGTCCCGCTCCTTCACCCACGAGTTGATCCGGCACCGGCACTTCTCGTACTCCCAGCTCTCCCAGCGCTACGTCCCCGAGCGGGACGCGGCCATGGTCGAACCGGCGGTGATCGCCGACGACCCGGAGCTGCACAAGAAGTTCACCGAGGCCGCCGAGGCGAGCGTGCGGGCGTACACCGAGCTGCTGGAGGGTCTTGAGCAGCGGTTCTCCGACGAGCCGAACCCGACGCTGCGCCGCAAGCAGGCCCGGCAGGCGGCCCGCGCGGTGCTGCCCAACGCCACCGAGACCCGGATCGTGGTCAGCGGCAACTACCGGGCGTGGCGGCACTTCGTCGCCATGCGAGCCACCGAGCACGCCGACGTGGAGATCCGTGAGCTGGCCGTGGAGTGCCTGCGTCAGCTCCAGGGCGTCGCACCGAACGTCTTCGCCGACTTCGTGATCTCCACGCTGCCGGACGGCACCGAGGTGGCGGCCAGCCCGCACGAGGCGTCCTGAGCCCTTCCCCGGCGGGCTCCGGCTGGTCGTCCGCTAGGTTGGAGGGTATGACGCACGACCACCCCGACGCCGCGACCCGACCGGCGTCCCGCCCCTTCGGCCGGGTGCTCACGGCCATGGTGAGCCCGTTCACCCCCGACGGCTCGCTCGACCTCGACGGCGCCGCCCGACTGGCGAGCCACCTGGTCGACGAGCAGGGCAACGACGCGCTGGTGGTCAACGGCACCACCGGTGAGTCGCCGACCACCACCGACGCGGAGAAGGAACGCCTGATCCGGGCCGTCGTGGAGGCCGTCGGTGACCGGGCCAGGGTCGTCGCCGGGGTGGGCACCAACGACACCCGGCACACCATCGAGCTGGCCGCCGCCGCCGAGAAGGCCGGCGCGCACGGCCTGCTCGTGGTCACCCCGTACTACAACAAGCCGCCGCAGAGCGGTCTGCTGCGGCACTTCACCGCCGTGGCCGACGCCAGCGGACTGCCGGTGATGCTGTACGACATCCCGCACCGCTCCGGCGTGCCGATCGACACCGAGACACTGGTCCGGCTCGCCGACCACGCGCGGATCGTCGCGGTCAAGGACGCCAAGGGCGACCTGACCGCCACCGGCTGGGTGACCAGCCGGACCGCCCTCGCCTTCTACTGCGGCGAGGACGCGCTCACCCTGCCGGCGCTGGCCGTCGGGTCCGTGGGCGTGGTCGGCACCTCGACGCACTTCACCGGGGTGCTGACCGCAAAGATGATCGAGGCGTACGACGCGGGGGACATGCCGGCCGCGCTTGCCCTGCACCGGCGGCTGCTGCCGCTGTTCACCGGCATCTTCCGCACGCAGGGCGCCATCCTGGTCAAGGCCGGCCTGGCGTCGCTGGGCCTGCCGGCCGGCCCGGTGCGACCCCCGCTCGTGGACGCCACCAACGACGAGATCGCCCAGCTGCGCGCGGACTTCGCGGCAGCGGGCCTGGAGCTGCCCGAATGATCGAACGACACGATGGGCGCCGAGTGACGGCGTCGCAGAATGAGGTGGACGAGTGACCGAGGCGCACATCGAGGCGGAACTACCCCCGCCGCTGCCGGAAGGTGGCCTGCGGATCATCCCGCTCGGCGGGCTCGGCGCCATCGGTCGGAACATGACCGTCTTCGAGTACGACGGCAAACTGCTGATCGTCGACTGCGGGGTGCTCTTCCCCGACGTCGAACAGCCGGGCGTGGACCTGATCCTGCCCGACTTCGGCCCGATCCTGGACCGGCTGGCCGACGTCCAGGCGATCGTGCTGACCCACGGCCACGAGGACCACATCGGCGCGGTGCCGTACCTGCTCGCCCACAAGCCCGACATTCCGCTGGTCGGCTCGCAGTTCACCCTCGCCCTGGTCGAGGCGAAGCTGGCCGAGCGGCGCATCCAGCCGTACACGCTGACCGTGCGGGAGGGCGGCCGGGAGCGGCTCGGCCCGTTCGAGTGCGAGTTCTTCGCGGTCAACCACTCGATCCCGGACGCGCTCGCCGTGGCCATCCGGACCCCGGCCGGTCTGGTGCTGCACACCGGCGACTTCAAGATGGACCAGCTCCCGCTGGACGGCCGGATCACCGACCTGGCCGGATTCGCGCGGCTCGGTGCCGAGGGCGTCGACCTGCTGCTGTCCGACTCCACCAACGCGGAGATCCCCGGCTTCGTCACCCCGGAGCGCGAGATCGGGCCGGTGCTCGACTCGATCTTCGCGAAGGCCAAGGGCCGGATCATCGTGGCCTCGTTCGCCTCGCACGTGCACCGGGTGCAGCAGGTGTTCGACTCCGCCGCCGAGCACGGCCGCAAGGTCGCGCTGATCGGCCGGTCCATGGTCCGCAACATGGGCATCGCCCGGGACCTCGGCCTGCTCAACATCCCGGCCGGCCTGGTCATCGGGATCGAGGAGGCGACCACGCTGCCGCCGGAGCAGATCGTGCTGATGTCCACCGGGTCGCAGGGTGAGCCGATGAGCGCGCTGGGCCGGATGGCCAGCGGCGACCACCGGCACATCACCATCGCCCCCGGCGACACCGTCGTGCTCGCGTCCTCGCTGGTGCCGGGCAACGAGACCTCGGTCTACCGGGTCATCAACCGGCTCGCCCGGGCCGGCGCGGTGGTCGTGCACAAGGACGTGGCGAAGGTGCACGTCTCCGGGCACGCCCCGGCCGGCGAACTGCTCTACCTGCTCAACGTGGTCCGGCCCAGCAACCTGATGCCGGTGCACGGGGAGTGGCGGCACCTGCGCGCGCACGCCCGGCTCGGCATCGAGTCCGGGGTGGCCGCCGACCGGGTGGTGATCTGCGAGGACGGCGACGTGGTCGACCTCGTCGAGGGCCGCGCCAGCCTCGTCGGGCACGTGAAGAGCCGGTACGTCTACGTCGACGGTCTCGCCGTCGGCGACGTCAGCGAGTCGCTGCTCACCGAACGGCGGATCCTCGGCGACGGCGGCTTCATCGCCACCACCGTGGTCGTCGACTCGGTCACCGGCAAGGTCGTCGCCGGCCCGACGCTGTCCGCGAAGGGCTTCTCCGAGGACCCGGAAGCGTTCAACCCGGTGATCCCCCTGGTCACCGAGGCGCTCAACCGGGCCGCCGCCGACGGCATCACCGACCCGCACCAGCTCCAGCAGATCGTCCGGCGGACGGTGGGGCGATGGGTCAACGACGCGTACCGACGGCGGCCCATGATCGTGCCCACCGTCGTCGAGGTCTGAACACGTCACGCTGACGCCGGCCCACCCGCTCGGGGTGGGCCGGCGTCGCCGTGTCGGCCGCCGGGCGGTCAGGGCAGGTCGGCCACCGCTTCGGCGTACGCGACGCCGGTGGCGATCGCGGCGTCCACCAGCACCAGCAGTTGCGCCGGCGCCACCCCGTGGGTCAGGTCGGTCGCCACGTCCCCGGCGAGCACGATCTCCGTGTCGAGGTCGTGCGCGTACGCCTTGGGCAGCAGCCGGTCGTGGTTCCAGGCGTTGCAGAAGGCGTACGCCTCGGCACGGCGCGCGGTCGGCAGCCGGCGGGCGGCCATCGCCCGGGTGTGCAACACCTCGCCGCGTTCGCCGGCCCGACGGAACTGGATCACTGCCGCACCCCAGCGGCCGACCACGGTGCCGCCGTCGTCGACCAGGTACCGGTCGCCGCGCCGGTCCAGCGTCGAGGTGATCATGTCGGTGGTGAGCGCCATCACCTCCCGCTCGGAGTCCGCCTCCGCGCCGGCCTCGTGCGTGCCGGGCTCGTGCGTGCCGGCCTCGTGCGTGCCGGCCTCGTCCGCGCCAGGCTCGTGCGTGCCGGCCTCGTCCGCGCTGGCCTCGTCGTCGGCGGGCAGCGGCGCCACCGTCGCGGATGGACGCTCGGCCAGCCAGGCCGCCATCCGACCGGACTGGTGACCGGTGCCGTTGCGGGCGTCGAAGCTGCCCGCCAGGTCGGTGGCGAGGCCGAGCAGCAGCGCGCCCAGGGTGGCCACCTCCAGCTCGGTGGCCGGGCGCTCGGCGTACGCCGGCCGGTGCACCGTCCGGTCCCCCAGCCCGGCCTCCTCGGCCAGCCCGCAGACCAGCGCCCCGGCGGCGGCGAACTCCATCGCGGCGAGGTCGTCGGTGGGTCGGTCCAGTCGGGGCAGCTGCTCGGCCAGGATGGCCAGCCCGCGTTCCAGGTGCCCGCCGAGCGCGCAGAACCGCAGGTGCGTGGCGAGGTAACCGAAGGCGGAACGCTCGCGCCGGTGTCGCCGGTACGCCCGCACGTGCGCCGCCGCGGCCTGCTCTGGCTCGCCGAGTCGCAACAGCGGCAGCAGATCGGCGACCAGCGCCCGTTCGGGCTGGTCGGTGCACTCCTGGGCGTCGGCCCCGTACGCCCGCAGCTCGCTGCGTGCGGCCTGCCACTCACCCCAGCCGGCGAGCAGTTCCGCGCGTCGGGCCGGGGCGCAGCCGGGGCATCCACCGGCCGGCCCGGGACGCGTGCCCGCCCATCCCGGGAAGACGTGGCGGGCGGCGGGTTCGTCGCCGAGGTGGTCGGCGATCCGGCAGCGGAGCTCGGCGACGGTCGGCGCGTCGAGCCCGTCGGCCCCGACGCGGTGCGCCAGGTCGTCCAGCAGGAGTCGGGTCTGGTCCAGCCCGACCCGAGGCGTGCCGAGCAGCGCCTCCACCGCGTAGCGCTGGTAGCGCGGCAGCAGCTCGGCCTCGGCGTCGGTGAGCAGCGTGGGCCACCGGTCGGCGGCGGCTGTGCAGCGTCGCAACGGCTCGATCAGCCGCCACCGCTCGCCGTGCAGCAGGTACGCCTCGATCAGGGCGAACCGGGCGTCCACGGCGGACCGGACGTCCCCGGCGGCGTCGGCCCGTTCGGCGACCCGTTCCAGGGCGACCAGCCGAGCGGGCCCGTCGGGCAGGTCCCGGGCGTCGGCGAGCGCGGCCACCAGCGCCGGGACGCGCTGACCTGCGACCCGAGGATCGGAGGGGCCGTCCGCCCGGTCGGTGCGGCTGCCCGCCGCCTCCTCCCACCCGGTCACGCCGACACCGCTGGGGGCAGCCGGCCGACGGCGACGGCGAGCTGGCAACCGGCCGTGATGCCACAGTCGAGCAGTTGGTCGAGCTGGTGCGGCGTGATCCCGCGCTCCAGGTCGGTGATCACCTCACCGTAGATCCGGGCCCGGCCGCCGTCGTCGACGTGTACGAACGCCTTCGGCCAGAGCCGGTCGTGGTTCCAGGCGTTGCAGAAGGCGTACAGGGCGGGCACCTGCTCGATCCCGAAGGCGGGCGCGACCATCGTGCGGACCTGGAGCAGCTCGCCGTCCACCCCGAGACGCAGGAACCAGATCAGGTTGTCGTCGAAGCGACCCACGAGGTCACCGTTCACGGCGCGGCCGACCGGCCGGCCACGCGCGGCGAGCACCGCGGCGACCAGCTCGTCGGTCAACGGGCGCAACCTACCGGGGTGCCCGGCCAGCGGATCGTCCTCGAGTCTCGGCGACGCCATCGGGCATCCCTTCTGAGGCGGATATCACGACCGGCGGCGGGGTCCGTGCTGCGACGCGCGGACACGACCCGGAAAAGCGGCGATCTGCCCGGCCCCACCGTTACCGTGACTCTATGGCGGGCCGTACCTCTCAGGCGAGCCGGCGACGCGGCGCGTCGCCGCGCGGTGGCACCAACAGCCGTGCCCGTCAACCGGCGAAGAAGACCCGGGCGCCGGTACGGCGACGCACCACACCCGCCCGTCCCGGCCCGGCGGTCTACGTTGGCCGCGCGATCGGTGCACTGTGGATGGGGCTGGCGCACGGAATGGGTTGGGCGGTGCGGGCCGCCGGCCGGCAGGCCGCCTCCGCCCGCGACCTCGACCCCGAGCACCGTCGCGACGGCGGCGGGCTGCTGCTGTTCGGGCTGGCCCTGCTCAGCGCCGTCGCGCTCTGGTTCTCCGGAGCGGGCCCGGTGGGCGCGCGGCTGGCCGACACGATCCGGCTGTTCCTGGGCGCGATCTCCGTGGTGGTGCCGGTGCTGCTGATGATCGGCGCGTGGCGGCTGATGCGTCAGCCCGCCGATCCGGAGCACCGGGGTCGCGGGCTGGTCGGGTGGGGCTCGCTGCTGGTGTCGACCGCCGCGCTGCTCCAGATCGGTCAGGACCCGACGGACACCGTGCAGCGTGACTACGCCGGTGGCCTGGTCGGCGCCGGCGTGGGCGGGTTGCTGGAGCGGGCGGTCACCGCGTGGGTGGCCGTACCGTTGCTGGTCCTGCTGTTGCTCTTCGGCCTGCTCGTGGTCACCGCGACGCCGATCAACAAGATTCCCGAGCGGCTGGGCCTGCTCGCCGGTGCTCTGGTCGCGACACCGGACCCCGGCGTCGCCGAGGAGGTCGACGAGACGGCCCTCCGCCCGGCGCGCAGGCGACCGGCGAAGCGGATGCCCCCACCAGTGGACCCGGACGACTTCGACGACCTGGAGGGCGCCGACCTCCAGGAGACCATGGTCCTGCCGCGCAAGGCCCCGGCGAAGGTGCCGGCCAGCCGCAAGCCGGCCGAGCCGCCGGAGCACTCGCCCGCGCCCACCCGCGCGGAGCAGCTCGCGTTGACCGGCCTGTCCGGCGACTACACCCTGCCCCCGGCGAACATGCTCAGCGCCGGCGCCGCCGCGAAGACCCGCAGCAAGGCCAACGACGAGGTGATTGCCGCGCTGACCGGCGTCTTCGACCAGTTCGACGTGGACGCCGCGGTCACCGGCTTCACCCGGGGCCCGACGGTCACCCGCTACGAGGTGGAGCTGGGGCACGGGGTCAAGGTCGAGCGGATCACCCAGCTCTCCCGCAACATCGCGTACGCGGTGAAGTCGCCGGACGTACGGATCCTCAGCCCGATCCCGGGCAAGAGCGCGGTCGGCGTGGAGATCCCGAACACCGACCCGGAGAACGTGGCGCTCGGTGACGTGCTGCGCTCGCGGGCGGCGACCAGCGACCACCATCCGATGGTGGTGGCGCTCGGCAAGGACATCGAGGGCGGCTACGTGGTGGCCAACCTCGCCAAGATGCCGCACATCCTCATCGCCGGGGCCACCGGCGCGGGCAAGGCGCTGGCCCTGGACACACCAATCCCGACGCCGGGCGGCTGGTCGACGATGGGTGACCTCCAGGTTGGCGGGGAAGTCTTCGACGAGCACGGCCGCAGGTGCACCATCGTCGCTGCGACACCGGTGATGTATGGCCGCCCCTGCTACGAAGTGGAGTTCTCCGACGGCACGGTGATCGTCGCCGACGCTCAGCACCAGTGGCAGACGACGACGAGGGATGGCCGGACCCAGCGAACCCATCGCTGGAGGAATGGGTCTTACTGGTCGACAGATGATGTACAGCGGGTGGCCGCACTGACGGACGTGGTTCTGGCGGAGCCTGACCGCCGGGTGTCGACAGACGAGGTCGTCGCCAACCTCGGCCACCAGTTCCGGAACGCGCTGTACAAGGTCGTGGGTGCGTTGCCCAAGGAGCCGGGAGGTGCCCTGACGAGCTATGTGCGGGGTGGACGCGAGGTGACCCGCCGGGTTCCCGCCTATTCCCGTCACCGCGTCTACCAGGCGTTGCGTGAGCTTGTCGCAGATCCTGGCCGATCAGGTCGGAGGCGTAGCTTCGACGACCGGCCAGTGACCACCGCGGAAATCGCAGCTTCGCTGCGGGTGGTCGGGCGTGGCGGATCCTGGGCCAATCATGCCGTAGCGGTATGCGAACCCCTCGACTATCCGGAGCAGGATCTACCGATCGCCCCTTACACCCTGGGCTGTTGGCTAGGAGACGGCACGACCGGCTCGGCGGCCTTCACGTGCGACGAGGAGGAGTTGCTGGACAATATTCGACTGGACGGATATGTCGTGACGAAGCATCCGTCCAGCAAAATGCAGTACACGATTTCCAACAGGCCAGAGCGGGATGGGCGAATCGCCGAGGCGGTGGATCTGTTCACTCAGGGCGTGAGTCTCGCTCGGGCGGCTCGGCAGGTCGGGGTCGGCCTTTCCGCCGTGTGTCTGGCGGCTCGAGGTCGGGCCAGGGTTCCGCGGCTGCGTCGCCGCGAGTCGGCGGCCCCTTCCCGCGAGCAGTACCGAACGCTGCGGCACCTGTTCTGCGAGATCGGCACGAAGCATATTCCTGCCAATTACCTGCGCTCCTCACCGCAGCAGCGCCGGGCGCTGCTGGCTGGTCTGCTGGATACGGACGGAACGGTTTCTCGTAAGGGCGGAGTCGAGCTTGGGCTCACCAACGAACGTCTGGCACAGGACGCCCTGGAGCTGATCATCGGGCTCGGTTACCAGGCGACGATGACCACCAAGCGGGTGAAGGGTCGAAGTGAGGCCACTTCCAACTTCTACCGAATCCACTTCACCCCAACCGACAAGGTCTTCCGGCTCACGCGTAAGGCGAGCCGTCAGGTCGTCAGTGGGCGTGCGACAACCTCCCGGCGCTACATCGTGGACGTGCGACCGATCCCCTCGGTGCCCGTTCGATGCATCGAGGTCGACAGCCCGAGCCACCTGTACCTGGCCAGCCGCGCATGCATCCCCACCCACAACTCCAGTTGCCTCAACACCCTGCTGGTTTCCGTCCTCACCCGGGCCACCCCGGACGAGGTGCGGCTGCTGCTGATCGACCCGAAGCGCGTCGAGATGACCGGCTACGAGGGCATCCCGCACCTGGTCACGCCGATCGTGACCAATGCCAAGAAGGCAGCCGACTCGCTGGACTGGGTGGTCCGCGAGATGGACATGCGGTACGACGACCTCGCCGCCAACGGGGTCCGGCACATCGACGACTTCAACCGCAAGGTCCGCAGCGGCGAGATCAAGGCCCCGCCGGGCAGCGAACGCGAGATGCGCCCGTACCCGTACCTGTTGGTGATCGTGGACGAGCTGGCGGACCTGATGATGGTCGCGCCGCGCGACGTGGAGGACTCGGTCGTCCGGATCACCCAGCTGGCCCGGGCCGCCGGCATCCACCTGGTGCTGGCCACCCAGCGCCCCTCGGTCGACGTGGTGACCGGTCTGATCAAGGCGAACGTGCCGTCCCGGTTGGCGTTCGCCACGTCGTCCCTCGCGGACTCGCGGGTCATCCTGGACCAGCCCGGCGCGGAGAAGCTGCTCGGCCGCGGTGACGGTCTCTTCCTGCCGATGGGCGCCTCGAAGCCGGTCCGGATCCAGGGCGCCTGGGTCACCGAGCGCGAGATCGCCGACGTGGTGAAGTTCTGCAAGGACCAGCGCGAGCCCGAGTTCCGCCCGGACGTGCTGGCTCCCGCCCAGGAGAACAAGAAGAAGATCGACGAGGACATCGGCGACGACCTCGACCTGCTGGTGCAGGCGGTGGAGCTGGTGGTCACCTCGCAGTTCGGCTCCACCTCGATGCTCCAGCGCAAGCTGCGGGTCGGTTTCGCCAAGGCGGGCCGTCTCATGGACCTCATGGAGACCCGCGGGGTGGTCGGGCCGTCGGAGGGATCGAAGGCACGCGACGTGCTGGTCAAGCCGGACGAGCTGGAGGACGTCCTGGCCGGCCTGCGCGGCGACGTGGACTGACCGGGCGGGAACGTCCGGGTCCGACCCGCTGACAGCGACGGGCCCGCCGGAAGCCGGCGGGCCCGTGGAAGAAGAACGCTCAGTTGTTGATCAGCGCGCCGATGATCACCAGGCTGATGATCGCGGCGACGACGCTGGCGACGGCGGCGTACCAGCCCAGCGGCTTGTCACCAAGCACCGCGCCGACGACGCCGGCGATCACGCCGAGCACACCGAAAATGATCGGGTTGAGCAGCAGGGCGAGCACCGCGAAGACGAAGCCCACGATGGTGAGGATGCGGGCGGCGTTGCTGCGCGGGCGGGCGGTGGTGGGGACGTCGGCCATGTCTTCCTCCGGTCTGAGAGCCTGTCGTGACGGATCGATCACTACCCACCGTGGACGCCGGTCACGCGTACGTCTTCAGTGAAAGATCTTCAGCCCGACCACGCCGACGATCACCAGCAGCAGGCAGAGGATCCGGGGCAGGCTGGCCGACTCGCCGAGCGCCAGCATCCCGACCAGCGCCGTCCCCACCGCGCCGATGCCGACCCAGACCGCGTAGCCGGTGCCGACCGGGATGTCGCGCAGCGCGTACGCCAGCCCGCCCATGCTCAGCACCAGGGCCAGCACGAACACCGCCGACGGGAGCAGCCGGCTGAAGCCGGCGCTGCGGTCCAGGGCGATCGCCCAGACCGTCTCCAGCAGTCCAGAGATCACCAACACCAGCCAGGCCATCGTCCACCTCACGAAAGGGCGTCCGGGCTGCCGCACCGGACGAGTCGGGTCGTCACGTGGGGCGTCTTGGCCTGACCGGGTACGCCCACCACTCGTCCGGAGTGGTCACCGGCATCCGGGGCCACCGTGGCCGACGCTAGCACCGGCCCGGCGGCCGGGGCGGTGACTCCCGCCACCACACGTTGACCTCTACCTCGCTTCAACTTGCAGTATGGCGAGATGGCCCTGCTCTATGCCGATCCCGAGATCGCCGCCGCCCTGGACGCCACCACCACCGTCGACGCCATGCGGGTCGCCCTGGTGGCCGCGTACGAGGGGCGGCTGGTCGCCCCGCCCCGGGCCGCCGCCCCGCTCGGCGGGGGACGGATGGTGCTCACCGCCGGGCACCTGGTCGGCGAGTGGTACGGCTACCGCTCGTACGACACCTTCGGCCACCCGCAGGGCGAGCAGTTGGTGGTGCTGCACGACGCCCGCACCGGCGCGGTCCGGGCGGTCGCCGTCGGCGAGGAGTTGGGCTCCCGGCGTACCGGTGGGCTGGGTGGCGTGGCGGTCGACGCGCTGGCCCGGCCGGACGCGGCGACCCTCGGCGTGATCGGCTCCGGGCGGCAGGCATGGACCCAGGTGTGGGCCGCGGCCGCCGTCCGATCGCTGCGCGAGGTGGTGGTGCACAGCCGCTCGGCGGCGCGACGGGACGCCTTCGCCGCCCGGGTGCGCGCCGAGCTGGGCGTGCCGGCCCGCGCCGTCGCCGTCCCGGGCGCGGCCGTCACCGGGCGGGACATCGTGGTGCTCGCCACCACCAGCGCCACCCCGGTGCTGCGGGCCGCCGATGTGAGCCCCGGCACGCACGTCAACGCGGTCGGTTTCAAGCAGCAGAACCGCAGCGAGTTCGGCACCGATCTGCTGGACGTCGCCGACCTGCTGGTCACGGACTCGCCGGCCCAGGCGGTGGACTACCAGCCGCCGATGCTCGCGGTCCTGCCCCCGTACGCCGGACAGTTGCGCGACCTGGGCGGTGTCCTGGCCGGCGCGGTTCCCGGCCGGACCACGGCGGACCAGATCTCCGTCTTCTGCTCCACGGGCCTGGCCGGCACGGAGGTCTTCCTGCTCGACGCGCTGACCCGCGTGGGCGCCGCGACCCGCTGACGGGTCGCTGCCGGGCGACGACGCGCGGGTGTGTGCCGGCCGACCACCCTGGCCCGCGTGCGTGGGCTCCCGCGACCGGCCCGGTACCCTCGGATGGTGTCTGCCACCTCTCCTTCTCCTTCCGACAACGCCGAGGGCCGTCGCGTCGCCCTGCTCACCCTGGGCTGCGCCCGCAACGAGGTCGACTCGGAGGAGCTGGCCGCCCGGCTGCACGCCGACGGCTGGCAGGTGACCACCGACGGCGAGGGCGCCGACGTGGTGGTCGTCAACACCTGCGGCTTCGTGGAGAAGGCCAAGCAGGACTCCATCCAGACCCTGCTCGCCGCCGCCGGCACCGGCGCCAAGGTGGTGGCCGCCGGGTGCATGGCCGAGCGGTACGGCCGGGAGCTGGCCGACAGCCTGCCCGAGGCGCAGGCGGTGCTGAGCTTCGACGACTACCCGGACATCGCCGCCCGGCTGAACGCCGTCGTCGCCGGGGAGCAGATCACCGCGCACACTCCCCGGGACCGCCGCGAGCTGCTGCCGCTGACCCCGGTGCAGCGCCAGAGCGCCACCGTGTCCCTGCCCGGGCACGGCACCGTGGCGCGCACCGCCGTCGACACCGACGAGCACACCCCGGCGCACCTGCGCCAGGTGCTGCGCCGCCGACTGGACACCGGCCCGGTCGCCTCGCTGAAGCTCGCCAGCGGCTGCGACCGGCGCTGCGCGTTCTGCGCCATTCCCGCGTTCCGTGGGGCCTTCGTCTCGCGTACGCCGGACGAGCTGCTCGCCGAGGCGGAGTGGCTGGCCAAGACCGGCGTACGGGAGCTGGTGCTGGTCAGCGAAAACTCCACCTCGTACGGCAAGGACCTCGGTGACCCCCGCGCGTTGGAGAAGCTGCTGCCGCAGCTCGCCGCGGTGTCCGGCATCGTCCGGGTGCGGGTGAGCTACCTCCAGCCGGCCGAGACCCGGCCCGGTCTGATCGAGGCGATCGCCGGCACTGCCGGGGTGGCCCCGTACTTCGACCTGTCGTTCCAGCACTCCAGCGAGCCGGTGCTGCGCCGGATGCGCCGTTTCGGCTCCACCGACCGTTTCCTGGAGCTGCTGGCCAGCGCCCGCGCGTTGGCCCCGGAGGCGGGCGCGCGGAGCAACTTCATCGTGGGCTTCCCCGGCGAGACCCGTGCCGACATCGACGAGCTGACCCGGTTCCTGACCGAGGCCCGGCTGGACGCGATCGGCATGTTCGACTACAGCGACGAGGACGGCACCGAGGCGGCCGGCCTGCCCGGCAAGGTCTCCGCCGCGACCATCAAGCGACGCTACGACCGGCTCAGCGCGCTCGCCGACGAGCTCTGCTCGCAGCGGGCCGAGGACCGGCTCGGCTCGACCGTCGAGGTGCTCGTCGACGCGATCGTCGACGGCGTGGTGGAGGGCCGGGCGGCGCACCAGGCGCCGGAGGTGGACGGTTCCACCACCCTGGTCGCACCGGCCGACGGCGGGGTCGACCTGGCCGCGTTGCGCCCGGGTGACCTGGTGCGGGCCACGGTGACCGGCACCGAAGGGGTGGATCTGCTCGCGGTGCCGGATGAGATGATCTCGGCGGCGCCCGGCGCGGCACGGTGACGGCGGGCCCGGACGGAGCGGGGGAGCCAGGTGGTGCGGTGCCGGAAACGCCATGGCGGCCCGAGCGGAGCGAGGCGGTGACCGGGGCGACGGAGTCGACGCCGGCCCGGGTGGTCGCGCGGGTGCCCGTGCTCAACGCGGCCAACGCCCTGACCGCGCTGCGGCTGGTGCTGGTGCCGGTCTTCGCCGCGTCTGTGATCGTGTCGGGGATGACCCACGCGGGCTGGCGGATGGCGGCCTGCCTGATCTTCGCGGTGGCCTCGGCGACCGACCTGGTGGACGGCTGGATCGCCCGCCGGTTCGCTCTGGTCACCTCGGTCGGCAAGGTGGCCGACCCGATCGCCGACAAGGCGCTCACCGGCGCGGCCCTGGTGCTGCTCTCCTGGTACGACCGGCTGCCCTGGTGGGTGACGGCGCTGATCCTCGTCCGCGAGCTGGGCATCACCGGGCTGCGATTCTGGGTGATCCGGCACGGAGTGATCGCGGCCAGCCGCGGCGGCAAGATCAAGACCGCGCTCCAGATCCTGGCCATCGCCTGGTACCTCTGGCCGATGCCGGCCGCCCTCGTGGCCGTCGGCCCCTGGATCATGGGTGCCGCCGTCCTGGTCACGGTGGCCACGGGCTTCGACTACATAACCCAGGCCCTGCGCCTCCGCCGCCCCCACCACCCCTGACCCCCACCCCCCACCCACCCCTCCCGCGGTGATCATGAAGTTGTTGCCGTCCGGGCCGGCGTGTCGGGGCGATAACTTCATGATCGACGGGGTTCGGTCCGGAGGGTTGGGGGTCGGCGGGTGGGGAAGGACGAGCTCATGCAGCGGAAAGAGCAGGAAGAGAACGCCACGGGTAGCGCGGCGGCGGGTGTCGTGCACAGTCTGTCGCAGCGGCACGAGACCCTGGCCACCGTCGAGTCGCTTACCGGCGGGCTGCTGGCCGCGTCGGTCGTGGAGATCGCCGGGGTCAGTGGGGTCTACCGGGGCGGGCTGGTCGTCTACGCCACCGACCTGAAGTCCACCCTGGCCGGCGTACCGGCCGATCTGCTGGCCGAGCGCGGCCCGGTCGACCCGGACGTGGCGGCCTCGCTCGCCGAGGGCGGCCGGCGGCGCTGCGGCGCCGACTGGGGGCTCGCGACCACCGGGGTCGCCGGCCCGGAGCCGCAGGACGGCAAGCCCGTGGGCCTGGTCTACGTCGCGGTCGCCGGCCCGAGGGGCGCAGAGGTCCGCCAGCTCGACCTGGACGGCGGGCGGGATCACGTACGCTCGGCCGCCGTGATCGAGGCGCTGCGGCTGCTCGCCGAACGGATCCACGCCGCAGACGAGGCCGCCCGGGACGGGTTGGAGTCGGCCGACGAGGCTGCCCGGGACGGTCTGGGGACGGCCGGCGCGGGGCGCCGATGAGCCGCCCCGGGCGAACCGGCGGGCGGGGCGGGATGTCGCCGGGCCCCACAGCGGGTACGGTTGCGGGAAGGCTCCGACGCTCGGAGCCGGCGCGGCCGGCCGCCCGACGCCGGGCGAGAGGTATCCCTCAGGGGGAGGTGCGATGGTCCTGCTACGCCGGGTGATCGGTGACGCACTGCGGGCACGCCGGCAGGGACAGCAGCGCACACTGCGTGAGGTGTCCACCGCCGCCAACGTCAGCCTCGGCTACCTCTCCGAGATCGAGCGGGGGCACAAGGAGCCGTCCAGCGAGCTGCTCGCCGCGATCTGCGACGCGCTCGGTGCCCGCCTGTCCGAATTGTTGCGCGAGGTGAGCGACACCGTGGCCCTCGCCGAGCAGATGCCCGCCGGGGTGCTCGTCGGCATGCAGGACGAGCCGGCCGAGGCCGCGCCCGTCGGCGCGACGGCCGCCGTGCGCAAGGGCGCCAACCGGGGCGTCCGTCAGGTCACCTCCGATGGCAAGGTCGCCGTGTCGGTCCGGCAGGATTCGCCGCTGCGGGCGACTTTGCGCAGCACCCGGGTCCGCCCCACCGAGCGCGACCGGGACGTGGTCTGCGCCGCCTGAGCCCGTCGAGCGGTTGGCCATGGGCGACGTGGCCCCAGCCGCGTAGGGTGGCCCGCAGGAGCCGGCGGTTCCCGTCGCGCACCCGGTACGGATGCCCTGTTGGCGTTCGGCTGGGACGATGGAGACCGGCCGGTCCGCGGTCGGTCGGCTGAACCCGGCCCGATCGCGGTGGAGCGACGCTACTGAGGGGATACCGCGGAGATGGCGAACCCGTTCGTCAAGGGCTGGAACTACCTGATGGCGCTCTTCGGTGCCAAGATCGACGAGCACGCCGATCCCAAGGTGCAGATCCAGCAGGCCATCGAGGATGCCCAGCGGCAGCACCAGGCGCTGGTCCAGCAGGCTGCGGCGGTCATCGGCAACCAGCGTCAGCTGGAGATGAAGCTGTCCCGGCAGATGTCCGAGGTCGAGCGGCTGCAGGGCAACGCCCGGCAGGCCCTGGTGCTCTCCGACCAGGCCCGCGCCAAGGGCGACGAGGCCGAGGCGGTGCGGTTCGAGCAGTCCGCCCAGGCGCTGGCCACCCAGCTGGTCTCGGCCGAGCAGGCCACCGAGGACCTGAAAACCCTGCACGACCAGGCGCTCGGTGCCGCCGCGCAGGCCCGCCGCGCCGTCGAGAACAACTCGATGATCCTCCAGCAGAAGCTCGCCGAGCGCACCAAGCTGCTCAGCCAGCTGGAGCAGGCCAAGATGCAGGAGACGGTGGCCCACTCGCTGGAGTCGATGTCGTCGCTGACCGCCCCCGGCACCACCCCGTCGCTGGACGAGGTGCGGGACCGCATCGAGCGGCGGTACGCCAACGCGATGGGCCGCGCGGAGCTGGCCGGCAACTCCGTCGAAGGCCGGATGCTGGAGATCCAGAAGGCGACCATCGACTCGGCGGGCTCGGCTCGGCTGGAGCAGATCCGGTCCAGCATGGCGGGGGAGCAGCTCGGCGGCACGGCGCAGCGCCCGGCGGTGCCGCAGGGTGAGAAGGCGGGTCCGGGCAGCGACCCGACCGCCGCCGCCCGGCTGGACGAGCTGCGCGCCAGCATGGCCCGCGAACGGGGCACCGGCGACCCGACCGCAGCCGGCTGAACGGTCCGAGGAGGTCTTCGGTGGCAGACGAGCGGACGCGGTACTTCCGTCAGCTGGGTCGGCTGCGCCGGTCCGCCCGGCGGTGGAGCGTACTGGCCGGTGGGCTCGGCGGCGCCGCGGCGGTGCTGACTCCGTACGCCGGCCTCGGTCTGCCGGACGCGGCCTGGGCCGGCGCCGCGGGCAGCGCGGTGGCGTTGGCCGCCTGGCGTTGGATCGATCTGCGGGCGTTGGCCGCCCGCCCGGCGCCCCCGGCGTTGGATCCGGCCGAGGCTGCCGCCCGGTCCCGAGCCCGGCTGGTGGCCGCCGTCGAACGACTGCCGGTCGGCTCGGGCGTGCTCGCCGAGGTACGCCGCGTTCGCAGTCGGGTCGCGCTGCGCGGCACCACCGCCGGGCAGCAGTGGGCCCGACTGGACCGGGCGTCGCTCACCCTGGCCGGGATGGCGCCCCGGCTTACCGGGCTGGCCGAGCCGGCCGTGCTGGAGGCCGCTGCCGCCGACCGGTCGTTGCGTGACCTCGCCGCGCGGGTGGCCAGCGTGGAACGGGCGCTGCGGCTCGCGCCGACCGACGCCCGGGCACCGCTGGCCGAGGCGCACCGCACGCTGACCGCCCAGCTGGAGAGCGGCGTGGCGGCCTACGAGCGGCTGGTGGTCGCCGCCGCCGGTTACCTCGCCGAGGACGCCCGACCGGAGCCCACGCACCCGGCCGCCGACCGGCTGACCGAGGCGACCGACCTGCTGCACGGGGTCGCCTCCGCCCTGGCCGAGCTGCGCGCCGGCGGCGCCGGGCTGCGGGCACCCACCAGCTGAGCCCCGCCCCGCCCCGCCCGTCACGGTGGGGTCGTGACCGGGATCGGGCCGGTGTACGGCGAGCTGCCCACGACGTTGAACGACCGGATCCGGTAGTGGTAGGTCACGCCCCGGGCCAGCCCCGTATTGGTGAAGCCGCGACCGGTCACGGTGAAGGTCGCCACCCCCTGGCCGAACGCCGGGTCCAGCGCCCGCTGCACGATGAACCCGGACCCCGGACCGGCGGGCGTTTGCGCCGTCCACCCCAGCACCACCGTGGCGGTGTCCGGCCCCGGCGCGCTCGCGGCGGCGGTGACCTCACCCGGGGTGCCCGGAGCGGGCGGGGTGCTCGCCGCGGCCACCGTCGACCAGGCCGAGGCGGCGCCCAGGTACGTGGTGCGGACCCGGTAGTAGTACGTGGTGTCCGGGGCGGCCGTGGTGTCCAGGTGGTTGTCACCGACCCCGATGGCCGTGGTGCCGGGGCCGCTGGTGAAGGTCGGGTTGGTGGCCCGCTGCACGTCGATGCCGGTGGCGAAGGAACGGTTCGTCCAGCGCAAGGCCACCCGCAGCGGCGCGGCGGGCGGGATCGCCGCGATCAGCCCGCCGGGCGCGGCGAGATGCACCGAGGCGGGCACGCTGTTGGACCAGGACGAGTAGCTGACGTCGTTCTCGGCACGGATCCGGTAGTGGTAGGTCAGGCCGGGGGTGACCGTCGCGTCGGTGTAGCGGGTGGCGGCGGCCGCGACGGTGATCGTGGTGACGTCGCCGCCGAAGGTCGCGTCGGTGGCCCGTTGCAGCAGGTGGCTGGTCGCGGGCGGGCGTCCGCCGTTGCCGGTCCACGCCAGGGCGATCGCCGGCAGCGCGGTGGCCGAGCCGGGCACCGGCGTGGCGGTCAGCCCGGTGGGCGCCCTCGGCGTCACCCGCAGCACCAGCGGCCGACTCATGCCCAGGTCGCGGTGGCCGGCGAGCTGGCTGTGCCAGCGGTACTCCCAACCGAGGTTGACCATCTGGTTGACGACCACGGCGGGTCGCCCGTCGGTCGGGCTGATCGGCGTCGACCCGGCCCGCGCGCCCGGTGGACGGCCGGGGTCGAGCAACCGGACGCTGTCGCCCAACTTGAACGGCAGGGTCGGCGCGACGGGGCGAAGCGCCACCACCACGTCCTCGCGCGGGTTGACCCGGACGATCTGCTTCCAGCCCAGCTCCGCCGGGTGCGGTGGGCGCTGCGTGCCGTCCCAGCCGACCCGGTTGACGAGCTGCACGTCGCAGCCGCCGAAGTGCAGCGGCTCGGTCTGCCGGACGTTGCCGCTGATCCGCCAGAGCTGGGTGCCGTCGGCCGGGGCGCCGACCGGGATGGCCGGGTCGGCGGCGTACAGCACCTCGGTGACCGGGTCGGTCGGGCCGAGCGGCAGGGTCGCCGGTGCGAGCGGCCCGGCGTGCGGGTGGGCGACCCCGAGCCGCCCGGCCAGCCGCCCGTGACCGGGTTCGAAGACCTGCTGGGCGGCCTTGACCTCGATCGGCAGGGTCACCGGGCCGGCGCCGCCCAGCGGTGTGAACGTCACCGTGTCGGCGTGCGCCGACACCGTCGTCTCGGCCGCCGTCCGGCTGCCGAAGGCCGGGTCGTAGGCGGGCTGCGGCACGATCGGCGGGCGCTGGCTGGCCGCGTACGCCCCGGGCAGCCGTTCCCGTAGCCGGGCCAGGTCGTACGCCGGCTCGGGCACGCCGCGCACCCGGAACTGAAGCAGGGTACGGGTGTTCGGCCCGTACCCGGGCTCGGTGGGCAGCGGGCCGCCCTCGGCCGTCCGGTCCGGTGCGTCGGTGTGCTGGTCGTAGCGCGGGTCGAAGCCGGGCAGCGGGGCCGGGGCGTCGTTGTAGAGGATCAACGTGCTGCCCGGCGCCACGGTGGAGAAGTCGACGAGCACGTCGGCGCGCTCACCCGGGGCGAGCAGCAGCGTGTGCCCGTCCACGTTCAGCACGGTCGGGTCGAGCCGGTCGTAGCGGTAACCGATCGGCCGGTTCGGCAGCACCACCGGGGCGGGCAGCAGCCCGGCCTCGTTGCCGATCTGGACGAACTCCGGGCCGGCGGCCCGCGGGTCCGGCACACCACCGTCCCGCCCGTCGCTCGGCCAGACGGCCGGCCGGTCCGGCGCCCGTACGGCGGGCACCATCGGCACCTCGCCGGCGTCCGCGTCGGCCAGGACGCCGTCGTCGGTCCACATCGGCGCGTCCGAGCAGGCCCGGTAGAGCTGGAGGTGGAGGCTGCGGTCCAGGCAGGCGTTGAGGATGCGGAACCGGTACGCCCGTGGGCGCACCTCCAGGTACGGGTAGGCGACGCCGTTGACCAGCGGGGTGTCGCCGTACGCCGCGGGCACCGCGGACGGGTGTGGCACCCCGGGGCGCAGCGGCGGCTCGGTGGGCGTGCCCACGGGGTCGTGGTGCGGGTTCGGCACCGGCCCCGGTCCGGTCGGCGGCGGCCCGCCGGTGATCCGTTCCGCCAGCGGCCAACCGTCCACCGTGGGCTCACCGTCGGCCCGGCTGTCGTCCGGGGCGGGGCTGCGCGACCAGGGGCCGTAGTCCCACCGGCCGGTGGGGTTGCGCCCGCCGGACCGGTACGGGTTCTGCCGGGGCTGGTAGACGTGCGGGTGCCACAGGCTGCCTCGGGCGCCCCACCGTTCCCGGTCCCAGGTCGGGTCCTCGGCGGCGAGTTGGGTGTCGTCCGGTACGAACGTCTTGTCCTCGATCACCAGGGGCAGCTGGTCGGCCGGCAGCACCCCGTCGGCGACGAGCTGGTCCTCGACCGGGTCGGTGAGCAGGTAGGGCGCGAGCTGCCCACCGTAGACGGTGAGCCGGGCCAGACCGAGGGTGTTGTCGTGCAACCAGAGCAGCCGGCCGCTCTGCTCGTTGGGGAAGTAGAGCGTGGTGGCGCCGGCGCCGGGGGGTGGCATGTCCGGCACCGGCGTCAGGCCCGTCCCGGTCGGGTACGGGGTGATCTCACCGGCCGGTGTGATCCAGTGCCCGGGGTTGCCCGCGCTGGTCCAGCCGGTCTGCGCCCCGGCCAGGTGCAGCACCGCCCGATTCTGCGGGTACGGCGCCGGGCCGTCCAGCGGGCCGATGCCGGCCCCCTCGACTGTCTCGTCGACCGGCAGGAACAGCTCGCCGGCCCGGCCGGTGGGAAGCTGGTTGATGAACTTCACCCGGACCGGCCGGCCCCGCCGGGCGTGCATCATCGGGCCGAGGTGCCAGGGCCGCTCCGGGGGCGCCACGGTGTTGTGGCCGGACGCGTCGGTGCCCAGGTTGAGCTGGCGGTAGCCGCGCAGCCGGGTGGCCGGCAGGTCCCGGTGCAGGCGCTGCGTGTACTCCTGAAGCCCGATCTCGTAGTAGTCGCAGCCCGGGTAGCTGATCGTGTCGGGCACCGCGACCGGCAACCGCCCGCCGAGGTCGGTGCCGTTTGCCCGGCCCGGGATCGGCAGCGCGTCGACGAACTTCCGCAGCCCGGTGCCCGGCGCCGGCCGGCCGTCGGGGCCGCGCGTCGGGCGGGGACTGTACGCGACGTTCGGCACCGGCCCGAAACAGCGCGGCACGGCGGTCGGGTCCAGGCTCGCGGCGGGGGCGGCCTCCTCGGCGGTACGCGCGGCCGGGACGGACACCGTCCGGCCGAGGCTGTCGGGGGTGGGCCGGTAGAAGAAGGTGGAGCGGAGTCTGCGGAAGATCGCCATGACTCTCCCCGAGGTTGGGGCACGAGGATCGCCACCCCGGCGTGGCGGCCCTCGGCACTATGCTGACGGGCGGTGAGCATTCAACCGCAGCATGCGACGTCGGAGGCCGGATAGGAATTACCCAATCGTCCGTATCTGGGCTGGCCCCGGTCGGCGGGGGGCGCGATCAGCCGGGCGGTGGGGTGTCCGGCTGCTCCGGCTGGCAGACCGGGCACCAGTAGGTGACCCGTTCGCCCAGCTCCTCCTTGCGGATGGCGGTGCCGCAGCGGCGGCACGGCTGGGCGCGGCGGCCGTACACGTAACTGGTCTGACCCCGGTGCAGCGAACCGGTGGTGCTCTGCGTCCAGCGGCCCCGGTTGGCGGCCAGCAGCCGCTGCGCGAGCGCCACCGTGGCGGGCAGGTCGGGCACCGCGCCGACGGGCGTCCACGGCGACACGCCCCGCAGGAACAGCACCTCGCACTTGTAGAGGTTGCCCACCCCGGCCAGGTTGCGCTGGTCGAGCAGGGCCTCGCCGATGCTCTGCTCCGGGTGCGCGGCGAGCCGCTGGACCGCCTCGGTCGGGTCCCAGTCCGGGCCGAGCAGATCCGGCCCGAGGTGACCCACCAGGCCGTCCTCCTCGCCGGTCGGCACCAGGGCCAGCTCGTGCAGGTGGTAGCCGACCGCCACCGCGCCGGGGGTGCGCAGCACCACCCGGATCAGGTGCGCGGGCCGGCCGCTCCACCGTTCCCCCGGTGCGTACGCCCGCCAGGCGCCGTCCATCCGCAGATGGGAGTGCAGCGTCCACCGCGCGTCGTCCGGTGTGGTGAGGCGGAGCAGCAGGTGCTTGCCCCGGCTGGCCGACTCGCGGACGGTCCACCCGGTGAGGTCGGTGGTGGCCAGCTGCGGCACCCGGAAGTCGGACCCGGTGAGCCGCGCGCCGGCCAGCGCGCGGTGCAGCACGCGGGCGGTGTTCCAGACGGTGTCACCTTCGGGCACCCTGCCATCCTCCCTCTTTCGAGCAAGATTCGCATGTATCGCTATTTGTAGTCAGGTTCCTCGTGATCTCCTGACATGCGAGGGTCAGGGAGTTCTGAGGAGAATGCCCATGACACGACATCATTGTCGTATCCGATCCGCCACCCTCACCGCCACCCTCGCCCTCACGCTCACCGCCGCCGTCGCGCCCGCCACCAGCCTTTTCGCGACCGCCGTCCCCGCAACCGGCGCGTCGCTCACCCTGACCGCCGCCGCGCCCGGTGCGGAACGGTGGAGCGCCGACCTGTCCGTCGTCGACCGTGACGACGTCAACGTCCGAAGTACCGCCGCCGGGCTGCGGCTGCGCGAGGCGCGCACGGCCGGGCGCAGCCCGCGCAGCGCGCTCGCCGAGGGCATGCTGCTGACCGCACCACACGCCCTCGCCCGACCGGCCACCCGGGTCCGCGCCGAGATCAGCGCCGACGTCCCCGCCGGCGCCACCGTGGAGGCACAGGTCCGTGGATGGCGGGTCAGTGGCTGGACCGAGTGGCGGGCCGCCACCGCCACCGCCGGCACCGTCTTCGACCGGCCGGTCAGCCAGGTGCAGACCCGGGTGGTGCTGACCGCGCGGGCCGGCGGCGCCACCGCGACGGTACGAGGCGTCCAGCTCACCGCCGACGCGACCGCAGCCGTCTCCGCCGCCACGCCCGGCCTCACCTACCGGGTGTACGCCACCCGGATCGGGCTGGTCGGCGAACTGACCGCCAACGGTCGCACCATCGCGCCGCGTGACCACTTCGCGGCGCTACCGTCGCCCCGGAGCCTCTCCCCGCTCAACAGCGGCGACTACACCGTGCGGGTCTGCACCACCACGGGCGCCCGCTGCGAGTACGCCCCGGTCTGGGACGTCGGGCCGTGGAACACCCGCGACGACTACTGGAACCCGTCCGCCGTGCGGGAGAACTGGAAGAACCTGCCGCAGGGCCGACCCGAGGCGCAGGCCGCCTACCAGTCCGGCTACAACGGCGGGCGGGACCAGTTCGGGCGTACGGTGCTCAACCCGGCCGGCATCGACCTGGCCGACGGCACCTTCATCGACGGCCTGCAACTCACCACCAACGCCTGGGTGGACGTCGCCTACCTGTGGACCGGCGGCGGGCCGCGCGGCGTCGTCGGCGACGGGCCGCTCAACATCCGCAGCGGGCCCAGCACGTCGTACGCGGCCCGTGGCTTCGCCGCACGGTTCGCCAACGTGCCGATCCAGTGCTCCGTCACCGGTCAGTCGGTCGCCGGCCCGTACCGCACCACCACCAGGTGGAACCGCCTGGCCACCGGGCAGTACGTCAGCCACGCGTACATCTCCGCCGTCTACGGCGGCGCCGTGCCCGTCTGCTGAGTCGGCCCCGCCTCGGCGGGCGGCGTCAGGGACGCTCGTCGGGGCGGGCGGGGCGCACCATGTCCTGGTAACGCGGGTGGCTCGCCCCGTACACGGCGTAGTTGAGCCGGGCGTGCGACAGGCTCAGGTCGCCGTTGGCGCCACCGCGCACGGCGTCGGCGTCGGCGTCGCTCTGACCGTCGTCGGTCCAGAAGCAGACCGGGCAGGTCCCGCCGCCGGTCCGAGAGGCACAACAGGGACAGCCCACGGGAACTACGTGTTCACCCACCGGGGCAGCATTCCATAGTCGAATGTCACCCGGCCACCCGCAGGAGGTCACCCGGAGACACCCCGAGGACGTCCACCGCTCGGCCGCCGTTGACCGCCACCGCCACCAGATCGGCCGAGTCGACGTACACCACCAGGGCGCCCTCCGGCGCGTCGCCGAACGTCCGTCCGCGCACGGCCGCGCGGGCCGGGGCGGGCCCCGGCGGCCCCACCCGGACGGTGGCCGGGAGCGGGCCGAGCACCTCGGCCGGTGCGGCCAGTTGAACGTTTCCGAAGTGGTCGACGGTCAGCACCTCGGCGGTGAAGCCCTCGACGTCGCGGGCCACGACCGGCGGCGGCAGCCGGACCAGCCCGTCCGGGTCGACCGCCGGGCCGGCCTCGGCCAGCGGCGCACCGAGCGCCAGCCGGGCCGCCACCGGGGCGAAGACGTCCCGGCCGTGGAACGTGCCGGACACCCGGGCCGCCAGCCAGCGCGGTTCGGTCAGTTCCACCGCGGCGGTCACCCCGCCGAGCGCGGCGGCGGCGTCCGGCAGCAGCCCGTTGTCCGGGCCGACCAGCAACCCACCCGGCGTGGCCAGCGCGACACCCCGCCGGGCGGTGCCCACCCCCGGGTCGACCACCGCCACGTGCACGCCCACCGGCAGGTACGGCACGGTCTGCGCCAGCACGGCGGCACCGCGCCGGACGTCCGCCGGCGGCACCAGATGGGTCACGTCGATGACCCGGGCGGCCGGCGCGATCCGGGCGATCACCCCGTGGCAGGCGGCCACGAAACCGTCGGCGAGGCCGTAGTCGGTGGTCAACGAGACCCAGGGCGTGACAGCCATACCAGCAGGTTAACCGTCGACGTCGGTGCCGACGGTCGGTGTTCGTCGGGAGCGTACCCGCGTCCTGCCGTCGATCGCCGATGGCGGATATGGGACAGCGCGGTGGCCGACCGGCCACTGCCGCCGTCGGGCGTGGCCCGGCAGACTGCCCTGGTGACACATCGGAGCCTGCCCGCCGTCGGGATCCTTCTGGTCGCCGTCGCTCTGACCGCTGGCTGCGGCAGCGACGACAACAGCCCGCGGGCGGCCCCGCCGGCCTCGCCCGTCGCGACCCCGGCGGCGAGCGGCCTCGCGAGCGCGCCGACGCCGTCGGTGGTCCCGTCCGGTTCGGCCGATACCGCCCAGCCGCCGGATCGCCCCGCCCAGCCGCCGGATCGCCCCGCCCAGCCGACCCCGCCGCCCGCGCCACCGCAGGGTCCGGTCGAGCGCCGGCCGGCCAGCCCGCCGCCGGTGGTGCTGCCCCCGCGCCCGGCCGGTGCGCCCGGCGCCCGCCAGGTGGTCGACGCCTTCAAGGCGGCCGGTCTGCGAGTGACGCACCCGAAAGACCGTTCCGTCGACTGTGGACCGGACGGTCTCGGGCTGGGCTGTTCCGAGATCGTCGCCACCGACGGCGTGACGGTCTTCGTGTTCCCCGACGAGACCAGCGCCGGCGACATCGCCGAGACGTGGGGCGGCCAGTCGTACCGGCGCGGCGCCGTGGTGCTCAACTACCTTGAGGCGAAGACCCCGGCGGCCGACCGACTTCGCTACGAGAAGATCCTCAACAGCCTCCGCTGACACCGAGCACCGGCCACCAGCCTCGGCTGACACCGCCGACCGCCGACCGCCGACCGCCTTGGCGGTCGGGTGGCCGGGGCATGTCTGTCTCGTGAGCGATATGACTGTGAGTCATATTTATGACTCACAGTCATATCGCTCGACGGGAGATTGGCTGGGCCGGTGGGCCGATGGACCTGGCGGCCAAGTGGGCCGGGCGGGCCAAGTGGGCCGGGCGGGCCTGGTGGGCCGGGCGGGCCAAGTGGGCCGGGTCAGAGTGGGGGAAAGTTTCATGACCCGGTGCCCCGATCAGGTGGCGGGCCTGGTGGGCCGGTGGGCCAGTGGACCGGGTGGCGCCGGGTGGCGCCGGGTGGGCCGGGTGGGCCGGGTGGGCCGGGTGGGGCGGGTGGCGCCGGGTGGGCCGGGTGGCGCCGGGTGGGCCGGGTGGGCCGGGTGGCGCCGGGTGGGCCGGGTGGCGCCGGGTGGGCCGGGTGGCGCCGGGTGGGCCGGGTGGCGCCGGGTGGCGCCGGGTGGGTCTGGTGGGCCGGTGCGACGGTGGGCCGGACGGCTGGTGGGCCAGATGGCCAGATGGCCACCGCGCTGGCGTTGCGCGGCCTGATCAGCCGCGCAGGCGCAGGCCGCGCGGGGTGGCCCGGAAGCCGGCGGCGGTCAGCGCGTCACGCAACGGCGACGAGTGCACCGCCTCGCCGTCGGCCCGCTCCACCGACATCGCGCCCAACGCGCCGGAGTGGACGGCGTCGGCGAGCGCCTTACCGGCCGCCGCGAGTGTCTCGGTGTCGTCGGTGAAGGAGAGCAGGGTCCGGCCGCCGCGTTCCACGTACAGCACCAGGTCACCGGCGACCTGCACCACCAACGCGCCGGCCTTGCGACCGGCCCGGTGCCCGGTCGCCGGGGCGGCCCCGTCACCGGAGTCGACGACGCGTTCCGGCCAGGGCAGCGCCGCGCCGTACGGGTTGGCGGGGTCGGTGGCCGCGAGGACGGTGGTCGGCCCGCTCCGGCCGCGCGCGCCGTCGGCCGGGTCGGCCAGCGCGCGGAGCCGGTCCACCGCGCCGGGCACCGCGAACTGCGCCGCGCCGAGGCCCTCGACGAAGTAGCCCCGGCGGGCCGCGCCGCGCTCCTCCAGCGCCGACAGCACCGGGTAGACGGCAGAGAACCCGCCGACCACCTGCTCGGCCATCACCGCGCCCCGGGTGACCACGCCGTGCCGTTCCAGCAGGACGTCGGCGAGGGTGGCGGCCCGCCTGGTCGGGTCGAGATCCCGCTCGGGAAGACGCGACCAGCGACCGGCGACGGTGGGTGGGCCGCTCCGGGTGGGCAGCGCCACCCGGCCGGGCCGCCGGTAGCGGGTGCGCGGCGCGGAGGGCCGCGACCGGTGTGCGCCACCGGCGCCGAGCACCGCCCGCAGCGGGGCGAGGGTGTCGTTGGTGAGGTGCCCCGCCCAGACCAGATCCCAGATCACCCCGGTCAGCGCGGTGTCGTCGGTGGAGCCGACCCGGTCGGCCAGCGCGCGGAAGAACAGTGCCTGCCCGTCGCCGAGCGCGTCGAGCACCGCGTCGTGCAGCGGGGTACGCGTCAGCGCCTCGTCGGGCGGCGGGAGCAGCAGCGGCGCGGCGTCCGCGTACGCCAGGATGATCCAGCCGTCGCCCCCGGAGATCGCCCCCGACCCGGCCCAGAACACCTCCCCGCTGGCGCACAGCTCGTCGAGGTGGGCGGGGGAGTAGTCGGCGACCCGGCCCGGCAGCACCAGCCGCTCCAGCGCCGACGCCGGCACCGCCGCGCCCTGCAACTGCTCCACCGTGGCGGCGAGCGCCTCCACGCCCCGGGCGGACGAGCCGACCTGCTGCCAGCGCGGCAGGAACGTGGCCAGCGCCCGGGGCGGCACTGGCTCGATCTCCCGCCGCAGCGCCGCGAGCGAACGGCGGCGCAGCATCCGCAGCACCTCGGCGTCGCACCACTGGGCGCCGGCCGTGTCCGGTGTGAACTCCCCGGAGACGACGCGGCCGGTGGCGCCGAGGCGGCGCAGCGCCTGCTCGACGACGAACACCCCGAGCCCGAAGCGGGCCGCGCAGGTCGCGGCGGAGAACGGCCCGTGGGTGCGGGCGTAGCGGGCCACCAGGTCACCCAGCGGGTCAGCCACCGGGGCGAGGTACGCCTCGGCCACCCCGACCGGCAGCGCCACGCCGAGGGCGTCGCGCAGCCGGGCGGCGTCCTCGACGCCCACCCAGCGCTGCTCACCGGCGATGCGGACCCGCAGCACCCGACGGGTGGCCTCCAACTCGGTCAGCCAGCCCTCCGGCACACCCCGCTCGGTCAACTCGGCGTCGCTCAGATCGCCGAGCACCCGCAGCAGCTCGACCACGTCCTCCGCGTCGCGCGGGCGGCGCTGGTCGGTCAGCCAGCGCAGTTGCCGATCGGTCTCGGCGAGCACCGCCGGGTCCAGCAGCTCGCGCAGGTCGACCCGGCCGAGCAACTCGCCGAGGAGGGTGGAATCCAGGGCGAGGGCGGCGGCCCGGCGCTCGGCGAGCGGCGCGTCACCCTCGTACAGGAACGCGCCGACATAGCCGAAGAGCAGCGACCGGGCGAACGGGGACGGCGCGCTCGTCTCCACCTCGACCAGGCGGACCTTGCGGGCCGCCAGGTCGCGCATCAGCCCGGCCAGCGCCGGCTGGTCGAAGACGTCCTGGAGGCACTCGCGGGCGGCCTCCAGGGTGACCGGGAAGTCCGCGTACTCGCGGGCGACGTCGAGGAGCTGCGCGGCGCGTTGCCGCTGCTGCCAGAGCGGCTGGCGGCGGCGCGGGTCGCGGCGGGGCAGCAGCAGCGAGCGGGCGGCGCACTCCCGGAAACGGGCGGCGAAGAGCGCGGACGTGCCGACCGACTCCTCCACGAGCTGGGCGATCTCGTCCGGCTCGAAGACCACCACGTCGGCGCCGGGCGGCTCGTCGGCGGTGTCGGGCAGGCGCACCACAATTCCGTCGTCGGAGGGCATCACCTGGGCGTCCACCCCGTACCGCTCGGCCAGCCGGCGGCCCACGGCGAGGGCCCAGGGCCCGTTGACCCGCGCGCCGAAAACGCTGTGCACGGCCAGCCGCCAGTCGCCCAGCTCGTCGCGGAACCGCTCGACCACGATCGTGCGGTCGTCGGGCAGCGAGCGGGTGGCCTCCCGCTGGTCGCGCAGGTAGGCCATCAGGTTGGTGGCGGCCCAGTCGTCCAGCCC
Organism: Micromonospora sp. NBC_00617; assembly: GCF_045161355.1. Lineage (NCBI taxonomy): Bacteria > Bacillati > Actinomycetota > Actinomycetes > Micromonosporales > Micromonosporaceae > Micromonospora > Micromonospora sp. NBC_00617. The sequence continues at coordinate 4,219,102 of NZ_CP107751.1, read as the reverse complement.
GCCGTCACGCAGCGCGGCCAGCGCCGCCTCATCGCTCTGCCGCAGCAGGGTGCGCACCCGGGCGCCGATGGCCCGGCCCAGCTCGACCGGGCGGCCCAGCTGGTCGCCCTTCCAGAACGGCATGCGCGCGGCCTGCCCCGGGGCGGGCGAGACCAGCACCCGGTCGGGGGTGATCTCCTCGATGCGCCAGGACGAGGAGCCGAGCAGGAAGACGTCGCCGACCCGCGACTCGTAGACCATCTCCTCGTCCAGCTCGCCGACCCGGGCGGCCCGCTCGGCCCCGGCCAGGAAGACCCCGAACAGACCCCGGTCGGGGATGGTGCCGCCGCTGGTCACCGCGAGGCGTTGCGCGCCGGGGCGGCCGGTGAGCAGGTCGCTGGCCCGATCCCAGACCAGCCGGGGGCGCAGCTCGGCGAACGCGGTGGACGGGTAGCGCCCGGAGAGCATGTCGAGCACGGCGTGCAGCGCGGAGTCGGGCAGCTCGTTGAAGGGCGCGGCCCGGCGGACCAGCACGGCCAGGTCGCCGACCTGCCACGGCTCCAGTGCCACCATCGCGACGATCTGCTGCGCCAGCACATCGAGGGGGTTGCGCGGGTAGTGCAGCTCCTCGATCGCGCCGTCGGTCATCCGCTCGGCGACCACCGCGCAGGAGAGCAGATCCCCGCGGTGCTTGGGAAAGACCACCCCGCGGGAGACGGCGCCCACCTGGTGCCCGGCCCGGCCGACGCGTTGCAGGCCGGCGGCGACGCTCGGTGGGGCCTCGATCTGCACCACCAGGTCGACCGCGCCCATGTCGATGCCCAGCTCCAGGCTGGAGGTGGCCACCACCGCCGGGAGCTGGCCGGACTTGAGCGCCTCCTCGATGTGCTTGCGCTCTTCGTGCGAGACGCTGCCGTGGTGGGCGCGGGCGATCACCGGCGCGGCGCCGGTGGCCGCGCCAGACTGGGCCATCACCTCCGCAGGCGCGCGATTGCTGCCCGGACCGGGCGCCGAGCCGCCGTTGGCCGGCGGCCGGTTGCGGACCGGACCGGCCGGGCCACCCCACCGCTGCGCGTCGGGCGTCGGGCCGCCGTCGGCCGCCGGCTCGTCGCCCACCGACAACCCATCCGGTACGTCGATCGCGTCCACGCCTGACCCGGAGGCCACCGCGGCGGAGGCGACCTCCTCGGCGGCCAGCTCGTTGAGGCGGGCGCACAGGCGCTCGGCGCTGCGGCGGGAGTTGGTGAAGACGATGGTGGAGCGGTGCTGCCCGATGAGCGTGAAGACCCGTTCCTCGACGGCCGGCCAGATCGAGGCACGGCGTGGCCCGGGACCGCCGAGGGAATCCTCCGGCGGCTGCTCCTGCTCGTCGAGGCGGGTCATGTCCTCCACGGGGACCTGCACGCTGACCTCGATGGTCTTCGCCGTGGCCGGCTGCACGACGTCGACCGGCCGTGCGCCGCCGAGGAACCGGGCGCAGGCGTCGATCGGCCGGACGGTGGCGGAGAGGCCGATCCGTTGTGCCGGCGCGGGCAGCAGCTCGTCCAGGCGTTCCAGCGAGAGGGCGAGGTGGGCGCCGCGCTTGCTGCCGGCCACCGCGTGCACCTCGTCGACGATCACCGTCTGGACGCCGCGCAGCGAGTCCCGAGCGGCAGAGGTGAGCAGCAGGAACAGGGACTCGGGCGTGGTGATGAGGATGTCCGGTGGGGTGCGGGCGAAGGCCCGTCGCTCGTCGGCCGGCGTGTCCCCGGTGCGCATGCCGACGGTGATGTCCGGCGGCGTGACGCCGAGCCGGGTCGCCGCCTGCCGGATGCCGGCCAGCGGGGCGCGCAGATTGCGCTCCACGTCGACGGCGAGAGCCTTGAGCGGGCTGACGTAGAGCACCCGGCACCGCTGCCGCGCCTCGGCTGGTGCGGGCTCGCGGGCCAGCCGGTCCAGCGACCAGAGGAAGGCGGCGAGCGTCTTGCCGGAGCCGGTGGGCGCCACGACGAGGGCGTTGCGGCCGGCGGCGACGGACCGCCAGGCACCGGTCTGGGCGGCGGTGGGCGCGGCGAAGGCGGCGTCGAACCAGGCGCGGGTGGCGGGACCGAACCCGTCCAGCACCTCGCCCTTACCCGCCTCTGCCCCGCGCACCGGTCCATCGTGCCCCGCCGGTACGACAACCACGAGCGACCCACGAGGGACCGTGCCGCCCTGTATGGAAATTGCGCGTGATGCGCCATTAATACGTTAAGTCTCACTTAACTGCTTGCTTGTATGGAGCAACATAAAGTAACTTCACCCGCAACGCGAACCGGGTGGAGGGGATCGGATGGCCGGCGAGCCGCGACACGTCGAACCCGGCACCGATGTGCTGATCCGCAAGGTCGACAGTCACCTCGCCACGCTCCGCGTTGGCCTGCACGGGCCCGAGCTGGAGCTCGCCGAACGCCTCGCCCGCTGCCTGCGCGAGATGGTCGTCTCCACCGCCCAGGCCAGCGCCGCCGACCGGGGGCAGGTCCGCGTCGCCGTGCACTATTTCGTGCTCCGCCGCGAGAGCCGCGGCCGACTGCTCTCGATGCGGTCGCTGGCCGTCGCGGAGCGGGTCGTGGCGAAGGTCGCCCGCCAGCTCGGCCGCGTCGACCTGCTGAGCGAGCTGCGCCTGGAGGGCTCGGCCCTCGACGACGAGCTGACCGTCGGCGACGCCCTGCTGCGCTGACCGCCGATCGCACGCCCGGGTCCATAGCGGGCGAATTCCGGCAAAACCGCCCGGAGGGCGGAGATGTGGCGTCTGATCGCTGCTAGGCGCCACCGCTGTACGGGCGTCGGCCACCTCGATCGGGAGTGCGGGTGCTGGTACTGCTCATCCTCCACCTCGTGGCGGCCCTCGCCGCGCCGCTGCTCGTCCGGTGGTGGGGTCCACGCGCGTGCTACCCGCTGGCGCTCGCGCCGGCCGCCGCGTTCGGCTGGGCGCTGGCCCGCACCCCGGCGGTCGGTCACGGCGGCGCGGTGGTCGAGACGTACCCGTGGATCGGGCAGTTGGGCCTCGACATCGCGCTGCGCCTCACCACGCTGTCCTGGCTCCTGACCCTGCTGATCGGCGGCGTCGGCGCGTTGGTGCTGGTCTACAGCGCCCGGTACTTCGCCGCGGACGCTCCCGGGATGGCGCAGCTCGCCACCGTCCTGGTCGCCTTCGCCGGCGCGATGCTCGTCCTGGTCTTCGCCGACGACCTGCTGCTGCTCTACGTCGGCTGGGAACTGACGACGATCTTCTCGTACCTGCTGATCGGGCACAGCACCGAACGCCGGTCCAGCCGGTGGGCGGCGGCGCAGGCGTTGACCGTCACCACGGCGGGCGGGTTGGCAATGCTGGTCGGGTTCATCCTGCTCGGCGAGCACGCCGGCAGCTACCGCTGGTCGGAGATCGCCAGCCACCCGCTGCCCGGCGGCGGCTACCTGATCACTGCGGTGCTGCTGATCCTGGCCGGAGCCCTGTCCAAGTCGGCGGTGCTGCCGTTCAGCTCCTGGCTGCCGGTCGCGATGGCGGCCCCCACCCCGGTCAGCGCGTACCTGCACGCCGCCGCCATGGTCAAAGCGGGCGTCTACCTGGTCGGCCTGCTCGCGCCGGTGCTCGCCACGGTCGGCCCGTGGCGGCCCGTGGTGCTCATCGCCGGGGTGGCCACCATGATCGCCGGTGGCTGGGCGGCGCTGCGCCAGATTGACCTGAAGCTGTTGTTGGCGTACGGGACGGTCAGCCAGTTGGGCCTGCTGGTCGCGGTGACGGGCGCGGGCACCCCGGACGCCGCGCTGGCCGGTACGGCGATGCTGCTGGCGCACGGCCTGTTCAAGTCGGCGCTGTTTTTGGTCGTCGGCGTCATCGACCACGGCGCCGGCACCCGCGACCTGCGCGAGTTGTCCGGGCTGCGGCGCTGGTCGCGGCCGTTGTTCGCGGTCGCGGTGCTGGCGGCGGCGTCGATGGCCGGCGTGCCACCGCTGGTCGGGTTCGTCGCCAAGGAGGCGGTCTTCACGGCGTTCACCGACGACCCGGTGCTGCTCACCGGACTGGTCGCCGGGACGGTGCTCACCGTCGCGTACAGCGCCCGCTTCCTCTGGGGCGCGTTCGCCGACCGGCCGGGCGTCGAACCGGTCCAGCCGACGCCGATCGCGGCGTCGATGCTGGTCCCCCCGGCCGTGCTCGCCGTCGTCGGGCTGCTCGCCGGCCCCGCCGCCGGCGTGCTGGACGGCCTGCTCAGCCCGTACGCCGAACTGCTCGGTGCGGTCGATGCGCATCTGACGCTCTGGCCCGGCCCGACCGCGGCCCTCGGTCTGTCCGTGCTGGCACTCGCCAGCGGCGGGCTGCTCTTCGCGCTCCGCGGCCCGCTCGCCCCGGTGTTGGCCCGGCTCCACTCGCCGGTCGGCGGCAATCAGGGGTACGAGTGGATCGTAGGCCGGTTCGACCGGCTCGCCATCAAGGTCACCGGCGCGACCCAGCGGGGCTCCCTGCCGCAGTACCTGGGCATCATCCTGGTCACCCTCGTGCTGCTGCCCGGTGGGGCGATGCTCGTCGCCCGGCCGTGGCGGGCCGGGCTCCCGCTCTGGGACAACCCGCTGCAACCGGTGGTCGTGGTGGTGATCGCGGTGGCCGCGCTGCTCGCGGTCGGCGCTCGCCGGCGGTTGACCGCGATGCTGCTGGTGGGGATGACCGGCTACGGCAGCGCGATGCTGTTCGTCCTGCACGGCGCACCGGATCTCGCGCTCACGCAGTTCCTGGTGGAGACCGCGACCATCGCGGTGTTCGTGCTGGTGCTGCGCCGCCTACCGGAGCGTTTCTCGGCCCGTCCGCTGCGCCGCAGCCGATGGACCCGCCGGGTGATCGGCGTGGCGACGGGCGCGGCGGCGGGCGGGCTCGCCCTCGTCGCGGCCGGAGCCCGCCGCGCACCGGACATCTCGACAGTTTTTCCGGCTTTGGCGGTGGGCGAGGGGTACGGCCGCAACGTCGTCAACGTGACCCTGGTCGACATCCGGGCCTGGGACACCATGGGGGAGGTGTCGGTGCTGGTGGTGGCCGCCACCGGGGTGGCCAGCCTGATCTTTGAGAGGTCCCGTACCGGGCCGCGACCGCGCCGGCCGGAGCCGGCCGATCGAGCGGCCCGCTCCGACCGGCCGGTCTGGTTGCGGGGCGGCCCGACCCTCTACGAGGAGCGGCGTTCGATCGTGCTGGAGGTGGTCACCCGGCTGATCTTCCACACGGTGGTGCTGTTCTCGCTGTTCCTGCTCTTCTCCGGGCACAACGCGCCGGGCGGCGGGTTCTCGGGCGGACTGGTGGCGGGGCTCGCGCTGGTGGTCCGCTACCTGGCCGGCGGCCGGTACGAGCTGACCGAGGCTGCCCCGGTGGGCGCCGGCCCGATCCTCGGCGCGGGGTTGGCCGTGGCGGTGGGCTCCGGGGCGGTGGCGCTGGCGGCCGGTGGGTCAGTGCTGGAGAGCGCCAAGCTCGACGTGTCCCTGCCGCTGATCGGCGACGCCCACCTCGTCACCTCGCTCTTCTTCGACATCGGCGTGTATCTGATCGTGATCGGGCTGCTGCTGGACATCCTGCGCAGCCTCGGCGCCGAGGTGGACCGGCACATCGAGGCCACCGGCACGGCGAGCGGCGGTCTGGCCGTCGACAAGGGCGGCCGGACATGACGGCGAGTGGCCCCGGACCCACGATGGTGTTGGTGCTCGCCGTCGCGGTGCTGGTCGGCTGCGGGGTGATCCTGCTGCTGGAGCGCAGCCTCACCCGGATCCTGCTCGGCGTGATCCTGCTCGGCAACGGGGTCAACCTGCTGATCCTGCTGGGCGGCCGCTCCGGTGGCGCGCCGATCGTGGGCACCGGCCCGGTGGACCGGATGAGTGATCCGCTGCCGCAGGCGATGGTGCTGACCGCCATCGTGATCACGTTCGGGTTCACCGCGTTCCTGCTCGCCGTCGCGTACCGGAGCTGGTATCTCACGGGCGACGACGAGGTGCCCGACGACCTGGAGGACCGCCAGATCATCCGCCGTGCCGGGCGCAACGAGGTGGGGGCCGTCGACCACGGCGGGGAGGGCCCGGACAGCGACCCGGAGCAGGTCGACCCGGAGCCGGCCCGCCGACGGCTCCGGCGTGGCAGAGGGGACGGGGCGCGGTGACCGGGGCGCGGCGGACGTGGTGAGCGGGCTCCTGCCGCTGCCGGTGGTGGTGCCGCTGCTCGGCGCGGCGCTGACCCTGCTGCTGGCCGGCCGGCCCCGGGTGCAGCGTGCGGTCAGCGTGCTCTGCCTGATGGTGACGTTCACCGTCGCGGTGGTGCTGCTCGTGCAGGCGTACCGGCACGGGCCGGTGGTGCTCGCGATCGGCGGGTGGCCGCCACCGGTCGGCATCGTGCTGGTGGCCGACCAGTTGGCCGCGCTGATGCTGGTGGTGTCCTCGGCGGTGACCCTCTGCGTGCTGCTCTACTCGATCGGCCAGGGTCGCAGCGAGACGAGCGAGAGCGCGCCGGTGGTCATCTTCCACCCGACGTACCTGGTGCTCACCGCGGGTGTCACCAACGCGTTCCTGGCGGGCGACCTGTTCAACCTGTTCGTCGGTTTCGAGATCCTGCTGGCGGCCAGCTTCGTGCTGATCACGCTGGGCGGCACCGAGACCCGCATCCGCACCGGCTCGACGTACGTGGTGGTCAGCATCCTCTCCTCGATGATCTTCCTGACCGCGGTGGGGCTGGTGTACGCGGCCACCGGCACGCTCAACATGGCGCAGCTCGCCCAGCGTCTCGACGACCTGCCGGACAACGTCCGCGTGACCCTGCAACTGCTGCTGCTGCTCGCGTTCGCGATCAAGGCGGCGGTCTTCCCGCTGTCGGCCTGGCTGCCGGACAGCTACCCCACGGCCCCGGCCCCGGTCACCGCCGTGTTCGCGGGGCTGCTCACCAAGGTCGGCGTGTACGCGATCATCCGTACCGAGACGTTGCTGTTTCCGGGTGGTCAGGTCGACGGTCTGCTCATGGTCGTCGCCGGGCTGACCATGGTGGTCGGCATCCTCGGCGCGGTGGCGCAGTCGGAGATGAAGCGGCTCTTCTCGTTCACCCTGGTCAGCCACATCGGCTACATGATCTTCGGGGTGGCGTTGAGCACCGCCGCCGGTCTCGCCGGCGCGATCTTCTACGTGGTGCACCACATCACCGTTCAGACCACGCTGTTCCTGGTGGCCGGCCTGGTCGAGGAGCGGGCCGGCAGCACCGACCTGCGTCGTCTCGGCGGGCTGGCCCGAATGGCGCCCCTGCTCGGCGTCCTCTTCTTCGTCCCGGCGATGAATCTCGCCGGGGTGCCGCCGTTCTCCGGGTTCCTCGGCAAGCTCGGCCTGCTCCAGGCCGGTGTGGCGGCCGGCGGGGCGCTGCCCTTGACGCTGGTGGCGGCCGGCACGCTGACCAGCCTGCTCACCCTGTACGTGGCCTCCCGGGTGTGGAACATCGCGTTCTGGCGGGCGCCCCGGATCGTCGCCAGCGAGCCCGCCGTCCGGCTGCCCACCCTGATGGTCGGCGCGACCGCCGCCCTGGTCGCGTTCGGGTTGACGCTCACCGTGCTGGCCGGTCCGCTGTTCGACGTCACCGCCGACGCGGCCACCGACCTGCTTTCGCGTACGCCGTACGTGCGGGCCGTCCTGCCCGGCGGCGTGCCGTGACCGGCCCGCGGGCACCGACCCCCGCGGGCGCGACCGCGAAGCTGCGGGGTCGGTTCGGGCGTTGGCGGGACCAGGCGTTGACGCTCGGCTGGCTGGTGCTCGTCTGGAACCTGCTCTGGGGGTCGATCACCCTCGCCAACATCATCGGTGGCCTGCTGGTGGGCGGCGCGGTCCTGCTGTTCTTTCCGCTGCCGGCGGTCAGCTTCGGCGGCCGGCTGCGGCCCGGCGCGCTGGTGGCGTTCGCGGGCCGGTTCGTCGTCGAGCTCGTCAGCGCGAGCCTGCACATCGCCCGGATCGCCGTGCAACCCGGCTACCGCCCGCGCGGGGCGATCATCGCCGTGACGCTGCGGGTTCCCACCGATCTGAACCTGGCCCTCACCGCCGAAGCGGTCTCGCTGGTGCCGGGAACGCTGATCCTCGAGGTGGACCGGGAGGCGGGGACGCTCTACCTGCACGTTCTGGACACCCACGGGCCGGCGGACCTGGCCCTCTCCCGGGAACGCACCCTCGACCTCGAGCGGCGGATCGTCCGGGCGGTGGGCAGCGCCGCCGAACTGCGCCGCGTCGGACCCGATCCCGTCGAGAAGGGCAACTCTCAATGATCACGTTCCTGGCCGTCGTCCTCACCGCCCTGCTGTCGATGACCGCGCTGCTCGCGCTGATCCGGCTCTACCGGGGCCCCTCACTGCTGGACCGGGTGATCGCGGCGGACATGCTGCTCGCCACCATGGTCGGCGCGGTGGGCGCGGAGGCGGCGGTCAACCGGCACGCCACCACGCTGCCCGTGCTGGTGGTGCTCTCCCTGCTCGGTTTCGTCGGCTCGGTGTCCCTGGTCCGCTTCGCCGTCCGGGAGCAGGCGTGATGGTGGCGACCGGCGGGCCCTCGGCGGCAGGTGTGCTCGCGACGGCTGCCGACTGGCTCGGCGCCGCCTGCCTGGTGACCGGCGCGCTGCTCGCACTGTCCGCCGCGATCGGTGTGCTGCGTTTCCCGGACACCCTGTCCCGGATGCACGCGGCCACCAAACCCCAGGTGCTGGGAGTGCTCCTGCTGCTGCTCGGCGTCACGCTACGACTGCGGTCCGTGGCCGACATCGGCATGATCCTGCTGGTGGCGGTCTTCCAGTTGGCCACCGCGCCGGTCTCGGCACAGATGATCGGTCGGGCCGCCTACCGGTCCGGCCGGTTCGACCGGGGCCTGCTCGACGCCGACGAGCTGGCCGAGCGCCCGACCGGCGGCGGATCCGGCGACGGCCGCGCCCAGTCCGGGTGAACCGGACGATCGTCGCCTTCGGCCCACCCTCAGCGGAGTCCCAGGCGACGCCGATAAAATGGCGGCATGATCGACTCTTCTGCCCAGGAGGGCAGCAGTAGCCAGCCGGGTCGTGCCCGGCATATTCCCGTCCCGACGGCCCCGGGAGCCCTGAGCGACCCGTGCTGATCGTCGTCGGCCTTCTCTTGATCATCGTGCTCACCGCCGCCACCGGTTACTTCGTGGCGCAGGAGTTCGGCTATGTCGCCGTGGACCGGGGCAAGCTGCGCCAGCTCGCCGACGACGGCGACCAGGCCGCCGCCCGGGCCCTTACCGTCACCAGCCGGCTCTCCTTCATGCTCTCCGGCGCGCAACTCGGCATCACCGTCACCGCCCTGCTGGTCGGCTACGTCGCTGAGCCGTACCTCGGCGGCGGCCTCGCCGACCTGTTCGGCGTCGCCGGTCTCCGCGAGTCGGTCAGCCTGCCGCTGTCGGTGGTGCTGGCCCTGGTCATCGCCACCGTGGTGCAGATGGTGCTCGGCGAGCTGGCCCCGAAGAACCTCGCCATCGCCCGGGCCGAGCCGCTCGCCCGGGCGCTGAGCCGGTCCACCCTCCTCTACCTGGCCCTGGCCGGGCCGGTGATCCGGCTCTTCGACCGCGCGTCGATACGCCTGCTGCGCCGGGTCGGCATCGAGCCGATCGAGGAGCTGCCCAGCGGCGCCACCCCCGCCGACCTGGAACAGATCATCGCCGAGTCCCGCGAGGAGGGCAGCCTGGACGCCGAGATGTCCACGCTGCTCGACCGCGGGCTCGACTTTCGTGAGTTGACCGCCGGCGAGGCCATGGTGCCGCGCGTCGACGTGCACACCGTCCGGGCGCACGAGCCGGTGAGCCGGGTGGTCGAGCTGCTGGACACCGGCCACTCCCGCTTCCCGGTGCGGGGTGCCGACGGCGTCGACGACCTGATCGGCATCGTCGGGATCGCCGACGTGCTCGGCGTACCGCCGGCGGAGCGGGCCGCCACCCCGGTGAGCGCGGTGGCGGGGCCGCCGCTGCTCGTGCCGGAGACCCTGCCCCTGCCCACGGTGCTGGACCGCCTGCGGTCCGGGCACCGGCAGATGGCCTGCGTGGTGGACGAGTACGGCGGCTTCGCCGGTGTGATCACGCTGGAGGACATCGCGGAGGAACTGGTCGGCCCGATCCGGGACGAGGACGATCCGCCGGAGCGTGCCCCCGCCCGGCAGGACGACGGGTCGTGGGTGGTGCCGGCCCGCTGGCGGATCGACGAGGTCGCCGACAGCACCGGCATCGCGCTGCCCGAAGCCCCGGAGTACGACACGCTCTCCGGGCTGGTCATGCGCGAGCTGGGCCGGGTGCCGGAGGTCGGTGATCGGCTGGAGATCAGCCTGCTGCCCGAGGGCGCCGAGGTCGACGACGGCGAGGAGGAGCCGCGGGCCCTGGTCGAGGTGCTCGCCGTGGACCGGCACGTCGCCGACTCGGTACGCCTGCAACTGAGCACGCCGGGGGTGACCGCGTGAGCCCCGGCATCGCGCTGTTCAGCTCGGGGATCCTGCTGGCGCTGAACGGGTTCTTCGTGGCCGCCGAGTTCGCCCTGGTGGCCAGCAAGCGGTACCGGCTGGAGCAGGCGGCGGCCAGCGGCGGCCGGGCGGCCCGGGCCGCGCTGGACGGCGTCCGCGAGCTGTCGCTGATGCTGGCCGGGGCGCAGTTGGGCATCACGCTGTGCACCCTGGGTCTCGGCGCGCTGGCCGAACCGGCGATCGAGCACCTGATCAGCCCGCTGCTGCACGCGGTGGGGCTGCCCGACGCGGCCAGTCACGTGGTCGCGCTGGTCTTCGCCCTCGCTCTGGTGACCTTCCTGCACCTGGTGGTGGGGGAGATGGCGCCGAAGTCGTGGGCGATCACCGACGCCGAGCGTTCGGCGACGCTGCTCGCGCTGCCGTTCCGGGCCTTCGCCCGGGTGTCCCGGCCGGTGCTGTCGGCGTTGAACGCGCTGGCCAACGCGATCCTGCGCCTGGTCGGGGTCAACCAGCAGGATCAGCTCGCCCAGGTGCACGGCCCGGACGAGCTGCGGATGCTGCTGGAGCAGTCCCGCGAGCACGGGTTGCTCGGCGCCGAGCAGCACCAACTGCTCACCAGCATGCTGGAGTTGCAGGGCACGTCGGTGGCGCAGGTGATGGAGCCGTTCGCCACCATGGTCACCGTCCGGCGCGACGACCCGGCCGAGCGGATCGAGCAGGTCAGCCGGGACAGCGGCCGGTCGCGGCTGGCGGTCCTGGACACCAGCGGCGACGTCTGCGGCCTGGTGCACGTCCGGGAGGCGGTACGGGTGGTCACCACCGGCCGGGCCGCCACCGCCGGGGAGCTGATGACGCCGGCATTCACCCTCCCGGCGACGTCCACGGTCACCGAGGCGGTGGCCGCGATGCGCGCCCGGCAGTCCCAGCTCGCGCTGGTCCGCAACGGCGGTGGTCCGGCCCGCCCGATCGGCTTCGTCGCTCTGGAGGACCTGCTGGAGGAGGTCATCGGCGAGTTCGACGACGAGACCGACATGGTGCCGCGCGGCCGGCGGTTGCGGTGAGGCGGACACGGCGGCGGTTCGGCATCCGGTCGAGGTGGCGGGCGTGAGGTGACCCCGACCGGGTAGGCGCGGTCGGTCCGGGGCCAGAGGGGCCTCGTTCCGCGAGGGGGCGCGCGGTGCGGTTGACGGGGGTTTCTCGGGACTCCGGCTGGACCGGGCTGTCCGTGCGGACCACGCTGCCGAACCCGAGCACCCGTCCGGGCCTGCGTCTGCCGGGGCGGGTGACTCTCGCCGCCGGGCCGGACGACGTGCTCGTACGCCACATCCGGCTCGGCCTGGTCACCACTGTCGAGCCGGACGACCCGGCCGCCCCCCGGCGCCTCGTGCAGTTCTTCTCGCTGCCGATCGCCGGGCGGTTCGTGGTGCCGGCGGGTCGCCGGCGGGCTGTCGACTTCGCGTTGCCGCTGCCGTGGGAGACCCCGGTGACCACGTTCGGCGGGGTGCCGTTGCTGAGCCTGCGGATGGGTCTGCGGACCGAGGTGTCCGTCGACCCGGATCTGGACCAGGGGGCCATGGTGCCGGTCCTCGTGCACCCGATCCCCACCCAGCAGCACGTGCTGGCGGCGCTGGCCACGCTCGGCTTCATGATCCGCCAATCCGGGTTGCAGGAGGGCGGGCTGCCGGGGGTGGAGCACACCCTGGCGCTGCACCAGCGGTGGGGCTACTGGGTGGGCCCGCTCTACGCCGGCCCGATCACCGAGCTGGAGCTGATCTTCGTGACGAACTCGGCGGGCCTGGAGGTGATCATCTGGCTGGACCGTCGGCTGGCGCTGGCCGGGATCACCCACCAGAGCATCAGCCGGTTCCGGATCTGGCACGCGGACGCCGGGCAGCGGGACTGGGTCGCCACCGTGGACGGATGGCTACGTCAGGCGATCAACCGACACGCCGCGGCTGCCGCGCACGCCGACTGGTCCGCCACCATCAGCCGGTCCGCCCATGTCAGCCGCCACCCCGACCAGCCGATCAAACCGGGCTACGGCCTGGGCGGCACGGCCGGAAGCGCAGGCGTGGGAGGCGGCTCCGGCGGCGGCGACGGCACCTGAGGGGGGTCAGCCGGCGCTGGCGGTGGCGAGCTTGAGGCTGAAGGCGAGAAAGAGGGCTGCCACGGCGGTGGTGCCGCCCACGGCGAGGCGACGACGTCGGCGGAACTGGGCGGCCAGGAACGTGCCCGCGAAGATCAGCGCGGTCAGGTAGAGCGCGCTGGTGACCTGGGCGATCAGGCCGAGCAGCAGGAACGACAGCGCGGGCCAGGCGTAGCCGGGATCGACGAACTGGATGAAGAACGAGATGAAGAACAGGATCGCCTTCGGGTTCAGCAGGCTGATCGCCAGCGCCTTGCGGAACGGGCTGCGCATCTGCGCCGGTTCCGCGGCGTCGATGAGCCGCGGCGTGTCCGGGTCGTTGCGGTCGCGCCAGCGCCGCGCGGCGCCGAGCAGCATGGACACCCCGACATAACCGAGGTACGCGGCACCGGCGTACTTGATCACCAGGAACAGCGGCGGGTACGCCTTGAGCAGCGACGCCACCCCGGCGGCGGAGAGGATCATCAGGACCCCGTCGCCGACGAAGACCCCGCCCGCGGCCCGGTAGCCGGCACCCACACCCCGCTTGGCGGCGGTGGACAGCACGAAGAGCGAGTTCGGTCCGGGTAGCAGGATGATGGCCACGGTGCCCAGCACGTACGTCCAGATGTCGGTGATCCCCAGCACGCCCGCCATCATCACGCCACCGACGCCGTCCGCAGAAGTCTTTTCCGCAGCGTGGCCTGTGCGTTCGGCCACTCGTCGACGGTCATCGCGTACTGCACGGTGTCCCGCCACGAGCCGTCCGGACGCTGGCGGTGCATCCGCAGCACTCCCTCCCGGGTGGCGCCGAGCCGTTCGATGGCCGCCTGCGAGCGGACGTTGCGGATGTCGGTGTGCCAGGCGACCCGCACCGCGCCCAGGTCGTCGAAGGCCCGGCCGAGCAGCAGCAGCTTGGCCTCGGTGTTGATCCCGGTACGCCACCACGGCCGACCGAGGAAGGTGTGCCCGATCGCCACCGACAGTCGTTCCGGGTCGATCTCGTAGTAGGACGTGGTGCCGACCACCGCCCCGGTTCTCGCGCAGCGCTGCACCCAGGGCGCCCGCTCGCCGCGCTGCTGGGCGGCCAGCGCGGCGGCGACCACCTCGGCGGTCCCGGCCGGCTCGGTGGGCCGGGTGACGGAGAGGTGCCGCCAGACGTCGTCGTCGGCGGTGGCGCTGTGCAGGTCGTCGGCGTGCGCCAGGTCCAGCGGCTCCAGCAGGACGTGTTCGCCGCGTAGCGGCACCGGGTCGTGCCAGGGCGTGCGGGCCGTCCGCAGGTACGCCGGCAGGGGCGCGGTGACCCCGGCGGCGGGTTGCGGCAGGCCGGCGGTCAGCCGCAACGGCAGTACGCCGGCCCAGTGCGGCAGGTGCAGGTCGGCGTCGTCCTCGCGGACCCCGCCGGTGCGGGACCGGACGGACACCTCCCGCAGCGGCAGCGCCAGCACGGCGGTCTCGGCCAGCTCGCGGCGGTTCGGCGGGCGGCTGTCCGCGCTGCGTCCCGCGCCCACCTTGTCGACCAGCGCGGTGAGCATGGCGCTCTTCTCGTGGTCGTCGGTGACCAGCCGGGCGGTGCCGAGCGCGACCACCGAGCGGTAGTTGGCGCTGTGGTGGAACTGCGAGCGGGCGTAGACCAGCCCGTCGAGCAGGGTCACCGTGACACAGACGGGCAGCCCGTCGCCCCGGGCGGCGAGCAGGGGCCGGCTGCCGGTGGACCCGTGCAGGTAGAGGGTGTCACCGATGCGGACGTGCAGGGTCGGCAGCACCCGGGGCTCGCCGTCGACGGTGAAGCCGAGCGCGCAGTGGTACGCCTCGTCGAGCACGGCGTGCGCCGCCTCCCGGTCGTAACTCATCCGGTCGCGCGAGCGGGTGGGAGTGGTCCGGACGGTGGGTGGATACATGCGCGCCCCTTTGTTCTAGTACAATCCCATGTTTGTGTCAGCACGCTATCAGTTCAGTGGGACGACGGCCGTCGCGATTTCGGCCAGCATCGAGTCGGGCATCCGTGCCGGCGCCCTGCCGCCCGGTGCCGCCCTGCCGCCGGTGCGGGCCCTCGCCGCCGAGTTGGGCGTCAGTCCGGCCACGGTCGCCCGCGCCTATCGGGAGCTGCGCCAACGGGGCGTGCTGGCCACCGCTGGCCGGCACGGCACCCGCGTCCGTCCGCGCCCACCGGTGGCCGCCCGCCGCTCCGCGCTGCGCCCCGCGCCGCTGCCGGACGCCCGCGACCTGTCCCGGGGCGAGCCCGACCCCCGACTGCTGCCCCCGATCGGCCCGCACCTGGCCGCGCTCGCCGCCGACGCCGGTCCGCCGATCGGCTACTCGCAGGCCGGCGTGCTCCCGGAGCTGGCCGAGGCCGCCCGCGCCCGGTTGCGCGCCGACGGGGTGCCCGTCGGGGACCTCACCCTCACCGGCGGCGCGCTGGACGGCATCGAGCGGCTGCTCGGCGCCCACCTTCGTCCCGGTGACGCGGTGGCGGTGGAGGATCCCGGCTGGGCCAACCTGCTCGACCTGGTCGCCGCGCTCGGGCTGCGGCCGATCGGCGTGCCGGTGGACGACGAGGGCCCTCTGGTGGCCGGGGTAGCGGCCGCGCTGACCGCCGGAGCGCGGGCGCTGGTGATCACCAGCCGGGCGCAGAACCCGACCGGCGCCGCCGTCTCCGCCGCCCGCGCCGAGGAGCTGCGCGCACTGCTCGCCGGCCGGCGGGATCTGCTGCTCATCGAGGACGACCACGCCGCGGAGCTGGCCCGCGTACCCCTGCATCCGCTCGCCGGCGTGACCGTAAGCTGGGCCTTCGTGCGGTCGGTGAGCAAGCCGTTCGGCCCGGACCTGCGGCTGGCGGTGCTGGCCGGCGACGAGACCACAGTGGCCCGGGTGGCCGGCCGGACGCGGGTCGGCGCCGGCTGGGTGTCCACCGTGCTGCAACGCCTGGTGCTCGCCCTCTGGGGTGACCCGGCGGTCGACGAGCTGGTGCGGCGGGCGGCGCAGAGCTACGAGCTGCGGCGCGAGGGCCTGTTGGCCGCGCTGGCCGAGCACGGCCTGGTTGCGCACGGCCGCAGCGGGATCAACGTCTGGCTGCCGGTGCCGGACGAGACCAGCGCGCTGACCGCGTTGCGGGACGCCGGCTGGGCGGTGGCGCCCGGCGCCCTCTACCGGATCGCGGCTCCGCCCGCCCTGCGCGTCACCGTCAGTTCCCTGGCCGTCGAGGAGCTGACGCCCCTGGCCGCCGCCCTGGCTCGCGCCATCCATCCCTCCCCCGAAGCGGGCTTCTCCACCTGACCTGCGAGCGTGGCGCCCCCTTGCGGGAAATATGGGGAGAAAGGGTGGGATAGCGGCGATTCGGAGCGAGTGGGGTGGGTATGCGGGCCGCCGGAGGTGCCTGACCAATGGCTGCAGGTGGGAACCGCAAGGGGCTTTGGATCGCGATCGCGATCGCCATCATCGTGATCATCATCGTGCTGATCGCCATCGCGTCCGGTGGCGGCGGGGGCGGCAACGGCTACTGACGCGGTCATGCCGCGCCCACCCCCGGGGGTACCCGGCAGGCGATACCGAACGGGTATATAACAGTCGGCATGGCCGAGCAGACCGACAGCGCTCCCGGCGCCCAGCGGTTCATCCCGCCCGACGCCGACACCATCGACGAACTCCGCACGGCATCGGGCGGCTGTCGGGGCTGCGAGCTGTACCGCGACGCCACCCAGACCGTCTTCGGCCGGGGGGACGAGAGCGCCCGCGTGGTGCTCGTCGGCGAGCAGCCCGGCGACATGGAGGACCAGAAGGGCCTACCCTTCGTGGGCCCCGCGGGGCGGCTGCTGCGCCGCGCCGTCGACGACGCCAAGCTGGACCCGACGCAGCTCTACCTCACGAACGCCGTCAAGCACTTTCGTTTTGCGGCGCGCGGCAAGCGGCGCATCCACCAGACCCCGGACCAGGTGCACATCACCGCGTGTCGGCCCTGGCTGGTCGCCGAGTTCGCCCGGCTCGACCCGGAGATCGTCGTAGTGCTCGGCGCCACCGCCGCCAAGGCGCTGCTCGGCCCGTCCTTCCGGGTGACGAGACAGCGCGGCGAACTGCTGCCCTGGCCCGCGTCCGCCCAGCACCCGCAGGACTTCACCCAGGTGCCGGTGGACAGCGCCGGAAAGCGGGCCGACGCCCCGCCGACCCGGCTGCTGGCCACGATCCACCCATCTGCCGTGCTGCGCGCCGACGACCAGGACAAGGCGTACGAGGGCCTGGTCGCCGACCTTACCGTCGCCGCCCGCGCCCTCGCGGGATAGCGCCGCGGGTCCTCATGGGCCGGTGTCGGAACAGACCTCGACGTCGTACGCCGTTTCCGACGGGTGCGCGTCCGTCTCGTCCGCGCGCCGCCCACCTGCGGATCTTGCGGGCGGGGGGCGGCGGGCGGCGGGACCGGTGCGCGAGGATGGGGTCACCCCGTCCTGAGGAGCGCCGATGGCCACCGACCTGACCGGGCCGCGTAGCGGCGTCCGGCTCGACGTCGCGCCGATCCAGCGGCGCACCATGCGGCTGCTCTTCACCACCCAGATCATCGGCGGCATCGGTGTGACCATCGGCATCTCCGTCGGCGCGCTGCTCGCCGCCCGCATCGCCGGCACCGCGGTGGCGGGCGTCGCGCAGAGCGCCGGTGTGGTCGGCGCTGCTCTGCTCGCCGTCCCGGTCACCCGGATCATGGCGCGGCACGGCCGTCGTCCCGGCCTGGTGCTGGCGTACGCGGTGGGCGCCGTCGGCGGCGTCCTGGTGGTGGTGGCCGCGGGCACCCGCTCGGTGCCGCTGCTCTTTCTCGGCATGCTGCTGTTCGGCGGTGGCACCGCCGCGAACCTGCAGGCCCGCTACACGGCGGTGGACCTCGCCGAGCCGACCCGTCGGGGGCGTCAGCTCTCGCTGATCGTCTGGGCCACCACCATCGGGGCGGTGGCCGCGCCGAACTTCGCCGCCCTGGCCGACCGGGCCACCACCGGCTGGGGGCTGCCGCCGCTGGCCGGCCCGTTCGCGTTCAGCGCGACGGCATTCGTGCTGGCTTCCGTCGTACTCCTCGGGTTGCTCCGCCCCGACCCGTTGCTCACCGCACGGCGGCTCGCGGCGGCCGACGCGCCACCGACCGCCGCCGGGCCGCCCAGCGACGCCGCGCCGGCGGGCGGTGAGGCGGTCGAGGCGCCGGCGGGCGGTGGGGTCGGGCCGGCCACCACGCCGGTCGCTGCGCGCGCGCCCCGCACCGCCGGAATGCGGCTGGCCTGGTCGGTGGTACGCGGACAGCCAGCCGCCCGCCTCGGCATCACCGCCGTGGCGATCGGTCACCTGGTGATGGTGGCGGTGATGGCGATGACCCCGGTCCGGCTCGGTGAGTCGCACGCCGACGCCGACGTGCTGCGGGTGGTCGGGATCGTGTTGAGCCTGCACATCGCCGGCATGTACGCGTTGGCCCCGGTCGTCGGCTGGCTCACCGACCGGCTCGGCCGGCGGGCGGTGATCCTCGGCGGGGTCGGGCTGCTGCTGGCCGCCTGCGCGGTCGCCGGCACCGCCGGGCACCACACGCCCCGGCTCTCGGTCGGTCTGGTCCTGCTCGGGCTGGGCTGGTCGGGGACGATGGTGGCCGGCTCGACGCTGCTCTCCGAGTCGGTGTCGGCCGGTGTGCGCCCCAGCGTCCAGGGGTTCTCCGACCTGATCATGGGATTGGCGGGGGCCAGCGCCGCGGTGCTCAGCGGGTTTGTCATGCAACTCGCCGGTTATCCGGTGCTCACCCTGCTCGCGGCGGTCGCGACCGTGCCCCTGGTGGCGCTAGCGTTGCGCCCGGTGCCGACGGGGGCACCGGGCGAGGAGGGTTGATCACGTGCGGCTGACCGACTTCTGGGCGCGGCTGGAGGAGGCGTTCGGGCCGGGCTACGCGGCCAGCATCGCCCGCGACCAGGTGCTGTCCCAGCTCCATGGGCGGACCATCGAGCAGGCGCTGTCGTCGGGAGAGCAGACGCACGTGGTGTGGCGGGCGGTCTGCGCCGCGTACCCCGACCGCGTACCCGCTCGACTACGCTGAGCAGCCTTTTCGCCGGTTCCGCGTGTCGCTTGTCGAGTCGTACACCTGTTCGGCTATTGTCCACAGCGGGGTGCTCGTCCACAGCTCACGGCCGGTCGGCTGGTTTTCTGTCGGACCCAGCGCCTAGCGTGTCCGCGTGACGCGAAGCTCAGCAAAGACGCCGGCGAAGGCAGGGGTGGCAACCATGGCAGCAGGGCCTGACCGGGAGAAGGCACTCGACCTTGCTCTCGCTCAGATCGACAAGCAATTCGGCAAGGGCTCGGTGATGCGACTGGGTGACCGGCCGGTCATCCAGACGGCGGTGATCCCGACCGGCTCCATCGCGCTCGACGTGGCGCTGGGCATCGGCGGCCTGCCGCGTGGCCGGGTGGTCGAGATCTACGGCCCGGAGTCCAGCGGTAAGACCACGGTGGCTCTGCACGCGGTGGCCAACGCCCAGCGGGCCGGTGGCATCGCCGCCTTCATCGACGCCGAGCACGCGCTCGACCCGGAGTACGCGAAGGCCCTCGGTGTCGACACCGACGCGATGCTGGTCTCCCAGCCGGACACGGGCGAGCAGGCGCTGGAGATCGCCGACATGCTGATCCGCTCCGGCGCCCTGGACATCATCGTGATCGACTCGGTGGCGGCCCTGGTGCCGCGTGCCGAGATCGAGGGCGAGATGGGCGACAGCCACGTGGGCCTCCAGGCCCGGCTGATGAGCCAGGCGCTCCGGAAGATCACCGGTGTGCTCAGCAACACCGGCACCACGGCGATCTTCATCAACCAGCTGCGCGAAAAGATCGGCGTGATGTTCGGCAGTCCGGAGACCACCACCGGTGGTCGGGCGCTGAAGTTCTACGCCTCGGTCCGGCTCGACGTGCGACGCATCGAGAGCCTCAAGGACGGCACCGACGTGGTCGGTAACCGCACCCGGGTCAAGGTCGTGAAGAACAAGGTGGCCGCTCCGTTCAAGCAGGCCGAGTTCGACATCATGTACGGCAAGGGCATCTCGCGTGAGGGCTCGCTGATCGACGTCGGCGTGGAGCAGGCGATCATCCGCAAGTCCGGCGCGTGGTACACGTACGACGGCGACCAGCTCGGTCAGGGCAAGGAGAAGGCCCGGGAGTTCCTGAAGGAGAACCCGGACGTGGCCGCCGAGATCGAGAAGAAGATCCTGGAGAAGCTCGGCGTCGGGGTCGGCGCGAGCGACGCCGCCGGTGGCCCCGAGTTGCCGCCGGTCGACTTCTGACGGGTAGCTGACTCATGGCAGGACGACGCGCCCGTACGGGGCGGGGCTGGGATGCCAGTCCGCCTCGTACGGGCGACGCCGCCGATCCGCCGCGTCCCCGTCGGGGCCGCCGTGCTGCTGAGGCGTCGGCGGACGAGCCGACGACCACGCCTCGCGACGAGTCGGAGGTGGCTCGCGAGATCTGCCTCCGCCAGCTGGCCGTCCGTCCGCGTACCCGGGCCGAGCTGGCCGGGGCGCTGGCCAAGCGGGGCATCTCCGAGGAGGTGTCGGCCGAGGTGCTCGACCGGTACGACGAGGTCGGCATCATCGACGACGCCGCGTTCGCCCGCGCCTGGGTGTCGAGCCGGCACACCGGTCGTGGCCTGGCCCGCCGGGCGCTCGCCAACGAGCTGCGCCGCAAGGGTGTCGACGGCGAGGTGGCCACCGAGGCGCTCGGCGAGCTGGACGAGGAGACCGAGGCGTCAACCGCTCGCGCTCTGGTGGAGCGCAAACTGCGTACCGCCCGGGGTGAGCCCGACGCGGTCTTCCGCCGGCTGGTGGGCATGCTGGCCCGCAAGGGCTACCCGCCCGGCGTGGCCATCCGCGCGGTGAAGGACGCACTCGCCGCGCAGAGCGCCGAGGCGGCCGAGTTCGCCGAGCAGATCGACGCCGACGCGC
The DNA here is from genome assembly GCF_045161355.1 of Micromonospora sp. NBC_00617. NCBI lineage: Bacteria > Bacillati > Actinomycetota > Actinomycetes > Micromonosporales > Micromonosporaceae > Micromonospora > Micromonospora sp. NBC_00617. The sequence continues at coordinate 4,198,601 of NZ_CP107751.1, read as the reverse complement.
TCGCCGACGCCGAAGGCGATCTGGAGCGCGACAGTCGTCCGCTCGACTGAGTGACGCGACGGATGCGGCAGGGATGACCCGATGGTGAAAGCGTGTCTGAACGGCCAGCGCAGTCGTGCCGACCATCCGGCAGTGCCGGTGACCCCTGCGGAGTTGGCTGCCGACGCGGCCCGCTGTGCCGCGCTGGGTGTCGCGGCCGTGCACGTCCATCCCAGGGACGCGGCCGGCGTCGAGTCACTGCGCCCGGCGGTGATCGCCGACGCGCTTACCGCGATCCGTGCGGCCCGGCCGGGCCTGCCGGTGGGAGTGAGCACCGGAGCCTGGATCGAACCGGATCCGGCGGCCCGGGTGGCAGCCGTCCGATCCTGGCCGGTGCTGCCCGACTTCGCCTCGGTCAACGCCCACGAGCCCGGCGCCGAGGCGGTCGCCACCGCGTTGCACGAGCGTGGCGTGCTCGTCGAGGTGGGTCTCTGGACCGTGGAGGCCGTGGAGACGTACCAGTCCTGGCGGGTGCCGGTCGGGCGGATCCTCGTCGAGTGCATGGCGCAGGAGCCGGTGGTCGCGCTGGCCGATGCTGCGCGGATCCTCGCCGCGCTGCCAACGCCCCCGCGGACGCCCGGCGTGCCACAGGGGTCGGGGTTGCCGGGCGGGTCGCCGCCGGAGACCGCGGGGACTCCTCCTGTGCTGTTGCACGCCGAGGGTCCGGCCACCTGGGCGGTGCTCGTCGAGGCGGTCCGCCGTGGGCTGCACACCCGGATCGGGCTGGAGGACACACTCCTGTTGCCCGACGGCACAACGGCACCGGGCAACGCGGCGTTGGTCACCGCCGCGCTGGCAGCCGGCGCCAGCTGAGCCGCCGCGGATGATCGTGCTCGATCCAGGATGTAGGGGCATCGTCGCGCCGGTGAGGCCACTACTTCAGGATCGAGCACGATCTTGAGGCGGTTCCCGGCGTCGGGCCGACGGTGAGGCCGCCCGGCGTGGCCATCCGCGCGGTGGAGGACGGCTCGCCGGGCAGAGCGTCGAGGCGGCCGAGTGCGCCGAGCAAGATCGACGCCGACGCGCTCGCCAACACCGAGGGCGATCTGGAGCCCGGAAGCCGCCCGATCGAGTGAGCGGTGCGCCCGCCGAGCGTTGGACGTCGGGTCAGCGGGGGAAACGCACGCTTTCCACGATCAGGTCGCAGCCCGCCCGCATCTGCGCCGCCGGCAGTACGCCGTGCCGACACATGATCATGAACTCGTCGGCGGCGTCGGGAACGACGCCGAAGACCATCACGTCATTGACGCCAGGCATCTCATCCATGTTCGCCATCGGCTCAGGAGGGAGCTTGTAGGAGTCGAGCCGGACGGCCTTCGCGCCGTCGAGCGTGAATCGTTGGACCGCCGGATCCGAAGGCACGATGACGGGGTCGTCGACGAGGAACAGATCCATCGGTGAGCCCTCCACCGGGTTCGGCGCTGTGATCATCAGCATGACCACGTCGCCCTCGCCCCCGCCCTTCGGCGAGACCTGGGCACAGTCCGGGTCTTCCCGCGGCGGGCAGGGGCGCGTCGTCCAGCCTGCCGGCGCGGTGAAGCTCATACGCCCGTCTGCGGTGGTGGTCCGCTCACCAGGCTTGAGCGCTGGCGTGTCATCCGACCGGCTTGCGGAGTCGATGGTCGGTCGCCAGTTCGCGAAGACCACCACGGCACCGAACGACAGCGCCAACACGCCCATGAACAGGAGCAGCCTTCGCATCATGCCTGGACGGTAGGGGACCTTCAGATGATCGACAATCCGCCAGCGGTACGGTCTGTGCTCGCGTCGGTACCACCCTGCACGCACCGAGGCGGATGATCGTGCTCGATCCAGGATGTAGGGGCATCACCGCGCCGCTGAGAGCGCTACATCCAGGATCGAGCACGATCTTGACGGCTGCGCGCGGGTTGAGCACGGTCTTGGGCCACTGCGCGGGGGTCGAGCGCGATCTTGGGGCACTGCGCGGCGGGTCGCGTCGGGATCGGGTAGGTCGAGCGAGGTTCGCGACTCTGCAGGGTCACCAGTATCACCACGTCGGCGCCGGCCGGGGGGTGCCGCTACCGCTGAACAGGCACGACATTCGAATCGAGGGCGTCGGCTCGCCGCGTTTGTCCTTCCGTGTCCGACACGACATCAGCATTGGGTGACGCTACAACTTCGCTCCGTTCGGGGGGTTTGATCATGAGTCCTTGACCAGACCGCCCTTGGCGACCTAGCCTCGCCATACAGGCTCACATTGCCCGACCAGCGCAGGCTAAGCGCACAACATAGATCTCGTAACAGAACAGCATCACTTTGGCCGACTCCGCGGCCTTTGGCGGCAGTCCGGACTGGCCGGTCCGGCACTCCGCGACAACTGCACCCGGTCGCCGACGATGCCCCGAGGGCACCGCCGGCGGAGAGAGCTACCCACGGCCAGCCGCTCCGGTCGGGCGTCCACAGCCGCAGGAGTGTGCCTCGGGCACAGTCCCTGCGGTCTTGACGTTCAGGGGAGGCGGCCATGGCGGGGCGGCGGCACAGGTTCACCGGTAGACCCAGCGGGGTCCCGGCATGAACGCCCTCGACGTCGTGCTTCTCGCGGCCGTCCTGATCCTCGCGGTGGTCGTGGTCGGGGCGGTGCTGGTCGGCATCCGGACGCTACGTCGGATGGGCGCGGCGCCGGCCCCGGAGGATCCCGCCTTCATCGCGGAGAAGGACCGTCAGGAACAGTCCCTGGCCGCCCTGCGCAACGCCGCCGACCAGGCGAACAGCACGATCGACGTGGCCAAGTCCGCGGCCTCCGCGGCTCGGGCCGAGGCAGCGGCGGCGAAAGCCGAGGCGAAGGCGGCCCGGGCCGAGGCCCGGCGGGTGCTCGACGACGCCCGCGCCGAGGCGGACACCGTGCTGGAACGGGCGCACAAGCAGGCCGAGGCGGACGCCGAGCAGCTGCGCACGGCAGCCCGTCGCAGCGGCGAGCGGGAGGTCGCGGTGCTCGCCGCCACGACCCGGGAGCAGGCCGCGGAGGTGGAGCGGCGGGCGGCCCGGATGGACGAGCGGGAGCGGCTGCACACCGAGGAGGTGGAACGGTTCGCCGAGCGGGAGCGGCAGCTCACCGCGGCGAGCGCCGCCCTCGCGGCTCGGGAGTCCGCGCTCGCCCAGCGCGAGACCGAGCTGGCCGAGGCCGAGGAGCTGCGCCGCCGGGAATTGGAACGGGTGGCCGGTCTCACCGCCGAGTCGGCCCGGCTGGAACTGATTGACGCGATCGAGACGCAGGCCAAGCGCGAGGCGGCGCTGCTGGTGCGCGACATCGAGTCCGACGCGCGCAGCACCGCCGAGCAGCGGGCCCGACACATCGTGGTGGACGCGATCCAGCGGGTGGCCAGCGAGCAGACCGCCGAGAGCGTGGTCAGCGTCCTGCATCTGCCGGGCGACGAGATGAAGGGCCGCATCATCGGCCGGGAGGGGCGCAACATCCGCGCCTTCGAGTCGGTGACCGGGGTCAACCTGATCATCGATGACACCCCGGAGGCGGTGCTGCTCTCCTGCTTCGACCCGGTCCGCCGGGAGGTCGGCCGGCTCACGCTGGAGAAGCTGGTGCTCGACGGGCGGATCCACCCGCACCGGATCGAGGAGGTCTACGACCTGGCCCGGCAGGAGGTGGAGCAGCTCTGCCTGCGCGCCGCCGAGGACGCCCTGGTCGAGGTCGGCATCACCGAGATCCACCCGGAGCTGGTGACCCTGCTGGGCCGGCTGCGCTACCGCACCTCGTACGGGCAGAACGTGCTCAAGCACCTGGTCGAGACCGCCCACATCGCCGGCATCATGGCCGCCGAGCTGCGACTGGACGTGCCCACCATCAAACGGTCGGCGTTCCTGCACGACATCGGCAAGGCGCTCACCCACGAGGTCGAGGGCAGCCACGCCATCATCGGCGCCGACCTGGCCCGCAAGTACGGCGAGCACGAGGACGTGGTGCACGCCATCGAGGCGCACCACAACGAGGTGCCGCCACAGACCATCGAGGCCGTCCTCACCCAGGCGTCCGACGCCTGCTCCGGCGGTCGGCCGGGCGCGCGGCGGGAGAGCCTTGAGGCGTACGTCAAGCGGCTGGAGCGGATCGAGGAGATCGCGGCCGGGAAGCTCGGCGTGGACAAGGTCTTCGCCATGCAGGCCGGCCGGGAGATCCGGGTGATGGTCAAGCCGGACGACGTGGACGACATCGGGGCGGCCGTGCTGGCCCGCGACGTGGCCAAGCAGATCGAGGAGGAGCTGACCTACCCGGGTCAGATCCGGGTCACAGTGGTCCGCGAGTCCCGGGTCACCGAGATCGCCCGCTGATCCTGGAACAGACGACGGGCGGGTGGCTGTGGCCACCCGCCCGTCACTCGTTCCGCTGGTCCCGTCAGATCATCCGGCCGACGGCATCGCCGACGTCCTGGGAGGGCAGCACCTTGGCGGCGGTTCGCGGGGTGCGGCCCATCCGCTTCTGCAACCACCAGGCCAGGATCGACAGGGCGCCGCAGATGGCGATGTAGATCGCCGCCACGACGAGATACGCCGGCACGTACGGCAGCCCGAACGGCAACCGGCCGCCGATCTGCTTACCCACGAACAGCAACTCGGGGTACGTGATGATGAAGCCCAGCGCGGTGTCCTTGAGCAGCACGACGAGCTGGCTGACGATCGCCGGGAGCATCGACCGGACCGCCTGCGGCAGCAGGATCAGTCGCAGCACCTGGTTCTTGCGCATGCCGATCGCGTACGCGCCTTCGGTCTGCCCGTACGGCACGGCGTTGATCCCGGCCCGGAAGATCTCCGCGAGCACCGAACCGTTGTACAGCACCAGCCCGATGACCAGCGCCCACAGCTTGTCGATCGACCAGCCGTATTGCAGTGGGACGTAGTAGCCGAAGAAGATCAGGATCAGCAGCGGGATCGCTCGGAACAGCTCCACCATGAAGGTCGATGGGGCACGCAGGATCCACTTGTCGCTCAGTCGGCCGCTGGCGAAGACCGCGCCGAAGAGCAGCGCCAGGACAGCGGCGAGGCCAGCCGCCTTCAGCGTCGCCCACAGGCCGCCGAATAGTTCGCGTTGCACCGAGGCGTACTGGAACTGCTCCCACTTGCGAGCCTCGAACTGGCCGGTGTCGGCGAACTGGTAGCCGATGTAGGCGAGCAGGGCGATGATGCCGGCGGTGGAGGCGACGCCCAGGATCGCGTTGCGCCGCTTGGCACGGGGCCCGGGCAGGTCGTAGAGGATCGACGCCTGGCTCAACTCAGCCACCTTCCGTTCGCCGCTACGGGGCTCACCGGGCCACCCGCCACTTGCGTTCGAGGAACCGCTGCAAGGCCACCAGCGGCAGGATCAGGATCAGGAAGCCGATGGTGATCCAGAGCAGGACGGCGAACTGCGGCTCGCCCCGCTCGGCCATGTACGCCGGGATCGCGCCGGCTTCCAGCACCGAGAAACCGGCGGCGATGGTGGTGTTCTTCAGCATCGCGATGAACACGCTCATCATCGGCGGAACCATCGCCCGCAGCGCCTGCGGCAGCACGATGAGCGTGAGCACCTGACCGAAGGTCATGCCCAGCGCGCGGGCCGCCTCGGCCTGGCCCGCGGCGACCGTGTTGACGCCGGAGCGGATCACCTCACAGACGAACGCCGAGGTGTAGACGATCAGCGCGATGGCGGCGCTGGGGAAGTAGTCGATGTTGACGTCGAGCTTCGGCACCGCGAACACGAGGAACGCGAAGACGAGCGTCAGAGGGGTGTTGCGCACCAGGTTGACGTACGTGGCACCGAACGCCCGCAGGGCCGGCACGGGTGACACCCGCATCGCGCCGAGCAGCGTGCCGAGGACGAGGCTGCCGACCGCGGCGATCAGGAAAAGTTTGACGGTGTTGGTGAACCCGTCGACGAACAGTTGCCCGTTGTCCGTCAGTACGCGGAAGAACTCGCCCATGCCTCGCTCTCAGTCCCTCTCCACGGGCGCCGGACGGGGACGAGCCCCGCCCGGCGCCGCAACTCGTGTCGAGCCGGACGGTCAGTACCGCTCGACCTTCGGCGGAGTGCCCGCCGAGCCGGACAGGCCGAGCGTGCCGTCGTAGATCTTCTGCCAGGTGCCGTTGGTGAAGGCGGCCTCGATCTGGTCGTTGACGTAGTCGCGCAGCGCCTTGTCGTCCTTCGGCAGGCCGATGCCGTACTTCTCGGTGCTGAACGGCTGGCCAGCCACCTTCAGCTCGTCCGGGTTCTGCGCCGCATAGCCCTTGAGGATGGCGTCGTCGGTGGTGACGGCGTCGACCTTCTTGTCGAGCAGCTGCGAGACGCACTCCGAGTAGGTCTTGAACTCGACGATGTTGTTCGCCTCGGTCAGACCCTCGTCGCGAATCCTCTGGATCGGGGTCGAGCCGGTGGCCGAGCAGACCTTCTTGCCCTTGAGGGTGTCCTTGCCGGTGATCGACGTCTCGTCCTTGCGGACCAGCAGGTCCTGGCCAGCGACGAAGTACGGGCCGGCGAAGGAGATGTCGTTCTTGCGCTTGTCGGTGATCGAGTAGGTGCCGACGTAGTAGTCGACCTCACCACCCTTGATCGCGGTCTCCCGGTTGGCCGACGCGATCTCCTTGTACTCGATCTTCGCCGGGTCGATGCCGAGCGTGCTGGCCACGTACTGGGCGATCTCGATGTCGAAGCCGCACCGCTTGCCCTGGGCGTCCTTGTAGCCGAGGTTTGGCTGGTCGAACTTGACGCCGATGGAGACCTTGCCCGCGGCCTTGATCTTCTCGAAGGTCGGGCTGCCGGCGACGGCCGCGTCCGTCTTCGGGGTGAAGGTCGCGCCGGAGCTCTTGCAGGTGTCGGACTGGGCGCCACCGGAGGCGTTTCCACCGGCGCTCGGCGTCGGCTCACCCTCCTTGCCGCAGGCCGCGGCGGACAGGGCGAGGGAGGCCATCATGGCGACCGCCGCCACGCGCTTCATACGCATACTCTTCTCCTTCTTCGACGGAGCCCACCGTTGTACGGCAACGCTCCACTACGGACGCCTAGTGCGTGAGGATCTTGGAGAGGAAGTCCTTGGCCCGCTCGCTGCGCGGGTTGGCGAAGAACTCCGCCGGGGAGGCGTCCTCGACGAGCTTGCCGTCGGCCATGAAGATGACCCGGTTGGCGGCGTGCCGGGCGAAGCCCATCTCGTGGGTGACCACGACCATCGTCATGCCCTCGCTGGCCAGCGAGGTCATCACGTCGAGCACCTCGCCGACCATCTCCGGGTCCAGGGCGCTGGTCGGCTCGTCGAACAGCATCGCCTTGGGCTGCATGGCCAGGGCGCGGGCGATCGCTGCCCGCTGCTGCTGACCGCCGGAGAGCTGGGCGGGGAACTTGTCCGCCTGGTTGGCGATGCCGACCCGGTCGAGCAGGGCCAGGCCGCGCTCGCGGGCGGCGGCCGGCTTCTCCTTGCGGACCTTGATCGGGCCGAGGGTGACGTTCTCCAGGATGGTCTTGTGCGCGAAGAGGTTGAAGGACTGGAAGACCATGCCCACCTCGCTGCGCAGCTTCGCGAGGGGCTTGCCCTCGGCGGGCAGCGGCTGGCCGTCGAAGGTGATGGTGCCGGAGCTGATCGGTTCCAGTCGGTTGATGGCGCGGCACAGCGTCGACTTGCCGGAGCCCGACGGGCCGATCACCACGACCACCTCGCCCCGACCCACCGACAGCGAGACGTCGTCCAGCACGTGCAGCGGCCCGAACCACTTGTTGACCGCGTCCAGCACGATGAGCGGTTCGCCCGTTGTCACGTCGTCCACCGTCCCTGTCGTCTCCCCGGATCGGGGTCGGTTGACCCCCGGTGCGGTCACTTTAGGCGGCGTGATGTGGCGGAACGCAACCTGGCGGGTCACGGAGCGGTAACACCGGTCACGTTCGTCGCGACGGGTCCGATTCCGGTCACCGTGCGGGCCGCATTGCTGGCGTCGGCACGGGCTTGTCGGGATCATGGGGGGATGACGGAACCGGTACGGCTGACCCGTTACGCGCGCGGCGGTGGCTGCGCCTGCAAGATCCCGCCGGGCGAGCTGGAGGTGATGGTGGCCGGTCTCGGCCCGGCCACCGGCACCGCGGAGCTGCTGGTCGGCCTGGACCACGGCGACGACGCCGCGGTGGTCCGCCTGGACGAGCGGACGGGCCTGGTCAGCACCGCGGACTTCTTCACTCCGGTCGTCGACGACGCGTACGACTGGGGGCGCATCGCCGCGGCCAACGCGTTGTCCGACGTGTACGCGATGGGTGGCACCCCGCTGGTGGCGCTCAACCTGCTCTGCTGGCCGCGCGACGTGCTGCCGCTGGAGTTGGCGCGCGAGGTGCTGCGCGGCGGTCAGGACGTGGCCCGGGAGGCGGGTTGTCACCTGGCCGGTGGGCACAGCGTGGACGACGACGGCCCGAAGTACGGTCTCGCGGTCACCGGCACCGTCCGCCCGGAGGAACTGATCACTCTGGACGCCGGCCGCGCCGGGGTGCCGCTGTCGCTGACCAAGCCGCTCGGGGTGGGCGTGCTCAACACCCGGCACAAGGCCACCGGTGAGAGCTTCCCGGAGGCGGTCGCCTCGATGAGCGCGCTCAACCGGGACGCCGCGCGCGCGGCGGTCGCCGCCGGCATCCGGTGCGGCACCGACGTGACCGGTTTCGGCCTGCTCGGGCACGCCTCGAAGCTGGCCCGTGCCAGTCGGCTCACGGTGGCCATCGACGCCGCCCGGGTGCCGTACCTGGCCGGTGCCCGGGAGGCGCTGCGCGACGGGTATGTCAGTGGCGGCAGCCGTCGCAACCTGGAGTGGGTCACCCCCTGGACGGATTTCGGCGCGGCGGACGAGGGTGAGCGGTTGCTGTTGGCCGACGCGCAGACGTCCGGCGGCCTGCTGGTCGCCGGTGAGCTGCCGGGCGCGCCGGTGGTGGGCGAGTTGCTGCCCCGCGGGGAGCACCTGGTCGTCCTGCGCTGACCGGCGCCGCGGGGTGGCCCGGGGCGGCGTCGGGACACGCGGTCCCGGTGGTTCGGCTGGCGCACGATAGCCGATAAACTGTCACCTTCCCGCTACTCCGAGCAATGCCGCTCAGGGAAATTTTGCCCGGAATGGTCACAGACCGGTAACTTGCCCCCGGCTGGGGTCATATGCCCCCCACCATCGTCAGTAAGGCCCGATCCGGAGGCCGGTGGGACGAACGCAGCGAGGAGGCGGAATGACCGAGCTGTGGAACTGGAGAATCGATCGGGTACGACCCGTGGAGGTCTACCCGGCGCTGGCCGAGGCGCTCGGTCGGGTGGTGATGCCGCTGGCAGTGGCGGATCCGGCCCGACTGCCGGCGTACGCGGTGGTGTGTGACGTCTGGCAGGCGCCGGGCGAGTTCTCGACGGTGGTCGACTGCTACGGGGTGCCCGACCGGCTCTCCGAGCACGCCAGCATCGCCGCGCTGGCCCGGCTGCTGGGCCGCAACTGCCTGCTGCGCGATGACACGCTCGACGCCGGCCGGCACCTGCTCGTCGCACCGGACGGGACGGTCCGCCCGGTGCACTTCGACGTCCGGGACACCGACGACGGCGAGGTGCTCAGCCGGCACCGGCTGTGCACGCTGGGTGATCCGGGTTGCCGAGGCTGGTCGCAGTGTCACCGCTCGCGCTGGGCACCCGACACCGTCGCGCCGGTGCTCGCCGCGGCCTGACGCGGCACCCAGCCGAGCCGGTGCCGAGCCGAGCCGGGCCGGGCCGGGCAGATGCCGAGCCGGGCCGGGCCGGTGTCGGTGTGCCGAAGAGGTCAGCCGCGCCCGGTGGCGACGGTGGCCGGCTGCTCGGCGGCGCCCGACCCGCCACCCCGCACGACCAGCTGGTCGAGCAGGGTGCGGGTGGCCTCCGTCACGGCGGCCACCGCGGCCTCGAACGCGGCGGCGTTGTGCGCGGCGGGCGCCCGGAAGCCCGAAATCTTCCGGACGTACTGCAACGCCGCCGCCTCGATGTCCGCGTCGGTCACCTGCGGGGTGAACGGCTCCCGCAACGTCTTGATGCTTCGGCACATGTCGGGTCCTCCTCGGTTCGGGGTGATCCGGTCGACCCGGATACGCTGTCCTGGTCATGACTACCGCAGCGGCGGGCAGCCCGCGCACCTACCAGGTGCGCACCTATGGCTGCCAGATGAACGTGCACGACTCCGAGCGCATCTCCGGCCTGCTCGAACAGGCCGGCTACGTGCGCGCGCCCCAGGCCGACGACACCCCGGACATCGTCGTCTTCAACACCTGCGCGGTGCGGGAGAACGCCGACAACCGTCTCTACGGCAACCTCGGTCATCTGCGCCCCGTGAAGGACAAGCACCCGGGGATGCAGATCGCCGTCGGTGGCTGCCTGGCGCAGAAGGACCGCGGCGAGATCGTCCGCAGGGCGCCCTGGGTGGACGTCGTCTTCGGCACGCACAACATCGGTGCCCTGCCGGTGCTGCTGGAACGGGCCCGGCACAACGCCGCCGCCGAGGTGGAGATCCTGGAGTCGCTGGACGTCTTCCCGTCCACGCTGCCAACCCGCCGCGAGTCCACGTACGCCGGCTGGGTCTCGATCTCGGTGGGCTGCAACAACGCCTGCACGTTCTGCATCGTGCCCGCTCTGCGCGGCAAGGAGAAGGACCGCCGTCCCGGCGACATCCTCTCCGAGGTGCGCGCCCTGGTCGACGAGGGCGTGCTGGAGGTGACCCTGCTCGGGCAGAACGTCAACTCCTACGGCGTCGAGTTCGGTGACCGGTACGCGTTCGGCAAGCTGCTGCGCGCGACCGGTGAGATCGACGGCCTGGAGCGGGTCCGGTTCACCAGCCCGCACCCGAAGGACTTCACCGACGACGTGATCGCCGCGATGGCCGAGACGCCGAACGTCTGCCACTCGCTGCACATGCCGTTGCAGTCCGGCTCCGACGACGTGCTGAAGGCGATGCGCAGGTCGTACCGCTCCGAGCGTTACCTGGGGATCATCGAGAAGGTCCGCTCGGCGATGCCGGACGCGGCGATCACCACCGACATCATCGTCGGCTTCCCCGGCGAGACGGAGGCCGACTTCCAGCGCACCCTGGACGTGGTGCGCGAGGCCCGGTTCTCCTCGGCCTTCACCTTCCAGTACTCGAAGCGCCCCGGCACTCCCGCCGCGACAATGGACGGCCAGTTGCCCAAGCAGGTCGTGCAGGAGCGGTACGAGCGGCTGGTCGCGGCCGTCGAGGAGATCTCCTGGGCGGAGAACAAGCGTCTGGTGGGGAAGCCGGTCGAGGTGCTGGTCGCGGTCGGCGAGGGCCGCAAGGATGAGCGGACCGGGCGGCTCTCCGGTCGGGCCCGCGATGGCCGGCTCGTCCACTTCGACGCCGGCAGTTTCGCCGGGTCGATCCGGCCCGGCGACATCGTGCACACCACCGTCACGTACGCCGCGCCGCATCACCTCAACGCCGACGGGGCGCCGCTGTCGCACCGGCGGACGCGAGCCGGCGACGCCGCCGAGGCGGGGCGCTCCCCGCGTACCCCCGGGGTGTTGTTGGGTCTGCCCACGATCGGCGCCCCGGCGGTCGCACCCGCGCCCACCGGCGGCTGCGCCGCGCACTGACCCCGGCCGGGGCCCGCCGCCACGGCGGACCCCGACCGGCCCACGGTCAGACCGTGATGCGGCCGGCGCCGGCGCCGGCCGTCACGATGGACTTGACGTTGCTCGCCGTGTCCAGTTGGTACGAGTACGGGATGCTGGCGACGCTGCCGCCGGTCTGCCCGGCCGGCGAGTTGACGAAGTGGTTGTTGCGGGCCACCAGGCGGCCCGGCCCGGAGTCAGCCTCACCGAGGTGGTACGTGTCGGGGACGTTCTCGAAGTAGTTGCCCTCGACGAGCACGCCGGCGTTCTCGGTGGAGGCCACGCCGTAGCCGGTGTTGGCCCGGTAGTAGTTGTTGTAGACGTGCACCGGGTTGCCGAAGCGCACCCGCGGGTTGCGCTGCTTGCTGCCGTCGAACCAGTTGTGGTGGTAGGTCACCCGCAGGTGGCCGGTGTCCTGGGCGCCGTTGTCGTCGCTGTGGCCGAGCAGCATGGTCTTGTCGTGGTTGAAGACCCGGTTCCACGACACGGTGACGAAGTCCGACCCGCGCTTGATGTCGACCGCGCCGTCGTACCCGTTGCTGAAGGTGTTGTGGTCGATCCAGATGTTGGTGGCCGACTCCTGCACGTTGATCGCGTCGTCGTTCCAGTCCCGGAAGGTCAGGTTCCGGATGATGACGTTGCGGTCACCGCTGACGTTGAGTCCACAGCCGACGATGGTCGCGCCGGAGTTGCCGAGGATGGTCTTGTTCGACCGGACCCGCAGCATTCCCGAGCAGGAGATGGTGCCGGAGACGCGGATGACGGCGGAGCCCGTGGCGTTCAGGGCGCTGGTCAGCGCCGAGGCGGTGGAGACGGTGGTGGCCGGGGCGCCGCCACCGCCGGTGGTGCCGCCGTTCTGGGTGGCCCAGCCGACCAGGCCCGTCTGCGGCGGGACGCTCGGTGGGGGATCGCTGGGGATCGGCGGGGTGGTCGGCGGCGTGCTCGGTGTGCCCGGGGTGCCCGGTGTGGTCGGCGTGGTGGTGCCGCCGGTGCAGGCGACGTTGTTCAGGGTGAAACTGGTCGGGTCCGGGTTGCTGGAGTTCCAGCTCGCGTTGAAGCCGAACGAGGTGCTGCCGTTGGTGACCAGGTTGCCGTTGTAGTCGACGTTGGTGGCGGAGACCTGACTGCCGCTCTGTGTGACGGTGGCGCCCCACGCCTGGCTGACCTGCTGGCCGGCCCCGTACGACCAGCGCAGCGTCCACCCGGAGACCGGGTCGCCGAGGTTGGTGACCGTGACGTTGCCGGTGAACCCGCCCGGCCACTGGCTGGCGACCGAGTAGGCGACCCGGCAGCCGGCGGCCGCCTGGGCCGAGACGGCGGTCAGGAGCCCGCCGGTGACCAGGGCTGCGCTGGCGGCGGCGGTGGTGGCGAGCAGCGTCATCCGACGCTGTGTTGTGCGCATGCTGCTTCCTCTCGATGAGGCGGACGGACCGTCGCGACGCCCATGCCCGTGGGCGGCGAGGTAGGCCGGGACCCACAGGTCTCGGGCCCGCCGGTGCAGTTCGGTGAAAGCGGCTCCCGCGCTTGCGCCCGCCACTGCGGAGGCAAGCGCTTTCCCGATAAGAACATAGAAGCCCTTGGATGTAAATGCCCGGGGTGGCCGACGCCCACGACGTGGGCGCCGGCCACCCTCGCGACTCAGCAGCTGGCGCCGTTGAGCTTCACGGTCGCCGGGGCGCTGGCCGTGCCGTTGGCGGTGAAGCCCACGGTGACCGAGGCCCCCGCCGCCAGGGACAGCGCGTGACTGGGCGCGGCAGCGGTGACCGTCGTGCCCGACTGGGTGACGGTGGCGTTCCAGCCACTGCCCAGCGTCACGCCGGACGGCCAACTCCAGGTGACGGACCACGGATTGACCGCGGCCGTACCGGTGTTCTTGACGGTCAATTCACCCTGGAAGCCGCCCTGCCAGGCGTTGACCTGCCGGTAGGTGGCCGTGCAGGCGCCCGGGGGCGCGCTCGTCGGCCCGCCGGTGGGTCCGCCGGTGGGTCCGCCGGTGGGTCCGCCACCGGACGGCGCGATCAGGTACGGCTGGAGGATCGCCTGCTTGGTGGTGTTGATGTTCGTCCAGTCGTCCAGCGCGATGCCGCCGGTGTCACCCGAGTTGGGGTTCCACGACCAGTAGGTGAAGGACATCCCGGTCACCCCGGTGCCGGTGTACGCCATCAACTTCTCCAGCCACACCCGGTCCTTCGGGTCGGCGAGCGTGCTGCCGAACTCACCCATCATGATCGGGGCGATGTTCTGCTTGTAGAGGTAACCGAAGTACTTGTCCCAGATGGCCGGCATGTTCGCCGGGTAGTCGGGGGCGTCGAACCAGGTCTGCCGGTAGACCGACGTGGCGTACTCGTGCGGCGAGTAGACCAGCCGGTTGGCCACGTTCAGCCGTACCGGGAACTGGCCGGCCTTCGACAGGTTGCCGCCCCACCAGCCGCAGTCCTCGTCGTTGCTCGGGTCGTTGTCCCACACGTTGGAGAGGCCACCGCTGGGGCAGCTCACCCCCTCTACGAAGATCAACCAGTTGGGCTGGACACCGAGGATGGCGTTGCCGGCCCGCTCGGCGGCGAGCCGCCAGTCCCGCGCGGTGTCACCGCAGCCCCAGCACGCGCCGGTGGCCGCCGGGTTGGTGCCCTCGGCGTGCGGCTCGTTGTGCAGGTCCGCGCCGATCACGGTGGGATTGCCCGCGTACCGCTGGGCGAGCATCTTCCAGTCGTTGATCCAGGTCGCCTCGGAGACCGTCGACGTGTACCACAGCGGCGACTGCCCGGCCGACGTCGGCCGGTGCCGGTCCAGGATGATCCGCATCCCCTTGCTGCCGGCGTAGCCGATCACCTTGTCCAGGATCTGCAACGGCGAGAGCCCGATCAGGTCCGGGTTGACGAAATCGTTGATCCCGGTGGCGGTCGCGCCCGGCTTCAACGCGTCGTTCGAGTACGGCACCCGCAACGTGTTGTAGCCCAGCCGGGCCATCGTGTCGAGCTGCCCCCGCCACGGATTGCTCGACCAGAGCCCGTGGAAGGTCTTGTTGTCGGTCTCCATGCCGAACCAGTTGATGCCGGTCAACCGGACCGTGGCGCCGGTGCTGTCCACGATCTGACTGCCGTTCGTGTGCAGATAACCGGTGCCGGTGCCCGCGGCGGAGGCCGGGGTGGTGCTGACGGCGGCGGCGATGAACACGCCGGCCGCGACGGTGGCGAGCGCGGTCAGCGCACCGCCGAGAGCTTTGGGACGGAACATTCGTGCTCCACTTCACAGGCCCGGCGTCGGCCATGGGCCGCGCGGGCGAGCTGCCGTCGGCACGTCACGGCCCCTTCGGGGGTACGCGGACAGTGCGCGACGGTCCATGTCACGCGGACGGGGACACTCGCGAACGCTCACCGGCCGATCCTCGACAGCGGAGCCCCGCCGTCGTCGCCCTCGTCCCGGTGGCCCTACCTGGCTCCGTCGCCCATTCTCATCAGCCCGCCTCAATGCGTCAACTGCGCGCCCCGCGGCCCCGCCCGTGTCGGCGTGTCATCGCGGACACGCGAGAGCCCCCGGCCCCGTGCGGGGACCGGGGGCTCTCGGACAGCGTCAGGTCAGCCGGCCTGCTCGGCGAGCTGGAGGAACTGCCGCTTGGAGGCGAGGGCCTGCTCGGCCTCGGAGATCCGGCGGGCGTCCCCGGCGCTCTGCGCCCGGGCCAGCCGCTCCTCGGCCTCCGCCACCTGAGCCCTCATCTGGGCGAGCAGCGGGTTGTCCTCCTTGGTGGTGCGGCGCCACGCCGAGTCCATCACGTCGCGGACCTTGTCGTCGATGACACGCAGCCGGCGCTCCAGCCCGGCGGCCGCCTCGCGGGGCACCCGGCCGGCCTCGTGCCACTGGGCCTGGATCTCCCGCAGCTTGGCCTGGGCGCCCTTCGGGTCAGCGTCGATGTCCAGGGCCTCGGCCTCGGCCAGTAGGGCCTGCTTACGCTCCAGGTTGCCGCGCTGCTCGTTGTCCCGAGCGGAGAAGACCTCGCTGCGCCGGCTGAAGAAGGCGTCCTGCGCGGCCCGGAACCGTTCCCAGAGCTTCTGCTCGGCCTCCTTGGAGGCACGCGGGGCGGCCTTCCACTGCGTCATCAGCTCCTTGAGCTGGTTGGCCGTGGCCGCCCACTCGGTGGAGTCCTTGATCTTCTCGGCCTCGGCGACCAGCTCTTCCTTGACGGTCTGCGCCTGCTTGCGCGTCGCGTCCAGCGAGGCGAAGTGGGCGCCCCGACGCCGGGTGAAGCCGTCCCGTGCGGCGGCGAACCGCTTCCACAGCTCACCGTCGGCCTTCTTGTCGACCCCGCGAATGGTCTTCCACTCGTCGAGGATCTCCTTGAGCCGGTCACCGGCCGTCTTCCAGCCGGTGGACTCGGCGGCGAGCTTCTCGGCCTCCTCGACCAGCGCGGTCTTGCGGGCCAGGGCCTCCCCGCGGGCGGCGTCCCGGGCGGCGCGCGCCTCGGTGGCCTTCTCCTCGGCAAGGGTCGCCAGCTTGTCCAGCCGAGTGGCCAGGGCGTCGATGTCGCCGACCACGTGGGCCTCGGGCAGCGTGGCGCGGATCCGCCGAATCGTGCTCAACGAGTGCCCGGCGTCCGCCGCGCCCGAGTTGAGCCGTGCTTCGGTCAGGTCCACCTCGGTGACCAGGTCGGCGAAGCGGCGTGCGAAGTGTGCGAGACCCTCCTCCGGTGCTCCCGCCTGCCAGGATCCGACCACCCGCTCGCCCTCGGAGGTCTTGACGTAAACGGTGCCGTCCGCGTCCACCCGTCCGAAGGCAGTCCAGTCGCTCATGTGCCCATCCTCGTTCTCCCGGCGTCGAGGGAGCCATCCCCCGTCGCCGCCACGGCGCAGCCAAGTTACTTCCGGCATTGTCACAGGTCCGACCCGGTCCCCGTCGAGCGCCTATCGCCGACCGTGACCATACGGTGTCCTAGAGCCTGATTGACCGGATCGGCGCGGAGACGCACCGGGCGTTCCCGCTACGGTGAACGGGTGCCACTGGTCGCCGCCGCTGTCTGCCCGCATCCGCCCCTGCTCGTGCCCGAGGTTGCCGGTGCCGCCGCCAGCGAACTGGACGACCTGCGCGCGGCCTGTGACCTCGCCGTACGCCGACTGCTGGCAGCCGATCCGGATGCGGTGGTGCTGCTCGGCGTCGGCCCGTCGACCGGCCCGATCCGCCCCCCGGCCACCGGTTCCCTCCAGCCCTGGGGCGTCGACCTGGACGTGCCCCTGGCCCCCGGTCAGCCGGACCGCGGCGCGGTGCTGCCGTTGAGCCTGACGGTCGGCGCGTGGCTGCTGGCCCGGCACGCCGAGCGCCCCGCCGTGACCGCCGTGCCGGTGACCGCCGACGCCGGGCCGGTGGAGGTGGCCGCGCTCGCCGAGCAGGTCGCCGCGGCCGGTGACCGGGTGGCGCTGCTGGTGCTCGGCGACGGGTCGGCCTGCCGGGGGGAGAAGGCCCCCGGGTACGACGACCAGCGCTCCCTCCCGTACGACAAGCGGGTCGCCGCGGCCCTGGCCGAGGCGGACCTGGACGCCCTGCGCGACCTGGACGCGGGTCTGTCGGCGCAGTTGAAGGTCGCCGGCCGGGCGTCGTGGCAGGTGCTCGCCGAGGCGGCCCGGTCGAGCGGCGGCGGGTGGCGCGGCGAGTTGCTGCACGACTCGGCCCCCTACGGCGTGGCCTACTTCGTGGCGTCCTGGGAGCGGGCGTGACCGGCGGTGCGGCCGTCCCGGCCGGCACGGTCGTGGCGGTGGTCGGCCCGACGGCGGCGGGCAAGTCGGCGTTGAGCATCGCGCTCGCGCACGCGCTGGACGGGGAGGTGGTCAACGCCGACTCGATGCAGCTCTACCGGGGCATGGACATCGGCACCGCCAAGCTGACCCCGGCCGAGCGGGAGGGGGTGCCGCACCACCTGCTCGACATCTGGGAGGTCACCGAGCCGGCCAGCGTCGCGGAGTATCAGCGGCTGGCCCGCACGGCGGTGGACGACATCCTGTCCCGAGGCCGGGTGCCGCTGCTGGTGGGTGGCTCGGGGTTGTACGTGCGGGCGGTGCTGGAGCGCTTCGAGTTCCCCGGCACCGACGCGGCGCTGCGCGAGCGGCTGGAACGGGAGTTGGCCGAGGTCGGCCCCGCGCCGCTGTACGCGCGGCTGCGCGCCGCCGACCCGGTGGCCGCCGAGGGCATCCTGCCCGGCAACGGCCGGCGGATCGTGCGGGCCCTGGAGGTGATCGAGCTGACCGGTGCGCCGTTCGTCGCGTCGCTGCCGCAGCCGACCCCGTACTACCCGTCCGTGCAGCTCGGCGTCGACCTGGACACCGGGCTGCTGGACGAGCGGATCGCGCTGCGGGTGGACCGGATGTGGGCCGACGGCCTGGTGCCCGAGACCCGCGAGCTGGTGGGTCGGGGGCTGGCCGAGGGACGCACGGCCAGCCGGGCGCTCGGCTACCAGCAGGTGCTCCGCCTGCTCGACGGCGAGTTGACCGAGGCGCAGGCGCACGACGAGACCGTCCGGGCCACCCGGCGCTTCGTGCGCCGGCAGCGGTCCTGGTTCCGGCGCGACCCGCGGATCCAGTGGCTGGACTCGGCGACGCCGGACCTGATCGGGGCCGCGCTGCGTCTGGTGCCGGCCGCTGCGCGATGATGGGGGCGTGGAGTTCACCAAGGGCCACGGCACCGGCAACGACTTCGTCCTCCTGCCCGACCCGGACGGTCAGCTCGACCTGACCCCGGAGTTGGTCGCGGCGCTCTGCGACCGGCGGCGGGGCATCGGCGCGGACGGCGTGCTGCGGGTCGTCCGCGCGGCCAAGCATCCGGACGGCGCCGGGCTGGCCGGCGAGGCCGAGTGGTTCATGGACTACTGGAACGCCGACGGCTCGTTCGCCGAGATGTGCGGCAACGGCGCGCGGGTCTTCGTGCGCTACCTGCTGGACAACGAGCTGGCCACGCCGGCCGGCGCGGCGCTGCCGGTGGCCACCCGGGCCGGCGTCGTGCGCGCGCTGGTCGAGGGCGACGCCGTGTCCGTCGAGATGCGCCGCCCCCAGGTGTACGACGCCTCGACCGCCACCCTGGGCGGTCTGACCCTGCCCGGCACCGCCGTCGACATCGGCAACCCGCACCTGGTCTGTGTCCTGCCGTCGGGCGTGGAACTGGCCGCGCTGGATCTGACCGTCGCGCCCGGATTCGATCCGGAGGTCTTCCCGGCCGGGGTGAACGTGGAGTTCATCGTGGCGGGCGACCCGGTCGACGCCACCGACGCGCACTCCCTGATGCGGGTGTACGAGCGCGGCAGCGCCGAGACCCTGTCCTGCGGCACCGGCGCCTGCGCGGTGGGTGCGGTGGCCCTGCGCGATGCCGGTCGGGACACCGGCGTGGTCGCCGTCGACGTCCCCGGCGGCCGCCTGACGGTGACGGTCACCGAGAACTCGTGCTGGCTGTCCGGCCCCGCCGTCCTGGTGGCCACCGGCGAGGTCGACCTCTCGACCCTGCCCGCCGCCGTCTGACGTCGGGCTGATCCGCGCGCCCAAGTTGATCCGCGCGCCCGCTGGCCGCCGGTCGGTGTTGGTCCTTTGCTCTGCTTCAACCCACGCAACGGCATCTGTCCGATAATCGGACACCGGGCGTTGCGTGGGTTGAAGCAGAGCAAAGCGGGGGAGACGACCCAGCCGAGGGCCGCCTCCCCTGCTCCCGGCGTCACACCGCCGGGCTGCTCGTCAGGGCGTCGCGCTGGCGTTGGCCGCGATCTCGGGGAGGTCGGAGGGGCCGGGGTCGGCTGCCGGGAGAGGGCTGGGGTTGTGCGCGGCGGCGCGGACGGCGGCGGCGACGGCCGGGGCGACCCGCGCGTCGAAGACGCTTGGCACGATCACCGTCGGGTTGATCTTGTCCTCACCGACGACGTCGGCGATGGCCTGGGCGGCCGCGATCGCCATCTCCTCGGTGAACTCCTCGGCGTGCGCGTCCAGCATCCCGCGGAACACGCCGGGGAAGGCGAGCACGTTGTTGATCTGGTTGGGCTGGTCCGAGCGGCCGGTGGCGACCACCGCGGCGTACCTGCGCGCCTCCCGCGGGTCGACCTCCGGGTCCGGGTTGGCCAGCGCGAAGACGATGGCGTCCTTCGCCATGCCGGCGATGTCGTCGCCGGAGAGCAGGTTCGGCGCGCTGACCCCGATGAACACGTCGGCGCCCCGGATCGCGCCCGGCAGGTCGCCGGAGTAGTTCTCCTTGTTGGTGTTCTCCGCCAGCCACTGCCAGGCCGGGTTGAGGTCGCTCAGCCCGCGGTGCAGGGCGCCCTTGCGGTCGTACGCGATGATGTCGCCGACGCCCTGGCGCAGCAGCAGCTTCATGATCGCGGTGCCCGCCGCGCCGGCGCCGGAGACGACGACCCGGACGTCCGCGAGCTGCTTGCCCACGACGCGCAGCGCGTTGGTCAACGCGGCCAGCACGCAGATCGCGGTGCCGTGCTGATCATCGTGGAAGACCGGGATGTCCAGCGCCTCGCGCAGCCGGGCCTCGATCTCGAAGCAGCGCGGCGCGGCGATGTCCTCCAGGTTGATCCCGCCGTACGCGGGCGCGATCGCCTTGACGATCTGCACGATCTCGTCGGTGTCCTGCGTGTCGAGCACGACCGGCCAGGCGTCCACGCCGCCGAAGCGCTTGAACAGCGCGGCCTTGCCCTCCATCACCGGCAGCGACGCGGCCGGACCCAGGTTGCCCAGGCCGAGCACCGCCGAGCCGTCGCTGACCACCGCCACCGTGTTGCGCTTGATCGTCAGCCGCCGGGCGTCCGCCGGGTTCTCGGCGATCGCCATGCAGACGCGGGCCACCCCCGGGGTGTACGCCCGGGACAGCTCGTCACGGTTGCGCAGTGCGACCTTCGAGGTGACTTCGATCTTGCCGCCGAGGTGCAGCAGGAACGTCCGGTCCGACACCTTGCGCACGTCCACGCCGTCGAGCGCGGTCAGCGCCTGCACCACCTGGCCGGCGTGACCGGCGTCGGCGGTGTCGCAGGTCAGGTCGACGATCACGTTGGTCGGGTCCGAGTCCACCACGTCCAGCGCCGTGACGATCGCTCCGGCCTCGCCGACGGAGGTGGTGAGTCGGCCGATCGAGGACGCGTCCGCGGTCACGGCGATCCGGATGGTGATCGAAAATCCGGCGCTCGGCAGTCGGGTGATGGCCACGGGGTCCCTCCGTCACGGCTGTGCGGCCGGTCGGCCGCCGCCCGCATTTCTACCGGGTTGTCGCGGCCGACCAGCATTCGCCCCCGCTTTTGGCGGCCTTCACCGTGGGCATATAGCAGGTGCGTTCGGCGTTGAGGCATGTCAGGATTGCGTTCTACTTATCATTTCGGACAGGAGAACCGCTTGCGAGACCAGGAGAGCTTTGTCCCCGTCGAGGACGAGCTCGACGACGTCACCACCGGCGAGATGGAGCTGTCGGAGCGACAGTCCCTGCGACGCGTCCCCGGCCTGTCAACCGAGCTCACCGACATCACCGAGGTGGAATACCGCCAGCTGCGGCTGGAGCGGGTCGTCCTGGTGGGGGTCTGGACCGAGGGCACGGTGACCGACGCGGAGAATTCGCTTAC
Organism: Micromonospora sp. NBC_00617; assembly: GCF_045161355.1. Classification (NCBI taxonomy): domain Bacteria; kingdom Bacillati; phylum Actinomycetota; class Actinomycetes; order Micromonosporales; family Micromonosporaceae; genus Micromonospora; species Micromonospora sp. NBC_00617. The sequence goes on along the minus strand of NZ_CP107751.1, from coordinate 4,177,406 downwards.
CGAGCTGGCCGCGCTGGCCGAGACCGCGGGCTCGCAGGTGCTCGAAGGGCTGATCCAGCGTCGTACGCGACCCGACCCGGCCACGTACATCGGCCGCGGCAAGGTCGACGATCTGGGCGCGGTGGTGCTCTCCACCGGCGCCGACACGGTCATCTGCGACGGTGAGTTGTCCCCGTCGCAGCTGCGCAACCTGGAGCAGCGCACCAAGGTCAAGGTCGTCGACCGTACGGCGCTGATCCTCGACATCTTCGCCCAGCACGCCAAGAGCAAGGAAGGCAAGGCGCAGGTCGAGCTGGCGCAGCTGGAATACCTGCTGCCCCGGCTGCGCGGTTGGGGTGAGACGCTCTCCCGGCAGACCGGTGGTTCCGGCCGGGGTGGCGGCGCCGGCGGCGGCGTGGGTGTGCGTGGTCCCGGGGAGACCAAGCTGGAGACCGACCGGCGGCGCATCCGCCACCGCATCTCCCGGCTGCGTCGCGAGATCAAGAGCATGCGCACCGTACGCGTCACCAAGCGCGCCCGTCGTACCCGCAACTCCGTGCCCGCCGTGGCCATCGCCGGCTACACCAACGCCGGCAAGTCCAGCCTGCTCAACCGGCTGACCGGGGCGGGCGTGCTGGTGGAGAACGCGCTCTTCGCCACGCTGGACCCGACCACCCGCAAGACCACCACCTCGGACGGGCGGCTCTACACGCTCTCCGACACGGTGGGATTCGTCCGGCACCTGCCGCACCAGATCGTCGAGGCGTTCCGCTCGACGCTGGAGGAGGTCGCGGAGGCGGATCTGGTGGTGCACGTCGTCGACGGCACCCACCCGGATCCCGAGGAGCAGGTGCGGGCGGTGCACGAGGTGCTCGCCGAGGTGGGCGCGGACCGGCTGCCCGAGCTGCTGGTGGTCAACAAGACCGACGCGGCCGACGAGGACGCGCTGCTGCGGCTCAAGCGACTCTGGCCGGAGGCGATCTTCGTCTCGGCGTACTCGGGTCGGGGGATCGACGCCCTGCGGGCGGCGATCGAGGAACGGCTACCGCAACCCGCCGTGGAGGTCCGGGCCGTGCTGCCGTACGACCGGGGTGACCTGGTGTCCCGGGTGCACCGCACCGGCGAGGTGCTCAGCACGTCGCACCTGCCGGAGGGCACCCTGCTGCACGTGCGGGTCAGTGCGGCGCTCGCTGCCGAGCTGGCGCCGTTCGCCGTGCAGCGGGAGGGCCAGGCGGTCGGTAGCCGGCCCTGAGCGGCCCCGGCGTCATCCACCGGAAACGCGCGGCATGCGACACTGGCCGAATGCGCCGCGTTGTTTCCTCGGTCACGGTTGTCCTCGGCCTGCTCGGGGCAACCGTGGCGCTGGCCGGAGTCGCCGTAGCCGCTCCCGCGCCCGGATCACCCCAGTCGCTCGGGGTTTCCCCCGGCAAGAAGCGCTGTTCGGTCACCGATGAGCGGCTGCGGGAGCTGTCCGGGCTGGTGGCGACCAAGACCGGCTACATCGTCATCAACGACGGCACCGAGGTTGAGGCGCGCAAGCGCATCTTCTTCCTCGACAGCAAGTGCAAGGTCGTCAAGGAGCCGGTCCGCTACTCGGGCCAGGGGCCGTCCGACACCGAGGATCTTGCCGTGTCGCCGAAGGGCGACACTCTCTGGATCGGTGACATCGGCGACAACGCCACCAACAAGGAGCGGCGGTCGCGGATCGCGGTCTGGACCATGCCGATCGACGGTACGAAGCAGCCCGTACTGCACCGGCTCTCCTATCCGGAGAACAAGCCGCACGACGCCGAGGCGTTGCTGGTGGGGGCCGACGGTCTCCCCTTGATCATCACCAAGGTGTCGAACGGCAACTCGGAGATTTTCACCCCGACGGCGAAGCTGAAGAACGGCGACACCCCGCCGGTGCCGATGAAGAAGGTCGGCGAGATCAAGCTGCCGAAGACCACCACCGAGAACCCGCTCAGCGTCTACGGGCGGCTCGCGATCACCGGGGCCGCCCAGTCGCCGGACGGCACCCGCGTCGTCATCCGGACGTACGCGGACGCCTTCGAGTACGACGTGACCGGCGGCGACATCGTCGGTGCGCTCACCACCGGCAAGCCGCGGGTGACGCCACTGGCCGATCCGTTCGGTGAGGCGATCTCCTACACCCCGGACGGAAAAACCTTCGTCACCGTCTCCGACGGCGGTCAGCTCACCGCGGACGAGCCGGTCGACATCCTGAGCTACACGCCGTCCACCAGCGTGGCGGCGCCCGTGGCCGCTCCCGGGGGTGGCAAGCCGGCCGCCGGGAAATCCTGGATCGACGGGCTCGATTTCGACGACATCACCTACCTCGTGGGCTCGGTCGGCGTGCTCGGTCTGCTGCTCGTCGGCGCCGGCATCGTCGGCATCCTGCGGGCCCGCCGCCGGCCACCCGCAGCCGACGACGCGGATTCGACGGATGACCGGGACGATCGGCGCGGCGCACCGCGGGACGAGGACGCCCCGCCCGGCGGTCGCCGTCCCGGCGCTGGCGTGTACGGCGGTGCGGCGGCCGGTGGCGGCGTCTACGGCGGTAATTCCGGCCGGGGTGGTCCCGCTCCTGCCGGCGGTGCCGTGTACGGCGGCGGCGGTGCACGCCCAGCCGGTGGCGGTGGCGCACGCCCAGCCGGTGAGGGGGGTGGCGGTTACGGCCCTGCCCGCCCCGGCGGCGGGGGCGGTGCTCCGGTCGGGGGCGGTGTCTACGGCGGCGGCCGTGCCGGCGGCCCTGGAGGTCGACCCGGCGGCGCCGGTGGCCGGCCGGGCGGCGGGGTGTACGGCGGCGGTGGTGGCCAGCCCGGCGGCGGTCGCGCGGAGCCGCCACGGCGCGGTGGACAGGAGCCGGACTACCGGGGCCAGCGGCCCGGCCGTCGGCGGGACGGCGATGCGCCCGGCGACCCGTACGGGCAGTATCCCGGGGGCGGCCGTGGCCATCGGGGCGACCGCTACTGACCCGGTCAGCGCTATCGGTCCGGCGGCGCGGGTGAGCGCGGTGGGCCACCCACCCGCGCGCCGGCCGGTCAGATTCGGCGGAGCACCGCCACGACCCGGCCCATGATGGTGGCGTCGTCGCCGGGGATCGGGTCGAAGGCCGGGTTCTGCGGCATCAGCCAGACGTGCCCGTCGCGTCGCCGGTAGGTCTTGACGGTCGCCTCGCCGTCGAGCATGGCGGCCACGATCTCGCCGGAGTCGGCCGTCGGCTGCTGCCGGACGACCACCCAGTCGCCGTCGCAGATCGCCGCGTCGAGCATCGAGTCGCCCTTGACCTGGAGCATGAACACCTCGCCCTCACCGACCAGCTCGCGGGGCAGGGGAAAGATGTCCTCCACCGCCTGCTCGGCGAGGATCGGCCCACCGGCGGCGATGCGGCCGAGCATCGGCACGTACGCCGGGGTGGGCCGTTGGGCGCGGGACAACTCGTCGTCGATGGCCTCGCTGGGGGCGCGGACGTCCACCGCCCGGGGCCGGTTGGGGTCGCGGCGCAGGAACCCCTTCTTCTCCAGCTCCTTGAGTTGGTAGGCGACGCTCGACGGTGACACCAGGCCGACCGCCTCGCCGATCTCCCGGACGCTCGGCGGGTAGCCGTGCCGCTCGACCCAGGTGCGGATGAACTCCAGGATGCGGCGCTGACGGGCGGTCAGGTCGACCGTCGCCGGGTCGGGGAAGGCGCTGACCACCGGGGTGACCGGGCGCACGGCGGGCTGACCCGTCCGGCTGCGCGCGGCGCTGCGGCGTCGGGTGGCCGGCGGGCCCGCCTCGGTGATCTGCTGCGGGCTCTTCGGCCGGCTGGCCCGGTCCTCGGTCACGTCCGTCCTCCCTGGTCGGCGGTGGGTGCCTCGTCGGCTCGTGGTGCGTGCGGTGGTGCCACGTTGTTCATGACCGTATAGGTGAGATCGGTCATTTTCAAACATCTGTACGACGTCTCACCGGCGTGTCGGGGTGAAAAACGGCTCTGGTCGTACGAATGTTCTGCTAAATGGTACGTCGGATAGCACGGATGTTCGATCGGCGGCTGTTTTCCGGGGCGTTCCGGCCGTGCGGCCGGTAACCGGGGAGGGTTCCCGGCGTTGGTTCTGCGGTGACGTGGCGGGGTGCGGATGACCGGATGGTCCGTGACGCGCCGGACACGCCGGCCAACTTGACCGGGGTTCGCCAGCGACATACGGTCAACCCCTAGATGTAGTAGTGACACGGGCGTAAGTTGCCTACAGGTTGGGTTCGACTACCGACCGCACTCCCGTAACGTTGATCACGACGGGCGTCACCCGAGGGTGGCGCCGTCGTGGCGAGCCGTGTCCGGGAGTGCCCGGTGCGTCCGCGGTTGATCATGATTTTGGAGGTTGGGCGATGCGGTGTCCGTACTGCCGGCACGCCGACTCTCGGGTGGTCGACTCGCGGGAGGCCGACGACGGCCAGCTCATCCGGCGGCGGCGCTCCTGTCCGGAGTGCGGCAAACGGTTCACCACCGTCGAGGAGGCGGTCCTCGCGGTCGTCAAGCGCAGCGGGGTGACCGAGCCGTTCAGCCGCACGAAGATCATCGGCGGGGTGCGCAAGGCGTGCCAGGGTCGGCCGGTGGACGACGACTCACTCGCGCTGCTCGCGCAGCGGGTGGAGGAGACCGTCCGGGCCAAGGGGGCCGCCGAGATCCCCAGTCACGAGGTGGGCCTGGCGATCCTGGGTCCGCTGCGCGACCTGGACGAGATCGCCTACCTGCGGTTCGCCAGCGTCTACCGCTCCTTCGACTCGCTCGCCGACTTCGAGCGCGAGATCGAGACGTTGCGGGCCGTGGCGCGAGCCCGGGAGCAGGGCCGGGCCGACGCGGTTGAGGCCGCCGGCCGTACCAGTTGACTTCACTGTTTTTCGAAAGATCAGGACGCGCGGTGGGTGACCGCGCAGACGAGGGGGGCGACGGCGTGACAACGAGCCGTTCACGGAACAAGGCAGGCGCGGGGCTGAAGATCGAGCGGGTGTGGACGACGGAGGGGGTCCACCCGTTCGACGAGGTGTCCTGGGAGCGCCGCGACGTCGTGATGACGAACTGGCGGGACGGCTCGATCAACTTCGAGCAGCGTGGGGTTGAGTTCCCGGAGTCGTGGAGCGTCAACGCGGCGAACATCGTCACCACCAAGTATTTCCGGGGCGCGGTGGGGACCCCGGAGCGGGAGTGGTCGCTCAAGCAGCTGATCGACCGGGTGGTCACCACCTACCGCACCGCCGGCGAGGAGTACGGCTACTTCGCCAGCCCGGACGACGCCGAGGTCTTCGCCCACGAGCTGACCTGGATGCTGCTGCACCAGGTGTTCAGCTTCAACTCGCCGGTCTGGTTCAACGTCGGCACGCCGTCGCCGCAGCAGGTCAGCGCCTGCTTCATCCTCTCCGTCGACGACTCGATGGACTCCATCCTCGACTGGTACAAGGAGGAGGGGCGGATCTTCCAGGGCGGCTCGGGGGCCGGCGTCAACCTCTCCCGGATCCGTTCCTCCAAGGAACTGCTCTCCTCCGGGGGCACCGCCTCCGGTCCGGTCAGCTTCATGCGCGGCGCGGACGCCTCCGCAGGCACCATCAAGTCCGGTGGCGCCACCCGGCGCGCGGCCAAGATGGTCATCCTCGACGTCGACCACCCGGACATCGAGGAATTCGTGGCGACCAAGGCGCGCGAGGAGGACAAGATCCGCGCGCTGCGCGACGCCGGGTTCGACATGGATCTCGGCGGCTCCGACATCGTCAGCGTGCAGTACCAGAATGCCAACAACTCGGTCCGCGTCTCGGACGAGTTCATGACCGCCGTGCAGAATGGTGGCGGCTTCGACCTGCGGGGGCGGCTGGACGGCTCGGTGATCGACACCGTCGACGCCAAGAAGCTGTTCCGCACGATCTCCCAGGCCGCCTGGGAGTGCGCCGACCCGGGCCTGCAGTACGACGACACGATCAACGACTGGCACACCTGCCCGGAGACCGGGCGGATCACCGCGTCGAACCCGTGCTCGGAGTACCTGCACCTGGACAACTCCTCGTGCAACCTGGCCTCGCTCAACCTGATGAAGTTCCTGCGCGCCGACGGCGGCTTCGAGGTGGAGAAGTTCGTCAAGTCCGTCGAGTTCGTCATCACCGCGATGGACATCTCGATCTGCTTCGCCGACTTCCCGACCGAGAAGATCGGTGAGACCACCCGCGCCTACCGGCAGCTCGGCATCGGCTACGCCAACCTGGGCGCCCTGCTGATGGCCACCGGCCAGCCGTACGACTCGGAGCAGGGCCGCTCGGTCGCCGCGGCGATCACCTCGCTGATGACCGGCACGGCGTACCGCCGCTCGGCCGAGCTGGCCGGCGTCGTCGGCGCGTACGACGGTTACGCGCGCAACGCCGAGCCGCACAAGCGGGTCATGCGCAAGCACGCCGCAGCCAACGACGAGATCAAGCCGACCAGCCCGGTGGCCACCGCGATCGTCCGCGAGGCGACCAGGCAGTGGACCCAGGGCAACAAGATCGGTGACAAGTTCGGCTGGCGCAACTCGCAGGCCAGCGTCCTGGCCCCGACCGGCACGATCGGCTTCATGATGGACTGCGACACGACCGGTGTGGAGCCGGACCTGGCGCTGGTCAAGTTCAAGAAGCTGGTCGGCGGCGGCTCGATGCAGATCGTCAACCAGACGGTGCCGCGCGCCCTGCGTAGCCTCGGCTACCCCGAGGAGCAGGTCGAGGCGATCGTCGAGCACATCGCCGACCACGGCCACGTGGTCGATGCCCCCGGCCTCAAGCCGGAGCACTACGCGGTCTTCGACTGCGCCATGGGGGAGCGGTCGATCGCCCCGATGGGCCACGTGCGGATGATGGCGGCGATCCAGCCGTTCGTCTCCGGCGCGATCTCCAAGACGGTCAACATGCCGGAGGCGGCCACCGTCGAGGACGTCGAGAAGATCTACTTCGAGGGCTGGAAGCTCGGCCTCAAGGCGCTGGCGATCTACCGGGACAACTGCAAGGTCGGCCAGCCGCTCTCGGTGGCCAAGTCCAACAAGGCCACCACGCCGGCCGCCGTCGAGACCGCTGCCGCCGCGCCGACCGCGGTGGAGAAGGTCATCGAGTACCGGCCGGTGCGCAAGCGCCTGCCGAAGAAGCGCCCCTCCGAGACGGTCAGCTTCTCCGTCGGCGGCGCCGAGGGCTACCTCACCGCGTCGTCCTACCCGGACGACGGCCTCGGCGAGGTCTTCCTCAAGATGTCCAAGCAGGGCTCGACCCTGGCCGGCGTGATGGACGCCTTCTCGGTGGCCATCAGCATCGGCCTGCAGTACGGCGTGCCGCTGGAGACGTTCGTCAGCAAGTTCACCAACATGCGCTTCGAGCCGGCCGGCATGACCGACGACCCGGACGTGCGCATGGCGGCCTCGGTGATGGACTACATCTTCCGTCGCCTGGCACTGGACTTCCTGCCCTACGAGCGCCGCGCCGAGCTGGGCATCTTCACCGCCAGCGAGCGGGCCGCCCAGCTGCGTGCCGAGGCCGACGCGGAGGCCGCCGCCGTCACCGGAGCGGAGCTCACCGCGATGGCGTCGTCGGCGCCGGTCGAGGCCCCGGCCAAGCCGGAGGTCGTCGCCCAGCCGGCCCAGGAGATGGCCGACGTGGCCGCCGCCAAGCCGGCCCCGAGCGTGGGTTCCAGCACCGAACTGCTGGAGGCCGTGATCGGCAAGGCCGCGGACGCGCCGCTCTGCTTCACCTGCGGTACGAAGATGCGCCCGGCCGGTAGCTGCTACGTCTGCGAGGGCTGCGGCTCCACCAGCGGCTGCAGCTGACGTACCACCGCACCACCCGCGAGCGCGGCAGGGATCACCTGCCGCGCTCGCGGCGTTCCCGCCCGCCGCTTGGCTACTGGCTCGCGCGTTCGGCGGCGATGGTGGCGAGGCTCGGTGTGATCCCGCGGTCGCGCAGGCGGGCGGCTGCGGCGGCGGTCTCGGCCAGGACGGCTTCGGCTACCGGTGCACCCGGCAGGAGCCGGGCCGTGCCGGATGGGCTGTGGCGCTCGGCGGATTCGCTGGTCGTGGTCATGGCGGTCCCTCGACGCAGGCGCCCAAGCGGTCGACGCCCGCGAGAGGCTCCCCGATGGTTCGACCATCCCCGTGCCGCCAGTCGCCGATGGTCCGATAACGCCGCATCACCAGGGCGGCTGCCCAGCCGGACCAGCGGCGTCGCCGTCAGCGCCAGGCAGACCCGCACCCTTGGCATGCCGCCGATCGCCGACATACCTCAGAGTCATAGATATGACTCTGAGGTATGTCGCTCGTCGGGGTTGGTGCCGCCGACGGGGCCGGCCGGGCCAGCACGAGGGCTCAATCGGGGTTCGGTAACACCGGTGCTCCGCCGAACGAAGAAGAGGTGTGAACGCGCGAGAGAGGACGGCCCGTGAATGAGACCAGCCGCGCTGGTGACGACATCTCCGGCATCGGAGTCGATCCGGTGGCGTTCGAGGTCTTCTACCGGCGGCACCTGGAGGCGGTGGGCCGGTTCGTGGCGCGGCGGGTCGACGACCCACATCTCGCCGCCGACCTGACCGCCGACGTGTTCCTGGCGGTGATCGAGTCGGCGGCCGGCTACCGGCCGGACCGGGGCAGTCAGATCGGCTGGCTGTACGGGGTGGCCCGCAACGTCATCGGCGACGAGCGGCGTCGGGCGGCCCAACGACTGCGGGTGACCGGCCGACTGGCCGGACGACGGGACCTCGGCCCCGACGACATCGCGCGCATCGAGGAGCGGATCGACGCCGAGTCGGCGGCCCGCCACACCCACCGGGCGCTCAGCGAGCTACCCGAGGGCACCCGAACGCTCGTCGAACTGGTCGCCGTGGACGGTCTCACCGTCGCGGAGGCGGCGACAGCGCTCGGGATGTCGCCGGTCGCCGCTCGGGTCCGCCTGCATCGTGCCCGCCGCCTCGTCCGCGCCGTGCTCGCCCGCCCGGTCACCACCCTCGCCTGAGATGAGACGGAGCTGACGATGAACGAGACCGAACGGTCGCCGCAGGGTTTCGACGAGCAACTCCTCAGGGACCTGACCGCACACGTCGCCCAACGCGCCGAGTTGGCGTCGGCGGCCCGTCCCGCCGGGCGCCGTACCCGGTTTCTGCGCGGTTGGCGTCTCGCCGGAGCGGTCGGGCTGGCAGTCGCGCTGACCGCCGGTGGTCTGGCGGTTCAGACCATGAGGCTGGGCGACCAGTCGCCGCCGACGGCCAGCGCGTCGGAGATCTTCCACCTGGCGGCCGACGCCGCCCGGCAGCAGCCGGAGCTCACCGCCCGCCCCGACCAGTACGTCTTCACGGAAACCCTGGCGACGATCCGGGAAATGCCGGCCAGTGGCCCGTACCGGACCCTCCGGAACCAACTGTGGCAGTCGGCCGGCGGGGTCGCGTACACGCAGGGACGGTATCGACCGGAGACCGATCCGAACGGGTGGGGCGAGCTGAGGGTGCTCCGCATGGGCGACGTCGCCGATCCCGAGAAGGAGCTCGACGCGTTCCAGCCGCCCGCGTACCACGGCGACCTGCCCACCGATCCGGACGAGCTGCTTCGATACCTTCGGGAACACCCGGTCGACCTGCATCTCCCCGAAGGGGCCGACGAGGAGGCCGTCTACGGGGACGAGAGCATGGCGTACACCACGGCGCGGTCGATGCTCGACGGGTACGTGCCGCCCCGAGCGCTGGCGGCGCTGTTCGAAGTGCTGGCACGGGAGCCCGGTGCGGTAGTCATATCCGGCGACGTGGTGGACGCCGCCGGTCGGCATGGGGTGGCGATTCGGATGCCCGGTGTGATCGGTGGAAACCTGGACCTCATCTTCGATCGGGACTCCCACGTCTACCTTGGCACCCGCAACTCGGTGATACGCAACGGCAAGGAGTCACTGGAGTCGGCTGCCGCCCTCCTGCGGGTCGCCATCGTCGACCGGCCGGGCCAGCTGCCGTGAGCGGCGATGCGCTCGTCCCGGCCACCGGGCCGTTACCCCGCGCGAAACGCTCCTCCCCGTTGCGCAGGCCCGCTGAGCTGCTGCTCAACGATTCGGCCGCCGCAGCACTCTAGGAGGCGGGTGAGTCAGCGCACGCGTACGGGGGCTGAATTACCGAGGGATGGGCTGCGACGATGACTGCATGACAACCGCCGAGGCGTACGTCGAGTTCGCTCGCCGCGAGGCACACGGCGTGTCGCCGACGTACGAGCGGCTGTCGTACGCGGTGGCCGCCGACCCCGACCTGCTCGCCCTCCTCGACACCCTCCCGCCGGCGAAACGGCAGCCGAATCTGCTGTTCGGCGTGGTCCGCTGGCTGGGCGGCCCGGTCGACGACCCGGCCGCGTTCCACGACTACGTCCTGGCGCACTGGCCGGTCATCGAGACGGAGTTGCGACGAAGGGCCACCCAGACGAACGAGGTCGGGCGGTGCGCGGTCCTGCTGCCCGTGCTCGCCGCTCTGCCGCAGCCCCTCGCCCTGCTGGAGGTAGGCGCGTCCGCGGGGCTCTGCCTCTACCCCGACCGGTACGCCTACCGCTACGGCGAGCACGAGGTCGGCGAAGGCACGCCGGTCCTGGAGTGCGCGGCCAGCGGATTCGTGCCGCCTGAGCGCGTACCCCAGGTGGTGTGGCGGGCCGGCCTGGACCTGAACCCGCTCGACGTGACCGACGCGGACGACGTGTCCTGGTTGGACGCCCTGATCTGGCCGGAGCACGCCCACCGACGTGCCCGCCTGCACGCGGCGGCGGCGGTCGCTGCGGCCGACCCGCCGGTGCTGGTCCGCGGCGACCTGGTGGACGACCTGCCGGCGCTGGCCGCGCGGGCGCCGGCCGGCGCGACGCTCGTCGTCTTCCACACCTCGGTGCTCTACCAGGTGCCCGTCGCCCGTCGGGAGGCGTTCGTCCGGCTGGTGCGTGAGCTGCCGGGGCGCTGGATCGCCAACGAGGCACCGGAGGTGTTGCCCTACGACGGCCTGCCCGACTCGCCGGACGCGGCGCTGCACAACGTCCTCGCGCTCGACGGCAAGCCGCTGGCCTGGGCCCGGGGGCACGGCCAGGCGATGACCTGGTTCGCCTGACGTCGCGACGGCGACCCGTCCGGTTCAGCGGTTCGGCGCGGGCATCCTGGCGCGCAGGGCACGGATGAACCAGTCCACGGCGGGCGCGACCGCGCCACCGCCCGACCAGCCGTTGATCACCGACAGCAGGTCGAGGTAACGGTCTCGGCGCGGGTCGTTGGCCAGAACCAGCCGGTCCAGCAGCCGCTGGCGCAGGTCGGCGTCGTCGGGACGACCGCGGAGGCTCGCGTACCGGCCGGTGACCGCCGCGACCACCGGCTCGGCCTCGGGTCCGGTCGGATCGAGACCGGCGGCCAGGGCGGCCGCCACCCCGTCCCGGACCACGGCGACGGCGTCCGGGCGGGGCAGCCCGGGCACGTCGTTGTCGGCGGCGTGCTGGCGAGCGAGCCGCCGCATGCTCGCCCGGAAGGCGGGGTCCCGGCACAGGTCGGCCAACTCCACCCACGCCCGCACCTGCTCGGCGGTGGGGTCGTCGGGCAGCTCGGGCGTCATCGAGACGAGCACACCCGGGTACGTCGGCGGGTCGGCGGTGAAGACGCTGTCCAGGAAGTCGTCCACCAGTTGCCGTCGTTCGTGGGCGGTGAGCTGGGCCAACCGGTGCAGGTCGTTCACCTCGGACGGGCCCGCTTCGCGCCCCGCCGCGACGGTCAGGACGGCCTGGCGCAGCCGCAGCACCCGGATCTGCGCCGCCAGCGCCTCGGCGTGCGCGGCGGCCACCTCGTGCAGGGGCACCTCGCGGTCCACCACCCGCCGGATGGACGCCAGGTCCACGCCCAGGTCGCGTAACGTCCGGACCAGTTCCAGTCGGGCGACGGCGTCCGGGCCGTACTGACGGTAGCCGGCCGGGCTCCGGTCGGTCGGCGGCACGATCCCGCTGTTGGCGTAGTACCGGATGGTCTTGACGCTCAGCCCGGTGCGCCGGGCCAGGTCGCCGATCGTGTACCGCTCGTCACCGCTCATGCCCCCACCCTGCGGTCTCCCCCCGCTGGAGACTCAAGCCACCGGGACTCTACGACGGAACTGGCGGCGTGTCCCGCATCCGTCGCAGCGGCGAGCAGACCACGAACAGGCACGCCGCCCAGGTGCCCAGCACGCACACCCAGAGCGCGCCGCGCAGCCCCAGCGTGGTGCCGAGCGCGCCGCCGGCCGACGGCCCGCGGACTCTATCGAGGCGCCACCCCGCCCGGCACCGCAATTCCGTCGGCGCGACGCGGCTGGGCGATCGCCGACGGGTCCTCCCTAGACTGCTGCGGGTGAGCGGAGAGCGACGACCCCTGGCGGATCGGCCGCTGACCGAGCCGCACCCGTCCCGGCTGCCGCCCGAGCGCCCCGAGCGGATCCGGATCCTCGCCGCGCACGCCGCCGCGCTGGCCGCCGGTGAAGCCGGCTACCTCGACCCGGCGACGGGGCTCTTCGTGCTCAGCGCCGGCTTCCTGGCCCGCCGCGGCACGTGCTGCGGTCGGGGCTGCCGCCACTGCCCGTACGTGGATGATCCACCCTCAGAATGAGGACTTCCGCCCGACCCGGACACCCCGTACGGTGTCCGACGGACATCCGGCGGGGCCCCTTCCGCCGTCGGTCGGCGAGAGGGTGGAGCGTGCGCGGGCGGATCGTGGTCGCCGGGCTGGCGGGCCTGCTGGTGAGCGGCTGTGCCGCCGAGGCCGAGCCGGTGGCGGTGCCGCCGCAGGCGCCGGTCGCCCTGGACGTGTCGGCGGCCTCCTCAGGGGGCGCCTGCCGGCTGCTGGACTTCGCGGTGATCGAGCAGCTCGTCAAGGTGCGCTTCGACGTGGCGGCGGCCAGCGAACGGGGTGACACGCACACCTGCGTGGTCCGGGCCGAGCGCGCGGCGCTGCCGGAGCTGATGCTCAGTGTGTCCAAGACCACCATCGACAAGACCACCTTCGGCGCGGACGTGGTGCCCGACAAGGCGGCAAAGGTCACCGGGCTGGGTCAGCAGGCGTACCGGCGTACCACCGCCGCGACCGGCGGGCACGGCCCGGTCGCCGAGGTCGGCTGGCTGGCCACCGACGGACGCCTCGCCACGCTGACCTGGACGGGCGCTCGTGCCGCCGACCGCACGGCCGCCGACAAGCTGGCCGGTGACCTGGTCGGGCTGGCCAAGAAGGTGGACACCCGGGCGCTGTGACGCCCGGGTGTGCGGCCGGTCAGTTGGCGACGAAGACCCGGGAGGCGACCTCGCGCGGCAGCCGCACCCGGTCACCGGACCGGTCGATCGACACCCCGTCGCGCTCCTGGGCCACGGTTACTGTGGCGCCCGGGTCGACGCCGGCGGCGTGCAGCTGGCGCAGCACGTCGGCGTCCTTCTGCACGCTCTCGCAGATCCGCCGCACCACGACCGGCCCGGAGAGGCCGGGAAAGGCCAGGTTGCGCTCGCCCTCGGCGGCCTCGGTGGTCTCCGCCTCGGCCGAGCCCAGCTCCTGAAGCCCCGGGATCGGGTTGCCGTACGGGGAGCGGGTCGGCCGGTTGAGCAGCTCGTACACCCGCTTCTCCACCGCGTCGCTCATCACGTGCTCCCAACGGCAGGCCTCCTCGTGGGCCTCCTCGTAGGGCATCCCGATGACGTTGACCAGCAGCAGCTCGGCGAGGCGGTGCTTGCGCATCACGGAGACCGCGCTGCCCCGGCCGAGCGCGGTGAGCGTCAGGTGCCGGTCGCCCTCGACGGTGAGGAGGCCGTCGCGCTCCATCCGGGCGACGGTCTGGCTCACGGTGGGGCCGCTCTGCTGCAGCCGTTCGGCAATCCGGGCGCGCAGAGGCGGCACCCCCTCCTCTTCCAACTCGAGGATGGTGCGCAGGTACATCTCGGTCGTGTCGACCAGGTCGTGAGACTTCATAACGTCAGCGGCCCTCCGGTGCACGATGCTACCTCGCTGCGTGGCCGACGACCGCCGCCGAACCGCGTGGTGCCGACCCGGATGGTGTTGGATGGTCGCCATGTCCGGTACCGAGGAGTTGCTTGTCGAGGTCGATCAGCTCGCCGTCGAACTCGACCACGCGGACCCGCCCACCCTCCTCGACGTTCGCTGGCGGCTCACCGGCCCGCCCGGCCACGACGACTACCTGGCGGGCCACCTGCCCGGCGCGGTCTTCGTCGACCTGGACACCGCGCTGTGCGGGCCGCCCGGGGTCGGCGGCCGGCACCCGCTGCCCGACCCGGGCGCGCTACAGGCCGCGCTGCGGGCCGCCGGCGTCCGCGCCGGTCACCCCGTGGTGGTGTACGACGGCGGTGACGGCCTGGCCGCCGCGCGCGCCTGGTGGACGCTGCGCTGGGCCGGGCACCGGCCGGTGCGCCTGCTGCACGGGGGCTTCCCGGCCTGGGTCACCGCCGGACGACAGGTCTCCACCACCGCGCCCGCCCCGGCCGACGGCGACGTCGAGGTGCGCCCCGGTGACCTTCCGGTACTGGACGCCGGGCAGGCCGCCGCGCTGGCTGCCGCCGACGACGCCGTGCTGCTCGACGTGCGCGCGGCACCCCGCTACGCCGGCGAGGTCGAGCCGATCGACCCGGTCGCCGGTCACGTGCCCGGCGCGGCCAACCTGCCCGCCGGCGATTATGTGGGCGCCGACGGGCGCTTCCCGGCCGCCGACGTGCTGCGCGAGCGGTTCGCGGCGGTCGGCGCGACCGAGGCGCGGACGGTCGGGGCGTACTGCGGCTCCGGGGTGACCGCCGCGCAGGCGGTCCTCGCGCTGCACCTGGCCGGCCGCACGGACGCCGCGCTCTACGTGGGTTCGTGGAGCAACTGGGTGGCCGACCCGGCCCGACCGGTCGCCTCCGGGCCGACACCCGGCCGCTGACCAGCGCGTGCGGTGGGCCGACGATGGTCCTCGTGCGACGATGGGCTCATGTCCGACGACACGGTGGTGGTGTGGGACCCCTCGCTGCTCGCCTACGACATGGGCGACCATCCGCTCGACCCGGTCCGGGTGGAGTTGACCATCGCGCTCGCCCGCGAGCTGGGCGTCCTCGATCGCTCCGGGGTGCGCGTGCTCAAGCCGGAGCCCGCCGACGACGCCGCGCTCACCCGCGTGCACCACCCGGCCTACCTGGCCGCCGTGCGTGCCGCGCCGCGCGATCCGCTCTTCGCCGGGTATGGGCTGGGCACCTCCGACAACCCGGTCTTCGAGGGGATGCACGACTCCAGCGCGCTGATCGCCGGTGCGACGCTGGCCGCCGCCGAGGCGGTCTGGCGCGGTGACGCGCGTCGGGCGGTGAACGTGGCCGGTGGCCTGCACCACGCGATGCCCGCCCGGGCGTCTGGCTTCTGCGTCTACAACGACCCGGCGGTGGCCATCGCCCGACTGCTCGACCTGGGCGCCGAGCGGATCGCGTACGTCGACGTTGACGTGCACCACGGCGACGGGGTGCAGGAGATCTTCTGGGACGACCCGCGGGTGCTCACGGTCAGCCTGCACGAGACGCCGCTCGCGCTCTTTCCGGGCACCGGTTTTCCGGACGAGACCGGCGGGCCGGGCGCGCAGGGCAGCGCGGTGAACATGCCGCTGCCGCCGGGCGTCGACGACACCGGCTGGCAGCGGGCGTTCCACGCGATCGTGCCGTCGGTGCTGCGCGCGTTCCGGCCGCAGGTGCTGGTGAGTCAGTGCGGCGCGGACGGGCACCGGCTGGATCCGCTGGCCGACCTGAACCTGACGGTGGACGGGCAGCGCGCCACCTACCTCGCGTTGCGGGCGCTCGCCGACGAGCTGTGCGAGGGCCGTTGGGTGGCCACCGGCGGCGGCGGGTACGCGCTGGTCGAGGTCGTGCCCCGAGCCTGGACCCACCTGTTGGCCGTGGCGACCGGCGGCCCGATCGACCCGGCGACGCTCACCCCACCGGGCTGGCGTGAGCTGGCCGCGGCCCGTCGGCCAGGTCGGGAGATTCCGCTGCGGATGACCGACGACGCGGACCCGTCGTACGAGCCGTGGCAGCCGACGGGCGAGCCGAACGCGGTGGACCGGGCGATCGCGGCGACCCGTAAGACCGTCTTCCCGCTGCTCGGGCTCGACCCGCACGATCCCCGGGACTGAGCCGGGCCGGGGGAGGACCACACCGGTGACGACCGTGGACCAGCCGGTGGACGTGCTGCTCAGCGACGGCAGCACCGTCCAGTTGCGACCGATCAGCCCGGACGACGCGCCGGCGATCGTGGCGATGCACAGCCGATTCTCCGAGCGCACCCGCTACCTGCGTTACTTCTCGCCGTACCCGCGCATCCCGGAGCGGGATCTGATCCGGTTCGTCACGGTCGACCACCACGACCGGGAGGCGTTCGTGGTGCTGGCCGGGGATCGGCTCGTCGCCGTCGGCCGGTACGAGCGGCTCGGCCCGCAGGCGCCGGAGGCGGAGGTCGCCTTCGTGGTCGAGGACGCCTTCCAGGGCCGGGGCATCGGCTCGGTGCTGATGGAGCACCTGGCCGACGCCGCGCGGCGCAACGGCATCATGAGCTTCGTCGCCGAGGTGCTGCCGGCCAACGGGACGATGCTGCGGGTCTTCTCCGACTTCGGCTACCAGGTGCAGCGCGCGTACGCCGACGGCGTGGTGCACCTGAGCTTCCCGATCGCCCCGACGGAGGCGACCCTGGAGGTGCAGCGCGGCCGGGAGCACCGCACCGAGGCCCGCTCGATCGCCCGGCTGCTCGCCCCGCGAGGCATCGCCGTCTACGGCGCGAGCGCCACCGGCCAGGGCGTCGGCGCGGCCGTGCTCGGGCACCTGCGCGACGGCGGGTTCACCGGCGCGGTGGTGCCGGTGCACCCGAGCGCGTCGACGGTGGCGGGCCTGCCCGCGTACCCCTCGGCGGTTGACGCCGGGGTGGCGGTGGACCTGGCGGTGGTGGCGGTCCCGCCGGAGGCGGCGACCGCGGTGGTCACCGACGCGGCCGCCGCCGGGGTGCACGGCCTGGTCGTGATCTCGGCCGGCTTCGCCGAGGCCGGCGGTGAGGGCGCGGCCAGGCAACGTGCGCTGGTCCGCGCGGCGCACGCCGCCGGGATGCGCGTAGTGGGCCCGAACTGCCTGGGCGTGGCCAACACCGACCCGGTGGTACGCCTCAACGCCACCCTCGCCCCGGCGTTGCCGCCGGCCGGTCGGGTTGGCATCTTCAGCCAGTCCGGCGCGTTCGGGGTGGCGCTGCTCGCCGAGGCGGACCGGCGTGGCCTCGGGCTGTCCAGCTTCGTGTCGGCCGGCAACCGGGCCGACGTGTCGGGCAACGACCTGCTGCAGTACTGGCAGGACGACCCGGGCACCGATGTGATCATGTTGTACCTGGAGACGTTCGGTAACCCGCGCAAGTTCGCCCGGCTGGCCCGACGGATCGGCCGGGCGAAACCGGTCGTGGCGTTGGCCTCGCCGGCCCGCCCGGCCGGTGTGGGCGACACCGCCGGCCCGGACGAGGTGGCGGTGGCCGCGCTCTTCGCCCAGTCCGGGGTGATCCGGGTGGACACCGTGCCGGAGCTGCTCGACGTGGGGGTGTTGCTGGCCAACCAGCCGCTGCCGGCCGGCGGCCGGGTCGGCGTGGTCGGCAACTCGTCGGCGCTGACCGGCCTGGCCGCCACGGCCTGCGTCGGGCAGGGCCTGACCGTCGCCGACGGCTACCCGCGTGACGTCGCGCCGAGCGCCGGCGCCGACGAGTTCGCCGCCGCCCTCGCCGAGACGGCCGCCGATGACCGGGTGGACGCGCTCGTCGTGGTCTTCGCCCCGCCGCTGCCCGGCCAACGCACCGAGGTGGACGCCGATGTCACCGCCGCGTTGCCGGCCGCCCTCGCCCTGGGCAAGCCGACCGTGGCGACGTTCCTGGTCGGTCGGTTGCCCGCCGGGGTGCCCGCGTACGGCGGCGTGGAGGAGGCCGTCCGGGCGCTCGCCCGGGTGCACCGGTACGCCGAGTGGCTGCGTCGACCGCCCGGGGTCGCGCCCGAGCTGCCCGGGATCGACCGGGACGCCGCGGCGGCCGCGCTGCGCGTCGACGGCACCGACGTCGATGCGCTGCTGGCCGCGTACGGGATCGAGGCCGTCGCGTCGGTGCCCGTGGCCTCGGTCGACGCGGCGGTCGACGCGGCGACGCGGGTGGGTTTCCCGGTGGCGCTCAAGGCCGCTGCCGCGGGGCTGCGGCACCGGCTCGACCTGGGCGCGGTCCGCCTCGATCTGCCCGACGAGGCGAGCGTCCGTCGCGCGTACGCCGACATGGCCGCCGGCTTCGGCGCGGACGTGCTGGTGCAGCCGATGGTCCCGCCCGGTGTGGCCTGCGTGGTGGAGTTGGTGGAAGATCCGGCGTTCGGTCCGGTGGTCGGCTTCGGCCTCGGCGGGGTCGCCACCGAGCTGCTGGGCGATCGGGCCTGGCGGGCGGTGCCGCTGACCCACACCGACGCCGCCGAGCTGGTCGACGAACCTCGGGCGGCTCCGCTGTTGCGGGGGCACCGGGGCGCGGCGCCGGTGGACCGGGCGGCCCTGGCCGACCTGCTGCTGCGGGTCGGTCAGCTGGCCGACGAGCAGCCCCGGGTGCGCTCGGTGACCCTCAACCCGGTGCTCGCCCGCCCGGACGGCATCTCGGTCCTGCACGCCCAGGTGCGGGTGGGCGGCGTGGCCGCCCGTCCGGACACCGGCCCCCGGCGTCTCTGAGCGCGGCAGCTCAGGCGCGGCTGGACGATCGAGCAGCCGGAGCCGGGCGCCACAGTCAAGCACCTCGACAGCAGGGAAGGCCCCGGCGAACCGCCGGGGCCTTCCCTGCGCATCCGGTGCGTCAGCAGGCGTACGCCTCCAGGCGCTGCGCCCGCTCGGGAGCGCGCAGCTTCAGCAACGTCACCTTCTCGATCTGCCGGATGCGCTCACGGGACAGGCCGAACTCGCGGCCGACCTCGTCCAGGGTGCGCTGCCGGCCGTCGTCCAGCCCGAACCGGAGCCGGATGACCGCCTGCTCCCGCTGCGACAGCGTGGACAGCACGATGCTCACCTCGTTGCGCAGTTCGCCCTGCGCGGCACCCTCGCCCGGGTCGGTGCGCGGGTCCACCGAGGCCACGAAGTCACCGAGCGCGCTCTCGCCGTCGTCGCCGACGGCCTGGTCCAGGCTGACCGGCTCGCGGTCGTACGAGATCAGCTCGATGACCTGGAACTCGGGGATGTCCAGGGCCCGGGCGACCTCGGCGACCGTGGGCTCGCGACCCAGCGTCACCGCCAGTTCCCGGCGGGCCCGGACCATCCGGTTGACCTGCTCGACCATGTGCACGGGGATGCGGATGGTGCGCGCCTGGTCGGCCATGGCACGGGTGATCGCCTGCCGGATCCACCAGGTGGCGTACGTGGAGAACTTGTAGCCCTTGGCGTAGTCGAACTTCTCCACCGCCCGGATGAGGCCGAGGTTGCCCTCCTGGATCAGGTCGAGGAAGGCCATCCCGCGTCCGGTGTAGCGCTTGGCGATGCTGACCACCAGCCGCAGGTTCGCCTCCAGCAGGTGGTCCTTGGCGGCGCGGCCCTCGGCGACGATCAGCTCCAGGTCGGCCCGCAGCTCCTCGGAGACCGGGGTGCAGGTGGCGAGCTTCTCGTCGGCGAACAGGCCGGCCTCGATCCGCCGGGCCAGGTCGACCTCCTGCGCCGCGGTCAGCAGCTTCGTCCGGCCGATTCCGTTCAGGTACGCCCGGACCAGGTCGGTGGAGATGCCGCGCTCGTCGGTGGCGTCCAGGTCGGTGAGGGCCTCGGCGGCCCCGTTGGTCTCGGTGCTGGTGGCCGGGCGCGTCCGGTGTTCCGTCATCTGCAGGACCATCTCTGTCTCCCCGTTTCCACGTCTGTGCCGTGTCTCCGGCCCAGTGGTGCCGGTGTGAGACACAGCTTGGCGGGTGGGGCGTAAAACGGGAGTGAGGCGATCGGGCACCCGACAGGAATCCGGCCGGATCGTTGCCGCGGTGTGTCATCCCGGCGGTTGCGGGCCCGGCCCGGTTACGTTGCGGACGGTCGGCCGCCCCGGGTCGGCATGGTCCGACGATGGAGGACGGTGTGGTCTTCAGGCGGCTCATGAAGGCGATGGGGGTCGGCGGCCCCTCGGTCGAGACGGTGCTCGCCAACCCGAACTGCCGCCCCGGCGGGCAGTTGGAGGGCCACATCCACGTGCTCGGCGGTGACCATCAGGTCGACATCGACCACGTCACGCTCGGCCTGGTCACCCGGGTCGAGGTGGAGAGCGGTGACAACGACTACGACACCACCCAGGAGTTCTACCGCCAGCGGGTCACCGATGCGTTCCGGCTGGAGCGGGGGCAGCGCCACGATCTCCCGTTCCGCTTCGACGTGCCCTGGGAGACACCCGTCACCGAGCTGTACGGGCAGCACCTGCACGGCATGACGATGGGCCTGCGGACCGAGCTGGAGGTCGCCCGCGCCGTCGACACGAGCGACCTGGACGCCGTGTCGGTGCACCCGCTGCCCGCGCAGGAGCGGCTGCTGGAGGCGTTGCTGCGGCTGGGCTTCCGGTTCGCGCGCGCCGATGTGGAGCGTGGGCACCTCTACGGCGTACGGCAGACGTTGCCGTTCTACCAGGAGATCGAGTTCAGCCCGGCACCGCAGTACGCCCGCTCGATCAATCAGTTGGAGGTCACCTTCATCGCCGATGCGCGACAGATGCAGGTGGTGCTGGAGGTCGACAAGCGCGGCGGCGTCTTCACCGAGGGCCGGGACGCCTTCGGCCGGTTCACGGTCGAGCACGCCACCGCCGACGCCACCGACTGGACCGCCGAACTGGACACCTGGCTCCGCCAGTCCCTGTCCCGCCGAGGCCTCTTCTCCTAACCCACCCCACCCCACCCACCCACCCACCCACCCACCCACCTCTTCGTCCGTCGATCATGAAGTTATTGCCCCGACACGCCGAGGCGGCGGGCAATAACTTCATGATCGACAAGGGGAGTGAGATTAGAGGTCCAGGAGGAGGGTTTGGGGGCCTATGTTGGTGCTTTCCACCAGCATGTGGGTGCGGAAGCGGCCGGTCTCCACCTTGGCTCCCCGCTGGCGTAGCGCGTCGACTACCGCTGTCACCAAGGGTTCGGCTACCTCGGCGGGGGCGGCGGCGGTCCAGCTCGGGCGGCGGCCCTTGCGGACATCGCCGTAGAGGGTGAACTGGCTGACCAGCAGGATCGGAGCGCCAGTGTCGGCGGCGGACCGTTCACCGTCCAGGATGCGCAGCTCGTGCACCTTGCGGGCCATCGTCTGAGCGGTCTTTGTGGTGTCGGTGTGGGTCACCCCGAGCAGCACCAGCAGGCCGTTCTCGATCGCGCCGACCACCTCGCCATCGACGGTCACGCTGGCCCGCCCGACGGTCTGTACCACCGCCCGCATCAGCGCCCCACCGCGTACATCGCCGGCATCACGTGGTCACCGGTTCGATGAAGCCGCGCTCCACCAGGTGCGCGACGATCGGGCCGGCCGCCACGGCCATCTCCGCGGGTTCGACGTCGTGGGCCGCCGCGAGCAGGGCGAGCTGGTCGCGCAGCGGCAGCCGGCCGTCCGCCCCACCGACCAGTGCCAGCACCAGCGGGTCGATCTCCTCGGTCCAGCGCAGGCCGTGCGGCATCGCGAGCACCTGCCGGTCCACCGCCCAGCCCTCGTCGCCCATGGTGGCCTCCTGGCGCAGTTGGAGGCCGTCGGTGGCCCGGTAGCGCTCGGCGAGCAGCGCCTCGGTGTCGCGTACCCGCAGGAAGTCCTGGCGGTCGAACCAGGCGCCGATCTGGTCGCCCAGCGGTGGCTGGACCCGCTGACGCAGGTCCTCCACGCGGACCACCGGGTCGGCGTGCCCGCCCTGGCGCAGTGACACGATGCCGAAGCCGATCGCCTCGATCTTGTGCGCGTCGAACCAGTCCAGCCAGACGGCCGCCCGCTGCGGGTCGGCGCCCTCGCCGACGTCGGTGAGCCACAGGTCGACGTACGCCATCGGGTCGGCGACCTCGCGCTGGATCACCCAGGCGTCCAGGCCGGTGCCGACGAACCAGCCGGCCACCCGCTCGTCCCACTCCTCGCCGGCGACGTGCACCCAGTTCGCCAGGTACTGCATGGTGCCGCCCTCGGTGAGCAGGCCGGGGGCGGCGGTGGCCAGCTCGGCGGCGATCGCGTCACCCACCCGCCCCGAGTCGCGGTAGACGTGCGTGGTGGTACCCGGGCCGACGACGAACGGTGGGTTGCTCACCACCAGGTCGAAGCGGCGGCCGGCCACCGGGGCGACCAGGTCGCCCCGCAGCAGCTCCCAGTCCTGGCCGTTGAGGGCGGCGGTGGTCGCGGCGAAGCGCAGAGCGCGCTCGGAGAGGTCCGTGGCGGTCACCGTGTCGGCGTGGGTGGCCAGGTGCAGGGCCTGGACGCCGGAGCCGGTTCCCAGGTCCAGCGCGCGGCCCACCTGCCGGCGCACGGTCGCGCCGATCAGGGTCTGGGTGGCGCCGCCGATGCCCAGCACGTGCTCGGCGTGCAGCGCGCGGCCCGGCCGGGCGCTGGCCGGCACGTCGGCGAGCACCCACCAGTCGTCGCCGTACGGCTCCAGGTCGACGCCGGCACGCAGACCGTCGCCGTACCGCTCGACCAGCCCGCCCGCCAGCGCCTCCGCAAGGCTGAGCGGCGCCAGGGCGGCGGCCACCGTGGCCTCCGGCTCGGTCTGGTCGCAGATGAACACCCGGATCAAGGTGCCGAGCGGGTCGCCGTCCTCGGTGGCGCGCAGCGCGGCCCGATAGTCGTTGCGGGAGACCGCAGCGGTGGCCTGCGCGCCCAGCCGCTCGGCGATGCCGTGGCTGGTGAACCCCGTTCGGGTCAGCGCGGTCCGCAGCGCGTCGACGCCCGAGGGGGAGAGCAGCATGTCGTGTTCGTCCACGCCCTCATCCTGCCTTTCGCCCCGTCCCGCGTCGGCAGCACCCGCCGGACGACTCCCGGAGCGTCGGTGGCCGCCCGGATCCGCGCGCCAGGCAAGATGGCAGGTATGACGCTCGTGCTGCCCATCGATCCAGAGGCCAACCGGCTGCTGGAGCGCAGCCCGCTGGCCCTGCTCATCGGCATGACCCTGGATCAGCAGGTGCCGATGGAGAAGGCGTTCTCCTCGCCGTACGTGCTCACCCAGCGGCTCGGCCGCGACCTGGACGCGGCGGAGCTGGCCGGCTACGACCCGCAAGCCCTGGTCGCGCTCTTCGCCCAGCCACCCGCGCTGCACCGGTTCCCAAAGGCGATGGCGGCCCGGGTCCAGGAGGTCTGTCAGGTGCTCGTGGAGCGCTACGACGGCGACGCCGCGCTGCTGTGGGCCGACGTCAACGACGGGCCGGAGCTGCTGCGGCGGGTGGCCGGGCTGCCCGGCTTCGGCACGCAGAAGGCGCAGATCTTCGTGGCCCTGCTCGGCAAGCGGTTCGGGGTGACCCCGCAGGACTGGCGGGAGGCGGCCGGCGGGTACGGCGATCCCGGCGCGTACCGGTCGGTGGCGGACGTCACCGACGCCGATTCGCTGCGCCGGGTGCGGGAGTACAAGCAGCAGATGAAGGCGGCGGCGAAGGCTGCCCGGGGCTGACGCTCAGGCGGCGGTCGGGTGGGCCAGCGACGCCAGCGCCCGCCGGACGTCGGCGAGGGAGACGGTCGCGGAGTCGTCCAGGTCGGCGAGGCCCGCCTCGATCCACTGCCGCATCAGCGTGGTGACTCCGATGCCCCGGGCGTCGGCGGCTGCGCGGACCCGCTCGTAGGTCTCCAGCGGCAGCCGCACCGATCGGCTCACCATCGGCACGTCGGTGTCGGGGGTGGGCAGGTCCACCGCCGGGCTGTCGTCGATCAGGTCGGCGAGCCCGTCGTCGCCGCTGTGGAACTGCTTGGTCGCGTCGTTACGGTGCATCGTCACGGCCTCCTCATCGGCGATCTCTCCGCACGGCCTCGTCGTAGCGCTTCGACTCGACGTCGCTCAGCTCGCGGGCGGAGAGGATGTCCCAGTCGTTGTCGGTGCCGTCGGACTCGGCGAGCAGCACCGCCAGTCGGCGACCCCGTCGGGCGGCGGCGTAGACCACCATCACGTCGTCGCCCAGGTGGCGGATGACCCGCCGGGCGCTGTGCAGCGCCTCCCAGACTTCCCCGGGTGTGACGTCGTAGACCCTCAGGTTGGCCAACGCCTCGTCGGTGAAGCTGAACCTGCTGCCCACATCGCGCAGCGTACCACGTGCGTAACACGTACGGGCTGGGTCAATTTTCGCTGATCACGCTTTTGTGGTGACAGGATGAGGCGTAATCCCCTCGAGGAGGTCCATAGTGAAGCGTCAGGCGTACCAGCCGATTCTGATCACCGATGCCTCGCGCAGCCAGAATGATCAGCTCACCAGCCGTCAGCGCCGCTATGTCCTCATGATGGGCATCCGGGTGGCCTGCATCGTCGCCGGCGCGATCCTGGTCGGCGCGAGCGCCCCACTGCTCTGGGTCTGGCTGCCGCTGTGCGCCCTCGGCATGGTGCTCATTCCGTGGCTGGCCGTGCTGCTGGCCAACGACCGGCCGCCCAAGGAGGAGCACCGGCTGGCCAATCGGTTCCATCCCCGGCGGCAGGACGAGGCGCCGCCGATGAGTCTCACCGCCGAGGAGCGCCCGCACAAGGTCATCGACGTCGAGCCCTGACCCGCGAGCGGGCCAGGGCTCGACCGTGACGGCGTGCGGTGACTGCGGTCGGTGCGTCGGTCCCTACGGCTGCGGCCGCGCGCCGGCTGTGGAGACGGCCAGCGCGCCGAGGTCGGTGGCGCGGCTCAGTGCCACGGTCGGGCTGGCGCCGGCGAGCCACGCGGTGAGCAGACCGGCCGCGAAGGCGTCGCCCGCGCCCGTGACGTCCACCACCGCCACCCGACGGGCCGGAGCCGCGCAGACCGGCGTCGTGCGATCGACCCAGACCGCTCCCGCCGCGCCACGTTTGACCACCACCCGCCGAGCCGTCGCCGACAGCGCCCGCCCCTGTGCCGCCGGGTCCAGCCCGCCGGCCAGCACCGTGGCCTCGTCCGCGTTGACCAGCAGCAGGTCGACATCACGTACCCAACCCAGGAAGGTCCGCGCGCCCGCGCGCCGCAGCGGCGCCGCGGACGCCGCGTCGACGCTGGTGGTGAGCCCGCGCTCGCGGGCGGCGGCCAGCGCCCGCAACCCCGCGCCGCGCGACCCCGCGTCCAACAGGGTGTACGCGGACAGGTGCAGATGCCCCGCGTCGGGCACCGCCGCGAGGGCCTTCTCCACGTGCTCGGCGCTCAACGCGAGGTTCGCGCCCCGCGACGTGACCATGGTCCGCTCGCCGTCGGCGGCCAGCACGATCACCGTGCCGGTCGGGGCGTCGACCACCCGCTCGACCGCGCAGTCCACGCCCGCGCGGTCCAGCTCGGCGATCCGGTCGCGCCCGGCGTCGTCGTCACCGACCGCGCCGACGAGCGTGACGGCCACCCCCTGCGCGGCGATCCAGGCGGCGGTGTTGGCCGCCTGCCCGCCGCCGCCGAAACTGATCTCGGCCCCGGTGTCCGACCCCGCCGCGAGCGGCCCGGACAGCACCGCCACCACGTCGGTGATCACGTCCCCCACGACGACCACGCGGGCCGCACGGGTCATGCCGGTACGGCGGAGGTGCGGGCGACCGCGGCGACCGCGATGCGCGCGGCCAGGTCGGCGTTGCGCAGGATGATCCGGACGTTCACCGCCAGGCTCGCGCCCTCGGTGGCCGAGTGGAAGTGCGCCAGCAGGTACGGCGTGACGGCCTTGCCGGTCACCCCGTCCCGATCGAGCAGGGCCAGGCCCTCGGCGAGGGTTCGGTCGTGCAGCTCCGGGTCGAGCTGCTCGTCGACCGGCAGCGGGTTGGCGACGAGCAGGCCCCCGAGGTGCACGGCGTGCCCGTCCCGAGCGGCCAGCACGGCGGCGACCTGCTCCGGCGAGTCCACCGACCAGTCCAGGTCGAAGCCCGCGTCGGTGAGATAGAAGCCGGGGAACCGGCGGGTGCGATAGCCGATGACGGCTACCCCGAGGGTCTCCAGGCGCTCCAGCGTCGCGCCCACGTCGAGGATCGACTTGACCCCGGCGCAGACCACCGTGATCGGGGTCTGGGCCAGGGTGACCAGGTCCGCCGACTCGTCGAAGGTGTGCGCCGCCTCCCGGTGCACCCCGCCGAGGCCGCCGGTCGCGAACACCCCGATCCCGGCGGCGGCGGCCACCGCGCTGGTCGCCGCCACGGTGGTGGCACCGTCCGCGCCGGTCGCCGCCGCCACGGCCAGGTCGCGGACGGAGAGTTTCGTCACGCCATCGACGGTGGCCAGCCGGGTCAGCTGCGCGTCGTCCAGGCCGACCACCAGCTCGCCACCGATCATGCCGATGGTCGCCGGCACCGCTCCGGCGTCCCGGACCGCCTGCTCGATCTCCCGGGCCACCCGGAGGTTCTGCGGACGGGGCAGGCCGTGCGAGACGATGGTGCTCTCCAGGGCGACGACGGGCCGGCCGTCGCGCAGGGCTTCGGCGACCTCGGTGCCGTAGCTGATGCGAAAGTCAGTCACACCGGCACGGTACGGGGTCGGACCCCGACCGGGCTCAAGTGGACCCTGCCGTGATGACCTGCCAAACTTGACGATCGGAGGTGCAGACGTGAGCACAGAGGTTCTCGAGCGTCCGGAACTGAAGGACGCCGACACCGGTCCCGAGATGTTCCATTACGTCCGCAAGGAGAAGATCGCCGAGAGTGCCGTCATGGGCACCTTCGTCGTCGCGCTCTGCGGGGAGACCTTTCCGGTCACCAAGGCGGCCAAGCCGGGCTCGCCGGTCTGCCCCAAGTGCAAGGAGATCTACGACTCGTACCGCGAGTGAACCTGGGCCGGCGCTCCGGCCGTCGACGTAGCCTGCGGCGGTGACCACCTCCACCGCCCTGCTCCTCGCCGACCTGACCGGGGTGGCGGTCTTCGCCGCCTCCGGCGCCTCGGCGGCGGTGGCCAAACGACTCGACCTGTTCGGCGTCGCGTTCGTCGGCTTCGTGGCCGCGCTCGGCGGCGGGATCCTGCGCGACCTGGTCATCGACGAGGTACCGCCGCTCGCCTTCGCCGACTGGCGGTACGCCGCCACCGCGGCGATCACCGCGCTCGCCGTCTTCTGGCTGCACCCGCAGCTCGCCCGACTGCGCACCACGGTGCTGGTGCTCGACGCGGCGGGCCTCGGTCTGTTCACCGTCACCGGCACGCTCAAGGCGCTCGACGCCCGGGTGCCGGCGGTCGGCGCCTGCCTGATCGGCATGCTCACCGCGATCGGCGGAGGGCTCGGCCGGGACCTGCTGACCGCCGAGATCCCGGTCGTGCTGCGCCGGGAGATCTACGCGCTGGCCGCACTGGCCGGTTCGGTTCTGGTGGTGCTGCTGTACGTCACCGGCCGAACCGGGCCCGTGCCGCTCACCGCCGCCGCCGTGCTGGTCTTCGGGCTGCGCCTGATCGCGCTGCGTCGACGCTGGTCCGCGCCGGTGGCCACGCTGCGCCCGCCGCGTGCCGACGGGGCGGATCCACGCACCGACCGCGAGTGGTGAGGAGGTCGTCGGATGTGACAGGCGTGGTGTCGCCTGGGCCCGCGGGCCCGCGCTGGTTATGCTGAGTCGGCCTTCGCGGCAGCTTCTGCGCGGAGGCGTTTTCATGGGCGGCGGTACTCGTGGCCCTCGCCCGGTGTCCGCCCTCGTGCGGTCGGAGAGGAGCTTTCGCGTGGCAGCCCGGACGCCGGTGCTCGAGACGTTCCCGGCACTACGTGCCTGGCAGCGCAAGGCCCTGGTGGAGTACCTGCGCCGGCGTACCGAGGACTTCACCGCGGTCGCCACGCCGGGCGCCGGCAAGACCACCTTCGCCCTGCGGATCGCCGCCGAACTGCTCGGCGACGGCACCGTCGAGGCGGTCACCGTGGTCGCGCCCACCGAGCACCTGAAGAACCAGTGGGCCGAGGCCGCGGCCCGGGTGGGCATTCAGCTCGACGCCGCGTTCCGCAACGCCGACGTGCACTCGGCGGCCGACTTCCACGGTGCGGTGGTCACCTACGCCCAGGTGGGAATGGCCCCGCAGGTGCACCGGCGGCGCACCATGACCCGCCGCACCCTGGTCATCCTCGACGAGATCCACCACGCCGGCGACTCCCGCTCCTGGGGCGACGGCGTCAAGAACGCCTTCGAGCCCGCCGTACGTCGGCTGATGCTCACCGGTACGCCGTTCCGCTCCGACGACAACCCGATCCCGTTCGTCACCTACGAGCGGGGCGGTGACGGGTTGCTGCGCTCCCACGCCGACTCGGTCTACGGCTACGCCGACGCGCTGCGCGACGGAGTCGTCCGGCCGGTGCTCTTCCTCGCGTACTCCGGGGAGACCCGGTGGCGCACCAACGCGGGGGACGAGTTGGCGGCCCGCCTCGGCGAGCCGATGACCCAGGATCTGGTGGCGCAGGCGTGGCGTACCGCCCTGGACCCGGCGGGGGACTGGATGCCGCAGGTGCTGCGGGCCGCCGACGCCCGACTCACCGTGCTGCGCAACGCCGGCATGCCCGACGCCGGCGGTCTGATCATCGCCACCGACCAGCAGACCGCCCGCTCGTACGCCAAGCTCATCGAGCAGGTGACCGGCGAGAAGGCCGCTGTGGTGCTCTCCGACGACCAGGGCGCGTCCGCGCGCATCGCGACGTTCGCGGCGTCCGACCAGCGGTGGCTGGTCGCGGTGCGGATGGTGTCCGAGGGGGTCGACATCCCTCGACTGGCGGTCGGTGTCTACGCCACCAGCGCCAGCACCCCGCTCTACTTCGCCCAGGCGATCGGCCGGTTCGTGCGGGCCCGCCGCCCCGGCGAGACCGCGTCGGTCTTCCTGCCCAGCGTGCCGCACCTGCTCGGGCTGGCCAGCGAGATGGAGAACGAGCGGGACCACGTCCTCGGCAAACCCAAGGACTCCGACGGCTTCGACGACGACCTGCTGGAACGCGCGCAGCGCGACGACCAGGCCAGCGGGGAGCTGGAGAAGCGGTTCGCCGCACTCTCGGCCACCGCCGAACTGGATCAGGTGATCTTCGACGGCGCGTCGTTCGGGACCGCGGCCCAGGCCGGCACCCCCGAGGAGGAGGAGTACCTCGGCCTGCCCGGCCTGCTCACCGCCGACCAGGTCTCCCTGCTGCTCACCAAACGGCAGGCCGACCAACTCGCCGCCCAGCGTCGCCGTACCGCCGAGCGGGCCGCTCAGCCGGCCGCTGCGCCCACCGCCGCGCCGCCGGCACCCATGAGTGCCGCCCAGCGCCGCGTGGCGCTCCGGCGCCAACTGAACGCTCTGGTGGCCGCCCGGCACCATCGCACCGGCCAACCCCACGGCAAGATCCACGCCGAGCTGCGCCGGCTCTGCGGCGGCCCGCCGAGCGCCCAGGCCACCATCGAGCAGCTCGAGGAACGTATCGCCACCGTGCAGACCCTCTAGCCCGCGGGCACCTCGTGCGCCGGGCGTACGCCGGGCGCGGGGGCCGTGCGGGGCCGCATGGGTGGGTACCGAAAAGCCGACCGGAGGCGCCCCGTGGGGTGCCTCCGGTCGGCTATGTCGGGTTGCGGACTCAGTTCGCCATCAGATCGGCGCCACGCCAGCTGAACTCGGGGTCCGTTGCGAACCGCACGGTGATCTTCACGAGATCCTCCGCGTACTTGTTCGCGTGGTGCCCACAGAACACCAACTCGCTCCCACCCGAGAGAGTGATCCGGAGCTTGCCGGCAGCATTGCAGCGGTCGCACCGTTCATCGGCGGCTGGGGGAGCCACCGTCTCGGGCGGCGGCGTGAGGGTCGGGGTCATCGCCTTCCTCCTCTGGTCGTCACCGATGAACAATCTCTTCGGTCGTTGCTCACCTATCGTGCAACACCCGTGCCGGGCCTTGCCTTCCCTGTGTGCCCGCGGGGGACCGAGGTCACACATGGCAGGGACAGTGTGCCGTGAACCCAGGGTGCCACGTCAACGATCACATTCGTGCATCCGGACGATCACCATCTGGTGTTGCACACCAGGTGGTCAAAACGACACGTTCGGTTGACGAAACCGGCTCAGTCCAGGTAATCCCGGAGAACCTGCGACCGGGACGGGTGACGCAGCTTGGACATCGTCTTGGACTCGATCTGCCGGATCCGCTCCCGGGTCACCCCGTAGACCTGACCGATCTCGTCCAGCGTCCGCGGCTGACCGTCGGTCAGGCCGAAACGCAGGCGCACCACACCCGCCTCACGCTCGGAGAGCGTCTGCAGCACCTGCTGGAGCTGGTCCTGCAGGAGCGAGAACGAGACCGCGTCGACGGCGACCACAGCCTCGGAATCCTCGATGAAGTCACCGAGCTGGCTGTCGCCCTCGTCACCGATGGTCTGGTCCAGCGAGATGGGCTCCCGGGCGTACTGCTGGATCTCCAGCACCTTCTCCGGTGTGATGTCCATCTCCTTGGCCAGCTCCTCCGGCGTGGGCTCACGGCCCAGGTCCTGGAGCAGCTCGCGCTGTATGCGGCCGAGCTTGTTGATGACCTCGACCATGTGCACCGGGATGCGGATGGTCCGGGCCTGGTCGGCCATGGCGCGGGTGATCGCCTGCCGGATCCACCAGGTGGCGTACGTGGAGAACTTGTAGCCCTTGGTGTAGTCGAACTTCTCCACCGCGCGGATGAGGCCGAGGTTGCCCTCCTGGATGAGGTCCAGGAAGGCCATGCCGCGCCCCGTGTACCGCTTGGCCAGGGAGACGACCAGACGGAGGTTCGCCTCCAGGAGGTGGTTCTTGGCGCGCTCGCCGTCGCGGGAGATCCAGCCCAGGTCGCGGACCATCTCCCGGGCGAGCTTCTCCTCGCCCTCGTCGGCTGCGCGCAGCTGCTCGGCGGCGTAGAGCCCGGCCTCGATCCGCTTGGCCAGCTCCACCTCCTGCTCGGCATTGAGCAGCGGGACCTTGCCGATCTGCTTCAGGTACGCCCGGACGGAGTCGGCGGAGGCGGTCAGCTCGGCGTCGCGCCGGGCCTGCTTGAGCGCCTCGGACTCCTCGTCGTCCCACTCGAAGTCGTTGTCGGTGGCCGACGCGGCGGCGTCGGTCTCGGCGGCCTGGGCCAGCTCGGCCGGCTCCTCCACCACCACGTCCTCGATGGCGGCGGCGAGCTCCTCGGGGTCGATCTCACCCTCGGCGCCCTTGGCCTTGCCGCCGGCCTTGACCGGCTTGGCTCCGGCGGCCGCGGCGACCGTCGCCTTGGTGGCGCGGGTCGACTTGGTCGCCTTCGCCGGGGTGGCCGCGGCGGCGGCGACCTCGGCGGTGCTGCCGGCGGCCTTGCGAGCGGCCACCTTGCGCGGCGCCGGCGTCGACGGCGCCTCGTCGGAGGCGGGCGCCTGCTTCGGGGCGGGCGCGGCGGCCTTCTTGGTGGTCTTGGCGGTGGTGGCCCGGGACGCGGGGGTCGTCGAGCGGGCCGCGGCGACCCGGCGGCGGGTGCTCGCCGAGCCGTCCACCACAACGGTCACTCCCGCCTCGGAGAGCGCCCGCAGGATCTTCTTGGCCTGGGCCGGAGTCACCTCGGCGGTCTCGACGGTGCGCGCGAGCTGGGCCGACGTGAGCTGACCGCCGGCGCTCTGCGCGTGGGCGATCAGGGTGTCGGTGAGCGAGCGAACGTCGGCGCCGGGCTGGCGGGGTTCTGTCACGAATGACCTTCCGGAGGCGAAGAGCGGGCACGGCCGGATCGTCCGGCACAGCGTGGGGCAACCGGGCCGGGCGATGTGGTTGAGGGACCCCCGTGTCACGGACCGGCCGGTGGTCGGCGGTCCGTGGCGCGTGGGCAGGGTGAATTGTAACGCCGTCTGCGGCGATCATCCTGCGCCGCACGACGTAACGACGGCGGGACCGCCGATTCGGCGCAGATGTGGAGTTTGTAAGGATGATACTCGCGCACGGCCCGGAACGTCCCGGTCGTACGGGAAGGGGACCCTGGAATGGACCGTTCGGCGCCGCCACCGCGGGAACTGTTGGCGATCGCGGTCGACGTGGCGCGGGACGCCGCGGCCACCGCGTACCGGATGCGGGTCGAGGGCGTCTCCGTGGCGGCGACCAAGAGCACGGTCACCGACGTGGTCACGGCGGCCGACCGGGCCGTCGAGCGGCAGGTCCTCGACGCCCTGCGCGCGCTGCGGCCGGGGGACGCGGTCCTGGGCGAGGAGTACGGGACGGAGGCCACCGGTCCGGCGGAGCCGGGCGGCGTGCGGTGGATCGTCGACCCGATCGACGGCACCGTGAACTACCTCTACGGGTTGCCGTACAGCGCGGTGTCGCTGGCCGCCGAGGTGGACGGGGTGGTGGTCGCCGGCGTGGTGCGCAACGTGAACACCGGCGAGGAGTGGACCGCCACCGCTGGTGGCGGCGCCTGGCGCGACGGCGTCCGGCTGCGCTGTTCCGGCGAGACGGATCTGGGGCAGGCGCTGGTCGGCACCGGCTTCGGCTATGACGCCGGTCGGCGGGCGCACCAGGCGGCGGTGGTGGCCGGACTGATCGCGTCGGTGCGGGACATCCGCCGCCTCGGAGCGGCCGCCCTGGACCTCTGCCTGGTGGCGGAGGGGCGGCTGGACGCGTACTTCGAGAAGGGCCTGGCCGCCTGGGACCTGGCCGCCGGCGGGCTGGTGGCCGCCGAGGCGGGCGTGCGGGTCTCCGGCCTGGCCGGTCGCCCGCCCGGCCCGGACCTGGTGATCGCGGCCCCGCCCGCCCTCTTCGCCGAGCTGCACGACCGGCTGGCCGCCCTGGACGCCTCCGGCGGCCCCTGACCGCGCCGCCGTCGCGGACCGGGACGCCCGGCGCGGGGCGGACGGCCCGGTTACGCCGTCACTTCTTGGCGGCGGGGGACGGGCAGGAGCCCGCCGGCGCGACCGGTGGGCCCAGGTCGCCGAGGGACTGGTTGACCTCGGTGGTGGTGGCGAGCTGCTGGAAGCCATTGCCCAACACCACGTCCACGGTGTCGTCGGTGCGCTTCTCGTCGTAGACCGGCTCGGCGTTGTCGAGGAAGTACGCCTTCAGCAGGTGGGCGGAGCTGACGCCCTTGGGCCCGAACTTCAGCACGGCGACGTCGTCGATGCCCTTGGGCGCGTTGCCGACCTTCTTGACCTGGAACTTGCGGTTGCGGAAGTCGTCGGCGACGGTGCCCGCCCGGCCCGGCTCGTCGGTCGCGTTCAAGACGTTGATCTTGACGTCCTTGGGCTCGTGCAGGGTGACGTCGGCCAACGGCCAGCCGTCCGGGCAGCCGCCCGCCGCGCCGGCCTCGCTCTGGCTGTCGCGGACGATCGCGGTGATCACGAACGCCAGGGCCAGGACCCCCAGCAGGCCGACGACAACGAGTGCTCGCACTCGCGCAAAACTCATCTGGGCGCTCCCGGGACCTCAGGTGGGTGGCGGCGGCCACCAACGATCGCACTGACCGCCGGCCGTCGAATACGCCGCTGAGGTTAACGGTTGTCCGGCCGTCGCGTGGAAACAGTCCGACATGCCGGCGCGCCGACCGTGAACCGGGTACTACTACCCCTATCTTCGTGTCGCCTGAATCACATTGGGAACAACTTGGCGTGCGGGGGCGTACATCTCAGCCGCAAGGGCGGTATACATGCCTCGCCCAAGGGGGGGTAAGGTTCCGCGCTCGCAGGGGAGTGGCCCCAGCGGTCCCGACCCGTACGGTCCCCCGGGTCGGGTGCCCGACACAAGTGGTTGCCGGCCAGCGGAACCGAAACAGCGTCGTCCGGCGTTACAACCGGAAGCGACAACATCGATATGGGAGAGTGACATCCGATGGCCACCGACTACGACGCCCCGCGTCGCGACGAGGTCGACCTCGGCGAGGACAGCCTGGAAGAGCTCAAGGCCCGGCGCGTCGACTCACAGTCGGGCGCGGTGGACGTCGACGAGGCCGAGGTCGCCGAGAGCTTCGAGCTGCCCGGTGCCGACCTGGCCGACGAGGAGCTCACTGTCAAGGTGCTACCGATGCAGCAGGACGAGTTCCGGTGCGCCCGCTGCTTCCTGGTCCACCATCGCAGCCAGCTGGCGGTCGAGCGCAACGGCGAGCTGATCTGCCGAGAGTGCGTCTGACACTCACGACACCGGCGGCGGCCTCCTGATCGGGGCCGCCGCTACCGGTGTAGGCATGCAACGCCGGTGGGTACCTGCTTGACTCGTAGCGGGGTAGCCACACCACCGGGAGGTCCGACCCATGAGCGATCGAGGCGACACCACCGACGACGGCGCGGACGATCTCGGCGCCACCGTCGCGGCGTTGACCGCGGACGACATCGAGCCGGCCCGGCGACGGCAACTGCTCACCCGGATGGTGGGACAGGCCCGCAGCCGAGGCATCTCCGACCTGTTCAAGCCCCGCGCCGCCGTGCGCTGGATGACCGACACGGTGGCCGAGATCGCCCCGCACGTACCGGTCCGGGACCTGGCCACCCTGCGTCGACACTTTCCCGGCCTGGACGACGCCGCCCTGGCCGAGCGACTGATCCGCAACGCCTCCCGCGCCACGGCCGGGATCGGCGCGGCAGGCGGGGGAGTCGCCGCCGTCGAATGGGCCGTCGCACCCACGCTGCTCTCCGCGCCCGTGCTGCTCGCCGCCGAGACCGTCGCCGTCGTGGCGGTGGAGCTGAAACTGATCGGTGAGCTGCACGAGATCCACGGCGTGTCGCTGCCGGGCGTCGGCAGCCAACGAGCGGTGGCCCTGGTGCACTCCTGGGCCACCCAGCGCGGGATCAACCCGATGGTGCCCGGCGTGGGGGTGGGCGCGGTGCTCGGCACCGCCGCCCGCAAGGAGATGCGGGACATGATGCTGCGCCGATTCGGGCGCAACCTCACCACGCTCGGGCCGTTCCTGACCGGCGCGGCGGTGGCCAGCTTCCTCAACCGCCGGGCCACCCGGCAGATGGCCGACCAGCTCCAGGTGGACCTGCGCCGCCGCGGCATCGCCCGGCCGGCGCCGCCGCCGGCCCTGCCCGGCCCGCCGACGGGAACCTGAGCGCGGTCGGTCAGCCCGGTTCGCCGGCCGTACGGTCGGCAGGCCGACCGGCGTCCCGCGCGGCCAGCACCGCCTCGGCCAGCTCGACCGGACGCCTCGTGCTCACCACCCAGAAGGGGGTCGGGTCGGCCGGGTCGTCGAGCACCACCTGCACGGCGCCGCCGATCCAGGGCCGCTGCACCACGAAGGCGAGTGGGTCCGCGCCCACACCGAGCACCTCACGGCGGCCGGTCACGTCCAACGGGATCACGTCGGCCACGAAGCGCACCGGCAGGCGGGCGTCGTCCACCCGCAGCTCGGAGTCGACGACCGCGACGCGGATGCGGCCCAGCCACCACAGCCCGGCGGCGGTGACCGGCAGCAGCACCGCGAAGGGCAGCCAGGCGCGGACGCCGGAGCCGCCCATCCAGATCTCGACGGCCAGCAGCGCGGCGGCCACCAGCCCGGTCAGCCACAGCCACCAGGGCAGGTCCAGCCGTTCGGCGTACGCCGGACGGGCCGGCACCGGCGGCCGATCGGCGGACGGAGAGGGCGACATGCTCACTCCTGCGAGGGTACGGCGCACGGCGGGCCGGCCAACCGGCAGGATGGCAGGGTCACCGGAGACAACCGGACGAAGAGGGGACCCGTGACCGACGTCGTACCCGTGCCCGTACGGCTGCTCGATGCCGAGCTGCCGCTGCCCACGTACGCCCATCCCGGCGACGCCGGGGCCGACCTGGTGGCCGCCGCGGAGGTGGAGTTGCCGCCCGGCGGTCGGGCCCTGGTGCCCACCGGCGTGGCCGTCGCCCTGCCGGACGGGTACGTGGGCCTGGTCCATCCGCGGTCCGGCCTGGCGGCCCGGCTCGGCGTGACGGTGCTCAACGCGCCCGGTACGGTCGACGCCGGCTACCGGGGTGAGATCATGGTCAACCTGATCAACCATGATCGGGACACGACCGCGAAGATCTCCCGTGGCGACCGGATCGCCCAGCTCGTGATCCAGCGGGTCGCGCGGGTTCGGTTCGAGCCGGTGGCCGAGCTGCCCGGGTCTTCGCGCGGGGCCGGCGGGCACGGCTCGACCGGCGGGCACGCCGGGCTGGTGCCGTCACCGGCCGGCCAGGAGTGGGCCGACCAGCGGCGGGCCGAGCCGGGCCACGGGCAGACGGAAGAGGTGGCAGGGTGATTGTGAACAGCGGAGGGTGGGCGCAGTGATCTTCTCCCGAAAGCGGGCCGATGCCGGGCGGCACACCCGCGACGAGCGGGCCACCGAGGTCCTCGACGAGGGCGCGTCGGCGCCGGCGCTCGTGCGCGGGCCGTACGACATCTCCGAGGTCGACGACGACGTGCAGCGACTCGACCTCGGCAGCCTGCACATCCCGGCGGTGGCCGAGGTGGAGGTGCGGGTGCAGGCCGACCCGCAGGGCGTGATCCAGCAGGTGGTGCTGGTGCACGGGGACAACGCGCTGCAGCTCGGCGTCTTCGCCGCCCCCCGGTCCGAGGGGATCTGGGACGAGGTGCGCGAGGAGATCCGGCAGTCGCTGCTGCGCGACGGCGCCGCAGCGCAGGAGGTCGAGGGCGAGTACGGCCCGGAGCTGCACGCCCAGGTGCGCACCCCGGACGGCCCGACGAACCTGCGGTTCGTCGGCGTCGACGGGCCGCGCTGGATGGTCCGGGGCGTCTTCCAGGGCCCGGTGGCCACCGACCCGGCCGGCGCCGGGCCGCTCGCCGAGTGCCTGGACGGCCTGGTGGTCGACCGTGGCCAGGAGGCGAAGCCGGTCCGTGAGCCGCTGCCGCTGCGACTGCCCCGCGAGATCGCCGACCAGGCCGACGCCGAGGGCGGGGATTCGTCCGCCGCCTCCGAGCCCCGCCAGGTCTGACCGAGCGCACCGGCCCGCCGGAACCGGCCCCGTCGGCGTACGCTGG
The DNA here is from genome assembly GCF_045161355.1 of Micromonospora sp. NBC_00617. NCBI lineage: Bacteria > Bacillati > Actinomycetota > Actinomycetes > Micromonosporales > Micromonosporaceae > Micromonospora > Micromonospora sp. NBC_00617. The sequence continues at coordinate 4,140,467 of NZ_CP107751.1, read as the reverse complement.
CGGGACGGTTCCGGCGTCGCCGGAGCTGGGCCGGTGCCGGCCTGCGCCGGCGAGCGTGGAGAGGGTGACGCGGAGGTCATGACGACCGACGAGAGCCGGGTGTCGCTGCGGCGCATCCTGCAACGGTTCACCGCCAGCGAGGCCGAGATCGACGCGCAGGAGCTGCGGCAGGAGAGCGCCGAGTGCGGCGGTGTCCTGGCCCAGCAGTGCTCCCGGGGCCAGGTGGTCTCGGTGGCCGGTCGGCTGCGCACCGTGGTCTACACGCCGCGCACCAACCTGCCCACGCTCGAGGCCGACCTCTACGACGGCAGCGACGTCGTCACCCTGGTCTGGCTGGGCCGGCGGCACATCTCCGGGATCGAGCCGGGCCGGCACCTGACCGCGCGCGGCCGGGTGGCCATGCGCGACGACCGCAAGGTCATCTACAACCCGTACTACGAGCTGGACTCGCCGAAGTGACGGCACCGCGGACGGAAGGCCGGGCATGACGACGGGACAGCACCGGGCAGCACAGCCGGAGATCGATCCTCCGCAGGACGACGAGCCGCTGCCCACGATCGCCGAGCAGATGGCCGACCAGCTCGGCGGCTGGCGGGGGCTGGTCGAGTCCAGCATCCCGGTGGTCGTCTTCGTGCTCGCCAACATCATCGGCGACCTGCGGCCCGCCGTGATCGCCTCGGTGGCCGTCGCGCTGCTGATCGCCGGGTTGCGGCTGGCTCAGCGCCGGCCGATCCGGCACGCGCTCAACGGGCTGTTCGGGGTCGGCATCGGCGCCGCCATCGCCTGGCGCACCGGTGACGAGCGGGATTTCTACCTTCCCGGCATCCTCTACGGCATCGGCTACGGCATCGCCCTGCTGATCTCGGCGGCCATCCGGCAGCCCCTCGTCGGGTGGATCTGGTCGGTGCTGGTCGCCAAGGGCCGCTCCGAGTGGCGGGCCGACCCGAAGCTGGTCCGCGTCTTCACCCGGCTGACCGTGCTCTGGGGCGTGGTGTGGCTCGCCAAGGTGGGCGTGCAGGCCGGCCTCTACCTGGCCCACCAGGACACGGCGCTGGGCGTGGCCCGGCTGGCGCTGGGCTACCCGCCGTACGCGTTGCTGCTGCTCATCACCGTCTGGACGGTGCGCCGGGTCACCCGGGAGCCGCAACCCACCCCGCTGCCCGGCGCCTGAGCGACCGCGCCACCCGCGCCCCGCGGCTCAGTGTGAGCCGCGGGTCCGCTCGACGCTGTCCGGGCCGAGGATGACCGCGCGGACGTCGTCCTCCACCTCGGCGGTGCAGACGAAGATCAGCTCGTCGCCGGCCTCGATGGGGTCGTCCGGGCTGGGCACCAGGACGCGCTTGCCGCGCAGGATCGCCACCAGGGCGGAGTCGCGAGGCAGCGGCACCGCGTGCAGGGGCTGACCGACGTAGGGAGCGGCCGGCGGGAGGGTGATCTCGACGAGGTTGGCCTCGCCCTGCCGGAAGGTCATCAACCGGACCAGGTCGCCGACCGTGACCGCCTCCTCGACCAGGGCGGCCATCACCCGCGGCTTGCTCACCGCGACGTCGACGCCCCACTGCTCGGTGAAGAGCCACTCGTTCTCCGCCCGGTTGACCCGAGCCACCACCCGAGGCACCGCGAACTCGGTCTTGGCCAGCAGCGACAGCACCAGGTTGGTCTTGTCGTCACCCGTCGCCGCGACCACCACGTCGCAGCCGGCGACGTTGGCCTCCTCCAGGCTGGCAACCTCGCACGCGTCGGCGAGCACCCACTCGGCGGCCGGAACCCGGTCCGGGCGGAGCATCTTCGGCTGCCGTTCGATCAGCATCACCTGGTGGCCGTTCTCGATCAGCTCCTGGGCGATCGAGCGGCCCACGTTGCCGGCGCCCGCGATGGCGATCCGCATGGCTCAGTGCCCCCCTTCCGGCGGGGTCGCCGCCACCGACGTGACCGTCGCCACGATGTCGTCGCTGACCAGCACGAACACCTGGTCGCCCTCCTGCACGACGGTGGACGCGGTGGGCAGCGTGCCGATGCCGAAGCGGATCAGGTAGGCCACCCGCGCGCCGGATGCCTCCTCCAGGACGCGCACCGGCCGACCGATCCACTCCTTGTGCACCGGGACCTCGACGATCGACACGGTGCTCGTCGGGTCGCGGAAGATCTCCACGTTGCCCTCGGGGACGAGGTGCCGCAGCATCCGGTCGGCCGTCCAGCGCACCGTCGCCACCGTGGGAATGCCCAGCCGCTCGTAGACCTGGGCCCGGCGCTGGTCGTAGATCCGGGCCGCGACCCGGGACACGCCGAACGTCTCACGGGCCAACCGCGCCGAGATGATGTTGGAGTTGTCGCCGCTGGAGACGGCCGCGAAGGCGTCCGCGCGCTCGATCCCGGCCTGGCGCAGCACCTCGCCGTCGAAACCCGCCCCGGTCACCGTGATTCCGGCGAAGTCGGGGCCGAGGCGGCGGAAGGCGTCGGCGTCCTGGTCGATCACGGCCACCGAGTGCCCCCGGGACTCCAGGCTGTGGGCGAGGGTCGACCCGACCCGGCCACATCCCATGATCACGACGTGCACGCTGTCCCTCCCAAGGTGCGTACCGCTGCCGCTGGCCCTCTCGCCGCCGGTGGCTCCGAATCCGAGCCTGCCACGTCCGGGTCGACAGCGGGACCGACCGTACCGCGTCCTGCCCGCCACCCCTGATCGCCCACCCCCGCGTTCTCACCGTGGTGGTCGTACCCTTGGCGTTCGTGGCCAGACCCACCTCGCTGCTGAAGCGACTGCTCCTCGGTCGACCGTTCCGGTCCGACCGACTGCAGCACACCCTCCTGCCGAAGCGCATCGCGCTGCCCGTGTTCGCCTCCGACGCGCTGTCCAGCGTCGCGTACGCGCCTGACGAGATCCTGCTGACCCTGTCCATCGCCGGGGCGTCGGCGTTCCTGTTCTCCCCCTGGATCGCCCTCGCGGTGGTCGTGGTGATGCTCACGGTGGTGGCCAGCTACCGGCAGAACGTGCACGCCTACCCCTCCGGCGGCGGCGACTACGAGGTGGCCACAGTCAACCTCGGACCGAAGTTCGGGGTCGGGGTGGCCAGCGCCCTGCTGGTCGACTACGTGCTCACGGTGGCCGTGTCGGTCTCCTCCGGCGTGGCGAACCTCGGCTCGGTGGTGCCGTTCGTGGCCACCCACAAGGTCATGATCGCGGTGCTCGCGGTGGTCCTGCTGACCGCCGTCAACCTGCGCGGGCTGCGCGAGTCGGGCACCGCGTTCGCCATCCCCACGTACGGCTTCGTGATCGTGATGGGCGGAATGCTGCTCACCGGGCTGTTCCGCGTCTTCGTGCTGGGTGACGAACTCCGTGCGCCCAGCGCCGGCCTGGTCATCCAGGCCGAGCACAGTGTGACCGGTTTCGCGCTGGTCTTCCTGCTGCTGCGGACGTTCAGCTCGGGCGCCGCCGCGCTCACCGGCGTGGAGGCGATCGCCAACGGCGTGCCCGCGTTCAAGGCGCCGAAGAGCCGCAACGCCGCCACCACGCTGCTGCTGCTGGGCGTGATCGCGGTGACCCTGCTCGTCGGGATCATCTGGCTGGCCCGGTTGACCCGCCTGCAGTTCGTCGAGGACCCGGCCCTGCAGATCGTCTCGGGCCCCGAGGGGTACGTGCAGAAGACGGTGACCACCCAGCTCGGCGAGACGGTCTTCGGCTCCGGCTCGTTCCTGCTCTACGTGGTGGCCGGGGTGACCGCGCTCATCCTCTTCCTGGCCGCGAACACCGCGTTCAACGGTTTCCCGGTGCTCGGCTCGATCCTCGCCCAGGACCGCTACCTGCCCCGCCAGTTCCACACCCGGGGCGACCGGCTGGCCTTCTCCAACGGCATCACCTCCCTCGCCCTCTTCGCGATCGTGCTGATCGTCGGGTTCCAGGCCGAGGTGACCCGCCTCATCCAGCTCTACATCGTCGGCGTCTTCGTCTCGTTCACCGTCTCCCAGGCCGGCATGATCCGACACTGGAACCGACGCCTGCGCACCGAGCGGGACCCGGAGGCGCGAAAGCGGATGCACCGCTCCCGGGCCATCAACACCTTCGGCATGGGGCTGACCGGCACGGTGCTGGTGATCGTCCTGATCACCAAGTTCCTGCTCGGCGCCTGGATCGCGATCGCGGCGATGGCGGTGATCTACGCGCTGATGCTGGCCATCCGCCGGCACTACGACCGGGTCGCCACCGAGCTGACCCCGCCGGACGAGGGCCGGGCCGTGCTGCCCGCCCGGAACCACGCGATCGTGCTGGTCAGCAAGCTGCACCAGCCGACGCTGCGAGCCATCGCGTACGCCCGGGCCACCCGGCCGGACACGCTGACCGCGGTGACCGTCAACGTGGACGAGAAGGACACCCGCGACCTGCAGGCCGACTGGGAGCGGCGGGAGATGGCGATCCCGCTCACCGTGGTCGACTCGCCGTACCGGGAGATCACCCGGCCGATCCTGGACTTCGTCGCCTCGACCCGTCGTACGTCACCGCGCGACGTCGTCACCGTCTTCATCCCCGAGTACGTGGTGGGGCGCTGGTGGGAGAACCTGCTGCACAACCAGAGCGCGCTGCGCCTCAAGGGTCGGCTGCTCTTCGAACCGGGGGTGATGGTGGTCAGCGTTCCGTGGCAGCTCGCCTCGACCGCCAGCAAGAACCTGGACCGGCTGGACGCCACGCTCTCCCGTACCCCCGCGCGCGGGCCGCGGGGCACCGTGCCACCCGTGGTCACCGCACCGCCGCCGGACGAGTCCGGCCCGGTGGACAGCGAAACGGTCGGGAACGGCCGTGACTGAGCGGACCGCGCCGTCCGTGGCGACCGAACGGGGCCTGGCGGAGGCGGAGCGGGTCGAGCTGACCGTCGACGCGGTCGCCCCCGGCGGGCACTGCGTGGCCCGGGTGGAGGGGCAGGTGGTGTTCGTCCGGCACGCGCTGCCCGGCGAGCGGGTGATCGCCGAGGTCACCGAGGTGCACCGGGGGTTCGTCCGGGCCGACGCCGTGACCGTGCTGGACCCGTCACCGGACCGGGTGGAGCCGCCCTGCCCGTACGCGAGGCCGGGCGCCTGCGGCGGCTGCGATCTGCAACACGTCGCCCCGGACGCGCAGCTGGCCTGGAAGACCGCCGTGGTGCGCGAGCAGTTGGTCCGCCTCGGCGGGCTCGCCGACGCCGAGCTGGACCGGCTGGGCGTCCAGGTCGAGGCGCTGCCGGGCGGGCCGCTGGGCTGGCGTTCGCGGGTCCGCTACGCGGTCGACGCCGCGGACCGCGCCGGCCTGCTCAAGCACCGCTCGCACGAGGTCGTGCCGATCGACCGCTGCCGGATCGCCCACCCGGCCATCCAGCAGCTACCGGTGCTCACCCCGACCGGCACGCGCTGGCCGGCGGCCGAGGCGGTGGAGACCGTCGCCAGCACCGGCGGGGACGTGAGCGTCGCCGAGGTCCGCGACGGGGTGGCCACGCCGGTGAGCGGGCCGACCGAGGTCCGCGAGGTGGCCGCCGGCCGGGACTGGGCGCTGCCCGCGTCCGCCTTCTGGCAGGTGCACCCGGCGGCGGCGGACACCCTGTCCACGGCCGTGCTGGAGCTGCTCGACCCGCGGCCGGGCGAGGTGGCCTGGGACCTCTACGGCGGCGCCGGGCTGTTCGCCGCCGGGCTGGCCGCCCGGGTCGGCGCGTCCGGTCGGGTGACCCTGGTGGAGGCCGCCGCGCAGGGCGTCGCCGCCGCCCGGGAAAACCTGGCCGACCTGCCCCGCGTGGAGGTGGTGGCGGCCCGGGTGGAGACCGCGCTGGCTCGTCGACGGATCACCGGCCCGGTCGACGTGGTGGTGCTCGACCCGCCGCGCTCGGGCGCCGGCGCCCCGGTGGTGCGCGCGCTGGCCGCCGCCGGTCCGCGGGCCGTCGCGTACGTGGCCTGCGACCCGGCCGCCTTCGCCCGGGACGTGCGCACCTTCGCCGAGCGGGGCTGGCGGCTGGCCGCGCTGCGCGCCTTCGACCTGTTTCCGATGACCCAGCACGTCGAGCTGGTGGGGCTCCTGCTGCCCGTCGACGCTCCCGTTGTGGATCGACCCTGACCAGGCGCTCAGCGGCCCGCCGCGGTGCGCGCGGCTCGGGCCAGGCTGCGGAGTGTCGGACGGCCGATAGACTCTCCGGTCATGAGTGTTGAAGAGGACACGGCCAACCACGGTCGGTTGCTGGGGACGGTACGCGGTCCGCAGGACGTCAAGCGGATGTCGGGCGAGGAGCTGGATGTGCTCGCCGCCGAGATCCGGGACTTTCTGATCGCCAAGGTCTCCCGCACCGGCGGGCACGTCGGGCCCAACCTCGGTGTGGTCGAGCTGACGCTGGCCATGCACCGCGTCTTCGACTCCCCTCGGGACCGGCTCCTGTTCGACACCGGCCACCAGGCGTACGTGCACAAGATCCTCACCGGGCGCCAGGCCGGCTTCGACAAGCTCCGTCAGCGCGGTGGCCTCTCCGGCTACCCCAGCCAGGCGGAGAGCGAGCACGACCTCATCGAGAACTCGCACGCCTCCACCGCGCTCTCCTACGCCGACGGCCTGGCCAAGGCGTACGCCCTGCGGGGCGAGGCGCGCAGCGTCGTGGCCGTGGTCGGTGACGGCGCGCTGACCGGCGGCATGTGCTGGGAGGCGCTGAACAACATCGCCACCGCCGGCAACTCCCTCGTCATCGTGGTCAACGACAACGGGCGGTCCTACTCGCCGACCATCGGCGGCCTCGCCGACCACCTCTCCTCGCTGCGGCTCAACCCCGGCTACGAGAAGGTCCTCGACACGGTCAAGGACGCCCTGGGCTCCACGCCGCTGGTCGGCAAGCCGATGTACGAGGTGCTGCACGCGGTCAAGAAGGGCATCAAGGACGCGGTCGCCCCGCAGGCCATGTTCGAGGACCTCGGCATCAAGTACGTCGGCCCGGTGGACGGGCACGACGTGGCGGCCGTCGAGTCGGCGCTGCGCGCGGCGAAGAACTTCGGCGGGCCGGTGATCGTGCACGCGGTCACCCGCAAGGGCTACGGCTACCGCCCCGCCGAGGAGGACGAGGCGGACTGCCTGCACGGCCCCGGCGGCGCCTTCGACGTGGAGACCGGCGCCCTGCTGGCCGCCCCGGCGGTGAAGTGGACCCACGTCTTCGCCGACGAGTTGCTGGCCATCGCCGACGAGCGCCCGGACGTGGTGGGCATCACCGCCGCCATGGCCGAGCCGACCGGCATCGCCAAGCTGGCCCGCAAGTACCCCGAGCGGGTGTACGACGTGGGCATCGCCGAGCAGCACGCCGCCACCTCGGCGGCCGGTCTGGCGCTGGGCGGGCTGCACCCGGTGGTCGCGGTCTACGCCACCTTCCTCAACCGCGCCTTCGACCAGGTCCTGCTGGACGTGGCGATGCACAAGCTGCCGGTGACCTTCGTGCTGGACCGGGCGGGCATCACCGGCCCGGACGGCCCCAGCCACTACGGCATCTGGGACATGTCGGTCTTCGGTGTGGTGCCGGGTCTGCGGATCGCGGCTCCCCGGGACGCCGCCACACTGCGCGAGGAGCTGCGCGAGGCGCTGGCCGTCGACGATGGCCCGACCGTCGTGCGGTTCCCCACCGGCACGGTCGCCGCGGACCTGCCGGCCGTGCGTCGGGTCGGCCCGGTCGACGTGCTGGCCGAGTCGGCGCGTACCGACGTGCTGCTCGTCGCCGTCGGCTCCTTCGGGCAGCTGGGCATGGAGGTCGCGGCCCGGGTCGCCGAGCACGGCTACGGGGTCACCGTCGTCGACCCCCGGTGGGTCCGCCCGGTGCCGGCCGAGCTGGTCGAGCTGGCCGCCCGGCACCGGCTCGTGGTCAGCGTCGAGGACGGCGTCCGCGTCGGCGGTGTCGGCGACGCCCTCGGCCAGGCCATGCGCGACGCCGACGTCCGGGTGCCGCTCAAGGACCTGGGCGTACCGGCCGACTGGCACCCGCACGGCACTCGCGCGCAGATCCTCGCCGACCTCGGCCTGACCGCCCAGGACGTCGCCCGGAACGTCACCGGCTGGGTCTCCGGCCTGGACGCCACCCCGGACCGGCTGACCCCCAGCAAGACCGCAGTCCAGAACTAGTCCCTGAAACGTCACGAAGGCGGGCGCGTCCCTCTCCGGGACGCGCCCGCCGTCCCTGCGCGCTACTTCGACTCCTCCGCGCGGTCTCCCGCCCCTCTCCGCGCCGATCTTGCACTTTCGGTTGTCGTAACGCACCTTTTCGCGCCTTATGTCACAGCAGAAAGTGCAAGATCGCCGGGGCCGGGGCCGGGGCCGGGGCCGGGGCCGGGGCTGTTAGCGGGGGCGGGGGCTTACTGAGCGGTAGTGGGTCTTGTCGGTGTTGGCCAGGCTGTAGGTCTGGGTGCGTTCCGGCTCGGGGACGACCACCAGGCCGGGGCGCTCCACCAGCAGCGGGGTGCCGGGCGGCACCGAGAGGGAGCTGTCCCGGGTGGCCCGCCAGCTGAGCACCACCAGCGGCTGGCCGGGCACCGGCAGCTGGTACGTCTGCAACGGCGTGGCCCGGTCGGCCGGCGAGACCACCGGCGCGCTCCCGTCCGCCGGCCGGTAGACGACCGCGGTCATCGTGCCGGCGTCGGTAGCCCAGCTGAGCTGCTGCAACTCGGCCGGCTCGCCGCCGCCCAGAGCCACCTCACCGAGTGAACGGACCGAGAGCTTCGCCATCGGCCAGGACGTCGGCACCGACTTCGGCGCGTCCCGGTCGCCGATCCGGCGCGGGATGCTGCCGAACGGACCCCGCTCACCGGCCAGCACGCAGGTGTCCAGGCCGGTGAGCGCCCGCCGGCCCGCGCCGGACTCGTCACGGACCAGCGGATAGCGCGGGTCGGTCGTGCCGGTGCCCAGGTCGAGCAGCCGGTCGGCGGCCCGCCCACGGGGCAGCGACTCGGTGGCCCGCAGCGTCGCCGTCACGCCGACCGCGGTGCAGGCCGGCACGTCGACCGGGGCGCTGAGGCCGTCGGCGACGGTCAGCGCCCGGCCCTGCGGCCCGAGCAACTGCTGCACCCGGGCGGAGACCAGATAGCGCCGACCACCGGCCGTCTGCACCGGCAGCACGTCGGAGTAGACCAGGTAGCCGGGGTCGGTGTACTCGGTGGCGCGGGCGATCGCGTACCGGCCGCCGTCGCCGGCGAGTTGCAGCAGCCAGGACGCGCTCTCGCCGGGCACGTCGGCCGCGACCAGGGCCACCGGCGCCCCGTCGACCCGACCCGAGAAGAGGATGCCGGACGAGGGCAGGTGCGCCCGGTCGTCGGCCGGCGAGCGCCAGTCGCGGACGGCCCTGGTGACCGCCGCCGTCGCCGCCGCATCACCGGCCAGGTCGCCCCGAGGCGGCCACACCGCCAGCGTGCCGTCGAGGCTGTCGTACCCCACCCGCAGGTCGCGGGGCGTGCGCTCCGCGACGGGACCGCACGCGGTCGCGGTCAACAGCGCGGTCAGCAGGACGCTGAGCGCCCTGCCGTGCCGGCGGCCCGGAGTCACCTGATCCGCCCCCGATCGCCTCGCCGTCGTTGTGGGAAAGCGCCATAGTACGAGATGTCCGACGCGACCCCGTCGCTGGCCGGTCCTGCACCCACCACAATGGACGTCACCGGGGCTTTAGTGCCTTTTCGCCGCTCGGGTAGACTCCGCCGACTGTGACGCCTGCCGAGTCCCGCGCCCTGTCCGCGCCGCACCGGGAGGCGGCCGGCCCCGACGAGACAGTGAGCCACCACACTCCCACCGCTTCCCGGGCCAGGGCCGTCGGCGCTTCCGGCGGCTCCGCTGCTCCGGCCTCCCACGCCGGCGCCCGCGTGCGCACCGTTGGGCGCGAGCCCGAGCCCGCCACGACGGCGGTCGCCGCCGCGCCGGTCGAGGCCCCACCGGCGCCGCCGGTCGAGGCCCCACCGGCGCCGCCGGCCGAGACCCCGCCAGCGCCGCTGGTCAGAGCCACCCCGGCTGGTGTACCCGTCGAAGTCGCCCCGGCCGGCGTACCTGCCCAGGGCGACGGCGACGAGGGGGCCGCCGGGCCGCGCCGACGTCGGTGGGCCCGCTGGACCCGCCGACGGCAGCACCTGGCGGTCGGCGGGCTTTTCCTGCTCGCCGCGCTCTGGGTGACCAGCCGGATCTGGCTGGACCCGGCCGGCCGGGTGGCGTCGCTCTACACCGGAGACCCGGCCCAGGTGCAGTTCTTCCTCGCCCATTCGGTGCGGGTGGTGCTGCACGGCGAATACCCGTTCTACACCGAGCAGTTCAACTATCCCGACGGCGTCAACCTGATGGCCAACACGGCGGTGCTGGCGCTGGGCATCCCGATGGTGCCGGTGACCCTGCTGTTCGGGCCGGCGGTGTCCTTCGTGGTGCTGGTGACGCTCGGCCTCGCCGGCACCGCGATGGCCTGGTACCTCATGCTCCGCCGCCACGTCGTGCGTACGCCGCTCGCCGCCGCGGCGGGCGGCTGGTTCTGCGGGTTCTCCCCGGCGATGCTCTCGCACGCCAGTTGGCACCCGAACATCATCAGCCAGTTCCTGCTGCCGTTCATCGTCTGGCGGGTGCTGGTGCTCACCCGCTCGCGCCGGCCGGTCCTCGACGGCGCCCTGCTGGCCCTGCTCGTCACCGCGCAGGCGTTCATCAACGAGGAGATCCTGCTCTTCACGGCGCTGGCCTGCGGGATCTTCCTGCTCGCGGTGGTGGCGCAGGAACCGGCCCGCTGGCGGGCGGCGTGGCGACCGCTGGCCGCCGGCCTGGCCGCGTGCGCGTTGCTGGCCGGGGCGCTGCTGGCGTACCCGCTGTACGTGCAGTTCGTCGGGCCGATGGCGTACCACGGGCTCAGCGACGCCGTGCAGGACTACGGCAACGACATCGCCGCCTTCTTCGCCCCCGGCTCGGCCACCCTCGGCGGCAACCAGCGGGCCAACGTCAACCTGGCCCCGAACTACTCCGAGGAGAACGCCTTCTTCGGCTGGAGCCTGTCGCTGCTCGCCGTCGCCGTCGTGGTGTGGCTGCGTCGGGAGATGGTCGTGCGGGCGCTCGCCGCGACCGGTGGCTTCTTCGCCCTGCTCTCCCTCGGCGAGCGGATCTCCTGGTGGGACCGGGAGCTGATCACCGGGCCGTGGGAGCTGCTGGTGCACCTGCCCCTGCTGGACGCGGTCGTGCCGACCCGGTTCGGCCTGATCACCACGGTGGTCATCGGTCTGCTGCTCGCGCTCGCCGTCGAGCGGGCCTGGGCGCTGCGCCCGGCCGACCGGCGTACCGTCCGGACGCTCACCGCCGCCGGCCTGGCGTTCGCGCTGCTGCCGATCGCCCCGATGCCGCTGCGGATGGTTTCCCGGCCGCCGGTGCCGGAGTTCATCACCGCCGACCGCTGGCGGGCGTACGTCGGCCCGGACCAGACGCTCGTGCCGATCCCGGTGCCCAGCATGGGCAACACGCACGGCATGCGCTGGGCGGCGGCCACCAACCTCGACTTCAAGATCCCGGGTGGCTACTTCCTCGCCCCCCGCAACGGCAACACCGGCGACCCCGGTCGGTTCGGCGGCCGGCCCAGCGGGGTGGGCCAGCTGCTGGAGGAGGTGGCGACCACCGGCCGGACCCCCAAGCTGGACGACCGGCAGCGTCGGCGCTGCACCGACGAGCTGCGGCACTGGCACGCGGCGATCCTGGTGCTGCCGGTCCGTCAGCAGCACGTCGAACCGCTGCGGCGTACCGTCGAGGAGCTGGTCGGCCCCGGCCGGCAGGAGCTGGACGTCTGGGTGTGGGACGTTCGGACGCTGACCGACCGCTCGGTCTGATGTCCACGGGAACGTCGTCGCCGACGGCGACGACGGCAGCGACGGTCGGGCCGCCGACCGCGCGCCCACCCCGGCCGGCGTGGCTGACGGACGCGTTGGTCATCGCCGGCTACCTGGGGCTGGCGGTGCTGCTGACCAGCGCACAGTGGGGCCGCCCCGGCCGGCTGTTCCACCAGGCCGGTGACCAGGTGCTCTTCGAGTGGATGCTGGCCCACGCGGCGCACGCCGTCGTCGCGGGGGAGAACCCGCTCTACAGCACCGCCCTGAACGCGCCGGACGGCGTCAACCTGATGGCGAACACCTCGGTGCTCGGCCTCGGTGTCCCGCTGGCCCCGGTCACGCTGCTGTTCGGCTCGCAGGTGGCGTTCTGCGTGGCGGTGGTCTGCTGCCTCGCCGGCACCGCCACGGCCTGGTACGCGCTGCTGCGGCGTCGACTGGTCACCGCCCGCTGTGCGGCGGCGCTCGGCGGGCTGGTCTGTGGCTTCGCCCCCGGCATTGTCGCCCAGGCCGGAGCTCATCTGCACGTGGCCGCCCAGTTCCTGCTACCGGCGATCCTCGCCCTGGTGTTCCGTCCCGGGTCGAGCCCGCGCGGGGTGTGGCGGCCCGGTGTCGGCCTCGGGCTGCTGCTCGTGTGGCAGGTGTTCATCGGCGAGGAGGTGCTCGTCTTCCTGGCGCTCGCCGCCGGGGTGTTCGCGCTGGGCTACGCCCTCGCCGACCGGGCTGCGGCCCGCCGCCTCGCGCCGTCCCTGCTCGGCCGGCTCGCGGTGGCGGGCGTGGTGGCGGTGACGCTGCTGGCGTACCCCCTGTGGTTCCAGTTCCACGGGCCGCAGCACTACACCGGAATGGCCTTCGCCGCGCACGGCTTCCAGCTCGACGCCGCGTCGTTCACCGCGTCGGCCCGGCAGACCGTGCTCGGTGACGACTGGCTGCCGGGGCTGCTCGCACCGAACCCGACCGAGGAGAACTCGTTCTTCGGCCCCGGGCTGCTGGTGCTCGCCGTGGTCATCGTGATCTGGCTGTGGCGACGGCCGCTGGTCCGGGCGCTGGCCGGCTGCGGTGTCGTCTTCGCCCTGCTGTCGCTCGGCACCGAGCTGCGGGTGGACGGCACCGCCACCGGCGTCGCGGGCCCGTACCGGCTGGTCGCCGGGCTGCCGCTGCTCGACCTCGCGGTGCCGGCCCGGTTCGCGCTGGTCTGCGTGCCGGTGCTGGGTGTCCTGGTGGCGCTCTTCGTGGACCGGGTGCGGGCGGCTCGCCGGTCACCGGCCGTGCCGGGACTGCCGGTACGACTGCTGGGGGCGGGCGCGGTGGCCGCCGCGCTGCTGCCGCTGACGCCGACGCCGATCCGGGCGGTGCCGGTCGCGCCGCTGCCGGGGTTCGTCGCCGACGGCGGGTGGCGGGCGCTGGTGCCTCCGGGCCGGACCGTGGTGGCGGTGCCCCCGGTGACCGGCGCCGCGCTGAGCCCGGTGATGCTCTGGTCCGCCCGCACCGGCCTGGCGTTCCGCGCCCCGGGCGGGTATTTCATCGGGCCGAGCGGTCCGGACGACCCGGCGGCCCGCTGGGGCGCCCCGGACCGAACGACCGCCGTGCTGCTGCGCCGGGTCGCCGAGACCGGCACGGTGCCGGTGCTCACCGAGGCCGACCGTCGTCGGGCCGTCGACGACCTGCGGCACTGGCGGGCGGGCGTGGTGGTGCTCGGCCGGTTGACGCACGGCGAACCGGTCCGTCGGACCGTCGAGGAACTGCTCGGCCCCGGCCGTCCGGTCGACGGCGGGTGGGTGTGGGACGTCCGGACGTTGGTCGGCTAGCGCTGATCCACCAGCGTGCGGACGTTCCAGACCCAGACGTCGTCGACGCGCTGCGGCGGCCCGATCAGTGCGGTGACCAGTTCGCGCAGCACCGCCTCGCGCGGGTGTGCGCCGAGCACCACCACCGACGCCCGCCAGAACCGGAGGTCCTCGACGGCCTGACGGCGGTTCTCGTCGGTGAGGACGGGGACCGCGCCGGCGTCCATCGTGGCGTAGATGAGGCTGCTGGTGGGCCGGTTCGGTGCGCCGAAGACGCCCTCGCCCAGCTCGTTGGGGCCGATGAAGTAGCCGCCCGGGACGGGGAACTCCTGCCCGGTCAGGGCACTCCAACGCAGCGTGGGCAGGCCGTGCACGTTGCTCGGGATCGGCACCGGCACGAGGGTCCGGCCCTGCGGCACGTACGGCCGCCAGCCGCCGGCGGTGATGAAGTGCGGCGGCGGGTCGATCTGCTGGGCCGGCAGCGGCCGGGGGACAAGCGGCAGCAGGGCGAGGGTGACCGCCGCGTACCCCAGCGGGCGCAGCCACCGGCGTCGCGGCGCGACCGGCGCGGTGGCGCCCTGATCGTCGGACGTCGCCGCCTCTGCGGCGGTCGCCGGCTCTCCGGCGCGCGGGGCCGGCACGCGGGCCGGCGCGGCCACCGGACGGCCCTGCCGGGCCGCGGCGTCCCAGGTCAGCGCCAGCAGTACGCCCACCGCGGCGGCGACCACCAGGGTCAACCGGGTCGGCATCATCATCTCGACCAGCGGCAGGTCGTCCGGTACGTACGACCAGGGGCCGCGCACCCCGGTCTCCACTCCGTCGAAGCGCACCCGCGGCCCGATCGCGGCCACCGTGAAGACCACGATCAGCACCGCGACGATCCGGGCGGCCAGCGAACGGCGCACCAGCAGCACAAGGGCCACCACCGACAGCAGCACCAACGGCCAGCCGAACCAGGTGTTCTGCTCGGTCATGCCGATCGTCTGCTCGACCGCCGGGTCGCCCGCCCAGGTGTCGCGGGCGAAGGTCACGAAGGCGACCAGGTCCTCGCCCCAGTTGTGGAACACGCCACCCTGCAACCCGCGGTAGGACTGCGGGCCGTTGAACTGGAACCAGATCGGGTACGCCGCCAGCAGCAGGGCCAGCCCGCCGGCGACGCCCAGCCCGGCCAGGAACGTCCCGGCCGCGGCGCGCGCCGCCCGTGGCCGCTGCACCGCGTACGCCAGCACGACGACCAGGCAGGCGAGCGCGGTGAGCAGCAGCATCTCCTCGTTGATGAAGATCTGGTAGACCACCAGCACCCCGAGCACCAACCCGTTGCGCCGCCACCGGCCCGGCTCGCCCATCCGCAGCACCCGCACCACGATCAACGGCAGCAGGAAGTTGGACACGAAGTTGGGCTGGCCGTTGGCGTGGTGGATGATGCCCGGCGCGAAGCCGAGGAACGCCCCGCCGACGAAGGCCGCCGCCCGGGAGCGCACCAGGTGCCGCGAGAGCATCCAGTAGGCGGTGCCGGCGGTGGCCGCCAGAGCGCCACCCAGATAGAGCGCGTACGTGACCTGGGGGCCGAACAGCATCGTCAGGGGCGACAGCGGCAGGGTCACCCCGAGCAGCGAGGTGTTGGCCATCATGTTCACCCCGTCCGGGGCGTTCTGCCGGGCCGTGAACAGCGGGTTCTCCAGGTGCCGCACCGAGTACGCGCCGTGCGCGAACAGCCACTCGAACCAGCTGTGGTCGGTGGGCAGGTGCGAGGACACCCGACCGGTCACGTCCCCCCAGTAGTGGAGGCAGACGAAGACGCCCAGCACCACATAGGCTCCGAGGGCCAACAGGTCGGCTCGGGCCGGACGGCGGCGAGGGCGCCGTGTCGGCTCGACCTCGGCCGGCTCAGCGTCGGTCACGGGATTCAGCGAGGGGTCTACCACCGGCACAGCCACGACGCGCCATCGTACAGGCGAGGATGCGTCGCTTCTGCCGGGCCGGTACGCCCCCGGCCGGTTTGCCGGGGCCGCCCCCGGCCGACCTCGCCGGCGATGGAGGGACGGTCTTTGTCGATCATCGAGCTGGGCGAGGTCCGGGACGAGCCCGAGTCGCGGCCGAGCGTCCGCCGACCGCGCGCCGCCGGCCGCCGGCTGCGCAGCATGGCGGTGCTGCTGCTGGCCCTCGTCACGCTGGCCGGCGCGACCCCGGTGCGGCAACGGATCGTGACGTCGGTGCCGGCCTCGCCGGGCGCCTCGGTGTACCTCACCGAGGACGCCGTCGTCGTGGTCGACACGTCGACTCCCATCGGCGACCGGTACCTGACCGCGTACCGCCGTCCCGGGCCGACGGGCGGGGACAGCGTGCGGCGCCGGTGGCGCGCGCCGCTGGAACGCAGCGGTGACTTCATGGCGGTCTGGGCCGACCGCGGGATGCTGCTGACGGTGGGTGCCAGCACCGCGAACGGGGTGCTGGAGACCACCGCCTTCGACGCCGGGACGGGCCGGCGGCGCTGGCGCCAGCCGGGAATCGCCCAGCGAACGGCCGACGGGGGCATGCTCCTCGCGAACGACCTGGGCGACGGGCCGGGCACGGTGAGCCGGGTGGTGCCCGACACCGGCCGGGTGCTCTGGTCGGTGCCCATCCCGTCCGGCAGCCCCGACTACCACGGACCGGCGGGCCAGATCGACCAGATCGTGTTCGTCCAGCCGACTGGTGAGCTGCAGGTGTACGACGCCGGCAGCGGCGACCTGCTGCGCAGCGTCGACACGTTGCCCGGTGCCCGGTCAGCGTTCCAGCGGGTGCAGGTCGTGGATGACCTCGTGCTGCTCGTTCCGCCCGGCAGCACCGGGCTGGTCGCCTTCCGGCTGCCCGGACTGGACCCGGTGTGGACGTCCTCGCTGCCGCTGGTGGCATGGGCGGTGCCGTGCGCAGGTCTGCTCTGCACGGTCCAGCAGACCGGCACCATCCAGACCATCGACCCCGCCACCGGCGCCGTTCGCTGGTCGGACCCGGGGCCGGACACGTTGGTCGACGTCCGGCGGGACATGTTGCTGGTGACCACGCCCGAGCAACGGTACGCGGTGCGGGACGCGCAGACCGGGCGGGAACGCGCTGAGCTGGGCCGGTGGCAGCTGGTGGACCAGCTACGCCGCGATGATCCGCTGATCGGCGTACGGTCGACGCCCGACGGCCGGCTCGTCGTCGCCGAGCTGGACCTCACCGCCGGTCGGGCGCGGATCCTGGACGTGTTGCCGGGCGTGGTCGGCGGGTGCCAGGCGGCGCTGCCCGTCCTGCTCTGCCGCCGCGTCGACGGCTCGACCGCGCTGTGGCGGTTGTCCCGGTGACCGGCCCAGTGATCGACCTCGGGGAGCTGCGGCACGGGCCGGACCTCGACAGCGTCCGGCTGCCCCGCCCGCCGCTGGCCCGGCAACGGCCCCTGCGCTGCGCGCTGGTCCTGCTGCTGGTGCTCGCCGGCCTCTCCGGTTCGGGGCCGTTCAACCGGCGTGAGGTGGTGACGCTGCCGGCAGAGCTCGGCACCGAGGCGTTGGTCTCGGACGACCTCTTCGTCCTCGTCGAGCCGTTCGGCCGGACAGGGCAGCGGCGGCTCACCGCCACCCGGCTGCCCGGCGGCGAGCCGGCCTGGCAGGTGCCGTTGCCGACCGAGGGCCGGTACTGGGGAGTCGCGCAGCAGGGCGAGACACTGCTGGTCACCGGCCACGAGGTCGGCCCGGACAGCCAGGGGACGCTCACGATGGCGCTGGGCATGTTCGTCCTCCGCGACGGCGAGCACGGGGTGGACCGCCTGCTCGTCGTCCGCCTGGGCGGGTCGACCGAGGTCCGCGACCCGACCACCGGCGCGGTGCTGGCCCGCGCCGACCTCGGCGCTGGCGGGGGTACGTCCGGCGTGTCGGTGCAACTGGCGGACGACCTGCTGCTCACCATCGGCGGTCCGTCGGCCACAACCACCGCGTACGGGCTCGACGACCTGCGCCAACGGTGGCGCGTGCCGGCCGGCGAGGCGCTGTACGCGTCGGACTGCGGCGTCGTCGTCTGCCTGCAGACCCGCTCCGGCGGGCTGCGGGCGCTCGACGCCGCCACCGGCCGGGACCTCTGGGGGAGCGAGCGCTGGGGGCGGGTCTGGCCCTACGCCGGTCGGCTGGTGGCCACGACGGTGAGCAGCGCCGGGCCGGGTGCGGAGGAGATCGTCGTGCTCGACCCACCGACCGGCCGGGTGGTGGCCGAGCTGGGTCGGTGGGAGCTGGCCCGGTTCGCCCTCGGCGACCCGCTGATCGGCGTACGCCGCCATCCCGACGGGGGTCTGCTCGTCGCCGAGCTGGACGTCACCGGTGGCCGGGCACGGACGCTGGACGTGTTGCGGGACGCGACCGGGGACTGTCAGGCCCGCACCGGGCGGCTGGTCTGCCGGCGCCATGACAGCGCGTACGGGCTGTGGCGGTTGCCCCGCTGACCACCGGTGGGTCGGTCCGGGCGGCGAGGGAGGATTGTTGCCCGCCGGCACTAGGTTGTCGGTGGTCAGCAGCGAGGAGGCCGGGATGCGGGTACTGGTGGTGGAGGACGAACGCAACCTCGCCGACGCGATCGCGCGCGGGTTGCGCAAGCGGGGCATGGCGGTGGACGTGGCGTACGACGGCGACGCCGGCCACGAGGCGGCGTTCGTCACCCGGTACGACGTGGTGGTGCTCGACCGCGACCTGCCCGGCGTGCACGGCGACCAGATCTGCGCCGACCTCGCCGCCTCCGGGGCGCTGACCCGGGTGCTGATGCTGACCGCGAGCGGCACCGTGGCCGACCGGGTGGAGGGGTTGCAGCTCGGGGCGGACGACTACCTGCCCAAACCGTTCGCGTTCGACGAGTTGGTCGCCCGGGTGCAGGCGTTGGGCCGGCGGGCCACCCCGGCCGCGCCGCCGGTTCTCGAACTGGCGGACCTGGTGCTGGACCCGGCCCGCCGGGTCGCCACCCGCGCCGGTGTGCCGATGGACCTGACGAACAAGGAGTTCGGCGTGCTCAGTGAGCTGCTCAAGGCCCGCGGCGCGGTGGTGTCCAGCGAGGAGCTGTTGGAGCGGGTGTGGGACGCCAACACCGACCCGTTCACCACCATCGTCCGGGTGACCGTCATGACGCTGCGTCGCAAGCTCGGCGACCCGCCGTTGATCGAGACGGTGGTGGGGGCGGGTTACCGCACGGCCGAGGTCCTGCCGTGAGCCGGCCGGGGCGGTTGCGACCCACCCTGCGGTTGCGGCTGACGCTGCTCAACGGGGTGCTGCTGGTCGGCGCCGGCGCGATCCTGGTGCTGCTGGCCTGGCTGCTGGTCCGTGACGCGCTGCGGCCCACCGACGAGCTGCTGCCCGGGACGACGGTGCTGCTGTCCGACGGTGGGCGGATGGACGCGGCCCAGTGGCAGCGGGAGCTGGTCGACGCCGCCTCCGGGGAGCTGCTGGCCAAGGGCCTGGTCGCGCTGTTGGCGATCAGCGTGGTCGGGGTGGCCGGCGCGTACGCCGTGGCCGGCCGGGCGCTGCGACCCCTGCACCAGGTCACCGCGACCGCCCAGCGGCTCGGCGAGGCGACGCTGGACCAGCGGATCGGCTACTCGGGCGCGGACGACGAGGTCGCCGAGCTGGCCAAGACGTTCGACGCGATGCTGGACCGGATCGCGTCCGCGTTCGAGGCGCAGAAGCGCTTCGTGGCCAACGCCTCGCACGAGCTGCGGACCCCGCTCGCCGTCATGCGGACCGAGATCGACGTGACGCTCAGCGACGACGACGCGGACGCCGCCGAGTACCGCCGGATGGCGACCGTCGTCCGGGACGCCTCGGAGCGGGCGAACAGCCTGGTGGACGCGCTGCTGGTGCTGGCCCGCAGCGAGGCGCAGGCCGGGCGGCGCCTCGGTCGGCGCACCGAGTGCGACCTCGCGACGGGCACCGCCAACGCGCTGTCGGCGATGCGCCGCGAGGTGGAGCGGATCGGCCTGCGCGTGCAGACGTTGCTGGAATCCGCGCCGGTGGTCGGCGATCCGGGGTTGCTCGACCGGCTGGCCGGCAACCTGATCGAGAACGCCGTCCGCTACAACCACCTGCACGGTCGGCTCTGGGTGCGTACCGGCACCGACGGCGACCGCTCGTGGCTGGTGGTGGGCAACACCGGGTTCGAGGTCGACCAGGCCGACGTGCCCGGGTTGTTCGAGCCGTTCCGGCGCGGTGGCCGGGAACGCACCGGGGCGCGCGGCTCCGGCCTGGGCCTGTCCATCGTCCGGGCGGTCTGCCAGGCGCACGGCGGCACCGTCCGGGTGATCGCCCAGCCCGGCGGCGGCCTGGAGGTGACGGTCACCCTGCCGACCGCGGACGCCCCGGCGGTGACCGGCCCGGTGGCCGCTGCCGGTTGAGCGGTCGGCGCGGTCGCGAGGGTTGCGGACGGCCCTCGCCCGATGGCAAGATCACTCACGTCAGCTCGAGAGCGAAGGGGGGTGCGTCGATGTCCACCAGTCAGGGCTCCGCACCCCGGGTCTTCGCCGGCTGACCCCGGGCAGCGGAGCGTCCCCATCCGAACATGGAGGGACCACCCGTGTATCCACGGATCCGCAACATCAGTTTCGACTGCCACGACACGTACTCCCTGGCCGGTTTCTGGTCGGCGGTGCTCGGCTACGCCCGGCACGGCGAGGACGTCCCCGGTGATCCGGAGGCGGTTCTGCTGCCGCCGGACGAGGCCACCCCGAACCTGTTCTTCCAGGCGGTGCCCGACGACAAGGTGACCAAGAACCGGCAGCACATCTGCCTGGAACCTGTCGACCGGACCCGTGACGAGGAGATCGAGCGGGTGCTCGGCCTCGGTGCCACGATGGTCGCCGACCGTCGGCATGCCGACGGCACGGGCTGGGCGGTGCTTGCCGACCCGGAGGGCAACGAGTTCTGCGTGCTGCGCAGCGCCGGGGAACGTGTCGTCACCACCACTGTGGAGGACCAACCGTGAGTTCGACGATCCACAACATCAGCTTCGACTGTCGCGACACGTACGCCCTGGCGGGCTTCTGGTCGCAGGTCTTCGACTGCCCCCGGCAGCCCGACGACTTCCCGGGCGACCCGGAGGCGATGCTCCTGCCGCCGGGCGGGCCGGAGGTGCTGTTCATCGCCGTGCCCGAGGGCAAGGCGGTGAAGAATCGACTGCACCTGGACCTGGAGCCGGCCGACCGGTCGCGGGCCGACGAGGTCGAGCGGTTGCTCGGCATCGGCGCGGTGCACGTCGCCGACCAGACCCGGCCGGACGGCTCCGGCTGGGTGGTGCTTGCCGACCCGGAGGGCAACGAGTTCTGCGTGCTGCGCAGCGCGGCCGAGCGGGCCGCGTCAGCGGCGGGCGGCGCGGCGACGGGTGACGCCGAGCCGGTCTAGGCGTACGGCAGGGGCCCCGGTCACCCTGAGGTGGCCGGGGCCCGGTCGTGCACGGGTCAGGAGCGCTGCTCGATCTGACCCCGGATGGTGACGAACTCGGCCTTCGTCTCCTCGGCCGACTTGAAGTACATGACCACCAGGCCCACGCTGCCCCGGTCGGCCCACACGCAGACGCCGAGCGGCACGCCCTCGGTCTTGCCGTCGCCGCAGCGCGCGTCACCGCCCAGCGGGCCCGCCTCGACCACCGCCATGTTGGTCACCGACAGTTCGCTGGAGAGCCCGGTGACGGCCTCGTCCAGTTCCTTCTTCGGGTCGGCCATCACGCCGGACACCGCCGTGACCATGATCAGATCCTGCTTGGCCGGGTCGCCGTAGAACGCGCCGATCGTGCTGGTCTCGTTCTGCACCTCGGTCTTCATCTCGGTGACCATCTGGTCGGCGACCGTCTGCAACTGCGGGTCGGTGTTCTTCGCCCGGCCGGCGAGGGTGGCCGGCGCGACCACCCGGGTCTTGGTGGCGTCGACGACGTCGCCCACCTCGTCCTTGACCGCGAACCAGGTGATCGCCGCGCCGCCGAGGCAGAGCACGAGCACCACGGCCAGCACGATCAGGATGATCTTGCCGACGTTCGATCTCTTCGCCGGTGGCGGGCCGCCGAACTGGTTCGGGTCGCCGTACGGCTGGCCCGGCTGAGCCGGCGGGAAGCCCTGCTGCTGCGGCGGCGGCCAACCGCCGGGCTGCTGCGGCTGGCCCGGCTGCTGCGGCACGGCCGGCTGGCCCGGCTCCTGCGGCGGGTGAGGGGAATCGTGCGGCGGGCCGAAGGGGTTGGCCGGCGGCTGGGACATCAGTCAGCTCCAGGATGGGTGTGCAAAGCGCGTGATCGTAACCCGGCGACCGCCCCGGCGTTCCCCCGCCCAGGTCCCGGCACGCTCCACGGCCGGTCACCAACGAGCGCGGTGGCCGGCCCGGTCCACGAGGGACGGTCCGGCCACCGCGACGGTGGTGCTGGGATCTTGTCAGGCGGGCAGGCTCGCCGCTCCGAGCGGCAGGAACCGCCGACCGGTGACCCGCTCGCTGGTGCCGGTCCGGTCCAGGTACGGCGTGACGCCGCCCAGGTGGAACGGCCAACCGGCGCCCAGGATCATGCACAGGTCGATGTCCTGCGCCTCGGCGACCACGCCCTCGTCCAGCATCAGCCGGATCTCCTGCGCGAGCGCGTCGAGCGCGTTCTGGCGTACCTGCTCGGCGGTCAGCGGCTGGTCACCGACGACGAGCAGCTTGGCCACCTCGTCGTTGACCTGGTCGTCGACCACGATCGGCTGGCCCGAGTCGGCGATCCGCTTGAGGTTCTCGCTGACACCGAACCGGTCCGGGAACGCGGCGTGCAGGGTGCCGCCCACGTGGTACGCCACGGCCGGGCCGACCAGCTGGAGCAGGGCGAGCGGGCGCATCGGCAGGCCCAGCGGGTCCAGTGCGCTGTTCGCCACGTCCAGCGGCGTGCCGGCGTCGACGGCCGCGAAGACGGTGCCCAAAAAGCGGGTGAGCAGCCGGTTCACCACGAACGCCGGGGCGTCCTTGACCAGCACGCTCGACTTCTTGAGCTGCTTGCCGACCGCGAACGCGGTGGCGAGGGTGGCGTCGTCGGTCCGCTCGCCCCGGACGATCTCCAGCAGCGGCAGCACGGCCACCGGGTTGAAGAAGTGGAAGCCGACCACCCGCTCCGGGTGCTCCAGCTCCGCGGCCATCTCGGTGATGGACAGCGAGCTGGTGTTGGTGGCGAGCACCGCCTCCTTTGAGACGATCTTCTCCAGCTCGGCCCAGACCTGCTTCTTGACGCCCAGGTCCTCGAAGACCGCCTCGATGACGAAGTCGGCGTCCGCGAAGGCGCCCTTGTCGACAGTGCCGCTGACCAGGCCGTACAGCTTGGCGGCCGTGCCCTTGTCCATCCGGCCCTTGGTGACGGCCTTCTCGATCTGGGTGTGCACGTAGCCGACGCCCTTGTCCACCCGGGCCTGGTCCAGGTCGCTCATGACGACCGGCACCTGGAGGCGGCGGGCGAACAGCAGCGCCAACTGGCTGGCCATCAGGCCGGCGCCGACGATGCCGACCTTGGTGACCGGGCGGGCCAGGCCCTTGTCCGGTGCGCCGGCCGGCCGCTTGGCCCGCCGCTGCACCAGGTCGAAGGCGTACAGGCCGCTGCGCAGTTCCTCGGAGAAGACTAGGTCCGCGAGGGCCTCGTCCTCGGCGGCGGTGCCGGCGGCGAAGTCGCCGTCCTTCGCCGTCTCCAGCAGGTCCAGCGCCTTGTACGCGGCCGGGACCGCGCCGTGCAGCCGCTGGTTCAGCGTCTCCCGGGCGAAGTAGAGCACGCCCGCCCACATGTCCTTGTCGACCTCGGGTCGGGTCACGGTGACCTGACCGCGCACCACACCGGCGGCCCACTCCAGGGACCGCTCCAGGAAGTCGGCCGGCTCCAGCAGCACGTCCGCGATGCCCAGCTCGGCGGCCTGCTTCGGCTTGAGCATCTTGTTCTGCATGAGCGGGTTCTGGATGATCACCTGCGTGGCGGCGGGGATGCCGATCAGGTTCGGCAGCAGCTGGGTGCCGCCCCAGCCGGGCACCAGACCGAGGGAGACCTCGGGCAGGGCGAGCGCCGCCGCGCCGCCGGAGAGCGTCCGGTAGTGGCAGTGCAGCGCCAGCTCCAGGCCGCCGCCCATGGCCGCGCCGTTGACGAACGCGAACGTGGGCACGGTGCTGTCCTTGAGCCGGGCGAAGACCCGGTGACCGAGCCGGCCGATCTCCAGCGCCTGCGCGCGGTCGGCGAGCTGCGGCAGGCCGACGATGTCCGCGCCCACACAGAAGATGTACGGCTTGCCGGTGACCGCGATGAACGCCGGGTCGGCGGCGAGCGCGGCCGTGATGGCCTCGTCCAGGCTGGTCAGACCGGCCGGGCCGAAGGTGTTCGGCTTGGTGTGGTCGAAGCCGTTGTCCAGCGTGATCAGAGCGGCGGGTCGGTCCAGTCCTGGCACGTTCACCTGGCGCAGCAGCGCTCTGGTGACGACCTCGTTCGGTGCGGCGAGCGCGCTCACTTGTTGCCACCCTCCCAGTTCGGGTTCTCCCAGATGACCGTGCCGCCCATGCCGATGCCGATGCACATCGCGGTGACGCCGTAGCGGACCTCGGGGTGCTCGGCGAACTGGCGAGCCAGCTGCGTCATCAGCCGTACGCCGGACGAGGCGAGGGGGTGGCCGATGGCGATGGCGCCGCCCCACGGGTTGACCCGCGGGTCGTCGTCGGCGATGCCGAAGTGGTCGAGGAAGGCGAGCACCTGCACGGCGAACGCCTCGTTCAGCTCGAACAGGCCGATGTCGTCGATGGTCAGGCCGGCGAGGCGCAGGGCCTTCTCCGTCGACGGGATCGGGCCGACGCCCATCACCTCCGGCTCCACCCCGACGAAACCGAACGACACCAGCCGCATGGCGATCGGCAGGCCCAGCTCGCGGGCGGTGGCCTCGTCGGCGAGCAGGCTCGCGGTGGCGCCGTCGTTCAGGCCCGCCGCGTTGCCCGCGGTGACCTTGCCGTGCGGGCGGAACGGGGTCTTCAGGGTGGCCAGCTTCTCCAGCGACGTGTCGCGGGGGGCCTCGTCCACGCCGGCCAGACCCCAGCCGCCCTCGGTGTCGCGGATGGCCACCGGCACCAGGTCGTCCTGGAGCTTGCCGTTGGCGTACGCCTTCGTGGTCTTCTGCTGCGAGGCGAGCGCGAACGCGTCGGTGCGCTCCTTGGTGATGTGCGGGACCAGGTCGTGCAGGTTCTCCGCGGTGGCGCCCATGACCAGCGCCGACGGGTCCACCAGCTTCTCCGCGATGATGCGCGGGTTGGGGTCGACGCCCTCACCCATCGGGTGGCGGCCCATGTGCTCGACGCCACCGGCGATGGCGACGTCGTACGCGCCCATGGCGATGCCGCTCGCGACGGTGGTCACGGCGGTCATCGCGCCGGCGCACATCCGGTCGATGGCGAAGCCGGGAACAGTCTTGGGCAGACCGGCCAGCAGCGCGGCGGTACGGCCGATGGTGAGGCCCTGGTCACCGATCTGGGTGGTGGCCGCGATGGCGACCTCCTCGACCCGCTCCGGCGGCAGCTGCGGGTTGCGGCGCAGCAGTTCACGGATGCAGCGGATCACCAGGTCGTCGGCGCGGGTGTTGGCGTACATGCCACCCGCCTTGCCGAACGGGGTACGGACGCCGTCGACGAAGACGACATCCCGAACTTCACGGGGCACTTGAGCCTCCTAGCCGAACGGGCACGGTACCCCGGATGCTACTCGCCAGTAACCAGCCTGCCGCCCACCCCCCGCTGTGGCACACCCCACACTGGAAGGCGGGGGCGGGTCAGGGGATGGGGTTGGGGGACAGGGCCTGGGTCAGGTCGGGGGTCAGCAGGGCGATCTGCCACTCGCGGGCGTTGAAGGCGCGCAGGGACTCCGCCACCGTGTCCTCGGTGACCTCCTCCGGCGGGCTCCACGCCAGACGGCGTACCGAATCCGGGGTGATCAGATTTTCCGGGGGCAGGTTGTGCTCGCCCGCGATGCGGACCACCACCTCCCGGCAGCGGGCCAGGCGACCGGCCGCCACCGGGTCCCGCTCGGCCCACCGGTGCGGTGGTGGTGGGCCCTCCACCGCCGGGGTGACCGGAAGCGCGTCGTCCGGCAACTCCCGGGCGTCGTCGAGCGCGGCCAGCCAGGTGCGGGCCAGCCGACGGACCGACCGGCCCCCGAAGCCGGGCAGCGTCAGCAGCGTCTTCTCGTCTTTCGGGTCCAGCTCGGCGGCGGCGACGATGGCCGAGTCGGGCAGCACCCGGCCGGGCGCGGCGTCCCGCCGGGCCGCGATCTGGTCCCGGGCGTACCACAACGAGCGGACCCGGGCCTGGGCCCGCGCCCCGCGCACACGGTGGATGCCCGACGTGCGCCGCCAGGGTTCCGCGCGGACCCGGGGCGGTCGGGCGCCGGTCCGGACCAGGGCGGCGAACTCCTCCGCGGCCCAGGCCGACTTGCCCTGCCGGGCCAGCTCGGCGTCGAGCGCGTCGCGCAGGTCGGTGAGCATCTCCACGTCGAGCGCGGCGTAGGTCAGCCACGACTCGGGCAGCGGCCGACTCGACCAGTCGGCCGCCGAGTGATGCTTCTCCAGGGTGAATCCGAGTAGCTGCTCGGTCAGCGCGGCCAGGCCGACCCGCTCGAACCCGGCCAGCCGAGCGGCCAGTTCCGTGTCGAACAGCCGGCGCGGACGCAGCCCCACCTCGGCGAGGCAGGGCAGATCCTGACTCGCCGCGTGGAGCACCCACTCGGCCTCGCCGATCACCGCGTCCAGCGCGCTGAGATCGGGCAGCGGCAGCGGGTCGACCAGCGCGGTGCCGGCGCCCTCGCGGCGCAGCTGCACCAGGTACGCGCGTTGGCTGTAGCGGTAGCCCGAAGCGCGCTCGGCGTCCAGGGCAACCGGGCCGGTGCCCGCCGCGAACCGGGCCACGACCTCGGCCAGCTCGGCTTGTGTGGTCACCGGATCAGGGGTGCCGTCGCGGGGGGCGGTCAGCGGAACGGGCCCACCGTCGGTCGGGTCGGGCCCCTCGCCCGCCGGCTGCGGCTGGGCCGACGGCGGGTGCTGGGGTGCGTGTCCCGGGAGTTCTTCGGTGGGCCGACGGCGCAGGGGTGGTTCGTCGGTCACCTGCCAACCCTAGTGCGCGCCGCGATCCGGTGTGTGCAGCCGGTCCGGCGTGTGTCGGTCAGGCGTCCGCAAGGTGTCCCATCGGATGCCGGACATCGGGGGAGACAAAGCCCGTTCGCGCCGGTACGGTCCATCGAGCCGCCGGCCCCGCTCGGGTGATCCTGGGCCGTGGCCGCAAGCGCACGACCACGGGGAAGGGCAAGACGATCATGACGGCTGGCTTCGGTGCGGGGGACGCACGGCCAACGGGCGCCGGGCCTGACGACGTGAGCGGGCGGGCGGCCGAACGGCCGGGCCCTCTGCCGCCGCGCATCGAACCGCACCCGGAGGTCGGCGCCACCTGGCAAGGTGCGCCGGGCCCCGGTGGCGAGCCCACCGCCGCCGTCCCGGCGCCCCGCGCCGGCTGGGCGGCCCCACCCAACGCCGGCCAGTGGGCCGCGGCGCCCCAGGGGCCCGTGCCGGCCGGCCCGCACACCACGGCCGCCGCACCGGGCACCGGCGCTGCGCACGGCACCGCCACGCCGTACGCGACCGGGCCAGCGCCGTACGCGGCAGGTCCAGCGCCGCACGGCGCCGGTCCCTACACCTCGGGCGCTCCCGTAGCCTACGGCGCGGGCGGCTATCCGCCCGCCGGTGACCTGGCCAGCGCACCGCCGTTCCCGACCGCGACTCACCCCGGCCAGCCCGCCTGGCCGGGCGTCACCCCGCCCGCGCGACCCACCCGGCGCCGTTGGCCGGTGGCGCTCGCCACGTTGCTCGTCGTCGCGCTGGCCACCGTGGCCGGCCTGCAGGCGTACCAGCTCAACCGGCTCGGCGACCGGCTCGCCGCCACCGACCGCCGGCTGGCCCAGGCCCAGGACGGCGACGGCACCCGCCTCGACGGCCTGGAACAGCGCACGGACGCGCTGGAGAAGCAGGCCGGGGCGGCGTTCAACCCCGAGGCGGTGGCCAGCGCCGTGCTGCCCAGCGTCTTCCGGGTGCGGGCCGGCCAGTTCACCGGCACCGCGTTCGCGGTGGGCAAGCCGGCCGCCGGTGGCGGCACCAACCTGTTCACCAACTTCCACGTCGTCGAGTCGATCTGGGAGAGCGGCGGCCGACAGGTCTTCCTGGAGCGCACGGACCAGCGCTTTCCGGCCACCATCGTCAAGGTCGACAAGGCCAACGACGTGGCGCACCTGCGGGCGACCGGCAAGTTCACCGGCCTGGTCACCGCGCCCAGCGCCGTGAAGTCCGGCCAACAGATCATCGTCGTCGGTGCTCCGCTCGGCCTGGAGGACAGCGTCACGACCGGTGTGGTGAGCGCGTTGCGCGCCGCGCAGGGCGGCTCCGGGCCGGCCATCCAGTTCGACGCCCCGATCAACCCCGGCAACTCCGGCGGCCCGGTGATCAACGGCAGCAAGCAGGTGGTCGGCATCGCCACCGCCAAGGCTCGTGACGCCGAGGGCATCGGGCTCGCCATCCCGATCAAGGTGGCCTGCGACGGTTTCAAGATCTGCTGATCTGTGGCCCCGGCCGCTCGCGCCACCGACGGCCTCCTTCGGCCGCTCGCGCCACCCACGGCCTCTTCGGCCGCTCGCGCCATCGACGGCCTCTTCGGCCGTCTCCGACCCATCCGGGTCCTCGGTCCCGGACGATCCCGCCGCCGCACCTGGTCCGTCGCGCCTACCGGCGGAGGACCTGCTCACCTGGAGGAAACATGTCCCAGCCACCGACCGGACCGGAGGGTCTCCCGCCCGCCACCCCCACGCCGCCGGCCGGCTCGCCCGACCCCGACGCCACGGTGCAGCACGCCGCCGGCACCGACCCGACCGTGCAGCACGCGGCCGGCACCGATCCGACCGTGCGGTACCCGGCCGGGCAGCCCGCGCCGCAGCAGCAGTACGCGCCGGGTCAGGCCGCGCCGCAGCAGCAGTACGCGCCGGGTCAGGCCGCGCCGCAGCAGCAGTACGCGCCGGGTCAGGCCGCGCCGCAGCAGCAGTACGCGCCGGGTCAGGCCGCGCCGCAGCAGCAGTACACGCCGGGTCAGGCCGCGCCGCAGCAGCAGTACGCGCCGGGTCAGGCCGCGCCGCAGCAGCAGTACACGCCGGGCCAGCCCACGCCGCAGTACGGTGCCGCCGCGCCCGCGCAGCCGCAGTACGGCACCCCGCAGACGCCGGGCCACCCGGCCAGCGCCCCGCCGTACGCCGGCCAGCCGATGTCCGCGCCGCCGGTCTCCGGTCCGGCGTACGGGCAGTCGATGTCCGCGCCGCCGGTCTCCGGCCCGGCGTACGGGCAGCCCATGTCGGGTCCGCCCGGGATGGCGCCGTACGGCGCTGCCGCGGCCCCGCGGCGGGGTCGCGCGGTGCTGGTGCTGGCTCTGGTGGCCGCGCTTCTCTTCGTGGTCAGCGGTGTGATGACCGGGCTGTTCGTGACCAAGAACAACGAGCTGAACCGGACCGAGAAGCGCCTCACCAGCCAGGTCAGCCAGCGCGACGGGACCATCGCGGCCAACACCACCGAGATCGCGAAGCTCAAGACGGATCTGCAGGCCATGCAGGACAAGCTCGACAACACCGAGCAGGACCTGACCGGCACCCGCAACGACCGTGACGAGCAGGCCCGGCAGAAGAAGGTCATCGCGAGCTGCCTGGACAAGCTGACCACCGCGCTGGGTGCGGCGGCGGCCGGCAACAAGGGCGCGTACAACGCGGCGATGAAGGGCCTCGACAAGGTGTGCGACGAGGCGGAGAACTACCTCTGATGTGCTGTGCCGGCCGCCGCCGTGGTTTCAGGCGGTGGCGGCCGGACGGCGGTCGGCCAGGGCGGTGACCCCGGGTGGGGGCAGGCCGGCCGTCGAGGCGAGTAGGGCGCACCAGCCGAGCAGGTGGGGGGCGAGGTCGTCGTCGACGGGCGTCCAGGAGGCGCGGATCTCGATGTCGCCGGCCGTCGGCGGCCCGGCCAGGTCGCCGAACCGGGTCGACATGGTCTGGGTGACCGTCCCGCCGATCGCCCGGTGACCCGCGTCCTGGGTGTCGAGGGCGTCGGTCAGCCACGTCCAGCCGACCCCGGGGAGCAGCGGGTCGGCGGCGAGGTCGACCTCCAACTCCGCCGTCACGTAGGTGACCAGTCGCAGCGTGCCCTGCCAGGCCTCGTGCCCGGCCGGGTCGTGCAGCAGGATCAGCCGGCCGGTGGCCACCTCGTCGCCGTCGCGCAGCACCGTCGCGGCGAGAGCGAACGTGAACGGCGCGAGCCGCTGGGGAGCGCCGACCTCCTCGAGGGTGATCTCCGGTCTCGGTGCCGGCGACCGCAGCCCGGCGACCGCGCGGGCAAAGGTCTCCGGGAGCGCGATCGGGGGGGCCATGTCGGCAGCCTATGCCGCCGTCGGCCCACCCGCTTCGACGGCGCGCCGACGTGTACCCCGCCCGCCCGCCCGCGCGACGGACGTTAGGTGCGTCGCCTTCCGTTCACCCGCGGCGGGCTGGGGCCGAGCGGCGTGGCACGATTGCGGCGATGACCACGGACACCACGGGCACTGCCGCCCGAGACGGACACCCGCGCCCCGGCGGCCCGGCCGACTCGCCCCTCATCCGGGCCTGTCGGCGTCGGCCCGGGCCGCACACCCCGGTCTGGTTCATGCGCCAGGCCGGCCGCTCACTGCCGGAGTACCGGGAGATCAGGGCCAGCGTGCCGATGCTGGAGTCCTGCCGTCGCCCGGAGCTGGTCACCGAGATCACCCTCCAGCCGGTGCGCCGGCACGGGGTCGACGCGGCCATCCTGTTCAGCGACATCGTGGTGCCGGTCGCCGCGGCCGGGATCGACCTGGACATCGTGCCGGGCACCGGTCCGGTGGTGGCCGAGCCGATCCGTACCGCCGCCGACATCGAGCGGATCCGCCCGATCGGCCGCGACGACGTCCCGTACGTGGACGAGGCCGTCCGCCAACTGGTGGTCGAGCTGGGCGACACCCCGCTGATCGGCTTCGCCGGCGCACCGTTCACCCTGGCCAGCTACCTGGTCGAGGGCGGCCCGTCGCGGACCCACGCGAAGACCAAGGCGCTGATGTACGGCGCGCCCGAGCTGTGGCACACGCTCTGCGGCCGGCTGGCCGAGGTGACGCTGGCCTTCCTGCGGGTGCAGATCGAGGCCGGCGTCTCGGCCGTGCAGCTGTTCGACTCGTGGGCGGGCGCGCTCTCCGAGGCCGACTACCGTCGCTACGTGCTGCCGCACTCGACGGCGGTGCTGAGCGGGCTGGCCGACGACCGCTCCGGGGCGGGGCGCGACGACAGACGCGCCGAGCCGGAGCGGTCGCACGCGGGCGTGCCGCGGATCCACTTCGGGGTGGGCACCGCCGAGCTGCTCGGCGCGATGAGTGAGGCCGGCGCGGACGTGGTCGGCGTCGACTGGCGTGTCCCGCTGGACGTGGCCACGCACCGGATCGGCCCGGACAAGGCGGTGCAGGGCAACCTGGACCCGGCCGTGCTGCTCGCGCCGTGGCCGGTGGTGGAGGCCGAGGTGCGCCGGATCCTGGCGCAGGGGCGGGCGGCCCCCGGGCACGTGTTCAACCTCGGCCACGGTGTGCTGCCGGAGACCGACCCGGACGTGCTGACCCGGGTGGTCGCGCTGGTGCACGAGGTCTCCAGCCGCCGGGCCGACGAGGGCTGACACGGCGATGCGGCAGCCCTGGCGGGTGGCGGTGGTCGGTGGCGGGATCGCCGGGCTGGCCGCCGCGGTCCGGCTGCGCGACCGCGCGCCGAAGGGCACCGAGATCACGGTGTACGAGCAGTCCGGCGCGGTGGGCGGCAAGCTGCGCACCGGGACGTTGGCCGGAGCGCCGGTGGAGTTCGGCGCCGAGTCGTTCCTGATGCGCGACCCGACCGGGGCCGAGAGCGCCGCGGTGGCGTTGGCTCGCCGGCTCGGACTGGCTGAGAAAATCGTGCACCCCAGCGTCGGGCAGGCCGCGCTGGTCGTCGACGGGGGGCTGCGCCCCATCCCGGGCGGGACGCTGGTGGGCGTACCCGGGGATCTGGAGCGGGTGGCCACGGTCGCGCGCCCGGCCGCGGACGCCGACACCGACGGCGGCCGGCCGCTGGTCGGGCCGGCCGCGGACGTCTCGGTGGGCGCGCTGGTCCGGTCCCGCTTCGGCGACGAGGTGGTCGACCGGCTGGTCGACCCCATGCTGGGTGGCGTGTACGCGGGCCGCGCGGACGACCTCTCCCTGGTGACCACGATGCCGGCGCTGGCGCGTGCCGCCCGGGTGGAGCACACCCTGGTCGGCGCGGTCCGGGCTGCGCAGGCCGCCGCGCCGCGCGCGCCGGGCGCCCCGGTCTTCGGCACCCTGGCCGGTGGGCTGAGCACCCTGGTCGAGGCGGCGGTGACGGCCAGCGGCGCGACGGTACGACGGGACGCGGCGGTACGCGATCTCACGCCGACCGGCACGGGTTGGCGGCTCACGGTCGGCCCGACCCGCGCTCCCGACGACGGCTTCAGGTCGTGGCGCGGCGGCAGACGCGCCGAGCTGAAGTCGTCGGTAGTCGACGTGGACGCCGTGGTGCTGGCGGTGCCGGCCCGGCCGGCGGCCCGGCTGCTCGCCGGCCCGGCCCCGGTGGCCGCCTCGGCCGTGGGCGAGCTGGACTACGCGAGCGTCGCGCTGGTCACCCTGGCGTTGCCGCAGCCGCTGCTGCCCGAGCTGTCCGGTTTCCTGGTGCCGAGCACCGAGGGACTGCTGATCAAGGCGGCCACGTTCTTCACCACGAAATGGGGGCACCTGCGGCGGCCGGACGGGCTGGCGCTGGTGCGCGCCTCGGTGGGCCGCTACGGCGAGGAGGCGCAGCTCCAGCGCCCGGACGCCGACCTGGCCGCCACCGTGCACCGGGAGCTGTCGGCGGTGCTCGGCGCCCCGCTGCCCGCCCCGGTCGACGGGCACGTGCAGCGGTGGGGCGGCGCGCTGCCCCAGTACGCCCCGGGGCACGCCGACCGGGTTTCCGCCGCGCGGACGGCGCTGCGGGCCGCGCATCCCACCCTGGCCCTGGCCGGCGCCGGCTACGACGGTGTCGGCATACCGGTCTGCGTCCGCTCCGGCGAGACGGCAGCCGACGAGATCATCACAGCACTGGGAGGATCGACGAGATGACCGAGCAGACCAACGCGGCCCGGCTGCGGGAGCTGAACGACAGCATCCGTTACACGATGTGGTCGGTGTTCCGGGCGAGCGCCCCGCTGCCGTCCCTGCGGGACAACGTCATCGGTGAGGTCGAGTCCCTCTTCGAGGAGCTGGCCGGCAAGGACGTGGTGATCCGGGGCGTGTACGACGTGTCCGGGTTGCGCGCCGACGCGGACGTGCTGATCTGGTGGCACTCCGCGTCGAGCGACGCGCTCCAGGACGCGTACCTGCGGTTCCGCCGCACCACGCTGGGCCGGGCGCTGACCCCGGTCTGGTCGCAGATGGCGCTGCACCGGCCGGCGGAGTTCAACAAGAGCCACATCCCGGCGTTCCTCGCCGGCGAGGAGGCCCGCCCCTACATCTGCGTGTACCCGTTCGTCCGCTCCTACGAGTGGTACCTGCTGCCCGACGCCGAGCGGCGCGAGATGCTGACCGAGCACGGCAAGATGGCCCGCGGCTACCCGGACGTCCGGGCCAACACGGTCGCGTCGTTCGCGCTGGGCGACTACGAGTGGATGCTCGCCTTCGAGGCCGACGAGCTGCACCGGATCGTCGACCTGATGCGGGACCTGCGCGCCTCCGGGGCCCGCCGGCACGTCCGCGAGGAGGTCCCGTTCTACACGGGCCGCCGCCGGTCGGTCGCCGAGATCGTCAACTGCCTGGTCTGAGCCCCGCCGGCCGGCGCCGCGCCCCCGCCCGGGTGCGGCGCCGGACGGGGATCAGCTGGTCTTCGTACAGGAGACCAGGGGAACGGGGTTGCTGCCGGTCCACGAGCCGAGGAAGCCGAACGTGGTGCTCGCTCCGCCGGCCAGGGCGCCGTTGTAGTTCACGTTGCGCGCGGTCACCAATGTGCCGTTGGTGGTGAGGTCGGCGTTCCACGCGGACGCGACCTTTTGCCCGTTGTTGAAGTTCCAGCTCACCGACCAGCTCTGGGTCGGCGAGTTGGCCCCCGCGGTCACCTTCACCTCGGCCTGGAAGCCGCCGGCCCACTGACCGGTGATCGTGTACGTCGCGTAGCAGGCGCCGGCCGGCACGGGAGTGCTCGGCGGCGGGGTGCTCGGCGGCGGCGTGCTCGGGGGCGGGGTGGTGGGCGGCGGCGTGGTGGGCGGCGGGGTCGTCGGCGGCGGCGTGGTGGGCGGCGGGGTGCTCGTGCCACCGGAGAAGTCCACGTCACTGCACAGGTAGTACGACTGGTCCAGGTGGCTGGCCTGCCAGACGGTGTAGACGATGTGCCGCCCGGTGCGGCCCGGCGCGCTGACCGGGATCTGGATGGACACGCCACCGGTGTCCTTGTCCCACTGCGATGCCGGGGTGTTGCCGATCTGGCCGGCCAGCTCCAGGTCGTTCCAGCCGAGCGCCTCGGTCGACGAGTTGAAGCCCTGCTTGGTCACGTACACCCGGATGTAGTCGGCGCCGTGGCTGGCCTGGTCGAAGAAGCGCAGCCGGAAGTTGTTCGACACCGGGGTGGCCTTCCACGCACCGATGGTGTCCAGGGCGTTGTAGCGACCGTTCTGGGTGCGTCCGCCGCTGCACAGCTGGCCGTTGGGGACGGCGGCCTGGTGGTTGCCGGCCACACCCTCGCGGAACAGCCCGTTCCAGTTCCACATGGCCTGCGGGTCGGCCTGCCAGGCCTGCCAACACATCGGGTCCTCGGTGGCCATCCGCGGATTCTGGAAGTCGCTGCCCCAGCGTTGCCAACAGCTGTAGTTGCGCGAGGCCGGGTCGACGACCGAGCCGTGCGCGGAGGCGGGCTGGACCAGCGTGACGCTCAGCGCGGTGGTCAGCAGGAGCGTGGCGGCCGCCGCGATGGCGAGTGGCCGGAGCACGCGTGGTGATCGGACGAAAGTGGACATGGAGCCCCCGGGGGGATGAGGTCGGACGACGACACCCGGACAGCCGGGAGTTGCCCGCTCCCGTGCCTATTGCGTTGCTCCCGCGATGGCTCTACCCGGCACGATGCCAGGCCAATCGTCAGACGTCAATGAGCTGGCGGTGCATCGGGGTGTGCGGGATGCCGTCCTCGACGTACTCCGGGCCGCTCACCGCGAAGCCGTGCCGGGCGTAGAAACCGACCAGGTGCGACTGGGCCTCCAGCACGCAGGGCCGGTTGCCGACGAGGTCCAGCGCCGCCGTCATCAGCCGGCCCGCCTGCCCGCCGCCGCGCGCCTTCGGGGCCACCGCCACCCGACCGATCCGGGCGGCGCCGTCGGGGTCGGCGAGGATCCGCAGGTACGCCAGCGGCGCGTCGCCATCGGTCAACCAGAGGTGGCGCGTGCTCGGCTCCACGTCGCGCCCGTCGAGTTCGGGGTAGGGGCAGTTCTGCTCCACAACGAACACGTCGATGCGCAGCTTGAGCAGGTCGTGGAAGGTGCGGGTGTCCAGGTCGGCGAAGGACGCCGCCCGGATCTCGGTGGTCTGCTGGGGCACGCACCGATCGTAGGCCGAGCAGGCTCACGCGGCGTCCGCGCGGGAAGTGTGGTCAGGCGGGGCGGGCGCCGACGGCGTCGCGGATCTCGGCGCCCTCGGCGCCCTCGACCGCGCGGGCGCAGTGCCCGCAGCAGAAGAACCGACCGTTGACCTCCACGCCGTGCCCGACGATTTTGATCTGGCAGTGTTCGCAGATGGGTGCCAGGCGGTGGATCGCGCACTCGAACGAGTCGAAGGTG
Organism: Micromonospora sp. NBC_00617; assembly: GCF_045161355.1. Lineage (NCBI taxonomy): Bacteria > Bacillati > Actinomycetota > Actinomycetes > Micromonosporales > Micromonosporaceae > Micromonospora > Micromonospora sp. NBC_00617. Next base: position 4,104,980 of record NZ_CP107751.1, on the reverse strand, counting down.
TGCACGTCACCGCTGACGGTGTGCACCTCGAACGCCATCCAGTAGTCGTTGCCGCAGACCTCGCAGGTTGCCACCGAAAACCCCCCGTATCAGGATATGTGCCATCAGACTCCCCCAGGGCAGGGCGGCGGCGGGCGAATTACCGCCAGCTGGCCGGGCTGAGCGGCGTGTCGGCTCCGGCGTGTCGTCCGTTAGGTCCGATGAGCGCCGTAACCCCGGAGGATCGCCATGATCGAGACGGCCGACGAGGTCGACGACCGCGGCGGCCTGCTGCGACTCTGAGGAGCGAAGTCGTCACCATCGATGTATTTATCGACCGCACCCTTTACTGTTAATAAAGTTTAAATTACCTTGGGGGCACCTCACCGCACCTGGAGAAGGAGCTGCCCCCATGCGTCGAAGAATCACCGTCCCGCTGGTGGCGGCGGGCGCTGTCGCCGCCACCCTCACCGTCGCCGCGCCCGCCCAGGCGCACGGCTACGTCTCCGCCCCACCGAGCCGGCAGGCGCTCTGCGCGCAGGGCCGGGTGCCCGACTGCGGGCAGATCAAGTACGAGCCGCAGAGCGTCGAAGGGCCCAAGGGCCTCAAGAGCTGCAACGCCGGCATCGCCCAGTTCGCCGTCCTCAACGACGACAGTCGGGGCTGGCCGGCCACGTCGGTCGGCAGCTCGCTGACCTTCACCTGGGTCAACACCGCCCGGCACGCCACCAGCAACTGGGAGTACTGGATCGGCAACACCCGCGTCGGCGTGGTCAACGGCAACGGGCAGCAGCCGGGCGCGACGGTCTCGCACACCGTCAACCTGGGCAACTTCTCCGGCCGGCAGAAGATCCTCGCGGTGTGGAACATCGCCGACACCGCGAACGCGTTCTACTCCTGCATCGACGTGCAGATCGGCGGCGGCGGGTCGACGCCCACCCCCACGCCGACGCCGACCACCTCACCCACGCCGCGGCCCACCACCAGCCCGACCACGGCGCCGACGACCCCGCCCGCGACGGGTGGCACCTGGACCGCCAACCGGGCGTACCAGGTCGGCGACCAGGTCACCTACGGCGGCCTGACGTACCGCTGCCGGCAGGCCCACACGGCGATCCCCGGCTGGGAGCCGCCGAACGTACCGGCCCTCTGGCAACAGGTCTGACCCGCACGGGTGCGGCCCCGGCCGCACCCGTGTCGCCGTCCCCGGATGATCGGAGCCCTCGGCATGCCCCGCGCAACCCTGCTGACATGCCTGGTCGTCGCGTCGCTGCTCACCGCCTGCGCCGGGCCGACGGAGCGCCCGCCAGCTCCCGCGTCCCCGGCCGCGTCGGCCACGGCCGGGCCCGCGGCGGCCGGAGCGCCGCCGGCCGGAGCCGAGATGAGCGGCATCGACGTGGTGTTCCTGAGCACGATGGTCGGGCACAGCGAACGCACGTTGCAGATCGTCCGGCTCGTCCGGGACCGGCTGCGCGACGACGCGCTGCGCACCCTGGCCGCCGCCATCGAGGCGACCGAGGCCGACGAGCTGTCGGCCATGCGCGGTTGGCTGCCCACGACCGGGCCGGGCATGAGCACGGCCGGGCACGACCACGCCGGGCACGGCGACGACACCGCGCTCGACCGGCTGCGGGCCGCGTCGGACGCCGACGTCGACCGGGTGCTGCGCGAGGTCCTCGCCGACCACCAGCGGGCCGCCGCCGGCCTGGCCCGGGCCCAGGTCGACGTCGGCCGCAACGAGCGGGTCCGCGACCTGGCCCGGCGGATCGACCAGTCCCGCAGCGCCGAGGTCGAGCTGCTCAGGGGTACGCCCTGAGCGTGCCCGTCAGCGCGGTTCCAGCCGGACCGAGATCGAGTTGACGCAGTGCCGGGTGTCCTTCGGGGTGAAACCCTCGCCGTGGAACACGTGCCCGAGGTGGCTGTCGCAACGGGCGCAGCGGATCTCCGTACGGGCCATGCCGAGGCTGCGGTCCTCGATCTCCTTGACCCGGCCCGGGATGGCGTCGTCGAAGCTCGGCCACCCGCAGTGCGAGTCGAACTTCGTGTCGCTGGAGAAGAGTTCGAGACCGCAGGCGCGACAGTGGTAGACCCCCTGGGTCTTGGTGTCCACGTACTCGCCGGTCCACGGGCGTTCGGTGCCGGCCTCCCGCAGGACGTGGAACTCCTCGGGGCTCAGGCGGACACGCCACTCGTCCTCGGTCTTGGGCAGGTTGTTGTCGTCAAGACTCACCTGTCAACGGTACGTCGAACGTCGGGGGCGTGGCATAAGGTCGCGGGATGGGTGGCACCAAGGCAGCGGCCGCCGAGGTCGAGGTGGCCGGGCGCAGCGTACGGCTGAGCAGTCCGGACCGCGTGATCTTCCCGCAGCGGGGGTTCACCAAGGCGGACGTCTTCCACTACTACCTGGCGGTCGGCGACGGGATCATGCGCGCCCTGCGGGACCGGCCCACCACGCTGCAACGCTTCCCCGAGGGCGTCGAGGGTGCGGCGTTCTTTCAGAAGCGGGTGCCCACCCGGGGCGTGCCGCCCTGGGTGACCACCGCCCAGATCACCTTCCCCAGCGGTCGCAGCGCGGCCGAACTCTGCCCGGCCGATCTGGCGCACGTGGCCTGGGCGGCACAGATGGGCACGATCGTCTTTCACCCGTGGCCGGTGCGCGCCGCCGACGTGGACCGCCCCGACGAGCTGCGCATCGACCTCGACCCGCAGCCCGGCACCGACTTCGCCGACGCGGCGCGGGCCGCCGGCGAGGTCCGCGCGCTCCTCGACGAGCTGGGCGCGACCGGCTGGCCGAAGACCTCCGGGGGCCGCGGCGTGCACGTCTACCTGCGCATCCAGCCCCGCTGGACGTTCACCGAGGTGCGTCGCGCCACGATCGCGCTGGCCCGGGAGGTGGAGCGCCGCAACCCCGACCTGGTGACCACCGCCTGGTGGAAGGAGGAGCGCGGCACCCGGGTCTTCGTCGACTACAACCAGATGGCCCGGGACCGGACGATCGCCTGCGCGTACTCGTTGCGGGCCAACGCCCGGGCCACCGTCTCCACCCCGGTCACCTGGGACGAGCTGCCCGACGTCGAGCCGGACGACTTCGACCTGCGCAGCGTCCCGACCCGGCTCGCCAAGCAGGGCGACCCGCACGCCGGCATCGACGACGCCCCGTGGGACATCACGCCGCTGCTGGAGTGGGCCGAGCGCGACGCCGCGGCCGGCCAGGGCGACCTGCCCTACCCGCCGGACCACCCGAAGATGCCCGGCGAACCCAAGCGCGTGCAGCCCAGCCGCGCCAAGCGCGAGAGCGCCTGACCCGGCCCGCTCACGTCGGCGCCCGGCCCGCTCACGTCGGCGGTCGGGCGGTCCACGCCAGGAACCTGGCGAACAGCTCCGCCGGGTCGGGCGCCGGATCGGGGTTGAGTCGGCACAGGTCGGCCGCGGCGTCGAACAACTGGCTGGCCATGTAGATCGACAGCGCCACCCGATCCGCCCGGCAAGCAGCGGGTTTACGTGATCAACAGCCACCGCAACTTCCCGGAGCCGGTCGCAGACTTGGTGCAGGGCAAGGTCTGGCGGAGGTCGGACGTTGCGGCGTGGATCAGGCAGCACCGCCCGGAGTTGGCAGATGGCGGCGCCTGACCTCGCAATACCGGGTGCGGTCCGTCGATGTTCGGACGGCCGAAAGTGTCGTACACCCGTTCTAAAATTCGCCTGTGATCGATGAGTTGGCGCGGGTGGAGAGTGCGGTGGCGACCTGCGCCGACACTGCCGCCTGGGCCCTGTCCGAGCATGACCTGATCGCGACGATCGATGCCACTCACCGGCTGCAACAGCGTCTGGCCGCGGTGCAGGTGGCGGCGGTGCGCGAGTTGGACGGCCGGGGCACCGCGGTCGCGCAGGGTGCGTCCTCGACGGCGGTGTGGCTGCGTCACCGCCTGCGCCTTGACGTCGCCGCCGCCCGTCGGCTGGTCGGGCTCGCTGCCTCGCTCGACGTGGCACCGCCCGGCGTGCGGGCAGCCCTGGCGGATGGTGCGGTCAGCGTCGAACAGGCCCGGGTCATCGTCGACGCGGCCGCCACCGTGTCGGCCTCAGCGGGTGCCGAGGTCGCCGACAAGGCCGTCGGCGTGCTGGTGGAGTGGGCCGAGCAGTTCGATCCCACCCTGCTGCGCAAGATGGGCACTCGGATCCTCGACCACGTCGCCCCAGACCTCGCCGATGCTGCCGCCGCGGCGGCCTTGAAGGCCGAGGACGCGCGAGCCGCCCGCGACCGGCACGTCACCATCTCCGAGCAGACCGGCGGTCGACTGCGGGTCGCCGGCACGCTCGACGCGGAGGCCGCCGCGCTGCTGCGCGCCGCCATCGATCCGCTCACCGCGCCCTCCGGGCCCGACGACAGCCGAAGCCCCGGGCAGCGCCGCCACGATGCCCTCGCCGACGTGTGCCGGCTCGCCCTGCGTACCGGTGAGCTGCCCGAGCACGGCGGCGATCCCGCCCAGGTCGTCGTCACCACCAGTTACGACGGCCTGACGCGGCAACTGGATGCCGGTGCCCTCGACATCGGCCCGCACCTCACCCCCGACTCAGTGCGTCGGCTCGCCTGCGATGCCGGCATCCTGCCTGCCGTGCTGGGCGGTGCCGGCCAGGTTCTCGATGTGGGCCGACAGCGCCGTCTCATCTCTGGTCCGCTGCGTCGAGCTCTGGTCCTCCGGGACGGCGGCTGCGCGTTCCCGGGCTGCGACCGGCCGCCGCGCTGGTGCGCTGCCCACCACATCCGCCACTGGGTCGACGGTGGCCCGACCAGCCTCGACAATGCCGTCCTGCTCTGCGGCCACCACCACCGACACGTCCACCAGGGCGACTGGGTCGTCCGCCTCGGCGGCGACGGCCACCCGGAGTTCGTGCCGCCGGCCTGGCTCGACCCGGAGCAACTGCCGCGCCGCAACCACTACCACCGGCGAACGTAGGCGATCGGCACTCGGGCTCGTTCTCGCCAGCGATTCCCGGACGTGATTTCCGACCGGGCCGTTGCGGCGCGCTGCGAGGTGGGGTGCTGCGAGGTGGGGTGGTCGCAACCGGCGGCGTGGGTGTCCACCCGCTCGGGTTCGGCGCCGACGGCTCAGGAGTTCGGTTCGTCCGCCACGGTTCAGAGTAGTTCGAGGAGGATGCCGTTCTCGGAATCCTCGCCGCGTGGGCCGTGGTCGCGGATGATTTCGACGATCATGTCGAACAGCGTCTGCCCCTGGCCGCGTCGCGCGTTGCGGAGCCTGGCCTCGATGTCGGCCCGGTTCGACGGGTGGCAGGTGCGCAGGATCTGCTCCAGCCAACGGACCGTCGCGTCATGACCGAGTGCCGCCCGCGACGTGTCGGAGTTGAGCCACCTGAGCACCCACGGTGTCTCCGGGGTGCCGAAGCCTCCGTGCAGGATGTCGTTGAAGGCGTCGAGGTTTCCGTTCCACGTGGCGTGCGGCAGCAGCCGCGAGAACTCGCGTACGAAGCCGGCGAAGTCGACGAACGAGGCGCCGTCGATGCTCAGCACGGGGAGGGCGTCGCTCTGGTTGGTCACGGTCCGAGTATGCGGGCTCCACCCGCACGAGGCGTCCCTGAAGGGGGTCGACCTGATCGTGTGGGCCATCGGCGCGGGGTGGGTGGTGCTGGTGGGCGTCTTCCTCTACGTCGGCTTCAACGCGGACGACCCGGGCGGCCCGATCCTGCGGTTCCTGTTGACGATGGGCGTCACGGTGCTCGGGCTCCTCATGGTCGTGATGCGCGCGCTGTGCGGCAGGCCACCACGCTGCGGACCGACACGGAAACGGTGATCTGATGCCCATCATCGTCCGCATCGACGTCGAGTTGGCCAAGCGCAAGATGAGCGTCGGCGAGTTCGCCGAGCGCGTCGGGCTCAGCCCGGCGAACGTGGCGGTCCTGAAGAACGGCCGCGCCAAGGCCGTCCGCTTCAGCACCCTGGAAGCGATGTGCCGAGTGCTCGACTGTCAGCCCGGAGACCTGCTCGAGTGGGTCGAGGAGGAAACCCCATGAGCTACGTCATCGCCGCCCTCGTGTACGCAGGAGCCGACGACTCGCCGGGCCTCCAGCTCATCGGTGCCCTGCTCGTCGTTGGAGCGGTGGTGTTCGCGGTACGGACGGTCCGCCGCGGAACGTGACCACGCCGGTCGTACTCGTAATAACGATCATGTAACGGGCGCGAACCTTTCCCCGTAGGTGACCGGTCTTGAAGGTCGTCGGCCCGCCAGGGCCAGGGGAGGCGTCGGATGAAGCTGGTGTGGAGGCGGGCCCGCGAGGCGCGGGGTCTGCTGGTTGCCGCGGTGATCGCCGCCCTGGTGGCCGTAGCGTTGGTCACCGGTCTGTCCGACTACAACCGCCGGGCGGTGGACGCCGGGCAGCGAGCACTGGTCGCCGCGTCGCCGGCCGAGGAACGCGGCCTGCTCATCAGCGGCGCCGGCGGCCGTGACGCCGCCGAGTTCGCCACCCGCGACCAGGCGGCACGGGCCCAGTTCGCCGACGGGCTCGCCGGGGTCCCGGTCACCGTCGCCGGGGCCCGGTACGGCACCGGCCGGGAGCTGACCGGCGACCTCGGCTCGGTGCCGCGCACGGGCGACGAGCCGATCTTCGCGAACCTGGCCACCCTCGACGACCTGGCCGCGCACGCCGAGCTGGCCAGCGGAGCGTGGCCGCGTCCCGGAGCGAAACCCGTCCAGGTGAGCCTGCCGGAACGGGTCGCCACGACACTCGGCCTCACCACCGGCGAGCGGATCCCGCTGCGGGACCGCTCCACCGAGAAGGCCAGTGAGGTGGTGCTCGCCGGCACCTGGCGGCCCCGCGACCCGACCGAGGCGTACTGGCTGCTGGCCCCCGGTGTGGGTGCGGGCAGCGTCGGGTCGGCCACCTCGTACGGGCCGTTCGCGCTGGACCCGGCCGACTTCGCGACCGCCTTCCCGGGCTCGGTGACGGCGTCCTGGCTGGCCGAACCGGACCTCGGCGGCGTCAACGCCGGTGACCTGCCCGCGGTGCGGACCGCCGTGAACGCGGCCTCGACGGCGGTGCCGGAGGCCGCCCAACTGGGCAGCTCGGCGCAGTCCCTGACGAAGATGGACCAACTGCTCGACCGGATCGCCCGCGCCGACCTGGTGGGACGCTCCGCGCTGGCCACTCCGCTGCTGCTCATCCTGGTGCTCGGCGGGTACGCGCTGGTGCTGGTCGCCGCCCTGCTGCACGAGGACCGCCGTCCGCAGACCGCGCTGCTGCGCGCCCGGGGCGCTGCCCGGAGCCAACTCGCGGGCCTGGCCGCCCGGGAGGCGACCCTCGTGGTGGCGCCGGCCGCCCTGCTCGGGCCGGTGCTCGCCGGGGAGGCGCTGCGGTTCGTCCGGCCCGGCGGGGCGGCGGAACTGTCCGTCGCCGGCGGCAACGCCACCCTGGTCTGGGCGGCTGCCGCGGCGACCGCCGCCGGATGCCTGGTGGCCATGGTCGCGCCGACGCTGCGCGGGGCCGGCACGTACGTGGCCGACATGGCCGCCCGGTCCCGGCCGAACCGGTCGGCGAGCATCCAGCGGGCCAGCGTCGACCTGGTGCTGGTCGCACTCGCCGTGCTCGCCTGGGTGCAACTGCGCCGGTACGCCTCACCGCTGGCCGGCTCGAACGGCCGTCTCGGGCTCGACCCGCTGCTGGTGGCCGCCCCGACCCTCGGTGTGCTGGCCGGGGCCGTGCTGGTGCTGCGGGTGCTCCCGCCGCTGACCCGGTTCGCCGAACGGTTCGTCGACCGGCGGCCGTGGACGGCCACCATGTTCGGCATGTGGCAGGCCGGCCGGCGTCCGCACGCCGGGCCCGTGCTGCTGCTCGCCCTCGCCGTCGGCGGGAGCACCCTGGCCTGGTCGCTGGTCAGCACAGGCGAGCGGTCCCAGGTCGAGCAGGCCGGCCACACGGTCGGCGCCGACCTGCGGGTGACCGAGCGGGCCGGCGCCGCCCCGCCGTCCCGAGCCGGTCAGCTCGCCGCGCTGCCGGGTGTGCACCGGGCAGTGCCGGCGTGGCGCGACGAGATACGGGTCGGCCGCAGGGACCTGCCCGTGACCGTGATCGGGTTCGACCCGGCCAGCGCGGCCGGCGTCGTCCGGCTCGCCGACCGGCTCAGCGACGAGCCGGTGTCGACGCAGTACCAACGGATGGTCGCCGCGCGTGGCGCCCCCGCCGGCGTCGAACTGCCCGTCGGCACCCGTGCGATCACCGGCACGGCTCGCACCCCCGTCGGCCAGGCCGTCCGGCCACAGCAGATCGCGGTGGCGCTGCTGGTCACCAGCTCCGACGGGCTCGCCTTCCGGCTGCCGGCGGTCAGCGCCACCAGCGACGGGCGGGCTGCGCCGTTCACCGTGCAGTTGCCCGACATGGGCCCGGCGCGGCTGCGGCTCGCCGGCTTCGAGGCCGACGGCGGGGCGGCAGCCGGGAACTCGTACCAGCTCCAGGTGGACGGACTGACGCTCGTCGGCGCGGACGGGACCACGCGACCCGCCGAACTGACCGGGGACTGGATCACCACGACCGGCCGCCAGGCCGGCAACCAGGCGCCCGCCGTGGCGCGGTCCACCGCGACGGGGGTCGCCGCGAGCTACCCGGTGGAGGTGATCCCCGGCGGGCAGTTCGCCTACCAACCGCCCACCCGGTTCGCCATCGTGCCCGCTGGGCAGATCGCACCCGTTCCGGTGCTGATGACCGCCGGAGTACGTGACGCGTTGAGCCTGCGCACCGGCGACACCTTCAACCTGACCCTCTCCGGCGCGTCCGTGCCGGCCCGACTGCTCGGCGAACTGGACTCCGTGCCGACCACCACCGGCGAGGGCGTGCTGCTCGACCTGCCCACGGCGGTCGACGCGCTGATCCGCGCCGGCGGGACCGTCCGGCCGGTGCCGGAGTGGTGGATCGGCGCCGACGACCCGGCGGCTGCGGCCCGCGCCACCGGTGAACTGACCGGCGTCACCGTCCTCGACCGGCGAGCCGTGATCGAGGCCGCCGCCGACGACCCGTACTGGCGCGGCTCGCGCACCGGGATGCTCGCCGCGGCGCTCGGGGCGGTGCTGCTCGCCCTGGTCGGTCTCATGGTCGACGTGTGGGCCACCGCCCGGCGTCGGGTGGGCGAGTTCGCGGTGCTGCACACCCTCGGCGCGACACCTCGGCTGCTGGCCCGGGCGTTGCTGGCCGAGCAGACCTTCCTGGCCGGCATCGGCGTCGGGGTCGGGCTGCTGCTCGGCGCCACCGTCGGGGCCACCATGGCTCCACTGGTCATCCTCACCCCGGCCGCCGGCCGGCCGGTGCCCCCGGCGGCCTTCGCGCTGCCCTGGGTGCCCATCGGCCTGACCGCGGTCGGCCTGCTGCTGGCGGCGCTCGCCTTCAGCGCGTTCATCGCCGCCGGCATCCGTCAGCGGGTGGCGGCGGTGCAGCTGCGAATCGGGGGAGAACGATGAGCGTCGGCGCGGCCGCCCGCCGGGTCCGGGCGTACGGCGGGCAGTTCCTGCTGCTGGCGGTGCTGACCCTGGTGGTCACCCTCCTGGTCAGCGGAGTGCCCCGACTCGTCAACCGGCTCGCGGAACAGGGGTTGCGGGCGCAGCTCACCAATGAGCCCGCCGCTCGCCGGGACCTTTCGTACACGTCGAACTCCGCCGTTCCCACGACGAAGACGGCGATGGCCGAGTCGCAGGAACGGTTCGACGGCCTGGTCGCGGCGATGCCGCCCCGGGTACGCTCGGCCGTCACCGAGCGGTGGCACCGGGTGGACCTCCCCCCGACCCGACTGGTCGGACCGGACCTCGCGGCCCGCAAACTGCTGGTCGATCTGGGTCTGCGGGCCATGCCCGGGATTCAGGATGCCGGCGCCCTCGTCGAGGGCACCTGGCCCAGTGAGACGTACGTCCCGGACCGGCCGATCGAGGTGGCGCTGGACGTCGACGTGGCCCACAAGCTCAACCTGCGTGCCGGCAGCCGGCTGCGGATCGGCACCGTCGACCTCGCGGGCACCTTCGGCAACCCGAAACCGGTGGTGGTGTCCGGGTTGTTCCGGCCCATCGACCCCGCGGACGGGTTGTGGGACGGACTGCCGCAGCTGCTGCGGGTCATCGAACCGAGCGGCGACGGCCAGCCGTTCACCATCACCGGCGTGATCGCCCAGTCCGCCATGAACAAGCGGGCCGCGGAGGGCTGGCCGATCCAGTCCGAGTGGCGGTACCGACTGGGCATCGACCGGATCGACGCACGCGGTCTGGACCAGATGATCGGCGGCCTGCAGGAGATGCAGCGCAACGTTCCGCCGGGCTTCACGCTGACCGTCGGCGTCGACGTTCCGCTGCGGGCCTTCGCCGCCCAGGTGAACGCCGCCCGTACCCTGCTCGCCGTCATCGGCGCCGGTGTGCTGGCCACCCTGGCCGGTCTGATCGTGCTCGCGGCCACCCTGGCCACCCGCCGGCGTCGCTCGGAGTTCGCGTTGATCCGGGCCCGTGGCGGCGCCGCCACCGCCGGCGCCCGTCGCAGTCTGGCCGAGTCACTGCTGGTGGTGCCGGTCGCCGCCCTGGTCGGCTGGTTGCTCGGCACCCTGTTCCCCGGCGCTCCGGATCCGACCGCCCCGTACGCCGCGGCGGCGACCGTGCTGGTCACCCTGGCGCTGCCGCTGGCGACACTGGCGGTGCCAAGCGGCGGTGTCGCTCGCCGGGACCTGGTCCGGGTGCGCCCGTCGGCCCGCCGGCTCACCGTCGAGGTCTCCCTGCTGCTGCTGGCCGGGCTCGCCGCGGTGCTGCTGCGCCGACGCGGGCTCACCCTCGGCGAGGTGGACCCGCTGCTGGTGTCCGTGCCGGTGCTGCTCGCGGTCGCCGCGGCGGTGCTCGCGCTGCGCGCGTACCCCTGGCCGTTGCGGTTGGTCAGCCGGCTGGCCGCGCGCACGCGCGGCAGCGTGACATTCCTCGGCACCGCGCGGGCCGGGCGATCCGCCGTCGCCGCGCCGCTGGTCGTCGTGGTGCTGGCGATCGGCACCGCGGCGTTCTGCGCGGTCGTCGCCGCCGGCGTCGACGCCAGCCGTGACCGGGCCGTGGAGCGGATCGTTCCCGCCGACGCGGTGATCCGGGGGGAACGTTTCGCCCCGGACACGGTCGAGGCGCTGGCCGGTCTGCCCGGCGTCCAGGCCGCCACCCCGGTCCTGATCGAGCCGGGCGAGCGGCTGGCAAGCGACGAGGTCGGCACCGACGCCCGGGTCGGGCAGACCACGGTGCTGCTGGTCGACGGACCCGGACTGGCCAGGGTGACCGGCGACTCAGAGCTGGACGTGACGGTGCCGGACGCGTTGCGCTCCGCCCGGGCCGAACCGGGACCGCTGCCCGCGATCGTGTCCCCGGCCGTCGCCGCCGACCTGTCGCGCACGGGCCTGCAGGGCTCGGCGTTCGTGTCGGTGCAGGGGCAACGGTACGAGTTCCGGGTGGCCGGCGCGCAGGACAGCTTCCCGCTGTTGGCGGCGAGCACCAGCCGATTCGTCATCCTGCCCTGGCAGGCGCTGCCGCCGCGGAACACCACGCCCGTGCCGACCAGCCTGCTGGTCGCCGGGGACCGGCTCGATGTGGAGGCGCTACGGCAGGCCGGTGACCAGGGCCAGCTGCGCTACCAGCAGCAGGGCGCGGTCACCGGCCGGGAACGGCCGCTCGGGGTCACCGTCGACACCCGAGCGGGCGTACGACGGGACCTCGGGGACGGTGGCGCGAACGGTGTGCTGGCCTTCGGGTTCGTGGCGGGCGCCGCCGGCGGCACCGCGCTCGGACTGCTGGCCATCGCGTTCACCGTGCTGGCCGGCGCGCGGGCCCGGGGGCAGGTGCTGTCCCGGCTGCGCACCCTCGGCCTGTCCCGCCGGCAGTGGCGGGGGCTGCTGCTGGTCGAGCTGGCCCCGCTGGTCGGGGTGTCGGTGCTGACCGGCGCGCTGGTCGGCGCGGTGCTCCCGCTGGTGCTCAATCCGGTGCTCGGCCTGTCCGCGTTCACCGGCGGAATGCCGGTCCGGGTGGCGTTCGAACCCGGCCTGGTCGTCGCGGTGTTCGCACTCGGGGCGGTCGCCCTCGGCTTCGCGGTCGCCGTCGAGGCCCTGAACAACCGCCGGCTGCGCCTCGGCGAGGTGCTCCGGCTCGGAGAGGAGAGCTGAGATGACCGTTACCGCACAGACGTCACTGGTGCCCGACCTGGCCGCCCTGCAACACAGGGCCGCGCAACGCGCTGCCGAGCGCGCCGGCGGGCAGGACCGACTGCGCGGACACATCGTCTGCGACGGTCTGGTGCGCATCTTCAAGACCGAGGGGGTGGAGGTCGTCGCCCTGCAGGGTCTGGACCTGGTCATCGACCGGGGTGAGCTGGTGGCGATCGTCGGCGCGTCCGGCTCGGGCAAGTCGACCCTGCTCAACATCCTCTCCGGTCTGGACACGCCGACCGCCGGCATCGCCCGGGTGGCCGACTACGATCTGCTCTCGCTGTCGGCCAAGCGACGGTTGAGCTACCGGCGTGAGCTGGTCGGGTTTGTCTGGCAGCAGACCGGCCGCAACCTGCTGCCGTACCTGACCGCGCTGGAGAATGTCGAGTTGCCGATGCAGTTGGCCGGCAAGCGCGGCGCCAAGGCCCGCCGGGAACGGGCCCGGGAACTGCTCGACATGGTCGGCGTGGGCTACTGCGCGGACCGCCGGCCGGGCCAGCTCAGCGGCGGCGAGCAGCAGCGGTGCGCGGTGGCGGTGGCGGTGGCCAACGACCCGGAGGTGCTCTTCGCCGACGAGCCGACCGGTGAACTGGACGAGGCCACCGGCGCGGAGGTCTTCGCGGCGCTGCGCACCATCAACGCCGAACTGGGCGTGACCATCGTCGTCGTCACCCACGACCACGCCGTGGCCACCCAGGTCCGCCGGACCGTCGCGATCCGCGACGGCCGAACCGCCTCCGAGGTACGCCGGACCGCGCGCGTCGGCGCGGACGGCAACACCGAACTGGTCAGCGAGGAGTACGCGGTGCTGGACCGCAACGGCCGGATGCAGTTGCCGGCCGCGTTCGTCGACGCGCTGTCGCTGAAAGAACGGGTCCGGCTCGATCTGGAGCCCGACCACGTGCAGGTACGGCCCGGTGACCGGGCCTCGGACGAGCGGGAGGCACGGGCGTGAGCCCTCAGGACATGGTGGTGGCCGGAACGGCCGGGTTCAGCGGTGGCTCCGGAACGCCTGCCGACGAGGTGGTGCGGGTCAGCGGCGTGAGTCGGACCTTCGGCCGCGGTGAGCACGCCGTGCCGGCGGTACGGGACGTCTCGTTCAGCGCCAACCGTGGTGAGCTGGTCGCCATCCGGGGTCGCTCCGGCGCCGGCAAGACCACGTTGCTGAACATCATCGGCGGACTGGACCGGCCGGACAGCGGTCAGGTCATGGTGGCCGGGCACGACGTGACCTCGGCCGCGGAGGCCGAGCTGCTGCGGCTGCGCCGGGGCACCGTCGGCTTCGTCTTCCAGACCTTCGGGCTGGTGCCGATCCTCTCCGCCGCCGAGAACGTGGGGGTGCCGTTGCGACTGGCGCAGGTGCCGGCTGCGGAGCGGGAGCAGCGCGTGGCGGTGCTGCTGGAGCTGGTGGGGCTGGGCGGGCACGCGGCGCAGCGCCCGTACGAGTTGTCCGGCGGGCAGCAGCAGCGTGTGGCGGTCGCCCGCGCGCTCGCCAACGAGCCGGACCTGCTCATCGCCGACGAACCCACCGGACAGCTGGACTCGGAGACCGGCCGCTCCATCATGGACCTGCTGCGCGCGGTGGTGCACGCCCGTGGCATGACGGCCCTGGTGGCCACGCACGACCCGGCCCTGATCGACCTCGCGGACCGGGTGCTCATCCTGCGCGACGGCCGCCTGGTCGACGGCTGACCGCCGCCCTCGGCCGTGGTCATGGTCCATGGTCGGTGGTCCATGGTCGGTGGTCGGTGGTCGGTGGTCGGTGCTCAGTGGTCGTGGTCTGCGGTCGGTGATCGGCGGTTGGCGACCACAGGCTGCGGGCGCGCGGGCCGCGCGGGCTCGGTCAGAGCCGACCGGCTGTGGTCTGTTCGCATCCTGTCGAGCTGCCCCAGATATGGGCCGCGCGGTAGGCGTGCGCGTCTTGTGTCAGGCGTACTGGGCGGGGGCGTGCAGGGCCCCGTGCTGGGCGGGGGCGTGCGGGGCCCGTGCTGGGCGGGGCGTGCGGGCGCCCCGTGCTGGGCGGTCGGCGTGTGGGCGTGGGGCCTCCCGCCGCCATCGCCGTGGTTCCGTGCCCCGGATCTGGGGCAGCTCGACAGGGCCGAAGGGGCACCCTGGGGACCTGAGGCGCCACAGCGCGCCGAAGCTGGCCAACGGGCGGGCGACGTTGACGGGCTGACGACGTTGACGGGCTGACGACTCGGCGGTCTGACGCCGTCGGCGGCATCAGAGCGGGAGCTTCATGCCCTCGTGGCTGGCCACGAAGCCGAGCCCCAGGTAGAAGCGGTGCGCGTCGGCGCGGGACTTGTCCGTGGTGAGCTGCACCAGGGCGCAGCCCCGGTGCCGGGCCTGGTCGATGGCCCAGGTCATCAGCTCCCGGCCGAGCCCCTGGCCGCGCCGGTCCGAGCGGACCCGGACCGCCTCGATCAGGGATCGCTCGGCGCCGTGCCGGCCGAGCCCCGGGATGTAGGTGATCTGGAGGCAGCCGACCAGATCGCCGTCCTGCTCGGCGACGATCAACTGGTTGCGCGGATCGGCGCTGATGTCGGCGAACGCACGCTCGTACGCCTCATCGACCTCGGTGAAGTCGCGGGTCTTGCCCAGGACGTCGTCGGCGAGCAGGGAGATGACGGCGGGCAGGTCGGCCCGTACCGCCTCGCGGAAGATCACGTCGGTCATGCCGGTCAGCGTGGCACATCGGTCACTTGGCCGGGCAGCGCAGCCCCTCCCGCGGCACGGTCAGGTCGAGCAGGTACGCGTCGACGGCCTTGGTGATGCAGGAGGTCTGCGGGTACGCGGTGTGCCCCTCGCCCTCCCAGGTGAGCACCCGGCCGACACCCAACATCGAGGCGAGGCGGCCGGTCTGCTCGTACGGCGTGGCGGGGTCGCCGGTCGTGCCGACCACCACGATCGGCGGGGCGCCGTTGGCCCGACCGGTCGGGTACGGATCCCGACCACCCGGCCACTCGACGCAGCTCAACATGCCGACCGCGAGCGCCGGACCGAACAGCGGGTACTTCGTCCGCCACTGCGACTGCAACTGACGGATCTGCTCCCGGCTCGGCTTCTCGGTCTCGTCGGCACAGTTGATGGCGAGGTTGGCGTCGAACAGGTTCGAGTAGTGCCCGTCGCCCTCCCGGCCGGCGTACGAGTCGGCGAGGCGGAACACGTCCTTCGGGTCGCCCTCGGCCAGCCGGTCGATGGCCCGGGCCAGTTCCTGCCAGCCGGCCTCGGTGTAGAGCGAGGAGATGACCGCGTAGAAGACCCAGCCCGCCGTGGCCTCCCGCCCGTCGTCGCCGCGGACCGGGGAGACCTTGGCCTTGTCGATGGCCGAGGTCACGGCGGCGCGGGCGTCCGGGGCGATCGGGCAGCGCGCGGCGTTCGCGGCGCACCAGCGGGTGAAGTTGTCAAAGGCCCGTTCGAAGCCGCGGGCCTGGCTCTCCGAGCCGGCGATCAGTCGCTGCTGCGGGTCGACGGCGCCGTCGAGCACCAGCGCGCGCACCCGCTGCGGGTAGAGCTGGGCGTAGATGGCGCCGAGCAGCGTGCCGTAGGAGTAGCCCAGGTAGGTGAGCTTGTCGTCGCCGACCGCGGCGCGGACCGCGTCCATGTCCCGAGCGGCCTGCTCGCTGCCGTACAGGGGCAACTGGTCGCCGTAGCGGTCCCCGCAGCCGCGCCCGATGCGCTGGCTCAGCCCGGCGAAGCCGTCGAACGACGTCTGGCTCGCCGGATCCGGGTCGTAGCCGAAGCTGGCGTCCAGGTCGGCGTCGGAGATGCACTTCACCGGACTCGACCGGGAGACACCGCGCGGGTCGAAGCCGACGATGTCGAAGCGTTCGGTGACCGAGGCGGGCAGCCCACCGAGCTGGGGGCCGAAGGAGAGGTAGACGGCGGTGTCCACACCGGAGCCGCCCGGGCCGCCGGGGTTGACCACCAGTGAGCCGATCCGGTCCCGCTGTTTGGTGGACCGGGCCCGCAGCAGAGCGATCTCGAAGGTCTCGCCGGCGCCCGGCCCGGCGGTCGCCCCGCCGCCGGTGCCCCAGTCCCGGGGAACGGTGATCCGGGCGCACTCGTAGCGCATGTCCGGCGCGCCCCGCCCGACCAGGTCCTCAGCGGCCTCGGGGCAGGCCCGCCAGGTCGCCGACGAGCCGGCCGGCGCGGCCGCACCCTCCACGTCGGTGCGCGGCGCGAACGCCGGCAGCGTGCAGCCGGCGGTGAGCAGCGCCGCCACGGCGAAGGCGACGAGGCTGCGACGGACTTGGCGACTGGTCGCCATCCGAGGCTGGTCGGCGGTGCGGCTCACGTGATCCTCCGGTGTCGGGTCGACGGCCAGGCTACGCCGGACCGGTGGCGGCCCGATCGAGGGTGACGGTCGGATCGCCGCGCAGCACCTGGTCCACGTCGAAGCGGATCGGGCGGTCGAGCTGGTCGTAGCGGCACGAGCGGGGGTCGCGGTCCGGCCGCCAGCGGACGAACTGGGCGGTGTGCCGGAACCTCTCGCCCTCCATCGCGTCGTAACCCACCTCGACCACCAGCTCCGGGCGCAGCGGCTCCCACTCCAGGTTCTTGGTGCCGGTCCACCGGCTCACCCCACCCGGAATGCGCTGGCCACGCTCGTGGTCGCCGTGCACCCACGGGTGCTCGCCGCCGACGTCCCGGTAGGGGGCCAGCTCGTCGAGCAACTCGGCGCGGCGGGCCATGCTGAACGAGGCGCTCACCCCGACGTGGTGCAGGACGCCCGCGTCGTCGTAGAGGCCGAGCAGCAGCGAACCCACCACCGGGCCGGACTTGTGCCAGCGGAAGCCCGCCACCACCGCGTCGGCCGTACGGGCGTGCTTGACCTTGAACATCAACCGCTTGCCCGGCTCGTACGGCAGGTCGGCCGGCTTGACGATCAGCCCGTCCAGCCCGGCGCCCTCGAAGACGTCGAACCAACGGCGCGCGGTCTCCGGGTCGGTGGTGACCTGGGTGACGTGCACCGGCGGGCGCACCCCGGCCAGCGCCTGGACCAAACGCTCCCGGCGGCGCGGGTACGGCTGGTCGAGCAGCGCCTCGTCACCGATCGCCAACAGATCGAAGGCGACGAAGTCGGCGGGAGTGGTCTCGGCGAGCAGCTTCACCCGCGACGCCGCCGGGTGGATGCGTTGGGCCAGCAGTTCGAAATCAAGACGGGGCTGGCCGGACGGCCCGTCCCGACGGATCACGATCAGCTCGCCGTCGACAGCGCACCGCTCGGGCAGCTGACGGCGGGCCTGCTCGACCACCTCGGGGAAGTAGCGGGTCATCGACTTGCCGCCCCGGCTGGCCAGCTCGACCTCGTCGCCGTCCCGGAACACGATGCACCGGAACCCGTCCCACTTGGGCTCGTAGGTCACCCCGGCGGTGGTGGGCAGCTTCGGGACGCTCTTGGCCAGCATCGGCTCGACGGGCGGGTTGATCGGCAGGTCCACGGCGACCAGTCAATCAGACGAGGCCGACAGTCGTGAGGCAGATCACCGTGGGCACGGCGGCGGCGTGTCCGTCCGCGCGCCGCTCGTCCTGCCTGGGCGAATCAGATAACCCCAGGTCAGAGTTAGTTTCGCGGGGTGTCCGAGTGGGTCTGTGACTGCTGCGGGCGGTGGCGGGTGAGCGTGGAGCTGATCCGGGGCCGCTACCGCTACCGGCTGACCCGCCGTTACCCGCAGCGGTTCGGCGGTGGCCGCAACGTGCTCGGCGAGGTCGGTTCGGTGGCGGAGCTGGAGGAGCTGCTGCGTCGGCGTACCCCGTTGAGCCTGGCGGACCTGCGCGAAGCCGCCTGATCCCGCGCGCCCGGCGAACCCACGTCCCGATCGATGATCGGACCGGGCGGTGGATGCCGCCGTCACGATCCGCCGGGCAGCGTCGTCGGCAGAACGAGGCGGCGCCGGCCGGTGCCGCCGGGAAGGGGACGCGATGCGGTTCGAAGCGGACACGGAGATCGGCGCGGACGCCGAGCGGGTCTGGGCGCTGCTGGTCGACGTGGCGCGGTGGCCAGAATGGACGGCCTCGGTGAGTCGGGCCGAGCGGGGTGAGCCCGGGCCCCTCGCGGTCGGCGCGACCGCCCGGCTGACCCAGCCGAAACTGCGGCCGGCGGTGTGGCGGGTCACCGAGCTGACCGAGGGGCGGGAATTCACCTGGGTCTCCGACAGCCCGGGCGTGCGCACCCGCGGCGAGCACCGGTTGCTGCCGCTGCCCGACGGGCGTACCCGGGTCGAGGTGGCCATCGACCAGGCTGGGCCGCTCGCCGGGCTGATCGGCCTGCTGTACGGCGGTCTGCTGCGCCGCTACGTCAGGCTGGAAGCCGACGGACTCAGGGCCCGAGCTGAGCGGAGCTGACGACCGGCTTCTCCGTCGTCGGGCCGGTCAACACCGCCCGGACCTCGTCCAGCTCGGTCAACGGCGGCAGGAACGGGTCGGCGTAGTGCTGCGCCTCGGTCAGGTACGCGGCGCGCTGCACGGTGAGGATCTCGCCGGCGTCCGCGACACCGGCCGGGACGATGCGGGGCTCGACGCTCATCCGTGCAGCACACCACAGCCGCACGCCTCGTCCACCGGCGACCCAACGCGCCGGCCGTACCCTGGCCGCCGCCGGTCTTCAGAACCGGGCGAACGAGCGGATCGGGGCGCGCGGGCCGTACTTCGGCGCCTGGATGCCGGCGGCCTCCAGCAGCAGACACACCCGGGCCCGATGCCCCCGGAACGGCTCCAGCAGGGCCAGCATCCGAGCGTCGTCACCCCTCGGTTCGCCGGCGAGCGCCCAGGCCACCGTGTTCGGGATGTGGTAGTCGCCGACGCTGACCGCGTCCGGGTCACCGTAGGCGATCCGGACCACCTCGGCGGCGGTCCACGGGCCGATGCCCGCGATGGCGGTCAGCCGGCGGGTGGCCTCGGTGGAGTCCACGCAGCGCTCCAGCCGATCGGCGAGCGCGGCGGCGCGGCGCAGCGTGTCGGCCCGGCGCTGCTCCACGCCGAACGGGTGGAACACCCAGTACGGGGTGGCGGCCACCGCGGCGGCCTCGGGCGGCAGCAGCAGCGGTTGCAGCGGGCCGGGCGCCGGCTCCCGGAAGTGCCGCACGGTCGCCGAGTACGCCCGGTACGCCTCCTTGCTGGTGACCTTCTGCTCGAAGACCGCGCGCAGCAGCCGGGGGAACACCTGCCCGGTGGTGGGCATGCGCAGCCCCCGGTGCTCCCGGGCCAGCCGGGCGACGAGCGGGTGCGCCGCCGCCAACTCGGCGAAGCCGGTCAGGTCGTCGTGCAGCCCGGCGATCTTGTCGGCGCGGGCCACCACGTGCTCGGCGCCCGGCCCGTAACCCTCGGCGAGCAGTTCACCGCCCGCCGGCCGCAGAGCGAGGGTGGCCGGCCCGTCCGGGGTGCGGGTAGCCCACCAGAACGTGCCGGCGGCGACCCGCGCGCACGGGTCGTACGGGCTGAAGGTCAGGCCGCGGACCGACGCGGCCAGCCGGTAGCCGACGGGCGGGTGCAGCACCCTCGTCGCGGCGGGCTCGGTCTCGGTCACCGTCCCACTCTGCCAGGTCACGGTGCGGTGCCGGTCGCCGCCGTCGCTGATGCGCTCCGGGCATGGCGGTGGCCGGCCGCGCCCTCCCCGGCTGCGACCGGCCACCGTGCCCTGGCGTATCGGGATCAGTACGAGTAACCCGAACCGCCGGCGTCGCTCGACCCGCTGTCCGCCGGCGGCGCGACGGCCTTCGGCGTCGAGGTGGGCAGGCAGGTCAGGTTCTTCTTGCCGTTCTTGTCGACCACGAACCAGGTGCCGCCGACGGCCTGGCCCTTCCACTGGCCGGGCTTCTTGTCGCCGATGTAGCGGTACACCGGCCAGCCGCCGATGGTGAGCTGTCGGGTGCCGTCCTGTCGGGTGACGCTGCCGACCTTGTCGTCGGAGAGGCCGGTGAGCTGCGGGTTGCCGTCGGTCAACGCCGGCGGCCACACCTGCGCGCACTTGTCGACGCAGTTCGACGCGGGCGGGTCGGCGGTGTCCTTGTCGAAGCGGTACAGGACCCAGCCGTCCTGGTCGGTCACGACGTTGCCCATCCGGGCGATCTTCTTGCCGATCAACTGCTCGGTCAGGTCGACGTTCGCGGGCGGCGGCGCGTCGGCGGCCGGCGCCTCCGCGGATGCCGACGCCTCGGGTTCAGCCGACGCGGCGGGCTCGGCCGCGGCGACGGCGACCGGCTCGGCCGCGCCCGAGTTCGCCCCGTCGTAACCCGCGGGAGCGCAGGCCGTTAGTGCGACCATCGCGCTCGCGACGATGACGGTCCGCTTCATCTGTGCCACGTGCCCTCCTCATTCTTGGCAGTTCACCCATAGGTACGGCGGGCAGGCTGTCAAGGTTGAACGAGTAACAGTGGTCAATTTCACGCGAATGGATTGAACCGATGTGAGCGGCCATCCGTATGGCCCTCCACATGGGGCCTGCGGTCCCACAACAGATCGACGCCGGCCATTGAGACAATGACCGGCGTCGAGGATGGTACGCGACCTTACATGGGCACCGTGACCAGCGGGCTGGCCACACCGTTGCCGTCGACCGACTGCACCTGGAGTTGCTTGATGTCACTCGCCAACGCGGACGTCGAAGCGCTCAGCTCGAGACCCTGCGGGCGATTGTTCGTCCCGTAGCCGCCAGCGGGCACCGACCACGTCGAAATCACCTCCGTGGTGGCGTTCTTGCGCACCACCACCAACCGGCAGGTGCGCGGGCCGGGCAGTTTCCGCAGGCTGAAGTTGATGCGGGTGCCGTACTCCCGCTCGACCAGGAACATCGTCGTCTGCACGCCCGTCGTCGGGTCCGTGGCGTCGACCTGGTCGCCCTCCTCCTCGGTGCCGCCGACACCCGGGCCGCTCGGCGGCGCGGTCGACGCGCTCGTCGGCGGGTCGTTGGCGGCGGCGCTCGTCGTCGGCTCCGCGAGAATCCCCGGCGCCTCGTCCCCGGCCACACTCACGAACCCGTAACCCGTCAACCCGCCGAAGACCACCACCGCCGCGGCGGTCGCGAGCAGCTGACGAAACCGGGTACGCCGTCGGTCGGCCCGGACCGCGACCAACGTCCGGTCCAGCAGCGCCGGATCGGTGGCAGTCTGCTCCAGCGCCATCATCGTCTCGCCGTCGATGCCGGAGAGCAGCCCCACCACCGGCACCATCGTCTCCAGCTCGGCCGCGCACGCCCAGCACGCGGCGAGATGCTCCTCGAACCGCTCGGTGTCCTGCTCGTCGAGCACGCCGAGCGCGTACGCGGCGACGTCCATGTGGTCTGGCCGGCTCATTCTGTCACCCCCCGCTCCTGCAGAGCCGTGCGCAGCGCGCGCAGCGCGTAGTAGACCCGCGACTTGGCGGTGCCCAGCGGAAGCCCCAACTCCTCGGCGGCCTCCGGCACCGTCCGCCCCCGGAAGTACGTCGCGATCAGGATCTCCCGATGCGACTGACTCAGCGTACGCAGCGCGTCCGCCACCGTCATCGTGCGCAGCACCCGGTCGGTGCTGTCCGCCTCGGCGAACGCGGTCAGGTCCCGGTCGTACGTCTCCGGCGGCCGGGCCTCCTGGCTGCGGTGCTCGTCGATGGCGATCCGACGGGCCACCGTGACCAACCACGGCCGCAGCGAACCCTGCCCCTGCGCGCCGAGGCGGTGCGCGTTACGCCAGGCCCGCAGCAGCGTCTCCTGCACGATGTCCTCCGCGCGCTGCCGGTCCCCCCCGGTGAGCCGCATGACGAACATCAGCAACGGGCCGGCGTGCTCGGCGTAGAGCAGCCGGATCAACTGGTCGGAGTGGTTCGCCTCGGTTGTCGTCGCCTGGTGGCGCCCGGGCGCCGGTCGGGGCGTCACCGGACCATTTTGGCGAGATGTGGCTCGGGCGTCGACCCCCCGGGCAGACGAGGTCGGCCGCGACGATGACCGCGCGGACAACCAGTCTGCGCGAACCGCGTCGCCATGCCAACCGGCCGCCACCGCATGCATGCAGACCTCCGGGATGTCCGTGACCAACGCCGCCCCCACAGGGCGGGCCGCCCGGTGGTACGCAGCGCCGCCCCGAACGGATCAACAAACCGCGAAAAAAGTTCGACGGAGAGGTCGGCGGGCTCGGATCGGCCCGTCAGCGGCGGACGGAGAACAACCCCGGCGGCGGCGGATCCGACCCGGTGGCGTCCGCGTCGCGGACCACCGCCGCGCCACCGACGAAACGGTCCAACTCGTCGCCGGCCACCACCCGCCCGGGGAACCAGTCCCCGGCCGCCCGCCGGGTCAACGCGGGCACCGGGGGAGTCGTCCGCCCGGCGACCAGCACCAGATTGCCGTACCGGCGACCGCGCAGCACCGCCGCGTCACCGACCAGGCACGCCTGGGGCAGCACCGAGCGCACCGTGGCGACCTGACCACGGGCGTACCGCAGCGGCGGGCCGTCGGCCAGGTTCGCCAGCAACCAGCCCGCCGGGCGGAGCACCCGCGCCACCTCGGCGGCGTACTCCACCGACGTGAGATGCGCCGGCGTGCGGGCGCCGGCGAAGACGTCGGCGACCACCACGTCGTAGCTGGCGTCGCGCGTCGAGGCCAGCACCGCCCGCGCGTCCTGCACGCGGACCCGCAACCGGGCGTCCGCCGGCCAGGGCAACGCGCGGCGCACCAGCTCCACCAGAGCACCGTCCACCTCGGACACCCGCTGGGTGGACCCCGGCCGGGTGGCCGACACGTAGCGGGGCAGGGTCAGCGCGCCACCGCCGAGGTGCAGCACCCGCAACGGCTCGCCGGGCGGCGCGACCAGGTCCAGCGCGGCGGCCAGCCGCCGGACGTACTCGAACTCCAGATGCGTGGGATCGGTCAGGTCCACGTGCGACTGCGGCGCCCCGTCCAACAGCAGCGTCCACGAACCGGCCCGGTCCGGCGACGGCACCAGCTCGGCCCGCCCGGTGTCCACCTGTTCGACCACCCGGTCATCCGCTCGTTTGCGTCCCACCGCGACCGGTCCCCGCTCAGCGGCCGACGCGCGCCGCGGTGGTCAACGCGCGGTGCAGCAGACGGGAATCGCCGAGCAGCGCCCGCAGGCGGCGCTCCAGACCGGCGATCGGAATGAGGTTCTGCGGCGCCCGCGGATCCTTGTACGGAGTCGACGCGAACCGGGGCAGCGTGACCAGCGACAGGTCGGCCAGGTCGATCGCCGCCTCGACGGGCAGGTCGGCGGAGCACTCCACCCGGACGATCCCGGCCCACGGCGCACCCACGGCCACCGGCAGCCGCAGATACCACGACCACCCGCCCCACGCCGTGCCGAGCCGGAACACCGGTGACCGCTGACCGGACGCCAGAGACGTCACCACCGCCGTCAGCCGGGCGTCCAGGTACTGGCTGTGCTGGGTCTTGATGTAGCCGAGCGTGCGCGGCAACTGGCGGCGACTGCGCAACGGGCCGTCCACCACCAACAGGTCGCCGTCGACCCGGGCGGCGTCGGACACCGCCACCTCCAGCGCGGTCAACGGACCCTGCACGGCCGCCGGCAGCTTCGCCAACTCGCCGGTGCCGCCCACCCGGTGCACCGGGTAGCGGATCGCGCCCGCCACCACGTCCTGCGCCGACGGGCTCGCCGTGAACAGGCCCCGGCCCACCTGCGTGCCGGCCAACTGGGCCGCACCCCGGCCGAGGTCACAGCGGACCACACCGGCCGCGTACGACGCCGCCAGCCCCGGGAAGGACCCGCCGTCCGCCTCGGCCGTCCAGATGCTCGCGTCGATCCGGCGGACCCCGTCGACCAGCAACACCACGTCCGGGGCCCGCACGTCCGCGCGTACCCCGATCGCCCGCCAGTCGACGGCCGGCAACTCCACGTCGGCGTCGACCTGCGCGCTGCTCGGCGTCGCCGGCCCGGACGCGGACGCCTCGAACGACGCACCGTACGACGGATCCCACGAGTCGACGAAGAACGCGGCGTCGCTCACCGGCCCGACCTCTCGTTCGCGACTGCGGGGCTCCGCCGCGCTGCGCTGCTCGCGCTCACCGGCCGGTCCGTTCGACGCGGGCCGAGCGGGCATCCTTGCGCACCTCGAAGCGGACCGGGATCCGCTCGGCCAGCGCCGAGACGTGCGTGACCACGCCGACCATCCGGTCACCCCGGGCGGCCAGGTTCTCCAGGGTCGCGGCCACCGTGTCCAGGGTGGCCGCGTCCAGCGTGCCGAAGCCCTCGTCCAGGACGATCGACTCCAGACTCGCGGCGGTCGTCGACATGCCGGCCAGCTGTTCGGAGAGCGCCAACGCCAACGCCAGCGACGCCTGGAACGTCTCGCCACCGGAGAGGGTGCGCACACCCCGGCGCAGCCCCGCGTCGTGGTGATCGACAACGAAGAACTCGCCCTTGTCGTGCACCAGCTCGTACTGGCCCGAGGACAGCTCCCGCAGGATCCCCGACGCGCCGTCGACCAGCAGGTCCAACGCCTCCGCCAACAGCCACCGCTCGAAGTTGTTGGCCCGCAGGTGCCCGGCGAGGGCCCGTGCCACCTGCGCCTCGCGCTCGTGCCCCGCCCGCTGCTCACGCAACGTGCCGGCCTGCTCGCGGCGCTCGGCAAGCCGGCGGCGGTCGGCCTCGGCCCGCTCCACCGCCACCGTCGCGGCGTGCACCGGGTCCTCGCCGACGGGCACGTCGGCGGCGGCGAAGCGCTCGGCGATCCGCCGCTGCACCGCGTCGGTTGCCGCCTCGGCGTCGGCGACGACGGTGGCCCGGCCGGCCCGGTCCGCGCGGCGGCGCTCGGCCTCGGCCGCCGCCCAGTTGGTCAGCGCCGCCCACGAGGCCGCCACGTCGTCCCGATCGGCGGCCGGCGGACCGAACCGCGCCAGAGCGTCGCGAGCCGTGTCGAAGCCCCGCCACGCCGACCGCAAACGCTCCTCGGCCGCGTCCACACCCGCGCGCGCCTGGCGGGCGCTGTCCCGGCCGGCCCGCACGGCGGTCGCCGCCTCCTCCAGGGCGCGTCGCAGCCGGGCGTGCTCGGCCAACTCCCGGCGCAGCACCGCCGGCTCCGCCGCGCCCGCGAGCTGCCCGCCCAGCTCGGCCAGCCGGGCGTCCACCTGCTCCTGCCGGGCACGGGCCTGCACCAGCAGCCGCTCCAGGTCCCGCGCCGCGGCGTCCCGCTGCTGCACCACCGCCTGCGCCGCCTTGGTGGCGGCCCGCGCCGCCTTGCCGGCGGCCGTCGCGGCGGCTACCGCCGAGTCCGCCGGAACCGCCGGCACCTCGGCCACCGGGTGCTCGCACACCGGGCAGGGCGCACCGGGATGCAGGTGCACGCGCAGGCTGACCGCCAGGTCGGTGGCCTTCGCCTCCTCGTGCGCCCGGAAGGCCGCCTCCAGCTCGGCTTCGGCCCGCTCGGCGTCCGCGCGGGCGGCGGCCAGCGCCGCGACCGCCGTGGCGTGCTCCTCGTCCGCCGCGCGCACCGCCGCGCGGACCGTGTCGGCCTCGCCGGTCAGCCGATCCCGGTCGTCGTACGCCCGCAGTTGCAGTCGCAGCGCGCTCTCGTCACCCGCGCCGGCCAGCTCACCGCGCAGCTTCTCCTCCCGCTCCTCGGCCAGCGTCACCGCCGCGGCAGCGGCGTCGGCCTCGGCCCGCGCCGCGGTCACCGCGCGGGCCACCTCGGCCACCCCGCGCGGGGCACGCACCCCGGACAGCACGCCCAGCTCGTCGTCGAGCGCGGTCAGGGCAGCCGCCGCCTCCCGAGCGCGTGCCCGGGCCGCCGCCAGCTCCGGCATGGCCCCGGTCACCGCGTCGGCCAGCTCGACCATCCGGCCCACCCGGGCGTCGGCCTCGGCCAACGCCTCGTCGTCCACCCCCGTCAGGCCGGCGAGCACCTGATCGACCGCGTCCAGCCGGGCTTCCGCCTGCGTGGCGCGCGCCGTCGCCCGCTTCTGCACATCCTCGTAGACGCCGAGGCCGAGCAGGTTGACCAGGATCTGCTGCCGGGTCGCCGGCTTGGCGTGCAGGAAGTCGGCGAACTGACCCTGCGGCAGCACCACACAGCTGGTGAACTGCTCGTACGGCAGCCCGACCGCCTCCAGCACCGCCTGCTCCATCTCGGCGGGGGTGCCGGCCACCACCTCACCGAGGTCGTCCGGGCTCAACCCGGTGTCGAGTTTGGTCACGTCGAAGCCGGCCGGCATCACCTGGAGCCCGGCGTTCGCGGTCTTCACGTTGCCCCGGCCGTCCCGGCGCACCACCCGGGTCGCCACGTACCGGGCGCCGCCGGACTCGAAGACCAGCCGGACCCGGGCCTCGGTCGCCGACGGCGCCAGCGCGTTGGCCAGCCCGCGGGCGCCACCCCAGCGGGGCACCGTGCCGTAGAGGGCGAAGCAGATGGCGTCCAGCACGGTGGACTTGCCCGAGCCGGTCGGGCCGATCAGCGCGAAGAAGTCGGCGTCGGTGAAGTCGACGGTCGTGGAGTCCCGAAAGACCGTGAAGCCGGCCATGTCCAGCCGCATCGGCCGCATCAGTGCTCGACCTCCTCGAAGAGCTCGTCGAAGAGTTCCCGGACACCCTCGTCGTCGTGGCCCCGGCTGTCCAGGTAGTCGCCGAACAGCTCCCGGGGAGAGCGCCCCGACCGCTGCGCGATCCGCGCGCCGCTGCCCGGCGCGGCGAGCAGCTCCGGATCGATCCGGATCTCCAGGGCCCGGGGGAGCAGCTCCTGGATCTCCTCGCGCAGGCCGGCGCGGGGCTGCTCCCGGACGAACACCCGCAGCCAGGCGTCCGGCGCCTCGATCTCGGCGAGCTGGGCCAGGGTGCCGCGCACCGTCCGCAGCGCGCTCGCGGCGGTCACCGGCACCTCCCGCACCCGGGCGGCCGTGCTGGCGGTCACCTCGACCACCGTCACCGAGGGCACGTTTTCCTGCTCGCCGAAGTCGACGGCGAGCGGGCTGCCGCTGTAGCGCACCGGGCACGGGCCCTCGACGCGCTGCGCCCGGTGCAGGTGGCCCAGCGCCACGTAGTGCGCGGTCGCGGGGAAGACGGTGGCCGGCACCGCGTAGCCGAGCACCGTGTGCGCGTCCCGTTCACCGCCGCCGGCCGCCGCGCCGGTCACCGTCAGGTGCGCGGTGACCAGGTGCACCCGGTCCGGTTCGGTGAAACCCTCGGTGAGGCGGCCCAGCACACGGCCCAGGTGGTCGGCGTACGTCTGGTTGGCCTCCGCGGCGGTCAGCTCGTACATCTCCAGTGCGCGGATCGCGTACCGCTGGGACAGGAACGGCAGCGCGGCCAGCTGCCACCGCTCACCGCCGGCCGTGGTGCCGTCGATCACGTGCTCGGCCGGGTTCTCGCGGACGCCGCCGCGCAGCGTGATGCCGGCGGCCTCGGCCCACGGCCGCAGCGCGTCCAGCGCCGGACCGTTGTCGTGGTTGCCGCCGATCGCCACCACGTCCGCGCCGGTACGCCGCAGCGCGGTCAACGCCCGGGTGACCAGGCGGGTCGCCTCCGAGCTGGGCGCGGCGGTGTCGTAGAGGTCACCGGCGACGATCACCAGATCCGGCTGCTCGGCACGGGCGATGTCGATCACCCCGGCCAGAACGGCCTTGTGCTCGTCGGCCCGGGACTGCCCCTTGAGCACCTTTCCCACGTGCCAGTCGGAGGTGTGCAGGATCTTCATGGCTGTGCCGGCCCCTACCTAGAACGGGATGTCGTCGTCGGTGCTGCCGCCGCCGGAGCCCACCACGGCGAACGGGTCCGCGGACTGGGTGATCGAGCGCAGCGTCTCCGATGGTGCCCGGCCCGCCTCGGAGACCCGGGTGGCCCAGGCCGGGAACGGGAACTCCAGACACAGCGGCACCGGAATGTCCGGCTGGTTGACGAACATGGTGCCCGGCTTGGCCAGCAGCGCCCGCTGCCGCTGCGCGGGCGGGAGGAAACCGTACTCCGGGCGGGACGCCTCGGCCGGGTCGAGCCGGCCGACCACCCGGATCGCCGAGTTGGTGACGATGCGCCGCTCCACCTCGCTCGCCGTCTGCTGCGCGCCGATCAGAATGACCCCGAGCGACCGCCCCCGCTCGGCGATGTCGAGCAGCACCTCCTTGATGGGGGAGGAGCCCTCCCGGGGCGCGTACTTGTTGAGCTCGTCGAGGACGACGAACAGCAGCGGCTTGGCGGTGCCGGACTTCTCCTTGCGCTCGAACTCGCTCTTCAGCGTCACACCCACCACGAACCGCTGCGCGCGGTCCGGAAGGTTGTGCAGGTCGACCACTGTTACCTGGGCGGACTCGCTGGTGTTGATCGAGTGCGGGCGGCGGGTGGCCAGGTCGCCACGGATCAGCCGGGCGAGGTCCTTCTTGCTGCCGATCAACCGCCGGGCGAACGCGTTGACGGTGCCCAGACCGACAGCGCTGCCCGCCCAGTCGGAGCGGGTCTCGTCGTCGTTGAGCGCATCGACGATGTGGTCGACCAGGTCGCCGTAGGACCCGAGCCGCACCCCGTCGATGCTCACCCCGCCGTCGGCCGGCTGGGCGTGGCGGGCCAGGTGCGCGGCCACCGAGTGCACGACCATCGTGTACTGCTGGCGCTCGTCGTCGGCGTCGGCGAACACGTACGGCAGCAGGCGGTCGGCGCAGAACTCGTCGAGCGTCCAGTAGAACGAGTCGACCCCGGTGAGGCGGCTGCTCACGTCCGGCGTGCCGGCCGCGTCGCCGACCCGCGGCGGGGCGTACACCCGCACGTCGGGGAAGGCGCCGGCGCTCAGGCCCAGCTTCGCGTACGCCGCTCGGGTCGGCTCGTCGAGGCGCGTGTTGGGGTGGTCGAGGAACAGCAGATCCTCGCCCTTGACGTTGAAGATCAGCGCCTTGGCGTTGACCGCGTCGCCACCCAGGACGCCGGAGCGGAACACCGAGTAGAGCAGGAAGGTCGCGAAGCTGGTCTTGGTGGCCACCCCGGAGATGCCGGAGATGGAGACGTGCGCGCCCCGGCTGCCGTCGAGGAAGTCGGCGTTCAGGTAGACCGGCACCCCGTCGCGGCCCATCCCCATCGGGATGCGCCGCTCCATCCGGTCGAAGTGCAGCGCCCGGGCGCGCGCGTCGCCCTCGGCCCGGTGCACCACGGCCCCCGGCGTCGGCGGCACGTAGAACTCCGGGTCGACCCGGGTGGTGGTCACCTCCGCCGCCTCCTGCACCTGGGCGGGCAGTGTGCCGTCGGCGATGGCGAACACGTCGGAGTCGAACTGGGCGCCCTCGTGCCGGGCCCGGACCTGGGTGACCACCCCGGCGATCGTCACCGGCTCACGGTCGGGCAGCTCGCGGCGGGTGACCACCACGTCGTCGAGCTGGAGGTAACTGCCGGGCGCCACGGCCGTCCAGAACTGCAACGGGGTGGCGTCGGCGGTGCCCAGCACCCGGCCGACCGGCTGGCCCGGGCCGTCCAGGCCGTCGTGGTCGGCGTCGGTCATCGGGCGGGGTGGGTCGGTCGGGCAACGCGGTCGGGGCACATGCCCTGCATCCTGCCCGAGGAGTACGACAGGTCGCCACGCGACGCGGCGGAGGACACGATGCCCGGTCACACTCGCGACGCTCGGTGTGTGACCGGGCGACGGTTCGTCACGGGCGGGCGTGGTGGAGCATGAGGACGCCGTCGTCGGCGGCGAGCACGTGCCGCAGCGGCAGGTGCCGGGGCGCGCTGGCGTCGCCGGCGCTGATCCGGCCAGGGCCGGGGCCGGCGAGCAGCGGCGCGACGGTGAGGCACAGCTCGTCCACCAGGTCGGCGGCGGTGAGCGCGCCGAGCAGGTGCGGGCCGCCCTCGCAGAGCAGTTGGGTCAGCCCGCGCCGGTGCAGCTCGGCGAGGCCGGCGGCGAGGTCGACCCGGTCGGTCCCGCAGCGCAGCAGATCGGCGACGTCGGTCAGGCCGGGCGGCGGCTCGGCGTCGGCGCGGGTGAGCACGATCGGCCGGACCGGGGCGTCGGCGAAGGCCGCCTGCGCCGGGTCCAGGTCGAGGGAGCCGGAGACGACCACCAGCGTCGGGTACGCGGCCAGCCCGTTCGCCCGTCGCCAGGCGCGTCGAGGCTCGTCGAGCCGGACCGCGCGGTAACCCTCGTGTCGCAGGGTGCCGGCGGCCACCACCAGGGCGTCGCAGACCATCCGCAGCAGGCCGAAGACCCGCTTGTCCGGCTCGCCGGACAGGCCGGCGGAGTAGCCGTCCACACTGACCGCGCCGTCCAGGCTGGCGACGAAGTTCACCCGCAGTCGCGGCTGGTCCGCGCGCTGGTAGAGCGCGGTCAGCCCGGCCTCGTCGAGCGGCTGGGTGGACGGCTCGGGCCAGAGTCGCCGGATCGGTATTCCGACCGTCATTCGCCGGCCGGACCGGTGACCGGAGGGGTCGGTTCGGCGGTACGGTGCTGGCAGTCGCACCAGTTCCGGCCCGGGCAGTCATCGTGCCGCCGGGCCCGGCACGCTCGGCAGATCATGCTCGCAGCCTAAGCCGCCGGAGGACAGGACAGCATGCCGCGTCAGATCTTCCAGTTGAAGATGTCCCTCGCCGGCGTACGTCCGCCGGTGTGGCGCCGGGTGCTCGTCCCGGCCGGCTACACGCTGGACCGACTGCACCGGGTCGCCCAGCACGCGATGGGCTGGCGGGACTGCCACCTGCACTCGTTCGAGATCGACGCGGTGGCGTACGGCGAGCCGGACCCGGACGGGGGTCTGGCGCTGCACGACGAGCTGGACGTCCGGCTGGACGCGGTCCTCGGCAAGGGCAGCAGGTTCTCCTACACGTACGACTTCGGTGACTGGTGGGAGCACGACCTCGTCGTCGAGGACGCGCTGACCGCCGACCAGGACGAGCGGTACCCGGTCTGCCTGGACGGCGAGCGGGCCTGCCCTCCGGAGGGTATCGGCGGGCCGCCGGGTTACCAGGCGCTGCTCGCGGCCCTGGCCGATCCGACCCATCCGGAGGGGCCTGTGCTGCGGGTCTGGGCCGGTGAGGGCTTCGATCCGACGTTCTTCGACCCCACCGTCGCCACCACCCTGCTGCGCCGTTTCTGCTGACCCCGCCTGGGCGTACGGGTCGACCTCCGTCACGCGCGGTGCCGGCCTGAAACAGGGCGGTAACGATCTGGGAACGCTCCCAATGGTCTATTGACACCCTGGTAGCGCCCCGGCAATCTCATGGGAGCGCTCCCGGGGGAGTGGCGGAAGTCTCCTTCACAGCTCTCCCCAGATCGTCCACGACCCACCGGTCCGGCGGCGGCAGGGGCGCTGCAGCACCCCCCACCACGCACGACACACCAAGCCTCACCACTTGAGAGGGGTCAGGATGAGCGTCACCTCACGTCGCCGCTTTGCGGCGATCGCGCTCGCGTCCGTCGCCGTACTCGCCTCGGCGACCGCCTGCAGCGGCGACGACTCGTCGTCCGATTCGGACGGCGGCAAGGTCACTCTGGTCGTCGATGTCTTCGGCGACCAGGGCTTCGGTTACGAAGATCTTTACAAGCAGTACCAGACGGAGCACCCGAACGTCACCATCCAGGAGCGCGGCAAGGGTCTCGGCCTGGATGACTACAACACCCGGCTGACGCAGCAGATCACCGCCGGCGCGGGCGCCGGTGACGTCGTCGCCCTCGAAGAGGGCACGATCGTGCAGTTCTTCGCGCAGGCCGACAAGTTCGTGAACCTGGCCGACCACGGCGCCAACGACCTCAAGGCCAACTTCCTGCCCTGGAAGTGGGAGGGTGGCCTCACGCCGGACGGCAAGGTGCTCGGTCTCGGCACCGACGTCGGCGGCATGGCCGTCTGCTACCGCAGCGACCTCTTCAAGGCCGCCGGCCTGCCGACCGACCGCGAGCAGGTCGGCGCCCTCTGGCCGACGTGGGACGCCTTCATCGCCCAGGGCCAGAAGTTCGCCGCCGCCGACAAGAAGCACAAATTCGTCGACTCGGCCACCAACTTCTACAACATCGTGCTGATGCAGACGGCGGGCGCCGGCAACGGCTACACCTACTTCGACAAGAGCGGCAAGCTCGTCGTCGGCGAGAACCCGGACGTGCAGTCCGCGTTCCAGCAGACCACCAAGATGATCAGCGCGGGTCTGTCGAACAACCTGCGGAGCTTCTCCAACGAGTGGAACGCCGGCTTCAAGAACGGCAGCTTCGCCACCATCGGCTGCCCGGCGTGGATGACCGGTGTCATCAAGGGTCAGGCCGGTGACGCGGCGGCCGGCAAGTGGGACGTCGCCAAGGCGCCCGGCAACGGCGGCAACTGGGGCGGTTCCTGGCTGGCCGTGCCGAAGGCCAGCAAGCACCAGAAGGAAGCCGCCGAGCTGGCCAAGTTCCTGACCACCGCCAAGAGCCAGACCGAGGCGTTCAAGAAGGTCGGCAACCTGCCCTCGTCGCCGCAGGCCCTCGAGGACCCGGCCGTGCTCGCCGCCACCAACGAGTACTTCAGCGGCGCGCCGGTCGGCAAGATCTTCGCCGCTGGCGCGAAGGAGCTGAAGCCGGTCTACCTCGGCCCGAAGAACCAGGCGGTCCGGAACGCGGTCGAGAACGCGCTGCGCAGCATCGAGCAGGGCAAGGCCGCCGACGCCGCTTGGCAGGACGCGGTGAAGAACGGCCAGGCAGCAGGCAAGTAACGGCTGTGACGCGCTCACGGGTGGTGCCGCTGCGGCACCACCCGTGAACCCGCGTCGGAACGCCCTGCCGCGGCGCCCACGACGGCGTCGCCGAGTGTGAAGGACCGCTCATGAGCTCCCTGAAGACCCCCGCGCCACCGGATGCGTCGGCCCGCCGGTCGCGTCCCGCTCCGCGGCACTCACCGGCGCGCCGCCGGCAGCTGAACCGGCTGGACCTGCGCTTCACCCCGTACGTCTTCGTGCTGCCGTTCTTCGTGCTGTTCGCGATCTTCGGCGTCTACCCGATCGTCTACACGTTCTGGATCGCGATGACCGACCGGTCACCGATGAACGCGACGATCAGCTTCGTCGGTCTGGACAACTTCGTCGAGTTGTTCACGAACGATCCGCAGTTCTGGAACGCGGTGGTGAACACCTTCGGGATGTTCGCGCTCTCCACCATCCCGCAGCTGATCATCGCCCTGCTGCTGGCCAACGCCCTGAACCGGCGCATCCGCGGTCAGATGTTCTTTCGGCTGGCCATCGCGATGCCGATCATCACCTCGACCGCCGTGGTGGCGCTCATCTTCTCGATGATCTACGCCCGCGAGTTCGGCCTGATGAACTGGTTGCTCGACGTGGTCGGCGTCGGCCCCATCGACTGGCGGGCCAACCGCTTCGCCTCCTGGTTCGCCATCGCCACGATGGTCGACTGGCGGTGGGTGGGTTACAACGCCCTGATCTACCTCGCGGCGATGCAGTCGATCAACAAGGACGTGTACGAGGCGGCCGCCCTCGACGGCGCCTCCCAGCGTCGGCAGTTCTGGTCGATCACCATCCCCCAGCTGCGTCCCACCATCATCTTCACACTGATCATCTCGACCATCGGCGGTCTGCAGCTCTTCACCGAGCCACTGATGTTCACCAGCGGCTCGGGCGCGCTCTCCGGCGGCACGGAGGGTCAGTTCCAGACGATCACGATGTACCTGCTGGACGTCATGAACCAGCGGTTCCGGTGGGGGTACGCGGGTGCTGTCGCCCTGGTGCTCTTCCTGCTGATCGCGTCCGTCTCGTTCCTCAACTACCTGCTGGCCCGCCGAATCAGCTCCGACAAGTGAGGGTGGCCCACCCATGACCAGTACCACTCTGCGACCGCCGGCGGTTGAGCCACCGGCCGGGGGCACCGGCATCCGCCACCGGGCGGAGAAGCTCTGGACGGCCAGCCCACTGACCTGGTTCGGGCTCGTCCTCGGCGTGATCCTGTCGCTCTTCCCGTTCTACTGGATGATCGTCATCGCCTCGCGGACCAGCGACGCCGCGAACTCCTGGCCGCCGCCCTTCCTGCCCGGCGGCAAGCTGGGCGAGAACATCCAGCGGGTGCTCGACAACGGCGACGCGAACATCGTCAAGGGCCTGCTGAACTCGTTCCTGGTGTCGGGCACGATCACGGTGGCTACCGTGTTCTTCGGCTCGCTCGCCGGGTTCGCGTTCGCGAAACTGCGCTTCCGCGGCAAGAACGCGCTGTTGCTGATCATCCTGGCCTCGATGATGATTCCCATCCAGCTCGGCGTGCTGCCGCTGTACATCCTGATGGCGAAGCTGGAATGGCTGAACACCATGCCGTCGGTGACCGTGCCGTTCCTGATCGGCGGGTTCGGCATCTTCATGATGCGCCAGTACGCCGAGCAGGCGGTGCCCAACGAGCTGATCGAGGCGGCCCGGGTCGACGGCTGCTCCACCTGGCGTGTCTACTGGCACGTGGTGGTGCCGGCGCTGCGACCCGCGGCGGCCGTGCTCGGGCTGCTCACCTTCATGGAGCAGTGGAACCAGTTCTTCTGGCCATTCGTGGTGCTCGCCGACCCGGCCAACCCGACCGTGCAGATCTCATTGCGCAGTCTGAACACCGCGTACTTCGCGGACAATTCTCAGATCTTCGCGGGTACGCTCATCGCGACCCTTCCGTTGTTTATCGTGTTCGTTCTGTTCGGCCGCCAGATCATTGGCGGGATCATGGAAGGTGCCGTCAAGTCGTGAGCAACCCCGCCAGCCCACCCGCCGTCGACGTCCTCGACGAGCGCCCCGGGCTGACCTTCCCACCCGGCTTCCTGTGGGGCGCCGCGACCGCGGCCTACCAGATCGAGGGGGCGGCGGCCGAGGGCGGCCGCACCCCGTCGATCTGGGACACCTTCAGCCACACCGAGGGCCTGGTGGTCAACGGACACACCGGTGACGTGGCCTGCGACCACTACCACCGGGTCCGTGACGACGTCGCCTTGATGGCCGAGCTGGGCCTGAAGTCGTACCGTTTCTCGGTCTCCTGGCCCCGGGTGCAGCCCGGCGGCTCGGGCGCGGCCAACCCGCAGGGCCTGGACTTCTACCGTCGGCTGGTCGACGATCTGCTGGCCCACGACATCGAGCCGTGGCTGACCCTCTACCACTGGGACCTGCCGCAGGAGTTGGAGGACGCCGGCGGCTGGCCGTCGCGGGACACCGCGGCGCGCTTCGCCGACTACACCACGCTCGTCGCCGACGCGCTCGGCGACCGGGTGCGCTACTGGACGACGCTGAACGAGCCCTGGTGCTCGGCGTTCCTCGGGTACGGCTCCGGAGTGCACGCCCCGGGCCGGTCGAACGGCGCGGACGCGGTCCGCGCCGGACACCACCTGATGCTCGGGCACGGCCTGGCCGTGCAGGCGCTGCGGGCCGCCCGACCCACCGCCGAGGTGGGCGTGACCGTCAACCTGTACCCGGTCGACCCGGCCAGCGACGCCCCCGCCGACATCGACGCGGCCCGGCGGATCGACGGGCTGGCCAACCGCTTCTTCCTCGACCCGCTGCTGCGCGGGTCGTACCCGGCGGACCTGGTGGCCGACCTGCGCACGGTGACCGACTTCGACCACGTCCGCGACGGCGACCTGGCGACCATCGCCACGCCACTGGACCTGGTCGGGATCAACTACTACAGCCGGCACGTGGTCGCCGCGCCGGTCGAGGGCGCCGAGCCCGAGCCGTACTGGCGGGAACCGTCCTGCTGGCCGGGCAGCGAGGACGTCCGCTTCGTCACCCGGGGCGTCCCGGTCACCGACATGGACTGGGAGATCGACGCCCCGGGCCTGGTCGAGACGCTGCGGCGGGTGCACGACGAGTACACCAACCTGCCCCTGTACGTCACCGAGAACGGCTCCGCGTTCGTCGACACGGTCGTCGACGGGGAGGTCGACGACCCCGATCGGCTGGCCTACTTCGACGCCCATCTGCGCGCCTGCCACGAGGCGATCAACGCGGGCGTCCCCCTGCGGGGATACTTTGCCTGGTCACTGATGGATAATTTCGAGTGGGCCTGGGGTTACACGAAGCGCTTCGGCATGATCCACGTCGACTACGACAGCCAGCTTCGCATCCCCAAGTCCAGCGCCAGGTGGTACGCCTCGGTGACCCGACGCAACGGTCTGGCCGCACAATAGGCTCGGGCCAGCCATCAGGGCGGTCCTGGTGTCCACCTTCCTCGGGTGGCGCCAGGCCCGCCCGCCGTCGGAGGAGCAGACGATGACAACGCAGCGCACCCGGTCGCTCGGGCGTCCGACCCTCGACGCGGTCGCGGCGCGCGCCGGCGTGGGTCGAGGCACGGTCTCCCGCGTGGTCAACGGCTCGCCCCAGGTCAGCCCGGAGGCCCGGGCCGCGGTCCAGCAGGCCATCGCCGAGCTGGGGTACGTGCCGAACCGCGCGGCCCGTGCGCTCGTCACCCAGCGCACCGACTCCGTCGCCCTGGTGGTGTCCGAGTCCGGCGAGCGGGTCTTCACCGAGCCGTTCTTCGCCTCGATCGTGCGGGGCATCAGCTCCGCGCTGCTCGAAACACCGATGCAGCTCTGGCTGGCCATGGCTCAGTCGCCGGTCGAGCGGGAGCGGGTCGAGCACCACCTGACCAACCAGCACGTCGACGGCGTACTGCTGCTGTCGTTGCACGACTCCGACCCGCTGCCGACCCTGCTGGAGGAGCGCGGCCTGCCCGCGGTGCTCGGCGGTCGGCCCGCCCGGATGCTGCAACCCGGCGCGCAGCCGGCCTGGTTCGTCGACGTGGACAACGTTGGCGGAGCCCGGCAGGCGGTGGAGTACCTGACCGGGCAGGGGCGTCGACGCATCGGCACCATCGCCGGGCCACAGGACATGGGCGCTGGTCTGGCCCGCCTGGCCGGCTACACCGAGGCGGTCAAGGCCACCGGGGGCGGCGTCAACCCCGACCTGATCGCGTACGGCGACTTCAGCGAGGGCAGCGGCGCGGCCGCCATGCGCCGGCTGCTGGACTCCTGCCCGGATCTGGACGCCGTCTTCGTGGCGTCCGACCTGATGGCGTTCGGCGCGCTGCGTACCCTGCGCGAGGCCGGCCGGCGTGTCCCCGAGGACGTCGCGGTGATCGGCTTCGACGACGCGACGATCGCCCAACAGGCGGACCCGCCGCTGACCACGGTCTTCCAGCCGGTGGAGGAGATGGGCCGACAGATGGCCCGCCTGCTGGTCGCCCGCATCCGCGGTGACGATCTTCCGGCCCCGCACATCCTCCTGGACACCCAACTGGTCCACCGAGCCTCCGCCTGAGCGGCGGGGGGTCAGGCCCAGCGGCGTAGTTCGCGTTTGGCGAGGGAACTGCGGTGAACCTCGTCGGGACCGTCGGCGAGGCGCAGGGTGCGGGTCTGCGCCCAGAGGGCGGCCAGTGGCGTGTCCTGGCTGACGCCGGCGCCGCCGTACCCCTGGATGGCCTTGTCGATCACCCACTCCGCCATCGCCGGCGTGCCGATCTTGATGGCCTGGATCTCGGTGTGGGCGCCCTTGTTGCCGACGGTGTCCATCAACCAGGCCGTCTTGAGCACCAGCAGGCGGGCCTGCTCGATGCGCACCCGCGACTCGGCGATCCACTCCCGGACCACGCCCTGCTCGGCGAGCGGTCGACCGAACGCGACCCGCCCGAGCGCCCGCTTGCAGAGCAGCTCCAGGGCCCGCTCAGCCATTCCGATCAATCGCATGCAGTGGTGGATCCGGCCCGGGCCCAGTCGCGCCTGGGCGATGGCGAAGCCGGTGCCCTCGGCGCCGATCAGGTTCTCCGCCGGCACCCGGACGTCAACGAAGTCGATCTCGGCGTGCCCACCGTGTGCGCCGTCGGTGTAGCCGAAGACGGTCATGCCCCGGCGGACGTGCACCCCGGGGGTGTCCCGGGGGACCAGCACCATGCTCTGCTGGCGGTGCCGGTCGGCGTCGGGATCGGTCTTGCCCATCACGATGAAGATCTCGCAGCGCGGGTCCATCGCGCCGGACGACCACCACTTGCGGCCGTTGATGACGTACTCGTCGCCGTCGCGGACGATCCGGGTGGCGATGTTGGTGGCGTCGGAGGACGCCACGTCCGGCTCGGTCATGCAGAACGCGGAGCGGATCTGGCCCTCCAGCAGTGGCATCAGCCAGCGCTGCTGCTGCGCTTTCGAGCCGAACTCGGCCAGCAGCTCCATGTTGCCGGTGTCCGGGGCCGCGCAGTTGACCGCCTCCGGCGCCAGGTGTGGGCTGCGCCCGGTCAGCTCGGCCAGCGGAGCGTACTGCAGGTTGGTCAGGCCGGCGCCGTAGCGCGGGTCGGGCAGGAACAGGTTCCACAGGCCGCGCTTGCGGGCCTCGGCCTTGAGCTCCGCCAGCACCGGGGTACGCGACCACGGGTCACCGGCGGCGACCTGCTCGGCGTGCACCGCCTCGGCCGGGTAGACGTGCTCGGTGAGGAACCGGGTCAGCTCGTCGCGCAGCTCCTCGGTCCGGGCGTCGTACGAGAAGTCCATCACCGCTCCCTGGCGGCGGTCAGCCCATGCGCGACCAGCGGTGCCACCATCTCGCCGATCCGGTCGAAGCCCTCGCCGAGCGTCTGCCCGAGCGTGTGGCGGTAGTGGATGCCCTCGCAGATCACCGCGAGCTTGAAACAGCCGAGCGCCACGTGCCAGTGCAGCGGCCCGACGTCCACGTCGCTGCGCCCGGCGTACCGGTCGATCAGTTCGGCGCCGGTGGGGAAGCCGGCGCGCGGCCCGAGCCCGTCGGCGACCGGGTTGCCCTCGGCCGTGTCGCTGCCGCCGAGGACATCCCAGTACGTCAGGAGCAGCCCCAGGTCGGCGAGGGGGTCGCCGAGGGTGGCCATCTCCCAGTCCAGGACGGCGTGCACGGCCACCGGGTCGGCCGAGGCGAGAAGGTTGTCCAGCCGGTAGTCGCCGTGCACGATCCGGCCGGCGTTCGCGCCCTCCGGGGCGGTCGCGGCCAGCAGGTCACGCAGCTCGTCGATGCCGGGCAGGTCGCGGCTGCGCGAGCGGTCGAGCTGCCCGGCCCAGCGGCGGACCTGCCGGGCCAGGTAGCCCTCGGGGCGGCCGAAGTCGTTCAGCCCCACGGCGGCGGGCTCGACGGTGTGCAGCGCGGCGAGGGTGTCCATCATCGCCATGGCGAGGGCTCGTCGTCGGTCGTCGCCGAGCGGGTCGGTCTGCGCGCGGGTGCGGAACACCTCGCCGGGCATCCGCTCCATGAGGTAGAAGGGTGCGCCGATCACGTCGGGGTCGGTGCAGAGCAGCAGCGCGCCGGGCACCGGCACCGCGGTCGGCGCCAGCGCCGAGATGACCCGGAACTCGCGGGCCATGTCGTGCGCGGTCGCCAGCACGTGCCCGAGCGGTGGCCGGCGCAGCACGACCTCGCGGTCGCCGATGCGCAGCAGATAGGTGAGGTTGGACTTGCCGCCCGCGATCAGGTGAGCGCGCAGCGGCCCGGCGGCCAGCTCAGGTCGGTGCTGGGCCAGATGGTCGGCGAGCCGGTCCAGGGCCAGACCCGCGGGTGAGGCCGGGACGGCTTTCGGCCGCGACGCATCGGCGGCCGGATCACTCATCCGACTAGTTGATGGCAGGCCGTTCACGTTGTCAAGGTCAGAATGCGTCTGCCCGTCGGCAGCACCCTTCTGGAGCCGCCCATCTGGGGCTCGGCCCGCTTCCCCAACTGTCGGAACCAGCCGGCGCCGGTCGCAAATTTCCCCTCGGGACATGCCTCGGCAACAGGGACGAAATGGTCAACATGCAGGCTGTGAGCAGCCTGCCGGCCGCCGCCGGCCCGCCAAGCGGAGGGACAGACATGTTGCTGCGAGTTCGGGTCACCCTGCCGGACCGTCCGGGCACCCTCGGCCAGGTCGCCCGCACGTTGGGTGTCTCCGGCGCGGACATCGTCCAGGTGGTGGTCCTCGAACGTCTCGGCGGGCGCGCGGTGGACGACTTCACGGTGGTGTGGCCGGGCGCGGCTCGGGTCGAGCGTCTGCTGGCCGGCCTCGCGGCGATTCCGGGTGTACGGGTGGACGGCGTGTGGCGGGCGATCGGCGCGCCCACCACCACCGGCCAGGACGCGGAGCTGCTGGCGCAGGTCGCGGCCAACCCGGCCGACGGGCTGGCGACCCTGGTCGACGCGGTGCCGGGGCTGCTGGCCGCCGACTGGGCGGTCGCCGCGGTGGTCCCGGTGGACTGGGCATCGCGCACCGGAGGCGGTGGC
Organism: Micromonospora sp. NBC_00617; assembly: GCF_045161355.1. NCBI lineage: Bacteria > Bacillati > Actinomycetota > Actinomycetes > Micromonosporales > Micromonosporaceae > Micromonospora > Micromonospora sp. NBC_00617. The sequence continues at coordinate 4,064,699 of NZ_CP107751.1, read as the reverse complement.
GCCACCGTGGGCCACGCGAGCTGGCGTGCCCCCGTACCCCTGCGGTTGCCCGAGGTGACCCCGCTGCGCGGCCGCTCGATGACCACGCCCGACGGCACCCACCACGCGATCGCCCCGTTCGGCCGGGCCGGCCTGGTGCTGGTGGTGGCCCGCGAGCACAGCGACACCCTCTGCGCGGCTGGTTTCCACAGCACGGAGGTCGACCGGCTCACCCAGCTCGTCCGGGCCAGCGCGGTGATTCTCGGCGACCGACTGGACCTGGTCGGCGCACCACCGGTCGTCGCCGGCCCCTGAGCGGCCCCGGGAATTCCCGGGCCGACACGGCCGAGCAACCGGGCGGCAACAGCCGGGGGCGAGGCTCCGACGTGGGGAAGGGAGCCAACCATGACGTTGTGGCGGATCCGGGCCACCGTGGACGACCGGCCGGGTTACCTGTCGGTTCTCACGGCGAGCCTCGTGCTGCGTGGGGTCAACATCCTCACCGTGCAGGTGCAGCCCACCGAGCAAAGGAAGGGCACCCTGTTAACGCCTGTTGCATAGGAAGGGCCCCCTTTTAACAGCGGGCGCGGCTCACTGATGCGTCAACGCGTGGAGGGTTGGCGGCGGCCGGACAGGCAGAACCGGTTGCCCTCCGGGTCGGCGAGGACCACGTACGGCGGTTCGGTGGGGTGGGGGTCCGTGGGGTAGCGCCGCCAGTCCACCCGCTGGGCGCCGAGCGCGAGCAATCGGTCGAGCTCCTCGTCGAGGCTGCGCTCGCCGGCGTCCAGGTCCATGTGGAGCCGGGGAAACTCCTGCACCGGGCTCTTGCTGAGGTCCATCGCGATGGCCATGCCCGGAGCCCCTGGCGGCGGCTCCAGCACGATCCACTCGTCACCGTCGAATCGGGGCGCCCGGCGGCGGTAACCGAGCGCCGCGGCCCAGAACCTTCCCGCTCGCTCGGAGTCGGACACGCCCAGGGAGAGCTGTTCGATCATCGCCATCGTTCGACGGTACGCCGACGGCGCGCTGTTAATAGGGGCCCCCTGCTCTACATCAGGCGTTAACAAGGGGCCCTTCCTTGCACCGTGGTCAGGTGGCGGGGTAGCTGTTGTGCAGCGTGGTGACGCCGTCCACCTCGGCGCCGGCGTGGGCGGGGTGGAGGGGGGCGATGCTCGATGCCCAGGCCGGTGAGGCGATGGCGAGAGCGGCCGTGGCGGCGGCCCTCCAGACGGCCGAGCGCATCAGGCGCCGACGCAGTGGCATGAGGATTCCTCCGAGATTGGTCGAGGGGGCCGCCCACGATCCCATGAACGGGACCTCCCGACGGCATCGGTCAACCAGGTTGAGCTGGGACGACGTCTCAGGCGGAAGTGGTTGCCGGGACGACGTTCCGCGCGGCCATGCGCGTGTCGCTGTAACGCCTACGAGCGCGGTGGCGCTGGCGGCGCGACACGGGCTTCCCAATCGACGACGTGCACATTACATTGTCGGTTATCCATGGGAGCGCTTCCACGACTGCCCGTGGTCACACCGCCACCCCGCTGTCGCCGGTGGCCGTGCCGCCCCCACGCCGTCCCGCGTCGGTGCGACCGCCGGCGGCGCCTCCGACAGGAGCCCTTCATGCGCCACCTGACCCGGCCGTCCACCGGCCACCCCGGCCGGTCGCCGGTCGCCGACCAGCCCTGGCCCCGGCGGTTGCTGGCCGCCGGCGTCGCCCTGCTCACCGGGCTGTCCCTCGCGGTCACCGCGCCGCCGGCCGGGCCCGCGTCCGCCGCGCCGGCCTTCAACTACGCCGAGGCGTTGCAGAAGTCGCTGCTCTTCTACGAAGCGCAGCAGTCGGGTAAGCTGCCGGACTGGAACCGGGTCTCCTGGCGTGGCGACTCCGCGCTCACCGACGGGGCCGCCGCGGGACTGGACCTCACCGGCGGCTGGTACGACGCCGGCGACCACGTCAAGTTCGGCTTCCCGATGGCGTTCAGCGCCACCATGCTGGCGTGGGGCGCGGTGGAGTACCGCAGCGGCTACACGGCCTCCGGCCAACTGCCGCACCTGCTCAACAACCTGCGCTTCGTCAACGACTACTTCATCAAGGCGCACCCGTCGGCCAACGTCCTCTACGGACAGGTCGGCAAGGGCGACGACGACCACAAGTGGTGGGGCCCGGCCGAGGTGCTGCCGATGGCGCGGCCCGCGTACAAAATCGATGCGAGCTGTGGCGGCGCGGACCTCGCTGGCGAGACGGCGGCCGCGATGGCCGCCTCCTCGATGGTGTTCCGGCCCACCGACGCGACCTACGCGGACAAGCTGCTCACCCACGCCCGGCAGCTCTACACCTTCGCCGACACGGTGCGGAAGTCCTACCACGAGTGCATCACCGACGCGACGAGCTTCTACAAGTCGTGGAGCGGCTGGCAGGACGAGCTGGTGTGGGGCGCCATCTGGCTCTACCGGGCCACCGGCGACGCCAGCTACCTGACCAAGGCCGAGAGTGAGTACGACAAGCTCGGCACCGAGCCGCAGTCCACCACCCGCTCCTACAAGTGGACGATCGCCTGGGACAACAAGCAGTTCGGCGCGTACGTGCTGTTGGCCAACCTGACCGGCAAGCAGAAGTACGTCGACGACGCGAACCGCTGGCTGGACTACTGGACCGTCGGGGTGAACGGGCAGCGGGTGCCGTACTCCCCCGGTGGGATGGCGGTGCTCGACTCCTGGGGTGCGCTGCGCTACGCGGCCAACACCTCCTTCGCCGCGCTGGTCTACAGCGACAAGACCACCGACACGACCCGCAAGGCGCGCTACCACGACTTCGCCGTTCGGCAGATCAACTACGCGCTCGGCGACAACCCGCGCAACTCCAGCTACGTGATCGGGTTCGGCGCCAACGCACCGAAGAACCCGCACCACCGCACCGCGCACGGGTCCTGGTGGGACAGCCAGACGGTGCCCGTCGAGACCCGGCACACCCTCTACGGCGCGCTGGTCGGCGGCCCGTCCTCGGCCAACGACGCGTACACCGACAGCCGGTCCGACTACGTGATGAACGAGGTCGCCACCGACTACAACGCCGGCTTCACCTCGGCGCTGGTCCGGCTGACCTCCGAGTACGGCGGCAGCCCGCTGGCCAACTTCCCGGTCGCCGAGACGCCCGACATGGACGAGCTGACCGTGGAGACCACGGTGATGCAGGCCGAACCCCGGGCCACCGGGCTCAAGGCGATCATCTACAACAAGTCGGCGTTCCCGGCCCGGGCCCTGACCACCGGCAAGTTCCGGTACTACTTCCGGCCCGACGGCGCCGGCGCGGTGCAGGTCACCCCCGGCTACACCCAGGGCTGCCCGTCGCCGGCCACGGCCAAGCAGTTCAGCGGCGACATCTGGTACGTCGAGGTGGACTGCACCGGCTACACCATCGCCCCGGCCGGGCAGTCCCAGCACCGGATGGAGGTCCAGTTCAAGATCGGCGTGCCGGAGGGCGGGACCTGGGACCCGACCAACGACCCGTCGTACCAGGCGACCGCCGGGCCCAACCGCAAGGTGCCGCTCTACTCCGGCGGGGTACGGGTCTGGGGCGAGGAGCCCGGACCGGCCACCCCGGACACCACCGCGCCCACAGTGCCCGGCACGCCCGTCGCGTCCGCCGTCACGTCCAGCGGGCTCACGCTGACCTGGGCCGCGTCCACCGACACCGGCGGCAGCGGGTTGGCCGGCTACGAGGTGACCCGTACCTCGGCCGGCGCCGACCCGGTCGTCACCGCCTCGACGAGGGCCACCCTGGCCGTGACCGGGCTGGCGCCCGAGCGGACGTACCAGTTCACCGTGCGGGCGCTCGACGGCGCCGGCAACCGTTCGGCGGCGTCGGCGGCGGTCACCGTCACCACGCCGGCCGGCCCCGCGCCGGACACCACAGCGCCGACCGCACCCGGTACGCCCACCGCCTCCGCGGTCGGCCCGACCGGCCTGACCCTGACCTGGGGCCCGTCCACCGACGCGGTGGGCGTCACCGGCTACCGCGTCTACCGGGGCGGGAACGTTCTGGTCGGTTCGGCCACCGGCACCACGCTGGCGGTGACCGGGCTGACCGCCTCCACCACGTACACGTTCACGGTGGTGGCGGTGGACGCGGCCGGAAACGTTTCGCCCGCGTCGCCCGGCGTCACGGTCACCACCACGGCCCCGCCTGCCGGCGGCGGCTGCGCGCTGACCTGGACGGCGAACAACTGGGACACCGGATTCACCGCGAACATCACGATCGCCAACACCGGCGCCACGGCGATCAACGGCTGGACGCTCGCGTTCACCTTCCCGAGCAGCGGGCAGAAGGTCGGGCAGGCCTGGTCGGCGAACGTGACCCAGACCGGCACCGCGGTGACCGCGTCGAACCTGTCCTACAACGGGACACTGGCGCCGGGTGCGTCGACGAGCTTCGGCTTCAACGGCACCCACACCGGCAGCACCACCAGGCCGGCCGCCTTCACCCTGAACGGCGCGGCCTGCACCGTCTCCTGACTCATCGACGCGGCGTGGCGTGGCCGGTACCGCGCCCGGGCGACCGGTCACGCCACCCGCGCAGGGCCACAACATTCCCGAAACTTTTCCGTAAACTCCATTGCCCGGACCGACGCGTGGTTAGCATCGACTGAGTTAGATGTCCCAACCAAGACGTCCGGTCGTTCCGCCTCGGCGGCCCGGGTGTAGGCCACTAAGGAGGCCGAGATGGCAATGAGCCCATCCGATCATCGCAGCGGCACTCGGCGACGGCGATCACCCGCCGTCCGAGCGCTGCTCGCCGGCGCGTTCAGCGTCGTGACGGTGGCCGCCGTCGCGGTGATGATGCCCTCGGCGAACGCCGCCGCGAGCACGCTCGGCGCGGCCGCCGCGCAGTCGGGCCGGTACTTCGGCACCGCCATCGCGGCGGGCCGGCTGGGCGACTCGACGTACAGCACCATCGCGGCGCGTGAGTTCAACATGATCACGGCCGAGAACGAGATGAAGCCGGACGCGACGGAGCCCCAGCGGGGCCAGTTCAACTTCAACTCCGGTGACCAGATCTACAACTGGGCGACCCAGCGCGGCCTGAAGGTCCGTGGGCACACCCTCGCCTGGCACGGGCAACAGCCGGGGTGGATGCAGAGCCTGAGCGGCAGCAGCCTGCGTCAGGCGATGATCGACCACATCAACGGCGTGATGGGCCACTACCGGGGCAAGCTCGCCGCGTGGGACGTGGTGAACGAGGCGTTCAACGAGGACGGCAGCCGGCGTAACTCCAACCTCCAGGGCACCGGCAACGACTGGATCGAGGTGGCGTTCCGGACCGCGCGGGCGGCCGACCCGTCGGTCAAGCTCTGCTACAACGACTACAACATCGAGAACTGGTCGTACGGCAAGACGCAGGGCGTCTACCGCATGATCCAGGACTTCAAGTCCCGTGGCGTGCCGATCGACTGCGTCGGGTTGCAGACCCACTTCACCGGCGGCAGCTCGCTGCCGAGCAACTTCCAGACCACGCTGTCCAGCTTCGCCGCGCTCGGCGTGGACGTGGCGCTGACCGAGGTCGACGTCACCAACTCCTCCACCACCCAGTACGCCGGGCTGACCCAGGCGTGCCTGAACGTGCCGCGCTGCATCGGCATCACCGTCTGGGGCGTACGCGACAGCGACTCGTGGCGCTCGAACGAGAGCCCGCTGCTCTTCGACGGCGGCGGCAACAAGAAGGCCGCGTACAACTCGGTCCTCAACGCGCTCAACGCGGCCCCCCCGACGTCGAGCCCGACCGCGAGCCCGACGGTGAGCCCGACGGTGAGCCCGACGGTGAGCCCGACCACGAGCCCGCCGCCGAGCGGCGGCGCCGGCCGGATCGTCGGCGTGCAGTCGGGCCGGTGCATCGACGTGCCCAACGCCACGCAGACCAACGGCACCCGCGTCCAGCTCTATGACTGCAACAGTCAGTCGAACCAGCAGTGGACGTACACCAGCGGCAAGCAGCTGAGGGTCTACGGCAGCAAGTGCCTCGACGCGAACGGCGCGGGCTCCGCGAACGGCACCGGAATCATCATCTGGGACTGCAACGGCCAGTCGAACCAGCAGTGGAACGTCAACTCCAACGGCACCATCACCGGTGTGCAGTCCGGCCGGTGCCTGGACGTCTGGGGCACCGGCAACGGTCAGCAGGTCCAGCTGTACGACTGCCACGGGCAGACCAACCAGCAGTGGCGGACCGACTTCGGTGGCGGCACCACCCTGCCGACGCCGCCGACGTCGCCGTCGCCGCCGCCGACCACGCCGCCGCCGGGCGGCTGCGCGCTCCCGTCGACCTACCGGTGGTCGTCGACCGGCGCGCTGACGAGCCCGAAGAACGGCTGGCTCTCGCTCAAGGACTTCACCAACGTGGTCTACAACGGCCAGCACCTGGTCTACGGGTCGTACGTCAACAGCAGCGGCCAGTACAGCTCGATGAACTTCGGCACGTTCACCAACTGGTCCGACATGGCCTCGGCCAGCCAGAACGGGATGAGCCAGGGCACCGTGGCGCCCACGCTGCTGTACTTCGCGCCGAAGAACATCTGGGTGCTGGCGTACCAGTGGGGACCGACCTCGTTCAGCTACAAGACGTCGAGCGACCCGACCAACGCCAACGGCTGGTCCTCGGCGCAGACGCTGTCCACCGCCACCCTCTCGGACGCTCCGTACGGGGTGATCGACCAGACCCTCATCGGCGACGACCAGAACATGTACCTCTTCTTCGCCGGGGACAACGGCAAGATCTACCGGTCGAGCATGCCGCTGGGGAACTTCCCGGGCAGCTTCGGCTCGACCTACACGACGGTCATGACCGACTCGACCAACAACCTGTTCGAGGGCGTCGAGGTCTACAAGGTGCAGGGCCAGAACCAGTACCTCATGATCGTCGAGGCGATCGGAAGCCAGGGACGCTACTTCCGGTCGTTCACGTCCACCAGCCTGGGCGGCTCGTGGACTCCGCAGGCCGCCAGCGAGAGCAACCCGTTCGCGGGCAAGGCCAACAGCGGCGCCACGTGGACCAACGACATCAGCCACGGTGACCTGGTCCGCACCAACCCCGACCAGACCAAGACCGTCGACGCCTGCAACCTGCAGTTGCTGTACCAGGGCAAGGACCCCGGTGCGGGCGGCGACTACAACCGGCTGCCGTGGCGGCCGGGTGTCCTGACCCTCCAGCGCTAGGCCCACCGCGCAGAACCGAAGCGCGCCCGGCACCGTGTGGTGCCGGGCGCGCTTTTCGGTGGACCGTGCCGGGCCGGCGGGCGGGCGGCGGCGACCCGGGGCAAACTGGGTCGATGGAGCGCGCGTTGGTGACCGTCGGGCACGGGGCCGCCGGCCGGGACCAGTTCGGGGCACTGCTGGCCAGCGCGGAGATCGCCCTGGTGGTGGACGTGCGCCGCTACCCGGCCAGCCGGACCAACCCGGACGTCCGCCGGGAGGCCATGGAACGCTGGCTGCCCGAACGGGGCATCGGCTACCGCTGGGAGCCGCGCCTCGGCGGCCGCCGGCACGTCCGCGCCGGCGAGCCGGAACCGGACACCTGGTGGACTGTCGCGGCCTTCCGGGCGTACGCCGCGTACACGCGCACGCCCGACTTCGACACGGCCCTGGACGAGGTGCTGGCGGACGTCGCACCGCGAACCACAGCGGTGATGTGCAGTGAGAGCGTCTGGTGGCGCTGCCACCGGCGGCTGATCGCCGACGTCGCAGTGCTCGGCCGCGGGGTGCCGGTGTCGCACCTCATGCCGGACGGCCGGCTCAGCCCGCACCGGCCGGCCGAGGGCGCCCGCCGCCTGCCCGACGGGCATCTGCTCTGGGCGGGCTGAATCAGCCGGCCAGCTCCTCCGCGAGCAGGTCCATCAGCAGCGCGTCGTGCCAGCGCCCGTCCGCCCCGCGCTCGTAGCGGCGCATGATGCCCACCGGCCGGAAACCCACCTTCGCGTACGCCCGGATGGCCGCGCTGTTCGCCGACGAACCTGTCGTACAACGGGACGCTGGCGCCGGGGGCGTCGATTGGCTTCGGCTTCAACGGCACCCACACCGGCGCCAACCCGAAGCCCACGTCCTTCACCCTCAACGGCACCCCCTGCACCGTCTCCTGACGGCGCCGGCCGGATCGTGGTCGGTCACCGTTGCGCACGGACGGTGACCGGCCACGAGTACGCCCCGAAGCCGCCGTTCGACGCCGGCTCACCGGCGACCCTGGCCCCTACCCGTTGAGGTAGGCGAGCACGGCGCGTACCCGGCGGTTGTCGCCGTCGGAGGGCGGCAGGTCGAGCTTGCTGAAGATGTTGGCGATGTGCTTGCCGACGGCGCCGTCGCCGATGACCAACCGTTGCGCGATGGCGGCGTTGGAGCGGCCTTCGGCCATCAGGGCGAGCACCTCGTGCTCCCGCCGGGTCAGCCGGGCCAGCGGCTCGTCCTTCGCGGTGCGGGCCAGCAGCCGGGAGATGACTGTCGGGTCCATCGCCGTGCCGCCGGCGGCGACCCGGCGCAGCACGTCGAGGAACTCGTCCGTGCTGGTGACCCGGTCCTTGAGCAGGTAGCCGATGCCACCGGCGTCGTCGGTCAGCAGCTCGCGGGCATAGAGCTGCTCGACGTGCTGGGACAGCACCAGAATCGGCTGGCCGGGTATTCGACGGCGTGCCGTCAGGGCTGCCTGTAGTCCTTCGTCGGTGAACGACGGGGGCAGCCGCACGTCGACCACGGCCACCTCCGGTCGCTGCTCGGACAGCGCCTCAAGCAGCGCCGGACCGTTGTCGACGGCCGCGACGACGGTGATGCCGTGTGCCTGCAGCAGCCGGGTCAGTCCGTCGCGCAGGAGAGCGTGGTCTTCGGCGAGGACAACTCGCATGGCAGCTCCATGGTCACTGTCGTGGGTCCACCTGGTGGGCTGTTCAGGGTGAGGGTGCCATCGAAGGCGGCGAGCCGCCGCTGGATTCCGCGCAGCCCGGTGCCGCGCCCAATCTCCGCGCCACCGCGCCCGTTGTCGGCGACGGTCACCCGGAGCATGCCGTCGCGGTGCCGGATGTCGATCGACACGCGCTCCGCGCCGGAGTGCTTGGCTGCGTTGGCCAGGACCTCGGAGATCGCGAAGTACGCGGCGGATTCCACCGCGGGCGCCAGCCGGCCGGGCAGCTCGGCTGAGACAGCCACCTTCTGGCTGCTGTCGAGTGCCACTGCCCGCACCGCGTCGGGCAGCCCACGATCGGCCAGCACGGGCGGGTGGATGCCCCGGACCAGGTCGCGCAGCTCGTTCAGCGCCTTTGTTGATGCCGTCCGGGCTTCGCCCACAAGCGCCCGCGCGGTCTGCAGGTCGTGATCCAGCAGTTGTTCGGCCGCGCTGAGGGTCATGCCCATGGCCACCAGCCGGGCCTGGGCGCCGTCGTGCAGGTCGCGTTCGATCCGGCGTAGCTCCGCAGCCTGGCTTTCCAGCGCATCCGTGCGGGTTTCGGTCAGGCGCCGCACTCGCAGGGCCAGGGCGGTGGGTGCCAGCAGCCAGCGCGTGAAGCGGGCGTGGGTCAGCAGTGACCGGGGGCCGATGGCCAGGCCGAGCAGCACGATGGCCGCGCCCAGCGCCGCCGCCGACCATGCGGTGACCGGGCCGGTGACGTGGATCATGGCGTACCAGTTGTTGCCGCCCGCATCGACGATGGGCCGCCACACGATCGGCTGGGCGAGGCCGAACAGCCCGAACGCGAGGACCGCCGCCGGCAGGACCGCGACGGAGGCGCCGACGATCGGGGCGAGCAGCAGCCACAGCAGGTCCCGCCAGGTCGCCGGGTCGGTGAGGAGCCAGGCCCAGCGCTGCCACCACCCCTTCGCACCGGCGGCGATCGGCGGTCGCGGCCGGTACGGTACGGGGATCTCCACCCCGCTCCAGGTGTCGGCGAGACGTCGCGAGTGGTCGGCCAGCTTCCGGATGGCCATGACCGTCGCCGGGACCAGGAAGACGCCGGGAAAGAGGACGGTGCCGACGGCAACGGTCAACAGCACCGTGAGTAGGACCGCCTGCAGCGACAGTCCGAACAGGACCAGCCCTCGTCCGGCGGCAACCAGACCACGGCGGCCCCGTTCAGCGATCTGGTTGCGCATTGTCATCTCCCCGTCGGACGTTGTCTCGCCCAGTATTCAGGCGAGCCGGGCCCGACGCACGGGCCCTGGGACCCGGACCCGTGCGGGGGTTCAGCTCCACCACGGTTGCGGGGGCTGGCCGGATGGTCCCGACGACGTCGTTTTCCTACCTTTCCGTCAGCGGCTCCTGCCGCCTGCCCTATCCGAGGAAGGTGAGGACAAAACGATGCGAGGATCGCGCTTGCCGCAACCGGCCGATCGGCTCGGCTACCTGTGGCTGGGGATCGGCACCGTCCTGTCGTTGTTCGCGGTGCACGGGCGCTGGGACGTGCCCGTGGCGGCGTGGCTGTACGGCGTCTTTCTGCTGCGTTACACCCGTACCCGCCGGCCGTTCGTCGGGTTCGTCGGCGTCTGGGCGGCATCGGCGGTCAGCGCCGCGTTCTGGCTGTACGAGTCGGGTGTGGACGTGCTCAGCCCGATCCTGTTGTTGTGCCTCGCGTTGAGCACCGTGCTGACGGTGCCGTACCTGGTCGACCGGCTGCTCGCCCCGCGGCTGGGCGTACCGGGCGCGTTGGTCGCCACGCTGGTGTTTCCACTGGCCCGGGTCTGCGCCGAGTACGTCAACGCCATGTTCAGCCCGGCCGGTAGCATCTTCGGGTCGCTCGCCGCCACCCAGCACGACAACCGGCCACTGCTGCAGGTCGCCGCGGTCACCGGCAGCTACGGCGTCAGCTTCCTGATCGCGTGGTTCGCGGCCGTCTGCGCCGGCGTCTGGGAGCGTCGGTTCTCCTGGCTGGCAATCCGCATCCCGGTTCTGGCGTACGGCGTGGTGCTGGGCATGGTCGTCATCGGCGGGGGTGTCCGGCTCGCGCTCTTTCCGCCCTCTGCCGGCACCGTCCGCGTTGCGGGGGTCAGCCCGACGCGTTCGGCCCTGGCCCACCGGACCGCGATGCTGGACAGTTTCGCCTCCCTGTCGCAGTTGGCCCAGGCTGACCCCGCGCTGCTCCGCCCGGTCTTCGCCGCCGTCACCGACGACCTGCTCGCGGCCAGCGAACGCGAGGCCCGCGCCGGAGCACGGATCATCGTCTGGCCGGAGACCGGCGCGGGCGTCCTGACCGGCGACCGGGCCGAACTGATCACCCGGGTCGGGGTACTCGCCCGCACCCACGGCGTGTATCTGGAGCTGGGTCTCGGGGTGCTGTCCCGCCAGCCGCCGTACGTGCGGAACCAGGCCGTCCTCATCGACCCACGCGGCCAGGTGGTCTGGACCTACGAGAAGGCGCACCCCGTCCCGGGCCTGGAGGAACTCACGCCAGGCGACGGTGTGGTCCCGACGGTCGACACACCGTACGGTCGGCTCGGGAACCTGATCTGTTTCGACGCCGACTTCCCCAGCCTGGCGCGGCAGGGCGGCAGTCAGGGGGTGGACCTGATGCTGGTGCCGTCCAACGACTGGCGGGAATTCGGCGAGGCGCACACGGAGAAGGCCACCCTCCGGGCGATCGAGAACGGCTACTCGCTGGTCCGGCAGGACACCAACGGGCTGGCGCAGACGGTCGACTACCAGGGCCGGGTCCTCGCTTCGTCCAACTACTTCACCAGCGACCAGCAGACCATGGTCGCGTACGTGCCGTCCAAGGGAGTACGCACGATCTACGCCGCGGTCGGTGACGTGTTCGCCTGGCTGTGCGTCGCGGCGCTGGCCGCGCTGGTCGGCGTAGCCGCCCGCCGCGCCGTGCGGTGGCCCGCGCGGACCCTCGCCGGCCGACCCGCCGTCACCGAACGAGCATCCATGGGTACGCCCTGAGCGATCCGGGGCAAGCTGACCTGGTGGAGCGGGTGGTGCTGACGGTGGGGCACGGGGCGGCCGACCGGGAGCGGCTGGGGGAGCTGCTGGGCGGCGCGGGGGTCGCGCTGGTGGTGGACGTGCGGCGGTATCCGGCCAGCCGGACCAACCCGGACGTGCGGCGCGAGGTGCTCGAGCGCTGGCTGCCCGAACGGGCATCGGCTACCGCTGGGAGCCGCGCCTCGGCGGCCGCCGGCACGTCCGCGCCGGCGAGTCGGAACCGGACACCTGGTGGACTGTCGCGGCCTTCCGGGCGTACGCCGCGTACACGCGCACGCCCGACTTCGACACGGCCCTGGACGAGGTGCTGGCCGACGCCGCACCGCGAACCACAGCGGTGATGTGCAGTGAGAGCGTCTGGTGGCGCTGCCACCGGCGGCTGATCGCCGACGTCGCAGTGCTCGGCCGCGGGGTGCCGGTGTCGCACCTCATGCCGGACGGCCGGCTCAGCCCGCACCGGCCGGCCGAGGGCGCCCGCCGCCTGCCCGACGGGCATCTGCTCTGGGCGGGCTGAATCAGCCGGCCAGCTCCTCCGCGAGCAGGTCCATCAGCAGCGCGTCGTGCCAGCGCCCGTCCGCCCCGCGCTCGTAGCGGCGCATGATGCCCACCGGCCGGAAACCCACCTTCGCGTACGCCCGGATGGCCGCGCTGTTCGCCGCGGCCGGGTCGATGGTGAACCGGTGGTGGCCGTACTCGTCGATCAGGTGCCGGGCCAGGGTGCGGATGGCGTCCCCGCCCAGGCCCTCGCCGCGCACCGCCGGATCGAGGAAGACGTCCAGGCTGGCGTGCCGGTAGTCCGGGTCCGGTTCGGCGTGCCACTGGATCGCGCCGATCACCCGACCGTCGTGCTCGATGGCGTACAGGGCGAGGTCGTCGTCGTTCAGGTCGGCCTGGACGGACGCGGCCAGGTCGTCGCCGCCGCGCCACCACCGGCGTACCTCCGGTTCGGCCCGGATGGCCGCGAGGGCCGGCACGTCCGCGACCGTCGCCGGTCGGAGGGTCACCGCACGCCCACGCAGCATCGGCTCAGCCTCGGCTCTCGCCGTGCTCGACGCAGACCGCCGACCAGCCGACCGGCAGCACCTGCACCTTCATCCGGCGTCGGCACTGCGGGCAGTAGCGCGGCGGCTCCAGCGCGCGGGCCGCCGCGCACGACTCGTGCCCGGCGGCCGACGCGTCCTCGCCGCAGCGGTCACACCAGCGCTGCGCTGCCACAAGCTCGGTCACGTCGTCCTCACCGGTCAGCTCAGAGGGTCGCGGACAGGGCCTTGACCGGCATCTTCAGCTCGTCGAGCAGGTCGAGGTCGGCGGTCGCCGACCGGCCCAGGGTGGTCAGGTAGTTGCCGACGATCACCGCGTTGATGCCGCCGAGCAGACCGTCGCGGGTGCCCAGGTCACCGAGGGTGAGCTCTCGGCCGCCCGCGTACCGCAGGATGGTGCGCGGCATGGCCAGCCGGAACGCGGCGATGGCCCGCAGCGCGTCCTTGCCCTCGACCACCGGGCGGTCACCGAGCGGGGTGCCGGGGCGCGGGTTGAGGAAGTTCAGCGGCACCTCGTGCGGGTCGAGTTCGGCGAGCTGCGCGGCGAACTCCGCCCGCTGCTCGACCGTCTCGCCGAGGCCGAGGATGCCGCCGCAGCACACCTCCATGCCGGACTCGCGAACCATCCGCAGCGTCTCCCAGCGCTCCTCCCACGAGTGGGTGGTGACCACGTTCGGGAAGTACGACCGGCAGGTCTCCAGGTTGTGGTTGTAGCGGTGCACGCCCATGTCGACCAGGTCGTCGACCTGCTCCTGGGAGAGCATGCCCAACGACGCGGCGACCTGGATGTCGACCTCGGCCTTGATGGCGGCGACGCCCTCACGCATCTGCTTCATCAGCCGGGCGTCCGGACCGCGCACGGCGGCCACGATGCAGAACTCCGTCGCACCCGTCTTCGCGGTCTGCTTCGCGGCCTCGACCAGCGATGGGATGTCCAGCAGGACCGAGCGCACCGGGGAGGTGAACAGGCCGGACTGGGAGCAGAAGTGGCAGTCCTCCGGGCAGCCGCCGGTCTTCAGCGAGACGATGCCCTCGACCTCGACCTCCGGGCCGCACCAGCGCATCCGCACCTCGTGGGCGAGCTGGAGGGCGGCGGGTAGGTGCTCGTCGGGCAGGGTCAGCACGGCGAGGACGCCGGCCTCGTCAAGACCGACACCGTCACCCAGGACCTGGGTGCGGGCCTGGTCGAGGATCTCTGGCATGGCTCGTACCCTACAAGGCCCCCGGTCGGGCGGGTACGACCTGCCGTCCGGTCGATCGTCGTCAGCGGAGCCCGCGGCACACCGGTGGCGACCGTGGGTGACTGACCATTGACGGTACGTGGTGACGGCCGTCTCGGATCCCCATCGACGTCGCCATCCGCCCCCGGTCGGCCGCCGGGTGCCGAGTGGATTCGCCGGGTCGGTGGCGGCGGGTGGTAATTTCGCCCGGCGGGTGTCGGCGTGACCGGCGCGGACGGCGGTGAAGGGGTGACGGTGGCGGACTGGCTGGCGGCGCTCGATCGTCGCGCGCAGTTGCGGGCGAAGGCCGGCCTGACCCGTCGGCTGCACCCGCGTCCCGCCGACGACCGGATGGCCGACCTGGCCGGCAACGACTACCTCGGCCTGGCCACTCACCCGGAGGTCACCGCCGCGGCCACGGCGGCACTGTCGGCGTACGGGCTGGGAGCGACCGGGTCGCGGCTGGTGCGCGGCTCGACCGACGCGCACGAGGCCCTGGAGGTCGAGCTGGCGCAGTGGCTGGGCACCGACCGGGCGCTCGTCTTCTCCTCCGGATACCTGGCCAACCTCGGCGCGCTGCGGGCCCTCGTCCAGCCCCGGACCCTGCTCGTCTCGGACGCGCACAACCACGCGTCGCTGATCGACGGCTGCCGGATCTCCGGCGCGGAGACGGTGGTCAGCGCGCATGCCGACGTGACGGCGGTGGCCGCCGCGCTGGCGGTCGCGCCGGGACGCCCGGCGGTGGTGGTCACCGAGTCGGTCTTCTCGGTCGACGGCGACCTCGCGCCGCTGGCCGAGCTGCACGCGGTGGCCCGTCGCCACGGTGCGCTGCTGCTGGTCGACGACGCGCACGCGCTCGGCGTGACCGGTCCGTCCGGTGCCGGCGCGGTCGCGGCCGCCGGGCTGGCCGGCGAACCGGACGTGGTGGTCACCGCCACCCTCTCCAAGGCGCTCGGCGGTGCGGGTGGGGTGGTCGCCGGCCCGGCGGAGTTCGTCCGGCACCTGGTCGAGACCGGCCGTACGTTCATCTTCGACACCGCGCTGCCGCCGGCCGTCGCGGCCGGTGTGCACGCCGCGCTGCGGCTGGCCCGGGCCGGCGACGACCTGCGCGCCGAGGTTGCCGACCGGGTGGCGCTGGCGGTCGGTCGACTGGGCGCGGCCGGGCTGGCCGTCTCCGCGCCGGACGCCGCGGTGATCTCGGTGGCGGCGCCCGGCCCGGAGGCGGCGACCGCCTGGGCCGCCGACTGCCGGGACCGGGGAGTCGCGGTGGGCTGCTTCCGGCCGCCCTCCACCCCGGACAGCCGCTCCCGGCTGCGCCTGACCGTCAGCGCCGGGGTGCCCCGGGCGGATTTCGAGCGGGCCCTGGACGTCATCGTGGAGTGTGCGCCGTGAGCGCGAGGAGTGAGCCGGGTTTGCGAGCCCCGCAGTCGCGAACCACGTGCGGTCCCGTGAGCGCGAGGAGTGAGCCGGGTTTGCGAGCCCCGCAGTCGCGAACCACGTGCGGTCCCGTGAGCGCGAGGAGTGAGCCGGGTTTGCGAGCCCCGCGGTCGCGAGCTGAGGGAGCGCCGTGACGGCGTGGGAGGGGCCGGTGCTGGTCACCGGCACCGACACCGAGGTGGGCAAGACGGTGGTCACCGCGGCGATCGCGGCGGCTGCGCAGGCCGCCGGCCTGCGGGTGGCGGTGGTCAAGCCGGGTCAGACCGGCACGGCCGGTGGGGAGCCGGGCGACGTGGACGCGGTCAATCGGCTGGCGGCCCCGCTGACCGGTCGTACGCTGGCCAGCTTCCCGGACCCGCTCGCCCCGCTGGCCGCCGCCCGGGTCGCGGACCTGCCGCCGCTGGAGCTGTACGCGGCGGTGGACGCCGTCCGGGAGGAGGCGGACAAGCACGACCTTGTCCTGGTCGAGGGGGCCGGTGGTCTGCTGGTGCCGATGGGGCTGCGGCCGTCCGGCGAGCCGTGGACGATGGCCGACCTGGCGGTGTCCCTCGGGGCGCCGGCGGTGGTGGTCACCCGCGCCGGGCTGGGCACGCTCAACCACACCGCGCTGACCCTGGAGGCGCTGGACCGCCGGGCGGTGCCGGCCGGCGTGGTGATCGGCGCCTGGCCGGCGTCGCCCGAGCTGGTGCACTGGACGAACCTCACCGACCTGGTGCCGAACCTGCTGGGCGCGGTGCCGGCCGGCGCCGGTGCGATGGACCCGGGGGTGTTCCGGCGGTCGGCGCCGGGTTGGCTCACTCCGGCGCTGCACGGTGTGCTCGACGACTGGCGGGTCTGGGCCGAGGAGAGCAGCTGAACACCTGACTTTCGTCGGTGTCCGCGCAGGTCGGGCGTGGGTAGCCTGGCCGCCGTGAGGATCCTGGACCGGTCGGTGCCCGGGCGGTGGCGGCGTCCGTTGCGGGACGTGCTGCTCTGGGCCGTGGTGGCCGCCCCGATCGCGGCGGCCCGGTTGAGCCCGCCGTACCCACGTTTCGATGTGGCGCTGCTGCTCGGTTCGCTGGCGCTGCTGGCGGTCGCGGTGGCGTCGGCGCGGCGCTGGCCGCTGGTCGGGTTGCTGCTGGTGGTGCTTGGTTCGCTGGCGGACGGCAACTTCGTCTTCGCCATTCCGGTCTTCAGTTATCTGAGCGGGCGTCGCAGTGCGGGCGCGGCGCCGGCGGCCGTGCTGTTCGGCGTGATCGCCGTCGGCGGCACGGTGCTGAACCTGGGGTTGCTCGGCACCGGGGCGGCGACCTGGTTCCTGCTCGCTTCGGTGCTGCTGTTCGCCGGGGTGTTCCCGTGGCTGGTGGGCCGCTACCGGCGGCAGCAGCAGGCTCTGACCGACGCCGGCCGTCGGCACGTCGAGGCGCTGACGCGCGAGCGGCGGGGCGCCGCGGAGCGGATCCGGCTGCGGGAGCGGGCCCGCATCGCCGAGGAGATGCACGACTCACTCGGCCACGACCTCAGCCTGATCGCGTTGCGGGCCGCCGCGTTGGAGCTTGCCGACGACCTCGCCGCGGAGCACCGGACGGCGGTGGGGGAGCTGCGGGCCAGTGTCGCGGCGGCGACCGAACGGCTGCACGGCATCATCGGGGTGCTGCGGGAGGAGGGCGGTCCGGCCGGCGTCCGCCCGGTGGGGGAGACCGTCGTCGACCTGGTGGTCGGGGCCCGCGAGGCCGGGATGGCGGTACGGCTGGACGGCCCGACCGACACCGCCGAGCTGCCCGGGTTGACCGGGTCGGCCGCCCAACAGGTGGTGCGGGAGGCGCTCACCAACGCGGCCCGGTACGCCCCGGGCGCGTCGGTGACCGTCACCCTCGCTCGGGACCCGAACGGGGTCGAGGTGCGGGTGCGTAACGCGTCGCCGCCGGCGGGCCCTCTGCCCCGACCGGCTTCCTCGGGGAGCGGTCTGCTCGCCCTCGCCGAGCGGGTACGGCTGGCCGGCGGCGTGCTGGATGCCGGCCCGTGCCCCGACGGTGGCTTCGCGGTGCGCGCCCGGCTGCCGCTGCCCGCCGAAGCGGACTCCGGCGCGGGATGGTCGGGCGTGCCCGTCGCGGTGGGCGCCGTGACCGATGGCACGTTCGACGGTGCCGTCCCGGTCCTCGGTGGCCCGGAACGGCCGGCCGACGCCGAGCGCCGGCTGCGCGAGGCTCGTCGCCGGGCGCGGCGCAGCCTGCTGACGGCGCTCGCCGCCCCGGCCGGTCTCGCGCTCGTCCTGTCATTGGTCTACTACTCGGTCGCCACCACCGGCACGGTGCTGGACGAGTCGACGTACGACCGGATGCGGCCCGGTACCGCGCGCGCCGACCTGCCCGGGTTGCCCCGCCGGCAGCTCGCCCCGCCGGTCGGCGGGTCGGCGCGGGGGTGTGAGTACTACACCGACGGCAACTTCCCCCTCGCCGAGCCGACGTGGCGGCTCTGCTTCACCGACGGTCGACTGACCAGCAAGGAGCGGATCACGCAGTGAACACCGACACGGCCGCGCCGACTCCGGTCCGGGTGGTCCTCGCCGACGACGAGGCGATGATCCGGGCCGGCGTCCGGGCCATCCTCGCCGCCGACCCGGGGATCGAGGTGGTCGCCGAGGCCGGTGACGGGCGGGCCGCGGTGGAGCTGGTTCGCGCGCACCGACCCCGGGTGGCGGTGCTGGACATCCGGATGCCCCGGTTGGACGGGCTGGCCGCGGCGGCCGAGATCCGCCGGGTCGCGCCGGCCACCGCGACGCTCATGTTGACCACCTTCGGCGAGGACGACCACGTGGCCCGAGCGCTCGGGCACGGCGCGAGCGGGTTCCTGCTCAAGGCCGGCGACCCGCGCGAGCTGATCGCCGGGGTGCACGCGGTCGCCGACGGCGGGGCGTACCTGTCGCCGCGGGTGGCCCGCCGGGTGATCGAGCTGGGGGCCGGGCGGCTGGCACGCCAGCCCGCCGCGCGGAACCGGACGGCCGGGCTGACCGAGCGGGAACGTGAGGTGCTGGCACTGGTCGGGGCGGGGCTGTCCAACGCGGAGATCGCCCGTCGGCTGCACCTGGTGGAGGGCACCGTGAAGAGCTATCTGACCAGCATCTTCACCCGGCTGGACGTGCGTAACCGGGTGCAGGCGGCGATCCTCGCGTACGAGGCGGGGCTGGTCGAGCGGTGAGCGGGGGCCGCGAGGGCCCCCGCTCGCGTGCCTCAGGCGTCGCGGCGGCGCAGCGCGGTCCGACCGAGCAGCAGGGCGGCGCCCGCCCAACCGGCGAGCACCAGCAGCCCGACCGCGCCCGGGTACGGCTCGGTGTCGCCGGCCAGGAAGTGCCCACCGGCCACGCCGGGGAACGCGTCGGCGATCCGGTTCAGGACGGTGATGTCCGGCTCCTGCAGGGACAGCGGGACGATCATCAGGGTGGCGAAGAGCACGATGATCGTGAGCACCGCGCTGCGCAGTGCCGCGCCGAGGCCGAGCGCGAGGACGCTGACCAGGGCCAGGTAGGTCGCCACCGCCGCGATGTCGCCGATCGTGCCGGCGGCCGGCGCGCTGCCCCACTCGCCGAGCACCGGCCGGGCGACCAGGGCGCCGACACCGCCGAGCAGCAGTCCGAGGACGAAGGTGACGGCACCGGCCACCACGGCCTTGGCCAGGAGCACCCGGCCGCGTGCCGGGGTGCACTGCAGGGTGGTCCGGATGGTGCCGCTGGTGAACTCCGTGGTGATGGCGAGCAGTCCCAGCGCCAGCACGGCGTACTGGGTCAGCTCGACCGCGTCGATCAGCACGCTGCCGACGGCGACGATGCCGGGGTCGTCGGCCGGGTCGTCGTTGGTGTTGGCGTTGGCCGCGTAGATGGCGAGCTGGCCGGCGCTCGCGGCCATCAGGAGCAGCCCGGCCAGCATCGTCCACCAGGTGCTGCGCACCGAGACCAGCTTGGTCCACTCGGCGGCCACGGCGGCCCGGAAGGCGGCCGGCGCGCTGACGGCCGGGGCGGCGGTGGGACGGCTGCCCACCATGGTCTGCGTGCTCATCGTGCGTCACCTCCGGTCGGGCCGCCGGCGTACTCGACGCTGTCGGCGGTCAGCTCCATGAACGCCTGCTCCAGCGACGCGCCGTGCGGGCTCAGCTCGTGCAACCGCACCCCCAGCTCGTACGCCAGATCGCCGATCCGGTCGACGGTGGTCCCGGTGACGGTCAGCTCGTCCGCGCCGGCCGGCTCGACGGTGGCGCCCTGTGCGGCGAGACGTGCGGCGAGGGTGGCGAGCCCGTCGGGGTGCGGGCTGCGGACCCGTACGGCGAGTCCACTGCCCGCGATGACGTCGCCGACCGGGGCGTCGGCGAGCAGTCGTCCCCGGCCGATCACCACGAGTTGGTCGGCGGTGAGCTGCATCTCGCTCATCAGGTGGCTGGAGACGAAGACCGTGCGGCCCTGCCCGGCCAGGGAGCGCAACAGCTGCCGGACCCAGCGCACCCCGTCCGGGTCGAGGCCGTTCACCGGCTCGTCGAACATCAGCACCGGCGGATCGCCGAGCAGCGCGCCGGCGATGCCGAGCCGCTGGCCCATGCCCAGGGAGAGGGTCCGGCCCGGTTTCCCGGCGGCAGGCCCGTCCAGCCCGACGGTGTCGAGCACCTCGTCGACCCGCCGGGCGGGGATGCCGTTGCTGCGGGCCATGGCCAGCAGGTGCGCGCGCCCGGACCGGGTGGGGTGGATGGCCCGGGCGTCGAGCAGGGCGCCCACCTCGTGCAGCGGTCGCCGCAGCTCCCGGTACGACCGGCCGTGCACGAGCGCCGTTCCGGCGGTGGGCCGGTCCAGGCCGAGGATCATCCGCATGGTGGTGGACTTGCCGGCGCCGTTGGGGCCGAGGAAACCGGTGACCCGCCCGGGTGCGATGTCGACGGTCAGCGCGTCGACCGCGAGGGTCGCCCCGAACCGTTTCGTCAACCCACGTAATGTGATCATGCGCTGACGCTAGGCGTCCGCCACCTCGGCCCGCCGCGCCCGAACGGCACCACCCGACCCTGACTTTCGTCAGGTCGCCCGGGTCAACGGATGTAGTCCTCCAGCAGCGCCGGGGTGAGCCCGGCCCGGTGGATCGCCTTCAACGCCGCGAGGAGGTCGTCCATCAGTGCCGGCCGGAAGTGCATCAGCAGCACGTCGCCCGGTTGGACGACCTTCTCCGGGGTCTGGTAGCGCACCTTGCCCTCGTGGACGGTCTCGGACCAGTGCAGGACGGCCTTCGCGCCGCAGTCCCGAGCGGCGGTCAGCGTGGTGCTGTCGTACTCGCCGAACGGTGGGCGGAACAGGGTCGCCCGCTTGCCGAACAGCGTCTCCAGCTTGTCCGCCGCCCCGCAGATCTCCCGCTTCTGGTAGCCGTACGACCGGCCGGCCAGCGAGTTGTGCCGGATCGTGTGGTTCTCGACGACCCCGCCGGCCACCTGGATCTGCCGGAAGTAGACGTCGTGCTCCTCGGCCGCCGGTGAGTTCAGGAACATCGTGACCGGGATGTGCGCCCGCCAGATGAAGTCGGCCACCGCGGGCGGGCGAGCCAGCCCACCGTCGTCGATGGTGATGAAGGCGACCTTCTGGTCGGTCGGCAGGCGGTGCCAGAACGGGATCGCGCCGGTCGCGGTCAGCGGCACCGGCTGCGGCGGCGGCGCCTCGGGAAAGGTCGGCACCTGGGACACGTACCAGTCCAGGCTTCCCGGAACGGGCTTCGTCGTCACCGACGGCGAGGTCAAGGGTGTCGGCTGGGCGGACGGTGTGGGCTGGGACGCGGTGATCTGCCGGGCGTGGATCGTACGGCCCTGGCCGACTGTGCACGAAGTCAGCGTCAGCAAGGCCAGAAGCGTTACCACTGCGTGGATGCGGCGCGGAGGGGCTGATGACACGCCCGAAAACATAGCGGGTGACGCTCAGGTGCCGCGCCCCCGTGACGCTCTCCCGAGCGGTCTTGCCCGGGCGGCCTAGTCTCGGATCGACGTCGATTCGAGCAGCGGAGGCGACCGATGGTGCGGTGGATCATGCAGATACTCGCTGTCGTCGGCTTCGGCGTGCTGCTGGGGTTCATCGGGCTGGCGATGACCCGCAACCTGTTCGGGTTTGTCGACGCGGAGGCCCGCCGGTTGTCGAGGAACCCGTTGAATCGCCTGTGGGGAATACCCGACCGTGATCCGGCGGAGTTGCGGCAGGCCGCCGGCTTCAACGTCGCGCGGTTCCTCGTCGGCGGCGCCGCCCTGCTCCTCGGTGCCGCCGCGGTCATCGGGGGCATCGTGCTACTGGTCAGCGGGCCGCTCGACTGACCGCACCACGAAGGCGTCCGGCATCCGGAAGGTGAGGTTGTCCGGGCACCACGGCGGCCGGACCACGGTCACCCCGTCGAGCAGGGGCGTCGCCTCAGCCACCACCACGGCCGCCTCCATCCGGGCCAGCACGTCGCCGACGCAGCGGTGCGCGCCCGCCCCGAACGCCAGGTGCCGGCGCGACCCGCGCTGCCCCGGGCGGAACTCGTCGGGGGCCTCGACGATCGCCGGGTCCCGGCCGGCGCGGGCCAGCCACAGCACGATGCTGGTGCCCGCCGGCACGGCGGTCCCATCCAGCGTGCCGTCCACCGCCGCGACGCGTCGCCACGTGACGATGGGCGGTTCGAGGCGCAGGCCCTCCTCGACGACGTCGGCCACCGCGACGTCGCCGGTGCGCAGGCCGGCGCGGACCGCCGGTTCGCCGGCCAGCCGGTGCAGCAGCAGGGTGAGGAACTGCGAGGTGGTCTCCTGGCCGGCGACCAGCAGGAAGAAGAGCGCGCCGACCACCACGTCCGGCGGGTGGCCGCCCGCGCGCAGCTCGGCGGCCAGGCCGCCGCCGGTGGCCGCGAACTCCCGCAGTACGCGGTGGAAACGGCCCACCTCGGTGGCGAGCGCCAGCTGCCGGTCGGTGTCCAGGGGCGCCCAGAACAGCTCCAGTGCCGCCCGGGCGAACGCCTTGACCGCGCCGACCGGCGCGTCCGGCAACTCGACCAGCCGGGCCAGCACCAGCAGGGGCAGGTCGGCGGCGAGGTCGGCGTACAGGTCGACCGGCGCACCGGCGTCGAGCGCGGCACGCAGCCGGGCCACCCGCTCCCGGACCAGAGCGGTGAGCCAGGGGCGCTGCGCCGCGACCCGGGTGGGGTGCAGCGCGTCCGCGACGATCGCCCGGATCGCGGGATGGCTGGCGGCGGAGTTGTTCGCCAGCGTCGGCGGCAGCCGGAACCGGTGCCCGGCGAGCACCCGCAGCGCGGTCACCGGCATCGGGGTCACCGCGTCCAGGGCGTTGTCCGGCCGGTAGCGGACCGGGTCGGCGAGGACCTGCCGAACCAGGGCGTGCCGGGTGACGACGAGGTGACGTACGCCGACGTGGTCGGTCACCTCGGCGACGTCCGGCCAGGGTGCCTCGACCTCGGACGCCCAGCCGGAGAACAGCACGCCGACACGCTAGCCGGCAGCCCTCGGCAGGCCGGCGCGCAACTGCCAGACGGTGGTGCGCTTCACCCGGACGCTCTCCAGGGCCTCCGGCACCGGCACGTCGTAGGTCGCCAGCTCGTCGAAGCGGTCCCCGGGCAGGAACGCCCGGCCGGGGTCACCGACCAGCGCCGGCGCCCCGGCCCGGGTGGCGCGCAGCAGGAACCGCAGCACCCGGTGGGCCATCGCCTCGCTGTAGAACACGTCCCCGGCGAGCACCACCTCGGCGTCGCCCGCGTCGCCGTCGAGGATGTCGCCGAACTCGGCGTCGACGCGTACCCCGTTGGCCTCGGCGTTGAGCGCGACGGCCGCGACCGCCAGCTCGTCCACCTCGACGGCCCGCACGGACGCCGCGCCGGCCCGGGCGGCGGCGATGGCCACCAGACCGGAGCCGGAGGCGAGGTCGAGCACCCGGCGGCCGGCGACCAGCTCCGGATGGTCGGTGACGTAGCGGGCGAGCGCCTGCCCGCCGGCCCACGCGAAGGCCCAGAACGGCGGCGGTCGGTCGGTGGAGAACTCGCCCTCGGTGAGTTCCCAGAGCCCGATCGGCTCGTCCGCCTGGTGCAGGCGCACCTCGGGAACGAAGGAGACCGGGGCGAGCCGGGCGTGTAGCCGGACGAATGTGCTGGAGAGCTCGGACACCTGGCAATTCTCGCGCACCGGGCAGCCCCGGCGACGCACGGAGGTGGTCGAGGGAGTGCGGGTACGGGTGAAGGGTTCACCACTCTCGGTGAAATCACCCCTCGCGCTTGGCGTCCGCTGCGAAGACACCCCTCTGTCCGGCCCGCCCGATTCCTCCTAGCGTTTCCCTCCAGGGACAAGAAGGAGCGAGGTGGTGGTGATCGTGTGGCGGTACGCGCTGCGGCTCGGAACGTTGGTTGCCGGCGTTGCCGGGGCGGTGCTGACCCTGGCCGCGCCGGCCCAGGCGGCCTTCGCCACCGAGATGAGCGGCCTGCCGGCCCGGTTCACCGCGGGGGGCCAGGTACGCACGATCTCCGCGGTGGTCTCGCAGACGGACCGGCGCGGCGGATGCGCGAAGGTGCGCTGGTCGATGGTGCTGCGCGTGCAGGGCATCCGGCTCGACCAGGTGAAGATGGACCGGGTGGAGGAGAACGGCGACTTCCCGCTGGAGATCCGGACCGACGGTGACGTGGCCCGGTTGACCGATCGGCAACTCGACCCGGGCACGCTCTGTCCGGGCCGCACGGTCACCGCCCGCTACCGGGTGGCCTTCGCCGAGGACGTCACCCAGGGGCGGGTCACCCTCGCCGCCGAGGCGTACGACGTCAACCTGCGCCTGTTGGCCCGCCAGAGCGCCACCCGGTCGGTGGTGGGGGCGGGGGCCAGGCCGACCCGTACGCCGACGCCGACGCCGAGCGCGACGCCGGCCGAGCCCAGCGATCCGCCGAGCGAACCGGCGCAGGAGAGCGCCCCGGCCGAGGAACCGGTCGCCGACCAGAGCATCGACGCCGCGCCGCCGGCCGCTGGGCGGCCGGTCTCGCAGACCGGTGGGTTCGGCATCGTGCAGGCCGCGTTCGGACTCGGTGGGCTGCTGCTCTCGCTCGGGGTGGGGTTGCTGCTGCGGCTGCGTCACCTGACCCGGGCCACCACCGAGGCCGAGGACCCGCCGGCGGACCGGCTCTGGGAGCGGCCGGCGGGTGGCTGGCGACCGGCCCGCCGCTGATCGGGGGTTGTCGGGGCCGGCGGCGGACCGCCGGCCCCGACGGTGTCACTTCGTGAACGCCTGGAACTCGGCGATCCTGACCTGGGCCCGGGCCGGGCTGGCGGTCGCGCAGTCCGTCGTCGTGGCCGGGTCGTCGTCCTGCTCACCGGCGTACTGCGGGCCGCCGGTGCACTGGCTGGCCAGCACCTCCAGGCGCAGGTGGGTGGCGAGGGTGGCGGGCACCGCGAACGTCCGCAGGTTGATGTCGCGGCTGTACGCCCGGTACGCCCCGCCGGGGAACGCGTCGCCCGCGCTGGTGTAGATCCGCCGCCAGTGCGCCGGATCCGCGCAGTCGGTCGTCGTCGCGTCGCACGCGGACACCGCGAACGAGCGCAGCGCGCTGAGCGCGTTCTGAGCACCGGTGTCGGCGTCCCCGACGATCGCGGGTCGCAGCATCGCGCTGACGTTCACCCGCTTGACCGTCTGCCGGCCGTCGCCCGGCAGGTCCACGGTGAGCTGCCGACCGGCCACCCCGTCCAGGGAGGCCCAGTTGGTCGCCTCGGTGTCGTCGGCGACCCGGTCCAGGTTGACCCCGTCGCCGCTGATCGTGGCGCCGGAGGCGGTGGACGCGAGGTTACGACTCAACCGCAGGTCCAGGTAGCCGGTCCGGCCGGCGTCGGCGACCACGCTGAGCCGCTGGTGCCCGAAGCCGGGCGCGACGGCCAGCAGGTCGTACGTGCCGGCCACCAGCTCCACCGTGTCCGGGATCGGCGTCGCCGGGTCGGTGTCCGCGATCGGCGTGGCTCGCGCCTCGTACGCCCCGACGTACACCCGGATCGGCGCGTCGGCGCTGTCCCCGCGGGGACGCAGGGTGAGCGTCGCGTTGCCGCCGCGCGGCGAGGCGAAGCTCGGCATCGGGTCGGTGTCCGCGGCCCCGTTGGTGGCGGCGTCCCGGCCCATCCCGGAGCGGGCGAACTCGGCCCAGATCAGGTCCTGGTTCGCGCCCCCGAAGCGCAGCAGGTCGGCGGTGAGCATGTTGTCCCGCATGTCGAGCATGCTGACCTGGCTGGCCGCCTGGAGCAGGAACGAGTCGAAGACCAGTTGCGACCAGCGCCGGTTGCCCGGGCACTTGTCGGCGGTGACCTTGCCCTGCGCGCACTCCAGCTGCCGCTGGGCGGTGCCGAGGCCGTACCGCTTGACCAGCGCCGAGCGGACCCGGTAGTTGGTGGCGCCCCAGATCTCCCCGTCGGCGTGCACGGCGGGGCCACCGGTGTTGTAGCCGATGTCGGAGTAGTTCAGCGGGCTGCGGCTCAGGTCGTAGTTGCGGATTCCGCTGACCAGGTTGCCGGTGACGTAGCCGCCGGTGACGAAGGGCGTCTCGCCGGGTGCCCGCAGGCCGTTCTGGTACAGGTACTCGGCCGCGAGCAGGTCGCCCCACGACTCACCCATCGCCCCGCCCTGGTGGCCGCTGATCCCGCTGTCCGGGCCGGCGATCATCCGGTTGGTGATGGCGTGGGTGTATTCGTGTCCGATCACCGTCATGTCGTAGTCGCCGTCCACGCACGGCGGGTACGGGCCACCGGCCTGCGGCTGCCACAGGTACATGTTGGTGGTCGGCGGCAGGCCGTCGCGCCCGGTGCTCTGGTTGGCGTTGTTGCGGTTGCCGGTCAGCGCGCCCTGCTGCGCGCGACCCTGCTCGGCGTCCCCGCCCAGCCCGGACGGGGTGAGGTTGACCGCCTGCAGGTTCCACGCCGACTCGGTGAAGCCCAGCTGGTACGCCCAGTCGTGCATGCGGTTGTGCATGACGAAGAGGTTGGCGATCGCCGCGTCCGCGTCGTTGCGCTGCGCGGACGTGAACACCTCCGGATTGCACTTCGCCTGGTGCCACTGGTCGGTGAACGGGTACTCGTGGCGGCGCTGGGCGCTGGGGGTGGCCGGGACGATCGGGGTGTTGTTGCCCCAGGAGAGCACGGTGTTGGCCGAGTTGCCACGTGAGGTGAAGGTCGGTGTGCCGGTGGCCGCGTCGACGTCCCACGGCTGGCCGGTTGCCGGGTCCCGCTGGGCGGTCTGGCAGCCGGGGGCCGGGTCACCGCACCAGCGCACCCGGGGGTCCTGCCCGGCGGCGAGGTCGCGGGGCGGGGTGGCCGGGAAGACCGCCCAGCTCGGGTTGTCCGAGTCGAAGTCGACGAGGTCCTCGCGGACCAGCACCTTTCCGGTGCTGCCGTCCACGTAGCTGGTGAACGCCGCCGGGTGGTCGGCGTCCGCGCCGATCATGGTCACCTCGTAGGCGGCCCGGGGCCCGTCCAGCGGGGTGGGCACGGCCACGGCGCGCACGGTGTGGCTGGCCACCGCCGTCGCGGTCAACCCGGCGTCGGCGAGCGCGTCGGCGTACGCCTGCTCGGCGGTGCGGGTGGCCGGCGCGGGCGCGCGGGTGTCGCGGGCCAGCGAGGAGTTGACGGCGAGCACCGAGCCGCCCTGGACCGCGAGGGTGACCAGGCCGTCAGGCCCGGCCGGCAGGTCGCCGAAGCGCTGCCGCAGGGTCACCACGGCACCGCTGCCGATCGGGCGGACCAGCACCCGTTCCAGGTCGGCGACCGTCGCGGCGTCCATGCCGTACAGGTCACGGTTGGCCCTCAGGTAGGCGCGGGCGGCGGCCTCCGGGTCGGTGGGCAGCCCGGTGGCGAGCGGGGTGCGACCGGGGCCGAGTGCCTGCGGGGTGCCGAACCGGTTCCACCGCACGTCGGGATCGGCGGCGCGGGCCAGACCGCGCTGGCGGGCGTCGGGTGCGGCCGTACCGGAGCGGTTGTCGAGGTCGGCGGGCTCGTGGTTGCCCTCGGCGAACGGCCCGGACGAGCGTTGCGTGGACGGCGACCCGGCGGGGGCCGCGGTGCTCGCGCCGGTGGGTAGCAGCGCGGCGATGGTCGCGGTCGTCGCCAGGACGGCGATGAGCCGGCGTCGACGCCGGCTCATCGGGGGTGACCACTCCGGTTGTGGCACGGGACCTCCTCGTGGGAGCGGGATGGCCGGCGGCTGCCGACCGACGCAGCGCGGTGACGCATGTGCATCTGTGGATATCAGCCGGCCGGGGGTGCGGCAAGGTCCACGACCGTCGACGCGCGGGCGGATCGAGATTAATCGACTTTACAAAACGTACGCCCTTGTAAAAGAGCGTGACGGCTGTCACTGTCGATGCCAGAACGCGAGACCGGAGGTTGGCCATGGCCGTCGATGCCGATCCGACCGTCGAGCCCGCCGTCTGGCGGGACCGTCGCAAGCCGCTCTGGCCGCTGGCGCTGCTGGTGCCGGCGCTGCCCTTCGTCGGCTTCGCGTTGTGGCGGGCCGGCGGCGGCGCCTGGGCGTGGTGGCTCACCCCCGCCATCGTCTTCGGCCTGATCCCGGTGGTCGACCTGCTGCTCGGCGACGACCGGCAGAACCCTCCCGAGGAGGCCGTGCCCCGGCTGGCGGCCGACGGCTACTACCGCTGGCTCACCTACCTCTACCTGCCGGCGCAGTACGCGGCACTGGTGCTGTGCTGCGCGGTGTGGGCCCACGACAGCCTCTCCGTCGCGGGTGCCGCCGGCCTGGTGGCCACCGTCGGGGTGGTCAACGGCATCGCCATCAACACGGCTCACGAGCTGGGCCACAAACGCGAGCGGGTGGAGCGGTGGCTGTCCAAGGTGGCCCTGGCGCCGGCCGCCTACGGGCATTTCCACGTCGAGCACAACCGCGGCCACCACGTACGCGTCGCCACGCCGGAGGATCCGGCGAGCTCGCGACTGGGGGAGGGCTTCTGGGCGTTCTGGCCGCGTACCGTCCTCGGCAGCCTGCGCTCGGCCTGGCGGGTGGAGACCAGCCGGTTCCGCATTCGCGGCCGGTCCCCGTGGACCCACCGCAACGACGTGCTCAACGCGTGGGCCCTGACCCTGGCGCTGTACGCGGCGCTGACCCTGGTCTTCGGCCCGGTGGTGCTGCCGTTCCTGGTCCTGCAGGCGGTGGTCGGCTTCTCCCTGCTGGAGGTGGTCAACTATCTGGAGCACTACGGGCTGGCCCGGCAGCGCACCGCCGCCGGACGCTACGAGAAGGTCGACGCCCGGCACAGCTGGAACAGCGACCGCACGGTCACCAACGTCTTCCTCTTCCAGCTCCAGCGGCACAGCGACCATCACGCGAACCCGCTGCGCCGCTACCAGACGCTGCGCCGCTTCGACACCTCACCGCAGCTGCCCGCCGGGTACGCGACGATGGTGGTCGTGGCGCTGGTCCCGCCGCTGTGGCGACGGGTGATGGACCACCGGGTGCTGGCGCACTACGGCGGCGATCGGGGGCTGGCCAACACGCGGCCCCGACGGTGACCGGTCAGTCGGCCGGGGCCCAGTCGGGGTCGCGGCCGAAGGCGGCCAGCAGATGATCCTGCTCGTCGGCGTCGGCGGGCAGCCGCGCGTCGTCGCGTACCAGCTTGTCCCGCCGGTAGTCGTCGACCCGCCCGGCGAACCAGCGGGCGCACACGCGTACCGCCTCCGGGTCGAGCCGCGGGTCGGCGCCGATCGCCACCGCCAGATCCCAGCCGTGCACGAGGTGTTCGGCGAGGAGCTGCTGGACGTACTCGGCGGCCGGGGTCGGGCCGGCCGACAGGTGCACGGTGCGGTCGATCGTGCCGGGATGGATGACGGCGATCTCGGCCTGCGCGGCCGCCTCCCGCGCCGTCGTGGCCGGGTCCGCGCCGAGCTGGTCACCGTCGAAGCGGTCGCCGACCTCGTCGACGGTGCGGCCGGCGAGCAGCGGAACGCTCCACCGGTCCTCGCCGACCACGTGGTTGACCAGGGTGCGGACGTCCCAGTCCGGGCACGGTGTCTCCTCGGCCCACTGGCCGGGCCCGATCTGGTCCACCCGGTCGACGAACTCGGCCAGGCTCCGGCGGTACGCCTCCAGCAGGTCCATGCCGTCGATTGTTCTCCTCGGCGCGGTGGCCCGAGCCGTTTTGCCCGGCCCGACGTGCGGCGCCGTCGCGCCGTCGCCGCTCAGTCCAGGTCGGCCGGGCCCAGGCCCAGCTCCCGGGAGGTGACCAGCCGCACCCACTCCCCGAACTGCCGGCGGGAGATCACCCGGTCGTGCACGGCGAGCTGCACGGCGAGGCCGTCCATCACGGCGCTGATCCGCCACGCGGCCCCTTGCGGGTCGGCGCACTGGAAGGTGCCGTCGGCGACCCCGGCGGCGATGACGGCGGCGAGATCCTGCCGCCAGCGCAGGTCGAGCCGCCGGGACACCTTCTCCAACTCGGGGGTGCGCAGCGACTCGGACCAGCCGTCGATCCACATCGACCAGGAGGTCGCCCGCCCGGCCGGGGTGTAGAGCTTGAGGATCCTGCGGAGCTTCGTCAACGGCGCAGCGGAGGAGCGGGTGACCGCGTCCAGGCGGGCCAGGTCCTGCTCGACGGCGTACGCGAACGCCTGCGCGAGCAGTCGCTCCTTGGTGGCGAAGTGGTAGAACACCAGGGCCTGACTCACGCCGGCGGCCTGTGCCACGTCCGCCGTCCGGGTGTTGGCCAGACCGCGCTCCACGATCACGTCGCAGGCCGTGCGCAGCAGGGCATCCAGGCGGATCTCGGCCGCACGTCTCGTCACGACCGTTACCGTAGCCCATCCACCCGAACACGAACAGTTACCACCACCGTCCGTTTCGTGAGGTAAGAGTCGGAAGCCGGACACTTCCCTGGAATGCCGTGGTCCGGTCTCCCGGCGGGGTCCATCGAGCTCCGCCGCTCGCTGCGGCGGCGCGTCGCCGCTGGTCGAGGGGCATTTGCCCGGACGGCGACACCGACCGTCGCAGGATGCCGGAGGGTGATGGTCGGGAGTCAACCGAGAAACCAGTCCAGCTCCCTAGGAAGCCTGCGGTCTGTGGGTCCGACCTGCCTCCAGGATCCGGCATGCCGCGCTGCCCGGACGGGAGGGGACGCGCCGACACAGACCCCCGGGTTGGCAGTCGTTCACCGGCTCGGCTAAAGTTCTCATCCGTCACCCGGGAACGCCGGGGGCGTGCGGACGTAGCGCAGCTGGTAGCGCATCACCTTGCCAAGGTGAGGGTCGCGGGTTCGAATCCCGTCGTCCGCTCGGAGCTGCCGCCACGCATGACGGGGGCAACCTCGGTGGGGTGGCCGAGAGGCGAGGCAACGGCCTGCAAAGCCGTCCACGCGGGTTCAAATCCCGTCCCCACCTCGGCATTATGCACGGGCGATTGGCGCAGTGGGAGCGCGCTTCCTTGACACGGAAGAGGTCACTGGTTCAAACCCAGTATCGCCCACCAGCTGTACAAGTAGGGCAGAAGGCCCGTTACCGGATATCCGGTAACGGGCCTTGGTCAATTCGGTCGTAGCCCACCGGCGTCTACTCGCCCGCGCGGAGCACCTCGCTCAGCCGGTCGCGTCGCCGCAGCGCCGACTCGACAGGTACGACCGTCGCGGCCGCCGCCAGCAGTGCCACGCTCACCAGGCCGAGCAGCCACCACGGCAGGACCGCCCCCGGGTCGGCGGCCTGGCCGGTGAACAGCCGCAGGTCGAGCGGGCCGAGCGTCAGGCGTGCGAGCAGGGCCCCGAGGAGCGGGCCACACACCGCAGCGGCCACGACCGGCGGCAGCACCTCTCCGGCGGCGACCCAGCGGGCGTCGCGTGGCCGCAGGCCGAGGGTCCGCAGCCGGGTCAGGGTCTGCCACCGCTCCGACGCGCCCGCGGCGGCGGCGAGCGTGAGGCCGAGCAGCCCCAGCGCCAGCAGCATCGCGGCGGCCGTCCACGCCAGCCGTAACAGCCCTGCGGTCAGCGGAGCCACTCGCTGTGCCCGCAGGACGTCCGCGCGCAGCACGACGTCGGCCGCGACGCCGCTGTTCGACACGGCCCGCGCCGCGCCGGGGCCGGTCACCCAGACGGTGTTCGCAACGGCGGGCAGCCCGGCGCTCGCGAGGGCCGCGGCGTCCACGATGACGACGTCACCGACGCCACCGACGGAGGGCGCGGTACCGACGGCGGTGAGACGGATCGCCGGGGCGTCGTCCCGGGTCAGCTGCAACCGCGTGCCGGCCCCTAGCTCGCCGTCGCTCGATCGGACCAGCGCCGGGACGTCCCCCGGGCCGGGAACGGGTGTCGTGAGCCGGGCCAGCGCCGGCGCGTCGGGCAGCGGGGTGGTGGCCAGCAGGCGCTGGAACGCCTCGGCGTCCACGATGACCAGGCGTGGGGTGAACAGTGTCGATTCGCTGAAGACGCGCGCCGAGTCGGTCACCTGCGCGACGACGACCTGCCCGACCCCCGGTGCGGCGGCGATGCGCTCGGCGACCGCGGGCGTGGCGGCCCCGGCCTCGGCGCCGACGTCGAGGCGAGCGTCGGCGCCGACGCTGCTCCACGCGCCGTCGGCCAGGCCCCGGGTGACTGTGCTGCCGAGGATGAGCGCGAACGACGCGAGCGCCGTGGCGCTCACCAGAACCAGCAGCGGTAGCGCGCGCCCGGCCGTTGCGGCGGCCCGGGCGGCACCGAACACGGCCAGCGGGCGGCGCGAGCGCAGGGCCTGTCGAAGCGCGAACCGTGCCCCGAGGGGCAGCAGCCGGATCAGGACGAGCGCACCGACGAGCACGCCCAGAGCGGGAGCGCTGATCGGCAGGATCGTGTCGCCGGTCAGCTCGCCGGTGTCGCCGTCGGAGGCGACGGACAGGAGCCCGCGCTGGTGCAGGGTGACGAAGGCGGCGACCGCGGCGATCAGGACAGCGGCCTCCACAGCGGCGCGGCGCAGCTGGCCGGTGGCCCGGATCCAGCGCCGAGCGGCCGGGTTGGCGGGTTGACGCCGGTCGCGGCTGGCGCGGGCGGCGGCGAGGATGCCGAACGCCGGGCCGGCGACGGCACCGGCCAGGACAGCGGGAACGGCCCAGGCCCAGGCGACGCCCGGAGCCGCCGCGCGGGCGAGCGTGAGCCCGACGGCGGCGGCCGCGAGGGACACCACTGTGGACTCGATGGTCAGCTCCGCACCGAGGTCGGGTAGCGCCGCCCCACGCTGCCGGGCGGCGCTCAGCGCCGGGTCGCGGCGGCGGACCAGCAGGTCGGCGGCGAGTAGCAGGACCAGTACCGTGGCGGTCAGCACCCCGGTGAGCAGGACGGCGGCCTGCGCCCAGGCGGCGCTGATCCGTCCACGGACGTCGCGCAGGGTGGTGTCGAGTTGCGACTCCCACTTCAGGGACTCATCGCGGGTGGCTGATGAGCCGGAGGCTGCCTTGAGCTTGACCACCTGACTGGCGAGCGCCGCGGTGGTGTCCCAGGTGAGCGCGTCGGGTTCGGGGGCGAAATGGACGGTGCGCCGCAGTTGGTCCTCGTCGACGGCGAGCCGGGCGTCCGGCAGCGACTCGCGCGACAGCAGGCCGGCGAACCGGGTGATCCCCACGCCGTCGGCGCCGGGCACGGGGCGCAGGAGCGCCGGGGCGAGTCGCCAGGCGGGGTCGGCGCTGTCCGCGGGTCGGTAGATTCCGCTGATCCGGACGTCCCGGTCCCGACCCTGGCCGTCCTTGACCGGGATTCGATCGCCGGGGCCGAGGCTGAGTCCGGTGGCGTCCGCCTCGGAGATGCCGACCTGCACCGGCCAGGGCGGTCCCTTGTAGGGGGTCTCGACGTATTCGGCGGCGACGGTGGGGCCGGGCGCGCTGCCGGCGATCCAGGTCACGTCCGGGCCGCCGAGATCACCGGCCAGGTAGGTGAACTGGAAGGTACGCGGCGCGTTGCCGTCGGTGATGGTGAGGATCGGGCCGTTGACGACGGCGATGGGCGAAAGTAGCGCGGCGTCCAGGTCGGGCCCGAGCGCGTACGCCGCCCGGGTGCGGAAGTCGTCGACGTCATCGGCGAGGCGGGCGGTCCGGACCCGTCCGCCGGTCGGGCCGTCGTCGCGTTCCCAGTCGGCGCGTACGAGGACGTTCGAGTCCTGGCCGGCGCGGCGGACCGCGTCCTGGACGGCGTTGTCGGCGGCGGCGCGCAGCAGCGCCGGCACGGCCCCGGCGAGCAGCGCGACGGCCGCGATGACGGCGGCGGTGAGCAGCAGTGGTCCGACATCGGTCCGGCCACGGCCGCGGATGCTGGGCCAGTGCGGCGCCGGCAACCGGCGGGTCAGCCACCGGTTCACGGCGCTACCCGCAGGTGCGCGGCGTCGGCCCGGCGGACCTGGACGGTGACCACGACGGCGACCGCCAGCAGGCATCCGGCCAGCAGCACGGCGAGCAGCGCGGTCTCGGCTGGCCACGGCCACTGTGGCTGGGCGGCCGGGATGGGCGCGGCGCCGGTGTCGGAGCGCACCAGCAGGGGCGCGACGATGCGGGTGGCGAGCGCGCCGACGGCCGCGCCCGCCGCGAGCAGGGGCAGCAGAACCCCGACGTGCTGGCCGAGCAGCACGGCCCGGATGCCGCGCCGGGACATACCCAGGCCGCGCAGCCGCGCCACCTCGACGGCGCGGACCTGCAGATCGCAGGTGACGTGCAGGACGGCGCCGGCGAGCAGCAGCAGGGCCGCTGCCGGGACGATGAGCCGGAGCGCGGCCGGTAGGCCGGCGCGCAGCGGGCCGCCGGTGAGGCGGGCGGTCTCCGCCGCGCGGTTCGTGACGGTGCCCAGGTGCAGGGCGGTGGCCCGCTCGGCGGCGCCTGCACCGGCGGGGTGGCCGACCCACCAGGCGTCGACCGGGAATGTCAGGTCGCCGGTGACGGCGCGTGCGCGGGACAGCGTGTCCAGGTCGGCCAGGACGGCGACGGCGCCGGGGGCGGACGGTACGGTCGGCACGACCTCGGTGACGACGATCGGGACGGGCGTGGTGCCGACGGTGACGCTGAGCTGGCTGCCGCTGTCGACACCGACCTCGCTGGCGAAGCGGGCGGACACGGCGACGGGCACCGGGCCGGGGTCCGCAAAGGCGGTGGCGACGAGGGTCCGGGCGGCGTCGTCGGCGCCGCCGAGGTCGACGGTCGCGGCCATCCGCAGCGCTGTTCCCGTCGGCGTGGGAGACAGCAGGACGCTCAGGTTGCTCAGCTTGCTCGGGACCGGCGGCGCGGACGTGGCGGTCCAGGCCGACCCGTCGGCGGATTTGTCCGCCGGCCCGGTGGGCGGCACGGTGAGCGTGACGGCCACGGCGACGGGTCCAGCGGTGGCCACGGGTTCGTCGCCCGCGTCGGCGGTGACCGGCAGGGCGACCGCGACGAGGCGCAGCCCGTCAGCCGTCGCGCAGGCGGGCAGCCGCACCTTTCGGCCGTCGAGCGGCACGGCCGGACCGGTGCAGGACGTGCGCAGGCCGGTGGCGTCCTGCAGCAGCAGCCGGGGCGTCACGGCGAGCGAGGCGCCGCCGGCTGCGGTCCCGCTCAGGACGAGCGGGGCGCCGGCCGCGACGGCGAGGCCGGTGACCCGGGTGCGTGGTGCCAGCGTGGCACCCACGTCAGCCCATCCGCGGTCGCTGTCCACCGGCCCGCGCAGCAGCGCGTCGGCGCGGGTGGTGTCGACGGCGACCAGGCGTGGCGCATCGCCGGCGGTGCCGAGCCACTGACCGACGGCGGTACCACGGTTGAGGGCCGGACTCACCGCCCCGGCGGTGGCCGCGCTGACGACCGCGCCGTCTCCGGGCACCGGCGTCGTGCCGAGGGTGAGTACCAGGTCGGTGCCGACGGAGAGCGCGGCCTGGTCGCGCTGCGACTGGTGCCAGGTGGCGTCGAAGGCGAGGCCGAAGGTTCCCCCCGCGCAGGCCAGCCCGACGAGCAGCCCGGCAGCCACCGCCTGCGGCCGGCGGGCGCTCTCGGAGACCGCCAGCGGAAGCGCCAACCCGCGGGCGCGGTACGCCAGCCGGTCGGCGCCGCGCAGGGCGGGCAGTACCACCCGGAGCGCCAGGGCGGCGCCCGCGGTGAGCAGCAGCGCTGGCGCGAGCATCCGGACCGCGTCGGCGCGTGGGCTGGCGGCGGTGGGCTGCGCCTGCAGCTGCCACCATCCGGCGACGGCGAACAGCGCGAGCATCAGGTCGGCGCCGGATCGGGCCAGCAGTTCGCGGCGGGTACGCCGGTCGCCAGGTGCCGGGACGGGCCGGATCGCCAGGACGGTGAGTACAGCGGTGAGCACCAGCGCGCCGCCGGCCACCGCGAGGACCTGGACGCCGGTGATGGCCGGCCGGACGGTCAGGCCGGCGTCGTCCAGCGGCGAGAGGTGGGTCAGGCCGGCGTGCACGGCTGCCGAGGCCGGTATCGCCAGCGCCGCGGCGACGGCGGCGACGATCCCGGCCTCGAGTGTCGCGGTGGCGGCGAGTTGGCGAGGGCTGGTGCCCAGGGCCGAGCGCAGGGCGGTCTCGTCCGCGCGGATTCCCGCGGTCAGCCGGCCGGCGAGGACGAGTGCCGTCGCGGCCAGGACACCGCCGAGGACGGCGATGGCGAGCACGACGGCGGCGGTGACGTGCCGTTGGTCGTCGGCGGCCCGCAGGGTCAGCGCCAGGTCGGAGGAGACACGCGCGAGCGTGACGCGGTCGCCGAGGGTGCCGCCCAGCCGGCGGTCGGCACCGCCGACGGCCCCGGCCATGGTCTCCAGGTCGCGGCGGTTGGGGTGGGACAGGTCCGGATGGGCGGTGATTTCCATCCGGTCGACGGTGGCGCCGGTGGTGAGCAGGTCGGCGAGGTTGACGAGGAACGGGCCGTAGGCGTTGACCGGCTGCAGGAAGCGGCCGTCCCGGTAGCCGGTGGCGGAGCCGGCCGCGGCGAGCGGGTCGCGGTCCCAGCCGCGCCCGGGCAGCGGGCGTACGACGCCGACGACGGTCACGTCGACGGCCGGGACGGGGGCGTGGGCCAGTTCGGCGCCGAGGCGTACCCGGCTACCGGGGGTGAGGCCGAGGAGCCCGGCGGTGGACTCCAGCAGCACCGCGTCGCCAGGGTGCTGTGGCCAGCGTCCGGTGATCAGCTCGGCTCGGGCCGGCAGGTCGTCCAGCCCCGACAGGTACGCCTGGGCCGGGACTGTGGTGCCCCGGGCGAGCGCGGGCGGCAGCGCCCGCAGCACTGTCGACGCCCGCGCGGTCGTTGTCACCGGAAACGGTGCGAGCGCGGAGGTCATCACGGTGCGGGTGTCGGCGGCGACGGACCGGGCGTCGCGGCCCTCCACGGCGCCGGTGTAGACGGTCACGTCGACGGCGGCGGGGGCGGCGCGGGCCATGGCGACCTCCAGCGCCCGCTCGGCGGTGCGGGTGACCAGCAGGGTGCAGGTGCCCAGCAGGGTCGCGCCGATCGTGACGACCCCGAGGAGGGCTGCCAGCAACGGCCACTGCGCGCGGGCACGCCGGCTGACCAGCCTCAGCATCGTCGCGTCACCTGGCGTCCGGCACGGGCCCGTACGGCTGCCCGGTCGCCTCTTCGTCGAGGTGCCCGTCGTGGATGCGGATCACCCGGTCGGCCAGCGCCATCATCACCGCGTCGTGCGTCGACACCAGCACGGTGACGCCTTCGGATTCGGCTATCCCGCGCAGCAGGGCCATCACCGACAGACCTGTCTCGGCGTCCAGTTGCCCGGTGGGCTCGTCGGCGAGCAGCAGCCGGGGCGAGGCGGCCAACGCGCGGGCGATCGCCACCCGCTGCTGCTGGCCGCCGGACAGCTCGGTCGGCCGCTGCCGGGCGTGATCGGCCAGGCCGACCAGATCCAGCAGCAACTCGACCCGCCGCTCGCGCTCGGCCGGGGCGGTGCGGGCCAGCCGCAGCGGGGCGGCGACGTTCTCCGCGGCCGACAGCACCGGGATCAGTCCGAAGCTCTGAAAGACGTACGACACCTTCTCGCGCCGCAGCCGGGACAGGCCGTCCTCGTCGAGCGCGCCGATGTCGGCGCCGTCGACGTGCACGGTGCCGGCGTCCGGGCGGTCCAGGCCGCCGATGACGTTGAGCAGGGTGGTCTTGCCCGAGCCGGACCGGCCGACGAGCGCCACCATGGAACCGGCGGCCACGTCGAACGACACCCCGCGCAGGGCGTGGACGACTGTCGGCCCGGTGCGGAAGCGCCGGTGTACGCCGTGCACGCGCAGCAGCGGCTCGCTGCTCATTCGCCGCTTCCCAAGTCGGGGCGGATCGTGATGTGGTCGGGTTCCAGGGCCAGCCGGACCCGTCGGGTCAGCGCCAGCGCCTGGCGGAACTCGCGGGGCACCTGGACCCGCCCGGCCCGGTCCATCACGGCGTACTCCTCGGCGATCACGTGGGTGTCGCCCTCGGCGTCGGTGGTGGTGCGACGCAGCACCTCGCTGCTGGTGCGCCCGTCCCGGATCGCGATGGTCCGTTCGACCTGCCCGCTGACCTCCGGGTCGTGGGTCACGACGACAACCGTGACGCCGTATCGCCGGTTGACGTTCCGCAGCACGCCGAAGACTTCCGCGGACGTGGCGGCGTCCAGCTCGCCGGTCGGCTCGTCGGCGAGCAGGACCCGCGGCTGGTTGGCCAGCGCCACCGCGATCGCGACCCGCATCTGCTGCCCGCCGGAGAGTTGCCCGGGGCGCCGGTCGGCGCAGTCGGCGACACCGAGGCTGTCCAGCAACTCGGCCGCGCGCTCCCGGCGCTCCTTCTTCGCGGTGCGGGCCGCCGTCATCGGCAGGTCCACCATCTCCCGTGCGGTCAGGTAGGGGATCAGGTTGCTCGCCGTCTGCTGCCGTACGAACCCGACGGTGTGCCGCCGGTAGTCCACCCGGTCCGCGCGGGACATCGCCAGCAGATTCCAGTTCTCGACCCGGACCCGCCCGGCGGTGGGGGCGTCGATGCCCGCCAGGATGGCGAGCAGCGTCGACTTGCCCGACCCGGAGGCACCGACGACGGCGACCAGCTCACCGCTCTGCACGGCCAGGTCCAGGCCCTGTAGTGCCTGCACCTCGACCGAACCGGTCTGGTAGATCCGCACCAGGTTCTCGCAGACGATGAGCGCGTCCCGGCCGAACTCGGTCGTCCGCGCCGATGGCTGCGGCAGGGACAGCGGTGTGCTGGACATTGTGAGCAGTTTCGCAATCCGCCGCCTCGTTGACCATGCCCCGGGGCGGCTTTTCTGCGTTCCGGACGAGGATCTGCTCCGGAACGTGTCGGCGGACGGGGCGGCCCGGTCAGAAGGTCAGCAGCCGGAACGATCGGCCGTCGGTGATCCGCCGGCCCGGACGACGGCTATGCCGTTGCCGAGAGCAGCGCCTCGGCGAGGTCGGTGCGGGCGCTGAGCAGGCTCCGACCCCGGCGGTGGGTCACCACCAGACCGGCCGCGCGCAATGCGGTGAGGTGCTGGGAGACGCCGCCGGGCGACATCCCACTGCGACGGGCCAGTTCGGTGGTGCTCGCCTCCCCGACCAGTTCGGTGAGCAGCCGGGCCCGCCCGCGGCCGAGCACGGCGGCCAGCGCGTCCGGGACATCGTTCGGCCGCTCCCAGAGGGTGCCCAGCCCACTGGCGGGGTAGGCGAGCTGCGGCGCGTCCCCGGCGGACACGCTCAGCACCGACGGCCAGACGAAGACCGACGGGACCAGCACCAGGCCCGGGCCGTCCGCGACGTCCGGGGCCAGGCAGTGTCGCTGCGCGACGACAAGCGTGTCGCCCTCCCACCGCACCTGCCGGTGCAGATCGTTGAGGAGCACCGCCGCGCCGTCCTCGGCGAGCAGGCGGGCGCGTGCGGTGACGTCGGCGTCGAGCAGCAGCCGCAGCCGCGGCCAGTGCGGGGCCAGGGCGATCCGCCAGTACGCCTCGATCTCCGCGCTGAGGCGGCGCAGCCCGGCCGGCGGGTCGGCGTACAGGGCGGCCAGCGCCGGTGTCCGGTCGCCCGGATACAGGTCGAGGTGGGCGCGGACGGAACCGGCCGGGGTGGCCCGCAGGGCGGTCAGTTCGGCGGCCAGATCGGGGTTGAGGTCGGCCGGCGGCGGGGTGAGGAAGTCGGCCAGGTAGCCGGGAGGGGCCGGCACGAGTTGCCAGAGCAGCCCGGTGTCCGCCTCGATCAGCCCCGCCTCGACAAGGGGTCGACGCACCCGGCGTACCCAGGGCAGGTGGACCGCGTGGTCTCCGGGGTCGCGCAGCACGCGGACACTCGCGACGACCTCCCACAGGCAGGAGACGGCGAACCGGATGCGAGCGACGGCGCCCGCCGACATGCTGATGGCGACCACGACACCCCCGGTGGTTTCAGCTGGCGCTAAAACATTACCGGCGGCTGCGGGGGCCGACCGAGACTTGCCGCGTGAGCGAACACCACACCCGAGCCGAACTGTTCCGATCCCTGCACACCCCCGGGTCGCCGCTGGTCCTGGTCAACGCCTGGGACGCCGCGAGCGCCCGCGTCGTGGCCGCCGCCGGTGCCCGGGCGGTGGCCACGACCAGCGCCGGCGTCGCCTGGAGTCTCGGGGCGCCCGACGGTGACATCCTCGGCCGCGACGCGGCCGTCGACCTGGTCCGCCGGATCACCGCCTCGGTGCCGCAGCCGGTCACCGCGGACATCGAGTCCGGGTACGGGGGGACGCCGGCGGAGGTCGGCGTGACCACCCGGGCCGTGCTCGACGCCGGTGTCGTCGGCGTGAACATCGAGGACGCCCGACGCGAGGGCGGCCCACCGCTGCGCGACGCGCCCGACCAGTGCGCCCGGATCGGCGCGGTGCGGGACGCGGCCGACGCCGCGGGTCTGCCGCTGTTCGTCAACGCCCGGATCGACACGTTCCTCAGTGGCGCTGGGGACGTCGCCGAGACCCTGGCCCGGGCCACCGCCTATCTCGCCGCCGGCGCGGACGGCATCTTCGTGCCCGGGGTGGTCGACCCGGTGACCATCCGCGCGCTGGTGCGGGCGGTGCCGGCGCCGCTGAACGTGCTCGCCGGGCCGGGCGCCCCGGCGGTGGGGGACCTGGCCCGGCTCGGGGTGGCGCGGGTGAGCCTCGGCTCATCGATCGCGCAGGCCGCGTACGCCCTCGCCCGCCGGGCTGCGGACGAGGCCCTCGGCGCGGGCACGTACGACGCGCTGGCGGACGCCCTCGACTACGGCACGCTCAACGCCCTCATGCGGTGAGCGGGGCGGGCTGCGTCACCCCCGGAGCCCGTCCCTCCCGTGGCGCGTGGGGGCCACGATGACGTCGGGCCGGCCGCCTCTGCCGAGGTGGCCGGCCCGGATGCTCCGCCAGTTCCGTCAGTGGTGGCCGATGGTCGTGTCACAGCGGCGGGGCGATGTCCCGCCGCTCCTCGACCCGGCGGTACTCGACCGGTTCCTCGACCTGGCGATACTCCACCGGCTGCTCGGTGGCGACGGGGACCGCCTGGCGGCGGCGACCCCAGACCAGCGTGGTCATGATCAGGCCGAGCACGCCGGCGCCCATCAGGATCCAGCCGACCACGTCGAGGTTGATGCCGCCGACGCTCGCGTCGAGCGCGAAGGTGAGGATCGCGCCGAGCGCGATCAGGAAGATGCTGGTGCCGATACCCACGACAGCCTCCTTAGGGGGTGTGGTGCGCTGTCGAGGTCCCTCAGTACCCCGGCGGCGACCAGCGCAATCGCCCCCGCCCAGGGTCGCGCGCCCGCCGATCTTGGCATCGGGTAGAGTTTGTCGCGTCGCCGGCGTTCGTCGGGGACGTGCGGACGTAGCGCAGCTGGTAGCGCATCACCTTGCCAAGGTGAGGGTCGCGGGTTCGAATCCCGTCGTCCGCTCGCGATTTCGCCTCGACGGGCTTGAGTTCCCGGGCCGGGCGGAAACCACGGGCGATTGGCGCAGTGGGAGCGCGCTTCCTTGACACGGAAGAGGTCACTGGTTCAAACCCAGTATCGCCCACCAGTTCACTACGGCTCGTCACCGCATCCTCGGTGACGAGCCGTTTGCTGTGGTGACACCACCGCGGGACCCCGACGCCCGACAGACCGGACAATCCGGTTGTGACGCGGGTTGGTCGTTGCGAGACTCGGTCCCGTGCCTGAGCCGGACCGCTTCCGCGCCGCCGTACGCGTCTGGGCGGCCGGCGGTCCGGACGCCGCGACCGCCGCCGACGCGGCCCGGGAGTCGGCCGCCGGCCTGCGTACCGTCGTGCTCGTCGAGGGGGTCAGCGACCAACGCGCCGTGGAGGCGCTAGCTGAACGACGGCACCGCGATCTGGCCACCGAGGGGGTGTGCGTGGTGCCGCTCGGAGGCGCGATGAGCGTCGGTCGTTACCTGCGGCTCTTCGGCGCGCAGGGCCTCGCCGTGACCGTGCGGGGGCTGTGTGATGAGGCCGAGGAGGGCTTCTTCCGGCGTGGCCTGGAGCAGGTGGGTCTCGGTGCCGGCCTGACCCGGTCGGCGATGGAGGTGCTCGGCTTCGAGGTGTGCGTGACCGACCTGGAGGACGAGCTGATCCGTGCGCTCGGCAGCGACGGCGTCGAGCGGGTCATCGCCGAGCAGGGGGACCTGGCCCGGTTGCGGGTGTTCCAGAACCAGCCCGCCCAGCGCGGACGCTCGGTCGAGCGGCAACTGCGGCGCTTTCTGGGGACGATGAGTGGCCGCAAGGCCCGCTACGCGGGGGCGCTCGTGCGCGCTCTCGACCCGGGCGCCGTGCCCCGCCCGCTGGACCGGCTGCTCGCCGGTTGACCGGCCCGAGCCCCGTTGACCAACCTGGCCTCGGTTGACCGGCCCGAGCCCGGTTGCCGGCCCGATCCGGCCGCGCGGACGTCGGGGCGGGGTTCTGCCGAGGGCAGATCCGCTCGCCGTGAACAGGAGCGCCACCCGCCACACCCACCCGGCAGGGTGGGGCCCATGAGATTGCTGGTGTTGGGTGGTACGGGTTTCGTGGGCGGTGCGACGGTCGCCGAGGCGGTTCGCCGGGGCTGGTCGGTGACGGTGTTCAACCGAGGGCTGCACGGGGCGGTCCCGCCCGGCGTACACCGGTTGCGGGGCGACCGGAGCGCGCCGGACGGCCTGGCGGCGCTCGCGGACGGTGAGTGGGATCTGGTGGTCGACACCTGGGACGGCGCTCCGCGCGCCGCGCGCGACGCTGCCCGCGCGCTGGTCGACGCCGTCGGGCACTACACCTACGTGTCCAGCGGCTCGGTCTACGCCGACCCGGTGGTGCCCGGCTCGGACGAGACCGCGCCGGTGGCCGACGCCGACCCGGACGCCGTCGACGGCGACTACCAGCACCTCAAGGCGGGGGCGGAGCGGGCGGTACGGGCGGTCTTCGGTGACCGGGCGCTGATCGCCCGGGCCGGGCTCATCCTCGGCCCGGGGGAGGACATCGGCCGGCTGCCCTGGTGGCTGAGCCGCATGGCGCGGGGCGGTGACGTGCTCGCCCCCGGCCCGGCCGAGCTGCCGATCCAGTGCATCGACGTGCGCGACCTGGCCGGCTGGATGCTGGACCAGGGCGCACGACGGCGGGGCGGGACGTTCAACGCGGTCAGCCGTCCCGGGCCGCGGTCCCGCCGCGCGCCGGCAGACCCGGTCGCGGTTCGGTCGGCCTGGACCCGGCCCGGGAGGCCGCCCTGCTCGCCGCGGCCGGGCCGGTGGCGAGCTGACCGGCGGTCGTCGGATCACCTACACCGTGACCGAACCGGCGGTCGGTGCCGCGAGCACCTCGTCGATCGCCCGGCGCGGGGTGGGTCGGCCCGGCTGGCCGTACCCGATGCGCAGCACCATCTGCGGCGTGCCGAACCGCCCCAGCGACACCCGTAGCTGCTCCCGGGCGGTCGGCACCTCGATCGGCTGGGACAGCATCGACACGCTCAACCCGGAGTCGGTGGCGGTGAGCAGCACCCGTTGCAGGGCCTGCCCGGCGACCACCTGGTCGATGGCGGTGTTGCCGACCGAGCCGAGCACCCCCACCAGCGGCTCGGGTTCGAAGTCGCGTCCCGGCGCGCGGTCGCGCCCACCGAAGCCGCGCGTCGGCAGC
Organism: Micromonospora sp. NBC_00617; assembly: GCF_045161355.1. Taxonomy (NCBI): domain Bacteria; kingdom Bacillati; phylum Actinomycetota; class Actinomycetes; order Micromonosporales; family Micromonosporaceae; genus Micromonospora; species Micromonospora sp. NBC_00617. The sequence goes on along the minus strand of NZ_CP107751.1, from coordinate 4,021,078 downwards.
ACGTCCTGCGGCTCGTGCTGCGGGCCGCCGGCCGAGGCGGGTACGCCGTCCGGCGCGGGCTCGTGACGCAGCCACTGTTCCCGCTCGGCGCGGTACGCCGGGTCGCGCTCCAGCACCCGGTGCGCGCTGCGAGCGATCTCGCCGAACGCGTTCACCGCGCTCACCCCGACCAGCAACTCCAGCCAGCATCCCTCGGCGCGGGCCGCCTCTCCGAGGCGCCACCGCGAGTCGGACGGCACCGGGTCCGGCCAGAACGGCAGCCGGTTGCTGAACCGGCGGGGGATGGCCACGTACAGGCTCTGCTCGGCGGGTGTGGGCCGGCGCGGGATGTCCGGCACCAGCCGAGCCAGCAGATCCGGTTCGGCCGGGTCGGGGCGCAGCCGTACCTGGGCCGGGACGCCAGCCACGGCCAGCGCGAGCCGCAGGTTGAACAGGGCGGCGCCGCACGCGACCCGTACGCCCCAACCGTTCGGATCGGTCGCCGGCAGTCGCCGGGTCGGATCGGCCAGCACCTCGATCCCACCGTCGCGCAGCCGTAGCCGCCACGGCTGTGTGTTGTGCAGCGACGGCGCGCGGACCGCGTCGGCGGCGGCGGCCCGCAGTTGGTCCGCGGTGTAGCCGATGTCCATGGCGGTGCTCCTTCCGGTGGGCCGGTCGTCGAGCCGCGACGGCCGGCGCACCCCCACGGTCCGCCGATCCAGCCGTGCCGAGCAGGGCCGGACGTCCCGACCCGCCGGGCCCGACCGCCCCACCGACAGTCGGTCCCTCCGGTCGGGACCTTTGGCCCGTGCACCCGTCGCTCGGCGCGGGTAGAAACGAGTAATGATCCGCGTCTTCCTCCTCGACGACCACGAGGTCGTCCGCCGTGGCCTGGCCGACCTGCTGCAGAGCAGCGGGGACATCGAGGTGGTCGGCGAGTCCGGCTCCGCGCAGGAGGCGTCCCGCCGCATCCCGGCGCTGCGGCCCGACGTGGCGATCCTCGACGCCCGGCTGCCCGACGGCAACGGCATCGACGTGTGCCGCGACATCCGGGCCGTCGACTCGTCCATCAATGGCCTGATCCTCACCTCGTACGAGGACGACGAGGCGCTGTTCGCCGCGATCATGGCGGGGGCCGCCGGGTACGTGCTCAAGCAGATCCGCGGCACCGACCTGGTCGACGCGGTGCGCCGGGTGGCGGCCGGGCAGTCCCTGCTCGACCCGGCGATCACCGCCCGGGTGCTGGAGCGCATCCGCAACGGCGTCGAGCAGCCGCGCGAGTTGAAGTCGCTCACCGAGCAGGAGCGGCGGATCCTGGAGTACGTGGCCGAGGGGCTGACCAACCGCGAGATCGCGGGAAAGATGTTCCTCGCCGAGAAGACGGTGAAGAACTACGTGTCGAGCGTGCTGGCCAAGCTGGGCCTGGAGCGCCGCACTCAAGCTGCCGTCCTGGCCACCCGACTGCTGGGTAAGACGCCCTGACCCGGCCCGCGCCGGTCAGTCGCGCAGGGGCACCGACCAGCACAGCTCGGTGCCGTGCGGAACGGCCGGGCGGATCGTGAAGATGCCGCCGAGGCGGTCGGCGCGTTCCCGCAGGTTGATGAGGCCACCTCGGGCGGTGGCCGGGTCGCAGCCCACCCCGTCGTCGGTGACCGTCACGCTGACCTGACCCCCGTCGACGCGTACGGCCACGTCGACGCGGGTGGCCTGCGCGTGCCGGACCGTGTTGGACAGCGCCTCGCGCAGCACGGCGGTGAGATCCGGGCGGATGGTGTCCGGCACGGCGCTGTCCACCGGGCCGGTCACCTCCAGGTGCGGCTTGAAGCCCAGCGACTCGGCGGCCAGTTCGATGGCCTCGCTGATCTCGGTGCGCAGCGCGGCGGTCATCGGCGTCCGCAGCTCGAAGATGGTGCGCCGGATGTCGCGGATGGTGGCGTCGAGGTCGTCGACGGCCGCGTTGATCCGTCTGGCGACCTCGGGGCGGGTCATCATCGGCGCGGCGCTCTGCAACTGCAGGCCGGTGGCGAAGAGCCGCTGGATCACCACGTCGTGCAGGTCGCGGGCGATCCGTTCGCGGTCCTCCAGGACCACCAGCAGCTCCCGTTCCTCCTGGCCGCGGGCCCGTTCCATCGCCAGCGCCGCCTGACCGGCGAAGCTGCCGAGCAGCGCCACGTCCTCGTCGCTGGCACCGCCGCCGCGCTCGGGCCGGTGCGCCACGATCAGCACGCCGTGCAGAGTGTCGGCGGTGGCCAGCGGTGAGACGATCGCGGGCCCGGTGTGCAGCAGCGCCGGCCACGGCGCGGCGTGTGCCAGGTCGTCCACCTGGTCGTGCCGGCCGTCGGCGACGGCCGCCCCGAAGCTGGTGTCGGCGGCCGGCAGGACCGCGCCGACCAGCGCCCGGGCCCGCTCGTCGACGCCGTCGACGACCTCCACGGTGAACTGCGCGGTCTCGCTGTCGTGGAGCAGCACCAGCGCCAGCTCCGCCTCGGCGACCTCCCGGGCCCGGCGGGCGACCAGCGCCAAGGCATCGGTGCGACGTACCTCACCGAGCAGCACCGTGGTGATCTCGGCGGTCGCGGCGAGCCAGCGTTCCCGTCGGTGGGCCAGGGCGTACAGGCGAGCGTTCTCGATGGCCACACCGGCGGCCGCCGCGAGCGCGACGACGATCTCCTCGTCGTCCTCGGTGAACTGCGCGCCGCCCTGCTTCTCGGCCAGGTAGAGGTTGCCGAACACCTGCTCCCGGATGAGCACCGGCACGCCCAGGAAGCTGTGCATGGGCGGGTGGTTGGCGGGGAAGCCGTAGGAGCGCGGGTGCTGGGTGATGTCCGGCATGCGCAGCGGGCGGGGTTCGTCGATGAGCAGGCCGAGCACGCCCCGCCCGTGCGGCAGGTCGCCGATCTGCGCGTGCTGCTCGGGCGTGATGCCGTGCACGATGAAGTCGTGCAGCAGCCGGTCCGGGCCGACCACGCCCAGCGCGCCGTACCGGGCGCCGACCAGCTCGCAGGCCGCCTGCACGATGCGACGCAGGGTGGTGCGCAGATCCAGGTTGGTGCCGATGCCGACGACCGCGTCGAGCAGCGCCCGCAGCCGCTCCCGGCTGGTCATCACCTCACCGACCCGGTCCAGCATCTCCTGGAGCAGCTCGTCGAGGCGGACCCGGGACAGGGGGCTCAACCCGAGCGACGGCGTCACCGGGGATTCTGGGCGGGGCTGCGGGACGCTGCTGATCATCGCGTGATCGTAGCGCCGGCGTACACCGTCGATCCGCCCCCGTCAGGCCCGCTCGCCGCGCACCGCGGAGGTGTCCACCACCTGCTCGCTGGCCAGTCGCGGGGTGTGCGGCGGGCCGGCGTGTGCCGGGTCCGCGATTCCGATGCGCAGCACGAGGTACGGGAAGCCGATGCCGGCGAGCACCTGACGCAGGGCCTGCCGGGTGCCCGGGATCTCGACCACCGCGCTGAGCGGCACCACCGACACGCCGAGTCGGGTGGCGGTCAGCCAGGCGGCGGAGAGCGCTTCACCGGCGCGCAGCCAGCTGTCCCGATCGTCCTCGTCGCCGTGCAGCAGCGCGTACACCGCCGCGCGGTCGTGGCCGGGGCCGATCGGCAGGCTGCCGGGACGGCCGAAATCGCGGCCCGGCACGGTGGTCTGTGGCGGCTCGGCGGGGAGCACCTCGGGGGGCAGACCGGTGTTGGTGTCGGCGCGGCTCGTCCAGTACGCCAACTCGGCGCGCAGCTCCGGGTCCTCGGCCTCGACCGCGCTGGCGTGCCCGGCCGTGGCGGCCAACTCCAGCACCTGGTCGCGGTCGAGGACCTGGAATCGGCAGCCCTCGGCGGTGACTGCCCGCGCGATCTCCCCGATCGAGTCGGTGGGCACCGGCTCGTCGCTGACCGGCCGCCGGTCGGTGTGCCGCACCGACATGCACTGCACCATGCGCATGGCGTCCGGGTCGGCCGCCGTCTGGCTCAGATCGGTCAGGCGGGCCAGCAGGCTGGGATCGCCCGGGTCGGGCAGGCGTCGCACCACCGCGCGCCAGCCCTCGGCGGCGAGCGCCAGCCGGGCGTGGTGCAGGGCGGCGCCGCAGCTGATCGCCAGCAGTCGTCCCTCCGGATCGCTGGCTTGGAGCTGCCGGTCGGCGACCGTGCGCAGCTCCAGCGCGTCGGGGAGCACCCGCCAGCGCCACGGCTGCGTGTTGTGCACCGAGGGGGCGTGGCCGGCGGTGGCGGCGGCCTCCGCCAGCGCGGTCGTCAGCTGACTGTCCTGACTCATCGTCACGACCTTTCCGTCTCTGCCCATCGTGCCTCACCGGGCGGTGACGCGCGGTGCGTTGCCGCTCCATCCTGGGGCATCGGAGCTGGTGACGCAGGGGCCATAGGTCCCGGCCGCCCCGGTCGTCCGCCCACCGGCCGGGGCCCTGTGCAAGCGGCGTGGCCCGGCCCGCCGGGCCTCATCAGGCTGGCGGAGAGGCCGCTGGCATCGGTCTGCTCCAGACACCGCCGGCGGCCGGCGGGGCGGATCCCACCGTGTGGGGCCGATGAAAGGCTGTGGGCTGCGACGATGCGCAAATGGCAGGGGAGCCGACCGAGTGCGTCGACAAGCGGCCGGCGCGCGAGCGCGTCCGGCGGTGGTGGGCGTGGGCGCCGCTGGTCGGGCTCGGTGCCGCGGTGTTGGCGGGCGCGGTGCTGCGGGTCGTCGGCCGACCCGGTGCGGCCGAGGTGATCTGGGCTGCCGTCACGGTGGCCGCGCTGGTGCCGGCCGTCTGGTCGACGCTGCGGGAGTTGTGGCGTCGGCATTTCGGCGTGGACGTGATCGCCGTTCTGGCTCTGGCCGGTGCGCTCGGCATCGGGGAGTACCTGGCCGGGGCGGTGATCGCGGTGATGGTGGCGACCGGACGGTCGTTGGAGGCGTACGCGCAGCGCCGGGCGACCCGGGACCTGCGCGCCCTGCTCGAGCGCGCCCCGCGTACCGCGCGTCGACGGGGCGCCGGCGGCGCGATCGAGGTGGTGCCCCTGGACCGGGTGGCGGTGAAGGATCGGCTGCTGGTCGGGCCCGGTGACGTGGTACCGGTCGACGGAACCGTCGACGAGGCGGCCACCCTGGACGAGTCGGTGGTGACCGGGGAGTCGCGGCTGGTGCAGCGCTCGGCCGGGGAGGCGGTGGCCAGTGGCGTGGTCAACGCGGGCGCGGGGTTCGGCATGCGGGCGACGAAGAGCGCGGCGCAGAGCACGTACGCCGGGATCGTCCGGCTGGCCGAGGAGGCCACCGCGCACAAGGCCCCGATGGTTCGGCTGGCGGACCGGTACGCGGCGGCGTTCGTCCCGTTCACGCTGGTGCTGGCGGGGTTGGCGTGGCTGCTCTCCGGCGACCTGGTCCGGGCGGTGGCGGTGCTGGTGGTGGCCACCCCCTGCCCGCTGCTGTTGGCCACCCCGATCGCGATCGTGTCCGGGCTGTCGCGGGTGGCCCGACGCGGGGTGCTGGTCCGTGACGGCGGCGCGTTGGAGCTGCTCGGCCGGGCCCATACCCTGCTGGTCGACAAGACCGGCACGCTCACCGCCGGCCGGCCGCGTACGGCCGAGACGGTCGTCGCTCCCGGCGGCGACCGGGACGAGGTGTTGCGCCTGGCGGCGTCGGTGGAACAACTCTCCCCGCACGTGCTGGCCGCCGCGTTGGTGCGGCAGGCCCGTGAGCGAGGGCTGGCGCTCACCGAACCGACCGACGTGACCGAGGAGCCGGGCCTCGGGGTCAGCGGTCGCGTGGACGGACGGCTGGTCCGGGTCGGTCAGCTCACTGGCGAGCTGCCCGAGTGGGCGGACCGGGCGCGGGCGCGTACCGAGCTGGCCGGCTGGTCCGCCGTCTGGGTGAGCGACGACGGCGGCCCGCTCGGCGCGATCCTGCTGGAGGACCCGGTACGCCCCGACGCCCGCCGGACCGTTCGCCGGCTGCGCGCGGCGGGGCTGCGGCGCGTCGTCATGGTCACCGGCGACCGACCGGCCACCGCCGCCCAGGTCGCCGAGGCGGTCGGTGTGGACGACGTGCTGGCCCGCTGCACGCCGCAGGAGAAGGTGGCCAGGGTTCGGGAGGAGGCCGACCGGGCCGTCACTGTGATGGTCGGCGACGGCGTCAACGACGCTCCGGCGCTGGCCCAGGCGCACGTGGGTGTGGCGATGGGCGCGACCGGCGCGAACGCGTCGGCGGAGGTGGCCGACGCGGTGCTCACGGTGGACCGGCTGGACCGCCTCGCCGACGCCGTGGAGATCGCGCGGTACGCCCGTCGCATCGCCGTGCAGAGTGCCGCCGTCGGGATGGGACTCGCCGTGCTGGCGATGCTCGCGGCGGCGGCCGGCCGGCTGCCCCCGGTCGCCGGCGCGTTTCTGCAGGAGGGCATCGACGTGCTGGTGATCCTCAACGCGTTGCGGGCCCTACGCGGTGGACTGCGTCGCCGCGACATCCCCCCGGCCACCCGGGATCTGCTCGCCCGCTACGCCGGGGAACACCAGGCCGTACGCGACGTGCTGGCCGGGCTACGCGACACCGCCGACCTGGTCGCCACCGACGCCGCGTCCACACGGTGCCTGCCGGCGCTACGCGAGACGCACCGCCGGCTGGTCGAGCGGGTGCTGCCGCACGAGGCCGCTGAGGAGCGCCAGCTCTATCCCGCGCTGGCCGACCCGCTGGGCACCGGCGAGGCGACCTCGACGATGAGCCGCGTTCACGTGGAGATCCGCCGCCAGGTCGACATGCTCGGCGCTCAGCTCACCCATACCGACGGCCGGCTGCGCCCGGACCAGGTTCCCGATCTGTTGGCCACGCTCTACGGGCTGGACGCCGTTCTCCGCCTGCACCTGGCACAGGAGGAGGAGACGTTCTTCACCCTCGACCCGGCCCCCGAGCGGCAGTGAGCTGCGGTTGCCGCTTGATCTGGCCCGTCTCAACGTTCCCGGACGACCGCGACCGGGCAGCCGGCGTGCTGGATCACCTGCTGGCTGACCGAGCCGAGCAGCATCCCGGCCAGCCCACCCCGGCCCCGACTGCCGACCACCACCAACTGCGCGGACCGGCTCGACTCGATGAGCGTCCCCGCCGGGCTGCCCGCGACGAAATCGAGCGTGATGTCCAGCTCGGGGAACGTCCGCCGCCACGGCTCCAGCGCCTCCTCGACGGCGGTCTGCTCGTCGGGCGCCCCGGCCGCCCCGCCGGGGCCGGGGGTCCAGGCGTGCAGCACGCGCAGCGGCACCCGGCGTTGGGCGGCCCGCTCGGTCGCGAACCCGAGCGCCACCAGCGACGGCTCCGAACCGTCCACCCCGACCGCCACCGGGGCTTTCGGCTCGCTGGCGGTCCCGTCGCGGACCACCACGACCGGGCAGTGCGCGTGCGCGGCGGCCGCCACCGCCGTCGACCCGGCCAGCAGCCCGCCGAATCCGCCGTGGCCCCGGCTGCCGAGCACCAGCAGCCCCGCGTCGACAGAGCGCTCCTGCAACACCAGGGCCGGAGGCCCGTCGTACACCTCGCTGGTGATCGTCAGGCCGGGGTGCGCGGCGGCGGCGTCCGCCGCGGCCTTGCGGACCAGGTCGTCCGCCTGCCGCCGGGCGGTGTCGTCCGGCCAGATGCCGGGCGCCACGCCCGGACCGACCCAGCTGGCCACCGTCAGCCACTCGAAGACGTACGCCAGTCGCACCGGCTGGCCGCTGTGCTCGGCCTCGGCCAGCGCCCAGTCCAGGGCCACCGACGCGTCGGTGGAGCCGTCGTAGCCGACCAGGATCTCCGCATCCCGCACGTCGTCCTCCTCAGGGGTTGGTCGGGTCGGTCTCGCGGACCCAGCGCCACTCGGCGACCCGGGGGTCGTCCTCGCCGTGTTCGCGGGTGTAGTCGCGGGCGGCCTGGCGGGCGTCGATCATCTGCTGGCGCAGGTGCGCGGCGCGAGCGCCGAGGCCGGGCACCCGGTCGATGACGTCGATGACCAGGTGGAACCGGTCCAGGTCGTTGAGCACCACCATGTCGAACGGGGTGGTGGTGGTGCCCTCCTCCTTGTACCCGCGCACGTGCAGGTTGTCATGGTTGGAGCGGCGGTAGGTCAGGCGGTGGATCAGCCACGGGTAGCCGTGGTAGGCGAAGATGACGGGCCGGCCCGCGGTGAAGATGGTGTCGAACTCCTTGTCTGGCAGGCCGTGCGGGTGTTCGGTGTCCGGCTGCAGGCGCATCAGGTCGACCACATTGACCAGCCGTACCTTCAGCTCCGGCAGGTGATCGCGCAGCAGCTCGGTGGCGGCCAGCGTCTCCAGGGTGGGCACGTCACCGCAGCAGGCCATGACGACGTCCGGCTCGCTGCCGCCGTCGCTGCTGGCCCACTCCCAGATGCCCAGGCCGCGCCGGGTGTGCTGGATCGCCTCGTCCATCGTCAGCCAGTTCGGCGACGGCTGCTTACCGGCCACCACGACGTTGATGTAGTGCCGGCTGCGCAGGCAGTGGTCCATGGTGGCGAGCAGGGTGTTGGCGTCCGGCGGCAGGTAGACCCGCACCACCTCGGCCTTCTTGTTGACCACGTGGTCGATGAAGCCCGGGTCCTGGTGCGAGAATCCGTTGTGGTCCTGCCGCCAGACGTGGCTGGACAACAGGTAGTTCAGCGAGGCGAGGGGCTGCCGCCAGGGGATCGCCCGCGTCACCTTCAGCCACTTGGCGTGCTGGTTGACCATCGAGTCGACGATGTGGATGAACGCCTCGTAGCTGGTGAACAGGCCGTGCCTGCCGGTCAGCAGGTAACCCTCCAGCCAGCCCTGGCACAGGTGCTCGGAGAGCACCTCCATGACCCGGCCGTCGGGGGAGAGGTGGTCGTCGCCGGGGACCGTGCCGGCGATCCAGGCCCGGTCGGTCACCTCGAAGGCGGCGCCCAACCGGTTGGACGTGACCTCGTCCGGGCCGAACAGCCGGAACGTCTGCGGGTTCGCGGTGATCACGTCGCGGATCCACGGGCCGAGCACCCCGGTCGCGCCGGCCATCGGCTGGCCCGGCTCGGGAACGTCCACGCCGTAGTCGCGAAAGTCGGGCAGGGTCAGGTCGCGCAGGACCACGCCGCCGTTGGTGACCGGGTTGGCGCTCATCCGTCGGTCACCGCGTGGCGGCAGCGTCCGCAGCTCGTCGACCGGAGCGCCGGTGGCGTCGAACAGCTCCTCCGGCCGGTAGCTGCGCAGCCACTGCTCCAGTTCGCCCAGGTGGGCGGGGTTGTCGCGGACGCCCGACAGCGGCACCTGGTGGGCGTGGTACGTGCCCTCCACCTGGGTGCCGTCGACCTCGCGCGGGCCCGTCCAGCCCTTCGGCGTCCGCAGCACGATCATCGGCCAGCGGGGGCGCTCGACGACACCCCCGGAACGGGCCCGTCGCTGGATTTCGGCGATCTCGTCCAGCGCCCGGTCCATCGTCGCGGCGAGGGTGCGGTGCACCACGGCCGGGTCGTCGCCGGACACCACGTACGGCTGGTAGCCCGAACCCCGCATGATGTCGAGCAGATCGGCCTCGGGGATCCGGGACAGCACGGTCGGGTTGGCGATCTTGTAGCCGTTCAGGTGCAGGATGGGCAGCACCGCGCCGTCGCGGGCCGGATTGAGAAAGACGTTGGAGAGCCAGCTGCCGGCCAGCGGCCCGGTCTCCGCCTCACCGTCGCCGACGACGCAGGCCACCACGAGGTCCGGGTGGTCGAACGCGGCGCCGTAGGCGTGGCTCAGGGCGTACCCGAGCTCGCCGCCCTCGTGGATCGAGCCCGGCACGTCCGCCGCGACGTGGCTGGGAATGCCGCCGGGGAAGGAGAACTGCCGGAACAGCCGGGCCATCCCGGCCTCGTCGCGCGCCACGTCGTGGTAGCGCTCCGACCAGGTGCCCTCCAGCCAGGTGTTGGCCACGATCGCCGGGCCGCCGTGCCCGGGGCCGGTGACCAGCATCGCGTTCAGGTCGCGGGCGACGATCACGCGGTTGAGGTGCGCGTAGATCAGGTTGAGTCCGGGGCTGGTGCCCCAGTGCCCGAGCAGCCGTGGCTTGATGTCGTCGGGGGTCAGCGGCTCGCGCAGCAGGGGGTTGCCCAGCAGGTAGATCTGCCCGACGGTGAGGTAGTTCGCGGCACGCCAGTAGGCGTCCAGTCGGCGCAGCTCCTCGTCGGTGAGTGCGCGCTGCACGTCGAGAGCGATGTCCATGATGCTGCCTCTCGCGGGTAGGGGGCGGGTGTCCGGGGTCCAGCCTCGCCGCCGCCGACGCGGCCGGTCAGGGCCGTTGGTCCCGGGCCGGGCGGGCGTCGGGCCCGGTGAGCGGCACCTCGGCCATGCCGCGTACGACGATCACCGGGGCGGGGGAGTGGTAGAGCAGGGACTGGGCGACCGCGCCGAGCATGGCTCGTCCCGGTTCGTCGCCCCGGGCGGCGACCACCGCCACCTGGGCCGACCGGGACGTGTCGACGAGCACCTGCCCGGGGTCGCCGCGGACGACTTGGCACTCGGTGGGCACCCCGCTGTGGCGGTCGGTGTGGCGGGCCAGGGCCTCGCTGAGCTGCTGGGCGACCGCGTCGGTGTCCTCGTCGCTCTCCACCACCCGCAGCGCCACGAGGCGGGCGTCGCGCCCGCGTGCGCAGTCCACGGCCCACCGCAGGGCGAGGTGTGAGCTGGGCGAGCCGTCCACCCCGACCAGGACGGGGCCCTGCGGCGGCGGTTCGCGGCGGACCACCAGCAGCGGGCAGCTGGCTCGCGCGGCCAACTGCACGGCGGACGTCTCGGCCGGGACGCACTGGGCGCTGCCGGCCATTCCGCTGTCGCCGACCGCCAGCAGGAAGGCCGTTTCGGACCGGCGGATGAGGGTGGGCAGCAGGCCGCTCTCGACGATCTCGGCGCGTACGGTCAGACCGGGTTCGACCTGGTGGGCGAGCTGGGCGGCCCGGGTGATCAGGTTCTCGGCCTCGTCGCGCGGCGCGGCGACGGTCTCCGCCTCGAAGGCCGCGTGCCAGTCGAAGGTGTGCACGACGTGCAGGGGTCGACCGTGCCCGGCGGCCTCCTGCGCGGCCTGCTCCACGACCGGAAGGTCACCGTCCGAGCCGAGGCCGACCAGCACCTCCGCGTCGGCGGATACCGCCATCCGATATCACCTCCCGGGCGTCGCGCCCGGCACGACCGCACTGTCTCCTCACCGAGGGTAGTCGTGTGGTGGCGGCGGCGGGTCGGTTCGGGCCGCGCCGACGGGTCTGCGGTGGTCAGCGCATGGGGGTCGACGCGATCGGTCGTCAACAAAGGTTGACAGCGGTGGCGTTGTCAACGTATGTTGACGACATGAGTCAGGCGACCGAACTCGCGGCGGCAGCCGGCAGCACCGACCCCCGGGTCGGGCTGCGCGCCGTCCGCGCGCTGCGCCGGCTGCTCGAGCGACTCGAGGTGGTCCAGGTGGACAACGCCCGTCGACAGGGCTGGTCCTGGCAGGAGATCGCCGACGCGCTCGAGGTCAGCCGGCAGGCGGTGCACAAGAAGCACGCTGGGCGACCGGCGGTCAACTCATCCTGGGAGGCGTGATGTTCGAACGGTTCACCGAGCGGGCGCGCGGAGTGGTGCGGCAGGCGCTGGAGGAGGCGCGGGCCGAGGGTCAGCGGCCGGTCGGCACCGAGCACCTGCTGCTCGCCCTGCTCGCCGACGAGGCCGGCCTGGCCAGCCGGGTCCTGACCGACGCCGGAGTGCGCGCCGACGACCTGCGCGAGCGGGTCCGGCGGCACACCAGCGGCGGAGGCGCGGGCCTCGGCGATGCGGACGCGGCGGCGCTGCGCGAGATCGGCATCGACCTGGCCGCCATCGTGGCCCGCATCGAGCAGTCCTTCGGCCCCGACGCGCTGCGCGAGGCCGTGCCGGCGCCGCGCCGCCGGTGGGGGCGTCGACGCTACCTGGGCGGGCCGTTCTCGCCCCGGTCGAAGAAGGCGCTGGAGCTGTCGCTGCGCGAGGCGCTGCGGCTGCGCCACAAGCACATCGGCACCGAGCACATCCTGCTCGGGGTGCTGCGGGAAGGCCAGGGGCTGGGCGCGCTGGTGCTCACCGAAGCGGGCGTCGACCTCGACGATCTGCGCCGACGGGTGGAGACCGCGCTGCGGACGGCGGCGTGACGGAGACGTACGCGTTGAAACCTGTCTGTGGCACTTCCGACGCCGGCGCGTCACCAGGTCGCTGAAGGCGGCCCGGTGCTGCACACTGGCGCCGTGGATGCTGGACAGGACAGGCGCCCCGCAGGTGGCGACGGCGGGCTACGCTCCGCCGTGGTGGTGAACCCGGCGAAGGTCGACGATCTCGACGGGCTGCGCCGCACCGTGAACGACGCCCTGAGCGCCGCCGACTGGCCCGAGCCGCAGTGGTTCGAGACCACCGTCGACGATCCCGGCCGGGGCCAGACCGAGCAGGCCGTCAAGGCCGGCGTCGACCTGGTCTTCGCCTGCGGCGGCGACGGCACCGTGATGTCCTGCGTCAGCGGGCTCGTCGGCACCGACGTGGCCCTCGCCGTGCTGCCGCAGGGCACCGGCAACCTGCTCGCCGCCAACCTCGGCCTCTCCACCGACCTCGCGGCGGGGCTTCAGATCGCCGTCGAACGTGGTCGGCGGCTGCTCGACGTCGGCGCGGTGGAGGACCAGTACTTCACCGTCATGGCCGGCATGGGCTTCGACGCCCAGATGCTCGCCGCCACCAACGAGACCACCAAGGCCCGCATCGGCTGGCCGGCGTACGTCATGGGCGCTGCCCGGCACCTGCGGGACCGGCCGATGCGGGTGCAGATCCGCATCGACGACCGCCCGCCGGTGCGCCGCCGGGCCCGCTCGGTGCTGATCGCCAACGTCGGCCGGCTCCAGGGCGGGGTCCGCCTGCTCACCGAGGCCGAGCCGGACGACGGCTGGCTCGACGTCGCCGTGCTCACCCCGCGCAACCTGCGGCACTGGCTCGCGCTCGGCTGGGCGGTGATCCGTCGCAACGGCCAGGTGCCGCAGATGGAGGTCTTCCGCGGCCGCCGTGTGGTGGTCACCAGCAACCGGGCCCAACCCCGGGAACTGGACGGCGACCTCATCGCACCGGGTCGACAGCTGCGGGCCGAGATCCGGCCCGAGGCGCTCTGGCTCTGCGTCCCGCAGCCCGAGGACACCCCCGACCTGTCCGTTGACGCCCAGGGCGCCGGGGAGCGGGGCGAGCAGCTGATCGAGGAAGCGCGCCGTGAGTAGCACCCGGATCGTGCCGGAGACCCGGCTGATGGCCAACGAGGAGCTGTCGGCCGACGACGCCTGGCACACACTGCGCCGCCAGGGCGGCTGGCACCTGCTGCGCGACGCGTTCATCCGGTTCCGCTACGGCGACGGGTTCAGCCACTCCCGCGCCTTCGCGTTGCAGCTCTGCCTCGCCGTGGTGCCGTTCCTGATCGCCCTCACCGGTCTGATCAGCAAGCTGGGTGTCGAGGAGGGCGGCCAGGTGGTCGCCGACACCGTGCTGGCGCTCACCCCGGGCCAGAGCGCGCAGGTGGTCGGCGAGCTGCTCGGCGAGGGCGAACGCGTCGAGGACGCCGGCGAGCTGGCGCTCACCCTCGGTCTGCTCACCGGGCTGGTCGCGCTGACCACCACGATGGCCCAGATCGAGCGGGGCGCCAACCGCATCTACGGGGTCGAGCGGGACCGCCCGGCCCTGGGGAAATACCTGCGGGCGGCCGTCCTGGCCGTCACCGCCGGTCTGCCCGCGCTGGCCGGCTTCCTGATCCTCGTCGGCGGCGGGGCGATGGGCGACTCGGTCCGCAAGCACTACGAGTGGGGCGAGGTCGCCAACGGCATCTGGGACGTGGTCCGCTTCCCGCTGAGCCTCGGGCTGACCGTGCTCGCCGTGGCCGTGCTGTTCCGGCACGCGCCACGCCGCAACCAACCCGGCCTGTCCTGGCTCTTCTTCGGCGCGGGCATCGCCACGGCCCTGTGGTGGCTGGCCAGCCTGCTGCTCGCCGCGTACGTGCGGTTCAGCGACGGCTTCGGCCAGACCTACGGCGCGCTGGCCGGCATGATGGCGCTCCTGCTCTGGGCCAACCTGACCGGCATGGCGCTCTTCGGCGGGCTGGCCTTCGCGGCCCAGTTGGAGGCGCTGCGTATCGGTGTGGAGGAGCCGGCGCAGCCCGACCTGTGGGAGCCCGAGGCCGACCGCGCCGAGCTGCTCGACACCGGCGACATGACGGCGCTCTGAGCCGCGCCCGGGTGTACGCCTGACCCGGATCGGGTACAGCGCCTCGCCAGGAGCAACAAGGGAGGTGCGGGGTGACCGCGGTCAAAGAGGTGGCTCGGCGTCCAATCGGTCACTTCGCCGAACGGAGCATCGCCGGTCTGGTGGCCGTCACCGGCGCCGGCATGGCCTTCGGGCTGTTGTTGTTGCTCGTGCGGGTGCGGTGGAGCCCGTTGCAGGACGCCGACCACGCGGTCGCCGAGTGGTTCAACTCGCTCGTCGCCCCGCACCACCCGCTGGTCACCGTGCTTCAGGCGGTGACCGATCTGGGCGGCCGGCCGATCCTCATCTGGCTGGTCACCATCGCGGTGGTCGGGCTGCTGATCCGGCGGCAGCCCCGGCTGGCCGTCTACCTGATCATCACCGGGGTCGGTGGGCTGATCCTCGACCCGTCGCTCAAGGCGCTGGTCGGCCGGCTTCGTCCGGTGGTGGACGTGCCGATCGCCAGCGCCCCCGGCAACAGCTTCCCGAGCGGGCACGCCCTGGGCTCGTTCGTCGCGTACGGGGCGCTGCTGCTGGTGTTCCTGCCGGCGCTGGCGCCGCGCTGGCGCAAGCCCGCGATCGTCGGCGGCGGTGTGCTGGTGGCGCTGATCGGGCTGACCCGCATCGCGCTGGGCGTGCACTTCGTCTCCGACGTGCTGGCCGGCTGGCTGCTCGGCGCCGCGTGGTTGGGCGTGACCGCGTACGCCTTCCGGTTGTGGCGGCGTGAGCGCGGCCGGCCGGTGCCGCCGCTGAGCGAGGGGCTGGAGCCGGAGGCCGGGCACGACATCGCCCCCGCCCCGGCGGAGGAGCACGTGCTGGCGCACCCCCGCTCGGCGGTGGCCGAGCTGCTGGTCGGCTGGGTGCTGGTGTTCGGCGCGCTGTACGGCTTCGGCATGTACGTCAGCTATCACGCCAAGGGCACCTTCTTCGACACCCTGGACACCGAGGTTCCCCGCTGGTTCGCCGCCCGGCACACCGAGACGCTGACCGAGGTGAGCTGGTGGTGGAGCAAGTTCGGTGACACCCACGCCATCCTGCTCATCTCGCTGGTGTTCTGCCCGCTGGTGCTCGCGGTGTGGCGGCGATGGCGGCCCGTGCTGTTCGTGGCGCTGGCGATGGTCGGTGAGCTGACCCTCTTCCTCGCCTCGGCGCGTGCGGTCGACCGGCCACGGCCCCCGGTGGAGAACCTGGACGGGCAGATGCCCACCTCCTCCTTCCCGTCCGGGCACATCGCGGCGACGATCTGCGTCTGGCTGGCGATCACCCTCATCGTGTTCCCGCGTACCGACCGCTGGTGGCGGTGGATCTTCGTGGCGGTGGCCGTGCTCATGCCGGCCGGGGTGGCGACGTCGCGGATGTACCGGGGGATGCACCACCCGACCGACTTCATGGGCGCGATCCTGCTCTCCGCACTCTGGATCGGGCTGCTCTACCTCGTGATCCGTCCGAACGCCGACCTGGCCGAGGGCAACCAGCTGGCCATCGAGTCCGACGACGTGGCCACCCTCGACGACGAGTTGGCGCGCGCCGGCCGCGCCGACTGAGCGCTGCCGTGCGGGTGATGACCTGGAACATCCGCACCGGCGGTGCGGACCGCGGTGGCGCCGACCGGCTGGATCAGGTGGTCCGGGTCGTCAACCAGCAGATGCCGGACGTGCTGGCCCTGCAGGAGCTGCGCGGCTTCGACTCCGACGGGCTGATGGCCATCGTGGCGGGTCGGGTGGGGATGACGCCCCACCTGGCCCGGTCCTGCTTCGGGCAGCCGGTGGCGGTGCTGGTCCGGCCGCCGTACCGGGTTCTCGCCGCGGGGGCGGTGCGCCGGCCGTTCCACCACGCCGCCGCCCGCGTCGTGGTGTCCACCTCGGCCGGCCCGCTCACCGTGCTCGGCACCCACCTCTGTCCGTACTCCGGGGGACGCCGGCGGATGGAGGTCGACTGGCTGGTGGGGGCGCTGCGTCGCGCCCCGGGGCCGCTGACGCTGCTCGCCGGCGACCTCAACTCGCTCGACCCGACGGTCGATCACACCGCTCGCCTGGCCGGCCTGAGCGCTCTCTACCGGCGACGGCACGTGCGCCGGGGCGGTGGCGCCGTGGACACTCGCGCGATCGCCCGCCTGCTCGCCGCCAACCTCGTCGACCTGTGGCCGTCGTCCAACGTCGGAGCGCCGGAGGCCGACGGCCTCACCGTGCCCACCCGCTTCGGCGGGGCCGAGTTCGCCGCCATGCGGCTGGACTACCTCTTCGGCAGCAGCGCGGTGGCCGAGCGGGTGCGCGGCTGCCAGGTGATCCGGGGTGGACCAGCGGACACCGCCTCGGACCACTATCCGCTGCTGACCACGCTGGATCTGGGCGTCGACTGATGCTGCCCGCACCGCCCGCGGTACGCCGTCGCCGACCCCCACGGGCTGGCACGGCCCGGTTACCGTGCCACCGTGACCGACCGTCCGACCGTTCGCGCCTCGTTACCCGCGCCGCGCGGCGAGGGCCCGAGCGCGCCGACGCTCGCGCGTCTCGCCCGTGACGCGCCGACTCCGGACCCGGGGGAGCCGGCCGCCGTCGCGCTCCCGCTGGTCGCGGCCGTCGCGCGTGCCGTGGCGCTGGTCGTGGTGCTGCCGGTACGCCTGCTCTGGGAGCTGATCGCGGCTGCCGGCCGGCTGCTGCGTCGGCACCTGTTCGGCCCGGCCGGCCGGTTCCTGCGGCGGTGGGTGCTGGCCCCCCTGGCCTGGGCGCTGCACCGGCTGCTCTGGCTGCCGCTGCTGTGGTGCGCCCGCACGCTCGTCTGGCTGCCGCTGGTGTGGTTCGGGCGGGGGATCGCGTGGGTGGCGCGCACGGCGGTGTGGTCCCCGCTGGTCTGGCTGGGCGGCGCGCTGGCCGCTCTGGGCTCGGCGGCGGGGCGGGCGCTTCGGCGTCTGCTGTGGGATCCCCTGCTGTGGATGGTCCGCAACGTGCTGCGTCCGCCTCTCGTCGGTCTGGGTCGTGTGCTGGTCTGGCTCGCCGATCACCTCGTCCGGCGGCCGCTGCGCTGGCTGGGCGCGGCGCTCCGGCCCGTCGGCCGGCTGCTCGCGTGCGGCCTGGGCCTGCTCGTCGGTGTGCTGGGCGCGGCGCTCGTCGGGTTGGCCCGGGGGATCTGGTGGGTGGTGCGGGGCGTGGGTCGGCTGGTCGCCGTCGTCGTGGTCGGTGCGTGGCGCACGGCCGGCGGGATGCTGCGGCTGGTCTACCGGGTGCTGCTGCGTCCGCTCGGTCGAGGCGTGCGCTGGCTGTGGCGGCACACCGTGCGCCCACTGCTGCGGGGTGTGCGCTGGGTCTGGTCGGTGACGGTCGTGCCGGCGGCGCAGGGCGCGCGGGTGGCCTGGCGGGCCACGGTCACCCCCGCGGCCCGCTGGACCCGCCGATCGGTGCTCGACCCGGCCCGGTTGGCTTCCCGGGAGGTGCTCAGCGCCCTGGGTCTGCGGCGCTGACGGCCCCACCCGGCACGGTGCTCTCAGAGCAGCGCGTTGAGCAGGACGGTGAGCACCACCGAGGCGACGATCGAGAAGAGGATCATCAGGAGGCAGCCGAGGCCGCCGCCGAGCGGCCGGATCTCCGTGTTGCCAAAGCGCATGGGTTTCACCTGCTCACGAGTGTCGGGGCGAGAAGGTGGCGGATCGCGTCGGCGACCGCCGTCGGAGCCGTGGTGGCCAGCCGGCGCGACGGAATCCCGCGCGCCGCTGACGACCAGGGTCGGCGCCGTGATCCGGACCAGGTCCGCCTCGATCGTGTTGTGGACCGAGTGCGACAACGTCGACGCCGCGTGTGGGTACGCAGCCCGTCGACCAGCCGCCACTCACTGGTCAGGCCGGCGGCCGGCCGAGGCGCGGCCATCGCGAGCCGCAGCTCGTCCGGCCCGAATCGACCGGCGGTCGTCAGCCTCACAACTGGCGCAGCCGGGGCAGTAGCTGCTCCTGTGCCCAGTCCAGGAACATCGGCTGGCTCTCGCCGCCGACCTGGATGAGCGCCACGTGCGTGAAGCCGGCGTCGACGAACTTGCGGAACGCCTCGACGTGCGCGTCCACGTCCGGGCCGCAGGAGATGCCCTCGGCGACGTCCTCCTCCCGACGAACTGGGTGGCGGCGGCGAAGGCGTCCGGGCCGGGCAGGTCGGCGTTGACCTTCCAACCCATTCCGAACCAGCGGAACTGGTCGTGCACGATCTTGCGGCACTCGGCCTCGTCCGGGCCGTAGCAGATGGCCACCTGCCCGTAGCGGGGCTGGCCGACGCCACCGGCGTCGTCGTACATCTCGATGATGTGCCGGTCGGGCTCGGTGGAGACGAGGCCGTTGCCGTACTCGGCCGCCAGGGTGGCGGACTGCCGGCCGGAGGCGGCGATGGCCATCGGCACCGGCCGCTCGGGGCGGTCCCAGACGTAGGCGTCGGGTACGTCGAAGTGGTTGCCGGAGAAGGTCAACGTCTCACCGTTGAGCAGCGGCCGGATGATCTGCAGCGCCTCCTCGAACATCTCGTGGCGCTGCTGCACGTGTGGCCAGCCGCCAACGACATGCTCGTTGAGGTTTTCCCCGGCGCCCAGGCCGAGGGTGAATCGCCCGTCCGAGAGCGCCCCGATGGTGCTGGCCTTCTGCGCGACCACGGCCGGGTGGTAGCGGCGGATCGGGCAGGTCACGAAGGACATCAGCTCCGCGCGGGAGGTGGCGTGCGCGACCGCGCCGAGCACCGACCAGGCGTACGGGGAGTGGCCTTGGGCGTCGAGCCAGGGATAGTAGTGATCAGAGATCACCAGTTGGTCGAAGCCGGCCGCCTCGGCCCGTACCGCGTGGTCCACCAGCTGCTTCGGACCGGCCTGCTCGCACATCAGGGTGTAGCCGACGCTCACCATCCGGGTTCTCCTTCTCGCCGACGGTTCGTCCCGAGATACCCAGGTCAGCAGCCGTCAACCCTCTCGTCCGGTTCGGACGGGCGATGCTTGACGGATGCCGGAGACCGGCCTACGGTCGTCTTAACCGGTTAAGACCTACGGTCTGGCGCACATCCTGTGGTGGGGATGACCGCCCCGTGACGGCCCGCGTCCGCGCGGGCCGTTACGGCTGTCTGCGTCCCTCACCGAGCTACTGAACCGGTTGCTAGGGCCGATTCATCGCCCTAGGCTGATGCGAGCGTCGCCGGGAGTCGGGCGGTGGCTGTCGGGCTGCAGCCGCCTTCCCCTGTCACGTCCCACCCCTGTCGGGCAGCGGGGGTCCTGCCTGAGGAAGGCCATGAAGACTCGACTCTCCGCCGCCGGCGCGGCCATGCTCGCGTTGCTCCTCGCCGTGCTGGCGTTCAGCCAGCCGGCGCACGCCGCGGCCGGCTTCTCCGTCGCGGGCGGCAAGCTGTACGACGCCAACGGCGCGGAATTCATCATGCGCGGGGTCAACCACGCGCATACCTGGTATCCGCAGCAGACCAGCTCGTTCGCCAACGTCAAGGCGCTCGGCGCGAACACCGTGCGGGTGGTGCTCGCCAGCGGCGACCGGTGGACCCGCAACACCAACGCCGACGTCGCCAACGTCATCTCGCTGTGCAAGGCCAACCGGCTGATCTGCGTGCTGGAGGTGCACGACACCACCGGCTACGGGGAGCAGAGCGGCGCCATCACCCTGGACCGTGCCGTCGACTACTGGCTCAGCCTGAAGGATGTGCTGGCCGGCCAGGAGCGGTACGTCATCGTCAACATCGGCAACGAGCCGTACGGCAACCAGAACTACTCCTCGTGGGCCACCGACAACGCCAACGCGATCAAGCGGCTGCGGGCCGGTGGGCTGACCCACACCATCATGGTGGACGCCCCGAACTGGGGGCAGGACTGGTCGTTCACCATGCGCGACAACGCCGCCTCGGTCTTCGCCGCGGACCCGGCCCGCAACACGGTGTTCTCCATCCACATGTACGGCGTCTTCGACACCGCCGCCGAGATCACCGACTACCTGGGCCGTTTCCGGGCGGCGGGGCTGCCCATCGTGGTCGGTGAGTTCGGCTTCAACCACTCCGACGGTGACCCGGACGAGGACACCATCCTCGCGTACAGCCAGGCCAACGGGATCGGCTGGCTGGGCTGGTCGTGGAGCGGCAACGGGGGTGGCGTGGAGTATCTCGACATGGCCACCGCGTTCAACCCGGCCAGCCTGACCACCTGGGGGCAGCGGGTCTTCAACGGCACCAACGGCATCCGGCAGACCGCCCGCGAGGCCAGCGTCTTCGGCGGAACCCCGCCGCCGACCACGCCCCCGCCCACGACTCCGCCTCCCACGACGCCCCCGCCGACCACGCCGCCCCCGACCACTGCACCGCCGACCACTGCACCGCCCGCTGGCGGCTGCACGGCGACGTACACGGTGCTCAACCAGTGGCAGGGCGGCTTCCAGGCCGAGGTACGGGTCACCGCCGGCTCGACGGCGATCGCCGGCTGGACCGCCCGGTGGACCCTCGCCAACGGCCAGAGCGTCACCCAGTCCTGGAACGCGACGGTGACCAGCAGCGGATCCACGGTGACCGCGCGTAACGTGGACTACAACGGCCGGCTGGCGGCCGGCGCCAGCGCCAGCTTCGGTTTCCTCGGCGGCTGGACCGGCACCAACCCCAAGCCGGAGGTGAGCTGCACGGCAGGCTGACCGAGGCCAGGTGGCCGGGCCCGCGTCGGGCCCGGCCACCGTGCCGGCTGCGGTCAGTGCTCCCCGGTCAGGTTCACGATGACCACCCCCACGATGATCAGAGCGATGCCGGCGAGCTTGACCAGCCCGACCGACTAGGACGTGTGTCAAAGCCCCTGGCCGGCCTGCGGCGGGCCCAGACGACGGCCGGCCGCGTTGGAGATCAGTCCGGATACAACACCGGTATCCGGACTGATCTCCGCCTTGCCGGACCGCCGCCTGGACTTCGCCTCGGCTCGACCGAGGACTTTGACACACGCCCTAGCTGGCCTCGTCGACCTCCAGCACCAGGCTCTGCTCCGGGTGCAACGCGGGCAGCTGCACACCCACCCGGGCCAGCGCCGCCCCGCTGAGCGTGACACCGGAGGCCAGCCACGGTGCCGCGGACCGTTCGATGGTCGCCGGGGCGGGTACGCCCGCCACCTGTCGCACCCGGTAACGCCGGGCCGGGTCGAGGCCGGGCAGCCGTACCGCGCCCGGGGTCTGCGCCACCGAGGTGGCCAGCGTGGCCACCGCGTACACCGCCCGGGTCGTGTCGTGATCGACCACGCCGTGCGCCCAGACGGCCGGGTCCGG
Source organism: Micromonospora sp. NBC_00617 (assembly GCF_045161355.1). Classification (NCBI taxonomy): domain Bacteria; kingdom Bacillati; phylum Actinomycetota; class Actinomycetes; order Micromonosporales; family Micromonosporaceae; genus Micromonospora; species Micromonospora sp. NBC_00617. Next base: position 3,999,625 of record NZ_CP107751.1, on the reverse strand, counting down.
GTGGTCGACCCGGACCACCCGGCCGGCGTGCAACAGCGGGCGCAGCCGCTTGTGCAGTGCCACCCAGGCGGCCAGCTCGGTCTGCTCGGCGGCGCTGATCGAGGCGATGTCCCACTCGATGCCGTGGTGGCCGAACAGCGCGGTGGCCGCCCGGAAACCCAGGTCGTGCACGCGGTGGGTGGTGTGCGAGCGTTCCGGGCCGATGTGCGTGCCGATCAGCTCCGGTGGCAACAGCAGACCGGTCCAGCGTTGGATGCCGAGCCGTTCCAGGGCGTCGTTGCAGTCGCTGGCCCAGACCCGGTCGGTGCGGGCCAGGATGGCCAGGTCCACCCGGGCGCCGCCGGACGAGCAGCTCTCGATCTCGACGCCGGGATGCCGGCGGCGCAGCTCGTCGAGGAGGCGGTAGACCGCGAGGGTCTGCCCGTGCACCCCGGGCCGGCCGTGGTGCCCGGCCTCGGTGAGGTCCCGGTTGTGGTCCCACTTGAGGTAGCTGATGCCCCGATGGTCGCTCAGCAGCGCGTCGAGGCGTTCCAGCACGTAGTCGTACGCCTCCGGGCGGCCCAGGTCGAGCACCTGCTGGTTGCGCCAGGCCGGCGGCAGCCGCCCCGGCACGGCCAGCAGCCAGTCCGGGTGCGCGCGGAACAGGTCGGAGTCGGGATTGACCATCTCCGGCTCCACCCACAGGCCGAACTGAAGGCCCTGGCCGGTCACGTGGTCGATGAGCGGTTGCAGGCCGTCGGGCCAGACGCCCTGGTCGACGTACCAGTCGCCGAGCCCGGCGGTGTCGTCGCGCCGGCCGCGGAACCAGCCGTCGTCGAGCACGAACCGTTCCACCCCGAGGTGCGCGGCCCGGTCGGCGAGGGCCCGCAGCCGGTCCAGGTCGTGGTCGAAGTAGACCGCCTCCCAGACGTTGAGGGTCACCGGGCGGGGGGAGCGGGGGTGTCCGGGCCGGGCCCGCAGATGCGAATGGAGTACGTCGCTGAGCCCGTCCAGCCCGACGTCGGACCAGACGGCGTAGAGCAGGGGAGTGTCGTACTCCTCGCCGGGGGCGAGCCGGATCTCGCCGGGTGCCAGCAGCTCGCCGCCGCTGAGAGTGGATTCACCGGTGGGACGCCGCTCGGCGACGGTGACGTGATCGCCGCTCCACGCGGTGTGCACCGCCCAGACCTCGCCGTGGCCGAAGCCGAACCCGGCGGTGCCGGCGACCAGCAGCAGCGTGGCGTCGTGCCCGGTGCGCCCGTGCCGGCCCTCGCGCACCCAGGCGCCGTGCTGCCACGGGTGCCGTTGTGGCGAGCGTTCCCGACACCAGCGGCCGGTCAGGTCGAGCAGTTCGGTGGCGACCGCCGGCACCGGCAGCACCGGCGTCAACCCGTGCACCTCGTACGCGCCGTCGCCGTCGTTGCGCAGGCGATGGCGAATGGTCAGCAGACCGTACGGGTCCAGCGTGATCTCGATGGTCAGGCCCAGCCCGGCGGCCCGGTCCGACGCCCGCACGATGACCCGCGCCGGAGCGTCGGAGGGCTGGTCGACGTCGAGACCGTCGAGCTGGAACGCGGTGGACCAGTCCCGCCCGTCGCGATGCCCGACCAGTCCCGGCCGGCCGCTCCAGCCGGCGCTCGCCTCCGGCAGGAGGGACAGTGCGGGCGGCTCGTCGAAGCTGCTCGGCACCACGGGTGGCACGGTCGCGTCGGTGAGCTGGCGCAGGGCGTCGTCGTCGAGGTCGCCGACGTCGCCGCCCCAGTGCACGACCCGGGGCAGCCCCGGGCCGCGCGCGTCGAGCACCAGACTGGTCCGCGCACGGCGCAGGTGCAGGATCGTCATCCTTTGGAGGCTCCCAAGGTCAGGCCCCGGACGAAGTGCCGCTGGAGCATAAAGAAGATCACCAGGGTGGGGATCGCGACGAGCACGCTGCCCGCCGAGACCAGGTTGTTGTCGGTGAAGAACTCGCCGCGCAGGTTGTTGAGCGAGCTGGTCACCGGGAACTTGTCGCCGGTGCGCATGAGGACGGTGGCCCAGAAGAACTCGTTGTAGATCCAGGTCACTTCCAGGGTGGCGAGCGCTGCCAGGGCCGGCCGGCACAGCGGCATGGTGACCTGCCAGTACTGTCGCCAGACGCTGGCACCGTCGACCATCGCCGCCTCGTACAGGTCGCGGGGCAGCGCCTTCATGTAGTTGCTGAGCACGAAGACGCAGAACCCGCACTGGAAGGCGACGTTGATCAGGATCAGGCCCCAGTAGCTGTCGTAGAGCAGCTCGGAGTCGCTCATGAACTCCGGCAGCGGCACCTCGGTGAACAGCCGGAACAGCGGGATGAGCAACGCCTGCTGCGGCAGCAGGTTGGCGGCGGTGAACACCCCGAGCAGAACGAGGTTGATCTTCCAGTTGAACCGGGCGATGACGAACGCCACGCAGGAGGCGAGAAAGAGCGTCAGCAGCACCGCCGGCACGGTGATGTAGACCGAGTTGAGGAAGTGTTTGCCGAACTCCGCCGTCTGCCAGGCGGTGACGTAGTTGTCGATGGTCCAGCCGCCGAACGAGACGTAGCCGTTGGCGGCCGTGTACTGGTAGGAGCGCAGCGAGGTCAGCACCGCCCAGGCGATCGGGAAGAGCCAGGCCAGCGAGACGACGATGAGGAAGCCGTGCAGCAGCAGCCGCGCCGGGGTCAGCTTGCGGCGGCGGACCGGGGCGTCGGTGCCACCCTCGGTACGCCGGGACACGGTCGCGGTGCTCATTCCCGGTTCTCCCTCATCACGGTCGCCAGGTAGATGGTGATGAAGACCAGCGAGACGACCAGCATGATCGTCGCCAGCGCCGAGCCGAAGCCGATCCGGCTCGCCTCACCCACCACGTTCTGGGTGACCAGCGCCGAGATCAGTTCCAGACCGTTGCGTCCCTTGTTGACGACCCAGACCAGGTCGAACGCGCGCAGCGACTCGATCACCGTCACCACCAGCACGATGATGTTGATCGGCCGCAGCACCGGGAACACCACCCGGAAGAACGTGCGCCTCTCCGACGCGCCGTCGACGGCGGCGGCCTCCCGCAGCGACGGGTCGACCCCCTTCAGGCCGGCGAGGTAGAGCAGCATGATGTAGCCGACGTGCCGCCAGCTGGAGGCGATCATGACCGCCCAGATGTTGACGTTCGAGTCGCCGTACCAGTCGATGTTGCTGCCGAAGACGGCGTTGATGAGACCCTGGTCGCGGGAGTAGAGCAGCTGCCAGACGAAGCCGATGAGCGCCAGCGAGAGCACCACCGGCAGGTACAACGCCGTCTGGTAGAAGCGGCTGCCGCGCAGCTCCTTGTCGAGCAGTACGGCCAGGAACATGCCGAACGGGGTGGCGACCACGAACAGTACGGCCAGCCAGAGCAGGTTGTGCTGGATCGCCGGCACGAACGGCGGGTAGATGTTCACGACGTCGCTGTAGTTGCGCGCGCCGACGAAGTCGATCTCGTTCAGTGGGCCGATGCCGTCCCAGTCGGTGCCGGAGAGCACCACGGTCGCCAGCGCCGGCAGCCAGACGAAGGCGGTGACGAGCAGCAGCGGGACGAGCACCATCAGCGTGATGACCACGCGGTCGGTGCGGGACAGGAGCCGTAGCCGCCGGCGACGACCACCCGTTGGGGTGGTCGCGGCCGGCGGCGGCACGGCGCGATCCGCTTGGATCAGGGGCAGGTCGGACACGATGTCCTCCCCCTTCCGCCGTCAGTCAGTGAAGATCGACTTCTTCTGGTTCTCGATGGACGAGGTCAGACCGTCAATGTCCTTGGGGTTCTTGATGAACTGCTGGATCGCCGGGATCATCACCGTGGAGGCGAAGTCCGGCCGGGTGTCCCGGTCGAGGAACTGCGCGATCTCGGTGGCCGACCCGACCAACTCGGCGGCCTTCTTCTGCAGGGCCGTGTAGCCGCCGACGTCCGCGCCACTGTTGGCGACGAGGACGGCCGGGTCGTTCTTGAGGTTGATGTCCGCGGCGGCCTTGCCACCGAAGTACTCCAGCAGCTTGCGGGCGTTGTCCTCGTTCTTGGGCTTGCGGGCCATCATGTAGCCGTCGATCGGGGCGTCCAGAGCCTTCGCGCCGATCGACGGGTCGATCTCGGGGAAGGTGAAGAAGTCGAGGTCGTCCTGCTCGTCGTTGCTGAACTGCTGACCGACGAAGAGGCCGAGCAGGTACATGCCGCTCTTCTTCTGCTGCAACGACTGCGCGGCCTCCTGCCAGGTGCGGCCGAGGCTGTCCGGCTGGTGCAGGGGGAGCAGGCCGGCCCAGGTGTCGAAGACCTTCTTGACCTTGTCGGAGGTCCAGGCCTCCTTGCCGGCCATCAGGTCGACGTGGAACTGGTAGCCGTTGATGCGCAGGTTGAGGATGTCGAAGGTGCCCATCGCCGGCCAGCCGTCCTTGTCGGCGAACGCGATCGGGGTGAGGCCGTCCTTCTTCATCTGCGCACCGAGCGCGGTGAACTGGTCCAGGGTGGTGGGCACCTGGTAGCCGTGCTGCTGCCACACGGACTTGCGGTAGAAGACCGCCCACGGGTAGTACGTCGCCGGGACGAAGTACTGCTTGCCGTCGTCGCCGGTGGACGCCTTCTTGAAGGCGTCGGAGTAGCCGGAGAGCTTGCCCCACACGTCGCTGATGTCGCTGGCCAGGCCCTTCTGCGCGAAGAAGCGCATCCGGTAGCCGGCGAACCAGGTGAAGACGTCGTCCGGCTTGCCCTGGAGGTAGTTGTTGATGTTCTCCTGGAACGTGTTGTGGTCGACCGTGTTGGTCGCGACCTGCACGCCGGACGAGGTCTTGAACCCGTCGGTGACCTTGGCGAGGACATCCTTGGGCTTCGGGTCGGACTGGTTCGATCCGAGCGTGACGTCCTTACTGGACCCGCCGGAGCCGGAGTCGTCGCCGCAGCCGGCGAGCAGACCGGTGCCGAGCAGCGCGCCCGTGCCGGCCGCGCCGGCCAGCAGCGACCGTCGGTTGATGCCGGCAACGGAGGGCGGTACGAGCCGAGCCAGGTACTCGGCTTGGGATCGGGGACGGGACATCTGTGCCTCCTGCTGATGAAGAGGTGCTACGCCCAAGGGCCGTCAGGGGTGGTGAAAAGCGCGTCCGGCCTTGTGAATACGCATCGTGATCCACCGAGAATCCACATTGGCGAACACGATCGGCCAGTGGGGCCTCAAGCTACCCCTCCATAGGCCGCTGTCAAGAGGTCTGTTCGCCTCTGATAACCCAGTCGTGATACGGCTGTTACGTGGTAAACGTTGGAAAGCACGTCGATGTTGGAACCTGTTGACTTCCGTGCGGCGGCAGGTGCACCCTCAGCTGTCATGCGGCGATGGCAGGGGAACGGCATCTATTTCGGCGGCGACTACAACCCCGAGCAGTGGCCCGAGCAGACCTGGTCGGAGGACATCGAGCTGATGCGCCGGGCCGGGGTCAACCTGGTCTCCGTCGGCATCTTCTCCTGGGCTCTGCTGGAGCCCGCCCCGGGCCGGTTCGAGTTCGGCTGGCTCGACCGGGTCCTGGATCTGCTGCACGACGGCGGCATCCAGGTCGACCTGGCCACCGCCACCGCCAGCCCGCCACCCTGGCTGGCCCGCGCGCACCCGGAGACACTGCCCCGCCGGGCCGATGGCGCGATCCTCTGGCCGGGCGGGCGGCAGGCGTACTGCCCCAGCTCCCCGGTGTTCCGCGAGCGCTCCCTGGAGCTGGTGCGGGCGGTCGCCGGCCGGTACGCCGAGCACCCCGCCGTGGTCATGTGGCACGTCTCGAACGAGCTGGGCTGCCACAACGTGCACTGCTACTGCGACGTCAGCGCCGAGGCGTTCCGGGGGTGGCTGCGGGAACGCTACGGCGACCTGGACCGGCTCAACGACGCCTGGGGCACCGCGTTCTGGAGTCAGCGCTACGGCGACTGGGCCGAGATCATCCCGCCGCGCACGGTGACGGCCTTCGCCAACCCCACGCAGCAGCTCGACTTCCTGCGCTTCTCCTCCGACGAACTGCGCGCCCAACTGCGCGCCGAACGCGAGGTGCTCAAGACGCTGGTCCGCCAGCCGGTCACCACCAACTTCATGATCGGCATGGGCGTCAAGCACATGGACTACCAGTCCTGGGCCGACGATGTGGACCTGGTGTCCAACGACCACTACCTGACCGCCGCCGACCCCCAGGCGCACCTCGGGCTGGCGCTCGCCGCCGACCACACCCGGGGCGTCGCCGGCGGCGACCCGTGGCTGCTCATGGAGCACTCCACCAGCGCGGTCAACTGGCAGCCGCGCAACGTGGCCAAGCTGCCCGGGCAGCTGCGCCGCAACAGCCTGGCGCACGTCGCCCGGGGCGCCGACGGGGTGCTGTTCTTCCAGTGGCGGGCCTCCCGGGCCGGCGCGGAGAAGTTCCACTCCGCGCTGGTGCCGCACGCAGGCCCGGACACCAAGGTGTTCCGCGAGGTCTGCCAGCTCGGCGCGGACCTCAAGGCGCTGGCCGAGATCCGCGGCAGCCGGGTGGACGCCGACGTGGCGATCCTGTTCGACTGGGAGGCGTGGTGGGCGGTCGAGCTGGATTCGCACCCCAGCGCCGACGTCACCTACGCCGACCGGATGAACGCCCTCTACGGCGCGCTGTGGCGGGCCGGAGTGACCGCCGACATCGTCCACCCGTCGGCCGACCTCAGCGGCTACCGTCTGGTCCTGGTGCCCACTCTCTACCTGGTCCGCGACGCCGAGGTCGACGAGCTGCGCCGGTTCGTCGAGGGCGGTGGCACGGCGGCCGTCACCTACTTCAGCGGCATCGTGGACCCCAACGACCACATCCGCCTCGGCGGCTACCCCGGAGCGTTCCGGGACCTGCTGGGCGTACGGACCGAGGAGTTCTTCCCGCTGCGCGACGGCGAGCGGGTCCGGCTCGATGACGGCAGCACCGCCGACGTGTGGACCGAATGGCTGCACGCCGATGGCGCCGAGGTGCTGGCGTCGTACACCGACGGGCCCTTGCCGGGCGTGCCCGCGGTGACGCGGCGGCCGGTCGGCGCGGGCGCCGCGTGGTACGTCGGCACCCGGCTGGACGAGCCGGCCACCGACCGGCTCGTCGCCCGGCTGCTCGACGAGGCCGGGGTCCGTCCGGTGGCGCAGGCGCCGACCGGGGTGGAGGTGGTACGACGGCGCGACGGCGAGCGGACCTGGCTGTTCGCGATCAACCACACCGAGACCGAGGCTCGCGTCGCGGCGCGCGGCACCGAGCTGTTGACCGGGACGCGGTGTACGGGTGAGCTGACAGTGCCGGCCGGCGAGGTGGCCGTGATCCGCGAGGACCGGTCCTGATTTGGGCGACAGCCACGGTGCGAAGGAGGTTCCCCAGATGCTGGCCCAGCAGCGGCAGAGCGCCATCCTCGACCTGATCCGCCAGCGCGGCGGTGTACGGGTGAGCCACCTGGTCAGCCGTTTCGGCGTGTCCGACATGACGATCCGGCGGGACCTGGAGGTGCTGGCCGAGCGCGGCCTGGTGGACAAGGTCCACGGTGGCGCAACCCTCGCCGGGCCGGGCTCGGCCGAGGAGCCCGGGTTCGCCGCGAAGTCGATCCGCCAGCAGACGGAGAAGCGGGCCATCGCCGAGCGGGCGGCAACGATGGTGGAGCCGGGGATGGCCATCGCGCTGTCCGCCGGGACGACCACCGCCGCGCTGGCCACCCTGCTCTCCGATGTGCGCGGACTGACCGTGGTGACCAACTCGATCCCGGTGGCCGACGCGCTCTATCAAAACCCGCGTGCCGACCAGACGGTCGTGTTGACCGGCGGCATCCGCACCCCGTCGGACGCGTTGACCGGTCCGGTGGCCGAGGCCGCGATCAGCGCGCTCAACGTCGACCTGCTGTTCCTGGGTGTGCACGGGCTCAGCCCGCGCACCGGCTTCACCACGCCGAACCTGCTGGAGGCCGGCGTCAACCGGTGCCTGATCGGCGCGGCCCGCCGGCTCGTGGTGCTCGCCGACCACACCAAGTGGGAGACGATCGGCATCGCCACCATCGCCCCGCTGGAGGCGGCCGACGTGTTGATCACGGATGTCGGAATGCCCGCCGAGGCCCGCACCACGATCGGCGAGCAGGTCGGCGAACTGGTCGTCGTGGAGACCTAGCAGGGATCGTCGACGGGCCGGCAGGGTTCGTCGTGGTCGGCCGGCCGCGCACACCGCCGGCGATCGGGCATGATCCGGTCACAGAAGACCCAGTGTCGTACGTGCTGCGCGTCCTCGGCCGACACGGTGATGCCGCCGACGTCGACCTGTGACATCGTGGCCAGCGACCGGGCGAGAGCGCGGGCCAGCTCCAGTGCGCCGGCCAGGTCGCCCACCGCCACCGGCAGGTGGAGCACGTGGCGGGGCGGCGGTTCGGGTGACTCGGTGAACGCCATCACTGCGGCCCGAGGGAGCGGTACGAAGACCCGATCCGGCGGAATCACCTCCGCTGGCTCTCGGACCAGGCGCCCTGCCGGGCACGCAGCGCCCGCTTTACCCGCGCGTTCTCCTCGCTGAGCAGCGCCAGATCGTGGTGCAGCGTGCTCAGGTCGAGCGCGACGCGGTGCAGGAACCGCCGCACCTCCCGGGGGTCGAGGCCTCTTCGGCCGAAGCCGACGGTGGCGAACTGGTGGTCGCGCACGTGCCGCGGATGCAGCCGGCCGCCGTCGTGGAACGCTCCTCTGGTCATCGATCACCTCTGTCGTCGTCGGTCGATGGTGGGTCGGGGTCGCGAAAGCGGCCAGCTTCGTGGTAAGTATTCGTTCAAGTCGGTTCGGAGCCGGGATTCGTACATCCCGACGCTCTAGTTGAGACCCGACGAGAGTCGGTATGCGACTGCCACTCGCGAGGCCGCCTCTCGTCACCTTCTCGGCTGTTGGCACAGCCGCGGTTGCCGTGTTTGCACCGGGTTTCCCCGGGGACCGGCGATCACCCTCACCCGCAGGCCACGTTTCCAGTGGCCCCGGTATTGGTGCAACGACACCAACGGAATCCTTCAAGGGTGCCTGGAGAGGTGAGCATGGCCGCGAACAGAGAGCCATTCGTTCGAACCCTGCGTGCTCAATGGCTGGGCCAGCAGATGCGCGAGCTGCGGGAGCGTCGAGGGCTGACCCTCAAGGACGTCGCCCAGTATCTTGAGCGCGATTTTTCGTCGCTGGCTCGGTACGAACGGGCGGAGTGGCCGTTCCGGAGAGATCTTGTAGTGGCGTTGCTGGACCTTTACGGGGTCTACGACGAGCAGGAACGGGAGCGGCTCATCCAGCTCGCTCAGGACGCCTGGCGCGTCGACCGCTGGGACAACGGGTTCGACAAGACGATCTACGACAACTCGTTCATCGACTTTCCCTGGTTGGAATCGAGAGCAGACCTGGTCTGCACCTACGCGGCGCTGTTGATACCCGGTCTGCTTCAGACCCGCGACTACGCCGAGGCGGTCATCAGAAATGCCGAGCCCAGCTCCGCAGGCGAGGTCGAGATCCGGAAGTGGGTCCAACTGCGCATGGATCGGCAGCAGTTGCTGGACCGCCCCTCGCCAATGAGGCTCGCCGTGATCATAGAGGAGACGGCCCTGCGGCGGCCTGTCATGAGTAGAAGCGTCATGGCTGCTCAACTTGCCGACCTGGCGCGCGCTACCGCGAAGCCGAACGTCGAGATCCGTGTCCTCCCGCTGACCCTCGGCCTGCACGCCGGCCTGGATGGCACCTTCTGGCTCTTCAGGATGCCTGTGCCGTACTCGGACGTCGCTCATGCCGAAACCCTCGGTGGTCGTCTCTTCCTGGAATCGGGCAATGCCTCGCGGTACGTCCGCGCGTACGATCGCCTCCGGGAGGCCGCACTCAGTGCGACTGAGTCGGCGAAGCTGATCACAGCACTCGCGGAGGAGCTGTCATGAGCGAGTCCACGCCTGAAGTCGCCTGGCACATCAGCACTAGGAGCCCCGACAATGGCGGCAACTGCGTTGAGGCCGGGCCTGTTCTCGACGGGTCTGGTCGGGTGGCGGTGCGCGACAGCAAGGACCGCGCGGCGGCGACCCTCATCTACGGCGTCAGCGACTGGACTGCCTTCGTCAACGGGGTCAAGGGTGGCAGGTTCGCGCGCACCGATCCGTGATCGACTCGGGTTCGCCGATGTGGGGTGTCCCGGTCGCGCTGACACCCCCACATCGGCGATGTGGAGTTGATCAGAAGTCGGTGGCGGCTTCCACGGGCCGGCGGGCACCATCCCGGTCGTGGAGGCGCAGCAGGTGGCGGACCTGTTCGACCAGGCGGTGCGGCGGCTGCGTCGCGTCGCCGACTCGGGCGACTCCGACGACGGATCGGAGCTGCTCCGGGAGGTGGACGGCGCGGGTGTCCTGGTCGGGGGACACCCCGACTTCCAGGAAGCCGAGTCGATCAAGCCTGCCGACGCCTGCCGACGCGAGCGCGGGCGGTCGGCGCGCTCACAGCCACCTCACAGGGGTGCTGGATAGGGTGCGCGGTGAGTCAAGGTCCGACTCCATAGTGGAGCGGTCGGCTGTCGCACAGGAGTTTCGATGGTCTTCAAGAAGATGTTGAGCGCGTTCGGTGTGGGCGGTCCCAGTGTGGACACCGTGCTGAACAACCCCAACACCCGGCCCGGCCTGACCCTCGACGGGCAGGTCAACCTCGTCGGCGGTGACAGCCCGGCGGCCATCGAGCAGGTGGTGATCGGTCTGATCACCCGGGTCGAGGTCGAGGGCCACGACACGGAGCACGCGGGCACAATGGAGTTTCACCGGATGTCCGTGAGCGGCGCGTTCCAGCTCGCGCCCAAGCAGGAGCTGTCGATCCCGTTCCAGCTCCCGGTGCCGTGGGAAACCCCGATCACCGACGTGTACGGCCAGCGCCTGCACGGCATGACGATGGGCCTGCGGACGGAGCTGTTGGTCGCCCGCGCCGTCGACAAGAGCGACCTGGACCAGGTGGCGGTGCACCCGCTGCCGGTGCACGAGCGGATCCTGGAGGCGTTCCAGCGGCTCGGTTTCCGGTTCAAGCACGCCGACCTGGAGCGCGGCCACATCCGGGGCGTGCAGCAGACGCTGCCGTTCTACCAGGAGATCGAGTTCTTCGCCTCCCCGCAGTACGCGGGCACCATCAACGAGGTCGAGCTGACCTTCGTGACGAGCCAGCGCGGCGTCGAGGTGATCCTGGAGTGTGACAAGCGCGGCGGCTTCCTCAGCGCCGGGCACGACGCCATCGGCCGCTACCAGGTGTCCCACGTCGACGTTGACCGCGTCGACTGGGCGCAGGTCGTCGACGGTTGGCTGCGCGAGACCACGTCCCGCTACGGCAGCCTGCGCTCCCAGTACGGCCACGGCCACGGCCACGGCCACGGTCACGGCTACGGTCCGGGCCACGGTCACGGCCGTGGCGGCATGGGCGTGGGCGGCATGGTCGCCGGCGCGGCGCTCGGCGTCGCCGGCGGCATGATCGCCGGAGAGATGATCGAGGACGCCTTCGAGGGCGACTTCGGCGACTTCGGCGGCGACGAGTAACGCTTCCACAGACGACGGTGGCCTCCGGGAGAACTTTCCCGGAGGCCACCGTTCACGCAGGAGGCGTCAGCGCATGCTTCGCTCCTTGCCGGACCGGCGGGCGGAGCCGGCCTTCGACAGACCACGGCTGATTAGGTAACCACCGGTCAGGACGGTCAGATACCACCATGCCTGGTTCGGGTTGTTGATGTTCAATCCGTTGGTGGCGGAGCCCCGCCAGAACGCGGCGATCACCACGAGCGCGACGGCGGCGGCGTAGACCCAGAATTCCGTCGTCAGGAACGCCTGCTTGGTCTCCGTACCCGGCGACGGCATCGGCTCTCGGTGCCCGTCGCGCATTGCCGGCATCTGCTGCGTGTCCCGCATCATGGCGGGGTTCTGCGGGTCGTTCATGGGCCGGTTCATCGGCCGGGTGGAAGCAGCCTGCGTGCTCATCTGGTCCTCCTCAGGATGCGATGAGTCGTACCTGCATTCCCTCGCCCCGCTACCGCGTTTCGGCCACGGCACGGTTCGCTTTCACGGCGGGGACACCCCCCGACTACCCGAGGCCCGGGACCAGGTAACACTCCCTCGGCCAGAAAGAATCGACGGCGGCCGGGGCCACGACGGCGCTGGCGCGACCCGCATGGCGCGGGCACTTCACGACCGATCGGGGCGGTTGACCGTTTCCCGCCCGGCACACCGGCGCTGCGGGTTTGGCCGACCGGCGACCGGGCACGCCGTCAGTTCCACAGCTTCTGCGAGGTGATGAACGTGCGTGAGGACGACATGCGGCAGGAGGCCGCCCGGCGGGCCGAGAACCGGATCGCCGGCGGCGTGTACGGCGAGGGCGCCCTCGACGAGGTGACAGTGCCCCGTACCGACATCGAGAGCCAGATCCAGCGGGACGACCCGTTCGATCCGGCGAAAGAGCGGGTCGACCCGCAGGTGCTGCGCGACGGTGGCCCGGTCGGAGGTCAGGGCGCGGTGACCACCACCGGCGGCACTGCCGGCCCGGCGAGCGTCCGTCGGGTGGCCCGCCAACCGGAGCGACACCCCGGCAAGGTGGCCCCGACGACGACCGGGGACGCCACCACCGGCGGTCTGAGCACCCCGATGGGCGGCGGCACCAGCGACCAGTCCACGTCCGCCACCGGGCCGGGCAAGTCCAACCAGGACCGCTCGACCGACTGACCGACGGTGAGCCCGCCCCCGCCGACCGGTCGGTCAGCGGGGGCGCGGCGGTCGGTCAGCGGCAGGGGCGCAGGACACCCAAATGCTGGGTGGCCCGGGTGAGCGCGACGTACAGGTCGCTGCGCCCGCGCGGCGACTCCGCCACCATCCGGTCCGGGTCGACCACCAGCACCGAGTCGAACTCCAGCCCCTTGGCCTGCGCGACCGTCAGCACGACCACCCGGCTCTCCAGCTCCGGGTGCTCGCCCACCGCGGCCTCCGGCAGCGCGGCGGTCAACGCCGCGCCGAGCGCGTCCACCCGGCTGGCCGGCACGATGACGCCGAGCCGCCCCTCGGTCAGCCCGGCTGCCTCGCGCGTCGCCGCCGACACCAGCTCCGCGGTCAGCTGCTCGTCGGGCACCGCCCGGTCCCACGGTGGTACGCCGCTCTCGCGCACCGAACGCGGCGGTCGCAGCGCCGGGTCGATCTCGGCCAGTACGTTGGCGGCGACCGCCATGATCTCGGCCGGCGTGCGGTAGCTGACCGTCAGCTCGGTCAGCCGCCAGCGCCGCGCCACGTAGGGGGCGAGGGCGTCGGCCCAGGAGGGCGTCCCGGCGAGCGCGCCGGTCTGTGCCACGTCCCCGACGATCGTCATCGACCGGCTCGGGCAGCGGCGCATCAGCAGCCGCCACGCCATCGGCGACAACTCCTGCGCCTCGTCCACGATCACGTGACCGAACGCCCAGGTCCGGTCGGCGGCGGCGCGCTGCGCGGTGGTCAGCCGGTCGGCCTCCTCCTGCCGCTCCAGCAGCCGGTCGGCGTCGATCAGGTCGGTCACGCCGAGGATCTCACCGCCCTCGGCCTCGTCCTCGACGTCGATCGAGCGGGAACCTCGGGCGATCTCCAGGACGCCCTCGGCGTACTCCCGTTCCATCATGCGGATGCGGTCCCGGCGGGCGGCGGCGGCCCGCTCGTCCTCACCGAGCAGCTCGGCGGCCTCGTCCAGCAGCGGCACGTCGGCGGGCGTCCAACCGCCCGGCTCGCGATGTAGCCGGGCCCGCTCGTCGTCGGTGAGCATCGGCGCGGCGGCGGCGATCCGGTCGGGGTCCGCGTACAGGTCGGCGAGCAGGCGCTGCGGGGTGAGCACCGGCCAGAGCCGGTCGAGGGCGGCCTGAATCTCCGTCTCCTCGCGCAGTTCGCGGCGGATCTCGGCGCGGTCGGCCTCGTCGAGCAGATTGTCCCCGCCCAGCGGGTCGGCGCCGATCCGCTCGGCCACCTGGTCGGCGAGCGCGTGCACGATCTCCACGTCGAACAGCGCCCGCGCCAGGTTGTGCGGCCGGTCGGTGCGGCGCACCCGGTCCCGGGCGGCGCGCACCGTCTCCGGGTCGAGGGTCAGCACCTCGCGCTCCACCTCGATCTCCAACGGCTCGTCCGGCACCCACTGCCGGTCCCGGACGGCCCGCGCCAGCACCTCGGCGAGCACCGCACGGCCCTTGAGCGCCGCGGTCTCGGCCGGCTCGACGCGCTGGGCGTTCACCCCGGGAAACAGATCACCCTGGGTACGCAGCAGCACGCCCGTCTCGGCCAGAGTGGGCAACACCTGGGAGATGTAGCGCAGGAACGTCGCGTTCGGGCCGACCAGCAGCACACCCCGGCTGGACAGCTCCCGACGATGCGTGTAGAGCAGGTACGCCGCCCGGTGCAGCGCGACCGCCGTCTTGCCGGTGCCGGGCCCGCCCTGGACCACCATGACGCCGGGCAGGTCGGCGCGGATGATCCGGTCCTGCTCGGCCTGGATGGTCTCCACGATGTCGCGCATCTGGCCGGTCCGACCGGCGTTGAGGGCGGCGAGCAGCGACGCCTCGCCGGTCAGCTCCTCGTGCCCGCCCGGCGAGGCGCTGTCGATGTCGAGCACCTCGTCGTTGAGCCCGGTCACCTTGCGCTGGCGGGTGCGCAGGTGCCGCCGCCGGCGTACGCCCTGCGGGTTGGCGGCGGTGGCGAGGTAGAACGGACGTGCGGCGGGAGCCCGCCAATCCATCAGCAGCGGATCGTAGTCGCCGCTGGTGTCGAAGATCCCGATTCGGCCGATGTAGCGGCGGGAGTCGTCGTCGCCGTCGAGCCGGCCGAAGCAGAGACCATTCTCGACGGCGGAGAACTGCTCCACCTGGTCGGCGTACATCGCCACGGAGCTGTCGCGCTGGGAGCGGTCCTGGAGGGTGCCGCCGGTGTTGCGCAGCTCGGCGGTGAGCCGGTGGGCGGCCTGCTCACGCAGCCCGTCCAGCCGGTCGTAGAGCATCGAGACGTACTCCTGCTCGCGGCCGATCTCGTCGTCGAGCGGCAATTCACCGGTACCGCCGGAGTGCCTTGACAAGCCGTCTCCCTAAAGATTAGAATGCTCTGCAGGAACGGCTTTTATGCCGTTCTTTTTTGTGCCCTCGAATTGTTGAAGATAGCGCGGCCCGGCCGCTGTCACCAAGCCGACCGGGCCGATTCGAGTCACACAACGCCGGGCCGACCATCAGGTCGACCCGGCGCGAGAGCTTCGGGAAGTCAGCCGCGGGCCACCTGGTAGAGCCGCTCGGGGGTGACCGCTCCGGCGAGCACCCGACCGTCGTCGGTGAGCAGCACGCTGAACAGCTTGCCGGTGAGCAGTCGGCCAGTGCCCCAGTCCCCGCTGACCGCGGGCAGCCCGCCGAGCAGCTTCGACACGTCCGCGTCCGGCGCCGCACCGGCCGGCTTGCCGGCGGCCGCCTTGCCCGGGACCCCGTCCAGGCGCGCGACCAGGACGGTGGCCCAGCCGTCGCCCACGGCACGCACCTGCGGGTCTCGGCCGCGTGCCGCTGGCGCGGGCCGGCCCACTGACGGCCGCTCGGCGGTCTCCTCGGTGACGGCTACCCCCGGCGGCGGGTTGAAGGCGAACTGGTCGGCGTCGGGACGCCGGTAGTCGACCTGGGTGAAGGCCATCTCGAACGCCGGCTGGTCGCTGCCCTTGGCGAGCACCTCGAAGCGCAGCGGCACGTGCTGCGTGGCGTCGATGGCGATCCGCAGCTGGTGCACCAGCGAGTCGCGGTCGCGTGGCTGGAGCACCAACTCGTAGGCGTCCCGACCGGCGACGGTGGCCGAGCGGCCGACGCTGACCTCGGTGCTCGGATCGATCGCGCCCAACGCCAGGTCGGCGGCCTCCTGCGGGGTGGCGGGGAGACTCGGCGTCCCCGCGGAACCCGGTGTTCCGGTCGGGCCCGCGTCGCCCAACGTGCGATGGCGCGCGGTGTTGCCCCGGCTCTCCCAGGTCCACAGGTCCCGGCCGTTGCGGATCACGTCCTGCTCGCCGAGGGTGTCCACCAGCGCGACGCGCTGCCGCTCCGGACCGGAATACCAGACCCGCAGGGTGTGCGTACCGGTCAGCAGGGCGGTCAGATCGTTGCCGGGAATCAGCCCGACCAGCGGCGGCAGACCGAGGTCGGCACGCTGCACGACCGTCCCGGACAACCCCTCCAGCCGGGACGTCTGAAGATCCACCAGGAGTTGGGCGGCGGTACGCGGTGGCAGGCTCGGCTCCGCTTCGGCGGCGAACGTGCCGATCGCGGCGCCTCCACCGATGACGACGACGCCAGCGGCAGCCGGGACCAACCAGCGCAGGACGGGACGGCTTCTCAGGATCGACATGGTGCACCTCCTGCCAGACATCCTGCCCGGTCGGCGCTGTGAAGGCGCTGAGGACGCCGAGCCTTCGGCTTTGACCCTGGTGGCACCCTTGGAGCGTGCGGTTGTTGGTGGTGGAGGACGAGGCCCGGCTGGCGGCTGCCCTGCAACGCGGCCTGCAGGCGGAGGGGTTCGCGGTCGACGTGGCGGCGACCGGCCCCGCCGGCCTGGACGCGGCCCGGCACGGCGGGTACGACGCGATGATCCTCGACGTGATGCTGCCCGGGCTGTCCGGCTACGAGCTGGTCCGCCAACTGCGCGCCGAGCAGCACTGGCTGCCGGTCCTGATGCTCTCGGCCAAGGACGGCGAGTACGACCAGGCCGACGGCCTGGACTGCGGCGCCGACGACTACCTGACCAAGCCCTTCTCGTACGTGGTGCTGCTGGCCCGCCTGCGGGCCCTGCTGCGTCGGGGAGCGCCGGAACGCCCCACCGTGCTGACGGTCGGCGACCTGCGGTTGGATCCGGCCCGCCGACGGGTGACCCGTGCCGACGCCGAGGTGGCGTTGACCGCGCGGGAGTTCGCGTTGCTGGATTATCTGATGCGTCGTCCCGGCCAGGTGATTTCCAAGATCGAGCTGCTGGACCACGTGTGGGACGCCAGCCTGGAGACGGCGCCCAACGCGGTCGAGGTGTACGTCGGCTATCTGCGCCGCAAGCTCGGCCGGGACCGGCTGGAGACCGTCCGGGGCGCCGGCTACCGGCTGGCGACGTGACGCCGGCCGACCCGGTGGGCGGCCGTCCGGTCCGCCGGCTTCCCGGGTGGGGTCTGCGCGGTCTGGGCCTGCGCGGGCGGCTCACGGCGCTCGGCGTGGTCGGTCTCACCGTCGGGCTGGCCCTCGGCGGGGCGGTGCTCCTGGGCGCGCTCGGCTTCGTGCTTCAGCGCACCGTGGACACCGAGGCGTTCCGGACCGCCGACGCGGTCGTCCTGCTCGCCGCCGAGGACGCGCTGCCCGACCCGCTGCCGGTGGCCGGCGGGCAGGTCCGGGTCCAGGTGATCGACGCGCAGGGTCGGATCCGGGCCGCCTCGATCGACGCGGACCGGCTGGTCCCGATGGTCCGCCCCGAGCGGTTGGACACCGGTCACCGTCAGCGTCTGGTGGTGCCGGCCGAGCGCGTCGGGCTCGCCGGCCCGGTGCGGGTGGTCGCCGTACCCGCCGGCACGGCAGCGGATCCGCTCACCGTCCTGGTCGCCCGGTCGATGGCCGACGTCCGGCACAGCACGCACGTGGTACGCGCCATCCTGCTGGTGGCGTTCCCGCTGTTGGTGGCGATCCTGGCCGGGGTGGCGTGGCGGGTGATCGGTGCGACGTTGCGTCCCGTGGAGGCGCTGCGCCGGGGCGCCGAGGAGATCACCGGCCGCGCGGGCGGCGGCCGTCTGCCGGTGCCCGCCTCCGCCGACGAGATCCATCGGCTCGCGGTCACCCTGAACGGGATGCTGGACCGGATGGAGTCGGCCCGGATCCGGCAGCGCGCTTTCGTCTCCGACGCGGCACACGAGCTGCGCAGCCCGCTCACCAACATCCGCACCGAGCTGGAGGTGGCCCAACGGCTCGCCGACCGCACGGACTGGACCGCGGTGACCGTCAACCTGCTCGCCGACACCGAGCGGTTGAGCCGGCTGGTCGACGACCTGCTGCTGCTGGCCCGACTGGACGAGATGCCACCGGCACGGGGGACCGGCCCGGTCGACCTGACCGCGCTGCTGACCGAGGTCGCCGAGCGGTACCCGTCGCCGCCGGTCCTCCTCGTGCCGCCGTCGGGCCCGCTGTGGACGGCCGGAAACGCGGCCGAGCTGCGGCGGGTGCTGGCCAACCTCGTCGACAACGCGGTCCGGCACGCGCGCGCCAGTGTGGTCCTCACCGCCGAACCGCACGACGACGCGGCGTACCACCTGGTGACGGTGACCGACGACGGCCCGGGGATTCCGGCGGCCGACCGGCGACGGGTCTTCGACCGTTTCACCAGGTTGGACGACGGTCGGGGCCGCGACGACGGTGGCGCCGGCCTGGGCCTCGCCATCGTGTGGGAGCTGGTCCGCCGCGCGGGTGGCACCATCACCCTGACCGACGCCGACGGCCCGCAGGGGCTGCGGGTGCGTCTGCTGCTTCCGAGGACGCCGACCGGGGACGCGTAGGTCGACACCCCATGACGGTGGTCGACCGGTCGGGACGTCAGCGGCGGCGGGTGCAGACCTGGTTGGCGCTCGCGACGGTGTCGGTGGACCAGACGACGGCCACGGTGAAGCAGTAGTCGTTGGCGCGGTTCAGCGCGTAGACGATGTAGCTGTCGGTGCCGGCGGGCAGCGTGGCGATCGCTGTCTTCTCCTGCCCGGCCCGGCCGGCCGACACGACCACCGGCCCCTCGCCGCCGCCCGGGTACGTCCAGCGCAGGACGATGTTGTCCCGGTTGTCGCGCAGACTAACCGCCTCGGGCGGGGTGCCGGGCGCGGCGACCGGCGCTGCCGTGCCGGCGGCAGCGGTGCCGGTGGCGGCCGGCGCACCCGTGCCGGTCGGGCCGGCGCTGGGGGAGCCTTTGTCCGGCCCGGGTTTCGGGTCGTCCCCGTCGCCGACCCGCGCCACCCCGGCGATCACCGCCGCCGTGCCCAGCAGCACCACGACGACACCGGCCACCAGCACCGGCACCAGCCGGTTGCGCGGCGACGTCTTCGCCCGGTGCACGGGCACCGGCAACAGCCGCGACGGCGTGTACGGCTCCAGCGGCGCGTACGGCTCCGCCGGTTGACCCGGCTGGGCCGATGCGCCCGGGCGGTGCAGCCGGTAGACGCCGGACGTCTCCTCGGTGCCGCCGGTGAACCCGGCCACCGACGGGGGCACCGGCCCGACGGTGGAGTGCGGGACGGGGTCGTTCGTCGGGTCCGGTGGCCAGCGGAAGCCCGGCGACCCGTCCGGCTCGTCGGCCGGCACCCGGGGGTTCGGCACCGAGCCGACCCCGTGCACGGGTCGGCCCTCGTCGTCGTGATCGACCGGACCGGTCACCCCCGGGTCCACCGGACGGGGCGGGGGCGCGGGTGGGTGGTAGGCAGACTCGACAGGCCGGTCGCTGTGCGGCGCGGTACGCGCGGCCGGCACCACCGGGACGTCCCGCTCGGCGGGCGCGTCGTCGGCGCAGGCGTGGTCGGGGTTGGCCGCTGCCCGGGCGAGAGCGGCCACCTGCGACGCCAGTGGATCGTCGGCGGCCAGGTGCTGCCGGCACAGCTCGCGGGCCAGCGCCAGGTTGTCGTGCGCCTCGGCGAACTGCCCACAGTCGCGTTGCATGGCGCCGAGCCGGGCCAGCATCTTGATCCCGCTGGGGTGACCGTCGCCGTACACCTCGCGGTGCAGCTCCCAGGCGTCCTGGAGGCGGTCGCGGGCCACCGTGCACTGGCCCCGGGCGTACTCGACGGTGGCCAGGTCGGCGTGTGCGGCCAGCACCCGCAGCGACTCGGGCCCGTCCTGCGCGGTCAGCTCGAGGATGACTTCCTGATACAGCCGGGCGGCCCGGGAATGGCTGCCCACCCGGTGCAGCACGGCGGCCAGGGTGGCCGCGGCGGCCACGGTGCGGGGGTCGGAGCGGCCGTGCAACCGGGTGGTGGCCGCGTACGCGAAGGCGGCCCAGCCTCGGGCGGAGTGTGGCTCGCCCAGGGCGACGAGCACCCGCGCCTGGAGGCTGGCCGCCTCGGCCAGCTCGGGCGTGGCGTTGGCCGGGCGGGGGTCGGCGTCGGTGAGCGCGTCGGAGAGCAGCCGTTGCGCACCGGCCACGTCGCCAGTGGACACGAGGTGGTGCGCCTGGTCAGTCAACTCGTCGAAGCCGGAGGACACGCCCCATCGTGCTCATCCGACGACGGTAAGTACAAGACCCGCGCCGGTGCCGATCGGTCAGGATCTGGTCAGGTGCTCGGCCAACGTCTCGCTGATCCGGCGCAACTGGTCGACCTGGGCCGGGCTCAACGGGTCGAACAGGTGTCGGCGTACCCCCTCGACGTGGCCGGGGGCGGCGGCGGCGAGGGTGGCGAAACCGTCGTCGGTGAGCACCGCGATCTGCCCGCGCCGATCGGTGGGGCAGTCCTCGCGGCGTACCCAGCCGGCCGCCTCGAGGCGGGCCACGGCGTGTGAGAGCCGGCTGCGTGACGACCCCGCCGCATCGGCCAGGTCGCTCATCCGAAGTTGCCGACCCGGGGCCTCGGAGAGCCGGACCAGGATCTCGTAGTAGGCGTGCGGCATGCCGGCATCGCGTTGCAGCTCGCGGTCGAGCGTGTCCATCAGTGCCCGGGAGGCGGCGAGGAACGCCCGCCAGGTGCGCTGCTCATCGGGGTCCAACCAGCGGGTCATGACGACCATCATACCCGCGGTGGTTGAACGTTCAACTAAATGGCGCTAACCTGGGGTCATGGGTATCCACCGGCTCAACCACGCGGTCCTCTACGTCAGTGACCTTGCCCGCAGCGTCGCCTTCTACCGCGACGTGCTGGGCTTCCGCCCGGTGGCGATGACCCCGGACGGCTTCCGGGGCGCCACCTTCCTCCAAGCCCCCGACTCCACCAACGACCACGACCTCGGCCTGTTCGAGATCGGCGCGGCCGCCGGTCGCTCCACCGCCGGCCGGGCCACCGTCGGGCTCTACCACCTGGCGTGGGAGGTCGACACCCTCGACGAACTGGCCGCCACCGCCGAGCGGCTCACCACCGCCGGGGCGCTGGTCGGCACGTCCGACCACGGCACCACCAAGAGCCTCTACGGCCAGGACCCGGACGGTCTGGAGTTCGAGGTGGTCTGGCTGGTCCCAGCCGACCGGCTCGACGCCACCACGCTGGCCGCCCGCAAGCGCATCGGCCGGCTCGACCTGGCCGCCGAGCGGCAGCGCTACGGCGGGCAGACCCGCGGCGGCGTGGGGATCTCCGTGCCGGCCTGAGCCGGCCATAGGGTAGAACGGACCGATGCCGACCAACCGGACCACCGACTTCCTTCGTGAGCTGCTGGTCCGCCAGGTGACGACCTGGTTGCCCGCCGCCCTGCACCGCTCCCGGCGGGCAACCATCGCGCTGGCCTGGGCCGGCGCCGACGGCGGCGCGGCGGAGGCGGTGCTGCGGGTGGTCGCCGGCCACGCCGCCCAGGTGCGGGGTCGACAGGTGACGGTGCTGGTGCTGTCCGACGGCGCCGCCGACCTGCCGGCCCGGCTCGGGCCGATCGAGGCGGAGTTGCCTGCCGAGGTGACCGTGCACCTGCTGCCCGGCGGTCCCGACCGGCTGCCGGTCGCGGTGAAGGCGGCCGGCGCGGCCGGGTCGCCGCTGTTCTGCTTCCTGGACCTGCCCGGCGAGGTGTCCCCGCACCTGCTCAGCGCCGCCGCCAACGGCCGCACCGGCGAGGTGCTGCTGCACGCCGGCGGCGTCACCCGTGCGGCCCTCGTCGCCGCCGGGTTCCCGCTGGTCGCCGAGGTGGCGCCGGTGCTGCCGACCGACGCGACAGCTCCGACCGACGCTGCGGCCGGTGTGGTCGCGTTCGGCAGCCGTTCGGACCGCAGTCTGGAGGCGGTGCGTGATGCGCTCTGGACGGTCGGCGCGGACTTCAGTGTGCGCTACCGCGACCCCGCCGACCCGACGGCCCCGCCGGTGGACGTGGCCGGCGATCCGGCCCTGGAACCGCTGGCCGGGGAGCTGCTGACCGAGCTGCGCCGGGGCGGGCCACGGCCGGTCACCGAGCTGCGCCGGCACACCCTCACCGTAACGGTCTACCGTGCCGCGGACGCCAACCGCGCGCTAGCCAACCTGGTCGAGGCGGGCGACGTACGCCGCGAGCGCGACACGGGCCGCCTCGCCGGCGACGAGATCATCACGCCCACGCGCTGAAGCGCACCCCTGTCCCTCCGCGATCTTGCACTTTCTGTCCCGGCATACCGGGGATACCGCACACAACAACAACCGAAACTGCAAGATCGACGAGGCTGGGCGCGGCGGGTGGGGCTGGACGCCGAGCGGGGTGCCGGTGAATCACCGGCACCCCGCTCGACTCCCGGGACGCTACGACCGGGACTTGTCCTGCTTCCAGGACAGCGGACCCGGCAGGTCGACGCGGTGCGCCCGGGCCTTCGAGTTCCAGGACCAGCGCCCGATCTTGATGCTCCACGAGGAGAAGCCGTTCTCGGTGAAGTTCAGGATGATCGGACCGTACTTCTTGCGCTTGCGAAACATGAGGCCCATCGGAGGTCTCCCCTCGTCACCGTTCCCTGCCGTGTCGAGATCGAACATTCCCGAACGGGCGAAATCCGAAACCCTCGTCGTCCCGGGTGGACGGTGGCGCGGCACGGCCCGACACGCTCTGTCGAGCGGGCCCGCACGCAGCCCCGGGAGACCGTGGTCGCCCGGATGCGCGACATCATCGCCAATCGCGGCCGCAACGAGGATCCGTCGCTCCTCGCGTACTGGAAGAGCAGTGGCGTCGCCGGGCGCGGCGGGGTGATCGGCGGGCAGGAGTTCGGCACCTGGATCGACTGGCTCGCCGCCGAGGGCTAGCTGAAGGGCGTGCCGCCCACGCCGTCCGACATCTTCACCAACCGGTCCAACCCCTTGGTGGACGGAGGGAACGCGTGGAGCGCGATCACCGCGCTGGACCAGGTGACCCTCGGGGTGCGCCCCGGCGAGTTCCTCGTCGACCGCCGACGCGGCAGCGACCAGGGTCAGCGGGGCTCCCACGCGTCGGGCAGGGCGGTGAGCTTGCGGACGTGCGCGGGCAGCCGGCCGCTGACGATCTCGGCGAGGCTCACCTCGTCGACGACCCGCCGCACGGCGGCGCGTACCGCCACCCACAGGCCGGGCAGGTTCTCCGCCGCGCCCTCGTAGCGGGTCTGCTCCGGCCGCAGGCCGCGTACGCCTGCGAGGGGGCCCTCCACCGCGCGCAGCACCGCGCCGATGGTCACCTCGCGGGGCGGACGGGCGAGCGTGTAGCCACCCTCGGCGCCGCGCTGGGCGCGCACGATGCCGGCCCGGCGCAGATCGGCCAGGACCGCCTCCAGGAACTTGCGGGGCATGTCCTGTTCGGCGGCGATGGCCTGGGTGGACAACAGCGAGGGGTACGCGGTCGCGAGGCTCAGCGCCGCCCGTACCGCGTAGTCGCCGCGCGCGGAGATCTGCACTCCGCCATCATGCCCGCCCGGTCCGGCCGCCCGGCCCGGTGGGCTTCCCGGACCGGGTGGCGTGACCGCCGTTGGCCGGTTCGACGGCGGCGCCGGAGCGGAACCGTCCGCCGTTGGCGCCCGTCGGCTCGACCGCCGGTCGGGGTCGGACGACCCGGCCGGTGGCCGGCTGATCGCGGGCGGCGCGGAACGCCCCCGGGCTGACCCCGATCTCGCGGGTGAAGAACCGGCCGAAGTTGGTGGGCTCGGAGAAGCCGAGCTGACGGCCGATCTCGGCGATCGGTTCGTCGCTCGCGGCGAGCAGCCGCGCGGCCTGCAACGCGACCCGCTCGTCGATGACCTGTTTGGCGCTGCGACCGGTCACGGCCAGGCAGGCTCGGGTCAGGGTCCGCACCGAGCAGCCGAGCGCGGCGGCATAGTCCTCGACCCGCCGGGTCACCTGGTAGCCGTGCTCCGCCTCCCGACAGAACCGCTGGTACGTCTCGACCTCCGGCCGGTGCCCGGACCGGGCGAGACCGGGCAGCGTCAGCCGCAGCAGCAGCACGGCGAGCTGGTGGCGCAGCAGCGCACGACCGGCGGGGCCGCCGCCGTGCCGCTGGCAGTCCACCGCCAACTGGCTCACCTCGTTGATCACCGCGTCCTCGTCCTCGCCGGCCAACTGCCGCCAGGTCGGCGGGGCGTCCGGGTCGACGGCCAGGCCGTGCAGCGCCTCGGCGGTCCAGCCGACCACCGTCGCGTCGAACTGTGGGCCGGCACAGCGCAGCACCTGACCGGCGCGGACCCGCAGCAGCGTGCCGGGTCGGCACGGCAACAGGTGGAAATCCAGCTCGGCGTCGCCGTGACCCCGGGTGGTGAGGATCAACAGCTCCCGCTCGACGAACACCGGCCGCCGCCAGCCGGGGTCACCGGCCAGGTCGGCCAGTGCGAACGTGGAAATCTCGTCGGGTACGGGTGACGCCGTGCCGATCGATGGCGCGGGGGAGGGATCGGTGGAGACCATCGCCTGCGACGGTAGCCCGAACCGCAGGTCACCGCATCCCGATCTTGGTGCGCGGCGGCGTCGAGGCTTGTCGCGATCCCCTCGGCCGGGCTACGTTACCCGGCGGTACGCCGTGCGGCCCGTGGCCGCCAGGCACCCGCCGTCCGCCCGACCGTCCGGCGGACCCGCCGACACGCGATGGGATGGGCATGACGCAGCTGTTCTCGGTCGAAGGCAAGACGGTCCTGGTCACCGGCGGATCGCGGGGGATCGGGCTGATGATCGCCCAGGGCTTCGTCCGAGCCGGCGCTCGCGTGATCATCTCGTCCCGCAAGGCGGACGTGTGCGAGGCGGTCGCCAAGGAACTCTCCGCCGAGGGCCACTGCGACGCCATCCCTGCCGACCTGGGCACCGACGCGGGCGCCGAGACCCTCGCCGCCGCCGTCCGCGAGCGCGTCGACCGTCTCGACGTGCTGGTCAACAACGCCGGCGCCACCTGGGGCGCCCCGCTGGAAAACTACCCGGAGGCCGCGTTCGACAAGCTCTGGGCGGTCAACGTCAAGGCCGTCTTCCGGCTCACCACCGCGCTGCTGCCGGCGCTGCGCGCCGCCGCCAGCGCCGACGACCCCGCCCGCGTGATCAACATCGGGTCCATCGACGGCATCCGGGTGCCGTTCCTGGAGGTGTACGCGTACTCGGCCACCAAGGCGGCAGTGCACATGCTCACGCGCAGCCTCGCTCACCAACTGGCCGGCGAGCAGATCACCGTCAACGCGATCGCGCCTGGCCCGTTCGAGAGCAAGATGATGGCGTTCGCCCTCGACGACCCGGCAAGCAGGGCCGCCATCGAGCAGCAGGTGCCGCTGGGCCGCATCGGTCGCCCCGAGGACATGGCCGGCACCGCCATCTACCTCTCCTCGCGGGCCGGCGCGTACCTCACCGGCGCGGTCATCCCCGTCGACGGCGGCATCACCACCCACGGCTGAGCGCCGGCGACCCCCGGTCGGGCTGCCCGCGTACCCCCGGGTGTGCCAGGGCCGCGCGGACTCGGCAGATCCGCGCGGCCCTGTCTGGCCGGTGTTGCCCGTTCGGGCGGTACTCAGCGACCGGCGAGCAGCCGGTTCACCGCCGTGTCGACGTCCAGGTGCTCGGCCTCGCGGCCGCGCGGGACGACGACGTACGTCCGTCGAAGGAAACGCACCAGGACGCTGCGCGGCACCTCGAAGAGGGCGTTGCCGTCCGGTGACGAGAGGGCCAGCGCGACGAAGTCGCCCCGCGGTGTGGCCCAGGGCCAGACCCGCACATCGCCGATGCCCGCCGGCTCGTCCAGGCCGGTGACCAGAAGTTCGCGAGCGAACGACCAGCTCACCGCCTCGCCCCCGGCCGATTCGGCATGGAACAGGACATGGACCGCATACGGGTCAGCAGGGTCGTAACGCAGACTGGCACGCACCGGCAAGGCGGTGGCGTCAGGTGCGACGAGCCTTAGCGACGTCTCGACCTCTACGGTCGTCGGTCGGATGACACTCATGGACGTTCTCCCCCCGGCACCGCTGCGGAACGCGCGTGTCCCGCTTTTCCCATACTCAGGTGCTACTCCTGGCTACGCTCCGCCATACGCTGACTTCACCCAGTGGTGGGAAGGGGGACGGAAAGGCCGCGTGAATGTGAGCATTCATGTAGGATTTCCGGTTCTGCCCAGTGCGTGATTCCGCCCGGCGTCGGGTGGCTCAGTCGTCGACTTACTCCGGTAACGTCCAGTCGGCCGTTGCAGTGACGGGCCCGAGCGACACTGGGGGGTGAAATGGTCACGAACCGATCCTCAGTGGATCCGGTGGCCGCGTCCGGTCCGCCGAAAGTCGCGGTCCGAGCAGCCGAAAAGCGGGGGTACGACGTGCCGATGGAGCAGCCCGAGCGACCCGGACGGTCGACGCCCGACACGGGCCGCACCGGCGGTGTCCTCGTCGTCGGCGAGCCGCCGCGGCGACCCCACTGGCGGCAGCGGATCTCGACGACCCTCGACCTGATCCGCGCCAACCCCACCGGCCGGGTCGCCCTCAAGATCTTTATCGCCATCGCCGGCGCCCTGGTCGTCACCATCGGCATCGCCCTCATCCCGCTGCCCGGGCCGGGCTGGCTCCTGGTCATCGCCGGCCTCGGCATCTGGGCCGTCGAGTTCCACTGGGCCCGCCGACTGCTCGGCTTCACCCGCCGGCACGTGCACGGCTGGACGCGCTGGGTGACGCGACAGTCGCTGCCGCTGCGCTTCGTGCTCGGCGCCGTCGGCCTGGTCTTCGTCGGCGCGGTGGTCTGGCTCTCCCTCAAGCTCAGCTTCGGCATCGACGTGGTGGCCGAGGCGATGCAGTACCTCGCGACGCACTGACCCCGGATTTCCGGTCTCGTTCCACGATCGGGTAGAGTCAACGGCGCTGAGGGCGATTAGCTCAGTGGGAGAGCGCTTCGTTCACACCGAAGAGGTCGCTGGTTCGATACCAGCATCGCCCACTCTCAGTTTGTGCAGGTCAGAAGCCCATTACCGGACTATCCGGTAATGGGCTTCGCCGTATGTGCCGCTTACATTGGGAGCAGATTGGGAGCAGCGCGCCTGGTTCTCGGCTCGGGCCGCCATGAACCTGTCCGGTTGAGTGACCTGATGTGCGGTCCCGAGCGGACCTGCTGGCTAGTTGAGGAGTTGGGCCGACCGCTGCCGGTGCCGCGCGGCGAGAGGGTGCCCCGGGTTATGGCGCATGGGTTGACCGGCGGCGGTAGGTCCGATGGTTGGCCCATTCGCCGGTCCACAAGGCGAGGTCGTGTACCCAGAGCTCGGCGCTCTGCCGGGACTTGACGGCCCACTTTGTTGCGTTCTTTGCGGCGAAGTGGTCAAGGACCTGACGGTCGGTCGCCGTCCATGCGGGAAGCTGGGTTAGCCACTCTTCTGCCTGTTTCGCGCTGTAGCCGCTGCCGATCAGCCACTGGACGAGCAGCGCGAGTTCGACCCATGCGGCGGCCTTGGTTGCCCACGCCCAATCGACGATCCGTAGGCCGAGTGGCGTCACGATCAAGTTGGCCGGGTTGAGGTCGGAGTGGATAAGTGTCTCGCCATTCATCGCCGGGTGCGCGAACCCGAGCCGGGCTGCCGGGGTGAACCACATCTCGCCAGGCGCAGGCGTCTCTTGAAGTGCTTTCAGCGCGGCGAGGAGCAGATCGAGGTCCCTACTGCCGGGTGACAGGTCCGGGTGGGGACCGGCAAGATGTTCGGTCCCCACCACCAGCCAGCCATCGGATTCGAACTGCCACAGGACCGCGGGCGGGTGCCGGTCGATGGCTCGGGTGGCCGCGAGTTCGTAGCGCAGCGACCGAACGCTCAGCTCGCCGGAGGCAGCCTTGACGAAGATCCGCCCGGCGGGTCCGGTCACCGTCGAGGCGATCTCGACGTGGTTGCCACTGGAAGCCGAGGTGACGTCAAAGGTTCCGCCGACCCGTCCGGCGATCCCTGCCGTGACACTCTCCGGCAGAGCAGTCCAGTCGCTACGCATCGGATCTCCCCTCTGCTACGTGCCCGGCTGAGGCGGATTCGGCGGACACCAGGACTCGGCCTCGCCACCCCAGAATTCCATGTCGACCCGGTAGCCGGTCGCGTGCAGCGCCGCGAGTGTGTAGGTGATGGCGGTGCCGTCCTGCATGGCCCCGGTCAGGATCGGCCGGTGGTGCACGTAGTGGTCCGCGATCTGTTTGCAGGCGACGGGGTGGGGCTCGCTGATCTGCAGGGCGGTATGCCAGACAGCCGCACACAGCAGCGATGGTGACCGGGCCGCGGACTATCTCATCCAGGCGGACCGCAGCTGCCGAGGCGCGGCGATCGTGAACGTGTTCCCCGATCGGCCGGTGCGGCTGCGGGTTGGCAGCTCACGATGGGAGGTGGGGGAGCCGTCGTCCTTACTGTCGACGGTTGGCCTGCGGATCGCATGCTCAGGGAACTCGATGGAACGGCGCGGGTTCGTTGTCTTGTGGTGGGACTGGCTTTGGTTGGCCAGGGGTGTGATGGCGTGGGTTTCGGCGCATGGTGCTCAGGGTTGGGCCTTCGGGCAGGTTGATGGTCGGTTGTGGTGTGTAGCCGTGGCGGATGTGCATGTTCTGGGCGTCGGTGGTGGTGCTGGTCCAGGACAGGAGGTTCACGTGGTCGAGTCGGCTGCGGTGGTGGTTGAGCAAGGCTGTGCCGCGTCCGGAGCGTCTGGCTGTGGGTTGTACGGCCAGGAACGCGAGGTGGTAGTGGGGTTCGGTGGGTCGTTCCTTGGCGAGCAGTCGGTCGAGGAGGTCGAAGCGGTCGGTGTGGGGGCCTGCGGCGTCGCTGAGGCGGGTGGGGTAGTTCGCGGGGGGTGGTGGCGGCGGTGGCGTCGTCGGTGAGGTAGATGTCGCCGTAGAACATGGCGTGTTCGATCCAGATGGCGAGGACGTCGGTGAGGATCCGGCGCCGTGGGCTTGGGTCGGGGATTAGCCATGTGGCGAGAGGGCTGGGGTGGAGGGCGTCGGCGATGAGTGCGGCGACGTGGTCTTTGTCTGCCCAGCGGGCGGCGCGGATGCGCGGGACAGTGTCCATGGCATTTCCCTTGAAGTTGTTGCGGGGTCAGGAGTTGTCGCTGCTCGTGGTGTGGGTGTGGACGAGGAACAGGTGGTAGTCGTCGACGAAGGTGGCGTTTCGGTCGCTGTCGGCTGGCGGTGTGAGTGCGGCTCTTTCGTAGGCGAGTAGTTCGCCGGTGCTGGGGTTGAGGATCAGCAGGAAGCGGATGTCGTCGGCGGTGGCGCTGACGCCGATGCCGGTTCGGCCTGCCCGGTCGGTCACCGATGGGTGGTAGGTGATTCCGGCGGTGTCGCGCAGGACGGTGAGGATCGCGGTGCGGGCGGCTTGGTTGGGGGTGCGCCAGCCGAGCAGGCTCGCGAGGCCGCGGATGACGGCGGTGGGTCCGAGGAATCGGGGTTGCGTGGTGTGGATCTGCGCGGTGAGTGTCGTTGGGTCGGCGGCGATCGCTCCGACGGGTCCGTCCAGCTGGCCGGGGTAGTAGGTGCTGTCGTCGGTGGGCTGGTTGCCGCCGGGGTAGCGGCTGCGGATGACGCGGCCGGAGGCGTCGTCGGCACGCCAGCGTTGCTCTTCGAACAGCAGGGTCCGCGTCGTTGTGCTGTTGCCTGCGATCGTGGTGTCCGTGGCCCACTGGAGTAGATGGACGTAGGCGAACCGTCCCGGGATGACGTCACAGCCGGACGGCCCCGTCCCTACCGTCTTAAGGCCGTGCCGAGTCGGAGACGACGCCGACAGGCGCGTCGGCGCCTGGTCGAGTTTCTGTTGGGCACGGGCCTTGAGCTGTGCCGCGGTCAGGGTGGCGGGCGACGGACACGGTGCCACGGTCGGCCGGGACGTGACGGTGCGTGGCAGCGAGGGTGGGGATGGCGCCGGCCCGGCGGTGCCCGTCCAGGTCGGGATAGCGGTGGCGGCAGCGAGTAGGCCGACTACGCAGACGGCGGCCATAACCTTCATGGCTCCCCGGCCGACCGGGTGGGGCTTACTGGTCGGAGGTCGCATGGGGGATTGGTTGGTCACGGTGGGTTTCCTCGAGATGAGCGGACAGGGCTAGCGGTAGGCGGCGGTGGCCAAGTCGCCGATGGCGGCGTCGACGGCGGCGATGATGTCGCGCACCGGCTGATGGTGCTGCGCGGCGACGGCCTTCAGGCGAGCGGCCAGGGTGGTGGTGTCGTCGTCGAGGTAGAGGTGGTGGGTGAGGCCGAGGTCGGCGACGAGGCCGGCGAGGGCGGCGGTGTGATTGTTGGGTTGTTCGTGGCCGGTGGCGAGGTAGCGCAGGCGGGAGCGGGCGAGGACGGCCCATTTGCTGTCGGTGGGTAGGTAGGTGTGGGCGCGGATGAGGCCGCCGAGGCGCCGCTGGGTGTGCTGGCGCAGGATCCCGCCGGCGAACAGACCGGCGCGGGTGCGGTCGTACAGGTCGTCGGAGAACCCCCGCAGCCACATCCGCAGCAGCGGGTGAGCGTTGCGGATGGTGGCGGCTGCGGCGTCGGCGATCAGGTCCCCGACCGGGCGGTCGATGTGCGGGTGTATCCGCTGGTGGCCTGCCGCGCGCGCCTCATCGTTCAGGTCGAGAGTCACCCGCCCGGCGAGATACAGGTCGATCAGGACCGCGCCCGCGAGCCCGAGGGCGAGGGCCTGCCGGTGCACGTGGAGGTGTCCGGTGTCGTCGTCGTGGCCGAGGAGGAACAGGTCATCGCGCAGTGGCAGGCGCGGGATCGACGCGGGCATCGGCGGGGTTCCTACCGCAGCCCGGCGGTGAGTCGCCGCAGCCGCTCGTGTGTCCCGCGGTACGCGGGTCCGGGGGCGGGGAGCAGGGTTTTGTCGACGGCGGCGAGGACGGTGTAGTTGGGGTCGCACACGTTGCCGATCGGCGCCCGCCCCGCCTGCGACACGAGCTGGTAGGCGTCCAGGGTTTCCAGGCCGGTCAGGGCGCTGGTCCAGCCGACGAGGTCGTGCTGGGCGATGCGGTAGGCGTCCTCCAGGGGCCTCGCGCAGCCGATCGTCAGGATGTCCCGGTCGGTCTCCAACCGCGGCCACCGTGTGGTCACGCCTTTGATGACGTCGATGGCGAGGGTGGTGGTCGTGGCGATCTCCACGCCCACGCCGCAGGCCTCGCCCTCGCCCTGGCGGGCGTGCCCGTCGCCGAGGGCCAGCATCGCCCCGTGCACATTCACACCGAGGTAGAGGGTGGTGCCGGCGCGCAGGTGCGGGGTGTCCAGGTTCCCGCCGTGGGTGTCAGGCACGAGTGTGGAACGGGCCTCGAATCCGCCGGGGGCGACACCGATCGTTCCGATCATCGGGTCCAGCGGCAGGTCCGCGCTGTGGTCGCTGCGCGTGGCCTCGAACCGTACGGTCCCGGCCTGCCGGTCGATGCCGTACACCCACACCCGCTCCTCCAACGGCGCTTGCAGGGTGGCCGTGTGGGAGGTGGAGGTCAGTGCCCCGAAGTGCGGGAACGTCGAGGACACACCCCAGTCCCGGGCCGGGGTGATGGCGGCGAGGTGGACGGCGAGGGTGTCGCCGGGCTCGGCGTTCTCGACGAAGAACGGCCCGGACACCGGGTTCAGGTACGGCATGCGGCAGACCTGCGATGGCAGGTCCGCCGGCCCCCTCACGAGACCACCGAAGCAGTCCTCCGTCACGACGGTGAACACGTCCCCGCCGCGTACGTGCGCCACCGGCATCCGGGCGCCGAAGGTGTACGCCAGTTCGTCGCGGGCGGGCCGGTAGGTGAACGTGTCCATGCCGGTCACACCCGCTCCACGTGACGCGACTGCGGCTGTGCCGCGGACACGGCGCGTACCAGCATCGTCGTGGCCACCGACCAGTACCTTGGACAACTGCTGGCCACGCCCGCCGACGGCGCGAGCCAGCACCGCCTGCGAGAGCACGCCGTCAACACCGCCGTGTGGGGCCTGATGGGCCACCTGGTCCGCACCAACGACCCCCTGGGATCGAGGAGGACCCCCCGGTGACCGACACCGAGACCAGCGAGAACACGGCCAAACCACCCCGCAGGACCACCGGCGACCACCTGCGCCTGCTCGCGTTCGACATCGAGCCGGGCACCCGCTGGGACGTGGAGTGCGACGTCGCGGCGATGCCCGCCACCTGGTTCACCGAACTCGACAAGCAATGGCGCGCGAGGCCATTCGGCCGCCCCGGGCACTCGCTGCCCACCAGCAGCCTCAAAGAGCTCCTCTGCGGCATCGACCCGGCGATCATGTACGTCAACTGGGACCTGAGGTCGGACGACTTCATCGTCGCGTTCCCCGGCATCGACACGTACGTGGTCACCGACGCGATCGCCAGCTGGGCTACCACCGAGATCACCGACCAGGTCGACTGGTACCAGATGCTCAAGCCGGCCGACCTCGTCTTCGAACGCCGCTGCTTCAATCTCCTCGAATACGCCGTCCGCGCCAACGGCACCGCCGCGGTGGCCCCGCACGTCTACCAGATGCTGCCCTCGTTCCTCGCTAAGGAGGTCGTCGACAAGAAACTCGACCTGCTCGGCAAGGCCCGGCGTGACTTCATTCTCGGGCCGCTGTCGGTCAAGCCAGCGATCACAATACCTTGCCAAAGATCGGCGGTCGTGTATCATAAGTCGGGCCGCAAAGATCACGGGGGTGATAAGGCTTTCTGGCGATACGGCTCGACGTGTGCCGATTAGGGCTCCGTGCTTGATGGTGCGCTGGCGACGATGCCGCGTAGCGAACGCTGTTTGCAGCGAATGCAACCTGACGCCGGCCAATCGTTATTGCGCCCACGTCTGAAACCTGGTACCTCACCTGGCTCAACAGGCTGCGCGCGACCTTGCCCGCGCATCTGTCTAGTCCTTCGCGAGGCGCAGCGCTGCCTTCCTCGCCTGCTTCCGTCTCGACTTCAATCGGGGGATCGATGTCGCATGCTTGGGAACCATCGAGGTGTTGAAGTCCGTTACTCAACCCGGTTGGTCAGGTTCTGTGAAAGCGGCCTGGAACGCCTTTGAATACACGGAGTCGACACCGGAGTACCGCACGATCAATGTCGTCGATCATGGCATACGACAGGCCGTTGATTTGATCGCATGCTCACTCTTTCCGGATGCGGATGGAAAATGGCCAGTTCCGTCCGCCGGTGGCATATATCCATTCACGGTCCTTGTCGTGACAATCGTCGAGTCCTCCTGGCAGGTGTTCCGGCTGCCCGGCAGAGGTCAGGTGATCCGAGCCGACGTGCCACCCGGCCAGGCGGCCGCGCTCGCGACCGCGCTCGATCCCGCCCGATCGGACCGATCCTGCCACGTCCTGCTGCTGCTCCGGCCGTGGCTGTCGATGCGCAAGTACGGTCCGCGTGGGTACCTCTACGCGCAGCTCGACGCCGCGCACGCCGCGGCGAACCTGACCGGCGCCACTCCGTCGGACTGGCGTCCCGTGCTGCGTGTCGGACCTGACCCGTTCGCCATCGAAGCGGCTGCGGAGGCCGCCGTTCCTCCCTTCCACGAGATTCACTCGGTGCTGTCCTTCGAGTCGAGCCACGTCGTCGATCCGGCACCCGTCGCGGTGCGCGTGCCCCATGGGCGTGCCGCGTTTCCGGAGCCTGATCCGGTGGAGGCGCTGTGCTGGGCGTTCCTGGTCGGCACGCTCCAACGCGGTGACCCGCCCCCGTCGGCGCCGGTCCCGACCGCGCTCCCGGCCACCACCGGTGAGTCGTCGAACGACTGGCGGCGGTGGCGGAGATGGGCGGCGGCGCGACGGTCGTGCCGCCGCTTCGACGGTCCTCGTCTGGAGGCCCTGACGTTGTTGCGGACACTGTCGGTGTTGGAGGTCCGGCTGCCATTGAACTTCGGGGAGACGGACGTCGGCGAGGTGCGCGCGACGGTCGTGTTGGGCCCGGGCTACGACGTGGACGAGAGGATCCGGGCGTGCCTCGCCCCGTACGGCGATGTCGTGACGTGGCCGGACGACCTGTGCACGGAGGAGTTGGTGCGGGCGTGCGGCAGTCAGGAGCACGCCGCAGACGCCCAGGCCTTCGTCCTGCTGCATCACCCCGCCAGTCGCATCGTCGTCGAAGGACGTCCTGATCTGCTGCGGGCGGCGTTGTTCCGGGCGGGGTGCGCTGCCCATCTGATCCAACTCGGTGCCGCCGGCACCGGGGTGGCCGTGCTTACCATCGGCCGATTCGATCAAGCCGTCTGGTCGAATGCCGGCCGACTCGACGCCGACGACCAGGTCCTCTACCTCATGGCCCTGGGGACGGCAAAGGAGGGCACGTGACCGCCCGACATCTGCGTGACGCCCTCGACTGGGCGTTGCGCGAGCATCACGATCGGCTCGCCGTCGGCAGCCTCACGCACCAGATGACGTATCGGGAACTGGACGTCGCCTCGGCCTCGACGGCGCGGGAGATCGCGGCCCGCGGGTGGCGTCGCGTCGCCCTCAAGGCGGCCAGTTCTCCCCGTTATGTGGTCTCACTACTGGCCGTACTGCGTGCGGGGGCCGTCCCGTTTCTGGTCGACCCGGCGTTGAGCCCCGACGAGTCTGGCAAGTTGGCTGAGTCCTGCGGCTTCGATGCCGCCATCACCGACGGGGACGACGCCGGGCCCGACCTGACCATCCAGCCACTAACGAGGTCGGGGCCCGTACCAGACCTGCTGCCGGACACCGAGGTGTGCCGCTTCAGCTCGGGCTCGACACGTACACCGGGTTGCATCGAGTTCAGCGGCTCCGCCGTCCGCAACGCGGCCGCCGCTTGGACCGAGGCCAGTGGCCTGCACGCAGACGACGTGATCCTCTGCTTCGCCGGCCTCTACAACGGCCTCGCCTTCAACACCTCGCTGATCCCCGGCCTCCTCGCCGGAGCTTCTCTGTGGCTGCCTCGCGGGCTGCCCAGCGCCAGCCATGTGCAGCGGTACGTGGCGACCGTCCGGCCGAGCATCCTGGTCGGCTTTCCCGCGCTGTACGACGGGCTCGCCCGCCGCGCTGGTGGCCGGCCGCCGCTGACCGGCATCCGGATCGCCCTGTCCTCCGCCGCCCAGCTGTCCGTGGACACTGCCCGGACTGTGGCCGAGCACGACGGCGTGCGGATCGCCGACTACTACGGCATAGCGGAGACCGGCCCGCTCACCTTCGATCCCGATTCACGGCCCGGCGGCGGCCAGGGCGCTCTCCTGCCCGGGGTCGAGGTACGTGTCGTGTCGCCGAACGGCCTGGGCGCGGAGGACGGCGAACTCGAGGTGCGGAGCCGCTCGATGGGTTCGCGCTACCTCAACTACCCCGGCGAGATGGAGCGCCGGATCACCGTGGACGGGTTCTACCGCACCGGTGACGAGGGTTTGGTGGCCGATGGCCGGCTCAGGCTGACCGGACGCAGCGGCAGGCGCTTCAACATCGGCGGTCGCAAGGTCTCGGCCGAAGAGATCATGGACGTCATCCGTATGCACCCCGCGGTGCGGGACTGTGTCGTTCTTGAGGTGACGAACCAGAGCGACGCCGCAGTCATTGCCGCAGCGGTGGTCGCCGATGGCGCACTGACCGTCGAGGAGGTGCGCCGGTTCTGCCTGTCCCGCATGGCGGCGTTCAAGGTTCCCGAACGCATCGCCTTCACGGACCGTATCCCGCGCAGCGGCGCCGGCAAACCGCTCGCCGTGGCGCTCCACGCACTGTTCACCGAGACACGCGCAGCCGGAGGAGACCGATGAAGGCCGATGACATCCTTCACGACCGTGTGGCAGAGCTTATCGCGGCGGCGTCCAACGGCACCGTCACGACGCAACAGGCCTCGGACACCAGCAGCAACCTCCTGGAGAAGGGCTTCACCTCGCTCTCGTTTCTTCAGTTGATCGACGCGGTCGAGAACGAGTTCGGTCTCTATATCGACCTGGAGGAGGACACCACGTTCCTCGGGTCCGTCGATGGCATCGTCGGCTTCATCCATGCTCAGCAGGCGCAGTGACCGGATCGAGTGCGCCGGTCGCGGGCGTCGTCGGGGCCACCGGACGGTTCGGCGCGGCGCTCTGCTCGGCCCTAGAGTCGGCCGGTGTATCCATCGGGCTGCGGGCGAGCCGCGCGGGCTGGACTGTCGTGGAGCCACCCACCGTGGTGTTCGACGTGAGCGGGCCCGAGTGCTTCGACCGGACGGTACGGCTGTGCCGGCAGTGGTCCGCAGCGCTGGTCTACGCCGTGTCGGCGGTGCCGGATGCTCACGCCGACCGACTGCGGCAGCTTGGCAGGGAGTTGCCGGTCGTACGGGCGACCAACCTGTCGATCGGACACTGGATCCAGGTCCGGCTGCTGGAGGCGGTGGCGAGCCTCGGCCCGTCCCTTCCGGTGCTGCCGGTCGCGGCTGTGTGGGAACGGCATCCCGTCACGAAGGCAGACCGTCCCAGCGCCTCAGCGAGGGAGTTGGCTGAGGTGTGGCGCGCGTCCTCCGGCGCGCCGGCCGCCGACCTGACAAGTGTGCGCGCCGGGCACCCGGTCAGCGATCACGCGGTGCAGCTCGACCTGCCCGACGAGTCGGTCACCATCGCACACGCGGTGACCGGGATCGGTGCGGCGGTACGGGGAGCGCTGCTGCTCCTGCCCTGGGTGTCGACCGCTCCGACGGGGCTCGTCACCGCACACCACATCTACGAGGACATAGTTGCGAAAGGTGCCCGGCATGCCGCCTCCCCTCATCACTGAATCGCTGTCGGCGGCTGAGCGCAACCTCTGCGTTCAGGTCGCCATCGCCGCGCGCTCGCTGTCGATCGGCGGGCACGACGATTTCAACCAGGGGCAGGTTTCCGCCCGGATCCCCGGCTCGAACCGCTTCCTGATCAAGTCAGCCGTGACGGGCTTCGAGGAATGCACGCCGGAGGACCTGGTAGTCGCTTCTACCGATCCGAGTGCGCCGCCCCATCGCCTGGCACCCCCGGAACTCGTCCTCCACCAGGCCGTCTATCAGGCGCGCCCCGACGTCAACGCCGTCGTGCACAGTCACGCGGCGTACACGCTCGTCTTCGGCGCGACCGATCTGGAGCTGCAGGCCGTGTCGCACGACGGCGCGATGTTCGAGGGACGCCTACCGCGGTACACGCTGACCAGCAACACCATCCTGGACCTGCCGATGGCCGAGAGCGTCGCCAAGGCTCTCGGCGACGCGCCAGCCGCCCTGCTGCGCAATCACGGCGGTGTGGTGGTCGGCAAGTCCCTACGGCACGCCACGGTCCTCGCGCACCTCTTGGAGCGAGCATGCAGGCTACAGCTGTTGGCCGAGCAGGTGCCCGGCGGCTACCACTCGTCCAGCGGCGACGACATCGACGCGAAGCGGTCGTTCAACTTTGCGGATCTGTCGGTCCGGTCGTACTGGGACTTCTGCGCCGGACAGGTGGCCAGACGCTGGCCTGACTCGGTGTCCTGGAAACCCGCCCGGTCGGTCGAGCAGCCGATATGACCGTGACGGAACTGGCCGGAGTCGCCCTGCTCGATGAGGTGGTGCGGCTGACTCGCGACGAGCTGCGACCGAGTGCCGACGCCGCGGAGGAGGCGAAGGAGTTTCCCCGCGAGCTCGTCCGCCGGCTGTGCCAGCTCGGCCTCGTCCGGCTCGGCCTGCCGGAAAGTCGCAGCGGACTCGAGTTCTGCCGCGCGATCGAGACACTGGCGGGCGGTTGGCTGGCCGTCGCGGAGTCCGTACATCTGCAGGTGCTGGCCGCCGTCGGCCCGGCCCGCTTCGGCGGTGCGCACGTGCGGGACGATGTGTTGCCGACGATGCTGTCCGGTGCGGTGATCGGGGGCAACTGCTTCTCGGAGCCGAATGCCGGCTCGGATCTGTCACACCTCGAGACGACCGCGGTGCTCGACGGCGACCGGTACCGGCTCAATGGCGAGAAGTCCTGGGTGGGACACGCGAACGTGGGTGGCGTGTTCAACGTCTATTGCCGTACCGCCGGTGGTGGACTCGGTGGCATCACCTGCCTGCTGGTCGACGCCGACTCACCGGGCCTGAACGTCCATCGCCCGGTGCGCAAGATGGGAGTCCGCGCGCTGCCGACCGCGACCATCACCTTTACCGATGTCCTCGTGCCTCGTGACCGGGTGATCGGGCGACCGAATCGAGGAATGCTGGTCGCCGCCGACGTGTTCGTGCAGGGTCGGATCGGCCTGGCGGCATGTGCGGTGGGTCTGGCTCAGAGCGCGCTGGAGTACGCCGTTGCCTACGCGAAGACGCGGATCCAGTTCGGTCAGCCGGTGATCCAGTTTCAGGGTGTGAGCTTCCTGCTCGCCGACATGGCAACGCAGATCCAGGCGGCCCGGCAGTTGCTGCACTACGCCGTGACGCGCCGTGACGCCGGGCACGACGTGTCGGTCGAGGCGGCCCAGGCGAAATTGTTCAGTACGGACGTCGCCATGCGCGTCACGACCGACGTCGTGCAGGTACTCGGCGCCTACGGCTACGCGCAGGACAGCCCGGCGGAACGCTGGATGCGGGAAGCCAAACTGCTCCAGATCATCGAGGGCACCAACCAGATCCAGCGTGCGGCGATCGCCGCACGCCTTTAGGGAGTGACCGTGAAGACCGACATCGACGGCACCGGCCCGGCAGCTCACGGGCTGGGCCGGCTCACCGCCGTGGGACGTACCACGTGGTTACTATCGCTCAGCCAGGCCCTCTACTTCGGTACGGTCAGCATTGACCTGACCCTGACCGCGGTCGTCGGTCTCCACCTGGCACCACGCATCGAGCTGGCCACCCTGCCCCTGGCCATGATCACTATTGTGGCCACCGTCGGTTCGGTCCTGGCTGGCTTGCTCACCAGCAGGATCGGCTACCGCGCCGTCATGATCATTGGAGCGGCGGCGGCCGTTGTCGGCGGCGGCCTCTCGGTCTACGCGGTCGTTCAGCACTCGTTCTTCCTGCTGTGCGTGGGCACCGGTCTGGTGGGTCTCTACCGGGCAA
This sequence comes from Micromonospora sp. NBC_00617, assembly GCF_045161355.1. Taxonomy (NCBI): domain Bacteria; kingdom Bacillati; phylum Actinomycetota; class Actinomycetes; order Micromonosporales; family Micromonosporaceae; genus Micromonospora; species Micromonospora sp. NBC_00617. The sequence goes on along the minus strand of NZ_CP107751.1, from coordinate 3,960,659 downwards.
CCGGGGGCTATATCCGTTTCCTCGCCGCCGACCTGGCACCCGACGGTTACCGCGAGCGCGCCCTGTCATTCGTACTCTTCGGCGGCCTGCTTTCCGCGTTCGGCGGGCCGTTCCTCGCCACGGCGAGTGTCGACTTCATCAGCACTGAGTTCGCCGGGCCGTATCTGATGGTGGCGCTACTGTCGCTGGCCAGCATCCCGCTGGTTCTGCTGGTTACCCGGGGACGGGAGGTGGCCAAGGCGCAGCCGAAGGATGCGACGGTGAAGCCCGTCGCGGTACGCGAGGTCGTTCGCTCTGGCGACTTCATCACGGCACTGCTGGTGCTGACGGTCGCCGGTGCCACCATGACCATGATCATGGCAGTCGGACCGATCGGCAGCGAGCAGGCCGGCCACTCGCTGCACCAGGGCGCCTCGATCATCCAGTGGCACCTCGTCGGCATGTTCGCGCCATCGATCTTCAGCGGCGCGCTGATGCAGCGCATCGGGCGGCGGTCCGTCGCCGTACTCGGCTGCGCTCTTCTGGTCATCGGTGCGGTCATCGGCAGCGCCGGCAGCCAGCACTACCACTTTCTCGCTGATCTGGCGCTCAACGGCCTTGGCTGGAACTTCCTCTTCCTCAGCGGCAGCGCGTACCTCATTGCCTGTTATCCGCCCGGCCGTGGTGGGCGCGTCCAAGCCACGGTGGAGGGCGTCTCCTCGGGTGCCGCAGTTATGGCCTCACTGTCCGCCAGCGCGATTTACAACGCACTCGGCTGGCGGACGACCAACGTCCCTGTGATCATCATCGGCCTCTTCGTGCTCGTCTGGCTCGGCGTGCGATTCGCCGCCGAGAGGTCGGCCTCGTCCACAGCGCCGCTGCCGGAGGCGGTGGCCGCGCCAGAGCCAACCCAGGTGGCCGTGCTAGCCGGAACGGACGACGTCGAGCCGGCGGAGAGCCGCAGCCCGCGTCGCACCTGAACGTCCTCTCTGACAAGGAGATTCTGCGATGCTTCTGCCAACGACGTTCGGATGCTTTGTCTCGCCTACGCATCCGATCGGCGAGGACCCACGCTCGTTGATCGAGTACGAGCTCGAGCTTGTCCAACTCGCCGATCGCCTCGGCTTCGACGAATTCTGGGTGGGCGAGCACCACTCGAGCGGCTGGACGCTGATCGGCAGCCCCGAGGTGTTCCTCGCAGCCGCCGCTCAAGTGACCCGGCGGATCAAGCTGGCGACCGGCGTGGTCAGCCTGCCCTACCACAACCCGTTCATGGTCGCCGAGCGCGCTCGCCTGCTCGAGTACCTCACGAACGGACGTTTCATCCTCGGTGTCGGCGCCGGTTCGTACGTCGGCGACATGTACATGCTCGGGATCGACGCGAGCGAGACCCGTCGCCGGACCGCGGAGTCGACCGAGGTGATCGTCGAGCTCCTGAATGGTGGACGGATCACCCGCAAGAGCGACTGGTTCGCGCTGTACGAGGCACAACTGCAGCTCGGCCCACTGGACCGGGCTGGTATCGAGGTCGTCGTCTCCAGCGCGGCCAGCCCGTTCGGCATGGAGTTGGCCGGACGCCTTGGCGTCAACGCGCTGTCGCACGCGGCTCCTCCGTGGGGCATCGTGCGGCCCGGACGCGACCGCCTGGGTTTCGAGCGCCTCGCCGAGCAGTGGCGCCGTCTGGAGGACGCGGCCGAGGGGAGTGGAACGCTTCCGGACCGCGAGAATTGGCGCTTGACCATCCCGGTACACGTCTCGGACAGCCGGGAACAGGCGCTCGAGGAGATCTACGCCGGCTGGGTGCGGCATCGTCAGGAGTTCCGTATCGGGACGCAGGGCCTGCCGATGTCACGGGCAGCCGAGGCGTCACGGAAGGCCTTCGACGCAACGGTCGAAGCCGGCGGCATCGTGGTGGGAACCGCGGACGAGTGCGTCGAGCAGATCTCCCAGCTGGCGAAGACCTCTGGCGGCTTCGGCTGCCTGCTGATCAGCATCCAGAACTGGGCACCACGCGAGGCGCAGCAACGCAGCCTGGAGTTGTTCGCCCGGTTCGTCGTGCCCAGGCTGCGCGGCCGTCTGGACCCGCTGCACGCCTCGCAGGCGTGGACCGTCGGAAACAAGACGGTCTTTCAGGAGGCGCACTTCGCCGCGCAGAGCCGGGCCATGCAGGGTGTCGCCGCAGGCGAGTCGGACCATAGATGAGCACCTTCAGCGCGCACGCGGGGGACGGGCCGGACAGCAGCGATCTTCTGGTGCACGACCGGACCGTCGAAACACTGCGCTGGCGCGACATCGCCGTCCCGGTGGGGCGTGGTCCCGTGGTCGAACTGCGGACGGGTGACGCGGAGTTCGCCGGTCCGCTGGAGATGCTGCGTCGCATCCTCCTGCGGAACAGCGAGGGCTGGACATCGCCATCGGCCGGGGCCATCTACCCCTTCGAGTTGTGGGCCCACGACGACGGGACCGGAGCACTCGGTCACGTCGACCTCGTCCGCCGCCGGGTGGTCACCACGAACGTCGAGCCGTTCCGAAGCGCGCCGCGGGTGATGCTCGTGCTGCGACCCTGGCTCTCCGTCCGCAAGTACGGCTCGCGCGGGCTCGCCTACACGCTGCTGGACGCGGGTCATGCGCTGGTGAACATGCAGATCGGGGCAAGCATGGTGGCGACCGACGCCACAGCTTTGTCCCTCGGGACCCTAAACGCCGCACTTCCGGTGGGCCGCTTTCCGATCGCGGAGCTGTCCGGTGTGCCCGCGCGGCCCGTAAACGCCGACGAGCCGCAGTGGCGGGTTGAGCGGTTGGCGTCGGACGCGAAGGTGGCAGAGGTGGGGGAGTACGAGGAATTGTTCGCTCGCCGGCTGCTGACGCACTGGCAAGTCCCGCCGGTTGACCTTCCGTTGCGTACCGGCACCGAGGTTGCCGCCCGCCTGGCACGCCAACTGCGTCGCCGGCGGTCGGCGGCGTCCTTCGTCTCCGGCCTACCACTGGAGGACGTCCGCTCGGTGGTAGCGGCGGGCGAGTCGGACAGTCGAGCGCTGGGATGGGCTGAGATCCTGCCACCCGTCGAGAGCACTCTGTTTTCCCGGGCCGCTGACTTCGGGAGATTCACCATGGATAACCTCTTTCACCAACAGCACCTGGTGACCGCCGACCACATCGTTGCGCTCTCGGTACCACTGCCGGGTGGGCAGGCGCCGGTCACCGATCTGGTCGCCTCCTCCATCCTCGCCGCCGGGATGGTTGGCCAGTGCCTCTACCTCGAGGCCACCCAACGAGGTCTGGCCGCAACGGGGGTCGGGGGCTTCGTGCCCACGTCGTTTCGGTCGGCCGCGTCCACCTGGCCCGTCTACTGCATGGCGTACGGGCGGCTGCCCGAGCATCGGCAGATCAAAGAGGACGCCCTGGCCATCAATCGGGCGCACGGGTTCGGCTCGTGACCGGGCCACGCCCGACAGCAGCTCACTCGGGCGACGGGTCAGCTGGGCGTTCGTGCGACTTCGACGAGGAAGTCGCGGAGCGATTCCGGCGAGGCCAGCGTGAAGTCGGCGCTCTCCGAGACTGTCGTCCCGGTCTCCGGATTGAAGATGGCGACGCACACGTCACGGAACCCGGGATCAGCCGAGGATCGCGACCGCAGCGCGCGAAAGGCCGTGAGGTCGGCCAGGTCGTCGCCGAAGAACCAGGCGCCGTCGAGCTTCTCCGTCTCGTCACGCAGCACGGTGCCCTTGTCGCGCTCGATCGGCGGGAAGAATTCGACGGCCATCCGGGCGGTGTGCACACGCAGACCGAACCGCTCACCCGCGGCGGCAGCCCAATCGCCGATCATCGCCCCAAGGTGGGGGTGGCGACGGTAGTGCAACGCCACCGTCAGCCGCTTGTCCTCGACAGTCAGATCCGCGGGAAGCTCGTGGCGGGCGAGGGCGATCACCGCGCGCAGCACCGGAATCCATTGCTCGGCCGCCGGGTGGACAACCGCGGTGGCGCCGGCGAGCCGGTACTCCATGCCGTAGGCGCCGTGCAGGTCGATCGACGGCAGCTCCGCGAAGATGGGCAGCAGGAAGTCGAGTGGACGGCCGGAGACCACCGCCAGTGTCCGCACCTGGCGGGACAGCGTGGCAAGCGCCGCCACGATGCCGCTAACGGGCCGGGCGGCCGGGGGATCCGGCGTGATCGGAGCAAGCACACCATCGAAGTCAAAGAACAGGCCACCTGTGGCCATCCGGGGCGCGAACTCCTCCCAGTGGCGGTGAGGGCTTGGCAGCACGGCTGTGATCGTAGCGTGTCCTTCTCGTCCCCCGGGTCCCCGTCAAGACGAGGTGCTGACCAATGACCGCACGGCCAATCGTCATCTGCTCCAACCGAGGTCCGGTGACGGCGTACCCGCGGGGATCTGCCGGATACGACTTCACCCGGACTCGCCCCAACGGCCTGGTTCCCACCGTCTTCCCCGCTTTCGCCCACCACGGCGGCACCTGGGTGTACGCCGCCCGCTCGGAGGCCGACCGGGCGTTGGCGAAGGCCGCCCCGGTTCCTCTGTCCGGTATCGGTGATGCGGCGCCGATGAGACTGCGACCGCTGGCCGTGCCGTCCGCTCTGGCGCGGAGCCATTACGAGGACTTCTCCGTCGGCGTACTGGCCCGCTTGCTGCACTACCTTCACGACCGGAGCAGCGCGGCGGACCTCGACGCCGCGGCCTACGCCGCGTGGCCGGCCTATCAGGCGGTCAACGAGCAGTTCGCGGTCGCGCTGGCCGAGGAGGCCGCAGGTTGCCCCATTCTGGTGCAGGACTATCACCTGCTGCTTGTGGCAGCCATGCTGCGTCGTGCGGGAAAAGCGCCGGACACACCCTTGATCTACTTCCATCATGTGGCGTGGTGCGATCCCGACTACTTCGGCATGCTGCCCGTCACGGTGCGGGAAGCCCTCCTCGCCGCACTGGTGGACTTCGACGTCGTGGGCTTCCACTCACGCCGCTGGGCGGACGCGTTCTTGGCGTGCTGCGCTCGGTGGCTGCCCGGCGCGCAGGTCCGACCCGATGCCGTACGCTGGGGAAATCGGACGTGCCGGACGACCGTCGCACCGGCCGCGATCGACCGCGACGACTTGCTGGTCGAGACGCTGGACCCGCGGTACGAGTGGTGGCGGGCGCACCTGCGGGACGAGGCAGCCGGCCGGTGGATGCTCACCCGGGTCGAGCGGGCGGATCTGTGGAAGAACCCGCTACGCGGCCTGCAGTCGGTCGAGCGTTTCCTGACTGACCACCCCACCGCAGCAGACCACGTCTGGTTTCCCTGGGTGCTCACCCCCACCCGGGACTGGATGCCGGAATATCGCCTCTACCTCGACGACTGTCTGCGCGTTGCGAAGCGCATCAACGCGGAATTCGGCCGGGCCGGCCGTGAGCCCGTCCGGTTGTTCGTCTCTCCAGATGCGGCGAACCCCGACCGGGCCCTCGCTTTGGCCGCGCTCAGCGTCGCGGACGGTGTGATGGTGACACCCACCTTCGACGGGCTGAACATCACCGCGAAGGAGGCGGCGATCCTGAGTGACGCGGACCCCGTGATGATCGTTTCCGAGAACGCCGGGATCATGAGCGAGTTTCCCGGATTGATGATCAGCATAAACCCGTTCGACGTCGCGGACACGGCTGATGGTATTCGGCGGGCGTACCGGATGGGCCGGTCGGATCGCAGTGCCCGATCGGCGGAGCTGAGGCGTCGGGTCCTCGCCAGAACGCCGCAGACCTGGCTCAACGACCTGCTCGGTGCGGTTTCGCTCCTGGAGAGCAGTCGATGAGGAGCACTGGACGCTGGACGGTCAGGTGGGACGGGGGTCGATCGGGCAGTGCCCCAGCCACCTGGGGCCAAAGCTACATGTACCTCGTGCTGCGCACGTTGGAACCGGCGACCGCACAGCTCAATCAGTCCGGGGGCGTCATCGTACCGCCCGGCGTCACGCTCGACCGCGTGCTGGCCGCCGTCGGCCGGCTGCTCGTCCACTGTGAATCGCTGCGTACCGACATTGTCGAGGAGGAGGACGGGAGGCTCGTCCAACGTCTCACCAGTGGTTCAGCATCGGTGGACGCCTGGGATACCACTGATCGGGACGACGGGGCAGCGATCGAGGCGGCGCGGCTCGACGTGGCCGGTGTCCCATTTGACCCGGTCGGACTGCCCTTCCGCAGCGCCATAGTCGTTCGCGACGGGACACCTGTCGGCCTGGTGTGGGCCGCCTCGCACGTGGCCTGCGACGCGAACAGCATTCCCATCGTCAATCGCTGCCTCGCCGCCTTCCTTTCCGGCGCAGCCTCGCCCGACCCGATGGACGAGTGCCAGCAGCCGCTGGAGAGGGCCGCGTTCGAACAGTCCGAGGCCGGCCAACGGCTCGGTCGCCGAGCGCTGGACTTCTGGGAGCGGAAGGTCGGCCTGTTACCCGTGGCAGCGCCCTGGCCGGAACACGAACCGGACGATCCACGGTTCTGGCGGGGCACCCTGACGTCCGCCGCGATCCAACCCGCCGCCGACGCGATCGCCCGGCGGCTCGCCACCGGCACGTCGGCTGTCCTGCTGGCGGCCACCGCCCACGTGTTGAGTGACCTGCTGGGCACGGAGCGGGTCGCGATCCAGCTCACGGCCGGCAATCGCGGGGCACGGGAGAGGATCCGCTCCGTCGCGAACATGACGCAGACCGGCCTGGTCGTCCTGGACGTGGACCGATCCTCCCTCGCGACGACCGTCGGTCAGGCGTGGCGGGCCGGGATGCAGGCGTACCGGCATTCGCAGTTCGACTTCGCCGAGTTCGAGGCCCTGTTCGATCGGCTCGGGCAGGCCCGCGGAGAGAGCGTGGACCTGGCGTACTTCTTCAACGACCTACGGACCGACACCCGGCCGGCGGAGGCCGCAGTGGATCCAGCAGAGTTCGCGAACCTGCGGTCGGTAACCGCCTTCCGCTGGGAGGAGGGCATTCGGCAGCAGAACATCAAATTCTTGATCATGGTACGTGACGGAGGCGCGCTGACGATCCTCGTGGATACGGCCTTCTGCAGCAGAAAACGAGCGGAGGTGGTCATTCTCGCCATCGAGGAGTTGTTGGTGACGACCGCCAACTCTGGCTGAGTCAGGGCTTCCCGGAGCCCGTCAGGTCACTCAGTTCGCTGAGGAGCGTCGCGTCAGTGTCCTCCTCGACAGGCGCACCGGGATCGAAATGCGCGAAGGTGGATGCGGCCGCCAGCCGGCTCAGAATCGCCGAACGATTCGCTGGGAGGTCGGTGGTGAGCGACGTCCGTCGCACCGTCTCGGTCGCCGCCGCGATCACCTCCGAGGCTCGCAGGCTGGCGGTGAGGATTCCCTGACAGTCGGTACCCCGAAACACGCTGGTGCGGGCGCCCTGCCAGTCCAGCGGATGACCGACCACCATCAGGTCTATTCGCAGCTTGAGAAGACTGCGGATGCTGGCCCGGTACTGGCGGCCGGAGCCGTAGTAGACTGGGAGTTTCCGGGCAGATCCCGTACCCTGCACGCTGTCGCCGACGATCAGCAGTCGTCGGACTGGTTCGTAGAAACAGACGCTGCCGGCAGTGTGTCCCGGCGTTTCGACCACGTCGAGACTGACGTCGCCGCGGATGATCCGGTCACCCCCCGACACCGGCGTGTCGGGCGCGAAACCGGCGAGGTCGGTGTCGTGCGGGGAGAAGTAGGAACGCGCGCCACTGAGCTCGCGGATCGCCCGGCTGCCACCGGTGTGGTCACGATGGCCGTGCGTGCTGCATACCGCGGTCACATCCCGGACGTCTCTGCCGAGCAGGGTGAGCGCCGGGCTCAGTGCCGCCGGCATGTACTCGGACATCCCGCTGTCCACGAGGACAACGCCCCCTGCCCCCGCGTCGATTGCCACCATCGTCACCATGCCGGTGTGGCTCTGGGGTTTAGGACAACGGGTCAGCACCACATCGGGCGCGATCAGGGTTGCCGTTTCGGACTCAGACACTGTGTCTTCCTTCGTCGAGTGGCAGACCCCAGCCATGTGCCAGGGCGGCGAACTCCTCATGGAACTGGGGGAAGGTCTTGTCGACGCAGGACGGTTCGTCGAACTCGATTCCCGGCGTACGCAGGCCGGTCACGCTCATGCTCATCGCGATGCGGTGATCTGAGCGGGTCTGCACCAGCGCTCCGGTCGGGGTTCCCGGATCGATTTCGAGCCAGTCCGGACCTGAGCGGGTGGATACGCCGCAGGCGGTGAGCGCGGTGGTAATCGCATCGATGCGATCCGATTCCTTCACCCGACAGTTCGCCACATCGGTGATCCGGGTCGGCGCATCGGCGAACGGCGCGATGGCTGCGAGGGTCATCATGGTGTCACTGATGTCGCGCATGGCGACCGTGCCCGGTGAACGCAGCCGGGTCGGGCCGGTAACGGTGACGGTGTTGTCACCGACCTCGACCCGGCAACCCATCGTCGGTAGAACCTCCGTGGCGAACCGGAGATCGCCCTGGCACGACCCTCGGCCGAGACCCGGCACCGTCACGGTGTTTCCCGTGACGGCGGCAGCGGCGAAGAAGTACGACGCCGTTGACGCGTCCGGCTCGATCCGATAATCCTGAGCTTGGTAGGTGCCCGGCGGGATGGTGATCGTGGAATCCTGCCACCTGGACTCGACCCCGAACTGTCGCATCATCATCAACGTGAGATGGACGTACGGCGCCGAGACGGGATTGGGTGCCCGCACCCTGAGGCCGTTCCGCATCGCCGGCGCCGACAGGCACAGTGCCGACAGGTACTGACTGGAGACGTCCGCGTCCACCTCGATGGCTCCGCCGACGACGCGTGAGCCGTGCACGACCCACGGCAGGCTGCCCCCGGCCGCAGCGTCGACCTCAACACCGAGGCCACGCAGCGCTGTCATCAAGGACCCCATTGGGCGGGCACGCATCTGCGCGCTGGCATCGATCACATAGCGACCCGATCCCAACGCCGCCACGGCCGGCAGAAACCTCGCCGCGGTGCCCGAATCGTGGCACCACACCGTCGCCTCCGTGGCGGGCGGGCCGGCTGGATCACCGGTCACGCTCCACACGTCGGGCTCGCGGAGCACCGGGAACCCGAGGCTGTCGAGGCCCTTTGCGAAAGCCACCGTGTCGGCCGCGACCAGAGGAGCCACCAGGCGAGTCGTCCCCCGAGCCAGAGCCGCGATGACCAACGCTCTGGCCATCATCGACTTCGAACCGGGAACACGAGCAACTACCGTGCGGGGTGCAGAGATCATGCAGGCCTCTCCTGGCTTAGCTGACCGGGCCCTCACCAGACTAATCAGACGTGTCAGTGCCTCGTACCCCGCCCGATGGCGTCGGCCACACCGTATGCGTCGACGAGCCGATCCGCCGCCACCGCCTGTGTCAACACCGGCGTCAGGCGATCGTGTGCCACGGTCATCAACGCGGGTATCGGGCAGGAGACCAGGAAACCGAGTTGCCGCGCGAACGCCCGATATCCGGGGTCCTCGCCGGCGGCCCCGGACAGGACCGCGCTGATCCCTCGACCGGTGCAGTCGTCGGCCAGCGTGCCCAGCAGTGCCAGGACCGCAGGGTGTGCCTCATGACGCGCGTCGACCAGTCGAACCGGCATACGGCGCGGGCGCGCCAGGGTGAACTGGGTGAGGTCATTCGTGCCGATCCCACACAGCGCCGGGACGATCCCGTACTCCCGCTCTAGGTGGTCACTCCAGAGCCCCGTACAGAGGCACGCGGCCGGGGTTTCGACCTCCCACCCGAAGCCCGGCCGAGTGAGGTCGTCGGGAGACGCCGCGAAGGTGACACCGCCACGACCCGCGAGCGCCACTGTCTCCGTCAACTCCGCGTAGGTTGCCACCATAGGCATCGCGAACACGTACCGGACGGCATGACGAGCCTGCGCCTCGGCCACGATGTTCGCAAGAAACACCACCGCCTCGGGCAGTTGGTCGAGCAGGAGGGCCGCGCCACGCAGGCCGCCGCCGGTGCCGCTGTAGGCGTCGCCGTAGTCGAAACACCGGACGAACACCGGAGCGGACGGAGGAAAGGCGGAATCCGCCGCGTCCAGGATGAACATGAGTTGTTCAGCTAGCATGCGACGCAGCCGCTGATCAGCCAGCAGCCGGCAGAGAGTCCGCCATTCCCCGTCGCTCGTCAACGCATCGGCGACCGTGCCACCGCCGGTGAACTGCTGGTCCACGAGCGCCGCAACCCCCACGGCGAACAGGAACTCGCCGCGGACGAGCCCGAGCCCGACCGACCCGAGCTCAGCGGCACGCTTGAAACCGTCGGCCGTGCAGGCGTTGGCCAGCAGTTCCTCGCCGAGCGGCGGGCCGGCGCCACCGTCCGCCGACGTACGCCACGACGCGATCTCATCCCACAGGATCGCGGCGTGAGCGGCGGCCAATTCACCGGTGAACTGGACCCCCGCCACACCAACACGTTCCAGGAAGGCCACCGCCGGTAAGGGGGCGTCGACCGCGCAGTGCACCGTCCTGCCCGCCACCAACTCGGGCGACCTGTAGAAGGTGCTCGACCAATCAACTAACGTCTCGCTCACCGGCTCCCCGCTCAACTCATGTCTGCCGTTCCCCGCGTCGTTGCGCGGCTGCCGCGCGGAACGGTGTGGCCGGCAGCCTCGGGTGTGCGTTCAACTAGCGTGCGGGCTGCCAGATGCCGAGGACCTTCTCCAGGACCGTCTTGACGCGGGTCTCGTTACCCGTCAGCTCCGCGACCGTCTCGGCGCAAATCTGCCGCTCCTTGATCAGCTTGTCGGCAACCCCACCCGCGGTGAAGCAGTTCGTCCGGTACGCGAGCTGGTCGCCGCGATCGAAGACGTAGATGCTGCCGAACTCGACGTCGCGTCCGGCCAGATGCTCGACCAACTGGTCAAGGTCGGGCTGCGGGGCGCTCCGGTCGAGATTGAAGCCGTGGTGGTATTCGTACGACACCTGCGTGACAATCTGCCGGGCACCCGGCACGACGAGTTTCACGCTGTCGTACTCGTTCTCCACCGTCTTCGGCTGACCGTCCCAGGTGATCGCGAAACTCACCTGCTCCAGCTCCACGATCGCGTTGGGGTACGCGGCGTAGACCTCGTTCAGGATCGTCGGCGCCAGGGAGAGCCGTGCCACGTCGCCGAGGTAGATCGAGGCGAAGGAGTCAGCCTGTGGATCCTTGTCGTGCGCGGGGTGATGTTCCGCGTAGGCGTCCGGCGACTGCTTGCGCTGCGGCCCACTAACCAGGTCCACAACAGGAACCGCCTTGCACGGCGCCGGGTGCTTGGCATCGAGGATCTTCGCGATGTCGACGGCAGCGGCGAACCCACCAGCATCGACGTGCATGTGGCAGGTGCCGATCCGGCTGAACATGCCGTCCTCAATGGTGTCGCCCTGATACCTGTTCACATTCTCTCCTCAGCTGGGCTTGGAACGATGCTGGAGCCATTCACGTACGGCGGAAACACCCTGGTCGTGACATCAGGGTCGTGCTCTGCGCGCCTAGGCGGCCTTCTCGAATCTGTCCGGAAAGGCCGACCGGAGCGTCGCGCGTAGAAGACCTGCCACCTGCTCCCGGGTGCCATTACCGTCAACGACCACAAAATCATCGAATTCTGGGAGCGAACGGTACGCCTCCCGGAACTCCTTCAGAAAAACGACGTCCTCGGTGTCGATACCACGATCGTTTATTCGTCGGGCAGCGGCTTCCGGGTCCACGTCGAGAAAGATGGTCAGATCCGGACGGGGAAGACCAGCGAACATCCGGCGAAGGAACGTCACGCTGCCCACCCGATGGGCAGCGGCGAGCGCGTACTGGCAGTAGGTGTATCTGTCCAGGATCACCAGGTCAGTGCGGTGCTGCAGGGACTCCCGCAGGGCGGCGACCCTGGCCAGCTTGGAGCACGCCGAGATCAGCCGCATGGTCTCGGCGCCGATCATGTCGAGGTGATCGGTAAACCCGTCTTCGTGGGCGATTTTCGTGAGCGCGGCACGTACTGGTGCCATCGATACGCTCGTCTGCGCCATGGCCTGCACTCCTCGCGATGCGAGCCAGTCACCGAGGGCGTGGACCTGAGTCGTCTTTCCTGCGCCGTCGAGGCCCACCACCGCAACCAGGGTGCCTCTGCGCGGCGGCTCCTCCTCTCTCATGGGTGCCGCCCTTCTCCGAACGGTTTGTCATCGCGCATCGCGACCGGCTCCTCTCCGCCGTCGTAAACGTTGGCTCAACGGGTAAGCGACAGCCCCGCAGCCTGGAACGCGTCCTGCACTTCGAGGTCTTCCATCGCCCCGACCTGCGAAAAACTCCGCACCGTGGCCTGGGATGCCTCGCGGGTGGTATTCAGAACCGTTTCAGGTTGATAAGACTTCCGAAGAATTTCGTCGATCTCGGCAGGGAGGAAACCGGTAGCGTTCAGAGCCGACGCCACTGCCGCCTTGTCTGGATCGAGGAAGGTTCGGATGAACTCCGGCACTCTGGGCGCTATCATTCGGCGCTCCTGCAGCGACAGTTGTGGCCACACCCGCTCGAGAACCTTACGAAAATATGCGTGATGTCGACCCTCGTCCGCGGCGTGGTCGGCGACGATCGCGCGTACCGGGACCGGCAGCCGGTAATCCTTCGGAATGTCCGAGAGCAGCCCGGAAACCAGCGTTTCGCTCACCACCGCGAACATCAGGTCGACAAGGTAGCGAGAGCTCACATCGAACGTCTCGCGCACTTCCGACAACCGCCGGACGAACCGGGGCTCGACGACAGTGTTCGCGGGAACCTCGACGGCGCGAGCCACCTGCGCAATGAACTCGTGAGCGGACTGGGCGTGCCATGCTTCGTCCGTGGTGATCTTGAAGGCGTCCGTTCGCATCGCGGCGGGCAGGTCTAGCCCGCTGATCCCCGTGGAGATGCGACACGTGACCGGCAGGACGGCGACCTGCTCCAGCACCGTGGTGAAGTGCAGATACTGGTACAGGGAGTACAGGAGGATCCGCCGAGCCACCTCGGGACCGCGTGCCGCGACCAGCGGGTGGCTCAACGCCGGAACAAATTCTGGGGGAAAAAACAGTTGGACGTCGCGTGGGTCGTCCAGGGATCGACGCGGCTTGGTGCGCACACTGGCCCGTTCGTTCCAGCTGTCGAACGTGCTCCGATAGGGCTCCATCAGCGGTCCACCGAAGTCGATGTCGTCGGGCGGTGACTTCCGAAGGGCACCGGTCCGGTCGCCGGTGACGATGTAGGCCCCGGAACCGGTGCCGACGCGTCCGAGGCACCAAATTGGTCGACGATCCTCCGCTCGCCCAGGTCAGCGACGAACTCGGCCACGTCATCCATGATCTCGTCGACCGGAATGCCGAACGTTGCGGCCACCAGCTCGCCTATCTCGGCCACGGAGCGCTTGCCGTCGATGGCCCGGAACATCAACGCGGCGGAGTCGTTGAGCTCTATGTTGTCAGCAGGGTCCGGGGCTGCGATCAGAAGCGATCCAGCGAACTTTCGCATCCTCACCAACCGGTGCCGCCTCGGAACTGAGCTCAAATGAAACACGTCACACCTCTATTTCCATGCTCAGTTCCTTGCATAGCTCGACTACTGTTTCAACCCATTTCACGGGATTCGAGGTCGAATATTCACGCATGGTCTCGATCGACCAGTACTGCTCGTAGGAAACCAGGCTGGGGGCCGCTACACGCATCCTGCGCGGTCGCCACTTCATGTCGACGCTGTACTCACCATGACTGATGAGAAGCGCCTCCATCGACCACCCGAACGCCTGCCTGGCCGCCAGGACCGCGCCGTCCGCCTCGCCGCTCGCAACCAGGCCGAAGGCGGCGTCCGCTGCACGGTCCGAATTGTTCAACGCTTGCATGATCATGAAACGTTGGAAAGCCGATTCCTGCAGATCGTTCTGACGCCGCAGGAGCCAGTCCTCGCCAAGGATCGGTATGCAGGTGCCCAGCCGGCCGAGAAAGAACTCCTCCACCTCCGTGAGTCGGCTGCCGATCCGCTGATCCGCGTCGAATGCCTTCCGGCTCACCTTGCCGAACAACTGGTCGACCTGGGTGTCGAGCCAGTACTTCACCTCGCCGCGCCGGCCTTCATAGGTAAAAGCGGCCAGTCCCAACGAATCGGGTTCGAGGACAACGGTGATCTCCGCCAACCGATCATCCACGAAAGGCTCGGCCGACACCACGACCAGATCGATGTCGCTCATTTCATGGGCCCAGCCACGAGCTAGGGAACCCGTGACGAAGATGCAATGGGTGGACGACGGAAGCAAGTTGCGCTCCTGCAGGACGTCCACGTACTCAGCGAACTTCTGATTCATATTCCGACCATCTTCAGAACGCCCGCATCGAGGGCAGATTCGTCTCTTGCAAGCGGGTCCGCCGATTCCATCCCGTGGTGCTGCGTGGGTGCCGGCTGGAGGCGGCTCTCGGAGAGGGGAGTCGCCGCTGGGTGCGCTTACACTGGGACCCGGTGGCCGGAGATGGGTACGGATTCGTTCTCTCCGTAGACAGGTTGTCCAGCAGACAGGGCTTGCAGGTGACTCGGACCAGAGCGGAATCGCCACACACCCCGGCCCCCGCCCGACGTCACGGGCGTGTCCTGGAACAGGCCATCTTTGACGCGGTCATCGAGCAGCTGGAGAAGTTCGGCTACGCGAAGTTGACGATGGACAGCGTCGCTGCCGCGGCACACACCGGCAAGGCCACGCTCTACCGCCGCTGGGCGGACAAGGACGAGCTGATCCTGGACGCGTTCTACAACGCGCTGCCGTCGCCGGTGGCCATTCCGCTCCGCGGCGTGCTGCGGACCGATCTGGCGACGGTGCTCCGGAGCCTGCGGGACGCGTTCGACGCGACCCGGGGCGCGGCCTTCCAGATCGTCAAGTCGGAGAACGGTCCGAAGGCCGCGATGGTGCACACGATGGTCAAGGAGCGGGTCACCGACCCGTGCAAGAAGCTGCTCCTGGGCATCCTGCGCGACGGCGTCGAGCGGGGTGAGGTCCGTGCGGACGCGGTCACCCCGCTCGTGGCGAACGTCGGCTCGGCGATGATGATCTACCACTCGCTCACCGAGGGCCCCGTCTCCGACGACATGATCAACGACGTCATCGAAGGGGTGCTGCTCCCGCTGGTCAGCCCGAGACCGTCGGCGTGAGAACGCCCGCCGGCGCCGGGGCGCCGAACCAGGCCCCGATCGCCCGGCGCCGTTCGGATCGGTGCCGTCGACGTCGAACGTGCGCGACGTGCCCGTCGGGACGCACCAGCACGTGGCGGCGTCGTAAGCGACGTAGTTCAGGACGAACGCCTTCACGTTGCGGCACACCGGGTGGCGTGTGACGGCGCGCTGGATCGCGCCAAGGTTCCTTTTGCGCTGATCGCCGACTGGGGCAGCCCTGCGTCCGACACTAGACAACACGGCAGGGTGCCGAGCCGGCCCGGTGACGTCTTCGACTCACCCGAAGTCACCACCGCAGCTAGGTCTGTGCGAGCTGCAGAGTTGCGTTGAGCGTCATCGGCGGTGGGGCATTGGTTCGTGTCGCCCCGCGGACACCAATGATTTGCCCACGGTGCGTGCTGAGATCGACTGCAGCACGCACCGTTTGCGTTTCGGTCTGGTAGGTGAGTCGACGCGAGCACCCCCGCAGTGCAGAGCCGTACGTCGATGCCTTGTGACCTTCGTGAATTCCGGCAACAGCCCCCGGACACAGCCAGTACCATCCAGACGGCGAGGAGCGCGCTCAGCGGACCGGCAGCGCCCTTGTGCCACCGCCCTTGATCGAGCGAGTCACCTTCGGGCCTCCTGACCAGTAGAAGCATCGGATTCCCCGGTCGCCGCGCGCCCACGCCTCCTCGGCCGGCACCAGGTACGAGGTGCCCGTGCGGTAGCGCAGCGTGCTGTCAACCGGGACCTTGGCATACCGGGCCACGAGGGTCCGGCACTTCGCGTGCGCTCCGTCCTCGTCGCGGTCCGCGTCCGCGTACGAGGTGTCGGGCGCCGTCCATGAGCCGACGTATTCGAAGGTGTGCGGCCCGGCGCAGGTGCTCTGCTCGAATTTGCCGTACCGGTCCTCGTTCAGGCACCCGAAGGCCAGCGGTGACGTGCCCTTCAGTTCGTCCCGCAGGCTGCCGGTGTGCTGCACCGGGTGGTCGTCCGGATGCCGTTGCGCCGAGCCGCCGTCGGCGGTGTCCAGCTCAAAGATGTCGCACCGGAACCAGCGACTGCCACCCTGCCATCCGCCCGGAGACGGGGGCGCGACCTGCACCGTCAGGCGAGCGCCCCGCCAGTCGCCACCGACGAACGCGGTCGCCTTCGCGTCGCATTCGGCAAACGCCGGTCGAAGCATTGCCGAGCCCACCGGCGGCGGGGTTTCCCGTTCGGCTACCGGGCCGGTGAACGTGCCCAGGTAGAAGGTCTCCAGCAGGTGCTGCCGTGTGCAGTCGACCGGGTGGTAGCTGGTCAGGTAACTCGACGGTTCGGGATCCACGTGGCAGTCGCCCGCCTTCGGGGTGAACTGCACGGCCGCCGCGGCGGGCGGCCAGTCGTCGGTCAGGTTGCCGTCCAGCCCTGCCGGTGCCCGGCACCCCGCCATCGCCGTCACCCCGGCCAGGGCGGCCACCGCCACCCATACCCGCCACCGTCGCATGTCACCCTCCCCGTCGTGCCGCGGCAGCATATGCCACCCGGAGGCATCGCCAAGGTCCCCGTCCGGCGTGCGGCATCCGGCGGGGCCCAGGTGCTGAGAGCGCGGGCGGCAGCCAGGTCAGCATCGTGTCAACGTCGAAACTCGTTGCGCCGATTTCGAGGCGGACCGTGACCGCCTTGCGCAGGCCATCACCATGCAGCATGGCGCACCGCGGCCAAGAGATCTGATGCCGTACGTCTTCGGCAATCCGCCGCGTGATTCGACGCTGCCCGGCCACCGCCGAGCAGGACCCCGGCCGGGCCGCGCAGCCGCGCCCTCGCCCGGCCACGCCAGCTGACAGATGGGAGCGGAAGCCACTTCAGACGCTCGTACCCGCTCTACCGGTTGCCGGCGCCGATCCCGTTCGCGCAACACACAGATCGATGGGCCGACCTGTATCAGCAGCACCAGGGCGTCAGGTCTGAGGATCCGCTGCTCGCCGAAATCCGTGTGTTCAGGACGGGGACAGGATGGCGGCGCTGCGGCATGTCCGCCAGCAGGCGCCGCGGATCAGCTTGCGGAATGCCAAGGCGTACCGCGCCCGACGTCGAGACCGCCGTCGCAGTCGCGGCGCTGCTGCTCGGAGCCGCTCTGACCGTGCTGGCCTGCGCGAGGCTCAGCACGACCCACAGCGAGACGCGCTGAGCCTGGCGCCCTCCAGCGGCGACTTCTGAATGGCAAGCGCGCACATCTGCCGATGTCAGTGCGGCGCTGCCGTCGTGTGGTTGGCTTCCAGGACCTCTTTCATTTCGAGGATCCCCCGCTCGACACGAGCCCTCACCAGTCCGGCCAGAGCATGAGGGAGTACGTCGGTCAGCCAGACGATCTGGCTCTGGTCACCCCTGTCGAACACCTCAAACGAGGCGTGGTGATAAGTCAGCGGGAGTCGTTGCCCATCCGTCACCGCGTACGCCATCCTGCGGAGCTCGTGGTCGATCGCAAGGATGAGTTCGCGGACTTGTGCTCCGTCCGGCATGGTCAATATGCGGACGTCGCCGTCGATCGAGGTTCCCGCCACCCGCCCCGGCAGGAGTCGCTGGTGTACCGCACCCACATCCGCGATGGCTTCCCATACCTGTTGCGCAGGAACGTCAACAACGGCATCGACACTAATGGTGGCCATAATCGACTCCTCTCGCCAAGTCATGGCAGCGCGCCCGACGCCGCAGCCTGCGGGTCGTCGGCCTGACCGTCCAAAGGACTCCATGCTGCCGGATTGAGTATCCGAAGATGCCGCGATCCGCGCTGTCCCTCTGCAGCCAGCTTGTCGCGCCGTCAGTTACCTGCTGCGGCCTGCCACAGACCAAGTGCCCGGCAACGGAGCGGCTGAGAGAGTGCCGGCGAGTCCTTCATATCGGCCAGCACGTCGACCAGGTCTCGGATCGGCCACCCGGACTCCAGCCAACCGAGCGCCAGCGCCGGCCAGTGTTCACCCCACGCGGTGAGCGCGAACCGCACGAGGGCGGGTAGCGGCGTGTCTGCCAGGGGCATGTGAGGCAACGCCGCGATGATGTCGGCCGGGGAGCGCTCCAGTAACGGCAACAGCCACACCAGCCGCTCACCGGCTGCATAGACCAACCCATCAGCCGAACCCTGAACCAGCCAGGTGCCGACACCGCCCTGGATGAGGAGCAGGCCGCAGTCGTTGATCGCCAGCACCGAACGGGGACTCTCCTCGGCAGCGTCCACGTCGTGCATCCTGTCATGCCGCTGACAAGGCGCGTCGATCGTGAGCGTGCTCCCCGATCGACCGATACGGCTGCGGGCGCCAACGCTGGCGCCAACCAGAGCACTGGGCCCGAGCTCACGATCGGTCGGCGGTCCGGTGCGGGCCCGGTTTGGGGGGAGCAGGTTGGGAGCAGCGGGGTGCCCTGAACGGCCTTGAACCGCGTCCAACGGCATCGAACGGCGCTCAACTGCACCCACCCCTGCCTGCGGCTCTAGGTTGCCGCAGGTCAGAGCGGGTGCGGCGTCCTGTTTCACACCGAAGAGGTCGCTGGTTCGATACCAGCATCGCCCACTCTCAGTTTGTGCAGGTCAGAAGCCCGTTACCGGACTATCCGGTAATGGGCTTCGCCGTATGTGCCGCTTACATTGGGAGCAGATTGGGAGCAGCGGGACGCAGCGCGGTTGTGCCGCGGTCGCCGCGATGATGGGGCAGGCAGGCGTGGCGCTGACTGTGCTCGGGCTGGTGGGTCAGATCGGCGGCTCTGGGTTACCCGCAGCGGGTCGTCTTGGGGCGGGTGGTGGCGCCGCGACGTTGCTGCTGGTTCCCTGGCGAGGCCGCCACGGTGTAGATGGCCCGCCCGAGTGGAACGCTCCGATGGTGGGCAGCGGTCGCCTTTGGAGGCGGAGAGCCGACAGCTACTTGCGCGTGTCCTTCCCAGTGTCCCGGGCTTCGCCGCTGCACCGCTTGTCGTGTCGTCGTCGCCGCCGACGCTCTGTGACTTTCGAGGCGGCCGAATTGTGGGGCGTCGTCGCTTGCTCGCCTGGAGTTGACGCGGTTAGGCCTGTCCGCTCTTGCGGCAGGTGGGGGAGTCGTCGTCTTTTCTGTCGACGGTTGGCCTGCGGATCGCGTGCTTTGAGCGTTCACTCGATCATCAAGCTATCCGTGATCGGATACCTTTCCGATCACGTTCTCGATCTTGGGACAGCGGGGTGACTCGCCCAGCCGCTAGCATCGCGCTGATTCCCGCCTCCCATTACGGAGACCTTCATGCGCAAACTTGCCGCCGCCGCCCTCGTGGGCGTGCTCGTGGCCGTCCTTCCGGCAACGGCCGCCCTGGCCGCCGACTCCAAGCCGGATATCGCGGTGACCTCCGCCGCCGACAAGGCCAACTACGCCGAGGGCGAGACCTTCACCATCACGGTCACGGTGACGAACAAGAGCTCCGTCGACGCCAAGCACGTGCACTACACCGGCGGCGACAGCGAGGGCGTCGACGGTGTTGCCTACGGTGAGTTGTCGACCGGCTTCGACCTCGCCGCCGGCGCCACCAAGACCGTTCAGATCACCGGCAAGACCAACCACGTGGCGTGGCAGTCCGGCTACGGATTCGTTGCCTTCGCGCTTGCCGCCGACAACGGCGAGGCCAACGACGCCGACAACATCACCAGCGTGCGGCTGCTGGTGGCGGGCGCCTTCGGCGATCTCGGCGGCTACGTCTTCCAGGGTGAGTCCGATGATGCCGAGTGGACGCCCCGGACGCCTGGCGTTCCGGGTGTCAAGGTCGTCGCCACCAGTGCCGACGGCAAGACGAAGTACGCCGAGGCCGTCACGGACGCCAAGGGCCTGTTCCGTTTCGCCCACCTCCCAGCCGGCGACGTCCTGCTGACCTTCACCGCCCCGGCGGGCTGGAAAATCCTGGCCGGCGAGAACGGCGAGGAGGACCACACTCTGGCGCAGGTCAGGGGCGACGACAGCGACGAGCCGCGCGTCTTCGTGCCGGCGAAGAAGGTCGCCGCGAGCTCGCCGACCGTCTCGCCGTCGGCAACGGCAACGGCAACGGCAACGGCATCGCCGTCGGCATCGGCATCGGCATCGGCGGCGCCGTCGGCGTCGTCGAGCGCCGGCCCGGGCCTGCCGGTCACCGGCGACAACACCATGCTGTTCGTCGGCGCGGCTGCGGTCGCCGTCGCGGTCGGCATCGCGCTGGTGCTCGTCGCACGGCGCCGCCGCGTACACCTGCAGGCCTGATCGGCCGAGATCGCTCCATCGGCCGATCACCGCAGGCTGTAGCGTCCCCCGCTAGGCCGAGCAAGGCGAAGGGCGCCGAGGCCCCAGCACCCCGCTGGAGCCTCGGCGCCGCGACTCCGGCCGCGACAACGCCCTCAACGCGCGCTCCGTCGGGTGTTCACCTTCATGGTCCTCGTCGGCCACTCGAACATCCTCGGCTTCGGGATCGTCCTGTGGGGTCTGCGGCGTTGAATGGTGCCCTCGTCGGGGAGGCTCCCATGGTGAAGTTTTCGGCCCGACGGCGTCCGCCTTTCCATCGCGGCGAGTCAATTCCACCGACGAGATCAGGCTTACGCTCATGCCGCTGACAAGGCGCGGCGGTCGTGGGCGTGCTTCCCGATCGACCGATGGGGCCGCGAGAGCCAGCGCTGGCGCCAACCAACGCACCGCGCCGGACGCTCACGATCGGTCGGCGGTCCGATGCGAGCCCGGTTTGGGGGGAGCCGGTTGGGAGCAACGGGGTGCCCTGAACGGCCTTGAACCGCGTCCAACGGCATCGACCGCCGCCCAACTGCACCCAGCCCTGCGGGCGGCTCCACGTTGTCGCAGGTCAGAGTCGGTGCGGCGTCCTGGTTCTCGCGGAGTGCTCCCCGGTTTTGGGCAGCAGTCGACGGCGCTCTATGCCGCCTGGTAGGGGAGTGTGCGCAGGTCAAGGCGGTAAGGAGCCGTTGGCCGGGCCTGGTCTTGCAAGTGGGAGCAGATTGGGTGCAGGTTGGCGAAGGGGTCACCGCGCCCGAAGTGTTCACCGACGCCGGATAGGGACGAGAGCTTTGACCTGCGGTGACGCGGTCTAGCGGTGCGGTGTGACCTTCCAGTAGAGGTCGAAGTGGTCAGGCGTTGTTGTTCCCGGGATGGCTGGCGTCGGCCGGCGTCCCGGTTCGCCTAAGGCCGCGTCCGTGGGCGTACTGCAGATCGATGTGGAGCGTTGCGGGTGAGCATGCTGGAGTCCGCCGCTGTTCCGTCATTCGAGACACCGATCCCACGTGCAGTGCTCTGACCTGGCCCTTCAGGCTGGAGACCTCTTCGGCGAATCCGAAGGCGTCAGCACTGGTGGTCCTGGTCGTGGTCGGGTGGCATCCGCACATGCCGAGAAGCGGATACCGGATCAATCCGTTCGTGGGCGCTGGTTCGCGACGAGGGTCAGTAGGGCGGCATGCGTCTGCTCGTCTGCAGCCACAACCAGACCGCCCAGACCGGTGTGAATCGGCTGGCCGTCGATCCCGGTGACTACACAACCGGCTGCCTGGCAGAGGGCGATTCCCGCCGCGAAATGAACGCTGTTGGACAGGTGACCATCGGTGACGTAGGCGGCGCGGCGGCCAGCGGCGACCCAAGCCACGGCCAGGGTGGTGGAGACGACGCGAGGGCGGAACTGCTCGATGAATCCTTCGTCAGCGAGCATCCGGGCGGCCGAGAAGACTCCCTTGTTGGGAAACGGTGGGTCGAGATTGGCGTCGACCAGTCTCGACTCGGCCGACGGGGCAAGTCGCTGGTCCGAACCACCGCGACGCACGTACGCAGCGGCACCGTCAGTCCAGAACACCTCGTTCGTGAACGGGTCCGCGGAGGCGGCCACCGTGACCTGCCCACCGGCTCGCAGCGCCACATTCACCGAGGCCAGCATATTACGTACGGCATAATTCAACGTTCCGCACAACGGGTCGACCAGCCACATGCGATCGTTCTCGCCGTTGCCCGTGCGCCCGCTCTCCTCACCCAGCACGAGATCGTCCGGGCGCGCCGTACGTACCACATCGATGATGGCCTTCTCAGCCTCGATGTCGGCCGCGGTGGCGAAGTCACCTGCGGACTTCTGGAAGCGTGTCAGCGATGATCCGTAGTGCGAGCGGACGACCGCAGCCCCGGCTTCCGCCGCTTCGATGACCAAGTCTTGGTCGGTGATCGACATGCAGGGACCATAGATGTCCACCGCACCTCGAACGCGCGTGGGTCTCGACGGCCAGCGAGCCTCGATCAAGTATCCGGATCTGCCGCCGATCGCGCGCTACGTGGCGTCATCACGATCGCGCGAAACCGGCGCCGGTCATGCCGGTGACTCGTCGTCATGCTCACTGGGCAGTGTCGTCGTGCGGGAGCTTCAGCCCTCTTCTTCGTATTCGCTCGCGGGCCGAAGGGCCTGCACAAAGGACACGAAGCTCGGTGCCAGCACCGTGATCCGGTAATCCCACTCTTGGTCGACGTGGACTACTCGCGGTTCACCGTCGGGGCCGCTGTCCCGGTAGTCGAAGGCGATTATGTCGTGTCCAGCGGATGGGCAGGTAGCAACGTACACGCCGATCGGCGGGTAGCCCCATTCCTCGATCCAGAATCGGCTGCCAGCCTCGCCTGCCACCGAGTATCGCTTCTCCCGTCCGATCCCCATGACCCCGTCCACGGCGACATGAGTGTCGGCCCACGTGGTCCGGCTCGGCGCCGGACAACACGTGTGGTGCGGCATCCCGCCGTTATGCGACCACATCAACGTCACGTACAACACCGGCAGCCAGTAGCCCAGCTCAGCCTCGACCGAATCGATCAACGCGGGCGACGGAGGCACGTCGACGTAGGCGCCGAGCGCGTACTCGTTGTCGTCCCAGAAGGTGTCCAGGTCAAGATCCGGAAAGATCCGCTGGACAGGCACCTCGAAGATGACGCTCCCTACAGTCAGTTCGACACCGTACTCTGCCGCAGTCATCGCGCCGATCGTGGAGGTGACACCGCCTATGAGGCGGTTAGTGCGTCCAAGCCCTGGTAGGGGAGTTCGTATACCTCGCCGGTTGCTTTTGCTCCTCGTTCCGGTGGGCCTTGCCGTCAGCCATAGCCGCAGCTGCGGGAGGGCGGCTCCTCCGATGGCCATACCTCAGGCCAGCGTCCGCGATCTGGCGAGGAGCTGAGACGCCGATCCCACTCGCGGTGCCGTGACCAGCGCATCCTCTGTGGTGACCCGTTCGGCGAACCGGAAGAGCTCGCCGAGCAGCAATGATCGTGCCTGACGGAGTTGCCGCGGTTATGCGTACTCGGCGCTGGACGCCTCAGGGCCTGAATCGACGGGTGACGAGAGCTTGGTGTCGGTCGTTGGTTGGTCGTGGACATCTCGAACGGCCTCGCGGGGTAGGATCGCCGTTCGCTCCCTTCCGGTGCTGAGATCTTTATAACCGAGGCGCGCAGATGCCGTCGGCGTCGGCGTCGGCGTCGGCGTCGTCGATGTTACCGTCGAAGTTAGGCGTCACCGCGACCGTCACCTGGCGGCGCCGGTCGTGGGTGGAGAAAGAATAGGCCTGGTAGGCCAGGACGTCGCCGTCGTTGCCGTATACACGGACCCCGCACGGTGTGTCCCGCAACGCCAGCCCGAGACCATGCGTACGGCTCTCGACACCCGGCATCTTCATCTCGTCGAGCAGGTGCCCGGGTAGCAGGCGCCCATTGAGCAGTGCGGCGAAGAAACGGTTGAGGTCCTTCGTGGTGGAGATCATTTCGCCGGCGGCGCCGAATACCGACGGATTCGACTGGGTGTAGTCGACGAGCTGCCACCCGCCGTTCCGCTGACCGATGGGCACGTATCCGTGGGGATGGGGTCCGCGAATCCGCGTCGCGGCTCCCGGCAGCGACGTGTCGTCCAACTGCAATGGCCGGATCACCCGGTGCTCGATCTGCTCGGCGTAGGACGTGCCCGTCGACTTCTCGATGATCTGGCCCAGGAGGGTGTAGCCGGTGTTCGAGTACGAGAAACCCGAATCGGGTCCCGGAACCGGCCGCCGACCGGGACCGCCCCGTTTCTGCCGTCTTCGGCGACGCCGCTGGCGCCCTGCCACAGGCCGTGCTCGTTACGCACCCTGCGCCAGCGCACCGATCGCGCCGGCGGCTACGAGCTCGTCGAGCCCACTCTGCAGCCCGGCGTGATTCGCCTCCTGCGGAGCGGCAGCAGCGACTGCCGGCGTCGCCATGACAGCCATCGCTGTCGTCGCAGTCACCAGCGTGCGAAGCATGTTCTTCAGCCCGACCCCCATGATCAGTTCCTCACGATCCAAGCCTGGTGGACCGGGAGTGGCATTCCTATCGGGGGCCACCCTGGCTCTGCCCCGAAGGCCGGTACGGGGGCGCCCCTTCAGGGTCCAACCGTTCGAAGTAGCCGGCCGGCCCACCGATCCGGGTGGCTTCCTGGTCAGCGCCGCTCTGGCAGCAGACGACCTACGCCTCGGGCCGGGACGGATCGCGTTGACTCGACCACAGGCCGTAGTTAGCGTTAACACCCTTAGTCCACGTCGGAGCGCGCCACCACCACGCCGGCCAAGGAGGACCAATTGCGACTGCGGCAGCCAAGGTCACGTCCCGGATTGAGTCGGAAGGGCAGAGGTGTCGTGGCCCTGACACTGGGTGCACTCATGTCGGTTCCGATCGGCGCGACACCCTCGCACGCTGCCGAGCAGCGGCTCGATGTGGGTCTGGTGCACCACTTCGCGCTTGACGAAACCAGTGGAACGACGTTGGTCAACTCGGGTAGCGCGGGCTCGGCGGCGAACGCCACGCTGGTGCATCCCGGGAAGGCGAGCCTGACCGGGGACGGAGTCAGGTTCAACCCCGACTCCTACCAGAGCGCCCTCGACGGCGCGTACGTGGCGCTGCCGAGCGACATCACCGCCGGCATGTCCAACCTCACCGTTGACTACGACGTGTGGATCGACCCGGCGAACGTCGGCGAGCACCAGATGTGGAGCTTCGGCCGCAAGTCCGGCTCGTGCGACGCCGACACGGGCGCCGAGGGCTCGATCTTCGCGTCGAACACCCAACGGTTCCGCGTCGCGGTGGGTCCGGCGAACCTGCAACAGAACCGGGTCCGCATGCTTGAGGGAGCGTGGACGCATGTCACCTACACCCAGTCGCTGAACCCGGACGGAACGAGCTGGACCGGCCGGCTCTACCTCGACGGCGTGCAGCACGCGACGTCGACGAACCTGACCACGCCACCGTCGGTGAGCTCTGCCGGAACCAACTGCAACTTCCTCGGTCGCTCGCAGACGTCGGGTCACTACTCGTTCCGCGGGACGATCCGGGACTTCCGGGTCTACGACCGGGCACTGGGTCTCGACGAGACACTCACCCTGGCGGGAAGGACCGTCTCCGAGGGCGTCCGCGCCGACGCCGCCGCCATCGACCTCGGCCTGACCAGTGCGGTCGTACACGACATCGTTCTGCCCAAGGTGGGCTCCGTGGCGGGTTCGGCCATCACCTGGACGAGTTCGGACCCCTCGGTCGTCGAGGTCTACACCCCGCCCGCTGTCCCCAGCGCCCGCAAGGTCGCGATGACCGGCACGATCAAGCGGCCCGCGCAGGGGCAACCCGACGCGACAGCCACGCTCACCGCGACTGTCCGCAAGGGCGCCCAGGAGGTCACCACACGGGAGATCCCCGTCGTGGTGAAAGCCGAGTTCGACGACGCGCAGGCGGTCGACCGCGACGCCTTCGACCTGACCCTGCCGGGCACCGATGACGTACGCGGGAACCTGGACCTCGGCGCCAAGGGCGAGTTCGGCTCGACGATCACCTGGAGGTCGACCACCAAACTCGTCACGCCGACGGGCGAGGTGACCCGCCCGGCCTTCGGCCACGAGGACGTCGCCGGCACCCTGACGGCGACCATCACCAAGGGTACGGCCTCGCGGACGAAGTCGTTCCCGGTGGCCATCACCGCCATGCCCCGTTCCGAGGAGTACGAGCGGTACTTCATGGGCTACTTCAAGGGCGAGGGAATCGCCGACGGCGAGCAGATCATGTTCGCCACGTCCAACGGGAACACCGCTCTGGACTGGACCGGGTTGACCGGCGGCGGGCCGTCACTCATCTCCCAGTTGGGCGACCAGGGCCTTCGTGACCCGCACATCGTCCGATCACCCGACGGCGACACGTTCTACATGATCGCCACCGACCTCAACTGGTACGACCAGGGTGGATACGCCATCAACGACACCCAGTACATCGAGGTGTTCGAGTCGCACGATCTGGTGAACTGGACCCCTCAGCGGCACGTGAAGGTCGCGCCCGACAACGCGGGCAACGCCTTTGCCCCGGAGTCGCTGTGGGTCGAGGAGATCGGCGCCTACGTCGTGTTCTGGGCCCAGTCGCTGTGGAGCGACCCGGTGAACCGCACCGGCCAGGGCAACGCGCAGATGTGGTACGCCACGACGCGGGACTTCAAGACGTTCTCCGCTCCCCAGGTCTGGCAGGACCCCGCTCCGCTGTCGCGGATCGACACCACCGCGATCCGGGTCGGCGACCACTACTACCGGGTGACCAAGAACGAGGCTGGCAACCAGGGCTCGGACATCTTCTCGGAGAAGCACACCGACTTCCTGGACAGCAACCTCGACAACTGGACGTTGGTCGCGCCGGCGCTGGGGAGGACGACGTGGGTCGCCAACCAGGGGTACGAGGGACCGGTCATCTTCAAGGCGAACCCCGGTGACACCTCCTGCCCCGGCCAGTTCTACCTCTGGGGTGACCGGTACACGAACGGCGGCGGATACCAGGCCGCATGCCACGAGAACATCGAGGCCCCGACGTGGAACGCCAAGGCGATCACGATGACCAACGCGGGTGTCGTCCGTCCGCGTCACGGCACCGTGATCCCACTGACCGTCCGCGAGTGGAACGACATCCGCGGGATCCCGAACAGCGACGTCACGACCACCACCGAGGTGGCTGTCGCGCCGTACGCGAGTAAGGCCCAGACGACCACGGCCACCGCGACGGTCACGGCGGCCGACGGGTTCGAGGCCGGCGGTCAGGTGCGGTTCAGCATCGGCTCCTGGTCGACGCTCGCCCACCTCGACGACGGCGCGGCCACTGTCACGCTGCCTGCGGGTCTGCCGGCGGGCGCCCGGGCACTCAAGGCCGAGTACCTCGGCTTCGGCTACCTGAAGGCGTCGGAGGGTAGGGCGTCGTTCGAGGTGCCCTCCGGCCCGGCCGCCGTCAAGGTCAAGGCGAAAGCCACGCCAGCGTCGGTTGTCCGCGGGGAAACGTTCAGGTTGACCGTGACCGTCGAGCCGGCGGGCGGACCGAAGCATCACGCTCCGACCCCGACCGGCGAGGTCACCGTCACCTTCGGCGGCACCGTGCAGGTCGTACCACTGATGGATGGCAAGGCGGTCGTCGAACTGCGGACCGCCGACCTGCGTCCCGGGACCTACCAGGTCCACGCCGCCTACTCCGGTAACCCGACCTACCGGGCCTACGCCGCCAACTACCAGAAGTTGCGGGTGCGCTAGCCGGCACCGGACGAATTGCCCGCAGCCCCGGCCGAACCGATGCCCGACGATGGTGGCAACGCCGGCGGCGTGCGCGAGCCGGCATAGATCCGTCCGCGGTCGAGCGCGACACCAGTCCGACCGCGGATGCTGGCGCTGACGGCGCTCAAAACGTCGGGGCGCCGCCCACCGGATCCACATACGCCGCCGGCTACCGCGAGCCCGGTTGGGGGAGCAGGTTGGGAGCAACGGGCTGCCCTGAACGGCCTTGAACTGCGCCCAACGGCATCGAACGTTCCTCAACTGCACCCACCCCTGCCTGCGGTTCCGCGTTTGCGCAGGTCAGAGTCGCTGCGGCGTCCTGGTTCACCGCGGAGTGCTCCCCGAATCTTGAAGTAGCCGATAGGTCTCGATCTTACCTGGTGGGGGAGTGTGCGCAGGTCACGGCGGTAAGGGGCTGCTGAGTGGTGGGCCTTGCAGGTGGGTGCAGATTGGCGAAGTGGTCAGCGTGCCCGAAGTAGTCACCGGCACGACGCAGAGCTTAAGGGCCAAGGCCTGCGGCGATACAAGCGAGCGGTCCGCCGTGACCTCCCAGAGAGAACCGAAGAGGTCAGGCTTCGCTGGCCCCCGCTTGGCTCGCGGTGGTTGTCGTCGCGATCTTGCTTGCGCGGGCGTCCGCCGGTTCCGCGGCATCGATGTATGGCTTTGGCTGTGCCTGTGGCAGCGGTAGCGCGGATCCTGAGGAGTGGAATTCCCATCCCACGGGGACCTCTCTGAGCAGGGCCTCCTGCTCGGTGACCTCTTCGGCGCATCCGAATAGTTCACGCCGCCCGCTTCTGCCGGTCTTCACCAAGCGACAGATGGCCCGGCGGTGAGACGTACGTCAAGGCCAACGGGTGTGGCGATACGTGTACCGGGCGGCCGGCCAGGACGGGCAGCTCATCGACATGTTCATATCGGGCCGCCGGGACGCCGGCGAGGCCCGGCGTTTCTTCCGATGGGCGCTGTCGACTGGGACGGAGATGGGTCAACACGTCAGCCGATCCTTCAACGCAACGGCGCAGCTGGACATCCTCCTAAGACCCCTCGAGCCCTGATCTCGGATGTCCACCAAAGCGGGTCAGGGCCAGTGCCCACGGTCGGGACGTGAGTCGATGGGGAGTCGGATACCTGCTATTCCCCATTTCCGATCGGGTTTGCCACCCCACAGCTTCGACCGCACGTGTGAGCATTGAGGGGAATCAACGCGGGCGCGCGGACCGCACCTGATCCGCCCCCACGACAGGAGAAGATCAATGGCGGCATCCGACGTTCCATCCTGGGACGACCTCGTCGAACAGATTCGCCGGGTCTGGGACGGCCGGCTCGCGCCGATCCGACCTGAACTCGTCCATCCCCGCGTCTCCGACCGGACCGGGCGGTTCCTGACCGCCGTCGGACTGCCCACCGTGGACGTGAGGGACATCGGGTTCGTCCACGACGAACGGCTCCTGAGCATCTTCTCCCGCGCCGGACGCGATTACCTCATCGTCACGGCCGAGCCCGACTACCGCTACGGCGTGGATCTCGAGTCCGACGGGGTGATCTGCCTCTACGACAGATACCCGGCCGACGACACACTGGCCAACTCGAGCATCGCCGCCTTCGTCCTGACCCTCGGCCTCTTCCACACTCATCTCTTCGAGGGCAACGCGGGCACCCAGGCGTCGGTCGCCGACGCCGTGGACACGATCTGGGACCAACTCGACAGGTGGGATCCCGCCGCCGTGAACGACCACGCCGGTCACTGGAGCACTCTGCTCGACGAATACGCAATGGAATACGACGACTAGGCCTCGGGGGTCCTGATGTCCGCACCCGTCTTCCTGCGCCGCAGTCTCGCCGCCGTGCTGGCCGTCCTCGTCGGCCTGGTGGGACCGGGAATAATCATCGTTCCCGAGGCGCTCGCGGCGCCGTCGAAACCCAACTACCCGGTCGATATCCTCGTCCCCGGCGAGCGGTTGCACCTGCCGCTGCTGATGTCCCGCTACCGGCACACCGTGCTGACCGACGACGACCACCGGCCGGACACCTGGATGGGTTACGGCCGCAACGTCGCCGACGGGCACTGGGCGACCACCGCCGGCGGCCGCACGATCGACTGGTACTTGACCGTGCCCAGCGTAAACAGCCACGACAACAGCAGCCCCATCGCGCTGATCGACATCTACCAGTTCGACGAGAGCACCCGACTGTGGCGGCTGGTGGACGTCAACGGCAACCAACTGCGGGACGCCAAGGGCAACGCCGTCGCCTGGAACAGGTCCTCCGTGCCCAGTTTCGCCTGGGACCTCAGCAAGGAGGCGGATCTCGCGGCCGACCTGAGGAACAACAAGCTTCACTCCGAGCCGCTGATCAAGCTGTTCCTGACCCGGCACATGGCTGCCGCACTCGGCCGGGACGACCTGCCCCAACTCGTGGACGAGGTCGGGTCGGAGCGGATGTTCTGCTCCGGCCCTGCCCGCTGCGTGCGCAAGCTTAAGGACGAATACTTCCCCAACCTGCGACGCGGCAAGGTCCTCACCGATCTGCCCAGCAAGTCGATGCTTGGCCGGATCGCCCGCCACAAGGGGTCCACCGACGCCGCCCGCACCGCCGCGCGGGAGAAGCTGAAGAAAGGCGAGTACTCCGACGCGGTCATCCAGAAGAGCGTGGCCGACTGGTCGACCAAGGGCAGGCCGGTCGGGGCAGACGCGACGCTGCTGCTCGGCGGCAAGGAGTTCGGCGCCGGCACCGGCAACACCGCCCCAACCGGCCCGGCCGCGCTAGGGGCTGAGCCGACCGGCGCCGACCCCGGCGGGATCGACTTCACCACGCTCCAGCTCCGGTACCTGTCCGAGGACGAGCGCGGCAACCTCCGGTACGCATACCGGGCCACGCCCGCCACGCGTCCCGGCCAGAAGGTGAGCGACGGGCAACGGGCCACCGCCCAAGCCACCGATGCGTTCTATGTATGGCTGAACCTGCCAACCTCGACGTTTTGGGTCAACCTCAACCCCAATGAGCCCGACCGGATCATCGACCGCAGGCTGGCCACCACCGACGTCGGGCGGATCCTGTTGGAGGCGGACCTCGACATGAAGCGGCTCGCGGCCCGGCTGACCAACCCCGACACCGCACTCGGACTGCAATTCTGGGGCAAGCCCGATCCCAAGCGGCTCCGAGAGTGCGCGGTCACCCGGCAGTGGATCGTGCCTAAGCCGGCCTCGGTCTACGAGGACAACGGCGGCCTCTACATCGTGGACGCCCCGTTGGAGGTCAGGTCCGAGGCGCAGGTGTCCAACGGCAAGGTCGGCGACCCGGCCTGTCCAGTGCCCAGCGCGCGTATGGACAAGGTCTACCGGAAGCTGATCCTGCCGAAGGTCGAAGCCGCCGTGAACACCTCACCGCAGTTCGCCGACCTGCGGAAGGTCTACCTCGCCCGGGTCGCCGCGGAGTGGTATCGCCAGCGGCGTACTGGCGCCCTGGCGCCGATGATCGACAGCGGGGACGTCAGCCGGTGGCCGGCGACGCGGCCATGGACGCCGCGCCAGACCTTCGACGCGTACGTCAAATCGTACCGGAAGGGCGAGTACAAGGTCACCAAGAACGTCGTCTCCGGCCGCTACCGCTACACGTTCACCTACGTAGACGGCGGTGTGGACTTCGCAGACGTGCCGTTCGCCAAGCTGCCGCAGCCGGCGTTCCAACAGCGGTACGCCGACGTGTCGACGGCGGTCGGCCAGTCGTTCCGCACAGCGGCGCCCGACCAGCACGGCGACGTGTGGCTCGGCGCGACCACCCAGGTGAGCCCGCGCGCGCTCGACTTCGACGCAGGCGACGACGGCCTACCCAACGACGCCCCGCCGCCAACGGCGGAGCGCGATCCGCTCGGCCCAATCGGTCTCGTCGTGGGCGGGATCGCGCTCATCCTCGGTGCCCTATTCGTGGCGGCGGCACTGGTGGTCGTCGTCATCGTCGTGGCCAGGCGCCGAGGGAGGTCGGGCCCCAGCCGTTTCTCGTCCAGCGGGACCGCCTGATCCGACGTCGGCCCCCTGCGGTCGACGCAACCGCAGGGCGATCCGTGAGCCGACAAACGCCGTCCAAGAGCGGGGTGGGAGCTGCTGGATGCGGTGACGCGGAGGCAGCGAACGCATCGCTGCTGCTGGTCTGACACCGCACGTTTGGCAACCGCACCGGTGCCAGCCTCGGCGGCAGCAGACCGTATCCGCCGGTCAGCCGACGGCGGTGTCGTACCAAGACTGGGGGAGCGGGATGGGAGCAGACGGGTGCACTGAACGGCGTTGAACAGCGTGCAACGGCCCCGAACGGCATCCAACTGCACCCACCCAGACCTGCAAGTTCTCGTTTCCGCAGGTCAGAGTCGGTGCGGCGTCCTGTTTCCCGCGGAGTGCTCCGCGGTTCTGCGCAGCAGTTGACGGCACTCTATGTCGCCTGGTAAAGGAGTGTGTGCAGGTCAAGGCGGTAAGGAGCCGCTGGTAGGCCTGGACTTGCGGATGGGAGCAGACTGGGTGCAGGTTGGCGAAGCGGTCACCGCCCCCGAAGTGCTCACCGACGCCGGACAGAGACGAGGGCTTTGACCTGTGGTGATGCGGTCAATTGGTGCGCCGTGACCCCCAGTGAGTGGCGAAGTGGTCAGGTGGCACTGCTCCCAGGACGGCTGGTGCCGGCCGGCGTCTCGGGTCGCCTAAAGCCGTTGCTGCAGGTGCGCCGTGGATCGATGTAGAGCGTTGTGGGTGAGCTCGGTGGAGTCCGCTGCGGTTCCGTCATTCGAGACACCGATCCCACGGGCAACGCCCTGACCAGGCACTTCAAGCTGGTGAACTCTTCGGCGAATCCGAAGGCGTCAGCACTGGTGGTCCTGGTCGTGGTCGGGTGACGTCCGCTCATGCCGAGATGAGGTGCGACACGAGGTCGCACGTGTTGAGCGAGTACGTCGATTGGAGGTCGGGTGTAGATGCCCGAGACGTAGCTCCCGGTCAGTATCCAAGACCGGTTCCCGCCCTGACGTGCGTGGCGAGTAATTGCCGGGTGCGAAGCTCAGGGAAAAGCCCAAGGGCACCCATGCCGACTGGGTGTTACAGGTGAGGGGAAGGCCGAAAGGGTGAATATGGTGAACCCTCGTTGATGCCTCGTCACGGCAACTCTCCGGGTCGGATAAGCAGTGCTGGGGAGACAAAGAGGCTGGCCGTTGGAAGTCGGTAGACGGCGACCGAGGACTCATCGACGGTCGTGTGGATACCGTCGCCTCCGGGGTTAAGAGGGCACCCGACCCGGCCGGGTCTCACGCGTGTGGAACGTGGAAACCCCGTTACGGTCCGCAGCGCCTTTCGGGGCGTTTGCGGTAGGCCGCCCGTGAGGAGAGCTGAAACCCGTACGGGAACAGGACGCCCAAGAAGCGAATGCCGGTGGCTGAAAGGCAACAGGAAATCGGCAGCATGAAGACCGGTCCTCCGACCGGTCGCTGTCGTATAACTGGCCGGATACCGGGCCTGGTGCCCGGCTGCGAAAGCAGGCTGACGTGAGGCGGGTGAGCCTTTGACGAGAAAGTACCGGAACCACCCGAACCGAAGGACAAGTTAGACGCGATGACGGCCTTTGCTTTCGATGTTTCGATGGCGGCCCTCGGAGTGAACGGACCGGAGGACGCACCTCCCACGTGGGACACCGTCGAATGGCGACACCACGAGGAGAACGTACGGCGGCTACGGGGCAGGATCTTCAAGGCGACGACGGACGGTGACTGGCCCAAGGTCAGGAACCTGCAGAAACTGATGCTGCGGAGCTGGTCGAACACGCTGACAAGCGTGCGCCAGGTCGCGCAGCGCAACGCTGGCCGCAACACGGCGGGCATCGACGGGCAAGTCGCGTTGACCGGCCCGGCGCGCATGGACTTGGCGGAGCAGACCCATCGCACGGCCAGGTCGTTCATGCCGCTCGCCGTCAAGCGGGTATTTATACCGAAGGCCAATGGGAAACAGCGCCCGCTCGGCATTCCCGTCATCTCGGACCGCGTCCACCAGGCGCGCCACCGTAACGCACTGGAACCCGAATGGGAGGCCCGGTTCGAGCCCAAGAGCTACGGATTTCGGCCGGGCCGCAGCTGCCAGGACGCGATCTCGGTCATCCACGTGACGTCGTGCGGTGCGACCGCGCAACGCCTGTGGGTACTGGACGCGGACCTCACCGCGGCATTCGACAGGATCGACCACGACCATCTCCTCGCCGCGATCGGGACTTTCCCCGGCCGGACGAAAATCCGGGAATGGCTGAAGGCGGGCGTGTTCGAACCAGGCAAGGGATTCGCACCGACCCATGCGGGAACCCCGCAAGGTGGTGTGATCAGTCCATTGTTATTGAATGTCGCATTGCATGGGCTGGAAGGGGCGGCAGGAGTCCGACACGAACGCAGCGATCCGCAGCGGACCAAACGTGGCTCCCCTTCGCTGATCAGGTACGCCGACGACATGGTCGCCCTCTGCTACTCCAAGCAACAGGCCGAACAGGTCAGAGCGCAGCTCGCCGCCTGGCTGGCACCGAGAGGTTTGACCTTCAACGAGGACAAGACGCGCATCGTCCACCTTGACGACGGGTTCGACTTCTTGGGCTTCACCGCCCGCCGGCGCAACGGCAAGCTGATCATCAAACCCAGCAAGGCCGCCGTCAAACGAGTCAGGCATCGCCTCGCCGTCGAGTTCCGTGCCCTGCGTGGCACGAACCCGGCGGCAGTCCTCGCGAAGATCAACCCGATCGTGCGGGGATGGGCGAACTACTACCAGGGGGTCGCGTCGTCCGTCGTGTTCGCCGCGCTGGACGTGCACCTGTGGCGGCTGGCCTACAAGTGGGCCTGCCACCGCCACCCCCACAAGCCGAAACACTGGATCATCAACCAGTACTTCGGCCGGTACAACACGGCCAGGCAGGACCGCTGGGTGTTCGGCGACCGCACCAGCGGCGCCTACCTACCCAAGTTCGCCTGGACGAAAATCGTCCGGCACTCGCTGGTACGCGGGGACGCGTCTCCGGACAACCCCGCCCAAGCCGACTACTGGGCCATCCGGCGTGCCAAGAGCAAACCCCCGCTCGACCGCAGAACCCTGCACCTGCTGCGCAGGCAGCACGGGTCCTGCCCGATCTGCGGGCAGTTGCTCCTACACGCCGACCGCGAGCCACAAAGCCCCCGCGAATGGGAGCAGTGGCACCGCACCACCCGCAAGGCGATCACCAGGCAACACCTGATCGTCTTCGGGCCAGGCCTACCGGACGAAACCCGACTCGTTCACTCCTCCTGCCACCGCCGGACCACCGGCGCACGGCAGGAACCAGCACCTCTGTATTCCTGAAATCGCCCTAGTGGCTTGCTTGAGCCGTGTGCCGCGACGAGTTGCACGCACGGTTCTGAGGGGGCGGCGGCGCAGCAATGCGCCGTCGCTACCCGACTGCGCCGACGTTGGCTGCCAACGTGTCTGCCGCATCGCCTTTCTGCTCTTGAGAGAATGGCTCGATCGAACCGCACTGAGAGCCGATCATTACGGGTGTTCCTTCCACCACCTTCCTTCTGGGCATGGAACCTCCAGCCACGAGGGTGGCCTGGGTGCCGATCGCCTCGGCGAGCTGCATCTGCTCCATGTTGATCGTTGCCCTGTTCCGGATGGAGGACTGATGCTGGCTCCGCTGCGGTATGGCGCGTTCCGATACCTGGCTGCTGGCCGGATGGTCAACATGCTGGGTAACGGCGTTGCTCCCATCGCGCTCGCCTTTGCCGTACTCGATCTGACCGGCTCGGTGCGCGACCTGGGCCTGGTGGTCGGCGCGCGATCGCTGGCAACCGTGCTGTTCGTGCTCTTCGGCGGCGTAGTGGCGGACCGGCTCCCGCGCCGGCTGGTGCTCGTCGGCTCCAACGTACTGGGTACCCTGACACAGGCCGCAGTCGCCGCCCTGGTGCTGACCGGCACTGCGACGGTCCCGCTGATACTGGCGCTCGGCGTGGCCAACGGCATGGTGAGTGCCCTAGCCCAGCCAGCCTCGGCCGCCGCGACACCGCAGACCGTGCCGTCGGAGCTGATCCAGCAGGCCAACGCGATCATCCGGCTCGGCATCAACGCGAGCATGATCGGCGGCGCTGCACTCGGTGGCCTCCTAGTGGCCACCGTTGGGCCTGGCTGGGGACTCGCCGTCGACGCGCTCACCTTCGCCATTGCGGCTGCCGCCTTCGCTGGACTCCGGATCGCCGCCCCGCCGGTTACAAGTACCCGCAGGAGCGTAGTCGCCGACCTTCGGGAGGGCTGGACCGAGTTCACTGGACGAACGTGGGTCTGGGTGGTGGTGCTCGGCTTCATGCTCCTCAACGCGGCGCTCGCCGGGGGCGTGAACGTGCTCGGTCCGGCCGTCGCGGACGAGACGATTGGCCGTAGTGCCTGGGGTGTGGTGCTGGCGGCGGAGGCCGCCGGAATGGTGGTGGGCGGTCTGATCGCCCTGCGGATCCGGGTACGCCGACTTCTGCTGCTCGGGGTCGCCTGCATGTTCGCCGAGTCGTTCCTACTGTTGGGGCTCGCCTTGGCGCCCACCATGATCGTACTCGTTGCGGCCTCGGCGACGGTCGGCATCGCCGTGGAACAGTACGCGGTGGCCTGGGACACATCGATCGCGCAGCACATCCCGGCCGATCGGCTGGCCCGCGTCTACTCATACGACATGCTGGGGTCCTGGGTCGCCATCCCGCTCGGCCAGGTAGCGGTCGGGCCGCTCTCCGCGGCGATCGGCACCCGCGACACATTGCTGATTCTCGCAGCGTTGGTGCTGCTCGCCGTCCTCGGCATGCTGGCGAGCCGAGACGTCCGTCAACTGCAGGTGGTAGCCCCCGCCCGCGCTGCCGACGCAGCGCAGCCCGAGCCAGCCGACGGTGGACCGAGTGACAGCCCCACCACCAAGCCCACCGAACCAGCCGCCCGCGCCTGACAGCGGCGGACTTCTTCGAGGCCAGCCACACCGCCAGTTCGCAGAGCAGGATCAGGCGGCCGCCATGTACCGCGGCTCACTGTTCTGCCGCGAGCCGCGCGTTACACAGCGTGACTCGACCGGTCGGCCGCCGGTCGAAACTGCCGAGATCGGTGCACCGTTGTCGTCGGACGTTGGATTGCGCGCTCGCGTGGGCGACCTCCAGGAGCGTGGGTCGGCCGAGGCTATCTATGCTGTTCAGGACGGGTACGTGTTGCCAGGCGTCGTTGCGATCAGTACATCGGCCACCGGCTGCCAGCCGAGCGTCCTGTACAGACGTTGACCGTCCTCGCTGGCGATGAGAATGCCCTGCTCGGCGCCTTCTTCGATCGCGGAGCGGGCAAGTGCACCCATGACCGCGCTGGCTAGGCCCTTGCGGCGATGAGCCGGCATGGTTTCGATTCGGTCCGCGACCGCATCCGTACCGGCCAGTCCCATCGTCCCGCGCGCACCGATCTCTCCCGACTCGTGCCGTACCGTGGCTGTGACCACGCTGCCGCCTCTGTGCGAGTCGACCTGGGTCAGTAGCCGGTACGGTGCCGTGGGCATGTTCTGCGGATGCCAACGAAGATCGGCTGTCATCAGCAGTTCCGACTGCTTAAGCACGATCAGGCCGGCGGCCGCCAGAGCCGAGGCCGCCCTCGCCGGGTCGGTGGTGGGCACGGTCAGCCATGTGACGGCGTCCTCGCCAGCGACCAGCTCAGCCAGCGTGGACAGCGACGCGAGGTCCTCGCCGACATCGAGCGCGACATACTCGATGTCGCGGCCGGGCTGCATGCACCGGACCCGCAACGCGCCGCCTACGTCTTCGGCGACGGGCAGCGCACGAGCCACGCCCCAGCCGCACTGCCAGCGGACGATGAGATCTCGCAGGTTGCTCACCCATCGAGTAGATCACCTGCACCTGAGCGGCCCGCCACGCTCTGAGACGCAATGAGCCCGAGATCACGTGCGTGGTCTGCCGCCGAGCGGTCGCTACGTCAACCGGGTCTGCCGAAGGCGGACGCTACGTACCCCTTGATTCACAAGTGAGCCGCGCTGCACGTCGGTGATGCAACACGTAGATCGAATATGCCAGTGACCAGATCAGCAACGCCGCGACCACAGGCCCGGCGAATAGAACCACGAGACCAGCGCCGATGTTGGCCCCGATCACCCCGGCGGTCATCACCCGCCACCCGTACCCCACGATCAAACCGGCTACCAGCAGCGGGATAAGCACGCGCCACCACTGTGGATCGAGGTGCTTCCTGCGCGTGGCCCGAGCCAACATTAGCAATGCGACGATGGTCAGGACTGCCGATGCGACGCCGGCGGTACGTTGCGTACGAGGAGTGACGTCGAAAGGCTTGAACGTGTAGTCGGGGTTGACGCTGACGGGAACCGTTGACTGGTCTCCGACAAGCCACCAAGTCGCTACTGGAACGGCGATAACCAGAGCAGCTGCGACGACAGCAAGTCCCCACCTCGCCAGCGCTTCCGGACTCTTCGTTGGGTGACGCGACTCTGCTCGCTCTGCCATGTGCACAGCTTGACAGGAGCGCGCAGAGTGTGGCGTGAGCCCACATACTCATTTGCCGCCGACCGGGCGCGGCCTGCTGATCGGTCTGTCAGTATCCGTGGCCGCCGATCGGGTTGATGTCGCCGAGCCGGCCGGCTACGGCGTCCAGTCGCACCGGAGTAGACCGTAGATCACCATGTCTACGAAGCCGTCGCCGTCGTACTCGCGCTCCCGCTGGGTGCCTTCGTGCGTAAAGCCGCACGTCTCCGCGGTCCGCCGCATGGCCGTGTTGCTGGCCAGCGTCTCCAATTCCAGACGGCGTAGGTTGCGGTTGCGGAAGCCGTACCGGCAGAGCAGCCGGATCACCTCGGTCCCGTACCCCTGGCCACGCGCCTCGGGTAGCAGTGAGATGCCGAGGTGGGCGTACTGGTTGAATGCGTTGATCCCCCACAGCACGCTGCCACCGAGGAAAGTGCCGTCGGCGACGGTTTCGGCGAGCAGCGACACGGTGGTCGCGCCGTCGGGCGGCTCGGTGACCTGTTTCTCCAGCCGGGCCCGGATTTGGCCGACGTGGCACGGCAGGAATGGCTCGCCGTCTGTGATCAGGTGCAACTCGGGATCACCGTGCAGGCGGAACATGTTCGGCGCGTCGTCGGGCGTGGGCGGGCGCAGTCGGACCCGGTCGGTGGCGAACATGCCGGCGACGCTAACAGCCGGCATGGAGATCCACGACCGGGTTAAACCGGGGCACGCGGACCGCGCGGCGTGCCAGAACTCCGCCGTGATGATGACGGACCGCGCCGCCAACCGGCCACCATGGCAGGGGCACCGATGATGTCCGGATCTGCCGCGATCCGCGCGCTACGCAGCGTCACGCCGAGCTGGCCCGGTTGCCGTCCGGACGTGCCGAGAACAGTGCAGCCCCTCTGCCTGCTGAACTACTCATCGCTGCACGCCCGACACCACGCCGACTCACGGCCCATCGAACTCGTCGAAGTTGAAGTCGGGGTCTCTGAAATCTCCCGGATCCCCAGAATCGGAGAATCCTCCGAAATCGCGGAACTCGCTGAGGACCAGGTCGGCCATCTGGTACGCGCACAACGAGAACGTCAGGAAGATCAGGCCGAACACCAGTGTGATGATCAGCCTCGTGTTGCCCTTGCGCACCGGTGCCGCCTCGGTGGGCTTCTGCGGGTCGTAGAGCACGTCGATCTCGGTGCCCACCAAGTGGGACCGGAACCCGCCCAGATCAGCGAGCACCGTCGTCACCTCCTGACCCGAGCTCGCCTGGAACGTGACCACGGGCCGGAACGCCGTTCTCCCGTCGGACCACGACTCCAACTGGTTGTCTACGACCTGCGCGGTCGCTCGCTGGCCCGAGGCGGCGAGCGCGCGCAGCTTGCTCCACCGTCGCGCCGCCGCGAAGATCAGCCCAGCTCCGACCAGGGCGGGAACGCCCACGACGAAGGCCGTGACGTACGGCAACCAGGCCAGGTTCTCGATCATGGCGAGACTGTAGTGGACCCTGACAAGGAGTCAGCTCATCCGGCAGGTTGACGAACCACTCCGGTCGTACCCTGCTCTCAGACGGGGCCGACCCGGAATGCAGGTCAGCATCATCGCCAGCACGCGGACAGCGCTAATGGCAACCTCCCTGGCGGCTACCAAAGTCTGCTCGGCTGACCAGCGGCCCGGTCCGCGCCGCTACACGGCCGCCGCGGGGACGGCCATAGATGATTCATTCGCAGGCGAACGACCTCAAGATCAGGTACACGTATCTGCCGCGATCCGCGCGCGCATTCGTCCGTGGGCAGTGACGGGATCTGCCGAGCGGCGGACGTCGCGCTCGATGCCGTCGGCTCGCCGGGCCCGCGTGCCCTGCCGTCGTCGTGCACGACGGCGATCGGTACGACTAGCGCGCCTGCGGGATGTCGGAGCCGTAACGGGTCGGCCGCCGCCGACACGGCGGTCGATCCTTCGGGGCACCGAGCACCGTGACACACGACCGGGACACCGCAGGGCGCAACCTGTGTAGGAAGGGACAGCCGCCGGACGTCCGACGGTGCGCCCGAAGCCAGCGGCATGCCCACTCAACCCGCCCGAGGTGAGTTCCTCGCCTTATCCGGCCCCCGGCGCTCCTGCTTCCGCGATTCGAGTATGCGGGCGCCGATCAGGCGCCGACGCGGCGTGTCTCGTAGGCCCACATGACGATCTCGACGCGGTTGCGGGCGTTGAGCTTGCGCATCAGGGCGGCGATGTGGGTCTTGACGGTGCTGAGGCTGATGGACAGCTCATCGCCGATCTCGCTGTTGGTCCGCCCGCGAGCGGCAGCCAGCAGGACCTGTTCCTCGCGAGCGGTCAGCGGCTCGACAGGCTCAGCTGGCACCGAGCGCGAGCGGCTGTTCGCGAAGGAGGACAGGAGCATCGCGGTGATGTTCGGTGCGATCAGGGCGTCGCCGCGGGCGGCGGCATGGATGGCCTGGGTGAGCATCTCGGCGCCGGCGTCCTTGAGGAGGATGCCTCGGGCGCCTGCCTTCAGCGCGCCGTAGACGTACTCGTCGAGGTCGAAAGTGGTGATGACGACGACGGCCAGAGGATCGGCGACGTCGGCCCCGGCGAGCTGGCGGGTGGCTTCGATCCCGTCGACCTCGGGCATGCGGATGTCCAGCAGGCACACATCGGGACGCAGCGAACGGGCCATGGCGATCGCCCGGCGGCCGTCGGCGGCCTCGCCGACGACGGCGATGCCCGGCTGGGCGTCCAAGATCATGCAGAGCCCTGCCCTGACGATGTCCTGGTCGTCAGCGACCAGCACGCGGATGGTCATGACGCGCGCGCTGTCCGAGGCAGCGAGGCGTCGACGCTCCAGCCGCCGTCCGGGCCAGGTCCCGCCCGGAGGGTGCCGCCGAGCAGGCTCGCCCGCTCGGCCATGCCGCGCAGCCCGTAGCCGGCGTGCGGGGAGCTGGTCGTACTCGCCTCGCCGTCATCGCGCACTCGCAGGTGCACCTGGCTGCGGGATGCGGTGACGTCGACGGTCACGTGGGTGGCGCCGGAGGCGTGGCGGGTCGCGTTGGTGACCGCCTCGGCGGCGATCAGGTAGAGGGCGGTGCTGACTGCTGGCTCAACGGCCTCGACGTCACCGGAGACCTGCACGCGGACGCCCAGCACCTCGCCGCCGGGACGAGCGAGTCGTTCGACGTCCACCACCCCTCGCCGGGGGGCGAGATCGGCGTCCGTTCCCTCGCGCAGCACGCCTACGAGCGCTCGCATCTCCTTGAGCGTCCGGGACGCCTCTTCCTCAATGGTGACCAGGGTAGCCAGCGCGCGCTTCGGATCTGCGGCGGACAGCGCGCGACCTGCCTGTGCCTGGACGGCGATGGCCAAGACGCGGTGGCCGACCGTGTCGTGCAGCTCGCGGGCGAGTTCGTTGCGCTGGTGAAGCCGCACCTGCTCGATGTCGCGGTCGTGGCTTCTGGTGCGGTAGCGCACTGCCGCGCCGAGCGCGGCCGAGAACAGGAAGAAGCCGTAACCGGCGACCTTCTCCGCGGGTGAGGTCGGGTCCGCGATGAGGGTGACGGGTAGCCAGATGAGGATGATGCCGAGTCCGAGGGCAGCCTCGCGAGCTGCTCCCCAGCGCAGCAGGGCGTAGGGCAACACAAGCAGCCCTGCGATGCCCAGCAGACCGGTGGCATCAATGACCGCGATCCTCGCGATGTCGAACGCGAGAACGGCTCCGAAGGCAACGGTGACTGCGGCCAGCGGCCGCGTGCGTCGCCACAGCAGGCACGCCGCGACCACGACGCTGACACCGACCAGCAGCGGCGCCCACGCCCTGTCGTCGCGCAGCAGTACCTCGACGAGCGAGATCGCGACAAGAGCCGAGGACAGCGCCCAGTCCCGCCAGACCCGCACCGGCGGGCGTGCGGGGCGAGGCTCAGCCAAGATCCCAGCACGCATGCTTCCCCCTCCCGGACAACGTAAGGGGGCCGCCGCTCGGGCGGATCAGCCGAAAGTACTGCGGATGTCCCGCGCCTGCGGCCAGGACCGCTCGAGCCCGCAAGCGGATGTGCCGCCCGTCAACGCTGGTCATGGTTAAGACATCGAGTGAGCCGACCCGGCTGACGCCAGCACACAGGAGACGTGATGACCAGAACCGACAGACCAGCCGGTGCGCTCCAGGAAGCGCACATCCCGGTCCAGGCGAAGCTCGCCGCAGCCTGGGCCAGCTTCATGTTCCTCTACATCTACGTCGACTACCTCGCCCTGTACAAGCCCGGCTTCATCAACGACATCCTGGTCGGCGTCGTTCATGAGTTCGACACCGGCCCAACCTTTGTCGCCCTTGCGCTCACGCTCGTGGCCATCCCGATCCTCATGATCCTGCTCTCCACGACACTCCCCGCCCGTGTCAACCGCGCCACCAACCTCGTCGTGGCAACGCTCTACATTCCCGTCTCGGTGTACAACGCGGAGGGCGAGTCCTGGACCTACTTCTACTTCTACGGCCTCTCCATCGGACTCGAGCTGCTGCTCCTGGCCTTCATCCTGCGCGCCGCATGGACCTGGCCCCGGACCATTCGAGCCACCGCCGGCCGCGACCCCGCCCAGGCCCGGGTGTGACGCTCGAGGCAGGCCCGGTGTGCGGGGTCGCTGACAGCGGCTCCGGCAACAGCGACCGCGAGCAGCAGCACGATCCAGAGCGGGACGGCGCCGCGGCTACCGGCGACTACGTCGAGTCCGTCGCCCGCGGGCTGGCTGCCTCGGGACGCGTCATCACCTGCGGCGCGCTGATCATGATGGCCGTCTTCCTGTCCTTCGTGGTCAACCCGAACCCGTTCGTCAAGATGATCGGGCTCGGGCTGGCGGTCGCGATCGCGCTCGACGCAACCGTGGTGCGGATGATCCTCGTCCCGGCGACGATGGCGCTGCTCGGCCGTGCGAACTGGTGGCTGCCGGGGTGGCTCGACCGCTAGCTCCCGCAGCTGCGTGTGGAGGGGCAGGAGGCAACGGCCCCCGCGCTGGCGCCAGAGCCGGTGCCGGTGCCGGTGGGATCGCCCGTCGGACGAGCCGGCGGTACGCCTTGCCTGCGCGGTCGCCAGTGGCCGTGCACACGACGAGAAGACGGGATCAAAACGGCGCGCTCGCCCGAGCCGAGGTGATTGCACCCGCCAGGGTTCAATTACATCGGCCGTCGCTTCTGGTCCTCTGAACATCCGCTCATGCCGCCGTCCGGGCGCCTCGGCCCTTGGGACCCAACGTCACTCACCGTAGCCGATGCCCTGGGAATGCCTGACCGCACATGCCGATGACAGGATGCCGGAGCCGGCGTGGCAGTGAACCACGCCGGCGACTCAGTCCTGCGTTTACCCATCGACTGGCCTCGCAGACCTATGGGGCGATGCCACACAGAAGCTTCGCAGTCTGGGCACCCTCATTGCCCGGTCACGCTGCCCCGTGGCCACAGGCAGTCCCTCTCAAGATGGCCGGCCTCCCGCGTCACGCCGCCGCTCGGCTCATCGCGGCGCTGGCCAGCCCGTTCAACGTGGTCAGGTCGGCTGCCCCCAGGTACGAGTCCGACATCATGACCACCACCACGTAGTGGCCGACTGCGGCGGCGACGTAGCCGACGTAGCGGTCGCCCTCGTCGTAGGTGCCGAGGAACAGCACCGTGTCCGGCCCGAGGTGGTCCTCGGCGACCGGGTCGAAGCCCTCCTCGTCGCCGCCCACCCCGCACCGGGCGAGCTGCGCTTTCAACGCGGTGATGTATGCGTGTGCCCCATCGCCGCGGTACCGGGCGACGTTCTCGTAGATCCGAAATCGGGTACCGAGGTGGGCCGCTTCAGTGCGGCTCACAACCGGCTGCGGCACCGGCGTGTCCGCGCACGGCTGGGGTAGTAGCGACCACACCAGCCCGTCCTCCACCGGCCCCGGTGCGGCCCCGCCGAGATCGTCCGGCTGCAACATGATCCGGTCGGGGATCCCCCGTGGCCGCTGCTGCGCCGCCGCCGGCCCGCTCGCCGACATCAGCCCCAGGGCCACGGCCGTCATCACAATCAGTGTCCTTCGCATGCCAATCATCCTCTGCATCGCTGGCAACCGATGAATGGGCAGCCCTACCTACCTTTCCTAAGTACACGTACTCTCCACCGGAGTGGGAACTCCCCCACAC
Organism: Micromonospora sp. NBC_00617; assembly: GCF_045161355.1. NCBI lineage: Bacteria > Bacillati > Actinomycetota > Actinomycetes > Micromonosporales > Micromonosporaceae > Micromonospora > Micromonospora sp. NBC_00617. The sequence continues at coordinate 3,916,308 of NZ_CP107751.1, read as the reverse complement.
AGGGAACCGACGCGGCCAAGAAGATCGTCGGACGTAAACGCAGCGTAGTCACGGACACCCTGGGACTGCTGCTGGCCGTCATCGTCATGGCCGCCTCCGCCACCGAGAACACCGCCGGAATCCGCGCGTTGGACCAGGTCAAGGCCACCCATCCCACCGTCACCAAGACATGGGTGGACGCCGGCTTCAAGAACCAGTTCGTCGAACACGCCGCCACCCTCGGTATCGACGCCGAGGTCGTACCGAGAAACACCGAGACCAGAGGCTTCCACGTGGTCAAACGGCGCTGGGTCGTCGAGAGGACCCTGGGCTGGCTGATGCTGCACCGCAGACTCGTCCGCGACTACGAGACCCTGCCGGCCAGCTCCGAAGCCATGATCCACATCGCGATGATCGACAACATCAGCCGCCGCGTAACGGACGAATCCACACCCACCTGGCGAGGCGCATACTAGTAGATCAAGAACAAATCGAACGCCCTCTCAGAGCTACCGGGAACCTCAGGTCAACGCCCCAGCCGAGCCCGATCACCGCGAAACGTGACCCAAGTCAGGTAGATCAGAGGCTCTGGCACGCAGGGCCCCGGCAAAGTCGCGGGGGTGCCCGGCTTGATGCGGTTGGTGTAGACGCGCCCGTGCTGGTGGTAGCAGGGCGGGCATGACCGGTTCAGATGATCATCGAGGTTCCTACGCCTTGTTGATCGTCCGAAGTGAGTCATGCCCGCCCTGCCATCATCGCTGATCTCGTCCATGTCCGCCGCACCGGCCGTCACCGTGCCCGAAACCGCTGCTGGACTGCCTGCGGCGCTGGCGGGTCTGCCGGGTCCTCGCGCCCGTCGCGGGGTGCGGCACCGGCCGACGGCCGTCGTCACCGCTGCCGACCATAAGCCACCATCCACTCCGAAACGGTCAGGGCATGAGCAAACTGTGATGGCAGATCAGCCCGAGCGCGCCGGTCACGGTGGCAGGGCACGAGTCTGGGACGAGCCCAGCGGGAATGCTCGGAGAACTCAACCGACGCGGCGGTATTTGTGGATCAGGCCGCCCAGTACGTCGACTCGTTGCACCGGCCGCGCTCGGCCGCCCGGCTGGACCAGCGTCAGCCGGGACGTCGGATTCGGCGGCTGCAGTTCCAGGCTGCGGTGTGGTCGCACGGTGTTGTAGTGCCGGAGGTATTCGGTCAGCACCCGGTACAGCTGGCCTTCGTTCCAGACCAGCGTCCAGTCCAGACACTCGGCCCGAACCGTGCGACGTGCGCCGAAACAACTGTAGCGGTTCCGGTACCGGTCCCTGGCATGAAGACGCCGGCCGGCGCCGTTCATCACTGGTGCTGTCGTGGGGCCATCGGGGTGAGGCCGAGGTCGGCGAGTGCGGCGGCGCCGTGGGCTGCGTGGTCGCCGCCGGCAAGTATCAGGGTCCGCGCCGATTGGTAACGGCAGCCTGCGGCGTCAAATGCACCTGTTGTGGCGAGCAGACGCTCCTGGTCGTTGTCGAGCAGAGCCTCTGCCCGATCCAGGATGGTACCGGCGATCGGGTTGCCGGCCACGGTGGTGCGGGCCTCGGCCACGCGGTCGCGGGCGTCGGAGCTACCGGCGAGCACGGCGGCTTCGGTGCGCAGCGCGACGTACCAGTGCAGCCAGGTCCAGGTGACCCATTGCCACACCTCGTCCGGCTCGGGCGCCAACCGTTCCCGCGCGTGGTCCGCCTGTCCGTGGTGAAGCATGAGTATCGCGTCGAAGACGGCCCCGTAGCCGTGGGTGCGCCACGGTGAGGGGTCGAGTTGGTCTAGGACCGCGTTCCATGCGCGCTGGGCGTCCTGGGTGCCGTGCAGGCCGTGGATCAACGCCACACCGGCGGCCGCCGGGCCGAGGACCGATCCGGCGGGGCTGCCGGCCCGCCGCCACGCGTCGAGGAACCGGACGCTGACCGGCAGCACCTGTTCGACATTGCCCGCCAGCGCGTCGGCCACCAGCAGCCAACTTGTGGCGCGGTGGCCGATCTCCGCCAGTAACGGATGATCGGCGAGTTGCCGCGCCCACCGGTGGGCGCCCGGCAGGTCCCCGACGCCGAGGCTGGCCTCGATGACCTCGCCGAGTGTTTCGATCAGCTCGTGAGTGCTGGCGGGTGTGCCCGGCGTGGGCGACAGCAGTGCCATGCGACGCCGCACCGTGGCGGCGGCGGCGAAGCTGTCACCGGCCCAGCTCTGGGCGGCGGCGAGCGTATCGAGAGCGGCGGACTCGGCGAGCGGGTTACCCGTGTGTGCGGCGAGCGCGACCGCACGTTCGGCGTGCGTGATCGTCTCCGATACGGCGTTGTCATGTGGACCATGGGCCGCACCGAATGCGTCGGTGAGCGCCTGCCCAGCATCGGCCAGTGCCACCGCGGCCCGGGCGGCCGGGTTATCGCCGGCTAGTTCCCGCGCCTCGATGATGAGGGCGGTCGCCTCCTGCGGCGGCAGGTTGCGTGCGAACTTGCTGGAGAACCGGTACGTGTTGGTGGCGGTGGTCGCCAGGTCGTAGGCGGCGCCGGCGGTGTTCCCGGACCGGCGGGCGGCGTCGGCGGCTGCGAGGTGGAGGCGGTGCATGTCGTCACCGCGCATCCGGCATCCGGCCACGGCTGCGGCGTTACGGAGCATCGACACGGCGGCGGCCGGGTCGTCGGCGAACGCGGCCGCCTGCTCGTATCGTTGCTGCGACTCGCCAATGAGGTTGCGGGTGAAGGTCAGCTCGGCCAGGTGCCGGGCGAGGCGGTACGCATCGGTGCGCTGTTCTGGCCGGTCGGCCGCCCATGCCAGAGCGGCGCGCAGGTCGTCGGCCGCCGCGTCGAAGCTGGCCCGCCAGTCTGCTCCGACCACGGCCAGGTCGGCGGCTGCGGACAGGCACCAGCGAAGGTGGCGGGATCGGAGATCGACCAGCTCACCGGCCTCGGTGAGCCGTTGTGTCCCGTACTGGCGGATGGTTTCCAACGCCCGGTACGCGGTGCCGCCCGGCAACGACGTGACCACCAGCAGGCTCTGCTCGGCCAGGCGGGCCAGCCCGTCGGCGACCAGCCCCGTGCCGGAAAGGCCTGTGTCGGACCCGGTCACCTGAGCCGCCGCATCGAGGGTGAACGGCGCCACGAACACCGACACGCGGCGCAGGAGTGCTTGATCGGCTGGCTCCAGCAGGGCATGGCTCCAGTCCAGCGCCGCCCGTACCGAGCGGTGCCGGTCATCGGCGCGGGAGCCGCCGGCGAGCATCCGCAGCGGGTCGGACAGCGCCGCTGTGATGCCGTCCAACCCGAGGCTGGGACACCGGGCGGCGGCCAGCTCGATGGCCAGCGCCATGCCGTCCAGCCGGGCGCAGAGCGGGGCGACTTGGTCGCGCAGTGCGGGATCTGGCGGCAGACCCACCGCCGCCGCGCGGTCCAGGAACAACGCGACGGCCTCCGAGTCACCGTCGCCGGCCAGCGACAGCGGCGGGACCGGATACACCCGTTCAAACGGCACCATCAGCCGGGCCTGGCTGGTCGCCAGCACCGTCAGGTGAGGGCACGTGGTAAGCAGCCGCTCCAGAAACGACGCCACTGCATCCCGTACGTGCTCGCAGTTGTCCAGTACCAGCAGGGCGTGAGATTCCGCGAGCGCGGCGAGCACCGATTCGTCCACGCCACGGCCGGGTTGCTCGCCGAGGCCGAGCGCGCCGGCGACCGCGGCCGCGAGCAGCCCCGCTTCGGTGACCGGGACCAGGTCGACGAACCACACACCGTCGGGGTACTCCCCGGATGCTTCCGCGGCCACCGCCAACGCGAGCCGGGTCTTACCTACTCCGCCAGGGCCGACCGCAGTCACCTGCCGGTGCAACTTGATCGTCTCGGTCAGCTCGGCCTTCTCCCGTACCCGACCGATGAACGAAGTCAGCGGCGTCGGCAGGACCAGCGCCGGGTGGGGCCGGTCGGCGCGAGCCAGCTCGGATGCGCGCTGCGCGAGCGCCCGCCGGTCCGGCGCGTCCAGCTTTCGCAGTAACGAAGAGACGTGGCTTTCGACCGTACGCGCAGAGATGTATAGCTTCGCCCCGATCTCGGCGTTGCTGAGGTGTTCCCCGACCAGCGCCAGCACCTCGGCCTCCCGAGCCGAGATCTCCACTGTCTCCGTCACGGCCCCATTCTTCCGTAGTGGGCCGACTTCGACGAACTCACGCGCAGTAGCCGTCGAATCACAGTGTCCGCTGCCTGCAATCCCCGCACCCCGACCCGTGCCTCATTCCGTGCCTCGGTCCGTGGTCGGTTCCGTGGCCGCAACGGATGTGGGCCGGTCGCGTCCGAGGAGATGCTGTGAGCACGTTCAGCGCGATGCAACACCCACCTCAAGGAGCGATCATGACCGACACGTCAACCCCGGCGATCAGGACCGTGCTGCACCCCGTGTCCGATCTGGCGACGGCCAAGGCGGTGTACGCCGCCCTGCTCGGCGTCGCGCCCCAGGTCGACGGGCCCTTCTACGTCGGCTTCGAGGCTGGCGGCCAGCACATCGGGCTGGTACCGGGCGGCGGACCGCAGGGCATGACCTCGCCGGTGGCCCATTGGCACGTGGCGGACATCGAGGCGAAGTTGGCCGAGGTGACCGCCGCCGGTGCCACCGTGAAGGAGCCGGTGCGTGACGTCGGTGGCGGCCGCCGGGTAGCCACCGTCACCGACCCCGACGGCAGCGTCCTGGGATTGATCCAGGACCAGTAGGGCCGGCTCCCCACCCCCGCTGTCACCGATAGAAGCCCGTCTCGCGAAAGGACCCAGCCATGTACTCCATCGACCACATCACCCTCGAAATGCCTGACCCGGCCGCCGCCGACACCTTCTACACCGCCGCGTTCGGGTTGGACTCCCAAGTGCGCGTACGCGCCTCGCAGGCACCGACGACCGGCTTCCGCGGGTACGCGATGTCGCTGGTGGTGGCCCAGCCGAGCATCGTGGACAGCCTCTTTGGCACCGCCCTCGCCGGTGGGGCGACACCGCTCAAGCCCGCCACCAAGAGCTTCTGGGGCTACGGCGGCGTCCTGCGCGACCCGTACGGCACGATCTGGAAGATCGCGTCGTCGTCGAAGAAGAACACCGGCCCACACTCTCGCCAGATCGACCAGATCGTGCTGCTGCTAGGGGTCACTGACGTCGCCGTGACCAAGCGGTTCTACGTCGAGCGCGGCCTGCCCGTGGCCAAGAGCTACGGCCGCAAGTACGTCGAGTTCGCCACCACGAACGTCAAGCTGGCGCTCTACAGCCGCCGTTTCGCCGCCAAGGACGCCGGCGTGTCGCCCGAAGGCACCGGGTCACACCGCATCGCCATCGGCAGCGAGACCGGAACCTTCACCGACCCGGACGGGTTCGAGTGGGAGGCCGCCCCAGCCGTACCCAGGCAGCTCGACGACCTCGTCGCACAGGCCTGACCCGCAGATGCACCCGAGACCGCTCTCGGGTGCATCTGCGCGTGCCCAGTCGAGCCCGGCTGCAGAGCCGGGATAGTGACCCGAAACGTCCGGCTGCGGCCACGTCGCCCGGGTCGACAGCCGACACGGCGACTGACCCGCAGATACCGGTCGTCCGTGCGGTGCTCCGGCGTCCGACGCGTCGCCGCCTCTCGGCCTGCCGGCGCGGCTAGGGGCTGTATCAAAGTCGGTCACAGCCATTCGTTGATCGCGGCGATGTGAATCGTGGCCTCGTAGCGAACGGCGAGCTTGTCGAACCGGGTCGCCACTGCGCGGTTGCGCTTGAGCCGGTTGATGCCGCACTCCACGGCGTGGCGTTGCTTGTACCGTTCGGGGTCGAAGGCCGGCGGCCGGCCTCCCTTCGGCCCCCGCTTGCGCCGGTTGGCGTCCTGGTCGGCCTTGGACGGGATGGTCGCCTTGATCCCGCGTCGGCGCAGGTAACGCCGGTTGGCCCGGGACGTGTAAGCCTTGTCGGCTAGGACCCGGTCCGGGCGGGTGCGGGGCCGGCCGCCGTCCGGACGGGGCACCCGGATGCCGTCGAGGACCGTGACGAACTGGGGCTGTCCCCGCGCTGGCCGGCGGTCAGCACCAGCGACAGCGGTTTCTGGCCTTAGCCGGCGGCGGGTCTTGCCGACCACGTCACGCGGACGCACGGTGCCCAGCAGGGCGCGGGCCTGCTGGGCGGACAGGTCCTTCTTCGCGCCGCCGGGCACCAGTTCGAGTAGCAGGCGATGCAACCGGGAGACCACGTCGGTGCGGGCCCGGCCGAGCTGGTCACGACGGTCGACCAGCAGCCGTAACGCCACTGTGGTGTCGTCGGTGACAACCTGCCGCAACCCTTCGGTGCGCAGGGCGACCACAGCGACGCTGCGGGCATCGACCGGGTCGGTCTTGCGGCCCAGGCCGGTGGCGAACACCCGGGCCCGGGCGGACAGCTTCGCGGGAACGTCCACGACGGTCTCGCCGTCAGCGACCAGGCGTTGAGCGACGTGCCGGCCGATGCCGTTGCAGCCCTCGACCGCCCTCAGGCGGTCCTTGTGCTTCCGACCGGCGGCGAGCATGGCCTGGTAGCCGTCGCGGTCGGTGCCGAACCGGCCCTGCCCGACCGTCTTCTCCCGGGCGTTGATGATCTCGATGGTGGCGGAACGCTCATGCGGGTCCACGCCGATGATGACCTGGGCCATCGTGTCCTCCCTCGATCCGACGGTGTTCGTCGACGGGAGGGCAGCGCTACCTTGAGCCGGGCAGTCCCCTCTTGAGCCTCTCACCGCCGCGGTGACCGGCGGAGCGCACGCCAGATGAGAGCCACACCAACCTGCGGTGGGCAGCCGCGATGAGAGCGACTCCACCGGTCACCTCGACCAAGCCTGGCCGGGCTGCGGTCGTACCACCAGCTGACAGGTAGCCGCGATCCGCGCGTCGCGCCGCGTAACGGATGGATCGCGGCGCTCAGCGCACGGATCTGCCGAATTGAGGACGTTCAGCGAGTGCCTGCTTATGACACGCCCGCGTGCTCATCCGGACATCGACGATCGCTCGCGTGTACCTCGCCGAACGTTGACCTCGTCTCGTATGGTGCGGGGTCGCCGGCTCGGCGTGTTTTCCGCTGACAGCCTCCGGGCCCGGCTTACAGCACCCTCTACCCGCGGTGGCTGCGCGGTTGTCGGTACGCCGGTGGATACTACCCGGCATGGCGAGCTTCAAGGACCAGGACCTGACTGATGCCGAGTTCCGCGAGTGTGACTTGACCCGCGCTCGTCTGATCGGGGTGGTAATGCAGGACGCTGTGATCGACGGGCTGGTCACCAATCTGGTGGTCAACGGAGTCGAGGTGACGTCGTACGTCGAAGCCGAGCTTGACCGCCGGTATCCGGTGCGGCTGCTGCTCCGCTCAGCCGATCCGGCCGACCTGCTGCAGGCTGTCAGGCAGCTGCGGGCCGGCTGGGCGGAGACGATCGAGCGACTGCGAGCGATGCCCAGAGGTTCGGAGCAGCAGCGCGTCGGCGGCGAATGGTCGGCGGTAGAGACCCAGCGCCATCTGGTGTTCGTGCACGACTCGTGGTTCCGCCGCTGCTGTCTGGGATCGACCCAGCCGTTCACCGCGATCGGGCTGGCGTCCGAGTTCGTCCCTGACCAGGAGGAGCAGGGCCTAGACCGAGCGGCGGCCCCCAGTCTCGACGAGGTGCTGGCCGCGCGAGACGTGCAAGGCGCTGAGCTAGAGCGTTGGCTGTCGACGGTGACGGCCGATCAGCTCTCGGCGCCCGCGCCAGTGCCGGCGGGCCCGGGTTGGCCGCCGTATGCCAGGGGAAAGTCGGTGCTGGAGTGCGTTCAGGTGGTACTGGACGAGGAGTGGGCGCACCACGGTTTCTGCGTTCGTGACCTCGATCTACTCGGATCATGACCCTCGCCACGAGGTTGCGTGCGACTAGCTGCGTCGCCTTGGTCTTCGCCGACTGACCGGCCTGGGTGATCCGCTGTCGGACACCGCCGACGGCGGAGGTCGTCTTGGTGCGCGCGCGGGTCTTGGCGTCGGTCTTGGCGGTTAATGCGGCTATGGTTTCGCCGAGTTCGGCGCGTGTCTGCTGGATATCGTGTCGGGTCTGGTCCAAGTTGCTGCTTTCGGGTGGCGTGCTCATGACTGTCTCCGATTCGCTGCGCCACGTATCGTCTCGGCGTCGGCTCGCACGCTGTCTCTGGTTGCTCCTCTTCATCCCGCTCGCCGGACCCGCACCATCTGGCAGTACTGACACGCCCGGCTTTGTCGGGGCTGCTCCCACCCTCCCCGGCACTTCCCGGGTCAGGCTGCCCTCAGCTCCACCGCCCTACTGCGACAGGGTCAGCGGCGAAGGTCTCTCACCTCCACTCGAAACAACAGCGCCTCACGGCGCACACGTCCGAGACGTCACCTTCCGTGAAGACCTACACCAGGCCCGCACCGGCACCGGCCCCGCCGTCATCGCAACCCTGCGTAACACCGCGATCGGCTACCACCGCACTAACGGCGACACCAACATCGCCCGCGCAACCCGACGCGCCAACCGCCGCCCACACGACCTCATCACCACCGTGACCAGCAGTTACTCGACAACGCAATGACCCTGACGATCAGGGCGGCCACCGCGTCGGGCATGATCGCGGCCAGGGTCAGCACGAGCGTGGTGACGGCGGTCGCGCCGGCGAAGATTCCGAGCATCGCGCCGCCGCCGAGCAGCCCGGCGCCGACGCCCGCGCGTTTACCCTTGGCCGTCATTTCCGCGCGGGCCATCGTCAGCTCGTCGCGCACCAGCCGGGTGATCTGATCGGTGGCACGCTGCACCAGCTCGGCGACCGGCGTGTCTGCAGACGCGGTGCCAGGGTTGGCGCTGGATCGTTCTGGCATCAATGTTCTCATCTCTGTCGAACAGGGAGTGGTCCGAGGCGCTGCCCGGGGGTCAGTGGTGCGGTGCCGCAGGCACGCTTTCGGGCCTTGTGCGGCGGGGCGTCGATACGTTCGCCGGTCATCGGTGCTCGGCTGTTGTCGAGCTGGCCCGCGACGTCAGCTGCCGGGAAGTCACCATCCTGGCGGCGAATTCGGAGCGTGAGCATGCTCGCCGCTCCGGTCACCGCTCCAGCCGCGAAGGCAAGGATGAGCGTTTGCCGTGCGATGGACTTCCTCTTTCGCCTCATGACAACCCCTTGAATCCGACGTGACCTCATAGTCCTGATTGTCGGACGCGGTGGCGGAAGTCAGGCGTCCAATCGGCGGACTTCTATGAAGGTGAACGGTGCTTGCGCCGGGGTTGCCCGTGAGCTGTCGTTTCCTTCTGCGAGAGGCGGCGGTGAGGAAGACTGGGACCATCAAGCGGCGGTTCGCTTGCTCGATGTCTGTCGCATCGCGAAGGGGTCGCGTGCCTACCCCCTTGCGACTGTTGGCAGACCCCTGACCTGAACTGGCCGTCCTACAGGAGGGCGAGAGTGAGTAACGTGGATCTTGGCGCCCGCAGTGACCGTGGCAGTGCGTACGCCGAGCTGTCTCGCCTGGTCCGGGGCACGGGTCTCCTCGACCGCCAGCCCTGGCGCTACGCGACGCGGATCGCGCTTGTGCTGGGTTGTCTCGGGGTCCTGGGTGTGGTGTTCGTTCGGCTCGGACCGTCGTGGTGGCAGACGGCTGTCGCAGCCGCCGTGGCGATGCTCCTCGGGCAACTGGCCTTCGTCGGTCACGACGCCGGGCACCGGCAGATCTTCCGATCCCGTCGGGCGAACGAGGTGCTCGGCCTTGTCTGTGCGAACCTGCTGACCGGGATCAGTTACGGATGGTGGGTCGACAAGCACAACCGCCACCACGCCCATCCGAACACCGAGGGCCGCGACCCTGATCTCATGGTGGCTCCGCTGTCGTTCACCCCGGGCCAGGCCGCGACGCAGCGTGGCCTGCGGGCGCTCTTCGTCCGGCACCAGGCGGCACTGTTCTTCCCCCTGCTGATGGCGGAGGGTGTGCACCTGCACGGCGCCAGCGTCCGGGCGATCGTCAGCCGTCCTGGGCTCCGGCACCGACCGGTGGAGGCCGGCCTGCTCGTCCTGCACTTCGCCGGGTACCTCGGGGCCGTCTTCCTGGTCCTGAGCGTTCCGCAGGCGATCGTGTTCATCCTGGTCAACCAGGCCCTGTTCGGCCTCTACCTGGGCAGTTCCTTCGCCCCGAACCACAAGGGGATGCCCATCCTGACCGAGGCCGACGACCTCGACTACCTACGCCGACAGGTCCTCACCTCCCGCAACGTGCGCGGCGGTCGACTCCTCGACGCGCTCCTCGGCGGGCTCAACTACCAGATCGAACATCACCTGTTCCCCAGCATGCCCCGACCCAACCTGCGCCACGCCCAGCCACTGATCCGCCAGTTCTGCACAGAACATGGCATCGCCTACCACGAAACCACTCTGATCCAGTCCTGGGCGCAAGGGCTGGCCCACCTGCGGACGATCGGGACCGGAGCGACCCGCCAGGGCAACGACTGAGTCTGGTCCGCGCACGCCCTGGTCACCGACCAAGGCCCCGGGCAGGCCCCCGCCCAGAGACGGCTGCTCGGGTACTGCTGTCGGAGTCGGCGTGGATGACCGGCGGGCAGGAAATCTAGGTTGGAACGACTAGACATCTTCTCTGGTGTGGCATACTCTTTTTCGAGTCGAGAGGGAAGATCCGTCAAGACGCAGACGGGCCGTCCGGCCGTGGGATCACGACGGGCGGCGCGGAGAGGAACATGCTTCACCGTTCCTCCCGAGAGGTAGTAGGAGCACGTCAGTTCCTGCGTGACACACGCTGGTTGCAGGTGGGGCCAAGGCTCTTTTTGGGGCTCCAGCTGATGTTCGCCGCACGTGTCGGGGCCATGAAGTCGCGTGGGCTCCGGTGCCGGCGGACCGTACGACAGCAAGGGAAAGAAGTAGCAGAGGAAAGGGAGGGCCGTACACCGTTGGATCGCCCGCCGTCGGCCTTCATGTCAGGCCGGGCGGACACCGCAGTTTCCATCGAACGAGAGGTGGTCTCCGGTCACGCATATGCGATCCTCGCGCCCGATGCCGTCAGTGGCGGCTGGTGCGGATACGACAAGCCGACGTTTCTGTCGGAAGATGGTGTTCTGACCCGTAACCCTGGGCCCCGGCGCTTACGCGCCGGGGCCCTCGACGTGGAGGTGACATGGGGCAAAACCCCGAGGACATGTTCGGCGACGAGAACTACCCGGCCTACACCATCGGCCAGGCCGCGGAGATGCTCGGCACCACGCAGGACTTCCTGCGTCGCCTGGACGAGGCGAAACTGATCAACCCGCACCGCTCCAGCGGCGGGCACCGCCGCTACTCCCGCTACCAGCTGCGCCTGGCCGCCCGGGCGCGGGAGATGGTCGATCAGGGCACCGCCCTGGAGGCCGCCTGCCGGATCATCATTCTCGAAGACCAACTCGAGGAAGCCCTCCGGCAGAACGAGAAGCAGTAGCGAGTCAGCTGATGGACCTACCCGAGCAGCGTCGCCGCCGCGGCCAGGGTGGCCAGTGACAGCGTCGTGGTCACCACCACCGCCCGGTTGGCCACCGCCTCGCCAACGCCGTACTCCTGGCCGAAGATGAACGTGTTCTGCGCTGTCGGCAGGCCCGCGCACACCACCACGGCGAGCAACTGAGCCGCGGACAGGTGCAAGGCCAGCCCGGCCGCGTACGCGATGACCGGCTGTGCGACGAGCTTCAGCGCGGTGATCACGGCCAGCTCGGGCAGTTCGGTCGGCTCTGCCGGCGACGGCGCCGTGCGGTGCAGTGACGCGCCGAGCGCGACGAGGGCGGCCGGAACCGCGGCGCCCGACAGCAGGGTGAGCGACGCGCCGGCCGTCGACGGCAGGTGCAGGCCGGCGGCCGAGCACGCGACGCCGAGCAGCGACGCCAGGATCACTGGGTTGCGTACCGGCAGGGAGGCGATACGGCGGACCCGTACTCGCCCGGCCGGGTCGCTGTGCCGGTCCAGGGCGACCAGGATCACGGGCGTCACCACCAGCACCTGCAGCAGCACCACCTCCGCCAGGAACGACACGTCGCCGAGAACCTGCGTTGCGATCGGGATGCCGAGGTTCGCAGAGTTTACGTACCCGGCGGCCATGCCCCAGATCGGCCGTTCGCCGGAATCGCGACCGAACAGCCAGCTCGCGCCGACCCAGCCGAACCCGACGACCGCGGCAGTGCTCAGTCCAAAGGCGAGCAGTGAGCGGCTGTCGAACCCGGAGAGCGGCATTCGGGAGAGGGCTAGGAACAGGGCAGCCGGCATCGCAAGATGGAACACGAACCGACCGAGCACCGACGCCCCAGCCTCGCCCAGCAGGCCCCAACGACAGGCCGCGTAACCCAGGGCTATTGCGTTGTCGGGTTGCTCCTGGTCACGGCGTCGATGAGGTCGTGCGGTCGACGGTTGGCGCGTCGGGTGGCTCGGGCGATGTTGGTGGCACCGTTGGTGCGGTGGTATCCGATCGAGGTGTTACGGAGTGTGGCGAAGACGGCGGGGCCGTTCCCGGTCCGGGCTTGATGGGCGTCTTCACGTAGCGTGACGTCGCGGACGTGGTGCAGGCGGTTCTCGATATGCCACTCGGAACGGGCCCAGGTGCCGAGGTCGGCGGGTTGGGCCTGCTCGGCGGGTAGAGACACGGTCAGGTACGCCGTCTCGCGGGTGGTCTTGCCCTTGATCGTACGGGTTCGGGTGATCCGGACGGCCTGCTGCGCGTGGGGGAAGCTGAGCCCGCCCGGGGTGTTCACGGTGACGGCTTTGACGGTACGGGTCTCCTTACGGCCGTGACCGGTCTCGCGGGTCTGGCAGCCGACCGGCACCTGCGCCCAGGGCAGGGTCTTGAGCTGGGCGTGCAGGGTGGGCTGGTTTCCCTTGACCGCGACCATCAGATGCCCGCCGTCGGCGGCGAGTAGTTCGGCGTGGCCGGTCTGGGCGTGGAGCGCGTCCGCGACGACCAGGACATCGTTCAGTGATCCCAGTTGGGCGGCGACCTGGCGTAGCAGCGGGGTGAACGCGGGGATTTCGTTGGACTTCGCCGCGATCTGCACCTGGGCGAGCACGATGCCGGTGCTGGTGTCGTATGCCGACAGCAGATGGACCTGACGCCCGTCGGCAAGCCGGGCGCCGCGTTCGACCTTGCCGTCGACGGCGATGACGAGGCGCCACCGCCGCCCGGCCACCACGACCGGCGCCGCCCGAGCCCGCAGCCATCGGGCCAGCACCGCCGACAGCACCTCAGCGTCGATACGGATCAATAGCCGCCAGATCGTCGTGGCCGCGGGCACCCGGTCGGTGAACCCGAGCCGGCCCCACGCCGTCCGGTCCAGATCTCGCACCCAGTCGGCGATCGCGGCGAACGTGCACGCCCCGGCCAGCACCGCGCACACCGCCACGGAGAGGATGCTCACCAGCGGATAGCGCCGGCCACGTAGGCCACGCGGATCGGGCACCGTAGCCAACGCCACGATCAGGCTGTGATGTTCACCCTCAGTGACCGCAGTCGGTAGGGGTATACCGGTAGGCCGGTGGGGCAGCAGCATTGCGGTAGGTGATGATGGCATCGGCGGGTGCGGTCCTTCTCGTGATCATTGGCTTCGCAACCTCATGATCACCAACGGATCGCACCCGTCCTACATGGACCCCAGTTCCGCCCAAACTCCCAGCTCAGATGCTCCGCCACCGACTACGCAACAGCCCTGCCGCGTAACCGACCGCGGTAAGGATCCAGATCGGTACGAACGCCGACACCAGGTTCATCCGGGCGTCACCGGCGGGCGGGCGTCGCGCCGGCTCAGGGACTGGCGGGCGTCCGGGGCGGACGAGGCGAGAAACTTGGCGAGAATCTCCACCTGGGCGAGGATGTCATCGACCTGCCGCAGGGTGAGCCCAGGTCCGTGACACTCCAGCGCGCTTTCGCCGGTCTTCAGATACACCGACCCGTCCAAGGTGCGTACCAAGCCGTCGGGCAGCCGGGGGTTGCCCACGTGTGCGTCGATCGGGAAGCCACGCGTTCAGCCTCGCATCCCGTCCGGACCGAGCAAACATCCCGCTCATCCGCAGCTTCACGTGGTCGTCCCCCTTCTCGTTACTGCGGGTCAGGGCGGTCCGGCGTGGCTGGTCGGGCGACAGTGTGTGTCGGGTGGGTGTTCCTGCTCGTACGACAGTCCACTGGTGGTGCGACCGGGCAGGGCCGCACCACCAGTGGACTGCTTGGAAGCAACAGTTATCAGTCCTGCCAGCACTCCGGTTCGCCGGGCGTAGGCTGGTTGGCCGAATTGGGGGTGTTGAGGTAACGATCGGCGATGTAGCCGACCTGCCCCTTGGCAGGACCGTCCAACGGGGTGACGAGATGCCATCGGCGGTTGGTATAGGGGCCTACAGCCTCGCCCCAGTCGCCACAGATCAACTCGACAGTGGTGCCGTAGTAGACGAACCGGTAGTAGACGCGGTCGACCGCGCTCATCCAGGCGAAGTTGCGGAGGTAGATCCCGGAGTAGGGATCGTTGTCTGCGTCCACCACTTGATAGCGAAGGGTTGCGGCGACCGTACGCTCCCCAGCGGCCCCGGTAGCGGGAGACGCTGCCGCCGGGGGTGCTCCGGTGAGAGCGAAGCCAGAGAGTAGAGCGCACAGCAGCGCTGAAGCCCAGAAGCCGTTCCTGTACCGAATCATGATCCTCCTCCGTCCCAGGGGCGACCAGCGTGCGCTGATCGTCGTCGTCCCAGTTCTAGAGGCGGCTGCGGTTGCCCAGCCCCGGCGACGGTCAACTCGCCCGGCGACGGTAAATGCCTGCCGATGCCCAGCCACGGCGCCAGAAACCCTGTCCTGGGTTTTCACCTTCGCTGGCCCTGTCGGTTTCCTCGGCCCTGACAACTAGTGGCCGGACCCTGCCTGGAACCATTGCCGATTGTCGATAGTGTTCTCAACCACACTGTCCGCGCTTCCTGAAGGGTTCTGCCATGAGCTTTGGTCGTCGGCGACCGTCGCGAACTCTCGCCGTTGCGCTGTTCCTTTTCGCCGTTGTAGCTGTACCCGCGTTCCCCGCCCACGCGGCGAAGAGAGGTCCGGACCTGGCGGTCGACGCGTCCGGGACACGGATCCCTCTGGGGGGTCGATAAGAAGGTCGTCTATCTGAAGATCAGCAACCTGGGGGACGAGACTCCGAGCGACGTCGTCGTCAATGTCCACCAGCCGCCGGAGGGCCCCGACCCCATGCCGGTTGCCCTGCTGTGGCATTCAGGGGGTGGTGTGGGGGAATGCGACGGCGATTTCGGCGGGTTCTACTGCCGACTGTCGCCGGAGCTGATTCCGGGGCCGGGCGAGACCGTCGACGTTCCCATCGACGCGATTGTCTACGGGCGGGCCCCCTACGAGGGCAGGTTCGAAGCTTCGGTCACCATCAGGCCGGACACGGACGCGAATCCGGCCGACAACACCAGATCGTTCCCGCTGATGCTTGTCGACGAGCCCAAGGCGGACCTCTCGTTGGTCGCCCGAGACGTGAAGCAGTCGGTGCGGATCGGCACCGACGGCAGGTCCACGCCCACCGGCACGCTGAACCCGGGTGAGACGGGTGCCGTGTGGCACACCGTCGCCAACCAGGGCCGCAAGACGGTCAACGGAGTCCGGGTCACACTGCGTCTGCCCAAGGGTGTGACCTTCACCAGGCCGCCGACCCAGTGTGTGCTCGCCGACCGGGGTCGTTCTGCCGTCTGTACCTACCGGAGCCTCACCCTCGCTCCGGCCGCCGAAGACACCGACCCGAACGACACGATCTACTCGGCAGTCGAGCTGTACAACCTGGTGACGACTGCGCCCTCCGCCACCGCGCCTGCGACATTGCGGGGCGGAACCGTGCGGGTGGAGGGCCTCGCCGAGCAGTCGACGAACAACCGCTCCAAGCCTGCGCCGACCGAGCTGCCCGCGAATGCCGCCGCCGTAAGGGTGGCCGACGCGGACCCTAGCGACAATCAGGACGGGTTCGCCGTGGTGCTGGCCGCGAAGAGCGCTGGCGGCGATGGCGGCGGCGGTGGCGGCGGTAGCGGCGGTGACGGCGGGTTGCCGGTCACGGGACCGCAGGCCGGGCTGGTCGGCGGAATCGGCATCGCGGCGCTGACGGCCGGAGGTGTGTTGTTCCTCGCTGCCCGGCGTCGCCGGATGATCCTGGTGACCTCCGAGGACGAGAGGCCAGCAGCCTGATCTGCTGTGTCTGCGTAGGGGGTGGGGCGGTCAGGCGGATTGCCGGTGGCGGCCGAGTGGCAGAAGCAGGCCAGCGGCGGCCAGGGCGCTTCCGGCGGCGGTGGTGTACGCAGGGAGGTGGGCGGGGACGCCGAGGTGGACGGTGATGCCGAAGATGCGGGACAGGCCCCAGCGCTGCAGGCCACCTGGCCCGGAAAGTCGACCGCCGGCTCCACAGGCACAGACCCACGAGATCAGGTGCCGGGACGCCACTTGAGAGTGAGGGGTCCGGGGTGCCGCTGCGCCCCGGACCCCTCGGCCTGCCCCACGGGTCGATCTCAGTAGGGATCTCTCAGGTCACCCGCAGCGTTGACCGTTGAGGGTGAAGGCGGCTGGCGGCGGATTGGTGCCGCTCCACGTGCCGTTGAAGCCGGTACTGGTGGACGCGCCGGGGGCGAGTCTGCCGTTCCAGCTCATGCTGTCCGCGGTGACGCTCGTGCCGTTCTGTCTCCAGGTGGCCGACCAGCCCTGGCTGACCTTCTGACCGGCGGTGGGAAAGTCGAAGCTGAGTTTCCAGCCGTCGAAAGCGGTGGTGCCGGTGTTCTTGATCGTCACGGTCGCGGTGAAGCCGCCGGGCCAACTGTTCGCCGTGTATCCGACGCTGCAGCCGAGGGCCGGGGCGGTGGGCGCTGTCCGCACGGTCAGGCCGGGCGAGGCCGCCGAGACGTTGCCCGCCGCGTCGCGGGCGGTCACCACGAAGGTGTACGGGGTGTCCGGCGTCAGCCCGGTCACGGTGTACGTGGTGCCGGTGGCGCTGCCCACCTTCACGGTGCCGGTGGTGTCGACCCGGTGCACGTCGTAGCTGGTGACGGCGGTGTCGTCGGTGGACGGCGTCCAGGCCAGCGCGATGCTGTCGCCGGTGATCGTGCCGGCGGTCGGCTTGCCCGGAGCGCTCGGCGCCTGGGTGTCGCCGGGCGTGGTGCCGCGCGGCAGCACCAGGTGGGTGATCGAGTTGGCCGGGAAGGTGGCCGTGAGGCCGGCGGCGGTCACCGGCAGGTCGGCCTCCCGGACGACGCCGGCGAGATTCGCCCCGCTGTAGCGGTAGACCTGAGCGGTGCTGGCGGAGGCACCGGTGAGGGCGACCGGGCTGGTCAGGTCGTCGCCGGTCTTGTTGACGACGACCACGGTGAGCGCCTTGTCGGCGCTGCGCTCGGCGGCGTACACGGCCAGCTTGCCCTGGTCGCCGCTGGTCGCCTTGACGGACGTCTCGCCGAACGCGCCGCCCTTGCCGTCGTAGTTGCGGTAGACGCGGAAGGCGTTGGCCACCGGCTGGTCGGCCGTGGGCGCGGTCCAGAGGGTCGCCAGGTCGAGCCCTTCGCGGCCGAAGATGCCAAGGACGTCAGCCTGGGCGAGCGCGCCGTTGAGCGAGCCGAAGGCGCCCCAGTTGTACTCGGTCATCGCGACCTTCGTACCCGGGTAGTGCTGGTCGACCAGCTCGCGCAGGCGCGGGATGAACCGGACGGGCTGGTTGATCCAGCTCTCGTCCACGTAGGTCGGGTCCCAGAGTTGGCGGGTCGAGCGCAGCCGCAGCGCCTGGGTGGTGGCGTCGCCGGCCGCGTCGCCGAGCACGCCGGACTGCTGCGGGTAGAGGTGGACGTCGAAGTAGTCGAGGATGCGGGTGCCGTGCTGCTGCTCGTACTCGCGCATCCGGTCCAGATACCACGGGCCGAGGTCCTGGCCGCCGTGCGCGGCCTTGTCCGGTGGGTTCGACCAGCAGCCGGTACGCGAGCAGGTGTCCTGGTCGAGGCCCGAGTAGAAGATCGAGTTCAGGCCCCAGCCGACGGGGCCGAGCGTCTTCGCACCGGGGTCGGCGGCCTTGATCGCGGCGGCGTACGCGTAGGTGCGGTCGCGTAGCTCGTCGTAGCCCATCCCGGTCGGGCGGACGTCGCGGTGGGTGGATTGCCACAGGTCCGGCTCGTTGTCCAGGTTGTAGAACTGGACCCCGCCGTCGGCGGCGGCGCCGAACTGCCCCTTGAGGTGGTTGACGAAGTCGGTGACGTACTCCGGGCCGACAGCGACGCTGGTGTCCTTCGGATCGTTGCCGGTGACAAGTGACCCGTCTGGCTTCTTGCCGTTGCCGCAGTCCGGTGCCCAGGGATCGGTGGACTCCTGCGGGCCGTACTTGGCGACGCTGAAGCCGCACGCGCGCGACCGGTCCTTGGCGATCCAACCGAGCATCGGCACTGTCATGACCGTGGCCGCGCCGGTGGCCTTGTTCTCCTGCACGAACCGGTCGCTCTCCGAGCCCTCCGGGAGGTCGTCCGGACTCGGGTTGTCGTTGGGGATGTTCTCGAAGTACCAGTCCGCCGCGCGGTTGGTGGTGTCGGCACGGAAGTTGTAGCGGGTGGTGGCGTTGCCGCCGTAGCGGTGCACCGGCAGCCGCAGGTCGCGGGCGAGGGCCTGGTCGGCGAAGTTCATGCCGTAGACGTACGGGCTGATCTGGTGCCGGGCGGCGGTGGTGTCGACGGCCAGCGCCGGGCCGGCCGCGGCCAGGGCGGGCTCCGGCAGTGCCAGACCGCCGAGGGCCGTGGCGAGCACGACCGGGAGTAGAGCGGTGGTGGGACGCACGAACATTCCTCTCCAATAGGTGCCTGTAAATGGGAGCGCTTCCACAGCCTTTCGCTTCCCTGGCTCCGAGTCAACGGGCGCGTTGTCCGAAGTGGGCGCCTGTCGCTGCTCCCGGCACGGCTGGCACC
This sequence comes from Micromonospora sp. NBC_00617, assembly GCF_045161355.1. Taxonomy (NCBI): domain Bacteria; kingdom Bacillati; phylum Actinomycetota; class Actinomycetes; order Micromonosporales; family Micromonosporaceae; genus Micromonospora; species Micromonospora sp. NBC_00617. Next base: position 3,897,407 of record NZ_CP107751.1, on the reverse strand, counting down.
GCACCCGGTGACCCGCAGCGGCGGCAACAGGTGCGCGGTGAGCGCGAAGACGTTGAGCTGTTGGTTGGTGCGGCTGTGGCGTAGGGAAGCTGCCCAGCCTCCATGGCGATCATCGACATCTGTCGCTACGATCCGATATCGACAGGTTACTGAACGTTGATGCGCGCTGTTCGCAAGCCCTGGACGTTGCCAGTCCGGCGCCGCTACGAACGTGGTGCCCGGCTTGAGGATCACGCCGTCTCGACGAAGGGAATCCGGATGACCGAGAGCGCGCAGACCACCGAGAGTCGGACCGTTCCGCCCGCGCGGCCGTACCCGTTCAGTCTGCCCGACCGCCTCGCCGTCGATCCGACCTATGGCGAGCTGCGCGAGAACGAGCCGATGACCCGGGTGCAGCTCCCCTACGGCGAGGAGGCGTGGCTCGCCACCCGGTACGAGGACGTCCGTACGGTCCTCGGCGACGTGCGGTTCGGCCGCGCCCCAGCCGTCCAGCGCGACGAGCCCAGGCTCACCCCGCGCCAGCAGTACAGCGGCATGCTGACCATGGACCCGCCCGAGCACACTCGGCTGCGCCGGCTCGTGGCGAAGGCGTTCACGGCACGTCGGGTCGAGGCGCTGCGACCCCGAACCCAGGAGATCGCCGACGCGCTGGTCGACGACATGGTCCGGCTCGGTCCTCCGGCCGACCTGGTGGAGCACGTCGCCACGCCGCTGCCGATCCAGGTGATCTGCGAGCTGCTCGGGGTCCCGTACGCCGATCGCGACCGCTTTCACATCTGGTCCGAGGCGATCGTCTCGACCACCTCGCTGCCCGTGGAAACGATCCAGGAGTACCTGAACAATCTCTGGGGCTACATCGGTGATCTGGTCGCCGAGCGCCGCCGCGAGCCGGGGATCGACGACCTGCTCGGCGCGTTGGTGCGGGCCCGCGACGAAAATCAGGATCGGCTCAGCGAGACCGAGCTGGTGGAGCTGGCCGGAGGGCTGCTCGCGGCCGGCCACGAGACCACGGTGACCCAGATCCCCAACTTCGTCTACGTCCTGCTGCACAATCCGGACCAGTTCGCCCGGCTACGGGCCGACCCGTCGCTGGTGCCGGCCGCGGTCGAGGAACTGTTGCGGTTCGTGCCGCTCGGCGTCGGCTCCTCCTTCGCCAGGTATGCCAAGGAGGACGTCGAGGTCGGCGGGGTGCTGGTCCGGGCAGGTGAGCCGGTTCTCGGCTCACTGTCGTCGGCGAATCGGGACGGCACCGTCTTCGCCGACCCGGACCAGCTCAACTTCGACCGCGAGCACAACCCGCACCTGGGCTTCGGGCACGGCGTACACCACTGCGTCGGCGCCCAACTGGCCCGTATGGAGTTGCAGGTCGCCGTCGCCACCCTCGTGACTCGCCTGCCCGGATTGCGGCTCGCCGTACCGGAAGCCGAATTGGAGTGGAAGCGGGGCATGTTGGTGCGGGGCCTGCTCGGCATGCCGGTGGCCTGGTGAGTACCGCGTGGCGGATCGGGGTGGACTCGCGCCGCTGCATCGGCACGAGCATCTGCGCCGGTACCGCGCCCGAGCACTTTCGCCTGGTGGGCGGCCTGTCCGAGCCGCTGGCCGACGTCGTCGCCCCGGCCGAGGTCATCCTCGACGCCGCCGACTCGTGCCCGGTGGAAGCGATCACGGTCCGCGACGCCACCGACGACCGGTTGATCGCGCCGGAGGAATGACCCCTCCGAGGGTCGCGACGATCGTTCCGACCGCCGCGATGGGCGCGAAGACCGGCGACGGCATGTCCAGCGCTGCGCGGTTTGTCCAGATCGACGACACGGGTGGCGTGCCCGACCAGGACAGGGCTGCCGAGGCTGATCATGGCAGGAGCCAGGCCTCGCGCAGGCGTTGGCATTACTGCGGTCGCCGCCTATGGTTGAGACATGCCCCCGGTGACGTTCCGCTCTCCTGCCGTCACCGGTGTGTCGGCAGTCGAGGCTGCCCACGTGGCGACGGCGGCGTGCCGGATGGTCGGGATGCGGGTGCCAGTTGTCCGCGTGCTGCACCTCGCGCCCACGTCCCGGTTGTGGAACCAGACTCGAACCGGCCGAGGCCCCCCGCGGAATCGTTTGCATCACGGAACGACCGCCAGGGCGAAGCTATCCAGCTTCGGCCCTTTTCTTTTTTCCTTCGAAAGGTAGAGGTAGACCATGACCGTCGATCATCGAACCGTCGACCAGGGCTGGCTGGCTGATCTGCGAGCGTCCCTGGCGGAAGACTTCGCCACGCAGACGGCTCGGCTGCGGGAACTGACCGAGCTCAACGCGGACACCGGCGACCCGAGCGAGGCCCACCACCGGGCCGCGCTGCTGATGGCCACCCGCCGCAACATCGAGCAGATCACCGGTGCGCTGAGCCGCATCAGCGACGGCACCTACGGTGCCTGCAAGAAGTGTGGCCAGAACATTCCGGCCGAGCGGCTCGAAATCCTTCCGCACGCGCAGTTCTGCGTGTCCTGCCAGGCAAAGCAGAACGGCTGAATCGCGGTGTGGCTGCCGTGCCTCGGTGGGCACGGCAGCCACAGACCGTCACGCAGGAGATGACTCCGCCACGGTGGCGACGTCCAGGACGTCAAGGATTCCCAGGAGTCTGGCAAGGGTCACCGCCTCGGAGCGGGTCAGGGTCAAAGAGCAGGCGGCGTCGGGGTCGTCGGGGGACTCGTAGACGAGATCTCGCCGGCCGCTTGGACGGTGCGTGACCACGCCCACGCGGCGGCCGTCAGCGGTGGTGAACATGCGGCGTACCCCGATACCGGGCAGCGGGGTCAGTTCGACAATCATGGGGACTCCAGCGGGCAGGGTGGCGGATTCGCGTAGCGGCGCAGGCCGGCGAGTGTGGCGAGGCCAAGTGCGGGGGCGCGGTGACAGCGCTGCTGGCCGGTCACGGCGGCCAGCCGGGGGAACGATGGGACCGGCGCGAGCGGGGCGAGTGGATCAGGCGAGGCCCCGCGCATGGCGCGGGGGAGCACGATCCGCCGACCAAGCGGGCACACAACCGGGGATCGCCCGCCGTGCGGAACGGAACACGATGCACAGCCCGATCGACCGGGTGGCAGAGAGCACCAGTACGAGCACGGCAAGCAGCAGCATCGTCGGCAGCGGCACCCGCTCGCCGACGCGCCGAAGGCCGCGTCGATCGTGCATGCCCAAACCATAGCCGTCGCCCAGAGTGCAGACCAGATCCGCGTCGGGTGACCGCTCATGCCCCGCCGGCAACGCCGGTGACCGACCTCGCGGGCCGAGCCCGACACCAGCGAGCACCATGTCGGCCTGAGTGCGACTGCGCCTGTCGCACAAGGCCGAGGCGCTGCCGCAGACCGGGTACCGGCGCTCGGTCTGCGGGGGGTCGGCGGCCAGTTGGGAGCGCCGGAATACTACGACGGGACGTGCCTGACATGACCAGTTCCCTTGCTGCCACGTCCCTGGAAACTCCGCGTGCAAAGGCCCGTACGCTGGCGTGGTGATCGACTTTCGCGCGGCGGTTGACGCACGTGACCCCGATGCCCTTGAGGCGGCCCTGGCCGACAACGTGCTGTTTCGCAGCCCGGTGGCGTTCAAGCCCTATCCGGGCAAGGCCATCACCGCCGCGATCCTGCGGGGCGTGCTGCGGGTGTTCGAGGACTTCCGGTACGTCCGTGAGCTGAGCGGCGAGGGCGGTCGCGATCACGCGCTGGTATTCGAGGCGCGGATGGGCGACGTCGCCGTCGAGGGCTGTGACTTCCTGCACCTGGATGAGAGCGGCTTGATCGATGAGTTGACGGTCATGGTTCGTCCGCTATCCGCCGCGCAGGCCCTGGCTGCCGCGATGGCCGCTCAATTCGAGCGAATCCAGCGCGAGGCGACCGCCAGCTGAGCGCCGAGCTGGAGCCTCTGTCGGGCCGCTGGCCGACGTGGCCTACCGACACAAGCTGCTCGACATCGTCAGGGGTTGATCAGTCTCCAGTCGCCTTCGGAGATGACGTCAACGACGCCATCGACCACCTTGATGGCGGTGTTGTCGTCGATGGCGTAAGTCGGGACCGGGATACCGGACGCCCACTTCTGGATGTTGGACAGCTCGGTGTCCTCCATGTCCGGATGATTGAGGTGGGGGTACAGCGTGAAATTCACCAGCCCCAGCGCCCGGTCGGCACCGTGCGCCATGTCGCTGCCGTCCGGGACGAATTCAAGGTCGAATTCGGCGTCGCAGTTGTACGGGGTGACCGCGATGCTCCCGGCGCTGACCCCGACGTAAACCGTGTCACTCAGCGACGGTAGGAGGTCGGCCAGGCCCGACTGGCGCAGCCAGTAGGTCAGGTAGAGCACATCGCCGCCCCAGACGAGGAGGGCATCGGCCTGCCGGACGGCCGGGACCCAGTTCTCCTCTCGGATGGTCGGCAGCGCGGTGAGTTCCAATATCCCCAGGGATTTCCAACCGAGCTGGGGCAGCGGGATCGTGGCCGGGCCGTGAATCGCCTTCCACGCCCTCTCACCTCCGCCCGGGAAGGGGTAGACACCGGTGGGGATGAACAGGGCCGTGGACTCGGCGATTAGGTTGTCCATCAGGACCAGCGTCTCTGTTCGCTAACCCGAGCGACACATCGCTGGATCATCCGGTGGCGGTCGTCCCACCGTCAACTGCGTCCGCCACAAGACCACAAGGCCCGATGTCACACGCCGCACCTGCACTTGTTCGCCAGTTCTGATCCACCTCGATCGGGTGGTCCGATGCCGCTACGACATGGTGGGTGCTCCCGCCCAGGTGCATCCAGAAGGTCAGGCAGGCCGCTCAGCCTGGACGGCGTCCCCATGCCGAAATCAGTGGCGCGAGGGTGAGGTCGAGTTCGCCGGCATCGACGGCCGCCAGGTGCGCGTCGATCTCGGCGTCGTCGGCCAGCCCGGCGGCGAGCAACTCGGGGCGGACCATGCGCACCGTCGCGATCTCCAGCCGGTCACAGGCAACCCCACCGACCGGGAAGCAGCCGGCCGCCGCCACATCGACCAGGCCCGCCGCACGCAACGACTGCGGCAGCGTACGGCCGTAGCGCAGATCGGCCCCGCGGCGCGTCATCAACTCCCGGACGGCACGCCGCAGCCGGTTGGCACGCCGCTGCGCCGGACCGACCTCATCGAGGCAGGCCAGCGGCTGCAACTCGGTGTCGGCATCCTCGATCAACAACCAGCCGCCGGGCCGCAGCGCCGCCACCATCGTCGCCAACGCCCGGGCACGGTCAGGCACGTGAACGAGTACGAGCCGCGCGTGTACCAGGTCAAATGTGCCGGACTGCGGCGGCGGGTCCCCGACGACGTCGTGCCGAAGCACCTCGTACCCGCCGTGCGGGTCCAACCAGGCCGGATTGATGTCCGTGGCCAGCACGTAGCCGGTTGGTCCGACGGCCGTGGCCAGGGCCTCGGGAATGCTGGGTCCCCCGGCGCCGACTTCCCAGCAGCGCCAGCCCGCCCTCAGCCCGAGCCGGTCGAAGTGCCCACGCGTGACACCGTCGAACAGCTCGGCCAGCCAGCTGAACCGCTCGCCCGCCTCACGCCGGGCATTGTCGAGCAGGTAGCGGTGATCCGGGCCGCCCGTGGTCGTGTGCGGCTCGGGCCCGGGATCGACGACGGGCTGTGGCGAACTCATGCCCACATCCTTACGCCCGCCCGTCCGGAGTCGTACCCCGACCCGGCCGGGCGGGACGCATGCGCCCGCCCGCCCGGTCACCGCAACGCCATGCGTGTTTCACGGTTGGTCGCGAGCGCGGTCGCGGGGGTGGTGCTCGCGTTGACCGCTCTGACCGCTCCGGCGTCCGTCGCCGACGGCTGGCAGCGCGCGCGTGACGTCGGACAGCCCGGGCCAGGACGCAGTCTGTAGCGACGTGGCCTTCGTCGGAAAGGGGTGTTTCGAGGGGTACGGCGAGTGGTTCTGGCTGCGGGACACCGACGCCGACGACGAGCCCGTCGTCATCCACTGGACCCACCGGACCATGTACGACAAGCCCCGCGAGGGCTACATCTACGCCGACCAGGGCAAGGCCGCCGGCTGGACGAGCCTCAACAAGAGCTTCGAGGAGGGCCTCTTCATCTACTTCAAGGTGTGCATTGTCGACCTCAACGACCACACGCTCTCCTGGTGCGGCGCGCTGGAATGGGTTGCCACCTAGGACTCCGTCGCAGCACTGACCCCGTGGTTCCGGGAGCACCCGGAGCCACGGGGTTCCGCTGGCGGGGGCATCGTCTCGCCCGGGTCGGAACCGTCCGGCGCGTCCGTCGGCGGGACGCGCTCGCGCCGACGGACCGCACCGGAAACGGAGCCTACGGTTTGTGGGCGAGGAGCCCGACGAAGGTGTGATAGGTGTCGGTCTGCATCGGAGCGGGCGTACCCGGCTCCGGCCGCCACTCGGCCAGCGGCACCAGCCCCGGCTCCACCAGCGTCAGCCCATCGGCGAACGAGAGGATCTCCTCGTCCGTACGCCAGCGGCCGGTGCCCAGCGACTCGTTGAAGACCCGCTCGACCTCGCGGGCCTTGCGGGAGCCTTCGGGGTCTCGCTCACCCGGGTCGCGGAAGTGCGAGATCGCCACATAGCTGCCGGAGGGCAGCGCGTCGATCAACGCCGCCGCCACCGCTCGCGGATCCTCGTCGTCACCGAGGTGGTGCAGGATCGCGAAGAGCAACAGGCCGATCGGCCGGTCGAAGTCGAGGAACCGACGTACGTCTGGATGGTTGAGGATCTCCTGCGGCGCCCGGATGTCCGCCTGGATCACCGTCGCGGTGCCCTCCCTGGCGAGCAGGGCCCGCCCGTGGGCCAGGACGATCGGATCATTGTCCACGTACACCACCTGAGCCTTCGGGTTCTGCTCGGTGGCGACCTCGTGCACGTTGCCCTGGGTGGGCAGCCCCGATCCGATGTCGAGGAACTGGTCGATGCCCGCCTCGGTGACGAGGAAGCGAATCACGCGACGCAGAAAGGCCCGGTTCGCCTGACCCGCTGCCGGCCCATCGGGCGTGATCCGCAGGGCGTGCTCGGCGACCTGTCGGTCGACCTCGAAGTTGTCCTTGCCGCCAAGGAAGAAGTCATAGACCCGGGCCACGCTGGGAATGCTGGGGTCGATGCCAGGGGGTGCCGCCTTGTCGCGGGTCACAGGCGTCTCCATTCGATCGGGACGGGCGCAGGCTGAGGTCTGCGGGCGGTGCCGGGTTGCGGCGAGTCTAGCGATCGGGAGGGTTGAATTTTGCCCCGACTGGTACCGCTCCCAGCTAGCCGTCCCCTCACCAGCACATTCGTCCAGCGACACGCTCACACGGACGCCGACCGGCGGCTGATGGTGATCGACGACGGCTTGCCGGGCCTCGCGCCGTCGGGAGGCCGGCTGGCGGTGGGCCCGGCGCCAGCACTCCCGTCAGCGGCCCTGCAGGCGCTTCACGTTGTCGCCGAAGGTCCAGCCCTTCGACCCGTCCCAGTTCGCCGACCAGGTCATCAGGCCCTTGATGCCGGGGACGCTGTTGTACGCCTGCGTGACCAGCGACGTCGACATGTAGCCGCCGCCCGCCCCGTTCTGCGCGGGCAGGCCCGGGACCTGCTTGTCGTACGGCACGCGGATGGTGGTGCCCCCGATGGTGAGGCCGTTGTTCAGGCACTGCGTCTGCACCGTGAAGCCCTGCACGGTGCCGGCGGGGTACGAGTCGCCGGCGCAGCCGTACATGCTGCCGTTGTAGTACTGCATGTTCAGCCACCAGAGCCGACCGTTGTCCACGTACTTCTTGATGATCGGCAGGTACGAGCCCCAGATCGAGCCGTAGACCACGCTGCCGCCGGTGACGTAGGCGGTTTCCGGTGCCATGGTCAGGCCGAAGTTCGAGGGCATCCGGGCCAGCACTCCGTCGATGATCCGGATCAGGTTGGCCTGCGACGTCGACAGGGTGTTGATGTTGCCGCTACCGGTCAGGCCGGTCTCGATGTCGATGTCGATGCCGTCGAAGTGGTAGGCCGTCAGGATCGGCACGATCGTCGCGATGAACCGGTCGGCGACTGCGGTGGAGCTCAGGTCGATGCCCGCGGCGGCCCCGCCGATCGACATCAGGATCGTGGCCCCGGCGGCTTTGGCCTGGCACATCTCGGCCGGGGTGGCCACCTTCACGCCGGCGTCCATGCCGTTCTCCCAGAGGACCGTGCCGTCTGAGCGGATCACCGGGAACGCCGCGTTGATCACGTTGTAGCCGTGCTGGTTGAGCCGGTTGTCGGTGATCGGGATCCAGCCGAGTCCAGGGTGGACGCCGTTGGAGGCGCCGTCCCAGTTCTCCCAGTAGCCCTGCAACACCTTGCCGGCGGGCCGCGACTTCACCGCGCAGGTCCCGCCAGTTGGCGGCGGCGTGGTGGGGGGAGCGGTGGTCGGCGGCGGCGTGGTGGGCGGCGTGGTCGTCGGCGGCGTGGTCGTGGGCGGCGGGGTGGTGGGCGGCGGAGTGCTTCCCGAGCAGGCGCCCAGGTCACGCCACAGCGACGGGGTCGCGGCGGGGTTCCAGCCGGCGCCGGGGTACGCGGTGTGGGTGACCAGAGCCTGGTAGAGCCGGCCGCCGTAGGTGACCTGGGCGCCCGACTGGTAGGTGGTGCCCTCGGCCCAGGCCGGGGCGGTGCAGACGACCAGCGTGACGGCGTTGGCCGAGGACACGGCCGCCATGCTGCTGGGGACGAAGGCGATGGCGGCCGTGACGGTCATCGCCGCCCCGGCCACCACTGCGAAAATTCGACGGCTTCTCATGGCTCACTCCCCGGCTTCGGCGACCCGTGACCTCCACATATTGACGTCAATGCGGCTTAATAGCAAGGGTTGTTTACAGATAGCTCGATCCGGACGTCTATCCACCCCTCGATCCTCGCGAGCCGGTTCCGGAGACCGCCGAAGAGCTGCTTCCCGGTACGCCGAGTGAACTGCCGGAGGCGCCGACCGAACCGATGCCCGACGACGGCGAGCCCGGAGGCGTACCCGAGCCGGCGTGACAGTCGTCCGACAGCGCTGTCCCACCCCCGTGCGGGCGGTCAGCAGGAGCGCGGCTGCCAGCTCACCTTCGTCACGTGCATGGGCACGTACAGGTCACCACTGCCGTTGGCTCGCGCGCAGATCGTGCCGGTGAGCGGCGTCCCGAGATACGTGTAGGCCCAGGTGATCTCGGCGTTCCGGGAGGTGTAGTTGTAGAAGTTGAAGGCCGGGGCGTCGCCGGACCACTCGGTGTTGGTCAGCACGGACGGCGTCTCGACCGGCCCCTCCGGCGGGTGGTTCCAGTTTGGCCAGATGCAGAGCATGCCCTGCGGACAGTTCCCGGAGCCCCAGGGGCCGTCTGCCGCCTGGGTGGTCGACGCCGAGGCGGCGGGGGCGGTGGCCAGCACGCCTACGACGGACGCGGCAACGGCGATGGTTTTCCACAGCATGGTTCACCTTCTTAAATAGACGTTCCTGAATGGAAATAAGCTACTGCGGGAAAGTTGAGGCGTCAATAACTCGGGTGAGACCCGAGCGCGGCCGCCGACCGAGGCGTGAGATACGTTGGCGATCATCGATGTCTGGCGGGATCGTCGACGTATGACAGGCGTGTTCCTTTCCTCGCTGATCCGCCGCCTCCGGCCGGGTCTGCTGGCCGCCGTCGTGGTGTCGACGGCGGTGCTCATCAGCGCGTTCAGCGTCGCTCCGGCAGCCGACGCCGGGGCCGCGCCGCCGGCCGCGTACCCCGGAATCGTCCCGGCCCCCGGCGGCCCCGCGGAGCCGACCGCCACCGTGCCGCCGGCCCCAACCACGGCGCCCAGTACGCCGAACACCTCGCCCTTCCCGCCGAGCGCGCCGACGAACCTGGCCGCCAGCGAAGTCCGCAGCGGGTCGGTCACCCTCACCTGGACGGCCGCCAAGCCGGGCTGCTGCGCCGTCACCGGCTACGACATCACGTACTACCAGGCGTTCGACGACGTCATCTACAGCGCCAGCGTCGGAGCCGTCACCACCGCCACGATCAGCAACTACATCCGGCCGGGCAGGCAGTACTCGTTCCGGGTGGCCGCCCTGGACAGCCTCGGACACCGCTCGGCCTCGACGGACGCGCTGACCGTTGTCACCCCGTTGATCGACACCGGCCCGGACAGCACCCCGCCGAGCGCCCCGCAGAACCTGACCGTCGGCGAGGTGACCGCCTCGACCGCCACGCTGTCCTGGTCGCCGTCGACGGACAACGTCGGCGTGCTCGGATACAACGTCTACCAGTTCGACGGCTGGTTCAGCTCGACACTGATCGCCACCGTGCCGGGAACGACGTACACGGCGGCGCTGCCCGCGTCGACGCCGCTTCGCAACCTGATCTACGTACGGGCCCGGGACGCGGCGGGCAACGTGTCGATCGCGTCCAACACGGTCACCCTGCCCACGACGTCCACTCCGCCGCCCCCGCCGCCCTCGACCTGCCAGGTGACGTACCGGAACCAGTCGCAGTGGCAGGGCGGCTTCGTGGCCACGGTGACGGTCCAGAACCTCGGCGCGGCACCGATCGACGGCTGGATCGTCACCTTCGGCTTCCCGGGAGACCAGCAGGTCACCTCGGCCTGGAACGCCACGGTCGGCCAGACCGGGACCAGCGTGACCGCCCGCAACGTCGACTGGAACCGCGTTCTCGCGCCGAACGGCTCCGCGAGCTTCGGCGTCCAGGGACGGTGGGGCGTCAGCGACGCGCCACCCACCGCCTTCTCGCTCAACGGCGCTCCCTGCGCGGTGGGCTGAACGCGTCCCCATTGGAGGATCCTCGTGAGCGCACCCCACCGCCGCCGCAGAGTACTGCTCGGGGCGGTCACGGCCGGCATTCTCGCCGTCTCGACCACCCTCGGCGGTACGACCACGCCCGCCTCGGCCGCGAACACGCTCAGCATGCGGGGCGCCGACGTCTCCTCGTTGCAGCGGAGCCTGGATCTGGGCGCCAGGTACTACGACGCCGGAGGTGTCGCCCGCGATCCGTTGGACATCCTGAAGTCCGTGGGCGTCAACTACGTCCGGCTGCGCGTCTGGAACAACCCGGTCAGCGGCTACAACAACAAGAGCAGGGTGTTGGCCCAGGCGAGGGCGGCCAGGGCGAAGGGCCTCAAAGTGCTCATCGACTTTCACTACTCCGACACCTGGGCCGACCCCGGCAAGCAGTACAAGCCGGCCGCCTGGGTCGGCCACAGCCTGAGTCAACTGCGCACCGACGTCTACACGTTCACCTACGACGTCTGCTCCAGCCTCCGCGGGCAGGGCACCCCACCGGACAGCGTGCAGATCGGCAACGAGATCAACGTCGGGATGCTGTGGGACGAGGGCAAGGTCGTCAACAACGACTTCGCCCCGCTGGCCGGCCTGCTCAAGCAGGGCTACAACGCGACCAAGGCGTGCGGCAGCGGCATCCCGGTGATGATCCACACCGCCGACGCCGACAGCAATGCCAACGCGCGATGGTTCTACGACGGCATCCGCGCCCAGGGTGTGCAGTGGGACATGACGGCCCTGTCGTACTACTGCATGTGGCACGGGACCCTGGCGAACCTTTACAACAACATCGTCGACCTGCGCGGCCGCTACGGAAAGCCGGTGGTGATCGTGGAGACCGCGTACCCCTTCACCAGGATCAACGCGGACAGCGAGCCGAACGCCATCGGCGACGCGACCTGTGACGGCATCGGCGCGACCTGGTCCGGGCAGGCCCAGGAGTTCGACTGGGTCCAGAACACCGCTCGCAACGCAGGAGCCATCGGTGTCTTCTACTGGGAGCCGACCTGGTATGCCGTGCGGGGCAACGGCTGGGATCCGGCCAACATCAACGGCACCGGAAACCAGTGGGACAACATGGCCGTCTTCGACTGGTCCGGGCGGGTGAACCCGAGCGTGCGCTGGACGCCCTGACCCGTCGTCTCCGCGTCGGACCGGGCCGGGATGGGTCGTGGGTCCGTGCTGGGGGTGGCCGCCACGCGCACGACCGCCCACGACGCGCGCCGAATGAGCGGCGCCGCCCGGTCACGGTCTCGGCCAGGGGCGGGCGGCGGGAGTGGCCACCGCGTCTCCTGAGCCGCCCGCCATGGCCGACCGGACCACGCGAAGGTTCGTGCGGACCACGACGCTGGCCATGAACACGCCGCACACGGCCTGTTCGATGCGCAGCCAGACCGGGAACGCGCCGGGCCAGGCGACGACAGCGACGATCGCGGCCAGCACCACCATGGCGATGATGCGGAGCCGGCGGAAGGAGCCGCGGTGCCCCGCCGCTGCGCGCCGGGACAGCACCAGGAGCACCGCCGCGCTGGCGGCGACAAGTGGTGTGCGGACCCAGACGGCCGTGGTGACGAGCGCGGGGTCGTGGCGCATGAGCACCACGGCTACGACGGTGGACACGCTGATCACCAGGAAGGCGGCCAGCAGTTTGACAACGGTGTTCAGATGGTCGTTCCTCATGCCGTTCAGCCTGCGTCCGCAGGCCGGGGTGAAGCATCGGCGCGCGGATCGATGTTCCGTCTCCACCCACGGTTGCAGACGGGTCTGCAACCGCGCGCCGATGCTGCCGTGGCGACATCGGTCTAGGTTCTAACGGTGCAGACCGAGGAGCCGACGCTGACCCGCCTGCGGGTCGTGCGGTGGATGCAACTGCTGACACCGCTGATGCTGTCGTGGTTCGTGTGGGCCGCCGCCACCGCCGAGCCTGGATTCGGGCTGACCGGCAGGCGATTGATCGTCGTGCTGGCCACCGCCGTGTTCGTGGTCGGGGTGTTCGGCCGCAACGCGGTCGCCGACCTGCCGATCCGACCGGCGTACGTGGTATTCGTCGGGGCGATGCTGGTCAGCTCGGTGACGCTGGTGGCGGTGCAGCCCGGCGGGCCCGCCTCGGTGGCGGTGCTGGTGGCGGTGCTGTGCGCCGCGACCGGACTGATGCCCGTACGGGTGGCCGTCCCGGTGTTGATCGCGGCTTTCGTGGTGCTCGAGATGGTGGCCTCGATCACCGGGCAGGACTTCGGCTTCCTGGCCGTGCTCGCCGGGTTCGCCGTCCTGTTCGGCCTGATGTATCTGGCGTTCCGCCTGGCCGAGGCGCAGCGTGAGACCAAGCGGCTGCTCGCCGAGTTGGAGGCCGGTCAGGTGGCGCTGGCCGAGGCGGCCGGGCTGGCCGAGCGCCAGCGGCTGGCCCGCGAGATGCACGACGTGCTCGCCCACTCATTGTCGGGGCTGTCGCTGCAACTGGAGGGCGCTCGCATGCTGATCGCCGAGGATCCGACCGACCCGCGCCTGCCGGCGGTTGTCGACCGTGCCCACCACCTCGCCCGTACCGGCCTGCAGGAGGCCCGCCGGGCCATCGGCATGCTGCGCGACGACGACCTGCCCGGACCGGACCGGCTGGCCGCGCTGGCCGCGCAGTTCACTCGCGACCAGGCCGTACCGTGCGACTTCGTGGTGTCGGGGGAGCCGCGCCCGCTGCAGTCGGAGGCGCGGCTGGCGCTCTATCGCGTGGCGCAGGAGGCGATGACCAACGTGACCAGGCACGCGTCTCCGGCGCGGGTTTCGCTGCACCTCACCTACGAGTCGACGGTCACCCGCCTGATCGTCGAGGACTTCGCCGCTCGACCGCCCGTGGTCCCCCACGAGACCGACGGTTACGGGTTGACCGGAATGCGTGAGCGGGCCGAGCTGCTCGGCGGGACCCTCAGCGCGGGCGCGACAGCCCAGGGGTTCCGGGTCGAGTTGGCGGTGCCGGCGTGATCCGGGTGCTCATCGCCGACGACCAGCGGGTCGTCCGCGAAGGGCTGGGCATGGTGCTCTCTCTGATGAAGGACGTCGAGGTGGTGGGTGGGGCCGCCGACGGCGCCGAGGCGGTCAGGCTGGTTCAGGCCGCGCGGCCGGATGTTGTGCTCATGGACCTACGGATGCCGCGGTGCGACGGGATCGAGGCCACCCGCCGCCTACGCGTCGAGGCGCCCGAGGTCAGGGTGGTGGTGCTGACCACCTACTCGGACGACCGGTCGGTGCTGGACGCGTTACGGGCCGGCGCCCGGGGCTACCTGACCAAGGACGCCAGCGGCGAGCAGATCCACGAGGCGCTGCGGCAGGTGGTCGACGACCACGCCGTCATCGACCCGGCCGTTCAGCGGCACGTCGTCGATGCCATCGCGGCCGAGTCGACGTCACCGCCGAGGTTTCCCGACGGTTTGACGCCGCGCGAGGCCGAAGTGCTGTCACTGATGGCCCAGGGCCTGTCCAACGCGGAGATCGCCTCTGACCTGACGGTGAGTGAGGCGACGGTGAAAAGCCACGTCAACCACCTGTTCGCGAAGATCGGTGCCCGGGACCGGGCGCAGGCCGTCGCCTACGCCTTCCGACATGACCTGGGCGGGTCGTGACTCCCCGCTGACGCGGCGCTCCCCACGATCAAGGGCATTGCTGGCTGGTTGCGTCGGTTACTGTCGCAGCGTGACGGACGCGGTCCCTCTGGCATCGGGCCGAGACGCTGACGTCTTCGCCATCGACGATCGGCGCGTCCTTCGCCGCTACCGCCACGGCGGAGACGTGGCCGCCGAGGCGGCGGTCATGGCGTACGTGGCCGGTCTCGGGTTCCCGGTACCCACCGTCCATCAGGCGCGCGGTGCCGATCTCGTCATGGAACGACTGGACGGGCGCACCATGCTGTCGGCGCTCCTGGCCGGTGAGATGGATGCCGTTGAGGCGGCCACGTGTCTGGCGGATCTGCAACACCGGCTCCACGCGTTGCCGCCCCGGCTCGGTGAACGCGACGACGCCCGGATTCTGCACCTCGACCTGCACCCGGACAACGTCATGCTGACGTCACGAGGGCCTGTCGTCATCGACTGGCGCAACTCCACCGAGGGGCCGGCGGACCTCGATGTCGCGCTCTCCGCGGTCATCCTCGCCCAGGTGGCAGTCGAGGAGGACCATCACCTGGCGGCGCCGGCTGCAACGCTGTTGGCAGCGTTCCTCGACCGCGTCGGGGGCGGCCTGCTGACCGTGCTGGACCGCGCCCTGGCGATCCGGCGCAACGATCCGGCTCTCACCGGCCGTGAGCGGGAGCTGCTCGGCGCCGCTGCCGCCCTCATCACCGGTCACCGCTCAGGCCGGGAGACGACGTCGGTCGACGGCGTCTGACGTCTTCATGTCGCGGGCGTCCCGCCTGCCCCGGCGCGGCATCGGCAGGGGTGGGACGCTCGTCGCCACCGCTTCGTCGTCACGGACGCTTGCGGAACGGGGCGAGGACGGCCCGGATCTGGTCGGCCGCGCCCCAGTCGTCATCGAACTGGGCCAGCACGGCGAGGTGTTGCCGCAGCTGGACGATCGGCATTCGGGCCTGCCAGCCGCTGTCGAGCGAGGTCAGGTCGGCGTACACGTCGAACATCCGTCGCGCCTCGGGCGGGGGAGCGGTGGACCACACGTGGGCGAGGTCGACCTCGGCCCACATGTACGACACGGCCGGGTCGATCAGCGCGGGCTGCCCGTCCGGAGTGGCCAGGATGTTCTGTGCCCACAGGTCGCCGTGCGTGAGGCAGGCCGGCCGGTCCGGCAGCAGGTCGGGCAGGCGGTGACACAACCGCTCCAGCGCCGCCCGGTCGCCGGCGTCCAGCGCCGCCTCGACGCGGGGCTGCCCGAGCCACCGCAGCAGCCGGTGCTGCGCGAAGAACGCGTAGCCGTCGTCGTTCCACGTGTTGATCTGGCGGCGACGACCCAGCCAGTTGTCGTGGTGCCATCCGAAGCGGGGATGGGTCGTGCTCGTGTGCAGGTGCGCGAGGACGTGCGCGAACTGCTCCCAGAAGACCTCGCTGCGTGGCCTCGGCTCCAGCATCGACAACACGAGCAGCTCCCGGTCCGCCAGGATCACCTCGGGTGTCGCCACACCGCCGAGCTCGCGGAGGGCGGCTAGCCCGTCGGCCTCCGCGACGAAGACGTCGTCGGCCGGAGCTTCGGCGAACGCCTTGACGAACACCTGCGGTGCGTCTCGTCGGGTGGCGATGCCCGCGAGCGCCGCGAGGCCGCCCGTCACCGGTTCCACAGTGACGATGTCGGGCATCCTGGGTTGGAGCAGGCGCTCCAGCAGGCCGGTCGTCGAGCGCATCGGGTCCGACTCCTCGGGTGCGGCGGTTCGCGTCGCGCAATCCTAGGCGGCGGACGGCCCCTTGTGGAGGATCGAGGGGGCCATCGACGGGTCACGGTGTGAGGCCGGCCCGGATCGCCAGGATGGCGGCGCCCACCCGGTCCCGGCTGCCGGTCTTGGCCAGCACGTTGGTGACGTGGGTCTTGACGGTGCTCACCGACAGGTAGAGGCGCTCGGCGATCTCGTTGTTGTTGAGTCCGGCACCGACCAGGGCGAGCACGTCGGTCTCCCGAGGCGTCAGCTGGTAGACCACCAGGTCCACGCGGGCGGCCGGTCCGGTGGCGCGGAGCCGGTCGAGAACGGCGCCGGTGACCTCGGCGGAGAGGATCGCCTCGCCGGCGGCGACGGCGCGTACCGCGGCGATCAGGTCGGCTGCGCCGCACCGCTTGAGGAGGAACCCGCGCGCGCCGGAGGCGATGGCGTCCAGGACGTAGGCGTCGTCGTCGAAGGTGGTCACGACGATCACGGCCGGAGCGTGCGGGATCGCGGCCAGCTCGCGGGTGGCCTGCAGGCCGTCGAGCACCGGCATGCGGATGTCCACGAGGGCGACGTCGATGCGGGGGTCACGACGCACGGCATCGAGGAACTGCCGGCCGTCGGCAGCCTCGACGGCGACGTGGATGTCGGGTTGGGCCCGCAGGATCAGGCTGAAGCCGTCGCGGATCAGCTGCTGGTCGTCGACTATCGCTACCCGGATCACGGGTTCGCCACCGGCAGGTTGACCTGCACCATGGTGCCGCCGCCGGGGCGCTGCGTCAGCTCCCAGCTCCCACCGCGCGCCCGCACGCGCTCCTCGATGCCCAGCAGGCCCGAACCACGCCGGGGTGTCCGGGGCGGCCCGACGCCGTCGTCGCTGACCCGCAGGCGGGCGTGGTCGCCGACGCGGACCAGTTCGACCCACGCCGCCGTGGCCTTCGCGTGGCGGGCGATGTTGGTGAGGGCCTCCTGGGCGATGCGGTAGGCGGTCAACACGCCGACCTCGTCCAGACCCGGCTCGGGGTCCACGCGTACCCGTACCGTCACGCCCTGCTGGCGCAGCGGCTGCGCGAGCAGTTCGTCGATGTCGGACAGGCGGGGCTGCGCGCTCACCGCGATCGCCGCTTGCGGATCGCGCAGGTGCACGACGAGCGTGTCGAGCTCACTCAGCGCGGTGCGACCGCTGCCCGCGATCGCCCGCAGCGCCGCCCCCGGGTCGGCGCTGAGCTGGCCCGCCTCGGCCTGGACCACCATCGCGGTGACGTGGTGACCGACCACGTCATGCAACTCGCGGGCCAGGTTGGTGCGCTGTTCGAGCCAGGCCGCCTGGCCGCGCAGGTCGTCCGCCTCCCGGGTCAGCGCGCGGCCGCGGGACCACGACCGCAGCAGGATCGCCAGGAGATAGCCGACCGTCACGAAGACGAATGGCTGCTCGTACATACCGCGCCCCGTGAGCAGCGCGGTGGCGAGGGCACCGGCCGCGCCGAGTAGGCCAGCCAGCCAGCCCAGCCACGGACGCCGGGCCGGGTCTTCGCACGTCGAGACGAACACCAGGCAGGCGGCTGCGAGGCCCAACTGCACCGACTCGCCGGTGCTCACGATCGCCACGAACCCGGCGCAGGCCGCGAAGACCAGGGCGCGGTAGCGGGGCCGCAGCGCCGCGGCACCGAGGCCGACGGGCACCACCAGCCACGCCCAGCCCGCCGGCACGGACAGGCCACCCTCGGCGGTCGTGATCACGAGTGCGATGATCAACCCCGCCGCACCGTACGCCAGCCGGCGCACCCGCTCGGGGTCCCGCAACCATTCCCGGATGTCGGTCATCACCTGGACAGTCTCCGCGACCAGCTCGGAGGCCGGCCAGTACCTGGGTACCAGATCGGGCGGCACCCCGGTGCCGCCCCGGCGAGCAGATCGGCACCACGGCACGTTCCGCCGAGACGCGTACCGCACGAGGCTTCTGGGGTGACTCTCGTCGACTCCCGCGCCGCCATCAGTGTCGGCCCTCTCCGTACGGTTCCCAACTACATCACCGCCGTCCGCACGGTCGCCGCGGTCACCGTCGGGGTCGCCGCCCTCGTCGCGGGATCGGTGGTATTTCTGGCGGTAGCGTACGGTATCTACTGGATCGGCGACATGCTCGACGGCTGGGCCGCCCGGCGGCTCGGGCAGGAGACCCGGGCCGGGGCTGTCCTCGACATCGTGAGCGATCGCGCGTGCACCGCCGTACTCTGCGTGGGCCTGATCTCCCTCGTGCCCGACGTCGCGGTCGTGGCTCTGGTGTTCCTGCTGTCGTTCCTGGTGCTGGACACCATGCTGTCGCTGGCCTTCCTGTGCTGGCCGGTGCTCAGCCCCAACTACTTCCACCTGGTCGACCGCCGGGTATGGGCGTGGAACTGGTCGCCCGTGGCCAAGGCCGCCAACACCGCCGGAGTCGTCGGCGCCATCGCGTTCGGCCAGTACCGGCTCGCGCTGGCCGTCGCCGTCGCCGTCGTCGTGGTCAAGCTGTGGTCGGTCGCCGCGGTGGCCCGGCTGCTCGACCGGGACGGCCGGGCGTGAGCAGCCTCGCCGAGGCCGTGGTGGCGCTCGGTTACGGCCTCGCGTCGGCCCTCGTTCCGGTCGTCAACGCCGAGGCGTACGTCGTGGTCGCCGGCCACCGTGGCGGCCCCGTTGTCGTCGCCGTGCTCGCCCTGGCTCTCGGGCAGACCGCCGGCAAGCTGCTCCTGTTCGAATCCGCGCGCCGTGGAACGGGACGGCTGGCCCGCAGGCTCGGGAGACACAGCGGGTCAGGTCGTACGGCGGCCCGAGCCGCCCGGTGGACCGGGCCGATCCGGCGCTGGCTCTCCCGCCGCCGCACCGCCGTTCCCACAGTTCTGGTCTCCGCCGCGGTCGGGGTCCCACCGCTGGCCGTGGTCAGCGTCGCCGCCGGCACCGTGGGCCTGCGCCGCTGGGAGTTCGCCGTCGCCTGCCTCGTGGGGCGGGTGATCCGTTTCGCCCTCCTCGTCCTGCCGGCGACGCTGGCCTGACCCCGTCGTCAGGTAGCCGCTCCAGGGCGCGTACGTGTGGATGACCGGCAACCCGCCCGCCACGCGCACCGCCGCCTGGTCGGTCCGTTCCCACGCGACGTGCTGGTCTGATCGCTCGATCGCGGTCCGGCGAAAGGCTCCCGCTGCCTGCACCACGCGCACGTTAGTGGGTGACACGGGGCCGACGGAGTTCGCGCAGCACGCCGTGGCGGCGCACGGCCCACGCGAGGCGTCGGACGCTCGGGTGCCGCACGAACAGTGCCGCCGCCCGGCGGATCAGGCCGAAGCGGTTGTCGCTGACCTGGTTCTCCATCGCCTGCCAGATCAGCTCGCGCACCTTGGCGCTGTCCAGGGCCGCCCGTACCTCACGGCGTACCGCAGGGTCCTCGGCCGCCGCGGCGATGGCGGCGGCCAGGCCCGGACGGGCCGCAAGCGGCTCCACCGCCGCGGCGACGAGCGGCCGGCGCACCTCGTCCTGCTCCAACAGCAGCAGTACGGCCTCCCGGATCTCGACCGTTTCCAGGCCCGAGCGCAGCAGGCTCAGCAGGCTGCGCTCGACCTCGCCGTCGTGATCCGGGACGGACAGCGTGGCCAGCAGCACGGACACCTCGTCGAGGTCGATGAGGTGTCGCACCCCGCTGCGGAACTCCGGCAGCTCCCAGGCGACCTGGAGAGCCCTGACGAGATCGCGGTTCATGCGCCATCCGCTACCCGCGAGCGACCGCCGGCGAAACTCCGCCGGCCTGCCCGGCACGACGGGCCGCTCGGGCGCCCGCCGGTGCCGTGCTCGCCTAGACTCCGACGGGTGAACGTGCGCAAGGGCGGCGTGGCGGACGCGGCGGCGCTCGCGGAACTACGCGGCGTCGACGGACACAAGCTCGGGGCGTACGCGGACTGGGTGGCCGCCCACGCGGACACGCACCTGCCGTTCGTCGCCGAACTGGACGGGCGTGTGGTCGGAGCCGCCTGGCTCCTCGTCGCCCAGCGGGTGCCCAGCAACGAGTCGATGGGCCGGTGGTACGGCGACGTGCAGTCCGTCGCGGTCCGCGAGGAGTACCGCGGTCGCGGTGTCGGTGGTGCGCTGATCGCCGCGATCCTGGCCGAGGCCCGGACGCGGGGGCTGCTGCACGTCACAGTTCACTCCAGCCGCCGCGCGGTCGACTTCTACCTGCGCAACGGGTTCGTCCACGACCGTGAGCTCCTGCTCTGGGAGCCGCCCGCCTCCTGACCGGACGGGTATCCCGCACGGGCGACGGGTCCGGCGGTGCCCGGGGCGGTCGGGGAACTATCGTGCTGGGGTGCACATCCGTTTCGACGTCCCCGCTGATCCCGACTACCCGGGTCGCGTGGCGGCCACGCTCGGCGGTGTTCGGCTGCGCAGGTACAGCTACGTCGGCGCGGTGCTGGCGGCGGTGGGGGTGATCGGTCTGGTCGTCTCGCGCGGGTTCGCGTCCGGCGAGCGGTCGACACCGCTGTGGATGGCGTTGCTCGTGGGTGGCGTGCTGTCGATGCTGTACCTGCCGTGGGTGCGGTGGCGCGCACGTCGCCGCTCCGGTCGTTACGCCGTCGAGGGCGGCTACGACATCACCGACGACAACATCATGATGCGCAGCGGCTCGGAGTCCGGTGGTATCGCGTGGGACGGCGTCGCCCAGGTGAAGGACACCCCGGACTTCTGGATCGTGTACGTCGGGCGGATGCCGGCGACCGTGATCCCCCGGTGGTTGATGTCCGCCGAGGATGCCGAGACGCTGCGGGCCTTCATGGCCAACCGTGGGCTGCTCCGTTAGGCGCGACCTCGTGTGCCGCGTCGCGGCGGGCAGAGCACGGCGAGGACCCGACGTTTCAGGATCGGTGTCGGGGCTGGGCGAGGAAGCGCAGGTACTCCGGCCGGTCGAACGGGTTGCCGTCGGTGCGGGGCCGGTGCGGTGGGTCGCCGGACACCCTTGATTCAATAGGAATCTGTCAATAGATTGAGGGCGGGCGCCGCCGAGGTCCGGGCAACCGGGCCGTCGGCGACTGACAGGTCCACCCCGAGCCGGGCACGTCGGTCGTACGCATCGACCAGTCGCTGTGGCGCATCGCCGCGCCGCACCCGGCGCGTTGTCGCGCCGCGTCCGTCCCGGACGCGCGCTGCCGCGCCGATTCCCCAGCTCGATGGCAGAAGGACTTTTCATGACGATTCTCCGCGCCCGCCCCGCCCCGACCCTGGCGGTCGTCGCCGCGCTGGCCGCCGCCGTGACCGCGACCGGAACGGCCCTGCTCGTCGTCCCCGCCGCGGCCGCCCAGGGCTGCCGGGTCGACTACACGCCCAACCAGTGGCCCGGCGGATTCACCGCCAACATCAAGGTCACCCCCGGCGACAGCGCCGTCTCCAGTTGGACCGTCACCTGGAAGTACGCCGGGGACGAGCGCGTCACGAACGGCTGGAACGCCACGGTCAGTCAGTCCGGATCGACGGTGACCGCCCGCAACATGTCGTACAACGGCAGCATCCCGGCCGGCGGCTCTACCGAGTTCGGCGTCCAGGGCACGTACGGCGTCAGTGGCGGCGCGCCGACCGGTTTCAGCCTGAACGGCGTGCCGTGCAACGGCACCGGACCGACCCCGACGACCGGCGTGCCCACCACGCCGCCGCCCACGACGCCCCCGCCGACGACGCCCCCACCGACCACCCCGCCCCCCACGACGCCCCCACCGACCACCCCGCCCCCCACCACGCCGCCGCCGACCACCCCGCCCCCCACCACGCCTCCGCCCACGACGCCTCCGCCCACCACCCCGCCGCCGGCCGGATGCGCCGGTGCAGTGCTCTGCGACGGCTTCGAGAACCAGACCGGCTCGACGCCGTCGGGCGACTGGACGGTGGTGAACCCGGACTGTTCCGGCGCCGGCACGGCCACCATCGACACGACCACCACGCACAGCGGCAGCCGGGCGGTCCGGATCAACGGCGCGGCCGGGTACTGCAACCACGTCTTCATCAGGTCCACCAAGAACCTCAGCAGCGTGGGCAGTGTGCGGTACGGCCGGATCTGGGTGCGGCACACCACCGCCCAGCCCACCGACCACACGACCATGATGGCGATGGCCGACGCCGCCGACGGCAACAGGGACCTGCGGATGGGCGGCCAGAACGCTGCCCTGCAATGGAACCGCGCCTCCGACGACGCGACCCTGCCCGAGCAGAGCCCGGCCGGGGTGGCGCAGAGCGTGCCGCTTCCCACCAACCGGTGGACCTGCCTGGAGTTCATGGTGGACGGCTCGGCCGGTCAGCTGCGTACCTGGCTGGACGGCACGGCGATCGCGGGGCTGACCGCGGACGGCGTACCGACGCACGACATCGACGGCCAGTGGTACAACCGCACCTGGCGTCCGCAGCTCACCGACCTGAAGCTCGGCTGGGAGAGCTACGGCAACGGGGCCGACACCCTCTGGTACGACGACGTCGCGGTCGGGTCCAGCCGGATCGGCTGCTGACCCTCCGGAACCTGGCAGGAGACAGCCTGGATGTGCCAAGGGTGTGGCCCGGTCGACGTGTCACACCCTTGGCCGTTCCGACTGCCCCGGCCGGCGGTCGGGTCGGGACGTCCACCGACAGCCGTAGCTGTCACAGGGCGGCGATAGCCTGCTGCCATGGCGAGCGCCGAACTGGAAGAGTTGATCGTCACGGACGCCGGCGCGCTGCGCGCATGGTTGTCGGAGAACCACGCCACGTCGCCCGGCGTCTGGCTCGCCCTGACCAAGAAGGGCGGCACGGTCACCACGCTGACCTGGCAGCATGCGGTCGACGAGGCGCTGTGTTTCGGCTGGATCGACGGGCAGGCCCGCAAGCGGGACGAGCAGTCCTCCTGGATCCGGTTCACCCCTCGCCGGGCCCGCAGTGTCTGGTCCCGACGCAACGTCGAAAACGTCGGCCGGTTGGAGGCGCAGGGACTGATGATGCCCGCGGGCCGCGCGGTGGTGGAGGCCGCGAAGGCCGACGGCCGGTGGGCCGCTGCGTACGCCCCGCCGTCGGAGGCCGAGGCGCCGACCGACCTGCTCGCCGCCATCGCCGCCGAACCCGCCGCCCAGGCGATGTTCGACGTGCTCACCAAGACCAACAGGTTCGCGCTCATCTACCGCCTCAACGCCGTCAAACGGGCGGAGACCCGCGAGCGGAAGATCGGCGAGTTCGTCGCCATGCTGGCCCGCCACGAGACCGTCTATCCGCAGAAGGCGCGGCCGGCGGGCGCCCCGCCTTCGTGATCACGGCGCTCCGCTGGCCCCGACCCGGAGCGTCGAACCTGCCGCCGGTCGACCTCGACCAGGTCCGCCTGGCCCAGCGCCGCCACAGCGACACCCGCTGATCGTCCGCCCCGCGGAAGGGCCCTCAGTCGGCGCCGTCGACGCGGGCGGCGATGTCCCGCAGGGCGGCGATGTGAGCGCTCAGGGCGGCCCGACCGGCCGCCGGCGCACGCGGGGCAGGGTCGGTCGGTCCGCTGTGGCCGGTTCCGGGGCACTCGGCCGGTTGAGCATGTTATCGATAACATGCTATCTTTCGGCGCGGGAGCGAAGGGCACGCTCCCAGTCACCTCAGTCAATCGGCACAGGCACGCCGAGGGCTCGCCCCTCCCGCCGCCTCGCCGGTCGGTGACCCGTCCGGGCCGCTCCGCCACTGCCAGGCGACCGCAGGTGGTCGTCGGACGACCCTGGTCCGGCTGCGTTCCCCGCTTTCCTTGCCCCGTCACGGACACCCCGGCAGCGACGGTACGGCCCGTACGCACCCGTGTGCGCCACGCCGGCCCCAGGAGCATGCCGGCCCGCACACCGGCGCGAACCGACTCGTTGACGGCGAGGTGCATGTCGTACGGACGATCAACGGCAAGGAGTCGAGCAATGGTCAAACGGAGACAACTCTTCTCGTTCGTCGCGGCCGCGGTGGTTTTCGTCGCGGCGACCGGTGGTGCGCTGCGCGGCGGATTCGGCACCGAGGCGGTGGCTGCCACCAACGGCACCCTCGCGGCGACCGCGGGCTGCGGCAAGGCGCCCACTCTCACCAGCGGGACGCGCACGATTTCCAGCAGCGGCCAGAATCGCAGCTACATCCTCCAGATCCCGGGCGGTTATGACAGGAACCATCCGTACCGACTGGTCTTCGGCTTCCACTGGCTGAACGGCTCGGCCAACAATGTCGCCTCGGCCGGCTACTACGGGCTGGCGCCGTTGTCGAACAACAGCACGATCTTCGTCGCGCCACAGGGCATCGACGCCGGTTGGGCCAACACGAACGGTCGGGACCTGACCCTGTTCGACGACATCTCCCGGCAGGTCGAGAACGACCTCTGCGTCGACACGACCCAGCGTTTCGCCCTGGGCTGGAGCTACGGCGGGGCCATGAGCTATGCGGTGGCCTGCGCCCGACCCACCGTCATCCGCGCGGTCACCGTGCTTTCCGGCGCCAACCTCAGCGGCTGTAACGGCGGCACCCAGCCCGTCGCCTACTTCGGCATCCACGGCATCTACGACAGCGTGCTGAACATCTCCCAGGGCCGGGCGCTGCGCGACACCTTCGTCAGGAACAACGGCTGCACCGCACAGAGCCCGCGCGAGCCCAGCCGAGGCAGCCTCACCCACGTCACCACCACCTACTCCGGCTGCCGCGCGGGTTACCCCGTGCAGTGGGCCGCGTTCGACGGCGACCACACCCCGAGCCCGGTCGACGGGTCGTCCAGCCCCAACGACTCCAGGACCTGGACCTCGGCGGAGATCTGGCGATTCTTCAGCCAGTTCCAGTCCACCACGCCGCCGACGACCGCCCCGCCGACCACCGCCCCGCCGACCACGGCGCCGCCGACCACCGCCCCGCCGACCACGGCGCCGCCGACCACGCCCCCGCCGACCGGGGAGCCGGGCAGCTGCGCCGCCACCTACCGGGCCGTCAACAGCTGGCCGGGCGGCTTCCAGGGTGAGGTCACCGTCGCCAACAACACCGCCACCTCCATCAGCGGCTGGACCGTACGCCTGACCCTGGCCAGCGGCCAGGCCATCAGCAGCCTCTGGAACGGCACCAACACGGGCACCACCGGCAACGTCACCGTCCGCAACGCCGCGTACAACGGCGCCCTGGGGCCGAACGCCTCGACCACCTTCGGGTTCACCGCCACCGGCAACGGTGACACCCCGCCCAGCAACGTCACCTGCACGAGCCCCTGACCATCTCAGCCTGGGGTCCGGAGCCACAGCTTCGGGCCCCGGGCCGGGGTTCCACCCAGCGGCTACCGCCACGGCGGGCAGCGTTCGCACCGCGGGCCGTGCGCCCGGTGGTGCGAGCTTCGGCGCCACGCCTGTCGGAGCGTCGACGCCCGAGGCGGCCGGGACCAGGTCATGTGTAGACGCCGATGTTAGCGCCAACCATCTCGGATCTTCGGACGCGCCTTCCCGGTTCGCGGACGGCGGACGGCGTGGTGGCCGGGCATGATCGGCGTCGATCGGTCGCGCCGTGCGCGGGCGCGGGCTGCCGGCTCACCGAAGCGCCAATGTTACGACTTGACGAACAGCATGTTATCGCTCACAGTCGATGGTCAAGGACGGCGACGGCAACGGCTTACGGGGCGGGGCTGCTCTGCCGACCTTGGTTCAGGCGTGCGTCCACAGCATGCAGGGGATCTTGTTAGCGCGAACATTCCCGACGCATGCACCCGGTCGCGTGTCGCGGTGCGCCCAGCTTCGGGTGACCGTTCGGCTTTTGGTGATTGAGGAGGATCATGTCTGCCTTTGGTAGCTCTCTGTCGACAGCACCGCCCGCGCGGCGGCGAGGGTGGTTGGTACGAGCGGTCTCCGCCGGCGTGGCAGCGGTGGTGGTCGCCGGCGCCGCCGCGATGGCGGTGTCGTCACCCGCGGCCGCGGCGACTGTCGACACGAGCGCCTGGTACGTGTTGGTGAACCGCAACAGTGGCAAGGCGGTGGACGTCTACAACCTGGCCACGAACGACGGCGCGCGGATCACCCAGTGGACGCGCAACAACGGTAACCAGCAGCAGTGGCAGTTCGTGGACTCCGGCGGTGGTTACTACCGGATCAAGTCGAGGTTGTCGGGCAAGGTGCTGGACGTGTCGGGCCGCTCGACCGCCAACGGCGGGGCGATCGTGCAGTGGTCCGACAACAACGGCACCAACCAGCAGTTCCGGTTGACCGATTCGGACAGTGGGTACGTCCGGTTGATCAACCGCAACAGCAACAAGGCGATGGAGGTGCAGGGCGCCTCGACCGCCGACGGTGGCAACATCGTGCAGTACGACGACTGGAACGGCACCAACCAGCAGTGGCAGCTCGTGCGCGTCGACGGCGGGGGCAACCCCACGACGCCGCCGCCCACCACGCCACCCCCGGGCGGCACGTGTGACCTGCCGTCGTCGTACCGGTGGTCGTCGACCGGCGCGTTGGCGCAGCCGAAGTCCGGTTGGGTCTCGTTGAAGGACTTCACCGTCGCTCCGTACAACGGCCGCCAGTTGGTCTACGCCACCACCCACGACTTCGGATCGTCGTGGGGCTCGATGAACTTCGGGTTGTTCACCAACTGGTCGGACATGGCCTCGGCCAGCCAGAACACGATGAACAGTGGCACCGTGGCGCCGACCCTGTTCTACTTCGCCCCCAAGAACATCTGGGTCCTGGCCTACCAGTGGGGCGGCGCGGCGTTCTCCTACCGCACCTCCACCGACCCCACCAACCCCAACGGCTGGTCCGCCGCGCAGACCCTGTTCACCGGCAGCATCTCCGGCTCCGGCACCGGCCCCATCGACCAGACCCTCATCGCCGACAGCACCACCATGTACCTGTTCTTCGCCGGCGACAACGGCAAGATCTACCGCGCCAGCATGCCCATCGGGAACTTCCCCGGCAGCTTCGGCAGCACCTACACCACCATCATGAGCGACTCCACCAACAACCTGTTCGAAGCCGTCCAGGTCTACAAACTCCAAGGCCAGAACCGCTACCTCATGCTCGTCGAAGCCATCGGCTCCCAGGGCCGCTACTTCCGCTCCTTCACCGCCACCAGCCTCGGCGGCACCTGGACCCCCCAGGCCGCCACCGAGAGCAACCCCTTCGCCGGCAAGGCCAACAGCGGCGCCACCTGGACCAACGACATCAGCCACGGCGAGCTGATCCGCACCAACGCCGACCAGACCTTCACCGTCGACCCCTGCAACCTGCAACTGCTCTACCAGGGCCGATCCCCCAGCTCCGGCGGCGACTACGGCCTGCTGCCCTACCGCCCGGGCCTGCTCACCCTGCAACGCTGACCCTCCACCACCCCCCGACCCGGGGCGGGTTCGGCATCACTGCCGAACCCGCCCCGCGTCACGTGCCAGGGCCGTTGGTCCGTGCCAGGGTGGGTCATGCCATTGAATGCACACCACCTGAGAACATCTGTCGCCGTGTCCGACATCGCGAGGGCCGTCGCGTTCTACGAAGGCAAGCTGGGCCTGGTGGCGCTGTGGTCCGCGCCCAGCGCCACCATCGCCGACGGCAGCCGCATCTACGCCTCCGGTGGCGGTCCGGCCCTCAACGTGTACCAGTCGGTCACCGCCGGGAAGACCTCGGCGACCCTGGCGACGTGGTACGTCGACGACATCGACGAGATCGTCGACGAGCTGTCCTCGTCCGGCGTCGAGTTCGCCCGCTACGAGCAGATCGAACACGACGCGAAGGGGATCACCGAGCGGGCCGGCGGTGGTCGTATCGCCTGGTTCCAGGACCCGGACGGCAACACCTTCGCCATCGAAGCCGACGTCTGACCGACCGCCGGGTGCCGCCGCGCGGAAACCCGCCCCGCCAAACTCTGCCGGGGTGCAGAGGACGACGGATCGGAAAGCCGCGAGTTTTCTTCCACCTTGCCGCGTTGCCCCGGGTCGGTCCGCTCCGAGCATCTTCCGCGATGGAATTCGGCCCTCGTGTCGATCTCGACCGCTCGACGTTCGTCGGACCAGTGACAGCACCGGCGGTCGAGTAGGGAGATCGATGAACATGCGCAGCAGCCTGTGGGGACTGATATCCGCGCGTGCGAGCATCCTCCGCCTGATGCCCAGAGCGGGCTTCGGCCTCCTCGGCGCGCTCCTGGCGCTCAACCTGCTTCTCGCCGCGCTGCCCATCGCGTTCGTCATCACGTCCAGCGTGGTGCTGGGCAAGGTGCCGGGGGCGGTGGACGGTGGCCTCGGCTCGACGGCGTGGCGGGAGCTGGTGCCGGTCTTCGCGGCGGCGGCCGGCATCTTCGTGATGCAGCAGGTGTTGGCTCCGGCCCAGCTCTCGCTGGGTGAGCTGCTGGCGCGGCGGATCGACGGCAGGGTGGTGGACGACGTGATGCGGGCGTCCACGCGCAGCACCGGGGTCGGGCCGATGGAGGACCAGTCCGTCCTCGCCGACCTGCGCTACGCCGCCCGCGAGTTGGAGCACGGCCTGCAGATGTGGGGGCCGGGCAGCGCCTGCGCCGGCACTCTCGCGCTGATCGCGCGGTACGGCCAACTGGTCGGCTACACGGCCATCATCGGCGTCGTCTATTCCTGGTGGGCGGCCCTGGCGGTGGCCGTGACCGTGCTGTGGTTCCGCAACGTGCAGCGCGGCGGCCTGCGTCGCTACGCCCACGCCCGGTTCAGCCTCATGCCCCAGCAGAACAAGGTGGAGTACGTCCGCAACCTGGCCGTGCAGGCGCCGGCGGGCAAGGAGATCCGGGTCTTCGGGCTGGCGAACTGGATGGACGGCGAGATGCGATCGTCCTACCGCGCGTGGTTCACGCCGCTGTGGGCGGCGCGGCGGCGCGTCTACCTGTGGCCCGGCGTCTGGTCCACCGGGTTCAGCCTGCTCGCCTGCGGAGCGATCTTCGCGACGATCGGCGCCACCGCGATCAGCACGCTGACGCTGACCGAATTCGTCCTGATCATGCAGGCGGCGCTGGGCGCCATCCGGCTGTCGGTGTTCTATCCGGAGGCCGATCTGGAGACCGCGATCGGCACCGAGACCCACCGGGCGGTGCGACGGTTCTCCGATCACATCGACCGGTACACCGTGCTGGAGCCGACCGGCTCCGGGAGCCCGGCGCCCGAGCCGGTCAGTGAGATCCACTTCGATGACGTGTCGTTCCACTATCCGGGTCAGGACCGGCCGGTGCTCGACGGACTGGACCTGCGAATCCCGGTCGGCAGCTGCACCGCGATTGTCGGGCTCAACGGTGCGGGCAAGACGACCCTGGTGAAGCTGCTCGCGCGGCTCTACGAGCCCGACCGCGGCGCCGTACGCCTCGACGGCGTCGACATCCGCACGTTCGAACTGTCGCAGTGGCGGGCCCGGCTCGCCGTGATCTTCCAGGACTACCTGCGTTACGAGTTCTCCGCCGCGGACAACGTGGCGTTCGGCGCGGTGGGCTCGGCGGACGATCGGGACGGCGTCCGGGAGACCGTGGCCGCGATGGGCCTGACCGAGGTGCTGAACTCGCTGCCCCGCGGCCTGGACACGCCGCTGGCCACGCACGTCACCGGCGGCGCCGAGCTGTCGGGTGGCCAGTGGCAGCGGTTGGCGCTGGCGCGGGCCCTGTTCGCGCTGCGGCACGGCGCGTCGGTCGTCGTGCTCGACGAACCGACCGCGAGCCTCGACGTACGCGCCGAGGCGCAGTTCTTCGATCAGTTCGCGGCGCTCACCGAGGGTGCCACCACGCTGCTCATCTCCCATCGTTTCTCGACGGTCCGGCACGCCGACAAGATCGTGGTGTTGCACGACGGCCGGGTCAGCGAGGAGGGCTCACACGACGAGCTGCTGGCCCGCAACGGGCGCTACGCCGAGTTGTTCAGGTTGCAGGCCAACCGCTTCGTCGACAACAGCGACCCGGACCGGGACGAGGTGCTGCTGTGAGGGACATGTTCTCCGGCGTCGGCAGGCTGCTGTCCGCGGCATGGCGGATCGACGCGCGCAAGACCGTGGTCGCCACCTTCCTCATGCTGGCCCTGGCCGCGTCGGCCGCCCTGCTCGCCGTCGCGCTCGGCATGATGACCGACGCGGTCATCGGCGGCGACGCGACCGAGGCCGCCGTGTTGGGCGCGGTGGTGGCCCTGCTCGCCATCCTGGCGCAGTCCTCCGGCCAGTTCGCCATGGTCGCGTACTTCGAGCTGTCCGAACTGATCGAGCTGGACCTGCACCGGGAGTTGCTGGCGGTCTCCAACGGATCTGAGGGGATCGGCCATCACGAGCGCCCCGAGCAGGCCGACGAGCTCACCGTCCTGGTCCAGGACAGCGGGCAGTTCCGCAGCAGCATGGAGTCGCTGTTCCAGGCGGCGACGATGGTGCTGGCGGTCGTCCTGGGCGCGGCGATCCTGGCGTGGCAGAGCCCGTTGCTGTTGTTGCTGCCGGTGGCCGCTGCCGTGCCGTTGTTCACCGGCCGGCTGGCGGAGAGCGCCCTGGAGCGGGCCAAGACGGCGGTCGCCGAGCCGACCCGTGTCGCGCTCAACCTCTTCCAGGCCACGACCACCGCCCGCTACGCCGGCGAGCTGCGGGTGTTCGGCGTGGAGAAGGAACTACGGCAGCGGTACGCGAGCCTGTGGCGAACCGCCACCCGTGGTCTCTACGGCGCGCACCTGAAGGCCATGACGCTACGCGCGGCGGGTCAGGTCGTCTTCGGCCTCGCGTACGTTTCAGCGGTGTTGCTCGTCGTGCGCAACGCGATAGCCGGGCAGCAGAGCGTCGGCGAGGTGGTCCTGGTCATCGTGCTGGCCACCCAGGTCAACCAGCAGGTGACCGGCGCCGTCACGCAGCTGCAGCAACTGCAACGCCTCGCCAACACCTATCTGCGGCTGGATCGGTTGCGCGACGCGGTCGCCGGCGCCGGGTCCCTGGCCGACCAGCCCGTCCCGGACCGGCTCGTCACCGGGATCGCCTTCGAGAACGTGAGCTTCGGTTACCCGAGCGCCGAACGGCCGACGCTGCGCGATGTCAACCTGACGCTGGCCGCCGGCAGCACGGTGGCGATCGTCGGTGAGAACGGCGCCGGCAAGACGACTCTGGTCAAGCTGCTGTGCGGCTTCTACCAGCCCACGGCCGGCCGGATCCTCGTCGACGGTGTCGACCTGCGACGGCTGCCCGTCGAGAAGTGGCGCGAGCGGATGGCCGCCGGCTTCCAGGACTTCGTGCGGTACGAGATCCGGGCGCTCGAGGCGGTCGGTGTCGGTGACGTGGCGCGGGTGTCGGACGAGGCCGCGGTCAACGAGGCGTTGGTGAAGGCGCACTCCACCGACGTCCTGCGTGCCCTGCCGGACGGGTTGTCCACCCAGCTCGGCACGTCGTACGCCGATGGCGCCGAGTTGTCCGGCGGGCAGTGGCAGAAGCTCGCCCTGGGCCGGGCGCTCATGCGCGACAACCCGATGCTGCTGCTGCTCGACGAACCCACGTCGGCCCTCGATCCGCAGGCCGAACACGAACTGTTCGAGCGCTACGCCGAACACGCGAGGCGCACCAGCGCGCAGACCGGGGCCGTCACGGTGTTGATCTCGCACCGCTTCTCCACGGCACGGATGGCAGACAAGATCATCGTGGTCGGCGACGGGCAACTGCTCGAGGTCGGAGACCACGACACCCTGATGCGCGCCGGCGGCTCCTACGCCGAGATGTTCGCCATCCAGGCCAAGGCGTACCGCTGACCGACCATACGAGGGAGAGAGAAATGGGCCACCGGATCCGGGCATCCGTCATCATCGCGACCTACAACTCGGCCGACCTGCTGGCCGACACACTGCGCTACCTCGTCCGGCAGACGATCCCCACCAACGAGTTCGAGGTGATCGTCGGCGATGACGGTTCGACCGATCACACCGCCGAGGTGGTGCGGTCCTTCGCCGGCACCCTGCAGGTCAAGTACGTCTTCCAGGAGGACCGGGGATTCCGTGCCGCCGCCGCGCGCAACGCCGCGGCCCGGCTCGCCGCCGGCGCGCTGCTGATCACTCTCGACACCGGCTCGATGGTCGGTCCGGAGTTCCTCGCCGCGCACCTGGCCGCCCACGAGGGCGGCGAGTCGCGGCGGGCGGTGATCGGTCTCAGCTACGGCTACAACCCCGAGGTGCCGATGGCGGGGGTGGACGAGCTTCTCGCGCAGATGTCCCCGGAGGCGGCGGTGGAGCAGTTCCGCGACCTACCCGACTTCCAGGACATCCGCCAGTCCTACTTCGCCGACTGCGAGATGGACCTGAGCCGGCGACTGGTGGCCTGGCAGGCATTCTGGACCTTGAACTCGTCCGTGCGGACGGACGACTTCCGCCGGGTCGGCGGCTTCGAGGAGAAGTTCGAGGGCTGGGGCGGCGAGGACATGGAGTTGGCGCTTCGGCTGCAACGGGCTGGTCTGACGATCGAGATCGCGCCCGACGCCTGGGTCGTGGTGGCGCCGCACGACCGCGATCACAAGGCGAACTACGACGCGCTCTTCGCGAACATGCGGATGTTCCTGCGCAAGTTCCCGGAGCCCGTGGTCGAGATGGGCTTGGGCGTGATGCTCGACAAGGGGGAGTTCTGGGCCTGGGAGCAGACGTACCAGGAGCTTCTGGACTGGCGGCAGCAGACCGGCGACCGGAGCGTCTCGGACGAGATTGCCAGGGCCCTGGCGGACGTGCCGGCCGACGAGTCGGTCGCCATCATCGGATGCGGCGCCGAGCTGCCCGCGACGCTGACCAGCGCCATCCTGGTCGACTTCGATGACCAGCTCCTCGAGCGTGCCGTGCGTTCGGGGGACCACAGCGGCTACCACGCCGTCGGGCTGCACACGCTGCTGGCCGACGACAGCGTCGACACGGTCGTCATCACCTCGCGGATGGCCGGCCTGTGGGGCACCTGGAGCGCGGAGATCCTGGCCGAGGCCGACCGGATCGGCCGGCGGACCATCTCGTACGCCGGCCCGGCAACTCCGTGAACCCGTCGGCCAGTTC
Source organism: Micromonospora sp. NBC_00617 (assembly GCF_045161355.1). NCBI lineage: Bacteria > Bacillati > Actinomycetota > Actinomycetes > Micromonosporales > Micromonosporaceae > Micromonospora > Micromonospora sp. NBC_00617. The sequence goes on along the minus strand of NZ_CP107751.1, from coordinate 3,864,319 downwards.
GAAGGGCTGAACCGACCATGCGAAGGAGAACCATGGGCCACCGGCGGCGGGCATCCGTCATCATCGCGACCTACAACTCAGCTGACCTGCTGTCGGAGACCCTTCGGCAGCTCGCCCGGCAGACGATTCCCACCGACGATTTCGAGGTGATCGTCGGCGATGACGGGTCGACCGATCACACCGCCGACGTCGTGCGGTCGTACGCAGACCTGTTGCACATCAAGTACTTCCATCAGGAGGACCGCGGGTTCCGGGTCGCGTCTGCGCGCAACGGCGCGGCCCGGATGGCGGTCGGCGGGCTGCTGGTCATTCTCGACACCGGGTCGATGGTGGGCCCGGAGTTCCTCGCCGCGCACCTGGCCGCCCACGAGGGCGGCGAGGCGCGGCGGGCCGTGGTGGGGCCCAGCTACGGCTACAACCCGGATTCGCCGATGGTGGGGGTGGACGAACTCCTCGCGCAGTTGCCGCCCGAGATGGTGGTGGAGCGCTACCGCCACCTACCGGAGTTCCAGGACGTGCGTCAGCCCTACTTCGTCGGCTGCGGCATGGACCTGAGGAAACGGTCGATCCCGTGGAAGGCCTTCTGGACCGGAAACTGTTCGATCCGGATGGACGACTTCCGCCGGGTCGGCGCCTTCGAGGAGCGATTCCAGGGCTGGGGCGGCGAGGACATGGAGCTGGGATTCCGGCTGCACCGCGCCGGCCTGACGATCGAGCTCGCGGCGAAGGCGTGGGCGGTTGTCGCGCCGCACGACCGCGACCACAAGGCCAATTTCGACGAGCTGTTCGCCAACATGCGGCTGTTCCTGCGCAAGTTCCCCGAGCCCGCGGTCGAGATGGGTCTGGCCGTGCTGGTGGAGAAGGGCGAGTTCTGGCAGTGGGAGCCGATGTACGCCGAGCTCCTCGACTGGCAGCAGCGGGCGCGGGGCCTGAGCGTCTCCGCCGAGATAGCCGACGCCCTCATGGATGTGCCCGACGGCGAGGCGGTCACCATCATCGGGTGCGGTGGCCAGTTGCCCGCGTCGGTGACCGGCGCGACCCTCGTCGACTTCGATCGCGAACTCCTCGACCGCGCCGTGCGTTCGGGGGACCACAGCGGCTACCACGCCCTCGGGCTGTCCACGCCGTTGAGTGACGACAGTGCCGGCACGGTCGTCATCACCTCCCGGTTGGCCGGCGTCTGGGACGCCTGGGGAATGCAGGTCCTCGCGGAGGCCAGCCGGATCGGCCGCCGGACGATCTCGTACGCCCACCCGGTGACGCCGACCGCACATTCGCAGGAAACCCACTTCGAAGGGAGAGCCGCATGACAACCCTGGTGGTGTCGCCGCATCTCGACGACGCGGTGCTGTCCTACGGCGGCCACCTCGTCCAGTTGGCCGACACTGGCGAACACGTCGTCGTCTACACGGTGTTCGCCGGGAGTCCCGCGCCGCCGTACTCGCCGATCGCGACCACCTTCCACGACCAGTGGGCGATCGTCGGCGATCCCGTGGCGGCGCGACGCGACGAGAACGTCGCGGCCCTCGCCACGCTCGGCGTCGACCCACCGTATCTGTGCGGCCCGTTCCTCGACGCGATCTACCGCAGGAACGCACAGGGCGGCTGGGTGATCGACGACGAGAACCCGATGGACCACCATGCCGACGACGAGGACGACCTGGTCGCCGCCATAGCCGCCGACATCGAGCGGGTGATCGGTGAGTTCTCCGTCGACCGGGTCGTCACGTGCGCGGCGGTCGGCAATCACGTCGACCACCGGCGTACCCGCGACGCCGTTCTCACCGCGGTGGCCAGGACCAACTCGCCGCTGACGCTCTGGGACGACTTCCCCTACCTCGCGTGGCCGGAGGTCAACGTCATGCCGGCGCTGCCGGCGGGCGTGCGCGTGTCGGAGCCGGTGGCCGTCGCGATCAGTGACAGCGAGTGGGCCCGCAAACTTCGTGCCGTCGGCGCCTACGCGAGCCAGATCGCGATGCTGGAGAGCGGTGGCCAGACCATGAGTGAGCAGTACGCCGAGGACTGCGCGAACCGCCGCGGCCACCACGGCGTCGACGGTTTCTACGAGACCGTCCGCGAGGTGCTGGCGCTCACAGATTCCGCTCCACTTCGGTCAAGCGCTCGCTGAGGAACGCGCGCTCGACGTCGTTGTCGGTGAGGGTCAGCGCCTCCTCGTAGGCCGTCCGGGCCTGCGACCACTGCCCCAGTTGGCGCAGGAAGTCGGCCCGGGCGGCACTGAGGTACCCGTACGTGGCCAGGGCCGGGTCGGCGAGCAGGGGATTCAGCGCGTCGAGGCCGGCCCGGGGGCCGTCGCGGAGCCCGATCGCGACGGCCCGGTTGAGATCGACCACGGGCGAGGGCCAGAGCCGGAACAGGGCGTCGTACAGCGCGACGATCTGGGCCCAGTCGGTGTCCCGCCAGCTCGCCGCCTCGGCGTGCAGGGCGGCTATCGCGGCCTCCAGCGCGTACCGCGTCGGCGGCCGTCGGCGCAGCGCGTCGGTCACCAACGACCGGCCCTCCGCGATGAGCTGCCGGTCCCAGCGCGAGCGATCCTGCTCGGACAGCAGCACCAGGCGCCCGTCCGCGGACATTCGGGTGTCCTGGCGCGAGGCGTTGAGCAGCAGCAGCGCGAGAAGCGCGCTGATCTCGGCGTTGGTCGGCATGAGCAGATGCAGCATGCGGGCCAGGCTGATCGCGCTGTCCACCAGATCCTGGCGAACCAACTGGGCGCCGAGCGGCGCCGTGTGCCCGGTGGTGAAGATCAGATGGACGACCTCCAGGACGGCGCTCACCCGTTCCTCGAGCTGGTCCGGGCCCGGCACCCGGTACGGGATGCGGGCCGCGGCGATCTTTTTCTTGGCCCGGGTGATGCGGGCCGCCATGGTCGCCGGCTGTACCAGGAACGCGCGGGCCACCTCGGGGGTGGACAGCCCGCAGACCAGGCGCAGCGTCAGCGCGACCTGCGCCTCCCGGGCCAGGGCGGGGTGCGAGCAGGTGAAGATGAGGCGCAGCCGGTCGTCGACCAGGCCGTCCTCGGGCCCGGGTGTGGTCTCGTCGGCGACGAGCAGCGGCATCTTGCGACGGAACACGGACTCGCGCCGCAGGACGTCGCGGGCCCGGTTGCGCGCGATGGTGGTCAACCAGGCGCCCGGTCGGTCGGGGACGCCGGTCTCCGCCCAGGTCTCCAGGGCCTGCGCGAACGCGTCCTGCGTGCACTCCTCGGCGAGGTCGAGGTCCCGGGTCAGGTGGGCCGTGGTGCTGAACACCTGGGCCCAGTCGCGGCGGTGCGCCTGGGCGACCGCCGCGACAACCTCGTCTTTCATCCGTGGGTCGGCCACGTCAGCCGTGGTCGACCACCGGGCGGATCTCCACACCGCTGTGCGAAGCGTGCACCTCGGGAAGCAGGGTCGCCATCGACAGAACCTCGTCCAGGTCGGTCGCCTCGATCAGGTAGTAGCCGCCGAGTGCCTCCTTGGTCTCCAGGAACGGGCCGTCGGTCGTCTGGATCTGGCCTACCGAGTCCGAGCGCAGCGTGGTGGCCGTGGGCGCCATCTCCAGCTGCTGGCCGTCGATGATCTGCGTGCCGGCCTTGGCGACGAACGCCTCGTGCGCCGCGTCGTGCGCCTTCCACTGCTCGTCGGTCATCGCGTCCCACTGCTGGGCGTCGCCGTAGATGAGGATCATGTACTTGGCCATGTCTCGTGTCCCGTCGTGTGCCGGCCCCCTCGGTGGTGGCCTCTACATTACGACGGGTCGCGTGGGCGGTAGATCGACAGCAGCGACGAAAATCTGGGCCTCGCTGGCCCGCGCCGACCGGCCGGCTGACGGGTTCAGTCCCTCGCGTGTGCGAGCAGGCGGTCCAGGGGTTCGAGGTCGAACGGGGTGTCCAGGCCGAGGATGACGTGGGTGGCGCCGGCCTTGAGGTAGGCATCGACCTCGTCCACCTCCGCCGTCTCGATCATCGTGGTGCGCTCGATCTCGGCGGGGTCGCGGCCCTGCTCGGCGCACCAGCGGTCGAGGACGGCGCTCTTGTGGGCGAAGCGCTCGGCCGAACCGAAGTCGTTCCACATGTCCGCGTACCGGGCCACGATGCGCAGGGTCACCTTCTCGCCGCCGCCGCCGATCAGCAGCGGCACCCGTGCTGCCGTCGGGGCCAGCGCGGCCAGGCGGGACCGTACGGTCCGCACGCCGTCCTCCAGCGCCCGCAGGCGTTCGCCGGCGCCGCCGAACCGGTAGCCGAACTCGGTGTAGTCCCGCTCGAACCAACCGGCGCCCAGGCCCAGGATCAGGCGACCGTCGCTGATATGGTCGACCGTGCCCGCCATGGCCGCGAGGAGGTTGGGGTTGCGGTAGCTGTTGCACGTCACGAGCGAGCCGAACCGGACGCGCCGGGTGTCGGCGGCGAGCGCGGCCAGGGTGGTCCAGCACTCGTAGTTCGCGCCGTCCGGGTCGCCGTAGAGCGGATAGAAGTGGTCCCAGGTCCAGACGGTGTCCACACCGAGCTCGTCCGCCGCACGCCAACCCTCGCGTAGCTGAGCCATCTCGCAGTGCTGCGGCTTGAAGAGCACGCCGACCTTGAATCGAGCCATGACCGTCTCCTCTGGATTTACGCGTTATCGAGTCGAGGATGCCCGCCGCGGCCCCGCAAAACCTCTTCAGAATTGCTTTTCCGACGCGATAAAGGCACACGCGGAGTGGATTTCCACGCTCGGCAATCGAGAAGAAATATGGAGCTGGGGAGTTCATTAGGTTCAGCGGCAGATACCGCTCTTCGCACCACCGGATCCCTGCCCGGTGCCGTGCACCGAACCATGGAGGCCCGCGATGGGTAAATGCCCGATCATGCTCGATCCCGAGGGACGTGACATTCATGCCGAGGCTGCCCGGATCCGCGCCGAAGGCCCGGTCACCCTCGTCGAGGTTCCCGGTGGCTACCACGCCTGGTGCGTGACGTCGTACGACATCGGCAAGAAGCTGCTCGCCGGTGACCAGCTCTCCAAGAACGCGAAGGAGGACTGGCCCCCGTTCGTGCGCGGAGAGGTGCCGCACGACTGGGAGCTCATCACCTGGGTGGCGATGGACAACCTGACCGTTCGTGACGGCGCCGACCACGACCGGCTGCGCAAGCTGGTGTCGCACGCCTTCACGCCGCGCGAGGTCGAGAAGGCCCGCCCCCGCGTCGAGTCGATCGTGCGGCGGCTGCTGGACGACATGGCGGCCAGCACGCGACCGGGTGAGACCGTCGACATCAAGGGCCAGTTCACGTACGCGCTGACCGCCACACTCATCTGCGACCTCTTCGGCGTGCCGGAGGAGGTGCGCGAGGAAGCGCTCAAGGGCACCAAGCAGAACAGCCTGACCAACCACACCGGTGAGATGGCGGCGGCGAACCTCGACCAGTGGCACGACGCCATGTCCAAGCTCGCCGCCCGCCGCCGTCAGGACCCGGGAGACGATCTCACCAGCGTCCTGATCGCCGCGAACGAGGACGGCGAGACGCTCTCCAACGAGGAGCTGATCGGTAGCCTGCACGTCCTGCTCGGCGCGGGCTCGGAGACCCTGAGCAACGTGCTGGCCCACTGCATCATCGACCTGAGCACCCACCGCGACCAGCTGGAGCTGATCCGCACCGGGCAGTACACCTGGATGGACGCCTTCGACGAGGCCGTCCGCAAGGACGCCGCCGTCGCCCAGTTGCCCTTCCGCTACGCGAAGGAGGACATCGACGTCGCCGGCGTCCACATCGCCAAGGGCGACCTGGTCCTGATCGCGTACGCCGGGATCGGCCGGGACCCGGCGCTGCACGGCGACACCGCCAACGACTTCGACATCACCCGAGCGGACAAGACGAACCTGTCCTTCGGGCACGGCGAGCACTACTGCCTGGGGCGGCCGCTGGCCACGATGCAGTCGATGGTGGCCCTGCCGGCCCTCTTCGAGCGCTTCCCCGACCTGACCCTGGCCGTGCCGCGCGAGGAACTGCCCCCGCAGGGCTCGTTCATCATGAACGGCTACGACCGGGTGCCGATGTACCTCACCGCCGCGGTCCCCGCGGTCGCCTGAGCCCCGTGCCGACCGTCATGGCGGTGGCCACCACGATGGTGGCCACCGCCATGCGTACGTCTTGTGGCTCCGCAACAGCCCCTGCGCGGGCTCAGGGCAGTCGCGTCAGGCCGGCGCTGGTCAGCAGATGCACGGTGCCGGGCGGGTTCGGGTCGCCGCCGAGCCGCAGGAAGGCCGCGCCCGCCGCCTCCGGCGTCAGCACCGGACGCATGGGCTCGACGAACGTCTCGGGCGGGACGCCGGCGCGCTCGGCGTACGCGTCGACCGCCGCCCGGCCGAGGCGGGTTTCCGGAGTGAGCTGCGGCAGCACCGTGTGGACCGTGATGTCCAGTCCGGCACGTGCGGCCTCCTGGGCCGCGTAGTCGGCGAGGAAGCGTACGGTCGCTTTGCCTCCGGCGTAGCCGCCGCTGAGCACGGAGCCCTTCAGCGCGGCGCCGCTGCTGGTCACGAGGACCCGGCTGCCGGGCGCCAGGGGCTGCCGCAACACCTGCCGCAGCCAGAGGAACGCGATGCGCACGTCGGTGTTCCAGGGGGTGGAGAACGTCTCCCAGGTCTGCTCCGTCAGCGGACGCAGCTCGGGTGAGGCGCCGGCCACCAGGGCGAGGACGTCCGGCGGGTTCCGGCGGAGCACGTCGAGGCTGGCCGGGTCGGTGGCGTCCGCGTCGACCAGGCTCAGGGTGCCGTGCGCGTCGGCCAGGGCGGCCAGCGGTGCGGTGTCCCGCGACAGGGCGGTCACCGTCGCGCCAGCCGCCAGGAACGCCTCGGTCACCCCACGGCCGAGGCCACGGCTCGCGCCGACCACGAGCACCTTCCGATCGGACCAGTAACTCATCTCGCCCACCATTCTTGATGCCGTCGGTCAATTGGTCACCGTAAAGCTACGATCCTGGTCGAGCCCGATCTTCTTTCAGAATGCGCGGTTCCGCACGACGCTCTGATTTGCCTTTTCCGGCCGACGCCCAGGGGTTAACGTGACTTCCTGAATTCCCGGCAACGACCTTCAGCGCTTCATGCAGCCGCCCGTTTGCGCCATCCGCTTCCCGGCGGGGGCACGATGGGGCCGTACCAGGAGGAGACCCCGTGCAGACAACCGAGACGTCACACCGAACCGATCTGACGAAGAGGGCGGCCGACATCGTCCCGGTGCTCCGGAAGAATTCGTTGTGGCAGGAGGAGAACCGCCGGCTCGCCGACGAGAGTGTCGAGGCGATGACGGCTGCCGGAATCTTCCGGATGCGTACCGCGGCGCGCTTCGGCGGGTACGAGGCGGACGCCCACACGCTGCTGGACGTCGGCATCGAGCTGGGTCGCGGCGACGGCGCCGCGGCGTTCGACGTCGCCGCCTGGTGGATCACCTCGTGGAACGTCGGCCTGTTCCCGGACGAGGTGCAGGACGAGATCTTCGCCGACCCCGATGCCCGGATCAGTGGAACGCTGGCGCTCAACGGCACCGGAGTCCCCAAGGACGGCGGCATCGTGGTCAACGGTCAGTGGGCGTTCAACAGTGGCGCCGCGCACAGCGGGTGGAAGCTGCTCTCCACCCTGCTCATTCCGTCCGACGGCGAGCCCGAGCCGGTGATGGCCGTGGTGCCGATGAGCGCGCTGCGCATCGTGGACGACTGGCACGTGTCCGCGCTCTCCGGCACCGGCAGCGTCACGGCCGTCGCGGAGGATGTCTTCGTGCCCGGCGCCAACGTCATGCGGATCGCCGCGTTCACCGCCGGCGAGTACGCGTCCGAGCGCAACCGGGACCTGCCGATGTTCCAGTCGCCGCTGGTCGCGGCGGTCGCGGCGTCGACCTCCGGCAAGATGATCGGCATGGCTCGTGCTGCCGAGGAGCAGTTCTACGCCCGGATCAACGAACGGCCCATCTCCAACACCAACTACGAGCGCCAGGCGGACGCGCCGATCACGCACCTGCAGGCGGCCGACGCCGCCCTCAAGATCGACGAGGCCGAGGGGCACGCGCGCCGGCTCGCCACGCTGGTCGACGAGCGCGGTCTGACGCGGGAGCCGTGGACGGTCCGCGATCGCGCGTACGCCAGGGCCGTGGCCGGGCGTGTGCCGCAGTTGACCGCCGAGGCGGTCGACATCCTGGCCGGCGCCTGTGGCGCGTCGTCGATCTACACCCGGGAGCCGATCCAGCGGATCCGGCGCGACGTCCGCGCGGTCACCCTGCACGCCCTGCATCTGCCGACGACCACGATGGAGCTCTACGGCCGGGTGCTGTGCGGCCTGGAGCCCAACACGTTCTTCATCTGACCGGTCCACCAGCTCGCGGATGTCCACCGACACGTCGGTGGGCATCCGCGCGCGCGTACCCGAATGCGTCCGGCGACCGGTCCGGGCCGTCACCGAACATCCATCGCCGGCGGGACGAGTTCGCCGGCACTTCTCGGACGTTGCGCCCTGCCAACCCGGCGCACGCTGGAAGACGCCAGGACAGCGCGGATCCGGCCACGATGGTCATCAGTTGCCATCAATGGACGACCGACGGAAGTGGGTAGCAGATGACCACCAACACACCGGCTCCGGTCCTGGACGGATCGGACCAGGCGGCGATCGGCGCGGTGTCGGCCCGGATGGTGAAGGCCTGGGCGGCACACGACGCCGACGCCTTTGCCGACCTGTTCGTCGAGGACGGCACGCTCATCCTGCCGGGCGTGTACGTCAAGGGCCGCACGGCCATTCGCGACTACATGGCCGACGCCTACCAGGGCGTGTACGCCGGCACCACCGTCACCGGCAAGCCGATCGACGTCAAGCCCCTCGGGCCCGGTGCGGTGGCGTTGTTGACCGTCGGCGGGGTGATCGCGGCCGGGAGCACCGAGCTGGCCGCCGCAGACGCCATCCGGGCCTCGTGGATCCTCGTCAAGCGGGACGACGCCTGGGTGCTCTCGGTCTACCAGAACTGCCCGCGTGACCCAGCCTGAGTAGCCAGTTCTGAGGGCCGGCCAGATGGCCGGCCCTCACGCGTCAGCTTCACCGGCGGCGCAGGCACAGTCACCGGCACCTGGCTCTGCCGTGGCCGGCCGCGCCGAAAGATCATGTGGCCTGCACGCTCGCAGTTCGCGGTGACCGGCTCGCGCTCAGGTCCCGCAGCTCGGGTTCGCGGGGCGGGCTCAGGTCTCACGGCCCGCGGCTCAGGGTTCGCGGTGAGCGGGCTCAGGTCTCGCGGCTCAGGTCTCACGGCTCGCGGTGAGCGGGCCCAGGTCTTGCGGTTGTTGGTCCGTGGTGAGCGACTCAGGGTTCGCGGCGAGTGGCCAGCAGGCGAGCGGCTCAGGCGCTGCGGCGAGGGCCAGCGGGCGAGCGGCTCAGGGTTGCGGCAGACGGCCATTTCGGGCAGTGCGTCGGCGCCGCCCCGCCGGGCCGACGCCCTGTCCGGGGCGACCCGTGCGCGTCGGCGCACCGGCTCCGGGATGTCAGGAGCGGTCGCCGTCGTCGGCCGTCCCCTGGTTCGCCGGCACGAGGCCGAATCGGCGGGACAGGTGATGCTGCTGCCCGAGCTGGCGCATCGCCGCGAATGCCTGGTGCAGCAGCACGTTGCGCGCGAGGGCCTCGATGCGCGCGGTGCGGTCGTTCGCGATCCGGCCGACCTCGTGCCGGGCGAGCCGGTCAGCTGCCTCCCGGTACACGTCGAGAAAGTCCGGATCGCAGTCGCAGCCCAGGCGCCGCATCGCGGCGAGCGCGAGGGTGAGGTGTGAGCGGGCAGCGGCTTCCGGGTTGACCTCCCAACCGGACGCCTCGATGATGCGGTTCGCGTCGGCACGGGCGAGCTCGAGGCTCTCGTCCTCCTCGGCGGCGGTGTCCTTGCCCGCCATCGACACCTGGTTGAGCACCTCGAACAGCTCGATCGACGACAGGTGCTCCTCCTCGGCGGCGATCAGGAGCCGTCGTACCGACGTGAGGTCAAGTTCTCCTATTGAGGTAAATATCTTGATCAATCGAAGGCGCCGCAGGTGATTCTTATTGTAAAGCGCCTGGTTGCGTCCCGTGGGTTCACCGGGTGGGAGCAGGCGTTCGCGCAGGTAGAACTTGATCGTCCCGACCGGCACCCCGGACTGCCGGCTCAAGTCAGATATCCGCATCGTGGCTCCCCGTGATCAACGTTTCAGGCCCGTGGATCGCGACCGCTCGTGCTAGCTGTGGCTGCGCCGCGGAAATAACGCGGTCGTTGCGGCGTCGCTGCCGGCGGAGGTCGTCGTGGCTGTCCTGGGCTGGTGTGGACCGAGAAGCACGGGTGATCGGCTCCTTCCGAGCGTGGTGCCGGATGCGCAATCGAGGTGGCTGATGGTTGCGCCGTCCGATAGGAGACTAGGAGACTCGGACATACTTCGGCAACCCTTAATTACCGCAGAAACACTGTTAGTAACCAGGGCTGGTCTCCCAATCACGTCCGTCAGTGGCAGGTGAACGGATGAGGATGACCGCGTCAGCGAGCCACGTGCGTTGTCGTGGTTGACCGCACAAATAGAACTGTCCGCCATGAAAGCCCTGGCTGAGACGCGCATCTGACGCCTCGGCGGCATGCTGATCACGTATCTGGCCGGCGTCGTCGGCGGGTATCGTCGCAGAGGGCGACCGGAGGTGGCAGGGGGTCCGGTCGACCTGCCGGCAAGCCGGTTGGCCTCCGTCGCCGCCAACCCGCCACGACCGGTCGCGTGCACTCCGAGCAGTGTCGATGGTGATCAATTCCAGCCATGCGCCGGCAGGTCGAGGTCGTCCGTAGGGGTCTGGACCGCGCCGGCCACGGGGTGTGCATATACCGGTGATACACGCTATCCATATCCAGTAGCGCCAATACCCGCTGCTTCTCCACGATTGCGTCGCGCGCTCACCCAGGGTTGATTGCCGACGTGCCGTCCGTTAGTGTTGCCATAAGTCGAGAGATCATCGGCGTAATTGACCGCACTGTTCCGGCTTTTATATTCAATTGTCAGGTAGGTGCACACATATCTGACTGCCACGAGTTGAATGATTCAGCGGAACAGCACCTGGGGGAGTGTCATGAAAGACGTTTCTGAGCAAGCGGTGTTGCGCGCGGTCGCAGCGATGCACGACCGCATGGGCGAACAGTTGACTGTCGATGACATGGCCCGCGCCGCAATGTTCAGCAAATTCCACTTCACTCGGATCTTCCGGCGGGTGACCGGTGTGTCGCCGGCCCGCTTCCTCTCGGCGCTGCGCCTGCAGCGGGCGAAAGACCTGCTCATCACCACATCGATGAACGTCGCCGACATCAGCGTCCGCGTGGGATACAACAGCGTCGGTACGTTCAGTTGGCGGTTCAGCCGCAGCGTCGGTATGTCGCCCACCGCGTTCCGTCGACACGCCGGCTACACGCAGTCTATCCACCCGCACTTCGAGTGGCGCTCCGGTCGATCGCCGAGCGGCCAGGTGTCGTGCCAGGTCCGTCTCGCCGAAGACGACGACCATCCGCTTATTTTCGTCGGGCTGTTCAGCGGTCGTATCCCGGAAGGACGCCCGGCGCGGTGCGCCGTTCTGCAGCAACCCGGCTGGGTCCACTTCGACGCGGTTCCCCTGGGCTCCTGGTACCTGTTGGCCCAGTCGGTGTCGGCCGATCCGGACGGTGCCGAGCAGCGCGCCGACGTGGCCGATCGTGCCGTGTCGGTGGCGACGTACGGCCCGCTGACGGTCCGCGCCGACTCGAAGGTCAGCGCGAACATGGTGCTGCGGCGCAGCAGCGCACTGGATCCGCCGGTGCTGCTCGCCCTGCTCGACGCGCGCAAGTACGCGCTGAGTCAGACCCAGCACGCCGGTACCGCGATGCGGGACCGGGTGGGCGCGGCCGCCTGAGGGCGTCGCCCCGCGGGGCAGGAGGCGGCCGAGCCCGGTAGTGGGTGCGCCAATGCGCGAGGCGTGCGGTCACCGGCGGGCCCGCAGACAGCGAGAGCAGTCGGCGAATCTGACGCGGGAGGTTCTGATGGTCGCGAGACGGGTTGCTTCCTCGGTCGCTCAGAAGCACGTCAGATTCCTGACCGTCGTGCCTGCCGCGACGGCGCGCGGACTCGTCGCGGTGGTGTATCGCCAGGTCGCCGAGGAATTCCAGATCGTGGTGCCGCCGGCGTTGTTGCACTCGCCGTCCGACGATGTTCTGGCCGCCTACTGGACCCTCACCCGGGAGCCGCTGTTGCCGGCCGGTGCGGTGGACCGCGCTGTCAAGGAAGCGGTCGCGGCATCGGTGGCGGTGGCCAATACCTGTCCCTACTGCGCCGATCTGCACGTGGCGGGCCTCTTCGAACTCTCCGATGAGCGCGACGCCGAGGCGATCGCCGCGGATCGACCTGACGAGATCGCCGACCTGCGTATGCGGCGCGTCGTGGAATGGGCGCGTGGCGCGCACCGTGCCGACGGCCCACCGCTGCCGCCTGACGTGTCCGAAGTGGAGTGTTCGGAGCTGGTCGGGGTCGTGGTGGGCTTCCATTACCTGAGTCGCGTGGTCAACGTCTTCCTCGCCAACTCGCTGCTGCCGCAGGGCCTCGGCCCGCGCGCCCGGCGCCGGTTCAATCAGGGACTCGGCCGGGTGCTCCGGCCCACCCTGCGAGGGCAGCACGTCGCCGGCCGAGCCACCCGCCTGCTCGACGCCGCGCCGCTGACCTCGGACGTCAGGTGGGCCTCGGGCAGCCCGCGCATCGCGGACGCGATGGCGCGCTCCTACCGGGTCTTCGAGGTCGCCGGGCAGCGCTCGCTCGACCCCGAGGTCCGCAACCTCGTGCTGACCCGGCTCGACGGATGGGCCGGGGAGGACGCCGGCCTCAGCACCCGCTGGTGCGAGGAGCTGATCGAGCCGCTGACCGCACCGCAGCGGGCGGCGGCACGCCTCGCGCTGCTCACCGCGTTCGCCTCCTACCGGGTCGGCCCCGAGGTCGTCGAGGATTTTCGCCGCCACCACCCGGCGGACGCCACGCTGGTCGACGTGGCCGCCTGGGCCAGCTTCGCCGCAGCCCGTCGGATCGGTGTCCGGCAGAGCGCACACGAAGAGAAGAACGGCGGGCGTCCCCGGCGTGACAATGGCGCTGTCGTGCCCCACGAGTAGTGAAAGACGCGTACGACAGAGCCAACGCCGGTCAGAACCAGTGTCGTTTCTCGTTGGCCCCGTGCTGCGGCGATGCGGCGCGTGAGTCGAACCCCACGGAACAGGAGAACCGAATGGCGGTCGCACCGGTTCGCACACTCAACCATGCCCATCACCGGGCAGCGCTCGGTGGATTCCTGGTGATCACGCTCGCGCACTGGGCCGAGCACCTGGTCCAGGCGTACCAGATCTGGGTGCTCGGCTGGGCCCGTCCCCAGGCCCGCGGCGTGCTCGGGCAGTTCCTCCCGTGGCTGGTGACCTCGGAATGGATGCACTACGGGTACGCGCTGGTCATGTTGGTCGGCCTGTTCCTGCTCCGCCCCGGCTTCGTCGGCCGGGCCCGGACCTGGTGGACGGTCGCCCTGGTGATCCAGTTCTGGCATCACATCGAGCACTTCCTGCTGCTGTTGCAGGCGCAGCTGCACACCAACTTCTTCGGCGCGGCGGTGCCGACCAGCGTCCTGCAACTGATCTATCCGCGGGTCGAACTGCACCTGTTCTACAACTCGGTCGTGTTCCTGCCGATGATCATCGGGATGTATCTGCACCTGCGCCCGAACGATCGGGAACTGGAGCGGACGCACTGCAACTGCGTGCAGACGCAGCCGCACCCGAGCGTCGTAGCGGCCTGACCGTGTCCCGTCGGACCCGCCTGCTCATCGCCGCCGTGCTGGTCCTGTTGCCAGTGGGTTGGCTCGTCGCGGTCACCGACCGCGCGCCGACGGTACGCCTCATGGACAGCTCGCCCGCCGACGCGCAGAGCCTGACCACGGCGCCGGGCGAGGCACGACTGAACCTGTCGGCGGCCGCCGACCCCGCGCTGTCGCACCTCTCGGTCGTCGACAGCGCGGGGCGGCGGGTGGACTCGGGTGCCGTGACCGCCGGGCCGGGCGACATCCTGCGCGTGCCCGTCCGGATCCAGGCCAACGGCACATACACGGTCGTCTACCACGTCATCGGCGTCGCTGGCGGACAGACCAGCGGCGTCATCCGCTTCGCCGTCGGCACCCAGGCGTCCGGCGCCGCGGCCGCCGACGCCCACGCCGGGCACGAGCACGGCGTCGACGGGCTCAGCGCGATACTGCTCCTGATCAATTTCGTCACGGTCGTCGTCCTGGCGGTCCTGCTCGTCCGCCGACCAGCGCCACGCCGCCTACCTCCGCGGTAACGCCTTCGACGAGCCGCACGGTGAAGGCCCCGGATGCCGAGACATCCGGGCCTTCACCGTGCGGTTCAGCTCCGCAGGGTCGCGACGAACGAGCGCAGGTCACCGACCAGCAGGTCCGGCTGCTCCATGGCGGCGAAGTGGCCACCCCGCTCGAACTCGGTCCACTGGACGATGTTCGGGAAACCGCGCTCGGCGAAGCGCCGGACCGGCTGCCCGGGGTCGCGCGGGAAGATCGCCACGCCCAGGGGCACCGGCAGGGGTGGCGGGGGCGGCGGGGGAGTCTTGGCGATGGGCAGCAGCTCGGCGTTGTCGTAGTAGAAGTGGGCCGACGACGCGCCGGTGCCGGTCAGCCAGTACAGCATCACGTTGGTGAGGATCCGGTCACGGTCGATCGCCTCTTCGGGGGCCTTGGTCGAGTCGCTCCACTCGTGCAGCTTCTCGACGATCCAGGCGAGCTGGCCCACCGGCGAGTCGTTCAGGGCGTACGCCAGCGTCTGCGGCCGGGTGGCCTGGATCTTCATGTACCCGGACTGGTCGTCGACGTAGTTCATCAACAGCCCCAGCCGTCCCGCCTCGACCTCGGTCAGCCCGGCCAGGTCGGCGGGGTCGCCCGAGGGCGGCGTCGGCAGGAAGTTCACGTGCGCGCCGATGACGTGCTCGTGGTCGAGGCCCGCCAACACCAGGCTGATCCAGGCGCCGAAGTCGCCGCCCTGGACGACGTACCGCTCGTAGCCCAAGCCGGCCATCAGCTCCGCCCAGGCGGCGGCGACCCGTGGCATGGTCCAGCCCGGACCGCTGGGGGGCCCGGAGAACCCGAAGCCGGGAATGGTGGGAATGACCAGGTGGCAGGCGGTCGCGGGGTCGCCACCGTGTGCGCGCGGATCGGTGAGCGGCCCGATGATGTCGGTGAACTCGGCGAAGGAACCGGGCCAGCCGTGCGTGATGATCATGGGAGTGGCGTCCGGCTCGGGGGAGCGCACGTGCAGAAAGTGCACGGTGGTGCCGCCGACCTCGGTGGTGAACTGCGGGAAGGAGTTGAGCCGGGTCTCGGCGGCACGCCAGTCGTAACCGGTTCGCCAGTACTCCACCAATTCGCGCAGGTAGGTCGCCGGTACGCCCCGGCTCCAGTCCTCGGCGGGCGAGTCGGCAGGCCAGCGCGTGTCGGCGAGACGGCGGCGCAGGTCGTCCACGGCGGCTTGTGGAATGTCGATCCGGAACGGTTTCATGCGGCAATCCTCACTCGATGAGGGAACGGAACGCTATTCCTCGCGACAAGAGACATCGCGGCGGCGTCCGCGGACCATGTTAGCAATGCGAAGGTGGGCCGGAAAGGCTTGGGGAATCCCTTTCCGGACTGAGCATTCTGGAAGAAGAAATGATGCTTCCTGTCGATACCATAACTGGCAACAATTGATTCTTATCCCAATCCTGGAGGCTGACGGTAATGGGCATTCCGCTGATTGCGCATGCGGTGGTCCTCGGCGGCAGCGTCGCCGGATCACTGGCGGCCCGGGTCTTGTCGCCGGCCTGCGAGAGGGTCACCATCGTCGACCGCGACGATCTCTTCGGGCCGGTGGAGCCCCGCCAGGCGGTGCCGCAGGGTCACCACATCCACGCTCTGCTCGCCCGCGGCCAGCAGATCCTGGAGGAGCTGTTCCCGGGTTTCACCGACGAGCTGGTGGCCGGTGGGGTGCCGATCGGCGACTTCGGCACGAGCCTCAGCTGGTACTTCAACGGCCAGATGATCCGTAAGGCCGAGACCGGGCTGGTGTGTGTCGCGAGTGGACGGCCACTGCTCGAGTCGCGCGTACGCGCCCGGGTTCGGGCCCTGGGCAACGTCACCTATCGAGACCGCACCGACATCGTGGGTCTGGTCGCGTCGCCGGACCGGCAGCGGATAGCCGGCGTCCGCGTGCAGGGGCGGGTGCCGGGCGCACCCGAGGAGATTCTCGACGCGGATCTGGTCGTCGACACCACCGGGCGCGGCTCACGGACGCCGCTCTGGCTGGAGGAGCTGGGCTACCAGCGGGTGCCGGAGGAACGGGTCAAGATGGACCTGACGTACACCACTATGGACTTCTACGGACCGCTGTCGTTCGACCCGATCGGCGAGGACATCGCGCTGCTCCCGGTCGCCACCCCGGCGCAGCCGCGCGGCGCGATCTTCGCCCGGATGCCCGACCGGTACGCCCTCTCGCTGACCGGCATTCTGGGCGACCGGCCGCCGACCGACCACGAGGGCTTCCTGGCGTACGTGCAGTCCCTGCCCGTACCGGAGATCTACAAGGCGATCCGCGACGCCGAGCCGATGGGGCCGGCAGCCTCTTTCCGGTTCCCGGCGAGCATCCGTCGACGCTACGATCGGCTGGCGCGGACGCCGGATGGGCTGATCGTCCTCGGCGACGCCGCGTGCGTCTTCAACCCCGTCTACGGCCAGGGCATGACGGTGGCGGCGATGTCCGCCCGATTGCTTGGTGAACACGTGCTTTCCGGTCCGCCGACGCCGCGGGCCTTCTTCCGTGACCTGGCCCGGCTCATCGACGCGCCCTGGGACATGTCAGCCGGAGCCGACCTCGGCTTCCCCGGTGTCGTGGGCCGACGGACGGCAAAGGTGCGGATGGGCAATCTGTACGTCCCCCGCCTGCAGGCGGCAGCGGCTCACGACGGCGTGCTGACGACTGCCTTCTTGCGCTCCGCCGGCCTGGTCGACCCGCCGCAGGCGCTCATGCGCCCCGCAATCATCTCCCGCGTGCTGCGCTCGCGGCGCTGACCCGCTTCAGCCATCGAGACGAAGGACAGCGACATGGACACAGCTCAGCTCGCCGGCACCGCAGCGCCGCCGGACTCGCGCCGATGGTGGGCGCTCGTCCTGCTGTGCACCGCGAATTTCATGGTCATCCTCGACACGCAGATCGTCATCCTGGCGCTGCCGACGATCGGCGCCGACCTGCGACTGGCGCCCAGCTCGGCCCAGTGGGTGCTCAGTGCCAACCTCGTCACCTTCGGTGGGCTGCTGCTGCTCGGTGGCCGAGCCGCCGACCTGCTCGGACGCCGCCGGATGTTCTTCGTCGGAACGGTGCTGTTCCTGCTGGTCTCGCTGGCCTCGGGCTTCGCGTGGAACGGCGAGGTGCTGATCGCCGCCCGGGCCGTGCACGGCCTCTCGGCGGCCCTCATGGCGCCGACCGCGCTCTCGATCCTCACCAGCATGTTCCCGGAGGGCCGCGAGCGGCATCTCGCCCTGGCCGGCTGGGCCGGCATCGCCGGTGTCGGCGCGACCGTGGGTCTGCTCATCGGCGGCTGGCTCACCAGCAGCTTCGGCTGGCCCGCCGTCTTCTTCGTCAACGTGCCGGTGGCGCTTCTGATGCTGGCCCTCATCCCGGTCCTGTTGCGCGAGAGCCGGGACCTGAACGCCACGCGCACGTACGACGTCGCGGGCGCCGTGACGAGCACGGCGGCGCTGGTGCTGGTGATCTATGCCCTCGTGACCGCACCGGCGGAGGGCTGGCTCAGCGTCCAGACCCTGAGCACCGCCGCCGCCGCGATCGTGCTGGCCCTGGTGTTCGTCGCCATCGAGGCCCGGTCCAGCGTGCCCCTGCTGCCGCTGCGGCTGCTGCGCTCGGCGTCTCTGGTCGGCGGCAACCTGGTCATGGTCACCATGATCATGTGTGCCTTCGGGATGTCGCTGGCGATCGCCCAGTACACCCAGGGCCCACTCGGGGACACCGCGCTGGAATCCGGCATCCGGCAGTCGATCATGCCACTGATGGCGTTGGTCGGTTCGTACGCCGGGCAGTCGTTCATCACGCGGTACGGCTTCCGGCCGGTGGCGGCGATCTGCCTCGTCCTGCTCGGGGCCGGCAGCCTGCTGCTGGCGCAGGCGGTGGCGGCCGGTGGCTCGTCCGTCGGGCTGTTCATCGGGCTGTTCGTCTTCGGCACCGGCCTGGGGCTCGGCACGGTAGCGGCCTCGGCGGCTGCCCTCGCCGGTGTCGCCGAGACCGATCTCGGCCTCGCGTCGGGGATGAACACCGCCTCCCAGCAGATCGGCGGCGGCCTGGGGATCGCCATCGTCTCGACCGTGCTCGTCTCCTTCTCGGCCGACGGCGGGCCGGCGGCGGGCTTCCGCCCCGCGTTCGTCACCTGCGCGATCTTCACCGCCCTCGGGCTCGTCATCGCCATCGCGCTGCTGGGCGGACGCCGGCAGGTCGCCCCCGCCGAACTCGCGACCGTTCCCGGCACTGACCGAGCTATCCGGACGCCATCGAACTGAGAGGCAGAACCGTGACCGAACAGCAGTATCCCAAGGTGATCGCCGACCTGACGGCCGACGGTGACGATCTCGACCGTCTGGTCAGCGACCTCGACGTGGCCGGATGGGCGCTGCCGACCCCCGCGCCCGGCTGGACCGTCGCCCACCAGATCGCCCACCTCGCGGCCACCTTCCGGATGGCCGGACTCGCGGCAGCCGACCCCGACCGGTTCGTCGCCATGACGGGGCAGCTGGGCGCCGACTTCAACGCCAACGTGACCGCGGCACTGTCCGGCTACCTCGCCGAGGAGCCCGCCGAGTTGTTGCGGCGCTGGCGTGAGGAGCGGGCGTGGGCCGAGAAGGCGTTGGGCGCCCTGCCGATGAGCCAGCTCGTCCCGTGGTTGGTGCGCCCGCTGCCGGCGGCGGTGCTGGCCATGGCCGGGATGATGGAACTCTTCGCCCATGGTCAGGACATCGCCGACGCCCTCAGCGTCCGACGCACGTTCACCGACCGGATCGGGCAGATCGTGGGGTTCGCGGTCCGGACCTGGGACTTCGGTTACCAGGCGCGCGGCCTCGAAACCCCGGACGTCGAGTTCCGCTTCGAGATCACCGCGCCGTCCGGCGCGCTGTGGGAGTTCGGCCCGGCGGAGTCGCCGGAGCGCGTCACCGGGCCCGCGGAGGACTTCTGCCTCCTGGTCACCCGCCGCCGGCACCGCGACGATCTCGCGGTCCGCGCCCAGGGGGACATCGCCACGCACTGGTTGCAGATCGCCCAGGCCTATCGGGGCCCCGCCGGCCCCGGCCGGGAGCCCGGACAGTTCGCGGATCGGGCCAACTGACCTGAGCGTCGTCGCCGGGTGGGCCCACCCGGCGACGACGCCGGTCCCACCCCGGCCGTGCGGGACCACGTCGAAAGCCCAGCGCAGGGCCGGGAATCGACCGGGCACGCTCGGAGACGCGCGGCTCATCGAACCCGGCGAGGATGAAATCGCCGCGGTGACCGCCGCCGTGGCCCCGAACGAAGGGTGGCCGGTATGTCCAGAGTGCTTGGGTCGATGCGCAGGATGGTTCTCGCGCCTTCGCTGGAGCAGGTCTCCTTCGCCGCGCTCGGATTCCCGGTCACCGCCTCCGCCACCGCAGTCCACCTGGAGGCGATCCCGCAGGCGGTGGTCTGCGGCTTCGAGTGGGGGATCGAGGGTCCGGGCGTCGCCGAGCTGGAACGCCGGCTCGCTCTCGTCGACCCGGAACGCCGTGGCTTCGCCTACGAGGGCGCGACGATGGCCTACACCGTGCTCGATGCGACGGCAGGCGGTTCCCGTACCCGGGAGTTGCTGGAGGGGCCGGGACGCCCGCACTACTTCCTCGCCTGCATCGGCATCGGCTTCGCGATGGCCCGGCTGCCGCGCGTGTTGTGGCGCAAGGTGCTGCCGGCCCTCACCGGGATCCCCTACCACCCGACGATGAGCTGGCTGGCCGTCGACGGCTACGGCTTCGACAAGGCGTACTTCGACCAGGCCACCTGGGTCACCGGGCAGCGACGGCCACGGCCGTACCCGTGGCAGGGGCACGCCGACTACTTTCCGCGGGCGTTCGACCAGGGCGTCGGCCGGGCGCTGTGGTTCCGGCACGCGGCCGATCCGGCGGCGGTGGCCGCGACCGTCGACGGCTTCGCGGCCTCGCGTCGCGCGGACCTGTGGAGCGGCGTGGGACTGGCCGCGACGTTCGCCGGCGGGTGCGACACCGCGGGTTTCGAGTCGTTGCGGTCGCTGGCCGGCGAGTACGGCCCGCACCTCGCCCAGGGCGCGGTCTTCGCGGCCAAGGCGCGGACGTGGGCGGGGTACTGCCCGGAGCACACCGACGCGGCGGCGCGGGCGCTGACCGGCCTGTCGTCGGAGGCCGCCGCCGAGCTGGCCGATGCCGCGGCGGTCGACGCCCCCGCCGACGGCCTGGCCTACGAAGAGTGGCGGCGGGTGATCCGTGAGCGGGTCGTCCAGCCCACCGGCGTCAGCGACAGCTAGGACCCGCGCAGACGACGACCAGAGGAGTTTTCGATGACCACCAACAACGCCGATCCGGCGGCGCTGGCGCCCCGGGATCTCGCCATCTTCGTCAAGAGCACCCCGATGCCGGACGTCCGCGCGCTGATGAGCGGGGGACGCCGGGACGCCCTGTTGCAGGAGGTCTTTCGGCGGATGCCGGACGTGTTCCGGGCCGATCGGGCGGCCGGTCTCGACGCCGTCATCCACTGGGTGATCGGTGACCGACCTGACGGCGGTGCCGACCGCTACCAGCTGGAGATCGCGAACGGGGTGTGCCGGGTGTCGCCCGTCGCCGATCGCGAGCCGAAGCTGACGCTGACGATCGGCGGCGCGGACTTCCTGCTGGTGGTTACCGGCAACGCGCATCCGGTCGTGCTGACGATGAAGGGCCGGCTGCGAACCCGGGGCGACCTCGCGCTGATCGCGAAGTTCCCCTCCCTGTTCGACGTGCCGAAGGTCTGACGGCGCCGTGGGGCCAGCTCGGCCGGCCCCGGCGGGGCCGGCCGACGTTCGCCGGTCAACCAGTCGCTTCGTACGCCGTGGCGAGCGTGTCGCCGTGCCGGCGTGCCGCGGTCAGGGCGGCCCAGGCCGCCAGGCCGAGCAACGCCGCGTCGTCGTGGCCGTCGGCACGGACCGCGGCCACCGCCGAGTCGGGCACCCGGTACGAGGCGAAGGCGACGAGCATCGCCAGTCGTCCGGTCGCCCGGTCCGCGACGGACAGACCCGCCAGCCGCGAGTCGAGCCAGTCCGCCACCCCCGTCAGGTCGCCCGGGGCGGCGTCGTCGACGAGGCACTCGCGCACCAGCTGCCGAACGGCAGGAGGCACCGACTTCTGCCCGGCGTCCTCGATCACCGCCGCCGCTCCCGTCATGGCGGCGGCGACGTGTGGCAGCCCCGCAGCCCACCGGAGGTCGTCCGGCAGGCGCCGCACCGTGCCGGCCGTGCCGGGCAGCAGCGGCAGGGACTGCCCGGCCACCGCCTCCCGACCGGCCAGCCGACCCATCAACCGTGCCGCGGCGCTCCGGGCGCCACCGAGCAGGGGAGCGGGAACCGCCGCCAGTGGTGAGTCCCGCAGGAAGACGTTCACCATGCGGTTGAGGTAGTGAAAGTCGACGGCCACGCCGATCAGCTCCGGCGACAGCACGGTCGGCAGGGGCGGCGGCGAGGTGCCCCGGCGCCCGAGCCCGCGTACGGCTGCCTGGTGGACGTCCACGCAGTACGGGCAGGCGTTGGCAGCCGACACCGCGGCCGCCACCGCCTCGCGCTCCCGACGGCTCGTGGTGCCCGAGACGAGCAGGGTCTCGCGCAGGATGCACCAGGCCGCGGCGAGCAGTCCCGGCGCGGCGGCGTGCAGGGCGATGGGCGGTGCGAGCAGGCCGAAGTCGCGTTCGACCTGCTCGTACACCTGGCGAACCCGCACCGGCGCGGCCTGCGGAGGTACTCCGGAGACGTGCCGCAGGTGCGCGAAGGTGGCCCGCCGGGTGAGCCCGGCGACCGTGAAACTCATGACCGCAGGCGGACGACCGCACGCCGTCCCGCGGTCTCGCCGTCCGGCGACGGCGCACCGTAGGTCACCTCGACGCCCCGTTCCCGCGCGGCCCGCACGATGCCCGGCATGGCGCGTTCGGCGAGGGCCGCGATCGTCGAGGCCGGGTTGACCGTCAACGCGCCGGGCACCGCCGATCCGTCGGTCACGAAGATGCCCGGGTGCCCGCGCAGCTCGTGACGGTCGTCCAGGGCCGAGGTCGCCGGGTCGTCGCCGATGCGGCACGAGGCGAGGGGATGCACGGTGTAGGCGCCCACCAGGTCGTTCGTCCACGGCATCACGCGGGACAGCCCGTCGCGCTCCAGGATGTCCTTGACGTCGGCGTCGGCCAGCGACCATCCGCGCCGGGTGTTCGCCGTGGGCCGGTACCGCAGCGGGCCGTGGCCCAGCATCTGCTGCGAGAAGCGGTGGGCGTTGCCGGTCTCCGGCGGCGGGCCGAAGACGCCCTCGTTGTCGTCCTCCGACATGGTGAAGATCGTCAGCCACGACTGCCAGCGGCGCAGCATCTCCTTCTTGTCCCGGCCGAACCAGCTGGGGCTCGCGTCGGGCACCTGCGCCAGGATCGTGCCCAGCGCGGGCGGGAAGTAGAGCTGTTCGAGGGAGTAGCGCTCAAACTCGGGCAGGGCGCCGTCGAGCCGGTCCCAGCTGGCGACCGTCGGGCCCCGCCCGATCTGGTACGCCTCGTAGGCCCGCCCGTCCGGCCGCGACAGCTTCAGCACCTCGCGGACCCGATCCTCGTCGAACACGGCCGTGT
This sequence comes from Micromonospora sp. NBC_00617, assembly GCF_045161355.1. NCBI lineage: Bacteria > Bacillati > Actinomycetota > Actinomycetes > Micromonosporales > Micromonosporaceae > Micromonospora > Micromonospora sp. NBC_00617. Next base: position 3,841,404 of record NZ_CP107751.1, on the reverse strand, counting down.
TGAGGCGCTCACCGTTGCCGGAGAAGTATCGCCCGACCGCGTGCGGCATCCGGCCCAGGTGGGGCTCCGACCGTTGCAGGATCACCGGTGTGGCGCCCGCGCCGGCGGCGATTACGACGATCTTCGCGTCGATCGTTCCCTCGCCGTGCAGGATCCGGTAGTCCTCCTCGTCGACCACGCGATAGTGGACCCGGTAGCTGCCGTCGGCGTTACGGACCAGGTGCTGCACCTCGTGCAGCGGCCGGATCTCGGCGCCGTGCGCCAGGGCGGCCGGCAGGTAGTTGAGCAGCAGCGAGCGTTTGGCGTCGAAGCGGCAGCCGGCCATCATCCAGTTGCAGTTCGTGCACATGTCCACGTCGATGGCCGACGGCGCCGGGTTGGCGGTACGTCCGGCGTGGTGGCAGGCGGCGGCGAACAGGCCACCGGCGTACGGAACCCGGTCCCAGGTCTGCTGGGTGACCGGCAGCGCCTCGGCCACCCGGTCGTACCAGGGCTCCAGGGTGTCGCGGCTGATGGCGGCGGGCCACATGCGTCGCCCGATGCTGCCGTGGCGCTCGAAGACGAAACGTGGCGCCCGCGGCATCGTGGCGAAGTAGACCACGCTGCCGCCGCCCACGCAGTTGCCGCCCAGCACGCTCATGCCGTCACCGATGACGAAGTCGAAGACCCGGGTGTACGACGCGCCCAGCTTGAAGTCGTGCTCGAAATCGTCGGCCTTGAGCCACGGGCCACGCTCGAAGACCTTCACCCGGGCCCCGCCGGCGGCGAGGTGGTACGCGGCGATGGCGCCGCCGAAGCCGCTGCCGATGACCAGGACGTCGGTGGACTCGGTGGCCGTCATGCGGGGCTCCCCGTGGCGGTGGTCAACGGGTGCGGGTTGGCGAGCTGCCGGCCGTACGAGAACGTGGGGAACCGCCAGAGCCCGTCCGGGTCGGGCTGCTCGTACCCCATCGCCAGCAGGCCCGGATGCCCGGCTGCCAACGCGTCCACGGTGTGCAGGTGTGGCGCGCTGTCGAAGGCCATGTTGCAGAAGAGCGCCAACCCCACCCACATCTGCTTGTCCGGGTGATCGGGGCTGGTCAGCTTCTCGATCAGCGCGGTCCGGGCCTCGAACGGCAGGCCCACGAAGGGCGGCAGGTCCGGGTTCAGGTCGAGGCCCGTGGCGGCGGCGTGCTCCCGGGCGTACTCGTCGAGTTCCACGCAGATCGTGTCGAGCGCCGGTGCCAGCCCTCCGGCGGGGTCTTCGAGCAGTTCGATCGCGCCGCCCGCGACGGCACCGCCGCCGACATCGACGCCGGCGATCGCCGCATCGTCAGGACCGCGTTTCTCGCCCGGGATGATGGTGTCGGCGAATGCCTCCAAAATCATCGTGCGCACCCGGTGTTCGGCCGCTTCGTCGGATTCCACGGCACGCTCCTTCGAGGAAGTCCGGATGTCAATTCCGGAGGTTTCGTTCGGATGCCAGTCATCGTGGTATCGGGCCGCCCCCCGCGTCCATCTCCTGTGTTGCGCTAACCGCCCCGTACTGGCAATTCCCGCTGTCCACTATCCATTCGGCCGTTGCACGATGCCGCTGAGCAGCAAAAACCTGCCGCCTCTCACGCTGGCGGCAACCGCCGCAATGCAGGAGAAGTTCCGCTCCGCATAGTCGCGTAACAATGAGGTCCCAGCGGGAGGGCCGGAGCATACGATGAGTTCATTGACCAGACTTCGACGCCGTATTTTGACCCCCGACGTGGGGCAGACCAAACTCAGCACGCGCGGATTTCATCTCAAGAACGAGCAGGCCCGCGAGCGCCTCGAAACAGTCGGTAGCTCGTTCGTGCACGGATTCGGGGCAGCCGCGGAGGCGAATGGCCCGGCAGCTGCGGCACCCTCGGTCGAGGCCACGCCGGCCGAGTACCGGGGCTTCGCCTACGAGGGTGCGGCGATGGGCTTCGCCATCCGCGACGCCCTACCCGGGCGCCCGCGGCACGTCGCGCGGTTCCTCGCCGACCACGACGAGCACGTCTACATGGCGTACGTCGGGGTGGGCTGGGCGATGGCCCGCCTTCCGCGTCTGCTGTGGCCCCGCCTGTACGCCCCGGACCCGCTGCTGCGCTGGCTCGTCCTCGACGGGTACGGGTTCCACGAGGCGTACTTCAGGACCGACCGGTACGTGCGCCAGCGGTGGCGGCCATCCACCTTCGCGTGGCCGGCCGACGGCCCCCGGGACTACTCGCTGCGCGTCATCGACCAGGGCATCGGCCGGGCCTGCTGGTTCGTCGCCGGAACGGATCCGGAGCAGCTCGTACGTCTCTTCGACGCGTTCCCCGCCGACCGCCGGCGCGACCTGTACGCCGGGGCGGGCCTCGCCGTCTGCTACGCGGGCGGTGCGAGTGAGCGGGAACTGACCTGGCTCGCCGAGTGCGCGGGGACGTACCGGCCGGACCTCGCGCAGGGCGCGTCGTTCGGTGCCGCGGCCCGGCTGCGCGCCGACCTCGTCACGCCGCACAACGAGTTGGCGACCCGTGTCCTCTGTGGCATGACCGTGAGCGACGCGACACGGGTGACCGACGAGGCGCGGGTCGGGCTGCCCCCGGACGACGTCCTGCCCGCCTACGAGGTGTGGCGCCAGCGCATCAGGAGTGCCTTCGACCCGTCGCCAGCGACCCGAAAGCTGAGTGAGCAATGACCAGTATCGCCGTGGTGGGGATGGCGTGCCGCTACCCCGACGCCCGTTCACCGCAGGAACTGTGGGAGAACGCGATCGCAGGTCGCCGGGCGTTCCGGCGGCTCCCCGACGTCCGGATGAACGCCGACGACTACTTCGACGCCGACCCGGCGGCCCCGGACCGCTTCTACGCCCGCAACGCCGCCGTCATCGAGGGCTACGAGTTCGACCGGGTCGGCTACAAGGTCGCCGGGAGCACGTACCGGTCGACCGATCTGGCCCACTGGCTGGCCCTGGAGACCGCCGCGACGGCACTGGCCGACGCCGGTTTCCCGGCCGGCGAGGGGCTGCCCCAGGAGCGCACGGGCGTCATCGTGGGCAACACGCTGACCGGTGAGTTCTCCCGCGCCAACCAGATGCGGCTGCGCTGGCCGTACGTGCGGCGGACCGTGGCCGCGGCGTTGCGGGCGGAGGGCTGGGACGACGAGAAGCTGTCGGCCTTCCTCGCCACCTACGAGGAGGCGTACAAGAGCCCGTTCCCGCCGGTGAACGAGGACACGCTCGCCGGCGCGCTGTCGAACACGATCGCCGGACGCATCTGCAACCACTTCGATCTCAAGGGTGGCGGCTACACCGTCGACGGCGCCTGCTCGTCGTCGCTGCTGTCCGTGGTGACCGCGTGCCGGGCACTGCTCGACGGAGAACTGGACGTCGCGATCGCCGGCGGTGTCGACCTGTCCATCGACCCGTTCGAGGTCATCGGCTTCGCGAAGACCGGCGCCCTGGCCAGTGGCGAGATGCGGGTCTACGACCGCGCCTCCAACGGGTTCTGGCCGGGTGAGGGCTGCGGGATGCTGGTCCTGATGCGCGCCGACCAGGCCGCCGAGGCAGGTCACCGGATCTACGCCTCGGTGGCCGGCTGGGGCGTCTCGTCCGACGGCCGCGGTGGCATCACCCGGCCCGAGGTCGACGGCTACCAGCTCGCCCTGCGCCGCGCGTACGACCGGGCCGGTTTCGGCATCGACACCGTCGGGCTGTTCGAGGGGCACGGCACCGGCACGAAGGTCGGGGACACCACCGAACTCACGGCGTTGTCCAGCGCCCGTGCGACGGCGAATCCCGACGCGCCGCCGGCCGTCATCGGCTCGGTCAAGGGGATGATCGGTCACACCAAGGCCGCCGCCGGGGTCGCCGGTTTCATCCGCGCCGCGATGGCCGTGCACCACGAGGTGCTTCCCCCGAGCGTCGGCTCCGTCGACCCCCACGAGCTTCTCACCGCCGACGGCGCCCGGCTGCGCACCCTGCGCAAGGCCGAAGCGTGGCCGAACGCGGTCCCGGTGCGCGCCGGCATCACCGCCATGGGCTTCGGCGGCATCAACACACACGTCGTGCTCGAACGCCACGGCCCGCGCCGGCCCGTGCCGGACCGTCGCGTCCGTACCTTGGCCGCCTCCGCCCAGGACGCGGAGCTGCTGCTGGTGGACGCGGCCTCGGCGCCGGAACTCGCCGTTCGGCTCGCCGAGCTGAGCACCTTCGTGTCCGAGATCTCGTACGCGGAGCTGGGTGACCTGGCGGCGACGCTCCACCGCGACCTGCAGGACCGGCCGTTCCGGGCCGCGGTCGTGGCCTCGTCACCCGAGGAGGCGCAACGGCTGCTGACCACGGCCCGTGAGACCGTCGAATCCGGCGAGACGACACTGATCCGCTCCGACGGCCGGATCCTGCTCGGGCACGTCAGCGGCCCGGCCCGGATCAGCTTCCTCTTCCCGGGGCAGGGTTCCGGACGCGGCGTCAGCGGTGGCGCGCTGCGGCGGCGGTTCGCCGAGGTCGAGGACGTCTACCAGCGCGCCGCGCTGCCCACCGGCAGCGACGTCGTCGCGACCGAGGTCGCCCAGCCGCGCATCGTCGCCGGGTCACTGGCCGGGCAGCACGCCCTGGCGCTGCTCGGCATCGAGGCGTCCACCGCGATCGGGCACAGCCTCGGCGAGATCGTGGCCCTGCAGTGGGCCGGCGTCATGGACTCCGACACGCTCCTGCGCGTCGCCGGCGTCCGGGGTCGGACCATGGCCGGGTACAGCCAGGCCGGCACGATGGCCGACATCGGGGCGCCCCCGGAGACGGTCGACGGGATCATCGCGGGGCTGCCGGTGGTCGTGGCCGCCTACAACGGGCCCGAGCACACCGTCGTCTCCGGATCGGTCGACGCGATCGAGGCGGTCTGCCACAAGGCTCGGGCCGCAGGCCTGAGCGCGACCCGGCTGCGGGTCTCGCACGCCTTCCACTCCCCGCTTGTCGCACCGGCCGCGGACACGTTCGCCGACGCCCTCGCGGGCGAGACCTTCCACCACGTCGGCGCCCGGGTCGTCTCCACCGTCACCGGTGAGGTGCTGCCCGCCGGTACCGACGTGCGCGGCCTCCTGCGCCGCCAGATCACCGACCCGGTCCTGTTCAACCAGGCCGTCGCGTTCGCCGCCAAGAACACCGACCTGTTCGTCGAGGTCGGGCCCGGGCGGGTGCTCACGGGACTGGCCACGACGGTCACGGACGTCCCGGCGGTCGCCGTGGACACCGACGACGACTCGCTCGCGAGTCTGCTGCGGGTCGCCGGCGCCGCGTACGTCGTCGGCGCGGCCCCGGCCCCGGCGGCGCTGTTCGACGGACGGTTCGTGCGGCCGTTGGAGGTCGGTGCGGCCTTCTCCTTCCTGACCAGCCCCTGCGAGCAGGCGCCGGAGCTCAGCGCGGCCATCGAACGCGGGCCCGCCGTGGTGACGTCCACCACCACCACCACCGATCCGGTCGGGGTGGGGGAGGAGTCCACCGAGGACCTCATGCGGCGGCTCACCGCCGAGCGCGCCGAGTTGCCGATCGAACTCGTCCGACCGGACAGCCGCCTGCTCGACGACCTGCACCTGAGTTCGATCACGATCGGCCAGGTGGCCAACCAGCTCGCACAGCGTCTGGAGCTGCCACCGGCGCAGATGCCGATCAACTTCGCGACCGCCACCGTCCGGGAACTCGCGGCGACGATGGAGACCCTCGCGCGTACGGCCCGGGACAGCGACGTCACCGCCACGCCGGTGGTGGCGGGTGTGGCCGGCTGGGCGCGGCCCTGGCGGCTCGACCTCGACGAGGTGCCGTTGCCGGCGGTTCCCGGCGACGCCACCGCCGCGAACGGTCCGTGGCACGTTCACGCGTCGGCGGAGCACCCGTTCGCCGCGGCCCTCGCCGCGGCGCTCGAACAGGCCGGGCTCGGCGGCGGCGTCCTGGTCTGCCTGCCGCCGGACTGCACCGAGGAGCAACTGGAGCCGGCCCTGCGGGGAGCGCAGCAGGCGCTCGCCACCGGCAGCACCCGCTTCGTCCTGGTCGGGCACGGTCGGGGCGCGGCGGCCATCGCCCGGACGTTGCATCTTGAGGCGCCGTCCGTGCTGGTCACCGTCGTGCACCTGCCGGCCGGCAGTGACTCGGCGGTGGAGCTGGTGGTGCGGGAGGTCGCCGCGACGACCAGCTTCACCGAGGTGCACCACGACGACGGGGTGCGGCGCGTCCCGACGCTCCGCGCGCTGCCGGTCCGCCCCGCGACGTCGGTGGCTCCGCTCGGCGCGGACGACGTGCTGCTGGTGACCGGCGGGGGTAAGGGCATCACGGCCGAGTGCGCCCTCGCCCTGGCCACCGACAGTGGCGCCAGCCTGGCGGTGCTGGGCCGTTCCGAACCCGCCGAGGACGCCGAACTGGCCGCGAACCTGGCCCGGATCGCCACCGCCGGCGTCACCGTGCGGTACGCCCGCGCCGACGTCACCGATGCCGCCGCCGTCCGGCAGGCGGTGCGGGACCTCTCCGCCGAACTCGGGCCGATCACCGGTGTTCTGCACGGCGCCGGCCGCAACGAACCCGCCGGACTGGCGAGCCTGGACCCGGCCGCGTTCCGTCGCACTCTGGCGCCGAAGGTCGGCGGCCTGCGGGCGGTGCTCGACGCGGTCGAGAAGCCCCGGCTCCGGCTGCTGGTGACGCTCGGCAGCATCATCGGCCGGGCGGGGCTGCGGGGCGAAGCGCACTACGCCACCGCCAACGACTGGCTGGCCGAGGAGACCACGGCCTTCTCCCGGGCGTACCCCGAGTGCCGCACCCGGTGCCTCGAGTGGTCGGTCTGGTCCGGCGTCGGCATGGGGGAACGGCTGTCGGTCGTCGAGTCGCTCAGCCGCGAGGGCATCACGCCCATCACCCCCGACCAGGGCATCGCGATCCTGCGGCGTCTGGTCGCGGACACCACCGCGCCGGTCGTGGTGGTGATCAGCGGCCGCACCGAGGGCATCCACACGGTCCGGTACCACCAGCCGGCGCTGCCGTTGCTCCGCTTCGTCGACCGCGCGCTGGTCCGCTACCACCAGGTCGAACTCGTGGTCGAGACGGAACTCAACGTCGGCACCGACCGCTACCTCGAAGATCATGACCTGGACGGCAACCTGCTGTTCCCCGCGGTCTTCGGGATGGAGGCCATGGCGCAGGTGGCCGCGGCCCTCTCCGGCGCCGACGTCCTCCCGGTCATCGAGCGGGCGGAGTTCCTGCGGCCCATCATCGTCGCGCCCCACGGGCACACGAGGATCCGGGTGGCCGCCCTGGTCACCGACGACGACGTCGTCGAGGTCGCGATCCGCAGCGAGGAGACCGGTTTCACCGCCGATCACTTCACCGCCCGGCTGCGCCTCGGCGCCGACACAGTGCCCGACGGCCCTCCGGACCAGGTGCCGGATGGTCTCGCGCCGGCCTCGATCGCCCCGCTCGACGACCTGTACGGCGGCACCCTGTTCCAGGGAGGCCGGTTCCAGCGGATCCGGCAGTACCACCGGGCCGCCGCCCGTCACGTGGACGCGATCGTGGAGGCCGACGACTCGACGGCGTGGTTCGCCCCGTACGTCTCCGCGACGCTGCTGCTGGGCGACCCCGGCGTCCGCGACGCGCTCATGCACGGCAACCAGGTGTGCGTGCCGGACGCCACGCTGCTGCCCGTCGGCGTGGAACGCATCCACCCCGGCGGGGAGAAGCTGTCGTCCGCCCGCGAGCTGCGGTACTGCGCCACCGAACGCGAGCGCGACGGCGACACGTACGTCTACGACATCGCCCTGCGCACCGAGTCCGGAATGACCGTCGAGCGTTGGGAGGGGCTGCGGCTGCGCGCGGTCCGCAAGCAGGACGGCGCGGGCCCGTGGGTGGCGCCGCTGCTCGGCCCCTACCTGGAGCGTGGGCTGGGAGACCTCGGGCTCACCGGCGTCGCCGTCGCCATCGAGCCCGACGCCCCGTCACCCGAGCCGGGCGAGCACACCGTCACGCGCCGACGCAACAGCGCCCGCGCCGTCGGGCAGGCGCTCGGGCGGCCGGTCGAGATCACCTACCGGCCGGACGGACGGCCCGAGGTCGCCGGGGAGCACACCGTCTCGATCGCGCACGGCGCCGGGGTGACGCTGGCCGTCGCCGGGGCGGGCGTCCTGGGCTGCGACCTGGAGAGCGTGGCGCGGCGCAGCCCCGAGGAGTGGAAGGGCCTGCTCGGCCCGCACGCCGAACTCGCCGAGCAGTTGGCCGGCGACTCGGGCGAGGACGCCGACACCGCCTCCACCCGGGTCTGGACCGCGGTCGAGGCGCTGCAGAAGGCCGGCCTGCCGATGCGCGGCCCGCTCGTCCTGGGCGGTACGGCCCGTCCCGGCTGGGTGCTCTTCGCCGCCGGCGGCGCTCGGGCCGCCTCGTTTGTCACGAGCCTGCGCGGCGGCGACGGACGGGTCGTCATCACTGTTCTGGCCGGTGCGGAGGGATGAGCATGGAGAGCTACTACGAGCTGCGGCACACCGTCGGGTTCGAGGAGACGAACATCGTCGGCAACGTCTACTACGTCAACTACCTGCGGTGGCAGGGCCGCTGCCGGGAGATGTTCCTCAAGGACCGGGCGCCGACCGTCCTCGCCGACCTGCAGGACGACCTCAAACTGTTCACGCTCAAGGTCGAGTGCGAGTTCTTCGCCGAGATCACCGCGTTCGACGAGATCGCCGTCCGGATGCGGCTGCTCGAACTGGCCCAGACGCAGCTCGAGTTCGGCTTCGACTATGTGCGGACCGGACCAGCCGGCGAGACACTCGTCGCCCGCGGCGCGCAGCGCGTCGCCTGCATGCGCGGCCCGAACAACCGGACCGTTCCCACCCGGGTTCCGGAGGCGCTCGAACGCGCTCTGGAACCGTACGCCGCCGCCGGGGTCCGGCGATGACGACCTTCGGGACCGAAGAGTTGACGGACCCGGTGCTGATGCGCCGCGTCTGCGGGACCTTCGCCACCGGTGTCACGGTGGTCAGCGTTGGCGGGGACGAGCCGCACGCCATGACCGCGAACTCGTTCAGCGCGGTGTCCCTCGACCCGCCGCTGATCCTGGTGTGTGTCGGGCGGGACGCTCTCATGCACCAGGCGCTCAGCCGGGCCGGCGCGTTCGGCGTCTCCGTGCTGGCCGCCGATCAGGAGGCGGTGGCGCGCTACTACGCCGACCGCCGCCGCCCACTCGGACCGGAACAGTTCGAGTTCACCGAGTGGCGGCCGGGCGCGCGGACGGCGGCGCCGTTGCTCGGCGGTGCCGCTGCCCACATCGAGTGCGAGCTCTGGCGGTCGTACGACGGGGGAGATCACACGATCTTCCTGGGTCGTCCGTGCGGGATGCGCCGGTACGACGACGGCGACGGCGAGGCACTCGTGTTCCTCGGTGGCCGGTTCCGCCGGCTCGAGCGGGCGCCGTCGGCCGTGGTGGCGTCATGACCGCCGTCACCGGCCCGGCGCCGGCCCTTCCCGGCCCGTCGCGCGCCTCGGCCGTCAGCATGCTCATCACGATGGGCCGCGACCGCCTCGGCATGATGACGTCGGCGGCCGCCCGCTACGGCGACGTCGCGCTGCTGCCGGTCGGTCCGAAGGAGCTCTACTTCTTCAATCACCCCGACCACGCCAAGCACGTGCTCGCCGACAACGCGGCCAATTACCACAAGGGCATCGGTCTGGTGCACGCCCGCCGGGCGCTCGGCGACGGGTTGCTGACCAGCGAGGGTGAGCTGTGGCGCAAGCAGCGCAGGGTGGCGCAGCCGGCGTTCCAGAGCCGGCGCATCGCCCAGCAGGCCGGCATCGTCGCCGAGGAGGCGGCGGCCCTCGTCGGCCGGCTGCGGACGCTCGGCCGCCACGGTCCGGTGGACGTGCTCCAGGAGATGACGGGTCTGACTCTCGGCGTGCTCGGGCGCACTCTGCTCGACACCGACCTCGGCCGGTTCCCGTCGATCGGGCGCGACTTCGCCGTGGTGCAGGACCAGGCCATGTTCGAGCTCGCGTCGTTGAGCGCCGTACCGCCCTGGGTGCCGCTGCCGCGTCAGGTGCGGTTCCGGCGTGCCCGCCGCCGTCTGCAGACGATCGTCGACCAGCTCGTCGCCGAGCGCGGGAGCCACACCGGTGACCGCGACGACGTGCTGTCGCGGCTCATCGTGTCGGCCCGGGCCGAGCCCGACCCCCGGGTCGGACGACAGCGGCTGCGCGACGAGCTCGTGACCCTGCTGCTCGCCGGGCACGAGACCACCGCCAGCACGCTGAGCTGGGCGCTCTACCTGCTCGACAGGCATCCCGAGGTGCGCCACCGGCTGCGGGAAGAGGCGATCGCGGTGCTGGGCGACCGGCTGCCGACCTTCGACGACCTGGGCCGGCTGCGGTACACCGCGATGGTCATCGACGAGGTGGTACGGCTGTACCCGCCGGTGTGGATCCTGCCCCGCAAGGCGCTCGGCGCCGACGTGGTGGGCGGGTACGCGGTGCCGGCGGGCGCCGACGTGCTGATCTGCCCCTACACGCTGCACCGGCATCCGGACTTCTGGGACCAGCCCGAACGCTTCGATCCGGAGCGCTTCGACCCGGCCCGCACCACCGACCGCCCGCGGTACGCCTTCATCCCGTTCGGCGCGGGACCGCGGTTCTGCATCGGGAACCACCTGGGCCTGATGGAGGCCGCATTCGTCCTCGCCGTACTGGCCCGGGACCTGACGCTCACGACGGTCGCCACGCACAACGTCGTACCCGAGCCGATGTTGTCGCTGCGCATACGCGGCGGCCTGCCGATGACCGTGCGTGCGGCGGACTGAGGACACCGCCGGGTGACCGCGGAGCGCTGTCACCCACGACCGCACCACCCGAACGCCCGACCCGGCCGGGTCGGGCACCACCCGAGGGGGATCGTTGCCACCGAAACCAGTGGGTCCGCTGCGCAGACTCATTCCCGTCGTCTTCGTCCTGGTACTCGTCGCGGGGCTGTTCACGATCTCGCGGCTGCCGTCCGCATCCGCAGCCGACCGACGCGCGATGGCGTCGCAGTTCGCGTTCACCGAAATGCCCATCGCCCTGCCGCCGGGTCTGCCGCAGCGCACGATCCGGACGGTGAACCCGAAATACGAGCACATCCGGTCCTGGATCTCGTCGGTGGGCGCCGGAGTAGCGGTCAACGACCTCGACGGGAAGGGCGGCGCCAACGACCTCTGCCTCGTCGATCCACGCAGCGACAGCGCCATCGTGACGCCGGCGCCCGGCGGCGGCGCCCGCTACGCGCCGTTCGTGCTGGACCCGGCGCCGTTGCCGATGGGACCGGCGATCGCCCCGATGGGCTGCACACCGGGCGACTTCAACGTCGACGGCCGGACGGATCTGCTGGTCGTCTACTGGGGACGGACGCCGGTCGTGTTCCTGCAGACCGGCGACGCGGCGAGCCTGAGCCTCGCGTCGTACCACCCGGTCGAGCTGATCCCGCAGCAGCAGACCACCGACGGGCGCTACCGGGGGCCGCTGTGGAACACCAACGCGACCGCGGTCGCGGACTTCGACGGCGACGGGCGGCCCGACATCGGGATCTTCAACTACTTCCCGGACTCGCAGGTGCTCGACGCGCGGGGCCTGCCGAACGTGCAGATGAACCACTCCATGTCCCGCGCGCAGAACGCGGGCGGGGCGCACATCCTGCGCTGGACCGCGGCCACCACCGGCGCCGAGCCGAGTGTCACCTACGAGGAGCAGAGCGCGATCGACCCCCGGTACGCCACCGGATGGACGCTCGCCTCGGCCTCCGCCGACCTCGACGGGGATCTGCTGCCCGAGCTGTACCTCGCCAACGACTTCGGCAACGACCGCTTCTTCCACAACGTGTCGGCCCCCGGCCGGATCAGGTTCGCCCTGGCGGAGGGGCGCCGCGGCCCGCTCGACCCCAAGTCGCTGGTCGTGGGGCACGACTCGTTCAAGGGGATGGCCGTCGACTTTGCCGATCTGCGCGGCAGCGGTCGGTTCGACGCCTTCGTCAGCAACATCACCGAGTCGTGGGGGCTGGAGGAGAGCAACTTCGTCTGGCAGAACACCGCGGCCAACCCACAGGAGGCGCGGGAACGGCTCTCGAAGGGCATCGCTCCGTTCGAGAACAAGGCATCGGCGAAGAACCTCGCCTGGGTCGGCTGGGGCTGGGACGTCAAGATGGCCGACTTCGACAACAGCGGACGGCTCGTCGTGGTGCAGTCCTGCGGCTTCGTCAAGGGCACGGTCAACCGGTTCAACTGGCTCCAGGAGTTGGCCGCCAGCAACGACCTGATGCTGCGGGAGCCGGACATGTGGCCCAACGCGCAGCCGGGCGACGACATCGCCGGCTCGAACGCGCTGGCGTTCTGGGCACCGGAGGACAACGGCCGCTACGTCGACCTGAGTCCGCAGCTCGGACTCGACGATCGGACCCCGACCCGCGGTATCGCCGTGGGTGACACCGACGGCGACGGCCGCCAGGACTTCGCGGTGGCACGCCAGTGGGGACCGCCCGCCTACTACCACAACACCAAGGCGCAGGTCGGCGACTTCCTCGGGCTGCGGCTGCACCGGCCCGCGCTCGGCGCCGCCACGGGCAACGACGCCCGCACCCCGGCGTACGGCGCGCAGGCTCGGGTGACCACGGCCGACGGTCGCACCCAGCTCGCCCAGCTCGACGGCGGCGGCGGGCACTCCGGCAAGCGCAGCTTCGACCTGTTCTTCGGACTCGGTGACCAGGGCGGCACGCCCGTCACCGTCGAACTGAGCTGGCGCGACCTCGACGGTGTCCAGCAGCAGCAGACCCTGCCCCTCTCCGCCGGATGGCACGACCTCACGCTCACCGACCGAGCCCAGGAGCTGACCACACCATGACGGACGTCAAACGCGCCCCGGTGGGCGTGACCACCACGGCCGAGGTCGCCGACGCGACCCGTAACGGCAGCGGGCCGGACCGGGCCCTGGCCGGCGTCGACCGGCGACCGCCCGTACCCCGGGTGGACAGGCGCGACCCCCGCTACCTGGCCCTGCGGAACTTCGCCATCTCCATGTCCATCCTCAACGTGCTCGGCTACACGGTGCTCGGGTTCGAGCAGCCCTGGACCTGGCCGCTGTTCGCCTTGGCGATCGGGTACACGGCCGAGCTCGCGATCGAGGCGGTCGCCGCCCGCTCCCTGGGGCGCCGACCGGCCTACAGCGGTAACGGCGCGTGGGGCGTCTACACGTTCCTGCTGCCGACCCACATCACCGCGCTCGCCGCGAACATGCTGCTGTACGCCAACGACCTGTTCTGGCCGATCGCCTTCGCCGTGGTCGTGGCCGTCGGGCAGAAGGCCGTGCTGCAGGCGCCGATCGCCGGACGGATGCGGCACTTCATGAACCCGTCGAACTTCGGCATCACCATCACGCTGCTCGCGTTCTCCTGGGTCAACGTGGCGCCGCCGTACCACTTCACCGAGAACGTGCCCGACGTCTTCCGGATGTTCATCCCGATGGTGGTGCTCACCGCGGGCACGATCCTCAACGCGATGCTCACGAAGAAGGTCGCGCTGATCGTCGGCTGGGTCGGCGGCTTCGTCATCCAGGCCCTGATCCGGCACTTCGTCTGGGACGTACAGCTCTGGTCGGCGCTGAGCATCATGACCGGGGTGGCGTTCGTGCTGTTCACCAACTACATGATCACCGATCCGGGCACCACACCCTCCAAGCCCCGCTTCCAGTTCATGTTCGGCGCCTCGGTGGCCATGGTGTACGGCGTCCTGATGCTGTTCAACATCGTCTACACCCTGTTCTTCGCGGTCACGATCGTGTGCCTGGCACGGGGCCTGTTCTGGTGGGGCAGGTGGCTCGCCGAACGGCGGCGCGCCCGCACCGCGGTGCAGCCGGTGCCGCCGCCAGCGGCGGTGCAGCTGCCGATCGCCCGCTGACCCTGTCGAGCCGCATGGCCCGGCCGGCCGTCCTCTGCAGGCAGAGAACCGCACTGAGAGGACGGTCCGGCCGGGCCGCGGACGAAGAACCAGTCAGCGCATCCTGCCGTCACAGATTTCGAAAGAGGCTGTCATGACCGCCACGCAACGACCGGCCGTGCAGAACGCGGCCACCCCGACGCCGGCCCGCTCGGACCGGCGCGGCGCGCTGATCGTGGGCAGTGTGCTCGCGGGAATCGCGCTGTCCCTGCTCTGGTCGTACCAGTTCGTCGACCAGACGATCGGCGACAACGTCGCCAACACCCTGCTGGGCCACGACGCGAAGGCGACCGCGATCGGCGGCACCGCGGCGGGCCTGCTGTTCGCGTTCGTCTCGGGTCTGGCGGGCACGTTCACGGCCTGCAACATCGCCATGGCCGCCTCGATCGGGCCGATGACACACGCTGGCGCCGGCGGCACACCGGCGGCGGGGCTGCGCTTCATGCTCCGGCCGGTGGGCCTGCTGGCGCTGGGCATGGTCGTCGTCTCCGCCACGTACGGCTTCGTCGGGGTCCTGCTCGGCGACTCGCTGCCGCAGCTGTCGACGGCGACGACCGCCGGCGGCATGCCCGTACGACTCGTGCAGTCGGTGGTGGTCTTCGGCCTGATCGGTCTCGCGTTCATCTATCTCGGCCTCGCGGCCCTCGACAAGGTCCCCGATCCCTTCGCGCGCCGCCCGTTCGCCCGCGTCTTCGTGCTCGGCATGCTGGTCGGCGCCTTCCTGATCGGCCGGCCGTACCCGCTGTTCCACAAGCTCTTCCAGTGGGCCGCCGACAACGGCAACCCCCTCTACGGGTCTGCCGCCTTCGTGCTGCAGTCGCTGGGCAACATCGCGATCGTGGGCATCCTGTTCGCACTCGTCGTTCTCGCCACCCGCGGAGGGCTGATCCGCTGGCTGTCCGCGCGGCCGGCGCGCACCCTCGCGGTCACCGGCGCGCTGCTGCTCGCGCTGGGCGTCTTCACCCTCGTCTACTGGACCGTCCGGGTGCCCGCGATGTTCGGCTACGGCTGGTTCCCGACGATGCCCTACAACTGAGCGCGGGCGTCGGCGTCGTTCGGCGATGCCAGGATCTCGATGTACCCGTCGGTGCCGTGCACCCGGATCCGCTGCCCGTCGCGGATCAGCCTGGTCGCGTCCGCCACCCCGACGACGGCGGGCAGGCCGTACTCCCGGGCGATGACCGCCCCGTGGGTCATGAGGCCGCCCACCTCCGTCACCAGGCCCTGGACCGCGACGAACAGGGGTGACCAGCTCGGGTCCGTGTAGGAGGTGACCAGGATGTCGCCGGGCTCCAGCTCGGCCTCGGCGATGTCCAGCAGGACGCGGGCTCGGCCCTCGACGATCCCGCCGGAGACTCCGAGGCCGGCCAGTGCCCCGGCCGGCACATTGTCGCGGCGGTACGCCCCGGCGATGGCCTCGCCCTCCGAGGTGAGCACCCGGGGCGGCGTGAGCGTCCGGTGCCACCGGAACGCGTCCCTGCGCCGCTGGATGAGGTGGTCGTCGACCTGGTGCGTCCGCACGACGTCGCGCAGCTCGGAGAAGGTGAGATAGAGGATGTCGTCCCTGTCGCGGAGCACGCCGGCCCGCACGAGGTGCTCCGCCTCCTGAAGCAGGGCCTGCTTGTAGACGAAGTAGCGGCTGATGATGGCGTACTTCGGATACTCCCGGTACCCGATGAAGGTGCGGAGCCGGTCGATCATCCGCGTGGTCTCGTCGGCCTTGCGGTCCCCGTCCGGCAGGGCCCGCAGCCGTTCCAGCAGCTCCTCGCGCTTGCCCTGCGCAGCCTGACGCCCCTGCTCGAAGCGTCGCCCGGCGGCGCCCGGCTCGAGGAGCCTGATGTTGTCGAGGATCAGGGGTACGAGCGTGGTGGGGCGTTCGCTCCAGCGCGGCCTCGTGATGTCGATCTCGCCGACGCAGCGCATGCCGTACCGGTCGAGGTAGCCCCGGATGGCGTCGCGCGCCTCGGTCCCGCCCGCGAAGCTCGGCAGCTCGTCGAGGAAGCCGTCGTCGTCGACCTCCTGAAGGAAGGCCACCACCTCCGGATGCCCTCGGATCACGTCCGCGACGTCGAGCAGTGCCAGGCCCATCTCCGACGTGATGTTGCCCGGGGCGGACAGCGTGAGGGTGTCAGCGGCGTTCTTCTCTCCCAGCCATTCGGACAGCTGCTCGTTGAGCCACCAGGTGGCCTCCATCCCCGCCATGATCGCCTGCATGCTCAAGGGATCACTGAGGAGCCGCTTGTGGTCCTCGAACGCCTCCGGCAGGAAGTCGAACAGCGCCGGGCCCGTCACCATCGCGATGTCGCGCCGAAGGGCGGCGAGAGACGCCTCGCTGCGCTCGATCAGCTCGGTGACGATCGCCGGATCGTTCTCGATAGCGGCGGGCGTGCCGCCGAGCCGCGGAACATCGGGACCCTCCTCCGAGAGCGTCGGAACGAAGTCGGGGCGGCCGAGGACGGTCTCCAGCGCGTCTTTGGTCAAGGGATCGGACCTGCCCGCCATCTGGAGGAAGCCGGCGCGGCTCGCGGGCGTCGCCAGCAGCCGGGTGGCGTCGACGAACAACCTCCCGCCGGCCTCGTGCATCGGCGCCATGGCCGTCAGCTGCCACATGGAGAACCCCAACGGCTTCATGGCGTCGGTCATCATCTGCTGATGGCCGACCGAGAGGTAGACGTGGTTCTCGCTGTCCCTGGCCGCCGGGACGGGGAACAGCGTCGTGATCGGCCGGCTCTGCACGATCTCGACCTCACCGTCGACCAGGCACCATTCGATGTCCTGCGGGTGACCGACGTGCGCTTCGATCCGCCGGCCCACGTCCACCAGCCGCAGGACCTGGGCGTCCGTCAGCGCCGGCTGCTCCTGTCGCTCCGGGCTGATCGCCTGTTGCGTGGTCCCGCCGGCCGGCAGCGCCTCGATGGCGAGACGCTTGCTGCCGATCGTCCGGTCGATTATCGCGCCGTCGCGCACCCGGTAGGAGTCCGGGTTCACCAGCCCGGAGACCAAAGCCTCGCCGAGGCCGAAGCTGGCCTCCACCGAGGCGACCTTCCGGTTGGACGTGACGGGGTCGGCCGTGAAGAGGACGCCGGCCGCCTGCGGAAATACCATCGTCTGTACGACAACGGCCAGGTGGACCGCGTGGTGGTCGATGCCATTGCGCTGACGGTAGGTGACAGCCCGCTCGGTGAAGAGCGAGGCCCAGCACCGGCTGACGTGCGTGTGAATCGCCGCCGGACCCCGCACATTCAGGTACGTGTCCTGCTGGCCCGCGAAGGAGGCCGTCGCCAGGTCCTCCGCCGTGGCGCTGGATCGGACGGCGTAGGCAGCTTTCGCACCGTGCCGCCCGAGCGCCCGGGTGATGGCCGCCGCCACGTCGTCGGGCAGGGCCAGCCCTTCGATGGCCCGGCGGATCTCCGCGCTGAGGTCGCGGATCGCCTCCCGGTCGTCCGGCTTCAGGCGCGACAGCTGGTCGAGCTGATGGTCGATCGAGGGCACTTGGGCCATGACCCGTCGGAAGGCGTCCGTCGTCACGCAGAAGCCAGCCGGTACGCGGATGCCGTCGATCCGCGACAACGTCCCCAGACGGGCGCCCTTGCCGCCGACGATCGCGACCTGCGTCTCGTCGACCTCGTCCAAATCTCGCACATACTCCTCGATCATCGCGCCCCGATTCTTCGTCCGTTCCGGTGTCCGGCGGACGATTCTGCGGCAAGACCGGGGTCTTGCGGCAAGGCCCCCGTTGCGATATACGTTAAAGTGGGAGCGGATACCAGTGGTGTTTTTCCCCGCTGTGAATGAGATCGTTCCGCTGATCCCTGCCTGTTGATCCCTGCGGCTCACCCCGCTGTCGGCGCATGATGCCGCTTCGACGCAGTACGCGAGAGGGGACCGTCATGGCAGCGACCGCGCAGATTCTGTTCGTGCAGGGCGCTGGCGCCGGCACGTACGACGAGTGGGACAACAGGTTGTTCGACAGCCTGCGGCGCGGGCTCGGGAACTCGTACGAGGTTCGTTACCCGCGGATGCCCGACGAGGGTGACCCGAGCTACGCCACCTGGAGCGCCGCCATCCGGCGGGAGATCGCGGCACTGGACGACGGGGCCGTCGTCGTGGGCCATTCGGTGGGCGGGGCGATCCTCGTCCACACGCTCGCCGAGCGGCCACCCGAGCGGGACCTCGCGATGATCGTGCTGATCGCCGCCCCGTTCGTCGGTGCGGGCGGCTGGCCCGGCGACGAGTTCGAGCTGCCGCACGACCTCGGCGTCCGGCTGCCGCGGGGCGTACCGGTGCGGGTTTTTCACGGGCTCCAGGACGAGACGGTGCCGCCGTCGCACGCGGACCTGTACGCGGGCGTCATCGGACAGGCGCGGGTGTACCGGCTGCCGGGGCGCGATCACCAACTCAACGACGACCTCGGTGACGTGGCGAAGGTGATCAGGCTTGACACGCTTAGCTAATGGTATTAGCTTAAAGCTAACGCAATTAGCCGAGCGTGGAGGATCCCATGACCGAGTACCTGACCGTCGATGGCGGCGCCCTGGCGTACGAGGTGACCGGCGCCTTTGGGCCGCTCGTCGTTCTCGCCCACGGCATGGGTGACAGCCGCGAGGCGTACCGCTTCGTCACGCCGCGCCTGGTGGCCGCCGGCTACCGGGTGGCCGCGGTCGACCTGCGGGGCTGCGGCGAGTCGAGCGCGCAGTGGCCCTCCTACAGCCGCACCGACATCGCGGGAGATCTGCTCGCGGTGATCCGTCACCTCGGCGGTCCGGCCGTGTTGGTCGGCCACTCGATCTCCGGCGGGGCCGCCACCATCGCCGCCGCCCAGGCGCCCGAGATGATCACCGGCATCGTCGAACTGACCCCCTTCACCCGCAAGCAGTCGATCAAGCTGGGTGACCTGCGGGTCGCCCGTTACCGCAAGGGCATGGCCCGGCTGCTCGGCACCGGCCTGCTGGGCAGCGTGCCGCTCTGGCGCAGCTACCTCGACATCGCCTACCCGGCGAGGAAGCCGGCCGACTGGGCCACCCGCACGGCCCGGATCGACGCCATGATGCGCGAGCCCGGCCGGATGGCGGCGATGCGCAAGATGCGCCGGTCGGCGCCGGTCGACGCCGGGGCGCAGCTGGGTAACGTCCGCTGCCCGGTCCTGATCGTCGAGGGGTCGCTCGACCCGGACTGGGCCGACCCGCGGGCCGAGGGGGAGGCGATCGTGGCCGCGCTGCCGGCCGGGTTGGGTCGGCTCGAGGTCATCGAGGGCGCGGGTCACTACCCGCACGTGCAGTACCCCGACGAGACGGCCGCCCTGCTGCTCGCCTTCCTGGGCACGAACGCCCGCGCCTAGAGTCCCGGGCGCGGGGCCCTCTCGGCTGGGGATCGCCCGGCTCCGGAGCGCGCCGTCAACGCCGCAGTCAGGCCAGCAGTTGTTCGCGCATCCGTGCGCCCAGGTTCATCCGTCCCACCGCGCGCGGACCGGCCGGGTCGTGCACGTCCACTGTGTTGTTGCGACGCATCAGCGCACGGACCGGAGGTGGCAACCGGGGCGGGTCGTCCATCGCGGCGAGGATCTGGGCGGCGCTCGTGATCAGTCGATCGACGAACGCGGCGGCGTCGGTGTCCACCCGCACCCGGCCGTACTCCCAGCCGGCGGTGGTGAGGTCGAGCACCTCGAACACATGGGTCACCAGCGGGGTCGGGTCGGTCACCCGATCGAGCCGGGCCGCCCGGCCGCCGACCACCGCGACGGCGGCGGCCACCTGGGCGTAAGGGTGGAAGCCGCACGGCAACGCGAACAGCGGCCACCGCAGGCCGGGACCGGCCTCCATCCACAGCGGCCGGTAGTTCCGCCGGTGCACCAGGAGCCGCCGGCCCGTGCGCCGGTGGATGTCCTGGGCCTGTGCCCGCAGATCCGCGTGTGCCTCGTCGGCGACCTGGTTCAGAATCCGGGCCGCCACCACCAGGCCGTCGTCGCCGCCCAGCATCCCGGTCGCCGCTTCGACCTGAGCGGGAAACGGAACCCGGGCATGCGTGCCGTATCCGTGCTGGAGGTCTCGCAGCAGCGCCTGCTGCCGCCCCGGGTCGAGCTGGACCCGCCCGCCGCCCAGCAGCCGCTGGAGCCAACGCATGTCGCCTCGTTTCAGCAGAGCCGTCCCGAACCGTGGCAATGCTATGCGTCGGACGTTCCCCGGATGCCGCAGGGGTGAGCATGGTGCGGCGTGCGCCGGCCAGGCGACGCGCGGGTCGGTGCCCGCGACCGCGCCCGGCCGGCCCCGCCTACCGGGGCGGGTCGCTCAGCTGCGGCTCCACCGCTGGCTGGCTGCGCCGTTGCAGTCCCAGATCTGGGTGCGTGTGCCATTCGCCGTACCGTTGCCCACCAGGTCCAGGCAGCGACCCGAGGCGACCGCCGTGATCGAGCCGTCGGCGTTGAAGCGCCATTGTTGGTTCGCCTGGCCGTGGCAATCCCAGATGATCACCGATGTCCCGTTGGCGGTGCCACCGTTGTTGACGTCGAGGCACTTGCCGCCGTAGACCCGCAGCTCCTGAACGTTGGTCGAGGTCCAGGACTGATTGGCCTGGCCGTGGCAGTCCCAGATGATGGCCGAGGCGCCGTTGGTCTGGGACGCGCCGTTGACGTCCAGGCACCGGCCGGCGGACGTGCTGCGGATCGCCGACGTCGTGCTCGGCGGCGGAGTGCTCGGCGGCGGAGTGCTCGGTGGGGGAGTGCCGCCGCCGGTGACCAGGAACATGGCGGCGCCGTGCCCCGGCACCGACGCGCTGATCGTGCCGGTCGACGTCGAGGTGGTGTGGGACCACAGGTCACGCACGGTGTACGCGCCGGCGCTGCCGAGCCCGAGCGCGCTGGCCGTGGTGGAGATCGTGGTCGTGCCACTGCCGCGGTTGAGCAGGACCGTGGCCACCCCGCCGGTGGACATCGGCTTGCGCCAGACCTCCAGGTCACCGGAGTCACTGATCTTGCGGCCCTGCTGACCGCCCCAGTCCTGGTTGACGGCGATCACGTCGGTGTTGGTCAGGATCGTGCGGGTGGCCGCCGACATGGTGCGGATGTCGTTGCCCGCCAGCAGTGGGGCGTTCAGCAGCGCCCACAGGCTGAAGTGGGCCCGGGACTCGGTGTCGGTGGGGCCGTTGCCGACCTCCAGCATGTCCGGGTCGTTCCACGCGCCGGGTCGGGCGTACGACTCCTTGCCGACCTGCTGGTCGAGGATGCTCATGATGGAGTTCCAGTTCCCACCGATGTCGCCGGTGGTACGCCAGGAGTTGCCCACCCCCGCGCCCCAGGTCCAGACGCTGTCCTGTCCCCAGCTGCACAGGCTGTAGAGGATCGGCCGGTTGGTGGCCGCGAGCGCGTCCCGCATCGCGGTGTAGCGCTGCTGCGCGCTCCGACCGAGGTGGTCGCCGCAGTTGTCGTACTTGAGGTAGTCGATCCCCCAGGACGCCCAGAGGTTGGCGTCGCGTTGCTCGTAGTTGATGCTGGCCGGGTATCCGGCGCAGGTGAGGGTGCCGGCCGAGGAGTAGATGCCCAGCTTGAGGCCCTTGTCGTGGACGTAGTCGGCGAGAGCCTTGATGCCGCTCGGGAACTTCTGCGGGTCGGCGACCAGGTCACCGCTGGCGTTGCGCTGCTTGGTGGACCAGCAGTCGTCGATGTTGACGTAGCGGTATCCGGCCGCGGCCATGCCGCTGGAGACCAGCGCGTCGGCCGTCTGCCGAATGAGCGTCTCGTTGACGTTGCACCCGAACGCGTTCCAGTCGTTCCAGCCCATCTGTGGCGTGCGGGCCAGCCCGTTCTCCAACGCCTGCGCGGGTTGGGTGGTGGTGAGCACCACCGCGCCGCTGACCACCGCGGTGCCGAGGGCGGCGGCAAGGACCGCGGGGAGCAGTAGGGCCATTCTTCGTCTGAGCACGTGCACTCCTTGCGGGTGGTTGGCGGCGAGGGCCCGCTGCCGGTCCACAGGGAGCCAACGACATAGATCGTTGCCAATTTAACTCGTACGACATATGACGTCAACGCCCCCGACGTCCGGCGCGGACCTCGGGGGGTCGGAGCCTGCCGCGCAGCCCCCCTGGCCCACACTGTGGGACGGTATTTAGTGAGGGTCATCTATATTGACGTCGCTCGGCGGGCGGCGACAGGATCTCGGCACCACCATCACCACCGCCGCGATCTCCCCTGGGAGGCGTCATGCCCCGTCCCCGCCTGCCGCTCCTGCGAGCAGCCACCCGACTCGCCGCGCTCGCCGCGGCGACCGCCGGTGTGCTGCTCGCCGTCGCCACACCCGCCAGCGCCGCGGTCCCCACCGGCCGCTACGTCGCGCTCGGCGACTCGTACACCGCCGGTCCGCTGATCCCCACCCAGGTCGACCTGAACTGCCTCCGGTCGAACCGCAACTATCCCTCGCTGGTGGCCGCGTCCGCCGGCTCGACGTCGTTCGCGGACGTGAGCTGCTCCGGCGCCACGACCGACGACATCCTCTACGGCGGCAGCGGCCAACTGGGCATCAACGTGCCACCGCAGCTCAACGCGGTCACGTCGAGCACAGCGCTGGTGACGGTGCAGATCGGCGGCAACGACATCGGCTTCTCCGGCATCATCAGCGAGTGCGCGGAGGCGAGCCTCAGCAGCCCCCTCGGCTCGCCGTGCAAGAACCGGTACACCGCAGGCGGCACCGACCAGCTACAGGCCCGGATCGCGGCCACCGTGCCGAAGGTGACGACCACGCTGCAGGCGATCCGCCGCGCCGCGCCGAGCGCGCGGATCGTGGTGCTCGGGTATCCGGCGATCCTGCCCGACAGCGGGTACGGCTGTTGGCCCGTCGTCCCGATCGCCTACCAGGACGTGCCGTACCTGCGCGGCATCGAGAAGTCGCTCAACGCCATGCTGGCCAGCGCCGCGGGGGCGAACGGCGCCACCTACGCCGACGTCTACACGCCGTCGATCGGTCGGGACGCGTGCAAGAGCAGCGGCACCCGGTGGGTCGAGGGGCTGGTGCCGCAGAACGCGGCCGCGCCCTTCCACCCGAACGCGCGCGGTGAGCAGGGCATGAGCAGCGCGCTGCTCGCCACTTTGAACAGCTGACCGAGCAGGATCGCTCGCGCCGGCCCCGTCACGCGACGACGGCGGGGCCGGCAGCCGGACCTCGGCTCGGGATGACCGGTGCCCGGTGGTCCGCGCGGTGCCGCCGGCGACAGGCGTCTGACGTGGGGGGCGTTGCCGGCGTCGGGCGGGCGCCGTCACCGCTGTCGGCGGGCGTTGAGCCGGGCGGCCTGGCACGTCAGGTGGTCGCGCTCGGCGAGGTTGGGGGCCTTGTGGGCCGCCTCGACGTACAGGCGTGCCGCCGTCGCGAGGTCGCCGTCGCGCTCGTGCAGGTACGCCGCCACCGCCGTGTGACGGGGCAGCGAGTCGTCCAGCGCCGCGAGCGCCGCCAGGCCGGCCCGGGCGCCGTCGGCCTCGCCGACGGCCACCGCGCGGTTGAGCCGGACGACCGGGCTGTCGGTCAGGCGGGCCAGCTCGTCGTACCACTCGACGATCTGCACCCAGTCGGTCTCCTCGGCGGTGGGCGCGTCGGCGTGCAGCGCCGCGATGGCGGCCTGGGCCTGAAACTCGCCCAGCCGGTCGCGGGCGAGGGCCGCCTGGAGGATGTCGACACCCTCGGCGATGACGGTGGTGTCCCACCGGCCGCGGTCCTGCTCGGCGAGCGGCACCAGGCTGCCGTCGGACGCGGTCCGGCTGGCCCGGCGGGCGTGGTGCAGCAGCATGAGGGCGAGCAGCCCGGCCACCTCGGGATGGTCGATGGCGGCCGCGAGCTGCCGGGTGAGCCGGATGGCCTCGGCCGCGAGGTCGACGTCGCCGGTGTAGCCCTCGTTGAAGACCAGATAGAGGACGCGCAGCACGGTGGCGACGTCGCCGGGCTGGTCGAACCGCACGGCGGAGACAGTGCGTTTGGCCCGGCTGATGCGTTGCGCCATGGTCGCCTCGGGCACCAGGTAGGCGTCCGCGATCTGACGGGTGGTCAGCCCGCCGACGGCCCGCAACGTGAGCGCGACGGCGGACGACGGCGTCAGCGACGGGTGGGCGCAGAGAAAGTAGAGCTGGAGGTCGTCGTCCACCGCCGGCGTGGGCTCCGGCGCCGGCTCGGAGTCGACAAGGTCCTCACGACGGCGACGGGCAGCGTCCGCCCTCGTGGTGTCGAGGAACCGACGCCAGGCCACGGTGATCAGCCAGCCCTTCGGGTCCCGCGGCGGGTCGGCCGGCCAGACGCGGATGGCCTCGACCAGCGCGTCCTGCACGGCGTCCTCGGCCGCCGCGAAGTCAGCTCCGCGGCGGACGAGGACGCCGAGCACGCCCGGCGTGAGACTCCGGAGCAGTGCGTCGTTCATCGCCGAGGTCACTCGGCGATGGTGGGGGGCTCGGTCAGGAAGGGGCGCACCTCGAGCCACTCGTGGATCGGCTTGCCGCCCGCCCCCGGAGCGGCCGACAGTTCCCCGGCCAGCTCGACGGCGCGTTCGTAACTGTCGACGTCGATCACCATCCAGCCGGCGATGAGGTCCTTGGTCTCGGCGAACGGGCCGTCGGTGACCGGCGGGCGTCCCGCGCCGTCGTAGCGGACCCACGCTCCCTCGGGGGCGAGCGCCTGACCGTCGATGAACTCACCGGTCTTCTCCAGCCGGGACGCGAAGTCGTTCATGTACTTCATGTGCGCCGAGATCTCCTCTGGCGTCCACCGGTCCATCGGCACGTCGTTGACCGCGGCCGGAGCGCCGCGGTAGTGCTTGAGCAGCAGGTACTTCGCCATCGTCGTGTTCCTCCTCGCTGGTGTGACCCGTTCCGGTCACGTTCACCTCGGGGACGGAGCCGCGCGCCGTTTCTCGACATGGCCGCCAAGAAAATTCTGGCTCACGGGCGGAGAGCGGCGTCCGGCCGCCGCGAACCGGGCGGCCCGGTGCTGCCCCGCACGACCAGCGCGGTGCCGAGCTCGTACCGCTCCTGGGGCAGCGAGTGGCCGTCGGCCAGCGCCAACGCGAGCCGGGCGGCGGTGGCCCCGATCTCGCTGAACGGCTGCCGCACCGTGGTGAGCGGTGGCGTGGTCCAGGCCGCCTGGTCCACATCGTCGAAGCCGACGACGCTGAGGTCGTCGGGGATTCGCAGACCGGCCTCGTGCGCCGCCGCATAGACGCCGAGCGCCTGCAGGTCGTTGCCGCAGACGACGGCGGTGGGCGGTTCGGCCAGGGTCAGCAACTCACGGCCGAGGTCACGGCCGTCCTCGAAGCTGAAGACTCCGCGCCGTTCGAGGCTGCCGTCGAACGGAACGCCGGCGTGGTCCAGCGCGGCTCGGAAGCCGTCCAGGCGAGCCCGCGCCGACAGGTCCTGCTCCGGCCCGGTGACCACGCCGATCCGGCGGTGGCCGAGGTCCAGCAGATGCCGGGTGGCGGCCAGGGCGCCGCTCCAGTTGTTCGACCCGACGGCGGGCGTGGGGAACCGCTCGCCGACCGGGTCGATGGCCACGAGCGGTATGCCCATGGCGGTCAGCTGTCTGCCGTGCTCGGCGGTGACCAGTGAGCAGACCGCGATGACGGCGGTGGGCTGTCGCAGCAGCAGGGGCTCCATCCAGGGCAGCCCGGCCGCCACGCGATGGCGGATGTCGATGAAGCCGACCGTGCAGTCCCGAGAGCCGGCGACCTCCTGGATCCCCCGCAGGATCTCCAGGGCGATCGAGGACAGCATCCGGTGAAACAGCACCTCGATGCAGAGCGTCCTCGCGGCGGTCTCCGGCCGGCGGTAGCCATGGTCACGCAGCAGTGCCTCCACCCGCTGCCGGGTCTGCTCGCCCACCCCGGCGCGGCCGTTGAGAACCTTGGACACCGTGGGAGGGGACACCCCGGCGAGCTCGGCGATCGTGGCGATGGGCAGGTCACCGCGCCGGGGCTTGCGGGGGTGGTGCCGCCGGCTCTCCTCGATCACACCGGGAGTCTACGGTGATCCCTCGATGGCGAGCCGGTCCGCGCTCAGTCGGTCGGCCGCGCTGCCGGCCGGTAGTCGAACCAGTCGAAGGCGGCGCTGGCCTCGGTCACGTACATGCCGATGACCCGGCCGGTGAAGCCGCCGGCGACCTCGGTGGACAGGTAGCGCCCGTCGAGTTCGGCCAGCAGCACGCGGCCCTCGGAGGTCTCCACCTCGAACGCGATCATGTCGGAGGTGGCGGGGCGTACGCCGAAGGGTTCGTCCGCGGCCGCCAGGCCCGCGGCGGAGGTCACGGTCGGCGGGTAGAGGTCGTGGGTCCGGGTGACGATCGTCAGAACCAGCGGGCCAGCGGGTACGTCGAGGGACGCGAAGACCTGCCGGAACGGCCCGACCCGGCCGACGACGCGGACGCTGCCGACTCCAATCTCCAGGTCGTAGTGGTGCGCCTCGTCGATGCGGATGGTGAGCCCGGCCGTGCCGCCGCCCGGATCCACCCGCGTGCCGGCGCGGCAGTCATGGTGGCGCTGGCGCGTCGCCACGATCGTCGCGCCGGCGCGGTCCAGCGTCGTACCGGTGGCGTGCAGGGTGAGCCATCCGGGCCGCTCGGTCAGCGACCAGGCCGCGTCGGGGCGGGAGCGGGGCGAGATCCAGCCGGGCGCGAGGGTTGTCGCGTCGAAGTCGTCGTGGTGGGCGACCGGGCCGGGCGGGGCCGCGAGGGCCGGTGCGCTGCCGGCGGGTGCCGCGGTGACCTCCCGGACGACGTCCACGACGGGCCACCCGCCGTCCCAGCGAACCGGCGCGAGGAACGTCTCGCGGCCGAGCACGTGAAAGGGCGGCCACTGGCCCTTCGCCCGGATGCCGAGAAGCACCATCCACCAGCTGCCGTCCGTGGCCTGCACCAGATCGGCGTGCCCGGCGGCCTGTACGGGCAGGTTGGTGCTGCGGTGCGTGAGGATGGGGTTGGTCGGCGCGGGCTCGAAGGGCCCCCGGAGGCTGCGTGAGCGGGCGACCGAGACGGCGTGGCCGGTGTGCGTGCCGCCCTCGGAGAGCAGCAGGTACCACCAGTCGCCGATCCGGTAGAGGTGCGGCGCCTCCGGGTACTGGCCGCCGGTGCCGGACCAGAGCGGAATCGGCCCCTCCAGCACCTGACCCTTGTCCGGGTCGATCCGGTAGGCGTCCACTCCGGAGGTCGTCAGCCAGCAGGTGCCGTCGTCGTCCCAGGCCAGGGACGGGTCGACGTGGGGAAGGTCGAGGTACACCGGCTCGGACCACGGGCCGGTGGGGTCCTGCGCGGTGACGATGAGGTGGCGGCCCAGGCTGACATTGGTGGTGATCATCCAGAACCGGCCGTCGTGGTGGCGGATGGTCGGCGCGAAGATGCCTCGGGACGCGTCGGCGTCCGGCGGGATCTCCAGCTGGCTGGGACGGTCGAGGATGTTGCCGATCTGTCGCCAGTTCACCAGGTCCCGACTGTGCAGGAGCGGTACGCCCGGGAAGTACTCGAAGCTGGAGCAGGCCAGGTAGTAGTCCTCGCCGACCCGGCAGACGCTCGGATCGGGATAGAAGCCGGGGACGACCGGATTGTGGTAGCGCGAGACGGCCGGCGTGCCTGCGGACACTGGGTGCCACCTCCCGCGCGGTCCATGCCCTGATGCCACCAAATGTTCGCGATAACATCGTGTGCCCTAGATGCTACGAAGATGCCGTCGGGATGGCAACCCGATCCGCGCGTCGGGGCGGGCGGCCGCCTCGCGACCTCGGAGGGGCGCTGGCGGGAAACATGGCCGGCATCCCTTGACGAGCGGCACTGCCATCTACGAAGGTCTATAGAGGGTGAGATGACGCGCCGCCGGGAGCTCGGCGCGTCGGTCCCCGGCTGTGAACGTTGCTGCATGGTGCGAACGGGCGGCACTTGTTAGCGCTAACAGCAGGGCGTCCCACCACCCGTCCAACGGCAGCAGCCGCACGTCTCGCACGAGACCTCGATCGGCGCGCTGGCCGTGGACACGTCCACGACATTCGACTTCCTCCGCGGTGGCCCGGCAAGGGCGCCGTTCTTCACCCTCCTGCGCCTCTAGCTGCGCTGATTGGAGAGACCATGCCTGACGTGACACGAAGGAACGTGCTGAGGGCCGGTGCGGCGGGCGCCGGAGCCGCGCTGCTGCCAGTCGCGTGGTCCGCCGTCGCCCGCGCCGGCTCGGTGGCGCCGTCGCAGGTGCTCGCCGCCGACGACATGGCCCTCTGGTACGACGAACCCGCGGGCACCGACTGGCTACGGGCGCTGCCGATCGGCAACGGCCGGCTGGGCGCGATGGTGTTCGGCAACGTCGACACCGAACGGCTACAGCTCAACGAGGACACGATCTGGGCCGGCGGCCCGTACGACTCCGCCAACACCCGGGGGGCTGCCAACCTGGCCGAGATCCGGCGGCGCGTCTTCGCGGACCAGTGGACCCAGGCGCAGGACCTCATCAACCAGACGATGATGGGAACCCCGGGCGGCCAGCTCGCCTACCAGCCGGTGGGCAATCTCCGGCTCGCCTTCGGATCGGCCAGCGGGGCGTCGCAGTACAACCGGACGCTGGACCTCACCACCGCCACCGTCACCACGACGTACGTGCTGAACGGTGTCCGGTACCAGCGTGAGGTGTTCGCCAGCGCACCCGATGCGGTGATCGTGCTCCGGCTGACCGCCGACCGCGCCAACTCGATCACGTTCAACGCCACCTTCGACAGTCCGCAGCGGACGACCATGTCGAGCCCCGACGCCACCACGATCGCCGTCGACGGCATCTCCGGCGCGATGGAGGGCGTCAACGGATCGGTGCGCTTCCTCGCCCTGGCCCAGGCCGTCGCGACCGGCGGCACGGTCAGCAGTTCCGGGGGCACCCTGCGCGTCTCCGGCGCCACGAGCGTGACCGTCCTGATCTCGATCGGCTCCAGCTACGTCAACTACCGCATCGTCAACGGCGACTATCAGGGCATCGCGCGCAGCCGCCTCGCCGCCGCCCGTGGCGTGAGCTTCGACCAGCTGCGCAGTCGCCATCTCGCCGACTACCAGGCCCTGTTCAACCGGGTGACCATCAATCTGGGTCGTACGGCCGCCGCCGATCAGCCGACCGACGTGCGGATCGCCCAGCACGCGAGCACCAGCGACCCGCAGTTCTCCGCCCTGCTGTTCCAGTACGGCCGCTACCTGCTGATCTCCTCGTCGCGGCCGGGCACCCAGCCGGCGAACCTGCAGGGCATCTGGAACGACTCCATGACGCCGCCCTGGGACTCGAAGTACACCATCAACGCCAACCTGCCGATGAACTACTGGCCCGCCGACACGACGAACCTGGCCGAGTGCTTCCTGCCGGTCTTCGACATGATCAAGGACCTGACGGTGACCGGTGCGCGCGTCGCCCAGGCGCAGTACGGCGCCGGCGGCTGGGTCACCCACCACAACACCGACGGGTGGCGCGGCGCCTCGGTCGTCGACGGAGCGCTGTGGGGCATGTGGCAGACCGGCGGCGCCTGGCTGTCCACCCTCATCTGGGAGCACTACCTGTTCACCGGCGACGTCGGCTTCCTGTCGACCAACTACCCGGCGATGAAGGGTGCCGCCCAGTTCTTCCTGGACACGCTGGTGGCCCACCCGACGCTCGGCTACCTGGTCACGAACCCGTCGAACTCGCCCGAGCTGCCGCACCACGCGAACGCCAGTGTCTGCGCGGGCCCCACCATGGACAACCAGATCCTGCGGGACCTGTTCGACGCGGTCGCCCGCGCCAGCGAGGTGCTCGGCGTCGACACGACGTTCCGCTCCCAGGTGCGCACGGCCCGGGACCGGCTGGCGCCCTCGAAGGTCGGCTCGCGCGGCAACGTCCAGGAGTGGCTGGCCGACTGGGTCGAGACCGAGCGGAACCACCGGCACGTCTCGCACCTGTACGGCCTGCATCCCAGCAACCAGATCACCAAACGGGGCACCCCGCAGCTCTACGAGGCCGCGCGCCGGACGCTGGAGCTGCGCGGCGACGACGGCACCGGCTGGTCCCTCGCGTGGAAGATCAACTACTGGGCCCGGCTGGAGGACGGCGCCCGCGCCCACAAGCTCCTGAAGGACCTCGTGCGGACCGACCGGCTCGCGCCGAACATGTTCGACCTGCACCCACCGTTCCAGATCGACGGCAACTTCGGCGCGACCTCCGGCATCGCCGAGATGGTGCTGCACAGCCACGCCGGCGAGCTGCACCTGCTGCCGGCGCTGCCGAGCGCCTGGCCCACCGGCCAGGTCGCGGGGCTACGCGCTCGCGGGGGATACACCGTCGGGGTGGCCTGGACCAGCGGGCAGGCCGACGAGATCAGCGTCCGCGCCGACCGGGACGGCACCGTACGACTCCGCTGCCGGCTCTTCACCGGTTCCTTCACCCTCGTCGACGTCACCGACGGCAGCACGCCCACCACCACCCGACCCGAGACGGACGTCGTCCAACTCGCCGTCCGCGCCGGGCACACCTACCGCGCCGCGCGGCCCGGTGTGACACCGTCGCCGACGCTGAGCAGCACGCCCACGCCCACCGTCACTCCGACCCTGAGCCCGACACCGACGCCGACGCCGACAGTGACGAGCACGCCGTCGCCGTCCGGTGCGCGGGCCACGTACACGGTGACGAGTTCGTGGTCGGGCGGCTTCCAGGGCGAGGTCACCGTGACCGCCGGCGCGGCCGCGATCCGTGGCTGGACCGTCTCCTGGACCTTCCCCAACGGGCAGGTGATCAGCCAGATCTGGAGCGGCGCACACACGCAGAGCGGCGCGAACGTGCGGGTGACGAACGTCGACTACAACGGGTCGCTGCCGGCGGGCGGCTCGACCACGTTCGGCTTCATCGCCTCCGCGACCGGCGTCAACAACCCGCCGACCGACATCACCTGCACGACGACCTGACCCGGCGCGTCCCGCGCCCGCGCTCCAGCCCGCCGTCGGCCCCGTGCCGGTGGCGGGCTGGGGCGGCCGGCGTTCGCGTCGCGTCGTCCCGGACCGTCGGCTACCGCCCTCGCTCACCGTCCGTGGGCCGGGCCTGCCTCCGCCACCGGTGGTGACGCCAGACGGCGACCGCGCACGCCACGGCGACGAGCAGCGCCGCCGCGCCCTTGCACGCGCGCTCGAACCACGGTCTCTCGGTGCCGAACGCCGCTTCGCCGGCGGCCATCAGCCACAGCCCGCCCACGTCCACTGCCAGCCACGTGGCCAGGAGAAGGAGTCGGGCGGATCGGTGAACGCGCCGCCACGAGGAACGCGGCGCCGACGACGACGATCAGCGGTACGCCGATGCGCGAGACGACCTCCCAGAGCGACACGGATTGATCATTGCCGGTGGACGCAAGCACCAGCGCCGCCGGGCGTGCGGACGACAGCCGGTCCGCCGGTCGCGAGCGGCCCGATCCCGGCGATGGTCAGGAGACCGCCGCGCGTACCAGCTCGATGACCCTCTTCTCCACCTCGGGGCTCCACGTCCGCAGCGCGTACGACACCGGCCAGAGGTCGCCGTCGTCGAGGTTGGCCGTGTCCTGGAAGCCCAGGGTCGAGTAGCGGTAGTTGAACTTGCCGGAGTCCTGGAAGAAGACGACGATCTTGTCGGCCGCGTTCGCGTAGGCGGGCATCCCGTACCAGGTCTTCGGCGTCAAGTCGGGGGCGGCGGCGGTCACCGCCACGTGCACGCGCTCGGCGAGCGCGCGATCGTCGGGCGCCATCTGCGCGATGCGGTCGAGGACCGCCTGCAACCCGTCGGCCCTCTTGGCGCCCTTCTTGCCCTCGGCGCGCAGCTCGGCCGCACGCTCCTTCATCGCGGCGCGCTCCTCGGCGCTGAAGCCGTCGGACTCGGTCGTGGAGGTCTTCGCGGACATGTCGGGCTCCCTCTCGATGTTTCCCGGCCCGGCGTGGCGCCGGCTACCTGGGAAAAGGCTAGGCCGGGGGGCCGACCGGGCGCTTCTTGATTCCTGACCGGGTCGAGCTGGTTGGGACGGGCGGACGAGCTGGTGAGGCGTCGGGCGGGGCGTCCGGGCGCCGACGCGGAGCGCCTATGCTCGGAACCGGAGCTGGGCGCGTCCCCGTCGGGGCAGGAATCGATTCGAGGGCGGCGTATGAACATCGGGGAGATCGCCCGGCGGGCGGGGGTGTCCCGCAGCACCGTGTCGTACGTGCTGAGCGGCAAGCGAACCGTCTCGGAGGCGACCCGGCAGCGGATCCAGGCGGTCATCGACGAGCTGGACTACCGGCCGAACGCCAGCGCCCGTGCCCTGAAGGAGGGGCGTACCCGCACCCTCGGGCTGGTGATCCCACCGGCGAGCCAGCGGTTGACCGACATGCAGTTGGGCTTCGTCGCCAGCGTCGTCGAGGCCGCCGCCCGCCACGACCTGGATGTGCTGCTGTCCCCGTCCGGTGGCGACCACGACCGGTCGTTCGAGCGGATCGTCAGCGGACGTCGGGTGGACGGCGTGGTCCTCATGGAGATCCGGTTGGAGGACGACCGGGTCACGCGGCTGGCCAGAACGGGTCTGCCGTTCGTCACGATCGGTCGGACGGCCGAAGCGCACGGCATGAGCTGGGTCGACATCGACTACGCCGGGCTGATCGCGCGCTGCGTGCACCACCTGGCCGATCTGGGGCATCGGCACGTGGCGCTGGTCAACCGCTCCGCCGAGCTGGTGGCGGCGGGTTACGGGCCCAGCCATCGCGCGTTGGCCGGTTTCCAGGCGGCGGTGGCGGAACGGGGTCTGGTCGGCGTGGACGTCTGCTGCGGCGATGACACGGCCTCCGGTGAGGCGTGCGTGGAGCAGTTGCTCGGGACGCATCCGGACGTCACGGCGGTGGCCACCATCAACGAGGCGGCGCTGCCCGGGATGCAGCGTGCGCTGACCAGCGCCGGGTTGTCCGTTCCTGTCGACTTCTCGGTCACCGGGGTCGCCGCCCAGCACTGGGCGGAGGACTTCCGCCCGCCGCTGACCGCCGCGGACGTGCCCATGCGGGACATGGGCGCCGAGGCGGTGTCGCTGCTGCTGGAGATCATCGCCGCCCCCGACAGCGTGCCGCGGCACCGCCTCTACAGCCCGCCCATCTCGCTGCGGTCCAGCACCGGCCCGGTCCGGACGCACTGATCCTCCACCGGCGCGTGGGCCCGCCGATCGGCGGGCCCACGCGCCGGCCGGCTACCGTCGCGCGGCTCGGCGCTCCTCCTGGGCGGCAGCCAGGATGAGGTAGCTGCTGGCCGTCCAGGTGTACGCGCGATCCCGCAGTCCGGCGCCGGTCTCGGCGTCGAAGTTCTCCGCGAAACCGGACTTCTCACACAGCGCGAGGAAGCGCTGGCTGATGTCGTCGGCGATCCCGGTGTGCCCGGCCCGCCGCAGACCGTCCTCGACCAGCACGGTGGAGGGCGCCCAGATCGGGCCCCGCCAGTAGCCGTCGGCGAGGTAGTGGGCCGAGTCCGTCGGTTCGGTGGCCAGCCCGTGCGTGGTGAGGTGGGTCTCGACGCCCCGGGCCAGCGCGTCGGCGATCGGGGCGGGCAGGTCGGCGCCGAGCGCGACGGGCATCAGGTCGAGCAGGCTGCGGCTGGTCCGCCGCTGCCCGGTGTGCGGGCTGCGGGCGGTGAACCGCTCGCCGTCCCACAGCTGCCCGATCATGGCCGTGCGGATCCGGTCGGCCTCCCGGGACCACCGGTCGGCGGGTTCGCCCAGCTCGGTGGCGAGGTCGGCCAGGCAACGCAGCTGGGAGACCAGGAACGCGGCCAGGTCGGCGGTCTGCACGACCCGACCGTCGTCGAACGTGGTGGCGTTGTCCCAGCCGCTGTCGTTGCCGTGCTGGTAGTGCGGCAGGTCGTGGCCGGGCGCGCGGCGTGCGTCGAGCCAGAACCCGGTCCAGCGGGCCAGCCGGTCGTACGTCTGCGCGAGCGCCGCCCGGTCCGGGGGCGCAGGGAGGCGGCGGCGCAGGTGGCGCAGGGCCCAGCCGTGGATGGGCGGCTTGACGTAGTTGTGCAGGACCTCCGAGTGGGTGATCGAGTCGGGCAGGGCGCCCGCACCGTCCTGGTGGTCGAAGGGCAGGTGGAACTGGTGCCAGGCCAGCTCCGGCTCACCGGCTGCGAGCGCGATCGCGTTGAAGCAGTGGTCCCAGCTCCACACCTTGTCCATCCAGTGCTTGGACATCAGGACGGCGGGCCGGGTCACGAAGCCCGCCGGGGCGACGGTGGCGGACCACAGCACGTACGCGGCCAGTTCGGCGGCGGGCGTGTCCGCGCCGCGCCACGGCGCGACGGCGTCGACGAACGCGGCGAACTCGGCCCTGCGGTCGCGGCACACCTGGTCGAAGGGGACGGCGGTGGCGTACGGCCGGCGGGCGGTGGCGTACTCCTCGATGGCGATCTCCCAGGGCTCGTCGCCGGGGAGGTCCAGGCAGCGGTCGGCGGTGCCGAGCGCCTCGACGCCGTCGGCGCGGCACAGC
Source organism: Micromonospora sp. NBC_00617 (assembly GCF_045161355.1). NCBI lineage: Bacteria > Bacillati > Actinomycetota > Actinomycetes > Micromonosporales > Micromonosporaceae > Micromonospora > Micromonospora sp. NBC_00617. Next base: position 3,807,013 of record NZ_CP107751.1, on the reverse strand, counting down.
GCGCCGGAGAGCACCGTGACCCGGTAGCGTCGCCCGGTCTCGTACGAGGTGAAGACGTGTGAGCCGTCGACCGGGTCGAGGTAGAGGTAGGTGCCGCTGAACGGGGTGAGGGTGCCCGCGGCCGCGGCGATCCGCAGGCCGAGGTGCCGGCCCCGGATCCGCAGGGTGTCGGGTGTGTCGTAGACGGCCTCGATGTGACCGGGACCGGCACGCCAGGTCAGCAGCGCGGGCGTGGCCACGACCGTGGGGCCCGCGGCCGTGGGGGAGAGGCGCAGCACCGGGTGCAGCCCGGTCTGGTGCGACACCAGGTGCAGGTCGTCGGCGTACGTCTTCTCGGCTACCACCGGGGAGATGTTGAACCAGGATCCGCGGTAGCTGAACGGGATGTCCTGGATTCCGAACTCCGGACCGGACGGGGCGACGGTCATGGGTGGCGGGTGCCTTTCTGTGGTGCGGGTGGTCAGTCCTCGACCGCCGCGGATGGTCAGTCCTTGACGGCGCCGGCGGTCACGCCCATCGATACGTACCGCTGGGCCAGGATCAGCAGCACGGCGGCGGGGATCGAGGCGACGACGGCGGTGGCCATGATGGCGTTCCACTGCTGGTTGTTGTTGCCGATGTAGTGGTAGATGCCGAGGGTGATCGGCTGGTGGTCGCCGCCGCCGGCCAGGGTCGAGGCGAAGATGAAGTCCGACCAGGACCACAGGAACGCGAAGAGCGACACCGTGACGATCGAGTTGCGGCTGACCGGCAGCACGATCGACCAGAAGGTGCGCAGCCGGCCGGCGCCGTCGACCACGGCGGCCTGGAGCAGCTCGTCGGGGATGCCGGACATGAAGGCCGTGAAGATCAGTACGGCGAACGGCACCGCGAGGGTCGTGTCGGCCAGGATCAGGCCCGGCAGCGTGTTGAGAACGCCGAGGGTGAGGTAGATGGCGTAGAAGCCCATCGCCATGATGATTCCCGGGATCATCTGGGCGATCAGCAGCAGGAAGCTCAGCGCCGGGCCGCCGGGTGGCCGCAGCTTCGCCAGCGCGTACCCGGCGGGGGCGGCGAGCGCCACGGTCAGTGCCACCGTGCCGAGCCCGACGAGAAAGCTGGTGCCGAGGTACGGCAGTTGCTGGTCGAGGACGGCCCGGTAGCCGTCCAGCGTGCCGTTGGTCGGGAACAGGTGCGGCGGACTGGCCCGCATGTCCTGGTCCCGGGTGAACGACACGTTGATCATCCAGTACACGGGGAAGAGCATCAGCCCGGTCAGCACCAGACCGACTCCGGTCTTCCACCAGACGCGACGCGGTGACGTGGTCATCGTAGGTGCTGCCTCCGTTGGGACCGGATGTAGACGAGCCCGGCGACCAGGGCCAGCACGATGAGCAGGTTGCCGACGGCCGCGCCCGGACCGAACTCGGGCAGCAGGTTGCCGAAGCCGAGGCGGTACGACCAGGTGGCGAGCGTGGCGGAGGAACCGGTCGGGCCGCCCCTGGTCATGATCCAGATGATGTCGAAGACCTTCAGCGTGTAGATCAGCCCCAGCAGCAGCGTGATCGCGGAGACCGGGCGCAACAGCGGGAACGTGATCGACCAGAACCGTTGCCAGCCGGTCGCGCCGTCGAGCGCGGACGCCTCGTACACCTCGACCGGGATGGCCGCCAGGCCGCTGTAGAGCACCACCAGGTTGAACGGGATGCCGATCCAGACGTTCGCGATGATCACCGAGGTGAGCGACCAGGTCGGCGAGGTGAGCCAGTTGACCGGGTCGATCCCGACGACGCCCAACGCGGCGTTGACCAGCCCCGAGTCGCTGTTGAGCAGCCACGACCAGGTCGAGGCCGACACGATCAGCGGCAGCAGCCACGGTACGAGGATCAGCGCCCGCAGGGTGCCCGACAGCGGGAAGTGCTGGCGGAAGAAGAGGGCCAGGGCCATGCCGATGCTGAACTGGAGGACGAGCGACGCGCCGGTGAAGACCACTGTGTGCGCCAACGTCGGCCAGAACGCCGGGTCGGCCAGGACGGTGCGGTAGTTGTCCAGGCCGGCGAAGGGCGCGCCGCCCTGCACGAACGAGCGGACGGTGTACTCGCGCAGGCTCAGCTCGACGTTGCGGTAGAGCGGGTAGGCGTAGAAGGCCAGCAGGTAGACGACCGTCGGCGCCAAAAAGCCCCACGCCAGCCATCGTCCGGGCCGGCGGGTTCGAGGCGCGGGGGGCCCGGGTGGGGCGGCCTCAGCCGCCCCACCGTGGCCTCGCGTGGTGGTGGAAATCCGCGTCGTGGGGGTCATCGTGTCGGGTCGGCGCGCTTACTTGCTCGTGGCCGAGGCCTGCGCGGCGGTCAGCGCCTGCTGCGGCGACTTCCCGCCGCTCAGGGCTGCCTGCACGGCGGTCCACAGGGGTTCGGAGATCTTCGGGTACTTGGTGCCGAGGTTGTCACCGGTGCGGCCCTTCGCCGCGCGGACGGCCTCCACCCAGACCTTGAGCTTGGGGTTCTCGGTCGCCTGCCGGTCCTGCACGGCGGCGACGGGCGCGACGTAGGAGAGCGTGGTGTCGGTGGTGAGGAGATTGTCGGCGTTGGTCAGGCAGGTCACGAGCTTCTGCGACGTCGTGTACCGGTCGGTTTTCTTCTGCACCGGGATCGAGACGAACTCGCCACCGGTCGGCGCCGGGGCCGGTCCACCGGCGCTGGCCGGGATCGCGATGGTGCCGTACGAGAACCCGAGCTTCTCCGCGTTGGCCAGCTGCCAGGTGCCGTTCTCGGCGAACGCGAAGTCGCCGGTGGCGAACTCCTGCCAACTCGTGGTCTGGGTGTTGTTGATGACCGAGTTCGGGGCGTAGCCCTGCCGCAGCCAGTCCGTCCAGAGGGTCAGCGCGGACACCGCCTGCGGCGAGTCCAGGCTGGTCAGCTGGGCGCCCGATCCCCAGAACCAGGGCAGGAACTGGAAGCTGCCCTCCTCGGTGCCGATCGCGGAGAAGGTGATGCCCTTCTTGCCCTTGGCCTTGACCTTCGTCAGCGCCGCGGTCAGTGACGTCCAGTCCTTCACCGAGGCCGGGTCGACGCCGGCGGCGGTCAGCAGGTCCTTGTTGTAGTACAGCGCGAGGGTGTTGGCCCCGATCGGCACCCCGTACGTCTTGCCCGCGCTCTGGCCGGCGCCGAGCAGGTTCGCCGCCATGCTCGACACGTCCAGCTTGTTCTCTTCGGTGGTGGTGAGCGCGCCGGCCTCGGCCAGTGTCGAGATGACCGGGTTGTCGACGATCAGCACGTCCGGCGAGTTGCCCTGCTGGGCGGCGAGCAGCGCCTTGTTGGTGAGGTCGGTGGTGTCGTAGCCGGTCCGCTCGACCGTCACGCCCGCCGAGGTTCCGCACTTCTTGAGCAGGGCGACCCAGTCGGAGTCGTCGGCGAACTGCGGATACGGGTCCCAGACGAGGTACGCGCCGCCGCCACCGCCGGAGTCGCCGGACGACGACGAGCAGGCGCCGGCCGTCACCGCGGCGAGCGCCATCACGGCAACGGCAGCCAGGCGCCGCCGTCGGTTGAGTCGTGTCATGTGCTGCCTCACTTCAAGTCGATCGTCAGGTGGGGTGTCGTGGGTTGACCGTCGCGGGCCGGACCACGTCCGACCATGAGGCGAACCGATTCGACGAAACGGTTCGCACGAAGATAGGACCGCCCATACGCGGTGGTCAAGGGTTGGTGAGCGCCCAGGGAGGCGCTGCTGGGAAACACCGGCTTCACGCGATCGTCGCTTCATTGACACAGATGATTCCCGGACCTACGATCCGTGCGAATCGATTCGCAAGCGCAGCCCTCCGGAGAGCGTCCCCCGCGCCCCACCAAGGAGCCGCCCGTGAAAACCCCGTCCCGCAGCAGGTCGGGGCGAGCCCACGCGCTCGTCGCCCGACTCGTCGTCGGCCTGCTCGCCGCAACCACCGCCGTCACCGTCGCCGCGTCCCCGGCCCAGGCCGCCGACGAGTCGATCAGCGTCAACTTCTCCACGACGACCGGCACGCCGACCTACCGCGCGTCCGGCTGGATCTACGGCATGACCGAGAACGCCAGTGGCCCGCCCGACCACTTCTACCGCGACGTCAACTTCCGCTACATGCGTGCCGGCGGCGCGCAACTGCCCGGCAGCGGCTGGGTTGGCGGAAACTACGATCGCCGCTGGAACTCCACAGTCGCCCAGGCGCGTCGGACCGTCGCCCTGGGCGGGCAGTTCATCCTGTTGCCGCACGACCTCTGGGGCGCGGACGGTGCCGGCATCTCCCGCTTCCCCGGCGACAACGGCAACTGGACCGACTACGACAACTTCCTGACCCGGCTGATCAGCGACGTCCGGGCGTCCGGATTGTCGGTGCAGTGGGACATCTGGAACGAACCCAACATCACCATCTTCTGGAACCGGCCGATCTCCCAGTACCTCGAACTCTGGCGGCGCACGTACCAGCGTCTCCGGACGGAGTTCCCCAACCAGCTCATCGTCGGGCCGAGCTGCGCCTGCGTGCCGTCGACCAACCACGCGTTCTGGAACCAGTACCTGGACTTCGTGCGCTCGACCAACACGGTGCCGGACATCATCAGCTGGCACTCGCTGCCCGGTGACCCGGTCGCCAACGTCGCCGCCGCCAACGCCACCCTCGACCCGCGCGGCATCCCGCACCCCCGCCCGTACCAGATCAACGAGTACGGGGCGAGCAACGAGCAGAACCCGGCCGACGGCGCCTGGTACATCGCCCGCCTGGAGCGGGCCCGGGCGGATGGCCTGCGGGCCAACTGGGCCAGCGCCGGCAATCTGCACAACGACCTCGGCAACCTGCTGGTCCGCAACTCGGCCGGCCAGCACCAGCCCAAGGGCGAGTGGTGGGTCTACCGCTACTACGCCTCGCAGGCCGGCGAGATCGTGTCGGTGACCGGCAGCCAGTCCTACGACGCGTACGCCACCAAGACGAACGGGGTGGCGAAGGTCCTGGTCGGTGGTGGTCGTACGACCGGGAACCTGGCCGTCAACCTGCAACGCCTCGACACGACAAGTGGCGTGGTGCAGAACAACCAGGTGCGGGTGCTCACGCAGCGCATCCCGTACAACAACGGTGGCGCGGTCCAGGGGCCGATCACGGTCTCCAACAGCGTCGTCACCGTGTCCAACAACAACGCCACGGTGAACCTGCCGTACGGCAACCAGAACGACACGTACACGGTCACCCTGCTGCCACCCTCCGAAGCAGGCTTCCAGTCGGTGGCGGTGGCCCAGCACTCCCAGCAGTGCCTGGACAACACCGGCCTGAGCACCGCCGACGGCAACGTCCAGCAGCAGTTCTACTGCGAGGGCGGTGACCAGCAGCTCTGGAACTTCCGGCCGGTCGCCGGCGCGGCCGACACGTACACCGTGGTCAACCAGCAGAGCGGCAAGTGCCTCGACGTCAGCGGCGCCTCCACCGCAAACGGCGCCGCCGTGGACCAGTGGACCTGCCAGAACGGGCTCAACCAGCAGTTCACCCTCCGGAAGGTGACCTACTCCGGTAACGACTCGCACGACTACCAGCTCGTCGCCCGGCACAGCGGCAAGTGTGTCGACGTCAACGGGGTCTCCACGGCGGCCCGCGCGACGGTCCTCCAGTGGCCCTGCAACGCGGTCAGCCAGGGCAGTCCGCTGAACCAGAGCTGGCGGATCTGGGGGCGGTAGGCGTCGCGGAAGAGGTCAGGCGGTGGCCGCCGGCACGGGCGGCCACCGCCGGACTCCCGCCGAGCGGGCTTACATTGACACTCGTCGAAAATTGATCCTACGATTGCCGCGAATCGATTCGGCTGCTCCCGCCACCACCACCTGCGGCGTCGGCACTTCCACGCTGCCACGACTCCGAGGAGCCACCTCGTGCGAACACCATCCCCCGCCGGGCCCGGCATGGCCCACGAGCCCATCCCGAGACGTCGCCCCCCACGCCTGGCCGTCCTGGCCAGCGCGCTGGCCGGCGTCCTCGTCCTCGTCACCGTCGGTGCGACAGCCGGCGCCGGATCGTCCGCCGCCGAGGCCGCCGCCGCGCCGCTGGCGGCCGCCGCCATCGCACCCGGGCAGAGCACCACCATCGTCGGCGTCCCGTCCGGCCGATGCGTCGAGGTCCCCAACTCCAGCACCACCAACGGCACCCAGACCCAACTGTGGGACTGCAACGGCGCGGCCGGCCAGACCTGGACCTGGACGTCGAGCAAGCAACTCACGGTGTACGGCAACAAGTGCCTGGACGCCTCCGGCCGAGGCACCACCAACGGCACGCAGGCGATCATCTGGGACTGCAACGGCCAGACCAACCAGCAGTGGAACGTCAACAGCAACGGCACCATCACCGGTGCGCAGTCCGGGCTGTGCCTGGACGCCAACGGCGCGGCCACCACGAACGGCACCAAACTGATCCTCTGGGCCTGCAACGGCGGCGCCAACCAACAGTGGACCTCGCCGACCACCCCGCCCACCACCATCCCGCCGACCACCACGCCGCCGACGACCCCGCCGCCGAGCGGCGCGCGCCCGTGCGACATCTACGCCTCCGGCGGCACCCCGTGCGTGGCGGCGCACAGCACGACGCGAGCCCTCTACGCGACGTACGCCGGCAACCTCTACCAGGTCCGGCGCTCGTCGGACAACACCACCCGCAACATCGGCCTGACCGGCACGGGCGGCACCGCCAACGCGGCGACGCAGGACTCGTTCTGCTCCGGCACGACCTGCGTGATCACCGTCGTCTTCGACCAGTCCGGGCGCGGAAACGACCTCTGGTACCAGGGCTCCAGCGTGGTTCCGGGCTCACCGCAGAGCAGGCCGGCGACCGCGACCTCGGAGTCCCTGACGGTCGGCGGCGCCAAGGCGTACTCGCTCTACATCAACCCCGGCAACAGCTACTGGCGCGACGGGCACCTGACCGGCGTGCCGACCGGCTCGGCGCCGGAGGGCATGTACATGGTGACCAGCGGCACCCACGTCAACAGCGGCTGCTGCTTCGACTACGGCAACAGCGAGACGACGCGCAAGGCCGACGCCGCCGGCGCGATGGACGCCATCAACTTCGGCAAGCAGTGCTGGTTCGGCGGTTGCTCCGGCAGCGGTCCCTGGGTGCAGGCCGATCTGGAGTGGGGCCTGTTCCCCGGTGGCAGCAGCTCGTGGAACCCGAACCAGCGGGCGTTCACCAGCAAGTTCGTCACGGCGACGCTCAAGAACAACGGCACGTCCCGCTTCGCCATGAAGGGCAGCGACGCCCAGTCCGGCAGCCTCTACACGCTGTGGGACGGCTCGCTCCCGCCGGGATACAGCCCCATGAAGAAGCAGGGCGCGATCATCCTGGGCAGTGGCGGTGACTGCTGCAAGCCGGACGGGGGCGCGAACCTGAGCGCCGGCACCTTCTACGAGGGGGCCATGGTCGCCGGTTATCCGTCCGACGCGACCGAGAACGCGGTGCAGGCCAACGTGGTGACCGCCGGTTACCGCTGACCCCGTCGACGGCGGGCCTCGTCCGCCGGCCACCACCGCCGAGAGCGGTGGCGGCCGGCGCGACGGGGCCCGCCGTCGTCCCGCTGTTGCGCGCGGATGGCGGCGGGCCGGTGCGCCGCGTCAGGTCGTCGAGTCAGCTGCCGGTGCGGCGGCGGACGGGGGAGCGACCTCGGTGAGCGCGGTTCGAACGATCTCCAGCAGGTCGTGGCCCGGATGGTCGATCCAGTGCTGGAAGGCGACGCGCAGGGCGGCCAGGAACGTCGCGGTCAGCAGACGGGAGCGCAGCTCCACCGCCGGGCCGGTGAGCTGGTGTGCAAGCTCCGCGGCCAACTCGCGCTCGATCGCGGTGTACGCCGCCACCTGGTGCGCCGCCAGGCCGGGATGCCCGCGCAGCTGCCGGCGTCGGGTCAGCCAACTGTGGTCGCGATCATCTGATGATTCCCTGGCGACGTGTTCGGCCGCCCGACTCAGCGCGGTCCACGGCGGCTCGCTGCCCGGCCGCTCGCGCACCAGCTGCAACAGTCGTCGCAGGCGCACCGCGTCGCCGTAAAAGAGCGCCTCCTCCTTGCTGGAGAAGTAGTTCGAGAACGTCCGCCGGGAGACGTTCGCGGCGTCGGCGATCGCCTCGATGGTCACGCCGTCGGGGCCCTGCTCGGCCGCGAGGCGCAGGGCCGACTCGTGCAGGGCGAGGCGGGTGGCCGCCTTCTTGCGCTCCCGTAGACCGGTGATCTCGTCCATCGCGCTCAGCGTACGTCGAGTGACCGGCTTCTCAATGGGCAAACTTGCCGACCAGGCAAGATCGGTAGATGCTTGCGTGAGGCAACCAAGTCAGGTGCGCGAATGCGCGGGTTCGTGAACCCACGACGCTCGCCGCGCAGCCCTGTTCGACGTCGCCCTCGTCAACCACGACAAGCTGGAGGCCGCGCGATGAGCGCACCCACCACCACGGCCGGCACCGAGCCGATGACCCATCGGCAGACGCTCGAGGCGCTCAGCGGTCTGCTGCTGGTGCTCTTCGTCGCGATGTTGAGCAGCACCGTCGTCTCGACCGCGCTTCCCAAGATCATCGGGTCGTTGAACGGCTCGCAGAACCAGTACACCTGGGTGGTCACCGCGACCCTGCTCACCGCGACCGCAACCACCCCGATCTGGGGCAAGCTGGCCGACCTGTTCAACAAGAAGCTCCTCATCCAGATCGCCATCGTGGTCTTCCTGCTGGGCTCCGTCATCGCCGGCTTCTCGCAGAGCGCGGGGCAGCTCATCGCGGCCCGCGCGTTCCAGGGCATCGGGGTCGGCGGCCTGCAGGCCCTCGTCCAGGTGGCGATCGCCGCCATGATCCCGCCGCGTGAGCGGGGTCGCTACAACGGCTACCTCGGTGGCGTCATGGCGGTCGCGACGGTCGGCGGCCCGCTGCTGGGCGGCCTCATCGTCGACACGTCCTGGCTGGGCTGGCGCTGGTGCTTCTTCGTGGGCGTGCCGGTCGCCGCCATCGCCCTGGTCCTGCTCCAGGCGACCCTGCACCTGCCGACGCTGCGCCGGGAGAACGTGAAGATCGACTACCTGGGCGCCACCCTGATCGCCGCAGGCGTGAGCGTGCTGCTGATCTGGATCTCCTTCGTCGACGGGTCGTTCGCGTGGGTCTCCTGGCAGACCGGGGTCATGGTGGGCGGCGCGCTCCTTCTGCTCGCCCTCGCGATCTGGGTGGAGTCGCGGGCGGCCGAGCCGGTGGTCCCGCTCGGCATCGTGCGCCAGCACACCACCGCGCTGGCCATCCTCGGCAGCCTCGCGGTCGGCATGGCCATGTTCGGCGGCGCGGTCTTCCTCGGCCAGTACTTCCAGATCGGCCGCGGCTACAGCCCGACCGAGGCCGGTCTGCTCACCATCCCGATGATGGCCGGTGTCCTCGGCTCCTCGATCGTCGCCGGCCGGTTGATCACCAGGACCGGACGGATCAAGCCGTACATCGTCGCCGGTTCGATCATCCTGGTCGCCGGGTTCGCGCTGCTCGGCACCATCGACCACGAGACGTCGCTCGTCCTGGTCGGCGTCGCCATGTTCATCGTCGGCACCGGCGTCGGCATGACCATGCAGAACCTCGTCCTCGCCGTCCAGAACACGGTGGCCCTCAAGGACATCGGCGCGGCCAGCTCCAGCGTCGCGTTCTTCCGGTCGCTCGGCGGCACCATCGGTGTCTCGGTGCTCGGCGCCGTCCTCGCCCACCGGGTCACCGACCAGATCACGCGTGACCTGACCGCCGCCGGGATCCCCGCCTCCGGGGCTGGCGGCGACAGCAACCTCAACATCACCGCGCTGCCCGACGGGATCCAGCACATCGTGCGGGCCGCGTACGGCGACGCCACCGGACACATCTTCCTCATCTCGGCCGCCATCGGGGTGGTCGGCGTCATCGCCGCGCTCCTGCTCCGGCCGGTGACCCTGCGGACCAGCCTCGACCTGCCGGACGCCGCCACGACGACGGCGGTCGGCGCCGACGCGGTCGACGGGGCGCCCGCGTTCGACCAGGTCTCCGTCGATCCCGCGCCGGGGAGGATGCCCGACCGGCGCTGACGCCAGACCCGCAGCGGGCCGCCACCGTCTTCAGACGGTGGCGGTCCGATTTCACCCGGCGACAGTGACTGAATCGAGGCGCCTGTGGAGATCGCCGAGCTGGCGGTGCCGCAGCCGGTGGCACCCGGCCGGCGGGCCGCTCCGGCACGCCGCGCGGCGCGCGAGCTGCTGCTCGTCGCCACGCTGTTCCTCCTCTACAAGCTGGCGCGGATGGCGGTGGCCGGTCGGGTGTCGACCGCGCTGGCCAACGGCGAGTCGATCTGGCACCTCGAGCGGCTGTTTCACCTGCCCCACGAGGCTGCCGTCCAGCAACCGCTGCTCGCGCACGATCTGGTGGCGCACCTGGCCAACGGCTACTACGCGTACGTGCACTTCCCCGCCACGGTGATCACTCTCATCTGGCTGTACCTCCGGCACCCGGCGCACTACCTGTGGACGCGTCGCGTGCTCGCCTGTCTCACCGCGGCGGCTCTGGCCCTGCACCTCCTGGTCCCGCTGGCGCCGCCCCGGCTGACCGCGCTGACGGGCCTGGTGGACACCGGCCGCCGGTTCGGGCCCACCGTCTACGGTCCTCCGGACACCGACACCCTCAGCAACCAGTACGCCGCCATGCCGTCCCTGCACGTCGGGTGGGCGCTGGCGGTGGCCGTCGCGCTCGTCGCGGTGACCCGCGGACGCCTGCGGTGGCTGTGGCTGGCCCACCCGCTCGTCACCCTGCTGGTCGTCGTGGCCACCGGCAACCACTACTGGCTCGACGGTGTGGTGGCGGCACTGATGCTCGGGGTCGTCCACCTGGTCCTGCCCACGCCCGCCGAGCGACCCGAGTCGCTCAGCCCACCGGGACGCCGTACTCGCGCTCGGTGAACAGGTCGACGTCGCGCGGGCCCAGTTTGGCGACCCGTCGCGCGTGCAGGGCGAGCTGTCGACGTGCCTCGCCGAGGCGGCGGCTGGCGATCGTCATCTCGTCGGACGCCTCGAACGGCTCCGTTCCGCTGGCCCGCAGCGCGGCGGCCAGCACCGCGTTGAACGCGGTCATGAGCCCGTTGGCAAGCGCGATGCCGTCCTGGTCCGCGCGCGTCCAGATCTCCGACCAGGCGGCCTCCACAGTGACCATGTCCCGGGCCAGCCAGTCGTGCAGCACCATCGGCCCCACCGGCTTGTGCCCTCCGAGCAGGTCGTTACCCGCCTCCGGCAGGCTCGACCGCCAGTACCTGGTCTGCCGCAACGCCTCGGCCTTGTGGGCGAGGCGTAGGGCACCGGACAGCACCAGGACGTACGCCCGCTGAAGCTCGGCCCGCTCCCGCTGCCGCCGCCGGATCCGACTGTGCACCCACACCACGAACAGCGATGCGAAGGCGGTGATCGCGGAGCCGAGCAGGGCGGCCAGGGTTGAGTTCACGCCGACATGATGCCTGCCGCCGCTCGACGTCGCCGCGCGGGCTCACGCCGACCCGGATCACCGCTCGGGGGCCGGTCCGTCGATCGGTTCCGCCGGCTGGACGTACCGGAGCTGGACGCGGCCGCCACCCCGCGAGGCGGGTGTGGCGGCCGCGGGACCTCAGCGGTAGCCGGCGGCGACGATGTTCGCCTGTAGCGCGTTCTCGGTCGCGTCGGACGGGTAGCCCGCCACCATCGCGCCCTCGTAGAAGGTTCCGACACTCTGGTTGGAGTTGTCGATGCAGCAGTCACCACCACTGCCCAGGATGATCGCGCCCTGCTTCCTCATCGGGTTGTAGCCCGAGGGCAGCGAGCCGTCCCAGAGCGTGTAGAGGTTGCCGGACTGGGCGTTGCTGCCCTTGATGGCGAAGCGCGTCGTGCCGTTGTTCTTCAAGGTCGCGGTGACGAACTTGCTGGTGAACGCCCGCTGGTTGGGGTTCCACGAGCTGCTGCCGCCCGGGAACAGGCCGTACTCCAGGTCGGCCTGCACCCAGGGACCGCTGCCGGAGCAGCCGCCGAACCAGCAGCTCGTACCGAAGTAGATGGCGTCCATCGCGCCCCGGCCGTCGGCCCGACGGGTGGTCTCACTGTTGCCGTAGTCGAAGCAGCAGCCGCCGTTGACGTGGGTGCCGCTGGTCACCATGTACATGCCCTCCGGCGCGGCCCCGGTCGGGATGCCGGTCAGGTGCCCGTCGCGCCAGTAGCTGCTGTTGCCGTTGATGTAGAGCGAGTAGACCTTGTTGCCGCCGACGGTCAACGACTCCCTGGTCGCGACCGCCGGCTGCACGGCGCCCCCGATGCCCCCCGCGCCCTGGTAGCCGAGGTTGTTGCCGCGCCCGGACTGGTCGTAGATGACTGTGATGACGCACGTGGTGTTCGCGCAGAAGCTGTCCTGGGTGGCGGAGTTGGCCCGGCCTCCGGTGCTGAGCACCCCGATGTTTCGGGTGCTGTTGTCCGAGGATCGGCGTACCTGGTAGAGCGAGCCGTTGTAGGAGGCGTACAGGGCGCGGGTCGTGCTGTGCGCCGCGACGCAGGGTGTGCCACCTGCCGAGTAGAGGTCGCAGGGCAGGGTCGTGGCCGGCGGGGGAGTGGTCGGCGGCGGGGTCGTGGGTGGCGGAGTCGTCGGCGGAGGTGTGGTGGGCGGCGGCGTGGTGGGTGCCGGGTTCGTCGGGCTCACCCCTCCCGTGCAGGTGGTGCCGTTCAGGGCGAAGGACGCCGGCTCGGGGTTGCTGCCGGTCCAACTGCCGTTGAAGCCGAAGCTCGTGCTGCCGTTTGTGGGAATGCTGGCGTTGTAGGGGGCATTGGTGACGGTGACCTCGCTGCCCGCCTGCGTGTAGCTGCCGTTCCACAGTTGGGTGACGGCCTGGCCAGCGGCGAAGTTCCAGGTCAGCCGCCATCCGTCGACGGCGTCGCCCAGGTTGGTGATGGTGACGTTGGCGCCGAAGCCGCCCTGCCACTGGGAGCTGATCGAGTAGGTCACCTGGCACCCGGCGGCGGCCGCCGAGGCGCCGGTCTGGGTGAGGGCGGCGCCGACGAGCACGAATGTGGCCGCGGCGGCGATGAGTGCTGGCCGCCGATGGTGGGCTTGTCTGATTCGCACGTGCTCTCCTCATCGGTGAGAGATTGACGATGTGCCGGAGGCCGGCCCGTTCCCCCTGCTCGGGCCCGGACTCTGAGCAGGGGGAATGGCGGGACGTGGCCCGGTCTGCGGCCGCGTACGGCGACGCCGGGGCCGTCCGGTGCCGAGGTGAGCCGTCGGGGACGGCGTGGTCGGCGGGCCTGGCGGTTCGGTACGTGGCGTTACGGTCGCCGGTCACCGCCCACGGCCCTGCCCGGGGACGCGGTGGTGATCGATGAAGTGGCCGTGGCCTGGAATCGTCCGGCCCTCGGCGCGAGTCGCCCGGTGGTGACCTCGGGCCGTCCCGTGCCGGCCACGCTCCACCCGCCCACGCCGCGAACGATGTCGACCGCACAGCCGGGACCAGGGATGACAGGCCCATCGTGACGGTCGGATTACGCTCAGATATCGACGGTCGTCGGCAACGTTAGCGTTAACAGAAGACCATGTCTATAGACGACTGTTGGTATCTCACGCGCGCTGGTTCCCGGTCGGCGGGGGTGTGCATCCTGCCGGCCGCTCGGTGTTGGCGCTAACACCACGCGCGGCGCCTGGGCGCGCGGCTCGACGTGCCCGGGAGGTGCCGTACCGGTCAGATCGGCCAGTGCTGGGTGACGATGTCGATGGCGCCCTTGACCGCCTCCGCCAGTGTGCCGCCAACAGTGGCCAGCGCGGCAAGTGTCTCCAGCGACGTCAGCACCGGCTTGCGGTCCGGCTGTTGTTCCTCGCGGGCGACCTCGATGGCGGCCACCTCGCGGCCGGCGCGGTCCGGGTCCTCGAAGTCGGCGACATGTTCCTTGAGGATGCGCAGCAGCGCGTCGAACCGCTGAGCGGGGTCGCCGGTCTCGTTGTGCTGGATCATGGTGACGTTGTTGTTGCCCATCGCCTGTTGACCACCGTGGATCGTGTTGTGGAAGACGATCGACTGGGCCGGCTGGTCGGGGTCTGGCACGGGAAACCTCCTAGTTGTTCTTCTGCTCGAACGTGACGTTGGAGCTGGCCATCGCCTGCTGACCGCCGAAGATGTTGTTGACGTTGCCGAAGATGTTCTGCACCTGGGACGCGCGCTGGACCAGGTTGCCGGTGTCCAGGCCACGTTCGGTGAGGAACGAGACGACAGCCTCCAGCACGGCCCGCTCCAGGAGCTTCGTGTACTTCCACTCGTCGAGCAGTTGCAGGTGCTTGACAGCGGCCGGCTCCGCGACGAGTTCACGCACACTGACCCGGGCGCCGTAGTCGTGCGTCCGGAACTGCTCGCTCGCGGCGAGCGCGTCGTCCATCCGGGTCTTCATGCCCCGATCGTGGCGCAGCCGCTTGACGAGGTGCCAGCCGCTGAGCACCGAGTCGGTCACCATGTTCGCCAGCACGTCGCGCACGATCCGGACCATCGACTGCTCGGGCCGCAGCCTGTCGACAAGCGCGTACCGGGCCTTGATGGGGTACATCACCGTGGTGATGAACTCGACGTAGAGCAACCCGCCCTCGACGGCTGCGTGCACGAACGCGGAGATGTCGATGCCGAGGTCCTGCTCGGGCAGCACGAGCCGCCCGTCGGCGGTGTGCAGCGGCTTGCCGGCGCCGCTGACCACGATCCGGTCGTAGTAGCGCAGCCCGCCCTGCGGATGCCGGACGATCACGTCGATCACCTCTTCCGAGGCGCGGCTGCGCGGCATCCCGGTCGCCGGGTCGAGCAGCGGGTCACCCTGGCGGCGTACCCCGTCGGCGACGATGTGTGGCACCAGCGAGAGCCCGGGCACCCGGACGGCGCGGGGCAGCGGATCCTCCCGCATCCGCCGGATCGCCGCCCGGACGTGCGCGGTCAGCGCGGGCCCCAGCTCGGCCTGGTCGATCGGCGGGGCGTCCGGGCCGGCGGCCTGCCGCACCGGGATGGCGTACGACCAGCCGTGCTCGGCGGCACCGCAGCCCAGGAAGGGGTCGTCCTCCTGGATGGTGATGTTGCCGTACTGGGCGCGGGCCACCAGGTCGAGCCGGCGGGCCACCCGTTCGTTGGGCAGGGTCGGCAGGACCGGCGCGATGCCGGGGCGCAGCTCGTCGGTCAGGATCTGGTGGGTGGTGCGCTCGAACCGGACCAGGACCGTGAGCGTGGCGATCCCGAGCAGGAGGGGCATCCAGGCCACGAAGCCGAAGAGGCCGGCCGCCATCCTGGTCTGCAGCGCCTCGACAAGTGAGTCGGTACTGAGGTCGGAGCCGGTGCCCAGCAGGGTGCCGGCGAAGATCTGGAGGCTGCTGGACAGACTGAACAGCGGCAGGATGAGCGCCAGACCACCACTGCACAGCACGATGGTGATCAGCGTGCCGAACAACAGGAAGCGGACGGGCATGGACATCCTGCGCGCTTCCCGGGAGCGCGCCAGCAGCACGATGAGCCCGAGCACCACCCAGCCCACGGTGGCGGTGATCGAGACCAGCAGACCGACGACGAGCAGCCCGAACAGGATGCTGTCCCGGACCAGGTAGCGACGCTGTGCCCGGAAGCAGTGCCGCACGACCGCGTTGAGGTCGAAGCCGAACGAGAGCGCCACGGCACGCCGTTCGTCCTCGATCACCTCTCTGATCACCGTCTCGGCGTAGTCCTGGTCGAGGTAGGCCGCGCCACACAGGCGCCGCGTGGTGTCGGACAGCCGCGGGGGCGCCTGGTACGACGGGAAGTCGAAGTGGTCGGTAGGTGCCGCCTCGGTCACCGTCACGATGTCATCTCCCGGCTCCCTAGATTTCCTTACTGGTGCGGGTGGGCAACCCGCGTGAGACGGCTATGGGGTTCCACCGGCGCAGAAACTCGTTCTTGGCCTTCTGGGACTGCTCGGAGAGCTGGTTGCCGCGCCGCCAGTTGGCGTCGAGCGAGCAGCCGGAGCTGATGGAGCGTCGCGTCCAGGCGGCGTAGGCCGCGTCGGCGTCCCCGGCGTACGTGAAGGCGGAGACCAGGTGCGAGCGCATCGCCGGCCCGTCGGTGAGCGCGTCGACTGTCAGTGCCTCGGCCTGGTCGCGTTGGGTGCGGCGTTGGCGTGTCACGCCGTCCAACAGGCCGAGCGAGCGGTTCAGGTCGCGGCACTCACCCACTGCCGCGATGGCGGTGGCCAGGTCGCCGCGCGAGGCGATCGACTCCGACAGCAGCGCGTCGACCGCCTCCGCCTGCGTACGCCGCCGGGCCTCCGGATCGTCGCTCACCGTCGGCGTCGGTGTGTCCGGGTCGGGCGTCGTCGGCGGCGTCTCGGTGGGCACTTCGTCGTCGGCCGTCGGGGTCGTCGAGGTGGACGCCGCCTCGGGGACGGCGGCGGGCAGCGGCACCGTCATTCCCGCGACGAGCGCCACCGCGACGGTCACCACGACCGTGGGCACCACAAGCTGGAACCCTCGCCTCAGGTCACCGTCACGGCCGTCACCACCGGCGGCGCGCGCCCACAGATGGCCAGGCGACTCGGGTACGCCCCGAACTGCCGTCAACAGGTAGATGGCGACGGCGAGGGCGGCGAGCACGTACTGCCACGGGGCCAGTCGACCCGGCACCCCGGACGGGTCTTCGGCGCCCCGGGCGACCGCGACGAGCAGGAGCAGCAGCACCCAGCCGGCGAACAGCAGCGCGCACACCAGCAGATCCCACAGCGGGGGTGGCAGGCCCATCCCGGACATCGCGCCCCGCGGCCCGTCGACTGGCGAGGCTCCCGACGGCTCGGTCGCGGAGGATGTCGCGGTGGGTGGCTCGGTCCCGAGGTTCGTCGGGCCTGGTGGCTCGGTGCTCGGGTCGGGTGGCTCGGTGGCGACCGAGAACGCGCGAGGCTGAGGCTCCGGCTGTGGCACGGCGGCGCCGGGCAGGGCCGAACCGCACCGTAGGCAGGTGGGGAGAGCCGCATCGGTGTCGGCTTCACAGCTGGCACAACGCATCGATCACCGCCTTCACCGGCAGGCGTTTGTCACAGTGGACGTTAGTGACGTGATCGATGTCCGACATCCTCCGCCCGGGCCGGCGTTGGCGATCGCGGATATCCGACAGTCCCCAGTGGAGCAACCGGCCCGGGTCGGCGAGGAGAGCCGAGTGGATCCGGCGGACAGTGGGCCGCCGGTGTCGGCCTGCGGTCAGTGGGTCTCGGGTACGGCCATCTCGCCGAGCAGCGACCAGTCCTGCTGCGGAACCGTGGTGTTGACGATGCGCGGCGTCTCGGCCAGGTGCGGCGGCAGCGTCTCCTGTGCGGCGCGGAAGTGGGCCGACTGGACGTGTGCCCCGCCTGCCTCCTCGTCGCGGAAGGCTTCGACAAGGACGTACTCGGTCGGGTCGTCCAGGCTGCGGGACCAGTCGAACCACAGGCAGCCCGGCTCGGCGCGGGTCGCCTCGGTGAACGCCGCGGCGATCTGCGGCCACTGGTCGGCGTGCTCGGGCAGCACCCGGAACTTCGCGGTAATGAAGATCATGGCCTGAAGGCTACCCAGCGGTCGTCGACCGAGCGCTCAGGACGCCTCGCGGACCCGCAGGTCGGCCAGCCACACCTCGGCCAGGTCGCTGAGCGGAACGCCGAGGACCTCGCTGAGGCAGACCACGGTGCCGAACGCGGGTGCCGGGAGCCGGCCCACCTCGATCTTGCGCAGCGTCTCCGGTGAGATGCCGGCCGCCAGGGCCACCTCGACGAGACTGCGGCTGCCCCGGGCGACCCGGAGGGCCGCTCCGAGGCGCTGCCCCGCGGCGATCTGTTCCGGGGTGAGGGGTGGGCGGACCATGTGAGCAGGATAGATGCGCCCGCACTGACCGGCAATGTCGACCCGCCGGCCCCCTCGGGCCAACGTGGTATAAATATACCGCACCGGAGATGGAAGGGTTGATCGTGATCGAGCTTAAAACCGCTGCGGAAGTCGATCGGATGGCCGTGACCGGCCAGTTCGTCGGCGAGCTGCTGGCCGAGCTACGCGCGGTGGCCGCAGCGGGGGTCAACCTGCTGGACCTGGAGCACCACGCCCGCCGCCGGATCAGGGAGCGGGGCGCCGACTCCTGCTACTGGGACTACACGCCGTCGTTCGGTCGCGGCCCGTTCCGCAACGTCCTGTGCCTCTCGGTCAACGACGCCGTGCTGCACGGTCTGCCGCACGACTACGTCCTGCGCGACGGTGACCTGCTGAGCATCGACATGGCGGTCGGGATCGACGGCTGGGCTGCCGACTCCGCGCTGTCCGTCGTCGTCGGCACCCCCGACCCGGAGGATCTGATGCTGATCGAGGCCACCGAGGTCGCGCTGACGGCCGGCATCGACGCCGCGCGGCCGGGCAATCAGCTCGGCGACATCTCCGCCGCCATCGGCCAGGTGGCCCACCGCTACGGCTACCAGGTCAACGACGAGTTCGGCGGGCACGGCATCGGCCGCACCATGCACGAGGCCCCGCACGTGCCCAACAACGGGCGACCCGGGCGGGGCATGAAGCTCAAGCCCGGCCTGACGCTCGCGATCGAGCCGTGGTTCTGCCGCAGCACCGGCAAGATCAAATTCGATCAGGACGGCTGGACGATCCGCTCCGCGGACGGCTCGCGCTCGGCCCACTCCGAGCACACCGTCGCGATCACCGACGCCGGCCCCCGGGTGCTGACCGACCGCCCCGGCCAGGGCGTACTGCCGGGCAGCCGCAGCGGGCAGTCGACCGCGACGTCCTGAGGCGTACCGCTGGGGAGCGTGCGGGCCGTCGGTCGGCCCTGATCGTCGCCGCCGGTGTCGTGCGTCCGCAGGTCACCCCGGTTCGATCGGGATCGTGACGGTGACCCGGGTCGGGCCGCCGACCGGGCTGTCGACCGACAGGCGGGCGTCGATGGCGTCGAGGCGACCCATGATGCCGCGCAGGCCGGTGCCGCGCCCCGGGCCGGCGCCACCGGAACCGTTGTCGTCGACGTGGATCCGTAGCATCTCGCCGGCCTGGTCGAAGGTCACCGACGCCACTGTGGCGGCGCTGTGTTTCGCCACGTTGGCCAGGGCTTCGGCCACCGCGAAGTACGCCGCGGTCTGCGCCGCCGGTGGGAGCTGCGCCGGCGGGTCGCCGGTGACGGTGACGGGAACGGCGAGGTCGAGCGCCAGGGCGCGGACGGCGTCACCGAGGCCACGGTCGGCGAGGACCGCCGGGTGGATGCTCTGGGTGACGGTGCGAAGGTCGTCGAGGGCGGCGGTCGCCGTGGCGCGGGCCTCCGCCAGCAGCTGCGCGGCGCCGTCGATGTCGCGGCGCAGCAGGTCCCCGGCCAGGCCGAGGGTCAGCGCCAGGGACACCAGACGGGCCTGGGCCCCGTCGTGCAGGTCGCGTTCGATCCGTTTCAGCTCGGCCGCCTGCTGGTCCACGGCGCTGCGGCGGGAACGGGTCAGCGTGGCGACCCGCTCGGTGAGCTCCCGCTCGCGGGCACCGGGAGGGCGACTGACCACCCAGGCGTGCAGCCCGACGATCGTCACCAGGCCGAGCAGCGTCCAGGCCGGCCAGAAGTAGCCGCCGCCGGTGAGCACCCAGACGCTGAGGTCGGCGCACCCGATCAGGGTGCAGGCGGCGGCGTCGAGGGCGAGCCACAGACGCCGGCCCGGTGGCACCCGCAGTGCCCGCCGCAGCAGGAGCCGGCCGAGTAGGACGACGCCGACCCCGAAGTACACCCACCGGGGCCAGAACACGCCCCGGCCGGTGACCAGCCAGGCGACCGTGGCCGCGACGCAGAGCACCCCGGCCACGGTCCTGCGGGTGACGGCGGTCATCGGCGGGTGGCGCGGTAGGTGATGCGGCGCAGCAGCGTCTCCGCCGGCCCCCGGTGACCGGTGACACTCAGAGCCCAGGCGGCGGCCAGCGAGACCAGCCAGGTGACGACCGCCACGCCGGCGGCCGCGTACGTGCCCCGCAGGTGCAGCGCCCACGGTGCGAACAGCGCCAGCCACACCGCGGACTGCAACAGGTACCCGCTCAGCGACCGTTGCCCGAGCGCGACCACCGGGGCGAGCAGGGCACGGCCGCGGCGGGCACGGTCGAGTCGCAGTGCCAGCAGGCCGAACAACGCCACGTAGCCGGGCCCTCCGTACTCGCCGCTCACGGCGTGGACGAGTGCCATGGCCTCGACCGTAGTGGCGTCGACGTGCACGGCACCAGCGGCGATCAGCGCGTACGGGAGCGCGCCGACGACGGAGATGCCGAGGCAGCCGACGGCGACGCGGCGCAGCAGCACGCGGTGCGCGACGGGGTTCTCCAGGATGCGGTGCCGGGCCGCCCAGATGCCCAGCCACACGATGACGATGAACGGGAGCACGGTGGCGGTGTGGACCGGCCACTCGGCGAGACGGTCGAGGACGGACTGGCCGTACGACGAGGCGGCGAGCGACGGATTCGGCGTGTTGGCCAGGACGGCGTCGCCGCCGCGCGCGCCGACGAGCGCGGTCAGCGCCAGGACCCCGGCGTACGCGGTCTGGATGCCCCAGAGCCACAGCACGACGCGGTGGAACCGGTCGCCGCGACGCAGCAACAGCAGGGTGGCGACGATACCGACGATGCCGTACGCGCCGAGGAAGTCCCCGAAGTACAGCAGCGTCGCGTGGCACAGGCCGAAGACGATCAGGGCGGCGTTGCGCCGCAGCAGGATCCGCCGTCCGCTCTCGCCCTGTCGTCGGGCGATCTGCACGAGGCCGTACCCGAACATGACGGCGAAGACCGGGTAGGCGCGGCTGTCGACGAACGTCGCCAGGACGGCGTTGACGACGCGCTGCGCGCCGTGCGGCGTGCCGTCCAGGCCGGGCTGGCCGGCGAACGCGGCGTTCGCGGCGTTCGCGAGCGCGATGAACAGCAGCATGGCCCCGCGGGCGAGGTCGGGAGCGAGGGCGCGGTCGGCGCGGGGGACAGGGCCCGGTTGGAGGGCCGTCGTGCTAACGGTTGCGGTCATGTTCTCAGGCTCGCCGCTGGCGCGACGCGTTTCGAGGAGCCTGGAATCCCTCCCGTGGTGGTACCAGTACCCCTATGCGTCGAGGTAGGCGAGGACGGCGAGGACGCGCCGGTTGTCGTCCTCGGAGGACTGCAGCCCGAGCTTGGCGAAGATGCTGTTGGTGTGCTTCGCGACGGCCTTCTCCGTGATGAACAGGGCCGCGCCGATGGCGGCGTTGGACCGGCCCTGCGCCATCTGCCCGAGCACCTCCCGCTCGCGGGGGGTCAACCGGTCCAGTGGCAGCACCCGCGTCCGGCTGTCGAGCAGCTTCGCCACCACGGTGGGGTCGAGGGCGGTGCCGCCCGCGGCGACCCGGCGGACCGCGGCGACGAACTCCCCGAGGTCGGACACCCGGTCCTTGAGCAGGTAGCCGATCCCGCCGTGGCCGTCGGCGAGCAGTTCCCGCGCGTACAGCCGCTCCACGTACGCCGAGAGCACCAGCACCGGCAGTCCCGGCACCTCGGCCCGCGCCGCGAGCGCGGCCCGCAGACCCTCATCGGTGTACGACGGCGGCAGCCGCACGTCGACCACGGCCACGTCGGGGCGCCGCGTGACGAGCTCGGTCAGCAGATCCGGCCCGGTGCCCACGGCGGCGACCACCTCGAAGCCGTGCGCCTCCAACAGCCGGATCAGCCCGTCCCGCAACAACATCAGGTCTTCCGCCACCACCACCCGCACCCGGCAACGGTAGCGGTCCCGCCGCCGGGTGTGGGTACGCGTCAGCGCAGGCCGGCGAAGAGGTCGTCCTCGGGCACCGGCGCGTCGGTGGTGTCCCGTACCCGGACGAAGGTCTCGGTGCCCATCAGCTCGGTGAACCGCTCCTGGCCCAGCTGGAGGAAGAAGATGTTCTCGGTCTGGCTGGCGTGCGCGGCCAGGGCCTCGAACTTCTGCGCGCCGTAGCTCCGGGTGTCGACCCAGGTGGTGATCTCGTCGTCGGGCAGCCCCAGCTCGGGCTGGTCGGACGACGGGTCCGGCTCGGCCCACTCGACGCCGAGCTCCTTCATGATCTGGCCGAACTCCGCGAACGCCGTCCGCGGCACGGTGGTCCAGTAGACCTTCGCGGGTATGTCGGTCTGCGCGACGGCGGCCATGGTGATGCGGTGCGCCTGGATGTGGTCCGGGTGGCCGTAGAAGCCGTTCTCGTCGTAGGTCACGATGACGTCCGGCTGGTAGCGGCGGATCAGGTCGGCAAGCCGGTCCGCGGCCTGGGCCACCGGCGTCGTCCAGAAGGAGCCGGGCTGGTCGTTCGTCGACCAACCCATCATCCCGGAGTCGGCGTAGCCGAGCGTCTCCAGGTGGGTGACCTTCAACGTGGCCGCGCTGGCCTCCAGCTCGGCCTGACGCATCGCCACGACGGCGGCCGGGTCGTGGCCGGGCTCACCGGGCTTGACCCCGCCGGGGCCGTCGCCGCATCGCCCGTCGGTGCAGGTCACGAGGATTGTGGTGACACCTTCGGCCGCGTACCGGGCGAGGATGCCACCGGTGCTCGTCGCCTCGTCGTCGGGGTGCGCGTGCACCGCCATCAGGGTCAGGGATCGCTCAGCCATGCCACCACCCTACGACCAGCGTCGTGGTCACACGGGGGTGTCCTGTTCGCGCACGCATCCTAGCGATCCGCGCACCGGCCCTGCTTTCCTGCGCAACTCGCTGTCGGGCGGCTCGCGGATTCCTACCATTTCGGGGCTGGGCCGGTGGTCCGGGGTCGCGTTTCGACAGCGGGAATCAGCCGGGGCAGGGGACCGGTTCCATGGCCCTGTTCGATGCCGTGCGACAGGTCGACGCCGGGGTCCTGTGGAGGTCTGAGCCGCCGGCCTACGGGCGTTCGATGCGGGTCGGGTCGCCCCGCACGAGGTCGTCGTGGATGCGCCAACGAGCGGTCGTGACCGCGCGGCGGGTCGCCTCGTCGCCGCGCTCGACACGCTGGCGCAGCAGCTCAAGGGCGATGCGCCGGTTCAGACTGAACTGCCGTTCGTCGTCCACCACCACGACCAGGCCCGAGGGGCGGTGGGTGGCGCGTACCGCCGTGCTGGCCTTGTTCCGGTGCTGCCCGCCGGGACCGCCGGTGCGGCACCCGACGATGTCGACGTCGGCCTCGGTGAACGTCGTCGTCGGCGCGTCGCTCGGCGGCGGCTGCGCGGTCACGTACCAGTTCTTTCGACCCGCGCTCGTCCGGTAGGGGCTGGGCGCCTGCCAGCACAGCGTCCCCGTCCAGGAGGCGGCGAACGCCTCGACGTCGGCGCCGGACAGCCGGATCAGCACCGACCGGTAGGTGCCACTGTGGTCACCGGGCACCGCGTCGACCCGCTGGACCGTCACGCCCCGCCGGGAGGCGTCACCCTCCAGGCGGCGCAACAGGTGGGCCAGCGCCCACGCGCACTCCCGCGGCCCACGGCCGGCGGACAGCAGCAGGTGCGCGTTCACGACCGGCCCCGCCCGCGACGCCGGTCGCGCCGGTCCGACCTCGGCGCGGCCCCGACATCCGGCGTCTTGTAGGTGACCAGGGGGATCGTGGTGGCCACCGGCGTGGCGAGCCGGTGCTCGACGAGATCGCCGATCACCTGCTCGATCCGCTTGTACGCCGTGGGCGCCTCCTCGAAGAGCAACTGGCGGTCGCCGCACACCACCAGCGAACCCACCGGGGTACGCCGCAGCTCCTCGACCGTGTGCTTGGCCCGGCCCCGGCGCAGCGCGTCGGCGCGGGACATCTTCCGGCCCGCGCCGTGCGCCACCGAGTGGTTGGCGTCCGCCCCGGCGTGGGCGGCCACCAGGTACGACGCGGTGCCCCGCGTACCGGCGACGAGCACGTCGCGGCCGTCACCGGGCGCGGCTCCCTTGCGGTGCAGGTAGACGCCGTCGCGCACCTCGACCAGGTTGTGGCACTGGTCGACGACCGGCTCGGTCGGCTCGGCCCCCAAGGCGTACGCGACCCGGGCGGCCAGCAGCCGCCGGTTGAGCGAACCCCAGCGCACCGCCTCGTCGTGCCGGGCC
The DNA here is from genome assembly GCF_045161355.1 of Micromonospora sp. NBC_00617. NCBI lineage: Bacteria > Bacillati > Actinomycetota > Actinomycetes > Micromonosporales > Micromonosporaceae > Micromonospora > Micromonospora sp. NBC_00617. Next base: position 3,783,005 of record NZ_CP107751.1, on the reverse strand, counting down.
AGGTACGCGGCCGGGTCGGGAGCGGGGCCCGCCCCGTGCGTCTCGGTGTGCGTGCGCAGGATCCGCTCACCCAGGCCCCGCGAGCCGCTGTGCACGACGAGGACGAGGTCACCCGTTGCCAGCCCGAGTCGGTGCGCGTGCTCCGGTGCGAAGACGGTGTCGACGCGAGCCAGTTCGACGAAGTGGTTACCGCGGCCGACCGTACCGAGACCGTCCAGATGGCCGGCGGGAACGTCGCCCGCGACGACGGCCCAGGCCGGGTCGTCGGCGTCCCGCTCGGGGTCGAGCGCGCGGTCGAGGTCGGGGAACCGGGCAGCCAGCCGCTCGGGTACGACGCGCCGCAGTCGAATGGGGAACACCGCGATGCCGCAACCGATGTCCGAGCCCACCAGGAACGGGTACAGGACGGTCGACGCCATGGCCGCGCCGATGGGGGCGCCCTTGCCCGGGTGCAGGTCCGGCATGCCGGCAACGTGGACCATGCCGTCGAGGGCGGCCACCTGCCGGCACTGGTCGAGCGCGGCGGACTCGACCCAGCTCGCGGGGGACGCGAACACGGTGACGGTGGCCAGGGCGGACGGGGACGAGGACTCCCGAGGGGAGTGGTGCTCAGACAACGACGCTCACTTCTCGCTGAATCGCAAGTGGACGGACGGCAGTGCGGCACCGGGCGGCGCGAAGCGGCCTCGGCGCGGTGCTCAGGTGGTGTCCGTCAGTACGTCATGGGCACCACTCTGGCGACGCCCGCCGCGCGCGGCAAGCGATTATCGGCGGGCCTCGGCACGCGGTCGGCCCGTCTCACCAGCATCCGGTGAAGCCCGCCAGACGCTGCGGCGTACGCTGCCGCGATGACCGCACCGCGTCGCATCCTGATCTACGGGGTGTACGGCGCGGGCAAGTCCACTCTCGCCGCGCGGTTGACGCAACGCCTCGGGGTGCCGTGGTATCCGGTGGACGACCTGCTGTGGCTGCCGGGGTGGGTCGAGGTGCCCGTCGCCCAGCAGCGCAGCCGAATCGAGGAGATCTGCCGCCGGGACAGCTGGATTCTCGACGGCGCGTACCACGGATGGCGGGACGTGCCGCTGGCGCGCGCCGACCTGGTGGTGGCCCTGGACTACCCGCGGTGGCGCTCGTTCGGGCGGTTGCTGCGTCGTACGCTGCGCCGCCTGGGCACGGGCGAGGTGATCTGCAACGGGAACCGCGAATCCCTCGGCAGCGTGCTGTCCCGTGACTCGATCCTGCTCTGGCACGTCGGCGCGTTCGGCCGTGCGCGGCGGCGGATGCGGGCCTGGCAGGCCGATCCGACCGGGCCGCCGGTGCTGCTGTTCGCGAGCCCGGAGGCCCTGGACGACTGGCTGGCGAGCCTGCCGACCCGGTGAGCGGCGCTCAGGCCGCCTGCTGTTCCCGGCGGGTCGCGCGACCCAGAACGCACGGCGAGGAGGGGCTAGAGCTGCCGGTCGGGAACCGGAAGCGACGCAGCTCGTCGATGGCGAACCGGGCCGCCTCGATGGCGGCCGTGGTGTCGCGACCGGTGTGGCAGCCGGCGAACAGTTTCGGCCAGAGCGTGGCGTCGGAGAACCGCTGGACCCGACGGAGGCGACCGGGTTCCTCGGCGGCGACGTGCTCGAAGAAGCGCAGCTGCCCGCCGGGGCGCAGCACGCGGTGGATCTCGGCGAGCGCGGCGGCCTGGTCGGGAACGGTGCACAGCACCAACGCGACCACGACCGCGTCGAATTCGCCGTCGGCGGCGGGCAACGCCTCGGCCAGGCCGTCGACGACCGTGACCGGCACGGGCGCGGCCGGGGCAGCCCGGACGGCGGCGGCACGCAGGCGGCGTTCCGGCTCGACCGCGACGACCTCGGTCACGGTTGGGGGGTAGTGGGCGAACATGCGCCCGTTTCCGGCGCCGACCTCGAGCACCCGGCCGGTCAGGCCGGCGGCCAGGTCGCGGCGGAACTCGGCGGTGCCGGCGCGGTCCATGGCGACGCTGAGCCGCTCGTAGACCCGGGCGAACACCGGGTGGGACACAGCGGCCACGTCTACCTCCAGGATTCGCGGGCAGCGACCACAATCATGAGCGGCGAAGTCAACCGCGCCGGTGTGGCCCGCTCCGTAGGCTGGTTCTGGCGCCCGCATCCCCGGGACACGCCTTCCACTGGCGTGCACAGACGGCGTGATGCTCCGCTCGGGCGGCGTGGTGGTCGTTCGCGTCACTCGGGCGGCGCGTGCCGCAGCCGCTGCGCCAACTCCCGTACCGCGTCGGCGAACCCCTCGTCGGACTCGGACCGCCAGTGCCCCTGGATCGGTGGGGGAACGCTGTCGCCCGGCGGGGTCACCACGTCGCTGGGATCGCGCTCCCGGCGGTCCACCGCCGCCGCCGGGTCACCCTCGGATGCCCGTGACCCCCGGTCGGGGAAGACGCGCCCGCCGATCGCGTCGGTGTCGCGCCACAGGTTCACCCACCGCCAGCCGACCCGGCCGCCGATCTCGCGCAACACCGCGTCGTCGATGTACGCGGGAAAGAGCCGCGCGTACAGCCGGCGCAGCGGTGACCCGTACGTGAGCAGCGCGATCCGGCCGCCGATCCGGGGCGGCAACTGGAGTACGGCCGCGGCGAGCAGGACCGAGCCGTGGCTGTGTCCGGAGAGCAGCACGGCGTTGCCGCGCTCGACCAGGTAGGTGATGCGTCGCGTCAGCTCCGGCACGGCCCGCTCGGCGTAGCAGGGTGGCGCGAACGGGTGGGCGGCCCGGGGCCAGAAGGTCCCGAGGTCCCAGATGACGCCGACGTGCCGCCGGAACCCCTCGGTGCGGTAGGCGAAGACTCCGCCGAGGACCAGGCCGACGATGACCGCTGCCGTCGCCCAGCTGGCGAACGCGATGCTGAAGGTGGTCGCGTCCGAGGGCAGCCGGGTGTACCGCTCGACGACGTCGCCCGGAAACAGCCCCAGCAGATCGAGGGTGGTGGTGGCGGAGCCGATCCCGGCGAGGCAGCCGAAGACCACGGCCAGCAGCACCAGGCGTTCGGTGAATCTGGCTCGGGCCAGCGCGTCACGGACCTGGCGCAGCCGCGGTCCGGCCTCTGCCGGCGCGTTCGGATAGTCGCGCGCGATGATCGCCGCCGCCGCGCGGCGGCGGCCGGGGCGGGAGACCATGACGACCAGGCCGGCGACGAGCACCGTGACCACCGCGGTGCGGAGAAAACCAAAGATCGCCCAGGTGTACGCCCGGGGCGGGCCGGTCGCGATGCCCTCCCCGGTCGGCAGGTCGCGGTCGAGGTAGTCCGCCACCCGGTAGTTGAGCTCAGCGGCGTACGCCACCGCCGTGCTGATCCCCGTGGCCGCGATGACCAGCGCTCCCAGCCCGAACAGGGGGCTGCCTCTGCGCCGCCAGAGCAGCACGACACCGAGAGCGGCCAGCAGTGTCGTCTGGGCGGAGAACAGCCAGACCACTGTGGCGTCGTAGCCGGGCAGGGCATCCATCTCCCGCCAGGTCGCGGGGCTGGTCAGCACATGGGCCACGACCACGACGGTCAGGATGATCGCGGTCGTCCGGAGGGCGGTGGTGATCGCGTCGAGCCGCCGGTCGGTGGGGGACCGGTCGATCAACGGTGGCGTGCAGAGCAGCACCACGCAGGCAGCCAGGAGTACGCCGGTGGCCACCGCCAACGCGACAGTGGCGATCGACGCGCCTTCCGCGGCGCGGGCGGCGAGCAGGACGAGGCTCAGCGTCCCGAACGCGGCGGCGACGTGTACGGACCGGAGCCGTCCGACCAGCGGTTCGGAGTCCCACGTGCCGACCGTGCTGAGCCGATGCCCGGAGAATTCCTCGTCGGGCCTGCGGAACGCCTCGAACGACCGCCCGGGGCGGTTGCTGAGCCGCCAGACCAGGCCGATCGCGACGACCGGGACCAGCGCGAACACCGCCAGCCGCCGCCCGGCGGGCTGGTCGCTGAACCAGGACAACCAGCTGCGACCGGCCACGCAGCGGGGCGAGTTCAGGCAGTGCCAGGCGACGAGGTCGAGGGCGACGCCGGCGATGGCGAGCACGTACAGCGCGGTGAGCGTCAGCGCCAGCACCCGGCACAGGGACTTGACCATTGCCTCCGAGCGGGGGTTCGCCGGACGCATCCAGATCGCCACGTTGACCAGCAGGAACGGCAGCAGGAGCACCAGCGCCAGGGTCCGGGCCACGGTGCCGGAGGGCAGGTCGCCCCAGCGGTACGCCTCCAGCGTCACCCCTCGCGCCTCGGGCGTCGACCAGTGGGGGCGGACGCGGACGAAGCCGCCCACGCGGTCGCCGGCGACCTGCACCGTCCGCTCCAGGCCGAGAGCCTGCTCGGTGCTCGCGCCGGAGACGCCGTGCACCCGTAGCTCCACGATGTCGCCGAAGCTGTCGGGCCCGCTCACCCGCGCTGATCCATCCGCCATCGCCCCCCGAGGCGTCCGGCCGCCCGGTGCCGGCGATCCAGCCGCGGGCGGCCCCGCCACCCGCGTGGCAGACCGGGGTCTACCCCGCCCGGACGCGCCCAATCGCGCCGGCGACGCCTGTGGTGCGCGGGCCGCTCGCGGCGCTGCCGGCCCGCCTACCCGGCCCGGGTGCTCCCGGCCACCTGTCTGCGGTAGGTCCGTGGCGAGACGCCGGTGACACGCTTGAAGGCCACGCTGAGGGCGCTCTCCGAGCCGTACCCGACGGCCAGGGCGATGGCGGCGACGGTGTCCGAGCCGCGGCGGATGCGGTCCGCCGCGAGTTCGATCCGCCATCGGGTGAGGTACTCCAACGGGCCGACGCCGACGACCTGCCGGAAGCGGGCGGCGAGGGTGGAGCGGGAGACGGAGGCGGCGCGGGCGATCTCGTCCACCGTCCACGACTGCGCGGGTCGCCCGTGCATCGCCCGCAGCGCGGGGGCGACCACCGGATCGGCGAGCCCGGCCAGCCAGCCCGACGTGTGCTGCGGATCGCGGGCCAGGTGCAGCCGCAGGACCTGGATCAGCAGGACGAGCGCCAGGTGTTCGGCGACGAGCCGCGATCCGAGTTGAGGCTGCCGCAGCTCGCTGTCGATCTCGTCGAGCGCCCACCGGATGGTGGCCGCCGCGGGGGTGTCGGCGGGTACGTGGATGATCGGCGGAAGGCTGTCCAGCAGGAGACTGCGACCCCGGTCGCCCAGGGAGAACGCGCCGCCGATGAGGAACATGTCGTCGCCGTCGCCCGCGTGCGCCACGCCGTCGCCAGCGGCGGCGAAGATCGGGTACGCCGGCTGGACCGGTGCGTCGGGGTCACTGAAGAGCGTGTAGGCCACCGGCCGGGTCAGCAGGTAGCAGTCGCCTTCGGCGAGGCCGACCGGCTCGGGCTGGCCGTCGACGAGCAGGAAGCAGCGGCCGCGCCGGATGGCGTTGAACTTGGCGCCGGCCGGTGGGTCGAACCGGACCGCCCAGCGCCCTCCGGCGACGAGGCCGGCGGAGACGTGACTCGTCGCACCGAGCAACGCCAGTACGTCCTCAAGGGGATCCATCGGCACCGCCCTGGACGATCACTAAAGTATCGCGGATCTTAGACTATAGGCAGTCCAGGTCCAGGTTCATAGTCTGGCTGGCATGACAGCGAACCCACGCCTCACCACGTCGTTCACCGCCCGTACCACCGCCGTCGAGATCCTCGACGGCGTGGACCTCGCCGGGCGCCGGATGATCGTCACCGGCGGTGCCTCCGGCCTCGGTGTCGAGACGGTACGCGCCCTGGCCGGTGCCGGCGCCGAGGTCACCGTCGCGGTCCGTGACCCGCGGCGGGCCGCTCGGCTCGTCGAGGAGTTCGCCACCGACGCCACCCGGGGCGTCGTCCGGTCGGCCGCGCTCGACCTCGCCGATCTGGGCTCGGTCGACGCCTTCGTCGGGGCCTGGCGGGGCCCGCTCGACACGCTGGTCGCCAACGCCGGCATCATGGCGCTTCCGACTCGGCAGCTCTCCGCGCAGGGCTGGGAACTCCAGCTCGCGACCAACTACCTTGGTCACTTCGCGCTCGCCGTCGGTCTGCACGACAACTTGCGTGCCGCCGGGGCGGCCCGGGTCGTGGTGGTCAGCTCCGGGGCGCACCTGGGCGCTCCGTTCGATGTCGAGGACCCCCAGTTCGAGCGGCGCCCGTACGACCCGTGGTCGGCGTACGGGCAGTCCAAGACCGCGGACGTCCTGCTCGCGGTCGGCATCACCCGGCGGTGGGCGAGGGACGGGATCACCGCCAACGCCCTCAACCCCGGGTACATCCACACCAACCTGCAACGTCACATCGACGACGACATGATGCGCGCGCTCGGCGCGATGGACGAGGCGGGCAACCTGGTGGTGCCGGACTACTACAAGACGCCCGCCCAGGGAGCGGCGACCACCGTCCTGCTCGCCGCGTCACCCCTGCTCGACGGCATCGGCAGCCGGTACTTCGTCGACAACCAGGAGGCGGAGGTGGTGCCCGGTGGCCCGAACGCCACCGGCGGGGTCGCGGACCACGCGGTCGACCCGGTCGCCGCGGACCGGCTCTGGGCGTACGCCGAGAAGGTGCTCTCCTCGCGCTGAGCGCGACCGCCGCCGGGCGTCGGGCGCGGCGCGCTCGCGCGTGGCCGCGCCCGGCGGCCACGATTGATCGGGGTACGGCGGGGTAGCCGCCGTCATGGCAGCAATCTGAGCCATCACTGTTGCATCCTGAGCCAAAATGGTGCCATCATGGTGCCATGGACCTGAGGCCGTACGTCGAGAACCTGCGCAACGAGTTCGCTGTGGCCGCCGAGGGCGTCGACCCGGAGGGTCGGATACTGGCCGAGCGGCTCTTCACTCAACTGGAGGCGGCGACCCACCTCACGCTGCTCGAGGCGCTGTCCGACGCGGCCGACGAGATCACCCGCGATCTCGCCCCCGGGTCGGTGCACGTCCGGCTGCGCGGGCGCGAGCCCAACTTCGTGGTGACGCCCGCGAGCCCGCTGGCGGACAGCTCAGATGCGGTCAGCGAACCGTCTCCGGCGCCGGCGCCGCTGCTCCCGCCCGAGGGCGACGAGGGCGGCACGTCCCGGATCAACCTCCGTCTCCCCGACCATCTCAAGGCCAGCGTCGACGGGGCCGCCAGCCGGGCCGGGCTGTCCGTCAACGCCTGGCTGGTGCGAGCCGTCGCCGCCGCCGTCGGGGCCGGCGGCACGGATCGCCAGCCACCGCGTCGGTTGGAGCCGCCCCGCTCCGGCCAGCACGTCACCGGCTGGGCGCGCTGAGCCGCGCACCCTCCGCCACCTCCGTTCGCCTCCACCACCCACCTTCCGGGAGACCACCATGCCTGTTTTCGAGACACCAGAACCGATTTCCGTCCAGGTCGAGCTGCCCGTCGGGGACGCCTGGATCGCCGCGACCGACCGCACCGACACGGTGGTGCAGGTGCGGCCCCGCGACCCGTCGAGCAAGGCCGACGTGAGCGCCGCGGAGCAGACCACCGTCGAGTACGCCGCCGGGCTCCTGCGGATCAGGGTGCCCAAGAGCTGGCGCCGATACGGCTTCGGCTCCGGGCCCTCGGTCGACGTCCTCATCGAGGTGCCGAGCGGGTCACGGCTGCATGCCGAGGCGGCGTGGGCGGCGTTTCGCGGCGAGGGGCGGCTCGGCGAGTGCCGCATCAAGACCGGCAGCGGCATCCGGCTCGAGGAGACCGGGCCGCTGGAGATCGACAGCAGCCACGGCGAGGTCGCGGTGGAGCGTGTCACCGGTTCCGCCCGGGTGAAGGCCTCCTCCGGAAAGGTGCGCCTCGGCACGGTCGACGGCACCGCGGAGATCAAGAACTCCTCCGGCGACTGCTGGATCGGCCGCAGCGGCGGTGAGGTCCGCGTCAACACCGCGTACGGCGACATCGCCGTGGACGCGTCGATGGCCTCGGTGGCGGCACGCACCGCGTACGGCAACGTCCGGCTCGGCGAGGTCGTACGCGGGTCGGTCGAGTCGCACACCTCGTACGGCGCGATCGAGGTCGGTGTCCGGCGGGGCACCGCCGCCTGGCTCGACGTCAGCTCCCGGCACGGGCGCGTGCACAACGCGCTCGAGTCGGCCGACGGCCCGGCCGAGACCGACGAGACGGTCGAGATCCGCGCGAACACCTCCTACGGCGACATCACGATCCGCCGTGCCTGATCCGCCGCGACCCCCCACCGCAAATGAGGAGACCATGACCAGCAGCAGGAAACCCGCGATCGTCACCACCGAGCTGCGGAAGTCCTACGGTGACAAGGTCGTCCTCGACGGCATCGACCTGATGATCACCGAGGGAACGATCTTCGCGCTGCTCGGCCCGAACGGCGCCGGCAAGACCACCACCGTGCAGATCCTCTCCACCCTGCTCCGGGCGGACGACGGCCACGCCCGCGTCCTCGGCCACGACGTGACCCGTGAGCCCGACGCGGTCCGTGAGCTGATCGGCGTGACCGGCCAGTTCTCCGCCGTGGACAACCTGCTCACCGGCCGGGAGAACCTGAACCTGATGGCCGACCTGTGCCACCTGGACCGGGCGGAGGGTCGGCGACGAATCGCCGACCTGCTCGCGCGGTTCGATCTGACCGAGGTGGCGGACAAGCCAGCCTCGACGTACTCCGGCGGCATGCGCCGTCGGCTCGACCTCGCGATGACCCTGGTCGGCGACCCCCGCGTCATCTTCCTCGACGAGCCGACGACCGGCCTCGACCCGCGCAGCCGCCGCGCCATGTGGCAGATCATCCGGGCCCTCGCCGCCGAGGGCGTCACCATCCTGCTGACGACCCAGTACCTGGAGGAGGCCGATCAACTCGCCGACCGCGTCGCGTTCCTCGACCATGGCCGGCTGATCGCCGAGGGCACTCCGCACGAGCTCAAGCGGCTCATCCCGGGCGGCCACGTCGTGTTGCGGTTCGCCGACCAGGAAGGGCTCGACTCGGCGGCCCGTACGTTCGCGGCGGCCACCCGGGACGACGCCGCGCTCACCCTCCAGGTGCCGAGCGACGGCGGGGTCGGCTCGTTGCGGTCGGTCCTCGACCACCTCGACCGCGACGCGATCACCGTGGCCGGCCTCGCCGTGCACACCCCCGACCTCGACGACGTCTTCCTCGCCCTCACCGGCCGACCCGACAGCCACCCCGACCACCCCGACAGCCACCCCGACACCCGGGCCGGGCGGTCCGGCCACGAAAGGGCTTCCGCCCGATGAGCACCCTCAACCTCGCCCTGCGCGACTCGAACACCATGCTGCGGCGCAACCTCCTGCACATGCGGCGCTACCCCTCGCTGACCCTCATGCTCGTCGGTCTTCCCGTCATCCTTCTGCTGCTCTTCGTCTACGTTTTCGGCGGCACGCTCGGCGCCGGCCTCGGGCCCTCCGGCGGCCGTGCCGACTACGCCAACTACGTCACCCCGGGAATCCTGCTCATCACGGTGGCCAGCGCGGCGCAGGGCACCGCCATCTCCGTCGCCATGGACATGGCCGAGGGCATCATCGCCCGCTTCCGTACGATGGCGATCTTCCGACCGTCGGTCCTCACCGGCCACGTCGTGGGCAGCGTGCTCCAGACGATGCTCAGCCTCGCGGTCGTCACCGGCGTGGCGCTGCTCGTCGGGTTCCGTCCCACCGCCAGTGCCGTCGAGTGGCTCGCCGCGATCGGCGTCCTCACCATGATCACTTTCGCGGTCACCTGGCTGACGGTCGCCCTCGGCCTGGCGACGAAGAGCGTCGAGACGGCCAGCAACGTGCCCATGCCGCTGATGCTCCTGCCGTTCCTCGGCAGCGGGTTCGTCCCCACCGACTCGATGCCGACGGCGGTGCGCCTCTTCGCCGACTACCAACCCTTCACGCCGGTCATGGAGACCCTCCGAGGCCTCCTGCTCGGCAGCGGAATCGGCATCAACGGGATCCTCGCGGTCGCCTGGTGCGCCGTCATCACGGTGGCCTGCTTCCTCTGGGCCAAGGCGCTCTACAACCGCGGCCGGACCGCCTGACCCGACGGGCCCGCCCCGCCCGACCCGCCCGACCCGCCCCGGTCCGGCCCTCCGGGGCCGGGCCCGAGGCGCATAACCGACCCCGGTTCAGCGATGTCGCGGTGTCCGGCCGACCGGATACCGCGACCTCGCCGACCTGGAGTCGATCACCAGCGCGGGGTCGCGTCGGAGGCCCCACTCCGGCCATGGGCGCGACGCCGCACGTCTTGTCGCCCGGTCGGGTCAGGCGCCACGCGGGCGCGGGCGAGACGCGATGAGTCGAGACCGGGCGGGCGGCGGTCGCCAAACGTCGAATGTTATCGATAACACGAGCCCTGGGCGGGGCACCCGAGGTGCACGTCGGCGACCGGATCGCGCGCTCATGGGCTCGGCGGCGGCCGCGGCGCGGATCATAGATCTGATCATGCGAGGGCGGCGGCCGCGACGATGTTATCGCTGACATCGCCGTTGCCTGGGCCACCGTCGCGATCGCAACGTCCCGCCGTGACGCAGTGGTGCGGGGACATCGCTGTCGTCCTGCCGGCTGAGGCGGCGCCGGGCCGGCGGCCGGCCGATGGGGCGTCCGGCCGCCCGCCGGGCGAGGAGGTTTCGGCCGACTGCCGACCAGGCGTCGCCCTCTCGGCGCTGCGCTGACCGGCCTGGAGACGGAATCGCGGCCTTTGCGCCAATCCCGTAGCTACCCGCCCGACTGGGCGCGGCCTCCGCGTTCCGTTACGGAGCTGTTGCAGCTTGATGTCTTGACGGCGCTGGATGTGAACGTTAACACTATCCCCGTTAACGGTGGAGGTGAACATGGAGCGTGTGGACGGAGCTGCCGAAAGCTACGTCGTGGGTGTCGACTTCGGCACTCTCTCCGGGCGGGCCCTCGTGGTCCGGGTTTCCGACGGTGCCGAGTTGGGGACCGCGGTGCACGAGTATGGCGACGGAGTCATCAGCGAGACGCTGCCCGGAGGTCGACCGCTGCCCCCGGACTGGGCGCTGCAGAATCCGGACGACTACCGCGACGTGCTGCGCTACGCCGTCCCGGCGGCGGTGTCCGCCGCAGGGGTGGACCCCGCAGCGGTGGTGGGCATCGGCATCGACTTCACCGCCTGCACCGTGCTGCCGACCGACGCCCACGGCACCCCGCTCTGCGAGGATCCCGAGCTGCGCGATCGGCCGCACTCCTGGGTCAAGCTGTGGAAGCACCACGCCGCGCAGCCGCACGCCGACCGGATCAACGCGCTGGCCCACGAGCGGGCGGAGCCGTGGATCGGCCGGTACGGCGGCAAGATCTCCGCCGAGTGGCAGTACGCCAAGGGTCTGCAGATCCTGGAGGAGGACCCGGAGATCTACCACCGGGCCGAGCGGTTCATCGAGGCCGCCGACTGGATCGTCTGGCAGCTCAGCGGCACCGAGACCCGTAACGTCTGCACCGCGGGTTACAAGGGCATCCTGCAGGACGGGCAGTACCCGTCCGAGAGCTTCCTGACCGCGCTCAACCCGGGCTTCGGCGACTTCGTGGCCAAGCTCGACGGCCCGCTGCTGCCGCTCGGCGCCCGCGCCGGCACGCTCACCGCCCGCGCCTCGGCCTGGACCGGTCTGCCGGAGGGGATCGCGGTGGCCGTCGGCAACGTCGACGCGCACGTCACCGCGGCGTCCGCGCAGGCGGTGGAGCCCGGTCGGCTGGTCGCCATCATGGGCACCTCGACCTGCCACGTGGTCAACGGCGCGGAGGTCGCCGAGGTGGCCGGCATGTGCGGTGTCGTGGACGGCGGCATCAGCCCCGGCGCCTGGGGCTACGAGGCCGGGCAGAGCGGCGTCGGCGACATCTTCGGCTGGTTCGTCGAGCACGGCGCCCCCGCCGGCCTCGACTCGCACGAACGCCTCACCGAGCTTGCCGCCAGCCAGCCGGTCGGCGCACACGGCCTGGTCGCGTTGGACTGGTGGAACGGCAACCGCTCGCTGCTGGTCAATCACGACCTCAGCGGGATGATCGTCGGGATGACCCTGGCCACCCGGCCGCAGGACATCTACCGTGCGCTGCTGGAGTCCACGGCGTACGGCACCAGGATGATCATCGACGCGTTCGTCGAGGCCGGGGTTCCGGTGAACGACCTGGTGATCGCGGGCGGTCTCACCAACAACAAGCTGCTGATGCAGATCTACGCCGACGTGACCAAGCGACCGCTGAACATCATCGCGTCCGCGCAGGGGCCGGCGCTCGGGTCGGCGATCCACGCCGCCGTCGCCGCCGGGGCGTACCCGTCGATCCACGAGGCGTCGCAGGCGATGGGGCGTGTGCACGAGGCGGTCTACACGCCGGATCCCGACCGGGCGCGCGCCTACGACGCCCTGTACGCCGAGTACCGGGCCCTGCACGACCACTTCGGTCGGGGCGGCAACGACGTCATGCTCCGCCTGCGGGCGATCCGCAACGCGGCGGTCGAGGCCGTCGCGGCCACGCACGAGGCCCCGCTGGAGGTCGTCGCATGAACGCAGAGGTGAGTCGGCAGATCGGCGAGCTGCGCGAGGTCGTCGCCCGCCTGCACAGCGAGCTGACCCGGTACAACCTGGTCGCCTGGACGTCCGGCAACGTCTCGGCGCGGGTCCCCGGTCAGGACCTCATGGTGATCAAGCCGAGCGGTGTGGGCTACGACGACCTCACGGCCGACACCATGGTGGTCTGCGACCTCGACGGTGTGCTCGTCGAGGGGGACCTCGCCCCGTCCAGCGACACGGCCGCCCACGCCTACGTCTACCGCGCCATGCCCGAGGTCGGTGGGGTCGTGCACACGCACAGCTCGTACGCCAGCGCCTGGGCCGCCTGCGGAGAGGCGATCCCCTGCCACCTCACGGCGCAGGCCGACGAGTTCGGCGGGGAGATCCCGCTGGGTCCGTTCGCGCTGATCGGCGGCGACGACATCGGCAAGGGCATCGTCGCCACGCTCGCCGGGCACCGCTCTCCCGCGGTGCTGATGCGCAACCACGGCGTCTTCTCCATCGGTCGGGACGCCCGGGCGGCGGTCAAGGCCGCGGTCATGTGCGAGGACGTGGCCCGCACCGCGTACCTGGCGCGGACCCTCGGGCAGCCGGTGCCGATCGCGCAGGCCGACATCGACGCTCTCTACCACCGCTACCAGAACGTCTACGGGCAACAACCAGTCGCACCGGCAGGTCCCTGACCGTCTCCATCGGCCATCCGGGCCCGCCGGTCTGCTCCACCGACGCACCAGCACGCACCACCCGCGTACGCCACCCTTCGCACGTCGGCGGCTCGCGCGGTCCCCACCACACCCCAGCCAAGGAGAACTGATGGGAAAGATGCGAACGCAGTCCGCTCCGTGGCGCGCTGTCGCGGTCCTCGCCAGCGTGCTGCTCGTGGGCGGCGTGGCGGCCTGCGGCAACAGCGACACCGGCGGCGGCGGGTCCAAGGACGACGGCAAGATCACCATGGGCTTCTCCCAGGTCGGTGCGGAGAGCGGGTGGCGTACCGCGAACACCACCTCGATCAAGGAGTCCGCCGCTGCGGCCGGCATCGAGCTGAAGTTCGACGACGCGCAGCAGAAGCAGGAAAACCAGATCAAGGCGATCCGCAACTACATCCAGCAGAAGGTCGACGTCATCGCCTTCTCGCCGGTCGTGGAGTCCGGCTGGGACACCGTGCTCAAGGAGGCCAAGGACGCCGGCATTCCGGTCATCCTGACCGACCGCTCGGTCGACTCGGCCGACAAGAGCCTGTACAAGACGTTCCTCGGCTCGGACTTCGTCAAGGAGGGTCGGCTCGCCGGTGAGTGGCTGGTCGAGCAGAAGAAGAGCGCCACGGGCCCGGTGAACATCGTCGAGCTGCAGGGCAACACCGGTGCCGCTCCGGCCAACGACCGCAAGAAGGGCTTCGGCGAGGCGATCGCCGCCAACCCGAACCTGAAGATCATCGCTTCCCAGCCGGGTGACTTCACCCGGGCGGGCGGCAAGCAGGTCATGGAGCAGTTCCTCAAGGCCAACCCGAAGATCGACGTGCTGTTCGCGCACAACGACGACATGGGTCTGGGTGCGCTCGAGGCCATTACCGCGGCTGGCAAGGTGCCCGGCAAGGACATCACCATCATCACGGTCGACGCCGTCAAGGACGGCATGCAGGCCCTCGCCGACGGGAAGTTCAACTTCATCGCGGAGTGCAGCCCGCTGCTCGGCCCACAGCTGATGGACCTGGCCAAGAAGGTCCACGCGGGCGAGACGGTGCCGCCTCGGATCGAGACCGAGGAGACCACCTTCACGACCGAGCAGGCCAAGGAGGCTCTGCCCACCCGCAAGTACTGATCGACGCAGGGGGGTCGCCGCGCTCGCGTGGCGACCCCGCCGCGTCACCCCATAAACCCGAACGGACCGGGCATGACCCGCGATGACCCGCGCCACGCCCGCCCGAGCCCCCCGCAGGGGCGGCCGGGCGGGCGCGGTGGGAGCGCAGCGGCCCTTCCGCGTCGACAACCCCCAGAAGAGGTCTGATGGGATGACGGATAGCCGTCCGGTCCTGACGATGACCGGGATCAGCAAGTCCTTTCCCGGGGTGCGCGCACTCCACGACGTCAACTTCCGGCTCTTCCCCGGCGAGGTGCACGCCCTGATGGGCGAGAACGGCGCCGGCAAGTCGACCCTCATCAAGGTGCTGACCGGCGTCTACCACACCGACGAGGGCACGATCACCCTCGACGGTGAGCCGGTGTCCTTCACCGGCCCGATGCAGGCGACGGCGGCCGGGGTGAGCACCGTCTACCAGGAGGTCAATCTCTGCACCAACCTCTCGGTGGCGGAGAACATCTTCATCGGCCGCGAGCCGCGGCTCCTCGGCGCCGTCCGCTGGGGTGAGGTCCGCCGACGCGCCCGCGCGCTCCTGGCCCGCCTCGACCTCGACCTCGACGTCAGCGCGCCGCTGGGCTCGTACTCCCTCGCGATCCAGCAGATGGTCGCGATCGCCCGTGCGATCGACATCCAGGCCCGGGTGCTGATCCTGGACGAACCGACGTCCAGCCTCGACGCGGGTGAGGTCGCGCAACTGTTCCGCATCATGCGGCAACTGCGCGACGAAGGTATCGCGATCCTGTTCGTGACCCACTTCCTCGATCAGGTCTACGAGATCGCCGACCGCATCACCGTGCTGCGCAACGGCGGGCTCGTCGGCGAGTACCCGACCGCCGAGCTGCCCCAGCTCAGCCTCGTCGAGAAGATGATCGGCAAGGAACTCGACGTCCTCGAAGGAATCGAGGAGCACTCCCGGCGGGACCTGGCCGAGCTGGAGGAGGGCACCCCGCTGGTCGCGGTGTCGAACCTCGGCCGGGCGGGCGCGGTCGCGCCGTTCAGCCTGACCATCCACGCCGGCGAGGTGGTGGGCCTGGCCGGTCTGCTGGGCTCCGGGCGTACCGAGGTGGCGCGGCTGTTCTTCGGCGCTGACCGGGCCGACGGCGGGCAGGTCGCGATCGACGGCACGTCGAGCAGTCTGCGTACCCCCGCGCAGGCCATTGACCAGGGCGTCGGCTTCTGCTCGGAGAACCGCCGCGCCGAGGGCATCGTTCCCGAGCTGTCGGTCC
Organism: Micromonospora sp. NBC_00617; assembly: GCF_045161355.1. Taxonomy (NCBI): domain Bacteria; kingdom Bacillati; phylum Actinomycetota; class Actinomycetes; order Micromonosporales; family Micromonosporaceae; genus Micromonospora; species Micromonospora sp. NBC_00617. The sequence continues at coordinate 3,767,467 of NZ_CP107751.1, read as the reverse complement.
GCGAGAACATCATCCTCGCCATGCAGGCCGCCCGCGGCTGGCTGCGGCCCATCCCGCGCCGCCGGCAGGACGAGCTGGTCGACAAGTACATCAAGGCCCTCAACATCCGTCCGGCGGACCCGGAGGTGCCGGTCCGCAACCTCTCCGGCGGTAACCAGCAGAAGGTGCTCCTGGCCCGGTGGCTGATCACCGAGCCGCGGCTGCTGATCCTGGACGAGCCGACCCGGGGCATCGACATCGGCGCGAAGACCGAGATCCAGAAGCTCGTGACGCAGTTGTCCGACGGCGGGATGGCGGTGCTGTTCATCTCCGCCGAGCTGGAGGAGGTGCTGCGCCTCAGCCACAAGGTGGCGGTCATGCGCGACCGGCAGATGGTCGCGCAGCTCGCCAACGACGAGGGCCTCGACGCCGAGCGCATCATGCAGACGATCGCGAGTGGATCTCACCGGGAGGAGGTGGACCGATGAACGACACCATGGGCCGCTATCGGACGATGATCGGTCACCGGCTGTTCTGGCCCGTCGCCGTGCTGGTCGCCATGCTCGCCGCGAACACGATCTACCGGCCCGGGTTCCTGTCCATCGAGCTCAAGGACGGGCACCTGTACGGCTCGCCGATCGACATCCTGCGCTTGAGCGCGCCGCTGATCCTCGTCGCGCTGGGCATGACCCTGGTCATCTCGACCGGCGGCATCGACCTGTCGGTCGGCTCGGTGTGCGCGATCAGCGGCGCGATGGCCTGCATGTACATCAGCAAGCAGCCCGACCAGAACAGCCTGGCCGTGGTGCTGACCGCCCTCGCGATGGCGTTGGGGGTCGCGCTCGTGCTCGGCGTCTGGAACGGGGTGCTGGTGGCCGTGATCGGGATCCAACCGATCATCGCCACCCTGATCCTGATGGTGGCCGGCCGGGGCCTCGCCCAGTTGATCACCCAGGGTCAGATCATCACCATCAACTCCGGGCCGTTCCGGGCGATCGGGCTGGGCCACCTGCTGACCCTGCCGCTGGCCATCTTCATCGCCCTCGCCGCGGCGCTGCTCGTCGCCGCGTTCACCCGCCGTACCGCACTCGGCATGATCATCGAGTCGGTGGGCGGCAACGCGGAGGCGAGCCGACTCGCCGGCATCCGCTCCGGCCGGGTCATCTTCCTCGCGTACGTCGTCAGCGCCGTCTGCGCGGCGATCGCCGGCTTCATGATGACGGCCAACGTCTCCAGCGCCGACGGCAACGCCGTCGGCCTCTGGGTGGAGTTGGACGCCATCCTCGCGGTCGTCATCGGTGGCACGTCCCTCGCCGGCGGCCGGTTCTTCCTGAGCGGCACGATCCTCGGCGCGCTGATCATCCAGACCCTGACCACCACGGTGTACGCCATGAACATCTCACCGCAGACGTCTCTGCTGTTCAAAGCGGTCGTCGTCATCGCCGTCTGCCTCATCCAGGCGCCGGCGTTCCGCGCCAAGTTCAGCCGGCGCAGAAGAAGCGCCCCGCCGCCGCGCCCCGTCGTCGACAAGCCGAAGGAGCAGGTGCCGGCATGACCACCGGATCGCTCACCGCCCCCCGCCGCACCCGGATCCGGCTGCCTCGGCGGCAGGTGCCGGTGCTGGCCACGCTCGCCCTGCTCCTGGTGATGTACGGCATCGGCGTGTCCCAGTACACGGCCTTCTCGAACGTGCAGGTCATCTTCAACGTCTTCATCGACAACGGATTCCTGCTCGTCGTCGCGGTGGGGATGACCTTCGTGATCCTCACCGGTGGCATCGACCTGTCGGTGGGATCCGTCGTCGCCATGACGGCGATGGTGTCGGCGGATCTGTTGCACAAGGGCCTGCCCGCGGCGCTCGTGCTCGTCATCGCCCTGCTCATCGGCCCGACGCTCGGCCTGTTGATGGGGTGCGCCATCCACTTCTTCGACATCCAGCCGTTCATCGTCACGCTCGCCGGGATGTTCTTCGCCCGCGGCATGTGCACGTTCATCTCCGGCTCGTCCATCCCCATCACCGACGGGTTCTGGACCAGGATGTCGCAGGAGCGGATCGGGGATCCCCGGGGCAACTTCGTCTCGATCAGCGTGTTGATCGCCTTCGCCGTGGTGCTCGTCGCGGCGTACGTGCTGGCCTACACCCGGTTGGGTCGCAACGTGTACGCGATCGGCGGCAACCCGCAGTCGGCGCTGCTGATGGGCCTGCCGTTGGGGCGGACCCGGATCGCCGTCTACACGATCAGCGGCCTGTGCTCCGCGATCGGTGGCATCCTGCTGTCCTTCTACACCCTCTCGGGCGCCCCGCTGATCGCCGTCGGCATGGAATTGGACGTCATCGCCGCCGTCGTGATCGGAGGCACCGTGCTCACCGGTGGCTCGGGTTACGTCTTCGGCACGGTGCTCGGCGTGCTGGTGCTCGGTGTGATTCAGACCCTCATCACCTTCGACGGGAGTCTCAACTCCTGGTGGACCAAGATCGTGATCGGCGGTCTGCTCTTCGCGTTCATCCTCCTGCAGCGCCTCATCGGAATTCGTTACAAGTGATCGTTCCTCTCGTGGAAGGCAACCCCATGGCACCACAAACCCAACCCGAGATCTGGTTCCTCACCGGCAGCCAAGGCATGTACGGCGAGGAGACGCTCCGGCAGGTCGCGGAGCAGTCCCGCCAGATCGCGGCCGCGCTCGACGACTCGCCGCAGATTCCCGCCCGGGTGGTCTGGAAGCCCGTCCTGACCAACAGCGGTGAGATCCTGCAGGTCTGCCGGGACGCCGCCGCTCAGGGGGCCATCGGGGTCATCGCGTGGATGCACACGTTCTCACCGGCGAAGATGTGGATCTCCGGTCTGGACGCCCTGCAGACGCCGCTGCTGCACCTGCACACCCAGGCGAACGTCCTGCTGCCGTGGGACGACATCGACATGGACTTCATGAACCTGAACCAGGCCGCCCACGGCGACCGCGAGTTCGGGTACATCCAGACCCGTCTCGGGGTGGCCCGCAAGACCGTCGCCGGGCACGTGAGTGACCCGCGGGTGACCAGCCGGGTCGGGGCCTGGGCCCGCGCGGCGCTCGGCTGGTCGGCGATGCGGTCGCTGCGGCTGGCCCGCTTCGGCGACAACATGCGCGACGTCGCGGTGACCGAGGGTGACAAGGTCGAGGCGGAGCTGCGCTTCGGGGTGTCGGTCAACACCTACGGCGTCAACGACCTGGTCCAGGTGGTCGGCGAGGTCGCCGACGCCGACGTCGACGAGCTGGTCAAGGAGTACGGAGACACCTACCGCGTCGGCGCCGAGCTGCTTCCGGGGGGCGAGCGGCACGACTCGCTGCGCTACGCGGCCCGTCTGGAACTCGGCATGCGTGCGTTCCTGGACGCCGGCGGGTTCCGGGCGTTCACCACGAACTTCGAGGACCTCGGTGGCCTGCGTCAGCTGCCCGGCATCGCCGTGCAGCGGCTGATGGCCGACGGCTACGGCTTCGGCGGCGAGGGCGACTGGAAGACGTCCATCCTGCTGCACACCCTCAAGGCGATGTCGGTGGGGGTCGAGGGCGGCACGTCGTTCATGGAGGACTACACCTACGACCTGACTCCGGGCCAGGAGGTGGTGCTGGGCGCCCACATGCTCGAGGTCTGCCCCACCATCGCGTCCGACGTGCCCAACGTGGAGATCCACCCGTTGAGCATCGGCGGGCGGGAGGACCCGGTGCGGCTCGTGTTCGACGCCGCGCCCGGTCCGGCGGTGGTGCTGGGGCTGGCCGACATGGGGGAGCGGTTCCGGCTCGTGGCCAACGAGATCGACGTGGTGACGCCGCCGCAGCCGCTGCGCCGGCTGCCGGTCGCCCGCGCCGTTTGGCGGCCGCGACCGGACCTGCCGGTCTCGGCCGAGGCGTGGATCACCGCCGGCGCCCCCCACCACACCGTGCTGTCGCAGGCGGTGGGCACCGAGGAGCTGCACGACCTGGCCGAGATGAGCCGGACCGAGCTCGTCGTCATCGACGCCGACACCGAGCCGCGCCGCTTCGCCGACGAGATCCGCTGGAACCAGGCCTACTACCGGCTGGCCCGCGGCTTCTGATCCGCGCGTTCGGAGCGTTTACGACAAACGGGTGGTCCATCCCTGCCTGCGGGCGGGGTGGGCCACCCGTTCGCGTGTGCGCCAGCGGGGCCACGCGGCGGCTGTGTTACGACTTGACGAACAGCATGTTATCGCTCACAGTCTATAGCCAAGATGGTCGATGTCGTTGGCTGGTCCGGCCGCGCGCGCGTCCTACCCCGCGGTTTCGGCACCTCGTCGCCGCGACGGTCGGACGATCGGTGTTAGCGATCACATGGCCGGGCGTGGTCAGCTCGGTGCCCCGCCCGGTGCCGCGGACGCCGACCCAGACCGCACGGTTCGCGTCAGCAGAGGAGGATCATGCTTTCCATCGGTCGGGTTCCCCGGGGTGCGCCACGTGGGCGCGGGTGGCTGTCGAGACTCGCCGTCGCCGCGATGACACTGGTGGTCGGTGGCGCGGCCGCGGCCGTCGCCTCGTCGCCTGCGTCAGCGGCGACTGTCGACACGAGCGCCTGGTACGTGTTGGTGAACCGCAACAGTGGCAAGGCGGTGGACGTCTACAACCTGGCCACGAACGACGGCGCGCGGATCACCCAGTGGACGCGCAACAACGGTAACCAGCAGCAGTGGCAGTTCGTGGACTCCGGCGGTGGTTACTACCGGATCAAGTCGCGGTTGTCGGGCAAGGTGCTGGACGTGTCGGGCCGCTCGACCGCCAACGGCGGGGCGATCGTGCAGTGGTCCGACAACAACGGCACCAACCAGCAGTTCCGGTTGACCGACTCGGACGGCGGCTACGTCCGGTTGATCAACCGCAACAGCAACAAGGCGATGGAGGTGCAGGGCGCCTCGACCGCCGACGGTGGCAACATCGTGCAGTACGACGACTGGAACGGCACCAACCAGCAGTGGCAACTCGTGCGCGTCGACGGCGGGGGCGACCCCACCTCGCCGCCCCCCACCACGCCGCCCCCGTCGAACGGCACGTACTCGAACCCGGTGGTCTGGCAGGACTTCGCCGACGTCGACATCATCCGGGTCGACAACGTCTACTACATGTCGGCGTCCACCATGCACTACTCGCCGGGCGCCCCGGTGCTGCGCTCGTACGACCTGGTGAACTGGGAGTACGCCGGGCACTCCGTACCCCGGTTGGACTTCGGCTCGAAGTACGACATGAGCGGTGGCAACGCGTACGTCGACGGGATCTGGGCCTCGACGTTGAACTACCGGCCGAGCAACAAGACGTACTACTGGGCCGGGTGCATCGACTTCGCGCAGACCCACATCTACACCGCGTCCGCCGTCGACGGCACGTGGACCAAGCACACCACCATCCCCAACTGCTACTACGACGCCGGCATGCTGATCGACGACAACGACACCATGTACGTCGCGTACGGCAACACCAACATCAGCGTCGCGCAGCTGTCCGCCGACGGAAAGACGCAGGTCCGTAACCAGCAGGTCTACAGCACGCCGTCGAGCATCGGGACGCTGGAGGGCGCGCGCTTCTACAAGCGCAACGGCGCCTACTACATCTGGCTCACCCGGCCGGCCAACGGCCAGTACGTGCTGAAGTCGACGAACGGCCCGTTCGGCCCCTACGAGCAGCGTCAGGTGCTGCTCAACCTGCCCGGCCCGATCTCCGGTGGCGGCGTGCCGCACCAGGGCGGGCTGGTGCAGACCCAGAACGGCGACTGGTACTACATGGCGTTCGTCGACGCGTACCCCGGTGGTCGGATGCCCGCCATGGCGCCGATCACCTGGACCGGCGACGGCTGGCCTGTCCTGCAGACCGTCAACGGCACGTGGGGCAGCTCGTACCCGAAGCCGAACCTGCCCGCGCCGCCGCGTGCGGTGAAGCCACTCACCGGCACCGACACGTTCGCCGGCACCACCCTCGGCCCGCAGTGGGAGTGGAACCACAACCCCGACAACAGCAAATGGTCGGTCAACAACGGGCTGAACCTGCAGACCGCCACCGTCACCAGCGACCTGTACAAGGCGCGCAACACGCTGACCCACCGGATCCAGGGCCCCACCTCGACCGCCACCATCGAGTTGGACTACTCCACGATGCGCGACGGTGATCGCACCGGCCTGGCGGTGCTGCGCAACTCGTCGGCCTGGATCGGAGTACGACGGGACAACGGGTCCACCCGCCTGGTCATGCAGAACGGCCTCACGATGGACGGCAGCTGGAACACCACCAGCACCGGCAGCGAGGTGGCGAGCACCGCCGTCTCCGGTGGCCGGATCTGGTTGCGGGCCAACGCCGACATCAGACCCGGCTCCGGCCGGCAGGCCCGCTTCTCGTACAGCACCGACGGGGTCAACTTCACCTCCTTCGGCAACGCCCTGACCCTGGCGGACAACTGGCAGTTCTTCATGGGCTACCGGTTCGCCATCTTCAACCACGCCACACAGGCGCTCGGTGGCGCGGTCGCCGTGCGTCGATTCGACCTGACGACACCGTGACGCCGATCACACAGCGAGTAATCCACGGGTGACGCGAACGGACCACCCCTCCCACCGCGGAAGGTGTCCACGTCCCCGGCTCCGGCCCGCCGCCGCCCTGTTCCGCGCTCTGTCCAGGAGCGCGGAGCGGGGCGGCGGTCCGCTGTGACCGGCCCGGGTCAGGGCGCCCGGCACGCGCGGCGCACGGCGCTGGCCGCCCGACCTGGCACACGCCGTGTAGTTCCCGCTCAGCCGTTCCGTGATCGAGGCGGTGCCTGGCGTAGACTGTCGGCGATCCAGCGCTGGTCACCTGCGATTCAGCACCGGCGTGGTGGCTGAGCGAGGGGGATCGGGCCGGGCCGCTCCAGTCGACGTCGACGGGCCGCGGGTCGGGTTGCAGGCGGGGGGAGTGAAATGGCCGTGCACGGTCCCGCGATGACAGATGTCGCTCGTCTGGCCGGTGTCTCCCACCAGACGGTGTCGCGGGTGCTCAACGGGCACCCCAACGTGCGTGAGCAGACCCGGTTGCGGGTGCGGGCGGCGATCGCCGAACTCGGCTACCGCCCGAACGGCGCCGCGCGCGCACTGGTGACCGGTCGGTCCCAGGTCATCGGCGTGGTGGCACAGAACACGACCCTCTACGGCCCGGCGTCGCTGCTGGCCGCCCTGGAGCAGACGGCCGCCCAGGAGGGCTTCGCGGTCAGCGTGGGCAGCGTCCGCAACCTCGACCACCGCTCCATCTCGGCCGCGGTCGAGCGGCACCTGGCCCACCGGGTGGCCGGCATCGTCGTCATCGCGCCGGTCGAGTCGGCCGGCGAGGCCCTGGAACGGCTGCCCAAGGACGTTCCACTGGTGACCGTCGACGGCGATCCGCACCGGCCGGTGCCGTTGGTGACGGTCGACCAGGTGGCTGGCGCGCGGGCGGCGACCCAGCATCTCCTCGACGCGGGGCACCGCACCGTGTGGCACGTCTCGGGGCCGTCCGACTGGTTCGACAGCGCCGGCCGGATCGAGGGCTGGCGGGCGGCGCTCCTGGCCGCGGGGATCGACCCGCCGCCCCTGATGCACGGGGACTGGTCGGCGGCGTCGGGCTACCGGTGCGGGCAGATGCTCGCCCGGATGCCGGAGGTGACCGCGATCTTCACGGCCAACGACCACCTTGCTCTGGGCGTGCTGCGGGCGTTGCACGAGTTCGGGCGGCGGGTGCCGGCCGAGATCAGCGTCGTGGGTTTCGACGACGTGCCGGAGGCCGCGTACTTCATCCCGCCGCTGACCACCGTACGACCGGACTTCGACGCGGTAGCCCGGGCGAGCCTGCAGATGTTGCTGACCCAGATCGAGTCGGGCATCGGTGGGGGTGCCCTGCGACAGACCATCGCCCCGACCCTTGTCGCCCGCGACAGCGTCGCCCCGCCGCGCCACTGAGGGTGTCAGCGCCCGCGCGCCTCGGCGTCCGCCGCGCGGCTGACCGCTTCGCCGTCGTGGCCGGCGTGCATCGATCACCGCCTGGCGGCCTCGTCGTCGGCCCTGCCGTCGCGCGCCCGGCGGGTGTCCACGCGCAGGCCGATCCCGACCACATACTGACGGCAGTCGATCAATCGCCGACGAGGTCGCGCGAGCTCGCGTCGGTGGCGAAGCCTCCGTTACGAGACCGTGACACCGGTATTTCGGATCAAGTGTTGACGTGCCCTATGTGAGCGCTAACACTACCCGAAAGGTGACAGGTGGCCCCGGCGGTCAGCGGGGGAATCGGGAGAGGAGAAGCCCGTGAGCAGGAAATTCCTGGTTGCTCTCGGTAGTGCGGCGCTGGCGCTGAGCCTGGCGGCGTGCAGTGGTGGAGGTGCCGGCAGCGGCGGCGACACCAGCGACAAGAAGCCGGGAGACCTGACGATCGGTGTCTCGATGCCGACGCAGACCTCCGAGCGGTGGATCGCCGACGGCAACGCGGTGAAGTCCAAGCTGGAGTCGAAGGGCTACAAGGTCGACCTGCAGTACGCGGGCGACGACATCCCCACGCAGTCGCAGCAGGTCGACCAGATGATCACCCAGGGCGCCGACGTCCTGGTCATCGCGGCGATCGACGGCACCGCGCTCAGCAGCCAGCTGCAGGCCGCCGCAGCCGCGAAGATCCCGGTCATCTCCTACGACCGGCTGATCCGCGGCAGCAAGGACGTCGACTTCTACGTCAGCTTCGACAACTACAAGGTCGGCGTCGCCCAGGGCACCGCGCTGCTGGTGGGTCTCGGCCTGGTGAACAAGGACGGCTCGAAGGGCACCGCCAAGGGGCCGTTCAACATCGAGCTCTTCGCCGGCTCGCTCGACGACAACAACACGCAGTACTTCTTCGGCGGGGCGATGGACACGCTGAAGCCGTACATCGACGCCGGCACGCTGAAGGTGAAGTCCAAGCAGACCACCCCCGAGCAGGTGGCGACCCTGCGGTGGCAGCAGGAGACCGCGCAGAAGCGGATGGAGAACCTGCTGACCTCCAGCTACAACGACGGCTCAAAGGTCGACGGCGTGCTGTCGCCGTACGACGGCATCTCCCGGGGCATCATCACCGCCCTGCAGAACGCCGGCTACGGTAGCGGCGCCAAGAAGCTGCCCGTCGTGACCGGTCAGGACGCGGAGATCGCCTCGATCAAGCTGATCAACGACGGCGTGCAGAACTCGACCGTCTTCAAGGACACCCGCCTGCTCGCCGACCAGGCCGTGAACGCCGCCGAGGCGTTCCTGCAGAAGAAGCAGCCGCAGGCGAACGACACGCAGACGTACAACAATGGCGTCAAGGTCGTTCCGGCCTACCTGCTGCCGATCGCGACCGTCTACAAGGACGACATCAAGGCGACGCTGATCGACTCCGGCTACTGGACGGCGGAAGAGGTCGCCGCCGGTCAGGCCAAGAAGTAAGTCACCCCGTCGGGCTCGGCGGACAACCGCCGAGCCCGACGCCGTGATGGACCGCGTCCAGACCGACAGAGGACAGTGACCATGGACGACACCATCCTCGAGATGCGTGGAATCACGAAGACGTTCCCCGGGGTGACCGCACTGGAGGACGTCAGCCTCGCGGTGCGCCGGGGGGAGATCCACGCCATCTGCGGTGAGAACGGCGCCGGTAAGTCCACCCTGATGAAGGTGCTGTCCGGCGTTCACCCCTCCGGCTCGTACGACGGGGAGATCCTGTTCGACGGCAAGCCGATGCAGTTCCGGGGCATTCGGGACAGCGAGGCCAACGGCATCGTCATCATCCACCAGGAACTCGCCCTGGTGCCCTACCTGTCGATCGCCGAGAATCTCTTCCTCGGCAACGAGCGGCGTGGCCGTGGCGGGCTCATCGACTGGAACCGGGCCAACGCCGAGGCGGCCGAGCTGCTGGCGTCGGTCGGGCTGCACGAGAACCCGGTCACCCCGGTCATCCAGCTCGGCGTCGGCAAACAGCAACTGGTGGAGATCGCCAAGGCGCTGTCGAAGAAGGTGCGCCTGCTCATCCTGGACGAGCCGACGGCCGCCCTCAACGACGTCGACTCGGCGCACCTGCTCGGCCTGTTGCGGCAGCTCAAAGAGCAGGGCATCACCTGCATCATGATCTCGCACAAGCTCAACGAGATCACCGCGATCGCCGACTCGACCACCGTCATCCGCGACGGCCGCACGGTGGAGACCCTGGACATGCGCGCCGACGACGTGAGTCAGCAGCGCATCATCCGGGGCATGGTCGGGCGCGACATCGAGAGCTTCTACCCCGATCGCGTCTCGTCGCCCGGGGAGGAGGTGCTGCGGATCGAGGACTGGTCGGTGCGGCATCCGACCCAGGAGCGGATGGTCGTCGAGGGCGTCAGCCTGTCGGTGCGCGCCGGTGAGGTCGTCGGCATCGCGGGGCTGATGGGCGCCGGCCGGACGGAGCTGGCGATGAGCGTCTTCGGCCGCTCCTACGGTCGCGACATCCACGGCAAGCTCTTCGTACGCGGGCGGGAGGTCAACGCCCGTACCGTCGCGGAGGCCATCGACAACGGCATCGCGTACGTCACCGAGGACCGCAAGCGCTACGGCCTCAACCTCATCGACGACGTCCGGCGCAACGTCTCGGCGGCGGCCCTGGACCGGCTGGCCCACCTGGGCTGGGTGAACGGCAACGAGGAGATCAAGGTTGCCGAGGCGAGCCGCAAGGAGATGAACATCCGGACGCCCAGCGTCATGGCGGTGGTCGGCAAGCTTTCCGGAGGCAACCAGCAGAAGGTCGTGCTGTCGAAGTGGCTGTTCACCGACCCGGATGTGCTGATCCTGGACGAGCCCACCCGGGGCATCGACGTCGGTGCCAAGTACGAGATCTACACGATCATCAACCGGCTGGTGGCCGCAGGTAAGGCGGTGATCGTGATCTCGTCCGAGCTGCCGGAGCTGCTCGGCATGTGCGACCGCATCTACACCCTCGCCGCTGGCCGGATCACCGGCGAGAAGCCGGTCGGCGAGGCGACCCAGGAAAGCCTCATGGAGCTGATGACCAAGGACAAGGAGCTCGTCGGATGACCAGCATCAAAACCCCTTCGACGGAGCGCCCGACGCCCCCGGACAACACACCCGCCGCCGCCCTGCACAGTGGGACGAGCGACCTGCGGGCGCTGGTGTTGAACAACCTTCGGCAGAGCGGGATCTACGTCGCCCTGGTCGTCATCGTCGCGCTCTTCGCGCTCCTGACCGACGGGGTGCTGCTGAGCCCCGGCAACATCACCAACATCGTCCTGCAGTACTCGTACATCCTGGTGCTCGCGATCGGGATGGTCATCCTCATCATCGGCGGGCACATCGACCTGTCGGTGGGATCGGTGGTCGCGCTGACCGGCGCGGTCTCCGCCGTCCTGGTGATCCAGCAGGGCCACCCTTGGTGGGTGGGTATCGCGGCGGCACTGGCCGTCGGTGTCGCGGTCGGCGCCTGGCACGGGTTCTGGGTGGCATACGCCGGCATCCCGGCCTTCATCGTGACCCTGGCCGGCATGCTGCTCTTCCGGGGCCTCACGCTGCAGGTGCTCGACAACATCTCGCTGTCGCCCTTCCCGGCCGAATACCAGAAGGTCGCGGCGGGCTTCCTCAACGGGCTGCTCGGCGGTCAGGGCTTCGACGCGTTCACGCTGCTCATCGGCGCTCTCGCCGTGGCCGGGTACGCGGTGAGCGGCTTCCGCACCCGCCTCGCGCGCATCCGCTACCAGCAGCCAGTCGAGTCGTTCCCGCTGTTCGTCGCCCGGGTCGTCCTGGTGGGCGCGGTCCTCATGTACTTCGCCTGGCAGTTGGCGCACGCCCGAGGGCTGCCGATCGTACTGATCATCCTGGCCGTGCTGGTGCTGGTCTACGGCCTGCTCACCCGGCGTACGGTCTTCGGCCGCCAGGTCTACGCGATTGGCGGTAACCTCTCGGCGGCGGCGCTGTCGGGTGTGAAGGTCCGCACCGTCAACTTCTGGATGTTCGTCAACATGGGCTTCCTCGCGGCGGTGGCGGGCGTCATCTACTCGTCGCGGTCCAACGGGGCGCAGCCCGCAGCCGGCAACATGTTCGAGCTGGACGCGATCGCCGCGGCGTTCATCGGCGGCGCGGCGGTCACCGGCGGCGTGGGCACCGTGGTCGGCGCCATGGTCGGTGGTCTGATCATGGCGGTGATGAGCAACGGCATGCAGCTGATGGGCATCGACCAGTCGACGCAGTCGGTGGTGAAGGGGCTCGTCCTGCTCGTCGCCGTCGCGTTCGACGTCTACAACAAGCGCCGCGCCGGTACGGCCCGCTGACACGACACACTGCGCACATGTGCCCCTACCCGTCCCACGGGCAGGGGCACACGTCGTTCGGCGGTGCGGGCGTTCGGCGGTGCGGGCGTTCGGCGGTGCGGGCGTTCGGCGGTGCGGGCGTTCGGCCACCCGGCCACGTCGAATTCGCGCTGCGGCGCCTACAGAGGCCCGCGCCGCGTCGTCGTCGGGGGAGGCTGGCGCCGTTGTCCGAGCCGCCTTGCCGGAGTCGGCCCCACCTTCCTCAAGCGCTGTAGAGCTGCCCCAGATATGGGGCGGCACCCCCGTGGCACCCCAACAGGGCTCGCGGCCACGCCGGTGGCGGCGGTCGTGCTGGTGGCGGCGGTCGTGCTGGTGGCGGCGGTCGTGCTGGTGGCGGCGGTCGTGCTGGTGGCGGCGGTCGTGCTGGTGGCGGCGGTCGTGCTGGTGGCGGCGGTCGTGCTGGTGGCGATGGTCGTGCTGGTGATGATGGTCGTGCCGGAGGCGACGGCCGTGCTGAGTGACGACGGCCGCGCGCCACGCCGCCCTGTCGTGGTCTGGAGACGGCCCGCCGCCCCCGGAGACGGACGGCGGCGTCGGGCTGTCGATGCCGCGGATCTTGGACAACTGTCCAAGATCTGCATTCGCGAGGAGCCGTGCTGGGCGTGTGGTCCTTCGCCTGCGGCCTGGTGTGCGGTTGGCGCGGGGCACGGTACGCTCCGCTGGCCAGGGGAAGTGGTCCGAGCCGCTGGCGAGGGGCAGGGGTCTGTGCTGCTGGCGATTGCGCATGATCCGCGAGCTCGACCGGCATGACGACTTCCGCGCCGGGCGGGTAAGTGGCCCATATCTGGGGCAGCTCTACAGGGAATCGCACGGAACCCGGGGCCGTCGCCACCACGTGCCGCCGTGCCGCAGCAACGCCTGGCGTCGTGCCGCAGCGCCGCCGTGCCGCGTGCCGCAGCAACGCCTGCCACCGTGCCGCCGTGCCGTAGCGCCGCGTGCCGCAGTGCCGCAGTGCCGTCCTGCCGCAGCGCCGCCGTGCGGCGGCGCCGAGTCTCCGCGCCCGGTGCTGCGGGTGCCGCGGGTATCGCGTGAGCGCGGTGCGGGTGTTGGAGGTGCCGTGGGTGCCGCAATGTCGCGCGTGCCGCTGCGAGGGGTGATCCCGCCGCACCGCTACCGGTGCGGCGGGATCACGCGGTCAGTGGCAGGCGCCGGTGCCGCTGTCGTTGTAGGTCTGCCCGGCGACCGGCACGAACTGCCAGTCGTAGCTGCCGGAGTGCAAGGTGAACTTCAGGACCCCGAACGCCGAGCTGTTGCGGGCCTCGCTGTTGGGCTGGATGGTGCCGAAGCCGTAGTGGTCGGCGCCGCCCATCCCGGCCACGAAGCTGCGCATCCCCCGGCTGGCGTCGTAGCCGCCGGACGGGTTCATCGGGCCGAACCGCTCGTACACGTGGTTGTGCCCCCAGACCACGACGTCGGCGTTGTAGTCGTAGAGCGCCTGGTACAGCGGGCGGGTCGACGTCGACGGCGCGTGGTTGGAGCTGGACGTGAACAGCGGGTGGTGCCAGTACGCCAGCGTGCACGGCTTGCTGCTGGCCGCCAGGTCAGCGCGCAGCCACTGCTCCTGCGTCGACCCGGCCGACATGCTGATGTTCGAGTTCAGCGACACGATGTGCCAGTTGCCGAGGTCGAAGGAGTAGTACCCGCGACCGCTCGGGCCGGCGGACGTGCCGAAGTAGTTGTAGTAGCCGGTCGCGCCGGACGTGTTGTAGTCGTGGTTGCCCGGTGACGGGCGGGTGCGTGCCTTGTGCCGGCCCCAGGTGGGCTCGTAGTAGCTGGCGAACTGGGACGCGGTGCCGCTGTCGTAGACGTTGTCGCCGGTCGTGAAGACGGTGCCGGAGATGCCGTCCAGCAGCGCCGCCGTGGCGGTGTCACCGGAGCCGGAGGTGGCGATGTCACCGGCCCCGACGAGGACTGGATCGCCCGACGGCGGTGTCGTGGTGCCGGTCGTGACCACCAGCTGCGGCGCGTCGCCTCCACTCTCCCGCGTGTCGTAGTAGGCACCGTCGCCGCTGGTCGAGGTCGCGCCGAGGCTGAAGGTCCCGTTGCCGGTGACCGCGGAGGTGACGTCGACCTCGTACCAGGTGTTGCCGGCGACCGCGCCGAGCGACCCGAGGGTGGCCCCGTCGATCGTCGGCTGGTTGCTCCAGGTCGTGCCGGTCTCCGACCAGGTGATGTTGGACATCGTCCGGAACGTGCCGCCGGCGTCGCTGCCGCTGTTGCCGCTGATCGTGTGCAGCCGCAGTTTGGCGCTGGTCACTGTGCCGCTGACACCGCTCACCGTGAAGCGCAGGAACATCCGTCGTGCGGGTGAGTTGTCGACCACGATCTGCGTGGACGTGCCGTAGTTGGTGGACGCCGTGTCGCTCTGGACGTAGGTGTCGGCGACCGGCGCGAACGTCACGCTCGCCGCGGAGGCCGCGCCCGAGCCGGTCAGGACGACGGCGGCGGTGGCGGCGACGAGCACCGCGACCGTCCCGATCGTGACCGGTGGGCGGGCGATTCGAATGTCCATCCAGGACCCCTTCGTTGCGGGTGGAAGCGCAAGGAATGTAAGAAGGTCGATGAACCGGCGGACTGCCGCCAGGTGAACAGTACGCTCAAGCAGCGAAACACCTCGATGTTTGTCCGATGTTCACCCACCGCATGGTTGTCCGCCCCTCGCGGTCCCTTGTGACGCCCCCGATCGGATCGTCACGATGGCTGACCGTCGCCCATTGATCAGAGGAGATGCGCGTGTATCTGTCGTCCGTCTCCCGGCCGGTCAGCGACCCGCCCGACGCCGGGCCACGACGCCGACGGCTCGCGCTGGTCAGCGGCAACGTGGTCGCGCTCGGCACGGTCAGCCTGATCACCGACATCTCGGCCGAGATGGTGGCCGCCGTCCTGCCGCTCTACCTGGTGCTGGGCCTGCAACTCAGCCCGGTGGCCTTCGGCGTGCTCGACGGGGTCCACACGGGCGCCACCGCGCTGCTGCGGGTCGTCGGCGGCTTCGTCGCCGACCGGTTCCGACGGCGCAAGCTGGTCGCCGGCATCGGCTACGCGCTCTCTGCCGTCGCCAAGCTCGGCCTGCTGCTCGCCGGCCGGTCGGTGCCCGCGATCGGCGCCGTCATCGCCGTCGACCGGCTCGGCAAGGGTGTTCGCAGCGCGCCCCGCGACGCGCTCATCACGCTCTCCACCCCGCCCGAGGCCCTGGGCCGGGCGTTCGGGGTGCATCGGGCGATGGACAGTTTCGGCGCGTTCCTCGGGCCGCTCGCCGCGTTCGCGGTCCTGCTGGCCGTCGGGCAGTCGTACGACGCGGTCTTCGTCACCAGCTTCTGCGTCGCCGCCCTGGCCGTCGTCGTGCTCGTGCTGTTCGTCCGGGAGCGACCGACCGGCGAGCCGGCCGACGGGCCGGACGAGCCCCGGGTCTCCGTCCGCGAGGCGTTCGGCCTGCTGCGCAGCCGGCCCGCCCGGCGGCTGCTGCTGGCCGCGACGATGCTCGGCCTGGCCACCATCGGCGACGGCTTCGTCTACCTGGTGCTCCAGCGCCGGGAGGACCTTGGTCTGCGGTGGTTCCCGCTGCTGGCCGTGGGCACCAGCCTGGCCTACCTGGTGCTCGCCGCACCGCTCGGTGTGCTCGCCGACCGGATCGGGCGGTTGCCGGTGGTGGTGGGCGGCTACGTGGCCCTCGGCGCGACCTACCTGCTGCTGTCCGGGCCGGCGCACGGCTGGCCGGCGCTCGCGCTGACACTCGCGCTGTACGGCGCGTTCTACGCCGCCACCGACGGCGTGCTCATCGCGCTCGCCGGACCGGTGCTGCCACCACGGCTGCGGACCACCGGGATCGCCCTGGTCCAGACCGGGCAGGCGCTGGCGTACCTCGTCTCGTCGGTCCTGTTCGGGTTGGCCTGGCAGGCGTGGGGACCGCAGACGGCGGTCCGGGTGGCGGCCGTGGCCGTCGTCGGCGTCCTGGTCGTCACCGTGCTCCTGCTGGCCTCCCCGTTCCGCCCCGGTCCTCGGAAGGTGTCCCCATGAGCGCGATGTCGACCCGGGCGAAGCTCGGCGTGGTGGCCGCCAGCGCGGTCCTGTTGGCCAGTGTGGCGGCCGGCTACGCCGCCATCGCCGCCGAGCCGGCCCGGACCCCGCCGCCGGCCGCCGCCGGGGACCAGGCGGTCACACTGGCGCCGGGCCCGCGTCTGCTGGCCATCACCGACCGGTACGTCTCCAGCGTCGCGACCGCCGATCCCGCCGGGCCGCGTACCGTCTCGGGTCTGGAATGCCTGCGGGTGTACGCGGCCGCCGGCACCGGTGTCTGCCTGAGGCCGGAGACCGCGTGGTCGTACCAGGTCGTGGTGCTCGACGCGGCGCTGCGCCAGAAGCGGACGCTCAGCGTGCCCGGCCTGCCCAACCGGGCCCGGGTCTCGGCCTCCGGCCGGATGGTCTCCTGGACGACGTTCGTCGGGGGCGACTCCTACACGGCGAGCGGCTTCTCCACCCGCACCGGCCTCCTCGACACCGTCGCCGGCACCACCGTGACGTCGCTGGAGGAGTTCGCGATCACGCGCGACGGTCGTGGCTACCGCAGCGCCGACGTCAACTACTGGGGTGTCACCTTCACCGCCGACGACAACCACTTCTACGCGACCATGGCCACCGGCGGTAAGCGGTACCTCGTGCGCGGCGACGTGGCCGCCCGGACCGTCGAGACGTTGCGGACGAACGTGGAGTGTCCGTCGCTGTCGCCCGACGGCACCCGGATCGCCTTCAAGGAGGCGATCGACGCCGACCCGACGAAGGGCTGGCGGCTGTCGGTGCTCGACCTGGCGTCCGGGCGGGTCACCGCGACGGCGGAGACCACCAGCGTCGACGATCAGGCAGCCTGGCTCGACGACGCCACGTTGGCCTACACACTGCGTCAGAGCGACGGTCGGCCCGACGTGTTCAGCGTCCCGGCCGACGGGTCCGGTACGCCGAGACTGCTCATTCCCGGCGCCGAGTCGCCGTCGCCGCTGACCTGACGGCCCGGCCGCCAACCTCGGGCGGCCAGGACACCTGACCGCCTTGCCGCGGTCAACGTCCCGTCACGTCGGCTTCTGCGCCGCAGCCTTCGCCGTTCATCGACGGCCTTGAGGGTGTGGACCATGGCAAGGCTGAGCCGTCGCATCTTCGTCCTCAGTGGACTGGGAGCCACCGGCGCCGCGGTGACACCCTGGCAGGGCGCCCGCGCCGCAGTGCCGGCGTAGCGGGCGACCACCCTGGCCGTCGCCGCGTCCCCGTGGGGCGAGGTGAGTCTCTGCTACACCGACGACAACGACGGCAACACCTTCGACCAGGTGCTCCTCGGTCTCGGGGCGACGAACTCCACCTGGCTGATGACCGCCGACGAGCTGCGCCGGCGCAAGGCGCGGGCCGCCGCTCGGGTGGGCTGAGCGGATCGCGAGCGACGGGCCGTGACTCGACGTCGAGTCACGGCCCGTCGGCCGTGCGGGCTCAGCCGAAGAGCAGGTCGAGGTGGGCGTCCAGGGCAGCCAGCGCCCGCTCGGCGGTGTACTGCCCACCGAGCAGGTGGACGCCCAACCCCTCCATGAGCGCCAGCAGACCCGTCGCGGCGGCGTCGCCACGGCCGGCGGGCAGGACGCTGGCGATGAAGCCGGTGAGCTGGGCGGTGTCCTCACGCAGGCTGGGCGCGGCCGACGGCCGCACCGCCGTGTACGCGAGGAAGGCGAGCGCCACCCGACCGTCGTCGCGGGTGTGCTCGTCGAGCGGCAGGAGCGCGGCGATCATCGTGCGCAGCAGCAGCCGGGGGGACGGATTCTCGCCCAGGCCCGCCACCGCCTCGGTGACCCGAATCTGACTGCGCTCGCGGACCACGCTCAACGCGAAGGTCATCATCTCGTCCTTGGTGCGGAAGTAGTGCTGGACCATCCCGGCGGACACGCCCGCCTCGGTGGCCACGTGGCGGAGGCTGACCGCCTCCAGGCCCTGGTCCGCGGCGACCCGCATCAACGCGTCCGCGATGAGGGTGCGTCGCTGCTGGTGATCGACCTTCTTGGGCATGACCTCGATCGTTTCACAGTGGGTGGCCGGGAGCCGCAGTCGTGCGGCGGTCGGCCTCCGGCGCGGGCGTGCCCCGGGCGCTGCGCAGCAGACCGTCGGGGTCGTCGGCGTACAGCCGCAGCTCGTCCATCGGCGCGGACCGGCCCGTGGGCAGGTCGAAGGTCGTCGGCCGGCGCAGCAGGACGTCGATGCTCGTCTGACTGCCGACCGAGAGGTGCAGGACGCGCCGGTCACCCTCCTGCTCGACCTGGACGGACCTGCCCGACGGCAGTGAGCGGTGGCGTTTGCGCAGCGCCTCGACGTCCCTCCAGGGGATCCAGATGTCGATGCCCGAGCTGACCCGCACCCGAAGACCGGTGTCACCCACGACGTGTGGATGAATGGTCATGCTGGCGAAGAGGCCGACCATCCAGAGCACGCCCCAGATGCCCAGGCCGAGCACGATCCAGCGGGCCGGCGGCCACGGCACCACGTGGGTGACGATCAGGTCGAAGATCGGGATCTCGACGACCGACAGGCCGATGAAGATGCCGAGGATCGGCCTGACCACGCCGAGGTAGCCGAACGTTTCGTCGCCAGGCTTCAACGGCAGTGGACGACGCCGCGCCCACACGTAGAGGCTGCGCCACATCGCGGCCTCGGCCGCGGCCGCCCGGCGCAGCAGTGGTCCCACCCTCGCCCTGATCGGCGTCCTCGTGTCGGTCATCTCGTCGTCCTCGGGGGTTGGGGTGGACATTCCGCCCCTCAGTTGCAATGCGAGTGCATCGTAACCACGGTAGCCTTTTGGCGATGCAACTGCAATGCCACCTGGGTGCGAGCGCGACCCGCGATCGCGGCGTTGCCGACGTCTGCCATGCTCGGACCGGTGACGACCGGCCGCCCCGCCCCAGCCCGCAGCCACCGCCGCACCCGCCGCCGCATGATCCCCGTCCTCCTCGCGCTCGTCGTGGCGGCGGCCGTGGTCGGCGTCGCCGTGGTGGTCGTGCCGTTGCTGCGGCCGGCCGGTCCCCGTCCGCTCTTTCAGATGCCGGTCGCCTGCGGTGAGACGTGGCAGCTCAGCACCTACCCCGGTCACGACGATTTCGACGTCGACCTGTTCCCCATCGAGGGCGAGGCGTGGGGGCGTCCGGTGCTCGCGTCCTACGGCGGCACGGTCACCGTGGCGGGCATCAACGGTTCGCTGGGTGGGCGTACGCCCGAGAATCCGCAAGGCCCGCGCGGTCGCGGTGGCGGCTACTGGGTGAAGATCGATCACGGTGGCAAGTGGGAGACGCAGTACCTGCACATGCTCGAACCGCCGCTGGTCAAGGTCGGTCAGAAGGTCGCCCAGGGTGAGCAGATCGGGCGGCTCGGCAGCACCGGCGACTCCGGCGCTCCGCACCTGCACTACGAGCAGCGCCGCGGCTGGGACAAGGTCGAGACCCATTTCGGCGGTACGCCGTCGGGCATCACCACCGACGAACGCGAACAGATACTTCGGCGGGTGAGCGACAACTGTCCGGCCGTCTCCTGAGGACCGCGGTTTTACCCTCCACGGCTCGGGGCACTGATCTGGTGACAGTTCAGACGTAGGGGAGGAGCCGGCGATGGCCAAGGGTGACGTCGACACGTACCAGGAAGACGGGCAGTGGAAGAACCGTCCGGAGGGCAACGACCGGGCCAGCAGCACGCACGACTCCAAGGCCGACGCGCAGGCGCAGGGGCGCGACATGGCAGCCGACCGGGGCGTCGAGCATGTGATCAAGAAGCAGGACGGCACGATCGGTGAAAAGAACACGTACCCGCGCAGCCGCGACCCACGTGACATCGCGGGCTGACCGCTGCACCGGCTGCGGACCGACCTCTTCGGCGTGACCGAGGAGGTCGGTCCGCTTTTGCGCGTGTCATCTCCTGCCTTATCGTCGTCTGCCGCAACTGGGGGATTTGTGGGGATATAGTCCACTTCGGGGCTGAAGTGAAAGCTGGGAGTGGACATGACGTTTCGGGGCCGGCGGCGTCGTCCGGTGAGCGCTGCGGCTCTGGTGGTCGCCGTGACCGCGGGAACCCTCGCGCTCGCGCCGCCTCTCGCGTGGGCGGCCGGGTCGGTCCTGTTCGACCAGCCGTTTCACAACAACACCGCGAACGGCATCGGCCCCGTGACGGTGCCGGGCGTCCCATCCTCCACCGTCACCAACGCCGCCTGCCTGAGCGCGGCCGGCAACTCGACCAGCGGCCCGCTGCTGAGCTGCACCACGTCCACCGACCCGCAGGGCGCGGGCAAGTTGCGCCTCACCCCCGCCATCGCCACCCGGCAGGGTGGCGTGTTCGGCGCGGTGAGCGCGCCCACCTCGCAGGGCCTGCACGTCTCCTTCAACACCTACCAGTACGGCGGCTCCAGCCCGGGAGCGGACGGCCTGGCGTTCGCGCTGGCCGCCGTCGATCCGGCGAACCCGCTGTCCCCGGCGGTCATCGGGCAGCCGGGCGGATCCCTCGGCTACTCGGCGGCGTTCAACGGCGGCTCGGTGGGTCTGTCCAACGGCTACCTGGGCGTCGGGCTGGACGTCTTCGGCAACTTCAGCAACAGCCTCTACCAGGGCTCCGGCTGCACGAATCCGCCGTACATCTCCACCACCAACACCCGGGTGCCAGGCCAGGTCGTGATCCGTGGACCGGGCCGCAACGGTGTCGGCTACTGCGCCATCAACAGCACGGCCACCAGCACCTCGTCGCCCGCGCTGACGCTGCGCGCCACCACCCGCGCCGCCTCGGTGGTGCCGGTCGAGGTGGTCGCCAACACCACGTCGTCTCCGTACACGACCGACACCGGGATCACCGTTCCGGCCGGCGAGTACCGGGTCCGATTCACCCCGGTCGGGGGATCGGCGCGGACGTTGGCCGGCAGCCTCCCGGTCGTGTCGCCAAGCCTGTACCCGTCACCGACCTGGCTGAACGCCAGCGGCTTCCCTCGGCAACTTGCCTTCGGCTGGGTGGGCTCGACCGGCTCGGTCACCGACTTCCACGAGGTCGACAACGCCCGCGCGGTCACCTTCAACCCGGTGCCGGACCTGAACGTGTCGCAGACCAGCGCGGTCGGCCTCAGCCCGCAGCCCGGCGATCCCGTCACCTACTCGATCACCGCAGGGGTCGATGCCGGGGCTACCGAGACGGCGCCGATCTCGGTCACCCAGACCGTGCCCACCGGGGTCGTACCGCGCGGGGCGTTCGGCTCCGGCTGGGTCTGCGGCGCACCGTCCGGGCAGACCATCAGCTGCACCAACAGCAACGGCCCGTTCCCCGGCGGGACCTCGCTGCCGCCGATCACTGTCGTCGCGACCGTGACCGGAAACGGAGTGACGCCGGCACTGATCCAGACCGCCACGGTGGCGACCTCGTCCTCGATCGACGCCAACCCGGGCTACTCCTCCGCCACCACGCCCGTCGCGCCGGGCATCGCACCGAGCGGCGTGACCGTCACCCCGGCGCAGAGCTCGATCGCCGGGGGCATCGCGGTCACCGTCGGCGGAAGCGACCTCGCCGCGGCGACCGCGATCACCATCGGTACGGCCGCCGAACAGCAGGCCGGTACGTCGGTGCTGCTGCTGCCGTGCACGTCCGGCCCGGCCGCCGGCTGCTTCACCGTGAACTCCGACGGCACACTCGGCATCTCCTCCATGCCCGCCCGCTCCAGCGCCGCCACGGTCACCGTCAGCGTCGTCACCCGCGGCTCCGCGGGATCGGCCAGCTACGTCTACGCGTCCGCGCCCGGCACGCCGGTCACGCCCACGGCGGTCGCGGGCGTCACCAGCGCCACCGTGAGCTGGACCGCGCCGGCGAGCAACGGAAGCCCGATCACGACGTATCTGATCACCCCGATCCGGGACGGTGTCACCCAGCCGACCCTCTCCTTCGCCGCCTCCACCACCAGTCGCACGTTGACCGGGCTGACCGCCGGCTCGTCGTACGCCTTCCGGGTGGCGGCGGTGAACGCGTACGGCACCGGCGCGGCCAGCCCGGCCTCGGCGGCGGTCGTCCCGTACACCCTGCCGGGCACTCCGACGATCACCTCGGCCACCGCGGGGACCACCGCGGCCACGCTGAGCTGGACGGCCCCGGCCAACGGCGGTTCGCCGATCACCGGTTACACCGTGACGCCGTATATCGGCGGTGTGGCGCAGACGCCGCAGACCTTCACCGGGACCGCCACGATCCAGACCGTCACCGGACTGACCGGCGGCGCGACGTACACCTTCCGGGTGGCCGCGATCAACGCGGCGGGCACCGGCGGACAGTCGGCCCCCTCCGCGTCGGTGACGGTCAACCCGCCACCGACGCTGACCTTCGCGTCACCGCCGCCCGGCAAGGCGTACGTGCCGTACCAGTACCAGCTCACGGTGGCCGGCGGAACGAGCCCGTTCGCCTGGTCGGTCAGCGCCGGGAGCCTGCCCGCCGGGCTGACCCTCGACCCGGTCACCGGCCTGCTCTCCGGTACGCCCACCGTGTCCGGAACGTTCCCGTTCACTGTCCGGGTGACCGACTCGTTCAACCAGTCCGCGACCCGGGGAGTCGAGCTGGTCATCAGCCCGCTCGGCGGGCTCTCGATCAGCATCCCGGCGATCTCCGCACTCGGCACCGTCACCTCGGACACGACCGGCGTCTCGGGCCAACTCGGGCCGGTGACCGTCACCGACGACCGCGGGCCCTTCTCCGGAAACTGGGTAAGCGTCGTCTCGAGCACGAGCTTCACCACGGGTTCCGGCTCGGGTGGCGAGGCCATCCCCAACAGCAGCATCACGTACGCCTCCGGGGCGGCCCTCGCCACCAGCGGCGTCGGAACCTTCCTCCCGCAGCCCGGCGCGGTGCTGAACACCCCGCGTACGGCCGCCGGGTGGTCCGGCCAGACCGGTGGCCCGAACTCGGCCACCTGGAGCCCCACCCTGTGGGTGACGTTCCCGGCCGGGGTGGTGGTCGGCGACTACGTGGCAGTCGTGACCCACTCCGTGATCTAGACGAGTAATTCCTAACCCTGGCTGGGGCGGTGGGCGCAGCCGGCGACCGGCGGTGACCGTCAGTGACCTCCGTGGGTGCGGATGCGGTCGTGAGCGGTATACCTCAGAGTCATATTCATACCTCTGAGGTATACCGCTGAACAGCACATCGACGCGGCGGGCAGCCAAAGCGGATCATCAACACCCTTCTCACCGCACTGGTATGTGAAGATCGATGACTGGCTCAAACGCCCTGCCCGGGTCGCACGGCCGCCGCGGTTGACCGATGCCGAGTTGTTGACCCTGGCCGTGGCGCAGGTATTGCTCGGGGTGCGGTCCGGCGTTGCCGTTGCTGAAGCGGGCTTCTGCGACCGTCATACCGCAACCGCACCCCACGCCCCGACGAACACCTACTCAAACCGATCCGACAACTCATCGAGTCGGTCAACGACACCCTCAAAAGGCCAACTCGACCTGGAACTACACGACGGCCGCAGCATCGAAGACGTCAGCGCCCGCATCGCCCAACGCCTCCCAGCCCTGACCGCCGCCATCTGGCACAACCGCAACACCGGCCAACCCGTCACCCGATAGGACTTACTCGTCTAGGGCTGCGGCGCTGCCGCGCCGATCAGGCCGGTGCGCCACCGTGAGACGTCGCTGCCCGGCCGTTCCGAGGAACGGCCGGGCAGTCTCTGGAGGTGGGGACGGGTCAGGCCAGTTGGATCCGTTGCCGGCGGATCAAATACCAGCCACCAAGGGTGATGAGCACCAGCAGGGCGATCCCGCCGACCGTGTAGACCAGCCAACTCGGCCCGGTGGATGCGGTGACCGCCATCGGCGCCGCGACGGGCAGCACGATCTTCCCGGTCGCGGTGCGTTCCACGGTCCCGCTGGCGAGCTTCGCGTGCACGTCCCAGGTGCCCGCGGGCAGGGCCTGGTTGACCTCGACCCGAACCTGGCCGCTCTGGCCGGGCAGGATCGTCACCCCGTTGGTCACCTTGAACGGGCCGGCCTGGACTGCCACCTTGCTCAGCGACAGGGTGCCGGTCATGTCCAGCGCGCGCTGACCGGTGTTGGTGACCTCCGCGGTGACTACGGGAAACTCGCCGGGTCCGGGCTCCGCGGCCAGCCCGTCGATGCGGAAGTCCGTTGGCGGCTCACCACCCGGACCGATGTCGAGGTAGACCCGGATGCCCACCCGGTGGATCTGGGTGACGTTGCCGGTGCGCTCCTTCGCGCTGCTGACCTGCGCCCAGATCGCCCCGTACCGTTCGCCCTTCGACGCCTTCTTCGGCACGGCGATCTCGACCTCGACCGGCCGTCGGTCGCCCGGGTCCAGTTCCATCCCGGCGGTCTTCAGCCGGATCCAACCGCTGAGTTCGTTGCCCGCGCGTCCCTCGGGAACGGTGAAGGCGTTGTTCTCGACCGACGCCGCGCCGGAATAGAACTCGATCTTTTGCGACTCACCGGAGGTGTTCTGCACCTCGACCCGACGGTTGATCGTCGTTCCGGGCTTCAGGTGATCCACGATGTAGACCCGGGCCCGGGGGTCCTGCACCCGACTGGCGGGGACGTCCAGCATGCGGATGCTGATCGCGGCATCCTCGGCGGGCTCCTGTCGCTGCTCCCGCACGGCAACGGCTGGTGCCGCCGAAACCCCGAGCACCACGAGGGCGACCGAGGCCAGCAGCACCAGCCGGCCGAACGGGTCAGAACACCGAATGTGTCACCGTCCCCGTGTAGACACCGTCGACGGTGCCGGTGGGCACGTTCACCACCAGGGTGGGGTTCCAGGTGGCGAAGTTGTTGCCCGTGCCGCCGGTGTGGCTCATCGCCGTCCGGGGAACGTTGATGACCACCTGCTGGGCCGCAGTGGGCTGACCGGGTGTGAAGGTGCCGCCACCGGCGGTTGCCGTCGCGGGACCCGACCAGTACAGGACGTTGATGTTCGGGATCGTCTCCCCGGAGGTGCCGCCGCCGGTGACGAAGTCGGTGGAGATGACGGTGGCGGTCCAGTTGGGGGTGAGCAACCCGCGCTGGTCCAGCACGGTGACCGGGCCGAGTTGACCGCTGACGGTCGAGCCCTCCACGCCGTGCCCGATGTTCGCCGTCGCCGGTACCGTGATCGAGAGACCACCGGCGGCGTCGATGGTGAGGGTCACGATCGTGTTGCCCGTCGTGTCGGCGGCGGCCGGCCCTGCGAGAGCGAGGGCGGCGGCAATGCCGGCCACGCCCGCGAGAAGTTTCCTGCGCATCAAGTCTCCTTCGTCCTAAATTGCCCATGAGGTGCGGTTCGGAGCGTAATTGCGCAAAGACCCCAAAAACCGGCAAACGCCGCCGAGTCACCCGGATCACGCCTGCCGCCTGGCCTTCTGCTCAGGTCAGGCCGGCACCACGTACGGAAACGCGTCGGCGCGGGCGGCCTTCGTGACGTCGGGCGTGAGGCCCGAGGTGGTGCCGGTGTTGAGGACCAGGGAGAACATCACCTCGGGCGCGTTGTCGGCCATGGTGCGGCCGTTGCGGACCGCGAAGCCGTAGTTCGCGGCCGTGCCGACCGTGTACGAGAGCACGTCCGGGTAGAGCTGCCGGGCGACGCTCCAGCCGTACGCCTGCGGGTCCGGCGCGGTGCCGTTCGCCGCGACGACCCCGGCGACCGCGGTGGCGATCTCCTCCCCGTCCTCGGGCAGGTCCTGGCGGGGGTGCCGGAAGTTCGCCGGGTCGGAGAAGTCGGTGTCGTGCGGCCAGAAGACGGGCCACATCATGGGGTGGCCCGCGCGGTTGATTTGCCGCCACCCACCCGCGTCGGTGGCCAGCAGGGTCCGACACCAGACGCCGATCTCGGTGCCCTCGCGCAGCAGCGGCTCGTCGTGCGAGACCTCCAGGACGATCGACTCGACGGTGGTGCCCGCGAAGCTGTTCTTGGCCTGGTCTGCTCGCCACGCCGAGCGGTCCACCCGCGCGCCGTTCTTGACCGCGCCGTTGATCGTGGCGAGCTCGTCGAGGTCGATGTAGAACGGGTCGGTGATCCGGCCCGCCCAGATCCGGACGCGCTGCCCGGTCGTCACCTCGCCGGTCCTGCCCTGGGCGATGGGGGTTCCCATGGCGGCGTCGTCGCGGGCGTCCGCGCCGGTGAGTTCGTACAGCTCCAGGGTCTGCGTGGCGTTGCCGTCCGGCTCGCCGAAGGCGAATCGGTAGGTCAGCTCCTCCAGGTCCGAGCCGTTGAAGTGAATCTTGAACTCGTAGCGGGCCTCGGCGTGGAAGCCGCGCTTGATGTCGGCCTTGGTCACCGAGCTGTTGACGTCCATGACGAGCACCGTGGCGCGGTCGCCGTTGAAGACGTACAGGTCGTCGATGTAGAGCTGGCCGCCCTGGGCGGCGAGGGGGGTGTCAAGGTGGTGCGACATGGGCTCACTCCCGTAACGGCTATATCCGGATTAAAACGAACATAGCGGGCGGGATGCGGCTGCCCGGTCCATCGACCGAATCAGGCTGACCCGGTGACCGGAGATGCCGCACGCGGCGGTGGGCCGTCCGAAGCGGTTCCCGGACGGCCCACCGCTCGTGCCGACCTCGTCAGAAGCGGGACCACTTCTGGTTGGCCGCGCCGAGGCAGTCCCACAGGTGCAGCTTGCCGCCGTTGTTGGGGTTGGCGTCCCGCACGTCCACGCACCTGTTGGCGCTGAGATTGACCAGGTCGCCCGCGCCGTTGAGCGTGAAGCGCTGGGCCGGATTGCCGTTGCAGCTGACCAGGTTGACCTCGGTGCCGTTGGCGGTGCCGGCCCAGGCCGGGTCCATGCACTTGCCCATCGCGCGGACGGTGCCGTCGGAGGCGAACGTCCACGCCTGCGCCGCGGTCGTGTTGCAGTCCCAGATCTGCAGCTTGGCGCCGTCGACCGGGTTGGCGCTCGGGATGTCGATGCAGCGCCCGCTCTGCGCCCCCCTGATCCGGGTGGTGCCGGGCGCCGGGTCGCCGCCGCCGGAGGTGTAGCTCGACACCCGGACGTAGTCGACCAGCATCTGCTGGGGGAGCTGCGTGGAGCCGTCCGGGTAGCCGGGCCAGTTACCGCCGACCGCCACGTTGAGGATCATGAAGAACGGGTGGTCGAACACCCACCGGTTGCCGCCGAGCCGGGCGGGGTCGACCCGGTGGTACTGCACCCCGTCCAGGTACCAGGTGATCGCGTTCGGCTCCCAGTCCACCCGGTAGTCGTGGAAGCCGTCGGCGAGCGGGCTGCCGAGGGTCCGGCTGCCGGTGATGCCGCCGCTGCCGGAGTAGCCAGGCCCGTGCACCGTGCCGTAGACGGTGTTCGGCTCCCGGCCGATGTTCTCCATGACGTCGATCTCGCCAGCGTCGGGCCACCCGCCGCCGGTGCCGAGCATCCAGAACGCCGGCCAGATGCCCTGGCCGCGCGGAATCTTGATGCGGGCCTCGAAGCGGCCGTACGTCTGGGTGAAGGTCGCCGCGCTCAGCAGCCGTGCCGAGGTGTACTCGCAGCGACCGTAGTGGCACTGGTAGTTGGCCGGGTTCTCCCGGCGGGCGGTGATGACGAGGTTGCCCTGGCCGTCGTGCACCGCGTTGCTGGTGCTGTTGGTGTAGTACTGCCGCTCGTTGTTGCCCCAGCCGCCACCGCCGATGTCGAAGCGCCATCTGCTCTGGTCGACCGGTGTGCCGGCCGGGGCGTTGAACTCGTCCTGCCAGGTGATCGGGCCGATGGCGGCCTCGGCCCGGTCGGACTGCCCCGGGAGGGTGAGGGACGCGAGGGTGGTGACGAGGGCGACCGCCGCGAGGGCGAGGGGCCGCAGGCGGGGTGCGGGACGGGCTGTGAACACGGGAGGCTCCTCAGCGGAGGGGGTGGCGGAGGCTGCGCGCCGGAGAGGTCGGAGAGCGCTCTCTGAAGTGAAGCATGTCGATATCATGACTTTCTGTCAAGAGTGTTTCCAATGCGACGGCGGTCCGTTACCGGCGGACCGCACCCCTCGATAGCGGTCGAATCGACCCTTCCTATTGCCGTGGAGCGTCCACGCGCGACAGGATGACGAGGTTCGCAGGAAACCTCCCCGTAACCTGCGTGCTGCTGGTCTCTGTCACAAGGAAGTGGGAGTCAGTCATGAGCGACGCGTCGACGGCGCTGGGTGTGCGCCTCTACCCGGACCTGGTCGAGCGGGGTGGCCTCGCCCCCGCGCTCATCGAGACCGCTGCCCGCCTGCAGCTCGACATCGGGCGGGTGACCGCCCCCGAGCAGGGACGTGCCCGGTTCACCTGCGCCGAGCTGCACTCCGATCAGGGGGTGGTCTGCATCGGGCTGGGCTCGCAGGCCCGATACTTCATGATCGACGTCCGGTCCGCGGGTGAGGTGCTCGCGCGCGGGGACTGCATGGACCTTCTCCAGGTCGCCCAGGTGGCCTCGGCCTGGCGGGCCGGGCTGACGCTCGCCGAGTTGACCGCCCGCTTCGCGTTCATGGAGGAGATCAAGCACCGCCCGGCGTCGGTGGCGCAGGCCGTCTAGCCCCGGGGCGCGTCAGCAGCGCAGGCGGGGAGGCAGCGGAGGCTCGGCGCTGACCTCCCGGTCGAGGTAGGACGCCTCGACGAAGGCGAGAAAGCGTTGCGCGTCGGAGGCGTTGGAGGCCAGGCCGAACGAGACCCGGACCGCGCCGCCGGTCGGCAGCCGCAGCGCGCCGAGGTACTCATCGATCGTGTCGATGCGTGCGAGCAGCCCTCGCCGCAACGAGGTCCCGCTGATCCCGAACGCGCCCTCACCGGCCCCCGGGTTGCAGAAGCAGCCCGTCCGCAGCGAGAAGCCGGCCGCGGCAGACTCCCGCGCCACCAGCCGCTCGTCCACCGGGGACCCGTCCGGGCGCAGGACGTTGAACGTCACGGTGCCGCCCCGACCCACGCCCGTCGTCGGCCCGTACACCCGCACCAACGGTTCGCCGGTGCGGTGCCGCAGCGCGGACAGGCGGCCCAGCAGCCACTCGGTGAGCAGACCGACCCGGGTGTGCACGAGGTCCACACCGATCGAGTCGAGCCACCGCAGCCCGAACTCGACATCCGGGATGCTCAGGAAGTTGAGCGTCCCGTCCTCGAACGCCGACTCGCCGTCCATCGAGCGGTGCCAGTCGCCCTGCACGCTGACCGCGCGGATCGTGCCACCGGCGAACCACGGCCGGCGCAGCCGGGCCAGCGCGTCGCGGCGGGCCAGCAGCGCGCCGACGCCGGTCGGGTAGCCGAAGAGCTTGTACCAGCTCAGGCAGACGAAGTCGGGTCGGACGGCACGCAGATCCAGCCGGTTCGTCGCGGCGAACGCGGCGGCGTCCAGCAGCACGTCGTAGCCGTGCCGGTGGGCCAGCTCGACCCAGTCCAACGGATGCTGCACGCCGGAGAAGTTGCTCTGCGCCGGGTACGCGAACAGTCCACCGCGACCGGACCGCCCCCGCCGCCCGGCGTCGAGCACCGTGACCAGGTCGGACTCGGAGACCCGCAGCTCCGGCCCGCTCAGCGGCACGTACCGCACCGGCGCGTCGGCCGCCCGGGCGTACTCCCGGATGCCGTTGACCGAGTTGTGGTTATCCCAGGTCAGCGCGAACGGCGCGGCCCGGCCGAAGTCGTACGCCTCGCCGACCAGTCGACAGGCGCCGCTGGCGTTCGGGGTGAAGACCACCGCGTACTCGGCCGGGTCGGCGTGGAAGAAGTCGAGCACCGCCCGCCGGGTCGACTCCACCAGCGACCCGGCCGCCACGCTGGTGGGGCTCTCCGAGTGCGGATTGCCGTAGAGGCTGGCCAGCAGCCGGTCGTGGTGCGCCCGCACCTGAGCCTGCGCGGTCACCCCGGCGCCGGCGTAGTCGAGGTAGACCTGGCCGTGCCGGTCGAGGTGCTGGTACTCGGTGGCGCGCAGCTCGTCGATCCGGGCGGTGTCGGCGTACCCGGGCAGCGCCGGCGGTGAGGGGGGAGGGGCGTGCTCAGGGGGCACGGCGGGCCTCCCGGCGCACCAGGACCGCCCACGCGGCGGCGAGGAAGACCAGCACGAAACCGCCGAGCACCAGCCAGTCGACCCAGATCGGCCGGGAGAAGCTGTCGCCGTACGTCTGCAGCAGCGGCGGGCCGAGCGGCGAGCCGCCGTCGCGCCAGAGCCGCTCCACCCCGGCGGTGTGCCCCAGCCCCTCGAACGCCCACCGGTTCGACATCGCGTAGCTGAGCCACCGGCCGCCGGCCGCCATGGCCGGCACCGGCAGGATCGCCCCGACGAACAGCACCTGCGGGAAGCACAGCATCGGCAGCATGAGCGTCGCCTGGGCCGCGTCGGAGACGGCCGCCGAGCAGAGCAGGCCGAGCGCGAGCGCGGCCGCCGAGGAGAGCAGCAGGGTCGCGTACAGGGCGGCGAAGTCGCCGCCGTCGACCGGGGGCAGCCGGTCCATGCCGCGCAGCACCCCGAGCAGGGCCAGATCCACCAGGGCGAGCAGCGGCAGCAGCACCGCGACCTTCGCCAGCAGGTACGGGAGCAGCCGGACACCGGCAAGCCGCTCCCGACGCAGGATCGGCAACTCCGTGCAGATCTGGAGCAGCCCGTAGGTCAACCCGAAGAAGAAGCCGCCGAACGCGATCCAGAACAGGATCATCACGGTGACGCTCGGGCGGGGGTTCGCCGGGTCGAAGGCGCCGGGGCGAAACAGCAGCGCGAACATGCCGAGCACCATGAGGGGTGAGCCGAGCAGGATCGCCAGCGTCAGCCGGTTGCGGGCGACGATCTCCGCGTTGCGCGCGGCGAGGAGTATCCACTGGCGAAACCGACCGACCCGCCGTGGGGCGGTCCCGCCCGGGTCGTCCGTCACGCTCGGGTGGCCGGTCGCGCCCGGGTGCTCCGTGGTGCCCGGATCGCTCCCAGCGGGGCACGGGCCGGCCGGGCCCGGGTCGACCGTGTCGGCGGCCCGGTCGGCGTCGCGGTACGCGGCGAAGCGCTCGGGCCACCTGGCCGGGTCGGACTCCTCGTCAAGCCGTAGGTGCACCTCCGCCAAGGACCGCAGGCCGAAAAACTCCCGGGCGGCGGCGGGCGTGCCGGCGTAGGCCAACCGGCCCTGGCGGGTCAGCACGACGACCCGGTCGCAACGGTCCACGTCGGTGATCTGGTGGGTGGTGAGCACGACAGTGGTCCCGGCGTCGGCGAGGGTACGCAGCACCCGGAGCAGTTCCACGGCGATCGCCGGGTCCAGCCCGGAGGTGGGCTCGTCGAGGAAGAACACGCCGGGTCGGGTCAGCAGTTCGACGGCGATGCTGGCGCGCTTGCGCTCACCGCCGCTGAGGCGGCCCACCGGCACGTCGGCCCGCTCGGTGAGCCGCAGGTCGGCGAGCACCGCGGCGACCCGACGGGACGCCTCGGCCGGGCCGGTCCCGGAGGGCAGGCGCAGCCGGGCCGCGTAGCGCAGGGTGCGGGCCAGCGGTAGCTCGCGGTGGATGATGTCGTCCTGCGGGACGAAGCCGACCGCGCCCGGCGCGGCGCTGCCGTCGTACGCCACGGTGCCCGCAGCCGGTCGGCGGACCCCGGCCAGCGTCTCCAGCAGGGTGGTCTTGCCGGCGCCGCTGACCCCGATGATCGCGACCAGCTCGCCCGGTGCGACGGTCAGGGAGATGTCGTCCAGGATGCGGTGTCCACCTTGGACAGTTTGGCCCAGGCCGGCGGCCACGATGGCGACGCCGGTACGCGGTGGTGCGGCGGTCTGCTCGGTCGTCATGTCGAGGGTGCCCGATCCGGTCGGTGACATGGTGCGCCTGACATCGCGCCTCGTCGATACTACGTCGCGCCCCGGGCGCCGCTGGGGCCTCGATCACGACGGATCATCCACACCGTCGAGGCCGAGCAGGCCCGGTCGATGGGCCGACCGGCCGACATCACCGCGGCATGAACGACCCGACCGGGGGAAGACCGACACTCCACCACCGGAAGGGGAGTCGGGATGAGAGCCGTCGTCTACGCGGACGTCCGGACCGTCGCGGTGCGGGAGGTGCCCGACGCGATGCTGGAGGCGCAGACCGACGCGCTCGTGCGGATCACCTCCACCGCGCTGTGCGGCACCGACCTGCACATGTACGACGGGCGCACCGGCGCCGACCCCGGGCTGGTGCTCGGTCACGAACCGCTGGGCGTGGTGCAGGAGGTCGGCTCGGCGGTGCAGACCGTGCGTCCGGGCACCCGCGTGGTGATCCCCACCCACCTGTTCTGCGGCACCTGCGTGATGTGCGCCCGCGGGCTCTCGGCGGCCTGCCTGCGGGCCCGGGCCGAGGGGCCGGGCGCCGCGTACGGCTACGCCGGGATGGGCCCGTACCGGGGCGCCCAGGCCGACCTGCTGCGCGTGCCGTGGGCCGACGCGAACTGCGTGCCCGTGCCGGGGGAGCCGGGTGACGCGTACGAGGACGACTTCGTGCTGCTCGCCGACGCGTTCGTGACCGGTTGGCACGCCGCGGCCACCCTCGCCGGGGTCCAGGCCGGCGACACCGTGGCCGTGTTCGGCGCCGGCACCATCGGCCTGCTCGGCGCGTACTCGGCGCTGCTACGGGGCGCGCGGGTCGTCTACTGCGTCGACGGTGTCGACGCCCGGCTCGACAAGGCCGGTGAGATCGGGGCCGTTCCGGTCGACTTCCGCCTCGGCGACCCCGTCGAGCAGATCCGTGCCGACCGCGCGCGGGCCGGCCTGCCGCTCGGCGAGGAGAAGCTGGGCGGGATCGACCGGGTCATCGACGCGGTCGGGTTCCAGGCGCGCGACCGCGAGCGCCCCGACCAGGAGCGCCCGGACCAGGTCATCGCCGACGCGGCCCGGCTGGTCAACACCGCCGGCTCGATCGGGGTCGCCGGCGTCTACCCGGACAAGGACCCGCACCCCCGGCCGGGCGCGAGCGCCCGCGAGGATCTGGTCGCGCCGTGGGGGACGCTGTTCAGCAAGGGCGTCGCGGTCCGGTTCGGCCGTACGCACGACCGCCGCTACACCGTGCTGTTGCGCGACCTGGTCGTCGCCGGTCGCGCCCGGCCCGGCGTGATCGTGACCCACCACGGCACCCTCGCGGACGCGCCGGAGCTGTACCGCAGCTTCGACCGTCGGGAGAAGGGGGTGATCAAAGCGGTGCTGCGCCCGAGCTGACCGGCCGGCGCATCGTGCCCTTGGGGCCTAATCCGCACTTAAGGGACGTTCAGTCGTGGATCCGGCTGGTGGTGCGCGTGACGAGATCACCGTCGTCGATCCGTCCCGCCATTCGAGGCGTGGGTCACACCGGCGGCCGATGGTGCTCGTCGCGTCCCTTGGGTGGTGCCGGCTGCGCCGCGCGATCAAGATCGCTCGATGGCGGCGTACTCGCGGGTAGGTTGTCCTTCGTCCGGCCGGCGGAGATCGTGCCTGGTGGCGGGCCTGGTGGCAGCGACCGGAGTTGATCACCCCCCGGCCCCGCATTTGACAACGTTGCCACCGGCAGGCCATGGTGCCAGGAGGGGCTGCGGGGACGGCTGTGACAGGCGATTATTCTGGTACGTCTATATTGCCGGATTGTTACATTTTCAACAGGCTTTCGCCTTGCGGATGGCCTGTTCACCGCAATACGTTGCCGTCAACAACAAAACCAAGTGAAGGTTCAACCTTCCGGAGGCGACGATGACGTTGGCGAGGTGGTACGAGCGATGAACGACGTGCCCACCCTCCTTGAGATGCGCTCCATCACCAAGGAGTTCCCCGGAGTCAAGGCCCTCTCCGACGTCAACCTGGTGGTTCGCGCCGGCGAGATCCATGCCATCTGCGGCGAGAACGGCGCGGGCAAGTCCACGCTGATGAAGGTCCTCAGCGGGGTCTACCCGTACGGAAGCTACGACGGCCAGATCATCTACCAGGGGTCGGAGAGCAGGTTCTCCGACATCCGGGCCAGTGAGAACGCCGGAATCGTGATCATCCACCAGGAGCTCGCGCTCATCCCGGGCATGTCGATCGCCGAGAACATCTTCCTCGGCAACGAGCCGCGCAAGCACGGCGCGATCGACTGGAAGGCCGCGAACCGGATGGCGCTGGACCTGATGGCCCGGGTCGGCCTCCAGGAGGATCCGGACACTCTGATCAAGGACATCGGTGTCGGCAAGCAGCAGCTCGTGGAGATCGCCAAGGCGTTCGCCAAGGACGTGAAGCTGCTCATCCTGGACGAGCCGACGGCGGCGCTGAACGAGACGGACTCCAAGCACCTGCTGGACCTGCTGCGTGGGTTCCGCTCGCGCGGCATCACCTCGATCATGATCTCGCACAAGCTGAATGAGATCGAGGCGATCGCCGACCAGATCACCATCCTGCGCGACGGCCGCACCGTGGAGACCCTGGACGTCAAGGCGGACGGGGTCGACGAGGACCGGATCGTGCGGGGCATGGTCGGCCGCGAGTTGGGCAGCCGCTTCCCGGACCACACCCCGAACATCGGCGAGGTCTTCTTCGAGGTCCGCGACTGGAACGTCCGGCACCCGATCTCCGCCGAGCGCCAGGTCTGCAAGAACGAGAGCTTCGTGGTGCGCCGCGGCGAGATCGTCGGCTTCGCCGGCCTGATGGGCGCGGGCCGCACCGAACTCGCGATGAGTGTCTTCGGCCGCTCCTACGGGGTGTACGAGTCGGGCACGATCATCAAGGACGGCAAGGAGATCGTCCTCAAGTCGGTCGCGGACGCGATCGACAACGGGCTCGCGTACGTCAGCGAGGACCGCAAGGCGATCGGCCTCAACCTGCTCGACGACATCAAGTCCTCGACGGTGGCCGCCAAGCTGTCCAAGATCTCCCACCACGGCGTCCTGAACGAGGTCGAGGAGTACCAGGCGGCCGAGGCGTACCGCAAGGAGTTGCGGACCAAGGCCCCGACGGTCGACGAGAGCGTCTCCAAGCTCTCCGGCGGCAACCAGCAGAAGGTCGTTCTGGCCAAGTGGATGTTCACCGACCCGGACCTGCTGATCCTCGACGAGCCGACGCGCGGCATCGACGTGGGTGCCAAGTACGAGATCTACGGCATCATCCAGCGGCTCGCCGACCAGGGGAAGGGCATCGTCGTCATCTCCTCGGAGCTGCCTGAGCTGATCGGGCTCTGCGACCGCATCTACACCGTGTTCGAAGGCGCCATCACGGGCGAGATCGCCCGGGCCGACGCGACCCCGGAGAACCTCATGAAGCAGATGACCTCGACGAAGAAGATGTTGACACGATGAGCCGATTGAAGGACCTTCAGAAGAACCTCTTCGGAGGCACCACCTCCAACGCTCGCCAGTTCGGGATGATCTTCACCCTGGTGGCGATCGTCGTCCTGTTCCAGATCCTGACCGACGGCCTTACCCTGCGGTCGGACAACCTGATCGCGCTGTTCCAGCAGAACTCGTACATTCTGATCCTGGCCATCGGCATGCTCATGGTGATCGTCGCCGGGCACATCGACCTCTCGGTCGGGTCCGTCGCCGCCTTCTCGGGCATCCTGGTGGCGAAGGCGATGGCCGACTGGTCACTGCCCTGGCCCCTCGCCATCCTCTTCGGCCTCGGAGTCGGTGCCCTCATCGGTGCCTGGCAGGGCTTCTGGGTGGCCTACATCGGGGTGCCCGCGTTCATCGTGACCCTGGCCGGCATGCTGCTCTTCCGCGGCGGCAACCAGTTCATCGGTAACGCCAACACCATCCCGGTGCCCGAGGGCTTCCGGCAGATCGGCTCCGGCTTCCTGCCCGAGTTCGGGCCGGACACCGGCTACAACAACGCCACACTGCTGCTCGGCCTCGCCGCGGCGGTGGCTGTGGTGTGGCGCGAACTCCAGGCGCGCAAGACCCGCCGCGAGATGGACGCCGACCCGGCGCCGATGTGGATCTCGATCCTGCGGATGGGCGTCATGGTCGGGGTCATCGCCTTCGCCGCGCTGCGCTTCGCCAGCGGTCGCGTCGGCACCAGCTTCCCGATCTCCGGCATCATCCTTGTCGCGCTTGTCATCGCGTACTCCTTCTACACCCGCAACACGGCCGGCGGCCGGCACATCTACGCGGTGGGCGGCAACTCCCGGGCGGCCGAGCTGTCCGGCGTGAAGCTCAAGCGGGTCAACTTCTTCGTCATGATGAACATGTCCGTCCTGGCAGCGCTGGCCGGCATGATCTTCGTGGCCCGTTCGGCGGCCTCCGGTCCGCAGGACGGCAACGGCTGGGAGCTGGACGCGATCGCCGCGGTCTTCATCGGCGGCGCGGCCGTCTCCGGAGGTATCGGCACCATCAGCGGGTCGATCGTTGGTGGTCTCGTGATGGCCGTGCTCAACAACGGCCTGCAACTGATGGGCGTCGGCACCGACCGCGTCCAGATCATCAAGGGGCTGGTTCTGCTGCTGGCCGTCGCGATCGACGTCTACAACAAGAGCCAGGGTCGTTTCTCGATCATCGGAAGCCTGATGCGGCCATTCCGTCGCGAGGAATCCGGACCGCCCGCCTCACCGCCGGACGCGGAGCGCGAGCCCGCCAAGGCAGCGGTGTCCGGCTGAACGGCCACCGACCCTCACCACCCGTCTCCACCCTTTCCAGAAAGGCAAGTCCTCACCATGCGTAAATCCTTCGGCACGTCGGTGGTGGCCATCAGCGCCGCCGCCATGCTGGCCCTCGCCGGCTGCGGCTCCGGCCGTAGCGAGGAGTCCGGTGGCTCCAACGGAGACGCCAAGGGCTTCGCGGCGAACTCGCTGATCGGCGTCGCCCTGCCGGCCAAGACCTCGGAGAACTGGGTCCTCGCCGGTGACCTCTTCAGCAACGGTCTCAAGGAGGCCGGTTTCCAGGCTGACGTGCAGTACGCCGGCGCGTCGACCACGGTCGCCGACCAGCAGGCCCAGATCACCGCCATGACCACCAAGGGCGCCAAGGTCATCGTCATCGGCGCGACCGACGCCGCGCAGCTGTCGACCCAGGTCGCCGCGGCGCACGCCGCCGGCGTGAAGGTGATCGCGTACGACCGGCTCATCACCAACACGCCGGACCTCGACTACTACGTCGCGTTCGACAACTTCAAGGTCGGCCAGCTCCAGGGCCAGGCCCTGCTGGACGGCATGAAGGCCAAGAAGCCGAACGGCCCGTACAACATCGAGCTGTTCTCCGGCTCGCCGGACGACAACAACGCCGGTGTCTTCTTCAACGGCGCGATGGACGTGCTCAAGCCGGAGATCGACAAGGGCAACGTCGTCGTCGCTTCGAAGCAGACCGACGTCAAGCAGACCGCCATCCAGGGCTGGAAGGCCGAGGGTGCGCAGGCCCGCATGGACCAGCTGCTCACCTCGACCTACGGCAACAAGGAGCTGGACGGCGTCCTGTCCCCGAACGACACGCTGGCCCGCGCCATCCTGACCTCGGTCAAGGGCGCTGGCAAGCCGGTCCCGGTCGTCACCGGTCAGGACTCCGAGGTCGAGTCGGTCAAGTCGATCGTCGCTGGCGAGCAGTACATGACGATCAACAAGGACACCCGCAACCTGGTGAAGGAGACCATCAACATGGTCAAGGCTCTCCAGGCCGGCGACAAGCCGCAGGTGAACGACACCGAGTCCTACAACAACGGCAGCAAGGTCGTCGACACGTTCCTGCTCCCGCCGGTCGCCGTCACCAAGGCGAACGCCGCCGAGGCGTACGCCAACGACCCGAAGCTCGCGCCGCTCACCAAGTAATCACCACACGGTAGGCAGCAACGACGATGGGTCCCGGATCTCCTCTTCCGGGACCCATCGTCGTCCGGGCGCCCCGCACCACCCGGCAGCGACCCGGAAGGAGATCTGACCGTGGGCACACCCTTCCGGTCCAGGCCAGCCGGCGTCGGCCGTAACCCCGAATCTCCGCTGCCCTCGGTCCCCGGCGCCAGCCAGGAGGAGATCCGACGGCAGAACCTCGGCGCCGTGCTGCGCTACGTGCACCTGCACGGACCGACGTCCCGAGCCGAGCTGACCAGCCGGCTCGGCCTCAACCGCAGCACCATCGGCGCACTCGCCGCCGACCTGGTCGCCAGTGGCCTGGTCACCGAGGAGGTGCCGACCACCGCCCGCCGGGCCGGCCGGCCCTCCCTGGTGGTCAGCCCCCGCTCCGAGCGGGTGTACGCGCACGCCCTGAGCATCGACGCGGACCGGCTGCGCGCGGCGCGGGTCGGCCTCGGCGGGCGCATCCTCGACCTGCGGGAGGTCGCCCGACCCGGCGGCATGTCGGCGGTCGACGCCGTCGGGCCGCTCGCTGACCTGCTCCGCGACATGGAACGCGCGGTGGCCCCCGACGCGCTGCTCGTCGGAGGCGCGGTCGCGGTGACCGACACCACCCGCAACCCGGACGGCGAGATCCAGGTCGCCAGCGTCGAGGCGACCCTCGGCGCGGCGCTCGAGGCCGAGCTGTCCGCCTGCCCCGGCTTCGTGGCCGGAGACCTGGCCGACATCGCAGGCCTCGCCGAGCACGTACGAGGCGTGACGGCCGGCGTCGACGACCTCATCTACCTGCACGGCGACGTGGGGATCAGCGCCGGCATCATCGTCGGTGGCCGGGTGGTGATCGGCCACCGGGGGCACAGCGGCAAGGTCGGCCACATGGTCGTCAACCCGAACGGCCTGCCGTGCGGCTGCGGCTCTCGTGGCTGCTGGGAGACCGAGATCGGTGAGGCCGCGCTGCTGCGCCACGCCGGCCGGGACCCCCGCGACCGCGCCGCCGTGACCGAGGTGCTGCGCGCGGCGGCGGACGGCGATCCGGCCGCCCTCCAGGCCGTCGAGCAGGTCGCCGACTGGCTCGGCTTCGGCGTGGCCAACCTGGTCAACGTGGTCAATCCCGACGCCGTGGTGTTCGGTGGCTCGCTGCGCGACATCTTCATCGCCGCCGCGGACACGGTGCGTCGACGGCTGGACGCCATGCCGTTGCCGGCCTCCCGCGAGCACCTGCGGCTGCGCGCGGCGGCGCTCGGCCGCGACGCCGTTCTGATCGGCGCCGCCGAGCTGGCCTTCGACAAGCTGTTGGCCGATCCGCTGAACGTCGGCGTGGTGGGCCAGTCGAAGACCACCGCGCCGGCGTAGCTCCCGCTGGGCTGCTGGCCGTCGGCTCGGCGGCGTCGCGGTCCTGTCGGTGCCCGCCGTTAGGGTCGGCGGCGTGGTTCCCCACCAACTCGATCGTGCGCAGGCACGGCGGATCGCCGTGCAGGCGCAACTGCTGGCCGCCCCTCGGCCGACCGACCTGCTGACCGTGGTGCGTCAGCTGACCCTGGTGCAGATCGATCCGACGGCCGCCGTCGCGCCGAGCGCGGACCTGGTCTGCTGGAGTCGGCTCGGCTCGTCGTACGAGCCGGCGCACCTGCGACAGGCCCTCGAACGGGACCGGACGCTCTTCGAGCACCAGGCGATGGTGCGTCCCATGGACGACCTGGGGCTCTACCTCGCCGCGATGGCGGCCTGGCCCATGCACGAGCGGCCGCGCGCGTGGCTGCGGAGCAACGACTCGTTCCGCCGTGACGTGCTCGACCTGCTCGCACGCAGCGGGCCGTTGCTCTCCCGCGACATTCCGGACACCTGCGTGGTGCCCTGGCCCTCGTCCGGGTGGACCAACAACCGCAACGTCACCCAGATGTTGGAGTTCCTGGTGCTGCGCGGCGAGGTCGCGGTCGCCGGCCGCCGGGGCCGGCAGCGCCTGTGGGACGTGGCCGAGCGGGTCTACCCGGCCGGCACACCGATCGTCGGGCCGCAGGAGGCACACCGGCTCCGCAACGAGCGGCGGCTGCGGGCCCTGGGCATCGCGCGGGCAAGGGCGATGGTCGTCCCCGGTGAGCCGGCGGACGTCGGCGCCGCCGGGGAGCCGGCGGTCGTCGAGGGCGTCCCGGGTGTCTGGCGGGTCGATCCGGCCGCGCTCGGGCAGCCCTTCACCGGGCGTACGGCGGTGTTGTCGCCCTTCGACCGGCTGGTGCACGACCGGGTCCGCCTCGCCGAGCTCTTCGAGTACGAGTACGTGCTGGAGATGTACAAGCCGAAGGCCAGCCGGCGGTGGGGCTACTTCGCGTTGCCGATCCTGCACGGCGACCGGCTGGTCGGGAAGGTCGACGCCACGGCCGACCGTCGAGGCGGCACGTTCACGGTGCACGCCGTGCACGAGGACGTGCCCTTCACCCCGGAGCTGACCCGAGCCGTGCACGGCGAGCTGCGCGACCTCGCGTCCTGGCTCGAACTGACCGTCGAGGGCCTGCGCTGACGGGTGATCGCCGGGGCCCCCGTGGCTCCGGCGATCACCCACCCCGACTACGCGATCCGGCGGACCCGACGCACGGCGAGGTAGAGCAGGAGCACGGCGAGGGCGACGAAGATGCCCGTCTCGATGCTCTGGAACAACCAGAACCGGTCCGCCGGCTGGTACAGCTCCCAGTTGTACGCGCCCGGTCCCAGGCCCAGCTCGGCGCCGCAGGTCTGACCGGTCGGGCCCTTGCCACCCGGCGGGCACTGGATCCGGGTGTTCTCCGCCGCCATCGTGCCGTCCGCGTTGCGGATTCCCACGGCGAGAACCCAGTTGCCCCGGTCTCCCTCCGGAATCCCGGGGCCCTCGATCGGGAAGGTCTGGGTGCGGGCGGGCTGGTAGTGCGGTCGGGCCAGCATCTCCACCGCCGCCCGTACGCCGATGAACCCGGCCAGGGTGATGCCCATGGCGGGCAGCATCCGCTTGAAGATGGTGCCGGCGAAGATGCCGAGCGCCACGGCGAAGAGGGTGTAGCCGATCGGCACGATGCCCTGCAGGTCGAAGACGATCACGCCGAGTCGGCCCTGGTGCGCGGCCTGGGTGAGCGGTTCGACCCACCACGACATGCCCAGTCCGTAGCCGACCGCGAGGAGCACGACGGCACCGCCGACCAACCCGAACTTGACCAGCGCCCAGCGGGTGCGGCCGACGCCCTGGGTCCAGACGAACCGGTGCGTACCCTGCTCCACCTCGCGAGCCACCAGCGGTGCGCCCCAGAACAGGCCGACGAGCACCGGCAGGGTGATCAGCAGCACCGCCACCAGGTTCAGGCTGTCGTACCGGTCGCTGAAACGGCGCAGGCCCACGTCGCAGGTCTGCGCGGCAGCCTCGCTGAGCTCGGACGGACGTAGACACCCCGCCAGCCCGAGGTCGGCGAAGGTGTGCCGCATCGACAGGCCGATCGGCACCAGCACGGCGGCGAGCACCAGGAACCCCAGGAGGGTGTAGAACGCCAGCTTGCGGTGTTGCCGCCAGGTCAGCCAGATCATGCCGCCACCCCCCACTCGCTGTGACTGGTCTGCGCGACGCCGTCGGCCAGGTAGGCCAGGACGACGTCCTCCAGGCTGACGTCGCGCACCGTCCAGCCGGGGTCGGTGACCGGGCCGTCGGTGCGCACCAGCAGCGTGGACTGCCGGTCGGTGTGGCTGGCCCGGACCACGTGCGCGACGCCGCCGATCGGATCGCCGTCGTGCCGCGGGCCGACCAGCTGCCGGTGCGCGGCCACCAGGTCGTCGACCGAGCCGGTGAGCTGCACCTGGGCGGCGTTGAGCACGATCAGGTAGTCGCAGACGCGCTCCAGGTCGGCCAGCAGGTGCGAGGAGAGCAGAACTGTGGTCCCGGAGTCCGCGACGCTGCCCATCAGCGACTGGAGGAACTCCCGCCGGGCCAGCGGATCGAGGCTGGCCACCGGCTCGTCGAGCAGCAGCAGCCGGGGTTGCTTGGCCAGCGCCAGAGCGAGCGCCACCTGGGCCCGTTGCCCGCCGGAGAGTTTGCCGACCGGCTTGTCGGGCGGTATCCCGAGCTGCGCCAACCGGGTCCGGGCCAGCGCCGCGTCCCACCGCCTGTTCAGCTTGCCGCCGGCGATGACCAGCTCGGCGGCGGTGAAGTCCCGGTACAGCGGGGTGTCCTGGGCGACGAACCCGATGTCGGCCAGCCCATCCGTGTCGCCGTACGGCGACCTGCCGAACACCCGCACCGCGCCCTCGTCGGGCTTGAGCAGCCCGACGGCCAGGTGCAGCAACGTGCTCTTGCCCGCGCCGTTGGGCCCGACCAGCGCGGCGATCCGGCCGGCCGGAAGGTGCAGCGAACAGTCCCGTAGCGCCCACGTTCTGCCGTACCGCTTGCCCAGCCGGTCGGCCTCCAAGACCATGTCCATCCTCTGTCCTCTCGTCGCGCCGCGTGCTCGCTGCGCTCGCCCGCTCACGCGGGTTCCTTCTGTGGGGTGTCGTCGGCGAGGGTGGCGCGCAGCGTGGTCTCCACCAGGGCGACGACGTCCTCGGCCGTGAGGCCGGCGGCCTGCGCCCGGTGCAGCCACGCCACGAGGTCGTCGCGCAGCTCGGCCTGATTGGGCAGGGACGCGCCGGCGAGGGTGCGCTGGACGAACGTGCCCACCCCCGGTCGGCCGCCGACCAGACCCTCGATCTCCAGCTCCCGGTACGCCTTCAGCACCGTGTTCGGGTTGATCGCCAGTGACTGGGCGACGTCCCGGACCTTCGGCAGCTGGTCCCCGGGTGCGAGCAGACCGACGCGCAGCGCCTGCTTCACCTGCTGCACGAGCTGCATGTAGGTGTTCACCTTCGACCGGCTGTCCAGCACGAACTCGATCACTCGTGATGATCCTTCCTGTTGTCCTACGACAGTAGGACTAATAGACAGCTTGGGGGGACGCGCGCCCACTGTCAAGCGGCTGACCCGCCGGTCACCCCGGGGCCAGCGATTGGCACCGACGGGTCAACCGCCCGGGAAGGGAACAGGCACGCGATCCGTGCGGAGGGGAAGGTGCTCGATGGTCACCAACGAACTCACGACGACGAGGGCGACGCCGTTGCAGGTCGCTCGCGCCCGCGGCCGCGTACGCGGGCGGCTGATCCTGCTCGGCCCGGCGTTCGTCGCCGCCGTCGCGCTCAACGCGTTCCTGCTGCGGCAGGTCGTCGCCGGCTGACCCCCGCGGGGACGGACCCGATCCGCCCGCCGGTCGCGGCCCGCCCGGGCCGCGACCGGCGGGGTCAGGTGCGGCGACCCTCGTCGCGCGCGGGGATCTCCTGACGCTGTTCGAGGGCATCCGCCGGGTTGGCGTCGGCCGGGAGCGACGTGACCTCCTCAAGCGTGCCCGCCGGCAGGGCGCCCTGCTCGGCCAGGTCGGCCTCGGACGCCTCCGGGTCGATGTCGCCGGACACCCGGTCCGGAGGCCCGACGTCGAACGCGTCCTGCCGCTGCTCGGCGGCGTCCGCCTCGGGAGGAGGAAACTCGTCGCCCTGATCATCCCGGAACGTGCTCATCGAAAGCCTCCTGCCCGACGGGTGTCGACATGCCGCCGGGCCGCTGCCTACCCGCCGCTGTCGCACTCACGCCTGGCGCACCACTCGCGCGGCGACCGCCTCGACCGTGTCGGGATACTTTGCCACCAGCGCGGCCGCGCCGCCCGGGTCGGCGAGAGCGTCGGTGACCGGCAGCCAACCGCCGTCGTGCCCGAGCAGAGAGGCGATCGCGTCGACCGCCTCCGGATGCGCGGCGAGCAGGACACCCATCCGCCCCCGGGGCGCGACGACGGCGCGCTCGTCGCTCTCTGGCCCATCCACCCGCCCGAGACTCGGGGACGCGACCCACGGCGGCACCCAGGAATCCAGCTCCGGCAGCGCCTCGGGAAAGGTGCGCCCCGCCTCGCGGATCAGCATCGGGACCAGCTCCGGCCCCTGGTCCCGCAGCGTCGTGATCAAAGTCGGCAGCCACGGCAGCAGCACCGGGTCGGGTAGCCGGGCGAAGGCGGTCGACATCGTCTCGACGACGAACGGCGCCAGCGCGGGCACCGGCTCCAGCGCGTGCACGAACCCGGCCAGATACTGCGGGAAGGCCGGCACCACCAGCGGGTTGGCCAGCAGCTCGGCACACCGGGCCCGCAGCTCGGCCAGCGGCAGCAGGCCGAGCTGGTGTCGGGCCGCCCAGAGCAGGGCGACCTTGGGCGGCGCCGTCGGGTGCGACTGCCCCACGGCCAGCTCCAGCTGAGACCGGTCGCAGCCCAGCGACAGGGCCAGGCCCTCCATGGAGAACAGGAAGCCGAGCATCGCGCCGACCTGCCAGACCCCGGTCTCCTCGGCGGTGATGGCGGTCGGCAGCAGGGTGCAGTAGTGCGCGTACCCGGTGGTCACGAACGCCGCGCACCAGGGCGGGAGGGTCGACGCGGTGGCCCGGTAGTAAGCCAGCAGGCGCCGGATGCGGCGCAGCACGTCCGGGGCGTCGTCGACGGTGCGCTCGGCGGCGAGCAGGTCCACCGCACGCGCCCCCAACTCGTCGACCAGACGAGGGCTGTCGAGCAGCCGGATGGCGTCCTCGACCGCGGCCAGCGCACCCGCGGCGGTGGCGTCGGGGCCGCGTACCGCCCGCCGCAGTCGCTGCTCCAGGACCTGCTCGACGGTCACGCCCTCGTAGCCCAGCTCGATCAGCGCCCGCTGGTGGCGGCCGAGCGCCAGGTCCCAGCTCTCCTGGACCGAGCGGTGCCCGAGCCGCCGCTCGCCCATGATCGGACGGACCGCGGCCGGTGGCAGCAGGTGCCGCAGGATCCACAGCAGGTCCGAGCAGCGGCCCAGCTCCGGCTGGGCGGCCAGATCCAGCAGCGCCCGCTGCACTGTCCGCTTCTCCAGGGCCAGGCCGAGGGGCTGGAGCCGATCGAGCACGTCGCGGGCCAACGGCGGGAGGGCGTCGTAGCCGACCTG
The DNA here is from genome assembly GCF_045161355.1 of Micromonospora sp. NBC_00617. NCBI lineage: Bacteria > Bacillati > Actinomycetota > Actinomycetes > Micromonosporales > Micromonosporaceae > Micromonospora > Micromonospora sp. NBC_00617. The sequence continues at coordinate 3,722,493 of NZ_CP107751.1, read as the reverse complement.
GCCGATCCGGTCGCCGCCCAGCAGGATCTCGCAGAGCCGCCGGACGTCGCGCCGGCCAGGCACCACGTCCTTCTCGATGCAGGTGACCGCCGCGTCGGCGAAGTCGTACGGGGTGGGCCGAGCCCGGTTGCGCATGCCGGCCAGCAGCACCGAGGTCTCGAAGACGGCGATCGCGTCGGCGGTGCTGGCCAGGTACCCGTTGCGCCGGGCCAGTCGGACGATGTCCACGCACCAGCCGCGCAGCTCCGCCTCGTCCAGCCCGTCCAGGTCGGGCGCCGCGGCGAGGAAGCCGGTGAGCCGGTCGCCGACCGGCCCGTCGGAAGAGGGCGCCGTCGGGGTCCGGCCCCGCCGCCCCCGGCTGGTTCCGGTGCGCTGGCCGTCCAGCCGGTACGGGGACAGCCCGTGCCGGCTCACCGCCTTCGTCCAGGTCGCCGCCGCGATCGACACCGAGCCCGGGGCCAGCCCGAACTGGGCCTCGATCGCGGAGTGGCTGGACGGGATCAGCCCGTACCGCCAGCGGGTGTCGGTGCGCGGTGTGATCTCGAAGTCGGCCGCGGTGGAGCCCAGCCCGAACTGCTCGACCCGGCTGGCGGCGTGGAACGCGCCGCAGACGTAGAGGCAGTCGGCCGGGTCGACGCCGGAGGTGGCGAGGTGCTGTCGCATCCGCGTCCACATGTACCGCTCGCGATCCTCGTCGCGGTCCAGCCGATCCTCGCCGGCCGGGCGCAGCCGCCGAAACAGGCTGCCGATCAACACCATCACCTGCCGGTAGGTGTCGTGGTCGGCGTCGGCCAGCGGGCGTTCCACGTACTGGTCCCACCACTCCGACCAGTGCCGCACCTTGCCGTGGTGCAGCAGGTACGCCTCCAGCTCCGCGAAGCGCGGCCGCAGGTCGCCGATCTCCACCCCGACGGCGTCACCGTGCAGCCCGGACTCCTCGCCGCTGGCGGTCGGCCCGGCCGCGCCGCTCCCGTCGGTCGGCCGGTCGCGCGGCGACCACTGGAAGACGTGGTCGGTGGAGCGGTCCACCAGCACCAGCTCCACGCCGGGGGTTTCCAGCGCGTACGCGATGGCCTGGTACTCCGCCGACGCCTCGGTGACCGGCGCGACGACACTGAGCGGCCCGGCGTCGGCGGGAAAGCCGGACAGCTCCGACGCGAACGCCTGCACCGCGACGGGCAGACGGCAGTTGCGCAGCTCCCCGAGTAGCGGTTGAAGATCTTCGCACAGCTCCAGGTAGATCACCCGGGGCTGCTTGGCCCGCAACCGGCGCACCATGGCCAGCGCGGAGGCCGGTGAGTGGTGGCAGACCGGGAAGATCTCCAGGCGCTCGCCGAGCGCCCGGTCGACGTCGTCGACCATGCCGGCGAGGATCGCGCCGAGCGCGTCGGCGGAGCCCGCGAATGTTGCCGCCGCGTCGCTGAGCTGTTCGCGGAGCGCGCCGAACGGGCCGGCGACGGTGGACGCGGTCACGACAGGGACGCGATCGCCTGACGACCGCCGTCGAGGAAGCTCGCCCACCCGTCGTCGTCCTTGCGGGCCCGGGGCTCCACCACACCGTGCAGGTACTTGTTGAGGATCGCCAGGTCCTCCGGGCTGCGCCGGGCCAGCGACCCGACCAGCGACCCGGCGAGCGTCGCCGCACGCAGCGTACGGTCGCCGAAGAACTGGCTGTGCAGGATGGCGTCCTCCAGCACACCGATCTGCTCGGCGGTGGACAGCGCCGACTCCAACTTCTCGTCGTCGCTGGTCGCGGCGGCCGCGCCGGCGCGCAGGTCGGCGAAACTCTGCAACAGGATGTCCAGGAGGGTCGGCGGGACGTCCAACTCGATGTGGTGCCGGCGTAGCAGCTCCTCGGTGCGGAACCGGACGATCTCCGCCTCGCTGCGCTTGTTGGTCACCACCGGAATCCGCACGAAGTTGAACCGCCGCTTGAGCGCCGAGGAGAGGTCGTTGACGCCCCGGTCCCGGCTGTTGGCGGTCGCGATGATCGAGAAGCCGGGTTGGGCGAAGACGATGTTGTCCTGGTCCAGCTCGGGGATGGCGACGTACTTCTCGGACAGGATCGAGATCAGGGCGTCCTGCACGTCGCTGGTGGAGCGGGTCAGCTCCTCGAAACGCCCGACCACGCCACGCTCCATCGCCGTCATGATCGGTGAGGGGATCATCGACTCGCGGGACTGGCCCTTGGCGATCACCATGGAGACGTTCCACGAGTATTTGATGTGGTCCTCCGTCGTGCCTGCGGTGCCCTGCACGACCAGGGTCGAGTTGCGGCAGATCGCGGCGGCCAGCAGCTCGGCCAGCCAGCTCTTGCCGGTGCCGGGATCGCCGATCAGCAGCAGGCCCCGGTCGGAGGCGAGGGTGACGATGGCCCGTTCGACGAAGCTGCGGTCGCCGAACCACTTCTGCGGGATCTCGCGGGACAGGCCGTCGGCCCGCTCCGAGCCGAGGACGAACAGCCGGACCATGCGCGGGCTCAGGCGCCACGAGAACGGCTTCGGGCCGGTGTCGACCGACTCCAGGAAATCCAGCTCGTCGGCGTACGTGACCTCGGCGGGGGCGCGCAGCATCTCGGACATGAGGGGTTGCTCTCCTAGGTGAGGAAGTTCTTCAACTCGACGACGAGCTTGCGGATGTGACCGGAGATGACCGGGGTGCCCTGGTCCTTGAAGCGTTGCCGGAACCAGGGGTTGACGCTCTGCTGCCCGGAGCTGCTGACCGAGCCGACCGGAATGACCTTGACGCCGGAACGGTGCACGGCCTGGAGCCCGTCGAAGACCGCCTGGTGGTTGGCCTCGTAGAAGTCGGAGATCCACACCAGCACCGTGTTCTTCGGCTCGGCGATCTTGGGCCGGGCCAGCGTCAAGGCCGCCGTGCCGTCGGTGCCGCCGCCCAACTGGGTACGCAGCAGCACCTCGAACGGGTCGTGCACCCACGGGGTGAGGTCCAGTGCCCGGGTGTCGTACGCGACGAGGTGCACGTCGACCTTCGGCAGCCCGGCGAAGATCGAGGCGAGGATCGTGCAGTTGACCATCGCGTCGACCATCGAACCGGACTGGTCGACCACGACGATGAGTCGGGACGGCGTGGTACGCCGGGCGGTGTGCCGGTAGTAGAGCCGGTCGACGTAGAGCCGCTCGTCGTCCGGGCTCCAGTTGGTCAGGTTCTGCCAGATGGTCCGGTCGAGGTCCAGGTTGCGGAACACCCGCTTGGGCGGCACCGACCGGTCCAGTGCGCCGACACTGGTCTGTTGCACCTGCGTCCGGAGCACCTCGGCGACCTCGTCGACGAAGCGCCGGATCAGGGCCTTCGCGTTGGCCAGCGCCACCCCGGACAGGTTGGCCTTGTCGCGCAGCAACTGCTCGATCAGCGACATACTCGGGGTCAGCTGGCTGGCCAGCGCGGGGTCGGCGAGCACCTCCCGCAGGTGCATCCGCCGGACCAGGTCACCCTCCAGCCCGGCGAGGGTGCCGCCCAGCCCGCCGCCCTGGCGGCGCAGCTCGCCGGGCTCGCGGCCGAGGGCCTGCTCGAACCAGCCGGCGTCGGACTGCCAGCGGGCCAGTTGGGTGGCGCTGACCGGGCCGGAGCCGGTGGCGAACACGTTCAGCAGCACCTTCGACACCAGCGCCGCCCGGCGCACCTCGGCCGCACCCGGTCGGTAGCTCGAGCCGTCGTCCTCCGGTCTGGCGCCATCCGGTTCGGCGGCGTGCGTCACGGTGCCGTCCGGCTCGGCGTACTCCGCACCGGCGGTGTCCGGCCCGGCGGCGTCCGGCCCGGCGGCGTCCGGGTCGGCGGTGTGCGGCCCGGCGGCGTCCGGGTCGGCGGTGTGCGGCCGGTCGTCGTGCGGCCCGGCTTCGGCGGAGGTGAGCAGGCCGCGCAGCTCTGCCGCGAGCGCCGGGAAGCGCTGCACGATGGTGTCCACCGAGACCGACGGGTCCAGCAGGGCGGCGGGTAACCCGAGGTCGTCGACCACGGCCACGCTCGCCGACTCCAGGCCGGGCTGCTCGTCGCGGTCGAAGAGGCGGGACAGCAGCCGCCAGTAGAGGACCTGACGACGGTTGGCGTCGGCGAACCCGCCGGTGGGGATCGGCGCGGTCATCGGCGCAGCAACCGCCCCGCGCGCTCGCGCAGCACGGCCACGGCATCGCCCGCCCGGGCCTCCTCCTTGGCGACCTTCGGATCGGTGACCCCGCACGCCCAGTCGCCATTGTGTGCCTGCACCGTCCGCCGCTTCACGGTGGCCCGGACCGCCAACGGCTGGAGCAGCCAGCGGCCGTCGTCCCAGCGCAGAAGGCCCAGGCAGGCCGACGCGGCGGCGACCAGGTCGGCGGTCAGCGGGCCGGCGGCCGGCAGCCGGTCGACGGCCAGCGCCACCCGTTCGCCGTCCACCTCGATGCCGAGCGTGCCGTCCTCGTCGCGGATCGCCGCGCCCTCGACGAGCACCGGCTCGGCGATGCCCGTCGGGTGCCGGTCGAGTGGGTCGGTCGCGGCCGTGCTCGCGGCGGGCAACAGCACGCGGGCGGTGGCGAACGGGTCGGCGGGCTCGTCGAGCTGGACCCGGTCATCGATCCAGCCCAGGTCGCCGCCGCGCAGCGGCAGATCGGTCACGACCAGCGCCCGCCGCTCGGCCAGCGCGGTGAGCAGCAGCGGGTGTGCCGACAGCAGCCGCCAGATCGCCGGCCCGACGATCGTGTCGACCTTCGCGGCGGCGACCGCCGTACGGACCAGCAGCGCCGGCCCGCCGTCCGCCGGCTCCAGGACACCGTGCAGCTGGACCTGCACGGCGGTGTCGTGACTGTGCACGTCCACACCGAGCGGCAACAGCCGCCCGGAGACCGCCGTCGCCTCGCCGGTCGGCGGTGCGCCCTCGGTGAGCAGGACGCCCCGGGCCCACAGGTCGGCCCAGCGGCGGGCCGGCACCTGCGCCATGGCGGCGACCGGCACGCAGGCCCGCAGCTCCGCGGCGAGCCCGTCGAGCAGCACCGCGACCCGGCGCAGCTCCGGAACGGCCAGGCTGGCCTCGACCACCCCGGCGGCGGCGGAGAGCAGCTCGTGGTCGACGCCACGCCAGCCGGTGACCGCCACCTCGTGCCACCACGCCCGCGCTCCGGCGAGCGCGGGCGGCGCCTCGGAGGGCCTGGTGGTCGGCGTCGTCCACGGCGACCGGGTGCGGCCCACCGCCTCGTCGAGCTGCCCGAGCAGGGCGTCGTGTGCCGCGCCGAGCAGCGCCGAGCGCGCCCCGGCGAGCGCGGCGAGGTGCTCCGGGGCGACCGATCCGACGGTGACCGCGTCGACCGCGGCGGTCACCGCACCACCCAGGGGGGTGCCGGCCAGCGCGTCGGCGAGCGCGGCGAGCGCCGCGGCGCCCCGTTCGCCGATCCGACCGAAGCCGTCGGCGAGGGCGTCGTCGAAGCCGGCGACCACGTCGAGCGCGTCGCTCAACCCGGCCGGGACCACATGCAGGCGCGCGACCTGGGCGCCGCGCATCAGCGGCCCGCCCCGGTGGCCGGGAACCAGTGCAGCTCGGGCAGCGCGACCGTGCTGACGGGCAGCTCCAGGTAGGAGAGGTGGCGCAGGAAGCGGCTGAACACCACCGCCGCCGAGGCCGGCTCGGGCTGGCCGTCGAGCCGGGACAGCAGCTCGCTGCCGTCGGCCACCCCGTCGCCGACGGCGACCCGCAGGTAGCGGGCCACCCGGTCGACGCCGTACTGGAGGACGGCCTCGTCGGCGAGCGCATGCAGGTGCTTGCACGGGATGCCGCGCAGGCCGCCGCAGGGCCGGTTGTTGTTGGTGCTGCACTGGTAGGCGTGGGTGCCGGCGGCGACCGACGAGACGTAGACCCGCTCGACGTCCGATCCGCTGGAGACCACGCCCTGCAACCGCCCGTCGGCCAGCTCGACGAAGGGCACCTTGGCCAGCTTGCGGGGGCGGGCGGGCGGCACCACCGCCACCACGCTGCGCCGCCGCCAGTCGGCTCCGTCGGCGTTCGTCACGTCACGGCCTCCCACATCGAGAAGAATCCAGGGTGGTGCGCACGCCGGCCGGTGCCGGTGCCGCTACGACGACACGATCATGGGCTACGGGTACGACAGATCCGGCTGCGGCGTCGGTCGTCGGGAACCGTTCGGCGCAGCCGGCGCGGCGTTCGGCTCGCGGCCGTGTCGGGCCGGGTCCGGGCCGCCCGATCGATAGCCGAGCGTCGATGGATTTGTTCGGAAGTGGTCGCCGTCGGCGCCGGTGAACCTCGTGCCTGCTGGCCCGGCGCCCGCCCCCTGCGAGCCCCGGTCGGCGGCGCGGATGTCGTCGGGTCCGCGCGGATGGTCGTCGCCGCTGGTCGCGATCGGCCAGGATGGGCGGGACGGCCGGGCCACGGCCGCGGCGAGGAGGCGGGCGATGCGGGTAGGCGGCTGGGTGACCCGGGGGCGGCACGCCCGTGCGGCGGCGACACTGGCGGCTCTCGTCACCGGCGCGGTGCCGCTGGTCGCGGTGCACTCGCCGGGCCCGGCGGCCGCCGGCGCGGCGTCGGCGGGGGTGCCCGTGTGCCAGGTCCGCGACAATCGGCTCACCGAGATCTCCGGGATGGTGGCCACCGACGACGGGTACGTCGTGGTCAACGACGGCGCCGACGACGAGGCCCGCCTCCGGATCTTCTTCCTGGACCGGCGCTGCGCGGTGGCGCGGACGGTCAGCTACCCCTCCCGGCCCCGCGACACCGAGGACCTGGCCCTCGGCCGGGACGGCACCATCTGGGTGGCCGACATTGGTGACAACGACCGCAACCGCGAGACGATCGCGCTGTGGCGGCTCGCGCCGGGGGCGGACCAGCCGGTGCTGTACCGGATGAGGTACCCGGACAATCCGCACGACGCCGAGGCGCTGCTGCTCGACGCGGCCGGCCAGCCGTTGATCATCACGAAGGGCGGCAGCGGCACCGTCGTGGTGTACTCGCCGGCCACCGCGCTGAAGCCGGGGGCCACCACACCGCTGACCTCGGTCGGCCGGGTGGTCCTGCCGTCCAGCACCACCAGCAACCCGTTCTCGTTCCTCGGGCGGGGCGTCGTCACCGGGGCGGCGAACGCGCCGGACGGCCGCCGGGTGGTGCTGCGGACCTACGCCGACGCGTTCGAGTACGACGTGGCCGGCGGTGACGTGGTCGCCGCGCTGACCGGCGGCACCCCACGGGTCACGCCGCTGCCCGACGAGCCGCAGGGCGAGTCGATCACCTACAGTCGCGACGGCCGGTCCCTGCTCACCGTCTCCGAGTCCGCCGACCAGCCGGCCGGCAGCCACCCGACGATCCTGCGGTATCCGGCCCCGACGGCGACGGCCGCTGCCCCGCACCCGGCGGAGTCCCCGACGGCGGCCCCGCCCGCCCGCTCCGCGGCACAGGCGGCCGGCATCGGGGGCGGCCGGGCCTGGCCGCTGGCCGCCGGCGCCGGGACGCTGCTGGCACTGTTCGCCGTGGCCGGGGTGCTGTGGCGGCGGCACACCGACCGACGCTGACCGGCGACGGCGTGCGCGGCACGGTGTGCGGGCGGGCGCCGCGTCGCGAGCCGGGGGACCGGCGCGCTGCGGCAGGATGGGTGGATGTCCGTGCTGTCCGAGCTGCGCCACCCGATCGTCGCCGCGCCGATGGCCGGCGGCCCGTCCACCCCGGCCCTCGTGTCGGCCGTCTGCGCCGTCGGCGGGCTGGGCTTCCTGGCCGCCGGCATGATCGACACCGCGCGGCTGGTCGCCGACATCGCCGAGGTACGCGCGCGTACCGACCGGCCGTTCGGGGTCAACGTCTTCCTGCCCGGCGACGGCAGGGTCGACGAGGCCGCCATCCGGGCGTACGCGCAGCGGCTCGCCCCGCAGGCCGACCGCCTCGGGGTGCGGTTGGGCGAGCCGGTGGGCGGCGACGACGCGTACCCGGAGAAGCTGGCCGTGCTTCTCGCGGACCCGGTCCCGGTGGTGTCCTTCGCGTTCGGGCTGCCCGACCGCGCCGTGGTGGCCGCCCTGCGGGAGCGCGGCACCGAGGTGTGGGCCACGGTCACCGGCCCGGCCGCCGCCACGGCCGCCGCCGAGCTGGGCGTGGACGCCGTCGTGGTGCAGGGCACCGAGGCCGGTGGGCACCGGGGCGGGATCCCGGACGACGACGACTACGCGCTGTTGCCGCTGCTCCGGCTGGCCGCCGCGCGGTGTGACCGGCCGTTGGTGGCCGCCGGTGGCATCGCCGACGGCCCAGCCCTGGCGGGGGCGCTGGCCGCCGGGGCGCAGGCCGCCCAACTCGGCACCATGTTCCTACGCTGCCCGGAGGCGGGCAGTTCACCCCTGCACCGCGCGGCGGTGGCCAGCGCCGCGCCGACCGCGTTTACCCGGGCCTACACCGGCAAGCGGGCCCGCGGCGTGGTCAACGACTTTCTGCGTACGCACGACCCGGTCGCGCCGGCCGGCTACCCGCAGGTGCTGCACCTGACCCGTCCGCTGCTCGCCGCCGCCCGGCGCGAGGGCGACGCCTCGGTGGTGAATCTGTGGGCCGGGCAGGCGCACCCCCTCGCCCGGGAGGTACCGGCGGCCGAGCTGGTCGTCGAGGTCAGTGCCGCCGCCCGGGCCGCGCTGACGGCGGCGGCGCAGCGGGCGACCCGCTGGGGCTGACCAGGCGACCTGTCGTCGGTCCGGGCGGGCGGAACGGCCCGGACGCGCAACCCGTTAGAGTCTCGCCGTGATCGAGATCGGCGCGCACGTCGACCTGTCCCACCCGCCCGACCGGGTCTGGCTCGCACTGACGGATCGGGAGCTGCTCGGCCGCTGGTTCGCCGAGGCGGACATGGTGGAGGGGGTGCCGGACCGGCTGTTGCTGCACACGGCCGGCCTGCCCGGCTTCGACGCCGACGTCGAGGTCGAGGTGACCGAGCGGCGGGTGCCGGAGCTGCTGCTGTTGCGCTGCGACGAGGCCGGTCGGCTCACCGAGCTGACCTGCGCCGTCACCGCCACCAAGCAGGGCAGCCGGTTGATCGTGCGGGAGGTCCCGACCCACGGTTCGTGGTCGGAAGAGCAACACGAGCCACGTGAACAGCAGCTCCGGCAGGCATTGACCGTGCGCCTGCCGGCCATCCTCGACTGGCTGGCGTTCCAGCAGGTCGATCTGCGGCGTGGCGTGGCGGGGATGACGACCGAGCTGCCGGTGCTCGGCGCGTCCGGTCGTGCGCCGGCCCGGGGTCGGCGCCGTGCGGCGGTCGCCGGACTGGCCGCGGTCGTGCTGGTGGCCGGGCTGGTGGCGTGGCTGACGCTGCCGGGCGAGCAGGAGCATTCCGCCGCGCCGACCTCGACCCCGACGCCGACGTCGCCGAGCATGGCGGGGGCGGCGCCGACCGGGCAGCCGAAGGTGACATCGTCGCCGCGACCGTCGCGCAGCGTCACGCCGACCACCGCCCGTCCGAGCCGCACCCCGGCGGCGACACCGTCGCGTACACCGACGGCGGCGGTGCCGCCGCCCCCATCGCCGCTGGTGGCGCGGTACGACACCGGTTCGAGCCGGCTGTTCGGCTACACGGGGGAGGTGGTGGTCGACAACCCGGGCCCCGCGCCCGTGGAGCAGTGGGTCGTGGTGGTGACCCTCGCCGTGGGCAGCAGCGTCGACGACGTCGAGGGGGCGGACTGGCGTCAGGACGGGCAGGCCATCACCTTCAGCGGCCTGGCCGTGCCCGCCGGCGGATCGCGGACGATCCGGTTCGACGTCCGCGACAGTCGGCCGAAGGCCAGGGAGCCGCAGGGCTGCACGGTGGGCGGCAACCCGTGCGCGGGGCTCTGACTAGGCTTCTCGGCATGGCACTGCTGCACCGGGCGACGCTGCGCCCCACCAAGCTCGAACTGCTGACGACCTGGCTGCCCGACCGGCCCTGGTGGCAGGGGCCGGCCGGCGTCGACGTGGTGAGTCGGGGGGCGTACCGCTTCGACGACCCGGCCGGCGAGGTCGGCATCGAGACGATCCTGGTCGCCGCCGCCGACGGGCCGGTCCACCAGGTCCCGCTCACCTACCGCGCCGCGCCCCTGCAGGACGCCGACGAGTGGCTGGTCGGCACGACCGACCACTCGGCGCTGGGCCGCCGGTGGGTGTACGACGGCTGCGCCGACCCGGTGTACGCGGCGGCGCTGACCCACGCCATCCTGGCCGGCGCCGGGCAGGCCGAGCAGTACTTCGAGGTCGACGGTCGGCGCGAGGTGCGACCGCCGACGATGGCGATCGACGTCAGCGGCGACGGCGGGGCCGTGCCGGCGATCGGCGTCGTCCGGCAGGTCGTCGACGAGGTCGACACGGTCATCGTCACCGACGCGGTGGAGTTGGTCGTGGTCCGCCGGCCGGCCGCCGGGGCGGTCGGGGCGCGGGGCGCCATGCTGAGCGGCGCCTGGGACGGGCAGCCGACGCCCGTGCCGCTGGCGTACGCCCGGAGGCGGTGACGGCGGTGACGGCGGTGACGGCGGTGACGGCGGTGACGGCGGTGGGCGGCCCGACCGATCGGGCCGCCCACCGCGTTCACCACTGAGCCGGAGGCGGTGGTGGCGCCACCGGCGGTCGGTCGTCGCAGGTGATGGTGTTGGGCAGCAGCCACGGGGCGAGCCAGCCGCCGTCGTTGCCGCCCAGGTCGGTCAGGGTGAATTCCGACCCGGCGGGGGTGAAGTGGAACGACCCGCAGTTGTTGACGCCGACCGCTCCCACGTTGCGGGCGTCCACGTTGGCGAATGAGGCCGACCCGGCCGAGCGGGCGCTGAGCACCGACGTGCCGGTGCCGTCGACCCGGACGTCACGCAAGCGCACGTTCGTGATCGAGTAGAGGTCCTTCACCGGCCAGTCGCTGACCAGCATGATCGCGTTGTAGGTGCTGTCCAGGTACGCGTCGCCGGTCACCTCGACGTTCGCGTCGATGCTGCGGTCCAGCGCGAACATCCAGATGGCGCCGAGCCCGACGTTCCAGTTCAGCTCGTACGTGCCGGCGCGGGCGGTGGTGTTGGCGGTGAACCGCAGGTGCCCGGCGAACGGCTCCGCGCCGAAGCGGGCGCCGGCGTGCAGCCCGCTGCCCTCGCGGACCGGGTCGGCGATGAGGTTGTGGGAGACGGTGGTGTCGGTGCCGCCGTAGATGGCGATGCCGTTGGCGAGCGTCGGTGACTGCACGGTGTTGTGGTCGAACGTGTTGCGGGCGTTGGCCGTCTTCTCCGACCACATCGCCAGGCCGTCGTCACCCGTGTTGCGGACGAAGGTGTGCGCGACGAGGGAGTCGGTCACGCCGGTGTGGAAGTTGAGCGCGTCGGCGATCTGGTCGACGACCATGGTGTTGGTGACGCGGACGTTGCGCATCGGGCCGTCGAACCACAGGCCCGCCTTGGTGTGTCGCAGGTGCAGCCCGTCGATGGTGGAGTCGCTCAGCGCGCCGCCGATCGCGTTGACCTGGTCGGTGTCGATGCGCTCGCGTACGTCGCCCTCGATGGCGAAGCCGGAGAGGTGGACGTCGTGGCTGCCACCGTCGGCGGCGTCGCGGCCGTAGAAGCCGACGCCGGTGTGCACCGAGCCGTCCGGCGCGGGCGTGGACAGGGCGACCTCGCGCCCCTTGAAGACCGTGTACCAGTTGCCGGCGCCCTCGATGGTCACGTCGTCGACGATGATGTGCCGGTTGACCTGGTACGTCCCCGGCGGCACGTAGACCGTCAGGTGGGTACGCCGGGCGAACGCGATGGCCTTGTCCAGGGCGTCGGCGGAGTCCCGCCGACCGGTGGGGTCGGCCCCGAACGCCAGCACGTTCGCGGCGAGCAGCCGTACGCGCGGCGGTGCGACCAGTTCGGAGTCGAGCAGGTCGATGACCGTCCACGCGGCGGCGCTGCCGGCCGGCGCGGTGAGCCGGACCGTGTCACCGGCCCGGTAGGTGCGCCCCAGCAGCAGCCGCTGCTCGTCGTAGAAGTGGGTGGGCCGAAACGGCGTGCTGATGCTCGGGTACGGCGTGGTGGCCGACGGCACGCACTGGCACTCGGTGATCCACCAGTCCGGGTGCAGCAGCCCGGCCTGCGGATCGTTGGTGAACGGGTACTGGTTGTAGAGCCACGAGTACTGCGAGGTCAGCGTCATGGTGCGGACGTGCTTGCCGTTGACGGCCACCCGCAGCGGCGCGGTGGTCCCGCCGCCGGAGGGCGCGTCCGGGATGCTGTACCGCACGGTGATCCCGTTGGCCGCGCTGGGCAGGACGAACTCGACGTACTCGCCGGGGGTGAGCTGGACGGCGCGGCGGCCGGACGCCTCGGCGGGCAGCGTGTAGGCGGACCGGTCGGGGCCGATGACCTCGCCGTTGGTCCGGGCGTTCTCGGCCTCCTGTTCGACGAAGTCGACGTCGGCGCCGCGCCCGGCGACCAGCGCCGGATCGAGCGCCGCCCGGGTGATGACCGGCTGTGCGCCGGGTGAGCCGGCCTGCCCGGCGGCGGCCACGGTGGGCCCGGCGACCAGCACGGCGAGGCCGGTCGCGAGCGCGACGGCGGTGGCGACCGGGCGGGCCGGGCGTCCCCGTGCCGGCAGGATGCTGCGAAACATCGGTGACCCTCCTGGTGGGGTGGTGGTGGAGGTCCGCCCGGCGTTCCCCCGGACGCCCGACATTGATCGTCATGATGCAGCACCGAACATCGCACTGCAAGACGTCAATTGAAGATTGAAAAGAGGCGACTATCAGGCCGCAAGAAATGGACGGTTGGTGAGTTGAGGTGTCGCGCGTCGCGTACGCCCCGGCCACCTCGGCCGGCGTAGGCTGAGCCGCGTGGATCAAGAAGACCGGATCGCCCTATTCCTCGACTACGAGAACCTGGCGTTGGGGGCCCGCGACCACCGTGGCGGCGCGGACTTCGACTTCCGGCCGATCGCCGACGCGCTGGCCGAGCGGGGGCGGGTCGTGGTGCGCCGGGCGTACGCCGACTGGTCGTACTTCGACGAGGACCGCCGGATGCTCACCCGGTCCCACGTCGAGCTCATCGAGATCCCGCAGCGCATGGGCGCGTCCCGCAAGAACGCCGCCGACATCAAGATGGCCGTCGACGCGATCGAGCTGGCGTTCGAGCGCGACTACATCTCCACCTTCGTCATCTGCAGCGGCGACAGCGACTTCACCCCCCTGGTCCACAAGCTCCGCGAGCTGAACAAGCGCGTCATCGGCGTCGGGGTCGAGGGGTCCACGTCGGCGCTGCTGCCCCCGGCGTGCGACGAGTTCCTCTACTACGACCGGCTGGAGGGTGTGGACATCCCGCCAACCCGCAGCCGGCGCGGTCGCCCGACCCGACAACCCGGCCCCGACCAGCGTCCGCCGGAGCCGGAACAGCAGCGCGAGCAGGAACACGAGCAGGAGGCCGAGGGTCGGCCGGCGGGTGAGGAACCCGGCCGGGACGTGGACGCCCTCGCCGTGCAGGTGGCCCAGACGGTGGCCGGGTTGCAGGGCAGCGCGAGCGGCGAGGTGACCGCCTCCCGGCTCAAGCGCACCCTGCTGCGCAAGGACCCGACGTTCAGCGAGTCCGACTACGGCTTCCGTACCTTCGGTGAGCTGCTGCGCCACCTCGCCAAGCACAACGTGGTCGACCTGGCCGAGGGGCCCGCGAAGGGCGACCCCGAGGTGTCCCTGCCCGAGCACGGCGATCGGGAGGTCGCCTTCGGGCTGCTCCGGGGCGTGGTGGGCGACCTCGGCAGCGCCGGGAATCCGGTGGCGCTCTCCGGTCTGAAGAACCAGCTGCGCCGGGCCCGCCCCGACTTCAGCGAGAAGAAGCTCGGCTACCGCAGCTTCCTGCAGTTCTGCAAGGCCGCCGCGACCAGCGGCGCGGTCGACCTGCGGTGGAGCCCGGAGGCGGACGACTACCTGCTCATCGCCCAGGACTGAGCGACGCTATGACGGCCCGGTCCCGTTCGACCCGGCCGTGCGGGTGGCGTTCCCGCCACCGTTCACTGCGGGTGACATTCAGATCACCGCAGAGGGTGGATCGCCGCATCCCAGCCCCTCTGGGCAGGACAGGTTGGCCAACGCCCTGGCTGACGTGTTCAGCGGTACGTGACGGGGGCCTGATTCATCGCTCAGGGCGGGGAGGAATCGCCGATGCGGTTCCTCCCCGTCGCCCGCACAGGTGGAACTGTGTCTGAGTTGCGGCTATTACGGCGGTATACGCTCACCTGCGCCGTACCCCCAGCACGAAAATTGCTATACGGTCGGCGAATGAAGGTGGAGGAACACTGGTGGAACGGTGACACGACCCCGCGCGGGCGCCGGGACGTGTATATCCGTACTGACGGGCAGGGTTGGGAGGTCCGCGCCCAGATCGGTGGGGCGTCGGGTCGTGAGCGGGTGCAGCAGTGCCCCAGCCGGGCCTCGGCGGCCATCCTCGCCGACGCCTGGCGCGGCACTCACCCATCCTGGCGCGAGCTGAAGCAGCGCTGATCCGGCACCGGGCCGGGCCGGCAACGCTCCTGGGCTCCCGCCCGGTGCGCTCCCCGGCCCGCCCGGTGCTCGACTCAACCGCCGACCGTCAACGTGTTCTACTCCACGTCGCCGATGTGGCGGCATCAGGACGCTCGGATACCGCAATGTCGCCGGACTGGAGTGCCCGGTGGCCCGGGTCCGGCGAGTGCTTTCCGTGTTCCCCGCGACAGGCCGGGTACACGGGGGCGGTCCGCGTCCGATGGAGGTCGCCCATGTCGCAGGGTCCCGACGAGGAGAACCCCAGGCTCGACGAGGAGGTCCGGGAGGCCGAGCGCCGCCTCGCCGGCCTCGCCACCTCGACGGACGACGCGCTGACCGACGACGACGCCCGCGTGCCGGACGACGCCCTCTCCGAGCAGGCCCCGTCCGAGCAGGAACCGGAGTAGGGCCTGTCCGGCAGGCAAAGCCGGACAGGCCCGTGATCCCGGGAAGGGCTCAGCGCTTGAACGTGAAGGCGAAGTCGCCCGAGAGCTTGCCGCTCAGGCGAACCGTCGAAACGATCTTCCCCTCCTCGCTCAGCCTGTCGACCTCGGCCCGGGAGAGACCGAAGCCCTCGGCGATCAGTCGCGCGGGCCGGACCGGGATGCGCGCCGCGAAGCGGACCGAGACGTCGACCACCTCGCGGTCCAGGTGCGCCGATCCGTTGGTGTCGAGACGCCAGGCGCCGTCCCAGTTTAGGACGAATCGATTGCGACGCTGCACGGCCGGATCCTGAAGCAGCTCGGCGATCAGGCCACGGTCGTTGTCGTGCAGTTGGTCGAGCAACTCAGGTCGGATGGTGCGGACTGTCGTCCGCTCCAGGACCGTGAGCTTCACCGTGTCCCCGCACCCGGTGCAGAGCGCGAGGAGCCAGATGTCGATGAGCTTGTGGTTGGCGTTGACGCGGATTTTGCCGCTCGGCCGCAGGTGCGGGGACGCGCACACGTGGCAACGGCGGCGAACGATGGGCAGGCAGATGGGCACGACGGCCCATTGTGAGAGCACAGAAGTACACCGGTTTCAGTGAGAAGTCCGCAGCAAAAAGGAGCGCGGCGCACAGGCGCGACGCGCGTATCAGCGCTCGGGAGGTCTCACAGGGTGTACAACGGGACGTCCTCGCCTCGACGACAGGTTGAGGCAGGACGCTAACGGCGCAACCGCCGCCGATCCACCGGTTTTCGCGTACCTCGAAGGGCTCGGCCGTCTCAGGCGGTCGGGACGGGCAGCACCACGCCGTCGGCCGCCGACCGGTGCGCCAGCTCGATCAGCTCGACCGTGGCGACCGAGTCGCGCGGGTCCACCGGCATCGGCGTGCCGTCGCGCAGCGCCGCCGCGACCTGGGCGTAGAAGCTCTGGTACGCCCCGGGCTCGGTCGGCGTCGGACGCAGGTCACCGTCGACGCCGAGCAGGCCGTACCGCTCCGGCGGAACCTCGCCCCAGCCGGGCTGGTCCGGTCGGCCGCCGTCGTGCAGCGCCGCCTCCTGCACGTCCAGCCCGTAGGTCGTGTAGCCGGCCCGGTCGCCCAGCACCCGCAGGCGCGGGCCGAGCTGAGCGGTGATCGCCCCCATCCACAGGTGCGAGTGCACACCGTTGGCGTGGGTCAGCGCCACGAACGCGTCGTCGTCGACCTCGGTGCCCGCGCGGCGGCGGTCGACCTCGGCGTACACCCGCTCGACCGCGCCGAAGAGCTGCACGGCCTGGTCGATGAGGTGCGCGCCCAGGTCGAACAGCGCGCCACCGGCCTCCTGCGGGCCGGCAAGCTCCCGCCAGCCCGGCTTGATCGCCGGACGGAACCGCTCGAACCGGGACTCGAAGCGCAGCACCCGCCCCAGCTCGCCGCGCTCCACAAGCCCGCGGGCGGTCAGGAAGTCGCCATCCCAGCGGCGGTTCTGAAACACCGTCAGCGGCACTCGGAGACGGTCGGCCTCCTCGACCAGCGCCCGGGCGTCGGCGGCGGTGGAGGCCAGGGGCTTGTCGACGACGACCGGCAGGCCGGCCGCGAGGGCCGCCCGCGCCATCGGCACGTGCTGCCGGTTCGGCGTCGCGACCACCACCAGGTCCAGAGCCTGCGGGGTACGCCACAGCTCGTCGGCGTCGTCGACCAGGCGGGCGTCCGGGAAGTGCTGGTGCGCCTGCTCGCGCCGTTGCGGATCGCGCGTCACGATGGCGTCCAGCCGCAGCCCGGGTGTCGCGGCGATCAGCGGTGCGTGGAACACCCGACCCGCCAACCCGTATCCCAGCAGACCGACCCGCAGCGCCTCCGCCATGCCGTACTCCCATCTCCTGGCCCGCGCCCTGGACCGGCGGCGGTGCCGATGCTCGAATCTACGCCGCGCGCGATCGGGCCTGATCCGGGCCCGGCGCTGGTCAGCCCACCGGGTCGGCGCGCAGATAGGTGAGCACGGCGAGAACCCGGCGGTTGGTGTCGTCGCTGGGTGGCAGGTCGAGCTTCAGCAGGATGTTGCCGACGTGCTTGCCGACGGCGGCCTCGGTGACGTGCAGCCGGGCCGCGATCGAGGCGTTGGAGCGGCCCTCGGCCAGCAGCGCCAGCACCTCCCGCTCCCGGCCGGAGAGCGCGGCGAGCGGGTCGCGGGGGCGGTGCAGCAGTTGCCGTACGACGTCCGGGTCGATGGCGGTGCCGCCGCCGGTGACCCGGCGCAGCGTGTCGACGAACTCGGTCACCTCGGCCACCCGGTCCTTGAGCAGGTAGCCGACCCGCTGGCCGTCGCCGCTGTCCAGCAGCGCCGCCGCGTACCCCGTCTGCACGAACTGGCTGAGCACCACCACCGGCAGGCCGGGACGCTCGGCGCGCAGCGCGACCGCCGCGCGCAGCCCGTCGTCCCGCCGACCGGGTGGCATCCGAATGTCGGTCAGCACCAGATCGGGTTGGTGGGTGCGGGCCGCCTCCAGCAGCTCCGGCGCGGACCCGACGGCGGCGCACACCGTGAAGTCGAAGCGGGTCAGCAGCGCGACCAGGCCCTCACGCAGCAACACCTCGTCCTCGGCGAGCACCACCCGGGTCAGCGGCGACATGGCAGCTCCACCCGGACCAGCGTAGGCCCGCCGGGCGGGCTGGCCAGCAGCAGCCGTCCGTCGGCGGCGGCGACCCGGTCGGCGAGACCGGTCAGGCCGCTGCCCCGGGCCGGGTCGGCGCCGCCGCGCCCGTCGTCGGACACCTCGACCACCAGGTCGCCGCCGGCCCGGGACAGGCGCACCTCGGCGCGGGTCGCCCCGGCGTGCCGGGCCACGTTGCTCAACGCCTCCGACACCACGAAGTACGCGGTGGTCTCGACGATCTCCGGCAGCGCGCCGTCGACGTCGGCGTGCACGGTGACCGCGACGGGCGCCGCGTCGGCCAGCTCGCGTACGGCGCCGGCGAGACCGAGGTCGGTGAGGCTCTGCGGCCGGATGCCGTGCACCAACTGCCGCAACATCACCATCAGCCCGCGCGCCTGATCGTGCGCCACGGCGAGTGGCCGAGCGGCGGGGGAGTCCGCGGGTACGTCCAGCCGGGCCAGGCCCAGTTGCAGGGTGAGGCTGGTCAGCCGGGGCTGCGCGCCGTCGTGCAGGTCCCGCTCGATGCGGCGCCGTTCCGCCTCGTACGCGCCGACCAGCCGGGTGCGGGAGCGGGCGACCTCGCGCAGCGCGGCCGCGTCGACCGGCGAGCCCAGCGCCCACCGCGCCACGGCGGCCTGGCCGGCGGCGAGCAGCCCCACCCCGTAGCAGAGCACCGGCAGGAGCAGCACTCCCACGACGGCGTACGGAACGGCTTCGCCGGTGCTCTCGATCGGCCGCCAGATCACGACCGGTTCGGTGTCCCCGGCCAGCCAGGGACTGGTGACCATCCCGACGTCGAGCAGCACCAGCACCAGGAACACCCAGTACGCGACCGGCACGAAACCGCCCAGCCAGAAGAGGTACGCGACCTCCCGCCAGCCGGCCGCGGTGCGGTAGCGGGCGGCCAGACCCGGCCACGGTGACGCGGGCAGCGGGCGGCCGTCCACGAGGCCGAGTCGCCACCGTTCGACGGCGGCCACCGGGAAGCTCACGATCGGCGCGAGGGCCACCAGGGTGAGGCTGCCGACGGCCAGGAACAGCATCAGCGGTATCTCCGGCGGCCTCCCGTGCAGCCGCAGCGCGGTGGCGGCGGCCAGCAGGGGCGCGCCGATGACGAGCAGTCCGACGGCGAGCACGCTGGCGATCGGCGCGGTGCTCGCCAGGTAGGCCAGCGCGCGCCAGGGCCAGGCGGAGATCAGCCAGTCGCGGCGGCGCAGCGTCGCGGCCAGGTGGCGGGGGTGTTCCGAGGTCATGCCGCAGACGCTAATCGCCGGTCACCGGGCGCCCCAGCCGTCCAGATCCCCTTTCCTGGGTATGCCCAGCACTACCGGCCGAACGGGTGTGTGGGGTCCGGAAACGGGAAGGACGCGCCGTCACGCGATCCGTGTGACCTGTGGTGGCGGCGGCTGGAGAGACATTGGGTGCCAGAACCTTCGTGGTGGTCGGCGGTACCAGCGGGCTGGGTCTCGCGGTGGCCCGGCTGCTGGTCGACGAGCACCGGGTCGTGGTGTTCGGCGACGTGCCAGCCGAGGTCGCCGCGACGACCGACGAGCTGGGGTGCGACGGCGCGGTCTGTGACGTCTCCTCCCACCAGCAGGTCCGGGACGCGTTCGCCGAGGTGGTGGGGCGCTACGGCACCGTCGACGGGGTGGCGGCGTGCGCGTCGATCTGGGCGGGCGGCGACCTCGGGGACCTGTCCGTGGAGCACATCCGGCGAGCCGTGGAGGTCAACGTCCTGGGTACGACGTACCTGCTGCGGGAGGCGCTGGAGCACCTGCACCGGCAAGGCTACGGAAACGTGGTGTACATCGGCGCGATGGCGCTGGCGGCCCCCCGGCCCGGCATCCCGGTCTACCGGGCGACCAAGAGCTACGGCAGCAGCCTCATCGAGTCACTGGCCCAGGCCCAGCACAGCAACCGGGTCAAGGTGATGCAGTTGCACCCCGGGCCGATGCCCACCCGCCTGCAGGAACGCGTCGGCGCGGAGTTCCTCGACGAGGTGTACGCCCTGCCCGAGCAGGTCGCCACGGAGGTCGTCCGGCTGCTGCTGCTGCAACCCGACGACCTCTACGTCTCCGGCGAGCGCGTGCTGCGCGCGGACGGGCGGTGGTGACGGCGGCAGCCGGACCGGGGGACCGTCCGGCCTCCGCGTGGGCGCCCCTGCGCGGCGCCGTCTACCGCAATCTCTGGCTGGCCCTGCTCGCCGCCAACATCGGCACCTGGATGCAGACCGTCGGCGCGCAGTGGCTGCTGATCCACAACTCCAACGCCTCCACGCTGGTCGCGCTGGTGCAGACCGCCAGCCTGCTGCCGGTGCTGCTGCTGGCGCTGCCCGCCGGGGTGCTGGCCGACAGCCTCGACCGCCGGCACCTGTTGATCGCCGTGCAGCTGTTCCTGGCGGCGGTGGCGGTGGCGGTGGCGTTGACCCTGCTCACCCTGACCGACCGGATGCCGCCGGCCCTGCTTTACCCTCACCTTCGCGTTCGGGGTCGGGCAGGCGCTCACCCTGCCGGCCTGGTCGGCGGTGATTCCGGAGCTGGTGCCGCAGGCGCAGCTGCGGTCGGCGTCCGCGCTCGGCTCGATAAGCGTGAACGTGGCGCGGGCGGTGGGGCCGGCGGTGGCCGGCGTGCTGATCGCCCGGACCGGCGTCGCCCCGGTCTTCGGGCTCAACGCGGTGGCGTTCGCCGTCTTCGCGTTCGCGCTGGTGCCGTCCTGGGACGAGCACCTGCGCCAGCACGGTGGCCGGTTGACGGGTGAGGACCGCGAGGCCGAGGCGCGGGCCCGGGAGCTGACCGACGGCGACCCGGAGGTGCGCCACCTCGTGCCGGCCGCCGCCGGGCCGGCGCTGAGCGACGACCGCGAAGGACTGTGATCTCCGTACGCCCCATCTCGTGGGCGATCTCCCCGCCGGCACCGCCTCGCGGTCGACGTACGCCGTACGACCGCGTTGTTAGGATGGCCGCACCATGGCGAGTGAGCGCAAGGCGACCGCGGACCCGGCTCGCAGCCTGGCCATTCTCTGGCGCACCCGGGAACCGACCAGCCGCAGCGCCGGGCAGGGCCTCAGCGTCGACCGGATCGTGCGGGCCGCGATCGACATCGCCGACGCCGAGGGCCTGGACGCGTTGACCATGCGCCGGGTCGGTGAGGCGTTGGGTGTGGGCACCATGTCCGTCTACACCTACGTGCCGGGCAAGGCCGAGCTCGTCGCCGTCATGATCGACACCGCGTACGGCGCGATGCCGCGTTCCGCTGTCGAGGGCGACTGGCGGGCCCGGTTGGAGCGGATCGCCCACGACAACCTGGCGCTCTACCAGCGCCACCCGTGGATGCTGCGGGCCGAGACGACCCGCCCGGTGCTCGGCCCGCACCTGGTGGCCAAGTACGACCACGAACTCGGCGCGGTCGCCGACATCGGGCTCACCGACATCGAGATGGACGCGGTGCTCACCCTCGTCCTCGGGCACGTGAAGAGTTCCGCGCGCGCCGCGTCCGAGGTGGTCGACCTGGAGCGGGAGACCGGCATGACCGACGGCCAGTGGTGGCAGTCGCACGCGCCCTGGCTGGAGACGTTCCTGACGGCCGAGGGCTACCCCACCGCGTCCCGCGTCGGCACCGCGGCCGGCCAGCAGCACGGCGGGGCGTACGGCCCGGAGTACGCCTTCGAGTTCGGCCTGCAACGCGTCCTCGACGGCATCTCCGTGGTGGTCGCCGAGCGGGCGACCAGCCGGTAGCCCCGACTTCTGGCGGATGAGCCGGTGCAGCCGGTCAGCTGTCACTGGGCAGCCGCTCGGACTCCGCGACCACCGCTCGGATCTTGCGCAGGGTGGCGTCCGGGGCGTGCACCGCGGCACGCCACCGGTCGAGCGTGCGGTTCAGCACCCGGACGAGAAACTGCAACTGGTTGACCTGCTCGCGCAGCAGCCCCAGCTCCGCTCGCGCGCTCACCGCCTCGCCCTCCAACTCGCTGACCCGCAGCTGGAGCGGCTGCACGAGGGTCAGGGCGGCCTCTGTCAGCGTGTCGGCGGCGTCGGCCTTGAACTTGCCCCGCTGCGACACGACCGTGGCGATGGCGGCCAGACCGGTCGTGCCGCCGAGGATGCCGAACAGGCTGAGCAGCACCTGCACCCAGTGCGGCGCTTCGGGTGTCGCTGTCGAGATCACGTGACGCCTCCCACGGCCCGTCGGTGGGTCGCGCACTGGTGGCCGTTGGCCAGACAGCGTAGGTCGGCGGCGATCAGGGCGGCCCGCCAGAAGGCGCCCACCGGCAAGGCGCTGATCAACGACGCCGCGACGAGGCCCTGCGGACCGACCACCGCCACCAGCGCCACCGCGTACATGCCGGTGATGGTGCCGAGCACCAGCACGCACGCGAACTCGATGCCGAGGCCGGTGGAGAGCCGACCAGGCCACAGGATGCCCAGCAGGCCGCCCACGCCGACCACGATCAGAGCGACCTCCCAGCCGAGCTGGACGGGTTCCGGCATGGACAGCTGGACCGACGGAGATTGGATGTCGAACACGAGCAGGAGGAATCCACAGATGGGCGTCGTAACCAGGGCGGCCACCTCGAACGGCTGGTTCTGGGCCCGGGAGCGGGGATGTCCCACGGCGACTCCTTGGTCGAGACCGGGACCGTCGGCCCGCTACCGGCCGATGTCGTGTCAGGTCGCGCGTACGATCCGATTCGCGGTGGCGGTCTTGCGGACGGTCGATGGTCGAGGCGATTGGCGACTCGCCGCCGTTGGCTGCCGGTTTCTGTCTGTGTAGCACCGGCGACCGGTTCTCGTCCACCCGGTATAACGTCGCCTTTCCGCAGCTCAGAGCCGATTTCCGGGGCCTGTGGGTGACCCACGCGCGAGGGGCCGCCGGTGCACCGGCAACCCCTCGTGATCGGGACGGAAAGTGTCGGAAATCTTACCTTCAGTGAGGTGGTCGTCCGAGTCGCTCTATCACCGCAGGAGCAGGTCACGCAGCGCCCGGACCACCACGGCCGGCGCCTCCTCCGCCATGAAGTGGCCGCAGCTGACCGTCTGGTGCTCCAGGTCCGGAGCCCAGGCCCGCCACACGCCCGCCGCGTCGTAGCCGAGCGCGGCGCCCCAGTCCTGCTGGAGCACGGTCACCGGCATCCGCAGCAGGTTGCCGGCCGCCCGGTCGGCCGTGTCGTGGGCGACATCGATGCCGGCAGACGCCCGGTAGTCGGCGACGATCGAGACCGCCGAACCGACCTGACCCGGCCGGGCGCGTCCTCCGCGCCCGGACGCCCGGCGACTTGCCTGTTCCTGTGGAACCGGCAATCGGGGTGCGGTCAGATGGAACAACCGGCGTTCGTCGTCGGCCGGGGATCGAGGGGGTACGCCGTGCAGGTGCTCGTCCTGATCGTGGTGCTGGCCGTCACCGTCCTGGTCGGCACCACCCTCGGCGGCCGGTACCGAGTGGCGCCACCGGTGCTGCTCATCGGGTTCGGGGTGCTGCTCGGGCTGGCGCCGCCGCTGTCCGAGGTGACCCTGGAGCCGGACCTGGTGCTGCTGATCTTCCTGCCCGCGATCCTCTACCGGGAGAGCCTCACCATCAGTCTGCGCGAGATCCGGGCCAACCTGCCGGTGATCGGGCTGCTCGCCGTGGTGCTCGTGGTGCTCACCATGGTCACGGTGTCCCTGACCGCGCAGGCGTTCGGCGTGAACCCGGCGGCCGCCTGGGTGCTCGGCGCGGTCCTCGCGCCGACCGACGCCGCCGCGGTCACCGGCCTGGCCAAGCGCCTGCCCCGGAAGCTGCTCACCACCCTGCACGCGGAGAGTCTGATCAACGACGGCAGCGCCCTGGTGATCTTCGCGGTGGCCGTGGGTTTGCTCACCCAGAGCGAGAAGCCGGGGGTGCTGGGCATCGGCGAGGAGTTCGTCGGGGCCGGCGTCGGCGGGGTGGTCGCCGGTCTGCTGGTGGGCGCCGCCGTGGTGCTGATCCGTAAGCGGCTCGACGACCCGCTGCGCGAGGGGGCGCTGAGCGTGCTGACGCCGTTCGGCGCGTTCCTGCTCGCCGACTCGGTGCACGCCAGCGGTGTGCTGGCCGTCGTGGTCGCCGGCCTGGTGCTGGCCTACGCCGGTCCGCGGGTGATCCGCGCCCGGTCCCGGGTGCTGGCGTTGGCGTTCTGGGACCTGTCCACGTTCCTGATCAACGGCGGGCTGTTCGTGCTGCTCGGCACGCAGATCCCTCGGGCGGTGAGGGGCATCTCCAGCACCTCGCCGGGGCGGGCCCTGTCGATCGTGCTGGTGGTCACCCCGGTCGTCGTCGCGACCCGACTGCTGTTCGTCTACCTGACGGCGGAGTCGGCGAACCTGCGCCGCCGGATGCTGGATCAGGGCGAGACGGCGTCCGACTGGCGGGTGGGGACCGTGGCCGGCTGGTCCGGTTTCCGGGGCGCCGTGTCGCTCGCCGCCGCCCTGGCCGTCCCCACGATGACGGCCGCCGGTAAACCGGTGGCCGAACGCGACCTGATCATCTTCGTCACCGCGCTGGTCATCGTCCTGATCATGCTTGTGCAGGGCACCACCCTGCCGCTGGTGGTGCGCTGGGCGGGGCTGACCGGCGACCCGGAACGCGTCGACGAGGCCCGGCAGGCCCGCCTGCGCGCCACCCGGGCCGGCCTGGACGCGCTGCCCCGGGTCGCCGCCGAGGTCGGCGTCGAGGGGGAGACGGTACGCCGGCTGCAGGCCGAGTACCAGCGGCACCTGGAGGACTTCAACGACAGCGGTGGGCGTACCGCCGAGGAACGCCGGCTGGACCGCCGACTGCGCCTCGGCGTCCTGGCCCACAAGCGGCGGGAGCTGACCCGGCTGCGCGACAACCGGGAGATCGACGACCTGGTGCTCCAGGAGCTTCAGGCCGCCCTGGACAACGAGGAGATCCGGCTGCTGGGGCGGGGCCCCAACGAGTGATCACCCGTCGGTGCGACCGGGGCCGGGCCTGACGGATTGGTGACACCGTCCCCCCGCGCGTGCGGGACGTTCGGGCACGTCGTCGGCGGGTACGGTAAGAAGCGGTTCGGCGTCCGTCGATGTGTTCGGCCCGCGAGGGGGTGCCCATGACCACCGGAGGGATCGAAGCCGACCTGCGGACGGTCACCGAGCGGGAGTTCCTCGACGAGCTGGTGGCGGTCACCCGCGAGCGCGTCGCCACCGAGTTCCTCTACCTGATGGCACAGGACGACGCCGTCATCGGGGTCCAGTGGGAGCAGCCCGGCGTGGACCACCTCCGCCGCTACCGGGTGCTCGACGCCTGCCCGCACTGCGTCGTCCTCGATGGGGTGGTGGCGCTGGCGCCGATGCTGCCGCTGGACGTGCTGCGCGCCGGGCGCACCCGCCCCCAGTACGAGACGGTGCTGCGCACCGGCCGGCTGCCCCACCTGGCGTTCGCCCGCCCGGCCGATCCGCCCGGCGCGAGCTGGCTGGGGGACTGCCACGCGGTCGATGGCGACCCGCACTCCGCCGCCGACTGCCCCAGGCATGCCGTGCCCCGGCCCACCGGCGACCCGCTGGAGCTGCGCCTCGGGTCGCTGCCCCGGGCCGTCCGGGAGCTGTACCCGCACGACGACGCCGCGACCGCCGACCTCCAGCGGCGGCTGCGGATCGCCCAGGACTGGCGGGCCGACGCGCAGGCGGTGGCGAGCGGCATCCGCGAAGCAGCGGCGACCTGGGCGTTCCTGCGCACCTCGTGCGTGCTGGGCGTGCCGGTGCCCGGCGTCAACGGTCTCGTGCTCACCCTGCCCCCGAGCCGGACCCCGGACGACCGGCCCCTGGCCGAACTGCACGCCGCGACGGTGCGCGCCGTGCCCACCGGTCGCCCGCTGCCCTACCAGGAGCGGGCCTGCCTGCTGCCGGAGCCGGCGTCGAGAACGCACCGCATGCCGACGTACGCCGGCGCGGTGGACCTGACCGCCGCGGCGCCGGTGCGCACGCTACGTCTGCCGTCGCCCCGCCGACCGCTGAGCACCACCGGCCGGGGCGTGCTGCTGCTCTACGAGGCCCGGCACGCCATGGGCCGGCACGTCGCGAGCGCGCCGGTGCGCGACGCCGCGTACTGGGATTCCGAAGCCGCGTTGAACGTCTTCGAGTTCACCCTGCTGGAGCGGGTCGCCGGGCGGCACTACCAGGAGGCGGTGGCCGCCTACCTCCAGGCGCTGCGCCGGGAGGGCGACCTGCTCGCCCGCCCGCACAAGGTGCTCGACCGGCGCCGACGCAAGGCGCTCTCGCTGGCGTTCGGCGGGCTGGACGACGAGGAGCTGCACCTGTGGGCGTCGGTCGCGTACCGCAACGCGATCCTGGAGCTGCTCGGCGACCTGAAGGCGTTCGCGGTGCACCTGCGCCTCCAGGCCGGCTGAACGGGCGTCTCAGAGCACCTGGGCGAGGAAACGGCGGAGCCGGGGATGCTCGGCCCCCTCGAAGATCCCCTCCGGCGGGCCGGCCTCCAGCACCACACCCCGGTCCATGAAGGCGACGGTGTCGGCGACGTGCCGGGCGAAGCCCATCTCGTGGGTGACCACCACCATTGTCATTCCGGCGGCGGACAGGTCGGCCATCACCCCGAGCACCCCCTTGACCAGCTCCGGGTCGAGCGCCGAGGTGGCCTCGTCGAAGAGCATCACCTCGGGCCGCAGCGCCAGCGCCCGGGCGATCGCCACCCGCTGCTGCTGACCACCGGAGAGCTGCGCCGGCCGCGCATCGGCCTTGCCGGCGAGCCCCACCAGCTCCAACTGGGCGCGGGCGACCGCCACCGCCTCGTCCTCGCTGAGCTTGCGCAGCCGGCGCAGTGCCAGGGTGACGTTGCGCAGCACGCTCATGTGCGGGAAGAGGTTGAACTGCTGGAAGACCATGCCCACCCGCTGGCGCAGCGCGTCCGGGTCGTCGCGCAGGACACTGCGCCCGTCCAGCAGTACGTCGCCGCGGTCCGGCTCGATGAGCCGGTTGAGGGTACGCAGCAGAGTGGACTTGCCCGACCCGGACGGCCCGATCACGCAGGCTGTCCCACCACGCCGCACGGTCAGGTCGACGCCGCGCAGGACGCGGTTCGGCCCGAAGGCCAGGTGGACGTCGCGGGCCTGGAGGCTGACCGAGGTGGTGGTCGCGGTGGTGGTCATCGCCGGTCTCCTTCCGGGGCCCCGGCCAGCGCCGGGTCGTCCTCGTCCTCGTCGTCGGCGGATGCGGTGGCCGGCCGGCCGTGGCGCAACCGCCGGTCGATCCAGTTCACGACATGCGTCAGCGGGACGGTCAACGCCAGGTAGAAGAGCCCGGCGAGCAGCAACGCGGACTCGTTGCCGGTGGTGGCCGCATAGTCCTGCCCGATGCGGAACAGCTCCCGCTGGCTGGCCACCAGGCCGAGGAAGTAGACCAGGCTGGAGTCCTTGATCAGCGCGATGAGCTGGTTGACCCAGGCGGGCAGCACCCGCCGGATACCCTGCGGGATGATCACCAGCCGCATCGCGTCGGCCCAGGAGAAGCCGAGTGCCCGCGCGCCCTCCAACTGGGCCGCCTCCACCGACTGGATGCCGGAGCGGAAGATCTCCCCGATGTACGCCGCCGCGATCAGCGACAGCGCGAGGATGCCCAGCGGGTACGGGTCCGGTCCCCAGACCTGCATGCCGAACGGCGCCAGCCCGACGCCGATCAGCAGGATCGTCGCCGCGGCCGGCAGCCCCCGGAACACGTCGGTGTAGACGCGCGCCGGCCAGCGCAGCCACCGACTGCGGGAGATGCCGGCCACGGCCAGCAGCAGGCCGAACACCGTGCCGAGCAGGGCGGCGGAGACCGCCAGGATCAGCGTGTTGGGCAGCCCGACCGTCAGCATCTCGGGCAGCGCCTCGCGCATCGCGTCGGCGTCGAAGAAGGTCTCCCACAGGGTGCTCAACGGATCCATCGGTCGCCTCTCCTACCGCCCCGCTCGCTCGTCACCGGCTCAGGACGCAGCCGACGCCGACGCCGACGGCGCGGCGGACGCGGACGGCGCCGCCACGGTGCCGCTGCCCGGAGTGAAGTCCGCCGGGATCGGGCGGCCCGGGTAGTACTGCGCCTGCAACCGGCTCCAGGTGCCGTCGGCGATCACCTCGTCGAGGCCCTTGTTCAGCGCCTCGCGCAGCTTGTCGCTGCCCTTGGCCACGGCGTACGCGGTGGGCGCCGGGCTGAGCTGCTTGGCCGCCACGGTGATCTTGCCGTTGCTCTCGGCGGCCGACTTCTCGCCGATCTCCGCCGGGGCGATCCACGCGTCGGCGGTGCCCGCCTTGAGCTGGTTGATCGCGCCGTTGTAGTCCGGCACCCGCACCGGGTCGAGCTGCTTGCCGGTGGCGTAGTCGTCCTGGACGGTCCCCTGCACCACCACGACCCGCTTGCCGGCGAGCTGGTCGAACCCGGTGATCGGCGAGCCGGCCGGCACGTCCAGCCCGAAGTAGCCGAAGTCGTAGCCGTTGCCGAAGTCGACGGTCTTCTTCCGCGCCTCGGTGATCGTGATCGAGGAGCTGCCGACGTCGAACTTGTGGTTGTTGACCTGGGAGAGCAGCGCGGAGAAGTCGGTGCCGACGAACTCGACCTTCAGGCCGAGCTTGCCGGCCACGGCGGTCAGCAGGTCGTTGTCGAAGCCGGTGAACTTACCGTCCTTGAGGTACACGTTCGGCGGGGCGTCGGTCAGCGTGCCGGCCCGCAGCACGCCGGCCTGCGCCAGCCCGTACGGGTTGCCGGCGGCGCCCGACGAGTCGTCGCCACCGCAAGCGGCCAATCCGCCGGCAACCACAAGGGCCGCCCCAACGGCAACGAACCGGCTCAAACCAGAAAAAGATCGCACAGGTGTCTCCAAAAGGGTGCGTTGACCCGGTCGATCATGAAGTTGTTGCCCCGACACGCCGGTCGGGCGGGCAACAACTTCATGATCGACGCGAGGGTCGCGGGTGTGGGCGTGGTGCGCCCGGGAGGGACGGGGAGGGGGAGTTAGCGCGTGGGGTGGCGGTTACACGCCGCGCTGCACATCCGCATCAGGTCCACGTGGCGACGCCGGGTCAGGGTCGGCGTGAGCCGACCGGCCGGTGGCGTGGGGCTGAGAATGCGCATACGGTCTCCCGGGTCTGTTGCTGACCTGGGTGCCAGGCCACGCTTGCGCCGGCGTTCTGCCGGTGCCTGGTCTTCACCCGGGGCACCCCACCGCGGAGGAGGGTTGCCGGCCAGCGAGCCGGGGCTTCGCGCTGGCGCTCATGACCTGCGCCGAGGCTAGCAGCTCCGACCGGTGGATCGTCCAGCGGTTATGACCACGCTCACCGTCGGCGACGGTTCGACCGGCAGGTCAACCGGCGTGCACGTGCGGCCGGCGGCGCGGGTCGGGCTCCTGGCGGCGCAGGATCTCCCGGGTGACCGAGGCGATGGCGCCCTGCCCGAACGCCAGGTAGCGCAGGATGTTGCGAACCGGGCCGTACTCGCTCCATTCGAAGTAGATGTGTGGGCGTCGCCGGCTCCGGTCGCGGATCTCCAGCAGCAGGGCGGCGAGCGCGGTGGGCACCGAGGAGCCGGTCAGGCTGAGCACCGGGTAGCTGTCGTGCGCCACGCTGCCGCGCACCAGCAGCTCGGTCTCGAAGTCCGACGGGTCGGTGACGTGGACCTCGACGAAGATGACGTCGCTGTCGTCGGGGAACTCGTTGTCCGCCATGGTCTGTGCCAGCTTGGCGCGGTACTCGGCCGGGTCGCGGCGCTCCGGCTCGTGCGCGATGAGGCGGATCCGACGCGTGGCCCGCTCGTCGATCATCCGGGCGGCGGCCGGGTCCAGCTCGACGTGGTCGACTCGCAGCTCGTAGGCCCGCATGAGCCGGGACAGCACCGACACCAGGATCATCCCGCTGATGAAACAGGCGGCGATCTTGACGCCGTCGGGGCGTTCCACGACGTTCGCCACGGTGGTGTAGACGAAGATCAGCGCGATGGCTCCGAAGGCGTACGTCCGTCCCCGCTGCCGCCGTCGTCGCGCCGCGAGGGTCACCGCCGTCGCCGCCGAGGTGATCAACACCAGGACCCCGGTGGCGTACGCGCCGCCCTGCGCGTCCACGCTGGCGGAGAAGACCACCGTGATCAGGAACGCCACCGAGGTGAAGACCAGCACCAGCGGCCGTACCGCCCGCGCCCAGGTCGGGGCCATGCCGTAACGCGGCAGATACCGGGGTACGAGATTGAGCAACCCGGCCATCGCCGACGCGCCCGCGAACCACAGGATCCCGATCGTCGACAGGTCGTAGACGGTGCCGAACACGCCGCCGAGGTGCTGGTGCGCCAGGTAGGCCAGCGCCCGGCCGTTCGCCGGCCCGCCCGGCTTGAACGCCTCCGGCGGGATCAGCAGGGTGGTGGTCACGCTGCTGGTGATCAGGAAGACGCTCATCGTCGCGGCGGCGGTGGTGAGCAGCCGCCGCGCTCCCCGGATCCGGCCCAGCGGCCGGTCCTCCGAGTCCTCGCGATCCCCCCGGATGTGCGGCATCACGGCCACCCCGGTCTCGAAACCGGACAGGCCCAACGCCAGCTTCGGGAACACCAGCAGGGACAGCCCGACCACCAGCAGGGGATCGCCGTGCCCGGTTCTCAGCGCGGTGGTCCAGTCCCCGACCGCGCTCGGGTGGGTCACCACCCGCCACAGCGCGTCGGCGATCACCACCGCGTTCAGCGCCAGGTAGACCGCGACCAGGACGACGGCGATCCCGATGGCCTCGCCGAATCCCTTGAGGAACACCGCGCCCAGCAATGCCACCAGCAGCAGCGTGAGGGGCACCTCGTGTCCCTTGAGCCCGCTCGGCCAGAACGGGTTCTCGTCGATGTGGGCTGTCGCGTCCGCCGCCGAGAGCGTGATGGTGATGATGAAGTCGGTGGCCGCGAAACCGAGCAGCACCAGCACGAACAGCTTGCCCGGCCAGTAGCTCAGCAGGCGTACGAGCATCGCGATCGAGCCCTCACCGTGCGGGCTCTCCACCGCCACCCGCCGGTACACCGGCAGCGCGCCCAGCAGCGTCACCAGCACCAGCACCAGCGTCGCCACCGGCGACAGCGCCCCGGCCGCGAGCGCCGCGATGCCCGGCTGGTAGCCCAGCGTCGAGAAGTAGTCGACACCGGTCAGGCACATCACCTTCCACCACGGGTGGTGCCGATCCTCGGGCGGGCGGCCGCCCGGGCCGGAATGCCGCGCGGCCCGCTCCGTCCCGCCCTCGAGCAGCCAACCGCGCAGCCGCCCGGCGCGCCTGTCGCCCTGCACCGGCGCTTCCCCCGTCCTCCGCCCATGGTCACCGCGAGTATCCGCCCGGCCACACGCGCCCGTTCCAGGTACGCCGAACCCGCCCGTCCCGGGTGGGGAACGGCCGGCGAGTCGGAGGGTTTCGGGCCGGGGGCAGAGGGGATGCAGCGCCTCCGGCGCGCCCCGCACCGAATCGCCCGGTCGGGCCGGGAGGCCGCCGGATCGGATGCCACCGGGAAAGGAGCGGGTCATGGTCGGCGGCCGTCGCTTCCGCCCGGGTGGTGGCTTCGGCCGTCAGCTCGACGAGCACGAGACCCGCGTCGGCGTGCCGCCACCGCCGGAGCCGCCCCCGCCCGCCGGTGGCATGGTGGACAGTGCCATCTACATCCGGGGACACCGCTTCGCCTCGCCGGCCGGTCTCGCCGAGACGTACTCCTGCCTGCAGGAGCAGGACGAGGCGATGGCCTGGATCGGGTTGTACCGGCCCGACATCGACCAGATCTCCTCGCTGGCGCGCGAGTTCCGCCTGCACGACCTGGCGGTGGAGGACGCGATCAACGCCCACCAGCGACCCAAGCTGGAGCGGTACGGGCACACGCTGTTCGTGGTGCTGCGCGCCGCCCGCTACGACGACCTGCGGGAGGAGGTCGAGTTCTCCGAACTGCACCTGTTCATCGGGCCCGGTTTCGTGGTGACGGTCCGCCACGGCGAGGTCCCCGACCTGGCCGCGGTGCGGCGGCGGATGGAGGCCGACGCGCCGATGCTGGCCCAGGGGCCCGAGGCGGTCCTGTACGCGATCCTCGACCAGGTCGTCGACGGGTACGCGCCGGTGGTCGCCGGGTTGGAGAACGACATCGACGAGATCGAGACCCAGGTCTTCGGGGGTGACCCGAACGCCAGCCGGCGCATCTACGGCCTCAGCCGGGAGGTCATCGAGTTCCAGCGGGCCGCCCGGCCGCTGCTCACCATGCTCGACGCGTTGGCCACCGGCGCTGGCAGCTACGGCACCGACGAGGAACTGCGCCGCTACCTGCGTGACGTGACCGACCACCTCACCCAGGTGGTCGAGCGGGTGGACGGGTTCCGGCACCTGCTGCAGAACATCCTCACCGTCAACGCCACCCTCGTCTCCCAGCAGCAGAACGAGGAGATGCGCAGCCTGACCGCGGCCAGCTACGCGCAGAACGAGGAGCTGAAGAAGGTCTCCTCGTGGGCCGCGATCCTGTTCGCCCCCACGCTCATCGGCACCGTGTACGGCATGAACTTCGTCCACATGCCGGAGCTGAACTGGCGCTTCGGCTACCTGTTCGCGCTGCTGCTGATGCTGCTGGTCTGCGGAACCCTCTACCTGGTCTTCAAGCGGCGCGGCTGGCTCTAGGAGCGGGGCGCGAGGCTCACTCGATGCCGCGCAGGATGTGCCGCTCGTCCTCACTGTCATCGTCACCGGCGGCGATGCGACCGAGCAGCACGGCGGCGGCCCAGATGGTCAGGGGCGTGGCCGCCCCGGTCATCCCGCCACCGGTCCGGTCGTGGCTGGTCTGGCTCCGCTCCGTGCGCGGTGGCCTGCGCTGAGCCTGCATGGGCCCTGCCTCTCCTCGTCGAAGCCGCCGCGGGCGGCGCGGTGTGCGCCCGCGCCCCCGCCGGGCGGCCCGCTCGCGCGGGTCACCACCGGTACGGCATCCACGTCGAACCATCCCACGCCCGGCCGCATCCGCACCCCCTGTTTTCGGTTTCCCGACTGTCGCCCGCCAAACCGGACATCTCGCCCTCGATGGTGCATCGACTGGCCGAGTGGGTAGCGAGGCACGGGTGAGTGAAGCTCTCGACACGGCCGCACCCGCCGTTCCCGGACGCCGGGCGTTGCCCCCCTACCTCGTCGCGGCGACGCTCGCCCGGGGTGCGGACGCCGGTGCCGCGGTGGGGTGGTCCTGTTGGCCACCCTGCCGGAGGTCGGGGCCGATCGTCCGGCGCTGCTGGGCGGGTTGCTGGCCACCTGCCTGACCGCACCGCATCTGCTGGGGCCGTTGCTCGCCCGCCCGCTGGACCGGGCACGGGACGGGCGGGGCCTGCTGGCCGCCGCCTTCGCCACGTACGCCGGAGCTGTCGCGCTGGCCGCGCTGCTGCTCGGCCGGGTGCCGGTCGGTGTGCCTGCCGCGCTGCTGATCGTGGCCGGGGCCTGCGGGCCGCTGCTGACGGGGGGACTGAGCAGCCGGCTGGCCGCGCTCCTCGCCCCAGACGAGCGGGCGCAGCGCCGGGGTCAGGGCTGGGACGCGGTGACGTACGGGGTGGGCGGCAGCGCCGTCCCGGCCCTCGTGGCAGTGCTCGCCGCCGTGGCCGGACCCCGGATGTCCCTGCTCGGGTTGGCCGCCGCCACAGTGGTCGCGGCGGTCCTGGTGGGCACACTGCCGGCGCGTGTGCCCGGACGGCACGGTACGGCGCGGACCGTGCCCGCCGCGCGCGGCGGCCTGCGGGTGCTGCTCGGGCCCGGGCCGCTGCGCCGGGTCACCGGGGTCACCATGGTCGGCGCGCTCACCGGTGGGGCGATCTCGGTGCTCGCCGTCATGCTGGCAGCGGACCTCGGCCGGGAGGCGGCCTCCGGTGCGCTGCTCGCCGCCGCCTACGGGGGCGGAAACCTTGTCGCCGCGCTCCTGGTCACGGCGTTCCCGCTGACCGGCGAGCCGGAGCGGCTCACGTTCCGCTGGGCGGCGCTCGGCGCGGTGGCTGTCGCGCTCTGCGCGGCAGTGCCCGGCTTCCCGGTGGGGGTCGCCTCGCTCGGCGCCGGACTGGCCGGGGTGCTCGCCCCGCTGGGTCCGCGCCTGCTGCTGGTGGCCGGCGCGTCGGTCACGCTCGCCGCGACGGCCGGGGCGACGGTCTCGCGGCGGCGACGCGACGCGGCCTAATCCGAGTAATTTCCAACCCTGGCTGGACGGTGGGCGCAGCCGACGGCCGGCGGTGACCGATGGTCACCTCCGTGCGGGCGGATGTGGTCGTGAGCCGTATACCTCAGAGTCATATTCATACCTCTGAGGTATACCGCTCAACAGCACATCGACACTGCGGGCGGCCACAGCGGATGGCCAGCGGCCTTCGCCGCAACCCCAGCCCGTCTTGAGTCAGGACTTACTGGTCTAGGGCAGCGGATGGGCGATGCCGCGGGCGTGGTCGGTGAGAGCCGCACCGACCACTGTCGCGGCGACTGGCAGCACCTCCAGGCAGCGGCGTACCGCGGCGGCCATCAGCGTGTTCGGCACCCGCATGGACAGCGTGCAGTGCGGCACCCAGCGCCCCGGCTGGTAGTGCTCGACCAGGCCGATGCCGGCGGCGGCGAGCCGGCCGTGCACCAACCGGTGGTGCGCCAGCAGCTCCGGCGTAGGCGCCGGGCCGAGCCAGAGCACCCGCCCGACGAACTGCCCCGCGTACTGGAAGTCGAGTCGTAGGGGAGCCGCCACGACGGTGCCGCGCAGTGCCTCCGCTACCTGGGCGGGATCGAAGCGCGGCGCGACCGCGAGCGAGACGTGCGGACGGTGCCGCTGCTCCAGCAGCGAGCGCATGCTCTGCACGCCCTCGGCCTCCAACGCGTCCCACAGCACCCGGATCCGCCGGGTGGCATCCGGGTCCAGATACAGCTCCAGCGCCGCGACCACGTGATCACCGTAGCGGCCGAGGTCTGGCTGTCGGTGTCCGGCGGTACCGTGATCGGAAACCGACCAGGAGGCGTGCCCCGTGGACGTGAGTGACCTGCTGACCGAGACGTACGACCGGCTGCCCGACCTCGTCCGCGCGGCGGTCGATGGCCTCACCCCGCAGCAGCTGTGCCGGGCGCCCGGCGAGGGCGCCAACCCGGTCGGGTGGCTGGTCTGGCACCTGACCCGCGTCCAGGACCACCACGTCGCCGACCTGCTCGACGCCGAGCAGATCTGGATGAGCGGGGACTGGGCGGGGCGGTTCGGGCTCACCGCCGACCCGCACAACACCGGCTACGGCCACACGCCCGCGCAGGTGGCGGAGGTCCGGCCGGAGAGCGCGCAGGCGCTGATCGACTACTACGAGGCGGTTTCAGCGCGTACCGGAACGTTCCTGGCCGGGCTGCGCCCGGCGGATCTGGACCGCGTCGTCGACGAGTCGTGGGACCCGCCGGTCACTCTCGGCGTGCGGCTGGTCAGCATCGCCGACGACGACCTGCAACACGCCGGGCAGGCCGCCTACGTCCGCGGCCTCGTCGAGGCCGACTGACCCGCGTCCCCGGTTCACCCGGTTCGGGTGACTCCCGCTCACCCCCCGCCGGGTGATCCTGCGGAGATGCGGGAGGTGACCTGATGGACACGACGGCGGCGCGGTTCCTGCAGGACCTGGACGCCAGCCGGCGCCCCGATCTGGCCGAGACCACTGCCGGGACGCTGCGGCTCGACATGCGCGGCGAGGGCTGCACCGATCACTGGTACCTGACCATCGCCGACCAGCACGTCCAGGTGACCCGGTCGGCCGACGACGCCGACCTGCTGGTCCGCGCCGATCGGGCGGTCTTCGACCAGTTGGCCAGCGGTCAGCTGCACCTCGCCGAGGCGCTGCTGCGCAACGAGCTGACCGTGCGCGGCGACATGGCACTGCTGCTGTTGTTGCGGCGGATCTTCCCCGGTCCGGCCGACGCCCGGCATCCCCGTGCGCTGGGCCGGGCGGCCCTCGCGAGACAGGAGGGGTCACCGTGAGGCAGGAGCAGGTGCATGTGATCGCCGGCAACGTGTTCGCGATCAGCGACGCCCAGGGCGACATGGAGGTCGAACCGCAGGCGCCGGTCGGGCTCTTCTCGTTCGACACCCGCTTCCTGTCCCGGTGGGTGCTCACCGTCGACGGGGAACGCCTCAACGCGCTCTCCCGCGACGACATGACGTACTTCGAGACCCGGTTCTTCCTGGTGCCCGGCGCGGCGAGCCACTACGTGGACGCCGACGTGTCGATCATCCGGCACCGCTCGGTGCACGACTGCTTCCACGAGCAGATCACCGTGCTCAACCATTCGTCGAAGCACGCCGAGTTCACCGTGCGGATGGAGGTGGGCGCCGACTTCACCGACATCGCCGAGATCCCCGACGTCGCACAGCCCCGCCCGCGGCCCGTCCACGCCGCGGCCGACACCCACCGTGCGACACTCGTGCTGCGGTACGAGCGGGAGCGGTTCGGCCGCGTCACCACGGTGCGCAGCACCGCCCCCGCCGAGGTCGACGACGAGGGATTCACCTTCCGGATCAACGTCCCGCCCGAGGGGACGTGGGAGACCACCCTGCACGCCAGCATGACGATTCAGGGCGAGGGTGACCGGGACATGCGCGCCGAACTGGAGTCGCACCAGCAGGTCCTGCGGCAGGGATTGGGTGACGACCTGACCGCGTGGCTGGCCCGGGCCCCGCAGTTGGTGGCCGAACGGTCCGGCCTGGAGGAGACGTACCAGGGCGCTCTGGCCACCCTGGCGGCGCTGCGGTACGAGCCGCTCGCGTACACCGACCCGGTGCCGGTCGGCGGCCTGCCGTGGGCGATGGGATTGTGCGGGCGGGACAGCATCATCACCTGCCTGCAGAGCCTGGCGTTCACCCCCGAGCTGGCCCGCGCGACGCTGCGGATGCTGGCGCTGTTGCAGGGTGGCCAACTCGACGACGACCACGACGAGGAGCCGGGCAAGATCCTGGTCCAGCTGCGCTACGGCGAGTTGGCCGCGTTCGGCGAGCGGCGCAACGCGCTGTACTACGGCGCGGCCGACACCACACCGCTGTTCGTGGTCCTGCTCGACGAGTACGAGCGCTGGTCCGGCGACGCGGAGCTGGTCCGCGAGCTGCGCCACCCGGCCCGGCTGGCGCTGAACTGGATCGACGAGTACGGCGACATGACCGGTGACGGCTACGTGCGCTACCAGCGCCGCAACGAGCGGCACGGCGCGGTGAACCAGTCCTGGAAGGACTCCCGGGACGGGATCGTCGACGCGCACGGGCGGTTGCCCGCGTTTCCCCGCGCCACCTGCGAGGTGCAGGGCTACGCGTACGACGCGAAGCGGCGCGGCGCCCGGCTGGCCCGCGAGTTCTGGGGCGAGCCCGAGTACGCCGACCGGCTCGATCGGGAGGCGGCGGCGCTCAAGGAGCGGTTCAACCGGGACTTCTGGCTGCCGCACCGGGAGTACTACGCGTTGGCGCTGGACCCGTACGGCGAGCAGGTCGACGCCCTGGCGTCCAACATCGGGCACCTGCTGTGGAGCGGGATCGTCGCGGACGATCGCGCCGAGGCGGTCGCCGAGCACCTGCTCGGGCCTCGGCTGTTCAACGGCTGGGGTGTGCGGACGCTCGCCACCGGACAGCGCCCGTACAACCCGGTGGGCTCGCACCTGGGGGCGGTCTGGCCGTCGGACAACGCCCTGATCGCCGCCGGCCTGCGGCACTACCGCTTCGACGCGCATGCGGCCCGCATCGCGGCCGGCATCTTCGACATGGCGCAGACGCTGGGCGGAGCGGTGCCGGAGCTGATCGCCGGTTACGAGCGGAGCCTGACGAAGTATCCGGTCCAGTTGCCCTCGGCCGGTCGTCCCCAGTCGTGGTCCTCGGGCGCGCTGCTGATGTTGCTGGGTACCCTGTTGGGCCTGCGGCCCACCGGCGAGGACCTGCTGGTGAATCCCGCCCTGCCCACCGGCTTCGGTGGCATCGAGCTGCTCGACATTCCCGGCCGTTGGGGGCACACCGACGCGTACGCCGGCGACCGCTCCACCCACCCCGAGGGCCGACGGCGATCGTGACTCAGCTGCCGTCGCTCCGGCCTGTCGCACCGCTGGCGTCCTGATCGATGGACGGGGACACGTGGGCCGGGGCAGGGCGGCGGTGGTGTGCCTGGGCGCGGCGGAAACCCTGCACGGCGAGGCTCAGGCCGGCCAGCTCGTCGGGACGCGGCGCGGCGCGCACCGCCGTCAGGAGCAGCACGACCGGACGCATGCCGGTCGACGGGTGGACGGGGAAACCGCCGAGCAGCCGCTCGGCGGTTTCCTGGTCTATCCGGTCCGCGTTCATCTCGTGTCCCTCAGCGCCGACCCCGCGGGCGATGTCACATCCGCGTCCGGAGCGGGAACCGGTGGCGACGGCACGAGGCGAAGCGCCGAGGGCCGGCCGGGGCTCAACCCATGGTCTTCGACCCGTCGATCGCCTCACGCAGGATGTCGGCGTGCCCCGCGTGCTGCGACGTCTCGGCGATGAGGTGCAGCAGCACCCGCCGGACCGTCCAGCTCGCACCCGGCTCGAACCAGGGCGCCTGCGGCAGCGGGTGGGCCGCGTCCAGATCGAGGGTGGCGATCAGCTCGTCGGTGTGGGCGGCCACCGCCTGGAACCGCTCGACCAGCCCGGCCAGGGTCTCGCCCGGCGCCATCCGGAACTGGCCGACCCAGTCGATCTCCTCGCGCTGCATGGCCTCCGCCCCACCCACGGCGAACAGCATCCACCGCTCCTCGACGCCGGCGACGTGCTTGATGAGCCCGCCCGGGCAGAGCTCGCTCACGGTGCTGCGGGCGGCGGCCTGCTCGTCGGTCAGCCCGTCGACGGTCTGCAGGAGGAAGCCCCGGTGCTGGCGCAGCGTCTGCAGCAGGTCGGCCCGTTCCCCGGTGAGCTGCGCGGTGCTGGTCATGGTTGCCCTTCCGTCGAATGTCCGTCGGGCGTCAGCCTAGGAGCGGGCACCGACAC
This sequence comes from Micromonospora sp. NBC_00617, assembly GCF_045161355.1. Lineage (NCBI taxonomy): Bacteria > Bacillati > Actinomycetota > Actinomycetes > Micromonosporales > Micromonosporaceae > Micromonospora > Micromonospora sp. NBC_00617. The sequence continues at coordinate 3,684,044 of NZ_CP107751.1, read as the reverse complement.
TTCGGGCTCGGACACGACGAGAGCGCCGGCCGCCAGCGGTTGCCGATCCGGGCGCGGGACTGTCCACTGAACGACATGGGTGTGATCAAGGTGGGCACGTCGTCCTGGGCGGACCAGACGTTGCTGAGCTCCGGCTGGTATCCGCGCTCGGTCAACACGCCGGCCGGCCGGCTGGCCTTCTACGCGGGGCGGTTCCCGCTGGTCGAAGTGGACACGTCCTACTACGCCATTCCGGTGCCGGAGACGACACAGGGCTGGGTCGACGCGACGCCCGACGACTTCACCTTCAACGTCAAGGCGTTCAGCCTGTTCACCGGCCACCCGACGCCGGTCGCCGTGCTGCCCCGGGATCTGCGCCCGGCCGCCGGCCCGAGCCGGGTCCGCCGTCGCGATCTGAGCGAGCAGGCGTACGACGAGCTGTGGGCCCGCTTCCGGGCGGCGCTGGACCCGATCGCCGCCGCCGGCAAGCTGGGCGCGGTGTTGTTGCAGTTCCCGCCGTGGTTGGCGCGCGGGGCGGCCGCCGAGCGTCGCATCGTGGAGCTGGCGCAGCGGTGCCGGCCGTGGCGGGTGGCGGTCGAGCTGCGGCACGGGTCGTGGTTCGACGGCGACGCCGCGGCCGCGACCCTGGACCTGCTGCGCGCGTACGACCTGTCGCTGGTCTGCGTCGACATGCCACAGGGGCATCCGTCGTCGGTGCCGCCGATCCTGACGCGGACGGCGGAGCCCGCGATCGTCCGCTTCCACGGCCACAGCGACGCATGGGGTGACGGCGACAAGCAGGACAAGTTCCGCTACGCGTACGACGAGTCGGAGTTGCGGGACTGGGCCGTGCGGCTGGCCGAGCTGGCCGCAGACGTCGACGACCTGCACGTGCTGTTCAACAACTGCTGCGCCGGGCAGGCCCAGCGCGACGCCACCCGGCTGGCGCAGCTGCTCGCCGAGACCATGCTCGCTGATCCGCGGGTGCCGCCCGGGCCGCGCGGACCGGCCGCCGGTCGGACCGTCGCGGCACGCGCCTCCTCGAACGGCTGACGCCACTGCTGCCCGCGTGCACCCCGTTCCGAGCGGGCACGCGGGCAGCGCCGGTTGATCAGGAACGTCGACCCCGGCTGCGCAGCGCGTCCTCGGACCGCTCGTTGACGTCCGCGTCGTCGGGGAAGCTCCGACCGCTGGGCGCCGGATCCGGTGGCGCACCTGGGCCGGCCATCGTCGTGCGGGTGGGTTCGACCGAACCGAAGCCGTGCCGACCGGCCGGACCGCTGCGGCCAGCCGGGGCGCCCGCGCGCCGCTCACCGCGCCGTCCCTCGGGCACCGCTGTCTCCTCGCTGCCCTCGTCCATCGGCGAGTCGTCGTCGGTGCCCCAGGGCGCGTCGGCGTCGAAGCCGTCGCCGGTGCCCCACGGGTTGACCGCCTCCGGTTCCGGCCGATCGCCACCGCCACTGCTGCGTCCCTCGTGTGCCGTCATGGCCACCTCGCTCGTCGGTCCGCCGCTACCGACGGACGGAATGCCCGTCTCCGGGCCGGTCCTGCCCGCTCGGCACGCCGTGGGGCGTGGCGGGCGCGCAGGGCCGGCCGGCGCCCCGCCGTCGACGGTCCGGCGGGAAGCCGGCCGGCCCGACGCTCAGCGTCCGGACATGGCCATCTGTCGCTTGCCCATGCCCATGCCCATGCCCATCTTGGCCATGCTCATCGGCGCGCTGCGGATCCCGCCGGTGCGGTTGAGGATCCCGCGCAGCACCTGACCGGGCTTCTGCTGCTCACCCATGTACGCGGTGACCACGACCAGTGATCCGGTCAGCGCCGGAATCGCCCACTGGAGCAGCTTCATCTGCCGCTGCGAGGAGGCGACGCTGGCCGGCGTCTGCCCGTTGGGCTCGGTGGTGCCGTTGACCGGCGGGCCGCCCGCCTTCTCCAACCGCATGCCGACCAACCGGCTGTAGCCGGTGACCGCGAGCGCGCCGATCGTCAGCGCCGTCTTGATGGCGCTGGCCTTGCCGACCCCGCGCTGGGCCGCCACCCGTGGGCTCTCCGTGACCAGTTCGCCGACCGCGCCGGCCAGGTGCGCGCCGATCGCGGCCGCGTTGACCGGAGTCCACTTCGACCAACCGGCCGAGGCGATCGGCAGTCGCTGGGTCGAGTCGTTGATTTTCGCCGCTGCGCCGTTGACGCCGAAGGCACCCATGAGGGAGCCGCCGAACCAGGCCGCCAGACCCAGATCGTGCATCGAGCGCAGTGCGGTGTGTCGTTCGGACATGTGATCCCCTTCCGCCGTGTCGGGCGATGCGGCTTACCCGCCGCCCGGGCGGCTAACCCCGTCGCCCGCCGGCCGATCCCCGTCGCGCCGACACGACGGGGACGTGCGGACGTCGCGGTCGGAGATCGCCTCCAGAGGAGTTGTCCGCGTGGTGGCGGGTAGATCCGTCCGACGCCGACGAAAGAGGGGAACGCGATGTCGCAGCCGGATGAGGTCCGCGAGAAGACCCCCAAGACCGACGCGGTGCTCATGCACCCGGACAACGATCCGCACCGGAACACCGCGGAGGTCGCGCCGCGCAGGGACCACGGGCAGATTCAGGTGGAACGCGACGACGAGCTGGTGCCGCTGGACCAGGAGGAGTGAGCGGGGCGGGCCGCCCCGAGCAGCCGGTACGGCTCAGCGGGGCGGCAGGTCCGCGGCGAAACGGGCGATCCGGCCGGCCAGCGGTGTGCCGGCGCGGACCCAGGTGAAGTGGTCCAGCGGCGCCCCGGCGTCCGCCACCGTGTAGCGCTCGCGGGTCACCGGTGCGGCGGTGAGCTTCGCGCAGAGGTGGTCCACGGTCTCGTGCGGGGTGTACTGGTCGTCGTCCACGCTGATCGCCAGCACCGGTGTGCGCACCGCGCGTACCGCCGCTTCGGTGTCCGTGCCGTCGAGCCGGGGAAAACGGCCGGTTCGCGCGGTGTGTGCCCAGTCGCGGATCACGCCGCGTGCCTGCCGACCGCCGAAGCCCCAGCCGGGCCAGACGCCGAGCAGCGCCGCGGTGGCGGCGATGCCCTGGGTGTACGGCAGCACGCCGAGCCCCCGGCGACCCGGATAGGTGCGCCAGTACGGGACGCCCACCGCGACCAGCGCCAGAGCGTCCACCGCGTCGCCACCGTGGCGGGCGAGGTGCAGCAACGCGGCCTGCCCGCCGAGGGAGTGGCCGAGCAGCACCCGGGTACGCCCGTCCAGCCGCGACTTGAGCGCCGCCAGGACGGCGTCGACGTCGCTGGCCAGCTCGACGTAGCCGTACCGGTCGGCGCGGCTCGGGGCGGGCGTGCTCGCTCCGGTGCCCCGCAGATCCGCGACGATCACGGCCAGGCCAGCGGAGCGCAGCGCGGCGGCGAACGGCCGGTAGTAGCGGGCGCGGACCCCCATCGCGGGCCAGATCACCACCACGGGAGCGCCGGGCGGGCCGGCCGGCTCGGGATAGACCTGCACGCCGAGCCGAGCGCCGTCGACGTCAACGAACTCCTGCGCGTACTCCGGGTCCCCGTTCACCGGCTCAGCCTACGGCCCGGCGTTACCGGCGGGTAGCCGAGGCGGTCCGGACGTGACGGAGGCCCCGCCGGGTGGCGGGGCCTCCGGTGGCGCGACCGGTCAGGAGACGGAGATCGTCCCGTCACCGGCGCGGACACACGACACCGCGCGGGCGGCGGTGACGGCCGCGCCGGCGAGGCACCGGCCGAGCACCTGGTGCCCGGTGGCGTTCGGGTGCCACGACTCCTGGCAGGTCTGGAAGTAGCTGACGCAGGTGTTGGCGATCCGCTGAATGGCGATCTTGTCCTTGCCGGCGAGGCTGGTCACGAAGGTGCCGGTCGCGCCGTCCTGCAGCCGGATGGGCGTGGCCAGCGCGCCGGTCGGGCTGGACGTCGACTCGCACAGCCGCGCGCCGTCGAAGGCCCGCTGCACGTTGAGGTAGACCAGGTCGTCGGCGGGGAACTCGGCGGCCAGGGTGTCCCGGGTGGCCTTGACGATGCCACCCAGACCCTGCGAGAAGCGGTGCCCGGGGGCGAGGCTGGCCCGGTGGATCGGGCAGCCGGCCGCGTACCGCTCCGCGCCGAGGTCACGGAACTTGTCCCGGGTGTCGTCCCGGCCGTCCTCCTCGTAGTACACCGGGTTCACCTCCAGCGGCAGCGGGTTGGTGTAGTCCTGGAGCACCACCCGGTGCTGGCCGTCCGCGTCCACCTGATCGAGGGTGGTCAGGATCTGGCGTACGGCGGCGGTGGTCTCCGCGGTCGCGGCGCTGAGCTGCGCGGCGGTGGCCAGGTCGGCGTCGCTGCACGGCTTCTGCTCCACCGGCCCGTTCAGGTACGCCCAGAACTCCCACCAGCCGGTCCAGGCGTCGGCGATGAACCGGTTGGCGCACGTCTCCGCGACGCTGCCGAAGGTGAACGAACTGTTGTTGGAACCCAGGCCGATCAGCACGAGGTCGATGTCCTGGGTCTGCGCGACGGCGCGTAGCTGGTCGAGCTGGGCGGCCACGGTTCGGCCGTTGGCCCGCGCGCCGGAGGCGGCGGCGATGTCGTGCGGCTGGCCGCCGGAGCAGGCCAGGTTGAACCGGTTCTGGATACCCGGCAGGTTCGCCTGGTGGAGCGAGGCGTTCGCCGACCGGTGGCAGAAGTACGCGTTGTTGTTCGGCGCCGTCCAGCCGGGGAAGCTCTGGGCGACCCCGTTGGCGTCGACCACCGGGGTGTACGCCCCCGCGCCCTCCCCGCTGATGAAGCTGTCGCCGAGCGCCACGGCGGCGGTGGGCAGCGCGGCGGTCGCGGGGGCGGGTAGCGCGACGGCGGTCGACAGCGCTGCCGTGACGATCGTGAGTGCCGCGGCGAGCGCGGCACGGCGGAACCTGGGCATGGGGCCCCCATCCATCGAAAGATGAAAGATTCTCTGAGGGCGCGATCAGATCACCCCTGTGCAACGGGCGTCAATGGCCCGTAACGGAATCGTTCGATGAAGGACACCCACGCCTGGTGCGCCTGGCTGGCAGTTGGTCGGGCGGGCTGCTAGCGGCGGCGCAGCGCGGCGACGCCGGCCGCGTTCAGACCCACACCCCAGATCAGCAGTACGCACAGCCACTGCACCCAGCGCAGAAGGCTCATCTCGCCGGAGAGCAGGTGGTGCACGCTGCCGAGCGGGGTGAGCCACGGCTGCGCCGGGCGCAGGGCCTGCACGGCCTCCAGCAGCCCGAACAGGCCCAGCGGCAGGACGATCGTGGCGAGGAACGCGACGACCGGCGATCGCAGCAGCAGGCCCAGCCCGGTGCCCACGAGGCCGGCGACGATCTGCACCAGCACGCTGCCCACCGCGACCGTCCCGGCGAACCGCCAGGGCTCGTCCGCCACGTCGGCGGGAGTGAGGGCCAGCGTCGCGGCGCAGATCAGCACTCCCACGACGCCGATCACGACGGCCGGCAGCACCACCGCGAGCACCGTCGGGACGACATGGACGGTGCTGGACGCCCGACGCAGGTCGCGCACGAGCAGGATGCCGAAGAGTGGCGTCAGGACCGACATCACGCTCTGCACCGTGCCCGAGAGCGCGGCGAACGTCCGGTCGGCGGGCGCGGCGGCAGCGACCAGCGCCACGGCGCAGAACAGCCCCGCCGCCAGGGTGCCCGCGAGCAACCACCGCCGGGCCCGCGTGCCGAGAGAGCGTCGCAGGGCGTTGCGCGTCAACACGTCCATCACGATCACCTTCCGACGACCGGTCGGGCAGGTGAGCCTACCGTCGACGGTGTCCGTGCGTGGTCCCGTGATCACAGCCGTACCGGACGTTCGCGTCGAGGGAGAGGCCGACCACCAACCGGTCAGGGCGCGGCTGAGGCGTCGAAACCGGACAACACCACACCGTGTCGAGGTCCGCATCCGGAACGAGGATGCGGGCCTCGACTGCGGGGTGCCGTCGTCGTGTCGCATCTGCCGGTTAGGCTCGCTGCGGCGCGCGCCGGCCGACTGACAGTTCGGACGCGGCACCACACCGCCGAGACCGGGGAGTACGACCAGTTGACCGCAGAGCCTGACACCCTGTACGGGGCCGATGACCTCACCCACCTTGAGGGGCTGGACGCCGTCCGCAAGCGGCCCGGCATGTACATCGGTTCCACCGACAGCCGTGGCGTGGGTCACCTCGTCAACGAGATCCTCGACAACTCCACCGACGAGGGTGTCGCCGGCCACGCCACCACCGTCGAGGTGATCCTGCACGCCGACGGCTCGGTGCAGGTCGACGACGACGGTCGCGGCATCCCCACCGACGTGCACGCCAAGTCCGGCATCTCCGGCGTCGAGCTGGTGCTGACCCGGCTGCACGCGGGCGGCAAGTTCGGCGGCTCGGGCTACAAGACCTCCGGCGGTTTGCACGGCGTCGGCGCCTCGGCGGTCAACGCGCTGTCCCGCCGCTTCGACGTGACCGTCCGCCGCGCCGGCAAGATCCACGCGATGTCGTTCCGGCACGGCGTTCCGGGGATCTTCGACGGCGACGGGCCGGACGCGCCCTTCACCGCCGGCCCCGGCCTGCAGGTGATCGGCGCGATGAAGCGCGGCCAGCGCACCGGCACCTCGATCCGCTGGTGGCACGACGCCCGCTACTTCGAGACCGGTGCGGCGCTCGACGTCGACGCCGTCCGGATGAAGCTGCGCAACACCGCCTTCCTGGTCCCCGGCGTGACGTACCGGCTGCGCGACCTGACCGGGGAGGCCCCCGCCGAGGAGGGGTTCCACTACCCCAACGGGCTCAGCGACATGGTCGACTTCCTCGCACCGGCCGGCGACCGGCCGGTCTCCGGCATGCTCCTGGTCAACGGCGAGGGGACGTACCGGGAGAACGCCGCCGACGCCAACGGCGTCATGCAGTCCAACGTGCAGCGTCGCGCCGAGGTCGAGGTGGCGTTCCGGTGGGGCACCGGCTACGAGCGCACCGTGGAGTGCTTCACCAACACCATTCGCAACGCCCACGGCGGCACCCACCGCAAGGGTTTCGAGCGGGCGCTCGTCCGCACCCTCGCCGACGCCGTCCGCAACACCCGCGGCCTGCTCAAGGCCAAGGAGGAGCCGCCCACCCTGGACGACGTGCTGGAGGGGATGACCGCCGTGGTGCACGTGCGGATCCCCGAGCCGCAGTTCACCTCGCAGACCAAGGACGAGCTGTCCACCACCGGCATCACCAAGGTCATCCAGACCCTGGTCGACGCGCACATCAAGGCCTGGCTGGAGGACCGGCGCACCAAGGCCGAGGCGCGTGTCGTCCTGCAGAAGATCGTCGACGCGGCGCGGGTGCGGCTCACCCAGAAGCAGCAGAAGGACGCCGCCCGGCGCAAGACCGCCCTGGAGGGCGCGTCCATGCCGCCGAAGCTGGTCGACTGCCGCGCCACCGGGATCGACCGCAGCGAGCTGTTCATCGTGGAGGGCGACAGCGCGCTCGGCACGAGCCGCATGGCCCGCTCGTCGGAGTATCAGGCGCTGCTGCCGATCCGGGGCAAGATCCTCAACGTGCAGAAGGCCAACCTCCAGCAGGTTCTGGACAATGCCGAGTGCGCCGCCATCGTCCAGGTGCTCGGCGCCGGCTCGGGGCGGACGTTCGACCTCGCCGCGCTGCGCTACGGCCGGGTGCTGATCATGGCCGACGCCGACGTGGACGGCGCGCACATCCGTACGCTGCTGATCACCCTCTTCGCCCGGTACATGCGGCCGTTGATCGAGGCCGGTCGGCTCTACGCCGCCATGCCGCCCCTGCACAAGATCACCACCAAGGGGCGCAACCCGCAGACGGTCTACACCTACACGCAGGCCGAGATGGAGGCGACGGTTCGCAAGCTGGAGAAGGCCGGCAAGCAGATCGTCACGCCCATCCCACGCTTCAAGGGCCTCGGTGAGATGGACGCCGACGAGCTGTGGGACACCACGATGAACCCCGCGACCCGCGCCGTCCGCCGGATCACCCTGGACGACGTGGACGCCGCCGAGCGCATCCTCGAACTGCTGATGGGGGAGAAGGTCGAGCCGCGCCGCAACTGGCTCATCGACTCGGCCGACCGCGTCGACCGCGATGCGATCGACGCATGAGCACCGCTGCCGCCCGAGGGGAAAGCTGAGTCATGGCACGCCGTAAGGAAAACAAGGTCGACCTCTCCTCGTTCGACCAGGCCGGAGCGCGGGTCTTCGACAACCCGCTGGTCACCGAGGTATCCGACTCCTACCTGGAGTACGCGTTCTCGGTCATCCACTCCCGTGCCCTGCCGGACGCGCGCGACGGCCTCAAGCCCGTGCACCGGCGCATCCTCTGGTCGATGTACGAACAGGGCTACCGCCCGGATCGTGGGCACGTGAAATCTGCCCGAATTGTCGGGGACGCGATGGGAAAGTACCATCCGCACGGAGATACAGCTATTTATGACGCGATGGTCCGCCTCGCGCAGGACTTCTCGCTCAACGTGCCGCTCATCGACGGGCATGGCAATTTTGGATCTCCAGACGATGGTCCGGCTGCCTCAAGATATACAGAAGCGCGGATGTCGCGCGAGGCCATGCTGCTCGTCGGGGAGCTGGGCGAGGACACCGTCGACGTCGAGCCCAACTACGACGGCTCACTGACCCAGCCGACCGTGCTGCCGGCAGCCTTCCCCAACCTGCTGGTCAACGGCGCGTCCGGGATCGCGGTCGGGATGGCCACCAACATGATCCCGCACAACCTGGCCGAGGTGGTCTCGGCGGCCCGCTGGCTGATCAACCACCCGGACGCCACGCTGGACCGGCTCATGGAGTTCGTTCCCGGCCCCGACCTGCCCACCGGTGGCGTGCTGCTCGGCCTCGACGAGGTGCGCCGGGCGTACGAGACGGGACGCGGCGTGGTGCGCATGCGCGGCAAGGTGGAGATCGGCCCGCTGGAGGGCAGCCGGGGCCGCCAGGCGATCACCGTTGTCGAGCTGCCCTACGGGGTCGGCGCGGAGAAGGTCATCGCGGCGATCACCAACGAGGTCACCAAGACCAAGCGGCTGACCGGCATCGCGGACGTCAAGGACCTCACCGACCGGGAGAGCGGCACCCGGTTGGTCGTCGAGTGCAAGGTGGGGGTCAACCCGCAGGCGCTGCTCGCCGACCTCTACCGGTTGACCCCGCTGGAGCAGTCCTTCGGTGTCAACAACCTGGTGCTGGTCGACGGCCAGCCCCGTACCCTCGGGCTGAAGGCGCTGCTGGAGGTCTTCCTGGCCCACCGGTACGACGTGGTCACCCGGCGCAGCTCGTACCGTCGTCGTAAGCGCCAAGAGCGGCTGCACCTGGTCGACGGCCTGCTGATCGCTCTGCTGGACATCGACCGGGTGGTCCGGTTGATCCGCGGCAGCGACGACGCGCAGGCGGCCAAGGACGGGCTGATGAGTCAGTTCGGCCTCTCCGACATCCAGGCGACCTACATCCTGGACACTCCGCTGCGCCGGTTGACCAAGTACGACCGGATCGAGCTGGAGGCGGAGCAGGAGCGGCTGCGCGCCGAGATCACCGAGCTGTCCACGATTCTCGACGACGAGCGGGTGCTCAAGAAGCTGGTCTCCAACGAGCTGGCCGCCGTGGTCAAGCAGTTCGGCGCCGAGCGGCGGACGACGCTTGTCGACGGCGACCTCAAGGAGGTGCTCGCGGCGTCCGCGCCGGCCGGCCCGCTGGAGGTCGCCGACGACCCGTGCCAGGTCATCCTCTCCGCGACCGGGCTGGTTGCCCGGACCGCGGCCGAGTCGGAGGAGAGCGCCGAGGGGCGCCGACGCAACGGCCGGGTCAAGCACGACACGGTACGCGCGATCGTGCACTCCACCGCCCGTGGTCGGGTGCTGCTGGTCACCAGCGCGGGTCGTGCCTTCAAGGTCGACGTTCTGCCGCTGCCGGTGCTGCCCGAGCAGGCCGGCACGGTGTCGTTGCGCGGCGGCATGTCGGCCGCCGAGCTGGTGCCGCTGGAGGCGGGGGAGACCGTGGTCGGTCTGGCGCCGCTCGGCGGTGCGGCGGACACCTCACCCGGGTTGGCGCTGGGCACCCGGCAGGGCGTGGTGAAGGTGTGCTCGCCGGAGTGGCCGGTGCGGTCCGACGAGTTCGACGTGATCGGCCTGCGCGACGGTGACGAGGTGGTCGGGGCGACCTGGCTGACCGACGGCGCCGAGACGCTGACCTTCGTCACCTCGGAGGCGTCGTTGCTGCGTTTCACCGCCGGGCTGGTGCGCCCGCAGGGCCTCAAGGGCGGCGGGATGGCCGGCATCAACCTGCCGGCCGGGGCTCGGGTGGTGTTCTTCGGCGCGGTACGCACCGACGACGCGGGGCACGGTGAGCCGATGGTCGTCACGTCCACCGGGGCGACGGTCAAGGTGACGCCGTTCAAGGCGTACCCCGCGAAGGGCCGGGCGACCGGCGGCGTCCGCGCGCACCGCTTCCTCAAGGACGAGACCGACGTGGCCGTCGCCTGGGTGGGGCCGCGCCCGGTCGGCGCGACCGGCACCGGCGAACCGGTGGAGCTGCCGGCAGCCGACCCCCGCCGCGACGGCAGTGGCTTCGCCGTGATGCTGGGCCCAACCGTGGTAGGCCACCTGATCGAACGCGACTAACCTCCCACCCCACCCCACCCTCCCACCCCGCCCGCACTCGTTGATCATGAAGTTATTGCCGCGACACGCCGATGGCGGTGACAACAACTTCATGATCAGCCCCGGGGTGGGGGATGGGGTGGAGTTAGGCGACGTTGAGCGGGCGGAACTGGACGCTTACCCTCGGGCCCACCGGGCGGGTGGTCTTGGGGATGGCGTGTTCCCAGGTGCGCTGGCAGGAGCCGCCCATCACGATCAGATCGCCGTGGCCCACCGGGAACCGCAGGCTGTCGCCACCGCGGCGCGGGCGCAGCAGCAGCGGCCGAGGTGACCCGAACGAGACGATCGCGACGACGGTGTCGCTGTGCGCGGAGCGGCCGATGGTGTCGCCGTGCCAGGCCACGCTGTCGCGCCCGGACCGGTAGAGGCACATACCGGCGGTGACGAACGGCTCGCCCAGCTCGGGGGCGTAGTGCCGGGTCAGCGCCGCCCGCGCCGAGGTGAGCACGGGGTGCGGCAGTTGTCGGTCGCCGCCGTACCAGCAGAGCAGGCGGGGCACGTCGACCTCGCTGTCGTACATGGTGCGACGCTCCGCGCGCCACGGCACCTCGGCGAGCAGGGTGTCCAGGACCGCGTCGGAACCGCGCACCCAGCCGGGGAGGTGGTCGACCCAGGCGCCCCGGCTCAGGTGGTGCCGCCGGATCGGACCGGGCAGTGGCCCCAGGGTCGGCGCCGCGTCGGTCAGGTCGAGCATCGACGGCTGGTAGGCGGCCTGCGTCATGCAGCCACCCTAACAGCACTTTCGTACACCCGTGCTAGCTACAACCTGCCGCCGCCCGCGCGGCCGCGGTCGCCGGAGGAGGGGGTTGCGTGGCTCGCGTTGTGCTTCGCCACCAGAGCCGGAAGGTCGTCTAGCGAGTCGATGCGGAACAGGCACCGCTCGGCGACGGCTGGCAGGTCGAGGATGTGCCCCCAGGGGCCGCGTCGGATCAGGCAGGTCTTCATGCCCGCCTCCGCAGCCGGGCGTACGTCGTTGTCGGGCCGGTCGCCGACGTAGAGGGTCGACGACGGGTCGCCGCCGGCGGCGTGGATGACGCGTTCGAAGAAGGCCGATGACGGTTTCGCCACGCCCCAACCGGTCGATGTGCCGATCATGTCCACGGGAAGGTCGAGGGCGTGCAGGAGCGCTTCGGCGTGGGCTGGTTGGTTGCCGGCCAGCCCCACGAACAAGCCCTGCTCCTTGAGTGCGGCGAGGCACCCACGCGCATCGGGGTAGAGGTCCTCTTCGCCGAACCACTCCGGTTTGCCGGCGGCGGCTCGGCGTTCCAGCTCGACCGCGAGGTCGAAATCGGGCCGGAAGGCCCGGAACGTCTCCTGCCAGTCCAGGCCGCGGGCGATTACGGCACCAAGGACCGCCGAGAGCGTGTGCCGTGGAACGCCGAACCAGTCCGCCCAGCTCGCGAACTCGCGGGACTCGTCAAGAATGGTTCCGCCGACGTCAAAGACAACCGCGTCGATCATGAGTGGAGCATAGGCGAGAGTCGCTGGACGGCCTGTCGCAGGCGGCGGCGCCAGCCGTTGGTCGCGGGCGGCCGTACGGCGTCGAACACTCCGTCCGGCCCCGCCCGTCGACTGTGGACCAGGCCCGCGCGGCCAGCGACGCGCGGCGCTGCGGCGAGCTGAGCAGCCCGTGCAGGGTCCGCGCCGCGGTCGCCCGGGCGGCCCGTCCGGGCACCCCGGCGACGGTCAGCTCCGGCAGCTCGCCGAGGCCGGCGGCCATGCCGTGCTGAACCACCCGTGTGTACGAAGCGCGTTGGTTGTCGACCACGCAGACCAGCGCTGCGGGTGCGCCGAGGCAGCAGAGTTCCCAGGTGGATATGCCGGCGGCGCTGACCACCAGGTTGGCCTCGGTCATCAGTGACGGCAACGAGCCGGTGGGCGGGACGGGACGCACGGTCTGCCGTCGCCCGGGGATGATCTCCTCCAGCTCGGTCTCGAGTTCGGGTCGGCCGACGACGACCGTGAGTTCCATGAGCGCGCAGGGCGCCCGCCCCGGCCGGGTCCGGCTCGTAGGAGTCGAGAACCAGCACGTCCAGCTCGTGGCGGCGGGCTGCCTCGACTAGTTCGGCCGGCGAATCCGGGCCTGGGTGCAGGGGGATGCCCCGCGCGGCGAGCTCCACGGTGGCCCAGGGAGCCGTTCGACGGCGCCGAACACGGCAACGCGGGCGCCCCGGCGTCACAGCGCAACCCGACCCGGGGGGTAGTCAGGACTCCTCCAGCTGCCTCCGTCGTACGTCGGCGTTGAGTGCGCGCGGCGGTGCGGGCGTCTGCTCATTGACCATGCGGCCACGTTCGACGACCCGGGTGGCCAGCCCCGGAACCTGATGTGGCCGACGTTCGTGGAATCTCTGAACTCCCGCCCGGCGGACGGTTGATGCCCACCGAAGGTCCGGTCCGCCACCAGGGCGGCCCGTGCCCATCCTTTGCGCGTTGCAGGGGTAGAACGCGTCCGGTTCACCAGGAGCGCCCCGGGTAGGGTACCCCGGGTACGGCCCCTGCCGGGCCGTCGCGGGCGTCGCCGTCCGATGTCGCACCGAGGAGGACACGCACGTGCTGGTGACCCTGCCGAGCCTCGGGATCCCGGCATGACGAGTGCCGCCGCGGCGACGGCTGCCCGGCCCACCCCCGCGCCGGCCCGGCTGCCCTCGCTGACCGGGCTGCGCTGGATCGCCGCGTTGCTGGTCTTCGGCTTCCACGTCGGGACCATGCGGATCATCGCCGAGCCGGACTACAAGGCCGTGGTCGACGCGCTGTTCACCCTGGGCCTGTCCGGGGTGCAGTTCTTCTTCATCCTGAGCGGTTTCGTGCTGGTCTGGTCGGCCCGCGCGGGCGAGTCCCGGCGTACCTTCTGGCGGCGACGGGTTGCCAAGATCTACCCGAACCACCTTGTGCTGTGGGGGGCGGCGCTGCTGGTCGCCTGGTGGTTCGCCGACGCGGTCCTGCCAGCGGCAGCGCTGGAGAACCTGCTGCTGTTGCAGGCCTGGGACCCCCGGCCGGGCTGGTTCTACAGCATCAACACCGTGAGCTGGTCGCTGTCCTGCGAGTTCTTCTTCTACCTGTGTCTGCCGCTGGTGCTGCCACTGCTGCGCCGTGCCCGGCCGAAGCTGCTCTGGGCGCTGATCGTCGCGCTGGCGTTGCTGATCCTCGCGCTCTGGCCGGCGCAGCAGTTGGTGCCGGAGGTGAGCCGGTGGTGGTTCACCCAGGTCTTCCCGCCCGTACGGTCGCTGGAGTTCTGGATGGGCGCGTTGGCGGCCGAACTGATGCGCCGTGGCCTCTGGCGGGGCCCGGGGCTGACCGCAGCCAGCGTGATCTTCCTGGCCACCTGGGTGGCAGCGGCAGAGTGGATTCGCGCCGAGCTGTGGACCACGCTGCTCGCGGTGGCGTACCTGCTGGTGATCACTGCCGCCGCGGACGCGGACGTCCGGGGTAAGCGTTCCCCGTGGCGGTCTCGGCCGCTGGTCTGGCTCGGCGAGGTCTCGTTCGCCTTCTACCTGGTGCATGTGCTGGTGATGACGAGCGTGCTGCGCTTCAGCGGTGACTGGGGGACCGGCTTCCAGGGCTGGCGTGGCCCCGTCGCGGTGCTTGGCTTCCTGCTCGCGAACCTGGTCCTCGCCGGGTTGCTGCACCGCTTCGTCGAGACGCCGATGATGCGCCGACTCGCGCCGCGTCGTACGGCCCGCCCGCGCGTGCCCAGACAACGCACGGCCGGGACCCGGGCCGCCGGGGATGACGCCCACCACCCCGATGCTGTCGGGACTCAAGCCGGGCCCGGCGGGACCGACCAGACCGACAGCCGATCACCGTACGTCGACTCGCGCTGACACCGTCCACCCTGGTCAGCAGGGTCGGCGCGGCGTGCGCCGACACGCCCGTGGTCGGTGCGTCAGGGCCGGCCCGGCAGTAGCGTTGGGGACGTGCTTCCGGTCGCGCTCGCCTGTCCGCTGTGGTGGGTGGCGCGCTGGGCTACGCGGGTGCTGACCAGCCTCGCCGCGGTCGCGGCCCTGGCGGTCGGCGCGAGCCCGGCCTCGGCCGCCGTGCCACCGGTGAGCGCCGTGCCACCCCTGAGCGCCGTGCCAGAGGCTGCCGTGCACCCGGCCTCGGCGGTCCGTGCGAGTGCCGCCGAGGAGTTCATCCCGGCCGGGTCGTTCGACGCGCAACCGGCACCGCCCGTTGACCAGGGCACCATCGCGACCGGCGTGCTGCCGGTGTCCGCGGCCGGGTCCGACCGGCTGCCTCTCGTCGACGCTTCGCGGGGCTGGGCTCCCCGGGGTCCGCCCCGGCGCTGAGTCACCGGGACACGCGTCCCGTCGTCGCGCCCTGTCGATCCGCCAGCTCCGACCCCGCCGATCCGTGGCCCGCCGTGGCCACGTCGCCGCCGGGGCTCCCCCGCTTTGCTCTCCCCGAGGAGCCGACCGTGGAGACTGCCGTCTTCTACCAGTTCGTGACCGAGGTGCCGCAGGCCGCCGCCATCTGGTCGACCCTGTTCCTGCTGGCACTGGGCGTGCTCGCCGTGCTGGTCGCCCGCCTGGGGGACCGCCCCGCGGACGACCCGGTCCCGGCCGCGCCGACCGCCCGCGAGGTGGCCGCGGCCGAAGCCGACGACCTGCGCCGGTACGCCGAGGAGGTGGCCGTCGCCGCGACCGGCGCCGCCAAGACGGCACGGCGGCGACGCGATGCCTGGCTCACCGCTCAGGAACACGTGGAGCGGGCCTGGCTGGGGTACGACGAGGCGGACACCGCCGCCCGCCGCTTCGCGGGCTCTGGCGCGCTGCCCACCCCGCACACCCCGCGGACACCCGCCGAGTACGCCTCCCGGGAGCGCTACCTGCACCGTGCGGCGATGGCGGCGTACTGGCGGGGCGATCTGACCATGGCGCAGCTCGGCGACGTGTTCGCCCACCGGCGCGGCTGGGATTCCCGGCGGCACCCGGTCGAGCAGGAGGTGCTGCTCAGCCGGGCGATCCGGGACGCGAGACTGGCCGACTACCAGGCCGCCGCCACCGCGGAGCGGGCCGCCTGGCGGGACGCGGAACTGGCCGCCGAGTCGGCGCGCACCCTTGCCGAGGAGGCGTACGCGGCAACGGCGCGGCTGCGGCCCAGCCCGGCCCTCGCCCGACCCGGGGCGAGCGGGGCGTCCCGTCCCACCCTCGTGGCACGGTGGCGCCCGGCTAGCGCGAGTTGAGCCTGATCCGTTACGTGAGCCCGGTCACGTCGTTCGGGAATCGGGCGTCCGACGCGTTGTGCGCGATATTTCCCGTGATTGTGGCGCGTTATCGGCGACCTGTCCGGTTGTCGCCCGTAGGCGTCTCCGTAACCGGTTGTCCCATCGAGTCGCATCATCGGCAATACGCGCAGAAATTGCCGCACCGAATCGGGTTTACGCAGGCGAACCTGGCTTGGCAGGCTGCGAACAGGCCAGTACTGTCGTCCCGTCCGGCGCGGTAACCGATCGCAACAGGCGACGCCGCGCCGACCCGCTCAATCGTGATTAACGAACCGGGGACCCATCAGTAAGTCTGGGGTGAATCCGCGAGCCACGGCCCGCGGTAGGGCGATCTTCCCGCCCGAATCCGTCAGCTAACCCGGTAGGCGGTGTCGGAAGGAGTTCCAAACCCGTGCAGCACCTTTCCACCCCTCGGTTGTTCCCACGCCTCCACGGTGCAGCGGTGCCCCCGCTCATCCGTCCAGTGACGGTGAGCTGACCCCCGGGTCATCGCCTTTCCCGCCCGGTCCCGCCGGGCGTTTCCCTGAGCGGTTCACCATCCGCGGACCACTGTCCGCGCGCTGGCGCCTGCCCGGATACCGGTCCGGCCCGTGGGTGTGCCGCTCTCCCCCCGATCCGTGGAGGACCCCGTGAAGCACACCATGCAGCGTCAGCTCCGTCGCCTGGCGACCGAGCGCCCATACCAGATCGTCGCCACCTCCGCCGCGGCCCTCGTGATCGCCACTACCACCGGCGCCCTGCTCACCGGCGCCGACGACGCGCCGGCCAGCCACCGCACCGCGACCACTGTCGCCGAGATGCGCAGTGACACCGCCGTTTCCGTCGGCGACGCGCGCGACGCGTCCCCCAGCGCCGCGCCGACGACCGCCGCCCCAGCCACCAGCGCCGCGTCGCCCGCCGCCAAGGCCAGCGCCAACCCGGATCTGACCCGTAAGCCGCAGCCGCCGAAGCCGCCCGCGACCAAGGTGCTCGACTACGACTACGAGGCGCAGAACACGTACTACAACTGCGGCCCCGCAGCCACCCGCAACGCGCTCAGCGCCACCGGCATCGACCGCACCCAGGAGGAACTCGGTGCCGAGCTGGGCACCACCGAGATGGGCACCAACTCGGCCGAGGACACCACCCGAGTGCTCAACGCCGAGGTGAAGGGCTCCCCGTACCGGACCCGGATGTTTGCCGGCGCGCCCAGCCCGGCCCAGATGGACCGGCTCCAGGCCGATGTGGTCAAGGCCATCACCGACGGCCGGGGCGTGGTGGCCAACGTCGTCGGCGACGCCACCGACACCGACGGCGGCTGGCACTCCTACGGCGGCGGGCACTACGTCGCTGTCGTGGGGTACAAGGACAACGGCCGGACCGTGCGGATCGCCGACTCGGCGAACCCGGCCGACCCGTCCTACTGGATCACCACGATCGACCTTGCCAACTGGATTGCCACCCGGGGGTACTCCGCCTGACCCAGGCACGTAGACCGCCGCGGGCGTCGTCCCCCACAAGGGGCCGGCGCCCGCGGCCTCATTCCGGCAGCCGCCATCGACGACTCTCGTACCCGGCCGCGAACCGTGGCAGACTGCGGCCGTGGTGGATGAATCGGGTGGCCGCACCGGTCGCCGGCCGGTCCTGCTGCTGCTGCACGGGATGGGGGCGACCGGAGACGTCTGGCTACCGTGGGCGCCGTTGCTGGAGCAGCACTGGCCGGGGCGGTGGCTCGCACCGGACCTCGCCGGCCACGGCTGGTCGGCCCCGTTGCCGTCGTACTCCTATGCTGGTTTCGCCGGCCGGATCGCCGACGGCCTCGCCCCCGACGACCGGCTCGTCGTGCTCGGGCACTCGCTGGGCGGGGTGGTCGGCCTGGCGCTGGCCGCCCGCGCCGCAGGGACACCTGTGGACGCGGTGGTCGGGCTCGGCATCAAGGCGCTCTGGTCGCCCGCTGAGCTGGCCCGCGCCGCTGAGCTCGCCGCACGCCCGGTGAGCTGGTTCGCCAGCCGCACCGAGGCGGCCCGCCGCTACCTGCGCGTCTCCGGGTTGGTCGGCCTGGTCCCGCCGGATCATCCGGTGGTGGACGCCGGGTTGCGTCAGGTCGACGGCCGGTGGCGCCTCGCCATGGACCCGACAGCCTTCGGCGTCGGCGAGCCCGACCTGGCCCCGTTGCTGGCGGCGACCGACGTGCCGGTGGTGCTGGCCCGCGGGGAACACGACCCGATGGTCACCGACGAGCAGCTCAAGGCGTACGGCGTACCTGTCGCCACGCTGCCCGGTCTCGGCCACAACGCACACGTGGAGGACCCGGCGGCCGTGCTGGCGCTGCTCGACCCATACCAACGTGGGTGAGCTGGATGACGCGGATGCGGTGGCTGGTCACCTGGCTCCGAGTGTCCGACGGACCCGGCCGGCGACGGTCTGCTTGATCCGCTCGCGCAGCGACTGCGCGTGGAGGGTCCTGACCTTTTCCTGGAGCGTCCGCGTTTCGTCCCGCAGCCACTGGATGCGCGTCAGCAACTCCTCCGGAGGGTAGGCGGAGACCGGCCGGACCGCAGGGGGTAGACGGTCTGACGGACCTGCTCGTCGAAGCGGATGGCGCTGTCTCCGTCGGCGAACGAGAGGCCGAGGTCGTGCTTGGCGAGGAACGCGGTGATCCGCGCGAAGCGCTCCTTGTGGCCCTCGTTCAGGGCCGTGTAGTCGGCTTCCGCATAGAGCTGAGCAGCGTCGACGTCGGCCGGCACATCGCGCAACAACCGGTGCGGGATGTCGAAGTATCGGGCCAGCTCCAGGGTGCGCGAGTCGTGCGCCAGCAGATAGCCGGGGATGCCCGAGATCAGCGCCGTGATGGTGCCGTGGATCCGGGTGCCGAAGGCGAAGTCGAACCCGGAGAGATACTCCATCCAGGGCCACGGGTCCATGGACATCCGCACCTTGTCCTCGACGAAGAGCGGGTGCGAGGTGTGGATCGGCATGTCGGCGGTCATTCCCCGCAGCTTCGGCGCGTCGCCGTAGAGCAGGGTGCCGAGGGTGTAGAGGTCCTGTGCCACGTAGCGCAGGTTCGGGTAGCGCCGGTGGTGGTGCAGGACGAGGGGGGCCAGCGCCTTGACGTACGGCGAGATGACGAACGCGAGCCGGTCGTCGATGCCCAAGGTCGCCTTCGTCTTCTCGATGCGCAGGCTGTCGCCGTGCAGGAACATCGACGGGCAGCCGATCTGCTCGACAGCCGAGAAACCCAGCTTGCGGAGGTAGTTCTCGGTGATCTCGCCGCGTACGCCGATGCTGTGCGAGTGGTCGAGCACCGCCGCCCGGCAGAATGCGCTGACCGGCTCGTCGATCGGGCGGAGCTGCTCCAGGTCGCCGTCCACGTCGGTCTGCGCCCCGACTCCGAGCACCACCACCGGGATCTTCAGCCGTTCGATCAGCCGAGCCATCGGCGTCAGCCGCTTTGCGTAGTCATGGCGGAACGCGTTGGCCAGTGGTATCACGAAGACGTCGTACTTCTCGTTGATCTCGTCGGCATCGCGTGGGTCCGCCCGGAAACGCGACGGGGTGATCTCAGCCGCGGAGGTGGCCAGTAGCTTGTGCGCGGCGTGGCTGAAGACCAGATTGCCGGTGTTCTTACCGATCCAGTCCCGCTCGTACGTCTCCTCGGCGCTGAGGACGTCGAACGGGCCCTTGCGGGCGCGCAGCAGGATCCGCTGATGCTTCGGTGGCTCCACCTCTCGTCCGGCGGCGGTGGCGTCCGACCCCGGAGATCGTCCGGCAATGTTCCGGGAGGTGGCACATCTTCACCTCCAGGCCTCGCGATACTAGGCCACCGTCCGGCCGGTGCCCGCACGCGGCGAGCGTGCCGCCGTCGCTGTGCGGAGCAGCTTGTGGGAGGCGAGCCGGCCCGGCGGCTCAGGTGGTGGGGGAGACCGGCACCAGGTCCGGCTCGACCGGCCGTCCGGGAGGCGGCGGGCTCCAGTCCGGCTCCAGCTCGCACCTGGCGGCGTCCAGGAACGCGTCGGCGTACGACTCGGCCGGGAAGTCACCGAGGTAGCGCCGCCGGGTCGCCCAGCGCCCCGGTGCCATCGGATCGGCGCCGAGCAGCTGGCCCAGCACCTCGTCCAGGTTCGTCATGTCCCGGTGCAGCACGTAGCCCGCGCCGGCCAGCGGGAACCGCTCGGTGAACCGGTCACCCTCGCCGCCCATGTCGGTCACCGCGAAGGGCTTGCCGGAGTAGAGGTAGTCCGAGATCACCCCGGAGACATCGGAGATCAGCGCGTCGGAGCGGTTCACGCAATCCACCAGGCTCAGGTCGCGGCCGGCGGTGCCCCAGACGTGCGGCCGGCCGGTCCGCGCCCGGTCCGCCGCGAGCAGCTCGGCCAGCCGACCCAGCTGCCGCGCCGACGCCGGGTTCTGCGTGGTGTACGGGTGAGCGCGCAGGATGACCGTCGCGCCCCGGTCGAGCAGCTTGCGCAGCATCGGTTCGGCCACCGGCAGCGAGCAGTAGTCCGCGTCCGCGTGGTGTCCCGTCCAGGTCGGGGTGTAGAGCACCGTGCGGGGTGCCTCGGCAGCCAGGGGCTGCGGGCGTACGTTGATTGCCTCGACCTGCGGGCGGCCCACTATCACGAACTTCTCCGCCGGGATCTGCACCCCGGCCCGGGCGTACCGGTCGATTGCGGCCGGGCCGGCCACGAAGATCCGGTCGAAGATTCCCGACACCGGGTTGGCGCTCGGCGCCTTGTCGCTGTCGCCGTGGTGGAGCTGAATGTGGGTGAGCTGGGTGAAGCGGATGCAGTGGCTGTTCTTCGCACCGTGGTTGACGTAGAACGCCACCCGTAGGCTCGGCGCCAGCGCCTCGTCCATCGCCCTCAGGGTGGGGCAGTAGACCACTGGCGCATCGGTGGCTGCGGCGATCGGGGCCAGGAACTCCGGCTCCCTCAGCACGACCATGAACGGCCGGCCGATCCGCTCCAGGTACGGCAGCCACATGGTGACCTGGTACTCCGAGCCGGTAGGCGCGGAGAAGTAGAGCAGGAACTCCGGCTGGTGCCCGCGCAACGCCCGGCCCACCGCCCCGCCGCCTGCCGGCGGCCGGAACCGGCGCCGGGCCAGACCCAGCGCGATCGTGCCGGCGCCGGCGCCGACCAGCAGGGCCGCCGCGAGAACGACCAGGGCCGGCATGGTCGCCGCGGCGGCCAGCGCCACCACGGCGAGGAGCCCGAGCAGCGCGTCGCCGAGGTGCGTGGCGATCGGCGCCGTCCAGGACCGCACCGGCAGGTTGGCCGCCTGGATCTCCTGGTTGCCGGCGTGCCGCAGCGGGCCCACCAGCAGCACCAGCCCGAGCAGCACCAGCGCGGCGGCGGCCAGTGCGGGGTCGAACCCACCGTCCAGCCGTCGGGCGTAGCCGACCAGGACGGCGGCGGCGATCAGTGTCGTCTCAGCGGCGGTGTCCGCGCCCTTGCGGATCCGTCGCTCAGCGGCGGTGGCGACGAGGGCGGCGACCGCCAGCGCCAGCCCCCAACCGGTCGCACCGGTCAGCGCCACGACCAGGAAGGCCAGCACGGCCAGCCCGATGCTCAGGCACCGTGCGATCAGTTTCCGGACCAGGTCACCACGCATGTCGCTCCGTTCACCATCGTCCCGGTCAGCAGTGTTCGGCCGTCAGCCGACGGTCGCCGAGGCGGCATTGATCTCGTCGGCCACCCGCGGCGTCTGGGCCGGCACGGCCTGCGCCGCTTCGCCCGGCGCCCGGCGCACGTCGATGACCTGCCCGGTGAGTTCCGAGATCAGCACGTCCAGCGACGACTGGGCGACGGTCTCCGCGGCGAGCAGGGTGTGCTCCGGCTCCTCGCCGAAGGCCCGCGTCCGCATCGGGGTGGCGGTCCGCTCCGGGTTGATGCAGTTGACGCGTACGCCGACGTCGGCCCATTCGTCGGCGAGCGCCTGGGTGAGGTTGACCAGGGCGGCCTTGGTGGCCGAGTAGAGCGCGTAGCGGGCCCGTCCCCGGGTGTAGGAGCTGGACGTGTAGAGCAGCAGCTGGCCCTTGGTCTGCTCGAGATACGGAAGGGCCTGGCGGGCGATGGTCACCGGGCCGACGAAGTTGACCTGCAACAGCCGGTCCATCGTCTCCTCGTCCATCTCGGCGAGGGCGCCCTTCTCCAGGATCCCGGCGGTCACCACCACGTGGTCGATCCGGCCGGTGGCCTCGAAGGCGGTCGTCAGCGCGGCCTCGACGTCCCCGGCCCGCTCCACGTGGGTGCCGGTGCTGGAACGGCTGAACGGGAAGACCTGGGCGCCGTAGCGCCGGGCCAGCTCGGTCAGCTCGTGGCCGATGCCGTAGCTTCCGCCGAACACGACGATGGTGCGGCCGGTCAGCTCCTCGCGGTAGCTGCGGTGGTCGGTCAGCCGGGGCGCCTGCGCCGCGGCGAGCTGGAAGAGCTTGTCCGCCAGGTGCACGTCGACCGGGTGGGTGACCTTGATGTTCTCGTCCGAACCGTCGATCACCTTGATCGGCGTGCCGGGCAGGTAGCGCAGCACCACGCCGCAGTCGTCGGTGGCGGCGAAGTCCGGGTCGCCCTCGGCGATCCGGTACGCCTCGCGGATGGTGCTGGAGCGGAACGCCTGCGGGGTCTGCCCGCGGCGCAGGGTCGAGCGGACCGGAATGCCGGTGATGCAGTCGTCGGCGTCGACCTGGATGATCGTGTCGGCCGAGGGGATGGCCACGTCGACCGCGGAGTACGTCCAGAGGGCGTTCACGCACTCCCGCACGATCCGGGCGCTGACCAGCGGGCGTACCGCGTCGTGGAAGAGGATGTTGACGTCGTCGTCACCGATCGCGTCCAGGGCGAGCCGGGTGGTCGCGTTGCGGGTGTCACCGCCCTCGATCACCTTCGTCACCTTGCGGAACCCGGCCTGCGCCACGACCCGCTGGGCGTCGGCGAGGTGGCTGGCGGCCATCATCACGATGATCTCGTCGATCTCGGGGGCGGCCTCGAAGACGGCGAGAGTGTGCTCGATGATCGGCTTGCCGGCGATCTTCAAAAGCTGCTTGGGGATGCCGAGCCCGAGTCGTTCGCCGGTGCCGCCGGCCAGCACCACCGCCACCGTCCGGCTGGGTAGCCAGGACGCCGGCGGAGCTGCCGACGCGGCGTCCGGGACGGGGGCCTGCTGGTGGGTCATTGCCGATCCTCACTGATCCACTGGTGCTGCGAGCTGCCAACGCCGGTTCCGGGCTCCCACCACCGTCGCGGCGGGAGCCCGGCGTGCGTCACCTGCTGGCCATGTAGTCCTCGTAGGCCTTGGTCACCTCGTCGGTGGTGCCGTCCATCCGGATCTGGCCCGACTCCAGCCAGATCGACCGCTCGCAGGTGTCCCGGATCGAGCCGATCGAGTGGCTGACCAGGAACACCGTACCGGCGTCCGCGCGCAGCTCCCGGATCCGCTGCTCGCTGCGACGCCGGAACCGGGTGTCGCCGGTCGCCAGCGCCTCGTCAATCAGCAACACGTCGTGCTTCTTGGCCGCCGAGATCGAGAAGCGCAGCCGGGCCTGCATGCCCGAGGAGTACGTCCGCATCGGCAGGGAGGCGAAGTCGTCGCGCTCGTTGATCCCGGAGAAGGAGAGGATCTCCGGGGTCATCTTGCGGACCTGCTCGGGACTCATCCCCATCGCCAGACAGCCGAGAGCGACGTTGCGCTCGCCGGAGAGGTCACCGAGCAGGGCCGCGTTCACCCCCAGCAGGGACGGCTGGCCCTGGGTGAAGATCCGGCCGCGGTTGACCGGCATCAGCCCGGCGATGGCGCGCAGCAGGGTCGACTTGCCGGAGCCGTTGCTGCCGATCAGCCCGACCGCCTCACCGCGGTACGCGGTGAAGCTGACGCCCCTGACCGCGTGCACCTCACGCAGCGTCGGCCGTTGCGGCTGCCGGGAGATGATGCGCCGCAGCGCGGCGACGGGGGAGCCGGCGTTGCCCGACCCGGCACCGTAGACCCGGTAGATGAGGTGGGCGTCGTCCACGATCACCGTGGGGATCCGCTCGCCAACGGCCGTGGTGGCCGCGTCCGCCGGTACGTTGAGCTGCTCAGCCACGACCGTACTCCTGTTCTCCGCGCCAGAAGTAAACATATCCGCCAATACTGACCACGGCCGCCCAGGCGACCGCCAGCAACCAGAGTCGCGGCGCCGACGAGGTCAGCGGCGCGTTCTCCAGCAGCGCGTGCCGGACCAGCTCGATGTAGATCAGCAGTGGGTTGAACTGCACGAGGGTGGCCAGCGCTGCCGGCAGGTTCTGCTCGAACACCTTCACGCTGTAGAGCACTCCGGAGCCGTACATCCAGGTCCGCATGACGAACGGCATGATCTGCTTCATGTCGGTCAGCTTCGAGCCGAGCCGGGCGAGGATCAGCGACAGGCCGATGTTGAAGATCGCCTGGAGCAGCATCGCGGGCACCAGCAGCAGCCACTCCAGCGTGATCGGCTCGCCGGTGATCAGCACGATCGCGATCAGCACGACCATCGCCGTGACCAGGTTCTGGAACTGGGTGATGGTCACCGCGATCGGCAGGCTGGCCCGGGGGAAGTGCAGCGCTCGGATCAACCCAAGGTTGCCGGTGATCGCCTGGGTGCCGCCGAGCGTCACCGAGCTGGTGAAGTTGAAGACGAACAACCCCACGCAGAGATAGGCGATGAAGTTCGGCACCGACCTGCTGGTGCTGAGGATCACGCCGAAGATGAAGTAGTAGACCGCCGCGTTGGTCAGCGGGGTCAGCACCTGCCACAACTGGCCCAGCCGCGCCTGACTGAACGTCGAGACGAGCTTGGCGTTGGCGTACGCCGTGATGAAGTGCCGATAGGACCACAGTTGCCGCGTGTAGAGGCCCAGCCCGGGTCTCGCTCCGGCGACGCTCAGGCCGTGCCGGGCGGCGAGTTGCGCCCCGGTGAGTCCCGAATCGGCGTCGGCCACCGCCGTGTTGGACATGTGAAGGCGCTCCGATCTTGTTGTGGGTGCTCGACGGCAGAGCGCGGCCCGCACGCGGCGCGTCGCTTCGTCGTTGCGTGGAAGGTAGTGGACGATACGTCGCGACGCAACCGTACCGTCGCTGCGGTACATTGTCCCACGTGACGACCGAGAAGAGGCGTGCTCCGGTGGGCGCGGCGGTGCTGCGTGGTGAGATCACCACGGCCATCCGCCATGCCCTGATGCAGGAGCTCGCGGCGGTCGGTTACGGACGGCTCTCCATCGAGGCGGTCGCCCGCCGGGCCGGTGTCAGCAAGACGGCGATCTATCGGAGGTGGAGCTCCAAGCCGGAGCTGGTCCTCGAGATCGTCTCCTCCGCGGCAGGGCAGGGCGTGCCCCTGCCGGACACCGGCGATCTCCGAGGTGACTTGGAGATCCTATTCATGATCATGGCCAGGGCGCTGCGTCACCCGCTGGCCGCGCAGATCATTCCGGACCTGCTGGCCGAGGCCGCCCGCAACCCGCAGATCGCGCAGATGCTGGAACAGGTGCTGCGGACCAACCAGCGCGACATCGCCGGCCAACTGGTCGGCCGGGCGATCACGCGCGGACAGTTGGGCCCGAACATCGACCGCGACCTGGCGGTCGATCTGATCGTCGGCCCCCTCTACTGGCGGCTTGCCGTCACCCGGGTGCCGTTGTCCGTGGAGGACCTGCCACGACTGGCGACCGTGGTCGCCACTGCTCTGGAGGTAGCATGCCAACCGACTGTCCGGGCAGAGCCGGGCTTCCATCCAACCCCCATGACGCCGGACATCGATCCGATCCATCCCTGACCGCGTCGGTACCACCCGTTTCGGTACCCACCGGACCGGCTAGCATCGCGTCCCGAATGAACCCCCTGTCCCGAGGAGGAAGCCCATGTCTGGGCTGAACGCGGAATTCATCCCCCCCGCCCGTCCGGTGATCGGCGAGGCCGAGATCGAGGCGGCTGTGCGCGTGCTGCGCAGTGGCCTGGTCGTGCAGGGTCCGGAGGTCAAGGCGTTCGAGGAGGAGTTCGGAGAGCTCGTCGCCGGGCGGCACTGCGTCGCGGTGAACTCCGGTACGTCCGCCCTTCAGCTGACCCTGATGGCGCTCGGCTTCGGCCCCGGCGACGAGATCATCGTGCCCTCGTTCTCCTTTGCGGCCAGCGCGAACGCCGTGCGCCTGGTCGGCGCCGTGCCGGTCTTCGTGGACATCGAGCCGGGCAGCTTCTGCATCGACCCGGAGGCGGTCGTCGCGGCGATCACGCCGCGCACCGTGGCCATCATGCCGGTGCACCTCTACGGGCACCCGGCCGCGATGGACCGGATCATGGCCATCGCCGAGCAGCACTCCCTCGCCGTCGTCGAGGACGCCGCCCAGGCCCACGACGCCGCGGTGAACGGGCGGCCGGTCGGCGCCATCGGCACCGCCGGGTGCTTCAGCTTCTACCCGACCAAGAACATGCACTCGCTCGAGGGCGGCATGGTCACCACCGCCGACCCCGAGCTGGCCCGGACCCTGCGGCTGCTGCGCAACCAGGGCATGGAGCAGCGGTACGCCAACGAGATCGTCGGCGCCAACATGCGGATGACCGACGTGGCCGCGGCGATCGGCCGGGTGCAGTTGCGTCAGCTCCCCGAGTGGACCGAGCAGCGGCGGGCGAACGCCAAGTTCCTCGACTCCAAGATCACCGGGATGGTCACCCCGCCGGTGGCCGACAACGCGCGCCACGTCTACCACCAGTACACGGTCCGGGTGCAGGGCGGTAACCGCGACGCCGCCCAGCGGCGCCTCACCGAGCTGGGCATCGGCAACGCCGTCTACTACCCGACCCCGATCCACCGGCTCAAGCCGTACCTCAACGAGGACGGCCAGCCCGGTCCATGGGAGCTGCCGGAGACCGAGCGGGCCGCCGCCGAGGTCATCTCGCTGCCGATCCACCCGTCGCTGTCGCCGGCCGATCTGGACCGGATCGCCGAGGCCGCCAACCTCGCCGGGGGTGCCCGATGAGCGCCAGCCAGGGACGCAAGCTGCGCGCCGGCCTGATCGGCCTGGGCGCGATGGGGCGCAACCACGCCCGGGTCCTCTCCGGCCTGGACGGCGTCGAGCTGGTCGGTATCGTCGACCCGGCCGGTGACACCACCGGCACCCTGCGCGCGCCGGTGGTGCCCGAGCTGGGCGACCTGCTCGCGCTCGGCATCGACTACGCCGTGGTGGCCTGCCCGACGGCGCTGCACGAGCAGATCGGCGTGGAACTGGCCGCCAACGGCGTGTCCGCGCTGATCGAGAAGCCGCTCGCCCAGTCGGTGGAGGCCGCGACCCGTCTCGTCGATGCGTTCGAGTCCGCCGGCCTGGTGGCTGGCGTCGGCCACATCGAGCGGTACAACCCGGCCCTGCAGAACCTGCGCACCCGCCTGGAGGCCGGCGAGCTCGGTGAGGTCTTCCAGGTCGTCACCCGCCGCCAGGGCCCGTTCCCGCACCGGATCGCCGACGTCGGCGTGGTCATGGACCTCGCGACCCACGACATCGACCTGACCAGCTGGGTCACCGGTCAGGAATACACCTCGGTGTCGGCCCGGACGGTCTCGCGCAGCGGCCGGCTGCACGAGGACATGGTCGCCGTGGTTGGTCAACTCGCCGACGGCACGATGGTCAACCACCTGGTCAACTGGCTGAGCCCGCTCAAGGAACGGTCGACGGTCATCACCGGTGACCGGGGCTGCTTCGTGGCGGACACCCTCACCGCCGACCTGACCTTCTACGCCAACGCCGCCATCGACACCGAGTGGGAGGCGCTGCGGGCGTTCCGCGGCGTCGCCGAGGGCGACATGGTCCGCTACGCCATCCCGAAGCGTGAGCCGCTGCTGGTGGAGCACGAGCGCTTCCGGGACGCGGTCGAGGGCAAGGACAGCGACATCGTGACGCTGCGGCAGGGGCTGCGGACCGTGCAGGTCGCGGCCGCGCTGCTGCGGTCCTCCGCGGACGGCAGCACCGTCGACGTGTCGCCGGGGAACGTCACCACCGTGCCGGTCGCCTGACGATTCCGTCTCGGCGGCTGGCAGAGAACGTCCGGGCGGGGCCGGTCATCGCAGATGACCGGCCCCGCCCGACGGGCAAGCTGGGACCCGTGGTTGCGGCCCGCTGACGCGGGCCGCACTGGCTCACCTGTTGACAACCTGGAGGACACGCATGGAACCGCCCACCCGCCGCCCCCGTCTGGCGGTGATCGTGGGGAACGGGATCACCGGCGACTCACGAGTCCAGAAGACCGCGCTCGCCGCTGCCCGCGCCGGCTGGGACGTCGCTCTGTTCGGGAGTGGCGGACGGGTGAAGCCCCAACGCTCGATGATGGGGTCGGTCGAGGTGATCCGCCTGCCCATCGGCAGCCACCTGCGGGAGCGGGCCAAGGGCCACCGGGTACGCCGGGTGGTCACGCAGTTCGGCTTCTCGGACAAGTCGGTGATGGTGCGCAAGGGCGCCGCCCACAAGACCTGGGTGCGGCAGACCACCGCGCGGATCGGCTGGCTCCGCGACAGCCAGCACCGGTCGCCGGCCGCCGCCCCGATCGCGGTACCCGCCAGCCGAGCTCTCGGCGCCCTCGTCCGGGTCAGCCGGGCCGTGCACCAGTTCCGGGTCCGGGCGTTCAACTGGGAGCAGCGGCAGGAGGGTCGGCCGACCGGCGACTGGCGGCGGGACTGGCCTCTGCTACTCGACCTCGACCTCGCCTTCGGGCCGGCGATCGAGGAGTTCAAGCCGGACGTCATCCACGCCAACGACGTCACCATGCTGGCACCGGCCGCGCTCAGCGCCGCGAGGATGCGGGCCCGCGGCGAGAAGGTCGCCTGGATCTACGACGCCCACGAGTACGTCAACGGCGTCGAGTGGCCGAAGGAGACGCAGGCCAGCGCCTACAAGGCACTGGAGCGGCAGTACATCGGCCATGCCGATGCGGTGGTCACCGTCTCCGACGAGCTGGCCAGGATCCTGCAGCGCGACCACAAGCTGGCGAAGACTCCGCTGACCGTGCTCAACGTCCCCATCCGGGGCTCCATCGGCACCGTGTCCGACCCGCCGTCGGTGCGGCAGGCGTGCGGCGTGGCCGACGACGTACCGCTGATGGTGTACGCCGGCTGGGTGGCTGCGAACCGGGGCCTCGGCACCGCCGTCGCCGCCCTGCCCGAGCTGCCCGACTTCCACCTCGCCATCGTGTCCGGTCGGATGAGCGCCGACCTGACGGCCCTGCTGGCGCAGGCAGAGTCGCTCGGCGTCAAGGACCGGGTGCACGTGGTGCCCTACGTGCCGCAGCACGCGGTACCGGACTACCTCTCCACGGCGGACATCGGCATCATCCCGCTGCACCACACCCTCAACCACGAGATCTCGCTCCCCACGAAGCTGGCCGAGTACCTGCACGCCGGGCTGCCGGTGGTGGCCAGCGACGTCAAGACACTGGGCGCGTACGTGACCGAGCACGGGGTCGGCGAGGTCTACCCGGCCGAGGACGTCGCCGCCTTCACGGCCGCCGCCCGGCGAGCCGTGGAGAATCGGGCGGAGTTGGTCGCCCGAATCACCGAGCCGATCCTGTCGGAACTTTCCTGGGAGGAGCAGAGCGCCGGCCTGCTGCGGCTGTACCAGGAGATCTCCCGGGTCGCCCCGGCCGCCGAGTCCCGGGCGGACCTGGCGTGGGCGGTGGACGAGCAGCCGGTGCTGCCGGCGACCACCGCCCCCACCACCACCGGGGCGCCGGGGCTGCCCGCCTGGCGTCCGCTGGACGTCACCCGGGTCCGGCTGGGTCTCGGGCCGGCGAACTACGCCGGTCAGGCCGGCGCCTTCGCCCAGGCGATCTGCCGGGACAACCCGGACGTCTCGGCCGAGGTGATCATGCGCAAGACCTCGCCGACGCTTGTCTACCCGGCCGACGTCTACATCGACCCGGACCGGCTCATCCGGGAACTGCCGTACCAGATCGAGCAGCTCAACCGGGTTATCGGCCGGTACACGCACCTTGTCGTCGACGCCTTCCTGCCGATCTTCGGCGCGTTGAACGGCGACAACATCGAGTTCGACCTGCCCGCCCTGCGCCGGGCAAAGATCAATGTGGCGCTGCTCGCGCACGGCAGCGAGGTGCGCCACCCGCTGCGGCACATGGAGCGGCACGAGGACTCGCTCTTCTTCGACGCCCCCGAGGGGTACGTCAAGCGGTTCACCTCCCGGGCGGAGCGCAACCGACGGGTGGCCGAGGAGTCCAGGCTTCCGCTCTTTGTGACCACTCCGGACCTGCTCGACGACCTGCCCTGGGCGACGTGGGCGCCGCTCGTGGTGGATCTGGATCTGTGGGCCACCGATGAGCCGGCGCGGCCGTCGTCCCGGCCGGTCGTGCTGCACGGCCCGTCGAAGCGCTGGACCAAGGGCACCGACAAGATCCTGCCGGTCCTGAACGGCCTGCACGACGCCGGTGCGATCGAACTGCGGCTCGCCGAGGGCGTGCCGTGGAGCGAGATGGTGGAGATGGTCAAGTCGGCCGACATCGTCGTCGACCAGATCACCACCGGCAGCTACGGCACGTTCGCGGTCGAGGCGATGGCCGCGGGCAAGGCGGTGGTGGCGTACCTCGCCCCGAGCGTCGAGCGGACCGTGGGCGAGCGCCCGCCGATCGTCAACGCCACCGCGAAGACGTTGCTGCCGGTCCTCGAGTCGTTGGTCGCCGAGCCGGACCGCATCGCCGAGTTGGGCCGTGACTCGGTCGAGTACGTCCGGCGGGTGCACGACGGTCGCCGGACCGCGCGGGCCTTCGAGGCGTTCCTCGCGTCCTGACCGGACCGTTGACGGCGAACGGGCCGGCGTCCCTCGCAAGGGGACGCCGGCCCGTTCTCGTTGGACCGTGCCGGGTCAGCCGGCGGGGACCAGGTAGTCCAGGCCGAAGCAGACCCTCGGGGCGGCGCTGCCGTACTCGGCGGCGTCACGGGCGATCTGAGCACCGAGCGGAATCGACGCCGGATCGGTGATCACCATCAGCTCTGGCGGTGCGGCCCGCAGCACGTGCCGCGCCAGCAGCGGGAACTGCCCGCCACGCTGGAGTCGGCCGTACGCGGGCAGGAAGATCCGCCGGTGCACCCGGTCGGCGATGCGCCGCTCGTACGCCTTGCCCGCGCGCTTGCTGAACGCGGCGAGCCGCCCCCGACCGGCCATCCGGAAGGCGAACCGGGGTGCCCGGAAGAGCAGGTTCTGTTCGACACGGACCGGGAGCCGACGCCGGTCGAGGTCGGCGAGGCTGACCACCCGTACCCCGGCGGGGAAGCGTTCGCGCCGCCACGCCGCGGCGTCGCTGATCAACACCGTCGCGCTGCCGCCGCCGGCCACCACCTCCGCCGACTCCTCCAGTACGGCGCGCTTACGGGCACCGCCGACCGCCAGGAACAACACCCGCTGCTCAGCCATCGAGCCGTACCCCCTGCTCCGTCGTCTCCGAGCCCGCCGCCTCCGCCGGGAACCAGGCGCGGCGGTGTGCCTCCGCCGTCGCCTCGTAGCTGTACCGGGCGGCGAGATCGCGCCTCGCGCCCGTGATGTCGAGCCGGTCGAACCGGTCGCGCAGCCGCCGGTAGCCCGCGAGCAGGGCGTCCGGAGCCTCCTCGACCTCCACCAGTTCGGCGACCTTGTCGGCCACCCCACGTAGGGTCTCCTCCGGCCCGCCGCACTTGGTGACCAGCACCGGCATGCCCGCGGCGACCGCCTCGACGATCGTCATGCCGAACGTCTCGAACCGGCTCGGGTGCACCAGCAGGTCGTGCTCGCGCATCAGCCGCAGCGCCTCGTCCGGCGGCACGGCCCCGGTGTACGTCACCGCGTCGGTGACGCCCAGCTCGGCGGCGCGCTTGTCCAGTTCGGCCCGTTGCGGTCCCTCACCGACCATGGTGAGGGTGAGGGTGGGGTCGTCGGCGCGGGCGGCGGCGAACGCCTCCACCAGCCAGAGAACGCCCTTGCGCTCGTTGAGCTGGCCCACGTACAGCCACCGACGCAGTGCCTCGACGGGCGCCGGGCGGGGTGTGCCGAAGGAGACCGGGTTGGGCACGTAACTGATCTTGTGAGCATGGTGCGGGAACGCCTCGACCAGCGGGTCACGGACCGGGTCGCCGACGGCGAACAGCCCGGCGCAGCGGTGTAGCACCTCGTCGTACATGGCCCGAGCCTCGGGCTGGGCCAGCACCAGGTTGAGGAAGGTGGCGTGCTCGGTGACGAAGACCCGGGCGTCCGGGCGGGCGTTCTGCAGGGCCGCCCAACCACCGGGAAGGCCGACGTGCGCGTGCACCACCGGTGCGTCGATCGGCTGCCCGCCCAGCGCCGCGCGCAGGGTCACCTCATGCCGCCGCGCGATCACCGCGTAGTCGCTGGTGACGATCAGCGGTACGGGCACGTACAGCATCTCGGCGCCGCCGACGGTACGACTCCAGTGCAGCGACCGGTGCATCAGCTCCAGGTGGCGCCGCTCGATCTCCGCGCCCTGCTCCGGTGTCAGCCGGTGGCCCCACTCCTCGGAGTGGTAGAGCCGGACCCGGTCGTAACCGGGCGCGGTGGCCTCCACCATCGCCTGCACGAACGCGCCGTTGAAGGGTCGTTGTCGGGTGGGGTACCAGGGCGTCACGATAGCTACATCTGCCGGTTCTGCCACGTGGGTTCCTTCTGGTCGTCTCGGGGACACCATGGTCGCACCGTCTCGGCGTCAGACGCGGGTCGGGCTACGACCGCTGGGCTGGGGGCCGGTAGGCGGCCAGCTCCCGTTCCAACTCGCGCAGCCGGTCGTCGCGCTGCGCCAGTAGCTCCCGCTGCCGCTCGACCT
Organism: Micromonospora sp. NBC_00617; assembly: GCF_045161355.1. Taxonomy (NCBI): domain Bacteria; kingdom Bacillati; phylum Actinomycetota; class Actinomycetes; order Micromonosporales; family Micromonosporaceae; genus Micromonospora; species Micromonospora sp. NBC_00617. The sequence goes on along the minus strand of NZ_CP107751.1, from coordinate 3,651,401 downwards.
CTGCCCGCAGCTCGCGCAGCTGCCCGCGCAGTGGCCGGTGGACCAGGTCGGTGAGTTGGTATTCGTTCACCATCCGCAGCAGGGTGCGGGGGTCGTCCGCCCGCCCGGGTGGCGCGTGCGCCGCCCGCCGGGCCTGGGCCGCGTCTTCGAGGTGCCTCCGGGTGGCTGCCGGCCGGTCCACCCGCGCCACCACCAGCGCCGCGTACACGCCACGGATGTTGGCCGTGCTCAGCGGGACGGTCTCCAGGATCTGGCACCGCGCGCTCGTCAGCGCGGACAGCAGCAGATGGGTGGGCAGGTCGACGATCGGCCAGCCGAGCAGGAGCACCGACCGGTGCCCCGGGCGGCAGTCGGCGAGAACGGCCAGCTCCTCGGGCAGGACGTGCACCGACGGTTGGGATCCGACCAGACCGACCAGTAGCTGCTCCGCGCCCGGCGGGTCGTCCCGGACCACGGCCGGGTCACCGCGCCGGTACGTCACCTCCTCGGGCAGCTGGTAGTGCCGGACGAGGTCCACCGGCCCACGGCTGACGTCGAGCACCTCCCGAACCCCGTCCAGCTGTGCGGCGAGCAACTCGGACACGCGCATCGGTCGACCCTCTCCCTCACCACTGCCGGGTGAACACGTGGAAGCCCATCGGGTTGCGCCGGAAGCCGTACGGCCGCCAGCCGTCATGGCGCAGCCCGGCCGCCCGCAGCAGCGTCACGTACCGGTCCGGCCCTCGTACCACCTGGTAGTCGCCGAAGGTCTGGTCACCCGGCCCGCCCCAGTCGCTGACCACCAGCCGACCGTGCAGCCGGACCAGCGAGGCGAGGTTGCCCACCGAGCGTTCCCACTCCGCCTCGTCGAGGATGTGGAAGAGCACGTCGACGGCCGTGACCACGTCGTAGAGCACGGGGCTGCGCCAGCCGGAGAGGGTCGACTGGTGGAACCGGACGGCGCCGCCCTCGGCGCGGCAGGTCTCGATGGCGGTGGAGCTGGCGTCGATCGCGTCGACCTGATGCCCGAAGCGGGCCAGTTGCCGGCTGAACCAGCCCTTGCCGCAGCCGGCGTCGAGCAGTCGCAGCGGCGCGACGGGGTCGGCGTGGTGGCCGATGATGTCGAGCAGCATGCCGAGGCGGAGGATGTAGAACATCCGGTTGGCGGACTCGTCGTAGGACATGTCGCCGCCGGAGCGCAACGCGCTCTCGGTACGGTGCCGCCGATCCCAGTAGGCGGCGTTCTCCTCGCGGCTGAGCAGGGCCACGTCGGTCAACCTCTCAGAAGACTGCCCGGACGTACGGGATCTTCGACGCGCCGATCGAGACGGCGAAGGACGACACGAGCACCACGAGGTAGGCGCCGACGATCACCGGCAGCGAGTCGGCCGCGTACACCGCCGGGATGAAGGTCCGCAGTGCCTCCAGGATCAGCAGATGCACCAGGAAGACCCCGAACGACGCCTCGGAGAGACGGACCAGCCACGTCGAGGCCCTCGGCCCAGGCGCCAGCCGTGCACCGAGGGTGATTCCCACCAGGAAGATGCAGATCGTGGCGATCGCGATGCTGGTGCCCAGGTAGCTGATCGGCATCAGCGCCTGGAGCGTCCGATGCGCCGGGCTCACCCCCCACTGCCAGACACCCTCGGCGAGCAGGACCACCGCCACCGTCGAGGCCACCAGCACGGCTCGCCGGCTCAGCCGAACCGACCGCAGCGCCCAGCCGGCGACGAAGTAGCCGACGTACGGCCACCAGTGGGTCAGCGCGCCGAGGTGGATCGGCCGGGGCACGCCGATCAGGACGGACACCCCGACCGTCGCGAAGGACACCAGTGTGAAGCTGAGCGCGACGGCGGCCAGGACGCGGGCCCGCCGCTCGCCGCCCTGCGACAGGAAGGCGGCGATCACGGGCGCCACCAGGTACAGCCCGGCGATCAACCAGAGGAAGTACATCGCGGTGAAGATCTTGCCGTCGATGAGCAGCTTGATCACGCCATTGCGGGTCAGGTCCTCGCCGCGCATGAGCACCCGGGCCACGATCAGGTAGACCAGGTTCCAGACCACCAGGGCGGGCAGGATCCGCGCGAAGCGCTTCCGGTAGAAGGCCGCGGGCCCGGCCGCGTGCGCCCGAGGCGAGAGCACGAGCGCCCCGCTGAGCATCACGAACAGCGGCACGGTCCAGCTCGCACCGAGGTCGATGGCGGTCGCCACCCACCACTGCGTCGTACCTCTGAGGTCGCGGTTCGACACGACCAGGCCGATGGTGTGGATCGAGACGACGCCGCAGATCGCCAGCACCCGGAGCACGTCCAGCGAATACTGGCGTGCCGGTCGGGCGGGTGCGGCCGGGGTGCTGGGCTCCGTCGGGCCTGCGGCCCCCGAGGCGCTGGTCGAGCCGGTGGTCGCCGCTGGGACGCGCGCCTGGGCGGGAACCGGGAAGGATTCGGCTGGGGCGGACACCCGGCAGATGCTATACGCAGCTCGTCGGCGTGACCCGGGCGAAACGGTATGTCGGCTCCGTCGAGATTCGGAACTGTGTCATCGGTTGCCGTACACTCGCCGGGGTCTTTCAGCAGGACCTGTTCGACAGCCCGCGGCGGCGAGAGGCGACAAACTCAGCATGAAGGTGGACGGCACTGCCCAGACGGCCTCGCGGGGCCGGGTGGTGATGCTGGTGGACAACCGCGTCAACGGTGACTCCCGGGTGCAGAAGGCGGCCCGGTCGGCCGCCGACGCCGGTTGGGAGGTCATCCTCCTCGGCAAGTCTCCGGTCACGGAACCGCAGAGCTGGCGCTTGGGCGACGCCGAGGTGCGGCTGCTGCCGATGCCCGACCCGCTGGCCCGCCGCCGCCACGAGTTCCGCCGAGCCTGGCTGCGCTGGCCGCTGGCGTACCCGCCGAACGGGATCGCCGCGCACCGCGCCCAGTGGGTCAAGGCGTGGCGGGAGGATCTGCGGGTGCGCGAGGCGCAGCTGACCCTGGCCGCCCGCGCCGGCACCGCGACCAGGCTCGCCGCCCGCCGCCGGATGCTCCAGGTCGAGGAGGCCGGCGCCCAGATCCTGGGCAAATGGGTCTCCTTCCGCTACTGGCAGCTGACCCGGGCGCGCAAGGGGCGCAAGTTCCGCAACCCGTGGGACCGCGCGTACACCAAGTTCTGGCAGCTGGCGAAGGGTGACGGCGCGTGGCGCCGGCTGGAGCCCGGCCTGTGGGACTACGAGCTGGCCTACGGGCCGGTCCTCGACGAGCTGCGGCCCGACCTGATCCACGCCAACGACTTCCGGATGCTCGGCGTGGCGGCGCGGGCCAAGATCCGCGCAGCCGCCGCCGGCCGCGAGATCAAGGTCGTCTGGGACGCGCACGAGTTCCTGCCGGGTCTCAAGCCGTGGCAGGACAACGCCCGCTGGCTGCCGGCGCACCGGGCGCACGAGCGGGAGTACGCCCCCTACGCCGACGCGGTGATGACCGTCTCGGACGCGCTGGCCGACCTGCTGCGCCAGGAGCACGGGCTGGCCGTCCAGCCGGACGTGGTGCTCAACGCCCCGTCGGCCGGGCACGGTGACGTCGAGCCGGAGACTCCGGCACCCGACCTGCGGGCGCTCTGCGGCGTCGGCGCCGAGGTGCCGCTGCTGGTCTACAGCGGGGCCGCCGCTCGGCAGCGGGGCCTGGACATCATGGTCGAGGCCCTGCCGCAGTTGCCCGGGGTGCACGTGGCGCTCGTCGTCAACAAGCCGGCCGGTCCGTACGTCTCTCAGGTGCTGGCCCGCGCGGCGAAGCTCGGGGTGGGCGACCGGGTGCACGCCCTGCCGTACGTCAAGCACTGGCAGGTGGTGCCGTTCCTCGCCAGTGCGGACGCGGGGGTGATCCCGATCCACCACTGGCCCAACCACGAGATCGCGCTGATCACCAAGTTCTTCGAGTACTCGCACGCCCGACTGCCGCTGATCGTCAGCGACGTGAAGACGATGGCGGGCACGGTCCGGTCGACCGGGCAGGGCGAGGTGTTCCGTGCCGAGGACGTGGCCGACTACGTCCGCGCGGTCCGCGCGGTCCTGGCCGATCGGGAGCGCTACCGCGCGGCGTACGACCGTGCCGGTCTGCTGGAGAGCTGGACCTGGGAGGCGCAGGCCGAGGTGATGGACGCCGTCTACCGGCGGCTGCTGCCCGGCCGCCCGACCTCCGCGGCGGGCCCGGCCGGCACCGGAGGACTACCGGACGAGTCGCAGCCGACGGTCGGGGTCGGGGCGTGACCGCACCCGACGTCACGGTGATCACCGCGGTCTACAACACCATGCCGTACCTGACCGGGTGCCTCACCTCGCTGGTGGAGCAGACCATCGGACGGGACCGGCTGGAGGTCATCGCGGTCGACGACGGCTCCACCGACGGCAGCGCCCGGGAGCTGGACCGGTTCGCCCGGCGCTATCCGGGCACGGTCAAGGTGCTCCGGCAGCCCAACTCCGGCGGGCCGGCCGCGCCCAGCAACCGTGCCCTGGAGCAGGCCACCGGCAGATACGTCTTCTTCGTCGGCTCCGACGACTACCTCGGGCCGCAGGCCCTGGAGCGGCTGGTCGCCGCCGCCGACCGGTACGGCTCGGACGTGGTGCTCGGCCGCACGGTGGGAGTGAACAGCCGCTACATCCACCAGGCGATCTTCGCCGAGACCGTGGTCGACGTGGACCTGTTCGACTCGGCGCTGCCCTGGTCGCTGTCGAACACGAAACTGTTCCGGCGCGAGCTGATCGAGCGGCACGGGTTGCGGTATCCGGAGGACATGCCGGTCGGCAGTGACCAGCCGTTCACCATCGAGGCGTGCTTCCGGGCCGGGCGGATCTCGGTGCTCGCCGACTACGACTACTACTTCGCGGTGCGTCGGCTCAACGCGCGCAACATCACCTACCGGAGCCGGCATCTGGAGCGGCTGCGCTGCGCGGAGTCGCTCGTCGAGTTCGTCGCCGGCCTGATCGAGCCCGGCAAGCGGCGTGACGCGGTGCTGGTGCGGCACTTCGCCTGGGAGATCGCCAAACTCCTGGAGAACGACTTCCTGCGGGTGGACCGGGAGACCCAGGAGCGGGTCCGGGCCGGCGTGCAGGCCCTCGCCGAGCGGTACCTGACCGACGACATTCGCGAACAGCTCCCCGTCGAGGCGCGGGTCCGGTTGGCCGCCGCCCGGTACGGGGACCTGGACCACCTGCTCGCGGTGATCCGCCAGGACGCCGAGCAGGGCAGCCCGGCCGCCGTGGCTGACGGCGACCGCTGGTACGCCGGCTATCCCGGCTTCCGCGACCCGCGACAGGGCATTCCCGACGCCTGGTACGAGATCACCGACAGCCTGGCCGACTGGGTCGCCCGGCTGGACACCGTCTCGTTCGTCTTCGAGGGGACCAGGGCGCTGCTGGTCACCGCGCGCAGCCCGCGTACCGACCTGGCCGACCTTGCCACGGAGATCTGGATCGGCGCGGGTGACGCCGCCGGCGTCACCACCGCGGTCACCGCGGACGCCACCGGCACCACCGTGCGGGCGCGGATCCCGCTGGACCGGGTGCTGGCCGACGCCACGCCCGGCGGCGAGCTGCGGACCATCCAGACCCACGTCGAGGTGCACGGCAACACGGGCGTGGCCGCCGTCCGCGGCCCGCGGCGCCCGGTGCCCCAGCGGGCCGTGCTCCGCCGTGGATCCCGGCTGTACGTCTTCACCAGCACCACGAACCACAAGGGTCAGCTCGTCATCGCCGTAGCACCGGTGACGCCGCGCCGGCTGATGGCCCGCCTGCGACGCAGGCTCCCACAAGGAGGAAAGTAGTAGTCATGAACATCTGCGTCGTCGCGCTCGGGAAGATCGGACTGCCACTCGCCGTGCAGTTCGCGGCCAAGGGACACCGGGTCATCGGTGCCGATGTCTCCGAGCGGGTGGTGAACCTGGTCAACGACGGGGCGGTGCCGTTCCCCGGCGAGACCGACCTGGACACCAAGCTGAAGGAGGCGGTCTCCGCCGGGCTGCTGACCGCCACCACCGACACCGCGGCGGCGGTCGCCGAGTCCGAGGCCGTGGTCGTCGTCGTACCGCTCTTCGTCGACGCCGACGGCGTGCCGGACTTCGGCTGGATGGACGACGCGACCCGGGCCATCGCCGCCGGGCTCAAGCCGGGCACCCTGGTCAGCTACGAGACGACGCTGCCGGTGGGCACCACCCGCGACCGGTGGGCGCCGATGCTCGAGCAGGGCTCCGGGCTGACCGTTGGGCGTGACTTCCACCTGGTCTTCAGCCCCGAGCGGGTGCTCACCGGCCGGGTCTTCGCCGACCTGCGGCGCTACCCCAAGCTGGTCGGCGGCGTCGACGAGGCGTCCGCGGCGCACGGTGTGCGGTTCTACGAGGCCGTGCTCGACTTCGACGAGCGGCCCGACCTGTCGCGCCCGAACGGTGTCTGGGATCTCGGCTCCGCCGAGGCCTCCGAGCTGGCCAAGCTCGCCGAGACCACCTACCGGGACGTCAACATCGGCCTGGCGAACCAGTTCGCCCGCTTCGCCGACACCGTCGGGGTGGACGTCACCAAGGTGATCGAAGCGTGCAACACCCAGCCGTACAGCCACATCCACCAGCCCGGCATCGCGGTCGGCGGGCACTGCATCCCGGTCTACCCGCGGATGTACCTGTGGAACGACCCGTCGGCCACCGTGGTCCGCTCGGCCCGTGAGGCCAACGCGGCGATGCCGGAGTACGCCGTGGACCTGCTCGCCGCCGCCTACGGCGACCTGACCGGGGTCGAGGTGCTGGTGCTCGGCGCCGCGTACCGGGGCGGCGTCAAGGAGACCGCCTTCTCCGGGGTGTTCCCCACCGTCGCGGCGTTGCGCGCTCGGGGGGCCACGCCGTACGTCTCCGACCCGATGTACACCTCCGAGGAGCTGACCGCGCACGGACTTCCGGCGTATCAGGGTCAGCCGGTCACCGCTGCGGTCATCCAGGCCGACCACGCCGAGTACCGCACCCTCGGCGCGTCCGATCTGCCCGCCGTGACCGTGTTGGTGGACGGTCGTCGGGTGACCGACCCCGCGCGTTGGTCCGGTGTCCGGCGCGTCGTCATCGGCGGCTGACATCAATACCGGGGGTGTCGCACGCGCGGCACCCCCGGGCACGACTTCATGTGACGGTTCGACTAGGAGTGGCAGCGCCATCGACTCGGCAACCGGCGCGAATGGTAAGCGCCCCCGGATCCTCTATCTGTCCTTCTACTTCCCGCCCAGCCGGGCCAGCGGCGTCTTCCGGGCCAGCGCCACCGCGAACCACCTGGCCGGCGCCGGCTGGGACGTGACGGTGCTGACCGCACCACGGGAGTTCTTCACGCACTACCTGTCCGGCGCCAGCGACGAGACGCTGGAGGCGACGGTCGACCCCCGGGTGCACATCGAGCGTCCCTCGATGAACATGCGTCACTGGGAGACGGACCTGCGCAAGTTCGGCGCGCTGCGGGCGAACTTCCCGCTGATCGCCGACCGGCTGCACGCCGCGGTGCAGAACAGGATCTTCCCGGAGCCGTACCTGGGGTGGATCCCGAGCGTGCTGCGCACCGCGCTGCGGTTGCACCGCGAGCAGCGCTTCGACCTGGTGCTGGCCACCGGTAATCCGTTCGTCTCGTTCGCGGCGGCCCGGGCCCTCGGTCGCCTGCTCCGGGTGCCCTACGTGGTCGACTACCGGGACGCCTGGACGATGAACCAGTTCACCGAAGAGCTCTCCGTGCCCGAGGGCGGGACGGCGATGCGGTGGGAGGGCAAGGTCCTGCGGGACGCGGCGGAGATCGTGTTCGTCAACGACGGCATGCGGCGCTGGCACGCCGAGCGCTACCCGTACGCCGCCGAGCGGATGCAGGTGGTGCCGAACGGCTGGGAACCGGAGATCATGGGCCGGCCGGAGTTCGTCGTACCGGACCCGGACGTGCCGCTGCGGTTCGCCTACCTCGGCACAGTGACCTCCTACCTCCCCCTCGACGTGCTGTTCGACGGGTGGCGGCGGGCCCGCCAGCACCCGTTGCTGGCCGGTGCGGAGCTCAACATCTACGGTCACCTCGGGTTCTTCCCCGACAACGCGCCGCCGTTGCGGCAGCGGATCGAGCAGGAGCGCGACGAGGGTGTGCACTACCGGGGCGCCTTCGGCAAGGCCACGGCGGCGAGCGTGTACGCGCAGACGGACGCCCTGGTGCTGTGCGTTCCCGGCGCGCGGTACGTCACTTCGGGAAAGGTTTTCGAGTACATGGCATCGGGCAAGCCGGTGGTGTCCGTGCATGAGCCGGAGATCGCGGCGGCGGAGGTCCTGAGCGGCTATCCGCTCTGGTTCGCGGGCGCGCGGCTGGACACGGAGTCCGTCGCCCACTCGTTCGTCCAGGCGGCCAAGGCCGCCCGTGACCTCGACCGGGACACCCACGAGGCGGCGCTGCGGCACGCACAGACCTACACCCGCGCCGCCACACTCGGTCCCTGGGAGGCGCGCCTGCGCCGGCTGGCGGAGGGAGCACGGTGAGCGCTCCGGGAGTTCTCTACCTCGCCCCCGGCGGGAGCCGGGTCGCGGCGGCAGCGGTACACCTGGCGGCGCTCGCCGCCGAGGGCAGGGCGGTTGTGGCCGTCGTGGCGGATGTGGCGGAATGGTCGGCGGTCAGTCTGCCCGCGAGCGTGACGGTGCATCGGGTCCCGGCGGATCCGCGAGAGGCCGTCAAGGCGGCACGGCGGCTCGTTCTCGGCCGCGGTGGACTGCTGGCCGACATCGGTGTGGTCGTGGCAGGTGACCTGGAAGCGGCGCCGGTGGCCTGGATGGTGGGCCGTCGGCGGCCCGATCTGCCGATTCGCTTCGAGCCGGCCGGCGATCCGGTTCGACGGCCGGCCGCCGCGGACCTCGCGGTGGTGACGTCCCGGTATCCGGCGCCGGCCGATCCCCTCGGTGGGGAGTACGTGCGCTCCGCCGTGGCCGCGCTCGGCGCGCGATTCGAGCGGGTGTCGGTGCTGCACACCGATGAGTGGCGAGCGCCTCGGGGCACGTCGGCGACACCGCTGATTACCGTGACGATGGAACGGCTGGCCGCCCGGGCCGACCCCGTGGTGGTGGTGAATCAGCCCGAGGCCGAACTCACCAGGGTGACCGTCCCGCACCTCGCCGGGCCTCGGGAGTATCTCGCCCGGGCCGTCGCCCAGCTGGACGCGGCGCGAGCCGCGCTGCCGGCCGGCCGGATCGATGCGCCATTGGTGCACGCCTACGACGGCATGTTCGGTGGGGTGGTGGCGGCCGAGCTGGCCCGTCCGGACGCCCGGGTCGTGATCATCGAATCGGCGCCGCGGCTGCCGTCCATGCTGGCGCAGCCGGACGCCCGTAAGCGGTACGAGCGGGTGGTGCAGCGCGCCGACGAGGTGCTCTGCGTCAGCCAGCACCTGCGGGACGTCCTCGCCGAGCACTTCCCGAGCCACACGGCGAAGTTCCGGGTGGTGCCGAGCATCGTCGACGTCGACGCCCTCTCGCCGCGGCCGGCTCCGCCCAAAGAGCTGAGCCGGTGGTTGCACGTGGGGCCCCCACGGGATCGCAATGGGCTCTCGCCGGTGATCGAGGCCCTCGGTGAGATCGCCGCGACGGACCCGGCGGTGACTCTGACCCTGGTCCACGCGGCGGAGACAACGCAGAAGCTGCGGGACCGGATCCGCGAACTCAAGCTGCGCGAGCGGGTCACCTTCCTTCCGGCGATGCCCGGTGCCGAGCTGGGCGAGCTGCTGCGCGAGCACGACGTGCTCGTACACACCGGCCAGCCGGAGGCGTTCGGTGAGGTCCTGGTGCAGGCGGTCGTCACGGGCACGCCGGTGCTGGCGGTCCGTCAGCCGGACACCGAGCAGACGCTGACGGTCCTGTCGGACGTGGCCGCCTCGATGGTGGAGGTCGCTCAGGAAACCGCGTCACTGGTGGCCGGCTTCCGGAGTCTGGGTGACCGGCTCGACCGGTTCGACGTCGCGACCGCGCGAGCGGCGCTCCGCGCCCGGTACGGGCCGGCCGCGGTGCTACCGCAGCTGACGGGTGCGGACCGCACGGCCATGGCGGTCGAGACAGGCCCGACGGCCAGCGCCGAGCCGGTCGTTGCCGCACCTCCGGTGACACCTGCGGCGGCTCCCACCCCGCCGCAGGCCGCGACGGAGCGGATCGTCCTCGTCGCGATCAACGCCCCGCGCTTCTACCCCGCGCGGGACCTGGTGCTGCGGGCCGCAGAGGCGGGCCTCGGCGTCGATGTGATCACCGACAACGCGAACCTCTGGCGGGCAGCGGCCACCAGTCCTCGCGTGCGGATCCACCCGGTCGACGTGGCCGAGTCGCGACGCCCGATGCTCCGGTTCGAGCAGGCCCTCGTCTATCGCGCGCCGGGGAAGGTGCTGGCCGCGGTACGGGAACAGACCAGGCGGCGGGAGTCCATCTGGCCGGAACTTGGCGTTCTCAACGCGCAGCGGGCGCATCGGAAGCTGGCGAAGCTCGTGCACAACTCCGGCTTCGAGCGCGGCTACCGCGTCGTGCGGCCGAGGGTCATGTGGCGCGTCGTGCGGCGCGAGGTGCTGCCAAAACTGGACCTCGCGCGGACCCGCCGGGTGGTGGTGGCCGGCACGAACGGCCTGACGATCGGGTGGCAGCTCGCCCGTCGGTACCCGGAGATCCAGGTCACCACCTCGTTGAACGGCTACGAGTAGGCGGCTGCGTTGGCGGCCGGCCGGGAACGATCTCGGTCGGCCGCCGTCGCCGTCAGCCCTGTGCGGGCGGGTTCGCCACGTCCCGCGAGATGACCTCGCCCTTGGCGTCGACCCAGCCCTTCGGCCGGGCCGGGTTGCCGGCGACCAGCTGGTACGGCTGCACGTCCTTCGTCACCACGGAGCCGGCGGCGATCATCGCGTACTCGCCGACCTCGATGCCGCAGACCAGGGTCGCGTTCGCGCCGATCGAGGCGCCCCGCCGGACCAGGGTCGGCGTGATCGTCCAGTCCGGATTCTGCGCCCGCGGCCGGAAGTCGTTGGTGAAGACCGCACACGGGCCGACGAAGACCTCGTCCTCCAGCGTTACACCCTGGTAGACGGAGACGTTGTTCTGGATCTTCACGCGGTCGCCGACCGTCACGGTGGCGTCGACATACACGTTGCGCCCGATCACGCAGCCCGCGCCCACCTGGGCCGACGATCGGATGTGGGCCAGGTGCCAGACCTTGGTGCCGTCGCCGACCTGGGCACCGTCCTCGACGTCGGCGGTGGGGTGGACGAAGACCGAGGGGGCCGGTGAGGTGCTGTCAGTCATCCTTCAACTCGCATGTGTCGCAGGGCGCAGGGCGCCGTCGGTGACCCGCGCCGGCTCGGGCCGGGGACCGGGCACCGGTCGCGCGGATCGGGGCTGCCACGCTGCCCCGGGCACGGTGCGTGCCGTCGGGGCGCGGGACTCGGCGTAGCATATCGACCGCTCAGCCGAGCAGCGCCGCCACCGCCTCGGCGGCCGGGGTGTCCACCGGCAACGCCTGCGCCGCCGCCACGGCCGCAACCGGCAGCGGACCGTACAGGTGCGGGAAGAGTTGCCCGCCGCGGGACGGCTCCCAGCGCAGCGCGTCGCCCAGTCGCTCCTCCTCGACGCTGAGCAGGGTGAGGCCGGTGGCGCCGGTGAAGTGCCTCCGGGCGGTCTCCACCACCTGGTCGCCGGCGGAGAGGTGGAGGAAACCGTCCTGCCGGTCCACCGCCGAGCCGGTGAAGGTGCCGGCGGCCCGGGCGTCGTCCCACTCGGTCGTGGGCAGCAGCTTGTAGATCATTTCTGCAGCCTACGTCGGCCCGGTGGGCGTTTCGGCCGTACCGCCGCCGACCTCGGTCGCGGCCCGGCATGCTCAGGTGGAGCGGCCGGAAAGGGATGGACGATGGCGAGCTACGACGACGACTGGACCGACACCCAGCGCGGGTTGTACGACGAGTGCTACCGGGCCGGCGGTGAGTGGGCCGGGGACCCGGACACCCCGTCCGACGACGTACAGCATGTGATCAACCTGGCCGAGGCGGACGACGACGCCTTCGACGACGCCGAGATCGACTTCCCGCCCCTGGTCAACGCCGTCACCCAGGCCAGCGGGGTCAACGTCACAAGCGTGCCCGCCCGGCACGACGACCCCGGATTCCGGGGCTTCGCCGACGGCGTCCGCGACGCGGTCGCCGACGACGTCTTCGGGCTCTAGGGCCTGTAGCCGACCCGACCGGGAGGCGGCCTTCCCGCTCGCGGCACACTTCTGCCACCATTCGCAGGACGGCTGCGACGGATGGGGGCACGGTGCGGATCCTGCTGGTGGAGGACGACCGCCGGGTCGCCGCCGCGCTCTCCTCCGCCCTGACCCGCCGCGGCTACCAGGTCGAGCACGCGGCCACCGTCGCCGCGGCGCTCTCCGCCGCTCCCTGCGACCTGGTGCTGCTCGACCTGACCCTGCCTGACGGGGACGGCACCGACGTGTGTCGGGAGCTGCGCCGGCGCAGCAGCCAGCTCGGCATCATCGCGGTGACCGCGCGGGGCGAGGAACGCGACCGGGTGCTCGGGCTGCGCCTCGGCGCGGACGACTACGTGGTCAAACCGTTCTCGATGGTGGAGTTGCAGGCCCGGATCGAGGCGGTGCTGCGCCGGGCCGCGCACGCGGCACCCGAGCGGCACCTGATCGAGGCGGGGGCGGTGCGCATCGACGTGGCGGCCCGCACGGTGACGGTGGCGGGGCGCGCGGTCACGCTGACCCGCAAGGAGTTCGACGTGCTGCTGTCGCTGGCCCGCCAGCCGGGGGTGGCGGTGCCCCGCGACCGCATCCTGCTCGACGCCTGGGGCACCACCTGGGCCGACCGGCACACCGTCGAGGTGCACGTCGGATCGTTGCGCGGCAAGCTGGGCGACGCGCGCCTGGTGGAGACCGTCCGCGGGGTCGGCTACCGGCTGCGCGATGCGTGAGGGGCCGCCGTGCGCCGTCGACTGGTGATCAGTTATCTGCTGCTGATGGTGCTCGTCCTCATCGCGTTGGAGAGTCCGCTCGCCGTCACCCTGGCCAGCCGGGAGACCGAGCGGGTGCGGGCCGACCGGCTCGCCGACGCCACCCGGTTCGCCTCGCTGGCCGGGCCGGCGTTGCGCGGCGGCGAGCCCGGCCCGATCGGGGCGGAGCTGCGCAGCTACGACGAGCTGTACGGGATTGGCGCGGCGGTCGTCGACCGGGACCGGGGCATCGTCGTCGACTCGGCGAGCTGGCAGTCCACCGGGACCGCCACGGTGCTGGACGTCGCGCTGTCCGGGCAGCAGGCCAGCGCGCCGGAGTCGGTCTGGCCGTGGTCGGCGGGGCCGGTGGTGGTGGCGGTGCCCATCAACGACGGCGGTGAGGTCCTCGGCGCGGTGGTGATCGTGACCCCGGCCACCGAGATCCGCCGGGCCGTGAGCACCTGGTGGCTGCTGCTCACCATGGCCGGCCTGCTCGTCGTGCTGGCCTGCGTGCTCACCGCGTTCGGGCTGGCCGGTTGGGTGCTGCGCCCGGTGACCGAGCTGGACGCGGTCACCCACGAGATCGCCGAGGGCGACCGGGGCGCGCGTGTGCAGCACCGGCTCGGCCCGCCGGAGCTGCGCCGACTCGCGGCCAGCTTCAACCACATGGCCGACGTGGTCTCCGACGTGATGGACCGACAGCGCGCGTTCGTCGCACACGCCAGCCACCAGCTGCGCAACCCGCTCACCGCCCTGCGGCTGCGGGTGGAGGAGCTGGGCCCCAGCCTCACCGACGCGGACGGGCGCTCCGAGCACCGGTTGGCGCTGGAGGAGACCGACCGGTTGGCGCTGGTGCTCGACGCGCTGCTCACCCTGGCCCGCGCCGAACGGGAGGAGAACGAGCGGGTCACCGTGGACGCCGCCGCCGTGGCCGCGTCGCGGGTGGCCGCGTGGGCGCCGTTGGCCCGGCACCGGTCGGTCGCGCTGCGGCTGGCCACGAGCGACGCCCCGGCGTACGCGCGGACCGTGCCGACCGCCGTCGACCAGGCGCTGGACGCGCTGATCGACAACGCGGTGAAGTTCAGCGGGGCTGGCGGGGTGGTGACGGTGACCGTGGCCCGCCGTGCCGACGGGGTGGCCCTGGAGGTGCGCGACACCGGCCCGGGGATGACCGAGAGTCAGCTCGGCCAGGCCACCGAGCGGTTCTGGCGAGCGCCGGACGCGCAGAACGTCGACGGCGCCGGGCTCGGCCTGACCATCGCCGCCGTGCTGGTGGACGCCTCCGACGGGCGGCTCACCATGCGGCTGGCCCAGCCGCGCGGGCTGGTCGCCGGCCTGTGGTTCCCGGCGCCCGAGCCCGAGCCGGCGCAGGAGCCGGCGGACGGGGCCGCGGCCGCCGACCTGCGGCCCGCCCCGGCGCGCTGACGGCCCGAGCAGGGTGCGAAGCGGCCTCGGGCGCGGCCGGCGACGGTCAGGGTTTGGCGGCCCGGTACCAGGCGGCGGCGCCGGGGTGCAGCGGCAGCGGCGCGGTGGCGATCGCCGAGCGGGGGCTCATCCGTCCCGCCGCCGGATGCGCCGCGCCCAGCTCGGCCCGCCGCTCCATCAGCAGCCGGGTCACCTCCCGCACCAGCGGCTCCGGCAGGTCGGCCCGCACGATCAGGTAGTTCGGGTCGGCGACGGTGGTCACCGGGTTCATGCCGTACACCGAGCGGGGGATGTCCCGGGAGACGTAGACCTGGCCGTAGCGGGCGCGCAGCGGCTCCGTCCATTCACCGAGGTCCACGATCCGGGTGGCGCTGCGCCCGGCCAGCTCCTCGATGCCCCGCACCGGCAGACCGCCGGAGAAGAAGAACGCGTCGATACGCCCCGAGCGCAGGGCAGCCACCGAGTCGTCCAGGCCGAGCCGTTCCCGGCGTACCGTGTCGCCACCGAGCTGGGCCACCTCCAGCAGCCGGGTGGCGGTGATCTCGGTGCCGGAGCCGGGCGCGCCCACGGAGACCCGCCGGCCGCGCAGGTCGCCGATCGTGCGGACCGGCCCGCCGTCGGTCGTGACCAGGTGCAGCTGGTCGTCGTACACCCGGGCCACCGCGTCCACCGACGGGCTCTGCGTCGGGCTGGTGGGCAGCACATCGGCCTGGGTGAAACCCAGCTCGGCCGCTCCGGAGCCGACCAGGCGGACGTTCTCCGCCGAGGCCGCGGTGATCACCACGCTGGCCCGGACCCCGGGCAGTTCCCGGTTGAGGATGGTCGCGAGGGACTGCCCGAACGCGTAGTAGACGGCGGTGGGGCTGCCGGTGGCGATCCGGATCGCCACCGGCTCGGCCGGGTCGTCCCGGCAGCCGGCGGCGGTGAGGGCCGCGACCAGCGCCAGCGCCGCCGCTCCCGCGCGGCGTCGACCGGCCCGAGGAGACGAGGTACGACTCACGCGGTGCACTGTGCGCGCTCCGGCGGACGCGCGCAAGCCCGTACCCGTCAGTGCCGCCGGTGGGTGCGGCGCGGGCTTCGCTCAGCAGGCCGGACGGCGGGCCGGCTCCAGCACCTCGGCGCGGGCCGGCTCCGTCGACGCGCTGCGCAGGATGCGCTCGCGGTCCGGCCCGTCGGCCACGCTGACCAGGAAACAGCCGGTGCCCGGGCGGAGCACGGCCGGCACGTCGAGCACGGCCGCACTGCGGATCAGCACGGCGGCCAACTCCCGGTCGGTGAGTCGCACACCGAGGATGTGCCGGCGCACGTGTCGCCCGCCGGCCAGCAGCGCCGAGCGCCACGCCGCCGCCGCGAGCCGGGACATCCACCGGCGGCGGGCCGGCGAGGCGCCCGGCCCGGGACCGCCCAGCAGCTCCCGTCGCCCCTGCCACCATCCGGCGTCCACCATCCGGGCGTACGCGCCGCGGTGCTCCGGCGGCACCCAGAGCCGGTGCAGCTCGTAGCGGCGGCGCAGGCCGCCGACGGCCACCTCCTGGGTGACCGGGATGTCGAGGCGGGCGAGCAACTGCCGCATCCGCTGGGCGGCGTCCTCCCGGTTGAACTCGACGCTCGGCGCGTGCGACGGCAGCGCGGCGCCCGACCGGACGCCGGCCGGCGGCGCCGTGCAGCGCAGCAGGCAGGCGGCCTCGAACGCGTCGCCCAGGGTCAGCCAGTCCAGCGGAGGTGGCGTCGCCGGCGAACGGGGCCGGTCGAGCAGGGCGGGATCGCGGGCCAACGAAAGGCTCCCTTGTCGGAGTCTGGGTTCCCCTACCGTGGCCCCTGCGCGGCCGTTACGGAACGTGTCCCGCCCAGCCTTGAGGAAAAATTGCGGCTCCCGCGCCGCTACAGGTCGGTGACCACCAGATCCACCTGCCGCACCCGACCGGCGGCGACCGGTTCCTGCACCACGGTGTGCTTCAGCTCCCGCAGGGTGCCGATCAGCTCCGCGGCGGTGCGCGGTCGGGCACCGGCGAGGAGCAGGTCACGCACCAGCCGCCCCTTGGTCGCCTTGTTGAAGTGGCTCACGACCGAGCGGACCGGCACGCCGTCGACCTCCCGCTCGTGCAGCACCCGCACGGTCACCGTCCGCTCGGCCAGCGCGCCGCGCGGCGTCCAGGTGGCGGCGTACGCGCCGGAGCGCAGGTCCAGCACCGGGCCCCGACCGGCCGCGCCGGCCAGGACGGGCGCCAGCTCCCCACGCCAGTACGCCGACAGCGCCCCGACGCCCGGCAGGCGGGCGCCGATCGGGCAGCGGTACGGCGGGATCCGGTCGCCGAGACGCACCGCCCCCCACAGCCCGGAACTGATCAGGATCGACCGGCGGGCGGCCCGCAGCGCCGCCGACGGCAGCGTGGCCAGCTCCAGCGCCTCGTAGAGCACCCCGGTGTAGAGCCGCTCGGCCGGCGCGGTGGCCGCCGCGCGCAACCGGGCGTTGCGGCGCAGCTCGCCGCGCTGGCCGTCGCTGAGCCCGAGCGCGGCCAACGCGGCCTGCTCGTCCGGCCCGACGCTGAGCGTCACGAGCGCGTCGAGCACCCGCTCGCGGGCCGGGTTCAGCTCCGGCAGCGAGAGCTTGTCGGGGGTCCACCGCCGTCCGGTGCCGGCGTCGGCCTTGCCCTCCGAGGGCGGCAGCAGGATGAGCATCGGGTCTCCTCGAACGGGTGCAACGGCGGCCCGGCCAGCGTACGACCCGTCGTTACCGCCAGGGCCGCACCGGTGTGTCGGGGTGGTACACGCGATAGCCGCCCACCTCGCGTACCGGTGCGGCGTCGGGCCGGTCGGCGAGCAGCCGGCGCAGCCGCCGGTCCATCGGCGAGTCGACCTCCACCACGTAACCCGGCCGGGCGGCCCGCCCGACCTGCCGCCAGTACGGGCGGTAGCGGTTCTGCCCGGGGGACAGGTCCCCGTCGAGCACCCCGCAGACCACCGTCTCGTCGGTGTTGAAGATCAGCCGGTTGCAGGTCCAGTAGTCCCCGTACACCTCGTGGGGTCCGTCGGCGCGCAGCGCGGCGGCCAGTTCCCGGGCCTGACGCTCCTCGGTCCGCGACGCGGCGGTGCCGGTGGTCGCGAAGAGCACGGTGACCACCAGCATCGTCGCGGCCAGCGCCGCCAGCACGGCGGTGGCCAGCGCGCCGGTCAGCCGACCCAGCGCGCCGACGGTGCCCCGCCAGCAGGCGACCGCGGCCACCCAGAGCGGCCAGAGCACCGCCGGCAGCGACAGTTGCAGCACCGACAGGTAGCGGGCGTTGGCCAGGGGACTCGCCGCGGCGAGCGGGCTGCGCACGTACGACAGCAGGGTCAACGCCGCGCCGACGATCAGCGCGAGCTGCACCACGGGCCCGACCCGCGCGCCACGTGGCGTGCCGGTGACCGGCGTGTCGGGCTCCGCGGCCTGTGGGACGCGCGGCGTGCCGGCGGCCCGGCGGTACGCGAGGAGCGCGAGCGCCGCGGCGGCCACCAGCAGCACCGGGTACAACACGCCGAACCACTGCTGCCACCGGCCGCAACCGTCGACCGGGCAGAGCCCGTGCGCCAACGGCACCCCCTCCAGCAGGCCGCCGGAGATCCGGTCGGACCACGGCGGCATCGGGCCGGCCTTCGTGCTGACCTCCCGGAACACCGTCAGCGAATCCTCGCCCGGCCCGGCGCGCAGGTTGTCGACGAGCATCGGCGCGATCCCGACCACGAAACCCGCCACCAGCAGCAGCCCGGACCAGCCGAGCAGCTCCCGCCGCACCGCCCAGACCAGGGCCACCGCGGCGACCGCCAGGTACGGCATGATCAGCCAGTCCGACCAGGCGGCCAGCCCGGCCAGCAGCCCGAACAGCGCGACGGCGAGTCGACGGTGGCGCACCGTCCCGGCGGCCAGCCCCACCGTGATCAGCAGCATCAGCAGCAGCGCCGGCTTCACCTCCGGCCGGCCGCCGACCACGGTGAGCTGGTCACGCACCACCCGTTCCGGCCCCAGCGCCAGCAGGCCGACGACGAGGACGGCGAACCACGGCGTGTAGAGCCGGCGGGTGAGCCGGTACACGAGGTAGAGAAAGACCGCGTACAGGGCGAGCATCGGCAGCCGCAGTACCGGCCAGCTCGGCCCGGCCACGGCGAGCAGCGGCGCGGCCAGATACGACTCCAGCATGCCCATGTAGTGCTGGCCGTAGAGGAAGACGGGGTGTTCCCGGCCCTGCCCGATGTGCAGGGCGGCCAGCCCGAAGGTCGCCTCGTCGCTGTTCGACACCGGCACGGTGTACAGCGTGAGGACCAGCCGGTACCCGACACCGACCAGACCGAACAGCAGCGCGACGAGCGCCGGCCGGTCGAGTCGCGGACGCCACCGCCCGCGGTGCTGCTCTGGATGCGACACGACCACGCCCCCGTCGTCGTCCCGACCGGAGTGTTTCACGGACCAGGGGCCGGTCGGGGTGGTTCGGCGCAGTCCGGACCGCTCGCGTGGCCGTGACCGTCGACGTGTGGCAGGGTTGGCGCGTGCCACCCACACCCGCCGGCCAACTGGCCGTGCCGAACCTGCACCGGGCCGCGCGGATCGAGGACGCCGTGCACCAGCTCGTGGAGCGTCGGTTGCGGCGCACCGGCTGGCGGATGAACATCGTCGCGTACACCGGCTACGGCCGTCCGGGTTGGGTGCGGGTGATGTGCCGGGTGCTGCTGGGTCGTCCGGACACCCGCCAGCGGGGCAGGCTGGACAAGGTCCGGGGCTGGCGCAGCTTCGCCACCCTGCCCGCCAAACACGTCACCGTGCACATCGAGGCCGGCGGGGTGCGGCACGAGACCCAGGCCGACCGCAGCGGTTTCGTCGACACGCTCGTCGAGGCAGACCTGCCGCCCGGGTGGGGCACCGTCCGACTCAGCGTGGCGGACGCCGAGCCGGTCGACGCGCCGGTGCGCATCATCGACCCGGACGTGAAGTTCGGCATCCTCTCCGACATCGACGACACGGTGATGGTGACGGCGCTGCCCCGGCCGCTGCTCGCCGCGTGGAACACGTTCGTCCTCGACGAGCACGCCCGCAACGCCGTGCCCGGCATGGCGGTGCTCTACGAGCGGCTGGTCACCGCGCATCCCGGCGCCCCGGTCTTCTACCTGTCCACCGGCGCGTGGAACGTGGCGCCGACGCTGACCCGGTTCCTGTCCCGGCACCTCTACCCGGCCGGGCCGCTGCTGCTCACCGACTGGGGTCCGACCGCCGACCGCTGGTTCCGCAGCGGCATGGAACACAAGCGCTCCACCCTGGCCCGGCTGGCCAAGGAGTTCCCCGACGTGCGCTGGCTGCTGGTCGGCGACGACGGCCAGCACGACCAGGAGATCTACCGGGAGTTCGCCGCCGCCCACCCGGAGAACGTCGCCGGGGTGGCGATCCGCAGGCTGTCCCCGACGCAGTCGGTGCTGGCCGGTAGCCTGCCCGCCCCGGCCGGACGCCCCTCGTCGGGTCCGGTGGGGCAGAAGTGGCTGTCCGCGCCCGACGGCGCCGGCCTGTGGCAGTTGCTCCGCGACGCCGGCCTGGTCTGACCGCACGACACATACGCGAAACCCCCGGGCACCGCGACTTTTGCGGCACCCGGGGGTTCTCGTCGCGTACTACATCAACGAGGGCGAGCCCCAGGTGACGGTGCCGATGGCGCCGTTGCCCGGGTAGAGGGTCATGGTGCCATTGCTCCGGCGCCGGACCACCAGGTCGACCTTCCCGTCGTTGGTGACGTCGCCGAGGCCGCTCATGTCGAAGTCACGGCAGATGCCGCAGACCAGGATGCGGGGGCCCCAGGTTGGGGTTCCGCTGGCGGCCGTGTTGGGGTAGACCCACATGTCGCCGGTGCCGCTGTTGCGCATGATCAAGTCGACCTTGCCGTCGTTTGTCGCGTCCTCGACGCTCACGTTGTCGTACCCGCCGCAGGAGCCACAGAGCAGCACCCGGTTACTCCAGGTGATCGCGCCGCCAGTGGGCCCGTTGCCGAGGTACGCGTACATGTCGCCGGTGCTGTTCTCCCGGATGAAGAGATCGGTCTTGCCGTCCCGGTTGACGTCGCCGAGATCGGATACGCCGAAGTTGAAACAGCCGCCGCAGACCAGCTGGCGGGTGGTCCAGATCGGGTCCCCGACGGCGACGGTGTTCGGGTAGACGTACATGTCGCCGGTGCTGATCTGGCGCATGAACAGGTCGACCTTGCCGTCGTTGTTGGCGTCGGCGATGTTGAACGAGTCGTAGCCGCCGCACCTGCCGCACACCACGATGCCGGCGTCGAACGTCAGGTTGCCGTCCAGATTCGTGCCGCGGCGCAGCAGCACGTCGCCGTTGCTCTGCTTGATGAGCATGTCGGTCCGGCCGTCGCCGGTGACGTCGCGGATGTTGGGGGCGATGACCTGCTGGGCGTAGTTGCCGGGCGCGCTGGCCTCGGCGGGGTTGAGAGCGCGGTCCCAGTGCTGCACGTTGCTGATCTGGCCCGAGTAGTACGAGCTCGGCGCGCCCTGGTAGCGGTAGTGGCCGATCACGAAGCGCCCGGTGCTCGGCCAGGACACGGCAGCGGGGTGCGACGCCGTTCCGGCGAGGTTGTTGTTGACGTACAGGGCCATCGTGCTCGTGGTGGCGTTGTAGGTCGCCACCAGGTGCGTCCACACGCCGAGCTGCGCGTTGGGCGCGCTCTTGGCCTGGTCGTACGACCAGGCGTCGCCGTCGGCGCGGGCCATCCCGAACCGCCAGGTGTTGTCGCTCTGCTCCTGCCAAAGGATGAATCGGGCGGAGCGTGACCCCTCCTCGGAGAGGATGACCTTGCCGGCGGTGGTGGGCTTCACCCAGGCGGCCACGCTGAACGACTTGGTGGTGTCGATCAGCACGGGACTTGCGGCGCTGACCAGGCTGCCGGTGCCGCTGGCGTCCACGCCCGTGCCGGTGGCATCGCTGTTGAGCCGCAGGTCCGGGCTGAAGAGGTCACCCTCGTGCCACTTGGCGTTGCCGGTGCCGGTGAGGTTGGTGCCACCGGAGGTGTCGGTCGCGGTCGCCGCCGTGGCCCCCGCCTCGCCGCCGTTGAGCGGCCAGGTGTGCTTCGCGGTGACCAGGCCCTGCGCCTGCTGGGTGGCGATGGTGGGCGTCGTGCCGAGCCCGCTCACCAGGTACGCCGTGGTCAGGCCGTTGCCGCCGACGGTCCACAGGTCGGGGGTGCCGTCGGAGTTGGCGTCGGCGGCCCGCAGGCTCAGCGCCGCGCCCCGGTTCCAGTTGGTCGAGAGCGTGTACGGCGTGTAGGTGAGCTGGTTGGTGTCCTGGTTGTAGGCCAGGTTTTTCCAAAGGTGGAGGGCGCCCGTGCTGCTGTTCCAAAGGAACATCGCGGTGCCGCTGCTGAGCTGGGCGGTGGCGATGGTCCAGTTGTTCCAGTCCACGCCGCCGGTCGGGGTCAACGTCGTGGTGCTGCCCCCGTAGTAGTAGAGGCCGGCCGCGAAGGCCATGGGGTAGTAGTTGAGGAAGTAACCGTTCGTGGCGTCGCCGCTGGTGCCGATCAGGTCCGGGATGGTGCTTCCGGTCCCTCGGGAGTCGCCGGCGTTGGCCAACTGCAGCGGGGCGTTGCCGTTGCCGTCGACGAGCAGTTCGCCGGAGACGCTCACCTGGTTGTTGTAGGGCTGGATGACCGAGCCGTCGCCGCTGCCCCGCAGGACGATGCCGTTTCCGGCGTTGACGCCTGCGGTGTAGTAGATGAAGACGTCCTGCAACCCGGAGCCGAAGAAGTGGCCGGAGACCGCCTGGCCGCCGTTGAAGTCGGACGGGTCCTCGTTGCCGGTGACCCCGTTGCCCCGCGCGCCGAGGTCGTTGACCGTGGTGCGTACCGCGCCGCTGTTCATGCCCGTGCCGAGCCAGAGGCCGGAGGGCAGTCCGTTGCGTGCGCCGATGGTCAGCAGGTCGGCGACGCCGTCACCGGTGAGGTCCGCGTCAGCCGCCGTGTCGGCGGGATCCGCGTTGAAGGTGATGGTGGCGGTCTCGCCGAAGTTCCCACCGGTCGACAGGCTGGTCACGGCGAGGGTGTTGGTGAACCGGGTCGGCGTCACGACCACGGAGGCGGCGCCGGCGGAGGCGGAGATGTTGACCGGGGGCAGGCCGTTGAGCTGGTAGCTGTAGCTGGCCGGCTTGGTGCCGGAGCTCGGCGGCGTGACGGCGAAGGTGACCTCTTCGCCGATCTTCGACTGTCCCTGCGGCTGGCTGATCTCGGGAGCGCCCGTCCGGGTGGGGTCGAAGGTGAAGCTGCAGGTCGCCGACCAGTCGCTGGACGCCCCGAAGTCGGTTGCCTGGACCTTCCAGGAGAAGGTGGTGATGGCGCCGCCGGCGGCGGCGCGCAGCGTGGCGACCGGCACGATCAGCACGCCCGTGCTGCCGGACGAGTACGTGAGCAGGTTCGGGTTGGACGATGCCAGGGCGGTCTGCGTGGAGTCGGAGGTCTTCCAGAGCTTGAAGCTCACTCCGAGGGTGCCACCGTCGGGGTCGGAGACCGGGGCGTAGAGGTAGACCGGGTTGTCGCCGATCATCGACCCACCGGCGCAGGCGGTGCGCGGTGAGGTGGTCATGCCGGTCGGCTTGTTCGGCTTGTGGTTGTAGCGGATCTCCAGCGTCGGGCTGGTTTCCAGGAATTCCTTCCAGCTCTCGGGGTCGCTGGCCTCATTGGCGGCGATCATGCGGAGGGTGCGGGTGGCTCTCTTGTTGGCGACGTCGGTTCTGATCTGGCCGGTGATGTCGAAGGAAACGCCTGCGGCGTCGCAGCCGCTGTAGCCAAAGGCGAAGCTCTTTGACGCGGCGAGGGGGCCGTTGCTCTGAGATTCCCAGTAGTTCCAGGTGGCGTTCGACTTGGACAACGTCGCCGCGGGGGCGTAGACGTTGACTGTCTTTTTGGTGCAGCTCCATGATCGAGTGTTCTTGATCTTGAAGGTCGCGTCCGCGATCTCCGCGCCAGCGAGCGTGCTGTAGGGCACCGGGAAGTTGATCAGCGTGTTCGAGCGCTGCTCGCCAGAGTTGCCGACCTGCATCCGGCCGATCAGGTCGGGGGTGTTGTTCCAGTAGTTGGTCGACTGGTGCTGGTAGGAGATGCTGGCCCAGCCAGACATCCTCGGTCCGCTGGAGCTCCAGTTGAAGCTCGGGTCGATGTAGACCGGGTAGACGGTCGCGGCATCGGTGAGGAGCTTGCGGTCCGGCGTGAGGCCGAGCCTGCCGGGGGCGATGGAGACCTTGATCGCGGCGGTGCGGGCCACTCGGCCGGGGGCTGCGGTCGTCGACGCGGCGCCGCTGCGCGCGGTCGGTGCGCTGGTGGTGCCCGCCGAGGAGTCCCACATGACGGGCGCGGGTGCAGTGATGACGGCGTCGCCGGTGCGGTCCCGACCGCTGATGTTGCCGGCCACGTCGGCGTCGAGGGTGAACCCCTTGGCGGTGGTGGCCAGATCGAGCGTGGCTAGCTTCGGGTTCTTAGCCGCCGTCTCGTCTCGGACCACGAAGACGTGGGAGAACCCGCCCTGGGCGTTGACCGTCACGGTCAGGTCCACACCGGGCAGGACGTCGGGGTATGTCGCCGTCGGCCCAGCGAGCGTGGGTGCCGGCAGCGCGACGGGCGCGGTGAGGGTGAGTGATCGCTCCCCACTGACCAGGTGTGCCATCGGCCCGCTGCCACCGCCGGACAATGTGATGTCGTGCGTCGTGGCGGTCGCCGTGATGGCACCGTCGGCCCGTCGGAACAGGGTGGGGTCCAACTGCTTCCAGTCGTTGCCGACGCGCTTGCGGGTTGGCGCCGCGCTCTGGCTGAGCACGAGCTGACCGTCGGGACGAGCGGTCAGGGTCTCTGTCGAGGTGCCGGCGGCGGTCGCCTCGACCGGCTTGCCGGTCCGCTTGGCCTGCGCCAGGGCCGCGTCGATCTCGAGCGGAGCGGCCGGGCCGGCGGCAGGTTCCGGCTGGGCGGGGGCCGCGGCGGCGGCCGGTGTGGTGAGCGGAACCGTGGCCGTGGCGATGGCAACGGCGGCCACCGCACCCGATGCGACGGCGCGTAGACGCAGTCGTTTTCTGATCATGCGAAGTACTCCCCGTGAGTGACGTGAACGCAAAGGCGCGTCCGATGGCGGCCACAGTGAAGCAGCCACGCCCGCCTACGGGAAACGTCTCTGCTCACTCAGTGCTGTCCTTTTAGCGCTTAGTGAGACGGGTTTGATGGCATCAGCAGCTGATCATCGTTATCGGCTCGTGACCTCTTAGGACGGTCAAATGTGGAACATTGTTCGCGCCACGAGGGTGCGCGATCAATCACTCTGCGTGGTTGCTCATTCCATCGCGCAGAGGTGAGGTCAGCATGGCCGTCCACGGGGGAATACGCCTGCTCAAACGTCCCAGACGTCTGGTCGCGACTGTCGCGGCCATGTCCCTGGCGGCCAGCCTGTTGTCGGGTGCGCCTGCGGTGGCGAAGCCGAAGGGCCCGGAGGTGGCGAAGGCGCCGGCGACGTCGCCCGGTCAGTCGGTCAAGGGCGTGAAGCCGTTGCCGACGAGGTTCGTCACGCCACCGGATGACGCGAAGTCGACGTACCGGCCGACGCGGACGGTGTGGCCGAAGGCCACGTCGGCGGAGGTCGACCTGCCGGTCGTCGCGGCGGCTGGCGCGCGGGCTGCGGCCCCGGCGAAGGTGCGCGTGGCGGATACGCCGGTGTGGGTGCAGCCGGCGGGCGAGAAGGCAGGCCCGCGCAACCTGGCGGTGAAGGTCGCTGATCGCAAGGCGGCCGAAGCTGCCGGCATCGACGGTGTGCTCCTCTCGGTGGTTCCGGATGTCGCCTCGGGTGCGGTCCGTGTCGGCGTGGACTACGCGGGATTCGCCGAGGCGTTCGGCGGCAACTACGGATCACGCTTGCGGCTGGTCCGCCTGCCATCGTGCGTCCTGACGACGCCGACGGCGAGCCAGTGTCGGGTGGCGTCGCCGTTGGCGTCGACGAACGACGCCGGGGCGAGGTCGGTGTCGGCGGAGGTGCCGATGGCGACGGAGGCGCGTGCTCAGGCGGTGGGCGGCATGACCGTGTTGGCGGCGGTGGCCGCGGCCGGCGAGGAGGGCGGCAAGGGCGGTACGTACGCGGCCACGGATCTGAAGCCGTCGGGTTCGTGGACGGGCGGCGGGAGTACGGGTTCGTTCACGTACTCGTACCCGGTGACGGTGCCGCCGGCGGCGTCGGATCTGGTGCCGACGGTGGCGTTGTCGTACGACTCGGGCAGCGTGGACGGGCAGACGGCGTCGACGAACGCGCAGGCCTCGTGGGTGGGTGACGGCTGGTCGACGCCGCGTTCGTTCGTGGAGCAGACCTTCGCCTCGTGTATGGACGATCCGGGTGGCAGCGCGTCGCCGGTGAAGACGCCGGACCGGTGTTACGACGGCCCGATGCTGACGCTGTCGTTGAATGGTTCGTCGACGGCGCTGGTGTGGGACGCGACGAAGAAGGTGTGGAAGCCGGAGTCGGACAATGGCGAGGTCGTCACTCACGTCGAGAACGCCAACAACGGTTCGGGGACGTACAACACCGACTACTGGCGGGTGACGCTGCGCGACGGCACCAGCTACGAGTTCGGCCGCAACCGGCTGCCCGGCTGGGCCTCGGGCAAGGCGGAGACGAAGTCGGTGGACCACACGCCGGTGTACTCGCCGCACTCGGGCGACCCATGCTACAACTCGGCGGGGTTCTCCTCGTCGGTGTGCACGATGGCGTACCGGTGGAACCTGGACTACGTCACCGACACCCACGGTAACGCGATGGCGTACTACTACAACCAGGCCACGAACTTCTACGGCCGTAACAAGGGCGCCACGGATGTGTCCTACATCCGGGACAGCAACCTGGCGCGCATCGACTACGGCTTCACCGACGGCGGCGCGTACGGCACGGTGCCGAACCGGGTGGTTTTCAACACCGGTGACCGCTGCCTGTCGGGGACGTGTCAGCCGTTGAACTCGACGAACAAGGCGAACTGGCCGGACGTGCCGTTCGACCTGATCTGCGCCTCGGGAACCGACTGTGACGACTGGAGCCCGTCGTTCTTCTCCACGGTGCGGCTGACCTCGATCGAGGCCCAGCAGTACAACACGGCCACCAGCCAGTACGAGAAGGTCGACTCCTACGCCCTGTCGCACAGCATGCCGGCGACCGGTGACGGCACGTCGCCGACGTTGTGGCTGACCTCGATCGCGCGCACCGGCCACGACACCAGCGCCGGCGGCTCCACGGCGGCGATCACGTTGCCGTCGGTGTCGTTCACCGGCATCAAGCTGCCCAACCGGGTCGACGTCACCGGTGGCCTGCCGTCGTTCTACCGCCAGCGCATCGCCACGATCACCACCGAGACCGGTTCGGTGATCTCGCCGTCCTACGAGTTGCCGGTGCCGTGTGCCGCCCCGGTCACCACCGACCCGGCGACGAACACGAAGTCCTGCTACCCGGTCTACTGGACCCCGGACGGCTACGTGAACCCGTTCAAGGACTGGTTCAACAAGTACGCCGTCACCCGCGTCACCTCCACCGACCCGACCGGCGGCGCGGCGGCGCTGTCGACCAGCTACAAATACCTGGACGGCGCGGCCTGGCACTTCGACGAGAACGAGGTAGTCAAGGCCAAGTACCGCAGCTACGGGCAGTTCCGCGGCTACGGCAAGGTGCAGACGTTCACCGGCGACGGCGTCAACGACCGCCGCACCCAGGCCGAAACGGTCTACTACCGCGGCATGTCCAAGAACAACAACACCACCGTGCTGAACCTGACCGACTCCGTCGGCGGCACCCACGAGGACGTCGACGAACTCGCCGGCAAGGAACTGGAGACCACCAGGTATCTCGGCGAGAACGGTCGCGTCGACTCCTCCACCATCACCTCCTACTGGGTGTCCGGGGCCACCGCCACCCGCAGCAGGACGGGCTTGTCGGCGTTGACGGCGCAGTGGGTCGCACCGGTCAAGACGTACACCCGCCAGGCCGTCACCAGCGGCGGCTCGGTGACCTGGCGCAACACCGGAACCGACAACAGCTACGACGCGAACATCACCAGCGCCACCTTCGGTGAGCTGAAGAACACCTACACCTACACGGTGCCGGTCGACGCGGCCTACAACCAGTGCACCACCTACACCTACGCCCCGACCAACACCAGCAAGAACCTCGCCGGCCTGGTCAGCCAGACCGAAACCGTGTCGGTGGCCTGTGGCGGCTTCACCCAGGGCAGCCCCGCCTCGGTGCCCGGCAGCGCCAACACCCTGACCGCCCCCGGGACGGTCAACCGCCCCGCCCAGGTGGTAAAGGCCGAACGCAGTTTCTACGACGACCAGACCTTCGCCACCACCTTCCCTCAGACGACCGCCCCGTCCAAGGGCGACGTCACCCTCACCCAGGCCGCCAAGGACCACACCTCCGGCGCGTACGTCTGGCAGACCACCGAACGGTCGACCTACGACAGCTACGGCCGGGTCACCGACTCCTACGACGCCAAGGGCAACAAGACAAGCAGCGGCTACACCATGAATGCCGTCAAGCTGGTCACCGCCACCTCCAGCACGAACGCCGCGGGGCACGGTGGGTCGGTCACGCTCGACACGAAGCGCGGCATCCCGCTGACCAGCACCGATGCCAACGGCATCGTCACCACCCAGCAGTACGACGCGCTCGGTCGCGCGACGTCGGTGTGGCTGAACTCCCGTGCCACGAGCGTCGGAGCGAACTACAAGTTCGCCTACACCCTCTCGAAGACCGGAGTGTCCGCCACCACCACGGAAACCCTGAACAACTCCAGCGGCTATCAGAAGTCGGTCACCATCTACGACGCGTTGCTACGCACTCGCCAGACCCAGTCGGTCACCCCGACGGGCGGCCGGATGATCGCCGACACCTTCTACGACACGCGTGGGTGGACCCGCGCGTCGTACAACGGCTGGTGGGACGACGGGTCGTTGCCGGCGGTCAGCACACCCGTGTCGGCGGCGGAGCTGAGTAAGCAGGTACCGAACCAGACGTTCACCACCTACGACGGCCTGGGCCGCGCGGTCGTCGTGACGGCGGCCAAGAACGGCGTGACCGTCTCGACGACGACCACGGTGCACGGCGGCGACCGCACCACCGTCGTTCCCCCCACCGGCGGTGTCGTTTCCGCCACGCTCACCGACCCGCTCGGTCGAAAGAAGGAGTTGCAGGAGTACAGCGTCCGTCCGACGGTGACGACTCCGTCGGACACGTTCACCGGCACGTTCGCCGTCTCCGGCGGGACAGCGACGGTCAGCAAGTACGGCTACGACGAGCGTGGCAACCAGTCGACGCTCACCGACGCCAGCAACAACGTGTGGACCTCGACCTACAACCTGCTCGGCCAGGTGGTAGCGAAGTCCGACCCGGATGCCGGCGCCAGCAGCATGAGCTACGACGCCAACGGCAACCTCGAACAGTCCACCGACGGGCGTGGCAAGACCCTGTCGTTCACCTACGACTCTCTCGACCGCAAGACCGGGGAGTACGCGTCCACGGTGGCGAACCAGTCGTCGGCGAACCAGCGCGCGGCGTGGGTGTACGACAACAGCAACAACGTCGCGGGCGTCACCAACGCGCTCGGGAAGCTGACCACCACCATCGCCTACCGCGGTGGACAGGCGTACACCACCCAGCAGAAGGCGTTCAACGTCTTCGGTAGCTCGCTGGGCACGACGGTCACCATCCCCGACACCGAGGGCGCCCTCGGCGGGTCGTACGTGTTCGGGCACACCTACTCCTCGACGCTGGGCCTGCCCCTGACCGACACCTACCCCTCCAAGGGTGGCCTGCCCTCGGAGACCGTGCTGCACGGCTACTCCGGGGTCATGGACCTGCCCACCACCCTCGGCGGGTTGGCCGGCTACAGCCAGAGCGTCAGCTACGACGCCTACGGCCGGGTCGACCAGCAGAAAATCGGGTCGTCGACCAGCCATGCCTTCGTCACCAACACGTACGACCCCCACACCAGCCGACTGAAAAAACAACTCGTCACCCGCTCCACGAGCACCCCGTCAAACGTTGACGAGCAGGAGTACGAGTACGACCAGGTCGGCAACATCACCCGCAAGATCAGTAAGCGGCTGGGTGCCACCACCCCGGCGGAGACGCAGTGCTACGGCTACGACGGCCTGGCCCGCCTCACCGAAGCCTGGACCGGCACCGACGCCTGCGCCGCCACGCCCACCGACGCCAACAAGTCAATGGTCGGCAACAGCATCGGCGCGGGTAGCGCCTACTGGACCAGCTGGCAGATCGACCTGATCGGTAACCGCACCCAGCAGACCGAGCACAACCTCAGCGGTGGCACCGACACCAAGACCACCTACGCCTACAACGGCAACGGTCAGAACAAGCCCCACACCCTGACCTCGACCACCACGACCGGCGGGACCACCGGCACCACGTCGTACACCTACGACAACGCCGGCAACACCACCGGCCGCAACGCCGCCCAGGGAAGCCAGACTCTCACCTGGGACGACGCCGGCAAGCTCGCCGACGTCACCGGCGGCACGAGCGGCAACAACAGCTTCATCTACGACGCCGACGGCAACCTGCTACTGCAGAAGGAGCCGGGCAAGAACACCCTTTACCTGCCCGGGCAACAACACACCCTCAACACGACCACCACCGTCGTCACCGGCAGCCGCTACTACGCCCTCCCCGGTGGGGGCACCTGCATCCGCACCGGCAGTGGCACGGCGTACACCTTCGCCATCGCTGACCACCAGGGGACGCCGACCCTCTACCTCGACAGCACCGCCCAGAACCCGACCTGGCGGCAGTACACCCCGTACGGCGGTGCCCGAGGTGCGGCCGTCGCCGCACCCGACAACCATGGCTTCCTGAACAAGCCCATGAGCCCGACGGGTCTCACCACCGTCGGTGCCCGCTCCTACGACCCGACGCTCGGTCGGTTCATCTCGGTGGACCCACTCCAAGACGCGGCCCAGCCGCAACAGTGGAACGGGTATTCGTACGCCAACAACACCCCGGTGACGTCCAGCGACCCCACCGGCATGATCCCCGATGACTGCAAGTACTTCGACTGCTACGGCTACGACGTCAAGAAGGGTTGCCCGGGCGGCTGCGGTTCCACCGACAACGTGACCTACGGCAAGAAGAACAATCTGAGCAGCACCAAGCTGAAGCGCGGGAAGTATGTGCCGCCGCCCAGCCAAAGCCCGAAGCCAAAGAAGAAGGAGTGCTCGGCATGGTCCTGGGTTTGCAATGCAAGCAGTAAGGTGCAAAAGGCTTACCATTCAACCGGGGACTATCTCTCCGAAAATTGGGGGACTATTAGCAAGGGTCTGATCGTTGTCGGCGGCGTTGTTTGCATCGTTGCATCCGCAGGTGCCTGCACGGTGGTCGCCGGTGCCGTGCTTGCTGGCGGGATATTTGTCGACGGATATAAAAACGACTGGGAACTTGGCAAAATGGATTGGAAATCTCACGCGATAGATGCTGCGTTTATTGTCGGCGGAGCAGGACTAGCCCGTGGTGCGGCGGGATCTGGTGCAGCGTTTTGGCGAGAGGTCCCCTGGAAGCTCAATCCCTCGATGGGCGCGAAGATGCCAACCCGCACTACCGCGCTCGGGGACATGGTACGGTCCCGTGCGCCCGTGCCTCTAATTAACGCAGGCTATATGGCCGATGACGCCATTGCTGCCTTCCCTGCTTTGAGCTACGCTTCCGCTCGCACCAAGCAGGTGGTAAACAACTTTGATCTTGGTGCTAGCATGACTGGCCTGTCTGCCAACGCCAGTATGTGGGCCGGAGCGAACGGTGCAGACATCTGGTGAGGAGTTGAGGCGGGTATGAGGAACAAGCTGAACTGGGTGGGCGGCCTCCTGCTTTGGATGCTCTTCGGCTTCATGATGCTCATGTTCAGCCTGAATCCAGTAAATGGGTGGAGTGGGCTCATTGCTGTGGCCAGCTTTTTCGCGGCAATCTGTTACCTGATCTCGCTGACAACGATGTTCTCCTTCGTTAAGTTGACACGCGAGTCGCTCCAGATAGTCAACCCTGGAATGAGGGTGATCGTGCCATGGGGTCGAGTCGAGGGCGTTGACGCAGAGAACGGGCTGGTGGTCAGGGTGGCAGATCATCGAGATGTGGCCTGTTACGCCTTCCAGGGCTCGTTGTTGGGGAAGCTGTGGGGGAGTCGGAGGAATGTTGGTGCGGCCGAGGCTATCGAGGCATGGAGAAAGAAAAACGCCGACTCGGTACCGGGTGGCGAAGTTCTCTCAGAGGTTCCTTGGGTGCGCCATCTGCTTTGGTTTGCCGTTGGTTGGTCCGCCCTTGCTCTAGGGATCCCGATTCTGGCTCGCCTGCTTCAGTTCTGAGCTGATCTAAGGAACTCCCTACACTGTCCCAGCCGTCTCTCAATAGAACAGTTGCAGCGGATAGTTAGCTTATCAATCAATCTGGGTCGAGGTCTGCTGTATCTGCGTTAACAAATGCCGCTGTCGCCGGC
This sequence comes from Micromonospora sp. NBC_00617, assembly GCF_045161355.1. Classification (NCBI taxonomy): domain Bacteria; kingdom Bacillati; phylum Actinomycetota; class Actinomycetes; order Micromonosporales; family Micromonosporaceae; genus Micromonospora; species Micromonospora sp. NBC_00617. Next base: position 3,619,504 of record NZ_CP107751.1, on the reverse strand, counting down.
AGGGACTGAACTTCACCCTGCCGGCGACAGTCGGTTGTCAATCCCCTTGTATCGTGGGGGCTCCGTTGTGCGGCCTGGCCTCCAGGGCGCGGGTCGCTGATGATTCCTAATCGATGGACGAACGCCAGTCGCTGCCGTCGCCGAGATCGCCTTCTCGACCGTCAAGGTCGACTGCGTGCACGCTGCCACTTCCGTCACACTTCCGCCGCCTACAACGGCAACGGTCAGAACAAGCCCCACACCCTGACCTCGACCACCACGACCGGCGGGACCACCGGCACCACGTCGTACACCTACGACAACGCCGGCAACACCACCGGCCGCAACGCCGCCCAGGGCAACCAAACCCTCACCTGGGACGAAGCCGGCGATCTGGTCGCGGTGACCGGGGGCGCCAGCGGGAACAACAGCTTCATCTACGACACCGACGGTGGCTTGCTGCTACAGAAAGAGCCCGGCAAGAACACCCTGTACCTGCCGGGACAGCAACTCACTCTCAACACCACGTCCACCGTCGTCACGGGCAACCGGTACTACGCGCTCCCCGGCGGCGGCAGCTGCATCCGCACCGGCAGCGGCACGGCGTACACCTTCGCCATCGCCGACCACCAGGGCACCCCATCGCTCTACCTCGACAACACCGCCCAGAACCCAACCTGGCGGCAGTACACGCCGTATGGCGGCGCTCGGGGTGCCACCGTCACGGCACCCGACAACCACGGTTTCCTCGACAAGCCGATGAGCCCAACAGGACTCAGCATCGTCGGCGCCCGCGCCTACGACCCGAGCATCGGCAAGTTCGCTTCGCTGGACCCGCTGCAGGACTCTCAGCAGCCCCAGCAGTGGAACGGATATTCGTACGCCAACAACACGCCGGTCACGTCGAGCGACCCGACGGGGCTCATCCCCGAGGACTGCCGGCACTTCGACTGCTACGGCTACGATCCACGGCCGCTAAAGGATGGCGATGGGCGTGGTGCTGGCGGATGTCCAGGCGGTTGTGGGACCGGGAAGAACAAGGACTGGGGCAAGGAGCACGGCAAGACGAGTACGAAGTCTAAGCGTGGCAAGTACGTACCGCCCAAGCCCAAGCCGGAGATCGTGAAGCCGCCGTCGCCCAAGAAGGCTTGCGGGGGGTGGTCATGGGTGTGCAGCAGTGGAGACTGGCTCGTCGAGCATCGCGGAGCTATCCTCAACGGAGCTGCAATCGTCGGGATGGGTGCCTGTGTCTTCGCTACGGCTGGTATCTGTGGAGGTGTGGCCCTCGCTGCAGCAGGAATCAGCGCTGGCTATCGCGGATATGATTTTTATAAGAGTGATAGGACTGCGGAGGACTGGGGTAAATTAGGCATCGGGGTAGCCACGGATTTCGCGCTAACCAAAATCCCGACGGCTAAGGTCCGTATACCAGGGCAGAACAAGCCCTTCAGAAGAGAGCTGGCTATTCCGCTTGGAAGGGTGGGAACCAAGTTGACGGGCGCGACAAAGCTGCACCTGTCGGCCGGGCGCTACGAGCAGGCCTATCGGATTGATCCGGCGCGAGCGTCGTACGTCGTCGCAGGCTGGTCGATAGGAACGAACCATGACCCGCTCACCAGCCTTTATAGCCAGTACGTTGGTTGACGATGGATATTGCCGAAGTATTGAAGTGGCTTCTCTTGGCTGGCATCATCCTGTTGGGATTCGTTGCCTTGCTGTTGCTCGGTTATCCGTCGCGCTTCACGCCTGGAATTGCTGATCGGAGCGAGGCAGAGCGCGCCGAGATGATCGAGGTTGATCGGCGTCATCATCATTTGGTTAATCGAGGGATGGCGATTGTAATTTCCGCCATCACTGGAGTTCTCGCGGTGGCCATGCTCGCTGATTCAAAGGGAGATCCAATTAGTGGGCTTGTCATGGCGGCGATTTCGGTGACTAGTGCCGTGGCTTTCGTGCTGCTCATTCATCGAAGTCGGCGGCGTGCTGGTCGCATTAACGACAGTCCTGATTCACGGCTTTAGGAACAGCGAGGGCTGTTGCTACTGTATTCGGATCTTCAGCCGGGCAGCCACCGTCGACCCCAGGGCTCAGGCAAGGTAAGCCTATGCCCGTTTCAGGTTTATTCCGAGCAGTTGTAGTGGTCGGTAGGGGTTTCGGCTGTTATGGCGTAGGGCTTTGGCGATGGCGGTGGTGCCGGTCAGGCGTAGCAGGCTGATCGCGGTGTTGCGCAGGGTGGCCATGACTCGGGGTGCGTTGCCGGTGCGCAGGCGGCTGGCGTCTTCGGTGTAGGTGGTGTCGCGGATGTGGTGCAGGGTTTCGATGGCCCAGTGCCCGCGGAGCCAGTCGGCCAGGTCAGCGGGGCTGGCTTGTGCGGCGGTCAGGTTGGTGATCGCGTAGACGGTGATGGTGGACCAGCGGCCGGTGGTCAGGTTCAGCCGACGGCGCCGGATCTGCAGCGCTTGCACGGCGTGCGGGAAATCGAGGGCGAGCGCTGCGGTGCAGGTGACTGCTTGCAGGCGGCGGATGTCGTAGCGGCCGTGGCCGCGTGTGCTGGTCTCGTCCTGGACCGGGATCTTCGCCCAGGGCAGGGCTTTGAGCTGCCGGTACAGACACGGCTGGTTGCGCTTGACGGTGAAGACGTACCCGGCCTGCTTCTCCTCGACCAGCCAGCGGGCATGCTCGCGTTGGGTGTGTAACGCGTCGGCGGTGACGACCGTCGCGGTCAGATCGAGCGGGGCCAGCAGCGGCTGGAAACGGGTGAGTTCGTTCGTCTTGCCCGCGACGTCGACCTGGCCGAGGACGGTCCCGGTGTGCTGGTCCAGCACTGCGAGGAGATGCACCTGCCCACCGGCCGGGCCGCTGCCCCGCAGCGTCTTGCCGTCCACGCTGTACGCCCGCCGGCCCGTGTCCGCCTGCGGCCGCGACGCGATGATCCATCGGCCGACGGTGTCGTCCAGGGCATCGGCGTCGACGCCGGCCAGAATCCTGCGGAACGTGGACTCGTCCGGCGCCCGGTACACCCCGGTGAACGGATCCCGCCACACACCCAGGCCTGCCAGCACCGGCTGTGGGGCATCGTCGGCCCACTCCGCGACCGCCGCCGCCGAGCGGGCGCCGGCCAGCACCGCCGCGACCGCGGTCGCCAGGACTCCCGCGAGCGGATGCACCACGCCTCGCGGGTCACGCCGGTCCGGCACCGCCGTCAACGCCTCGACCAGACTCGCCCGCCGCGAGGCGGGCAACGACACTGCGACCTGATCCGCGTGCAGGGCAAGCACACCGATCAGCGATGATGATCCCAACGGGCGCGGTCCTCGATTGATCTTTCTAGCTTCGACACCTGGATGATCATCGAAAGGCCGCGCCCGGCCTCATACCACCATGATCAGGAGTGTCTCCCCGAAACACCCGCAACGGTCATATCGCTACCTTGCCTGAGCCCTGCCGTCGACCCTGAGCGGTATTGCACCAAACAGGGTGCGGCGGTGGCTGCCGCGGGACGGACGATCAGTCGGCGGTGTGGGCGAAACAACACCAATATCGGTTACTCCACGGTCATGGTATTCAATGTCATTGCGGTGATCGTGGTGGTGGCGGCGCTCGTCGTACTCGCGCTCACTTGATCTCCCTCTTCAACCAGATGACGCCCAGCGGGGCACCTGGAGGGCCGCCGAGGCCACCAGTCCGTGCCAGCGCATGTCCTCGGCGTGCACAGCCCCCAGGTTGCCCACCCCGGACCCGCCGTAGTGGTGGGCGTCGGTGTTGAGGACCTCGGTCCACGTTCCGCCGGCCGGTAGCCCGATTCGGTAGTCGTGCAGCGGCTGGGCGGAGAAGTTCGCCACGCACACCAGCGTCGAGCCGTCCGGGGCGATGCGGACGAAGGAGACGGTGTTGTTGGCGACGTCGTCTCCGGCGATCCAGCGGAATCCGGCCGGTTCGGTGTCCTGCGCCCAGAGCGCCGGGGTGGCCCGGTAGACGCGGTTGAGGTCACCGACGAGCCGCTGCACGCCGGCGCGGGCGGGGTCGTGCAGCAGGTACCAGTCGAGACCGCGCTCCTCGCTCCACTCCCGGTCGTCGGCCAGTTCGGAGCCCATGAGCCCGCCGCCCACCCGGAGAACGTCGCCGGGATGGCGATCCGCCGACCGTCCCCGAACCAGTCGGTGCTGGCCGGTAGCCTGCCCGCCCCGGCCGGCCGTCCTCGGGGCCGGTGGGGCAGAAGTGGCTCTCCGCGCCGGACGGCGCCGGCCTGTGGCAACTGCTGCGCGACGCCGGGCTGGTCTGACCGACGGCCCCTGCCGGGCTACCGGCCGTCGAACACGTCTTCAAGGACAAGCCTCGCCCGGCCGGGGACCTCTTCGTCCGGGAAGATCTCGGCGCAAAGGCCGAGGACCTCTTCGGGGTTGTTCAGCCCGAGGTGCTCCACGAGGAAGCGGATGTCCTCGGCGTCTCGGCGTCGTGCCGCGAGAACCTTCATGGCAAGCAGATGCTCCGGGGACGCCGCCGAGACCCGCAGGCCCGGATGATCGAAGACTCGCGGTGCCTCCGGGTCCCCGCCAGCGGCGACGTACGCGCTCGCCTGTTCGTTCAGCCACCACTGCGGCAGCCCTAGCTCGTCCGCGACGGCCCGCGCTTCGTCGAGGACGATGCCGTGCGGCTGAAAAACGGCGTCAATGTCCCGCGTCGCCCGGCGGGCGTCGTAGGCCAGCGCCATGGCAGCTCCGCCGAAGATATAAAGGTCGGCGACCACGCCCCGCTTGGCCAGCCGGTCACCGAGCCTGCGGAAGGCGTCCTCGATGGCAGTACGATCCAGCAGCGGGTCGTCGGCGCTCACGCGACCTTCAACTCCTGCGGGGAGATGAACACCCCACGGCGCCGGAATGCCGCAGGCGCGTGCACCACGGCGTCGACGCGGGCGGCGCGCGTGTTGAAGGGGAACCAAAACTGCCGTAGCGACCGCGTCTCGACCCACGAGGGTGCGCCGCGCCCGTCGCGGGCGGAGAGATACTCCGCCAATGCCGCGAGGAAGACATCCCAATGATCGTCACCTGTTGGCGCTGGCTCCTGGATCAGCAGGTCAGCGCGATGCTCGGATGCTTCCCAGCCGTACTCCTCCAGGAACTCCGCCACCAGACGCCACCGCCTGGTGTCGTCGCCCCCGACGAGCAGGACACCCAGGCGTGCCATCGTCATCGGTTCGTACCTCGCAGCACGATTGCTCACGGCGTCAACGCTAGTACAGGTCTGCGCCTATCTGCCGTAAGCCCTGCCCCTCCAGCGATGCTGCGATACCGTCCCCCGACCCGCTGAGTGGCCGACGTGATCAGAAAGTCGGTTCCAGGAGTCTCCTGACGAATGCTCAGCATCACGTGATCAAGAGGTTGGCGGCGACAGTCAGCCTTGGCGGAGCCAGATGACGCCCAGTGGGGGCACCTGGAGGGCCGCCGAGGCGACCATTCCGTGCCACGGCACGTCCTCGGCGTGCACCGCGCCCAGGTTGCCCACGCCCGACCCGCCGTAGTGGTGGGCGTCGGTGTTGAGCACCTCGGTCCACGTCCCGCCGGCCGGCAGCCCGATCCGGTAGTCGTGCAGCGGCTGGGCGGAGAAGTTCGCCACGCACACCAGCGTCGAGCCGTCCGGGGCGATCCGGACGAAGGAGACGGTGTTGTTGGCGACGTCGTCTCCGGCGATCCAGCGGAACCCGGCCGGCTCGGTGTCCTGCGCCCAGAGCGCCGGGGTGGCCCGGTAGACCCGGTTGAGGTCACCGACGAGCCGCTGCACGCCGGCGCGGGCCGGGTCGTGCAGCAGGTACCAGTCGAGACCGCGCTCCTCGCCCCACTCCCGGTCGTCGGCCAGCTCGGAGCCCATGAACAGCAGCTGCTTGCCGGGGTGCGCCCACATGTACGCCAGCAGCGCCCGGACGTTGGCCAGCCGCTGCCAGGTGTCGCCGGGCATCTTGCCGGCCAGGGAGCCCTTGCCGTGCACGACCTCGTCGTGGCTGATCGGCAGCACGTAGTTCTCGCTCCAGGCGTACGCCAGGGAGAACGTGAGCTGGTGATGGTGGTGCTGGCGGTAGATCGGGTCCTTCGAGGTGTAGAGCAGGGTGTCGTGCATCCAGCCCATGTTCCACTTGAAGCCGAAGCCCAGCCCGCCGTCGGCGGTGGGTCGGGTGACGCCCGGCCAGGCGGTGGACTCCTCGGCGATCATCACGACCCCGGCGTGGTGCTTGTAGACCGTCGCGTTCACCTCCTGCATGAGCGCGATGGCTTCCAGGTTCTCCCGACCGCCGTACTGGTTGGGGGCCCACTGGCCCTCGTCGCGGGAGTAGTCCAGGTAGAGCATCGACGCGACCGCGTCGACCCGCAGCCCGTCGACGTGGAACTCCTCGCACCAGTAGAGCGCGTTGGCGACCAGGAAGTTGCGCACCTCGCGGCGGCCGAAGTCGAAGACGTACGTGCCCCAGTCGGGGTGCTCGCCGCGCCGGGGGTCGGGATGCTCGTAGAGCGGGGTGCCGTCGAAGCGGGCGAGGGCCCACTCGTCCTTCGGGAAGTGCGCGGGCACCCAGTCCAGGATCACGCCGACGCCGGCGGCGTGCAGCCGGTCCACGAGGTGGCGGAACTCGTCCGGGTCGCCGAAGCGGGACGTCGGCGCGTAGTAGCCGGTCACCTGGTAGCCCCAGGAGCCGCCGAACGGGTGCTCCATCACGGGCAGGAACTCGACGTGCGTGAAGCCCAGCTCGGTGACGTACGCGGTGAGCTGCTCGGCCAGCTCGCGATAGCCCAGGCCGGGCCGCCACGAGCCGAGGTGCACCTCGTACACGCTCATGGGCTCCTGGTGCGGCTTGCGCTCGGCCCGGCGGGCCAGCCAGTCCGCGTCGTTCCACCGGTACGTCGAGTGGTGCACCACGGACGCGGTGGCCGGCGGCACCTCGGCGTACGCGGCCAGGGGGTCGGCCTTGTCCCGCCACTTTCCGTCGGCGCCGAGGACCCGGTACTTGTAGCGGGCACCGACCCGCGCGTTGGGGACGAACAGTTCCCACACGCCGCTGGAGCCGAGCGACCGCATCGGCCAGCCGTCGTCCGGACCCCAGCCGGTGAAGTCGCCGACCACCCGCACGCCACGGGCGCTGGGCGCCCACACGCTGAACGCCACACCCTCGTCGAAGACCCGGGCGCCGAGCGCGTCCCACAGTCGCTCGTGCCGGCCCTCGCCGATCAGGTGCAGGTCCAGCTCGCCGAGCGTCGGCGGGTAGCGGTACGGGTCGTCGTGGACGGTGCCGTCGACCTCCAGCCGGTAGTCGAGCACGGTGCCCTCGACGTGGGTTTCGAAGACGCCCAGGTCGTGCACCCGCTTCATCGGGTGCCGCTCGTCGCCGACGAGCAGCAGCACGTCGCCCGCACCCCGGCGCATCGTGCGGATCGTCGTCCACCCGTCGGCGGGGTGCGCGCCGAGCAGCGCGTGCGGGTCGTGCGTCACGCCGGTGATCAGCTGGTCCATCGGTCGTCCTTCGGGGCGGCTTCGGTCGGTGCGGAGGCGGGCGGGCGGGAGGCGGCCGGGGTGGTCGGCGCGGTGCCGCCGGACAACTCATCCGGTACGTCGGTGACGGTCAGATCCGCCGCCTCGGCGCTGACGGGTGCGGGTGCGGCGGGGGGTGTCGGCCGGCGGACGGTCAGCACGTGCGCCGGTTGCAGGTACGGGTCGAGCCGCACCGCGTTGCGCTGACCCCAGTCGTAGCTGGTGCCGGTCAGCTCGTCGTACACGGTGAACCGCTCGTGCCAGTCGAACCCCAGCTCCGGCATGTCGAGCGTGGTGTTGCCCCACTGCACCTCGCGCGAGTCGAACGAGCAGACCACGATGACGGTGTTGCCGGTGTCCGGGTCGTGTTTCGACCAGCACAGCAGCGCCGGGTTGTCGATCTCGTGGAAGCGCAGGTTACGCAGCTGGTGCAGGGCCGGGTTGTCGCGGCGTACCCGGTTGAGGGTGGCCAGGAACGGCGCCAGCGAGCGGCCCTGCGCCTCGGCGCCGGCCCAGTCGCGAGGACGCAGCTCGTACTTCTCGTTGTCCAGGTACTCCTCCGCGCCCGGCCGGGCGACGTGCTCGAACAGCTCGTAGCCCGCGTACAGGCCCCAGGAGGGGGAGAGCAGCGCCGCCAGCACCGCCCTGATCTTGAACATCGGCGGGCCGCCGTGCTGCAACGAGCTGTGCAGGATGTCCGGCGTGTTCGGCCAGAAGTTCGGCCGCATGTGGTCGGCCGAGGCGACCAGCTCCTCGCAGTACTCCCGCATCTCGGCGGCCGTCGTGCGCCAGGTGAAATAGGTGTACGACTGCGTGAAGCCGATCTTGCCGAGGCCGTGCATGATCGCCGGCCGGGTGAACGCCTCGGCGAGGAACAGCACGTCCTCATCGACCTTCTTGACCTCGGCGATCAGCCAGTGCCAGAAGTCGAACGGCTTGGTGTGCGGGTTGTCCACCCGGAAGATCCGGATGCCCTCGCCGACCCAGTGCAGCACCACCCGCAGCACCTCGGCCCGGATGCCCTCCGGATCGTTGTCGAAGTTGACCGGGTAGATGTCCTGGTACTTCTTCGGCGGGTTCTCCGCGTACGCGATGCTCCCGTCCGCCCGGGTGGTGAACCACTCCGGGTGCTCGGTGACCCACGGGTGGTCCGGCGCGCACTGCAGCGCCAGGTCCATCGCCACTTCCAGGCCCTGCGCCGCCGCCGCCTGGATGAAGGCGCGGAAGTCTGCCGGCGTACCCAGGTCGGGGTGGATCGTGTCGTGGCCGCCCTCGGCGGCGCCGATCGCCCACGGCGAGCCCACGTCGGTCGGCCCGGCGGTGAGCGCGTTGTTGCGGCCCTTGCGGTTGATCCGGCCGATCGGGTGGATCGGCGGCAGGTAGAGCACGTCGAAGCCCATCGCGGCCACACCCGGCAGCCGCTCGGTCGCGGTGGCGAAGGTGCCGGAGCGCCCACCCGCCGCTCCTTCGGAGCGCGGGAAGAACTCGTACCAGGCCGAGAAGAGGGCCCGCTTGCGGTCCACCCAGAGGGAGTACGCGTCACCGACGGTCACCAGCTCCCGCACCGGGTGCTCCCAGAGCAGGTCGGCCAGGGCCAGCGCCGGGTCGACCCGCTGCGGCAACGGAAGGTCGGTGTCCGCGAGGGCGGTGAGCGCGTCGGCGACCCGGGCCCGGTCGGCGGCCGGCACCAGCTCGCGGGCGGCGGCGAGCACGCGTGCGCCCTCGGCCAGGTCGTTGGCCAAGTCCTCCGGCCCCTGCCCGGCGGCGATCTTCTTGGTCACCGCGTTCTGCCAGGTCAGATACGGGTCCTGGAACGCCTCGATGGAAAAGGTCCACTCGCCGACCGCGTCCGGCGCGATGGTGGCGTGCCAGCGGTCCTGGCCGGGCTCGCCAGGGCGCATCCGGGTGAACGGGCGTTGCTCGCCGTCCGGGCCCGCCCACACCACGTTGCAGCCCAGCGCGTCGTGCCCCTCCCGGTAGGCGCGCGCCGACACCGGGACCGGCTCGTCGACGACTGCCTTGGCCGGGTACCGCCCGCACGAGACGACGGGGGAGACGTCTTCGATCGGGAACCGTCCTGTCACTCCGCCAACCTACTGTGCGAGATCGGCTCGCGCGCGGCCAAGCACCCCGCTCAGCCCCCCGCGCGGTTCATCGGACGCACCGCGTAACGGTAGGTGTCACGTATCGTTCGTATTACGTGACGGAGGTACAGAGCATGCGGTTGAACAGCAAGGGCCAGGTGACCATCCCGGCCGCGCTGCGAGCCCGTTACAACCTGCACGAGGGCGACGAGGTCGACGTGGTGGAGGAGGGCGGGGCCCTGCGCATCGTGCGCGTACACGGCTCCGACACCCGGGGTCAGCGACTCGTCCGCCACATGCGCGGTCGAGGCAGCGCCAAGGAGACCGAGCACATGTCCACCGAGGAGCTGATGGAGCTGTTACGTGGCGAGTGACCGGCTCCGCGCCCTGCCGCCGCGCTCGCCGGACGCGGTGACGACCCTGGTCGACACCAACGTGCTGCTGGACATCCTGACCGACGACCTCAAGTGGGCAGACTGGTCCGGAAGCGCCCTCGCCGAGGCGCGCGACGCGGGCAACTTGGTGATCAACCCCATCGTGTACGCCGAGGTGTCGGTCCGTTTCGCCCGCATCGAGGAGTTGGACGAGGCATTGCCGGCAGGGGACTTCCTGCGCGAGGAGCTTCCATACCTGGCCGGCTTCCTCGCCGGCAAGGCCTACACGCGGTACCGCAAACTGGGTGGCACGAAACGGTCGCTGGTAGCCGATTTCTACATCGGCGCGCATGCCGCCGTGTGCCGGTACCACCTGCTGACCCGTGACGGGGCGCGCTACCGCACATACTTCCCGACCCTGACGCTGATCACGCCAGCCGACTGACCGTCCCGTCCCCGGAGCGCGGATCTTCACGAGGAGCCCGTGGTCGCGGTCGAGCGGCCGGTGATCGTTGGCACCTCAGCAGCACCGCGCTCGGTGTGTCGCACTGCTCAGCCGACAACGATCAAGGAACGGGGGTGTGTGCTCAGGCTCAGGCGGGCGGGTTCGGTGCCACGAACGAGCCCTTGCCCTGGCGAGTGACGATCCAGCCTCGCTCCTCCAAGATCCGCAGGGCGTAACGCACCGGCCAAGCGCTCGACTGGTACTGCTCTCGCATCTCGGCGATGGAGGGCAGTTTGTCGCCCGGCTGCAACGTGCCGGCCTGAATCGAAGCAGCAACGTCATCGATGATCTGCTCGTACAGCGGTGCTTGCGGCATGGTGGCGCCACCTCTCGTCAGCGCACCGATCTTCGCACTGTGGGTAACTCACCGTGCATGCTCTGTTGACTGTGAAGGCAGTGCCTTCTAAGTTGAGGGCAGAGGGTCTCTCGTCAGCAGCGGAGTTCCTCCTGGCAGGGCGGGGCGGTTCCCCCGTGTCGCTCCGCCCTGACCTGCGTCGTTACCACCCCTTCCGTCATGTTCGAGGAGGCACAGTTGGACGAGCGTTCGTCGAATGGGCCGTTGCCGCCGGCGTACCCGGTTGCCGGCGGTCGGCCTCCGCAGCCGGACGGGGATCGGGTGCCCTGTCCGCCGCGTTCAGCGCGGGCGCCGGTCACCCGACGGCAGTACGCCTACGGACTCGTGATCGCGGTGGTCGTACTCCTGTTGGTCGTGGTGGGGGTGCTGCGGTGAGCGCGACGGGCTCGCGGTGAACGAGCTGCCGGTAGGTCGCCGGGTCGCCCAGTGGCGGGTGCGGCGCAACATGACGCAGCAGCAGTTCGCCGACCGTCTCGGCAAGTCCAAGAGCTGGGTGGACAAGGTCGAGCGTGGGGTACGCCGGCTGGAGCGGGTGTCCAACCTGCGGGAGATCGCCGAAACCCTCCGCATCGATGTGGAGGTCCTGTTGCCCGCGCGGCCCGTGCGGGCGGACCCCATCGGCGCAGGGGTGGAGGAGATTCGGAGCGCACTGGCCCGGTACCACCTGCGGGGTTCGACGCAGCCGTCGATCGTCGACGAGTTACGTGCCCGGCTGGATCACGCCGAACAGAGCTACCGGCACGCCCGGTACGCGACGCTGCTCGCCCTGCTACCTGGACTGCTCGACGCCGCCCGCGAGACGCAGGCCGCTCGCCCCGGAAGGGCGACCGACGCACTGCTGGTCTCGGTGTACGGGTTGACCGCCCTGCTGCTGGTGAAGGTCGACCAGGGGGAGTTGGCCTGGCTGGCCGCCGACCGTGGGATGGCCGTCGCCCTCGCCACGAATGACGCACAGCTCGCCGGCGTTGCCACCGTGTCGCTGAGTCAGGCGCTACAGTCCCGCGGCCGGCGAAGGTCGGCTCTGGAAGCCGCGCTCGTCGCCGCCGAGCGCATCGAAGAGTCCCGGGACGGTGGTAGCTCTCCGGCCGTGTCCTCGCTGCGCGGGACGTTGCTCCTCCAGGCCGCCTTCGCCGCCGCAGGTGGGGGAGACGCACGCGGTGCCACCCGGTCGCTCGACCAGGCTGCGCGGATCGCCCAACACGACGGGCCCAGCGGCGGCCCTGCTGGCGGTGACACTGGTGGCTGGGGTTTCGGTGGCGGTGGTTCCAGTGGCGGCTGGGGTTTCGGCCGTGCGGCGGTCGAGGCAGCGCGAGTGGTGGCCGAGGCGGCCCTCGGCGACGTCGCGGCGGCGACCGTACGGCACGAGCGACTGGTAGCCACCGACAAGTGGCGGTGGCTGCCGCCCGAGCATCGGGCCGCGTACCTCCTCGACGTGGCCCGCGCGTACGCCCACGTCGGCGACATGCTCCGGGCGGGCCGGACCCTGCTCGAAGCGGAACGCACCGCCCACGGCGAGGTTCACGACCGGCCCGCGACACGGAAGCTGGTCGCGGTCACGTGGCGGTCCGCCGACGCCCCGGCCGGGCTGGCCCACCTCGCCGCCACCCTCCGCGTCACCTGACACCCGGCGCTGCTGACTGGTCCGTCGGCGCTGACGTCACCGCCGTTCTCGGGCAGGTCGCCGGTGCGCAGCAGTGCGGCGGCTTCGGTGTCGAGGATGCCGGAGAGGCGCAGCCGCCCGTTCGGCTGCTCGCTCACTGTCACGTGCCGGTCGCGGGCCTCGCGCGACTCCTGTGCCCGCAGCGCCGCCTCGGCGGCCGCGTCGGCGACCTCCGGGGCGACGTGGTCGAGGATCCGGGTGCCGAGCTTGCGCAGCAGGACGGCGTCGAAGTGCGCGGCCCAGTCGACGAGGACACCGACGGCCTTGTCGGCAGCCTCCGCACCGGCGGCGCTGTGCGGCGTCGCGCGTGGCGGCGAGCTCGACCAGACGGCGCGCGGCGCCGACCCCGAGTCGCAAGCGGTCGCGCAGCCACACCGCCGTCGAGGACGCACCCTGCGCGGTGGCGATGCCTCGACCGTCCAGCTCGCATACGAGGGCCAGCTTGACCGCGGCCAGCCGTTGCTCCAGGCGGTGGGCGGCGTCCAGGGAGGCGACGAGGTCCCGCTCGTCGGCGGCCCAGGTGGCGCGGTCGAGGCAGGCCGCCACAGCGGCCTCCGCCTGCGCCAACGCATCGATCACCCACGAAGACTAGAGCAGGTGTACGACGCTTTCGGCCGCTGTTGACGCGGATCATCGGACCCAGCGGAGCGGCTCAGGTGACGGAGTCTTCCGGCCATGATCGAACAGGTGAGAGTGGCGGCTTCGGGCTCATCGGCGGGTTCACGACCTGGTCGCATTTCATCGTCGAGTCCGATCAACTGATCGGCGTGCGGCGCAGTGGAATCGGGATCGTCTACCTGACCACCGCAGGGCGCTCGGGTCGGTCGACGACACCGCCGACGAGGCGTCCGCCGCACGGAACGCCCGCCGCCCGAGGCGCCGCCGCACCCCGACACGAGGGCGGCCGTGCGCCCCGCGCGGCGGACGCGTCGTCACTTTCCGATCTTGTCCAGTTCGGCGAGGTCTTCGTCGGAGAGCGACAGCCCTGCGCCGGCGACGTTCTCGCGTAGGTGCGCGACTGACGACGTACCCGGAATGAGCAGGATGTTCGGCGAGCGCCGCAGCAGCCAGGCCAGGGCGACCGACATCGGCGTGGTGGCCAACCTGGCGGCCACGGCCGACAGGGCCGCGGACTGGAGCGGGCTGAAGCCGCCGAGCGGGAAGTAGGGCACGTAGGCGACGCCCTGTTCGGCGAGCATGTCGATCAGCTCGTCGTCCTGGCGGAAGGCCAAATTGTACATGTTCTGTACGCACACGATCGGCGCGATCGCCTGCGCCTCGGCGACCTGCTGCGCCGTCGCGGTGCTCACGCCGAGGTGCCGGATCAGGCCCTGCTGCTGGAGGTCGACGAGCGTCTCGAACGGTTCGGCGAGCGAGCCGGGTTGCGGGCCTTCGGCGTTGCCGAGCCGCAGGTTGACCAGGTCGAGCACCTCGACGCCGAGGTTCTCCAGGTTCTCGTGGACCGCCCGGCGCAGGTCGTCGGGCTTACGGGCGGGAGGCCAACCGCCCTGCTGGTCGCGGGTCGCGCCGACCTTCGTGACGATGTGCAGCGATTCGGGGTACGGGTGCAGGGCCTCCCGGATCAGCCTGTTGGTGATGCCTGGCCCGTACGCGTCGCTGGTGTCGATGTGGGTGATGCCGAGGTCGACGACCTCGCGCAGGACGGCGAGCGCGCCGTCGTGGTCGGCGGGCGGCCCCATTACCCACGGGCCGGCGAGTTGCATGGCGCCGTAGCCGAAGCGGGTGACGTTCAGGTCGCCAAGCATCCAGGTGCCGCCGGGCACGGAAGCGCTGTCGTCGGGCAGGGCGCGGGCGTCGTCGGGAAGGGACGTGGAGCGCATGTGCAGACCTCGGATTCCAGGTGGAGTGCGGCGCGATCGGTGCCGCGCAGGTGCCTGCTTCACTATGGGCGGGTAACTTCCTGACAGGAAGTAGGCACTCTCAAGTGCGTAACACACCAACAGGTGGGGAGCGGCGCGGATGGCGACGACGACGGCGGCCCAGCAGAGAGCACAGACCAGGGCGGAGTACGACGTCTTCCTGGCCGAGTGCCCCAGCCGCAAACTGCTCGACCGGATCTCCGACAAGTGGGTCACGCTGATCCTGGCCGCGCTGGGCAGCGACGGCTCCCACCGGTTCGGCGCTGACTGCGCCGGTGAACCCCGCCCGCTGCGCTACTCCGAGCTGTCGCGCCTACTGGCAGGCGTCAGCCAGAAGATGCTCACCCAGACGCTGCGCTCCCTGGAACGCGACGGCCTGATCACGCGTACGGCGACGGCGACGGTGCCCGTCACTGTCACCTACGAGTTGACCGACCTCGGCCTCTCGCTGCACCAGATGATGCGCGGCATCAAGGGCTGGGCCCAGACGCACATGGACGAGGTGCTCGACAACCGCGCGGCGTACGACGCGCGTGCCTCCGCGGGATGACCGGGCCTGTCAGCCCGCCGCCCCGACCGAGCGGTACACGTCCAGGGTCTGCCGGGCGATCGCGTCCCAGGAGAAGTGCTCGACCGCGCGCCGCCGGCCGGCCAGGCCGAACCGCTCGGTGCGCGCCGGGTCGGCGAGCAGCGTGTTGATCGCCGCCGCCAGGTCGGCGACGAACGTCTCCGGAGCCAGCGGCGTGCCGGAGCCGTCGGTGGCCTGTTCGATGGGCACCAGCAGACCGGTCTCGCCGTCGGCCACCACCTCGGGGATGCCGCCGGTGGCGGTCGCCACCACGGCCGTTTCGCAGGCCATCGCCTCCAGGTTGACGATGCCCATCGGCTCGTACACCGACGGGCAGGCGAAGACGGTGGCGTGGGTGAGCACCTGGATCACCTCGGGCTTGGGCAGCATCTCGGCCACCCAGACCACCCCGGAACGGTTGGCCCGCAGCTCGGCCACCAGGCCCTGGACCTCGGCGGCGATCTCGGCCGTGTCAGGTGCGCCGGCGAGGAGCACGAGCTGGGTGTCCGCCGGCAACTCCCGGGCGGCCCGCAGCAGGTAGGGCAGGCCCTTCTGCCGGGTGATCCTGCCCACGTACACCACGCTGGGCAGCGCGGGGTCGATGCCGAGGCGCTCCAGCACGTCGGTGTCGGAGTCCGGCGCGTACTGCACGGTGTCGATGCCGTTGTAGACCACCCGGACCCGGTCCGGGTCGATCTGTGGGTAGGCGGCGAGGACGTCGTTGCGCATCCCCCCACTGACCGCGATCACCGCGTCGGCGGCCTCCATCGCGGTGCGCTCGATCCAGGAGGAGAGCGTGTACCCGCCGCCGAGCTGCTCGGCCTTCCACGGCCGCAGCGGCTCCAGGCTGTGCGCGGTCACCACGTGCGGCACCCCGTGCAGCAGCTTCGCGGTGTGCCCGGCCAGGTTCGCGTACCAGGTGTGGCTGTGCACCACGTCGGTGCCGGCCGTGCCGGCGGCCATCTCCAGATCCACGCCCATCGTGCGCAGCGCGGCGTTCGCGCCGGTCAGGCCGGGCGGATCGGCGTACGCGGTGACTCCCGGCTCGGTGCGCGCGAGGCCGAAGCAGTGCACCCGGACGTCGGCGAGGCGGCGCAACTCCCGGGCCAGGTACTCGACGTGCACGCCCGCGCCGCCGTAGACCTCCGGTGGGTACTCGCGGGTGAGCAGATCGACGCGCAGCGGGGTTGGTTCCGTCATGACCCCGCACCCTAGTGCAGAAGAGTCCCCGTACGAGTGGTGAAGTCCGACGCGGGTGGATAGCGTCGGGGCATGGCTGCCAAGGTGCTCGCGATCGTCCTGGCGGGTGGGGAGGGCAAGCGCCTGATGCCACTCACCACAGACCGGGCCAAGCCGGCCGTCCCGTTCGGCGGGATGTACCGCATGGTCGACTTCGTCCTCTCCAACCTGGCCAACGCCGGCTATCTCAAGATCGTCGTGCTGACCCAGTACAAGTCCCACTCCCTCGACCGACACATCACCAAGACCTGGCGGATGTCCACGCTGCTCGGCAACTACGTCACCCCGGTGCCCGCGCAGCAGCGTCGTGGCCCGTGGTGGTTCGCCGGCTCGGCCGACGCCATCTACCAGAGCTTCAACCTCATCAACGACGAGCAGCCCGACCACGTGATCGTCTTCGGCGCCGACCACATCTACCGGATGGACCCGCGGCAGATGGTGGAGGACCACATCGCCTCCGGCGCGGCGGTGACCGTCGCCGGCATCCGCCAGCCCCTGTCGATGGCCGACCAGTTCGGTGTCATCGAGGTCGGCGCGGACGGCCGGAAGATCCGTGCGTTCCGCGAGAAGCCCACCGACGCGGTCGGCCTGCCGGACGCGCCCGACGAGATCTACGCCTCGATGGGCAACTACGTCTTCACCACCCGCGCCCTCTGCGAGGCGGTCGAGCGGGACGCGGCCGACAAGTCCAGCAAGCACGACATGGGCGGCAGCATCATCCCGATGCTCGTCGAGCGGGGCGAGGCGAACGTCTACGACTTCCGCGACAACGAGGTGCCGGGCAGCACCGACCGGGACCGCGGCTACTGGCGGGACGTGGGGACGCTCGACTCGTTCTACGACGCGCACATGGATCTGATCAACGTGCACCCCGTCTTCAACATGTACAACTTCGACTGGCCGATCTACACCGAGCAGCCGCCGTGGCCGCCGGCGAAATTCGTCCACCAGTGGGGTGAGCGGGTCGGCCGCGCGGTCGGCTCGATGGTCTCGCCGGGTGTGGTGATCTCCGGCTCGCTGGTGGAGAACTCGATCGTGTCGCCGAAGGTGCGGGTGCACTCCTGGGCGCACGTCGAGGGCTCGGTGCTGATGGAGGGTGTCGAGATCGGCCGGCACGCGGTGGTTCGGCGGGCCATCCTGGACAAGAACGTGTTCGTCCCGGAGGGCGCCGAGATCGGCGTCGACCTGGAGAAGGACCGGCAGCGCTACACCGTCTCCGACAACGGCATCGTGGTCATCGGCAAGGGCCAGCGGGTCGAGCCGTGACCGTCGCACCAGCAGGAAGGTAGACCCCCGTGACCCATCCCCGTGCCGGCCAGCCCGCCGAGCCCGCCGACCTGGTCGACGTGCCGCGCCTGGTGACCGCCTACTACGCCGAGCATCCGGACCCAGCGGACCCGGCGCAGCAGGTGTCCTTCGGCACCTCCGGCCACCGGGGCTCCAGCCTGCGCAACGCCTTCAACTCCGACCACATCCTGGCGGTCACCCAGGCGCTCTGCGACTACCGGCGCGAGCAGGGCCTCGACGGCCCGCTGTTCCTGGCCCGGGACACGCACGCGCTCTCCGCGCCGGCCGCCGTGGACGCGCTGGAGGTGCTCGCCGCCAACGGGGTCACCGTGCTTCTCGACAGCCGCGACGGCTACACCCCCACGCCGGCGCTGTCGCACGCGATCCTCACCCACAACCGGGGCCGCACCAGCGGGCTCGCCGACGGCATCGTCATCACCCCGTCGCACAACCCGCCCGACGACGGGGGCTTCAAGTACAACCCCACCAACGGCGGGCCCGCCGACACCGACGTCACCCGGTGGATCCAGGACCGCGCCAACGCGATCCTCACCGCCGGGCTCAAGGAGGTCCGCCGGATTACCTACGCGCGGGCCCGCGCCGCCGACACCACCGGTGAGTACGACTTCCTCGCCCACTACGTCGACGACCTGCCGGCGGCGATCGACATCGACGCCATCCGCGACGCCGGTATCCGGATCGGCGCGGACCCGCTCGGCGGGGCGAGCGTGGCGTACTGGGGGGAGATCGCCGAACGGCACCGACTGGACCTGACCGTGGTCAACCCGACGGTCGACCCGACCTGGCGGTTCATGACCCTCGACGGGGACGGCAAGATCCGGATGGACTGCTCCTCGCCGAACGCGATGGCGTCTTTGATCGCCGCCCGCGCCGACTACCAGATCTCCACGGGCAACGACGCCGACGCCGACCGGCACGGCATCGTCACCCCCGACGCCGGCCTGATGAATCCGAACCACTTCCTGGCGGTGGCGATCGGGCACCTGTTCCGTACCCGCGCCAACTGGGGTCCGGCCGCCGCGGTGGGCAAGACCCTGGTGTCGTCCTCGATGATCGACCGGGTGGCCGCCGATCTGGGTCGGCCGCTGCTGGAGGTGCCGGTCGGCTTCAAGTGGTTCGTGCCCGGCCTGCTCGACGGGGCGGTCGGCTTCGGCGGTGAGGAGAGCGCCGGGGCGTCGTTCCTGCGCCGCGACGGCTCCACCTGGACCACCGACAAGGACGGCATCCTGCTCTGCCTGCTCGCCGCCGAGATCCTGGCCACCACCGGTCGCAGCCCGAGCGAGCACTGGGCGGAGCTGGCCGAGCGGTTCGGCGCGCCCGCGTACGCCCGGATCGACGCCCCGGCCACCCGGGAACAGAAGGCCGTGCTCGCCAAGCTCTCCCCGGACCAGGTTGACGCCACCGAGCTGGCCGGTGAGCCGATCACCGCGACCCTGACCACCGCCCCGGGCAACAACGCCCCGATCGGCGGCCTCAAGGTGAGCACCGAGTCCGGCTGGTTCGCCGCACGGCCCTCGGGTACGGAAGACGTCTACAAGATCTACGCCGAGTCCTTCCAAGGCCCCGACCACCTCAAGAAGATCCAGGAAGAAGCCAAAACCCTGGTAGACCAGGCCCTGACCCAGACCTAACCCACCCACCCCCACCCCCACCCCGAGCCCCCACCGCGGGGCGGGGTGGGGCGGGGGTGAGGGGTGGGGTCAGCAGCGTGGGGGGAATTCGTTTTCGTTGGGGTTCTGGAGTTCCTCTGGGAGTAGTGCCTTGAGCTGTTCGGGAAGGAACGGCAGGTCGAGCAGGCTCATCTTCAACTGGTTGCGTTCCTGGTACCGCAGCGGGTCGAAGCGCACCACCAGCCCGGCGTCGCGCCGGTAGCTGATGTCCACCGCACCCTCGTTCGCCGCGTCCCGGAACACCAGCCCGTCCATCTCCACCACGACGGCCGACGAGTGCGGCTCCAGCTCCAGCCGGATCTTCTCGCCCCCGGAGAGCACCACCGAGCGGGAGATGCCGGCCATCGGCGCCGACGGGGTGACGACCACCGCGTCCGCCGCCGGGGAGATCAACGGACCACCGGCGGCATAGCTGTACGCGGTGGAGCCGGTCGGCGTGCTCACCACCACGGCGTCGGCGCGGTAGTAGCCGTACTGCTGCCCGTCGACGGCCAGGGTGGCGGTGACGAAGCCCGAGCCGGGCCGCCGGACCAGCGCGATGTCGTTGAACGCCACGACGTCGTCGCCGCACACGTCGCAGGCCAGGCAGGCGTGCGACTCGATGGTGAAGTCCTTCGACAGCAGCCGGCTCAGCGCCTCGGGTAGCGCCGGCGGCTCGATCTCGACGAGGAAACCGAGCCGGCCCAGGTGCACGCCGAGCACCGGCTTCGGATCGCGGATGGCGGAGCGCAGCGCGCCCAGCATGGTGCCGTCGCCGCCGATGCTGATCAAGGCGTCGGCGCGGACGGCGACCTCGTTCTCCGGCACGGGCTCGACGCCGGCCGGGACACGGTGCTTGTCCTCCGTGCGCACGAAGAGCGACTTGTGGTGGCGCGTCGCCCACCGTTCGATGATCCCGACCACCTCGGTGACATCCCGGGTGGGGTGCAGTACCAGACCCAGCCCCGCCACCCGTACAGCTCACCACACCGGCGTCGGACGCGTCCGGCGTACCGGGGAAGGTGCGCCGACGGTCCACGGACCGCCGGCGCACCGTCGTGGCGTCAGCGGCGCGGCCGGCCGCTCAGGTGGGTCAGCGAGCGGGCGACCAGGTCGTTGCGGGCCGCCGGCGGCAGGCCCTCCAGCCCGAAGCCGAGGTACACGGTGTCCGTGGTGATCACCACCGACCCCTCCTCGAACGCCTGCTGGCTGCGGGACCAGTCGGTGGCGTTGCCGCCGGAGCCCACGGGCGGCCCGGCCACCGTCCAGCCGCCGAGGTCCTCGGACTCGAACGAGGTCTCGGTCACCGTCGACCCGTCGATGAGCACCCGCGCGTCGTCCAGGAAGACACCCAGGCCCTGCGTGCCCCAGTCGGAGACGTACGAGATCGACACCTCGACCTGCTTACCGGCGTACGCCGACAGGTCGATCGAGAAGTCCTGCCAGCCGCCGGACGCGCCGGTGGCCGCGTTCCACTCACCGGTGCTGCCGGTCGGCGAGCAGTCCGCGCCCTGGTAGTGCTCCGTGAACGGGTGGATGGTCCGCCACCCCGACGCGCAGCTCTCCCCGGCCTCCCGGGCGGTGTGCCCGTTCGCGTCGGGCAGGGTCGTCCAGTCGTCGCTGCCGACCTCGTGCGCCTCGACGATCAGGAAGTCCCAGTTCGTCTCGATGTCGTACGACGCGGCGAAGCGCAGCTCGCCGCTGGTGGCCCCGGTGAGGTCCACGGTGCGGGTGAGGCGCTTGAACGACTCGTCGGCCTGCCCGCTCCACAGGTACCAGTCACCGGTGCGCGGGTCGAACGGCGCCGACCCCGGTCGGACCCAGTCCACCGGCGCGGAGCTGGCGAACTGCGGGAACTGATCGACCGGCAGGAAGCTCGACGTGGTCAGGAACGACGCCGTGTGCTCCTGGTTGCCCGCCGACCCGGCCACGTTGAGGGTGCCGTCGAAGCCGGCGAACGCCCCCTCGGCGCCGCGGACCGGGTACGGGCCGTCCGCGCCGGTGCCGCCGTCGCTGACGTAGGTGTGGGCGCCCAGCCAGTACTGCTGGAAGTCGTTCAGCAGCGGCAGGCAGGTGGGATCCGCGCCGTCGGCGCACTCCGGCGGCGCGTCCGGGTGGTACACGTACGACCCGTTGGCGCCCTGGGCGTAGAGGGCGTACTGGCCGCTGACGAGCAGCTTGCCGCCCTCGTTGAGGTAGTCCCGCACGGCCAGTTCGGTGTCCAGCGCCGCCTTGGCCGCGGTTCCGGGCACCTGGCCGGGCGAGCGCAGGATGACGTCGTCGCCGGTCTCCCAGACCACCGTCTTGTAGTGCGACAGCACGCCGAGCGGGTGCGGGGCCGTGCGTCGCATGGCGTCGAAGTCGTACACGTCGCTGCTGCGCCCGGCGGCGGTCAGCGACGCGGCGACCTCGTCGGCGTACTTCGCGGTGGTGCCGGTCTGCGCCGGGCTCAACCCGGTGACGTCCTCCATGGCGAGGACGAGCACGTCACCGCCGATGTCGGTGTGCACCCGGTAGGTGAAGTGCTCGCTGGCCACCACCTTGCTGGCCACCACCCCGGCGCGCTGTTTGACGCCGGTGAACCAGACCTCCACCCGGTCGCCGGGCTTCGTGCCGGTGACCGTGCCGCGCAGTTCGGCGTAGTAGTCGTCGTTGGTGTCGCCGTACCGCTCGCCGCCGCGCCACTCGCGGACCCCGACGGTCTTCGGCCGGCCACCGTTGACGACGTAGTGCATCCGTACGTTCTTCAGGGCCCGGCGGGTGATCGAGGCGACCTGCTGGGTCCGCCCGTACGAGGTGTCGAAGGCGTCCACCACGAAGTCCGGGGTGCTGCGGCCCACCACCGACACCGGGTCGTCCGGGTCGGCCGCGGACTTGGCGACGGCCAGCGCGAACGGCAGGTTCTTGCCCACCTCGCCGGCGATCAGCGTCTCGTCGTCGGGGAAGATGAAGTCGCTGACGCAGTCCTCCGGGCGCCACTGGTCGTCCGGGTCGACGTTCGCCGCGGAGTCACAGGTCGACATCTCCGGGGTGAAGCCCAACGTGCCGTACCGGACGGTGGCGTGGCTGTCCGTGTCGCCGTTGGTGGTGTAGAGCTCGGCGGAGATGTCCGGGTCGTAGCCGGGAATGGCGGGGTGGGCGTCGTCACCGGCCATCGCCTGGTAGATCACGTCGTCCGGTGTCGGCGTGCTCACCTGCCAGCCGACGCCGTAGAGCAGCAGCTGGGCCGCCGAGTGGTAGTTGACGAAGAACTCGAAGCCGACCCGTCGCAGCAGCCCGTCCAGCGCCTTCGTCTCCGGCTCCGAGGCCGGGCGGGGGCCCCGGTAGGTCTCGCTGTTGGCGTCGGGCGAGGAGCCCTCGTTGTCGTACCCCCACTTGTAGGCGAAGTTGCGGTTGAGGTCGACGCCGTCGCCGGGGCCGATCTGGCCGTCGCCGTCGTTGTCGCGCAGGTTCTTGCGCCACAGCCGGTTGCCGGGGGTGAAGGTGTAGTCGTAGCCGTCCGGGTTGGCCACCGGCAGGAACCACAGCTCGGTCGTGTCGAGCAGGCGGGTGATCTCCCGGTTCGTGCCGTAGCTGTCGAGCACGTGGTGCATCAGCCGGCGGGTCATCTCCGGCGTGATCCACTCGCGGGCGTGCTGGGCGCCGGCGTAGAGCACCGCTGGTCGCTGGCCGTCGCGGACCTTCGTGGCGTCCCTGGTCACCTTGATGGCGAGGATCGGCTTGCCCTGCTGGGTCCTGCCGATCGTCTCCAACTTGGTCAGTTTCGGGAACCGCGCCGCCGTGGCGGTGATCTCGTCGCGCAGGCCACCCGGCGCGCTGTACGGGCGAAACGCCGACCAGCCCGCCGCGGCCTGCTCGCGCAGCGCCTGTGACGCGTCCTTGCCCCGAACCTTCTTCACCCGCAGGGGTACGCCCCTGTCGGTCAGCCGCTTCGCCTGCCGAGGAGTGAGGACCGTCTCGACGGCGGTACGGCCGCTGGCGTCCGCCCTGGCGTCGTGGCCGAGGTCCACTCCGGCCTCGCGCAGCAGGTCACGCTGCTTCGCGTCGACCGTGCCGACGTACACCTCAAGGCCCTCGCGGGCGCCCGGATCGGACGGTGGCCGCGCGCTCGCCGGTGGGGCCAGTGCCAGTGCGCCGAGCAGGGTGACCACGCCGGCGATCGCCAGTCGTCTCGGTCTCATCGCGCCTCCTTGGGTGCAGGACCTGTAGGCGCGAGCCTTCGGTGCGGCCTGATCAATGTCAATGGGTCGATGGGAGGGAGGTTGCTGACCGTGTCGGCGTCGCTGCCTGGTGTGATGGTCGGGGCAGTGCTGGCCCGGAGCGCCGTAGGTGCCCGACGATCGCCTCGCAGAACACCGCCTCGATGTCGCACTCCTCCTCGACGTACCGCCAATGGCCGCCCGCGCGGATGTGGTAGCCGGTCGAATTTTCTGCGGTCACTGTGCCGAAGTGCAGGCACTGGAACTCGAATAGATGAAACTCCGCGCCGTCGTAGCCGATATCCAGCGAGGTGAGCGGTGTGCCGAGGAGGTTCGAGACCTGCTCTGCGTAGTCGAGCAACGCGTTGCGATCGACGCCCGCCATGTCCGAGAAGTCGAAGTCGCCGCTGCCGCTGGCCCGGAAGTCACCGGGACGGTTACGCCGGTAGAGGGTGTAGTAGCGCTCGCCCATCCGGAGCACCTTGAAGTCACCGTTCAACCCAGGAATCAACGCCTGCACCAGGAACTTCTGCCGGTGCAGCGAGTTGGCGTGGTGGTCGCGGCGCAGCAGCCGTCGGCCGCGCTCGCGGACGGCCTCGGTGCGGTCGTGGGTCTGGCTGAGGGTGCGGGCGGTGCTCAGCAGTTCCTGTCGGTCGGCGGCGCGGGCCACAAACTGGGAGCCGGCACCGTACGCCGACTTGACAACCTTCGGCCACGGCCCGTCCAGCTCCGTCGTGGCGAGCTCCTCGTAGGTGCCGAAGGTGCGGGTGCCGAGGCGGCGGGCGTCCTGCGGGAAGAGGTGGGCGCGCACCGCCTCCATCATCACCTTGTTGTGGTGCGCCCGCAGGTAGCGGTAGCCCGGGATGACCCGCGCGCCGGCGGTCTCCAGCGCCAGCACCAGGTCCTCGATCCAACTCTTGTAGTGCAGCCCGCGATCCTCCGACGAGGTATAGAGCACCGGCACCCCGTGCAGGTCATCGCTCAGGTCCAGGTCGGCGAACCGGACGACCTCCGGTTCGAGCCCGGCACGGGTGAGGTATGCGGTGATCTTGTCAAGGTCCATCGTGCACAGACCGTGCTTGGTGCGGGCCGTGGAGTAGAACGTGCCGCGGTAGTCGGTCAGGATCAGAATTTTGGTCATGTCGGTCTCTCTGCTGGCAGAGGCTCGCGGCCGGCGGTGCGGTGTGGGCGGTCCGATGAGCCGGACGCCGGCCAGTAAAACATGCGCCTATCAGACTACAGTGGGACAAATGCAAATGTATGCAACGTTCGTGTCATGCTGGTTGCTATCCTCTGTCCGGCATTTCGCCGATTGCGGCAATGCTGGCGAGTAGGCCGAATTACACTTCGGACCGCGCGATCAATCCCACCCACAGCGAGAACCGGGGGACAGCGTTGCTCAGCATGGTGCGCGGCATGGCAAAAGCCCTGCGGGACCGGCGGGCCGCCGCCCGGGACCCGGAGGGATTCGCCCGGTCTCTCGGCGTCGACCTGCGGGGCCGGGTCCGGTTCTACGGCATCGACCGGGCGATGTTCGGCTCCGAGCCGTGGCTCGTCTCCCTCGGCGACAACGTCTACATCACCGCCGGGGTCCAGTTCATCACCCACGACGGTGGCACGCTGATCCTCCGCAAAGAGGTGCCCGACCTCGAGTGGACCGCGCCGATCACCATCGGGGACGACGTCTACCTCGGCGTGCGGACGACCATTCTGCCCGGAGTGACGATCGGCAACCGCTGCATCGTCGGCGCCGGCTCGGTGGTGACCCGGGACATCCCGGACAACAGCGTCGCGGCCGGCGTTCCGGCCCGGGTGATCCGCACCGTCGACGAGTATCTCGACCGGATGCGCGCCCGATCGCTGGGGTGCGGGCACCTGCCGGCGGCCGAGAAGGCCGCGGTGATCCGCCAGATCTACGGGGTGCCCGAGCAGGCCGGTGCCGGCCGGGCGGGTTTCTGATGCGAGTGGCTGCCGGCCGACCCGGCGCCCTCCTCGGCCCGGTGGCCGTGGCGCTGGATCGTCTCCTGTGCACCGGTGCCCGGGCCCGTCGGGCCGTCCGGGGCTTCGCCCTGGCCGGCCGGTTCGCCGCCCGCGGGGACAACTTCACCTTCGACCCCGACGGCGTCTACACCTGCGAGACGATCGAGGTCGGGCACAACGTGGACCTGGGGCACCGGCCGATCCTGATGGCGGCTCGGGCGCGGATCCGAATCGGCGACAACGTCATGTTCGGTCCCGAGGTGACCGTCCGGGGTGGCAACCACCGCATCGACCAGGTCGGCGTACCGATGATCGCGGTCGGCAAGGAACCCGACGACGCGACCCACGACCGGGGAGTGATCATCGGGGACGACGTCTGGGTGGGCACCCGGGCGGTGATCCTGCACGGTGTGATCATCGGTCGGGGCGCGGTGGTCGGCGCCGGCGCGGTCGTCACCCGGTCGGTGCCGCCGTACGCGGTGGCCGCCGGCAACCCGGCCCGGGTGATCCGACTGCGGTGGCCGCTGGAGACC
The DNA here is from genome assembly GCF_045161355.1 of Micromonospora sp. NBC_00617. Classification (NCBI taxonomy): domain Bacteria; kingdom Bacillati; phylum Actinomycetota; class Actinomycetes; order Micromonosporales; family Micromonosporaceae; genus Micromonospora; species Micromonospora sp. NBC_00617. The sequence continues at coordinate 3,593,679 of NZ_CP107751.1, read as the reverse complement.
ATCCAGGACCATGAGCGGCAGCTCTACCCTCCGGAGCGCCGACTGACCTCCGCCGAACTGGCCGGCCTGGCCGAGCTGCCGGTGCCCGAGCCACGACCGGCGCCGGTGACGAAGTCGCTGACCACCGGCCGCCAGGCCCGGTAGTCGAAGCAGTGCGCCCGCTCGCGGGCCGCCCGGCTCATCGCCGCCCACCCTGGATCGTCGAGCAGCAGCGCCCGCTCCAGCCCACGCCGGACGTCGTCCACCCCGGCTCCGTCGAGCACGATGCCCTCGCGGCCGTCCACGATGTATCTCCGGAGATCACTGGTGTGGTTGAGCAGCACGGGGCGGCCGGCGGCCAGACTCTCCGGAACCTTGGACGGGAAGCCCGCCTGCGCATACCCGACCGGCGGGCGGACCAGCACCGAGAAGTGCGCCCGACGCAGCTCGGCGAGCACCCGGTCGCGGGGCACCCAACCGAGGAAGCTCACCTGGTCGTCGAGGTCGCCGGAGCTGGCGTCGTCCAGATCGGAGAGGCTGCCGGCCTGCTTACGGCTGATCCCAGCGATCACCAGGCGCACCCGGGCCCGGTCCTCGGACGCAAGGCTGCGCATGCCCTCAAGGACCACGGCCAGCTGGTCCTTGGCGCCGGCCGAGCCCGCGTAGAGCAGCCGGAGCCCGTCGTCGAGCGAGGGCGGGGCGGGGTCGTCGTAGCCGGCGCAGTCCACCTGTGGCGGCACCACCAGCGTCGGTCGGCCCAGGCCGACGAAGTGCCGCTCCAGCATCTCGGAGATGGCGATGACCCGGTCGGCGAGCCGGCCGGCCAGGAAGAACGCCCACCGGTGCCGGAGGAAGTACGGCGTGAGCCAGCCCCGGGGGAACTGCGCCCGGTCGTGCCGTTCGAGCACGTCCACGGTCACCGGGCAGCGCACCGCCGTGCGCAGCACCACCCAGGTGAGCAGGTTCCACAGACCGAGTGGCAGGTACACGCCGGCCAGCCCACCCGGGCGGATGCCCGCGCGGCGCAGTGCGGCGAGCACCCGCAGCGGGCGGAGGCGCTGGTGCAGCCAGCGGCCCAGGACTCCACTGCCGATGCGGCGGCGGGGCAACGTGATCAGCCGTACGTCCGGTGGCAGGTCGGGGGCGGCGGGCGGGCGCGACCCGTCGTCGGGCCAGTCGTTGACCACCAGGGTCACCCCGCCCGGTGGAGTGGCGGACCGGGCCAGTTGCAGCAGGCGGTTGGACAGTGCGTCACCGTGCGGGAACTGGTACGCGGCCAGCGCCAGCACCTGTGGCGTCGCGGTGGACCGGAGCGGGGTGAGGTGCGCGGTGGTGGTGGGCTGGCCCACGAGCTGCTCCCTGGGAATCGGGCTGCTGGCGTTTTGAGCGCTTAGTCTAGTTTGTCGTCCTGGTCCTACGCTGCGTATCCGTCGTGTCGCGTCAGCCACTCTTCGTCACCGCGTGCTGGTGACCGTCGTTGTAGGAATGACTTGTCGACGGGGGCGTGGAGGCGGCACCGCATGCGACGACCGATCACCGCGAGGGCGTGCGTCGCCGTCCGCCGACGGCACAGCGCGATCGATGAGCCGGCGAGGCTCTGCCGGTCAGCGCCCCGGCGGGTCTGATGCCGGCCCGTCACGGGGCTGTCGAAGAGACCGAGCCGACATCGACCATCGGGCGGCATCGGGCGGTCGCTGGCACGCCGCGGTCGAACCGCGCCGATCCGGCCTGGCGGCGATCCTCCCGGGCCGTCCCGCCCGAGGCGCGGAAGTCCCGGAGCCGGGTGCTCGCCAGCGGAATCGTGTCCTCGCTGGCCGGCAAGACGGTCGGGTTGGCCGCGCCCCTGCTGATCACCCCGCTGGCGTTTCACAACCTGGGGGCCGAGCGGTACGGCCTCTGGATGGCGGTCACCTCGCTCACCGGCATGGCGCTCTTCGCGGACTTCGGGCTCGGCAACGGGTTGCTGACCCGCCTGTCCGCCCTGCGCGGTACCGACGATCGGCGGGCGGCCGCCCGGGAGGTGTCCAGCGCCTACGCGTTGCTGGGCGTGGTGTCCGTACTCCTGCTGGTCCTCCTGGCCACGACCCTGCGGCAGGTGCCCTGGCCGGCGCTGCTGAACGCCACGGACCCGGCGGTCGCCCGCGACGCCCGCCCGATCGTGCTGCTCTGCTTCGGCGCGTTCCTGGCCAACATCCCCCTCGCCCTGATCCAGCGGGTCCAGTACGCCGAGCAGCAGGTCGCCCAGAGCAACCTCTGGCAGGCCGGCGGCAGCCTGGTCTCGGTGGTCCTGGTCTACGCGGCGGTCACCGGCGGGGGCGACCCGCTGCTGGTCATCGCCGCCGCGGTGCTCGCCGTTCCGGCGGTCAACCTCGCCAACGCGCTCTGCTACTTCGGTTGGCAGAACCGCGACCTGCGGCCCCGACTCCGGTACGTGCGCCGGGCGGTGGCCCGGGGGCTGCTCTGGCTGGGCGCCCAGTTCTTCCTGCTCTCGGTGCTCTCCTCGATGGTGCTCAACCTCGACGGCCTCCTGATCAGCCACGTTCTCGGGCTGCCCGCCGCGGCGACGTACGCGGTCGTCCTGCGGATGTTCGCGCTGTTGACGCTCTTCGTCACGTTGGTGAACCTGCCGCTGTGGCCGGCCAACGGCGAGGCGATCGCCCGCGGCGACCTGGCCTGGGTGCGACGTACGACCCCACGGATGATGTGCTTGTCCGCCGGGGTGGTCGCCCTGCCGGGGGCCGTGCTCGTGCTCGCCGGCAACGACGTGTTGCGGCTCTGGGTGCGCTCCGCCGACCTCCAACCGGTGCCCCGCGCCCTACTCGCCGCGCTCGCCGTCTGGTCGGTGCTGCTGGCCGTCGCGGCCCCGATGCTCATGGTGCAGAACAGCATCGGCCTGCTCCGACCCCAGTTCGTCGGGTGGGCGGCCTGCCTGCTGCTGGCCGTACCGCTGAAGGTCGTGCTGGCCGCGCGCGTCGGCCTGTCCGGTGTGGCGCTGGCCTCGGCGGCGACGTACGCGCTGACGGTGCTGCCGGCCGCCGTTCTCGGCTACCGACGCGCGGTGACCGGGGCCGTCCCGGCATCCCGCCCGCAGGCCGGGATCGCGACCGCCGTGGGCGCCTGAGCACGCCCGGCGTCACTTCGCCGCCGATGGCGCAGTTACCACCCGTAGTGCGACCAGCGCGTCCGGATCGGCTTGTCGCTGAACCGCCGTCGGAATGAGGGACGATGCAGGGCATTCACCACGTACGACCGGTCACGACGCCCGCGATCGGTGGTAGTCGCGCCGTGACCCGGCCGGTGGTGGTGCAGCACTCCGCCGGCGCTCCCGGTGCGAACGGCCCGCTGACGGCCGTGCAGCGGGTGCTCGCCTCCCGGCTGGCCGACCGGTACGAGTTCGTCCGGATGCACCAGAGCGTGGGCAACGGCGGCCTCAACCTGCCCCTGCTGCGGGAGTGGGTGGGCCTGCTCCGGCAGGTCCGGCCCGCCCTGGTGCACGTCCGGGGGTTGCAGAACGAAGGCCTGCACGGTGTGCTCGCCGCCCGCCTCGCCGGCTGCCCACGGGTCCTGGTGAGCGTCCACGGCACAATCCGCGACCTGCGTCAGCCCGGCCGCGTCTGGCGACGCCGGCTGCTGGTCCACGGTGCCGAGCCCGCGACGCTGCGGCTGGCCAGCCACGTCAGCGCCGTCTGCGAGTACGCCGCCCGACGGGACTTCCTGCGCGGCCTCGGCCCGAAGTTCGTCGGGGTGGTCCCCAACGGGGTGCCCCTGCCGGCGCGTCCCCGCGAGTCCCGGGGCCGCGTTCGCGCCGAGCTGGGTCTGCGACCCGATGACGTCGCCATGATCGCGGTGTCCCGGCTGACCTGGGAGAAGGGTTACGCCGTCCTCGCCGACGCGCTGCGCGACCTGCCGTCGACCACGGTACGCCGGCCGGGGCGCCCCGCCGCCCGTCGCGTCCTGCTGGTCGCGGGCGACGGGCCCGACCGCGCCGAGATCGGCGCCGCCCTGACCGGCGCGACCGGGGTCGACGTACGCCTGCTCGGCAACCGGCTCGATGTGCCCGACCTGCTCGCGGCGGCGGACGTCTTCGTCTTCCCGACCCTGCACGAGAACCTCTCGAACGCGTTGCTGGAGGCGATGGCGCACGGGTTGCCGGTCGTCGCGTCGGCCGTGGGCGGCAACGTGGAGGTGCTGCGCTCCGGCGGCGGCCGGCTGGTGCCGGCGGGTGACCCGCGCGCGCTGGCCGGGGCGCTGTCGCCGCTGCTCGACGACCCCGCCGAGCGGCTTCACCTCGGCGAGGTGGGCCGCAAGGTGGTGGCCGAGGGCTACAGCCTCGACGTCATGCTCAACGCCCTCGACCGGGTCTATCAGCGGATCCTCCCGACGTGACGGTGGCGCGTCGACGCAGCCCCGTCCCGCGGTGCCGCCGAGGCCGTGGCACACCCGGTGGCGTCCGTCCGGCGCGACGGAACGCGGCAGCGCTCGTTGAACCAGCGGTGACCGGCGCACGGTCGCTGCCACCGCGCCGTTGGTCGGGCCTTCGGCCGGCCGTGGGGGCGGGGCCGATCGGAGCGGGGAGACGCGGTGAAGGTTGTGGTGACCGGGGGTGCCGGCTTCATCGGCGCCAACCTGGTGCGAGCACTGGACGACGTTGCGCAGGTGAGTGAGATCGTGGTCGTCGACGACCTCTCCACCGGCCTGCTGGACAATCTGCACGGCCAGCCGGTCCGGCTGCGCCAGGGCACCGTGCTCGACCCGGACCTGCTGGACGAGGCGTTCGCCGGGGCGGCCAGCGTGGTGCACCTGGGCGCGCTCGGTTCGGTACCACGCTCCATCGACCAGCCGCTGCCGAGCCACCACGCGAACGCCACCGGCACGCTGATGGTGCTGGAGGCGGCCCGCCGGCACGGCGTGCGGCAGGTGATCCTGTCCTCGTCCTCGTCGGTCTACGGCGCCAACCCCGTGCTGCCCCGGCAGGAGGGGTTGCGGCCCATCCCGGTCTCCCCGTACGCGGTCTCCAAGCTGGCCGCCGAGGCGTACGCGGTCGCCTACGCGTCCTGCTACGGCCTCGCCGTGCTGCCGTTCCGCTTCTTCAACGTCTTCGGCCCGTGGCAGGGGGCGCACCACGCGTACGCCGCCGTGCTGCCCCGGTTCATCACCGCCGCGCTCGCCGGCGACCCGCTGCGAGTGCACGGCGACGGCCGACAGACCCGCGACTTCACGTTCGTCGGCAGCGTCACCGCGGTGATCGTCGACGCCATCGTCCGTCGGGTGTCCACCACCGACGTGGTCAACCTGGCCTTCGGCGCGCGGGTCTCGCTGCTCGATCTGATCGCGGAACTCGAGGACATCCTCGGTCACCCGCTTCCGGTGGTGCACGAGCCGCCCCGCCCCGGCGACGTACGGGACTCGCAGGCCGACTGCACCCGGCTGCGGGAGCTGTTCCCCGCGGTACGGCCGGTTCCGCTGCGCACCGGTCTCGAACGGACCGTGTCCTGGATGTCCGGTCGCGTGCTCGCCGGCTCGTAGGGCTTCGCACTGAGGAGACCGCGCCGTGCCCGCCCCACCCGGCGGGCGCGGCGCGGCGGTCTTCCGGGCCGTCCGGCCGTCTTCAGGGCCGTCCGAGCGCGTGTTCCCGGGCGCCGACAGGTCCCGGGGGTGCGGCGGCGTGCCGTGGCGCTGTGCTCCGGCCACCTCCGGCGGGCGGCAGCGCGACGGGGGCGACGGACACGAGCGCGAGGATCACGAAACACACCGGCGACACCTCCCAGTGCCCGGTCAACCAGATCGGGGCCTGGCTGACCAGGAAGGCACCGGCCAACCGGGAACAGGCGGGGGAGTGTCGGAAAGGGCCGGCGAACGCGTACGCCAGCATTCCGGCGTAGAGGCAGATCCCGACCAGCCCCAGGTCGTTGCCCAGGCTCAGCAGCAGATCGTGCGCGCCCACCCCCAGCCGGCCGGTGGCGGTGAACATGCCGGGGCCGATGCCGAGCAGGGGCGAGTCGAACCAGGACGACAACGCGTACGGCCAGATGTAGAGCCGTCCGGACAGGTCGCCGGTGGCGCGGCCCGCGAACGCGCCGTCGAGCCAGAGCGTCTCGGAGGCGAGCACCCGGTAGAGGCCGAGGGGCACCGCGACGAGGACGAGGGGGACCCCGACGACCGCGACCGTCCGGGCCAGCCGCCACGACATCGCGCTCAGCAGCAGGAAGGCGGCACCGGCGAGGATCCCGATCAGCGCTCCGCGCGTGGAGGTGAGGAGTACGCCCCAGAACAGGACGCCGGCCGCCGCGACGATGCAGAGGCGTTCGACCTTCGTCGAGGGGCGCAGCAGCATCAGCACCGCGGCGAGGGCGACGCCGGCCGCGAGGCTGTACGCGGTGTAGTTGGAGTTGACGCCCTCGACGCCGTACCGGACCGAGAAGTCCATCATCGAGTCGCGCGCCCGCGTCGAGTTGGACAGGGGATCGGCGATCAGCTTGACGCTCGTGGCGACGCAGCCGGCCAGGCAGGCGTAGCCGACGGCGAAGAAGGCGGCCCGGCTGTGGACGACATGGCGGACGGCGATGAACATGGCACAGGCCGCCCCGTACAGGTAGGCCATGCGCACGGCGGTGTCGACGTCCGCCGCCCAGAGCAGCGTGACGCAGGCCCACGCCCCCGTGGCGGCGGCCAGCAGGTCGGGTGGGACGAGTCGGGGCGCCCGGCAACTCACGAGGATGGCCAGCAGGGCGGCGGCGGCGCCGTAGCGGTTGGTGGCGCTGGTCGCCCACTGGGTGTCGAAGGCGATGACGCAGACCACCAGCAGCCCGGGAACGTGCCGTGCCGCGAGCGTGCGGTCCCCGGGTGCCGTCCGACCCGCGTGGCGTCCGCCGGCCCGGCCGTTCCTGACCCAGGCGCCGGCCGGGGTGGCCCCGGGAGCGGAGGGCCGTGCCCGCTCGGGCAGGACCGCGGTCACCGTGACCACCTCGGGGCGGTCGCGCGCTTCGCCATCGTCGTCAGCACCATTCGTCGATTGCCGCACGGTCACGGCCTGGTGGAGGTCGCCGTCAAACCACCATAAGGCCCAACAACTGCCCCTAAATAGAAAAGACAGCACATCTCCGTGCGGTCTGACCGCTTCACCTGCATAACCATTGGCCGCCACCGAGGGTTATTGCTGCGAGGCGCTCGTGCGGACGCGCCACCATCGGGAGTGGACATGCGGGAGCGCGTCGCTGGACCCCTGCGGGTCGCGTTGCTCGGTTTCACCCTGCCGGACGACGAGTTGAAGCGGGTGATGGCCGGTGACGCCACGGACGCCACCCAGACCCACACCTTCGCCTGGGCGGTGGTCAACGGCCTGCGCGACGCCGGTTGCGCCGTACGCCTGCTCTCCGCCGCGCCGGTGTCGAAATATCCGCGCAACCGTCGGATCCGCCTGCACGCCGGCCAGTTCCAGCAGGACGGGATCGTCGGCCGGCAACTGGGCTTCGTGAACGTGCTGGGCATCAAGCACCTCAGCCGGTTCCTCTCCGCCTGGTGGCACGGCGGCCGATCGATCCGGCGGGACCCGATCGACGTCCTCCTGGTCCACGGCGTGCACACGCCGTTCCTGTGGTGCGGGTTGATGCTGGCCCGTCGGCGCCGGATCGGCGTGGTGCCGATCCTGACCGACCCTCCGGGAGTGGGGCGGCCGGACGAGGGTCGGGTGGTACGGCTGCTGCGCGGGATCGACTCGGCGCTGGTCCGGGCGGCGCTGCGGCGCTGCTCGGGGGTGATCGCCCTGACGCTCCCGCTCGCCGAGGACTTCGCCCCGGGGCGTCCCCGTCTCATCATGGAGGGCATCTGCACGCCGCCGACCGTGGTGGGTCCCCGGCCGCCGGCCGACGGGCCGATCCGGGAAATCATCTACGCCGGTGGCCTGAGCCGGGCGTACGGCGTGGACCGTCTGGTCGAGGCATTTCGTGGGCTGCCCGATCCCGACCTGCGGCTGTCCGTCTTCGGACGCGGGGAACTCGAACCATGGCTGCGCGAACAGGCGTCCGCCGACCCGCGCATCGCCCCACCGGAGTTGATCGACCGTGCCCGGCTCGGTGCCCGCCTGGCAGGCGCGGCGGTGCTGGTCAACCCACGCCCCGTCGACCAGTTCTTCGTCCCGTACTCGTTCCCGTCGAAGATCATCGAGTACCTGTCGACGGGTGTGCCGGTGGTGACGACGAAGTTGTCGGGCATCCCGGAGGACTACCGGCCGCACCTCGTGTACGCGGCGACCGACACGGTCGAGGGGTTGCGGGCGGCGATCGGGCAGGTGCTCGGGATGCCGGCGGGCGACGCCGCGGCGCTGGGGGCCGCGGGGCGCGACTTCGTCGTCCGCACGCGCAGCCGTGCCGTGCAGGGCCAGCGGATGCGGGACTTCCTCGGTGGCCTCGTCGACTCCGCGGCCGATCACCGGCCGTCAACCGGGCGGCCCGCGACCGCCGGGAACGTGCCCGCCGGCGTCGGTCGCGTGGGCCGGTGACGGACCGGCCGGGCGCCCAACACTGCGCTCTCTTGTCCGAAATGACGGCTTTTGCCACGACTCATGCGCTGCCTACTCGTTGAACCCGAACGAGTATGCCCGGCACCTCGCTGCCCGGCCCCTTCCCTGACCACGAACGAAACGGAGTGCTCGTGAGCGCTGTACCAGCCGGTAGCCGGGTTCTGATCACCGGCGGTACCGGATCATTCGGTCAGACGATGACCCGCCGTCTGCTCGCCGGCGACGTCGGCGAGGTCCGGGTGTTGAGCCGGGACGAGGCCAAACAGGACGCCATGCGGCGGCAACTCGGCGACGACCGGGTGCGCTACCTGGTCGGCGACACCCGGGACGCCGACTCGGTGCTTCGCGCCACCCGCGACGTCGACTACGTGTTCCACGCCGCCGCCCTCAAGCAGGTGCCCTCCTGCGAGTTCTTCCCGCTGGAAGCCGTTCGCACCAACATCCTGGGCAGCAGCAACGTCATCGAGGCGGCGGAGCGCAACGGAGTCGGCTCGGTCGTCGTGCTCAGTACGGACAAGGCCGTGCACCCGATCAACGCGATGGGGATGAGCAAGGCCATGATGGAGAAGGTGGCCCAGGCGTACGCCCGGAACAACCCACGCAGTCGTACCGTCGTCTCCTGCGTCCGCTACGGCAACGTGATGTACTCCCGCGGCTCGGTGATCCCGCTCTTCGTGGAGCAGATCAAGGCTGGCCGCGCGCCCACGGTGACCAACCCGACGATGACCCGGTTCCTCATGTCCCTGGCCGACTCGGTCGACCTGGTCGAGCACGCGTTCCAGCACGCCCGGCCCGGCGACATCTTCATCCGCAAGGCCGCGGCGGGCACCGTCGGCGACCTGGCCCAGGCGGTGTGCGAGCTCTTCGACGCGCCGTCGAAGATCGAGACCATCGGCGTACGACACGGCGAGAAGGCCCACGAGACCCTCGCCAGTCGCGAGGAATTGGCGCAGGCCGAGGACTTCGGCGACTTCTTGCGGGTACCGGTCGACGCCCGGGACCTCAACTACGCGCTCTACGTCTCGGAGGGCGAGCTGGGCGAGGCGCCGGCCGAGGAGTTCAACTCCGCGAACGCGCAGCGGCTCGACGTACCGCAGATCATGCGGTTGCTGCAGACGCTGCCCGAGATCCGGGCCGAGCTGGCGCTGCGTGACCCGGTGCTGGCGTCGTGCTGAGGATCGCGGTCACCGGCGCCGGCGGGTTTCTCGGCTGGCACGTGCGCGTCCTGGCCCGGGCGCTCGGGTGGCCCGAACCGGTGGTGATCGGCCGGGCGGATCTGCTCGACGAGGCGACGCTTGCCGCGCGGCTGGACGGCGTCGACCGGGTGTTGCACCTGGCCGGCGCCAACCGGGGCGACCCCGTCGAGGTGGCCACCACGAACGTCGACCTGGCCGCCGCGGTGGCCCGGGGCTTGCGCCGCTGTGTCGACCCGCCGGGCACCGTCGTCTTCGCCAACTCGGTGCAGGCCGGTAACGGCACGCCCTACGGTGACGCGAAGGCCGTCGCCGCGGCGACCCTCGCGGCGGTCCGTCCGGACCTGATCGACGTGCTGCTGCCCAACCTGTACGGGGAGCACGGCCGGCCGCACTACAACTCGGTGGTGGCCACGTTCTGCCGGCTGCTCGCCGACGGGCGGACACCCCAGGTGCACGAGGACCGCCAGATGGAGTTGGTGCACGTCACCGACGCCGCGGCGCGGCTGTTGGGCGTTCCGGCCGAGGGCTCGTGGGACCCGTCGATGCCGATGCTGCGGATCGGGGTCCGCGACCTCGCCGACCGCTTGACCAGTTTCGCCGGCCTCTACCGGGGTGGCGAGATTCCGCGCCTGGCCGACCGACACGACGTACGGCTCTTCAACACCTACCGGTCGCAGTGCTTCCCGTCCCACTACCCGCTGCCGCTGCCTCGGCGTGCGGACGCGCGCGGCGAGCTGGTCGAGGCGGTACGGGCGCACGGGGCGGCCGGGCAGACGTTCAGCTCCACCACCCGACCCGGCGTCACCCGCGGCGAGCACTTCCACCTGGCGAAGGTGGAGCGGTTCGTGGTGCTGCGCGGTAGCGCCGAGATCAGCCTGCGACGGGTCGGCGAGGACACCGTGGTGCGGTTCCCGGTCAGCGGGGATGAACCCGTGGTCGTGGACATGCCGACCATGTGGGCGCACAAGATCGTCAACACCGGATCGGATGAGCTGGTCACCCTCTTCTGGGTCAACGAGCTGTTCGATCCCGCTCGACCCGACACCTACCCCGAGCGGGTGGAGGCGACCGAGCCGGTTTCGGCGGTACCGGCGTGACGAAGGGATGGGCATGACCAGGGTCATGACGGTGGTGGGCACCCGGCCGGAGATCATCCGGCTGGCCCGGGTGCTCGACCGGCTCGATCGGACGGTGGACCACGTCCTCGTCCACACCGGCCAGAACTGGGACCGGTCCCTGTCGGACGTCTTCTTCAGCGAGCTGCGGCTGCGCCAACCGGACCGGTTCCTCCGGGTGGACACCTCCTCGCTCGGGCGGGTGCTCGGCGGGGTGCTGATCGGCATGGAGCAAGCGATTGAGGAGGTACGCCCGGACGCTCTGCTGGTGCTCGGCGACACCAACAGCTGCATCGCCGCGCTGATGGCCCGCCGCATGCGGGTGCCGGTCTATCACATGGAGGCCGGCAACCGCTGCTTCGACCTCAACGTGCCCGAGGAGACCAACCGGCGGATGGTCGACCACGTCGCCGACTTCAACCTGGTCTACACCGAACACGCCCGCCGCAACCTGCTGGCCGAGGGGCTGCACCCGCGGCGGGTCCTGCACACCGGCTCGCCGATGCGGGAGGTGCTGGAACACTATCGCGACGGTGTCGAGCGGTCCACGATCCTCGACCAGCTCGGGCTCACCGCCGGCGACTACTTCGTGGTCAGCGCGCACCGGGAGGAGACCGTCGACCGGCCCGACCGGCTGCTCCGGTTGCTGGACTGCCTCCGGGCCGTCCGGGACACCTGGGGGCTGCCGGTGCTGGTCTCGACCCACCCGCGCACCCGCAAGCGGCTGGAGGCGCTGGCCGACGACGCGCTCGCGCTCGACGGCATCGCCTTCCACGAGCCGTTCGGGCTGCTCGACTACGTACGGCTGCAGACGCAGGCCCGATGCACCCTCTCCGACAGCGGCACCATCAGCGAGGAGTCGGCCATCCTCGGGTTCCCGGCGGTGACCCTGCGGGAGTCGATCGAACGCCCCGAGGCGCTGGACGCCGGCGGCATCGTGATGACCGGCTTGGACCCCGACGGCGTACTGGAGGCGATCCGGGTGGTGGTCGACCAGGTCGCCGTCGACGGCGTACCCTGCCCCGCCGACTACCAGGTCCCGGACACCTCGCGCCGGGTCGTCGACTTCATCCTCTCCACCGTGCGCCGGCATCACGACTGGGCCGGCATCCGGCGCTGATCCGCCCGTTCCGCCCGCACACGCACGTACGCCACGCACCGCCGGGCCCGGTCGCCATGACCGGACCCGGCCGTCGTGTCTCCCCGACAGCGCCGGCGGTGTGGGGCGGGTCAGCCGCGGAGCCCGCCCGGCGCCGCCGCGCCGACCTTCTCCGGCGCCACCACCGCGGGGGCCGCCGCGGATCCGCCGGGCGGCCCGAGGAGCCAGGCGGACAGCCGGCCGTGCCGGCGCAGAAGGGCCAGGCCGAGCAGGGCGCCGGTGAGCACCTCGGTGGCGAGGGTGGCGGTGGCCGCTCCGGCCGGTCCCGCCAGCGGCACCGCCGCGAGAGCCAGCGGCGTGATCAGAGCGGCGTTCAGCACCATGACGTGGGTCGCCTCCCGATAGCTCGCGTCGCCGATCTGGTTGAGGGTCACCGCCCGGACGACAGTCATGAAGGGGAGCGCGAGCGCGAGGAGGATCAGCCACATCGCCGGCCCGTGTGGGGGGAGCCGGAGGAGGTCGCCGACGATCCACGGGGCGGCGAGCGCGCTCACCGCCGTGATCGTCATCGCGCCGAGGATGGCGATCCGTTCGCCCTGCCGACCGTCGTTGGCGTGGGACAGGCCCTGCCGGCGCCGTACCCGCCCCACCAGCGACACCCGCAGCGCGGCGGTCAGTACGCCCGTCTGGGCCTGGTACACGCTGAACACCGCGCCGTACGCCCCCATCACCGGCGGCGTGACCAGCAGCGACAGCAGGACGGCCGTCATCCGGCCACCCCAGTATTCGGCGACGCTGTAGCCGAACAGGTGACGGTTCATCCGGAACGCGGTGAGGGCGCGTCGCGGCGACAACTCGCTCAGCGTGCGCGGCCGCAACCAGGACCGTCGACCGAGGAACGCCTCGGCGGCGAGGAACTGGAGAGCCGCCGCGGTGAGCAGCGCGGCGCTGAGCTGCCCCCCGGCGGCGACCAGCACCAGAGCGGGGATCTTGCACCCGCACACGGCCACCGCCGTGCTGACGAACCGCAGGTCCCGTGCCAGGTCCGCGAGCTGGAAGTCGGCGGTGTTGTTGCCGACGGCCACCAGCGCGATCGCCAGCATCGTCGGCCAGGCATAGCCGGAACGGCTGTAGAGGACGCCGATGGCGACGGTACCGAGCGCCATGCACGGCAGCGTCACGAACACCCACTGGCTGCGTACCGCCACGCGTTGTGCCGCATCGCCGCTGATGTAGAGCAGGGGCGCGCCACCGGCGACGGCGATGGACACCAGCGTCAGGGCCGCCGTGACCGCGACGTACGCCCCGATCTCGTCGGTCTGGCCGTGCCGTGCACTCAGCGCGAGCAGCGCGGCGTTCAGGAGCCCGTTCAGCAGGTTCGTGGACGAGGCGACCAGCGAGTGCCGGGTCGACGACCTGATGCGGCGCGGCTCGCGCCGGTGCCGGCCGCGCCGCATCGACGTGGTGGTGTCAGGGCCTGCGGTGCCCACGCGCGTTCCTGCCTCGCCGGGCCGCCTGGGTGAGCAGGTCGGCGAGGAGGGCGGCGTTGCTCGCCTCACTCATGTGGGTCAGGTAGAACTGACGCCCCGCCCGCCCCATGGCCCGCAGCCGGTGCCGGGGCGTCGCCCGAGCCGACCGGATGACCGAGGCGAGGGCCTCGGCGTCCCCCGGCGGGGCGGCGAAGCCGGCCTGGGCGTCCCGGGCGATGCGCGCCACGTCGCCGGGCGCGCAGACCAGCATGGGCTGACCGCAGGCGAGGATGGACTGGGTCTTGCTGGGCAGGGTGATCCGGAACAGCGGCTCGTCCGCCAGGGAGATCAGGTTGAGGTCGGCGACGGCCATCCGGGCCGGCATCCGTTCCGGGGGCACCGGGTCGAGGAAGTGGACGGTGCCGAGCCGCTCGCGCTCCACCTGGCGGACCAGCAGGTCCCGGTCCACGCCGTCGCCGACGAGGACGAGGTGGACGTCCGGCATGTCCCGCAGTCGCGCCATGGCCTCGATCACCACGTCGAGTCGCTGTGCCGCGCCGAGGTTGCCCCCGTACATCAGCAGGAAGTCGTCGTCCGTCAGACCCAGGCGGGCGCGCAGGCCGGGCTCCGGCTCGGTGGGCTGCATGACCTTCTCGTCGGCCCAGATGTAGACCACGGATACCTTCTCCGCCGGCACTCCCCGGTCGATGACGATGTCGCGCAGCCCCGGCGTCGGAACCGTCACGTGGTCGGCCCACCGGTAGGTCTGGTTGGTGAAGCGGTTCAACACCGCCTCCGCGACCCGGCGGGTCGGGCCCTCGGTGAGGAAGCCGGTGGCGAACACGTTGTCCGGCCAGAGGTCGATCACCATCGTCACGTACGGCGTCCGCCAGCGCATCTTCGCCATCATCGCCGCCGCCGTGGCGGTCACCGGCGAGGAGTACACCAGGGCGACGTCGGCGTCGCGCAGCGCGCGGGCGCCGAGCAGCGAGGAGGACGCCGCCCAGCTCGCGTAGTTCAGGGCCCGACCGAGCGCCGACCGGTCGTGGCTCGGGTAGAGCGGCGTGCGGTGCACACGCATCCCGTCGCGTACCTCGACGCTGCGGCGTCGCGCCGAGTAGCCGTCGTACACGACGCCTCTCGGGTAGTTCGGCACGCCGGTGAGCACGTCGGCGGCGAAACCCTGGTGGCGCAACGACATGGTCAGGCGCTCGGCGAGCGCCGCGGGCTCCGGAGGGAACCACTGGCTCACCAGGGTGACCCGGTCGGGTCGTTGGCCTTTGCTGGCGGCGAACGCCGACGCCTCCGCTGGCCGACCGCCTCGGTCGAGGTCACCCGTCACGTTCACTCCTGGTTGGTCGACTGGTTCAGCGGCCCGGTCCGGTGCCGCCGGCGAGGGTTCGCCGGACGCGGCGGGGTCGGGCCGCGCGTGGTGGTCGCGCGGTTTCGGTGCGCGGTGGGGGAAGGGGGGCCGCCCTACGCGTGCTGGTCCACAAAGCCGTGGATCTCGCCGGTGAGCCGGTCGATCTGCCTCTCGTCGAGCGACGAACCACTGGGCAGGGTCAGCCCTCGGGCGAAGAGTTGATCCGCGGCGCCGGTGAGTCGCGCCTCGGCGGCGGCGAACAGCGGCTGTCGGTGCATCGGCTTCCAGGCCGGCCGGGTCTCGATGTCGGCCTGCGCGAGGTGCCGGGCCAGGTCCGCGGCGTGCCAGCCGGTGAGCTGCGGGTCCACTACGATGACGGTGAGCCAGCAGTTGCTGCCCGGATCGTTCTCGGCCAGTACCTCGACCCCGTCCACCGAGGCGAACAGCTTCGAGTAGTGCTCCCGCAGCCGCCGGCGGCGGGCCGTCATCTCGTCCAGCCGCGACAGTTGTGCCCGGCCGATCGCGGCCAGGACGTTGCTCAGGCGGTAGTTGAAGCCCATCTGGTCGTGCTCGTGGTGCTGGGCCGGAATGCGGGCCTGGTTGGCGCGGTGGCGAGCCCGGGCGATCAGGTCCGCGTCGTGCGAGAGCAGCATCCCGCCGCCCGTAGTGGTGATCATCTTGTTGTGGCTGAAGGAGAAGACCCCGGCGTCTCCGAAGGAGCCGGCGTGGCGGCCCCGGTACGTCGAGCCCAGCGCCTCCGCCGAATCCTCGACGACGGGCAGCTCCGCCTCCCGGCAGAGAGCCAGCAGGGGGTCGTAGTCGACGCACGAGCCGAACATGTCGACGGGCATCACCGCGCCGATCCGCCGGCCGGCTCGGCGCAGGTCGGCGACCACCTCGCCCAGCAGCTCCACGTCCACGTTGCCGGTGGCCGGGTCGCAGTCGACGAAGACCGGGGTGGCGCCGCTGTAGAGCACGGCGTTGGCGGTCGCCACGAAGGTCACGGTGGGCACCAGCACCACGTCCGCCGGGCGTACGCCGCAGCAGAGGAGGCCGAGGTGCAGGGCGGCGGTGCCGGAGTTGAGCGCCAGCGCGTACGGCACCCCGACCCGCTGGGAGACCTCCTGCTCGAAGGCGTCCACCTCCGGCCCGAACGGTGTCGCCCAGCCGCTGCGCAGCGCGCGCAGGACAGCGACTTCCTCGGCCGGTCCCACGTCGGGAGGGGACAGGTAGATGGGCGCACTGGGCATGGAGGACTCCTCGCAGCAGGTCGGTCGCCTACGCAGCACTCAACGATCCGATCTGCGGAGAGTTTCGACATCTTCTCCGATAAAGGGCGTTTTGGCCAGTATCAACCCGCTCGGCGCGTGTCTCCGTGGTGCTCTCGCGGTCGCCGCCCGACGGCCGTCACTTTGGAAGCTCGCACCGCATCCGGACGAACCGCGCCAGCAGCGGGCCTGCGTCGACCGGTGCATCGGTGGCCGGTGCCGCCGTGAAGCAGCGCTCGATCGCCATCAGCCGGCCGAGCGCGGCGGCCAGAGCGGGACCGCCGGACGTGGCGGGTACGCGGACGGCCGAGCCGGCCACCCGCAGGCTGATCTCGATCCCCTCGACGGTGCGGACGGTGAGGTCTCCGAAGCCGTACGCGTGGTGGTGCGCCGCGAAGGCCGGCCAGTCCGTCAACCGCAGCGGGGCCGCGGTCGCGGCGTCCGCGCCGACCACCCCGTACCACCGGGAGTGGGTGTGCTCGGTGAAGCCGTGGCGCAGGTACAGCCGGCGCGTGGCCGGGTTGTCCACCGACACGTCGAGCAGCAGTGCCCGGCAGCCGAGCCGTTCGGCGAGGTCCCGGCCGTCGCGCAGCAGGCGGCTACCGAGACCCCGCCCGCGCTCGTCGCCGCGCACCGCGATGCCGTTGAGCAGGAGGCGGCCGGGCAGCAGCCGCCAGTCCGCCACGGCCCGTAGGCCGTCGGGACCGCGTACGGCGCGCAGCAGCAACGTGCGCGAGTCCGCCGGCGGCGTCAGCGCCGCGGCCAGGAACGACCGGTAGCCGCTGGCGTGGTAGGCGACGAGGCCGGAACACGCGTCGGGCACGGAGGACGCCAGCAGGTCGGTCGCCTCGCCGAGGGCCGGATCGTTCGGGTCGCCGAGCGCGTCGACCTCGACGTCGGTCAGGGCGAGACGCACTTCAGCTCTCGCTCCTTGTCGAGGTCGAGCATGTGCGCGCTGGGGTCGACCGCCACACCTCGCCCGGAGAGGACCATGGCGACGGTGGCGGCCAGGATGCGCAGATCCATCCCGAGACTCCACTGTTCGACGTAGCGCACGTCGAGCGCCAAGCGCTGGTCCCAGGCGACGCTGTTGCGCCCGTGGATCTGGGCGAGCCCCGTGATCCCGGGGCGCATGTCGAAGCGACGCCGTTCCCGGTCGCTGTACCAGGCGTCGTAGCGGGGCAGCAGCGGCCGTGGCCCGGCCAGGCTGAGATCCCCCCGGAGGACGTTGACCAGCTGGGGCAGCTCGTCGATGCTCAGGCGACGGAGCGCCCGACCGACCGCGCCGCAGCGCAGACCGTCCGCCAGCAGATCGCCGTCCGCGTCGCGTTCGTCGGACATTGTGCGAATCTTGAAGATCCGGACGGGTTGTTGCCCACGCCCACTGCGCTCCTGAACGAACAGCACGGGTGCGCCGAGTTGCACCCGGACCAGCAGCAGGGCGACCGCCAGAATCGGCAGAGTCAGGAGCAGAATCAGCAGGGAGAGCGCTATGTCAAGCAATCGCTTCACCCGATGTTGAGCACTTATCGACATGCGTCAGCCTTAGCTGTCGTCGTTGCTATCCGTACGTGTTGTATCAGTGCGGCCGCAGCCATTTCCCGATTTCGCGGACATCGCCACCGTTCAGGCGAAGCGATAGGCGGGAAACCAGCCGGCGGCGCGCAATGTCGCGGTGGATCGCCCGGTCCGCGCCGCCGCCGTTTCGACAAGCTGCCCGTACGCGTCGTCGTCGATCACGAGGGAGGCCGTCAGAAAGGGTGCCAAGGCGCCGCCGAAGGAACGCTTGAACATCAGCAGCCGATCGTCGTCGGCGGAGGTGACGCCGCCACCGAGGTGAACCCGTCGGCAGCCGTTCTCGGCCGACCACCGCAGGATCGCCCAGACCAGGAGATTGTTGGCCCCCAGGCGGGCGGCCTCCGGTGTGGACCCGGCGAGGTGGTAGTGCGCCAGTTCGGCGTGCCGCAGCACCAGCGCCGACGCGACCACCGCCCCGACCTCGTCGCGCACCTCGGTGACCAGCAGATTCTTGCCGAGGCCGTCGAGCAGGGCCCGGTAGTAGGAATCGGAGAAGAAGTATCGGGCGCTGCTGCCGAGTCGCGTCATCGTCTGCTCGTACAGTCGGCGGAAGCTGCTGCGCGACGCCACATCGGTGGCGTCGACGTAGCGCACCTCGGCGGTCAAGCCGGCCCGTTCCGCCTTCCGAACGGCGGTTCGCGCCCGCCCCGCCAGCTGTTTCCAGACGGCATCGGCTCCCCGATCGACAGGCACGACGACATTCTGGCCCTGCCAGGAAAAGTTCAACCCCGGCAATTCTCTGGTGAGATCCGACGAGCGGGCGTCGAGGGGTGAGAACCGGAGGAACAACGACACGAGACCGGCCGCGCGCCACCACTCGACGAATTGCGGCCAGAGGCGTTCCACGTCGCGCCGGCCGCACGACGGGCCGACATGGATGCCGGCGTATCCGTACGGGCTGATCCCGTCGGACCATCGCCCCTCGACCCGTCGTTGCAAAAAGGGCACCAGGATCCGGTCATCCCAGCGGGTCATGCGCCACACCGCGTCCTCCGCCGTGGCGGCCGCCCAACCGTAGCCGCGCGTGAAATAGACGTCGGGGCAGCGGTCGTCGGGCGGCGAGTGGAGGTCGGTCAGGCCCGAGATCGTCGGTTCGTCACTGCGCGAACCGACGTCCCGTTCGCGTGCCGCCATCTGCTCCCCCATGGTCGACGGTGTCGTCGTCTGTCTCTGGGAGGCTCAACGAAGCAGAGTCACACGGGGTTCGCTTCCGGCGGGGCGAACAGCAC
Source organism: Micromonospora sp. NBC_00617 (assembly GCF_045161355.1). NCBI lineage: Bacteria > Bacillati > Actinomycetota > Actinomycetes > Micromonosporales > Micromonosporaceae > Micromonospora > Micromonospora sp. NBC_00617. The sequence goes on along the minus strand of NZ_CP107751.1, from coordinate 3,574,865 downwards.
ACCGGCTCATCCTCCAGTGGCGTCGGCGTCCAGGCGGCGGGCGAGCAGGTCACGCAGCGGGACCGACTCGCCGTCGCGGCCACCCGCACCGATCACGAGCGGCGCGGGGCTGGGCTGCGGGTCGACACCGAACAGCCGGGCCCGCAGGCCACCGGGCACGGTCAGCAGATGGAAACGACCGGCCACGTCCACCGCCCGGGTCTCGGCCCGGTCGACGTACCAGCCGGTCAACCGGGTCCGGTAGCGGCCGCGTCCGTCGTACCCCCGGGCCACCAGCCGCGTCGCGGGCAGGCCCCGGCGGGTCGCCTCGGCCACGAACCAGGCCACCAGCTCCGCCGCCCGCGCCTGCTCGGCGGCCCGCCGCCGCGCGTCGGCGTCGGCGTGCGCCCGCACCGCCTGCCGCTGCCGCTCCCGCCACTGGAGGCCGTCACTCTCACCCACGACCCGACGGTACGCGACACGACTCAGCGCAGGACGGCCCGCAGGGTGTGCCGGGCGACAGGGGCACTTGCCGCCGGTGTCGATGCCGCGCAGGGCGACCACGACAGCGGCCAGGTCACGGGCGAACACGTCCGGGTCGCCGATCCGGTCGAGCTGGGCGGTCGAGCTGATTTCGCCCCCGCAGCACCTCCGCGCGCGTAGATCGTGGACAGTTTCCGTCAGCGTCGAACGGAAACTGTCCACGATTCGCGGCGTGGACGCTGCCCCAGAAACGGGGCAGCTCGACAGGGCTCGCGGGAGGTCCGGTCGGTCAGGCCAGGCCGGCGCGGCGCAGGGCCTCCGCCATCGCGTCGTTGGCCGGCGCCGGCGCACCCTGGCGCTGCTGCCCGCCGCGCCCGCCCTGCCCGCCCTGCCCGCCGCGACCACCCTGCCCGCCGCGACCACCCTGCGGTCCGCGTTGCGCCGGGCCGCCACGCCCCTCCTGACTCGTCCGACCACCACCGGTGGCGGCCGGCTCGTCCTGCAGGCGCAGGGTCAACGAGATGCGCTTACGGGGTACGTCCACGTCGACCACCCGCACCTTGACCACGTCGCCGGACTTGACCACCTCGCGGGGGTCCTTGACGAACGTCCGGGACATCGCCGACACGTGCACCAGACCGTCCTGGTGGACCCCGACGTCCACGAACGCGCCGAACGCGGCCACGTTGGTCACCACACCCTCCAGCACCATGCCCGGCGTCAGGTCGCTGATCTTCTCCACCCCCTCCACGAAGGTGGCGGTGCGGAACTCCGGTCGCGGGTCGCGGCCGGGCTTCTCCAACTCGGCGAGGATGTCGGTGACGGTGGGCAGGCCGAACCGGTCGTCGACGAAGTCGGTGGCCCGCAGCCCGCGCAGGATCGCGCTCTTGCCGATCACCGAGCGCAGGTCCTGACCGGTGCTGGCGAGGATGCGCCGCACCACCGGGTATGCCTCGGGGTGGACGCTGGAGGAGTCCAGCGGGTCGTCGCCGTCGGGAATGCGCAGGAAGCCGGCGCACTGCTCGAACGCCTTCGGCCCGAGCCGGGCCACCTTCTTCAGGTCGGTCCGCGAGCGGAACGGCCCGTTGGCGTCCCGGTGCAGCACGATGTTCTCGGCCAGCCCGGCCCCGATCCCGGAGACCCGGGTCAGCAGCGGCGCGGACGCGGTGTTGACGTCCACCCCGACCGCGTTCACGCAGTCCTCCACGACCGCGTCCAGCGACCGGGACAGCTTCACCTCGGACAGGTCGTGCTGGTACTGGCCGACGCCGATCGACCGCGGGTCGATCTTGACCAGCTCGGCGAGCGGGTCCTGGAGGCGGCGGGCGATGGACACCGCGCCGCGCAGCGACACGTCCATCCCGGGCAGCTCCTGCGAGGCGTACGCGGAGGCGGAGTAGACCGACGCGCCGGCCTCGGAGACCATCACCTTGGTCAGGTTGAGCTGCGGGTGCCGGGTGATCAGCTCCCCAGCGAGCTTGTCGGTCTCCCGCGAGGCGGTGCCGTTGCCGATCGCGATCAGCTCCACCCCGTGCGCCCCGGCCAGCCGGGCGAGGGTCTCGATCGACGCGTCCCACTGTCGACGTGGCTCGTGCGGGTAGATCGTGTCGGTGGCGAGCACCTTGCCGGTGGCGTCCACCACGGCCACCTTCACCCCGGTGCGCAGGCCCGGGTCGAGGCCCATGGTCGGTCGGGTGCCGGCCGGCGCGGCCAGCAGCAGGTCACGCAGGTTGGTGGCGAAGACCCGTACGGCCTCCTCCTCGGCCGCCTGCCACAACCGCATCCGCAGGTCGGCCCCGAGGTGGATGAGGATGCGGGTACGCCACGCCCAGCGGACCGTGTCGGTCAGCCAGCGGTCGGCCGGGCGGCCCGCGTCGGACACCCCGAACCGGCCGGCGATCACCGCCTCGTACCGGCTCGGACCCGTCGGCACGGCGTCCGCCTCGCCGGCCTCCTCGGGTTCCATGGTCAGGTCGAGCACGCCCTCCTTCTCGCCCCGGAACATCGCCAGGATCCGGTGCGACGGCAGCTTCGGGTACGGCTCGGAGAAGTCGAAGTAGTCGGCGAACTTGGCGCCGGCCGTCTCCTGACCGTCGCGTACCCGCGACACCAGACGGCCCCGCGACCACATCTGCTCGCGCAGCGTGCCGATCAGGTCGGCGTCCTCGGCGAACGTCTCGATCAGGATCGCCCGCGCGCCCTCCAGCGCGGCGGCGGCGTCGGCGACACCCTTGTCCGCGTCGACGAACCCGGCAGCCGTCGCCCGCGGATCCTGGGTCGGGTCGGCCAGCAGCGTCTCGGCCAGCGGCGCCAACCCGGCCTCGCGGGCGATCTGCGCCCGGGTCCGCCGCTTCGGCTTGTACGGCAGGTAGATGTCCTCCAGCCGCGACTTCGAGTCGGCGGCCATGATCTGCGCTTCCAGGGCCTCGTCCAGCTTGCCCTGGCCGCGGATCGACTCCAGCACGGCGGCCCGCCGCTCGTCCAGCTCCCGCAGGTAGCGCAGCCGCTCCTCCAGGGTGCGCAGCTGGGTGTCGTCGAGCAGGCCGGTGGCCTCCTTGCGGTAGCGGGCGATGAACGGCACGGTGGCGCCGCCGTCGAGCAGCTCCACGGCCGCCCGCACCTGACGCTCGGCCACGCCGAGCTCGTCGGCGATCCGCTGATGAACAGACTGGGTCACGATCTCGATCCGCCTTCGACTCGATCCGCCCTCGAAGAGCGGGTACCGCCTGCATTCTGCCGGGAGGCCCCGACGGCTGTCGTCGCGCCCGGCCGGGTCGCCCCGTCTCGCCCAGCGCGCCCGTGCCGATCCGTCGACAGACCCCGCCGGGCCTGCGCTAGCGTGGCGATCATGGAATCACCTGCGGAGCCGCGCGCCCGGCGGCTCTTCGGCGGCAGCGCCCGGGCCCTCGGCGACCTCACGGCCAACCCGTTCCGCGCCGACCGGGACCGGATCGTCGGCTCGCCGTTCTTCGCCCGACTCGGCGGGGTCACCCAGGTGATCAGCCCGGTCGGCTCCGGCCTGCTGGTGCACAACCGGCTCACGCACAGCCTGAAGGTCGCTCAGGTGGCCCGGGCGATCGCCGAACGCCTGACGGCCGACGACCGGTGGCGCGGCCTGCTGGACAAGCTCGGCGGCTGCGACCCCGACGTGGTGGAGGCCGCCGCCCTCGCCCACGACCTCGGCCACCCCCCGTTCGGGCACCTGGGGGAGCGGGTGCTCGACCGGCTGGCCCGCCAGCGCCTCGGCCTCGCGGACGGTTTCGAGGGCAACGCCCAGTCGTACCGGATCGTGACGAGCACCGAGATCGGGGGCGCGGCCACCACCGGGCTGGACCTGACCGCCGCGGTCCGCGCGGCGATGCTGAAGTACCCGTGGACGCGGCTGGACTACCCCGACCCGCACCCGCGCCTGCTGGACCCGCCGCCCCGCGGCGCCACCCCGCCGCCGGACGACCCGGAGAGCGGCTCGTTGAAGTTCGGGGCGTACCGGACCGAGCTGGACGACCTGCGGCAGGCCCGGGAGCCGTTCGCCGGCCGCATCCCGGAGTGGCAGCAGACCGTGGAGGCATCGGTCATGGACACCGCCGACGACATCGCGTACGCCATCCACGACGTGGAGGACTTCTACCGGGTCGGTGTGCTCCAACAGGGTTCGGTCTCCGCCGAGCTGATGGCCTGGCAGCGCGAGAGCGGGCACCTCCGGGCGATCACCGACGCGGCGCTGGCCACCGCCGCCCGGCGGCCCGGCGCCGCCATCGAACGCCTGCGCCGCCAACTGCACCGCAAGGACGCCTGGATCGCCGACGACGACGCGTTCGCCGCCGCCGTCGAGCACGTCCGCGAGGAGTTGGTGGACGGGCTGCTGGCGATGCCGTTCGACGGCTCGATCGAGGCGGAGCAGTACGTGTCGCGGTTCTCCGCCCGCTGGTCCACCCGCTTCGTCGAGGCGATCACGGTGACCGACCAGCCGTCGGTGCGCTCCGGGTACGTGCTGCTCGGCTGCGCGCAGTGGCACGAGGTGCAGGTGCTCAAGTTCGTCCACCACCGGTTCGTGCTGGCCCGCCCCGATCTGGCCCTGCACCAGCGTGGTCAGGCCCGCCTGCTGGGCACCCTGGTCGAGGCGCTGTGGGAGTGGCTGCTCGACCCGGAGGAGGAGTCCCGGCTGCCCCGCCGGCTGCACGACCTGGTCGAGCTGGCCGAGGCCGAGCTGCACCCGCGTACACCGCACCGGCTCGGCCGGGCCCGAGGCCGCGCCATCGTGGACTTCGTCGCGCAGCTCACCGACGGCCAGGCGGTCGCGATGCTGGACGCGCTCTCCGGCCGCTCCGGCGCGCTCTGGACCGACGCCTTCGTGCTCTGAGGTGAAAGGAAGGGCCCCTTGTTAAACGCCAGGCGTTAACAAGGGGCCCTTCCTTTCACTAGGCGATCGCCTGCCACCACCCGTCGACGGCGGGCGGGTCGTCGACGACCACCCGCTCGCCGGGGCGGGGCACGGCCAGTCGCACGTCGCGGGCCTTCGCCTCCGCCCACAGCCGGTTCACCGGCTCGGACCAGTCGTGCAGGGCCAGGTTGAACGTCGCCCAGTGCACCGGGATGAACAGTCCGCCGCGCAGGTCCAGGTGGGCGTCGACCGCCTCCTCGGGGAACATGTGGATCGTCGGCCACGCCCGGTCGTACGCGCCGATCTGCATCAGCGTCACGTCGAACGGCCCGTGTTCCGCGCCGATCGCCGCGTACCCGGCGAAGTAGCCGGAGTCGCCGGTGTAGAAGACCTTGCGTCGGGCCCCGGCGACCACCCAGGAGCTCCAGAGGGTGCCGTCGCGGCGCAGCCCTCGGCCGGAGAAGTGCTGGGCGGCGGTCGCGGTGATCTCCAACCCGTCGACCCGGTGCGACTCGGACCAGTCCAGCTCGATGATCCGCTCGGCGGGCACACCCCACCGGTCCAGGTGGGCGCCCACCCCGAGCGGCACCACGAACGGTGCCGACTGCCCGGCCACCAGCGCCCGCACGGTGAGCATGTCCAGGTGGTCGTAGTGATCGTGGGAGATCAGGATGGCGTCCAGCGGGGGAAGTTCGTCCAGGCGTACCGGCGGCTCGTGCAGCCGGCGCGGGCCGACCACGCCGGACGGCGAGCAGCGGTCACTCCAGACCGGGTCGAGCAGGACCCGCCGACCCTCGATCTCGATGAGCGCCGAGGCGTGGCCGTACCAGACGATGTTCAGCTCGTCTGCGGTGTCGGCGGCGGGCGACGCGCTGGGGCGCAGCAGCGGCACGGGTGCGGTGGGCCGCCGTTTCTGCTTGCCGAAGATCAGCTCCCGGAGCAGGTTGCGACCCGGCTCGGCGACCATCGTCCGGGTGTCGGCCTGGTTGTGGAAGGTGCCGTCGCGAAACTGGGGCGAGCGGGCCGCCCGTTCGGCGCGGGCGCCGGCGAGCCGGCCACCCAGCGCCGCCGGCACGTCCCGGGCCACCCAGGCCAGGCCGGCGAGCGCGGCGAGCCCCGCCGTTCCCCGCATCAGTCGCCCGAGCGACAGTTGCCCGTCCGTGCGTTCCGCTGGCGCCATCGCCGTCCCTCCGCCGTGTCCCCGTACTACACGGTAGTTGCCCCTGGCCGTTCCCGCCCCGGCGGTGGCCCGCACCGGGCCGGTCGTCACCCGACGACCGACCCGGCAGCGGAATCAGCCGCCGTTGCTGGGTCGGCGGGCGGTCGTCCGGTACGCCGTGCCGGTGCCGCCGAGACGGTCCACCGCCGCCAGGAACTTCGGACCCATGGCGGCCCGGGCCTGCACCGCCGGGTGGGTCGCGCCGAAGTTGTCCGGGTCGGCCTGCCCGTCGGCGAAGAGCGCGTAGGTCAGCACCGCCGCACCGGACCGGTCGAAGATCACCCCGGCCTCGTGCCGGGCGTCGGCGAACCAGCCCGCCTTGGTGGCGATCCGGGCCCGCTCGTCCGACGACATGGTGCGCCGGATGCCGTCGGTGAAGGCCACCGGGGAGCGCAGCACCCCGAGCAGGTACGCCGTCGAGGCCGGCGACAGCAGCGTGCCGGCGACCAGGGCGCGCAGCAGGTCGTGGGTCTCCCGGGGGGTGCTGGTGCCGAGGAAGAACCGGTTCGGGTTGGCCACCGGCTCGACCTGGGTGTTCGGGAAACCCTTGCCCACCAGGATCGAGTTGATCTCGGCGGCAGGGGCGACCAGCCCGCACAGCCGCACCGCCGTGTCGTCGGAGACGGTCAGCAGGTTGGCCAGCACGTGCCCGAGGGTCACGCTGCTGGGGTACGCGCCGTCCAGGCTGAAGATGCCATCGCCACCCGGCACCACGATCGCGGCGGTCACCTCGACCCGCTGGTCCAGCGCCAGCAGCCCGCGGTCCACCTTGTCCAACACCGCCGTGGCCACCGCGATCTTGTTGACGCTGTACGCCTCGATCCGCCGGTCCGCGTCCGCCGCTACCGCGACGACCGGCGGGCCCGCCGGGGCGGCCACGCTGACGTACGCCTGCCAGTTGCCACCGGCCGCGGTGCTGTGCCGGGTGAAGGCGGCGGCGACGCGGTTGGCAGCCCGGGCAGGGGTGGTCGGTGCCGCCTCGGTGCTCTCAGCGGCGCTGGCCGGGGCGGCCGCGCCGAGCACCGTACCGGCAGTGGCCACTGTGCCCAGCCCGAGTGCCGTCCTGCGGTTCAGTCGGATGGTCAATCGTCTCTCCCATCGTGGGGCGCCGGAGCGCTTGCCGGCCCACCACCCTAGGCGAGTTGATCGACGCACGATGCCCCGAAGAAGTCCCGAACAGTCCCGAACAGGTCAGCCGTGCGGGGCTCGCAACACCGGCTCACTCCTCGCACTCACGGAGCCACCTTCGTTCGTGGCTGCGGGGCTCGCAACACCGGCTCACTCCTCGCACTCACGGAGCCACCTTCGTTCGTGACTGCGGGGCTCGCAACACCGGCTCACTCCTCGCACTCACGGAGCGAGCACGACCTTGATGCAGCCGTCCTCCTTCTTCTGGAACATGTCGTACGCCCGCGGCGCCTCGCTCAGTGGCAGCCGGTGGGTGCGCAGGTCCTCCACGCCCAGGGGGTCGTCGTCGCCGGAGAGCAGCGGCAGGATCTCGTCGGTCCACCGGCGCACATGGCACTGCCCCATGCGCAACTGGATGCCCCGATCGAACATCTCCATCATCGGCATCGGGTCGGCCTCGCCGCCGTAGACGCCGGAGAGCGACACGGTGCCACCGCGACGGACCGCCTTGACGGCGGCGTGCAGGACGCTCAGCCGGTCGACGCCGACCCGGTCGGTCATCGTCTGGGCGAGCTTGTCCGGCAGCAGCCCGACGGCCGCGTGGGCCAGCTTGCCGACCGGCGAGCCGTGTGCCTCCATGCCGACGGCGTCGATGACGGCGTCCGGGCCGCGCCCGTCGACCAGGTCGATCAGCGCGCCCGGCACGTCGGACAACTCGCGGACGTCGAGCACCTCGATGCCGTGCCGACGGGCCAGCTCCAGCCGCTCGGGCACCAGATCCAGCCCGATCACCCGCCCGGCGCCGAGGTGGCGGCCGATCCGGGCGCAGAACTGGCCGACCGGGCCCAACCCGAAGACGGCCAGGGTGCCGCCCGGCGGTGTGTCGGCGTACTTCACCGCCTGCCAGGCCGTGGGAAGGATGTCGGAGAGGTAGAGGTACCGCTCGTCGGCGCCGCTCTGCGGGATGACGATCGGTCCGAAGTGGGCTTGCGGAACGCGCAGGTACTCGGCCTGCCCACCGGGCACCGAACCGTAGAGGGAGGTGTAGCCGAACAGCGCCGCGCCCTTGCCCTGGCTGGTCACCTGGGTCGTCTCGCACTGGGCGTAGAGCTGACGCCGGCACATCCAGCAGCTGCCGCACGAGATGTTGAACGGCACCACCACCCGGTCGCCGGGCTTGAGGCCGGTCACCTCCGACCCGACCTCCTCGACGATGCCCATCGGCTCGTGACCCAGGACGTCACCGGGCTTCAGGTACGGCCCCAGCACCTCGTACAGGTGCAGGTCCGAGCCGCAGATCGCCGTAGACGTGATTTTCACGATGGCATCGGTCGGCTCCTCGATCCGGGGATCCGGCACCTCCTCCACCCGTACGTCCCGCTTGCCCTGCCAGGTCAACGCCTTCATGTCTGGCTGCCCTCCCTCGGTCCTGCCTGACTGCTACCCGGGCAAGGGCGGTTGAACCGGCTGCGGCCGACGGGCGTGTCGCTCGGTTGGCCGAGGGGTGTGCCGGGCCTTCGGCTGGCGTTGCTGGGCTGGTTGGTTGGGGCTGGGGGCGACCGTGCCCGGCTTCGGGCGGTCAGGCTTGATCCCTGCGCCGGGCACGGTCGCCCCCAGCCCGCGCTGGTCACCGTCCGTGCGTTCGCTGCTGGCGCCGATCGTGGTCTGGGCTGGGTCGTCGTGCGTGCGTTCGGGGGTTGGCGTGGCCGTTCGTGGTCTGGGCTGGACGGCCGTCGGTGTGTTCGTCGCTGGGCGCGGTGGTCTCTGGCCCGTGCGGGGTGGCCGTGAAGTGCTCCTGCCCTGATGGGAGGCGGTAGCCCCCTTGATCGACCCGGGTTCCAGGAAGTCGGGGTGTCGTAGGCGCAGGGACAGCCCGACTTCCTGAATGCCGAGTTGATCTGGTCGTGCTGCCCGTTCGACAGTCCCTGGAAGCGGCGAAAGTCGCGGGCATTCACCCTTTTTGTCCACCTTGCCACAAGCAGGCGGCACGTACGCCGAGGATGCGGCGGAATGATCGACTTCGTTTCGCCGATGCGGCGGCATCCGAGCGCCTCGGACACCGCCACATCGGCGATATCGAGTGGATCTTGCGCTCGGCCCAGGCCAGGCGACCAGGCTGGGTCGGGCCGCCGGGCCAGGCCGGGGCAGGGCCAGGGCCGGACCGGGACGGTCGCTGCGTTCGGCGGGTGCCCACCAAACGCCTGACCGCCGTGTCTCGAGGGTCGGGGCACGGCGGTCAGGGTGGCCAGGAGTGGCCAGGGGGTCAGGAGCCGGGGGTGTTGCCGGCGCCCTTCGTGGTGGCCGCGAGGTAGTCGCGGTTGAGCCGGCCGATGGTGTTCAGCGGAATGCCCTTCGGGCAGACCACCGTGCACTCGCCGGCGTTCGTGCAGCCGCCGAAACCGGCCTCGTCGTGCGCGTCGACCATGCCGATCACGCGGGTGTAGCGCTCCGGCTGGCCCTGCGGCAGCAGCGAGAGCTGGGTGAGCTTGGCGGCGGTGAAGAGCATGCCGGAGCCGTTCGGGCAGGCCGCCACGCACGCGCCGCAGCCGATGCAGGCCGCCGACTCGAAGGCGGCGTCCGCGTTGGCCTTGGCGACCGGGGTGGTGTGCGCCTCGGGCGCGCTGCCGGTCGGCGCGGTGATGTAGCCACCGGCGGCGATGATCTTGTCGAAGGCGCCCCGGTTGACCACCAGGTCCTTGATGACCGGGAAGGCGCTGGCCCGCCACGGCTCGATGTCGATCGTCTCGCCGTCGGTGAACTGCCGCATGTGCAGCTGGCAGGCGGTGGTGCCGCGCTGCGGCCCGTGCGCGTCACCGTTGATCATCAGGCCGCACATGCCGCAGATGCCCTCGCGGCAGTCGTGGTCGAACGCCACCGGGTCCTCGCCGTCGAGGATCAGCCGCTCGTTGAGCACGTCGAGCATCTCCAGGAACGACATGTCCGGGGACACGTCGTCGACCGGGTAGGTCACCATCCGACCCTTGTCCTCAGGGCCCTTCTGGCGCCAGATGCGCAGGGTCAGGTTCACTTGTAGCTCCGCTGCGTGGGGTGGACGTATTCGAACTTCAGGTCTTCCTTGTGCAGCACCGAAGGCTCACCGGTGGCGGTGAACTCCCAGGCCGCCACGTACGCGAACCGGTCGTCGTCGCGCTGCGCCTCACCGTCGGGGGTCTGGTGCTCGGCCCGGAAGTGCCCTCCGCAGGACTCCTCGCGGTGCAGGGCGTCGATGCACATCAGCTCGGCCAGCTCGAAGAAGTCGGCCACCCGGCCGGCCTTCTCCAGCGACTGGTTCAGCTCCTCGCCGGTGCCGGACACCTTGACCCGCTGCCAGAACGCCTCGCGCAGGGCGCGGATCTCGTCGATCGCCTTGCGCAGCCCGGCCTCGCTGCGCTCCATGCCGCAGTGCTCCCACATGATCTGGCCCAGCTCCCGGTGGAAGGAGTCCACGGTCCGGTCCCCGTCGACCGCCAGCAGCCGCTGGATCCGGTCCTCGACGTCGGTGCGGGCCTCGACCGCCGCCGGGTGGCTGGCGTCGACTTTCTCCAGCGGACCCGAGGCCAGGTAGTTGGCGATCGTGGTGGGCAGCACGAAGTAGCCGTCGGCGAGGCCCTGCATCAGCGCCGAGGCGCCGAGCCGGTTCGCGCCGTGGTCGGAGAAGTTCGCCTCGCCGATCACGAACAGGCCCGGGATGCTCGACTGAAGGTCGTAGTCGACCCACAGGCCGCCCATCGTGTAGTGCACGGCGGGGTAGATCCGCATCGGCACCTCGTACGGGTCCTCGCCGGTGATCCGCTCGTACATCTCGAAGAGGTTGCCGTACTTGGCCTCGATGGCCTTGCGGCCCAGCCGGCCGATCGCGTCGGCGAAGTCGAGGTAGACGCCGAGCTTGGTCGGCCCGACGCCCCGGCCCTCGTCGCACACGTTCTTCGCGGCGCGGGAGGCGATGTCGCGGGGGACCAGGTTGCCGAAGGAGGGGTAGATCCGCTCCAGGTAGTAGTCCCGCTCGTCCTCCGGAATGTCACGCGGGTTGCGGTCGTCGCCCTTGGTCTTCGGCACCCAGACCCGGCCGTCGTTGCGCAGCGACTCGCTCATCAGCGTCAGCTTCGACTGGTGGTCGCCGGAGACGGGGATGCAGGTCGGGTGGATCTGCGTGTAGCAGGGGTTGGCGAAGTACGCGCCCTTGCGGTGTGCCCGCCAGGTGGCGGTGACGTTGCAGCCCTTGGCGTTGGTGGAGAGGTAGAAGACGTTGCCGTAGCCGCCGGAGGCGAGCACGACCGCGTCGGCCATCTCGGTGCTGATCTCGCCGGTGACCAGGTCCCGGACGACGATGCCGCGGGCCTTGCCGTCGACGACGACCAGCTCCAGCATCTCGTGCCGGGCGTTCATCTCCACGTTGCCCAGGCCGATCTGCCGCTCCAGGGCCTGGTACGCGCCGAGCAGCAGTTGCTGGCCCGTCTGACCCCGGGCGTAGAAGGTGCGTTGCACCTGGGCGCCACCGAAGGATCGGGTGTCCAGCAGGCCGCCGTACTCGCGGGCGAACGGCACGCCCTGGGCGACGCACTGGTCGATGATGTTGACCGAGACCTCGGCCAGCCGGTGCACGTTCGACTCCCGGGAGCGGAAGTCGCCGCCCTTGACGGTGTCGTAGAACAGCCGGTGCACCGAGTCGCCGTCGTTGCGGTAGTTCTTCGCGGCGTTGATGCCGCCCTGCGCGGCGATCGAGTGGGCCCGGCGCGGGCTGTCCTGGTAGCAGTAGGACTTGACGTGGTAGCCCTGCTCGGCCAGCGTCGCCGCGGCCGAACCGCCGGCCAGGCCGGTGCCGACCACGATCACCGTCATCTTGCGGCGGTTGGCCGGGTTGACCAGCTTGGCCTCGAAGCGCCGGGTCTCCCAGCGCTTCTCGATCGGGCCGGCGGGAGCCTTCGTGTCGGCGATCGGGTCGCCCTCGGTGAAGAGTTCCATGTCAGGACACCAATCCGGTGAGAACGGCGAACGGGACCACCAGGTATCCGGCGCAGAGCGCCACGGCGAAGACGAGCGCGGCGTTGCGCGCCCGGCGCTCGCCCCGGGGCGTCTGCTGGCCGAGGCTGCGGAACGCGCTGAACGCGCCGTGGCGCAGGTGGAAGCCGAGCGTGACGATCGCCAGGGTGTAGAAGAGCGTGACGTACCAGCGCTCCGGCGCGAAGTCGGCGACCACGTTGCCGTAGGGCTTGCCCTCGTTCCCGACCGGATTGAGCGTGCCGGTGGTCAGGTCCAGAAGGTGGTAGATCACGAACAGCAGGATGATCACGCCACCCCAGCGCATGGTGCGGGCGGCGTAGCTGCCCCGGACCTTCTTGCGGTGGGCGTACTTGACCGGGCGGGCGGCGCGAGCGCGCAACGCCAGCACGGTGGCGGCCCAGATGTGGGCGACGACGGCCACCACGAGGACGGTGCGCAGGATCCACAGGAACCAGACACCGGGCAGCAGCGGCTTGCCGATGTCGCGCAGCCAGTGCGCGTAGTGGTCGAACGAGGTCTCCCCCGTGAACACCTTCAGGTTCCCGAGCATGTGCGCGATCAGGAACAGCACCAGCAGGATGCCCGTCACCGCCATGACGGCCTTGAGGCCGACGTTCGAGCGGATGGGCGACCGAGTTTTCGTCATTACCACGAGACCGACGCTAGGAGCACTTCGATCAGTCGTCCAATGCATCAAACTCGTAGTGTTAATAGCCCTAGGCTATGTAGATGCAGCTCCATCAGCTCCGGTACTTCGTTGCGGTGGCCGAAGTACGACATTTCACCCAAGCCGCCGACATCGTCGGCATAACCCAGCCCTCGCTGAGTAAGCAAATTCACGCCTTGGAGACCGACCTCGGCGCACCGCTGTTCGAGCGGGTAAGGGGCAACATCGCCCTCACCGCGGCCGGCGAGGTGCTCCTGCCGCTGGCCACCCGGATCCTCGCCGACGTGGAGACCGCGACCCGGGAGGTGCAGGAGTTGGTCGGGCTCCGGCGGGGTCGCGTCCGGCTCGGCGCGACCCCTAGTCTCGCGACCTCGCTCGCCCCGCCGGTGCTGCGCCGGTTCCGCGACGCGCACCCGACGGTCGACCTCCAGGTCGAGGAGGGCGGGTCGCAGGATCTCGTCCGCAACCTGTTGCGCGGCGACCTCGACCTGGCTCTGATCATCATGCCGGCCCAGGGCGTGGACCCGGGCCTGCGGGTCGACCCGATCCTGCGCGAGAGCCTGGTGGTGGCCTCGGTGGGGGAGGTGCCGACGGCGTCGGCCACCGGGGAGCTGCGCATCACCGACCTGCGCGGCCAGCCGATGGTGATGTTCCGGGAGGGCTACGACCTGCGCGACGCCACCATCCAGGCGTGCCGGGAGGCGGGCTTCGAGCCGACCTTCGCGGTGGACGGCGGCGAGATGGACGCGGTGCTCAGCTTCGTCGAGGCCGGCCTCGGTGTCGCGCTGGTGCCCGGCATCGTGTTGGCGCGTCGGCCCGGGGTGCGCGGTACGCCGCTGGCGTCCCCCGGCGTGCGGCGGACCATCGCGGTGGCCCGACGGCGGGACGTGGTGCCGACGCACGCGGGGCGGGAGCTGCGGCGCATCCTGCTCGACTACGTCCAGTCCGCCATTGACCAGGGGGAGCTACCGCCCGGCGTCGAGCCTCGTTGAGCAGATGTCGGGACGGCGGCGCCTGCCGAGCGTTCCGGGAAGATCATCCCTTTCGCCGTGATTGGTTAAATCGACCTTAACCTTGCAATATATGGCTCGATGTCCGACCAGGTCACCTAAGGTGGAACCTTGCACGGCGCAAAACGCTCATTCATCTCTTAACGGCTCACCGGCGGCTATTTCGCCGGCAGGAGGCTAGACATGAGGATTCTGGTTACCGGCGGCGCTGGCTTCATCGGGTCGCATTTCGCGCGCAGCCTGCTCAGCGGACGCTACGTCGGTTTCGAGCACTGCGACGTCACGGTGATCGACAAGCTGACCTACGCCAGTGATCGGGCCAACCTGCCGGCCGCGCACCCCCGCCTGACCTTCGTCCGCGGGGACATCTGTGACCGGCAGCTGCTCGCCGACCTGGTGCCGGGGCACGACGCCGTCGTGCACTTCGCCGCCGAGTCGCATGTCGACCGGTCCATCGACGACCCGGCGCCGTTCTTCGAGACCAACGTGATGGGCTCGCACTACCTTCTGGCCGCCTGCGCGCGCGCCCGCGTAGGCCGGGTCGTGCACGTCTCCACCGACGAGGTGTACGGCTCGATCAACGAGGGCTCCTGGAACGAGACCTGCGTGCTGGAGCCCAACTCCCCGTACGCGGCGTCCAAGGCGGCCAGCGACCACGTGGTCCGCTCCTACTGGCGCACGTACGACGTGGACGTCTCCATCACGCGTTGCGCCAACAACTACGGGCCGTACCAGCACGTCGAGAAGGTCATTCCGCGCTTCGTCACCAGCCTGCTCACCGGCCAGGACATCACCCTGCACGGCGACGGCAGCGCCGTCCGCGAGTGGTTGCACGTCGACGACCACTGCCGGGCCATCGCGCTGGTGCTGGCCAAGGGCCGCGCCGGCGAGGTCTACAACATCGGTGGCGACATCGAATTGACCAACCGGGCGCTCGCCGAGCGGATCCTCGGGTTGGCCGGCGCCGACTGGGACCGGGTCCGGCACGTGCCGGACCGCAAGGTGCAGGACCAGCGCTACTCGCTGGACTACCGCAAGATCTCCGAGGAGTTGGGCTTCGAGCCGCAGATCCGGTTCTCCGACGGGCTCAGCGAGGTCTTTCACTGGTACCGGGAGAACCGGGCCTGGTGGGTACCGAACGCCACCGAGACCCGCAGCCCGGCGTTGACGACGTCGGTCCGCGGCCTGCCGGCAGCCCGGGCGCTCTCCGTGCCGGTGCGCTGACGCCCCGAAAGGCAGCAACCGGGCGCCGCGAGGCCGCGTCAGCGGCCCTCGGCGTCGTCCATCGCCCGGTAGATTCGCTGTTCAGAGACGGGGTACGGGGTGCCCAGCGCCTGGGCGAACACGTTCACCCGCAACTCCTCGATCATCCAGCGGATCTGCCGGACGGCCGTCTCCTGCCGGCGGGCCGGCGGCAGGGCGGCGAGCAGATCGTCGTACTCCTTCTGCACCACCGCGATCCGGTCCTGCTGCTGCCGGTCCCGCTGGGGGTTGCCGCCCAGGCGGTCCAGCCGGCGCTCGATGGCGGTCAGGTAGCGCAGCAGGTCGGGCAGGCGGGCGTACCCGGTCTCGGTGATGAAACCGGCGTGCACCAGAGCGGCGAGCTGCTTGCGGATGTCGGCGAGCGCCGCCACCACGGCGAGGTTGCGGGTGGCGCCGAGCCGCTGCTCGACGGTGTACGCGGCGGCGAGGACCCGGCGCACCCGGTCCATCACCTCGACGACGGTGTCGACCAGGTCGGCCCGGACCTTCTCGCGCAGCGCGGCGAAGCCCTCGGCGTCCCACGCCGGCCCACCGGCATCGCCGATCAGCCGGTCGATGGCCGCGCCCGCCGCGTCCTCGATCAGTTGCTGCACACCGCCGTGCGGGTTGCGGCTCAGCGCCAGCTTCGCCTCGTTGCTCAGCCGACCCTGAAGGAACCGGGCCGGGGACGGCACGGTGAGCCGCAGCAGCCGACGGGTGCCCGCCCAGTGCGCCGCCTCCGCCTCGGCGGGGGAGTCGAACACCTTCACCCCGACCGTGGCGCCCTCGTCGACCAGCGCCGGGTACGCGGTCACCGCGTAGCCGGCGCGCACCTGCTCGATGGTCCGGGGCAGGGTGCCGACGCTCCACTCGCGCAGCCCGGTACGGGCCACCTCCGGCGCGGCGGCCGCCACCACCTGGCGTACCTCCTGGCGGAGCTGGCGTTGCAGGGCCGGCAGGTCCTTGCCCTCGGCGACCGGCTTCTCATCGGCGTCGAGCACCCGGAAGGTGACCCGCAGGTGTGCCGGGAGCTTGCCCGGCTCCCAGGCGTCGCGGGGCACTGTCACCCCGGTCATCCGCCGCAGCTGGCGGGTGAGCGCGTCCAGCAACGGCTCCTCGCCGGGCCTGATCGCGGCGAGCGCGGCCCGCGCGTAGTCCGGCACCGGCACGAAGTTGCGGCGGATCGCCTTGGGCAGCGTCCGGAGCAGCGCGATGGCCGTCTCCTCGCGCAGCCCCGGCACCTGCCAGTCGAAGCTCTCCGCCGGCACCTGGTTGAGCAGCGGCAGCGGAATGTCCACAGTGACGCCGTCGGTCGGCGTGCCCGGCTCGAACCGGTAGGTCAGCGGCAGACTCACCCCGTCGGCCTGCCACTCGTCGGGGTAGTCGCTCTCGTCCACCCCGGCCCGGCCGTCGTTGACCAGCACGTCGCGGGTGAAGGTGAGCAGGTCGGGCTGGTCCCGGCGGATCTTCTTCCACCAGGTGTCGAAGTGCCGGCCGGAGACCACGTCGGCGGGGATCCGCTGGTCGTAGAAGCCGAAGATGGTCTCGTCGTCGACCAGGATGTCCCGGCGTCGGGCCCGGCTCTCCAGCTCCTCGATCTCGGCGAGCAGCCGCTTGTTGTCCGCCCAGAACCGGTGGTGGGTCTGCCAGTCGCCCTCGACCAGGGCGTGCCGGATGAACAGCTCCCGGCTCAGCGCCGGGTCGATCCGCCCGAAGTTGACCTTGCGAGAGGTGACCAGGGGAACGCCGTACAGGGTGACCTTCTCGTAGGCCATCACCGCGGCCTGCTTCTTCTCCCAGTGCGGCTCGCTGTAGCTGCGCTTGACCAGGTGCTGCGCGAGCGGCTCGACCCACTCCGGCTCGACCCGGCCGGCGATGCGGCCCCAGAGCCGGGAGGTCTCCACCAGCTCGGCGGCCATCACCCAGCGCGGCGGCTTCTTGAACAACGCCGACCCGGGAAAGAGCGCGAACTTCGCCCCCCGCGCCCCCAGGTACTCGTGTTTCTGCGTGTCCTTCAGGCCGATGTGCGACAGCAGGCCCGGCAGCAGCGACTGGTGCACCTTCGGGGTGTCGATCTCGTCCGGCAGGTCCGCGCCGCCGCGGCGGCCCGCACCCCGGCCGGCGTACGCGTCGTCCGAGGTGTCGCGCGCCGGCCGCCCACCCCGCCGGTCGCCTTCCCCAGGGGTACGCAGCACCTGGCGCAACTGGCTGACGATGTCCTGCCACTCGCGGATCCGCAGGTAGTTCAGGTACTCCGCCTTGCACATCCGGCGGAACGCGCCCGACGACAGCTCCCGCTGCTGCTCGCGCAGGTAGCGCCACAGATTGAGGTACGCGACGAAGTCCGACTCGGAGTCGGCGAACCGGGCGTGCGCCTGGTCGGCCTGGGCCTGCTTCTCCGCCGGCCGCTCGCGCGGGTCCTGGATGGAGAGCGCGGCGGCGATCACCAGCACCTCGGTGGGGCAACCGTTGCGCTCGCCCTCGACCACCATCCGGGCCAGCCGTGGGTCGACCGGCAGTTGGGCCAGCCGCCGGCCCAGCGCGGTGAGCCGCTTCGCCGGGTCGGCCTCGGTCGGGTCCAGCGCGCCCAGCTCGTGCAGCAGGTTGATGCCGTCGGTGATGTTGCGCTTGTCCGGCGGGTCGATGAACGGGAACGCGGCCAGGTCGCCGAGCCCGATCGCGGTCATCTGGAGGATGACCGACGCCAGGTTGGTGCGCAGGATCTCCGGGTCGGTGAACTCGGGCCGGGACAGGAAGTCCTGCTCGTCGTAGAGGCGGATGCAGATGCCGTCCGACGTACGCCCGCAGCGGCCCTTGCGCTGGTTGGCCGACGCCTGCGAGACCGGCTCGATCGGCAGCCGCTGCACCTTGAGGCGGCTGGAGTAGCGGGAGATCCGGGCGGTGCCCGGGTCCACCACGTACTTGATGCCGGGCACGGTCAGCGACGTCTCTGCGACGTTGGTGGCGAGCACCACCCGGCGCGAGGTGTGCGCGGCGAAGACCCGGTGCTGCTCGGCGCTGGACAGCCGCGCGTACAGCGGCAGGATCTCGGTGCCGAGCAGCGAGCGCTTGGACTGCGCCAGCTTGCCCAGCGCGTCGGCGGTGTCGCGGATCTCCCGCTCGCCGCTGAGGAAGACGAGGATGTCACCGGGGCCCTCGGCGGCCAACTCCTCGACGGCGTCACCGATCGCCTGGATCTGGTCGCGGACGTTCTCCTCGTCGCCGTCGCCGTCCTGGTCGCCCTCGGCCACCTCGACCAGCGGCCGGTAGCGCACCTCCACCGGGTAGGTCCGCCCGGAGACCTCCACCACCGGCGCCGGCACACCCTGCGGTTCGTCGGCCGTGGGCGGGCCGGCGAAGTGCCGGGCGAAGCGGTCCGTCTCGATGGTCGCCGAAGTGATGATCACCTTGAGGTCGGGTCGGCGGGGCAGCAGCTCCCGCAGGTACCCGAGGATGAAGTCGATGTTGAGGCTGCGCTCGTGCGCCTCGTCGATGATCAGGGTGTCGTACTGGCGCAGCATCCGGTCGGTCTGCAACTCGGCCAGCAGGATGCCGTCGGTCATCAGCTTCACCAGGCTGCGGTCGCTGACCTGGTCGGTGAAGCGCACCTTGTAGCCGACCACGTCGCCCAGCTCGGTGCCCAGCTCGTCGGCGATGCGGTCGGCCACCGTCCGGGCGGCCAGCCGCCGAGGCTGGGTGTGCCCGATCAGGCCGTGCACGCCGCGCCCCAACTCCAGACAGATCTTGGGGAGCTGGGTCGTCTTGCCGGAGCCGGTCTCGCCGGCCACGATCACCACCTGGTGATCACGGATGGCGGCCGCGATGTCGTCCTTGCGGTCGCTGACCGGCAACCCGGCCGGGTACGTGATCACCGGCACCGCCGCCCGTCGGGCCGCCAGCCGTTGCTCGGCTCGGGTCAGCTCGGCGGTGATCTCGGTCAGCGCCGCCTCCCGACGCTGCGGGTCGCGCAGCTTGCGGGCACCGTCGAGGCGCCGCTGGAGCCGGCGTTGGTCGCGGAACATCAGGGGAGTGAGGCGGCGGTGCAGCTCGCGGACGGGATCGGTCGCGGCGGAGGCGGCTGGATTCTGCATGTCGTGCCCAAGGATAGGCAGCGCGGCGGCGGACCGCCCCTGGGTTACCGCTCGACGGGTGCGGCGGTGCGGGGACGGCCGTCTAGAGTTGCGGCCGACATCGAGCGCTGGGGGGCCGGGATGGAGCTGCGGGACACCGACCGGGCGTTGGTGCAGGCCGCCACGGCGGTCGCCAAACTGCGGTGCCGCGGCCAGCGCCATACCGGCGCGTCGGCCGCCCGGACCGCCGACGGGCGGGTGTTCTCCGGCGTGAACATCCAGCACGACAGCGGGGACACCTGCGCGGAACTGGTCGTGATCGGCACCGCCGCCACGCAGGGCGTGACCGAGCTGGAGACGATCGTCACGGTCACCGACCGGGGCCGCGCGATCGTCGCGCCGTGCGACCGGTGTGGGCAGGTGCTCGGCGCCTACTTTCCGTCGCTGCGAGTCATCGTCGGCGAGGTGGACGACCTGCGGGTGGTCCCCATCGAGGGCCTGCGCGGCTGACCGTCGAGGGCCCCGCTGCGCCGGCCTCAGTCGCCGGAGGCCGCCTCCAGCATCGACCGGGGCATCGGTACGCTCTCGAACCGCACGTTGCCCTCCGGCACCATCCAACTCGTCACCCGTGCGACGAGCAGGCCGGCGCGGACGGCCGGATCGTCGGCGTAGAGCGCGCGTACCTCCTCCGGCGATACCGAGAACACGACGAAGCCCCGTAACTGGCCGTCGTCGGCGTCCAGGAACGGTCCGGCCGCCAGCACCAGCCCCTGCTCCACGAACCCCGCCTGGTGGGCGAGGTGGGCGCTTTGCACCCGGTCGATCGCCTCCAGTGGCAGGGTCGGCGGATCCGACGGCCGGCTCAGGAGGACGACCGTGTGCTGGTCGAATCGCATGGTCACACCCTATGGCGCGATCGAGGCGGGATGTCCCTCATTCGGGTGGCATCGGTATTTTGTCGCACTTGTTCCCGTCCGCGAAACTCATTCTCTTATCGAGGAATCGGACGCGAATGGGGGGTGTGGTCTGGTCACCAGACCCGATTAGGTCACTTTCTGCAGGTCGGCTAAGGTTAGGCGAACCTAAGCTCGAACGTGCAGGAGATTTGTGACCACCCTCGTCGACCGGCCGACGCCGGCCCGCAACCGGTCCGGCGCCCGTACCGGCCGGCGGGTGGCCGTCACCGTCGGGGCGGCACTGGTGCTGCTGCTCGCCGTGCTGGCGAGCTTCGCGCTGGGCAGCCGGCCACTCGGTGTCGATGCCGTCTGGCACGCCCTCGTCGCGCCGGACGGCAGCGACGCGAGCACGATCGTCCGGGAACTGCGCATGCCGCGTACCGCCCTGGGCCTCGCTGTCGGGCTCGCCCTCGCCGTGGCCGGGGTGTTGTTCCAGGCGCTCACCCGCAACCCCCTCGCCGAGCCCCGCATCCTCGGCATCAGCGCCGGCGCGTCGTTCGGCGTGGTGCTCGCCATCTCCGTCTTCGGCGTCGGCACACTCGCCGGCTACGTCTGGTTCGGCATCGCCGGGGCACTGGTCGCCGGGCTGCTGGTCTTCGCCATCGCCACCCGGGCCCGCGAGGGCGCGAGCCCGGTCACCCTCGTGCTGGTCGGCGCGGCGCTCGACGCCAGCCTCGCCTCCGGGGTGTACGCGCTGCTCAGCATCGACGCCCGCACCTTCGAGGAGTACCGCTTCTGGGTCGTCGGCGGGTTGGCCGGCCGGGACCTCGGCGTCACCGCCCAGGTGCTGCCGTTCGTCCTCGTCGGGTTGCTGCTGGCGGCGCTGGTGGCCCGGGGCCTGGACGCGCTGGCTCTCGGCGACGACGTGGCCCGCGGCCTGGGCCACCGCATCGGGCTGGTCCGCCTCACCGGTGGCCTCGCCGCGGTGCTGCTGACCGGCGCCGCGGTGGCCGCCGCCGGGCCGGTCGCCTTCGTCGGGCTGGCCGTGCCGCACCTGGCCCGCGCCCTGGTCGGCGCGGACCACCGCTGGACCCTCGCCGTCTCCGCCCTGCTCGGGCCGGCGCTGCTGCTCGGCGCCGACGTCGTCGGCCGGCTCGTCGCCCCGCCCGGCGAGATACCGGCCGGGATCATCACCGCCCTGATCGGCGCACCGCTGCTGGCCGTGCTGGTCCGCCGCGCCCGGGTGGTGACCGCGTGACGACCACCCAGCGCCCGGTCCCCGGCCCGGCAGGCCCCGCCGCCTCGTCTGGGGGCGGCTCTGCGCCGCTGCCGGGGCGGTCGCTGCTGCTGCTCGGCCCGGTCAGCCTGCAGATCCGCCGCCGGGCGGTGCTGGTCGCCGCCGTGCTGACCGTGCTGCTCCTGCTCGCGATGCTGCTCAGCCTGTCCCTCGGCACCCCGTACGTCGCCCCGGCCGACGTGCTGCGGGCGCTCTCCGGCGCGGGCACCCCGTACGACCTCGTTGTCCTTGATCTGCGGTTGCCCCGGATCGTGCTGGCCGCGGTGGCCGGGGCGGCCTTCGGCGTGGCCGGCACGCTGATCCAGAGCGTGGCGCGCAATCCGCTCGCGAGCCCGGACGTCATCGGCATCACCCAGGGTGCCGGCCTCGCCGCGACCGTGGCGCTGACCAGCGGTGCGGCGGCGGTGCTGGTGGCGCCGAGCGCGCTGGTCGGCGGCCTGCTGGCGGCGGTGCTGCTGTTCGCCCTCGGCGCCCGGCACGGACTGGCCGCGCAGCGGTTCGTCCTCGCCGGCGTGGCGGTCGCGTTCGCCTTCCGGGCGCTCACCGAGGTGGTCATGCTCACCGCCGACCCGATCGACGGCCTGCGGGCGCAGATCTGGCTGATCGGCACCCTCGCCGGCAAGGGCTGGACCGAGGCCGCCTGGATCGCCGGCACCCTGCTGGTGCTGCTGCCGGTGCTGGCCTGGGCCGGCTGGGCACTGAACAGCACCGCCCTGGACGACGACACCGCGCGGGGCGTCGGGCTGCGTCCCGTGGCCCGCCGGATCGGGCTCGCCGGCACCGGTGTGCTCGTCGCCGCGATGGTCACCGCCCAGGTCGGCGCCGTCGACTTCGTGGCGCTCGTCGCACCTCAACTGGCCCGTCGGCTGGTCCGCGCCGAACGGCCCCCGCTGGTCTGCGCCGCGCTGCTCGGCGCGCTGCTGCTGGTGCTGGCCGATCTGGCCGGCCGGCGGCTGTTCGCACCGACCCAACTGCCGGCCGGTGTGCTGACCGCCGCGATCGGCGGCCCGTACCTGATCTTCCTGTTGCTTCGTGGACGGCGGCGGTCGTCGTGACGCCCTCAAGGAGTCGTGTGATGCTCTCCACCCGCGACCTGGTCGTCGGCTACGACGAGAGGACCGTGCTCGACGGGCTCACCCTGGACCTGCCGACCGACGCGTTCACCGTCATCGTCGGCCCCAACGCCTGCGGCAAGTCCACCCTGCTGCGCACGATGGCCCGGCTGCTCACCCCGCGACGCGGCACGGTCCTGCTGGACGGCACCGCCATCGGTGACCTGCCCACCCGCGACGTGGCCCGCCGGCTCGGCGTCCTGCCGCAGAGCCCGCTCGTGCCCGAGGGCGTCACGGTGGCCGACCTGGTCGGGCGCGGCCGACAGCCGTACCAGCGGTGGTGGCGGCAGTGGTCGTCGTCCGACGCCGCGGCGGTGGACGAGGCGATGAACCTGGCCGACGTGGCCGACCTGGCCGACCGGCCGGTGGACAGCCTCTCCGGTGGCCAGCGGCAACGCGTGTGGATCGCCATGACCCTGGCCCAGGACACCGACGCCCTGCTGCTGGACGAACCGACCACCTTCCTCGACCTGGCCCACCAGGTGGAGGTGCTGAACCTGCTGCACCGGCTACGCGTCGAGCGGGGCCGCACCGTGGTCGCCGTGCTGCACGACCTCAACCAGGCCGCCCGCTACGCCGACCACCTGATCGCGATGCGCGCCGGCGCGGTGGTGGCCACCGGGCCGCCCCGGGAGATCCTCACCGCGGACCTGGTCCGGGACGTCTTCGGGCTGGCCTGCGTCGTCGTCCCCTGCCCGGTCACCGGCGCACCGCTGGTGGTGCCCGCGCACACCGGCGGCCCCGCTGCCCCGCCGTCGGGCCCTGGTGCCGCGTCCGCTGACGCGGACGCCCCCGATTCGTCGACGGCGTCCGTCCCGGACGCCCGACCCGCCTTCGGCGACGCGGTCAACCCGCTCGCCGGCACGTACCCCTCGAAAGGACTCTGATGCGTCGTCTCGTCGCCGCTCTCGCCGCGGCCGTCGCCCTCGGGGCCGGCCTCACCGCCTGCGGTGAGAGCGACCCGGTCGCCGGCACCACCACCGGGGAGACCCGGGAGATCACCCACGCCATGGGCACCACCAAGGTCCCGGCCGAGCCCAAGCGCGTCGTCGTGCTCGACACCGACAAGATCGACACGGCACTCTCGCTGGGCATCACGCCCGTCGGCGCCGCCACCGCCGGTGAGGCGAAGAGCTGGCCGACGTACTTCGGCGCGGACAAGCTCACCGGCATCAAGGAGGTCGGGGTGCTCACCGAGCCCGACCTGGAGGCGATCAACGCACTCAAGCCGGACCTCATCCTCGGCAGCAAGTTCCGCCAGGAGAAGTTCTACGACGAGCTGGCCGCCATCGCGCCCACCGTGTTCACCGACAAGGTGGGCATCACCTGGAAGGAGAACCTCCTGCTCGACGGCAAGGCGCTCGGCCGCGAGCAGCAGGCCAGGGACCTGCTCGGCGCGTACGAGAAGCGGGCCAAGGACTTCGGCGCCACCCTCGGTGACCCCGCCGCCCGCAAGGTGTCGATCGTGCGCTTCATCCCGGGCAACATCCGGGTGTACGGCCCCGACTCCTTCTCCGGCATCGTCGTCGGCGACACCGGCCTCGGCCGCCCCGAGCGGCAGCTGCTGGCCAACAAGGAGGACAAGCGCTTCGACCTGGTCAGCCCCGAGCGGATCAACGAGGTCGACGGCGACGTCATCTTCGTGACCGCGTACGGCGACAAGGCCGCCGCCGAGCAGGCCAAGGTGGCGGGCGGCACCCTCTGGAAGGGCCTCGGCGCGGTCAAGGCCGGCAAGGCGTACCCGGTCTCCGACGAGATCTGGATGACCGGCATCGGCGTCGGCGCCGCCAACAAGATCCTCGACGACCTGGCCAAGTACCTCCCCACCACCTGACAACCCCTCAGCGCCCGCGCACCGCAGGCCCCGCGCTCCGCGCGTCGCAAGCCGCGCTCCGCGCACCGCAGGCCCCGCGCTCCGCGCGTCGCAAGCCCGCGCTCCGCGCGCGCCCACCCCAAGATCCGCGCAACTTCGGTGAAAGTGCTGCCTCACGACCTGGTGAGACAGCAAGATCCCTGAAACTGCGCGGATCTTGGCGTGTGTGGGTGTGGGTGTGGGTGTGGGTGTGGGTGTTCGTGTGGTGTTGGGCCGGGTCAGCGGGAGCGGGACCGGAGGGCTTGACGGAGTTCGGCGAGGAAGCCGTCGAAGTCCTCGCGGAACCGTTTCGCGGTCACGTGCAGGACGATCCAGTCCTCGCCGAGCAGGCGGTTGAGGCGGCGTCGGTCCCGGTGGAACTGCTCGGGATCGTCGTGCCACAAGCCGTCGTACTCGACGGCGACCCTGAGATGTGGCCACGCAAGATCGAGGCGGGCCACGAACCTGCCGTCTCGCTCGACGACGAACTGGGTCACGGGTGCCTGCACCCCGGCGAGCACGATCCGCACCCGCAGCCGCGACTCCGGGGCTGATTCGGCGCCGGCGTCGGCCAGCTCAGCTACCCGCATCATCCGTCTCCAGCCTCGGTTGCCGGCTCTCGACCGGGAGCCTGCGCGAAGCTCAGGGATCACCACCAGCCGTTGGCTGGCGAGGCGGTCCACGATGGCGACAGCCTCCTCGGTCGGCAGCCACTGGGCCAGGTCCCAACATGTGCGGGTCGGCGTGGTCAGCGGAATGCCCTGACGTATCGCGACGTCGGTCGCTGCGATCTCGCTGGCGTGCACGACGAGCCCCGAGACGGGACCGAACCGCTGAGCGGCGGGCACGAGCACGTCGAGGGGCTCGTGGTCGGCAACCGATGCCGCGCCGTAGAGCGCCGCCGCACTGCGACCGGCGATCACCACACCCGGTGGCAGCACCCAGCGCACCGCGGCGGCGCAACGAGTGCGATGGGTGACCTTCAGTCGGGCATCCGCGTAGACGTCGCGGAACAGTGGGCGCCATGCCCTGCCGCGCAGCTCCGTTCGGGTGAGCAGGCCTTGGGCAACGACACGGGAGCCGCGAAAGACGCGCCCCTGGAGGCTCGCAGGCCGTCGTGGGGAAACAGGCATGACGACACCTTGACCGGCAGAGGTGTGCGCCTGCAGCCCCTGTGGATAACCCCCGAACAGGTCCTGAACACCAAGATCCGCGCAACTTCGCTGTTCTTGCTGCCTCCTCACGACGTGAGACAGCAGCATCCCCGAAGTTGCGCGGATCTTGGGCGGATAGAGCGCGGCGGGCGGGTTGGGGGGTTGGGGGTGGTGGGGTGGGGTGGGTGGGGGTGGGGGTTTAGGCGGCGGTGCCCCAGATGGCGCGGAAGGCGGCGGCTTCGCCGGACAGCCAGCGCTCGATCTGGTCGGGCTTGGCGTCGCTGGGCATGCGGTGGGCCTGGCCGCGACGGATGTCGACCAGGATCGGCTCTGCGTGGGGGAGAACCGCGTCCATGTGTCGTGCCATCAGGTGCAGGGTGGCGAGCACCGATTCCTTACTCGGTGGGGCCTCGTCGAAGTGCAGCCGGACCGCTTCGGCGCGGCCGTCGGCGTGGCGTACGCCGAAGTGGGGGTTGATCTTGACCGGTAGGTCACCCAGCATTGCCAGGGCATCGCGGGTCTGGGCGAGGTCGACGGCTGCCGGATCGCCGAGGGAGTGCAGCCAGGCCGTGGCGCCGGGGACGAGCGCCTGGTAGAGCGGGCGCCAGCGTGGCTTGACCACATCGACCACGCCGGTCAGGTGCGTGCCACCGGTGTGGAAGGCGATGTCGGCCTTGAGCGCCTTGACGAACTGGCCGTGCGGGTTGAAGCCGGACCTGCTGGCGCGCTGCTTGCGCAGCCCGCCCACGAAGGTCGCTTTGGTGGGGCCGGTGCGGTCGACGTAGCGGGTGAAACCGAGCAGTGTGGCGTAGGGGGTGAGGGGCGTGGAGGCGGGCACTGTCACGAGCGTCCTCCCAGGTCAGGAACTCGATTAGTACATACATTCTAATCGACGGGTCTGACATCGCCCAGCGAATCCGGGGTCCGGAGATGTGCGGTTTCCGGAGGACCTGCGCTGCCGGCCGACCCTCACCCGGCGCGGGGTGTGTCCAGGGTCGTCAGGGCGGCGGTCAGGCGGTCGATGCCGAACGCGAAGGCCTCGTCGAGGTCGCCACCAAGGTTGAAGGCACCCGCCAGTTCCATGCTGATGAAGCCGTTCGCCCAGGCGGTGAACAGGCGCGCGGCCGACAGGGCGTGCTCGGGCCCGGCGAGTTCCGCGGCGAGGCGCAGGGCGGGGGCGCTCGCCCGGGTGAGGATGTCGAGACTGGGCCTGGTGTCTGCGGGGCCGGTGGCGAAGATCAGGTGGTAGCCCGCGGGTTGGGCGTGGGCGAACGCGCGGAAGGCGTGGGCCAGCTCGGCGAGGTCTCGGCCCGGATCGCCGCTGCCGGCTACGGCGCCGAGCTGCTCGCCGAGGTCGTGCACTGCTGCTTCGGTGACGAGCCGGATGAGGTCGTCACGGTTGCGGACCCGTTTGTACAGCGAGGGGGCGCGGACGCCGACCCGCTGGGCGACCGCCTGCATGGTCAGGCCCGGAAGCCCTTCGGACTCCAGGATCTGGCGGGCGGCCGCGACGATGTCGGCGAGGGACGTCCGGTCGGGAGTCGGCATGCGTGTTCCTTCCGGGGGTGGGCGACGTTCGTCACCCATCATAGCTATAGCCCTTAGGCATCATGGCTATGTATCGTAGCTATCAGGGAACGACGTCACCTCGGAGGAAGTCATGAAGCTCGGGCCGCACCTGCACCGCATCGGCAACGACATCGTCGCCGCGTACCTCGTCGAGACCGACGAGGGCGTGACCGTCGTGGACGCCGGCCTCTCCGGTCACTGGCCGGAGCTGCTGGCGGAGTTGTCCGCCATGGGTCGCTCGCTCGCCGACGTCCGAGGTCTGATCCTCACCCACGGCGACACCGACCACATCGGCTTCGCCGAGCGGTTCCGGCGCGACCACGGCGTACCGGTCTACGTGCACGAGGCGGACGCCGCCCGAGCCCGCGGCGAGATCAAGTCCAAGGCGCCCTTCGGGACCTTCAAGGTGGGTGCCGTGGCCAGCTTCCTGATGTACGCGGGCCGCAAGGGTGGGCTGCGCACGACGTACCTCAGCGAGGTGATCACCGTGCGGGACGGTCAGGTGCTCGACCTGCCCGGCGCTCCGCGCGTCATCGGGATGCCCGGCCACTCGCCGGGCAGCATCGCCGTGCACGTGCCGATCGCCGACGCCGTGTTCGTCGGCGACGCGCTCACCACCCGACACGTGCTGACCGGCCGGTCGGGCCCGCAGCCGGCGCCGTTCACCGACGACCCGGCCCTGGCACTCGCCTCGCTGGCCCGCATCGAGGACCTGCGGGCGACGTGGATCCTCCCCGGCCACGGCACCCCCTGGAACGAGGGTGCCGTCGAGGCGGTGCGCCGGATCAAGGCTGCCGCCCAGGCCGGGTGATGGCGGGCGTCAGAGCTGGCCGACGTCCGTGATCCGGACGACCGCGGCGCCGACCTCGTCGGAGGCCACCAGGTCGATCTCCGCGCTGATGCCCCAGTCGTGGTCGCCGTTGGGGTCGTCGAAGCTCTGCCGGACGGTCCACCGCTCCCGGCCCTGCTCGATCATGAGCAGTGAAGGCCCCCGGGCGTCCGGCCCGACGCCGATCGAGTCGTACTCCTCGAAGTACGGCGCGAGGGCGTCGGCCCACGCGTCGTAGTCCCAGCCGTCCTCGGCGTCCAGCTCGGCAAGCAGGTCCCAGCGGCGTAGCGCGGCCAGCTCGACGCGGCGGAACAGCGCGTTGCGCACCAGCACCCGGAACGCCCGCGCGTTGCGGGTCACCGCGGGTGGCCGGTCGGTCAGCGCGGCGTGCGCCTGGGCCACCTCGGCCACGTCGGACGGGTTGCGCAGCCGCTCCCACTCGTCGATGAGGCTGGAGTCGACCTGGCGGACCAGCTCGCCCAACCACTCGATGAGGTCGATCAACTCCTCGGTCTTGGCGTCCTCGGGCACGGTCTGGCGCAGCGTCTTGTACGCGTCGGCCAGATAGCGCAGGACCAGCCCCTCCGAGCGGGTCAGCCCGTAGAACTGCACGTACTCGGTGAAGGTCATGGCCCGCTCGTACATGTCGCGGACCACGGCCTTGGGGGAGAGCTGGTGGTCGGCGACCCACGGGTGGCCCTGCCGGTACATCTCGTACGCGGCCTCCAGCAGCTCGGCGAGGGGCTTCGGGTGGGTCACCTCGTCGAGGAGCTCGATGCGGGCCTCGTACTCGATGCCCTCGGCCTTCATCGCGGCGACCGCCTCGCCGCGCGCCTTGAACTGCTGCGCGGACAGGATCTGCCGGGGGTCGTCGAGGATCGACTCGATCACGCTGAGCACGTCGAGCGCGTACGACGGGGACTCGGCGTCGAGCAGTTCGATGGTGGCCAGGGCGAGGGGGGAGAGCGGCTGGTTGAGGGCGAAGTCGAGCTGGAGGTCGACGGTGAGCCGGATCCGCCGGCCGGTCTCGTCGGGCTCGGGCAGCTCCTCGACCACCCCGCCGGCGCGCAGGGCCCGGTAGATGGCGATGGCCCGGCGGATGTGCCGGCGCTGGGCGGCCGGCTCCTCGTGGTTGTCGGTGAGCAGGTGCCGCATCGCCGTGAAGGCGTCACCGGGGCGGCCGATGACGTTGAGCAGCATCGAGTGGCTGACCTGGAAACTGGAGGTCAGCGGCTCCGGCTCGGCGTCGACCAGCCGGTCGAAGGTGGGCCGACCCCAGCCGATCGACCCCTCCGGCGGCTTCTTGCGGACCACCTTGCGCCGCTTCTTCGGGTCGTCGCCGGCCTTCGCGAGGGCTTTCTCGTTGTCGATGACGTGCTCGGGGGCCTGCACCACGACCCGGCCGATGGTGTCGTAGCCGGCCCGACCGGCCCGCCCGGCGATCTGGTGGAACTCGCGGTTCTTGAGCAGCCGGGTCCGCACCCCGTCGTACTTGGACAGGCCGGTGAACAGCACGGTGCGGATCGGCACGTTGATGCCGACGCCGAGGGTGTCGGTGCCGCAGATGACCTTGAGCAGGCCGGCCTGCGCGAGGGTCTCCACGAGCCGGCGGTACTTGGGCAGCATGCCGGCGTGGTGCACGCCGATGCCGTGCCGGACCAACCGGGACAGCGTCTTGCCGAAGCCGGAGGTGAACCGGAAACCGCCGATCGCCTGGGCGATCATGTCCTTCTCGGCGCGGGTGCAGACGTTCACGCTCATCAGCGCCTGGGCGCGTTCCAGCGCGGCGGCCTGGGTGAAGTGCACGACGTACACCGGGGCCTGCTTGGTCTCCAGCAGCTCTTCGAGCGTCTCGTGCAGCGGGGTCATCGCGTACGAGAAGATCAGCGGGACCGGCCGCTCCGCCGAGCGCACGACGGCGGTCGCCCGCCCGGTGCGTCGGGTCAGGTCGTCGACGAAGCGGGTGGTGTCCCCCAGGGTGGCGGACATCAGGACGAACTGGGCCTGCGGCAGCTCGATGATCGGCACCTGCCAGGCCCAACCCCGGTCCGGCTCGGCGTAGAAGTGGAACTCATCCATGATCACCTGGCCGACGTCGGCCTTGGCGCCCTCGCGCAGGGCGAGGTTGGCCAGGATCTCCGCGGTGCAGCAGATGATCGGGGCGTCGGCGTTGACGCTGGCGTCGCCGGTGAGCATGCCGACGTTCTCGGCGCCGAAGACCTCGCAGAGCGCGAAGAACTTCTCCGACACCAGGGCCTTGATCGGCGCGGTGTAGAAGGTCGTCCGGCTGTCCGCGAGGGCCGCGAAGTGCGCCGCGATCGCCACCAGGCTCTTACCTGAGCCGGTGGGCGTGTTCATGATCAGGTTGGCGCCGGAGACGATCTCGATGACCGCCTCCTCCTGATGGGGGTAGAGGTCGAGGCCGCGCTCCTTCGCCCAACCGGCGAACGCGTCGAAGAGGGTGTCGGGGTCGGCGCTTGTCGGCAGCGCGGCGGTGAGCGTCATATCCCGT
Organism: Micromonospora sp. NBC_00617; assembly: GCF_045161355.1. Taxonomy (NCBI): domain Bacteria; kingdom Bacillati; phylum Actinomycetota; class Actinomycetes; order Micromonosporales; family Micromonosporaceae; genus Micromonospora; species Micromonospora sp. NBC_00617. The sequence continues at coordinate 3,544,464 of NZ_CP107751.1, read as the reverse complement.
CCATGGTGCCTGGATCATGACCGTTCGCGCCAACCGGGTTGTCGCGCGACTCGCTCAAGGCGTAAGGAAGGGCCCCCTTTACAACGCCAGGCGTTAACAGGGGGCCCTTCCTTACCGGTGGCGGTAGATCAGGTCGGCGACCGGCCGCCCGGCGGTGATCGCCCGCCGCTCGAACTTCGTCACCGGGCGGTGGGCCGGGCGCGGCGCGAAGCCGCCGTACGCGTCGACGAGCCCCGGGTCCGCGTCCAGGGTCTCCCGCATCGCCTCGGCGTACTCGGCCCAGTCGGTCGCGCAGTGCAGCGTCCCGCCGGGCACCAACCGGGAGCGCAGCAGCGCCACGTGCGCCGGCTGGATGATCCGCCGCTTGTGGTGGCGGGCCTTCGGCCAAGGGTCGGGGAAGAAGATGTGTACGGCGTCCAGGACGCCCTCCGGCAGGCCGCTGACCAGCTCCAACGCGTCGCCCTGAGCCACCCGCACGTTGCCGAGGTCACCGCGGTCCACCAGGTCGAGCAGGTTGGCGATTCCCGGCGTGTGCACCTCGACCGCCAGATAATCTCGACCCGGGTCGGCGGCGGCCATCGTGGCGGTGCTGTCGCCCATGCCCGAGCCGATCTCCAGCACCACCGGGGCCCGGCGGCCGAACAGGGCGGTCAGGTCGACGGGCTCGTCCGACACGTCCAAGCCGTAGGACGACCAGAGCCGCTCCAGTGCGTCGGTCTGGCGGCCGCTCATCCGGCCCCGGCGGGGGTGGAAGGTGCGGATCGTCCGGCCGGCGGGCGGGACGGTGGCGGGGTCCGGGTCGGTGGTGGTCACAGCGACCCGAGCGTACGCGACGTCGTCCGCGGATCGGATGTGATGTGCGACCGGTAATGAGAGGATCGATCTGGTACGGCAGGCCGGGCGGTCCGCTGCCCGGCGCGGTCCTACGGCGTCGAGAGGGGGCACCGTGGCAGTGACCCGCGGCGGCGTGACCCTGTCGGTGGTGACCGTGCTCGCCGGCCCCCTGCTGGCCGCCGCCCCCGCGCACGCCGCCCCCGCGGCCGGCGGTCCCGTGGCCGCCGCGTCGGTCCTCGCCGCGCCGGCTGCCCTCGTCTTCGTTGCCGCCGCGCCCGGTGCGCTCGTCTCCGCTGGTCTCGTGCCCGTCGCCCGCCCGCTCGTGCTTGTCGCGCCCGGGGGTCAGCCCGAGGGTCAACCCGGAGGCGCACCCCAGCCCGCTCCGCCGGTGGACGTCTTCGTCGAGGTGAGCCCCAGCACGGTGCAGCCCGGTTACCTGGTCGGCATCCGGGCCAGCTGTCGGGACAACTCGGTGGGCGCCACCGTCGTCTCCGACGCGTTCGGCGCGGTCGGCGTGCAACCGCAGCGCGGCGTGCTCACCGCCGCGCCGATGGTGCGCGAGCGCACCCGCCCCGGCAACTACCGGGTCAAGCTGGAGTGCCGCGACGGCGAGACCGCGTCGACAATGCTCCAGGTGGTCAAGAAGGTGCCGTCCCCCCAACCCAGCCGAGGCCCGGCCACCGGCTTCGGTGGCAGCGCCGGGGGGATGAGCGACAGGCTGCTGCTGCCCGGCGGTGCGGCGCTCACCATCACCGGGCTGATCTTCGCCGTGATGGCCCTGCGTCGGCCCCGTACCGTCCGTGGCGTCGCGCGCCGCTGAGCCCGCCATGGAGATCTTCCGCCCCACGCCACCCCCCGCCGGCTCCCGCCCGCCCACGGGCTCGGGCCCGCCCGCCGGTTCGTGGTCGCCCGACGGCGCAGAGCCGCACGCTGGCTCGCCTCCGGTGCGCGATTCGCGAGTCCCCGCCGACCGAGCAACGGTCGCCGACCGTCCGCCGGTGGCCGCCCGTCCGCCGACCGCCGTCGCTCCTCGGCGCAGCCGTCCGTCGGGCCGTAGCCCCTGGTCGGTGCCGTTGGCTGTGGTGCTGGTGCTGGCGGGGGTCTTCGCCACCGGGGCGGGGCTGGGCCGCTCGGTGGGCCCGTTCGACTGGGCGCCGGCGGGCGGTGACCGCCCGCCCCGCAGCGAGACGGTCGGGTTGTCGGCCAGTCGCCCGGTGCGGCTCACCGTCCCGGCGATCAAGGTGGCGGCGCCGGTGGCGCCCGTCGGGCAGGCGCGGGACGGCACGATCGCCGTACCGCCGCTGGAACGGCACAACGAGACCGGCTGGTACGACCGTGGGCCGACGCCCGGCGAGCCCGGTCCGGCGGTCATCGTCGGGCACGTGGACACCAAGAACGGTCCGTCGGTCTTCTACGACCTGGGCAAGCTGCAGCCGGGTGACCTGATCGAGGTGGCCCGTGCGGACCGGTCGACGGTGGTGTTCAAGGTCGACACCGTCGAGCACTTCCCGAAGGACCGGCTGCCCGCCGAGCGGATCTACGGCCACGACGGCCCCGCCGGCCTGCGATTGATCACCTGCGGCGGCCAGTTCATCGGCGGTCGCACCGGCTACGCCGACAACGTGATCGCCTTCGCCACCCTCCAGTCGTCCCGGAAGCCGTGATCCCGGCCGGGCTCGGCATGATCCAGACGAGATCGGCGGAGTCGGGGTGTCCCGGCGGCGCTGACACCCCCACCTCCCCGAAGCCGAGTCGAGCAACCGCGGCGAGTCAGCGCAGGAAGTCCAGGAGTTGGCGCACCGTCTCGTCGGGGGCCTCCTCCGGGATGAAGTGCCCGACCGGCACCGGCCCGCCGCGCACGGCCGACCAGGTGGAACCGGTCATGACCCAGGTGCCGCATCACCTCGATCTGGTCGCGGGCGATGGCGCGCATGCGGTACGGCTCATGCTCGGCGGTGTGCCGCTGTCGCCCCAGCCCCGCAGGTCGGTGGCGACGACGGTGAAGTGCTCGGCGAGCCGGGGCGCGACCTTGTGCCACATGAGGTGCGTCTCGGGGATGCCGTGCAGGAGCAGAACGGGTGGCCCGCTGCCGCCCCGGCGTCCGTGGATCGTCGCGCCGGCCGTGGGGATGTCGAACTCCTCGAACCCGTCGAACACGGCCGGACGCTATCAGCGCAGGTCGCCGCCCGGGCGTGGTTCCGCCGAGCCCAGGATCGTCGGCAGGTGGTCAGGACTGGGGGACGTGCAGGGCCACCTCGAACTCCAGGAGGCTGGCGCCGCTGGAGACCGGCGGGCGGGGCTTGTCGCCGGGGGCGGCGGCGTGTGCCGCGCGCGAGGGGCCGGATGCCCAGGCCTGGTACGCCTCCTCGCTCTCCCACCTGGTGTAGACGAAGTAGCGGGTCTCCCCGGCCACCGGGCGGAGCAGTTCGAAGCCGAGGAAGCCGGGGGAGTTCTGCACCGCGCCGGCCCGCGCCGCGAACCGCTTCTCCAACTCGGGGCCGGCGCCCGGCGGAACCTCGATTGCGTTGATCTTCACGACTGCCATCTGCCCACCCTAGCCAGCGCCGGCGCTCAGAACGTCTCGACGGCGGGGACCAGATCCGCGTCGATGACGATCGGGGCGTGATCGGAGGGGCCCTTGCCCTTGCGGGCCTCCCGGTCCACGTACGCCGCGCGGACCGCCCGCGTGAACGGGGCCGAGGCGTACACCAGGTCGATCCGCATGCCCTTGTTCTGGTGGAACATCCCGGCGCGGTAGTCCCAGTAGGTGAACGGGTGCGGCCCCTTCATCGGCGTCGGCACCACGTCGCTGAGCCCGAGGTCGCGCAGCGCGGCCAGGGCGGCCCGCTCGGCCGGGGTGACGTGCGTCGAGTGGGTGAAGATCGCCGGATCCCAGACGTCCGCGTCGGTCGGTGCGACGTTGAAGTCGCCGCAGACGGCCAGCGGCAGGCCGCCGGCCAGCTCCGCCTCCAACGCGTCGCGCAGCGCCGCGAACCAGGCCAGCTTGTACGCGTAGTGCGGGTCGTCCGGCGTGCGGCCGTTGGGCACGTACACCGACCACACCCGCAGCCCGTCACAGGTGGCGGAGATCGCGCGGGCCTCCGGTGCCGGAAAGCCCGGCTCACCCGCGAAGCCGACGCGGACGTCGCCCAGGCCGACCCGGGACAGGATCGCCACCCCGTTCCAGCGGCCGTCGCTGTGGCTGGCCACGGTGTAGCCCAGCTCGCCCACCTCGGCCACCGGGAAGGCGCCGTCCGGACACTTCGTCTCCTGCAGGCAGACGACGTCGGGCCCGGTGCCGGCCAGCCATTCCAACAGCCGGGGCAGCCGGGCCTTCACCGAGTTCACGTTCCAGGTCGCCAAGCGCATGGCTCCACCCTGCCGCATCCGCTGCCGTGTCGCCGGGTCAGCTGCCCGGGGTGTCGCCGGGACGGGTCTGTTCGGCCAGGAACCGTTCCAGCTCCGCGCCGAGCTCGTCGGCGGTGGGCAGCGGACCGGCGTCGGGGGCGAGCAGGTTCCGCTCGCCGCGTCCGCGGGCGAACGCGTCGTACTGCTCCTCCAGGGCCTGGACCAGGGCGGCGGCGTCCTCGGTCTGGGCGACCTGCCGGTCGATTTCCACCCGGACCACCTCGGCGGCCGAGCGCAGCCCGTCGCCGGGCAGCAGCAGCCCCGTGCTGCGCGACACCGCGCTCAGCAGCACCTCGGCGGCGGCCGGGTACTCGGTCTGCGCCACATAGTGCGGCACGTGCGCGGCGAACCCGAGCGCGTCGCGGCCCTGCTCGCCGAGGCGGAACTCCAGCAGGTGACCGACGCTGCCGGGCACCTGGACCCGTTGCAGCCAGGGCTCGTACCCGCTGATCAACTCCGGACGGGTGGCGTGGGCGGTCACGCCGGTCGGCCGGGTGTGTGGCACCGCCATCGGGATCGAGTTGAGCCCGACGGTGAGCCGTACGTCCAAGCGGGCGGCGAGCCCCGCGACGGCGGCGATGAACCGCTCCCACTGCAGGTCCGGCTCGGGGCCGGTGAGCAGCAGAAAGGGTGTCTCGTCGTCGTCGTTCAGCAGGTGCAGCTCCAGCTTGGGGGCGTCGAAGCTCTCCCAGTGGTCCTCGACGAAGGTCATCACCGGTCGTCGGGAGCGGTAGTCGAAGAGCTGGTCCACGTCGAAGGTGGCGATCGGTCGGCCCTCGAGCGAGGTGAGCAGCTGCTCGCGGGCCAGCCGGCTGGCGTTGCCAGCGTCCACGAACCCGGTCAGGGCCTGGACCAGGACCGGTTGCCCGAGCTCGGGCAGGTCGTCGGTGAGCTGATAGAGCTCGTGTGGGTCGAGCACCGGTGCGGACCTCCCTGGAATGTGCCTGAGCGGATGCCGACACGGTGGACGGCACCCGATTCCGGCAACGTACCCGCCATCCTGGCGCATTCCTGCGTCGGGCGATCCGCCGACCGCCGGCTGGGCGTGATCGGACGAACCACCCGATTACGCCGATCGGCCGATGGGCGGTTCGGCTCAAAGGCCGATTTCGTCGATCATGTCGGTCCTCGCGGCCCGATGTCCGTCCCTGTCGCCGTCCGTGCCGGCCCACGTGCCGCGCCGGTTTTCTCCGGTACGCGAGGTCCCTTCCCCGGGCAGGTCGAGCCGCCCCGCTCGTCCACCCGAGGACCCCGATTCTGTGGCGAGGGCCACGTGATCACAGTGCGTGATCGGGGTTTCGGCCTGCCTAGCCTCGGTTGATGCGTGACGACGGCACCCTCGACGACCCGTACGCCCCGAGCGGCCCCACTACCGAAATGGAGGAAGGCACCTCAGCTGAACGGACAACCGCCGCGACTCGGCTTCGGGCGTACGCCCGCGACCTGACCGGTCGACGCCGCGCCCAGGTGGCCCTCGCCACCGGCGTGGTCTGCTGCCTGGCTCTGGCCGCCGTCGCGCAGGTCCGCGACGAGACCGCCGGCGCGGCGACGCGGGCCGACTCGCGCGCCAGCAGCGCCGAACTGGCGCAGCGCGCCGAGCAGCAGCGCGCGTCCCGCTCTCTCGACCGCGCCGCCACCCCTTCTGCCACCCCGTCCGCCTCCGCGGCCTCCGCCGACCCGGACACCACCTCACGTGCCCCCAAGGTCGCCCCGGCGCAGCCGACCGACCCGGCGCCGGTCGCCGGCCTGGACGACGACCAGATGGAGAACGCCGAGGCGATCGTCCGCACCGGACGCAAGATGGGCGTCCCGCGCCGTGGCCTGGTCATCGCGGTGGCGACCGCCATGCAGGAGAGCAACCTCTACAACGTCGCCAGCGGCGTACTGCCGGAGTCGCAGGACTACCCGCACCAGGGAATCGGCTGGGACCACGACTCGGTCGGTCTGTTCCAGCAGCGCTCCAGCAGCGGCTGGGGTCCGGTCGGCCGGCTGATGGACCCCGAGTTCGCCACCCGGCAGTTCCTCAACGCACTGGAACAGGTGCCCGGCTGGCAGCAGATGCGACTCACCGACGCCGCGCAGGCGGTGCAGGTCTCCGCATACCCCGAGCACTACCAGCAGCACGAGTGGCGGGCCACCCGGGTCGTCGACGCCATCGTGCCGGCGGGGCGGTAGCCTACCGACCACTGTGGACGGTGAGGGTTGACCCTGTCGCGTCCCGGGTACATCCGTTGCGGGTTCGGGGTACACATGATGCAGGGATCATCGACAGGAGGACGTCATGTCTTTGATGCAGCGGATCAGCACCTTCCTGAGATCGCCCAAGGGTCAGCAGCTGGTGGACCGGGGGCGGCGCGAGCTGGCCAAGCCCGGCAACCAGCAGAAGCTCAAGGGGTTGGCGGCGCGACTGTCCAACCGCCGTCGCTGACCGCGCCACCGGCCATCCTGCCCGTACCCACCCCTGGGGAGACCCGGTGACCGACACCCCGCCCGCCAGCGGTCAGCCCGCCGCGCCCACGCCCGAGCCGTCGGCCGGCCTGCCGGCCGTGCCGGTGGCCGCGCCCGAGGGGCCGCCGGCCCGACTCTGGGACCGGATGCGCGACGATCCGCAGTACGCCCCGGAGCACCTCGCCCTGGAGGCGGTGCGCCGGCTCGGGCCCGAGGCCGCGCAGTGGGCCGCCCGCGCCCGCAGCGAGCACCCCGGCGTCTCGTCCGACGTCCTGGCCGACCAGGCGGCCCGCAAGTTCGTCAACCTGGCTCGCCTGTCCGGGGCGGTCTCCGGAGCGGCCGGGCTGCCCGGGGCCGTCCTCGACGTCGGCGTGCTGGCCTGGACCCAGGCGCGCATGGTCCTGCACATCGCCGCCGCGTACGACGTCGACCCGCTGCACAGCGACCGGGCCACCGACCTGCTCGTGCTCCAACGGGTGCACAAGGTCGCCGAGAGCGCCCGCCTGGCGCTCGGGGTGGCCGCCGGCCGGGAACGCGCCGACGCGCTCTTCGGCCTGGGCGGCCAGCGCCCGCTTGGCCGGGTCATGGTGCAGCTCGGCGTCCGGCTGGCCCAGATGGCCGGCGTGCGGGCCGCCAAGCGACTCGTCGCCAAAATCGTCCCGGGTGCGGCGATCGTGCTCGGCACCTGGGCCAACTCGTCCGCCACCAAGGACCTGGCCGAGCGCTCCCGGGCGCTCTACCGTCGGCGGGGCACCGCCGTCCCGGAGCCTCGCCGCTCCTGAACCGCCCTCGGGCGGTTCAGTCGGCCAGGCCGGACGAGCGCCAGGTCACCTCGGCCAGCCGGTCCTGACCCGTGGCGTTGGGGTGGAACCAGTCCAGCGGGTTGAGCAGGTCCAGGGTGAAGCGGACCTTGTGCGCCGCGCCGCCGTCGTGCCGGCAGCGCGAGCCGTACGCCCGGCAGGCCGCCACCAACTGCGCGTTGTACGCGTCGATCCGGTCCCGGACGGCGGCCCGGCGGGCCTTGTCGGCGGGCGCCGTCGACGTCGCGTTGGCCAGCAGCGCCGGGCAGATGCCCCGCCGCCACGCTCGTGCCGCCCGCGCGTCGCCGTGCCCGACCTCCCACAGCCGGTAGAGGTCGGGGATGCTCACCACCAGCACCCGGGCCTTCGGTCGGCCGGTCCGCAGCACCCGCAGGCCCCGGTCGACGTCCGCCCGGAACTGGGTCACCGGGGTCATCGCGTCCACCCCGCCCCGGCAGATGTCGTTGGCGCCGATCAGCACGGTGATGTAGTCGGCCCGGTCGCGTACGGCCGCCTGGGCCTGGCCCTCGAGGGCGTCGGCGCGGGCGCCGGGCCGGGCGTGGTTGTACGCCTTGCCGCGGATCGCGGAATTCTCATCGAGCAGCCGCCGATAGTGGCTCTGCACCCGCAGGCCGTCCCCGGTCGACCAGGAGTTGCGCTCGCAGGAGGTGAGCACCAGGCAGGAGGCGAAGCCGGTGCTGATCGAGTCGCCGAGCGCGGCGATGCCGCCGGGCCCGCCGGACGACGGCGGGCTCTTCGTGGGACGGGGGGAGGCCGACGTGCCGCCCTCGCAGGCCAGCGCGACCAGCGCGGCGAGACAGGCCAGGGCGGCAACCCAGCGTCGAGGCATGACATCCCCCGTCTCGCAGCACAGAGCAACAGCGCGGTAACTCTAAGCGCTGGATGTGGTCGAGCGGGAAGTTGCTGTCGGGTATGTGGCCAAGTGCCGGCGAAAGAGCTGCGGGAGTGCTATAAGCGCCACCAGCGCGGGCGATGGCTACCGGTTAACAGCGCCGATCGGGGGTAGCTCAGGAGGTATGACGAGATCGCAGCCCCGGCGTGCCCGTGGCACGGTCGGCCACGCGTACAGCGCCTTGAACCTCCGACTCACCCTCGCCGGCTTCGGGTTGGTGAGCATGGTGCTCTTCGCGGTGCTGGCGTTCTGGGCGGGGCTCGCCTGGCTCGGCGTGCTCTGCGTGATCTTCGCAGTCGTCGCCGTGGTCGACCTGGTCGTGATCCAGCGACGCCGCGCCGCTCGCCGCCGCGAGGAGCCAGGCGCACGACACTCGCTGTTCGAGTGACAGGAGGACGAGATGCCCCACATCGCCACCACCAACCCCACCACCGGACAGGTGCTCAAAACCTACGAGGCGATGTCCACCGAACAGCTCGACGCCGCCATCGAGCGCACCGACCTCGCGTACCAGCAGCTGCGCGGCACCACCGTCGACCAGCGCGCCCGGTGGATGAACGCCGCCGCCGACCTGCTGGACGCCGAGCGCGACGAGATCGCCCGGATCATGACCACGGAGATGGGCAAGACGTACGTCGCGGCGCAGGCCGAGGTGACCAAATGCGCCACCGCCGCCCGCTTCTACGCCGACAAGGCGCCCGCGTTCCTCGCCGATCAGCCGGCCGACGCCGCCGCCGTGAAGGCGACCCGGGCGTTCATCCGCTACCAGCCGATCGGCGTGGTGCTCGCGGTGATGCCGTGGAACTTCCCGCTGTGGCAGGTGATGCGCTTCGCCGCCCCGGCGTTGATGGCCGGCAACACCGGCCTGCTCAAGCACGCCTCGAACGTGCCGCAGACGGCGCTGCTGCTGGAGGACGTGTTCCGTCGCGCCGGCTTCCCCGAGGGGGCGTTCACCACAGTGCTGGTGGGCTCGGACGCCGTCGAGCGGATCCTCGCCGACCCCCGGGTCCGCGCCGCCACCCTCACCGGCAGCGAGGCGGCCGGGCGCTCCATCGCCCAGATCGCCGGCCGGGAGCTGAAGAAGACCGTGCTGGAGCTGGGCGGCAGCGACCCGTTCGTGGTGATGCCCTCGGCCGACATCGACGCCGCCGCCGAGGTGGCCACCACGGCCCGCTGCCAGAACAACGGTCAGTCCTGCATCGCCGCCAAGCGGTTCATCGTGCACACCGACGTCTTCGACGCCTTCGCCGAGAAGTTCGCCGCGAACATGACCGCGCTGCGCGTCGGCGACCCCATGGACCCGGACACCGACGTGGGTCCGCTGGCCAGCGAACGCGGTCGCGACGAGGTGCACGCCCAGGTGCGCGACGCGGCGGACAACGGCGCGACGGTGCTCTGCGGCGGCGAGCTGCCCACCGGTGACGGGTGGTACTACCCGCCGACGGTGGTCACCGACCTCACGCCGCAGATGCGGATGTGGTCCGAGGAGGTCTTCGGGCCGGTCGCCGGCCTGTACCGGGTGTCCTCGTACTCCGAGGCGATCGAGGTTGCCAACGGGACCAGCTTCGGCCTCGGGTCGAACGCCTGGACCCGGGACGCGGCCGAGCAGGAGAGCTTCGCCACCGACCTGGACGCCGGCAACGTCTTCATCAACGGGATGACCACCTCCTACCCGGAGCTGCCGTTCGGCGGCGTGAAGAACTCCGGCTACGGCCGGGAGCTGTCCGAGCTGGGCATGCGGGAGTTCTGCAACACCAAGACGGTCTGGGTGGGCGAGGGAGCGGCGTCGGCCGGCGCTGGCGCGCACGCCGAGTAGCTTCGGGCGCGGTACGCATCACCAGACGACGCCGTGGGTAGGAAGTGCGCCCATGACGTCGTTCGGATTCCACGCCTCCCACGAGCAGATCCCTCCCCGCGCCCTGCTGGAGGCGGTGATGCACGCCGAGCGCGCCGGCTTCGACGCCGCCATGTGCTCCGACCACTTCTCCCCGTGGAGCGCCCGGCAGGGCGAGTCCGGCTTCGCCTGGTCCTGGCTGGGCTCGGCGTTGCAGGCCACCGGCATGTCGTTCGGCGTGGTCAACGCCCCCGGCCAGCGCTACCACCCGGCGATCATCGCGCAGGCGATCGGCACCCTCGGCGCGATGTACCCGGGCCGGTTCTGGGCCGCGCTGGGCACCGGCGAGGCCAGCAACGAGCACATCACCGGCGACCCGTGGCCGCGCAAGGACGTCCGCGCTGCCCGGCTGCGCGAGTGCGTGGACGTCATCCGGGCGCTGCTGGCCGGCGAGGAGGTCAGCCACGACGGTCTGGTCCGGGTGGACCGGGCCCGCCTGTGGACCCGCCCCGAAGAGCCGCCCGCGCTGGTCGGCGCGGCCGTCAGCGTGGCCACCGCCCGCTGGTGCGCCGAGTGGGCCGACGGGCTGATCACCGTCAACGCGCCGGTGGAGCACCTGCGCGAGATGATCGACGCGTACCGGGACGCCGGTGGACGCGGCCCACTGCACCTCCAGGTGCACGTCTCCTGGGCGCCCGAGCAGGCGCAGGCCGAGGCGCTCGCGTACGACCAGTGGCGCAGCAACGTCTTCACCCCACCGGTCTGCTGGGACCTGGAGACCGTCGAGCATTTCGACGTGGTCTCGGCCGACGTGCCGCCCGAGCGGATCGCCCAGGTGGTGAACATCTCGGCCGACCTGGGCCGGCACGTGGGCTGGCTCCAGGAGTACGCGGCGCTCGGTTTCGACCAGATCGCCCTGCACCACGTGGGGCAGGAGCAGCGCGGGTTCATCGACGCGTTCGGCGCCGAGGTGCTGCCCAAGCTGCGCCCGGCGGGCTGATCGGGGGTCGCTCGCCCGACCCCTAGGCTCGTATTTCATGGAAAGCCTGTTTCCGGTCGTCGTCTTCCTGGCGATCGCCACGCTCGGCGCGGCGCTGGCCCGCCGGCTCGGCCTGCTCGCGCCGATCGTGCTGGTCGTGCTCGGCCTGGCGCTCTCGTTCGTGCCGGGCTTCCCGCAGATCGAGCTCGAACCGGAACTGGTGCTGATCGGCATCCTGCCGCCGCTGCTGTACGTCGCCGCGCTGGACACGTCGGTGCCGGCTTTCAAGAACAACATCCGGCCGATCCTGCTGCTCGCCGTGGGCCTGGTGCTGTTCACCGCGTTCGCGGTGGGCGTGGTGCTGCACCTGTTGCTGCCGCAGGTCCCGTTCGCGATCTGCCTGGCCCTCGGCGCGGTGGTCGCCCCGCCGGACGCCGTGGCCGCCACGGCCGTCGCCCGCCGCGTCGGCCTGCCCCGCCGGGTGGTCACGATCCTGGAGGGGGAGAGTCTCGTCAACGACGCCACCGCGCTGGTGCTGCTGCGGGTCGCGACGATGGCCTCCATCGGCACGGCCGTCGGCACCGACAGGATCGGCCTCGAGGTGCTGCGGTCCACCGGCGGCGGCATCCTGATCGGGGCGCTCGGGGCGTTGGTGTTCGGCTTCCTGCACCGGCGGATCAGCGACCCGCTGCTGGACAACGCGCTGTCGTTGATCATTCCGTTCGCGGTGGTGTTCACCGCCGAGCACCTGCACGCCTCCGGCGTGGTCGCGGTGGTCGTCACCGGTCTGGTGCTCGGGCACAAGCTGCCGCAACTGCTGTCGGCGGCGTCCCGGTTGCAGGTCGGCGCGTTCTGGCGGCTGGTCCGGTTCCTGCTGGAAGGACTGGTCTTCCTCCTGGTCGGGTTGCAACTGCGGGAGGTGCTGCGCGAGCTCGACGAGCCGACCGGCTCGCTCGTCCTGATTACCTTCGCGGTGCTCGCCACCGTCTTCTTGACCCGCTTCGTCTGGCTCTTCCCGGCCACCTACCTGGCCCGGTTGGTCCCCCGGATCCGCCGCCGGGATTCGGCCCCGTCACCGAAGGTCCCGATCATCATCGGCTGGGCCGGAATGCGGGGCGTGGTGACGCTCGCCGCCGCCCTGGCCCTCCCGTTGACCCTGGCCGACGACGAGCCGTACCCCCGGGCCCTGTTCATCTGGTTGGCCTTCGCGGTGATCGTGGTCACCCTGGTCGGTCAGGGCGCCACGCTGCCGCTGGTCGCCCGACGGTTGAAGCTGCCCCAGGACGACCCGGTGCAGGACGCGTTGTCGGCCGCCGGAGTGCAGCAGCAGGCCAGCAGGGCCGCGCGGGACCGGTTGGAGGAGTTGGCCGAGAGCGCACCGGGGTCCGTGGTGGATCGGCTGCGCCGGGTGCAGGAGGACCGCACCAACATGGCCTGGGAGCGGCTCGGCGGCGACGAGCGGGAAACCCCGTCGCAGGCGTACGGTCGGCTGCGACAAGAGATGATCGACGCCGAGCGGGACGTGTTCCGGGCGGCCCGGGACGCCGGTCGAATTCCTGAGGAGGCGCTGGTGCGGGCCTATCGTGACCTGGACCTGGAAGAGTCGTTGCTTCGGCAGGAGGTCGAGCAGTGAGCTGTCAGCACCTGACCGAGGCCGGCACCGCCGAGCCGCGCACCCCCGACGAGTGCGCCGACTGCGTCGCCGTCGGCGACACCTACTGGGTGCACCTGCGTACCTGCCTGAGCTGCGGCCAGGTCGGCTGCTGCGACTCGTCGCCGAACCAGCACGCGAGCAAGCACTTCGCGTCCACCGGCCACCCGGTGATCCGCTCGGCGCAGCCGGGCGAGGCCTGGCGCTGGTGCTTCGTCGACGAGGAGATCGGCTGACAGGTCCCGAACGACGCCGGCCGGCCGGTCCCGCCCATCGCGGGAGCGGCCGTCGGCGTCCACCGGTCGGTCAGGGGCGTGGCGGGCGGCCGGGATGCCGCTCACCGCTCACCGGCCCGGCACCGAGGGCCGGCCACTGCTCAGGGGCCGGCCCGGCCCGGCGTCGCGGGCGGTCGAGGGCTGGCCATCGCTCACCGGCCAGCCCGGCCCGGCGTCGCGGGGCGGCTGGCCAGGGCCCACCGGGTGAGCGCGGGGCTGGCGAGGCCCACCGCGGCGAAGAGCGCGCCGACGGCCAGCCAGCCGGGCATCCCGCCGTCGAGCACCACGAGCGTCAACAGGGCGGGGCCGACGGCACGGGCCAGACCGGCCAGCATGCCGTCCGCTCCCTGGTAGGCGCCGACCGCGTCCGGCGGAGCGAGATCGTAGGCGAGTTCCGCTCCGCCAGCACTGTGCCATAGGTCGCCGGCGGTGTAGACGACGGTGGCGACCAGCAGCAGTGCGACAGCCGCAGTGGTGGGCAGGCGGGCCGTGGCCGCGTACAGCAGCATCGCGGCGGCCAGCACCATGCCGGCCCGGCGCATCGTCCGCGCCGCCGGAGCGGCGGTGTCCGCGCCCCGGCTCAGCCGCACCGCCAGCAGGACGGTGAGCACCGTGTTGGTCAGCAGCACCGCCGACACGACCGGCGGTGGCGCTCCGACCACGGTCACCGCCCAGAGCGGCACCACCAGCGTGAGGACCGTCTGGTGCAGGGCGAGCACTGCCGACGCGCCGCTCACCGCGAGGAAACGGCCGTCACGCAACGGCCGCCCACGGCGGGCAGCGGCCGTCGGGGCCGGCGTGGTCGGGGCCGGCAGGGTCGGGCGCTGCACGGTTGGGGCCGGCAGGGTCGAGGGCTGCGCGGTTAGGGCCGGCGCGGTCGAGGGCCGCACGGTTGGGGCCGGCGCGGTCGGGGTCTGCACGGTTGGGGCCAGCATGGTCGGGGGCTGCGTGGTTTGGGCCGGCATGGTCGAGGGCTGCGCGGTCGAGGGCTGCGCGGTCGAGGGCTGCGTGGTTGGGGGGACAGGCAGGCAGCCGCAACAGCAGCGCCGCCGACACCAGATAGGTGGCCGCGTTTCCGGCCACCAGGATCTGGTACGCCAGGTGTGTGTCGGCGGCGAGCGCGAACCCGGCCAGACCCGCTCCGACCCCGGTGCCGAGGTTCGCCACCGCCCGTAGCGTGGCGAAGGCGTGCACCCGACTCTGCGGGCCGGCGACGGCGGCGATCAGCGCGGCGCGGACCGCGAGGTTGCCCGAGGCCAGCAGCAGATCGAGTACCGCGACGACGAGGAACACCGGAAACGAGCCGACCAGCAGGTACGTTGCCGCGACGACCGCCTGGAGCACCTGGAGGACGGCCCGCAGCGTACGCGGGTCGCGCCGGTCGGCCAGACCGCCGAGCGGCACGCTGGCGGTCAGGCCGACCAGCCCCGCGACGCTGAGCCCGACGCCCACCTGGGCGGCGGAGAGCCCCACGTCCCGGGTGAGATAGATGGCCGCGCCGGTCAGCCACAGTCCCGAGCCGACGGTGTTCGCCAACGTGGCGAGGGAGAGGGTGCGCAGCCGCCCGGACGGCGGCAGCGGCGACACGCCCCGCATCAGCGCGAAATGACAATGGCCGAGGTGTGGTCGATGACCCGGTCGCTGTGGGTGGCGGGATCGCCGTCGGCGGCCTGGGCGTGGTGCGTGGGCCGGTTGTTGTCGGTGGCCCGTTCGAACGTGTCGCCGTTGACCGTCATGGTGGCGACGCTAGGCAGGCCGGGCGGAGTTGGCGGTCCCGAACGACGCGAGGCTTGTCACACCGCCCGGCCGCGATGGCATGGACTTCGGGGCATGCCGCTGGAGGCCGGCGACGTGCCGGTGCGCGGTATGCCTGCCGTTCCGCCGTCTTCTGGCGACCGAGTCTTATGCGGCATGAGCCGGACGTCTGGAGGGATGCCGTCGGACACCGTCCTCCGGGGGGGCGACAGTGTTGGGCACGCACGCGCGATGTCGTACGCCGGGCTCGTGCCTGGCGGGATGGGCTCCGGTCACGTCCGCCGGTGATAGTGGTTGCGGCGGGGGAGTTGGTCGGGGTCGAGCCAGGCCGGCGGGACGAAGTCGGGGTGACCGTCGCGGCCGAGACGGACGGTCCACTCGTCGTGGTGGACGTGTCGGTGGTGGTGGCCGCAGAGGAGCACCGCGTTGTCGAGGCTGGTGTCGCCGCCGTCGGCCCAGTGTCGGATGTGGTGGGCGTCGCACCAGCGGGGTGGGCGGTCGCAGCCGGGGAAGGCGCAGCCGCGGTCGCGCAGCACGAGGGCGCGGCGGAGTGGGCCGGTGATGAGGCGGCGTTGCCGGCCGACGTCGAGGACCTGGTCGGCGCTGCCGAGCACGGCGGGCAGGATGGCGGCGTCGCAGGCGAGGCGGCGGACCGTTTCCGGGGTGAGGCGGGGGCCGGTGTCGAGGGTGCCGGCGTCGAGCTGCCGCGCCAACGTGTCGAAGCTGGTGGTGACGACGATCTGCGCGGGCTCGCCGCCGTGCTCGGGGAGCTCGCCGGTGCGCAGGGTGAGACGGCAGAGGTCGGCGAGCGCGTCGTGGCGGCGTTGCCCGGGACTGCGCGCGTCGTCCGGGCCGGACGGCGCGGTCAGCGGGTCGATCGCCGCCCGTAGCAGGCCGCCGGCCTCGGCGTCCAGAGTGCCGCTCAGCCGCAGACGGCCGTCCGACAACTCGGACAGGGTGACGTGACGGTCCCGGTCGGAGCGGCGGGCCTCGGCCTCCAACGCGGCCCGGGCGGCGGCTTCGGCGATCTCCGGGGCGACGTGGTCGAGGATGCGGGTGCCGAGCTTGCGCAGGAGGGCCGGCTCGAACTGCCCGGCCCACCCGACCAGCACGCCGACCGCCTTGTCGGCGGCCTCGGCGCCTGCGGTCGTGTGCACGGTGCCGACCGTGTCGCCGATGACGCGGGCCTGCTCCACGCTGATGTTGCCGCTGGCCAGAGCGGCGCGCACCCCCGGCGCTCCGGTGTCCAGCGCGCCGGCGAGGTCGACCAGCCGGCGGGCGGCGGAGACCGTGAGTCGTAGCCGGTCACGCAACCAGACGGCCGTCGAGGACGCGCCCTGCGCCTGAGCCGTGCCGCGACCGTCCAGCTCACGCACGAGGGCCAGCTGCACGGCCGCCAGGCGCTGCTCAAGCCGGTGCGCAGTGTCGAGTGCCGCGACGAGGTCGGGCTCGGTGAGTGCCCAGGCCGGCGCGTCGACGCACGCGGCGACCGCCGCCTCCGCCTGCGCCAACTCCTCCACCATGGACCGATAATAGAACAGGTGTACGACAACTTTCGTGACACGATCCGCGTGCCCCGTGCCGCGCAATCGTCTGCTGCCGGGCGGCCATCGGCATCCACACTGACCGAGGCAGCTCTCGCTCCGGCTCGGTCATCGACGGTGCCGAGCCGTTCGGCCGACTGGGCGGGGGAGTTGTTTGGCTGGTGGAAGACGTGGAGGCGTGAATCGGCGAGCACCGACCACACCGGGCGCGAGACGCAGACCCCGCGGCACGCTGAAGCGGCCCGCACCTGCCGGGTGTGGGCCGCTTCGCTGGCCGATTGCCGCCGCCCGTCACATCGACGCAGGAGCGGGCCTCAGGGCGTGTCGCCGGAGTCGCTGGTGACGCCACTGTCGTCGGCCTGGTTGTCGTCCCCGCCGTACCCCTTGCCGCGCAGACTGCCACGGCGCTGGCGGCGCTGCTCGTGCCCGCTCGCCCGGATCGCCTGGCGGGCTCGGCGCATGGTCTCCGCGGGCCGGTCGGCCCGGGTACGGCGACGGCGCCGCAGTGTGAAGAACGCCAGGACGGCCAGGAGCAGGACTGCCGCCGCCCCGGCCAGGAGCCACCCTCGACCATCCATGCTCGTGATGGTAGGTACACAGGTCCAACCGAGCTGGTGGCCGCCCGGGGGAGGGCGGCCACCAGCCGTGCCTGCTCAGGACAGCGAGCAGGGGTTTCCGTTGACGGTGACCAGGCCCGGCCCGGGGTTGGCGCCGCCGTTGGTCGTGGCGTTGAAGCCGAACGTCACCGTGCCGCCGGGCACGATCTTGGCGTTGTACGACTCGTTCTTCGCGGTGACCGTCGCGCCGGCCTGGGTGACCTTCGCCAGCCATGCCTCCCGGACGCGCTGGTCACCGGTGAACGCGAACCGTACGGCCCAGCCGTTGACGGCGGTGGTGCCGGTGTTGCGTACGGTCAGCTGCCCCGTGAAGCCGGTGCCGCCCTGCCAGGCGCCGTAGTTGGCGTAGGTCACCGAGCAGGTGCTGGCCGGCACCGCGCCGGCCTCGTCCTGGTCGGCCAGGAACGGGGAGATCCAGGCCAACGCCGAGTTCCAGTTGATCGCGACCTCGTTGGTCGAGTACGAGTTGATGTCGTCGACGTAGCAGAACATCGGCTTGCAGCCGGCGAGCAGCTGCGCCGCGAACGGATCCTGCAGGGCCGCGTTCGCGCCACCGGCGAGGGAGCCGGCGGGCGGGCGGGGCAGGTCGGGGTTGAGCTGGTGGCCGAAGATCCGGCTGTGCTGGTTCTGCGCGTTGTGTTCGCCCCAACCCGTCACGTACGAGATGTTCAGGGCGTTGCGGCCGAGG
Source organism: Micromonospora sp. NBC_00617 (assembly GCF_045161355.1). Taxonomy (NCBI): domain Bacteria; kingdom Bacillati; phylum Actinomycetota; class Actinomycetes; order Micromonosporales; family Micromonosporaceae; genus Micromonospora; species Micromonospora sp. NBC_00617. The sequence goes on along the minus strand of NZ_CP107751.1, from coordinate 3,526,718 downwards.
ATGTAGTCCATCGCCTGGACGGCGCCGTCGCGGTAGGCGGCGTCGCGGGTCAGGTCGAAGGCGGTGGCCAGGACGATGGCGTTGTTGATGATGCTGCTGTTGCCGCCCCAGAAGTAGCTGTTGGCGTCACCGGGCATCGGCAGCCCGTACGCCTGCCGGCGCAGCTCGGCCAGGTACGCGTCGGCGGCGCCGGTGACCGAGGCGCGGACCCGGGTCAGCTCGGCTGCCGGCAGACCGTTCGGCACGGTGGCCAGGTCGAGGCGGCCGAGCGCCGCGACGCTCTGCCAGCCGAAGCCCCGCGGGTCGAACACGTCGCCGGTGTGGTGCGGCGAGGCGCTCAGGTCGGTCAGGTAGGTCTGCTCCCCGGTGCTGAGGTACAGCTCGACTGCCGCCCAGTAGAACTCGTCGGTGACGTTGCCGTCGTCGTACGCGCCGCCGCCGGTGCCGTCGTTGGGGCTGGCGTACACCGCGGGATGGGCCTTGGCGGCGGCGTAGGCCGTCTTCGCGGCAGTGGCGCAGCGCCCGGCGAACGCCGCGTCGTAGGGGGCGAACAGCCGCGCGCACTGGGCGGCGGTGGCGGCCAGGTTGAGGGTGGCCGCGGTCGACGGCGGGTGCAGCTCGCGTGGCTGCGGGTCGTCCTGCGGGGCGAGCGGCAGCCCGGTCCAGTTCTGGTCGTGGATCTTGTGGTGGACCATGCCGGCGAGGGGCTTGCCGGCCGGTACCTGCATGCGCAGCAGGAACTCCAGCTCCCAGCGGGCCTCGTCGAGGATGTCCGGCACGCCGTTGCCGCGCTCGGGCACCCGCAGCGAGCCGTCGGCCAGCCCCGCGCCGCCGTCGGCGGTGGCCGCCGTCTTGGTCCGCTCGAACGTGTTGAGCAGCTGGTAGGTGGCGATGCCGCCGTTGACCACGTACTTGCCGTGGTCGCCGGCGTCGTACCAGCCGCCGCGCACGTCCAGGGAGTAGTCGCAGACGCCGGGCTGGCAGGGCACGTTGGTGTCGCCCTTGTTGGGGGCCACGCCGAGGTGGCCGGCGGGGCGGGCGTACTCGTCGCCGATCAGGTCACCGTCGATGGCGATGCCGCTGCGCTGGGCGTAGAAGAACTGCAACGAGTCGGCGCGCAGCCGGTCGTAGAGGGTGCCGGAGATGTCGAACGGGTGGCTGGTCTCGCCGTCGACGGTCAGCGTCAACCCACTGCCGGGCGTGCGGTAGCTGGAGAAGTCGACGGTCTGCACGTTCTGCCCGGAGGCGGCGTCCACGCCGCGCGTGGTGGTCGTGCCGCTGGCCAGGACGGCGCCGGCGGCCGAGCGCAACTTCCAGGGCAGCGGCGCGGTGGCCTCGGTGACCACGGTGGCGTTCTTCGGGCCGCCGGGCAGGTAACCGACCTGGTTGACGCGCACCCGCGGCCCGGTGTCCGGCTCGTACGGCGCGGGCGGCTCGCCGCCGCGCAGCGAGACGTCGTCCAGGCAGATGGTCTGCGCCTGCGCGCTGCCGCCGACCTGGAAGATCAGTTGGGCGTTCGGGTTGTCGTCCGGGACGGTGAAGGTCTTCTCGACCCGCTGGGCGGTGCCGGTCGCGGTGGCGTCCACGGCGGCGTACGTCGTGTACGGGGCGCTGCCGAGCTGCAGCACGGCCTTGACCGCCGCGCCGGGGGTGGCGGAGACGGCGAAGCCGAGGGTGTATTCGGCGCCCGCGATCAGCGGCACCCCGTCCTGGCCGATGCCGGCGTCCCAGGGGTTGGCCAGCCCGCCGGGGACGGTGGTGCAGAGCCGGCCGTCGGTGACCGCGAGCGCGCCGGTGCCGAAGGAGAACCAGGGGCTCACGCCGGCGCTGAAGTCGCCGTTGTCGATCTGCTCGGGGGCGTCCGGTGGAGGGTCGGCGTGGGCCGCGCCGGCGCCCGCGCCGGTGAGGGCCAGGGTGGTCGCCGCGGCCAGGAGGAGGCGGCGTCGGGATGGCGTCACGGGGAGTCCTTCCGGGACGGGAAGAGGAATGGTGATGGTGGTGCGGTGGTGCAGAACCTGGGAGCGCTCCCAAGTATCGGGTCGATGTTTCCAGTGGCGGATCGCCCTGTCAATTGATCTGACTGGATGGGTTCTGGCGCGCGACGAGGGTGGCCGGTCCGGCCGCGCACTCCCGTCGCGTCGGCCGGGCAACGTGAGATTGACCGCGCCACGCCCCGTCGTCCTGATCTCCTAGAGACAACTGCGCCCTTCGCCTGGCAGGCTGCCTCCCATGACCCTGAAGCTGCGTTCCGTGGGAACGAGCGACCGTGGGCTGATCCGCAGCGGAAACCAGGACGCCCTGCACGCCGGCGCCTGGCTCGTCGCCGTCGCCGACGGCATGGGCGGAATGGCCGCCGGTGACCTGGCCAGCTCGCTCACCATCGACGCGGTCGCTCCGCTGGACGTGGAGACACCCGAGGACGCTCTGGTGGCGGCCCTGCAGGACGGCATCGCGCTGGCGACCGCCCGGATCCGGCAGGCGGTCGCCGACGACCCCGAGCGCCAGGGCATGGGCACCACGCTGACCGCCCTGCTCTTCGCGCGTACCGGCAGCTGTTTGGCCCTCGCCCACGTCGGTGACTCGCGGGCCTACCTGTTCCGCGAGGGCGTGCTCAAGCAGGTCACCCGCGACGACACCTTCGTCCAGATGCTCGTCGACCAGGGCGTCATCACCGCGGACCAGGCGAGCAGCCACCCGCGCCGGGCGGTCGTCACCCAGGCGTTGCAGGGCGAGGACGTCTCCCCGTCGTACGCGACGATGGTGCCCCGGGCCGGCGACCGGTGGCTGCTGTGCAGCGACGGCCTCTCCAACGTCGTCCGCCCGGACACCCTGGCCGAGGTGCTCACCAGCTACCCGGACCGGTCCGCCTGCGCCGGCAAGCTGATCGACCTGGCGCTGCACGCCGGCGGGCCGGACAACGTCACAGTGGTGGTGGCCGACGTCGTCGAGGAGTAGCCCTCCTCAGCGCCGACGCGGCGCGGCACGCCGGGTGGGCGTCGCCGTCCCCGGGTCCTGCGGCCACGGATGTCGGGGATAGCGACCGCGCAGCTCCGAACGGACCTGCGCATAGCCGGTACGCCAGAACGACGCGAGATCCGCGGTGACCGCCACCGGTCGGCCGGCGGGGGAGAGCAGGTGCAGCAGCACCGGCACCCGGCCGCCTCCGATGCGCGGGGCCGCCGGCCAACCGAACGTCTCCTGGAGCTTGACCGCCAGCACCGGCGCCGCCGGGTCGGCGTAGTCCACCCGGATCCGTGAGCCGCTGGGCACCTCGATGCGTTCCGGGGCCAGCTCGTCGAGGCGCGCGGCCTGAGCCCACGGCAGCAGCCGGCGCAGCGCCGAGGTCACCTCCACCCGGCTCAGGTCGGCGCGTCGCCGGGCAGCGGCCAGTTCCGGCCCCAGCCACGTCGGCGCGGCCGCGAGCAGCGCCTCGTCGCCGACGTCGGGCCACTCGTCGCCGAGGTGGTGCCGGCAGAACGCCATCCGCTCGCGCAGCCCCCGTGCCGCCGGCGTCCACGGCAGCAGCCCCAGCCCCTCCTGGCGCAGGCCGGTCAGCAGCGCCGCCGCCACCTCCGCCCGGTCCGGGCGGTCCAGCCGCCGCGCCACCAACTCGATCGCGCCCAGCCGGGTCACCTCCCGGGCGACCACGTCCCCGTCGGACCAGCCCACCTCGCGGCGTGTGGACAGCAGCGGGCCGGCCGCCTCTCGGGCGGTCGCCTCGTCCAGGGGGGTGGCCCGGCGGATCCGCGCCGACGGCGTGCCGGGGCGGCGGTCGGCGACGGCCACCGCGAGCCAGTCGGACCCGGCCAACCCCGACCCGACCGCCAGCTCCGCGGCGGTCCCACCCGTCATGAGGTACGCGGACCCGCCCGGCCGCCGCACCCGGGCCAGCCGCTCCGGGTAGGCGAGACCGACCAGCAGCCCGGCGGCGAGATCGTCGGTGAGTCCGCCCGAGGGGGGCCGCCCACCGGCGGGCAGCGCGGCGCGTAACCGGCGTACCTCGGTGCGCCAGCGGGCCGTGGCGCCCGCGTCGACCCCGGTGCGCAGCCGACGCCAGCCGGCCACCAGGTCGTCGCCCGGGCCGGCGGCGCTCTCCTCGGCGAGCAGAGCCACCACCTCGGCGGCGCGGTCCGCGCCGACCCGACCGGCGCCGTCGAGCAGCGCACGGGCCAGCCGCGGGTGCGCCCCGGCCGAGGCGATCAGCCGACCCCGCCCGGTGATCCGGCCCGTCCCGTCGACCGCGCCCAGCGTCTCGAGGGTGTCCCGGGCCACCGCCATCGCCGCGGCCGGCGGCGGATCGGGCAGCGCCAGCCCCACGCCGTCCGGGCGCCCCCAGGCGGCCAGCTCCAACGCGAACCCGGTCAGGTCGGCGGTGGCGATCTCCGGCTCTGCTCGGGCGGGCAGCCGCTCGTGGGTCGCCTCGGACCAGCAGCGGTAGACGTACCCCGGGGCCTCCCGGCCGGCCCGGCCGGCCCGCTGGGTGGCGGCGGCCCGGGAGACCGGCACGGTGATCAGCGCGCCCAGCCCACGCGCCAGATCGATGCGGGGCACCCGGGAAAGTCCGGCGTCCACCACCACCCGCACGCCCGGCACGGTGAGGCTCGTCTCGGCCAGCGCGGTGGACAGCACCACCCGACGCCGGCCGTCCGAACCGCGGGGCCGCAGGGCGACGTCCTGCTCGGCGGCGCGCTGGCGACCGTGCAACGGCAGCAGGTCGACGGTGTCCCGCAGGTCGCCGAGCCGGCCGGCGACCGCGGCTATCTCACCGGCCCCGGGCAGGAAGACCAGCACGTCGCCGTCGTGCTCGCGCAGCGCCCGCCGGACCGTGGCGGCCACGTGGTCGAGCAGGGCACGGTCCACCGGCCCGGCCCCCGGCGGCGCGACCGGCCGCGCCGGAGGCGCCCAGATCCGCCGTACCGGGTGCAGCGCCGACTCGGCCCGGACCACGGGGGCTGCGGCGGTCCCGCCGAGCAGCGCGGCGAACCGGTCGGTGTCCGGCGTGGCGGACATCGCGAGCAGCCACAGGTCCGGCCGGAGGGTGGCTCGGGCCTCCACAGTGAACGCCAGCGCGAGGTCGGCGTCGAGCTGCCGCTCGTGGCACTCGTCGAGCAGCACCGCACCCGTGCCGGGCAGCTCCGGGTCGTGGTGCAGCCGGCGGACCAGCAGGCCGGTGGTGACCACCTCGATCCGGGTGGCCGGGCCGACCCGCCGCTCGCCGCGTACGGCGTAGCCGACCCGGTCGCCGACGCGCTCGCCGAGCAGCTCGGCCATCCGCCGGGCCGCGGCGCGCGCCGCCACCCGCCGGGGTTGGGCGATCACCACCCGGCCGTCGACCCGGTCGGCCACCGCCAACGGCGCGAGAGTGGTCTTGCCGGTCCCCGGCGGGGCCACCAGGACCGCGGCGCCGGCCGCGTCGAGCGCGGCCAGCAGCGCGGGCAACGCCGGACGGACCGGCAGGTCCAGGGTTACGTCGGAGAGCACGGCCCAGTCTCGCACCGGTGCGGGAGACTCAGCCGCGCTGGACCTCGGCGAGACCGTGCAGGAACGACCGCCAGGCGGCCGAGCCGAACGCGAGCACCGGGCCGGAGCGGTCCTTGCTGTCCCGGACGGCGATCCGACCGTCGACTGTCGCGACCTCCACGCAGTTGCCGTTGCCACTGCTGCGCGTGCTGGTGCGCCAGTCCGCCCGGGTCAGGTCGAGCGCCGTCATCCGTGGTACCCCTCGTCTGCGTCGGCGTGCCGCAGACGCGGTCACGCAAAGTTACGAGAAGCCTCCTTGAGGTGGGTCAGCGACGCCTCCGGATCGAGTGCCATCCGGCACAGCTCCTCGTGCAGAAGGCTATACCCGAGCACATGATCGGCATCTTCCAGAGCCAGACCCATCGTGAGGTTATCCAGGTAAACCACGGACGCGTCGGCGGCCTCGGCGAAGTTGAGGATCACGTACGGGGTGGTCATCGCCGGATGCTCGCCGGCCGCGAACGGCAGTACCTGAATTGTCACGTTGGGTAACTGGGCGATTCGGCTCATGTGGACCAGTTGCTCGGCCATCACGGCGGGGCCGCCGACCGGGCGCAACAGCACGGCCTCATTGAGCACCACCGACAATTCGACGGGGTCGTCGCAGTGCAGCACCTCCTGGCGGCGCAGCCGGGCCGCGACCTTGCGCTCCAGGCCGTCCTCGCCGGCGGTGCGGCGGAAGATCGCCCGGGCGTACGCCTCGGTCTGCAGCAGTCCGGGCACCGACTCGGCCTCGTACGTGCGCAGCGTCGCCGCCTCGGCCTCCAGTCCGACGTAGAACTCGAACCACTCCGGCAGCACGTCGCTGTAGTTCTGCCACCAGCCGCGCTGCTGCGCGCCCCGGGCGATCTCGATCAGCGCCTCGGCGTCCGCGCCGGTGACCTGGTACAGGGCGAGCGCGGCCCGCACGTCGCGGGGCTTGATGCCGATCTGCGCGTTTTCGATTCGGGACAGGTTGCTCTTGGACATGTCGAGCTGGCGGGCGGCTACGTCGAGGGTCATGCCCGCCCGTTCCCGGAGCTGGCGGAGCTCGCGAGCGATGCGCCGACGGCGCACGGTGGGGCTGGCGGCGGGCCGGATGGTGGAGGCGGCGGTCACCGTCCGAGTCTGTCACGACAAGATCCGCAGGTCGCGCCTGCACGGAGTGCAACTTTCAAATCTGGGAGTTGCGTTGCAGTAGCTCTCGGTGCATCCTTTCCGGGCGCAAACACTGTGGACACTGAGCGGGAGGACCGTTTGCTCATCGCCGACGAGTTCTTCCTCATCGCCCACAACGACACCCGCGGCAAGGCCAAGCTCCACCCGGCGGCGACCGGCCTCGGCCTGGCCGCCGGGCTCCTCGGTGAACTGACCCTCTACGGGCACATCACCGTCTCGGGTGGACAGGTCACCGTCATCGACCGGCGCCCACCCGCCGACGCGCTGGCGCACACCGTGCTCGACCAGTTGATCGGTGAGTCCCAGCACCGGGCGGTGAACGTCTGGCTCAGCTTTCTGGCGCAGAGCGCGACGACCTCGGTGGGCGAGCGACTCGCCCGGGCCGGGGTACTGCGCCGCCAGGAGAGCCGGCGGCTGCTCCGTACCTCGGTCAGCTATCTGCCGATCGACCTCAACGCCGTGGCCTGGCCGGCCACCCGGCTGCGGGCGCTGCTGGAACGCCCCGACCCGCCGAGCGTGCCGGATGCGCTGCTGCTCGGCCTGGTCGTGGCCGCCGGGCTGACCCGCGAGGTGCTCTGGAGCGCCGGCCCCCGCGCCCACCACCGGCTGAACGTTCTCATTCCCGCGCTGCCGGCGCCCCTGAAGGAGCTTGTCGGGCACACCGAGGCCGCCGTCGGCGCAGCCGTGCTGCGCGGCATCCCCTGATTCCCCCGGTAATTCAACCCCTCCCTTCGACGACCGGAGTAGTCGTATGCCATCGACATCGACAGTCGACCGACCCAGCAACGTCTCCGAAGCCCTCGCGAGGGGACGCCTCGGCGTCCCCTCGGTCATCTTCTTCGTCCTGTCCGCAGCCGCGCCGCTGACCGTGGTGGCCGGCGTCGTCACCACCGGCTACGGCGTCATCGGCGTGACCGGCATCCCGCTGGCCTTCCTCGTGGTCGCCGCGGTGCTCGCCCTGTTCTCGGTCGGCTATGTGGCGATGTCCCGCCGGGTCGAGAACGCCGGCGCCTTCTACGCCTACATCTCGCGGGGCCTCGGCCGGCCGGCCGGTGTCGGCGCCGCCTGGGTGGCGCTGGTCGCGTACAACGCGCTTCAGGTCGGGCTCTACGGCACCATCGGCGTCGCGGCCGAGCCGGTGCTCGACCGGATCTTCGGCGGACACCCGCACTGGTCGATCGTCGCCCTGGCGGCATGGGCGCTGGTCGGCCTGCTCGGCCTGCTGCGGGTCGACATCAACGGTCTGGTGCTCGCCGCGCTGCTGGTCGCCGAGATCGTGGTCATCCTCGTCTTCGACCTGGGCCAGCTCGGCAACCCGGCCGACGGTCAGGTGAGCTTCGCCGCCCTGTCGCCGGACAACCTCTTCGTGCCGGGGGTGGGCGCGGTGCTGGTGCTGGCCATCCTCGGGTTCGTCGGCTTCGAGTCCGCGGTGGTGTTCAGCGAGGAGAGCAAGGACCCGAAGCGGACGGTGCCGCTGGCGACGTACCTCTCGGTGGCGATCATCGCCGGGCTGTACGCGCTCTCGTCCTGGACCATGACCGTCGCCGTCGGGCCGGACAAGATCGTCGCCGAGGCCGGGGAGCAGAGCGTCGGGCTGATCTTCAACCTGGCCGCCGCCCAGCTCGGCGACACCGCGGTCACCATCGGGCAGGTGCTCTTCCTGACCTCGGTGCTCGCCGCGATGATCTCGTTCCACAACACCACGGCCCGCTACGCCTTCGCGCTGGGCCGGGAGCGGGTACTGCCGGCGGTGTTCGGGCAGACCTCGCCGCGGACCGGCTCGCCCCGGGCCGCGTCGCTGGCCCAGAGCGTCCTCGGTCTGCTGGTGATCCTGCTCTACACCGTCAACGGCTGGGACCCGGTGGTCCAGCTGTTTTTCTGGGGCGGCACCACCGGCGGGTTCGGCGTCCTGCTGCTCATCGCCACCACCGCGGTGGCGGTGATCGCCTATTTCGTCCGCCACGGCGGCGAGACCCTCTGGCGGCGGGCCATCGCACCCGGCCTGGCCACCATCGCACTCGTCGTGATCATCTGGTTGGCCGTGTCGAACTTCGCCAACCTGCTCGGCGTCGCACCCGACTCCAACCTGCGCTGGGCACTACCCGCCGTCTATCCGGTGGCGGCCGCGCTGGGCGCCGCCTGGGCGCTGCTGCTGCGCACCAACCGTCCGGACACGTACGCCCGGATCGGTCTCGGCGCGGCGAGCGCCGCGGCGGCCGTGCGGTCGGGGGAGCAGCAGGCGCGGACGCCGGCCGGTACGCGGGTGTCCCGATGAGCGTGACCATCGAACGGCTCGGGCCGCAGGACACGGCGCTGGTCGCCAACCGGATCGCCGAGGCGTTCACGGCCCTGGAGGTGACCTCCTGGCTGGTGCCCGACGCGAGCAAGCGCGAGGCCGTGCTGGCCGGGGACTTCGAGATCCTGGTCGACCACGCGATGCGGCACGGGTTCGTGCACGCCACCGCGGACCGGGCCGGTGTCGCGGTCTGGTTCCCGTCGGTCGGTGAGCCGGCCCCGCCGCCGCCGGACTACGACGCGCGGCTCGCCGCCGCGTGCGGCGAGTGGACCGACCGGTTCCAGCATCTCGACGAGTTGTTCGCGGCCAACCACCCGCATCCGGACCATCACCACCTGGCCTTCCTGGCCGTGCAGCCGGGCCGGCAGGGGCACGGGTTGGGCACCGCGCTGATGAGGCACCACCACGCCTGGTTGGACGCCAACGAGATGCCGGCCTACCTGGAGGCGAGCAGCCCGCGCAGCCGGGACCTGTACGCGCAGCACGGCTACCGGGCCGGCGAGCCCTTCCGGGTGCCCGACGGCACGCCGTTCTGGCCGATGTGGCGGGAGCCCGCCGGCCGCTGACGGGGCGGCCGGGCCGCTCCCCCTGGGGGAGCGGCCCGGCCGGTGCGCCGGTCTAACGTCCCGACGCACGACGAAGGGCCGGGTCCACGCTGACCCGGCCCTTCGTCGTGTGGCGCCTAGTACGTGCCGTCGAGCTGGCCGCGCAGCTTGGTCAGCGCCCGGGCCAGCAGCCGGGAGACGTGCATCTGCGAGACGCCGATCTGGTCGGCGATCTGCGACTGGGTCAGGTTGCCGTAGAACCGCAGGGTGAGGATCTTCTGCTCACGCTCGTCGAGGGTGGCCAGCGCGGGGCCGAGGGCGACCCGCAGCTCGGCCAGCTCGAACTCGTTGTCCTCGCCGCCGAGCATGTCACCCAGCTCGGTGGCCCGGTCGCCGTCGCCGGTCGGGGTGGACAGCGACACCGCGTTGTACGCGCGGGCGCCCTCCAGGCCCTCCAGGACCTCTTCCTCGGTGAGCTTGAGGTGGGCGGCGATGTCGGCGACCGTCGGCGAGCGGCCGAGGGTCTGCAGCAGCGAGCTGTTGGCGTCGGAGATGGCCAGCCGCAGCTCCTGGAGGCGGCGCGGCACCCGGATGTCCCAGGTGCGGTCGCGGAAGTGCCGCTTGAGCTCGCCGATGATGGTGGGGATCGCGTAGCCGGCGAAGTCGACACCGCGGGACGGGTCGAACTTGTCGATGGCCTTGATGAGGCCGACGGCGGCGGTCTGCGCCAGGTCGTCGGTCGGCTCGCCCCGCCCGCTGTAGCGGTGGGCGAGGTGGTTGGCCAGCGGCAGCCAGGCCTCGATCGCGCGGTCCCGCAGAGCGGCGCGCGACGGGTGGTTGGCGGGCAACGCGGCCATGGCGTTGAGCAGGTCGGCGGCGCTGTCGGTGAGCGCCCGCGGGTCCAGCTTGGTGGTGCTCGTCTGCTCGGCAGCCGTGGTGCTCGCCTGCTCGGTGATCGTTGGCGCGGTCATGGGTGGTCCTCCCTGCACCTCGTCCGCGGACAAAAAGGCGTGACGCTTCGGTTTAGCTTCGAATGGGCCGTTCGGGACTCACCTTAGCCTGATCGGCTCCCGGAAATCTAGCCGAAAGGTTGATGTACTTAAGGTGTGTCGAACCACAAAACGCCCATAAACGGCGGCAGTTGAGCAGGTTGTGAGGTCTCTTACCCATTTACCGGGCGAACCTGCGGCACCCGGTCATCCCCACCGGCCCGACCGGTTGGTGCCGCACCCTCCGCCAACTGGTCAACATGAAATCCGACAATCGGGCAGCAGTGTCGACTATCCGTCGTTGTCCCGTCGGCGGGACCGGCCGTAGCGTCGCTGGGTAGACACCCGGTTCGGAGGCACCATGCTCGATCCAGCCGCTCCCCAGCTCGTCGTGAACAGTCGCACCCTGTACTTCAGCTGGTTGCCAGCGGATCCCGACGCGGTCGCCGCCCTCGTCCCCACCGGGCTGCGTCCCCGTGCGGACCGGCAGGTGTTCCTCAACCAGTACGTCGTCGAGGACGAGACGCAGACCTCCGGCTTCGGCGCCTACTCGTTGACGTATCTCGGCGTCTCACTCGCGGGCGTGGACGCGCCCGGCGGGCTCAACCCGGGCGGCTGGTGGACCCACTACGTGGCCTCCAGCCGGCTGGTCCGCGAGTACGCCGCGGCGCGGGGCGCCCCGGTGCTCGCCGGCCGGACCAGGATCGAGGTGAGCGGCGAGGTGCTGCTCTCCGAGACCGAGGCGGAGGGGGCGCCGCTGATCCGCGCCCGGTGTCGGGTGGGGGAGACCGGCCACGTGATCAGCAGTGGGCACCACCGCTACTTCACGTGCCGCGACGGCCAACTGCTCAGCTCGGTCTACCCGTTCGTGGCCGAGCCGGTCGCGCCGTTCGAGATCGAGTCGGTGGAGTTCCTGCAACCCCGACACCCGATGTACGCGCTGCGCCCCGCCAACCCGCTGACCATCGGCTTCGGCTACTTCTCGCCGCGCTCCTCGTTCGCCTACCCCGGCGGGCTGACCGTGCACCCGGGCGGCGTCGGCCTGCCCGAGCCGGCCCGGCAGACTCACCAGGTGCCGGCCAGCCTGGCGCGCAGTGGCCTGCCGTCGGGGTCGTAGACCAGCCGGTACACCGGCAGCGCCCAGGTGCGGATGTACCAGGGCAGCCGCTCGGGGCGGTGCGGGCGCAGCCGGCCGGGCGGACGATCGCCGACCTGGCCGCCGTCGTACCACCGTTGCCGTTCGTCGGCCGCGGCCGTGATGGCCGCGACGGCGTCGGCCGGGTCGAGCAGGTCCGCGTCGTCCGCGCCGTCCGGGTCCCGGTCCAGGTGCTCGCGCCAGAGCCGCAGCCGCAGGTCCCGGGCGAAGACGCGCGCCCCGTCGCCCCGACCGGCCGGGTCGGTGGGCGTCCGCTCGTCGCGCGTGTCGTCGAGCACCGCACAGGACAACTCGCTGTCGTGCGTCCAGGAGCGGCGGTTGAAGTTGTCGCTGCCGACGCTGGCCCAGACGTCGTCGACCACGCAGACCTTCGCGTGCACGTAGACCGGGGTGCCGGCGTGGTTCTCCACGTCGAACACGTGCACCCGGTCCGGCGCGGCACGCTCGCACAGCGACAGCGCCTGCTCCCGGCCGACCATGTTGGGTGGCAGGGCGAGCCGGCCGTCCACGTCCGGGTGCCGGGGCACCACGGCGACCAGGTGCAGCTCGGGATTCTCCCGCAGCGCCTGGGCGAACAGGTTGGCCACCTCGGTCGACCAGAGGTACTGGTCTTCCAGGTAGATGAGCCGCCGCGCGCGGTGGACCGCCTTGGTGTAGCCCCGGGCCACGGTCCGCTCGCCGTCGGGCGCGAAGGAGTAACGCGGCCGCACGGCGGGGTAGGTGCGCAGCACCTGGATCTGGTGCGGCCCGCACTCGGGCGGGTCGGCGGGCTGGTCCGGCAGCGGGTCCGGCCGCAGGTCCGCGCCGCGCAGCCGATCCCGCAGATAGGCCATCGGGTTCTCCGAGTCCAGCGGCATCGGGTCGGTCCAGCGCTCCCGGAAGACGGTGTCCAGCGCACCGACCACCGGGCCGCGCACCGCGAGCTGCACGTCGTGCCAGGGCGGGTTCGAGCCGTACCGGGACGACATCTGCACCGGCTGGGGGTCGCCCTCGTGCGCGGCGTCGTCGCGACGGCTGTGGCACAGGTCGATCCCGCCGGCGAACGCGATGTCCCGCTCCGGGGCGCCCGGGTGCCGCAGCACCACCAGCTTCTGGTGGTGCGAGCCGCCGCGACGGACCCGCTGGTCGAGCAGCACCTCACCGCCGGCCGCCGAGACCGTCTCGCTGAGGTTGCGGTTCTCCGCCTCGCTGTAGGCCAGCACGTCGAGGTGTGAGCGCCAGATCAGGCCCTTGACCACCACGCCGCGCTGCGCGGCCTGGGCGAAGAGCTGGGCCACGGTGGGGCCGTTGGGGCGCAGCCGCTGGTCCGGGTCGCCCCGCCAGTCGGTGAAGAAAAGATGGTCACCGGCGGTCAGCGCCTCCACCTCGTCGACCAGCCGGTCGAAGTACGCCGCGCCGTGAATCAACGGCTCGGCGAGGTTTCCCCTGGTCCAGACGGGTAACTCAGAGACCGGGTTGGCGCGTTCCTGTGCGGTGAGGAACCAGTCCTGTAACGGCACGTCCAGCCCCCCGGAGGTCGACAACGTCCTCACGGTAGGACCCCCGACGCGGGTCCGCATGCCAGGCCGACCGACCGGTGACCTGGATGACGACGACGCGAGTACGCCCGAACAGCCGAGGAGGCCACACCATGCCCCGCGAAACAACGAACCCCGTGAACGAGTACCGCGAGCCGGCGGTGGAGAGCGAACGGGGTGCGCTGGTAGCGGTGTTGCTGATGGTGATTCTGGGCGTCGCGGGGATTTTCGCGGTCTCCTGAGGCGGCGGCGGTACAGCACCGCGCCGATCTTGCACTTTCGAACGTCTATATGGGTAGTTTTGGGTGCTTATGCCCAGTCAGAAAGTGCAAGATCGGCGGCGCGGGGGAAAGCGGAGGGACGTGCCTACCGGGGTGATCGTCCTCACCTGCCGATGTGGGGGGCACAAGAGCACCCGCAGCGGCAGCAATCAAGGGGCCTGCGTGGAGGTTGCCGACAACCTGCCCGGCGTCGTTGGCGTTCGGGACTCGAAGGATCAGGCAGGCCCTGCGCTGGTCTTCAGCCCGGCGGCGTGGCAGGCGTTCGTCGACATGACGAAGGCTCACGAGGCGGCCCGACCGGTGCTACGCAAAGACCCCCGGCGCGAACCGGGGGCCTTTCGCGTGCTCAGGGTCAGGGGCGCGGGCCCTGGCCGTCGGTGTGCGGCACCCGCTCGGTGGGGATGACGCCGAGCCGGCCGGCCTTGAAGTCCTCGAACGCCTGGAGCAGCTCGTCGCGGGTGTTCATCACGAACGGGCCGTACTGTGCCACCGGCTCCCGGATGGGCTGACCGCCCATGATGTAGAGGTCCAGCGCCGGGGTGTTGCTGTCCTGCTCGGGGTCGGCGCTGAAGCGCAGCGCGTCGCCCGGACCGTGCACCGCGAGCTGACCGGTGCGGACCGGCCGGCGCTCGACGCCGACGGTGCCGCGCCCGCCGAGGACGTACACCAGGGCGTTGAACTCGGGGTTCCAGGGCAGGTCGACCTGCGCGCCCGGCTGCACGGTGACGTGGGTGATGGTGATCGGCGTGAACGTCGACCCCGGGCCCCGGTGCCCGGCCACCTCACCGGCGATGACCCGGATCAGCGCGCCGCCGTCGGGCGTGGTGAGCAGAGCGGACTCCCGGCCCCGGATGTCCTGGTAGCGGGGCGGGTTCATCTTCGCCGCGCGGGGCAGGTTGACCCAGAGCTGCGTGCCGTGGAACAGCCCGCCGCTGAGCACCAGGTGCTCCGGCGGAGCCTCGATGTGCAGCAGGCCGCTGCCGGCCGTCATCCACTGGGTGTCGCCGTCGGTGATGGTGCCGCCGCCGCCCTGCGAGTCCTGGTGGTCGAAGACGCCGTCGATGATGTACGTGACGGTCTCGAAGCCGCGGTGCGGGTGCCACGGGGTGCCCTTCGGCTCGCCCGGCGCGTAGTCCACCTCGCCCATCTGGTCGAGGTGGATGAACGGGTCCAGGTCGGTCGTCGACACCCCGGCGAAGGCGCGACGGACCGGGAAGCCCTCGCCCTCGAAGCCGCTGGGCGCGGTGGTCACCGTGCGGACCTTGCGGAAGCTGGTGGACTCGTCGAGCTTGGGCAGGCGGGGCAGGACGAGGACGTTGTCAACGGTGATCGCGGGCATCGGGGGCTCCTTAACGTGTGGCGTGGGTGCTCGACGTGGCCCGGGCCGCCCGCAGGCGGCGGCCGAGCCGGTCGAAGACTCGGGTGAGGCAGGCGACCTCGGCGTCGTCGAGGTCATCCATCAGGTGGGTACGCACCGACGCCAGGTGGTGAGGTGCGGCTTCGGACAGGGTGAGCAGCCCGGCGGCGGTGAGCACGGCCTCGCTGCCGCGTCGGTCGTCCGGGCAGGCCTCCTTGCTGACCAGCCCGCGCCGCTGCATCGAGGAGATCTGGTACGTGAGTCGGCTGGGGGAAAAGACCAGCCGGCCGGCCAGCTCGCCCATCCGCAGTCGTTGCCCCGGCGCCTCGGAGAGCAGGACCAGCACGTGGTAGTCGGCGAAGGTGAGGTCGCTGTCGGTGCGCAGGTCGTCCTCCAACTGGGTGAACAGGCGCTGGCTGGCCTCGATGTAGGCACGCCAGGCGGTCGCTCGGGTGCTGTCCAGGCTCTCTGTCACGCCCACCACGGTAGCACTAGTTAAAAATTTAACTAGTGCTACCAGCGTTGCCTGCGTCACGTCTGTTCAGTTGGCGGCGTGCTTAGTGCAGTTTTGAAGAAAGCGCGGGGTAATTCGGGCGGCGGTGTCGGGGCGGTCTGTGCCAGACTCCGGCCTCGTGGAACACGTGGAACTTGCCGCCGCCGACCTGCTGCTGCGCCCGTGGCGGGAGGCGGACGCCCCGGCGGTGCGCGACGCCCTGCGCGACCCCGACATCGCCCAGTGGAACCCGCAGGGTGGCGGCCCGGTCGACGACCAGACCGCCCTGCTCTGGGTGCGTCGCCGGGCCGACTGGTCGGGCGGTGACCACGTCTCCATGGCGGTGACGAAGGCCGCCGACGGCGAACTGCTCGGCTCGGTGTCGCTGCACAGCATCCACCACGGCGACGCCTCCATCGGCTACTGGACGGTGCCGGTGGCCCGCGGGCGTCAGGTGGCGACGCGGGCCGTCGTCCGGCTCACCGAGTGGGCGTTCGACGACCTTCGGCTGCACCGGGTGGAGCTGTGCCACGCGGTGGCCAACGCGGCGTCCTGCCGGGTGGCCGACCGGGCCGGCTATCTCGCCGAGGGGACGCTGCGCGAGGCGTACCAGTACGGCGACGGGCGCCGCTACGACGAGCACCTGCACGCCCGCCTGGCCACCGACCGCTAGCCGACCGACGCCTCGGCCCGGGCCGGCGCGCGGCCCGGGCCGGCGCGCGGGAAGGGGCCTGGGCGCCTCATGGGGAGGCTGTCGAGCTGCCCCAGATATGGGGCGGGCGGCTTCGACCGCTACGCGAGTCGACGGTCGGCCCATATCTGGGGCACCTCGACAGGGCGACCAGGCACGTGGTGCAGCTCCACGCCGGCCCAGATCTCGGGTGAACCTGCCCACTCGCGGTGGCCGTGCTGGCCGGCCGATCGGGTCCACGAGGCCGTGGTGGCCGGGGCGGCACGCGCGCCTGGCTGCCGACCGCTAGTTACTCGGTGACCCTGCGCAGGAACGCCACGAGGTGGCTGGTGGTGCGGTCGATCTTCTCGGCCAGCGTGATGGTCTCGTCGATCCGCCGCCCGGCGTCCTTCTTGCCGCGTAGGTAGAGCGAGCAGGCCAGGTCGGAGCAGACGTACGCGCCCACGGAGTTGCCCTGCCGGCCGTCCCGACCGGCCTTGCGGGCCGTCATCAACGAGACGCCGTCGCCGGTGTGGGTGGTCAGGCAGAAGGAGCACATGCTGCGCCGGACCCGCCCGGTCTGCTGTGGCGCCACCCGCAGCACGACCCCGACGAGGCCGTCGTCGGCCTCGGCGATCAGGTAGGCCCGCTGCGGCGCGGCCGCGTCGCGCCAGCCGAGGAAGTCCAGGTCGTCCCAGGGGCGCATTTCGAGATCGTTCGGTACGGCCAGCCGCTTCGCCTCGCCCTGCGTGCAGTTGACGAAGGAGGCGCGGATGGCGGGCTCGGTGAGGGCTAACATAGGCATTAGCCTAGCTCTCCTAGGCAAACGATTAACGAGGCTAGATTTGGGGTGTGCTGCGTGGCACGTGCCGGATTGACCGCCGAGCGGCTGGCCCTGGCGGCGGCCGAGCTGGCCGACGAGGTGGGCGTCGAGAACGTGACAGTCGCCGCGCTCGCGCGGCACTTCGGCGTGAAGGACGCGAGCCTGTACTTCCACATCAGGAGTGCCCAGGACCTGCGGGTCAGGATCGCCCTGCTGGCGCTCGCCGAGCTGGCCGACCGGGTCGCCGACGCGCTCGCCGGCCGGGCCGGCAAGGACGCGCTGGTCGCCTTCGCCAACGCGTACCGGGACTACGCGACCCGGCATCCGGGCCGCTACGCCGCGATGCAGATCGACCTCGACCCCGAGACGGCCGCCGCGAGCGCGGGCGTCCGGCACGCGGAGATGACCCGGGCGATCCTGCGCGGCTACCGGCTCTCGGAGCCGGACCAGACCGACGCCGTCCGGATGATGCACAGCACGTTCCACGGCTTCGTGAGCCTGGAGCGGACCGGCGGTTTCCGGCACACCCCGCGCTCGACGGATGAATCCTGGGCCCGCGCCCTCGACGCCCTCGACGCCGTCCTGAGCAACTGGCCGTCACGGTGAGGTCGCCGGCGGCGACCGCCTAGGCTTGCAAGCGTGGGCGATCTCGAACTGGCCGACTGGCGGGAGCGGGTGGCCCGGCTGTACCTGTCCGACGTCGACCTCGCCGGCTTCCGCGCCGGCCGCGACGAGTTGTTCGCCACCCACCCGCAGAGCCCGATCCCGCCGGCCGAGCGGCCCGCGTTCACCGGTGTGCGCTACTTCGCACCGAACCCGGATGCCGTGGTGGAGGCGCCCCTGCGACCGGCCAGCGGCGAGCTGCGGGTGGACACCGGCGGCCCGGACGGGGTAGTCGCGTACCGGCGGGTGGCGGTGGCCGAGACGCCGTGGGGGCCGCTCACGCTGTGGTGGATCGAGGCGTACGGGGGCGGGCTCTTCGTGCCGCTGCGCGACGGAACCTGCGGGCAGGAGACCTACGGCGGTGGGCGGTACCTCACCGACACGGTGAAGGGCACCTTCGGCCGGGGCGTCGAGCTGCTGCCCGGCGACCGGGTCCGGCTGGACGCCAACTACCTCTACAACCCCAGCTGCGCGTACGACGACCGCTGGGCCTGCCCCCTCGCGCCCCCGGAGAACCGCATCGACGTGCCATTGCGAGCCGGCGAGCTGGCGTACCACGGCTGACCGGCCGCCCCGGCGAACTGCCGGGACGGCCGGTCGTGCCGGTGAATCAGCGCGAGTTCGCCGGCGTCGAGCCGGGCACCTGCATCCGGGCCAGCAGTTGCCGGGCCTGATCGGCGAGCTGTGCGTCGACGGTCACCGCGTACTGGCCAGCGCGCAGGGAGCTGGCCGAGGTGAAGTCGCGCTGCCCGCCGGTCATCGCGTGCGCCACGGCGCCGAACACGGCGCCCCAGATCGCGCCGATGACCAGGCCGACCAGGATCACCGCCAGCCAGTTGCCGACGGTGAAGATGCCGAACAACAGGCCGATGAAGAGTCCGAACCAGGCGCCGGTGCCGGCGCCGAGCAGCGCCGCGCGGCCGGTGGTCATCCGCCCGAGCACCGTCTCCACCAGCGTGAGGTTCGTGCCGACGATGGCGCTGTGCTCCACCGGGAAGCGGTTGTCGGCCAGGTAGTCGACCACCTTCTGCGCGGACGGATAGTCCGGATACGAGCCGATCGTCACCGTGGGCGGGCCGCTCTGGGGCCCATGCCCGTCCCCGGCCGGCGTCGACAGGCGGCCTGCCGGCCCGGACGGAAGCACGTCACCACTGTGTGCGCCGGGCCGCCACGCGGCGGCCGGCCCCGAAGCTGAGGTCATGAGCATCCTCCCTCGTCAGCCGACCGCGTTCCCGCCAGTGCCGGTCGGTAACGCCGGCCGCCGGAGTGGGGTGCGTGTCTCCGGTGAGGCATGCGCGGAGACGGTCCGGGTAGGCAGTCGGGTGGGGCCTGTCCGGCGAGGTGCCGATGCGGGTGCACAACGCTGAGCGCCCGGTGCTGCACGCCGGCGACTGGGTCGACGAGTCGCTGCTGGACGCCATGACCGCCCGCGCGCGGCGACTCATCGGCGTGTACGGCAACAACGACGGCCCCGCGCTGCGCGCCCGGCTGCCGGAGGTGGCCCGCGTCGACCTCGACGGGCTACGGGTCGCCGTGGTGCACGAGACCGGCCCCCGCACCGGCCGGGAACAGCGGTGCGCGGCCCGTGCCCCGCCCCTGACCGCCGAGCTACTGGCCGCGACCCGTCTCGGCCTGCAGCTCGTCGATCCGCTTGGACGCCTCGGCCTTGGTCAGGTCGTCCGGCAGCGTCGCGTCCGCCTCCCGGGCCAGCGTGGCCAGGTACGACTCCTGGACCGCCGTGGGCGGCTCGTCGCCGGTGACCCACTCGTCCGGGTCCTTGATCGCGCCACGCGGGTCGACCTGATCGTTGCTGCGGTCCGTCATCATCATCACCCTCCCTTCGAACAGGTGTACCAGTACCCCGATCGCCGCCGGTTCATGCCCGTCCACCGCGACCCTCGGCACCTAGGATCACCGGATGAGCGTGAACTCCTCGGGCGTGGTGGTGGTCGGGGCGGGCATCGCCGGGGTGGCGTGCGCGGTGGAGCTGGTCCGGGCCGGGGTGCCGGTGCAGGTCCGTGAACGGGGGCACGTCCGCGGCGGTCGGATGGCCAGCAAACGCTTCGACGGCCGCCCCGCCGACATCGGCGCCGCGTACTTCACCGTCAGCGACCCGGACTTCGCCGCCGTGGCCGACGAGTGGCGTGCCGCCGGCCTGGTCCGGGAGTGGACCGACACCTTCTGGTCGTACGACACGAACGGCCGCCGCGACGCGCCCGGTCCGCTGCGCTACGCGGCGCCCCGCGGGCTGCGGTCGCTGGTCGAACACCTGGCCGGCGCGGTGCCGGTGACCGTCGACCGGCTGGTGCTCGCCGTGGAGCCCGGGCCGACCGTCGACGGCGAGCCGTACGCGGCGGTCGCCCTGGCCATGCCGGGGCCGCAGGCCGCCCTGCTGCTCGATCCCGCCCTGGCCGACGCCACCCGGGTCGTGCAGGCGCAGACCTGGTCGCCGGCCCTGGCCGCGGTGCTGCGTTTCCCGTCCCGGCGCTGGCCGCACTTCCACGGCGCGTTCGTCAACGACCACCCGGTGCTCTCGCTCATCTGCGACGACGGCGACCGGCGCGGTGACGACGCGCCGGTGCTGGTGGCGCACACCGTGCCGGGGTTCGCCGCCCGGCACCTGGCCCAGCCCTCCGGCGCCGGACCGGCGATCGAGCAGGCCGTCCGGGACCTGCTGGGGCTGGCCGAGGAGGCCACCGACGTGCACATGCACCGCTGGACGTACGCCAAGCCGGCCGGCGACCTCACCGGGAACACCCACCACCTCGACGCCGACGGGATCGGTCTGGCCGGCGACGCGTTCGGCAAGCCCCGCGTGCAGAGCGCCTGGCGCTCCGGCCGCGACCTCGGCCGCGCGCTGGCCGCCCGCCTCGGCTGAGCGCCGCTGCCCACTGCTCAGGGGGGCCCGGCGGCGGCGACGGGCTGGGCCTCGCGTTCGGACGGGTCTTCGGTCCGCTCACCCGCGCGGTCCAGCAACTGCATGACCGGGGTCGCCGCGACGCCGTGCACCACCACGGAGACGAGCACCACCAGCCCGACGGTCGCCCACAACAGCTCCGCCTGCGGAAAGTCCGCCTTGGTGGTGGCGTACGCCAGGTAGTAGAGCGAGCCCACCCCACGGATGCCGAACAGCGAGATCACCCAGTGCTCGGCCGGCCGGCCGGGTGCGCCGCGCAGCGACAACCAGCCGACGGCCGGCCGGACCAGGAAGACCAGCGCCAGCCCGACGGCCGCCGCCGGCCAGGTCAGCGGGGCGAGCAGACCGCCCACGATCGCGCCGCCGAGCAGCAGCAGCAACACCAGGGTGAGCAACCGCTCGACCTGCTCGGCGAAGTCGTGCAGCACCGAATGGAACTCGTGGGTCCGCTCGGCGGCCCGGATGGCCCGCGCGGCCACGAACACCGCCAGGAAGCCGTACCCGCCGGCCACCTCTACCAGCCCGTACGCCAAAAAGGTGGCGGCCAGCGCCAGGAAACCCTCGGCGTGCCGGGCCAGCCGCAGCTCGCTGGGGGCCCGGAAGAACAGCTTGCCGAGCAGCCAGCCGATGAGCAGGCCGCCGCCCACACCGACGCCCACCTTCCAGAGCACGTCGACGGTGAACCACTCGGCCACCCAGGCGCGCGGGGCGAGGCTGGTCGAGGCGATCGCGATGGCCGCGTAGACGAACGGGAACGCCAGGCCGTCGTTGAGGCCCGCCTCCGAGGTCAGGGCGAAACGGACCTCGTCCTCGGAGTCCTCCACATCGGTCGGCTCGCCGACCTGCACGTCGGCGGCGAGCACCGGATCGGTCGGCGCCAGCGCGGCGCCCAGCAGCAGCGCCGCGGCCGGCACCAGGCCGGCCCACCACCACCCGAGCAGCGCCACCGCCGCGATGCACAACGGCATCGCGATGGCCAGCAGCCGCCAGGTGGAGGACCACCCGGCCCAGCTCAACGGTCGGTCGATCTTCAACCCGGCGCCCATCAGGGCGACGATCACCCCGATCTCGGTCAGGTGGGTGGCCAGCTCGGGGTGGGCCAGCGGGTCCGGTGTCGGCAGCCCGACCGGCAGGAGGAAGACCAGCATGCCGAGGGCGAGGAACGCGATCGGCATGGACAACGGGCGGCGCTCCAACACCCGCGGCAGGATGCCCGCGAGCAGCGCGCCCAGGCCCACCAGCGCGAACGCGACGTCTACCGGCTCCACGGACACCACCCTTTCGCCGCACCCGCGCGGCGCGGGCAGGTGGCCAGAGACCATGCCCCGGAAGACTTACGGCTATGCGTGTGCGCCCCGGTGAACCGGAGTGAGTCTCACCTCGGCCGGGTGAGCGGGGAATCCGCCAGCTCGGCCACCAGCGCGGCCGGGTCGTCGTACACCGCCACCGCGCCGGCGCCGGCGAGTTCTCCCCGGCTGGTGCCCCCGCAGGTCAACCCGACGCAGGGAATGTCCAGTTTGCCGGCCGCGGCGACGTCCCAGACCGAGTCACCGACGAAGACGACGCGCTCGGCGGCCAGCCCGGACTGCTCCAGCGCCGCCTCGAGAATGTCCGGTGCTGGCTTGCTCTCCTGCGCGTCCGCCGAGGAGGTGACGGTGTCGATTACGTCGTCGGCGTTCAGGGCCCGGCGCAGCGCAGCCACCTCGTGTTCCGCAGCGGAGGTGGCGAGCACCACCCGCAGCCCCCGCTCGGCGCACGCCCGCAGCAGGTCCGCCGCTCCGGGCAGCGGAGTCAGCCGCTCCCAGTACTCGGTGTACAGGGTGTTGTGCGCCTCGCGCAGCTTCGGGTCGTCGTCGCGGTCGCGCTCGGGGCCGAGCAGGTGGTCCAGCAGCTTGTCCGAGCCCATCCCGATCGAGCGGTGCACGGTCGCCATCGGCACCGGATGGTCGGCCTGGCGCAGCGCCTCCCACCAGCTCACCGTATGCAGGTAGGTGGTGTCGACGAGCGTCCCGTCGATGTCGAAGAGCACCCCGTGGGGTTGTTCGGTGGCCATGGGCGCACTCCTACCCGCTCGGCGGTCGGCTGATTCGTCCGGGATCGCCGACGCCGGTCGGACTCAGCGCGGCTCGGCCGGCGGGACGAGGATCTCGAACCAGACCGTGGACCCGCGCACCGACGGGTCGGTGCCCCAGGCGTCGCTCAGCTCCTCGATCAGGCCCAACCCGCGCCCGCGACTGCTCAACGTGTCGGTGCGGGCCCGGGTCACGGTGCCCCGGGTGCCGGAATCGGCGACCGAGACCAGCAGCCGCTCCGGACTGAGGTCGATCTCCACGCGGGCGGCCGTGCCGGCGTGCAGCAGCGCGTTGGTGGTCAGCTCGCTGGTGCACAGCACCGCCGCGC
Source organism: Micromonospora sp. NBC_00617 (assembly GCF_045161355.1). Taxonomy (NCBI): domain Bacteria; kingdom Bacillati; phylum Actinomycetota; class Actinomycetes; order Micromonosporales; family Micromonosporaceae; genus Micromonospora; species Micromonospora sp. NBC_00617. The sequence continues at coordinate 3,503,933 of NZ_CP107751.1, read as the reverse complement.
CGATCACCGACTCGGGCACCCGCCACTCGGTGAGCTGGCCGGTCATCCAGTGCCGGACCCGGCTGGGCGCGGTCGGCTCGGCCGGCACCTCCATCGCCGTCGACCGGCTCGGCTTGAGCGCGTGCTCGACCGCCAGCACGGCCACGTCGTCCTCGGTGCCGCCGGACACGGCGGCGGTGGCCACCGCGCAGAGCGCGCGGGGGTCGCTGGTGCCGGCCTTGGCCACGGCGTCGCCGAGGGCGTCCAGCCCGGCGGTGAGGCTCTGCCGCCGGCGCTCCACCACGCCGTCGCTGAACAACAGCAGGGTGTCGCCGGGAGGGAACGCGACGGTGACGGTGCTCGGGCGTCCACCCAGTCCCAGCGGGGGACCGGCTGGCAGGTCCACGTACTCGGCGTGCGACCGGCCGTCCGCGGCGCAGCGGCGGATCAGCGGCGCGGGATGACCGGCGCTGGCCAGGGTCAGCTCCCGCCGCTCGGCGTCGATCACCCCGAACGCCACGGTGACGAACAGCTCATGGGTGCCGGCCTCCACACCGAGGCTGGTCACGAGCCGGTCCAGCCCGGCCAGCACCGCGTCCGGCGCCGGGTCGGCCAGGGCCAGGGCCCGCAGCGCCGCCCGCACCTGCCCCATCCGCGCCGCGGCCTGCACGTCGTGCCCGGCGACGTCGCCCAGCACCACACCGAGCGTGCCGGTGGGCAGCAGGAACGCGTCGTAGAAGTCGCCGCCGGCCGCGTTGCCGTCCACCCCCGGGTCGTAACGGGCCGCGATCCGCAGCCGGGGCAGGTCGGGAAGGTGCTCCGGCAGCATGCTGCGTTGCAGCAACTGGGCCGTGCCGTGCTGGGTCTCGAACCGCCAGGCCCGCTCCGCGGCCTGACCGATCAGCTCCGCCGAGGCGGCCAGCAGTGCCCGCTCGGCCGCCGACCAGGAGTGCGGCACCTGGTAGCCGACCGTCAACCCACCCCGGATCACCGACGTGCCCAGCGGCAGCACAGCCATCGACCGGATCTTCTGGTCGTGGCGGTCCACGGCGGTCTCGCGCAGCGGCTGCCCGTCGTAGGTGAACGACGGCTCGCCCGAGTGGGCCGCGAGCGCGACCGGGCCCAGCCAGTCCGCCGGCGTCCGCCGCCACAGCGGCGGCAACCGCTCGTCGGCCTCGTCCATCAGCTCGCCGCGGACCCGGCGCACCATCCGCCAGCCGCCGCCACCCTCGTCCACCACGAACGCGACCCGGTCGGCGTCGAACGTGGTGATGGTGTGGCGCAGCGCGACCCGGGCCACGTCGTCGAGGGTGAGGGTGCCGGCGAGCGCGGCGGCGACCTCGCTGAGACTCTGCAACTGCTGGGTAACGTGGGTGGTTTCGGCGGCCACCGTCAGGATTCCCACGATCTGCCCGGCGCTGTCGCGGACGGCCGAGTGACCTCTGGTGAAGACCATCTGCTCGACCACTTCGGAGCTGTCCCGGATCAGGGGGAGCGTGGACTCCTTCTCCAGGAAGGGCACACCCTGCCGGTAGGCGCGCTCGATCACGTCCCCGAAGCCGGGCAGCGTCCAGACCTCCGCGTACACCTCGGCGGCCGGTCGACCGAGGGCAGCCGGGTGCTTGCTCCCCAACAACTCGGCGTAGCCGTCGTTGTAGAGCAGGACGAGGTCGTCGCCGTACGCCAGTGCCATCGGCATCGGCGAGGCGAGGATCAGCTCGACCACCGCCCGCACCGCCGGATCCCACCCCTCGCGCGGGCCGAGGGCGGTGGCGGACCAGTCGTGGGCGAGCACGGCGGCCGCACCGGGCCCGGTGGATGCGCCGGGGACCGGAATTGCTGGCGTGGGGACTCGCCCGACCGTTCCTGGCATGTTCGCAGCCTAGCCGGCCGTCGGCCAGCCGCATCCGATCATGTGCGCGGGTCGCGACCGAGCCCGACGGTGGGACTGTTAGGGCAGGTCAGGGCCCTTGTCGATCGACTTGTCGGAAAAATGGCAGTGAGCCGCGCGGACTGCCGTACCGGTGGCCGGGTATGCGCCCGGCGCAGTCCATGCGACAGGAGGGACATCATGCTGAAAACCCTCGCGGTTCGGCAGGCCAACATCGGCGATGCCATCGCCGACACCTGGAGGTCGGTGCTGCTCTTCATCCCGAAGGCAGTGGCCTTCATCGTCATCCTCGTGGTCGGCTGGCTCATCGCCAGAGCGGTCCTCAAGATCGTGGATGCGGTGCTGGAACGGGTGCGCTTCGACCAGGCGGTCGAACGCGGAGGCATCAAACGGGCACTAGAGAGAACGAAGTACGACGCCAGCGACATCCTGGCCAGGTTGGCGTACTACGCCGTCCTGCTGTTCACCCTGCAGTTCGCCTTCGGAGTCTGGGGACCCAACGCGATCAGTAACCTGATCAGCGGTGTGGTGGCCTGGCTGCCGCGCGCGTTCATCGCGATCGTCATCGTGGTGGTCGCGGCGGCGATCGCCAACGCCGCCCGTGATCTGGTCACCGGGGCGTTGGGCGGGCTCTCGTACGGCAAGGTCCTGGCCGACCTGACGGCGATCTTCATCATCGCGCTCGGCGTGATCGCCGCGCTGAACCAGGTGGGTATCGCCACCACGGTCACCACTCCGGTGCTGATCGCGGTGCTCGCCACGGTCGCCGGCATCCTGATCGTCGGCGTCGGCGGTGGTCTGGTGAAGCCGATGCAGAACCGCTGGGACGGCTGGCTCGACCGGGCCGCCCAGGAAGCCCGGGCGGTGCAGGAGCATCGGCGGGCCGCCTCGGCCGGGCGCGGCGACATGCAGCGGCAGATGGCCGACCGTGGCGGCGACCGGACCCAGGCCATGCCCCGGGTCGACGAGCAGTCGACGATGTCCGGTGGGCGCGGCACGTACCAGTCGGGTGCGGCCGACGAGACCCAGCAGTACCGCCCGTAGCGGGGCGCGACGGCACGATCGTGAGGGGAAGGGCGTCCGCGTCACGCGGGCGCCCTCTCCGCGTCCTGGAGTCGTACGGGGTGACCGGGTCGGTCAGGAACGGTTGAGCGAACGGGCCAGCGCGCAGACGGCGACGAGCCGGGTGAGCGGCCACTCCGGCTCGCTCCAGTCCACCGGGCCCCGCGGCGGCGTCCACCCGTGCTCCAGGGCGGCCTCGCGTACCCCCTCGGCGTAGCCGGCGAGCGTCGCGGCGGTCAACGGCCGCCGGTCGCCGTCCAGGCTGTCCCGCACGGCTGCGGCATGCTGGTCGACCAGCGCCAGCAGTCCGGGACGCGCGGCGGCGGCGGCGAGGCCGGCGGTGCCCACGGAGACGGTGAGGGCCGCCAGGGTGGACCGCGCCGACTCGACGGCGGTCCGGGAGTCGACCCGGTTGAACGGCACACGCATGGTGACCGAGGCTAACGGACCGGTCACCGGGTCGGCCTCGGCCGCTCGGCGGGTGTCGGTTGTGCCACCGGACGAGTCGGTGCTGGCCGCGGGGGTTGATCCGGCACAGACGGGGCAGCAGGAGAGGGACGGCGCAGCGCGGCACAGAGCGCGGGCGGCGCCGGGTGGGGCGGCAGACAGCGTGGAGGCACCGATGGGGGAACCGACGGACGGGCCGGACGAGCGGCACCGGCGGCCGGCAGGGGTGAGCGACGAGACGGTCGCGGCGCTGGGCAAGCTCGGCGAGGCGCTGGAGTGCGTGGAACGGGCCCGTGGCCACCTGTACTCGCTGCACCAGCTGATCGGGCACGCCGACCTGATGCTCGACGACGCGGTGGAGCAGTTCCGCGCCGCCGGACATCCACACATCGCCGAACGGATCGACGCTGAACTGCTCGGCCGCAACGTGATCGCCGGCCGGTGGACGTTCCAGATCGTCGAGGACTTCGACGACGGCTACCACGCGCTGTTCCGCGAGCTGGACCGGCAGGCCCGGGACGAGTTGGTGGGCGGGCGGCGTCACCTGTACGAGGCGGAGATGAAGGAGCGCCGCCGTACTCGGGGTCGACCGGGACACGAGGCCCGGCCGGCCGGCGAGGACTAGTCGGTCGCGTTGGCCGGCCGGCGCCGAGCGGCGTCGTCGGCGATGATCACGGTCGCCACCATGAGCGCGACGCAGAGGCTGAACAGCCAGGACTCGTCGGAGACGAGCCAGGCCGACACGGGCGCCTGCAGCGCGGCGAGCAGGAAGCCGAGCCAGGCGAGGCGGCGCTGACGCGTGGAGAGGATTCCGGAGCCTTGATGCATCCCGAAATTCTTACGCGAACTGGCCCGTTTGCCGTCCTCCGATCGGTCGATTCTGGCTGAGCTGTCCGCTTTCTCAACCGTCCGGACACGAGTTCTTGTCGCGACGGACGGATGACTCCCGCCGCCGGTAAGGTGCGCTGCGGCAGGATGGTGTCCCGTGTCCACCTCGCCCGCGCCGCCCCGCGCCACGCTGCTCCTGCTGGCCTATCTCGCGTTCGTCAGCCTCGGCCTGCCCGACGGCCTGCTCGGCGTCGGCTGGCCGTCGATCCGCGCGGACTTCGGCGTACCCACCGAGGCGGTCGGGCTGCTGCTCACCGCCGGCACGGTCGGCTATCTCGCCTCCAGCGTGCTGGCCGGGTTCACGCTGGCCCGCCTCGGGGTGGGCGCGCTGCTCGCCGGCAGCACCCTGCTGGCCAGCCTGGCGCTGACCGGCTACGCCGTGAGCCCCGGGCTGGCCGTGCTCGTGGGCTGCGCGCTGGTGCTCGGGCTGGGCTCCGGTGCGATCGACTCCGGGCTCAACGCGTACGCCGCCGGGGCCTTCGGCCCGCGACACATGAACTGGATGCACGCCTTCTTCGGCCTCGGCGTGGCGATCGGTCCACTGATCATGACGGCGGCGCTCAGCGCCGGGCTGGCCTGGCGGTGGGGGTACGGCATCGTGGCCGGCGCCCAACTCGCCCTCGCCACCGCGTTCGCGCTCACCGTCCGCGCGTGGCAGCGCCGCGCTCCCGAGCCGGGCGTGGGGACGACCGACGCCGCGCCGGCGGTCCGGGTGCCGGTCCTGGCCACGCTGCGGCTGCCGACGGTCTGGTCGGGGACAGTGGCCTTCGCGCTGTACGTGGCCATCGAGGTGTCCGCCGGACTCTGGGCGTTCCTGCTGCTCACCCAGGGACGTGGCCTGAGCGCCGCCGTGGCGGGCGGCTGCGTCTCCGCGTACTGGGGCAGCCTCTTCGTCGGCCGGGTGGTGCAGGGCGTGGTGGCCGAACGGCTCGGGCCCCGGTTGGTGTTGCGGGTGAGCCTGGGCGGCATGGCCCTCGGTGCGGCACTGATCGCGGTGCCCGGGTCGGCCGTGCTGGCCGTGCTCGGCCTGGTCGTGCTCGGGTTCGCCGCCGCGCCGGTGTTTCCGCTGCTCACCCTCACCACCGCCGACCGGGTCGGCGCGGCGCACGCGGACCGGGCCATCGGGTTGCAGATCGGCGCCGCCGGTCTGGGCGCGGCGCTCGTTCCGACGGGCCTCGGCGTGCTGATCAGCACCGTGTCCGTGCAGGTGCTCGGCTCGGCCCTGCTGGGGCTCGCGCTGGCGCTGATCGTGCTCTACGAGCTGGGCGCCCGCCGGCCCGCCGCCGGGAGCGGGCCGGAGCGGACCGGGCCCGCCGCCGGAAGCGGGCCGGAGCGGACCGGGCCCGGCGCCGGAAGCGGGCCGGAGCGGACCGGGCCCGGCTCCGATGCGTCCGGGCCCCCAGCGGTCGGGTCCGCCGCGTCCGGGACGCCGGCCCAGTCCCGGACCGCTCTGCCCGATGATGCGGACTATCCGTTGTCCGGTCCGGTCCGGCCAGTCGTCGACGGGCGGTAGGCGCGCTCAGGGTCGGTCGGCTCCCGCCCCGCGCCCTCGGCCTGACCGCCCCGGTCGGCCGCCGCGGGCCCGTGCCCGAAGGCGGCCTCCTCACCGGCGTCGTTGCCGGTCACGTCGTCGGCCTGCCCGTCGATGCTGGAGCCCGCCACGGCGCGCTCCAACTCCTCCAGCGGAAGCCGTTCCTCGTCGCGCCACACCCTGTCGTCCGTCATGACCTCAGCCGTACCCGGGCGCGATGATCGCAAACGGGTACCAGCCGGCCCGAGACACGGCGATGGCCGCCGGGAACTCCGGCGGCCATCCTCGGTCGATGTGCCCGATCACGGCTGCGGGCGGTCCACCGAGCCACGCCAGGCGCCGGTCTCCTGACCGCGCCGCTCGATGAACGTCTTGAAGCGCTCCAGATCGCCCTTGGCCCGCCGGTCGACGATGCCGAGCTTGTCGCCGGCCTGCTCGACCACCCCGTGCGGCTCGAACTCGAGCTGGAGGGTGACCCGGGTCTTGCTCTCGTCCAGGCGGTGGAAGGTCACCACACCGGCCTGCTGGGTGCCGCCGGTGGAGCGCCAGGCGACCCGCTCGTCGGGCAGCTGCTCAGTGATCTCGGCGTCGAACTCGCGCTTCACGCCGGCGATGTCGACCGTCCAGTGAGTCATCGTCTCGGAGAGCTGCCGGACCTCCTGCACGCCCTCCATGAACTGGGGGAACTCCTCGAACTGCGTCCACTGGTCGTACGCGGTGCGCACGGGTACGGAAACCTCGACGTGTTCGGTAACGCCACTCATCAGGAACCCTCCTCTGGTCGCGGGTGATGGCCGGATCGGGGGACGATCCTGCTCACCAGCGAGTTGTCTCGTTCTTGTGGCCGAGCGCGGCCCACACCTCGGAGACCGTCTGGTATTCGGTGCCCTCGGGCAGCCGCTCCAGCGCCGCCACGATGTCGTCGGGCGCGTCGTTCTCCCGGGCGCTGGCGATGAGCACCAGTCGGTCGCCGGGCAGCGCGCTCATGGAGATGAACCGGCCGAGCCGGCTGCGCTGCTCGACGTCGGTGGAACTCATCCCCTGCGGGGTGCCGGTGCGCAGGTCGCCCGCCGGTGCCGTGGTGGTCTCCGGCTGGTCCTCGCCGGCCGGTTCCGGCACCCGGGATTCCTCGACCCGAGAGCCACCGGTCCCCGGCCCCTGCACGAGGCCGCTGACCTCCTGGCTCATCTGTTCGTCGATCCTCGGTCCGTGCTTGCTGTTGCCACGCTCCATGCCTTCTGCGCTACCCGGCACCCCGCCCGGTAAACCGGCACCGCGTCACGAACCGGCCCCCGGGCCGGACATCCGGGCAGACACCGGCGCTCAGGAGTCGGCGGCCTTTCGTGGCGGCAGCACCGGCTCCTCCGGGGCCGGGTCGCCCGCCTGCAACTGCCGCCCGCGCTGCACCTCGGCGTTGATCTGCACCCCGAGCATGAGGGCGGAGTTGGACAGGTAGAGCCAGACCAGGAACGCGATGGCCGCGCCCAGGCTGCCGTAGGTCGTCTTGTACGAGGCGAAGGTGGCCACGTAGAAGCCGAAGCCGAAGGAGACCGCCGCCCAGGAGACCAGGGCCACCGCGCCGCCGGGGGTGAGCCAGCGGAACCGGGGCTGGCGGACGTTCGGGGCGATCCAGAACAGTAGCGACAGCAACGCCATCATGATCATGGCGAGCGCTGGCCACTTCGCCACGCTCCAGACCGTGCGGGCCAGACCGCCGGCGTTGATCAGGTCGCCGACCGCGTCGGTGACCGGCCCGCTGACGATCAATCCGAGGGCGACCACCGCGAGCAGCACCAGGGTGATCGCGGCCAGGCCGATCTGCAACGGCCGCAGCTTCCAGACCGGCCGCCCCTCGGTCACGCCGTAGATGGCGTTGGAGGCGCGGGTGAACGCACCGATGAAACCCGACGCGGACCAGAGCGCGCCGAGCAGACCGAAGCTCAGCAGCAGCTTGGGGTTGCTCTGCTGGAGCACCACGGCGCGGATCACCCCGATCACGCCGTTCTCGTCGTCGGTCAGCACCGAGCCGGCGCCCACCTGCCTGGCCAGGTCGACGACGGTGTCGACGGTTTGCTCGCCGCTGGAGACCAGGCCGACCAGGGCCACCACCACGATGGCGGACGGAAAGAGCGCCAGAACCCCGTAGTAGGTCAGCGCGGCGGCCCAGTCCGAGCAGTTGTCGGTGACGAAGTTCTGCACGCTGCGCACCAGCACTCCACGCCAGGTACGCCAGCTCAGCTGCCGCACCCGGCGCGGCACCTGCGCGTCGTCTGCGCCGTCGCGCGTCGTACCGGGCTCCGTGGTCGTCATGCCCGCTCCCTGCGCCCCGGCCACCGGATGACCGGTCGTCCGGTCGGGCCTGGCCGGGCCGATACCCGGAGCGGGAAATCGACAAACCCGGGCCGGCACGGCCGTGTTTGCCGTCCCGCCCGCGGGGAACGGTCATCAATGACCCTGTCGACACTCCAGGAGGACGAGATGCCCGGGCGCGAGGACATGCCCAGCACGCTGCGACGCTCGCCGGACAAGGCGCAGCGCACCTGGGAGAAGACACACGACTCGGCGGTGGACACCTACGGCGAGGGCGAGCGGTCGCACCGCACCGCCTTCGCGGCGGTGAAGCACCAGTTCGAGAAGGTGGGCGACCACTGGGAGCCGAAGGGCCGCAAGGGCCCGAGCGACCGCCAGGCCGCCGGCGGCGGCCCGGAGCGGCGCGCACCCACCGCCGGTGGCGTGGACGCCAACGCCAGCAAGGACCACCTCATGTCGGTGGCCCGCAAGCTGGACGTACCCGGCCGGTCGAGCATGACCAAGCCGGAGCTGGTCACGGCCATCGAGAAGGCCAACGACCGGGCCACCCGCAAGGCTCGCGGCGACTGACCCACGCACAGCACGGTACGGGCGGACGCGCCACCCCTGCGTCCGCCCGTACCGTTCACCAGTGCCCGCCGCCGGGCGCCTCGATGTGCACCGCCTTGGTGGCGCTGAACTCGTCCAGCAGCTCCGGCCCGTACCCGAAGCCGTGCCCGCTGGCCCGGCGCGGATGGGCGGCACCGCCGGGCGCCCCGCCGAACACCGAATTGATCTTCACGGTGCCCACCGGCAGCTCCCGCCAGGCCCGCTGCGCATGGCTCATCGACGCGGTCAACACCGTCGCGGCCAGCCCGTACGGGGAGTCCGCCGCGCAGGTCAGCGCCTCGTCGAAGGAGTCGACCACCACCACCGGGGCGACCGGGCCGAACGTCTCCTCCCGCACCAGCACCATGTCGTGGCGGCAGTCGGTGACCACGGTCGCCGGGTAGTACGCCCCGGGCCCGTCCGGCACCTCTCCGCCGGTACGCGCCCGCGCGCCGGCCGCCACCGCCGCGCTCACCTGCCCGTGCACGTGGTCGCGGTGCCGTCGGTCGACGAGCGGGCCCAGCTCGGTGCCCGGGTCCCGGCCCGGCCCGACCCGCAGCGCGCCGGCCCGCCGCACCAGCGCCGCCACGAAGTCGTCGGCCACATCCCGGTGTACGTAGATTCGTTCCACCGCGACGCAGATCTGCCCGGCGTTCGCGAACGCCCCGAGCGCGGCCTGCTCCGCCGCCCAGTCGGGGTCGACTCCCGCGTCGACGACCAACGGGTCGCTGCCGCCGTTCTCCAGCAGCACCTTCGCGCCGGTGTGGGCCGCGGCGGCGGCGATCGTGCGCCCGGTGGCGGTGGAACCGACGTGCGCGACCACGTCCACGTCCTGTGCGGCCAGCGCCGCGCCGACCTCCGGACCACCAGTGAGCAGGGACAGCACCCCGGCGGGCAGCGCCTCGTCCAGGGCCCGCGCCAGCAGCCAGCCCGTCGCCGGCGTTCGCTCGCTGGGCTTGTAGAGCACCACGTTGCCGGTGACCAGAGCCGCGCCGAGCAGTCCGCAGGACACCGCCACCGGGTCGTTCCAGGGGGTGATGGCGGCGACCACGCCCCGCGGCTGGGGCGTCATGAAGTCCACCGCCTCCGCCGCGCCGTTCAACGTCCGCCCGCCGCGCAGCGGGGCCAGCTCGGCGTACTGTCGCAGGGTGCCGATGCCCGCCTCGACGCCGCCGCGGGCGTCCGCGAACGGCTTGCCCATCTCCGCGGTGACCGCCGCCGCCAGCTCGTCGGTGACGGCCGCGACCGCGTCCGCCGCCCGGTGCAGCGCCGCCGCCCGCTCCGCCGGCGCGGTCGCCGCCCACGGCGCTGCCGCCTCCCGCGCCGCCTGGGCCGCCTTGCCGACCTCGTCCGCCGTGGCGACCGGCACGGAACTGACCGGTTCGCCGTCCGCCGGATCGTGGACGACCAGCTCGCCGCCGGCCCCGCCCGCGCCCCACACCCCGCCCACCAGTTGCGCAACCGTGTACATGCGGCGCTGGATGCCCCGGCCCCGGCGAGACAAACGCGTTTCGCCCGGTTGCGCGCCGGGTAGGCGGATCGGGTGACTACCGCCGGCGCGCAGAGCGCGGACGCCGTCGTCGTCGGCGCCGGGCACAACGGCCTGGTCGCGGCGAACCTGCTGGCCGACGCCGGATGGGACGTGATGGTGCTGGAGGCGACCGCCGTACCCGGCGGCGCGGTCCAGTCCGCCGAGGTGACCGCAGCGGGCTACCTGAGTGACCTCTACAGCTCGTTCTACCCCCTGGGGTACGCCTCGCCCGTGCTCGACGGGCTCGACCTGGGCCGGTACGGGCTGTCCTGGCGGCACGCCCCGGACGTGCTGGCACACCTGCTGCCCGACGGCCGGGCGGCGGTGATCAACCGGGATCCCGACGTCACGGCCGCCTCGCTGGAGCAGTTCGCCCCCGGCGACGGGAAGCGCTGGCTGGACGCGTACACCGACTGGCTCGACGTTGCCGAGCCGATGCTGACCGCCATCACCACGCCGTTCCCGCCGGTGCGCGGCGGCCTGGGCCTGCTGCGCCGGCTGCGGGTCGCGGGCGCCCTGCGGCTGGCCCGCCGACTCGTGGTGCCGGTGCGCAAGCTCGGCGACGAGCTGTTCGACGGTCCGGGCGGGCCGGCGCTGCTCGCCGGGTGCGCCCTGCACACCGACCTGTCCCCCGAGGAGGCCGGCTCCGGCGTCTACGGCTGGCTGCTGGCCATGCTGGGCCAGCAGGTCGGCTGGCCGGTGCCCGACGGCGGCGCGCGGCAGATCACCAACGCGCTCGTGGCCCGCCTGTCCGAGCGCGGTGGCCGCATCCTCTACGGCGCGCGGGTCGACCGGGTGCTCACCGCGCGCGGCCGGGCGATGGGCGTGCGCACCGAGGGCGGCGCGTTGTGGCGGGCCCGCCGGGCCGTCCTCGCCGACGTGCCGGCCCCGGCCCTCTACCTCGACCTCGTCGGGCCGGCGGCACTGCCGTCGCGGCTGGTTGAGGACCTGGCGCACTTCCGGTGGGACGGCTCCACGCTGAAGGTGGACTGGGCGCTCTCCGCCCCGGTGCCGTGGACCAACCGGGAGGTCGCCGGCGCCGGCACCGTGCACCTCGGCGCGGACCTGAACGGAATGACCACCTATGCCGGCGAACTCGCCCGCGGCGAACTGCCCCGCGACCCGTTCCTGCTGGTCGGGCAGATGTCCGTGGCCGACCCGAGCCACTCACCGCCGGGCACCGAGTCGCTCTGGTCGTACACCCATCTGCCGTTTCGGCAGGACTGGCGGGCCGAGGAGATCGCCGGGCACGTGCAGCGCATGGAGGACGTGCTGGAGGCGGCGGCCCCGGGCTTCCGGCAGCTCATCGTGGGACGGCACGTGGCCGGGCCCGCCGACCTGGAGAAGGGCGACCCGAGCCTGGTCGGTGGCGCGCTCGGCGGGGGCACCTCCGCCGCGTACCAGCAGCTGTTCCTACGCCCGGTTCCCGGCCTGGGAAGGGCGGACACCCCGGTGGACCGACTCTTCCTGGCCAGCTCGTCGGCGCACCCGGGCGGTGGGGTGCACGGCGCACCGGGCGCGAACGCGGCCCGCGCGGCCCTGGCCCGCGACCGCGCGCTGACCGGCACCGCCTACGCGGCGGCGATCGCCACCGCGCACCGAGCCGTCTACCCCCCGACCTGATCCGTCGACCGGGGGGTCCGCGACGCGAACCTCCCGGTCGACGAGGTGCGTCAGTTGGTGATGTTGCGGTGTTTGCTGCGGAGGCGGAACGGCATCAGGGCGCTCTCGACCTTGGTCGCCGTGGTCATCTTGGAAACGCCGTCGCGCCGCTCCTCGAAGCGGATCGGCACCTCCAGGATCGTGTGGCCCAGCTTGGTCGCAAGGTAGTGCATCTCGACCTGGAAGCTGTAGCCGTTGGACTGCACGCGGTGCAGACCGATGTCCTGCAGCGCGTCGGCTTGCCAGATCTTGAAGCCGGCGGTCAGGTCACGGATGCGCACCCGCAGCAGCGTGTGCACGTAGAGGTTCGCCCATCCGCTGAGCGCGCGCCGGTACAGCGGCCAGTTCTCGTCCAGCTCGCCACCGGGCACGTACCGGGAGCCGATCACCACGCCGGCCTGGGTGGAGAGCAGCGCGCCCAGCATCCCCGGCAGCGCCTCCGGCGGGTGCGACAGGTCGGCGTCCATCTGAGCCACGAACTCGGCGCCGCTCTCGAGAGCCCGGCTCATCCCGTCCACGTACGCCCGACCCAGACCCTCCTTGCCGGCCCGGTGCATCACCTCGATCCGCTCCGGATACTCGATGGCCAGCTTGTCGGCCACCTCGCCGGTGCAGTCGGGGGAGTTGTCGTCGGCGACGAGGATGCGCAGGCCCGGCAGCGGCAGCGCGAGCAGCCGCTCGACCAGCGTCGGGAGGTTGCCCGCCTCGTTGTAGGTGGGCACGACGACGGTCAGGTGTGCGTCTCGCCACGGCGACGGCAGTTGGACGGGCTCGATCATGTCGGACATCCTCAGTGTGCGGACTGGGCTACCTCAGAGGGTAGCCAGTTGCCCGATCCGAATTGAAAAGGCTCCCCGTCGGTCGGGTTGGCCGCAGGTGGCGGCGCGCTCAGCGCAGGCGACGGGCCATCGCCGTGAGGGCCATCGCGACGCCGGCGAGGGCGTACGCGCAGGCCACCGCGCGGCCCACACCGGCGCTCGCGCCGGTCACCACCACCGTCTGCGTCACCGGGAGCTCCTCTGTCGGGTGGCGATGTCGGAGAGCCGGTCCAGCGTCTCCCGGTTGCGCAGGTGCAGCACCAGGTCGTTGGCCTTGTTGCGCACCCAGCGCAGCGGACCGGCCGCGAAGTCCTCGCCGAGGCGGACGCGGGTGGCGCTGCCGTCGACCGGTTCCAGGGTGAACGTCACGATCGCCTCGCCGGCCGGCCACAAGCCGGCGCGCAGCACCAGCCGGTGCGGCGGCTCGCAGGCCAGCACCGTCGAGGCGTCCTGCAACGAGAACGGCCACGGCCCGGTCCGGTGGTGCAGTTGGCTGCCCACCCGCGGCCAGGCGTCGTCCACGTCGCGCATGTGCGCGGTCCCGACCACCCAGTCGCTGTACGTCCACCCGTCGGCCAGCACGTCGAACACCTGCTGCGGGGAAGCGCCGATCACTGTCTCCACTATCGCCACTGGGCTCCCATACCCGCCTCGCGACGGAGGTTAACGGACCGGCGGGTTAGCTTCTCGGAAGCGGCGGGTAAGGCCGACCCGGGGCACCGCCGGCGGCGTTGGCCCACGGCGCCGACGACGACGTTTACTCCTCGGGGCGCCGGGAACCCGCCGGCTGTGCGACAGGACCAGGAGGATCCGTATCAGCGCAGGCCAGCCCGGGTTTACGCCGGTGTTGGCCGGGCTGGCCGCGGGCCTGTCGAACGCGCCGGGGGAGCCCTGTACGACGCGGTCCTGCTCGACCGCGACGGCACCCTGATCGAGGATGTGCCGTACAACGGCGACCCGGAGAAGGTCCGTCCGGTGCCCGGGGCGCGGGCGGCGCTGGACCGGCTGCGGGCCGCCGGGTTGCGCCTGGCGGTGGTGACCAACCAGTCGGGCCTGGCCCGGGGCTACTTCAGCGAGGAGCAGATGCGGGCGGTGCACGCCCGCGTGGAGGAGCTGCTGGGCGGCTTCGACGCCTGGCTGGTCTGTCCGCACGACGACTGCGACCGATGCGACTGCCGTAAGCCCGCGCCCGGTCTGGTGCACGCCGCCGCCCGCGAGCTGGGCACGAGCGCGTCGCGCTGTGTCCTGGTGGGCGACATCGGCCGCGACGTGGGCGCCGCACTGGCCGCCGGGGCGGCCGGGGTGCTGGTGCCGACCCCGGTGACCCGGCCGGAGGAGATCGCCGCCGCCGGCTGGGTGGCCGCGGACCTGCCCTCGGCGGTGGACGAGATCCTGCGCCGCCAGCGGGCCGTGCAACCCGCCGAGGTCGGCGAGCGGGTGGGCACGGCGTTGGTGGTGCGTTCGGACTCGGCCGGGGACGTGCTCGTCACCGGGCCGGCGATCCGCGCCGTCGCTGCCGGCGCGCAGCGGGTGGTGCTGCTGTGCGGGCCGCGAGGACGCGCCGCCGCCGAGCTGCTGCCCGGCGTCGACGAGATCATCGAGCATCCGCTGCCGTGGATCGATCCCGCGCCGACGCCGATCGACCCGGACGTCATGCGGGGCCTGACCGCCCGTCTCGCCGCCGTCGGGGCGGACGTGGCGGTGGTGTTCACGTCGTTCCACCAGTCGGCCCTGCCGCTCGCGTTGCTGCTGCGGATGGCCGGAATCACCCGGATCGCCGCCATCAGCGACGACTACCCGGGCTCCCTGGTGGACATCCGCCACCGGGTGCCGGTGGGCGTCCCCGAACCCGAGCGGGCGCTCTCCCTCGCCGCCGCCGCCGGCTACCGACTGCCGGTCGGCGACGAACCCGTGCTCCGGCTCCGGGGCGACGCCGTGGCGCTGCGCCCGGCCGCTGCCGGTGACCCCGGTTACGTGGTGCTGCACCCCGGGTCGGCCGCGTCGAGCCGGGCCTGCCCGACCGAGCTGGCGGCGCGGATCGCCGCCGCGCTGACCGCCGCCGGGCATCGGGTGCTGGTCACCGGCGGGCCCGACGAGCGTACGGTCACCGCCCGGGTCGCGGCGGCCGGCGGCACCGACCTGGGCGGTGCGACCGACCTGGCCGGGCTGGCCGCGCTCGTCGCGGACGCCGCCGCCGTGGTGGTCGGCAACACCGGACCCGCGCACCTGGCCGCCGCAGCCGGGGTGCCGGTCGTGAGCCTGTTCGCGCCGACCGTCCCGTTCGGACAGTGGGGGCCGTACCGGGTGCCCACCGTCCGGCTCGGCGACGCGAGCGCGCCCTGCCGTGACACCCGCGCGGCCAGCTGCCCGGTCCCGGGGCACCCGTGCCTGAGCGGCGTCGACCCGGCCGAGGTGGTCGAGGCGGTACGCACGCTCGTGCCCAGCGGTGGTGGCAACCGATGAACATCCTGCTCTGGCACGTGCACGGCTCCTGGACCACGTCCTTCGTGCACGGCCGCCACCGCTACCTGATCCCCACCACAGCCGACCGTGGCCCGTACGGTCTCGGCCGGGCCCGCACCTACCCGTGGCCGGACAGCGCCGTCGAGGTCGCCCCCGACGACCTGCCCGGCAGCGACGTCGACCTGGTCATCCTGCAACGTCCGGAGGAGATCGACCTGGCGGAGCAGTGGCTCGGGCGGCGCCCCGGGCGCGACGTGCCCGCCATCTACGTCGAGCACAACACCCCCAAGGGCGACGTGCCGAACACCCGCCACCCGATGGCCGACCGCGCCGACCTGCTCGTCGCCCACGTCACCGGGTTCAACCAGATCTTCTGGGACACCGGCGCGACCCGCACCAGCGTGGTCGACCACGGCATCGTCGCGCCGGCCGTGTCGTACACGGGTGAACTGGACCGGCTGGCCGTGGTGATCAACGAGCCGGTGCGGCGGGGTCGGGTCACCGGCACGGACCTGCTGCCCGAGTTCGCCGCGATCGCGCCGCTGGACGTGTTCGGCATGGGCGTCGCGGGTCTCGCCGACCATCTCGGGCTGCCCGCCGACCGGCTCGCCAGCCACGACGACGTGCCCCAGGACCGGATGCACGCCGAGTTGGCCCGTCGGCGCGCGTACCTGCACCTGTGCCGCTGGACCTCCCTCGGGCTCAGCCTCATCGAGGCGATGGCGATCGGCATGCCGGTCGTCGCGCTCGCCACCACCGAGGCGGTGACCGCGGTGCCACCAGAGGCGGGGGCGCTCGCCACCCGGATGGACACCCTGCTCGACGCCGCCCGCCGGTTCATCGCCGAGCCGGCGGCCGCACGTCAGGCCGGCGTGGCGGCACGGGCCGCCGCGCGGGACAGGTACGGCCTCGACCGTTTCCTCGCTGACTGGGACCGGCTGCTGGAGGAGGAAGTATGCGGATCGCGATGATCTCGGAGCACGCCAGCCCGCTCGCCATCCTCGGAGGCGAGGACGCCGGCGGCCAGAACACGCACGTCGCCGAGCTGTCCGCCGCGCTCGCCGCCGCCGGGCACGAGGTACGGGTCTACACCCGCCGCGACGCCCTCGACCTGCCGGTGACCGTGCGCGCCCCGGACGGGTACGACGTGGTGCACGTGCCGGCCGGCCCGGCCGAGCCGGTCGCGAAGGACGCGCTGCTGCCGCACATGCGGGAGTTCAGCCGCTGGCTCATCGAGCGGTGGCGCGGCGGGGACTGGACGCCCGAGGTGATCCACGCGCACTTCTGGATGAGTGGCCTGGCCGCGTTGACCGCCGGTCGGCAGACCGGGGTGCCGGTGGTGCAGACGTACCACGCGCTGGGCACGGTCAAGCGCCGCTACCAGGGCGTGCAGGACACCAGCCCGGCCCGGCGCATCTCCTACGAGCGGGAACTGGGCCGCTCGGTGGACCGGGTGGTCGCCCAGTGCCGCGACGAGGTCGGAGAGCTGGTCCGGATGGGCGTGCCCCGGTCCCGGATGACCGTCGTGCCCTCCGGGGTCAACCTCGCCTCGTTCTGCCCGCTCGGGCCGGTCGCCGACCGGACTTCGGGCCGAGCCCGGATCCTGACCGTGGGCCGGCTGGTCGAGCGCAAGGGTTTCCAGACGGTGGTCCGCGCAATGGCGCTGGTGCCCGACGCCGAGTGTGTGGTGGTCGGCGGCCCACCCGAAGGGCTGCTGGAGACCGACCCGTACGCCCGCAGGCTGCGCGCCCTGGCCGAGTCGTGCGGGGTCGCCGACCGGGTGCACCTCGTCGGCGCGGTGCCCCGGGAGGAGATGGGCCGCTGGTACCGCTCGGCGGACCTGCTGGTCGCCGCGCCCTGGTACGAGCCGTTCGGGTTGACCCCGCTGGAGGCGATGGCGTGCGGCGTACCGGTCGTCGGCACCGCCGTGGGCGGCATCCGCGACACCGTCGTCGACGGCACGACCGGTGACCTCGTACCGGCCCGGGATCCGCAGGCCCTCGCCACCGCGATTCAGCGGCTGCTTGACGACCGGATCCGCCGCTTCCGGTACGCCACGGCGGCGCGCGAGCGGGTCCGATCGCACTACTCCTGGGCGGTCACTGCGGAACGCCTGGCCGAGGTCTACGGCGAGGTCGCCGCCGTGCGCCGGCCGACCCGGGTGGTGGCCTGATGCCGGCGGGCAGCCCGCTCGACGTGCACCTGACCAACCTCGCCGCGGCACTGGCGCCGTACCGCCGGTGTGAACCGCAACTGGCGCGCTGGGGCGCGGCCCTGGCGCACCGGCTGGCCGGCGGCGGACGGCTGCTCGTCGCCGGCAACGGTGGCAGCGCCGCCGAGGCCCAGCACCTCACCGCCGAGCTGGTGGGCAAGCTGCACGACGACCGCCCGCCCCTGTCGGCGATCGCCCTGCACGCCGAGACCAGCGCGGTCACCGCCATCGCCAACGACTACGGCTACCCCGACGTCTACGCCCGCCAGGTCCGCGCCCACGGCCGGCCCGGCGACGTCCTGTTGCTGCTCAGCACCAGCGGCACCAGCCCCAACCTGCTCACCGCCGCGCACGCGGCGCGCGACGCCGGCCTCACCACGTGGGCACTCACCGGGCCCGCCCCCAACCCGCTCGCCGACGCCTGCGACGAGGTGCTGGCGGTGCCGTCGACCGACAGTCAGGTCGTCCAGGAGCTGCATCTCGTGACCAGCCACCTGATCTGCGAGTACCTCGAACAGGAATTGCCCGCCGCGCTGGCCGTGACCGGTGCCGCCGCGGACGTGCCCGCCGAGCCGGCGCCGGCCGGTCGGCTCGCGTCCGGGCCGGTGCGGACCGGGGTCGAGGTGGTGCTCGACGGCGGGGCCGGACAGCAGGTCGACGCGTGAGGATGAGGAGGTAGGCGTGAGGGGACCCGTGGTGGTGGTCGGGGACACCCTGCTCGACCGGGACGTGGAAGGGGTGGTGAACCGCCTCTGCCCGGACTCCCCGGTCCCGGTGCTCGACGAGACCTCGGCCGTCGACCGGCCCGGCGGCGCCGGCCTCGCGGCGGTCTTCGCGGCCGCGCAGGGCGCCGAGGTGGTGCTGGTCACCGCGCTCGCCGACGACGCCGGGGGCGCGCGGCTCAGCGCGCTGCTCGCCGCAGCCGGCGTGCAGGTGTACCCGCTGAGCCTGTCCGGGGCGACGCCGGAGAAGATCCGGCTGCGGGCCCGGGGCCGGGTGCTGCTGCGGCACGACCGTGGCGGCGCCTCCGGTGAGCCGGGCCAGCCCTCCGACGAGGTGCTGCGGGTGCTCGCCGCCGCGTCGGCGGTGCTGGTCAGCGACTACGGTCGGGGAGTGGCCCGCCAGCCCGCGCTGCGCGCCGCGCTGGCCAGCACCCGCGCGCCGGTCGTGTGGGACCCGCACCCGCGCGGTCCGGCTGCGGTGCCCGGGGTGCACCTGGCCACCCCGAACGAGTCGGAGGTACGCGAACTGGTCCCCGCGCTGCCCGGCGCGTCCCGGCTGGCCGCCGCGTCCCGGGGCGCGCAGGGGCTGCGGCGGCGGTGGCGGGCCGGCGCGGTCGCGGTGACGTTGGGCGGGGACGGCGCGTTGCTCTGCCACGCCGGATCGACGCCGCTGGTGGTGCCCACCCCGGGCAGCGCCGAGGGCGACACCTGCGGGGCCGGCGACCGGTTCGCCGCCGCCGCCAGTCTCGCCCTGGCCGAGGGCGCGCTGGTCTCCGAGGCGGTGCAGGCGGCGGTCGCCGAGGCGTCCGCGTACGTGGCGGGCGGGGGAGTGGCCACGGCCCTGCCGCCACCGGATCAGCCGTTTGCGCGCAACCTGCGAGCCGGGTCGCACCGCGGATCGGTGAGCGGGCACGGGATCGTCGGCCCGGCCGGTGAGCGGGTGGGCGTCGCGGCGGTCGCCACGCTGCTCGCCGAGGTGCGGGGTGCCGGCGGCACCGTGGTGGCCACCGGAGGCTGCTTCGACCTGCTGCACGCCGGGCACGTGGCCACCCTGCAGGCCGCCCGGCAGCTCGGCGACTGCCTGATCGTCTGCGTGAACTCCGACACCAGCGTGACCGGCTTGAAGGGGCCGGACCGGCCGGTCATGTCCGAGGGTGATCGAGCCCGGCTGCTGGCCGCGCTGAGCTGCGTCGACGCCGTCCTCGTCTTCGACGAGCCGACGCCGGAGGCGGTGCTGTCCTGGCTGCGCCCCGATGTCTGGGTCAAGGGCGGCGACTATGCGACCGGCGGCCCAGACGCGACCGGGCTTCCCGAGGCGGAGGTCCTGCGCCGCTGGGGTGGGAACACGGTGGTGGTGCCGTATCTGGATGGTCGTTCCACAAGTGACCTGATCGCCCGCTCGGCCGGCGGCCAGGCCCCCGGCCTGGACGGACGACCGCAGCAGCCGGTGTCGACGACGCGGGAGCGCGCCCGATGACCGCCACGAGGTCCGGTGCCGGGCCCACCGTCCTGGTCACCGGCGGCTCCAGCGGGCTCGGCGCGGCGGTGGTCGCGGCGGTGGCCGCCTCCGGTGGCCGCCCGCTCGTGCTGGACCGGCAGGCGCCGGTCGACGGCGTGTCCTGGACCGAGTGCGACCTCGCCGACACCCGCGCCGCCGAGGTGGCCACCCAGCACCTCGCCGAACAGGCCGGTGGCCTGGACGCGGTGGTCACGGCCGCCGGCATGGACGTGCCGGGTCGGCTCGTCGACGTGCCGGGGGAGACCTGGGACCGGATCGTCGCCGTGGACCTGCTGGCCACCGCCGCGGTGATCCGGGCCGCGCTGCCGTTCCTGCAGACCTCTCGGGGTCGCATCGTCACCGTCGCCTCGACCCTGGGGGTCAAGGCGGTCAGCGACGCCACCGCGTACTGCGCGGCGAAGTTCGGCGTGGTCGGGTTCACCCGCGCCCTGGCCGCCGAGCTCGCCGGCCAGGTCGGGGTCACCCTGCTCATTCCCGGCGGAATGCGGACCGCGTTCTTCGACGAGCGCGACCCGCAGTACAAGCCGGGGCCGGACGCCAACCTCAACGACCCCGTCGACACGGCCGCGGCGGTCATGTTCGCGCTCAACCAGCCGCCCGGCTGCGCGGTGCGCGAGCTGGTGGTCTGCGCCGAGCAGGAGACGTCGTACCCGTGATCCTCGTGCTGCGCGCCCTCGGCGTCGGCGACCTGGTCACCGCGGTGCCGGCGCTGCGGGCGTTGCGGGCCGCGTACCCCGACCGGGAGCTGGCGCTCGCCGCGCCCGGCGGCCTGGCCCCGCTGGTCGACCTGGTCGGGGGTGTCGACCGGCTGGTGGACACCGCCGGGCTGGACGGGCCGTCCTGGCCCGGCCCCGCCCCGCAGGTCGCGGTGAATCTGCACGGGCGCGGCCCACGGTCGCATCGGCTGCTGGCCGCCGCCCGTCCGGGGCGACTGCTCGCCTTCGCGAACGCCGACGCCGGGTTCGGCGACGGGCCGCGGTGGGTCGACGACGAGCACGAGGTGGACCGCTGGTGCCGGCTGCTGTCCTGGTACGACATTCCGACCGACCGCCGTGACCTCGGACTGCGCCAGCCCGCAAGGGTCGGTCGACCGGCCGGCGCCACCCTGCTGCATCCGGGCAGCAAGGTCCCCGCCAAGCGGTGGCCCGCCGAGCGGTTCGCAGCCCTGGCCCGGGCGCTCGACGAACGGGGGCACCACGTGCTGGTCACCGGCTCGGCCGACGAACGTGCGCTGGCCACCCGGGTGGCCGAGGAGGCCGGCCTGGCGCCGGCCGCCGTGCTGGCCGGCCGGACCGACCTCGGCGCGCTGGCCGCGCTGGTCGCCGACGCCCGCCTGGTGGTCAGCGGGGACACCGGCGTGGCCCACCTGGCCACCGCGTACGGGACCGCGTCGGTGGTGCTCTTCGGGCCGGTGCCTCCGGCGGCGTGGGGACCGCCGCCGGACCGGCCCCGACACCGGGCCCTGTGGGTCGGTGAGGGGGATTGGCGCAGGTGGGACGGGGTAGGAAGCCACCCGACATTGACGGCCCTGCGCCTCGACGAGGTGCTGGCCGCCGTGGACGAGGTGGAGAGGGCGGTGCGGGTCTCCGGTGCGGTTGCGGCGTAGCGACCCGGGTCGGCCCGGTTACGGGCGACGCCGGCGCGGCAAGGGCTGGACCTTCGTCGACCCGAGCGGTGCGGTCGTGCGGGATCCCGCCGTCCTGGCGCGGCTGCGGGACCTGGTGATCCCCCCGGCCTGGCAGAACGTGTGGATCGCGCCGCACGCGAACGGGCATATCCAGGCGACCGGCGTCGACGCGGCTGGACGCAAGCAGTACGTCTACCACCCGGTGTGGCGGGAGAAGCAGGACGCGGCGAAGTTCGACCACATGCTGGAGGTGGCCCGGCGGCTGCCGGGGCTGCGGGATCGGGTGGGTCAGGACCTGGGTGGGCGAGGGCTGGGTCGGGACCGGGTGCTGGCGACCGTGGCCCGTCTGCTCGACATGGGGATGTTCCGGGTCGGCAGCGACCAGTACGCGGCCGGCGACGACCCGACGTTCGGGGTGTCCACCCTGCGTCCGGAGCACGCCCGCAGGCGTGGCGACTGCGTGGTCTTCGAGTTCCCCGCCAAGGGCGGCATCGAGCAGGTGCGCCGGATCGAGGACCCGGAGTTGTGCGAGGTGCTGGTCAACCTGCGTCGGCGTCGCCGACGGGCGGAGCGGCTGTTCGGCTACTGGGACGGCCGGGAGTGGCGCGACGTGCGCAGCGACGAGGTCAACGGCTACCTGCGCGACGCCAGTGGCGGCGAGATGACCGCCAAGGACTTCCGCACCTGGCATGCCACGGTGCTGGCCGCCGCGGAGTTGGCCGCGGCCGACCCGGCCCGCTCGGCCACCGCCCGGCGCAGGGCGGTGGCGGCGGTGATGCGTGCGGTGGCCGAGTTGTTGGGCAACACCCCGACGGTGGCGAAGACATCCTATGTGGACCCTCGGGTTGTCGACCTCTACCACGACGGAGTGGTGGCACTGGTGGATCCGGGTGCGCCTCGCGAGGAGATCGAGCGGGTCGTGTTGGAGTTGTTGGAAGAGGCCTGACCGGCCCCGCCGACGATCCTGGGGGGAAGCGACGGGGCCGGAGCCTCGGCCCGGGGGCGGCACCGGGCGGCCGCCCGCCGCATCCCACGGCGGGCGCCTCGCCACGGCCCCCGTTCGTGGCCGCTGTCGAGCCCGGTGCGCGGGCGTCGCATCGGCCACGTCGGTCGTCAGTCTGCCGGGGACGAGTTGACTCTGGACGCCAGGCGGTTGACGGGCCGCGCCGAAAGCGCGTCGCCGTCGCGACACGCCTGCGGGCTCATCCCGTACGCCGCCCGGAACACGCGGCTGAAGTGGGCCTTGTCTCCGAAGCCCCAGCGCGCGGCGATGACCTGCACGGGCTGGGTCCGCAGTGTCGGGTCGGTCAGGTCACGCCGGCACCGGGCCAGCCGAAGGTCCCGGATGTACGACGCCACCGTGGCGTTCTCGGCCTCGAAGAGGCGGTGCAGTGTGCGCAGCGAGATGTGCTGGGCGTCCGCGACGACCTGCGGGCTGAGCGTCGCGTCGCCCAGGTGGCGGTGGATGTACGCCTGCACCTGGGCGACCAGCGCCCGGCGGCGGACCTCGGTCGGCACCGCGTCCTCGGCGACGAGGTGCCGGCCGAGCATGGTGGTGGCCAGGTCCAGCCCCACCGCGCCGAGCCGGCCGGCGTCGGCGGCGTGGTACTGCTCGGGGTGCCTGGTCACCTGGAGCAGGAACTGCGCCAGCAGCGTGCCGAGCCCCTCGCTGCCGGACATCCGGCCGCCGTAGAGCGCGGCCATCCGCTGGCGTGGCAGCGGCAGCGCGGCGTGCGGGATCAGCGTGATGATCGAGGTGGCCTGGGTCCGTTGCGGCTCGGTCGAGTGGTGGCAGACGTCGTGTTCGCGGGAGGCGTCGTAGAAGGTGAACTCGCCGGCCAGGATCTCGCTACGGCGGCCGTCCTGACTGGACGTGCCGACGCCAGCGGTGGTGAGGGCGAGCACGTAGAGCTCCGGGTCCGACCGGCGGACCAGCTTGCGGGTGCGGGTGGCCTCCAAGGACGGGTACTGGTATTCGACCAGTTGGATCGCGCCGAGGTCGACGAAGTCGGCCCGGGCGGCGAAGTCGGCCGTGTGCGCGGACTGGATCCGCAACGGCGCGGAGGTGCGTGCTACCAGATCCAGCCACATGCCGAACCGTTCACCGGGTGGCAGGACGGTGGTGTCGACGGTATCGGTGGGCAGCATCGGCGCCGCCTCAGGCCGCTCGGCGGGCGATCAGCGCCTCGATGCCGTCGAGGATCCGGTCCAGGCCGAACGTGAACTCGTCGTCCGGGTCGTCGTCCTGGTCGAGGACGCCGGCGTTCAGCAGCCGCAGCAGCGCTGGGAAGCGGACCGGGTCGATGAGGCGCCCCACCATCCGGCGGTACGCCGGCATCAGCTCGCCCGGCTCGACGCCGGCCGCCCGGCTGCCCTCGGTGATCTGGTTGGTGAGCGTGGCCTCGTTGCGGACGTACCCGGTGACCAGCAGGAGGATCGACATCTTCTCGCCCTCGGCCAGGGTGGTGTCGTCGAGGCAGCGCAGCCCGTCCTCCATCCAGTCGAGCTGCTGGGGCGTGACCGGCGGGCCGGTGATCGGCACGTGCAGCAGCCAGGGGCGCTGTCGCAGCACGTCGTGTTCGGCCCAGGCCCAGCGGGTCAGGCGGGCACGCCAGTCGTCGTCCGGCGAGGCCGGGCCGGGCGACGGGCCGTACCCGGCGTCCACCATGAGCGTCAGCAGCTCGTCCTTGGAGCCGACGTGTCGGTAGAGGGCCATGGTGGCCGCGCCCAGTTCCTTGGCCACCCGGCTCATCGAGACGGCCGTCAGCCCGTCGGCGTCGGCGACCCGCACGGCGGCGTCGACGATGGCGGGCACGCTGAGGCCGGGGCGGGGGCCCCGCGTTGGCCGCTCGCGCAGGCCCCAGGCGCTCTCGATGGCCGGCGGAAGCGCCGGGCCGGTGTCGTCATTCGTCTCCGCCACATTTCCTCCTTGCCTCGCCATCGTAGTTCTGCGTATGGTCTACGCATTACAGCGTACGTAATACGCAGAAGGAGTTCTCCATGACAGCGACGACCTCACCGGCACCCCGCGCGGGCCGGCGGGAGTGGATCGGATTCGCGGTGCTGATGCTGCCGCTGCTGCTGGTCTCGATGGACGTGTCGGTGCTCTACTTCGCCGTCCCGTTCATCAGCGAGGAGCTGCGGCCCACCGCCACCCAGCAGCTCTGGATCTTCGACATCTACGGTTTCGTGCTCGCCGGGCTGCTGATCACCATGGGCGCCCTCGGCGACCGGATCGGCCGGCGTCGGCTCCTGCTGCTGGGCGCCACCGCGTTCGGCGCCGCGTCCCTGCTGGCCGCGTACGCCGACAGCGCCGCGACGCTGATCGCCGCGCGTGCCGTGCTCGGCGTCGGCGGGGCCACCCTGATGCCGTCCACGCTCGCCCTGGTGCGCAACATGTTCCACGACGCCAAGCAGCGGGGCACCGCGATCGGCATCTGGACCGCCACGCTCACCGGCGGCATCGCCGTCGGTCCGGTGCTCAGCGGCGTCCTGCTGGAGCACTTCTGGTGGGGCTCCATCTTCCTGATCAACATTCCGGCGATGCTGCTGCTGCTCCTGCTCGCCCCGGTCCTGGTGCCCGAGTTCCGCAACCCGGTGCGTGGGCGGTTCGACCTGGTCAGCGCGGCGCTGTCGCTCGGCGCGCTGCTGCCGGTGATCTACGGCATCAAGGAGATGGCCCGTGACGGCGTCAGCGCGGTCCGGGTGCTGGCCGTCGTGGCCGGTCTGCTCGTCGGAGCGCTCTTCCTGCACCGGCAGCGGACCCGGGCGTACCCGATGGTCGACCTGGCGCTGTTTCGCCGCCACGGCTTCGCCGGGTCGCTCGCGGTCAACCTGCTGGCGATGTTCGCCCTTGTCGGGTTCGCCATCTTCACCACCCAGCACCTGCAACTGGTGCTCGGCCTGAGCCCGCTGCGGGCGGCCCTGTGGAGCCTGGTGCCCTCGCTGGCCGTGGGCGGCGTCGCCCCGGCCGCCGCCGCGCTCGCCCAGCGGGTCGAGCGGGCGTACCTGATCGGCGCCGGCTTCGCGATCGCCGTGCTCGGCTTCGTGGTGCTGACCCGGGTCACGCCCGAGACGCCGCTCTGGCTGCTGCTGGTCGGCGCCAGCGTGTACGCGGGCGGCCTGGTGATGGTGATGTCGCTGGTCACCGAGCTGGTCCTCGGTGCGGCGCCGCCGGAGCAGGCCGGTGTCGCCTCCGCGCTGACCGAGTCCAGCAGCGAGCTGGGCGGCGCGCTGGGGATGGCCATCCTGGGCAGCGTGGGCGCCGCGATCTACCGCCGCGAGGTCCTCGACGAGCTGCCGGCCGGGCTGCCGGCGGACGCCCGCGACGCGGCCGGGGAGACGCTGGGCGGCGCCCTCGCCGCGACCCGGGGACTGCCGGCGGAGGTGGGTGACGCGGTGCTGCACGCGGCCCGGTTCGCCTTCACCGACGGGCTGCACCTCGCCGCGATCGCCGCCATGGTGGCGATGGTCCTCGGCGCGGTGACCGCGCTGGTGACGCTGCGCGGCGTCCGGCCGGCCGACCCGGCGGCACTGGCCGCCGAGCCGACCGAACCGACCGGTACGCCGCTGTCGGAAGCGTCGTCGCTCAGTCGTTGAGCACGTGGGCGAGCCGGTCGCGGAACCGCCGCTCGGAGTCGCTGACCGACTCGCCGCCAATGCCCAGCAGACCGCCGCTGGACGCGGCGCCGACCACCTGCTCGGCGATCTTCACCAGCCAGTGCTTGTACGCGCCGGCCTCGCCCTCGTCGACCCGGGCGGCCAGCAACGCGGACGCCTCGCCGGCCCGCACCAGCACGTCGTCGATCATCGCGCCCGGGTCGGCGGGCGCGATGACCGGCAGCTCCTCGCCGCTGTCCGGGTCGCCGACCCGCGCGACGATCTCGCCGGCCACGGCGGCGACCAGCGGGCTGGCCGACTCCCGGCCCGCGGCGATGGTCTCCAGCCCGGCCGCGTTCTCCGCCATGGTCCGGCGGGTGCCGTCGGACTCGGCGGCGCTCGCCGCGGTCAGCACCGACTGCGGAAGGCCGACCAGCAGCCCCCACTCCCCGTCGGAGAAACCGAAACCGGTGTACGCCGGCTGCTCGATCACGGCAACGCCCCTTCCGCCCTGCTCAGTGTGGTCAATCCACGGGCCCCGCACCGGTGCCCGGGTCAGGCTAGTCCAGGGTCAGCAGACCCTGCTCGGACACCACGCGCACCGACAGGGTCTTGTACCCGACCTCATCGAAGAGAACCGTCATCTTGTCGTCCTCGTAGGAGAGCACCAGGCCGTGCCCCCACTCCGCGTGGCGCACCTGGCTGTGCACCGGAAACGGCCCGACCGCGCCCTGGTCGGCCACGCTGGTGCCCCGGTGGCAGTTGTCGCAGTGCGCGCAGACCTCGGTCATCTGCTCGCCGAAGTAGGCCAGCAGGGTCTGCCCGCGACAGGCGGTGGTCTCGGCGAAGGCCCGCATCATGTCGGTGCGGGAGCGGGTCACCGTCTGCTGGCGTTCCGCCTCGGCCAGCGCCGCCGCCGCGGCGTCGGTCGGGGTGGGCGAGTAGCGGGGCGCCCCGATGCGCTGCCGGGCGCGCGGCTCGGCGGCGCCGGCCTGCTCCAGCAGCGACAGGTACTGGCCCAGCTTGCGCGGGCCGAGACCGGTGGCCTCGCGCAACTCGGTCTTGGTGGCCGGCTTGCGGCGCAGCAGCGCGGCCAGGTCCCGCAGCTCGTCGGAGTCCGGCAGGCCGCCGCTGAAGAACCGTTGCAGACCGACGTCCTCGGCCTGCCAGAGCAGCAGCACCCGGGCCGGCTGCCCGTCGCGTCCGGCGCGGCCGATCTCCTGGAAGTAGCTGTCCGGTGAGTCGGGCAGCGCCATGTGCACCACCCAGGCGATGTTCGGCTTGTCGATGCCCATGCCGAACGCCGAGGTGGCCACCATGATCGGCACCTGGTCGGCGAGGAACGCCTCGTGCAGCTCGTTGCGCGCGCCGGCCGGCATGCCACCGTGGTAGAACTGCGCCGGGAAGCCGGCGTCGGTCAACCGGGCGGCCAGCTCCTCGGCCGACCGGCGGGTCGGCACGTAGCTGATCCCCGGTCGCGCGTCGTCGCGCAGCAGCGCGATCAGCCGCCGCCACCGGTAGTCCTCGGTGGGGCAGTGCGCCACCTCCAGGAACAGGTTGGGCCGGTCCAGCCCGGACACCACGACCTCCGGCTCGCGCAGCCGCAGGCGGGCGATGATGTCGTCGCGTACCGGCGGGGAGGCGGTGGCGGTCAGCGCGACCACCGGCGGCCTGCCGATGCCCTCGATGAGGTGGCCCAACGCCAGGTAGTCGGGCCGGAAGTCGTGCCCCCAGGCCGAGATGCAGTGCGCCTCGTCGATCGCCACCAGCGCCGGCTTCAGCGCGGCGACCTCGGCCATCCGGTCCGGGTTGCTCAACTGCTCCGGCGTGATGAACAGGAACTCCGCCCGGCCCGACTCGATCTCGGCGATCGCCTCGGCCTGCTGCGCGGCCGACTCGTTCGAGCTGATCCGCACCGCCCGCAGCTCCGGACGCTGCCGCTCGTTGAGCGCCGCGATCTGGTCCTGCTGCAGCGCCAACAGCGGGGAGATCACCACGGTCGGGCCGGGGATCAGGCTGGCCGGGATCTGGTAGATGGCCGACTTGCCGGCGCCGGTGGGCAACACCACCAGGGCGTCACGTCGTTTCATCACCGCGCGCATGGCGGCGAGCTGGTTGGGCCGCAGCGCTTTCCAGCCGAAGAGGCTCCGCGCCGCGCGGCGCAACGTCATCGAGTGCGTGGACAGTTTCATCGAGGGCCGGAGGTACCCGAGCCCACGACCGCCGAAACGCGTTCGGTGATCATGGGCTCGGCGGATCCGTGGCTCAGCGCAGGTGGGGAAGCACCTCGCGCTGGTAGAGGTCGAACAGGCCCTGGTAGTGCGGGCCGGTGTTGGCCACGTACACCTCGTCGAAGCCGGCCTTGGCGTACTGGTCGATCATCTCCAGGTGCGCGTCGGCGCTGTTGCCGCAGACGAACGCGTCGCGCACCATCTCCGGCGTGACCAGCTCGGCGGCCTGCTCGAAGTGGCGCGGCGAGGGCAGCACCTGGGACAGCTCGCCCGGCACCCCGGCGTTGGGCCAGCGCTCGTACGCGATCCGCGCGCCCTCCTCCTCGCTGGTCGCGTACGCCGCCTTGAAGCCCGCCTGGCACGGCTTGTCGCCGCCGCCGTGCTCCCGGAAGCGCCGGACCAGCTCACCGTCGGGCATGGTGCTCACGTAGCCGTCGCCGATGCGGGCGGCCAGATCGATGGCCTTGGGCCCGAAGCCGGAGACGTAGATCGGCGGCGGGGTGTCGGGCAACGTGTAGATCCGGGCGTTCTCGACGGTGTAGTGCTTGCCGTGGTGGTTGACGAAGCCGCCGCCCCACAGCTCCCGCAGCACCTCGACGGCCTCCTCCAGCATCTCCAGCCGGACGTCGGCCTGCGGCCAGGCGTCGCCGAAGATGTGCTCGTTGAGCGCCTCGCCGGTGCCGACGCCGAGCACGAACCGCCCGCCGTGCAGCACCGCGCTGGTCGCCGCCGCCTGGGCGATCACGGCCGGGTGGATCCGTACGGTCGGGCACGTCACCGCCGTGGTCACCGGCAGCGAGCAGACCTGGCTGAGCGCGCCGATCATCGACCAGACGAACGGGCTCTGGCCCTGCGCGTCCACCCAGGGGTGATAGTGGTCGGAGATCCACAGCGCCTCGAAGCCGGCCCGTTCGGCGCCGCGGGCCTGCTCCACCAGCTCGGCCGGCGTGAACTCCTCACTGGACAGAAAATAACCGATCTTCATCGTGCCCCCTCGGCGCGCGTGTCCTGCTCGATGCCGAAGCCGTACCCCGGTGGCGGCGGGTCACACACCGGTTCGGGCGCGGCGACGTCACGCCACCGCGAGTCACCGTCGGCCGAACATCGCCCGGATCGCCGCGAGCAGGAGCAGAGCGCCGACCACCAGGCCGAGCAGGCGTACGCCGGGGATGTCGGCCGGGCTCGTGGCGTCGGCCAGCAGGGCGGGGTCCATCCCCGCACTCTCCCGGGAACGGTGCCGCCGGGCAACTGTAAGGTTTATTGACTATTGAATCGCTCGGTGTGACCATGGCAGCACCGCCTGCCGGTGGCGGTGCGCCGAGGGCGCGCGAGAGATGGGGTACGGGGGCCGCATGAGCGAGCGCAACCAGCGGGTCGGCGTCACAGCGCCCGCGACCGACGCCGAGCGTTTCGAGGCCACGGCGTGACCGCGCCCGCCGGGCACCTTCCGGCACTGGCCGCCGCCGTCCTGCAACCCGGGTTCGTCGGCACCACGCCGCCACCCTGGGTGTGCCGCTGGCTCGGCGAAGGGCTCGGCTCGGTGGTGCTCTTCGCCCGCAACGTCGTCGACACCGCCCAGGTGGCGGCGCTGACCGCCACCCTGCGCGCCGAGCGGCCGGACGTCATCGTGGCGATCGACGAGGAGGCCGGCGACGTCACGCGCATCGAATCCGGCCGGGGCAGCTCCCGGCCCGGCAACTTCGCCCTCGGCGCGGTCGACGACCCGGCGCTGACCGAGGCGGTCGCCCTCGACCTCGGTGTCGAGCTGGCGGCGGCCGGGGTGACCCTGGACTACGCGCCGGACGCCGACGTCAACTCCAACCCGGCCAACCCGGTGATCGGCGTGCGGTCGTTCGGGGCCGACCCGGCGCTCGTCGCGCGGCACACCGCCGCCTGGATCCGCGGGTTGCAGCGCGGCGGCGTGGCCGCCTGCGCCAAGCACTTCCCCGGGCACGGTGACACCCGCGTCGACTCCCACCACGACCTGCCCCGGATCACCGCCGACCGGGCCCGCCTGGACGCCTGTGAGCTGGCGCCGTTCCGCGCCGCCGTGGCGGCCGGCGTACAGGCGGTGATGACCGGCCACCTGCTGGTGCCCGCGCTCGACGAGCGGCTGCCGGCCACGCTGAGCCAGCGCATCCTGGGCGGGCTGCTCCGCGACGAGATGGGTTTCTCCGGCGTGGTGGTGACCGACGCGGTGGAGATGCGCGCGGTCGCCGACCGGTACGGCTTCGCCGGCGCGGCGGTGCGGGCGCTCGCCGCCGGGGCCGACGCGATCTGCGTCGGTGGTGAGCGGGCCGACGAGGGGGCGGCCCGGGAACTGCGCGACGCCATCGTGGCCGCCGTCGTCTCCGGTGAGCTGCCCGAGGAACGCCTCGCCGAGGCCGCCAAACGGGTCGGGCAGCTCGCCGCCTGGACGGTGGCCGCCCGCGCCGCCCGCTCGGACGCCGTCCACGGGGCCTCGGATGTCGGGTTGGTCGCCGCCCGTCGTGCCGTGCGGGTCACCACCGGCCCGGACGTGCCGAGCGCGCTGCCGCTGACCCGCTCCGCGTACGTGGTCGAGTTCGAGCCGCCGCGCAACATCGCCATCGGCGCGGAGACCCCGTGGGGCATCGGGGAGCCGCTGGGCGAGCTGCTGCCCGGCACGACGACCGTCCGCCACGCCGAGCCCGACGTGCCCGCCGACCCGGGCGCCGCAGCCGGGGACCGCCCCCTCGTCCTGGTGGTCCGTGACCTGCACCGCCACGAGTGGATGCGCGCGGCGGTACGGCGTGCGCTCAGCGCCCGGCCCGACGCGGTGGTGGTCGAGCTGGGCGTGCCCGAGTTGGTCACCGGGGCGGTGCACCTGGCCACCCACGGCGCCACCCGGGCCAGCGGTCAGGCCGCCGCCGAGGTGCTGACCGGCCGGGCCCGCTGACCCCGACCCGTTCGGTTACGGCTGCTCGGCGACCAGGTCGGCGTACTCGGGGTGCTTGTCGATGAACGCGGCCACGAACGGGCACTGCGGCACCACCCGGCCGCCGCGGGCGCGCACCTGATCCAGGGTGCCCCGGATCAACGCGCCGCCGACGCCCTTGCCCTGGAAGCCGCGGTCCACCTCGGTGTGGGTGAAGACCAGCACCTCCCCCCGGGGCACGTACGCGGTGAAGCCGGCCAGCGCGTCGTCGACCAGGATCTCGAAGCGGTTCTTGGCGGGGTTGTCCTCGACGAGGGTGCTCACCGGGTCATTCTCCCCGTCCGGTCGGCCACCGCGTCGAGTTCGGCCAGCAACCGGTCCACCTCGTCCGCCGTGTTGTAGTGGTAGATGCTGGCCCGCACCGCGCCGCCGCTGTCGCGCAGACCCATCGTCTGGAAGTACTCGTAGGCGTAGTAGTCGCCGGACGACAGGCAGAACCCGGCCTCGCCCAGCGCCTGCTGGGTCGCCAACGGCGACATTCCGGCGACCCGGAAGGAGACCGTCGGGCAGCGCCGCGCCGGCGAGCCGTAGACGGTGATCGCGGGCCGCGCGGCGAGACCGGCGAGTAGCCGGTCCACCAGCGCCTCCTCGTGCGCCTGCGCGGCGGTGAGCCCGGCCCGCAGCCGCGCCCGGCGGTCACCGACCGCGTCCGGGTCCAGCCCGGCGAGGTGGTCCACCGCGGCGGTCACGCCGGCCAGCAGCGCGAAGCTCGGGGTGCCGTACTCGAAGCGGTCCGGCGCCGCGTCCGCGGACGGCACCAGCTTCGCCGGGCGCAGCGCCGCCCACCGGGCCGGGTCGGCCACCATCGCGGCCAGGTGCGGCCCGGACCACTTGTACGCGCTGGTGACCAGCACGTCCGCGCCGAGCGACGCCAGGTCGGTCGGCCCGTGCGGCACCGAGTGCACCCCGTCGACGCAGACCAGCGCCCCCACGGAGTGCGCGATCTTGGCGATCGCCGACACGTCCGGCACGGTACCGATGGCGTTGCTGCCGGCGGTCACCGCGACCAGCCGGGTCCGCTCGCCGACCAGGTCGGCGTACTGGCCGCTCGGCAGCTCGCCGGTGTGCCGGTCGAACTCGGCCCAGCGCACCGTCGCGCCGGCCGCCTCGGCGGCCTGCACCCACGGGCGCACGTTGGCGTCGTGGTCGAGCCGGGACACCACCACCTCGTCGCCGGGCCGCCAACCCGCGCCGAGCGTACGGGCCAGGGTGTACGTCAGCGCGGTGGCGCTCGGGCCCAGCACCACCCCGTCCGGCTCGGCGCCGAGCAGGTCGGCGACCGCCTGACGGGCCGCCGCCACCACCTCCAGCGAGCGGCGGCCCGGCTCGAACGCGGCGCTGCGGTTGCCGACGGCCGTGCGCAGGACGTCGGTGACCGCGTCGATCACACCGGCCGCGGTCTGGGTGCCCCCGGCACCGTCGAAGTGGATGAAGCCCTCGGTCAGGGCGGGATAGGCGGCCCGGGTACGGGCGATGTCGAAGGCCATGTCGGGACCCTAGTCGGGGTGCGTTGCGCGCTCGCTCCCGCCTGGGCGTCGCGGACGTCTCGTACCCTTGCCGAGGTGACGAACCGACCCGCCACCATTCCCCTGCCGCCCGTCCGCCGCGCCGCCGGCCTGTTCGCCGGCCTCGCGCTCGGCCTCGCCGTGCTCGCCGGTTGCAGCTCCCAGGGCGCCTCCACCGACTGCGGGTTGGACGCCTGCACGGTCACCTTCGAGCGGGGTGTCGACGCGAGCGCCACGATCCTGGGCGTCGAGGCCAAGCTGGTCGGGGCCGAGGGCGACCAGGTGACCGTCGAGGTCGCCGGCGAGCAGCTCACCCTCACCACCGGCCAGCAGGCCACCGAGGCCGGCGGCTTCGCGGTCACCCTCGACAGCGTCACCGACCAGCAGGTCAAGATCCGCGTTTCCCGCAACCCGGGCAACTGACCTGGCGGGCGGTGGTGGCCGACGTTTGGGGATCTCCGAAATCGGAGACTGTGGCGGCATGTCACTCACCCGTAGCGCCGAAGCCACCGCCTCCCGCACGGCGGACAGCCGGTGGCTGGAACTTCTCGCCCGGGCCGGCTTCATCGGCTACGGCATCGTCCACCTGCTCTTCGCCTGGCTGGCCCTGCAGATCGCGTTCGGCACGTCGTCCGACGACGGCGACCAGTCCGGCGCGCTGCGGACGCTCGCCGCGCAGCCGCTGGGCAAGTTCCTGGTCATCGCCACCGCGGTCGGCCTGCTCGCCATGGCGATCTGGCAGGGGTTGGAGGCGGCGGTCGGGCACCGCGCCGAGCGCGGCAGGGAACGGGTCACCGAACGGCTCGCCTCGGCCGGCCGGACCATCGTCTACCTCTACTTTGCCTGGACCGCGTTCAAGGTCTTCTCCGACGCCGGCTCGAACAGCGCCGACCAGCAGGAGGCGCTGACCGGCAAGCTGATGACCTCCACCGGGGGCCGCTGGGTGGTCGGCCTCGCCGGGCTGGTGCTCGCCGCCGTCGGCGTCGGTCTGGTGATCTACGGGATCCTCAAGAAGTTCGACAAGCACCTGAAGACCGGCGAGATGAGCCCGAAGACCCGCAAGCTGGCCCGCCGGCTGGGCATCGCCGGGTACGTCGCGAAGGGCGTCGCGTACGGCATCGCCGGCCTGCTGGTCATCGTGGCGGCGGTGAACTACGACCCGGAGAAGGCCCGTGGTCTGGACGCCGCGCTGCACGCCCTGGGTGAGCAGTCGTACGGCACCGCCCTGCTGACCCTGGTCGCCCTGGGCATCGCCTGCTTCGGCGTCTACTGCTTCCTCCAGTCCCGGTACCGCAAGGTCTGAGCTGGTCGATATCGGGGACGTCGGGCACTATTGGGCTTTTGCCCGAAGTACCGCCCCCGGTCGAAGGGAAGCGCTCCACTCGTGCAGAGCTATTTCGAAACGGCCGTCGCCGCGCTCGCCGCGGCGGCGGTCGCCCTCTTCCTGGTCGCGGTCATCCACCGGCTCACCCGACGGTTCGGTCGGCGCTCGCTGTTGATGACCGAGTTGACCGACCACGCGCACCGCCCGATCCAGGTCGCCGCCACGGTGCTCGCGGTGCAGTTCGCCGCCCGCTTCAGCACCGGGTACGCCGTCGGTGAGAGCTGGCGGCGGCTGCTGCTGCACCTGCTGGTGCTCTGCGTGATCGCCAGCGCGGCCTGGCTGGTGGCGGCGCTGCTGGTCGTCGTGGAGGACACCGCGCTCGCCCGGTTCCGCGTCGACGTGCCGAACAACCGACACGCCCGCCGGGTACGCACCCAGGTGGTGATGCTGCGGCGGTTGACCATCGCGGTGATCGTCATCCTGACCGTCGGCGTGATGCTGATGACGTTCCCGAGCGTGCGTGGCATCGGCGCCGGCGTGCTGACCTCCGCCGGTGTGGTCGGTGTGGTGGCCGCGCTGGCCGCCCAGAGCCTGCTCGGCAACGTCTTCGCCGGGCTGCAGCTCGCCTTCAGCGACGCGGTCCGTCTCGACGACGTGGTGGTCGTCGAGGGGGAGTGGGGTCGGATCGAGGAGCTGACCCTCAGCTACGTGGTGGTCCAGATCTGGGACGACCGGCGGCTGATCCTGCCCACCTCGTACTTCACCAGCACGCCCTTTCAGAACTGGACCCGGACCGAGGCGGCCGTGCTCGGCACCGCCGAGTTCGACGTCGACTGGGCCGTACCGGTGCAGACCATGCGGGAGGAGCTGCGCCGGCTGGTCGAGGGCACCGAGCTGTGGGACGGCCGGGTCTGCGTCCTGCAGGTCACCGACGCCACCGGCGGGACGGTACGGGTGCGCGCGCTGGTCAGCGCCGCCGACGCGGGCAGCCTGTGGGACCTGCGCTGCCTCGTCCGCGAGCACCTGGTGGGCTGGATCCGGGACAACCGGCCCACCGCGATGCCGCGGATGCGCACCGAGTTGGGCGACGCCAGCAGCAACCTGCCGTGGCAGTGGGTGCAGCCCCGGCGGCCGACCCGCCGTCCGAGCGCCACTGAGGCCCCCGACGACGCGCGCGTCTTCGGCGGCAGTGACGACGGCGACGCCCGCAGCGAAGCCTTCGTCGGCCCCGACGAAACCCTCACCCCCACCCCCAGTCCCACCACCCCGTCCCCCACCCGCTGACCCCTTCGGTGATCAGGAGGTTTGCGTCAGGGAAGGCGTCACTCCTGACGCAAACCTCTTGATCACCATCAAAGGGGGGGTGGGCAGGGAGGTTTGGGTTGGCGTTGGCGGGGGACCTGCTGCCGGGCATCTCTGTCGGCGATCGGCGCGGCAACCGGACAACAGGAACGGTCACCGACCCGGGGCGCTCTAGGATTGACGGGCGGCAACTCCGGGCATACAGCGCGGTGATGAGGAAAGGAGGACAGCATGGCTGACGTGGCAAATGCCCGCACATCCCGCAATGGGAGCGAGCCCTCCACCGCCGAGCTGGTGCAGCGGGCCACCGAACAGGTCTCCCGTCTGGTACGGGACGAACTGGCGCTGGCCCGGGCGGAGTTGACCCAGAAGGGCAAGCACGCCGGCATCGGGATCGGCCTGTTCGGCGGCGGCGGCGCGCTGGCGTTCTACGGCCTGGGCGCGCTGGTCGTCACGGCGATCCTGCTGCTCGACCTGGTGCTGCCCGCCTGGGCCGCCGCGCTGATCGTCGCGGTGGCTCTCTTCCTGGTTGCCGGCATTCTCGCGCTGGTGGGAAAGAAGCAGGTCAGCCGTGCGGTCCCGCCGATGCCGGCGGCAGCGGTCCGCAGCATCCGGGCGGACGTGGACACCGTCGCCGCCGCGGTGAAGGACAGGGGCCGGGCATGACGGGCAACGGGACGGGCGACACCGAGGCGCTCCGCGAGGAGATCCGCCGCACCCGGGTCGAGCTGGGCGAGACGATGGAGGCGCTGGCCGCCAAGGCGGACGTCAAGGCCCGCCTGAAGGAGTCCGCCGAGCAGGCGCGGGAGCGGATGCGCGAGCAGGCGGCGCAGACCATGGCCCGGGTCCGCGGGCAGGCCGCCCGCGGCGCCGGGATGGCACGCGCCCAGGCGTACGACAAGGGCGGTCTGGTCCGCGAGAAGAGCGAGCTGGTACGACGCAACCCGGTGCCGTGGGCGGCGATCGCCGCCGGCGCGGTGGCCACCGTGGTGGTTCTGATGATCGTGCGGGGGAGGCGTAGGTGAGCAAGAGCATCGGCAGGGTCGCGTACCGGCCGGTCGGCGTGTTGTTGGGTATCGCCGCGGGTGCGGTGGCCGGCGCGATCTTCCGGCAGGTCTGGAAGGTCACGGCGGGCGACGGCGAGGCGCCCAACGCCACCGACGAGGACCGCCGCTGGGGCGAGATCCTGGCCGCCGCGGCGTTGCAGGGGGCCATCTTCGCGGTGGTCCGCGCCGCCGTGGACCGGGGTGGAGCGGTCGGCGTTCGCCGGATGACCGGCCACTGGCCGGACTGACCGACATCGGCGTCAGGCCCCCTTTCCATATCGACGGGAAGGGGGCCTTTCGCACGGCTCCGCACGCCGCCCAGCGACCTCGGGCATCCGTCAGGTCACATGTCGGAGAAATTCGTCGGACAGGTCGTGCAGACTTTTTGCGTACGTGATTTGCTGTTCCACGCTGTTGCGAGATGGCGTGGGTTGAGAGAAGTTCCCTTCGTGGGGGCCGCCTCAGACGCCGCTGCTCGAAAACGGCCAATCGGCCGCACGGCGTGCACGGCCGCCAGTTTTAGAAGGAGATACACATGGCGCAGGGAACCGTGAAGTGGTTCAACGCTGACAAGGGCTTCGGCTTCATCACCGTCGACGGCGGGGGTGCTGACGTGTTCGTCCACTTCTCGGCCATCCAGTCCAGCGGCTACCGCACGCTGGAGGAGAACCAGCGAGTGGAGTTCGAGATCGCCCAGGGTCAGAAGGGCCCGCAGGCCGAGCAGGTCCGTCCCCTCTGACGAGGGTGGCCGGCCCCCGCCGGTCAGTGGACGACCCGGCCAGGGGTCGTTGCAGTAAAGCCCCGTATCCCTTCCGGGATGCGGGGCTTCCCACATCCATCCGTCAGCGTCGACGGCGCGAGCGCAGGCCCCACCAGAGCACGACCAACCCGGCCAGGGCCACGATCGGGCCGATCACCGCCCAGAGCCGCTCGTCGGTCATCGCGCTGCCGCTGACGTAGCCGAGGCCCTGCACCGTCCACACCGCACCGATCACCACGGCCAGCAGGCCGAGGGTGAGCGTCAGCCACCCCCTCATCGCGCGCCCTCCTTCCCGGATCGGGCGGCACGCCGCCCGAGGCCCCCAGCATCGCCGTCGCGGCAGTGCGACGCGAGCACCCGGGGTGGGCGGCTCACCACCGGTCGTGCACCTGTGGGCGGATCAGCTCGTCGTAGACCTCGCGTACCCCGGCCAGCTGCGTGGCCGTGAGCGGCGGCAGGTCGGCCGCGGCGGCGTTGCGCCGGGCCTGCTCGGCGTCGCGGGCGCCGGGGATGACGACGGTGACACCGGCCTGGTCCAGCACCCAGCGCAGCGCGAACTGCGCCATCGTGCGGTCGGAGTCGACAAGCGGCGCGAGTCGGCGCACGGCCGCGAGCCCCTGCGCGTAGTCGACGCCGGAGAACGTCTCGCCCACGTCGAACGCCGCGCCGTGGCGGTTGTAGTTGCGGTGGTCGTCGGCCGGGAACTCGGTGTTCTCGTCGTAGCGGCCGGAGAGCAGGCCGCTGGCCAGCGGCACCCGGGCGATGATGCCGACACCGGCCTGCGCGGCTGCCGGCAGCACCTGCTCCAGCGGCTTGTGCCGGACGGCGTTGAGGATGATCTGGACGCTGGCCACGCCGGGCCGGGCGATGGCCGTGAGCGCCTGGTCGCAGGTCTCCACGCTGACGCCGTACCCCGCGATGGCCTTCTCGGCGACGAGGGTGTCCAGGGCGTCGAAGACGGCGTCGTCGGCGAAGACGGCAGTCGGCGGGCAGTGCAGCTGGACCAGGTCCAGGGTGTCCATGCCGAGGTTGGCCCGGGACCGGTCGGTCCACTGCCGGAAGTTGGCCAGGGTGTACGCCTCCGGCCGCTGCTCGACGCGCCGGCCCATCTTCGTGGCGACGGTCAGGCCGGCGTCGGGCCGGGAGCGGAGGAAGCGGCCGATCAACTGCTCGCTGCGGCCGTCGCCGTACACGTCGGCGGTGTCCAGAAAGGTGACTCCGGCGTCCACGGCGGCGCTGAGCACGGCCATGGCGTCGGCCTCGCTGACCGTGCCCCAGTCGGCGCCGAGCTGCCAGGCGCCCAGGCCAACCACTGCGACGGTCCGGCCGAGCCGGTTGAAGCTGCGCTGTTCCATGCCCCGAGCCTAGTGATCGGGTTGCCGGCCTGCCACGCGAGCCGTACCGTCAACAAGACGGACGTACGGTTTGGAGGCGGAGATGTGGGATCCGACGACGTACCTGCGCTACGGCGACGAGCGCTCCCGGCCGTTTCACGACCTGCTCGCCCGGGTCCCGGCCGTCCGGCCCCGGACGGTGGTCGACCTCGGCTGCGGCCCCGGCCAGCTCACCGCGACCCTCGCCGAGCGCTGGCCGGACGCCCGGGTCGTC
Source organism: Micromonospora sp. NBC_00617 (assembly GCF_045161355.1). Classification (NCBI taxonomy): domain Bacteria; kingdom Bacillati; phylum Actinomycetota; class Actinomycetes; order Micromonosporales; family Micromonosporaceae; genus Micromonospora; species Micromonospora sp. NBC_00617. Next base: position 3,465,352 of record NZ_CP107751.1, on the reverse strand, counting down.
GGCCTCGACTCCGCGCCGGAGATGATCGACCGGGCGCGCGCCCTGCCGACCCCGGTCGAGTTCGCCGTCGCCGACCTGCGGAACTGGCGCCCGGCCGGCGACGAGGACGTGGTGGTCACCAACGCGGCTTTGCAGTGGGTGCCCGGCCACCAGGAGCTGCTGCGTCGCTGGGCCGCTGACCTGCCCGCCGGCGCCTGGCTCGCCATGCAGGTCCCCGGCAACTTCGACGCCCCGTCGCACCGGGCGCTGCGCGAGGTCGCCGGCCGTCCGGCCTGGCGTGCCGAGCTGGCCCCGCTACAGCGCGCCCACCCGGTCGACGACCCGGCCGACTACGCGCAGCTGCTGACCGCCGCCGGCTGCGCGGTGGACGCCTGGGAGACTACGTACGTGCACCTGCTGCCGGCCGAACCCGCCGCCGACCACCCGGTGCTGGCCTGGATGGAGGGCACCGCGCTGCGCCCCGTCCGGGCCGCCCTGGACGTCGCCGGCTGGTCGGCCTTCCGGGCCGAGCTGGGGGTACGGCTCGCCGCCGCGTACCCGGTGCGGCACGGTCAGGTGTCCTTCCCGTTCCGCCGCGTCTTCGTCGTCGCCCGCACCGGCGCTCATGCCCAGGAGAACCCGTGACCGACCTGACCACCTTCATCGCCGGCCTGCCCAAGGCGGAGCTGCACGTGCACCACGTCGGCTCCGCCTCCCCCCACATCGTCGCCGAGCTGGCCGCCCGGCACGAGGGCCGCTCGCCGGTGCCGGCCGACCCGGCGGCCCTCGCCGACTACTTCGAGTTCCGCGACTTCGCCCACTTCGTCGAGGTCTACCTGAGCGTCGTCGACCTCATCCGCGACCCGGAGGACGTCTGGCTCCTCACCCACGAGGTGGCCCGGGAGCTGGCCCGCCAGCAGGTCCGTTACGCGGAGCTGACCATCACCCCGTACTCGCACGTGCGCCGGGGCATCCCCGCGCCGGCGTTCTGCGAGGCGATCGAGGACGCCCGCAAGCGCGCCGCCGCCGACTTCGGCCTCGACCTGCGCTGGTGTTTCGACATCCCCGGCGAGGCCGGCCTGCCGGCGGCCGAGGAGACGCTGCGCATCGCACTCGACGAGCGCCCTGACGGGCTGATCAGCTTCGGTCTCGGCGGCCCCGAGATCGGCGTGCCCCGGCCGCAGTTCCGACCCTTCTTCGACCAGGCCCGCGCCGCCGGGCTCCGCTCGGTGCCGCACGCGGGCGAGACCACCGGCCCGCAGACCATCTGGGACGCGCTGAACGAGCTGGGCGCCGAGCGGATCGGCCACGGCATCTCCGCCGCCCAGGACCCGGAGCTGCTCGCGCACCTGGCCGAGCGGCAGATCGGCATGGAGATCTGCCCGACGTCCAACGTACGGACCCGGGCCGTGGCCAACCTCGACGAGCACCCGCTGCCCCGGCTGGTCGAGGCCGGGCTGCTCGTCACCATCAACTCCGACGACCCGCCGATGTTCGGCACCACCCTCAACGACGAGTACGCGGTGGCCGCCCGACTGCTCGGGGCGGGCCCGGGGGAGCTGGCCGCACTGGCCCGCAACGCGGTGACCGCGTCCTTCCTGGACGCGGCCGGCAAGCAGCGGATCACCGCCGAGATCGACGCGTACCTCGCCAGCGCCGGCTGACGCCGGTCGGGCTGGGCCGCTCGGGTGAGCGGGGCGCGCGGCGGGAGCGTGGGTGTGGGGGGACCTGAGACTCCCGCCGCGCGCGCGGCTCCACCGGCGGTGTGGGTGCGCGGTGCGCTGGCCGGTGGAACTGGTGGGTTCGTGCACTGATCCTGTCAGCCCGCGAGCCTCCGACCGCCATCGTTAACCGCGATCTAAGGAAGACTTGCGCCGCCGCACAGCCCCAGTCCGCTCAGTCGATCGGAGCGCCCCCGTCGGCCGATCGGTCGACGATGGACAGTCGCCGGTACGGGGGTGCTCAGTCGTCGGTGGGGCGCTGGCGGGGCCAGCGACGGCCGCTCGTCTTCTGGTCCCGGGCGTCGCGCGCCATCCGGCCCACGAGGCCGAACCGGTTGACCTGCCGGGGCGTCGCCTCCGGATCGGCGAGCAGCATCACCACGCTGGCGCCGCCCAACCGGGCCCGGTCGATGCTGACCGAGCCGTTGGCCTGCAACGCCACCCGCTTGGCGATGTCCAGGCCGAGCCCGGTGGAGCCCTGGTCGCTGGTGCCCCGCCGCAGCGCCCGGTCCGGGTTGGCGATGCCCGGGCCGGCGTCGTCGATCCGAATCGCCACGTATCCGTCGCGGCGGGACACCGCCACCTCGAACGCCGTTCCCTGCGGGGTGTAGCGAAAGACGTTGCCGATCACCGCGTCCAGCGCGGCGGCCAGCTCGGCGCGCGGCACGGGCGCGGGGATGCGCAGCTGAGCGCCGTTGACCCGGTGTGGCCGGTTCTGGTCACCGGCGAGCGCCGCCCAGAACACCATCCGGTCCCGGACGACCTCGCTGACGTCGCACATGGCCGGGCCGGCCTCGTGGGCCACCGCCTTGCGGGTGGTCTTGATCAGCACGTCGATCTCACCTTCGAGGGTGACGATCGCCTGCCGGATCCGCCGGATGCCCCGCAGCCGGTCCAGCTCCGCCGGGCTGAACGAGCCCACGCTGGTGTCGTCGGACTCCAGCGCCTCCGCGTCCAGCCGGAGCACGGTCAACGGCGTCCGCAGCCGGTGTGACAGGTCGGCCACCAGCTCCCGCTCATCGGTGCGCGCCGCGTCCAGCCGGTCGGCCATCCGGTTGAAGGCGTACCCGGCCTCCGCCAGCTCACGGGGGCCGGTCGGCTCCACGCGTACGCCCAGGTCGCCGTCGCCGATCGACAGGGCGGCCTTGACCAGACCTCGGGTGGCGTCCACCGCGCGGGCGGCCACCCGGTCGACCACCAGCACCGCCGCGCCGGCCATCGCCGCGCCCACTCCGAACAGCAACAGCCAGGTGCCGCCGGCGCCCTCGCCCAACGTCGAGTCCGCCACGAACACCTCGACCACGGCCGTCCGGTCGCCGAGGACCACCGGGTCGAGCCGGACCACCCCGCCGTCGACGTCGGTGACCAGCGAGCGCCGCTCGGCGCGGGCCCGGTCCAGGTCGCTGCCGCTGGCGCGGCCGGCGGACTCGTCCAACCCCAGCCCGTGCACCACCGGCCGCCTCGACGCGCCGTCACCACTGGCCACGACGGCACGCTCCACCACCGCCGGGTCCGTGCTCACCGCCAGCGCCCCGGTCACCAGCGCGCTGCGTCGGGCCGCGTCGGCGATCGCCTCCTCCCGGCTCTGCTCGCGCAGGCTCAACCCGAGCGGGATCAGGAACGCGAGCGCGACGAGGCTGCACATGCCGGCCGTGAGCAGGGCCAGCGCCGTCCTCAGTCCGGTGCCACCAGCCGGAACCCGACCCCCCGCACGGTGCGCAGGTAGCGCGGCTTCGCCGCGGACTCGCCCATCTTTCGGCGGAGCCAGTACAGGTGTACGTCGATGGTCTGATCCTCGCCGACCGATGGCTGCCGCCATACCTCCTCCAAGAGTTCCCGGCGGGACACTACCCGTCCGGGTCGTGCGGCGAGATACGCCAGCAGGTCGAATTCCTTGCGGGTCAGCGCCAGCGGCTCGCCGTCGAGCTGGGCGCTGCGCTCACCGACGTCGACCCGCAGGCCGCCGACGGTGTGCACCGCGGGCTGCACCGTCCGGCTGGCCCGCCCGGCACGCCGCAGCACCGTGGTGATGCGGGCGTCCAGGTGCGCGCCCGTGAACGGCTTGACCATGTAGTCGTCGGCCCCGGCGCGCAGCAGCTTGACCACCGACTGCTCGTCGTCGCGGGCCGTGGCGATGATGATCGGGACGTCGGTGATGCCGCGCAGCATCCGCAGGGCGTCGGAACCGTCCAGATCGGGCAGGCCGAGGTCCAGCACCACCAGGTCGGGTGTCTCCGCGGCGACCCGGCGCAACGCGTCCAGGGCGGTGCCCACGGCGTGCACGGCATGCCCCCGGTCAGCGAGGGACCGCAGCATCGCGCCGCGTACGACGTGATCGTCTTCGACCAGGAGCACGGAGGCCACGACAAGACCGTACTTGGCCTGGCAAGTTGATCGCGTTGCGACGTGCCTGGGAACCGGGCAAGCTGGTACGACGATGTCCTTCATCCTGTTCGCCGACGCCCGCCTGGCGCTCGCCCGGGACAGCCTCGCCGGCCTCTCCACCGGCGACGCGCTCGGGGCGCGGTTCTTCCTGCCGGAGCCGCCGGAGGACCTCGCCGACGTCACGCTGCCGCCCGCGCCCTGGGAATGGACCGACGACACCGAGATGGCCTGCTCGGTCCTCGCCGAGCTGGCCCACTCCGGTGGCGTCGACCGCGACCGGCTGGCTCTGGCCTTCGCCGAGCGGTGTGCTCCACGCCGGGGCTACGGGGCTGGCGCGATGGCGATCCTGCGGCTGATCCGCACCGGCACCCCGTGGCCGGTGGCGGCCGCGTCGGCCTTCGACGGCCAGGGCTCCTGCGGCAACGGCGCGGCGATGCGGGTCGGTCCGCTGGGTGCGTACTTCGCCGACTCCACCGCACGTGCCGCAGCGCAGGCCCGCGCCTCGGCCGAGGTGACCCATGCGCACCCGGAGGGGGTCGCCGGCGCCGTCGCGGTGGCCGTGGCCGCCGCGACGGCCGCCCGGGGCCGCCTCGACGGGCACCGGCCAGCCCCGGATCGCCTGCTCGCCGGGGTCGCCGCCGCGCTGGATCCGGGCAGCGAGGTGCACCGGAGCGTGAGCCGGGCGGCGGAGCTGCTCGGCCGACCGGTGGACCGGGTGGTTGCGGAACTCGGCAACGGCTCCCGGGTGACCGCGCAGGACACCGTCGGATTCACCCTCTGGGTGGCCGCGACCCACCTCGACGACTATCCGACGGCGATCCGGAGGTGCGTCCGGGCGGGGACATGGACACCACGGCCGCCATCGTCGGGGCGATCGTGGCCGCGTACACGGGTGTCGGCACCCCGGGCGGGGTGCCCGAGGCGTGGCTGGCGGCCCGCGAGCCGCTACCTCCCTGGGCACCCTGACCTCGCCTCTCCCCTGGGAGCCCTGACCTCGCCTCCCCCTGGGTTCCGCGACTCCGCTGTCACCTGGGTGCCCTCAGCCGCTTCGGCCCGCGACGCCGGCCGCCAACCTGTCCTTCCGCTCCTTTGCTCTGCTTCAACCCACGCACCACTCGGGGGGCGTAAGTGTTGCGTGGGTTGAAGCAGAGCAAAGGGGCAGAGTAAGTGGTTCTGTCCGGTCTCCGGCCGAGCCGGTCAGCCGATGCGGACCGGGGTGCCGACCGAGGCCGACTCCGCGCCGGGCGCCTGGTCGACCTGCGCCTGGTCGGTCTGCACCGGCTCTGGTGCGTCGTCCCCTGCACCGGTCACCTCGGCCAGGGCCGCGTCCTCGGCCGGGTCGCGTCGGCGCCACCGGCTGACCAGCCAGCCGATCGCCGCGCCGCCGCCCAGGCCGGCCAGCAGCCCGCCGGCGAGCATCGCGTCGGCGTTGCCGGACTCCTCGCCGGAACCACCCGACCCGGCCACCGCCGCGCCCCCGCCAGCGGTGTCGCCGCCAGCAGTGTCGGCGTCGGCGGGACCGTTCGCCGCGCCGGCCGCCGGAGCGCCGTGCCCGCCGTGCCCGACCGGTCCGGCCGCACCCGCCGCCGCGGGCAACAGCGTCAGCACCGGGGCCCGGTGTGCGCCGCTGGTGTCCGCCCACCGGACAGCCATGCCGTCGGCGTACGTCTGGACGACCTCGAAGGTGAGCCGCTCCGCCTGCGGCAGCGGGCCCATCGACAGGGTCAGCTTTGCCGGTCCGGACGCGCCCGCGCCGACGCGGACCCAGGTCACCGCCGTGGTCACGGTGCTCACTCCGGAGGAGTGGATGCCGGTCACCGGCTTGTCCAACGTACGGGAGCTGATCGTGGGTGCCCAGCCGTCGACCGACATCGGATAGACCTCGGCCACCGGGGCGTCGGCCGGCAACCGGACCTCGATCCGGGTGGTCTTCGTGCCGGCCCGCTCCTCGGGCACGGTGAACTCCAGCCGTACGGCGTCGCCCTGGCGGGCCTCGGTCGGAGTGGTCGTCACGTCCGCGGCGCGCGCCGCCGTACCGGGCCAGAGCAGCAGCCCCGCGGCGGTCAGCGCGGTCACCGCCGCGATTCGCCGCGGGCGGCCTCCGCCGTGCGTGCTCGCCATCTCGTGCCCCCATCCGTCTCGACGCGACCGGCTCCGGTTTCCGGCCACACCCTCTAGTTCGGCTGGCAGGCGCGAAAGGTTCAACGCCGGACGCGAGGAAGGTGCCCTTCCCGACCGGGAGGGGGTGGACCGATAGCATCGGCAGGAGCCGAGGATCGGCGCCGTCTCGTACTGCTTGGAGGAGTCACCGTGTCCGCACCCCGTACCCCCGCCGTGGCCGACCCTGTCGTCGTCGCCGCCGGGACGACGGCGGCCGACGCGGTGGCCGCGGCCGGACTGCCCGCGAACGGCCCCAAGGCGATCGTCGTGGTCCGCGACCCGCAGGGTCAGCTGCGCGACCTGGACTGGGCGCCGACCGAGGAGACGACCGTCGAGCCGGTCAGCCTGGATTCGCCCGACGGGCTCAACGTGCTGCGCCACTCCACCGCGCACGTGCTCGCACAGGCCGTGCAGGACGTCTTCCCCGAGGCCAAGCTGGGCATCGGCCCGCCCATCGAGAACGGCTTCTACTACGACTTCGACGTCGCCAAGCCGTTCCAGCCCGATGACCTCAGCAAGCTCGAGAAGCGCATGCAGGAGATCATCAAGTCCGGGCAGCGGTTCCGTCGCCGCCGCTTCGGCAGCCTCGACGAGGCGCGCGCCGAGCTGGCCGACGAGCCGTTCAAGCTGGAGTTGATCGAGGTCAAGGGCGAGGGCCTGGACACCGACGAGGTGATGGAGGTCGGCGGCGGCGAGCTGACCATCTACGACAACCTCGACGCCAAGGAGGACAAGGTCTGCTGGTCGGACCTGTGCCGGGGCCCGCACCTGCCGACCACCCGACTGATCGGCGCGTTCAAGCTGATGCGCTCCGCCGCCGCGTACTGGCGCGGGTCGGAGAAGAACCCCCAACTACAGCGGGTGTACGGCACCGCGTGGCCGACCCGCGACGAGCTCAAGGCGTACCTGAAGCTGTTGGAGGAGGCCGCCCGGCGCGACCACCGCAAGCTCGGCGCGGACCTTGACCTGTTCAGCTTCCCCGACGAGATCGGCTCGGGCCTGGCGGTCTTCCACCCCAAGGGCGGGATCATCCGCCGCGAGATGGAGCACTACTCGCGGCGGCGGCACGAGGAGGCGGGGTACGAGTTCGTCAACACCCCGCACATCTCCAAGGCGCAGCTGTTCCAGACCTCCGGGCACCTGCCGTACTACGCGGACACGATGTTCCCGCCCATGCAGCTGGAGGGCGCGGATTACTACCTCAAGGCCATGAACTGCCCGATGCACAACCTGATCTTCAGGTCGCGGGGGCGGTCGTACCGTGAGCTGCCGCTGCGGATGTTCGAGTTCGGCACGGTCTACCGGTACGAGAAGTCCGGCGTCGTGCACGGCCTCACCCGGGTCCGTGGTCTGACCCAGGACGACTCGCACATCTACTGCACCCGCGAGCAGATGGCCGGTGAGCTGTCCACGTTGCTCAGCTTCGTGCTGGACCTGCTGCGCGACTACGGGCTGGACGACTTCTACCTGGAGTTGTCGACCCGGGACGACTCGCCCAAGTTCATCGGCGCCGACGAGGACTGGGCGGAGGCGACCGAGGCGCTGCGTATCGCCGCCGAGACCTCCGGCCTGGAGTTGGTGCCCGACCCGGGCGGCGCGGCGTTCTACGGGCCGAAGATCTCCGTGCAGGCGCGCGACGCGATCGGCCGGACCTGGCAGATGTCCACCATCCAGGTCGACTTCAACCAGCCGGAGCGGTTCGGGTTGGAATACCAGGCCGCCGACGGCAGTCGCCAGCGGCCCGTGATGATCCACCGGGCGCTGTTCGGGTCGATCGAGCGGTTCTTCGGGGTGCTCACCGAGCACTACGCGGGGGCGTTCCCGGCCTGGCTGGCGCCGGTGCAGGTGGTGGGCATCCCGATCCGCGAGGACCACACCGACTACCTGCACGGTTTCGTCGCCGCGCTGCGCGCCGAGGGCATCCGGGCCCAGGTGGACGCGGGTGACGACCGGATGCAGAAGAAGATCCGCACGGCGCAGCAGCAGAAGATCCCGTTCATGGTGATCGCCGGCGACGACGACGTGGCCGCCGGCACGGTGTCCTTCCGCTACCGCGACGGCTCCCAGCGCAACGGTGTGCCGGTCGCCGAGGCGGTCACCCACGTCCTCGACGTGGTGACCTCCCGGACGAACGTGGGCCCGTCGGCTGCACCGGAGTAGCCCGCGCCGGCGTCGCGTGTCGCGCGCCGCCCGTCATGATCGCGCTCGATCCAGGACGTAGTGGCCTCCCCGGCGCGGGAGGCCACTACTTCCATGTTCGAGCGCGATCATCGCCCGGAGGCGGTGGCCAGGTCTTGGCGGCAATCCGTCAACAACTTGCAGCACGGAGTTTCCCGGCGACGGGTGTCGCGGCCCGCCCACGCGGCTCCGTAGGATCGGCTCGTGACAGGGGCGGAGCGGCACACGGACAGCGACGGCATGACGGACGGCCTGGAACGGCTCTGGACGCCGCACCGGATGACCTACATTTCCGGCGAGGACCGCCCGGCCGAGGGCTACGAGAAGCCGACCGGCTGCCCGTTCTGTCTGGCTCCCGGGCTGTCCACCGAGGAGAGTCTGGTGGTCGCCCGCGGCGAGCGCGTCTTCGTCGTGCTCAACCTCTACCCGTACAACCCGGGGCACCTGCTGGTCTGCCCCTACCGGCACGTCGCCGACTACACCGACCTCGACGAGCCGGAGACCGTCGAGCTCGCCTCGTACACCCAGACGGCGATGCGGGTGATCCGCAAGGTCAGCAACGCGCACGGTTTCAACCTGGGGATGAACCAGGGCGGCGTGGCCGGCGCCGGCATCGCCGCCCACCTGCACCAGCACGTGGTGCCTCGCTGGGGCGGCGACGCGAACTTCATGCCGGTGATCGGCCGCACCAAGGTGCTGCCCCAGTTGCTCGGCGACACCCGCGACCTGCTCGCCCGCGCCTGGCCGTCCTGACCCGCCGGGTGCGACAGTTGCCGGCGCGAGGACCGCGCCGGGCCGGCTAGTCGGCGCGCAGCAGGTCGGCCAGCTCCGCCCAGCTCTGCACCGGGCGTACGCGGGGCAGCAGAGCAGCGTACGCGGCGACCTCCGCCCGGCGGGGCCGGAACAGGTAGCGGTGCGGCACCGAATCGAGGTAGCCGAGCACCTCCAGCCTGTCGTCCACGAAGTGGGTCAGTTCGAGCTGCCGGGCGATCGGCGCCTTGGCCGGCCGGGTCCGGCAGAAGTGCACCCGCTCGACGGGGATCCCGGTGCGGGCCGTGAAATCGTGGTGGGCCAGCCACTCCCGGGTCCGCCGCTCGGTGGACTCGCCGCACTTGGAGACGAGGTGCACCTCGTCGAACGCCGGCCCGAGCGCCGCGAGCGCGTCGAACGCCCCGTCGACCATCGGCGTGCGCAAATAGTGCGCGCCGAAGAAGGAGGTGTCGGCGTCGTCGTCGGCCGGCTCGATGAGCACACCGCCGATGTCCACGCCCAGCCGTCGCATGGCGTCGATCATGCCGCACGGCCCCGACGCGCGCCTACCGCGTTTCCGCGTGCGGGAGTTGCTACGCCCCGGCCCGTGAAGGTGGCACGATCGGCCGATGGCAGTGACGACACGGATGTTGGGGCGCAGCGGCATCGAGGTCAGCGCCCTCGGCATGGGGTGCTGGGCGATCGCCGGTCCCTGGGCGGAGGGCAGCCAGCCACTGGGCTGGGGCGCGGTCGACGACGACGAGTCCGTGCGGGCGGTACGCCGCGCGCTCGAGGTGGGCATCACCCTCTTCGACACCGCCGACACGTACGGCGCGGGCCACGGCGAGCGGGTGCTGGGGTGGGCCCTCGCCGGCCGCCGGGACGAGGCCGTGATCGCCACCAAGTGGGGCTACACGTTCGACGAGGCGACCCGGCAGGCGACCGGAAGGGACGCGTCACCGGCGTACCTGCGGCGGGCCGTGACCGCGTCGCTGCGTCGGTTGGGCACCGACCGGATCGACCTCTACCAGCTGCACCTGGCCGACCTGCCGGTGCCCCGCGCCGAGGCGCTGATCGGCGTCTGCGAGGACCTGGTCGCCGAGGGCCTGATCCGTGCGTACGGGTGGAGCACCGACCGCCCGGACCGGGCCGCCGCTTTTGGACAGGCCGCCTCCGGCGCCACCGCCGTGCAGCACGCCCTGTCGGTGCTGCGCGACGCCCCCGAGGTGCTCGCCGTCTGCGACAAGTACGACCTGGCCAGCGTCAACCAGGGGCCGCTGGGGATGGGGCTGCTCACCGGCAAGTACACGGCCGCGTCGACGTTGCCCCGCGACGACGTGCGCGGGTTGGCGCCGGGCTGGCTGGAGTGGTTCCGGGGCGGCCGTCCCGCGCCGGAGTGGCTGCGCCGGGTCGGGGCGGTCCGCGCCGCGCTGACCGCCGACGGGCGCACCCTCGCCCAGGGCGCGCTGGGCTGGATCTGGGCACGCAGCGGACGCACCATCCCGATCCCCGGCTGCCGTACGGTCGCCCAGGTCGAGGAGAACGCCGCCGCGCTGCGCCGGGGACCGCTGGCGCCGGACCAGTTCGTCGAGGTGGAACGCCAACTCGCCGCCCTGCGCACCGCCGCGCTGCGCGACGCCGATCGCCCGTACTGGCCCCGCCCCACCCACCCCACGACCCACCCCTGACCCGGACACCGCGCGTAGCGGGCACACCCTGTCCGACGCCGGTGCCGTGCCGTGCCGGGCCGCGCGGTGCCGGGCCGGGGTGCCGTGCCGTGCCGGGCCGCGCGGTGCCGGGCCGGGGTGCCGTGCCGTGCCGGGCCGCGCGGTGCCGGGCCGGGGTGCCGTGCCGTGCCGGGCCGCGCGGTGCCGGGCCGGGGTGCCGTGCCGTGCCGTGCCGGGTGCCGTGCGGTGCCGTGTGCCATGGCGGCACCGGGTGCTGTGCTGGTGTCGCGTCCTGTCGAGCTGCCCCAAATCTGGGGCAGCGCCGGTGCGGATGCGGTCCGCTCCGGCAGCGGCGCCCCGAATATGGGGCAGCTCGACAGGACGCGAACACGTAGGGCGCCCCCCACCCCGCCCGCGCGCGACGGCTCGCCTGCGACGGAGAGTCGTGCGGGACGGCGCGCGGGCAACAGGGTTAGCGGGCAAACAGGGTTAGCGGACACGCAGGGTTAGCGGACACGCAGGGTTAGCGGACACGCAGGATTGGCGGGCACGAGGGGCCTGCGTGGCTCGCAGGGTTACGGGGTGTGTTCCTTGCGGGCCTGGTCGGCCAGATGGGTGGGCATCGGGTCGTGGCGGACGAAGTGGCGGCGGAAGGTGCCCGTGCCGGCGGTCATCGAGCGCAGCTCGACGGCGTAGCGGAGCAGTTCGGTGGCCGGCACCTCGGCGCGCACGAGGGTGCGGCCCTCGGCGTCCTCGTCGGGTTCGGTGCCGAGCACCCGGCCGCGCCGGCTGGACAGGTCGCCCATCACCGCGCCCACCGAGCCGTCCGGCACCCGGACGGTCACCTCGTCGATCGGTTCCAGCAGCGTCGGCTGGCCACGCTCGGCGGCGTCGCGCAGCGCGAGCGCGCCGGCGGTCTGGAAGGCCGCGTCGGAGGAGTCGACGCTGTGCGCCTTGCCGTCGACGAGGGTGACCCGCAGGTCCACCGCCGGGTGGCCGGCGACCAGTCCGCGTTCCAGTTGGGCGCGGACGCCCTTCTCGATGGACGGGATGTAGTTGTGCGGCACCGCGCCGCCGACGATCCGGTCGACGAACTCGAAGCCGGCGCCGCGGGGCAGCGGCTCCACCTCGATGTCGCAGACGGCGTACTGGCCGTGGCCGCCGGACTGCTTGACGTGCCGGCCGTGCCCCCGTGCCGGCACGGTCAGCGTCTCGCGCAACGACACCTTGACCGGTTCGGTGTCCAGCTCGACGCCTCCGGCGCGCAGCCGGTCCAGCACGACGTCGGCGTGCGCCTCGCCCATGCACCAGAGCACCAGCTGGTGGGTCTCCGGGTTGCGCTCCAGCCGCAGGGTGGGGTCGCCGGCGACCAGCCGGGCGAGGTTGCGGGCCAGCGCGTCCTCGTCGGCGCGGCTGCGGGCGACGATCGCCACCGGCAGCAGCGGCTCCGGCATCTCCCAGGGCGCGATCAGCAGCGGGTTGTCCTTGGCCGAGACGGTGTCGCCGGTCTCGGCGGTGCCCGACTTGGTGATCGCGCAGATGTCGCCGGCCACGCAGTGCGGCACCTCGCGCAGGGTGGCGCCCAGCGGGGTGTAGATGTGCCCGACCCGCTCATCGGCGTCGTGGTCGGGGTGCCCGCGCTCGGCCATGCCGTGCCCGCAGATGTGCACGGTCTGTTCGGGGCGCAGCGTGCCGGAGAAGACCCGGACCAGCGAGACCCGGCCGACGTGGCGGTCGACGGTGGTCTTGACGACCTCGGCGACCAGCGGGCCATCCGGGTCGCAGGTCAGCGGTGGGCGGGGCGAGCCGTCCACGCCGGTGACCGCCGGCAGTTCGTGCTCCAGCGGTGACGGGAACGCGGCGGTCAGCACCTCCAGCAGGGTGTCCAGGCCGACGCCGGTCTCGGCGCAGACCGGCACCACCGGGTAGAAGTGGCCCCGGGCGACGGCCTTCTCCAGGTCGTCGATGAGCACCTCGGTGCTGATCTCCTCGCCGTCGAGGTAGCGGTCCATGAGGGTTTCGTCCTCGCTCTCGGCGATGATCCCCTCGATCAGCTCGTTGCGGGACTCGTCGATGGCCCGCTGGTGCTCCGGGTCCGGGTCACGGACGTCGGCGGGCAGCCCGGCGGAGTAGTCGAAGACCCGTCGGGTGATCAGCCCGAGCAGGCCCTCGGTGGAAACCCCGTCGTCGCCGAGCATCGGCAGGTACAGGGGCATCACGTTGTCGCCGAAGACCCGCTGGCAGAGCGCCACCGCCTCGTCGAAGTCGGCGCGGGGCTGGTCCAGTCGGGCCACCGCGACGGCGCGCGGCATGTCGACCGCGGCGCACTCCTCCCACAGCGCCACCGTGGCGGCGTCCATCCCACCGGCCGCCGAGACGACGAACAGCGCGGCGTCGGCGGCCCGCAGACCGGCCCGCAGCTCGCCGACGAAGTCGGCGTACCCGGGGGTGTCCAGCAGGTTGACCTTGATGCCGTTGTGCAGCAGCGGCGCGCAGGACAGGCTCACCGAGCGCTGCTGGCGTACGGCGGCCGGGTCGTGGTCGCCGACGGTGGTGCCGTCGACGACGCTGCCGGCCCGGCCGATGGTGCCGGTCACGGCGAGCAACGCCTCGACGAGCGTCGTCTTGCCCGCACCGGAATGCCCGACGAGCACCACGTTGCGAACCCCCGCGGGTTCGGTCACCACCGGCGTGCCGCCGGTGGTGCCCTTTTCCTGATTTTTCTGCGCCATGGGGCGCACCTCCCTCAGCCGGTGGTGGGTGGCGACCGCCGCGCGAGGTGGAAGCGGCCCGGGGCGAGTGCGCGGCGATATCCTCCGGTGGTCTGCTGCACAGCGGGAACTCAACGGGCGGGCGGGTGAGCTGGCTCACCTCCCGGCTCGATCTCACACCCGTTGCCGGACAGGCACAAGCCTGCCCCGGGCGGGTCGGAGGGACCGGCCGTATCGCCGGACCTGGGCGGACCGTTATCGTGGGGACCGCCATGGCGAAGATCTTCCAAGTGTCGGCCCGCGCGGGGATGACCCGCGTCGTCGAGCCGATCGCACGTGCCCTCCTGCACGCGGGCGTCACCCCCAATGCCGTCACCGTCGCGGGCACCGTTGGTGTGCTCATCGGCGCGCTCGGCTTCGGTGCCCGCGGCCACCTGGTCGCGGGCGCGTTGATCGTGACCGTGTTCGCGCTCACCGACCTGCTCGATGGGACGATGGCCCGGATGAGCGGCGGCTCCACCCGCTTCGGCGCGTTCCTCGATTCAAGCATGGACCGGGTCGCCGACAGCGCGGTCTTCGGCGCGGTGGCGTACTGGCTGGCCACCCGGGGCGACCACTCCGGGGTGGCCGCCGCCCTGCTGTGCCTGGCCGCCGGCGGGCTCGTCTCCTACGTGAAGGCGCGTGCCGAAGGGCTGGGCATGACCTGCAACGTGGGCATCGCCGAGCGCACCGAGCGGCTGCTGATCGTCGGGGTCGGCGGCATCCTCACCGGCGTCGGCGTGAAGCCGGCGCTGGAGATCGCGCTCTGGCTGCTCGCCGCCATCTCGATCTTCACGGTGGGGCAGCGGATGGCGCACGTCTACCGCCAGGCCCAGCAGCTCCAGCCGGACGGCCAGGCGTGAGTGGGCTGCCGCCGACCCGGCGTCGGACGACCGGCGGCCGAGTCGCGTGAACCTCACCGAGCTGGGCTACGTCGCCGGATGGCGGCTGGTCCGCGCCCTTCCCCGGCCGTTGGTGGCGGCGGCGTTCCAGGCGGGCGCGGACCGCGCCCATCGCCGCGGCGGCGGGGGTACGGCCCGACTGCGCGCGAATTTGCGCCGGGTGGTCGGCCCGGAGCTGCCCGAGGCGGAGCTGGACGATCTCGTCAAGCGCGGGCTGCGCTCGTACGCCCGGTACTGGATGGAGGCGTTCCGGCTGCCCGCGTTGAGCCGGGCGCAGATCCTGGCCGGTTTCCGGCTCGACGGCGCCGAGCTGTTGGCGGCCGACGTGGCCGCCGGCCGGGGCGCGGTGGTGGCGCTGCCGCACGCCGGCAACTGGGACGCCGCGGGCGCCTGGGTGGCGGCCACCGGTTGGCCGATCACCACCGTCATGGAGCGGCTCAAGCCGGAGGGCGTGTACGAGCGTTTCCTGGCCTTCCGGGCTGAGCTGGGGATGGAGATCCTGCCCACCCACGGTGGGCCGCGTCCGGCGTTCGACGTGCTGCTGGACCGCGTCCGGGCCGGCGCGGTGGTGCCGCTGCTGGCCGACCGGGACCTCTCCGCCCGGGGCGTGGAGGTGGACTTCTTCGGTGGGAAGACCCGGATGCCGGCCGGGTCGGCGCTGCTCGCGCTGCACACCGGAGCGCCGCTGTACGTGGCCTCGATGTGGTACGAGCCGGACGCGGCGTGCGCCTCGCTCGCCGGCCCGCTGCCGGTGCCCGGCCCCGAGGCGGGGCCCCTGGACCAGCGGGTCCGGTCGCTGACCCAGCTGATCGCCGACCGTCTGGCGGCAGGTATCGCCCGGCATCCGCAAGACTGGCACATGTTGCAGCGGATGTGGCTGGACCAGAGGAGGGCGGGGGAGGGCACGGCGCTGCCCTCGTCGGCCTCCGGCCAGGGCTGAGGGGGTGGGCTGACGCATGCGGATCGGCATCGTGTGCCCGTACTCGTTCGACGTCCCTGGCGGCGTGCAGAACCACGTCGTGGATCTCGCCGAGGCGCTGATCGTGCTCGGTCACGAGGTCAGCGTGCTCGCTCCGGCGGATGAGGATTCGCCGCTGCCGGCGTACGTGGTGTCCGCCGGCCGGGCGGTGCCGCTGCCGTACAACGGGTCGGTGGCCCGGATCGCATTCGGCCCGGTCTCGACCGCGCGGGTCCGGCGCTGGCTCACCAACGGTGACTTCGACGTCCTGCACGTGCACGAGCCGCTGACGTTGAGCCTGTCGCTGTTGGCGGTGCTCTCCGCTCGCGGCCCGGTGGTGGCCACGTTCCACACGGCGATGACCCGTTCCCGGGTGCTGGCCGCCGCGCAGGGCGTGCTGCAGATCGTGTTGGAGCGGATCACCGCCCGGATCGCGGTGAGCGCGCTGGCCCGCAAGGTGCAGGTCGAGCACATGGACGGCGGCGCGGTGGAGATCCCCAACGGGGTGGCGGTGGCGAAGTTCGCCGACGCCGAGCCGCTGCCGGGCTGGCCGGGGGAGTGTGGGCCGGGCACCGGCGGCACGGTGGGCTTCCTGGGGCGGTTCACGGAGGCGCGCAAGGGCTTCCCGGTGCTGCGGGACGCCTTCGTGGCGCTGGCGGCGACCCGCCCGGGGTTGCGGCTGCTGGTCGCCGGCCCGGGTGACCCGGACGACCTGTACGACCAGTTCCCGGCCGCGCTGCGGGAGCAGGTGACGTTCCTCGGGCTGGTCTCCGAGGCGGACAAGGCCCGGATGCTGCGCAGCGTGCACCTGTACGTGGCACCGAACACCGGCGGCGAGTCGTTCGGGATGATCCTCACCGAGGCGCTGGCCGCCGGCACCACGGTGGTGGCGAGCGACCTGGACGCGTTCCGCCGGGTGCTCGACGGTGGGCGGGCGGGGCGGCTGTTTCCGACCGGAGACGCGGTGGGGTTGCGCGACGCCCTGTCCGAGCTGCTCGACGAGCCGGCCGGGCGGGCCACGCTGAGCGCCTGCGGCGATCAGGTGGTGGCGAATTTCGACTGGCCGGTGGTTGCTCGGCGTGTTCTGGAGGTATACGCAGCGGCGATCGAGGCGACGGACGGGCGGGTCATCGATCAGGAGTGGGTGGGGCTGGGCTGAGCCGTGGGACGCATGGTGCGGCTGGTGACGCCGGTGACCGGCGCGGCCGCGCGCGACGCAGGAGAAACGGAGCAGCACTACGATGCCGCACATGTGGTGGGTGGTGGCCGCGAGCGTGCTCGTGGGGGTGCTTGCGGCGTACCTCATCTGGACCGCCGGCCGGGTCGAGCGGCTGCAGGGCCGCGCGGAGCTGGCGGCGCGGGCCCTCGACGCCCACCTGCTGCGCCGGGCGGCGGCCGCGGCGGTGCTGGCGGAGCGGCGTTTCGGCGTCGAGTTGTACGCTGCGGCCCGGATCGCGCTGGACGCTCCGCCGCAGGAGCGGGAGGCGGCCGAGAATGACCTGACCCGGCAGTTACGCGCGGTGCGGCTGGACCCGGCCGATCCGGACTGCACGGCGGTCATCGCGGCGAGCCGCCGTCTCGCGTTGTCCCGGCAGGTGCACACCGACCTGGTTCGCGACGCCCGCTCGGCGCGCAGTCGTCCGCTGGTGCGGTTGTTGCGGATGGGGCGGGGCCGGGAGTGGCCGCGCTACTTTGACATCGACGACCCGACGCTCGTCGTGCCGGCGGACGTTCCCGCCGGCTGATCAGGGCGAGCGGGGCAGCGGCCCGGCGCGGCGGTGAGCAGGGCCACAGTGCAGGCCACCGGGGGTCTGATTGGCTGTCGGCGCGGCGTTGACCAGTGCGTAGCATTTTCGCTGCCACCTCCCACCGCACGTTCAAGGAGCGTTGACCCGTGCCCGAAACCACCGCCTCGACCACCGGCACCGCCCCCGTCGTCGGCACGGCCCGCGTGAAGCGGGGCATGGCCGAGATGCTCAAGGGCGGCGTGATCATGGACGTCGTCAACGCCGAGCAGGCCAAGATCGCCGAGGACGCCGGCGCGGTCGCGGTGATGGCCCTGGAGCGGGTGCCCGCCGACATCCGCGCACAGGGCGGGGTCTCCCGGATGAGCGACCCCGACATGATCGACGGGATCATCGAGGCGGTGTCCATCCCGGTGATGGCCAAGGCCCGCATCGGTCACTTCGTGGAGGCGCGGATCCTCCAGTCGCTCGGCGTCGACTACGTCGACGAGTCCGAGGTGCTGACCCCGGCCGACTACGCGAACCACATCGACAAGTGGGCCTTCACGGTCCCGTTCGTGTGCGGGGCGACCAACCTGGGCGAGGCGCTGCGGCGGATCACCGAGGGCGCGGCCATGATCCGCTCCAAGGGCGAGGCCGGCACCGGTGACGTCTCCAACGCCACCACCCACATGCGCAAGATCCGCCAGGAGATCGCCCGGCTGTCCTCGCTGCCGGCCGACGAGCTGTACGTCGCGGCCAAGGAGCTGCAGGCCCCGTACGAGCTGGTCAAGGAGGTCGCCGAGAGCGGCAAGCTGCCGGTGGTGCTGTTCACCGCCGGCGGGATCGCCACGCCGGCCGACGCGGCGATGATGATGCAGCTCGGCGCGGAGGGCGTCTTCGTCGGCTCCGGCATCTTCAAGGCCGGCAACCCGGCTCAGCGGGCCGCCGCGATCGTCAAGGCCACCACCTTCCACGACGACCCGGACGTGCTGGCCAAGGTCTCGCGCGGTCTCGGTGAGGCGATGGTCGGCATCAACGTCGACGAGATCCCGCAGCCGCACCGCCTGGCCGAGCGCGGCTGGTGACGAAGGAAGGGCACCTTATTAACGCCTGGTGCATAGGAAGGGACCCTTCCTAACAACGAGAGGAACTGGGGGAGGGCATGGTGCCGGTGATCGGTGTGCTCGCTCTACAGGGGGACGTCCGCGAGCACGTGGCGGCGCTGGCCGCGGCGGGCGCGGACGCCCGCCCGGTCCGGCGTCCGAGCGAGCTGGACGCGGTCGACGGGCTGGTGATCCCCGGCGGCGAGTCCACCACCATCAGCAAGCTCGCCGACATCTTCGAGATGCGCGAGCCGATCGACAAGCGGATCGCCGGCGGCATGCCGGTCTACGGCTCCTGCGCCGGCATGATCATGCTTGCCGCCGAGGTGCTGGACGGCCGCGCCGACCAGCGCGGCTTCGCGGGCATCGACATGACCGTACGGCGTAACGCGTTCGGCCGGCAGGTCGACTCGTTCGAGGCGCCGGTGGAGGTCGCCGGTGTGCCGGGGGAGCCGTTCCACGCGGTGTTCATCCGCGCCCCGTGGGTCGAGCGCGTCGGCGCGGCCGTCCAGGTGATCGGGAAGGTCACCGGCGGCCCGGCCGCCGAGCGGGTCGTGGCGGTGCGGCAGGGCAACCTGCTGGCCACCTCGTTCCACCCTGAGCTGACGGGTGACCTGCGCGTGCACGCGTACTTCGTGGACCTGGTGCGGGCCGCCTGAGCGGCCGGTGGATGCCGGCGCACGGGCATGGATCCCGGCCCCCGAACGTTGGTCCTGGGCGGACTCGACGCCGTGCCGGCACCCCGGGCAGGTCCCGGGTGTGACATGGCGGGGTGCGACCTCGGTAAGATTGCCGCGGTTCGGCAGGGCCGTCGCCCGGCGCGGCACTTCCCGCGGGGCCGCCCGGCCGCCGGATCGCCGAATGCGGCGCGGAACCGGTGCGGCAGTCGACGCAGGCGTGCAATGACAGACGGAGGTAGAAGATGTCCGGCCACTCAAAGTGGGCGACGACCAAGCACAAGAAGGCCGTCATCGACGCCAAGCGCGGCAAGATGTTCGCCAAGCTGATCAAGAATGTCGAGGTGGCCGCGCGCACCGGCGGCGGCGACCCCTCCGGCAACCCGACGCTCTTCGACGCGATCCAGAAGGCGAAGAAGAGCTCGGTGCCGAACGACAACATCGACCGCGCCGTCAAGCGCGGCTCCGGCCTGGAAGCCGGCGGCGCCGACTGGCAGACGATCATGTATGAGGGGTACGGCCCGAACGGCGTCGCGATGCTCATCGAGTGCCTCACCGACAACCGCAACCGGGCGGCGACCGAGGTGCGCACCGCGCTGACCCGCAACGGCGGCTCGCTCGCCGACGCCGGCTCGGTGTCGTACATGTTCTCCCGCAAGGGCGTGGTGATCGTGCCCAAGGAGGGCACCAGCGAGGACGACGTGATGATGGCCGTCCTCGACGCCGGCGCCGAGGAGGTCAACGACCTCGGTGAGGCGTACGAGGTGGTGTCCGAGCCGACCGACCTGATCCCGGTGCGGACGGCGTTGCAGGACGCCGGCATCGAGTACGAGTCGGCGGAGTCCTCCCTGATCCCCAGCATGAACGTCCCGCTGGACGAAGAGGGCGCTCGCAAGATTTTCAAGCTGATCGACGTCCTGGAGGACTGCGACGACGTGCAGAACGTCTACGCGAACTTCGACGTCAGCGACGACGTGATGGCGGCCGTCGACGCCTGAAGGCCCGGCCCGTCCGGCCCGTCCGGCGTGATCCACACCAGGTCGCCGATGTGGGGGTGTCCGCGCGAGCGGTTGCCCCCACATCGGCGACCTGGTGTGTGTCAGCGCCCCCTTGATCGGGTCGGGATGACGGGTGCCACTGGCAGCAGCCCGGCAGGCCGCACGAAGATCGACCGTCGGGCGATCGCGTCCGGTCTCGGCCCCACCTCGTAGCCGTCGAGCCAGACCCACCCGTCATAGGTCGGCCAGTCGAGAACGCGGATGACGCGGAACAGGATCGGCCGGCTGAACTGGACACTCGCCGCACGGGTGACCTGAAAGAGGTCACCCGCCCGCACGGCCGCCGGATTTCCGGTCGCGCCACGCCTTGAGATGATCACTTGCCTCGACCAGGCGGGGGCACGAGCCGTCCGGGGTGCACCTGGTGCAGACGTTGCGATGGTGGAAGTCGATCACGTAGCTCGCCATCGTCACGAGGAATGGCGGTTCCGGCCGGGGCTCCTCACCCATCATGGTGACCACCTCGCTGGGGCGACGCCGCACTCTTCTTCTCGCTCGACGCGGGCGGCGTGGGGAGCCGGTAGGCGCCAGCCTGCTCCGGGAACCCCGTCCGCTCCACCACGTCGACTGGCTCATTCGGTCGGTGAAACCACTTCCAACGGCACATGGCCTGCCTCCCGAGATCAATGCGAGTAGGGCATCTACCAGGCACGATCCTGCAGTCGGCCAGCAATTCGCAACGTCTCACACCCGAGAACCGCGGTTCGAGATTGACGCCGTCTCGTTTGGCCGGCCATTTTGTTCCAGATGAGACAGACAGGCCACGTGAGTGAGACGGGAGGCCGGATGAGTGAGGTTGGTTCGTCGGTCCCACGGCGGCAACTCGGGCGGCTTCTGCGCCAGGCACGTGAGGAAGCGGGAATCAACCTTGAGGCTGCCGCCAATGACCTCGAATGGTCCCGCGCCAAGATGTACCGATTGGAGAATGGCCAGACTGCGCTGCGTACTCATGACGTGGTGTTGATGTGTCAGCTCTACGGCACGTCTGCCGAACTGACCGAGGTGTTGGTCAGTCTTGCCCGGGAGAGCAAGTCCCGGGGGTGGTGGCACGCCTATGACGAGGTGATCCCGGGCTGGTTCGAGTTGTATGTGGGACTGGAGGCGGCCTCCTTTTCCATCCGCCAGTACGAGCCGACCCTCATTCCCGGACTCCTCCAGACCCCGGAGTACATGGCCGCGGTGTTCGAGACCAAACCCGGGCGCACCCCGCAGGAGGTGGCGCAGAAGGTCGCCCTACGGATGCAGCGACAGAAGCTCTTGACCAGGCGTAGTCCTGCGGCCCCCCGTCTTGATGTCGTGATCGACGAAGCCGTGGTCCGTCGCCCCATCGATGACATCGAGGGCTGGCGGATGCAAATCGCTCACCTCGTCAACGCCGCTGAGGCGCCGAACATCGCCGTCCGGGTGCTGCCGCTGGGGATCGGGCCGCACCGGGCATCCGTTGCCGGAGCCTTCGTCTTGCTCGATTTCCCGGCAGTCGGCACCCGGCCGGCGGAGCCCAGCACGGTCTACAGCGAGTCGCTGACCGGTGGCCTCTACCTCGATCGTCCGGCGGAGGTCCAGACGTACTCTGAGGTCTGGCAGGCGCTTTGGGATCTTGCCCTGCCCGAGCGCGCCTCGGAGGATCTGGTGAGCACAGTGATCAAGGAGACCTACGATGAGTGATCTGACCGGTGCCCGCTGGCGCACGAGCACACGTAGTGGCAATGAGGGCAACTGTGTGGAGGTTGCCGACAACCTTTCCGGTGTCGTGGCCGTCCGGGACAGCAAGGACGTCGAGGGGCCGGCGCTCACCTTCTCCCCGGCGGCCTGGGCCGCGTTCGTGACGCACGCCAAGGCCGCCGAGTAGCACCCAACGCGTGATCGGCTCGATGTCGTGGAAGTCGGGGTGTCCGACGGGTGGGGACACCCCGCTTTCCGTGAAACGGAGTCGATCAAGCACGCCGTCGCGGGGCGGCAGTTGGCGGCCGTACGCTTCCGCGGGGGCGAACGAGGAGGTTCGGGGGGAGATGGTGGAACGCCGATTCGCGCCGGGTGAGGTGGTCGTCCGGCGGGAGATCCTGCGGGGCGAGGTCTGGTTCGGCTGCCCGACCATCTGTGTCGAGGACTCGCCCGACCTGCTCGCCCTCTACCTCCCGCCGGGGGCGGAGTTCGGCTTCCCGACCGACGGCGTCTTTCCCTGCGGTCGGCACCCGTGGGAGATGGCCGGGCACCGCTCCTGGTCAGGGCACGGCAAGCTGATGCTGCACCGGCCGGGCGAGGCGCATTCGGTAGACGTGTTCTGGACGGGTCCGCAGCGCGACTTCGCCGGCTGGTACTTCAACCTGCAGGATCCGCTGCGGCGCACCCCGATCGGAGTGGACACTCTCGACCACGAGCTGGACCTGTGGTGGGGCGCGGACGACGACCGGTACGTCTGGAAGGACGTCGAGATCTTCGCGCAGCGCCTCGTCGAGGGGCGCTACCCGGGCATGGCGGACGCGATCCGCGGCGAGGGCGACCGGATCGCCGCCCTGCTCGACGCGGGTCAGCGCTGGTGGGATCCGGCGTGGGCGCAGTGGCAACCCGATCCGGCCTGGTCGGCGCCCCGGTTGCCGGCCGGCTGGGCCACGGTGCCCATCCGCTGACGACGAGCGGCGGCGGCGCGGCCGCCGAGCGGGCGTGCCGCGCATGCCGTGCGGCACGCCATGCGGGGCGTCAGCCTTGCGGTACCGAATCGACGAGGAACACCTGGTCGGGTTGACCCGTGCACGGCTCGGCCACCGCTTCGGCAGGCACCTTGCTGGCGTCGTCCCGGATGCCCACGCACAGGTCGCTGTCCGACGGGCGGAGGCGGTACGCGTCCGGCGCCGCTTCGGTTGGTTCGAAGCGGAACAGCTGCGCACCGCTGTCGGTGCTGCACTTGTCCCACGGCTCGATGAGGTTGCGGCCGGGATCTTCGCGCCGGACGGTGAGGCAGCCCAGCCCGTTCACCGGATGGTCCCACTTGACGAAGTAGAGGTCGTCGACGACCGGCACCAGGTAGGTCTCCGGTGGGGTGGCGCCGGCGCAGGGGCGCTGGACCGCCACCGCGTCTTCGTAGCCGCCGCTGCGGTCGCGCCCCTCGCTGATGCAGAGCTGCGGGGCGAGGGCGGGACGGATCCGGCTCCGGCCGCTGGCCGGCCGCGTACCGTTGCCGCCGGCCGAGGCGCTGCCGCCCGGCGTGGCCGACGAGGTGGCGGCCGGCTTCTCCGCCGTCCGTCGCTCATCGTCGTCGGGCCACAGCAACCAGGTGCCGAACGCGGCCAGCACGGCGACGGCCACGAGCGCCGCCAACGGCACGGGTCGCCCGAGCCACCACGATCGCGTCTCGTCGGGGCCATTCGTCAGCACGTCGACCGCGCTCGCACCGGACGGCGGCGGCGCGGTCACCATCGGACCGACTGAGGCGTACGCGCCGGCAGCCAGCCGGTCCCGTGCCCGCAGCCACTCGTCGACCTGATCACCCGCGCCGCAGGCGCGCACGAACGCCGCCAGCACCTCGGGTCGCGGCAGAGTGGACCGGCGCAGGACGTCGGCGGCGGTGCTGCGGGCCAGCACGTCGCCGGCCGTGGCCGCGTGCTGTTCCAGTTGCCGGAACGTCAGCCGGGACCGGTCCTTGAGGCGGCGCAGCAGATCGACGAACTCGGCCGGGTCGGCCGCCTCGTCCGGTCGGAGGTCCCCCGTGGTCATCGCCTGATTCTCTCGACCCCACGCGCCCCGGGGCAAGGCGGCGTGCGGCGTCTGTCCGAGATGGTCGGACAAGCCCCGGACAGGCGGCCCTGAGCTGCTCGGACACCGCTGCGCCCCGACCAGGGCATTGTCTCGGCCGACCCGGCTGTCTAGCGTTTTTTCCGACGGCCGCGCCGCCGACCGGCGTACGGGCCGACGGGCTCCGACCGGCACCGGTCCGAGTCCGACCACATCAACGACGCGGGGAGATCCGATGATTGACGCTGCCCGGGATCCGGTGCCGCAGGTGGCCACGGCCGGGGAGTACGTGGTGGCGCTTCGGGACGTGCGGCGACGCTCCGGCCTGACGTACCGGGATATCTCGCGCCGGGCCTCGGCGGCCGGGCACTGGCTGCCTCCGAGCACCCTCGCCACCATGCTGGGGCGGAACACCCTGCCCCGCGAGCGGACCGTCGTGGCGTTGCTCGCCGCCTGCGGCACTTCGGCGGCGGACATCGAGCGGTGGGTCGGCCTGCGCCGCGACATCGAGGCCCGGCTCAGCGAGCCGGCGCGCTGGCAGGAGGAGTCGACCCCACCCGACACGGCGTCTTCCGACGCTGACAGCCCTCATCGGCCATCTGGTGACCTGCGTCGGGTCACCCGACCGGCACGTCGGCGGCTGCGGATGGGGGCGCTCGCGCTGGTGGGCGCGCTGACCGTCGGGGCGCTGCTGCCGCGCGGCGAGGGCATGACCACCACGTCGGCCACCGCCTGTCCGCTCGTCCTGCGCCAGGGTATGTACGGCCCCTGCGTGCAGGATCTGCAGGAGCGCCTGGTCGCCCGGGGGTTGCGCGTACCCGTGGACGGCTGGTTCGGCCCGGACACCACCAGCCGGGTGATCGCCTTCCAGGCGATGGCCGGCCTGTCGGTCAGCGGCACTGTGGACCGGCCGTTCCTCGACGCCCTGTCGGGTGATCCGGTGCTGCCGGTCCCGTGGTCGGAGAACCGCGTCAGCACCCACCTGCGAAAGACGTTCGCCCCGGACGCGGCCGAGGCGGTGCGGCTGGCGCGGTGCGTGTCCGGGTTGGACCCGCTGCGGGTGGAGGTGACCGCCGACGGGTCGCGGCGCTGGGGTCTGTTCCAGTTCAGCGACATGGAGCTGTCGCGGCGCGGCGTCGACCGTCGGACCGCCCTGGATCCGGGCTGGAACATCGCCGCCGCGCGGGACGTCTGGTCGCGTACCGGCGATTTCAGCCACTGGCGCTGCCTCCCGTCGCCCTGATCAGCCGTCGCTCCCCGCCCGGTCGACAGACCGGGCGGGGAGCCCCCCGTTCACGCTGGCGGACGACTCACGGTCGTAGCCGGTTGGCGAAGACGTACGCGCCGACGGAACGGCCGGTGGCGAGGCCGGCCTCGGCGTCGAACCGGTAGTGCACGCCGAGGTAGACCCGGCTCATCGCGTTCTCCTCGGCGGCGGCGTGGAAGCCGCTCATCTGCCGGACGGGTGCCACGGCGTGTGGGTCGTCGGTGGTGGCGTCGAAGGCGATCGCGTCGGTGCCGAAGAACCGTTGCATGACCGCCTCCCATGCTCCGGCGAAGGTGGCGTGCCCGGAGATGTAGGCCGGGAAGGCCGGCGAGAACGAGACGCCGTCGAGGCCGTGCGACAACGGCTGCCAGCCGCCGCCGATCGCGCTCTCCGGCCGCCACAGGTCGATCGGCGTCTGGTACTTGGCGTCCCACGCGGCGATGGCGGCGTCGGCGAGCGCGAGGGCGACCAGGCCGAAGAGCCGGGCGTTGGCCAGGATGTCGAGCTTGCGCTGCTCCGACACGATCCGCGTGTGCGCGAAGAGCTGGCCCGGCGGCTTGTACGTGGGGTGCACGTCGTTCGCCCAGAAGAACGCGATAGCCGTCTGCTCCGGGGTCCGCACCGTCGACGTCCGAGAACCCAGGTCGCGGACCTCCTGGACCTGCGCGTCGTACTCCGGCTTGGTGAGCAGGTCGGCGTATCCGGTGGCGCCGGCCGGCAGGCCGGGCCGGAACTGCCGGCCGGAGGTGAGCGCGAACGGAGTCACCAGCCCCCAGTTCGGGCTGACCGCTGCCTTGCCGTCGGTCGGCCGCCACGATCCGGGCACACCGTCGAGCTGGTACGCCGTGTTGTTGTCGGAGCCGTCGTTGGCGCGGGCCTGGAGGTTCGCGGCGGCGGCCGCGGCGCCGACGGTGTCGCCCCGCGCGGCCTCGGCGGCGTTCACACCGGACGGCCGCCGGCTGACGGCGATGCCGTGGGCGGTCTCGAAGGACGTGCGTCGCGCCGGGTACAGGGCCGTGAGCACGTCCACCGCCGCCCGGTCGATGGCCGCGTGCAGGGACGGCGCCACGACGTTGTCCATGGTGCCCGGATAGCTGACCGGCACCCGCAGCCGGTAGGGGTTGCCGACGCCGGTGACCGAGACCGCGGCATCGTGCATCGCCGCGTGCAGGATGGCCGCCTGCCGGGACGATGCGGTGGGTGGCAGGTCCAGCGCCCGGTAGGTGTCCAGCAGGACACCGTTCCAGTACAGGATCGGATCGGTCGCTGGGTCGATGGCCAACGGCGTGAGCGAGATGTTGTCCAGCCGCACGGTGGAGGCCGCCTGCGCCCCCAGGTGGAACAGGAGCACCGCCTCGGGGTCACCGAACGGCGACGTGAAGTCGAACGTGAAGCGGCGCATCGTGGAGGTCAACGCGACGGTCTGGTCGACCGCGGAGGTGAAGGGCGTGTCCACCCGGGAGACCGAGACGCGCAGGGTGCGGCTGACGTCGGCGTTGGCGTCGAACTGCAACCGGTACGGCTGCCCGGCCGTCACCCCGAACTCGAAGTGACCGACCAGGTCGTCCCAGGTGGGCTTGGTGGCCGGCCCGCTGGTGCGGATGCGCAGCTGGCCGGCGTTGACCGTGGTGCTGGTGGAGGCGAGGCGGGTCCACCAGGGGTCGGTGCTGCCGTTGTCGAAGCTGCCGTTGATGATCAGGTTGCCCGCCGCGGCGGAGGCCGGCGCGGCACGGACGAGGGCCGGGAGCGTACCGGCGAGCACGACCGCCAGCACCACGCTGAGCAGGCGCCGCAGGCGTCGTGCGGCGCCGGAGCGCCGCAGGTCGATCGGTGGGGTCATGGAGCGCCTTTCCGGTCCGGGATCGGCGACGACCAGGTCGTTGCCGTGAGGATCGGCTCACCGTAGGAACGCCAGCGGCGTTCGCAGCCACCGAACGGGTGTGCGGGCCGGTGCCGTACGGGCGGGGGACGGCGACGGGCGCCGGCGTCCGCTCAGGACACCGACGCCCGCGTGGGCCGTCGCCGGTCAGCCGATGCTCTCGCGCTCCCGCCAGGCGGCGCGCAGCGAGGTCCGGCCGTTGGTCCGCAGCAGCGAACCCTCGTAGACGCGGGCCCCGGCGACCAGGAAGGCGCCGGCGGCGACCAGCAGGATGGCCAGCGACACGATCGGCTCCCAGCCGGCCGCGTCGCCGGTGAACAGCCGCAGCGGCATCGCCGTGGGCGACGAGAACGGCAGGTACGACAGCACCCGCATCGCGGTCGCGTTGTCGTTCAGGAAGATCACCGCGAAGAACGGCAGCATGACGGCGAGCTGCACCGGTGTCGACACACCGGCGATGTCCTCCTGGCGGTTGACCAGGGCGCCGGCCGCCGCCCACATCGCGGCCAGCAGCACGAAGCCGAGCAGGAAGAACGGCACGAACCAGCCGATCGCCGGAGCGAGCAGGGTGAGCAGGTCACCGCTGTCGCCGATCCGCATGCCGAGGACGGCCACGAGACCGATCAGCGCGATCTGCCCGAGCGCCAGGATGCCCCCGGCGATCACCTTGCCGGCCAGCAGTGCCCGTACCGGCACGGCCGCCACCAGGATCTCCACGATCCGGGTCTGCTTCTCCTCGGTGACGCTCTGCGCGATCTGCAGGCCGAAGGTCTGCGAGGTGATGAAGAAGACGAACGCGAACACGAACGGCACCAGGAACGCCACCACCGGGTCGACCGCGTCGGGGTCGAGGAGGCGCACCGGCGGCGCGGTGCTCAGCGCCCGGACCACCTCGTCGGGGGCCTCGTCCATGGCGAGCACCGCCGGACCGCTGACGACCGCGGCGTCCACGTCCCCGTCGCGGACAGCCTGCTCGGCGGCACCGTCGTCGGCCACCACCCGGACGTCGAGCCCGGCGGCGCGCAGCGGGCCGGCCGCGTCCTGGGTGACGGCCACACTCTTCGGGCCGCCGGAGAGCAACGGCGGCAGGATGGTGCCGGCGGCCGCGATCACCAGGAAGAAGAGCGTGCCGAACAGGAAGGTACGGTCGCGTAGCTTGACTCGGATCTCGCGTTCGGCGACCAGCCGGGTGGCCTGGGTGACGTTCACTGGGTGACCTCTCGGAAGATCTCGGTGAGCGAAGGGCTGACCGGGCCGAAGGCGCGGACCGGGCCGCGGGCGAGGGCCGCGTGCAGGATGGGCTGCTCGTCGGCGCCGACCGGCAGGTCGAAGATCGCCCGCGCGCCGTCCAGCTCGACCAGGGTGACCCCGGGCTGGTCGCGGACCCAGCCGGCGTCGGTCGCCACCACCAGCTCGAAGCGGGGCGAGGTGTACGAGTCGCGCAGCTGCGTACGACTGCCGGCGGCCCGGATCACCCCGTCATTGATGATCACCAGGTCGTCGCAGAGACGCTCGACCACGTCGAGCTGGTGGCTGGAGAACAGCACCGGCACCCCGGCGGCGGCTCGTTCGCGCAACACGGCGACGACCGTGTCGACGGCGAGGGGGTCGAGGCCGGAGAACGGCTCGTCGAGCACCAGCACCTCGGGGTCGTGCACCAGCGCGGCGGCGATCTGGGCCCGCTGCTGGTTGCCCAGCGACAACGTCTCCAGCAGGTCGTCGCCGCGTTCGCCGAGCCCGACCCGCTCCAGCAGAGCGTCTGTGGCGCGGCGGGCGGCGGGGGCGTCCAGACCGTGCAACCGGCCCAGGTAGGTCACCTGCTCCCGCGCGGTCATCTTGGGATACAGGCCCCGCTCCTCCGGCATGTAGCCGAAGCGGCGGCGGTCCTGCCGGGTGAGCTTCGCGCCACCCCAGCTCACCTCGCCGGCGTCGGGGGCGAGCACACCCAGGATGATCCGCATGGTGGTGGTCTTGCCGGCGCCGTTGGCGCCGACGAAGCCGGTCATCCGGCCGGCGGCCACCTCGAAGGACACGTTCTTGAGCACCTGCCGGTCGCCGAAGCTGCGGTCGACGCCGTCGAGTTGGAGCGTTCTCGTCACGCGTCCACGCTAGATCGAACCTGTCGGCCCGCCGTCCGTCCGAGGGCTGAGCCGAGAGGTCCGTCGCGCGATGGACACCGGTCATTCGCCGGGGCGGACCACCCCGTTCTCGTACGCGAACACCACCGCCTGGACCCGGTCGCGCAGGCCCAGTTTCGCCAGCACCCGACTCACGTGCGTCTTCACCGTCGCCTCGCCCAGGTACATGGTCGCGGCGATCTCGGCGTTGCTCGACCCGGCGGCGAGCAGCACCAGCACCTCCCGCTCCCGTGGGGTCAGCGCGCCCAGCGAGGCCTCGGCGCCGGCCCTTTGGTGCGCGGTGCCCGCCGGATCACCGGGACGGGCGAACGTGGAGATCACCCGGCGGGTGATCTCCGGGGCGAGCAGACCGTCGCCGCGGGCCAGCACCCGGATCGCCTCGATCAGCTCCTCGGGTGTGCCGTTCTTGAGCAGGAAACCGCTGGCCCCGGCCCGCAGCGCGGTGAAGAGATAGTCGTCGCGGTCGAAGGTGGTGAGAATCAGCACCGCCGGAGCGCCGGGCCCGTCGTCGGTGATTCGCCGAGTGGCCTCCAGCCCGTCCATGCCGGGCATCTCCACGTCCATCAGCACCACGTCGGGGCGCGTGGTGCGGGCCATGGCGACGGCCCGCGCGCCGTCGGCGGCCTCACCGACCACCGTGATGTCGTCCTCCACCTCCAGGATGATCCGGAAGCCGGTGCGCACGAGATGCTGGTCGTCGGCGAGCAGCACCCGGATCGGTGCGGCGCTCACGACGACCGCCCCGCCCCGGCCGTCAACGACCGCCCGTCTCCGGTCTCCCGCTGCCGGACGATCACCGGATCCGCGAGCGGGAAGCGGGCGCGGACCCGCCAGCCCCCGCCGAGCCGGGGGCCGGCCTCCAGCTCGCCGTCGTGCGCGGTGACCCGCTCGCGCATCCCGATCAGGCCGAGCCCGGCGGCATCGGCCCGGCCGCCGGTCCGTCCGTCGTCGGTCACGTCGACCTCCACCTCCCGGGCCAGATAGCGGACCCGCACATCCAGCAGATCCGCCCCGGCGTGCTTCAGAGTGTTGGTCACCGCCTCCTGCGTCACCCGGTAGGCCGCCTGCGACACCGACTCGGGCAGCGCGACGGGCTCGCCGTACACCCCGAGAGTGGCCGTCAGACCCGCCGCCCGCGCCCGCTCGACCAGCTCATCGATCCGCTCGACATCACCGGGCGCGGCCCGCTCGACGTCGCTGTCGCCGGAGGCGCGCAGCACGCCGAGCATCCGGCGCAGCTCGTCGACGGCGGTGCGGGCGCTCTGCTCGATGGCGGCGAGCGCTGTGCGGGCCTTGCCCGGGTCGCGGTCGAACACCCGGCGGCAGGCGGACGCCTGCACCCCCATCACCGACACGTGGTGGGCGACGACGTCATGCAGCTCCCGGGCGATCCGGACCCGTTCGCCGAGCACCGCCCGTTCCCGGCCCTCGGCCTGGGACCGGCGCAGCTCCTCGGCCTGTTCGCGCAGCTCGTGCTCACGCCGCGTGGCCACCCAGGCGGTCTCGCCGAAGAAGTACGCGAACCCGAAGACCAGCATGTTGACCAGGACGCCGCTGACCATCGCGGCGAGCACCGGCGGCACTGGGCCGACCGCGCCGTCGAAGGCGCCGGG
Source organism: Micromonospora sp. NBC_00617 (assembly GCF_045161355.1). Classification (NCBI taxonomy): domain Bacteria; kingdom Bacillati; phylum Actinomycetota; class Actinomycetes; order Micromonosporales; family Micromonosporaceae; genus Micromonospora; species Micromonospora sp. NBC_00617. The sequence goes on along the minus strand of NZ_CP107751.1, from coordinate 3,434,711 downwards.
CGGGATGTGGTCGATCGTCACGGCGTAGTGGACGCCCAGCCAGGCGAACATCGTGGCGATCACGCCGATCCGCAGCCGGCGGGCCGCCTGGTGGTCCGGTCCCCAGGCGCCCATCGTGTAGAGGGCGCAGAACAGGGCCCACGCGGAGAACTGGGTTTCCGGCGCCGACCGGGCCTGCGCGGCGATGAACGCCACCGCGATGACCAGCAGGGTGGCGGCCGGCCAGCGCCGCCGCCAGATCAGCGGGAGCGTCACCGCGACGGTCCAGAACAGCTGCTCCGGCCCGGACGGCGGCGGACCCAGCAGGAACGCCCCGGTGCTGCGGGCCAGGGTGAGGCTGACCAGCGCCAGCCCGGTCACCGCGAGCCCGATCCACAGGTCTATCCGCCGCTGCTCCGCCGTCGGGCCCGGACGGCGCCACTCGTCGCGCTGTGCCTCGCTCATCCAGGAACGATGCCACGTCGCCCGCCGCATCCGCTAACCGGACGCCTCCGTGCCGCGTGGTGCGCGACGGCGGCGACCTGCGTGCCGGCGGCCCGGAGTGGGTCGTTCAGGCCGCAGCGCGGCGGCCCGACGCGAGGTGCACGTCGGGCCGCTGCTACCGAATCAGCTCAGGCCGTCTGCTGGCGCGTCTTCCGGGCGGTGTCGATGACGTCCAAGATCACGATCGCGGCGGTCAGCAGCGCGATGGCCAGTCCGAGGGAGTTCCGGTTCTCCGCCTCCGCCACCCAGCTCAGCCGCTCGCCAAGGGCCGGGTTGAGCAGCCGGTCGGAGAGCGCCAGCCACGCCAGCGGCACCGCGAACGCCAGGCTGAGCAGCGCCTTGACGCCGAACAGGGGCCAGGTCCAGCGCCCGATCCGGTACTTGACGATCTCGAACACCACGCTAGCGACCAGCACCACGATCAACGCCGGCAGCCAGAACGACCAGAGGGCCGGATCGACGATCGGGATGTTCTCGCCGTCGGTACCCTTCACCCACGACGACTGGTAGTGCTGGAACGGCAGGTAGCCGATGGTCAGCAGCAGCATGATCACGGATGCGATGGTGTCGGCGAGGGGGATGCCCCGACGCGCCGGGGCGTCGGGCAGTTGGTCGACCGTCCACTCCGGCAGGCCCACGGCCGTCTGGGTGCGCTCGATGGTGGCGAAGGTCAGGGTGAGCCAGAAGGCGATCTGGATGGCCACCTGCATGGCCACGACGAGGCCGGGTCCGATGGCGCCGAAACCCTGCCCTTCGCTGGCTTTCACGATGGTGACGATCGTGCCGACGATCGCCGGGATGAAGCTGAGCAGCAGCTTCAGCAGCCGCAGCCAGATCAGGTAGTAGGTGGGGCCGATGAGCTGGAGCCGGCGATCGGCGTAGCGGGCGGCCAGCCGGTCGGGGTTGCCCAGTTCGGTGAGCACCTCCCGCTCGGCGGCTGCCGCGTCCTCGCCGCTCCCGGTCCGGTCCTCGATCATGTCCTCGATCGAGGCGCGCAGCTCGGTCGAGATCTCGTCGCGACGCTGGGCGGGCACCGAGCGCAGGGTGGCGGCGAGATAGCGGTCGGTCAGGGTGTTCATCGGTCCACTCCTTGGATCAGTCCGGTGATGGAGGTCTGTACGGCGGAGAGGTCGTCGAGGAGTCGGGCCAGCATCGACTCGCCCTCGTCGCTGGTCCGGTAGAACTTGCGCGGCCGGCTCTCCTCGGTGTTCCACTCGCTGGTCAGCAGGCCCTGGTCCTCCAGGCGGCGCAGCAGCGGGTAGAGCGTGTTGGCGTCGACCGGAAAGCCGTGGTCGGTGAGCCGTTGCAGCAGTGCGTAGCCGTAGTCCGGTCGGCGGAGCGCGACCAGGCTGGCCACCACGACGGTGCCTCGACGCAGCTCCTGCAGGTGCGTCCGTAGAACATCCTCGCTAACCATGTGTCACACCATACTGTGTGCCACACACTGTTGTCTACGCCGATAACGTTGTGCTGCCTCGGCGGCTTTGGTGGGACCTGTCGGCCGGGTGGGAAGGGTGGTCGGACCCGCCTTTGCTCTGCTTCAACCCACGCAACAGATAGGGGCCGTCGGTGTTGCGTCGGTTGAAGCAGAGCAAAGGGCGCGCGGCGACCACCTCGGGCTGAAGGCGTGCCTGCTCAGGGGTCATGCCCAGCAGTCGGCAACGACCGGCGCCGGGGGCCGCGACGTGCCCAACTCCGGGGGCGGATCGTTCGAGGGGGCGCTACTCGAAGCGGGAGCTGTCTCCCGCGCCCCGGCGCAGGATCTCCGGCTCGGGCCCGGACAGGTCGATCACCGTCGTCGGCTCCTTGCCGCACTCGCCGGCGTCGAGCACGGCGTCGAGCTGGTGGTCGAGTCGTTCCTTGATCTCCCAGCCCTGGGTCATCGGCTCGTCGTCGCCGGGCAGGAGCAGCGTGCTCGACACCAGCGGCTCGCCCAGCTCGGCCAGCAGCGCCTGGGTCACCGTGTGCCGGGGTACGCGGACACCGACGGTCTTCTTGCGCGGATGCAGCATTCGGCGCGGCACCTCACGGGTGGCCGGCAGGATGAAGGTGTAGCTGCCCGGGGTCGACGCCTTCACCAGGCGGAAGACCGAGTTGTTGATCCGCACGAACTGGCCGAGCTGCGCGAAGTCCCGGCAGACCAGCGTGAAGTGGTGCCGGTCGTCGAGGTGGCGGACCTCGCGGATCCGGTCCAGCCCGTCCCGGTTGCCCAGTTGGGTGCCGAGCGCGTAGCAGGAGTCCGTCGGGTAGGCGATCAGGCCGCCGCCGCGGATCAGGTCGGTGACCTGGCCGATGATCCGGGGCTGCGGGTTCTCCGGGTGTACGTCGTAGTACCTCGCCATGTTCCGAGAATAGTCGTGGGGGAGACGCGGACCACCCTCGGCGCGGACGGTGGAGCCGCCGAGATCACCTCGGTAGGGTAGGTGCCGGTCGGCTCCGACCACTGAGATCCACACCGCCGGGGGGCGCCAGGCATGGCTGATTCGTTCGCGCATCTGCACGTGCACACCGAGTACTCGATGCTCGACGGAGCGGCCCGGTTGAAGGACCTGTTCGCCGAGGCCAACCGGCTGGGCATGCCGGCGGTGGCGATCACCGACCACGGCAACATGCACGGCGCGAACGACTTCTACAACCAGGCGATGGCCGCCGGGATCACCCCCATCCTGGGCGTCGAGGCGTACGTGGCGCCGGAGTCGCGCTACCACAAGGCGCGGGTCAAGTGGGGTCGGCCGGAGCAGAAGAGCGACGACATCTCGGGTAATGGCGCGATCACCCACAAGACCATGTGGGCGAAGAACGCGCAGGGTCTGAAGAACCTGTTCACCCTCAACTCGCGCGCGTCCATGGAGGGGCACTACGTCAAGTGGCCCCGGATGGACATGGAGCTGATCGCCGAGCACGCCGAGGGCATCATGGCCACCACCGGCTGCCCGTCCGGTGCGGTGCAGACCCGGCTGCGGCTGGGCCAGTTCGACGAGGCCCTCAAGGTCGCCGCCAGCTACCAGGACATCTTCGGCAAGGACAACTACTTCCTGGAGATCATGGATCACGGCCTCTCCATCGAGAGTCGGGTCCGCGAGGGGCTCACCGAGATCGCCCGCAAGCTGGACATCCCGCCGGTGGTCACCAACGACTCGCACTACACGCACGAGGCGCAGGCGACCGCCCACGACGTGCTGCTGTGTGTGCAGACCGGCAGCAACATCGACGACCCGAACCGGTTCCGCTTCGAGGGCGGCGGCTACTTCGTCAAGAGCGCCGACCAGATGCGCGCGGTCGACTCGTCCGAGCTGTGGCAGCAGGGTTGCCGCAACACCCTGCTGGTGGCCGAGAAGGTCGACCCGAAGGGCATGTTCGAGTTTCACAACCTGATGCCGCGCTTCCCGGTGCCCGAGGGCGAGACCGAGGAGTCCTGGTTCCGCAAGGAGACCTTCGCCGGGCTGGCCCGCCGCTACCCGAACGGCATCCCGCAGGGGCACGTCGTCCAGGCCGAGTACGAGCTGGGCGTCATCAACCAGATGGGCTTCCCGTCGTACTTCCTCGTGGTCGCCGACTTCATCCAGTGGGCGAAGAACCAGGGCATCGCGGTGGGTCCGGGTCGTGGCTCGGCCGCCGGCTCGCTCGTGGCGTACGCGCTGGGCATCACCGACCTGGACCCGATCCAGCACGGCCTGATCTTCGAGCGGTTCCTCAACCCCGAGCGGGTCTCGATGCCGGATGTCGACATCGACTTCGACGAGCGTCGGCGCGGTGAGGTGATCAAGTACGTCACCGACAAGTGGGGTGAGGACAAGGTCGCCCAGATCGCCACGTTCGGCACGATCAAGGCGAAGGCCGCGATCAAGGACTCGGCCCGGGTGCTGGGTTTCCCGTACGCGGTCGGCGACCGGATCACCAAGGCGATGCCACCCGCCGTGATGGGCAAGGACATCCCGCTCACCGGCATCTTCGACACCAAGCACCCCCGCTACGCCGAGGCCGGCGAGATCCGGGGCCTGTACGAGTCCGACCCGGACGTGCGCAAGGTGATCGACACGGCCAAGGGCATCGAGGGGCTGATCCGGCAGACCGGTGTGCACGCCGCCGGCGTCATCATGTCCGCCGAGCCGATCATCGAGCACATCCCGTTGATGCGCCGCGACGCCGACGGGGCGATCATCACGCAGTTCGACTACCCGACCTGCGAGTCGCTCGGGCTGCTGAAGATGGACTTCCTCGGCCTGCGCAACCTGACGATCATCGACGACGCCGTCAAGAACATCGAGCTGAACCACGGCCTCAAACTGGACCTGCTGGGCCTGCCGCTGGACGACAAGGCCGCGTACGAGCTGCTGGCCCGCGGTGACACCCTGGGCGTGTTCCAGCTCGACGGTGGGCCGATGCGCTCGCTGCTGCGGTTGATGAAGCCGGACAACTTCGAGGACATCTCCGCCGTCCTGGCGCTGTACCGGCCGGGCCCGATGGGCGTCGACTCGCACACCAACTACGCGCTGCGCAAGAACGGCCTCCAGGAGATCACGCCAATCCACCCGGAGCTGGAGGAGCCGCTGCGGGAGATCCTGGCGCCCACCCACGGTCTGATCGTCTACCAGGAGCAGGTGCAGCGCGCCGCGCAGATCCTCGCCGGCTACACCCTCGGTCAGGCGGACCTGCTGCGCCGGGCGATGGGTAAGAAGAAGAAGGAGATCCTCGACAAGGAGTTCATCCCGTTCCGGGACGGCTGCCGCGAGCGCGGCTACTCCGACGAGGCGATCCAGGCCGTGTGGGACGTGCTGGTGCCGTTCGCCGGGTACGCCTTCAACAAGGCGCACTCCGCCGCGTACGGCCTGGTGTCCTACTGGACCGCGTACCTCAAGGCGCACTACCCGGCCGAGTACATGGCCGGGCTGCTCACGTCCGTCGGTGACGACAAGGACAAGATGGCGCTCTACCTGTCCGAGTGCCGCCGGATGCGCATCCAGGTGCTGCCGCCGGACGTGAACACCTCGGCCGGGCCGTTCACGCCGGTCGGCACGGACATCCGCTTCGGCCTGGCGGCGGTGCGCAACGTCGGCGCGAACGTCGTCGCCTCGATCATGCGGTGCCGCCAGGAGAAGGGCGACTACACCGACTTCTACGACTTCCTGTCCAAGGTGGACGCGGTGGTCTGCAACAAGAAGACCATCGAATCGCTGATCAAGGCCGGTGCGTTCGACTCGATGCAGCACCCCCGCAAGGGCCTGCTCGCGGTGCACGCCGACGCCATCGACGCGTACGCCGACGTCAAGCGCAAGGAGGCCGTCGGCCAGTACGACCTGTTCGGCGCCGGCTTCGGTGACGCCGACACCGGCAGCACGACGGTGATGCCGGTCATCGGCGACGGCGAGTGGGACAAGCGCGACAAGCTGGCGTTCGAGCGGGAGATGCTCGGCCTGTACGTCTCCGACCACCCCCTGTTCGGCTTGGAGCACATCCTGGGCGCGGCGGCCGACACCACCATCGCGTCCCTCGCCGAGGACGGGGCGGTGCCCGACGGGGCTGTCGTCACGCTCGCCGGCATCCTCTCCGGGGTGCAGCGGCGGGTCACCAAGCAGGGGCGGGCCTGGGCCTCGGCCACGCTGGAGGACCTGGCCGGTGGGGTGGAGACGCTGTTCTTCCCCAACACCTACGAGGTGATCGGGCAGTACATCGCCGAGGACGCCATCGTGGTGGTCAAGGGCCGGGTGGACCGCCGCGACGACACCCCACGGATCATGGCGATGGACATGTCCATGCCGGACGTCAGCACCAGCGCCACCAACAAGCCGGTCACTCTCACCATCCCGGTGCACCGGTGCACGCCGCCGCTGGTGGAACGGCTCAAGGAGACGCTGGTGCTGCATCCCGGCGACACCGAGGTGCACGTCAAGCTGCTCAACGGTGGGCGCACCACCACCCTGCGGCTGGGCCCGTTCCGGGTGGCGGCGACGACCGCGCTGATGGGTGATCTGAAGAGCGTCCTCGGCCCGGCCGCCGTGAGCTGACCTGGTTGGCCCGTGGGGAATCACCAACATCGGGGAAAATGTCCGTTATTGTCATAAGGTGTCGTGTCGTCGCCTGCGGACTGTGGTCCCCGCCCTGGCACTGGTGGTCGGCCTCGCGTCCTGCACCGACCGGGGGCCCACCGACAAAGCCGATGCCGGGTCGACCGCGGCTGGGCCGACCTCAGCCGGGGCGACCGCGGCCGGGCCGGGGCCGACCGCCTTCGGCCCGCTGGCACCGGGAATGCCGACCTATCCGGCGACCGGCAACGTCTACGCCGCCGCCGGCCCCGACCAGCTGACCGAGGCGGTACGCGGCGACCGGTCGATGGTGTACGTACCAAACACCAAGAGCAATGATGTCTGGTTGATCGACCCCGGGACGTACCAGGTGGTGGGGAAGTTCCCCGGCGGCCCGGAGCCCCAGCACGTCGTCCCCTCCTACGACCTGCGGACGCTCTACGTGGCGTCCAGTCAGATCCCCCGGGGTGGCCTGATCCCGATCGACGCCCGGACCGGTGAGCCGGGCGAGTTCCGCAACCTCGAGGACGTTTACAACCTCTACTTCACCCCCGACGGCAAGCAGGCGATCGTGGTCGCCGAGGCGTACCAGCGACTGGACTTCTACGACCTGGCCAGCTGGCAGCGGGTGCGCTCGGTGCGGTTCCCCGAGTGCGGCGGCATCAACCACATGGACTACTCCGCCGACGGCCGGACGATGCTGTTCAGTTGCGAGTTCGCCAACCGGATGCTGGTGCTGGACACTGCCTCCCTGCGCAAGCTGCGCGAGTTTCGCCTCACCCGGACGCCCGACGGGATGCCGCAGGACACCCGGCTGACTCCGGACGGCCAGCACTTCCTCGTCGCCGACATGCGCGCCAACGGGGTGTATGTCTTCGATGGCCTGGCCACCCGGCAGACCGCGTTCATCCCCACCGGCCGGGGCGCGCACGGCATCTACTTCAGCCGGGACGCCCGGCAGGCGTACGTCACCAACCGCGAGGAGGGCACGGTGACCGTGCTCGACCTGGCGAACCTGAAGCGCACCGCGACCTGGCGGATCCCGAACGGCAGCCCCGACATGGGCGGCCTGTCCGCCGACGGCAAGGTGCTGTGGCTCTCCGGGCGCTTCACCGACGAGGTGTACGCGCTGAACACCTCGACCGGCGAACTGCTGGCCCGGATCCCGGTCGGCAAGGGCCCGCACGGCCTCACCGTCTGGCCTCAGCCCGGCCGCTACTCCCTGGGCCACACCAGCAACATCCGCTAGCGGCCCGGTCGACGTTTGTCCGGCCGGGCCGCGACGCCGGGTCAGCCCCGGTCGGGTGCCGCGATTTCCCGCAACTGGCCGTCGGCCAGCCGCAGCCAGCGCTGCACCCCGATCTCGGCGAGGAACCGCTCGTCGTGGCTGACCACCACAAAGGCCCCCTGGTACGCGGTCAGCGCGCTCTCCAGTTGGGCGACGCTGACCAGGTCCAGGTTGTTGGTCGGCTCGTCGAGCAGCAGCAGCTGCGGTGCCGGCTCGGCGCAGAGCACGCAGGCGAGGGTGGCGCGCAGCCGCTCGCCGCCGGAGAGCACCCCGACCGGCAGGTTCACCCGGGCGCCCCGGAACAGGAACCGGGCCAGCAGGTTCATCCGCCTGGCGTCGGGCAGGCTCGGCGCGTACGCGGCGAAGTTCTCCGCGACCGTGCGGTCCAGGTCCAGCAGGTCCAACCGCTGCGACAGGTACGCGATCCGTCCGTCGGCCCGTTTGATCTCGCCGCCGGCCGGTTCGAGATCGCCGTTGACGAGGCGCAGCAGGGTCGACTTGCCGACGCCGTTCGCCCCGGTGAGCGCGATCCGCTCCGGCCCCCGGATCACCAGGTCGGCGCCGTCGCCGCCGAACAGCTCCCGGTCGTCGAAGCGGGCCCGCATCCCGGTACCGCTGAAGACCGTCCGTCCGGACGGGACGGTGGTGTCCGGCAGGTCGACGGTGATCGTGTCCTCGTCGCGGACCGCCCGACCGGCCTCGTCGAGACGGGCCTTGGCCGAGCCCAGCCGGGCGGAGTGGGTCTCCTGCGACCTGCCCGCCGACTCCTGCGCGCTGCGCTTGAGCCCACCGGCGACGATCCGGGCCAGACCGGCGTTCTTCAGGTTCTTGGCGGCGTTGCTGGCCCGCCGATCGGCCCGCTCACGGGCCTGCTGCATCTCCCGCTTCTCCCGCTTGACCTCCTGCTCGGCGTTGCGCAGGTTGCTCTCGGCCACCTCCCGCGCCGCCTGCACCGCCTCGCTGTACGCGGTGAAGTTGCCCCCGTACCAGTTGATCTCGCCTCGTTCCAGCTCCGCGATGCGGTCCATCCGGTCCAGCAGCTCCCGGTCGTGGCTGACCAGCAGCAGGCACCCGGACCAGTCGGACAGCACGTCGTAGAGCTTGTGCCGGGCCTTTAGGTCCAGGTTGTTGGTCGGCTCGTCGAGCAGCAGCACGTCGGGCCGTCGCAGCAGTTGCGCCGCCAGGCCGAGGGAGATCACCTGACCGCCGCTGAGGGTGTGCAGCCGCCGGTCGAGCGCCAGGTCACCCAGGCCGAGGCGGTCCAGTTCGGCGCGGGTGCGCTCCTCGATGTCCCAGTCGTCGCCGATGGTGGCGAAGTGCGCCTCGTTGGCGTCGCCGGCCTCGATGGCGTGCAGCGCCGCGATCCGCTCGGCGACGCCGAGCACCTGGGCCACGGTCAGGTCGCCGACCAGCGGCAGCGTCTGCGGGAGGTAACCGAGCACGCCGTCGACGGTGACGCTGCCGCCGCTGGGCGTCAGCTCCCCGGCGATCAGCCGCAGCAACGTGCTCTTGCCGGCGCCGTTGGGCGCGACCAGACCGGTGCGACCGCCCGGGACGGTGAAGGACAGCTCCTTCAAGACCGGGGTGTCGTCCGGCCAGGAGAAGGACAGGTTCGAGCAGACGATGAACGCATCAGACATGCGAGTGACCTCAAAGGGTGGGGTGGGCGCGTCCAAGCCGCCCGACGACCAACGGGGACGGGAGAAACGACGTCATGGCCACGGCGGCTGCGCTTACGTGCGCCGAACCGATGGCCGAACATGTCCGGTCTCACCCGGAGATGTCGTCGTCACCCGCCATGTCTGGTCTCCCTGGTCGTACCACCAACCCAACGCGGCAAGTCTAACAACGGATCTTCACCCCGCCACCGCAAAGGGTGCAGTGCTCGATGTATAGGCCAGGCTATAGTTGGCCCATGTCTCATGAGCCGCCACGTCGCTGGGCGATCAGGACGACAACGGATGTCCGTAACTGGTTGCGATCCCTCCGGCCGACCGACCCGGCGACGTACCGGTCCGTCAACGTGGCGATCGACATGCTTGCGGAGGCGGGCCCTGGCGGAAGGGACGTTGCCGTTCGGGTGCTGTTCGTCTTCGATCCCTGGTCCCAGGCCGTCCTGCTGGTGGCCGGCAACAAGGCGGGAGATTGGAATCGATGGTACGACAAGGCGATTCCGGTGGCCGAGATTGCGTACGAGGGCTGGCTTGCCTTCGAGAGGAAACGGAGGGAGGGCTGATGAGCGACTTCCATGATTGGAACGACATCCGGGCCGAGCTGCACGACGGGGACGATGAAGCGCTCGACGCCGAACGTGCCCGTACCGAGGCGTGGATCAGCGCGTTCCACCTTGCCGAGGAGCGGAAGCGGCTGGGCTTGACCCAGCGGCAGGTGGCCGAGCTGATGGGTGTCACGCCCGGCCGAATCAGCCAGATCGAGAACGGTGATCTGGAGGCCAACGAGGTTGCGACGCTGAGCCGATACGCACGGGCGCTCGGGGCCCGGATGCGGATCATCTTCGATTACGGCGATGACCTCCGCCAGATCGCCTGATCCGACCGCCGGGAAGCACTCAGATCGGCAAGAAGCGCGTTCAGTTCGTCGTCCGACAGCACGTCCGGCCGGGCGAGGTCGTCTATTGAGGTGATTGGTCTAATGCCCTGACTGCGGGCCAACTCCGCTGCGGGCACGTGCCCGGCCGTTGGCCATTCGGGCATCCACTCGGCGTTGCTCGATGTCACGGCTCACCTCCTGCGCCTCGCATCGCTATACCTCTGAGTCATAACTATGACTCAGAGGTATAGCGCTCGAAGGACAAACATGCCCGGCGCGGAGCCACGAGACGGTCAGCGGGGGCGGTACTCGACCTCGGGGCGGCCGGGGGTGCCGTAGCGGGGGGTGCGCACCGCGCGGTCGATGGTCACCAGGTACTCCAGGTAGCGGCGGGCGGTCACCCGGGAGATGCCGGCCGCCGCGCTCACCTCCGTCGCCGACAGCCCCACCTCACGGGTCACGTCGGCCAGCGCGGCGCGTACCCGGTTGAGGGTCTGCGCGTCGAGGCCCTTGGGCAGGCTGTGCCCGGCGGTGCCGCGCAGGGTGGCGAACATTCGGTCCACGTCGTGCTGGGCGGTCACCTCACCGTCGGCGAGCGCCTGGGCGCGGTAGTCGGCGTAGCGCTCCAGCTTGTCGCGGAACGCCGCGAACGTGAACGGTTTGAGCAGGTAGTGGGTCACCCCGAGGGACACCGCGGTGCGGACCACCGCCAGGTCCCGCGCGGAGGTCACCGCGAGCACGTCGACGCTGCTGCCGGCCGCGCGCAGCGCCCGGCAGACGTCCAGGCCGTGCAGGTCGGGCAGCCGAAAATCCAGGAGTACGAGGTCCACGTCACCGCCGCCACCCGCGCGCAGGGCCGCCATCGCCGCCCGCGCGGTGTGCGCCACCCCGACCACCACGAAACCCGGAACCCGTTCGGTGTACGCGGCGTGCGCCTCGGCCAGCAGCGGCTCGTCCTCGACGACCAGCACCCGGATGTCGGTCATCGCGGGCCGCCGACCGGCAGTCGGACCGTGAACAGACTGCCGCCGTCGTCCGAGCGGGCCACCTCGTGACGGCCACCGTGGCGGCGGACCACCTGCCCGATCAGCGCCAGACCGAGACCCCGGCCGCTGCTCTTGGTGGACCAGCCGCGCCGGAACGCGTCCGCCACCCGGTCCTCGGCCAGCCCGGGCCCGCTGTCGGCGACCCGTACCACCAGCTCGTCGTCGACGGCGCCGACGAACACCCGCACCGTACGCGGCGGGGGCGTGCCGGCGACCGCCTCCAGGGCGTTGTCGATCAGGTTGCCGACGACGGTGAGCAGGTCGTTGGTCGGCAACGGGCTGTCGTCGAGGCGGCAGTCCGGCTCGATGACGAGGTCCACGCCGCGCTCGCCGGCCTGGGCGGACTTGCCGAGCAGCAGCGCGGCCAGGGCCGGTTCGGTGACCGCGTCGACCACCCGGTCGGTCAGTTGCTGTGCGAGGGCCAGGTCCCGGGTGCCGAGCCGGACCGCCTCGTCGGCGCGGCCCAGCTCCACAAGCGTGAGGACGGTGTGCAGGCGGTTGGCCGACTCGTGGGTCTGCGCCTGCAACGCCTCGGTCAGCGCGCGGACCGAGTCCAGCTCGCTGGCGAGCGTGCGCAGCTCGGTCTGGTCGCGCAGGGTCAGCACGGTGCCGAGCGCCGCCCCCTCGAAGCGGGCGGTCCGCTGGTTGGCCACCAGCACCCGGTCGCCGGCCAGCATGGGCTCGTCGAGGGCGTCGCGTCCGGAGTCGAGCAGCTCGGCCACGGCGGGCGGCAGGTCGATCCCGGCCACCGGCTGGTCGGTGACCGGCGCGTCGGCGTCGAGACCGAGCAACCGGCGGCCCTCGTCGTTGATCAGCGCCACCCGCCGATCGGTGGTCAGCACCACGAGACCCTCGCGCACCGAGTGCAGGACCGCGTCGTAGTACTCGTACATCCTGGTCATCTGCGCCGGTCCCAGGCCGTGGGTCTGGCGGCGCAGCCGGCGGCTGAGCAGCCACGACCCGGTGGCGGCGAGCGCGAGCGCCGGCGCGGCGACGCCGAGCAGCACGGGGAGCTGGCGCAGCAGCTTGCGGTTGATGGCCCGGGTGGTGATGCCCACCGAGACCAGGCCGACGATGCGCCGCTGCTCGTCGTACACCGGCACCACCGCGCGCACCGACTCGCCGAGCGTCCCGACGTTGGTGGTGGTGAACGGGTGGCCCGCCAGGGCGGGCCCGATGTCGCCGACGAACGGCTCGCCGATGCGCTCCCGGGTCGGGTGCGAGAAACGGGTGCGGTCGGGGGCCATCACGACCACGAAGTCGGTGCCCGTGGCCAGCCGGGTCGATTCGGCGTACGGCGCAAGGATGCTGGCCGGGTCGGCGGTCGTGAGGGCCGCGCGGACGTCGGGGGAGCCGGCCACGGCCTGCGCCACCGCGAGCACCTTCTCCTGCGCGGCCTGGCGGGAGTCGACGCGGGCCAGCCAGACGGCGCCCGCCGCGCCACCCAGTACGAGCAGCGTCACCACCACCGCCTGGAGGGCGAACAGCTGCCCCGCGATGCTCCACTGTCGTCGGGCCACCTCCAGCACCTCCTTGAGGCTTTTCGCGGTGAACAGAATGACCGCAAGGATGTCAACGGGTGAGACGCGCTTCACATTGTCGACATGGACACCACCGCATCCACCACCACGGCGGAGCCGTCGGCCCGCCGGGACCGTACCCGTTACCTGTACCTGGCCGTCATCGTGGCCGTGCTCGCCGGCATCGTGGTCGGCCTGGTCGCCCCCGATTTCGGCAAGGAACTCAAGCCGATCGGCACGGGCTTCGTCAACCTGATCAAGATGATGATCAGCCCGGTCATCTTCTGCACGATCGTGCTGGGCGTCGGGTCCGTCCGGCAGGCCGCGAAGGTCGGCAAGGTCGGCGGCCTGGCGCTCGGCTACTTCCTGACCATGTCGACAGTCGCGCTCGCCATCGGCCTCGTCGTCGGCAACCTCATCCACCCCGGCTCCGGCCTGGACCTCGGCCAGGACCTCGCGGGCGCGGGCAAGGCCGCCGCCGGAGACGAGGCCGGCGGTACGACGGAGTTCCTGCTCGGGATCATCCCGACCACGCTCTTCTCCGCGCTCACCGAGGGGGAGGTGCTCCAGACGCTCCTGGTCGCCCTGCTCGTCGGCTTCGCCGTGCAGGCGATGGGCCGGCGCGGTGAGCCCGTGCTCGGCGCGATCGCCGTCATCCAGCGGGTCGTCTTCAAGGTCCTCGCCATGATCATGTGGCTGGCGCCGGTCGGCGCGTTCGGCGCGATGGCCGCCGTCGTCGGCGCGACCGGCGTGGACGCCCTCAAGAGCCTCGCCCAGATCATGCTCGGCTTCTACGCCACCTGTCTGATCTTCGTGCTGGTCATCCTGGGCGCGCTGCTGTGGTTCGTGGCCCGGATCTCGATCTTCTCGCTGCTGCGCTACCTCGGCCGGGAGTTCCTGCTGATCCTGTCGACGTCGTCTTCGGAGTCGGCGCTGCCGCGGCTCATCGCCAAGATGGAGCATTTCGGCGTGAGCAAGCCGGTAGTGGGCATCACGGTGCCGACCGGGTACTCGTTCAACCTCGACGGCACGGCGATCTACCTGACGATGGCGTCGCTGTTCATCGCCGACGCGCTCGGCAACCCGCTCTCCGTCGGCGAGCAGATCTCGCTGCTGCTGTTCATGATCATCGCCTCGAAGGGCGCGGCGGGCGTCACCGGCGCCGGCATCGCGACGCTGGCCGGTGGGCTTCAGTCGCACCGGCCCGACCTGGTGGACGGCGTCGGGCTGATCGTCGGCATCGACCGGTTCATGTCCGAGGCCCGCGCGCTGACCAACTTCGCCGGCAACGCGGTGGCGACCGTCCTGGTGGGCACCTGGACCGGCGAGTTCGACCGGGACCGGGCGGCCGGTGTGCTGCGCGGCGACGACCCGTTCGACGAGGCCACCATGCTCGACGACCACGACGAGGACGAGTCGCCGGCGCGCAGGGACGAATCGACCGCGCCGGCCGGCGTCCCCGCCTGACCCGGTCGCGGTCTTGATCCACCCGGGATCGGCGATGTCGGGGTATCCGAACGCGTAGGACACCCCGATATCGCTGATCCCGTGTCGATCACCACCGCGAGGCGTCGGCCGACGCGTGTGAGGGTTACCGGGCGGCCGGCCGCTCGGTAGCGTGGGGCGTGGCGGCGGATGGGCCGGTACGGCGTCCCGCGCCACGAGGAGGTTCGGGATGGATTCCCTGCCGGAGTTGACCTTTGGTCAACGGCTGAAGGTCTACCGCGAGCGTTCGGGCAAGACTCGTGCCGTGCTCGGCGGCCTGGTCGGGCGTAGCGCCGAGTGGGTCAAGGCGGTGGAGACCGACCGCATCCTGCCGCCGCGTGTGCACATGCTGGACCGGATAGCGCGTGCCCTCAAGGTCGACCTGTCGGTCCTGGTCGGGGAGTTGAGCGATCGCTCCGCCATCGTGAACGGGCCGGAGCATCCGGCGCTCGCCTCGGTCCGGGACGCCGTGAACCGCTGCACGTTCTCCGGCCCTGCCGCGCCTGAGCCGTTGAGCCGCCTCGGAGACCGTCTCGCTGCGGCCTGGCAGGCACGCCATCAGGCATCCGACCACCGCACGGTGCTGGGCGCCCTCCTACCGGACCTGCTCCGGGACGCCCAACGCGCGGCGCTCACGTACGAGGGTGCCGAGCGTCGACGTGCTCAGGCGCTCCTGGCCGAGGCGCTCGGGCTCGCACAGATGTTCCTCGCCTACCAGCCAGCCGCCGAGATCCTGTGGCGGGTCGCCGACCGCGCGATGGTGGCCGCGCAGGAGTCCGGGGATCTTGAGGCGTTGGCCTGCGCGGGGTGGTTCCTGTGCCAGGTGCACCGGGACGCCGGTGACTGGGACACCGCCATGGCGGTGACGCTCGACGTCCTCTCCGCACTGGAGCCGCGCACGGCCGACGCGAACACCAATCTCCTGGCCCTCGTCGGTGCGCTCCACTTCGAAGCCGCCTACACCGCCGCCCGAGCGGGTGAGGAAGGCCGCGCCTGGCGGTACTGGGACCGCGCGGATCGCGTCGCTCAGCGCCTGCCGCAGGGCTTCTACCAACCGCAGACATCGTTCTCCCGCGTCATCATGGGTGCCCACGCCGTCACCGTGGCCGTCGAGTTGCAGAAGTCCGGCGAAGCGGTGCGGCAGGCACGTCGCCATGACGGGGCGGCCATCCCGTCGCGACCGCGCCGTGCGCGACACCTCATCGAGGTCGCTCGCGCCCACTACGGCAAGGACGACAGGGAAACTGCCATGGCGAGCCTTCGCCAGGCGTACGAGTCGGCCCCGGAGACGATCCGCTTCAACGGCTATGCCCGACAGATCACTCTGGACCTGCTCAACGGGCCGCTCTCCACCCGCAAGGACGCCCGAGATCTCGCACTGAAGGTCGGCCTCGTCTCTTGATCTAGGGGTACGAACCCTACCCATGTCGCACCACGACCATCCGTAACGTCGCGCTCACGGGATGCGGCGGGCGGTGCGGACTCGCCTGGCCGCCGCGTCCCCCTCAACCTCAGGGGCGGCTGGCCGTCCTCGTGATGACGGGGAGGGCGCGTGCGACGCGTCTCGTACGACGAATACCTCTCGGCGGTCGCCCTGACCCTGGCCCGCAGGCACCGGCCCGTCTGGTCCTGGCGGCACTGGCGACGCATCTGCCGTTGCGGAGTCGACCTGCCGTGCCGAAGCCGTCATCGCCTCCCGAACAACCGCGACCACTGGCCCAGCCAGGGCACGTCATGACGACCACTCATCAGCCGACCGCACCACTCTGGAACTGCGGGTGTTGTGGCACCGCCTGGCCATGCGAGCCGGGGCGGCGGGAGTTGCTGGCAGAGTACGACGGATGTCGCTTGTCCCTGACTGTCTATCTGGCCGCGCAACTCGTCGTTGCTACGCAACACCTGGCCCACGTCCCCGCCAGGCACCTGCACCGGCGCCTTCTCGGCTGGGTGCGGTGAGCATCCTTCGGCCCGGAGACGAGAAGTTCCACTACAGCGACGGGTCACACAGGTGGATCCCGCCCAACCCCGACTACGACCAGGAGGTCTGGGACGAGCAGGTCCGCCAGCACAAGCAGGGCCACCTGCGCAACGAGCGCCCGAAGATCCGCATTCAACGCCTGGTGTGACGCGGCGACCGCGTCAGGTCGTTGACAGCAGGGCCGCCGCACAGAACTCGGCTGGTGGCAGGTATCTGTGGGCGGCCATGTAGTGGAGCAGAAGCTGAGGTGCGGCGTACGCGACGTCATCGCCCCGTACCTCGAATTCGGCGCTCTCGCGGACGATCACGCCCTGCCGAATGGCCTCCATGGCGTCCTCGCCCATGTCCCGGACGCAGATCTCGCAGTAGTGGTACCCGCGTGTCTGACGGACCCGCACCGTGGCCAGTTCGGTCAGAGCGGGCATCAACCCGTCCGGGGGAGCGCCGGTCGGGAACGGATGCGAGGCGTCCAGCCAGCCGACGTTGAGCAGCGGCTCGTCGGATGCCCCGTGCCCGTCCTCGTCATGCCGCTCCAGGTACGTGTACGGCGTCAGATCCGCGAAGTAGGTCACGGGTCCTGTCTACCCATCCGTGCCGATGTCGAGAAGCGACTCGTCGTACCAGACGTCCTCGTAGCCGGGTGCCAGAACCACGGCCCAACCTGGTGGGAGAGCGAGGTACGGCTCAAGTTCTGGAGCGTGTTCGTCCAGGTGCTCGACGTGCAGGGGCGCGAAGAAATGGTCGTCCTCTCGGGGGATTTCCGGGCCGCGCCAGACGAACCAGCCGTTGCCGGCGCCTGCGGCCGAGTGCCGCACCGCGTTCAGCGGTTGCAGGTGACGTGGTCGCGAGAGTGCGAGCCCGACGTGTGTCCGGTGCCCGGGCGGCGCGGGCTCAACGCCGAAGCGGCGACACATGTCGCGCTGGGCGGCCGAGACGGCCGGTGCCCGTAGGCGGTCACGCCATCTGAACATGTCGCCCATCATGCGGCGTTGGCACGATATTCGTGCCATCGGTGCGCCTAGATCGGTTCGGCGACCTTCCATGATCGGGTGCTGGCGCGCCTGTCGCCCCGTGACAACGCCGAGCGACTCCAGGCCCGGTCGGCATCGAGGGTTGCGACCTGACCGTCGGCGAGGTCGGCACAGTCGGTGAGGTGCGGATGGCGTTGTACGAGCGCGCCGAGGAACGCCAGGCAGAGGTCGTCGGCGTCGTATCCGCGCTCGTCGAGCACGTCGTGGCTGCCCTCGTCCTTGATAACCCGGGCGACGGGGCGGGCGCCGGCGGCGACCGCGCGGGTCGTCAGCGCCCACGAGTCCGGGCCCGCGTCGAACGGGAACCCTGGTTCCAGCTCGCCGACCAGGCGCCAGGCGCCCTGTGGGTGTTCCCGGACCGGAAGCCAGGAGTGGGCCTGGCGGTTGCGGCTGCTCGCGGTGGCGCCGTCCTCCCACGGCCAGAGGCCGTTGCGATCCGGCCACACCAGTTGCTGGAACGGCACCGTGACTCCACGGTAGAAGCGGTAGGCCGTGCCGAAGAGCGGGTCGTGCCAGGACGGGTCCACCGCTCGAAGCTGGGTGGGGAAGCCGTCGAGCACGCCGTGGAACGGCGTCTCCTCGGCGGGCCAGCCCTGCTCGCGGGCATGATCGACGCAGGCGTTGAGCCAGTGCTGCATGCCCTCGCCGTCGAGGCCGAACATCACCACCTCGGGACGACGGAACGAGTGCCAGAGGCCGATGGTGTACGCGAATTCGATTCCTCCGCCTACCCGCAACACCGACCACCCGTGATCGCGTACCAACTCCACGGTGCGGCTGTCCCGGGTCGGCGCACTGTCGCTGCAGATCAGACATGAGCAGCCCTCGATCGTCACCGGCGGACCGTACCGCAGGGTCGTGACGGGTCGCCGCGGCAGGGCGATGGCGTGGTCCTGCGGATGAGCGCACCGTGCGCGCCACTTGACAGGTGATGTGTGAGCGTTAACATCGACAACCACCACTGCCAGTCGGGAGGTCCGATGACGCTCGTCCTCGCGCGTTCCACCGCACGGCGGATGGCCGGGTTCGCGGCCCTGGTCGTGCTGCTCGCCGTCGGCCTCACCGTCATCTCCCCGAAGCCCGCCGCGGCCTGGGACAACGGCACGGCGAACACCCCGCCGATGGGGTGGAACAGCTACGACTCGTTCAGCTGGAGTGTCACCGAGGCGGACGTGCGGGCCAACACCGACTACATGCGCGACAACCTGCGCCAGCACGGCTGGCAGTACGTCGTCATCGACTGGGCCTGGTACTACCCGGGCCAGCACAACAACAGCCCCAACCAGGACGCCAACCTCAATCCCCGGCTGCGGATGGACGCCAACGGACGGCTGCTGCCGGACACCACGCGGTTTCCCTCGGCGGCGGGCGGCAACGGGTTCAAGCCTCTCGCCGACTACGTGCACGACCAGGGACTGAAGTTCGGCGTCCATCTGATGCGCGGCATCCCGCGGCAGGCGGTCGCGGACAACGTGCCGATCCTCGGCACCACCTGCCGCGCCAACCAGATCAACAACAACACCACCGCGGCCTGGCTCAACCTGATGTGGGGTCTGAACATGTCCAACGCCTGCGCGCAGGCGTACCTGGACTCGGTCTTCCAGCTCCTGGCCAGCTGGGGTGTCGACTACGTGAAGGTGGACGACATCGCGGCCCCGACGTACCGGCAGACCGAGGTCGAGGGCTACCGGACGGCGATCCAGCACAGCGGACGGCCGATGGTGCTGAGCCTCTCGCCCGGCGCGACACCGCTGTCCAGTGGCGGGCACGTACGGGACAACGCGCACATGTGGCGCATCGTCAACGACCTGTGGGACAACTGGTCGTCGCTCGACGCGCTGTTCGACCAGTTGCGCAACTGGACGCCGTACCGGACGACGGGCGCCTGGCCTGATCCGGACATGATCCCGATCGGGCGGCTGTCGAAGTACGGCCCGGTCGGCGCACCCCGCTACTCCGGGCTCACCGCTGACGAGCAGCGCACCCTCATGACCCTGTGGGCGATCAACCGGGCGCCGCTGATGTGGGGCGGCAACCTCGTCGAGAACCGCGCCGCCGAGCTGGCGTTGATGACCAACGCGGCGGTGCTCGCGGTCGACCAGAACAGCGCCAACAACCGGCAGCTCGTCGGCGGCACCCGGCAGGTGTGGACCGCCGACGTTCCCGGCACCGACCACCGGTACGTGGCGCTGTTCAACCGCGAGAGCGCGACCGCCAACGTCTCGGTGAACCTGGCCGACCTGGGCATCGGCTCGGCCACCGTCACCGACCTGTGGACCAGTGCGAGCCTTGGCACCGTCACCGGCACGCTCACCCGCTCCATCCCCGCCCACGGGAGCGGCCTGTACCGGGTGGTGCCGCTGACCACCGCCCCCACGCCGACCATCTACACGGTGGCCGCGCGGCACAGCGGCAAGCTCCTCGACGTCTTCAACGCGTCCACCGCCGATGGCGCGAACGTCGTTCAGTGGGGCGCGAACGGGCAGGCCAACCAGCGGTGGCGGTTCTCCGACGCCGGCGGCGGCTACTCGACGGTGACCAGTGTCAGCAGCGGCAAGTGTCTCGACGTCAACGGCGGCGCGGGCGCCACCGGCGACGGCGTCCGCGTGATCCAGTGGGCATGCAACGGCGGCGCCAACCAGCAGTGGCGCGTCGAGGACCTCGGAACCGGCTACGTCCGACTCGTGGCCCGCCACAGCGGGAAGTGCCTCGACGTGCTGAACGCCGCCACGGCGGACGGTGCGCAGGCCGTGCAGTGGACCTGCGGCACCGGCGCCAGCCAGCAATGGCGACGCACCACCGCGTAGCGCGCTGTCGACTGGTGACCTTCGCCGGGCGCGGATCGGCGTCGATGACGTCACCGCCCGCGCATGGCCGGTCGCCTCGGCGGCAGGTTGGTCGTGAGTGACATACCTCGGAGTCATATCCATACCTCAGAGTCATCACGCCCTCCCCGGCGTCCGGCTGTGGGTGGCGAGCGCCGGATGCCGGGCACCACCCGCAGCTCCCCGCGGGGAGCCCGCAGGCCGCAGGACTCCGATTGGCCGTGCCCGTTCGACGCCGCCCCGCCTAGCGTCGACGACATGGAGATCGAGCAGGCACAGAAGCTGTGGCAGCCGGAGCCCGGTTGGTTGAACACCGCCACCTACGGGTTGCCGCCCGAGCCGGCCTGGACGGCGCTGCAGGAGGCCCTCGCCGAATGGCGGGTCGGCCGTACGTCGTGGGAGGTTTGGGGCGAGTCCGTAAACCGGGCCCGCACCGCGTTCGCCGGCCTCGTCGGGGTGCCGGTCGGTGACGTGGCGGTCGGTGCGGCCGTGTCCCAGATGCTGGCTCCGGTCGCGGCGGCGCTGCCGGCCGGGGCCACCGTGGTGGTTCCCGAGGTCGAGTTCACCTCGAACCTGTTTCCCTGGCTGGTTCAGGAGGATCGTGGGGTCACGGTCCGGGCGGTGCCGGCCGACGAGCTGGTCGACGCGATCGACGCCGACACCGACCTGGTCGCGTTCAGCCTGGTGCAGTCGGCGGACGGCTCCGTGGCGGCGTACGACGAGATCGTGGCCGCGGCCCGCGCGCACGACGCGTTGGTGGTGGTGGACGCCACCCAGGCGTGCGGGTGGCTGCCGTTCGACGGAAGTCGAGCCGACGTGGTGGCGGTGGGTGGCTACAAGTGGCTGATGAACCCGCGTGGCACCGCGTACACCTATCTGGCCCCGGCGTTGCGCGACCGGCTGCGCCCCGACGCCGCCGGCTGGTACGCGGGCCGCGACCCGCACGCCTCCTACTATGGCCCGCCGCTGCGGCTGGCCGACGACGCCCGCCGGTTCGACATCTCACCGGCCTGGTTCAGCTGGGTCGGTGCGGCGCCCGCACTGGAGCTGGTCGCCGAGATCGGCGTGCCGGCGATCCGGGCGCACGACGTGGCGCTGGCCAACCGGTTCCTGACCGGGTTGGGTCAGCCGCCGGGGGACAGCGCCATCGTCAGCGTGGACGTGCCCGACGCGCAGCAGCGGCTGGCGGCGGCCGGCATCCGGGCGGCCGTGCGCGCCGGACGGGTCCGCGCCTCCTTCCACATTTACTCCACCGAGGCCGATGTGGACGCCGCCCTGGAGGCGCTGACCGCCTGAGCCCCGCTCAGGCGAGGTGACCGCCGATCTTCGTGTATCCACGCAGCAGATCGCGGGAGATGATCAGCCGCTGCATCTCGTCGGTGCCCTCGAAGATCCGGTAGAGCCGGACCTGCCGGTACCAGCGTTCGATGGGCAGCTCACGGGTGTAGCCCATGCCGCCGTGGATCTGGAGCACCCGGTCGACCACCCGGTTGACCATGCCGGCGCCGTAGAGCTTGCCCATCGACGAGGCGTGCCGGGGGTCCAGGCCCTGATCGACCGTCCACGCCGAGCGCAGCACCAGCCAGCGGGCCGCCTCCAGCTCGGTCTCCGAGTCGGCGATCATCCACTGGATGGCCTGATTGGTGCCGATCTTCGCGCCGAACGTCTCGCGGGTGTTGGCGTGGTCGATCGCCATCTGCAGGACCCGCTCGGCGATGCCGATGGCGTGCGACGGGATGGTGTAGCGGCCCTTGCCGATCCACTCCATGCCGAGGGTGAAGCCCTGCCCGATCTCGCCGAGGATGTTGCGGTGCGGCACGCGTACGCCGTCGAAGATCAGCGACGCGGGCCCGCCCTCGCCCATGGTCTGGATGAACTCCGAGCGCCAGCCCATCGACCGGTCCACCAGGAACGCGGTCGCGCCGCCGTTGCGGGCGCCCTTCTCCCGGTCGGTCACCGCGACGACGATGGCGAAGTCGGCGTCGTGGCCGCCGGTGATGAAGGTCTTCTCGCCGTCGAGGATCCAGTCGTCACCGTCGCGGCGCGCGGACAGCCGGATGTTGGCCGCGTCCGAGCCGGCGCCCGGTTCGGTGATCGCGAAGCAGGACCGCCGCTCACCCTCGATCGTCGGGATGAGGAACTCCTGCTTCTGCTCCTCGGTGGCGTGGAACAGGATGTTGTCGGCCTCGCCACCGAAGCGGAACGGCACGAACGTGTGGCCCAGCTCCGTCCAGATCAGCGACTGGAGGACGGCCGGCAGGTTCATCCCGCCGTACTCCTCGGGGGTCGCCAGGCCCCAGAAGCCGAACTTGCGTGCCTTGAGTTGCAGCTCGCGCACCTCGGAGTGGTCCAGGCCCGGCTGGTGCGCCCGCTCGCGGCGCAGCACCTCCGCCTCCAGGGGCATCACCTCGCGGCGGATGAACGATCGGACGGTGTCCCGCACCGCCCGCTCCTCGTCGGTGAGCGAAAAGTCCACGGTGGTCCTCCTGGCGTCGGCGCGGCCGGTCACCCCTAAACTAGCGGTGTAAGTTTTGATGCGTCCAGCCCCTACGTCGCCGACTCGCGAGGAGCGCAGTGCCCCGACCCCGCCAGCCCCGGCTCACCCGGCAGCTGATCGTCGACACCGCCACGGCGCTCATCGACGCCGAGGGTCTGCCCGCGCTCTCCACCCGTCGACTCGCCGCCGCGCTGGGCGTGCAGGGCCCGTCGCTCTACAACCACTTCGCCACCAAGGACGAGATCCTCGACGCGGTCGCCGACGCGGTCACCGGCGCCGTCGACACCAGCGGCTTCACCGGCCGGGACTGGGCTGGCGCGCTGCGCGACTGGGCCTGGTCGTACCGGCGGGCGCTCACCGCGCACCCGAACATCGTGCCGTACCTGGCCCAGGGGCCCGGTCGCCGGCCGGCCGCCCTCGCCATGGCCGACGCGGTCTACGGCGGCCTGGTCCGCGCCGGGTGGCCACCGGCCCGCGCCACCCACATCGGCGCGGCGCTGCGCTACTTCGTGGCCGGCTCGGCGCTCGGCTCGTTCGCCCGGGGCTTCGTCGAGGACCCCGAGCTGTACGCCGCGCACTACCCGCACCTGCGTCAGGCGCACCGGCTCGCCGAGCACCAGCAGAGCGTGGACGAGGGCGCCTTCGCCCTCGGCCTGGACGCACTGCTGCACGGCCTGGCCGCCGAGTACACCCGCATCGTCGGGCCGGTGGAGTCCGGGCGACCCAGCGGGTAGCGTCCAAACTCCCAGCGCTAGTTTCACCGCCCACCGCGACCTCGCCCAGCCCGCCACCGCCCAGCCCGCCGCCCGCCCAGCGCGCCATCCCCAGCCCGTCGCCCACCCCGGAAGGGACGCCATGGACCTCGCCGCCCCGCCGTCGCTGCTGCCCGACGCCCTGCGCCTCCGGCGCCACCTGCACATCGGCGGCGAGTGGACGTCCCCCGCCGGCACCGACGTGATCGACGTGGAGAACCCGAGCACCGGCGAGCTGATCGGTCAGGTGCCCGCCGGCACGGCGGCCGATGTGGACACCGCCGTCGCCGCCGCCCGCGCCGCCTTTCCCGGCTGGGCGGCTACCGCGCCCGCCGAACGCTCCGCGTACCTCGACCGGCTGCACGCCGCGCTCGCGACGCGCGCCGACGACCTCGCCCGCACCATCGCCGTCGAGCTGGGCGCCCCGCTCAAGCTCGCCACCCGAGTGCAGGTCGCGCTGCCGTTGATCGTGCTGCGCGATCACGTGGCGCTCGCCGCCCGGCCGCCGGTCGAGGAGACCATCGGCAACTCCCTCGTCGTGCGCGAGCCGATCGGCGTGGTCGGTGCGATCACCCCGTGGAACTACCCCCTGCACCAGGTGATGGCGAAGGTCGCGCCCGCGCTCGCCGCCGGCTGCACCGTCGTGCTCAAGCCCAGCGAGCTGACCCCGCTGACCGCGTACCTGCTCTTCGACGCGGTCACCGAGGCCGGTCTGCCGCCGGGGGTGCTCAACCTGGTCCCCGGCACCGGCGCGACGGTCGGCGAGGCGCTCGCCGGGCATCCCGACGTCGACCTGGTCTCGTTCACCGGCTCCACCGCCACCGGCACCCGGATCATGCGACTCGCCGCCGACCGGATCGCCCGGGTCGCGCTGGAGCTGGGTGGCAAGTCCGCCAACGTGATCCTCGAAGACGCCAACCTGGCCGCCGCGGTCAAGGTCGGCGTCGGCAACGCCCTGATGAACTCCGGCCAGACCTGCACGGCGTGGACCCGGATGCTGGTGCACCGCGACCGGTACGCCGAGGCGCTCGACCTGGTCGCGACGGCGGTGTCCGGTTACCGCGTCGGCGACCCGTTCGACCCGGCCACCCGTCTCGGCCCTCTGGTCTCCGCCGCCCAGGCGACGCGGGTGCGCGGCCACGTCGAGCGGGCTCTCGCCGACGGCGCCCGCCTCGTCGCCGGTGGCCCGGACGCCCCGGTGCCGGCACGGGGGCACTTCGTCGCCCCGACCGTCTTCGCCGACGTGCACCCGGACAGCGCGCTCGCCCAGGAGGAGGTCTTCGGCCCGGTGCTCGCCGTTCTCCCGTTCGACGACACCGACGAGGCCGTCGCCATCGCGAACAACTCGCGCTACGGGCTGGCCGGCGCGGTCTGGTCCGCCGACCCGGAGGCGGCGCTCGCGGTGGCGCGGCGGCTGCGTACCGGGGCGGTCGACATCAACGGCGCGGCGTTCAACCCACTCGCGCCCTTCGGCGGCTACAAGCAGTCCGGCCTGGGCCGGGAGTTGGGCGTGCACGGCCTCGCCGAGTTCTGCGAGCTGAAGGCGATCCAGCGATGAGCC
The DNA here is from genome assembly GCF_045161355.1 of Micromonospora sp. NBC_00617. Classification (NCBI taxonomy): domain Bacteria; kingdom Bacillati; phylum Actinomycetota; class Actinomycetes; order Micromonosporales; family Micromonosporaceae; genus Micromonospora; species Micromonospora sp. NBC_00617. The sequence continues at coordinate 3,409,672 of NZ_CP107751.1, read as the reverse complement.
GCGCCGAGCCGACGGGCGATGCAGCGATGAGCGGCGCCGAACCAACGGGTGGGCCGGGGGTGGTTGCTCAGCCGGCGGCCGGGCCGGCGGTGGGCGCCGAGCCGGCGGGCGGGCCGGTCACCGTCCGCGCGCTGGTCGCGCGCGGGCGCGGGGCCGAACTGCGGGTCGAGCGGGTACGCCTGCCCGCCCCCGGCCCCGGCGAGGTGCGGGTGACGATCCGGGCCGCCGGCGTCTGCCACTCCGACCTGTCCATGGTCAACGGCACTCTGGCCGCGACGTTCCCGCTGGTGCTCGGGCACGAGGCGACCGGCGTGGTGGCCGAGGCAGGGGCGGGCACCCGGCTGCCGATCGGCACGCCGGTGGTGCTCAACTGGGCGCCCGCCTGCCGGGCCTGCTGGTGGTGCAGGCACGACGAACCGTGGCTCTGCGCCGCCAACACCACCCCGACCGTGGCGCGCGGGGAGACCGAGGACGGTATCCCGCTGCACCTCACGCTGGGTCTCGGTGCGCTCGCCGAGGCAGTGGTGGTGCCGGAGAGCGCCGTCGTGCCGATCCCGGCCGGGCTGCCCGCCGAGCAGGCCGCGCTGCTGGGCTGCGCGGTGCTCACGGGCGTCGGCGCGGTCGGCAACACCGCCCGGGTCGCGCCCGGCGAGTCGGTCGCCGTCATCGGGCTCGGCGGGGTCGGGCTCGCCGTTCTCGCCGCCGCCCGCCGGGCCGGCGCCACGACGATCCTTGCCGTCGACGTGGCCGAGGCGAAGCGGGAGCTGGCCCTCGCCGCCGGGGCCACCGACTTTCTGCTCTCCGATGACCGGCTCTCCAAGGAGGTGCGGGCACGCACCGAGGGCCGGGGCGTCGACCACGCCTTCGAGTGCGTCGGGCGGGCCGCCACGATCCGGGCGGCGTGGCGTCTCACCCGGCGCGGGGGAGCGGTCACCGTGGTCGGCATGGGCGCCAAGGACGACATGGTCAGCCTCGGCGCGCTCGACATCTTCCACTCCGCCCGTACGCTGCGCTCCTCGGTGTACGGCTCGTCCGACCCGGACCGCGAGGTGCCGGTGCTGGCCACCGAGCTCGCCGACGGCACCCTGGATCTGCGCGTGCTGGTCAGTGGCACGATCGGGCTGGACGAGGCGGCCACCGCGTTCGATCGGCTTGCCCGGGGTGAGGGCGCCCGCTGGGTGGTCACGCTGGACTGAGTCGAGCGGGCCGGCCTGGCGAGACGCGTGCCCCCGCTCGGACACCACCCGTGGTTTGATCATCGCGTCGATGCGGAGGGGGCACGATGGGGCGCAGCGCGATCATCTTCCACGGGACCGGCGGCAACCCAAACGTGGTCTGGTACCGCTGGCTGGCGCAGCGGCTGGAGGCTCGGGGCTACGCCGTCGAGGTGCCGCACCTGCCGGGCATCAACGTCGAGCCGATCGCGACGTTCCTGCCGACGGTGCTCGACGGGCACCGCTTCGACGAGGACACCGTCCTGGTGGGCCACTCCGGCGGCGCGGCCCTGCTGTTGGCGCTCCTGGAGCATGTCGAGGTGACCGTCGCCCAGGCGATCCTGGTCGCCGGCTACTGCACCCAGCCCAACACCGGCGAGGAACCGGTGCTCCAGGAGAGCTACGACTGGGCCGCGATCCGGTCGCACGTGCGCGACATCTACTTCATCAACTCCCGCGAGGATCCGTACGGCTGCGACGACCGACAGGGACGCGCCATGTTCGAGCGGCTCGGCGGCACCCAGATCGTGCGCGACGACGGGCACTTCGGCGACTACGACCAGCCGTACGAGCGGTTCGAGCTGCTCGACCGACTCATCCCCTGACGCTCGTCACATCCGCGCCCGCAGCACGTCGACCTCGCAGCCGGGCGCCGAGGGGTCGAAGCCGTGTTCGGCCAGCCAACGGATCGCCAGCAGGCTGCGCAACGACCACCACGCCCGGATCACGTCGAGGTCGAGGTCGAGGTCGACGCCGTAGCCGGCCACGACGTCGCCGAGGTGCTCCTCGTGTCCGAGAGTCGTCGGTCACCTCTGTGGGGGCGGATGCGGTGGTGCGCGGTATACCGCAGAGTCATATTCATACCTCTGCGGTATACCGCGCACCAGCACATCGGCATGGCCGGCGGCCAGAGCGGATGGCAACTCGACCGCCGGCAGGCGCTGGTCCACGCGGCATTCTCGGCGATCGCCGAGGGCGGCTTCGAGGGCGGCTTCGAGGGCGGCTTCGAGGGCGGCAACGGCGCCAACACCGCACTGCGCGACGCCGCCCTGCTCACCCGTCAGTTGTCGCTGGCCGAACTCTGCGGCTTCGCGTCACCGCTGCGCCGGATGACGTTCGGCGCGAACTGGGCCAGGATCAGCGCTCCCCGCCGGTGGGAGCGCTGATCCGCTCGACGTCGCTCACTTGCCGGTGACGATGCCCGGGTTGATGCACAGCCCCGGGTTGGCGCCGTTCTTCTCGGCGATCTCCAGGCAGCGGGTGACCTTGTCGACCTTCGCGTTGGTCTCGGTGATCTGCTTGGAGATCTCGGCGTTCTTGCGGTCCTGCTCCAGGTTGCGGGTCTGGGCGAGCTTGTCCTGGAACGCCTTGATGTTGCCCTCGGTCTTGTCGTCGTGGTTCACCCGCGTGATGGTCACCGAGAGGATGTCCACGTCGCTGGCGAGGCGGGTGTCCGCGCTGGTCTTGATGTTCGCCGCGAACGGCTTGAGGTCGACGTTGAGGTCACCGGTCCGCGCGTCGATCTTCTCCAGCGGGTTGTACGCGGCGAACGCGTCGTTGACCGCGCTGTCGAGCTGCACACCCACCCGCTGACCCCGGAAGCTGAGGAAGTCTCCCTTGTAGTCCATGAACTGTTTCGGCGCGTTCTCCGGCTTGACCTGCCATTCGATGAGCACCTCGACGCAGGCGTCGGCGAGCGTGCCGGTGCGGACGCGCACGCAGTTGTTGCCGCCGATGTGGTCGTACTTCTGCCGGCCGGCGTCCCACTCGCCGACCTTCTGCCAGGGGGCGACCCACTTCAGGCCGGAGCCGGTCACCTTGCCGGTGGGCTTGCCGAAGCTGGTGACGATGCCGACCGAGCGGATGGGCACCGAGTGGGCGCTGGAGGTGACACCGACCAGCAGGGTGAGGGCGAGAAAGACGAGCGTCGCGAGGGCGGCCATCCGCTTCAGCGGCTGTGCGGGGGCGACGAGTGCCAGGACGGCGCTGACCGCCAGGGCGGCGGCGAAGACGATCGCCATGGTGAAGCCGACGGGCATGGGGTGGGGACCTTCCGCTGGGCTGTGTGGATCATCAACCTAGGTGGTCGGGTCAAGTGGGAGGCACGCGGGGAGTGGAGTTCGCGCACGTCCCCTGCCCGCCGAATATGGAGCCCATCGACATGGCTCGTCCCGCGCGAGCCGCCGTAGGTTTCCTCCACGCGACGGGCCTGTGACCGCGGTCACCGAACCGACCGTCGCCGCGACCGTACGGAGGATGAGGCGATGGCCGGGCAAGCGCTCCTGTCGGCCCGCGGGCTGACCCGGGACTTCCGGGGCTTCCGGGCGGTCGACGAGGTCGATCTGGACGTCGCGCCGGAGAGCGTGCACGCGCTCGTCGGCCCGAACGGCGCCGGCAAGACCACCCTGTTCAACCTGCTCACCGGGTTTCTCGCGCCCAGCGGCGGGCGGATCGAGCTGGCCGGGCGGGACGTCACGGGGCTGCCGCCGGAGCGGGTCGCCCGGCTCGGCGTGGCCCGCTCGTTCCAGATCACCAGCCTCTTCCCGCAGCTGTCCGCCCGCGAGCACGTCGCGCTGGCGTTGCAGTCCCCGAGCGGGCTGGGCTGGCGGTTCTGGCGTTCGGCGAAGCTGCTGGACCGCTACACCGAACGGGCCGACGAACTGCTGGCCATGGTGGGGTTGGCCGACCTGGCGCAGGCGCCGTCGGCGGCGCTGGCGTACGGCCGCAAGCGGGCCCTGGAGTTGGCCATCGCCCTCGCGCTGGACCCGAAGGTGCTGCTGCTCGACGAGCCGACCGCGGGGATGGGCCTGGAGGACGTCGACCGCACCGTCGAGCTGATCAGCCGGGTCCGTGCGGGCCGGACCGTGGTGATGGTCGAGCACAACATGAGCGTGGTCGGCCGGCTCGCCGACACCGTCACCGTGCTCCAGGCCGGCAAGGTCCTCGTCGAGGGCCCGTACGAGCAGGTCCGCGCCGACGAGCGCGTGATCACCGCCTACCTGGGAGCCGCTGATGCTGCGCATTGACAACCTCTCCGCGTTCTACGGCGAGGCGCAGGTGCTGCGGGACGTCGGCCTCGAGGTCGCCGCCGGCGAGGTGGTCACCCTCGTGGGCCGCAACGGCGCCGGCAAGTCCACCCTGCTGCGGTGTGTGATGGGGCTGCACTCCGGCCAGCGCGGCACGGTGGAGCTGGACGGGCGGGACATCACCAGGCTGCCCGCGCACCGCCGGGCCCGCCTCGGGCTGGGCTGGGTGCCCGACGACCGGGGCAGCTACGCCACCCTGACCGTCACCGAGAACCTCACCCTGCCGCCCACGGTCGGCCCCGACCCGTGGCCGCTGCAGCGGGTGTACGAGGCGTTCCCGGCCCTGTACACCCGGCGGGACTCGGCGGCCACCATGCTCTCCGGCGGCGAGCAGCAGATGCTGGCCCTGGCCCGGGTGCTGCGCATGGGCGCGCGACTGCTGCTCTGCGACGAGCCCACCGAGGGGCTGTCACCGCTGCTCGTGCAGCAGGTCGGCGACCTGCTGCGGGAGGCCAAGCAGCACGGGGTGACCGTGCTGCTGGTCGAGCAGAACCTGCACTTCGCCACCGGCGTCGCCGACCGGCACTACCTGCTGGCCGAGGGACGTGTCGCCGAGGCGATGGACAACTCCGAGGTGCGCTCGCGCGAACGCGAGCTGCTCGCGTACCTCGGAATCTGATTCTTCTCAACGACGAGCCGCGCGACGGTGCGCGGAATGGATGGAGTGGGCATGCGCAGGACGGTGGGTGTGGTCGCGGCGTCGGCCGCGGTGGTGCTGGTCGCCGGTTGCGGCGGTGGTGGACCCCAGTCGGGCGGCGATCAGAAGCTGACCGGCGACAAGATCGTGTTGGGCGTGCTCAACGACCAGTCCGGGGCGTACTCGGAGTTGTCCGGCAAGAACTCGGTGACGGCGGTGGAGATGGCCATCGCCGACTTCACCGCGAAGTACGGCGACAAGGCGGTGACCAGGAACATCACCGTGGAAACCGCCGACCACCAGAACAAGCCGGACGTGGCCAACTCCAAGGCCCAGGAGATGTACGACCGCAGGGGCGTCGACCTCATCCTGGACGTGCCCACCTCGTCGGCGGCGCTGAAGGTCGCCGACGTGGCCAAGGAGAAGAAGAAGCTCTACTTCAACATCGGCGCGGCGACGACCGACCTGACCGGCAAGAGCTGCAACAGGTACACGTTCCACTACGCCTACGACACGTACATGCTGGCCAACGGCACCGGGAAGACCACCACCGAGCAGATCGGCAAGAACTGGTACATCCTCTACCCGAACTACGCGTTCGGGCAGGACATGGAGAAGAGCTTCTCCAGCGCCATCACGGCGGCCGGCGGCACGGTGGTCGGCAAGGACGGCGCCCCGTTCCCGAACACCAGCGGCGACTTCTCCACCTTCCTGCTCAAGGCGCCGACGCTGAAGCCCAAGCCGGACGTGCTGGGCACCATGCAGGCCGGCGCGGAGCTGGTCAACGTGGTCAAGCAGTACAACGAGTTCAAACTGCGCGAGAAGGGCGTCGGCCTCGCCGTGGGCCTGATGTTCCTCACCGACATCCACTCGCTCACCCCGGCCGCGCTGGCCGGCACCACGTACACCGACGCCTGGTACTGGAACTTCGACGCGAAGAACCGGGAGTTCGCCGACCGCTTCCAGCAGAAGGCGGGCACCCGGCCGACGTTCGCGCACGCCGCCAACTACTCGGCGGCGTTGCAGTACCTGGAGGCGGTGCAGGCCGCCGGCACCGACGACGCGGATACCGTGGTCAAGGGCCTGGAGGGCAAGACCGTCGAGGACGTCTTCCTGCGTAACGGCAAGATCCGCGCCGAGGACCACCGGGTGGTGCACGACGCCTACCTGGCCCAGGTGAAGCCGCAGGCCGAGGTCAGCGAGCCGTGGGACTACGTGAAGGTGCTCAAGACGATCCCCGCCGCGGAGGCGTTCCGCGCGCCGTCGGCGGACTGCCAGCTATGAGTGGTTTCGCGCAGAACACCTTCAACGGGTTGGTGAGCGGGGCGTTCTACGCCCTGCTCGCCCTCGGGCTCGCCGTCATCTTCGGCATGCTGCGGGTGGTCAACTTCGCGCACGGCGCGTTCTACATGCTGGGCGCGTTCGGCGCGTACGTGCTGCTCACCGAGGCGGGCGTGCCGTTCTGGGCGGCCCTGGTGATCATGCCGGTCGGGCTCGGGCTGCTCGGCATGGCCCTGGAGCGCGCGGTGATCCACCGGTTGACGAAGCTCGACCCGCTCTACAACTTCCTGCTCACCTTCGGCCTGACGCTGATTTTGCAGGACCTGGTGAAGCTGCGCTACGGCGTGCAGTCCAGCCCGTACGCCACCCCGGCACTGTTGGACGGGACCGTGAACTTCGGCCTGTTCGACTTCCCGACGTACCGCGTGTTCATCCTCGGCTTCGCGGTGCTGCTCTGCGTGGCGGTGTGGTGGGTGCTCACCCGGACCCGGATCGGCATGGTCGTCCGGGCGGCCACCGAGCGGCCCGACCTGACCCGGGCGTTCGGGATCGACGTCGGGCGCTGGGTGACGCCGGTCTTCGGCTTCGGCATCGGCCTGGCCGGGCTCGCCGGTGTGCTGGCCGCGCCGATGCGCGCGGTCAACCCGCTGATGGGCGCCGACCTGATCATCGTGGTCTTCGCGGTGGTCGTGATCGGCGGTCTGGGCTCCATCTTCGGCTCGGTCGCCGCCGGCTTCGGCATCGGCCTCGTGCAGGCGTGGGGCGAGGCGTACCTGTCGAACTTCCCGATCGTGTCGCAGACGATCGTCTTCATCGTGATGGCCGGCGTCCTGCTCTGGCGTCCCGCCGGCCTGTTCGGTCGTGAGGAGGCCCCGGCATGACGAGCACCGTGGACACTCCCGCCGACGCGTCCCGCTCGACGCCGCCGTCCGGGCTGGTCGCCGTGGCCCACGCCCCCGGCTGGGTGCGGTACGCGCTGCTCGCCGTCGGGCTGGCCGTCGCGGCCTGGCTGCCCAACGGCCTCTACCCGGCGGTCGCGGTGGACATCCTCTGCTGGGCGCTGTTCGCCGTGGCGGTGGACCTGCTGCTCGGCTTCACCGGGCTGATGTCCTTCGGGCACGCCGCGTTCTGGGGCGCCTCCGCGTACGTCACCGGGTTGGTGGCCATCCACGCCGGCCTGCCGTTCCCCCTCGCGGTGCTGGCCGGGGCGCTCGCCGCGGCCCTGCTGGCGGTGCCGATCGGCTACCTGGCCGTGAAGCGGACCGGCATCTACTTCGCCATGGTGACCCTCGCGTTCGCGCAGATGGTCTACTACGTGGCCAACGAGTGGCGCTCGGTGACGCAGGGGGAGAACGGCCTGCAGGGCGTGCCCCGTTCGTTCTTCGGCCTGGATCTGACCGACGACTACTACTTCTACTACGCGATCCTGCCGATCGTGCTGCTCGGGCTGGCCGCCGCCTGGCGGATCGTGCACTCGCCGTTCGGCCGGGTGCTCGTCGGCATCCGCGACAATCCGGCCCGCGCCCGTGCCCTGGGCTACCCGGTGCACGGCTACAAGCTCACCGCGTTCGTCCTGTCCGGGTTCATCGCCGGCCTCGGCGGCGGCCTGTTCGCGGTGGGGCACCGGTTCGTCTCGCTGGACGTGCTGCACTGGACCACCTCCGGCAAGGCGGTCATCGTGGTGGTGCTCGGCGGAATCGGCACGCTGTGGGGCGGGGTGCTCGGCGCCGCGGTCGTCGTACGCCTGGAGGACTGGTTGTCGTTCTCCGGATTCGAGGCGATCGGCCTGGTCACGGGCGGCATCTTCGTCCTCGTGGTGGTGCTCTTCCGGCGGGGCATCTGGGGCAGCGCCGCCGCGCTGGCCCGCCGGCTGGCGCTGCGCCGCCGGTAAATTCCCGCTGGCGCATCCGCCGCGCGCGCTCGCGGCGTACCCCCGGGTAGCGAATGTCTACCCGGGGGTACGTCTGTGGCTGGATCGAGCCGCTGGCCGCGCCGGTGGGCCATCTGGGCGGGCTGCCGGGCCGCCGTCGCCGCCTGTCTGGCGGTCCAGCGGGCGTGACGCCCGCCACATACGATACGGATCGGTTCCGTATCGTTAATGCCCGCCCTTAGGCTGTCCGCATTACGAGTCTGGCTCGTATCGTATTGCGCGACGGGTGCAACCGGGGGAGAACTGGGCATGGAACTGCACGAGAACACGGGACACCCGAGGAGGTGGGCGATCCTGGGGGTGCTGGTGATCAGCCTCCTCGTCGTCGTCCTCGACAACACGATCCTCAACGTCGCGCTGCGCACCCTGGCCGACCCGGTGCACGGCCTCGGGGCCAGCCAGGGCGAGCTGGAGTGGTCCATCAACTCCTACACACTGGTCTTCGCCGGGCTGCTGTTCACCTTCGGGGTGCTCGGCGACCGCGCCGGCCGCAAGCGCTTCCTGATGTTCGGGCTGGCGCTGTTCGGCCTGGCGTCGCTGCTCTCCGCGTACGCTGACAGCCCCGCGCAACTCATCGCGGCCCGCGCCCTGATGGGGGTCGGCGGCGCGGCCATCATGCCGGTGACGCTCTCGATCATCTCCAACGTGTTCGACCCGCGTGAGCGCGGCCGGGCCATCGGCGTCTGGGCCGGCGCGGTCGGCCTCGCCGTGGCGATCGGCCCGATCCTCGGCGGCACGCTGCTGGAGCACTTCTGGTGGGGCTCGGTCTTCCTGATCAACGTCCCGGTGGTCGTCGCCGGCGTGATCCTGGTGGCGCTGCTCGTCCCCGAGTCGCGTGACCCGCGCCCCGGCCGCGTCGACCTGCTCGGCGTCCTGCTCTCCGTGGTCGGCCTGGTGGCCCTCTCCTACGGCATCATCGACGGTGGCGAGCACGGCTTCGACCGTCCGGTGGCCTGGGGCTCGATCCTGGTGGGCCTCGCCGTGCTGGCCTGGTTCGTGCGGCACGAGCTGCACTCCGACCACCCGTCGCTGGACGTCCGGCTGTTCAAGGTGCCGCGCTTCGCCGCGCCGGTGGCGATCGTCGGCCTGGTGTTCTTCGCCGCGATGGGCGTGATGTTCTTCAGCTCGTTCTACCTGCAGTTGGTCCGCGACTACAGCCCGCTGCAGACCGGCCTGCTCTTCCTGCCCTTCGCCGGCGCCCAGCTGATCTTCGCGCCGCGCAGCGCCGCGATGGTCCGCCGCTACGGCGGCCGGACGGTCGCCGCCGTGGGGCTGGGACTGACCGTGGTGGCGCTGGCCGCGTTCGCCTTCGTCGGCGCGTCCACCCCGATCTGGATCGTGCTGGTCATCTTCTTCATCCAGGGCGTCGGGATGGCCAACATCATGCCGCCGGCCACCGAGTCCATCATGTCGGCGCTGCCCCGCGAGAAGGCCGGCGTGGGCTCGGCGGTGAGCAACACCGTCCGTCAGGTGGCTGGCGCGCTCGGCGTGGCGGTCCTCGGCTCGGTGCTCTCCGCGGTCTACCGCAGTGACGTGGGCGACGCGCTGACCGGCCTGCCCGTGCAGGCCCAGGATGCGGCCAACGAGTCGATCTCCGGGGCGTACGCGGCGGCCGGACAGCTCGGCCCGGCGGCGCCGACGCTGATCTCGGCGGCCAACGACGCCTTCGTCACCGCCATGCACTGGGCGGCGGCGCTGTCCGCGGTCGTCGCGGCCCTCGGCGTGCTGGTGGTGCTGCGGTGGATGCCGGGTCGCGACGCGCTGGCTCCGGCGTCGGCGGCCCCCGCCGCCGAGCCCGAGTTGGCCGGGACACCCTAGGTTCAGGGACAATGTCCGACATGATGTCCACCGCCGATGCTCCGCGGTCGCCCGGGCGACCGCGGAGCATCCGCGCCGACGAGGCGATCATCGAGGCGACCCTCGACCTGCTCGCCGAGGGCAGCACCGTCGAGGCGCTCTCGATCGAGGCGATCGCCACCCGCGCCGGCGTCGGCAAGGCCACCATCTACCGCCGCTGGGCCGGCAAGGACGCCTTGCTGCTGGACGCGCTGCGCCGGCTCAAGGGCGTCATGCCGCAGCCAGCCGGCGACTCCGTCCGCGACGACCTGCTCCTGCTGGTCGGCGCGGTCGGGCGGAATGTCGACCCCCGCGCCACAAAGATCATGCCGTGCCTGGTGCCGGCGGTGAACCGCAGCCCCGACCAGTTCCAGCTCTACCGGAACATCATCGAGCCCCGGCGTCAGCTGATGCGCGAGGTGCTGCGGCGCGGCATCGACGAGGGGCTGCTGCGACCCGACATCGACGTCGAGGTGACCATGGCGCTGCTCACCGGGCCGATGCTGATCCAACGGGTTCTGCAGTGGAACCCGGAGCTGAACGATCGAACCCTGCCCACGCAGGTCGTCGACGCCGTCCTCGACGGCATCCGCGCCCGCTGACCCGACCGCGCGCCCCCGGCAGGGTCAACCCGCCGGGGCGCGCAGGCGGTGCAGGCGCAGCGCCAACTGCACCTCCAACGCCCGATCGGGCCGCTGCCAGTCCGCGCCGAGCAGCTGCCCGACCCGCTCCAGCCGCTGGGTCACCGTGTTGACGTGCACATGCAACTGCTCGGCGGCACGGGCCAGGCTGCCGCCCACCCCGAAGTACGCCTCCAGCGTCTTCACCAGCGCCGTCCCGCGCCGGGCGTCGTAGTCGACCACCGGCCCGACCGTGGCGGTGAGGAACTGGGCCACGTCCCGCTCACCCCGGTCACCGACCGTGCCCAGCAGCAGACCGACGAAGCCCAGCTCCGCGGTACTGGCGCCCTGACCGGCGCGGCCCAGCGCCCCCAGCGCCGTCAGACAACGGTCCGCCTCGTGGAACGTCCCGGCCAGCGTCCCCGGTCCGGTCGACGGGCCGCTCGCCCCGGCCGTCACCGGCCGGCCCGTCACCCGCGACAGGTCCCGCGCGACCGCGCGGGCGCTGCCACCGGCATCCTGGCCGGGCAGCATCAGGACCACCCGACCGTCGCGCGCCGCGGCCAGGCCACCGCGCGCCGAGGCGTACGTGGTGGCCCAGGAGAGCACCCGCTGCCGCGCCGAGCCGGTCGCCGCGATCGCGTCGTCGCCCACCGCCACCAGCACGTGCGGCGCGTCCAGGTCCACGCCGAGCCGGCGGGCCCGGCTGCGCAGCGCGTCGGTGTCGCGCAGCGGCCGGGCGATCAGATCGTCCAGCAACTCGCCACGGACCCGCCCCTCCGCCTCGGCGACGGTCCGGCGGAACAGCAGCAGCAGCGCGGTCACCAGCGCGGCCCGCTCCAGGATCCGCTGGTCGGCGTCGACCAACTCGTCGTCGGGCCGCAGCACCAGCGCGCCCAGGTTCTCCGCACCGGCCACCACCGCCGCGTACCAGAGCGGGCCGCGGCGCACGCTGCGTCCCTCCGTACGCGAGGCGGCCACCGCCTCGACGATGTCCGCCCGGTCCGGCTCGTCGATCTCACCCACCCGGGCCAGCAACCGGCCCTGGGCGTCCAGCGCCAGCAGCGCCCCGCCCAGCACCTCGGTCACCGCGGCGGCCACGTCCTCCACCCCGCCGCCGCGCAGCACCAGCGCCGTCATCCGGTCGTGCGCCGCCGCGGCCCGCTCCACCGAGCTGCTGTGCGCCCGGATGGTGGTGTTCGCCGCCGACAACTCGGCCAACGCCGAGCGCGTCTCGGCCAGCAGCCGGGCCGTGTCGATCGCCACCGCGGCGTGCGCGGCCAGGGAGACCAGCAGCGTCACCTCCTCGCGGGCGAACGGCCGGGCCGAGCGGTTGGCCGAGTAGAGCACCCCGATCGAGGTGGAGCCGAGCCGCAGCGGCACCCCGAGGATCGCCACCAGGCCCTCCTCGCCCACCCCGGCGTCGATCTCCCCGGTGTGGTGAAAGCGCGCGTCCTCGCCGTAGTTGGCGGTCACGTACGGGGCGCCGGACTGGGCGACCAGGCCACCAAGACCGGCGCCCATCGGCAGCCGCAGCTGCTGGAAGCGGGCCGAGACCGACCCGTCGGTCACCCGCATGTACGTGTCGCCGCGTTCGTCGTCATTGAGCGTCATGTACGCCACGTCGGCGCCGAGCAGGTTACGGGCCCGGTGCACGATCGCCCGCAACACGTCGTCCAGGTCGCGCAGTCCGGCCAGGTCGCTGACGGTGTCGTACAGGCCGGACAGCTCGGTCTCCCGACGGCGGCGGCGCTCCAGCAGCGCGCGGACCCGCAGCGCCACGGTCTTGGCCTGCTCCAGCTCGGCCAGCTGGTCGGCGGGCATCCCGGCGGCGCGCGCGGCCACCAACGGGCCCTCGAACTCCACCGCGGCGGCCTCGCGAGCGAGCAGTTCGAGGAACTCCACCGGCGACGACATGGTCGACATTGTGCTCGCGCCCACTAGTTGGCCGTCCAGCCCCCGTCGAGCGCGATCGACGCGCCAGTGATGAAGGCCGCCGGCGGCGAACAGAGGTACGCCAACAACTCGGCGACCTCCTCCGGCTCGATCAGCCGCTTGATGGCGGCCCGCGCCAGCATGACCTTCTCGATCACCTCGGCCTCGCCGATGCCGTGGCTGGCCGCCTGATCGGCGATCTGGCTCTCCACCAGGGCGGTTCGTACGTACGCCGGGTTGATGCAGTTGGCGGTCACCCCGTGCGCGGCACCCTCCAGCGCCACCACCTTCGACAGCCCTTCGAGGGCGTGCTTCGCCGAGACGTAGGCCGCCTTGTACGGCGAGGCGCGCAGGCCGTGCACCGACGAGATGTTGACGATCCGGCCCCAGCCCCGGGCGTACATGTGCGGCAACGCGCGGCGGATCAGCAGGAACGGCGCCTCCACCATCACCCGCTGGATGTACTCGAAGCGCTCGACGGGGAAGTCCTGCAGCGGCGCCACGTGCTGGAGGCCGGCGTTGTTCACCACGATGTCCACGTCCACGTCGAGCGCGTCCACGGCCGCCGCGTCGGCCAGGTCCACGCCCTCGGCGCGTCCGCCGGCCTCGGCGGCGACCGCCTTGGCCGCCTCCAGGTTGCGGTCCACCACGAGCACCTTGGCGCCGGCCGCGCCCAACCGCAGGGCACAGGCCCGCCCGATGCCGCTGCCGCCCCCGGTGACCAGGGCGGTCCGACCGGCGAGGTCGACCTGTACGACGTGGGGGACCACCACGGGTTCTGCCGTCATGGCGCAAGAAGTTACGAGCTGTGTGCCCTGCGGCACATGGGGCAGCGACACATACTCCGTACCACTGCTGTGTGGCCCCCCTGCCCCTGCCCCCTGCCCCCATCGCCCGCGCCCGCCCCGCCGCGCGCCGGGAGCAGGGCGTGGGGTGTGGGAGGGCGTGTCCCGTGGGGCTGGTGGGAAGGGCGCCGGTTAGGGTGTCGAACACACGTACTGCTGACGGCTGGGGGAGGGGGGCGGCGTGCGGGTGCTGGGGGTCGACCCGGGGTTGACGCGGTGTGGGGTGGGCGTCGTCGAGGGCGTGCCCGGTCGGCCCTGCACCCTCATCGCGTACTACGTGGTCTACACCGACCCGGCCGACGACCTGCCGCTGCGCCTGCTGCACCTGGACCGGTCGCTGACCAAGCTGGTCGCCGAGCACCAGCCGGAGAGCGTCGCCGTCGAGCGGGTGTTCAGCCAGCACAACGTCCGGACGGTGATGGGCACCGCCCAGGCCAGCGGCATCGCCGTGCTGGCCGGGGCGCGGGCCGGGCTGCCGGTGCAGACGTACACCCCGAGCGAGGTGAAGGCGGCGGTGACCGGTTCCGGCCAGGCCGACAAGGCACAGGTGACGGCCATGGTGACCCGGCTGCTGCGGCTGGACGAGCCACCGAAGCCGGCCGACGCCGCCGACGCTCTCGCCCTGGCCATCTGCCACGTATGGCGCGGCGGCACCCGTTCCAAGCTGGCCGCCGCGGCCGATCGGGCACGACGAGGAGGAGCACGATGATCGCCAGCGTGCGCGGCACGGTGACCGCGACAGGCCCGGATCTGGCCGTGATCGAGGTCGGCGGTGTCGGCCTGGCCGTGCACTGCGCCCCCGGGACCCTCGCCGAGCTGCGGGTGGGGCAGCCGGCGCGGCTGGCCACCAGCCTGGTGGTCCGGGAGGACTCGCTGACCCTCTACGGTTTCGCCGACGACGACGCCAAGGCGTTGTTCGAGCTGTTGCAGACGGCCAGCGGCGTCGGCCCACGGCTGGCCCAGGCGGTGCTGGCCGTGCACACGCCGGACGCGGTGCGAAAGGCCATCGCCAACGCCGACACCGCCGCGCTGACCCGGGTGCCCGGGATCGGCAAGAAGGGCGCCGAGCGCCTGGTGCTGGAGTTGCGGGACCGGATCGGCCCGGTGTCGATCGGCGCCGACGGGGTGGGCGGCGTGACCGGCGGCGCCTGGCCCGATCAGGTGCGGCAGGCGCTGGTCGGACTGGGCTGGACGGCCGGTCAGGCCGACCAGGCGGTGGCCGCCGTGGCGGAGACCCTCGACGGCGCCACCCCGCCCGTGCCGGTCCTGCTCAAGCAGGCCATCCGCCTGCTGGGTCGTACCCGATGACCGCCGAGGGGCGACGGGGGGCGGCACGGTGAGCGACACCGACGGTCTCGTCTCGGCGTACGTCAGTGATGCCGACCGGGACGTGGAGGCCACCGTGCGGCCCCGGCGGCTGGCCGAGTTCATCGCCCAGGACCGGGTGCGCGATCAGCTCGACCTGTTGTTGCAGGGCGCCATGCGGCGGGGGTCGCCCCCGGATCACATCCTGCTCTCCGGGCCACCCGGGCTGGGCAAGACGAGCCTGGCCAACATCGTCGCCGCGGAGCTGGGCGCCGGCATCCGCGTGACCAGCGGCCCGGCGATCGAGCGTTCCGGCGACCTGGCAGCGATCGTGACCAGCCTCGCCGAGGGCGACGTGCTCTTCATCGACGAGATCCACCGGATCGCCCGGCCGGCGGAGGAGCTGCTCTACAGCGCGATGGAGGACTTCCGGGTCGACGTGGTGGTCGGCAAGGGGCCGGGCGCCACCGCGATCCCGCTGGACGTCGAGCCGTTCACCCTGGTCGGCGCGACCACCCGCTCGGGTCTGTTGACCGGGCCCATGCGGGACCGGTTCGGCTTCGTCGCGCACCTCGACTTCTACGCCCCGGCGGACCTGGAGACGCTGCTGCACCGTTCGGCGCGCATCCTCGGGGTGCCGATCACGGCCGACGGCGCGGCGGAGATCGCGGGCCGGTCCCGGGGCACCCCCCGGATCGCCAACCGGCTGCTGCGCCGGGTCCGCGACTACGCGGAGGTCCGGGCCGACGGTGTGGTCACCCTGGGCACCGCCCGCAAGGCCCTGACGGTGTACGACGTCGACGCGCTGGGTCTGGACCGGCTGGACCGGGCGGTGCTGACCGCGCTGGTGGACTCGTTCCGGGGCGGCCCGGTCGGGTTGTCCACGCTCGCCGTGGCGGTGGGGGAGCAGCCGGACACGGTCGAGGAGGTCTGCGAGCCGTTCCTGGTGCGTGCCGGCCTGCTGGCCCGTACCCCGCGGGGCCGGGTGGCCACGGAGGCCGCCTGGCGGCACCTGGGGCGCACTCCGCCGAATGGTACATTTGGGATGGATGTCCCGTCTGCGCCCGACTTGTTCTCCCTGGACACCGATCAGCCGTGATGTGAACGTGATCTGCGCCGCATTCGGTGTTCTCAGGCGCAGGGATTAGACTTCGCCGCGGTCTGTACAGGATGTGAGAATCCGCCTCCGCTCCGGCACTCCCGTGCCGTGGCGGGTGGCCAATGGGAAGGCAGTAACCGTGCAATACCTTGCAGCAGGTGGTGGGGCCGGCGGCTTCACGCCGATCCTGATGATCGTTCTGCTCTTCGGCGTCATGTACTTCATGATGATCCGTCCGCAGCAGAAGCGTCGCCGCGATGCGGAGGCCATGCAGTCCGCGCTGGGCCCGGGCGACGAGGTTGTCACCATCGGCGGGCTCTACGGCACGGTCACCGGCGTCGAGGACGACGCGGTGCTGCTCGAGATCGCTCCGGGCGTGCAGACCCGCTACGCCCGGCCGGCCATCGCCCGGGTGGTCACCCGCGCGGAGCTGCCGAGCGAGCCGGCCACCGAGGACGCGGACACCGTCAAGGACTGATTTCGGCCGCCGGGCGACGGTTCTGGCGTACGACCAGGCGACCGGAGCCCGGGGCCGCCCCGTCCGACGGGGCAGCGGACGCGACGTGAAAACTGGATAGTTGGGTCGACGCCGGGCGTCGGCACGTTCCCGTGACCGTCGGCGTCCCACGCCGGCGCGTCCGGCCAGCGCGCCGGCACCCCCCGTCGGCCAGGTCAGACCCGTTGGCCGGGACCCCCGGCCCGACACTCGCCGCCGCCGCGCGCAGCGGCGCGACCGTACAGGGAGACAGGACAACCGTGGCACCACCTCAGGGACAGATGCGACCCGGCCGGCAGCTCGCCGTGCTCGGGTTCATCTTCGTCGTCCTCTATCTTTTGGTCTTCTTCTCGGGCGGCGCCAGCGGCAGCTTCAAGGACCGGCTGGAGCCTCGGCTCGGCCTGGACCTGATCGGCGGCACCCGGATGACGCTGGAGGCGACCAACAGCGTCGATGGCAAGCCCCCGACGGCCGAGAACCTTGAGGAGGCCCGGCAGATCATCGAGAACCGGGTCAACGGGCTCGGCGTGGCCGAGGCCGAGGTGGTCACCGAGGGCAACCGGAACATCGTCATCTCCCTGCCCGGTGAGAACCGGAACCTCGACGAGGTGGGCAGCGCGGCCGAGCTGCGCTTCCGCAAGGTGCTCAAGGGCGCCGACGGCAGCGGGACGGCCGCCGCGCCGCCGGCCACGGCAGCCCCGGACAGCGTCAACCCGTCCGGCGCCCCCTCGGCGACCCCGTCCGGCAGCGCCGCCCCGAAGGTGAGCCCGTCGGCCAGCGGTGGTCAGGGCGGGATGGCGCCCGCGCCGTCCGCCAGCGCCACACCGACCCCCTCGGCGTCGGCGAGCGCCGCCGCGCCGTCGGCGAGCGCCAGCGCCGAGCCGGTGCCGGCGAGCATCGAGGAGCAGCGCAAGGCCGTCGAGCAGAAGGTCGGCGCCGCCGCCTGGCAGGCCGCCAGCGGTCTGCAGGCCCCCGCCGACCTGAGCGCCGACCCGTCGCTGGGCGACAAGCTCAAGCCGTTCGGCACGCTGTCGCCGCAAGAGGTCGCCGTGCTGCCGGCGCAGATGCAGTTCAACGTGCCGACGATCGGCTGCGCCCAGCTCGACAAGCGTCCCCCGGCGTCGATCTCCGACCCGAAGCAGCAGGTCGTGTCCTGCGAGGGCGGCGCCTCGAAGTACCTGCTCGACCAGGCCAAGGTGCTCGGCACCGACGTGGACGACGCCAACGCGGTGCTCGACCAGACCAACGCCTGGGTGGTCAGCCTCGACTTCACCGGCAAGGGCCAGGGCAAGTGGACCGCGCTGACCCGTGAGGCGTTCACCAACGAGGGTCAGGCCTGCGACGCGAGCGCTCTCGGTCAGGACGGCAAGTGCCGCGTGGCCGTCGTGCTGGACAACGAGATCGTCTCCTCCCCGGAGATCCAGGGTGTGCTGACCGGCAACTCCCAGATCACCGGCAACTTCAACCAGAAGGACGCCAGCGCGCTCGCCAGCCAGCTGCGCTACGGCGCGCTGCCGGTGACCTTCGAGCCGCAGGAGTCGCAGAACGTCACCGCGACCCTGGGTGCCAGCCACCTGCGCGCGGGTCTGCTCGCGGCCGGCATCGGCATGCTGCTGGTCATCATCTACGCGTTCTTCTACTACCGGCTGCTCGGCTCGGTGATCTTCCTGAGCCTGATCCTCTCCGCGCTGCTCGTCTTCGGCGCGCTGGTGGTGCTCGGCCGGCAGATCGGCTTCACGCTCACCCTCGCCGGCATCGCCGGCATGATCGTCTCGCTCGGTGTGGCGGCGGACTCGTTCGTCATCTACTTCGAACGACTCAAGGACGAGATCCGGGAGGGGCGCAGCCCGCGCAGCGCGGTGCCCCGCGCCTGGATCCGCGCCCGCCGGACGATCATCTCGGCCAACGCGATCACCCTGCTCTCCGCGGTGGTGCTCTACGTGGTCTCGGTCGGCACGGTCAAGGGCTTCGCGTTCGCCCTCGGCCTGGCCACGGTGCTGGACCTGGTCGTGGTCTTCCTCTTCCGGCACCCGATCATGACGATGTTCGCCCGGACCCGGGCGTTCCTGTCCCCGCGGGTCAGCGGCCTGGGCCGGGCGCTTCCGGCCCGCAACCAGCAGACTCAGCCCCGCAACCCGCGCGCCAAGGAGGCCTGAGATGGCTCAGAACGGTCTGGCGAGCCGCCTCTACAACGGCGAGGCCGGTCTCAACGTCGTCGGCCGGCGCAAGCTCTGGTTCAGCGTCGCCGGGATCCTGATCCTGATCGCGATCCTCAGCTTCTCGATTCGCGGGTTCAGCCTCGGCATCGAGTTCGCCGGCGGCAACTCGTTCCAGGTGCCGGCCAGCGTCGGCACCCTGAACCAGGCCGAGGAGCAGGTCAACGCCGCGCTCGCCGCCGAGGGCGGCGGCACCAAGGTGGTGACCGCGCAGAAGGTCGGCGGCACGGGCGGCGACACCTACGAGCTGCGTACCGGTCAGCTCAGCGCGGAGCAGGCCACCGCGGTCAAGGCCGACATCGCCCAGCGGTTCGGCATCAACCCGGACCAGATCAGCGGCAACCAGGTCAGCGAGGCGTGGGGCAGCCAGGTCACCGAGCGGGCTGTGCTCGGTCTGGTGATCTTCATCGCGCTGGTGATGGTCTACCTGATCCTGCGCTTCGAGTGGCGAATGGCGGTCGCCGCGGTGGCGTCGCTGATCACGAACCTGATCCTCACCGCCGGCATCTACTCGCTGGTCGGCTTCGAGGTCACCCCGTCGACGATCATCGGTTTCCTCACGATCCTGGGCTTCGCGCTCTACGACGTGGTGGTGGTCTTCGACAAGGTGCAGGAGAACACCCGCGGCATCACCGCCAACAACAACATGACGTACGGCGAGGCGGCCAACCTGGCCGTCAACCAGAGCCTCATGCGGTCGCTGAACACCTCGGTGGTGGCCCTGCTGCCCGTCGGTGGTCTGCTCTTCATCGGCGCCGGCCTGCTCGGCGCCGGCACGCTGAAGGACCTCGGCCTGGTGCTGTTCGTGGGTATGGCGGTGGCGTTCCTGACCTCCATCCTGGTGGCGACGCCGCTGCTGGCGCTGCTGAAGAGCTACGACCCCCGCATCCAGGCGCACTACAAGCGGGTGCAGGCCCGTCGGGGTACGCCGGGCCGTGGCGAGGTCACCGGCAAGGGTGCTCCGGCCGCGGCCGAGGGCGAGGTGGCCGACGCGCCGCTCGATCCCGACTCCGCCGCGCTGGCCGGCGCCGCCCCGAAGGTGGGCGCGCGGCCGGCGGGCAAGCGGCCGACCGGCGCCCGGGGCGGTCGTCCCGGCGGCGGCGGTAACCGGCCCGGCGGCGCCAAGCGGCGCTGACCGGCCCCGGAGCCGACCCGGGAGGAAACGCCTGAACGGCGTCCGGCATGCTGTGCGAGCAGCATGCCGGACGCCGTCGTCGTGGGAAGGGAAACGAACAGCCGTGACGGAGACCCACAGCACCGTGGCGCGCGGGGACAGCGGCCCGGAGGCCGCCCGGTTGGTGGCCAGCCGGGTGCTGGACGTGCCGGACTTCCCCAAGCCCGGTGTCCTGTTCAAGGATCTGATGCCGCTGTTCGCCGACGGGAAGGCGTTCCGCGAGGTCGTCGACGGGATCGTCGCGTACCACGGGCGGGACGGCTTCGACGTGGTGGTGGGCATCGAGGCGCGCGGCTTCGTCGTCGCGGCGGCCGTCGCGTACGCGGCCGGGGTCGGCGTGGTGCCCGTGCGCAAGGCCGGCAAGCTGCCCCGCCCGGCGCACTCGGTGTCGTACGCCCTCGAGTACGGCGAGGCCACCCTGGAGGTGCACGAGGACGCCTTCACCGCCGGCCACCGGGTGCTGGTCGTCGACGACGTGCTGGCCACCGGCGGCACCGCCGAGGCGACGCTGGACCTCGTCGAGCGGGCCGGCGGGACGGTCACGGGCTTCACCGTGCTGCTGGAGATCGGCTTCCTGGGCGCGCGGGAGCGGCTGGCGCCGCGCCCGGTCCATGCCCTGCTGACCGTTTGAACCCGGCCCGTCGGGCGGAGCTCGCGCCGACCGTCCGGCGGAGCGGCAGGGGACCGTCCGTGCGGGTAGCATTGCCCTTTGCTGACGTCGGCGGTACACCGTCCGGCGACGCGAGACCAGGCCGGCCGACGTTCGGCCGGTGTGTTTCCGGCGAGCGGTGAGGAGGCCGGTGTCCCACGATGTCGTCCCTCCGGCGGAGGGCACGGTGCACCCGACAGGCGACGCTGACGGCTCGGTGACCGACCGGAACGGCGACGCGCCGGCCCGGGTGACGGGCACCGACAACGGCTCCGGCAGGGCTCCTGCTGACGGCGCGACGGCTCCGACCGGGGTCACGGCGAGCGCCACCACCGAGGCGTCTGCGGGCGCCGACGGGGTCGTGGTCCCGTTCCCGACCGACGCCGGCGTCGACCCGTCGCCGACCGGTGGCTTCGGGCTGTCCAGCGCGCCCACCGGTCGGCGGGTGCGCGCCCGGCTGGCCCGGTTCAACGCGCCCTGGCAGACCTCGCAGGTCAGCGAGGTGCTGGAGCCGCTCATCGCGAGCCACCGGGAGAACCACCCGAAGGCCGACGCGCGGCTGCTGCAGCGCGCCTTCGACACGGCGGCGCGGTGGCACTCCGGGCAGTACCGCAAGTCCGGCGATCCGTACATCACCCACCCGCTCGCCGTCGCCACCATCCTCGGCAACCTGGGGATGGACACCACCACGCTGGTCGCCGCGCTGCTGCACGACACCATCGAGGACACCGAGTACACCCTCGACGCGATGCGCGCCGACTTCGGCGGCGAGGTCGCCCTGCTGGTCGACGGCGTCACCAAGCTGGACAAGGTCAAGCTGGGCGACGCCGCCAAGGCCGAGACGATCCGCAAGATGGTCGTGGCGATGGCCAAGGACCCGCGGGTGCTGGTGATCAAGCTGGCCGACCGGCTGCACAACATGCGCACCCTGACCTTCCTGCCCCGCCCCAAGCAGGAGCAGAAGGCCAAGGAGACGCTGGAGATCCTGGCGCCGCTGGCGCACCGGCTCGGTATGAACACGATCAAGTGGGAGCTGGAGGACCTGGCCTTCGGCACCCTGTTCCCGAAGCGCTACGAGGAGATCAACCGGCTGATCGGGGAGCACCAGCCGCAGCGCGAGTCGCTGCTGCGCCAGGTCACCCAGAAGGTCGGCACCGACCTGAAGGCCGCCAAGATCAAGGCGGAGACGACCGGGCGGCCGAAGCACCTCTACTCGATCTATCAGAAGATGATCGTGCGGGGTCGCGACTTCAACGACATCTACGACCTGGTCGGCGTCCGGATCCTGGTCGACACCGTGCGGGACTGCTACGCGGCGCTCGGCGTGATCCACGCCAACTGGCAACCGGTGCCGGGCCGCTTCAAGGACTACATCGCGATGCCCAAGTTCAACATGTACCAGTCGTTGCACACGACGGTCATCGGGCCCACCGGCAAGCCGGTGGAGATGCAGATCCGCACGTACGCGATGCACCGCACCGCGGAGTTCGGCATCGCCGCGCACTGGAAGTACAAGGAGCACAAGGGCACCCAGATCGTCGGCCCGCCGGCGCACATCGACGAGATGACCTGGCTGCGGCAACTGCTGGACTGGCAGCGCGAGGCCGCCGACCCGAGCGAGTTCCTGGACGCGCTGCGCTTCGACCTGTCCAGCCAGGAGGTGTACGTCTTCACCCCCAAGGGGGACGTCATCCCGCTGCCGACCGGGTCGACGCCGGTGGACTTCGCGTACGCGGTGCACACCGAGGTGGGGCACAAGTGCATCGGCGCACGGGTCAACGGCAAGCTCGTGCCGCTGGAGTCGACGCTGTCCAACGGCGACGTGATCGAGATCTTCACGTCGAAGTCCGAGACGGCCGGCCCCACGCAGGACTGGCTGGGCTTCGTCAAGAGCCCGCGCGCCCGCACGAAGATCCGCCAGTACTTCAACAAGGAGCGGCGCGAGGAGGCGATCGAGGCCGGCAAGGACGCGATCGTCAAGGCGATGCGCAAGCAGGGCATGCCGTTGCAGCGGATGCTCACCTCCGACGCGCTGATGTCGATCGCCCGGGACCTGCACCTCGCCGACGTGGCGTCGCTGTACGCGGCGGTCGGCGACAGTCAGGTCTCCGCGCAGTCGGTGGTGCAGAAGCTGATGGCCGCGTACGGCGGCGAGGAGGGCGCGGCGGAGGACATCGCCGAGACCGCCGTCGCCACCCGGCCGCCGCGCAGCCGCCAGAGCAGCAGCGACCCCGGCGTGGTGGTCCGTGGCGTCAGCGACGTCTGGATCAAGCTGGCCCGCTGCTGCACCCCGGTTCCACCGGACTCGGTGTTCGGCTTCGTCACCCGCTCCGGCGGCGTGAGCGTGCACCGCGACGACTGCGCCAACGCCGAGGACCTGCGGGCCCAGGCTGAGCGGGTGGTCGAGGTGAGCTGGAAGCTCACGTCCGCCTCCACGTTCCTGGTGGCGATACAGGTCGAGGCACTGGATCGGCACAAGCTGCTCGCCGACGTCACCCGGGTGCTCTCCGACGAGCGGGTCAACATCCTGTCCGCGACGGTCACCACCACCCGCGACCGGGTGGCGGTGAGCCGGTTCAGCTTCGAGATGGCCGACCCGAAGCACCTGGGCCACCTGCTGGCCACCGTCCGCAAGGTCGACGGGGTCTTCGACGCGTACCGGGTCACCTCGGGCGCCTGACGCACACGAAAGCGCCCGCCGGCTCAGCCGGCGGGCGCTTCGTCGTCTCGTGCGGGTGTCAGCCCTGCGGCGGGCTCATCGTGAGGTCGGTGATCACGACCTCCTTCTTCGGGTGGCCACCACCGGCCTGCTGGGCGAACGCCCCGTCGTCGCCGGCCTTGGCCACGTCCTGGACGATGTCCATGCCGCCGGTGACGGTGCCCAGCACCGTGTACGCCGGGTCCAGCGGCGAGTCGCCGTACACGATGAAGAACTGGCTGCCGGTGCTGCCCGGCTGACCGGAGTTGGCCATCGCGATGACGCCCTCCGGGTACGGCGGGCGCTTGTCGGTGGGCAGGTTCTCCTCCGGCAGCCGGAAGCTCGGGCCACCGGTGCCGTCGGTGTCCCGCCAGCCCTTGCCGGTGGCGCTCGGGTCACCGCACTGCAGCACCTTGATGCCCTCGGTCACCAGGCGGTGGCACTTGCTGTTGTCGAAGAAGTTCTTCTCCGCCAGGTAGGTGAACGCCCCGGCCGTGCACGGCACCTGCGACCGGTCGACCTTGGCCGTGATCGGGCCCAGGTTGGTGGTGATCGTCATGGTCTGCACGCCCTTGGCGGACTGCTCGTTGCTGGGCACCCCGACGTCCTTGATCTGCGGGGGCCGCTGGTCGGTCGGCATCGCGTTGTAGACGCACTCGCTGGCACCGGGCGCCGAGGCGGCGGTGTCGGTCTTGTCGTCGTCACCGCCGAGGGTCGTGGCCAGCCAGACGGTGCCGGCGACCACGAGCACCAGCACGGCGGCCGCGCCGACGATCGCCTGCGTCTGGCGGCGCTTGCGGGCCTTGGCCGAGCGCTCGGCCATCTCCTTCTCGAGTCGGGCGCGTGCCGCCGCGCGCTGCCGCTCTCTGGTGGACGTCACGCCTGGATCCTCCTGGCTGTTTGCTGCGGGGTGCCGCTCGGTTGGGGTGGGGGCGACCGGTCAGCCGGCGCTCGGGCTGCTGGCCGGAGCACCGGACGGCGCCGGTGCCGCGCCGGTGACCGGCTCGCCGACCGTGAGGCTCTGGATCACCACGTCGGTCTTGGGCTTGACCTTGGCCCCGGTCCCATTGTCCACGGTCGGCAGGGCACCGATCTTCTCGACCACGTCGAGCCCACCGGTCACCTTGCCGATCACCGGGTACTTCGGGTCCGTGGTCGTGAAGTCCTTGAAGAAGATCAGGAACTGGCTGCCGTTGGCGCCGGGCGGGTTGGAGATCATCGCCACGGTGCCCTTGGGGTACGTCGGCGGCTGACCGGGCGCCGGGCTGGCCGACGGCGACGCCGACGGCACGGTCGGCACGTCCTCGTCGTAGAACGAGTAGGTCGGCCCGCCGAGGCCGGTGCCGCTGGGGTCACCGCAGCGCAGCGCGCCGTCGGCGGTGATCTCGTGGCACGTGGTGTTGTCGTAGAACGACCGGCTCGCCAGGTGGGCGATGCTCGCCGCGGCGCAGGGGGAGTTGGCCAGGTTCAGCTCGGCGGTGATCGGCGCACCCTGGTTGGTGGTGACCGTCATCGCCCGGGTGCCGTCGGTCGGCAGGCCCTTGGTCGCCGGCGTGCCGACGTCCTTGAGGTTGGTGTTGGCGCTCGCGTCCTGCGGCGTCCAGAGGCAGGTGTCCTCCGCGGCGGTGTTCTTCTTCGGATCGGAGTCGAACGCCCCGAGCGCCCAGGCCGAGCCGGCCACGATCACCGCGAGGACCAGGAAGGCGCCGACACCGGCCTGGATCTGCCGGCGGCGCCGCGTGGCGGCGGCCCGGCGAGCCAGCTGCCGGTCGAGCTTGGCCCGCGCCAGTTTGCGCTGCCGGTCCCTGCTGGAAGCCACAGGTGCTCCCCTTTCCTTGGCCTGGTCGTCACCGGCGGCCGGGTTTCCCGGCCCGTCCGGGCGTCGCGTGTGCCACGCCACACGCCCGCCAGAGTGTACGGCTAGTGACTGGGAATGTGGTGTACGAGGTCCACCCCACCGCCAGCAGCTCATATCGTGTGATGTCACTGTGTCGGATGGGGCTGCGGGGGCGGACGCGGCAAACGCGCTCGCCCCGCCGGTTAGGCTGCTGGGCAGGACGACAGCTCGACGGAGAGGACAGCGCCCGTGCTCGTGGCCGGCTTTCCCGCGGACGCCTTCGGCACCAACTGCTATGTGGTGGCCGCCGCGCCGGGGGAGCAGTGCGTGGTGGTCGATCCCGGCATCGGGGTGCTCGACCAGCTCGACGCGCTGCTCGCCGAGCACCGCCTGCATCCGGCCGCCGTGCTGCTCACCCACGGCCACCTGGATCACACGTTCTCGGTGGCGCCGGTCTGCGGCGCGCGCGGGATCACCGCGTACGTGCACCCCGGCGACCGGGAGATGCTCGCCGACCCGGCCAAGGGCCTGTCGACCGACCTGACCTCGCTCTTCGGCGGCAAGCTGAGCTACACCGAGCCGGAGGACGTGGCCGAGCTGACCGACGGCGCGACCCTCACGCTCGCCGGCCTGGAGATCGCCGTCGACCACGCCCCGGGCCATACCGGCGGGTCGGTGCTGTTCCGGTTGCCCGGCGCCGGGTCGGGCTGGGAGGCCGACGAGATCTGCCTCTCCGGCGACGTCCTCTTCG
This sequence comes from Micromonospora sp. NBC_00617, assembly GCF_045161355.1. Classification (NCBI taxonomy): domain Bacteria; kingdom Bacillati; phylum Actinomycetota; class Actinomycetes; order Micromonosporales; family Micromonosporaceae; genus Micromonospora; species Micromonospora sp. NBC_00617. The sequence goes on along the minus strand of NZ_CP107751.1, from coordinate 3,384,063 downwards.
CCGGCTCGATCGGCCGCACCGACCTGCCCGGCGGCAGCATGCCGGCGATGCTCACCAGCCTGCGCGACAAGATCCTCCCGCTGGCTGACGACACCGTCGTGCTGCCCGGCCACGGCCCCGGCACCACCATCGGCCGCGAGCGCGCCAGCAACCCGTACCTCATCGAGGTGGCCGGCGCGGCGCCGGCCGCTCCCACCCGGGGCCTCTAGTTCTTCGTCCGCGCCGCGCGCGGACCCACGACACCACCGCGCCGCGGGCGCGGGATCGCAAGGAGTACGCCGATGAGCAAGCCCACGCCCATCTCCGGTTTCCCGGAGTGGACCCCCGGCCAGCGGATGATCGAGCAGTTCGTGCTCGGCAAGATCCGGGACACCTTCGAGCTGTACGGGTTCGCGCCGCTGGAGACCCGCGCCGTGGAGCCGCTGGACCAGCTGCTGCGCAAGGGCGAGACCTCCAAGGAGGTCTACGTGATCCGGCGGCTGCACGCCGACGCCGAGGGATCCGGTGGCGACGACCAGCTCGGCCTGCACTTCGACCTGACCGTGCCGTTCGCCAGGTACGTGTTGGAGAACGCCGGCAAGCTGAGCTTCCCGTTCCGCCGCTACCAGATCCAGAAGGTGTGGCGGGGTGAGCGGCCGCAGGAGGGGCGCTACCGGGAGTTCGTCCAGGCCGACATCGACATCGTCGACCGGGACACCCTGGCCGCGCACCACGAGGCGGAGATGCCGCTGGTCATCGGGGACGCGCTGCGCGCCCTGCCCATCCCGCCGGTGACCATCCAGGTCAACAACCGCAAGATCTGGGAGGGCTTCTTCCGCGGCATCGGGGTCACCGACCCGGAGGCGGCGCTGCGCACCGTCGACAAGCTCGACAAGATCGGCCCGGCGAAGGTCGCCGACCTGCTGGCCGAGACCGCCGGGGCGAGCGAGGCGCAGGCCAAGGCGTGCCTGGCGCTGGCCGAGATCTCCGCCCCGGACGCCTCGTTCGCCGACGCCGTCCGGGCGCTCGGGGTGAGCGACCCGCTGCTCGACGAGGGCGTCGAGGAGCTGGTCCGGGTGGTGGACACCGCCGCCGAGCACTCGCCCGGCCTCTGTGTGGCGGACCTGCGCATCGCCCGTGGCCTGGATTACTACACGGGCACCGTCTACGAGACCCAGCTGCGCGGCTACGAGCGCTTCGGCTCGATCTGCTCCGGCGGCCGGTACGACAACCTGGCCAGCGCCGGCGCCACCTCGTACCCCGGGGTGGGCATCTCGATCGGGGTGACCCGGCTGCTCGGGCTGCTCTTCGGCGCGGGGGAGCTGTCGGTCTCCCGTTCGGTGCCCACCTGTGTCCTGGTGGCCCTGGCTGACGAGGAGCACCGCCCGGCCAGTGGCCGGATCGCGTCGGCGCTGCGCCGGCGGGGCATCGCCACCGAGGTGTCGCCGAGCGCGGCGAAGTTCGGCAAGCAGATCCGCTATGCCGAGCGGCGCGGCATCCCGTACGTCTGGTTCCCGGGGGCCGACGGCGCTCCGGACGAGGTGAAGGACATCCGCTCGGGCGAGCAGGTCACGGCCGACGCCCGGGAGTGGGCGCCGCCCGGGGAGGACCTCAAGCCGAAGGTCGGTTGAGTGTCACGACTAGCGCGTACGGCCGCGGGGACCTACGGTAGCGTAAGTTACGCCACCGTAGGGAGTTACTCGTGACCGTGAGCACCACACTGAGCCAGACCGCCCTGCTCGTCGAGCTGGAGCCGGTCGTCGCGCGCAACCTGGACCGTCACCTCTCGCTGGCGAAGGAGTGGTTCCCGCACGAGTACGTGCCGTGGAGCGAGGGTCGCACGTTCGATGGGCCGCTGGGTGGTGAGGCGTGGTCGCCGACCGACTCGACCATCCCGGACGTCGCCCGCACCGCGCTGATCGTCAACCTGCTGACCGAGGACAACCTGCCCTCGTACCACCACGAGATCGCCACCCTGTTCGGCCGCGACGGCGCGTGGGGCACCTGGGTGCACCGGTGGACCGCGGAGGAGGGCCGGCACGGCACGGCCATCCGCGACTACCTGACCGTCACCCGGGCGGTCGACCCGGTGGCGCTCGAGCGCGCCCGGATGACCCACATGTCCGCCGGCTACGTCAACGTGCACGACGACGAGGTGCTGCACTCCCTGGCGTACGTCTCGTTCCAGGAGTTGGCCACCCGCATCTCGCACCGCAACACCGGCAAGGCCACCGGCGACCCCGCCTGCGAGGCGCTGCTGGCCCGGGTCGCCGCCGACGAGAACCTGCACATGGTCTTCTACCGCAACCTGCTCGCCGCCGCGTTCGAGCTGGCCCCGAACCAGGCCATGCGGGCGGTCGCCGACGTGGTGGCCAACTTCCAGATGCCCGGCAACGGCATCGACGGCTTCGCCCGCAAGTCGGTGGCGATCGCCCTCGCCGGCATCTACGACCTGCGCCAGCACCGCGACGAGGTGTTGCAGCCGGTGCTGCGCCAGTGGGACGTCTTCAACGTGACCGGCCTCGACGCCGACGGCGAGGCCGCCCGCGAACAGCTCGCAACCCAGCTGGAGGCCCTGGAGAGCGCAGCAGCCCGCTTCGAAGAGAAGCGCGACGCCCGAGCCGCCCGCCTAGCCCTCCGCTAACCCCCCCCGGCCCTCCCGCCCTCCCGCCCTCCCCGCCCCACCCCTCGCCGATCTTGCACTTGCTGTCCCGGTGAATCGGGGCAATCTCCCTCATTCCGGCGACCGGAAGTGCAAGATCGCGGGGATCAGGGGAGGGGGTCGGGGGTTGGGGGAGGGGGAAGAGGAGGCAGGTGCTTGTGGCGTGGGCTATCAGGCGGGCGTTCGCGTCGGTGAGGCGGGCTTCGGCCCGGGACGTGCGGCGGCCGCGTTGCAGCACCGTGCCCTCGCAGCGCAGCGTGCCGCTGTCGACGGTGAGCGGGCGCAGGGATTTCACGTTCAGGTCCAGCGAGGTGTAGCCGACCCCGGCGGGCAGCGTGGTGTGCACGGCGCAGGCGGCGGCGGTGTCCAGCAGGGTCGAGATGACGCCACCGTGGACGGTGCCCAGCGGGTTGTAGTGGAACTCCTGGGGACCAGCTCGACGGCGCGCGCCGCCGTACCCCCTGACGCCGTCTGCGCCGCCCGCCTGGCCGCCGTCTGCGCCGCCCGCTGGCTGCCGCCGTGCTGCCCGATCCCGTGGTGATCCGGGGTCGGGGCGCGGCGGGGGTTGTGGCGGCAACGGCGTCGGTCGGCGCGTGGTGTCCGAAACGGATCCGGTGGTCCTGGGGGTGTGACGGCAGGTGCCCGCGAGTGTGTCCGCGGTGTTGCGGCGGTGTGACCGGAGCGGGTCGACGAATTCGGGCGAAACCAGGTCTTGTCAATGATCTTAAGTATGTGAATACTTCAGATCACTCGGCCGGTTTTCGCAGATCGGTCGGGTTGCCCTCGGGTCAGCCACCCCCGGTCAGACCCGTCTCCCCCGCCCAGGAGGTTTGTTACATGCGACCCACGAGGTCCTCATTCCGTGTTGCGGCGACTGTTGCCGTGAGCGGAACCCTGGTCGTCGGCTCGCTCATCGGCGCACCCGCCCAGGCCGCCCCCGCCGCCTCGCCCGACGCCGCCGCAGCCCTCTCCGCTCAGCTCGGCGACCGCTCCGCCGGCTCGTACATCGACGCCAGCGGCAAGACCGTCGTCACGGTGACCGACGCCGCCGCCGCCCGCACGGTCAGCAAGGCCGGCGCGAGCGTCCGGTACGTCACCCGCGGCGCCGCCGAGCTCAACCGGGCCACCGCCGAGCTGGAGCGCTCGGCGAAGATCCCCGGCACCGCCTGGTGGACCGACCCGATCACCAACCAGGTGGTCGTCTCCGTCGACAGCACCGTCACCGGCGCCAAGCTGGAGCGGGTCAAGGCCGCTGCCGCGCGCGCCAACGGCGCGGTACGCGTCGAGGCCGAGGCCGGCGTGCTCAGCACCCGCATCTCGGGTGGCCAGGCCATCTACACCGGCGGTTACCGCTGCTCGCTCGGCTTCAACGTGCGCAGCGGCAGCACCTACTACTTCCTGACCGCCGGGCACTGCACCAACCTCGGCACCAACTGGTACTCGAACTCCAGCCAGACCAGCCTGCTGGGCACCCGTACCGGCACCAGCTTCCCGGGCAACGACTACGGCATCGTGCGGCACAGCAACTCCGCGAACGCCGCCGGTAACGTCTACCTCTACAACGGCAGCTACCGGGACATCACCGGCGCCGGCAACGCGTCGGTCGGCCAGTCGGTGCAGCGCTCGGGCAGCACCACCGGCCTGCGCAGCGGCTCGGTGTCCGCGACCAACGCCACGGTGAACTACGCCGAGGGTTCGGTCTCCGGCCTGATCCGCACCAACGTCTGCGCCGAGGGTGGCGACAGCGGCGGCTCGCTCTTCTCCGGCAGCACCGCGCTCGGCCTCACCTCCGGCGGAAGCGGTAACTGCAGCAGCGGCGGGACGACCTACTTCCAGCCCGTTACCGAGGCCCTGAGCGTCTACGGCGTCAGCGTCTTCTGATCGATTCACCGCCCGCGGGTCGCCGGAATCCTCCGGCGGCCCGCGCCGCGCGTCCGGGGCCGGGCCGTCCGCCCCGCCGCCCGCGCCGCCTCAGGCGAGACGATCCGGCCCGTCCGTGGGAAGCAGGGGATCCGCGGGTACGACACCGGTCGTCGCCACGGCGGGCCCGAGCGGCGTGGCGCCGTCGGTGGCCCCGGCGAGGTGTGCCCGTCGGGCGGAGAGGACCGCCAACAGCGGCCAGAGTGACACGCCCACCGCCGTCACCCGTTCGGCCAGGCCGGTCCGGGATCCGCTGGTCACCTCGAACGCGAACCAGCCGAAGAGGGCGAGCAGCACGATCGTGGCGCTCAGCGCCACGCCCCGCCGAAAGGCCCAGGGCGGCTGCGGGGCTCGCGAATGTGCCGCGTCCGGGCCGCGCGGCAGCCGCAGCGCCGATCCGGCCGGCCAGAGCGCCAACGCCAGGACGGCGATGGTGGCCGCGATGCCGTGGCGGAGTGAGCCGCCGACGGCCGGCCGGGGAAAGGCGACCAGCGCGATGGTGGCCACGCCGCCGACGGCGAGCAGGAAGCGGCTGGGCAGGCCGGCCGCGTGCAGCACGGCGGCGATCGCCAGGTAGCAGCAGCCCAGCAGCAGCAGAGAAGTGATCATGATCCAGGAATCGGTGGCGTGGTGCCCCGCCAGTTCGCTGATGGTGTCGCGGACCGGGTCGTACCCGGCCGGCTGGCGGGCGCCCGCGACCGTCCAACCGCCCACCAGCAGCACCGGCGCGGCCACCGCCGTGGCGACGCCCCAGTTTGGTACGGCGCGCATTCGGCCACGTTAACCGGCGCGACGGCCCGGCGAGCCGGGTTCGCCAGGCCGCCCACCGGCAAAGCGCGCGGCCTGCCGCCTGCCCACCTGCGAATCGTGCCGGCCTGCCGGGTGGCCCCCGAGCGGTCCGGCCGCCCCTGACAGAATGCGGGTGAGGACTGTTCCACGATGAGGAGTTGCCAGCCGTGATCCGTACCCACAATGCCGGAAGCCTGCGCGCCGCGGACGCCGGCTCGACGGTGACGCTCGCCGGGTGGGTGGCCCGCCGGCGTGACCACGGCGGCGTCATCTTCGTCGACCTGCGCGACGGCTCCGGCGTGGTCCAGGTGGTGTTCCGCGAGGAGGACGCGCACGCGCTGCGCAACGAGTTCTGCGTGAAGGTCACCGGCGAGGTGACCCGCCGGCCGGCCGGCAACGAGAACCCGGAGCTGCCCACCGGCGACGTCGAGGTGACCGCGGTCGAGCTGGAGGTGCTCTCCGAGGCCGCGCCGCTGCCGCTCCCGGTGGACGACCAGGTCGAGGCCGGTGACGACCTCCGCCTGCGGTACCGCTACCTGGACCTGCGCCGCAGTGGCCCGGCGAACGCGCTGCGGCTGCGCTCGCGCGCCAGCCACCTGGCCCGGGGGGTGCTGCACGAGCGGGACTTCCTGGAGATCGAGACGCCGACGCTGACCCGCTCGACGCCCGAGGGGGCCCGCGACTTCCTGGTGCCCGTGCGACTCCAGCCCGGCAGCTGGTACGCGTTGCCGCAGTCGCCGCAGCTGTTCAAGCAGCTGCTGATGGTCGGCGGCATGGAGCGGTATTACCAGATCGCGCGCTGCTACCGCGACGAGGACTTCCGCGCCGACCGGCAGCCGGAGTTCACCCAGCTCGACATCGAGATGTCCTTCGTCACCGAGGACGACGTGATCGACCTCGGCGAGGCGATCGTCTCGGCGCTGTGGAAGGACCTGGCCGGGCACGAGATCAGCCGGCCGATCCCGCGGATCACCTGGCACGACGCGATGTCCCGGTACGGCTCGGACAAGCCGGACCTGCGCTACGGCGTGGAGCTGACCGAGCTGACGAACTACCTGCGCGGCACCGAGTTCCGGGTGTTCGCCGGCGCGATCGACGCGGGCGGCTACGTGGGCGCGGTGGTGATGCCCGGCGGCGCGGCGCAGAGCCGCAAGGAGCTGGACGGCTGGCAGGACTGGGCGAAGGCGCGCGGCGCGCGGGGCCTGGCGTACGTGGTGCTGGACGCCGAGACCGGCGAGGCGCGTGGCCCGGTGGCCAAGAACCTGTCCGCCGAGCACCTGGGCGGGCTCGCCGACGCGGTCGGCGCCAAGCCGGGCGATGCGGTCTTCTTCGCGGCCGGCGCCAACGCCCGCGAGGCGCAGGAGCTGCTGGGCGCGGCCCGTGTCGAGATCGCCAAGCGGGCCGGCCTGGTCGACGAGAGTGCCTGGGCGTTCTGCTGGGTGGTCGACGCGCCGATGTTCGAGAAGACCGACGAGGGTGGCTGGACGGCTGTGCACCACCCGTTCACCTCGCCGAACGCGGAGTGGGTGGACCGGTTCGAGGAGGCCCCGGACCGCGCCCTGGCGTACGCGTACGACATCGTCTGCAACGGCAACGAGATCGGCGGCGGGTCGATCCGTATCCACCGGGGCGACGTGCAGAAGCGGGTGTTCGATCTGCTCGGCATCACCCCCGAGGAGGCCCAGGACAAGTTCGGCTTCCTGCTGGAGGCGTTCAAGTACGGCGCACCGCCGCACGGCGGCATCGCGTTCGGCTGGGACCGGGTCTGCATGCTGCTGGCCGGCGCGGACTCCATCCGTGAGGTCATCGCGTTTCCGAAGACCCGGGGCGGCTTCGACCCGCTGACCGGTGCTCCGACCCCGATCACCGCTCAGCAGCGCACCGAGGCCGGCATCGACGCCAAGCCCAAGCCGACCCCCGCCGCGAACACCGGCACCGCGGGCCCGGCAGCCCCGGTGGCCGACCCGGTCTGACCGCACCCCCGCCTCTGCTTGGTTGATCAAGAGGTTTGCGTCATCATCGCCCCGCGAGATGACGCAAACCTCTTGATCATCGGTGGGGGAGTGGGCTGGGATGCGGGTTCTTGTTGTCGGGGGCAGCGGGTTTCTGGGTCGGGAGGTCTGTCGGCGGGGCGTCAGCGCCGGGTTCTCGGTCGTGGGGACGTTTCACTCCGGGTCCGTCGAGGTGCCGGGTGTTGTCGGGCGGCGGCTGGACGTGACCGACCGCGCCGCCGTGCGCGCGCTGGTCGCCGAGGTGCGGCCGGACACTGTGGTCGCGACCCCCTATCGGTACGACGACTGGACGGTCACCGCCGACGGGGCCGCGTACGTGGCCCTCGCCGCCGCCGAGGTGGGGGCGCGGCTGGTGCACCTGTCCAGCGACGCGCTGCACGGCGGCCGTCCCACGCCGTACGCCGACGACGACCCGCCCAGCCCGGTCAACGCGTACGGGGCCGCGAAGGCGGCGGCGGAGACCGCCGTACGAGCGATCGACCCCGGTGCGGCGCTGGTGCGTACCTCGCTGATCCTCGGGGAGGGCAGCAAACAGATCGAGCTCTGCCGGGACGCGCTCGCCGGCCGGGCCGTCCTGTTCACCGACGAGGTCCGCTGCCCGATCGACGTCGGCGACCTGGCCGACGCCGTGCTGGAGCTGGCCTGCTCGTCGTACGCCGGGCTGCTCAACGTGGCCGGCGCGGACGCGGTCAGCCGGGCCGAGCTGGGTCTGCTGGTCGCCGAGCGGTTCGGCCTGGACGCGACGGGCCTGAAGACCACCACGGCCGCCGCCGCTGGCGTGGTCCGCCCCAGCGACGTACGCCTCGACTCCGCCCGCGCCGCCGGTCTGCTGCGCACGCGGTTGCGCGGGGTGCGGGAACTCCTGGCCTGACATCCTGCACACTTCCTGTGCACAACTCTTGTGCACAGGAAGTGTGCAGAGATAGTGTGCAGTCATGGCGAATAACGAAGCGACCCCGCGGCCCGCCCCGCGGGAGGTGCGGATCGACAAGCGGCAGGTCCGGGTGCTCGCGCACCCGCTGCGGAGGCGGCTGGTCGGAGCCCTGCGGGTGAACGGGCCCGCCACCGCCACCACCCTCGCCGAGCTGCTCGGCACCAACACCGGCGCGACCAGCTACCACCTGCGCCAACTCGCCGAGGTCGGGCTGGTCACCGAGGATCCCGACCGGGGCAGCGGACGGCAGCGCTGGTGGCAGGCCGCGCACGACGTCACAAGCTGGGAGCCGAGCGACTTCGACGACGACCCCGACGCCCGTGCCGCGATCGAGTGGATCCAGGGCGACCAGGTGCGTCTTCTCGTCGAGCACGCCGACCGCTGGTTCGCCACCCAGCACGAGTGGTCCCCCGCCTGGCGGGACGCCTTTGGCATGGGCGACACCTTCCTGACCATCGGGCCGGAGCGGCTGGAGGCGCTCAAGACGGAGGTGTGGCAGGTGCTCAAGCGGTATCGCCGGGAGGCCGAGCCGGTCGACACGGCCGAGCCCGTCGACCCGCAGGCCCGCCCGGTGCAGGTCTTCCTGGCCGCCTACCCGCTGCTGGACGGCCCCCGATGAGCGCGAGGAGTGAGCCGGGTTTGCGAGCCCCGCAGTCGCGAATGGAGGTGGCGTCGTGAGCGCGAGGAGTGAGCCGGGTTTGCGAGCCCCGCAGTCGCGAATGGAGGTGGCGTCGTGAGCGCGCTGACCGTACGCCAGGTCCGGCGTCGCTACCTCACCCTCTACGGCCTGCGCTGGCTGCCCACGGGGTTGATGATCCCGGTGATGATCCTGCTGATGCAGGAGCGCGGCCTGTCGCTGCCGCAGATCGGCCTGGTCGGCACCGCGCAGGGGCTGCTGGTGCTCGCGCTGGAGCTGCCCACCGCCGGCCTGGCCGACGCGCTCGGCCGCCGACCCGTCCTGCTCGCTGCCGGAGCACTCAACCTCGCCTCGCTGGCGCTCTTCGCGGTGGCCGACTCGTTCGCGCTGTTCTTCCTGGTCTGGGCGTTGCAGGGCGTCTACCGGGCGCTGGACAGCGGCCCGCTGGAATCCTGGTACGTCGACGCCACCCTGGCCGCCGACCCGCAGGCCGAGTACGAGAAGGGCCTCGGGTACGCCGGCACCGTCATCGGCGGGGCCATCGCCGGCGGCGCGCTGCTCAGCGGCGGTCTGGTCGCGCTCGGGCCGATCGGGCCGGTCAGCGCGCTCACCGTGCCGGTGCTGGTCGCGATCGTCGCCCAGGCGGCCGCGCTGGTCGCGCTGCTCGCCCTGCTCATCGAGGAGCGGCCGGCCACCGGGGTCGCGGCGGTGCGGGCGTCGGTGGTCCAGGCGCCCCGGATGATCGGCCAGGCCGTCGGTCTGCTGCGCCGGTCCCGGGTGCTGCTCGCCCTGGTGGCGGTGGAGCTGTTCTGGGGCTTCGGCATGGTCACCTTCGAATCGCTGCTGCCGGTCCGCCTCGCCGAGGTGGTCGGCGACCCGGACCGCGCCGCCGCGCTGCTCGGGCCGGCCAGCTCGGCCGCCTGGATCGCCAACGCGGCCGGCGCGGCGCTGACCCCGCTGCTGCTGCGCTGGTTCGGGGCGGCTCCGGGCGCGGCCCTGCTGCGCATCCTGCAGGGCGTCACGGTGGTCGGGATGGGACTGTTCGCGGGGCCGGTCGGAGTGCTGGTGGCCTACCTGGCCTGCTACGCCGTGCACGGCGCGTCCAATCCGCTGCATAGTGGTCTGTTGCACCGACAGGTCGACGGCCCGTACCGGACCAGCGTGCTCTCGCTGAACTCGATGATGTCGGCACCGGCCGCCGCCCTCGGCGGGGTGGCGCTGACCGCGATCGCCGCCGCCGTCAGCGTCAGCGCCGCGATGGTGGTCGGCGCGGTGGTGCTGGCCGTCGCAGCGCCGTTCTACCTGCCCGCCTGGCTGGCCGGCCGTCGGCCCGCTCCCGCCAGCGAGCCGACAGTGGTCCCGGTCCCCGCCGGTCGGTAGGCAAGGTTTTCACCGAAGCCCGGTGTCAAAGGCCGCTCGTCGACGCCCGGTGTCGATGAGCGGCCTCAGCCGAGGCGGATCGCGGTGAGGGACAGGATGTCGGTGAAGCCGAGCCGGCGGTAGAGCCGCACCGCCTGGACGTTGTCCGGGTAGACGCCGAGCCCGACGGTGTCGTGCCGGGCCAGCAACGCCCGGGTCATGCCGGCGGTCAGCGCCGCGCCCAGCCCCCGGCCGCGCTGGTCGGGGGCGACGGTCAGGCCGGCCAGGAACCCGACGTCGCCCCGGCTGCGGTCCGCGCCGCACGCCACCAGGCGGCCGTCGGCCCGGATGCCGTACCAGTCGATGACCCGTGGGTCGTCCGGACGCGTGGTGGTGTTCGGGAACGCCTCGTCGACCAGCGCCGCAAGCGCCGGGCGGTCGGCGTCGGTGAGTCGTACGACCCGCTGCTCGTCCGGCTGCGCCGGCGGCGCCACGGTGGTCCAGTGGAAGTCCCAGTCGACGAACTCGTCCACCGTCAGCCGGCCCGCCAGCAGGGCGGGGTCGAGCCGGGGCAGGTGCATTCGGTGCTCCGGCCGCAGCACCCCGTCGGCGATCAGCGCGGCGCAGATCTCCAGCACCGGCTCGGTGCGGCCGATGGCGTCGGCGCCCAGCCCGCGCTCGGGCGGCAGCAACCACAGCACGGCGCCGTCGCGCCGGTAGCCGCGCGCCGGCACACCCGGCGAGAGCGAGTGCCGGACGAACGGGTGGTCACCGGCGGCGGCCAGGATGGCGGCCCGGTCGTGGATCGCCTGGTCGTCGGTGATCATGACGTCAGCCTAGGAGCCGCCGTACGGGCGACCGCGCAGGGCCCGGCAGCCCGCGTGCTGATCCACGGTGGAGATTGGCGAGTCGACCGATTGGGTACATCACGCGCCGACCTACTGGGAACCCCCACCGGAGGACCGACATGCTCGCCATTCTCGCGGCCATCGTCTTTGGCTTCGCCCTGCTGCTCGACCTGCTCAACACCGACTTCGGTGCCCCCGACCTGTTCAACTGGAACACCCTCGTGCTCATCGGCCTGCTCCTGCTCTCGCTCTACCTGGCCGGCGTCGGCAGCGGCCCGCGCGGCGGTGGCGGCGGCCGCTGGTACCGGGGCCGTCGTCCCGGCCGTGGCTGACCGAGACCGATCAGCGGTGACCCGGCCCGCAGCGCGATTCCGGCGTCGCGGGTCGGGCCCGGTACTGTCTTCGTGATGGAGTCCGACGCTCTCTTCTCCCTCGGTGCGCCCACCGGGCCGCGCAGCGCGCCCGAGGGTTCCGCCGGTGTCGACGGCTTCACTCCGGTAGCGGACGATTCGCCCCTGCCCGTCCGCATGCGGCCCGCGAGCCTGGACGAGCTGATCGGGCAGGACCACCTGCTCGCCCCCGGAGCGCCGCTGCGGCAACTGGTCTCCGGCGGCGCCGGAATGTCGGTCATCCTCTGGGGGCCGCCCGGCAGCGGCAAGACCACCATCGCGCACCTGGTGGCCGGCGCCACCGATCGCCGCTTCGTCGCCATGTCGGCCCTCGCGGCCGGTGTCAAGGACGTCCGGGCGGTGATCGAGACGGCCCGTCGCCAGCGCCGCTCGGGCGGCCCGCAGACGGTGCTGTTCATCGACGAGGTGCACCGGTTCAGCAAGACCCAGCAGGATTCCCTGCTCGCCGCCGTTGAGGACCGCACGGTCACGCTGCTCGCGGCGACCACCGAAAACCCGTACTTCTCGGTCATCTCACCTCTGCTGTCGCGGTGCGTGCTGCTCACCCTGCAACCGCTCGACGACGACGCCGTACGCGGCCTGCTGCGCCGCGCGGTCGCCGACGAGCGCGGCCTGGGCGGCACGCTGACCCTGACCACCGACGCCGAGGACCACCTGGTCCGGCTCGCCGCCGGTGACGTCCGCAAGGCGCTGACCGCGCTGGAGGCGGCGGCGGCCTCGGCCACGGCGCTCGGCGCCGGGCGCATCGATCTCGCCACCGCCGAGCAGGCGGTCGACGTGGCGGCGGTGCGCTACGACCGCGACGGCGACGCCCACTACGACGTGGTCAGCGCGTTCATCAAGAGCATGCGCGGCTCGGACGTGGACGCCGCCGTGCACTGGCTGGCCCGGATGCTGGTGGCGGGGGAGGACGCCCGGTTCATCGCCCGACGGCTGGTCATCTTCGCCAGCGAGGACGTGGGCATGGCCGACCCCACCGCGCTGAGCGTGGCCACCGCCGCCGCGCACGCCGTGGAGTACGTCGGCCTGCCCGAGGCGCAGCTCAACCTGGCGCAGGCGGTGATCCACCTGGCCACCGCGCCGAAGTCGAACTCGGCCACCACCGCGATCGGGGCGGCCATCGCCGACGTACGGGCCGGCCGGGGCGGTTCGGTGCCCCGTGGGTTGCGGGACGCGCACTACGCCGGCGCCCGAGGGCTGGGCCACGGCATCGGGTACCGCTACCCGCACGACGACCAGCGCGGCGTGGTCACCCAGCAGTACGTCCCGGACGACCTGGTGGGCGTCGACTACTACCAGCCCAGCCCGCACGGGGCGGAACGGTCGGTGTCGACGCGGCTGCCGGTGCTGCGCCGGATCGTACGCGGGCTGCCGGCCCCGCCCGCCCGCCCCGAAACCCCGACCGCCTCCTCGCCCGCGACAGCGGGCCCGTCGGTGGCGGCCCCGACCGCAGGGTCACCGGTAACACCGCAGCCCGCCCCGGCGCTTGTCGGTCGGAACGGCCAACCGGCCACGGAAGCGGGCGGCCCCCGCACGAAGCAGGACAGCGGCACGGACGCCGCAGGAGAGGGTCAACAGTGAGATCGCGTGGTGCGGACCGCCCCGACGAGGGCCCGGACGAGCGGCGTGATCCCCGCGCGAAGGGCCGCCGCTGGGGTCGAGGCCGAGCCGAGGCCGAGCCGGAGGAGCCGGTGGCCGGCGAGGAGTTCGGCTGGATCGACGACCTGCGCTCGGCCAAGCAGCAACGCGGCGAGCTGGGCCCGGACGGGGCCCCGGCCGAGCCCGTGCCACCGCGCACGGGCGCGTCGCCGCCGCCGGACGCGCCGCCCGGCTCACGCCGTCCAGACGCGGAGGCCGCCGGAACGCGCCGCCCGGTTGACGGCCCCTGGCCGGGCGAGGCGCCCCCGCCAGGTCGCCTCATGGACACCCGCCCGCCCGCCGAGCGCGAACACCCCGGCCGCCCACCCGCCGACCGCTCCCGGGCCGCCGGGCCCGCCGGCCCCGTCGGGGGCCAGCCGGCGGCGCGTGGCGCCCAGCCGGTTCCCGGCACCGGCCCCCGTGCCGCCGCGCCGCCCCTCGGGCCGCCGTCGGCTCGCCCGGCCGGCGGTGACGCGGCGAGCCCTCCGGGGCCCCGCCCGACCACCGGCGCTCCGGTCCGACCGCGTCCGACCGTGGGACCGTCCGGCCCGCCCGCAGGGCCAGCGGCTGCGGGCCCCCCGGCCGGCCACCGCCCGGATGCCGCCGCCCCGACCGGCCGGGCGGAGGCGAGGCCGCCGCTGCGCCGGCAGGACACCGTGCCGCCGGGCCGCGGACCCGGGCCGGACCCGACCGGCGGCGGCCGGCCGCTGACCGGTGACGGTCTGGCCGCCGGCCGACGTACGGCGGGTCCCGTTCCCGATCCGGCGCGACCCGCCGGGCCGCCCACCGCGGCCGGTCCCGCCCGGTTCGACGGGCCGCCGCCCGGCGTCGCGCCGCACGTTGCGGATGGGCTGCGAGCCGACCCCGCGATCGACAATGACCCGCGTACGGGCAGGCGTCGTCCCGGCCCGGCCGACCCGGGAGCGCCGGAGCCCGCGGGCCACGCCCGCCCGGCCGGGGGTGGTCGCCGCCGTGCCGCCGAATCGGACGCGTCGATGGTGCCCCGCTCGGGCAATGCCCCGCCGATGCCGGAGGCGTCCACCGGGCCCGCCAGCGCGGGACCCGCCAGCGCGGGACCCGCCAGCGCGGGACCCGCCAGCGCGGGACCCGCCAGCGCGGGACCCGCCAGCGCGGGACCCGCCAGCGCGGGACCCGCCAGCGCGGGACCCGCCAGCGCGGGACCCGCCAACGTCACGTCCACCGACGGCACCGGTCGCCGTCGAGCGGTCCCCGACGACCAGGGCCGACGCGCGCCGACCGGCGGTGAGCCGCGGGCGGACCGCCCGGAGCGACCGGCTGACTGGCTGCGTCAGGCCGGCCGGCTGCCGCACACCGACCCCGGCCTGCCGGTGGTCAACCGCCGAGGTGGCGACGCGCAGGCCCCGAGCGCGAACCGGCCCGTCGGCCGCCGTACCGCCCCGCCGCCCGCCGGTGATCTGACCGATCGTTCCGGTGGCCCACTCGCCGTGCCCGATCCCGCCGCGGAACGCGCCGCCGGCCGTCGTCCCGTCGGGCCACCGGCCGACCCGGGTGCGGACGCTCCCACCGGTCGCCGGGCCGCCCGGCCCGGTGCGCCAGAGCACACCGGAGAGCAGCCGAGCGGTCCCGTGCCTTATCCGCCGGTCACCGGTGAGCGGCCCGTCGGCCGTCGGGCCGCTCCGGGGTCCGCCGCGGATCCGGTCAACCGACGCCGCCGCCCGCCGGCCGAGTCCGCCCCCGACGGACCCACCGGTCGTCCCGGACCGGCCGACGACCCGTATGCCGGCCCCGCCGGCGGCGGGCGACCCGCACCGGTGCGGGGCGCCCGCTCCGCCCCGCCCGGGGGTCGGGCCCGACTCGCGCCCGGCGAGGCGCCGGTCTCCGGCGCCGGTCGCCGTGGTCCCGACGGTCCGCCCGGTCCCGGCGCCGGCACGCCCGAGCGGGGTGCCGCTCGCTCCGCCGGCCCGGCTCGCGCCGCCGTCCCGCCGGGCGCCGGTTCGGACGGTCCGCCCCGGCCTCGCCCCGAGGGCTCGGCTCGCGCGGCCGTGCCGCCCGGCGCCGGCCCGGATGCTCCGGCTCGCGCCGTCGGGCCGCCGGGCGCCGATCCGGCGCGTCCCGCTCGTGCGGCGGTACGCCCGGGCGTCGGCCCGGACGCCCCGCCCCGTCCCGGCTCGGCCCGACCCGGTCCGGACGGTCCGGCCCGTGCGGCCGTCCCGCCGGGCGCCGGTCCGGACGGTCCGGCTCGCGCCGCCGTCCGCCCGCCGGGCGTCGGGCAGCCGCCCGTCGGCGACGACCGGGCGGGCGCCGAGCACGCCGGCCCCGGATCGCCCGTGGCCGCGCGTGCTGCCGCCCCCCGACCGGCGGACCGTGCCGCGGGCCGTGCCCTGCCGCCGCCCCGCGAGGCCGACCGGCCCGAGCCCAGCGGTGTCGCCCCCGTGCCACCGTCCGGCCGGCCCGGCGAGTCGGCCGGTGTGGCCCGCGCCGCAGTCGTGGTGCCCGCCGCGACGGCGCCGGTCGCCGAGCCGACCGACGGGCCCGCACTGCGCGCGGCCGGCCAGGACGCGTCCGACGACGACGCCCCGGGCGCCCGATCCGAGGTACGCCGGCAGTCGCGCGAACGACGCCGGCTGCGGGTGGCCGTCCTGGCGCTGGTCAGCGTCGTGCTGCTCGGCGCGGTACCGCTCTTCTTCGGCGTCCGTACGCTGAGCCGGGACCCGGTCTTCGACAACCTGGACCAGCTCGGCGTGCCCGCGTGGGCCGCGACGAAGACGGTCGACGACGTCAGCGGCAGCCGCTGGTGTCTGCTCGACTGTCGACTGCGCGAGCGCACCGTCACCTCGCAGAAGTCGCCGGAGGAGACGGCGAAGGTCTACGAGGCCGCGCTGCGCGAGGACGGCTGGCGACCGTGGAAGGTGAGCCGCTGCCCGGAGCAGGAGACGAAGGGCAGTTACACGTGCTGGCGTCAGGACGAGCTGACCCTCGACCTGTGGGTGCGGGCGCCGGCCTGCGTTCCGCCACCGGTCGACGGGGAGCCGGCGATCGTGCCGTCCCCGGAGCCGTCGGCCGCTGCGGGAGACTGCGCCGGCTCGTTGGTGTCGGTGAAGGTGCGCAACGCGATCGACGACGAGCGGACCAGACCGCAGCCCAGCACCGATCCGTCACTGACCGGAGAGGACCCGTACCCGACGGTCAGCGGGGATCCGCTGAGCGACGTGACACCCACACCGTCCTGAGCCGCGCTCCATCACGGACGGTAGGGTCTGGGGCTGGCGGGCCCGCCCGTGCCCGGCGACCGGTGACGGCTCGGTGGGGTTCGGTGGGCACCAGGTTGTGCGTTCCGGGGACGTCGGGTCCGGCGGAACTCTGCTTGAGGAGGACAGGCGTGGGCGACATTTTGGCGATCGCGGCGCTGATCGCGGCGAGCGCGTTCGCGGTGCTGGTGCTCATCCTGACGCTGCCCATCCTGCGGCTGCGGCACACGGTGGACGCCACCACGCGGATGATCAACGACCTCAACGATCGGAGCGGACCGCTGCTCGGCGACGTGAACACCACGGTGAAGAACGTCAACGTCGCGCTGGAGCAGGTGCAGACGTCGCTCGACGGCGTCAACCTGCAGCTGGCGAAGGTCGACACCATGACCAGCCACGCCCAGAACGTCACCGCCAACGTCGCCAACCTCGCCACCGTGGTCTCCGCCGCCGCCGCTAACCCGCTGGTGAAGGTGGCCGCGTTCGGCTACGGCGTGCGCAAGGCCGCCGCCGGCCGCCGGCACGCCGAGACCGAGCGCGAGGTACGCGACACCATCAAGCAGCAGCGACGGGCCGCCCGGCGCGGCAACAGCTGACCGGCCGGCGTACCAGGAGGTAGCGAGACATGAGGCGCTTGTTCTGGCTCGGCATCGGCGTGGCCGTCGGCGTGATCGTGGTCCGCAAGGCGACCCGCACCGCCCAGGCGTACACCCCGGCCGGCATCGCCAGCACGTTGTCGGAATCCGCTGGCGGCCTGGTGGAATCGCTGCGTAGCTTCGTGGAGGACGTCCGGGTCGGGATGGCCGAGCGCGAGCAGGAGATCCACCAGGCGTTCGCCCAGGGCGAGGCGTTCGACGACCAGTTCGCCGAGCTGCGGGAAGACCCGCGGATCGGCGATCGAGACATTTTTCCGGAGGAACACCAGCGATGAAGACGGCGGAGATCAAGCGGCGGTACCTCGCGCACTTCGAGGCGAACGGCCACGCTGTGGTGCCGTCCGCTCCGCTGCCCGCCATCAGCGACCCGAACCTGCTGTTCGTCAACGCCGGCATGGTGCAGTTCGTGCCCTACTTCCTGGGCCAGCAGACCCCGCCGTACCAGCGGGCGGTCAGCGTGCAGAAGTGCATCCGCACCCCGGACATCGACGAGGTCGGCAAGACGAGCCGGCACGGCACGTTCTTCCAGATGAACGGCAACTTCTCCTTCGGTGACTACTTCAAGGCCGGCGCGATCCCGCTGGCGTGGGAGTTGTCCACGAAGCCGATCGCCGAGGGTGGTTACGGGCTGGATCCGGAGCGGATCTGGCCGACGATCTACCTGGACGACGACGAGGCGTACGAGATCTGGCGGTCGGTGGGGGTGCCGCCCGAGCGGATCGTGCGCCGGGGCAAGGCGGACAACTTCTGGTCGATGGGCATTCCCGGGCCGTGCGGTCCGTCGTCGGAGCTGTTCTACGACCGGGGCCCGGAGTACGGCCGCGAGGGCGGCCCGGCGGTCGACGAGGACCGCTACATGGAGTACTGGAACCTCGTGTTCATGCAGTTCGAGCGCGGTCCGGGCAGCACCAAGGAGGACTACCCGATCCTGGGTGACCTGCCGGCGCAGAACATCGACACCGGCATGGGCCTGGAGCGAATGGCGTCGATCCTGCAGGGCGTCGACAACCTGTACGAGATCGACGAGGTCCGGCCGATCCTCGCCCGCGCGGCCGAGCTGACCGGCAAGCGCTACGGCGCGCACTCCGGGCACGTGGCCAGCGAGTCGCACCCGGACGACGTCCGGCTGCGGGTGGTCGCCGACCACGTACGGACCGCGCTGATGCTGATCGGCGACGGCGTGACCCCGAGCAACGAGGGCCGTGGCTACGTGCTGCGCCGGATCATGCGCCGGGCGATCCGGTCGATCCGACTGCTCGGCTGGCAGGACCGGGCGCTGCCGGAGCTGCTGCCGGTCGCGCGGGACTGCATGGCGCCGTCGTACCCGGAGCTGGCGACCGACTTCGACCGGATCGCGCAGTACGCGTACGCCGAGGAGGAAGCCTTCCTGTCGACGCTGCGCGCCGGTACGACGATCCTGGACACGGCGATCGCCGAGACCCGCACGGCGGGCGGCACGGCGCTGTCCGGTGCGAAGGCGTTCCAGCTGCACGACACGTACGGCTTCCCGATCGACCTGACCCTGGAGATCGCGGCGGAGCAGGGCCTGAAGGTCGACGACGAGGGCTTCCGGCGGCTGATGGCCGACCAGCGGACCCGGGCGAAGGCGGACGCGCAGGCCCGCAAGACGGGGCACACCGACGTGTCGGCGTACCGCTCGGTGCTCGACGCCGGCGGCCCGGTGACGTTCACCGGTTACAGCGAGGTGGCCCGCGAGTCGCGGGTGCGGGCGCTGCTGGGCGCCGACGGCCCACGCCAGGCGGCGACCGAGGGTGACACCGTCGAGTTGGTGCTGGACACGACCCCGTTCTACGCCGAGGGCGGTGGCCAGCAGCCCGACCACGGCATGATCACCGTCGGCGACGGTCAGGTCGAGGTGCTCGACGTGCAGCAGCCGGTGCCCGGCCTGATCGTGCACCGGGCCCGGGTCATCCGGGGCGAGGTGCACCCCGGCGACACCGGCTACGCCGAGATCGACACGACCCGGCGGCGGGCGATCTCCCGGTCGCACACGGCCACCCACCTGGTGCACCAGACCATGCGCAACTTCCTCGGCGAGTCGGCCACCCAGGCGGGTTCGCTGAACGCGCCGGGCCGGCTGCGGTTCGACTTCAACACCCCGACGGGTGTGTCGCCGACAGTTCTGCGGGACGTGGAGCAGCAGGTCAACGAGGTGCTCCTGGCCGACCTGGAGGTGCACGCCTTCATCACCTCGCTGGACGAGGCGCGGCGGATCGGCGCGATGGCGCTGTTCGGCGAGAAGTACGGCGAGGAGGTGCGGGTCGTCGAGGTCGGCGACTACGCCCGGGAGTTGTGCGGCGGCACGCACGTGGCCCGCTCGGCCCAGCTCGGCCTCGTGAAGATCCTCTCCGAGTCGTCCATCGGCTCCGGTGTCCGCCGGGTCGAGGCGCTGGTCGGCATGGACGCCTTCGGCTTCCTGGCCAAGGAGCACCTGTTGGTCTCCCGGCTGGCCGAGCTGTACCGGGTGCCCAACGACCAGGTCGCCGACCGGGTGGAGCAGACGGTCACCCAGCTGCGGGACGCGGAGAAGGAGTTGGAGAAGCTGCGCGCCCAGCTGGTGCTGGGCGGGGCGGGGGCGCTCGCCGCGCAGGCCAAGGATGTGCGCGGCGTGGCGTACGTGGGCACCGAGGCGCCGGAGGGCGCGGCCGGTAACGACGTACGGACCCTGGCGCAGGAGATTCGCGGCAAGATCGACCCGGCGCGGCCGGCGGTGGTCGCGGTGGCGGCCCGGTCGAATGGCAAAGCGTCCCTGGTGGTGGCGGTCAACGCGGCCGCGCGCAACCGGGGCCTGGCCGCGTCGGATCTGGTGAAGGCGGCGTTCTCCGGGCGCGGCGGTGGCAGCCCTGACCTGGCCCAGGGTGGCGGCCTGCCGGCGGCCGAGGCGCCGAACCTGCTGCTCACCGTCGAGAAGGCGATCACCGAGGCGTGATGGACGCTCCTAGTCGACCAGGGCGGACCGATCGGTCCGCCCTGGTTCGTATGGTCCCCACGGTGACCGTCGGTGAGTAAACTGACGCGCGGGGTGCGGATTGGCGTGGACGTCGGTCAGGTGCGGGTCGGGGTGTCCCGCTCGGATCCGGACGGGGTGCTGGCCACGCCGCTGGTCACCCTCGCCCGCGATCTCACCGCCGCGCCGGACGCGGTGCCGAGCGACCTTGCCCAGCTCGCGGCACTGGTGGCCGAACATGAAGCGGTCGAGGTTGTCGTCGGCCTTCCGGTCAACCTGGCCGGCAAACACGGTCCCGCGGCGGTCGGAGTGAAGGCGTACGCTGGCCGACTGGCCGATGTGATAGCGCCCGTACCGGTAACGCTTACCGACGAGAGGATGTCGACCGTGGTCGCTTCTCGTAGGCTTGCCGAGCGTGGCGTCCGAGGTAAACGTCAACGTGCGGTTGTCGACCAGGCGGCCGCGGTGGAGATCCTGCAGAGCTGGCTGGACGCGCAGCGGAGGCGGACGTAATGATCGACGATCTGGATCTTGGTTTTGACGAGCCGGAGCGGGGTGAGAAAGGCCGACACCGGCGCGGCTTCGTCCGTAAACGTAACGGCGGCTCCAGCTCCGGGGGGCGCGGCAAGACGTTCCTGGCGCTGCTGATGGCCCTGCTCCTGTTGGGCGGCATCGGCGGCGGCGCGTTCTACGGGTTCGACCGGATCCAGAACTACTTCGTCACGCCCGACTACGACGGCCCGGGCTCGGGCGAGGTGCTGGTCGACGTCAAGACCGGTGACAGCGCGACCGATGTCGGTGCCACGTTGTACGAGGCCGGTGTGGTCAAGAGCGTCAAGGCGTTCATCGAGGCGGCGGACGCAAACTCCCGCAGCAAGAACCTCCAGGTGGGTCGCTACAAGGTCAAGAAGGCGATGAAGGCGTCCGAGGCCCTGCTTCTGCTGCTCGATCCGAAGAGCCGTGTGGTGAACGGAGTGACCATCCCAGAGGGGATGATCACCTTGGCGATCTATGACGAACTGGCCAAGGCGACGAAGATTCCGGTCACCGAGTTCAAGGCCGCGGCGAAGGACCCGGTCAAGCTGGGGGTGCCGGCCTTCTGGTTCAACCGGGGAGACGGCAAGAAGGGGCCGAAGAGCCTGGAGGGCTTCCTGTTCCCGGCGACGTACGAGATTCCGCCGAAGGCAACGGCGGCGCAGATCCTGTCGCTGATGGTCGACAAGTTCCTCGAGGTCACCGACCAGATTAAGTTCGTCGACACCGTCAAGGGCAAGCGGGGCATCTCCCCGTACGAAGCGTTGATCACCGCCTCCATCGCGCAGGCCGAGTCGGTCAACCATGTCGACTTCCCGAAGGTCTCCCGGGTGATCTACAACCGGGTGTACACCGACAAGTACCACTGCAAGTGCCTGGAGATCGACAGCGCGATCAACTACTGGTTGCGGTTGCAGGGTAAGGACCCGAAGGACTCCGACGTTCTGAAGGCCAGCGAAATCAACGATCCGAAGAACCCTTACCGCACCCACGGTGCTGACGGCCTGACGATCACGCCGATCAGCAACCCTGGCGAGGACGCGCTCAAGGGCGCGATGGACCCCCCGGTGGGCGACTGGGTCTACTTCATGACCGTCGACAAGAAGGGCACGATGGGCTACGGCTCCAACGATGCCGACTTCCGGAACCTGCAACGCCAGATGTGCCGCAACGGCGTGCTCAGCGGCGAGAACTGTTCGTGAGGGCGGCCGTGGTCGGCACGCCGATCGCGCACTCGCTCTCCCCGGTGATCCACACCGCCGGCTACGCCGCCGCCGGGCTGACCGGGTGGTCGTACACCCGGATCGAGTGCGCGGCGGCGGAGCTGCCGGATCTGGTCGCCGGCCTGGGCCCGGAGTGGGCCGGGCTGTCGGTGACCAT
The DNA here is from genome assembly GCF_045161355.1 of Micromonospora sp. NBC_00617. Lineage (NCBI taxonomy): Bacteria > Bacillati > Actinomycetota > Actinomycetes > Micromonosporales > Micromonosporaceae > Micromonospora > Micromonospora sp. NBC_00617. The sequence continues at coordinate 3,362,107 of NZ_CP107751.1, read as the reverse complement.
GCCGGGCAAGGAGGCGGCGCTCGCCGTGGCCGACGCCGCGTCGCCGGTCGCCGTCGCGGTCGGCGCGGCCAACACGTTGGTACGCCGTCCGGACGGCTCCTGGTACGCGGACAACACCGACGTCGGCGGCATGGTCGAGGTGCTCACCGCGGCCGGGGTGGTGCCCGGTGCCGCTCTGACCGTCCTCGGCGCGGGGGGAACGGCCCGCGCCGCGCTCGCCGCCGCCGCACGACTGGCGTGCTCGTCGGTGACGGTGGTGGCCCGCCGGTCCGAGGCGGTCGACGAGCTGCGCCCGGTGGCCGACGCCCTCGACGTGGCGCTGACGGGGGGCGCCTGGGCCGACGCGCCCCGGCACCTGGCCGTCGCCGACGTGGTCGTCTCCACGGTGCCGAAGGGCGTCGCCGACTCGCTCGCCGGCGTGGTGACGTGGCGGCCGGATGGGGTGTGTTTCGACGCGCTGTACGACCCGTGGCCAACGCCGCTGGCCGCGTCCGCCCGTGCTGCCGGTCTGCGGGTGGTGTCCGGATTGGACCTGCTGCTGGCGCAGGCGGTCGGCCAGTTCGAGCAGTTCACCGGCGTTGCCGCGCCGGTCGTGGCGATGCGGGAGGCGCTGGTGGCGGCCCGCCGGAGCGCCTTTCTTAGCTGACGGTTAAGACGCGCTTACGGGAACTTGTCCTGCCCACGACATGCCCTGGTCGTCGATACGCTGCTCACGGTTACCGCAGCAGACACAGGGAGTTCTCCTTGACCAGGCATGGACTGCACCGCATCACCCGGCTCCGCAACGGTCCCCGGCGCAAGGCGATCTCCGTCGGCGTGGTCGGCGGTGCGGTGGTGGCCGGCATCGTGGCGACCATAATGCCGCTGCTGGCCAGCGACGACCTGTCGATCCGCGCGGTGGCGGACACCACCGCGACGATGGTGACGCAGGACGGCGACAATGCCACCAAGACGACCCTGGCGACCTGCCCGGCGCGCTGCGACGGCAACCCGCGCGGTGGCCGCGAGGCGGTCGTCGAGTTCGCCGTGACCACCGTGCCGGCCGCCGCCGTCAACGTCCGGGCGACCCTGCGCATGCACGCCTGGCAGCAGTTCGCCGCCACGGTGACCGCGCAGGCCTCGTCGTTGAGCGCCCGCGAGACGCGACCGGCCCCGGCGATGCCAGGGACCGTGCTGGACACCGTGACCGGTGTGGCCAAGGGCGTCAACGAGTGGGACGTCTCCACGTTGGTCACCGGCAACGGCACCTGGACGGTGTCGCTCGCCCAGACCGGTCTGGAGACCCGCGTCTACTGGGCGTCGGTCGAGAACCGCAACCCGGAGCTGCGACCCAGCCTGGTGATCAGCTACGACCTCGGCAGTAAGCCGACGTCGGCGCCGACCACCCGGCCGGCGCCGCCGCCCTCGCCGACGGTCGCGCCGACCACCGCCGCGCCCCGGCCCACGCCGACGGTCGCGCCAACTCGTACGCCGACCCCGACCCAGAGCCCCACCCTCCCGTCCGGCAAGTGCGGCCAGGTGTCCGACACGCTCGTGCCCTCCTGCGGCGCCTGGTGGGGGATGTACTCACCGGCCAACGCGGGCAGCGGCTGGGACCACGGCAAGGCGATCACCGACGTCGAGGCGCAGGTCGGGCGCAAGTTCGACATCGTGCACCGCTACCACGACTTCTCCAACGCCGGCAGCAACGGCGTCTTCCCCGACGCGTACGAGTCCCAGCAGATGCGCGAAGGGCGGCTGCTGTTCTTCGCGTGGGAGTCGCGCGACTTCTCCGCCGGCACCACGCTGAAGTGGTCCGAGATCTACAGTGGCCGGCAGGATGCCACGATCGACGCGGTCGCCGGTCGCATCCGGGCTGCGAAGGTGCCGGTGTTCATGGGCTTCGACCACGAGCCGGAGGACGAGCCGGGCAAGGGCAGCGACGCCGACTTCGTCCGGGCCTGGAAGTACGTGTACGAACGGTTCGCCAAGGCCGGCGCGGACAACGCCGTCTGGGTCTGGACGATGATGGGCTGGTCCGGGCACTACTCCCGGTACGCCGGCCTCTACCCCGGCGACCGGTACGTCGACTGGGTGGCCTACGACCCGTACAACTTCCACGTCTGCAACGGCAGCACCGTGTGGAAGAGCCCGAGCACCACGGTGGACGGTTTCTACCGCTGGCTCGACGAGAACGGCATCGGGGCCGGCAAGCCGCGGATGCTCGCCGAGTTCGGCACGAACTTCGACGTCAAGGACCCGGGGGCCAAGCAGCGCTGGTTCCAGGAGTTCCCGGCGGCCCTGAAGGCGCACCCGAAGATCAAGGCCGCTATCTACTTCAACTCGCCGGGCATGACCACCCGAACGGCGACCTGTGACATGACGATGAACCACGATGCCTCCGCGGTGACCGGCTTCAGCCAGGCCGGCAAGGACGCGTACCTGCGGCAGCCCGCCGGAGGTAGCCGCTGACGAGATGACGACACCGTGACGACACGCGCCGTTCATCGAGGGGCAGCCACGTGATCCTTTGGCGTTCTGTCGGCTAGCAGATTCATGCACCGCCCAATCGGCGGATGCGCCTACCAGGCTGGGCGAGGCACGCTACCTCGGGTTCTCATCCATCTTGGAGGCGCAGCGTGCCCAAACTCTCGCACTTGTGGCGTTTGTCAGTACGACGTCGTACTCGGGCGGGGGTGGTCGCTCTGGCGGTCGTCGCCGCGGTGCTCAGCGTGCCCTCGGTGTCCTCGGCGGCGGTGGTGCCGGTCCCCGGGACCGCGACCCTGGTGTCCACGAATCCCAGCGACACGACCCCGCACGCCCGCGACGGCGAGACCCGCGCCTTCGCGCAAATCGGTAACACCGTCTTCGTCGGCGGCAGCTTCACGCAGCTCCGACAGACCGCCAGCTCCGCGTGGGTCACCCAGCGCTACCTCTTCGCGTACGACCGGACCACCGGCACCATGTCGACGACCTTCCTGCCGGTGCTCGACGGCGCGGTCAACGCGTTGCTCGCCGGTCCCGGCGGCACGCTGATCGTCGGCGGCGCCTTCAAGACCGTCAACGGCGTCTCCCGCAAGAACCTGGTCGCGCTGAACCCCGCGACCGGCGCGATCATCGACAGCTGGGTCGGGCGCTCCGACGGCGGCACCGTCCGCGACCTGGTCCTGTCGGGCAACTGGCTCTACGTGGCCGGCGCGTTCAACTGGCTCAACGGCACCGCGCACGCCGGTCTCGGCCGGCTCAACGCGACGACCGGTGCGATCGACCCGACGTTCGCCGTCGACGCCACCGTCGGGCGGCACAGCACCACGTCGTACGTGTGGACGATCGACGTCACGCCGGACGGCGGCACCCTGGTGCTGGGCGGCAACTTCACGCTCGTCAACGACCTGCCGCGCAACCAGATCGCGCTGGTCGACCTCACCGGCACCCCGACGGTGCTGGACTGGAGCACCGAGAAGTACGTGCCGCCGTGCGCGTCCCCGGCCACGTTCGTGCACTACGTGCAGGACGTGCGGTTCGGGGAGGACGGCAGCTGGTTCGTGGTCGGCTCCAACGGCGGCGGCGGTTGGCCGACCGCGTACTGCGACGCCCTGGCCCGTTTCGAGACCCCCGCCCGAGGCGCCGGCCAGCTCGCCACCTGGATCGACTTCACCGGCAACGACACCATCACCTCGGTCGAGGTGGCCGACAACGTCATCTACCTCGGCGGGCACTTCCGGTGGCTGAACAACCCGAACGCCAGCGACACCGCCGGCAACGGCGCTGTCGACCGGCTCGGCATCGGCGCGGTCACCCCGGCCACCGGCCTGCCGGTCAACTGGAACCCCCGCCGCAGCGGCAGCGCCTCGATGCCCGCCGGCACCACCGCCTGGGGCTCCGCCGTGCCGGTGCTCTGGCGCGGCTCGGACGGCCTCTACTTCGGGCACAACTCCGACGGCATGGGCGAGGAGTACCACGGGCGGCTCGGCATGTTCCCGCTCGCTGGCGGGCGTACGTTCAACGCGAAGAACCCGCCGTCGGCGACCACCGGCAACCTCTACCTGACCACCGCCCCGGGCACCGTGACCAAGGTGCCGTTCGACGGCGCCGCGCTGGGCACCTCGACCGCGGTCAGCCAGCCCGCCTACACCGCGGCCGGCGCGACCTGGCGGGTCGACGACCGGATCTACTGGGCGCACACCGTCGCGGGCACGCCCACCGGCAGCCGGATCGACGTCTCGCTGTTCAACGGCGGCGCGATCGGGTCGCCGTGGGAGGCGTCCGGCTACAACGACTGGTTCAACCCGGCGCTGCTGACCGGGGCGTTCTATCTCGACGGTCGGCTCTACTACACCCGGTCCGGCACCAACAACCTCTACTACCGCTACTTCGAGATCGACGGCAACTACCTGGGCGCCACCGAGTTCGCGCTGCCCACCACCGGTGTCACCTGGTCGAGTGTGCGCGGCATGGCCTGGTCCGGTGGTCGAATCGTCTACGGTGCGACCGACGGCACGCTGCGCAGCGTGCCGTTCGACCCGACGGCCGCGCCGACCGCCGTGGTCAACGGCGCCACGGCGACGGTCATCGCTACGGCGACGCCCGAGTTGTCCTGGTCTACCCCCTCGATGTTCTTCTCCGTGCAGTAAGGGTCAACCGTTTGTAACGGAGCATCGGTAGATTGTTCGCGTTGGGTCGGCGGCGGGACCACCGCCGTCGGCCCCACGATGTGGGGGAGGGGTCGTTGGTTGGCGCCGCTGGCATCCGCGCGAAACGCGCCGTGCACCTGGTCTTCGCGCTCAAACGCGCCTGGTACAGGCTGCGCTACCGACGGCTCACGCTCGGCCGGGACGTGGAGATCCGAGGTCGGATCCGGCTGCGCCGGGGCGTACGGGTCAGCATCGGCGACCGGAGCCGGCTCAACAAACTGGTCCGCTTCGCCGGCCCCGGCGAGGTGCGCATCGGCGCCGACTGTCTGCTCAACGCCACCTGGATCGGCACCTGGACGTCGGTGACGGTGGGAGACCGTTGCCTTTTGTCCGATTGCGAACTCCTCGACAACGACTTTCACAACCTGCCGCCCGAGCAGCGGCACGTCCCGCCCGGTCCGGCCACCCGCGCCCCGATCGTCCTCGAGGAGAACGTGTGGGTCGGCGCGCACGCCCTGGTCCTCAAGGGAGTGCGCGTCGGCCGGGACAGCGTCGTGGGCGCCGCGACGGTGGTGCGCGCGGACGTGCCACCGGGCGTCGTCGTCGTCGGCAATCCTCAACAGACGGTGAAAAAGTTCCATGACTGACACGACGCCCGCCTCCTGGCCGTCGGACGGCCCGTCCGCCGGCACCGCCCGTGCCGTCACGCTCACCGACCTGCTGCGGGTGCCGATGTACCGGCTGCGGCTGGTGGTCGCGGTAGCCCTGGTCGGCCTGCTCGCCGCCCTCGGCTACGTGCTGCTCGTCCCGGCGGCGGTGAGCGCGAGCGCGGTGGTGGCGGTCCGCCCGGTGGTCACCGACGCCTTCACTCCCAGCGGTGCGGGCGCCGACCGCGCCGTCAACATGAACGTGGAGAGCGGCCTCGCCACCGGCACCCAGGTGGTCCAGCGTCTCGCCGACGCCGCCGGCAGCCAGCCACGCGACATCCGCAACGCCCTCGAGGTCGAGGTGCCCACCGGCGGGCAGATCCTGCGCTTCACCTACCAGGCGTCCGACGCGCAGCGTGCGGTGCAGGGGGCCAACCTCGCCGCGCAGGCGTACCTCGACCTGCGGCGCACCATGTACGAGCAGCAGCGCGCCGAGATGCTGCGCTCCTACGACGCCAGCATCACCAAGGTCGCCGCCCAGCAGGCCGCCGTGCAGAAGCGGGTGAGCAGCGCCAAGGGCACCGCCGCCGGCGACGCCGCGCTGGCCGAACTGTCCGGAATCAACAACCAGCTCACCCAGCTCAACGCCGCCCGTACCGAGATCGCCGCGGTCGATGTCAACCCCGGCTGGATCACCCAGACCGCCGAGCGGGCGCTGGCCACCTCCGCCGGGCACCGGCCGCTCTACCTGGTCGCCGGCCTGCTCGGCGGCGCGCTGATCGGCGTCGTGCTGGCGTACGTCTGGGAGTCGACCGACCGGCGGGTCCGCTCGGTCAGCGACGGTCGGGACGCCAGCGGCCTGCCGCTGCTCGGCACGGTGCGTCGGCCAGGGTTTCGGGGCAGCCCCCGGGCCGTCGACGCGGACATCCGCTACGTGGCGATGGCGGTGGCCGAGCGGGTCCGCCAACCGGCCCGGGTCGCGCTGGTCACCGCCCGGGAAGACGCCACGGCACTCACCGCCGGGCTGGCCGTGGCGCTCGCCGCCGACGGCCGGGAGGTCTTCGTCGCCGACGACAGCGGGCGCGTCGAGCGCCTGCGCGCCGTCGTCCTCGCCGACCGCGGGCGGCTGCCCATCGACCCGTCCCGGCCGCTGGTGCCCAAGCCCCGACCGGCCGGCGCTTCGAGCCCGGCCGGCGCCACCGCGGAGAGCCCGGCCCCTCGGCGGCCCTCCCCGCACCCGCCCGGCGCCCGCCCGTCCACCGATCCGGACGCCACGCTGACCCTGCCCCGGGTGTCGTCCGGCCGCGCCGAGAACGGCCGGCCGGCGTCTGCGGACGAGGTGACCGTGGGGGTCGGCAGCGTCCGCTTCGGCACCTGGCGGCAGGGCGCGGACCACGGGTTGGTGCTGTTCAACGCCCCACCGGCCGAGTCCGACGAGCGTGGCGTGGCGGTGGCCCGGCAGGGCAGCGCCGTGGTGGTGGTCGAGCGGGACCGCACTCGGCAGAGTGATCTGCGGCGGCTCGTCGAGCGTCTGCGCGCCGCCGGGGTCACCCCGCTGGGCTTCGTGCTGACCCGCAACGGCCGGGCCTGATCGGTGTCGGTCACCCGCGCTCCGGCCACCGAGCCGCCACCCGGCGACGCCGCCGCCCCCCTCGGGCCGGTGCCACCGCCACCGCCCCCCGCCCGGCTGCCGCTCTGGCCGCTGGCGCTGACGTTCGGGCTGGTGCCGCTCTGGTGGTCGCTCGGGGCTTTCTACCTGGGCTGGCCGCTGCTGGGCGGGCTGCTGCTCGCGTTGCTGCTCACCCGGGGTCGGGTGCCGCTGCCGCCGGCCGCCGGCATCTGGCTGCTGTTCCTGGCCATCGTTGTCGTCAGCGCCACCCAACTGTCCTCGCCGGCCTCGCTGCTGACGTTCGCCCTGCGGTTGGCCTTCTATCTGACCGCGCTGGTCGTCGGGGTCTACGTCTACACCGCCGCCCGGGAACGCGCCGACCTGGTGGCGGTGCTCACCCCGCTCTGCGCGTTCTGGTTCGCGCTGGTGGTGCTGGGCTGGCTCGGGGTGCTGGTGCCCCGGCTGGGGATGACCACCCCGATGGAGGTGCTGCTGCCCGGCGGCGTGGCCCGTACCCCGTTCATCCGGGACATGGTGCACCTGACCACCGCGGAGTACAGCGAGCGCTCGCTCAACCCGATCTACCGGCCGGCCGCGCCGTTCTCGTACACCAACAACTACGGCAGCGCGTACGCGATGACCCTGCCCTGCGTGGTGGCGTACACGATGCTGCGCCGCCGGGGGCTGCTGCGCTGGGTGCTGCTGGCGTCCCTGCCGCTGTCGCTGGCGCCGGCGTTCCTCACGCTGAACCGGGCGATGTTCCTCAGCCTGGGCGCCGGGCTCGCGGTGCTCGGGGTGCGGGCCAGCCTGCGCGGCAACGTCCGGGTCGCCGCGTCCATCGTCGGCGTGGTCGTGATCGGCGCGCTGGCCACCCTGTTCATTCCGATCACCGACCTGATCAGCCAGCGGGTCGACTCCAGTGACACCAACACGGACCGCCTGTCGCTCTACACGGAGGTGATCCGCCGGGTACAGGATTCGCCGTGGCTGGGCTACGGCGCTCCGGTGAACGTGGACACGGTCTCCGCGGCCGCGCCGATCGGCACCCAGGGGCAGCTGTGGATGGTGTTGTTCAGCCACGGCGTACCGGCGCTGGTGTGTTTCCTGGCCTGGTTCGTCGCCGCCGCGGTGATCTGCGCGCGGGCGATCTCGGCGGCCGGGCAGTGGCTGGCGGTGGTGCCGGTGGTCTGCCTCGTGCAGGTCCCGTTCTACGGCATGGCCAACCAGAACCTGTCGGTCGCGTTCTTCGCGGTCGGCTTCGCCATGGCGCTCGCCGAACGGGAACGGCTGGCGAGCGGGCAGCGGGAACGTCCGCCGCGCCCGCCCGGTACGGCGGTGCCGGCATGACCGCCCCCACCCGGCCGCCGGCCGGCGCCGGCCCCGACGGCCCGCACCGCTCGGGGGCGGTCGCCGCCGACACGGTCGACATCGGCGCGGCGGAGACGCGCCGCAGCGCACGCAGCGGCGTGGCCGGGCTGCTCGGCGCCGCCACCAGCGGACTGTTCGGCTTCGTGCTGGCCGTGGTGATCACCCGGGGGTACGGGACGGCCGGCGCGGGCGCGTTCTTCGCCGCCATCGGCGTGGTCACCGTGGCCACCGCGGTCTGCACGCTGGGCGCGGAGACCGGTCTGATGTGGGCGCTGCCCCGGCGTCGTCTCGGTGTCCCGGGGGACGCGGCGCGGGTGCTTCCGGTGGCGCTGATCCCCCCGCTGCTGGCCGGGCTCGTGGTCGCTGGCGTCGGAGCGCTGAGCGCCGACGCGCTCGCCCCCCGACTGCTGCGGGGCTCGGGCGACGGCGGCGACGCGTTGCTGACGCTCACCTTCGCCGCCGTGCCGGTGGTGGTGGCGATGACCCTGCTGCTGGCCGCGCTGCGCTGCGTACGCCCCATCCGCGCGTACGTCGGCGTGCAGTTCCTCCTGCTGCCGGTGGCCCGCCCGGCGTTGGTCGGCGCGGCCGCGCTGGCCGGCGGCGGCCTGCTCGCCGGGATGACCGGCTGGCTGGTGCCGGCGGCGCTGGCGCTGCTGGCCTGCCTCGCCCTGGTGGCCGGCCCGCTCGGCCTGGGCCGGGGCGCGGCGCTGCGACCGGGCCGGGCCGACTGGTCGACGTTCTGGCGGTTCGCGCTGCCCCGGGCCGCCTCGGCGGCCATCGACGCGGGCAGCATGTGGGTGGGGGTGCTGCTGACGTCGGTGCTGGCCGGGCCGGCCGACGCGGGCGTGTTCGGCGCGGTCGGCCGGTACGTGCTGGCCGGCCAGCTCGCGATGCAGGGGTTGCGGGTGGCGGTGTCGCCGCAGCTGTCCCGGCTGCTGGGGCGTGGTGAGCGGGCCGCCGCCGCGGCGGTGCACCGGCAGTTGACCACGTGGGGGCTGGTGCTGTCCTGGCCGGTGTACCTGCTGCTCGCGGTGTTCGCGCTCGCGTTCCTGCAACTGTTCGGCCCGGAGTTCACCGCCGGCGTGCCGGCGATGACGGTGCTCGCGCTGGCGATGCTGGTGAACACCGGCGTGGGCAACGTGCAGAGCCTGCTGCTGATGGGCGGGCGCAGTGGGCTGCACCTGGTGTCCACCCTGGCCGGGCTCACCGTGACCGTCTCGCTCGGGCTCTGGCTGATCCCCGGGCACGGCGCGACGGGCGCGGCGCTCGCCTGGACCGCCGGCATCGCCACCGAGAACCTCACGGCCGCCGCGTTCGCCCGTGCGGTGGTCGCCGAGCCGCTGGTCGACGCTGCGACGCTGCGCGCGGCGGCGGCCACCCTCGGCGGCGTGGGCTTCGCGGCGGGGATCGGCGTGCTGACCGGGGGCCGCGGCCTGCCGGGCCTGGCGGTGTCGCTGGGCGTGCTGCTGGCCGGTTGCGTCGGCTTGTTGACGTTGCCCCGGGTGCGCGCCGGCATCCGGGTGACCATGAGGCAGATCCGTGGGTCCGACGACGCGGCCACGGCCGCCAGGCCGGCCCGGAATCGACGAGAGGCAGGTGAGGGCCATCGTGGCGTCCATCCGTGACCGGGTGAAGCAGTTGGTGCCGACCCAGGTGACCACCCGGGTGAAAGAGTCCCTGGTCGACTACGGGGTGCGCACCAGTGACCGGCGACCCCTGCCGGACTTCCTGATCATCGGCACCAAGCGGGGCGGCACCACCTCCCTGTGGAACTACCTCATCCAGCACCCCCTGGTGCCGCGGCTCTTTCCCGCGTGGAACACCAAGTCGGCGCACTACTTCGAGGAGCACTGGGGGCGGGGCGAGGCGTGGTACCGCTCGCACTTCCCGACCGAGCGGCAGCGCGAGGCCCTCGCGAAGCGGCACGGCGGGCCGGTCCGGGTCGGCGAGGCCGCCCCGCTCTACATGTTCCACCCGCTCGCCGCGCAGCGGGTCGCCGCTCTGCTGCCGACCGTGAAGCTGATCGTGCTGCTGCGCGACCCGGTCGAGCGGGCGTACTCGCACTGGAAGGAGCGCCGCACCCACGGCATCGAGCCGCTGGACTTCGCCGCCGCGCTGGCCGCCGAGCCGGAGCGCACCGCGGGGGAGCGGGAGCGGCTCATCGCCGAGCCCGAGGCGTTCAGCGAGGCGTACGACTGGTACACGTACCGGGCCCGGGGGCGTTACCTGGAGCACCTGGAGCCGTGGCTGGAGCGCTTCGACTCCGAGCAGATCCTCTTCCTGCCCAGCGAGGACCTGTACCGCGACTCCCGCGCCACGTACCAGCGCACCCTCGACTTCCTCGGTCTGCCCCCGTACGACCTGCCGAACTTCAAGGTCTACAACGACCGGCGCTCCGCGCCGCTGGAGCCGGCGGTCCGCGCCGAGCTGACCGACTACTACCGCCCGTACAACGACGCGCTGCGTGAGCGGCTCGGGTTGGACCTCGACTGGGCGGACCGGGCGGCGTGACGACCGGGGTCACCCCGGCCACCGATCCCCGGTCCCGGGTGGACGGGCTGGGCTGGGTGAGCCGCGCGGTCTTCCCGGACGACCGGGTCGGCCTGACGGTGGGTGGCGCGCTGCCGGCCGGGCATCGGGCGGTGGCCCGGTACGCGGTGGTGCCGTCGGTGGCCCGGGCCCGGTTTCTCGTGCCGCTGGGCGCACCCCGGGCCGGCGCGGCGTCGTTGCTGGCGTACAACGCGTTGCGGCCGCCGAGGGTGCGGGCGCTGCGGGCGGCGCTCGGTGGGCTGGCCCGGTTCGGTGGGGTGGGCCTGGCGCCGTTTCCGACGTTGACCGTCTCGGTGCCGGTGGGGGCGCCCGTGACCGAGCTGCTGCTCACCGAGCGGCTCGCCGCCGCGCTGGGCGGTACGCCGCTGCTGGCCGCGTGCGGTGTGCGTCCGCCGGACCCGAACGTCAAACCCACCCTGCAACTGTTCACCGTCGACGGTCGTCCGCGCGGCTACGCGAAGATCGGCTGGAACGACGCCACCCGGGCGCTGGTCACCGCCGAGGCCAGCGCGCTGCGGGCGTTGCGCGCGGTGGCCGGCGTCGTCGACCATCCGGCGCCGCCGGGGCTGCTCACCGAGACGGCGTGGTCCGGCCAGGCGGTCGCGGTGATCGAACCGCTGCCGCCGGACGTACGCGGCGTGCCGGCGGACGACCCGCCCCGGATCGCGGCGTTGCTCGCGGTCGCCCGCCGCGGTGCCTCGGCCGGGGCGCCGCGAACGCTGGCCTCCTCGACGTTCCTGACCCGGTTGGCCGCCCAGGCCGAGCGGGCCGCCGCGGCCGTACCGGCCGGGGCGCGGGCGGTCGCCGCGGTCGCCGCGCTGGCCCGCCGGCACGGCGACACGGCTGTCGAGTTCGGCCACTGGCACGGCGACTGGGTGCCGTGGAACCTGGGCACGCACGACGGCCGGCTGGTGGCCTGGGACTGGGAGCACAGTGGTCCGGACGTGCCGGTCGGCTTCGACCTGGCGCACGACGCCTTCCAGCGGTCGCTGGTGCTGCGCGCCGAACCGGCCGCGGTGGCCGCCGTGGCCGTGGACGGGCAGCTGGGCCGGCACGGTGCGCGGCTCGGTCTGGGCCCGGCGCAGTGCCGGCTGGTGGCCGACGCGTACCTGCTGGAGATGTGGCTGCGGACGTGGCGGCTGGCGGACGCCGGCGCCGGATGGAACGGCGCGCTGCATCCCGCACTGTTGGACGTCATCGAGAAACGACAAAGCGACTGAAGTGGAGACTGCGCGACGCCGGGTGCGCGTCGTAGAGTGACGACATAATGGCAGGTCGTGATGACGATCGATGGGTTGCGGGGCCGACAGTGGGCCTGACCACGCCGAGTGGAGATCGTCGCCTCGTCCGGTCGCGCTGTTCGACGACCGGAAAACCTGTGATCTGCTGCTGCCTGGCGTGAATCGGAATTCCAAGCTGACTTGTGGGGAGTCGCGTGGACACGAACAACGACGACGAGCCTTCGGTGTTGCTGCTGGTGGGATCCAGCGGCGGCCACCTGGCCCAACTACTTGCCCTGCGGCCCTGGTACGAACGGTGGCGGCGCTGCTGGGTCACCTTCGACACCCCGGAGGCGGTGTCGCTGCTGGCCGGCGAGGATCTGGTGCCGGCGCACCACCCGACCACCCGCAACGTGCCGAACCTGCTGCGCAACGCGCGACTGGCCTGGCGGGTGCTGCGGGGCCGGCGGGTCGCCGCTGTGGTCACCACCGGCGCCGGGGTGGCCGTGCCGTTCGTGGTGCTGGCCCGCCTGCGTGGCATCCCGACCGTCTACATCGAGGTGTACGACCGGATCGACACCCCGACGCTGACCGCCCGGCTCTGCCGGCCGTTCCTGTCCGCGATGCTCGTGCAGTGGGACGAGCAGCGCCGGCAGTATCCGGAGGCCACCGTCGTCGGGACGCTGCTGTGAGCGGGGAGACGGGCACGGCCCGCCGCGACACCGTCGCCGACCCGTCCCGGCTGCCGCGCCAGCGCGACAGCAGGGACGTCGAGCAGACCCGGCTGCTCGTCGCGGTCGGCACCGACAAGCACCCCTTCGACCGGCTCGTGGACTGGTTGGCCCGGTGGCACGCGCACGCCGGGCCGGTCGGGTTGACCGTGCAGCACGGTCACACCACGGTGCCGCCCCTGCCGGGCGCGGTGCCCTTCCTCGGTCACGACGCCCTGCAACAGGCGATGGCCGACGCGGACCTGGTGGTGTGTCACGGCGGCCCGGCGACGATCCTGGAGGCCCGCCGGCACGGGCATCTGCCCATCGTGGTGCCCCGCGACCCGTCGCTCGGTGAGCACGTCGACGACCACCAGCAGCTCTTCGCGCGCCGGCTCGGCGCGGCCGGGCTGGTGGCGCTCTGCGAGACCCGGGAGGCGCTGCACGACGCGCTCGCCGCCGGGCAGGCCGACCCGTCCCGGTACGCGGTGGCCGCCGACCCGGCCGCGCACGAGGCCCAGCGCGCGGCCGTCGCCCGGGTGGGGCAGATCGTGGATGACCTGGTGGCCCGCTCGGCCCGGCGCCGACCCCGCTGGCGGCCCTGGCCGCGACCCGGCCAGGGCAGAAAGGAGATCCGATGACCCGACAGCCGAGCGTCAGCGTCGTGGTGCCCACCCGGGACCGCCCCGAGCTGCTGCGCGCCGCCCTCGCGGCGATCCTCGCCCAGGAGTACCCGGGCCGGATCGAGGCCGTTGTCGTGTTCGACCAGTCCACGCCCGACGAGTCGCTGACGGCCCTCGCCGGGCCGGACCGGGCGGTGCGGGTCATCAGCAACGGGCGCGCGCCGGGGCTGGCCGGGGCGCGCAACAGCGGCACCCTCGCCGCCGAGGGTGAGTTGATCGCGTTCTGCGACGACGACGACGAGTGGCTGCCGGGCAAGCTGGCCGCCCAGGTCGATGCCCTGGCCGCCGACCCGGCCGCCGAGTTCGTCTGCTGCGGCATCCGGGTCAGTTACGACGGGCACACCGTCGACCGGGTGCTCGACAAGGACCGGATCACCCTCGACGACCTGCTGCGGGACCGGTTGACCGAGCTGCACCCGTCCACCTTCCTGATCCGCGCGACGGCGCTGCGCGAGGGCTTCGGCCTGGTCGACGAGGAGATCCCGGGCAGTTACGCGGAGGACTACGAATTCCTGCTGCGGGCCGCCCGCAGCGCGCCGCTGATCAACCTGCCGACGCCGTCAGTGCTGGTGCGCTGGCACAAGCGCTCGTACTTCGCGCAGCGCTGGGACACCATCTCCGAGGCGTTGCAGTGGCTGCTGCGGCGCTACCCGGAGTTCGCCACCCAGCCGGCCGGCGCGGCCCGCGTCGCCGGGCAGATCGCGTTCGCCCAGGCCGCCTCCGGTGATCGTCGGGGCGCTCTGCGCTGGGCGCGACGCACCCTGCGCAGCAATCCCCGCGAGCCGCGCGCCTACCTGGCGCTCGCGGTCGCCGGTCGGGTGGTCCGAGCCGACGCGGTGCTGCGCACCCTGCACAAACGCGGCCGGGGCATCTGACCCCTCGCGCGAAGCCGCCCTGCGGACGGTCCCGGCCGTCCGCAGGGCGGGACGAGGCGGGCAGCGCGACGCGCCCGTCGCGCGCCGTGACAGACTGACCGCTGTGTTGCGCTGGCTGACTGCAGGTGAATCGCACGGTCCCGCCCTCGTCGCGCTGATGGAGGGGGTGCCGGCCGGCATCGAGGTGAGCACCACCGAGATCGCGGGCGAGCTCGCCCGCCGTCGGCTGGGCTACGGCCGTGGTGCCCGGATGTCGTTCGAGCAGGACGAGGTCGAGGTGATCGGCGGGCTGCGGCACGGCGTGACCCTGGGCAGTCCGGTGGCGATCCGGGTGGGCAACTCCGAGTGGCCGAAGTGGCGCACGGTGATGGCCGCCGATCCCGTCGACCCCGACGAGCTGGCCCGGCAGGCCCGCAACGCGCCGTTGACCCGCCCCCGGCCCGGCCACGCCGACCTGGCCGGCATGCAGAAGTACGGCCACCACGACGCCCGGCCGATCCTGGAGCGCGCCAGCGCCCGGGAGACCGCCGCCCGGGTCGCCGTCGGCACCGTCGCCAAGGCGTTGATCCGGCAGGCCCTGGGCGTCGAGATCGTCTCGCACGTCGTCGAGCTGGGGCCGGTGGCCGCGAAGCCCGGGCTGCGCCCGACCCCGTCCGACGCCGACCGCATCGACGCCGACCCGCTGCGCTGCCTCGACCCGGAGGCCAGCGCCCTGATGGTCGCCGAGGTGGACGCCGCGAAGAAGGCCGCCGACACCCTCGGCGGCGTGGTGGAGGTGCTGGCGTACGGGGTGCCGCCGGGCCTGGGCAGCCACGTGCAGTGGGACCGCAAACTCGACGCCCGGTTGGCCACGGCGCTGATGTCGATCCAGGCGATCAAGGGAGTGGAGATCGGCGACGGGTGGCAGCAGGCCCGCTCCCGCGGCTCCGAGGCGCACGACGAGATCATCCCGTCGGCCACCGGCGTTCGCCGGGTCACCGACCGGGCCGGCGGGCTGGAGGGCGGCATCACCACCGGCGAGCCGCTGCGGGTGCGCGCCGCCATGAAGCCGATCTCCTCGCTGAACCGTGCGCTGGCCACCGTGGACGTCGTCACGGGCGAGCCGGCGACCGCCATCAACCAGCGCTCCGACGTCTGCGCGGTGCCCGCCGCGGCGGTCGTCGCCGAGGCGATGGTGGCGCTCGTGCTGGCCGAGGCGGCCACCGAGAAGTTCGGCGGTGACTCGGTCGCCGAGATCCGCCGCAACCTGGCCGGCTACCTCGACGCGTTGGTCATCCGCTGATGGCGCCGGTCGTGGTCCTGGTCGGGGTGCCCGGCTGCGGCAAGACCACCGTGGGGCAGGCGCTCGCCGCCACCCTCGGCGTGGAGTTCCGGGACACCGACGCCGACATCGAGCAGCTGGCCGGCAAGACCATCCCGGAGATCTTCATCGACGAGGGTGAGGACCACTTCCGGGCCCTGGAGCGGGCCGCCGTGGCGGCGGCGCTCGCCGCCGGCACCGGTGTGCTCGCCCTCGGCGGCGGCGCCGTGCTGGCCGAGGAGACCCGAGCGGCCCTGGTGGGGCACCGGGTCGTGCACCTCTCGGTGGAGCTGCCCGACGCGGTGAAGCGGGTCGGGCTCGGCGCGGGCCGGCCGCTGCTGGCGATCAATCCGCGCGCCACCCTCAAGCACCTGATGGATCAGCGCCGGCCGCTCTACGCCGAGGTGGCCACCGAGACGGTGATCACCGACGGCCGGACGCCGGCGGCGGTCGTCGCCGAGATCGCCGCCCTGCTTGCGCGCTGACGCCGGCTCGGCCCGGCCGCCCGGGCGGCGGTCGGTGCGTTCGCCGCCCGGTGCGGGCCTGTGCTCAGCTGCGCGCGATCAGGTCGAGGACGTCGGCCAGCGCCTTCGGCTCGCTGAGCATCGGCCAGTGCCCGGTGGGCAGCTCGTGCAGCTGGCCGTCGGCCAGGCCGGTGAAGAACGGGTGCCCCTCGTCGATCATCTGCCGCACCACCGCCAGCGGGAAGGTGCTCGCGACCAGCGCGGTCGGCACCGGGCGGCCACCCGTGCGGCGTACCGGATCGGTCGCCGTGCGCAGGGGCTGCGCGGTGGAGCGTTCGCGCAGGAGGGACAGCGTCGGCTCGTCCAGGCCGGCCAGGTTTGTCGGATCGGCCGCCGGGTCCCAGGCCGGCGGTGGCAGCAGATGCCCGTCGCCGATCGCCGCGCGCAGCCGCTGCTGCTCCTGCGGCGGCACCGTGTCGAACTGCGCCGTGCCGTCCGGCAACGGCCCGCTCTCCACGTAGACCACCCGGGCGATGCGGTCCGGGATGAGGTCGGCCGCCTGGGCCACCGGCATGCCGCCGCCCGAGTGCCCGACCAGCAGCACGTCGCGCAGATCCTCGACCTCGATCAGCCGGACGATGTCGGTGGTGTGCGTCCGCAGGGTCACCTGCGGCCCCGCGAGGTGGTGGCGCTCGGCCACTCCCGTCAGCGTCATCGGGTGAACGTCGTGGCCCTGCGCGCGCAGCAGACCGGTCACCTCCCGCCAGGCCCAGGCACCCAACCAGAACCCTGGCACCAGTACGAACGTCGCCACCTGTCACTCCTTCACTCGGCTACCGACCGACCGTACGATTGAAACCGGACAGGATCCGCCCGGTTTGAAGGAGTGTCCCGTGTCTCATCCCGCCGGTCGGGTGCTGGCCCTGCTCGAGCTGCTCCAGGCCCGGCACCGGGCGACGGCCGGCGACCTCGCCAGCCGGCTCGGTGTGGACGAACGGACCGTGCGCCGGTACGCGGCCACCCTGGTCGAGCTGGGCATCCCGGTGGTCGCCGACCGGGGCCGCCACGGCGGCTACCGGCTGCATCCCGGGTTCAAGCTGCCGCCGCTGATGCTCACCGACGACGAGGCGGTGGCCGTGCTGCTCGGCCTGGTCGTCGCCGAACGGGTCGGACTGGCCACCGAGCTGCCGGCCACGGCGACCGCGCTGGCGAAGATCCGCCGGGTGCTGCCGGCGGCGCTCGCCGACCGGCTGACCGCCGTGCAGGAGCACCTCGGTTTCACCCTGCGGCGGCCCGAGCCCCAGGCGCGACCGGCGTCGGGCACCCTGCTGGCCCTGGCCGCGGCGGCCCGGCACCGGCAGCGGGTGAGCCTGGACTACCGCTCGTGGCGCGGTGAGCTGTCGCATCGTGACCTCGACCCGTACGGGCTGGTCTTCCACGCCGGCCGCTGGTACGTCACCGGCCACGACCACCGGCGCGACGAGGTGCGTACGTTCCGACTGGACCGGATCGGCGCCGTCACGCCAGGCGCGGCGACGTTCACGGTGCCGGACGGCTTCGACGCGGTGGCGTGGCTGACCCGGTCGCTGGCGGGCGTGCCCTACCGGCACGAGGTGGAGGTGCTGCTGGAGACCGACCTGGTCGCCGCCCGACGGCGCATCCCGGCCGGTGTGGCCGACCTGACCGCCAGCGGCGACGGGGTGCTGCTGCGGGCCCGGGCGGAGAGCCTTGCCGGTATGGCGGCGCTGCTCGCCGGGCTCGGCTGCGCGTTCACCGTGCGCCACCCGGCCGCGTTGCGCACCGCCGTGGCCGAGCACGCGCGCCGGCTGGCCGACTGGGCCGCCCGGCCAGCAGGTGGACAGACGCCGTCGCCACGCCGTCCGCTGGACTAGGCTGCCGGCGATGGACGAGGTGACCCGGATTCCGGTCGGCGGCGAACGGCCGTACGACGTGCTGGTCGGGCGCGACCTGCTGGACGCGCTGCCCGGGCTGCTGCCCGGCGCGACCCGGGCGGCGGTGCTGCACACGCCCCCACTCAAGACCCTGGCCGACGCGATCGGCGAACGGCTGCGCGGGGCCGGCGTCGAGCCGCTGCCGATCGAGGTGCCCGACGCCGAGTCGGGCAAGCAGATCGAGGTGGCCGCCGCCTGTTGGGACCGGCTGGGCGCGGCTGGTTTCACGCGTACCGACGCGGTGGTCGGCGTCGGCGGCGGCGCGGTGACCGACCTGGCCGGCTTCGTCGCGGCCTGCTGGCTGCGCGGCGTGCGCTGGGTGCCGGTGGCCACCTCGCTGCTGGGCATGGTGGACGCCGCCGTGGGCGGCAAGACCGGGATCAACACCGCCGCCGGCAAGAACCTGGTCGGCGCGTTCCACCCGCCGGTCGGTGTGCTGGCCGACCTGTCCACCCTGGACAGCCTGCCCGCCGTCGACCTGGCGGCCGGGCTGGCCGAGGTGGTCAAGTGCGGCTTCATCGCCGACCCGGTGATCCTGGATCTCGTCGAGCGTGACCCGGCGGCGGCCACCGACCCGCGCGGGCCGGTGACCCGGGAGCTGATCGAGCGGGCCATCCGGGTCAAGGCCGACGTGGTCGGCGGCGATCTGCGTGAGTCGGGCCTGCGGGAGGTGCTCAACTACGGCCACACCCTGGCCCACGCCATCGAGCAGGTCGAGGGTTACCGCTGGCGGCACGGCCACGCCGTGGCCGTGGGCCTGGTGTACGCGGCCACGCTGGCCCGGCTCGCCGGCCGGTTGGACGCGCCGACCGCCGAGCGGCACCGCCGCACCCTGACCGCGCTCGGCCTGCCGGTGAGCTACCCGGTCGACGCCTGGGAGCGGCTGCTGGCCGTCATGCGGGTGGACAAGAAGGCCCGGGGCAGCCGACTGCGGTTCGTGGTGCTGGACGCGCTGGCCCGCCCGGCGATGCTGGAGGGCCCGGACGACGCGCTGCTGGAGGCCGCCTACCGGGAGGCGGTGGCCCCGTGAAGGTGCACGTGTTGAACGGGCCGAACCTGGGCCGCCTCGGCACCCGGGAGCCCGCCGTGTACGGCTCGACCAGCTACGCCGACCTGGTGACGCTCTGCGAGGCCACCGGCCGGGAACTGGGGCTCGACGTCAGCGTCCGGCAGACCGACGCGGAGCACGAGCTGCTCGGTTGGCTGCACGCCGCCGCCGACGAGGGCGCGGCGGTGGTGCTCAACCCGGCCGCCTGGTCGCACTACTCGTACGCGGTGCGCGACGCCTGCGCCATGCTGCGCGGGCCGCTGGTGGAGGTGCACCTGTCCAACATCCACGCCCGCGAGGAGTTCCGGCACCACTCCGTGGTCTCCGCGGTGGCGACCGGGGTGATCTGTGGTCTCGGCATCGACGGCTACCGTCTCGCACTCCACCACCTGGCCACCCGCCCGGCCTGACCGATCAACCGCCCGAGTCTTACCCACGGTGAGGTCCTCTGCCGGCGGTGGCGTCAGTGTTGGTTATCGCCTTCCTTTCGCCCGCGCGGGGTTCACCCTGCTGATGCGCGCCCTTTGCTCTGCTTCAATGGGCGCAACACCTTGTGTGAGCTGGTGATTTGCGCCGCGGGTCGGTGTGCGGGCGGATCATGAGTGCAGCACGGGCCGTGACTGTTGCGTCCGTTGAAGCAGAGCAAAGGGCCGGAGGCATACGGTCGCGGGTAAATCGACGATAACGGAAAGTAACTGCACGTGGGCATCGGACGTCCGTGCACGCGGACGGACGACCACGGCGGGTAACGCGCCTCGGCGCAGCTAGTAGACTCCTAGGGTCTGTCCGCCAATTGATGATCAAGGCAGGAAATGGCCTCCACCAACGACCTCAAAAACGGCCTGGTACTCAACCTGGACGGCGAGCTCTGGGCCGTCGTCGAGTTCCAGCACGTCAAGCCCGGTAAGGGTGGCGCGTTCGTGCGCACCACGCTGAAGAACGTGCTGTCCGGGAAGGTGGTCGACAAGACCTTCAACGCGGGCACCAAGGTCGAAACCGCGACCGTGGACAAGCGCACGATGCAGTATTTGTACGCCGACGGCGAAGACTTCGTCTTCATGGATCTGGAGACCTTCGACCAGATCACCGTGCCCGGCGGCACCGTCGGCGAGGCAGCCAACTACCTGCTGCCCGAGGCGGAGGCGACCGTCGCCCAGCACGAGGGTGTGCCGCTCTACATCGAGCTGCCCACCAGCGTCGTGCTGGAGATCACCTACACCGAGCCCGGCCTGCAGGGCGACCGTTCGACCGGCGGCACCAAGCCGGCGACCGTGGAGACCGGCGCCACCGTGCCGGTTCCGCTGTTCATCACCACCGGTGAGAAGATCAAGGTCGACACCCGCGACGGCCGTTACCTCGGCCGCGCCTGATGGCTGAGGGTCCCAAGCAGCAGATGCCGGCACGCCGCAAGGCGCGCAAGCGGGCGCTGGACGTCCTCTACGAGGCTGACCTGCGGGATCGGCCGCCCGTCGAGGTCCTGGCCGGCTACCTCCAACGCATCGAACAGCCCCGCCCGGAGCACCTGGGTTACGCGGTGGGCCTGATCGAGGGGGTCGCCGAGCACCTCAACCGCATCGACGAGCTGATCGCCAGCTACGCCGAGGGTTGGACGCTGGAGCGGATGCCGGTGGTCGACCGCAACCTGGCCCGGATCGCCGTCTACGAGTTGCTCTACGTCGACGAGATCGACGACGCGGTGGCGATCAGCGAGGCCGTCGAGTTGGCCCGGCAGATGTCCACCGACGATTCGCCGCGGTTCCTCAATGGCGTGCTCGGCCGCATCGCCGAGTACGCCACTCGCTGAGCGGCCCGCGTACCCGCACGACGAGAAGGGCCCGTGCCATCCGGCACGGGCCCTTCTCGCGTGAAGAGACAGCTCAGGAGGCGAAGAACGCCCGGGGGTCGGCCACCAGCACGCCGTGCTCGGTGAGTCGCTCGATCAGACCCGACGGTGAGGCGTCGTAGACGATCGCGAGCGCCCGCAGGTCGTCGGCGCGGATGGAGAGCACCCGACCGTTGTAGTCACCGCGCTGCTGCTGGATGGCGCGGGCGTAGCGGGCGACGTAGGCCAGGTCCTCGGAGGCCTCGTCGTAGAGCCGCTCCAGGTCCAGAACGATCTTGCTGGTGGGCTCGTGCCGGACGCCGCTGCCGTCCGGCAGCAGTTCCGAGACGGGTACACGGTAGAACTCGGCCAGCTCGGCCAGACGGGACACCGTCACGGCCCGGTCGCCACGCTCGTACGAGCCGACCACCACGGCCTTCCACCGCCCGTTCGACTTCTCCTCCACACCCTGCAGGGAGAGGCCCTGCTGCTGGCGGATGGAGCGCAGGCGTGCGCCCAGAGATTTGGCGTATTCAGAGGGCATTCGGACACTCCCAGTGCTGCTCGGGGTTCTCCCGTCGATCGCTACGGAGCGTGACGGTACGGGGATTGCGACACGTGGTCAAGTGGTCGTGACCTTACCGTTGGGGAGCACCGAGGGAGTTATCCCCATTTCGTCGGCCTGATCCAGTGATCAGCGGCCGCCGTCCGTCTGCCCGGTGACCACTGGTAACGTGGCGTGAAGCCTCGGCTTGGTCTGCTCGCGCTCGCCGGCCGGAGGTGCCCGACATCCTTTAACGACCCGTCCCGTGAGGCGGGGAAGGAGGTCCGCCGTGGCATACCCACCGGCTGCCCGCTCGTCACCACCGCGACAACCCTCGGTGAAGGTGATCCTCGCCAGCGCCGACGTGCAGCGCGTGGTCGACCGCATCGCCCACCAGATCCTGGAGAAGACCCAGGGCGCCGCCGACACCGTGCTGCTCGGGATTCCCACCCGGGGTGCGCCTCTCGCGCGGCGGCTCGCCTCCCGGATCAGCACCTTCGAGGACGTCGTCGTCCCGGTCGGTGTGCTCGACATCACCCTCTACCGCGACGACCTGCGCCGGCACGCCACCCGCGCGATCGGCCCGACCCAGGTGCCCAGCGGCGGTATCGACGGCAAGCGGGTGATCCTCGTCGACGACGTGCTCTTCTCCGGGCGCACCGTACGCGCCGCGCTCGACGCGCTCAACGACGTGGGCCGCCCGGCGTCGGTGCAGCTCGCCGTCCTGGTCGACCGGGGCCACCGCGAGTTGCCGATCCGCGCCGACTACGTCGGCAAGAACATCCCGACGGCGCTCGCCGAGAGCGTCAAGGTGACGCTCGCCGAGACCGACGGCGCCGACGAGGTCAAGTTGTACGGGGGAACCCACTCATGATCAGGCACCTGCTCTCCGGCGCGGATCTGGACGCCGACACCGCCACCGAGATCCTGGACACCGCCGCCGAGATGGCCACGGTCGCCGGCCGCGAGATCAAGAAGCTGCCCGCGCTGCGCGGCCGTACGGTGGTGAACCTTTTTTATGAGGACTCCACCCGCACCCGGATCTCGTTCGAGGCGGCGGCGAAACGGCTCAGCGCCGACGTGATCAACTTTTCCGCGAAGGGGTCCAGCGTCGCCAAGGGCGAGAGCCTGAAGGACACGGCGCTGACCCTGCAGGCCATGGGCGCCGACGCGGTGGTCGTGCGGCACCCCGCCTCCGGCGCCCCGCACCGGCTCGCCAACTGGGTCGACGGGTCGGTGGTCAACGCCGGCGACGGCACCCACGAGCACCCTACCCAGGCGCTGCTCGACGCGTACACCATGCGGGCCCGGCTGGGCCGGTTGGCCGGCCTGTCGGTCGCGGTGGTCGGGGACGTGCTGCACTCGCGGGTGGCCCGCTCCAACGTCCTGCTGCTGTCCACCCTCGGCGCGAAGGTCACCCTGGTCGGTCCGCCCACCCTCATCCCCGTCGACATCGCCGGGGCCCTCGCCCCGGGCACCGACGTGTCGTACGACCTCGACGCCGTGCTGCCCGACGTCGACGTGGTGATGATGCTGCGGGTGCAGCGGGAGCGGATGAAGGACTCCTACTTCCCCTCCGCGCGCGAGTACTCCCGCCGTTACGGGCTGGACGGCCCGCGCATGCGCCGCCTGCCCGAGCACGCGATCGTCATGCACCCGGGCCCGATGAACCGGGGGATGGAAATCACCCCCGAGGTGGCCGACTCACCCCGCTCCACCATCGTCGAACAGGTCACCAACGGGGTCTCCGTGCGGATGGCTGTTCTGTACCTGCTGCTCGGAGGGAACAACCGGTGACCGCGTACCTCATCACCAGCGTGAGCATCGTCGGCGCCGCGCCGACCGACCTGCTGATCCGCGACGGCGTCGTCGCCGAGGTCGGTCCGGGGCTGTCCGCGCCGGACGCCGTGGTGGTCGACGGCGCCGGGCTGGTCGCCCTGCCGGGCCTGGTCGACCTGCACACCCACCTGCGCGAGCCGGGCCGGGAGGACGCCGAGACCGTCGAGTCCGGGTCCCGGGCGGCGGCGCTGGGCGGCTACACGGCGGTCTGCGCGATGGCGAACACCTCCCCGGTCGCGGACACCGCCGGCGTCGTCGAGCAGGTCTGGCGGCTCGGCCGGGAGGCCGCTCTGGTCGACGTGCAGCCGGTCGGCGCGGTCACCGTCGGGCTGGCCGGCGAGCGCCTCGCCGAGCTGGGCGCGATGGCCGACTCCGCGGCCCGGGTGCGGATCTTCTCCGACGACGGGCACTGCGTCGCCGACCCGTTGCTGATGCGCCGGGCGCTGGAGTACGTCAAGGCGTTCGACGGGATCATCGCCCAGCATGCCGAGGAGCCCCGCCTCACCGAGGGCGCCCAGATGCACGAGGGTGAGGTCTCCACCCGGCTCGGCCTGATCGGCTGGCCGGCGGTCGCCGAGGAGGCGATCATCGCCCGGGACGTGCTGCTCGCCGAGCACGTGGGCAGCCGCCTGCACGTCTGCCACGTCTCCACCGCCGGCAGCGTCGAGGTGCTGCGCCAGGCCAAGGCCCGTGGCGTACGCGTCACCGCCGAGGTCACCCCGCACCACCTGCTGCTCACCGACGAGCGTGCCCAGAGCTACGACCCGGTCTTCAAGGTGAACCCGCCGCTGCGCACGGCCGCGGACATCACCGCTCTGCGGTCCGCGCTCGCCGATGGCGTCATCGACATCATCGCCACCGACCACGCCCCGCACGCGGTGGAGGACAAGGAGTGCGAGTGGGCGTACGCCCGGCCGGGGATGCTTGGCCTGGAAACGGCCCTGTCCATCGCGCTTGACGTGCTCGGCCCCGAGTGGGACCTGATCGCCGAGCGGATGTCCCGCACCCCCGCCCGGATCGCGGGGCTGACCGGGCACGGCGTCGACCCGGCGCCCGGTGCGCCGGCCAACCTGACCCTGATCGACCCGGCCGCCCGTCGCACCATCGAGCCGGCGGAACTGGCCAGTCGCAGTCGCAACACCCCGTACGCCCGCATGACGCTGCCGGGTCGCATCGTGGCGACCTTCCTGCGCGGCGAGCCGACGGTCCTGGACGGAAAGGCAGTCAAGTGACCCGTAGACGTTCCGCGATCCTCGTCCTCGAGGACGGGCGCACGTTCCCCGGCGAGGCGTACGGCAGCATCGGTGAGACCTTCGGCGAGGCGGTCTTCAACACCGGCATGACCGGTTACCAGGAGACGCTCACCGATCCGTCCTATCACCGGCAGGTGGTGGTGCAGACCGCGCCGCACATCGGCAACACCGGCGTCAACGACGAGGACGACGAGTCCGGCCGGATCTGGGTGGCCGGTTACGTCGTCCGCGACCCGGCCCGGATCGGCTCGAACTGGCGGGCCACCGGCAGCCTGGAGGACCGCCTCGCCACCGAGGGTGTGGTGGGCATCAGCGGCGTGGACACCCGGGCGTTGACCCGGCACCTGCGCGAGCGGGGCGCCATGCGGGTGGGCATCTCCAGCGTCGAGAAGGACCCGCAGAGCCTGCTGGCCCGGGTCCGGCAGTCCCCGCAGATGGTCGGAGCGGACCTGTCCGCCGAGGTGACCACCGCCGGGCCGTACGTCGTCGAGGCGCTCGGCGAGCACCGGTTCACCGTGGCGGCGCTCGACCTGGGAATCAAGCGCAACGTCCCGCGCCGGCTGGCCGCGCGCGGGGTGACCACCCACGTGCTGCCGGCCTCGTCGAGCATCGAGGACCTGCTGGCCACCGGCGCCGACGCGGTCTTCCTGTCGCCCGGCCCCGGCGACCCGGCGACGGCCGACGGCCCGGTGACGCTGGCCCGGGAGGCGCTGCGGCGGGAGGTGCCGCTGTTCGGCATCTGCTTCGGCAGCCAGATCCTCGGCCGCGCGCTCGGCTTCGGCACCTACAAGCTGGGTTACGGCCACCGGGGGATCAACCAGCCGGTGCTCGACCGGGCCACCGGCAAGGTGGAGGTGACCAGCCACAACCACGGCTTCGCGGTCGACGTGTCGAGCCGCGAACAGCGGCTCGGCGCGGTCCGGGTGCCCGGCGCGGGGCAGGGCGCGGTGGTCCCCGACCAGGTGATCGACACCGACTTCGGCGGGGTGCGGGTGTCGCACGTCTGCCTCAATGACAACGTGGTCGAGGGGCTGCGGGCCGTGGACGTCCCCGCCTTCACCGTGCAGTACCACCCGGAAGCGGCGGCCGGCCCGCACGACGCCGACTACCTCTTCGACCGTTTCGCCGAGTTGATCGAAGGCCGTGGCTTCGACCGGCAGCAGAGTGAAGGCGGCAAGAATGCCTAAGCGGACCGATCTCAAGCACATCCTCGTGATCGGCTCCGGGCCGATCGTCATCGGGCAGGCCTGCGAGTTCGACTACTCCGGCACCCAGGCGTGCCGGGTGCTGCGCAGTGAGGGCATCCGGGTCAGCCTGGTCAACTCCAACCCCGCCACGATCATGACGGACCCCGAGTTCGCCGACGCCACGTACGTCGAGCCGATCACCCCGGAGTTCGTGGAGCTGGTCATCGCCAAGGAGCGCCCGGACGCGATCCTGGCCACCCTCGGCGGGCAGACCGCGCTGAACACGGCCGTCGCCCTGCACTCCGCCGGCGTCCTGAACAAGTACGGCGTCGAGCTGATCGGCGCGAACATCGACGCCATCAACCGGGGCGAGGACCGCCAACTGTTCAAGGAGATCGTGGCGAAGGCCGGCGTACGCCTGGGCGTCGACGACCCGGCCGCTCTGGTGCCCCGCTCCCGGGTGTGCCACTCCATGGACGAGGTCGAGGCGACAGTCGCCGAGCTGGGTCTGCCGGTGGTGATCCGGCCGTCGTTCACCATGGGCGGCCTGGGCTCCGGCATGGCGCACACCCCGGAGGACCTGGCCCGCATCGCCGGGGACGGCCTGACCGCCAGCCCGGTGCACGAGGTGCTCATCGAGGAGAGCGTGCTCGGCTGGAAGGAGTACGAGCTGGAGCTGATGCGCGACCGGCACGACAACGTGGTGGTCGTCTGCTCGATCGAGAACCTGGACCCGATGGGCGTGCACACCGGCGACAGCGTCACCGTGGCCCCGGCCATGACGCTCACCGACCGGGAGTACCAGCGCCTGCGCGACCTGGGCATCGCCGTGCTGCGCGAGGTCGGGGTGGACACTGGCGGCTGCAACATCCAGTTCGCGGTCAACCCGGTCGACGGCCGGATCGTCGTGATCGAGATGAACCCCCGGGTGTCGCGCTCCTCGGCGCTGGCCTCCAAGGCGACCGGCTTCCCGATCGCGAAGATCGCCGCGAAGCTGGCCATCGGCTACACGCTCGACGAGATCCCGAACGACATCACGCTGAAGACCCCGGCGGCGTTCGAGCCGACCCTCGACTACGTGGTGGTGAAGATCCCCCGGTTCGCGTTCGAGAAGTTCCCCGGCGCGGACCCGGAGCTGACCACCACCATGAAGTCGGTGGGCGAGGCGATGAGCCTCGGGCGCAACTTCACCGAGGCGCTGAACAAGGCGATGCGCTCGATGGAGACCCGATCGGCCGGTTTCTGGACACAGCCCGATCCGGCCGGCGTCACGCTCGCGGAAACCCTCGCCGCGCTGCGCGTCCCGCACGACGGCCGGCTCTACACGGTGGAGCGGGCGCTGCGCCTCGGCGCGTCGATCACCGAGGTCGCCGAGGCGTCCGGCGGGATCGACCCGTGGTTCCTGGACCAGATCGTCGCGCTGATCGAGCTGCGCGCCGAGATCGTCGACGCGCCGGTGCTCGACGTCGAGCTGCTGCGTCGCGCCAAGCGGGCCGGCCTGTCCGACCGGCAGCTCGCCGCGCTGCGTCCGGAGCTGGCGGCCGAGGACGGCGTACGGACCCTGCGCCACCGCCTCGACGTGCGCCCGGTCTACAAGACCGTGGACACCTGCGCGGCCGAGTTCGAGGCCACCACGCCCTACCACTACTCCACCTACGACACCGAGACCGAGGTCGTGCCGTCGGACCGGCCTAAGGTGCTGATCCTGGGCTCCGGCCCGAACCGGATCGGGCAGGGCATCGAGTTCGACTACTCGTGCGTGCACGCGGTGCAGGCGCTGCGGTCGGCCGGTTACGAGACCGTCATGGTCAACTGCAACCCCGAGACGGTCTCCACCGACTACGACACCGCCGACCGGCTCTACTTCGAACCGCTGACCTTCGAGGACGTCCTGGAGGTCTGGCACGCCGAGGACTCGTCCGGCCGGGCGGCCGGCGGGCCGGGCGTGGTCGGGGTGGTCGTGCAGCTCGGTGGGCAGACCCCGCTGGGGTTGGCGCAGCGGCTCAAGAACGCCGGGGTGCCGATCGTCGGCACCTCCCCGGAGTCGATCCACCTGGCCGAGGAGCGGGGCGCGTTCGGCGCGGTGCTGGCCCGGGCCGGGCTGCGTGCGCCGGCGCACGGCATGGCCACCTCGTACGACGAGGCCAAGACGATCGCCGACGAGATCGGCTACCCGGTGCTGGTCCGACCGTCGTACGTGCTGGGCGGGCGGGGCATGGAAATCGTCTACGACGACCCGACGCTGCGCGACTACATCGGTCGGGCCACCGACATCTCCGGCGACCACCCGGTGCTGGTGGACCGGTTCCTCGACGACGCCATCGAGATCGACGTGGACGCCCTGTGCGACGCCGACGGCGCGGTCTACCTCGGTGGCGTGATGGAGCACATCGAGGAGGCCGGTATTCACTCCGGCGACTCGTCCTGCGCGCTGCCGCCGATCACCCTCGCGGGGTCGCACCTGGCCGAGGTCCGCCGCTACACCGAGGCGATCGCCCGCGGTGTCGGCGTGCGCGGTCTGCTCAACGTGCAGTACGCGCTCAAGGACGACGTGCTGTACGTCCTGGAGGCCAACCCGCGCGCGTCGCGGACGGTCCCGTTCGTCTCGAAGGCGACGGCCGTTCCGCTGGCCAAGGCGGCCGCCCGAATCGCGCTCGGCGCGACCATCGCCGAGCTGCGCGCCGAGGGTCTGCTCCCGGCGACGGGGGACGGGGGCACGATGCCCGCCGACGCGCCGATCGCGGTCAAGGAGGCGGTGCTGCCGTTCAAGCGCTTCCGGACCCGGGCGGGCAAGGGAATCGACTCGCTGCTCGGCCCGGAGATGAAGTCGACCGGCGAGGTGATGGGCATCGACACCAACTTCGGGCACGCCTTCGCCAAGAGCCAGTCGGCCGCGTACGGGTCGTTGCCGACCGCCGGGAAGATCTTCGTGTCGGTGGCCAACCGGGACAAGCGCGGCATGATCTTCCCGATCAAGCGGCTGGCCGACCTGGGCTTCGAGATCGTGGCGACCACCGGCACCGCCGAGGTGCTGCGTCGGCACGGCATCGCCTGCGAGCAGATCCGCAAGCACTACCAGGCCGGTGAGGGGGACGACGCGGTGTCGCTGATCCTCGGCGGCCACGTGGCGCTGGTGATCAACACGCCGCAGGGTTCGGGCGCCAGCGCCCGCTCGGACGGCTACGAGATCCGCAGCGCCGCCGTCACCGCCGACATCCCCTGCATCACCACGGTGCCGGGCGCGGCGGCGGCGGTCATGGGCATCGAGGCGCGCATCCGGGGCGACATGCAGGTCCGTCCCCTGCAGGACCTGCACGCCACCCTCCGGGCGGCCCAGTGACCCTGTTCGAGCGGGTCGTGCGGCCGGGGTTGTTCCGCCTCGGCGGCGGGGACGCCGAGGCCGCGCACGAGTGGACGCTGCGGCGGTTGGCCGGGCTGTCGCGGCGTCCGGTGGCGTTGGCGGCCCTGCGGGCCCGCTACGCCGTCCAGGCGCCCCGCACGGTGTTCGGCGTGCGGTTCGCCAACCCGGTCGGGCTGGCCGCCGGCATGGACAAGGACGGCGCCGCGCTGGCGGCCTGGCCGGCGCTCGGCTTCGGCTTCGTCGAGGTCGGCACCGTGACGGCGCACGCCCAGCCGGGCAACCCCCGGCCGCGGCTGTTCCGGCTGCCCGGCAGCGAGGCCGTGGTCAACCGGATGGGCTTCAACAACGCCGGGGCCGCCGCGCTGGCCACCCGGCTGGACGCGCTGCCGCGCCCCATCGGGGTGCCGCTGGGGATCTCGCTGGGCAAGTCCAAGGTGACCCCGCTCGACGAGGCGGTCGAGGACTACCTCACCTCGTACCGGGTGCTGCGCGGGCACGGCGACTACTTCGCCGTGAACGTGTCCTCACCGAACACCCCGGGGCTGCGCTCGTTGCAGGATCGCACCCACCTGGACGCGCTGCTCGGCGCCCTGGTGGGGGAGAAGCCGGTCCTGGTCAAGATCGCGCCGGATCTCACCGAGGCGGCGATCGCCGAACTGCTGGAGGTGTGCCTGGCCCGGGGCGCCGCCGGGGTCATCGCCACCAACACCACCTTGGCCCGCGACGGCCTGGCCCCGGCCGACGCCGAACGCGGCACCGAGACCGGTGGCCTGTCCGGCCGGCCACTGACCGGCCGCGCCCGGGACGTGGTCGCGTTCGTCCATCGGGAGACCGCCGGCGCCCTGCCGATCATCGGCGTCGGCGGCGTGCTGGACCCGGACGACGCGGCGCGGATGGTCGACGCCGGCGCCGCCCTGGTGCAGCTCTACACCGGCTTCATCTACCGGGGGCCGGCCCTGGTCCGCGCCGCTGCCCGTGCCGCCGCCCGCGCGGCGGCCACAGCGGTGGCGCCGGACCCGGTCGCCGGGCGTTGACCGGCCCGGGTCCGATGCTGACCCTGCGCTGCGCCGCGCCGGCTCTGCGCCGGGGGTTCCACCCCCTCCGCGACGCCTTTGCTCTGCTTCAACCCACGCAACGGCCGGCGTCCGATATCCGGACACCGGGCATTGCCTCCGTTGAAGCAGAGCAAAGGATGAGAAGGAACGACCCGACCGGCGGCCTGACCACCGGCGCCCGGCCCGCCGGTGCCTTAAAGGAGCACGCGTGACGCCCGAGGAGATCCTGGCCACCGACCGGGCGCACGTCTGGCACCCGTACGCCGCGCTGCCACCGGCGAACCCGCCGTACCTGGTGCAGAGCGCCGAGGGCGTACGGCTGACCCTGGCCGACGGCCGGGAGCTGATCGACGGCATGTCGTCCTGGTGGGCGGCGATCCACGGCTACCGGCACCCGGTGCTGGACGCGGCCGTGACCGACCAGCTCGCCCGGATGAGCCACGTGATGTTCGGCGGCCTCACCCACGAGCCCGCGGTGCGGCTCGCGCGGACCCTCGTCGAGCTGGCCCCGGAGGGCCTGGAGCACGTGTTCCTGGCCGACTCCGGCTCGGTCAGCGTCGAGGTGGCGGCGAAGATGTGCCTGCAGTACCAGCGGGCCGTCGGCCGGCCACAGCGGCGCCGGCTGGCGACCTGGCGGGGTGGCTACCACGGCGACACGTTCCACCCGATGAGCGTCTGCGACCCCGACGGCGGGATGCACCACCTCTGGGGCGACGTGCTGCCCCGGCAGATCTTCGCCCCGGTGCCGCCCGGCGGCTTCACCGACCCGCCCGACGAGGCGTACGTGGCGGCGTTGGTGGACACCGTCGAGCGGCACGCCGACGAGCTGGCCGCGGTGATCGTCGAGCCCGTCGTCCAGGGCGCCGGCGGGATGCGGTTCCACCATCCGGGTTACCTGCGGGTGCTGCGCGAGGTGACCCGCGCGCACGGGGTGCTGCTGATCTTCGACGAGATCGCGACCGGGTTCGGCCGTACCGGTGCGATGTTCGCCGCCGAGCACGCCGGGGTGGCCCCGGACGTGATGTGCGTGGGCAAGGCGCTCACCGGGGGTTACCTGACCCTTGCCGCGACGCTGTGCACCGCCGAGGTAGCCCGGGGCATCTCCGCCGACGGCGTGCTGGCGCACGGGCCCACGTTCATGGGCAACCCGCTGGCCTGCGCGGTCGCCAACGCCTCCATCGGGCTGCTGCGGGCCGGGGACTGGGCGGCGCAGGTGTCCCGGGTCGACGCCGGCCTGCGCGCCGGCCTGGAGCCGCTGCGCGCCGCAGCGGGCGTGGTCGATGTGCGGGTGCTCGGGGCGATCGGGGTGGTCCAGCTCGACCACGAGGTCGACCTCGGCGCGGCCACCGCGGCGGCCGTCGAGCGGGGCGTCTGGCTGCGGCCGTTCCGCGACCTGATCTACACGATGCCGCCGTACGTCACCGACGACGCCGACCTGGCCCGTATCGCGGCCGGGGTGGCGGCGGCGGTGGCGGCCGGCTGAGCGGTCCCGGTCAACGAGTACGCCGGGAGGCGGTCCGCCGCCCGGACGAGTAGAGGGAGTGCACACAGATGGAGAGCTTCGGCACCCGACTGCACCGGGCCGTCACCGAGCGCGGGCCGCTCTGTGTGGGCATCGACCCGCATCCCGGTCTGCTGGCCCGGTGGGGCCTCGCGGACGACGTCGATGGCATCGAGCGGTTCTCCCGGACCGTGGTCGACGCCCTCGGTGACCGGGTTGCGGTGGTCAAGCCTCAGTCGGCCTTTTTCGAGCGATTCGGATCCCGCGGTGTGGCGATCCTTGAGTCAACTATCCGACAGTTACGAGAGGCCGGTTCGCTCGTTCTTCTGGACGTCAAGCGTGGCGACATCGGCTCAACGGTCAGCGCGTACGCCTCCGCGTACCTCGATCCATCCAGCCCGCTGTATGTCGACGCGGTCACGGCCAGTCCCTACCTGGGAGTAGGTTCGCTGGCGCCGATGTTCGAGTTGGCCACCAAGCACGGCGGCGGGGTCTTCGTGCTGGCCCTCACCTCGAACCCCGAGGGCGCGGCCGTGCAGCGGGCCCGTACGGCCGACGGGCGGACCGTCGCGCAGACCGTGATCGACGAGATTTCCCAGCTCAACCGGGGTGCTACCCCCCTCGGCAGCTTCGGTCTGGTGGTCGGCGCGACCATCGGTGACACGGGTCATGACCTCTCCGGCGTCGGGGGTCCGCTGCTCGCTCCGGGGCTCGGCGCGCAGGGTGCGGGTGCCGCCGATCTGCGCACGGTCTTCGGTTCCAGCCTCGCTTCGGTGCTCCCGTCGTACTCCCGGGAGGTCCTGTCGGCAGGACCGGACGCGGACGCCCTGCGGGCCGCCGCGGACCGGGTGTCAGCCGAGTGCCGGGCCGTCCTGGCTGCCCGGTGACTGACTGACGGCTCGGTCACTTTGCGATGATCATCGCGCGTCCACGTTGCCGAAAGCTCCGTTGACCGCTAGTTTTCCCCGCGCTGGGAACCATGGACCCCTTGGTTCACAGCGACACCACGTTTCACAGCTGCGGCGGTGCGCCCCGCCCGCCGCGATAGGGACCTGAGGAGAACTGGTGCCGCTCCCGTCACTGACCCCCGAACAGCGCGCTGCCGCGCTCGAGAAGGCCGCGGAGATCCGCAAGGCCCGTGCCGAGCTGAAGGAGCAGCTCAAGCAGGGCAAGACCACCCTCGGTGCCGTCCTCGAACGGGCCGAGGGCGACGACGTCGTGGGCAAGCTCAAGGTTTCGGCCGTCCTGCAGGCGATGCCGGGCATCGGCAAGATCCGGGCTACCCAGATCATGGAGAAGCTCAAGATCGCTGACAGCCGTCGCCTGCGTGGCCTCGGCGAGCAGCAGCGCAAGGCACTGCTTGGAGAGTTCGCCGCCAACTGAACCTGGCAGCGTGTAGAAACAAGCAGTGAGCACGGATGACGAGGCGCGCCCGGCGGCTCGGCTCACTGTCCTGGCTGGACCTTCGGGTTCCGGCAGGGAGAGTGTCGTCGAGCTCGTTCGGGCGCGTTTCCCGTCCGTGTGGATCCCGGTGCCGGCAACGACCAGGCCGCGCCGGGAGCCGGAGGTGGACGGTGAGCAGCGGGTCTTTCTCGCCCCGGCCGAGTTCGAGCGCCGGGTGGCCACCGGAGACCTGCTGGAGTGGTCCCGGATCGGCGCGTACCACCGGGGCACCCTCGACCCGCCGCTGCGCGCCCGGCTTGCCGCCGGGCCGGTCCTGCTCCCGCTCGACGTCGCCGGGGCCCGGCTGGTGCGGGCGCGAGTGCCCGCCGCGCGGCTGGTGCTGCTGATCCCGCCCGGGCACCGGCCCGACGCCACCGTGGCCACCGCCTTCGCGCACACCCTGACGCACGACCACACCGATCGGGTCGCCGACGAGCTGGTAGGCTTACTCGGTTCTTCTTATCCGGATCCGGCCTGGTCGCGTGTACGCGGCTGACGGCCGGCCGCCGTTGAGACTCAGCACCGCGTCCGCGCGGCTCGAAAGACGCAGAGGTTAATTCGTGGGATCCATCGCCAACCCCGAAGGCATCACCAACCCGCCGATCGACGAGCTCCTTGAGAAGACGACGTCGAAGTACGCGCTGGTCATCTTCGCCGCCAAGCGCGCGCGGCAGGTCAACGCCTACTACAGCCAGCTCGGTGAGGGCCTCCTGGAGTACGTCGGTCCGCTCGTCGAGACGACCCCGCAGGAGAAGCCCCTCTCCATCGCCATGCGCGAGATCAACTCGGGCCTGCTCACCGCCGAGCCGACCGACCAGCCGTAAGAGCGCACCCGTCGATGTCCGCCTCGATCGTCCTCGGGGTCGGCGGCGGCATCGCCGCCTACAAGGCGTGTGAGCTGCTGCGACTCTTCACCGAGTCGGGCCATCGGGTCCGGGTCGTGCCGACCGCGTCGGCGCTGAAGTTCGTCGGGGCGCCGACCTGGGCGGCGCTCTCCGGCCAACCGGTCGCCGACGACGTCTGGTCCGACGTGCACGAGGTGCCGCACGTCCGCCTCGGCAAGCAGGCCGACCTGGTGGTGGTCGCGCCGACCACCACCGACCTGCTCGCCAAGGCCGCCCACGGGCTCGCCGACGACCTGCTGACCAACACGCTGCTGACCGCCCGCTGCCCGGTGGTGCTGGCTCCGGCCATGCACACCGAGATGTGGGAGCATCCGGCCACCGTCGCCAACGTCGCCACGCTGCGGGCCCGGGGCGTCCGGGTCATCGAGCCGGCCGTCGGGCGGCTCACCGGCGCCGACACCGGCAAGGGCCGACTGCCCGACCCGGCGGAGATCTTCGCGGTCGCCCGCCAGGTCCTCGCTCGGGGCGTGTCCGCCCCCGCCGACCTGACCGGCCGCCGGCTGGTGGTCACCGCCGGCGGCACCCGCGAGCCGCTGGACCCGGTCCGCTTCCTCGGCAACCGCTCCTCCGGCAAGCAGGGCTACGCCTTCGCCCGGTCGGCGGTCGCCCGGGGCGCGCGGGTCACGCTGATCGCGGCCAACGTCTCCCTCGCCGACCCCGCCGGGGTCGACCTGGTCCGCGTCGGCACGACCGCCGAGTTGCGCGAGGCGACCCTCCAGGCCGCCGCCGAGGCCGACGCGGTCGTGATGGCGGCGGCTCCGGCCGATTTCCGACCGGCGACGTACGCGCCTGGCAAAATCAAGAAGTCGGACGACAGCGTCGCTCCCACCATCGAGCTCGTCACGAACCCGGACATCGCGGCGGAGCTCGGCCAGCGCAAGCGACCGGAGCAGGTGCTGGTGGTGTTCGCCGCCGAGACCGGCGACGCGGAGGCCAACGGCCGGGCGAAACTCGCCC
Source organism: Micromonospora sp. NBC_00617 (assembly GCF_045161355.1). Lineage (NCBI taxonomy): Bacteria > Bacillati > Actinomycetota > Actinomycetes > Micromonosporales > Micromonosporaceae > Micromonospora > Micromonospora sp. NBC_00617. The sequence goes on along the minus strand of NZ_CP107751.1, from coordinate 3,327,201 downwards.
GAAAGCGGGCCGACCTGATCGTGATCAACGAGGTCGGTCCGGACCGGGTCTTCGGCGCCGACACCAACACGGTGACGGTCATCGGCGCGGACGGCTCGGTGAGCCGTCTGCCGGAGCAGGCCAAGGAGGCCGTGGCCGACACCGTGTGGGACCTCGTCGTGGCGCGGTTGGCCAACCGCTCCTGACGGGTGGAACAGCGCGCGACCGATCCCGACACCGGCCGCAGCGGTGACTAGACTGCCGCGGAACGACCTCACACGCTTAGGAGTGCCGTGACACGCCGCCTCTTCACGTCCGAATCGGTCACGGAAGGCCACCCGGACAAGATCGCCGACCAGATCAGCGACGGCATCCTCGATGCGCTGCTCGCCGAGGACCCGCACAGCCGGGTCGCGGTCGAGACCATGATCACCACCGGCCAGGTCCACATCGCCGGTGAGGTCACCACGAAGGCGTACGCCGACATCCCCACCATCGTCCGGCGCACCATCCTCGACATCGGCTACGACTCGTCAAAGAAGGGTTTCGACGGCGCGTCCTGCGGGGTCAGCGTCTCCATCGGCGCGCAGTCCGAGGACATCGCGCAGGGCGTGGACAACGCCTTCGAACTGCGCACCGGTGCGTCGGAGAGCGCGCTGGACGCGCAGGGCGCCGGCGACCAGGGCATGATGTTCGGCTTCGCCTGCTCGGAGACCCCCGAGCTGATGCCGCTGCCCATCGCCCTCGCCCACCGGCTGGCCCGCCGGCTCGCCGCGGTGCGCAAGGACGGGACCATCCCGTACCTGCGCCCGGACGGCAAGACCCAGGTCACCATCGAGTACGAGGGGCTGCGCCCGGTCCGCCTGAACACCGTCGTGGTGTCCAGCCAGCACGCCGCGGACATCTCGCTGGAGTCGCTGCTCACCCCCGACGTGCGCGACTCCGTCATCGCGCCCGAGCTGGAGAGCCTCGGTCTGGACACCGAGGGCTACCGGCTGCTGGTCAACCCGACCGGCCGGTTCGAGATCGGCGGCCCGATGGGTGACGCCGGCCTGACCGGCCGCAAGATCATCGTCGACACGTACGGCGGGTACGCCCGGCACGGCGGCGGCGCGTTCTCCGGCAAGGACCCGTCCAAGGTGGACCGCTCGGCCGCGTACGCGATGCGTTGGGTGGCCAAGAACGTGGTCGCCGCCGGCCTGGCGGAGCGGTGCGAGGCGCAGGTCGCCTACGCCATCGGCAAGGCGCACCCGGTGAGCCTGTTCGTCGAGACGTTCGGCACCGAGACCGTGCCGGTGGCCTCGATCGAGAAGGCCGTCTCCGAGGTCTTCGACCTGCGCCCGGCCGCGATCATCCGGGACCTCAACCTGCTCCGCCCGATCTACCAGCAGACCGCCGCGTACGGCCACTTCGGCCGGGAGTTGCCGGACCTGTCGTGGGAGAGCACCGACCGGGCCGCCGACCTCAAGTCGGCCGCGGGAGCCTGACCGCCACCAGGCGTAGCGACCGGCGACCCGCGGAGGGGTCGCCGGTCGCGCGCGTCTGCGTGGACGTTCCGCTGGCGCACCTGGACCGGCCGTTCGACTACCTGGTGCCGGCCGACCTGGCCGACGTGGCGGTGCCCGGCACCCGGGTGAAGGTGCGCTTCGCGGGGCAGTTGGTCGACGGCTGGCTGCTGTCGCGGGCGGACGACTCCGGGCACACCGGCCGGCTCGCCTACCTGGAGAAGGTGGTCTCGCCCGAGCCGGTGCTGACCCCGGAGATCGCCCGGTTGGCCCGGGCGGTCGCCGACCGGTACGCGGGCAACCTGGCCGACGTGCTCCGGCTCGCCGTGCCACCCCGGCACGCCCGGGTCGAGAAGGAGCCCCACGACGAGCAGCCCACGCCGGCGGTCGAATCCGGCGCTGCCGGCGAAGCGGCCGGCCCCGTCGTGCCGGGGGAGATCGTCGTGTCGGGGGAGGCCGTCGACCCGCGCGGCTGGCGGGACTACCCGACCGGGCCGGCGCTGCTGCGGGCGCTCACCGACGGCCGGGCGCCCCGTGCGGTCTGGTCCGCGCTGCCCGGCGAGGACTGGGCGGCCCGCTACGCCGACGCGGTGGCCGCCACCGTCGCCGGTGGGCGGGGCGCCGTTGTCGTGGTGCCCGACGCCCGCGACCTCGACCGCCTCGACGCCGCGCTGACCGGCGTGCTGGGGCCGGGCCGGCACGTCAGCCTCTCCGCCGCCCTCGGGCCGGCCCGGCGCTACCGGGCGTTCCTCGCCGCCCGGCGCGGGCAGGTGCCGGTGGTCATCGGGACCCGGGCCGCGATGTTCGCCCCGGTGCCCCGGCTCGGACTCGTCGCCGTCTGGGACGACGGGGACGACCTGCACTCCGAACCCAGGGCGCCCTATCCGCACGCCCGCGACGTGCTGCTCACCCGGGCGCAGCTCGGCGAGGCCGGCGCGCTGGTCGGCGGGTACGCCCGGACGGCCGAGGCGCAACTGCTGCTGGAGACCGGCTGGGCCCGGGAGGTGGTCGCCGACCGGGCGACGGTGCGGGCCCGGATACCGGCCATCGCGCCGACCGGCGACGACCCACAGCTTGCCCGTGATCCCGGTGCGGCCACCGCGCGGCTGCCCAGCCTCGCCTGGACGGCCGCCCGCGACGCCCTGCGGGCCGGGCTGCCGGTGCTCGTGCAGGTGCCCCGGCGGGGCTATCTGCCCTCGGTCTCCTGCGCCGACTGTCGTACCCCGGCCCGCTGTGCGCACTGCGCCGGCCCGCTCGCGCTGCCGTCGGCCGGCGGTACCCCCGCCTGCCGGTGGTGCGCCCGGGTCGCCGCGGCGTACGCCTGCCCGCAGTGCGGCGGGCGGCGGCTGCGCGCCGCGGTGACCGGTGCCCGACGTACCGCCGAGGAGTTGGGCCGGGCCTTTCCCGACGTGCCGGTGCGGACCTCGGGGCGCGAGGAGGTGCTGACCGACGTGCCCGGCGGTGCGGCCCTGGTGGTCGCCACCCCCGGCGCCGAGCCGGTCGCCGAGGGCGGCTACGGCGCGGTGCTGCTGCTCGACTCGTGGGCCCTGCTGACCCGGGCCGACCTGCGTGCCGGCGAGGAGGCGCTGCGCCGGTGGCTGGCCGCCGCGGCCCTGGCCCGCCCGGCGCCGGCCGGCCGCGTGGTGGTGGTCGCCGACGGCGCGCTCGCCCCGGTGCAGGCGCTGCTGCGCTGGGACGCCGCCTGGTTCGCCGGCCGGGAGTTGGCCGAGCGCCGCGAGCTGGGTTTTCCGCCGGCGGTACGGATGGCCAGCGTCACCGGCCCGGCCGAGGCGGTTGCCGACCTGCTCGCCGCGGCCCGACTGCCCGGCGACGCCGAGGTGCTCGGGCCGGTGCCGGCCGACGAGGGGCGCGAGCGGATGCTGGTGCGGGTGCCCCGGGCGCGGGCCGCCGCGCTCGCCGAGGCCCTGCACTCGGCCGCCGGGGTGCGCACCGCCCGCAAGGCCGCCGACCCGGTTCGTCTCCAGGTCGATCCGCTGAGCCTGTTCTGACCGTTTTCCCGGGGGCGCGGCCACTTTCCCGGGGCGCGGCCGGCGGGTCGAACCCGGCCTGACGGGTGGCGCCCGCACACCGCGTCCGGCAAAGCGCTGGCGTCGAGGTGGTAGCATCGCCCGTCATGCTCGGGCGTACGACGGCCCCAGGTCACGGCACCGCCGAAGACGGGCGGGCCGGGAACGCGTCGGTCGGACGCGATGTCGATGATGTCAGGAAGCCGGTTATCAGGGGTGGACCAGTCGTGACCGTTCGACAATCGATCGTCTTCAACGGCGACCTCGGCAGCGGCAAGAGCACCGTGTCGGTGGAGATCGCCAAGCGGCTCGGGATGCGCCGGGTCAGCGTGGGTGACCTCTACCGGGAGATGGCGCAGCAGCGGCAGATGACCGCCCTGCAGCTCAATCTGCACGCCGAGCTGGACCAGGCCGTCGACGGTTACGTCGACCAGCTCCAGCGCGACATCGCCGCCTCCGGCGAGCATCTGATCATGGATTCGCGGCTGGCCTGGCACTTCTTCACCCACGCGCTCAAGGTGCACATGATCACCGAGCCGGGTGAGGCGGCCAGCCGGGTGCTGGCCCGCCCGTCCGGGCCGGCGGAGAGCTACGCCTCGCTCCAGGAGGCGAAGGCCAAGCTCCGCGAGCGCAGCGAGAGCGAGCGCAGCCGGTTCATCGTCCGCTACGGGGTGGACAAGGCGCGGTTGCGCAACTATGACCTGATCTGCGACACGACCCGGGCCTCCGCCCCCGAGGTGGTCGAGCACATCATCGCCGCGTACGAGGGCACGCTCGGCGCCGACGTGCTGCGCGACGGCCCGCCGCTGCTGCTGCTCGACCCGGCGCGGGTCTACCCGACCGAGGACATCGCGACCCTGCGCGGGCTCTGGGACAGCGAGTTCGTCGGCGACGTGGCCGAGGCCGGCGACGAGTCCCTGGAACCGCTGAAGATCGGCTTCACCGGGGAGTACTTCTTCGTCGTCGACGGCCACCGTCGGCTCAGCGCCGCCATCCAGAACGGTTTCTCCCTGGTCCCCGCCGAGCTGGTCGCCGAGGTCGACGAGCCGGTGGTGGGCGGGATGAGCGCCGTGGACTACTTCGCCGCGCAGGTACGCCCCGGCCTGGTCTACGACTGGGAGGCGGCCCACAAGATCCAGCTCCCGCTGCCCGAGCCGGCGCTGCTCGGCGGCGACGCCGTGCTGGCCGGGGATACGGGCGCCGGCGCCTAGCTGGCGGCGGTCACCGTCGGTCACCTCTGTCGCGGCGGATGTGGTGGTGAGCGGTATACCTCAGAGGCATATTCATACCTCTGAGGTATACCGCTTTTCAGGACAACGGCGGGGCAGGCCAGCCAGGTGCTGTCAGATGTGACGCTCTCCGCGCGAAGGCGTCAGCCCAGGACCACGCCCGAGGCGCCGACGCCAGCCATGCCGGAGAAGATGTCCTCGTAGTACATCCGCCAGGCGCACACCCGCCCGGTGGGGACATAGCCGGTACACGCCGTCGCGGTGTTGGCGTCGTCGATGGCGGTGTTCGTGCCGGTCGCCCAGACCTGGAGGGTGTTCGCCGGGTTGACGATCTCCACCGGGCCGCCGCTGTCGCCCTGGCCGACGGCGTTGGTGTGGGTGGTGTTCTCGGCCTGCACCTGGCCGCAGACCGTGCCGAAGTCGCGCACGTTGATGCACAGGTTGCGGGCCTTCACCTGGATCGAGCACCGGGTGCCGGAGTACGCGCCGGAGGTGCACACCCAGTTGCCGACCTGGCTGGCCTGCGCGCCGATCACCTGGTTGCTGAACTCGCTGACCACCGCGCCGGCCGCGTCGGTGCTGTTGTTGAAGACCCGGCCGCCGGAGGTGCCCGCGATGATCAGGGTGTCGCTGCTGACGTTGCGGCTCGTGACGACACCGATCGTCTGGCCGGTCGGGTCGGCCGCCGTGACGTTGAGGTTGGCGCAGTGCGCGGCGGAGAGCATCCGCGACACCCCGCCCTGGAAGACCCCGAAGCCGGTCGAGCAGCCGCCACCGGTGGCGGTGTTGCGCCACGCGGCGCCACCCCACCAGGGCGACGTGTCGTCCCACCGGGTGGCGGGCGCGGCGGCGACCCCGGTCTGCACGGTCACCGGAACGCCGGCGAGAGCCGTCGCGCCGAGCAGCCCGCTCTGCGTACCGACGAGCAGGCCGGCGCCGTCGGCGCGCGGCCCCACCGTGGTGATCTTGTCGCCGGCCGAGGCCCGCAGCCGGCCGGCCGCGACCATCAGCTCGGCCTGCGAGTACGCGGCGGGCAGCACCGTCGTCGCGACGGTGGCCCGGGCGTTGGCCACGAGGCGGGCCGGCGGCTCGCCCTTCCAGTAGACCTGGAGCTGGCGGGTGGTGGGATCGGCGACGATACCGGCGAAGCCGGAGTTCGCGCTGCGCTGCGCGGCGTTGGTGATCTGGGCGGCGGCGGTGTTCATCCGCTGCTGCAACCGGAGCAGCTCCGACCAGGAGGCGAAACCGCCCGGCACCGCCGTGCTGTCGACGAACGATCCGGTGGTGGTGGCCTTGCCCTTCGGCGCGGCGGTGGCCGGTGCGGCGCTCACGCCCGCGACGAGCAGCGTGAGGCCGCACGCGGTGGCGGCGATGCGACGCAGCATCGTCGTGGACCGTCGGGCGGTCGGGTGTGGACGGATCATCTGTACCCCTTCCCCAGGGTTTCGTGGCGCGGGCCGAACCCGCACCTGGGACGGTGGCACGAGACGTCGATCCCGCACGGCGATCCTGGACGGGACTGGACACCGTCGGACACCGCCGGACGGGGCAAAGGTCTGATGTGAACTGTCAGACATCGGCCGCCTCCTATCTAGCGGTGTGTGACCGCAACTAGCCTGCCCGTGTCGGCATCCGGGGCGGCCGGGTGACCGGTAGGGGGTGGGGGCCGCATGTCCGACCAACGGGTACCGTCCGGCGTTCGTCGAGCACCGCAGGGGCCGCCCGCGGCGTTCGACGTGGCCCGCGGCGGCGTCGAGGCGCAGACCTTGCAGGAGCTGGCCGGCCTGCTGCGCCAGCTGCGCCGCCGCGAAGCCCGGCAGCAGGGGGAGACCCGGCTGACGTACCGGCAGTTGGCGGCGAAGACCGGCTGGTCGCGCGGGATCATCGGGGAGTACTTCGCCGGCAACATCCTGCCCCCGCCGGAGCGGTTCGACGCGCTCATCCGGCTGCTCGGCGCGACCCCCACCGAGCAGGGGGTGCTGGCCACCGCGCGGGACCGGATCGAGGAGCGACGTCGACGTCCGACACGGGACCACGCCGCCACCGGCCGGGCAGGCGCCGGGGCCGTACGGGCCCGCAACGGCGGCACCCGGGCCGCCCCGGCCCCGGCGCGCTTCCCGGTGCCCCGCCAACTGCCCCCGGCGCTGCCCGGATTCGTCGGACGTGCCGCCCAACTCGCCCAGCTCGATGTCGCCTGCGCCGGCCCGGACACCTCCGGCGACGGCGGCCGGGCGCCGGCCACCGTGGTGACGCTGTCCGGCACGGCCGGGGTGGGCAAGACGACGCTGGCGGTGTACTGGGCGCACCGGGTCGCCGACCGGTTCCCGGACGGCCAGCTCTACGTCGACCTGCGCGGATTCGACTCCACCGGAACGGTGGTGACGGCCGTCGAGGCGGTACGCGGCTTCCTGGAGGCCCTTGAGGTGCCGCCCGAACGGATCCCCACCCACCTGCCCGCGCAGGTGGGTCTCTATCGCAGCCTGCTCGCCGGTCGCCGGATGCTGGTGCTGCTGGACAACGCCCGCGATGCCGACCAGGTCCGGCCGCTGCTGGTCGGCAGCCCGACCTGCCTGGTCCTGGTCACCAGTCGCAACCGGCTGGCCGGCCTGGTCGCCACCGAGGGCGCCCGGCCGGTCGGCGTCGACCTGCTCAGCGCCGCCGAGGCCTGGAAGCTGTTGGCCCGGCGGCTCGGCGCCGACCGGTTGGCAATCGAGCCGCAGGCAGTGGACGAGATAATCGAGCGATGCGCGCGGCTGCCGCTGGCCCTGGCGGTGCTCGCCGCGAGGAGTGCGGCGAATCCCGCGTTCCCCCTGGCCACCCTCGCCGCCGAGCTGCGCGGGGCGCCGCGTCCGCTGGACTCCTTCGACGGTGGCGACGCGGGCACCGACGTGCAGGCCGTCTTCTCCTGGTCGTACCGGAGCCTCACGCCCGCGGCGGCACGGCTGTTCCGGCTGTTCGGCTGTCATCCCGGTCCGGACATCGGGGTCGCCGCGGCGGCCAGCCTGGCGGGGCTGCCCCGGGAGCAGGTGCCCCGGCTGTTGGCGGAGCTGGCCCATGCCCATCTCGTCAGCGAGCACGCCCCCGGCCGGTTCGGCGCGCACGACCTGCTCCGGGCGTACGCCGCCGAGCAGGCCGACCGGCGTGAGCCGGCCGAGGCGCGGCGGGCCGCGATCCGGCGCGGGCTGGACCACTACCTGCACACCGCCCACGCGGCAGCGCTGCTGCTGCAGCCGGGTCGCGATCCGGTGACCCTGGCGGCGGCCCCACCGGGTGTGGTGCCCGAGGAGATCACCGACCACGCTCAGGCGCTCGCCTGGTTCACCGTCGAGTACCCGGTGCTGCTGGCGGCCGTCGCGCACGCGAAACGTGCCGGGTTCGACGCCCACGCCTGGCAGCTCGCGTGGACGCTGGTGGACTTCCTGCAACGCCGGGGACGGTGGCCGGACCTGGCCGTCGCCCAGCGGACCGCCCTGGCCGGTGCGCGGCGGGCGGGGGACCGACTCGGGCAGGCGAACGCCCACCGCGACCTCGCCCGGGTGCTGTCCCGGCTGGGCCGGGTCGACGAGGCGGCGAGCAACTACCGGCAGGCCCTGGCGCTCTTCGGGGCGCAGGGCGACCACACCGGGCAGGCGCGTACCCACCGGGCGTTCGGCGCGATGCTCGACGGCCTCGGCCGATACGCCGAGGCGCTGGACCACGTGCGGCGGGCTCTCGCGCTGTACCGGGACGCCGGCCATCTGGCCGGGGAGGCCAGCGCCCGCAACGCGGTGGGTTGGGCGCACGCCCAGCTCGGCCAGTACCGCCCGGCGCTCACCCACTGCGAGCAGGCGTTGGCGCTGCTGCGCCGGACCGGCGACCGGCACGGTGAGGCGAACACCTGGGACAGCCTTGGCTTCATCCACGCGCGGCTGGGCGACCACCGGGAGGCGATCCGCTGTTACGGGCGGGCGCTGCGGCTGTACCGGCGAATCAGCGACCGCTACGACGAGGCGGACACCCTCTCCCGGCTCGGCGAGAGCCGGCACGCGGCGGGGGACCCGGCCGGCGCGACGCGTACCTGGCGGCGTGCCCTGGGCATCCTCGATGACCTCGGTCACCCCGACGGCGAGCGGGTCCGCGCCCGGCTGGCCGGTGCGGCGGCCAGCCGGGGCGGAGCGGGGTGATGCTGGGCACACCGGCGGTGGTCGATCGAGGTACGCCGGCCGGCGCGCTCGGGGGCACTCCGTAGACTGGTACGCGCCGCTCGCCCGCCTGATGAAGGAGCCGTCCCGCGTGACCGTCCAGCCCATCCGTCTTTTTGGGGATCCGGTGCTGCGCACGCCGGCCGATCCGGTGGTCGACTTCGACGTTGAGCTGCGGAGGCTCATCGCCGACCTCACCGACACGATGCGGGGGCAGAACGGCGCCGGCCTGGCCGCGCCGCAGCTCGGTGTCAGCCTGCGGGTGTTCGCCTTCGACGTCGACGACGTGCTCGGGCACCTGGTCAACCCGGTGCTGGAGTTCCCCGACGAGGAGGAGCAGGACGGCCCCGAGGGCTGCCTGTCCATCCCCGGGCTCTACTTCGACACCAAGCGCCGGCAGAACGTCATCGCCAAGGGCTTCAACGGCTACGGCGACCCGCTGCAGATCGTCGGCACCGGGCTGATGGCCCGCTGCGTGCAGCACGAGACCGACCACCTCGACGGTGTGCTCTTCCTCGACCGGCTCGACGCCGCCGGTCGCAAGGAGGCCATGAAGGCCATCCGCCAGGCCGAGTGGTACGACCCCGCCGCGCCGCCGGTGGTCAAGGTCAACCCGCACGCCGGTGGCAGCCCGTTCGGTCTGGGTCGGTGACCCGGATGCGTGTGATCTTCGCCGGTACGCCGGCGGTGGCCGTACCCGCCCTGGCCGCCGTCGCGGCCTCCCGGCACGAGCTGGTCGCCGTGGTGACCCGGCCCGACGCGCCCGCCGGGCGGGGGCGTGGCCTGTCCCGCTCCCCGGTCGGCGCGTGGGCCGACGAGCACGGCGTCGAGGTGCTCACGCCGGCCCGCCCCCGTGACCCGGAGTTCCTCGACCGGCTGCGCGAGCTGTCCCCGGACTGCGTGCCGGTGGTCGCCTACGGCGCGCTGGTGCCGCCGGCCGCCCTGGAGATTCCCCGGTACGGCTGGATCAACCTGCACTTCTCGCTGCTGCCCGCCTGGCGGGGCGCCGCGCCCGTGCAGCACGCGGTGCTGCACGGCGACGAGCTGACCGGCGCCAGCGTCTTCCAACTGGAGCAGGGCCTGGACACCGGGCCCGTCTTCGGCACCCTGACCGACGAGATCCGCCCCGGCGACACCTCCGGCGACCTGCTGGAGCGGCTCGCCGACTCCGGCGCCGGGCTGCTGGTGGCGGTGCTCGACGCGATCGCCGACGGCACCGCGCGGGCCGAGCCGCAGCCCGCCGACGGGGTGTCGCTGGCGCCGAAGCTGACCGTGCAGGACGCCCGCGTGCGCTGGGGTGACCCGGCCTTCGCGGTGGACCGGCGGATTCGCGCCTGCACGCCGGCCCCGGGCCCGTGGACGACCTTCCGGGACGAGCGGGTGAAGCTCGGCCCGGTCGCACCGGTGGCCGACGGTCCGGACCTGAAACCGGGGGAGCTGCTGGTGGAGAAGACCCGGGTGCTGGCCGGCACGGCCACCGTGCCGGTGCGCCTCGGCGAGGTCCGCGCCGCGGGCAAGCGCGCCATGGCGGCCACTGACTGGGCGCGCGGCGTCCGCGTCAGCGCCGGCGAGGGCCTCGCGTGACGGCCCCGGAGGGGACGCGTCCGTTCCGCGGTGGTTCGTCCGCCGGCCGCGGCGGCGACCGCCGGCCGACCCGGCCACCACTGGACCGGCCACGACGCGTGGCGTACGAGGCGGTGGCGGCCGTGCACCGCGACGACGCCTTCGCCAACCTCGTGTTGCCCACCATCCTGCGCGAGGAGGGGCTGTACGGCCGCGACGCCGCGTTCGCCACCGAGCTGACCTACGGCACCCTGCGCCACCTCGGCACGCTCGACGCGATCCTCAGCGACGCGTCCGGGCGGGACGTGGCCCGCATCGACCCGCCGGCGCGCGACGCGCTGCGGATCGGGGCGTACCAGCTGCTGCACACCCGGGTGCCCCCGCACGCCGCCGTGTCGTCGACCGTGGACCTGGTCCGCTCGGTCGCGCCGGGCGCCGCCGGGTTCGCCAACGCGGTGCTGCGCGAGGTGTCCACCCGCGACATCGACGCGTGGGTGGCCAAGCTCGCCCCGCCGATCGAGACCGACCCGGTCGGGCACCTGGCGCTGGCGTACAGCCACCCGCAGTGGATCGTGCGGGCCTTCTCCGAGGCGCTCGACGGCGACCTGGGCGAGACCGCCCGGCTCCTGATCGAGGACAATGAGCGTCCCCCGGTGCACCTGTGCGCCCGTCCCGGCCTGATCGACCCGATCGAGCTGGCCGACCAGGTCGGCGGCGCGCCCGGCGCCTTCTCGCCGTACGCCGTCTATCTGCCCGGCGGTGCGCCGGGCGACGTGCCGGCGGTGGTCGACGGTCGCGCCCACGTCCAGGACGAGGGCTCCCAACTCGTGGCAGCGGCGCTCGCGGACGCGCCGCTGGACGGCCCGGACGGGCGCTGGCTGGACCTGTGCGCCGGTCCGGGTGGCAAGGCCGGCCTGCTCGGCGCGTTGGCCGCGCAGCGCGGCGCCCGCCTGACCGCCGTGGAGGTGGCCGAGCACCGGGCCCGGCTGGTGTCCCAGGCGACCCGGGGTCTGCCGGTGACCGTGGTGGCCACCGACGGTCGTGAGGTCGGCGCCGACCCGAAGCTGCCGGAGGGCCACTTCGACCGGGTCCTGGTGGACGCCCCGTGCACCGGGCTGGGCTCGCTGCGTCGCCGGCCCGAGTCGCGCTGGCGCCGCCAGCCCTCGGACCTGCCGCCGTTGACCCGGCTCCAGCGGGAACTGCTGGGCGCGGCGCTGCGGGCGGTCCGGCCGGGCGGGCTGGTCGCCTACGTCACCTGCTCGCCGCACACCGTGGAGACGCACGTGACGGTCACCGAGGCGGCTCGCCGCAGCGGCGTGTCGGTGGACTTCGTCGACGCCCGACCGCTGCTGCCGGCCGGCATGCCCGGCCTGGGCGACGGCCCCACCGTGCAGCTGTGGCCGCACCGCCACGGCACCGACGCGATGTTCCTCGCCGTCCTACGCCGAGGCTGAGTCGCACCGCAAATGAAAGGAAGGGCCCCTTGTTAACGCCAGGCGTTAACAAGGGGCCCTTCCTTTCATTTGCGGTGGGTCAGGTGACCGGTAGGCCCTTGACGCCGGCGTTCTTCATCGAGCGGGTCAGGTTCCGGTCGCTGATCCAGAGGAAGCACTGCACGCCGCGGTTGCCGTTGCGCCACTCCTGCTCGTACGGCTGGTAGTAGATCGTTCCGGCGCGGAAGTCGAGCTGCGAGTTGTCGGGCACCTTGGCGTACTTGGCGGTCACCGACTGGCACGCCCGGTGGGTGCGCTTGGTGGTGCGGTTGAACTCCGCGTAGCTGACGTCCGGGGCCTGCCAGATCCCGACGAACTCGGCGTGGTGCTTGGCGGTGCAGGACACCGCCACCATCTCCTCGATCTTGTCCTTGTCCAGCTTGGGGTTGAAGCAGCGGTACGCCAGCGGCGAGGCGCCGGTCAGTGCACCCCGCAGGCTGCCGGTGCGCAGGTCGACGGCGGTGTCGTCGATGCTGGCGATCTCGGTGACGTCACAGCGGTACCAGCGGGCCCCGCCGCCCCAGGCGGCCGGTGAGGGCAGCACGACGGCCAGCCCGAGGCGCCCGGAGCGCCAGTCGGCGCCGACCGCCATGTTGACCTCCGTCTCGCAGCCGGCCTGCGCGGTCCGCATGCCCACCGAGCCGGGCGGCGGCGGTGTGCCGCGTTCGGTGCCGGGGCCGGTGAGCGTGCCGACGTGCAGGGTCTCCACCCGGTGCGACTCGGCGCACTCCATGGGGTTGTAGCCGCTCAGGAAGCCGACCTGCTGGAAGGAGTGGTGGCAGACGCCGGCGGCGGGGACGAACTGCTGCGCCGCCACGGGCGCCGGCCAGTCGTCGGTGAGGTCACGGTCGACTCCGGCGGGTGCGCCACAGCCGGTGAGCGCCAGGGCCACCGCCGCGCTCCCGGCAATCGCCGTCAACCACCGTCGCATCGTCGACCTCCCGCCGCTGGTGACCTCCGGACGGCCCCCAGCCGGCCGGTAGCGCCACGGCGCAGCAGCATACGGCACCGCGAATCAGATCGCGGGCAGTCCCTCGGGGCCGGCGCCGCGCATCGAACGGGTGAGTTTGCGGTCGTCGCTCCACAGGAAACAGCGCACCCCACGGTCGCCCTCCTCCCATTCCCGCTGCGACGGTGGGTAGTAGATGGACCCGGCCCGGTACGGCAGGTCGCTGTTGTTCGGCACGGCCGCGTACGTGGCGATCAACGCCATGCAGCGCCGGTGCGCCTGCTCGCCCGCCCGGCTGAACTCGGCCCAGCTCACGTCCCGTTCCTCGTAGACGCCGACGAACTCGGCGCGGTGCGGCTCGGTGCAGAGCACCGGGGCCATGTAGTTGAGGTTGTCGCCGATCAGCTTCGGGTCGAAGCAGCCGTGGGTCAGCGGGGTGTCGCCGATCAACGCGCCGCGCAGGCTGCCGACGCGGTTCACCGGCCGGGTGTTGTCGATGCTGTCGGTCTCGCTGAGGTCGCAGCGGAACCAGCGTGCGCCGCCGGTCCAGGCGGGACCGCTGGGCAGCGAGAGCGTCAGGGTGAGCCGGGCCGTGTGCCAGTCGCCGCCGAGCACCTCCCGGGCCCGCTGGTCGCACTCGGAGCGGGCCGCGCGCAGCGCGGTCGAGCCCGGGCCCGGTCGGGTGCCGGCCTGCGCGGCCGGGCCCGTGAACGTGCCGACGTGGATCGCCTCGGCGAGGTGGCTGCGGGCGCAGTCGACCGTCTCGTACGTGCTGGCCTGCACGACCGAGGTGATCCGGGGCAGGCAGGTGTCGGTGGCGGGGGTGAACGGCCGCGGAACCCGCAGTGCCGGCCAGTCGTCGGTGAGGTCACCGTCCGCGCCTCGCGCCGGCCCACAGCCGGCCAGCAGCATCGTCGTGATGCCGATCAGCGCCAGCGCTGGAAGCCACCGTCGCATCGTCTGCCCTCCTGCGAGCTGGCGACCGGTCACCGCGCCCCGCGGCGCGACCCCGGCGGGCGTGCAGCCTACGGCACCGTCCCGCTTGGAGTGTCGTCGCGTTTGGGTCGATCGGCCAGCCACTGATGTCTGTTCGTCCGGAATCGATGGCCCGGACCGGCTCATTCTGCACTACTGGTCACTGCTGGGTCACAGCGTGTCGGAGTTGGTGCGGTGCTGCGGGCAGCGGATGGCCGCGTTCGTACACTGGCCCCGTGACCGTACCGCCGCCGATCGTCGCGCCGAGCATCCTGGCCGCCGATTTCGCCCGCCTCGCCGAAGAGGTCCGTGCCGTCGAGGACGCCGCGGACTGGTTGCACGTGGACGTGATGGACAACCATTTCGTGCCCAATCTGACCATCGGGCTGCCCGTGGTGCAGAGCCTGCGAGCCGCCACCACGATGCCGTTCGACGTGCACCTGATGATCTCCGACCCGCGCCGGTGGGCCCCCGGCTACGCCGACGCCGGGGCGTACAACGTCACGTTCCACGCCGAGGCGGCCGACGACCCGGTGGCGCTCGCCAAGGACCTGCGCTCGGCCGGCGCGAAGGCCGGGCTGGCCATCGACCGGGACACCCCGATCGAGCCGTACCTGGAGCTGCTGCCCAGCTTCGACACCCTGCTGATCATGACGATCAAGGCGGGCTTCGGCGGGCAGCGGTTCATCCCGCAGCTGCTGGACAAGGTTCGCGCCGCCCGTCGACACGTCGACGCGGGCCACCTGGAGCTGCGCATCGAGGTGGACGGCGGGATCGCCGCCGACACCATCGAGCAGGCGGCCGCCGCCGGGGCCGACGCGTTCGTGGCCGGCACCGCCGTCTACGGCGCCGCCGACCCGGCCGAGGCGGTCCGGCACCTGCGGGCCCTGGCGGAGCGCGCGGCGCCCGGGGCCTGAGGTGGAGCCCGAGGTCGACCGCAAGGACATCATCCTCGTCGTCGACGACGACGAGGACATCGCCCGATTCGTCGAGTTCAACCTGCGGCTGCACGGCTTCGAGGTGATCCACGCCAGTGACGGCCAGGAGGCGCTGGAGGTCATCGAGCGGCAACGGCCGGACCTGGCCGTGGTCGACCTCATGATGCCCCGCATCGACGGTCTGGAGCTGACCCGACGACTGCGCGCCGACCCGATGACCTCCGCCCTGCCGGTGATCATGTTGACGGCCAAGGGGATGACCGTGGACAAGGTCCACGGGCTCAGCGCCGGCGCCGACGACTACCTGGTCAAGCCGTTCGACACCGCCGAGCTGGTGGCCCGGGTCTCCTCGACGCTGCGCCGCAACAAGGAGTTCCGGGAGGTCTCCCCGCTGACCGGCCTGCCCGGCAACAGCCGGATCCGGCGGGAGATCAGCGACCGGGTCCGGCACGGGGTGGACTACGCGGTCGGCTACATCGACATCGACCGGTTCAAGAGCGTCAACGACCGGTACGGCTTCGTCCGCGGCGACGACTTCATCTCCGCGCTGGCCCGCAGCCTGCACCGTGCGGTGGTGGCGGTGGGCCTGCCGCCGGCCTTCCTCGGCCACGTCGGCGGCGACGACTTCGTGATCGTCTGCGCGCCGGACCAGGTCCGCCCGCTGACCTCCCGGGCGGTGGTCGACTTCGAGAAGTCCGCCGACACGCTCTACGACCCGACCGACCGGGAGCGGGGCTTCGTCGAGCTGAAGGACCGGCGGGGCAATATTCGCCGGGCGGCCCTGGTCACGCTGTCCATCGGGGTCTCCCTCTCCGACGCCGGCAAGCGGTTCACCGACCCCCTGGAGGCCATCGCGGTGGCCTCGGAAATGAAGACGGTCGCCAAGAGCCAACCCGGGTCGTACGTGGCGGTGGACCGGCGGCGCGGCGTCACCTGACGCGTGATCCCGCTGTGAACTAGCTCGCCTGGATAAGGACACACCGCGTTCGGCGTGCAAGACTGCGAAGTACCCACCACGCGCTGGCGGGACTCGGTGAAATTCCGAACCGGCGGTGATCCACGGTCCAACCGTGGTCAGCCCGCGACCCGGACGGCTCTGCCGCCCGGTGGACCTGGTGAAAATCCGGGGCCGACGGTTGGGGGCGGTTCGTCCGCGCCCAGACAGTCCGGATGGGAGACAGCGCGCGGGACGGACGGGTCTTCAGCCGGCCGCTGGCGTCAGCGTGCCGTGCCGCCCATCCGGGTCGGCTGTGCCGTACCCGGACTCCGCCGCCGCCTGCCCGCGGCCCATGCCGCCTCCCTGACCGCCCGCGCGCGGACCGGCGAGTGAGAGGGCAGGGCAGGGCGATGGCCAGCGTCTCCGTCGATGAGGCGATGCGGCGTGCGATCGAGCTGGCGGCTCGCGGGCTGGGCACCACCAGCCCCAACCCGGTGGTCGGGTGCGTGCTGCTCGACGCCGACGGCGAGGTCGTGGGGGAGGGCTTCCACGCGTACGCCGGTGGACCGCACGCTGAGATCGTCGCGCTGGCCCAGGCCGGCCCGCGCGCCGAGGGCGGCACCGCGGTGGTCACTCTGGAACCCTGCGACCACACCGGCCGCACCGGCCCCTGCAGCACCGCGCTCGTCCAGGCCGGGGTGTCCCGCGTCGTCATCGCCGTACCCGACCCGAACCCGGTGGCCTCCGGCGGCGCCGCCACGTTGCGCGCCGCCGGGGTCCAGGTGGATCTGGGGGTACGCGGCGACGAGGCCGAGGCCGGCAACGTCGCGTGGTTGACCTCGATGCGCCGGGGCTGGCCGTACGTCATCTGGAAGTACGCCGCGACCGTCGACGGCCGGTCCGCCGCCGCGGACGGCACCAGCATGTGGATCACCTCGGAGGCGGCCCGGATCGACGTGCACGCGCTGCGCGGCACGGTCGACGCGGTCGTCGCCGGGGTGGGTACCGTCCTCGCCGACGACCCCCGGTTGACCGCCCGCAACCTGCGCGACGGCAGCCTGGCCATCCGGCAGCCGCTGCGGGTGGTGGTGGACAGCTCGGGGCGTACCCCCCTCGACGCCCGGGTCCGCGACGGCGCCGCGCGGACGTGGATCGCGACCGCGGCCGAGGTGGGCGCGGGCCCGGACGGCCGGGTCGATCTGGCGGCGCTGCTCGCGGCGCTGCACCAGCGCGGAGTCCGCGCGGTGCTGCTGGAGGGCGGCCCCCGGCTGGCCGGCGCGTTCCTGGCCGCCGGCCTGGTCGACAAGATCGTCGGGTACGTCGCGCCCCGGCTGCTCGGCGCCGGCCCCACCGCCCTGGTCGACGCGGGAGTGACGACCATCGCTGAAGCCATCGATCTGGAGTTCGTCGACGTTACGCAGGTCGGTCCGGATCTGCGGATCACCGCTTTGCCCCGCAAAAGGGAGGGCTGACATGTTCACCGGCATTGTCGAGGAGTTGGGGGAGATCGTCCGGGTCACCGCCACGGCGGGCGATTCGGCGCTGGTCGCCGTGCGCGGCCCGCTGGTCACCTCGGACGCCCGCCACGGTGATTCCATCGCCGTCAACGGTGTCTGCCTGACGGTGGTGGACGCGGCCGACGGCGTCTTCACCGCCGACGTCATGGGCGAGACCCTGCGCCGCTCCGCGCTGGGCGCGCTGCGCCCCGGCGACCCGGTCAACCTGGAGCGGGCGGCGGCGCTGGGCAGCCGCCTCGGCGGGCACCTCGTGCAGGGCCACGTCGACGGCGTCGGCGAACTGATCTCCCGGGAACCGGCCGAGCAGTGGGAGACGGTGCGGTTCCGGCTGCCCGCCGCCCTGGCCCGGTACGTGGTGGAGAAGGGCTCGATCACCATCGACGGCGTGTCGCTGACCGTGGCCGAGGTGGGCGCGGACGAGTTCGCCGTCGGGCTGATCCCGACCACCCTGAAGCTGACCACGCTCGGCGCGAAGGGCGTCGGCGACCCGGTCAACCTGGAGGTCGACGTGGTGGCCAAGTACGTCGAGCGGCTGCTCGGCGCCCGGCTCACCGACACCGACGCGTTCGGGGCGACCCCGAGCACACCCGGGGTGGCCTGATGGGCCCCCTCGGCTGGCTGCTCGACGCCCAGGTGCAGGTGGCCGGTTCGCCGGTGCTGGCTCGGGAGATCGTCGGCAACGTGTTCGGGCTGGTCTCCGCGCTGCTCGGGCTGCGCCGGCTGGTCTGGGCGTGGCCGGTCGGCATGATCGGCAACGCGCTGCTGTTCACCGTCTTCCTCGGCGGGGTGTTCGCCACCCCGCAGGCCCACGACCTGTACGGGCAGGCCGGCCGGCAGGTGTTCTTCTTCGCGGTCAGCGTCTACGGCTGGTGGCGGTGGCGCCGTAACAGCCGCCTCGACGCCGACCACACCGCGGTGCTGCCGCGTTGGGCCACCGGGCGGGAGCGGCTCGTGCTGCTGCTGGCCGCCGTCGTCGGCACCGCCGTCGCGTACCCGGTGCTCAAGGCGCTGGGCTCCTGGGGCCCGCTGCCGGACGCCTGGATCCTCACCGGCAGCCTGCTGGCCACCTACGGCATGGCCCGCGGCTGGGTCGAGTTCTGGCTGGTGTGGATCGCGGTGGACGCGGTCGGCGTGCCGCTGCTGCTGCGCGGCGGGTTCTATCCGTCAGCGGCCATGTACCTGGTCTACGGCGCCTTCTGCGCCGGGGGCTTCGCCGCCTGGTGGCGCACCTCGCGCGCCACCCGGCCGACCGCCGCACTCCCGCCCACCTACACGGAGGCCGTCGCATGAGCGAGCGCAGCGAGCGAATCATCAGGTCAAGCGCCATGGTGCCGCATGACGCCACTGCTCACAGTCCGACCCCCGGCCGAGGCCGCGTGGCCCTCCCGGGCCAGACCGACCCGGCCGGGGCTCGGACCGTTCGGCGAAGCGGAGTGGCGGCATGAGCAGTTTCGGGAGTATCGACGAGGCGATCGCCGAGATCGCCGCCGGGCGGCCGGTCGTCGTGGTCGACGACGCCGACCGGGAGAACGAGGGCGACCTGATCTTCGCGGCCGAGCGGGCCACGCCGGAGCTGATGGCGTTCATGGTGCGCCACACCTCCGGGTACGTGTGCGTGGCGTTGACCGAGAGCGAGGCCGACCGGCTCGACCTGCCGCCGATGCACCACACCAACCAGGATCGGCGCGGCACCGCGTACACGGTGACCGTGGACGCCCGGGAGGGGATCAGCACCGGCATCTCGGCGGCCGACCGCGCGCACACCAGCCGGCTGCTCGCCGGCGCGGCGACCGACCCGACCGACCTGGCCCGGCCCGGGCACGTGGTGCCGCTGCGCGCCCGCGAGGGCGGGGTGCTGCGCCGACCCGGGCACACCGAGGCGGCGATCGACCTGACCCGGCTCGCCGGGCTGCGCCCGGCGGGCGTGCTCTGCGAGCTGGTCAACGACGACGGCACCATGATGCGGTTGCCGGACCTGGAGAAGTTCGCCGCCGAGCACGGCCTCACGCTGATCACCATCGCCGACCTGATCGCCTACCGGCGGCGTACCGAGAAGCAGGTAGAGCTGGTCGCCGACGCCCGGATGCCGACGCGGCACGGGGTGTTCCGGGCGCTCGGCTACCGCGCCGAGCACGACCCGGCCGAGCACGTCGCGATGGTGCTCGGTGACCTCGGCGACGGTCAGGACGTGCTGGTCCGGGTCCACTCCGAGTGCCTGACCGGGGACGTGTTCGGCTCGCTGCGCTGCGACTGCGGGCCGCAGCTGGACGCCGCGCTGGCCCGGGTCGCCCGCGAGGGCCGGGGCGTGGTGCTCTACGTGCGCGGGCACGAGGGACGCGGCATCGGCCTGCTGCACAAGCTGCAGGCGTACCAGTTGCAGGACCAGGGCCGGGACACCGTGGACGCCAACCTCGACCTGGGTCTGCCGGCCGACGCTCGCGACTACGGCACCGGCGCGCAGATCCTGTACGACCTGGGCGTGCGCTCGATGCGGCTGCTGACCAACAACCCGGCCAAGCGGGCCGGGCTGGAGGGCTACGGGCTCACCGTCACCGGCCGCGAGGGCCTGCCGGCCGGCGCGCACCCGGAGAACCTGCGCTACCTGCGCACCAAGCGGGACCGGATGGGTCACCTGCTGGACGAGTTGGACGAGGTGTCCGAGGCGCCGCTGGGGCGTCCGGTCGCCGACGACGAGATCGGAGCATGACGATGGCGGGTTTCGGCGAGCCGGGAGTCGAGGCGGTCGACGCCGCGGGGCTGACCGTCGGGGTGGTGGCCGCACGGTGGCACGGCGACCTGACCGACCACATGCTGGAGCGTGCGGTCGCCGCCGCCGAGGCGTGCGGGGCGCGGTCCGTGGTGGCGCGTGTCGCCGGCTCCGTCGAGCTGCCGGTCGTCGCCCAGGCCCTCGCCCGCCGTTGCGACGTGGTGGTCGCGCTCGGCGTGGTCGTGCGGGGCGCCACCGCCCACTTCGACTACGTGTGCCGGTCGGTCACCGACGGGCTGACCCGGGTGGCGCTGGACGAGGGCAAGCCGGTGGCGCACGGCGTGCTCACCGTGGAGACCATCGAGCAGGCCCGGGACCGGGCCGGGCTGCCCGGCTCGGCGGAGGACAAGGGCTGGGCGGCGACCGTGGCGGCGCTCGACGCGGCCCTGGCCGTCCGGACCGTGGCCGCCGGCAACGCGCAGCGGGTCGGCTTCGGCGGCTGACGCACCCTCACAGCCGACCGGCCTCGATGATGCGGCGCAGGAACTGCCGGGTACGAGGCTGCGTCGGCTCGCCGAGCACCTGCTCCGGTGGGCCGCTCTCGACGACCCGTCCCGCGTCGAGGAAGCACACCTCGTCGGCGACCTCCCGGGCGAAACTCATCTCGTGGGTGGCCAGCACCATGGTCATCCCGTCGGCCTTCAGGCCCCGGATCATCGTCAGCACCTCGCCGACGAGTTCCGGGTCCAGGGCGGAGGTGACCTCGTCGAGCAGCAGCAGGCGGGGCGAGTTCGCCAGCGCCCGGACGATCGCCACCCGCTGCTGCTGCCCGCCGGAGAGCGCGTCCGGGTAGGCGTGCGCCTTCGCGCCCAGCCCCACCCGGTCGAGCAGGTCGCGGGCCTGGGCCTCGGCCGCGGCGCGGGCCCGCCGGTGCACCCGCCGGGGCGCGAGGGTGATGTTGTCCAGCACGCTCAGGTGCGGAAACAGGTTGTACGCCTGGAACACCAGGCCGATCCGCCGGCGGACCCGGTCGGCGTCCACCCGAGGGTCGGAGATGTCCTCCCCGTCCAGCTCGATGGTGCCGTCGTCCACCTCCTCCAGGAGGTTCACGCACCGCAGCAGGGTGGACTTGCCCGACCCGGACGCCCCGATCAGGGCCACCACCCGGTGCTCGGCGACCGTCAGGTCGAGCCGGTCCAGCACGACGTGGCCGGCGAACTCCTTGCGCAGACCCCGGCAGCGCAGCAACGCCATGGTCAGCCTCCCGACTGGCGACGGGCCGAGCGCAGCGTCACCCAGTCGGTGACGGCGATCAGCGGGATCGCGAGCAGCACGAACAGCACTCCGGCCACGACGTACGGCGTGTAGTTGAACGACTGGGCGGTGGCGATCTGGGCGGCGCGGACCGCGTCGATCGGGCCGGCGAGCGAGACCAGCCCGACGTCCTTCTGCAGGGCCACCACGTCGTTGAGCAGCGGTGGCGCCACCCGGCGGACGGCCTGCGGCAGCACCACGTGCCGCATCGTCTGCCGGTAGGTCAGGCCCAGCGAGCGGGCCGCGGCGACCTGGCTGTGGTGCACCGACTCGATGCCGGCCCGGAACACCTCGGCCAGGTAGCCGCCGTAGGTGAGCACCAGCGCGAGCCCGCCGAGCACCAGAACCGACGGCATGCCCCGCAGCCGCAACCCGGGCACGCCGAGGGTGAGCAGGTACAGCACGATGATCAGCGGCAGCCCCCGGAAGGTGTACGTGTAGCCGGCGGCCAGCGCCCGCACCGGGAAGAAGACCGGGCCGCGCAGTGTCCGCAGCACGGCGATCACCAGTCCGAGCAGCAGCGCGCCGGCCGCGCAGCAGACCAACAGCCGGACGTTGAGCCAGAGCCCGTCCAGCACGGCCGGCAGCGCGTCGGCGCCGATCTGCGGGTCCAGGAACGACTGCCGGACCCGGTCCCAGCCCGGAGCGCCGGTCACGGCGACGGCCAGCAACGTGCCGAGCGCCGCCGTGGAGAAGGCCGCGATCAGCACGCTGAGCAGGCTCTGCCGACGCCGGTACGCCGACCGTCGCAGCTGCGCCGCGGAGGGGGTGTGCTCCCGCGGCGTCACTTCAGCTCGGCCGCCCCCGCCACCTGCGCGAGCCACTTCTGCTCCAGCCCGGTGAGCGTGCCGGCCTCGCTGAGCTGACCGACCGCGCCGCTGACGCAGCGGGTCAGCGGCGAGTTCTTGTCCAGCAGCAGCCCGAACGCCTCCGGCACGCCCACCTGCGGCACCTGACCGACGATCGTCGCGTCGGTGACCTCCGTGCCGGTGATGTAGAAGGCGGTCGGCAGGTCCACCACGAGTCCGTCGATCTGCCCGTTCTGCAGGGCCTTCTTGGCGTCGTCGTTGCTGTTGTAGACCTGCGGCTTCGCGGTCGGCTTGATGACGTCGGTGATCGCCTGGTAGCTGGTCGTGCCGACCTGGGCGCCGAGCCGGGCGCCGCGCAGGTCCGCCAGCGACGTCTTACCGGCGATCTTCGAGGACTTCAGCGCGATGACGGTCTGCCGCACCAGGTAGTACGGGGCCGAGAAGTCCACCGCCTGCTTGCGTTCCTCGGTGACGGAGAACTGGTTGATGTCGAAGTCGAAGTTCTTGGGGCCGGGCGCGATCGCGGTGTCGAACTTGACCCGGGTCCAGGTGACGTCGCCCCGGGCGTAGCCCAGCTTGTCGGCCACCGCGTACGCGACGGCGGCCTCGAAGCCCTCGCCGCTGTCCGGCTTGTCCTGGCGGAACCACGGCTCGTACGCCGGCTGGTCGGTGGCGATGGTGAGCTTGCCCGGCGTACGGGTGGGCAGGCTGTCCTTCGTGCAGGACGGCGAGGCGGTGGCGGTGGGTGTCGGTTCCTCGTCCTGTGGCGCGCATCCGGCGGTGGCGACGACGGCGCTGGCGAGGGTGAGCGCGTAAAGGCGTGAGCGGCTGGCCATGGCGGACAGCGTAGAGGTCCATGGGCGTCGATCGAAGATTTTCCCACCATGTTGGTAGGGAATTGTCCGCCTGCTGGGTCGCGGTGGACCCGGACTCGGGGCGTCGGCGCAGCGGCTGGAAGAATCGTTCCCCGTGAAGACGTTCGAGGAGTTGTTCGCCGAGCTGCAGGCCAAGGCCGCCGCCGGCACCCCGGGCTCGGGCACCGTCGCCGCGCTGAACAAGGGCGTGCACTTCATCGGCAAGAAGGTTGTCGAGGAGGCGGCCGAGTCGTGGATGGCCGCCGAGCACGAGGGGCCGCAGCGCACCGCCGAGGAGATCTCCCAGCTGCTTTACCAGGTCCAGGTGTTGATGCTCGCCAGCGGTCTCGAACTGAAGGACGTCTACCGACATCTGTGAGTGCGCCCCGTCGTTGATCAGGCCCGATCGAAGGAGCACTCCGTCATGTTGCGTGTCGCCATCCCCAACAAGGGCACCCTGGCCGAGCCGGCCGCCCAGATGCTGCGTGAGGCGGGCTACCGCCAGCGCACCGACCCCAAGGACCTCGTCTGCCGCGACGAGGCCAACGATGTCGAATTCTTCTACCTGCGTCCCAAGGACATCGCCACCTACGTCGGCTCCGGTGATCTCGACCTCGGCATCACCGGCCGGGACCTGCTGATCGACTCGGCCGCGCCCGCCGAGGAGGTCGTCGACCTCGCCTTCGGCCGGGCCACCTTCCGCTTCGCCGCCCGACCCGACGACATCGCCTCGGTGCAGGAGCTGGGCGGGCACCGGATCGCCACCGCTTACCCGGGGCTGGTCGAGCGGCACCTCGACGAGGTGGGCGTCAAGGCCGAGGTGATCCGCCTCGACGGCGCAGTGGAGAACGCCGTACGCCTCGGTGTCGCCGACGTGATCGCGGACGTGGTGGAGACCGGCGCGACCCTGCGTCAGGCGGGCCTCGTGGTGTTCGGCGAGCCGCTGCTGCGCTCGTCGGCGGTGCTGGTCCGGCGTGCCGGCGCACCGGCGCACGCGCAGGCCGAGCAGTTGCTGCGCCGTCTGCACGGCGTGCTGGTGGCCCGCCGCTACGTGATGCTCGCCTACGACGTGCCGGCCGGCCTCATGGACCGGGCCAGCGGCCTCACCCCGGGCATCGAGTCGCCCACCGTGTCGCCGCTGCACCGCGAGGGCTGGGTGGCCGTGCAGGCCATGGTGCTCCGCGACGACGTGCACCGGATCATGGACGAGCTGTACGACCTGGGCGCCCGCGCCATCCTGGTGACCAACATCCACGCCTGTCGCCTCTGACGCCCACGGGATCGCCGAAACGGGGGTGTCCGCCCGCGCGGGACACCCCCGTTTCGCTGACCTCGGGTGGATCGACCGCGCCGCGCCGGCCCGGGCGCGCGTCGTGGGGCGCGAAGTGGTGGCTCGGCGGGTGGTACGTCTGCGGGGCGAGGACGGGTGGCAGACTGGTGGGGTGAGTGACACCGAGCTGGTCCGTCTCAAGCCCCGCCGCATCCGGGTGGTGTGCTGGTCGGCGGCGGTCGCGCTGGTGGTGGTGTTCGCCGTGGTCGCCACCTCGCTGAGCGGGCCGACCGGCGACGGCTACGGCAGCTTCCAGCGCGGCGATCAGTTCGCCATGATCGGTCTGGGCATCTTCGGGGCGCTGGG
This sequence comes from Micromonospora sp. NBC_00617, assembly GCF_045161355.1. Taxonomy (NCBI): domain Bacteria; kingdom Bacillati; phylum Actinomycetota; class Actinomycetes; order Micromonosporales; family Micromonosporaceae; genus Micromonospora; species Micromonospora sp. NBC_00617. Next base: position 3,302,588 of record NZ_CP107751.1, on the reverse strand, counting down.
TTTCCTGCTGTTCACCCGCCCGCGGGTGGAGGCGGACGCGCGAGGCATCCGGGTGCGCAACGTCATCAGCTCGTACGAGCTGCCCTGGGAGGTTGTCCGGGGGGTCCGCTTCGACCGGGGCGCGCCGTGGGCGAGCCTGGAGCTGCACGACGATGACCTGCTGCCGATGGTCGCCCTGCAGGCGGCCGACAAGGAGCTGGCCGTCGACGGGGTCCGCGCCCTGCGCCGGCTGCACGAAGCCCACCTCAACCGCCTCGCCCAGCGCGCCGCCGGCAGCTGACCCCGCCGCTCGGCGACCCGCCACCGTCGGCACTGCTCACGGCCGGCACTACCGTCGGCGCTGCTCACGGCCCGGGTGCCCGGTTTGGGGGCGAGCGAGGCGGCGGTGTACTGTTGTCGAGTCGACCAGGCTGTCTCCGCATGCGAGCAGACAGCCTTGAAAGCGGAGCGCCTGCTCCCACCCGAGTCGCCGCCACGGTGGCCGGGTCCGGTCACCGGTTCCGGGCACGTCCCGGTTCCGGACGTGTGATCCTGTGATCGCGCCGACCGGTCGAGCGGGCCCTGGCATGCGCCGGGGCCTTCTGCTTTCCGGGTCGGTTCCCACCCGGGGGCCGCAGGGGTCGGCGACAGAGCAGAAACGACTCGAGGAGGCCCCATCAGCGTCGAACCACGCGTGAACGAGCAGATCCGGGCACGTGAGGTCCGACTGGTCGGCCCCGAGGGTGAGCAGGTGGGCATCGTCCCGCTGGAGCGCGCCCTTCAGCTGGCCGCGGACGTCGATCTGGACCTGGTCGAGGTTGCGCCGATGGCGCGCCCGCCGGTGTGCAAGCTCATGGACTTCGGCAAGTTCAAGTACGAGAGCGCACTCAAGGCGCGCGAAGCGCGGCGTAATCAGCAGCAGACCGTCATCAAGGAAATGAAGCTCCGTCCGAAGATCGACCCGCACGACTACGAGACCAAGAAGGGTCACGTGGTGCGGTTCCTCAAGGCGGGCGACAAGGTCAAGGTGACGATCATGTTCCGCGGTCGCGAGCAGAGCCGCCCGGAGCTGGGTTACCGGCTCCTGCGCCGGCTCGAATCCGAGATCACGGAACTGGGATACGTCGAGGCCGCTCCGAAGCAGGACGGCCGAAACATGATCATGGTTCTCGCCCCGCATCGGGCCGTCAAGGCCTCCGCGGTCGCCGCTACGGCGTCTCGCGGCGGACCTCGGGACCGGGCAGCGGACGAGTCCGCCACTCCGGAAGCCGATGAGACCGCGGCGGTCAGCGAGACCGCAGCAGCCGGTGACACCGGCCTCGCCGCCGACACCAGCGGCGAGTAACAGGGGAGAAGACGTTCCACATGCCGAAGATGAAGAGCCACACGGGGATGGGTAAGCGGGTCAAGGTGACCGGCAAGGGCAAGATCGTTGCCCAGCAGGCCGGCCTCCGCCACAACCTGGAGAAGAAGCCCTCCACCCAGACCCGCCGGCTGACCGGCACGGTCGTGCTGGCCAAGGCCGACGTCAAGCGCATCAAGAAGCTGCTCGGCCGCTGACGCGCGCCACCTTTACGTAATTAGGAGTTGAGATGGCACGCGTCAAGCGGGCTGTAAACGCCCAGAAGAAGCGTCGTACCCTGCTGGAGTCCGCGAGTGGTTACCGCGGTCAGCGCTCCCGGCTGTACCGCAAGGCCAAGGAGCAGGTGCTGCACTCGATGCAGTACGCCTACCGGGACCGTCGCGACCGCAAGGGCGACTTCCGGCAGCTGTGGATTCAGCGGATCAACGCGGGCGCCCGGGCGAACGGGATGACCTACAACCGTCTGATCCAGGGCCTGCGTCTGGCCGGCATCGAGGTCGACCGCAAGATCCTGGCCGACATGGCTGTCAATGACGCCGCTTCTTTCGCGGCGATCGTCGAGCTGGCCCGGGCCGCGGTCACGGCCGAGGGCACCGGCGGCGCGGCGGCTCAGGCCGCCTGATCCCCCCGCACCAGAGCGAGGCGTCTCCCGTGTCGGCACCGCCGTCCGGGGGGCGCCTCGATCGTGCCGGAGGAACACACACCATGGCCTTCACCCCGCGTACCCCCAGGGTTGTCGCCGCCCGCCGCCTGCAACGCCGTCGGGACCGCGACGCCACCGGCCGTTTCCTGGCCGAGGGCCCGCAGGCGGTCCGTGAGGCCCTGGCCCGGCCGGGGGTGGTCACCGAGCTGTTCGGTACGCCCGCCGCGCTGGACCGGCACCCGGAGCTGGCGGCGACGGCGGCCCGCGCCGACGTGCCGGTCTCCGAGGTGACCGACGACGCGCTCGCCGCGCTGGCCGAGACCGTCGCCCCGCAGGGGCTGGTCGCCGTCTGCCGGCACCTCGACGTGTCGCTGGAGCAGGCCCTCGCCGGCGGCCCCCGGTTGGTGGCGGTGCTCGCCGAGATCCGCGACCCGGGCAACGCCGGCACGGTGCTGCGCACCGCCGACGCGGCCGGGGCGGGTGCGGTGGTCTTCGCCGGCGACGCCGTCGACCCGTACAACGGAAAGTGTGTGCGGGCCTCGGCCGGCAGCCTCTTCCACGTCGATGTGGTCCGCGCCCCCGACCCGGTCCAGGCGGTCGAAGCGCTCCGTGCCGCCGGGCTGACGATCTTCGCCACCACGGGGTACGGCGACAGCGACCTCGACGACCTCGCCGACGCCGGACGGCTCGCCCAGCCCACCGCGTGGTTGTTCGGCTCCGAGGCGCACGGGTTGCCTGAGGAGCTGACCGCCGCGGCCGACGCCCAGGTGCGGGTGCCGTTGCACGGGCGCGCGGAGAGCCTCAACCTGGCTGCCGCCGCCGCCGTCTGCCTGTACGCTTCAGCGAGAGCACAGCGCTGAGGGTGACCGCACCCGGCGCGACTGACAGCAGGGGAGAGCGTCCGTCCATGAACGCGCCACGGCGTTCGTTTAGCCAGCCCGCCGGTGTCGGCGGGCGGCGGGCCTGACCTGCTCCCTGCACAACTCCTACCGGCGGGCTGCGGCACAGCCGCGCGTCCGTAGACTCGCTTAGCCGCCCCGCTGAGGGCTGGCGCCGCCGTGAGGGAGTGCCCGTACGCCATGAGCTACCGCAACGATCCGTACGACCCGAAGCAGGTCGCCCTGCTCGACCCCGCCGCCCTGGACGAGGCTGTCGCGGACGCCACGAAGGCGTTCACGGCGGCCACCGACCCGGACGCGCTGACCGCGCTGCGCTCGGTGCATCTCGGTGACCGGTCACCGGTTTCGCTGGCCCGCCGGGAGATCGGCGCGTTGCCGCCGGCCGCGAAGTCCGACGCCGGTAAGCGGGTCAACGAGGCCCGCCGGGCCATCGAGACCGCGTACGCCGACCGCGCCGAGGTGGTGGAGCGGGAGCAGGCCGAGCGGGTGCTGGTCGAGGAGCGGGTGGACGTCACCCTGCCCTACGATCGGCGTCCGCGTGGTGCCCGGCACCCGCTGAGCACCCTGATGGAGTCGATCAGCGACCTCTTCGTCGGGATGGGCTACGAGGTGGCCGAGGGGCCAGAGGTCGACCTGGAGTGGGTCAACTTCGACGCGTTGAACATCCCCGCCAACCATCCGGCGCGCGGGCTGATGGACACGTTCCACATCGCATCCGCTGACGGCTCCGCGGGCTCGGGCCTTGTTCTCCGCACGCACACGTCGACTGTGCAGACCCGCACCATGCTCAGCCGCAAGCCACCGATCTACGTGATCGTGCCCGGCCGCGTCTACCGCACCGACGAGATCGACGCCACGCACAGCCCGGTGTTCCACCAGGCCGAGGGCCTGGTTGTCGACAAGGGCATCACGATGGCGCACCTGCGGGGCACGCTCGACCACTTCGCCCGGGCGATGTTCGGCCCGGAGGCGAAGACCCGGTGGCGGCCGCACTACTTCCCGTTCACCGAGCCGTCGGCCGAGTTCGACGTGTGGTTCCCGGAGCACCGCGACGGCCCGCAGTGGGTCGAGTGGGGCGGCTGCGGGATGGTCAACCCGCGGGTGCTGCGTGCCTGCGGCGTCGACCCGGAGGTCTACTCCGGATTCGCCTTCGGCATGGGCATCGACCGGACCCTGATGGTCCGGCACGGGGTCAGCGACATCCGCCATCTCTTCGAGGGCGACGTGCGGTTCAGCCGGGCGCTCGGGACCGGGGCGTAGGCGATGCGGGTACGAGACACGGGAACGGTGGTCTGAAATCATGCGAGTTTCTGTCAGTTGGCTGCGGGAGTACGTCGACCTCCCCGCCGACCTGCCCACCGGTGACCTGGCGCAGGCCCTGGTCGACCTCGGCATCGAGGTCGAGTCCGTGGTGGACCTGCGCGCGAGCGTCACCGGGCAGCTCGTCGTCGGCGAGGTGCGCGAGATCGAGGAGCTGACCGGCTTCAAGAAGCCGATCCGCTTCTGCCGCGTCGACGTGGGCGCCGCCAACGGCACCGGCGAGCCGCAGGAGATCGTCTGCGGGGCGCGCAACTTCGCCCCCGGTGACCGGGTGGTGGTGATCCTGCCCGGCGGTGTGCTGCCCGGCGGGTTCGCCATCGGCGCCCGTAAGACGTACGGGCACAACTCGGCCGGCATGATCTGCTCGGCGAAGGAGCTGGGCCTGGGCGACGACCACTCCGGCATCATCGTGCTGCCGCCGGACGTGTCCGCCAAGCCCGGCGACGACGCGCGGCCCGTCGTCGGCCTCGACGACGTCGTGTTCGAGCTGGAGATCACCCCGGACCGGGGGTACGCGCTGAGCCTGCGCGGCCTGGCCCGGGAGCTGTCGCACGCCTTCGACGTGCCGCTGCGCGACCCGGGGATGGCGCCCGCGCCGGGCGGCACGCCGACGCCGGCGTACCCGGTGGAGGTCCGTGACACGGTCGGCTGCGACCGGTTCACCGCCCGCCTGGTCCGTGGCGTCGACCCGAGCGCGTCCACCCCGTCGTGGATGGCCCAGCGACTGGTCACCGCCGGCATCCGCAGCATCTCGCTTCCGGTGGACATCACCAACTACGTGATGCTGGAGCTGGGCCAGCCGATGCACGCCTTCGACGCCGACCGGATCGCCGGGCCACTGGTGGTCCGCCGCGCCGAGGCGGGGGAGAAGCTGACCACCCTGGACGGCGTCAACCGGGTGCTCACCGCCGACGACATGGTCATCTGCGACGCTGGGCTGGACAACACCCTCGCGGGCGAGGGCGCCGGCGTCCCGATCTCCCTCGCGGCGGTGATGGGCGGCGAGACCAGCGAGGTCGTCGCCGGCACCACCACCGTGCTCTTCGAGGCGGCGCACTGGGACCCGGCGATGGTCGGGCGCACGGCCCGCCGGCACACGTTGTTCAGCGAGGCCGCGAAGCGCTGGGAGCGGGGCGTCGACCCGGCCGTGGCGCTGGTCGCGCTGGAGCGTGCCGTGCGGCTGCTCACCGAGCACGGCGGCGGCGCCCCGAGCGCCGAGATCCTGGACATCGACCACGTCCGGCCGCGTACCCCGATCACCCTGCCGGCGGACCTGCCGACCCGGCGGGTCGGCGTCGAGTACCCGCCGGCGCGGGTCGTCGCCCTGCTGGAGCGGGTCGGCTGCACCGTCGCGCAGGGCGCGGACCGGTTGTCCGAGGACCCGGGCGCCGTCGGCGTGGCCAGCGGCGCGCAGGTGGCGCTGAGCGTCACCCCGCCGACCTGGCGACCCGACCTGACCGACCCGGCCGACCTGGTCGAGGAGGTCGTCCGACTCGACGGGTACGACCGGGTGCCGTCGGTGCTGCCGACCGCGCCTCCCGGTCGCGGCCTGACCCCGCGCCAGCGTCGCCGCCGGGCGGTCACCGGGTCGCTGGCCGAGCGGGGGTACGTGGAGGTGCTCGCGCACCCGTTCGTGTCGCCGGAGCTGGCCGACCAGTTCGGCCTGCCGGCTGACGACCCGCGCCGGCCCGCGGTGCGGCTGGCCAACCCGTTGTCCGAGGAGGAGCCGCTGCTGCGCACCACGCTGCTCGGCCCGCTGCTCGGCATCCTCAAGCGCAACCTCGGTCGGGGTCACCGCGACCTCGCCCTCTACGAGATCGGCGCGGTCTTCCACCCGCGCGTCGGTGCCGGCAGCCCGCCGGCGATGGGCGTGGACCGGCGTCCCACCGACGCGGAGTTCGCCGCCGCCGACGCGGTGGTGCCGGCGCAGCCGGTGCACGTCGCGGCCGTGCTCGCCGGTGACGTCGACCCCGCCGGCTGGTGGGGTGCGGGTCGACCGGCCGGCTGGGCGGACGCCATCGAGGCGGCCCGCGACGTGCTCGACGCCGCCGGTGTCACCGGCGAGCGGGTCGAGGTGCGGGCGGCCGAGTACGCGCCGTGGCACCCCGGCCGCTGCGCCGAGGTGCGCGTCGACGGCGCAGTCGTGGGGCACGCCGGCGAGCTGCACCCGAGGGTGGTGGCCGCGCTGGAGCTGCCGCGGCGCACCTGCGCGCTGGAACTGGACCTCGACGCGCTGCCGCCGACCCCGGTGACGCCCGCGCCGATGGTGTCCGGCTTCCCGCCCGCGTTGATCGACGTGGCCCTGGTGGTGGACGACTCGGTGCCGGCGGAGCAGGTGCGTCGCGCGCTGGAGGCGGGGGCCGGTGAGCTGCTGGAGGACGTGCGGCTGTTCGACGTGTACTCCGGCGCGCAGCTCGGCGAGGGTCGCCGGTCGTTGGCGTACAAGCTGACGTTCCGGGCGCCGGACCGGACGCTGACCGTCGAGGAGGCGGTCGCGGCCCGGGACGCGGCGGTCGCCGTCGCGGCCGAGCGCCTCGGCGCCACCCTGCGCGGCGCGTAACCAGACCGGCCCGTCCCCGCCCCGCGATCTCTCAACTCGCGGGTTCGGGGTTCGAGTCCCTGTCGGCGCACCAAACAAGGCCCTGACCAGCAAGAAGCTGGCCAGGGCCTTAATGGTTATCTATGTGGTTTTGAACCTCCTCCCGAAAACCCCTCAGTAACCGGCTGGTACAACACTCCAGAAACCCCATCTTCCCGCCACGGCGCGGTCGCCCTGAACCCGCCACGATCCGATGCCCTCGGCATTGACCAGGCCTCCGCCGCGCGCACCCGCGACGCCGATGGGGTTGCACCAATGCGTTGGATCACCGCCGCCGGGCCGGCTGTTCCTGAGATCGTCGGTACGGCTGGCGAGTGTTGAGCAGTAGGAGCGGGAGCGGGAGTGGGCAAGGAGCGGGACGGTGCGGGTCGGGATCGGCCGACGACTTCTCTGAGCCCATCAGCGGAGTTTCCGCCCCTGTCGGCGCAGGACATTGAGGCGCTGCGCCGGCTCGGTGACCAGTGGCGGGCCGAGGAACCGGTGCGGGCGCTGCCGGTAGATCCCGAGCTTCGCCCCTCCAGGCCGGGCGCTGCCCACGCCCGAGGGGCGAACGAAGAGTTCCGGCCGGACCAACCCGGTGAGCTCACCGCGACACCAGCGGCGGAGCAATCCGACACGTTCTTGGGCCGGCTCGCCGTCCGGGCACGTCGGGTGCTGCTCGGGCCGCCCCTGTCCAGCGCGTCCATGCTGCGGGAACGCATGCGCAAACTGATCGCGCTGCCGATCCTCTCGTCCGACCTGTTGTCGTCGGTGGCATACGGGCCGGAGGCGATGCTGACCATTCTGGTCCTCGCCGGAAGTGCGGCCCTGGGGCTGTCCTTGCCGATCGCCGGCGCTCTGGTGGTGTTGATGATCTCGGTCGGCGTTTCGTACCGGCAGACCGTGCGCGCCTACCCGCACGGCGCGGGCTCCTACCTGGTGGCCAGCGACAGCATCGGCCCCCGGGCCGGCCTGACCGCGGCGGCCGGTCTCATCCTCGACTACGTGCTGACCGTGTCCGTGTCGGTGGCGGCCGGAATCGCCGCGATCACCTCGGCTCTGCCGGCGCTGACCCCACTGTCCGTACCTCTGTCGTTGGCGGCCATCGCCGCCCTGCTGATCGGGAATCTGCGCGGGATCCGCGTCGCGGGAAACATCTTCGCCGCCCCCACCTACCTGTTCCTGATCGCGATCGGGGGGCTGACACTTGTCGGGCTCGCGCAGGCCGGGGCACGCGGCTTTACCGTGACCCCGACGCCACCGGTGCCCGCGACGGAGGCACTCGGCGTGCTGCTCATCGCGCGCGCATTCGCCTCCGGCGCCACCTCGATGACCGGTATCGAGGCAGTGTCCAACGCCGTACCGGCCCTCCGCCCCACCGAGTGGCGCAACGCCCGCACCGTGCTTACCTGGATGGTCACCCTCCTGGTTCTCCTCTTCGCGGGCCTGATGCTCCTGATCCACCTCAACGGCCTGGTTCCGCGAGCGGACGAGACCCTGCTGTCCCAACTCGCTCACCGCACCTTCCCCCACGGACCGTGGTACGCGATCGTCCAGGCCGCCACCGCGCTGGTCCTGCTGTTGGCCGCGAACACCGCGTACAACGATCTGCCCCGGTTGCTGTACTTCATGGCCCGCGACGACTACGTCCCGCGCCGATTCCTGCACGTGGGTGAACGGTTGGCCCTCAGCAACGGCCTGGTTGCCCTCTCGGTCGCCGCCGCGGTGATCCTCACCGCGTTCGGGGGCCGCACGCAGGCCCTGATCCCGCTCTTCGCGGTCGGTGTCTTCCTGGCGTTCACGCTCTCGCAGGTCGGCATGGTGAACCACTGGCGGCGTCACCGTGAACCGGGCTGGCGGCGCAGGGCCGCGATAAACGCGTTCGGGGCGGTGCTCTCGGCGATCGTGCTGGTGACCGCCGCAATCACCAAGTTCACCTCGGGCGCCTGGGTGGTCGTCATCGCCGTGCCGGTGCTGGTGCTGCTGTGCCTACGGATACGACGGCACTACGACCAGGTACGGCAGGCGGTGTCCCTGCGCCCCGCCCCCGCGCCAACACAGTTGCCCTCCGAAAACAGGAGTGAGCCGGACATGACACAAGAATTCCTACCCCAACACATACGCCACCTACTCGTCGTCCCGGTCGCCCGGTTCGACCAGACAACCCTGCGTGCTCTCGCCTACGTGGTGTCGCTCGGCCAACCGTCACTTGCCGTGCACGTCAGCCCCGAAGATCAGGAAGCCGACCGGCTCCGCGATGAGTGGACGGCCTGGGGCAACCACATCCGGCTGGAGACCGTGGCGTCACCGCACCGTGAGATCCTCGAACCCCTGGCCCAGTACATCGCCCAACTGCACGACAGAAGTCCCGACATCACTCTCACGGTGGTTGTACCCGAGGTGGTGGTGGACCATCCCTGGCAGAAGATCCTGCACAGACAAATCGAGCACCGCCTCCGCAAGGCCCTGCGCCGCCTACCCCGCGTCGTCATCACCAGCATGCCCATACACCTGTCCGAGGCTCCTCCCCCGACCGCTCGCTGAGGCGCGCTCGGGCCGACCGCGGGCCCTGACTCATCCGCAGCGCGCTGCTCAGCACGTACGCCCGGCAGTTCCGCACCGCGTCGACGACATGGGGGTGGCTGTTGCGTGCCGTTGCCGGCCCCGGATGTCGGCGCAAGCCGCCGCGCTGTCGGCCGGTGCCGCCGCAACGCGGATGCTGGCCGTGATCGACCCAGCCGCGGTCGTGATCGTCTCGACCTATCCGCTGGCCAGTCAGGTCCTCGGACGACTCCACCGCTGCGGCCGGATCACCGCGGGACGCTCGCGGTCGAGCAGCCGGAGATGCCTTGATGATCGAGCCACTGGCACCTGGCCGACGGGGACGTGTTCCGTCCAGGCCGGTGTCACCGGCGAGCGGGTCGAGGTGCGGGCGGCCGAGTACGCGCCGTGGCACCCCGGCCGCTGCGCCGAGGTGCGCGTCGACGGCGCAGTCGTCGGGCACGCCGGCGAGCTGCACCCGAGGGTGGTGGCCGCGCTGGAGCTGCCGCGGCGCACCTGCGCGCTGGAGGCCGGCGTCGGTGAGCTGCTGGAGGACGTGCGGCTGTTCGACGTGTACTCCGGCGCGCAGCTCGGCGAGGGTCGCCGGTCGCTGGCGTACAAGCTGACGTTCCGGGCGCCGGACCGGACGCTGACCGTCGAGGAGGCGGTCGCGGCCCGGGACGCGGCGGTCGCCGTCGCGGCGCAGCGCCTCGGCGCGACGTTGCGCGGCGCCTGACGGAGCTGACAGGCCCTTTCCGCTGACGCAGGAAGGGGCCTGTCAGTCGTCGCTGGATTCCAGGTTGCCTAGCTTGCGCAGGCTCGGCAGATCGCGGACGGTGATCCGGCGGTAGTCGGTGTCGACCAGACCGTCGGTCCGTAGCTCCCGCAGCGCTTTCTGGATGGACGTTTCCGAGGCGCCGCAGATGGTGGCCAGGTCGGGTTGTGTGAGACGAACGTCGATGATGATGCCGTCCATGCCTTGCCGACCGTGGGTGCGGCAGAGTTCGGCGATCACTCGGGCGACACGCAGTTTCACCGGGTACGAGGTGAAGTCGATCCGGCGTCGATTGGACCAGCGCAGCCGGTCGGACACCATCGCGGCGAGTTCGAGGGCAGCGTCGGGATGTTCCTTGAGGAACCGCTTGAACCGGTCCGGCTGGATCACGCTGTACCTCGCTGGTCCGCACGTGGTGACGGTGGCGGAGCGGGGCTCGTCGTTCAGTGCCGACATCTCGCCCACGAGGTCACCTCCGACCCGGAGCGACAGCAGGGCTGACCGACCGTCCGGCAGGGTAGCGGTGATCTTGGTCAGGCCCTCCTCGAGGAGCACCAGGTGAGATTCCCGCAGCCCTTCGTGAATCACGATCTGACCAGCGGGAACCTGACGACGGACACCCAGCCCCAGTAGCGTCGTCCGAACCGACGGAGCGAGCCGTTGCAGGAACGTGCCGTATGGCCACTCGCTGCCGGACGGCTCGTGTGATCGCCGCATCTGCGGCCTCCTTCTCCAGGGACGGCTGCCGAAGCGTAGCCGTTCCTGTGCGGAGCGCGATGCCCCTGTTGCGGCGACCACCTCGACCAGCAGCCGAACGGCTATGAACGCCAGCACCGCCATCGGCGGCCATTCGAGGGTGAGCAGCAGCTCCACCAGATTCGTCCTCATGCGACAAGGACATCGCCCAGGAGCGCGGCTGACTCCCGAACAGGACGGGGTGACTGATTCTCAACTTTCGGCGGTGATGCCGTACTTCTACGGGATCCCGCTCAGCCCTCGCCGGTTCGATGGCTCCTGCGGTGCTTGCCCGCTGGGTGAGCCGGGTGGAGAGGGCGGGAGCCTGATGCAACATCCCGAACGACGACTGTTGATATCTGTGGATATGGAGAGGTACAGCCGACGGAGCAACCTCCAGCAGTACGAGGCGCAGCGGCAATTTCGAGAATTGCTGCACGAGGCGGCTGGAGCCGTGGGCCTGGACCGCGTGGCCTGGACGACCCAGCAGGCGGGCGACGGCGAACTGGCGGTCGTGCCGCGCGAGGTGTCCGAGTCCCGTGTCATCGGTCGGTTCGTGCCGGAGCTGAACCGGCGGCTACGCCACCACAACAGCAGCCGCCTCCCGGCCGCCCGGATCCGGCTCAGGGTGGCGGTGCACCAGGGGCTGGTGCACCTGGACGGTGCGAACGGCTTCCCCGGAAACGCCGTGGTCTTCGTCTGTCGGCTGTGCGAGGCCGATCCGGTGAAGAAGGCCCTGGCCGCTTTTCCTGAGGCCGGAGTGGCCCTTGTCGTCTCGACCGAGATCTTCCGTGACGTGGTCACCGAGTATCCGGAGGAGATGCGACCGGAGCGTTTCGTGCGGATCGAAGTGGCCCACCCGGACAAGGAATTTCGCGAGTACGCCCGGCTCTGTGTGGTGGACGAGGATCTTGCCGCAGTCGCGGTCCCGGGCGTCTCGCCGAGCCCCGGGCAGGGTGCTGCGCAGATCGCGAAGAAGCTGGCGGACACCGCTGAGGCAAAGCCGGCCAGCAGCGCGATGGAGCACGGTGGTATTCACACCGGCGACATCCGAGTCAAGGGCCAGAACGCGATCGGCCCGGGTGCGACGGCGATCGGCTCAGTCGGTCGCGACGTGAACTCCGGCACGAGGAGAGGCGATCCCCGATGAGCGGTCGGTCCGCCCCTGTCTCCGCCGGCAGTCTGGGGGATCTGGACAACCTTTGGCACGACGTGTTGGAGGATGCCCCTGGCGACGACCCGCTCGGTGACGTCGAGGATGGTGCGGTTCGCGGTCTCCGGGACGGGTCACCGGCAGCCGTGGAGTCCGTCGACGGCGAGGATGAGCCGGCCTCTCCTGCGGAGCCGGCCGAGGAGCCACCGGAGGAGGATGATCCGGAAGACCTCCTGGATCCTGGGGACGTGCTGCGCAGGCTGGCTGGCCTGCTGGGCGGTTCGACGATCGATGTCGGCGACGTTCGGGTTCAGGGACAGAACGCCACCGGTCCTGGCGCTGTCGCCATCGGAACGGTCAACGTCACCGCCGGACGATCCGACGGCGCCGGGCGCGTCTGGTTCGAGACCCTTGTCGAGGCCAGTGTCCGTGAGACTGCAAGCGGGTACGCGTACGCGCCGAGTGACCAGCGGCTCGACCACCATCTCCAGCAGCACCACCTGGTGTGCCTCTCCGGTCAGGCCGGGAGCGGACGGTTCACCTCGGCCACCCTGGCGGTGGTCCGGAGACACGGGTTCGAGCGGGTCCGCGTCCTCGGTGTCGACCAGTTGGCCGATCTGCTCGGCGCGGACGCACCGTTGCCCGCTGGGCACGGTTACGTGCTCCGGCTGAGTGAGGTGGCTCTTCGCGAGGCGGACGGGTTCGCGCTCGTCGCGCTGGCCGCCAGGGCCGAGACCTCCGGCACGACGCTGATCCTGATCGGGGACTTCTCCCGGCGAAAGCAGGACCTTGTCGGTCACGTCGTGGAACACCGCCGCGCCCCGGCGGTCGAGGTGTTTCGGGCGCAGCTTCGCCATCAGCTCAGAGGACAGTGCGTTGGCTGGTGCATGGGCACGTGCGATGGGCGTTGCGTGGAGCGATACGTGGATGAGGACTGCGTCGCGCATCCACTGCTGTCGGCCTACCTGGCCAGCGAACCCCGGCCCGGGGAAGTCGTCGCGATCGTCGCGACGATCGCTCGGACGGTCCCCAAGGGCGGCGCCCTGGCCGAGCGGCTGGAGCAGTTTCTGCCGCTTCAACTACGGGAGCGCGCGGCCGAGATCCTTGACGTGCGAGGCGGAAGCGAGGAGGTCGACGCGTTCCCGCACGACGAGGTGCGGGCGTTCCGCCTCTCCTGCGCGGTTCTTGCCGGGCAGCCCGTGACCGCGATACACCAGGCAGCTCAACGTCTGGCCCGGTTCGACTTCCCCGAACCCGCATCGACCAGTGCCCCTTTTCGTGGGTCGGTGCTCGACGCACTGTTGGGGGCGACGCTGGGCCAGGCCGTCACACGGCTGAACGACGCGCGCGTGCCGGGCGGCTGCCGGATCGAATTCTCGGCCGGCGCCGAGCCACTCCGGTCGGCGTTGCTGGACGTCGCGTGGACAGAATGGTGGTCGCCCAAACAGCTGCTCGACTGGTTGGCGGACCTGATCCGCGGTGACCTGCCAACGGTCCGGCAGGCCGCAGCCGGCGCCATCGGCTGGTCGGCGACACGCGACGTGCAGTCAGCCCTCGACACCGTGCGGGAACTGGCCCGGGAACGGCGGGCAGGGGTTCGGCAGGCCGCGGCGATCGTACTGATCGCCATGGCGATGCAGCCTGCGTTACGCACTCGTATTCGGACCGAACTCGATCAGTGGGCAGCCGGTTCGGCAGCTCACCCACGGGACACCGTGGCGCGTGCCTACAGCCTCGGGCTGGCCCAACTCTGGCCGGAGGCGGCGTTGGTCCAGTTGCGCCAGGTGGCGCAGGCCCGGATGCAGCGGTGGAACAACTCCGTCGCGCGGGGGCTGGTCGAGGTGTACCGCAACGGTCACGCGGCGAGCGTCGTGCCGGCGCTCGTGGACTGGACCGCGTCCGTCGACCCCGAGGTGCAGCTCCACGCCGCGCGGACCCTGCGGGTGCTCGCGGACCGCTGGGCTGAGCCGCCCAGAGAACACTGGCCGGAGCTGCTGCACCTGGTGGATCAGCGAACGATCGAACTGGCCGACCTGGCCGTGCTCTGGGCGACCGCCCTCAGCCTGCCGAAAACGGCGTACCGATCGTGGCGAACCCTCGGCTTCTGGCTGGACCGGGCGGATCAGCAGCCAGCCGTCGCCAGCCACTGCCTTCAACTTGTGCGGCACGTGATCGCTGGACAGCCGGCACTGCGGCATCGCCTGGACCATCAGCTCCACCACGTATGGCGTCCTGTGATGCCGCACAACGACCTGCTCGACGACGTACAACGACTGATCGATGAGGAGACTCGATGACCATGGGCCCCGCCGGTGGTCCCGGCACGAGACCATCCATACCTGGGCAGGTGGAACGCCGTCGTTGGTGGCACGCGTTCTTCCCGCCGACCCAACTCCCGCTTCCTCCGGCCCCGCCAGCGCCGATCGTCCCCGCCACCGTGACGTTCCGTCAGGACGTCCCGGCGCCGATCCTGGTGCCAGCGAAGGGGGACGCATTCGACTTCCGCCTGCACGCCGTCTACAACTGGACGGCGCAGAACATGACGTACGAGGAGCTTCGGCTCCGCGCCGAGCGCTATCTCGGGTGGGCTGGCGGGATCGTCCGGGAGCGGGCAGTGGACCTGGCACGTGAACATGAGCCCCACCGTTCACACGACCTCGAGCGTGCGCTGAACAATCGCCTCGGTGGACAACGGTGGCCGCGCGAGGGTGCGGTGCCGCACTTCAGCGTGCTCGTGCGCGTCAGCCCGGACGAGCGGGTCCGAGAGCGGCTGCGGCCGTACTGGGAGGATCGCATCAGGCTTGAGTGTGATCACGAGTTGCAGAAGATCAAGGCGACCCAGGCGGATGAGCTGACCCGTCGCTGGTGCGCGGTGCTGCAGAATCTTGAGGACGATCCGGTCACCTCGCATGCCGCGCGGTTGACCGGCGAGCAGTTCGCCGAGGTGTTCCGTCGGTACGTGGAAGAACGTCGGGAAACCGTTCCCGAGCTCGTGAAGCTCCTGCGCGAGGCGGTCCGGGGACACAGCGATCTCGGTATGGGGCCGAGCGAGTACACGGAGGCATGGGACGCCGCCCTGCGGACGTACGAGCGACAGCAGGGATTGTCCGAGCGGGTGTACTGAGGGTGGGTGTCCTCTGCCGGAGCGCTCCGGCAGAGGACACCTGACATCCGGGAAGCACACTTGCGTTCATCACCATGCAGTCGACTGCATGAACTTGCAGTGATTCACTGCTCTTGCTAATCTCCTCCGTATAGTCATGCGGAGGTGAGTATGGGGATCCGAGTCGCGGTCGCCGGAGCGAGTGGGTACGCCGGAGGCGAGCTGCTGCGTCTGGTCGCCGGGCACCCGGAGTTCGATCTGGTCGCCGCCACCGCGCACAGTCAGGCCGGGCACCGCGTCGACGTGGTGCACCCGCAGCTCACCGGGCTCGACCTGGTGCTCGGCCAGACCGACCCGGCGACTCTCGCCGACGCGGACCTGGTCTTCCTGGCCCTGCCGCATGGCGAGTCGGCGGCCCTCGCGTCCCAGCTGCCGGCCGAGGTGCGCGTCGTCGACCTGGGGGCCGACCACCGGCTCGCCGACCCGTACGCCTGGGCGCAGTACTACGGCGGCACGCACGCCGGCCAGTGGACCTACGGGCTTCCCGAGCTGCCCGGCCAGCGGGAGCTGATCGCCGGCTCGACCCGGGTCGCGAACACCGGCTGCTACGCCGCCGCGATCACCCTGGCGCTCGCGCCGCTGATCGCCGACGGCGCGGCCAGCCCCGCCGACGTCGTGGTGGTCGCCGCGTCGGGCACGTCCGGCGCGGGCCGGGCGGCGAAGCCGCACCTGCTGGCCAGCGAGGTGCAGGGGGACCTGTCGCCGTACCGGGTCGGCACCCACCAGCACGTGCCCGAAATCAAGCAGGCGTCCGGGGCGACCGGGCTGTCGTTCACCCCGGTTCTCGCGCCGATGCCGCGCGGCATCCTGGCCACGGTCACCGCAGTGCCGGCGCGCGGCGTCGACCCGCAGCAGGTGCTGGCGCAGGCGTACGCGGACGCGCCGTTCGTGCACGTGCTGGCGGAGGGGCGGTGGCCACACACCGCTGCCACGCTGGGCTCCAACTCGTGCCACCTGCAGGCCACCGTCGACGTCGACTCGGGTCGGCTGATCGTGCTCAGCGCGCTGGACAACCTCGGCAAGGGCGCGGCCGGTCAGGCCGTGCAGAACGCCAACCTGATGCTCGGCCTGCCGGAGACGACGGGCCTGTCGATCTGGGGAGTGAGCCCGTGAGCGCGAGGGGTGCAGCAGTCGCGACCGAAAGGCAGGCGCCGTGAGTGTCACCACCCCCCGGGGGTTCCGGGCGGCCGGGGTGGCCGCCGGTCTGAAGGCCAACGGCGGCGCGGACGTCGCCCTGGTGGTCAACGACGGCCCGGACGCCGGTGTCGCCGGTGTCTTCACCACGAACCGGGTCAAGGCAGCGCCGGTGCGCTGGAGTCAGCAGGTCGTGCAGGGCGGTGTGGTCCGGGCGGTCGTGCTCAACTCCGGTGGCGCCAACGCCTGCACCGGCCCGGCCGGCTTCCAGGACACGCACGCCACGGCCGAACACACCGCCTCCGTGTTGAGCGCGGTCAGCCCGCGGCTGCTCCTCGGCGCCGGTGAGGTCGCGGTCTGCTCGACCGGCCTGATCGGTGAGCGGCTGCCGATGCCGAAGCTGCTGCCGGGCGTCCGATCGGCGATCAAAAACTTGTCCCGCGACGGTGGCGCGGCCGCCGCCGAGGCCATCATGACCACGGACACGAGGCCGAAGACCACTGTGGCCCGGGGGAGCGGCTGGACGGTCGGCGGCATGGCGAAGGGCTCCGGGATGCTCGCGCCGGGGATGGCCACCATGCTCTGCGTGCTGACCACCGACGCGGTGGCCGGGCCGGCGACGCTGGACGAGGCGCTGCGCGCGGCCACCCGGGTGACCTTCGACCGGGTCGACTCCGACGGCTGCATGTCCACCAACGACACCGTGCTGCTGCTGTCCAGTGGCGCGAGCGGCATCGAGCCCACCCCGGCCGAGCTGGCCGCCGCTGTCACGACGGCCTGCCACGACCTTGCCCAGCAGCTCATCGCCGACGCCGAGGGCGCCACCAAGCAGGTCGCCATCGACGTGGTCGGCGCCGCCGACGAGAACGACGCGGTCGAGGTGGGCCGTACGGTGGCCCGCAACAACCTGGTCAAGACCGCGCTGTTCGGCAACGACCCCAACTGGGGCCGGATCCTCGCCGCTGTGGGCACCACCGCCGCCGCGTTCGAGCCGGACGAGGTGGACGTCGCGGTCAACGGGGTGTGGGTGTGCCGGGGCGGCGCGGCCGCCGAGGAGCGCTCGAAGGTCGACCTCACCGGGCGGGACGTGACGATCCGGATCGACCTGCACGCCGGCGACGCGGTGGCGACGATCTGGACCAACGACCTGTCCCACGCGTACGTGCACGAGAACTCGGCGTACTCCACATGAGTCTCAACGGCGATCTCACCCGCGCCCAGGTCAAGGCGGAGACGCTGATCGAGGCCCTGCCCTGGCTGGCGCGTTTCTCCGGCTCCACCGTGGTGGTCAAGTACGGCGGCAACGCGATGACCGAGCCGGCGCTGCAACGGGCGTTCGCGGCCGACATGGTGTTCCTGCGGTACGCCGGTCTCAAGCCCGTCGTGGTGCACGGCGGCGGCCCGCAGATCTCGGCCATGCTGGGCCGGCTCGGCATCGCCAGCGAGTTCCGGGGCGGCCTGCGGGTGACGACCGCCGAGGCGATGGACGTGGTCCGGATGGTGCTGGTCGGGCAGGTGGGCCGGGAGCTGGTCGGGCTGATCAACTCGCACGGCCCGTTCGCCGTCGGGCTCTCCGGCGAGGACGCGCGGCTGTTCACCGCGGTGCGCCGCCCCGCGTACGTGGACGGGCTGCCGGTCGACGTCGGCCAGGTCGGCGACGTCGAGTCGGTGGACACCTCGGCGGTGACCGACCTCATCGACGCCGGCCGGATTCCGGTGATCTCCACGGTCGCTCCGGACGCGGACGGGGTCCTGCACAACCTCAACGCGGACACCGCCGCCGCCGCCCTCGCCGTCGCGTTGCGGGCCCGCAAGCTGGTCGTGCTCACCGACGTGGCCGGCCTGTACGCGGACTGGCCGGACACCACCAGCCTGGTCTCCGAGATCACCGCGGACGACCTGGCGAAGCTGCTGCCCAGTCTCGAGTCGGGGATGGTGCCCAAGATGGAGGCCTGTCTGCGGGCGGTGCGCGGGGGAGTGCCCGCCGCGCACGTCGTCGACGGCCGGGTGGCGCACTCCACGCTGCTGGAGGTCTTCACGTCGGAAGGGTTCGGAACGATGGTGGTGCTTCAGGACGGGATGGTCGGGGCATGAGCAGCCTGGCGCAACGGTGGACGCAGTCCATGATGGACAACTACGGCACGCCGCCGCTGGCGCTGGTCTCCGGCGCGGGCGCCGTGGTGGTCGACGACGCGGGCCGCGAATACCTCGACCTGGTCGGCGGGATCGCGGTCAACGCCCTCGGTCACGCCCACCCGGCGGTGGTGGCCGCGGTGTCCAAGCAGGTCGCGACGCTCGGGCATGTCTCCAACCTCTACATCGCCGAGCCGCCGGTCGCCCTCGCGGAGCTGCTGCTGGCGCTCGCCGGCCGGCCCGGCCGGGTCTTCTTCGCCAACTCCGGCGCGGAGGCGAACGAGGCCGCGTTCAAGCTGTCCCGGCGCACCGGGCGCAGTCACGTGGTCGCCACCAACGGGGCCTTTCACGGTCGCACCATGGGTGCCCTCGCGCTGACCGGCCAGCCCGCCAAGGCCGACCCGTTCCGGCCGCTGCCCGGCGAGGTGACCCACGTCGACTTCGGCGACGTCGCCGCTCTCGAGGCGGCGGTCACCGACGCCACCGCCATGGTCATCCTGGAGCCCATCCAGGGCGAGAACGGCGTGGTCGTCCCGCCGGCCGGCTACCTGGCGGCGGCGCGGCGGATCACCGACCGGCACGGCGCGCTGCTGGTGCTCGACGAGGTGCAGACCGGCATCGGCCGCACCGGGCACTGGTTCGCCCACCAGGGCGAGGGCGTCGAGCCCGATGTGGTGACCCTGGCCAAGGGGCTGGGTGGCGGGCTGCCGCTCGGCGCGACGCTGGCCTTCGGTCGTGCCGCCGACCTGCTCACGCCCGGCTCGCACGGCACCACCTTCGGCGGCAACCCGGTGAGCTGCGCCGCCGCGCTCGCCGTGGTGGCGACGATCGCCAACGAGGGGCTGCTCGACCACGTCCAGCGCGTCGGCGAACGGCTGCGCCGGGGCGTCGAGGCGCTGGGTCATCCGCTGATCGACGGCGTGCGCGGGGCCGGGCTGCTGCTCGGCGTGACCCTCACCGCGCCGGTGGCGCCGGTGCTCGCCGAGACGCTGCGAGACGCCGGCTTCCTGGTCAACGCGGTGCAGCCGGGCGTACTCCGGCTCGCCCCGCCGCTGATCCTCACCGCCGTCCAGGCCGACGCCTTCCTCGCCGCGCTCCCGGCGGCGCTGGACGCGGCGGCCGCTGGAACCGACAGGACGCCGGCCACCACCACGGCGCCGGCCACCACCACGACGGGGACGACCGCATGATCCGGCACTTTCTGCGCGACGACGACCTCTCGCCCACCGAGCAGTCCAGCGTGCTCGACCTGGCGGTGCGGATGAAGGCCGACCGCTTCGGCCACCAGCCGCTGGCCGGCCCCCGCTCGGTGGCGGTGCTCTTCGACAAGCAGAGCCTGCGCACCCGGATCTCGTTCGACGCCGGCATCGCCGAGCTGGGCGGGCATCCCCTGGTCGTGGACACCCAGGTCACCCACTTCGGCCGGGGCGAGACGCTCGCGGACGCCGGCCGGGTGCTGTCGCGCTACGTCGCGGCGATCGTCCTGCGCACCCACGGCGACGACCGGATCGCCGAGGTGGCGAGCGGCGCGAGCGTCCCGGTGATCAACGCGCTCACCGACGGGTTCCACCCCTGCCAGCTGCTGGCCGACCTGCTCACCATCCGGGAGCGGTGCGGCGGCACGGCCGGCCGGACCCTCACCTACGTGGGCGACGGCGCCAACAACATGGCGCAGTCGTACCTGCTGGCCGGGGCGACGGCCGGGATGCACGTGCGGATCGCCGGCCCGGCCGGCTTCGCGCCGGCCCCGGCCGTCGTGCAAAGAGCGGCGGAGATCGCCGCCGGCACGGGCGGGTCGGTACGGGTGCTGACCGACCCGGCCCAGGCGGCCCGCGACGCCGACGTGCTGGCCACCGACACGTGGACGTCGATGGGGCAGGAGGCCGACGGACTGGACCGGGTCACCCCGTTCCTGCCGTACCAGGTCAACAAGGAGCTGCTCGGCCAGGCCGCATCGGACGCGATCGTGCTGCACTGCCTGCCCGCCCACCGGGGTGAGGAGATCACCGACGAGGTGTTCGACGGCCCGCAGAGCGCGGTCTTCGACCAGGCGGAGAACCGGCTGCACGCCCAGAAGGCGCTGCTGACGTTCCTGCTCACGGTGTCCGGGGAGCAGCGGTGACCGCCCCGTTGACCCGCGCCGCCCGGCACGCCCGGATCGTGGAGCTGATCCGGGACCGGGCCGTGCGGTCGCAGACCGAGCTGGCCGACCTGCTCGCCGCCGACGGCGTCGGGGTCACCCAGGCCACCCTTTCGCGAGATCTGGAGGAGTTGGGCGCGGTCAAGGTGCGCGGCGGCGACGGCCCGGCCGTCTACCTGATTCCCGAGGACGGCCAGCGGCCGCTGCGCGACGCCGAGGCGGCGCCGGCCCGGCTGGTGCGGTTGCTGCGGGAACTGCTCAACGGGGTGGACGCCAGCGGCAACATCGCCGTGCTGCGTACCCCGCCGGGCGCAGCCCAGTACCTGGCCAGCGCGTTGGACCGGGCGGGCCTGCCCGAGATCGTCGGCACCATCGCCGGCGACGACACCATCCTCGTCGTGGCCCGCGAGGCCGTCGGCGGGGCCGCGCTCGGTGACAAGCTCGCCGGCTGGGCCCGCCGGGACGACACCGTTGAAGGGAACACCACGTCATGACCGAGCGGGTCGTCCTCGCGTACTCCGGGGGGTTGGACACCTCCGTGGCGATTCCCTACCTGGCCGAGCAGACCGGCGCCGAGGTGATCGCCGTGGCGGTCGACGTCGGGCAGGGCGGTGAGGACCTCGACGCGATCCGGCAGCGCGCCCTGGACTGCGGCGCCGCCGAGTCCGAGGTCGTCGACGCGCGCGACGAGTTCGCCGCCGACTACTGCGTGCCGGCCATCCGGGCGAACGCCCTCTACATGGACCGCTACCCGCTGGTGTCGGCGCTGTCCCGGCCGCTGATCGTCAGGCACCTGGTGGCGGCCGCGCGCAAGCACGGCGGGACGATCGTTTCGCACGGGTGCACCGGCAAGGGCAACGACCAGGTCCGGTTCGAGGTGGGTCTGAACGCGCTCGCCCCCGAGCTGAAGATCATCGCGCCGGCCCGGGATTTCGCCTGGACGCGGGACAAGGCGATCGCGTTCGCCGAGGAGAAGGGGCTGCCGATCGACGTGTCGGCGAAGTCCCCGTACTCGATCGACCAGAACCTGTGGGGCCGCGCCGTGGAGACGGGTTTCCTGGAGGACATCTGGAACGCCCCGATCGAGGACCTCTACTCGTACACCGACGACCCGGCGGAGCCCCGCGACGCCGACGAGGTCGTGATCACCTTCGACGGCGGTGTGCCGGTGGCGATCGACGGTGAGACCGTCACCCCGTACCAGGCGATCCTGGAGTTGAACCGGCGCGCGGGCGCCCAGGGCGTCGGCCGGCTCGACATGGTCGAGGACCGCCTCGTGGGCATCAAGAGCCGCGAGGTGTACGAGGCGCCCGGCGCGATCGCGCTGATCACCGCCCATCAGGAGCTGGAGGCGGTGACCGTCGAGCGGGACCTGGCCCGGTTCAAGAAGAGCGTGGACCAGCGCTGGGGTGAGCTGGTCTACGACGGCCTGTGGTTCTCGCCGTTGAAGGACTCGCTGGACGCGTTCATCGACGACGCGCAGCGGCACGTGAGCGGCGAGGTGCGGCTGACCCTGCACGGTGGCCGGGCCACCGTCACCGGCCGGCGCTCCGAGGAGGGCCTCTACGACTTCGGGCTGGCCACCTACGACACCGGCGACACCTTCGACCAGTCCCTCGCGAAGGGCTTCGTGCAGTTGTGGGGCCTTCCGAGTCGGATGGCCGCGGCCCGCGACGCCCGGCTGGGTGGCTGACGACCATGGGGACCACAATGGGCGGCGTGGACGACAAGAGCCTCACCGAGAACAGCGCCGGCACCAACCGGACGAGCCTGTGGGGTGGCCGGTTCGCCGGCGGCCCCGCGGAGGCGCTCGCCCGACTGTCGGTGAGCGTGCAGTTCGACTGGCGCCTGGCCCCGTACGACATCGCTGGTTCCCGGGCGCACGCCCGGGTCCTGGCCGGCGCCGGCCTGCTCGACCCGGAGGAGCTGGGCCGGATCCTGGCGGCCCTGGACGACCTGGAGGCGGCCTGCGCCTCGGGGGCGTTCCGGCCCACCGTCGACGACGAGGACGTGCACACCGCGCTGGAGCGGGGCCTGTTGGAGCGCCTGGGCAGCCTCGGCGGCAAGCTGCGCGCCGGCCGGTCCCGCAACGACCAGGTCGCCACCGACCTGCGGCTCTACCTGCGGGACCACGCGCGCGGGGTGGCCAGCCGCCTGGTCGAGCTGGCCGAGGCGCTCACCGAGCAGGCCGAGCGGCACATCGACACCGCCGCGCCCGGGATGACCCATCTTCAGCACGCCCAGCCGGTCACCTTCGGGCACTGGCTGCTCGCCCACGTGCAGCCGCTGCTGCGTGACCTGGAGCGGCTGCGCGACTGGGACCACCGGGCGGCGATCAGCCCGCTCGGCGCGGGTGCGCTCGCCGGGTCCGGGCTTCCGTTGGACCCGGTGGCGGTGGCCAAGGAGCTGGGCTTCCGGACGTCGTTCGCCAACTCGATGGACGCGGTCGCCGACCGGGACTTCGTGGCCGAGTTCCTGTTCACCACCGCGCTGATCGGGGTGCACCTGTCCCGTCTCGGTGAGGAGGTGGTGCTCTGGACCTCACACGAGTTCGGCTGGGTGGAGCTGGACGACGCCTTTGCGACCGGTTCGTCGATCATGCCGCAGAAGAAGA
Source organism: Micromonospora sp. NBC_00617 (assembly GCF_045161355.1). Taxonomy (NCBI): domain Bacteria; kingdom Bacillati; phylum Actinomycetota; class Actinomycetes; order Micromonosporales; family Micromonosporaceae; genus Micromonospora; species Micromonospora sp. NBC_00617. The sequence goes on along the minus strand of NZ_CP107751.1, from coordinate 3,279,418 downwards.
ACGCGGACATCGCCGAGCTGGCCCGGGGCAAGTCCGGGCGGCTGGTCGGTGGCCTGATGACGGTGCTGACCATGCTCAAGGGCCTGCCGATGACGTACGACCGGGACATGCAGGAGGACAAGGAGCCCGCGTTCGACGCGGTCGACACCCTGGAGCTGCTGCTGCCCGCCCTGGCGGGGATGATCTCCACGATGACGGTCCGGGTGGACCGTCTCGTCGCCGCCGCCCCGGTCGGGTTCTCGCTGGCCACCGAGGTCGCCGACTGGCTGGTCCGGCGCAACGTGCCGTTCCGCGACGCGCACGAGATCACCGGGCGGCTGGTGGCGCTCTGCGCGGCCCGGGAGTGCGAGTTGGAGGACGTCTCCGACGCCGATCTGGCCGCCGTCAGCGAGCACCTCGACCCGTCGGTGCGCGACGTGCTCTCGGTGCGGTCGGCCCTCGCGGCTCGGACCACCCCCGGCTCGACCGGCCCCGGCCCGGTCGCCGACCAGCTCGCCGCCGCGGCGGACCGGCTGGCCGGCTGGCGGGACTGGGCCACCGAGCGGGTCGTACCCCGCTGAGGTTGCCGTGGCGTCGGCGCGAGCCGCCGGCGCCACGGTCGGTTCAGGCCGGCGGGCGCTCCCGCTTGGGGAGCTTCGCCACGACCATGTCGTACGACGCGTCGACCGCCTCGGTCAGCTCGTCGCCGTCGATCCCGCCGTCGAGGCGCAGCGTGTTCCAGCCGGACCGGCCGATGTAGGCCATCGGGCGAGCGTCGTCGGGGTGGCGGCGCAGCCACTCGTCGGCGATCTCCCGGGTCTGGCCGCACTTGATCCCGACCGTGGGCTTTCCGTCGCCGTTGCCGAGGAACGCGAAGATCCGGCCGCCCACCTTCACCACCTCGTCGCCCTCCCACGGCCGGTCCAGCCACGCTCCCGGCTTCGCCAGGCAGTACGCCAGCATCTCCGCGCGCTCCATGGGTGCCTCCTCGTCGTGGGCACAGTCTGCCCGCCCGGCCGCCGATCCGCCGGTGCCCGGCCGATCCGCTCCGCCGGGGTCGCCTGCCGGGTCGCGGCGGGCCAGCCCGGCTCGCAAGGTCGTGCTCGATCCTGAATCCAGTGGCCGTGGCCGCGCGGCGATGCCCCTACTTCCCTGTTCCAGCACGATCGTGCGGGTCGGGCGCTGGCTCGGCCGAGCGGGCGGCGACCCGCTCGTAGCGCTGCCGCGCGGCCTGCGCGCTGCCCAACCCCAGCCCGTACGCGATGGACTGCCAGGTCAGCCCCCGGTCGCGGGCCAGCGTCAGCAGCCCCGCCTCCAGGGCGTCCAGCTCGGCGCGGACGTGCGGCAGCAGGGTCAACGCGGCGGTGAGGTCGGCGGCGTCCACCGGCTCCTCGGCGGGCTCCCGCTCGGCCCCGCCCGCGGCGAGGGCGGTGACCAGGGCCACCGCCTCCCACGGGTCCAGCACGTACGGGTGGGCCCAGCGGCCCCGCCGGGCGTCGGAGCCGGCATGCCGCTCGCTGATCCGTTGCAGCGCCTCGTGGGTGCGGTGGGCGCGGGCCCGGGACGGGTCGGGCGCGGTGAACAGCTCCTCGGTCGTCATACTCCGAGCACACCCCATCAACGCAATATTGTCAACAGATTGTTCAAGGGTGAGTTGCCGATCGCTCGTGTCCGACGTTTCCTGAAGCAGTGGACTATTCGTGGCTGCACGCCCCCGCCGCCCAGGTGCCCGAGACGGCGCAGACGCTCCTCGGCTGGGAGATCACGGCCGGCGGCGTCCGGGTCAGGCTGACCGAGGTCGAGGCGTACGCGGGCACCGGGGAGGATCCGGCGTCGCACGCGCACCGAGGCCCCACCCCGCGCACCACAGTCATGTACGGGCCGGCCGGGCACGCCTACACGTACTTCGTGTTCGGTGTGCACTGGTGTCTCAACATCGTGTGCGGCGACGAGGGGGAGGCGGCAGCCGTCCTGCTGCGCGCCGGCGAGGTCGTCGAGGGCATGGACGTCGCCCGCAAGCGCAGGGGAGACGTGCCCGACCGTGACCTCGCTCGCGGGCCAGCCCGACTGGTCGTCGCGCTCGGTATCGGCGCGACGGCCAACGGCACGTCCATGATCGACGGGAACGGCCCGCTGCTGTTGACGCCGCCGACGCGTCCGGTCGCGAGGTCGGCCATCTCCGCGGGACCGCGCGTCGGGGTGGCCGCCGCACACGACGTTCCGTGGCGCTTCTGGATCACCGGCGATCCCACCGTCAGCGCCTACCGCCGGCACGTGCCGCGTCGCCGAGCGCCCCGGAAGCCCGAAGGCTGACCGGCTAATCGATCAAGTGTTGGAATTCCGCTGGCGTCAACCCCGCCTGGCGGAGGATCGAGGCCAGAGTGCCGCGCTTGATGGTGGCGTGCTGAGGAACCACCACCACGTTTCCGGCAGAGTTCCGGTAGACCGCGTGGCTTCCCTTGATCCGCACTTGATCGAAACCGGCCTTTCTGAGCCCCGCGAGCACCTTACGCAGCGGAAGATCCGCCGGGGCTGGGCTCATGCCGCCCTTCCCACCTGGAAGGACGTCACCAGGGGGGTGGCCTCGATTGTGGGTTGGGAGACCTCTTCGAGGTAGACCTCGACCGCCTCGCGCAGATTGACCAGAGCTTCGTCGAGCGTCTCGCCCTGGCTGGCCACCTCCAGCTCCAGGCACCGCGCGACGTACCAGTCGTCTTCCTCGTGCACCGCCGCAGTGAACGTCCGAACCATCGAGGCCCTCCTTGGGAAGGTAACGCCGTCATCCTACGAGTCCGATGGTGTCGAGAGGGGCGCTGGACGTCGTCGCCGACGCACGGCGTGGTGGCCGGCGGGCCTGTCGGGGGTTGTGGCCATAATCACCCCACCTGCCCACCGACGGTTCGGAGGACGTCCATGGCAACGCTGCTCGCGATCGGCACCGCGAAGGGGTTGTTCCTCGCCACCAGCACCGATGACCGGCGCACCTGGGAGGTCAGCGGCCCGCACCACCCGCAGACGAGCGTGTACGCGGTCGCGCTCGACACCCGCTCCGCCACCCCGCGGCTGCTCGCCGGGGTGACCAGCTCGCACTTCGGCCCCAGCGTCGCGACCAGCGACGACCTCGGCGCCTCCTGGGACGAGCCCGACCACGCGCCGGTGGCGTTCCCGGCCGACACCGGTGCGACCCTGGAGCGGGTCTGGCAACTCATGCCGGCCGGCGCGGACGAGCCGGACGTGGTGTGGGCCGGCACCCAGCCGTCGGCGCTGTTCCGCTCCACCGACGGTGGCCGCAGCTTTGAACTGGTCCGCGCCCTCTGGGACCATCCGCACCGCCCGCACTGGCAGGCCGGGTTCGGCGGCCAGGCGGTGCACACCGTGCTGCCCCACCCGCGCGACCCGGCCCGGGTGCTGGTCGCCATGTCCACCGGCGGGGTCTACCGCTCGCAGGACGCCGGGGCGAGCTGGGCCCCGGGCAACGTGGGCATCCGCGCCGCCGGCCTGGCCGACGAGTGGCCGGAGTTCGGCCAGTGCGTGCACAAGGTCGCGCGGGACGCCGGCAACCCCGAGCGGCTGTACGCGCAGAACCACTTCGGCGTCTACCGCTCCGACAACGACGGCCGCACCTGGTCGTCGATCGCCGACGGGCTGCCCAGCGACTTCGGCTTCCCGATGGTGTCGCACCCCGGGCGGCCCGGGATGGTGTGGACGTTCCCGCTGGTGGCCGACGTCGAGAGGTACCCCACCGACCACCGCTGTCGGGTGTTCCGCTCGGCCGACGCCGGTGACAAGTGGGAGCCGCTGTCGGTGGGCCTGCCCGAGGGCCCGTTCTATCCGGCGGTGCTGCGCGACGCGATGTGCGCCGACGACGCCACACCGGGCGGCGTCTACTTCGGCACCCGCTCCGGCGAGGTCTACGCCAGCCGGGACGAGGGCGACTCCTGGTCGCAGGTGGCCGCGCACCTGCCCGACGTGCTGTGCGTCCGGGCGGCGGTGGTCTGAGTGGTCACCGTGCTGTTGCCCGGCCCGCTGCGCGGCGAGGCCGGCGGCGCCAGCCGGCTCAGTGTCGACGCCTGCGGCACGCTGGGTGCGGTCCTCGACGAGCTTGCCGCCGATCATCCCCGGCTGGCTCGGCGGATCCGCGACGAGCGCGGCGAGCTGCGCCGCTACGTCAACGTCTACGTCGACGGGCAGGACTGCCGGCACTCCGGCGGGCTGGCCACACCGGTCGGCGAGGGCGCCCAGGTGCAGGTGCTTCCCTCGGTCGCCGGGGGCTGAGCAGCCCGTGAGTCGCCCGGCTTGTCGCGGTCGAGGCGGCGCCCGGTGCCCGACGGCCGGCGCCCGACGGCCGGCGGGCCGGCTCGCGGCCTCGACGCGTGGCTACCGACGGCGAATCTCTGGTCGAGGCACCTTCGTCGAGAGCGGTATACCTGTGAGTCATATCTATGACTCACAGGTATACCGCTCTCCGGTCCGCATGGTCCGCGCGACGTCACGTGGCGTTACGGTCCAGGTGACCGCCGATCGACCGGAGCCACTGGGGGCACCGATGACCGTGCACCGGCCGGGTGCTCCCGCCCCGGGTCGCGGGACGGGCATTGGGGGAGTGACCGACGCCACTGCCAGGCAGGCCGCCGACGGAATAGTTGACTCGTCAAATAAGTTGTGAGCTGCGTCCGGGTACCACGACGGCGCCCGGTTGACACGCGAGGAGCTGGTCATGCAGTTCGGAGTCTTCACCGTCGGTGACGTCACGGTCGATCCGACCACCGGTCGGGAGCCGACCGAGCATGAGCGGATCAAGGCGATGGTCGCCATCGCACTGAAGGCCGAAGAGGTCGGGCTCGACGTCTTCGCCACCGGTGAGCACCACAACCCGCCGTTCGTGCCCTCGTCGCCGACCACCATGCTCGGTCACATCGCGGCCCGCACCGAGCGGCTGCTGCTGTCCACCGCGACCACGCTGATCACCACCAACGACCCGGTGAAGATCGCCGAGGACTACGCGATGCTCCAGCACCTGTCCGACGGTCGGGTGGACCTGATGATGGGCCGGGGCAACACCGGTCCGGTCTACCCGTGGTTCGGCAAGGACATCCGCGCCGGCATCCCCCTCGCGATCGAGAACTACGACCTGCTGCACCGGCTGTGGCGCGAGGACGTGGTCGACTGGAAGGGCAAGTACCGCACCCCGTTGCAGTCCTTCACCTCGACACCGCGCCCGCTCGACGGGGTGCCCCCGTTCGTCTGGCACGGCTCGATCCGCAGCCCCGAGATCGCCGAGCAGGCCGCGTACTACGGCGACGGCTTCTTCGCCAACCACATCTTCTGGCCCAGGGAGCACACCCAGCGGATGGTCGGCCTCTACCGCCAGCGGTACGCGCACTACGGCCACGGCACCGCCGACCAGGCCATCGTCGGCCTCGGTGGGCAGGTGTTCATGCGACGCAACTCGCAGGACGCGGTCCGGGAGTTCCGGCCGTACTTCGACAACGCCCCGGTCTACGGACACGGACCGTCGATGGAGGAGTTCACCCGGGAGACCCCGCTGACCGTGGGCAGCCCGCAGCAGGTCATCGACCGCACGCTCGGCTTCCGCGAGTACGTCGGTGACTACCAGCGGCAGCTGTTCCTGATGGACCACGCGGGGCTGCCCCTGAAGACGGTGCTGGAGCAGCTCGACCTGCTCGGCGAGGAGGTCGTGCCGGTGCTGCGCAAGGAGTTCGACTCGCTGCGCCCGGCGCACGTGCCGGACGCGCCCACGCACGCCTCGCTCGTCGCCGCGGCCGGTGGTGCCAAGGACAGCACCGTGCACGCCGTCGACGACGTGACGGGCAAGGCGCCGGAGGGGGCGACCCGATGACCCGCCGTACGCTCGCCGTGGTCTCGGCGGGGCTGAGTCAGCCCTCGTCCACCCGGCTGCTCGCCGACCAGCTCGCCGGGGCGACCCGCGACGAGCTGGTCGGGCGCGGCCACGAGGTCGACCTGCGCGTCGTCGACCTGCGGGAGTATGCCCACGACGTGGTGAACAACATGCTCACCGGGTTCCCGCCGACCACGCTGCGCGAGGCCATCGACGCGGTGACCGGTGCGGACGGGATCATCGCCGTCACCCCGATCTTCAGCGCCTCGTACAACGGGCTGTTCAAGTCCTTCTTCGACGTGTTGGATTCCGGGTCGCTGGTCGACCGGCCGGTGCTGATCGGGGCCACCGGCGGCACCGCCCGGCACTCGCTGGCCCTGGAGCACGCCGTCCGCCCGATGTTCAGCTACCTGCGGGCGGTGGTGGTCCCCACCGCGGTCTTCGCCGCGCCGGAGGACTGGTCGGACGGCACCGCGGACGGCGCGTTGCGTGGCCGGATCCGGCGTGCCGCCGGGGAGCTGGCCGACCAGGTCGAGCGCCGGCCACCGGCGAGCGGCCCCGCCGACCCGTTCGCCCTCACCACCGACTTCCTCCAGATGCTCGGCCGGGGCGGCGACAGCACGGTCAGCTGACCGGGTGGGCGACCAGCACCGGGCAGTGCGCGTGCTGGATCGCGGCCTGACTGACCGACCCGAGCAGCAGACCGGCGAACCCGGACCGGCCCCGGGTGCCCACGACCAGCAGCGACGCCGCGCCGCTGGCCTCGATGAGCCCCCGGGCCGGGCCGGCCGCCCGGACCGGATGCTCCCGCACCACCAGGTCGGGATGCTCGGCCCGGGCGGCGGCGGACGCGTCGGCGAGCAGCCGCACCGCCTCGGCCTGGTACGCGGCCTGCGACTCCTCGATCTCCTCCGGTACCGGCCCGTCCCCGTCCGGCGGCGGACCGACGTGCACCAGCACCAGCGGCACGGTGCGCAGCGCCGCCTCGTCCGCGCCGTAGCCCACGGCGAGCCGGGACGAGTCGGACCCGTCCACGCCGACGAGCACCGGCGCGTCCACCGGGATCGGCTGCTCGTCCGGGCGGACCACCAGCACCGGGCAGTGCGCGTGCGCGGCGACCTGCGCGCCCACCGAACCGAGCAGCAGCCCGGCGAACCCGCCCAGCCCACGACTGCCCACGACGACGAGGTCGGCCCGACGGGACTCCTCGACCATGGTGGCGCCGGGCCCCCCGGCGACCTGGCGCACCTCGACGGTGAGGCCGGGCCAGCGGTCGGTGAGGTCGGCCGCGGTACGTTCCAGCATCTCCTGCGCCTGGGCGGAGGGCGCCGGCACCCCGAGGTCGTACGGGTTGAGCGGCACGCCGTAGCCGAGCGGGTGCAGGTAGCCGTGCACCAGCCGTAACGGGCGGGACCGGAGCTTAGCGACGCAGGCCGCGTGCTCGGCGGCGACGAGGCTGGACGGTGAGCCGTCCACACCCACCACGACAGGTCGGTTCATCGGCACTCCCTCGGTCGGTCAGGCCATTGTCGGGCGCACCCACGGCGCGACGCGGGCATTCGCCGGTATGCGCCGCAGCGTCGCACGCGGTCCCCGCCCGCACCCGGGCGGACGGGGTGTCAGCTCTCTCGATCCTCGCGGTTCCGGACGATCACCACCGGGCTGTGCGCGTGGTGCAGCACCGCGTGGCTCACCGAACCGAGCAGCATGCCGGCCAGCGCGGCCGACCGCGACCAACCCGAGCATGCGGCCCAGGGCGGCGAGTCGGCGCTGCAACGGTGTGGCGGTGGGCCGGGTGTCCGCCACCAGTGTGCTGATCCGGCCCAGTGCGCTCGCCGGCCCGGTCCGCAGCACGGTGCCGGCCGCGCGTCCGGTGGTGACGACCGTCCCGGCCAGGGCGTCCTGGCCGACGGTCCGCCCCACCGGTACCGACTCGCCGCTCAACGCGGACTCGTCCAGTTGCAGCCGGTTCGCCTCGACCAGCAGCAGGTCGGCGGGCACGATGTCGCCGGCCTCGACTCGGACCAGGTCGCCACGGACCAGGTCGGCGGCGGGGACGGCAAGGTCCCGGCCGTCCCGCACGACCCGGGCGGCGGGGGCGGCCAACTGACCCAGCGCCGCCACGGCGCGGTCCGCGCGGATCTCCTGCACCACGCCGATGACCGTGTTCACCAGCACGACCAGGACGATCACGGCGGTGTCCGGGTAGTCGCCGAGCGCGGTGGTCACCACGGCGGCGGCGAGCAGCAGAGCCACCAGGGGGTCGGTGAGCTGTCGCAGCACCCGGACGGCCAGCTGCCGGCGCGGCGGCGGCGCCACCGTGTTGGGCCCGTCCGTCCGCAGCCGGGTGGTGGCCTCCGCCGCGTCGAGCCCGACCGGGACGAGCTGGTCGACGGCGCCGTCCAGCGTCCGGCCCTGTCCGCCGGTCTCTGTCACCAGGACCTCCCCGTCCCGCGCGGCGCGTCACGGGCACGCCGTCCGTCTCACCATCCCACTGTGTGATCACCCCGGGCAGAGGCGTTGCGCCCGAGGGGCTCGGGACCAAAGACCCGCGCTGGATCTCCCGGGCCCGCCTGGCGACCTGTGGATGTGGGTGGTGAAGCCCTAGCTTGTACGGTAATCCGTTTGTACGTAGTATCGACCTATGGCCACCATGGAGTCGCGGCTCGCCGCGCTGGAGACGCAGGTCGCCGCGTTGAGCGAGCGGCTGACACCGGCACCACCGGCCCCGCCCGAGTCCGAGGGCACCTTCTGGGCCCTCGACGGCCTCAAGCAGCGCCTGCCGCTCGAGGGCACCGGCGCGGTCCTCTACACCGGCACCGTCCGCGTCGCCGGGCAGCACTACGACTGGCAGTACGGCCGCACCGTCGACGACGTGCTCGCCGCCGACTGGACGGAACTGGCCAGCACGCTCTCCGCGTTGGCCCACCCGGTGCGGCTGCGGCTGCTGCGCGAGATCCTCGACGGCCGGCAGAGCACCAGCGAGCTGGCCGAGATCGAGGAGCTGGGCACCACCGGTCAACTCCACCACCACCTGCGCCAGATCACCGCCGCCGGCTGGCTGCGCAGCGCCGGGCGTGGTCGGTGGGCCGTCCCCGCCGAACGCGTGGTGCCGCTGCTGACCATCCTCACCGCCGCCGGCCGCTGACCCGCGCCCGCAGCACGACGCCCGAACGCCGAACAGCAGGGAGAAGCACCATGCGCCGGACGACCGTGGTCACCATCGTCGCCGCGCTGATCGCCGGTCTCGCCGGAATCGCGCTGATGCCCCGGGTGCCCCGCCTCGGCGCGCAGGCCACCGGCGATGCCGACCTGGCCGGCGCCGCCCGGGCGGCCCTACGCGACCCGTCGGGGCACCGCGGGCTCGCCGTCGCACTGGTCGAGAACGGCCGGATCCGCACCGCCGGCCTGGGTGACCGGGACCGGACCGGCCAGCCCGTCGAGCCCGGCACCTCGTTCGAGATCGGCTCGGTCACCAAGGCGCTCACCGGCATGCTCCTCGCCGACCAGGCCGCCGCCGGGGTTGTCCGCCCCGACGAGCCTCTCGGCGCCACCTGGCCCACGGTCACCGGCCCCGCCCGTGACGTCACGCTCGCCGAGCTGGCCAGTCACCGCGCCGGCCTGCCCCGACTCGCCCCCGGCGGCATCCTGGGCTGGGCTCGCCTCCTGTGGTCCAACGTGTCCGGCGGCAATCCGTACGCCGGGCAGGACATCGACGCCATCCGGAGCGCCGCCGACCGGGTCACCCCCGACGACGACGAGCGCGGCGAGGTCCACTACTCCAACCTCGGGCCGTCCGTGCTCGGCCACGCGCTCGCCGCGAAGGCCGGCGTCGCGTACGCCGATCTGCTGCGGGCACGGCTGCTCCAACCGCTCGGGATGAACGCCACCGTGATCGCCACCCACGCCGACGACCTGCCGGCCGGCCGCGCCCACGGCGGCCGGGCCGCCGGCCGGCCCCTCGACACCTGGTCGGGAGTGGGGTACGCCCCGGCCGGCGTCGGCCCCTGGTCCACCGCCGAGGACCTGGGCCGGCTGGCCGCCGCGACCCTCGCCGGCACCGCGCCCGGCGCCGACGCCACCACCGCCCGCTTCCGCGAGGACGAGAACACCCACATCGGGTACGGCTGGTTCACCACCCGGCACGGCGACCACGAGGTGGTCTGGCACAACGGCGCGACCAGCGGGTTCCGGTCCTACATCGGCCTCGAACGGGCCACCGGCAGGGCGGTGGTGGTGCTCGGCAACACCGACAAGGGCGTCGAGCCGATCGGGCTGCGACTGCTCGGCGTACCGGAGGAGGAGGCGGGAGAGGCGGCACCGGTGACTCCCGTCTGGATCGGCGCCGGCCTCGCGGTGGCGTTCACCTTCCTCGGCGGCCTGTCCCTGCTCGGCACCGCCCGCCGCCGCGAACTGGACCGGGTGACCCTGGTGGCGGCGGTGGTGTGGGCGTTCGCCTATCTCGGGTTGGCGCACCGGATGGGCGACTGGTCAGTGGTGCCGGTCTGGCTCTGGCCGCTCGGGGCTGGTCTGTCCGCGGCGGGAGCGACCCTGGCCGTGACCCGGTGGTCTGCCCTGCCGGTGGTCGACGCGCGGGTGCCGTGGCGTCGCCTGCTGTCGGTGGCCAGCTCCCTGCTCGCCGCCGTGCTGGTGGTCGCCGCCGTGAGCCACTGAGCGAGCCGCGCAGGCCCGCCGTTGCGTACCCTCGTCCGATGACTGATCTGCGGCTGCGCCCGGTCCTGGAGGACGACCTCGTCGAATTCTTCCTGCACCAGCAGGACCCGGAGGCCAACCGGATGGCCGCGTTCGGCCCGAAGGACCCGACCGACCACCGTGAGTTCGCCCGGCACTGGGCGCGGGTGCTCACCAACCCGGCGAACCTGGTCCGCACCGTCGAGGCCGACGGCGAGGTCGTCGGCCACGTCAGCGCGTTCCCGGTCGACGAGCAGACCGAGGTCAGCTACTGGATCGACCCGGCCCGCTGGGGCCGGGGCCACGCCACCGCGGCCCTGGCCGCACTGCTGCGGGAGCTGCCCCGGCCGGTGCACGCCCGCGCCGCCAAGGACAACGCCGCCTCCCTCGCGGTGCTGCGCAAGTGCGGGTTCGTGGTGGTCGGCGAGGATTCGGGGTACGCCAACGGCCGCGGCGCCGAGGTCGAGGAGTGGCTGCTGGAGCTGCCCGCCGACGTCCCTGACCTGGGCGGGCACTAGTCTCGCGGGGTGAACTGGTGGGATCTGGTCGGCTGGGCCGGCTCCGCGGTGCTGGTGTGGTCGCTGTTGCAGTCGCGCATCCTGCGGCTGCGCGCGCTCAACCTCGTCGGCTGCGTCGTGCTGATCGGCTACAACGCCGCTCTTGAGGTCTGGCCCATGGTCGGGCTCAACATCGTCCTCGCGGTGATCAACATCTGGTACCTGCGGGGAATGCTGGCGACTCGCCACGACGAGCAGACCTACCAGGTGGTGGAGGTCGGCGTCGGCGACCAGTTCCTGGCGCACACGCTGCGGATCCACGCACCGGACATCGCCCGGTTCAACCCCGACTTCGACTGGGACCCGGCCGCCAGCGACCGGTCGGCCTTCCTCGTGGTCACCGCTGACGAGGTGGTCGGGGTGGTGTTGTCGCACGCCGAGGCGCGCGGGGTCGCCCAGATCGACCTGGACTACGTGACCCCGAAGTTCCGCGACTTCACCCCCGGCGAGTTCGTCTACCGACGCAGCCGCCTCTTCACCGAGCGGGGCTTCCACCGGGTGGTCAGCCCGCCGGGCATGATCGCCCCCTACTACCACCGGCTCGGCTTCCGCCCCCAGGGCGACTCGTACGTCCTCGACCTGCCCGCGTCACCGGCGACCGATTCGGCGTAGCGTCACCCCGCAGCAGGATTCGACCGAGGCCGCACGGGGCACAGAATCGCGTACACCGGGCGGGCGTCGTGCGTACTCGCCGGTGCCACCACTTTGAGGGAGCGAACCGGGCGTGCAGAGCTACGGGAGCCAACTGACCCTGGTCGGGATCCTGGTCGTCATCAACGCGCTCTTCGCCGGCAGTGAGATGGCGCTGGTGTCGCTGCGGGACAGCCAGATCCAGCGGTTGGAGCGCACCAGCCGGGCGGGACGCGTGCTGGCCCGGCTCGCCAAGGACCCGAACCGCTTCCTGGCCACCATCCAGATCGGCATCACCCTCGCCGGCTTTCTGGCCTCCGCCGCCGCGGCCGTCTCCCTGGCCAAGCCCCTCGTTGGGCTGCTCGGGGTGTTCGGGAGCGCCGCCGAGACGGTGGCGATCGTGGTGGTGACCCTCGCGCTGACCTTCGTCACCCTGGTCTTCGGCGAGCTGGCCCCCAAGCGGATCGCCATGCAGTCCGCCGAGCGGTGGGCGCTGCTGGTGGCCCGCCCGCTCGACCTGCTCGCCAGTCTCACCCGCCCGGCCGTCTGGGCCCTCGGCGCCACCAGCGACCTGGTCGTACGCCTGGTCGGGCTCAACCCGAAGCACCAGCCGGAGGAGATCGGGCCGGACGAGCTGCGCGACATCGTCGCCGGCAACCACGGCTTCACCAAGGAGCAGCGCACCATCATCGCCGGCGCCGTGGAGATCGCCGACCGGCGGTTGCGGGCTGTGCTCGTACCCCGGTTGCAGGTGTTCACGCTCGACAGCGGGACCACCGCGGAGGCCGCGCGGCTCGTGCTGGCCGCCACCGGGCACTCCCGGGCGCCGGTGGTGCGCCACGGCGGCCTGGACGACACCGCCGGTGTGATCCACCTGCGTGACCTGGTCGGCGTGCCCGACGACCGGCCGGTCGACGAGATCGCCCGCCCGCCGATGCTGCTGCCCGACTCGCTGCCGGTGGTGGACGCGCTGCGCCAGTTCAAGGCCGAGCGGCAGCACATCGCGCTGGTCGTGGACGAGCGCGGCGCGGTCGACGGCATCGTGACGCTGGAGGACATCCTGGAGGAGATCGTCGGAGAGATCTACGACGAGACCGACCGGGACGGCTACTCGGTGCGCCGCGAGCCGGACGGCACGGTGGTGCTGCCCGGCACGTTCCCGGTGCACGACCTTCCGGACATCGGCGTCGAGCTGCCCTCGCGTCCGGCCGGCGACTACACCACGGTCGCCGGGCTGGTGCTGGCCCGCCTCGGGCACATCCCCACCGTCGCCGGGGAGGACGTCACCCTGGACGGCTGGGTGCTGACGGTGGCCGGCATCGACCACCGGGCCATCACCGAGGTACGCCTGAACCAGCTCCCCGCCGAGGACGGCGACGACAACGATGACGACGCCGACCAGTCGATCGAGCCGATGCTGGACGAGGCCCGCAGCTGACCGTCCCCGGTTGAGCGGTCGCCTACCCGGCTGGGCCCGTTCGAGCCCGACGGTCAGTCGCGGGAGAGATTCTGCAGCCGGACCTGACCCCGGGCCACCAGCCGCTCGTCGGCGTCGCTGATCTCCACCTGCCAGAGCTGCTGGCTGCGACCCCGGTGCACCGGGGTGCCGACCGCCCGCAGCTCGCCGTCGCGGACGGCCCGCAGGAAGTCGGTCTGGTTCGACACCCCCACCACCGTGCCCCGGTCGGCCAGCCAGAGCGACCCCCCGACGCTGGCCGCGGTCTCCACCACCGTGCAGTACACCCCGCCGTGCTGGATGCCGAACGGCTGGTGCAGCTCCGGGCGGACCTGCCAGCTGATGACCACCCGGTCGGCGGTCGCCTCCTTGAATGTGAGGCCGAGCAGGGCGACGAAACCACCCGTCAGATCCGGCATCTCCACGGCGAAACCCCTCCTCGATCAACGGGGCGCAAGCCTAACCGGAGCGGGTTGCGCCAAACCCGGTACGGGTCGGTGCCGGCGATGGGGGAGAATCGGTGACCGTGACCGACAGCAGCCTCCCGCCGCCCGCGCGGTACTCCCTGACCGACGACCTGCTCTGGCGTGGCCTGATCCAGGACTCGACCGGCCTCGACGAGCTGCGCGAGCTGCTCGACGGCGGGGAGGCCACCACCTATTACGTGGGCTTCGACCCCACCGCGCAGAGCCTGCACGTGGGCTCGCTCATGCAGGTCACCACCGCCCGGCGTCTGCAACTCGCGGGTCACCGCCCGTTGTTGCTGGTGGGCGGGGCGACCGGGCAGATCGGCGACCCGAAGGAGAGCGCCGAGCGGACGCTCAACCCGCCCGAGGTGATCGCCGGCTGGGTCGAGCGGATCCGCGAGCAGCTCGCGCCCTTCGTGTCGTACACGGGTGAGAACGCGGCGCAGCTGGTCAACAACCTCGACTGGACCGGCGAGATGTCGGTCGTCGAGTTCCTCCGCGACGTGGGCAAGCACTTCCCGGTCAACAAGATGCTCGCCCGGGAGGTGGTGCGCGCGCGGCTGGAGACGGGGATCAGCTTCACCGAGTTCAGCTACCAGCTGCTGCAGGCCAACGACTTCTTCGAGCTGCACCGCCGGCACGGCTGTCAACTTCAGTTCGGTGGGTCCGACCAGTGGGGCAACATCACCGCCGGCGTCGACTACGTCCGGCGGCGCGGTGCGGGGCCGGTCCAGGCGTTCACCACGCCGCTGGTCACCAAGGCCGACGGCACGAAGTTCGGCAAGACCGAGGGCGGCGCCGTCTGGCTCGACCCCACCCTGACCAGCCCGTACGCCTTCTACCAGTTCTGGCTCAACGTCGACGACCGGGAGGTCGACCGCTACCTGCGGTACTTCAGTTTCCGCTCCCGCGACGAGCTGGAGGAGCTGGCGAAGGCGACGGCCGAGCGGCCGGCGGCCCGGCTGGCCCAGCGGGCGCTCGCCGAGGAGCTGACCACCCTGGTGCACGGTGCTGAGGAGACCCGGCAGGCGGTCGTCGCCAGCCAGGCGCTGTTCGGGCGCGGTTCGCTGGACGATCTGGCCCCGGAGACGCTGCGCGCGGCGCTGACCGAGGCCGGTCTGGTGCGGATCCCGGGCGAGCTGCCGGACGTGGCGGGTCTCCTGCGGGACTCCGGGCTGGTGACGGGGCTCAAGGAGGCGCGGCGCGTGATCGCCGAGGGCGGCGCTTACGTGAACAACAACCGGGTGACCGAGGTGGACGCCACGGTGTCCCCGGACGACCTGCTGCACGGCCGGTACCTGGTGCTGCGCCGGGGGAAGCGGTCGTTCGCAGGCGTTGAGCTGGGCGAATAGTCGGTTGTCGACGATGTGACGGGGGACGCGTCCGGCTGATTTGACGATCATCGGGCCGGACGCGTAACTTTCTCTCTGCCAGCGCGGAACGGACGAAACAGGCGAAAGCCTGAAGCGGCCGGAGCGCGGCGACAATCTCGGGGTCAGGCGGGTTCGCCGGCCGGATCCCGCCGGGTGGTGCCCACGGAAAACGCCGCGAGGCGGATTTGGTGCGGCGGAACCGACCGGGTAAGGTAGTCAGCCGGCAGGGAAACGGGCGAGCAAGCGGGAAACCGCTGCGGCCGGCCTGCCAACACCGTGACGAGAGCGGCGCAAGCCGGTCGAGACATGGTGCCCGCAACACGGTAGAAAGCACGACGAACCGCGAAACACCGGTTTGACACGGCAGAAACCAGCGGGTAACGTAGTAAAAGTGCCTGGCGCTGGAAAGCGCTGAGCACGCGGAACGAAAAGCCCCGGGATGGTGGCCCACTGGTTGGGTCTCTGGTCGGTGTGTGGTTGTTCTTTGAGAACTCAACAGGGTGCTTGTAAAGCCAGTGCCAATTATGATTTATACCCCGGACTGGTCGGGCCTTCGGGTTTGGCTGGTTGGGATTCCTTTGGCAACATTTGTTTGTTGTCGGGATAGCTGTTCAACTCATTTTTTGTTGGAGAGTTTGATCCTGGCTCAGGACGAACGCTGGCGGCGTGCTTAACACATGCAAGTCGAGCGGAAAGGCCCTTCGGGGTACTCGAGCGGCGAACGGGTGAGTAACACGTGAGCAACCTGCCCCAAGCTTTGGGATAACCCCGGGAAACCGGGGCTAATACCGAATATTACCTGTGGTCGCATGACTGTGGGTGGAAAGTTTTTCGGCTTGGGATGGGCTCGCGGCCTATCAGCTTGTTGGTGGGGTGATGGCCTACCAAGGCGACGACGGGTAGCCGGCCTGAGAGGGCGACCGGCCACACTGGGACTGAGACACGGCCCAGACTCCTACGGGAGGCAGCAGTGGGGAATATTGCACAATGGGCGGAAGCCTGATGCAGCGACGCCGCGTGAGGGATGACGGCCTTCGGGTTGTAAACCTCTTTCAGCAGGGACGAAGCGAGAGTGACGGTACCTGCAGAAGAAGCGCCGGCCAACTACGTGCCAGCAGCCGCGGTAAGACGTAGGGCGCGAGCGTTGTCCGGATTTATTGGGCGTAAAGAGCTCGTAGGCGGCTTGTCGCGTCGACCGTGAAAACTTGGGGCTCAACCCCAAGCCTGCGGTCGATACGGGCAGGCTAGAGTTCGGTAGGGGAGACTGGAATTCCTGGTGTAGCGGTGAAATGCGCAGATATCAGGAGGAACACCGGTGGCGAAGGCGGGTCTCTGGGCCGAAACTGACGCTGAGGAGCGAAAGCGTGGGGAGCGAACAGGATTAGATACCCTGGTAGTCCACGCTGTAAACGTTGGGCGCTAGGTGTGGGGGGCCTCTCCGGTTCCCTGTGCCGCAGCTAACGCATTAAGCGCCCCGCCTGGGGAGTACGGCCGCAAGGCTAAAACTCAAAGGAATTGACGGGGGCCCGCACAAGCGGCGGAGCATGCGGATTAATTCGATGCAACGCGAAGAACCTTACCTGGGTTTGACATGGCCGCAAAACCTCCAGAGATGGGGGGTCCTTCGGGGGCGGTCACAGGTGGTGCATGGCTGTCGTCAGCTCGTGTCGTGAGATGTTGGGTTAAGTCCCGCAACGAGCGCAACCCTCGTTCGATGTTGCCAGCGCGTTATGGCGGGGACTCATCGAAGACTGCCGGGGTCAACTCGGAGGAAGGTGGGGATGACGTCAAGTCATCATGCCCCTTATGTCCAGGGCTTCACGCATGCTACAATGGCCGGTACAATGGGCTGCGATACCGTGAGGTGGAGCGAATCCCAAAAAGCCGGTCTCAGTTCGGATCGGGGTCTGCAACTCGACCCCGTGAAGTCGGAGTCGCTAGTAATCGCAGATCAGCAACGCTGCGGTGAATACGTTCCCGGGCCTTGTACACACCGCCCGTCACGTCACGAAAGTCGGCAACACCCGAAGCCGGTGGCCCAACCCTTGTGGAGGGAGCCGTCGAAGGTGGGGCTGGCGATTGGGACGAAGTCGTAACAAGGTAGCCGTACCGGAAGGTGCGGCTGGATCACCTCCTTTCTAAGGAGCACCTTCCGACGAAAGTCGGTAAGGAGCCCGCGCTGCCCGAATGTGGTGGTGGGGTGCTCGAATGGCGGAGACACTGGCAAGTTTTCCCTCGGCAACGGCCGGGTTCCTTCTAGTACAGCTGCCCTCGTGGTGGTGGGAACGAAGTCCCTGGTGCGGCTGAGGAAGAATGTGAGCACCCTGTTGGGTCCTGAAGGAACAACCCGAGTGGTTGTTGTTTCAGAGACTTGGCCAGCCTCCCTTGTGGGGGCTGGGAGTCTGCCAGGCATGGCCTGGCCTCACATACCGCTGGACCACGGGTCTGGGTTTGGTGTGGGGCGTTGGGGTTGTGGGTTGGTCGTTTGTTGAGAATTGCACAGTGGACGCGAGCATCTTTGTGGTCAAGTTGTCAAGGGCGAACGGTGAATGCCTTGGCACCAGGAGCCGATGAAGGACGTGGGAGGCCGCGATAGGCCTGGGGGAGCTGTCAACCAAGCTGTGATCCCAGGGTGTCCGAATGGGGAAACCTGGCACCAGTCATGTGGTGTCACCCACACCTGAACACATAGGGTGTGTGGAGGGAACGCGGGGAAGTGAAACATCTCAGTACCCGTAGGAAGAGAAAACAAATAGTGATTCCGTGAGTAGTGGCGAGCGAAAGCGGATTGAGGCTAAACCGGTTGCGTGTGATACCTGTCAGGGGTTGCGTGGTCGGGGTTGTGGGACCCTGCTGAACAAGCTGACACTTGTTCGAGGAGTTACAAAGTCAGTGGCTAGTCGAACAGTCTGGAATGGCTGACCGTAGACGGTGAGAGTCCGGTAGGTGAAAGTTGCTGACCTTCTGTGGGTGTTCCCGAGTAGCGGCGGACCCCTGAAATCTGCCGTGAATCTGCCAGGACCACCTGGTAAGCCTAAATACTTCCTGGTGACCGATAGCGGACGAGTACCGTGAGGGAATGGTGAAAAGTACCCCGGGAGGGGAGTGAAATAGTACCTGAAACCGTTCGCCTACAATCCGTCGGAGCCTTGCGGGGTGACGGCGTGCCTTTTGAAGAATGAGCCTGCGAGTTAGTGGCATGTGGCGAGGTTAACCCGTGTGGGGGAGCCGTAGCGAAAGCGAGTCTGAATAGGGCGATTCAGTCGCGTGTCCTAGACCCGAAGCGGAGTGATCTAGCCATGGGCAGGCTGAAGCGCGGGTAAGACCGCGTGGAGGGCCGAACCCACCAACGTTGAAAAGTTGGGGGATGACCTGTGGTTAGGGGTGAAAGGCCAATCAAACTCCGTGATAGCTGGTTCTCCCCGAAATGCATTTAGGTGCAGCGTCGCGTGTTTCTTGCCGGAGGTAGAGCACTGGATGGTCTAGGGGGCCCACAAGCTTACCGAAATCAGCCAAACTCCGAATGCCGGTAAGTGAGAGCGCGGCAGTGAGACTGCGGGGGATAAGCTTCGTAGTCGAGAGGGAAACAGCCCAGATCACCAGCTAAGGCCCCTAAGCGTGTGCTAAGTGGAAAAGGATGTGGGGTCGCATAGACAACCAGGAGGTTGGCTTAGAAGCAGCCACCCTTTAAAGAGTGCGTAATAGCTCACTGGTCAAGTGGTTCCGCGCCGACAATGTAGCGGGGCTCAAGCACACCGCCGAAGCTGTGGCATTCACATTTTAACCTCGCGTGCCCTTGATGGTGCGTGCAGGTGTGTGGATGGGTAGGGGAGCGTCGTGCCGCGAGTGAAGCAGCGGGGTGACCCAGTTGTGGACGCGGCACGAGTGAGAATGCAGGCATGAGTAGCGAAAGAAGGGTGAGAAACCCTTCCGCCGGATGACCAAGGGTTCCAGGGCCAGGCTAATCCGCCCTGGGTGAGTCGGGACCTAAGGCGAGGCCGAGAGGCGTAGTCGATGGACAACGGGTTGATATTCCCGTACCCGCGAAAGAGCGTCCCTGATGAACCTCGTTGTGCTAACCACCCGAACTGCCTGATGTCTTCGGACGGATGGTGGGGAGCGTGGGAACCTGATGGGTAGTAGTCAAGCGATGGGGTGACGCAGGAAGGTAGCTGAGCCCGGCCGGTGGTTGTGCCGGGGTAAGCGTGTAGGCCGTGTCGTAGGCAAATCCGCGACACATTGAGGCTGAGACGTGATGCCGAGCCGATTCAGGTGAAGTCAGTGATCCTATGCTGCCGAGAAAAGCCTCTAGCGAGTTCTTAGCGGCCCGTACCCCAAACCGACACAGGTGGTCAGGTAGAGAATACCGAGGCGATCGGGCGAACTGTGGTTAAGGAACTCGGCAAATTGCCCCCGTAACTTAGGGAGAAGGGGGGCCGGAGACGTGAAGCCCCGCGCGGGTGGAGCGTTGTATGGCCGCAGAGAGCAGGGGGAAGCGACTGTTTACTAAAAACACAGGTCCATGCGAAGAAGTAATTCGATGTATATGGACTGACGCCTGCCCGGTGCTGGAACGTTAAGGGGACCTGTTAGCTCTTCGGGGCGAAGCGGAGAACTTAAGCGCCAGTAAACGGCGGTGGTAACTATAACCATCCTAAGGTAGCGAAATTCCTTGTCGGGTAAGTTCCGACCTGCACGAATGGCGTAACGACTTCCCCACTGTCTCAACCACAGGCCCGGCGAAATTGCAGTACGAGTAAAGATGCTCGTTACGCGCGGCAGGACGGAAAGACCCCGGGACCTTTACTATAGCTTGACATTGGTACTCGAATTAGCTTGTGTAGGATAGGTGGGAGCCGGTGAAGTCCATACGCCAGTATGGGTGGAGGCAATCTTGAAATACCACTCTGGTTGATTTGGGTATCTAACTTCGGACCGTTATCCGGTTCAGGGACAGTGTCTGGTGGGTAGTTTAACTGGGGCGGTTGCCTCCTAAAGGGTAACGGAGGCGCCCAAAGGTTCCCTCAGCCTGGTTGGCAATCAGGTGTTGAGTGCAAGTACACAAGGGAGCTTGACTGTGAGACTGACAGGTCGAGCAGGGACGAAAGTCGGGACTAGTGATCCGGCACTTGCGAGTGGAAGCGGTGTCGCTCAACGGATAAAAGGTACCCCGGGGATAACAGGCTGATCTTCCCCAAGAGTCCATATCGACGGGATGGTTTGGCACCTCGATGTCGGCTCGTCGCATCCTGGGGCTGTAGCAGGTCCCAAGGGTTGGGCTGTTCGCCCATTAAAGCGGTACGCGAGCTGGGTTTAGAACGTCGTGAGACAGTTCGGTCCCTATCCGCCGTGCGCGTAGGATACTTGAGAAGGGCTGTCCCTAGTACGAGAGGACCGGGACGGACGAACCTCTGGTGTGCCAGTTGTCCCGCCAGGGGCACGGCTGGTTAGCTACGTTCGGAAGGGATAACCGCTGAAAGCATCTAAGCGGGAAGCCTGCTTCAAGATGAGGTATCCCACCCACTTTGTGGGGTAAGGCCCCCAGCTAGACGACTGGGTTGATAGGCCGGAAATGTAAGCCCGGTAACGGGTTCAGTTGACCGGTACTAATAGGCCGAGGACTTGACTACTAAGCTGCTACGCGTCCACTGTGCAACTCTGAACAAGCGAACACCCGTGACGTGTGTGCCGGGGTTGTTTGATATGTTCATAGAGTTACGGCGGTCATGGCGGAGGGGAAACGCCCGGTTACATTCCGAACCCGGAAGCTAAGCCCTCCAGCGCCGATGGTACTGCACTCGCGAGGGTGTGGGAGAGTAGGACACCGCCGGACAATCTTCCAGTCGAGGGCCGCCCCATCCGGGTCGGCCCTCGACTGCGTAGCGCCATTGGTGGCGCAATCAGGAAGGATGTACCTGTGAGTTCAGGACCGCAGGGCGGAGATCGTCCCCGTCGTTACGAAGACCGCACCGACGGCCCGGCTGGACGCGACCGTGGTGCGCGCCGCGACGACCGGCCCCCGTACCGGGGAGATCGGGACAACGCCGGCGGCGCCCGAGGCGGATACGCCGGCGGTCGTGACGGCGGTTCCCGTGGTGGCGACCGCGATGGCTCGCGTTCGGGTGCCCCGCGTGAAGGCGGTTTCCGCGGTGGCGACCGCGATGGATCGCGTTCGGGTGCGCCGCGTGAGGGTGGTTTCCGTGGTGGTGACCGTGACGGTGGTTTCCGTGGCGGTGACCGTCGTGAGGGCGGCTACCAGGGTGGCGGCGACCGTGGCCGTTCCGGTCCGCCCCGCGAGGGTGGTTTCCGTGGTGGTGACCGCGAGGGTGGTTTCCGTGGTGGTGACCGCGAGGGTGGTTTCCGTGGTGGTGACCGCGAGGGTGGTTTCCGTGGTGGTGACCGCGAGGGTGGTTTCCGTGGTGGTGACCGCGAGGGTGGTTTCCGTGGTGGTGACCGCGAGGGTGGTTTCCGTGGTGGTGACCGCGAGGGTGGTTTCCGTGGTGGTGACCGCGAGGGTGGTTTCCGTGGTGGTGACCGTCGTGAAGGCGGTTTCCGTGGTGGCGACCGCGATGGATCGCGTTCGGGTGCGCCGCGTGAGGGTGGTTTCCGTGGTGGTGACCGTGACGGTGGCTTCCGTGGCGGTGACCGTCGTGAGGGCGGCTACCAGGGTGGCGGCGACCGTGGCCGTTCCGGTCCGCCCCGCGAGGGTGGCTTCCGTGGCGGTGACCGTCGTGAAGGCGGCTTCCGTGGTGGCGACCGTGACGGGTCGCGTTCGGGTGCGCCGCGTGAGGGCGGTTTCCGTGGCGGTGACCGTGACGGTGGCTTCCGTGGTGGCGACCGTCGTGAAGGCGGCTTCCGTGGTGGCGACCGCGATGGATCGCGTTCGGGTGCGCCGCGTGAGGGTGGTTTCCGTGGTGGTGACCGTGAGGGTGGTTTCCGTGGCGGGGATCGCCGTGAGGGCGGCTACCAGGGTGGCGCCCGCACTGGTGCGCCGCGCGAGGGCGGCTTCCGCGGCGGTGACCGCGATGGATCGCGCTCCGGTGCGCCGCGCGAGGGTGGTTTCCGTGGCGGTGACCGCGAGGGTGGTTTCCGTGGCGGTGACCGTCGCGAGGGTGGTTTCCGTGGTGGTGACCGTGAGGGTGGTTTCCGTGGCGGGGATCGCCGTGAGGGCGGCTACCAGGGTGGCGCCCGCACTGGTGCGCCGCGCGAGGGTGGTTTCCGTGGTGGCGACCGCGATGGATCGCGCTCCGGTGCGCCGCGTGAGGGTGGCTTCCGTGGCGGTGACCGCGAGGGTGGTTTCCGTGGCGGCGAGCGTCGTGAGGGCGGTTACCAGGGTGGCGGCGACCGTGGTCGTTCCGGTCCGCCCCGTGACGGTGGCTTCCGTGGCGGCGACCGCCGTGAAGGCGGCTTCCGGGGCGGCGAGCGGGACGGCTCCCGTGCGCCGCGTGAGGAGGGTTTCCGTGGTGGTGACCGTCGTGAGGGCGGCTACCAGGGTGGCGGCGACCGTGGCCGTTCCGGCCCGTCCCGCGAGGGTGGCTTCCGCGGTGGCGACCGCGAGGGCTTCCGAGGCGGCGACCGTGGTGGCTCCCGCCCGGGTGCGCCCCGGGACGGCGGGCGCGAGGGTGGCTTCCGGGGAGGTGACCGGCGTGAGGGCGGCGCGTCCCGTGAGGGTGGCTTCCGGGGAGGTGAGCGTCGTGAGGGCGGCGCGTCCCGCGAGGGTGGCTTCCGGGGTGGCGACCGCGACGGTGGGTTCCGGGCCGACGAGCGGCCGCGTCGCGAGGGCGACTTCCGGCGCGACGACCGTGGCGCGGGCCCGGAGTCGTCCGAGAATGGGCGCAGCCTGGCTCCGGTGCTGCCGGACGACATCGTCGCGACCGACCTTGACAAGGACGTCCGTGCCGAGCTGCTCTCGCTGAACAAGCCGGTCGCTGAGACGGTGGCCCGGCACCTGGTCGCCACCGGTCAGCTGATCGACGAGGACCCGGCCGAGGCGTTGGCGCACGCGCTGGCCGCCCGACGGCTCGCGTCGCGTATCTCCGCGGTCCGCGAGGCGGTCGGCCTGGCCGCGTACCACGCGGGGGAGTGGCAGACGGCCATCGCCGAGCTACGGACGTACCACCGGATGACCGGCCTGCAGAGTCACCTGGCCGTGCTCGCCGACTGCGAGCGCGCCCTGGGCCGGCCGGAGCGGGCCATCGACCTGTTCCGCGGCGCCGACCAGGCGAAGCTGGACCAGGCCGTCGCGATCGAGCTGCTGATCGTCGCGGCCGGTGCACGGGGTGATCTTGGCCAGAAGGACGCCGCCGTCGCGATGCTCCAAGTGCCGGACCTCACCAGCGAGGCGACGCTGCCGTGGACGGCGCGACTGCGGTACGCGTACGCCGACGCGCTGCTCGCGGTGGGCCGACGTGAGGAGGCCCGCGAGTGGTTCTCCCGCGCCGCCGACGTGGACACCGAGGGCGAGACCGACGCCGCGGAGCGGTTGCTGGAACTCGACGGCGTCGTCATCGAGGGAGATGACGAGGACGAGGCCGAGGAGATCGCCGCGGGCCCGGGCGCGCCCGGCTCGGTGCCGGCCCAGCCGGACACCGACCTGACCGCGGGCGACGCCCGCGACCGTGACGCCGACGACTCCGACACGTCCGACCGCGAGACCGACGCCGAGGCCGACCTCGACGAGGATGAGGGCGAGGACGACCTCGACGACGACGACTTCGACGACGAGGACGACGAGGGCGAAGACGACGACGAGGACGAGGACGACGAGGAGGACGGCGTCGTCGGCCGCTCGGGCGACCGCGTGGACGGCGACGGCGAGGACGAGGACCGCCACGCGGACGCGAGCGGCACCTCCCCGGCAACCGCCACTGACTCGACCACGCCCGCCGGCGACAAGCGCGCAGATGACGCGGTGCGCGGCGACACGGTCGACGGCGACGGCACTGCCCCCACCCGGGGTGACGAGCCGGAGTCGACGCAGCGGTGAGCGCGGACGCCGGGAAGCGGCTGATCGACGGGTACACCCTGGTGGTCTTCGACCTGGACGGGGTGATCTACCTGATCGACCGGCCGATTCCCGGCGCGGTCGACGCGGTGGCTCGGCTGCACGCCGAGGGGCGGGCGGTGGCGTACGCCACCAACAACGCCTCACGTCGTTCCAGCGACGTCGCCGACCTGCTGACCGGGATGGGCGTGCCGGCGCGGCCGGAGGAGGTGCTCACCTCCGCCGCCGCGTCGGCCGAGCTGCTGCGGGAGCGGCTGCCGGCCGGGGCACCGGTGCTGGTGGTCGGCGCGGAGGCGCTGCGCGCCGAGCTGCGCGCGGTCGGGTTGACCCCGGTCAGCCGCGCCGACGAGAAGCCGGCGGCGGTGGTGCAGGGCTACGGTCCGCAGGTCGGCTGGGCCGAGCTGGCCGAGGCGTCGGTCGCGGTACGGGCCGGCGCGATCTGGGTCGCCACCAACACCGACCGGACGCTGCCCAGCGCCCGGGGCCCGCTGCCCGGCAACGGATCGCTGGTCGCGGTGCTGCGAACCGCGTTGGAGCGGGACCCGGACCTGGTGGTCGGCAAACCGGAGTCGGCGCTGTTCGAGACCGCCGCCCGGCGCGGCGACGGCGGCCGAGCCCTGGTCGTCGGGGACCGGTTGGACACCGACATCGAGGGCGCCCGCCGAGCGGGACTGGACAGCCTGCTCGTGCTCACCGGCGTCAGCGACGTACCCGAGCTGCTCGCGGCCGAGCCACGACGGCGGCCCACGTACGTCGCGCGGGACCTGGCGGGGCTCTTCGACCCGGCGGCGGCCGTGCAGGTCCCCGGCTCGGCGGACGCCGGCGGCTGGTCCGTCACGGACCGCGACGGGACGCTGGAACTGGCCGGCGCCGGCCGGGATCTGGACGCCCTCGCCGCGCTCTGCGCGGCGGCCTGGTCGGCTCCGGAGCTGCCGGCGATCCGCCCGGTGGGCCCGGACGCGGCTGCCGCGCTGGAGAGCTTCGGGGTGGCCGCCGACGGGTGACGCCGCCGAGCGCACTCGTCAGAGCAGCTTGCGCAGCTTCATCAGGTCGAACGGGTTGGCCTTGATCGACACCCGGCGGGACGTGACCGCCTTGGTGACGTCCAGGTCACCGCGGACCAGGGCGAGCAGATCGTCGCTGGACGTGCTCAAGGCGATCTTGGCCTTGGGGTCGTCACCGTCGGTCAGCTCGACCAGCCGGCCACCGCTGATCTTGCCGTGGAACGCCGTGTCCAGGTCGGTGACCCGGCAGGCCAACGTCCGTTCCAGGTCGATCCGTTCGCGGACCGTCTCGGCGTTGCGGTCCAACCGGGCGGCCAGCTCCTGCAACGCCTGCCGGCACTCGTCCACGCTGGCCACATCTCCCCCTCGCCGATCGCCACGCCGTCCCCGGCACCGTACCGCACGAGCCAGTCCGGGGTGCCCGGTAGCGTGACACCTGCAGACCCCGCCCCATGGAAGGACTCAGGCATGCAGGACGCGTGGCGCGCCTACCTCGAACTGGCCATGGGCCTGGCGGAGGCACCCCGGAAGAAGGCCCAGGACGCGGTGCGTCGCCTCGTCGGCTCGGGCGGCGCGACCGCCGCCCAGCTGCAGGCCCTCGGCGAGGAGCTGGTCACCACCGGCGCCGCCAACCGGGAGGCGCTGACCAAGCTGGTCCGCTTCGAGGTCGACCGGGCCCTCGGCGCGGTCGGTCTGGCCACCGCCGACGAGGTGGCTGAGCTGACCCGGCGCGTGCGCGACCTGGAACGGCAACTGCGCGAGGCGCGCGCCACCGAGCCGCTCGCGGCGCAGCCCGCCACCGAGCCGTCCGCCGGTCCCGCCCCGCAGCCGGCCGTGCCCTCGACCGGGCCCGCGCCGCAGCCCGATCCGACCCGCGCGGCGCAGCCCGGCAGCGGCCCGGTGCCGTCGGACGGCCCTGCCGGAGCGCCGGTCTCCGCGCCGGTGGCCAAGAAGGCCGTCGCCAAGAAGGCGCTGGCCAAGAAGGCTGTCGCCAAGAAGGCCATCGTGAAGAAGCCCCCCGCGACGATCAGCCGTACCGGGGACGACACCCCGACGCCGGTCGTGCAGGACGACACCCCGACACCGGCGGTCATGCCGGCGAAGAAGGCCGTCCGTAAGCGCCGCCCGGACGGTGATTCGTGAGCGACGGCGCGCGTCCGGGCCCGCCGCCCGGCATCCGCCCCGGCCCGCCGGGAGGCTTCCGGCCCGGGCCGCCGCCCGGGTCGTTCGCCGCCCGGCCCAGCGCGCCCATGGGTGCCCGCCCCGGCCCGCCGCCCGACGTCACGGATCTCGGCGACGACACGGCCCGCCACCCGGCGGTGGACGCGGCCGTGCGGGCCATGGACAACGCGGCGACGCTCGCACCGGCCGACCAGATCGCGCAGTACGAGGCGGCCTACGAGACGCTGCGCGAAACGCTCGCCACCATCGACCAGACCTGACCAGGGCGACGAGCCCGACAGACCGGAGAACCACCCATGGCACGTCGCAACCGGCTGGACGCCGAACTCGTCCGCCGCGGGCTGGCCCGCTCGCGTGAGCAGGCCGCCGCGCTGGTCGAGGCCGGCCGGGTCCAGCTGCGCGGAGTGCCCGCGCGCAAGGCCGCCGCGATGGTCGACCCCGCCGATCCGCTGCTGGTCACCGGGGCTGACCCGACCGAGGAGTACGTCTCGCGGGGCGGGCACAAACTCGCCGGGGCGTTGGCCGCGTTCGGCCCCGCAGGGCTGCGCGTCGCCGGGCGGCGCTGTCTGGACGCCGGAGCGTCGACCGGGGGCTTCACCGACGTGCTGCTGCGCGCCGACGCCGCCGAGGTGGTGGCCGTGGACGTCGGCTACGGGCAGCTCGCCTGGTCGCTGCGCACCAACGAGCGCGTCCGCGTCCTGGAACGCACCAACGTCCGTACCCTCGTCGCGGACGCGATCGGCGGGCCGGTCGATCTGACGGTGGCCGACCTGTCGTTCATCTCGTTGCGGTTGGTGCTGCCGGCCCTGGCCGGCTGCACCCGCGACGACGGCGACCTGGCGCTGATGGTGAAGCCGCAGTTCGAGGTGGGCAAGGAGCGCGTCGGCGCCGGCGGTGTCGTTCGCGACCCGACGCTGCGCGCCGAGGCGGTGCTCGACGTGGCCGCCGCGGCAGCTCAGCTCGGCCTCGGTCTGGCCGACGTGGCGGCCAGCCCGCTGCCCGGGCCCAGCGGCAACGTCGAGTTCTTCGTATGGTTGCGCCGGGGCGCACCACCGGCCGACCCGCAGCGCGTGCGGGCCGTGGTGGAGGCCGGGCCGAACGGCCCGACGACGGCCGGCGACGTGCCGGGCGTGGCGGCGGAGGAGGTCGCAGGGTGAACGCGTACAGCGAGCGGCGCACGACGGCCGGCGGCCGTGCCGGTGCGGCGATGGCGGCGTGTCGTCCAATGGCGGACGGGCGGGAGCTGCGATGAGCCGAACGGCGCTGCTGGTGACCCACACCGGCCGTCGACGCAGCACCGAGCACGCCCGGTCGGTCGCCGCCGACCTCATCGCCGCGGGCTTCGAGGTGCGGGTGGTCGCCGAGGAGGCCGAGGACCTCGACCTGCCCGGGACGGTTCCGGTCACCGGCCCGGAGGCCGCCGAGGGCGCCGAGATCGTCTTCGCGCTCGGTGGCGACGGCACCTTCCTGCGCGCGGCCGAGCTGGCCCGCCCGGCGAAGGCGCCGCTGCTCGGCATCAACCTCGGCAAGGTGGGCTTCCTCGCCGAGGCGGAGATCAACGATCTGGACACCGCGGTCCGGGACGTCGTCGAGCGCAACTACACCGTGCACGAGCGGCTCACGCTCGACGTCACGGCCGAGTTCGACGGTGGCCCGACCATCGAATCCTGGGCGCTCAACGAGATCAGCGTCGAGAAGGGGGAGCGGGCGCAGATGCTCGAACTCCTCGTCGACGTGGACGGCCGCCCGCTGTCCCGCTACGGCTGCGACGGCGTGGTCTGCGCCACCCCCACCGGCTCCACCGCCTATGCGTTCTCCGGCGGTGGTCCGGTGGTCTGGCCGGAGGTGGAGGCCCTGCTGCTGGTGCCGATCAGCGCGCACGCGTTGTTCAGCCGGCCCCTGGTCACCGCGCCCACGTCGACGTTCGTCATCACCGTCGACCCGTTCACCACCCTCGCCGTGCTCGCCTGCGACGGCAGGCGGGTCTACGACCTGCCGCCCGGCGCCCGGGTGACGGTGCGTCGAGGGGCTCTGCCGGTGCGCATCGTCCGGCTGCGTGCCCGTCCGTTCACCGACCGGTTGGTCGCCAAGTTCGGTCTGCCGGTGCACGGGTGGCGAGGCAACCGCCGGTGACGGTGACGCACGTCGACGCCACCCACCCCGCCCCGGATCACCTCGACCAGGTGCTCGACGACCTGCGCCCGGGGGCGTCGCAGCTGCGGACCAGCTCGTCGACGCGGGCCGTGGTGAGCTGGAGCCGGCAGCGGTAGAGCTCCTCCTCGGCGGGGGTCAGGCCGATCACGTCCAACACGGGGCAAGAACTGTACGTCGGTGGGGTGCGAGCCGTGCCGGTGCCCGGTCGTGGGGCCCGCCGGCTGGTCAACTGTCGGCCCTCGCGTCTACTGTCGGGTGCTGTGCTGGAAGAGCTGCGCATCACCGGACTCGGCGTCATCGAGGACACCACGCTGCCGTTGACCGGCGGGATGAACGTCATCACCGGCGAGACCGGTGCCGGCAAGACGATGGTGGTGACCGGCCTCGGCCTGCTCTTCGGCGGCCGGGCTGACGCCGGGCGGGTCCGTGCCCAACCGGGCCGGGCCGTGGTCGAGGGGCGGCTACGCCTGTCTGGCCGGGTCGCCGACGCGGTGCACGCCCGGATCAGCGACGCCGGTGGCGAACCCGACGAGGACGGCTCGCTGCTGCTCAGCCGTACGGTGACGGTGGAGGGCCGCTCCCGGGCCCACCTCGGCGGCCGGAGCATGCCTGTGTCGATGCTGGGCGAGGTCGGCGAGCAGGCGGTGGCCGTGCACGGCCAGTCCGACCAGTTGCGGCTGCTGCGCCCGGCCGAGCAGCGGGCCGCTCTGGACCGCTTCGCCGGGCCGGCGCACGAGAAGCTGCTCGACGCGCTGCGCGAGGCGTACACCGGGTGGCGGCGGGTGGTCGACGACCTGGCCGACCGGCGGCGCAACGCCCGCGAGCGCAACCAGGAGGCAGACCTGCTGCGGCTGGGCCTCGACGAGATCACCCGCGTCGACCCGCAGCCCGGCGAGGACGACGAGCTGAAGACCGAGGCGCAGCGGTTGGAGCACGCCGAGGGCCTGCGGACGGCCGCGCAGGTGGCCCAGCAGTGCGTGGCGGGCGGCGCGGAGGCGGCCGACGAGACACCGGACGCGGCGGCGCTGCTCGGCACGGCCCGGCGCACCCTGGAGGCGCAGGCCGGCACCGACCCGGCGCTGGGCGAGCTGGCGGCCCGCCTGGAGGAGGCGGCCACGCTGGTCACCGACGTCTCGGCGGAGCTGTCGGCGTACCTGGCGACGCTCGACGCGGACCCGGCCCGGTTGCAGCACGTCTACGAGCGGCGGGCCGCGCTGCGGGCGTTGACCCGCAAGTACGCCGACGACGTCGACGGCGTCATCGCCTGGGCCGACCGGGCCCGCACCCGACTGTCCGATCTGGACACCTCCGACGACCTGCTGGAGGAGTTGGACGCCGAGGGGCAGCGGCTGGCCGGCGAGGTGGCCGACCTGGCCTCCCGGGTGTCCGTGTCCCGGCAGGAGGCGGCGGTCCGCTTCGCCGACCAGGTCACCGTCGAGCTGGCCGGGCTGGCCATGCCGCACGCCCGGATCGAGGTGGCGGTGCTGCCCCGGCCGGCCGGGCGGGTCGAGCCGACGCTGACGATCAACGGCGTCGAGGCGGGTGTCGCGGCCGACGGCGGCGACGAGGTGGAGCTGCGGTTGCTGGCCCACCCGGGCGCGCCGTCGTTGCCGTTGCAGCGCGGCGCCTCCGGCGGCGAGCTGTCCCGGGTGATGCTCGCCATCGAGGTGGTCTTCGCCGGCTCGGGCGGTCCGCCAACGCTGGTCTTCGACGAGGTCGACGCGGGCGTCGGCGGCCAGGCCGCGGTGGAGATCGGCCGCCGGCTGGCCCGGCTGGCCCGCAGCCACCAGGTGTTGGTCGTCACTCACCTGCCGCAGGTGGCCGCGTTCGCCGATCGGCATCTGGTGGTGGCGAAGGACACCGGCGGCGCGGTGACCACCAGCGGGGTGCGGGTCGTGGAGGACACCGAACGCGCCCGCGAACTGGCCCGGATGCTGGCCGGTTTGCCCGATTCGGATCTGGGTATCGCCCACGCTGAAGAGCTGTTGGCCGTGGCCGCCAAGGAAAGGCGGTTGTGACGCCGCGTATTGTGAGCGCGAGCACACCGGCTTGTGCCGACGTGTGCTTCCCTGGGTAGGCGGCCCTGCTCAGGCATGTCGCGACAGAAAAGCCTGCCTCACATGCCAGGATGGTCACGATGCGTCTACCCACGTTGCGCCGGAACCGAAACGCGGAGCCGGGCAGAGTCCTCGGCACCGCGCGCCTTGATCGCCGGACGAAACGGCTGGTCGGCCGGCTGCGCCCCGGTGACATCGCGGTCATCGACCACGTCGACCTGGACCGGGTGGCGGCCGACTCGTTGGTCGCTGTCGGTGTCGCGGCGGTGCTCAACGCCAAGCCGTCGGTCTCCGGCCGCTACCCGAACCTCGGGCCGGAGGTGCTGATCGCCGCCGGCATCCCGCTCCTGGACGACCTCGGCGAGGGCGTCTTCGAGCGGATCCGCGAGGGCGACCAGGTCCGTATCGAGGGCAACACCGTCTTCGCCGGCGAGGAGCCGGTGGCGCACGGCACCCTGCAGGACGCCGAGTCGGTCGCCAAGGCGATGGCCGACGCCCGGGAGGGGTTGTCGGTGCAGTTGGAGGCGTTCGCCGCCAACACGATGGACTATCTGCGCCAGGAACGCGACCTGCTGCTCGACGGCGTCGGCGTACCGGACATCCAGACCCAGATCCAGGGTCGGCACTGCCTGATCGTGGTGCGCGGCTACGACTACAAGGCCGACCTGGACGTGCTGCGCCCGTACATCCGGGAGTTCAAGCCGGTGCTGATCGGCGTGGACGGCGGCGCGGACGCGCTGGTCGAGGCCGGGTACACCCCCGACATGATCATCGGGGACATGGATTCGGTCACCGACGACGTGCTGCGTTGCGGCGCCGAGGTGATCGTGCACGCCTACCCCGACGGGCGGGCGCCCGGCCTGCCCCGGGTCAACGGCCTCGGCGTCCCGGCGATCACCTTCCCGGCCGCGGCGACAAGCGAGGACCTGGCGATGCTGCTGGCCGACGAGAAGGGCGCGTCCCTCCTCGTCGCGGTCGGCACCCACGCCACGCTCGTCGAGTTCCTGGACAAGGGGCGCGGCGGGATGGCCTCGACGTTCCTGACCCGGTTGAAGGTCGGCGGCAAGCTGGTCGACGCCAAGGGGGTGAGCCGGCTCTACCGGCAGAGCATCTCCGGCTCGTCGCTGCTGCTGCTGGTGCTCTCGGCGATCGCGGCGATGGCCTCCGCGGTGGCCGTCTCCACCGTCGGGAAGGCGTACCTGGGCGTGGTCGCCGAATGGTGGGACAATTTCGTGTTCCAGCTGTACCGGCTCTTCTAGTTCCCGACCGATCAAGAGGCTGCAAGCGTGATCAACTTCCGCTACCACGTGGTGTCCCTCACCG
This sequence comes from Micromonospora sp. NBC_00617, assembly GCF_045161355.1. Classification (NCBI taxonomy): domain Bacteria; kingdom Bacillati; phylum Actinomycetota; class Actinomycetes; order Micromonosporales; family Micromonosporaceae; genus Micromonospora; species Micromonospora sp. NBC_00617. The sequence goes on along the minus strand of NZ_CP107751.1, from coordinate 3,247,680 downwards.
CGGTGTTCCTGGCTCTGGCGATCGGCCTGGTGGTCGGCACAGCCGCCCTCAACGGCCCGGTCGCCGACTCGCTTCAGGGGCAGGTCACCGGGCTGCGCAAGGACAACCAGAACTGGCGCCAGCAGGTCAGCAACATGGAGAAGCAGCTCGGGCTGGAGGAAGAGTTCGCCGAGCAGGTGTCCCAGGTCGTCCTTCCAGGCACCCTCACCGGGCGCCGCGTGCTGGTGCTCAGCCTGCCCAACGGGCGCGACCACACCGAGGGCGTGCTCAAGAAGCTCCAGCGCGCTGGGGCGACCATCACCGGCCGGGTCGAGCTGCAGGACAAGTTCATCAACCCGGACAACAACTCCAACCTGCTGGAGTTGGCCGTCACCGCCGCCCGCCCGACGGCGCAGACCACCGGCCTGCCGGGCAACGGGCACGGCGTGGAGACCTCCAGTGCCATGCTGGCCAGCGTCCTGCTGGACCGGGCCCAGGGCACCGCGCCGGTCAGCGACGCCGATCGGCGGGCGGTGCTCGCCGCATACAACAACGCCGGCTACCTGACCACCGACAACAACAAGGTCACCGGCTCGGCTGAGGCGATCGTCGTGGTCAGCGGTCAGCCGTACGTCGACAAGGACTCCGAGAAGCGGGACGAGTCGGTCGTCAAGATCGCCGAGCAGTTCGACCGCACCGCAGCGATCGTGGTGGCCGGCAACGGCTCCGTCGGCGGCAACCTGGTGTCCGTGGTCCGCGGTGACCCGGTGCTCGCCCAGACCATCTCCACGGTCGACAACGCCAACACCGTGCAGGGCCAGCTGGTCGCCACCCTCGCCCTGGTGCAGCAGCTCACCGAGAAGAAGGCCGGTCAATACGGCGTCGGCGACAACGCCGCCTCCGGCCTGTTGCCTAGACTGCCCCAGTGAGCGAACGACGTATCCCGGTGTCCGGAACCGACGCGCCTGAGCGGGCGACCCTGCGTCGGAGCGAGGTGGCGGCGTGAGGATGCTGGGTCGGCTGCTGATCGCCGGCGCCGGTGCCGCAGCCGCCCGGTACGCGCTGCGTGAGGCTCGTACCTCCCCGGCCGGTCCGGCGCTGGAGCGCACCAACTTCCGTGGCCGGACGGTGACCCTGGCCGCCGGGCCGGCGCTCGCCGCCGGTGCGACCGCCGCGGGCGTGTTCGGCGCCACCAGCGCCGCCTCCGGTGGCGCCGCCCTGGTCGCCGGCCTCGGCGCCGGCGGTGTCGGGCTCTACGACGACGTGGTCGGCGCACGTCCGGAGCAGAAGACGGCCAAGGGCTTCGCCGGGCACCTCGCCGCGCTGCGCGAGGGACGGGTCACCGCCGGGCTGGTCAAGATCATCGGGGTGGGCGCGGCCGGGCTGGGCGCGGCCGCGCTGCTCGCCGCCGACCCGCGGGTCGGCGCACACCCGCGCCGGCAGCGCCACGGCGCCGTCGGCCGGGGGGTCGACGTGCTGCTCGGCGCCGGGGTGATCGCCGGCACCGCCAACCTGCTCAACCTGCTCGACCTGCGGCCCGGCCGGGCCATCAAGTCTGGGCTGCTGCTGGGCGTGCCGCTGGCCGGTGGCCCGCACGGCGGGATCGCCGCCGGCGCGGCCGGCGCCGCCGCCGGCCTGCTCCGCGACGACCTGTCCGAGGACGTCATGCTCGGCGACAGCGGCGCGAACGCGCTCGGCGCCCTGCTCGGCGTCGCGCTCGCCGCCCGCAGCGGCCCGCTCGGTAGGGCCGGTCTGCTGGCCGTGCTCGCCGGGCTCACCGCCGCCAGCGAGAAGGTCAGCTTCACGGCGGTGATCCAGCGGACCCCGGGCCTGCGGCAGCTCGACGCACTGGGCCGACGCGCCGACTGACGACGTGACCAGACCGGCACCCCTCGCCGGCGCCGGCCGGCTGGCCGGGGCAGCCGCGCTCATCGCCGTCCTCACCGTGCTCAGCCGGCTCGCCGGCTTCGGCCGTACCGCCGTGTTCACCGTGGGCCTGGGCCACACCGACCTCGGCGGCACCTACGTGGTGGCCAACGCGGTGCCGAACTTCATCTTCGAGATCGTCGCCGGGGGAGCGCTGGCCAGCCTCGTCGTACCGCTGCTGGCCGGCGCGGTCGCGGCGGACGACCGGACGGCCGTCGCCCGGACCACCGGGGCGCTGCTGACCTGGACGCTGGCCCTGCTGGTCCCGCTCGCGCTGCTCGTGGTGTTCGCCGCCGGGCCGGTGATCGGACTGCTTGGCGACGGGTTGACCGCCGCCCAGCAGCAGAGCGGCGTCCGGATGCTGCGGGTCTTCGCGCCGCAACTGCCGCTGTACGGAATCGGCATCGTGCTCACCGGAGTGCTCCAGGCGCATCGCCGCTTCGCCTGGCCGGTGCTCGCCCCGCTGCTGTCCAGCCTCACCGTCATCGTCGTCTACCTCGTGTTCGGCGCGACACAGGGCCGGTACGCCACCGTCGGCGGGGTGAGCCCGGGTGGCGAGTTGCTGCTTTCCGGCGGCACCACCCTCGGTGTGGTGGTGCTGTCGTTGTCGCTGCTGATTCCGGTCCGCCGGTTGCGTCTCGGGCTGCGCCCCGGATTCGGGTTCACCGCCGACGCGCGGACCCGGGTCGGCGGGTTGGCGGTGGCCGGCGCGGTCACCGTCACCACCCAGCAGATCGCCCTGATCGTCAGCCTGAACCAGGTCACGTACGGTGCGGCGACCAACCCCAGCGTCTACAACCTGGCGCAGACCGTCTACCTGCTGCCGTGGGCGGTGCTCGCGGTGCCGCTGGCCGTCGCGGCCTACCCGACGCTCGCGGCGGCGCGGTCGGCCGGCGACGAGGACGGCTACCGGGCGACCCTGGCACCGGCCGTACGCGGGGTGCTGCTGTTCAGTTGCCTCGGCGCGGCCGTGCTGGTCGGGACCGCGGGGCCGGTCGGGCACTTCTTCTTCCCCCCGTCCACCGCGCCGAGCGCCGCCGCCGCGATCATCGGGTACGCCCCGGGCCTGGTCGGCTACGGCCTCTTCGCGATCCTCACCCGGGCGCTCTACGCGCGCGGGGAGACCCGGGCGGCGACCGCCGCGACCGCCGTCGGCTTCCTGGTGGTGCCGCCCGTCGTCCTGCTGCTCGGCGCGATCCTGCCGTTGACCGACCGGGTGCTCGCCGTGACGTCCGCCAACTCGGTGGGCATGATGGTGCTCGGCGTGTTGCTCGTCACCGCGGTGCTGCGCAGCGCCGGCCGGCCGGCGCTGGCCGGCGCGGCGCGCGCCGGGGCGGCCGGTGGCCTCGCCGGGCTGCTCGCCGCGCTCGCCGGACTGGGCGTGAGCCGCTGGCTCGCCGGGCTGGACGGCGGCACCCCGACGACGGCCGCGGCACTCGGTCAGGGCATGCTGTCCGGGGTTCTGGTCGGTGTCGTGTTCCTCGTCGTGGTCTGGTTCGTCGACCGGCGGGACGTACGGCCGCTACTGACCGGGGTGGTACGCCGCCTCGGCCGGCGAGGGCCGCGGGGCCGGGCCGGCACGCCGACGCCGGACGCGGTCTCCCCCGAGCGGGGCGACGGGAAGGAGACGACGGTTCGGTGAGCGTTGTCAACGGGAACCGGCGGTGGCCGGAATGACGGAAACCAGCGGTTGGCGAGGGTCCGTGGCGCTGCTGCTGGCGTCCAGCACCGGCGGGGTCGGTCAGCACGTCCGCTCGGTGGCGCGCGGGCTCGTCGCGGCCGGTGCCACCGTGCTGGTCTGCGGGCCGGCGGCCACGCAGGAGCAGTTCGACTTCACCGGCGTCGGCGCGCGCTTCGAACCGGTGGAGATCCCGGCCAGCCCGACCCCCGCCGACGCGCGGGCGGTGCTCGCCCTGCGGCGGGCGCTCGCCGCGGCCCGGGTCGACGTGGTGCACGCGCACGGCCTGCGCGCCGGTCTCGTCGCCGTGCTGGCCCGTCCGTCCGCCCCGCTGATCGTGACCTGGCACAACGCGGTCCTCGCGGGCGGCCTGCGCGGCGGGGTCTCGCGGTTCGTCGAGCGGGTGGTCGCCCGGGGCGTCCGGGTGGCTCTCGGCGCCTCCACCGACCTGGTCGAGCGGGCCGCCGCGCTGGGCGCCGCCGACACCCGACTCGCCCCGGTCGCCGCCCCGGCGCTGCCCGCGCCGCGTCGACGCCGCGCCGCCGTGCGCGCCGAGTTCGGCGTACGACCGGAGCAGCCGTTGCTCCTCTCGGTGGGGCGGCTGCACCCGCAGAAGCGCTACGACGTGCTGATCGACGCCGCCGCCCGCTGGCGTACGCGTACCCCGCCGCCGGTCGTGGTGATCGCTGGGAGTGGCCCGGCGTACCTGCCGCTGGCCGCGCGGACCTCCGCGGCCCGAGCCCCGGTGACCCTGCTGGGGCACCGCACCGACGTGGCCGACCTGCTCGCCGGCGCCGACCTCGCGGTGGTCACCAGCGACTGGGAGGCCCGGCAGTTGTTCGCCCAGGAGGCGATGCGGGCCGGTGTGCCGCTGGTGGCGACCGCGGTGGGTGGCCTGCCGGAGCTGGTCGGCGACGCCGCCGCGCTGGTCCCCGCCGGCGACGTGGACGCGGTCGACGCGGCGGTGCGCGCGCTGTTGGACGATCCGCAGGCCCGGGCCGAGCTGGGTCGGCGCGGCGCCGAACGGGCGGCGACGTGGCCCACCGAGGCGGACACGGTGGCCGTGCTGGCGGCCCTCTACGCCGAGCTGGCCGCTCGTCCGACTCCTCCGGCCGCCCCCGGCTCCGACGCGCCGATGACGGGACACCGGTGATGATGCGTCGACTCGCTCCCGCCCTGCTGACCGTGCTCGTGGTGGTGTTGGGCGTCACCGCGCTGGCCGCCCGGCCGCCACAGGGCACCCCGCAGCGCACCGCCGACTTCGTGGTGCTCGCCGGGATCGCCGGGCTGCGCTGGGAGGACGTCGACCAGCAGAGCACCCCGACGCTGTGGCGGATGGCCCGGGACGGCTCGATCGGCTCCCTGTCGGTGCGGTCCGCGCACCGGCCCACCTGCCCGGTCGACGGGTGGCTGACCCTCGGCGCGGGAAGCTTCGCCGCGTGGAACGGCACCCGGCCCGATGGCGGCTGCCCGCCCGCCGGCGTGACCGTGGAACAACCGGACGGGATCGGCGCGAACCTGCCCGATCAGGAGAGCGTGGTCCAGCACAACCAGCAGCGGCTGCCCTGGGGCACCATGCCCGGGTCGCTGTCGGAGTCGGTGCGCTGCTCGGTCGCCGTGGGTCCGGGTGCCGCCGTGGCCGCCGCCCGCCCGTTCGGCCGGGTCGACCGGTACGCCGCGGGTCTGCCGGCCGATCCGCGCCAGCTGCTCGGCTCGTGCGTGCTGAGCATTGTCGACCTCGGCACGGTCGAGGGGACCGACCCGGCCGGGCGTGCCGAGCAGGCGCGGGCGGCCGACGCCCAGTTGGCCCGGGTCCTGGCCGCGCGGCCGGACCGGTCGCTGGTGCTGGTGGCCGGAATCTCCGACACCGAGCAGCCGTCGCGGCTGCACGTGGTGGTCGCCGACGGGCCGGGGTGGGAGCGGGGTTGGCTCACCTCGGCCAGCACCGGCCGGGACGGTTACCTGCAACTTGTCGACCTCGCGCCGACGGCGCTGGCCGCGCTGGGTCGGCCGATGCCGGAGCGGTTGTTCCTCGGCCGGCCGGCGGTCAGCACCGGCGGCCGACCGTCCGACCTGACGGAGGCGATCAACGCGCCGGCGGACGCCGACCGGGAGGCGATCGCCCAGCGGGCCGTCTCCGGCCGGTTCTTCGCCCTGCTCGCCGGGCTTCAGGTGCTGCTGGCTCTGGCGTTGCTGCCGTTGCTGCGCCGGGCCCGACCGCACGCCGGTCCGGCCGGCCCGACCCCGGTCTCCGCCCGCGTCGTGGCGGTGGTGGAGTTGCTGCTGGTGGCGGCGGCGTTGACCGTTCCGGCCGCGCTGCTCGCCGACGCCGTCCCCTGGTGGCGGGGCGAGCACCCCGGATGGATCTTCGCCGTGGTCACCGCGCTGCTGGTCGCGGGTGGCACCGTGGCGGTCCGGTTCGCCCCCGGGTACGCGAACACGCTCGGCCCGTTCGGCGCGGTGGCCGGCCTCACGACCCTGGTCGTCGGGCTGGACGTGCTCACCGGGTCGAGCCTGCAGCTCAACAGCGTGGTCGGCTACTCCGCGTTGCAGGGTGGCCGGTACGCCGGGCTGAGCACGGTCGGGCTGGGAGTGTTCCTCGCCAGCGCGCTGGTGACCGGCGGGTGGTTCGCCCAGCGGGTGCACCGCCGCTGGCGGCCCGCCGTGATGGTCGCCGTGGGCGGTCTCGCCGTGGTGGTGGTCGGCAGCCCGTACCTGGGCGCCGACCCGGTCGGCGCGATCGCGCTGACCGCCGGGCTGAGCGTGGCCGCGGCGATCAGCGCCGGCGGCTGGCTGACCATCACCCGACTGGCGTGGGCCACCATGGCCGCCCTGGCGGTCGGCATCGGCTTCGCCGTGGTGGACCTGCGGCGGCCGGCGGCCGAGCGGGGGAGTTTGGGCCGGTTCCTGTCCGCGATGGCGGACGGCACCGGCGGGTTCACCGTGCACCGGTCCAGCACGGCGAACTTCGAGACGTTGGTGAACAGCCCGTTGACCGTGCTGGCGCTGGCCGGTGGGCTGCTGGTGTGGTTCGCCCTGCTGCAGCCGTGGGGCGGGCTGATGCGGCTGTTCGGCATCTACCCGGCGATCCGCGCCGCGCTGGCCGGCACGGCGGTCGCGGCGGTGCTGGGTGGCGTGCTCGACGGCGCGGCGCTGGACGTGGCGGGCGCGGCGGCCGCCCTGGTGGTGCCGATGGCGGCGCTGGCGTCGCTGCGGGTCCTCGGGCATGCCGCCGACCGGACCCGTCCGGGCACGGGCCGTGCCCGGGAGAACGGGGCCGACGACGACTCGGGCTCCGGTGGCGACGGGCCGGCCGGTGGAGGTGACGGTCCGACCGGTGGCGGTGGACCGCTGGGCGCGGGTCATCCCCGGCCGATCGGCGGCCCGCCCGCGGCGCCCCCACGAGCGGTCGTGCTGCCCGCGGGGCCGGACGCGCCCGTGGGCCCTGCGGTGGTCGACGGGCCCGCGCAGTCGCCGCCGGAGCGTCCGGCCGCGGACGCGGCGGCCGGGACACCCGCCGCGCCGGCGCAGCGACGACCGGCGGACACACCGGCCGCGCCGGCCACCCGGCCATCGACCGAGGTTGCCGCCTCCTGACCGTCGGGCGTCGTCCGGGTGGCCCGCTCCGGTCGCACCCGGGGTGCGGCCTGCGAGTACCCGCCGGGGAGGTGTTACCGTGGAATCCCGTGGATCGCGTGATCACTTTGCTGATCGAGCACGGCGGTCTGCATGACCGCGACAGACGACACGGGAGCAGGCCTTGGCCCCATCAGCACGGACGACCAGGCACATTTTCGTCACCGGGGGCGTTGCCTCCTCGCTGGGTAAGGGCCTCACCGCCTCCAGCCTCGGCAACCTGTTGACCGCGCGCGGGCTGCGTGTGGTGATGCAGAAGCTCGACCCCTACCTCAACGTCGACCCCGGGACGATGAACCCGTTCCAGCACGGCGAGGTCTTCGTCACCGAGGACGGCGCCGAGACCGACCTCGACGTCGGGCACTACGAGCGTTTCCTGGACCGGGCGTTGTCCGGCAAGGCGAACGTCACCACCGGCCAGATCTACTCCGACGTGATCGCCAAGGAGCGCCGGGGGGAGTACCTGGGCGACACCGTCCAGGTCATCCCGCACATCACCAACGAGATCAAGTCGCGGATCCTGGCGATGGCCGACCCGGACGACGACGGCGTCCTGCCCGACGTGGTCATCACCGAGGTCGGTGGCACCGTCGGCGACATCGAGTCGCTGCCGTTCCTGGAGGCGATCCGCCAGGTCCGCCACGACCTGGGCCGGGACAACTGCTTCTACCTGCACGTGTCGCTGGTGCCGTACCTGGCGCCGTCGGGCGAACTGAAGACCAAGCCGACCCAGCACTCGGTGGCGCAGCTGCGCAACATCGGCATCCAGCCGGACGCCATCGTGCTGCGCTGCGACCGGGAGATCCCGGTGAAGCTCAAGGAGAAGCTGTCGCTGTACTGCGACGTCGACGCCGAGGCGGTCGTCGCCGCGCCGGACGCCCCGAGCATCTACGACATCCCGAAGGTGCTGCACCGCGAGGGGCTCGACGCGTACGTGGTGCGCCGGCTCGGGCTGTCGTTCCGGGACGTGGACTGGGCGAGCTGGGACGACCTGCTGGAGCGGGTGCACCGGCCCCGGCACACGGTCACCGTCGCCGTGGTCGGCAAGTACGTCGACCTGCCGGACGCGTACCTGTCGGTGAGCGAGGCGATCCGGGCGGCCGGTTTCGGTCACCGGGCGCGGGTGCAGCTGCGCTGGGTGCCCAGCGACGAGTGCGTCACCCCGGCCGGCGCGGCGGCGGCCCTGGCCGGCGTGGACGGCATCCTCATCCCGGGCGGGTTCGGCGTCCGCGGCATCGAGGGCAAGATCGGCACGGCCCGGTACGCCCGGGAGAACGGCATCCCCCTGCTCGGCCTCTGCCTCGGCCTGCAGTGCATGACGATCGACGTGGCCCGGCACCTGGCCGGCCTGGACGGCGCCAACTCGCTGGAGTTCGACGAGCAGGCCGCGCACCCGGTCATCGCCACCATGGCCGACCAGGAGGACATCGTCGCCGGCAAGGGCGACCTGGGCGGCACCATGCGGCTCGGGGCGTACCCGGCGACGCTGACCGAGGGCTCGATCGTCGCCGAGGCGTACGGCAGCACCGACATCAGCGAGCGGCACCGGCACCGCTACGAGGTCAACAACGCCTACCGGGACGCGCTGACCAAGGCGGGCCTGCACATCTCCGGCACCTCCCCGGACGGCCGGCTGGTCGAGTTCATCGAGCTGGACCGGGATCTGCACCCGTTCTTCGTGGCCACGCAGGCGCATCCGGAGCTGAAGAGTCGTCCCACCCACCCGCACCCGCTGTTCGCGTCGTTCGTCCGGGCCGCCGTGACGTACTCGCAGGCCGACCAGTTGCCGGTCGACCTGGAGGCCGCGTCGGAGGCCCCGTCGGCACGCAAGGCCGCCCGCAACGGCGCCGCGACGAAGGCCCCGTCGGCCTCGTGAGCGACCTTGAGCACCGCTACGAGGTGCGCTCCCGCGAGGAGCGCTACCGGGGTCGGATCTTCGATGTGGTCACCGAGGAGGTGACCATGCCGGGCGGCGGGACCGCGCTGCGCGACCTCGTCCGGCACGTCGGGGCGGTGGCCGTGGTGGCCCTCGACGACGCCGGCCAGGTGGTGCTGATCCGCCAGTACCGGCACCCGGTCGGCCGGCACCTGTGGGAGCTGCCCGCCGGGCTGATGGACGTCTCCGGTGAGGAGCTGCCGGCCGCCGCGCTGCGGGAGCTGGCCGAGGAGGCCGACCTCACCGCCGGGCGGATCGACGTGCTGGTCGACCTGCACAGCTCGCCGGGGTTCACCAACGAGATCGTCCGGGTGTTCCTGGCCCGCGACCTGGCCGACGTGCCGGCGGGGGAGCGTCACGAGCGCCACGACGAGGAGGCCGACCTGCAGGTCGTCCGCGTCGACCTGGACGAGGCCGTCGACATGGTCCTGGCCGGCGAGATCACCAACGCGTCCGCGGTGGCCGGCCTGCTCGCGGCGGCGCGCGCCCGGGACTCCGGCTTCGCGGCGTTGCGCCGGGCGGAGGCACCGCTGCCGCGCTGAGCGCCGCCGCCGGTCCTTCCCGGTCGGTCGTACGCACAAAGGGGCCCCGCGGTCAGCCGCGGGGCCCCTTTGCGTGTCGGCGTGGCCGGTCAGTCCCGCAGCGGGCGACCCTGCGCGTCCGTGCCGCCGTTGACCAGGATCAGGATGCCGTCGATGACGCCCCAGAGCGCGCCGAAGCCGCAGGTCACCAGGCTCACGACGAGCTGGAGGACGGCGATCTTGGTGTGTCCGGTGTAGAACCGACCGGCCCCGAAGGTGCCGAGCAGGATGCCGAGGATGCCCGCGACGATCTTGCTTTTGTCGGAGTAACCCGGGGCGTACCCGGGTTGGTAAGGAGGAGTGGTCATGGGCGGACACACTAGTGATCCACTCGCCCGCTGTCCGCACTGCCACCCGTCAGATGGGACGATAATGGGCGAACACTGTCCTGACGGCTGAGGTGGCGTCCCACTGCCGGCCCGTTCGGCGCCCGGACATTCCGTCAGGTCACCCGGGCACCGGATGCCACTGTGCTGGCTCGTGGCGGGGCCGAGCGCGCCTAGACTGCCGCCGGCGGGACCGGTGGACCGTGGCGGCAATGGGGCCGCCGCGGGAGCGAGCAGTCGGGGGCAAGCAGCCCCGAAGAGAGGTGTCTGCATCGTGAAGGTCGGAATCCCACGCGAGGTCAAGAACCACGAGTACCGCGTGGCGATCACGCCGGCGGGCGTCAACGAGTTCACCTGCAGCGGCCACCAGGTCTTCGTCGAGTCCGGCGCCGGCGTCGGCTCCAGCATCACCGATGACGAGTTCGCCGCGGCGGGCGCCACGATCCTGGCCACCGCCGACGAGGTGTGGGACACCGCCGAGCTGGTGCTCAAGGTCAAGGAGCCGATCGCCGAGGAGTACCACCGGATGCGCGAGGGGCAGGTGCTGTTCACCTATCTGCACCTGGCCGCCTCCAAAGAGTGCACCGACGCGCTGATCGACCACAAGGTCACCGGCATCGCGTACGAGACCGTCGAGCTGCCCGACCGGTCGTTGCCGCTGCTCGCCCCGATGTCCGAGGTGGCCGGCCGGCTCGCCCCGCAGGTGGGCGCGTTCTACATGATGCGCACCGGCGGCGGGCGTGGCGTGCTGCCCGGCGGCGTCTCCGGGGTGTACGCGGCGAAGACCGTGGTCATCGGCGCCGGCGTCTCCGGCCTGAACGCCGCCGCCATCGCCCTGGGCCTGCAGTCCGAGGTGCTCCTGCTGGACAAGAACGTCGCCCGGCTCCGCCAGGCCGACGCCATCTACCGGGGTCACCTGCAGACCGTCGCCTCGAACGCGTACGAGATCGAGCGGGCCGTGCTCGACGCCGACCTGGTCATCGGCGCGGTGCTGGTGCCCGGCGCGAAGGCACCGAAGCTGGTCTCCAACGAGCTGGTCTCCCGGATGAAGCCGGGCAGCGTGCTCGTCGACATCGCCATCGACCAGGGCGGCTGCTTCGAGGACTCGCGCCCCACCACGCACGCCGACCCGGTCTACAAGGTGCACGAGTCGATCTTCTACTGCGTGGCGAACATGCCCGGCGCGGTGCCGAACACCAGCACCTACGCGTTGACCAACGTCACCCTGCCGTACGCCCTGGAGCTGGCCAACAACGGCTGGCGCGACGCGCTGCGCAACGACCCGGCCCTCGCGCTGGGCCTCAACACCCACGACGGCCAGGTCACCTACGGTCCGGTCGCCGAGGCGCACGGCATGACCGTGCTCCCGCTGGCCGACGTCCTGGCCTAAGGCGGTGGCGGTCTGACCGGGGTCGCGCAGCAGGCCGGCGTGGGCGCGGAGCCCGCGCCGGCCCTGCGCCGTGCCGTGCGCGGCTACCTCGACCACCTCACCGTCGAGCGCGGCCTGTCCGCGAACACCCTCGCCTCGTACCGCCGGGATCTGGAGCGCTATCTCACGACCCTGGCCGACGCCGGCGTCGCCGACCTCGCGTCGGTCGGTGCCGGCGTCGTCGAGTCGCACCTGGCCCGACTGCGCGCCGGCGACGACGACCATCCGCCCCTCGCCGTGTCGTCCGCCGCCCGCGCGGCCAGCGCCGTCCGCGGCCTGCACCGCTTCGCGCTGCGCGAGGGACTGGCCGGCGCCGACCCCAGCCGCGACGTCCGCCCGCCCACCCCGCCGCGCCGGCTGCCCCGCGCGCTGGGAGTCGACGACGTGGTCCGGCTCCTGGAGACCGCCGGTGCGATCACCGCGACCGGCGAGGAGGCGCCGCTCGCGCTGCGCGACCGGGCGCTGTTGGAATTCCTGTACGGCACCGGCGCGCGGATCTCCGAGGCGATCGGCGTCGCGATCGACGACCTCGACGCCGACGAGGGCACCGTGCTGCTGCGCGGCAAGGGCGGCCGGGTGCGGCTGGTGCCGATCGGCGGGTACGCCGTCGAGGCGGTGCGCGCCTACCTGGTCCGGGCCCGACCCGGGCTGGCCGCCAGCGGCAAGGGAACCCCGGCGGTCTTTCTGAACGCGCGCGGCGGAGCGCTGTCCCGCCAGGGCGCCTGGGCCATCCTGCGCCGCGCCGCCGGGCGGGCCGGCCTGCCGGTCGAGGGCGCTGCCGCGGTCTCCCCGCACACCCTGCGCCACTCGTACGCCACCCACCTGCTCGACGGGGGCGCCGACGTCCGGGTGGTCCAGGAGTTGCTGGGCCACGCCTCGGTGACCACCACCCAGGTCTACACCCTCGTCACCGTCGAGCGGCTGCGCGAGGTGTACGCCACGGCCCACCCGCGCGCCCTCGGCTGAACCCCGGCGGTCGTCGGCTTCGACACGCCGGGCCGGTGCCGAACGCCCTGCTGGTCGGTGGCGTACAGTCGGCATCGGCGCGGACCTCCTGGGGCGACACGACCGGGGTGCGCAGCGGCGCCGCGAAGGACGTCGGACGGCTCCGACGCCGGGTGGGTCGTCGGGAGGGGGCAACGAGCACATGGCTGGCAACGGTGACCGTGCCGAGACCTGGACGTCGGAGCTCCGCGAGCAGCAGGCCACGCTCGGCGCGGACCTGGGTCCCGCGGACCCGGCTGCCTACACCATGCGCAAGCCGATCCCCGAGCCGATGCCCACCGACCGGCACGGCCCGGCGCGCATCATCGCGATGGCCAACCAGAAGGGTGGCGTCGGCAAGACCACGACCACCATCAACCTGGGCGCGGCGCTGGCCGAGTACGGCCGCAAGGTGCTGCTTGTCGACTTCGACCCGCAGGGCGCGCTCTCGGTGGGCCTGGGGGTCAACCCGCACAACCTCGACCTGTCCGTCTACAACCTGCTCATGCAGGACGACGTGACCGCCGAGGACGTCCTCATCAAGACCGACGTCGCGGGTCTGCACCTGCTGCCGGCCAACATCGACCTCTCCGCCGCCGAGATCCAGCTCGTCAACGAGGTCGCCCGGGAGATGGCCCTGTCCCGGGTGCTGCGCTCGGTGCGCAAGGAGTACGACTACATCCTGATCGACTGCCAGCCCTCGCTCGGCCTGCTGGCGATCAACGCGCTGACCGTCGCGCACGGCGTGCTCATTCCCCTCGAATGCGAGTTCTTCAGCCTGCGCGGCGTCGCGCTTCTGCTGGACACCATCGACAAGGTGCGCGAGCGGCTCAACTTCGACCTGGAACTCGAAGGCATCCTCGCCACCATGTACGACAGCCGCACCACCCACTGCCGTCAGGTGCTCCAGCGGGTGGTCGAGGCGTTCGGCGACAAGGTCTACCAGACGGTCATCACCAAGACGGTGAAGTTCCCCGAGTCCACCGTGGCCGGTGCCCCGATCACGACGATGGACCCGGCGTCCTCCGGGGCGCGCAACTACCGTCAGTTGGCCCGTGAGGTGATCGCCGCCCAGTCGGAGCGGTAGCCGGAACGCCCCGTGTCCGTGTCGTGGACTACGGTCGTGCGGTGACCGCGCCACCCCTCGACCCACCCGAAGCCGCTGCTGCGGCCGTGGTCGACGGTGTGCAGCCCGCCGACACGGCTGCCACCGGCTTCACGGTGCGGCTGGCCAACTTCACCGGCCCGTTCGACCTGCTGCTGCAACTGATCGGCAAGCACAAGCTCGACGTCACCGAGGTGGCCCTGCACACGGTCACCGACGAGTTCATCGCCTACATCCGCGCCATGGGTGACAGCTGGGACCTCGACGAGGCCAGCGAGTTCCTGCTCATCGCCGCGACCCTGCTCGACCTCAAGGCGGCCCGGCTGCTGCCCGCCGCCGAGGTGGAGGACGAGGCGGACCTCGCCCTGCTGGAGGCGCGCGACCTGCTCTTCGCCCGGCTCCTGCAGTACAAGGCGTACAAGGAGGCGGCGGCGCACATCGCCGAGTTGGAGGCGGTCGGCGGTCGGCGGTATCCCCGCGCGGTCAGCCTGGAGCCCCGCTACGCCGAGGCGCTACCCGACCTGGTGCTCGGCATCGGCCCGCAGCGACTGCTGAAGCTGGCCGTACGGGCGATGACCCCGAAACCCGTGCCCGAGGTGTCCATCGCCCACGTGCACATGGTCCGGGTCAGCGTCCGTGAACACGCGGCGATCCTCGCCTCCCGGCTGCGCCGGGCCGGCACGGCGACGTTCTCGCTGCTCTGCGCGGACTGCGAGGCCACCCTGGAGGTGGTGGCGCGGTTCCTGGCGCTGCTGGAGCTGTACCGGGAGGGTCTGGTGGCCTTCGTGCAGGAGCAGGCCCTGGAGGAGTTGACCGTGCGCTGGACCGGCCCGGTCGACGGCGAAACCGACCTGCACGTCGACGAGTACGCCGGCACCCCCGCCGACCCCGACCCGGCCCCAGCACTGGAGTCGGCGGGCGAGCCCGGGCCCGGGGCGGCGTTCGTGGCCGAGCCGGAGCCGGCGGGGGAGGCTGGGCCGACATCGGCGCGCGTGGCCGAGCCGGAGCCGGCGGGGGAGTCTGGGCCGACATCGGCGTTCGTCGCCGGGCCTGGGTCGGCGGCGCAGGCCGGGCCTGGGTCGGCGGGGGAGGCCGGCTCGGAGTTCGCGGGAGCGGGCGGAACGGAAATGACGGAGGGTGAGCGGGATGAGTGACGAGGAACGCCGGGACTCCCTGGCCGACCAGGCCGCCGCCTGGGTCCCGCCGTGGAATCGCCCCCGCCCACCGGCCCCCACCACTGCCGACGCCACCGAATCTCCCGCGGCCGCCGAGCTTTCCCAGGCTCCCGAGGCTGCCGAGCTTTTCCAGGCTGCCTGCGCTGCTGAGTCTCCCGCGGCCGCTGAGTCTCCCGACGCTGCTGAACCTGCCGAGGATGCCGACGCTGCCGGTGCACCTGACGCGCCCGCGCGGCTCGGCGTCCGCACCCTCCCTGGGTCTCCCAGCGCCGTCGAGGTCGACGGGGAACACGACACCGACCAACCCGCGAACGCAGCCGCGGCGGGCACCGTCCCGCCGACGCCCACCGACGACCGTGGAAGCGAACCGCCTCTCCAGGGGCCGAAATCATCCACGATCGTTGACGGGCCGGCCGAGCCTGCCGTCGAGCCTGCCGGGGCTGCCGAGCCTGCCGGGGCTGCCGAGTCGGTCCGGGCTGTTGAGCCTGCCGGGGCTGCCGGGGCTGGGGGCGTACCTCGGCGGGAGGTTGGGGGGCGGCGGCGGGTGACGGCCGCGCCGGAGCCCGCGCCCGACCTGCCCGACGCCGAGCTGCGCGGCGCGCTGGAGGCGATCC
Organism: Micromonospora sp. NBC_00617; assembly: GCF_045161355.1. Lineage (NCBI taxonomy): Bacteria > Bacillati > Actinomycetota > Actinomycetes > Micromonosporales > Micromonosporaceae > Micromonospora > Micromonospora sp. NBC_00617. The sequence goes on along the minus strand of NZ_CP107751.1, from coordinate 3,232,311 downwards.
TGCTGGTGGTGGACGAACCGGTCAGCGAGCTGGTCCTGGCGCAGGTGCTGGAGCAGCCGGCCGAGCGGATCGGACCGATGCTCGACGAGATCGCCGCCGGTTACACGGCCGCCAGGCACGGGTTCGAGCTGCGCAGGGCGGCGGGCGGTTGGCGGTTGTACACCCGGCCGGAATACGCTACGTACGTCGAGCGGTTCGTCCTGGACGGGCAGTCCGTGCGGCTGACCCAGGCGGCGTTGGAGACTCTGGCCGTGGTCGCGTACAAGCAGCCGGTGACCCGGTCGCGGATCTCGGCCATCCGGGGTGTCAACTGCGACGGCGTGATCCGTACTCTGCTCACTCGCGGCCTCGTCGAGGAGTGCGGCGCCGAACCGGACAGCGGGGCGTTCCTCTACCGGACCACCACGCTGTTCCTGGAGAAGCTCGGGCTGAACACCGTCGACGAACTGCCACCTCTCGCACCCTTTTTGCCCGACGACGTAGAAGAGCTTGCTGATGCGACCCGATAACCGTTCCCCGAAATCCGACGCCCCCGTCTATGAGGGGGCAGAGCGCCTGCAAAAGGTGCTCGCCGCCGCCGGCGTGGGCTCCCGGCGTGCCTGCGAGGACCTGATCTTCCGGCGCCGGGTGACCGTGGACGGGCGCGTGGCGAAGCTCGGCGACAAGGTCGATCCGGCCACCGCGGTGATCCACGTTGACGGGGAGCGCCTCCAGGTCGACATTCGCCTGGTCTATGTGGCGATGAACAAGCCGCGCGGGGTGGTTACCTCCATGGCGGACGACAAGGGACGCAACGAGCTTGCCGAGTTCATCGGCAACCGGGTGGAGCAGCGGGTCTACCACGTCGGGCGGCTCGACGCGGACAGCGAGGGCCTGCTGCTGCTCACCAACGACGGCACCCTCGCGCACAAGCTCATGCACCCCTCGTACGAGGTGCTCAAGACCTACCTCGCCGAGGTGGTCGGGCCGATTCCGCGCAACCTGAGCAAGAGGCTCCTCGCGGGCGTCGAGCTGGAGGACGGGCCGGTCAAGGTCGACTCGTTCAAGGTGGTGGACACGCTGGGTAAATCCGCCCAGGTGGAGCTGAGCCTGCACGAGGGGCGCAAGCACATCGTCCGGCGGTTGATGGAGGAGGTCGGGCACCCGGTCACCCGGCTGGTGCGTACCGCGATCGGGCCGATCCGGCTCGGTGAACTGCGCACCGGGCGGATCCGGCGGCTGACCAACGCCGAGGTCGCCGCCCTGTTCAACGCGGTGGGTGACTGACCCCCGAGTTCGGGGTACGGGTGCCGGTAGGCTCGCGACGGCCGGAACGCGGCCGGCTGAGGTGGCGTGGGTCGCCTCGGGCGGCGGCGCGCGTGGGTCCGCCAGGAACCCCGGGCATGATTGATGACGATTGACAACCGCTTGCGGCGCCAGAGCACCGGGCGATCCGCGAGGTACGGGCTGAGGAGGACACGGTGGAGGAAAACGTACGGACCGGGCGATGTGTGGTCGCTGTGGACGGGCCGTCCGGATCGGGTAAGTCCACCGTGTCGCGGCGGCTCGCCGCCGGCATCGGCGCGCGCTACCTGGACACCGGGGCGATGTACCGGGCGATCACGTGGGCCGTGCTGCGCTCCGGCGTGGACCTCACCGACGCCGCGTCGGTGGCGAAGGTGGCCGGCGAGGTCGACCTGCGCATTGGCACCGACCCCCAGGGGTACGGTGTGACCGTCGACGGCGTGGGCGTGGACGCGGACATCCGCGGCGCCGAGGTGACCGGGGCGGTCTCCGCCGTGGCCGCGGTGCAGGCGGTCCGTGAGCTGCTGGTCGCCCGCCAGCGCGAGATGATCGTCAACGCCGGTCGGATGGTGGTCGAGGGCCGCGACATCGGCTCGGTCGTGGCGCCGGACGCCGACCTGAAGGTCTTCCTCACCGCCTCCGAGGCGGCTCGTGCCGCCCGGCGCAGCGCCGAGGACGCCGCCGACGTGGCGGCCACCGCCGCCGACCTGGCCCGCCGGGACCGGCTCGACTCGACCCGCAAGGTCAACCCGTTGGCCCAGGCGCCGGACGCCGTCGTGCTGGACACGACCGAGCTGGGCATCGACGAGGTCGTGGTCCGGCTGCGTGACCTGCTCACCGAGCGGGGCGTGGCATGAGTAACGCGCTTGTGGCTCTTGACGGTCCGCAGCGCAGCGGAGGAGCGGCATGAGTAGCGACGCCGGTTGGGTTGAGCTGCGCGAGCCCGACGTCGCCGTCGAGGAGCCGACCGGCCCGCAGCCGGTGGTGGCCGTGGTGGGTCGTCCGAACGTGGGCAAGTCCACCCTGGTCAACCGGATCATCGGCCGTCGACAGGCGGTCGTCGAGGACATCCCCGGCGTGACCCGGGACCGGGTGCCGTACGACGCGCAGTGGAACGGCCGGTCGTTCACCGTCGTGGACACCGGCGGTTGGGAACCGGACGCCAAGGACCGGGCCGCGGCCATCGCGGCGCAGGCCGAGACGGCGGTGGTCACCGCCGACGTGGTCCTCTTCGTGGTCGACGCGATGGTGGGCTCCACGGACGTGGACGAGGCTGCGGTGAAGATGCTGCGGCGCAGCGCCAAGCCGGTGATCCTGGTGGCGAACAAGGCCGACAACACCGCCATCGAGATGGAGGCCACCTCGTTGTGGTCGCTCGGCCTCGGCGAGCCGTTCCCGGTGTCCGCGCTGCACGGACGCGGCTCCGGTGACCTGTTGGACGCCATCCTCGCCGCGCTGCCGGAGGCCCCGGAAATCGTGGAGAACCGGCCGCGCGGGCCGCGCCGGGTGGCACTGGTCGGCCGGCCGAACGTGGGCAAGTCCAGCCTGCTCAACCGGTTCTCCGGCGAGGAGCGGGCGGTCGTCGACTCGGTCGCCGGCACCACTGTGGACCCGGTGGACAGCCTGGTCGACATCGGCGGTCAGACCTGGCAGCTGGTCGACACGGCCGGTCTGCGCAAGCGGGTCGGCAAGGCCAGCGGCACCGAGTACTACGCCAGCCTGCGTACCGCCGGCGCCATTGAGGCCGCCGAGGTGGCCGTGGTGCTGCTGGACGCCAGCGAACCGATCAGCGAGCAGGACCAGCGGATCCTGACGATGGTGACCGAGGCGGGCCGGGCGCTCGTCATCGCGTTCAACAAGTGGGACCTGGTCGACGCCGACCGCCGGTACTACCTCGACAAGGAGATCGACCGGGAGCTGCGCCGCATCCCCTGGGCGATCCGGCTGAACCTGTCGGCGATGACCGGCCGGGCGGTGGACAAGCTGGCCCCGGCCCTGAACAAGGCCCTCACCAGCTGGGAGACCCGGGTGCCGACCGCGCACCTCAACCAGTGGCTCACCGCGCTGGTGCAGGCCACCCCGCACCCGGTGCGCGGCGGACGCGCGCCACGCATCCTGTTCGCCACCCAGGCCGGGGTGGCGCCGCCGCGGTTCGTGCTCTTCACCACCGGCCCGCTGGATGCCGGATACCAGCGCTTCGTCGAGCGCAAGCTCCGCGAGGAGTTCGGGTACGAGGGCAGCCCCATCGAGATCTCCGTACGCCCTCGCAAGAAGCTCGGCCCCGGCGGCCGTGGCAAGGCGCACGGCTGACCCCGCACGCCCAAAAATGCCGGATGGCCCTTCGGGGTCATCCGGCATTTCTCTACCCCACCCTCCTAGGACGCTCTAGGCGGTGTGTGGTGGTTCGCGGCCCACGCGACCCGGGTGGGGCCTGTGCGGACGACCGGCAGCTGCTGCGCTAAGCTGTACCGGCTGTCGCGGGGGAAACCACGCGGGGGCGGGACGTGGCGCAGCTTGGTAGCGCACTTGACTGGGGGTCAAGGGGTCGTCGGTTCGAATCCGGCCGTCCCGACGCATCTGACCAGGGGATATGCCGACAGGCATATCCCCTGTGATCGTTTCAGGGCTGTATTGTCGCGTTGCTGTCGCACCCACGCACGGATCTTGCAAAAGCGGTCAGGCGGCCCGGGCGTCGGCCGCGTCGAGGGCCGCGCAGGTGGCGCTCACGCCGTCGGCGGCGGCGTCGCGGGTGAGATGGCCGTAGATGTCGACGGTGGTGGCCACGTTCCTGTGGCGCAGCGTCTTGGACACCACGGCGATCGGCACCCCTTGGTTGATCATGATGGTGGCGGCGATGTGTCGCAGGTCGTGCACCCGAATTGCCGGAAGCCCGGCGTCGGCGGTGAGGCGGCGCAGGTGGTCGAGCACGTACTGCGGCCGCAGGGGTTGCCCATCGGGTCTGGCGAACACGAGGTCGAGATTGTCGTGATGGCGGGCGGTCACCTGTTGCCGGCATTGGCGGCGGCGTTGCCGCTGCAACGCGGCGACGGCCCGGGTGGACAGGGCGACCCAGGCCCGGCTGCCGTGGGTCTTGGGCGCGTTCAACATGCTGCGGCTGTTGTCGACGCTGACCAACGTCCAGCGCACGAACAGTGCCCGCGCATCGAGGTCCACATCGGCCCAGTGCAGGCCCAGAGTCTCGCCTTTTCGCATCCCGGTGCAGATCATCAACTCGAACAGGTCCGCAAGCGGATCCTCAACGGCGTGGCAGTGCCGCAGGAACGCGCTTGTCTGGTTGGTGCTCCAGCAGGTGAGCTCGGGCGTCGGCGGTCGCGGGACCGTAGCGAAGCGAGCGGCGTTGTGGGGCAGCCGGTGGTTGCGGCGGGCGTCGTTGAGCGCGCTCGACAGGGTCGTGATGCAGCGGCGCAGGGTGACCGGGCCGCGGCCGGTGGCGAGCTCACGCTGGATGAACTGGGTGACGTGGTCGTGAGTGAGCCGCTCCAAGGGCACGGCGCCGAGCGCGGGGATGAGGTCGTTGTGGATGTAGGCGCTGTAGCGGTTCACGGTGTTCGTCTTGAGGCTCGGGGACTTGGCCTCAAGCCAGCAGGTGAGGTAGCTGGCGACCGTTTCGCTGTCGTCGAGGCTGACGCCGGCGCGCTCGCACTCAAGCACATGGGCGCGGGCCGCCGAGGCTGCCGCCTTGGTGGCGAAGCCGGTACGCCGCATGGTGCTGCGCTTGGTCAGGCTCGGCAGGTCGACGGCGAACGCCCAGCCGCCGTGCCGGGCATTGGACAGCTTGGGGCACCGGGGGCCGAGTAGTCGGCCGGTGCTGTCACGACAGGCGCAGCAGCGGTAGACGCGGCCCCGGTTCGGGTTCTGTCTCATGACGTCCTCCTCGGTAGAGGTGAGCTTTTGCCACCTCTACCGTTGCCCCGTTCGGCTGCGACAGCATCGCGACAACCCCGCATGTCCTGCCTGCGTGTGACGGTCCTACTTGTCGATCCGTCAAGGGTGAATCACTCCCCTGGCAAGTGGCGGGGGGAGGAAGTGGTGGGCGATGGTCCCGCAGGCCGCCGCCGTATGAGCGGCAGCCGAGGTGTCATGGCCAGCAGGGACGAAGAACCGGAGTTCGACGCGCTTCTACTGTTCTGAGGGCAACCCGGTCGGGGCAGTGGTCTGGCGGCCTCTTCGCACCCGGACCCTGGGTCAGCGCTAGGTGCCGGGCCGTCAGCCAGCCGACATCACCAACCCTTCGGCAGGCGTCGGCACTAACGTCCGTAGCAGGTCCGCAGGTCCGCAGGTCCGCAGGTCCGCAGGTACCAGCCGGCCGACCCCTGAGCGAGGTTGGATCGATGACGTCCGTGTCACCGAGCACCACCCTGCCGCATCCCAAACCGCGGTGCTGCCCGACCCTGACCCCGCGCCGAGCAGCACCGCATCCGTCAGCCCTCCATCGCTGCGACGAGCCGCCGGAGGCCGGCGTGTTCTCGGCGGTTCTCGTGGGTGATCCATTCCTTGCCTTCGGCAGCGATGCCCTCCAGCACGTGCAGGGTGCGCTCGAGGCCCGAGGCGTCGAGGGAGACCTGGGAGGCGATGCGGTCGTCGTCGCCGAGTTCCGGCATGCCTGGCCACTCACCGGTGATCGTCAGCTCGTCCCGGGGATTGTTCGTCAGGGTAAGGGATAGTTTTTTCTCGCCGTTGCGGGCATCGACGACGTGCGCCGCCACGACCGAGTTGTACTGGTAGGTGAGACGCTGCTGATCGCCGAATTCCATGGTCTCGAAGTCGAGGGTGACCGTGACCTGGCGGACGCCGTCCTTGGTGAGCAGGAAGAGGAGAAGTTTGTATCGTGAGTAGCGCCAGGGTCCCTTGCTGACCCGGGCCCGCTTGCACCCGGGCACGGGCGCCTCGATGAAGGCGTGCGCTATCACGTCCTGCGCGGCCACGCGGTAGTGCCGCAGCGTGTCCTCGACCAGGATCTTGCGGTCGCAGTCGAGCCAATGCGCCATCTCCGCGTCGGTCGGCTTCGATTCCAACTTGCGCACCCACCGGTCGTACGCCGCGCGCCGGTCCTCGTAGTCGCGCCGGACCCGGCCTAGGTCGTCCCGGTAGCGGTGGCCCTCGAGAAGGATCGCGAGCCAGCCCTGAATGGCGAGTCGAGCCCCGGCCACGATTCCGGCCATCGCGATCACCGTCGTGAACGGCGCCTCGACGAGGGCCTGCCACAGCAGCAGCGGTCCGGCAACCAACAGGGCGAACACCGCGGTGCCGAAGGCGGTCCGCGTCGAGGATGACACTCGGGAGTCCTCGGGATCCGCGGTCAGCTCACCGCTGAGCCACTGCCGCTTGACGTCGCTGGCCAGGAATCTCACTAGCCAGGCGACACGCTTGGCGTCGACCGGTTGCTCCCGATACAGCTCGACCAGCTCGTTACGGAGGGTCTGCCGGATGCCCGCCGTCTCCGCCAGCCACGTCTCCCGGGCTATGTCCGGCGGCAGGTAACGTCCGAAGTAGCGGTCGAACAAGGAGTCCATCGCTGAGGCGAACCGGTCGGACTGTGCGGGAGCACGCCGGGGTGTGAAGGTGAGACGCTGGCGGGCCGCCCGGCGTCGATGCCGAGCCAGCCTGATCGTGAATCCGGCCCGGACCACGACGACGACGGCTCCAAGAGCCACCATCAGGTAGCCGGCTGAGCGAAGCCATGAGTGGGCCCAGGCGTACTGGACCACCGCAAGGCCCGTGACGAGGAGCAGTGCCGAGCCGCCGAGGGCGCGTAGATAGTCCCCCGCGTCCTTACGGATCGGATGTGGCGGAACCGGCCTGGGAGGGATCGGCTTGGGCTGGAAGAACTTCCAGACCCGCTCCACCCGGTCGTTGGCTGTCCTGTCCCGCCGGGCGGCCGCGAACGTCTTCTGCCAGGTCCAGTCCTGGTGCGGGCCGGCCAAGAAAACCTCGAGGTGGTTGAGGATGCTTTCCTGCAGGGGTGGGTTGAGCGATTCGAACTCCCTGACCACCACACCGATCGCGGCCGGGTCGGGAGTCTCCGCCGTGGTCTGCGGCAGCGAGTCCAGCAGCGAGCTGACGACATTGATGCCCCGGGCCCAGGGATCTTGGGAGCGCTGCGCCGCCCAGCGGCGGACGTGTGCCAGCTGCGCGAGTTCCTGGTCCGTCAGGCTCTGCAGGGTACGGCCGCTCAACAGTGCGAGCGCCAGATAGAAGCAGGCGCGGGAGTTCTGGTAGCCCCGGGCGACCGCTTTCATGATTAGCTCTCTCGCCTCGGGTGGGGCGCTGATCTCCAGGTAGCGGAGACCGACCTCGAACTGCCGCTCAGGCGGGTCGTCGTCGCTGACGTGGTATCCGCCCTCAATGTGGACCTCCTGGGCCTGGAAGCCCACGTGGGCGTTGCCGTCCGCGACGTTGGTGAACGTCTTTTCCTGCGGTCCGGCGCTCATGACAGATCCCGCAGAGCCGACATGAGCCCCGTGACCCGTGTGGCGAGGTCCGTCCAGTCCAACAGCAGGCCGCGCAGCTTCCGCAGAGCCGTGGTTGCGCGGCTCCGTGCCTCGTCGTCGGCCGGGGGCACGTCGGCGGCGGCGGCGTCCAGCTCCTGCTCCGCCGCGCGGTAGGTGACCGCGTCCACGTCACCCGCCTCATGGATCTTACGGAGCGAGGCGCGCAAGTCTGCGAGCTGTTCGTGGAATGTCTCCCCGCCCGCACCGCCCGGCCCGCCGTAGACGGTCGCGTGGTGAACGGTGTGCGCTTGAAATCCGACGTGAGCGTTGCCCTTGGCGACGTTTCTGACGGAGCCGGACATCGACGCATCACCTGCTTCTTTCCGAGGACGGCGAGGGGAGGAGCCATGCTGCGCCCCGAGTTCCTGAGCGAGCGCGAGGGCGAAGGCCGCGGCGTTGGCGGCGGCACGCGGCTGCCAGTTCTCGCCGTCGGTGTGGACCTTGGTCCCGTCGGCACGGTCGCTGATGCCGCGGACGACGACGGCCGGCAGAGAGCGGTTCAGGTGGGCGGCCTGGGCGACCCCGGCCGACTCCATCTCCACCGCCAACGCGTCGTTGTAGTGATCACGGATGCGCGTCGCCTCAGGCGACGACGCCGAGTCGAGGACGACCTCTCCGGCGGCGATTGGGCCGAACCGCACCTTGGGCACTCCTCCGGCGAGGCCCCGCGCCCAGCCTCGCTCCCGCTCAAGATGCCGGGCGAGCTGATCACAGGCATGGGGGATCTCCCACACGCGAGGCCGGGTGCGGAAAGCGTCGCTCTCGCTAGTGCCGCCGTGATAGGCGTACACGTGGGTGGCCACGACGACGTCGCCGAGGCCGACGGAGGGCCAGAGCGCCCCAGCCACGCCGGCGAAGATGACCGCTTCCGGGTCGAACTCGGTCATGGCGCGCTCGGCGATGACGGCGGAGGGGTGGTTGCCCTTGCCGACAAGGCCGAGAACGATTTCACAGGAGCCTCCGGTCACGGTGCCACGCTCGAAGCGCGTGCCCATCGGATGTACGTGCGGTTCGACTTTCGTGAGACGTTCGCGGACTGCGTTGTACTCGAGGTCCAGTGCGGTGAGCACGACCACGGGTCTGGTCATCTCTCGTCTCCTCCGGCTGCGACGGTCGGAACCGTGCGGATCATGGGTGGGTAGAGGTTCCGGCGCGGACCAGCGCGGTAGACGCGGGCCGGGCGGCCGGTGCCCGTGGCGCGGGGCGGACCGGCGGGGACCACGAAGCCCTTCGTGCCCTGGACCTTGCGGTAGAAGTTGCGGGGATCGAGCGGTGTACCCCAGACGGCCTCGTAGACCTGCTGCAGCTCTGTGAGGGTGAAGACCTCCGGGCAGAAGGCCGTCGCCAGGTCCGTGTGCTCCAGTTTGGAGCGAGCACGCTCCACCCCGTCGACGACGATGCGCAAGTGGTCGAAGGCGAGCGGTACCCGCGCGGCCAGTACGTCGTCGACTGGCGTCCACTCAGCAGCTGCGGCGTCGGTTCCAGAGACGGGCTCGGGAAGGCGCGGCACGACGGCGAGGTGGGCGACGGAGACCACGCGTCCACGAGGGTCACGGTCGGGGTCGCCGTATGTACCGAGCTGCTCTAGGTGCGGGATGTCGGTGAGCCCCGCCTCCTCCCGCAGCTCCCGGCGGGCGGCGCTGAGAATGTCTTCGCGCTCATCGGCGAGGAACCCACCAGGCAGCGCTGCCCGCCCGACGAACGGCTCAACACCGCGCCGTACGAGAAGCAGGTTTAGACGACCGCCGCGCAGGGTGAGGATCACGAGATCGACAGCGAGCAGGATCAGGGGTGGTTCCCAGGTGTCATCGGGCACTGCTCGACCATAGCTTTTTGTCGATACGACAAAAAGGGCTCGGCGCTGTCGTAAGGCCGACACTTTGAGTAGTGTCTCGATCACCAAGAGGTGCCACGAGTGCGGTAGCGCCGCCATTCGTGGTAACGGTGATGCCGGGAAAGACGGTGTCTAGGCTAAGCGATCGATGAAGTGGGGGTAGTGGGACAAAGCCGGCTGAGTGCCGCGCATGGCTCGGTAGCCACTTCACCGTTTCGGCGTAGCGCCTAATCACTTGCCGTGGTCGGCCCGGGCTGGCATCATCCCGGCCATGATCGAGAGAATCGAGTCCTCCGTCCGCCGGTGAGCGTGACGACCGAGCCTGGATCGCTCGGACCCCAGACCGCCCTGTTCGAACACGCCCTGCGCCTGCATCAGCAAGATCCGGACTCGCCCCTGCCAAGTGATGGCGAGCCGTATCCGGACGACGAACGCCACCGCTACCGGCGGCAGCGCCCGCAGACCCGGAAAGATCAGCGCCTCCGCGGCGTCGACGTTGCCGCCATCCTCGACATGCACTTCGGCAAGGCCGATGCGCCACCGAGCGAACTCGCCGACGAGTTCTGCGAGGTTGACGTCCCGATCCACTACAACGAGCACATCGCGGCAGCGGCGCTGCGCGCGGACCGGCAGCGGGTGCGGCAGACCGGCCGGTGGCTGGTGCGGCACAGCACTGATCGATGCTCAGCCACTGTTGGGCTGGCACTGCTCGCCACGGATTGGGCGGAGGAAGACATCCCGCTGGTTCAGACCATCGGGCTGCTGTCGGATAGGTTTGGGCCGTTGGCCGCGGAGGCGCTGCGACGTCGCCGCGGAGGTGAGGAAGCGTTGTTGTGGCTGGCCCATCGTGTTGCCGGTTGGGGACGGGTCTACGTCATCGAGGCGCTCTGCCAGCAGGGGGCATACGCCTCGCGTCGATGGCTGCTGCGCTACGCCTGCGACGGTGACTACCTCAACGGCTACTTCGCCGGCCGCGTCGCCACTGCAGCTCACCTGCACGAAGCGATCACCGGAACTGAGACCGACGATGACCTGGTCGACCACACCGGGCGACTATTGAAGATAATGGCGGGCTGCGGTGGCATGGGCATGACCCTCGAGCACTATCCGCCGGCGCCTCATGTCCTCGCCGCGCACGTGGCTCGCCTCGGCCGGCAGACACCGGCCCTGAACAGGTACGTCGACGCCGCGGTCATCGCCGACCATCTGGCGGATCAGGATCCGCAGCGATCCGGATGCACCAATGAACAGCGAGACCACTTCGTCCGGCAGTACCTGGCCGTGCTCGATCGGCAGGACTGGTGTGACGCGGTTCGCGCCGGCCTTGATGCGGACAACGACTTCTTCGCCTGGTTCGCCAGCAACCCTGCGGCACGGCTGCATCTGCGAGCGTTCAGTGAGACCACGGGTGATGATCGATGAACGAGGCTGCCGATCAGCGCCTGATCGACGCCGTGCAGGCTGGGGACGAGGTGGCCGTCGGGCAAGCGCTGGCCAACGGCGCAGACCCGAACGTCCCGGTTGGCCGATTCCGAGGATCGGTGCTGGCCGAAGCAGCGCGCAGCGGCCGGCGGGGGATCGTAGGCATGCTGGTCAACGCAGGCGCGCGCACCGGCCCCGCCGATCCCTACACCGCCTCGCCGTTGCGCGCCGCCGTACTCGAGGCACACACGGAGGTGGTGCTGTTTCTTATCGCCCACGGGGCGCTCACGGCGGAACCCGCCACCGGACCGAGCGTGCTGACCCAGGCCCTGTCCCACACCGCGTTCCGCCCGACACCAACAGCTCTTGCGACGCTACGGGTGCTGCTGGAAGCGGGAGCGACCCCCGTCCCGAACGAGGAAGCACCACTCATCACCGCGGTGACGCGAGCCGTCGCACCGGCGGTGCTACGACTTCTCCTCGCCTATGGAGCGGACGCTAACCAACAGCGTTCCGACGCCACACCAGCGATCGTGGTGGCGGCGCGTCGAGGCGATCACGCCGCAGCCGACGTGCTCCTTGATGCCGGCGCCGACGTGAATGCCCGCGACCGGCAAGGGCGAACCGCTTTGATGCACGCAGTCGAACGCAACGAACGACGGGTCATCGCTACCCTCCTGCTGGCCGGCGCCGCCATCGACACCGTCAGTGCCGATGACATGACGGCCCTGCAACTTGCGCGTGGCTGGCAACGCCAGAACATCCAGTTCATGCTGGGCGAGCGCCACGCCGGCCTGGACGACGTGCCAATTGTTCGTACCGCTCTCCGGGTTGCCGCGTCCAACGTCCGGCTCGCCGGAGACGCGCAGATGCTCCATCTGCTGGCGGACGTCATCGACATTGCCCTAGGGGATCTCGGAGACGACGAGTGGAACACTCGGACGGGCACCGACGCCGAGGTGGCCCGGGCCTTTGCTGTCCGCCTGCGCGACGACGTCGTCCCAGCAGTCCACGCATCCTGGCATCAGCTCGACGCCACTGCGGCCGAGCTTGCCACCGCGCGCTCGGCGTTGGTGGAGCTCGCCTACGGCACCACGCGGATCATGCCAGCCGCCGCCAGCCGACTCGAGATAACCGACATGCTCGAGGAGCTGAATCGACAGCTTGGTCGCTAACGCCAACGCCAGTCACGTGCGTCGGAGCACGGGGCGCGGGAGGAAGTCGTACGAGCTGTTGAGAGGTCTGTGCCTCGAGCGTTCGGTGGCGGAGAGGCGCTGGTGCCGTTCTCTAGCGCTTCTCTGCAGCCGGGCCGCCCGTGAGATCTCACAACCGTCTCACGGACGGCCCGGGAAGGCCCGGTAGAACCCGACCTGCCTCGGACCGCCGCCTGGCCGGTGACCTGCATATTCGGCAGGAGGCGGTATCGTCCGGCAGCCGCCGGTAGACCTGCCAGTTCACTGGGGGTCAAGGGGTCGTCGGTTCGAATCCGGCCGTCCCGACAAACTTAAAGCCCTGATCAGCGGAAACGTCGGTCAGGGTTTTAAGTTTGTCTATGGGTTTTTGAACCGCCCCCCGAACCCCCCCCATTTACCGGGGTCGACAACCAGGTTTGTCATCCATGCGCATCGTTGGGCAGGGCGGGTGCGTGACGTTGCCGCCTTCCGTGGTCGGTGCCGAGTCGCTCGAGGATGTCCGAGACGTCCGGGGCTTGGGCAGGCGTGGCGATGTAGTACGTGGCGGTGACCTCCTCGCTGGAGTGCCCAAGTTGCGCTGCGGCGATCTTCGTATCGGTCGCTTCCTTGATGAGGGTGGCCACGGTCTTGCGGGAGGTGTGGGGAGTGACCCAGGTCACCGGCTTGTTGTCGTCTGTGGCATCCAGCCACGGAGTCTCCGCAAGAACCCGTTGGCGGATCACGGCGACCACTGCTACTTTCCCGGAGGGCCGTGCGAGACAACGAGGAGGTGGTACCCGTGAACGTATCGACATGGGTGCTTCCCTCCGGGGTCACGGTCGGGCGATAGGTCGTCCGGGAGCGCCGTCCACGAGCACACTCCTGAAGGGCACGACCATGCAATTCACTTCTGAGCAGCGCCTCGACGACGGTGTCCTTGAGCGCGAATTCACCCTCGGTGAGATCCCCGGCATCCTGTGGACGCCCGCGACCGCATCCGCGCCGGCGCCGGCGCCGCTGATCCTGGTCGGCCACCCCGGCGGACTGCACAAGATGTACCCCCGCTTGGTGGCCCGGGCGCGACAACTCCGTAGCGGCGGGCTTCGCCGCGGCCACCATCGAGCTCCCCGGGGGCGGTGACCGGCCCCGTTTCGCCGCCGCCGAGGAGGCCCGCGCCGACCTGCGCCGGGCGTTGGAGGCTGGCGAGCCGGTCGATGACGAGATCGTCGACCGGCTCGTCCTTCCGCTGGTTGAAAAGGCGGTCCCGGAATGGCGGGCCGCCCTGGATTCCCTCCTTTCGCTGCCCGAGATCGGCGGCCCGGTCGGGTACTCGGGAGGGGTGATCGCCATCGGCCTCCGGCTGGCGGTGGTCGAGCCGCGCATCTCGGCCGCCCTTCTGTTCGCCGGGAGTTTCGTGCCCCGCACCATGTTCGAGGAGGCCCGGCAGGTCACCATTCCGCTGCAGGTCCTGCTGCAGTGGGACGACGAGGGAAACGACCGGCAGTTGGCCCTGGACCTGTTCGACGCCTTCGGTTCCAAGGAGAAGACGCTGCACGCCAATATGGGCGGGCACACCGGCGTTCCGCAGTTCGAGGGGGACGATGGGAACCGGTTCTTCGCCCGGCACCTGAAGTGAGGCCGGCAGCAGACGCTACGAACTGTCGGCCAGGATGCCGCTCAAATGACCAGGATCGGCGTCAACGGCTGCCGACGAGGCCAGCGCCAGGAAGCTCAGGAACCGGTCAGCCACTGTCGATATCGGTCGCGATATCGCTCAACGCGATCCGGTTCGGCTGGCCGGTCTTGGTGATGAGGCTGGAGACATGCCGCTCCACCGTGCGCGGTGACAGGTGTAGTCGCTCGGCGATTTCGCGGTTGCTCAGCCGGCCGGTGAGCAGCCGCAGCACCTCCCACTCGCGTACCGTCACGCCCGCTGTCCGCAGCTCAGGTGGGATCTCTGCGGCGCCGCGCCGGCGTTGGGTGACCCGCGCGCCCGCTTGGCGCAGCAGCGTGCGACACGCCCCGGCGACCGGCGTGACCTTCGCCTGGTGGAAGTAGTCCTCGGCGGCACGCAGCCACTCCACAGGGGTGCCCCAGCCATCGGCGAGCGCCGACTCGGCGACCAGCCGCAGGGCGAGGTGCCGCCCCATCGCGTACAGCGCGCCGACCTCCATGGCCTCGGCCACGGTGGCGGTCGCGGCGTCGTGCTGACCCGCGCGGCCAAGCAGGACCGCCCGGGCGAAGAGCGCGAACTGCCGGTCCCACGGTAGCTGGCTCGCCGGTGTGCCGACGATCGCTTCGTACGCCGGAAAGCTGACCTCGCTGGCCATCGCCTGCAACAGCAACTGGAGGCCGAGCCGTCCACCCAGGTGGAACACGGTCGGGTTTGTCTCCTCCGCCCGTACCGCCAGGGACAGCTCGTCCAGCGCCCGCGGGCGGTCCTCCTCGAGCAGCGCGCAGAACGTGCCGGCCAGCCCGTGGACCCGCTGCGTGTGCAGGCTCTCGTCACCGCCCCAGCGCCGGAACTCAGCGAGCGCGTCCTGCATCTCCACCCGCCGGCCCTGGTGGGCGGCGAGCACCGCGCTGAGCAGCAGCACGTACTGGGTGGTCTCCATCAGCTTCAGGCGGGTCGTCGCGGTGAGGACCTGGTCGATCAGGTCCTGTGCGGCCGGGTACTCGCCGCGCATGATCAGGTGCAGCGCGATGCTCGCCTCGGCCTGCTGGCGGGCAGTCACCGCCCCGGCCCGCAGCGCTCGTTCTCGGGCCTGTTCCAGCCGGTCCAGTGTGCCGTGTAGCAGCGCGTCGTCGTTGCCGAGCCGGATCAGCGCGTGGACCTCCCAGATCGGCAGGCCGTGCTCGGCGGCGATGGACCGGGCCTGCTCCAGGCAGCGGGTGGCCTCGGCCGGGTCGCGATGCCGGACGAGCGCACCGAGCAACTGCCAGGCCTGACAGGCCACCACCGGCAGCGGCACCGCGGCGCCGACCGTGGCGGCCCGGCGGGCCAGGGTCTCGGCGACCTCCATCTGGTCCCGCCCTGGCGTGTCCAGGGCCAGGTGTGCGGCGACGACGTCGATCGGGGCTTCGTCCTCCGCCGCGGGGTCCGGGCCGAGCAGCTCACGGGCGATCTCCACCTGGGCCAGCGCGTCGGTCAGCTCCCCGGCCAACACGGCGGTCCAGGCCAGCCGGGTGTGCAGCCTGGCCTGCCGTCGAGCGGGAAGACCGGCCACCTGGTCCGGACTGTTGACCAGCTCCAGTGCCCGCCGGACCAGGCCAGCCTCGCCGAGGGCCTGCAGGAGTGTCTCCAGGGTGTCGGCGCGGGCCTCGGCCGGCCCGTCGGCCTGGAGCTCCCAGGCCCGGTCGAGCAGGGCGACGGCCGAGGTGGCGGCACCCTGCGCGAGGGCCCTCCGGCCGGCTTCGGCAAAGAGTCGACCGGCCAACAGGGCGTCGCCGGTCTCGACGCGCAGGGTGGCGGAGATCTGGCACCACTCACCCGGCAACTCCGGGTGGACCTTCGCGACGGCCTCGGCGACGGTGTGGGCCAACTCCCGCCGGTCGGTCGGCTCGACCAGGGCGAGCAGCGACTCGCGGGTGACACGGTGCCGGAAGGTGTACCAGTCGGTCAACTGGTCGTCCGGTGCCACCAGCTGGGCAACGATGTCGCCGTGCAGATGGTTGAACAGGTCGCGGTCGCTGAGCCCTGTCGCCGACTGCACCACGGCCACCGAGAAGCGTTGCCCGATCAGGGCGCCGCAGGACAGCAGCTCCCGGGCCTGCGGGCTCAGCTTCTCGATCCGGTGCGCCATGCTTCTGGCGAAGGCGGCGGGCAGGGTGGCGGGCGCCTGTGGAGTGACGAGCCACCCCTGTGGACCATGCCGGAGCAATCCGTTGTCCACCATCGCCGCGAGGATCTCCTCGATGAGGAACGGGTTGCCGCCGCTGCCGCCCCAAAGCAGCTCGGCCGCGGCCGTTGGTAGCTCATCCGCCGCCACGCCGAGGCAAGCCCCGGCCATGGCGCGCAGGTCCTCGGGCCCGAGACCGCCCAACTCGATCACGGTGCACCGGCCGCGGCGGGCCGCTGCCCGAGCGACCTCCAGCGCGGGGGAGCCGTCCGCTCGGAGGACGCCGACCAGCAGGGTGGGCTGCTCGTCGAGGTTGTCGATCAGATATTCGACCACCATGAGCGTCTCGGCGTCGGCGTCCTGGAGATCGTCCAGGACCATCAGGCACCCGCGGTCCTGGCCGGCGAGACCGGTCAGCCGGAGCACCGCCTCGGCCAGGATCACCACCGATCCGGTCTCCTGGTCGGCGAGGGGGGTGCCCCAGTCGGGCACCAACCGGCCGAGAATCGGCCCGTACGGGCCGAGCGCCGTGACGTCCACTGTGGCCGAACGGAGCAGGGACAGTACCGCCTCGGTGAGCGGGCGCAGCGGCACTCCGGTGCCGAGTGCGCTGGCCCGCCCCCGCAGCAGACTCATTTCGGCGGTGTAGGCGGACTCGGCGGCCGCCGCGGCGAGCCGCGACTTGCCGACGCCGGCCTCTCCGACGATGAAGACCGCGCCCCCGCGCCCGACGCGGGCAGCCTCGATCATGCCGATCAGCACACCGAATTCCGCATCTCGGCCGACCAGGACGCGTGATCGTTGCACGGCGGCAACGTTAGCGAGGCGGTCCATCGATAACCAGGGTCAACCGGTAGGCGCACCGAGCCCGGCGAGATTATCGTCCGACCGGCCTGATCGCGGCGCTGACCGGGCGGTCTCCGCCCAGGGTCACAAAGGGAAAGTAGGGCAGCAGGTGGTGAGCGCGAGCGGGACGGCGGCGTCGACGTCTCCGGCGTCGCCAGCGACCAGGTGTCCAACCAGGAGACCCACCGGGATGGCCAGACCGGCCAGGGCCGCCGTACGCAGGCCAAAGGCCACCATCGGGCTGACCTTTGGCTCCCCGGCGGGGTGCGGGTCCTCGACGTGGGCGGTGTCGGCGAGGTCGGCGGTGAGCTGGTGAGACATCATTTTTCTTCTCTCCTCGGGGTGAAGGGGTTGGTGAGCGACAGCCAGCCGGGTCCGGTTGGCTGCGGGGCGGGTTCCAGGAGCAACGCGGACGGAATCCGTGCGGCCAGGGCGGAGCGCAGCAGTCCGTAGCCGATGCCGGCGAGGCCGGTCAGCAGCCCCGGTGTGAGCACTCCGTCGGGTGTGCCGCAGTAGCGCGTCTGCCATTGAAGGGAGTTGAGGAGCAGGGTGGTCCGCTGCCGTAGCGCGGCGGCTGCCGCAGGGCCGGCCGGCCCCGCGGCCAGCACAGTCAGCGCCTCGCCGACGCCGGACTCGCCGTGGCAGAGACTCAGGTCGCGGGACAGCGGCCGGTCGGCCAAGCGTCGGACGAGGTGAGCCGGCGCGTCCGGGTCCGCGGTGGGGGAGGTGCCCGCGTCGTGCCGGCCGGCGAGGGCGAGGGCCAGGCCGGCGGTGCCGGCACACCACCCGGACGAGTTGGTCGGGGTCTGCCGGGCGTGCCGCAGAGCTTTCCGTGCCGCGTCCGCGTGCTGCGGGGAACCGCCGCCGGCGTTGACGAACCGGTGCAGGGCGTACGCGATGCCGGCCGTGCCATCGGCGAAGCCAGCCGGACTGGCGGGGTGATCGAACGCGGTACCGGCCAGCTGGTCGGCGCAGGTCCGGGCCAGCGCCGCCGCCCGATCGAGACCCAGCTCGGCGTGGATCGAGGTCATCGCGGCCAGGCAGCCGGCCTTGCCGGTGGCCCAGTCGTCGGTGGCGGAGCCGGCAACCGCGACCTCGGCGAGTTCGACCGCCGTGTCGACCCACCGACCGATCCCCGGGTCGTCGAGCAGCACGGCCAGCCGAGCCAGCCCGTAGGCCAGTCCGCCGAGGCCGTGCAGCCCGCCACAGCCGATCGCCGTGACCAGCTCGGGTCGATCCGAGAGCAGGCGCAGTAGCCCCGGCGTCGCGGCGACCGCCCGACGGGCCACGTCGCCGTAGCGGGCCACGCCGCTGATGTGAGCGAGCTGGCCGAGGAAGAGCGCCATGCCGAGGTACCCGTTGGCCAGGCCGGCGCCCATCGGGAGCAGCAGCCACTGCCGGTCGTCGACCAGTTCCAGGCCGAGCCAGTTCACCCGGTCCCGGCCCGGTGCGCCACGGGCGACGATCTGGTCGGCGATCGCACAGGCTGCTGAGACCAGCCGTTCGGGTGGGGCGGCCGTGCCGTGCGACGGCCCTGGCATCGGCGCCGCGTCGCCATGCGCGCCGACCGGCCGGCGGGTGGCCAGGCTGGCCGTGATGACCCACTCCTGGTCCTGCCGGTCGACCTCGCCGAGCCCGCCGATCCGGTCCAGTGCAGCGTCGACGCCACTGCGGTACAGCGGCACCGCGGTCGGCTCCCCGTCGGCTGCCAGGTGGGGACTGTCGGCCCGGGCGTGGAAGTACGGCACGTCACCGCGCCACAGGGCCACGATCTCGTGGCGCGCGAACACCGGGTCGCCGGGCAGTGTGGTCCGGCCGCAGAGCTGCCCGAGGAAGCGGTCCCGGTCCAGACCGTCGCGCAGCAGGCTCGGGTGGGTGGCCTCGTCGAGCAGCGTACGGTAGGCCCAGGTGGGCCGCACGACGAGTCGCACCGTCATGGCCGACGACGCCTTGACCAGCTGGGCGAAGTCCCCGCGGTGCGCCTCGATCGCTTCGTAGCCGAGCCGGAAACCCTCCAGCATCGCCGCCTCGTGGTCCTCCGGATCGATCACCCGGTCGCCGAGCCGGGGGCGGTTCGAGGCACCGTCAAAGGCGGATGCGCGACGTACCAGGCGCATCTGGTCAGTGCCCGGGTCCGCCCAGTCGATCCGACTGACCGGGCTCTGCCGGCCCTCGTCGCCGCCGGCGCCAGACAGGTCCATGATGCCCTGCTCACCGACGACGATCAGCGGCAGCAACGCGGTTCGGTGCACCGAGGCGGCGAGCAGGTCGGCGGCTGGATCGCCGCTCTGGGTTGCGGGCCGCCAACTGGGGCTGAACAACGTCTCGACGTCGATGGCCACGGGGTCCTCGCCGCTGGCGATCACATTCTCGTAGTGCAGATCGGTGGTGTTGAGCGCGTGGGCGAGCGCCAGCAGCGCGCCCTGCCGTCGATAGAAGCGGTCCGCGCCGTCCGGGTCGGCCAGCGGTGCCGCGATCACGAACTCGGTCCAGCCGTACTCCGGGCGGACCAGGCAGGCGGCTGTTCGCATGCCGACGGTGGGCACCATCCGGTTCATCCAGCCGACGAAGGCCGCCAGCCGGTCGTCGTGAGTGAGATCCCGGGGCTTGTAGACCAACCGCCGGCCGTCGGCGAACTGGACCACGGTGGTGGTCCGGCCGGCCCGGTGCGGATCACCCCGCCGGTCGTCGACGGCCACCAGAGGGCCGGGGTCGACGCCGCCCAGGAGGTTGTCGACCAGGCAGTTCCGATCGGCGGTGTACCGGGCGAGCAGCTCCAGCATCGCGTCGGTGACGTGCGCGGTGGCCTGCCCGAGCAGCCGGGCCAGGACCGGAAGATCGGTGAACAGCGCAGCCAGCCCTGCCGGGGTGGCAAGCTGGCGGACGAAGTCGACGAATCGGGCGCGACTGTCGGCACCCTGGAGGAGGCCGGCGGTCCTGCGGCGGTGCAGCTCCTCGACGAAGGTACGGGCGGCCAGCGCGGCCAGTTGCCGTTCCAGGGTGGCCCCCAACGCGGCATCCAGCGCGCCCAGGTCGACCTGGGCGTCGGTCACCGGGCCGGCGTCCCGGCGGAAGCGAGCCCTCGCTTGGTCGACCAACGGGCGCAACGGCAGGGCGAACGCCGTCCTCCAGTCCGCTGGGACCGGCACCGACGGAGGCGGTGCGGCGGCGCGCACCGCGGACTCGATCAGGACCGCCCAGGGCGGCGGGCCGACCCGCGCGGCGAGGTGCCCGTCCTCCTCGGCGAGGAACGTGAGCAACCGGTCCTCGTCGACGCCCAGCTCGCCCAGCCGGACGTCCAGCTCCGGGCCGCGGTCGGCCCGCCACAGATCCAGCCGCCGCCGCGCGTGCCCGAGCCGCCCGGTGTCCACCGGGTCGGTACCGCCGCCGCCGGTCACCCGCTCGTGCAGCGCCAAGCCCCGCGCCCACCAGCTCTGGCGGAGTCGGGGCGACTCGGCCGGAGCGAGGCTGGGTGGGCCGTCGGCGTCCGTGGTGTTCATCGAATTGAGGGTGCCAAGCGGCGGCGGGTAACTCATGCGTGGGATCCACCCAAATTCTTGTCGACCTGGCTGGTCGCCGCAGTTCGCGCACTTTCCGGTGCTGCCCGGACGACAGTCGGTGATGACCGCCCGGAGGGTGGGACCGGGGGCCGGTGTCGGTGGTGTGGCGACATCACGCGGGTGCGGACGACGGAACTTGGGTGCCCGGCACAGATGCGTCGACGCGCGACGGTGGTCGAGTCTCCGACTGTTCGATGGGCTGACCCGATCGGAGCGACTGTGGAGTTTCGCGTACTGGGGCCGGTGAGCGCCTGGCGCGACGGCGGTGAGGTCCCGCTGGACGGCGCCAAGCAGCGCACCGTCCTGGCCGTCCTGTTGCTCGCCCGAGGGCGAATAGTCTCCGACGCGCGTCTCTGCCAGCTGCTGTGGGACGAAAACCCGCCGGCGACATTCGCCGCCCAGCTCTACAACTACGTCTCCCGCCTGCGGAAATATCTCGGCGACGAGGTGGAGATCGTCCGGCAGTGGTCCGGGTACCTGCTGCGGACGGGGGACAGCCGACTCGACATCGACGAGTTCGAGCGGCTGGCCGGACTGGGTCGGGACGCACTGCGCTCCGGCCGGCACGAGGAGGCCGCGCGGGACCTGCACGAGGCGCTGGCGCTGTGGAGCGGAGCGACGCTCAGCAACGTCACCGACTACCTCATCGAGGCGGAGTCGCCCCGGATGGCCGAGGTGCGGATGGCGGTCCTGGAGGATCGCATCACGGCCGACCTGATGCTGGGCCGGCAGGCCGACCTGGTGGTGGAGCTGAGCGATCTGGTCGCCGCGCAGCCGCTGCACGAGCAACTGCGCAGCCACTTGATTACGGCGCTGCTGCGATGTGACCGCCAGGCCGACGCGCTGGCCGTCTACCACCAGGGCCGGCGGGTGCTCGCCGACGAGTTGGGTGCCGATCCGGGCCCGGCCCTGGCCGAGGCGTACCAGACGGTGCTGGCCGGCCCCGGGATGCCCGACGTCGCGGTCGCACCGCGGGCCGGACCGGGCTGGCGCGACGTCCGACCGGCGATGCTGCCGCCCGGGGCGCAGGACTTCTGCGGCCGGGAGCAGGAGCTGCGGGCGCTGGCCGGGCTGCTCGCCGAGACGTCGCCGTCCGCTCCGCAGCGGACGCTGCTGACCGGGATGGCCGGCGTCGGCAAGTCGGCGCTGGCGCTGCGGGCCGCGCACCTGTGCAGCAGCGAGTTCCCGGACGGGCAGCTCTACGCCGACCTCGGCGGCACCCGGGGCAACGCCACCGACCCGGGCGACGTGCTGGGCTGGTTCCTCCGGAGCCTCGGCAATGCCGAGGAGGCCATTCCGAGGCGCCTCGACGAACGCGAGTGCCTCTACCGCAGCCAGTTGGCTGGCCGCCGGGTCCTGGTGGTGCTCGACAACTCTGCCGACTATCCGCAGGTCCGCCCGCTGTTGCCCGGTGATCCGTCCTGCCGGGTGATCCTGACCTGTCGTGGCCGCCTCTCCGAGTTGCCCGGTGTCACCCGCGTCGAGGTGGGCATCCTCGATCCGGCGCAGGCGCTGGAGCTGTTCGCCACCATCGTCGGCTTGCCGCGGGTGGCCGCCGAGCCCGGTGCCGCACACCGGATCGTGCAGTTGTGCGGGCGGCTCTCGATCGGCATCCGGGTGGCTGCGGCGCGGCTCATCGCTCGGCCGCACTGGTCACTGCGCTACCTCGCGCAGCGGCTGGCCGACGAACGGTTCCGTCTCAACGAGCTACGGCTGGGGACGCTGGACGTGCGGGCCCGCATCGAGGGCAGCTATCAGGAGTTGGAGGTCGAGAGTCAGGTCGCGCTGCGCCGGCTGGCACTGCTGAAAACGGCCGTCTTCCCGATCGGGGCCGCCGCCCGGGTGCTCGGCGTGACGCGCCGGGTGGGGGAGGAGGTGGCCGAGAGCCTGGTCGATGCCCGGCTGTTGGAGATCGCGGGCTCGGACGGCGGGCGCCGGCAGCGACACCGCTTCCACGACCTGGTGCGGGTCTTCGCGCGGGAGAAGGCCGACCCGGTGGACCACCGCGTGGTGACCGCCAGATCGGCGTTGTCGGCATAGCCGCGCCTGCGGATCCCCGGCGTTGCCGCCGTGCTCCCGGCGTATGGAGAAGATATAGCCGGTGCCAGCACGGTCAGTGAGTGACCATCCTGATCCCGCCCGAGTGCGCGACCAACGCGCGGATCGACCTCGACCACGCCAGCGGGGACGAGATCGTCGGTCGAGTTCGGCCCGACCGGGACGACCCGGTCTTCGCCGGGCACTATCCCGGCTTCCCCCTGCTGCCCGGTGTCTACATCGTCGAGTACGTGCACCGCGCCGTCCTCGCGGCGATGCCGTCGGAGATCCTCGCCGAGCTGGTGTCCTGCCGGTTCTTCCGAACGATCGATCTCGACGACGAGCTGGTCATCACCATCCGGCGCGACGGCGGGCTACGCCGGGGCACGGTCGCCGTGTCCGGCGTACCGGCCGCCGAGGTGGTGTTGCGCTATCAGGAAGGAAACCCTTGATGCTCGACCGCGACGACATTCGACGGCTCATCCCGCACCGACCGCCGATGCTCCTGGTCGACCGAGTCAGCGAACTGGTACCCCGGAGCCGGCTGGTGGGCAGTTACACGGTGACCGGGACCCGGCCGCTGCCTGCCGTGCTGCTGTTGGAGTCGTGGGGCCAGGCCGCGCTGGTGCTGATCAGGCACGACCGGCCGATGCCCGCCGTGCTGACCGACGGAGTGCCGATCGCGGGTGCCTTCGAGGGGATCCGCTTCGGCCGGCCGGTGCTGCCGGGTGAGACGGTCGAGCACCGGGTCGAGCTGATCCGGCTGATCGCCGACACGGGTTTCGTTCGGGGCGAGAGCGTGGTCGGCACCGAGGTGGTCATGCAGGTCGGTCGTCTGGTCGGCGCGGTGCGCCCGGCGGCTGCGCTTCGCCCCGCCGTCCTGGCCGGGGTCTCCGACGTCAAGGAGTCGACATGAGTGAAATTCGACGACCGGTCGCCTTGGTCAGCGGCGGATCCCGAGGGATTGGCCGGGCCGTGGTCCGGCAGCTCGCCGCAGACGGGTACGACGTGGGTTTCTGCTATCAGAGCAGCCGGGAGGCCGCCGAGAAGGTGGCCGCGGAGGTGCTGGAGACCGGTGCCCGGGTGCTGGCCCGGCAGGTAGACGTCGCCGATTCCGCGCAGGTGCGCGACTTCGTCACGGGGGTGGAGCGGGACCTGGGCGAGATCGCGGCCCTGGTGACCGTCGCCGGGATCATCCGTGACCGGCCGGTGGCGATGATGGCCGACGAGGACTGGCAGTCGGTGATCGACGTCAACCTCGGGGGTGTCTACAACGTGTGCCGGGCGGCGATCCGCCGGATGATGCGGCGTCGTGGTGGCGCCATCGTCACGGTGTCCTCGGTAGCCGGCATCACCGGCAGCCCGGGCCAGACCAACTACTCGGCCTCGAAGGCCGGCATCATCGGCTTCACGAAGGCGCTGTCGAAGGAGGTCGGCCCGTACGGGATCAGGGTCAACGCCGTGGCGCCGGGGTTCATCGAGACTGACATGCTGAACGACCTGCCTGCCGGGCTGGCCGTGAGCGTCCAGCAGCGGACCGCCCTCGGCCGGCTGGGCCAGGCGGAGGAGATCGCCCCGGTGGTGACGTTCCTGCTGTCGGAGCGGGCCTCCTACCTGACCGGGCAGGTCGTCACGGTTGACGGTGGTCTGACGTTCTGACCCGCTGTGCCGCGAGCCGGGTCCGCATGGCCTCCAGGCGGACCTGGCTCGCCTGCGTCCGGGCCCGGCGCGCCGTGATCCGGGGATAGGCCGTGCCGAGCAACCGGGTGAGCAGGTCGACCCGGCGGGCGTCCGCCCCGACGACGATCTTCACCCGGTTGCGCCGGACCCCGCGCAGGATGAGCCGTGCGGCCTGCTCGGCCGAGGTCGTCGCCTCCCGGGCGAAGCGCTCCCGGATCCCGCCGTAGCCGAGCCCTTTCGCGGCCCGGGCGTTGCTGAAGATGTCGGTCCGCACCTTGCCCGGGTAGACGCAGCTGACCTTCACCGGCACGTCGCCGACCCGCATCTCCTGCAACACCGCCTCGGTGAAACCCCGGACGGCGAACTTGGCCGCGTTGTACGCGCTCTGCGCCGGTGCCGCGGTCAACCCGTACATGCTGGAGATGTTCACCAGGTGGCCCTGGGAGGCGACGAGTAGCGGCAGGAACGCCCGGGTGCCGTGCACCACGCCCCAGAAGTCGACGTCCAGCACCCACCGCATGTCGTCCCACTCGGCCTCGGTGATCGAGGCCAACAGAGTCACCCCGGCGTTGTTGATCACCACGTCGGCGCCGCCGAAGTCGGCGCGTACCTCCTTGGCGTGGGCCTGCACCGCCAGCCTGTCGGTGACGTCCAACCGGTAGGTGCGGACCTCGGCTCCCCGCTCGGCGCAGCTCGCCGCGGTCTGCGCCAGGCCCTCCTCCGCCGCGTCGGAGAGGGCCAACCGGGCGCCCTGGGCGGCCAGCTCGACCGCCAGCGCCCGGCCGATGCCCGAACCGGCTCCGGTGACGACCGCGACCTTTGCTCGGAACTCCTCCATGCGCGCTCCCTCGGAATCGGCGTGCCCGCCTGCGGCGACACACTTCCGCCGTACGGTCCGGGGCCGGGCTATCTCTTTTCCATACCGGGCGCGATGTAGAGAAGTTATGAGAGCCCCGCCGAACACTGCCTCCGGACGGTGCCACCAGGACGCCGACCAGGCGTGGTGCGGAGGAGGCGATGGCACAGATGACAGGTGCGGCAATCACCGGGCTCGGGGCGTACCGGCCGAGCAGGCTGATCACCAACGAGGAGATCGCCGAGGAAGCCGGTGTGACTCCGGAGTGGATCGAGGAGCGGACCGGCATCCGGTCGCGCTACCGGTCCGGGCCGGAGGAATCCGTGACGATGATGGCCGCCGAGGCTGGCGGAAAGGCGTTGGCCATGGCGAACGTCGACCCGGCCGACGTGAACCTGGTCATCCTCGCCTCGGCGACGAAGAAGGACCGCATCCCGGGCGGGGCGCCCGAGGTAGCCAGCCGGATCGGCATCACCGCCACCGGCGCGTTCGACCTGAACGCCGCCTGCGCCGGCTTCGCCTACTCGATCGGGATCGCGGCCAACGAGATCCGGATGGGCAGCGCCCGCAACGTGCTGGTCGTCGGGGCGGAACAACTGAGCCGTTTCATCGACCCGGAGGACCCGGCGACGTACGTCATCTTCGGTGACGGTGCGGGTGCCGCGGTGGTCTCCCCCGCGGAGGTCGACGGAATCAGCCCGACCGTGTGGGGCAGCGACGGCTCACGGTCCGACATCCTCGGCACCAAGTGGGACGCCAACGGCCGCGAGTTCGCCAAGATGGACGGCCCCCTGGTCTACCGCTGGTCGACCAAGAACGTGCCGAGGGTGGCCCGCAAGGTGTGCGCCTCCGCCGGCGTCGAGCTCTCGGACATCGACTGGTTCGTGCCGCACCAGGCGAACCTCCGCATCGTCGACCAGCTGGCCGAGATCCTCCAGATCCCGGACGAGAAGGTCGCCAAGGACATCATCGACACCGGCAACACCTCGGCCGCGTCGGTGCCGCTGGCGCTCAGCCGGCTGTACGAGAGCGGTCGGACCACCCCCGGCGACCGGGTGATGCTGCTGGGCTTCGGGGCGGGACTCGCCTACGCCGGTCAGATCATCCGGATGCCCTGACCACTCCGATCAAGACCCCTTCCTACGAAAGGACATGCACCATGACGATGACCGTGAACCAGGTGTCCCTCGACGTCGTATCGCTCACCCGCAAGCTGATGACCGAGGACGTCGACCGAAAGATCAACGCCGACGACACCTTCGTCGACCTCGGGCTGGACAGCCTCAAGCTCGTCGACCTGCTCGCCGCCGTGGAGACCCACTTCGACATCGAGGTGCCGGACGAGCTGGTCGGCAGCTTCGCCAAGGTCCAGGATCTCAGCGACTTCGTTCTCTCCGCCAGGTCTCCGGTGTGACCGAGGACGTCCGGGAGCTGTCGGTCGGGCAGCGAGCGCTGTGGCTGGTCCACCGGTTGGCCCCGGACAGCCCGGCCAGCAACGTGGTCCACGGTCTGCACGTCGAACCGGTGCTCGACCTCGACCTGGTACGCCGGGCGGTGGCGGCGGTGCGATCACGGCACGACCTGCTCAGGTCCCGGTTCGTGCAGACGGATCAGGGGCCGGTGCGGGTCGTCGATCCCGACCTCGGGTGCGAGGTCGAGGTCCACGATGTTCCCGACCTGGACGACGACGGGCTGTTGCGCCGCTGCCAGGAGTTCGGCGACCAGCCGCTACGGCTGGCGCAGGACGGTCCGATGCGGGTGGCGTTGCTGCGGCGGCGCACCGACTGCGTGCTGGTGGTGGTCATCCATCACATCGCCACCGACTTCCACTCGCAGCGGATCGTCTGGCAGGAGTTGGACGGCGCGTACGGGGCGTTGCAGACCGGGCGGTCGGTGGAGTTGCAGCCGGTCTCCGGCAGCTACGACGACTTCCTGGCCCGGGAGCGGGCGGCCCTCTCCGGCGAGCGCGGCGAGCGGCTGCGCGCCTACTGGGATCAGGTCTGCGACGGCGCCACGGCGGCCACCGTGCCGACCGACCGGCCCCGTCCGCCGGTGCGCTCGTTCCGCGGCGGCGCGTTCAGTCAGGAACTCCCGGACGACCTCGCCCGCCGGCTGCGGGAGACCGCGGCGGCGGCCGGGGTGACGCCGTACAGCGTCGTGCTCGCCGCGTTCCAGGCGACGATGTACCGCTACACCGGTCTGGGGGAGCTCACCGTCGGTTGTCCGGCCTCGCTGCGTCGGGGACGGGCGCTGCGCGGGGTGGTCGGCATGTTGATCAACACGATCGCGCTGCGTGGATCGTTCGACGCGGACACCACGTTCGCCATGGCGATCACCGCGGCGAGCCGACAGCTGACCGACGCTGTAGCCCATGCCGCCTACCCGTTCCCGCTGCTCCGATCGGGCCGTCGTAACCAGGATCCGCCAGTGCGGGTGACCGTCACCCTGCTGGCTCACCAGCACGGCGACAACTACACCACCCGGCGGCACGCGTTCGCCGGGCGCCAGATCCGGCTGCTGGACATCCCGTACGACGAGGGCCAGTTCGACCTGTCGGCGACCCTCACCCAGTACCAGGACGGCCGGCTCCAGGCGGAGTTCGGTTACGACACCGACCTGTTCGACGAGGCGACCGTGCAGCGGCTGGCCGGGCACTTCCTCCAGATGCTGCGGGTGGCCTGCACGGCGCCGGAGACGGTGGTGTCCCTGGCGCCGATGGTCGACCAGGCGGAACTGCGCGAACTGCTGGCGCTCGGCACCCGATAGACCGGTGCGGCGTGGCCCGCGGCGCCCCCGTGCTGCCGGGCCGGCGCGTCCGCCGCACGGGCCGGATCCGGCCGGCGCGACCCCCGTCGCCGGCCGGACCCAGGCCCGGCGGTGGCCGCCCGAGGCACCGGTATAGGGGCGGTATAGCGCTGATTGACAACTTCGTGGCATTGGTAGGTCACTTGTGGAGGGAGGAACGGTGCGCGAGGGCATCCTCTCGACGGTCGGGAACACACCGCTGGTACAGCTGGTCCGGTTGTTTCCGGAGTTCCCCTCCCGGTTATTCGTGAAGCTCGAACGCTTCAATCCCGGCGGCAGCATCAAGGACCGCACCGCGCTGAGCATGCTGCGCGCCAAGGTCGAATCCGGGGAGCTGGTGCCCGGCCGTTCGGTGGTCGTCGAGTCCAGCTCGGGCAATCTGGCCATCGGCCTCGCTCAGGTTTGTGCGTACTACGCGATCCGGTTCATCTGCGTGGTCGACCCGAAGACCACCCGGCAGAACCTCGCGATCCTGACCGCGTACCACGCGGAGATCGAGATGGTCGAGCACCCCGACCCGGTCACCGGCGAGTACCTGCCGGCCCGGCAGCGCCGCGTCCGCGAGCTGTGCGAGCAGGTCCCGCACGCCTACCGCCCGGACCAGTACGCCAACCCGCTCAATGCCGCCGCGCAGCGGCAGACGATGGCCGAGATCGTGACCGCGCTCGACGGGCGGATCGACTATCTGTTCTGTTCCACCGGCACCTGCGGGACGCTGGTCGGCTGCGTCGGCTACCTCCGCGACCACGGGCTGTCCACGCGGGTGGTGGCGGTGGACGCGGTGGGCAGCGCCATCTTCGGCGACGAGCCAGCGACCCGGCTGATCCCCGGGCACGGCGCCTCGGTCGTGCCGCCGCTGGCCGCCGACGCCACCCCGGACGAGATCATGCACGTCTCCGACCTGGACTGCGTGGTCGGTTGCCGGTTGCTGCTGCACCGGGAGGCCATCCTCGCCGGCGGGTCCTCCGGCGCCACCGTGGCCGCACTGCGCCGACGGATGGCGGACATCCCGGCGGGCGCCACCGCCGTGCTGATCCTGCCCGACAACGGCGACCGCTACCTCGACACGATCTATTCCGATCAATGGGTTTCCGGGCACTTCGGGGAGATCACCCACCTGTGGAAGGACGCTACGTGCTGATCATCGGTCGGGCTGTGGTGCGGGACATCCTCGACGGCGACGACGCCCGGGTGGTGGATCTGGTTCGGCACGCGTACCTGCTGCACGAGCAGGGCCGCACGAGCCTGCCGCACTCGGTCTTCCTGCGCTTCCCGCAGCAACCCCGCGACCGCATCATCGGCCTGCCCGCCTACCTCGGCGCCGACCCACCGGTGAGCGGCATCAAATGGATCTCCTCCTTCCCCGGCAACCTGGCCGCAGGGCTGGAGCGGGCCAGCGCGGCGATCCTGCTGAACTCGATGCGTACCGGCCACCCGGTGGCCCTGGTCGAGGGCTCGGTCATCTCGGCCCGGCGTACCGCGGCGAGCGCGGCGCTCGCGGCCGGCCTGCTCACCGCGCACCGCCGCCCGGACGGTCTGGCCCTGATCGGCTGCGGGCTGATCAACCAGCAGGTGCTGCGGTTCGTGGCGGGCACCATCGCCCCTCCGCTGGCGCTGACGCTGTTCGACACCGACCCCCGCCGGGCCGAGGCCTTCGCCGAGGTCGCCCGGACCCTGCTGCCGGGGACGCCGACGACACTGGCCGGGACTGCCGAAGAGGCGATGGCCGCGCACCGGCTGGTCTCGATCGCCACCACCGCCACCGAGCCCCACCTCGACCTGGCCGCCTGCCGGCCCGGCGCGATGCTGCTGCACCTGTCCCTGCGCGACCTGCTCCCCGAGGGGCTGCTGACCGCGCGCAACGTGGTCGACGACCCCGATCACGCCTGCCGAGAGGGCACCTCGTTGCAGTTGGCCGAGCAGCTCACCGGCGGCCGGAACTTCATCCACGCCACCATCGGCGCGCTGGCCGGCGGCCAGGCGCGGCTGCCCGTCGACGACGTACCGGTGGTGGTGTCCCCGTTCGGCCTCGGCGTGCTGGATCTCGTGCTCGCCGAGCACGTCCGCGCCACCGCCGTACGGCGGCGCCTGGGCGTACGCGTCGACGACTTCCTACCCGTGGTGGACGCCACCGTGGCGTCCACCGGATCCCTTAAGGAGTGGCAATGACGGACAACCGCAGCTACCGAGTGGTGCTCAACGACGAGGAGCAGTACTCGGTCTGGTGGACCGACCGGGATCTGCCCGCCGGCTGGCGTGCCGAGGGCACCGAGGGCACCCGCGACGAGTGCTTGGCCCGCATCGACGAGATCTGGACCGACATGCGGCCGCTGAGCCTGCGCCAGCGCATGGAGTCCCAGGCCACGGCCTGACCACCTGATCCGATCCCACGCCCGCGCCCGGTCCCCCGGAGGAGCACCATGAACATCGTTCCGCCAACGGCGCCCGCAGCCGCAGCCGCCACCCAGGGGGCGGGCACCCTGTCCGAGCTGATCGCCTGGCAGGCCGCGCTGACCCCCACCG
Source organism: Micromonospora sp. NBC_00617 (assembly GCF_045161355.1). Taxonomy (NCBI): domain Bacteria; kingdom Bacillati; phylum Actinomycetota; class Actinomycetes; order Micromonosporales; family Micromonosporaceae; genus Micromonospora; species Micromonospora sp. NBC_00617. The sequence goes on along the minus strand of NZ_CP107751.1, from coordinate 3,201,941 downwards.
CGATCGCGGTGAGCAGCGACACCGAGCGGCTGGACTACGCCGGGCTGGACCGGCGGGCCAACCAGCTCGGGCGGCACCTGGCCGAGCTGGGTGTCGGTCCGGAATCGCTGGTCGCGGTCAACCTGGACCGCGGCGTCGACCTCGTGGTCGCGCTGCTGGGAGTGTGGCGTGCCGGTGCCGCGTACCTGCCGCTGGACCCGACCCACCCCGCCGAACGGCGGCGGCGGCTCCTCGCCGACAGCGGGGCCGGAGTGCTGCTCACCCGCAACGCGCTGTGCGACGAGGCGACGCCCGGCCAGGTGGTCTGCCTGGACGCCGACCGGGCGCGGATCGCGGCCTGCCCGGACACCGCCGCGGTGCGGTCACCCGACCCGGACTCGGTGGCGTACGCCATCTACACCTCCGGGTCCACCGGCCAGCCCAAGGGAGTGCTGATCACCCACCGCGGAATCGGCAACCGGGTGACCTGGACGATCCGGGAGCACGGCCTGGGCCCTGGCGACCGGGTGCTGCAAAAGACCTCGGTCAGTTTCGACGCGGCGGGCTGGGAGTTCTTCGCCCCGCTGGCCAGCGGCGGCACCGTGGTGCTCGCCCCGGACGGGGCGCACCGGGATCCCGCCGCCCTGGTCGCCGCGGTCATCCGGCACCGGATCACCGTCCTACAGGGAGTGCCGTCGGTGTTCGGTCGGCTGGTCGACGAGCCCGGCTGGGCCGACTGCACCAGTCTGCGACTGGTCTTCTCGGCCGGGGAACCGTTGCACGCCGACCTGTGCCGGCGGCTGGCGGTCACGCCCGACGTGCGGGTGTGGAACACCTACGGCCCCACCGAGTGCGCCATCGACGTGACCGCCCACCCGGTGGACACGGCGCAGCCGACCGGGCCGGTGCCGATCGGACGGCCGCTGCCCGACGTCCGCGTCCAGGTGCTCGACGCCGACCGACGACCGGTGCCGGTGGGTGTGGTCGGCGAGCTCTATGTCGGTGGGGCCAACCTGGGCCGGGGCTATCTGCACCGGCCGGACCTGACCGCCGAGCGGTTCGTGCCCGACGAGTACGGGACGCCCGGCGCCCGCCTCTACCGCACCGGCGACCAGGTCCGGTGGCGCGGTGACCGGAGCCTGGAGTTCGTCGGTCGAGCTGACCACCAACTCAAGGTCAACGGCGTACGGATCGAACCGGCCGAGGTGGAGGCGATGCTCGCCGCTCACCCGGACGTCCAGGCGGCGGTGGTGGTGGGGTACACCGACCCGGCCGGTCGCCGGCAGCTCGCCGCGTACGTCGCCGGTCGGCGGTCGCTCGACCCGGCGGCCCTGCGGGCGTTCTGCGTCGGCCGGCTGCCCGAGGCGCTGGTGCCGGCCGTGTTCCAGCCGGTGGCGGAGTTCCCGCTCACCGCCAGCGGCAAGATCGACCGGTCCGCCCTGCCGGCAATCGACCCTCTCGACCGGCCGGCGCTGCGTCCACCGCGGACCGCCGCCGAACGGACGGTCGCGGCCATCTGGCGGGATCTGCTCGACGTCGACCAGGTCGGCGTCGACGACGACTTCTACCAACTCGGCGGCTCCTCACTGGTGACGCTGATGTTGGAGAGCCGGCTCAGCGGGGCCGGCGGCACGGTGACGCTGCGCGATCTGCTCACCCACACCACCGTGGCCGCGCAGGCCCGGCTGGTGGAGGCGGCCACCCCGGCGGACTCGCCGGTGCTGCCGGTGGGACGCGACCGGCCCCTGCCACTCTCCGCCGCCCAGCACCGGCTCTGGATGCTCGACCAGCTCGATCCGGGCAGCAAGGAGTGGGTCGTCCCCGTGCCCGTACGGCTGCCCGCCACCATCCACCCCGACCACGTCCGGGCGGCCCTGCACGCGCTCGAGGCACGGCACGAGCCGTTGCGCACCCGCTATCTGGTGGTCGACGGCGTGGCCCGGCAGCAGGTCGTGCCGCCGGGAGCGGCCGACCTGGAGGTGCGCGACGTCAGCCACGGCGGGTTGGCCGAACTCATCACCGCACAGCTCGGCCGGGGCTTCGACCTGCACACCGGCCCGCTGTGGCGGGCAGGGCTGGCCATTGCCGCCGGCCGTGATCACCTGCTGGTGCTGGCCGTGCACCACATCGCGTCCGACGCCGGCACCGCCGAGGTCCTCGACCGGGACCTGCGGGAGCTGTGCGACGCCGCCGCGCAGGGACGGCCGGCCGACCTGGCGGAGCTGCGGGTGCAGTACGCCGACTACGCGGTCTGGCAGCAGCGACACCTCACCGACGACGTCGTCGGGCGGGAGTTGGCGTACTGGCGGGAGACGCTGGCCGGGATGCCCCAGCTGGAGCTGCCGCTGGACCATCCGCGCCCGGCCCGGCGGGACGCGCAGGGCAGGATGCTCGGCTTCACCGTCGCGGCGGAGGTCGCCGGCGCCCTGACCGAGCTGGGTCGGCGCTGCGCGGCCAGCCCGTTCATGACCCTGCTCACCGGCTTCGCCACGGTTCTCGCTCGCTACACCGGGCAGTGGGACGTGCCGATCGGCACGCCCACCTCGGGGCACCGGCCCGCCGAACTGGACCAGACCGCCGGGATCTTCCTCAATCCGGTGGTGCTGCGCTGCACTCTGGACCCGGCGTCCAGCTTCACCCAGACCGTCCGGGAGGTCCGCGACCGGACCGTCGCCGCCCTGGCCCACCAGGACCTGCCCTTCGACCGGGTGGTGTACGACCTGGTCGGCGAGCGGGACCTCTCCCGCACCCCCCTCTACCAGGTGGCGCTGAACTACCAGGAGGACGGGATCACCGGCCGGGTGGCCGAAGACCCGCTCACGATCGACGCGCTGCGGCAGGCGTCCACCGTGGCCAAGACCGACCTGACCGTGCACCTGTGGCCGCAACCGGACGGCTCGCTCGCCGGAGCCGTCGAGTACGCCACCGCGCTGTTCGACGAGGCAACCGTGCGACGACTGGCCGACCACTTCGTCCGGCTGCTCCGCGCCGCCGCCGACGAGCCGGACGCCCGCCTGGACCAGCTCGACCCGTTCTCGGCCAACGAGCGGCACCGGCTGCTGCACGAGTGGAACGGGCCGACGGTGCCCCGTCCCGCCACCACCGTGGTTGACCTGTTCGAGGCACGCCGCGCGGCGACACCGCAGGCCGTGGCGTTGCGCCACGGCCACGCGCGCACCAGCTACGCAGAGTTGGACGACCGGGCCAACCGCTTCGCCAACCACCTGCGCCGGTCCGACGTGGCGCCGGGCACGACCATCGCCGTACTGCTGGGGCGGGCACCCGACCTGGTCGCCGCGATTCTCGGGTGCTGGAAGGCTGGTGCCGCCTGCCTTCCGCTGGATCCCTCGTACCCGGCCGAGCGGATCGGCTACCTGCTCGACGCCGCCGGCGTCGGCCTCGCCGTCACCGACTCGCGGTACGCCGACCGGTTCGGAGTGCCCACCCTCCAGGTGGACACCCACCGGCTGATGGTCAGTGCCGAGCCGCCCACCGCGCCGGCTCGCGACCTCGACCCGGCGCAGACGGCGTACGTGCTGTTCACCTCCGGATCGACCGGCCGCCCCAAGGGGGTGCTGCTCTCCCACGCGGCGGTGACGAACTTCCTGGCCTGCGCCACGGAGACCGAGGCGCTCGGCGACCGGGGCGGCCGCCCGGCCGGCGGCGGGGCCCCGCTCTTCTCCACCATCGCCTTCGACCTGTCGATCTCCAACCTCTGGGGGCCGCTGGTGGCCGGGCAGCCGGTGACCCTGCTTCCGCAGGAGTTCGACCTCACCCAGCTCGGCGCACTGCTGCTGGCCGCCGGCCCGTACGACCGTTTCATCATGACGCCGCCGCACCTGGAGCTGCTGGCCGCGCAGGTCGACGCCGCGCAGGCGCAGCGGCTGGCCGGTCAGCTCTGGGTGGCCGGTGGGGTGCTGCGCCGGTCGGTGGCGAACCAGTGGCTCGACCTCCTCGGTCCGGGCGGCTTGATCAACTCTTATGGCCCGACCGAGACCACCGTGATCATGTCGGCGTACCCGGTGGTGGCACCACAGACCAGCGAGATCGTGCCGATCGGCCGGCCGATGGCGAACACCGTGGTGCGGATCCTGGACGACGCGATGCGGCTGCTGCCGGTCGGCGCCGTCGGCGAGCTGTACATCGGTGGTGCGTGCCTGGCCACCGGCTATCTCGGGCAGCCAGGGCTGACCGCCGAGCGCTTCGTGCCCGACCCCTTCGGCCCGCCGGGCGCCCGCCTGTACCGCAGCGGCGACCTGGGCCATTGGCGGCCCGACGGCACGATGGCCTTCGTCGGTCGGGTGGACGACCAGGTCAAGGTCCGCGGCTACCGCATCGAACCCGGCGAGATCAGCGCTGTCGTCGCCCAACACCCTCGGGTACGCGACTGCGTGGTCCTCGCCCACCAGGACCGTCTGGTCGCCTTCTACCGCGGCGAGGCCACCGACCTGGCCGCGTACTGCGCCCGGCAGTTGCCCGACTTCATGGTGCCGAGTCTTTTCGTGCCGGTGGAGCGGATCCCGCTCAATGCTAACGGCAAGGTGGACCGGGACGCCCTACGCGGCCGGCTCGACGCGGCGCTCGCCGACGGCACCGCCGATCCCGCCGAGTTCGTCGCACCGCAGACCGTGGTCGAGAAGCGGGTCGCCGCGAACTGGGCGGAGCTGCTCGACGCGCGGATCGGCGCGACGACCGACTTTTTCCTCCTGGGTGGTCACTCGGTGCTCGCCGCCCGGCTGATCGCCGGGTTGCAGGAGGAGTTCGACCTCGACCTGCCGATCCGGCTGGTGTTCGAGCACCCCACGGTGCGCGCCCAGGCGATCGCCATCGAAGACCTGATCCGAGCGGAGGTCGACGCGCTGGACGCCGCCGACCTCACCCACGACCTTTCGCGATCCGAGGAGTACCCGGCATGACCAGCATCGCCAACGAGCCGAACCTGCGTGAAGAACTCGTCCAGCGTCGGCTGGCCGGCCGTCGTACCGGCCGCCGGGACCGGATTCCGACCGTTGACCGGTCGGGGGAGCTGCCGCTGTCGTACGGCCAGCAGCAGATGTGGTTCCTCAACAGGATGGACCCCACCAGCGCCGAGTTCCTGGTCTCCTCCGCGCTGCGGCTGCGCGGGCAGCTGGACGCCGACGCGCTGGGCCGCGCCCTCGACGCCCTGGTCGCCCGGCACGAGATCCTCCGCACCCGCTACGCCCTCGCCGGCACCGCTCCGGTCCAGGTGATCGACCCGCCGACGCGCCGCGACCTGCCGGTGGTGGACCTGACCAACCGGCCGCGCACCGAGCGGGAGGCGGCGCTCGACGCGGTGCTCGCCGACACTGCGCTGACCGGGTTCGACCTGGCCCGGGACTGGCCGGTGCGGGCCGTGCTGGTCCGGCTGGACGCCGACGAGCACGTGCTCGCCCTGGTGCTGCACCACATCGCCTGCGACGCGCCGTCCCTCGCGGTGCTCACCGGTGAGCTGGCCGAGCTGTACGCCGCCCTCCGGGCCGGCGTCGAGCCCTGGTTGCCGGCGCCCGCCGTGCAGTTCGCCGACTTCGCCGCCTGGCAGCGCGGCCGGCTGCGCGCCGAGCCGGTGGCCCGGTCGCTCGACTACTGGCGCGACCAACTCGCCGGGCTGACGCCGGTGGAGCTGCCGGCCGACCGGACCCGGCCGAAGAGCCGGGACTGGCGTGGTTCGTCGGTGCCGTTCACGCTGACCGCCGAGCTCTCCGCCGCGTTGCGCGGGGTCGCACGCGACGCTGGCACCACCGTCTTCGTCACCCTGCTCAGCGCCTACCAGGTGCTGCTGTCGCGCTACACCGGCCGGACCGACCTCGCCGTGGGCACGGTGTCGTCCGCGCGCAGTCGCGCGGAGCTGCACAACCTCGTCGGGTACGGCATCGACAACCTGGTGCTGCGGGCCCGGTGGAGCGGCGACCCCTCGTTCGCCGCCCTGCTGGAGCAGACCCGGGACACCGTGCTGGGCGCGTTCGACCACACCGATGCCCCGTTCGCCCTGCTGGCCGACGAGCTGGAACCGGAGCGGGATCTCTCCCGTACCCCGCTCTACCAGGTCGCGTTCACCCTCCAGTCCGAGCCGCCCACCACCGACTGGCCCGGCGACCTGCGCGTGGAACCGGTCGAGCTGCCCCTGCGGTCGTCCAAGGTCGATCTGACCCTGCACATGATGGAGGGCGCCGACGGCGGGCTGCGCGGCCGGATCGAGTACGCCACCGCCCTGTTCGACCCGGCCACCGTCGAGCGCGCCGCCGACCACCTGGTGCGGCTCCTGGAGCAGGTGGCGGCCGACCCGACGGCCCGACTGTCCGACCTGGCCATCCTCGGTGCCGCCGAGCTGGCCATGGTGACCCGGGGGCCGGTCACCGCGGACCCGGTCACCGGCACCGTGCACGACGTCTTCGAGGCGATCGCGGCCGCCCACCCCGACGCGGCGGCGCTGACGGTGGGCGACACCACCCGTAGCTACGCCGAGCTGAACGCCGACGCCAACCGGCTCGCCCACTGGCTGCGCGGCCACGGTGCCGGGCCCGAGCGGCTGGTCGGGGTGCAGCTCGACCACGGCCCCGAACTGGTTCCGGCCCTGCTCGGCGTGCTCAAGTCCGGCGCGGCGTACCTGCCCCTCGACCCGGCCTCGCCGGACGAACGCCTCGACTTCATGATCAACGACGCCGGGGCCGAGATCGTGCTGACCACGACCGCCCACCGCGACCGGTTTGCCGACTTCGGTGGGACCGTGGTGTTGCTGGACGACCCGGACCTCGCCGCGGAGCTGGCCGCCCAGCCGACCGCCGACCCGGCCGTGTCGATGGACGTGGACAACCTCTGCTACGTCATCTACACCTCGGGCTCCACCGGCCGCCCCAAGGGTGTCGCGGTGGCCCACCGGCAGGTGCTGCGGCTGCTGACCGTCACCGCCGCCGACTACCGGTTCGGCCCGGACGACGTGTGGACGCTGCTGCACTCGTACGCGTTCGACTTCTCGGTCTGGGAGATCTGGGGCTGTCTGCTGCACGGCGGTCGACTGCTGGTGGTGCCCCGGGCGCTGGCCCGATCCCCGCAGGAGTTGCTCGACGAGCTGATCGCACACCGGGTCACGGTGCTCTGCCAGACGCCCACGGCGTTCCGCGCGCTGGTCCGACTGGCGGCCGAGGGCGACGCTCGGGTGGACCGGCTCGCCCTGCGGGTGGTGACCTTCGGCGGCGAGAAACTGGACTTCGCCGAGCTGGCATCGTGGGTGGCCAGCCGTGGCGTGGACGCGCCGCAACTGATCAACATGTACGGGATCACCGAGACCACCGTGCACACCACGTACCACCGGGTCGTCGCCGCCGAGGTGGGCGGTACGGCCAGCCCGATCGGCGTACCGCTGTCGGACCTCACCGTCCACCTGCTCGACGCCGACGGCCGACCGGTGCCGATCGGTGTACCGGGTGAGATCCACGTGGGCGGCCCGGGTGTCGCCCGCGGCTACCTCGGTCGCGCCGAGCTCACCGCGCAGCGGTTCGTGCCGGACCCGTGGGGGCCGGCCGGTTCGCGGCTCTACCGCAGCGGCGACCTCGCCCGACGGCACGCCGACGGGCGGCTGGAGTTCGTCGGACGCATCGACCACCAGGTCAAGATCCGTGGCTACCGGGTGGAGCTGGGCGAGATCGAGGCGGCCCTGACCGTCCTGCCGGGCGTCCGGGACGCGGTGGTGGTGCTGCGCGAGGACAACCCGGGCGACCAGCGGCTGACCGCGTACCTGGTGGCCGATGACAACTCGACGTTGCTGCGCCCCTCGCAGTTGCGCGCGGCGCTGGGCCGGACGCTGCCGGACTACATGGTCCCGGCGGCGTTCATGCCGCTGCCCCGGATCCCGCTGACCGTCAACGGCAAGCTCGACCAGGCCGCGCTGCCCGCCCCGGGCCGTTCGGTGGCCGCCGTCGACCGCCCGTACGTGGCCCCACGCACCACTGTGGAGCAACAGCTCGTCGACATCTGGACCGCCACCCTCGGGCTGGACCGGGTCGGTGTGCAGGACGGCTTCTTCGACCTCGGTGGGGACTCCATCCGCGCGGTGGCACTGGCCGGCGCGTTGCGGGCGGCGCACTTCGACGTCGAGGTCCGGGACATCTTCGAGCGGCGTACCGTCGCCGAGCTGGCCGAACTGCTCACCGCGCGGCCGGCCGCCGAGCCGGAGCCGACGGTCGCCCCGTTCGAGCTGGTCGGCGAGGCGGACCGGGCCGCGCTGCCCGTCGGCGTGGTGGACGCCTACCCGTGCACCCAGGGACAGCTCGGCATGCTGGTCGAGCTGCTGTCCGACACCGAGCAGAACCCCTACCACAACGTGACCAGCTACCGGGTCCGTGGCGACGGGGAGTTCTCCCTGGACGCGCTGCGTGCCGCCGCGGCACTGCTGGTGCGCCGTCACGAGGTGCTGCGTACCTCCTTCGACCTGACCAGCTATTCGGTGCCGATGCAGCTGGTGCACGGCACCGCCGAGCTGACCGTCACGCACGATCACAGCCTTGCCACCGAGCGGGCTGAGCTGGACCGGGAACTGCGCGACCACATCGCGGTCGAGCGGACCCGTCTGTTCGACCTCGATCGCCCGTCGCTGCTGCGGCTGCACGCCAGGACCTGCGCGGACGGCAGCTGGTGGCTCACCATCACCGAGTGCCACCCGATCCTGGACGGGTGGAGCTACCACTCGCTGATCATGGAGTTGGTCCGCGACTACCACCAGATCCGGGCCGGAGAGCCGCTGTCGCCGCGGCCGATCCCGTCGGTGCGGTTCGCCGACGCCGTCGCGGCCGAACGGCGGTCGGTCACCGGCGACGCCGACCGGGCGTTCTGGCGTGGCGTCCTGGCCGGTCGAGCCCGTCACGACCTGCCCACCGGCTGGGGTGACCCCGACGCGCCGGAGGGTGCCAAGCACGAGCACTGGGTGCCGGTGCAGGACCTCGAATCCTCGCTGCGCGACCTGGCCCGGCGCCTCGGCGTGCCGTTCAAGTCGATCATGCTGGCCGCGCACCTGAAGGTGATGAGCCAGCTCACCCGCGCGGAGCGGTTCTACACCGGCCTGGTCTGCAACATCCGCCCCGAGGCAGCCGGCGCCGACCAGGTGTACGGCATGCACCTCAACACCGTGCCGGTCGGCTACGACGGGCCGGCTGCCACCTGGGAAGAGCTGATCCAGCGGACCTTCGCCGCCGAGGTAGAGCTGTGGCCGTACCGGCGCTACCCGCTGTCCACTTTGCAACGGGAGGTCGGCGAGGACGCCCGCATGCTCGACGTGCGGTTCAGCTTCCACGACTTCCACCAGATCGATGCCGACGACATCGACTACGCCGAGTCCATCGACGACAGCCCCACCGAGTTCCCGTTGGGCGTGTTCAGTCGGCTCGGCTTCCTCACCTTGCAGGCCAGCCGGCGGCACGTCGGCCACGACGCCCTGCGCCGCCTGGGCGCGATGTATCGGGTGGTGTTGGAGGCGATGGTGGCGGATTCGGGTGGGGATGCGCGGGTGGTGTGTTTGCCGGCGGGTGAGGTGTCGGTGGTGTTGGCCGATGGCGGTGGTGTGGTGGAGCCGTTGTCGGGGTCGGTGTTGGGGTGGTTTGAGGAGCAGGTGGCGGCGGTGCCGTCGGGTGAGGCAGTCAACGGGGTTGGGTTCGCGGAGTTGGATGCGCGGGCGGTGGGTTTGGCGTCGTGGTTGGTGTCGCGGGGTGTTTCTCGGGGTTTGGTGGTGGGGGTGTTGCTGGATCGGGGTGCCGATTTGGTGGCGGCGCTGCTTGGGGTGTGGAAGGCGGGGGCGGCGTTTGTGCCGTTGGATCCGTCGTATCCGGCTGGGCGGATCGGGTCGATTTTGGCAGATGCGGGTGTGTCTCATGTGGTGACGTCGGCTCGTTATGCGGATCGGTTCCCGTCCGGGGTAGAGGTGTTGGTGGCCGAGCGGGCTGTGGTGTCGCAGCAGCCGGTGGTGTTGCCGGGTGTGGCGGATTTGGATGATTTGGCGTATGTGATTTTCACGTCGGGTTCGACGGGTCGGCCGAAGGGTGTGCAGGTTACGCATCGGGGTTTGGCGAATCATGTTCGGTGGGCGTCGGTGGAGTTGGCTGGTCGTGGTTCGGGTGGGTCGTCGGTGTTTTCGTCGGTGGCTTTTGATTTGCAGGTGCCGAATTTGTGGGCGCCGTTGGTGGTGGGCCAGCGGGTGTTCATGGTGGATCAGGATCTGGATTTGGCGGAGTTGGGGGAGTCGCTTTCGGCGGCGGGGCCGTTTAGTTTCTTGAAGTTGACGCCGGGTCATTTGGAGATTTTGGGTCGGCAGTTGTCGGATGAGCGGTTGGCTGGTTTGGCGCCGGTGGTGGTGGCGGCGGGTGAGGGTTTGCCGGCGGCGTTGGCGAATCGGTGGTTGGGCATTCTGGGTCCGGGGAATTTGGTTAATGAGTATGGGCCGACGGAGGCGTCGGTGGGTACGTGTGTTTTTCCGGTGCGGGTGGAGCAGACGTTGCCGGTGGTGCCGATTGGTCGGGCGTTGCCGGGTATGCGGATGTTTGTGCTTGATTCGTGGATGAATCTGGTGCCGGTGGGTGTGGTTGGTGAGTTGTTCGTGGGTGGTGTGGGGGTTGCTCGGGGTTATGTGGGTCGGTCGGGGTTGACGGCGGATCGGTTTGTGCCGGATCCGTTTGGGTCGGTGGGGTCGCGGTTGTATCGGACGGGGGATCTGGTTCGTCGGTTGGCTGATGGTGCGGTGGAGTTCGTGGGCCGGGTTGATCATCAGGTGAAGGTTCGTGGTTACCGGATCGAGTTGGGTGAGATCGAGTCGGTGATCGGCGTGGTGGCCGGGGTCCGCGATGTGGTGGCCCTGGTCCATGGCGACGAGTCGCGGCTGGTGGCTTTTTATGTGCCGGACGGCCCGGATGTTGGCTTGTCGGAGCGGGTGCGGCGGGAGTGCGAGGGCCGACTGCCGGAGTACATGATTCCGGCGGATCTGGTCGTGGTGGAGTCGATCCCGCTGAACGCCAACGGCAAGGTCGATCGTGCTGCTCTGGCGGCGGCGGTGACCGGTGGCGGGCGGGTGCACGTGGCCCCGCGTACTGACCTGGAGCGGCAGCTCGCGGAGATCTGGGCGCAGGTGCTGAGCCTGGACACGGTCAGCGTCATGGACAGCTTCTTCGACCTCGGCGGTCACTCGATCAGCGCCATCGCTCTCGTCGGCGCACTGCGTACGGCCGGGATCCCCGCGTCGGTGCGCGACATATTCCTGCACCGGACCGTCGCCGCGCTCGCCGCGAACCTTGAAGCGGAGCAGACCCCCGTCGAGCCGGAGTTCCAGCCGGTGGCCCCGTTCGCGCTGCTCGACGACGCCGACCGGGCCGCCCTGCCCGCCGGCCTCACTGACGCCTACCCCATCGCCCAGGTGCAACTCGGCATGCTCGTCAAGACGATGGCCGACACCGAGCGGCACACCTACCACAACGTTTCAGCCTTCCCGATCCACGACGAGCAGCCGCTGGTCCCCGACGCGTTGCGCCGCGCCGTGCAGACCGTCGTCGACCGGCACGAGATCCTGCGTACGTCGTTCGACCTGAACGGCTACTCGGTGCCGCTGCAACTCGTGCACGCCGAGGTGCCGATCGAGGTGACCGAGCTCGACCTGCGTGGCCCGGACACCGAGGCCCGGATGAGCGCCTTCATGGCCGCCGAACGGGCCAACCCGTTCGCGCCGGACCAGGTCCCGCAGATGCGCGTCGCCGGTGCGATCGGCGAGGGCAACGCCTGGTGGTTCGTACTGACCATGTCGCACGGCATCCTCGAAGGCTGGAGCCACCACTCCCTGCTGATGGAGATCCTGGACAACTACCGGCGGCTGCGGGACACCGGTGCTCCGGTGCCCGTCGACGCGTTGCCAGTGCGCTACGCCGACTTCGTCGCCGCGGAGTTGGCCTCGCTGACCTCCGCCGAGGACGAGGCGTACTGGCGGGGCGTCGTCGAGTACCCGCGCTTCGCGTTGCCCACCGGGTGGGATGCCCCCGATTCCGACCCCCAGTTCCAGTGCGGCACCCGGGTGCCGCTGCACGACCTGCTCGACGGGCTCAGGGACCTGGCCAGCAGCACCGGCACCGCACTGAAGAGCGTGCTGCTTGCCGCGCACCTGAAGGTGATGAGCCAGCTCACCGGCGAACTCGTCTTCACCAGCGGCCTGGTCTGCCACGGGCGGCCCGAGGTGACCGGCGCGGACCGGGTGTACGGCATGCACCTGAACACGTTGCCGATCGTGCACCGTGGCCCGGCTGCCACCTGGGCGGAGCTGATCCGGCAGACCTTCGACGCCGAGCTGGAGCTGTGGCCGCACCGGCACTACCCGCTGCCGTCGGTGCAGCGGTTCACCGACGGCGCCCGGCCCATCGAAATCCTCTTCAACTACCTCGACTTCGCGCAGGTCGACACCGACCGGGTTGGCTTCGACGACGCCGTCTACGAGGCGTCCAGTGAGTTCGACCTGCACGTCTCCACCCTGGACGGGACGCTCAGCATCCTCAGCGACCCCCACGTCGTCAGCTACCCCAACGTCCTGCGCCTGGGCGCGATGTATCGGGTGGTGTTGGAGGCGATGGTGGCGGATTCGGGTGGGGATGCGCGGGTGGTGTGTTTGCCGGCGGGTGAGGTGTCGGTGGTGTTGGCCGATGGCGGTGGTGTGGTGGAGCCGTTGTCGGGGTCGGTGTTGGGGTGGTTTGAGGAGCAGGTGGCGGCGGTGCCGTCGGGTGAGGCAGTCAACGGGGTTGGGTTCGCGGAGTTGGATGCGCGGGCGGTGGGTTTGGCGTCGTGGTTGGTGTCGCGGGGTGTTTCTCGGGGTTTGGTGGTGGGGGTGTTGCTGGATCGGGGTGCCGATTTGGTGGCGGCGCTGCTTGGGGTGTGGAAGGCGGGGGCGGCGTTTGTGCCGTTGGATCCGTCGTATCCGGCTGGGCGGATCGGGTCGATTTTGGCAGATGCGGGTGTGTCTCATGTGGTGACGTCGGCTCGTTATGCGGATCGGTTCCCGTCCGGGGTAGAGGTGTTGGTGGCCGAGCGGGCTGTGGTGTCGCAGCAGCCGGTGGTGTTGCCGGGTGTGGCGGATTTGGATGATTTGGCGTATGTGATTTTCACGTCGGGTTCGACGGGTCGGCCGAAGGGTGTGCAGGTTACGCATCGGGGTTTGGCGAATCATGTTCGGTGGGCGTCGGTGGAGTTGGCTGGTCGTGGTTCGGGTGGGTCGTCGGTGTTTTCGTCGGTGGCTTTTGATTTGCAGGTGCCGAATTTGTGGGCGCCGTTGGTGGTGGGCCAGCGGGTGTTCATGGTGGATCAGGATCTGGATTTGGCGGAGTTGGGGGAGTCGCTTTCGGCGGCGGGGCCGTTTAGTTTCTTGAAGTTGACGCCGGGTCATTTGGAGATTTTGGGTCGGCAGTTGTCGGATGAGCGGTTGGCTGGTTTGGCGCCGGTGGTGGTGGCGGCGGGTGAGGGTTTGCCGGCGGCGTTGGCGAATCGGTGGTTGGGCATTCTGGGTCCGGGGAATTTGGTTAATGAGTATGGGCCGACGGAGGCGTCGGTGGGTACGTGTGTTTTTCCGGTGCGGGTGGAGCAGACGTTGCCGGTGGTGCCGATTGGTCGGGCGTTGCCGGGTATGCGGATGTTTGTGCTTGATTCGTGGATGAATCTGGTGCCGGTGGGTGTGGTTGGTGAGTTGTTCGTGGGTGGTGTGGGGGTTGCTCGGGGTTATGTGGGTCGGTCGGGGTTGACGGCGGATCGGTTTGTGCCGGATCCGTTTGGGTCGGTGGGGTCGCGGTTGTATCGGACGGGGGATCTGGTTCGTCGGTTGGCTGATGGTGCGGTGGAGTTCGTGGGCCGGGTTGATCATCAGGTGAAGGTTCGTGGTTACCGGATCGAGTTGGGTGAGATCGAGTCGGTGATCGGCGTGGTGGCCGGGGTCCGCGACACGGTGGCCCTGGTCCATCCGGAAGAGGCGCGGTTGCTCGCCTTCTACGTACCCGAAGGGCCGGACGCCGATCTGGCCGCCCGGGTGCGGCAGGAATGTGCGAGCCGACTGCCGGAGTACATGATCCCGGCGGATCTGGTCGTGGTGGAGTCGATCCCGCTGAACGCCAACGGCAAGGTCGACCGGGCCGCCCTGGCCGCGTCGGTCGGGGCGACCGGCCGGGTGCACGTGGCTCCCCGCACCGATCTGGAGCGGCAACTCGCGGAGATCTGGGCACGCGTGCTGAGCCTGGACACGGTCAGCGTCACGGACAGCTTCTTCGACCTCGGCGGCGACTCACTGCGAGCGGTGGCCCTGGTCGGCGCGCTCCGCGGAGCCGGCTTCCCGGTTGGCGTCCGAGACGTCTTCGTGCACCGCACCGTGGCCGCGCTGGCCGCCCACCTGACGGCCAAGGACACCGCCGAGGTCGCACCGGAGTTCCAGCCGGCGGCCCCGTTCGCCCTGCTCGACGACGCCGACCGGGCCGCCCTGCCCGCCGGCCTCACCGACGCCTACCCCATCGCCCAGGTGCAACTCGGCATGCTGGTGGAGATCCAGAAGGACCCGACGCGGTCGCTCTATCACATCGTCCGCTGCTTCCGGGTGCACAGTCGCCAGCCCTTCTCGGCCGACGCGCTCACGACGGCCGTGCAGGACATCGTCGACCGGCACGACACCCTGCGTACGTCCTTCGACCCGCACACCTACTCGGTGCCGCTGCAACTCGTGCACGCCCAGGCCCCCGTCGACGTACGGATCCTGCGCCTGGACGAGGAGCGGGCCGAGGCGCACCTGCGCGGCTACGTCGACGCCGAGCGGGCCCGGCCATTCGACGCCGAGCACCCCGCCCCGCTGCTGCGGGTCAGCGCTCACGTCGCTACCGACGGCGGATGGTGGCTCACCGTGGCGATCAGCCACCTGGTGACCGGTGGATGGGACCTGAACACCCTTCTGGCCGAGCTGCTCAGCTGCTACGAGCGGCGGTGCGTGGGCATGGCGCCGGAGGCACCGGAGCCGACCGCGGTCCGGTACGCCGACTTCGTCGCCGGCGAGCGGGCGGCGCTCGCCTCGGAGGGCGACGAGGCGTACTGGCGAAAGATCACTTCCGAGTACGCCAGATTCGCCCCGCCGACGGGCTGGGGCGAGGAGTCCGCGACTCCCGGGACGGTGCTGCGGCACCGGATCAGCTACCAGGATCTCGACCCACGGATCCGCGCTCTGGCCTCGGCGCTCGAGGTGTCACCCAAGGCTGTTCTGCACGCGGCTCATTTGAAGGTGATGAGTCAGTTGACCGATGAGCGGCGTTTTCACACGGGTTTGGTGTGTGATGCGCGGCCGGAGGTGCGGGGTGCGGAGCGTGTGCATGGGATGTACATCAATGTGTTGCCGTTCGGTCATGAGCGGGGTGGGGGTTCGTGGCGTGGTCTGGTGCGGTCGGTGTTCGACCGTGAGGTGGAGTTGTGGCCGCATCGGCGGTTCCCGTTGCCGGCGGTGCGCCGGTTGACGGGTGTCAACACGCACCCGATCGACGTCGTTTTCGACTACACCGAGTTCCGGCGTGCCAACACCGACAGCGAGGAGCAGGTCGGCTTCGAGGCCGTCGCCGGTGAGGGTGGCACCGAGTTCGCCCTCCAGGTCACCGCGGCCAGCGGATTCCTCGACCTCGTCGCTGATGGGCGGGTGTTTGGTGCGGCGGGGTTGGTGCGGTTGGCGGGGATGTTTCGGGTGGTGTTGGAGTCGATGGTGGCGGATCCGGGTGGGGATTCGCGGGTGGTGTGTGTGCCGTCTGGTGAGGCGGAGTGGTTGTCGCGGGCGGGTGTGGGTGCGGTGGTGCGGGTGTCGGGGGTGGTGGTTTCGGCGTTTGAGGCGCAGGTGGGTGTTCGGGCGGGGGCGGTGGCGGTTTGTGATGGTGGGGTGTCGTTGTCGTATGGGGAGTTGAATGCGGCGGCGAACAGGTTGGCTCGGTATTTGCGGTCGGTGGGTGTGGGTGCCGAGGTGTTGGTGGGTGTGTGTGTGCATCGGTCGGTGGAGCAGGTGGTGGCGATGCTGGCGGTGCATAAGGCGGGTGGTGTGTATGTGCCGTTGGATCCGGGTTATCCGGTTGAGCGTTTGGGTTTGATGGTTGCTGATGCGGGGGCGTCGGTGGTGGTGACGTCGTCGGGTTTGGTGTCGGGGTTGCCGGAGTTGGCGGCTGAGGTGGTGTTGGTTGATCGGCCGGGGTTGTGGGCGGGTGAGTCTGCTGAGGATGTGCCGGCGGTGGTGGGGCCGGAGAACGCGTGTTATGTGATTTACACGTCGGGGTCGACGGGTCGGCCGAAGGGTGCGGTCGTCACCCACGCCGGCCTGGTCAACCGCACCGCCCACGTCGCACCCACCATCAACCGCCTCGGTGCCGACGGGGTGATCCTGCAGAAGACCGAGATCGGCTTCGACGTCTCGCCGGCCGAGGGGTACGCCGCGCTGTCGGCCGGCGCGCGGATCGTCGTGGCTCGGCCGGGTGGGCACCGCGACCCCGCGTACCTGCGCGACCTGATCATCGCCGAGTCGGTCACCTCGATCGAGCTCGTGCCCAGCATGTTGTCGGCGCTGCTCGCCGAGGGCATCACCGGCTGCACCTCGCTGCGGTCGGTGGCGGTCGGTGGTGAGGAGTTGCCGGTCGACGTGGCGCGGGCGTTCCTGGCGGCGCTGCCCGACTGCGAGCTGCACAACACCTACGGGCCGGCGGAAACCACCGTCGATGTCACCAGTTGGCGTTGCACCGCCGACGAGTTGGCCGACGTGTCCCGGGTGCCGCTGGGGCGCCCCTTCCCGAACCTCACCCTGCGAGTGCTCGACGACGAACTCCAGCCGGTGCCGGTCGGTGTGCGGGGGGAGTTGTTTGTCGGTGGTGTGGGTGTGGGTCGGGGTTATTTGCGGGCTGGGGGGTTGACGGCGGGTCGGTTTGTGCCGGATCCGTTTGGGTCGGTGGGGTCGCGGTTGTATCGGACTGGGGATGCGGTGGCGTGGCGGCCGGACGGGACGGTGGAGTTCCTGGGTCGGTTGGATGCGCAGGTGAAGTTGCGTGGTGTTCGGGTGGAGTTGGGTGAGGTGGAGTCGGCGTTGCGGTCCTGTGTGGGTGTGCGGGATGCGGTGGCGGCGGTGGTGGAGGTGGATGGTCGGCGGGTGTTGGCCGGTTATGTGGTGCCGGTGGGTTCGGGTGTTGATGTGGTGGGTGTGCGGGAGGTGTTGCGGGGGGTCTTGCCGGAGGTGTTGGTGCCTTCGACGTTGGTGGTGATCGATGTGGTGCCGGTGGATCCGAATGGGAAGGTGGATCGGCGGCAGTTGCCGTTGCCGTCGGTGACGGATGAGCCGGTGGGTGTGTTTGTGGCGCCGGTGTCGGTGGTGGAGCGGGCCGTGGCTGCGGTGTGGGCGCGGGTGTTGGGTCGTGACGTGGTCAGTGTCGAGTCGAGTTTCTTTGATCTCGGTGGTGATTCGATGCTGGCGGTGACGTTGGTGGGGGCGTTGCGGGCGGCGGGTTATCCGACGAGTGTGCGGGATGTTTTCGCGTTCCGGACGGTGCGTGGGTTGGCGGCGTCGTTGGGTGGGGTCGAGGATTCGTGGGTCCCGGTGGCGCCGTTCGCGCTGCTGGGAGACGCGGACCGAAACGCCCTACCGGCCGGCCTCACCGACGCCTACCCGGCGACCCAGGCCCAGGTGGGCATGGCGGTGGAGATCGCCAAGGACGAGACCGCCACGCCGTACCACATCGTGCACACCATGCGCGTGCACGACGAGTTGCCCTTCGACGTCGAGCCGCTGCGCGCCACCCTCGCCGAGCTGGTCGCCCGGCACGACACGCTGCGCACCTCGATCGACCTGACCGGCTACTCGGTGCCGATGCAGCTCGTGCACGCCGAGGCGCAGGTGCCGGTCGCGGTGCATGCCGAGGCGACCGGCCATCCCGCGTACGTCGCCGCCGAGCGTGACCGGCCGTTCGACCTGGCGACGCCGCCGCCGCTGCTGCGGGTGGCTGTCCATCGCGAGGACGATCGGGCCTGGTGGCTCACCGTCTCCGTCAGCCACCTGATCACCGGCGGCTGGGACCTCAACCTCCTGCTGGCAGACCTGCGCGACGGCTACCACCGGCGGCAGCGCGGCGAGCAGCCGACGCCGGCCGAACCGGTGGCCGTCCGGTACGCGGACTTCGTGGCCGCCGAACTCTCGGCGCTCGACTCCGAGACCGACGCCGCCTACTGGCGGGAAGTCGTGACCGGTACGCCGAAGCTCACCCTGCCGGGCACCCCGGCGACCGACTCCGGCCCACGGCAGGTGTGCCGCACCGAGGTGGACATCGCCGACCTGGACGGTGCGTTGCGCCAGCTCGCCAGCAGCCTCGGCGTACCCGTCAAGGCTGTTCTGCACGCGGCTCATTTGAAGGTGATGAGTCAGTTGACCGATGAGCGGCGTTTTCACACGGGTTTGGTGTGTGATGCGCGGCCGGAGGTGCGGGGTGCGGAGCGTGTGCATGGGATGTACATCAATGTGTTGCCGTTCGGTCATGAGCGGGGTGAGGGTTCGTGGCGTGGTCTGGTGCGGTCGGTGTTCGACCGTGAGGTGGAGTTGTGGCCGCATCGGCGGTTCCCGTTGCCGGCGGTGCGCCGGTTGACGGGTATCGACACGCACCCGATCGACGTCGTCTTCGGCTACACCGAACCTCGTACCGACCCGTCCGGTAGGGGAGGCGCGGACGGGCCGGGCGCCGCGCCGACGCCCGATGGCCACACCACGCACGCCGACGAGGCCGTTGCCGGGCGGGTCGCCAGCGACGTGGCCGCCACCGAATTCGTCCTGTCCGTCGGTGCCAGCCCGACCGTGATCCGTCTCGTCGCTGATGGGCGGGTGTTTGGTGCGGCGGGGTTGGTGCGGTTGGCGGGGATGTTTCGGGTGGTGTTGGAGTCGATGGTGGCGGATCCGGGTGGGGATTCGCGGGTGGTGTGTGTGCCGTCTGGTGAGGCGGAGTGGTTGTCGCGGGCGGGTGTGGGTGCGGTGGTGCGGGTGTCGGGGGTGGTGGTTTCGGCGTTTGAGGCGCAGGTGGGTGTTCGGGCGGGGGCGGTGGCGGTTTGTGATGGTGGGGTGTCGTTGTCGTATGGGGAGTTGAATGCGGCGGCGAACAGGTTGGCTCGGTATTTGCGGTCGGTGGGTGTGGGTGCCGAAGTGTTGGTGGGTGTGTGTGTGCATCGGTCGGTGGAGCAGGTGGTGGCGATGCTGGCGGTGCATAAGGCGGGTGGTGTGTATGTGCCGTTGGATCCGGGTTATCCGGTTGAGCGTTTGGGTTTGATGGTTGCTGATGCGGGGGCGTCGGTGGTGGTGACGTCGTCGGGTTTGGTGTCGGGGTTGCCGGAGTTGGCGGCTGAGGTGGTGTTGGTTGATCGGCCGGGGTTGTGGGCGGGTGAGTCTGCTGAGGATGTGCCGGCGGTGGTGGGGCCGGAGAACGCGTGTTATGTGATTTACACGTCGGGGTCGACGGGTCGGCCGAAGGGTGCGGTGGTCACCCACGCCGGCCTCGTTAACCGAACCCAACACGTACTGCCGGAGGTCTACCGCATCGGCCCGGACGGCGTCGTCCTCCAGAAAACCGAGATCGGCTTCGACGTCTCGCCGGCCGAGGTGTACGCCGCGCTGTCGGCCGGCGCGCGGATCGTCGTGGCTCGGCCGGGTGGGCACCGCGACCCCGCGTACCTGCGCGATCTGATCATCGCGGAGCAGGTGACGACCGCCCACTTCGTCCCGGCGATGGTGTCGGCGTTGCTCGCCGAGGGCATCGAGCGGTGCACCTCGCTGCGTTCCGTCGGCGTCGGCGGCGAGGAGTTGCCGGTCGACGTGGCGCGGGCGTTCCTGGCGGCGCTGCCCGACTGCGAACTGCACAACACCTACGGGCCCGCCGAGGCGGCGGTCGATGTCACCAGTTGGCGGTGCGACCCGGAGGCCCTGGCCGAGCTGACCCGGGTGCCCCTCGGCGGACCGCACCCCAATCTGCGGCTCTACGTCCTCGACGAAGACCTCGCGATGGTGCCGGTCGGTGTGCGGGGGGAGTTGTTTGTCGGTGGTGTGGGTGTGGGTCGGGGTTATTTGCGGGCTGGGGGGTTGACGGCGGGTCGGTTTGTGCCGGATCCGTTTGGGTCGGTGGGGTCGCGGTTGTATCGGACTGGGGATGCGGTGGCGTGGCGGCCGGACGGGACGGTGGAGTTCCTGGGTCGGTTGGATGCGCAGGTGAAGTTGCGTGGTGTTCGGGTGGAGTTGGGTGAGGTGGAGTCGGCGTTGCGGTCCTGTGTGGGTGTGCGGGATGCGGTGGCGGCGGTGGTGGAGGTGGATGGTCGGCGGGTGTTGGCCGGTTATGTGGTGCCGGTGGGTTCGGGTGTTGATGTGGTGGGTGTGCGGGAGGTGTTGCGGGGGGTCTTGCCGGAGGTGTTGGTGCCTTCGACGTTGGTGGTGATCGATGTGGTGCCGGTGGATCCGAATGGGAAGGTGGATCGGCGGCAGTTGCCGTTGCCGTCGGTGACGGATGAGCCGGTGGGTGTGTTTGTGGCGCCGGTGTCGGTGGTGGAGCGGGCCGTGGCTGCGGTGTGGGCGCGGGTGTTGGGTCGTGACGTGGTCAGTGTCGAGTCGAGTTTCTTTGATCTCGGTGGTGATTCGATGCTGGCGGTGACGTTGGTGGGGGCGTTGCGGGCGGCGGGTTATCCGACGAGTGTGCGGGATGTTTTCGCGTTCCGGACGGTGCGTGGGTTGGCGGCGTCGTTGGGTGGGGTCGAGGATTCGTGGGTCCCGGTGGCGCCGTTCGCGCTGCTGGGAGACGCGGACCGAAACGCCCTACCGGCCGGCCTCACCGACGCCTACCCCGCCGCACAGACCCAACTCGGCATGCTCGTCGAGCTGGCCACCAGCGGAGACCGGGCGGCCTACCACAGCGTCATCGCCCACCAGGTCCGCGACGGGCGGCCGTTCTCGGCCGACGCGCTGCGGGCCGCCGTCGCGACGGTCGTCGCCCGGCACGAGATCCTGCGCACCTCGTTCGACCTGACCGGCTATTCGGTGCCGATGCAGCTCGTACACGCCGAAGTAACCCCGCAGGTGACCGTCGTGGACGGTCGGGACGTGCCGGCGGATCAGCAGGTGCGACTCTTCGAGGAGTTCGTCGCGGCCGAGCGGGCCACCCCCTTCGACCTGGCTGTCGCGCCACTGCTGCGCGTCGCCGCGCACCAGGACGGCGACGCGAGTTGGTGGCTGAGCTTCACCATCTGCCACGCGGTCACCGAGGGCTGGAGCACCGCACAGCTGCTCGCCGAACTGTTGGCCGTCTACGCCGACCTGGCCGACGGGCGGAGCCCGACCGAGACCGAACAGCCGGCGGTGCGGTACGCCGACTTCATCGCCGCCGAGCTGTCCGCGCTGGCGTCCGACGAGGACCGGGACTACTGGCGTGCGGTGGTCGACGGGCGCAGCCCGTTCGTGCTGCCCGCGGGTTGGGGTGAGCCCGGCGATCCGACCGCCATCTCGACCACCGTCGACGTCGCCGACCTGGACGAGGCCGTCGCACGGTTCGCCTCCGAGGCCGGCGTCTCGGTCAAGGCGGTGCTGCACGCGGCGCACCTGAAGGTGCTCAGTCAACTCACCACCGAACAGAGCTTCCACGCCGGGCTGGTCTGCGACGCCCGGCCCGAGGTGCTCGGGGCCGACCGGGTGCAGGGCATGTATCTCAACACCCTGCCGTTCGGCTACGAACGCACCGCCCGGACGTGGCGCGACCTGGTGACGGCGGTCTTCGATCGGGAGGTCGACCTCTGGCCCCACCGGCGGTTCCCGCTGGCGGAGATCCAGCATGGCAGTGGTCAGCGGCTGCTGCGGGTGCTCTTCAACTACCAGGACTTCTCCCGGGCCGGGCAGTCGGCGACCGCGACCGGCACCGAGCCTGTCGTCGTCGGCAGCGCCGGCGACGGTGCCACCGAGTTCGAGCTGTCGGTCTTCGCGCACCGGGGCAACTACCAGCTCTCCAGCCGCAGCGACGTGCTCTCCCGGGCAAATCTGGAGCGGCTGGCCGGCATGTACCGGGCGGTGCTGGCGGCGATGGTCGCCGACCCGGCCGGTGACGCGCAGGCGGTCCACCTGCCCGGTGGCGAGCGGGAGCGGCTGCTGGGCGTGGTCGACACCGGCGTCGAGGAGCCGGTGACCGGCACGGTGGTCGAGCTGTTCCAGGCTCGGGTGACTGCCGCACCCGACGCGGTCGCGGTGGTCGCCGGCCCGACCCGGCTGACGTACGCGCAGGTGAACGCGCAGGCCAACCGGCTCGCCGGGCAGCTGCGGACCGCCGGTGCGGGCAGGGGCACGGTGGTCGGTGTCTGCCTGGACCGGGGCGTGGACCTGGTGCCCGCACTGCTCGGCGTGCTCAAGGCCGGTGCCGCCTACCTGCCGCTGGACCCGACTCAGCCGGCCGAGCGCATCGCGTATCTGCTCGCCGACGCGGGCGCCGGGACGGTGGTCGCCACGAGTGCCCACGCCGACGCACTGGCCGGCTACGACGGGCACCTGGTGCTGCTCGACCGCACCGACCTGACCGGCCAGCCGGAGACCGACCCGGCCCCGGTGAACGACGCCGACGATCCGCTCTACGTCATCTACACCTCCGGCTCGACCGGCCGCCCAAAGGGTGTCTGCGTCAGCCACGCCAACGTGCTGCGGCTGCTCGACAGCACGCAGGAGCACTACGCCACCGACGATACCGACGTCGTCGCGCTGTTCCACTCGTACGCCTTCGACGTCTCGGTCTGGGAGCTGTGGGGTGCGCTGCTGCACGGCAGCCGGCTGGTGGTGGTGCCGCCGGCGGTGGCCCGGGTGCCGGAGGACCTGCTCGACCTGCTGGTGGAGCAGGAGGTGACTCTGTTGGCCCAGACCCCCACGGCCTTCCGGGGTCTGGGCCGGCTGGCCGCCGACGGTGACCAGCGGCTGCGGCGACTGGTGCTGCGCGCGGTCGTCCTGGCCGGCGAGCGGCTGGACTTCGCCGAACTCACCCCGTGGGTCGATCGGCTCGGACTGGCCCGGATCGCCCTCGTCAACATGTACGGGATCACCGAGACCACGGTCTACTCCACCTATCACCGGGTCACCCGCGCCGACCTCGCTGCCGGGGTGGGCAGCCGGATCGGGCGTCCGCTGGCCGGTGTGCGCATGTACGTGCTCGACCAGCAGGGGCACCCGACTCCGCTCGGTGTGCCCGGCGAGATCCACCTGGCCGGGCACGGTGTGGCCCGGGGTTACCTGAACCAACCGGCGCTGACCGCCCAGCGGTTCCTGCCCGACCCCTACGGCCCCGCCGGCAGTCGGATGTATCGCACCGGCGACCAGGGGATCCGGCTGCCCGACGGCAGCGTGGAGTTCCTCGTCCGGCTCGACGACCAGGTCAAGCTGCGTGGTTACCGGATCGAGTTGGGCGAGGTGGAGACGGCGCTGGCCGCGCTGCCGGAGGTCGCCGAGGCGGCGGTCGTCCTGCGCGAGGACACCGCTGGCGACCCACGACTGGTCGGATATCTGGCCGGCGCGCCCGGTCAGCGGCCGAGCACCGGCGAGCTTCGCGTGGCGCTGGCCCGGACGCTGCCGGACTACATGATCCCGTCGGTCTTCGTGACGCTGGACCAGTTGCCCCGCAACAACAGCGGCAAGCTCGACCGGCGGGCACTGCCCGCGCCGCAGGACGGCGATCCCGGCGATGGGCGGGCCAGCGTCGGTCCGCGTACTGAGTTGGAGGAACGGGTCGCCGGGATCTGGGCGCAGGTGCTGGGCCTGCCGGCGGTGGGCGTCGAGGACGGCTTCTTCGAGTTGGGTGGCCACTCGATCAAGGCGCTGGTGCTGGCCAGCACGCTGCGGACGGCCGGTTTCGAGGTCTCGGTCGCGGACGTGATGGACCTGCAGACCGTTTCCCGGCTCTGCGCCGCGCTGGTCGATCGCACCGGACCGGTGCACGTCGACCGCCCGGTGGAGCCGTTCGAGTTGGTGTCCGCGCCGGACCGGGCGCTGCTGCCGGACGGCCTCACCGACGCGTACCCGCTGTCCCAGGTGCAGCTCGGCATGCTGCTGGAGATGCTGGCCGACAATGGCTGGAACCACTACCACAACGTGGCGTCCTTCCTCGTCCGTGAGGAAGACCCGCTGGACCTGCCGACGCTGCGCGAGGCGGTGGACCTCGTGGTGAACCGGCACGAGGTGCTGCGCTCCGCGGTGGACCCGACCGGCTACTCGGTGCCGATGCAGCTGGTGCATCCCGCCGTGCGGGTGCCGGTCGTGCCGCACGACCTGCGCGGGTTGTCCGAGGAGGACCGGCAGGCCGAGCTGCGCCGCCTCGTCGCCGTGGAGTACGCGTCGCCGTTCGACGTCGAGCGGGCGCCGCTGCTGCGGTT
This sequence comes from Micromonospora sp. NBC_00617, assembly GCF_045161355.1. NCBI lineage: Bacteria > Bacillati > Actinomycetota > Actinomycetes > Micromonosporales > Micromonosporaceae > Micromonospora > Micromonospora sp. NBC_00617. The sequence goes on along the minus strand of NZ_CP107751.1, from coordinate 3,177,536 downwards.
CGCCGTCTGCCGGGAGACCGACCGGAGTTGGCGGCTGGTGCTGACGATCTGCCATGTGGTCGTCGAGGGCTGGAGCCTGCACGCGCTGGTCGCGGAGATCCTCGACCGCTACCGCTCGATGCGCGTCGGGGCCGGGCCTGAGCCGGAGCCCCTGCCGGAGGTGCGGTTCGCCGACTTCATCGCCGAGGAACGTCGTGCCCTGGAATCCGCGGCGGACCGGCGGTACTGGCAGGACCTGATGGACCGGTGCGCGAAGTTCACCTTCCCCACCGGCTGGCGGCCCACGGCGCCGCCGCAGGCGCGTACCGCCCACACCGTCCGGGTGCCGTTCCGCGACCTGGAGCCGGGCCTTCGCGCGCTGGCCTCCGCCGCGCGGGTCTCGCTCAAGGCGGTGCTGCACGCCGCGCACCTGACGGTGCTCGGCCAGCTCACCGACGAGCCCCGGTTCTACAGCGGCCTGGTCTGCCACACCCGGCCGGACATGCCGGGCAGCGAGCGGGTGTACGCCATGTCGCTGAACACGCTGCCGTTCCCGTACGAACGCGACTCCGCCACCTGGACCGAACTGGTCCGGCGGGTGCACGCGACGGAGGTCGAGATGTGGCCGCACCGGCGCTACCCCGCGCCGGCGATCCGGCCGGCGGTCGCCGGCACCCGCCTGCTCGACGTCTACTTCAGCTACCTCGACTTCGACGAGGTGGTCGGTGAGCACGTCGATGCAGGTCCCCGGTACGCCGCCGCCAGCTCGGAGTTCGCCCTGGCCGTCTCCGCGGTCGCCGGGCACCTGGAGCTGAGCAGCGACAGCGACCACCTGGAGCGAGCCGAGGTCGAACGGATGGCCGCGATGTACCGGCTCGTGCTCGCCGCGATGGTGGCGGACCCGGACGGCGACGCCCGCGCGGTCCGGCTGCCCGAGGCGGAACGGCACAACGTGCTGGTGGCCTGGGCCGAGGCGGCCGACGAGAAACTGCCGGAGCACGGCCTGGTGCCTGACCTGGTGCGGGATAGGGCTGCCACCGCGGGCGACGCGGAGGCGGTCGGTGAGCTGAGCTACGCCGGCCTCGACGCGGCGGCGAACCGGCTCGGCTGGCATCTGCAGGAGCGGGGCGTCGGACCGGAGCGGGTGGTGGGGGTGCTGCTCGACCGGGGTGCAGACCTCGTCACGACCCTGCTGGGCATCTGGCGGGCGGGCGGGGCGTACCTGCCGATCGACCCGTCGTACCCGGCGGCGCGGATCGCGTCCATGCTCACCCAGGCCGGGGCCACCGTCGTGGTCACCAGCACCGCCTACGCCGACCGGTTCACCGGCGTCGACCGGGTGCTGCTGGACGTCGACGCGGGGCCGATCGCGGCCCGCCCTGACGAGCAGCCACCCGGCCGCACCGACCCGGACCAGCTCGCGTACGTGATCTTCACGTCGGGGTCGACGGGACGGCCCAACGGCGTGCAGGTCAGCCACCGCAGTCTGGCCGGCTACCTGAACTGGGCGGTGGACGAGCTCGTCGCCGACCGGGCGGGTGGCGCGGCATTGTTCTCCTCGGTCGCCTTCGACATGGTGGTGACCACCATCTGGGCGCCGCTGGTTGCCGGGCAGCGCCTGTGGCTGATGCCGGCCGACGCCGGGCTGGACGAACTCGGCCCGCGGCTGGCCGAGGCGGGGCCGTTCAGCTTCGTCAAGCTGACCCCGAGTCATCTGGACCTGCTCGCCGGGCAGTTGTCGAGCGAGCAGGCAGCCGCGCTGACCCCGGTGCTGGTGCTCGGCGGCGAGGCGCTCACCGCGCGGACCTGCGCGCGGTGGCAGCAACTCGCACCGCGGACCGTCCTGCTCAACGAGTACGGACCGACCGAGGCGACCGTCGCCGTCAGCCGTTACCCGGTGACCGGCACGCTCACCGGCCAGGTCGCGCCGGTCGGTCGGCCGCTCGGCGGGATGCGTACCTATGTGCTGGACGCCCGGCTGAATCCGGTGCCGGTCGGCGCGGTCGGCGAGGTCTACCTCGGTGGGCCGCAACTGGCCCGGGGGTACGCCGGACGGCCCGAACACACCGCCGTCCGGTTCGTGCCCGACCCGTACGGGCCGGCGGGCTCCCGGCTGTACCGCACCGGTGACCGCGGCCGTTGGTTGCCGGACGGGCAGCTCGACCTGCTCGGCCGAATCGACGACCAGGTGAAGATCCGTGGGCACCGGGTGGAGCCGGGCGAGATCCGCGCGGTGCTCCTCGAACATCCCGCCGTACGCGACGCGGCGGTGTTGGCCCACCCGGCGCCCGGCGGGGGCAACCAGCTGATCGCGTACCACGTGGGTGGTGCCGAAGATCTGGCCGGGCATTGTGCCCGGCGGCTGCCCGCCGCCCTGGTCCCGGCGGCCTTCGTGTCGGTCGACACCATCGCGCTCAATCCCAACGGCAAGGTGGACCTGCGGGCGTTGCCGGCGGTGCCACTGCGGACGGAGGCGGAGATCGCCCCGCCGCAGGGTCCGGCCGAGACCATCCTCGCCGGCATCTGGGCCGAGGTGCTGGACGTGCCGAGGATCGGTCGTCAGGACCGGTTCTTCGCCCTGGGCGGGCATTCCCTGCTGGTGGTGCCCGTGGTCACCGCGGCCCGGCAGGCCGGCCTCCCGCTCACCCTGCAACAGGCGATGCTGGACCAACCGCTGGCCGACCTCGCCGCCGGGCTCACCCCGGCCGGTCCGGCCCCGAGGGCTGGTGCGGCGCGAGCCGTGGCGCTGCCCCGGATCGCGCCGTTGCCCCAGGTCGCTCCGCTGCCCCAGGTCGCTCCGCTGCTCGCCGAGGCGCGGGTGCCCGGCGCGTCGCTGGCCGTGCTCGCGGACGGCGAGTTGGTGCAGGTCCTTGCTGTCGGGCACTGCACGGCGGGCGGTGACGCCCCGGTGACCCCGGCGACCATCTTCCAGGTGGGCTCGGTCAGCAAGCTGGTCGCGGCGGTTGGGGCGCTGGCCCTGGTCGACAGGGGAGCACTCCAGCTCGACGCGGACGTCAACGCGTACCTCAAGGCCTGGCAGTTGCCCGCCGACCGGCCGGTGAGTCTGCGGCAACTGCTCAGCCACGTCGCCGGGCTGACATCGACGGGCAGCACCGGAGGCTTGCGCGGCGGTCCGGTGCCGCCGCTGTCGGACCTGCTGCTCGGCCGTGGCGTGCCCACCGGCCCGGTGCGGGCGCTCGACGCGCCCGACCCGGTCGCGGTGGAGCGCAACAGCCACTTCGTGGTGGTCCAGCAGCTCATGGAGGACGTCACCGCGACACCCTTCGCCGACCTGATGGCCGAGCTGGTCTTCGCACCACTGGGGATGACCGGCAGCAGCTTCGACCAGAGCTTCCCGGAGACATCCGGCCGGCCGGTGGCCGCCGGGCACGACGAACGGGGCGAGCCGCACCCACACGGTTGGGAGGTGCGTGCGGACCTGGCGGCAGCCGGCCTCTGGACCACCGCTACCGACCTGGCCGCGCTGACCAGGGAGATCCAGCTCGCCTACCTGGGTGAGCGGGCACTGCTCAGCCAGGAACTGGTGATGGCGCAACTGACCGCCGGCCCGGGTGGCGTCTTCGGGCTCGGCTGCATGGTGGACCGCATCGAGGGGAGCGCTGAAACGCACGTGGAGTTCACCCACCGGGGCCACATCGCCGGCTACCGGGCGCTCACCACTGGTCGGGTTCCGGACGGGGCCGGGCTGGTGCTGCTGACCAACGGCGAGGCGGGCGACGAGGTCATGTCGCTGCTGATGTCGAACACCACACGGACGGAGGACATGTGATGACGACCTTGCCGAGCGTCTCCGCGACGGTCACCGACCCCACCGTCCGGCAGGTGCGGCACCTGGTGTCGATCCGCGACCTGACCGATGGGGACCTTTACTCGATCGTTGCCCGGGGCGCCGCGTTCGCCGCCGGGGAGTGCGGCAGCCCGCTCGCCGGGCAGGTGGTCGGGGTCTGCTTCCTCAAGACTTCGACGCGCACCCGGACCGCCTTCACCAGCGCGGCACTGCGACTCGGCGCTGGCGTGATCCAGTACGGCCCGCAGGACCTGCAGACCAACACCGGAGAGACCAGCGAGGACACCGGCCGGGTGCTGTCCGGCATGCTCGACGTGCTGGTCGCCCGCACCGCCGGTGACCCGGCCGAGTTGCGGGCCTGGGCTGCCCAGAGTCGGATGGCGGTGCTCAACGCGATGAGCGCCGAGGAGCACCCCACCCAGGCGCTGACCGACCTGACCACGTTGCTGCGGCAGTTCGGCCGGATCGAGGGGCTGCGCCTGCTCTATCTGGGGGAGGCCAACAACACGGCCACCGCGCTCGCCCTGGCGCTCACCCGGTTTCCGGGCGTGGAACTGGAACTGCGCACCCCGCCCGGCTACGGCCTGCCCGCACAGATCCTGGCCGACGCCATCCGGCAGGCCGGGATCAGTGGGGCGAGCATCGTCGAGCGGTGCCACATGTCCGACCTGCCGGGCGATCTCGACGCCATCTACACCACCCGCTGGCAGACCACCGGCACCGTGAAGCCGGACCCGGACTGGCGTCAGGTCTTCGCCCCGTTCCGGGTCGAACAGGACCTCTGGCGGCACAGCCCGAACGCGGTCTTCCTGCACGACCTGCCGGCGCATCGCGGCGAGGAGGTTACCTCGGAGGTACTCGACGGGCCGGCGAGCATCGCGTTCGGTCAGGCGGAGAACAAGCTCTACAGCGCGATGGCGGTGCTTGAGTGGTGCCGATCGCGCGCGGCTGGGACGACGCGGTGACGGTCCTCGAGCCGCCGGGCAGACCCGCCCGCCGCGCGGCGAGGCTCACCCGCAACCGGGACTTCCTGTTGCTCTGGACCGGCTCGGGGCTCTCCGCGCTCGGCGCCCGGGCCACCTCCATCGGCTACACCCTGCTGGTCTACTGGTCGACCGGTTCGGCCACCGCAGCCAGCCTCGTCACCTTCGCCGCGCTGCTGCCGAACCTGGTCGCTCAGCTACCGGCCGGCGCGCTGGTCGACCGGTGGAACCGGCGTACGACGATGCTGGTCTGCACCGCCGGCCGCGTTCTCGGAGCCGGCAGCGTGGCGGCGGTGGTGCTGCTCGACGCGGTGCGGTTGCCGCACCTGATGGTGGTCGCGTTCCTGGAGGCCACCCTCGGCATCTGCTACGCGTTGGCGGAACGAGCCGCGGTGTGTGCCGTGGTGCCCCGCGACCAACTGGGCGCGGCGATGGCGGCCAACGAGTCGCGGGCCAACGCCGCCAGCATCCTCGGTCAGCCGACCGGCACCGTGCTCTATGCCGTGGCCCGGTTCGCACCGTTCCTGTTCGCCACCGGGGTGCACCTGATTTCGCTGGTGACCCTGCTGTTCGTCCGACGGGACCTGCGGGCGCCCCGGCCGTCGCGCGGCGGGGCGGGCGGGCTGATCGCCCAGATCAGGGAAGGTGTCGTCTTCATCTGGGGCAAGCTCTACCTGCGTCGGGCGCTGTGTCTCTTCGCGGCCAGCAACATCCTCTTCCAGGTTCTCGGCCTCGGTCTGGTGGTGCTGGTCAAGGACCGGGACGGCACGCCCGCGACGGTCGGTCTGCTGTTGGCGGTCAACAGCGTCTTCGGCATGGCGGGCGCGATGACCAGTAACGCCTACCTGCGCCGGTGGGGCATCCGCCGGATGATGATCGGCATCCACGTGGTGTGGGCGGTGCTGATGCCGCTGCTGGTCGTGGCACCCGGGCTGGTGGCGGTCAGTGTGATCCTGGCGTTGATCAACTACGGCGCCGGGATCGGCAATGTGGCCGGGATGCTGTACCTGCTCAGGACGACTCCCGACGAGCTGCGCGGCCGGGCCGGCTCGATCTTCACGCTGCTCTCCTCGGGTGCCAACTCGATCGGCGCGCTGTTCGCGGGCTTCCTGCTGGACGCCGCACGCATCGAGGTGGCGTTGGCCGTCGTGGGCGCGACGATGGTGGTGATCGCGGTGTTCGCGGTGCTGGCTTTCGGCACCCGTACCGCCGCCGAGGCGGAACGGGCCGAGGCGGCTGCCGAGCGGGTCGACGCCGAGCGGGTCGACGCCGAGCGGGTCGACGCCGAGCGGGCCGATGCGGAGCTGGCGGCGACGGCAGCCGGTCGCGACCCGCATGGTTGAGCCCGGCGACGATATCGAGGAAATATGGCTGCCCACGTCAGGCTGCCGGCACTGGACCGACCCTGGCGTGGAGGAGACCGACCGATGAGCGAGCACGGCACGTGGCAGCCGCACGAGATCACACCCAGCAGCGCCGGATGCGCAGCCACCGTTGACGGGCTGATCGGCCATCTGCGGGAGCTGGACCTAACGGCGTTACTCACCACCGAGAAGGCGCTGGTGTTCCGGGGCTTCGGCGTCGAGCCGGGCGCGCTGGACCCGGTGATGGACATGGTGCTGCCCAACCGGCTCGCCTACGTGCATGGCAACTCGCCCCGCACCAAGGTCGGCCGCAACGTCTACACCTCGACGGAGTACCCGGCGCCGTACACCATCTCCATGCACAACGAACTGTCGTACGCCGCGCACTGGCCGGCCCGCTTGCTGTTCTACTGCCAGCTCGCCGCGCCGACCGGCGGTGCCACCCCGGTGGTCGACGCCCATCACTGGCTGGAGTCCCTCGACCCGGAGGTCCGCGCCGCCTTCGCGGGCGGGGTGTGCTACCAGCAGAACCTGCACGACGGCCTGGGGCTGGGCAAGAGCTGGCAGCAGACCTTTGAGACCGAGGACCGGGCGGAGGTCGAGGCGTTTCTCGACGGCACCGGGGCGACCTGGAAGTGGACCGCGGAAGGGCTGCGGGTGAGCCAGGTCCGCCCGGCCACCACCCGGCACCCCGTAACGGGGGTGGAGGTGTGGTTCAACCAGAGCGACCAGTGGCACCCGGCCGCTCTGGACGACGAGGTCGCTCGGGTGATGACCCAGGTGATGACGCAGGACGAACTGCCCCAGTCGGTCACCTTCGCCGACGGCAGCCCGATCCCCGACGAGTACGTGTTCCAGATCCGCGACCGAGGGCTGGACGCGGCGATCGACGTGGACTGGCGCGTCGGTGACCTGCTGCTGATCGACAACGTGCTGGTGGCGCACGGTCGGCGGCCCTACACCGGGAGCCGCCGCATCCTGGTGGCGATGTCGGACTGACCGGGCATCGGCCGGCGGGAGGAGAAATGTGGAGATGATAGGGGCCGAGGTACGCGGCCGGTGGCTGCGGACCTTCCGCCGAGCTGAGCGGTCCGACCTGCGGCTGGTCTGCTTCCCGCACGCCGGTGGGAACGCCAACGTGTTCCAACCCTGGGCGGGCCTGCTTGACGGCGCCACCGATCTGCTGGCGGTCTGCTACCCGGGTCGGCAGGACCGGCTGCTGGAGCCCTGCGTGGATCAGATGGACGTGCTCGCCGAGCGGATCAGTGACGTGCTCGTGCCGTACCTGGACCGGCCGATTGCATTCTTCGGCCACAGCCTGGGCGCGTCGGTGGCGTACGAGGTCACCCTGGTTCTGGAGTCCCGGTACGGGTTCACGCCGAGCGTGCTCTTCGTCTCGGGACACGGCGCGCCGCACGTCTGCCAGGTCGACCTCGATCCGGATCTCGCCGACGACGAATATCTGCTCGGCCGGATCGGCGCCCTGGGCGAGGTCGATCCGGTGCTGCTGCGGTCACCGAAGCTCCGCGAGCTGATCATGCCCTCGCTCCGGGGGGACCTGCGGATGCTCTACCGCCACCTGCCGCGGGAACCGGCGAAGGTCCGAGCCCCGATCGTCGCCTACCTGGGCACCGAGGACCCGACCTGCACCACGTCGACGGTGCGGGCCTGGGGGGAGTTGACTACCGGCTGCTTCGAGTTGGCGACGTTCCCCGGTGACCACTTCTATCTTGTGCCGGAACAGGAGCAGGTGGTCGCCGCGGTGACCGCCCGCCTGGGCTGACCGACGGACCACGCCCCAAGGGACGGTCGGCGATCAACTGGGCCCGGCGGGGTGTGATCGTCAACGCGGGTTCGCCCTACACCGACCGGCTCCGCGACCTCCTGGTCGACATGCTCCTCGCCGCCGGCGACACGCCGGGTGCCGTGCGGGTCCGGCGGGAGGAGTTCGCACGGCATCCCACCGCTGCCGGGTACCGATCGTTAATTGACACCGTGGAAACGGCTGGCGGCGACGATCCAGCGGCGTGGGCTCTGGGGATGCTGCGCGACCGGATCACCCAGCAGCCGGCGTACGCCTCCGAGTTGGTCGACGTGCTGCTGGCGGTGGGCCGTGACGACCAGGCCTGGGAGGAGGCCCTGCACCACCGGTGGTGGCTCGGCGGACCGCAGTGGCAGACCCTGCTGGCAAGGCGGGCCGCCACACATCCGGAGGAGGCCATACAGCCGTACCGGGACCTCGTCGAGCAGGCGATCCTCAACTCGGCCGACAAGCGGCGCTACCGGCGGGCCGTCGCGTTGCTCCCCGCCCTGCGAGCGGTGTACCAGGCCATTGGAGAACATGCGGCGTTTGGGCAGTACCTCGCGGAGTTGCGGGTCGAGCACAAGCGCCGGCCGACGTTCCTCAATCCCATCACTGGGTGACCGCATCTGAGCAGGGACCGTCGACCGCGTCCGGCGGCCTCGGCGGTCTTCGCGGCGCTGACCCAGTTCCGTAGCGCCTCATGGTTGACACCGAGTTCCTGACCGACCTCACGCAGTGACCGTCCCGACGAACGGACCAGATCAACAGCGTCCCTACGGAACTGCTCGGGGCACTTCGATGGACGTGGCACCAGGCCATCCTTCCCCAGACCACTGTCTGGGCTCAGGGTGACCGGTCTGCAGGGGGGAACCTCAATCACCGACCTGCACCTCGCCACTGGTCTGCTGCCGGACCTGACCGTCCGCAGCGCCGGTCGTCCGCAGCGCGGCCCCTGGCCGCTGCTCGTGAACACCGTCATCACTACCATCGTCCTCGGCGCCGCGTTTTTGCTGCGGCGCCGGACCTGTCCGTAGCAGCGTCTGTTGTGCTTGTCTCCTACCAGGTCGCGGTGGTGGCCGTGTGGTTGAGGGCGAAAGGATGGTTGTGTGGTGCGGACCAACCGACTGGAGGCGTTCAGTGATGGTGTGCTCGCCATCATCATCACGATCATGGTGCTGGGGCTCAAGGTCCCGGCAGGTCACGACCTCTCCGACCTCGTCCGCACGACCGGCACCGGGCTGCTGACCTATCTCCTCACCTTTGTCTATGTGGGCATCTACTGGAACAACCATCACCACATGTTCCACCTGGTGCGGCAGGTCAGCGGCGGGGTGCTGTGGGCGAACCTGGCGCTGCTGTTCTGCCTGTCGCTGTTTCCGTTGACGACGGCCTGGATCGACGACTCAAGGTTTGAACCGATCCCCGTAGGCATCTACGGTCTGAACCTGCTCAGCGCGGCCATCGCATACTTCGTGCTCCAGACGGTGATCATTCGGCAGCAGGGGCCGGGGTCGCCGCTGCGGCAGGCTGTCGGCGCCGACATCAAGGGCAAGGTTTCCCTGGTGCTCTACCTCGCCGGGATCCTCAGCGCCCTGCTGATCGACCGGAGTGGGCACATCGGAGTCGGGCTCGCCCTGGCCGGTTTCGTTACCGTGGCGGTCATGTGGGTCGTGCCCGACCGCCGCATCGACCGGGTTGTCCGCCAGCACGAGATCCCCGACCAGGGCGCTGCCAGAGCCAGCTAAGAACGTCACCAAGCACGCGCATTCATTCCATGCCGACGGCACCGCTCAGGACGGCTCCGGCCGGGAGTTCGAGGTCGACGGCGCGGCCGGGATCTACGGCAACACCGACGGGCAGGGCTTCCTCGACAAAATCATCCCCGGCAACGCGGTGAAGGCGAACGTCTACTTCGACGTTCCCAAGGGCACAAAGCTGAAGACGATCACGTTCAAGGCCGGCCTGTTCACCTTCGCCGACGACGCCGTCGTCACCCTCTGACCGGTGCCGGCCGTAGCGTCTGCGCAGAGCCCGACAGCGCGATTAGTTGTTCGGCGTTGATGCGTCGGGCGGCTTCGCGTTCGGTGGCGTTGCTCCAGCGGATCGCCTGACCTGCCAGACGCATCGTCATGAGTCGAATCATCGCGATCTTGATCATGGCTTCGGAGTTGGCGGTCAGCCGCTCGTAGTCCCAGGCCAGGCGCCGGTTACGGACCAGCCAGCCGAACGTTCTCTCCACGACCCACCTGCGCGGTAAGACCTTGAAGCCCTTGACGTCGTCGGTACGTTTCACGATCTCCAGCAGGATGCCCAGCTTGTCTTTCGCCCAGCTCGGCAGGCTGGCGTCGATGCTGTTGGTGTACCCGCCGTCGGCCCATACGAGGGCGATGGTGGTGAATGTCTCGGCGAGGCGTTGCAGGATCCGCCGGCCGCCGGGACGGTCGTTGACGGAGGCGGAGGTGACGATCACCACCAGGATCAGGCCCATCGTGTCGACGACTAGGTGCCTCTTGCGGCCCGTCGTCTTCTTGCCCATATCGAACCCGCGGCATTCGCCACCCTCGCTGGACTTGATCGACTGAGCGTCCAAGACCGCCGCGGTCGGCTCCGGCTCACGACCGGCCGCCACTCGCACCTGCCGGCGAAGCTCGTCGTGGATGCGGTCCCAGGTGCCGTTCTTCCGCCATGTCGTGAACCAGCGATGCGCCGCATCCGCCGGCGCCAGATCACGCGGCATCATCCGCCACGGACACCCCGACCGCAGCACATAGAAGATCGAGTCCAGGACCAGCCGATCGTTGTAGACCCGGGGTCGACCGCCTTTACCCAGGTCACGCACAGGCATCAGCGGGGCCAGGACCGCCCACATCGCGCCGGTCAAGCTCGACGGATAGACTTCGCGGGCATCATCCCCGCCGTATTCGCATTGGCACACACCACGCGATCATGGCGGGGATGATCCATTTGTCGAGGACCTGCCATCGATGTGTCTCGCCGTGACATCCGGTCCTCAACCAGTTACCCGACGCCCTCTCAGCTTGTGATTAAACCTTTTGTGGCTTGTTGTGGTTGGTTGCCGCGTTCTGGTGTTGGGTTTTGCCGACCGGCGGGTGTGCTCTGACGTGCTTGTTCCGGGAGCCTGGCGGGCGTCCCGGGCCTGGTCGGGTGGGTTTCGGTGCACTGGCCGGCTGGGCGAGTTTCGGGTGGAGGTTCGGAAATCCGCGCCGGACGCGGGCCGGGGTCAGCCGTCCGGATTTGGCCGGCGGACGCTCCCACGGGCGGCGCAGGTCGGTGGCCAGATCGCGGGCCAACCGTAGTTGGGTATGCACGGCAATGATCAGCCAGGTCCACCGGGTCGGCGGCCCGCGGATCCCGCACCCGGGGCCGGGTCCAGCCGAGGGTCTGCTTGAACAGCCTGAACGTGTGCTCCACATCGAAACGACGCAGATACGCCTGCCAGATTCGGTCCACCTCGGACGCGGTCAGCCCGGTCGCCGAGGCCCACAACCACACCGGTTTCGGATGCCGATCACCGGGCAGCCGGTCCACGCGGAGCCGGATGACGGTGCCCTCGATGATCGGCAACGGCCCCGCATGCTCGGTCCACCCGCCGCGCCGGGCCAGCCTCGGGTGGGCCCGATCCCACGCGTCGGCGAACGCCGCACCGTAACGGCTGGTCTCACCGACCGTGGCGACGGCAGGGTCACCGATGATCTGCCGGTTGGTCGAGGTCGAGGACCCCGCCGTGCCGGGCCGGGCGTCCGACCCGCCCCGGTACCGGGGCCTCGGCGGGTAAGTACAGGACCCGGTCCGAACACAGCTGCCCCACAAGATCCACAGGGAGATCGCGCAGCAACCATGCCAGACGGGTCACGTCGTAGCCGGCGTCGAACACGATCAGAATCCTCGGGTCGCCGTCACACCACCGCCCGTGCTCACGCAGCCGGGCGATGACCTCCCGAACCTGCCCGGCGGTTACCTCGGTGGCATCCTCGAGCGGCCCTATCCGCACCACATCCAGCACCGCAGTCCAGGACGAACGCCCGGTCTCCAACGCGGCGACAAACGAGTACGCCCAACCCGGAATCATCTGCGCAGCGTTACGGCCACGGCCATACACGTGGCAGAACGAGCGCGCCTCCGCAGTCGCGGCGTCCGGCCGCAACCACGGGCTGACATCGACCGTCAACACGATCCGGCCGTCGCGGTCACGCGGCAACGGCAACCCGACCAGCGCCCGCCGCAACCGGTCCACCTCGACAACGCCGCTGTTCACCGCGTCGTACAACGCGCCGTGACCACGACGATGCTCCGCCGCCAGGGACAACCCGACCAAACTGGTGACCGGCCCGTCGGTGCACAACACCGCATCGGCAAGCTCGAACAAGGCATCCGCCCGGCGACGCAGCGAGGCATAGAAGTCCTGCCGGAACTCCGACAACTCCCCGAACGCAGCACTCCGAACCGGCATCGTTCACACTGATGTTGTGTGTCATGGCTCCTTCGCAAGAACCATGATCACGCAAGGGCTGCCCTCATGATCGCCCTGGCCCGGCTGACCACCGCACACCGACCGAAACCAGGCGGCCCGACCACAGGCCACGAACCTCGCTGCCACCCCGAACGACCACGCCCAGAGCAAGCCGATCACGAAATCGGCGATTCCACCCTGCCCGAAACCACTCGAAATCGAATCTATTCAACCGCGACCATCACGAACCGCGTCGGTGGATCGAGGCTGAGTGAGTTCCGCGATGACGAGCCATCATTACGCAGCCACCGTCAGCGATCCGATACGCCCCCGGGACGTCGACAACGACAAGATCCCGTTGTCGTGATCGAATCGGTCGTGACCAGGGCGGACGGGGTTGTCGGCACCCACAGCGCTGCCGGCCTCCTGGATCGCCACCGGGTCACCGGTCGCGCAGGGCGGAGGCGAGTTCGCGGCGGGAGCTGATGCCCAGCTTGGTGAAGATCTTGCGCAGGTGCCATTCGACGGTACGCGGACTGAGGAACAGCACCGCGCCGATCTCCGGATTCGTACGCCCTGCCGCAGCCAGACGCGCTATCTGCGCCTCCTGGGGGGTCAGCTCCTTGCGTACCCCCAGGGTCCGCTTGCGCACCGTCTCGCCGGTGGCGGCCAGCTCTCGCGCAGCGCGCTCGGCAAAGGCCTCGGCACCCGTCGTGGTGAACGCCTCATGCGCGGCGCGCAGTTGGTCCCGCGCGTCGCCGCGCCGCCCCTTGCGGCGCAGCCATTCGCCGTAGAGCAGGCGGGCGCGCGCGGTCTGCATGCTCAGCCGCGTCGCGGAGAACTGCTCGATCGCTTCGCGGTAGTACTCCTCGGCGCGTTCGGGCGGCCCGGCGAGCGCGTCCGCGAGTGCGTGGGCGGCGCGCGCCCAGCTCGTGTCGACGACTTGGGTACGGGCGACGAGGCGGTCACGGGCCTGCACCGCGACGCTGTGCTCACCGGCGCGGACGGCGGCTTCGACCAGCTCCCCGAGCGTCCTCTGCACGACGGCGAGGTCCTCGTACCGGGCCCCCTCCAGCCCTGCCTCCAACGCGGCCGCGTACCGGCCGAGCCCGTTGAACAGCAACGCCCTGCTGTAGCTGGCGACGGCGTGCAACCACCCCAGGCCATGGGACTCGGCATCGCGTACCAACGCGTCGTTGAGTTCCAGCGCCGGCTCCTCGCGTCCCCGGTAGGCGGCCAGGATGACGGCGGGGGCCCGATGCGGGGACGAGCCGGTGACGTTGCCGAGGGCCTCGGCCTCGTCGAGCAGATCCGACGCGTCGGCGAAATGGCCGGTCTCGACCAGCGCGGTGGCGCGGTAGGAGAGCGCGTACGGCAGGAGCGACAGGATGCCGGTCTCGCGGGCGTACCCGACGGCCCGTTCGGTTTGGGTCTGGAACGCCGCGTCGTCCCACACCTCGTCACCGACCACCGAGGTCAGCCAGGCCAGGTCCACATCGTTGTCGGCGGTGACCGCGGTCAGGCCACGGGTGAACAGCGGCACCGCCGCCGCGTGCCCTTCCAACACCCATGCCGTCAGGCCGGCGAGGAGCAGACCGGCCGGTTCTTCGCCCGGCGCGACACCTCGAGCCGCCTCGGCCGCGCGGCGCAGGTCGTCGCCGCCGAGCCGCCCGGCTCTCACGGCCGCGCCGATCGCCGCAAGGTAGGTCTCCCGAGCCGCGGCCGGGTCGAGCGCCTCCAGGCGGCGCGCGGCCGCCAGCAGCGGCGGTACCGCCGCCCGTCCGGCGTTGACCGCGAACGCGGCCTTGGCGCGTAGCCGTTCCACTCCGGCCTGCTGGACTGGGTCCAGCGGACCCAGTTCGGCGGCGGCCAGCAGGTCCGGCACCTCGCCGAAGGCGCCAGCGGCGAATCGGGCCTCGGCGGCGGCCAGAGTACGCCCGGCACGCTTGGTGGGATTGGGGGTGAGCTCGGCCGCGCGGGTGAGGAATGCGGCGGCGGCCGCCCGGCCGCCACGGGCCATCGCCCGGTCGGCCGACTGCTCCAGTTCGGCGGCGACCTCTTCATCCGGTCCCAGCGCCGCGTGCGCCCGGTGCCAGGCACGCCGGTCCGGGTCCTGCTGGGGATCGGTCATCTCGGCCAGCGCCCGGTGCACAGCGCGCAGGTCGGTGGGCCCGGCGGAGCTCCGGCAGGCCGACCGGACCAGCGGGTGCCGGAACCGCACCCGGGTACCGATCTCGATCAGGCCCTCGACCTCCGCCGGTGCGGCGGCGTCCAGCCCGACACCCAGCCGCTCGACCGCGCGCCACAGCAGCGGCACGTCGCCGACCGGTTCGACCGCGGCGGTAAGCAGGAGCGTGCGGGTTTCCGAAGGCAGCCCGGCAATGCGCCGCTGGAAGCCCTGCTCCACCCGGCCCACCAGCGGCGTCGTGCTGCGCCCGCCGAAACCGAACGCCAGTTCCGCGGCCGTGAGACCACGCGGCAACTCAAGCAGGGCGAGCGGATTGCCGCGCGTCTCCGCGACGATCCGGTCGCGTACCCGGGAGTCCACCGGCCCGGGGAGCACGGAGTCCAGCAGGTCCCGGGCGTCCGCGTCGGCCAGGCCCTCGACACGCAACTCCGGCAGCCCGTCGAGGATCCCCTCGTCACCGGGGCTGCGCGCGCCGAAGACCAACGCGACCGACTCGGCATCCAGCCGCCGGGCGACGAAGGTGAGGATCAGCTCGGACATCCGGTCCAGCCACTGCACGTCGTCCACGACACAGACCAACGGCTGCTCCGACGCAGCCTCGGCGAACAGCCCCAGCACGGCCAGCCCGAGGATCAGCGCCTCCGGCGGCTCGCCGGCACTGAGCCCGAAGGCGGTGGCGAGCGCGGCGCGCTGCGGCCCGTACAGCCGGTCGAGGTGGCCCAGCAGCGGCGCACAGATCTGCTGCAGAGCAGCGTACGCGATCTCTGACTCGGGCTCCACTCCGGCCGCCCGTATCACGCGGCCCGCCGGTGCCTGCTCGGTCAGGTAGTCCAGCAGGGCTGTCTTGCCGGCTCCGGCCTCGCCGCGCAGGACGAGCACCCTGCTCTGCCCGGCGCGGACGTCACGCATCAGCCGGTCGAGCGTCTCCTGCTCCCTTCGACGCCCCCGCAACGCGGCAGTTTCGGTGTTGACGGGCACGTCACCAGCGCTCCTGATCCCGGACTCGACACTTAGGCCGAGCTGGTGACGTACGGGAACTCCCGTTCCGGGCTGAAAGCCACCAGGATCCGCCTTGCTGACGCCAGTCATTCTCGCTGGTCGAAGATGGACTGACAAGGTGTCAATGGCCATAGTGATGTCGCCACTGGTGGCCACCGAATGTCTCCACCGGTGGCCATGTCAGGTCATGATCGGCTCCTTGTGGTGCGGGTGCGGGCCTCCCGCATGCGGGAGGACTCGCCTTCGGTGACCACGACGGTGGCGTGGTGCAGCAGCCGGTCGAGCAGGCTGGTGGCGGTGACGTGTTCGGGGAGGAAGCGACCCCACTGCTCGAACGGCCAGTGGGAGGCGATGCCGAGGGCGCGGCGTTCGTAGGCGGCGGCGACGAACCGGAACAGCAGTTGGGTGCCGGTGTCGTCCAGGGGTGCGAAGCCGACCTCGTCCACGATGATCAAATCGTGGCGGAGCAGGGTGTCGATGACCCGGCCGACGGAGCTGTCGGCCAGGCCGCGGTAGAGCTGCTCGACGAGTTCAGCGGCGGTGAGGTAGCGGACCTTGTGCCCGGCGGCGACGGCGGCGTGGCCGAGTGCGGCGAGCAGGTGGGACTTGCCGGTGCCGGCGGGGCCGACGAGGCAGAGGTTCTCGGCCTTGCCGATCCATTCCAGGCCGGCGAGGTAGTCGAAGGTCGCCTGCGGCACCGAGGAGGCGGTGACCTTGAACTCCTCCAGGGTCTTGGTGACCGGGAACCCGGCGCCGCGTAGCCGGTTGCGTTGGTTGGACTCGTCGCGGGCGGCGACCTCGGCCTCGATGAGGGTGCGCAGCACCTCTTCCGGGGTCCAGCGTTGGATTTTCGCGGTGTGCAGCACGTCGGGCGCCAGTTGCCGCATGGTGGACAGCTTGAGGCGTTTCAGCGCCTCGGTCAGGTCCGCGGCGAGGGGCGCCGGGGCGGTCGCGGCTGGGGTGCGGGCGGGCATCAGGCCACCTCCCGCAGCCGGTCGGTGCGGTAGGCGTCCAGGCCCCGGGTCGGGCACCGCCGGCAGGGAACCTCGAGCGTGGCGCCGGGTGGTTGTGGGGTGGGCGCGGCCGGGCCGGCGGCCAGGATCGCCCGCACGTCCTCGACGGTGAACCGGCGGAATTGGATGGCCCGGTGCAGCGCTGTGGCTAGTGCGTCACGCCCGTGTGCTGCTTCGAGGGCGACGATACCGGCGATGTGGGTGGGCAGCCGCTGCGTGCCGGCTGCGGCGGCGGCGCGCAGGAACGCCTCCGCGTCGGCGCCGAGGGCCAGGAACTGCTGCTCGGCCGTGGTGCGTGGCCGCAGCGCCCGCTACGGCTTGCGGGCAGGCCGGTCGTAGTGCTCATCCATGATGGAGGTGCCCCCGGGCGGGACGAGGCGGTGCGAGGCCACGAGGGCCTGCTCGTGCCAGACCTCGATCCGGTCATCGACGGTGGCCACCTCGACCTGAGCGCCGACCAGACCGTGCGGCACCGAGTACCGCGCGGAGCCGATCCGCACCGTGGCCAGCTTGTCGACCTTGCGGGTCACACCGTGGCCCATGGCCGGGCGCAGCGACGGCAGCGCCCGCAGCACCTGGACCTCCTCGGCCAGCCGCTCATCCGGCACCGCCTGGATTTCCGTGTGGATGCGGGCGTTGACCTCGGCGCACCACACCAGCGCCGCGGTGTTGGCGACCGCCAGATCGCCGCCGAAGTCCTCGGCCGGCACCACCAGATCCGACTTCGCGACCCGGACGAGGGCCTCGACGGCTCCCTTGGACTCCGGGTCCCTGGCCTCGCAGAAGTCCGGCCGGAACCGGTAGTGCGCGGCGAAGCGCACGTACGCTGCGGTCGGCACGACCACGTTGGCGACCACGCCGCCCTTCAGGCAGCCCATCCGGTCGGCGAGGACCTCGGCCGGCACCCCACCGGCGGTCTCGAAGCATTCGGCGAGCAGCCGCAACGTCGTGTCCAACGATTCGTCGCGGGTGAAGCGCACGAACCGCCACCGCGACCACGGCAGGATCGCGGTGAACAGCTTCAGACCGCGGTTCGGGCCCTTGGTGACGGTGCCGTAGTCGATGAGCAGATGCCCACCCGGCTCCGGCGTCCAGGGCCGATACACCCGCCGCGCCCGCTTCCACGTGGCTTTCTGCGCCGCGACCGCCCGCCGCAACGTGCGCGCCGACCCCGTGTAGCCGGCCGCGCGGACCACCGGCAGCAGCCGCTTCGCGGTGATCCGCCCATCCGTCGCCTTCACCTTCGCGGAGATCAGATCGGTGAACGGATCGGCCAGCCCCGGCGCCGGCGCCGGGGCCCGCCGCCGACCCGGCCGCTGCCCCGCCACACGGCGATCCAGCACCCGCTTCACCGTCTTGTGGGTCGTGCCGCAGAGAGCTGCCGCGGCCCGCAGGCTGCCGGTCTCCTCGTAGGCGTTGATGATGTCCAACTCCTGCCTCGCAGTCTTCAATAGAGGGGTCCTTCGGGGCTTGCTGACGTGCTGGTTGGCACCCAGTCTCACGGCCCCGAAGGACCCTCAAAAGATCAACTAATCCCCTGCGAGGTGGGGACTTTCACTGGCCACGAGCGGAGACATTGCCACGGCCACGGACAGCAGGTGGTGGCCAGCGAAGGCGGTCCGGTCGGCTTGCACGGTGGAGGGCCGCCCTGAGCACCCGGCTGGGCCGCCACCGCATCGACAACGCTCATCGCCAGCACCGCGGTATTTCGTAGATTCTCAGAGACGCTTCCTCAAGGCCTCCACGTTCATCACGGGCCCCGACGGCGCGATCGAGCTGCCGTGGCCGGGCCGTCGCTTCGACCACGAGCCCGAGCTGGGCGTGACATCGGCCGCACAACCGCGCGCGTGTCCGGGGCCGAAGCTCTGGATCACGTCTTCGGCTACACGCCGCGGCAGGGGCCTCCCGCGTGGCGGTGTGTGCAGGCGGATCAGCGAGGTGGCCGGGGTGCGTCGTCCCTCGCGCTGGCGGCCACCTCGTCGGTCTCCGCCAACCGGCCACCGAGGGCGGGCGAGAAATCATGCCGCCTCGGTGGACTGTCGGTCACTCCGGGAGCTGCTCGCCGTGGTTTTCGGCGACCATGTACGCCGCGTACCACTCCGGCCAGTTCTCGTCGCGCTCACCGCCGTTGCGAACCTCGTGCTCGCCGTGCGCGGCCGCCGCCCGCTTGAGCGCACCGACCAGGTCGCTCAGCGACGCGTACTCGATCGCGCCCGTATCCACGCGACCGGGGATCCGCGTGGTGACCTCCTGGAGCAGGAAGCTGTTGCCGTCGGGGTCACGGAAGGTGGCGAAGGACCCGTAGCTGGCGCGGTCCTTCGCCGGTCCGCCGGTCTGTCCGTCGGCGA
Source organism: Micromonospora sp. NBC_00617 (assembly GCF_045161355.1). Lineage (NCBI taxonomy): Bacteria > Bacillati > Actinomycetota > Actinomycetes > Micromonosporales > Micromonosporaceae > Micromonospora > Micromonospora sp. NBC_00617. The sequence continues at coordinate 3,158,579 of NZ_CP107751.1, read as the reverse complement.
TCTGACCGAACTGGGCGCCCGGGGCGTCGGGGTGGAACACGTCGCTGACGTCCACGCCCAGGCTCACGAGCTCGTCGTGCGCGGCCTGGATGTCCGAGACCACCAGGTAGATGCCCTCGGCGGTGCCCGGGGCCTGCGCGGTGATCCTGCTGCCGAACTGGATCGACGCCGGCGATCCCGGAGGCGTGAACTGAACGACCCGGAAGCCGTTGTCGAAGCCGAAGTCGGCGTCGAGACGCCAGCCCAGGTCATCGTAGAACCTCTTCGACCGATCGACGTCGCTCACCGGGATCACCACGGCCTCGAGCTTGAGATCGGTTTTCATGACGATGGTATCGGTCTCGGTACTCGTTGCAGTGTCGTTCATGAGTCTCCTTCGTCTGCGCCAGCAGGTTGCGGTCATCGCCGATGATTGCTCCGGCGGCCACCTGGTCACACCAGGGAGAGACCCTGGTCTCCATTGGCGGACCCCCGGGCACCGGACGAATCGGACACGCACGGGCGAGGTCAAATCCCTGCCGGCCAGGGACCTCGTCCAGCGTCGGCGCCGCCTGCTTGGCGCACGGGTGATGCCCGCCGTCCAGGACCAGGGTTCTGCCCCGTAGGCCCACGGGCGCGATCGGGGGGATAGCGGCGCGATGGTGAGGGCAGCGCACGCTCGTGCGCGGTGAGGCGAGGAGACCGGCATGACCAGATCACCACGATTCGGCGTCCGGGCCCGACCCGCTCGGCCCGCGAGAAGCAAGGGACTGATGGTTGTGGCCGACGGCGGCCTGATGCGCACGGCTGCCGGCGGTCGCTCCAGTCTGCCGGAACAGGCGACGCGTCCGGGCCTGAATGGGTGGCTGCGTCCATGAGCGATGCGATCGACTGCGATGTCGTTGTCGTGGGCCTAGGCCCAGGTGGGGAACACGTGGCCGGCAGCCTGGCCAAGGCCGGTCTGCAGGTGGTCGGGGTCGACCAGCGGCTGGTTGGCGGTGAGTGTCCCTACTACGGCTGCATCCCGACCAAGATGATGGTCACCGCGGCCGAGAAGCTCCGCGAGGGCCGGCTGGTGGGGCGCTACGCAGGTAAGTCGGTGGTGACTCCGGACTGGAAGCCGGTCGCGGACCGGATCCGCAACGAGGCCACCGATGACTGGAACGACCAGGTGGCGGTGGACCGCCTGGTCGACGCCGGCGCCATCTTCGCCCGTGGACGCGGCCGGATCACCGCGCCAAGCACGGTCACCGTCACCGGTCTCGACGGCTCGATCACGTCGTACGTCGCCCGGCGCGGGATCGTGCTGAACACCGGCACCTCCCCCGCCGCGCCACCGGTACCCGGCCTCGCCGAAACGCCGTATTCGACCAACCGGGACATGGTCCAGCTGACCGAGCTCCCAGCCTCACTCGCGATCCTGGGCGGTGGTGCGATCGGGTGCGAGCTGGCCCAGGTGTTCGCGACCTTCGGGGTCGAGGTGACCGTTATCGAGGCATCCCCGCGGATCCTGGCGATGGAGGAGCCAGAAGCCTCCGAGGCGGTGCAAATAGCGTTCAACGCAGCCGGCATCACCGTGCTCGCCGGCGCGCGGGCCCAGCAGGTCGAGCACGGCCCCAACGGGTTCCGGGTCGTGCTCGCCGACGGCACCGTCACCGCCGAGCAACTGCTGGTCGCGGCCGGCCGGCGCAACAACCTGCAGGACCTTGGCCTGGAGCACCTCGGTCTCGACCCCGAGACGCGGGTGCTCGACCCGGACGAGCGAATGCGGGTGGCCGAGGATGTCTGGGCGATCGGCGACATCACCGGCAAGGGCGCGTTCACCCACATGTCGATGTACCAGGCGGACGTGGTGATCCGGGACCTGACCGGGGTGGACGGCCCGTGGGCGGACTACCGCGCAGTCGGCCGAGTCACCTTCACCGCGCCCGAGGTGGGCTCGGTGGGGCTCAGCGAGGCGGCCGCACGGCAACGGGGCGTCAACGTCAGGACGGCGACCGGCGACCTGGGCAGCCGCGGCTGGATCGCCGAGGAGCCCGGCCCGATCAAGCTGGTCGCGGACGCCGACAAGGCCGTGCTGATCGGCGGCACCGTGGTCGGCAGCATGGGCGGCGAGGTGCTCTCCGCGATCGTCACCGCGATCCACGCCGAGGTCCCGATCAGCACGCTAGCGAACATGCATTTCGCGTACCCGACCTTCCACCGCGCGCTGCAGCCGGTTCTCCGTGAGCTCGTCCAGTCATAATGAAGGGCCGGCTCCAGTTCTGCTCGTGGTGGTTGATCTCGTGGGTCATCCACGCTGAGGCGGATGGGCCACACCGGAAAGGAGCCAGTCGCCATGGATAGCATGACGCAGGTGGACGGTCCGATCCGTCTCGGATTGGACGTGGCCATCCGGTCGGACCCGACGCACGTCCCGGACTGGACCAGGACCCGCTGATCCCAGGTCTCTGTAGTAGGGCACGACCGTGCGGATGCACGGCTTGTCGATGGTGGCACGTCTCGGAGCTGGTCGTCGGACGTCGGCCAGGTAGACGGTGATGGTGGGCTGTCCGGTCGCGGTCCCAGATGCGGATCTGCTCCCGCAGCGCATCGGCGAGCTGTTGGCCAGTGGGGTCCGCGGCCACGGCCTTGATCAATATTTACTTCGGCCTGAGTAGATCGACGGCTGTCGGCGTTTCCGGCTGTGCCGGACACGCCTGGCTGCCACGATGACGGTGACGGTGACAGGAGTCTGGCACGCAAGGGATTACGGTCATGCTGCGGACGCGGAACGTGCCGCCGTCGTTATGGGAGTCGGTGCTGCCGGAGGTGTCAAGCCCCGGGTTTGATGGAGAGTTGGTTAGCTGGTTTTCAGGGGTGCATTGACCGGGTGGGTCATCGCGTGTAGCGCCTCGTACTCGGCGGGTGGGACGTGGCCGAGTTCGCCGTGCAGCCTGCGGTTGTTGTACCAGTCGATGTACTCGACGGTGGCCATCTCCAGGTCGTCGAGCCCGCGCCACGGGCCCTTGTTGCGGACGAGTTCGGCCTTGTACAGGGAGTTGAACGCTTCGGCCATCGCGTTGTCGTACGAGTCGCCCTTGGCGCCGACCGAGGCGACAGCGCCGGCCTCGGCGAGCCGCTGGGTGTAGCGGATCGCTCGATACTGGACTCCCCGGTCGGAATGATGGATGAGTCCGCCCAGGTCAGCGTCTTGATTCTCGCGCCGCCAGATCGCCATCTTCAACGCGTCGAGAGCCAGATCCGTGTAGAGCGACGTCGACACCTGCCAGCCGACGATCATGCGGGAGTACACGTCGAGGACGAACGCGGCGTACACCCATCCCACGCTGGTTCGCACGTAGGTCAGATCCGCGACCCACAGCTGGTTCGGCTGTACGGCGGTGAAGTCACGTTTGACCAGGTCAGCAGGACGGCTGGTCTCGGCCGCCGGGCGGGTTGTGCGCGGCGACTTGTCGCGCAGCAGCCCGCGCAGCCCGGACTCGCGCATCAGCCGCTCGACGGTGCACCGGGCCGCCTTGATGTCCTGGCGGTGCAGCTCGTGCCAGATCTTGCGTGCCCCGTAGACGCCGTAGTTCTCCGCGTGGATCCGCTCAATCATCGCGGTCAGCTCCTCATCGCGCCGTGACCGGGCCGAGGCCGAGCGGGTCTTGGCGGCGTAGTAGGTCGACGGTGCGATCTGTGCCGGCGTGCCTTCGAGCGCCTGCAGGACCGGCTGGACACCGTGTCGCTCCCGCTGGGAGTCGACGAACTCGACCTTCATCGCGACGGACGGTCCAACTCCGCCGCGAAGAAAGACGCCGCAGACTTCAGGATCTGGTTCGCCCGCCGCAGCTCACGCACCTCCCGTTCCAACGCGGCGAGGCGTTCCGCGTCGCTGCTGGTGGTGCCCGGCCGATCGCCGGCGTCGGTCTCGGCCTTCTTCACCCACGTGCGCAACGCCTCCGGGTGAACCCCGAGCTGACCGGCGATCCGACGGATCGCTCCGACCGCGGACGCCGGCTCCCGGCGGGCCTCGACCGCCAACCGGGTCGCACGCTCACGCAGCTCATCGTTGTACTTCTTCGGTGCGGGCATCGCTGGTGTTCCTCCCAGGTTTCGATGTCTCCATCAAACCCGGTGCGGAACACGGCGACCCGCCTGGTCAGCCTGCACGATCCCGACGCCCGCCCGATCGCGAAAGGCCGACTGGGCGGGCCCGTCGAGTTCGGCTACAAGGCGCAGGTCGTCGACAATGAGGACGGCATCGTCCTGGACCACACCGTCGAGGCAGGCAATCCACCGGACGGCCCGCAACTGGCGCCCGCGGTCGACCGGATCACCGACCGCACCGGACGACCGCCGGGTGCGGTGGCCACGGACCGCGGCTACGGCGAGGCCGGCGTCGAACAGGATCTGCACGACGCCGGCATGAAAACCGTGGCGATACCCCGCAACGGCAGACCCGGCACCGCCCGCTAGGCCCACGAGCGACAACCGGGTTAGCGGTTCGCCCGGTTGGCGCTGGCTCAGCCACCCGGGCGACACGTCGCTGGGGGAACGAATCAGGGCACGCGGGTGTCAACGGCGCTGACTGGCGGCGGGACGGCGTCGCAGGAGTGCAGCCCGTTGCTGCTCGGTCATGCCACCCCAGATGCCGTACGTTTCGCGGTTACTTATGGCGTACCGCCGGCACCTGGCACGGATAGGACATTGCGCGCACACCAGCAGCGCCCGCGCCTCGGCCACCCTGTCATTCGGCAGCGGATAGAAAACGTCTACGTCAATCCCGCGGCACGCGGCCCGCTCCCACCAGTCTTCGCGGGCGCCGAGCAGCGTCCGGCAGTCCGCGTCCGCCAAGAAGAACGGCCCGGGCAGGGGGCTCCCGGTCCGACCGCCCACCTGGGTGGCCGTACCAGAGGTCGAGCTTCGCGCGACCCGACCCGATAGCAATGACAGCGTCATCTTGAGCTCTCCCTCGTTAGCCGGGACCGACGTGCCCAGCGGTGGCCTGTTGTAGGGGGGGCAGCGCGGGCGCTGCGGGCAAACTCCGTATCTACGACCACGGATCCTCTCGTTCTGATGTCAGGGGCCGGCATCACCGCCGCCTGCGGAAAGCGTGACGTCCGGGTGAGTGAAACGGTCCAAGCACGAATCCGTTCGAGCCGTCGTCAACGGTGGCGACGTACTGGTGGCGCCGCCATCCGCTGCACCTCGCCAGGACCGATACGGTCCACGATTGGCAATAGTCGGCGGCCGACTTCGCGACATGGAGCTGACGACTGAGCGGGGCACCGCACCGGATGCATTTCGAGTCCGCCGCGACGACCTCGTAGATGAGTTGGATCAACGACAAATCGAGGGCGGTGAGCTCGGGGCGCCGTCCGAAGAGGGTACGAGAGGCGGGTACAGCCTCGTGACTGCAGGTCGCTGGAGCGAACGAACTACCGAGCGCCAACCAATGCGCCCAAAACGCCACAAACAACTCCATGATCTCCTCCGCTATTGACTGCACCGGCGTGAGGTTGGCGAGTTTCATCTCCACGATCTGAACTCTTCGCTCTCCCCAGAGCCGGCGCAGATCGATGCCGACCTGACCACGCTCGCGCGGCTCACGGCCCTTTCGCCCCAGGGAGACTCCCTGGTCCATGCCGGGTCCTGGCGACAGTCGGCAAGGCGGCGCGACCGGAGGAGTTCTCCGCCGTAACGGGCGAGCCGTTGCGCCGCGATCGCCGGCTTCGTAAGTCCGCGCGGTCAGCGTCGTCAGCGAAGCCCTGGTTTGCGCCTTCGCAGGCCCGTGGATGGGCCAGGGATTCTCACGGGCGCGACGCGCCTGGCATCAGCGGCATCGTTCAATCGCGATGCGATGGGTGTACGGCACGTCGAGAAGAGGGGAAGCGTTCCATCACACGAGCCACGGGGATTTGGTTGTCACTTGCAAGCAAGAGAAGGAGTTCCTGATGACCAAGCGCGTCCTCCGGCTCCGTGAAGCAGATCAACGGTGTCCGCCCCTTCCGCATCGAGGTCGCGCAAAAGGAGATCAACGAGCTGCGGCAGCGGGTGAAGATGACGCGCTGGCCGGATAAGGAGACCGTCGTCGACCGGTCCCAGGGTGTTCAGCTGGCACAGCTCCGCCCGCTCGTCGAGTACTGGGGCACTCGCTGCGATTGGCGCAAGGTCGAGGCGAAGCTCAACGCGCTGCCGCAGTTCATCACCAAGATCGACGGGCTGGACATTCGGTGACACGTCACCCTTCCACGGTGGCGCCCCCTTCAAGAAGAGGAAGCTAGGAATGATCAAGGTCGGAATCATCCTTGGGAGCACCCGCCCGGGCCGGAACGGCGAGGCCGTGGCCAAGTGGGTCTACGACATCGCGAGCCGGCGCGCGGACGCGGAGTTCGAGCTGGTCGACCTGCTCGACTACAACCTGCCGCACCTGGACGAGGCCGCACCGCCGTCGATGGGCCAGTACGCGAACGAGCACACCAAGCAGTGGGCAGCCAAGATCGCCGAGTTCGACGCGTACATCTTCGTGACGCCGGAGTACAACCACTCAACCAGTGGCGCACTCAAGAACGCGATCGACTTCCTCTACACCGAGTGGAACAACAAGGCGGCGGGCTTCGTCAGCTACGGCTCGGCGGGCGGCACGCGCGCGGTCGAGCACCTGCGGCTCATCGCCGGCGAGCTGCAGATCGCCGATGTGCGCGCCCAGGTCGCGCTGTCGCTGTTCTCGGACTTCGAGAACTACAGTGTCTTCAAGCCCGGCCCGCAGCACGAGGCCACGTTGAACACTGTCCTCGACCAGACGGTGACTTGGGGCAAGGCTCTCGCCACGGTCCGCAGAGGCTGATCGACTCGCTCATTCCTGGCCGGCCGGAGTTCCGAGGGAGGGTTCCGGCCGGCCTTTTCCTTCATCGGTACGCCCAGTGCCGAGGGGCCGAACCCTCATCTCTTACGCAGCACCGCATCAAGAAGCTCTACCTACATCAAGCTCCTCTCTGCGTTCGTGACACACGTGGATTCAGGCTTAGATGGTTTCTAGAATCGGCCGGAAATCCCTTTAACAGAGGTGTGCCATGCCTGATGAAATGACGTGCGCCGACTGCGTCGGCCAGCTTACCCACCACCAGACGGGCGTACTCGCCGAACCGATCCGAACCGTCGTCGACGAGCACCTCGCTGGCTGCCCGGACTGCGCAGCCTTCGCCGAACAGCTGATCGCGACCGACACTCTCCTGCAGAGCGTGCCGCGGCCGGTATCCCGATCCGGGCTCGCGCCGGGCAACCATGCACCGGCTGTGCTCAGCGCGCTGCAGCAACTCGCCGACTCGCTCGATCGTGCCCGCGCCGACGACCTGGTCCAGGACGTGCTGACCGAGGCGCTGGCCGTAGGCGAGGACCTGGACCTGGAGATCCTGACACGTGCGCTGGTCGACCGGGTGCTGGCGGATGGGGCGGACGAACGGCAGGTCAGCGCTTTCGCCGTCGCGGACCGCACCCAGCAACTCGATGTCGACGCCGACACACCCGACCTGTTCTACCCGCAGTTCTATCTCGACGGCCCTGACCTCGGCGGATTCATCACCTCGCCCAACATCTGGGGCGGCGACAACCAACTGTTGGGCCCGGAGGACGATCTCGTCACCGCCGAACTGCTAGACCAGGTCAACGAGGCCCTCGACAAGCTGCCCCCACCGGCAGGGCCACTCGCTCAGCTCGTCCTGCTCGATGGTATGCCGATCACCGCGGCCGCCGCCGCGATGCGTCTGAGCCCGCACGAAGCGGCGAGCGCCCTGCACCTGGCGCGGATCCGCCTGCGAGCCGCGGTCGCCACCACACTGTCCTGAACGCTGTGCGAGTACCGTCGCGTCGGACACGCGCCAGAGGAGCCAACTCGATGTATCGACCCGTGCACGCGCAGGTCGATCTGCCCGCCCTCGACCACGAGGTGCTGCGCTTCTGGCCTCGCCCGTTCAGACCGAAATTGATGCATCGAGGGTGATAAGGGAAAGGTGCGCCTGACCTGTCAGGATGTGAGTGTCTACGTCATATCCACATCAGAATCGGGTGCACCTTTCTGGTGAGCAAGGGTAGCGGGTGGGATCAGCGGCTGCAGGTGGCGGCGGGTGGGAAGGGTTTGGTTGGGCATGCGGGTGCGGTCTTGCTGCGCCGGTGCGCGGACCGGACCGACCTGACTGGGGCGTTGAACGCGGTGCTGCCGCGGGGTGCGGGGCCGGGGTGGTGGGTGGTGGGACCGGGGCACGGTCCTGGTCTGCCTGGCGACCGCGATCGTGCTCGGCGGGGCCAGCATGTCCGACATCGGGCTACTGGCTAATCGGGGGCTCGTGTTCGGCGGTCCGCCGTCGGAAGCGACCGTCCGCCGGGCCCTGGCCGGGCTGGACGAGACCGCCCTGCGTCGGATCGCCAAGGCGAGGGCGAAGGTCCGCGTTCGGGTGTGGGACCTGCTTTCCCGCCGGCCGCAGGGCTTCCCGTGGCTGTGCGTGGCCGGCAAGCTGCTGTCGGGGTGGGTGGTCATCGACATGGACGCCACTCTGATCACCGCTCACTCCGACAAGCAGGGCGCGGCGGCCACGTTCAAGAAGGGATACGGGTTCCACCCGCTGGGGGCGTGGTGTGCCAACACGTCGGAGAGTCTGGCCATGCTGCTGTGGCCGGGTAACGCCGGCTCGAACATGGTCACCGACCACATCCGCGTGCTGGGTGAGGCGATCGCCCAGCTGCCGGTGGCATACCGGCGCAGGATCCTCGTGCGGGTCGACGGGGCCGGCGCCACCCACGACCGGACCCACGCTCCGAGTCGCCCTTGGACCCGACCGAGGCGACGGCACCGGCCTCGGCGAGCCGCTGGCTGTAGCGAATCGCTCGATACTGGGCGAGGCGGTCGGAGTGGAAGATCGCTTTCGGGTCGGCCAGGCCGCGTCGGTGGGCGAGGGTGACGGCGTCGCAGACGAGTTGCGCGCGCATGTGCCCGGCCATGGCGTGGCCGACGACTTCGCGGGTGTGCAGGTCGATGTGGTCGCCAGGTAGAGCCAGCCCTCGGCGGTGGGTAGGTAGGTGATGTCTCCGACGAGGCGTTGTCCGGGGGCGTCGGCGGTGAAGTCCCGCCCGATCAGGTCCGGCGCTGGCGCGGCCGTGGCGTCTTGCCGGGTCAGGCTGCGGCGTCGGCGACGGGTGATCCCGACGATGCCGCGTTCGCGCATGACCCGCTCGACCCGCTTGCGGTTGACCCGCCGGCCACGGCGGCGCAGTTCGACCGTCACCCGCGGGGAGCCGTAGGCGCCGCGGTGCCCGCCGTGGATCGCGGTGATCTCGGCGGTGAGTTGGTCCTCGGCCGCGGCGCGCTGCTCGCGGGCCGGTTGGGCGGCCAGCCACTCGTAGAAGCCGGGACGTCGTACCGCCAGGACGTGGCACAGCCGCTGCACGCCGTAGTTGGCGCGGTGTTCGGAGATGAACCGGTAGCGGAGGGTCATCGACCCATCTCCTTGGCAAAATAGGCGGCCGCCTTACGGAGGATCTCCTTCTCGACCTCCAACTCGGCGACCTTCTTCCGCAGCCGACGCAGTTCCTCGCGCTCGTCGGCGCTCACCGGCTCCTCGCCGCGACCGCGACCAGCGGCCTCGGCGGTCTTCGCGGCGTTGACCCAGTTCCGCAGCGTCTCATGGTTGACGCCGAGTTCCTGACCGACCTCACGCAGCGACCGGCCCGACGAACGGACCAGATCAACAGCGTCCCTACGGAACTGCTCAGGGTACTTCGATGGACGTGGCACCAGGCCATCCTTCCCCAGACCACTGTCTGGGCTCAGGGTGTCCGGTCCGCAGGTGGAACCTCAGTCAACGGTGGCGACGTACTGGTGGCGCCGCCATCCGCTGCACCTCGCCAGGACCGATACGGTCCACGATTGGCAATAGTCGGCGGCCGACTTCGCGACATGGAGCTGACGACTGAGCGGGGCACCGCACCGGATGCATTTCGAGTCCGCCGCGACGACCTCGTAGATGAGTTGGATCAACGACAAATCGAGGGCGGTGAGCTCGGGGCGCCGTCCGAAGAGGGTACGAGAGGCGGGTACAGCCTCGTGACTGCAGGTCGCTGGAGCGAACGAACTACCGAGCGCCAACCAATGCGCCCAAAACGCCACAAACAACTCCATGATCTCCTCCGCTATTGACTGCACCGGCGTGAGGTTGGCGAGTTTCATCTCCACGATCTGAACTCTTCGCTCTCCCCAGAGCCGGCGCAGATCGATGCCGACCTGACCACGCTCGCGCGGCTCACGGCCCTTTCGCCCCAGGGAGACTCCCTGGTCCATGCCGGGTCCTGGCGACAGTCGGCAAGGCGGCGCGACCGGAGGAGTTCTCCGCCGTAACGGGCGAGCCGTTGCGCCGCGATCGCCGGCTTCGTAAGTCCGCGCGGTCAGCGTCGTCAGCGAAGCCCTGGTTTGCGCCTTCGCAGGCCCGTGGATGGGCCAGGGATTCTCACGGGCGCGACGCGCCTGGCATCAGCGGCATCGTTCAATCGCGATGCGATGGGTGTACGGCACGTCGAGAGGAGGGAAGCGTCGGCCCAGCAGTTTCCGGATCCGCCCAGGTTCTACACCTGATCGCCTCGGACGTCGAGGCGGCCCGCGCCGGGCTCGCTCATCAGGCGCGGTAGCACCGTGAGCGAGGTGTTCCGTGACGCCACGGCGCGTTCCATCACACGAGCCACGGGGAATTGGCTGTCACTCGTAAAGCAAGAGAAGGAGTTCCTGATGGGTACGATCGAGAATGCCGGCCAGGCCAACACTGACCGCCGCAGGTTTCTGGGCGTCGCCGCTGGTGCCGTCGTCGCCACCCAGCTCGGCATACCCGGCCAGGCGCAGGCGACGGCACCGGCGGGCGCCTTGCCGGTGAGAAGCGCGTCCTCCGGCTCCGTGAAGCAGATCAACGGTGTCCGCCCCTTCCGCATCGAGGTCCCGCAGAAGGAGATCAACGAGCTGCGGCAGCGGGTGAAGATGACGCGCTGGCCGGATAAGGAGACCGTCGCCGACCGGTCCCAGGGTGTTCAGCTGGCACAGCTCCGCCCGCTCGTCGAGTACTGGGGCACTCGCTACGATTGGCGCAAGGTCGAGGCGAAGCTCAACGCGCTGCCGCAGTTCATCACCAAGATCGACGGGCTGGACATCCAGTTCGCGCACATCCGCTCGCCGCACCACAATGCCCTGCCGCTGCTCATGACACACGGCTGGCCCGGCTCGATCATCGAGCTGCTGAAGGTCTGCGGACCACTCACGAACCCGACGGCCCACGGTGGGCGCGCCGAGGACGCCTTCCACCTCGTCCTCCCGACGATGCCCGGCTACGGCTTCTCTGGCAAGCCAACGTCGACCGGCTGGAACCCGGCCCGGATGGCGAGGTCGTTCCACGAACTCATGCTCCGGCTCGGCTACCCGCGGTACGTCTCCCAGGGAGGCGACTGGGGCGCGATCATTTCGCAGGTGCTCGCGGTCCAGCAGCCCGAGGGGCTCCTCGGCATCCACGTCAACATGCCCGGGACCGTGCCATCGGACGTCCTGCGACACCTCCGCAACTTCGACCCCGCGCCCGCAAATCTGTCGGATCGCGAGAAGCTCGCCTACGACCGGCTGCTGCATTTCTACCGCGACGGCTTCGGCTACGCGGCGATGATGAATCAGAGCCCGCAGACGATCGGCTACGCCCTTGCGGATTCGCCGGTCGGGATGGCGGCGTATTACTACGACAAGTTTGCGGAGTGGACCGACACCGGCGGCAAGCCCGAGAAGATCTTCACGTACGACGAGATGCTCGACGCCATCTCGCTCTACTGGCTGACCAATACCGGGACATCGTCGTCCCGGTCGTATTGGGAAGGCGCGCAGGCCGGTGGCGGCCCGTTCAACGCCTTCGACATCCCGACCGTCCCGGTCGCGGTCACGGTGTTCCCGGCCGAGATCTACCGCGCGCCGCGGAGCTGGGGCGAGCGGGCCTTCGGCAACCTCATCTACTGGAACGAGGTTGACCGAGGCGGCCACTTCGCCGCCTGGGAGCAGCCGCATCTGTTCTCCACAGAGGTCCGCGCGGCCTTCAGGTCGCTGCGTTAGGTCAGGTGCCTGGAGCAGCGAAAGCGCCGCTCCAGGCACCACCCCGGCGCAGACCGTGGCCAATCCCGGTGTCGGCCACTGGGTTGGCGAGACGGCTCCCGCACAGATGCTCGCGGCGCTGACCGCGTTCTTGACCCCGTACCGGAACTGGCGGCCGCAGGTGTACGTGCCCCCGCTGCGCGGGGCCGAGTGGCTCGACCTCGGGCCGCAGGGCTGCGGGGCCGTGATCGTCGTGGGCCTCGTCAACTGTGGCCTGCGGTTATCGGAGATCGACCAGCGAAGGATCTGCGTCCATCACCACCTCCGTATGTAGCCACTTCGACCTGAAAAAGTGAGTTTGGCGGGGTGGGCGACGCGTGCGCTACTCGCCTTGGCCAGCCGGGCACGAGAACCTCCCCGCGGGAGCGAGAAGCACGCCGGTGGCTGGCCCTTCACCTTCCGTCGACGACATGCGGCTGGGCAATTACGACCACCGCCACGAACCGGAACTGATCTGATGACTGTCAACGAAGGCGCAATCCCCATGACCGACCCGACCGAGACGACCCGCTACGCCTTCAAGCACCCCGACGAGAAAGGCACGCTCAGCCAGGACCAGGCTGTCCTCGTCGACGAGGTAATCGACGATCCCCACGCCCCTGGCTTCGACTTCCAGGTCGTCAACGACGAGAAACTCGCTATCTACAACGCCGTCGCCGCGGGCCGAGAGGTGGCCGGGCTGACCTACAACGTCGCTCGAGACGACCGGCTCGTGCTGCTAGCCACCTCGGTGATCCCAGAGTTCCGCAAACGGGGCATCGCCACTGCGCTGATCCGACGCGTCCTGGACGACGTACGCATGCAAGGCAAGACGGTCACCATCATGTGCCCGATCGTGTACACCTTCATCGAGCACAACCCCGAGTATGCCGACCTCATCGACCCCGAGCACCCGGGAGTGGCCCAGAGTCGCACCCATCCGTCCTGAACCACCTGTTAGCTCCTCGGCAGAAAGCGTGACAATGACGATCAATCTCGAGGCCGAGGCGGCCACCCGGGAAGAGAACAACGCGGCGCTGATCGCTGCTCTGAACGCGGCAAGTCTCAGCGAGGTGGAATCTAGCTGGGAGCTCGATGTCATCAACGACGCGGAGCGCGGTCGCTGGATCGCCGTCCTCGGTGCCGAAGCGATCGCCGAACTTCCGTACCGGTTCGTGGGCGGCCGTGTCGTGCTGCTAACGACCTGGGTCGACCCCGCCTACCGACACAATCGGGTGGCCACGGAGCTCATCGCGCGCGTGCTGAACGAGATCCGCGAGAGCGGGAAGAAGATCACCGTCATCTGCCCGGTCGTGGGTGAGTTCATTGCCCGCAACCCCGTATACCTCGATCTCATCGACAAGGTCCATCCCGGCGTCGGCGCCTACCCCCAGCACGCACCCGCGGAAGGCGACCACGACGACGAGCTCGCCGCGTTCGAGAAGGACATGACATAGCCGTCCGTCGCTCGAGTCGTCCAGCAGGTCAGGGATGGGCGACTGCCTCCGTTACGTCGTAACGGGGGTAGGCGAGGACTGGTCGCGCCGGTGGTGCGGTGCCAGCCGATCGCGGTGTTACGTAGCGTTGCGATGATGGCGGGTCCGTTGCCTGTCCGGGCTTGGTGGAGGTCTTCACGGAACGTCACGTCGCGTACGTGATGGGTAGGGTCGGCCGCATGGCGAGGTGCCTGTTGGGCAGGTCCTTTTCCGAGCGGCCTCCCTCCGAACCGGACATGATAGTTTCCTGATCATCCGGCTCTCCAGTGACTACTACGTGAGCGTTCGGGTCGACTGCCAGCCCTGGATGCGGTCGTAGCATGAGCCGCAGAGCACGAGGGACTTGCGGCGTCGTCGTGCCATGAGCTGCATCCAGTCGGGCTGTGCGTCTCCGGTTCTGGCGAGGTCAGCGAGTTTTCGGACGTGGTGAACCTGAATGTTGTCCGTCTGCTTGCAGATCTCGCACGTGTCCGCGAGGAGCCTGCTGATCAGCTCCTTGTGCGGGTAACTCACCCGGAGTGGCCGGCGGTCGGAGATGACCGCCGTTTTCTGTCGCTTGAGTGGAATTCCCCCGAACCGTGCTACCAGTGGTTGCCTGCCGTCGCGTTCGATGCGTGCCTCGAAGCAGGTGCGCAACCCGTGCGGTGTCTCGATCTTGGCTTTGTGTCGTGCCGCCATCTTCGACACCGTCGAGTGGTGCTTGCCTGCGAGGGTCTTGAGCATGGAGGTCTTCATGACCCATTCGAGGCGGTGCAGCCGGTGAACATCCCCGGCCAGCAGGTAGTACTGGACGATGCCCCGATACTCGGCCCCGAACGTGGCGATGATCGTGTGATCATCGTCGTGGATCAGGGCACCTCGGTGGGCGGGTTTGTCGCTCGCGAGGTAACGGGAGCACTTGGCGTTGATCACGTCCTTGGGCACACGCAACCCGATCGCCGCGTTCGCCGCACGGCGACCGCGGATGATCCTGCGGCTGTCGTGCTGGACGGTGATGTCGTAGCCGAGGAACCGCGCCGCGTTGGAGCGGGCGTGGGTGATCAGCGTCTTCTCGTGCGACAGTTCCAGCTTGAGTTCGTCTCGCAGGAACGCCGCGAGTCGCTGCTTGACCTCCTCGGCTTCGGCCTTCGGTCCGGTGAACCCGAGTAGGTGATCATCTGCATAGCGGCAGTAGCGCAGCCGCCGGTACTCCGGATCGTCAGGATCGGAGCTGGGCAGGGTGCGCATCCGTTTGAGCAGCGTCCGGGCCTCGGCTCGGTCGCCGCGTCGTCGGGCCTTCGCCAGCAGGCTGGCCACCTCAAGGTAGGCCGGGTTACGCGCCCGGCGTCCCCCTCGGGTGTACTCGGGAATCAGAACCTTCTCGACGAAGACGTCCAGCTTGTGCAGGTAGAGGTTGGACAGGATCGGGCTGGCGACCCCACCCTGCGGCGCGCCGGACAGCGTGGCGCCCCGTCTCCAGTCCTCCAGGTATCCGGCGGTGAGCATGTTGCGCACCAGCCGCAGGAACCGGTTATCGTGGATCTTCTCCGCCAGTATCGAGACCAAGATTTCGTGATCAAGGCTCCCGAAACAGTCGGCGATGTCTCCCTCGATGAACCAGGCCGTCCCGGTCCAAGTGTTGGCCACCTCCCGCAACGCGGTGTGGCAGCCCCGGCCGGGACGAAATCCGTGGGACCGGTCGGAGAACTGGGGCTCGTAGTAGGCCTCCAACAGCAGGCGCACCACTTCGCCGACCAGCTTGTCCGACCAGGTAGGCAGGCCGAGGGGCCTGAGCTTGCCGCCCTTCTTCGAGATCATGACCCGGCGCACCGGATGGAACCGGTAACGCTCATGGCGCATCGCCTCGATGATGCGGCCGATCTTGCCCAGCGACATGCCGTCCACGGTCTCCTGGGTGACCCCGGGCGTCATCGCACCCTTGTTGGCGTAGATACGCCCGTAGGCCAGCAGATACAACTGCGGGTTGAACATCTGTCGATACAGTTCTTCCAGCGGCAGGCCACGCCTGCCGCGCTCACGCAGGACACCCAGCACCGTTTCGGCGCTCTGCATTACGCATACCTCCCAGTTCTGTGGTGTCCGATCACCTGGCCCCCTTCGCCCGTGCAGACGGCTTTCCCGTCCTCCCTGGCCGGTCGTGACTCCGGCGACTACTACGGGGCCTCCGTCGCCATAGGGCTCGCGCCCGTTAGGCGATCCCACGTTCGTCCTCGTCGTACGTGACAGCGTGACGTAGGCGTCCCACTCATCTCCTTAAATGCCCTCGTTGGGCATCGCCCAGCGCCCGGAGGTTGCACCAGCCCATAGATTCATGCCGGTGCAGAGCGCGGCGTCGGCTTCGAGCGTGGTGCCGACGGAGTCGAAATCTGCCTCGCTGGAGATTGGGCTTCAGGCAATCCAGCTTTCGCCATATCACGCGGGTCTCCCACCGCACCGCTCCTCACGCTTGGACACGGCCGATGGTTTGCTGGCATGCTCTGGTCCCCTTCGCCTTTCGGCATCCGGGTAAGCCATCAGACCCAGAGATGTCCCTCCAATCTCTCCCGGCTGAGCCGGGAATACAGACGAGGCGTTGCGTGGCGCACATCTTGTTCTCGGTGTGCCAGTGTCGGCGGATCCAGGTTTGCAGGTCGCGGGGCACGGCTTGGCCTGCGGGTAGTGACACGGTCAGGTAGGCGGTCTCGTGGCTGGTCTTGCCTGTGACGATGCGGGTGCGGGTGATCCGCACGGCTTGCTGGGCGTGTGGGAAGGCGATGCCGCCGGGGGTGGCGAGGGTGACGGCTTTGACGGTGCGGGTTTCGCGGCGGCCGTGGCCGCGGTCGCGGGTCCGGTCACCGACCGGGATCTGTGCCCAGGGCAGCTGTTTGAGCTGCTTGAACAGGGTCGGCTGGTTGGCCTTCACCTGTACGAGCAGGTGCGCTCGGCGGGCGGTGACCTCGTCGGTGTGACCGGTCTGGGTGTGCAGGGCATTGGCGATGAATAGCACCCCGGCCAGGGTGCCGAGCACCTGTTCGACGGCGTCGAGCAGCGGCGCGAACGACGTGATCTCGTTGCTTTTGGTGTCCACGGTGACCTGGGCGAGCACGATCCCGGTGGTGGTGTCCAGGGCGGAGAGCAGATGCACTTGGCGGCCGTCGCCGGTGCGGGCGCCCCGCAGTGTCTTGCCGTCGATGGCGATCACCGTGCGGTACCGCCTCGGCCTGCTCACCTCGACAGGAGTGCGGGTACGCAGCCAGCCGGCCAGAACGGTGCCGAGTAGCGTGTCGTCCAGGCGCGTCAGCAGCCGCCAGACAGTGCTGCCGACCGGCACTCCTGCGGTGAACCCGAGCTGGTCCTGGGCTTGTTTGTCCAGGTCGTGCAGCCAATGCGTGATCGCGGCGAACGACGATGCCCCGGCCATGACGGCGCAGACCGCCACCGCCAGTAGCGCGGTCAGCGGGTAACGCACGCCTCGTGGGTCGCGTGGATCAGGAACAGCGGCGAGCGCGTGCAGCAGCCCACCGTGTTCACCGTCGGTGACTGGCACGGCCTCGGCGATGGAGGCGGGTGCTGCTACGGCCAGTGCGGGGATGAGAGATGATGCCATCGGCGGGTGAGGTCTTCCTCGGAGTCGTGAAGCGTCGCAACTCCATGATCACCGATGCGGCCTCACCCGCTTCTTACGCCTCCATAGACGCCCGAACTCGTCTCGAAACTCCTGGTCAACGGCGCGCCGGCCGACTACGCAATCGCCCTGGGGTGGACGTAGACCCGTTTGGCGAGCGTGCCGCCATCGGCGTGGCCGGCCCAGGCCGCCAGGACGACGTCGGGCACTCTGGCGCCGGCGAGGTAGGTCAGGCAGGCGTGCCGCGCGTCGTAGGGCTGGACCTTGCGGACTCCGACCTTGGCCATCAGCTCGTAGACCCGGCGGCGGAGCCAGTCGGTGCGCTGCGGCTGGCCGAGTTCGTTGACCAGGACGTAGCCGCTGTCGACGTAGGCGTTACCGGCCTTCAGGCGTTCCTTCTTCTGCAGGGTGTGGAACGCCTTGAGCGCCTTGTTGCCGTCGCGGGCATCGGCAGACCGCGTTTGCCAGCCGCCGACTTGGCTTCCTTCTCTTCGATCTCTCCGTCGACGAGCGCCCGGGTGTTATCACCGGCCGCGATCGTGCCGGCCTCGAAGTCGACATCGGACCACCGCAGCCCGCACACCTCGGCCGGTCGAAGGCCCATCAGTGACAGTAGGCAGGCGGCGTAGAGGCGTTCGCCCGTGATGCCGGTCAGGAATGCCTTCACCTCCTCTTGGGTCCAGGGCTTGCGCTCGGCCTGTGCCTCGGCTGCAGCCTTCGCTGACCGACCAGCGTCTGCGCTGACAGAACGGGTAGTTGCCCGAGGCGAAGTATCGACGTTATGGACGATTGATCTTCCAGACGGGGGAGCGGTGATCACCTGATCGGGGGGCCTTGTGTCGGGGACTCCGGGCGGTAGGGTCCAGGGACCGCTGGCGGGGTGCTGGCGGCGGCCGTTGGTCCGGCGGCCTCGGCGTGTTGCGCCCGCCGAATAGCATCGGGCCCGCCACAGACCTTGCGGCGATGGCCGCGTGACGCAGCCGTGTACGCCGGTGAAGAAGATGGGGAGAGTCCATGGGAGTCAGCCTTATCAAGGGCGGGAACGTCTCGCTGACCAAGCAGGCTCCTGGCCTGACCGCTGTGACGATCGGCCTCGGATGGGATGCCCGTACGACGGATGGCCAGGCCTTCGACCTGGACGCCAGCGCCATCGTCTGCGACGGTGGGGGCAAGGTCCTCTCCGACAAGCACTTCGTCTTCTTCAACAACCTCGTGACTCCGGACGGCTCCATCGAGCACACCGGCGACAACCTCACAGGCGAGGGCGTCGGCGACGACGAGCAGATCAAGGTGAACCTTGCCGCTGTGCCGGCCGAGGTCGCGAGGATCGTGTTCCCGGTTTCCATCTACAACGCGGACGCCGCTGGCCAGAGCTTCGGCCAGGTCCGAAATGCCTTCATTCGGGTCGTGAACCAGGCTGACAACTCGGAGATCGCACGCTTCGACCTGTCCGAGGACGCCTCGACGGAGACCGCGATGCTCTTCGGGGAGCTGTACCGGCACGGTGAGGAGTGGAAGTTCCGTGCCGTAGGCCAGGGTTACGCCTCCGGGCTGGCCGGCATCGCGCGCGATTTCGGCGTCAACGTCTGATTCATGTTTCACCGGGGCGACGCGGATCGCCGGCCCAGTAGAGCGAGTTCGGGGAGGATCCACATGGGTGTCAGCCTGACCAAGGGCGGAAATGTCTCTCTCACCAAGCAGGCTCCGGGCTTGACGGCCGTGGTAGCCGGGTTGGGTTGGGACGCCCGTACAACGAGCGGCGCTCCCTTCGATTTGGACGCGAGTGCGCTGATGCTCAACGCCTCCGGCAAGGTTCTTTCGGACCAGCACTTCGTGTTCTTCAACAACCTGGTCAGCCCCGACGGTTGTGTGGAGCACACCGGGGACAACCTGACCGGTGACGGCGACGGCGACGACGAGGCCATCAACGTCGACCTTGCCGGGCTGTCGGCAGATGTCGACAAGGTCGTGATCACGGTGTCGATCTATGACGCCGATAGCCGTGGGCAGTCCTTCGGTCAGGTCCGCAACGCCTACATCCGGATTCTGAACCAGACCGATGGCGTCGAGCTCGCGCGCTACGACCTGTCCGAAGACGCGTCGACGGAGACCGCGATGATCTTCGGCGAGCTCTACCAGCACGGTGGCGACTGGAAGTTCCGGGCGGTCGGTCAGGGCTATGCCTCCGGTCTGGCCGGTATCGCCCGGGACTTCGGCGTCAACGTCGGCTGATCTGACCTGCGGCGGGCAGCGCCACCACGAGAGCTGAATACGCTGCGCCACGTCCGGCGGCGATGCCGGACGTGGCGCAGCCACAAACCCTCAGTCTGGGCAGGGTTTCCTGCGTGCCCGCAATTGTTAGCAACCAATTAAGGAAAGACGTGCTACTGAGAAACTTCGGGGGGTCGTTCGCCCTCACCGCCGTGGGCCTCGCCGTGGCCCTGCTCTACGGTGGTCCCGCCGCCCTGGCGATCGCGGCGATCCTGGCCATCCTGGAGGTCTCGCTGTCCTTCGACAACGCCGTGGTGAACGCGACGGTGCTGGAGAAGATGAGCCCCTTCTGGCAGAAGCTCTTCCTGACCGTCGGCATCGCGATCGCCGTCATCGGCATGCGGATGCTGTTTCCGCTCATCGTCGTCGGCGTCACCGCGAAGCTGGCACCCAACGAGGCGATCAGGCTTGCACTCGAGAAAGGCGATCCGCATACGCCCGGGACGTACGGGTACCTTCTGCACGAGGCCCACCCGGCGATCGCCGCCT
Source organism: Micromonospora sp. NBC_00617 (assembly GCF_045161355.1). Taxonomy (NCBI): domain Bacteria; kingdom Bacillati; phylum Actinomycetota; class Actinomycetes; order Micromonosporales; family Micromonosporaceae; genus Micromonospora; species Micromonospora sp. NBC_00617. The sequence continues at coordinate 3,138,616 of NZ_CP107751.1, read as the reverse complement.
TCGGCGGGGTGTTCCTGCTGATGCTGTTCCTCGACTTCGTGTTCGAGGAGCGCGAGATCAAGTGGCTGACCTGGCTGGAGCGCCCGCTTGCCCGCATCGGCAAGCTCGACCAGCTTTCGGTCGTCGTGGCGATGGTCGTGGTCGTGGTGGTCGCATACGCCTTCGCGCCGGCCGGCAAGACGGACACGGTCCTGGTGTCGGGAATCCTCGGCATGGTTACGTACGTCCTCGTCAACGGGCTAGGCGAGCTGTTCGAGGCCGACGAGGACAGCGACGAGGTGCAGAACCTGCCCGGCATTCATGGCGGAGCGGAGCGGATCGAGCAGGCGGCCAAGCGCCGCAGCGTCGGTCAACTCGCCACAAAGGTCGGCAAGGCAGCCTTCTTCTCCTTCCTGTACCTGGAACTGCTCGACGCATCCTTCAGCTTCGACGGTGTCATTGGCGCCTTCGCCATCACGTCCGATCCGATCATCATGGCGATCGGCCTGGGTATCGGCGCGCTCTTCGTCCGTTCACTGACGGTCTACCTGGTACGCCAGGGCACGTTGCGTGAGTACGTTTACCTCGAGCACGGGGCTCAGTGGGCCATCGGCGCACTGGCGGTGATGCTGCTGTGCACGATCAAGCTGGAGGTCCCCGAGGTCGTCACGGGTCTCGTCGGCGTTGCCCTCATCGCCTCGGCCTTCGGATCGTCGATCGTGCGCAACCGCCGTGGCCTGGGCAGTGACGGCGAGGACGCCGAATCGCATGAGCTCACTCCGGCCTGACAGGCCCTTCCTTACCACCCCTCCTTGCCAATGCGCCGGCCCTGAGGAAAGAGTTACCAGTCATGGCGATCGATTACACCAAGCGGCCGAAGAGCGCCTCCACACCCCCGGCGGCAGGCCAGGGGGCACCTGTTTCGCTGCAGAAGGTGACCCTGACCAAGGCCGCCCCGGTGGTCTCCCTGACCAAGCAGGGATCCACCAGCGGCGTATTGAGGATCAACCTGAACTGGAACGCCCGTCCGGGCGGGCAGGGCGGCGGAATCTTCGGGCATCGCAGGGCCGGGATCGATCTGGATCTCGGCTGCCTGTACGAGTTCACCGACGGCTCCAAGGGGGTCGTCCAGGCGCTAGGGAACGCTTTCGCTGCTGGGCCACACGGCGTTCGAGAGCCGGTCATCTGGCTCGACGGCGACGACCGCTCCGGCGCGAACACCGCCGGCGAGAACATGTTCATCAACCTGGCCTACACCGCCCAGATCCGGCGGGTGCTGGTGTTCGCCCTCATCTACGCGGGGGTCCCGAACTGGGCCGCCGCGGACGGTGTGGTGACGCTGTACCCGGCCAACGGCCCGCAGGTCGAGGTGCGCCTGGACGAAACCCGCGACGGGGCCCGGATCTGCGGTATCGCCATGCTCGAGGCGGCCAACGGTGACCTGTCGGTACGCCGGGAGGTCAGGTACGTCGACGGCAACCAGAGCCACCTCGACCGTGCGTACGGGTGGGGCATGAACTGGCGCCTGGGCCGCAAGTAGCGGCCGGGGCTAGCAGCGAGAGGAAGGGGTACGAGCATGACGGTGAGCTTGACCAAGGGGCAGAAGGTTTCCCTGTCCAAGGCCGGTGGTGGCACCCTGACCCGGGTCCGCATGGGCCTGGGTTGGGATGCCGCCCCCAAGAAGGGCCTGTTCGGCATGCGGAAACAGACGATCGATCTCGACGCGTCGTGCCTGCTGTTCAGCGCCGGGGGCGACCTGGTCGACCAGGTCTGGTTCCGGCAGTTGAAGAGCCGCGACGGCGCGGTGCGGCACACGGGAGACAACCTGACCGGCGACGGCGACGGCGACGACGAGTCCATCGAGGTGGACCTCACTCGCCTCTCCGCCGGTGTCAAGACGCTGGTCTTCACCGTGAACTCGTTCACCGGCCAGGACTTCTCCCAGATCGAGAACGCCTTCTGCCGCCTGATCGACGAGTCGACCGGGCGCGAGGTCGCTCGCTACGACCTGACCGGTTCCGGCCGGCACACCGCGCAGATCATGGCGAAGCTGGTTCGCGAAGAACAGGGCTGGTCGATGACGGCGATCGGAGCGCCGGCCTCCGGACGGACCTTCCGTGACCTCCTCCCGGCGATGGCCGCGCATCTCTGAGACATCCATCCAGCACGCTGATCAACTTCCCCACGTACGTCAAAGGAGCATCGGCGATGTCCGAACTCGACCTCGGCACGTCTGCCACGCCGGCCGTTCCAGCTTCTCCGGGTGGCGGCGCCCTGGTCCTCACCCCGCCCGAGCCCGTGGTGGTGGTGCAGAAGGAGCAGGCCGCCGGCGCGGTCGCGGTGGACGACGCCAAGCAGCGGGAGCTGCGCAGCCGGGCGGAGGCGTTCGCCGCGGAGCTGGCCGCCCTGGACACGCGCTCGCCTGCCTTCAGCGACAAGGTGAGCGCCATCACCTCGATGGGCGAGCGGGAGATCCGCGCGTCGGCGAGCGTCTCCAGCCGGATGCTGGAGCGCCCCGCCGCAGCCGTGCGGTCCGGGCGGGGTGGGGGTGGATCGGACGCGCAGACCCGCGTCGCGAACACCCTGGCCGACCTCCGGTCCACGGTCACCGAACTGGACCCGGCCCGGGCCGACCTGACCGGGTCGAAGCGGGTCCTCAAGTTCCTGCCCGGCGGCGACCGCCTCCAGCGATACTTCGCCCGGTACCAGTCCGCGCAGAGTCACCTCAACGCGATCATCAAGGCGCTCGACTCCGGTCAGGACGAGCTGCGCAAGGACAACGCCAGCATCGAGACCGAGAAGGCGAACATGTGGGCCATGATGGCCAAGCTCGCCGAGTACAACGAGCTGGCAACGGCCCTCGACACGGCCGTCGAAGCCAAGGTGGCCGCGCTGGAGGCGGCGGGCAGGAGCGAGGACGCCAACGGCCTGCGATCCGACGCGCTGTTCCCGATCCGGCAGCGCCGGCAGGACATCATGACCCAGATGGCGGTCGCGGTGCAGGGCTACATGGCGCTCGACCTGGTCCGGAAGAACAACATCGAGTTGATCAAGGGGGTTGACCGCGCGCAGACCACCACCGTCGCGGCACTGCGTACCGCGGTCATCGTGGCGCAGGCGCTGGCCCGGCAGAAGCTCGTGCTCGACCAGATCACGGCCCTGAACACGGTGACCTCCGACCTGATCGAGTCCACCTCGGTCCAGCTGCGGACGCAGGGTGCCCAGATCAGCCAGCAGGCGGCGAGCACGACGATCGATATCGGAAAGCTCCAGGCCGCCTTCGACAACATCTTCCAGACGATGGACGCGCTCGACACGTTCCGGAGCCAGGCGCTGGACAGCATGGCCCAGACGGTGAACGCGCTGGAGGGGCAGATCGAGCGCGCCAAGCCGTACCTTGAGCGGACCCGGCGCGGCGAGGGCAACGCGTCCGCCTAGGCGGGCTATCTGAAGAGGCAATTCGGAAGAGTGGGACACGGATGATGAGCTGGTTCCGCCGAGGGCGGGAGGAGGCTCGGACGCCACTGGAAGCGCCGCCGGAGGACAATCCGGCGGCGCTTCGCGAGCAGGTACGCGGGCTCGTCCGCTTCATCAACGAAAGCTCCGGCCGGCTGCCCGGGGAGTCCGTGGTCACCGCCCGCCGGATCACGGACGTGCTGCGGGAGATCATCGACAGCTCCGAGGTACGTGCCCTCGACGTGTACGCGGTCATCTCGGTCAAGGCCACCGTGGCGGACTACCTGCCGACGACGCTGACGCGGTTCCTGGCCATTGACCCCGGTCAGCTCAACTTGCCCCGCGCCGCGGGTACCACCCCGGTCGAATCCCTTCAGGTCCAGCTCGATTCGCTGCTCGATTCCGTCGCGGACCTGCTGACCGCGACGCAAGCGCAGGACGCGGACGCCCTCGAGGCGCAGGGCAGGTTCCTGCACACGAAGTTCTCCCGATCGGACCTGGAAATCTGATGGCAGTGATGAAGCGCGGGGCCAACGTGGCCCTCACCCGCGAGATACCCGACCTGACCGGGATCGTGCTCGGGATCTCCTGGGATGCCGGGTCCGAGGCCGTCCTCGCGGAGAATCTGGTGGCCGCGACCATCCTGTGCGACTCGGCCAGCCGGGCCGTCTCCGACGAGCATTTCGTGTTCTTCAACCAGCTGAGTTCGCCGGACCTGTCCGTCCGCCAGCTGGAGGAGGCGCTCGGCGCGGACGACGAACAGATCGAGCTGGACCTCGACCGGGTCCCGGCAGAGATCAGCCGGATCGTGCTGGTGGCGTACGTCAACGACGGCCCGGTTCGCCGCCGCGCACTGGGCCAGTTGAAGCACTGCGGAATCCGGGTGATGAACCTGGCCGACAACCGGGAACTCGTCCGGTCGGAGAACCTGGCCCAGTGGCTGACCAACGAGACCGCTGTCGCCCTCGGTGAGGTCTATCGGCGGGGCACCGAGTGGAAGTTCAAGGTCATCGGTGAGGGCTACACCAGCGGCATCGCCGGCATCGCCGCCGACTACGGGGTGAACCTGTGAGCATTCCGGACCCCCGGAACGCCGTGCGCCGGCACGACCTGCCGTTCCTGCGGCGCCGGGTCCGACCGGTGCCCGCTCCGGTGCCGGCTCCGGTGCCCGCGCCGGTGCCCGCCCGGGTGCCCGCGCCGGCGACGGGCGGAGCATCGCTGGACCTTTCTTCCCCGGCAACACCCGCACAGCCGGCGGTGGCACCGCGGCGCGCTGCCACGGCCGCCCGCAGACGTCCGGTCAACCGGGCGCAGGCCGGCACCAACGTGCTCACCTCGACCGCGCCGACGTTGACCCTGACCCGGCTCCAGTCCGGCATCGGTGCGCTCACCATGGAGGCACGATGCGCGGCTGACATCGGCGATCTCCGGCTTGGCTGCGCGTACCAGCTGCGCTCTGGTGAGACCTCGACGGTGCAGCCGACCGACGGCCGGGAGTTCGCCCCCCGCGGGTCGACGCGCCCCGTGATCGTCGCCGGCCGGGACCGGTACGACCAGATCAGCCTCGACCTGCGGCAGTGCCGGGAGATCGAACGCCTGATCGTCTACGGCTCTTCCGAACGGGGCCTGACGTTGCGCTGGGGCGGGGCCCTCGTCGTCACGACCTTCGGTGGTGCCCGGATCGAGTTGCCCCTCGACGGCCCTCCGTCGCCCGGCGTGCGCGTGATCCTTTCGCTCTACAACATTCGCGGAGAGTTCGTCCTTCGCTCCGAGATGGAAACGGTCAATGGCTCGGTGCGCGAGGCCTGTCGCGCCTTCGGCTTCGACCGCATCACCTGGTTGGACGGGCAAACGCCCCTTGACTGAGAGCCGGCAGGGGGCCAGCAGGCAACTCCCGACCCCGGTGCCGGCAGCAACGAACGGAACCAACGATGCGGCACTACGACTTCCTCTCCGACTCGGAACGACAACGGCTGTTCCTCCGGGCTCCAGAGCACTTCACCCCCGATGACCAGCTCGACGTGCTCGGCGTCGCGCTCGGCGCGACCCTGTACTGCCCGGCGACTCGGCCACAGCTGGCCGACGACCTGGCCAGGCGCGTCTCGCGGGGCCTGATGAGCGTGGTGGTGTGCCTGGAGGACGCCATCGCCGACGCGGACGTCCCGATGGCCGAAACCAATGTCGTGGCGCAGCTGCGCGCGTACGCCGAGACCGGCGCGGACGCGCCGATGGTCTTCGTCCGGGTCCGGTCGGCACACCAGATCCCGCTGATCGTGAAGGGCCTCGGGGAGCACGTCCGCGTGCTGTGCGGGTTCGTGCTGCCGAAGTTCACCGAGGAGGCCGGGCCCGCCTTCCTCGACGCGGTCACCGAGGCCAGTTCGACGGTCGGCCGTCGACTCCTCGCGATGCCGGTCCTCGAGTCGCCGGACGTCATCTTCGCCGAGTCGCGGACCAGCGCGCTCCTCGGAGTGCGCCGGCTGCTGACGAAGTATCGGGAGCACATCCTCGCGGTCCGGATCGGGGCCACCGACCTGTCCGCCGCGTACGGGCTGCGCCGTTCCCGCGACCTCACGGTCTACGACGTGCGGGTGATCGCCGACATCATCGCTGACGTGGTCAACGTGCTGGCCCGCGCGGACGACAGCAAGTTCGTGGTCACCGGCCCGGTATGGGAGTACTTCTCCCGCACGGAGCGCATCTTCAAGCCCCAACTGCGGGAGTCACCCTTCGTGGAGTCGGCCGAGCGGGCGCTGCGGGCCGAACTGATCGCCCAGGATCTCGACGGCCTCATCCGCGAGGTCGCGCTCGACAAGGCCAACGGGCTGACCGGCAAGACCGTCATCCATCCGAGTCACGTCGCCGTCGTGCACGCGCTGTCCGTGGTGACGCACGAGGAGTACTGCGACGCGGTCGACATCCTCGGCACCCGGGCGCAAGGCGGGGTCTGCGCGTCGACGTATCGGAACAAGATGAACGAGAGCAAGCCGCACACCGCGTGGGCCGAGCGGATCGCGCAGCGCGCGCAGGTGTTCGGCGTCGCCAACGAGGACATCTCGTTCGTCGACCTGCTGGGTGCGGGACTTCAGCGGTGAGCAACGTCTGGGGCGGCCAGTGGGTCGCCGACCGGCTACGGCTGCGCCTCGCCGCCGGCTCGCCCGCCTCCCCGCTGGCGCTGGCCGACCTGGTAGGGCTGGCCCTCCGGCGCAACCCGCGCCGCGCCCACCTGCTCGTGTCGACCGTGCTCGGCAAACACGTACCGACCGACCCGGCAATCGTCTACGGCGCGGGACGCCTCCTCGGCGCCCTGGCCGCCGACCGCGTCGCCGGACGAGACAGCGGCGTGGCGGCGGCAGGCACACTGCTGCTCAGGTCGGCACTTCAGGGCTCACCCGACGCCGCCGCCAAACTGTTGGCCACGTGCGCCGAGCACGCGGACAATCCGCCTGCCGACTGGGCGGCCGTCATCGAGTCGGTCACGGTGCTCGGCTACGCGGAGACCGCCACGGCCCTCGGGCACGCCGTCGCCGACGCCCTGGGCGCCGACTACCTGCACTCCACCCGCCGCCATCCGCCCGGCGTGCCCGAGGCCGGCCGCTTCGAGGAAGAACACAGTCACGCCACCCGTCACCTGCTGCTGCCCGAGGACGCGACGATGCTGGCGCGCAGCGGCCCACTGCTGCTCGTCGACGACGAACTCTCCACGGGACAGACGGCCTTGAACACGATCGTCGCCCTGCACTCCCGGGCCCCCCGGCCCCGGTACGTGATCGCCACCCTCGTCGACCTCCGCTCAGCAGCCGACCGGGCCCGGATGGCATCGGTGGCGGCCTCGCTCGGGGCGGAGATCAGCGTCGTCGCGCTGGCCGAGGGACACCTTGAGCTTCCTCCCGACGCCGCGTCGATCGGCAAGCAGCTTGTCGCCGATCACGATCACGATCGGCCCACCGACCCGCCCGCTGGTCGCACCACGCCGCGACGCCTGCCACTGACCGGGTGGCACGGCGTCCGCGAGGGTGGCCGGCACGGGTTCAACCACCACGACCGGGCAGCTCTCCGGGCCGCCACCGGCCGGGTCGCCGCGCAGGCCGCCGGCCTTCTCACGGGCGATCGGGTCCTCGTGCTCGGGTTCGAAGAGCTGATGTACGCGCCGTTGCTCATCGCGCAGCGGCTCAAGGACCTGCTACCCGACACCGTCGACATCCGCTTCTCCAGCACCACCCGCTCCCCGGTGGTCGCGGTCGACGAACCCGGATACGCCATCCGCACCCGGCTCACCTTCCGCAGTCACGACGACCCGGCCGACGGGCCTGGACCCCGGTTCGCCTACAACGTGGCACCCGGGTCGGACCCGGGCCGCCGCTTCACCGACATCCTCGTCATCGTCGACGACGCCGGGGACACCGCCTCACTACATGCCCCGGGCGGCCTGCTCGACCAGCTCACCGGCTGCTGCGACCAGGTCCACCTGCTGGCCTTGCCGTCCCACCTACCCCTGCCGGAGCCCACGCCGTGTCCACCCGTAACCCCGTCGATCCCGGCCTGCCAGAACCGCTCCGCGGACCAACCTTTGGCAGCTACCACCCCGATGAGGTGGCCTGGCTCCTGACGGACCTGTCGAACGCAGAGCTCGAGGCCCCTGTCGAGGAGCGGGAGGAGGCGGTCCAGTCCGGCCGGGCGCACTACGCGGCATCGCTACCGGTCGAGTACCAGCCGAGCCCCGAATACCAGCAGCTGTTCCAACGGGAACTCGCCTCGTCGGCGGCCCAGCTCGCCGGCGCGGTCGGCGTCGTCACGGAGCTGGTTCTCGCCGCCCGCGGTGGGAACGTCGTGCTGGTGTCGCTGGCCCGTGCCGGCACGCCTGTGGGCGTGCTCATGCGACGGTGGGCCAGGTTCGCACACCAGCTCGACATGCCGCACTACTCGTGCAGCATCGTCCGCGGGCGCGGGATCGACACGGTCGCACTGGCGTACCTCGCCGCGCACCACCGGCCGGCGGACGTCATGTTCGTCGACGGCTGGACCGGCAAGGGCGCCATCGCGCGCGAACTCGCAGATGCCATCACGAAGGCAAACGCCTCACTCGGCCTCGTCGGCGAAGGCCGATTCGCGTCGGACCTGGCGGTGCTGGCCGATACCGGACGCTGCGTGGACCTCTACGGCACCAGGGAGGACGTCCTAGTGCCGTCCGCGTGCCTCAACTCCACGGTGTCGGGCCTGGTTTCGCGGACCGTGCTCAACGACGACCTCATCGGGCCGGGCCAGTTCCACGGCGCGAAGTTCTACTCGCAACTGGCCGGAGTCGACGTGTCCAACCAGTTCCTCGACGCCGTCACCGCCGAGTTCAGCACCGTAGCGGACGAGGTCGCCCGCGCCTGGCCGGTGCTCCGTGCCGCGGACCGGTCCCCGAGCTGGTCGGGATGGCGGGTGGCCGAGGCGATCAGCCAGGCGTACGGCATCGGCGACGTCAACCTCGTCAAGCCTGGCGTGGGCGAAACGACTCGCGTGCTGCTCCGCCGCATTCCGTGGAAGATCCTGGTCCGGGCCGACGCGGCCGAAGACCTCCGGCACATCCGAATGCTGGCGGAACAACGGGGAGTCGGCATCGAGATGGTGGACAGCCTGCCCTACCGCTGCGTCGGCCTCATCCAGCCAAGAGGGCGGGAGTGAACACCTGGCAGCCGGGCGGGCCACTCGTAGCCAGTGACCTGGATCGCACCCTGATCTACTCGCGGCGTGCCCTCGCCCTGACGGCCGGTGAGCAGCCGGAACTCATCTGCGTCGAACACCACCGCGGGGAGGACGCCTCGTTCATGACCGCGCGGGCCGGCGAGCTCATGCGCGCCCTGTCCGCCGTGGCGACCGTGATGCCGGTGACCACACGTACGCCTGACCAGTTGGATCGGGTACGACTGCCCGGACGCCCACACCGGTTTGCGGTGGCGGCCAACGGTGGCCTGTTGTTCATCGACGGACATGTCGACGTGGTGTGGAGCAGGCAGGTCCGCAGGCGCCTGGCCGAAGTCGCGTCGCTGAATGAGGTGTGGACGTATGCCGGCCGGGCGACGCACCGGCCATGGGTGCTCAGGCTCCGCAGCGTGCCGGACCTGTTCTGCTACGCGGAGGTCGACCGTTCTCAACTGCCGACCGACTGGCTCAAGCAGGCGACCGAGTGGGCTGCCGAGCGCGGCTGGCGGGTAGCGCTGCAGGGGCGGAAGCTCTACTGGTTGCCCAGGACGCTCACGAAGTCGGCTGCGGTTCGCGAGGTTGCCGACCGGATCGACGCCGGCAAGGTGCTGGCTGCCGGCGACTCCGTGCTAGACGTGGACCTGCTGGAAAATGCCGCTTTCGGCATGCATCCCCGGCACGGTGACCTGTTCGCGTCGGGTTGGTCCGCACCGCACGTGGCTCCCACGGCCGAGATTGGTGTGCTCGCCGGGCAGGCCATTCTCGAATGGTTTCTCACCACAGCGCAGGAGCACGCCGAGACAGAGCACGACCCGAGGTTGCTGCCCGACTTCCCAGGGACGTGTAAATAGATGGCACGCCAGCCGGGGTGAGCAGATCTTGCGGATGCCGACAAGGGGCGCTCCGCGTAGTACGGCAGCCGAGACGTCCGGGGCTTGGGCCCACGGCCCCGGCGTTGTTCCGGGTTGATACGTTCTGTCCGTGTTGAGAGCCGGGCGGGGTGAGTTGCAGGACGAGCGCGACTCCTGATGATCTTTCGGGTGTCTAGTCCTGAAGATCATCGCTGGAGTCGCGCTCGTGACGTCATCTTCCCTGATCGACCCTGTTGTTGACCACCTCGCCGATCTGGCGTTGTGGGAGGCCGAACTCGCCGCGGATCTGGGTGTGGCCGACCCGTTGTCGATGGTGTCGCCGCTGGTGGCGCGGCTGCGGCAGGTGCCGGACCCGCGCCGGCTGCGAGGGCTTCGCCATCCGCTTCTGGTGATCCTGGTGCTGACCGCGTGCGCCACGCTGGTGACCGGCAACGACGCACTGACAGCGATCCGGCAGTGGGCGGCGCGGACCCCGCAGGATGTCCTGCACCGTCTCGGAGCCCGACGAAACCCGCTGACCGGCCGCTACCTGGTGCCCAGCGAGCGTACGTTCCGGCGGGTCCTGCAAGCGGTTGACGGCGACGCCCTCGACGTGGCGACCTGCGGTTACGCCACCGACGTCGTGCGTGGAGACGCCCCGGCCCCGCAGGTCGCCGCAGCCGAGGACGAACCCGCCGAACGCGAGCAGCGCCGCACCGCGACGCGGGCGATGACCCACCCGGCGCCGGCCGGGCTGCTGCCCGCGGTCGCGATCGACGGCAAGCTGTTGCATGGCACCCGCACCGAGGTCGGGCAGGTGTTCCTGGTCGCCGCGGTCACCCACGACCGGGCGGTGATCCTGGGCCAGCGTCAGGTCGGCGACAAGCGCGGCGAGACCACCGTGACCGGCGACCTGCTCGCGCCCCTGGACGTGGCCGGCATGTTGCTCACCCTCGACGCACTGCACACCACGAAGAAGGCCTCCCGGCTGATCACCGGGCCCCTGAACGCCCACTACATGCTGATCCTCAAAGGGAACCAGCCGCTCGCACTGCAGGCCGCCCAAGCGCTGATGTCCGGCGCCGACACCGAGTTCGTCGACAACACCGACATCACCGGCGACCGGGGGCACGGACGCACCGAACGCCGCACGATCCGCGTCGCCGCCTGCGACGACACCCTGTTCCCGGGCGCCCGGCAAGCGGAACTGTCCGAGAGCGCGGACGAGCAGGAACCGCCGAAGAAGTCCTGACCGCCACGTTCGAACAATTACGAGCCGCTGAGATTGCGGTGCAAAGAGCGTGCACCCTGACCGGGATCTCGCGGGCGACCTACTACCGCAAGGCGAAACCGATCGGGCCGATGCATGGCCCGTGGCTGCCGCGGACCCCGCCACCACAGACGCTCAGCCTGGCCGAGCGGGAACAGGTCCTGGCGGTGCTGAACGCGCCCGGGTATGCGGATCTGGCGATCCCGCAGGTATGGGCGCGGGAGCTCGACGAGGGCCGGTACTGGTGTTCGATGTCCACGATGTATCGGATCGCGCGGGCAGCGGGGCAGAGCCGGGAACGACGCCGGCAGGCCACCCATCCGCCCCGGGTGCGTCCGGAGCTGGTCGCGACCGGCCCGTCGCAGGTGTGGTCCTGGGACATCACCGCGTTGAAAGGACCCGTCAAAGGCGTCTGGTTCAAATGCTACGTCATCATTGATATTTACTCCCGGTATGTGACCGGCTGGCTCGTCGCGGCCGCCGAGGACGCGATCGTGGCCCGCGATTTCCTGGCTGAGGCGGTCACCGCCAACGGGATCGAGCCGCACACCATCCACGCCGATCGCGGCGGCGCCATGACCTCGAAACCGGTGTCGGAAATGCTCGTCGACCTCGGTGTCCTGCGCTCGCATTCCCGGCCACGCACGTCAAACGACAACCCGTACTCCGAAGCCCAGTTCAAAACGATGAAGTACATGCCCGACTTCCCCGCCCGGTTCGGATCCCTCACCGACGCCCGCACCTTCTGCGACGCATTCTTCACCGCCTACAATCACGAGCACCGCCACTCCGGGATCGGCTGGCACACGCCCGCGTCGGTGCACTACGGCACCGCCGACCAGATCCGCCGGCACCGCCAGACCACCCTGAACGCCGCCTACACGCAGCACCCTGACCGGTTCACCCGCCGGCCCCGCGCACCCCAGCTCCCCGAGAAAGCCTGGATCAACCAGCCAACAACCGAGGCACAAACCGTCTCAGTTTGACTTGACAAATTCCGAGGTCCTTGACGGCGTTTCCTCGAATCTCTGCAGGTCCCCACTTCTCGGTGCCGTATACGCCGAACTGCGCGGCGTCGATACGGCCGTGGTGGAAGGCAGTCCACGCCTCACCGCCGGTGAGGAACTCGCCGGTGGCGAGGTCTTCGGGCTTGGCCACGAGGGAGTAACCCAAAATCTCGGAATCGATCCGCACCCAGCGGCCGCCATGCCGGTACTCGGTGATCCAGTGGTCCACGCCCTGCCGCGGGTATGTGGCGAAGCCACAGCGTGCGCGGGCCGCGATCCCGCGGTAGCGCGGCAAGGTGCAGCTGAGCACGGCGAAGTGGCGGCAGGTGCCGATCACCCGCCGGTCAGGGGCGCGTGCGGCAGTCAGCGGGGCTGGGTCGAGGGCGAGCAAGGCACTGATGATGCCGTCGACAGGACGCAGTTGGTTCTCGGCGAACCGCTGCTCGGAGACGCCGAGCGCCTTTGCATCTGTGGGCTGAATGACGAGCTCGTGAACGAGGTGGCAGATGTCGACCGGCTCAGTCGGAAGGTCGTCGAGCGCCGGCTTGTGGACGGTGCCGATTGTCGTCAGCGGGCCCGCCATGGCGTAATCGATCATTTCCGTCATGCCGGCCATCGTGGGCACTGCTACCAAGAACCCGCTGCCCCTGGCCACGATGGTGGCCGGAGCTACCACAGCCGAGCGCCCGCTCTGCGACATCGCTGAGCGCGCCGAGCGGCTCACAACGCCGCAGGCCGCCGACGTGATCAACAATCGGCGGAGACCGCCGTTGTTCGATGCTGATTGAGCATGCGTACGACGGCGAATGCTTCATCTGATGAAACTCGCCGTGATTGACTGGCAGGAGCGCGTATTCGTTCGACGCGAGTCCTTCCTCAGTAGGCCGGCCGCTGTCGGGGCACGTCACGCACCGTAGCCAGAGCGGGCTAGCGTCGTATCCGGATCTAGCCGAGAAGCGGACGTCGGCTCGGAGGCCGTTCCGCTGCCACAGGCAGGCTACGACCTCTCTCTACTTCCGGCCCTTGCGTGGGTCGGCGATCCTGAGCGGCTAGGAGCCGAGGTAGTGCAGGATCGCGAGGACTGGGCGGCTGTAGCCGGTCGTGTGGGACAGGTTGAGCTTGTCGAAGATGGTGTTGATGTGTTTCTCGACCGCGCTCTGTGACACGTGTAGGCGATCGGCGATGGCGGCGTTGGTGTGTCCCTGGGCCATGTGGTGCAGCACGTCGCGCTCGCGAGGGATGAGGCGGTTGAGCGGGTCGCTGTGGCTCGTGGCGGACATGAGCTGCCGGACGACCTCGGGGTCGAGCGCCGTGGCACCGGCGGCGACGCGGTCGAGCGCGTCGAGGAAGTCTTCGACTTGGGCGACGCGGTCCTTCAGGACGTAGCCGACGCCTTCGGATCGGGCGGCGAGGAGTTTGGCGGCATAGCGCTTCTCGACGTACTGGGACAGAACGAGCACGGCGATGTGGGGCCAGCGGCGGCGGATCTCCAGCGCCGCCCGTAGGCCGTCGTCGGTGTTGGTGGGCGGCATGCGGACGTCGGTGATGACGACGTCGGGGTGGTGCTGTTCGACGGCGGTGATGAGCTGGTCGGCGTCCGCAACGGCGGCGACCAGAGGGTGTCCCTCGTCGGCCAGGAGGCGGGCCAGTCCTTCGCGGAGCAGGGTGGAGTCTTCGGCGAGGACTATGCGCATGGCAGTTCCGCTCGGATCGTCGTGGGGCCACCGGGTGGGCTGTGCACGGCGAACTGGCCGTCGAGCGCGGTGACCCGGCGGGCGAGCCCTTGTAGGCCGCTGCCGTGTGGGTCGGCGCCGCCGAGGCCGTCGTCGCGCACGCGCATCTCGATTCTTGTGTCCCGCGCCTCGATCTCGATGGTGATCAGGTTGGCTCGGGCGTGTTTGGTGGCGTTGGTGATCGCTTCGCAGGCGACGAAGTACAGCACGGTCTCGATCGGTTGGGCGGGCCGGACGGGCACGTCGTAGCTGATTTTGACGGAGGTCGCCGATCGTTGCGCCACCATGTTCAGCACCTCGTCCAGGGTGGTGTGGTCGAGTGCGGAGGGGTAGAGCCGCCAGGCCACGTCCCGCAGTTCGTCGACGGCACGCTGGGCGTCCTCGTGCGCCTGGGCGAGAAGCTCGCGCGCCTTGTCGGGGTCGCGGCTGCGCCGCGCCCGGCCTAGCAGGATGCCGAGTGCGACGAGGTGTTGTTGTATCCCGTCGTGGAGATCGCGTTCGATGCGTTGGCGCTCGGCGTCGACTGCGGCGATCACGCCGGCTCGGCTGACAGCCAGTTCGCTGATCCGCTGTTGCAGCGCCTGGCGTGTGCTGGGTTCGAGCAGACTGCGGGCCAGCCGCCGGTCCAGGGTGGCCACGCTGGCTGTCGCCTGCAGGTTCACCGCCAGCAGGGCTGCCCCGATGAGCAGTTGTAGCAGGAACCCGGCCATGGTCATGGCTCCCGCGACGAAGGAGCGCACGACGATAGCGGCGAGTACGGCACCGACCACGAGCAGGCCAGCAGTGAGCACGCCGAGCGCCGCGGGTAGGAGCCGGGCGGCGAGATAGCCGAGCACACGCGGTCCGCTCGCGCGGACCGGTGATGGGATTGGTTCCGCGGCGACGAGGGCCAGGCGGCACCGCTCCCACTCGGCGACGCGTCGGGCGTACCGGATGGTGGTGGTGGTGATGCGGCGGCGAGCCGCCGGCACCGGCGAGACGGCGACCACGGCGAGCCCGGCGAGGAGCAGGAACAGCGCCTCGGCCGCAGCGGTGAGGATGCCGACCGCCACGCCCGCCACAGTTCGGCTCCACCGGGCCATGGGGCGGATCCACGACCGCCGACCGTGCGCCGCGCGCTCCGCCACCAGGGCCTCCCTCCGTAGCTCATATGTCTCGGGTCGATGGCGGGCGGCCACGAGAGCACCCCGCGTGCCCGACCGCCCACCCAACCTAACTACTGCTCGGCGACCCTGATGACACCTGCGTGTCGGCCTCGCCGTTACGTTGCATGACATCGTTCCTACTGCGGCCGGCGAGGAATCGTGGGGCCCACCAGTTCGCTTCGCCGAGCAGCCGCATGAGTGACGGCAGGACGACCGCGCGGATGACGGTGGCGTCGATCAGAATCGCGGCGGCCAGTCCCACGCCGAGTTGTTTGAACTCGACGATCGACAGCGTGGCGAAGATGCAGAATACGGCGACCATGATGATCGCGGCGCTGCTGACCGTGGACGCTGACGAGACGATGCCCTGCTCGATCGCCTGCCGGGTTGATACGCCGCGCTGGACCGCCTCGCGGATGCGGCTCACGACGAACACGTGGTAGTCCATCGAGAGTCCGAAGAGGATGACGAACAGCATCAGCGGTAGCCAGGACACGACCGCGCCGTTGGAGGTGAACCCGAGCAGTTCTTCCGCCCAGGTGTGCTGGAACACCAGCACCAGCAGTCCGTACGAGGCGGCTACGGAGATCGTGTTGAGCAGGATCGAGGTCAACGCCACCACCACTGACCGGAACGTGACGAGCATGACCAGGAACGTCATGCCGAACACGAACGCGACAACCGGCGGCAGTGCCGCCGCCATTCGGTCGCGGAAGTCGGCATCGCTCGCGGTACGGCCGCCCACCGCCCACTCCGTGTCCGGGATCGTGCCGACCGTCTGCGGCAGCAGTACGGTGCGCAGCCGGCGCAGCGACTGGGTCGCCTCGCTGCTGTCGCTGGCGCCCGCCACGCGGACGGTGGCCAGGAAGACGGTGCCGTCGGCGGACCTGCGCACGGTCGGGGGGCGGTCTTGGGCGAACCGGCTGTCCCCCGTGATCCGCGCGGCCAGCGCCGCGATCTCGCGCTTGACAGTTGGCCCGCCGGCGGCGTCGGTGCGGATCGCGATGACGTGGCTGGTGCCCAGGTCGTTGCTCGGGAACGCCTGCGCCAGGCGGTCGTAGGTGCGCAGGATCGGGATCGAGCGGGGCAGGTCGGTTGCGGTCGGCCGCTTCAGGTTCATGTCCAGTGCCGGGATGGCAACGATAACCAGGGCGCCGACGGAAAGTACGAACGTCGCCAGCGGCGCGCGGAGTGCTGGTCGCAGGACCGCCGCCCAGAAGCGGCTGTGCTCTGCCCTCTGGATCCGGCGGCCGAGGAAGGGCACTCGTGGCCGGTCCACCCAGCGTCCGAGGGTGACCAGGATTGCGGGTAGGACGGTGAGGGATCCGGTCACGGCCACCCCGACGACCAGGATCGAGCCGGTGGCCATCGAGCTGAAGGTGTTGTCGCCGACCAGGAACAGGCTGGCCATGGCGACCATGACGACGACGCCGGAGACCAGTACCGCGTGCCCTGAGGTGGCGGCGGCGATCTCGACCGCGCTGCGATGGTCGCGTCCTCGTGCTCGTTCCTCTCGCTCGCGGCGTAGGTAGAACAGCGAGTAGTCGACGCCAACCGCCATGCCGATGAGCAGGATGATGCTGCTGACCAGTTCCCCGGCCGGGAGAATGTGTGAGGCGAATTGTGCCAGCCCCATGGCACCGGCCACCGCCGACAACGCCAGCACGACGGGCACTCCGGCGGCGATCAACGCGCCGAAGCTGAATAGCAGGATCACCAGCGCGATCGGCACGCTGATCAGCTCCGCCTTGACGAAATCCGCCGCCAGCGTCTCGGTGAGCGCCTTCGCCAGGGACGCCGACCCCACCTGCTCCACCCACAGGTCGGGATACGGCTGCTGCGCCTGCGCGGTGGCCGCCAGCAGTGGTCCGACCCGCGCGTCAGCGTCGTTCGCCGAACCGGTCATCTCAACCTCGACCAGCACGGCGTCGCGGTTTAGGGAGGTAACCGGGTCAGCCACCTTCGCCACTTCGGGCAGCGCACGCATCTGCGCCGACAGGTCGGCCGCCACGGCCTGAGCACGTTGGACATCGAGATCGCCGGCCCGCGCCGTGATCAGGACGCTCTCCGCTGCCGGGGCTTCCGGGAACGCGCCGGCCTGCTCGATGCGGTCCGCGCGGGCCAGTTCCCCGTGCAGGCTGTCCTGCGTGGTGGCCTTTACCGTGCCGGCCAGGCTGCCACCGACTACGCTGGCCACCACGAAACACAGCCAGGCCGTGATCGCGAGCCAGGGATGATTGGCGCTCCACCTGCCGACCCGCGTCGTGAATGGCGGGCGTACGGCATGCCGTCGGCGGCGCCCCGCAGGTGCGAGGTTCTCAACAGGCGGCGTCATCGGCCATCCTCCGACCGTCGCGGAGTCCCGTACACAGTGCCGCGTACGGCTTGGGCTCGGTTGTCGGCCCCGGAGTACCCGTACGGCTCGACATGTGTGCCCGACCTGTACGGGTCGGGCTTGGTCGGTGCCAGTTCATCGTCCGGCGCCATCCGGCGGCGGCGCGTCTTGATCACGCGGGAGACGACGAAGTACCCGACGGCGAGCGCGCAGACCACGATGACGATCCTCTGGAACGTCCCGACGTACGACTCGACGGAGTGCCAGTTTTCCCCGAGCAGGTAGCCGGCCATCACGAACACGGTGTTCCAGATCAGGCTGCCCAGGGTGGTGTAGAGCAGGAACGTGGCGATCGGCATTCGCTCCACCCCGGCCGGAATGGAGATCAGGCTCCGGAAAATCGGGATCATCCGGCCGAAGAAGACGGTCTTCACCCCGTGCCGGGCGAACCACGCCTCCGTCCGGTCGATGTCGCTCAACTTCACCAGCGGCAGCCGCGCCGCGATCGCGCGGACTCGGTCCCGTCCGAATACGACGCCGACGTAGTACAGCGCCACCGCACCCACCACCGAACCAATCGTGGTCCAAACGATCGCGGCGAACAGGTTCATCTTGCCCTGGCTGGCGGTGAACCCCGCCAGGGGCAGGATCACCTCGCTCGGGATCGGCGGGAATAGATTCTCCAACGCGACCGCCAAGCCGGCGCCGGGGGAGCCGAGCCGCTCCATCAGATCGGTCATCAACCCGACCAGGCCGCCCTGCGACGGGTCAGACTCCTTGACCAACAGACCAGCGTGCATCGACGCGTGCCACAAACGGATCATGCTGAAGACGTTATGAACCCACCACTTCCCGGACCATGAGGTCGACCGCCGACCTCAGCCGGCCGACCTCAACCGCCGGAGTGCGGAAAACCGCACCCCCTACCGAAGGAGGTGTCTCGCTAACGGCACCTCTCTGTGTCAAGGCGTTGGCAACAGAGAGGTCTCCGTTAGATCCGCAGTCCCTGGCGTGGCGGGCGGTCGCCAACGAGGTTCCAATCGATTCCCAACCGTCGTGCCAGGGTCAAGCCGAAAACGACGGAAGGAACGGCATGCGCAACATTCTTGTCACCGGCTCGGTGGACGGCATTGGCCTGCGAACCGCGGCCCAACTCGTCGCCGGGGGGCATCAGGTGGTCCTGCACGCCCGCAACGAGGAGCGGGCGGCGGTCGCCAAGACGGCGCTCCCGGCGGCGGCCGGGATTGCGGTCGGCGATCTGCGCTCGATCGAGGAAACCGTCGCGCTCGCCAGGTCACTGGCCGCGCACGGACGCTTCGACACCATCGTGCACAACGCTGGGATCGCCCGGCTGGACGCCTTGGAGTGGGAGCTGACCGGGGATGGGCTGGAGTCCACCTTTCAGGTCAACGTTCTCGCGCCGTACCTGCTGACGGCGTTGCTTCCCCAGCCGGAGCGTCTCGTGTTCGTGTCGTCGGCGATGGCCGCGGACGGTGTGGTTGACCTCGCCGACCTGCAGTACGACACCCGCCCGTGGAATGGGGTCGAGGTGTACTCCAGTTCGAAGCTGCTGGACCTGATGCTCGCGTTCGCCGTCGCCCGTCGATGGCCCGGAACCTTGAGCAACGCGGTCGACCCCGGCTGGGTGCGCACCAAGATGGGCGGCGACGCTGCGCCGACGAGCCCCGACGACGCCGCGCGGGCCCAGGTGCGCCTTGCCGTAGGCACCGAAGCCGACGTCCTGGTCAGTGGACACTATTTCAGTCAACGCGACTGGCGGCCGTCCCTCTCCAGCATGGACCCGGGACTGCTGGACGAGCTGCTCACGCGCTGCGGTGAGCTCACCGGCGTCCAACTGCCTGAGGAGGCGTCCGCTTCGCGTTCGCGCCAGCACCTTGACCGTTGATCTTCGCTGCTGGCCGCGGAGCGAGCGTCTGGTCCAAGATGTCGCGGTGCAGCTCGGCGAGCTCCGGTCCGGGCTCGACACCGAGTTCGTCTATCAGTCGGTTCCGCACCTCGCGCAGCATTGCCAGCGCGTCCCCTCGACGGCCCGCCCGGTACAACGCCTGCGCTAACAGCGCCCAACCCCGCTCCCGCAGCGGGTGTTCGATGAGGAACGCCCGGAGCTGCGCAATGGCCGTATCGTTGGCGCCCAACTCGACCAGGGCGGCCAGGCGGTGTTCCAGCGCACCGGTCCGCAGCTCCTGGAGCCGATGCGACTCCGCGACTACGAACTCGTGGTCCGCGCAGTCGGCGTACGCCCATCCCCGCCAGAGTGCGAGCGCCACGTCGAACTGGACCAGCGCGGATCGCGCCGCACCGGTGGTCAGCAGGTCCCGGCCCTGGGCCGCCGCCCTGCTGAACTGGTCGACGTCGAGCGTGCGTGACCCCAACCGCAACGCGTACCCGGCGCCATCCCGAACGAGCACCCGCCCGGGCTGACGTGGCGCCCGGTCGGGCTCAAGCGTCCGACGCAGCACGGACAAGTAGCCCTGCGCGGTGATCCGGGCACTCGGTGGCGGGTCGTGCGGCCACAGGCAATCGACCAGTGCATCGATCGACACGAACCGGCCGTTGGCGATGACCAATCGGCACAACACCGTACGCGGCGACGGGCCGCCGACGGCGACGGCCCGGCCGTAGTGCCGCACGACTGTCGGCCCGAGCACCCCAACTGTCAGGCCCGCCGGGACAACGGAGTCACCGAGAACGCTCACGACAGCGGCCCGTCGTGCCTGCTTTTCATAGATGGTCCTTTCTCGGGCGCGCTGCGGCTGCGGGACGAGTTGCGACATTCATGAGGCCGGGCCGGAGTTGGCGGACCCTTAACGCCGGCCTGGCGGGCTGGTGGGGGCGGTCCGACAGGTCGACCGGGAAGGGCCGGATAGTGGACCTTCGAGCCGGCGGCGGCCCACTGGGGGTCGTAGCGTGACGACGACCGGTAAACCGTTCCAGCGTTCCAGTTCGGCGTCGGCGGCCAGATGCGCGTCGATGCTGCGTCGCAGTTCGGCAAGGTTGGTCTCCAGACCGATATTGGGCAGGTTTCGGACTGGGCAGTCACAGTGTGGCCAGGTGGAAGATCTCCTCGCCAGCCAGTGCCCTTGATCAAGTCTCGGACCCGACTGCCGGGGGCCCATTCCGCCAGGCGCGCCCGCCAAGTCGGCACCAAGTGCTCGCCAGGCGCCGTGCCCGAGAGTGGAGAAGCACGAGAGCGAGTCGGCCGTCCGTAGCCGGCACCGGCGCGGCCCGCCAATGGCCGGCCCCATCCCGAACAGGCCGCCAGCGGGGCGGCCGGAGGAAACCATGGTCACCACAACCCCCCACCTCGAGCCGAACCTCATCGGCTTCCGGATCAACCACCGCACCATGCGATCCGACACTCGCCGGCTGGCCGAGTTGCTCGACCGCGTGGCTGCTGGGCAGCTCGCGTACGACCGTCGCCGGGCGACGGCCCTGCGGACGTATCTGCGGCTGCTCTGTGACGGCATCCATCACCACCACAAGATGGAGGACGAGGTCCTCTGGCCGGTGCTGCAGCGTTCGGCGGGTGCGGAGATCGACCTGCGGGAGCTCAGTGACGACCACGCCGCACTCGAACCGGTCCTGGACGAGGTACGGGTGGCGGCGGACGAGCTGGTGGCCGCGTTCGCCTCGGGCTCGTCAGAAGCGGGCCGGGCACGCACCGTCGCGGGGCGTCTCGCCGGGGCCCTGGCTCAGCTGCGCGATGTCCTCGACGAGCACATCGAGGAGGAGGAGCGGTTGATCTTCCCGGTAATCCGGCGCTACGTCAGCGTGGCCGACTGGAACACCGTGGAGCGAGCGGTCCGCAAAGGCGGTGCGCTGCGCTTCGAACTGCCCAGGATCGAGCGGTACGCCCTCCCGGAGGAGCTGGAGGAGCTGAGAAAGATCGCCGGACCGGTGCTGCGCCTGATGCTCGTGGCGCTGCGACCGGGTTTCCGCCGCCGGGAGGCGACGGTCTTCGGCGGGTGACACCGGCCGAGCGGCGGTGACGGGGTCAACGCACCGTCGCAGGCACGTACGCCGACTCGTCGCTCCACGGCACGGCGCCGACCCTCCGGGCCAGCCGGAGCCCGGCGTCGCGGTGCGCGGCGACGGCCGGGTCGCCCAGCGCGGCGGCGAGCTCGGCGAGGGTTTGGTCCACCGGGCCGAGCGAGATCGATCCGCACTCCAGGCCGGCAAACCGCCCCGCCCACGGCAGCAGCTCGCGGTAGCAGCGCTGCGCAACCGGGCGGTCGCCGAGCCGCGCGGCGACCTGCCCGCGCAGCGTCATCCAGTACAGCCACAGGTAGTCGGGGCGGATCGGGGTCTGTGGCCGCCAGACGGCCCGGGCCGCCTCCCGGTCGCCTGAGGAGAGCAGCGCGTGGGCCAGCACGTCGTGCGTGTCGTCCGGTACACGTGCATGCACCTGCCGGATGTCCTCGACCAGCTCGTGCCCGCGCCCGACGGTGCTCAGCACGGTGAATCGGCCCATCAGTCCCATCGCCGCCGCGTTGGGACCACCGATGCGGCTCATCCGATCGCTGATCTCCGCGTACCGGCGCGACGCCTCACCGAGATCACCGGCGAAGAGCGCGCGCAGGCCGGTGAACCACCCCATGACGGCGAGGATCAGGCCGAGCTGACCGGTCGTGGCCTTTTCGATCGCCCGGTCGACGTGGTGGCGTGCCCGGTCGAAGTCAGCGTCGGTGAGCGCGGCCTGGTAGAGGATGTGGTGGGCCTCGCACTGGTACGCGGTAAGCCCCGCGGCCTCGGCGACCGCCAGCAGCTCCCGCCCGACGTCGGGCAGTTCGGCCCGGTGCGCCGGGGCGACGGTGACGAAGTAGCGGGCGTTGAGCGCACGGCAGAGCACCGCCGGATCGTCCTGCCGACGGGCTAGCGCGAGAGCTTCCCGGGTGACCTCGTCGGCGCGCTGCAGATCGGCGCCCTCGATCTCGAAGGCGAGAGTGCTCAACAGCCGGGACCGCAGCGCCAAGCCGTCGTCGCCCACGCGGGACAGCTCCCGCTCCAGCAGCCGGACCAGCGGTTCGTCGACGGCGCGGTCGGGCCGGATGGTCCAGGTCACCGGGGCGTCGAAGCAGGTCAGTGCGGAGTGGACGGCCTGCGGGTCGCCGATCCCGGTGGCCAGCCGCACCGCCTCGGCGCGTGCGGCGCGGGCGCTCAGCACGTCACCGGCGAGTGCGCCCGCGGTGGCCAGATCGCAGAGCAGGTCGAGACGTGCGCGGGCGGGTACCGCTGGCGCGAGGTCGGCCGCGCGCAGCGCGCCGGTCCAGTACGCGGCAGCTTCCCGAGGCGCGCCGAGGTCACCGGCCCGGCGGGCGGCGGCGGCCAGGTACCCGATGGCGTCCTGCGCGGTGGCCGGGGTGAGGGCGGCGAGTGCGTGCCTCCCCAGCAGCGCCACGTCGTCGACGCGCTGCTCTCGCAGCACAGTGAGGATTCGGCTGTGCATCCGGGTGCGTCGTAGCAGCGGAACGCTGTGGTAGAGCGCGTCCCGCATCAGGGCATGCGCGAACCGGATCCGCCCCGGCTCGGGCTCGACGAGTAGACCCGCGGTCACGCCGGCCTCCAGGCCGTCGAGGACCGGCTCCTCGGGGCCGCCGTCGACGGCGATCAGGATGTCGACCTCGGCGTCCGAGCCCAAGACGGCGGCGTGCCGTAGCACCGTCTGGGTGCTGGCCGGCAGCCGTGCCAGCCGCCGGGTCAGCACGTGACCCAGCGCGGCGGGGATGCCGTCGAGCGCTGACCCGGGGCCTTCGGCCGCGATCAGTTTGGCCAGCTCGATCGTGAACAGGGGGTTGCCCGCCGAGCGTTCCCGTACGGTGCGCAGCAGTTCGGAGTCGGTGGTGTCGACGCTATGGCGACTCAGCAGTTCGGTGACGGCCGCGTCGTCGAGGCCGCCGAGGTCCAGTTCTACCGCCGGTACGCCGGTGAGCGCGGCCCGGGCCACCACGAAGTCGTCGGTCACCTCGTCGGGGCGGAAGGTCGCCACCACCAGGACGGGCGCCTCAGCCAGGGCGGCCGCGACGTGGCGCAGGATGCGTAGGGTCTCACCGTCGGCCCGGTGGAGGTCCTCGATCACGACGAGCAGCGGGCCGTGGCCGGCCAGCCGGGACAGGTAGGCACCCAGCGCCTCGCGTAGGTGGAACTCGTCGTACTGCCCGCGGGTGCCGGCAGGCGTTGCGGTGCCGGTGCCCAGAAGTAGCTGTAGGCCGCGGGCCTCCGGCTCGTCGAGCGGGAGCCGTCGGCACGCGGCGGTGACGACCTCGTGCCACGCCCAGGCCGGCGGTGCGCCATCCACCTGCGGGCAGGTGCCGATCGCCGTCGTCCAGCCGTCGCCGGTCAGGGACCCGGCGAGGTGCCGGGCCAGCGTCGACTTCCCCCCACCCGCTTCGGCACCGACCCAGCAGATGCCGATTCCGGCTGCGGTGGCGCGGGCGGCCGCCGAGCGCATCCGGGCCAGCTCGGTCGCGCGGCCGAGAATTGGCTGCGCCGCGGGCGGTCGATCGGGTACGACAGCCGGCGGGTCGGCCGGCCCGACCACGGCCGAGGATCGGGCGACCTGGGAGGCGGGCGACCCCAGGCGAGGGTGCTGCCGAAGCAGATCCGTCTCCAGGCTCCGCAGCTCGGGGCCGGGTTCGATGCCTAACTGTTCGAGCAGCGCGGCGCGCACCGATCGCAGCACGTCGAGGGCATCGGCCTGCCTTCCGAGGCGATACAGCGCGACCGCGAGCAGCATCGCGGCCTGCTCCCGCAGCGGATGGTCCCGGACGTGCGGATCGAGGTCGAGGACCACCTCGTTCGCGCGGTCCAAGTCGAGCAGCAGCTTCGCGCGCTGTTCGACGGCGGTCAGTCGTAGCCGGGCCAACCGTTCGCTCTCCCGGTCCGCCCACAGCTCCCCGACGAACTCGGCGTACGGCGTGGCCGCGCCCCAACAGGCGAGGACTTCGTCCAGCCCGGCGAGCGCCGCCCGCGGCTGCGTCTCGGTGACCCGCGTCGCCGTCCGCAGCGCCGCCTCGAACCGCCAGGCGTCCACGTCCGGCGCCGATAGTCGCAGGGCGTACCCCGGGGCCGCGGTGACGAGGATCCGGGCGGGACGGCGGGGCGGACGGTCCGGCTCCAGCGCCCGGCGCAGGTTCGACACGTACACCTGCAGGGCGGCCTGGGCGCGCGGCGGCGGGTCTCCCGACCAGAGGTCCTCGATGAGCCGGTCGACCGAAACCACATGACCGCCTCCGGCGACAAGCCGGGCCAGCACCGCGCGCTGTCGCGGTGCCCCGAGTTCGATCGGGGTGCCGTTCCGCATCGCCCACATGGGACCGAGCACACCGACCGTCGTCACGCTGCCACCGTAGTAAGCCGACGCCGCCGTGGAGATCCGGTATCCGACTGTTCGTTGATCAACCGTTCGGACCGCACCCGGGCTCCGGCGTCCCCGCGCGAACCGGTCGTGGTCGGACGCCCGCCGCCCCTGCAGCCGGCGCCCACCAGCCCGCCAAGACGACGTTAAGGGCACGCCAACTCCACTGCGGCCTCATGGAGGCCGCACCTCGTCCCGTACCAGAGGAACCCGGAGGAAGGACATCCATTGAGAACCACGAAGGGCCTCAGCCACCCACGCCGGTGGCTCGCGGCCGTGACCGGCGCGAGCCTGGTCGTCGCGTTGGCGGGGCCGGCGGTCGCCGCCGACCCCGTCCCGTACGACGAGCAGGCCGTGCACCACAGCCTGTTCGCGGCGGTCGTCCAAGTTCGTGACGGCGGCACCCGCGGCCTGGTGGACGCCGTGCTCGCCGCCGAGCTGAGCGACTGGCGCGGCGCGCACCCGACGGCCGACACCGCGGCGCTCAACGCCCACCTGAACGCCGTCACCACCCTCGTCGGACAGGCCGTCCCGGCGTCCGACGAGTCACCCGGGAAGCTGCACCTGCTGGGCGCGGCGATGGAGAAGCTCGCGGGCAGCGGCGAGGCCCAGCTCGGCGGCCCGGCGGTCAAGGGGCTGCTGCGCAGCACCACCGGCGAGGAGCTGGCCGGCATCGTGCCGCCGATCGAACAGGTCCGCGGCGGCACCCAGGAGTACCTGTGGGAGATGATCTCCCGAGGCGCGCTCACCGAGGTGTGGGGCACGCTGCACGCCCGGGCCGCCACCGATCCGGCCCTCGCCGAGGTGTGGAACACGGCGGTCGGCGCCCGGCTCGGCGTACGCCTGGACACCCCGGCGGACGAGCTCGCGCAGCTGCCCGACCTGAGCGGCAACCTCAACCTGTCGGCGATCACCGCGAAGCGCTACGACAGGGACGCCTATCGGGCGGAGATCCAGTCGCAGCTCGACGTGGCGCTCGCCGCGCTCCGCGAGCGGACCGCGACCGCGGTGACCGACGTGGTCGCTGCGTCCGACCGGTTCCCGATCGACGGGCCGAACAAGCCGACCAGCGCGGAGGAGGCGGCGGCCAAGGCGAAGGCGGAGGCCGACCGCAAGCTCAACGAGAAGCTCGGCCAGGCCGTCACCGTCCTCGGCAAGCTCGCCGGGATGGTGGACAAGCAGTTCGGCAAGCAGATCGAGACCATCGCCAAGGCCGTGGTGGGGGCGATCTCGGCGATCACCACTTACACCGCGGCGATCTCGGCGGCCGGCATCACCACGGCGGCGCTGGCGATGTCGACCTTCACCCTGGTCGGTGGCCTGGTCGGCGCGGCGATGATCCTGCTTCCGCTGTTCACCTCCGGCGGCGGCGCCGACGAGACCACCGGCGCCCAGATCGCGGCGCTGCGTGACCAGATCAACCGGCTGGCCGCCGGGATGGACAGGCGGTTCGACCGGATCGAGAAGATGCTCGGCACGATGTACGACGGGTTGAGCGCCCAACTGACCGCGCTGTCCCGGGACCTCACCGAGGTGCGTGCCCAACTCACCGTGATCGCCGGCCAGTTGATCGTCCTCGACCAGCGCGTGGACACCCTCGCGCTGGCGAGCCAGGCGGCCTTCGAGCAGATCGCCCAGCAGCCGCTGAAGACCAGCGTCGACCGGTACGTGCACCGTGAGGCACGCACCGGCACGAAGATCGAGTCACTCGCCACCTACTTCGACCAGGCCGACTCGCCGACGCGTACCTTCGCGGCCGACAGCGCCCGGCAGGCGCCGTACGTCGTCCCGACCGGCACGTCGTTGTCCGACCCGGTGGGTACGGTCGGCCTCTACCTGCCGGCCGGCGCGATCGACTACCTCGCCCAGTGGGCGGGTGCCCGGGGCATCGCGCTCACCCCCGCCCCCGGCGACCAGCCGGCCTCCGGGGTGGCCAACCCGTCGGCGTGGCTGCTCGGCGCTCGGGCGAACCTGATCCTGCAACTACAGAACCCGCAGTACGCCGCCCAGGTCGCCGCAGCCGAGACGGAGAGCACGATCGCCGCGGGCGACGCGGTCAACCGTCGGGTGCGGCAGTTCAGCGCGCCGGCTGCGGACGGTGCCACCAATGCCCTGTTCCAGCGGCTGATCGCCGACTACCGGGCGGCGATGGGCCAGTGGAAGTTCGCCCTCGACGAGGTCGGCCGGGCGGTGCGCTGGGCGGAGGGCGACCGCGACTACAACATGTGGGGGAGCGTCGACCAGGACATCCCGGCCGCCGGCCGGATCGCGGACGTGCCCCACATCGCGTTCTGCGAGGGGCCGACGGGGGCGACCCTCGACATGCCGAGCCGGGTCAACCGTTCGGCCCTGCCGAGCGTCTACCACCTCGCCAACTACGCGATGGCGCCGGCCTACCGGCCGGAGCTGCGTTCCTGCCTCGACGCGGAGTTCGTCAACGTGGTGGTGAACGACCTCCCGCGCTACCAGCAGACCAACGCGGATCTGCGGCTGGTCGTCCGGCAGCAGGTGAAGTGGTTCGGGGGTGACTGGCAGGACGTGCGGACGGTGACCTGGAAGACGCGCCTGACCGACGTCTGCCTGTGGGACCAGCGGGCCAATCCGCCGACCGGGTACTGCCGGGAACCCGACTACTACATCAACAGCAAGTGGAACTCGACGTACCGACCGGCGCTGGACAGCAGCGGCGTCGTGGTGGACAACGCCGCCGCGCTGGCGCTGGCGCGTACGAAGGCCCAGGCCATGCTGACCGGCAAGCAGCGCTACTTCTACCGGGCGGCGGCGCTCGGCACCGGCGTGGACCGGCCGCCGGCGGGCACCTGGTCGAGCTCCCAGCAGCTCTGGGACGCCGGCAAGAAGGTCTCCGACGCGGTACGGATGCTGCAGATCTTCTCGGACCTGGGCTGGTCGTCGGCGCTGGAACGGGACGACGTGCTGCGCGGCCAGCTCTTCGGCGACCGGGCGCTGCCGGCGGACTACCGCTTACCGCGCAGCCAGGACAGTTACAACAGCGGCTCGCTGCACCTGTTCAACGCCTACCAACGGGCGTTGTCGAACTACGACAGCTGCAAGCAGCAACTGGAATGGGACCCGTGCCAGGGTGACGTTTCCGGGCTGAATCCGCTGGTGCAGCAGGAGCGGTTCGGTGTGGGATGCGCCCCGGCCCCGGCCCCGCAGGCGCCGCACGATCCGCTCGGCTCGTGCGTCGTCCAGGCCGGGTCGGCCGGCATCGGCGTCCTCGCCGACCGGTACGGCTACTGGTCCGGCCGGATCAAAGCCGGCGCACACCAGGAGGGCCTGGCGGCAGTGAAGGGCGTCGTCGGGCTGCTACGGGCGACGAACATCGCAGTGCACCCGGCCTGACCGCCTCCAGGTCGGGGGCTCGCCGCTGTGGTGAGCCCCCGACCCATCGGCGCAGCGCGAGCAGGTGTCGAACCTGCGGTGCTGATCGCTGAGCAGGGCCAGCGGTGCAGTAGCGTGCGCGACATCGGGGGAAGCCCTCGAGCGCGACACGGCGGCAATCACGGCGCGGATGGCGAGAACACCGTCCACGCTCACGGGGCCAGAGGGCGTGCCAGCTCGTCGACTACCTCTCGTCGCGCTACTTGCGCTGTCGAGCCACAGCGGTTCCCTCCTCCTCGGCAGGGAGTGTGCCGATTTCCGTGTTCGGGCCTGTGGTGTGTTCAGCCGATGGGCCAACCGGGCACATCCCTTAAAGGCTGCCGAGGTGGCCAAAAGCGCCCTGACACCCCACCCCTGGGTCGCTGCCGTAACGCTATGGCGGGACGGAACCTCCCGTCAACAACCGTGTCGTCGGATGTCGAGGTCACCACCGTGCGGCCACCCCAGGCCACGCGAGGTTGATTATGGAACTTTATTTACAGTAAGGTCCGCCTGCGGTATATCCAAGAGACTCGATGCTCTGCTTGCGTCGTGTCCGCGAACCTGCCGAAAGGTGGCCCCCACCATGTTCAAAAGACGCCTGATGGCGATCATCGCGACGGTCAGCGTGGCCATCGCGAGTGCTGCTGCGGCGCTGCTGCCGACCACGCCGTCGGCTGCGGCCGAAGCCTGCGCGGCGCCGTACAACAACAGTGCGGTCTACACCGCTTCCATGCGCGTCTCGCACCAGGGCCGGAACTGGACCGCGAAGTGGTGGACGCAGTACGAGACGCCCAGCACCGGTGGCTCCGGAGTGTGGCAGGACAACGGTCCCTGCGGTGAAGGCGGTGGTGGCGGAGGCGGCGGCACCTGCAACTACCCGAACTGGGCGGCGGGCACCTTCTACCCGGCCGGCTCGATCGTGCGCTACACCGACGGCAACCACTACCGGGCAAAGCACGAGAATCCCGGGTACGACCCGGTCATCAGCACCTGGTACTGGGAGCCGTACACCTGCTCCGGCGGGGGCGGCACCACCCCGCCTCCGGGTGACGGCACCAACGGGTTCCCCGTCAGCGAGGCCCAGTACAACCAGATGTTCCCGCTGCGCATCCCGTTCTACTCGTACGCCGGGCTGATCGACGCGGCCCGCAAGTATCCGGCGTTCACCGGCACCGGCGACGCCACCGCGCGCAAGCGTGAGGCGGCGGCGTTTCTGGCCAACATCGACCATGAGTCGGGCCAGCTGCGCTACGTCGAGGAGCAGAACCAGGCGAACTGGCCGCTGTACTGCGACCGCTCCCAGTCCTACGGCTGCCCGGCGGGCCAGTCGGCCTATCACGGACGGGGCCCGATCCAGCTGAGCTGGAACTTCAACTACAAGGCCGCCGGTGACGCGCTGGGGATCGACCTGCTGAACAACCCGGACCGGGTCAAGAACGAGTCGTCGGTGGCGTGGCAGACCGGTGTCTGGTACTGGATGACCCAGAACGGCCCGAACAGCCAGCCCGCGCACTCGGCGATTCTCGGCTCCCAGGGCTTCGGCGGCACCATCCGCAGCATCAACGGCGCCCTGGAGTGCGACGGCCGCAACCCAGTCACCGTGCAGAACCGGGTCACCACCTACCAGCGGTTCTCGCAGATCCTGGGCGTGGACCCAGGCACCAATCTGTACTGCTGACACCCAGCGAGGGTGCGGCCCCGGGCCGCACCCTCGCCGTCGCGGACCGCCGGTAACCCCGCGCGCCCCCAACCGCCAGGTCTCCAGCACCCACTCCCGTTACCCGCTGGCGGCCGCCCCGAAGACCGAGTTGCCGCGACGACCCTCCCTGTGACGGAGCCACCGTCGTTCAACTGGGCGTAGCGACCACCGTCGGCGTGCCAGTCGGACTGGCCGGCGCGACGGCGGTTGGGGCCACGGTGGTTGGGACGACGGTTGGCGACGTTGTTGGCGCAGGAGAGGTCTGCACAACCTTCTTCCACACCGCGGTTATGCCAGCCGTTGCGCCGGTCATCGACGATCAGCACCCCGTCGTCATGGCCGAGGTGCTCGGACACGTAGGCGAACAGATCATCGCGGACCGCGTCCGGGTCCCACGTAGACCGGTTGAGCAGCCGCTGCATCCGGTCCGGCGTCGCATCGCCTGCGGCCTCGGCCAAGGTCCAGCCGTTCTTGCTCGCCAGGGGTGACAGCAACCCGACCAGATAACTCAGCGCCTGCCGGCGCGGCTCCGCCCGCCCGAAACGGTGCGCGAACCGCGCCAGCAGATCATCCAGACCCGCCCGCCAGCACACGTGGATGTGCCGCACGTTGACCGGTCGTGCCGAGCAGATTCTGGACGGATGAGCAGATCGCGCAGTTCGGCCGGTTTGCGGCTGTGCCTCCGGACCAGGTGACGTTGGAGCGGTTCTTCTTCCTGGACGATGCGGACCGGGAGCTGGTCGCGAAGCGGCGTGGTGATCACAACCGGCTCGGGTTCGCGCTGCAGCTGGTGACGGTTCGGTGGTGGTCACCACGTGGGCAACGCGATTTCTCCTGTCGTCGCGGGTCAGCTCCGCTGCCGCCTGGGCAACAGCACGCTGACCAACGCGATCGCCAGGGCGACTCCGACCGCCAGGCCGAAGACCAGTTCGTACCCGGAGGCCAGAGCCTCGGGGGATGAACTGTTACTGCTGTGCGAGGCGGCACGGGCGGCGGCCGCGGTCGCGAATACCGCCAGCGCCATCGAACCGCCGACCTGGCTGGCCGTGTTGGCCAGACCACCGATGATGCCGGCGTCGCGCGGCTCGACGTCGGCGGTCGCCGACGCCATCAGCGTCGGGAAGACCAGGCCGATGCCGATCGCCACGAGCAGTGTCGGGCCCAGGACGCTCGCCACATAGTGGCTGCCGACGCCCGCCTGCGAGAGCCAGCCGAACCCGGCTACGAAGCACGCACACCCGGCCAGCATCAGCAGGCGCACGCCGGTCTTCGGCAGCCAGCCGGCGGCGAACCGCGCGACCACCACGAACATGACTGCGGCGGGCGTCTGCCCCAGCCCGGCGTCGAGCGCGCTGTAGCCCAGCACGTTCTGCATGAAGAGCGAGGTGAAGAACCACATCGCGATGGCGATGCCACCGAACAGGAAGAGCATCGCGTTGCTGACCGCCACGCTGCGGTTGCTGAACAGCCGCAGCGGCATCATCGGTGCCGTGGCGAACCGCTTCTCCACCACCAGGAAGATCGCCAGCAGGAGAACGCCGGCCACGACCGGGACGAGCACCCGCGCGGATCCCCACGCATGGTCGGCGGTCCGCATGACGCCGTAGATCAGTGCCGCCAGCCCGGCCGTACCGGTGATCGCACCGGCCAGATCCAGCGCTTCGCGGCGGCCGGGCCGCGCGGTCAGCGATGTCACCGCCACCGCGATCAGCGACGCCCCGATCGGCACATTGATCAGGAACACCCACCGCCAGGACAGCCCGGTCGTCAGCACACCGCCGGCAACCGCACCGACCATGCCGCCGACGCCACGACACGCACACGCACCTCGGGGGATCACCCCCGCGTGCGCGGGGAGCAGATCGCGCCGCCGACGATGAACACGGTCGGCTCCGGATCACCCCCGCGTGCGCGGGGAGCAGATGACGGTGTCGACGATGAACTTGACGGGCACCGGATCACCCCCGCGTGCGCGGGGAGCAGACTTCTTGACCTGCGGCGTTAGAGATCGACTTCCTGGTTTTTGTTCACTAGGTTCCGCAAGTTCATCTCACTCGGTCTCGGTCTCGTTCCGGTTGGTGTCACGAGGTATTGGAGGGCAAACGAGTTCGGCTACAGCGAGCCTTTTTCATCCTCGGTGGGTCGGGTTCTCGACGTGATGTAGGACGAGGATGGCCTGCAGGATCGGGGTCGCCCGGTGTGGGCTGCAGCGCAGCCTGGTCAGGACTTTCCAGGTCTTGAGGGTGGCGTTGGCGCGTTCGCCGATGGCGCGGATTCGGGCGTGAGCGCGGTTGGCCTGCTTCTGCCAGCGGGAGAGTTTCGGCCGGTAGCGGTGGCGTTTGAACGGGGTTCGGATGCTGCCGCGGGCGCCCTGGTATGCCTTGTCGGCGAGGGTCATCACGTTCATGTTGGTCAGTGCGTCGATGATGGCGTGGGTGCGGGCTGCGGTCAGGTCATGGACTGAGCCGGGCAGGGCGGCCGAGGCCCAGATCAGCCGGCCTGCCGGATCAGCGATGACCTGCACGTTCACGCCGTGACGGCGATGCTTGCCGGAGTAGTAGGGCTTCTGGTCGCTGACTCGGTCGATCGGGATCAGGGTGCCGTCGAGGATCGCGTAGGCCAGCAGGCGGATCCTGGTCATCGCTGTGGTCAGGTCGTCGGCGGTGCCGGCGAGCAGGTCGATGGCCTCTCGGACGTAGCGCCAGGCCGTCGTGACACCGATCTCGAACCCGGCGGCCAGGCGGGTCAGGGTGTCACCGTTGCGCAGGTGGGCCAGGGCGAGCAGGGCTTGCCGGCCGGGGTCGAGGCGCCGCCATCGGGATCGCCGCTGGTCACGGCGGGCTCGGATGAGACCGGCGAGGTGGTTCAGGCTGCGGGTGGACAACGGAATCGCGGCAGGGTAAGACAGCACAGCGAGGCTCCCGGTTGGGGCATCTGATCTTGGTCGATTGCTGTCTTACCGGGAGCCTCGTCCTATGTCGACACCGGCCTCCCGCACTGCCCGTGACCTGCACCGTCACGATGAAAATGGCTCAGTAGACAGTTCCGTGACAAATCGGCCAACCGGCTGCCACGGTCGGCCGCCGAGCCGGTCGTCTGGGGATGATGCCGGGTACGACCGCCGTGCTAATGATCGAAAACGACGACCAAATCGGTTCGGCGTTGTTGCTCGCACTCGAGGTCGGGGCCTACGACGCTCTCGGCGTGGCCACGGCCGAGGGGGCCTGCGCGTGCAGCGCCGCGAACAGACATCGACCGGCAGCCGGTATCGGGCCTGCCCGCTTGTCCGCCCTCGGGGTCGATGGTTGGGACTGCCCTCGGGGGTATACCAGCGACAACCACTCCTCCAGTCCGGAGCCTTCGAATCGTCGCCGCAGTCGTTCGCTGCGGACCGTCAACGTACCGCTGCGTCCCGTCCAGGCACTCCACTGTCCGGGCGCCGGCGCCTTACCGTCGGTACGGGTTGATGATTTCCTTTGGGCGCAGCGCAGCGCGGGGCGGCGAGCTTGCGCAGCGTCGGCGAGGTGAGGTGAGGTAGAACCTGTCCCGCGGCCAGCTGCGCGACGTCCACGCTGCGCGGCGTCGGAGGGCTTTCCGGTATGACGTTCTACCTCGTCGGTGGAGCCGGCGCATCCACCACAGCTTCCGTGGATATTGATCCTGCCCAGCAGTCGAGTCCGCCGCTACCCGTCGGACACCACGGAAGCGGAATGGCAGGTCATCGCGCGGCGGAGCACCCGGTTGCGGCCTGGAAATCTCCCGGCTTTGCGCTCTTCATTCGTCGCAAGCCATGGACAAGCTTCGCTTGACACTACGAATCGACCCTGCTTATCGTTCTGTCGAATCGGTTCGCGAACAGGATTGCTCACCGATCAAGGTCCTGCTTCGCAGGCATGACGCCGGCGAATGAGTCCATGTCGGACATCTCCGCTTTGGCGGGCCCGGCGGATAGTGACGAGGGGTCCGGTGATCGGCGTATTCCCGTAGACGCGACGCCGCGAAAACGCCGCCACCACACTTCCACGCACTCACGGGAGACGCTCATGACCGACCCGCAGGACCAAGGACGATCTATCCGCCGGCGTACCGTTCTCGGCGGGGGGCTCGCCGCTCTGGGGGCCGTGGCCCTGCCGGGCGGGATCGCGTCGGGCGCGCCCGGCGCGGCACCCGAAGTCGCGGCCGCGTGGGTGGACCCGCCCAATGGTTACCCGGAGTGGAACAACAACATCGGGATCTTCGAGGTCAACTCGGAGCCACCGCACTCGACCTCCATGCCGTACGCCGACCTCCAGCAGGCGCTGGACGCCGACCGCACCACGTCGCCGTACCGGCTCGACCTCACCGGGACGTGGCGGTTCAAGCACGTCGCCAAGCCCGCCGACCGTGACCTGAACTTCTACCGCACCGACGTCAACGACACCGCCTGGCAGACCATCCCGGTGCCCGCCAACTGGCAGCAGCACGGCTACGACTTCCCGATCTACACCAACTACACCTACCCCTGGTGGGGCGCCAACGGGCAGAACGAGAACGCCCAGCCGCCGTTCGCGCCGACGCGGTTCAATCCGGTCGGCCAGTACCGCCGGCAGTTCGACCTCCCGGCCGCCTGGCAGGGGCGGCGGGTCCACCTGCACTTCGAGGGCGTCAAGTCCGGGTTCTACCTGTGGGTCAACGGGACGAAGGTCGGGTACCGCGAGGGCTCGTACACGCCGGCCGAGTTCGACGTCACCGACTACGTCCGGGCCGGCTCCAACCTGGTCGCGGTCGAGGTCTACCGGTTCCCGGACGGGGACTGGATGGAGGACCAGGACATGATCCGGCTGTCCGGGATCTTCCGGCCGGTCTTCCTGTACTCGGCGCCCGCGGTGCACCTGCGCGACTTCACGCTCACCACCCCGTTGCGGAACAACTACACCAACGCCGACCTGGCGGTGAAGGTCGCGGTGCGCAACCGCGGCGCGCAGCAGTCGGGGACGTACTCGGTGGAGGTCCAGCTCTACGACGCCAACCGGCAGGCCGTCTGGCCATCGCCCCTGCGGGTACCGGTGAACGTGGGCGCGGTGCCGGTCGGGCAGGACGCGACGGCGCAGGGTTCCCAGGCCGTCCAGGGCCCGAAGCTCTGGTCGGCCGAGCACCCGAACCTCTACACCGCCGTGCTGCAACTGCGCGACCCGTCCGGCGCGGTCACCCAGACCGCGTCGGCACGGGTCGGCTTCCGCGAGTTCACGATCTCGGGCGGCCTGATGCGGATCAACGGTCAGCCCGTGTCGTTGCGCGGCACCAACCGGCACGAGACGAACCCCGACCGCGGGCAGGCGTTGACCCGCGAGGACATGGTCACCGACATCAAGCTGATGAAGCGGCTCAACATCAACGCCGTCCGGACCTCGCACTACCCCAACAACGCGGTGTGGTACGACCTCGCTGACGAGTACGGCCTCTACGTCATGGACGAGGCCAACCTGGAGACCCACGGCGTGTCGGGCAGCTACCCCGGCTCCAACTCGGCCTGGACCGCGGCCGTCGTGGACCGGGCCGTCCAGATGGTGCACCGCGACAAGAACCACCCATCGGTCGTCATCTGGTCGCTCGGCAACGAGGCGGGCGGCGGCAGCAACTTCGTGGCGATGCGCAACGCGATCCGCTCGGCCGACCCGACCCGGATCATCCAGTACGAGGGCGACAACCGGCGCGAGGTCAGCGACATCCGGTCCCGGATGTACGAGAGCCCGTCGACGGTCGAGAGCCGCGGCAGGGACACCTCCGACACCCGCCCGTACGTGATGATCGAGTACGCGCACTCGATGGGCAACTCCACCGGCAACTTCAAGGAGTACTGGGACATCGTCCGGCGCTATCCGGTCCTGCAAGGCGGGTACATCTGGGACTTCGTCGACCAGGGCCTGCGCCGGCCGATCCCGTCGGGCGGCAGCGGGACCTACCTCGCGTACGGCGGCGACTGGGGCGACAACCCCAACGACGGCAACTTCTGTGCCAACGGCATCGTCACCGCGGACCGGCGGCCGTCCGGCAAGGCGGCCGAGGTCAAGCGGATCTACCAGGCGGTCAACGTCTCGGCGGGCGCGGACGTCACCAGCGGGGTCATCAAGATCACCAACGAGTACCTGTTCACCAACGTCAACGAGTTCACCGGCCGGTGGGCGCTGGTCGCCGACGGCACGGTCGTCCAAAGTGGAGCCCTCACCGCCGCGCAGCTCGACATCGCCCCGTTGACGAGCAAGACCGTGCAGCTGCCCGTGCAGCGGCCGACCGCCCCGGCGCCGGGGGAGGAGTACTTCCTCGAACTGTCGTTCACACTTACGACCACCACGGCCTGGGCCGACGCGGGGTACGAGGTGGCGCGGCAACAGCTCCCGGTGAACTTCTCCAGCCCGCCCGTCGTGCCGACGCCGATGGCGGACGTGCCGGCGTTGACGGTCACCGAGGCCAGTGACCGCGTCACCGTCGCGGGCACGGACTTCACCGTCGTCTTCGCCAAGGCGACCGGCACGATCAGCTCGTTCGACGCGATGGGCGTGCGGCTGGTCAACTCCGGCCCGGTGCCGAACTTCTGGCGCGCGCCCACCGACAACGACCGGGGCAACGGCCAGCCCAGTCGCAACGGCACCTGGCGGCGTGCCGGCCTGGACCGGAAAGTGACCGGGTTCTCCGTCAGCAAGCCGTCGGACCGCGCCGTCCGGATCGCGGTCACCGGCACCCTGCCGACCAGCACCACGTCGACGTACACCACGACGTACACGGTGTACGGCAACGGGGAGATCAAGGTGGACAACACCCTGCACCCGGGGGCGACCAGCCTGCCGTACATCCCAGAGGTGGGCACGATCCTGTTCCTGCCCGCGGACCTGGAGCAGGTGCGCTACTACGGCCGTGGGCCGGAGGAGAACCACTGGGACCGCAACAGCGGGTCCGACGTCGGTGTGTACTCCTCGACCGTCTCGGGGCAGTGGACCGGTTACATCCGGCCGCAGGAGAACGGCAACAAGACCGACGTGCGGTGGGTAGCGCTGGTCAACGGCAGCGGCCGTGGCCTGCTCGCGTTCGGCGAACCGCTGCTGGAGGTGAACGCGTCGCACTACACCCCGGAGGACCTGTCGACCGGTGCCCGGCACGACTACCAGTTGACGCGGCGGTCGGAGGTCGTGCTGCGGCTCAACCACCGCCAGATGGGTGTCGGCGGCAACGACAGCTGGGGCGCGCAGACTCTGGACCAGTACAAGCTGTTCGCCAACCGGGACTACTCCTACACCTACCGGCTGCGGCCCCTGCCGGATGTCGGCCAGGCCCTGGCGCTGTCCCGGCGACCGGTGGAGACGGCGGGCGGCGGCAGCGGTCCGCAGACCGGCGTGTACTACCGGCTGGTGGCCCAGCACAGCGGCAAGGCCGCGGACATCAACGGCGCGTCCACCGCGTCCGGCGCGCTGCTGATCCAGTGGTCGGTGTCCAGCGGGCTCAACCAGCAGTTCGACTTCGTCGACTCGGGTAGCGGCTACTACCGGATTCGGGCGCGGCACAGCGGCCTGGTGTTGCAGGTCGCGAGTTCGAGCACCAGCGCCGACATCAGCCAGCAACCCGATTCCAACGCCGCGAGCCAGCAGTGGCGCGTGGTGGACCAGGGCGGCGGCACGGTGAGCCTGGTCAACCGCCAGAGCGGCCTGGCGATGGACGTGTTCAACGCGTCGACCGCCGACGGCGCCCGCATCTCGCAGTGGACCCCGGGCGGCGGTGCCAACCAGCGCTTCACCCTCCAGCGCGTGTGAGCCGGTAGTCCGGGTGCGGACCAACCTGGCGCAGGTACCGAGGTACCTGCGCCAGGTCGGTCCCCGTTGACCCACCACCCTATTCCGAACAATCGCTCAACCCGCGTCGTCAGGTGAGGGTTTGAAGCCCTTGACGATCAGCCACACCCAGTGAGAGCTCCCGAGCGATGCTCGAACATCTCGGCCTTACCGCCGCCGACCTCACCGACAGTAACCGGCCCACCGTGCCGACAGTCGCCGAGTACCTTCCTGTTGTGTCGCCGCGGCCTGACTCCGCCAGGGCCCGCCGTTCGGCGGACCCTGGCGGACAACGCCACAGATCAGCGCAGGGTGTCGATGTCGATGACGAACCGGTAGCGCACGTCCGAGGCGAGGACCCGCTCGTACGCGTCGTTGACGGCCTCGGCGCCGATGACTTCGACCTCGGGAGCTGAGCGGTGGTCGGCTTGATCCAACCGTGGGTGGCGCCGTTCGCGGTGCAGTTGGTGGGCGAATACGTGGACGAGATTCTGCTGATCATTCGGCGAGTTCTCGCACCGGAGTGGTCGTTCCACATAGCCCCACGGGTGCCGTTTACGGGTGATTTGCCACCGACGCCAGGCGTTTGTAGCGCTTACCGGCCAGAGGGTTGCCAGCTACTGGGACTGTTACCACCGTCGGCGCTACCCCACGCTAATCGACTACCCAGGGCACGGCGAACCCAAAGGCGTCAGCCTCCGTGGGGCGCGCTGTCAGCCGGTGATGTCCTCACTTGCCGATGAGAGGTCATCCAGGTTTCAGCGCTCACAGATGTCGCTGGTATGGCGGGTCGCGGTGTCGACTCTTCCGTCACCTGGCATCAAGTGCCGCCCGGCCTATCTTCAGATAATCAGGTCCTCGGACGAAGGACAAGACTTGATCTTGTAGCGCGGTGGCTCCACGCTGTGACACATGAGATGGGACCCCGTCACCACGCTCCAACGCGCCCTGTGGATCGGCGGCGGCCAGTGGGCCGGCAAATCCACTGTCGCTGGCATTCTCGCTGACCGGTACGGCCTCACCCATTACCACTACGACTACCACGACGCTCGCGGCCATGATGATCGGCGGATAGCACAGCGGGTCCGTCGCGGCGAGTCCCCAAACGGACCGGACTGGGAGGCAGTCTGGATCCAAGCAACGCCAGAGGAGATGGCCGGCCCATCCTTGCTGAGGGCTGGGGGCTACGCCCAGAACTGGTCGCGCCGGTCGCCGGCTCTATCGGCCGGATGGTGGTCATGGTCGCGGCCGAGGATTTCCGGCAACGCCAGGTCGCTCGGCTACCCCGTGCCTGCGCCATCGGTCATCAGGTCAGCGACCCGCAACTCGCTCAACGCAACCGCGTCGAGCGTGATCGGTTGATCGCCGCAGACGCGGTCCGCAACGCGCACCGATTGGGGGTCCGCGTCATCGAGGTCGACGGATCACGGGACGCCGAAGCCGTGGCCGACCTAGTGGCCGAGCACTTCGCGCCGTTCCTGCCCGAGCAGCCTTGAACGTATAACTCATCTGCCGCCGACCGCGCGCGGCGGCCGGCCGGGCCACCTTCGTCGAAGTGTTCGGCAAGCTCGCGGACGCCATCAACGTCCCCGGCTCGCAGCCGTCCGGCGGGCGCTCGGAGGCTGATCGTCCGTTGTCCTGATGTGACAATGCGTCGGTGGCTGTCCCAGAGCAGGATTCGTATGCCGTCGGCATCGCCGATGCCTCCTACCGGTGGTATGTGATCGCCTCGAAACGGTCGCGGCGGGCGCACCGGATCGCCGACGTCGGCGCCGTGGTGATCTCGGCGTCCATCCCGGTCGTCGCCGTGATCGCGCCCGGTCTGCCGGCGATTACCGCGGTCCTTGGCAGCGTGCTCGTGGTCATCGCCGGTGTCCAGGGCTCAGGCAAGGTAGCGATATGACCGTTGCGGGTGTTTCGGGGAGACACTCCTGATCATGGTGGTATGAGGCCGGGCGCGGCCTTTCGATGATCATCCAGGTGTCGAAGCTAGAAAGATCAATCGAGGACCGCGCCCGTTGGGATCATCATCGCTGATCGGTGTGCTTGCCCTGCACGCGGATCAGGTCGCAGTGTCGTTGCCCGCCTCGCGGCGGGCGAGTCTGGTCGAGGCGTTGACGGCGGTGCCGGACCGGCGTGACCCGCGAGGCGTGGTGCATCCGCTCGCGGGAGTCCTGGCGACCGCGGTCGCGGCGGTGCTGGCCGGCGCCCGCTCGGCGGCGGCGGTCGCGGAGTGGGCCGACGATGCCCCACAGCCGGTGCTGGCAGGCCTGGGTGTGTGGCGGGATCCGTTCACCGGGGTGTACCGGGCGCCGGACGAGTCCACGTTCCGCAGGATTCTGGCCGGCGTCGACGCCGATGCCCTGGACGACACCGTCGGCCGATGGATCATCGCGTCGCGGCCGCAGGCGGACACGGGCCGGCGGGCGTACAGCGTGGACGGCAAGACGCTGCGGGGCAGCGGCCCGGCCGGTGGGCAGGTGCATCTCCTCGCAGTGC
The DNA here is from genome assembly GCF_045161355.1 of Micromonospora sp. NBC_00617. Classification (NCBI taxonomy): domain Bacteria; kingdom Bacillati; phylum Actinomycetota; class Actinomycetes; order Micromonosporales; family Micromonosporaceae; genus Micromonospora; species Micromonospora sp. NBC_00617. The sequence goes on along the minus strand of NZ_CP107751.1, from coordinate 3,098,399 downwards.
TGGACCAGCACACCGGGACCGTCCTCGGCCAGGTCGACGTCGCGGGCAAGACGAACGAACTCACCCGTTTCCAGCCGCTGCTGGCCCCGCTCGATCTGACCGCGACGGTCGTCACCGCCGACGCGTTACACACCCAACGCGAGCATGCCCGCTGGCTGGTCGAGGAGAAGCAGGCCGGGTACGTCTTCACCGTCAAGCGCAACCAGCCGTGTCTGTACCGGCAGCTCAAAGCCCTGCCCTGGGCGAAGATCCCGGTCCAGGACGAGACCAGCACACGCGGCCACGGCCGCTACGACATCCGCCGCCTGCAAGCAGTCACCTGCACCGCAGCGCTCGCCCTCGATTTCCCGCACGCCGTGCAAGCGCTGCAGATCCGGCGCCGTCGGCTGAACCTGACCACCGGCCGCTGGTCCACCATCACCGTCTACGCGATCACCAACCTGACCGCCGCACAAGCCAGCCCCGCTGACCTGGCCGACTGGCTCCGCGGGCACTGGGCCATCGAAACCCTGCACCACATCCGCGACACCACCTACACCGAAGACGCCAGCCGCCTGCGCACCGGCAACGCACCCCGAGTCATGGCCACCCTGCGCAACACCGCGATCAGCCTGCTACGCCTGACCGGCACCACCGCCATCGCCAAAGCCCTACGCCATAACAGCCGAAACCCCTACCGACCACTACAACTGCTCGGAATAAACCTGAAACGGGCATAGGCTTACCTTGCCTGAGCCCTGCACCGCTGCTCATGGTTACCCAGGCGGCTTCGGCCGGACTCTCGCATCGGACACCGGCGCCGACTACCTCCGCTACGAACAGCCGGAAACACCTTTTGATCCACAGACCCCGTTGCGGTCGTGCCTGATTGCTGTCGCCGCGACGATCACGTCACTGACGACCAGGCTGCCGTATCCGGCGCAGGGCTGGGCGAGCGGTGGTGCGGCGGCCCTGGTTGATCTGGCCCTGCGGCCAGCGCATCAGCTCTTCATTGCGGGGCGCCTTTGCGGGTGCCGGACGTACCCCGATGAACTGCACAGGGCTGGGCCCGTCGCATGCTGACCGGGGAGTTCTTTAAGGAACCTTGACAGTACTGCCAGCGATGGACAGGATTCAATGAAGAGAGCGCTCTCTTGAGCTGGCGTGGATCAACGGGCCAGCAGCGCCGCTCCTCGTCCCGGGAGCGGCTTCGTCAATCTGGGAGAGAAATCCGATGGCTCGTACAGCCAAAGCGCTCGCCGTCACCGCGGTGGCACTCGCCGCGGTCGGCGCGACGCCGCTCGTCAGCTCCGCTGGCGAAAGTCCGGCACCGACCACGTCTGCTGCCGCCCCCTCGTACGACATGGCGCCCGGCATGGTCGCGGCGCTGCGCCGTGACCTCAAGCTCGACGACGACCAGGTTGCCGCGCGCCTACGCGCGGAGGCGGCCGCCGGCGTGGTGGAACGTCGGCTGCGCGGCGAGCTCGGCGCGGCCTTCGCCGGCGCCTGGATCCCGCCCGGCGCCAGCCGGCTCACGGTCGCGGTGACCGACCCGGCCGCGGCCGCCAAGGTGCGGGCCGAGGGCGCGGACGCCACGGTGGTCAAGCGCAGCGGGCCCGACCTGACCAGGTCGCGCCGGGCGCTCGACGCGCACGCCGCCGAGGCCGGGCGCCACTCGGTCCGTGGCTGGTACGTCGACGTCGCCACCAACAGCCTCGTCGTGCTCGCCAAGCCGGGCGCGCAGGCGGCCGCCAAGGCATTCGCCAGGGACGCTGGCGCGGGGACGGTCTCCGTGGTCGCCAGCGCCGAAGCGCCCAGACCGATGTACGACATCCGCGGCGGCGACCAGTACGTGATCAACGGCAACACGCTTTGCTCGGTCGGCTTCGCGGTCTCGGGTGGCTTCGTCAGCGCAGGCCACTGCGGCGGCACCGGCAGTCCGACTCTCGGCTACAACAACGTCGCGCAGGGCACCTTCGCCGGTTCGTCGTTTCCCGGCAACGACTACTCGTGGATCCGGACCAATGCCAGTTGGACGCCGCAGCCGTGGGTCAACAACTACGCGGGCGGCAATGTCCTCGTGGCCGGCGCCCAGGACGCCCCGGTGGGCAGCTCGATCTGCCGCTCCGGCCGGACCACCGGCTGGCGCTGCGGCACGCTGCTGGGCCGCGAAGAAACCATCGTGTACGCGCAGGGCGTGGTTTCCGGCCTGTCCCGCAGCAACGCGTGCGCCGAGCCCGGCGACTCGGGCGGTTCCTGGATCTCTGGCAACCAGGCCCAGGGCGTGACATCGGGCGGCACCGGTAACTGCTCCTCCGGCGGCACCATGTGGTTCCAGCCCGTCAACGAAATCCTCGCCACATACGGACTGACGCTCACCACCTCAGGTGGCGGTGGCGGCGCGGTGATCAGCAACTGGAACAACAAGTGCATCGACGTGCCCGGCGGCGACTTCTCCGACGGCAAGCAGCTGCAGATGTACAGCTGCAACCAGAGCCCGGCCCAGCGCTGGAGCTTCGTCAACGGCACCCTGCAAACGTCCAACAACAAATGCATGGACGTGGCCTGGGGGTCCACCGCGAACGGCGCCGCCATCCAGATCGCCAACTGCTCCGGCAACCCGGCACAGCAATTCGTGCTGAGCGCCGCTGGCGACCTCGTGAACCCGCAGGCCAACAAGTGCGTCGACATCAAGGCTTGGAACGGCGACGACGGGGCGGCCCTGAATCTGTGGGACTGTACCGGCGGCGCCAACCAGAAATGGCGGCGCGGCTGAACTACTCCGCCGTGCCCCAAGCGGCTCGCCCGCCGGCAGCGCACGCGCCGGCGGGCGAACCGATGCCGCAGGTCGTCCGTCAGCGCCGGTCGCTGCCCTCTCGTCGCGGAGCGTGTCGAACTGCCTTTCTCGATGCCGATGTTGATGATGCCTGGCGTGGACAAATCGAAGAAGGCCTCTAGCGCTTTCAGCATTGCCGACCGGAGTCCAAGACCAGCTTCTCCCGGTCGCAGTCAAGGGTTTTCGGCGCCGGAGTTTCCGGATGTCTTTGAGGTCGGCGCCGGCGGCTTTGAGGTAGGTGACGGCGCAGTGCCGCAGGTCGTGTAGCCGGATCGGGGGTAGGCCGTCGGCATCGCGGACGAGTGCTTCGAAGCGATCGGTGACATCGTTGGGGTACCAGGGTTGCCCGTCGGGTTGGACGAAGAGCAGCCCGGTGTCGGGCCAGGTGTGGCCGGCGGCGAGCTTCCATTGGGCGCGGCGGGCGTGGTGGGAGCGCAGGATGACGCGGGCCTCGGCGTGGTCGAGGAGCGCACCGGCCTGTTGCGGGGTCCACACCATGACCGGTAGCTCGAAAGCCAAAAAACCGCAGCCATCGGCGTCCGTATCTGCCGCGATCCGCGCGTCACCGACTGGTACGGCCACCGGGTTGAGCCGATGCTCGGTCATGCCAATGAGTGCTTGCCCCTGCATCGGCTCACCGTGTCAGCTGGCGCAGCTTCCCAACCCGGCATCTACTTGCCAATACGGCAAGTAGATGCCAGAGTGGTATGCATGGATGACGAGATGACACCCGAAGCGGCCCGTGACGCGATACTCTCCGCCGCCAACGCGTCTCAACGGCTGCGGGCACGAGCGCGCTGGGCCAGCACAAAACTCACCGTCTTCGGGGTCGGCATCGGTCTGGTCACGGCTGCCGTCGGTCTCACCGAGTCGAAGCTGTTGAAGAGCGCCGTCTTCGTGGCGTGGGGGGCCCTGGCCGTAGCCATGACAATGTGGGAACGCCGCCGCCTCGCCCACCTTGCCAGCACACGCCAGCGCATCAGCCCGTACTGGGCTGGCAGCTTTGCCTTCTACGGCGTAGCGCTGGCAGTAGGCACCGACAAGACATTGGGAGACTTGACATACTGGCTGCCCGCCAGCGCAATAGTCGCACTGCCCATGCTCATCGGAGCGTTGCGGGAGCGGCGCGCATGAGCCACGGACGCGACAGCGACGCCGGGTGTGCGGGAGGCCTCACCCATCCGCGCCGCGATCTGGACGAGCTGCTGACCCACGCGGTCCGGTTCTCGATCGTCGCCGCGCTCGCTGGCGTTCAGCGCGCTGAGTTCGCCGCGGTACGCGACAGCGTGGAGATCAGCGACGCGATGCTCTCCAAGCAGGTGGCACTGCTGGAGAAGGCGAGCTACGTCCACGTCGAGAAGGGGCGCGTCGGCCGGCGACCGCGTACCTGGCTGTCACTGACCGGCGAAGGGATAGCGGCGTACGAGAAGCATGTCGCGGCGCTGCGAGCCATCGCCGGGCTCGCCGACTGACGCCAGACCGACCACATTGCCGCGACCGGTGCGCGAACACGTTCTTGCTGAACATCGGCTGATCGATCCGGTGCTCGATGTCGCACAACATCCGCGATCTGAGGTCGGTTGAGGGCGGCGATTGGCTCACCGACAGTGTGCGGATCTGCCGCCGACCGCGCGCTACCGAGTGTCACGGCCAGTGGATCGTGCCGGCATCCGGTCGTGCCGAGTTGAGGTGCGACACGAGGTCGCACGTGTTGAGCGAGTACGTCGATTGGAGGTCGGGTGTAGATCGGAATTTGTCAAGTCAAACTGAGACGGTTTGTGCCTCGGTTGTTGGCTGGTTGATCCAGGCTTTCTCGGGGAGCTGGGGTGCGCGGGGCCGGCGGGTGAACCGGTCAGGGTGCTGCGTGTAGGCGGCGTTCAGGGTGGTCTGGCGGTGCCGGCGGATCTGGTCGGCGGTGCCGTAGTGCACCGACGCGGGCGTGTGCCAGCCGATCCCGGAGTGGCGGTGCTCGTGATTGTAGGCGGTGAAGAATGCGTCGCAGAAGGTGCGGGCGTCGGTGAGGGATCCGAACCGGGCGGGGAAGTCGGGCATGTACTTCATCGTTTTGAACTGGGCTTCGGAGTACGGGTTGTCGTTTGACGTGCGTGGCCGGGAATGCGAGCGCAGGACACCGAGGTCGACGAGCATTTCCGACACCGGTTTCGAGGTCATGGCGCCGCCGCGATCGGCGTGGATGGTGTGCGGCTCGATCCCGTTGGCGGTGACCGCCTCAGCCAGGAAATCGCGGGCCACGATCGCGTCCTCGGCGGCCGCGACGAGCCAGCCGGTCACATACCGGGAGTAAATATCAATGATGACGTAGCATTTGAACCAGACGCCTTTGACGGGTCCTTATAACGCGGTGATGTCCCAGGACCACACCTGCGACGGGCCGGTCGCGACCAGCTCCGGACGCACCCGGGGCGGATGGGTGGCCTGCCGGCGTCGTTCCCGGCTCTGCCCCGCTGCCCGCGCGATCCGATACATCGTGGACATCGAACACCAGTACCGGCCCTCGTCGAGCTCCCGCGCCCATACCTGCGGGATCGCCAGATCCGCATACCCGGGCGCGTTCAGCACCGCCAGGACCTGTTCCCGCTCGGCCAGGCTGAGCGTCTGTGGTGGCGGGGTCCGCGGCAGCCACGGGCCATGCATCGGCCCGATCGGTTTCGCCTTGCGGTAGTAGGTCGCCCGCGAGATCCCGGTCAGGGTGCACGCTCTTTGCACCGCAATCTCAGCGGCTCGTAATTGTTCGAACGTGGCGGTCAGGACTTCTTCGGCGGTATCTGCTCGTCCGCGCTCTCGGACGGTTCCGCCAAGAGCGCGTGTGCTTTTCCCATGATATCTAGTGCCATCCGGGTTTTCTTCAGATCGGCCTGCAGTTTCTCGTTCTGCCGGCGTAGTTTCTCCAGCTCGAGTTGTTCACTGTTCTTCCTCTTCGGCCGTTCCGTTCCCGCCGTTCCGGAATCGGTCTCCCGGCCTGGTCTGCCGAGCAGGCCCGCGTCACGAGCCCGTGTCCATTCGATGATGTGCGACGAATACAAGCCTTCCCGGCGCAGCAGAGCGCCTTTTTCTCCATTCGGGGCGCTCTCGTACGCGGCGACCATCGCGAGCTTGTACGCCGGGCTGAACGCCCGACGCGACGGCTTCGGCGCCGGATCGACCCCGTCACCGGCCGACGCCGGCTGCTTGTCAGATGAAGTGGACACGCTCACAAGGATCTCCGATCCCCGCCCTCAGGTCATCACCCCACAGTCACACGGGGTGTCTCACACGATCTTGACCGAGAGGGGATGCCCGAGACGTAGCTCCCGGTCAGTATCCAAGACCGGTTCCCGCCCTGACGTGCGTGGCGAGTAATTGCCGGGTGCGAAGCTCAGGGAAAAGCCCAAGGGCACCCATGCCGACTGGGTGTTACAGGTGAGGGGAAGGCCGAAAGGGTGAATATGGTGAACCCTCGTTGATGCCTCGTCACGGCAACTCTCCGGGTCGGATAAGCAGTGCTGGGGAGACAAAGAGGCTGGCCGTTGGAAGTCGGTAGACGGCGACCGAGGACTCATCGACGGTCGTGTGGATACCGTCGCCTCCGGGGTTAAGAGGGCACCCGACCCGGCCGGGTCTCACGCGTGTGGAACGTGGAAACCCCGTTACGGTCCGCAGCGCCTTTCGGGGCGTTTGCGGTAGGCCGCCCGTACGTATTCAGCTTGAGAGAGCAGCGGGGATCCACGGGCCGGTGGTGAACAGCTGTTTGAGTACGTCGAGGGCGTCTTGGCCGTGTTTCGCGGCGGTGGACAGGTAGGACCGGACGGCGGCGAAGTCGGCGAGTCCTTGCAGCGTGCGCCAGGTGCCGGAGATCTTCTGTTGAAGCTTGACCGGACGAAGATCACGTTCGGCCTGGTTGTTCGTGAACGGCACGGCCAGGTCGACGACGAACCGCAGAATCATGCCGCGATGGGTGTGGAAGCGCTCGACCAGCTTGCCGGCCTTCGACACCTCGCCCTGACGATCGGGTGGGTTCTGCTGACGGCCGTAGGCGATCGCGCCGGCGTAGCAGGCCCGGACGTGGCTGATCTCCGCGTCGGTCAACGCTTCCCGGCCAGCCGCGACGGCCTGCTCGGTCATCGTCTTGGCCATCAGCAGCGTGTCGGCCATTACCTCCGCCCATGCCTGCCCGGCCGGGTCCTGCTCGTGGACGCCGCGTAGGTCACGGATCAGGTGGGCGCCGCACCAGGCGTGCTCGGCGTCGCTCAGATGCTGGTAGGCGGCGTAGCCGTCGCGCACGATGGTGCCGTCGAAGCCGGGTAGTACCCCACCGGCGTCGATGTCGGCCTTGCCGCGGCCGCCGACGTGAAACGACGTCAGCATCGGGGTGCAGGCCACGTGCACGTACTTGAACCCGCCATCGACCCGGGCCGGGGTCTCATCAACGTGCAACACCCGCTCCACGTGCAGCAACGCGGCCAGGTGGGAGGTGAACGGGCCCAACCGGCGGGCCGCTTCGGTGACCACCGCGTGCACGAAACCGGTCGACACCGACGCGCCGCACAGGTCACCCAGCAGCCCCGCGACCCGCGCGAACGAAAGGAACTGCGCACCACGCCCATACACCGCCGCGGCCTTCACACCCGGCCCGTACTGCGCGCGGCCGGTCACCCCCGCCGGCACCTCGCCCTGGCTGACCTGCCCACAGGTGCACAACACCGCCACGAACTGATGCTCGGTGACCACCAGCTTCGGCTCCGGCAGGTCGAACACCTGCCGCCGCTGACGCCCGTACTCCACACCGCCACCAAGATCCGCGCCGCAAACAGGGTTCACACACCGGTCCGGTCGATGCACCACCGTGTGATCCGGGTCCGCCACCAACGCAAGCGTCGAACCCGGCGAACCCGGCTCCTTACCTGCCCGCCGACCAGAACCCTTCCCGGAACGCGGTTTCGGTTTGCCCAACCCATCCGAGGACGGCGGCTTGGAAGAGTTCGTCGAGTTCAACCCCAACCGACGCCGCAACTCGGCGTTCTCCGCCTCGAGCCGCTCAACCCTGACCCGCAGCTCAACAAGCATCCCCACCAGGTCCTCATACGAAGGCTGCTGCGGCTGGGAGGACACCCAAGGATCATGCCACCCAACACAACCACAGTGGACATCGAGACCCGATCAGCGACTCACCTCAAGCTGAACACGTACGTCGGCTGGACCCATTCGTGGTCTCGGTGAGGTGACGGATGGGCCAGCAGTGGGTTCTTGCCGCCCAGTTCCAGCGACGCGGGGACCAGCCAGGGCCGGATCCCGCGTGGATCGCGTCGTGGTATGAACAGCGCGTGTCGGTCACCGTTGATGATGATCTGTTGAATCGTGCGGGCGAGCTGAAGCAGCAGCTGGTGGCGTTCTCGCAGCAGCGACGTTATGAGCGGGCGTTCGACGATGTGCTGGCGGATCAGCATGACGAGCGGGTTCCGCTCGACGAGCACACCTTGATGATTTTGTGGGACTACTTCGTCCTGGAGCATCGGTTACCTGACGGCCGGACGGTGGTGGGGCAGTTCGTCGCCGATCACCCGGAGTTGTCCGAGCCGGAGCGTCAGATGCTGCTCGGGTGGCGGGACGTGGTGCAGGGGCCCTTCGAGGTGCAGGGGCGCGACGGGTCGGCGCTGGTCGTGGTGAGCCTCGTGGATGAGTTGACCTACCGGGTGCGTTCCAACCTGGGTCCGTCGGTGTTCCGGCGGTCACCGCGTCGGTCGTTCCTGCTCGCTCGGCTGGTGGCGGTGGGCGAGGAGTGGATGATCAGCGGCCCGATGAGCGTGTGGCGGGCGCAGGAGCGGGACGTCGCGTACCAGATGGCGTTGGAGATGTCGCTGCGCGCGCCGGAGGCGGTGTACCGGAACCCGGAGAAGCTGGCTCAAGCGTGGGAGCTGCAACGTCAGGATCGGGAACGGTTCGTGCGATTCTTCGGCAGCGACCTGGTGGTGGTGAGTGGTGATCAGGTCGCCGACCGGATGGTCGACTACCACGCGTTCTGCCGTGCGGAGGTGTCGGCCACGTCGCCGGCTTCCGAGCGGGTCGTGCAGCAGAAGGCACCGGTGTTCGAGTTGCCGCCGGATGTCGTGGACGCGGAGACGGTGGCGATGATCTACGACGAGATCGACGGGTTGGGCTTCTACGGCGAGTTCGGTCTGGTGGAGGCGGTGTTCGCGGATCCGGACCTGCTGCGCCGCCGCCGCTACCGGGAGCACACGATGGCGTACCTGCAGGATGACAGCGTCGACCCGCTGGTGCTGCGTCGGCTGGCCGCGCGTGATCCCGAGCGGGCCAGTGTGGTGTTCCGGCGGTTGCTGAAGAAGCCCCGTTTCGACTGGACCCGCGACGGTGAGGAACTTCTCCGCGCGTACAAGCCAGAGCACTTCCGACGGGCGCCGCGACCGCGGGTCAGCCCGGTCAGCGAGCGGCTGGCCGCCTACGCCCGCCGACGCTGAGGCGCCGTCAGGTGCTGGGCCAGGTCCATTCGGGCCTGGGCTGGGCCGGGAACGGCGTGAGGCCGAGGTAATGCCGGTAGGCGGCGTGGATCCAGGCGGTGACGATGTCCGGCGGGAACGCCAGGTCGGCGAGGGTGACCTCGCCCGCGCCATCCGGGCCTTGGCAGGTGGCGACGAGGCCGCGTGTCTCGTTCGTGTAGTCGATCGAGGTGACGGTGACCGGGGTGCCCAGCAGGGTGGCCGCGGTGGGCAGGGGTGTTTCGTCCTCGATCACGGCGAGGAACGCGCTGTGTTGCTCGTCGGCGGTGTAGGCGTCGACGACGATCGCCTCGATCGCGTTGTCCAGATCCTGGTCATTCGGCACGCCTGACACGATAGGTGGCGCGTTCCCGAGGCCGAGTCGCGGTCTGCTGAGATGGACGGATGACCGGGGAAGATCTGACGGTGTTGGTGGACCGCCTGCGCTGGGATCGCCGGCGGGATCCCTACCGGGGTCGACGGGAGTACTCGCAGACCGCCCGCCAGGTGGCCGAGGAGTGCGATCGGCTGGTCGCCGAGGGCCGGGCGGATCTCGCGGTGCCAGTGTTGCGCAAGGCCGTCGACCGGATTACGCGAGCCCTGATGTATCTGGATGACTCCTCCGGAATCATCGGGGACGACCTGCAGGAGCTCATGGACCGGTACGCGAAGGCGTGCGTGGCGGCACTGCCGAACCCGCTCAGCCTGGCGGGCTGGCTGGTGAAGCTGGAGTGCGACGGTCCCGGCTGGCCTCGGGTCCGGTTGGCCGACTTCGCTCCGTCGCTCGGGAAGCGGGGGATCGCGGAGGTGGAGCGGCTGGTCGCCGAGCGGGCGCGGGTGGCCGACCCGGAGTCGTGGACCGGCGCGTTCGCGGTGCGTGACCTGCGCGAGCAGCTCGCTGAGGTGTCGGGAGATGTCGACCGGTACGTCGCGGTGCTGGCCGAGCACCTGACCAACGCGCCGCAGTACCAACGGATCGCCGAGGTGCTACATGCCGCCGGACGCCGGGACGAGGCGATCGATTGGGCTCGGCGAGGTGTGGTCGCCAACGTGGGTTCGCCCCACACGGGTCGGCTCCGTGACGTTCTGGTCGACATGCTCGCCGCCGCCGGTAACACGCCGGGTGCCGTGCGGGTCCGGCGGGAGGAGTTCGCACGGCATCCCACCGCTGCCGGGTACCGATCCTTGATCGCCACCGTGGAGACGGCCGGCGGCGACGATCCGACGACGTGGGTTCTGGGGGTGCTGCGCGACCGGATCAGTCAGCAGCCGGCGTACGCCTCCGAGTTGGTCGACGTGTTGCTGGCGGTGGGCCGTGACGACCAGGCCTGGCAGGAGGCCCAGCACCACCGGCGGTGGCTCGGCGGGCCGCAGTGGCAGACCCTGCTCGAGAAGCGGGCCGTAACACATCCGAAGGAGGTGATCCAGCCGTACCGGGACCTTGTCGAGCAGGCGATCCTCAACTCGGCCGACAAGCGGCGCTACCGGCGGGCCGTCGCGTTGCTCGCCGCCGTGCGAGCGGCGTACCAGGCCACCGGAGAACATGCGGCGTTCGGGCAGTACCTCGCCGAGCTGCGGGTTGAGCACAAGCGCCGGCCAACGTTCCTCAAAACCCTCGACGCCGCTGGGCTGTAGCTGACCGGTTTCCCGATTCCAGGCTGCTGGAACAGCAGTCGAGAGGGAAGCGGACCTACTGTGGTTCCGGGCGGCCACGACAACGGGAGTGGAGATCATGCTCGACGTACGTCACCTCGATCTCGAGGAGATCGCCACTGCGCTGCAGGACCAGAGCGCGTACGAGTACCGCTGGCTCATCGACCCGGCCAGCGGGGAGATCATGATGTGGACGGCTGACGGCGGCATTGACGGGAAGACGCCGGTGGACCTCGACGAACTCGATCTGTTCCCGATCGACGCGCTACCATCCTTCGTCTGGCACCGCGACATGGCCGACTTCGCCGAGCAGGTCAGCGACGAGCGGACCGGCCGCAGGCTCCAGCGAGCCATCCAGGGCAGGGGCGCCTTCCGCCGGTTCAAGGACGAACTGCACGAGGAGCATCCACCTCCAAGGAGCAGGCGGCCCTGCCCGGCCAGCGCCGCCTGCTCCGGGCGATCCACACGCTCCAGGTCCCGGACGACGCCTCCTCCGCCGCGCTGCGGATCGTCGAGGCCGCCATGGAGGCCGTGATGGGCCCGGAGAACGACCCCGAACTGGAGGAGCACCGTCGCGTCGCGCGGCTGCTCACGCGGGAGCCCGAACTCCAGGCGCTCGCGGCGTCCCAGGAGCGGGTCCTGACCACACACCTGCGCGCCCGCCTCACGGAGCAACTTCCCAGCCACGACCCGATGGCGGTCCTACTGATCGCCGAGGTCGCCGTCGCCGTGTGGCGCACCTGCTGGGAACGCTGGGGCGAACTGGCGGTCGAGGGCGAAATGGAAGATCCAGTGCAGTCCTACCGCCGCTGCCGCGAGCAGCTGCGCGCCGTCGTCAGCTGAGCGCTGCTGATCGTCCTGTCGGATGGCTGCGGCAGCCCCAGCATCAGCTGACGGACTTCCCAGGCTGCTCGGGTTGTGGGTCTACGGAGCCTCCACCGCCAACATCGACGAACTCGCGGAACCCGGCCCCCGCCTCGCGCCGGTGCCGGGGCCAGCGCGAATTCTCAATGATCGGCGCCGCCCGCGAGAGCACCCGCGATAGCGCGAGGTTGGCGGTGCGCACCGGCGGGGTGAGCAGTCGGGGCTCGGTCAGGCCTAGGGCCTCCTCAGACGGGCGGAACGCGCGCAGCAGCTGGACACCCCGATCGCGCACGTTTGCCGCGCGGAGGTGGGGTGCTCTTCGTCGGTATCGACCCGGACTCCGACGGGTTGGCGCGGGCGGCGCGACTGGGCGTGCCGGTGGTCTCGACCGGGGTGCGGGGGCTCATGGATCCCCGGACGTCCGCGACATCCGGATCGTGTTCGACGCGACGTCGGCGCATGCACACCTGGCGAACGAAGCCGCCCTGCGGGAGGCCGACGTGACGCTCGTCGACCTGACGCCGGCGGTCACCGGCCCGTACGTAGACCCGGCGGTCAACCTCGACGAGCATCTCGGCGAGCGGAACCTCAACAGGGTGACCCTGCGGCGGGCACGCGACCATCCCGATCGTCCCCGGGATCTCGGACACGGTGACCGGCGGAAGCGAGCTCCCGCCAGCTTCGCGCGCCTCGCGCAGCGACCCGGCGGTCCTGCGGGAGATCACTGTGCGAGAGAGCCCGCCAGGTTGCTGGCCAACCGGTCCGCCGATGCCAGTGGGATCGGTTCGAACATCGCCGGTTCGTCCTCGGCGACGAGCGCGGTCGGGCCGTAGATCCAATCCGTGAAGGAGTGGTCGTCGACCTCCCGGGCGCGGAGCAGGACGTTGCGCTGCTCGCGTTCGACGCCGTCGAGGTGCCACAGTTCGCCCCACGCGCGAGCCGTCAGCACCACGCGCCGGCAGTGCTCCGATCGGACCGCCTCGTAGGCCGCGAGTGCGCCCGTCCAGTCGACGGTGCCGTCGTCGCCCCGGAGTCGCTTGGCGTGCTCGGCGAGGACCCAGCCGTCCTCGATCGCCATGATCGCGCCCTGCGCCATGTACTGCAGCGGCGGGTGGGCGGCGTCGCCCAGGAGGGCGATCCGGCCGTCGACCCAGGTGGTGATCGGGTCGCGGTCGTACATCCGCCACCACTTGTCGCGCCACATGTGCGGCAGTCCCTGCTGAACCGCGTCGCAGGTTCCGGCGAAGGCGTTGTCGAGCTCGTCGGGTGTTCCCCAGTCCTCGAGCCCGGCGAGCGCCTTGGGGGACTCGAATACGGCGACCTGGTTGAGGAGGTCACCACCGCGCAGCCCGTAGTGGACGAAGTGGCAGCGGGGGCCGACGTACACGACGACCTCGGAGAGGTCCACCGGGCGGTCCACCGCCGCGACCGGCACGGTGCCGCGGTAGGCGACGTAGGCGGAGGAGACGGGTCGGTCGTCGACGACGAGCTTCCGGGCGACGGAGTGCAGACCATCGGCCGCGATCACCACCGCCGCCTCGTGGACGGCGCCGGCTCCGATCGTCGCGGTGGCCTTCTCTCCGTCCTGCGAGTACGCCACGACCCGCTGCTCGGTGAGCAGCTCGACGCCGGCCTCGCGACAAGCCCGGAGAAACAGTCCGTGCAGGTCGCTGCGGTGGATGACCAGGTACGGGAAGCCGTACTTCCGTTCGAGGTCACGAAGGTCGAGCGAGGTGAGTTCGGTCCCGTCGACCGCGTCGCGCATCACCATCGTGTCGGGTACGACGCCGCGGGCCTTGGCCTCCTCGAGTAGCCCGTAGTCGTGCAGGATCCGCGTGCAGTTCGGGGCGAGCTGGATGCCTGCGCCGACCTCGCCGAATTCCTTCGCCTGCTCGAGGACCCGCACCTTCAGCCCGCTGCGGGACAGCGCGAAGGCGCTGCTCAGGCCGCCGATTCCGCCACCGACGACGACGACGTCAGGAGTGCTCATGGTGTCTGCCCTCTCAGAGCCAGGGGCCGAGGTCGGGAACCCCGGTGAGCGAGTGGGGACGGCCGGCCAGGTAGGCGGCCACGTCGGGCAGTGGTCCGTCGGGTACCGCGACGAGACCACGCTTGGCCTGGATGTCCACCACGAGGGCGGAGAGGAAGCCGTCGGGAAGGTCGGCGAAGGTCAACCCGGTACCGAGGTCGACGGCGTGCACGCAGACCTCGCGGGCCCGGAGCCACGGGATCTCCGTGGCGGGCACGGTGCGGCCCTGCGCGGTGACGACCTCGGCGCGCCACTGGTCCGTGGTGAGGGCGTCCATCGCGACCGCGAGGCTGCGCGCGGATCCGTTCACCCACGCCGCCAGTCGGGTCGCGGGAAGCGTCGCGCCGGACTCGATGTCGGCGTTCCGCTGATCCATCGAGGAGTACATCGGCGTCGGCTCACCGGTCCTGGCCCAGTGCACGAGGTTGCCGAGCGCGTCGGCGTTGGCCGCGACGTGCGCCAGGAGGTGCTTGCGGGTCCAGCCGGGCAGCGCGCTGGGGTCGGTCATCGCCTGCTCGTCGAGCGCGGCGACCTGCGCGGCGAGCAGCTGCGTGCAGTGCTCGACCCACGTCAGCGCGTCGGTGTGCGTGCGCGGCATCAGGACTCCTCGACGACCTGGTTGACGCAGGCGCCGATGCCGGCGATCTCGGTCACGACGGTCTCGCCGCCGGCGAGGTAGACCTTCGGGTCACGCGCGTGGCCGACACCTGCGGGCGTGCCGGTCGCGATCAGGTCGCCCGGATTGAGCCGGATGACCGTGGACACGTACCGCACCAGGTGCACCGGGTCGAACAGCAGCGTGCCGGTGTCGTCCTGCTGCATGACCTGGCCGTCGACGATCGTCGTCACCTCGAGCGCCGGGCGGACGCCGCCGACCTCGTCGGGCGTCACGACGTACGGGCCGACCGGGGTGGAGGAGTCCCAGATCTTGCCCTGGGTCCACTCGATGGTCCGGAACTGCCAGTCGCGGACCGAGATGTCGTTCATGACGGTGAAGCCGGCGATGGCGGCCTCGGCCTCCGCCTCGGTGGCACGCCGCACGGGTTTGCCGATGACGACCACCAGCTCAACCTCCCAGTCGAGGGCGTCGGTCTCGGCGGGCATGGCGATCGGATCGTTGGGCCCGATGAGGGTGTCGGCGAACTTGGTGAAGAGGGTCGGATGCGCCGGCAGCTCGCGACCCATCTCCTTGATGTGGTTGGTGTAGTTGTGGCCGACGCAGACCACCTTCGACGGGTGGGGCACCACCGGAGCCAGGTCTGCGCCCTCGGCCGGCCAGGTCGCACCGGTCGCGCAGGCCGCGATCGTGGCCCAGTCGTCCTGCGCGAACAGGACGCCGAGGTCGGAGTAGCCGAGGTCGACGAGGACGTCCCCGTCGAGGCGGACGGCACGGGTGCCGCCGTTGACGCGGAGGGTGGCGAGCTTCATCGCAGGGTCTCCTGACGGTCGAGGTGAAGCGCCTCGAAGATGGGCGCGTCCGAGAAACGGAAGAGGTCGAGGGCGCCGGAATCGGAGTCGGTGGTGCCGGCCTCGGACCGGGCGGAGAACGGCTCCCAGGACGGGACCACGAACAGGTCGCCCCGGGTGACCGACCAGCTCCTGTCGCCGACGGTCACCGTTCCGGAGCCGTCGAAGACCTGGTAGACCGACGACCCGGTAGCGCGGACCGGTGCGGTCTGCGCGCCGCGGACGATCCGGTGGAACTCCGCGCGGATCGTCGGGAGCACATCCGTGCCGTTGTGGGGGTTGCTGAACCGGACGGCCGCGTGGCCGGGCTCGACGGTGCCGCCGTACCCCTCCTTCTCCAACAGCAGTTGGTCGTCGAGGGCGGCGTCGGTGTGCTGCCACTTGTAGGCCAGCAGCGGCGATCCGGGGGCGAGGTCGCCCACCGAGAGCGGCCGCAGGCCCGGGTGGCCCCACAGCCGCTCGGAGCGCGAGCGTTCCGGCGTGATCCGCTCAGCCTCGCTGAGCTCCTCGCGGCCGAACTGGAAGAACTGCGACTCGGTGACGTACTGGAACGGGATGTCGAGCCCGTCGATCCAGGCCATCGGCTCGGCGGTCGCGTTGTGGTGCGCGTGCCAGTTCCAGCCGGCCTGCGGCAGGAAGTCGCCGCGGCGCATCGGAACCGCGTCGCCGACCGCCGTCTCGCCGCTGCCGCCGACCACGGTCCACACGCCGGAGCCCTCGACGACGAACCGGAAGGCGTGCTGGGTGTGCCGGTGCGCGGGAGCGTCCTCGCCGGGCATCAGGTACTGGATCGCCGCCCACAGCGTCGGCGTCGCGAACGGCCGACCGCCGAGCGTCGGGTTCGCCAGGGCGATCGCACGACGTTCACCACCGCGGCCCACCGGGACGAGGTCGCCGGCTTCCGCGGCCAGGCGGAGCAGGCTCTCCCAACGCCACAGGTGCGGCACCGCGCGCGACCGCGGGTGCGCGGGCATCAGGTCGCCGATCTCGGTCCACAGCGGCACCAGCAGCTCCTGCTCGAAGCCGCGGTACAGCTCCTCGAGCGCAGGCGTCACGTCCGGCTGGCCCGGTGCCGAGACGGCCTTCAGGCGGACGGGGGTGTCAGTCGTGCTCATGTCGCCTACCATGGCCCTTGTCGCGTCAGCGGAACGTCTGATTCTGGAGAGCGGAACGAGCAGGACATGGGCAGTGCCGAACCGAAGACCCCGCCGGCGTACGTCGTGACCAGTGCCGACCATGCGCTCCGGATCGCGGTCATGCTGCAGCTGGAGGGCGGGCTCACGGTGAGCCAGGTCGCCCAGCGGCTCGACGTGGCGCGGTCGACGGCCCATCGATTGCTGCAGACGCTCGTCTACCGCGACTTCGCGGTCCAGGACGACCAGCGTGTCTACCATCCGGGGCCGGTCCTCGAGCTCGCCGCGCACTCGCAGTCGCGCACATCGCAGCTGCGAGCCGCTGCACTGCCGCATCTGCAGCGGCTCGTCGACCTGGTGGGGGAGTCGGCGAACCTGGCCATCCGCACCGGCGACACGACGCGGTTCATCGCGAGCGTGGAGTGCCGGCAGGCGCTCCGGGTGGGCTCGCGTGAGGGGATGGTGTTCCCGGCCCACCGCACCACGGCCGGGCTCGTGCTGCTCGCGGAGCTCCAGCCGGCCGAGGTGGACGAGCTCTACGCCGCTGAGCGGTACGTCCAGCGCCCTGACGAACGACCGGACCTGGCGACCCTTCGGGGCCGGCTCACCCGCGTCCGCCGGGCCGGGTTCGCGCTCAACAACGGGCTGTCGGAGCGGGGGGTCGTCGCGATCGGCGTCCCGGTCCGCGACGCGGACAGTACGGCGCTCGCCGGGCTCTCCATCTCGATGCCGGCGGTCCGCCACGACCGTCATCAGCTTCCGGCGCTCGTCGCCACCCTCCACCGGGCAGCCGGGGCCATCGAAGCAGGCGACCACTGAAAGGTGCACATGCACGGCGTGCATGTCGCTGCATGCACAACATGTGTTTGCCTGATGTGAATGCGGTCACTTAAATGGGTTCACCGAACCACCGACCCGAGGTGAACCGATGACCGATTCAGCCCCTCCCATCTCCCATCTCGACCTGTTCGGCGACACGGTCCTCGTCGACCCGTACCCCTCGTACGCAGCACTGCGCGATCTTGGAGGCGTCGTCCACATCCCGGCAAACGACGTCTATGTGCTCACGAGGTACGACGTCATCCGCAACGCCCTGGGTGACTGGGAGAGCTTCTCCTCCGAAGGGGCGATCGGGTTCAACCCGATGGTCAACGAAGCGCTCACGGGCACCTCCCTCGCCTCGGACCCGCCGGTCCACACCCAGCTGCGGGCGACCCTGACCGCGAACCTGTCGCCGCGTGCGCTTCGCGGCCTGAAGCAGAGCATCGACGCCAAGGCCGACGCCCTCGTCGAGGAACTGGTCGACAAGGGCTCGTTCGAGGCCATCGACGGGTTGGCTCGCGCACTGCCGCTCGATGTCGTCGCGGATCTCATCGGGTTCACCGGCCAGGTCCGCGACAACATGCTGCGCTGGGGTCAGGCCGCGATGCAGGTCATCGGACCGATGAACCAGCGCACCGCGGAGAGCTTCCCGATCGCCGGCGAGTTGTACGACTGGTGCTCGACCGTCACCGCCGAGGAGTTGGCGCCCGGCTCGGTCGGCCGGGGAATCTTCGAGGCCGAGGCGCGCGGCGACATCCCGCCCCACACGGCGGGCCACATCATCCACCAGTACCTCGGTGCCGGCGTCGACACCACGATCGCCTCGATCGGCAACATCGTGGCCCTGTTCGCGGCCCACCCCGAGCAGCTCGCGCTGGTCCGGGAGAACCCGTCGCTGGTGCCGGCCGCGTTCAACGAGGTGCTCCGCTACTGGGCGCCGATCCACGCCTGGGGACGACGCACGACCCGGGACGTGGTGGTCGACGGTGTCCCGGTCCCGCAAGGCGCGAAGGTCGCGATCCTGTTCGGCGCCGGCAACCGGGACCCCCGCCACTACGCGAACCCCGACGCGTTCCGCATCGAGCGCAACCCGATCGACCACCTGTCCTTCGGGTACGGCCCGCACGGCTGCGCCGGACAGGGGCTGGCCCGACTCGAGGCGCACGCCGTCATCGAGGCGCTGGCCCGCCGGGTCGGTCGCCTGGTCGTCGGCCCGGAGGTCCGGGTCCCCAGCAACGTCACCCGCAGCATCGAGGAGCTGCCCGTCCTGGAAGTGGTACCGGCATGAGGATCGTCCTGGACCGTCCGCGCTGCGAGGGACACGGGCTGTGTGAGGAGGCCGCGCCCGCCCTGATGCACCTCGACGAGGACGGCGAGCTGGTGCTCGACCGCGAGGAGCTCAGCGACGCCGACGTCGCGCTGGCCAACGCCGCCATCCGGGTCTGCCCGGTCGCGGCCCTGCGCCTGGCGTGAGTACGCCGATCCAGCGGGTCGTCGTCGTCGGAAACGGCATCGCGGGCCGCACGGCGGCCGAGACGCTCCGGGAGGCCGGCTTCGACGGGGAGCTGACCATCGTCGGCGACGAGACCCACGCGGCATACAGCCGTCCGGCTCTGTCGAAGGCGTTGCTGCTCGACGGCGACGACCTGCCGTCCCATGAGCTTCCGCCGGCCACCCACGGGGCGACCGAACTCCTGGGCGTACGCGCGACCGGCCTCGATGTCGACCGTCGGCTCGTCACGCTCCACGACGGCGCGGCACTTCCGTACGACCGCGTCGTCCTCGCCACTGGCTCCCGTGCGCGACGGTTGTCCGACCTTCCCGAGGAGCTCAACCTGCGCGGCCTCGACGATGCACTCGCTCTGCGCAAGCGCCTCGCTGGACGACCGTCGGTCGTCGTGGTCGGCGGCGGCCCGCTCGGCATGGAGATCGCGTCGGGCTGCCTGACCGCGGGTTGTCAGGTCACCCTTGTCTCCCAAGGCGTGCCGTTGATCCTGCAACTCGGCACCTACCTGGCCGAGGTCTTCGTCAAGGCAGCGCTGGAGCGCGGGCTCACCATCGTCGAGACCGGATCGGCGCGACTCGATCGGTGTGACGGCGACGCACGTGTCGTACTCGACGACGGCGCCGTCCTCGAGGCCGAGCTGGTGGTGACCGCCGTCGGCGACGTCCCGAACACGGAGTGGCTCGCGGACACCGGCCTGGCCAACCAGGGCGTCGTGCAGGTCAACCCCCGCGGACTGGTCCGGCCCGAGATCGCTGCCGTCGGCGACCTGGCAGCGTTCCCGACGCCTCACGGCCTGCGACGCATCCCGCTGTGGAGCAGCGCCATCGAGCAGGCGAAGGTGGCTGCGGCTGCCCTCGTCCGTGGCGACGACACGCCACCGCTTCAGTTCCAGCCGTACTTCTGGACCGAGCAGTTCGGGCTCAGCCTCAAGGCCGTCGGCCATCTCCCGCTGGACGGAGAGCCGGCGTACGTCGAGGGAGGGCCCGGCGGTCCGGCGCTGATGCGCTGGTCGCACGACGACGGCTCCGGTGCGGCTGCGGCGCTGAACTACCGGATACCGATCCCACGACTGCGTCGCGTGAGCCAGGAAACCGGGTAGGTTTCGTCGCGATGAGCGATGACGGAGAGGGCACCACGAGTTCCGGGTTGTATCGACTGACATCGGTCAACCTCAACCTGCTGGTGCCCCTCCTGGCGCTCCTGGAGGAGCGCTCGGTGACGAAGGCGGCTGAACGCGTCGGTCTGACGCAGCCGGCGATGAGCCACGCGTTGGGTCGCATGCGGCGTCTCCTCGGCGACGACCTGCTCGTCCGGCAAGGGAGCAGTACCGCGCTGACCCCGCGCGCGCTTGAGCTGATCGGGCCGTTGCGGACGACGCTCCAGCAGGTCGCGGACGTGGTCAATTTCCCGGGCTTCGATCCAGCGACGGATCGTCGGGTCATCACCATCGCGATGACCACCAGCACGGCCTTCGTCCTCGGGGCGCGGCTGGTTCGACTCGTGGCGGAACGAGCCCCGAACGCGACCCTGCGCGTGCGCACCATCACCGTGCCGACCGACGCCACTTTCACGGAGCACGGTGTCGACGTCGTGCTGCTCTCCGAGGGGTTCACGTCGCCGTACCCGCGGGAGCGCCTGTACGACGACCGCATCGTGGTGGTGGCCTCGGCAGACACCCCACCGGAAGCAAGCGCGCTCGACCTGCTGACCACCCAGCCGCACATCGTTGTCGACACCGAGCGGCGGGTCTTCCCGTACTCGGTGCTCGACGAGAAGGGGGTCACCTACCGCGTCGGCCAGTTGATCTCCGACTTCCTGCTCGTCCCGTACCTGGTCGGACGTGCCGGCGGTGTCGCCCTCCTTCGCCACCGGGTTGCCGCTGAGATGCGGACGCTCGTCGACCTGCGGATCGAGGAGTTCCCGTTTCCACTCCCAGGGCTGGGCATCGACATGGTGTGGAACCCGCATCTGGGCGACCACTACTTCATCTCCTGGCTGCGCCAGCTCCTGTTCGACGCGGCGAGGCCCTGACGCGCATCAGCGTTCTGGATCGTGCACAGTCGCCGCCAGTGCGCGGCCGATGCCGTGGGCGGCGACGCGCATCGCGGGTAGCAGTCGAGCCTTGCCCCTGAGGTGGGGAACCACCACGCCGAGCGCAGCGACGGGGCGATCGTCGGCCGCCACGGGCACGGCGATGGAGCATGCGCCGAGGGTCATCTCCTCGCCGGTGGTCGCGAACCCGTCGCTGAGCACCCGGTCCAGCTGCTGCTGGAGACGTGCCGGTGAGATCACTGTGTACGGCGTGACTCGGGGGAGCGGCCTGCCGAGCACCTCGGCGCGAACCGTGGCCGGCGCGTGCGCGAGCAGCACCTTCCCCACGCCCGTGGTGTGGATCGGCAACCGGGAGCCCATCGTGCTGATGATCGGGAGCGAGGCGTTGCCGGAGAGGCGGTCGAGGTACAGCACCTGGTCGCCCTCGCGGACGGCGAGGTGCACGGTCACGCGCGTTGCAGCGTACAGGTCCTGGAGGAACGGCGAGGCGACCTCGCGCAGCGTCGTCTCCGCGGGTGCGAGCAGGCCGAGATCCCACAGTCGCCTGCCGATCGCGTAGCCACCGGACGACGTACGGCGAAGCGCGCCCCACACCACCAGCTCGCCGACCAGTCGGTGAGCGGTCGGCAGGGTGAGGTCCGCGCGCCGCGCGAGCTCGCTGAGTGTGAGCACACGGTGCTCGGGGTTGAAGGAACCCAGGATGCCGAGAAGGCGCGATGCGACCGTGACGCCGGGGGCGGCCGTCGTACGCGGCATCTTTTCCTTCCTTCCATTCAACGGAAGCCGCTGTTCGGCGATTGTAGGTCGCGGAACCTACGTTGAGCGACGTGACAACGCAAGCAGAGATCAGCGCGGAGATCGCGCGGATCGCAGCGGCGCGGCGCGATGTCGGCCCGGCCGACCAGCCGGCTCTCGACTACCTGCCGTACCGCTCCAGCCTCCTGCGGCACCCGACCAGGGACCGCCAGCTCGCCGACCCCGAGGGAGTCGAGCTCTGGGCACCCTGCTTCGGGCATTCCGACGTCGACCCGCTCGAGGCGGACCTGACCATCCAGCACCGCGGCGAGCCCCTCGGCGAGCGCATCACCGTCAGCGGTCGCGTCCTCGACGGCGAGGGACGGCCGGTCGTCGGTCAGCTGGTCGAGATCTGGCAGGCGAACGCCGCGGGCCGCTACATCCACCAGCGTGACCAGCACACCGCGCCGCTCGACCCGAACTTCACGGGTGCCGGCCGGTGCATCACCGGGCCCGACGGCTCCTACCGCTTCCGCACGATCAAGCCGGGCGCCTACCCGTGGCGCAACCACGACAACGCCTGGCGCCCGGCGCACATCCACTTCTCGCTGTTCGGGACCGAATTCACCGAGCGACTCGTCACCCAGATGTACTTCCCCGGCGACCCGCTCTTCGACCTCGACCCGATCTACCAGTCGATCACCGACCCTGCCGCACGTGAGGCGCTCGTGGCCCGCTACGACCACAACGAGACCGAGCCGGAGTTCAGCCTCGGCTATCGCTGGGACATCGTGCTGACCGGTAGCCGGCGGACCGGGATGGAGCAGGCGGCATGAGCGAGCGTCAGCGAGCGAATCATCAGCACAGTCTTGTGGTGCCTCATGACGGCACGGAGCGCAGCGGAGTGCCGGCATGAGCGACCTCGTGCCGACCCCCGGCCAGACCGTGGGCCCGTTCTTCGGCTACGGCCTCCCGTACGCCAGTGGACCCGAGCTGGTGCCGGCGAGCAGGGCGGGCGCCGTCCGGCTACACGGTGTGGTGTACGACGGCGCGGGCGATCCCGTCCCGGACGCGCTCATCGAGGTCTGGCAGGCCGATCCGGAGGGCAGCGTCGTCCAGCGGGAGGGCTCGCTGCGCCGGGACGGGTTCACCTTCACCGGCTGGGGCCGGGCCGCGACGGATGTGCGCGGCCACTACGAGTTCTTCACGATGCGGCCCGGTGCCCGGACGGCCGAGCGGCCCGCGTTCTTCGCGCTGACCGTCTTCGCCCGCGGGCTGCTCGACCGGCTGTTCACCCGCGTCTACCTGCCCGAGGACCAAGCGGTACTGGACGCCGATCCCTTCCTCAGCGCGGTGCCGCCCGTTCGACGTCGGACGCTGCTCGCCGTCGCCGAGCCCGCGGGGTACCACTTCGACCTGCGACTCCAGGGCGACGGCGAGACGGTCTTCCTCCGGCATGTGCGGTCCTGATGGCCGACCTGTTCTGGCCCGGTGACGAGCGCGCGGGTGCGTTGTTCAGCCAGCAGCGCTTCCTCGCCGCGATGCTCGAGGTCGAGCAGCAGTGGCTGCGCGCGTTGTCGGCCTGCGGCCTCGCGCCGGCGGGGGCTGCGCGGTCCATCGACGACGTCGTGGACGCAGTGGATGTGGAGGAGCTGGCGACGGCAGCAGAGGGGAGTGGCAATCCGGTCGTCCCGCTGGTCCAGCTGGTGCGCCGCCGGCTCGGCGACGGCCCCGCAGCGGCCTGGCTGCACCGTGGCCTGACCAGCCAGGACGTCGTCGACACCGCGCTCGTCCTGTGCCTGCGCGAGGCGATGGTCGCCGTCCTCGCCGACCTCCGCGCCCAGTCGACGACGCTGGCCGCTCTGGCCCAGCGCCATCGCGCCACCCCGATGGCCGCCCGGACCGTGACCCAGCCGGCCGTGCCCCTGACCTTCGGGCTGAAGGCCGCAACCTGGCTCGATTCCGTGATCGAGGCCGCGCGGGCGGTTCGCGGCGCGAAGAAGCGCCTGGCCGTGCAGGTCGGTGGCGCGGCCGGAACCCTCGCCGCCAGCACCGAGCTCTTTCGCCGGGTCGGCAGCTCCGATCCTGCCGCCGCGTCGCTCGCACTCGTTGCCGATCTCGCCGACCGGGTCGGCCTGCCGGCCACGACGCCGTGGCACACGGTGCGGGGCCGGCTGACCGGCGCCGCGGACGCGCTCGTCACCGCTGGTGACGCGTGGGGCCGGATCTCGTCCGACGTCGCGCTCCTGGGGCGGCCGGAGGTCGGTGAACTCGCCGAGCCCGCGGTGCCCGGCCGTGGCGGCTCGTCGACGATGCCGCACAAGGCGAACCCGGTCCTCTCGGTGCTGCTGCGACGGCATGCGCTCGCCGCGCCGACGTTGGCCTCCGCGCTGCACGTCGCCGCGGCGTCGTACGTCGATGAACGGCCCGACGGTGCGTGGCACGTCGAGTGGGACACCCTGCGCGTGCTGGGGCGCCGTAGCGTCGTCGCCGCCTCCCAGGCCACCGAACTGCTCGCGGGACTCACGGTCCACGTGGACCGGATGGCCGAGGCCGCGCGCAGGGACGAGCTGCTCGCTGAGCGGCGCAGTCTCGACGCCGTCGTCGACGACCGGCCCGGCGGGCCTCCCTACCTCGGTGCGGCCGACCGCATCATCGACAAGTCGTTGTCTCGCTGCGCCGAGACGTGGAAGGACGGTGGATGAGCACTCCGGAACTGGCGACGGTCCACCTGGCGGGGCCGGCGGAGCGGCCGCTCCTGGTGGTCGGGCCCTCGCTGGGTACCTCCGTCGAGAGGCTGTGGGGGTGGTCGCCACGCTGCTGGCCGACGACTTCCACGTCGTCGGGTGGGAGCTGCCCGGTCACGGCGGCGCGCCGCTGGGCGAGCCGTTCACGATCGCCGAGCTGGCGCGCGGCGTCCGCGCGGCGGTCGACCGTGTCCTGGCCCACCGCGGTGAGCCGGATGGTCGGTTCGCCTACGCCGGTGACTCGGTCGGTGGTGCCGTCGGGCTGCAGCTCGTCCTCGACCACGCCGACCGGATCGACCGGCTCGCCCTCATCGCGACCGGCGCCCGCATCGGCGACGCCGACCTCTGGCGCGGCCGCGCCGCACTCGTGCGGGCGTCGGGGACGACCGCGTTGCTCGAGACCGCTTCCCAGCGGTGGTGGGCTCCGGGCTTCGCCGAGTGCGCCCCCGACGTCACCACAGCGCTGCTCGACGACCTCTGCGCGGTCGACGACGAGGGGTACGCGCAGGTTTGCGACGCCCTGGGGGACTTCGATCTGCGAGACCGCCTCCGCGAGGTCCGACGGCCGCTGCTCGCCGTCGCCGGTTCTGCCGACCGGGCAACCCCGGTTGCATCCCTGCGGGAGCTTGCCGACGGCGTCCCTGGCGCGCGGCTGGTCGAGCTCGACGGCATCGCGCACCTGCCGCCGGTAGAGGCGCCCCGCGCGACCGCGAGTCTGGTTCGCGACTTCCTCGCCAACGCCAGTGCTCGTCACACGGCAGGCATGGCCAACCGCCGAGCGGTCCTCGGCGATGCCCACGTCGACCGCGCGATCGCTGCTACCAGCTCGCTCACGCTCGACTTCCAGGACCTCATCACCCGATACGCCTGGGGCGAGATCTGGGACCGTCCCGGCCTGTCGCGACGCGACCGTTCCATCGCAGTACTGACCGCGCTCGTGGCCGGCCGCCACTTCGAGGAGTTGGAGTTCCACCTCCGCGCCGCGCTGCGCAACGGGCTCACCCGCGACGAGATCGTCGAGGTGCTGCTGCAGGCCGCCATCTACGTCGGCGTGCCGGCTGCCAACACCGCGTTCGGGGTCGCCGCACGAGTTCTGGAGACCGAGGTCTGACGTGACCAGTGCGCTTAGCGCTCAAGAATCGATCTCAGCCAGGGTAGATGATCGTCGGCGGTGGCCGGCTTGGCGGGTGCGGCAACGTCGGCGACAATCACGCGGACAGGGGGTTGGGCTTCGCGTGCTGGTCGCCGCACGATGCGTGCCGCTCTGAAGCGGAGGTGCCATCGCCGGTTCTGGCCATGCCGCCGCGGCGTCGCAGGGCGGGGCCCGACCCGTTCGGTCGTCGGGCCCCGCAGCGCTCTACGGTCGGTGCGCTCGGCTCAACAACCCTGCTGCCGGCTGTAGATCCAGTGACGTTCGCCGGCCCATCCGATGTAGCCGGCCGCCTCGACGCAGTAGTTCGCGACGCCGGTGACGCCGACGGGGCCGGCGTAGTAGCTGAAGTCGCCGGAGTTCGTGTCCCGCGTGCCCGTGGGGGTGCAGTGCGCCCCCTCATTCCTCGGCAACTCGCAGCGGTAGATCTGCACGAACGTGGGCGCTGATCGTCCGTACGCCGCGCCGCGGTGGTAGAAGCACGCGCTGTTGGTGCCACCGTTGCTGCTGTTGTAGTAGATGACCAGCTCGCCGAGGCCTGACGAGTGCACCCCGCTGTAGGTGATCGTCCCCGAGCAGGAACCGGCGGCCTGGGCCGCCGGCGCGCTGACCGTCATGACCGAAACGCCGGTCACCAGCGCCAGCAGTACCGCGAATACTCTTCTCACGTCCGAGCACGTCCAATCCCTAGTGGACTAATAGACCGTCGTTTGTCCACGCCGGCGTCGCGTGGATCACGGCGGTCCGTCGTTCGTCGCTGGCCACCCGCGTCTGTGGTGCACGACCGCGACGCGTCAGGTTCCGGCGCCGCGTCGAAACCATAGGCGCTCCGTCCAATTAGGACAACTTGCTGTCCCGCCCTCGTGGTGACGAACACGTCGATCACCCCGGTCTGCCACCGCCAGGGACCGGCGGCCGGCCGGAGGAACAGCCACTCAGCGGCGCCCGATCGAGCCGACCCAGCTCTCGGTGAGGACGTCCAGCATCTCGTCGTGCCCGACACCCCAGGTTCCCGGTGTCCAGTGGCGCGCGACGTAGTCGAGCTCGGTGATGGCGATGACGCTGCGGAAGTGGCGGGTGCCGGCTGGGAACCGGTCGGCGCGGTCGAGCCCGTCCTTGATGTCACCGATGGCCTCGTTCAGCCACTCGTCGAGGAGCGCGCGGATCTCGGGGTCGACGGCTGCGGCCGCGAAGGCGGTCGTGGTGTAGGGGCGAATCGCATCCCATCGTTCCGAGGTCGACGCGAGCCACGCGCGGATCCGCTCGCGCGAGCCGTCCTCGACCACGGCAACCAGCTCACGCTCGGTCGACCCGTGCTCGGCGGAGGGGACCCGGTCGAGCGCGGCGTTGAGCCGTTCCGAGATGAGGGCCTTCATCAGATCGACCTTGGAGGGGAAGTACGCATAGAAGGTCACCCGCGTTGTTCCCGCCGCCGATGCGATGTCGTCGATCGTCGTCGTCGCATAGCCCTTGGACACGAACAGGTCCAGGCCGGCGTCGAGCAGGAGCTTTCGGGTCATCTCCTTCTGTGCCTCGCGAAGCGTCGCCATGCCCGACAGCATAGGGCACGACGGCTGCGTTCTGTGCTTTCCGATCGTTCTGAGTACGTGTTGCTCAGACTCTTGACGTCATGTCAAGCCACGTGACACCTTGCACATCCCACAGGTGATCGCGCTCACTTCGGGGTGGCCGATCCCGAGCGGCGGAACCGATCGCCCGGCCTATCGACAAGGAAGAGTTCCGCAATGACGCAGACCGCTGCGCGCAAGCAGGGCTACACCGCCACGGTGGTCGCCGGCTGCTTCGCCGTACTCCTCGCGCAGGTGGCGTACTCGCTGCCCGGCGCGCTCAATGGCACCTTTCAGCGGGAGTTCCAGACCACCGGTGCCGAACTGACCTGGATCACGGCCGCCTTCGCCATCCCCATGGTCGTCTTCGAGTTGACCACCGGTGTGATCGGTGACCTGTTCGGTCGCAAGCGACTGCTGCAGGTGGGTGCGCTGCTGACCGTCGCCGGCTCGCTCGTCAGCTACGTCGCCGAGTCGGTCCAGATCCTGTGGGTCGGGCAGATCGTCGCGGGTCTCGGAGCCGCG
Organism: Micromonospora sp. NBC_00617; assembly: GCF_045161355.1. Taxonomy (NCBI): domain Bacteria; kingdom Bacillati; phylum Actinomycetota; class Actinomycetes; order Micromonosporales; family Micromonosporaceae; genus Micromonospora; species Micromonospora sp. NBC_00617. The sequence continues at coordinate 3,070,841 of NZ_CP107751.1, read as the reverse complement.
ATCCTCTACCCGATCTCGCTCGCCATGCTGGCCGCGGTCAGCCCGTCGCAGGAGGCACGTTCCAAGGCCATCGCCGTCTGGGCCGGCTTCCTCTCGATCGGTGCGGCGATCTCCCCGCTGATGGGTGGGTGGCTCGCCGCGGACGGCGACTGGCGAACGTCGTACCTCGTGGTGGTCGCGGCGGCGGTCATCTCGATCGGCATCACCCAGGTCGCCACCGACTCCTCGGCGCCCCAGGGGCGCAGGCTGGACGTGCCGGGCCAGGTCACGCTGGCCCTTGGTCTGATCGCCATCCTCTTCGCCGCCACGCAGGGCTCCGAGGCCGGCTTCGCCCGCCCCGAGATCATCGGCGCCTTCGTCGCGGGCCTCGTGCTCCTCGGTGCCTTCGTCGTCATCGAGCTGCGGACCGACGTCCCGCTGCTGCGCCTGAACATCTTCGCCAACCGTTCCTACTCGGTCGTCGCGATCGCCACGGTGGTCGGCATGTTCGCGTTCCTCGCGACCTGCTACTCGATGAGCATCTGGCTCGGGGCGATCCAGCACCAGAGCGCTCTGAAGATCGGCGTGCTGTTCCTGTTCATCCAGGGGCCGGCCTTCGTGCTGGTGCCGCTCGTCTCCCACCTGATCCGGAACTTTTCGCCTCGTTGGGTGCTCACCGTCGGCTTCGCCCTCATCGCCGTCAGCGGCATCTGGTGCTCGACCTTCGACGTCCACGACGTGAGTTGGACCCGGTTCATCGGTCCGATGCTGGTCCTCGGTGTCGGCTTCGCGCTCACCGTCGGCTCGGTCACGGCCGTCGCGATCAACACCGTTCCGATGCGGCTCGCCGGTATGGCCAGTGCCACCACCAACCTGCTCCGCGACTTCGGCTTCGCTCTCGGTCCGGTGCTCATCGCCGCGTTCGCGGTCAGCCGGGCGAACAGCGACCTGAGCACCGGCGTCGGCGGGGCGATCGGCGAGTCCGGGCTCACGCCGCCGTACACCGAGATCGCCGGAGGCATCGCACACGGGGGTGGCGCCATGGCGATCAACTCGATGCCGGTCGTGCCCGGCGCCGGTCCGGACCTGCCGCCGGTGCCGATGCCGGAGAGCCTGCACGTGCTGGCGTTCGAGTCGCTCGGCAACGCCTACAGCCTCGCGTTCCTGGTCGCCGGCCTCTGTGCCGCCGCTGCCGCGGCTCTGACGCTGTTCGGACTCTTCGGCTCGAAGCGCGCCGACGTCGAGGAGCCGCTGACTGACGAGGAGCTCGTCGCCGCTGGGTGACCGGAGAGCCGCCGAACCGGATCGAGGTCCCCGCTTGGCGAGGGGGGGACCTCGACCCGTACGGAGAGATAATCTAACTATCCTGCTGGTTGCACTCTTGACATCGCGTAAACCGAGGTGACACCGTTCACACCGGCCGCGTGACTGCAGTCACTGGCCGAACCGAGAGGAGTGCCAGTGCTGGCCGCCCAGACTGCCGAGAAGACCACCGGCAACACCGTCAACACCGTCCTTGGGCCCGTTCCCGCGCAGCAGTTGGGGGTCGTCGCGGTTCACGAGGCTCTGCTGTCGGTCGTACCCGGGGCGGAGTACGCGTTCGACGTCACCATCGACCGTGCCGAGATCTTCGAGACCCTGGCCGAGAAGCTGAAGGACTTCCGCAGGCACGGCGGCGGGACGATCGTCGACAGCACCGGCATGTTCCACGGGCGCGATGTGCGGCTGTACGAGGCCCTTTCCCGCACGACCGGCGTGCACATCGTCGCGTCGACGGGTCAGGGCCCCGAGGCACTGCTCGGCGGCTACTTCCTGACGCCACAGACCAATCCGCCGACGCCCTGGCCGGCCGAGAAGTTCGCCGACCTCTTCGCCAGGGAGGTCACCGAGGGCATGGTGGTTCCCCGCGTCGAGCGGCGGGGTGCCGCGGGCCTGGTGGCCACCGCCGCGACCCTCGCGGGCATGACCGCGACCGACGAGAGCCTGTTCCGCGGTGCGGCCCGCGCCGCCCTGACCACCGGTGTCCCGGTATCCATGCGCTACGGCCACGACGCCGTGCGCGACCTCGAGGTCGTCCTGGACGAAAAGCTGCCGGCCGACCGCGTCGTCGTCGGCGGGCTCGACCGCAAGGACGCCGTCGCCGCTGGCGCGCCGCTCGAGGTCGCGACCCGCGGCGCCTACGTCGGCCTGGACCACGTGGGCACCGAGGACGACGCCCACAGCACCGACGCCGAGCGCGCGGCCCTGGTCGCCGAGCTGGTAGAGGCCGGCCACGGCAACCGGATCCTGCTGTCGAGCAACGCCACCGGCGTCGCCAAGGGGCACCCGGCCAACGACCTGCCCTACAGCTACGTCCTGACCACGTTCGTCCCTCTCCTCAAGGCGCGGGGCCTCAGCGACTCCGACGTCCAGCGGATCCTCGTCGACAACCCGCGCGACCTGCTGTCGGTGCGCTGAGCGCTCGACAGCCCAAGACATCAAGATTCTTTTCCAAAAGGTGAGTGTTGTGTCGAGAGTGAACACCGTCCTGGGGCCGATCCCGACCGAAGAACTGGGTCTCGTGGCCGTCCACGAGCACATCGGGTACGGCATGCCGGGCTCCGAGCTGGACACGAAGTGGTGGAAGAGCCCCGAGCAGCGGTACGAGGAGACCGTCCCGAAGCTGCGCCAGTTCCACGACCACGGCGGCGGCACGTTCGTCGATGCAACCGGCATCTGCAACGGCCGAGACGTCGACTACTACAAGTCGCTGTCCGCGAAGACCGGCGTGCACATCGTCGCCAGCACCGGTTTCGTCGGCGGCGACACCGCCCTGCCGTTCTTCGCCCGGGCGAGCGTGGAGTACCTGGCCGAGCACTTCATCCACGAGATCACCGTCGGCATCGGCAACACCGGCAGCCGCGCCGGCGTCATCAAGGTCGGCGTGAGTCGCGGTGGCCGCATGACCGACCTGGACAAGCGCATCTACCGCGCTGCGGCACGGGCCGCCCTGACCACCGGCGTGCCCGTCCTGACCCACCTCGCGATCGACGCCGAGACCGCGATCGCCATCTTCATCGCGGAGGGTCTCCCGCTCGACCGCGTCCTGTTCGGGCACGTCGACGACGGCGTCAACGCCGACAAGACCCGCGACACCTGGATCGCGGAGCAGGGCGGCCGGGTCGGGTTCGACACCTTTGGCTACGAGACCGAGCTCCCGGACCCGCCGTTCTGGGCCCGCCCCCGCAAGGAGCGGCTGGACCACTTCCTGCGCTTCATCGGCCAGCACCTGGACAAGGCGCTCGCCTCGGCCGATGCCAACTGCAGCCCGCTGGGCTGGGCGGGCGTGCAGGGCCACACCGTCAACTACATCTTCGAGGACCTGATCCCGGACCTCCGCGCCGCCGGTCTCGACGAGGCCGCGATCAAGACCATCTTCGTCGACAACCCCGCTGACTTCCTGACGATTCAGAACTGACAAGGACACCGAACCATGCAGACCTCAGACCTCAAGAACTTGAAGTTCGCCATCGTCGGCGCGGGGTACGCCGGTGCGGCGGCGGCGAAGGCTCTCTCGCTCCTCGGTGCCGACGTCAACGTGTACGAGCAGGCGAACCAGATCCGGGAGGTCGGCGCCGGCATCGGCCTGCGTCCCTCCACAATGGATCGGTTCCGCCAGTGGGGGATCTTCGACGCGATCGCCAAGGTGAGTTCGCCGAGCGACTACTTCGAGATCCTCACCGCCACCGGCGACCCGATCATGAAGGAGGCGTGGCCGGAGATCGACACCTTCGGCGCGAAGACCCACCTGATCCACCGCGGTGATTTCATCGATGCCCTGGTGGGGGTGCTCCCTGAAGGCATGGTGCACCTCGGTCACAAGCTGGAGACGATCGAGGATCGGGGCGACCGCTCAGTCCTCACCTTCGTCAACGGCAGGACCGTCGAGGCCGACCTGGTCGTCGGCGCGGACGGCATCAAGTCGGTGGTGCGCCAGCAGCTCTTCAGCGACAAGGGTCCGGTGTTCTCCGGTGAGCACGCCTACCGAGTGGTGATCTCCGCCGACGATGCCTACGGGTTGTGCGTCGACGACAACCTGCGGATGTACATCGGCCGGGGCACGAAGGTGTATTTCCTGCCGCTGCGCCACCGCAACCAGGTCTCGTTCGACATCACCGCCCTGTGCCCGGACAGCACCTGGGCGCCTCGGGTCACGAGGGACGACCTCCTGGCGACGGTGAAGGGCTTCGACGAGCGGATCGTGCGAATCTCCCGCGACCTCGACATGGACGCCGTGAGCGTTCGCGCGGTCTACGACATCGACCCGGTCGACACGTGGCACTCGGACTCCGTCGTCCTCGTCGGCGACGCGGCCCACTCGATGCTGCACCACCAGGGCCAGGGCGCGAACTCGGCGATCCTGGACGCTGGCGCGCTCGCGGACGCCCTTGCCCAGGCCGACTCCGTCACGGAAGCGCTCGCACGGTACCAGGCGACCCGCAAGCCGGTGACCGACGAGCTGCAGCGCATCTCGCGCCAGGGGTGGAGCGAGGACGAGGTCGACGACGTCTTCCCCGGGCAGCGGCCCGCGTCCCAGCAGCCGCAGGCCTGACGCCATGGCGCTGCACCCCGAGATCGCCAAGGTCCTGGCGAGCCTGCCGGCCCCGCCCGACGGCCCGCTCGACCCGGTCGCCATGCGCGCGGCCGAAGAGGCGCAGGTACCGCCGGCCGAGGAGCGCCTGCCGCTCCATTCCGTCGAGGACACGACCGCGCAGACCCCGATGGGGGCGGTGCCGGTGCGGATCTACACCCCGACCCAGGACACGTCGTACGGGCTGCTGGTCTACTTCCACGGCGGCGCGTTCTTCCTCGGCAGCCTGGACACCCACGACCACGTCGCCCGGTCGCTGGCGAAGGAGACCGGACTCAAGGTCGTGTCCGTCGGCTACCGCCGGGCGCCCGAGTCCGCCTTTCCGGCTGGCCTCGATGACTGCTACGCGGTGGTGCGATGGGCCGCCGAGAACGGCGAGCGCCTGTCCTGGGACGGCACCGGTCTCGCTATCGCCGGTGACAGCTCGGGCGGCACCTTCGTCGCGGCCGTCGCCGCGATGGCCCACGACGAGGGATTCGATCGCATCACGCATCAGGTCCTCTTCTACCCCTCGCTCGATCTCGACTTCGACGTCGACCGCTACCCCTCGCTACGCGAGAACGCCGTCGGCTACGGTCTGGAGACGGCAGGGCTGAAACCGTTCAACGCCTTCTACCTCGGCAGTGGCGCCGACCCCGCTGATCCGCTGGTCTCGCCGATCAAGCGCGGCGACCTCACCGGGCTGCCGCCCGCGCTGATCGTGACCGCCGAGCACGACCCGCTGCGCGATGAGGGCGAACTCTACGGCCAGCGCCTCAAGGAGGCCGGAGTCGACGCCACAGTGCGTCGCTACGCGGGCGCGGGCCACGGATTCGTGCAGCACTTCTCCTGGATCCCGGAATACCACCGGGTCTACGCGGAGACGGCCGCCTTTCTGCGGAGCGCGTCATGACCCACGTGAACGTGCATCCCCTGGTCTCGCCGTGGGGTCGGTTCGGCCTGTACAGCTTCTTCATCGACGCCCCCGAGCCAGCCGTCGTCGACACCGGGATCGCCTCCTCGCCCGCCGAGGGCATGGTCCCCGCGCTCGAGGCGATCGGACGCCGCATCGAGGATGTGCGCTGGATCCTGCTGACCCACGGTCACATCGACCACATCGGCGGCGCCCACGCCCTGTGGGAACTCACCGGCCGGCGCGCGCAGGTGGTCATCCACGAGGCCGACGGCCCGATGCTGCGCTCGCGCCGGGCGCACGTCGAGGAGTACCTCCACGGCCGGGGGCGGTACCTGAACGATCCGGAAGGCGAGGCGAAGGTGACGGCCGCGGCCAACGCGGTCATCTCCGGCGAGATGGAGCCGACCATGCTGCTGAAGGGCGGCGAGACCCTCTCGCTCGGCGGCGACGTCACCGTCTCCGTCCACTCGGTTCCGGGCCACACGCCCGGATCGGTGGCCTATGTGATCGACGGCCAGCGCTCCGTGTTCGTCGGCGACGCCGTCCAGGTCCACGGGGCCGCCAACGGCTTCCCCGGCTATGTGGATCCGGCCGCGTACCGCGCCAGCCTGCGGTACCTGCGCGACGAGATCCGTCCGCGGCACCTGTACCTCGGGCACCCGTACCGCCGGGCGGACGGCATACCGTACGGCGTCGAACTCGACGCCGACCAGGCTCGCGAGGCGCTCCAGGGCAGCCTGGACATCGAGGTTTGCGTCAGCGAGGCGGCCTGCCGCTGTCTTCAGGACGGCCTGCGGGAGACGGACTCGCCGTACTCCCCGTTTGCTCCGGTCGCCGAGCGGCTCGGCTACACCGGCGACCCCACGCTCGAACCGTCGCCGTTCTTCACGTCGATGCACGGCTACCGCACGCACGTCCACCAGAACCCGTGACCGAGGACAAGGAACTTCGCACTCATGGCTGACTTCCAGACGATCCAGGCGGGCGAGCAGATGATTGCCGTTCGCAAGGACCTGCAGGTGCCGATGCGCGACGGGGTCACCCTCGCCGTGGACGCCTACCACGGCACGGAGGACAAGCCGCGGCCGGCTCTGATCGCGATGAGCGCGTACGGCAAGGAACTGCAGGCCCTCGCCCTCACCATGCCGCCGCAGCGTCGTCCCAGCCCGATGTGGGACGGCTGCATCGAGGCCGGTGACATCGCGCGCGTCGTCAAGGAGGACTACGTCCACATCATCGGCGACATGCGTGGCACCGGTGATTCCGGCGGCGTGATGATCGGCAACTACAACTTCGGTGGTGTTCCCCAGGGTCAGGACCTGTACGACGTCGTCGAGTGGGTCGCGGAGCAGCCGTGGTGCGACGGTAACGTCGGCATGATCGGCATTTCCTACTTCGGGTCGATGCAGGTGCTCGCTGCGGCCGAGCGGCCGCCACACCTGAAGGCGATCTTCGTCAGCGGCGGCCATTTCGACTTCTACGAGACCACCTACCACGGCGGCATCATGTGGTTCATGCCGCGGGCCGCCCGCGAGGGACGCGGTGGCGACTCCGGCATCGCGCACACCAACGTCAGGTCCCGCATGCAGGAGGTCTACTCGCCGGAGGAGCTCAAGAAGCTCGTTGACGAGCGGCTCCAGGACCCGGACGTGGCCGCGTGGCCGAACCTCGTGCACGTGCTGAAGTACCCGAAGAACCGCGAGTTCTGGTTCGACATCGTGCTGAACAACCTCGACGGGCAGTGGTACGAGGAGCGCAACCCCATCACGCTGGCCGAGAACATCGACATCCCGGTCTACCTGCAGATCGACCAGGGACGCGGCTGGACCGTGGACGGCCACATCGAGCTGTTCAACGTGCTGAGGGGCCCCAAGAAGCTGGACATCGGCTCGTACCCGCCGATGCAGTCGCGCCCCTGGGTCGAGGAGCACGACAAGATGTTCCGCTGGTACGAGTACTGGCTCAAGGGCATCGACAACGGCATCATGGACGAGCCCGCCGTGAGCGTCTTCGTAGAGGGCTCGCGGGAGGTGGTCACCGCGGAGCAGTGGCCGCCGAAGGAGATCGAATACAAGCCGCTGTATCTGCGCCCGCGCCACAAGCTCTCCTCGCAGCCCGAGCTGATGGGCGCGGAGCACGCCGCCCCGGACGGCTTCTACCAGGCACCGCTGACGGTGACCGACAAGGTGGAGATAGTCAGCTGGAGCACCGAGCCGTTCGAGGAGCCCACGGAGCTCATCGGCACCGGTGCGGCGCACCTGTTCGCCGAGATCGACCAGGATGACACGAATTTCATCATGCGGCTGTGGGACGTCGCCCCGAACGGAAGCCGTCAGCTGATCACCACCGGCTTCCTCAAGGCGTCGCACCGCGAGTTGGACGACCGGACGACCGAGGGCAACCCGTACCACCCGCACACCCGCGCGGTGCCGGTGGAGCCCGGGAAGATCGAGGAGTACGTCCTGCGGCTCTATCCATTCGCGGCGACCTTCAACCCCGGCCACCGTCTGGTGGTGGAGCTGTCCAACGACGAACCGCTGGCCGACGCGCACAACGCGCTGCTGCCGCCGGACGCATTCCACCTGCCGGTGGGTCGTCCCGTCACCCACAAGATCTATCGCGACGCCGCCCACCGGTCCCGGCTCGTGCTGCCGTTCACGGCGCGCACCGCGGGGGAGAAGAGGTAGTCGAGCATGGCATTCGTCTACGCAGCGGCCCGCACTCCCTTCGGCCGGTTCAACGGAGCGCTGGCCGGTGTCCGCCCCGACGATCTCTCAGCGACCGCGATCACCGGTGTGCTCGCGAAGGCGCCGGCGCTGGACCCGACCGAGATCGGCGAGATCGTGTGGGGTTGCGCGAACCAGGCTGGCGAGGACAACCGCAACGTCGGCCGGATGGCCGGACTGCTCGCCGGGGTGCCGGTGTCAGTGCCCGCGACCACGGTCAACCGGCTGTGCGGCTCGTCGCTCGACGCGGCGATCATCGGGTCCCGCGCGATCGACACCGGTGACGCCGACATCGTCCTCGTCGGTGGCGCGGAGTCGATGACCCGGGCGCCGTGGGTGCTGCCGAAGCCGGATCGAGCATTTCCTGCCGCCAACGCAACCGCCGTCTCGACGACGCTCGGCTGGCGTCTGGTCAACTCGCGGATGCCGTCGGAGTGGACGGTGTCGTTGGGGGAGTGCAACGAGCAGCTTCAGGAGCGGTTCTCGATCTCCAGGAAGCGGCAGGACGAGTTCGCCGCGCGGTCCCACCGGCTCGCGGCGGCCGCCTGGGACGAGGGCTTCTACGACGACCTGGTGGTTCCGGTCGACGGCGTCGACCTAACCCGCGACGAAGGCATCCGCGCCGACTCCACGCCGGAGAAGCTCGCGGGTCTCAAGCCGAGCTTCCGGCCCGACGGCACGATCACCGCAGGCAACGCGTCCCCGCTCAACGACGGGTCGGCGGCGGTGCTGCTCGGCTCGGAAACCGCCGCCGCGAAGATCGGGCTCGACCCAGTTGCCCGGCTCGCGGGGCGTGGCGCGTTCGCGCTGGCGCCGCAGGCCTTCGGGTTCGCGCCGGTCGAGGCTGCCAACAGGGCGCTCAAGCGGGCCGGCGTCGGCTGGGATCAGGTGAGTGTTGTCGAGCTCAACGAGGCCTTCGCCGTCCAGTCGCTCGCGTGCGTGGACGCCTGGAAGATCGACCCCGCGATCGTCAACGTCAACGGTGGCGCGATCGCGATCGGCCATCCGCTCGGCGCCTCCGGCGCCCGCATCCTCGGCACCCTCGCCAAGGTTCTGGTCGCGAAGCGCGAGCGGTACGGCGTCGCCGCGATCTGCATCGGCGTGGGCCAGGCACTCGCCATCGTCCTCGAGAACGTCACCGGAGGAGCAGCGTGAGCAAAGCGCAGATCTTCGCAGCACCGGACGAGGCGGTGAGCGTCATCCGAGATGGCGACACCGTCCTGGTGGGCGGCTTCGGACTCGCCGGCATGCCATTCGACCTGATCGACGCCTTGATCCGGCACGGCGCAGGCGACCTCACCATCGTGTCCAACAACGCCGGCAACGGCGACGTCGGCCTGGCCGCCCTGCTCAAGGCCGGCCAGGTGCGGAAGGTCCTGTGCTCCTTCCCCCGGCAGGTCGACTCTTACGTCTTCGACGACCTCTACCGACGCGGGGAGATCGAGCTCGAGGTCGTCCCGCAGGGCAACCTCGCCGAGCGGATGCGGGCGGCCGGGGCGGGCATCGGGGCGTTCTACTGCCCGACGGGCGTCGGAACGCCGCTCGCCGAGGGCAAGGAGACCCGCGCCATCGACGGACGCGACTACGTCCTCGAGTACCCGATCAAGGGTGATGTCGCCCTGATCTCCGCGCACCTCGCCGACACGATGGGCAACCTCGTGTACCGCAAGACCGCCCGGAACTTCGGCCCGGTGATGGCCACGGCGGCCACGACGACAGTCGTCCAGGTCTCGTCGATCGTGGCCGCCGGGCATATCGACCCGGAGACCGTCGTCACCCCGAGCATCTACGTCGACCGTGTGGTCCAGGTCGAGCAGCGTCACTACACCGTGCAGGGAGCCAGCTGATGCCACTCAACCCCGACCAGCTCGCCGCCCGGGTTGCGCAGGACATCGAGCCGGGCAGCTTCGTCAACCTCGGCATCGGTCAGCCCACAAAGGTGGCCGACCACCTTCCGGCCGAGCTCGGCGTCGTCCTGCACACCGAGAACGGCATGCTGGGCATGGGGCCCGCGGCTGTCGGCGACCAGATCGACCCCGAACTCACCAACGCCGGCAAGGTGCCCGTCACCGAGCTGCCCGGAGCCGCGTACTTCCACCACGCGGACTCCTTCGCCATGATGCGGGGCGGTCACCTCGACGTGTGCGTCATGGGCGCCTTCCAGGTCTCGGCGAGCGGTGACCTCGCCAACTGGGACACCGGCGCGCCCGGCTCGATCCCCGCCGTCGGCGGCGCGATGGATCTGGCGATCGGCGCCAAGCGGGTCTACGTGATGATGAGCCTTTTTGCGAGGGACGGCAGCCCGAAGCTGGTGCCCACCTGCACCTACCCCCTCACGGGTGTCGGCTGCGTCAGTCGTGTCTACACCGACCACGCCCTGTTCGAGATCACCCTCCGTGGCGTACGCGTGATCGAGACGTTCGGGACCTCCGCGGCAGAGCTCCAGAAGCGACTCGACCTGCCCCGGCACGTCACCGCCACGGGGATCCCGTCAGCGGCCAGTTCGCTCACGAGCGGGTAGAGCCTTTTCCCGGCAGATGCGCCTGCGACAGATACGCCGCGGCCCGGCGCAGGACCTCGTTCTCCTGCTCCAACAACCGGATCCGCTTGCGGGCCTCACGCAGCTCGGCCGACTCGCTGCCGCTGACACCCGGCTTGACTCCCGCATCCACGTCGGCCTGCCGCAGCGTGGTTACTCGTACGGTGGACAGGTTCTGCGAGAACGAGGCTGGCGCCAGGAGTATGGCCGCTTTGTGGGTGCGGCGGTCGGCCGCCGCACCCACACCCACCGGCGGTCAACTCACCGCGCACCCGACCACCGGCGCCGGGTTGGTGCCGGTCGAGGACGCCAGGAAGCCGAAACTGGTCGAGCCGCCCGGCGTCAGGCCGCCGTTCCAACTCAGGTTCCGGGCGGTGACCGTCGTTCCGGTCTGCGTGGCTGTGGCGTTCCAGGCCTGCGAGATCTGCTGGCCGTTGCCGAGGTTCACCGTCGCGGTCCACGCCGTCGTCGCCGTCGTCGTGTCGTTACGCACGCTCATCTCGCCCTGGAAGCCGCCCGGCCACTGGGAGACCACCCGGTACGTTGCCGTGCACCAGCCGTTGCCGGGCGGAGGTGTCGACGGTGACGGGGTCGGGGTGGCCGAGGGGGTCGGGCTCGTCGACGGGCTGGGCGGAGCGGTACCGCCGAGCACCTGCGCGAGCGCGGGATAGAAGCGGTTGGCCATCTTCCGGAAGCCCGAGTCGTTCGGGTGTACTCCGTCGCCGGTGTCCGTGGCCGCGTTGAAGCCGGTCCACTGGTCCACGACGACGATCGGTGACTGGGCGGTGGTGAGACCAGCGGCCCAGCCGGGGATCCGGCTGTTGAGCGTGATGGTGTCGGTGGGGCAGGTGGCGCAGCCGTGGTGCGGGATGATCTGCGACACGATGATCTTCATGGTGGGGTTGTTCGCCCGCATCTGCCCGACGAGCTTGGTGAACGCGGCGAGGATGGTCTCCATGGACTGCCAGCCGCCCCAGAGGTCGTTTGTGCCGAGGTGCACCACGACGACGTCCGGTCGCGCCGCACTCAGCCAGGGCGGGAGCTGGTTGTTGTCGGCGATACCGACGGCGGAGAAGCCGCCGTGGCCCTCGTGGTCGCCGTCGTAGGAGAATCCGTAGTTGCAACCTCCTCCGTCGGAGGTGCTGCCGACAAAGTCGATGTTCGAGTATCCGGCGGTCTGCAACTGGTTCCAGAGCAGGGCACGCCAGCAGCCGGGGCCCGCGGTGATCGAGTCACCGAGCGGCATGATCCTGGTCGGAGCCGCCGCCGAACGGTTGGGAGCCGACTGCACGGGGGAGCCCGGGAGCGCCACCGCGAGCGCGAGGGCCGCGGTGATCGCGGCGATCACCGCGTACCGGAGGGATTGTCGCGACATTGGGGGCTCCCTACGGCGTCACGGTGAGCAGGTGGGCGCGGTAACCTTCGCCGTAGGACTTGGTCGGGGTGCCGTTGTAGTCCTCGATGAGCACGTTGCCGCCGCTGCAACCCCACGGGTTCCAGGTCCAGGCGGTGTAGCCCAGCCGGTTGCGGTCCAGCCAGGTCATCAGCCGGTCGATGTAGTCGTGGGCGCAGCTGTCCTGGCCGATCTCGCCGGCGTGCACCGGCACCTGCGCGGCCACCGGCGCGATCTGGGTATCCCAGCAGGTCTCGGTGACGCAGGCGTTGAAGTTGTACGAGTGCCACGAGGCGACGATGTTGTTGCGCGGGTCGGTCGGTTTGTAGGTCAGCCACTGGGTCAGGTCGTTGGTCCAGGTCAGGCCGGGGACCAGCAGCACGTTGGTTGCGCCGGTGGCCCGTACCGCGTCGATTAGGTTCTGCATGCCGGCTACCTGGTAGGCGATGCCGGTGCAGGTGCCGCCGTCGCGCAGGCACCGCCACGCGGCCGCCATGTCCGACCAGTTGTTGGCGGCGTCCGGATAGGGCTCGTTGAACAGGTCGAACAGCACCGCGTCGTTGCCCTTGAACGCGGTGGCCACCCCGGTCCAGAACTGTGGCGTGTACTGCCGGCTGGGCATCGGCTTCTGGCAGGTGGCGTTGACGTCGGAGCAGGCCGAGATATTGCCGGTGTACTGGCCGTGGGTCCAGTGCAGGTCGAGGATCGGGTTGATCCCGTTGGCGACCAGCAGGTTCGCGTAGTCCTTGACCGCCTGCTGGTAGACGGTGCCGCTGGGCGAGCCGGACAGGCCCAGCCAGCAGTCCTCGTTGAGCGGGATCCGGACCGCGCGGATGTTCCAGGCCTTCATCGCGTCGACCGAGGCCTGGTCGACCGGGCCGCGGTCCCACATGCCCTTGCCCTGTACGCAGGCGAACTCGCCGCTGGCCCGGTTGACGCCGAGCAGGCGGTAGGTCGCGCCGCTCGCCGTCACCAGCTTGTTGCCGGTGACCCGCAGGCTCGGCGCGGCGCCGCTTGGCGGCGGGGTGGTTGGTGGCGGGGTCGTCGGGGGAGTGCTCGGCGTCGTCGGGGGCGGGGTGACCGCACCCGTGCAGGTCGTGCCGTTGAGCGCGAACGAGGCCGGTACGGGATTGGCGCCGTTCCACGACCCGTTAAAGCCGATAGTGGTCGACCCGCCGGTGCCCAGCGAGCCGTTCCAGCTCAGGCTGGCCGCCGACACCCGTGCGCCGGACTGCGACCAGGTGGCGTTCCAGCCCTGGCTGACCCGTTGGTTGGCGTTGGGGAAGTCGAACGTCAGGGTCCAGCTCGTGAGCGCGGAGCCGAGATTGGTGATGGCGACGTTGCCGGTAAAACCGCCGGTCCACTGGCTCTGCACGGTGTAGGTGACCGCGCATCCGGTGGCCGCGGCCAAGGCCGGAAGGGTGACCGCTGTCAGGCCGGCGGTCGCCAGAGTGCCGGCGACCGCCGACGCCAACAAGGCGTGACGAGGTGCCATGAAGCTCTCCTAGAGATAGCGGGGAGCGTCGATGGGAGCGCGTCTGGGAGCTTTCTCTCTTGGCCGCACAACGTCAAGCTGATCGATGTGCTCGTCTCCCGGGCGACCACGGTCTCACAACGTCTAACTCTCGACGGGCGACCGGTAATGGGCGGGTTCGTCTCTACCGGTGGTCAAGTACGGCGACCTGCTGTTCGGATGAATCGACCCACCAGGGGTGCCACCGTGGGCAGGACAGGAATTCTCAGCCTGTACTGAGGTGAGCTCAGCAAGGATTCGGGACGACACGGGCGCGCGTCCATAGCGGACAGTGTTGCGCAGACCCCCACCCTGCACGACGCGCTGACCCGGGTCGCGGCCGGCGGCTGGTCACACGTGATCCTCGCCGGCAAGCTGTTCGACACCGACCGCCTCGCCGAGACCACCACCTGGACGTCACCGGCGCGCTCCACTGGGCGGCGTCGGCGCTGGATCTGCCGACCCTGGCTGACCCGGCTACGAAGGCGCCGGCCACATCAGGGCCTTCGGCCCGGCGCATCCGGCAAGACCGAAGTGTAGTGATCCAGGCCGTGTGTTCGAGTTGCATCGATGCGTAGGCGCCAACGTGGTCATCCAGGTCACGAGCGAAGGAGCGAGGGCAAATGGCGAGCGCCACCGAAAGCGCAGGACGGGCGTTACTGGCGGTCGGCGGGCTGGTGCGGCGGGCGGAGGTGTCCACCGACGGCCGTACGCTGCATCAGATCGGCGGCCGGGAAACCGGCCGGAGTACGAGCCGGTGCGGCTGCCCCCGCGGCGCGGCGTTCTCCTGGTACGCGTACTCACCGACCCGGGTGCGCTACCCGTACGCCCGGGCGTGCTGGTGGAGATGTTCCGGGAGGCCAAGGCCCGGCTGGGCGGTGACCCGGTCGCGGCGTGGGCCGACATCCAGGCCGACTCGGTGCGTCGGCGCCGGTACCAGCAGGCCTGCGGCAAGGGCGGCCGGTCCGGGTGTCGTGGGACGAGTCGCAGGAGATGGTAGCCGCGGCGCATGTGCACACGATCGGGGAGTACGGCCCGGATCGGGTGGCGGGTTTCTCGCCGATTCCGGCGATGTCGATGGTGTCGCACGCCGTTGGCGCCCGGTTCCTCTCCCTGATCGGCGGCTCCATGCTGTCGTTCTACGACTGGTATGCCGACCCGCCGGTCGCGTCGCCGCAGATGTTCGGCGACCAGACCGACGTACCCGAGTCCGGTGACTGGTGGGACGCCTCGTACCTGGTCATGTGGGGTTCCAACGTCCCGGTGACCCGGACCCCGGACGCGCACTGGAGGCCCGCTACCGCGGCCAGAGGGTCGTCGTGGTGTCGCCGGACTACGCCGACAACGTGAAGTTCGCCGACGAGTGGCTGCCCGCCCAGCCCGGCACTGACGGCGCTCTGGCGATGGCGATGGGTCACGTCGTGCTCAAGGAGTTCTTCGTCGACAAGGTCCCGCCGCGGTTCAAGCCCAGCTCTCGCGGCGGTTTGGTCTGCGGCCAGCCGGCCGGCTACGCCGTCACCTTGGCGAGCAGGGCGGCCAGCGCCGGGTTCTGCTGGGTGGTGCGCCACACGCAGTGCAGCTTCACCGTGCGCTCGGGCATGTCCCTGACGTCGAGGAAGGCGAGGTTCTCCAGGCGCAGCGCCGACGCCGACCGGGGTACCAGAGCCACCCCGAGATTGGCGTTGACCACGGACAGTAGGGTGTGCACCTGGCTGATGTGCTGGACGTACCGGGGGGCGACCCCCGCCCGCTGGAAGGCCGCGACCACCAGTTCGTAGAAGTACCAGGCCTCCGACGGTGAGTAGGTCACCACGTCGTGCTCGGCGATGTCGGCCAGTTCCGGCGGACGGCCGAGGCGGGTGAGCGGATGGTCGCTGGGTGCGGCGAGCACCAGCGACTCGGTGTGCACCAGACGGGACGCCAGTAGGTCGGAGCGGGGCACCTCGCGGACCAGCCCCACCTCGATCTCGTCGGCCAGGAGCGCGTCGAGTTGCGCCCGGGTCACCATCTCGGTGAGCACCAGGTCGACGCCGGGCAGGTGCTCGGCCGCCGCGGCGATCCAGCGCCCCAGCACTGTCAGGGCCGACACCGCGGTGAAGCCGATCCGGATGGATCCCGCCGTCCCGTCGGCGACCCGTCGGGCGGTCAACGGGGCGGTGGCGGCGAGGGTCAGCAGCCGCCGGGCCTCGTCGAGGAACACCCGACCGGCGGGGGTGAGCGCGACGCCGGTGGAGGTGCGCTCGAAGAGCACCAGGCCGATGCTGCGCTCCAGTCGCTGTATCTGGCGGCTGAGCGGGGGCTGCGTCATCCGTAGCCGCAACGCCGCCCGGCCGACGTGGCCCTCCTCGGCGACGGCCACGAAACCCCGCAGCTGATCAAGCGTGAACACCACACCTCCAGGGGAGATGTCGAAAAGGTATCAGGCTATGCCCAACATGTGTTGGACGGGTATAAGCAGAGGTGGTTAACCTCGCGCTCACCTACTCGAAACAGGAGTTGAGCGTAATGACGCGATACACCCCCACGGAGCTCCAGCGTGCGCTGGGGAGTGGGTTGCTGTCCTTCCCGGTGACCCACTTCACTGACGAGCTGCAGTTCGACGAGGCGGCGTACCGCGACAACCTGGCCTGGCTCTCCTCGCATCCGGCGGCGGGACTGTTCGCCGCCGGCGGCACCGGCGAATTCTTCTCCCTGACCTCCGAGGAGGTCGGGCGGGTGGTCCGTGCGGCGGTCGAGGCCAGCGGCGGTGCCATGCCGATCCTCGGACCGGCGGGCTACGGCACGGCACAGGCCGTCGAGATGGCCCGCGACGCCGAGCGGGCGGGCGCCGACGGGATCCTGCTGTTCCCGCCGTACCTGACCGAGGCGAGCCAGGACGGTCTCGCCGCCCACGTCCAGGCGGTCTGCGCGGCCACCTCGCTGGGCGTGATCGTCTACCACCGTGCCAACGGCGCGTTCCGCGTGCCGACCGTCGAGAAGCTCGTCCGCGAATGCCCGAACCTGATCGGCTTCAAGGACGGGGTCGGCGACATCGAACTGATGACCCTCCTGTACGCGACGGTGGGCGACCGCCTGCTCTACATCGGCGGCCTGCCCACCGCGGAGACGTTCGCCCTGCCCTACCTCGAGCTTGGCGTCACCACGTACTCCTCGGCGATCTTCAACTTCGCCCCCGAGTTCGCCCTGGACTTCTACGCCGCCGTGCGGGCGCAGGACCGTTCCGGCGTCTACACCCGGCTCAACGAGTTCGTACTGCCCTACCTGGAGATCAGGAACCGCAACGCCGGCTATGCGGTGTCGATCGTCAAGGCCGGCATGCGGGCCGTCGGCCGCTCGGCGGGCCCGGTCCGGCCGCCCCTGACCGACCTCACCGCCGACGAGCTGGCCACGCTCACCAGCCTCGTCGCGAAGGTGAGCTGACCGTGCCCAGCACCGATGCCACCCGGGTCGACACCGCCCTGACCGGCGCCATGCTGATCGGGGGCAGCTCCGTGCACGGCGGCGCAGGCGAGGTACGGGCGGTGGACCCGCGCACCGGGAACCAGCTCGAACCGTCGTACGGGCTCGGTGGCACCGCCGAGGTGGACCGCGCCGCGGAACTCGCCTGGACCGCATTCGACGGCTACCGCCACACCGACCTGGAGACCCGGGCCGCCTTCCTGGAGAGCATCGCCGCCAACATCGAGGCCCTCGGCGACGCCCTGATCGACCGGGTGCAGGCCGAAACGGGCATTCCGGCGGCCAGGGTGCTGGGCGAACGGGCCCGCACCTGCAACCAGCTCCGCCTGTTCGCCTCGGTCGTCCGCGAGGGCAGCTGGCTCGGCGTACGGATCGACCCGGCCCAGCCCGAGCGCACCCCGCTGCCGCGCCCGGATCTCCGCCAGCGCCGCATTCCGCTGGGTCCGGTGGCGGTCTTCGGCGCCAGCAACTTCCCGCTGGCGTTCTCGGTCGCCGGCGGCGACACGGCATCGGCGCTGGCCGCCGGCGCCCCCGTCGTGGTCAAGGCGCACGAGGCCCACCCCGGCACCTCCGAGCTGGTCGGACGGGCGATCCAGGCCGCGGTACGCCGGCACGGCCTGCCCGAGGGCACCTTCTCGCTCCTGTTCGGCGACGGTCCCGGACTCGGCGCCGCACTGGTCCGCCACCCCCGGATCAAGGCGGTGGGCTTCACCGGGTCCCGTACGGCCGGGTCGGCGCTCGTCGCGGCGGCCGCCGCCCGTCCCGAGCCGATTCCCGTCTACGCCGAGATGTCCAGCATCAACCCGGTGATCGTGCTGCCCGGCGCCCTCGCCGAGCAGGGCGCCGAGCTGGGCACCGCGCTGATCGCGTCGGTCACCACCGGTGTCGGCCAGCTGTGCACGAGTCCGGGGCTGGTCTTCCTGCCGGCCGGCGCCGGCTTCGACGAGTTCGTCACGGCGGCCGCCGACGCCGTCCGCAGCTCCCCGGCGGCACCCATGCTCACCGCGGGCATCTGCGCCGCCTTCACCGCCGGTGTGGACCGGCTGGCCGCGACCGAGGGTGTGACCGCCCTGGCCCGGGGCGCCGAGGACGCCGCGATCGCCTCGGCCGGACGGGCCGGGATCTTCGTCACCGACGCCGCCACCTTCCGGGCCGACCCGGCACTGCACGAGGAGATCTTCGGCGCGGTCACGGTGGTCGTCCGGATCACCGGCAGCGACCAGCTGCGGGAGATCGTCGAGCGGCTCGACGGGCAGCTGACCACCACCGTGCACGCCGCCCCCGGTGATTACGACGAAGCGCGGCGGCTGCTGCCCCTGCTCGAACTCAAGGCCGGCCGGGTGCTGTTCAACGGCTGGCCGACCGGAGTCGAGGTGGGCCACGCCGTGGTGCACGGCGGCCCCTTCCCGGCCACGTCCGACTCCCGCACCACCTCGGTCGGCACCCTGGCGATCGACCGGTTCCTCCGGCCGGTCAGCTACCAGAACATCCCCGCCGAGCTGCTGCCGGCCGATCTCGCCGACGACAACCCGCTCGACCTGCCGCGGCGCGTCGACGGACGACCGGGACGGCACTGACCCATGGCCCCCGCCGGACGAGCAACCACCAGGAGGTGTGAACCATGACAACCAGCACCCCGCCACCGCGCAGCGGCTCACCGGTCGTGACCGAGATGCGCGTCGTGCCGGTCGCCGGTCACGACTCCATGCTGCTGAACCTCAGCGGCGCACACGGCCCGTTCTTCACCCGCAACATCGTGATCCTCACCGACACCACGGGCCGCCTCGGCGTCGGCGAGGTGCCCGGCGGGCCGGCCATCACCCAGACCCTGCAGGACGCCCGCGACCTTGTGGTCGGCCGCCCGATCGCACACCACCACGCCGTCCTGGACGCCGTCCGGCGCCGCTTCGCCGACCGCGACGCCACCGGACGCGGCGCGCAGACGTTCGACCTGCGTACCACCATCCACGTGGTCACCGCGCTGGAGGCGGCGCTGCTGGACCTGCTCGGGCAGTACCTGGAGGTCCCGGTGGCCGCCCTGCTCGGCGACGGCCAACAGCGCACCAGCGTTCCGACCCTGGGCTACCTGTTCTTCATCGGTGACCGCAACCGCACCGACCTGGCGTACCGGGACGAGCCGGAAGCTGCCGACGACTGGCTGCGGCTGCGGCACGAGGAGGCGCTGACCCCCGACGCGATCGTCGCCCTGGCCGAGGCGGCCCAGGCCCGCTACGGCTTCCGGGACTTCAAGCTCAAGGGCGGCGTCCTGCCCGGTCCCGTGGAGGTCGAGGCGGTCACGGCGCTGGCCGCCCGGTTCCCGGACGCCCGGATCACCCTCGACCCGAACGGTGGCTGGCTGCTCAGCGAGGCCGTCGAGCTGTGCCGCGGCCTCGGTGACGTGCTCGCCTACGCCGAGGACCCGTGCGGCGCCGAGGGCGTCTTCTCGGCGCGCGAGGTGATGGCGGAGTTTCGCCGCGCCACCGGCCTGCGCACCGCCACCAACATGATCGCCACCGACTGGCGCGAGCTGGGCCACGCGATACGCGCCCACGCGGTGGACATTCCCCTGGCCGACCCCCACTTCTGGACCATGAACGGATCGGTGCGGGTCGCCCAGCTCTGCGAGGCGTGGGGACTGACCTGGGGTTCCCACTCCAACAACCACTTCGACGTGTCGTTGGCGATGTTCACCCACGTCGCCGCCGCCGCGCCGGGCGACATCACCGCCATCGACACCCACTGGATCTGGCAGGACGGCCAGCGACTCACGAAGAACCCGCTGACCATCACCGACGGCGCCATCGACGTTCCCACCGCACCCGGCCTCGGCGTCGAACTCGACCTCGACCGGGTCGAGGCGGCACACGAGCTGTACCTGAAGCACGGCCTCGGCGCCCGAGACGACGCCGCGGCCATGCAATACCTGATCCCGGGCTGGACCTTCCAACCCAAGCGTCCGTGCCTCGCCCGGGGCTGACCCCCACCACCCCCTTGAGAAGCTCACCGAGGAGCTGACATGAAATCTCCCGCCTGGTCCCGCACGACCTCCCGCCGGCGGCTGCTGGCCGGCTTCGCCGCGCTGGCCGTGCTGCCGGTCGCCGCCTGCAACGGAGTACAGGGCGGCAAGGACGCCGCGGGCGGCAACTACCCCAGCCGCGCCGTGCAGTTCACCGTCCCGTTCGCCCCCGGCGGCAGCAGCGACCTCATCAGCCGCGCCGCGGCCAAGGCCGCCGAGAAGCCGCTCGGCCAGTCGGTCGTCATCACCAACAAGGCCGGCGCGAACGGTGCGGTCGGCGACAAGGAGGTGCTCGCCTCCGCCGCCGACGGCTACACCGTCGGTCTGGCGGTCAAGTCGCTGTTCGCCATCACGCCGCTCGCCGTCAAGGACCCGAGCGCCATCCAGGTCGACAGCATGGAGATCGTGGCGACGCTGACCCAGGAGGACTACGTCCTCGTCGTCAACGCGGCCTCTCCGTACAAGACACTCGAGGACCTGTTGAAGGCCCCCAAGATCCGGTATGCCACCGCCGGGGTGGGCACCGGCGCCCAGCTGTCCCAGGCGCTGCTGTTCAAGGCCGCGAACGTGACGGCCACGGACGTGCCGTTCGACGGTGGTGCGCCGGCCACGACCGCCCTGCTCGGCAACCAGGTGGAGGCGCTGTCCGCCTCCCTGGCCGAGACCATGGAGCAGATCAAGGGCGGCAAGCTGCGCCCGCTGGCCGTCTTCTCCGAGAAGCGGAGCACGTACCTTCCCGAGGCGCCCACCGCCAAGGAGAAGGGCTTCGACGTCGTGGTGGACCAGCGGCGCTTCATCATCGCGCCGAAGGGCCTGCCCGCGGACGTCGCGAAGAAGCTCAACGACTCCTTCGCCGAGGCCCGCAAGGACGCGGCGTACGACAAGTTCCTCAAGGACAACTACATGGAGCGCTGGGAGGTCTCTGACAAGGAGGCCCGCCAGCACCTGAAGGACTCCGCCAAGCAGTACGCGGACCTGACGGCGAAGTTCCAGCTCACCTTCGGTTCGGGCAAGTGACCGCAGAAGACAGCGGGACACCCGGTGAGCGTGTCGTCGTCGTCGACGGCACGGCGCCGGGGGCCGGGCCGTCCGAGGGGGAGCTCCCCTCGGGCGGCCCGGGCCACGCGGCGCTGGCCGGTGCCATCCCCGTCCTGCTCGGCCTGGTCACCATGTGGCTGGCCCGGGACCTCGGCCTCGGCACGCTGACCGATCCCGGCCCGGGTCTGTGGCCGATGATCGTCGCGGTGCTGGTGCTGCTCACGGGTATCGGCATCCTGCTCAGGGCCCGTCAGGCGACGGACACCGAGGCGTTCACCCGGGGCGCCGTCGTGGTGGTCATCGCGGCCGCCAGCCTGGCGGCGTACGCGTTCCTGTTCGAGCTCGTCGGCTTCGAGATCCCCACCGTGCTCCTGCTGGTGCTGTGGCTGAAGTTCTTCGGCAACGAGAGCTGGCGCACCACGGCGGTCGTTTCGGTGATCGCGACGGCGGCTGCGTACGCGCTGTTCATCACCGCGCTCGGGGTGCCGCTGCCCCACCTGATCGCCATCTGACCGACCTGGCTCACCGACCCCTTCTGGGCCGAGAGGAGATCCGCCATGGACCTAGCCCCCGTGCTGTCCGGGTTCGCGGTGGTGTTCGAACCACAGAACCTGCTGTACTGCCTGATCGGCGTGACGCTCGGCATGCTGGTGGGCGTCCTGCCAGGTCTCGGCCCGGCCGCCACCATCGCCATCCTGCTGCCGATCACCTACGGCATCGAACCCGCTGCGGCGGTCATCCTCCTCGCCGGCATCTTCTACGGCGCCCAGTACGGCGGGACGATCACCTCGGTCCTGCTGCGGCTGCCCGGGGAAGCCTCATCCGTGGTCACCGCCATCGACGGTTACCAGATGGCCCGGCAGGGCAAAGCCGGCTCAGCCCTGGGCATCGCCGCGATCGGCTCCTTCATCGGCGGCACCGGGTCGATCATCCTGTTGACCCTCGTCGCGCCCTTCGTCGCCAACTTCGCACTGGAGTTCGGACCGGCCGAGTACACCGTCCTCGCCCTGATCGGCATCTTCCTGATCGCCACCCTGGGCAACGGCACCCTGATCAAGAGCATCGCCGCGGCCGGCGTGGGTCTCATCCTCGCCACCGTCGGGCTCGACCCGATCGTCGGCACCGCCCGGTTCACCTTCGGCAGCGACCAGCTGGCGGACGGGATCGACTTCGTCATCGTCGCGATGGGCCTGTTCGGCGTCGGTGAGATCCTCTACAACCTGGAGCACCGGCTCCGGCCACAGCCCGCCGTACTGGCGTTCGGGCGGGCCCTGCCGACCCGCCTCGAGTGGCTCGGGGCCCGGCTGGCCATCCTGCGCGGATCGGTGGTCGGTTTCGTCCTCGGCGTGCTGCCCGGCGGCGGCGCCACCATGTCCTCGCTCGTCGCCTACGCCGTGGAAAAGCGCTCGGCCAAGGATCCGTCCCGGTTCGGCAAGGGCGCGATCGAAGGGGTGGCGGGCCCGGAGAGCGCCAACAACGCCGCCGCGACGTCGTCGTTCATTCCGCTGCTGACCCTCGGCATCCCGGCGAACGCGACCATGGCCGTGCTCTTCGGCGCGCTGCTGCTGCAGGGCATCCCGCCGGGGCCACAGCTCATCGTCGACCACCCCGACGTGTTCTGGGGCGTGATCAACTCAATGTACGTCGGGAACATCCTGCTGCTGCTGCTCAGCATCCCGCTGATCGGGGTGTTCGTGCGGCTGCTCAAGGTCCGCGCGGCAATCCTCGCGCCGCTGACCGTGCTCATCACCATGATCGGCGTGTACAGCATCCGGAACAACGTCTTCGACATGTTCCTGGTCGTCGCGCTCGGCCTGGTCGGGTACGGGATGAAGAAGCTCGGCTTCGAGCCCGGCCCGTTCGTACTCGCCTTCGTCCTCGGCGAGTTGCTGGAATCGTCCTTCCGCCGGTCGATGCGACTCTTCGGAGGCGACCTCACCGGCTTCGTCGAACGCCCGGTGTCGGCCACGCTGGTCGCCGTCTTCGTGCTGACCGTGGTCATCGTGCCGGCGCTGCGCGCGGTCCGTGGCCGACAGGCGGCGCGCGCCGAGCGGGAAGTCGTCGGCGTCTGACCCCCGATCGCACCACCGTCCGGAAGGAAGAGAAATGGCAGTCCTGCTCGGCTACCTGCCGACTCCGCAAGGCGAGGCGGCCTTCGCCCGCGCCCTCCAGGAGGCCGCGCTGCGCTCCACCATGCTCGTGGTCGTCAACTCGGCCCGGACCGGCGCCCTCGTCGACCCGGCCCTGGCCGACGACGCCCAGCTGGTCCGGCTGCGCGCCGCCGCCGACGCCGCCGGGGTGCCGGTGGAGATCCGCCAGCCGGTCGCCGAGCACGGCGCCGCCGCGGACCAGCTCATCGACGCGTCGGCCGAGGAGGGCATGGACCTGCTCGTGATCGGTCTGCGCCGCCGCTCCGCGGTCGGCAAGTTCGTGCTGGGCAGCAGCGCGCAGCGGGTGCTCATGGAGGCTCACACCCCGGTGCTCGCCGTCAAGGCATAGGTTGGCCGCCGGACCGGCGAGCAGTAGAGAGTCGACGTGCAGGGCGTCCTGACGGGTTTCGCCGTCATCATCACCGTCATCGCCGTCGGCTACGCGCTCGGCCGTGGGGGAGTGCTGGGGCCGGAGGCGGCCACCGTGCTCTCCCGGGTCGCGTTCTTCGTGGCGACGCCCGCGCTGCTGTTCCAGACCGTGGCCCGGGCCGACGTCCACGCGGTCCTCTCGTCTGCCCTCGTCGTCACGGTGGCGAGCACCACCGCCGTGGCGACGCTGTTCGTGATTGTCGCGAAACTGTGCTGGCACCGCCCCGTGCCGGAGGCGACGATCGGCGCCCTGGCCTCCTCGTACGTCAACGCGGCGAACATCGGCATCCCGGTCGCGGTCTACGTCCTCGGTGACGCCTCGTTCGTCGCGCCGATCCTGATGTTCCAACTCGTCGTGATGGCGCCACTGGCATTCACCGTCCTCGAGCTGAACACGGCGCGGAGCCGGCCGTCGCTGTTCACGACGGTGACCCAGCCGTTGACCAACCCGGTAACCCTCGCATGCGCCCTGGGCCTCGTGGTCAGCCTGACCGGCTGGTCGCCGCCGGAACCGGTCCTGCGACCGATCGAGCTCGTCGCGGCGATGGCGGTGCCCGCCACACTGATCGCCTACGGCGTCTCCCTGCACGGTGCTCCGGCTCCGGGCTCCGGTGACACCGGACGCGACGTCCGACTCGCCGTCTTCCTCAAGACAGTGGCCCAGCCCGCCATCGCCTACCTCGTCGCCCGCTTCGCGATGGGCCTGCCGCAATCCCTCGTGCTGGCCTGTACGGTCACCGCGGCGCTACCGACCGCGCAGAACGTCTTCGTCTACGCGATCAGGTACGGCCGCGGCGCGGTCCTGGCACGCGACGCGGTGCTGCTGTCGACCGCGGCCGCGATACCCGTGCTGCTCGGCGTGGCGGTGCTCGGCAGCTGAAACGCTCCCCGCCGATCCTGGTGCCCAGCTCCAGCCGTCAGCACCCGTTACCTTTCGTGACGTTTGTGCAGTTCAACGCCCCACCGTGCCGGCAGGCAGGACGCGCGTCAGCTCCGCCGGCGCGGCGCAGGCCGAGATCGCGCTCGGCCTGCGCCCGGTCGCTGTTCACGTCACCGAGGCCCGGTGACGTGAACGCTGCCCCGATCATCCGTGCCGAGGCTCCCACCGGAAGTACCGGCGCGCCATCGGGGACACCGGGTCCGTCGTCGGTGACCTCCACGCACCCCCACCCGTCGCGCAGCGACACGCGCAGGGTCGCCTGGGTACGGGCGTGACGGGCGGCGTTGTCGGCCAGGTTCCGCAGCGCGCGGCCCAGGTCGTGGGCGTCCCCGGCCACCCGCGCCTCGCGCGACCGTCACGACTGCCTGCACCGCGAGGGAGTCGAGAGGGTAGCGGCTGGTGGTCCATGACGGCCCTGCCACAGGCCGAACAGCGCCAGCAGGAGCAGGAGTGTCTTGGCGGCCTGGGCGACGGCCGGCCGCCACGCGCTGTCGTGGGGATCGATCACCAGGTGGTCGAAGATCCGGGACACGATCCGGGTCAGCGCGAAGACGAGCACCAGGTCGAAGAACAGCTCGAGGAACGTCGCTTGGGCCTGCTGCACGATCGGCGTCGGCGGACCGGGTCCGAGAAGCGGGTCACCGGCCATCGTCGGATGGCACCGGTGCCGCCTCGTTCGGGTGCATGCGGGTGATGACGGCTTCGGTGTCGCGTGGGCGCCGATACCGTGGTGGCGGCGGGAGTGCCGGTCGCCGCGTGAATCAGGCCGCGTTCCAGCACGGTCACCTCACCGCTCCCCTGACAGCGCTCACGCTCACCGATCCCGTGGGGAGCATCCTCGTCACCATCACGGTCTTTCGGGAAACCTTCTCCGACGAGCCCATCCGGGTCGTCGGTCTCGTCCTGACGGCCGCCACGGTCGGCGGCGGGGTGTGGCTCGCCGTCCGCCTGCTCGACCGGAGCCGACGAACACCGTCGACGGTGACAGCCGTGCGGCGGGCGGAACGCAGAGCACCAGCCTCGACGCAGGCGCGCCAGCCCCCGGGTCGGTGGACCGTTCGACGCGGCCTCACGCCGTGATCTTTCCGTGGGATCTATCACCGGGCTGGCAGATGGTGGGGCGGTTCAACGAAAGCGACTTCTCGGCGGGCTGCGGGGTGGGCACGATGGGAATGTGCAGGGGTGAGGCTTCCCCGGGCCGATGGTGAGTTGGGATCGCTCGCCCAGCTCGACTCCGGCCTCGACGCGGGTTCCTCATCCCTGTCCGCGTGACCACCATGACCGGGCAACACCGGGCGTGGCAGCGAGCATCGCGGAGTGACCTACGACTACCCCGCCGATGCTCGCCCTGCCGGTGCGAGACGGCGGCAGGGCCGAAAAACCGGCAGTCTTCCGACACCCGGTGATCGGAGCGCCGCTTGTCTGCGACGAAGACGCCGGCATCCGGGCCGGCGTCGGGCAGCCCGGGTCGGAGAGGGCCCGGCGGCGGCCCGGCCGAGTAGCGACAGAACTCCCGGAGAGGGGACGATGGACGCGCCCAGGCACCGCGACTCCTCCTGCGCCCGGCGGCTGCCGGTGCGTGTGTATCTGCTTCTCGTCGTCATCTACCTCGCGATCGGGCAGGGGCTGGGCCACGTGCTCACCCGCGGATTGCACCTGAGCTACCCGACGCCGCCTGACGTCGGCGGGACGTGGCGGATGCTCACGGTGCCCGTCACCGCCACGCTGCTATTCACGGTGGCCGCGGTCACCGCCCTTTGTTGGTGGCGGCCCGTGTGGCGCGACGACCGGCCGGTGCAGTCGTGGGTGATCGTCGTGCCGATCGTGATGGTCGTGAGCGTCGTCCTGGTCACCGACTACGGCGGTCTGGCGGACAGGGGCGTGGTGTTCACCCTGCTCCTGCTGCTGTCCACGATGCTGATCGGCTTCAGCGAGGAACTCATGTTCCGAGGTGTCGGCGTGGTCACCTTCCGCAGCAACGGCTACCGCGAGGGCAGAGTCGCGCTGTGGTCGACGATCATCTTCGGCGTCGCGCACCTGGCGAACCTCTCCAGCGAGGGGCTCAAGACCCTGGTCCAGGTGATCGCCACGATCATCGCCGGCTACTTCCTCTACCTCATCCGTCGGCGCACGGGCGGGATCCTCGCCGCGGCGCTCGTGCACGCCGGCTGGGACTACTCACTCATCTCGAACGGCATCGCCGGAGGACAGACACGCGGCCTTCCGATCGTCGCCATCGGCGCGCTGATCGTGCTGGCCGTTGTGGTCCTGGTCGGACGCAAGAGAATCACGCCGGTCAGCACCCGGAGCGCCGCCGGCAGCCGGACATGACAGCCCGGCATCCGGTGATTGACGCCCACGTTCCCGGCGCGTGAGGCACGCCCAGCGCCAGCGCCGCGGCATTGGCGGAGAAACCAGCGATCGCGCTCTTCCTCCTTAGCACCTGCCGACCGGCCGTGAGGGCCATTCGGGAAAACGTCAGCCGCGGGGGTGCAGGCGTGAACACGATGGGCGTGCGAGCACAGGGCAGGAGCGTCGACGGACTCGGTAGCGGGGTGGACATCGTGCAGGACATGGCTGTCACAGTGCCCGACATCGACCCGGAAGCATCAGGTCTGGGGCAGCGGGTGTGGGACAACGCCGCGCAGAACCCGACCAAGGTGCAGTTCGTGCGCCCGGCGCCGGTGTCGAGGGCGTGGCCGGTACGCCGGTCGGTTCGCGGCGGTGACGTGCCGGTGACCTGTGCGCAGTTCCGCGATGACGTCACGACTCTCGCGCGGGGATTTGTCGCCGCGGGGATAGGACCGGCGACCGCGTCGCGCTGATGAGCCGAACCCGCTACGAGTGGACGCTTGTCGATTACGCCCTGTGGGCGGTCGGCGCGGTGAGCGTGCCGATCTATGACACCACCAGCGCCGAGCAGGTGACGTCGCGCTGCGTGACAGCCTGGGTGGGCGATGCCCCACCGTCATCGTCGGCGGCGCGCGCCGATGGACGAGTGGTTGAGCCACTTCTTCCGTGGTGCCGGCGTGCGCGTGCTGGAGGGCTACGGCCTGACCGAGACGTCACCGGCGTTGACCGTCAACCGACCCGACCGGCAGCGTATCGGCACCGTCGGGCCGCCGCTGCCCGACGCGCAGATCCGGGTGGCCGCCGACGGCGAGATCCAGGCTCACGGTGTTCGGCGGCTGCTGGGACAACCCGGACGCCACCCGCAACGCGTTCACCGACGACGGTTGGCTGCGCACCGGAGACCTCGGCCACCTCGACACCGACGGGTTCCCGCACGTCACCGGCCGCAAGAAGGACCTCATCGTGACGGCGGCCGGTAAGCACGTCGCTCCCGCCCCGATCGAGGAGGCCGTCCGCGCCCATCCGCTGGTCAGCCAGTGCGTGCTCGTCGGTGACGGCCGCCCCTACGTGGTCGCGTTGATGGCCGTCGATCTCACCGCCTGGCAGCGGTGGCGGGGCACCCGCGAGGGCACCGTGGACGAACCGCGTGATGATCCGCGTCTGCGCGCCGAGGTCCAGCTCGCGGTGGACCGTGTCAACCACGGCCTGTCCCGGGCCGAGCAGGTCAAGACGTTCCGCATCCTGCCCCGTGAGCTCACCGAGGTCGACGGTGAGCTGACCCCGACGCTCAAGGTGATACGCGCCGTGGTGACAGCGCATGTCGCCGCGGACATCGACGATCTGTACCGGGGGCACGCCGGCGCACGCCCGGCGGACCCCGTCGCGGGACCGGCTGCCACCGCGAACCCGTCCGATGGCCCCCGCTCCGGATCACGAACGCCGCAGCGACCGACACGCGCCGGTGTTCACAGCAGCCGGCGGTGGGTCAGGACCCGGAAGGCCAGGTAGCCCGGGGGTACCGGGAGCCAGAACGTCGCGAGACGGTAGATCAGGGTGCCCGCGACGGCGGTGTCCAGCGGCAGCCCGTAGAGCAGCAGGCCGGAGACGAGTGCGGCTTCGGTGGCGCCGAGCCCGCCGGGGGTGGGCGCGGCGGATGCGACGCCCTCGCCGACGAGGCAGACCAGGATCACCGGGGGCAGGTGCACCAGCGGGACCGGCCCGGTGGCGAGCAGCCCGAGGTAGAGACAGAGGCCGTAGGTGAGGGTGAGCGCCGTCGACGCGACGACGAGCCACCGCAGCCCGTGCTGGTGGCGCAGTTCGCGCAACGCGGTCACGACCTGGCCGGCCGCCGCGCGTCCGCGCCGGCGGATCCGGGGTACGGCGAGCACCGCGGCGAGGACCAGCAGCACGGCCAGGGCGCCCAGCAGTAGCGGCAACGCCCTGGTCGCATCGTGGGTGAGGATACGGGCCGGCTGTCGGGCGAACGGCAGCAGCACCGGCAGGAGCAGCACCACCGACAACACGCCGGCGGTGCGGGAGACGGCCACGGCGGTGCCCGCGTCGGCGGCGACCAGTCCCTTCTGGTGCAGGTACCGCAGGCTGAGGGCGGCGCCGCCGAGGCTGCCGGGAGCCAGCCGGTTGGCGAACGACGCGGCGACCTGCACCACGGTGGCCTCGCCCAGCGGGACCCGGCCGGCTGCGGCCAGCCGGAGCACGAGGCCGCTGAGCGGGTAGGTCAGGGCGGAGCCGAGCAGCGTCGCCGCGACCGCGACCGGGTTGGCGTGCACGATCAGACGCATGGCGGTGCGTATCTCGCCGAGCTGGGGGAGCAGCAGGTGCACGATCACCCCCAGGACCAGCAGCTCCAGGACCGCACGGCGGCTGATCCGGACCACCTTCGCCGCCGGGCGGTCACGGTCGGGGCTGCGTCGCAGGATCTCCTGGCGTAGGCAGGTCAGCATGCCGGGGTGGCCGCGCAGGGCGTCGCGGCTGGCGCGGGACAGCACCGCAGGTTGCAGGAACGGCACGCTGTCCGCGACCGCCTCGACGCCCAGGCGGTCGGCCGCGGCGGCGACCACGCCGGCCGGGTCGACCCGGGTGGACAGGGTGACCATCAGCTCGACGACGTCGCGGGCCTGCTGCTCGGCCGAGGCGTCGTCGGCGCCGAAGCCCAGGTCCACCAGGTGGGCACGGTCGCGGCCGACGAGCACGTTCGCGGCGCGCAGGTCGCGGTGCGCGATGCCCGCCCGGTGCAGGCGCGCCACCTGTTCCCAGGCGTCGCGCACGGCGGCGAGCGGGACCGGCCCGACGACGGCGTGCAGTGGGGCGGCGTCGATGAACTCCTGCACCAGCACGGCGTCGCCGCCGGGCATGGCGGCGGTCGTGACAACGGCCGGTATCCGGACGCCGGCGCGCTCGGCCAGCAGGGTCAGGCACGTCTCGTGTTCGCTCTGCTGGCGGGCGCTCAGGTAGGGCGGCGCGTCGGCCACGTGCCGGTAGCGCATCCGTCGGTAGAGCTTGTAGAACCAGTCCGCGTCGCGTTGCTCGCCGCCGGTCACCTTGACGAACAGTCGCCGCCCGTCGGTGGTGACCGCCTGCCACGGCTGCGACCCGCGGGCGTCGCCGTGGATCGGCGCCAACCGTGCCACGTCGATCCCGCGCCGCCGCAGCGCCGCCCGCAGGGCGGGCACCGACCGTTGCGGCCCGACCTCGCCGACCGCGAGCCGGGTCAGACACACCGCGAGCCAGCCGACGAGGACGCCGCCGACCACGTCGACCGGCAGGTGCGCCCCGACGTGGATCCGCGCGACGGCGACCAGCCCGATCACCACCCAGGCCGCGCGGCGCCACCGGGGGCCGCCGGCCCGCGCCGCGACGAGCGCCAGGGCGGTGGCGACCGCGACGTGTCCCGAGGGATACCCGAGGCGTCCGGTGATCGTCTCGCGCAGGACCACGTCGGTGAGCAGCGCCGCGGGTCGCTGCCGGGCGACCGCGGCCTTGACGGCGACCGCGAGCCAGTACGCCAGGTTGCCGGCCAGCAGGAGACTCCACGCGGCGCCGATCCGGCGTGCGACGACGGCTGCCGCGGCGGCGACGAACACCGCCGGGTACGAGCCGAGCTGCATGACCAGGACCAGGACCGGGGTGAGCCCGGCGGGGAGGTGGTTGAGCAGGGTGAACAGGTCCCGCTCCCAGGGCGGCACCTGGTGGCTGCGCACGCCCGCGCCGAGCGCCGCCAGCAGGCCGGTCGAGACGGTCAGGCTGACCAGCAACGCCGGCGACGGGCGATGCGTACGCGCTCCCACCGGTCCTCGGCCGCCCCTCATCCGGCACCGTCACTGCCGTCGACCCGAACCCTACGGTTCGCCCGCGCACCGGAGGTGCTTCTTCGGCACCGGCCACCCGTCGGGGGCGACAATCAGCGGGTGGACAGGGTCGTGGCGGTGCTCGTCGGGCTGCCGCCGCTGCTCGTCCTGACCCTGGTGATCGTCCTGCCGGCCCTGGAGTCGTCGACCCTGCTCGGGCTGGTCGTGCCCGGAGAGACGGCGATCCTGATCGGTGGTCTGGTGGCCCACGGCGGCGCGCTGCCGCTGTGGGCGGTGGTCGCCGGTGGCGCCTTCGGGGCGTGCCTCGGCGACCAGGTCGGGTATGCCCTGGGCCGACGGTACGGCCCGAGTGTGCTCGACCGCGCCCCGCGGGTGCTGCGCCGACGCGTCGACCTCCGGCGGGCCCGCCGCCTGGTCGCCCGTCGCGGAGCGTGGGTGGTGGTCACCGGACGCTGGGTGGCGGTGCTGCGGACCGTGGTTCCCCTGATCGCCGGCGCCGGTGGGATGCGCTGGCCGTTGTTCCTGCGGGCGAACCTGCTCGGCGGGCTGCTCTGGGCAACGGCGGTGGCGACGCTGGGCTACCTGGGCGCCGCCTCCTACCACTATCTGGAGCGGGAGCTGGGCATCGGCGAGTGGGCCCTGCTGGCCCTGGTCGGCGCCGTCGTGGCGCTGCGAATGTGGCGGGTCCGGCGGGAGCCGGCCAGCCGGTGAACGGCGTGGCCAATCGCCCGCGCGCGGTGGGCCGGATCGGTAGCGTCACTCGAGAGGGTGGCCAGGGACCGCGGAGTGCGCAGTGGGACGAGCAGAGGACGAGCGCGCGGCGTTCTGGACCGGGCCGCTGCCGGAGGCCATGGCCGCCGTCGGGGCGTCCACGGACGGGCTCACCGGCGAACGCGCCGCCGCCCTGCTGCGCGAGCACGGACCCAACCGGGTCGACGCGGGCGCCCGACGGGGCTGGCGGCTCCTGCTGTCGCAGTTCACCAGCCCGATCATCCTGATCCTGATCGCCGCGACCGTGCTGTCGATGGCCGTCGGGGACCTGATCGACGGCACGATCATCCTGGCCATCGTCGCCGCCAGCGGCGGCCTCGGCTTCTGGCAGGAACACGCCGCCGGGCGGGCCGTCGACGCGTTGCAGGCCCGGGTGCGGGTGGACACCGACGTGGTCCGTGACGGGCGTGAGGTGTCCGTACCGGTCGAGGACATTGTCGTCGGCGACCTCGTGGTGCTGCGCGCCGGGGACGTCGTTCCCGCGGACTGCCGGATCGTTCAGGCCGGGCGACTGCAGGTCGACCAGGCGGTGCTCACCGGAGAGTCGTTCCCGGCGGCGAAGTCGAGCGACCCGTCCCCGCCGGACGCGGAGCTGACCGCACGCGCCAACGCGCTGTGGATGGGCACGCACGTGGCCAGCGGCACCGCACGCGCGGTGGTGATGCGTACCGGCCGGGACAGCACCTTCGGAGCGGTGTCCCGCCGGGTCGCCTCCCGCCCCGCCAGCACCGGCTTCCAGCGCGGCCTGACCCGCTTCGGGCTGCTGCTGGTGCGGATCATGGTGGTCCTGCTGGTCGGCATCTTCGTCGCCAACCTGCTGTTGCGCCGCCCGGTCATCGACTCCCTGCTGTTCTCCCTCGCCCTGGCCGTCGGGTTGACCCCGCAGATGCTGCCGGCGATCGTCGCGGTCAGCCTCTCCGCCGGCGCCCGCGCGATGGCCGCGCACCGGGTCATCGTGAAACGCCTCGACGTCATCGAGGACTTCGGCGCCATGACCGTGCTCCTGACCGACAAGACCGGCACCCTGACCGCCGGAACGGTCACCCTCACCGGCTGCCTCTCGGTCGACGGCGAGCCGGACGCCGAGGTGACCCGGCTCGCCCGGCTCAACGCCGGCCTCCAGCACGGATTTCCCAACCCCATCGACACGGCGATCATGACGGGACAACCACCGGCCGACCTGGGCGCCCGCATCGCCGAAGCGCCCTACGACTTCACCCGCCAACGCCTGTCCCTGCTCGTGCGCGACAGCGGCGGGCCGCTCCTGGTCACCAAAGGTGCGCTACGCGCGGTGCTCGACGTCTGCGCCACCGCACGCACCGCCGCCGGCACGGTGCCGCTGGACGAGGTACGCGAGCGGATCCTGCGCCGGTTCACCGGGCTCAGCGACCAGGGCAGCCGGGTGCTCGGCCTCGCCGTGCGGCCCATGCCCGGCGCCACCGCCGTCACCATCACCGACGAACGGGAGATGACGCTGGTCGGGCTGCTCGCCTTCCAGGACCCGCCCCGCGCAGACGCCGCCGCCGCGATCCGCCGCCTCGCCGACATGGGCGTCACGGTCCGACTCGTGACCGGCGACAACCGGCACGCCGCCCGGCACGTCGCCGCCAGCGTCGGACTCGCTGGCGAACCGCTTGTCGGCGCCGACCTCGCCGCCTGCCCCGACGACCAGCTACCGGAACGGATCGCCGACGTCAACGTGTTCGCCGAGGTGGATCCGTTGCAGAAGGAGCGCATCCTGACCGCGCTGCGACACCGCGGCGATGTCGTCGGGTTCCTCGGCGACGGCATCAACGACGCCCCCGCGCTGCACGCCGCCGACGTCGGCATCTCCGTCGACACCGCCGTCGACGTCGCCAAACAGGCCGCGGCGATCGTGCTGCTCGACAAGAACCTCGACGTGATCGCCGACGGCGTGCGTCTCGGCCGGCGCACGTTCACCAACACCCTGAAGTACATCCGGGTCAACACCAGCGCATCCTTCGGCAACGTCGTCAGCATGAGCATCGCGACGCTCCTGCTGCCCTTCCTGCCGCTGCTGCCCCGTCAGGTCCTGCTGCTCAACTTCCTCTCCGACATCCCGTACATCACGCTGTCCAGCGACCACGCCGACCCCGAGCAGCTCCAGCACCCCCGCACCGTCGACGTCCGGACCATCCGCGGGTTCATGCTGGTGTACGGGTCGATCAGCATCGCCGTGGACCTCCTCGTACTGGTCGCCCTGCACTGGTGGTGGCACGTGCCCACCGACGTCTTCCGCGCCGCCTGGTTCGTCCAGTTCACCGCCACCGAGATCATCGTGCTGCTGGTGCTGCGTTCCAACCGCAGCGTCCTGCGCAGCCGCCCCTCCGCGGCGCTGGCCGGCACCGGTCTGCTGCTCATCGCGGTCACCGTCGCGCTGCCGTTCAGTCCACTCGCCGCGCCACTCGGACTCGCCCCGCTTCCACCTGTGGTGCTGGCGACCCTCGCCGCGCTCACGGTCGTCAACGTCGCCGCCAACGAGACCGCCAAGCACCTCGTCCCGCCCGACCAGACCGGCCCACGACGGGTGCCCCGCCGTCATCGGGTTGATGGTCCGTGAGATGAAACGGGCGCACCGCCGGACGCGGTACGTCCCGCGCGTGAATGAACGCTGTGCATCGCTATCGATAACTCGTCCCCCACGCCGGACTCCATGGGCCGGCCGAACGTGCTTCGGCAATCAATCGCGCTGCTCCAGCCTCACCCAACACGCCTTTCGCGGTTTTCGTCAGGTGCGTCCGGGAACGCTACATTCACGGCAGGACGCAGTCGATCCCGTTGACGCAGGAGCCGATGCACAGCGACGGCAGCCGTAATAGGAACGGCAGTCGCGCATAGCTGGCACCCGTCAGGTTGGGGAGAAGTCCGGTCACCCTGGGCACCTACGGGGTGAGACGGAGCTACCCACCGGGACATGACCAGAAACAGCCGACGACCGGAAGTAACCAAGCCTGGCTGCGCCGGTCGTGCATTCGACATCCGCCATGTCATCCAGAACGTTGGCCTGCTTCGGAGACACCTTGCGGCGCGGCAACCCGGCGCGCGGTGCGTCCGTCTCTTCCCGCACATCCAAAACGGCAGCCATGGCCAGGCCGGGTAGGTGCCTGCGCATCCGTGTCAACCGCACCTGGCGACTCCTCCTGCAACCCGCTCGCCAGCTTCTTAGCCTGGATCCGCTGGCCCCGCGCCATCGCCTGGCTCACCTTGTGGAAAGTCGTGTTCACCTGACACGACATCCACCGCCGCACACACCACACACAGCATCCACACCCGAACCGCCCCGACAAGCAGCGACCGAGCAGGCTGGACCAGGACCAGCGGACCAACCACGCCCTCAAACCCGCAAGATCAACCCGACCCCGCTCCGAAGACCACACCAATCCCGGTCCACGGATTCAGGCTAAAGCATCGATTGGGTGATCAACGCTGGCCCATCTCGAACGCCAGCATCGCCGCCTGGGTGCGGTTGGCACACTGCAGCTTGACCAGGATCCGCGACACGTACCCCTTGACGGTCGCCTCGGTCAGATGCAGCTCGGCCGCGATCTGGGAGTTGGACTGGCCGTCACCCAGGCAGGCGAGCACCTCGCGTTCCCGCTCGGTCAACGCGTCGACGAGGCTTAGTCGTCGGTCCCGTGGCGCCTGCTTGTCGGCCACCGGGGCGAGGAGTTTGCGGGTGGCCGCCGTGGAGAGCACGGTATGCCCGTCGGCGGCGACGCGGACCAGGTTGATCAGGTCGGTCGGCGGCGTCGACTTGAGCAAGAAGCCCGCGGCCCCGGCCGTCATGGCCCTGATCACGTACGTGTCGACGTCGAAGGTGGTGAGCGCCACGATGATCGGCGGCTGCCGGAGCGCGTTGATCCGGGTGATCGCGGTCAGACCGTCGACGCCGGGCATCCGCAGATCCATCAGGACCAGATCGGGCTGGTAGCGCAGGACCGACTCCACCGCCGCGGCACCGTCGTACGCCTCGTCCACCACCTCGATGTCGTCCGCGATGTTGAAGATCGTGCGCAGGTGGGCGCAGACCATCGGCTCGTCGTCGACGAGAACGACACGGATCTGCTTCGCTGGCATGAAACTCCTCGACCGCCGTCAGGCGGAGTTCAGCGATGGGCGGGGGCGTTTCCGGGCAGGGTAGCGTCGATGCGGAACCCGCCGTCGTCGGTTGGCTGGGCGTTCAGGGTCCCGCCGAGCAGCTCGACCCGCTGGCGCAGACCGAGCAGGCCGGCACCCGACCCGGATCCGGAGAGAGCGGTGTCGGTCGTGCCGGACGGCGGCCCGTTGTGGATGCTGAGCAGCACCTGGTCCTGGTCGGAGCGCACGTGGATGCGCGCCCGGGCACCGGGCGCGTGCTTGCGGATGTTGGTCAGCGCCTCCTGGACGACCCGGTAGGCCGTCCGGCCGACCACGGCCGAGGTGCAGGGCGACGGCCCCTCGCCGATCACCTCGACCGGCACCCCGACCGATTCCGACGCTTCGATCAGCGGGCTGAAGTCGGGCAGTGGCTCGTCGTCGGGCTCGGTGGTCTCCGGTTCGTCGTCGGCGAGGATCCGGACCATGTCCCGCAGCTCGTCCAGGGCCTGACAGCCGACCTCCCGGATGTTCTCGGCCGCCTCGCGGGCTCCGCGGTCGCCCGTCGTGATACTCAGCACACCCGCCTGAAGCACCATCAGGCTGACCCGATGGGTGATCACGTCGTGCATCTCGGCGGCCAGCCGGGTGCGTTCCTCGGCCCGCGCCCGCTCGGCCAGCAACTCTGCCTGGTCGGCCCGGTCGACCAACGCCTGAAGCAGCCGCCGGCGGGCGCCCAGGTAGAGCGCCAAGCAGACCGGGACGACCGCCAGCAGCAGAATGCTCTGCAGCGCCGTCCGGCCGGTGGTCGGCGGCCACGGACGTGCCACCAGCACCGCCATTGCGGCGACCGGTATCCACCGGGCGACCGGGCGATCGGCGAACCGGATGGCACTGTAGATCGCGAACGGCACCGCGTGCGGCGCCCAGACGAGGGTCGAACGGTCGGCTCCGGGGCGGACGAGCAGGTCCGGGGCAACCTGATCCACCAGGACCATCACGGCGGTCGCGATGGTGACCAGCCACGCCACGGTCAGCGGCAGGCGCCGTCGCCAGAGCAGGGTCGCGGAGACCGTCAGCAGGGCGACCAGGGACAGGCCGTGGTGAGCCTTCATCACCGGGGAGGGACCGACCGCCATGCTCATGTTGCCGATCACGGCGAACAGCACAACGGCGCCGTCGAAGATCGCGGTGCGAGGTGGCCCGGAGACGGCGAACTTCACCCTCCCACAGTAAACGCCGCGAACCTTCGCAATCACGCTCGGCGATCGAAGAACCTACGGAAGTTGCATCGCCGGTGAGAGCCGCCCGACTTTGGTAGGTCCACGATCCGCCTTTCCGCGCTCCCCCACCGTCCGCGGAAACGGTCAAATAAAACCGGGAGCTGGTCGTGCGTCGGTGTGCGGCCCGCCGCGAAGGGAGCCCGTTGATGTTGGTCCGGACCGTACGCCTGGTGATCGGGAAGCCATGGTTGGTCATCGCCTTCTGGCTGGTCGCCGCATTCGTGATCGCGGGACTCGCTCCGCCGCTGCCGACCAGTGCGTCGCAGTCCGACTTCCTGCCCGCCCATTACGGCGCGGTGAAGGCGCTGGACCTGCAGAAAAAGGCGTTCCCCAACCAGCAGAAGCCCTCCGCGGTCGGCGTGGTGCAGCGCACCGACGGGGCGCCGTTGACCAGCGAGGACGACAGCACCGTGGCTGCCATGGTCACCGCGCTGAAGGCCCGGCAACTGCACCTCGTCGAGGATGTCACCGCGGCCCCGCCGGCGCCGAACAAGCTGGTACAGCTGGTCCAGGTGCAGATGCCGGAGCGCACCAACGACAACGCCAAGGAGCTCCGGAAGGCGTTCAAGCCACTGCGGGACGCCGCCCAGACACAGTTGAACGGCACCGGCCTTAAGATCAACTTCACCGGATCCCTACCGGTCTCCGTCGACCTGGACGAGTCGTCCAGCAGAGCCGACGCCCTCGTCATGCTGGCCACCCTGAGCCTGATCTTCATCCTGCTGATTCTGATCTTCCGAAGCCCGGTCGTGGCCCTGCTGCCGGTGGTGCTGATCACCATCGTCTACCTCATCGCGAACGGCCTGACCGCGATGGCCGCGCAGGGACTGGGCCTGGTCACCGATCCCAGCCTGAGCCAGATCCTCATCGTGGTGCTCTTCGGCATCGGCACCGACTACATCCTCTTCCTGCTCTTCCGGTTCCGGGAAGGACTGCGAGCCGGGCTGGACCCGACGGCGGCGATCACCGCGGCGATCCAGCGGGTCGGCGTCGCGATCGCCTCGGCGGCCGGCGTGGTGATCGTCGCCATGCTCGCCATGGCCCTCTCCGACCTCGCCATGTTCCGGGCCATGGGTCCGGGGCTGGCCATCTCCGTCGCGATCACCGCGCTCGCCGGCCTGACTCTCGTGCCTGCCACCGTGTCGCTGCTCAAGACGCGGGTGTTCTGGCCGTCGAAGTCGTGGCGTCACGAATCCCCGACGGCCCGCTTCGGCACCCTGGGTGCGGCGGTCAGCCGGCGTCCGGCGCTGTTCGCCGCGCTCTCCGCTCTGGTTCTGATCGGGCTGGCGATTCCCGGCCTGAGCGCGAAGCACAGCTTCGATCTGACCGGCGCACTGCCGTCCGGCACCGACTCCCAGATCGCGTCCCGCGACCTGCAACGCAGCTACCCCCTGGGCACCACCGACCCGACCTTCGTCTTCGTGCGCAGCACGAGCGGACCGCTGCAGCAGGACCCGGTCCTCGCGTACGGCAAGACGCTGTCCGACATCGACGGCGTGGCGCAGGTCAACGGCCCTCAACTCAGTCCCGACAAGACGACAGCCCTGTTCGCCCTGGCGCTCGAGTGGGACCCGAACTCGATCGAGGCCGAACGCGCCGTCGCCGGCCCGATCCGGCAGGCCGTCGGCCGCTCGGCCCCGGCCGGCACCGAGATCCTGCTCGGAGGCACCACCCCGCAGAACGCCGACCTCGGCACCGCGTTGAAACGCGACTACAAGGTGGTGTTCACCGTGGCAGCGATCGTGATCATGCTGATTCTCGGCCTCATGCTGACCAGCGTCGTCGCCCCCGTCTACCTGATGATCGCGGTGGGTCTGGGTTTCCTGGCCACGCTCGGCGCCACGGTGGTCGGGGTGCAGCAGGTGCGCGGCGAGCCGGGGTTGCCGTTCATCCTGCCGATGCTCGTCTACATGTTCGTGGTGGCGGTCGGCACCGACTACAACATCCTGATGGTCGCCCGTCTGCGTGAGGAGATGAAGGCCGGTCGCACGCCGCGAGAGGCCGGCGCGATCGCGGTACACCGCGCCGGTCCGACGATCGGCGCGGCCGGCGTCATCCTGGCCGGCTCGTTCGCAGCGCTGATGCTGGCCAACAACGAGATGCTCGCCTCGATCGGTTTCGCCGTCGGGTTCGGGATCTTCCTGACCGCGTTCGTGATGGCGATGTTCCTGACCCCCAGCCTCACCGTCCTGCTCGGCCGGCGAGCCTGGTGGCCCGGGCACCGCGCCAGCGTGGACCAGCCCGGCTCTACGGTTCCGGACGACACCGAGCAGGTCGAGGTGGCCCGATGATCGAGCTTCGGTCCTTGACCAAGCGATTCGGCACGAAGGTCGCGGTCGACGGGCTCGACTTCACCGTGGAACCGGGCCGTGTCACCGGGTTTCTCGGGCCCAACGGCGCCGGGAAGTCCACCACGATGCGGATGGTCCTCGGCCTCGATCGTCCGACGAGCGGTTCGGCGCTTGTCCACGGACGCCCGTACCGTGAACTCAATGCCCCGATGCGCGAGGTCGGCGCGCTGCTCGACGCGCGTGCCGTGCACCCGAGCCGCACCGCCCGGCAGCACCTGCGTTGCCTGGCCGACAGCAACGGCCTGGCCAGACAACGGGTCGAGGAGGTGTTGGACGTCGTCGGCATGACCGCCGCCGCCGACCAACGCGCGGGCCGGTTGTCGCTGGGCATGAGCCAGCGCCTCGGCATCGCCAGCGCACTGCTCGGCGACCCCGGCGTCCTGCTTCTCGACGAGCCGGTCAACGGGCTCGACACCGACGGCATCCGATGGATCCGGCAGTTGATGCAGCGGCTCGCCCGGGAGGGCCGCACGGTGCTGGTCTCCAGCCACCTGATGAGCGAGATGGCGCTGACCGCCGGTCACGTCATCGTCATCGGCCGGGGCCGTCTGATCGCCGACACGGGCATCGACGAGTTCGTCCGCCTGCACGCCCAGCGCCGGGTGCTGGTCCGCACCGGGCAGGCCGAGAAGCTGGCCGGCCTGCTCACCGATTGCGGCGCCGCCGTGCACCACAGCACGGAGGGCGCGCTGGTCGTCGCCGACCTGGACAGCGCGGCGATCTTCTCGTTGGCCGCCGCCCACGACGTGGTTCTCGCCGAACTGACGCCGCAGCGCACCTCCCTCGAAGAGGCCTACGTGGCGCTCACCAGGGAGAGCGTCGAATTCCACACCGAGATCGAGCCCGACGCGGAGGCGACCCGATGACCGACGTGACACCCTGGGCTCCGGGTTCGGCGGGGCCGCCGGCCAGTTTCGCGGACGCAGTCCGCTCGGAGGGCACCAAGTTCCGCACCCTGCGATCCGCCCGGTACACCTTGCTGGCGGTGCTGGTCCTGGCGTTCGGCTTCGCCGTACTGTTCTCGGCCGGCGCCGGCAACATGTGGACCAAGCGCTCGCCGGCCGACCAGGTCGGCTTCGATCCGGCCAACGTCAGTTTGCTGGGCGGCGTGCTGCTCACCCAGCTCGCCATCGGCGTCCTGGGGGTGCTGATCGTCGCCTCCGAGTACGGCACCGGCATGATCCGGTCCAGTCTGACGACGGTTCCCCGGCGCGGCCGGTTGCTGGGCGCCAAGGCGCTCGTCTTCGCCGTCGTCGCCCTCGTCACCGGCCAGGTCGCCGCGTTCGGGGCCATCCTTCTCGGTCAGGCCGTCCTGTCCAGCGTCGACGCCCCACACACCAGCCTGGGCGCGGCCGGCGTCCCACGCGCGGTCATCGGCGGCGGCGTGTACCTCCTCCTGGTCGGTCTGCTGGGCGTAGCCTGCGGGTTCCTCATCCGCTCGACCGCGGGCGCGATCACCACGACGATCGCCGTGACGCTCGTGCTGCCGCTGATGCTCGGCTTCCTGCCCGAGACGATCTCCCGGTACTACCCCATCGTCGCCGGTCAACGGGTCATGGTCGTCGTACCGGATGGGTCCGGCCTTGGCCCGTGGACCGGGCTGGGAATCATGGTCGTGACGGTGCTCCTGCTCTTCGGCGTTGCCTACGCCGTCTTCGAACAGCGCGACGCCTGACCAGGGCCGGCCGGCGTGTCCTCGACCTCATGGCTCAGGCTGCGGATTGCGGCGCGAACGGCGGTGTCGGCAGAATCGGCCGATGTGACGGCATACTCGCAGAGGTCAGTGATCCGCAGGCGTTCGCTCAGAGGGATCGCGGGATTGTCGGCCGACCCCCACCCGAGCTCCGAACCGACCGGCTCGTCGTCGCGGTCGACGAGCCGGTCGCGCCGGTGGGGACGGCGGGGGGACCGATGGTGCGCGGTGCGGCGCATCCCGCACGGCGACACGTGTTAGCGGCGCTGCTGCCCTCGGCCGTCGTGGCAGTCGAGGCGTTCGAGGACCTGCCGGGTGAGGCGCCCTTCCCCGGCGAGGAGCACCTCATCGCCAAGGCGGTCGAGGCTCGCCGCCGCGAGTTCATCACCGCGCGCCGCTGCGCCCGGATGGCGCTGCGCACGTTCGGTTATCCGGACGCGCCCATCCACCCCGGGTCCAGGCGCGAGCCGCGGTGGCCGGACGGAATGCGCGGCAGCATCACCCACTGCGCCAGCTACCGGGCCGCCGCCGTGGCCCGCGCCGCCGATGTCGACCTGCTCGGCATCGACGCCGAGCCGAACGGGCCGCTACCCGAGGGCGTCGCCGAGTCGATCACCGTGCCCGACGAGGCTGACCTGCTCGACCGGCTCGCCAGCAGCCATCCCGACGTCCACTGGGGACGGCTCCTGTTCAGCGCAACGGAGTCCGTCTACAAGGCCTGGTTTCCGGTGACCTGGCGGTGGCTGGGCTTCGAGGACGCACGTGTGACAATCGACCCGGATGCCGGCACCTTCACCGCGACGCTCCTGGTGACCGACGCCAGGGCCGACGGCGGTACGCCCCTGACGATCCTGCCCGGTCGTTTCGCCGTCGACCGTGGCCTCTCCTGACCACTGTCGCCCTCAGCCCTGGTTGAGCCGTGGCAGCCGCGGGAGGTCAGCAGCCGAGCCTCCTGATGTCGTCGATCCGGAGGCAGTTCCCCACCGCCGCGATCGAGGCGTTCCCTGCTGCGCGGCGCGTCGGACCTGCACACCCCGGCGCCCGCCGGGCCGACATCGGTCTGCAGGCGTACGGCGGTACGACGTCGCGGACGCGGCACGGCGTCCAGCCACTGCGGCACCGCGTTCGATCTGGGACCCGCACAACGTGTTCCACCTCAACCACAACATCCAGCAGCGCAGCCGACGGCTCCTGTCCAGCCTGGCTAGGGGCTGTTCGCGGCGCAGGAACGCGTCAGAGCGTCCCGGCCGCCAGCCCGATCCCGAGCGATGCGGCTGCCGCCCAGGGGGTCAGCCGTCGTCGTCCTTCTTCTTCTTGTCGCGGGCCAAGGCCAGGTCGAGCGCGAGGACGCTACCGATGATGAGCAGCGGGTCGACGCCGGCAGTGACCCGCACGGCGTAGGTGTCCCGGATCGTCAGCCACCGCTTGGAGATCGCGGCCACCTCGGTGCCGTCGCGTTCGATCACGTACTCGTGGTCAAGCAGGTCACCCTTCATCTCCAGGTCGTCGGCCCCGGCACGTCGATGGTGAACTTGTCGCGAAACGGCGTGAGCAGATTCTTGCGAACCTCTGCGGCCTTCTCGCCGCCGATCCGGATCTCGTACGTCGGACGCAGCGCCACCAGGTGCCGGTGCAGCGTGTCGACCTCCTGCCCGGACGCGTCCTCGATGACGACCTCATGCTCGCTGAAGCAGCAGACAGCTACCAGAAACTGCACGACGACCTCGGACAAGCCCTGACCTATCGATATGTCGCCCACCCACTGACCTAAACTTTGGCCGTTTTGGATGAGGTTCTCACCCCGGCCCGGTTGCAGGAGGTCTTCGGGGTACGCAGCGCGATCCTCGCGCATCCCCTCACCGGCCGGCCGCTCTTCGTGACCGCAGCACCTCAGGACGCTCCGGCAGGCCAACCCAGGACGGGTTCACCGCCCTTGACCTCACCGGGCCGCAGTTCTTCCTCGCCTCGCTAATGGGCGCCACGGTGCACCTTGCCTCGACTGGCGGCGCCGGCACGGTGGTGCCCAGCGACACCGGCCTGTGCGTCGTGGCCACCACCGGTCTCGCCGACCTGACCAGAT
This sequence comes from Micromonospora sp. NBC_00617, assembly GCF_045161355.1. NCBI lineage: Bacteria > Bacillati > Actinomycetota > Actinomycetes > Micromonosporales > Micromonosporaceae > Micromonospora > Micromonospora sp. NBC_00617. Next base: position 3,027,682 of record NZ_CP107751.1, on the reverse strand, counting down.
GCGACGTCCTGGTCGTGCCCGGCAGCGGCGGGGGGCTGGCTGCGGCTCTCGCCGACGCTGAACTGCTCGGGCAGATCGCCCGGTTGGCGGGTATGGCCACCACGGTGTCGAGTGTCTGCACCGGGTCGATGCTGCTGGGCGCCGCAGGCCTGCTGGCCGGCCGGAGGGCCACCTCGCACTGGGGCGCTCGCCCGTACCTGCACCACTACGGGGCGGTCGCCGTCGACGACCGACTGGTCGAGGACGGCGAACTGCTTACTGCAGCAGGGGTGACCGCTGGCATCGAGCTGGGCGTGCTGCTGGCCCGGCGGCTGCGGGGTCCCGGCTACGCCGCCGCCCTCGAACTGCAGGCCGAGACCGTCACCGGTCATCGGCCGGACCTCGACCCGACAATGGTCGAGGACGTCCGGGACATGCTCAGTGGGCTGATGCGGCAGAGCCTGGTCACATCCATCGGCCGACGGTCCACTGGATCCTGACCCACCAGACGCGGGGTTCGGCCGCCCATTCGGCGGACGGGCGACCGAACCCCGTCAGCGCGTCAACTGCCGGCAGGCGCGGGGGAGGTGGGGATCACGGCAGGCCGTCGGCGTCGCGACACCGCGCCCGCAACGACGTCGATGAGAAGGAACGCCAGCAGGGTCAGCCCGAACAGTGGCAGCGCCCAACCGATCGCCGCGATCACCGGTACGCCGATCAGCAGTGCCCAGAGCGGCAGACCCCTGACACCCCCACGGGCCGGCGGGGTGCCGACGATCGCCGGGCGGTCGGTGCGGGTGGGTCGGCGTTGCCACCACATGCGGTAGCCCCAGACGATGACGCAGAGCAGGCCGAGGGCGAGTGCGGCGAGCAGGATCTGGTTGACCAGACCGAACAGCAGACCCATGTGGGCCTGGATGCCGAGGCCGCTCAGTTGCGCCAGCAGGGGCCAGTCGGCGAATTTGCTGCGGGCGGTGATCGTACCCGTGGCGGGGTCGACGGCGACGCGGTCCTTCGCGACGGGCCAGGTGTTGTCGACCTGCGTGACGGTCCAGGCGGAGCCCGGCTCCGCCGCGGGGGCTATCTCGACCGGGCCGGAGAGACCGGCGGCGCGGGCAGCCGTCGACACCTGGTCGAAGGTTGCCGACACGACGACGCCGCCCGCTCCGGCGGCACCGTGCTCGTGGCCGCCACCGGTCTCGGCTGGCACGGCGGGATCGGCGGTGAGGCTGGTGGAGATTTCCGGAGCGCGGGCCTGGAGCGCGTCGAGGCCGGCACCGAAGTTCGCCCCGGCGTAGCGGGACCAGGTCAGCCCGGTGGCCGAGAGGAACAGCAGGCCGACGGTGAGCCAGATGCCGGTGGTGGCGTGCCAGCCCCGGGTGCGGCGGACACCCTTTCCTGCGGACAGGTCCGGCACGAGCAGGTGCCGGGCGGTGGCCCGGATGGCGCTGCGGCGGCGCCACCAGAGGATGACTCCGCCGAGTGCCAGCACCCAGAGCCAGCTCGCTGCCAGTTCGGAGTAGTGACGGCCCACCACGCCCAGGTGCAGGTTGCGGTGCAGGTCGTCCAGCCAGGTGGTGGCCGGGGTGGAGCCGAACCAGGTGGTCAGTTGTCCCTTGATCTGCGCGGTGTACGGGTCGACGTAGACGGTGTGCTGCTTCTCGCCGAGCTCCGGCAGGGAGAACGTCACACGGGTGGTCTGGTCGCCGTCGCCGGGCTGCACCGTGGCGATGCTGCCGTCGGGGTGCGCGTTTCGCGCGGCCCCGATCTGGTCGGCCAGCGGCAGTAGACGGTCACCCACCTGAGCGACGGTCAGTTGGTCGCCGTAGAGGGTCTTGTCCAGTTGCGGGGTGGTGGTGTAGGCCAGCCCCGTCAGTGCGGCGACCACCAGGAAGGGCGCCACGAGGATGCCGGCGTAGAAATGCAGCCGGAGCAGCAGCGCGCCGAACGGCGACATACGCCGGGAGGGTCGAGCTGCAGCTTCGTCGGCTGTGGTGGGTTCCGGCGTCGACGCACCGGACAACTCGGTGAGAGACATGTTCATCCGATCGGAATTCGCGAGAAGCACCCAGGGGGTGTTCCTCCTGCTGGCATGGTCGCCCGGTGGTTCGTCGCGTCAGCTCCGGCCCAACGAAAGCCCTCGCGGTTCCCCAGAATGTGGCGGGCGGCTCTGGCCGCAGGGTCAGTGCTGCTCGGGCTCGGCCGTGCGCCCTGGATCGCTGTCGGCTTGCCCTGCCGCGGCGAGGAACGCGTTGTAGCGGGCGAGGTCGTCCTCTTCGCGGGTGGCGTCCGCCCGGTCGGCTGCCCGGTCGAGGCGGTTCTGTTCGCGCATGTCGGCGCGGATCCACTGGCGAATGAGGACGATCATGACGACAACGGCGGGCAGTTCACCGAACGCCCAGGCGATGCCGGCGCCGAGCTTCTGGTCGCTCAGCAGTGACGACACCCAAGCGGGGTGGACGGCGGTGTACCAGTCGGGGGCGATGACGGTGGTCGTCTGCATGAGGACCAAGCCGAAGAAACCGTGCGCCATCATCGACGCCAGGTGGATGATCACCAGCAGCGGATGGGGGAGCCGTCGGCGGCCGGGGTCGACGCCGATGAGTACCCAGAACAGCAGGTAGCCGGCGACGACGAAGTGGGTGAGCATCGCCAGGTGACCGAGGTGGGAGCGCATCAGGACGCCGAGCAAATTGCTGAAGTACAGGCCGAACAGGCTGGCCGTGTAGATGCCGAGTGCGACGAGCGGGTGTGTGAGCAGCTTGGTGACCGGGCTGTGTACGGCGATCAGCAGCCATTCCCGGGCGCCGCGTACCTGCGGGTCGGCCGGTCGGCGCAGGGCGCGCAGGGCGAGGGTGACCGGTGCGCCGCCGACCAGCAGGATCGGCACCAGCATCGACAGCACCATGTGCTGGGCCATGTGGGCGCTGAACAGCACGTACGCGTAGCGGGCGACGCCGAGGTTGGTGGTCGCGGCGAGTAGCAGCAGCCCGCCCACCCAGCTCGCCGTCCGGGCGATCGGCCAGCGGTGGCCTCCAGCGCGCATCCGCCGCACACCGGCCAGGTAGCCGCTGATACCGAGAGCACAGAGGGTCAGGAAGAACATGTCCAGCAGCGGCTGTCCGAGGAGGTTCCCCGCGGTGGGAGCGGCGGGCATCGGGAAACCGAGCAGTTCGGTGATCGGGTCGGCGTCGACGCCGGAGACCGGGATGGGGGTGGGGCTGCGCGACAGCGCCACGGCCAACCCCACGGTGGCCGCGAAGACGATCAGCTCACCGGCGGCAAGTCTCCCGAACGCCCAGGACCGCCCGGCACGCAATGCCGGCAGGGTACGGGAGCGGTGTGCCGCACCGAGCAGGCTGAGGACAACCAGCGCGGCGAGCTTGCCGAGGACCAGCCAACCGTAGCGGGACTGCCAGAGCTGGTCGACCGCGCCGAGGCGGACGGCGGCGTTGGCCAGCCCGCTCACCGTCACGGCGACGAAGCAGCCCAGTGCGAGGCGGCTGTAGCGTGCGACGGCCTCGGCCAGCAGTCGACTGCGGCGCACCATCAACAGGGCGACGAGCCCACCGATCCACACCGCGGCGGCGAGCACGTGCAATGCCAGACTGGTGACCGCGATCTGATGATTGCCGGCCCCGGTGGAATGGCCGGTGAAGGCCGGGGGGAGCACCGCGATCAGGGCCAGGATCGTGACCGTCGCGGCAAGCCCTCGGGACACGCCGGCGCGGGCGAGCAGCGCCACGGTCAGGGCCAGCCCGGCCTGCAGCATGAGCGACTGCCCTTGCGAGATCGTGGTGGCGAAGCTGACGACCGTCGCGGGCTTGAGCGTCTCCAGCGGCTGGCCGAGCAGGTCTGAGACCGTCAGCACCATCAGCGACAGCGCCACCACCGCCCAGCCGAGCGCGGTGAGGCTCGCTCGCCGGAGCAGCAGGTAGCCGTGCGGTGAGACGGTCCGGCCGTCGCCGGGCAGCAGAAAAGCGGCGGTCACCAGCATGCCGACGGTGACGGTGGCGAGACCGTCGCAGAGGAGCCGGACCACCGGTAGCGCCCAGGTCGTGACCGGCCCCGCGTCCGGGAGGCCCGGAATCGCGGCGGCGAGGGCACCTCCGACCCGCAGGCCGAGCAGCAGCAGAGCGACACCCGAGGCGCAGATGGCGACAATGGTCAACCAGCCGAACCCGGTAGATGCGGTGAACCGGGGCCGGGCGGTGGCCGTCGCGGCCGGCCTGGCTGGCGCCGGGACGGTGGTCTGGGTGTTACCAGGATCGTCGGCGGCGAGCTGCCGGGAATCTGTGTCGGACACGTGTTGACCTTGACCTGTGAAGTGGTGAGATGACGCGACCGCGGAAGAGCGGGCTGGTCATCGACGGCTCGCTCGCCGCCAGAGCAGCCCACCAACCACCACGACGACGATGGCCAGCGCGCCGCCGGCGACGAGGAGGCCAGCGCCCGGGCCATCGTCGTCCTGCACCGACGCGGCGGCGGACGGCGTGTTGGTCGTCGTGCTGACGATCGGCGCGGCGCTGGAATTGGGGTCGGCCACCGTGAACGGGTACGACCCCTGGACCGGGTGGCCATCGGTGGAGACGACCCGGTAGGCGACGGTGTAGGTGCCGTTGGGCAGCGCCTCGCTCACCTGGACCGACCCCTTCGCTCCGCCGACCATTGGGTCGCCCGTGGGTATTCTCCGCTTGGCGGCGTCGCTGAGCACGATGGTGGTGAACGTCGGATCGAGCCGCTGAGCGAATTCGAGCACGATCTCGGTAGGCGCGCTGGACAGCGTCGACTCCTGAACCGGTGCCGCCGACCTGAGCGAGTTATGGGCCCACGCCGGGCTGGCCGGAATGAGCAGCGCCACGACGACGGCGAGCACCGCCGCGCCGAGCCGGACGGCGGTGGGGCGGGACGACGGTACGGTCATGACGAAACTCCGGTTGGCGTGGTCATCCGAGCACCTGCTCGCCGACCCATCCTCCCGGTTGACAACCGGGAGGGATGGCGAAGACGGCGGACCCGATCGGGGTGGTCCATTCGTTGAGCAGGTCCCGGTCGGCCAGTCGGCGTTGGATGGGCAGGTACTGCCGGGCGATGTCGGCCTGGTAGGACGTGAAGATCAGGCCGCTGTCCGCATGACCCTCGGCTGTCGGCACGGCGTCGTAGTTGTAGGGCCGGCGCAGGATCTTGAACCGGTCGTCGGTGACGTGGGCGCGGGTCATGTGGGAGAAGTCGGGGATGACGGTGAGGCCGTCCGGGCCGGTGGCGGCGAAGTCGGGTTCGTCGTGCTCGGCCGTGCCGGTCAGAGGTGCGCCGGTGTCGAGCCGCCGGCCGACGGCGAGTTCGCGATCGGTGCGGCCGAGCAGATCCCAGGTCTCCATGTTCATGCTGATCCGCCGCAGCACCAGTGTGGTGCTGTCGCGTAGCCACGCCGGGCCGTCGGCCACGAAGACGGCCGAGTCCATCGGGGTCCCCGACCGGGGGTTGGCGGTGCCGTCGAGTTGACCGAACAAATTGCGCTGCGTGTGGCCGCCCGGCTCGACGCCGGGGCTGCGCCGGAAGCCCTGCTGCACCCACCGCACGGTGGCGAACGGTCGGCTGTCCTTGATCAGGACCCGTTGGGCGTGCGCCACGGTGATCGCGTCGTCCGCGCAGATCTGCAACAGCAGGTCACCGCCCGACCAGGCCGGCTGGAGCCGGTCGATGCGGAACGACGGCAGGTCGGTGACCGATGCCGGCCGGCGGTCGTCGACGCCGGCGGCACGGTAGAGACCGGGCCCGAACCCGAAGGTGACGGTCAGCCGCGCGGGCAGCAGCCCGAGTTCGGCCTCGGTGTCGGCCAGAGCGGCTCGGCCCTGGGTGAGACGGGCGGCGTCGTCAGTCAGCAGCCGCAGCCACCGACCCAGCGCGGCCCGGTCGGTGCCGGCCCGCAGGGTGAGCGCCACGAACGACGCGTGCGCCTGCGGTTCGGTGGCGACCCCGGCCTGCCGGACGCCGTGAAACGGTTCGACCAGGCCGCCGACGTTCGCCACCGGCGTCGTGTCCACGCCGGCCTTCGGTCGCGCGGTCCCGTCGGTACGGGTCGCGGCGACCGCCGCACCACCGGCCAGCGCGCCTCCGGCGGTCAGCGCCCCGCCGGTGAGCAGGCCACGCCTGCTCAACGGCCGGGCAGTTGGCGTGTCGGTCACGATGCCGGGCTCATGCTCATCTCCGGCGTGGCACTCATGCCGGGCATGGGCTCGCCACTGCCCGGGGCGTAGCTCTCCTGGGCACCGGTGAACGGCTTGGCAACGGCGGAGAACTGCTGGGTCTTGCCGTCGGCGAAGGTGAGGGTGAAGGTCAGCTCGTCACCTGCCCGCACGGGCTGCTTGACATCCATCAGCATCAGGTGGTCACCACCGGGCTCCAGCGGGTGCGTGCTCTTGGCCTTGATCACGATGCCGCCCTGCTTCTGCTGCATGACCATCTTGCCGTCCTTCATGGCCATCTCGTGCAGCTCCATCGACGACACCGACGTCGCGACACCGGTCACCGTGACATCGGTGTCGCTGTCGTTGACCAGGGTCCCGAAGGCCGCGGTCATCCCCTTGTCGGCCGCCTTCACCCACGGGTCGCGAATCGTGACCACACCAGCAGCGGCACTGGCCGACACGGAAGGGCTCGGCTGCGCGGTCGACGACCCGTCGGACGAGCCGCAGCCCGCGGCACCGACCGCCACGAGCGCAGCGGCGGTGGCGAGGACAACGGCCGAGCGTCGGCGCGATCCGAAAGGGCTGGTGGTGCGCATGAATTCTTCCTCCGATGGTTGCTTGCTGCTTCGTTGGTCGGTCGCCGTCGCGCGAAAGTTCCGGACCGGCGGGCAATTGCCGTCACGCGGTCCACGGCTGATGCGGCGGACGGTCCGGCGTAGTGGCGAGGGCGCTCCCGCCGGTCAGGCCGCTGACCGGTCGCGGATCCGTGCCGTGCCCGGGTGGGGTGGCGCCAGTCGTAGCCTCGGCTGGGTGGCCTGCGGCTCGTCGCCGGCCGACAGGCGCCAGGCGGGGCGGTCGGTCCGGCCTTGCGTCGGAGGCCCGTCACGGTGCCGCCTGGTCTGCGCCAACGCGACGACGATCAGGTACCCGACGAGCAGGAAGCCGTGGCTGACCAGGCGGGCGGGTTCCACACGGCCGGTCATCAGGTCATTGACCGAGAGCAGCATGAGCGTGCCGACGAAGGCACTCAGGGTCGGCAACAGCCCGGTGGGGGGCGTACGTCGGGCTGCCACGAAGAGGAACCCGGCGCCGACGGCGATGTTCCAGGCGGCGGCCTCGTGCCACAGGTGCCCAGAGGTGAGAGCGCCGGCGGCATCGTGGGCGTGGGCGTCGGACGGGCCGCGGCCGATCTGCGCCAGGCCCAATACCAGCTGAAGCGCGCCGATGAGGGCGAGCCCGGCTCGCAGGGTGAGCGCGAGTCGGTCTCGCAGTCGTCGAGGCGCGGGGAGCGCGGCCAGGATGACGTGGGTGAGATCAGGCCCCGGTGCGGTGAGCGTCAGGCGGGTCCGCCGGGTCACCGCAGCGGCCTGGTCGTACCATCGCCGGCAGGTCGCGCACCCTTCAAGGTGAGCGCCGGCCCAGGCTTGCTCGGCGGGGGTCTCCTCGCCGTCCAACTGCGCGGACAGGATCTCCCGCCACTGCTCACACCCCATGTACCGGTAGTCGGTTTATGGGGCGTCCTGGTTCCCTGGGCAATCGGCGATGTGGCGGCTTCGCGCTGGTCGCCGTTCAGCTGGCGGCGGTGCCGTGCCGCCGCCGCGCCGGCTGCGGGCTCGCGTTGACCGCGGCAACCAGGTCCTCTCGAGCCCGTGCCACCCGGGAGCGGATGGTGCCGACGGGGCACCCGCACACCTCGGCGGTCTCGGCGTAGGACAGGCCGAGGATCTGGGTCGCGACGAACGCTTCGCGTCGGTCCGGTGCCAACGAGAACAGGAGATCGTCGAGCACGACCGCAGTGTCGAAGGCGCTGCCGCGTGCGTCCGGGGCGTCGTGCCAGTCCGACAGGTGGGTGGTGCGCGGACGTCTCGCCACCGCGCGGACGTGGTCCACCGTGACCTTCCGGGCGATCCCGAGCAGCCAGGTCCTGGCCGACGAGCGCGCGGCGAACGACGGCAGCGAGCGCATCGCCCGGAGATACGTCTCCTGGGTCAGATCGTCGGCCTCGGAGGGGCTGATCAGGTTGGCGACGAAACGCCACACGCACTGCTGGGTCGCCCGGATGAAGCGGGTGGCCGAGTCCTGGTCGCCCCGGCCCGCCGCGAGAGCCCAGGCGGTGATCTCCGCGTCGTCGTCGGTCACCTGGTACCTCCGTGTCCGGTTTTGCCTGGCGACCTGAACCACCACGATCCGATCAACGTTGACGACGGGTTGTAGTAGGTCCCGGATGAGCCTACGGCAGCGCTTCGCTTACCGGTACGGATACGACCCGTCAGCGGATCATCTTCCGGCGGCTGTTGTCGCGTGCTGCTCCACTGCCTCGACGGCCGCCAGGGCGATGTGCGCGTCCCCGATCACCTCCTCGGTGAGCTCGGCCGGGTGCTGCGCATCGCCGGTGCATGGCACCCCGACTGCGTCACCCCGATCGCTGCACCCCTGCGCTGCGCCGCGACCGCCTGAACCACCAGCACGTTCGTGGCCGAATCAGCCAGGGCCTGACCCACGCCCGCCACCGGGCGGACGACGGCGGGAACCAGTTCCATGGCTTCAGGGTCAGATTCGCGGCGTCCGCTCAGGGCAGGTTGATCGTGTACTCGGCGGTGTGCACCTTTCCGCTCACCTGGAAGTCGAAGAAGGCCCGGTACCGGCCGGAACTCGGGGCGGTCAGCCAGAACTGGACGGCCCCGTCGACAAGCTCCTGTTCGGGGTGGACGTGCACGTAGCCGAGGTCGCCCTCGCGGACGACGACCAGGTGCCCGTACGCCCCGAGGTACCGCTCGAGCTGCGCGGGCGTGGTCGTGTCGGCGTTCTTGACCTGGAACTGCATTGGCACCGTCACCCCCACCGCCGGGGTGCCGTTCATCGACACCGCGTACGGCCCTGCCGTCGCCTGTGCCTGCGCCGGCGGCAGAGCAGCGGGGGTGTGCGCGCCGGGCACGATGTGGTCGACGCCCAGCACGAGGGGTATCTGCCTGCCGTCGGTCGCGGTGACGGAGAAGTCGGCGTAGACGCGGTAGCCGCCGGGTCGGGCCAGCGTCAGCGGGACGCTCCAGGTGCCGTCGGGTGCCATCGTCGGATGCAGGTGCTGGTAGCCAGTCAGGTCGCGGCCCACCACGATCATGTGCAATGGCTTGTCGTAGACGACCGCGAAGCGGGTCGCCGCCTGCCGGTCGGTGCCGACGATCCGGAACCGGTAGTCGGCGCGTACACCGGGCGGTTGGGACCGCTCCAGCGGTTGCAGGGTGTACCCGCCCGCGCTGATCGTCGTCCCGGTCGCCAGCGTCTCGCCGGTTGAGCCGTCACCCGGGTGGGTGTGGGGCCCGATCCCCGGCGCGTGTTGGTGCCCATCAGCGGCGGACACCGCCTGTCCCGAGGCCGGCGACCCGCCCAATGGCTGGCGTGCGGTGGTGGCGGCCGGGTTCTGGTCGGCGGTGCCGATGCGGGCCAGCCCGAATCCGGCCAGCAGTGCCAGCATCAGCCCACCGACGAGCAGCGCCAGGTGGGTGTTGCTCAGCCGGGATCCCGGTGCCATGGCGGCGACGTCCACATCGGACGATGATGCGGGGGCGACGAGCCTGGACGGCGACTTACCGTCGGTTCTGGCGAGGGGATCTGCCTCGCGATCGGTCGGAACCAGATCGACCGCGACACCCGTCCGGGCCACGACAGCCGCGTTGCCCTTGCGCGCCGCCGGTACGGTGCTGGGTCGCCGCTTGCCGTCGGTGGCGAGCCCATTGGCGCCTGTGGTCGTGCCGGTCATGCCGACGACGGACTTCTGTCCGGGACGAGCGCCGGTCTTGCCGCCGACGGTCTTGTGCCCGGAACGGCCACTGGGGCTGCGTCGGCCGGAGGTCGCCGGTGAGGTGCGGCTCCGGCCGGTGGGCCTTCCCCTGGAAACCAGGCGACGACGCCAAGCGATCAATCCGGCCACCGCTGCCACGGCCGCCGCCGCCAAGCCGGCCCAGACCGTCGCTCCGGGGCCGTCGTCGTCACTCGGCTCGACCGGGGGAGCCGCCGCCGGTGCGCTCGCCTGCTCGGCTGCTGTGGTCGGTACCGCAGACGCCTGCCCGGACGACTTGTGCTGCTCGGTGGCGGCCAGCAGCGCCGGGTCCGGCTGGTTCGTCGGCGGGCTCCACCCCTGCGGCGCGGCCGTCGCCCGCCCGCTGTAGCGGAAGGTCATCGTGCCTCGGACCGTGTCGCCGTCCGAGGCGATCGACAGGTAACTCACCGAGTACTGGCCCTTGGCGGGCAGATGCGCGAGGGCCACCACCGCCGGGAACCCCGTCGTGTACTCGCGTGGCTCGAACTGCCCATTGACCAGGAAGTACTCCCGTACCGGCTTGTCCAGTGGCTTCCGGGGCTGCCCCGCAGCGGTGAGTGGGAACGACAGCCGTCATCAGCACTGGGCCAGTGGCCTGGGAAGCGACGGCCAGTAGGAGACCGGCCAAGAGCCGGTCGGGCCCGCGAGTCCGAAGACCTGCCGGTGCCGCGTACACAACCGTGTGCGCTGCCGTCGGCCTCGCGGGTGGGCTGAACGGGTGACGTGCCGCGTGGTCTGCGCGGTCGCGTCCTCGTCAGCGTGCGCCCGCGATCCGGTGGTGTGGTTTCCCGAGGGACGGACTACCGCTGTGCACGACATCATCACGATCGCCGGTCGACCACCGTCGGCGTCGCACCTGACCCTGTCGCAGATCATGGATCAGCACCACACGAACCTGATGGGTACGGTGCGCGGCGGCCGGATCCTCAACCTCATCGACTCCGTTGCCGGGGTGGTCGCCGCCCGGCATTCCGATGGCCCGGCGGTGACCGCCGCGATCGACGAGACCGCGTTCCTGCGGGCGGTTCGGGTCGGCGACATCATGCACGTCGACGCGCATCACCTGGGCGGGCCGTAGCTCGATGGAGGTGGCCGTGAAGGTCACCGCGGACCGGTGGGACAGGGCGGTGCCGCCCACCGACGTGGCGACCGCCCACCTGGTCATGGTGGCCATCGACGATGACGGCCAGCCGCGTACGGTGCCGCCGTTGCTGCCGGAGACGGACGGGGACCGGCGTCGCTACCGGGAGGCGGAGATCCGCCGGGAGCACCGGTTGGCCCTGCGGCGGGCGCTGCTCGACGGCGCCGAGGAGGTCTGAGACCCGGCTCGGACTGTCCTCGAAGTGGACGTCGCACGGTTGTGCCTGGTAGGCAGGCGGGTGTGCGAATCGTCTCCCTGCTGCCGGCTGCCACGGACATCGTGGCCATGCTCGGCCTGACCGGGCACCTGGTCGGCCGTACGCACGAGTGTGACTGGCCGCCGGGCGACCTGGCCGACATCCCGGCCGTGACCGCGACTTCCCTGCCTGAGCCCTTGACAAGCCGGGAGATCTCGGCGGCGATCGCCGGCGACGCACACCGAGGATCGTCGCTGTACCAGCTCGACGCCGCCATGCTGGAGGAACTGAAGCCGGATCTGATCCTCACCCAGGACCTGTGCGACGTGTGCGCGGTCTCCTATCAGCGGGTCAACGACGCGGTCCGGATGATCGATCTCGACACCCGGGTGATGTCCCTGGAGGCCAGGACCATCACCGGGATCCTGGACTCGATTGACGCCGTAGCCGCGTTGACCGGCAGCGAGAGCAGGGCAGCGGAGATCCGTACGGACGCCGAGGCGCGTCTCGCCGCGCTGCCCGGGCCGGTGACCGGCGGGCCGACGGTGCTGTTCGTCGAGTGGCTCGATCCGCTGATGCCCGGCGGGCACTGGGTGCCGGAGCAGATCACCTACGCGGGTGGGCGGTCTCTGCTGCTCGGACCCGGAGCACACAGCACCCCGCACCGCTGGTCGGTGATCGCGGACCTGGCTCCCGACGTGGTGGTGTTCGGGCCGTGCGGGTTCACGCCCGAGCAAACAATCGACGAGCTGTCCGTGGCGGCCGCGCAGCCCGGCTGGGCGGACCTGCCCGCGGTTCGTAACCGGCAGGTGTGGGTGGTCGACGGGCCCGCCTACTTCAACCGGCCCGGTCCGAGAGTCGTCGACGGCGCGGAGATCCTCGCCGCCATCCTCACCGGACGGCCCGACTCCCGCGCTCGGCGAGCACCCGCCGAAGCCGGTTGACGCTGCCTGGCCTAGGTGTTCGGCGCATTGCCAAAGCCGCGGTAGGGCGGCGGCCTGCCGCCACCCCACCGCGTGCTCAGGTGAGCGTGCGGCGGATCGCGCCGGCGCCGGCCACGAGCCGGGTCAGGGCCCGTTCGACCTCCGGGTACCGGCGGGTCTTCAGGCCGCGGTCGGGTTGACCCGGAGCCGGCCGGCGGGCACTGCGGCGAAGGGCGTCGCCGACCTCCGTCTGCTCGGGTACGCGGGGAGAGTGGAAGTCGTACCTGACAGGCCCGACGCCACGGCGGTAGCCGGTGGTTCGCAGGTCGTCGAGATCTCCATCGTCGGCCGGGACGCCTCGATGCAGGTGACGTCGGCGCCGACGCCAACCTCGCCCAGGGCGGCCAGCCAGGCGTACGGCCCGTTCAGGTTGTTGACCTGGTGCGGCAGCCGCTGCGCGGTGCCGACTGAGCGGCCGGGCCGTTCCGACGCTCCTGTGACGAATTACGCCCCCGGCCGACAATCAAGGTCTTGTTGCACAATAATGGCAACAGCAATATTGAGGCAGTAGTGAGAGGACGTACCCCATGGCCGTGTACAACCTGCCCGACCTGCCCTACGACTACGGCGCACTCGAACCCGCCATGTCCGGCGAGATCCTGGAGCTGCACCACGACAAGCACCACGCCGCGTACGTCAAGGGCGCCAACGACGGGCTCGACCGGCTCGCCGAGGCCCGTGACAAGGGCGACTACGCGACGCTGGTCGGGTTGGAGAAGACGTTCGCGTTCAACCTGTCTGGGCACGTGCTGCACTCGATCTTCTGGAACAACCTGTCCCCGGACGGCGGTGACCGCCCCGACGGTGAGCTGGCGGCGGCGATCGACGAGCACTTCGGTTCATTCGACGGCTTCGCCGGTCAGTTGTCGGCGGCGACGAAGGGCGTGCAGGGCTCCGGGTGGGGTGTGCTGGCGTGGGAGCCGCTGAGTCAGCGGTTGATCGTGGAGCAGGTCTACGACCACCACGGCAACGTCGGGCAGGGGTCGACTCCGATCCTGGTGTTCGACGCGTGGGAGCACGCCTACTACCTGCAGTACCGCAACGTGCGCCCGGACTACGTGGACCGGCTGTGGAATCTGGTCAACTGGACCGACGTCACCGCCCGCTTCGACGCTGCCCGCGCTGCCACCCCGAAGATCTGACCCGGCGTGAGCGGCTACACCCCCGAGGCGGCCGAGATCGTCCAACGCGCCGCCGGGGTCATCGCGGCCAAACACCGCGGCGACCTCACTGGCGCCGAGGAGCTGATGTCGGCGTTCAGCTCCGAGCAGGCCCGTACCCTCGGCTTCTACCTGCTGGCCGACCTTGCCCTCGGCCTGGTCAGGGCGCAGAGCGGCCAGTCCATGGACGACCTGGTCCGGGAGCTATCCCTGCTGCTGGCCGACACCGCCCAGACGCCACCGGCCTAAGAGTCCGTCGGGTCCCGCCACCAAGCGGGGCCCGACGGACACCGTGACATTCCAGATGTCCCATGGGACGACCGCTCATGCACCCCAGGATCGATCATCCGGGCATGACGATCGCAACGCGACGCCGATCGCGCCGACGACCCAGGCCGGGCCCCACTCGCATAGGGCCGCAACTGGCCCGCGCGGTCATCGCCTCCCACCGCCGCAGCCACCTCCACCCGACCCGACCACTCGGCTGGGGCCGGGAGCCGGCGGCGCTGATCGTCACCGGCTGGCCGCCCGACGAGGTCACGTCGCCGGTCGAGTTCTTCACCCGCTGCTCGGCCAGCCTCCACCCTGGCGGGTGTGTGGCGGTGCTGCTGCCACACGGCGACGTCATCGCACCGGTCGACGTCGTCATCGCCGCCAAACGGGCCGGATTGACGTACCTGCAGCACATTGTGGCGGCCGACCGGCCGCCGCGACCCGGGCAGCGCACACAGCTTGACATCCACACCGACGTGCTCGTGCTGACTCACAGCACGATGGAAAACGGAGCTGTCGATGGCTGAGCCCCTGCCGGTCACGTCGGTGTGGTTGACCTGCCAACAGCCCGCCCGTGACCAGCGTCGAGGCCGCTACGTCCCGCAGACTTCCAGCCATCCAGGGGGAAGATGCTGCCGCACCTGGCCGCGCACGCGATCAGCTCGTACACCGCGCCGGGGGATCTGGTGTTCGATCCGATGTGCGGGTCCGGGACCACTCTGGTCGAGGCGATGCATCTTGATCGGCATGGGATCGGGATCGACATCGAGCCCCGGTTCACCGCGTTGGCCGCCGCCAACATCACCCTCGCCCGGTCGCAGGGCGCGGCCGGCACCGCGCAGGTGTTCACCGGTGACGCCACCAGGTTGTTGGACCTGGTGCCGGCGTCCGCGGTGGGGAGGGTGGCGCTCGTGCTCACCTCCCCGCCGTACGGGCGCGGGACGCACGGCCTGGTCCGGATGACGGACAACGGGGTACGCAAACGCAACCACCTGTACGGAGATCGGGAGTCCGGCAATCTCGCCTACGGCGGCTGGTCCCGACTGTTCGACGGGTTCGCCGCGATCCTGGCTGCCAGCTACCGGCTGCTGCGTCCCGGCGGGACCGTGGTCATCACCTGCCGGCCCGTACGCCGTCAACGCGACGACCTGATCGACCTGCCTGGCGAACTGCTCGCCGTCGCGCAGTCGGTCGGGCTGGTCCCGGTTCAGCGGTGCGCGGCGATGCTCGCTGCTGTCCGCGACGGGCAGATTGTGCACCGCGCGTCGATGTTCGGGCTCATGGCCGTCCGCAAGTCCCGGTCCGAGGGCCTGCCCGTACACCTGGTGGCGCATGAGGATGTGTTGGTCCTGCGGCGAGGGACAGTGCCGTAGGTATCCGCAAACCGCAGCGGAGACGTGCGGTCAAGCTCCTTGCTCGGAGGCTGCTCCTCGGGTTCCTGGCGGCGCCGGGGAGTCGGTGGCGTGAACGGGGGGAAGGGCAATCCCTGCCTCGGCGGCGGCAAGTTCGGAGCGGATCACTTCCAGCAGGCGGCCGATCCAGTTGCTGGCTCGTTCGCCGGCCGAGGACCAGTAGGAGTCGAAGTCGACGTAGACGATGTGGGCGTCGCCGCTGGCGAGCAGGGTCTGTGCCATCTGCGGGTGCTGGGTGTACTTGGCGCGCAGCAGCATGGCCATGACGGCCAGCCGGGCCGCGGCCCAGGGACTCTCGACAAGCCCTATTTTCCCTGATCAGAAGGCACTTCTTCGTTCTCCGCCCATACCTTGGACAGCCCTTAACGAAGGGCCGAGGCTAGCGCCAGCATCCGGATCTGCCGAGAAGCGGATACCGGATCAATCCGTTCGTGGGCGCTGGTTCGCGACGAGGGTCAGTAGGGCGGCATGCGTCTGCTCGTCTGCAGCCACAACCAGACCGCCCAGACCGGTGTGAATCGGCTGGCCGTCGATCCCGGTGACTACACAACCGGCTGCCTGGCAGAGGGCGATTCCCGCCGCGAAATGAACGCTGTTGGACAGGTGACCATCGGTGACGTAGGCGGCGCGGCGGCCAGCGGCGACCCAAGCCACGGCCAGGGTGGTGGAGACGACGCGAGGGCGGAACTGCTCGATGAATCCTTCGTCAGCGAGCATCCGGGCGGCCGAGAAGACTCCCTTGTTGGGAAACGGTGGGTCGAGATTGGCGTCGACCAGTCTCGACTCGGCCGACGGGGCAAGTCGCTGGTCCGAACCACCGCGACGCACGTACGCAGCGGCACCGTCAGTCCAGAACACCTCGTTCGTGAACGGGTCCGCGGAGGCGGCCACCGTGACCTGCCCACCGGCTCGCAGCGCCACATTCACCGAGGCCAGCATATTACGTACGGCATAATTCAACGTTCCGCACAACGGGTCGACCAGCCACATGCGATCGTTCTCGCCGTTGCCCGTGCGCCCGCTCTCCTCACCCAGCACGAGATCGTCCGGGCGCGCCGTACGTACCACATCGATGATGGCCTTCTCAGCCTCGATGTCGGCCGCGGTGGCGAAGTCACCTGCGGACTTCTGGAAGCGTGTCAGCGATGATCCGTAGTGCGAGCGGACGACCGCAGCCCCGGCTTCCGCCGCTTCGATGACCAAGTCTTGGTCGGTGATCGACATGCAGGGACCATAGATGTCCACCGCACCTCGAACGCGCGTGGGTCTCGACGGCCAGCGAGCCTCGATCAAGTATCCGGATCTGCCGCTGGCCGGGCGCGGTGCAGGCGTGTCCGTAGCGCTCGGTAGCCGCGCCGGGCACCGGCGCGCGCTTACGGTGTCAGATATGGCCGCCCGAACCCTGAGCACGCTTCCTCGACTGCCTGTCTCGATTCGGCGTCAGTGAGTTCTGATCGGTGGCGGCTGGCTGGATAGCGATTCCAGGTGGCGCCGGCGTGGGCGCGCTGGCGGGTGGGGGACTGTACAAATAACGGCTGATCGACCGATCAAGGGAGAGACGCCAGATGACGACCGTGCGCCAGGCGGACCTGTTCCCGTAGCTCTGTCAGGATCCGCTCGGTCACACCCCGCCTGTTCAGCCGTGTGAAGTGCGCGTACACGGTCTGCCACGGCGGGAAGTCGACGGGCAGGTACCGCCATGCGCACCCGGTGCGCACCACGTACAGGATGGCGTCGACGACGGCCCGGCGGGGATGCTTCTCCGGTCTGCCCATCCACTGCGGGGACGGCAGCATCGGCTCGATGATCTCCCACTCGGCGTCGGTCAGGTCAGAGGGGTACCGCCGCACTCGATCCATACCTGTCCATCGATCGAGCCAGGCTCATCGGTGGGACCCGCTGTGCGACACGCCCACCCAGCCACTACCCAAACGCGCACTCAGGTCTAAAGAGCAGGTGGTGTCACGCGGGATGAAGTCCTGTCGTGAGTGGGTCGGAGAAGATCCAGTTACAAGGTAGGGCGGGACGGGCTGGCGAGGCCACCCATTTTGTCCTGGTGACGAGCACTGAGTCGGCGGCCCAGGCGAACCCGGGCTGGCCGGCCGGTCGGGGCGCGACGGCGGCGACAGGCTGCCGGTACGCGTACACGGTGTGGTCGTAGCGTTCCAGCTTGGGCCGCTGGTGGGCGTTGATGGCGTCCTCGACCGCGAGCTCATGCGGTTGGAACTCCCCGGCGAGCGACCGCAGCTGCCCGGTGCTCGGCTGGTAGAGGCCGATCCAGGCCATCGCATCGTCCAGCTCCTGCAGGCAGCGGTAGATGTCGGCGAGGGTAGCCGGGGAGGCGTGGCGGCGGCCGTCGGCGTAGACAGCGCTGTCCACCATCCTGCCCCCGGTCGGCTCTGGCCGCTCGGCACCCGGCTCATGCTCGCCCAGGCGGCGTCCGAACCCTCCCGACTCCGCCGGCCACCTGCTGTCGCTCATCACCCTCCCGCAGGTCGTCCACCGCCCCGGCGCGGTGGTCCGCCTCCGATTCCCGTGGCCGCGCGGGTGAAACGCGACGCGCAGGGCAGGCACCCGAAAACGTCGGAGTACGCGAGCCGGGAGGTCGCATCACCCACGGGATTTATGGAGCAGGGCCTCGGATGACAGCCGGGACTCCGCCCGGGCCAGGTTGTGTGACTGTCAGCCGAGCGGGATGGCCCCGTGCAGGCGGAGTCCAGGTTGGCTATCGGTTCGGAACCCCGGTCAAGCCGGAGATTGCGATTCCCGACCGCACCTTGTAGCGCTTGTTGATCGAGATGAGGACCGCGGTCAACGGCTCCAGGTGACGCGCAAGACGAAGCGGGCCCGCATCGATCCCGGGCTTTCCGGTGACCGTGGCGGCTAGCTCGAGGACTTTGGCTTTCGCGGTGGCGTCGTCGCCGCAGACCAGAACATCCTCGTGGTCGAGCAGGTCAGCCCCGCTGATCAGGCTCACCGCGGACAGGTGGTGAAACGCCCCGACTACGTGTGCTTCGGGCGCCAGAGCCTGCGCCTTTTCGGCAGCCGAACTCGGGCCAAGATCCAAACCGTAGGGGCCGGCCTTGTCGAAGCCGAGCGGGTTCACGCAGTTCACGACGACCTTCCCGGCGAGATGGTCGCCCAACTCGGCAAGAAGTGCATCATGGCCGTCGTAGGGAACCGCAACGACGACGAGGTCGGCGATCTCGGCTGCCTTCACGTTGTCGGCACCTTCGAGAGACCCGCTCCCTGAGATCCGTAGCCGGAGCGCCTCGGCAGCCGCCGCGGCACGCTCTTTGGACCGGGAGCCGAGTACCACCCGGTGCCCAGCCTTCGCGAAGCGGTAGCCGAGCCCCTTTCCCTGCGGTCCCGTGCCTCCGATGATCGCGATCGTATCCATAGCTGACCTCCTCCTACACACTGCGAGTGAGCGGTAGCCGTGCGGTAGCTCGCCACCGCCGATGGCATCGCCTTCGTGGCGCTCCTGGTGGCCTTCGGCGCTGTTCGACGTTTCTCAACTCCGGGGCAGCGCGACCAGTCGACGGACGCAGCCGTACGCCGACCGGTGTCACGCGCCGATCAGACCCTGACGCCTTCGGTGAACTCCGCCTTCATCCCGTCGACCAGGCCGGGTGCGCGGAACAGGGCGCTCGCGGTCATCGCGAGCATCATCGCTCCGTCCAGCACCGCCTTGTCGCCGTGTTCGCCGCCGACGAGCTCCGTGGCCTGCCGACTGTGCATGGTCAGCCCGGGCACGATCTCGATGTTGGGGTGGATCGAGGGCACGACCTGGCTGACGTTGCCCATGTCTGTGGAGCCGGGGAAGACCTCCTCGCGGTGCGGCTCCGTGACGCGTCCGATCCGCCGGTAGGCATCGTCGACGATCTGTTCGAGCACCGGGTTCGGTGCGATGGAGAGGTACGGCGGATCGATGTGCTTGATGTCCGCTTGCGCACCGGTGGCCAGCGCTGCCCCCCGCACACAGTTCTCCACCCGCGGTCGCAGGCTCTCGAGTAGAAACCTCGGGTCTTCCGAACGGACCGAGATTACGACGACTGCGCGCTCCGGGATGATGTTGTGCGCTTGGCCGCCGTCGGTGATGATCGCGTGGATGCGGACGTCAGGGGTCACCTGCTGGCGGAGCAGCGCGATCGCGTTCAGCGTGAGCACCGCGGCGTCCAGTGCGTTCACGCCCTGGTGAGGGCTCACGGCCGCGTGGGCGGCCTTGCCGGTGAACCGCACCTCCATGCTGGCCCGGCTGAGCGTCCGCATGGCGGAGAGGTTCTCTCCCGAGGGATGCAGCATCATCGCGGCATCCACACCGTCCAACACGCCGGCGTTGATGATCGGTACCTTCCCGCCGCCTCCTTCCTCGGCGGGGCTGCCGACAACCAGAAGAGTGCCGCCAACCTCTTCAGTGACGAGCAGCTCTTTGGTGAGCAGAGCCGCGCCGAGCCCTGCGGACGCGATCACGTTGTGCCCGCAGCCGTGTCCGATCTCCGGGAGCGCGTCATACTCACAGAACACCGCGACGCGTGGGCCGGGCCGGCCCGTGTCGAAGGTGCCGAGGAAGGCAGTCTCGAGACCTGCGAGCGGCTTCTGGACACGGAACCCGTGCTCCTTGAGGGCGGAGGCGAGAAGCTCGCTGGAACGCACCTCTTCGAAGCCGACCTCCGGATGCGCGTGAATGTCGTGACTGACGCCGAGCAGGAGCTCCGTGAGCTTCTCCAGCCGATCGCGGAGCAGCTGTTCGTCCTGGGGTGAGATGCCGAGAAGTTCATGGGCGCTGGTCTGGGACATGGTTCTCCTCTGCGGACAACAGCTGACGGCGCATCAGCCGCATCGTTCGCCGAGCCATGGTGAGGGGCACAGCAACGCGGTCCGTTGACCGAGACGGCCGTTGCCGGTTCACTCGCTCGCTGTGCGAGCCCTTGCCGGCGGAGAACCCGGAGTCCGGTCCTCAGGTACCGGGTGTTGTGGCAGCTGGCGCCGTCCGAGCCGAGCTTGACGGGGCGGGAGTGCCGCACCCGGATCCGGTGCTTCTGCTGCGCCCGCACCAGGTTCGCTGAACGGAACACCGTCGTAGCGCTGCACTGTGAGCATCACAACACTGAGGCCCCCGTCGGAAGGATGACCGTGGGTGAGGTTCGAGTCGGCACCGCTGCCGTCAAACCATTCAGGGACTCTTGGGGCCGGACGCTGCGGGTACCGCCGCTGATCTTGATGATCCTGGGGCGCGTGTTGCGTGGCGCGGTGGTTCTCTGGCTGCTGTCTATCCTCGCCTTCGCACTGGTCCAGGCGCTGCCGGGCTCGCCGGTCGATGTCCTCGCGGGTCCCTACTCCGACGCCGATGCCAGGGCGCGCCTGTCGGAACAGCTGGGCCTCGACAAGCCGCTGGTCGTCCAGTACTTCGCCTGGCTCGGACAGGTGCTCCAGGGCAACTTCGGCACCTCGATGTTCTCGGGGCTGCCGGTGAGCGAGATGATCGCCGATCGGCTGACGGGCACGGTTGAGCTCGCAGCCGCCGCCACGGTGATATCGGTGTTGTGGGGGGTGCCGTTGGGCGCGCTCGCCGCGCTCAACCGCGGCGGACTCATCGACCGGCTCGCCCGGGCCGGCACGTTCCTCGGACTCGCCACGCCGGTCTTCGTCCTCGGCGTAGTGCTCGTGCTTGCCGCCTCCACCTGGGCGCCGAGCTGGCCTACCTTGCAGTACGTCGCATTCGCTGAGAATCCGAGCGGCAACCTGAAGTCGCTGCTGTTGCCCGCCCTGGCTCTCGGACTTCCGCTTGGATCGACGATCTGCCGTTACATGCGGACCTCGATGCTCGACGTTTACGAGCAGGACTTCATCCGAACCGCCCTGGCGGCCGGATCGACCCGCTTCGGCGCAACCGTTCGGCACGGCATGCGCAACGCGTCAGCGCCTGTCGTCACCATCGCCGGTCTGCAGATGGCTGGACTGATCGGCGAAGCAGTCCTGGTCGAGAACGTTTTCGCCATCCCGGGCATCGGTCAGCTGACCGTGAATTCCCTCCAACAGCAGGACTACGCGGTCGCCCAAGCCTGCCTGCTGCTGCTGGGTGCCGTGTACGTCGTGATGAACCTCGCCGTCGACCTGACCTATCCGCTCCTCGATCCCAAGGTGGGTGCCAAGCGATGACCGCCCTTGCCGACGTGTCCACCACGGCACCCGTGACACAGCCAACGAAGGGCAAAGGCCGACGCGCGGCGCTTCTGCGCGGCCGAGTCGAGATCGTGGCGGGGGTCGCACTGCTGCTGGCGCTGTTCGTCCTGTCGTTCGGGGTCGGAGTGCTACGTCCGTTCACGCCCACGGAGGTGGCCGGCATTCCATTCCAGCCGCCGAACGGTACTCACTGGCTGGGCACCGACGACATCGGACGTGACTATTTCGTCCGCCTCTGCGTCGCTGGCCGGACGTCCTTGTCCATCGCCCTGGCCAGCGCCCTGCTCGCTATGGCAGTGGGCTCGGCGATCGGACTGATCGCCGGCCTGCGCGGAGGCTGGCTCGACACGATCCTGATGTCGGCGGTCGACCTGTTGCTCTCCTTTCCCTCGATGCTTCTGGCGCTGGGCGTGGTAGCAGTCCTGTCCCCGAGCAAGACCACCCTGATCGCGGTGCTCGCGCTCGTCACCGTTCCGCACTTCGCCCGGGTGGTGCGTGGGCGATGTCTCGAGCTGCGCGAACGTGAGTTCGTCCAATCCGCCCGCGTGTCCGGTGTCGCCGAGCCGAAGATCGCGCTCAAGCACCTGCTGCCTAACGTTGCCCCACTGATGACAATCCAGCTCGCCAACACCGCAGCGATCGTCATCCTCCTCGAATCGTCCCTCAGCTACCTCGGGCTCGGAGTGCAGCCGCCGACGCCGAGCTGGGGCCGAATGGTGTTCGAGTCGCAGAGCTACATGACTGGATCTCCATGGCTGGTCCTCGGCGGCGCCGCAGCGCTCGTGCTCTCCTCCGTCGGTTGGGGACTGATCGGAGAGGGCTTCGCCGTTTCACGCAAGTCGATCGTCTGAAAGCGCACGTCCAACCTCCATCGCCGGAGATCCGTGAAAGGTAACCGACGTCATGACATCCAGAACAAGAATGCGACTCGTCGGGGTCGCCATCACCGCGACCGCCAGCCTGCTCCTGACAGCATGCGGAGGAGGATCCGGCGGGGGAGCAGCAGGTTCCGCCTCGAAGCTGAAGAAGGGCGACACCTTCGTGATCGCCGACGAGACCCAGCCGCTCAGCGGGCTCGACCCCATCATGGCGCAGGCGCACGATGCCAAGCGCATGGTCGCCCAGTTCTACGAGGGTCTCCTTCAGTTGGCTCCCGACGGCAAGACCGTCGAGCCGGCCCTCGCGGAGCAGTGGAAGCGTACGTCTCCGACGGAGTACGAGTTCACGCTCCGTAAGGGCGTGAAGTTCCACGACGGCAGCGAGCTCACCGCCGAGGACGTTCAGTTCAGCCTCAAGCGGATCGTCGATCCGAAGCAGAACTCCCCGTACAAATCCTTGTACCGCATCGCCGATGTCGAGGTGAAGGGCGACAGCCAGGTCGTCGTCAAGCTCACCCAGCCGCAGACCTCCCTTCCCCGCCTCCTCGCCCAGCCCTGGAGCGGGGGCGTCGTCAATAAGAAGTGGGTCACCGCCAAGTCGGTGGACGAGCTGAAGACCCAGGAGAACGGCACTGGGCCCTACAAGCTCGACGAGTTCAAGGAGGGCTCGACGATCACGACCTCGGCGTTCCCCGACTACTGGGACGGTGCACCGGAAATCGCCAAGGTGCAGTACCGCGTCATGCCGGACGAGTCGACCCGGGTTCAGGCCCTCCAGTCCGGCGCGATCCAGATGACCCAGGTGCGGTTGCCGCGCAACACCCAGCAGCTCGACAAGGCCGGATTCACCGTCGGAGACACCTACCGGGTGGGTGCGTACTGGCTGGCGATGAACGTGAAGGAAGGGCCGCTGTCGGATGAGCGCATCCGTCAGGCCGTGAACCTCGGAGTCGATCGCAAGCAGTTGATCGAAATCGGCTCGCAGGGCGCGGGTGTCGCATCCGGCGTGATCCCTCCTGGTGACCCGTTCGGCGCCGACGTCGGCGACGACATGCCCAACTATCAGTACGACCCGGTGAAGGCGAAGCAGCTTCTCGCCGACGCTGGCGCAAAGAACGTGACGCTCACCCTGGCGATCCGTGCGGAGTCACCGGAGAAGCTCGCGACGGCACAGCTGGTCAAGGAGCAGCTGGCGAAGATCGGTGTGACCGTGGAGATCCGCCAGGTCGAGTGGAGCCGCCTGGTGAGCGCGATCACCTCAGGCAAGTGGAACGCCGATCTGGTCCAGCTGACGGCTGCGCTTAACGCAGACCCGAGCCAATACCTCGACCTGTGGTTCGCCAAGGGCGGCGCAGCCACCAAGGTCAACGACGACAAGCTGTGGCAGATGATGGCTGCCGCGGTCGAGGATGCGCAGACCGACGAAGCGCGCACCGCCGCCTACCGGGAGATCAACCGGTACATCGCCGAGAAGGCCTACATCCTCATTCCGTACGCGTCGGTTCAGGTCTGGGAGGCGTGGGCGCCCGGCGTGAAGTTCAGCGCCGAGCCGTCCAACACCCGGTTGTTACTCAAGGACGCGACGCTCCGATGACCCAGCCAGCCCTACCTCGTGGAGGCAGACCCACCCATGCGTGACACCGCCACCGCCTCGCAGCCGCTCCTCGACATCAGTGGTCTCACTATCACCTACGGTGACGCACCGGCAGCGGTGCAGGATGTCTCGCTCAGGATGGAGCCGGGCGAGATCCTGGGGCTGATCGGCGAAAGCGGAAGCGGTAAGAGTTCCGTTGCCATGGCCTGTGCCGGTCTGCTTCCCCGAGGTGCTCGTGTCGAGGCTGAGCGCTTGGCTGTCTGTGGCCAAGCCCTGCTCGGCCTCGACACGAGGGGCTGGCGCGGCATCCGTGGCCGCCTGGTCGGCACCATCTTCCAGGACGCGATGGGTGCTCTCGACCCGTCGATGCGCGTCGGCAACCAGCTCGCCGAAGTCATCAATCGCCACCGCGGACTACGGGGCCGGGACCGGCGTAAAGCTGTTGTGGAGCTGTTGGACCGCGTCGGCATCCCTGAGCCGGAACGCCGCGCCAGGCAGTACTCGTTCCAGCTGTCCGGCGGATTGCGTCAACGAGTCGCCATCGCGCTCGCACTCGCCGGCGATCCGCGAATTCTGTTGGCGGACGAACCCACGACGGCGCTGGATGTCACTGTCCAGGCCGGGATCCTCGAACTGTTTCGGGAGGTCCGCGACGAGTTCGGCGTGGGCGTTCTCCTCATCTCGCACGACATGGGCGTGATCGCCCAGACCGCTGACCGGGTAGGCGTCATGCTCGACGGTAAGATCGTCGAGCACGGTGCCGTGAGCGACGTCCTCCTACACCCCCGTGCTGACTACACACGGCGGCTGCTCGCCGCGATGCCGCGGGTCGGAGAGACCGACGCGGCGCCCACAGCCCCCATGGGGCGGCCTGTCTACACCATTCAGGGCGTGCGGAAGACGTTCCGCTCCAAGGGCCAGCACATCGCCGCAGTGAGGGGCGTGTCGCTGGACGTGCGCGAAGGCGAAGTGCTCGCCATCGTCGGAGAATCCGGATCGGGAAAATCGACCCTGGCTCGGATGCTGGCGGGCCTGGAGGCGCCCACCGCCGGCACGATCACCTTTGACGGCCAGTCGGTAGAGCACCGGCGTCGCACCGCCCTGGCCGGGCGTCTTCAAATGGTGTTCCAGCACCCGCTGGGCTCACTCAATCCGAAGCTGCGGGTCGGTACGTCGGTCGGCGAGCCGCTGGGTAGGGAAGCGCGCACGAAACAGGGCCGCGACCAGGTGGCGGGCGCGCTCGACGAGGTCGGTCTTCCTGCAGGGGCACAGCGACGGTTCCCGCATGAGTTCTCCGGCGGACAGGCACAGCGGATCGCCGTCGCCCGCGCACTGGTGAAGCGGCCCGACGTGGTGATCCTCGACGAACCAACGTCCGCCCTGGACGTGTCGGTTCAGGCGCAGATCCTCGACCTGCTCACCGAGTTCAAGCGGGACCGCCAGCTCACCTACATCTTCATCTCTCACGACTTGGCGGTGGTGCAGAAGATCAGCGACCGGGTCGCCGTCATGTACGCCGGTGAGGTCGTCGAGATGGGCGACACCGCTCAGGTCTTCGCCCAACCACGCCACTGGTACACGCAGGCGCTGCTTGCCGCGGTGCCGTCCCCGGACCCGCGGCAACGCCCCGAAGCGCGGCGCGGCAAGGTCAGACCTGGCGGATCCGCAGGAACACTCACGGCCGCCACAGGGTGCTCGTTCGCGACACGCTGCCCACGCCAAGAGGACGTGTGCGTCACGCAGCGACCAGTTCTGAACGCGCACGACGACCACCATGTCGCCTGCCATCACCCCGCCGAGCAGACGAAGGAGCCCGTCCGTTGAACCTCGTCGACCTGGACGCCACCGCGCAAGCCGAGCTGGTGCGCGAGGGTGAAGTCACTCCGCGCGAGCTCGTCGACGCCGCGATCGAGCGAATCGAAAAAGTGGACGGTGAGATCAACTGCATCACCCACCGCCGCTATGACGAGGCACGCGCCGAGGCAGAGCGCGTCGACAGGTCAGCGCCGTTCGCAGGCGTGCCGTGCCTGACGAAGTCCCTCAATGAGAGCGCCGGCGACCCGGCGAACCTGGGCAGCGTCTGGCCCGCCCGTCATGGACGCCGCGCCGTCAAGGATTCGCTGATCATCCAACGCCTGCGCAACGCCGGCTTCGTCATGGTCGGCCAGGCGTCATCGCCGGAGTTCGGTGTGCTGTCCGTCAGCGAGACCAAGGTGCACGGCATCACCCGTAACCCGTGGCGCCCGGACCTCACCTCAGGAGGTTCATCCGGTGGGGCGTCCGCGGCCGTCGCTGCGGGGATGGTGCCGGTCGCCCAGGGCGGTGACGGCGGGGGCTCGATCCGGATGCCCGCGGCCTTCTGCCATCTGGTCGGGCTCAAACCGACCGCGGGCCGGATCAGCGGTGGACCCGGCGCCCCGAACCGGTGGGGGCACAGCGTCCCGGCTGTGGTCACCCGGACCGTCCGCGACACCGCCCGGGTGCTCGACGCTGTAGCGATCTCCTCTCCGGCCGATGTGGGACTTCGCCGGCCATTGCCGGACGGCGGCCTCATCGGGCAGGTCGGCCGGGATCCCGGACGGCTGCGGATCGGTGTGATGGATCAGGCCCCCGACCACGCGCCGCAGGTCGTCGGGCCCGTGCGCGCGGCGGTGCGGCAGACCGCGCAGCTGCTGGCGTCGATCGGCCATGACGTGGTCGACGACCACCCCGAAGCGATGGACGACTCGAAGTGCATGCCAATGTTCTTCGACGCCCTCAGCGTCACCGTGGTGCAAACGATCGAGATGCTCACCCGCGAGATCGGCCCTCCGGAGCCGGGTGACCTCGATCCCGTCACCGAGTATTGGGAACACCGCGGCCGCCGGATCACCGGTGTCGAGCTGGCCGACGCCTTCGCCTGGCAGGGGGCATTCCGGGCCCGGATGTCGACCTGGTGGGAGTCGGGTTTCGACCTACTGCTGAGCCCGGTGTTCGCGACACCTCCCAAGCCGGTCTCGTGGCCGTGGCGGGAGCCCGACGGCATCCAGGCCTCCATCGATGTGCTGTCCTTCACCGCTCCGTTCAACACGACGGGGCAGCCGGCGATCGCCGTGCCCGCCACGCTCACCGATGACCGAGAGCCGATCGGTATCCAGTTGGTGGCGGGTCTCGGCCGGGAGGACCTGCTCGTCGCGGTGGCTGCGCAGTTGGAGGAAGCGCGACCGTGGGCTGCCGATCGCCCGGCGGTCTTCGCAGGATGAGCACCTCACCTGTCATGCGAGTGGCCCGGGTGCACGAGTTCGGCAGCCCGCCGCGCCTCGAGACGATGCCGGTCCCGGTCGTCGCGGGCGATTCAGTATTGGTGGAGGTGCGTGCCGCTACCGTCACACACCTGGACCGGACCATCGCCTCCGGGACCTTCGGGCGTCGGCCGGGGTTGCCCTATATCGGGGGAACCCAGGCTGTCGGTGTGGTGGTCGACGGCGCTGGCACTGGCCGTTGGATACGGCTTCGGGGCGCGGGGCTGGGGATTACAGGCGATGGGTGCTGGGCGCAATGGGTGGCCGCACCGGCCGCCTCGGTGTCCAGTGTCCCGTCGGGGCTCGACCCCGCGCTCGCGGTGGCACTGCCAAGCGTCGCCACTGTGGCATACGTAGCAGTGCACGACGTCGCCCAGGTGACCGCGGACGACACCGTGATCGTCACCGGCGCAGCCGGGGCCGTCGGCGCGGTCGCCGCACAGCTCGCCCGACGTGCCGGCGCACGCCGGGTATACGGAGTCGTGTCGGCCGAACACCGCGTGGCCGAGCTGCCCCCAGGCGTCGAGCCGGTGGTCGGGCAGGGCAACGCCTTGGTCGAGGCACTCGCCGCGACAGGGCCGGCCACTGTTGCGATCGACACGGTCGGCGGTCCGGTCCTCGAGGCGCTCCTGCGGGCGGGCGTCGCACCCGGCGGCCGAATCGCAGCGCTCGGCCACACGGCGGGTACCGCAATCACCCTCGACCTGCCGAACTGGCTTCTTGCCGACGTCGCCCTGCTCCCGGTCAACATGCTGCGCCGCGGTGACCGGTCGGCCGACGCGCTCGCCGCGGTCGACCGGCTCGCGGCGGAGGGCGCGCTCACCGTGCCGGTGGAGCGGGTCGGTTGGTCCGGCTTTGAGGACGCGATGACGCGGTTGCAGCGGGGTGAGATACGGGGGCGCCTGGTGCTGTGTCCGCACGACGAACAGGTGGTGCAAGACTAATGCGTAAGAACTACGCCGACACACGACACGGCCAGATCCACTACGCCGAGGCCGCGCGGTCGGGGCGGCGAGACGGCGAAGTGGGCTCTGACACCGCGGTGTTGTTGCTGCACCAGACGCCACGCTCGTGGGACGAGTACCGCGAGGTCATCCCGTTGCTGGCGCGTGACCATCGGGTGATCGCACCGGACACCCTCGGCTTCGGCAGCTCGGACAGCCCGGCTGAGCCGTGGAGCATCGAGCTGTTCGCCGACGGCGTGGAGGACCTCGCTGACGCCCTCGGACTCACCCGCGTCGCGGTCGTGGGCCACCACACCGGTGGAGTGATCGCGCTCGAACTGGCCGCGCGCCGCCCCGACCTCGTCACGGCGCTGGTGCTGTCCGGGGTGCCGTACGTCGACGCCCCCAGGCGTGACGAGGTGAGCCGCCGGCCGTCGATCGACGGCGTGCCGATCTCCGACGACGGCAGCCACTACCAGGCGCTGTGGAACAAGCGAGTGCCCTTCTATCCAGCCGACCGTCCGGACCTGTTGCACCGCCTCGTCGCGGATGCCGTACGGGTGCAAGACCGGGTAGAGGAGGGCCACCTGGCGGTGAACGCCTACCGCATGGAGGAGCGGATCGATCTCGTCCGCGCGCCGGCGCTCGTGGTCTGTGGCGAGCTCGACGCGTTCTCGCTCCCGGACGTACCGAAACTGGTGGCGCATCTGCCGCAGGCACATACGGCCACCCTGCAGGGCGTCGGCGTGCCGTCAGTTGACCACGACCCGGCGCAGTTCGCCGCGGTCGTCACAGAGTTCCTCGGCAGCGTGAGCGTCGACCCGTTCGGCTGAGTGCCGATGCCCGGACCGGCGGCCGCCGGTCCGGGCATCGGCCGCTCAAGCAGACAGGAAGGCGCGCAGGTGTGCGGCGACCTGGTCGGCGCACTGCTCCATGGCCGGGATCATCGCTCCTTCGAGGGGCGCGGTCGTTACCCGGGCCGCCCCTCTGAGGCCGGCCACCACCAGCGGTACGGCGGGCGCAGCGAACGGATCGTCGCTCGACGCGAAGACCAGGACCGGACAGCGGACCAGGCCGATGCGCTCGTCCATGACGTAGCGGGCACAGGCACGGTGGCCCTCCGCCGGGTCAACGCCGGGTGCGAGGGCGTCGCGGATGAACCGGTCAAGCAGATCGGGTCGCCCCTGCGGGTAGTAGGGCAGCCGTTGCCGCCAAAGGTCGACGAGGTGACTGCCGTCCGCGGCAGTCTGGGCATCGTCCACACCAACGCCGTGATCGCGAGCCCGTCGCTCCGGGCCGATCCACGGCATCCCGGAAAGCGCGAGGGCCTCGACCCGCTCGGGGTAGGCCGCCGCCACTTCCTGGGCCACAACTGCCCCGGTGTGGTGACCCAGGAGCACGACGGTCTCAACACCGATCGCGTCCAGCAGGGCTGGAACGCCCTCGGCGATGGCCTCGATGGTCTGGGGGGCAGCCAGAGGCGCGCTCAAGCCGAAGCCACGCATGTCCATGGCGATCGTGCGGAAGTCCCTGGACAGCTCATGCTGGACCTCCACGAACTCGTCCAGCGACCGCGGTGCCTGGTGGAGCATCAGGATCGTGCGGCGGCCGGCGCCGGCGTCGGCGTAGTGGAACTGGCCGAGGGCAGTGTCGGCGTATGCGCGTCGTAGGGGCATGTCAGATCCTTTCGGCTGTTGTCATCCGGGAAGCGGTGGGCCGGCGGCGACCCGCCTGTCCGGCCAGTGCGCAAGCAGCGGCGACGGCCATGAGCACCGCCATCACCGTCCACGCGGTGGGGAATCCGATACGGGCCGCCACCAGCGCGAAAAGCGCCGGACCCGCAGTTCCGCCGAGGAAGACGCCAGCCTGGGTGGAGCCGGTCGTGCTTGCGACCCGGCCCGGTGCCGTGGCCGCGACGAGCTGGTTGTACAGGCTGTTCCAACCCCAGCCGAAAGCCAGGCCGAGCACCGCGCCGAGCACGAAGGCGGCCGGTGTGCCGGGCACGAGCAGCAGCAAGCCAGCGGTGCCGGCCCCGATGAGCACGGCCATCAGCGTGAACCTGCGCTGCTCGGGAGCTTGGCTGACCGCGACCGGCGCAAGGACCCGGACGACGATGCTGCCAATGCTGCCGGCCATCTGCGCGCCAGCGACTGTGAACGGGCTCAGCCCTTGGGCGAGTCCGGCGGTGGCGATGAACGTCGGCAGCGCGGTAGCGGCCGCCGAGGCAAGGGCACCGGTCAGGACGAGCGTGGCGAGCTGTCCTGCCGGCACCGGGCGGGATGGCCTTGCCGTCGGTGTGCGCCCTGGTGTGCGGGCGGGTGGAACCGGCGCCAAGCTTGCCCCTCGGCGCGGCACGACTGCCTGCACGGCGATCGTGCACACCGCGGCTACCAGTGTGGTCGCCCTCCAGTCCACACCATGGCTGGCGACGGCGAGGGCCGCGCCGGCGGCCAGCGCGGCCGCAGGGATGGCTGCCTGGACGACGCCGAACGCGAGCGCGCGCCGTCGCGGTGTCTGCAACTGAGCGAGCAGCTGGTTCGACGCCGGTTGCGACAGCGCATTCGCCAGCCCCACCAGAAGAAGTGCCCCCACCAGCTGCCAGACGGCGTGAGCGACACTGATGCCGAGGAGCCCGGCCGTGCACAGCGCCGAGATGATCCGGGCGACGCGGTGGGCACCGAGCTGCTGCACCAGCCGTCCGCCCAGCGGGGAAAGCACGCCGGCCACCGTGAAGGTACACGCCATCGTGATTCCGACCTCGGCCGCTGCGAACGGCATCTCGGTGCCGATGTGCGGAGCCAACGCGCCGACGAGGAAGGCGGGAAGCGATGCCGACACCATCACGGCGGCGGCGGCCACGACTCGGCCGCGATCACCGAGGGAACTCAACGGCCTCGGCCCGCGCGGATGAGGTGGCGACATGGCGTCACCACCGGTTGCCCTCGGGTACGGTGACCGGTCCGGCGGGCACGACGGTGTGCGCAGTGGTGACCGACCGGGCTCTGCGGGCGGCCAGCAGCGTCGCCGAGAGGGCCCCGCACATGAACAACGCCATGGCCAGCCACGCCGCCCCGAAGCGTTCGGATCCGGCGATCGCGGCGAAGACCAGGGGACCGGCCATGCCCCCGATGAAGACTCCACCCTGGGTGAGTCCGGTGGCGGTCGCGATCCGGCCGGGGTGGGCGTCGGTCACGATCAGGTTGAACAACCCGTTGAATCCCCACCCGAAGGTGAACGCCGCGATGGTGCCGGCGACGAAGCCAGCGCTCGAGCCAGTGGCCAGGGCGACAAAGCCGAGCGTTCCGGTGCCCTGCAGCAGAGCCACCGCCATCAGCTGACGCCGTGCGGACGCTCGGCTCGTGAGTGCCGGCGCGACGACCCGCATGACCGCCGAGCCCACACTCCCCAACATCTGCGCGGCAGCGATCACCCACGGCGCCAGCCCGAAGTGATGTCCAGTCGTCGCGGCGAACGAAGGCAGGGAAGTGACCGCACACGAGGCCAGGAACCCGGTGGCCACGAGCAACCCGAGAAGGCCCCGCGCCGGGCCTCGCGCTGCGCTGGTCGAGCGACGTCGAGGCGGGGGCTGAACCGCGGACACCGCGCCGGTGTTGGGCGCAAGATTCGGGATGGGCAGCTGTGCCGCGACCGTGAGCACTGCTACACCGAGCACGGTCCAGCGCCATCCAATTCCGTAGCTGGCGACTGCGAGCAGCACACCCGCGATCAGCGTCGCGACCGGAATCGACGACTGCACGGCTCCGAACGACACTGCACGGACCTGGGAACTCCGCAGGCGGGACAACACCTCATTGCACGACGGCTGGACGACCGCGTTGGGAACGCCCAGGAGCGTGAGGAGCACGATCATCTGCACGGGGTTCGATGCTGCCGAGATGGCGGCGAGGCCCAGCGTGCTCAAGCCACACGCCCACCTCAGTGCGGCGGTCGGGCCCAGCCGGTGCACCACGCGCCCACCGGCCGGCGACAGCACGCCCGAGACGAGGTAGAAGCCCGCCATGGCAATGCCCACGTCCCCCGTGTCGAGCGGAATGCTCAGGGCGATCCGTGGCGCGAGGGCCCCGACCAGGAACGGTGGTATCGCCGCCGAGACGATGGCGCCTGCCAGGCCGGCGACCGATCGCAGCGCACCGGTGTCGTGAGGGACGTCCTCATTCATGCGCCGCATCGCCGAGAAGTGGCAGCACTTCCCGGCCCACCGAGTGCACCAGCCGTTCCGGGAGGTCCCAGGAGCCGACGTGCTGCATGAAGACCGACGTGATGCCCAGGTCTGCGATGACGTGCAGGCGCTCGACAATGTCCGCGGCGGAGCCGAACAGGCAGAAGCCGCGGGCGAATGCTGCCGCGTCGGCGTCGCTGATCCACCGCGAGGACACCTCGACGGCCAGGTCCCAGTCCTCGGCGTGGATCAGGTCAGGGGTGACCTCGGGTACGTGCGCGGGCACGTCGACCTTGATCCCGAGAAGCTCCAGCGCGCCTCGGCCGCCCTTCTGGGCGATGGTCGCGACCACCGGCTTGAGGATCCGGGCATCGCGTTCGATGTCGTCGGTGACCATCGTGTGTGCCGCAACCGTGATCTGCAGGTCGTCAGGGTCTCGTCCGGCCTCGATCGCCCCTTGGCGGATGAGCCCGACCGCGTGGCGGAGCGGGTCGGCGGCGACTCCGGAGAGCAGGATCGCGCCGTCACCGATGGCGCCGGCGAGGCGCAGATTGCGAGGCCCGGTGGCAGCGATGTGGACGGGGATGCCGTCAGGCCGCGGGTCACGGATGCGTGCCCGTCCCTCGCCGTAGGTGAGCTGCTCTCCGCGGACGAGCCTGCGGATCTGGTCGACGCCGTCGCGCAGCTGCGCCCCGGTGCTGGGTGCCACGCCGATGGGCTCGACCGAGCTGTGGCCGACGCCGAGGCCGAGGACGAATCGGCCGGGTGCGGCCTCGTCGATGCTCCGTGCCAGTCCGGCGATCACGGTGGGGTGGCGGGTGATCACATTGGAGACGGCGGTGACGAGCCGGATCCGGGAGGTGCGCACTGCCGACGCGTAGAGCGTCAGGTACGCGTCCCGCCACAGCGTCTGCGAGTCGGGGACGTACAGGGCATCGAAGCCGGCCTGCTCGACCTCGCAGGCAAAGTCACCGATCTCCCTCGCCGGCTGGCAGGGAGGCACGCGGACGCCGACCTGCATCTTCCTTCCCATGTGCCTCACGTTCCTTCCGACCGACGGTTCAGTTCGGCGTGACCGTAGGCTCGTACGGCGGCTGGAAGGGCTCGTGCTGGACCGCTGAATGAAACGACCGGTGGGCTAGAGGCGCGCCGATGAAGGGCCGGTTGCCGGCTGAATTTCTCGGCGCAGGTCCGCGACCGGAACAGCGGGCGGGAGCGGCGCTTCGAGCTCGTCACCGACAAGGACGCGTCGCAGTCGGGACCACTGAAGTACGAGCACCCCCGCCTGCTGGAGATCGAGACCCGGTCCAACCGTTTGCCCAGGCCCGCGAGATCTGGCGACACATCGTCAACCAGCAGCCGGCGAAGCTTCAGCTTCCACCGGACGAGAGATCCCCACAATCCGGCCTGCGCCACCTGTCAAGATCGGGCTGGCGCGACCTTCGCGGCACGAATTGGTGCACAATTAGCGAAGCGGAAAAATCCCTCGCGTTCCACTAGACGAACCGTCGGCATTGTGGCAGGCCACCGGTTCGTGTCTGCTCACGGCTCGAGCATGACCAGCATCACACGGAGCCGTGAACACCCAGTTTCGCGAAACCTGCCGGACCTTGGAGCAGCCATGACCGCGATCGCTAACCAGGAGCCCGTCCTGACCGTGCACCCGAACATCGCAGATGCCGCTCCTGGGTCCAACACCGGTGGGGCCGCCGCGCTGTCGTTGGACGCCGTCAACGTCGCGTTCGGTGACTTCGTCGCCGTTCAGGATGTGAACCTCGACATCCGCGAGGGTGAGTTCGTATGCCTACTAGGGCCCTCGGGATGCGGCAAATCGACGTTACTCTCGGTGATGGCCGGCTTCAACTCGGCCGCCTCCGGCGAGATCACCCGGGTGGGTAAACCGGTCACAGGCGCGGGCAAGGAGCTCGGCTTCGTCTTCCAGAGCTCCGACGCGCTCTTCGACTGGCTCACGGTGGCCGACAACGTGGGCTTCGGGCCGAGGATGGCCGGCATTGGAAAACGGGAGCGGGCGGCGCTCGTCGAGGAGCATCTGCGGCTCGTCGGTCTCGAGCACGCCGCGGACAAACGGCCCCCACAGCTGTCCGGTGGGATGCGACAACGCGTCCAGATCGCGCGTGTCCTGGCCAACTCGCCCCAGATCGTGCTGATGGACGAACCGTTCGGTGCGCTTGACGCCCAGACGCGCACGGTCATGCAGCACGAGCTGGACCGGATCTGGCGTGAGCGGCGCTGCACGATCGTCTTCGTCACCCACGACATCGACGAGGCGCTGATTCTCGCCGATCGCATCGCGATCATGACTGCGGGTCCGGCGGCGCGGATCAAGTCCAGCTATGAGGTCGGGCTGCCGCGCCCTCGTGACGAGGACAGCCCTCAGTTCGTGGAGCTGAGACACCAGATCCGCGCCGACATCACCGAAGAGGTTGCCAAGTCTCTCGGTGGCCAGCTGAAGGGAGGGCAGCGATGAGCCTGGCAGCCCCCGACACGGGCATCGCGGCGCCCGAACGCGCCCCGAAGAGGCGCTCGGGACGCAGCCCGTCCACGGCCGGTGGTGCAGGGCTGCGCCGTGGGGGATCCTTCCTCATCTCGATCGTGCTCGGCCTCGTGGTCTGGCAGTTCTTCGCCTGGTACATGGGCCCCTCGCTGGTGAGCTCGCCTGCGACAACGTGGGAAGCTGCGGTCGAGCTCGCACGCGATGGAACCCTGCTGGAGTCGTGCCTGGTATCGCTGCAGCGCATCATGATCGGTTGGGGAGCCGGCATCCTCCTTGGGGCCCCGCTGGGCATTCTGATGGCCCGGGTGAGCCTCATCCGCAACCTGCTTGATCCCTACATCGAGTTCTTCCGGTTCATCCCGCCGATTGCCTTCGTCACCCTGGCTATCGCCTGGTTCGGGATCGGCGAGACCTCGAAGGTCATTTTGATCTTCTACACCTCGGTATTCATCATCACGATCAACACGATCGCAGGTGTGCTGTCCATCAACGAGTCGAAGCTCCTCGCCGCCACGAGCCTTGGGGCCAGCCGGCGGCAGGTCTTCACCGCGGTGGTCCTGCCGGCCACCGTTCCGCATCTCGTCACGGGCGCACGTCTGGCCCTCGGCAACAGCTTCCTGACCATCGTCTCGGCTGAGATCGTCGCAGCGCAGACCGGCCTGGGATCCCTGATCTGGAATTCCCGGAACTTCGGCCGGATCGACTGGATCTTCGTAGGGATCATTGCGTTGGGAATTCTCGGCTACTTGTGCGATCGCGCGATCCGGGTGCTCGGACGCACGGTCCTTGCCCGCTACGACGTCAAGGTCTGAATTTCACAGGGCCAACTGCCCGGGTTTGACCTCCCCAACAGATGCCCCGGTCTCCCGGATAGCTGTCACGGCCCTCGGAGCCATACAGGAGGAACATCCATGAAGCGACCCACAAGGATCCTTGTGGCGGCTCTGTTCACGGCATCGTCGATGCTGCTGGCGGCCTGTGGCAACGGCTCGAGCGGTGGTGGTGGCGGCGTGGTCCGTCTCGCCACCGGTGTCGACGCCTCATACACCGCGGTCTACGTCGCGGCCGAGAAGGGGTACTTCAAAGACCGCGGCGTCAACGTGGAGTACTCGACCTTCGAGGGCGGGCCCGCCATGGCTCAGGCCGTGATCGCCGGCCAGGCGGACATGGCAACGCAGTCCGACGCGACGACCACGACGATGATGGGCACCGATCCGGCGCTGCGGGCGCTGCTCGACTTCCAGCACTCCGAGACGTACATCAAGGTGGTCTGGGGGCCGAAGGTGAAGGACCCGTCCGACATCAAGAAGCTCGCGATCCTGCCGGGCCTGATGAAGCTCGCCACCGTGCGCTATCTCGAGAGCAAGGGCATCGACGCCGACAAGGTGACGTTGTCCACCGCTACGCCGCCCGACATCCCGGTGATGCTCAAGCGCGGCGACGTCGACGCCACGGTCATCTACGAGCCTTGGGCAACGCGCTCCGCCCAGGAATCCGGCGGCAAGATCGTAGGGTCGATCGGCGACTTCGGCGTCAGCTACTCACAGTGGTTGATCACTGACGATAAGTGGCTGAAGGGCCACAAGGACGAGGCTGCCAAGGTCGCCGCCGCGTTCGATGACGCGAACAAGTTCATTCGGGAGCACCCGGAGGAGGCGCAGAAGATCGTGCAGAAGGCGGTGAAGATCCCCACCGACCAGACGGCACAGATCATGAAGGACCTCGTGTTCGAAACGCGTGATCTCGACGAGTCCACGGTCAAGCGGGCCACCGACACCGCCCAGTTCTTCGTCGACGATGGCGCCATGAAGTCGATGCCGGACCTGAAGCAGCAGATCATCACCGACTGGTGGTCTCAGCAGCGCTCCTGACGGCGTGCTGGACCGACCGACAGCAGGGGCTGTGATGTCGCACGACATCACAGCCCCTGCCGTCTCTGACGTGCGACGTGCGACGTGCGATCTTGGTTACGCCATTCAGCGGCCCGATGAGGGAGGTTCACGACGGCAGGTGTTCCGGCCGATGCGGGCGTGCTGCATCCGATGCTCGAGCAGCCGCGTGTGGTGCGGCTGAAGTCGCTGGTCACCTCGCCGCTGATCGAGGTGGGGGAGTGGGGGAGTTCACCTACTACGACGACCCGATGATCCGACCGCTCTGGCGTTGCTTGGCGGGACTGGCCCACTCAGCACATCACCGAGCACCTTCGCACGATCATGTCCGGCAGTATCAACGACCTCGAGGCTGCGGCACCCACGCATCGGTAGCGCCAGGTCGCGCCTGGGCGACCGGGTCATCAAGCCAGCCGAAAGATGAAGTGGAGTACCAATCAGCTGAACTCTTCGGGCGGGCTCCGCGAGCCCGCGCATATCGACGAGGTCAGGCCGCCAGGTGGCGGCGCACCAGCGTGGCGAACGTGGCCGGCTGCTCGATCATCGGCGAGTGCCCGCATCCGGACATCTCGACTGCGCTGGCATCGGGGAGCCCGGCGATCAGGGTGGCGACGTGCTCAGGGGTACGAGCGCTGTCGTGCTCACCGCGGATCACGAGGGTGGGCGCAGTGATCTGCTGGAGTTCGGGGCGCAGATCCAGACCGCGCGCGGCCGTCAGCACGGCGCTGACGAAGCCGGGGTCCGCATCGAGGACCGCGCGGACATAGTCGTCGCGCTGCGGCTCGTCCGGCGGCGTGGCGACCAGCGCATCGACCAGCCGCGCCGCCAGAACCCCGCGGTCCTGCGTGCCGGCGATCCAGGCAGAGACCAGCTCTCCGAAGGCGGTCGGCGGTCCGCCCAGACTGGCGCCGGTGCCCACCAGCACCAGCCGACGTACCCGCTCGGGGCTCCGGGCTGCGAGCAGCTGCGCGACGATGCCGCCGACGCTGTTGCCGACGACGTCAACGGAGTCGAGATCGAGGTGGTCGACGAGTGCGATCGCCGCGCGAGCCAGCCCCTCCGGTGAGGCCCAGTCGGTCCAGGCCCCGTGGCTGAGCGAGTACCAGTCGACGGCATAGCAGCGCGCCCCCAGGTCGTCGGCGACCGGGTCCCAGAACGCGCGACAGCCGAACCACGGGTGCAGCAGCAGGATCGGCACGGCACGGTCGATCGCGGCCGGTGTGGTCACCGAGTAGCGGAGAGTGGTGTCGGCGAGCGGCAGGGTTGAGATCATCGGTTCTCCGTGGGTCATTGCGCGGTATAGCCGCCGTCAACCTGGACGATGCTCCCGGTCGTCCAGCCGGCATCGGCGTCGAGCAGGCCGACGACGGAGTGCGCCACGTCGGCGGGCGTGCCCCAGCGGCCCACGGGGATGGCGTCGTCGAACTGCGAGCAGGTGTCCGGGCCCGTCGTGTTCATCGGGGTGCGCACCGGTCCGGGTGCGACGCAGTTGACGGTCACGCCGGTGTGGGCGAGCTCCAGGGCGATCGAGCGCGTCAGCGCTGCGACGGCACCCTTGGTCGCGGCGTACCCGGCACGGGCAGGTGCACCCGTGCTGCCCAGCACCGAGCCGATCGTGATGATCCGGCCGTGTCGCTGCTCCGTCATCCGCGGCGCGCAGGCGCGTATGGCGAGCCACGTGCCGTGCACGTTCGTCTGCCAGGCAGCGGTGAACTCCTCAGGCGACAACCCGAGCAGCGAGCCGCGCGCCAGCCGACCGGCGGCCGTGACGAGCCCGTCCAGTCGACCCCACCGGTCCAGCGCCGCCTCGACGGCGACGGCGAGGTCGCCCGGATTGGTCGTGTCGCCCGGGAGGGCGACGACATCTGCACCCGGCACCGAGGCGCGCAGGCGCTGGGCCGCTGCGGCGGCTCGCCCGGCGTCGCGCCCGAGCACGACCACCGGCCGGTCCTGCCGGGTCAGCGCCTCGGCGACGCCCATGCCGATGCCGCTGGTGCCGCCGGTGATCAGAACCGGTCCTCGGCCGGCCGCGGTCACGATGACACAGGCTGGCCGGAGACCAGTGGCGTGTCGACGCCGATGTCGCCGAGGCGGGAGGCGCCACCGGGGTTGCCGAGCGGAGTATCCCGACTCGGCAGCGGCTTCTCGAAGAAGTCCCTCGAGTCGGCTAGGTAGACCGCCAGGCCCGGATCCTTCTTGGCCTTCCGGTCCACGACGATCGCCGAGACCGGGCACTCGACCTCACAGGCGCCGCAGTCGATGCACTCGTTCGGGTTGATGTAGCTCTTGCGGTCGCCGACGTAGATGCAGTCGACCGGGCAGACCTCGATGCAGGATCGGTCGAGGACATCGATGCAGTCGGCTCCGATGACGTAGGTCATGGTGGTTCCTCCGCGAGTGTTCGCTGTCAGGGCTCGTCGGTCGAGTGACCGGGAAAGAGAGTGAGGTCGGGGTCGAGGTCAACGGCGACGTGGTTGACGGCGAGTGCGACCTCGCCGAATCCGACCGACATCAACTTGACCTTGCCGTCGAAGTCGGCGATGTCGCCGGCTGCGTAGACGCGTGGCAGGTTGGTGCGCATCGCCCGGTCGACCTCGATCGAGCGGCCGCGTAGCGCCAGGCCCCAGTCGCGCAGCGGGCCGATGTCGGAGATGAAGCCCAGCGCGGCGATCACGTGGTCTGCGGCGAGCACCTGCTCCGTGCCGGAGGTGTGCCGCACGGTGACCTTCTCGAGGCGGCCGCCGGCGAGGTCACCGTCGAGTGCGGTGACCTGGCACTGCGTGAGGACCGTCGTGATCGGCGAGGCCTCGACCCGGGCGAGGGTGGCCGCGTGCCCGCGGAAAGCGGCTCGTCGATGCACCAGCGTGACCGAGTTGGCGATCGGGGCCAGGGCGTCGGCCCAGTCCAGCGCGGAGTCGCCGCCGCCGACGACGACCACGTCCTGCTCCCGGTGCGCTTGGGGGTCGACGACGAAGTAGGAGAGGCCAGTGCTGAGCCACTCTGTGCCGACCTCGAGCGGCCGCGCGCGGGGCGTCCCGATCCCCGCGGTGATCACCACGGCGCCGGCGCGGATCACCGTGTCGTCGTCGAGGGTGACGACCGGCTGCCCGTCCTCGTGGGTGAGCGCCACGGCCTGGCGGCCCAGGAGGTACGTCGGCTCGAAGGCGTCGGCCTGCTCCTTGAGCGCCGCCACGAAGTCGCGCCCTCGGATGCTCGGCAGCCCGGCGACGTCGCGGATCTGCTTCTCGGGGTAGAGGGCCATCACCTGGCCGCCGACCTGGGGTAGGACATCGACCACGACGGTCGACAGGCCGCGGAAGCCGGCGTAGTAGGCGCCGTACAGTCCCGTCGGCCCGGCCCCGAGGACAAGGACGTCCCTCGTCAATGTCTGTGCGCTGGTCACGCCGGCCTCCTGCGTTCGTGTGCGGGAATCCGGACTGTAGGAACAGTTCGCGGCGCGGTCTTGTGGCGTGGATCGCTGACCGGAATGGCCCTTGTCAGGCTCGCGGGGCGAGACCTATCCCGCGCTTGAGCTCGATAAGCGCCGCGACCTGCAGGCGTTCCGGTGGATGAACCGCTCCTGTTGTGAGCCGCCACACGCCGGTGGTCTGCTCCGGGCACACCCCAACCTGAGCAACCCGGGAGCATGCCATGACCCAGCCTGCGAAGCCGGAGGCGGAGACCAGCGCCACCGAGCCCGCAGCGGCCGAGGAGCCGCGGAAGAAGCCCGTCCGCAAGCACCGCGCAGGCAAGCTGCCCGGCCGGCAGGACTGGTCGAGCTGGCCGCACTACCAGGCCGCCAAAGCAGGGTTCCGTGGCTACTGGTATCCGGTCTGCTTCTCCTCACAGGTCGGGGACAAGCCTCGCCAGGTGACGCTGTTGGGCGAGAAGCTCTTCCTGATCCGCGACAAGGGCACCGTCTACGGGATGAAGGACCGTTGCCCGCACCGCGGCGTCCCGCTGAGCTGCGGGGAGAAGGCATTCCCGGGCACGGTCTCCTGCGTCTATCACGGCTGGACGTTCGACCTGAAGACCGGCGACCTCGTCGCCGCGCTCACTGACGGCCCGCAATCGCCGATCTGCGGCAAGGTCCGCCAGCCGACCTACGACGTCGAGGAGCGCCTCGGCATGGTGTGGGTCTACGTCGGCGACGGCGAGGTGCCGCCCTCGATCGACGAGCAGCTTCCCGAGGAGCTGGTGAGCAATGCCGGCATCGTCGGCCACCGGATCCAGCCGCGTGAGGGCAACTGGCGGTTTGCGTGCGAGAACGGCTTCGACGAGGGCCACGCCAAGTACCTGCACCGCAGCTCACTGTGGCGGATGTTCAAGCCGATGCCGGCCTGGAACACGACCAAGATCGTGCAGCGTGGCCGCTGGCTCTACCGCGTTCAGGAGGAGCAGTTCTGGGAGGGCGACTATCCCGGAATCGGCAAGTGGCCGAACCTCGCCTGGTACCAGCCTCGTCCATCTCAGGACACGGGCAAGCAGAACGTCGGCAACACCACCTCGCACCGCGAGGTCAACCCGGTCATCGCCGCCCAGGACTTCCCCGGCTTCGCATCGGTGACCATGCCCGGCATCCTGCGCATCGTCTACCCGAACTTCATCCACTACGAGTGGTACGTGCCGGTGGACGAGAACAACCACCTGTACGTCGGAGCGCTGGTCGAGTTCCGCAAGGGACTCCGGACGTTGCCCTTCTACGCAAAGTACCTCGGCGCCGTGCGCTGGTTGTTCCACGGCCAGTTCTCCGCACAGGACAAGTGGATGGTCGAGGTTACCGACGCGCCGCCGGAGAAGCTCTACCGCCCGGACGAGTCGCTGCTGAAGTGGCGCAAGCTCGCCGAGGACGTCACCGAGGAGCGGATCGAACGGCTCGCGGAGTCCGGACTCACCCCGACGGGCCAGGACGACTGAGACGAGAGGAACGACGAGTGTCGGCGATCGCGCTCGGAGTGGGAGCGTCCCATTCCACGCTGATGAACACGCACTGGGACAAGGTCGTGCACACCGAGCGGGCCGTGGCCTTCCGCGACTCCCTCGGCGACGTGAACCGGCGACTGAAGGAGCTCCAGCCGGACGTCGCGGTCATCGTGGGATCCAACCACTTCCGCGGGTTCTGGCTCGACCTGATCCCGTCGTTCACCCTGGGTGTCGGCGAGGTCATCGCCTCCGGCGAGTCCGGCACGCCCAAAGGCCCGCAGAAGACCGATCCGACGTTGGCTAACAACCTGGCGACATACCTGATCGAGGCCGGCTCGGAGGTCGCGATCTCGGCGCGGCTACAGATCGACCACGGCCAGTCGCACGCCATCCAATACCTTCTGGATGGCATCGACATCCCGATCGTGCCGCTGGTAGTCAACGTTTTCGCCCGGCCTCTGCCGACGCTCGAACGCTGCGCCCAACTGGGTCGGCGGCTGGCCGAGGCGATCGAGGCACACGCCGATGGCCGCACGGTGGTGGTGATCGCCTCCGGTGGCCTCTCCCACCAGCTGCCGTGGCCCAGCAACTGGGCCGACCCACAGGGCGACGACGAGGAGTTCATGGTCGACGCCTGGCTCAACGGCCGGGGGGAGTGGGAGCGTTTCGACAAGCGCCGCCGGGAGATCATCGTAGCCGCGCAGCCGTGCCTGTTCGAGGACTT
This sequence comes from Micromonospora sp. NBC_00617, assembly GCF_045161355.1. Lineage (NCBI taxonomy): Bacteria > Bacillati > Actinomycetota > Actinomycetes > Micromonosporales > Micromonosporaceae > Micromonospora > Micromonospora sp. NBC_00617. Next base: position 2,985,419 of record NZ_CP107751.1, on the reverse strand, counting down.
CGACCAGCGCTTCCTCGCCGACCTCGAGGCCGGCCGACTCGAGGAGTACCTGCGCCTGTCGACCGCAGAGCTCGAGCAGATCGCCGGTAACGGCGGTCAGGAGTTGCGCACCTGGCTGGTGATGGCCGCCGCCCTCGGCTTTGCTCCCGGCGCCGCGCTCTGCTACTCGCCGATGCCCGAATGGCTCACCGGCATGGGCACCGCCGTCATCGAGCCGAACGTTGCAGGAGGAAGAGCATGACACTTACCGCCCAGCCCCTCACCTCGCCCGCTGCCGGGCCGGTGCCAGAGAGTCACTTCGTCGAGGCCGACGGGGTCACCTTCCACTTCCACGACCTCGGCAGCGGCCCGGACACCATCTTCCTGCACGGAGGTGGCCCCGGCTGCACCGGCTGGAGCGACTTCGGCCCGGTTGTGCCGTACTTCGCCAAGAACCGCCGGTGCGTGCTGCAGGACATCCTTCAGTACGGCAGGTCCGACAAGTGCCGCATCACCGGTCCGATGTGGGACTTCCATGCCGCCAAGACAGTGGCCTTCATGGACGCCCTGAAGATCGAACGGGCGGACTTCATCTGCAACTCCTGGGGCGGGACGATCGCGCTCGCGCTGGCGGCGTACTACCCAGACCGGGTGCGCTCGCTGGTGGTCACCGGCTCGATGCCGGTGTTCTACGGGCCGCTGGCCCCGCTGCCCGAGCGCGGCCACCGTGGGCGCGCCGCCCGCGACGTCTACTACGGCGGCGAGGGGCCCACCCGGGAGAAGCTGCGCCAGCTGATCACCCGGCTGGAGTGGTACGACGCCGACCGGCTGCCGGAGCAGACGCTCGACATTCGCTACGAACAGAGCCTCGACCCCGGCGAGCGCGAGCTGGCGGCGATGTCGGACTCGCCGCGCGGTGACTGGCAAGACCTCACGGAGCAGCTTGGCCGCATCCAGGCGCCGACGCTGTTCATCTGGGGCCGCGAGGACGCATTCCTCACCCCGGACTACCCGCTGATGCTGTCCAGGATGGTGCCGCGCGGCAACCTGCACGTGATGGACCACGTCTCGCACCACCTGCAGGAGGAGCGGCCCGGCGCCTACCACGCCGTCGTCGAGGGCTTCCTGCGCTCAGTGGATCACCCCTGACAGACGCGCTGAAGACGCAACAAGGAGAAGACATGACCGCACTGCGCACGCTGCTCATCCTGGCAGGCCTCGCGGGCATCGGCTACGGCGTCGCCCGGGCGGCGCGCCGCAGCAACACCCAGGTGCACCGCATCAACCATTGAACGATCCACGACTTCCGGGAGAACCCATGACCACCGCCCTTGCAGACACCATCTGGACCGAGCTCGCCGGTGTCGACTTCGAGCTCACCACCGTCGACGCGGGCGGTGTGCCCACGCGCTCGCTGCGGGCTGGAGCCGGCGAGCCGGTGATCTTCCTGCATGGGACCTCTGGCCACCTTGAGGCGTTCATGCGCAATGTTGCGGCGCACGCCAAGCACTACCGTGTCCATGCCATCGACATGCTCGGCCACGGCTACACCGGCAAGCCGGACTACCCCTACGAGATCCCGCGCTACCGCGACCACCTGCTGGCGTACTTCGACGCCCAGGGCATCGGGAAGGCGCATATCGTCGGCGAGTCACTCGGCGGGTGGGTGGGTGCTCGCACCGCGATCGACGCCCCCGACCGGGTCGCGTCGCTGCAGCTACTCTGCGCCGGCGGCACCGTCGCCAACCCCCAGGTGATGGAGCGGATCCGCAACAGCACCCGCAAGGCGGTCACCACCGACGATGTGGAGCTGACCCGGGCCCGGATGCGCCTGCTGATGGCCGACGACGACGATGCCACCGAGGAACTCGTCGCCGTCCGGCACGCGATCTACCACCAGCCGAGCTTCGTCGCTAACATCGGGAACCTGCTGTGTCTGCAGGACATGGAGACCCGACTGCGCAACATCCTGCGCCCGGAGGACCTGGCCAGGATTGATGTCCCGACACTGATCGTCTGGGGCCGTAACAACCCCTTCGGTGAGGTTCCGGAGGCCGACGCCGTGCACCGCAACATCAAGGGCTCCGAGCTGACGATCTTCGACGAGTGCGGCCACTGGCCCCAGCACGAGCAGGCCGAGAAGTACAACCAGCTCAGCCTCGAATTCATCGACCGTCACCGGGTGAGCTGATGACGACGACCATGCAGGCGGTCCGCGTACACGACTGGGGAATCGCCCCGGTGGTGGAGGACGTGCCGATGCCGCAGCCGACCGACGGCGAAACCCTGGTGCGGGTCGAGGCGGCCGCAGTCGGCCATCTCGACCGCACCGTCGCTGGAGGCGAGTTCAGGATGAAGCCCGCCCTGCCGTACGTCGGTGGTGTCGAGGGGTGCGGCCGGGTGGTCGCATCCGATGAGCTGGCCGAAGGTACCCAGGTGATGCTGCGGGGCGCCGGCCTGGGGCTGCTCCGCAACGGGACCTGGGCACAGTACGTGACAGTGCCGACGGCCAGCCTGTCCCCGCTGCCCGAGGGGATGCCGCCGTCGCTCGGTGCTACCTACTTCGTGCCGCTGACGACCGCCGTCACCGCCCTGCGCACAGTCGGCCGGATAGGAACCTGGGGTATCCCGGACGTCACCTCGGCAGCCGACGAAGTGGTCCTCGTGGCCGGCGCGGCCGGCGCGGTTGGGTCAATGGTCGCCCAGTTGGCCCTCCGCGAAGGTGCCCGCGTGCTCGGCCTTGTGCTTGACCAGCAGCAGGCGGAGCGCCTCCCCAGCGGTGTCGAGCCGTTGATCGCCTCGCGGGACGCGCTCTCGGTCCTCGGCAAGGAACGCCCGGCGACCCTCCTCGTCGACACCCTGGGCGGCCAACAGCTCAACGAGCGGATGGGCTGGGTCCGTGCCGGAGGCCGCGCCGTCTCCATCGGGTACGTCGCCGGCGAGGCCGCTACGCTCGACCTTCCCAACTGGCTACTGCTCGACGTGCCGCTGCTGCCGGTGAACATGATCCGGCGCAACGCTGAGGCCCGTGCACTGGCGGAGGAGTGGGCACCCTTGCTGGTCTCCGGCGAGCTCGTCCTCGAGACGGAGGAGTTCGACTTCGCCGAGGCGGGCCGCGCGCTCGAACTGCTCGGAGCGGGGCAGCTCCGCGGTCGGGCCGTACTGGTGCCACCCACGAACTGAGACGAGAGACCCTGATGAGTGACGACCTGAGCCCGCCGCTGGCCCTGGCCGCAGAGCGACTGCGCTACGCCGGCACCATGCATCGCACCTGCGCACCGGTGCGTGACCTGATCGGCGAGGGCAACATCGAGAACGCCTACGCCGTCCAACGCCACGTGGTGGCCCTGCAGGAGATTAGCGGAGGCTACGTCGTGGGCCACAAGCTCGGGTTGATGGCGCGCACGGTCCAGCATCAACTCGGCGTTCACCAGCCGACGATCGGCACGTTGATGAACACCATGCAGATCCCGGACGGCGGCGTGGTCCCGGTCCGGCGGCTGCTGCAGCCGCTGATCGAGGCCGAGGTCGTGTTCCGGCTCGGTGAGGACCTTGATCTGCCGGACGTCGACGCCGACCGGGCGCGCGGTGCGGTCGCCGAGGTGCTGGCCGCACTCGAGGTGGTCGACAGCCGGATCGAGGGCTGGGACATCAGCGCGGTCGACACCATCGCCGACAACGCCTCTGCCGGCCTGTTCGTGCTGGCCGCCGAGGGGCGACCGCTGGGGGACCGCGACCTGCGCGACCTTCGAATGGAGGTGCGCCGCAACGGCACCGTCGTGTCGACGGGCTCCGGGAGCGACAATTTCCACGGCGACCCGATCCGCGGCTTGACGTGGCTCGCCGGCGAGGCGCACCGACGTGGCACGCCATTGCGCGCCGGGCAGGTGGTCCTCGCCGGTGCGCTCGGACCGATGGTGGAGATCAACGAGGGCGACTCCTTCAGCGCGGTCATCGGCGACCTGCCGGAGGTGTCGGTGCACTTCCGGTCCAGCCTGGCTGCTCGTGAGGCGGGTGTGCCGGCGTGACCGAGACCGTTCGGACCCACGAGGATGCGGTCGCTGCAGTGCTCGCGCAGGTGGAGCGCGACCACCTGCTAGAGGCGGTCTGCGGCCTGGTCGATCGATCGAGCCCGACGGGGGCGGAGCGCCAGGCCGCCGAGTGGCTGGTCGACCACCTCGCCGCCGCGGGGGTGGACAGCACCCTCCAGGTGATCGACGATGCCCAGGCCAACGCGATCGGGGTACTGCGTGGGCCGGACGACGGCGAATCCGTGCTGCTCTACGCGCCGCTGGACACCTACACCACCGGCGATGCGGACCTCGACATCCCGTTCGCCGGTCCGCGCATGCGCGAGGACATGCTGCCGCGCGCCACCGTGTACGACGATCTCATCATCGGTCTGGGTGCCAGTAACCCGAAGGGGCATGCCGCCTGCGTGCTCGTCGCCGTGGAGGCGATGGCGCGGGCCGGGATCGATCTCCCGGTCAATGTCGTGGCGGCCTTCGGCGCCGGCGGGATGCCCAGCTTCGCCATTGATGGCGTGGGTGTCCCGGGTCGCATGAACACCGGACACGGAATCGGTGCGAGCTTCCTCCTCGAACGCGGGTTTGCCACCGATCACGCGATCATCGCCAAACCGGGCTGGACCGTCTCGCACGAGGAAGTCGGCCTCACCTGGGTGGATGTCGAGGTGCCCGGCGAGCACAGTTACGTCGGCAGCCGGCACCGGATGCCCTACCGCAACGCGGCGAGCGCGGCGGCCCGGGTGATCGAGGTGCTCGAGGCCTGGTGCGAGGAGTACGCCGTGCGGCACGAGGCCGGCACGATGCGCCCGCAGGGCGTCGTGTCGTCGGTCCATGGCGGCTTCGAGCGGCTGGCTGCGTCGACCACGGCCCTGGTCCGGGTGCGGCTCGACGTCCGCATGACGCCCGAGCAGACCGCGCCCGCCGTCGTACGTGAGGTGCGGGCGGCGCTGGCCCCGCTCGAGGCCGAGTTCGGCGCGCCGCTCGTGGTGCGCCAGGTCGCGTCCGTGCCGGGCACCCGGACCGACCCGGCAGCCCGGATCGTCCGGTCGGCTGTCGCGGCATGGGAGTCGGTTGCGGGTCAGCCGCATGAGCTGGTCCTGGCGAACAGTGGCGCCACCGACGCGAACATGATCCGGATGCGGGGGATTCCGACCGCCAGGGTCGGCATGCCGAAGATCGCGCAGGGTCCGAACGGCCGGGCGGTCGACTTCACCCTGGGCATGAACGCCGTCGATCTGAAGGAGGCGAAACGCCTGGTGGAGGTACTCGTGCGTACTGTTGTGGGCTTGGAGGAGGAACCACTGCGGTGAGGAGTGGTGATGAAGGTAGAACATGAGGGACGTTGTGGTGAGGAAAGATGACAAACGTCGCTCAAACTCGCGCCTACGGTGAGGGGCTGGGGCAGGGCGCCAACAGCGTTCTGGGCAAGGCTCGGCTGATTCTGGAGTCGTTCCAGCACGATGACGTCGAGCTGTCGCTCTCCGAGCTGTCCCGACGTACCGGCATCTCCAAGGCCTCCGTGCACCGGTTGGCACAGGAGTTGGTCGACTGGGGGATGCTCGAGCGCTCCGGCTTCGAGTACCGCCTCGGCATGCGGGCCTTCGAGCTCGGCTCCCGGGTGCCGCGCTTCCGCGTGCTCCGCGACGCCGCCCGCCCGTTCATGGAGCGGCTGCACTTCGCCACCAAGGAGGCGGTGCACCTGGCCGTGCTGGACGGACTCGAGGTCCTCTACCTCGAGAAGCTGGCAGCAGCACAGTCGGCCAAGCCCTCCCGCATCGCCGGGCGAATGCCGCTGCACGCCACCTCGACCGGCAAGGTGCTGCTCGCGTTCTCGCCGCCGTCGGTGCTCGAGGAGGTGGTCAGCCGCGAGCTGAAGCGCCTCACCCCACACACCACCGTCGCACCAGGGCTGCTGCTCGATCAGATCCGGCGGATCCGCGCCAACGGTTGGGGTGTGGAGCAGGAGGAGATCGCCGCCGGCTGGTGCTCGGTGGCGGTGCCGCTGTTGACCGGCACCCGGCTGCTGCTGGGCGCGCTGTCGATCGCGGCACCGACCTACCGGGCGGACGTCCCCAAGGTGGCCGCCGCGCTGACCGAGGTCAGCCGCCGGGTCTCCTCGGCCAACCTGATCAACTGATCACCGGCCGCTGAACCGCGGCTCACGCTTGTCCAGGAAGGCCTGCAGACCTTCGGCGGCATCGGCCAGATCGAGGTTGGCACGAACGCACGCCGCCTCGACGGCGAGCGCGTCCGACAGCGGCAACTCCATGCCCTCGGTGACGGCGCGTTTGATCAGCCCCAGCGTCGCCGTGGGCAGCGCCGCCAGCCGCGCAGCCTCGGCGGCTACGACCGCGTCGAAATCCTCGCCGGCCACGATGTCGACGAGGCCCTCGGCCAGCGCCTCGTCGGCGCTGAGCCGGGTACCGTCCATCATCAGCCGCTTCGCGCGGTGTGGGCCGATGAGCCGCGGGAGACGCTGGGAGCCGCCCGCCCCGGGAAAGATGCCGAGGCGGGACTCCGGGAACCCGATCGTCGCCCGCGCGTGCAGGATACGCAGATCGCAGGCGAGCGACAGCTCCGCGCCTCCGCCCAGGGCGTGTCCGTTCATTGCGGCGATGACCGGCTTGGGTGCGAGCTCGAGCAGCCGCTGCACCTCGACCCAGCGACGCATCGTCGTGTAGATGTCGGGGTCGAGCTGCCGCATCACCCGGATGTCGGCGCCGCCGACGAACACGCGCTCCTTGCCCCGAATGACGAGGCACCGGATGCTGACGTCCCCCGTCAGGCTGGGCAGCACCTCGATGAGCCGCTCGATGAGCTGTGGATCGACGGTGTTCACCGGACCGTTGTCGAGCAAGAGCGTCGCCACAGCGCCCTCCCGCTCGATCCGGAATCCCTGGGTCGCCGCGCCCTCGCGCGCCCTCAGGTCCTCGGTCGTCATACCAGCACTCCTCGCTCGCGGAGACCCGCGATCTCCTGGGTGGTCAGTCCGAGCAGCTCGCCGAGCAGCTCCTCGGTGTGCTCGCCCAGCAACGGAGCCGGGCGGTCGAGATGGGGTGGGGTGTCGGTCAGATGGTGCAGCACACCCTCGACCCGCACCTTTCCGGCAAGGGGGTGGGTGAGGGTCGGGTAGAAGCCGCGGGCGGCGAGCTGCGGATCGCGTTCGACGAGGTCATGACCGTTCCGGACCGGGTACGCCGGGATACCGTGCGCCTGCAGGTGGGCGGCGGCCCGATCGGCGTCCGTGGCCGCCGCATACTCCTCGAGTCGACGCACCGGGTCAGTTCCGTCGACGACGCTCGCGAGCTTCTCACGTGAGACGCGGCCGACGGAGAGCCACCGGTCGTCCCCAGGCGCACGGAGCACGAACGGGCCGAGCCGGTCGTCGGCGACCGCAGGGACGGCGGTGTCGAGCACAGCGGTGCCCAGGTGGGCAGCCATGGCCTCGAGTTGGGAGAGGTCGACATGCCCGCCCTCGCCGCGAAGCACACAATCGAGAATGGCGACGACCGCGGCGTTCGCGGCCACCATGTCGCCGAGCCCGAAGGTGAGGCCCTGCGGAATGCCGTCGGCACCGCCGGTGGCGTGGGTCAGCCCGGACCAGCCGGCCAGGGTGTCGGCGAAGGTGACCGCCGAGCGCCACGGCCCGGTCGCACCGACCCCGGACATCGAAACCAGCACCGCGTCGGGGTTGATTCGCTGCAGATTCTCGAAGTCCAAACCCCACTTGGCGAGCGTGCCGGGGGAGAAGTTCTCCACCACCACGTCAACCTTGCCGGCGAGGCGGCGCAACAGTTGCGGTCCTTCCGCCGAACGCAGGTTGAGTGCCAGGCTACGCTTGTTGCGGTTGAAGTTGAGGAAGTAGCCGCTCTCCTCGGATCCGGCCCCGGGTCGCAGTCGCATCGAGGGGGCGAACCGGGTCGGATCCTGCCGGTGAGCGGACTCGACCTTGACGATGTCTGCGCCATGATCGCCGAGGATCCTCGTGACGTAGGGACCAGCGAGTACCCAGGTCAGGTCGAGCACCCGCAGTCCGGAGAGTGCGCCGCCGCTGGCGAGCCGCATCTGCGGTGGCAGCTCCGCCGGTGGGGCGGCGACGTGCCAACGCGCGCCGATCCCGACGGCTTCGGGCGCAGCGAGCCGGACCGGCCGCGGCTGGCCGGGAGACTCGTATGGGAAACCGGCGTCGATGACAGTCCCTTCAGGCGTGCTGATCTGAAGGAAGAAGTCCCGGCTACGCAGTTGAGGGTTGGCGACCAGGTCGGCCGGCGCGGCAACCTCCGCCCACGGCAGCGCCCGCCGGCGCGCCTCAACGGCGATCTCCGCGGTGGTACGCCGGAGCGTCCATGCCGTGACCACCTCGTCGACATGTGGACGGTGGCGCCAGCGGTGCACAGGGTCCTGCCACACATCGTCGGTGAGGTCGGCGGCCTCGCCGGTTTCGTTCATCCACGCCAACAGGTCGCTCCACATCCGGTCGGGCCCCGAGTAGCCGCCGGCGACATAGCCGTCCGCGGTGGGGAAAACCCGGTGTGCGACATGGCCGTAGACGCCGCCGGTGCGGCCCGGGACGGTGCCAGCGTGGATCCAGGCGATGGCACCGGTCTCGAGCGTGGCGGCGACAGCCTCCTGTACCGATACCTCGGCCAGCTGGCCGCGTCCGATGCGGCGGCGGGCGATGACGGCGAGGAGCGCCGCGATGGCGGCGTGGGTGCCGGCGAGTTGGGTAGCTTGTCCCCGCGGCGGCGGCGTGGGTGCCTCGCCCGGCCGGCCGCCAAGCCAGGTCATGCCTCCGGCGGCTGCGGCGACGCTTTCGTCGGCGAGCCAGTCGCGGCGGGATCCGCTTAGACCGAACGGCGTGACCACGACATGGGCGACGTGCTCCCACGCTTCCGGGTTGGCCTTGCGCAGGTCGAGCGTGCGCAGGTCGCCGACCGGGCCGGACTCGAGCACGATGTCGGCGTCGACCAGCAAGCTGGCCACCACGCGGTCGAGGTCGACGTCGGGCACCGTGAGCGTCCGGGTGCCGGCGTACCAGTGCAAAGCAGCCGGCGGTGTGGCTGGCACCGCGGTGTCCGTCCGGACCCGGATGACGTCGGCTCCCAGGCCGACCAGCAGCCGGACCGCGTTCGCGGCGAGGCCGTCGGTGAGGTCGAGGACACGTAGGAGCGGAACAGGGGTCATGAGATCTCCGTTGTGGCGGGGACGGATGACTCGGCGTCCCACACGTTGGGTGGGATGCCGCGCCGGCGTAGGGCGGCGCGGTCCAGCTTGTGGGTGGCTGTGTGCGGAACGGTGGCCTCGATCGAGAGATAGCGGGGGACCACAGCTCGTGGCAATGCGGCGCGGCAGTGCGACCAGAGGTCCTCTGCGGTGATCCGGCTGCCGTCGCGCGGCACCACCACGGCCAGCACCTCGTCCTCGGTGAGCTCGGACGGCACGGCGACGGCTGCGGCTTCGGCGACGGCCGGATGGGCGAGCAGCACGTCCTCGACGTGGTAGGGGTCGATGTTGACCCCGCGGCGCCGGATCACGTCTCCGAGGCGCCCCTCGACGTGCAACCAGCCGTCGACGAGCCGACCACGGTCCCGTGTGCGGAACCAGGGGCCGGCCCAGGCGCGGCGGGTTGCCTCCGCGTCAGCGACGTACCCGAGGAACGCGAACTCCGGCCGGCGGGGTCGGACCAGAATCTCACCGACCGTGCCGTCGGCGACGTCGCGGCCGGATTCGTCGACGATCCGGACATCGTGGTCGGCCACGGTCCGGCCGGCCGCCCCCGGCCGCAGGTCGTCCATCGCAGTCGTGGCCACGTCGCCGAGCTCGGTGCAGGCGTAGGCCTGCCGAAGGGTGACACCGAATCGTTCCTGGAAGTCGTGAACGAGCCGGGCGGGTGCTGGCCCACCGTACGCCTTGGTGAGCACATGGTCCCGATCGCGGCTCGTCGGCGGCTGCGCCAGGAGCATCATGCAGACCGCTCCCATGAAGTTGAAGGCGGTCACCTGTTCACCTCGCACCAGGTCGAGGAAGCCGGAGGCGGAGAACCGCGGTGCCATCACCACACGTGCGCCGCTGATGAGGGCGGGCAGCAGGCTGGCGTGCCGGGCGTTGATGTGGTGCCACGGGAAGTAGCTCAGCAGCACGTCGTCGGGTCCGTAGTCCATGGCTCGGGTCACCCTGCGTGCTTGTCCGGCAGGGGCTCCGACGGGCAGCAGCGCGGCCTTCGCCCGGCCGGTGGTGCCCGAGGTGGTCATGATCAGCGCGGGCGCCGTGGGTGGCAACTCGGCGGGAGCGACGGAGTGCGCCTCTGGATGATCGGGATGCAGGGTCTGGTGAGGCCCGTCGAGGAGCTGCAGCGGGTGTCCGGTGCGCCGGGCCAGCCGTGCCGGGAGTGCGTCCTGCGCCCGGTGGGCCGATGCGACGACGACGCGGGCGGCGGTGGTGGCCACCAGGTGGTGGGCCCAGTCCTCCGGTAGGTCGTTGCTCAGTGGCAGCTCGACGGCTCCAAGCGTGGACACGGCTGCGGTGAGCGCCACCGCGTCCGGGCCGGAATCGACACAGGTGACGACGACGTCGCCTCGGCCGATGCTCCCGGACAGGCCGGCGGCCCATGCGGCAGCCCGATGCCTCAGCTGCTCAGCGGTCCAGACCTCGACCCCGGGCACTCGAAGGACCTCGGCATCTGGCATCCACCGGGCGCGGTGCCACACGGCCTGCGCGAAGGTGCTCAGCTCTTCCCTCATGTCCAGCGCCGGCGCTGCCCCGCTAGACCCATCCTGCTGCTGCCTGGCGCACTCATGGCACCACGATCGCGGTCCGACGACAGTTTCACGAGCGGGTCGTTCTGTTCAACGGAACCGCGAGCCCTCGGTGCGGAGCGCAGCCGCAGCACGCCGCCGACTATGCGACCCGACGCCGGACCGGTCAGGTCAGAAGCGCTAGAAGCTGCTGCTGACTATCGCCCGCGGATCGGGTTCGGCGAGGGAGTCGATCGTGGCGACAACGGCGCCGACCGGTCGCTCACGGAGCGATACAGGCCGCCGCTGCCCACGATCATCCGACCGGCCCGACCAACACCTCCCGCGAGGCCTATCCGAGCGGCGACTCCTCGTGCCGGGATGACATGGCGGCAGGTCCGCCTTCGCCGTGTCGCCCGATCGCGAAGGGTAGGCCGCGATCGCGCTGGCGATGCGGTCGCGCTGCGCCGGTGAGGGCGACACACCAGCCCTACGGTGCCGCCGGTTCCTGCCCCGCGAGCAAGTCGAGCGCGATGTCGACGATCATGTCCTCCTGGCCGCCGACCAGTTGGCGCCGGCCGACCTCGAGCAGGATCGTGCGCACGTCGATGCCGTAGCGCACCGACGCAGCCTCGGCGTGCCGTAGGAAGCTGGAGTAGACGCCGGCATAGCCCAGCGTGAGCGTCTCCCGGTCGACCCGCACCGGCCGGTCCTGCAACGGCCGGACCAGGTCGTCGGCGGCGTCCTGCAGCGCGAACAGGTCGGCGTGGTGCTTCCAGCCCTGCAGGTTAGCGACGGCGACGAACGCCTCGATCGGGCAGTTGCCGGCTCCGGCGCCGTGACCGGCGAGCGAGGCGTCGACACGACGCGCACCCTCCTCGGCGGCCACAACCGAGTTGGCGACGGAGAGCGAGAGATTCTCGTGGGCGTGGATGCCCAACTCGGTGGCCGAGTCAAGCACGTCCCGGTAGGCGCGGATCCGTTCGCGCACGCCGTCCATCGTGAGCCGCCCACCGGAGTCGGTGACGTAGACGCAGTGGGCGCCGTAGGATTCCATCAGCCTCGCCTGTTGCGCGAGGCCTGCGGCGTCGTTGAGGTGGCTCATCATGAGGAAGCCCGACACGTCCATGCCGAGCTCGCGCGCGGTGGCTATGTGCTGGGCGGCGACGTCGGCCTCGGTGCAGTGGGTCGCCACCCGTACCGAGCGGACGCCCAGCGAGTAGGCCTGCTTCAGCTCGGCGATCGTGCCGACGCCCGGCAGCAGCAGCGTGGTCAGCCGGGCCCGGGTGAGGTTGGCGGCAGCCGCCTCGATCCACTCCCAGTCGGTGTTGCTGCCCGGGCCGTAGTTGACGGAGCTGCCGGCGAGCCCGTCCCCGTGGGCGACCTCGATGGCGTCGACGCCGGCGGCGTCGAGTGCGGCCACGATCCGGCCGACGTCGGTGGGCGTGATCCGGTGGCGAACGGCGTGCATTCCGTCACGCAGGGTGACGTCCTGCAGGAAGACCTCGGTCATGCGGGCACCTCCGAGAACTCGCGAACGGCCAGGCGCTCCGCAGTGCGCAGCGCCGCGGAGGTCATGATGTCGAGGTTGCCGGCGTACGCCGGCAGATAGTGCGCCGCGCCCTCTACTTCGAGGAACACCGACACCTGGTGACTCAGCGGCACCTTTCCGGCCAGCGTGTGCACCGGCTGGCCCTCGGGGATCGGCGTGATCTGCACCTGCTGCTTGAGCCGGTAGCCCGGCACGTAAGCGGCCACGTCAGCGACCATCTGCTCGATCGAGGAGCGGATCTGCTCGTGCATGGCTGGATCGTCGGCGCCGATCAGACAGAAGACCGTGTCGCGCATGATCAGCGGCGGCTCCGCCGGATTGAGGATGATGATCGCCTTGCCGTACGCCGCCCCACCGACGGTCTCAATCGCACGCGAAGTGGTCTCGGTGAACTCGTCGATGTTGGCCCGGGTGCCCGGCCCGGCCGACTTGGAGGCGATTGAGGCGACGATCTCGGCGTAGCAGACTGGGGTGACCCGGGAGACCGCGGCGACGATCGGGATGGTCGCCTGGCCGCCGCAGGTGACCATGTTGACGTTCGGTGCGTCGAGGTGCTCGCCGAGGTTGACCGCCGGCACCACGAACGGGCCGAGGGCCGCAGGCGTCAGGTCGACAAGACGCTTCCCGTACGGCGCCAGCCGGCCCGCGTTGGCCTTGTGGGCCTTCGCGCTGGTGGCGTCGAAGACGATCCCGATGTCCTCGAAGCCGTCCATCGCGATGAGCCCGTCGACGCCCTCATGAGTGGTGGGCACCTTGAGGCGACGAGCGCGGGCCAGGCCGTCGGATTCAGGGTCGATGCCGACCATCGCGCCCATCTCGAGGGTGTCGGAGAGCCGGATCACCTTGATCATCAGGTCGGTGCCGATGTTGCCCGACCCGATGATCGCGACCTTGGTCTTGCTCATGCTCACTCCTCCTGTGCTGAGAACGTGGTGGTGACGCTGCCGAGGCCGCTGATCTCGGCCGTCACCCGGGCACCTGGGTGGACGGGATGCATCGGGCCGAGCGCGCCGGAGAGCACCACCTGGCCAGATCGCAGCGGATCCCCGAACTCCCGGGCGGTGCGGGCCAGCCAGGCCAGCGCCTCCAGGGGATCGCCGAGGCAGGCGGCGCCGTTTCCGGTGGACACGACCTCGCCGTTGACGAGCATCCGCATCTCGACCTCGACCGGCTCTACCTCAACGAGCGTGCGACGCTGCGAGCCGAGCACGTAGAGCCCGCTGGACGCGTTGTCGGCGACGGTGTCGGCGAAGGTGATGTCCCATTCGGCGATCCGGCTGTCAACGATCTCCAATGCCGCGACGGCGTAGGAGACAGACGCCCGTATCTGGGCCAGATCGAGCGGGCCTTCCGCCAGGTCGGCACCGAGGACGAAGGCGATCTCCGCCTCTGCCCTGGGTTGTAGCAGCTGCTCGGTGGGCAGCTCGGCGCCTGCGGTGAACGCCATGTCGTCGAACAGCACCCCGAAGTCAGGCTGGTCCACGCCGAGCTGGGCCTGGACGGCGGGGGAGGTCAGGCCGATCTTGCGTCCGACCACCTTGGCTCCGGTGGCAAGACGTAGCTCGCCCAGCCGCTCTTGCACTGCGTACGCCGTGGTGACGTCGTCGGGGTCGATGAGGTCGCGCAACGGTGGGCAGGGAATCCGGTCACGTGCGGCCGTGCGGAGGCGCTCCGCGGCCGCGTCGACCGTTGCCCGAGGGGCGGCAAGGGTGACGTCCATGCTGCACACCGTGGCGATCACACGTCCATTTACCGAGCGGAGTGTTCCGCTTGCCGGAACGGGGCGCAGCCTTGCGGGTTGCCGGCGAGCTCTCGGCGCTCTTCTCCGTTGTGCGCATGGATGAGCGCGAGTACAGCCGGATCCACGAGGACTGGAGTTTCCTGTGCAGCAACGTGCCGCGCAGCTCGACCTGGTGGATCTTTCCAACCATCGCCCGGGTTTGTCCGCATCGATGGCGTATGCCGCCGGATGCGGTGCCCTGCCCTGTCTGTGCAGGTCAAAGACCACTTGCGGTAAGCAGTGACAAGCTCGGGGCGGCTGCTGGCGATAACACGCGGTCGTCCGTTCAAGTCCAGCCGTCCGGCAGAGCTGTGAAGAGAATCGATTCTCATCCTTCGAGGCGGCCCGGGGTAAGCCATGGGATCTCAGAGGACGTCTGATTCACGTATTTTGTGCGCGATGCGGTTGTAGGGGTTTTCGCCAGGTTGGGGTGGTTTCCGTGGTGAGGCGTTTGGCGAGGTTGTCGATCATGGCGAGGGTGATCATGCTGGCGGAGTTGCCGGGGCGGGCTTCGTAGTCGCGGACGAGTCGGCGGTGGTGCATGAGCCAGCCGATGGTGCGTTCGACGACTCATCGGCGTTTGACCACGCTGAAGCCCTTGACCTGTGGGTCTTTGGTGACGATCTCGACGTCGACGCCGAGTGTGGCGCCGTGTTCGACGACGCGGTTCTTGATGCCGGCGTCGGCCCAGGTTTTGGTCAGGGTGGGGTAGGTGGTGGTGGCTTGGTCGAGCAGGTCCATGCCGATGGTGTTGTCGCTGGCGCTGGCGGCGGTGACGATGACGGCGAGGAACAGGCCGAGGGTGTCGGTGATGATGCCGCGTTTGCGGCCGACGATCTTCTTTCCGGCGTCGGTGCCCTGTGTGGACAGGGGGACGTTGGTGGAGGTCTTCACGCTCTGGCTGTCCATGATGGATGCGGTGGGTGTGATGGTGCGGCCGTGGTGGTCGCGGACGAGTCCGGTGAGCTGGTAGTTCAGGTCGGTGAAGATGCCTTCTTTGCTCCAGGCGGCGAAGTAGCCGTAGACCGTCGGGTGGGGTGGGAAGTCGTGGGGCAGGTAGCGCCAGGCGATGCCGGTTCGGTTGACGTACAGGATGGCGTTGAAGATCTCGCGCAGGTCGTGGGTGGGGGTGCGGCCGCTGACGCCGGCGTCGGTGCGGGCCTGTCGCCAGGCGGTCAGGCGGGGTGCGATCAGGGCCCAGCGGGCGTCGGACAGGTCGGACGGATAGGCTCGTCGCGCGGTCATGATTCAGGCGTACGGCGTCTGGGGGTCGGATCGACGGACCTCATGTACGTCGATGTTGGGTGAAAGTGAACCAGACACGATCGCGGGCTGAAATGCTCTGATTCTGGTCAAGGCAGAGCTGGCCAGGATGTGGTTATTCCAGGCCAGGTCCGGCATATTGCCCTGACGAGGTCGAGACGTAAATCGGCCGCTACTGACGCGAACGCGAAACAAACGTCCAGTAAGGCCGCGTCTGTAGGCGTGCTGTAGATCGATGTGGAGCGTTGCGGGTCAGCTTGATGGGGTTCGCCGTAGTTCCGTCATTCGAGACCGGGTGCTGACCACTGGCCAGTTGAGCATGTTGCGGTTCTCGATGTTCAGGTACTGCTACCACGTCTCATCGTCGACGGCGCCGCCCGCTGTTTGCTCGACAGATCGGCGTGAGCGGCCGACACTCCGCTCCTACCGCTCGGAGCGGCGACGCCGCTGCCTTCGTCGTGCCCCGGTCAGGTCCTCGAAAAGCCGAAGCAGTTTACGATGGTGCTAAGCGAGATTAAGGCAGCCACTGGTGCCGCCGTTCGGGCGCGGCACCGTCGCCTGTGGCCGGCAGCAGAACGGGCGGCGTGAGCGGGCGCTATCAGCTGTGTCGGCGACGCGTGAGCGACGACGGCGAGGTCAGCCGGCCGGGGTGGGGCTTGCCGGGACAGGTAGCAGGTTGCGTTCTGCGAAGACCTTCTTGGCGACGAGCGTGGCGTTGACGGCCCGCGGCACGCCGCAGTAGACCACCGCCTGCAGCAGCGCCTCGACTATCTCCGACGGCGTCAGGCCCGCGTTGAGTGCCCCGTTGACGTGCACCTCTAGCTGGGCCCCGGCATCACCGAGGCCGGTCAGAATGCCGAGGGTGAGCAGCTCCCGGTCCCTGCGCGCGAGCTGGGGCCGGACGTAGAGATCCCCGTAGGACCAGGCGACGGAGCGACGGCTGAGCTCGGGCGAGACGTCGGCGAGGGCTTCCAGGAGTCTCTGCGCGGCGCCGCCGTCGGCCTGTCGCAGCGCCTCAAGACCCCGCTCGTACTGCTCGTCTCCCGCCATGGTCACGCCCTACCTCTGTCAATCGTCCTGTCGGCTGGACCGGCGGGTACCCATTGCCGTGCCGGACAAACGGGTCGCGTCCCGCGCGTCAGTCGATAGGGGGCGCGGCCGGTGAGATCAAGGAGGAGATCAACTGCACCCACCCCTGCCTGCGGCTCCACGTTCCCGCAGGTCAGAGTCAGTGCGGCGTCCTGTTTCACCGCGGAGTGCTCCATAGTTCAGCCCAGCAGTCGACGGCGCTCTATGTCGCCTGGCAGGGGAGTGTGCGCAGGTCAAGGCGGTAAGGGTCCATTGGTTGATCCGCCTTGCATCTGGGAGCAGATTGGGTGCAGGTTGACGAAGAGGTCTCCGCGACCGAAGAGCTCACCGATGCCGGACAGAGATGAGAGTTCTGACCTGCCGTGCTGCAGTCGAGCGCTGCGGCGTGACGTCCCAGTATGCCGACGAGGCGGTTGCCGAGCTGGCGGAGCGCGGCGCGGTGGCCGACGCCTCTGGCCCGGAGTTGGTCGCACCAGGCGCGGGCGCCTGGTGAGGTGCGCAGCGCGGTGAATGCCTGCTGGCCGCAGGCATCGACCAGCCTGTCGTTGTGGACGTTATCGGGCCAGCACGACCTTCCTCTTGCCGGACTGGCGGGTGATCGGGCTGGTCTCGGCGTAGTTCTTGCGGGCTCTCGCGTCGGCGTAGCGGTTCTTGTCGTCGCCGAACTCGGCGAGCACCCGGGCGCCGAGCACGACGCCGAGGCCGGGCTGGCTGAGGTAGACCTCAACGTCCGGCTGATCGCTGATTTAGGGCTTATGCCGCATCCGAGTTATCTGTCCGGTTCTGTTCCCTATGCTCCAGTTGACACCCGTACCCGATCCAGGAGTCCGGCCGGTCCTGCGCCGCGTGCTGCCCACGCCGCGCGTACGCCCGGCTCGCGTCGCCGTGGGGCGCGCCCCCGCCGCGGTGTGCACCGCCGGATCCGACAGAGATGCGTGAGACACGATGAAGGACGCGGACACCATAGTCCTGCCCCGGCTGGCGTCGACGGAGGTCGACGTCGAGGACCCCTGGGGTGAGGACCACGCGATGGTCACCCAGGCGACGACCGACACCGGCCGGTGGCGGGTCACCGCCTGGCTGGTGCCGGCACTGTTGACGGTCGCGCTCTGCCTCCTGCGGGCCGGCGCGGCCACTCCGCCGGGCGGCGGCACCCCGGGCCTCGCCGGTTCGCCGCTGCTGCGCTGGTGGGCGGAGGTGCTCGGCGCGTCCGGCCCGGCGGTACGGGTGGTGTCGATGGTGGCCGTCACCGCCGCCGCGGCCCTCGTCGGGCTCCTGGCGGCCCGACTCTTCGCGCCGCGGGTGGGCCTGCTGGCCGGCGTGATCTTCGCGCTGCTGCCGACGTCGACCCGGTACGCGCAGGAGGTCCAGCCGTACGCGCTGACGGTGTTCGCCGCCGTGCTCGCCACGCTGCTGCTCGTGCGGGCGGTCGACCGGCCGACGGTCGGACGCTTCGCCGGCTACGGCGCCGCGGTGCTGCTGCTGGGCCTCTCGCACGGTCTCGCGCTGCTGTTGCTCGCCGGGCACGGCTGGTCGATGTTCGTCTTCCGACGCGGGGTGGTCGGCCGGTGGTCGGCGGTCGCGATCCTCGGCGCGCTCCCCGCGGCTGTCGCGCTGGGGCTTCCCGGTGGCGTGGTCGGCGGCGGGATCGCGCGGGGGTCGGAGCCCACTCTGGACGTGCTGGCCGCGACGCCCCGCAACCTCTTCGGCGTCACCGCCCTGGGGGTCGTGCTGGCCGGGTTGGCGCTGTTCAGCCTGCCGCTGCGACGCGCCGCCGCCCTCTACACCGCCTGGGCGGTGGTGCCGCCGCTGGGTCTGCTGCTGGTCGCGCAGGCGAGGCCGGTCTGGGTGCCGGAGGTGCTGCTCTTCACGCTGCCCGCGTGGGCCACCCTCGGCGCGGTCGCGCTGGCGCGGGTGCGCGCCCGGTGGTGCGCGGTCGCCCTGGTGGCGATCGCGGTGCTCGGCGCCCCGGCGCAGCTGGCTCGGTCCATGCCCGGGGGGCACGAGCGGGCGACCGGCGATCTCACGAGGGTCGTTCACTTGTGGACGCGACCCGCCGACGGCGCGACGGCACGCGAGGCGCACCCCGCCGGTGGCTGAGGAGAGCGCGGCTCAAAGTCATTTACGCAACTAGCCCGCTTTAAG
The DNA here is from genome assembly GCF_045161355.1 of Micromonospora sp. NBC_00617. Classification (NCBI taxonomy): domain Bacteria; kingdom Bacillati; phylum Actinomycetota; class Actinomycetes; order Micromonosporales; family Micromonosporaceae; genus Micromonospora; species Micromonospora sp. NBC_00617. The sequence goes on along the minus strand of NZ_CP107751.1, from coordinate 2,966,849 downwards.
AAAATTGTCCGAATAGCATCAGCTCCGGTCGAGTTCGAGTCGGGCAGAAATCCATGGGGGCAATGTGGTCATCGCCAGCGATAGCCGGCGGTCTCCCGTCGCCGGGCAGGGCATCGCCGTCGCTCCGGCCCTGACCTCGATCGGAGGGTCGTCGGAGCCGCCCGACCGTCGGCAGCGCAACGTCCGGGCGCGCCGCGCCTACGCGGCGTGCGGTACGACGGCCGGACCGCTGATCGCGCCGGGGCACGTGGCGGCGCCGGTCCAGTTCCGGCCGGCCCTGTCGCCCGCGTCCCGGCTGATCCTGACGCTCCTGGTTCTCGTCAACAGTGCGGCCGGGCTGCTGTTCGTCGGGTGGCTGCTGCTCCCGGCGCACGTGCCGGGGCCCGGCGTGACCGGGATCGGCAGCTGGCAGACGACGGCGGCCCGGCTCGGCTTCTGCGTGGTCGTCGGCGTGGAGTTGATCCGCCTCGCGCAGAACGTCGTGATCTGGGTCTTCGCGTTCCATGCCAAGGATCCGGTCCCCGTCGATCCGCCCGTCGGCCTGCGGGTGGCGCTGCTCACCACCATCGTGCCCAGCAAGGAGCCGCTCGACGTCGCCGAGCGGACCCTGCGGCGGATGCGGCAGATTGTCTACTGCGGCCAGGTCGACGTCTGGATCCTCGACGAGGGGGACGACCCCGCGGTGAAGGAGATGGCCGCGCGGCTCGGGGTGCGGCACTTCAGCCGCAAGGGCCGACCCGAGTACAACCAGCCGAGCGGCGAGTTCCGGGCCAGGACGAAGTCGGGAAACCACAACGCCTGGCGGGCCGAGCACGAGCACGGCTACGACGTGGTCGCCAACGTCGACCCGGACCACGTGCCGTTGCCCGGCTTCCTGGAACGGACCCTCGGCTACTTCCGCGACCCGGACGTCGCCTTCGTGGTGACCCCGCAGGTCTACGGCAACATGCACCAGAACTGGGTCGCGCACGGCGCGTCGGTGCAGCAGTACCTCTACAACGGACTCATCGCGCGCGGCGGCAACGGGCTGGACGCGCCACTGCTCACCGGCACCGGCCACCTCTACCGACCGGCGGCCTGGCGCAGCGTCGGGGGCTACCAGGACTCCATCATCGAGGACCACCTCACCAGCATCCGGGTCCATGCTGCCGTCAATCCGCACACCGGCAACCGGTGGAAGGGCGTCTACACCCCGGACGTGGTGGCCATCGGGGAGGGCCCCACCTCGTGGGCCGACTACTTCAACCAGCAGAAGCGGTGGGCGGCCGGCATCTGCGAGATCCTGGTCCGCCCCGAGCTGCGCGCACCGCGCGAGCTGGGCACGCGGCGCCGCTGGCAGTACCGGCTGCTCCAGTTCTACTACCCGAGCGTCGCCGTCGGCCTCCTGCTGGGCAACCTCGCCACCGCCCTGTACCTGCTCACCGGCGTTGGCACGGCCCAGCTCGACGTGACCGTGTGGTCGGTGCTCTGGGCCGGCACCATCGGCACCTGGTTCGCGCTCTGGCTCTGGCTGCGCCGCTTCAACATCGCCCCGCACGAACGGGAGGAGATCGGTGTGGTCGGCATGGCGCTGGCCCTCTTCACCGGTCCCGTCTACGTGGCCGCCGCGGTCGGCGCGCTGCTGCGGCGCAAGCTCGCGTTCGTGGTGACGGCCAAGGGGAAGCTGCGCACCACCGAGTCGCTCGGCACCTTCCGGCTGCACTTCGGCTGGGCGGCCTTCGCCGCCGCCGTGCTCGGCGCGAGCTTCCTGCTGGGCCACGGCCTGACCCTGCTGTGGGTCTGGCCGGTGCTGACCCTCCTGACCGGCCTGGGCCCGCCGCTGATCGCCATCGTCTCCGGTGTGACGCGCCATGGGCGACACCGCGACGACGCGGCCCGCGCCGCCGCGCGTACCCGTATCGAGGACCGCCACCCGCCGAGGACGCGGGTGCCGGCGGAACGGAGTGTGCCATGGCGAGGCTGACCCTGCCGCGGAGCATGCTGGCGCTGATCACCGCGCTGCTGCTCACGTACGCCTTCGTGATCGCGCCGCGCACGGCGTCGGGAGCCCGGGGGGAGGCCGCGGCGACGGCCGCACCGAGCGCCCCGGCGACGCCCGCACCGCCGCCGCGCCCGGAGCCGGTGCTCTTTCCGCCGGCCGGGAAGACGTTCATCGGCGTCATGACGAACGAGGGTCCGTACGACTTCACGCCGGTGAACGCCTTCGCCGCCGCCGCGAAGCGTCAGCCGCAGGCGATGCTCTTCGGCGCGGGATGGGCGTCGGCGGCCTTCGACCGGGTGCTCTTCGACCGGATCCGTGACCGGGGCATGCTGCCGATGCTGGCGTGGGAACCGTGGGACTACCGGCTGGACGAGACCTCCCGCAAGAGGGGCTTCAGCAATCGCAAGATCGACAGGATCCGCTCGGACCAGCCCCGGTACCGGCTGGCCCAGATCGCGCGGGGGAGCTTCGACCCGTACCTGCGGTCGTGGGCGCAGGGCATCAAGGCCCTCGGGTACCCGGTGGCCATCCGGTTCGCCCACGAGATGAACGGCGACTGGTACCCGTGGTGCGAGACGGTCAACGGCAACCGGCCGGGTGACTACGTCAAGGCCTGGCGGCACGTCCACGCCGTGTTCGAGGCCGCCGGGGTGCAGAACGTCATCTGGACGTGGAGCCCGAACGTCAGGTGGGACGACTCCACCCCGAAACTCGCCACGCTCTATCCGGGCGACGACTACGTCGACTGGGTCGGGCTCTCCGGCTACTACGGCACCGGGGCGCTCTCGACGTACCGGTCCTTCGATGCGATCTTCAGCCCGACGATCCGGGAGATCCGCGGCTTCACCCACAAGCCGCTGGTCGTCACCGAGACCGGCGCCTCCGACGGCAAGGGGCGCAAGGCCGACTGGATCCGGCAGGCCTTCGAGCTGCTGTCCGGCCACCAGGACATCATCGGCCTGATCTGGTTCGAGGCGCGCAAGGAGGTCGACTGGCGGATCGTCAGCGCGCCCGCCGTCGCCAAGGCCTTCGCCCGGGCCGTCGCCGCCCCCCGGTACGACGTCGGCTGGTCGCCGGCGATGGTGCCGCGTACCCGGGTCTAGGAATAGGCCGTCCGCCGCCGTGAGCGTGTCCCAGCCCGTCAGGTCGGACCGGCACCCCGCCGCGCCCGGCCGCGCGGCGCCGGCCGCGTCGGCGCGCCGGGCGGGCGCGCCGGTGTCGCGTACCCGCGTCGCCCTGCCCGTCAGTCTCGTCGCGTTCGCGGTCGCGGCCCTCGGCAGCGGCGGCCGCGAGATCTGGTTCGACGAGTCGGTCAGCTGGCTGACCACCACCCTCGCGTGGCCGGAGCTGCGGCATCTGCTCGGCAACATGGACCTCACCCACGCCCTCTATTACCTGGCCCTGCGCGGGTGGACCGCGCTGGCCGGGGACTCCACCCTCGCCCTGCGGTTCCCGTCCATCGTCGGCACGGCGGTGGCCGCCGGCGCGCTCACCCTGCTCGGCGCGAAGCTGTACGACGGCACCGTCGGGGTCACCGCCGGCCTGCTCTTCGTCGCGATCCCGTCGGTGTCCCGGTACGGGCAGGAGGCCCGCTCGTACGCCTGGGTCGTCGCCCTCACCGTGCTGGCTACGCTCGCCCTGGTCGGGGCGCTGGACCGGCCCTCGTGGCCGCGGTGGGTCCGCTACGGCGGCTGCCTGCTGGCGTTGACCTGCCTGCACGCCGTCGCGGCGACGGTGCTGGCAGCCCACGCGCTGCTGGTCGGCTCGGCGGTCCGCCGCGGCGGTGCCCGGCGGGCCCGGTGGGCCTGGGCGCTCACCGTGCTGGTGGTCGCCGTGGCCGCGGCGCCCCTGCTGTACGCGGCGTCCCGCCAGGCCGACCAGGTCTCCTGGATCACCCGCGACCAGGCGGCGCTCGCCCGCTTCCCCCGGGAGCTGTTCGGCTCCCTCCCGGTCGCCGTGACGTTCGTCGGGACCGGCCTGGCCGGCGCCGCCGTGCTCTGGCGCCGGCGGCGCGCACTGCTCCTTCCGCTGCTGGTCTGGGCCGTGGCGCCGGCGGTGTGCTGCTACCTGAGCCACCCGCTGGTGCACCTCTTCCTGGCCCGGTTCGTGTTGTTCACGCTGCCCGCCTGGGCGCTGCTGGCGGCGGTCGGGATCGCCGTGCCGGTCGCCGCGCTGCGGCGCGCGCTGCCGGCGGGCGGGCCTGCGGCGGTGCTCGGCGCGGCCGTGCTGGCCGTCGCCGGGGTGGGCCTGCCGGGCCAGGTGGAGGCCCGACGCAGCCCGGTGCCGGGGGAGGCGAACTACCGCGCCGCCGCCGCCCTGATCGACCGGCGGTACGAGCCCGGTGACGGCATCGCCTACTCCGGTTGGCGCGGGTGGAGCGCCCCACTGCCGATGGCGTACCAGTTGCGCACGGCGCCGCGGGACGTCTTCCTCGCCGTGCCGCCCGGCCGGTCCGGCGGGTTCTGGGCGATCGACTGCGTCGATCCCGCTCCCTGCCTGGGCGACGTCCGGCGGATCTGGCTGGTCGTCGGCGGGGCGGGCGACCCGTACGAGGGCATCCCGCCCGCCCGGGCCGAGCTGCTCCGCCGCGAGTTCGCCGTCACCGGCACCGACCGGTTCGTCGGGGTGGCCGTGGTGCTGCTGGTCCGCCGTCCCGGTCCGTGACCACTGGGGCTACCTGTCCGATTGTGGGTGTGACCCGTGGACGCCAAGCCCGCCGCGGTGACCGTGCAGGCCGACAAGCCGGACACGGGCCAGCTGATCCCGCACGGTGTGCAGGGCGCCCAGTCGCGCATCGACCTGAACGACGAGCAGACCGCCAACGCCAAGGCGATCATCGCCGCCACGAAGAAGGCCGGCCTGCCCGGAGCGGGCGGCGGTCATCTCCATCGCCACCAGCCTGCAGGAGTCGAAGCTAGTGCGGTGTCCAGTAACGTTCGCCGGGTTGGTGGCCGGGCGGTTTTGTCGTACCGGTGGTGTTGGATCGGATCGTGGCTCGTCGTCGGGATCCGCTTGCGCCTCGGGTTATGCATCGCACGGCTCGGGTGGCGTTGCGGGTGACTTCTCGATCGCAATCTGACTGAGAGTCGCGCTCGCATACACCCCCTGTAATTTCGCGGCAACGTCACGGACTGCGCCGCCTTCCACCAAGATCACAAGAGTGATGCCTCGCGTGCAGCGTGAGTAAACGGTCCGGGCAGGGGTGCAGCAGAAAGATCGGACCCCGTCGCCACCTCGCCTCGGCGGTGTTCGCGGGCGGGGCCGCGATAGTCTGCAACGGATGAAGCCGTCGGCTCGAAGGTGAGGCTTGCCCGATGGGTACCAGCTACGAACCGATGAGTCTGGCCAGGCTGGCCACCCATCTGGTATCCGCGGTGTGTACCTGTCCGTTCACGATCTGGCTGCGGCGTGAGCGGGTCAGGCGGCGTCCTGATGGGGCGCCCGGAACTCGAACGCGCGTTCACTCACCTGGGCGAGCGGCTTGTCCGTCGCGGGGTCGTCGCCGACATCTTCGTTGTGGGTGGTGCCGCGATGGCGCTGGCCTACGACGCGAAACGGGTCACCAGGGACGTCGACGCGATGTTCGTCCCGCACGGAGTCGTCCTCGATGAGGCGCGTGCAGTGGCCGACGAACTAGGCCTGCCGCCGTGGTGGCTCAACGAGCAGGCCAGCGTGTATGTCTCCGGCAAGGACGACCCAGGCAGCCGGCGGGTCTTCGACCACCCGGGCCTACAGATGGGTGGTCGGGCGGCAGCGTCATGCGCCTCCGTCCGGCGGTCGCGCCGGCCGGCACACGCGGCGGTGGGCGTGCATCGTTCGCTCCTTGGCTTCCGTCACCTCGCTCTGCGAGGGGGCGGGTTGGAGGGCGATGCCCGGTCGGCCGGCAGCCAGGCCAGCTCGGCCTCACCGAGCTTGGCGAGCACTTGAGCGGTCAGCCGGTGCACCCGCACATTCAGGTCGGGGGGGCATTGCCCGTTTGCGGGTCGCAGGGCAGGCGGCAGTGGATAAGCAGGTCGGGCAGCATTCGCAACGCCTGTGGGAGATGACCACGTCGGTAAGCCCTCCACGCGTACCCCACCTGGTGGTCGAGCTGCGCCAACGACGGCGCCGGCTGGTCTTTGCTGCCTGAGCCGGGTCTGTCGTAGCGGCCTAGCGCCGCCCCAACCCGATCTACCGCGCTGCCGGTGTCGGTCGTAGGTTGCCGCGGGGCCCTGCCGGCGAGCAGCACGGCTGGGGCGACGCCGAGCGCTCCGGCGACCGTCTCGATCGTCGAGAGCCGGTCGAGGTCGCGGACTCCCCGCTCGACCTTGTCCACGCAGCTTTTCGTCCGACCAGCTCTACGACCTCACTCCTTCACCGAACTGGACGAAAACGAAATACTACGCGGGCCCGGACTGGGGCGAGTGCCACCACGACATCGCTGTGATCGACGAGGCTGGTCAGCTCGTTAGCCAGCTACGCCTGACGGACGACGCGAACGGCCTGGCCCAACTTCTGGCCGCCCTTGCTGCAGTGCGCCGCAACCGGCGTTCGATCCCGATCGGAATCGAAACCGGCCGTGGTCTGATGGTCACAGGCCTACTCAAAATCCCCGCCCTGCCGCGATCCGGCGGGCGCCGGCCCACAGGATCGGCGGGCCCGGGGCGTCAGCAGCGGCGGCCCCGGGCCCGGTCGGGTGTCAGCAGGAGCCCCAGTTCTCGCGGCAGATGCAGCTACTCGTACCGCCGGAGCTGTTGGTGTAGTTGTAGTCGCAGCAGTTGAAGCTCACCAGCGTCGAACCCTCGTAGGCACAGGTGCGCCAGCAGTGGGCGCCGCCGCAGATGGTGAGGCCCTTGCAGTTCTTCGCGCAGCAGCCGGAGCCGGTGCAGCACGGGCAGCCGTCTAGGCCGCGGCAGCCGTTGGGGACGGCCGCCTCGGCCCGGCCCGGGAACCAGGCCCCCACGGCGGCGGCGACAATCGAGGTGCTGGCGAAGGCCAGGAAGCGGTTGCGGGTCAGCTGGGTGGTGCGGATGCGCTCCTGGATCATGTGTGTGCCTCCTTGGTTGCGTGGACGGCCTGCTGCCACAGGTGGTCGAGGTTCGCGGCCGCGTCCGCGCCGCTGCCCTGGCCGGTCGCGACGATGTAGCCGTCGCGCTGCGCGATCGCCGTCGGGAAGGTGTGGAGGTTGAGGTCGGTGCGGATCTGCCGGGCCACGTCGCCGGTGATGACCGGCACCCCGGCCGGTACCGACGCTCGGACGTCGTCGGCCGTCGGGCCCGGCTCGCCGATGACGCAGGCGACCAGTGGCGCCTGCACCCGACCGAGCTCGCCGGCCAGCCGCAGGCACGAGCCGCACGTGGTCGACAGCAGCACGACCAGCGACCGCGGCCCGAGCTCGCCCAGGCCAGCCAGCGCCTCGACGACGGAGTCCGGCAGCCGCCGCCCGAGGACCAGTTTGGGTGGCCCCGCCGCGCCGTCGTCCTGGGCTAGGCGCAGGCGCAGCTCGGCGACGCCGCGGAGGGCGGCGAGGAACGCGACGGTGAGCACGACGCACATCGCGACGAGCGCGATGGCGACCACGTGCACCATCAGGCCCGGGCCAGGAGGCGCATGAAGTGCACGGTGAGGGTGCCGTCGCGCCGGTTGTCCAGGCACTGCAGGGCGACCGAGTCGCCGGCCCGGAGGTGGCGGGCGGTAAAGCCGACGAGCGGCTCCACGGCTTCGCCGACGTAGAGCAGCGTCCGCGGGTCGAGCCGGATCTGCTGGCCGTCGACGGTGATCGCGTCCGCGGCGACCTTGGCGACCCGGCCGACGACCTCGCGGTGCAGTGGGACGGCGACGGCGGTACCGGTGGAATCCTCGACGAGCACGAGGTCGCCACCGCGCAGGGCCCAGCCGTAGGGGAGGGCCTGCGCCTCGAGGGTCCGCAGCGCGCCGTCGAACTGGCGGGGCCGGTCGGCCGGGGCCGTGCGGGCCCGGACGGACACCTGCCGGCCCGCGACCGCTTCGACGACGTTGATGCCGGGGGCCGGTGGTGGCGCCGCGTCGGCTGGGGACGTCACGGCGACCGCCGCCGCCCCGCCGGCCGCGGCGGCCGAGCCGGTGATGAGCAGTTTGCGCCTGGACCATGGAACGCCCACGATCCGCTCCTTTCTGTCATGGCCCCGAGTCGCCTCAGGGCAGCTGATCCCGTAGGGGAATGACCAAGGTGATGATGAGCAGGCCGCCCAGCGCGACGAACGCGGCCGCGTCGGTGACGGCGCGCAGCGGTGTGATCAGGCCGCGCCCGGCGATCTGCAGCCCTGCCCGCCAGACCAGCAGCGAGCCGCCGACCCGGCTGGCCGCGTAGGCCGCCCAGCCCAGCGCCGACAGCCGCGGGTCGCCGATCGCGAACGCGGCGAGCGGCAAGAGGTAGAACAACCAGTACCCGATGCGCGTGGTGAAGCCGAGCCCGAGCGCGAAGCCGTTGTATGCGGCCGTACGCCAGTCCTCATGCGCCAGCCAGCGCCGGTCGGTCTCCCGGTCGAGCTGCCACGGCAGCCGCCGCCGGGCGGCTCCCAGCAGGACGGTCACCGCCGCCAGCCCGGCCAGCAGCAGCCGGGTCACCGGGTCGAGCAGGGCCCCGGCGAGGCCGATCACGCCGCCGGCGAGCAGGCCGGCGGTGATCGCCGCGCACAGCAGGACGACACCGGCAACCGTCAGTGAGCCGAAGCACCCGGACACGCGGGCGCGTGTGATCATCACGACCACGTTGGGTCCTCAAGGCAGGGCCTGCTGGGCCAGGCCGACGGCGACCGCCGCGATGAGCAGCAGCCAGAACGGGTTCGCGCCGGCCCACACCGCGACGCCGGCGCCGAGGACCGCGCCGGCGGCTGCGGTCAGCAGTCTCACTGCGCGGGCTCGTGCTCATGGTCGTGCCGGTGCCCGGCGTCGGGGGCGTCGATGAGCGGCAGCTGCCGGTGCCGGTTCACGATCTTGGCCAGCCGGTCCAGCTCGCCGGTCTCGTGCAGGGTGCCCTTGGCCGCGACGATCCCGTCGACAAGCGCGACCCCGAACGGCGCCGAGTGCACCTGAAACCGTTCCAGCGCACCGCGGGCGTCGGCTCCGGTGACCCGGCGAACGCCGGCCGGCAGGCTCGCCACGACGCTGTCGCCGGACCCGGGCACGGTACCGTCATTGACGACGCACAGGAACAGTTCGGGCAGCAGGCTGTGCCGGACCGCGTCGATGACCTCGTGGCACGACGAGCAGTCGCCGAACAAAAACAGCACGACGTCGTCGCGGCCGAGGCCCGGCACGCGGGGCGCGAACGAGCCGACCGCCAGCCCGTCCATCGGCGTGCGGCCGATGCTGTCGACCCGGTCGGTGAGCAGCTCCAGCTCCCGGCGTACGACGAGCGCACCGAACCCCAGCAGCACGAGCCAGACCGCGGCGACGGCCAGCAGCGTCACCTCACCCATCGGCCGCTCCGCTTCCGTCGAGGGTGGTGGCGAACGGCCGCAGGGTCGCCATGGTGCTCAACACCAGGTAGCCGCACACGATGAGCACCCCGGCGAGCAGCCCGAGCAGCCGGTCGGTCGGGGGTTGGCTGGCGGCGGCGACACCGGCGGCCGCCGCGATGTACACCACGTTGCGCGCGACTGTGGCCCAAGAGATCCGTTCACCGGTACCGAAACACGCGCACTCGAACGACCGCCCGCGGGCCAGGGCCACCGCGACCAGCGTGGTGAACACGGCGAGCAGGGCGACCCCGGCGAGGGCCGGCCAGCGCGGGCTCGGGCTCACCACGAGGGCGACACCGAGCAGGACCTCGGCTCCGCCGAGCGCTCGCCCGGCGACCGGCCGAATCCGCTTGAGCACGCCGAAGCGAACCATGGCGAGGGCGCTGTCGAAGGGCCGGCGCAGTTTCGGGACCCCGCTGGCGACGAACATCGCGGCGAGGACGCCGACAGTCACCCCAAGCACGGACCCCGTCACCGTCATGCCGTGGACGGTAACAGTGTCGCATCATGAGCATCAATATTGAAAATCGTGAATTGTGCGGTGGTGAAAGGCTCGCAAATGCCGCACCGGGTCCAACACATCCGGTTCGTGAGACGCTGACCGCATGCCCTCCGCCGCCGTGATCGACCTGGACGCCACCGCCGACCCTGCCCCGCCCGGGACGAGGCGCTGGCTCCCGGCCCTGGTGGCCGTCGGCGTGCTGGCGTTCGCGGGCGGGGCCGAAGCTGCGGCACCGTTGAAGCCTTCGCTGGTCCTGCCACCCGACGGTACCGTCGACGTCCGCTCCGACGGCCACACCGTCTTCGTGCTGGCCCCGTCCGTCGTCGCTGCCTACGAGGTGCCCGGCGGCCGGCAGCGGTGGGCCGTACCGGTCACTGGCGCCGCGCAGCTCGTCGCCGCCGAACGGGACCGGGTGGTGATCGCCGAGGCCGAGCCGGCCACGCTCACCGCGCTGGACGCCGGCACCGGCGCGCCGGTGTGGCAGGTCGGCGGCTACACACCGGTCCTGCACGGCACGGCCGGCGCCGACGGTGTCGTCGTCGCCGACCTCCGCGGCACCCGTGCCGACCGGCCCGACCTGGCCGGCATCGACATCCGCACCGGTACGGTGCGCTGGACCCTGCCGGCGGCGCCCGGCACCACCCGGGCCATCGACCCGGTCGGCTCCGACGCGGCCGACCTGCGCGTCACGATCGCCGACCTCGACGCCGAAGGGGTACTGCGGGTGCATCGCGCCGACACCGGCGCGCTCGTGCGGACCGTCACGCTTGAGCGGCCCGGGAAGGTCGACGGCTTCGACGTTGCCGCAGAGCGGGTGCTGGCGTACCGGGCCGACCAGGGGGAGCTGGTGGGCAGCGCCGTGTTCGACCTGACGACCGGCCGGCAGCTGTGGCAGCACCCGGCCGAGCCGGACGGTGTTCAGCTCCAGTGGTGCGGCGGCCTGGTGTGCCGCACCGGCGCCGACGGCGTCACCGCGCTGGACCCGGACACCGGCGGCGTGCGGTGGCGGCTGGCCGGCTGGACCGCGCTGGGCCCGCTCGGCGACGGCCGCATGCTCGCCACCCGGTCCACGCCGGGCGGCCTGGTTCTCGACGCCGCGACCGGGCGGATCGACGTGCGCTTCGACGGCTGGTCGGTGCTCGGCAGTACTGCCGCCGGTGACCTCCTGGTCACCGCCGCCCGGACGCCGCTGATCGGCGCGCTCGACCCCGCGACCGGAGCGGTGCACGTGCTGGGCCGGGCCGCCTCCCCGCCGACGCAATGCATCACGACCGCGACGCTCATGGCCTGTTGGAGCGGCCGGGTCTCGATCTGGACCCCGGCCGCCTGAGGCGAGAGGCAACGCTGTGCGAGCAATCCCGCTGTTCGTCGTGGCACTGGTGCTCTGCGGGTGTACTGCACCAGTCCCGCCCGCCGCCGGCCCGGCCTCGCCGGCCGGGTCGGCGCCGGTGCCGTCTTCGCCGGCCGCGTCGCCGCCGGTGCCGGCCTTCCAGCAGAGCCTGCCCGGCAGCGCCCGGCGCGAGTGCGTCGCGGTGCCCGGCGACGCCACGCTGGTGCGCTCGGGCGACTTCATCGCCGGGGACTTCGTGGAGTACCGCCGGCAATGGCATCCTGACCTCGGCCCCGACCTGGGCAAGCTGTTCTGGCTGCCGGCCCGCCCCCAGCTCAACGCCGCGCTCACCGTGACCGCGACCTCCGGCGGCCGCACCGAGACCTACAGCGCCGGCTCGCTGGCGACCAACGACGCCGGGCAGGCGATGTACCCCAGCGGCATCCCGTTGCCGGCCGCCGGAACGTGGAAGCTCGTCGCGCAGGCCGGCGACGGGTGGGGGTGCTTCGAGCTGACACTGCTCTGACCGGCGTTCGGAACGCGCCCGGGCCCAGCTCAGCGGACAACACCAACGCCAGTCAGCTCCGATCCCAAATGAACGGCTACCTCAAAGACGGGGCGCTCAACAGCTACCACGTCTCCTGCGCCAGGGCCGGGCCCACCTGGAAACAATTCCTGACCGCCCAGGCCCACACGATCTCAGAACTGTGGTCAGCCCTGGGCGGTCAACTCAAGCCGGCCGTCGACCTCAGAGGGCGGCCATGGTCTTGCGGAAGGTGTGGGGGGTGACCCAGGCGAGGTCGGTGTCGGCGCGAGCCTCACGCCACTGACGGTGGACGTTGTTGGGCGACAGCCAGGTGCCGCGTCGGGAGGCGAAGATCGCATCATGCGGGTCTTCGGCGGTGACGAGCTTGCGAGCCAGCAGCATGCCGACGGCGAAGCGGGGCAGGACGACCGTCCGCCAGCCGGCGTCGCTCTTGGTCCAGGGTTGGCGGAAGAAGCCCTGGCCTTTGACGAAGGCGAGCGTGCCGCAGATGGTCAGGGTGGGGCGTGCGGCGGCGAGGTCGAGGTCCTCCCATCGCAGGGCGAGGATCTCGCCGATGCGGGCGCCGGTGGCGAGCATGAGGTCGACGATGTCCGCCAGGTCGCCGCTGTGCCGTGGTCCGGGCTTGCCGGGGATGGGTCGCTGCCAGTCTCGGATCGCCGTACGGACGGCCTGGAGGTTCTCGTCGGTGAGGGCGACGACAGTGCGGCGGGGTTTACGGAGCCGGCCGGTGTCGCGTACTGGGTTGGCGGGGATCGCGCCGTGGCGTACGGCCAGGGCGAACATCTGGCTCAGGACGACTTTCGCGCCTTTGGCTGCTGAGGGACGGTCTTTGGCGATGTCGCGCAGGAACCGATCCAGGCGCCCGACGCTGGCTTCCCATCACCGGAGCGGCCCGAGAGCAGTACCTCGCTCTCGGGCCGCTCCGGTGCTTGCCACTGCCGTTGACATCAAAAACTTGGCGGGCCGGGACAGCTACCCAAGCGCCGGGCCTGCCAGGCACGGGTATCCAAGTCGTAAGGAGTAACGCCCAAGGAGATAGTTACATGACGGCCGCTTGTCGAGGATTGTTGCCAATCTTTTGTAACAAGCCGGGAGGGGATGGCGTTCCGGCCGCGTCACCGCACGGCGACACCGCCCGGGCCGCCGGTGACGACCGGGTGACGCGGACTCTGGCAGGGTCGCGGCACAAGGACGGCACGGTGCGAGGGGGCGGCATGATCAGAACGATGCTCCGGCTGCGAGCGCGTCCCGGCTGCGCGCCCGCGGTGGGGCCGGCCTGGGACGACGTCGCCGGACAGCTCGGCGCGCTCCCCGGCGGCCTCCGGCACGAGCTGCTGCGGGACGCGCTGGACCCGTACGGCTTCGTCGTGGTCACCGAGTGGGCCGACGAGGAGGCGCTGCGCGCCTACCGGGACGGGCCGGTGGCCGCCCGCCTGTCCGACCTGCTCCGGCCGCTGACCGAACCGGCCGGCCCGCCCGACTACCCGCCGATGGTCGAGACCGGCGACGGGACCGGCCCGGTCTACGTGGACGTGGAGCTGACCGTGCCGAGCGCCCGGCTCGCCGAGTTCCATCGCGGCTACCCCGAGGTGGTGCGGCGGATGGCCGCCGTGCCGGGCTACCGGCGTGAGCAGCTGCTCCGCGAACCCGGCTCGGACGTGCACCACATCTTCGCCGAGTGGGACACCGCGGCCGAGTTCCTCGACTGGATCGGCGACCCGGCTCACGCCTCGGCGCAGGCCGGGCCGATCGCACCGTTCCTTCTCGACATCCGACGCCGCCTGTTCCACGTCGTGCCCGGTGGGGACGGCCGGCGACTCGACACCACAGGCAGGGAGGCCGACGTGCAGAGGACAACGGACGTACTGGTCGTCGGGGCGGGCCCGACCGGGCTGACCGCCGCCGTCGAGCTGGCCCGGCGCGGCATCGACTGCCGGGTGATCGACAAGCGGGCGACCCCGGCCGGGCAGGCCGACAAGGCGATCGGCGTGCATTGCCGCACCATGGAGATCTGGGAGGAGCAGGGCGTCGTGCGGGAGGCGATGGACGCCGGCATCTGGCTCACCGGCAACATGGTCTTCGTCAACGGCGAGCAGACCCACCGGATGAGCTGGGAACTGCCCGGCCTGCCCTACGACCACCTCGGCCTGCCCCAGTACGAGACCGAACGCATCCTCACCGCCCGGCTGGCCACGCTCGGGGTGCGCCCGCGGCGCGGCGCCGAACTGGTGGACTTCACCCAGGACGCGGACGGCGTGACCGCCACCGTGCGCACCGCCGACGGCGCCACCGAGACCGTACGCGCGGCGTACCTGGTCGGCTGCGACGGCGCGCACAGCCGGGTCCGGGACCGGCTCGGCCTCACCTTCACCGGCGGGCTGGGCCGCTTCCCGCAGCTGTTCATGCTGGTGGACGTCGACGTGGACTGGGACATGCCCGACGGGCACCTGCTGCGCTTCCTGCACACCACCGACGGGCGGATGGACGGGATGCTGGTCTGCGTGCCACTGCGCGGCGAACACCGCTACCGCATCGCCACCCTGGCCCCACCCCGGTTCTTCGCCCGGACCGGCGGGCAGGACGCCCCGCCCGGCTTCAGCGAGGAACTCGGCGAGCCGACCCTCGACGACGTGCAGGCCGCCCTCGACCGCCTCGCCCCGCCCGGCACCCGGGCAGCGAACCTGCGCTGGTCGTCGGTGTTCCGGATCAGCCACGGCATCGTCGACCGCTACCGCCACGGCCGGGTCTTCGTCGCCGGCGACGCCGCCCACCTGCACCCGCCGGCCGGCGGCCAGGGCATGAACACCGGCATCCAGGACGCCTGGAACCTGGCCTGGAAACTGGCCCTGGCGGTACGCGGGCTGGCCGCCCCCGGCCTGCTGGACAGCTACGAGGCCGAGCGGCGCCCGGAGGGCGAGGAGATCGTCGGCCGCGCGGTGCGGCTGGCCGGCACCGAGGAACTGGACCGGGCCGACCTGGAACGGCAGTTCCTCCAGGAGATGTCCCTGCTACTCAGCTACGCCCGCAGCCCGCTGGTCGGGGAGACCGTCTCCGACCCGGCCGGGCTCGGTGACGCGCCCCGTCCCGGCGACCGCGCGCCGGACGTCGAGGGTCTGCGCCGGCGCGGCGTCGGGCATCCGCTGCGGCTGCGGGACCTGACCCGGGGCACCCGGCACACGCTGCTGCTCTACGCCGACGCCACGGCCGGCGCGACGGAGCTGGCCGGGTTCGCCGACCTGTGCGCCGACGCGCGGCGGCAGGCCGGCGGGGAACTCGAGGCGTACCTGCTGCTCGACCCGGACGTCGCCGAGCCGCGCCTGGCCGACCCGCCGGTGCTGCGCGACGGCGACCGCCGGTTCCGCGCCGGGTACGGCCTGGCCGGCACCGGGCTCTACCTGATCCGTCCGGACGGGCACGTCGGCTTCCGCGGCGCCCCGGTCGACGCCGACGCGCTGCGCAAGCACCTGCACCTTGTCTTCGGCGGCGCGCGGTGAGCCGGGTGCGCACGGTCCTGGCGATGCGGACCCGGCAGGGGTGCGAGGAGCGCTTCGAGGCGGAGTGGCGCGCCGCCGCCGAGGAGATCCGCACCCTGGACGGCTGCCTGCACCAGGACCTGGTCCGCGACGCCGACGACCCCAGCAGCTATCTGGTCATCAGCGACTGGGCGGACCGGGAGCGGCTGGACGCCTTCGGCCGCAGCGCGCACCGGGACCGGCTGCTGCGCGTGGTCCGGGAGCTGCGCGAGTCCGCCGATCGACACACCTACCAGGTGCTGCACAGTGTGAACAGCGAGCCGGGGGAGGCCCGATGACCGACGACGTGGTGCCGGCGAGCGAGCTGTACACGGAGGCGTTCGCGGCCGATCCCTATCCCACCTTCGCCCGGCTGCGTGCCGAGCGGCCGGTCTGCCCGGTCGGCTCGCCCCGGTTCGACTCGTGGCTGATCACCCGCTTCGACGACGCGCGCACGGCACTGACCGACCCGCGGCTGTCCAAGGACCTCTACGGGCCCGACCAGCACTACCTGCGGATCTTCGGCCCGAACTCGGAGGGCCTGAACCGCAACATGCTCAACTCCGACCCGCCCGAGCACACCCGCCTGCGCCGGGTGGTGTCGCAGGCGTTCGCGCCGCGCCGGATCGAGGCGTTGCGGCCCCGGGTGGCCGCGATCGTCGACCAACTGATCGACAAGATGGTGCCGCAGGGCGAGGCGGACCTGATGCGGGACTTCGCCATCCCGCTGCCGATGACGGTCATCTGCGAGCTGCTCGGCGTGCCGCCGGTCGACCACGACCGGGTGCTCGACTGGACCCAGGTGATCCGCACCTCCGGCTCGACCAGCCGACCCCCGGCCGAGGAACGGGCGGCGGTGCAGCAGGCCCAGCTGCGGCTGCACCACTACCTGGCCGACCTGGTCCGGGCCAAGCGCGACGACCCGGCCGACGACATCATCGGCGCGCTGGTGGACGCGGTCGACCGGGACCGCACGCTGTCCGAGGCGGAGCTGGTCACCACCACGTTCCTGCTGCTGTTCGCCGGCCACCAGACCACCGCCGACTTCCTCGGCAACGCCGTGCTGGCGCTGCTCACCCACCCGGAGCAGTGGGAGCTGCTGCGGACCACGCCGCGCCTGCTGCCGACCGCGATCGAGGAGCTGCTGCGGTTCGACGGCCCGCTGCCGGTGGCCAGCCCGCGCATCGCCACCGAGGACGTCGAATACCAGGGGGTACGCATCCCGCGCGGCGCGATCGTCGGGGTGGCGATCAACGCGGCGAACCACGACCCCGCCCACTTCACCGACCCCGACCGGCTCGACCTGCGCCGGGTCCGGGGCCCGCACCTCGGCTTCGGCCACGGCGTGCACTACTGCCTGGGCGTCTCGCTGGCCCGGATGGAGGCGCTGCTCGCACTCTCCGCGCTGCTGCGCCGGCTGCCCGGGCTGCGGCTCGCCGTCCCGCTCGCCGAGGTGCGCCGACTGCCCGCCGCCTCGCCCTTTCGCGGCCTGCTGGAACTGCCGGTCACCTTCACCGTCTAGCCCGCCCACCCAGCCAAGGAGCACTCATGGTCTTCCGGAACGTGATCGTCTGCCACATGGTCCCCGGCAGCGAAGAGATCGTCGGCAACGTCTTCAGCCACTACGACCAGGCCACCCGGCCCCAGGATCTCGGCGTCATCGGCCGGTACCTGCTGTCGCACCACGACCTCTACCTGCACGTGATCGAGCGCGAGCAGGACCCGAGGATCTCCGGGCAGACGCGCGGGCTGCCCGCCTTCCAGAAGATCGCCGAGGAGATCGGCCCGTACGTGACGCCGTACCCGCGCTACTGGAAGAACCCGTCGGACTCGGTGGCCAAGGAGTTCTACCACTGGGCGCCGGAGGGCGAGCCGCCCGAGGACACCACGCTCACCGTGATCGTGGGGCGGATCAAGCCGGGCGCCGAGCCGGACGTGGCCCGGGTGTTCGGCGAGTCGGACGCCGGGTCGCTCCCGACCGACCTGGGTGTCACCGGACGCTGGCTCTACTCCATTGACGATGTCTACGTGCACCTGCTGGAGCAGGAGTCGTCGGCGGCCGAGGCGACCCGGGACCAACACGCCGAGAAGCCGGCCTTCGGCAAGGTGATGCAGGATCTCGGCCCCTACGTGGAGCCGTACCGGCCGGACCTCTGCCACGGCCCGCAGGACCAGGTCGCGACCGTCTTCTACCGTTGGCGCGCGCAGGACTGAGCCCGCGCCGAAACCACTACCCGTCGCACCCTCCGTACGCCAGGCTGAAGCCGAGGCATACGGGGGTGCGACGGGTGCCGACGAAGCAGATCATCCAGCACATCGGTGCGGCGCTGGACCTGGCCGGGTGCTGGTCATCGCGCTCGGCGCCAGCTTCTCCCTGAAGGTGGAGCTGGACGGCCGCTGGCCCTGGCAGGGCAAGCCGCCGATCGGCCCGCCGACCGATCGAGCACGGACACCACGCCGGGCACGACCCGGAGCAGTTCCGCCGCCGGTTCTGGCTGCGCCTGGCGCTGACCGTGCCGATCGTGCTCACCAGCCACACGGTGATGGACTGGTTCGGCTACTCGCTGCCCGTTCCGGGCGTGCGCTGGGTCGGCCCGGTGCTCGGTTCGGTCGTCTTCGCGTACGCCGGCTGGCCGCTCCTGGCCGGTGGGCTGCGCGACCGCGCCCCCGGGATGATGCTGCTGATCTCGATGGCGATCGTGGTCGTCTACCTCGCCTCGGTCGCCACCAGCCTCGGCGCGTTCGACCTGGACTTCTGGTGGGAGCTGGCCGCGCCGGTCACCATCATGCTGCTCGGTCACTGGCAGGAGATGCGCTCGGTCAGGCGCGCGGGGCGCTCGGCGCGCTGGCCGCCCTGCTGCCCGACGACGCCGGCCGGCCGCGGCCGGTCCCGGTGGCCGACCTCCGGGTGGGCGACCTGGTGCTGGTCCGCTCCGGCGGCCGGGTGCCGGCCGACGGGCGGATCGTCGAGGGCGCGGCCGAGCTGGACGAGTCGATGATCACCGGGGAGTCCCGGCCGGTGCCCCGCGCCGCCGGGGACCGGGTGGTCGCCGGCGGCGCGGGGCACCGACTCCACCCTGCGGGTACGCGTCGAGGCCGTCGGCGCGGACACCGCCCTGGCCGGCATCGGCCGGCTGGTCGCCGAGGCGCAGTCCTCCGGCGGGCGCGCCCGGCACTGGCGAGATGTCGCCAGTGCCGGGCACTCGGCCTGGTGCGCTCCGCTAGCAGGCACCCACAGACGGCTGACTGCTCACCACGCCGCTGCTGAGGTAGCCGACCTGGCTGTAGTAATGGGCTTTGAACCACCGGTTCGAGCCGAAGCCGTTCGGTCCGCCGTCAATCCAGCAGCTGATCTCGACCCACTGGTTGTAGATGGTGAGGATTCTCTCCGCACCCAGGTTGGGGTTCCGGCGGAGGTTGCCCTCGGTGACGTAACCCCGGGGGTAGGCGAGCGGCGTGACCGCCATGTCCGGACGCGCCGCCGCGGCTGCCGCGGCCAGCGACTGGTGGGCTTCCTGTCGGGATGTCGCGGCCTGTGCCGGACTGGCTAGGCCGACCAGGGTGAGCGCCGCAGTCAGGCCGACAGCCATTGCCGTGAGCCGGGTGCGCCACCGGCGGTGCGCCGGCGGTGCGCCGGTGGTACGGCCGTCGGGTTCGGTGTCTCTCACCAAGCTGCTGCTCGTGTGGGCGATCGTGGGCATTCTTCCTCCGTCCGAGTACGGGCTGTGGTCAGACGCCTCATCGGCGTCGTGTCGACCGTCGCGGTTACGTACGGCCGGTGGAAGGGCCTGACGGGTTCTCCGGACAACCCCGGACGCGCCCTGGACAGGCCCGTACATGTCGTTTTGGCGAAGCGACTGCTGCTTCTCCCGCACTCGTGCGACGCCGAGAGTCAACTAGACGACACGTACCGCTACGCCGCGCATCGGATACTCGAAAACGGTCGGCGGCAGGAAACAATCGTCTGCGGCAGGGGTGTGTGTGGAAAGGACTAGGCCCGACGACATGACCTCGGGCGTCGATGCGGAACACGTCGGGAACGTCCGGACCC
Source organism: Micromonospora sp. NBC_00617 (assembly GCF_045161355.1). Classification (NCBI taxonomy): domain Bacteria; kingdom Bacillati; phylum Actinomycetota; class Actinomycetes; order Micromonosporales; family Micromonosporaceae; genus Micromonospora; species Micromonospora sp. NBC_00617. The sequence goes on along the minus strand of NZ_CP107751.1, from coordinate 2,947,445 downwards.
GCCTGGAGTTCGGGCGCGAACTCACCCGGATCCGTGAACGAGCCGGCCTGACTGTCCGGGACGTGGCGCGGGCGGTGAACATCCCCGTCAGCACCGTCGGTGGCTACTTCTCCGGGACCCACCTTCCACCGGTCAAGCCGCCGGACATGCTCGTCCGGATCCTACGGGCGTGCGGGCTCGACGACCCGGAGGTGCTCGAACAGTGGGTGCGGGCGCTCACCCGGGCACGCCGCGCGCCGGGGCCACGACGGGCGGGGGAGACCATTCCCTACCGCGGTCTGGCCCGCTTCGAGCCGGAGCACGCGGAGTGGTTCCATGGCCGCGAAAGAATCGTGGCCGACCTGGTCGAACGCGCCATTGCCAACGCAGAGGGTGGGCTGCTTACCGTCGTGGGACCCTCCGGCTCCGGCAAGTCGTCGCTTTTGCGGGCGGGCCTGGTTGCCGCACTGTCCGACTCTCGGACGAACCTCGGCTGGCGCCCCCTGATCCTGACGCCGGGGCCCCGGCCGATGGCGTCCCTGGCCGAGCAGTTGGCGGCGCTGACCGGCGACGACACGCAGAAGATCGCCACCAGGCTTTCCGGAGAGCTGTACCTGTCGCCGGAACTGGCGCAGGCATCCGATGCGGACCAGACCCGCTCGGGGCTGGCCGACGAGCGGATCGCCATCGTCGTCGACCAGTTCGAGGAGGTGTTCATTGCCGGGGCGGACGAGGCCGAGCGTCGTGCCTTCGTGGCGGCGCTAGCCGCGGCGGCTGGTTTGTCGACAGCCGGAGACGGCGCGACCGTCCGACCGGGCCCCGCCGCTCTCGTGGTCATCGGGATGCGGGCCGACTTCTACGCCTCTGCGTTGCGCTACCCGCAACTCGCGGAGGCGCTGCAAAGCTCGCAGGTCGTCGTGGCGCCGATGGGCGAGGCGGAGCTACGCCGGGCTATCGTGGAACCAGCACGCCGGGCGAAACTTACGGTTGACGACGGGCTGGTCGAGCTGCTCCTGCGGGACCTGCGGCCGCCCAGCGGCGGCCCGCCAGAGGTGGCGCACGACGCCGGTGCCCTTCCCCTGCTGTCCCACGCCCTCCTGGCGACATGGGAGCGCGGCGGCGGTGCGAGCCTCACCACCGCCGACTACCGTGACACCGGCGGCATTCGCGGTGCTGTCGCACGGACCGCCGAGGAGGCATACGGCTCGCTGACACCCCTACAGCAGCAGCTCGCCCGCCGGTTGTTCCTGCGGCTGGTCCACGTGGCGGACGACGCCGCCGACACCCGTCGGTACGTCCCACACACCAAGATATGCCAGGCGGGCGACGGCGTACAGGACGTTCTGGACGTGTTCGTAGGTCACCGGCTCATCACCGCCCAGGCCGACCGGATCACGATCACACACGAGGCAATGCTCACGGCGTGGCCTCGGCTGCGCTCGTGGATCGACGCGGACCGGGCCGGCCTGCGTATTCACCGCCAGTTGACCGGCGCCGCAGAGACCTGGCGCGGTCTCCGTCGCGACCAGAGCGCCCTATACCGTGGAGGGCGGCTCTCGATCGCCACGGAGTGGGCCGCCGAACCGGGCCGCCGTGCCGAGCTCGATCCGATCGAGCGGGACTTCCTCGATGCCAGCGTCGCCCACGCGCTCGCCGAGGAACAGGCGGCGCGGCGGCGCGGCCGTAGGATGCAACAACTCATCGCCGCGTTGACCGCGCTCCTCGTCGCCTCGGCCGGGTCGACCGCGTTCGCGTTGCAACAGCGCGCGGCCGCCGACGAACAGCGGAACTTGGCAGTTGCACGGCAGATCGCCACCGCCGCCAACCAGGTACGCGCCAAGGACGCTGCGCTTGCGATGCAGTTGTCACTGGTTGCCTACCGGATCGCGGCGATACCCGAGTCCAGGTCAAGCCTGCTCAACTCATACGGGTCACCGACGGTCACCCGGGTCCTGGGACCGCCCGGCGTCATGCAGGCCGTCGCGTTTTCACCGGACGGCCGGTTGATGGCGGCGGCCGGCAGCGACGGCGCCATACGTCTGTGGGCCCTCCCGCATTCGGACCGGCCGGTACCGGTCGGTGAACCGCTGTTGGGACACACCGACACCGTTTACTCGCTCGCCTTCAGCCCTGACGGGCGGATGCTGGCCAGCGCCGGTGGCGACCAAACGATCAGGTTGTGGGACACCTCCGACCAGCGGACGCCATCGGCGGCCGGCTTCGTGACCGGTCCCGCCAACACCGTCTACTCGGTGGCGTTCAGCCCGGACGGCCGGACGCTCGCCGCAGGCAGTGCCGACAGCACCGTCCGGTTGTTCGACGTCACCCTTCCGGGAGCGTCACGCCCGCTTGGACCAGCACTGGAGGGCTTCACCGGTTTCGTGCAGTCGGTTGCCTTCAGCCCGGACGGACGGTTCCTCGCCGCCGGCAGCGCCGACACCACGGTTCGGATCTGGGACGTCGGCCGGCCGGTCGCGCCGGTCGCCGTGGGAACGCCCCTGAACGGTCCAGCCAAGACCGTCTATTCGGTGGCCTTCCATCCGGACGGGCGGACGCTCGCGGCTGGTAGCGCCGACGGCAACGTTTACCTGTGGGATCTCGTCCGGGCGGACCGTCCCGTGTCACTGGGCAAACTGACCGGCCCGGGCACGTGGGTGAACTCGGTCGCGTTCAGTCCCGACGGCCAACGGGTCGCCGCCGCCAGTTCCGACAGCAACTTGTGGATCTGGGAGGCGGCCACGCGCGAGGTTACGCACGTGCAGCGGCACCCCGCCCCGCTGACGGCCGTGGTCTTCCCCTCCGCCGACCCGGCCCGGGTGGCTACTGCGGCCGCCGACGGCGTGGCCCGAATCTGGGGCATGCCGGGGCCTGTCGTCACGGCTCCCCAGGCGAGCGTGTACACGGCGTCGTTCGCCGCCGGTCACGCCCTTGCCGTCACGGACACAGACAACGGCGGAACCCTGTGGAATGTCAGTGATCCACGGCAACCGACGCCGATCGGCGCTGCGCTGCCGAGGCTGAACCTGTCCGGCAACACGTCCGGCGCGGCGGCGCTCAGCCCGGATGCCCGCATGCTGATCAGCGGGGACCGCGACGGCACGGCGCAACTGTGGGATCTCACCGATCCCGGACGCCCCGTCGCGCTGCCGACGCGGCTCACAGGCCACACCGCCACCATCCAGTCCATCGCCTTCAGCCAGGACGGGCAACGTATCGCCCTTGGCAGCAGCGACACGACAGTCTCGTTGTGGGACGTCGCCGATCCCCGTCGGCCCCGCCGACTGCGCCCGAACCTGGCCGGGCCGGGAAACTACGTGCTCGCCGTCGCGATCAGCCGTGACGGCCGGCTGCTGGCCGCCGGAGGTGCGGACAACACCGTACGGTTGTGGGACATTACCGACCCCACCTCCCCCCGGGTCATCGGCCCAGTTCTCAGCGGCCCGGTCAGCTACGTCTACGGCCTCGCGTTCAGCCCAGACAACCGGTTACTGGCGGTCGGAAGCGCTGACAACAGTGTTCGGCTGTTCGACCTCACGGATCCGGCTGGGCCGGCTCCGGTTGGACGAGCCCTCACCGGGCCCGACAACTACGTCTACTCAGTCGCGTTCAGCTCCGACGGGCTTCGTCTCGCCGCAGGCGCCGGGGACGGCACGGCCTGGCTCTGGGATATCACCAATCCACGCCGTCCCGACCTCTTCGCGACCGTCACCGCTCACGACAAGTCTATCTATGTGGTGGCGTTCGACAGCGAGGATCCGGTGCTCGTGACCGGCGGCGCGGACCGGACAGCCCGGTTGTGGAACGTTGACCCCGAGCAGGTGGCGGCGTATATCTGCGCCACGAGCGGTGACGACATCAGTCGGGGGGAGTGGGACAAGTACCTGCCGAACCTTCCGTACGCCCCGCCCTGTGGTCGCTGACCCCCGGCCGGTCAGCAGGCCCCGCAGTCAGCCCGGAACGCTGAAAACCTCGCCGCCGAGATTAGAAGCCTCGAACTCGGCGTGCACGGCCTGCGCCGACCGGGCAGGCTGGCGTGATCTCCCAGAGAAGACCGTCCTCGACGCCAGCGGCGCTGAGCGACTTCAGGTAGCAGGTCGACGGCTGGGGCGTCCCGCCGATGCGCCCAGGCGATAGGTGCCTGCCGCTGGGCGCGAGCCCGGGCCGGGCACCGCGAGTCCGGCCAGCACCATCAGGGCAGCCGCGCTGCCGGCTCGCCACTTCCAGAGACGTCTCGTCACTTTCACGTCCTTCCTGGAAACGGGACAGCAGGGGAGGTGAGTGACCGGGGGTGACATCTGGCGGCCGGCGGTCATCCGGGCCGGGGCGCGAGGGATATAGCAGCCAACCCGGTCGATATCCATTGTGGTTATTGCTGGTTGCCTGCTGTTTCTGAATCGGAAACTGCCACCCTGCGACAGCGTCGGGCGGGCCGGCGAGAGTATCGACATTCGTCTAATTCGTCGTTCCTCGCTCCATCTGACGGTGACCGGTCCCGCCGGACGTATCAACCGCGCCGCGCCGCGCTCCTGAACAACGTCATCGCGTCGGCCCGGTAGGCGACAACGCCGGGTCGGCGGTCCCTCGACGATGGGAGAAGCCTGTCATGGGCAACGTAGGAAGACGAGTCCGCCGCTCGGTGCTGGCCGTGCTCACCGGCACGGCGCTGGCCGCCCTGCTGGCGGTCACCACGGCCGCCGCCGCGCCGGTCGAGGCGCGGCAGGACAAGGCCGCAGCGGCCCGCACCGACGTCTACATCCGGGACGTCGCCGCCGATGTCGGCGTCCAGCCCCACTCGTTCAACCCGCTGTGGGCCAGCCCCGACATCAAGGTCTGCCCGACCGCCGTCGAGTGTGCCGTCAGCCAGAACCCGATCGTCGGCGTCACCAACTACATCTTCATTAAGCTGCGTAACCCCGGCCCGTACGGTTCCGGCACCGACAGCGGCGTGCTGCGGGTCTACCGGACGACGCCGGGTGGCGGTGCCGTCTGGCCGACGCACTGGACCCAGATCGGCGCGATGAACGTGACCGTCTTCGCCGGCACCACGACCGTGACGATCCCGTGGAACGGGGTGCCCGGGCCGGGCCACTTCTGCCTGCTGGCCAGGTGGGTGTCGGCCACCGATCCGATGACCTTCGAAGGTCCGGACATCAGCACCAACACCCGCAACAACAACAACATCGCCTGGCGCAACGTCGACTCGGTGCGGCTCGTCGCGGGCGGGACGCCGGTCGTGCGGCCGTTCGCCATCGGCAACTCGCTCAGGGTGCCGACCAAGAACGACCTGGTCTTCACGCAGCCGGGGGAGCAGATCCAGGGCGTGGGCGGCCGCGTCGTCGTCGACCTCGGGCCGACCCTGTTCGAGCGGTGGCAGGCCGGCGGCAAGGTCGGCACCGGCGTACGCGAGGTCGGCAAGAACCAGTTGGAGGTCGTCGAGCCGGCGAAGGCCAGCCTCGGCAACCTGCTGCTGGAACCGGGTGAGCGGGTCGAGTTCTCCCTCACCTTCGCGGCCGCGGTCGCCTCGGACAAGGAGTTCGCGCTCGACGTGACCCAGTTCGGCCCGGACACGAGCGGTGCGGAGCGGACCGACCTCGGTGGTGTGGAGTACCTGATCAGCGTCGGGCGGCAGTAGCCCCGGCCACCAGCGGGGGTCGTGGGCCTGGGCAGCCCGCGACCCCCGTCGCCGCGCGCTCGCCGGGACGGTCCGGGCGTCCCGGGTGCGCCGCCGTCCCGCGTGGAGAGTAGGTCAGCGCAGCGAGACCCAGGTGGTGGCCACCGCGTAGCCGTCGGTGTGGGCGCGCAGCCGGACCGGGCCGGGCGGGGGAGCGCCCAGCGAGAAGAAGCCCACCGCGTCGACCGGCGCCTCCGCGTACGTGCCCGAGGCGGTCTGCGCGGACACCCGCCCACCTCGGGGCGGGGAGAGTTGACCGACGATGCCGGCGTCGGTCACCTCGATCTCCAGCACCACCACGGCACTGCGGAACGACAGCGTCCGCGTCGACCCGGCCGACCGGGTCAGCGCCGGCGCCGCGTCGCACGCCGAGTCGAACGTCAGCTCGGCGAGCGCCACCTCCGCATCGACGTTTCGCCAGGCGAACGCCGCCCGCGCGGCGGTCAGGAACTCCTCCGGGACCGACCCGACCTCCCGCAGCGCCGCACCCAGCTCGGCGGTCAGGGCCGCGTCATCGGCCGGCGGCAACGGCTCCATCGCGTTCACCTCCGTTCGTCCGGGTCGCGGCCGTTCCGAGGAACGGGGCGAGCGCCGGGCAGTCCCGTAGCCGGCGCAGGCATCTGGCCTGGGTCGGCCCGATGCTGCCAATCGGCACGCTCAGCCGTTCGGCGATCTCCCGGTAGCTGGCCGGCGGGTCGGCGGTCAACAGGGCCAGGAGCTTCTGGCAGCGCGGCGGCAGCTGCGCGAAGCCCTCCCGCAGTGCCTGCCGTCGCTCCGCGCGTAGCAGTTCCTCGTCGGGGGCCGCCACGTCCGCCGTGCGGGAGAAGCCATGGTACGCGTCCAGCGCGTCGTCGTACGGGTCGAAGAGCTGGGTGCGACGGCCGAGGCGGGACAGCCGGTAGCACTCGCGCCGGGCGGTGGTCGCCAGCCAGGAGGCGAGGGCCTGCGGGTCGCGTACCCGGCTCAGCTGCTCGACGAGACGCAGCCAGACGGTCTGGTTGACGTCGGCGGCGTCGGCGCGGCTCAGGTCGTACGACCGGATCACCGAGTAGACGAGCGGGGTGTACCGGTGGACCAGCTCCACCCACGCCGACTCGTCCCCGCCCGCCGCGGCGGCCACCAGGTCGGTCGCGCTCGGGTCGGTCACGGCGACGCCGTCCGCCGGTTGGTGCGGCACTGCTCCGTCGCTCGCGGCCGCTCGTTCCCGCCGCCGCAACGCTGCGCCCGGCGCCGGCCGGGACCACCGCACGGTGCTGCTGATTCGCTCGCGGCCCGCTCGCTCATCCGACGAGCACGCCGTAGTCGGGGTGCCAGCGCGGCGCCGCGAGCAGCGCCAGCCGGGCCGCGTCGGCGCTCAGGCCGCCGGCGGTCATCAGGGCGGCGAGCCGACCGGAGACGTGCGCCGTGGCGAACGAGGTACCGGCCCAGGCGGCGAAGCCGTGGAACACCCGGGTCGGCAGGCCCGGCAGCGGCAACTGCCCCTCGACGTACGTGCTGTGGCGCTCGCCGACCGCACAGACGTCGATCCATGGCCCGTACCCGCTGTAGGTGGCTGGCACCACGCCACCGGAGCCCTGGCTGACCGCCGCCACCGCGACGACCTGGCCCAGCGCGGCGGGCCAGATCGGCCGGCTGGTGCCGGCGTTGCCCGCCGCCGCGACCACGGCGCTCGTCGCGGGTAGCGCGGCCACGGCGTTGGCCAGGGGCAGCGACGGCTTGTCGTCCTGGGTGAACCCGCCCAGGGACAGGTTGACCACGGACACCGCCGGCGCGAGTCGGGCCGTCGCGGCCACCACCGACGCCTCGTCGCCGAGGCCGGTGGCGGTCAGCGCCTGCTCCGGGTCGACCCGGACCCCCGGCGCGGCCTGCCGCACCACCCCGGCGACGAAGGTGCCGTGCCCGCCCTGCGGGGCGAGCACGTCGGTGTGCACGTAGAGCGGGTCCTCGTCGTCGACCTCCGGCAGGTACGCCCCGCCGAGCCACTGCGGGTGGTAGCCGCCGGCCTGCCGCCACATGCCAGTGTCGCAGATCCCGATGGTCACCCCGGCGCCCTCACCCAGCCGGGCCGGGTCCGGCGGCGGCAGCGCGGCGACCGTCGTGGGCGGGCTGCCCGGGTTGCCCATGATGTTGCCGCAGCCCAGCAGCACGTGGTGCGGCTGCACCTTCGGCACCGGCCGCCCCGGCCACTGCTGGGGGTCGCGCAGCTTGGTCACGAGCGCGGGAACGTCGGTCTCCCGGTCGAAGAGCAGCCGGGTGACCCCGGCGAAGCCGTCGCCCACGGCCACCACGTGGCCGCGGGTACGCAGCCAGGCGGTGACCCGCTCGGCGTCGGCGTCGGCGGCGAGCAGCTGCCGTGGCCGGTAGAGGAATTCCCGGCCCGGTGTGGTGTGCCGGCGGACGTTCTTGTCGGCAGCCAGCGCCTCGTCGAAGGCGCGCTGGTAGGCGGCGTCGCCCGCGCCGTCGGCGCGGGCCGGGGCCGCACGGGACCCGGCGGCGAACGACGCTGCGGCCAGCGCGGACGCGGCCAGCAGTCGCCGTCGGGACAGTTGGCCGGCCGGGCGCGGCGCGGCGGAATGGTCAGGCGACACGGGTCCTCCATGCGGTCGGCAGAAGCGCCCGCCACTGGCCGGCGTGGCCACGTTTCCCGGGTGTCGTCGATTCTTCCAAAGCATAGTTGCGTGTCAATGGCGTTAATGGTGGGCGCAGATTCCCGACAGGCCCGCACAGACATTGACGGCTGGGCATCAGTTCGGGGACTCTGTGGGGTATGCCCGACAGCACCGGTTCCGGTGCCGGCACGGCCCAGGCGGCGCTTGACGCCGTCCAGCGCTACCCGCGCGAGGCGATCGCGATCGCCCAGCGGGTGCTGGCCGCCGGGCCTGCGGCCGGGGCCGACGAGCGCTCCACCGCCGAGCGGGCCGTCGGTCTGGCCCTGCGGGAGCTCAACGACCTGCCCGGCGCGCTGCTCCACCTGCGCCGCGCGGTCCGGGCCGCCGGCACGCCCCGGACCCGAGCGTTGGCCCGGATGAGCCTGGGCTACGTGTTAGCCAACGCCGGCCACACCGCTGCGGCGCTGCGCGCGGTGACCGCCGCGCTGCCGCAGCTCGTCGGCGCCGACGCGGGGCGGGCCCGGATGCAGCGGGGCGTGGTGCTGCACTACCGAGGTCGCTACGACGAGGCGGTACGCGACTACGGCTTGGCCGTCGACATCGCCCTGCGCGAGGGTGATCTGTTGCTGGAGGCGCGGGCGCGCAACAACCGGGGGCTGCTCAACGCCCACCGGGGCGCCGCCGGCGGCACCGACGACGACCTGTCCCGCGCGGCAGCCGCCTTCCAACGGCTGGGCCTGGACCTCGCGGCGGCCGACGCCCGGTGGAACTGCGGCATCGCGGCCGGCCAGCGCGGCGACATCGCCGGCGCGCTGCGCTGCTTCGCCACCGTCGACGAGGAGTACCGGCGGCTCGCCGTACCCCGGCCGGCGCTGCTGCTGGACCGCGTCGAGCTGCTGCTGTCGGTGCCGCTGGTCGACGAGGCGGTGGTGGTCGCAACGGCGGCCGTCCGGGAACTGCGGCGTCGGGGCATGGCCTCCGACCTTGCCGAGGCGCTGCTGGCCCGGGCCCGCGCGGCGCTGCTCGCCGCGGACCTGGACACCGCGACCGAGGCCGCCGCCGCGGCCTGGGCCCGGTTCCGTCGCCAGGGCCGGCGCACCTGGGCCGTCTTCGCCCGGCACGTCGAGCTGCGCGCCGAGTACCGCCGGGGCACCCGCTCGGCACCCCTGTTCACCGCCATGGCACGTACCGCCGACCAGCTCGACGCCACCGGGTGGCCGGGTCCGGCGCTGACCACCCGGATCGAGGCCGGTCTGGTGGCCGCCGCGCTCGGGCGGCCAGGCCGGGCCCGGAACCTGCTGGCGGTGGCCGCACGGGCCCGCCGTCGCGGCACCGCCGACCGGCGAGCACAGGGCTGGTACGCCCTGGCCCTGTCGCGCCGGCTCGGCGGGGATGAACCCGGGGCTGCCCGGGCGCTACGCCGCGGGCTGGCCGTGCTCGACCGGCACCGCATGTCGCTCGGCGCCACGGAACTGCGTGCCCACAGCGGAGCGTACGGTCAGGAACTGGCGGCCGAGGGCCTCGACATCGCGGTCCGGGCGGGCGCGCCGGCGCGGGTCCTGGCGTGGGCGGAGCGGTGGCGGGCCAATGCGCTGCGGGCCCGGCCGGCCCGGCCCCCGGCCGACCCCGAGCTGGTGGCGGCGCTCGCTGAGCTCCGACTGGTCAGCGGCCTGCTCGAAGACGAGGTGCTGGCCGGCCGCCCGGCAACCGCCCTGCGCGGCCGGCAGGCCCGGCTGGAGCAGCGCATCCGGGACCTGGCCCGGCGGGTGCCCGGTGGGGGCGCCGTGCTGGCCCCGCCCGGGGTGGGCGCGCTGGCCGCGCGGCTCGGCTCCCGGGTGCTGGTCGAGCTGGTGGCCCACGGCGACCGGATCCGGGCGGTGCTGGTCCGCGACGGTCGGGCCAGCCTGCACGACCTGGGCCCACTCGCCGCCGCGGCGGACCTGGCCCGCCGGCACCGGTTCGCCCTGCGCCGGCTGGTCACCACCGGCGACGCGGCCGCCGCGCGGGCGGGGGCCGTTCACGCCGCGGACGCCCTGGACCGGCTGCTGTTCGCCTCGCTGCGGCAGCGGCTGGCCGACCGGGCCCTGGTGATCGTCCCGGTCGGGGCGCTGCACGCGGTGCCCTGGTCGGCGCTGCCCACCTGCGCGGGGCGTCCGGTGACCGTCGCCCCCTCGGCCACCGCCTGGCTCGGGGCGGACCGGCGGGACCTGCCGGCCGGGCCGCCGGTCCTGGCCGCCGGCCCGCGCCTGCCGGCCGGGCACACCGAGGTATGCCGGCTCGCTCAGGTCCTGCCCGGGGCGCGGCGGCTCACCGGGCCCGACGCCACCGCCGCGGCGTTGACCGCCGCGCTGGACGGGGCGGGGCTGGTGCACATCGCCGCCCACGGCACGTTCCGCGCGGACAACCCGCAGTTCTCCACCCTGGAACTGGCCGACGGGCCGTTGTTCGCCCACGAGTGGGAGGCGGTCGCCCGGCCGCCCGGCTGCGTGGTGCTCTCCGCCTGTGACTCCGGCCTGACCGGGCTACGCCCCGGCGACGAGGTCATGGGGTTCACCGCGGTGCTCCTGGCGCTCGGCACCCGGTGCCTGATCGCGACCGTGTTGCCCGTGCCGGCCGAGCCCACCACGGCACTGATGCTGGACCTGCACGCGCGGATGCGGGCGGGTGCCGGCCCGGCGCGAGCCCTCGCCGACGCGCAGCGGGCGTTCGGTGCGGCGGGCGACGGTCCCGCCCAGGCCACCGCGGCGGCGTTCGTCTGCTTCGGGGCTGGCTGACCGGAGCGGGAGCGGTCGCTCAGCCGGCCATGGTCAGCCGCAGCGCGGTGGGCGCGGCGGTGCGGGCAGGCGCAGCGGGCCGGCGCCGGGCACGATGGCGCCGAGCACCCGGGCCCCGACCTGTACCGTGCCAGAACTCGTTCAACGCAACAATCAGCGGCAGACGCCCGAGCCGTCCTACGGCCTCACCCGCGAATGCATCACCGGCAAGATCCGCGACCAAAGCGCCCCCGGAGCACGTCAACTGAGAAAACCAGCCCAGAACGTCGGCACCGAGTAGGTTAACTGGGAAAAACCAGACCTTCCACTTTCGCACTCGAAGTGATCCGCCCAGCTCAGCGCAGTCCGACCGGGTCAGGTGCATTGAGAACGGACAGTTGGACGCAATTCGCAGCCGTTCACGGCCCCTCGTCCGCTGCCGACCTGCTTTCCGACCGCGCTGCGGGGCCGCCGGCTGCGGCCATGCGTGGTCTGCCGGCTCAGCGACTTGGCGGCCCCCAGCGCTGACCTCGCTGCAGAGCGCACAGAGGTCGACAGGTGACCGGCTCGGGCTCCGCCGTACGTTGATCGGTCGCGCCGAGCAGATTCTTGACGGATGAGCAGATCGCGCAGTTCGGCCGGTTCGCGGCCGTGCCTCCGGATCAGGCTCGGCGCCCAGCGAGTCATGGTGGATACTCTTGGGTCTGCTGCACCGACAGGTGACAGTTTCAGTCACGCGGACTGACTGGCCGGTCGGGTCGTGATGGTCTCGTACTCGATAGGGGTCAACCGGGACAGGGATCGTGGGCGGCGGCGGTGGCGGCGGTAGGTCCGCTCGACCCAGGTCACGATCGCGGTCCTCGGCTGTTGCCGGGTCGTCCAGGTTCGGCGGCCAGGGACGGTGTTCTGCAGCAGGCCGAAGAACGATTCCATGACAGCGTTGTCGCCAGCGGCGCCGACTCTGCCCATCGACCCGGTCTCGTCGTGCTGGTTGTGGGCACGGACGAACTTCCGGCGTCGGAGTTGCGCCCCGCGGTCGGTGTGCAGCACGCAGCCGGCCACGTCACCGCGGCGGGCTAAACCAGATCGTCGTGTACTGGCGGACCGACCTTGGGATCCCCCGTTTACCCCAAAAACTCCCGGCGGCCAGCCCCGGCACGTTCATCCCACTCGACTGACGTCAGGCGACGCGGTGGCCTGCCGGTGTTCGGTCGGGCTGAGACCGCGTACCCGTTTGAAGGCCGCGCTGAGTGCGAATGAGCTGCCGTAGCCGACCTGGCGGGCCACCTCGCCGACCGTGGCGTCCGGTTCGCGCAGCAGGTCGGCGGCCAGCGCGAGCCGCCAGTTGGTGAGGTACGCCATCGGAGGCTCGCCGAGCAGTTCGGTGAACCTGCGGGCCAGCACCGCCCGCGAGATACCGGTGCCGGCCGCGAGGGTGGCCACCGTCCAAGGCTTTGCCGGGTGGTCATGCAGCAGTCGCAACGCCCTGCCGACCACCGGGTCGCCGTGCGCTCGGTACCATGCGGGCGCCGCCGCCTCGGGCCGGGAGAACCAGGCCCGAAGTACGGCGATGAGCAGTAGGTCGAGCAGCCGGTCCAGGACCACCTCCTGCCCGGGCTCGTCCTTAATCATCTCGTCGCCGAGCAAGGGGATGAGCGGGCTGTCCAGTGCTCCGGCCGGCAGCACCAGGATATGGGGCAGGACCCTCAGCAGCCGTTGGCTGACCTCGCCCTGCAACTGGTACGTGCCACTGAGCAGCACTGCCATCCCGTCAGCGCGTTCGCCCCAAGTCCTGATACCCAGGTCCATCACTTCGCACAACTCGTCCCCGGTCGGCGTGGTGCTGTGCTCGCCGGGATGGATTACTGCCTGCGGCGCCGTGGCCGGGTCGTCGGCGATCGTGTACGGCTCCGGGCCACGGATGATCGCGACATCGCCCGGACGTAGCGGCACCGGAGCACCCCGATCCGGCACCACCCACGCCGTGCCGCGCAGCATGGTGACCAGGGTGAGGGGCGCACGATCCTGGATCCGTACCGACCAGGGCGGGTCGAACACCGACCGCATCAGGAACGCACCGCGCGCCCTCGGCCCGTCCAGCAGTCCCGCGAGCGCATCCATGCGCTGAGGTTAGCCCCGTGAGGTGGGCGGTCGAGACGTCGGAACATGCGATCGAGAGTCTCGCCCATTCCCGGTGCGCTCGCCCTCGACTTGACTGGTTGCCATGACGAAGACCATTGATGAGCAGCCAATCCTCGTACTGGGCGGCACCGGCAAGACAGGCCGCCGGGTGGTGGACCGGCTCGCCAAACTCGACCGGCCGGTACGGATCGGCTCCCGCTCCGGCGAGCCGCCGTTCGACTGGACCGACCAGCGCACCTGGGCACCCGTGCTGGACGGGGTTTCGTCGGTCTACCTGGTGTACTACCCGGACCTGGCCGCGCCGGACGCCCTCGCGACGATCCGCTCGTTCACCGAACAGGCGGTGTCCGGCGGGATCGAACGGTTGGTTCTGCTTTCCGGCCGGGGCGAGGAGGAGGCCAAACTCAGCGAGCGGGTGGTCCAGGAATCCGGAGTGGCCTGGACGATCGTGCGGGCGAGCTGGTTCAGCCAGAACTTCAGCGAGGACTTCCTGACCGATGCGATACGCGGCGGCGAGGTCGCCCTCCCGGCCGGGAACGTGCCGGAGCCGTTCGTCGACGCCCTCGACATCGCCGACATCGTGGTCGCGGCGCTGACCGACGACCGGCACGCGGGGCAGCTCTACGAGGTGACGGGCCCGCGACTTCTCACCTTCGCCGAGGCGACCTTGGAGATCGGCAACGCGCTCGGGCGGGAGATCCGCTACCGATCGGTTTCGCCCGAGGAGTACGCCGTCGTGATGGCCGGGTACGACGTGCCGGCGGAGCTCACGGCGGTGCTGACCGAGCTGTTCGGCAAGGTGTTGGACGGCCGCAATGCACAGCTCGCCGATGGTGTGCAACGGGCGCTGGGCCGCAGGCCGCGCGACTTCACCGACTATGCCCAGGACGCCGCCGCCGCTGGTGCATGGGACACGTCACCCGGTGGAGACTGGGCATGAACACCACCCTGGCTGCCTGGTCGGCGGCGGTGACCCTGGTAGTGACGGGTGCGATCACCGGTGTCTACTACGCCTTTTCGGTGGCAGTGATGCCCGGTCTGAACGCCGTCGACGCTGGCACCGCGATCCGGGCCATGACGAGCATCAACCAAAGGATCCAGAATCCGCTGTTCTTCGTCACGTTCTTCGGCCCGCTCGTCGCCGCCACGGTGACCGGTGTGTTCCTGTTGATCCTCGGGAATCGGTCGGCGGGTGTGCTGTTCCTGGTGGCCGCGGGGGTGTACCTGGTGGGCGCGTTCATCCCGACGGTGGTCGTCAACGTGCCGATGAACGAGACGCTCGACGCCGCAGGCGTGCCAACCGATCCTGCTGAGGCGGTACGGGTGTGGGCTTCCTACTCGTCCGCCTGGACGTGGTGGAACTCGGTACGCGCCGGTGCCAGCCTGATCAGCCTGTTGCTGGCTGGTCTCGGGGTCTACCTCTTGGACACGTCCCGATGACATCGCCGCCCGGTGCGGGCAGGGGTGGCCAGTTCCGGGCGGCCGGGGGATGCGGCACGGGGTGTACCCAGCAGATTGTCACTCGGGCCGGTGGGCGTCGACCGGGATCCGCTGGGCATGTTCGACGAACGGCCCGTCAATCTGGATCCGCTGGTTGCAGGCCGACGAGTTGGTCGCGGCCTGCCTGTAGCCGTACCGACGCGGGCATCTGCCGCTGACAAGGCGCGGCGGCCCGTTCCACCCCTGATGTGAAATGCATGGGCGGCAGTTCAAGTGCGTCCGAGGGCCCCTGTCAGCACACGGCTCCGACGAGGGTGCCTGCGCCTGCCCGGGCGGCCGCCGGCAAACACCGGGCCGCGGCAGTGCTGGCCGAGGTCGCCGACGAGCGCTGCAGCTCTCCGCTGGTGACGGATGCCGGCGGGGCCATCCGGCGGAACGCGCCCTGCGTGACGTGACCGGCTTAACGCTCGCCGGCGGCACCACAGAACTGCGGAACGGGCCGTGCGTGACGCGACCGGCCTGGCGCTCGCCGGCGGCACCACGGAAACTCGTACTCCAACAGATTGATCGAGGGTGACACGATGACACAGCACTCCGTCCACGAGTCCCGGCCCGACCCCGGGTGGGACGCCGACCGCTACGACCGTCAGTTCGGCTACGTGTCTGCGCTGGCCGGCGGTGTCGTCGAGCTGCTCGCCCCGGTGCCCGGCGAGACAGTCCTCGACCTGGGGTGCGGCACCGGTGAGCTGGCCGCCACGATCGCGGCGCGCGGCGCGCGGGTGATCGCGGTCGACGGCGACACCGCCATGGTCGCCTCGGCCACCGCCCGGCTGGGATCGGACGTGCTGCTCGCGGACGGCCACGACTTCCTGATCGACGAGCAGGTCGACGCGGTGTTCTCCAACGCCGCGCTGCACTGGATGACCCGTCCGGCGGAGGTCGTCGCCGCCGTCCGTCGCGCGCTGCGCCCGGGTGGGCGGTTCGTCGCCGAATTCGGCGGTGCGCACAACGTGGCCGGGATCCTCGCCGCCGTCCGCGCCGCGCTGGCCGAGCTGGGCCTGACCGAGGGCGCGCGGATGCCCTGGTACTTCCCAAGTCCAGGGCAGTACGCCACCCTGCTGGAGGCGCACGGCTTCCAGGTGCTGCGGATGGACTACTTCGCCCGGCCCACCGAGTTGACCGATTGTCCGGGAGGCGTCGCCGACTGGGTCGCCATGTTCGGCGCGGACCTGATCGGCCATGTGCCGCCGGACCGGCGCGACGCTGTCCTGGCGCGGATCAACGAGCTGGCCGCGCCGACGTTGCTGCGCGACGATCGCTGGTACGCCGACTACCACCGGCTGCGCTTCGCCGCCGTGCGGGAGCCGGCCGGCGCACCGGACGCGGCGGTGATGCGGTGACCGCGCCCGCGCGTAACTGAGCCGACCGCGACTTCGGGACGCCCGCGTTCCAGCGAAGCAATTATCAGGCAGCTAGTCTCGCGTGAAAATTCGAGGAGTAAGGACACAGCCAGATCAGCCACCACGGCCGACGGGCCCTCACAGAACCCTGAAACCGATGGGTCTGCTTGGGCGCCCACACGAGTCGGCCGGCGGCGTCGGCGATGGCTCACGCCGAACTGCTGAAGGGATCGCTGGGCTTCGGCTGTACCAACGTGATGGACGTCGGTCACCGCACAGGGCGCTGCGGCCGTGCCTGACCGACCGATACTTCCGGTTGGGTACGCCCGGGCCGACGGTGATCTCGAAACCGACCGGGTCGCCACGCCCGGCCCCACACCCGGGGTGGACCTGTGGTGGTCAGGAAAGCATCACCACCACGGTGGCAACGTCCAGGTCGTCTCCGCCCCCGACGGCTGGCCACTGTGGACCTCCCCGGTGCGACCCGGCCGTGAGCACGACACGAGCTGCGTACGCCATCACGAGGTCCTGCCCATGCTCGCCCGGGCCGCGTCGGACCTGCGATCTCAGGCTGAACGGGCCAACTCGCTGCTCAAGACCACCTTCAAGGCTCTACGGCGGGTCAGCCTCTGCCCCTGGCGCATCGGCGCCGTCGTCGCCGCCGCGCTGGTCCTGCTCCACCACGAACACGGCCGCACCACATGACCCGGCTACAGAAAATCACCAGCCGGAACAGGGAAACGCTGTCGGTGCTGCCGTGTAGCGTGCGGCCGTGGACGAGACATCGAGAAGCCGAGAGGCTGTGCGCGTTTACGTCGACAGCGCCGAGCAGCGTGACTGGCAACGGCTTACCGATCTGCTGACTGAAGACATGGTGTACGAGATGCCGCAGACCCGTGAACGGATCCGTGGCAGGTCGGCTTTCATGCAGTTCAACAAGGAATACCCCGGGGACTGGCATCTTCACGTACGTCGCATCGTCGCCGATGGCCGCCATGCGGCGGCGTGGATCGATGCGCGCGTCGGCACCGAGCACCAAGACGCCTGTGTGTGGTTCGAGTTTTCCGATGACGGGCTGATTACTCGAGTCGTCGACTACTGGCCGGAATCGTATGATCCGCCATCGGGCCGCGAGCATCTGGTGGAGCGCTGGTAGGCCCGACCTCCGAATGACGCCTCGGGTTGGGGCTATTCAATTCCGGCCCGCAGGCGGCAGTCTTGTTCCATCGCAACAGCTTCAACCCGTCACCACCCGTCCCCCGCCGAAAGTCACTCAGCGTGACTCGCCCTTACCGGGAATGGCTCAGTATCTGGGTCCGGCGGCCGAGGTGATCGCGAAGCTGACCGGCTCTGCCGTCGAGTAGGGGTCGGCGTATGGCGACCTGCCCGGCTTGGACGACCTCGAGTGCGCTCGCTGGGTCTGGGTCCGGCTGACGCAGGGCCGGACCGGCACGTTGCGCGGGACAGGCTGGCGGTTCGACGCCGGCGACGCCGCATACACCTTGATGCCCACCAGGCACGCTGGTTACTTGGAGCGGATGTACGGCGTCGCTGAGCGCCTGGCTGGCTCCGGGGTGGGGCGAAGCGCGGCGGGCGGTAGGTCGCTTCGGCCTCAGCGGCTCACTACGGTCTCCCGCTCCACGCGCGACAGCTTCTCGGGGTTGCGCACGTGGTAGGCGCCGGTGACGTAGCCGTTCTCCACGCGTACCGCCACCACCCCGTCGATCTCTCCGTCGACTCGCACGAGCAGCCCCGGGCCGCCATTGATCTGCACCAGCTCAGTCGACCGTTCCGCGTTGCGTTTCCACCAGCGGGCGGCCAGCAGGCGAGCCACCTTGTCTGCGCCCACCATGGGCCGCAGCAGGGCATGTTTGACTCCGCCGCCGTCGCTGAGAGCGACGACGTCCGGCGCGAGGATGTCAAGCAGGCTCTGCAGGTCGCCGGTTTCGACCGCTCGCTGGAAGGCCTGGAGGGCGGCCCGGTGCTCGGCGGGGGAGCCGGTGCCGCGGGGCCGGCGCGCGGCGACGTGTGCCCGTGCCCGGTGGGCGATCTGGCGTACCGCGGCCTGGGTCTTGTCGACGGCTTGGGCGATTTCGTCGTAGTCCAGTTCGAACACCTCGCGCAGCACGAACACCGCCCGTTCGGTCGGCGTGAGCGTCTCCAGCACCAGCAGCATTGCCATCGAGACGCTGTCGGCCAGTTCGACGTCCTCAGCCACATCCGGCGCGGTCAGCAACGGCTCGGGCAGCCAGGGGCCGACGTAGGACTCCTTGCGCCTGCCGAGTGTCCGCAGTCGTTTGAGCGCTTGCCGGGTGGTGATTCGGACCAAGAACGCGCGCTGGTCCAGCACCGTGTCGAGATCGACGCCCACCCACCGCAGCCAGGTCTCCTGCAGGACATCCTCGGCATCGGCAGCCGAGCCGAGCATCTCATAGGCCGCGGTGAACAGCAGGTTGCGATGGACAATGAACGCCTCGGTGGCCGAGTCCATGGCGCAGTCCACGTAGCAGTCACGAGCAAAGGGCTCGACAGTGTCCGTCGGTTGCTTGCTTCGTTCGCTCATCGCTGGTTCCTGCCTGTTCGTTCGCGACCGTGCCATAGCCATACGATCCCGGCCCCCGCTGCCTTGTGACACCAACGGTCGGTGGTCTATGCCACACGGGCTCGCTGTCACAGGGAGCGGGTCGCCGGGATCTCTTGCTCGTAACGACGCAACACCACGAGTAAGGAAGTCCCAGCATGTCCACACCCACGACGACCCACCTGCGGTCGCGCATGCCCAACCCCCTCCCCTTCCTCCCCGAGATGGCGGAAGTCGGCGAAGGTCTGCACATGGCCCTCAGGAATGGTCCGATTTCCCCGACCACCATCAGCCTGCTGCAGCTACGCGCCGGGCAGCTCCTCGGCAGCACGTACTTCACCATTCGGGAGACCGGCAACCTCCGCAGGATCGGGGAGTCAGAGGAGCGCATCACCGCCGTGGCCACCTGGCGGGACGCCACCTACTTCACCGGCCCCGAACGGGTCGCGCTGGAGTTGGTGGAGGCGGTCCTCACCCCGAACCCGGCAGGGGAGCGCGTCCCCGATGAGTTGTACGTCAAGGCGTCTGCGCACTACGACGACAAGGCGATGTGGTCGCTCATTATGGCGATCGCCCACATCGGCTTCTTCACCCCCGCCGCTCTCATCGCCAAGCCGATCCCCGGCATGCCCCCCGGCCAGAACTACAGCGAGTAAGAAAGGCAGACAGCATGAGCATCACCAAGTTCGCGGTGGCAGGGGCAACCGGGCGGCTGGGCCGCCACGTCGTCGATGTCCTCACCGACCGGGGGCACCAGGTCGTGCCGATGTCCCGAGCCACCGGCGTGGACATCATCACCGGTGAGGGTCTCGCCGAGGCCCTCGCCGGGGTCGAGATCATCATCGATGTCGCCTCGTGGCACGCCTCCGAGCAGGAGGCTGCGGCGGAGTTCTTCCGGACGTCGGCCCGCAATCTGCTCCAGTTCGGCCAGAAGGCGGGGGTTGCCCAGATCGCCATGGCGTCCATCATCGGCGTCGACAAGGCCACCGCCGGTTTCGTCGCGGCCAAGAAGGTGCACGAGGAACTCCTCCTGTCCGGCCCGCTCCCCGCCCGTATTCTGCGGGCCGCGCAGTTCCACGAGTTCGTCGGTCAGCTCCTGGACTGGCAGCAGGGCGACATCGCCTACATCCCGGCCCTGCCCACCCAGCTCGTGGCCTGCCGCACCGTGGCCGAGACACTGGTCGACCTGGCCCTCGACCCCGACGTCCCCGCCCCGGGAACACCGATCCCCGAGGTCGCTGGACCCCGCCCGGAGACCATGGCGGAGGCGGCCCAACTCCTCGGCGCCCGCCGAGGCATCAAGGTCGTCGGCGTCGACGGCTCCGGCATGCCCGATGCCGAGATCGCCGCCAGCGGCGGATTCCTGCCCAGCCCGCACGCCAAGCTCGCCGGACCCACCTTCCAGGAGTGGCTCGACACCCAACCCTGACACAGGCGGAGCCGGTTATCGACCGGCGTACGGTCCGCAATCGAGCGCCAGGGTGCAGCACGCGAGCAGCCCGACAATTGAGCTGTTGCGCCACGATCTCGATCGGTCGGACGAGCAGACCGTCCATCCTCGCGCACTCGTTCCGGCTGAGGCTGGCATGGGCGAAATTGACGGCCAGCCAGCCGGTCAGCTTGCCGGCGTCCGCGGCCGAGCACTCCCGAAACGGCCTGTCGTGAAGGAGAACGTCATCCAGGTACACGCGCCTGTTCTCGGAAGGGCCGGAGCTGGCCGTACGTCACGGCCTAGCCCTCGTTCTCGGAAGTTCACGGGCCCAGGAGCTTCCGAGAACACGGTCTTCTGGGAATCTCGCCGACCTCGCCCAACGCCCACAGGATGCGCCGTGAGGAGATCACGGACGAGCACATCGACCGCTTGGTCGACGAGGTCCTGATGCCCAGCCTCACCCGTCTCACCCGGCGCTGAGCGGCAACGCCGCCGCCGACGCACCGCACTTTGTCGCAGCGCGGCGCCGACCCGCCGCGATCGACCCGAACCGACCCCGAGCACGCACACGTAGAAGGTAGCCCGATACATGGCCAACCCAACCCTGCCCGAACGCCCCGTCAGCCCTGCCATATCACTAGACAAAGGGGGAGACGCCCCGGCGCCCCCCGACTCCCGCCGCTGGTGGGGCCTAGCGGTCATCGCTCTCGCCCAGCTGATCGTGGTGCTGGACATGACCATCGTCAACATCGCCCTGCCGTCCGCCCAGCAGGACCTCGGCATGACAGACGGCAACCGGCAGTGGGCCATCACCGCCTACACCCTTGCCTTCGGTGGCCTGCTGCTGCTCGGCGGACGCCTCGGCGACCTGTTCGGACGCAAGCGCAGCTTCGTCATCGGTTTGATCGGCTTCGCCGGCGCCTCCGCGCTCGGCGGCGCCGCCACCGGCCCCGGCATGCTCTTCGCCGCCCGCGCCCTGCAAGGCGTCTTCGCCGCGCTGCTGGCCCCCGCCGCGCTGTCCCTGATGACCACGACCTTCACCGACCCGCGCGAACGCGGCAAGGCGTTCGGCGTGTTCGGCGCCATCGCCGGCGCCGGCGGCGCTATCGGCATGCTGGCCGGCGGCTTCCTGACCGAGTACCTGGACTGGCGCTGGTGCCTGTACGTCAACGTCCCGGTGGCCGCCCTCGCGGTGATCGGCGCGATCGTGATGCTCAAGGACCCGGGCCGCAGGACCGGCGCCCAGTTGGACGTGCTCGGCGCCGTGCTGGGCACCGTCGGCGTACTGTCCATCGTCTACGGCTTCAGCGAGGCCGCGTCCCGCGACTGGGACGACACCCGGGTGCTGACCCTGCTGATCGGCGGCGTGGTGATCCTCGGGATCTTCACCCTGTGGCAGACCCGCGCCCGGACGCCGCTGCTGCCCCTGCACATCGTCAAGGACCGCCAGCGGGCGGGCGCCTACCTGACGATGGCCCTGGTCACCATCGCCATGTTCGGCGTCTTCCTGTTCCTGACCTACTACCTGCAGGGCATCAAGGGCTGGTCGCCGCTGAAGACCGGTGTGGCCTACCTGCCGATGACCGCCTGCATGATCATCGGTTCCACACAGATCTCGGCGCGGCTGCTGCACAAGGTGCCCGCCCGGGTGCTGATCATGCCCGGCCTGGCGGTGGCCGCCGGCGGCCTGGCCTTCCTGGCCTCCATGGACGTTGACGCCACCTACCTCAGCCACGTCCTGCCCGGCATCTGCATGATGGGCCTCGGCCTGGGCCCCACCTTCATGGCGGCCATGTCCACGGCCACCAGCCGCGTCGCCCCACACGAGCAGGGGGCGGCCTCGGCGACCCTCAACACCATGCAGCAGGTGGGCGGATCGGTCGGCACTGCGCTACTCAACACGATCGCGGCCAGCGCGACCACCGACTGGCTGACGGACCACCGAGTCAATCCCGGCCAGCAGACGCTGCAGGCGAAGACGGCACTGGCGGAGGCGACGGTGCACGGCTACTCCGTGGCGACCTGGACCTCCGCGGGCATCATACTGCTGGCCGCGGTGGTCGCGGGCGTCTTGATCAACGCCAAGGCGCCGAGCCGGCAGGCCAGCACAGCGGCGGCCGGCCCGGCGGGCGGTGACCCCAAGGCCGGGGCCGTCGGGGCGCCGATCCACGCGGGCTAGCCTCCGGCAGATCCCGACCATGTGGGGCCCGAGCCTGGCCCCGGCCCTTCGCTGGTGCCGGGGTCAGTACTTGGGCCCCACATGCGCATCGATGAGCACGATGGACGCTTTGCGGGCGACGGATGCCTGGGCAGTCCTATCCTAGGATGCTTGCGTGTTGTGTTTCTCTCGACGGTGCAGTCTGGACGGGGCGGCAGGGCAGGTCCTTGACCGTTCGCCGTAACGGACCCGGTAACGGCGACGGCCCGCCAGGGGAGGAGCGGCCGACACGGGATGGCATTAGGACGTGATGCGTGATGCCGTTCTGTCCGGCTATGCGTGTCGGCTCCGCCTGAAAACTGACCCCGTGGTTCCGGCTGAATTTTGACCCCTTCCGGAAGCATCGGGAGGTGTTGAGCGTGGAGGACTGGGCGGAGACGGTGGTCGCCGATCGGGTGCAGCAGCTGCGGCCGTTGTTCCGCCGTCCGGATCCGGCTCAGCGGACGGAGTATCTGCCGGGTGGGCTGGCGCAGTGTGATCTGTGGTTCCCGCCGGCGGACGTGCCGTTGGACTTCGGGCAGGTCGGCCGGCCACCGGTTCTGGTGATGGTGTCCGGGTATTCGCGGTGGCTGTCAGCGGTGATGATCCCGACCAGGCAGTCGCCGGACCTGCTGGTCGGGCACTGGACGCTGATCTCCGGTTGGGGTCGGGTGCCCAATGCGTTGGTGTGGGACAACGAGTCCGCCGTCGGGCAGTGGCGGTCCGGGCGGCCTCAGCTGACCGAGGCGATGAACGCCTTCCGCGGCACCCTCGGCATCAAGGTGATCCAGTGCCGGCCGGCGGACCCGGAGGCCAAGGGCCTGGTGGAGCGGGCCAACGGCTATCTGGAGACGTCGTTCCTGCCGGGACGCCGATTCGGCTCACCTCAGGACTTCAACGCCCAGCTCACCGACTGGCTGGTGCGGGCGAACAACCGCCAACACCGGATGTTGGGCTGCCGCCCGCTGGACCGGTGGGACGCCGACCGGGCCCGCCATGCTGCCACTGCCACCGGTTGCGCCGGTGGTCGGATGGCGGCAGACCACCCGCCTTCCCCGCGATCACTACGTCCGCTTGGACGGCAACGACTACTCGGTGCACCCGTCGGTGGTTGGCCGGCGGGTCGAGGTCACCGCCGATTGCGACCAGGTGACGGTGCTCTGCGACGGCCGACCCGCGGCCCGGCATGACCGCTGCTGGGCCAAGCATCAGAGCATCACCGATCCAGCCCACCGCCAAGCCGCCGCGGACCTGCGCGTCGCTGCCCAACGCAGCCCGGCGACCGCCGTCGGCGCCCAAGTCGAACGCCGGCCGTTGAGCGACTATGACCGCATGTTCGGCCTGGACGTTGAGGTGGCTGCGTGATGGCCGCCAAGACCAGCCGCAACGTCGCATCCGAGATCGCGTTCCGGCAGCCACCGCCGTATCTTGGGTCCACACAACCACGAGACTCAACGGTGGCTGCCCTATGCCCACGGACAAAACCACACTGCTACAGCAGGTCAGACCAGACCTCCTGCTGGAGTACTAGGTGTGCGGTCTCCTTCAACGGATGGGGCTGGTCAGGGGCGACGCCGATGTCATCGACGAGAAGCCCCACCACCCACGGCGGTAATGGGTCGTGACGCAGGTCCCGACCCGCGTAGACGCTGACGTCCCCCTGGCCAGGCGTAAGCCTTCCGCGCCGGTAATCCCCTCATCGTGCTTGAGGTCAGTTTTGAGAGTTTCGTTGTCTGAGGCAGAAGGCACGGTAGGGGAATGGGTCGACCTTGGGGCGGTGGCAGCATCCGTTACAGCTTGACGCATCCATGTGCGTCGAAAGATGGAAACGGGGATGATCCATGTTCTGTCAAAGGTCGCTGACCGCCGTCGCCATATTCGCACTGGGCCTGGCGGCCCTGATCGCGCCCACCGGGCCGGCCGTCGCCTCACCCGGCGGCTCCGGAGCCGCCGTTGGTGGCTTCGCCGCGGAAGCTCGGAAGGCGGGGCTCACCGGTGCCGAAGCCGCGCAACTCCAGAGCCGCGTGGACCAGCGACTCGCTCAGGCCGGCGGGCGGCAGGTTGCCGCCAACAAGATCGAGTACGGGAGCGGAAGCTATCTGCTCCTCAATCTGCCCGGGGAGAAGTACGCCCGCGAACTGGGTCAGTCGATCGGCACCCAGGCCACCTGCACCTATCTGTACTTCTGCGCCTGGGGTGGCCCGAATTACACGCTGGAGAAGCGCGCAGAGTCCCGCTGTTCTCGGTTGATCACCATGCCGTGGTCCGGCACGGGGTCGTGGATCAACAATCAGACCCAGCTCACGCAGGCCGCGTTCCTGCGGGCAGACTACTCGGTCTACACCTACACGCTCGGTGCCTACAGCGCCCAGCCGTACCAGAACTGGCAGCCCATCTATTACGTCGATCCCTGTTGATTGCAGGCCAGGGGCCAGTACGGAAGTCGACTTCGCCGCCCGGCGCCCGGTCAGGCGGTTCACGCCGGGACGCCGACCATGGTGGATCCGACCCTGAGCGCCCGCCTCGCCAGCGTGACTGTGCCGACGCCCGACGTCCCGCAGTGCAGGCATCGCTGGGTAGCCCCGCGCGGTCAGCTCGGTGAGCTGCCTGACGGGTGCCGGAGGGAGCGGTCTTGGAGCCGTGGATCGGTCCTGGCCGACGCGGCGACAGGGGCGTAGCGAGCGGAATGGCACTGCGCGTGGGGTGCCCGCACGGCGCGGCGTGCGCAACAATGCGCGCCGATTGGCTGCCGGCGGTCTCGTGCCGACGGCGCTGGTGCCGGTGGGAACAGTTGACGCAGCGTCGGACTGATGGCCGTGGCCAGCGTGCCGTCGTCGCCGGAGCGCATGACCAGGTTGACCACCCCCGTTGCGACGTCGCCGGTGCGGGTTTCGGCAGCTGCGGCCGCGATGTCGGGCAGCGCGAGCTCGGCGAGCAACTGCCGCACCAAAACACCTTCGCCCCAGAATGCCTCTGCCGGTAGGGGGGAGCCGGCCCAGCCAGGACAACAGGATCGCCGCCCTGCCGGTGGCTGAGGGCGTGGCGGCGGTGAGCCGTCGACGGACATCGTCGACCTGCGTATCGGCCGGCAGGTATCGGGTGACGAGGAGCTTCGCCTCCGCGCTGCCGTGCACGAGGGTCGGCGCGCGGCCCCGATCGGCGGTAGGAGCAGCCGTGTCGCCGCCGGACAGCCGGCCTCGGGCCCACGTTCCAATCGCCGAGTCGAGGGCCTGCGGGTCGGCGTTGGTGCAGACCCGCCAGATCGTCGACCCGCTGTGTAACTACTCATCCCCGCCGCCGTCGCCGCAGCGAGCGCCGGGACGACCGCTGCCGCATGATTCCGGCCCGGCGGCGACCGGTTTTCCGACACCCGACCAGCAACTCCAGCGGGCTACGGCACACCCGTCACCTCGCCAACCGGCACCGCCGATAACGGACCAGCAGGTGGGAATGTCACACTGAACGACGACGAAGCGCCCCGCAAGGACAGAGTCCGTGAGAGAATCTCGTCCTGCCGGAGCTTCTCGCTCAACACGCCGAAGCAGCCGTGCCACGACAGGTCGTTCTACAGCAACGTTGCTGTTGAAGTGGCCATGCGGTGTGGGGTGACCCGTGGGGCGCCTAGCGTGCCGCCGCGAACCGGCCATGGTTGCACACCGAGGAGTATTCGTGTCGGTACAGGACAAGCTTGAGTCGATCTTCATTTCGGTGGTGCGGCGCAACCCTGGTGAGGACGAATTCCACCAAGCGGTGCGGGAGGTGCTCGACAGTGTGGCGCCGGCCCTGGAGAGGCATCCCGAGTACGCCGAAGCGAAGATCATTGAGCGGATCTGCGAGCCGGAGCGGCAGATCATCTTCCGGGTGCCATGGGAGGATGATCGCGGTGAGGTCCGCATCAACCGCGGCTTCCGGGTGGAGTTCAACAGCGCCCTGGGCCCGTACAAGGGAGGTCTTCGCTTCCACCCGTCGGTCTATCTGGGGATCGTGAAGTTCCTCGGTTTCGAACAACTGTTCAAGAACGCGTTGACTGGCATGCCGATCGGCGGCGGCAAGGGGGGGTCGGACTTCGACCCCAAGGGCCGCTCCGATCGGGAGGTGATGCGGTTCTGCCAATCGTTCATGACCGAGCTATACCGGCACATCGGCGAGTACACGGACGTGCCAGCCGGCGACATCGGAGTCGGTGGCCGAGAGATCGGTTACCTGTTCGGGCAGTACAAGCGGATCACCAACCGGTACGAGTCCGGGGTGCTGACCGGCAAAGGCCTCAGTTACGGCGGTGCCCAGGTGCGCCGGGAGGCTACCGGCTACGGTGCGGTGTTCTTCGCCGAGGAGATGCTACGCGCCGATGGCGGCGACAGCCTCGACGGAAAGCGGGTGGTGGTCTCCGGCTCGGGCAACGTGGCGATCTACGCGATCGAAAAGGTGCATCAGCTCGGTGGCACCGTGGTGGCATGCTCGGACTCCTCTGGCTATGTCTACGACGAAAAGGGAATCAACGTCGAGGTGCTTAAGCAGGTCAAGGAGGTCCGCCGGGCACGGATCGACGAATACGTCGAGGCCCATCCGCACGCCACGTTCGTCGCCGGTCGCCCGATCTGGGAGGTGCCCTGCCAGGTGGCGATCCCCTGCGCGACGCAGAACGAACTCACGGCCGCCGACGCGCTCAGCCTGATTGCGGGTGGCTGCACCACCGTGGTGGAGGGGGCTAACATGCCCACCACGCCGGAGGCGGTGCGGGGTTTCGCCGAGGCCGGGGTGCGGTTCGCGCCCGGTAAGGCGGCCAACGCCGGCGGAGTCGCGGCAAGCGCGCTGGAAATGCAGCAAAACGCCAGCCGCGACTCGTGGACCTTCGACCATTCTGAGCAGCGGCTGCGGGAAGTCATGCGGACCATCCACGCCCGCTGCTACGCCACCGCCGACGAGTACGGCATGCCGGGCGACTACGTCGCTGGAGCCAACATCGACGGCTTCCGGCTCGTCGCCGAGGCGATGCTCGCCCACGGCCTCATCTGAGACGGCGGCGTACCCGTAGCGAGGATGCTGGGCAGGGCCGGGGAGTCCTGCGCCCTCATCCGCCGATCCCGCCCATTACGACGATTCTCACCCAACGCCGTTAATTCCGAACAGCACGCACAGTGAGGTGATCTCAGCGACTTTCCGGTAGGTATTTGTACTCGAGCAGACCGGGGTGCTGGGGCGGGCCGACGCGGTCACCGATCTCGGCCAGCCGGTCGCGTAGCAGCCGGTGCGGCGGGGGTACCCGTGGATCGAGGGACGGTCCGCCCGGCGTGCGGCGACGCATCGCCGCTAGCATCGCGGCCCACCGTCCCCGCCGTACGCCTTCCTCAACCGGGTCGGCCGCCGCGTGCAGCACGCCGCCGAGGAGACCGCACAGGCAGCACGGATCCCACGGGTGCTCCTCCGCGCCGGCGCGGTGCCCGCCGCAGCACGGGAATCAGGGCGTCTTTCAGCCGGGCCCGGTCGCCACCGGCGAGCCGGACCACTGCGTCGAGGACCCGTTCCAGACTGGACGCCGTCGTGGGGCCGCCGAGCAGGGAGGCGACCTCCTCCGCCAGCTCGTCCGGGTCGGTGATGGCCGGGGGCGCGGGCAGCGGGCCGGCCGGTGGCGGCAGGTCATCGCCCACCGCACCGACCACCAACGGCAGGGCGACCACGTACCCGTGCCGGGCGGCCAGCGTGCCGGCCCGGTCGCGGATGTCTGCCGCCGGGTGGTCGACCGCTGTTGCGATGACTTCGGCGATCTCCGCCGCCCGGTCGGGGTGCCGGCGGGCGAGCTGGTCCAGCCAGCCGAGCTGGGCGCGGACCAGCGCCTTGTCGGGCCGGACGAGGACGGCCCGTGATGCGTCGAGCAGTCCCTCGATTTCCAGGCCGTCGAGAGCCCGAAGCGTCTTCTGCGCCATTGACGCCACGGACCCGGGGCGTCGGCGAGGAGGCGCAGGTAGTCTCCGCGATGCTGGTCGACCTCGCTGGCGGTGGGCTCCAGCAGGGCGTGCAGGGCGACGAACGCGCGCAACGCGGCCGGCCGGTCGCCGCGCAGCAGGCGGCTCACGCAGCCGTCGAGCAGCATCGTCCGGTCCAGGCGGCCCTCGCGGGCCAGCCGCGCCAGCGCGCGCGGCAGGGCGAGTTTCTCGTCGGTCATGAACTCGTCGAAGGACATCCGCGTCCCGGCGCCATCCACCTCGAACAGGCGCGGCACCAAAGCGTCGAGGAACACGTCCGCCCGGAGCCGGTCCACCAGCGGGACCGGTCGCTGCCACTGCGGCGGCCACGCCATCAGGGCGAGCCACCCCTCCACGAACTGGTCACCGGTCGGTGGCGCCGCCTTCTCGGCGACGAGCAGCTCGGCGACGAATCCCCAGCCGCCCATCGAGTCGTCCCGGCGGAGCCGGTCCGCCAGCCGGTATGCCAGCTCGGCCAGCCAGGGCACCCCGCGCGTCCGCGCGACCTGGACCACCAGCCCGCCGTCGGCGCCCCGCAGCGACACGTTCCGCCGGCCGAGCAGCTCGACCGCCGTGGCGGCGGTGGGCAGGCACCCGACCGCGGCCACCGCCAGGGCCGTCGCCTCGTTGTTCCACCACCAGTTGTCGCGCCGCCGGCGCACGTGGGCTACCAGCCCGTCGGCGAACGACCGCCGCCCCTGCTCGTCGAGGCCGGTGACCGCCTCGACGGCCGCGCCGATGTCACCCCGGGTGGTGGCCGACCGGCTGTGGCGGCGTGTGGTCGAGCATCCGGACGGCGCCCGGCCGGAGCCCGACCCCCGTGTGGCCGCCGCGCTCGCCGCTCTCTACTGGTTCCGGCACCAGACGACCAGAGGCGCAGACCCCACCGACTTGAACCGGTCGTTGCCGCTGTTCCGGCAGCTCTCCTCCATCGGTAACCCGAAGCTGGTGCTGTCCGGGCCGCTGGCGCGCATGGCCGAGGAGGACGCGGAGAACGAGCTGTCCGCCCAGCTGAACCGGACCGCCCTTCGCCTGCTGAGCAACGGCTCCCACGACGCGCGGGCGCGGCAGGAGGCGGTCGCGATCCTGCGCCGGGCCGTCGAGCACGCGGTCCCGTGCGGCGTCGCGCACGCCCGCGTGCTGACCAACCTTGCTGGCGCCCTGCTCGCCCGCTACCGCGTCGACAGGGCTCCCGACGGGGTACGCGAGGCGGTGGAGACGGCTCGGCGGGCGGTGGACATCGAGTGCGCGTTCGGCGTCGATCGGGCCGCGGTGCTGGCGAACTACGCCATGATCCTGGTTTCGGCGGCCGAGGTGCCCGGCCTGATCGACGACACCGCTCTGCGCTCGGCGGTGGTTCACGCTCGCGGTGCCGTGCTCAGCCTGCGGCCGGCCGAACCGTTCCGAGCCGCCTACGAGGTGACGCTGGTCAGCGTAGCTCGCTCGGTGTTCGAGCGAACCGGCCGCTGGAGCGACCTGGAGACCGCCCTCGACCTGGCCGACGAGCACCGGCCGCTCCGGCGACGTTGACCTCGCCCATGATCGACCAGCCTCCTGAGGTCTTTCCCTGACGGCAAGTAGAGTTCGACGTTGCGGCAGGGGCACGGGGGTAGCGTCACTGTGTCGGGCCCGTCCATCCTGCCGCTCGGTGGTCGAGCGGCGTGGCCGGCCCAGGCCGCGAGGACGACGTCGGGCACTCCGGCGCCGGCGAGGTAGGTCAGGCAGGCGTGCCGGGCGTCGTATGGCCGGACCTTGCGGACTCCGACCTTGGCCACCAGCTCGTACACCCGGCGGCGGAACCAGTCGGTACGTTGCGGCTGGCCGAGTTCGTTGACCAGGACGTAGCCGCTGTCGGTGTAGGCGTTACCGGTCGTGCCGCCGGGGCCGGCGCCACTGCCGACATTGCCTCCACCTGCGGGTCAGGCACCCGATGGCGTGTTGTTCGACCTGGCGCGTCTCGATGCTGGCGGGCGGGTTACCGCCCGCCCGCTGCTGCGCGCCCTGGGCTGGACTCCCGGCCTCGCCCTGCACGTCGATGTCGTGCACGCCGCCGTGCTCATCACCCCGATGCCAGACGGCGCGCACGTCGTGGGCACCGGCCGGAAGTCTGGCGGCCCATCGTCCCGGAGCCGCTGCGACCAGTGCCTCTGGCCTCCCGCCTCAGGCATCAAGGATCTGCCATTCCTGGCTGATCTCGCCGCTGACCGGTTGCTGGACTGCCCTGGCGCCGTCCGCGGTGGAGCCGCCCTCGACCCCGACACACCAGCCATTGCTCACGTTGACGAACCGGTAGTATCCGCTGGTCGTCGCCGGGACGAGATTCCACCACTGGTTACGTCCGCCGTTGTCGGCCCATTGAACGAGTGCCGCGCCCTGGCCCGAGCCACCTGGACTGTCCAGGACTTTCCCGCTTTTGACACCGGACAGCCGGAATGAGCCATCGCTGTTGGACAGCAGCCGCCACTGCTGGTTGGCCGCGCCAGTCCACGGCCACTGGATGACAGCTGCCCCGTCAGTGGTCGAGCCGCCGTTGACGTCCAACACCTTTGCGCTGCGCCGGTTGTCCAGTCGAACGACGCCGCCGCCGGCGGCGGCTGGCAGACCTACGACAACCTGTATCTGTTGTCCGGCCGTCAACGAGATCACCCGGGCATGCGGGCCGAGCGGCGAGGGGGTGACCGTTGCGGACGTGGTGATGGATGCCATCCCGCGCCGGCTGAGGAGGGTGATCGCCTGGGTGATCGTTGAGGTGAGTGCCACGGTTACTGAGCGACCAGGCAGATCCCAGGAGAGGCTGTGAATGCGGACCTGGTTGCGTCCGCGGACGCCGGTGATGGTGCCTCTGGGGAGTTGGCCGGGCAGGGCGGGCAGCAGCTCGATGACGCCGGGCCTGGTGTACACGAGCGCTTCGCTGAGCACGGCCGGCAGCGTGTTGGCCGCATCGGCGTTGTAGGTCTCCAGATTCGGGTTGTGTGCTGTCATCAGCGACCGGAAGATCATGTTGTTGCCGATGATCTTCCGGAGGTTGCTGTAGACGCCGGCGGCGTCCTTGAGTCGAGCGGAGGCGAGGGCTCGATGCAGGCTGCCGTGCGCGGAGGTGTTCTCGTCACCGCGCAGCGCCAGGGCCCTGAGCGCGGCGGTGACCAGACCGGGCGCCTCCTCGGGATTGACCTCGTGCAGGGGCCACGCGCCGTACAGGTGATGGACGTGCCGATGGTTGTAGCGATCCGTGAGTCCCGGCCAGGACCATTCGGCGAGGGCGCCGCTGCCGTTGACCGTGTAGGGCGGGATCCTTGCCAGCAGGGCCGTCCAGCGTGCGACACCTTGGCCGGTGCCCTGTTCGACGCCGAGCGCGTTGGCGGCCTCGACGGCCGCCCGCAGGGCGTGTCTGCCGGCCTGGATGTCGCCGGTGGCGTTGATCGCCAGCAGGACGTTCGTGCTGGCCGGCGAGTTCTCCATCGAGAACGACGGCACGAACACCACACGGCCGGCCGAATCGGTGCGGGTCAGGAAGTCCTCGTAGAACAGCGCTAGCTCCATCAGCGCCGGTCCCAGCTTCTCAGCCAGGAACGTCCGGTCCCCGGTGACCTGGTAATACTCCAGCAGCGGGTAGAGCAACCAGTCCGCGCCGCCGGTCCAGCACTGGCCGGGGAAGCCGGGGTCGAAGTGCAGCATGTACCCGTACTCGCCGTCGGTTCGTGATGGGGCCAGGAAGCCGCGGGCACCGTACAGGTTGCGAGCGTTGGTGCGCCAGTGAGCGAGCTGACCGAGGATCAGGTTGAAGTAGCCCTGCATGGCATCGGTGAGGTCGAGAATGTTGCCGCCGGCGACCTGCAGGTTGATGTTGGCATCGGTGGTGAAATCGTCGGCCCAGGCGCCGTTCCAGGTGCCGGCCCAGATTCCGGTCAACCGCGGCGGCAGCACGCCGCTGGAGCTGATGAACAGGTAACGGCCGCTGTCGTAGAGACGCTCCAGCAGGGCAACATCGATGGTGTTGCGATTGGCGTTCTGCCGGGCGATCAGCTCGGTGGTCGACAGCTGCCGGTCGGCGGCGGAAACGTTCAGGTCCAGGCGGGAGCGGTCGTACATCGCCGCGTGCAGGGTGACGTGCCGGGTCCGCAACTCGGCATAGTCGGCGCGCACCGCGGCCAGCGCCGCGTGCAACGGCTTGCTGTCCCAGGCCGTGGGTGACTCGTAACGGTCGAGTTTGGTCAGCAGGAGGAGCCTGGTTGCCGCAGTGACGACGATGGTCGACCCGTTCGCGGCTACCGTGCCACCGGTGGCGACGACCCGGGTGACGCCCTCGAAGCCGAACGCGCCCTGCCCGGACGGGTAGGTGCCTCGCAGGTTCAGGTAGCCGGAACCGTCGATGACGCTGGCCAGCGTGGTGAAACGGACCGAGCCGGGGACACCGGCGAGGGAAGTGTTGACGCCCAGCGTCGCGTCGATCGATCGGCCGGATGCCGGGGTCAGTTCGTGTACGACGACGTTGTCGGCTCGCGAGGCGAAGGCGCGGCGAGTCCAGGTGCCGTTGCTGTCGGTCCAGGTGGAGGTGACCTCCCCGGTCCGGAAGTCGGTGATGCGGGCGTATCCGTTGGCCGTGGTCATGCCGGGAGTGCTGATCTGCAACTCGAAGCCGGGGTGGTAGGTCTGGGTCCAGCGCAGGCTCCAGCCGGCCGCGAAGTCCGTGTTGGCTCCGGCGTAGTTCCCGGCCAGCGCCTTGTCTCGTACGCCGGCCAGCCGCCCTGAGATTACTGGCGGGGTTACGCCCCGGCTTCCGTTGGGCAGCACGAAGCGGTGGTGATTGAAGATCACCTTCTCGAGGGTCGGCGTTCCGTACAGGACCGCGCCGTACTCGCCGTTGCCGGTGAGGAACCCGTCCGTCCAGGTTGTCGCCGCGGTCGCGTCGTAGATCCCGCGCTCGGGCAGGGTGACCTGAGGTGCAGCGGCGGCGGCCCGTCCGGCGCCCACGGCCGGGATCAGGGCCGCCGAGCCGGTGGTCAAAGCGGCGGTGGCGAGCAGGCGCCTACGGCTCACGGGCAGGTCCGTCATCAGGAGTTCCTCTCGACACCGAGGCTGAAGGTTGTGCGTCATCTCGTCCGGCACCCGCAGCCCGTCGGGTCTGGGCTACGAACAACGGTTCTGCATTCTCGAATCGATTCGGCAAGAATATGAGTAACATAGATGTTCGTCAATTTTGTCAAGATTGGATCGTGGTCTACTCGGGCACGGGAACCCCACGCCCGAGCAGACCTCACAACGATCGGTCAGCTGGTCACCGGCGGCCGAACTTGACACTCATCTCTGCCACTGGTCAGGCGGGTACGAACTGCCACTGCTGGTTGGTCCCGCCGTTGGCGGTCCACTGCACGACCTGCGCGCCGTCGCTGGTCGAGGCGGCGTAGACGTCGGCTGCCAGTCCGCTGGCCTGGCTGACGATGGTGTAGTAGCCGTCACCGGTGGGCCGCAGGTACCACGACTGGTTGGTACCGCCATTGGCCGACCACTGCTGCAGTTGCAGACCCGCCGTGGTGCTGCCGCCGTTGACGTCGAGGACCTTTCCGGAGGCGGTGTAGCGCAGGGTGTAGGCGTCCTGCGTGGTGCTGATCGTCCAGGTGGGAGTGCCGCTCTGCTGGACCGCCTTGGCGCCGTCGGCGGTGGAGTTGCCGGCGATGGCGAGGGGCTTTCCGCTGTTGCGGTTGACGATGCGGTAGGTGCCGGGTGCGGGCCCGGTTCCGCCGCTTCCGCCGAGGTTGAGGTACTCGACCGCGTCGGTGAAGACGGTGCTGCCGGACTTCGTGGTCGACAGCTGCAGGTACACGCGGCTGCCGGTGGCGGGGGTAGTGAAGGAAACCGGTTGGGTGACCCGTGAGCCGAGCGGGACGGTCAGGGTCGTGCTGCCGGACGCGACGACCGCGCCGGTGGGGCTGTCGAGCCGGGCGGTCCAGGCGAAGCCCACCGAGGTGTTGGTGAAGTCGTCGTTGAACACGGTGATGGTGCGGGTCACCGTGGCGTTGCGGGCGTAGCTGGGTACCGCCTGCGGCAGCGGGAAGGTGCCGTTCGAGTCCGAATTGCCGGAGGCGGACCAGTACGGGAGATCGACCGCGGCCACCGGGTTGAACGCCGCCTGCACGCGCTGGATCTGCGGGTTGCTCCACGGGTCGGGCAGATTATCCGCGCCGTAGACCGGGCGAGTGCCCTCCTCCGTGGTGAAGTCGGTGGTTCGCACGCCCGGCACCACGCTGGCCCAGGCAGATAGCAGCGTGTAGGGGCGCAGGTCGCTGGCGTCCTTGCCGCGCTTGGCAGCAGTTGCGGTGGCGAACCACGTGAAGCCCTGCTTGGTGCTGCAAGCGGGCCAGATGTACTCGCCTTCGCCGTCCGGACGCCCGGAATTGCGATTCAGGGCCTCGCCGTACCGGCCGACACCGTCCAGGTAGTGCGCGAAGATGGCGAAGTTGGAGTAGTTCATGGCCGGGTACCGGCTGGCCGAGTCCGCGCCCGGAGCGGCGTCGATGCTGATCGGCCGGGTGCCGTCGTTGCCGTTCATCGCCGCGTACAGGTCCTGTTCGAACTGCTGCGAGTCGTTGTTGTTGAAGCTGGGCTCGTTGATCTGGCTCCAGCGGATGATCGCCGGATGGTTGCGGTCGCGCAGGGTCAGGGCACGAGCGTGGGCCACCATGTTGTTGCGTCCGGACACGAAGTCCTGGGCACCACTGCGGATGGCGGTCTCGTCGATGACCATCAGGCCCATCTCGTCGGCCACGTCGAGCATGTACGGGCTGGCCGGTTCCATGTGCATGCGTACCACGTTGTAGTTGAGACGCTGGTAGTTGTTCACCGCCTCGGGCCAGCCGCCGTTGCCAGACGACGGCGGCAGGAAGCCGGGCAGGGTGTCGTACGCGTCGCCCTTCCCGCCGTAGTTGACCCGGTCGTAGTCGGCGCCCTGCAGGCTGTCGCCACGGAAGTTCACCCGCACGCCGTTGAGGAAGTAGTACTCGCCGTTCTGCGTGCTCTCCCGGAACCCGAAGCGGTACGTGGCGTCACTGGTGCGGCCGTCGTCAACGGAGGCGTGGATCGCCAGGCGGTGCAGTTGGGCCCGGTATCCGGACCGGTACGGCACATTGGGCCACCAGTACGAGGTGGTGCCGAGGTCCCACGCCACGGGGCCCACCGTGACCTTCGCCGTCGAACGGGCCGCCACCGTCACGGTCTGCTGCGGCAGCTGCGGGTAGCTGAAAGAGCCCGCGCCGTCGGACGTGACCGACCCGCTGAGGGTGACCGTTCTGGTCGCGGCCGACGAGTTGGTCACCGACACGTCGTAGCTGAGGGTGCGGTTCGCCACCGATGTGCGGACGAACGTGTCGCTGACATACACCGCCGGGTACACCCGCAGGGACGCGGACCGGTAGATGCCCTGCGGTATCGCCTCGGACCAGTCGGCCGCCACGGGGACCAGGTACTTGCCGTCGGACGACTTCAACGCGCCGCGGCCCTTCACGTTCACGGTGATCGTGTGGGTGGTGCCGGGCGCCGCGTATGCGCTGATGTCGAAGTTCGACGGGGTGAACGCCGTCGTCTGGGTGGCGACCACGCGGCCGTCGACCGACAGTGTCGCCTGGTGGTTGACGGCGCCGAACTCGATCCAGGTCGACTGCGGCTGCCCCGAGTCCGGCACGGTGATGCTGCGCGAGTACACCGCCTCGTTCACGTCGGTGAAGCCCTGCTTGTACCAGCCGCCACCGGGCACCGTGATCGAGGTCGTTCCCCGACCCGAGGGCGTGAAGCTCCACGTCCCGCTCAGATCGACCGAGGCGATCGCGCCGTTACCGGCCGCCACACCGTCAAGTCCGGCGGCCGCGACACTCTGCGTCGCGACCGGCGCGGCCAGGGCCGACCTGGGGGTCGCCAGGGGCAGGCCGCCCAGCGTCAGGGTCAGGCCGAGCGCCACGGTCGCGGCCAGCCCTCTGGCCGACGCCGACAATCGGCCACCCCAGGGGACGTTCGTACGATGCACGGTAACCTCCTGTGACTCACCCGATGGTCCTACGACTTCGAGTCAAGGTGTATGTGCCGGCCGTAGTCGAATCGATTCGACGATCAGCCGACGTCGTCGACCACCCGGGAGGGTAAACACAGTCGACACGTAGATGTGATTAACCGGCAACACGGGTACTGAGTCAAGGATTTCGACTCATCTATCTTATGCCGAAGCCTGAAATTCCATCAAACCCGACAAAAGCCGCAGCAAAGGTAGGATGAAAGGTCCGTCGGCACCACCGTCGACGCGCCGGCCTCCGACTGAGGCGCCTGCGGGATGATTAGCCCGCCGCGTTCATCGGTTGGCGGGATGACCGCGCCCCCAGACGGTAGGGCAGGGTCCGGGACGTCCCGGACCTCGGGTCGGGCACCGACCCCGTCCAAGATCACTGCACGCATGAACCGAATCCTCAACGCCGACGCCATGGTCAGCGGACGTCATCGGCCGGGCGACGGAGCCTGCCGGCAGAGCCGGCGGTACTCGGCGGTCACCACGGCGAGCAGGAAGAGGTCCACCGCGAGCGCGGAGAGTGCCCCGAACTGGTTGACGGTGAAACTGAAGATCTGCCCAAACAGCAGGTCCACCAGGAGCGCGAGCTTGAACAGCCGGAAGGCCTGCACCCGGTCGCGAGGCAGCAGCGACGCCCCACGGATGCTGAGCACCACGGTGATCAGCGCCGAGGCCGAGATCCCCAACACCGCGCGCCATTCCCGCTGGTCGTCGAGCTGGCCGGTGACCGCGTCCAGAAGGACGTTCCCCACGACCACGAACGGCTCGCCGACCAGATAGAGCACCACCAGCGCCACCACCCACCGGTGGGTGGTCACCCAGACCACGGCCCGGCGGGCCCACCTGAGCCACGGCTCCCAGAACCGGGAGCCGGCTGGCTCGTGTCGAGGCACCGCGTCGAGTAGCCGGACCACCCCCTCCTCGACGTCCGGACCGCACCCACGGACCAGCCGGGCGACCGCCGCGCGACGATCATCGGTGAGGCCGGTGCGGAGCCCATCAACCACCCCGTACAGGGCATTCGCCGTACGTTCGGAGCCGGAGAGCCGGGCCCGCCCCCGGAGGGCCTGGGTGATCACCACCAGCAGGGCGAAGGCGCCGTAGATGATGCCGGCGGCCGGGGCGTAGAAGTAGTCGGTCCCGACGGTGACGAACTTGCCCACCTCGTCGATGAACAGCCCGAACCCGATCCCGCCCAGAACCGCGCCGAGGCTCCGCGCCGCGCTACCGAGGAAAACCAGCGCGACCCAGGCCGGCGGTCATCAGGACACCACCCCAGAGCACGTGCGCGATGTGCAGCCCACCGCCGCCGAGTTGCGGATAGCCGGCCGCCTGGAGAAAGGCGCGGGCGACCAGCACCGTGACCACGCCGGAGAGGACGAACGCCTGCAGGTACGACGGCGCCTCCAGCACCCGGAGCTGCCTCGACCAGCGGGACGGGCGGGCGGGCATGGTCCCGACGCTAGCGGTGCGTCCGTCACCCCGGGCCGGTTCCGCCGGAGTTGGGAAGGCCGCCGGCCTCGGCACCCCTGCCTCTGCCTGCCCCCCAGCGAACTTGCCGGAAGGCGACCGAGTACCGCAGCTTCGGCACCGGCGGAATACTGTGCTGCCAGCTGGAGCGGGCGGCCCCGGACAGCACGTACGCCGACCGTGGCGCCAGCGTCACCTCGTACACCCGGCGTTTCTCGGCCCCTTGCCAGCCGTCTTGAGCTGCCGCAGCGCCTCCGGGCAGGAGTCGAACGCGACGAGCCGGAACCCGCCGGCCGGCACTACCCGGTGGGGTGGCCCTGCGGGTGTGGTGGCATCCTGCCGGGGTTTCACGCCGCAGGCACGCTCGAACGTCGCCTCATTGCAATGAGCGGGCAGGTTGGCCGATAAGGCGTACACGTCGAGGGCCAACCGTCGTTACCTGCGTCGCCGCGGGATCGCCGCGACGATCCCGTCGAAGGCCGACCAGGACGCCAACCGGCGCAAGAAGGGGTCCAAGGGCGGCCGACCACCGGCCTTCGACCCCGAGGCGGTACAAGCAGCGTCACGCCGTGGAGTGCGGCATCAACCAACTCAAACGCCACCGCGCCGTAGCCACCCGATTCGACAAACTCGCCGTCCGCTACGAAGCCACCGTGCACATCGCCGCGATCAACGAGTGGCTATGACCGACTTCGACACGGCCCTAGGCGATCCCGAGGCCGCGGCGGCCAATTTCGTTGAGGTCTTCGGGCTGGAAGCGGTTGGGCCATTCGCGCTCGTAGTCCTCGGCAGGGAAGTCCGAAGGGCTCGATCCGCTGAGGAACGCCTCGCGGACGTTGGCGGCGTACTTCTCGTTGCGGGGGCACCACGGGGCGGCGGGGATGTACATGACGTTGCCCCAGCCCTTCTGCGACTCGACCGGCGCGACACTGTGGATCATGTCGGCGTGCCACCAGACCGAGTCACCGGCCTGCACGTCGGGGATGCCGGCCAGGGCCTCCATGAGCGGGGCGTGCCACTTGTGGCCAGCCGGGAAGACCTGGTTGACGGTGACGCCACACATGTCGTCGTCGGGGACGTCGGACAGCAGCGGGCGCAGCATCAGGTACGCCATAGCCTCGGGAATCGGCACGGTGTGCAGCACGCCCTGGTCGTGGGCCATGTCAGACAGGGCGGTCCAGCCCTGGAAGGTGCGGAATGCCGAGCACATTGTCGTGCCGGGGTACTGCGGGCCGTCGGTGCGGTGCGCGGCGTCCCACGGGTCGTACTGTTCGACGCTGCCGTCGAACAGGTGCCGGAACGCCTGCTGGTAGGCCCTGGTCATCCACAGGTCCAGAGTGCCGGGGTCGAGGTGGGTGCCTAGGCCGGCGGAGTCGGCGCCCTCGGGGCGGCGGCGGATGCGGTCGGGGTAGAGCGAGTCCCTGTTCGGGTCGAACCACTGCACGCCGTCAGACTCCGACTTCCACTGGCTGTTGAGGAAGGCCTGGACGGCCGCCATCCGGTAGCTCTGGCGGGCCTGCATCTGGGCGGGCGACCAGTAGATCGGGTAAATCTCGGGCTTGGAGCCGACGCTGCCGAAGAAGTCGTCGCCGGGGCCGCGGTAGTTCTCGAAGAAGTTGTTGCTCTCGACGTAGTCGACGATGTCCCGGTCCCACGCGAGGGCCTGGTCGCGGTCGAAGTGGCCGCGCACGATCAGGCAGCCGCGGCGGCGCAGCAGGTCGAGTTGCTCGGCGGTGACGGTGCCGTTCGCGATGTCGGCGTAGTCGATGACCGGCCAGACGCTCTCGCCGCCACGGCGGGCGGCGTTGATGTCATCGACGGCGGCCTGGACCCGCTGTTCGACGACGGCGAAAACCTCATCGACCGTGCGCCCGGAGGCCTCGATCTGGGCGCGCAGCGCGGCCTTGATCTCCCGGGTGGCCGCTTTGAGGTCGGTGGGGGTCCGCTCCCAGTGCGGCAGTGCGGTGCTGGTCGACACGGCGTCTCCTTCTAGTTAGCTCTCGTTACTTGAAAGACTTTACTGGGTCGAAACTCTTCTAGGCAATAGCCCTGACTAGAATGTTGGCGTGGAGCCCACCTTGCCGTCGCAGGAGATCGTCCGGTCGCTCACCGACGAGCACGTGCTTCGCGCGTTGATGCAGCACCGTCGACTTACTCGCGCCGAGCTTGCCGTCGAGATCGGCATCTCCAAGCCGACCGCGGGAGAGAGTGTGCGCCGGCTGACCGAACGCGGGCTGGTGGCCGACACAGGTGAGCGCACCCCGGGTGGTCGCGGTCGCGGTCGGGTGGGCTCGTACTACGCGCTCGCGCCGGCGGTGGGCGTGGCGCTGGCGGTCGTCATCGCCCCGGAGGGTGTCGTGGCGGAGTGCCTGGACATCTACGGTGACACCGTGTCGCGCGCGGTCCGACCGATCGACCGGCCGGCCCGCCCGAGCCAGGCTGCCGATGCGCTGGCCACCGCGGCCGCCGAGGTTCTCGCCGCAGCCGGCCGGCCGGCCCGGCTGGCCGTCGTCAGCGCGGCTGACCCGGTAGATCGCGCCACCGGCCGCCTGGTGCAGCTGCCCGATTCACCTTTCCTGGTCGGTGACCTCGACCCGGCCGCCGTCCTCGCGCCGCGCGCGGGCGGCCCGGTCGTCGTCGACAACGACGTGAACTGGGCGGCGTTGGCCGAGCGGAACACCGCCCGCGACTTCGCTTACCTCTTCTTGGGTGAAGGGCTGGGCTGTGCGATCGTCAGCGACGGCGAGGTCCGCCGTGGGCATACCGGCCTGACCGGTGAGATCGCCCACCTGCTGACCATCGGGCCGGGTGGTCGCGCGGTCCGGTTGATCGAGGTCTTCGGCGAGCTGGGTCTGCGCCGCGACGGCTCGACCGCGATCGACGTCGAGCGGCTCCTCGACAGCGACCCCGCGACGCGGGAGCTCATCGGCCAGGCCGTTGCCGGTGTCGTCGCCGCCGTGGTCGCGCTTGCCGACCCGCAGGAGATCGTTGTTGGCGGTTCGTGGGGCCCTCCCCTGATCGGTAGCATCCGCTCGGCGACAACACGGATGCCGCGCGAGGTCCCCGTGCGGCCCGCCGTGCTGACCGGCGAGCCGGTTCTGGCCGGTGTGCGCGCTGAGGCGCTCAACCGCCTCCGGTCAGCCATCACGACGAACGACTGACCGGGCGGCCAGTTTTCAAGTCGTCGAGTTTGTCGACAGGCCGCATGGCCGCCAGTTTGCTGCGCCTCGTGCGACCGGGCCCCTGCGGAGCGGACTGCCTGGCCGGGAGGTCCTGCTTCTTCTGCTGGATGGACTTGCATCCGGTACCTAGGTACCGGCTTACCGTGGTGGCATGGCTACCTGAGGTTCCCCCTGCGGACCGGCCATCCTTCCCCAGACAGTGGTCTGGGGAAGGATGGCCTGGTGCCACGTCCATCGAAGTACCCTGAGCAATTCCGTAGGGACGCTGTTGAGCTGGTCCGCTCGTCGGGTCGATCGCTGCGTGAGGTCGGTCAGGAACTCGGCGTCAATCATGAGACGCTGCGGAATTGGGTGAACGCCGCGAAGACCGCCGAGGCCGGCGGTCGCGGTCGCGGCGAGGTGCCGGTGAGCGCCGACGAGCGTGAGGAGCTGCGTCGGCTGCGTAAGCAGGTCGCCGAGTTGCAGGTCGAGAAGGAGATCCTGCGCAAGGCGGCCGCCTATTTTGCCAAGGAGATGGGTCGATGACCCTCCGCTACCGGTTCATCTCCTTTCCGCCCTAAGCCTCGGTGAACTCGGCGAAGCGGGCTCGGGCAGCTGACTCGGTCGGCGCGGTGTAGACGGGCTTGAGCGCCTTGGCGATGGCGTCCCAGTGCTGCCGTCCGGCATACCGGAACGACGCCCTCAGCAGCTGGATCACGCAGGTCTGCACCAGTTGATATACCCGACAACCGAGGGAGCCACATCCGTTCCTTCAGTAGATCCCGAATCAGCTGCCGGAGCGGTCTATTCCGCTTGTGGTTGGCGGCGGATGACCAGGAGGGCGATGTCGTCGTTGGGGTGCTCCTCGGCGGTGGTGGCCATGATGTGGTCGCACAAGGCTTCGGCTGGCCCGGGTCGCACGGCGTCGGCGAGTCGTTCGATGCCGGTGTCGATCAGTTCGTTGCGGCGTTCGACCAGTCCGTCGGTGTAGAGGACGAGCGCTGCGCCCAGTGGTAGGTCCAGAACTGTGGTGCGGCGGTTGGTTGCTGGTCGGCCCACACCGAGTGGCCGGTCGACCATGAGGTTGACGGGTTGGGTGGGTTGGCCGGGGGCAGCCAGTAGTGGTGGTAGATGGCCTGCGCAGGAGAGGTGCACCTGCGTGCGGTCCGGTGTGATCAGGGCGTAGACGGCGGTGGTGAGGGTGCCCGCTTCGAAGTGGTGGATCTTGCGGTCGAGGGAGGTCAGTGCCTGGGCGGGATCGTCGGAGTCGAGGGCGTAGGCGCGTAGCGCGCTGCGGATGCGTCCCATGATGACGGCGGATGGCAGCCCGTGGCCGGAGACGTCGCCGATGACGGCGCCGAGCCAGCCGGAGGGCAACGTGAACACGTCGTACCAGTCGCCGCCGATGCCCAGGTCGTGGCCGGGTACGTACCGGGCGGCCAGGTCCAGGCCGGGGATGTCGGGTAGCTTGCCGGGTAGCAGGCTGTGTTGCAGGGCCAGTGCTGCCTGCCGGTCGAGGGCCTGCGCTCGGG
Source organism: Micromonospora sp. NBC_00617 (assembly GCF_045161355.1). Lineage (NCBI taxonomy): Bacteria > Bacillati > Actinomycetota > Actinomycetes > Micromonosporales > Micromonosporaceae > Micromonospora > Micromonospora sp. NBC_00617. The sequence continues at coordinate 2,905,068 of NZ_CP107751.1, read as the reverse complement.
CCTGGCCTGCGAGGCTGGCGCGATCGGCTACGAGTTGCAGCAGTTGCACGTCGTCGGGGCTGAACCGGCGCATGGCCAGGGAACCGACGTGTAGTACGCCGACGAGGTTGCTGTTGGCGAGCATGGGCACGCCCAGCAGGGCGCGTATGCCGGTCGCGAGCAGGATGGGGTTGACGACGTCGTCGGGCGTGACGTTGTGGATTGTGACCGGCGCGCGTGTCGCCGCCACCCGGCCGGCGAAGCCTCGTCCGACCCGGATGCGGAAACCGCGGCGCACTTCCTCCTCCAGGCCCTTGGCCGCTGTCGCGACGAGTTCGCCGGTGTGGTCGTCGAGCAGGAGGATGGTGGCGGTATCGACCTTGAGTAGGTCCCGGACCCGTTCGAGTAGCTCGTCGAGCAACTCGGTGACGTTCAGCCCGGACAGGGCGGCGTCGGTGATCGCCTCGATACGTCGCAGCCGCTCGTCGTTGGTCATCAGCTCGGCATCGGCCACCCAGGCAGCCTAGACGCTGGCACGCCACCGATGGCACGCCCGCAGCGAGATCAACAGTGTCGCCCCTCCGATGCGGGGTACCTCCTATGCCACGTCGATGCGTTGATCGTCCGGGGAGCCCGTTTTGGGGAGCTACCCTCCCTCGTGCCATCGGTAAGGTCACCGGCTCCACGTCCGACAGGAAGGGGGACCGGCGGCGAATCCACCGCTCGACCGGCATGCCCCCACCGCCGGGGAAGCTCCTGTTCTCGACGTAGTTCACCCTGACAGACCTCACCCGTGTTCGGCACAAGGTTGGGGGCTTCAGTCGCGTGTGCGGCCTCGACCACAGAGACAACCGAGATCGCCCAGCCGAACGTGTCACGAATCAGGTGACAGAGACTCGTACCGGGGGCTCTGGATTCCCTGCACCTATCGTTCGGCCAGACAGCTCTTGATCATCGACTTCGCCACAACGACGGCCCCGTGCCGACGTACCCGATCCGGCGTCAGGTCCATCTGCTGGCTGGATCAAGACGGCCGGACTGGTCCTGGGACACCGGCGATCAGCGGCGGATCGATCGGAATCGCCTCGGCGAGCCGGCGGAGTCATCCGCGTGCCCGCGGGGTGAGGGGATGCCAGATCGTCAGGCTGGCCCCCGTGTGCCTGAGTTGTGCTGGTCAAAGGGCGCATCCTCACGCAGGAGGTGCTGCAGCCCGGTCAGGTGAAGCACTCCGTAGGCTGGGCTTGCCGCCGGAGCGGTGACGGTCAGGCCGGTGATGGTCTGAGCGGCGTGGGGGACAGGGGGGCGCGGACAGTTGCCCGAGGTGGCTACCGATGCCGCTGCGGTCTACCCGCCGTTCCGAGCGAGTTGGTCACGTCGATGTTTCACCGCGTCTGCACTGGTCACGCTGGCGGTGCCGCCACCAAGCCCGTGCCCGACGAACCCACTACACACGCCGCCGCAACCTCGAAGTCGAGTCCTGATCCCGAACGGCTGCTGTCCTGCTTAAGACGAAGAGGCCCCTAGCCGACGGTACGCCGGTCAGGGGCCTCTTCTAAGCGATCAGCCTACGTCAGCCATCGGACTCCGCCGGCGGAATGTAGGCGCCCGGCGTATCCTCTGGCGCAAAGATCTTGTCCTCGCCGGGGTACGGCTTCTTCCAGTCGTGTGCCTGGTACCAGGTGAAGTGGTTCATCTGCGCGGGGTTCGCGTAGTCGGGCTTGGCGTCGGGGCCGGTCAGTCGCTGGTGCGACTTCCACTCGTCCCACTGTGCCGCCAGGTGCTGCTTGTCCGCCGGCACCGTCGCCGACGGCGCGGCCGCCGCGAGGGGGTTCTGCGGCGCGGGCACGTCCGGGCCGCAGGCGGGCGGGGTGGCCAGCCCCGCGGTCAGGGAGGTCCGGTTGGGCAGTGCCGTGAACGGCGTGTAGTCAGGCTTCTTGGTGAACGCCTGACGCATCGGGCTGGCCGCGCTGTCCTTCTGGTTCATCGGGTGGATCCCGAGGATCTGCTCGATGGTCCGGATCATGGTGATCTGGGTGTAGTAGTGGCTGTCGATGACGCCGCGCTGGGCCCAGGGGCTGATGATTTGGATCGGGGCGCGGTGGCCGTCGACGTGGTCGAGGCCGGCCTGGGAGTCGTCCTCGACGACGAAGATCGCCGAGTCCTTCCAGTACGGGCTGTGCGAGATCGTGTCGACGATTTTGCCGACGGCGAGGTCGTTGTCCGCGACCTGAGCGGCCGCGTTCGGCGGGCCACCGGTGTGGTCGCTGGATAGCCAGAACATGTTCAGGTTCGCCGGCCCGTTCTTCTGGAAGTCACGCTTCCAGATCTCGTGCCGGTAGATGTCCGGGACGCTGGTGTCGTACTTCGGGAAGCCGGGCACGGACACGCTGTTGAGCGACGGGATCGGCGAGGACGAGACCATGCGGTAGGCGGTGTCCTGCCCGGTCGCGGCCATGTTCTTGGTGTCGCAGTACAGGTTCTGCCAGCTGGAGCCGGGCGGCTTGCTCAGGAACTGATGGAATTCGCCGAAGTCCCGCACGGTCTTGCCGGCCGCCTGCGCGCCAGTCCAGATGAAACCGGTGCGCTGGTGGCCGAGGGCGTCGTCCTCGGTGTCGTAGCTGCGGATGTACTCACCGGCCGTGGACTCGGTGTACTCCGGGTTGTCGGCCTGCATCAGCCAGTTGTGACCCTCGGCGGAGTTCGTGCCGATGTCGTAGGTGTTGTCGTACAGCCCGAACTGCCGGGCCATCTCGTGCTGGTTGGGCGTCACGTTCTCGCCGAACTGCGCCAGCGACGGGTCGCCGTTGCCCCGCGGGTCGTCACCGAGAACCTGGTCGTAGGTCCGGTTCTCCTTGACGATCAGGAAGACGTGCTTGATCGTCGAGGGGTCGCCGAGCCGCTGGGGGACCGGCACGGGCTTCGCCTTGTTGCCCTTGGCCAGGTTGACCGAGCCACCGGTCCAGCCGTTCTGGCTGAAGACCTTGCCGGTCTGGGACTTGATGACCTTGTCGCTGGGCAGCGTGAACCGTTGCAGGCTCGATGTCGTGTCGTGGGTGCCGTGCCCGGCGCTGTTGGTGGGGCGGCGGGCGTCAATACCACGGGTGTTGGAGACCAGCACCTGGTTCCCGGCGGCGGTGATCTCCGCGGGGAAGTAGTCCGTCGGGAGCAGCCCGACGTAGCTGACCGGCTCCAGCGGGGTCGTGTACCGGTAGACGGCGACCGCGTTGGAGCGGCCGAGCGTTACGAGGAGGTGCCCGTCGTCAGTGAGGGTCACCGCGTTGGGCTGGTAGCCCACTGTCGTCTCGGGCCACGGCTGGGTGGCGATGGTCTGCACGACCTTGTTGCTCGCGGTGTCGATGATCGACACGTCGTCGCTGTTGGTGTTGGTGACGAACAGCGCGCCGTGCTTGGTGAACAGGGCGGTCGGGTGCAGGCCGACGTCGATGCTCGCGACCGCAGCAGCCGGGTTCGCCAGGTCGATGACGCTGACCGTGCCGGTGGTGGTGGCACCGGTCGCTGGGTCGGCCGGTACCTGTGTGTTGTACGAGTTGATCGTGATGTCGCCGGGTTTCGCGGGCCGGCCGCCCTCGTTGCTGACGTAGAGCTTGTCGCCGACCGTGATCATGTCGCGGGGGGCGTTGCCCACGGGCCAGGTCTGCTGGATGGCGCCGGTCGCCGTATTGATGGCGACGACCCGGTTTTGGCCGTTGACGGCGGAGTACACGGTGGAGCCGTCGGGCGAGAACACGGCCTCAGCCACCAGTGCGCGCTTCGGTCCGTCCTGCACGATCGGGATGAACGTCGGGTTGGCGAGCGTGCCGTCCGGATTCACGGTGAACTTGGTGTAGCCGTCGGCCTGGCCCAGCCACAGCTGCGAGCCGTCAGGCGAGTACGTAGGGCCTTCCTGGCCCACGTCGTTGCCGCTGATGCGCAGATTCGCGGCCGCGTTGTTGCCGACGAGCTGCTGTACCTTCCAGGTCCTCAGGTCGACGACGGCCAGGGCCATCCCACCGTCGGTGACCGAGGCCGCCAGGTGAGTGCCGTCCGGGCTGACCGACGACGACATGATTTTGCCGGTGTTGATGACGAGACGCTCGCCGATCGGGTTGATGTACTGGTCGTCGGACACGACCAGGCCCTTGTCGGTCCGCTGGCCGACCTGGTCGGTGCCGAACTGGTGCGTCTGGGCGAAACTGATGCCGGTGCCGGCGGCGACGACGACAGCAGTGGTGCCTGCCGTGACGAGGGGTAGCCGGCGGACGATGCGTCGACGGAGAAGGCCGAATTGGTCCTTCTCGACACGCCGACGGCGGCGTGTTACCTGCATGGAATCATCCCTTCGTGGTGTGGAGCAGTTCGACGTTGCCGTCGAACTGCCAGAGCGGGTTCGGTGCGTCCCCGCTCGGGGTGCGCACCAGGAAGTAGCCGTTCACTTCCTTCGGTCCGTCGCCATCGGCCACGAACCGCCCGTCTGGGGTGACGTCGAGCTGATAGATGGCCGTCCCTGCGGCCTCGACGTCGGGGAGATGCCAGGTGACGACGCAACGCCAGTCGTTGCCCGGCCCAACGGCCGCGAGCTTGCCGCCGCCCTTGTTGCACGTCGCCGTGGCCTTCAGCTGCGCTTCGGCGACATCGGGGCGGTTGAGCTGCTCGGTCTGCATGCGGTAGAGGTGGGCGAATGCCGTGGCGAGCGAACGCTGCACCTTGTCCTGCTCGATCCCGGAGCCCGTGGTCGGGGTCGCCGCGGCGACGACCCCGATCGTCACGGCGAGCAACCCGACCAGCGGCAGGACTCCGACGGTGAACACGCGGCGGCCGGAGCTGTCGTAGGTCAGGTTGGTGAAGTCGCGTCGCAGGAACAGCAGGTAGGCCAGCGCTGCCGCGGTCACGGCCCATACCAGGCTGACCACGATGCCGATCAGGAGCGGGCCGAGCTGCGCCGGGCTGGTGAACAGACCGTTCCAGGCGATGAACGCGTAACCGGGCAGTGCGAGGCGTACGGTGACCGGCAGCGGCAGCATCTGGGCGAGCTGCATCGCGAGCGCGACGAGCGCGGGCAGCAGCAGCCCCATCGGGGACCGGCCCAGCGCGACGGACCCGAGTAGTCCGATCGCGGCGAGGGCCAGGGTCGGGGCGAGTACGCAGACCCAGGCGAGCAGGGTCTTCACGGCGGCGTCCCCCGGCGTCAGTAGATGCCCGTCGAGGCCGACCAGCGGCTGGTTGCCGACCGACACGACCCCGCCGACCGCGCTGGAGATGGCCAGCCCGGCCACGAGCAGCATGATGACGGTGAGGCTGGACAGCGCCTTCGCGGCGAAGATCCGTCGAGGTGACCGGACCGCCACGAGCAGATGGCGCCAGGTGCCGAGCCGGTCCTCGGAGGCGAACACGTCGCCAGCGACCACCGAGGTCAGTAGCGGGAGCGCCCAGGTGCCCGCGAAACCGAGCGTCACCAGCGACCCGGCCCACCCCGTGGCGTGCATCCAGCGGCCGAAGAGGGTGTCGACGGGCAGCGAGCTCTGCTGGCTCACCGCGGCGACGAACAGCGCAGGCGCGATCCAGCAGGCGAGGACCAGCAGCCGGATCCGCCATTGCGATACCAGCTTGAGCAGCTCGAAGCGGTAGCCGCGCGCCACCGAGACGCGGCGGGTGCCGACAACGTGGTCGGCGGCGATGGTCCCGGTCATCGGATGGCCTCCTGCTGCTCGGTCAGGGCGAGGAACGCGGCCTCGAGCGGCGACACCACGGGCGCGAGCTCGCGCACCGCTATGCCCGCGTTCACGAGCCGCGCCACCAGTTCGTCGAGGGCGGGCACCAGAGCGCGCACGACGAGCACCTCGGCGTCGCGCGCCCCGGCGTCGACGTCGACGTAGATTCCGGCCGTGTCGGTAGCCAGCCGGTGGGCGGCCTGCGGGTCGGAGGTGCGCAGCCGGTAGTCGAGTTCACGGTTCTCGGCGGCCAGCTTGCTCACCGGGCCGGAGAAGACGACCCGTCCGGTGGCGAGGATGGTGACCTCGGAGCACAGTGCCTCGAGGTCGTCCATGCGGTGGCTCGAGAGCACGACGCTGGTCCCGTCCACAGCGAGCCGGGTGAGGACGTTGTGTACGTGCTTCTTACCGGCCGGGTCGAGGCCGTTGGACGGTTCGTCCAGCACGAGCAGCCGCGGCTTGGTGAGCAGGGCGGCGGCGAGCCCGAGCCGTTGGCGCATGCCGAGGGAGAAGCCGCTCGCCCGGTCGTCGGCGACGTCGGTGAGCCCGACCTGGTCGAGCACGCCGTCGATCCCAGCGGTCCGCGTGTCCTGACCGCGCAGAGCGGCCAGCGCTGCGAGGTTCTGCCGGGCGGTGAGCGAGGGGTAGAGGCCGGGCCCGTCCACGAAGCCGGCGACGCCGTCGGGCGCGGCGAGCGCCCGAGCGATCGGCGTACCCAGAATCTCGAGGCTGCCGCTGTCGGAGACGGCCAGGCCGAGGAGGAGTCCGAGCAACGTGGTCTTGCCAGCACCGTTCGGCCCGACCAAGCCGTGGATCTGCCCCGGGCTTACATCCAGATCGATGCCGTCGAGTGCCACGACGTCGTCGAAACACTTGGTGATTCCGCGAGCTCTGATTGCGAGACGTGCGTCCATGTGGCCCTTCTCTCGTCGCCTCAGGCAACGTAGAGAGGGGCGTACGACGGGGGCAGGGACCACTGGCTGAACGTTCATGAAACGAACGACGACGGACCTCCGATTGCCCCCGGGCGGCTGGGCTGCAGCCGGAGCCGGCCACAGCTCCTACATCGACGATCGCGGGCTGTCCGCTCGAGCTGGGGGGAGATCGGCAACTCGTGGGTGGAGGCGAGGACGTACCGATGCTGCACGCACGCCCGGGCTCGGGCGATCGACGGCGCCGATGTAGACGCCGTTCTGGGGCAACACCAGTATCGCGGGCAGCTGCCCTGAGGCGTCGAGTTCGATCGGTGTGATGCGGCCGTCGGCCGGGCCGTTTAGGATCCACGACTCCAGCGCGTCTGGTTGGAGTACGTAGGCGAGTCGTCGATAACCCGACGACTCGGGAGAGACCAGGTGACGCAAGGTGGCGCAATGGCCGGCGTCGCGGTCGCCATCGGCACCAGCTCAGACGGCATCATGCTTGCGCCCGATGCAACAGAGCCCAACGCGAAGCCCGGACTACGGGGCGGTGTGGCCCGACCGGTGACCTCCCTCGATCGACTCATCACGTGCCGCGATGCGCGCGAAGCACCGGCCACGACGGCTCCGAACCGCGCTCTGACCGGAAACTTGAGTCGGTGCTGGTGTCGCGGCGGCGGGCGACGTTGCGCCCGTAGCGTGTGCCGCGGCCGCGCAGCTCTCCTGGAGGTTGACGATGCATTCGACGGTCCGCTCGTTTCGCACGCCCGACGGCGTGCGGCTCGGGGTCGAGGACTCCGGCGATCCAACGGCGCCCCTCGTGCTGCTCGCGGGAGGCACGACCATGCTCTCCTGGCCGGACGCGCTCTGCGAGACGCTTGCTCGCGGCGGACGTCACGTCGTGCGCTACGACCTGCGCGACTCCGGGGCGTCGACGACCGTCGACCCCGAGGCGCCGGTGTACACGCTGCGCGACCTCGCTGCCGACGCTATCGCGCTCGCCCGCGGACTCGACTACCGGCCGGCGCACCTGGCGGGCATCGGCGTCCGCGGGATGGTCGCCCAGGTCGCCGCGTTCGACCACCCGGAGGCGTTCTCGGCACTCACCCTCGCTGGGACGCGGCCCGTCGCACCGGGTCCGGTCGACGACGACCTGCCCGACCAGGACGCGGCGACGCTGGGCCGGCGGTTCGCGCTCCCGATGCCCGACTGGTCCGACCGCGCTGCCGTGGCGGCGTTCGCCGCTGGCGCAGAGATCCTCGGGGACGACCCCGCTGCGGCGCGTGCAAAGGCCGAACGCATCTTCGACCGCACGCCGGGCACGGAGCCCGCGGTCCAGATGGCCAACCAGATGGGCGTGGTGTTCGCGGGCGGACTTCACCGATGACACCGTCTGGAACCGGATCAGAGAGTGGATCGCGGAGCCTGTTGGCGTCCCGCGGAGGCGGTAGGGCGGCGTCCACACATGTCGATGTGCGGATACTCGATCCAGCACCGGAAGGTGCGTCGGGCAGGCCGGGCCGCTGCCATCAGGCAGGGTCTGATCCACCAGCCTGGCGGTCAGTTGCGTTTCAGGCCAGCGAAGATAACCGCGAGCGTACGGGCCTGCAGAGGCTCGTCCCATCCACCGTGCAAGGCCCCCTGGCAAACGCTGGCAAGGAGCGCCATCACTTCGGGTAGCCGTACCGGGGCGGCGACGGCTCCGGCGGCTCGGGCCTGTGCCAGCAGCCGGGCCACCGCCTCCTCGAGTTGACCGACCGCGTCGGGCAGCCGGATGTTCACCCCGGACCCGGCAAGCAGGTCGACGACGGTCTTTTTCGCCGCGGCCTGCGCCACCATGTGGGTAAAGAAGGCGAACAGGTCTCGCTGTCCGGCCTCTTCGACGAGCTGTGCCAGTAGTCGCTTCATGATTGCGGCGAGCAAGTCGGCCTTGGTGGGGAAGTGGCGGAAGACCGTGCCAATGGCGACGCCGGCCCGCCGGGCCACCTCCTCGGTGGAGGCTCGGGGGCCGAACTCGGCGAATACGGCCTCGGCTGCGTCCAGGATGCGTGCTCGGTTGCGCTGCGCGTCGGCGCGCAACGGCGGACCCTCTACCAAAATGAGTCTCCACTCACTATTCTCGGCACAAGTCGAGTGATGACTCATTATCAGGGAGGATGACCGTGACACCAAGAGCGATCTTCGACAGCATGCGCGCCCAGTGGCTCGCGAACCAGCCCACCTACGAGGCCGACCTGCTCGCCGACGACGTGGTGATCGAGACACCATTCGCCGCGCCCGGCCGCCCTACGCGTACCGAGGGGAAGCAGCGGGTGCTCGAGTACACACAAGGAAGCCAGGCGGTGTTTCCGGTCCGGTTCGACGACTGCCGCAACGTGGTCGTGCACGAGACCGCTGACCCCGAAGTAGTCGTGGTCGAGTACGAACTCGTCGGCACTCACACAGCGACGGGGATAACCGCCTCGGCGCCGTTCATCGGAGTGCTGCGGACCCGGGACGGCAAACTGGCCCACTGGCGCGAGTACCAGCACACCCTCGCCATCGCTCAGGCCGTCGGTCAGGCATAGGCCTGGATCAGGATCAGGCTGCCGATGGCGATGAAGACGAGCGGGACCGTCCGGTGGCCCGTGCGCTACACCGCTGTGCCCGGCACCGGGGATACCGGCGTTCAGGCGCTGCTCCGCTCGGCGGTCGTCGGTTTTGATCGAGTGCACACTTCTGGCTCCGCAGACCGCGCGCGGTCTACACCGCACTTCTGAGCTGGCGGTGACCCACCGCGTCCGCGTCCGGGTATGGCTGCGGCGTTCGGGTGACTAGTCAACGCGGTCCAGCGTGACAGCGCTGTGCAAGGGGATGCTCTCCCACAGCGCTCGCAATGTGGGGTAGTGCTGCATCTTCCACTTCCGACCGCACTGACCCGTCCAGGCTGCTGGACGCGGCCCTTCCGTCCCGCGTTTGGCGACCGGAGGCGCGGGAACACCTCGCCGATCGGGCCCAGGCGACCCGCCACGTCTGTCGTCCGGCAGCGCTGGCGATGCCGGCGAGAGCCGAGGAGGAGCGAGGATGAGCCCACGCAGGACAACCGTCCCGGCACGCAGATCGCCCGGGCCCACCAAGGCCACCGGGGCGACGAAGATGCCGCCGAGCCGGAAGGTGGCGGCCAAGAAGGTCGCCGCTGCCACGAAGCGGGCCACCGGCGCGAGCGCAGCCAAGACGCCCGGCGAGAAGCCCACGCCGACCACGCCCCGCGTCGCCCGGAAGAAGGACGTTTCCGCCACCACGGCCTCGCCCAGCCGCAGGCCGACGGCGAAGGCGGCCGCCGCCAAGAACGCACCACCAAAGAAGGCGCCCGCAGCGAGAGCCGCGGCGAAGAAGGCACCGGCGAAAAAGGCCGCGCCAACCCGGGCCCGCACCACGTCCGCCACCAGGGCACCGGCCAAGAAGGCGACCACCATGGAGTCGTTCGGCAACCGGCGTACGGCGCGGAAGACCTGAACTTCGACGCCTACCCGATGTGTCGCACCAACTCGGTGTAGGCGCTGGTTGTTGTACCAGTCGACCCACTCGGCGGTGGCCAGTTCGACCTGGGCGAGACTGCGCCACGGGCCTCGGGGTTTGATCAGCTCGGTCTTGTAGAGGCCGATGGTGGACTCCATCAACGCGTTGTCCAGGGCGCCGACGCTGCCGATGGAGGCGTCGGTCCCGGCGTCGCGCATCAACCGCTCGACCGTGCACCGGACCGTCGGATGTCCTTGGCGGCGCAGCTCATGCCAGATCTTGCGGGCTCCGTAGACGCCGTAGTTCGCCGAGTGGACCTCCCGCATGAGTGCTGTCAGTTGCGCATCGCGCACCTGCCGCTTCGACGGCGGACGCTTCTTGGCCGGTCAGCTATCGCCAGGAAGTCGCCGATCGCGGCCAACTTGATCGCATCGAATGCGAACCGCGGATCCGGCTCCGCGCTGACCAGCGGCCGCAACGCCGCCGACCGCGAGGCGTCGAGGTCATCCACCCAGAGCCGGGCGCCTTCAAGATGGTCAGGTCCATTCCGGTTGGTGGTTGAGAATGCCGACCAAAAGCCCAGGTTGACTGTTACAGACGGGGTAAGCACCATCTTCTGGTAAGTGACGCTTGCGGCGCTGGATCACCCATCTATTGCGCGTACCTCTTCCCGCTGGGCCCGGGCGATGCCATCATGCGCGTGTTCCTGCTCGTCGTGGTCGCCGGTCGCGGTGGCGATCGACAGCGCGGCGGCGTGCCGGGCGACAGCCTCGGTGGTACGGCCCGCGGCCGTCAATACGTCTCCGAGAATGTTGAGTGCGCTCGCCTCCCCGTAACGGTGCCCGATCGAACGCAGGATGCGGATCGCCACGGTCAGATCACCGATCGCCTGCGCATGGTCGCCGCGAATGCCGTGCACCCGTCCCAGGTTCGTGAGCGCGACGGCTTCACCGTACGTGTGTTCGGCCATGCGGAACATGTCGCGTGCCGTCGACAGATGCCCGGCCGCCTCGTCGTGCCGCCCGAGACTGGTGCACACGTCGCCGAGATTCGTCAAGGCCGAGGCCGCTCCGACTGCGGCGCCGGTCTCGCGGAACAGGGCGGCCGAGCGGAGCAACTGGTCGTACGCCTCGCCGAGGTGGCCCGGGCGGGTGTTGGCGTTGCCGAGGTTCACCAGCGTGGATGCTTCGCCGTATCGGTCGCCGGCTCGGCGATAGGCGGCGAGCGCGGCCCGTTGGTACGCGGCGGTGTCGTCGCGGCCGAGACGTTCGTAGACGATGCCGAGGTTGGACAGGGCTCGGGCGGCGCCGAGCTGATCGCCGCACTGGTGCAGGATTGCGACGGCCTCGGACAGGTGCGTCTCGGCGAGTTCATAGTGGCCGAGCAGCCGGTGGACGGCACCGAGGTTTGTCAGCGCCACGCCGTGCCGTGCCGGGTCGCCGCTCTGCTGTGCCGCTTCAAGCGCGTAGCCGTACAGCGCCTCGGCGTGGGTGTAGCTGCCGCCCTCGAGGTGGCGGTAGAGCGTGGCGGCGAGATCGGTCGTGAACTGGGGTCGGCCGTGTGCCAGCCCGGCAGCGGCGGTGGGGACGAGGCCGGGCAGTTCCGCGTCCAGCCAGGCACGTGCCGCGGTCTTGTCCGGGAAGCTCTGCGCGCGTGCCACCGCCGGGCGGTGTGCCCGGTCGGCGGGGTGCAGCCGGTCCATCGCCGCCGCAGCCGTGGCGAGCAGGTGGGTGTGCAGCCGGTCGAGGGCACCGCCGGGATCGTCGTCGGCGGCTAACTCGGCGGCATACGCGCGCAGCAGGTCGTGCATTACGTACCGGCCGGGCGGTTCGGCGCGTACGAGGTGCTTGCGGACCAGCAGTTGGAGGTGCGTCGCGGCGTCGGTGCGCGCCATAGCGGCGAGCGCGGCGGCGGCGTCCCCGTCGAACGACGGGCCGGGATGCAGTCCGAGGTGCCGGAACAGCCGGGCCGCCGCCGCCGGAAGCTGCCGGTAGGACCAGGAGAACACCACCCGTACGGCCGCCCGTACGTCACCGCCCGGATCGAGTAACCGCAGCCGCCGCTGTCGGTCGGCAAGCTCGCTCACCAGACCGGTGAGCGGCTCCCCGGTCCGGAACGCCGCCAGTTCGGCCGCGACCCGCAGGGCCAGTGGGAGATGTGCACACTGCCGAGCCAGCTCGGCTGCGGCGTCCGGTTCCCGATCGACGCGTCCACCGACGAGGGAGCGCAGCAGCGCCAGCGCCTCCGGGGCGGAGAGCAGGTCCAGCATGAGACGGCGGGCACCGTGCAGGGCCACCAGTCCGGCGAGGCTGTCGCGACTGGTGATGATGACCGTGGCCGCACCCGTACCCGGGATCAGGGGCCGGACCTGGTCGACGGAGGCGGCGTTGTCGAGCAGGATCAGCAGGCTGCGGCCCGCGGTCTCGGCCCGGTACCGAGCGGCCCGGCGGTCGAGGTCGGTCGGGATAGCGGCGGCCGGGACGCCAAGGGATTCCAGGAGGTGGCCGAGCGCGGCCCTGGCCGACACGGGGCGGCGCGGATCATAGCCGCGCAGGTCTAGATGCAGTTGCCCAGCGGGAAACCGGTCGCGCCGACGGTGCGCCCACTGCACGGCCAGGGTCGTCTTGCCGACCCCGGCGGTGCCGCAGATGACGCCGATCCGCACCGCCGTGCCGTGGTTCCTGACCAACTCGTCCAGGGCGGACAGCTCGGCCTCGCGCCCGGTGAAACCGGCGGCCTCAGCCGGGAGCTGGTTGACCTGCGGCGTGGTGGGAGCTGTGCCGACCAGCGGATCCACCGGCGGTACGGGCGCCTCGTCATTGAGTACACGTAGGTAGGCCGCGACGAGGTCCGGTCCTGGGCCGACGCCCAGTTCCTCGGCGAGGTGCCGGCGTGCGACATCGTAGGCCGCCAACGCCTCGGCGCGCCGGCCGACGGCGTGGTGGGCCTGGACCAGCCGGGTTTGCACCACCTCGTCCAGCGGATGCGCCGCCGCTTCCTCGCGCAGCAACGGCAGTGCCCGGTCGCCGGATCCCAGGGCGAGCATCACATCGGTGTAGCGGGCCACCGCCGTGCGGCGTTCGTCAAGCAGCGAACGGACCATCGGGTGCCCGGCGAGCGCGGGCACATCGGCGAACGGTGCTCCCTGCCATAGGTCGAGCGCGTCGGCGAGCAGCGCCGCGACTCTCCGCGGATCGTCATGGCGGTCAGCCTCCGCCGCGGCGGTCAGCAGGTCGTGGAACCGGTCGAGGTCGACCGCGCCGGCCGGCAGCCGCAGCGCGTACCCGCCTCCGGCAAAGGGCAGAACCGTGCTGGGCGTGTGAGCTCGCCGGTCGGGTTCGAAGAGCCGGCGTAGATGCTTCACATGGGTCTGGATCACGTTGGTGGCGCTGGGGGGTGCCTGAGCGCCCCATAACACGTCGATGATGCGCGAACCCAGCAGCGGACGGCCCCCCGCGAGCACGAGCAGGCCGAGCACGGCGCGACGGCCGGCCGGACCGAGGCCGATCTCCGTGCCGTCGCGCCATAGCCGGGTGGGACCGAGGACCTGGATGACAAGCAATCCGCACTCCCTCGCAGCAATGCTCGAGGTCTCCATTCTGGTGCGTCATCCAGCAGGATTCCAGATAGACCGGCGTGACTGTCAGAACGGGTGCGGCAAGCCGATCCGTACGTCCTGAACCGGGGGCGGGACCCGGCCCGGGTGAGCCGAGTCCCGCCCCCTGACGGTGGCCGACGTGGCCGCCACGGGTCCGGACAATGCCTGGTCGGTCGGCTATCAGGCGTCGACCTACACCGGATTCTCGATTGACGAGCCGTACGCGCTGCTGCAGTGGAACGGGCGGGCGTGGACGGAACGGCGACTGCCGCACGAGGCGTTCCTGCTGTACAAGGTGGATGCGGCGAGCGTCGGGGACGTCTGGACGGTGGGCATCGGCGATCTCGGCCAGCCGTATGCCGGGCATTTCAACGGCCAGACCTGGACGGGACACCCGCCGTTGGGCACCTCGGCGGGGCCCTCGGCGCTGCTGGACGTGGCGGCCACCGGCGGCGGGCGGGCGGTGTTTGTCGGCCACGACGGTTCCGAGCCGCTCGTCGTCGAAGGCGACACCCATCAGTTCAACCGGGTGGCGGTACCGGGGACGGAGCAGTACAACGGTGTCCTGCGGGCGGTCTCGAGCACTCAGGACGGTAGCGTGTTCGCCGCCGGAGACAGGTACGTCGCCGACGCTCCCTACCCTGAGCCGACGATCGTGCAGCGGGTCGGTGGCGCGTGGCGGGTGGCGGCGTTGCCAGCGGTTCCCAGCACTCAGCTGACCGGTGTGTGGGCTCGCTCGTCGACCGATGCCTGGGCGGTCGGCACCCAGGACTACGACTCTGCTCCCAAGCCGGTCATTCTGCACTGGGACGGCAGGACGTGGCAGCGGTTGGCGGGACCGGCAGCCGCCGGCCGGGCGTATGCCGTTGCCGGTGACGCGAACGGCAATGTGTGGATCAGCGGCACGAATCCGATCCCGCCGTACATCGAGTACCCGGGCACGCTGTTGCTGCGCTACACCGGCGGCCGGTGGAGTGTGGCGTACGGGCCGAAGGTCGACGGCAGTGACCCGAGCCTCGACGCCCTGGCCAACGTCCCGGGCACCTCGTCCTTCTGGGGTAGCGGCGCTGTTTCGACCAACGGCCTCGGCATGGCCGGCGTCATCGAGCAAACCAGGTGACGTAAGGGGCGTGAGCATCGGTAGGGATTTTCATCTGTCAGGGGACGAGAGCCATGAAGGCGAGGCCCGTCGTACGCTCCGCCAGGTCGAGCGCGGCCGCCGGGTCCTCCAGGCCGACCGTCAGGGTGTCCAGGGCCACGTCCACCGGGCCGATTCCCGCCGCGTCCCCCGCCGCGCCGCCCAGTTGCATCCGATCCGTGTGCGCTCGCTGCCGGCGCCGGAACCGCCCAGACCGATCCAGCCCACCAGGATCTCGTCGTCGTCGCCCGCGTTCAGCAGCGCCGTGTCCAGCACGATGTCGCCCGGGGCGACATGGAACACGTCGGTCACGCGCCCGACGCAGGAGGGGCTCAGGATCAGCGGGACCGGCAGGCCGCCGCGATTACCCCCAACCACCATTTTCGTGTACGCCGAAAGGTGCGCGGCGAGAGTCAACCTTCGCGATCCGATAATGCGGTATCCAGAATCGAGTTCAGCCACGCGGGCCGCAAGCGCTTACGGCATCCCGGCTGGGTGTGATCACGGTGTCGCACAGCGCGTTCCACGTCGCCGAGCGGCCCGAGCAGACGCTTGTCGTCTGCCGCCTGCCGGACGGCGCAGACCAGCGCTCTGGTGACGATCGCGAAGTTGCGGAGAATCCGGCGACGCGCCCGGAGCCGTCGTGACGGGCGACCTCGTCGGCGGGATCAGTCGTCAGCGTTCCGCCCGTCGTGCAGGCGCCGCCGGTCGGACAGGGCTGTCGTTCACCGTCCGAGCTTGCGGTAGCGACAGGTGTACGACCTCGTTGTTCGGACTGCTCGACCGGTGACTCGCTACCACGCCGGTCGCACGTAGCGGACTAGGAACTGCCGTAGCGCAGTTGGGCGAAGGCGTGGTCGGCGTCGGCGATCGCCTCGGGCTGCACATCGTGTGCGGTCCGCCCGTCGGCGATTTTCTGCCAGTTGGTCCGGGCGAGTACGCGTTGAACGGCGACCACCTGGGCGGCCTGCAGTCGCCCTGCGATGCCCGAGCCGAGGGCGGCGGCCAGCGCGTCCTCGTCGTCGAGCTGGTATTGCGTGAGCCGCCCCGTCAGGCTCGCAGTGGCGAATACCAGCCGGTGAAACGCGATCACCTCGGGATGATCGTTGAGGCCGGTGACCGGCTCGAAATGATCGAGGCCCGCCCGGAAATGCCGGTGTAGGGCTGTCATCGGGGGAACGTCGGGACCTCGGCTGCTGACGACACGTGCGGCCTCGCCCTTGTGGTCGGCAAAACGGTGCAGGACCAGGTCTTCCTTGGTCGGGAAGTAGCGGAACAGCGTCGGTTTCGACACTTCGGCTGTCGCGGCGATGTCGGACACCGACACGTGTTCGAACCCGCGCGCCAGAAACAAGGAGATCGCCGCGTCCGCGATCGCGTCCCGCGTTCGTAGCTTCTTGCGTGCCCGCAGCCCCGCCGACTCGATCACTTCTACAGAGTATCATTTGTTACCGAGTTGCTTTCTTAACCCGGTAACGTTTTACTGAGCACCATGAAGCAGACGAACGCGACCCCCGCCGCACAACGGCACGTTGCCGTGACACCCGCGACTGGATCCCCGGTGCTCGTCACAGGGGCGACCGGCCGGATCGGCCGCGCCGTGGTCGACCAGCTGACAGACGCGGGGGTGCCGGTCCGCGCTCTCGTGCGTCGCTCCGAGTCGGCGGCGACACTGCCCACCGGCGTCGACGTCATCACCGGCGATCTCACCGTGCCCGAATCGCTCGACGCCGCACTACGTGCCGTCAGCACGGTCTTCCTCGTCTGGACCGCGCCGCCACGGACCGCAGCCGCCGTGATCGATCGTCTGGCCGCCCACGCGCAGCGCGTCGTATACCTGTCCGCACCACACCGGACCCCGCACCCGTTCTTCCAACAACCGAATCCGATGGCAGCGCTGCACGCCAAGATCGAGCAACTCATCGCGGCCAGCGGACTCGAATCGACGATCATTCGACCAGGGATGTTCGCATCGAACGCCTTGTTCTGGTGGGCCGCCTCCATCCGCGAGGACGGCGTGGTCCGGTGGCCGTACAGCGCGGCAGAGACAGCCCCCGTCGACGACCGGGACGTCACCGCAGTCGTCGCGCGAACCCTTTACGAAGACGGGCACGCCGGCGGCGATTATGTTCTGACCGGCCCCGAGTCGCTCAGTCAGGCCGAACAGGTAAGCATCATCGGTGACGTACTGGGCCGCCCGACCACATTCGAGGAACTACCACCCGACGAATTCCGGCGCCAGACCCCGGAAACCTCGCGCTCGGCAGCGGACATGCTGCTGGCCGCATGGCAGGCCACGATAGGGCAGCCCGCATACGTCACCTCGACGGTGTCCGACCAACTCGGGAGGCCACCGAGAACATTCCGTCAATGGGCCACCGACCACGCCACCGCGTTCACCGAGGAACCCCATCCGGCGAGTTGACCAGTTCGAGGCTGATCGGGCTGCCGTGGCGGCTGAAACAGAAACGGCACGGCCACCCGGACTACATGCTGCGCCACACCTTCGTGACGACCACGCGCGACGCCGGCGTCAGCCTGCGCGACGTGCAGATCGCCGTCCACCAGGGCGGCCGCTGCCCCCAGCGTCCGGTGAGTGCGAGGACGGCGACCACGCCGATCACGACCAGGACGACCGTGATGACGTTGCCGATCTCCATCCGGGCGTCCTGCAGATGACCGGGGGCCGGAACCGGGGTGATCGGTCATCGCTGACCGTCGGCTTGGGGTTCTTCCAGCCTCCGGGCGATCTGTTCGATGGCGATGAGGTCGTCTGGGGTGAGCCGGTCGATGAAGTGGCGTCGTACCGACTGAACGTGGGCCGGTGCGGCGTTTTCGAGTGCGTCCAGACCTTGCGCGGTGAGGACAAGGAAACAACCTCTGCCGTCGGCCGGGTCGGGTGTGCGCCTCAAGAGACCGCGTCCCTCCATTCGGGTGGCGTGCCGGGACAGCCGGCTGCGCGACCAGCCCATCTTGTCGGCCTGTTCCCCCAGGGTGCTGGTGTGGCCGGTCCGCTCCGACAGGGTGCTCAGCACCTCGTAGTCGGGTTCGGAGAGCCCAATCGTGGCCAGGTCGCGGGCCGTGCCGGTCTGGACGGCGACCACTACCCGCAGGAACGCCCGCCACGCCCGTTCCTCGTCAGGGTTCAACCAATGTGGGGCCCCGGCCGGCACTCTCGTTGACATGTCATCAACCTAGCACTTACCCTTCGTTTCCATGTCAACGAAACTGGCGCGTGTCGTCGTACTGATCTGCAGCACCCGCCCAGGTGCCTTCGGCCCCCTGGTGGCGCAGTGGTTGATCGAAACGGTCGCCCCTCGTGCCGCCGAACTCGGCGTCGAGCTTGTACCAGTGGCCCTCGGCGATCTGAACCTGCCGTTCCTCGATGAGGAGGAGCATCCGTCGTCGGGTGTCTACCAGCATGAGCACACACGACGGTGGAGCGCGATCGTCGACGCGGCGGACGGGTTCATCGCAGTCACGCCGGAGTACAACTACGGGATGCCAGCGACGCTGAAGAACGCGCTGGACTACCTCGGCCGCGAATGGGCATGGAAGCCGGTCGGCTTCGTCAGCTACGGCAACACGTCGGCGGGCACCCGGTCGGTTCAGCATGCCAAGCAGGTGGTGACTACGCTCCGCCTGGTCCCCCTGGGCGCCACCGTCGCGATTCGCATCGGTGACGCGGTGGAAGGTGGACGGCTGCCTCCCGACCCGGCCCGCGACACGGCGGGTGTCGGGCTGGTGGACGAACTGGTCCGGGTCGCCCACGCCCTACGGCCACTGCGCGAACGCGGACGAGCCGGGACGCTGTCCGGACCATTGCCAGGGTCGTACGCGAGGCGGTTGACCCCCGACGACGCGCCCGAGGTCACTGTGCTGCAGCGGTGCTGCTGGGTCGACGAGGCCGTCGTCAATGACACGATGGCCATACCGGCTCTGCATGAGTCGCTGGAGGAGGTGCGCGGCTGGCTGGATACCTGGCACACCACGGGCATCTGGTTGGACGGTCGACTGCTGGGCATGGTGCGGGCCCGTCGCGATGGCACAGACTGGCAGGTGGGTCGGCTCGCTGTCGTGCCCGATCTGCGGGGGCGCGGGCTGGGTCGGTGGCTGCTACGCACCGCCGAAACCGGCGCCCGACCGGACTGCCGTCGCATCCTGCTGTTCACCGGCGCGAAAAGCTTGCGGAACATCGAGCTTTACCACAGCGAGGGATACCGGACGGCACCACTCACCCGCCCTGACGGAACCACCTGCCTCACCAAGGGGATATCCGTCAGGCAACGGTGACGCTGGCGGTTTGCCGGTAACTGGGTGGAGCCGTTGCCTGGCACGGGCCGCCCGCCAGCCGGCGATGCCGCACCATGCTCCGCGACAAGATCCCCTACCAGCCATGCCCAACCCGCGTATTGCGGTCGAAGTGAGGGGTCGTCAAATGTCCATCGCTACTCTCCGCCGCCGGTTCTGAGCCGATGCCTGGAAGGCGCGAGTACAGCAGCCCCCAGGTGCCCGTCGATTCCCGTGATCGTCGCGACCGTGAAGCGGGGGTTGCGGTGAAGGCGACGAGTTGCCCCGTGGGGATGCTCACGGACACGTCGCGCTCCACCCATCCCAAACAAACCGGGCATACCATGACGTTGTGGCAGGTCGTGATCCATGGCGTGGAGCGCCGCGTCACCAGATCGTTCACCACGTGCCGGGCCCGATGCGACCTGTGCTGCGGATCAGGACTGGGAAGCCGCAGTGAGCTTCGCGATGTCGGGGGCGTAGCCGGTCATCCAGTGTGGATGAAGCCGGTAGTAGACAACGTCGTTGTCCCAGTCGAAGAAGTCTTCGCCGCCGTAGAAGTCCTTGAAGTACGCGAGCAGGTACGGCCAGTCCTCGGCGGGCTCGCCGTCCGGGGGATTAAGGATCTCCACCGTGCCGTGCGTGAACACGCCCAGGTCCTCACCGCGCATGTGCGCGGCGCTGACGGCGGGCCGGACGGCGAGGTGCCGCGCCTTGGCGGCCCCGCGCGCCGTGCCGAAGTGCCACTTCCCGTGCAGGAAGTGCCCGTCCACGCCGCTGATCCGCGGCTCGCCCTTCGTCGTCACGGTGGCCAGGGCGAGGGTGCACATGCCAGTGAGAACCTGGGTGAGTTGCTCGGCGCCAAGGCTGCGCTCGCTGTTGATGATCGAGCGGAGGTGTGAGGTGGAGCGGGAGAGGGAGGCGTCAAGGAGGGCCTGAAGCTCATTGAGCTCCTGTGGCGTTTCACGCATGGGAATCCTATCTATCCGTGGGGCCCCGTCCACGACCACCATCGGCGCGGACCGGTGACACCATGCTCGACCCAAAACCTGACACCCTGTGTCGCATTTCTTCACCCATCTTTCGGACATTACCGACCGTGCCGCTGCCGTGCCGCGATAGACCGGCCGGGGGTTCCCGGATCGTGGTTCGCTGTCGCCATCACCGTTGTCCCGACTCGGCGGTTGACGCCTCCCGCACGCAGGGCCGTCGTTCACCCTTTGGCAGGGCGGTAGCGGAGGTGTACGACCCCGTTTCGGAACCTGCGCTCATCGATGAGTTCGAGGTCGGTGCGCATGCCGGTCGGCATCCCTGGCTTGCCCCCGCCGACGACAACGGGCCAGATGAGCAGCTGGCACTCGTCGACCAGCCCGGCCTTGAAAGCCTGTGCCGCGAGGTTGGCGCCTCCTACGGTGAGATCGCTGCTGGCCGTGGCCTTCATTTCGTGTACCGCGGCGGGGTCGAATTGGCGTTCGAGTCGAGTGTCGGCAGTTGACACCGCGGCGAGGGTCGTCGAGTAGACGACTTTGTTCGCCGCCTTCCAGACGCTCGCGAACTCGGCCGTGAGGTCAGACTGCGCGGCCAGAGCCGGGTTGGTCTCCCAGTGGGCCATCGATTCGTACAGGCGCCGGCCGTAGAGGAACGTGCCCACGGACCGCAGGAGGTCGGTGCAGAGCACGAATACCTCATCGTCCATCGGCAACCAGGCGAAGACGCCGCGTTCGTCTTCGATGTATCCGTCGAGCGACATGTTGGTCACGTAGATCAACTTGGCCATGCGCCTACCTTTCGATGATCAGCTGCAAGGACCTGGAGATTCGCCAACGCGGCGTCCAGCTTGGTGAACGCCTGGCGCCAACCCTCCTCGCTGGGGTGTGTCAGATGCTCCGGCAGCCACTGGCGGATCTCCAGTCGCGTCCGCCCGTCGGATTCGTCGTGGAACTCGACCCGCAACCTCTCGAACGGCTCGACGCCCTCGTGCAGCCGGCCACTGACGTGCATGACGCCTTCGAGCAGTTCGCCGTCGGCGACGTCGGTGAGGTCGACGTGGACGTGCACGCGAAGGTCGGGTTGGCTGCGTTGACCTCCGTCCACCGTTGAAATCCCCCGGAGCGTACGCGTCGAACAGCCGAGAGATGACGAGCTGCGGAGTGTCGGCGCTCATTCTGGCTCCCGGGTGTCGTCGGCCATGATCCGTTGCCCGTCCGGCGGCCTGCACCGCGGCAAGGTGGGCATCGAGGCGGCTCTCGCGCCACTTGCCCGACCGCGACCGCGAGATGAGCGCGGCGCGTTCGAGCACCTTCAGGTGCCGTGACACCGCTGGCATCGGGTCACGGGCGTGGCGACTGCTGCGTGAGGATCAGTTGTCCGAGTTCCTGGGTGCATCGGGTGAGCGCGACGTAGAGGCCGTTCCAACCGCGCGGCTCGGCGGCGATGCCCTGGGGGTCAATGAGGAGCGTCGCGTCCCACTCCAATCCCTTGGACTGGGTCGCGGTGAGCACTGGCACATCATTCAGCACGGCCAGGAGTTCGGCGGTGCGGTCGGCGGGGGCGATGACGCCGACCGTGCCGCCGTGCCACCGGTGCCGCAGCTCCCGCACTGCTTCGGCGGCAGCACCAGCAAGCTCAGTGGGTGCGATCGTGAGCTCCCAGGGGGCGATGCCGGAGGAACGTACCGCCCGGGGCGGCGCGTTGTGGCTGCCAGCCTTCTTCAAGACCGGTTCGGTGAGGTCCATGACCTCGCGCGGGGTCCGGTAGCAGATGGTGAGTTCCGCGGCGGTCCAGCGGTCTCCGAAAGCGGCCTGCACCGCCTGTGCCCAGTTGGTGTGCCGGTGGGCCGCCTCCGCCTGGTCGATGTCGCCGACGGCGGTGATGGAGCGGCTGGGACAGCGTCGGAGAACCATCTGCCACTGCATCTCGGACAGCTCTTGCGCCTCGTCGATGACGACGTGGCCGTACACCCAGCCGCGCTGCCGGCGAGCGCGGTCGGCGACGAACTCGCCCTGTGGTTGCGGGGCGTCGACCTCGCCGAGCAGGTCGGCAAGGGCGTCGAGCAGGGGAATGTCGCTTGATGCCCACCCGGCGGGCTCGGTCGCGACCGCGGTGATCTCCTCGGGGGACAGCTGCGGGGCGAACCGGGCCAGCAGGGCGCGGTCGGTCAGGAGATCACCCAGCAGGGTTTCGGGGTCGAGGGTGGGCCACCACGCCTCGATGAATCGGGCGATGGTGGCGTTCTCGGCGATACGGCACCGCAACTGTTCGATCTCCTCGTCGGAGAGCAACCCGTCGATGTCGCTGCCGGTGGACGTCCGGGCGGAGTGGTGGTCCTGCCCCATGTCCCTGTCGACGCGGACGAGGATGTCCTCGAAGCCCTCCTCCATCTCGTCCATCAGCGCCTCGCGCTGCTCGACGACGACATCGGCGAGAAGGTGGTGCAACTGCTCGGCGAACGCCGCGCGAGCGCGGTGGTACGGGCGTCCCTGCACCGCCGAGGCGAGCGCGTGCGCCACAGTTGTGGCTGGGATGACGTAGAACTCGCCCTCCCAGCGCAGCTTCAGCTCACGGGGCCGGGGAAGCAGCGACGTGACGTAGTTTTCGAGCGCGGACTGCCAGAGGGCGCGGCCCTTGACCTCGGCGAGAAGCCGGCTCTCGTCGCGGCCCACCTGAACGTCGGCCAGCAGGGTGTCGCAGGTCGCCGAGACGACGGCGGTCTCACCGAGCGCGGGCAGCACCTGGGCGATGTACTGGAGGAACCGCGGCGAAGGGCCCAGAACCAGGACCGCCTGGTCGGCCATCTTGCGGTGGGTGAACAGCAGGTACGCGACGCGGTGCAGCGCAACAACGGTCTTGCCGGTGCCGGGACCGCCCTGAACGATCAGCGGGCCGGTCGCCTCCGCCCGGATGATGTCGTCCTGTTCGCGTTGCAGCGTGGAGATCGCCGTCGACATGCGGCCGGTGCGCCGCTGATCGAGGGCGGCCAGGAGCGCGCCTTCGCCGACGAGTTCGGCCGTTGTGGTTCCGTCCAGAGGCTCGTCGTCCACGCCGACGACCGTCGATCCCGTGGTACGTATGTGCCGGCGCCGCGCCTGCCCCTGTGGGTCGACAGCCGTCGCGGTGTAGAACGGCCGGGCTGCGGGAGCGCGCCAGTCCACCAGCAGTGGCTCATTGCCCTCGCCCTCGTCGCGGAGACCGACACGGCCGACGTGGCGCACGGTGCCATCACGACCGTCCAGGCGGCCGAAGACCAGCCCTTCCCCTGCTCGCTGGAGCTCGTCGTACTGCTGGCGCAGCAGGCGCTGCCGGGCCTGCGCCAACGCGTCCGCGGCCTCTGCCGAAAGCTCGACCTGTAGCTGGTCGGCCAGCTTGTCGCGCCGGGCCGTGGCCACGTCGAGAAACGCCTGTTCCTCGGCGATCGCGGATCGGCGCGCGACGTCCTCCGCGGTAGAGGCCGGGGATTCGCCGACGCCAGCAGTGCCGTTGTTCAAAGCAGACTTCCGGCGCATTCGCAAGTCCTTGTATGGGTGTCCGTCGGCCCGGATGAGCCGCAGTGCGGTCGGCGGCAAGCATAGGGTTGTGTTTCCCTCGTCGCCCAGGAAGTTCGCGGGCAGAGATGGGAATCTCAACACCTTGCAGTTCCGGTTCGCTTGTGGCCCCCAATCAATGTCGATCAGCTCTTTGACAGTCCGACCGTTATCTGATCTCGCGGGAGTTCCACGGCAAGGACTGCTTGGGCGGAACGGGCTGCGTCCTGGGTCAAAGGCGGCTGGCGGCCGGCTCGTTGGTGACATGGGACGGACGGAGGCGGATCCGCCGGCCTGATCATGGCGGTGACGCTGCCCCGCGCCATGGAGGAGCGTTCGTTGCCGTTCACGGCCGCGTACCTGATGGTGATGGTGGTGCGGCCGCTGGTGATCGCCGCCGCGCTGCGTGGCCACCCGCGACGGCTGGTGCCGTTCCGACTTGCCGTGTGGGCTCTGGCGAGCGCGCCGCTGTGGCTGGCCGGCGCGTTGGGTCCGGATCACCTCCGCCTGCCGCTGTGGGTTGTCGCCCTCGCTGTCGACTACCTTGCCTGGGCATTGGGCTGGCCGTTGCCGCGGCTCGGAACTTCGAGAGTGGGTCGGTGGCGGATCGAGGGGAACCATCTCGCGGACCGTTATCAGCAGATGTTTCTCATCGCGCTCGGTGAGTCGATTCTGGTTATCGGCGTGGTCTTCAGCGGCGGGGACTATTCCGCGGGGCGGGCAGCCGCCTTCGCGGTCACCATCGTCACCAGCGCGCTGGTGTCAGCCGGTGCGCGGCTGTCTCTGAAGGGGAGCGCCATGCCCACCAGGTCACCCTCGTCATCGGTAATCCCGCCGACCCCGCCGAGTTCGAGAAGGTCTACGCCGACGTGCGCCGGGCCGCGGAGACGCTCCCGAAGCTCCAGCGGGTCGAGTCGGCCAAGGTGTGACCAACGGAAGACGGCACGCCCACTCCCGCGTACCGGACGCTCGACCTGTACTTCGCCAGCTACGAGGACGCCTCCGCCGCCGTCGCGACGCCCGCTGTCGGCGCCGTCTTCGGTGGGCTCCAGGGTGCTCAGGTCGAGATCACGGGGCTGTTCTCAGACATCGAGTAGCACCGCCGTCCCGTCCCGGCGGTGGCCCGCACCCCGCTGGGTGTCCCTTCGCTCCGGAATCACCGAGAGGATGACCATGACCACCCTTGCCGCCGGCGCGTCCGGCATCCCGGCGGTCCTGCGCGTCTGGGGCGCCTGGGCGGTCGTGGCCGGGCTGGTGCAGCTGATCGTGGGCGTCACCCGCCGCAAGATGGGTGGCCAGTGGCCGATGATCATTAGCGGTGGCATCTCCGTACTCGCCGGTGGATCGTTCTTCGCGGCTGCCTCCGCGGACAACCCGGCGCTGACCAACGCGATCGGCTACGCCATCCCCGGCGCTATCTTCTTCCTCATCGCGGCCATCCGCCTCGGCCGCGCCGCGAAGGGGAACTGACATGCAGAACGCCACGTACGACGTCATTGTCATCGGCGCGGGGCCGGTGGGGGAGAACGTCGCCGACCGTGTCGTGCGGGGCGGCCTGACCGCCGCGATCGTCGAGCGGGAACTGGTGGGCGGTGAGTGCTCGTACTGGGCCTGCATGCCAACCAAGGCGTTGCTGCGCAGCCAGACAGCGCTCCGGGCGGCTCGCCAGCTGCCGGGTGCGCGCGAGGCGGTGACCGGCGAGTTGGACGCGGCGGCCGTGCTGCGCCGCCGGGACTCCTTCGTGTCGCACTGGAAGGACGACGGGCAGGTGGCCTGGCTGAACTCGGCGGGGATCGCGCTGCATCGCGGCCAGGGGCGGCTCAGCTCCGACCGGGTCGTCGAGGTGACCGGTGCGGACGGCGGCACCACCTCGCTCACCGCCCGACACGCGGTCGTCATCGCGACCGGAAGTAGCGCACTGGTGCCGGACATCGCCGGTCTGCACGAGGCGGCGCCGTGGACCAGCCGTGCGGTCGCCGCCGCGAGCGAGGTTCCCGGCCGGCTCGCCATCATCGGCGGTGGCGTGGTGGCCGCGGAGATGGCGACGGCGTACGCCGGTCTCGGATCGACGGTGACGGTGCTCGCGCGCAACGGTGTGCTCACGCGGGCGGAGCCGTTCGTCGGCGAGCGGATCACGCAGTCCCTGCGAGACGCTGGCGTGTCCGTCCGACTCGGTGTCGAGGCCACGTCGGTGAGCCGCGACGGCGACGGCACGGTGCACATCACGCTCACCGACGGCGAACAGGTCGAGGCCGACGAAATCCTCGTCGCGATCGGCCGTACGCCGAACACGCGCGACGTCGGCCTCGATCGGATCGGCCTGAAGCCGGGCGCCTGGCTCACGGTCGACGACACCCTGCGGGTGGTCGACGGTGCCGGCGCGTTGATCGGCGACGGATGGCTGTACGCGGCCGGGGACGTCAACCGGCGGGTGCTCCTGACCCACCAGGGCAAGTACCAGGCTCGCGCGGCGGGCGACGTGATCGCCGCGCGGGCCAGGGGAGAGGCGGCAGACGACCGCCCGTGGGGTCGGCACGTCGCCACCGCCGACGCGTACGCGGTGCCGCAGGTCGTCTTCACCGACCCGGAGGTCGCGTCGGTGGGGCTGACCGCAGCCGCCGCCGAGGGCGCCGGGCTGCGGATCCGGGTCGTCGACTACGACCTGGGCGCCGTCGCTGGGGCCGCGCTGCACGCCGACGGCTACCAGGGGCATGCCCGGATGGTCGTGGACGAGGACCGGCGGGTCATCGTCGGTTTCACCCTCGTCGGCCCGGACGTGGCGGAACTGCTCCATGCCGCGACGATCGCCGTCGTCGGTGAGGTCCCCCTGGAGCGGCTGTGGCACGCCGTGCCCGCGTACCCGACCGTCAGCGAGGTCTGGCTGCGCCTGCTGGAGGCGTACGGCCGCTGACCTGAGCCGCTCGGTCTTGCGCGCGATCGCCGGCCGGGCGCCGCCGCGACGAGGCTCACGGGCGGGCTGGTGGCGACACCGAAGGAGCTGGGTCATCCCCTCACCTGGGGTGGCCCAGCCCGAGGTCGTGCGGCGGCGGATCGCGCGAGAACTAACGGGCCGACTCTGCCGACTGACGTTCCGAGTGGATCCTGAGGAGTCCTTCGACACCGCGCTCCAGCTGATGCACCGCACGCAGGTAGGCCAGGATCAGGTCGTCCTTGCTGGGGAAGTGCCGGTAGAAAGTGGCCCTGGTCACCTTCGCCTCGGCGATGATCCGGTCGACGCCGACGGAGTGAATGCCCTCCGTGTAGAAGATCCTGGTCGCCGTGCGGGGAAGCCTGAGCCGTGCCTTGGAAGGCCGGGCGTCGGGTTCGTCGCGCGCCATCCAACCATCTTGGCGACAGAACGTTCGGTCCGATCTGCTTGCCGACGCCAGGCAGGTCAGACCGCTAGGGCGCACTCTGGGCTGATCGCCCGGGACGTGCGTCCGTCGGGGTGTCCCCGAGCGCGGTCAGCATCGTGCGCAGCAGTCCTGCCAGTTGCTCCCGCTCGTCGGGGCGCAGTGCGCCGATCAGCCGGGCCTCGTTGGCGACGTGATCGGCCATGGCCTGGTCGACGACCTCGCGGCCGCGATCGGTCAGGGTGACCAGGACGCTACGGCGGTTCGTGGGATCGGTCTCGCGGCTGACCAGGGAGCGCGCCTCCAGGCGGTCGATCCGGTTGGTGATGGCCCCCGAGGTGATCATTGAGGTGGCCGCGAGGTCGCCCGCCGTCAGCCGGTACGGAGGGCCCGAGCGCAGCAGGGTGGCGAGAAGGTCGAACTCCCAGGTCTGTAGCCCTCGGGTGGCGAAGTGCTCGCTCAGCCCGCGTTCCAGCAGTCGCGACGCGCGCTGGATGCGTCCGACCACGCCCATGGGGCTGGCGTCAAGGTCCGGTCGTTCGGCCCGCCACTGGTCCAGGATCCGGTCCAGGCTGTCGGCCATCACTCTCCTCAACGTTGAACTGTTTGACGTCAAGATAGCAGTCGTGATTTTATTTCAACGTCAAACAGTTCAACGTTGAGAGGTTTCTGTGCTCGAAACCCATCCCCGCCGGGAGGCCGCCCTCCCACCCGGTCGCGTGACGACGGGCGGCTGGGCGATCACCGGGCTCGCCTCGATCGCACCCGTGACCTGGGGCACCACCTATCTCGTCACCACGCAGTGGCTGCCCCCTGACCGCCCGCTCCTGTCCGGAGTCCTGCGCGCGCTGCCGGCCGGACTCATCGCTCTCCTGATCGCCAGACGGCTGCCGACCGGCGTCTGGTGGTGGCGCATGGCCGCGCTGGGCACGCTCAACATCGGGGCGTTCTTCGTGCTCCTGTTCGTGGCGGCGTACCGGCTGCCGGGTGGCGTCGCGGCCACGCTCTCGGCGGCGCAACCGCTCATCGTCGCCGGACTGGCCGTGGCCCTGCTCAGAGAGCGGCCGAGCCGGTGGCGACTCGGCTGGGCTGTCATGGGTGTGGCCGGCATCGCGCTCATGGTCCTGCGCGGGCGGCTGGGCTTCGATCCGGTGGGACTCGCGGCCGGTTTCGCCGGCACCGCGGTGATGGCCGCCGGGACCGTGTTGACCAAGCGGTGGGGGCGACCGTCCGGTGTCGGCGTACTGGCCTTCACCGGCTGGCAACTCACCGCCGGTGGGCTGCTGATCGCCCCGCTCGCCCTGGCCGTCGAGGGCCTGCCGCCCAGGCTGGACGCGCCCGCCCTGGGCGGGTACGCCTGGCTGTCCCTGGTCGGGACCGGTCTGGCCTACACGCTCTGGTTCACCGGCTTGGCACGCCTGCCCGTCACGGCGATGTCGTTCCTGCCGCTGCTGTCGCCCGTCGTCGCCGCCGCCCTGGGCTGGTTGGTCCTCGGGCAGTCCCTCACCGCCATCCAGCTCCTCGGCTTCGGCCTGGCCATGGTCTCCATCTCTGCCGCACAACTGAACTCGAACCAGCACCTGCTCGCCCGATTCACAGGAAAGAGCTGACGATCATGCGCATCACCGTTTTCGGAGCCGCCGGCACCACCGGGAGTCGGATCGTCGCGGAGGCCCTGAGCCGCGGCCACGACGTCACGGCCGTCGTACGGGACCCGGCGCGGCTCGCCCAACTGCCCCCGGCCGCGATCCACCGGGTCGGCGATGCCGCCGACGTCGACACCGTTGTCGAGCTGAGTGCCGGCCAGGACGTCGTGGTCACGGCGACCCGCCCGCCAATCGGGTACGAACACGAACTCGTGGCCGTCGCGAAGGCGCTGCTCGCCGGGCTGTCCCGCACCGGCGCACGGCTGCTGGCCGTCGGCGGCGCGGGCAGCCTCACCGTGCCGGGTTCGGACGGCACGCTCGTGGTCGACGACCCGGCGTACGTACCGCCAGCCTGGCGAGCGATCGCCCTGGCCTGCAATGACCAGCTCGCCGTCTTCCGCGCGAGCACCGACGTGGACTGGACCTACCTCAGCCCCGCCGCGATCCTCGAGGCGGGTGAGCGCACCGGCTCCTACCGGCTCGGTGCCGACGAGTTGCTGATCGACCCGGTCGGCGCCTCCACCATCTCCGCCGAGGATTTCGCCGTGGCGTTGCTGGACGAGGTCGAACGGCCCCGCCACCGGCGTACCAGGTTCACCGTCGCGCGGACCCTGACACCTCCCGTGTCGGCTACCGAAGCTGCGGGCCGATAGACGGCGTGAGATCCGCGCGACCGGCTGCGGAACGACGGGACGTGCGGTCGGCCCAGCGGACCGCCGGGCGCATGGCGAACGCCGCCGCGACGAACATTCCGCCCAGCAGAAGCCAGCCCGGTGCGCCCCAGGTGACGATCAGAGTGGTGAGGAGAAGTGGTCCCAGCACGCGTGCGACAGCGGTGCCGGCGCCGAAGAAGCCCTGGTACTGGCCCTGACGCCCGGCGGGTGCCAGCCCAAAGCTGATCTCCCAGGAGCCGGATGCCTGCATCATCTCCCCGATGACCTGCAGACCCGCGGCCAGGAGCAGGACGGCGGCGGCCTGCCAGGGCGCCGCGCCGAGGCCGGAGAGGGCGAACACGGCGCACGAGGCGAACATCGTCAGCCCGGAGTAACGAACGAGGCGGGTGGCGCTACGAAGGTCGGTGACCCTGCGGGCGATCCGGACCTGGAACAGCACGACGCTGAGGGTGTTGAGGACCAGGATCGCCGCGACGATCCACCGAGGCGCTTCGGTGCGTTGCGTGACCCACAAGGGAATGACGAGGCTGAGCAGGGGCATGTAGAGCAGCAGGACGGCGTTGAGCAGCGTGATCACGGCGTAGGGGCGGTCGCTGAGCACGGCGAGCGCCCGTGCGTCGCCGCCGGTGCCCGACGTGGTCGGCACGGCCGGTAGCCCGCGCAGCACCGCTGCGGCGACCAGGAAGCTCGCCGCGTCGACGCCGAACACCGTCAGGTAGGCGTGCGGAGTGTCGAGAAAGAGGGCCAGGCCGCCCAGGGCGGCGCCGATGGCCAGACCGGCGTTGGCCCTGGACTGGAGGGTGGCCCGCACCCGGGTGCGGTCGGCCGACTCGACGAGCCCCGCGAGCAGGGCCTGCCGGGCAGCGCTCAAACCGCCCTGACAGCAGGCGTACGCGCAGGTGGCCAGCACGAACAACGGGAACGACCGGACGAACAGGAACGAGCCGATTGTCGCACCGGTCACGGCGGCCAGCAGGATCGCGGCTCCTCGGGGGCCGCGCCGGTCGGCGAGGTGCCCGAGGAACACTCCGGCGGCGGCGCCGACCGCCCAACCGGTGCTCAGGCCCAGGCCGATCTGGGTGGGAGACAGGCCGATGATCCGGGCGAAGAAGAGGGCCGAGCAGACGTAGAAGGCTCCGTCCCCGACGGAGTTGATGAACTGGGCGAGGGCGAGAACCCGGGCGGGGCTTCTGGTCACGAACGCACGTCCGGCCGGCCGTCTCGGGAACGCTTCAGCTCGTAGAACCCGGCGGTACCGGTGACGAGCAGCACCCCGTCCCACAGCCGCCCAGCCGCCTCGCCACGCGGTACGGGGCTGACGACAGGCCCGAAGAAGACGTGCCCGTCGACGTGGATCGACGGAGTGCCGGGGGCGTCGCCCATCGGGGCCATGCCCTCGTCGTGGCTCGCGCGCAGCGCCTTGTCGTACTCGGTGCTCTCGGCGGCCTCGGCGAGCTGCCCGTCGAGACCGAGTTCGGTGAGCGCGTCGACGTACAGCTGACGCCCGATGGGTGCGGAGTCCAGGTGGATACGGGTCCCCAGCGCGGTGTACAGGTCCCGCAGGACCTCGCGGCCGTACGTCTGCTCGGCGGCGGTCAGCACCCGCACGGGGCCCATGCCCGGTCGGAGCCACTCCGCGTACCAGTCGTCCAGGCCATCTCGGCCCTCGTTGAGCACCGTCAAGCTCATCACGCGGAACCGGACCCGAACATCGCGGACGCGCTCGGTCTCCAGTAGCCAGCGCGAGGCGATCCAAGCCCAGGGGCATCGCGGGTCGAACCACAGGTCGACGATTGTCATACCGCGACGCTACGAAGCGGTCGGGCCAGAGAGCAGGGCCGATTGGGTACGGGAAAATTGAGCCAATCAGCTCCGTGGACTGCCGCCGAGCACTCGGGCCAGGGTGTCGAGCGCGGCGAGGTAACCGCCCTCGTTGGGCGTGCCGTAGCCGACGATGAGACCGGGTGGGTGATCGCCGGGACTGTGCCAGTGGTCGCCCAGACCGCCCAGCGCCAGTCCGTGCGCCGCCGCTCGGTCGAGGATCTCCTGCTCGCTGGGGCCGGCGGTGGGCAGGCTGACCATCGCGTGCAGGCCGGCGGCTATCCCGTGCAGGGCGACGTGGCGTCCGAGTCGGTTGACGAGGAGGTCGCGTCGACGCCAGTAGCGAAGCCGGCACGCGCGGATGTGCCTGTCGTACGCGTGGCTGGTGATCAGATCGGCGAGGGCGAGTTGACCGATCGCCTCGGTGTGCAGATCGGTGTGCCGCTTGTGGCGCACCACCGGTTCGACGAGGCGTCCCGGCAGCACCATCCATGCCAGCCGCAGGGCGGGCCCGAGGGTCTTCGCGGCCGTACCCACGTAGACGACGTGGTCCGGCGCCATCCCCTGGAGCGCGCCGACGGGTTGGCGGTCGTACCGGAACTCTCCGTCGTAGTCGTCCTCGATGATCAGGCCCGCGCGCTCCCTGGCCCAGGTGGTGGCGGTGTGCCGACGGTGCGGGTGCAGTGTCACTCCGGTGGGGTACTGGTGCGCCGGGGTCACCACTACCGACCGCACCGCCGCGAACGCGGGCGTGCGGAGCAGGTCCGTGCGGGCGCCCCGTTCGTCGACCGGCAGTGCGACGACCTCGGCGCGGGCGTGCCTGACCACGTCGCGGTGGAAGCTCAGGCCGGGGTCCTCCATCGCGAGGACCGCACCGTCGGGTACGCCGGCGAGCAGGGCGAGGGCCTGCACGTACCCGGACGTGATCACGATCTGGTCCGGGTGGGCCAGAACGCCCCGAGCGCGCCCCAGATAGTCCGCCAGCGCGGTGCGCAGCTCGATCCGGCCGCGCGGGTCACCGTAGGCGTAGGCGGCCATCGGGGCGGTGGCCAGAGCCCGTCGGGTGGCACGCAGCCAGGCGGCCGTCGGAAAGGTGGAGACGTCGGGACTGCCGGGCCGGAGGTCATGGCGCAGCGCCGGCACGTCGGCCGCTGGCCGCGCGGCCTGCGCCCGGCTCCCGGCCAGATCGGCGACGACAGTGCCCGAGCCGGTCCGGGCGCTGAGATAGCCCTCGGCGACCAGTTGGTCGTACGCGGCGCTCACTGTCCCGCGCGCCAGGCCGAGCTCCAGGGCGAGCGTGCGGGTGGACGGCAGTCGGGTCTCCGGCGTCAGCCGCCCGGCCCGGATGGCTTCGCGCAACGCCCGCTCGAGGCCCGCTCGACGACCGGACGCCGGGTCGAACTCCAGGTGCAGGTCAACCCCGAAAGCGGCCCAGTCGATCGACACGATGTCGAACCCTAACACCGGGCCAATGACTGCTCTTCGACCTGACCGGGTTGGCCCTCCCGCATCACGTGCCCAACGCGGGCATTCGCATCGAGGCCGACGGGATGGTCGTGGCCTACTCCGGGGACACCGGCCCGACCCCTCTGCTGGCCGAACTCGGCCGCGACGCCGATCTGTTCATCGTCGAGGCCACCGACCGCAGCGGGGAGACCGACCGACCCACGCGCAATCTGATGACCTCCACCGAGGCCGGCCACTGGGCTCGACGGGCGGGTGCCCGCCGCCTGATGCTCACCCACTTCTGGCCAGGCAATGACCGGGCAGCCGCCGTGGCGGCCGCGCAAACGGAGTTCGACGGGCCTGTGCTGGCGGCCGACGAAGACCTCACCGTCATGCTTGGCACACCAGATCGGGCGACGACGGGAAGCGGGAGGCAGGAGCCGGGATGAGTGCTCGCACGGGGGATTCATCGGGCTCGGCATCATGGGCGTGCCCATGGCGACGAACCTCGTCAACGCGGGCGTCGACGTGGTCGTCTGGGCACGTACGCCCGGGCCCGTCGCGGAACTCGTCGCCGACGGAGCGCGTGCGGCCGACGACCTCCCGGGGGTGTTCGACGCCGCCGAGACGGTCATCCTGATGCTGCGCGACGAGGCAGCCGTCGACGCCGTGCTCGGGCGGGGACCGACGAGTTCGTCCGCCGCGTACGCGGACACACCGTCGTCCAGATGGGCACCTTCACGACCGCGTACTCGCAGACGCTCGCCGTCGAGGTCAGCGAAACCGGCGGACAGTACGTCGAGGCCCCGGTGTCGGGGTCTCGCGGACCTGCCAGGGAGGGAACGCTCGTGGCCATGCTCGCCGGCAACGACGAGGCGATCGAGCATGTCGAGCCGCTCATCAACGCGATGTGCGCGCAGCGGTTCCGCTGTGGCGCGGTGCCGGCGGCGCTGTCGATGAAGCTCGCCGTCAACACGTTCCTGATCACCATGGTGACGGGCCTGGCCGAGACATTCCACTTCGCGGCGCAGACCGGCGCGGACACGGAGGTCGAGCTGCGACAGCGCGTAGCTCACCGCCCACGGTGCAGGGCGCGCTGCGGGCGTACCCGCGGGCGCTGGCGGAGTTCGCCCGGCGGCGGTGGGGCTGGGACGGCGGCCCTCGCCGTCGCGGGTTGAGCCAGGCGCGACGAGGCCGACCGGAGGGGTGCCCGTGCCCGTGCTACCGGCGGTTCCGGGCCTCGGCCTCGGCGTCGAGCAGGTCGTTGAGTGTCAGCGCGGAGTTGATCAATGCCAGGTGGCTGAACGCCTGGGGATAGTTGCCGACCTGCTCCCCGGTCGCGGCGATCTCCTCGGCGTAGAGGCCGAGGTGGTTACTGAAGGTGAACATCTTCTCGAACGTGAGTCGGGCGTCGTCGAGGCGGCCGGACCGGGCCAGCGCCTCGACGTACCAGAAGGTGCACATGTTGAAGGTGCCCTCATGGCCGGGGAGACCGTCGGGGGAGTGGACCGGGTTGTAGCGGTGGACCAGGCTGTCGGAGACCAGTTCGCGTTCGATCGCCTGCAGGGTGGACTGCCACAGTGGGTCGCTCGGCGTGACGAAACCGACGGAGGGCATGGTGAGCAGCGCCGCGTCCAGCACGCTCTCGTCGTACGCCTGCACGAAGGTGCCGCGTTCCCGGTTGTATCCGCGGGTCATGACCTGGTCGTAGATCCGGTTGCGCTGCTCGGTCCAGCAGGTCATGTCGCCGGGCCGGCCGGTCCGGGTGGCCAGCCGGATGGCGCGATCCAGCGCCACCCAGGACATCACCCGCCCGAAGGTGTAGTTACGCGGGTGATGGCGGCTCTCCCAGATGCCGGCGTCGCGCTTGTCCCAGTTGTGGCAGAGCCAGTCGACGAGCCGGACGGTGCTCTTCCACACCTGGTGCGAGACACGGATGCCCTGTTCGTCGGCGAGGTGCATGGCGTAGAGGGCCTCGCCGTGGATGTCGAGCTGAAGCTGGTCGGCGGCGCCGTTGCCGATCCGCACCGGCCGCGAGCTGCGATAGCCCTCCAGGTGCTCCAGAATCTCCTCGTGCAGGTCGGAGGAGCCGTCCACCCGGTACATGATCTTTAAGGGATCCTGGTGGTCGCCGGCTTCACGGATCCGTTCGTCCAGCCAGTTCATGTACTGGCTGACCTCCTCGGTGAAGCCGAGCCCGAGCAGCGCGTGCACCGAGAACGACGTGTCCCGTACCCAGGTGTAGCGGTAGTCCCAGTTGCGGGTTCCGCCGACCAGTTCGGGCAACGCGGCCGTGGGCGCGGCGATCATCGCGCCGGTCGGGGCGTACGTCATGAGTTTCAGCGTGATCGCGGAACGCTCGACCATCTCCCGCCACCGGCCGGTGTAGCGGGAGCGTTCGAGCCAGCGCCGCCAGTAGTCCCGGGTCCACTCGAACATGCCCTGGATCTCTTCCTCCGGGATGACGCGCGGCTCGCTGCCGGCGGTCTCCAGGACCACGCCGCCGGTGTCGCCCTCGTTCAGGGTGCCGTACCCGACGAGGTCGTTGCCCTCGAGGCGGATTTCGCCGCGTTCGGAGATCAACCGGCCCGTGGGGTCCACCGGGTTGAACGTCAGCGTCGCCGACCGGCTGCGAAAGACGTAGCCGTTGCGGTGGCGCTCCAGCTGATGCTCTTCCCGGGCGTAGTCGAATCGCGGCCGGCACTCCACCCGGAAGCGCATGCTGCCGCGGACCATGGTGACGATGCGGACCAGGCGGTGTGCGTCGGTGACCCGCTCGCCGGTCACCGGCATGAAGTCCATCACCTCGGCCACGCCGTCCGCGCTGATGAACCGGGTGATCAGGATGGGCGTGCCGGGGAGGTAGAGCTGTTTGGTGACGTACCGGACGTCGTGCGGCGCGATGCGGAAGTAGCCGCCCTTGTCCTTGTCCAGCAGGCCGGCGAAGATGCTCGGCGAGTCGAAGCGCGGCGCGCAGAACCAGTCGACCGTGCCGTCACACGTCACCAGCGCGGCGGTCTGCAGGTCGCCGATGAGCCCATGATCCTCGATCGCCGGATAGCTGTCCACGTCTCTCCCCGGTTTGGCTGCGTCCTGCGCATCGAACCTAGGGGGAGAACTGTCGGCTCAGGCGAGATTCACGTTCCGCCACCCTGTCGACACCCTGCGGGCGGTCCGCGCTCAGTCCCGCAGCAGGGGCAGCAGGTGGGCGCCCTGGCGCCTGATCTCCGGAAGGTAGGGCGTGTCGGACAGCACGAAGTGGGTGACCCC
This sequence comes from Micromonospora sp. NBC_00617, assembly GCF_045161355.1. NCBI lineage: Bacteria > Bacillati > Actinomycetota > Actinomycetes > Micromonosporales > Micromonosporaceae > Micromonospora > Micromonospora sp. NBC_00617. Next base: position 2,869,210 of record NZ_CP107751.1, on the reverse strand, counting down.
TAGCGCCTGGTACCTCCGCAGCGACCTCGCCACGTCCTCGGCGGAGCCGACCAGCCAGGTGGTGCCGGCTCCGCCGCCGCCGTACCTGCCGGGGGCGGTGTAGAGGTTGTCGTCGAGCACGTCACCGCGGGCGGCGAGGTCGAGCAGCCGCCGCTGACCGACCGCCGTCTGCCGGCCCCGGTCCCGCGCGGCGAAGCCGTTGCCCGCCGCCATCCGCGCCACCTTGGCTTCGGCGTCGGCCCAGGCCTGCTCGGTGGTGTCCCGCACCACGGTGGTGATCCGCAGCCCGAACTCCAGCGGGGCGTGCTCGCGTCCCAACTTCTCCCCGAGCAGTCGGAGGCGCTCGATCCGCTCGGCCACGCCGTCGAGCGGCTCGCCCCAGAAGAGTTGGACGTCGGCCTCGGCGGCGGCCACCTCCTCCGCGGCGGGGGACGCGCCGCCGAAGTAGAGCCGGGGGTGCCGGCGATCGCCGCGGACGACCGGCCGGAGCGCCACGGTCGACCCGGTGACGCTGAAGTGCTCGCCCTGGTAGGTGACGTTCTCCTCGGTCCAGAGCTTGCGCACGATCTGGAGGAACTCCCGGGTGCGGGCGTAGCGGTGGGCCTGGTCGCCCTCGCCGTCGCCGTACGCCGCCAGGTCGTCAGTGCCCGACACGATGTTGATCAGAACACGGCCGCCGCTGAGGTGATCGAGCGTCGCGGCGGCGGAAGCGAAGTTGGCGGGCCGCCAGTAGCCGGGCCGGATCGCGATCAACGGCTGGAACGTCGTCGTCCGGGCGGCCAGCGCGGTGGCGACGGTGAAGGTGTCGGGCCGTCCCCAGCCGGTACCGAGGAGGGCGCCGCCCCACCCGTGTTCCTCCAGGGTCCGGACGTGGCTGGTGAGGGTCTGCAAACTGTTGTGGTGCTCGACGACGTCGTCGCCGCGATGACCGGGCTCGACCTGATTGGGGATGTACCAGAGGAATTGCGGGCTCATCTGCGACGGCCTTCCCTGAACAAGATGGAACCGGGCGAGACCGGCGGGACGGCGCCGTGCCGCCCCGCCGGTGAGCGGGGTCAGGAGAACAGCCGGGCCGCGTTGCGGACGGTGTGCGCGGCGACGTCACGGCCGAGCCGGACGCCGGCCTGGTCGGCCGTACGGGTGTGGATGCCGGACCACACGCGGGCGTCGACGTTCTCCTCGGTGGGCCGGCGCCAGTCGGTGTAGGTGCGGGTGACGCCGGGTTGGGTGGGGCTGGTGATGGCGTAGGCCGCGCGTGCCCGCGCCCCGGTCAGGGCGGTGAGCACCCCTTCGGCGGCCCCGGCGTAGGTGTTGTGCCCGCTGGGATAGTCCGGATGTGCGGGCGTGTCGTGCAGCGGCGTCCAGCCGGGGTCGCCGTCGACCCGGATCGCGGTGACCGGCCGCCAGCGCAGGTAGGCGTACTTGGTGTCGGAGGTCGCGATCTGGGTGTCGACGAGTGCGACGTGAAAGAGGGCTACGAGGGTCGCCCGCCAGGCGGTCGATCGGGTGGACTGGGCGAGCGCGGCACGCAGGATGCCGGTGTAGAGGGTCAGCGAGGAGCCGAGCCAGAACGTCGCCGTGTCGGTCTGCTGCGGTGTCCGTACGGTGCTGCCGGCCGCACCGTACGCCCGGACCTCGGCGAGGTCGGCGCGGTAGCGCGCCGATCCCACGGTCGGCGGCGGCCCGGGCCGGTACCGGTCCGCGCGGTCGAGCAGGAACGGCGTGGCGAACCGGGTTCCGGCCTGTTGGGCGGCCGTGAAGCTCGGTGGGGTTGGCTGCCAGATTCCCGGCCCGGCCGCGGGCGCGGGGTACGGCGGGTTGACGGAGGCGGGATCGAGCCCGTCGTCGGAACGCTCGGCGATCAACGAGCGGGCTTCCCGTCGGCCGGCGGCGCGGCCGCGGTCCTTGGCGTGGCCGTCGGGGATCCGGTCGAGCGTGGTGCGCAGCGCGGCGTCGAGCGCGGGCGTGCCGTCCGGGACAAGGGCGCTCAGTGCGGTGTGCACGGCGGACGCGAGGGCGGCGTCCTGGTAGGCGGACGAGGCGGGCCCGGTCCGGACCGCGCGGGCCGCGGCGAGCCAGCTGATCGCCCACGCACGGTTGTTGGTCACCTGCGGTCGGGTGCCCGTCCCGATGGCGGTGGCGGTGACGTCGTACCACTCAAGGGCGGTGTCGATCGCGGCGGTGGCGGCGGTCGCCGGCGCGGCGAGGGAGATGCCGGCGGTCAGCGCGGCGGCGGCGATGGCCGCCGCGCCGCGTCGCCAGCCTCGACGGGTGAGCAGGGCCATGGTGGGGGTTCTCCGTTCGGGGGTTCGGGGCGGGGTCCGCATGGTCGGCGTCGGTCCGCCGCTCACGGGGTGCGTCCGGCCGGCGGCGTCGCCGGCCCGCCGCGACGGCGGTACGCCGGGTCGGTCAGCGCGGGCGGCTGGTAGCCGGCGTCGGCCGGGTTGAGCGTGGTGCCGGGTGCGACGATGGCGTCGATGCGGTCCAGCACATCCTGGGACAGCGTCACCTTCGTGGCGCCGAGCTGCGACTCCAGGTGCGCCAGGGTGCGGGGCCCGATGATCGCCGAGGTGACCGCCGGGTGCTCCAGGACGAACGCGATCGCCAGGTGGATCAGGGACAGGCCGGCCTCGTCGGCGAGGGCGGACAGCTTGTCGACGGCGGCCAGCTTGGCGGCGTTGGCCGGCAGGCGCGGGTCGAACCGGGCCGGAAGCCGGTCGGCCCGGCGGGAGATCGGGGCGTCGAGCCCGGCGTGGTAGCGACCGGAGAGCCAGCCGCCGGCCAGTGGGCTCCACGGGATCACCGCCAAGCCGTAGCGCTGCGCCACGGGCAGGACCTCGCGCTCCACGCCGCGGGCCAGGATGGAGTACGGGGGCTGTTCGCTGACCACCCGCTCCCGGCCGCGCCGCTGCGCGATCCACTGGCCCTCCACGATGGCCGACGGCTCGAACGTGGAGGTGCCGAGGTAGCGGACCTTGCCCTGGCGCACGAGATCGGTGAGGGCGCCCAGGGTCTCGTCGAAGTCCGTGCCCGGCTCCGGCCGGTGCGCCTGGTACAGGTCGATCCAGTCGGTGCGGAGCCGACGCAGGCTGTTCTCCACGGCGCGGACGATCCAGCGCCGGGAGTTGCCCCGGTGCTGCGGGTTGTCGCCGACCTGGCCGTGGAACTTGGTGGCGAGGAAGATGTCGTCGCGCCGCCCGCCGGCCAGCGCCTTGCCCACGATCTCCTCCGACTCGCCGTCGGAGTAGACGTCCGCGGTGTCGATCGAGGTGATGCCCTCGTCGAGTGCCCGGTGGATGATCCGGATGCTGTCCTCGTGGTCCGGGTTGCCCCGTTGACCGAAGTTCATCGCGCCCAGCGTGAGCGCGCTGAGGTGTACGCCGGTGCGTCCGAAGGGCCGGTGGTCGACCATCGTCTGTCCTCTCCAGGGATTCAGCGGGCGGTGGCGGTGAGCTGCCGCGCGAACTGGTTCGCCGGGCGGGCCAGGCCGTAGTGGTCCCGCAGGGTCGTGCCGGTGTACTCGGTACGGAACAGCCCTCGGCGCTGCAGGATGGGCACGACGTGGTCCACGAAGGCCTCCAGCCCGGACGGCAGCACCGGCGGCATGATGTTGAAGCCGTCGGCCGCACCGGCGCGATACCACTCCTCGATGGCGTCGGCGACCTGCTCGGGGGTGCCGGCGAAGGTGCGGTGACCGCGCCCCCCGCCGAGCCGGCCGATCAACTGGCGTACGGTCAGCCGTTCCCGCCGGGCCAGCGTGACGATAAGCGTGTACCGGCTCTTGGCGCCCTCGATCTCGTCCTCGCTGGGCAGGTCGGCAGGGAGCTCCCGGTCCAGGTCGAGGTCCTCCGGCGCGACCCGCAGGGTGCTGGCGAGCTGCTGCCGGGCGTACTCGGGTTTGATCAGCCGGTCCAGCTCCTCCTCCAGCGCGCGGGCCTGCGCCTCGGTGGCCCCGATCGCCGGCACGATGCCGGGCAGGATCTTGATGGTCTGTGGATCGCGGCCGGCCTGGGCGGCGCGCTGCTTCAGGTCGCGGTAGAAGGTCTGCGCCTCGGCGAGGGTCTGCTGGGCGGTGAAGACGGCCTCGGCGTACCGGGCCGCCAACTCCTTGCCGTCCTCGGACGACCCGGCCTGCACCAGCAGCGGATAGCCCTGCGGGGAGCGGGGGACGTTGAGCGCGCCGGCGACCCGGAAGTGCCTCCCCACGTGTTCCGGCGGGTAGAGCAGGTCGTCGTCGCCCCACCGCCCGGCCTCCTTGTCACCGAGCGGCGCGCGGTCGTCCCAGCTGTCCCAGAGTTTGCGCGACACCTCGATGAACTCGGCGGCCCGCTCGTACCGGTCGCGGTGGGCGGGCAGCCGGTCCAGGTTGAAGTTGCGGGCCGCCTGCTCGCCGGCCGTGGTGACGATGTTCCAGCCGGCCCGGCCGCCGCTGACGTGGTCCAGTGACGCGAACCGGCGGGCCAGGTTGAACGGCTCGTTGTACGTCGTCGAGGCGGTCGCGATCAGCCCGATGTGGCTGGTCGCGCCGGCCAGGGCGGTGAGCAGCACGGTCGGTTCGAGGGTGCCGCCCGGCCGCCGGCCGATGCTGTTCCACAGCACCGGGCTGTCGGCGAGAAAGAGCGAGTCGAGTTTGCCGCGCTCGGCGATGCGGGCCAGGCGCGTGAAGTGCGCGGCGTCGGTCTGCGCGAACGGGTCGCTCTGCGGCAGCCGCCAGGCCGCCTCGTGGTGGCCGACACCCATCAGGAACGCGTTGAGGTGCAGCATGGTCATCCTTCGGTCGGGTCGACCCCGAGCGCCCGCAACAGGGACTCCCGGTAGGCGAGGAACTGGGGTTGCCGGTGCGAGCGCGGTGCCGGCAGGTCGATGGCGAGGTCGATCGCGATGCGGCCCGCGTCGAGCAGCAGCACCCGGTCGGCGAGCGTGACGGCCTCGTCGACGTCGTGCGTGACGAGCAGCACCGCGGGCCGGTGCCGGGTGCACAGCTCACGCAGCAGGCCGTGCATGCGCAGCCGGGTCAGCGCGTCCAGCGCGCCGAACGGTTCGTCGGCCAGCAGCAGCTCCGGTTCCGACACCAGTGCCCGGGCCAGTGCCACCCGCTGCTGCTCGCCACCGGAGAGCTCGCCGGGCCAGGCCCGTTCACGGCCGGCGAGCCCGACCTCGGCGAGGGCCGCGCGCCCCCGTGCGGCTGCGTCCGGCCCGCGCAGGCCGAGGACGACGTTGTCCAGGACGCGTTGCCACGGCAGCAGCCGGGCGTCCTGGAAGACGACCGAGGAGTTCTCCGGTACGTCGACGACGCCCGCCGCGGGCCGGTCACCGTCCAGGCCGGCGAGCGCCCGCAGCAGGGTGCTCTTGCCCGAGCCGCTACGCCCCAGCAGCGCGACGAACTCCCCGGCGCCGATCTGGACGTCGAGGTTGTCCAGAACGGTCCGGTCGCCGAAGCCACGCACCAGTCCCTGAACCCGTACCGGTCGGGTCCCGGTCAGTCCGCCAGCGTGCGTCGCCACGACAGCGTCCTCCTCTGCACGAGTCGGACGAGGGCGTCGGACAGCAGCCCGAGCAACCCGTACAGGACGAGCCCGACGATGATCACGTCGGTCTGGCCGTACTGGCGGGCCAGGTCCATCATGTAGCCGATGCCGCTTGTCGAGTTGATCTGCTCGACGACCACGAGGGCCAGCCAGGCGCCCACGACCGCGAACCGCATGCCGAGCAGGAAGCCGGGCAGCGCGCCGGGCAGCACGATGCGGCGCAGGAAGACGGCCCGCGACAGCCGCAGCGAGTCGCCCAGTTCGACGTACCGGCTGTCGATGCTGCGCAGCCCGTGGTGGGTGTGGATGTAGACGGGCACCAGCACACCCAGCGTGATGGTGGTGACCTTCATCTGCTCACCGATGCCGAGCCAGAGGATGAGCAGCGGCACCAGCGCGAGGGCCGGGATGGCCCGCTTGATCTGGATCGGGCCGTCGAGGATCGCCTCGCCCCACCGGCTCAACCCCGCGACCACTGCCAGCAGCGTGCCGATCACGGTGCCGAAGGCCAGGCCCAGGACGGCCCGCTGGGCCGAGACGGCGAGGTTGTCCTGCAGTCGGCCGTCCGCGATGAGGTCACCGGCCGTCGTCAGCACTGTCCAGGGGGCCGAGACGGTACGAGGGTCGAGCCAGCCGGCCGCAGAGCCGGCAGCCCACGCCGCCAGCAGCAGCAGCGGGCCGAGCGCCGCCCCGAACGGAATGGGGCGACCCGGCTTGAGCCGGCGCCTCGGCCTCTGCGCGGGCGCGGGCGCCGTGGCGTGGGGCCGGGCGAGGAGGGAGGCGGTCATCGGGCGCCGCCGGAAGCGAGCGCGTCGGCGGCGACGGACTCGTACCGCCTGTCGTACAGGTCGTCGGCCCGCAGTGGCTTGTTGCCGGTCTCCTTCGCCAGCAGGTCGATGGTCTCCTGGTGCCGGGCGACGGCCTCGGTCCAGGTCGCCGGGATGTCGGCCACGCCGGCGTTCTCCACCAGCCACCTGCCGTCGTCGGCGGTCAGGCCCTGGTCCTTGACGTAGTAGCGCTCGATCCACTCGTCCGGGTTGGCCTCCCGCCACCGCCAGGCCCGCGCCCACGCCCTGACGTACTCCCGGATCGCGGCCGCCTTCGCCGGGTCGGCGAGCACGGTGACCGGTGCGTACAGGTGGCCGGGGTCGTCGCGCAGGCCGTGCGGAATCGTGGTGGCGCCGTCGCGGGCGTACTTCGCCGCGTACCGCCGGATCTGCACACCCCCGAGCGGTGCGATTTCGACCTGGCGGCTGGCGAGCGCGGTCGCGTACACGTCGCCGGTGCTCGGCAGCTCGACGAGTTTGACGTCCCGCTTGCTCAGCCCGGCCTGGTGCAGGGCCCGCAGCACCAGCGCGCCCTGCGCCTGCCCCGGGCTGTACGCGATCTTCTTGCCACGGATGTCGGCGAGCGTGGCGACGGCGACCCCGGGGGCGACGCCCAGTCGGTAGATGGCGTGGTTCAGCGGATCCTGGCGGAACTTCGACGCGACGATCTTCGTGGGTATGCCGGTCCAGTGGGAATGGATCGGGGGGATGTCCGCGACAGCCCCGACGTCCAGGGCCTTCGCCCGGAACGCCTCAAGGGTCTGCGGACCGCCGCTGATGTTGGCGAACTCCACCTGGAACGTGAACTTGTCCACCTCGCCGGAGAATTCGAGCGCCTTCTGGTGCTCCTTGTCGCCCACGACGAGCTTCGTGCCCTTCGGCACGGACTCCGGCAGCGGCACGCCAGCGGCCAGCGTGGCCGCCGGCGCCTCGTCGCCGGCGCAGGCGGTCAGGCCCAGCGCGACCGCGCCGAGGGCGGCCGACAGGAACACGCGGCGACCGACATGGGGTGACGACTTCACTTACAGCTCCTTCGTGGACGGTTGGAGGGCGGCGTACCGCCCCATGTGGTAGAGCAGCGGGGCGCCGTCGCCGTGGCGACTGGTCAGGGGCTCGGCCAGCACGATCGCGTGGTCCCCGGCGAGCACCCGCTCGGTCACCCGGCACAGCAGCCAGGCGACCGGCTCGTCCAGCAGTGGCACCCCGTACGGGCCGGGCCGCCAGCTGGAGTGCGCGGCGAACCGGTCGATGCCGCTGGTGGCGAACGTCCGCGCGACCTCCCGCTGGTCGGCGCCGAGCAGGTGTACCGCGACGTGCTCCGCGCCCGCGACTGTCGGCCAACTCGACGACGACCGGGCCAGGCAGAACGACACCAGTGGGGGGCGCAGGGACACCGACGTGAAGGAGGTGGCGGTGAACCCGGCGGGCGGGTCTCCGGCGGCGGTGATCACCGTGACCGATGCGGCCTGCCGGCGCAGCACGGCACGGAAGGTGTCCGGATCGATGGGGGCGACCGGTTCGGCGGTGACGGTCATGACGGTCCTCCTGGGCGAGAACGACCACGGCGCGCGCCGTCCCGGGCAGGCGGGGACACGGCGCGGCGTCGGGCGGCCGTTGATGGGGTCGCGGACACGCTGCGGCTCGTCGTCGAGTCGACGGCGTGGCGACAGGGAGAGGTCAGGAACGCGTGGTCAGCGGCAGCAGCCGCGCGCGGTTGTCCAGCCACGGCAACATCCCCGGGACACCGCGACCGCGGTGCCGTCGAGAGGATTCAGCTGGCTGATCATGACTTCCACGCTAACCAACTATTCCTACTGGGTAAATAGGATTTCAGACCCTGGGACGAACTCACAGGGATCCAGGACCGTCGTGGCCGCCGCGGTCGCGGGTCACCCGCTCATGTCCGCCGCTGCTTCACTGTGAAGGTTGGGCACGGGGCTGGACCGTCGATGGGCAGCAGATGGATCTGATTTTCGGCAGCATCGAGCGGGCCTTCGATCTGCTCCGACGACGTGTTCCCTGGATCGCGCTGCTGATCGCGGCTCTCGGCTGGCTGGCGGCGACGGCCGCCTTCATCTGGGTGACCCGGTTGGACTCGAACGGCACGACCTCGCAGGACGTGCAGTGGTCGTCGGTCGCCTTCGTCGACCTGCCCCCACTCGTGCTGCTGGTGATCGTCGGCATCCGCGGCATCGCCGGCGTACCCCCGGTGGCCTGGCCGCTCGGCTTCGCGCCCGTGGTGGTGGCCAGCGCCCTGATCGGGGTCGTCTACGCCGGCAGCCGCCAGGGCGGCGGGTACGGCTGGGTGGTCTCGCTGTGGAGCTTCCTGTATGCCCAGATGTTCGTCGTCATCGTCGCCAGCGTCGACGAGCTGGCACGGCGGCGACGGCACGGCCCCGGCGGCTACCGCCACCCCGACGACGAACGCCGCGCCCGCCGGCGCCTGCTCCAGGTGAAGATGCTGATCGCGGCGGTCAGCCTGGTGACCGTCCTCGTCGGCCTCGGGGCGGACGGTTACCTGGACAGGCTCGGTGCAGTCGGAGATCTCCAACTCGGCCGCTCCGGCACACGGGTAGCCAGCATCGCCATCCTGATCGTTCCGCTGCTCGTTCTGGCCCTGTTCGTCCGCCACCGATGGACGGCCCGGGTGGCCGCCCTCGCCACTGCCCTCACCGTCGGGCTCGCCCTGTTCGCACTCCCCACGCGACAGCGCGCCGACACCGCGCTCCAGTACGGATGGCTGGTCTGCACGGTCCTCTACCTGCTGCTCAAGGCCGCCAACCGGACGTACTGGCCGGCGTGGCCTCCCTCGGCGTACGCCCGTGGGGCGCCTGCCTACCCGGGGCCGCGGGGCTCGACGGGAGGCGCACCACCTGGGTCGCCTGCTGTCCCCCCCGTGGGCCGCGCAGCAGACCGCGGCCGGCGACCACGGCGCCGATGTGATCTGGATCCTGGTCTCCGTCCTCGTCTTCGTCGTGGCCTGCTGCGGTGGCGGCTTCTTCCAGGGATGACGGTTCAGTGCCGGAACCGCGGCGGGTGGTCACCGGCCCAGGTGACGGTGTAGCTCGTGGCAGCAGGGCGCGCGCCAGCCGTACTCCTGCAACCAGCGCGTCGGGATGACCACCAGGCAGCCGAGGACGTAGCGGAAGTCGTCGTTGCCGATGTCGTACGGGCGGTGGATCTGGTTGACGCGCCGCAACGCGTCGCGGCCCCGGGGTTGGTCGAAGCCGTTGAGCACCATCTCGTACATCAGCAGGCCGGTGTCGTCGATGCGCTTCTGGGTACGCTCGGTCAGCTCGCCGGTGGCGGTGTGCAGGGCGGCGATCGCGGGGACGGAGAAGGACCGGTTGAAGGCGAGGTTGAGCCCGAGCTTCATGTCCCAGGGGAACTCCTGGCGCAGCATGGTCTGGTAGATGTCCAGGTAGTCACACCGCGGGTCCAGCGTGCGGGTCCGCTTCAGGTTGTCGTAGCGGCCTCTCATCGGTGGGCGTCTCCAGAGCTCGGCACGGAACGTGAGTGCAAGCTCACTCCGGTCCGGAGCGCAGACGGACGGGGCGCAGCGCTATCCGCGCGGCGAGTGCTCGGCCGAAGGCTGCTACGTCGACACCCACGACCACGGGGCGCTGAAGCGGGTTCTGCTGGATCCACTCGGGCCGGGGGGAGACCGCCGCTTCCAACCCGCCGTCTACGACCACACCGCGGACACCGCGCTGTCCCCGCCGGTCACGACCGCCCGGGCCGACGCGGTGCTGCTCTTCGACGGCGTCTTCCTCCTACGCCCGGAGCTGATCGGTCGGTGGGACCTGCGCGTCTACGTGTCGACCGCGTTCGAGGCGACAGTGGATCGTGCCCCCGCAGCAGCTCTACGACGCGACGGTCCGCCCGACGGATCACGCCGACATCATCGTGCACAACGACGACCCTCGGCGGCCGGTCTGGGAGACAGGTCCGGCCCGGTGACGTGAGCCGTCCGCCCTGTGGAGCGGCTGGGGAGCCAGCCGCTGTGGCTGCCCGCCGTGTCGATGTGCTGTCGAGCGGTATACCTCAGAGGTATGAATATGACTCTGAGGTATACCGCTCACGACCGCATCCGCCCCCACGGAGGTGACCGAGGGTCACCGCCGGCCGCCCTCAGTACGGGTAGCCCGGGACGTTGAGCCGCACGCTGTACAGGCCGGAGTCGCCCCACGGACCCGAGGTGATGTAGAGCGTCTGCCGGTCGGGCCCGCCGAAGGCCACGTTCGTCGTACCGGAGAAGCCGGGCCGGATCGTGCCGAGCTGGGCGCCCGTGGGCGAGTAGACGTGGACCAGCGAGTCACCACCCGCGGCCCAGTACACGTTGCCGGCGCAGTCGATCGTGACGCCGTCTGGACCGCCGATGTAGTTCACGAACACGCTGCGCGCGCCGATGCTGCCGTCGGGCTGGACGACGTACTTGTAGATCTTGTTCTCGGAGTAGGCGCCCACGTACAACGTGGCCCCGTCCGGCGCGAGCGCGATGCCGTTGGGCTGGCGCAACTGGTCGTCCACCAGTGACACCTGGCCGTTGGAGACGCGGAAGACGCTGGTACGACCGTTCATCTGGTCCGGGCGGTTGCCGCGCTGGAAGTTGGGGTCGGTGAAGTAGGTGACGCCGTCCGACCGGACCGCGACGTCGTTGGGCGAGTTGAACGCCCGGCCCTGGTAGTTCGCCGCGACGGTGCTGCGGCTCCGGTCGCTCAACCGGTACGCGGACACGGAGCGCTGGTCGTGGGTGGCCGCGATGATCTGCTGGCCGTCGGCGCTGAGCGCCAGACCGTTGCTGCCGGCGTTGGCGATGAACGTGTCGAAGGTCGACGGCGGGGTGAACCGGCGGATGGTGGACGGCTGGACGTTGTACGGTCCGGTACCGCCGGCCATGTCGGAGAAGAGCAGATAGCCGCCGTCGGCGACCCAGACGGGCCCTTCGAGGAAGGTGAATCCGCCCCGGATCTTCGTCGCCGTCAGGGAGCTGGACGGCAGCGGCGAGCCGTAACTGGCGCCCGTCGGGCACGCTCCGGGAGGCGTGCCGGGCGGGCCGGCGAGAGCGGCGGCGGCCGTGGTGTGAGCGCTCACAGGACCGGTGGCGGCACCGGCGGGCAGGGGGGCGGCGGCGGTCGCGAGACACAGACCGGCCAGTACGGCAATTGTGGGTCGCCAGGTCATCGGGTGCTCCAATCGGCGTCGGCGGGTCGCGATGACCGGCCGCCGACGGTGTCGAGGTAGGGGACGGACCGGCAGCGTGCCCGGTCCGCCAACGGGCGGCTATTCCAGGTGAAAGGTGGCCGAGGCGCGCTCGGCGCTCGTAGAGACCGCTTCCAGGTAGAGCAGACCGTCGCGGTGGCGCACGTAGCGGCCCGGATAGTTCTGTGACTCCAGGGAGAGCCCGGCGCTGTCAGCCAGGCCCGATCGGCGCTGGAAGCTCGCGTCGTTGGAGAAGACCGACGAGCCGTCGTTGCGCGCGATCGACAGGGCGAAGCCGTAGTGACGCAGGTAGTAGCCCGGGAAGTTGGTCGACTCCAGCGACACCGTTCCGCCGCCGGCGAGGCCGCTGACGATGCGGAACTGGCTGTCGGCGAGGTTGGTGACGTTCGGCTCGACCCGGGCCCGGTAGTCGTAGTGCCGGATGTAGCTGGTGGTCAGATCGTGCGACCGCAGTCGGACCGGGGTGGCCCCGTCGGGCACCGGGATGCCGAAGTTGGGGGTGCCGTCGGCGTTCCAGTACACCTTCTGCACCCTGGTCCGTCGGTTCGGGTCGTTGAGCGGATCGCCGCTGATGTCCCGGTAGTTGCGGTCGTGGTAGACCAGGATGTCGCTCTGCCCGTCCTCGGAGACGGTGAACGAGTTGTGGCCGGGGCCGTACTGGCCGGTGGCCGCGCTGCTGGTGAACACCGGGTTGGGGCTCTTGCTCCAGGCGGCGGGGTCGAGCAGGTTGGCGGTGGCGGAGGCGCTGAGCATCCCGAGGCAGTAGTTGGCGTCGGTCGCGCTGGCGGAGTAGGTCAGGAAGAGGCGGCCGTTGCGCTGGATCACGGCGGGCCCCTCGGCGACCCGGTAGCCGCGGGTCTCCCAGTCGTACGTCGGCACGACGAGCCGGGTCACGGCGCCGGTGATCTGCCACGGGTTGGCGCCCATCCGGGCGAGGTAGACGTTCGAGTTGGTGGAGATGCCCGGCTCCTGCTGTGCCCAGGTCAGGTAACGCACGCCGTTGGCCACGAAGGTCGAGGCGTCCAGGCTGAAGGTGTCCCAGGGTGTCGTGATCCGGCCGCGTTCGGTCCACGAACCGGTGAGCGGATTGGCGTTGGCGTTCTCCAGCACGTACATCCGGATGCGCCACACGTCGTCGGTCCGGCCGGCGGCGAAGTAGACGTACCACCGGTTGTTGATGAAGTGGATCTCCGGCGCCCAGATGTGGGCGCCCATCTCTCCGCTGGTGTGCCGGTTCCAGATCGTCGTCTCCGCCGCCGTGGCCAACCCTTGCAGGGTGGTCGCACGCCGCAGCACGATCCGGTCGTACTGCGGCACGGTCGCGGTCAGGTAGTAGTAGCCGTCGGTGTGCCGGAAGATGTGTGGATCGGCCCGCTGGTTGGCCAGCGGGTTGGTGTAGTTCACGGCGGGTGCGGCGTGCGCCGGCCCGGCCATCGGCAGGCCGGCCGACACGGCGAGCACCACCAGCAACGCGGCCAGGACCGATCGGGGGCGTCGGGCGCCACCGCGACCGGTACGCCCCGGGCCGGTGACTCGGCGGGCGGCGGCGTCGGTTCGGTGGAGTCGCAGCGGCATCTGTCCTCCGTGACGTCTGTGCGCGAGAGCCGATCGGCCGCCAGCGCGGCGATCAGCCCGCGGCACCCGCTGGGAAGAAACGCCCGCGGGCCGGGAATATGACGAGCGCGTTGCGCCCAGGTAACGGCCCTAAGTGTTGGCGCTAACATCGACGAGTGTCAAGATGTTCCGAGCGCCGAGGGTTCCCGGCCCGGCGGCTGTACGAGCGACACGGATGAAGCGTCGAGACCGAGGAGCCGGTGGACGTGTTCATGGTGCGCGAGCCGACCCGGGCCGGGCGCACCGATTGATCAACCGCCGGGACCGGCCGTCTGCCGGCACGCCGCGGACGCCTGGCGACGTCGCGGTGGGGAGGCGGCTATGGTGCCCGGGTGGTGATCGAGGGGTGGCACGGCTGGGTCGGCTCGTTCACCGGCGTGGTGCTCATCACGGTGGCCGCACTGCCGTTGGCCGCGCTGGCGGTGTGGGCGCTGGCCCGTCGTCGGCGTGCGAACGGCGCCCTGTGGGCGTGGCGAACGTCGTTGGCCGAGGTCGGCATCGTGTACGGGACGCTGCCGTGGGTCTGGATGATCATGTTGCCAGGCTCCCGGGCGGGTGCTGTTCCCGGGCGGCTGAGCCTGGTGCCGCTACGTGACCTGTTCACCATCTTCTCCGACGGAGGGCTGCTGACGCTGACGGTTCAAGTCGTCGGCAACCTGCTGGTGTTCGCGGCGTTGGGGTTCTTCGCTCCGCTGCGGTTCGTGGCACTGGCGTCCGTACCACGGATCCTGGCGCTCGCCGCGGGCTGCTCGGTCCTGGTCGAGGCCGCGCAGTACGTCCTGCGGTTGGACCGGGTGACGTCCGTGGACGACGTACTGCTCAACGCCGCCGGCGCTGGGCTGGCCGCGCTCGCGGCGCGCCGCTGGTGGCGTCGCAGGGCCGACACGGTGTCGGATCGGCCGCGATCGGTCACGGCGTCGCGACGCTGACCCCGGCAAGGTCGTAGGTGCTGTGCAGTCGACCGTCGCCAGTACCAAGGGCATTTCCCGGCTTCACGAACCGCTGCCGCCGGTCGTCTCCCGGTAGGCCGCGGCGATCCCGGCCAGGCCGCGGCCCAGCTCGGGGCCGCGTACCCCGCCGTAGCCGACGACCAGCGCTGGCGGCCGGTCGTCCGTACGCAGGGCGTAGAAGTGGCCGCCGCGGACCAGCACCGACCGACGGCGGGCCGCCTGCACCAACGCCTCCTCGACGCACCGCGCCGGCAGCACCAGGTACGACTGGAGCCCGCTGTTCTGGCCGAGGACGGTGACGTCGGGCAGGTGGCGGGAGACGAACTGCTGGACCGCCTGGCGGCGTTTCTGGACGTCGGCGCCGAGTCGGCGCAGGTGCCGGTCGAACGCGCCGGTGTCGATCAGCCGGGCGAAGGCGAGTTGCTCCAGCCCGGAGCAGCCGATGTCCCAGCCGGCGCGGACCCGCTCGACGCGTGCGGTCAGGTTGGCCGGGGTCGCCAGCCAGCCGAGGCGCAGCGCCGGGGCGAGGACCTTGCTGGCGCTGCCGGCGTAGACCACTCGGTCCGGTGCGAGGCTCTGCAGCGCCGGCATCCGCTGCGCCGGGGCGACGAGGGCGGCGTCGAAGTCGTCCTCGATGAGGTAGCCGTTCACCTCCTCGGCCCAGGCGACCAGGTGCTCCCGGCGTTGCGCGCTGAGCGTCGCCCCGGTCGGGAACTGGCTGGCCGGGGTGACGAGCGCGGCGCGGACCCCGCTCGCGGCCAGCGCGTCGACCCGGATGCCGTCGCCGTCCACCGGGATGCCCACCGGACGCAGCCCGGCCTCGGCGATGAACTTCCACTCGCCCGGGTGCCCCGGGTCCTCCACCCCGATGGTGTCGTGGCCCCGGTTGCGCAGCTCGTGGCAGAGCAGCGCGAGGCCCTGCGCGAAGCCCGACGTGATCATGAGGTGTTCGGGTCGGGTGCGGACGCCGCGTACCCGGCCCAGGTAACCGGCGAGGGTGTGCCGGACGACGGGCAGGCCGGACGGTGGGGCGTACCCCAGCTCGCGGCGGCCGGCCGAGGCGACCACCGCGCTGACCGCCCGGATCCAGTCCTGGCGAGGGAAGGTGGAGTCGTGCAGGCCGCCGGTGCGCAGGTCGTAGACCGCCGCGGCAGGCGCGCGGTCGTCCGGGGTGAGCGCCGAGCCGACGTCGGTACGTACCGCCGCCACGGATGTGCCCGAGCCGTGCTGGGAGACGAGGTAGCCCTCGGCGCAGAGCTGTTCGTACGCCTCGACGACCACACTGCGGGACACCCCGAGGTCGGCGGCGAGTTGCCGGCTCGATGGCACGCGGGTGCCGGGACGCAGTGTGCCCTCCTCGATCTGCGTACGAAATGCGTTACGGAGCTGCACCGCCAGCGTTTCACGTGATTGAGCATCTATTGACAGGCTTAGATTCAGGGACAAGTGGTCCGCTCCGAGATCGTCGAAGTGGTATGGACAGCGTGATCCGTGCCTGTGGAAAGTGTTGGCCGGACGCGCAACCACTCACTGACCGGCGAATCAGGGCGTACCTTCCGAGAATGTCCAATGCGGACGTGTCCGCGGCCGGTGTCAGAGTGGTCGTGCGAGTCCTTTCGTCTGGGGGGAAGGGTCCGACCTGCCGCGTCGTCGGCGGGGCCAGCGCCAACGGTGGCGCGGAAATCGGGCTGTTCAGAGGGGGTTCCGCAAGTGTCCCTATTGTCAACCGGGCTCGCCACGTGGCCCATCCCGTCGCATTCGGTGACGGTGACACGTACACCATTGAGCAACTCAATTTCCATAGAGGTGACATCTGTCACACTGCCGTCGATCGATCCTTTGTCGCTCTATACGGCACTCGCGGAAAGTTGCGTTGACAACGATCTGTATCTCTTCGAAAGCCTGGACGGCCCCGTGCAGGACCGATGTGCGGCAGCCGTCGGCTGGGGTCTTCTCGCCGAGGTGCGGTTCATCGCCGACCGGCTGGAGGTGACCGCCGAGGGTGCGCTCGGCGACGCCCTGGCCGCCGTGCTGACCGCCGTCCTGGGCGAGCCGGTCCGGCACCGCGGCGCCCAGCGGGTCTGGCCGGTCGCCGGGCCGAGCGAGGTGTGGGCCGCCGTCCGGGCCGTGCAGCGGGCGTTCGCGGTCCGCACCACCGTCCCCGCCGACAGCTTCGCCTTCGGTTTCCTCACCACCCTGGCGTACGAGGCCGCGCGGGACATGGACGAGCTCTCCGTCGACCGAATGGTCGACGACATCCCGCGCTGCACACTCGCGCTGTTCCGGCACACCGTCTGGTGGGACCTGCGCGCCGGCACGGTGCGGCAGCTCTGCGCCTCCGGCCCACACCTGCCGCGGGACGACGCCGCCGCCCGGCTGCCGGACCTTCCCGGGCCGGCCGACGGCCACCCGGACGTGCCGGCCGCCCCGCCGCCCAGCCTGGTCCGGGACACCGTCGACGAGGAGACGTTCGCCGCCCGGGTGAAGCAGTGCCTGCGGCACATCGAGGTGGGGGACAGCTACCAGATCCAGATCGGCCACCGCATCGACGTGGAGACCACGCTCACGCCGCTGCAGGTCTACCGACGGCTGCGCCACCGCAACCCGTCGCCGTACATGTACCTGACCCCGTGGGCCGGCCAGACCGTCATCGGGGCGAGCCCGGAGCTGTTCCTGCGCATCGAACAGGGCCGGCTGTCGATGCGCCCGATCGCCGGCACCGCGCCCCGGGCCACCGACCCGGAGACCGACCGCCGGCGGGTGGCCGAGCTGGCGGCCAGCGAGAAGGAACGGGCCGAGCACGTCATGCTGGTCGACCTGTGCCGCAACGACATCGGCCGGGTCTGCGTGCCCGGCACGCTCAGCGTCGACGCCATGTTCGACGTCGAGCCGTTCGCGTACGTGCACCACCTGGTCTCCACCGTCTCCGGTCAGCTCGCCGACGACGCCGACGTGTGGGCGGCGATCTGCGCCACCTTCCCGGCCGGCACCATGACCGGCGCTCCCAAGCTGCGGGCGATGGAGATCATCGACGGCCTGGAGGACGAGCCTCGGGGCGTCTACGCGGGCGCCGTCGGGCTGGTGGACGTACGCGGGTACGCCGTGCTCGCGCTCTGCATCCGCACCGCCGTGCACGACGGCCGGCGCTACCGCACCCAGGCGTCCGCCGGAGTGGTGGCCGACTCCACACCCGGCGACGAGTGGCGGGAGACGCTGGCCAAGATGAACGCCACCTTCTGGGCCCTGACCGGTGCGGAGTTGCCGTCGTGAAGGTCCTGCTCGTCGACGCGTACGACAGTTTCACCCACATCATCGACCAGTACCTGCGCACGCTCGGCGCGCAGACCGTCGTGGTCCGCTCCCGGACGCGGACCAGCGGCCAGCTCGCGGCCCTGCGACCGGACGCGGTGGTGCTCGGCCCCGGGCCGGGTCATCCCGCCGAGTCCGGGCACGTGGAGCTGGTGCACGCCTTCGCCGGCCAGGTCCCGCTGCTCGGCGTCTGCCTCGGACATCAGGCGATCGGCCTCGCGTACGGGGGGACCGTCGCGGTCGCCCGGCACCTGATGCACGGCAAGACCAGCGTCGTCACGCACGACGGTCGAGGGGTCTTCGACGGCGCGCCCGCCCCGCTCACCGTGACCCGCTACCACTCGCTCATCGTCGCGGACCCGGCGCCGCTGGCCCTGCACGTCACCGCGCGGTCGTCCGACGACGGCTACGTGATGGGGGTACGCCACCGGGCCCTCGCGGTCGAGGGGGTGCAGTTCCACCCGGAGAGCGTGCTCACCGAGGACGGGCTGCGCCTGTTCGACAACTTCCTGCGCAGCGCGTCGCCGGCGCTGACGGCGGGATCGTCATGACCGACCGGTCGGCACCCCTCGCCGTGGTCACCGGCGCGGCGGGCGGCATCGGCCGGGCCGTGACGGCGGCCCTGACCGAGTCCGGGCACCGCGTGCTCGGCGTGGACGTCGAACCCGGCGGCGACCCGGCGGCGTACGCCTCGCTGGTCGCCGACGTGGCCGTGCCCGAGCAGGTCGAGCAGCTCTTCGCGGACATCCGCGAGCGGTACGGCCTGCCCGAGGTGCTGGTGAACAACGCCGGGGTCTACCACGCCCGCGCCTTTCTCGACTACGACCCGAAGACGTACGCGCAGGTGTTCGACGTCAACGTGGGCGCCGCGTTCTTCTGCACGCAGGCGTTCGCCCGCGCCCTGATCAGCGCCGGCCGGCCGGGCACGGTGGTCAACGTCGCCTCGATCAGCGGGCAGTCCGGCAGCCCGGACGCGGCGTACGGGGCGTCGAAGGGCGCGTGCATCGCGCTCACCCACAGCCTCGGCCGGTCGCTCGCCGAGCACCGGATCCGGGTCAACGCGGTGGCTCCCGGCCTGGTCGAGACCCCGATGGCCGCCCGGATTCCGGCGCAGCGTCGGAACGACTACCGGGCCCGGATCCCCGTCGGCCGGTTCGGCACACCGGCCGAGATCGCCGCGGCCGTCGCCTGGCTCGCCGACCCGGCCAGCAGCTACGTCACCGCCACGGTGGTGGACGTCAACGGCGGCCTGCACTGAGTCGCGTCACCGCCCGAGCGCCGATCGCACCGCAGCCGGCGCACCCCTGGAGAGGATCCCGACCATGTGGCTTCCGACCACTGGACCGGCGGCCGACTTCGCCGTCGACTACCTGGCCCTGCACAAGGCCTTCTACGACCGCACCCTCGACCCGGCCGACCTGAACGCGTGGCGGGAACGCCAACTGCGCACGGTCCTCGACCAGGTGACGACCGGGTCGCCGTTCTACGCCCGGCACCTGGCCGACGTGGACCTCACCACGATCACCCCGGCGACCCTCGACCGGCTGCCCTTCACGACGAAGACGCACCTGCGCGAGGAGATGCTCGACGTGCTCAGCCGGCCGCTGGCCGACGGGGTCTTCTTCTACGAGACGACCGGCACGACGGGCCGCGCGACCCCGTGCCCCCGCGACGGTCGGGAGGTGGTGGCCAGCAACGCCCACGTCACCGAATCCTGGGCGTCCGTCTTCCGCCACCACTGCGGCGACCACCCGCCGCGGATCGGGCTGATGGGCCCGACCGAGGTGCACTCCTTCGGCGACACCCTCGGTGACATCGCCCGCAACGTCGGCTCGCTCAACGCGAAGATCTGGCCGTACTCGCCGGTGATCGGGTTCGCCAAGGCGTTGCAACTCATGAAGGACCTGGAGCTGGAGGTCGTCTGCTGCACGCCGGGTGTGGCCATGATGCTCGCCAAGGCGGCCGAGCACTACGGCTACCGGCTGCGCGAGGACTTCGCCGTCAAGCTGCTCTTCGTCACCGGCGAGATGTGCACCCCGGCGCTGGCCCGCAACCTGGAGTCCGTCTGGGGCGCGGACGTCTACAACATCCTGTACGGCTCGCAGGAGGCGTTCGTCATCGCCACCGCCTGCCGCAACAAGCGGATGCACCTCTCCCAGACCAACTACCTGATCGAGGTGGTGGACCCGGAGACCGGCGCGTCGCACGGCCCGCGCGGCAGCGGGGAACTCACCGTCACCATGCTGATCGACGGGGTGAAGCCGCTGGTCCGCTACCGCACCGGCGACGCGGTGATCGTCGAGGCGTCCGACTGTGACTGCGAGATGGCCGGCGACCTCGTGCAGATCGTCGGGCGGACCCTGGACCGCATCGAGCTGGGCGGTCGACGCTTCACCGCCGGCCAGATCGAGACGGCCGTGTTGACCGGGGTCACCGGCTCCGGCGGCTACCAGGTGGTGATCGAGCACGACCCGGCTGCCGGCGGCGACCGGCTGACCGTCCGCCTGGAACTGCTCAAGGACCTCGTCGACGACCCCGCCGGTGTGGCCGACGGCGTCCGGGCGCGGGCCGCCGCCGCGCTCGGTGTACCCGTCGAGGTGGAGCTGACCGACGGGCTCGACCCGATCGTCAGCACCGGCGCCTTCGTGAGCTGGAAGGCCGCCCGGATCGTCGACCGGCGGGTCGAGGCCGACCACGAGACCCAGGTGGCGCAGCGGATGGCGGGCAACCGTGGCTACACCACCTGAGACCGTCGCCGACGAGCGGGTGCCGGCGCTGCCCGGGCCGCTCGCCGAGGCGTACGGGCGGCGCTGGCGCAGCGTGGTGGACGGCTGGGCGAGCCGGCCCGGCACCACGCTGGCCACCCTCGGCCCGCCCGGGACGTCCAGCCACCTGACCGCGGTGTTCCTCGCCGAGCGGCACGGGCTGCGCGTCGAGCTGTCCGACACCTTCGACGCGGTGCTCGCGGCGCTGGTGGACCGGCGGGTCGACCAGGCCCTCGTGCCGAGCGCCTATCAGGGGCTCACCCGCTTCCACTGGCACCGCGACCTGCGGCTGGAGGCCTACTTCGCCCAGGCCACCCCGGAGTACGGCATCGCGGCCCATCCGGACCGCGAACCGGACCTGTCCGGCGGTCAGCTCGCCGTGGCCGCCCTCTGGGAGGTCCGGCGGATCTTCACCGACCTCGCGCCACCGGCCCTGCGGGACCGGTCGGTGCGGTGGGTGGACGCCGACTCCACCCAGCACGCCGCCGAGATCCTCGCCGCTGGCGGCGCCGACCTCGCGGTGACCAACGCGCCCGGGGTCGACCGCCACGGCCTGCGGTGGGTGGCCCGCCGCCCGGGCGCCGAGATCGTGTGGACCCTGTTCGGCCGCCGCTGAGAGCCAGACACCGAGAGAACCGGAGAGAAGCCTCGTGTCCCGACGAATGCTGCTGCACCGCGCCACCGTCCAGGAAGGACTGGGGGTGCCCTCCCGGCCGTGCCACAGCGTGCTGCTCGACGGCGAGCGCATCGTGGCCGTGCTACCCGAGGCGCAGGCGCCCCTGCACGACCCGGACACCGACGTCCTGGACCTCGACGGCCGTACGGTCATGCCGGGCATGACGCTCGGCCACACCCACATCGCGTACCTGAACGTGCTCGACGGTCGGGAGATGCTGTTCAAGCACACGATCCCGGAGGTCACCCTCGGCGCCGCCGCCAACGCCGCCGCCATGCTGCGGCTGGGTTACACCGCCTTCGTCGGCGCCGGCTCGGTGGCCGGCATCGACATGGCGCTGCGCCGGGCGATCGACGCCGGGCAGCTGCCCGGCCCGCGCATCACCCCGTGCAGCCGGGACCTGATGGTGTCCGGTCCGCCGGAGCGCCGCAACCCGGCGGTCAAGCAACGCATCCCGAGCGACCTCATGCGGCTGGCCGACACCCCCCAAGAGCTGATCGAGTACGTCGACACCGAGGTCAAGCAGGGCGCGGAGATCATCAAGGTCTTCTCCACCGGCGACGACACGTTCCCCAACGGCCGCTCCCACGAACTGCTGTTCACCGCCGAGGAGCTGGTGATCGCGGCGCGGGCGGCGCACGAGCGGGGGGTCCGCATCCGGGCGCACTCGCGCGGGCTGGGCGGCATCCGCAACGCCATCGCCGCCGGGGTCGACGTGATCGACCACGCCACCTACGCCGACGACGCCGCCCTGGAGGCGATCGCCGAGCGGGGCATCTTCGTGGTGCCGAGCCTGCACCAGCCGTACCGGCTGCTCACCGACGGCACCCGGCACGGCAAGACCCCGGAGTACCTGGAGACCCTCGAATTCCAGGCCGAGGTGGAGAACACCCTGCGCATCCTGCCGCTGATGGTGCAGATGGGCATCCCGATCGTGGCCGGCGACGACTTCGGCTTCGCCTGGACCCCGCACGGCCGGTACGCCGAGGAGCTGGAGACCTACGTGACAATGGCCGGCATTCCCGCGCCGGTGGTGCTGACCTGGGCCACGGCCAACGGCGCGCGGCTGGCCGGGCGCGGCGACGAGGCGGGCACGGTGCAGCCGGGCCGGCTGGCCGACCTGGTGGTCACCGACGGCGACCCCGCCGAGGACATCACGGTGCTGGGCCGGCCGGAGGCGATCGAGCTGGTGCTGCTGGGCGGCCGGGTGGTCGCCGGGGACGTCGCCCGCTACCGCGCCGGGCAGCCGGCGGGAGTCGCGTGATGCGGCGGTCCGTGCCGGTCGTCCCGCTGCTCGCCGTCGGGGCGTTCGCCATCGGCACCGACACCTTCGTCGTCGCCGGGGTGCTCCCCGAGGTGGCCCGCACGCTGCGGGTGAGCGTCGCCTCGGCCGGGTGGGTGAGCACGGTCTTCGCCCTCGCGTACGCCGTCGCCGCCCCGGTGCTCGGCGCGCTGGCCGGCCGGCTGGAGCGGCGTACCGTGCTGGTGATCTCGCTGGTCGGGTTCACCCTGGGCAACGTCGCCTCGGCGCTCGCCCCCGACCTGCCGCTGCTGCTGCTGGCCCGGGTCCTCACGGCGGTCAGCGCCGCGCTCTACGTCCCCGCCGCCACCGCGTCGGCGGCCGCGCTGGCCCCTCCCGAGCGGCGCGGCCGGGCCATGGCCGTGGTGCTCGGCGGCCTCTCCGCGGCCACCGTGGTCGGGGTGCCGTTCGGCACCTGGCTCGCCGCCGACCTGCAGTGGCGGGCCACCTTCTGGCTGCTCGCCGCCCTCGGCGCCGCCTGCGCGGTGGCGGTGCTGGTCGGCCTGCCGCGGCTGGCGCTGCCGCCCGGCCCATCGCTGGCCGCCCGGCTCGCCCCGGCGCGCGAGAGCCGCGTCGGGTTGGCGGTGCTCACCACCGCGCTCTTCATGACCGGCGGCTACCTCGCCCTGACGTACGTCGGGGCGCTGCTCGCGCCGGCCACCGACGGCGACGGGACCCTGCTCGCGGTGCTGCTGCTGGTCTTCGGTGTGCCGGCCGTCGCCGGGACGGTGCTCGGCGGGCGGGCCACCGACCGCTTCGGCGGACTGCCGGTGCTGGTGGTCTCGATCACCGGGCTCGCCCTGGTGCTGGTCACGCTGCCGCTGACCCGGCAGGCGCTGCTTCCGGCCGCGCTGGCCATGGCGGCCTGGGGCGTCACCGCGATGGCCACGCAGCCGGCTCAGCAGCACCGGCTCTTCACGATCGCGCCGACCTCCGGGCCGCTGCTGCTGTCCCTCAACTCCTCGGCGACGTTCGTGGGCATCGCCCTCGGCGGCTTCCTCGGCAACCGGCTGTTGCGCCACGGCGGCGGGGACGCCCTCGACCTGCTCGGGCCGGTCGGCGCCGCACTCTGCGTCCTGGCGGTGGGCACCACGCTGCTCGGCGCGCGGGCCCGTGCCGGCCGTCGCGACGATCAGCCACCGACCGCCGGATTGGCCACACCGGATCACCCCGGATTGGCCACACCCGGTGGTCGTCGCGCTGCGTACGGTCGGACCGACAATCGGACCCGAACCTCACGAGGATCACGATGACCCAGCTCAGCGACGGTGCGGACACCCTCACCGTCCGCATCGACGACCGGGTGCTGACCGCAGTGCCGGACTACGTCCTCGGCGTGCTCGCCGTGCCGACAGTCGAGGTCGCCCCGGCGCCTCCCAGCGTGTCGGCGCTGCTGACCGCCTCCGAGGACGCGCTGCACGCGGCCGGCCTGGACAAGGCGGGGGTGGCCGAGTTGCCGGGCATCGCCGCGTGGCGGGAGGCGTACCGGACGGTGGGGGTGAACCCGAACCGGTTCCCCTGCGCCGCCGAGTCGATCGCCCGACGGGTCGCCAAGGGCGACCGGCTGCCGCGGATCAACGCCCTGGTCGACCTCTGCAACGCCGTCTCGCTCGGCGCGGCGCTGCCGGTGGCCGCGTGCGCGGTCGACGGCATCACCGACCTCGTCGTCCGACCGGCCGACGGCACCGAGACGTTCCTGCCTCTCGGCGTGCCCGACGCGCCGGAACGACCCGAACCGGGCGAGGTCGTCTACGCCGACGCCGACGGCCGGGCCCACTCCCGGCGCTGGAACTGGCGGCAGGGACACCTGGTCCGCACCGACCTGGGCCGGCACCGGCTGCTGCTCACCGTCGAGTCGGCCCACCCCGGCGGCCGGGCGGAGGTGGTGGACGCGCTGGCCCGGCTGGCCGCCGCCCTCGACGACCTGTCCGACACCCCGCGCCAAGAGGCGGTGCTCGATCGAGGGACGACCAGCGCCGTCCTGCGCACCGCTGGCCCGCTCAGCCCCGCCGGCAACCACCAGGGGAGCCGTCCGTGAACCGCGCGATCCTGGTGATCTACCGGCCGGCGGCCGGTCGGTACGCGGCCCAGTTCCGCAGCGTGGTCGCCGCCGCCGCCGAGCTGGGCGTGACCACCGTGGCGCTGCTGCCGACCGGGCAGCCCGCCACCGAAGCCGCCGGCCTGCCCTGCTACCACGCCGACCTCGACGACACCGCTGCCGTCCGCTCGGTCGTCGCGGCGATTCTCGCCACGCACCCGGTGCGGCGCATCTTCCCGCTCTTCGAGGGTGACGTGCTGACCGCCGCGTACTGCCGGCGCGACCACGGCATCGACGGGCTCGACCCGGAGCAGGCCCTGGCCTTCCGGGACAAGAACGTGATGCACCGCCGGGCCACCGAGCTGGGCGTGCCGGTGGCCCGCTCGTGCCGCCCCGAGACGGTGGGAGCGGTCGCCGAGTTCGCCGCCGAGGTGGGCTGGCCGGTGGTGATCAAGCCGTACGCCGGCTGGGCCTGCGGCGACACCCACCGGGTGGACTCCACCGAGGACCTGGCCCGGGTGTGGCCGCTGATCGCCGACGACCGGCACGACTACCGGGTGGAGGAGTACGTCCGAGGCGCCGAGTACCACGTCGACTCGCTGCTGCGCGACGGCGAGGTGGTCTTCGAGCAGCTCTCCCGCTACACGTACTCGGTCCTGGAGTTCCGCGACGAGCCCGGCGGCACGGTCTCCCGCAAGCACGGTCTGACCCCGGCGGAGCGGCGCATCCTGGCCGCCAGCGCCACCGTGCTGCGCGGCTTCGGGATGCGTACCGGTGTGGCCCACGTGGAGTTCTTCCTCCGCGACGACGGCGAGGTCGTCTTCGGCGAGGCGGCCGCACGGGCCGGCGGCGGCTCGATCGTCCCCGCCATCCAGGCCGGCCGGGGAATCAACCTGGCGGGGGAGTGGTGCCGCCTGGAACTGGACCCGGCGCACGTGCCGGCGGCCACCCTCGGCCCGGAGATCGGCACCGAGTACCTCTGCTCCGAGCGGTACGGCCGGATCACCGCGATCACCACAGCCGACGAGCTGCGGGCGCTGGACGCGGTGCGCGACGCGGACGTGTGGAAGACCGTCGGGGACGTGCTCGCCGTGCCGACCGCCTCCAACGACGTGCTCGGCTGGTACGTCTGTGCGGGCCGGGACTTCGACGACGTCCGCGCCCGGTTCAAGGTCATCCGGGATTCCTTCGAGGTGCGCACCGAGCCGGTGGGGGAGCCGTCATGTGGCTGACCCGGTTCCGGGCCCTGCCGCGCCCGCTGCGGATGCTGGTCTACGCCTCCTTCATCAACCGGGCCGGCATGTTCGTGTTCCCGCTGCTCGCGGTCTACCTCGTGCAGAGCCGGCACCTGAGCACCGGCGAGGCGGGCGTGCTGATCTCCGTCGGCAGCACCGGTCTGCTCGCCGGCAGCCTGCTCAGCGGCCCGGTCTGCGCCCGGGCCGGCCGACGTGCCGCGCTGGTGTCGAGTCTGCTGCTCAACGCGGCCGGTTACCTGGGCCTCGCCCTGGTCAACGGTCCCACCTGGACGTACGCGGTGCTGCTCTTCGTCGCGCTGGTCGGGATGGGGATGTTCGCGCCGGCGGCGAACACGCTGATCGCCGACCTGACCGAGCCCGGTGAGCGGCCCTTCGCGTACACGGTCAGCTACCTCGCCAACAACCTCGGCATGGGGGTCGGCCCGCTGCTCGGCGGGTTCGCGGCGGCCTTCTCCTACCAGCTGATGTTCGCCGGGAACATCCTGCTCGGGCTGCTCGCGGCGGCCACCATCTGGCTCTTCGTGCCGGCGGACACCCGGCGTGCCGCGACGGCGTCGTCGACCGCGAGCACCGGCCGGGCCAAGCTGCTGCGCGACCTCGACGTGGCGGTGCTGGTGCTCGTCTCGTTCTGCTACGTCGCGCCGCTGATCGGCCTGGAATACACGCTGCCCCTCGCGGTCACCACCGTGCTGCACTCGTCGGTGGCGCTGGTCGGCGCGGTCTACACCATCAACAGCGTCGTCGTGGTCAGCGCCAGCCTGCTGATCGAGAAGCGGATCAAGGCGTACTCGACCCGGGTTCTGCTGATCGTGGCGGGCCTGCTCTGGTCGACCGGGATGGCCGTCCTGGTGTTCGCGTTCTCGTTGCCCGCCGTCCTGCTC
This sequence comes from Micromonospora sp. NBC_00617, assembly GCF_045161355.1. Lineage (NCBI taxonomy): Bacteria > Bacillati > Actinomycetota > Actinomycetes > Micromonosporales > Micromonosporaceae > Micromonospora > Micromonospora sp. NBC_00617. The sequence continues at coordinate 2,842,843 of NZ_CP107751.1, read as the reverse complement.
TCCACCGTCGTCTGGACCCTCGGCGAGATCATCGCGTCGGTGGTGGTGCCCACCTACATCGCCGACCACGTGGCCGAGCACCGGGTCAGCGGCTTCATGGCCCTGAACGCCTTCGTGCTCAGCTCCGCCCGGCTGGTCGTGCCGATGGGTCTCGGGTTCATCTGGCAGACCCAGGGCCACCGTCCCGTCCTCCTGCTGCTCCTGCTGACCCCGGTGGTCGGCATGGTCGCGTTCGCAGCGCTGCGGATCCGACCGGCCGTCCGGCCCGTGCCGGCACTCGCCGAACCGGCCACCGCCAGTCCGTGACACCCCACCCCGCATCGGAAGAGGCCATGACCGCGACGAAGTTCGTGCTGCCCGAGAGTGACATCCCGACGACCTGGTACAACGTGGTTCCCGACCTGCCCAAGGGACTGCCCCCGATGCTGCACCCCGGCACCCGGGAGCCCATCACCGCGGCGGATCTCGAACCGCTCTTCGCCACCGGCATGATCGAGCAGGAGTTCACCACCGAGCGGGACGTGGACATCCCCGGGCCGGTGCTCGACATCTACCGGCAGTGGCGGCCCAGCCCGCTCGTGCGCGCCCGTCGCCTGGAGCAGGCCCTCGACACGCCGGCCCGGATCTACTTCAAGTACGAGGGGGTCAGCCCGGCCGGCAGCCACAAGCCGAACACCGCCGTGCCGCAGGCGTACTACAGCAAGCTCGACGGCGTGCAGCGGCTGACCACCGAGACCGGCGCCGGCCAGTGGGGCAGCTCGCTCTCGATGGCCTGCGCGTACTTCGGCCTCGACTGCGAGGTCTTCATGGTCCGGGTCAGCTACGACCAGAAGCCGTACCGGCGGGGATTGATGGAGACGTTCGGCGCGTCGGTCACCGCGAGCCCGAGCGACCGTACCGAGGCGGGCCGGGCGGCCCTCGCCGCCGACCCGGACTCCACCGGCAGCCTGGGCCTGGCCATCTCCGAGGCGGTGGAGGCGGCGATGTCCAGCGGCGGCGCCGCCAAGTACGCCCTGGGCTCGGTGCTCAACCTGGTGCTGATGCACCAGACGATCATCGGGCAGGAGGCGCTGCTCCAGCTCGCGATGGCCGACGACTACCCGGACATCGTGGTCGGCGCGGCCGGCGGCGGCTCCAACTTCGCCGGGCTGGCCCTGCCGTTCCTGCGCCGCCAGCTGGGCGGCGGCCCGACGGTGCGGTTCGTCGCCGCGGAGCCGGCCTCCTGCCCGTCGCTGACCCAGGGCAGCTACGACTACGACTTCGGCGACACCGCCGGGCTCACCCCGCTGGCCAAGATGCACACCCTGGGCCACGACTTCCACCCGCCGGCGATCCACGCCGGTGGGCTGCGCTACCACGGCATGGCGCCGATCGTCAGCGCGCTGCGGGACATCGACCTGATCGAGGCGCGGGCGGTGCCGCAGACCGCCTGCTTCGAGGCGGGCGTGCTGTTCGCCCGCAGCGAGGGGATCGTGCCGGCGCCGGAGTCCACCCACGCGGTCCGGGTGGCGGTCGACGAGGCGCTGCGCTGCCGGGAGACGGGCGAGTCGAAGGCCATCGTCTTCTCCCTCTCCGGGCACGGCCACTTCGACATGCAGGCCTACATCGACTACTTCGCCGGAAAACTGACCGACTGACCTCGCAGGGGGTGGGCGCCGCTGCGGCGTCCACCCTTCGCGACGAGCACCGGGGGTGCCATTGCACAGCGAAGCAGCGACCATCCTCGCCATCAACGGATCGGAACGGCCCGGTGGCAACACCGACCACGCCATCGCGTACGCGGGCAAGCTGATCGCCGAGCGGGGCGCGATCCTGCGCACCATCGCGCTCCGCGAACACCGCATCTCGCCGTGCAGCCCGTGCGGCGACTGCAACAGCCGTACTCTGCCCTGCCAGGTGGACGACGACGTCCCCGCCCTGGTGGAGCAGATGGCCAGCGCCGACGGGCTGATCTACGCGGCGCCGGTGCACGGCTTCGGCCTCGCCCACCTCATGCAGGTCTTCATCGAGCGGGCGGGCGTCGGCTACCTGCGTTTCACCCGGCCGCTGGCCGACAAGGTCGGCGGCATCATCGTCACCGGGCGTCGGTACAGCGACTCCTCGGTGCACAACCAGATCGTCAACAACCTGCTGCTCAACCGGATGATTCTGGTGGGCAGCGGCTTCCCCGTCCTGCTGCGCAACACCACCGGCGCTCCGGGCCTGACCGACGTCGAGGGCGTCGACGCGCTGGAGCGGATGGTGCACCGGATGCTCGACATGGTGCAGCTGCTCAAGCGGCACCAGCGGGTCGACGGTGGCCCGGTCCTCCCGCGCCGCGACCGCAACGAGCGTGTCCCGCGGCCCCGTCGCACCGAAACCGTCCACACCAGAGGAGATATCGAGAATGTCCACTGAGCAGGTCGCCGCGCCGGTCGGCATCGACTTCCCGGCCACCGAGTGGGAGAGGTGGGACAAGCCGGGAGCCGAGGGGCGCGTCAAGATCTCGTACGTCGGAGGTCAGCGTCTGCGCCTGCTGGAGCTGCCGCCGGGCTTCGACGAGCACCACTGGTGCCTGCGCGGGCACACCGGCTACGTCCTGCAGGGCGAGTTCACCATCCACTTCCGGGATCGGTCGGTGCCGTGCCGCCCCGGCATGGGCTTCGTCATTCCCGACGACGAGGAGCACCGGTCCCAGGGCAGCGACGCCGAGCCCACCGTCGTCTTCGTGATCGACCAGGTCCCGCAGCCGTGAGCGATCAGCACCAGTTCGCGCCGCCGGCCGGCTCCCCGCCGGCCGGCGGCGCCGACGGCCCGGCCCGGATCGCCGAGCTGCGGGTCGCCATCGACGCGCTCGACCAGCGGATCATCGCCCTGCTGGCGGAGCGCACCCGGGTGGTGCAGGAGCTGACCGCGCACAAGACGGACGAGGCGACCGTCCGATCACCCGACCGGGTACGACAGGTGCTCGGCCGGGTGCACGACCTGGCCGCCCAGCACGGCATGCCGCCCGAGGTCGCGGTCGGCACGTACCGGGCGCTCATCGACGAGCTGACCCGGATGCAGCTCGACATGCTGGCCGCCCGCCGTGCCACCGCGCCACTGGCGGAGGAGGGATGAGCCACCGCCCGCCCGTCGACCTGCGGCACGCCCTGGCCAGCCTCGACCCGCTCCCGGGCGAGCTGGTCCGCGTCCCCACGGAGCTGCCCGCCCGCTACGGCGTCTCCGCCCACTACGCCCGCTGGGCGGGCGCCCCCGCTGCCCCGCCCACCGGCGCCGGCCCGGCGGTGCTCTTCGACCGGGTACGCCCCGACCACGGCCCGACCCGGGCGGTGCTGATGGGCCTCTACGGCACCCGCCGGCGTGCCTCCGGTCTGCTCGGGTGCACGCCGGCCGAGCTGCCGCACCGGCTGCTCGCCGCGGTGGCCGCCCCCCGTGCGCCGGTGCCCGCCCCCGACGCGTCCCGCTGGCCGCGCGAGACGCTGCCGTTGGATCTGACCGCGCTGCCGGTGCCGGTCCTCACCGACGAGGACGCCGGCCCGTACCTGACCCTCGGCGCGGTGCTCGCCACCGACCCGGACACCGGGGTCCGCAACCTGTCCGTGCACCGCATGTGCGTGCAGGGGCCCGACACGCTGACCATCTGGATGGTGCCCGGTCGGGATCTGGAGCTCGCGTACCAGGCCGCCCTGCGCCGGGGGCGTCCGTTGCCGGTCGCGATCCACCTCGGCCTGGGCCCGGCGGTGCTGCTGTCCTCCTGCTGCCCGACCTCGCTGGTCCCGCCCGACCTCGACGAGCTGGCGGTGGCCGGCGCGCTCGCCGGTCAGCCGGTGGAGCTGCTGCCCTGCGCCACGGTGGACGCCGAGTTCATCGCGCACGCCGAGTACGTCATCGAGGGCGAGTTGCTGGCCGACCGGGTGCCGGAGAGCGCGCACGGCACGGTGGCCACGCCGGAGTTCCTCGGCTACCAGGGTCGGGCGCATCCCTCGTTGCCGCTGATCCAGGTCACCGCGATCAGCGCCCGGGAGAGCCCGATCCTGCAGTCGGTCTCCGGGCCCGGGCACGAGCAGTCGGTGCTGCTCGGCTTCGGGATGGAGGCCGCGGTGCTGGACCTGCTGCGCCGCCGGGGGACGCCGGCCCTGGCAGCGCACTGCCACACCGCGGGCGGCGGTCAGCTCATGGTGGTGCTCCAGTGGCCGGCCAAGCGCGGCCCGGCCGACGACCTCGCGGTACGCGCCGCCGCCGAGGCGGTGCTGGAGCAGTTCCGGATGGCCAAGCTGGTGCTGTGCGTGGGCGAGGACGTCGACATCGAGTCCGATCAGGACCTGTGGTGGGCGATGGTCACCCGCTTCCAGGCCGACCAGGACCTGCTCGTGCTGCCGGACCGGGAGGGCTTCCCGCTAGACCCGAGCCAGCACACCGGCTACTCCCCGTCGCTGTCCGCCGACGGGCGCACGGCGAAGGCGGTCTTCGACTGCACCGTCCCGTACGCCCAGAGCGCGCGCTTTCACCGGCCCCGCTTCACCGAGCCGTCACGTCCCGCACCGCGGCGGCCAGCAGCGCCACTCCCTCGGTGATCCGAGCGGTGGGCAGCGCCGCGTACCCGATCAGGAAGGTCGGCTCGCTCGGCGGGCGGGTGACGAAGTAGCCCGACGCCGGGTAGACCCGGACGCCTCGCGCGGCGGCGGCGCGCACGATCTCGGCCTCGCCGACGTCGAGCGCGCCGCCCAGGGTCACCAGCACGTGCAGCCCGGCCGCCGTGCCGGAGATCCGCACTCCCGCGCCGAAGTGTTCGTACAGCGCCTCCAGCAGCCGGGCACGCCGCTGCCGATAGAGGCGGTCCATCCGGCCGATGTGCCGGGCGTACGCGCCGGAGGCGATGAACTCGGCCAGCGCCTCCTGGGTCAGCGTCGGGGTCAGTCGGTCGGTGATCCACTTGACGCCCAGGAACGACCGGACGAGATGTGGCGGCAGCACCGCGTACCCGATGCGCAGCGAGGGGAAGAGGGTCTTGCTGAAGCTGCCGACGTAGACCACGTCGGCGTCCTGCGGGTCGGCGGCCAGCGACGGCAACCGCTCCTCGGCGAAGGTGAACTCGTTGTGGTAGTCGTCCTCCAGCACCGTGGCACCGTGTTCGCGAGCCCAGCGCAGCAGCGCCCGTCGCCGCCGCTCGGACATGATGAACCCGGTGGGGAACTGGTGCGACGGGGTGACGTAGACCAGGCGTACCCGGGCCGGGTCGAGGCCGTGCGCGCGGACCTGGCAGTCGATCTCGTCGACCCGCAGACCCTCCTCATCGACACCGACCGGCACCACCGCGGCCCGTGAGTAGCCGAAGATCTGCCGCAGCACGGTGTGGCTCGGGTCCTCGATGATCACCACGTCGTCGGGGCCGACGAGCAGCCGGACCAGGATGTCCATGGCCTGGGTGGCGCCGCTGGTCACCACCGTGTTCTCCCGGGTGGCGTCCAGCGCACGACTGCGCCGCAGCAGGGCGGTGATCTGGGCACGCAACGACAACGCGCCCTCGGCCGGGCCGTAGCCCAGGGCCACCGCGTCGGCCCGGCTCACCGCGTCGGCGAGCGACTGCCGCCACCGGGTGACCGGGAAGCTGGCCAGCGCCGGGGTGCCGTGCCGGAAGTCGTACGTCCCGTCCGGGCGGTGCATCGGCGCCGGTTCCCACGGCTTCCACAGCGGACTGCCGGCGTCGGTGGGCAGCGGAGGCTCGGGGCGCAGGTGCGCGCGACCGGTACGCGGCACGGGTGGGGGCGCGTCAGCCAGGGCGCTGCTCACCCGCGTGCCGGAGCCCCGGCGCGAGGTGAGCACCCCGTTGGCCCGCAGCAGCTCGTACGCCCGGGTCACCACCGTGCGGGAGACCCGGAGCTGGTGCGCCAGCTCGCGGCTGGGCGGCACCGTGTCGCCGGGGCGCAGCCGGCCGGCCCGCACGGACCCGCTGATCTGGTCGCAGAGCTGCTGCTGCAACGGAACCGGACTGTCGCGGTCCAGCGTGACGAGGAGCCGATCCGAACTCACCTGCCCATGCTCCCCCGGTCGAGGTCAGGCTGCCCGGGAGGATCGCCTGCGGGCGGGACGGTCGGCCTGCACGAACGTCGACAGCCGGCCGTCCACCAGTCGACCGAGCACGTCCAGGAAGATCGCGCGGTCGCGCGACGGGATCGTGGCGAGGATGTCACCCTGCAGTCGCGCGACGATCTGCCGCGCCTCGGCGACCAGCCGCTCGCCGGCCGGCGTGACGGTGACGATGCGGGCGCGGCGGTCGGTCGTCGAGGTACGGCGCTCGACCAGGCCGGCACGTTCCAGCTCGTCGAGGGTGACGACCATCGTCGTCTTGTCGATGCCGCACATGTCGCCGAGCTGGCTCTGGGTGAACTCGCCGGTGCGGCCGCGATCGAGCACGCAGTAGGCACGCGTCGAGATGCCCAGGCCGGACAGGGCGAGGGCGTGCTCCTGGGCCAGCGCGTGGGTGGCCCAGGACATCAGAAACATCAGATCAGGCGCTGCGGTATCGGGCCCCGAGGTACCGGTGGTCATGGCAGCAGCCTAGCAACTAGTTCGTGATTCGAACTATCTCGTAGCGGAGCATCATGCGCGTCACCAAGAAAGTTAAGAACGAGATAGTAAAGAACGGAACCTTCTGGTACGGTTCGATCTCGACAACGCGTTCTCTCCACTGAGGAGTCACCCCTGATGTCTGCGGAAGCCTCTGTTCCCCGAGCCGCCGACGGCACTTTGCGCGTCCGGCACCGATCCATCGCCCTCCTGGTCGCCGTGCTCGCCGCCGTGGCCGTGTGGTCGGGCGCCACCCTCGCCGGCGCGCAGCTCACCGTCGACCAGGGCGCCGGTCCGCAGGACGTCACGGTGCTCGCCGTGATCATGAACTCCGGGCTCGCGGCGCTGCTCGGCTGGGGCCTCCTGGCGGTGCTCGAGCGCCTCTCGGCTCGCGCCACGACGATCTGGACGGGGATCGCTGTCGCCGTCCTCGTGCTGTCCCTCGTGCCCGTGTTGCTGGTCGATGCCTCGGCCGGCACCAGGTGGGCCCTGGTCCTGATGCATCTGGTGGTGGGCGCGATCGTGATCCTGGGCTTCCGCAGAGGCGCGCGGCACGCCTGACGAGTGGCCGCCACGTCGATGCCGCACTCTCTCCTGCTCCACGCGGAGCAGGAGAGAGCGGCTTGTGCGCCCCGGCGACGGCTGGGCACGCCGCCGTTCGAGGTGGCATCAGCGCATGTCGTGGCAGCCGACCTGATCGCCGATCTCGGGTGGGATACCGAACGGGGTGCATTCGAGCGCGCTGCCCTCGCCCACCTTCCGCCACGCGCCGGACGAGTACGTGAACAGCAGCACGCCGTCGCCCTGCATCGTCGGGTCGACGGCGATCACCCCGGCGGTGGCCCACTGCCGCGCGCATTTGATGTGGTCCGGGTCGATCCGGTGGGTGTCTCCCAGCCCCGAGACCCGTTGCAGGGTCGCGGCGCCGACCGGGCAGGCGGCCTTGACGGTGGTGGTCGGCGTGGCGGACGCCGCGGTGCGGGTCGGTGACGGCACGCCGCGGTTGGTCGACGCCGGGGCGGAGGCGGTCGCGGTGCCGGAAGTGGGTGACGGGCTGCCGGCCCCGGCCACCGGGCCGGGGTCGGCAGTGGAGCAGACGGCCAGCCCCGCCAGCAGGGTGATCGGCAGGAGCACGCGCGGGGTTGTCGAGTTCATCGTTCCTCCAGGTCCGGTGCGAGCGGCGATCTGCAGCTACACGTCCTGCGGGCCGGAAAGGTTGCGCCACCGTGGCAGCCGCCAGCGTCGACGCCTGGAGCACCGACGGTCTCACCACCGGGCGGCTTCCGGCGGCGCGTCGTCCGGCGGGTGACGTGCCGCCGGACGGGAGGTCAGGTGCGGGAGCGGCGCAGCGCCAGCCCACCGAGACCGAGGGCGGCCACCCCCACCACCAGTGCCACGTACGCCCCGCCGCGCCCGTTGCCCGTGCCGATGCCGCCGTCGGAGGTCGCCACCACCAGCGCGCCGAGGGCGACGCCGATCAGCCCGGCCGCCAGAGCCACGGTGGCCCCGAGCAGCCCGTTGCCGGTGCCGACGCGGCTGGCGGGCCGGGCCAGGGCCAACGTGCCGATGATCACCCCCGCCAGGCCCAGCAGAGCGCCCACGCTCGCCCCGAGCCGCCCGGCGCTCATGGTGGTGACGGTGGCCGCCAACGGCGCGGACGAGGCGTACGCGTTGGCCGGCGCGGCCAGCCCGAATCCCCCGGCCACTGCGGACGCGGCAGCGGCGAACACCAGTCGGACCCGCTTCGGGTTTCCTGAGGGCAACATGTGCTTCTCCTTCGTCGTACGTCTCGTTCGTTGTCGTTCGATCCTGTCGCCGGTTCGACCGCCGGTCGTCCGGCAGCCGGCGGCATTCCGCGCTGCCGCCACCGGCGCAGGCAGCTGCCGCGTACGGCGCAGACTGCCGCCCGACTACCACAAGCGCGGTAGGCGCCGGTCGTCCGCGCGCAGGAGTCGCCCGCGGCGCAGGTCGGGCTAGGGTGCGCGCATGAGCGCAGGGCGTGCCGCCGTCCGGGACTGGGCGATCGCCGTCGGTGTGACGGCGGTGCTGCTGATCGCCGGGCTGTCCGCGGACCACTCCACCCTCGACGGCGACCTGCTGGGTTATCCGCTGCTGGCGGCCAGCGGCCTGGCGCTGGCGGCGCGTCGCCGGGCGCCCGTCGCCGTCCTGGCCGTCACCGGGCTGTGCGCGGTGGGTTACCAGGCGGTCGGTCTCGACGTGCCGGCCGTGGCCTTCCTGTTCGCGGTCTACACCGGCGTGCGGGCGGGCCATCGTGTCGTCACGGTCGTCGCCGCCGTGCTGATGCTCGTCGCTCTACCCCTCACCGCCCTCGCCCCGCCGCAGAACCTGCCCCCGGGGGAGGCGTTCGCCCGGGCCCGAGGCGCGCTCGAGGTGGCGTGGCTGATCGCCGCCGGCGCGGCGGGAGAGGCGTTGCGGCAGGCCGAGCGGCGGGCGGACGAGGCCGAGCGCACCCGGGAGGAGACCGCGCGACGCCGCGCCGACGAGGAGCGGCTGCACATCGCGCGAGAGCTGCACGACTCCCTCACCCACCAGATCTCGATCATCAAGGTGCAGGCCGAGGTGGCCGTCCACCTGGCCCGCCGGCGTGGCGAGGCGGTGCCGGAGGCGCTGCTCGCGATCCGGGAGGCCGGCCGTGAGGCGAGCCGCGAGTTGCGCGCGACCCTGGAGGCTCTGCGGGACGATGGCAGGAACCCGCCGCGCGGCCTCGAACACCTGCCGGAGTTGGTGCAGCGGGCCCGGATGGCCGGGCTGGACGCGACGTTGACGGTCGAGGGCGAACGACAGGCCGTGCCGGCGGCGGTGGACCGGACGGCCTACCGGATCGTGCAGGAGTCCCTCACCAACGTCGCCCGGCACGCCGCCGCGGCCACGGCGTCGGTCCGGGTCGCCTACCGTCCGGACGCCCTCGCCATCCGCGTCGACGACGACGGCACGGCCACGCCGGCCGCCGTGCCGACGCCCGGAGTCGGGCTGCTCGGGATGCGCGAACGGGTCACCGCCCTGGGCGGTCGCCTCCACGCGGCGCCCCGGGACGAGGGTGGCTTCACCGTCCACGCCGAACTGCCCGTCAGCTCGCCCGGATGATCCGCGTCCTGCTGGTCGACGACCAGGCGCTGCTGCGCAGCGGCTTCCGCGCGCTCCTGGACATCGAGGACGACATCGAGGTGGTGGCCGAGGCCGCCGACGGCCGCGAGGGGGTCGCTCTCGCCCGGCGTCACCTGCCCGACATCGCGCTCATCGACATCCAGATGCCGGTGCTGGACGGCATCGAGGCGACCCGGCTCATCGCCGCGGACCCGGCCCTGGCCGGGGTGCACGTCGTGATCCTGACCAACTACGGCCTTGACGAACACGTCTTCCACGCGCTGCGCGCCGGCGCCGCCGGCTTTCTCGTCAAGGACATCGAGCCGGAGGACTTCCTGCATGCCGTACGCGTCGCCGCGCGGGGTGACGCGCTGCTCGCGCCGTCGATCACCCGCCGACTGATCGACCGGTACGTCGCCGAGCCGCGCCACCTGCGAGCCCCGACCGGCCTGGGGGAGTTGACCATCCGAGAACGCGAAGCCGTCGTCCTGGTCGCCCAGGGCCTGTCGAACGACGAGATCGCCGCGCGCATGGTGATCAGCCCCCTGACCGCCAAGACCCACATCAACCGGGCCATGGCCAAGCTGCACGCCCGCGACCGCGCCCAACTCGTGGTCGTCGCGTACGAGTCCGGTCTGGTGGCCCCACGCCCCGACTGACCCTCGGCGGCTCGCCGCGGACCAGGGGCTGCGCGCAGCCGTGCCGCACGGGGTCCGGTTCGGCGCGTGCCATGATTGCGCCCATGGGCAAGCAGCAGCACGTCGGCGGGGCCGACCGGGACAGCGGGTCGGGCGCAACGGCCGACCGTCCGACCGGTGGTGGGGCGGACGCGCGGCTCGCCGTCGCACACGACCCCACAACGCCACAGATGACCCTCATCGACCTGGCGTCCGATGCGTCGGTCGCGGTCCGCAAGGCGGTCGCGGCCCGGCCGGACGCGCCCGCGCAGGCCCTGCGGTCGTTGACCCGCGACCATGATCGTCACGTCCGGGAGGCCGTGGCGCGCAATCCCGCGACGTCGGTCGGCAATCTCCTGCGTCTGGTCAAGGACGCGGACCGGTGGGTCCGCTGGGCCGTCGCCGGCAACCCGGCCTGCGACGAGTCGGTCCGCCGGGTGATGGCCGCCGCACCCGACAAGGAGCTTCGGGGCCTGCTCGCCGAGACCCGCGAGTTGGAGCCCGAGCTGGCCGCCCGGCTGGTCGACGACGTCTCACCCGAGGTGCGGGAACGGCTCGCCACGCACACCCACGATCCGGACGTCATCGTCGCCCTGCTGGCCGACCGGACGGTCCGCGTCCGCAAGGGGCTCGCCCGCAACCCGCGGACTACCGCCGCGCAGCGCAGCGCCCTGGCCAGGGACCCGGCGGTCGACGTGCGGGCCGCGCTGGTCCGCGCGCTGGAGCTGGACGAGGCGGATCTGGCGGCCCTGGTCGACGACCGTTCGGTGCAGGTCCGGTTGGCGATGGCCACGTCCGAGATCATCCCGGCGCACGTGCGGCAGACGCTCGAAGGCGATCCCGACGAGATGGTGGCCGCCGCGGCGCGGGACTTCCGGCCCGGAGCCGGCAGTACCCCGGTGGTGCGGGCTCCCCGCATCGGTTCCCGGCGCTCCGGCACCGGCCCGGGCCGACCGGGTCGCGCCGCGCGCTGAGGTCGCCCGCGCGAGGCGCTGAGGTCGCCTGCGTCACGCGCCGAGGCGGGCTGCGCCAGGCGCTGAGTTCGGTCGCGCCGCGCGCTGAAGCCGGCGGCGGAGTTGCCGCGCGCTGAGGTCGGCCGGCCCTGCGGCGTCCGTCCGGTCGGGCTACCGGTGCGACGCGCCTGCCTGCGAAGGGGAGGGCGGGGTGGCGCCGGAGCCGGTCGTGGACGGCGACGCCCCCTCGACCGGGAGGTCGCGGCCGGCGAGGCGGCGGAGAAGCTCCCGGATCTGGCGCTTGTCCGCGGCGGAGACCGTGTCGTCGAGCAACCGCCGGCGGATGGTGCCGATGTCCGCCTCGACCTCCGCCAGCCCCCGGGGGGTCACTGCGGCGTTCGGCATCGCGAGCGGTCGGATCGCGGCGGCGATCGAGAGATCGAGGGTGGCGCAGAGGCTGCGGACCTTCGCCAGCTCGGGGTAGCGCTGCCAGTCACCGGCGAGCCAGCGGAACAGCGTCGAGCGACTGACGCCGGTGTGCTGCGCGATGTCACCGACGGTCCAACCGTGCTCCTCGCGGGCGTCGTCGACGGCCTGGCGGACGAACTGCGCGAAGGCCATCTGAGGTGTCGTGGGGTAGGTGTCCATCCTCAGCCGTGCCCTCCCACCCGGAATCGCCTCGGTGTACCCGGCTCGACGGTCAGTTCTGATCACCGGTTCCAGTGACGGCGGTATCACTGATCGTCTACCAGCTTCTGTGCTGGCGCAGCGGTGGCCCGCACGACGGCTTACTCGTTCGAGGCGGGTCGGATACTCAACTGCCGTTCGTCGCTGCGGCCGGACGTCCCGTTCGTGGCCGCCCGTCCCGTTCACGGGCTGTGACGGTCACACCGCAGCGCGGCGGCTGCACCGTGTGATCTGGGTACCGTTCGGCGAATCAGGTACCGTCCCCTGTCACACCGTCTTCGCACCAACCTGGTTTCCTGTCACAGGGGAGCCGAACCGGAGGGACACTCGTGAGAGTCCGTAGCGCAGTCCGTCAGGCCGGCCTCGTCGCGGCGGTCGCCGCTCTGGCGTTGAGCGCGGGATGCGCCAAGAAGGATGACAGCGAGGTCCAGGCCAGCGGGGTCAAGCTGGTCGAGGCCGGCAAGCTGACCGTCTGCACCCACCTGCCGTACCCGCCGTTCCAGTCGAAGGACGCCAGCGGCAAGGTCACCGGGTTCGACGTCGACGTCATGGACCTCGTGGCCAAGGAGCTGGGCGTCGAGCAGACGATCATCGACACGCCGTTCGAGGGGATCAAGTCCGGTCAGGACCTGAACACCGGCAAGTGCGACGCGGCCGCCGCCGGCATGACCATCACCGCCGAGCGGCAGAAGGTGATGAACTTCTCCGACCCGTACTTCGACGCGACGCAGGCGTTGCTGGTCAAGACCGGCAAGCCGTACAAGTCGCTCGACGACCTGCGGGGCAAGAAGCTCGGCGTCCAGGCGGCCACCACGGGCCGCGACTACGCCAGGAAGTTCGAGAAGGAGAAGGGCCTGCAGCTGGTCGAGTTCGAGGATCTCGCCGCCCTGCAGCAGGCCGTCGCCAACGGCCAGGTCGAGGCCGCCGTCAACGATCTGCCGGTGTGGACCGAGTACCTCCGCAAGAACCCGGGTGGGTTCGAGGTGACCGCCGAGTTCGACACCGGCGAGCAGTACGGGTTCTCGGTGAAGAAGGACGGCAACCCGGAACTGCTCAAGAAGATCAACGAGACGCTGGCCAAGGCCAAGCAGGACGGCTCGTACGACACGATCTACGAAAAGTGGATCGGCAAGCGGCCGAGCGCCTGATCGAAGCTCAGTGGGGGAGGGCGCGCGCGACGCGCGCCCTCCCCGTCGACACACTCCGGGAAGGCAACGAGCCAACGTGAAGCTGCGACGCCGCCAGCGGGAACGACTGTCCCTCGGCATCCAGTACCTGGTCTTCGTCGCGATCATCGCCGCGGTGCTCGTCGCCGCGGACTGGGGCCGTCTGGCTGACGCGTTCTTCCGCGTCGACATCATCGAGTCGATGTTCCCGACGATCATCACCGTGGCGCTGCGCAACACGATCCTCTACACGCTGGGCGCGTTCGCCTTCGGCCTCGTGTTCGGCACCGTCCTCGCGCTCATGCGGCTGTCCCGGGTGGCGCCGTACCGCTGGCTGGCGACCGCGTACATCGAGCTGTTCCGGGGTCTGCCGGCGCTGCTGGTCCTCTTCCTCGTCGGGTACGGCATCCCCATCGCCTTCCCGGAGCGGGAGATTCCCGGCGGGGTGTTCGGCTCGATCGCGATCGGTCTCGGCCTGACCGCCGCCGCGTACATGGCCGAGACCATCCGGGCCGGCATCCAGGCCGTGCCGAAGGGGCAGATGGAGGCGGCCCGCACCCTCGGCATGTCGCACTTCACCGCCATGCGCACCATCGTCATCCCGCAGGCGTTCCGGATCGTCATCCCGCCGCTGACGAACGAGCTCATCCTGCTCACCAAGGACTCGTCGCTGGCCTATGTGCTGGGCGTGACGGCGCAGACCATCGAGGTCACCAAGTTCGGCCGGGACATGCTCAACGACCGGGTGAACGCCACGCCGCTGCTGGTGGCCGGCCTCGCCTACCTCGTCATCACCCTGCCCCTGTCCCAGGTGGTGCGCCGCCTCGAACTCCGCTACGCCAAGGCCCGGTGACCCGCATGACGACCACCCCGTCCCGTCCCGCCGTCGAGATCCGCGACCTGCACAAGTCCTTCGGCCCGCTGGAGGTGCTCAAGGGCATCGACTTCGAGGTCGGCCAGGGCGAGGTCGTCTGCGTCATCGGGCCGTCCGGCTCCGGCAAGTCGACGCTGCTGCGCTGCGTCGACCTGCTGGAAGAGCCGACCGCCGGCACGATCTGGGTGAACGGCGTCGAGATGACCGACCCGGACGTCGAGATCGACGCGGTACGTCGGGGCATCGGCATGGTGTTCCAGTCGTTCAACCTGTTCCCGCACCTGACCGTGCTGAACAACCTCACCATCGCCCAGCGGCGGGTGCTGCGGCGTGGTCGCGCCGAGGCCGAGCGGATCGCGCGGGCCAACCTGGAGCGGGTCGGCCTGAGCGACAAGGCCGACGCGTTTCCGGCCCAGCTCTCCGGCGGGCAACAGCAGCGGGCCGCGATCGCCCGGTCGTTGTCGATGGAGCCGAAGCTGATGCTCTTCGACGAGCCGACCTCCGCGCTCGACCCGGAGCTGGTCGGCGACGTGCTCACCGTCATGCGCACGCTCGCCGAGGACGGCATGACGATGATGGTGGTCACCCACGAGATGGCGTTCGCCCGGGACGTGGCGGACCGGGTCGTGTTCATGGACGGTGGCGTCGTTGTCGAGCAGGGCCCGCCGCAGGAGGTGCTGGGCACGCCGAAGCACGAGCGGACCCGCGCGTTCCTCGCCCGGGTCCTCGACCCGACTCGGGTCGAGCGGCTCGATCAGCCCGACCAGGCGCCCGAGCCGCCGGAGGTCCCCGGCCTACCGACGGACGGCCGGCACACCGTCTGACCGCTCCACATCGCCTGGTCAATCGATGTACGGCGTGATCTCGCGGTAATCTTCCTGCAAGCAGACCTGTACTTTCGTCGATGGATTACATAAGTTGTGTTCATCCATCGAAAGTTCTGAGTCTTCCGAGCGAAGTCCACGACGATCCTCACCTCAGTCGTGCTGCCGCCTTGTGCTCGGCGGTCGATGCACCCTGCCCTCGTCGCGTCTTCGCCCGGTCGGGAACGGAGACCCATGGACGATCACGCCGTTGGCTCCCACCGCCACCTGTCCCGCCGATCACTGATCGCCACCGGGGCGCTCGCCGCCGGGGCGCTGGGCGCGTCCGCGCCCACGCTCGGCGACGCGTTCGGAGGCAGCCCGGCCCGGGCCGCCGCCGGAGTGACCAAGAAAGTCACCATCTACGCCGAGCAGTTGCCCGGCGGGCTGTTCGGGTACGGCCTCGCACCCGGGCGAGCCACCGTGCCGGGGCCCGTGCTGGAGATCTACGAGGGTGACACCCTGGAGATCACCCTGGTCAACACCACCGACCAGCGGCTGTCCATCCACCCGCACGGCGTGGACTACAGCACCGACTCGGACGGCAGCCCGCTCAATGCCTCGTTCAACAACCCCGGCGAAACCCGGACGTACGTCTGGCGCTCCCACGAGATGGTCGCCGCGTCGGGTCGCCGGTACATGCCGGGCAGCGCGGGCTACTGGCACTACCACGATCACGCCATGGGCACCGACCACGGCACCGCCGGAGTCGCGAAGGGCCTGTACGGGGCGCTGATCGTCCGCCGCCGGGGCGACATCCTGCCGGACAAGCAGTTCACGGTCGTGTTCCACGACATGACGATCAACAACCGGATGGCCCCGAACACGCCGATGTTCGAGGCGAACCTGGGCCAGCGGGTGGAGTGGCTCGCCATCGGGCACGGCAACCTGTTCCACACCTTCCACCTGCACGCACACCGCTGGGCGGACAACCGCACCGGAATGCTGGAGGGTCCAGCCGACCCGAGCCTGGTCATCGACAACAAGGACCTCAACCCGGGCAGCTCGTTCGGGTTCCAGGTGCTGGCCGGAGAGGGCGTCGGGCCGGGTGCGTGGATGTACCACTGCCACGTGCAGAACCACTCCGACGGCGGCATGGCCGGGATCTTCCTGGTGCGCAACGCCGACGGCAGCATGCCCCCCGGCGCCGAAGAGGCGATCCACCGGTTCCAGGGCCACACCCACACGCACGGAAGCTGACCGAAAGTGGGGACGGGGATGACCCGAAACGTACGACGAGCCCTCGCCGCGGTAGCGGCCTTCGCCACACTCATTCCGGCCACCGCCACGGCCACGGCGGCGACCGCCGCGCCGCGACCCGCGGCCGCCGCCCAGGCGGCGCAGTCGCCCAGGACGGCCGTGCTCGTGTTCCACGGGCCGGTGGCCGAACAACAGGACCCGGTGTCGCGTGCGGTGGACACCATCCGACAGCTTGCGGCCAGTCATGACATCGATGTCACGGCCACCACGGACCCGGCCGTCTTCACCGCGACCGGGCTGTCGGCGTACCGCAGCGTGGTCTTTCTCTCCGCGACGGGCGCCGTGCTCAACCGCGACCAGGAGGCGGCGCTACAGGGCTACATGAAGGCCGGCGGGGGCTTCGTCGGCATCGCCGACGCCGCCCGCGCGCAGGTCGACTCCACCTGGTTCACCGGCCTGATCGGCGCCCGCCCGGCGGGCGCCATCCCGGTCGCCGAGCCGGTGGCCGGGGTGACCGCCAGCGGTGAGAACCCGCCGAGCGAGACCAAGGAGAAGCTGACCGACGGCGACGCCAACACCAAGTGGCTGGTCCGGACCCCGACCGCGTGGGTGGCGTACCAGCTGGCCGCCCCGAAGCGGATCACCGGGTACGCGCTGACGTCGGCCAACGACTTCGTCGGGCGGGACCCGAAGGACTGGACCCTGCAGGGCTCCAACGACGGGCAGAACTGGTCCGATCTGGACCGACGCACCAACCAGAGCTTCGCGGAGCGGTTCCAGACCCGCCGGTTCGACATCGCCGCGCCGCAGGAGTTCAGCCGCTACCGGTTGAACATCACCGCCAACAGCGGTGAGCCGTTGATCCAGCTCGCCGACCTGCGGCTGTTCACCGGCACCGCCACCGCGCCGCCACCGACCCCCGTGAACCGGGCCGTCGTCGACATCCTGGACCGCAAACACCCGGCCACGGCGTCGCTGCCGCTGACCGTCACCCGGTCCGACCGCTGGGACAACTGGGACCCGAACCCCATCGGCACCGTGCACACCCTCGCCCAGGTCGAGGAACGGCACTATGACCCGGGACCGGGCGCCAACGGCCCGTTCCACCCGGTGTCCTGGTGCCGGGACTACGACGGCGGCCGGTCGTTCTACACCGGCATGGGCCACACCGAGGGCAGCTACGGCGAGGAGGCGTTCCGCACGCACCTGGCCGGGGCGCTCGAATGGACCACCGGCCGCGTCCGCGGCGACTGCCAGGCGACGATCGCCGCGAACTACAAGGTGGAGCGGCTCACCGCGGCCAACCAGACCGGGCAGCTGGACCAGATCGGCGAACCGCACGGGCTCACCATCGCGCCGGACGGCACGGTCTTCTACGTCGGCAAGGCGGCCTGCCCCAGCGGCCCGATCGCGGACTGGAACGATCCGAACGTCGGCCTCGGCTGCGGCACCATCCACTCCTGGGATGCGCGAACCAAGCAGGTGAAGCTGCTCACCACCCTGGAGGTGATGGGCAACCGGGGCAGCGGCTCCGAGTTGGTGAAGAACGAGGAGGGCCTGCTCGGCATCGTGCCCGACCCCGCGTTCGCCGACAATGGCTGGCTCTACGTCTACTGGATGCCGCACGAGTCGATCGACCGGGTGCAGCGGGTCGGGCAGCGCACCGTCTCCCGGTTCACCTACGACCGCGCGACCCAGACCATCGACCAGGCCACCCGCAAGGATCTGCTGACGTTCCCGGTGCAGATCCACAGTTGCTGCCACGCCGGCGGCGGCATGGCGTTCGACGCCAAGGGCAACCTCTACGTCGGCTCCGGCGACAACAACTCCTCCGAGGGGTCGCAGGGCTACTCCGGCAACAACTGGACCCAGGAGTACCAGGGCATCTCGTTCCAGGACGCCCGTCGCACGGCGGGCAACACCAACGACCTCGCCGGCAAGATCATCCGGATCCACCCGGAGCCGGACGGCACGTACACCATCCCGGAGGGCAACCTCTTCCCGCCCGGCACCGAGAAGACCCGTCCGGAGATCTACGTGATGGGCGTGCGCAACATCGCCCGCCTTCAGATCGACCCGGAGCACCAGTGGCTGACCGCCGGCTGGGTCGGCCCGGACGCCTCGTCGCCCAGCCCCACCCTCGGCCCGGCCAAGTACGAGACCGCCACCATCATCACGTCGGCCGGCAACCAGGGCTGGCCGTACTGCATGGGCAACCGGCAGCCGTACCGGGACCGCAGCAACACCGACGCGACGGTGCTGACCGGCTGGTACGACTGCGGCAACCTGAAGAACACCTCACCCCGCAACACCGGGCTGGTGGACATCCCGGCGGCCCGGGACAACATGATCTGGTACTCGCCGGACGGCGGCGGCCCGGTCTTCCCGAAGCGCACCGACGGCAGCGGCCTCCCGACGTACGTCGCGGCCGACGCCACCTACACGCAGCCGTACCTGCGCGGCGGCGGGCAGGCCATCATGTCCGGTCCCACCTACCACCGCGATCGGGTCGATCCGAACAGCACGGTGGCGTGGCCGGCGTACTGGGACGAGAAGTGGTTCATCGGCGACGAGTCGAACGCCGCCAACCGGGTCGCGGTCACCGTCGACCCCGCCGGCGTGCCGACGGCCACCCCGCCGGTGTACGCCGAGTCGCTGCGGGCCATCATCCCCAGCGGCAACGGCGACACCCGGCTGCAGAGCTGGATGGACGCCAAGTTCGGCCCGGACGGCGCGCTCTACCTGCTCGACTACGGAGGCGGGTTCTTCAGCCTGCACCCCAACCAGAAGCTCATCCGGATCACCTACACCGGCGGCACGCCCACCCCGGCGCCGGCGGCGAACTCCGTCGCCGTGCAGAACAAGCCGTTGACGATCGCCTTCACCGGCTCCCGGTCCGGCGGCGTGAGCCACCGGTGGGAGTTCGGCGACGGCGCCACATCGACCGAGGCGGACCCCCGGCACACGTACGCCAAGGTCGGCACCTACACCGCGAAGCTCACCGTCACGTACGCCGACGGCGAGACGGCGACGGTGCGGACCACCGTCACGGTCGGCTGCGCGGTGCCGGACTCCCGGGACACGGTGTGGCTCGGCGACACGGACACCGGCGTGCCCAGCCGCACGGTCGGGCAGGGGTGCACGATCAACGACCTGATCGACGACGAGAGCACCTGGCCCGACCACAACGCCTTCGTCCGGCACGTGAGCGCGGTGACCCGTGCGTTGCAGGACGACGGCCTGCTCAACGCCCGCGAATCGGGCACGCTCACCCGCCTGGCCGCCGCGTCCGAGATCGGCCGGGACGGGCGCACCGGATACGAGCCGCTCTACGACGGCACCGCCGAGTCGCTGCGCGGTTGGCAGCAGGCGCCGACGGGATCGTTCAGCATCCAGCCGGACGGGGCACTGCGATCCAGTGGCGGCCTCGGCATGCTCTGGCACACCAAGGAGCTGGCGGACTTCTCGCTGAAGGTGCAGTTCCGCGACATCGCACCGGGCACCGGCCGCGCCAACACCGGCGTCTTCATCCGCTTCCCGGACCTGCGGACCCCCCTGGAGCAGCGGCCACCGGGCAGCTGCGGCACCATCGGGTCGGCCCGGACCTCGCCGGCCTGGATGGCGATCTACTGCGGACACGAGATCCAGATCTACGACGGAGAGACCGGTGAGCCGCAGAAGACCGGCTCGGTCTACAACTTCGACCCGGTGCCGCTCGCCCAGGCCGGCGTCACTCCGAAGAACGTGTGGAACGACTACGAGATCCGGGCGGTCGGGCAGCACTACACGATGATCCGCAACGGTGTGGTGATCAACGAGTTCGACAACACGCCCGGCAAGGAGTCCTCCCGGGCCGGCGACCCGCCGACCGACCTGCGGCAGTTCCTGTCCGGCTTCATCGGCCTGCAGAACCACGGTGACAACGACCTGACCGAGTTCCGCAACATCCGCGTGCGGGAACTCTAGGAGAGACCATGATCAAACGACTCACGGCCGCGTTGGCGGCGCTCCTGCTCACGGTCACGCCGTTGGCCGCGCCGCCCGCCTCCGCCGCCCCGCGCGCCGCCGCGGACCAGGTGCTGACCTGGACCGCCGACGACAACACCACCCGCTACAAGTCCGTGCCCACCCAGGCGGTGGCCGGCGCGGCGACGATCATCTGGGAGAACAGCGCGGCCACCGGCAACACGACCGGGATGCCGCACACCCTGACCTTCGACACCAGCACCGAGGGCTACAACCACGACGTCACCCTCAACATCCTGGCCAGCCCGTTCGACGCCAACAACGGCCGCCACCAGGCGACCGTCACGCTGACCCCGGGCCGGTACCGCTACTTCTGCTCGATCCCCGGCCACAGCCAGATGGTCGGCGAACTGGTCGTCACCGACGGCGGCGGAGGCGACGACACCACGCCGCCGACGGTCACCGCAGCCGTGTCGGGCGACCGCGACCAGGACGGCAACTACGTCGGTACGGCGACGGTGACCGTCACGGCCACCGACGCAGGCTCGGGCGTGGAGACCGTCGAGTACCAGGTCGACGACACCAGCTTCGCGCCGTACACCCAGCCGGTGCGCATCAGCGCGGTCGGCGACCACTCGGTGCAGTTCCGCGCCACCGACCAGGCCGGCAACACCAGCACGGTCGGCTCGGTGTCGTTCCGGATCGTCGAGCCGACCGAGGAGGACACCACCGCGCCGGTGGTCACGGCCGCGCTGGCCGGCGACCGCGACGGCGACGGCAACTACGTCGGTACGGTCACCGCCACGCTGAGGGCCACCGACGCCGAATCGGGGGTCGCCACCATCGAGTACGCCCTCGACGACGCCGCCTTCACCGCGTACACGAACCCGATCGTGGTGACCGCGGTCGGGATGCACATGCTGCACTTCCGGGCGACCGACGTCGCCGGCAACACCTCGGCGGAGCAGATGGCCCACTTCACCGTCGTCGCCCCGCCGGAGCAGGACGACACCCCGCCCACGGTGGCCGCCACGATCACCGGCGAGCGGGACGCCGACGGCGCCTACGTCGGCGCGGCCACCGTCACCGTCACCGCGACCGACGCCGGCTCGGGCGTGGCGTCGGTCGAGTACGCGCTCGACACCGGCGGCTGGACCGCGTACGCCGGCCCGGTCACCGTCCGCACCCCCGGGGCGCACACCCTGCGGTACCGGGCGACCGACACCGCGGGGAACGCCGCCGCCGAGCAGTCCAGCACCTTCACGGTGGTGGCCGACGGCACCGACGCCTGCCCCGGGTCCGACACCCGCGACACGGTGATCATCGACGGAGACGACACCGGCGTGGCCAACGCCGACACCGGCGACGGTTGCACCATCAACGATCTGATCGACGAACACGCCGACTACCCCGGCCACGCCGACTTCGTCCGGCACGTCGAGGCGGTCACCACCGCGCTGGTGACCGCCGGAACGCTGACGAAGCGGCAGCAGGGCGCCATCGTCCGGGCCGCGGCCCGATCGGACGTCGGCGCATGAGCACCCGAATCTCATCGACAGGGAGTACCACGATGCCCGGACGTACCGTCGCCAAGCTGGCCACCGTGACCGCCGTCATCGCCGCCTCGGTGTTGGCCGTGGCGCCCACCGCCCACGCCGACCTGGTCACCCACTGCATCGGCACCGGCGGTGCGGTGACCGTGCCCAACGATCTGCTCGTCCCGGCCGGTAAGTCCTGCGCGCTGACCGGCACCACGATCACCGGCAACGTCACCGTCGCCGCCGGCGCCAACCTGGTGGTCACCGGTGGCCGGGTCAGCGGCGAGGTACGCGTCGCCGCCGACGGCTACCTCGACGCCACCGAGACGACCGTCGACGGCCAGGTGGTGCTGGCCGCCGGCGGCTACGGGGTCTTCCTCTCCGACGCCCGGACCGGTGCGGTGACCGTCCGGCCGAAGGGCTCGGCCACCATCGACAGTTTCCTGTTCGCCGAGGCGGCGACGATCACCGGGAACGTCACCGTCGGCGCCGGTGAGGTACGGCTCGACGGGGGCACCCAGGTGACGCGGAACGTCAGCAGCACCGGCACCTACTACACCGACGTGCACGACTCGTTCGTCGACGGCACCCTGTCGGTGCTCAACAGCGCCACCGGCAGTGTCGTGTGCGGCAGCGCGGTCCGCGGTCGGGCCACGTTCGCGGGCAACCTCGGCGGCGTCCAGCTCGGCCCGAACGGCGCTCTGGACAGCTGCGCGTCCGGCGGCTACTGGGGCGCGGACGTCAGCGTCACCACCACCACCGGCGGCGTCACCGTCGACGACAACATCATCAACGGCCAGTTGACGGTGACGGGCAACAACCCGGCCGCGCAGGTGGCCACGAACAACCGCATCCGCGGTGGCGTGACGGGCGACCAGGCCGCGCCGAGCTCCAACCGGGCGGCCCGGATGGCCGTTGCCGACCGGGACGACGCGGGCGACCAGCGGGCCGAGGTTCGTCGTACCTCGGCGGTGCAGGAGGCCACCGCGGCCGGCGACGCCCGGCTCTAGACGAGTAATTCCTAACCCTGGCTGGGGCGGTGGGCGTTGCCGGCGGCCGGCGGTGACCGTCAGTCATCTCCGTGGGGGCGGATGCGGTCGTAAGCGGTATACCTCAGAGTCATATTCATACCTCTGAGGTATACCGCTCGACAGCACATCGACGCGGCGGGCAGCCAAAGCGGATCATCAACACCCTTCTCACCGCACTGGTATGTGAAGATCGATGACTGGCTCGGACGCCCTGCCCGGGTCGCACGGCCGCCGCGGTTGACCGATGCCGAGTTGTTGACCCTGGCCGTGGCGCAGGTACTGCTCGGGGTGCGGTCCGGCGTCGCCGTAGCTGAAGCGGGCGATCCGGGCGGTAGCCGCGGACACCGACCTGTGGACCGATGATGCGCGGCTTCTGCGACCGTCATACCGCAACCGCACCGTCACCCGATCCCTGATCGCCTACGACCACTGACCAGGGTTAGGACTTACTCGTCTAAGGCATCGACGTTTGCGGGCGTCGGGTGAGCGCCCGCGCGCCTACCCCGCCCGCTGCGCCCCGATCGCCGTCGGGAGCCCGCCGCGGCCCCGGACGCCGAGCTTGACGTACGCCCGCTGGAGGTGGTTCTCCACCGTCCGCACCGACAACACCAGCTTGGCCGCGATCGCGGCGTTGTCGTGCCCGGCCGAGGCGAGTTCACAGATCTGCCGCTCCCGGGGAGTGAGCCCGTCCCGGTCGGAGGGCCGAGGGCTCAGCGGGGGCCAGTATCCGCCGCACCGCTCCCGCAGCAGGTCCGCGCGCCGGGCCAGCAGGTTGGCCCGGCGCTGGTCGCCTCGACGGTGGCACGCTCTCTCGGCGGCGACCACGGCCTCCAGCCCGAGCGTCAGATAGCCGCTGGCCTCCAGGGCGCTGCCGACGCGTTCCAGCGCGGCCGGGTCATCGGCGGCGAGCGCGTGGGCATAGTCGGACCACAGCGCGAACAGTGGACTGTCACAGTCGGCGGTGACCGTGCACAGCCGCTCGGCGGTGGCGGTGCCGGGCTCCAGGCGAGACAGCAGGTGCAGGCACTCGACCGTGACCGTCGTCGCCTGCCCCGCGCGCCCGTGCAACTCCCGCAGCGTGGCGACGGCCGTCGCCGGCCGGCCCTCCGCGGCGGTCAGCCAGGCCGCGGTCAGCTCGGCGTCGATGGCCACCAGCCCGCCGCCGTGCGGGCCGTCGCCGTCGGTGCGGTCGTCGACGAGCTGCCGCAGCAACCTCCCGCTCTCCGCCAGCTCACCCAACTGCGCCGCCACGTACGCGTTCGCCGACAGCACGTAGTCGCGGATCGGGAACAGCGTACGGTCGGCGGTGAGGGTCCGCGCCTCGTGCAGCCAGCGCATCGACCGCCGCATCTGCCCGGCGTGGTAGGCGCACTTGCCCAGGGAGAAGGCGAGCAGCCCGACCGCGTCCGCCGCGCCCCGCGTGACCGC
Source organism: Micromonospora sp. NBC_00617 (assembly GCF_045161355.1). Taxonomy (NCBI): domain Bacteria; kingdom Bacillati; phylum Actinomycetota; class Actinomycetes; order Micromonosporales; family Micromonosporaceae; genus Micromonospora; species Micromonospora sp. NBC_00617. Next base: position 2,818,806 of record NZ_CP107751.1, on the reverse strand, counting down.
GTCGCGGTAGTAGCGCTGGGCCAGCCGCTCGGCGTCGTGCAGTCGCCCGGACAGCAGCAGCGCCTGCACGTGGCAGGCCTGCGTCGCGGCGCGCATCGTCGGCCAGGTCTCCGGGATGTCGACCTCTCCGGTGTCGAACATCCGCACCGCCTGCCCCGGCTTCCCGTCGAACAGCAGCAGGTACGGCAGCAACGCCGCGACCGCCGTCGCCAACAGCGGGTCCCGGGGCCGGTCGGCGGCCAGGCGTGCCATCAGGGCGCGGGCACCCCCCGCGTCGCCACCGAACGCCGCGATCCCCACCTCCGCCGCGAGCAGCCCGGCGCGCGCGTCGGCGGGCAGGTCGCGACGGCCCCCGTCGATCACCTCGCGGGCGCGGTCGGGCCGTCGCTCTCCCCAGTACATGTTCAGCGCTCGCAGCGCCGTCGCCTCGGCGCGGTCGCGCGCGTCGTCGAGGTCGGCCGCGGCCCGGGCCAGGTGCCCGTCGGCCTCGTCGCCGCGCCCCTGGGCCACCAACGCCCGGCCCACCTGCCAGTCGCCCCGGGCCGAGTCGACCCTCCGGCCCAGCCGCTCGGCCAGCGCCGCGTCGTGGCGGCGCAGCGCGTACTCCGACGCCGCCAGCAGGTCGTCCGGATCGACCGGCAGATCGGCCTCGCAGCGCCAGGCCGCGATCCGTGCCCGGGCCTCGGTGCCGCCGCCGTCGACGCCCGCCAGCGCCTCGGCCAGGGCCCGGCGCAGCCGGCGGGCCCGCAGCTCCCCGGTGCGGTTGCGGACCACCTCGGCGTACAGCGGATGGCTGGTCTGCACCAGCACGCCCGTGTCATGCCGGACCAGGCGGATCAGGCCGCGCTCCTCAAGCCGTTCCGCGATGGGCGGGTCGACGGTCCGCTCGATCAGCGCCAGCGGAGCCGGCTCGGCGTGCGCGACGTACCGCAACGCTTCGGCCTCCTCCGGGGTGAGCGTGCCGAGGGTCTGCTCGATGAGGTCGGACAGGTGCGTGGAGCACAGCGACTCGGCGGGCCACGTCCACATCCCGTCGCGCTGGACGAGGCCGCCATCGCGCAACCCGCACCGCAGCGCCTCGCGCAGAAAGAGCGGGTTGCCCTGACTGATCCGCCACAGCGCGCCGACCGTCAGGCCGTCGACCGGGCCGCCGAGCCCCTCGCGGACCAGCACTGCCGTCTCGTCCGGGTCCAGCGGCGGCACGTGGACCCGGTCGACCGCGCGGAAGCGGTGCAGCGCCGCGACCGGCGCCGCGCGCAGGGCGTCACCCCGGACACTCGCGACCACCCGCACGGTGCCCCCCACGACGAGGCGTTCCAGGAGCGCCCCGGACGCGTCGTCCAGCCAGTTGAGGTCGTCCACCCCGACCACCACGCCCCGGCCCGCCGCGACCTCGCGCAGCCGGCGCTCGACGTCGCGAAAGACGTCCGCGACACTCGCGTCCGACGGCTGGGGCAGCCGGCTGGCGAGCACGCCGAACGGCACGCCACGCCAGCCCGGAGTGGCGGTGACCCGCAGCACGACATGTTGCCGCCGTAGCGCCTCAGCCAGCACCTCCTCCAGGAGCCGGCTCTTGCCCACCCCCGGATCGCCGGTGAGCAGGACCCCCCAACCCGCCGACGCGGTGAGCGCTTCGACCGCCCGGTCACGCTCGCGCGCCCTGCCGACGAACGGCCATCCGGCGCCCCCGTCGACGAAACCTCCTGATGCAGCCACGGAACCCCTTCAACCCGGCCGGGTACCCGTCCGGGGCCCGGTCGCCATCTCCGTCCTCGATCCGCTCGCTTGGTCGGATCGTGTGTGCGCGGCGGTCTGGGTGGCGCGGGCCCCACCCTCACACACCCCCGCCCGGTGGCGCCGTCAGCTTCCAGACATGCCTGCACACCGGACGCCCCGAACCCACGGTTCGGTTGTCGTCCGCGTGACACCACCGGCCCGGGATGAGGTAGCGGCTACTCATGTGCCGGCACCCCCGTGGCCCGCAGGCTGGTCTCTGCCAGCGACCGCCGGACAGGCCGACGGTCGTCGCGAAAGGAGCCGCGAATGTCCATCACCGACATCGTCAGCAGCTGGAAGGACGAGTACCGCCGCGCCGCCTCGGCCGAGGCCGTCGAGAACCACCCGGCCGGTCTGGTCGAGCTGGACCGCGACCAGTTGGAGACCGTGGCCGGCGGCGCCGCCGCGACCACCGGCCACACCACGGCGTGCTGCCACTGCGTCTGCTGATTTTTCGAATCCCTCGGGTCCGCACGGGGTCCGGGCCTGGCCCGGACCCCGTCGTTCCGCCCAACCACCGCCACGGGAGACCCGCATGTCCGAACACCCGCACCGCGCCGCCGACGACCCGAGGGTCCGCGTCGAGCAGCGCCTCCTGGCCGCGCTGAGCATCGCCGAACGGCTGGCCGCGCCCGTGCCGACGGCCTCGCTGCCCGGCGAGCGGTCGCGGTGGCGGCTGTCGCGGTGGCGCACCGCCGGCGCGTTCACCGACGACGAGGACTGGCGAAGCCGGCTGGCGGCGGAGGGCATCGACGAGCAGGTGCTCCTCGCTCTGCTCGACGAGACGCCCGAGCTGCTCGCCGCACGTCTTGACGGCACGCCAGCATGGATCGACGACCTGCTGGCCTGCTACCCGCGAGCGGCGGACGGGGAGATCGGCCCCGAACTGCTGCCCGGTCGCCCGCTCGACGCCTGTCTCGTCCTGGTGGCACCCCTGGTCGCACAGGCCCGCGCCCAGGTGGCACGTCGGGCTCGTGACCTCGCCGACGACACCGTGCCGCTGCCGGCCGACCTGGACCGGCTCGGACTGACCGGCCTGCTCGACGAGCTGGTCGTGCTCCTCAGCCGGGCCGTCGTCCTGGAACTCAACATCGACCGGCTGCGCGGCACGTCGTCCGGGGCGACGCCGCAGGAGCGCTTCGTGGCGTTCTTCGGCCGGTACCGCGCCCCCGAGGCGGCCCTGGGCCTGCTGGCCGACTACCCGGTCCTGGCCCGGCAGGCGTACGAGCTGACCCGCTCCTGGGCCGCTCGCACAGTCGAGTTCCTGCACCGGCTCCGCGCCGACGCGCCGACGCTCGCGGCGACCTTCCACTCCGGTGCCCCGCTCGGTCGCCTGGTCGAGGTCGAGGAGACCGGCGATCCCCACCGCGACGGGCGCCGGGTGCTGGTGGCGACGTTCGACAGTGGGCTGCGGCTGGTCTACAAGCCCCGCCCGGTCGCCGTCGAGGCCCGGTTCCAGCATCTGCTGGCCTGGCTCAACGACCGCGGCGCCGACCTGCACACCTTCACCGTGCTGCCGCGCGGCGAGTACGGCTGGGCCTCCTACGTCGACACGCGCGCGCCCGCCACCACGGCCGGACAGCGCCGCTACGCCCACCGGTTCGGCGCCCTGCTGGCCCTGCTGCAGGCCATCGGGGCCACCGACTGCCACCAGGAGAACGTGGTCGCCCACGGTGAGCATCCGGTCCTGATCGACCTGGAGACCGTGTTCACCCCGGCGGTGGTCCGGTCCACGAGCGCCCGGGGCGGGGACGCGATCGCCGACTCGGTGCTCGCGGTCGGCCTGCTGCCTCGCGCCGACGAGGCCGCCGGACCGGTCGGCGACGGCTGCAACTGCTCGGCGTGGCAGGCCGAGGGGACCGACGAGATGCGGCTGTGCGCTCCCGGTCACCACCACGACGAGCAGGGCCGGCAGGACCCCGCCAGCGCCGGTGCGACGACCGGCGTCGCCGCGCACCTGCCGCGGGTGGTGGAGGGGTTCGAGTCGATGACGTACCTCCTCGTCGCCGTCCGAGACGATCTGCTGGCCCCGCACGGGCCGCTCACCGCGTTCGCCGCCGACGAGATCCGCGTCGTGCTCCGCCCCACCCGCACGTACCTGCGGCTGCGCGACGCGGCGTTGCACACCGACGCGCTGCAGGACGGCCTGGACGCCGAGCGGCTGTACGACTGGCTCTGGTCGGGGGTGGCGGAACTGCCGCTGCTGGCGGCCACCGTCGCGGCGGAGCGCGCCGACCTGGCCCGCCGCGACGTGCCGATGTTCACCACCCGGGTGGACTCTCGTGACCTCTGGAGCAGCCGGGGGCAACGACTGCCGGGCCTGCTGGCCCGGTCCGGACTCGACGAGGCGCGTCGCCGGCTGGCCCGACTCGGACCGGCCGACCTGGCCCGGCAGCGCTGGCTGATCGAGGCCGCCTTCACCGCCCGGGTGGACGCCACCGACGCGCCCCACGCGCGGGTGCGCTGGCGGCTGGCGGAGCTGCCACCGGCGCCGACACCCGCCCCGGCGGCCTACCTGGCCGCCGCGGCCGAGGTGGCGGACGTGGTGGCCGGTCTTGCCAGCCCCGGTGCCGAACCGGTCTGGTTCGGCCTCACGCCCTCGCCCGCCGACCTGGGCCGGTGGGCGCCGGCGCCGCTCGGCCCGCACCTCTACGACGGCATCGCGGGCGTGGCGCTCTTCCTGGCCCACGCCGGCCGACTCACCGGTGACCGGCGATTCACCGACCTCGCCGCCCGGGCGGCTGCCGGGCTGGCCGCCCGCGTCCTCGACCAGCGGATTCCCGGCGACCGGATCGGCGCGTTCACCGGTTGGTCGGGCCTGCTCTACACCTTCGGGCACCTCGGGGCGCTGTGGCGCACCGACCGGTTCGCGCCGGTGGTCGACGTGGCGCTGGCCCGGATCGTCGCGCTGGCCGCCAGCGAGCAGGCCCTCGACCTGGTCGACGGGTACGCCGGCGCCGTCCTCGCCGTCTCCGGCGCGGGTCTGGACCCCGAACGGGTCGAGCCCGCCCTGCGCGCCGCCGCCGGACGACTTCGCGCCGCCGCCGAGCACCACCCGCACCCGGCCCCCGGGGCCTCCGGCGACCCCCTCGGCGGACTGTCGCACGGCTCCGCAGGCATCGCCGCCGCGCTGGCCCGGGCCGGGCAGCTGACCGGCGATCCCGGCTACACCGACGCGGCGGCCCGCGTGCTCGCGTACGACCGCAGCCTGTTCCGCCCCGAGCTGGCGAACTGGGCTGACCTGCGCCGGCCGGGGCAGAGCACCGTGACCTGGTGCCACGGCGCCCCCGGGGTGGGGCTGTCGCGGCTGCTGCTGCGCGACGCCCTCGGCCCCGACGAGGCCCTGGACGCGGAGATCAGCACGGCCGTCCGGACGACGCTCGCCACCGGCTTCGGTCGTAACCACTCGCTGTGCCACGGCGACTTCGGCAACCTCGACCTGCTGCTGACGGCCGCCCCCCAGCAGGCGGCGGCACCCGCGGCGGCGGTGCTGCGCGACGGCCTCAGCGGTGGCTGGCGCTGCGCCAACCCGACAGCGCTCACCACGCCGGAGCTGATGACCGGCCTGTCGGGGATCGGGCTCGCCCTGCTGCGGCTCGCCGCACCCGAACGGGTGCCGTCGGTTCTCCTGCTGGCGCCACCGGCGGACGCGCGCGCCGGCACGCTCGGCGTCCGGAGGCGACAGTGGGCCGCCTGACCAGCGCACCGGCGTGGTGGCGCCGGCAGCGGGTGCCGCTGGTGATGCAGATGACCGACACCGACTGCGGAGCCGCGTGCCTGGCCATGGTCGCCCGCCGGCACGGCGTACGCGCCTCGCTGGCCCGGGTGCGCGACGTGCTCGACGTCGGCCGCGACGGCGTCACCGCGCGGGCGCTGCTGACCGCGTCCTCCCGGTTCGGGTTGCGGGGCCGCGCGTTCCGCGCCGACGCCGCCCAGGTCGGGGAGCTGCCCCTGCCGGCCGTCGCCCACTGGGAGGACGCCCACTTCGTCGTGGTGGAACACGTCGGCGTGCGGGGTGTGCGGCTCGTCGACCCGGCGCTCGGGCGTCGGCTGCTCAGCGCCGCCGAGTTCGCGGCCGGCTTCAGCGGCACGGTGCTGACCTTCACCCCCGACCCCGAGGCCGTGCCCGAGCCCGCCGTCTCCCGGCCCGGCCCGGTGGCCCGCTGGCGGCGCGCGCACCCGCTGCTGCGGCCCTTCCTGCCACGGCTGGGCTCGGCGTTCGGCGTCTCCCTGCTGCTCCAGACCCTGGGACTGGCCCTGCCGCTGGCCACGACCGTCGCCTTCGACCAGATCATGCCGGCCCGGGAGACCGGCCTCATGCCGTACCTGGCGTTGGGCATCGCGGCGCTGGTGCTCACCCAGTTCGGCGTGGCCTACCTGCGCTCCCGGCTCCTGGTCACGTTGCAGGCCAGGGTGGACGCCGCGCTGATGACTCGCCTGTTCGGGCACCTGCTGCGGCTGCCGTACGCGTTCTTCCAGCAGCGGGCCAGCGGCGACCTGATGCAGCGGTTGTCCAGCAGTATCCTGCTGCGCGAACTGGTCACCACCCAGGTTCTGACGGCGGTGATCGACGGTGTGCTGGTGATCGCGTACTTCGGGGTGCTGGTGGCCAGGGACCTCACCTTCGCCGGGCTGGCCGCCGCGATCGGTGTCGTCCAGGTGGCGGCCGTCGCGCTGGTCAACGGCCGACTGCTGCGGCTGAACCAGCGACACCTCACCGTGCAGGCCGACGCGGAGAGCGCGTTGATGGAGGCGCTGTCGGGCATCGCGACGGTCAAGTCGATGGGCGCCGAGCGGCAGGTGTACGACGGTTGGCTGCGCCGCTACACCACCGCGCTGGACGCCGACATCGCCCAGAACCGGCTCTCGGCCACGGTCGCCAACATCACCGCGAGCGTCCAACTCGCCGGGCCGCTGGCGTTGCTGTGGCTCGGCACCGGCCGGCTCTTCGAGGGCGCCGGCCTCGGTGCGACCCTGGGCCTGCAGGCGTTGGCGCTGTCCGCGCTCACCCCGTTGGCCTCGCTGGTGAGCAGCGCGCAGGTGCTCCAGTCGGTCGTGTCGCACCTGCAACGACTGCGGGACGTCTTCGCCGCCCAGCCGGAGCCCGCCGGGGACCCCGACCTGCCCGCGCCCCGCCTCACCGGCCGGATCAGCGTCCGCGACCTGAGCTTCCGCTACGACGGGGGCGCGGCGCCGGTGCTGCGGGAGATTTCCTTCGACGTCGCACCGGGGGAGAAGGTCGCCGTGGTGGGGCCGTCAGGCAGTGGCAAGAGCACCCTGGCCATGCTGCTGACCGGCCTCTACCGGCCCACCGGCGGGGAGATCCTGTTCGACGGGGTGCCCCTGTCGCGCATCGACCCGACCGCTCTGCGCCGCCAGTTCGGGGTGGTGTTGCAGGAGAGCTACCTGTTCCGAGACTCCATCCGGCGCAACATCAGCCTGGTGCATCCGGGTGTCGGCATGCCGGCGATCCGGGCGGCCGCCGAGGCCGCCGCGATCGACGAGGACATCGCGGCGATGCCGATGGGCTACGACACCCAGGTCGCCGAGCGGGGCCAGGCGCTCTCCGGCGGGCAGCGGCAGCGGCTGTCCATCGCACGGGCCCTGGCGGGGCAGCCCGCCGTGCTCCTGCTCGACGAGGCGACCAGCCACCTCGACGTGGCCACCGAGCGGCGCGTCGACGAGGCGATCTCGGCGATGCGCTGCACCCGGATCGTGGTGGCCCACCGGCTGAGCACCGTCCGTAACGCCGACCAGATTCTCGTCGTCGCCGGTGGCCGGCTCGTGGAGCGCGGCCGGCACGACGAGCTGCTGCGTGCCGGGGGCGTGTACGCCGACCTGGTCCGCTGCCAGTTGACCGATGACGAACCCGCCCACGCAGGAGGCGACGCATGGATACCCGTACCGTGACCGAGGCGCCGCAGCGCCCGGTGGTCTCCGCCGACGACCCGTTCCCGGCGCGGCGGATCCTCGTCGCCGCCTGCGGATCCGCGGACGTGCTGACACTGCCTCAGTCGATCATGGTGATGCGCCACGCGTTGGGACTCGACGTGCGGGTCGTGCTCACTCCCGCCGCCGCCCGCTTCGTCCCGGCCGCTTCGTTCGCCCTCCTGACCGGACGCCCCGCGCTGACCGACGAGGAGGCGACCAGCGAGGTCACGCACCTGACCCTGACCGGGTGGGCGGATCTGGTGCTCGTCATGCCGGCCACCGCCAACACCCTGGCCAAGGCGGCCCTGGGAATCGCCGACACCCTGGTCGCCACCTGCGTGCTGGCAGCCGCCGCTCCCGTCGTGCTCGTGCCGTCGATGAACGCCGCGATGTGGCAGCGCCCCGCCGTGCAGCGCAACGTGGCGCGGTTGCGCGCCGACGGGTACGGCGTGGTGCCGCCCGTTCCCGTGCTCGCGCTGAGCACCGGCACCCTCGCGGGCCGGGGGATGCCCCCGGTGGAGACGGTGCTGGAGTGGACCGCGGCCCACCTGCGGGCGGAGGGAGCGGGCCGTGGCTGAGGAACGCTCCGGGTACGGGCCGAGGATCGCCGCGGCGGCCACCGCGCTCGGCGCCGTCCTGCTCGTGGTGGCGGCCACCCCGTTCCTGCGCGCGTACGCCGACCCGGCCTCCCGTCGACCGGCCGCCGCGATCGGGGTGGACGCCGACCGGGCCGGCTGCGATCCGGAGCTGACCGACCGGATCAGTGGCGCCGGCCTCCACGTCGGCCCGGGGACCGCCGAGCCGTACGTCACCCGCGTCCGGTACGACCTGGTCCCACCGTCGTCCGGACCGCACTTCGTGGTGCCCGCCCCGACCGTGCGCCGGTTCTATGTCACCCGTGACCGCCCGCCGATCGAGACGCTGGTCCACAACCTGGAACACGGCTACACCGTGCTGTGGTACGTCGAACCGCTCGCCCCCGACCAGATTGAGGCACTGCGGGCGTTGGCCCGGACGTTCGGCGACGACCGCTACGGCGGCAGGTTCGTGGTCGCGCCGTGGGACCTCGATTACGGGGCGTTCCCGGCCGGCCGGCCGCTGGCCCTGTCGCACTGGGGAGCGCAGGCCGGGTACCGGCAGTTCTGTGCCACGGTCAGCGGCGCGGCCGTGCAGCGGTTCGTCCTGGCGCACCCGCCGCGTGACGCTCCCGAGCCGACCGGCATGTGACGCCAGGGGCTTTGACGCACGCGTGGATCGGGGCGAGTTCGGGGATGCCGTACTGCTGGTCGAGGACCTGCCTGGCGGCGCCCGCCGCGATGACGTCCGCGCCCAGGCCGGACAGGTCAGGTGAGCGCTGCGGCGAGGAGGTCGCCGACGGCGGCGCGGACCGGATCGGGATTCGCCCAGGACCAGTTGGGGTGCGCCCGGTTGGTGAGCAGGGCGAGCACGAGCTTGCGGTCCGGGTCGACCAGGAACGAGGGGCCGGCGAACCCGGTGTGGCCGAAGGTGCGCGCGGACGCGAGCCGGCCCATGAACCAGGGCTGGTTGAGCACCACGCCGAGACCGTGGGCGGCCGTGCGGTGGGGGCGCTCGGGGTCGACGGCCGACTTGCCCACGTTGTGGTTGGTGAGCATCGTGCGCACGGTGTCGGCGGCGAGGACCCGTCTGCCCTGGTAGGTGCCGCCATCCAGGAGCAGTTGGCCGATGGCGGCGAGGTCGGCGGCGCTGGCGAAGACCCCCGCGTGGCCGGCGACGCCGCCGAGGTGGTTGGCGACGTCGTCGTGCACGGTGCCGCGCAGCAGGCCGCGGGACGAGCGGGCGTCGGTCGCCACCATCCGGGTGGCCCGCGCGGTGCCGGACAACCAGGTGGTCGGGTTGAAGCCGGTGTCGCGCAGGCCGAGCGGACCGGTGAGGTTGGTCTTGAGCGCCTGGTCGAGTCGGCTTCCGGTGACCTTCTCGACGATCTTGCCGGCGACCATGAGCCCCACGCTGGAGTAGCGGAACGTCTTCCCGGGCACCGCCGACGACACGAGCGGGGTGGTGAGCACTGCGTTCCAGCGTGCGGCGTTGTCGGGCAGTCCGGTGACCTTGGCGCCCACCGGGAGGCCGCTGGTGTGGGTGAGCAGCATCTCGACGGTGACGGCGTCCTTGCCGGCGCCGGTGAAGCCGGGCAGGTAGTCGCGGACCGGCGTGCCCAGGTCGACGCGACCCTTCTCGACCTGCTGTAGCAGCAGGATCGCGGTGTAGACCTTGGTGACCGAGGCGAGGTCGAAGACCGAGTCGGGGCGCATCGCGACGCGTTGGCTCGCCGCGAGGAGTTTCGGGCCGGCCGCGTAGCGCAGCGCCTCCCCGACGGCGGTGTGCACCGTCGTCCGTCCGCCGACCAGCACGACGGCGACCGCACCGGGAAAGCCGTGATGCTGGACGGTCTGCGGCGAGGCGGGGAGGTGACGCCGCAGTAGGGCCGTCAGCTGCGGGGCGTACCGGGCCTGGTTGGCCGGCGCAGCCCCGCCGCCGGGCGACGGGGACGCGCTCGGCGTGCCCGAGGGGGTGTTTCCGGCCGCGCCGAAGCCCACCCGGTTCCCCGCGGCGTCGGTGGCGGCCGCCGCGTCGCCGGGGCCGGTCCCGCCCGGCCCCGCGCCGCCTTTGTCACCGCAGCCGGCGAGGGCGCAGGTCGCGGCCGCCAGGCCAGCTCCGAGCAGGGTGCGACGTGCGACAGGCATGCCGGTGATGGTGACAGCACGGACGCGCCGCGCGCCAGCCCCGCTCAGACGAACGCCGACCGCGTCCAGCGGCATGGTTGGTATCCGACACCCGGGCGGACGTGTCGGGGCGACGGTCGGCGGTCGACGCCGTGCAACGATCGGTGCCACACCTCGTACCCCTTGGAGAGCACGATGTCCCTCTCCCCGGTTCGGGTCTTCGCCGCGTTAAACGCCGTGCGACCCCCCGACCAACCCACCCCGCGCCTGGGTAAGGCGGTGGTGGTCGGCGGCAGTGTCGCCGGCCTCTTGGCCGCCCGGGTCCTGTCCGATCACGCGGAGAGCGTGGTCCTCCTCGACCGGGACGACCCGCAGGTGAGCGGCGCCCGGCCCGGCGTGCCACAGGGGACGCAACTGCACGCGCTGCTGCCCGGCGGCCTGCTCCAGCTTGAGCAACTGTTCCCCGGGTTCCGCCAGCAGGCGCTGGCCCACGGGGCGATCGAGGCGCCGCCCGCCGCCCGGCGCAGCTATCTCGACGGCCGACGGAAGGTGGTCGTACCCGACGACGACGACAGCCTGGCGGGCAGCCGGCCCCTCCTGGAGGGGCTGATCCGTCAGCAGGTGCTCCGACTGCCCAACGTCAAGACGGTCACCGCCCGTGCCACGGGTCTCGTGTTCGAGGGCGACGCGGTCACCGGCGTCCGGTACGAGGTCGATCAGGTGCCCGGCGTCGAGGGCGCTGACCTGGTGGTGGACGCCATGGGGCGGTCCAGCCGGCTCTCCGACTGGCTGGAGCAGGCCGGCTGGGAACGGCCTGCCACCCGTCGGATGGCCGTGCACCTCAACTACGCGACAGCGCTGTTCCGCCGCCCCGAGCAGTCTCCGGAGACGGCCGTCGTCATGGCCCTGCACACGCCGCAGACCATGACGGACGTCGCCGGCGCCGCCTTCTTCGCCATCGAGGACGGCCGGTGGATGGCCATGATGGCCGGCTACGGGAAGGACCGGCCGGGCCGCACCGCCCAGGACTTCGTCCGACGGCTGCGGGAGCAGTTCCCGCCGGAGTTCGCCGAGGTGGCCGGGCAGGAGATGCTCGGCGACGTCCAGACCTACCACCACGCCGACAGCCGCCGGCGGGACTTCCACGCGCTGCGGCGGTTCCCGGCACGACTCGTCAGCGTCGGTGACGCCGTCGCGTCGTTCAACCCGGTGTACGGGCAGGGGATGACGGCGGCGGCCCTGCACGCGGCCTGCCTGTCGGCGTACCTGCGCTCCGACCCGGATCTGAGCGAGCCCGCCCGCCACTTCCTCGCCCTGCAGAAGGTCGTGGTCGATGCCGCCTGGTCGACCTCGACCTCCGCCGACCTGGCGTTGCCGCACGTCGGCGGGCCCTACCCGCGCGGCTACCGGGTCTCCAGCTGGGTCAGCCGGCAGATCCTCACGGCGACCGTCACGGACGTGGCGATCGCCCGGCGGTTCAACGAGGTCGTCTCCCTGCGGGAGCACCCGCTGTCGCTGGCCACACCCGGCGTGCTCCTGGGCGCCCTGCGGGCGAACCGCCGCGCGGGCTGACGGACGCGCGGACGCACCGAGTGCCCGACGACGCCGCCCGCCGGACGCCGCCCGTCGGACGCCGATGTGCGGCGGGCGGGCGACGTCCGGCGGTTGCGTGGGGCTAGCGTGCGTCGCCGCGCAGGATGTCGACGACGAAGCGGTGGTCGTCCAGCTGCGGAAGGCCGGAGACGCCCATCCAGCCCACGACGCCGGTGCCGCGAACGCGCAGCGGCACGGCGCCTCCCGCCGCGGCGTAGCGTGCGGCCGGTAGGCCGAACTTCTCGGTGAGCGTCGTCTGCTTGTCCCGGCAGAGTCGGGCCATGTAGAGCGACGAGTGCTCGAACCGCATCACCACGCGCCCCTTGCGGCGCAGCCACCCGTCGTTGTCCGCCGTCGAGCCGGGCAGGCCACAGTGGAACAACTGCCGCCCGGTCCGCCACACGCCCACGGAGATCGGGAGCCCTCGCTGTGCGGCGGCGGTGACGGCCCGCACGCCCAGCTCGTACGCGTCGGTCTCGGTCAGGCCCGCGAGTTCCAGCTCGGTCTCCTCACGCTGTAGCTCGTCCAGCGTCGGCCACTGGTCAGATGACATGCGTTTCTCCTCGTCGAACGTCGTTCACCAGGCGCAGGGTGCGTAGTCCTTCAGGAAGCAGCCGTACAGGTCCTCGCCCTGCTCGCCGCGGACGATCGGGTCGTACACCCGGGCCGCGCCGTCGACCAGGTCCAGCGGGGCGTGGAATCCCTCGTCGGCCAGCCGCATCTTCGTCGGGTGGGGCCGCTCGTCGGTGATCCAGCCGGTGTCGACGCTGGTCATCAGGATGCCGTCGGTCAGCATCTCCTGGGCGCTGGTGCGGGTCAGCATGTTCAACGCGGCCTTGGCCATGTTGGTGTGCGGGTGCCCGGGGCCCTTGTAGCCGCGGCCGAACTGGCCCTCCATCGCCGAGACGTTCACCACGTACTTGCGGCGGGCCGGCGCGGCGGCCATCGCCGCTCGTAGCCGGCTGACCAGCACGAACGGCGCGGTGACGTTGCACAGCTGCACTTCCAGCAGCTCGACCGGGTCGACCTCCTGCACCCGCTGCACCCAGCTGTTCACCGGGTCGAGATCCGGCACCAGACCGCCGGCGTCGATGGCCGTGGACGCCGCGATCCGCTCCGGCGACGCGGAACCGCTGGTCAAGGCCAACGCGGTGAGCGCGTGCGGGGTGAGCGCGGTCGACTCCGGCCCGGCCGTGAGACCGCCGGCCGGGCCGCCCGGCTTGGCGAACGTGATCAGCTCCGGCAGGGGACCGTCCGGCAGCGCCGCGGCCTCCGCGGCGACGAGCTGGGCGTACGCCCCGGGCGAGCGGCGGACGGTCTGCGCCGCGTTGTTGATCAGGATGTCGAGGGGGCCCTGACTGCTCACCGAGTCGGCCAGGGCGATCACCTGGGCGGGGTCGCGCAGGTCGATTCCGACGATCCGCAGGCGGTGCAGCCAGTCCGCGCTGTCCGGCATCGCGGCGAAGCGGCGAACCGCGTCGTGCGGGAACCGCGTGGTCACCGTCGTGTGCGCGCCGTCGCGCAGCAGCCGCAGCGCGATGTACATGCCGATCTTGGCCCGGCCGCCGGTGAGCAGCGCGCGCCGACCGGTCAGGTCGGTACGGGCGTCGCGGCGCTCCCGGTTCAGGGCGGCGCAGGACGGGCAGAGCTGGTGGTAGAAGGCGTCCACCTCGCGGTAGCGCTGCTTGCAGATGTAGCAGCCGCGCGGGTTGTGCAGGAAACCGGCCGTCGTGCCGGTGGTGGGGGAGGCGAGGGGGATGCCCTGGGTCTCGTCGTCGATCCGGCCGGGAGCGCCGGTGGCCGTGGCCTCCGTCACCGCCCGGTCGGCTGCGAGGATGGCGTCGCGCCGCTCCTCGCGTCGCCGCTGCTTGATCACCTTGTAGAGCTTCGCGGTGGCCCGCTGCACCCGCACCACGTCCGGGTGGTCGGGCGGGAGGGCCTCCAACGCCTCGAAGACGCTGAGACAGGTCTCCAGCCGGTTCCGGTCAATGCCGTCCTGACTGTTTTGGGCAATCTTGTCCACTGCCATGCGTCGTTGTCTCGTCCCGTTTCCTGTGCCGGATTCCGCCGGCCCACCCCAAGTCCGACCCGAAACTGTACGCACCACGCCGTCCTGGACGCATCCCGCGCCGCGCTGCCCACCCGGGTCAGACCCGCACGCCGTCCGACACCCTGCTCGGTGCGGTGGTTGGTGTGGGGGATGCTGGTTCCGTGCAGATCACGATCCTCGGCCCCCTCGCCGTCGACGGCCGGCCGGTCCGAGGCGAGCGGTTGGCGGCGGTGCTGCGCGCACTCGTCGACGCGCGTGGCCGGGGGGTCTCCACCAGCCTGCTCGTGGACACGGTGTGGGACGGGGCGCCGCCCGACGACGCGACCGGCGCGGTGCAGGCGCTCGTGTCCCGCGTACGCCGTCTCGGGCTGACCGTGGTGGCGGTGCCGGGGGGATACCGCCTGCCCGCCGACGAGGTCACCGTCGACGCGGTCGAGGCGCGGGCGCTCCTCGATCACGGGCGTGCCGCCCTGCGGGCCGGCGACGCGCGGGCGGCCCGCGACTCGGCCGACCGGGCCCGTGCCCTGTTCCCCGAGGTACCGGAGATCGTCACCACCGAGGACGCCCGCCTGTTCGCCGACGTCGCCGCGCTGCGCGCCGAGGCGGCGCTCGCCGGCGCGGGGCCGTACGACGAGGCGGACCTGCGTCGGCTCGCCGCCCGGACGCCCCCGGACGAGCCGTCCGCCGCCCTGCTCGTGCGGGTGCTCGCCGCGCAGGGGCGGGAGGCGGAGGCGTTGGAGGTGGTCGAGCGACTCCGTGACGACCTGGCCGAGCGCTACGGCACCGATCCGTCACCGGTGATCACCCAGGTCCATCTGGCGCTGCTGCGCGGCGAGCTCACCGCGCCGGCCGTCGTCGCGCCACCCCGCCCGCCGGCGCGGATCGCCCTGCCTGCCGCGTGGCGCCGGCCGATGACCGCCCTCGTCGGCCGCGAGCGCGACGTCCAGGCCCTGGACGCGGCGCTCGACGAGTCGGCCCTCGTGACGATCGTGGCGGTCGGCGGCGCCGGCAAGACCCGCCTCGCGGCCGAGGTCACGCGGCGCACGGCGGCGGCCGGGCAGGCGGTCCGCGTGGTCGAGCTGGCCGGGCTGCGCTCGCCGGACGAGGTGCTGCCCACGGTGCTCGCGGCGCTCGGTGGCGCGGACACCTCGACGACCGGCGGCAACCTGGGCCTCGAACGGCGGGTGCTCAGCCCCGAGGAGCGGTTGCGGGCGCTCGCGCCGGATCTCGACGGGCTGGTCGTGCTGGACAACTGTGAGCATGTCCTCGACGCGGTGGCGGGCGTCGTCGCCGACCTGCTCGCGGTGACCTCCCCGGAGGTCGCGGTGCTCGCGACGAGTCGTGCGCCGCTGGGCCTGGCCGGCGAGTGGGTGCACCGACTGACCGCCCTGCCGGACGCCGACGCGCTCGGGTTGATCGAGTCCCGGGCGCGGGCCGGCGGCGCGGTGCCGACCTGGGACACCGGGCGGACTCTCGCGCTGTGCAACCGGCTCGACAACCTGCCGCTGGCCCTCGAACTGGCCGCCGCGCGACTGCGGCACATGCCGATCGACGACGTGCTCGCCGGGCTGACCGACCGGTTCGCGCTGCTCGACGACGCGCTGCGGGGCCTGCCGGAACGGCACGCGAGTCTGTGGGCGATGGTCGACTGGAGCCGGGAACTGCTCGCCCCCGACGATCGTGCGCTGCTTGAGCGGGTCGCGGTCATCCCCGCGCCGTTCACCGCGGACCTCGCCGCCGCGGTCGCGCAGACCCCGGACGTACGGCGGAATCTGGCGAGGCTCGTCGAACAGTCCCTGCTGGCCCTGGTCGAGGGGGACGGGCCGCCCCGCTACCGGATGCTGGAGACCGTCCGCGAGTACGGCGAGGCCCGTCTGGACGCCGCCGGTGACCGGGGCGTGGCGATGGCCGGTCTGGTCCGGTGGGCCCGGGACGAGGCGGTCGGGCTCGCCGGCCGCCTCGTGGGCCCCGGCCAGGTCGAGGCGCTCGACCGTTGCGCCGCCGAGCAGGACAACCTGGTCGCGGGCCTGCGGTGGGCGCTGGAGCAGGACGACGAGCCTGCCGTCGTCGACGTCGCCACCGCGCTGCTGCACCTCTGGACGGTGCGCGGCCTGCACCTGGAGGTCCTCGTGTGGGCGCGCGGGCTGCTGAACGTCGACGAGCCGCAGCGGCGTCGGCGCTCGGCGATACTGCGGGGCCGGGCCAGCGGCCGGCCGCTGCCGCAGGGGGACCGACTCGCCTGGACGTGCGTGTTGATCAGCGTGAACAGCGGTATCAGCGCCGACCTGCGGCCCGCCGTGCTGGCTCGACGCGCCCTGCGGACGCTGCTCGCGGAACGGCCCGCCGAGGTGTCCCCGCGGCTGACCGCATTCGCGGTGGCGTTGCCCGGCTTCGACGAGTCCGACCTGGAGCAGAGCATGAAGAGCGCGACCGAGATGGTCGCGCACCCGGACCCGTACGTGCAGGCGCTCGGCCTGATCGCGCGCGCGGCGGTACGGGAGAACGCCGGCCTGCCGGAGGCGTCGATCGACGACGCCGAGCAGGCGTACCACCGCTTCGAGGTCGCGGGCGACCACTGGGGCATGGCGATGGCCGCGGGTGCCGTCGGGCAGTTTCTGCTTCCCGGCAGGGAGGGGCGGTCGGCCGAGTGGCTGGCGCGCAGCGTCCGGCACATGGAGATGATCGGTGCCCAGCAGGACGCACGGTCGATCCGGGTGCGGCTGGACGTGCAGCTCGCCCTGACCGGCGACGCGGACGCGGAACGGCGACTCGGTGAGACGGCGACGCCGGGCCAGGCCGAGCAGATGGACGTCGCGCAGGCGCTTCTCGGCCTGGCGCACCTCGCCTGGCAGCGCGAGCGCTACGACGAGGCGCTGGCCCACGCCGACGAGGTGAACCGCACTCTCGCCGGCTGGACCGGCCCGCCACCGCAGCCGCGCGTGATGCTGCGGGCCTCGGTGGCGGTCCTGTACCTGCGGGTGGCCGACGCTCGGGGGGCGTCGGGCACCGACGCCGCCGCCCAGGCGGCCACGTTGCTGGCGCTCACCCGCGACGACGCGCTGAACTCGAAGGACCTGCCGGTGATCGGGGCGTGGGCGTCGGGCGGCGCGGAACTCGCCGCGTACCGGGACGACATCGCCACCACCCGCGAACTGTCCGCGCTCGCGAAGCGGCTCGGGGCGCACATGGAGCTGTTCTTCCCGAGCGGGCGCAGCGAACGACTCAACGCCGCCCTCGGTGACGAGGAGCAGCGTGAGTCGTTGCTGGCCGCCTGGCGTGCCCGGCCGGTGGCCGCGGCCGTCGCCCGGATCCGCGAGCTGATGGAGGACCTGCTCGTCTAGGCCGGGTCAGATCTTCCTGCGGTACGCGCGCAGCGCCAGCGGCATGAACACCGCCACGAAGCCGGCGCACCAGGCGAGGGTCCACCACACGTGCGCGTCGAGCGGGGTGCCGAGGAACAGTCCGCGTACCGATGCCACCAGGTGGGTCATCGGGTTGACGTTCACGAAGGCCCGCATCCAGCCAGGCAGGGTGTCGGTGCCGACGAACACGTTCGACCCGAAGCTCAGCGGCATGATCAGGGCGAACATCAGGCCCTGCACGGCGCCGGGGGTGCGCACCTTCATCGACACGTAGACCGGCAACCAGCTCAGGCAGAGCGCGAACAGCACCGCGAGCACGCAGCCGGCGATCGCCCGGAACGGGTCGGTGTCGATCCGGAAACCCATCAGGTAACCGATCGCGAGGGTCGAGACCGTGACGATCACGTACCGGACGACGTCGCCCAGGACCGCGCCGACCAGCGGCGCGGAGCGGGGGATCGGCAGCGACCGGAACCGGTCGAAGATGCCCTTGGCGATGTCGGTGTTGAGGTTGACGCCGATCGCGATGGCCCCGGTGGCGATGGTCTGCGCCAGGATTCCGGGCAGCAGGAACTGCAGGTAGTCGTGGGTGGATCCGGCGACCGCGCCGCCGAAGACGTAGACGAAGATGATGAGGAACAGCACCGGTTGCAGCGTGACGTCGATCAGCGCCTCGGGCGTACGCCAGGTCTTGATGAGGCTGCGTTTGGCGAGGGCCAACGAGTGCCGCACGAGCCGGAAGGGTCGCGGCTTCGGGGTGGCCGTCGACAGCGCGGAACTCGCGGTGGGTGGTGCGCCGACCAGGGTGCTCATGCCGCTACCTCCGTACGGTTAGTGGTGTCGTCCTCGGATGCCGTACGCCCGGTGAGGGTGAAGAACACCTCGTCGAGGCTCGGCAGGTGCAGGGAGAGTTCGGTGACGGAGATGCCGGCGGCGGCGAATCGCGCGACGCTCTCGGTCAGGGCCGTGTCGTCGGTGACCGGCACCGCGAGCACGCCCTTGCGGATCTCGTCGGCCTGCCCGCCGGAGCCGACCTCGGTCAGGATCGCCGCGGTCCGCAAGAGCTGCGCCGGGTCCGCGGGCCGGACTTCGAGGGTCTGTCCGCCGACGACCCGCTTGAGCCCCTCGGGCGTGTCGTGCGCGATGACCCGGCCGTGGTCGATCACCGTGATCGCGTCGGCCAGCGCGTCGGCCTCCTCCAGGTACTGGGTGGTGAGCAGCACCGTCGAGCCGTTGGTCACCAGCGATCGGACCACGTCCCACATGTCCTCGCGCTTGGCCGGGTCCAGCCCGGTCGTCGGCTCGTCCAGGAAGATCACGTCCGGCGAGCCGACGAGGCTGGCGGCCAGGTCCAGCCGCCGCCGCATGCCTCCGGAGTAGGTCTTGGCGGGCCGGTTGGCGGCGTCGGTCAGGTCGAACCAGTCCAGCAGTTCGGTGGCCCGCCGCCGGGCGCCGGCGCGGCCCAGCTCCAGCAGCGTCCCGAACAGCTCCAGGTTCTGTCGCCCGGTCAGGTCCTCGTCGACCGAGGCGTACTGGCCGGTGAGGCCGATGCTCTGGCGGACCCGCTCGGCGTCCCGGACGACGTCGAAGCCGCCGATCCGGGCGCTGCCGGCGTCCGGGGTGAGCAGCGTGGAGAGGATGCGCACGGCGGTGGTCTTGCCAGCGCCGTTGGGGCCGAGGACGCCGAGCACGGTCCCCCGGGGCACGGCGAGGTCCACGCCCTGCAGCGCCCTCGTCTTCCCGAATGTCTTGACGAGGCCCTCGGCCTCGATCACCAGGTCGGTTGTCATGCTCCAGAGCGTGCGCCGGTCGCCTGACACCGCGCCGACACCGCGCCGACACCGCACCGACACCCCCGCCGACACGGGCTGACAGGTCGCGGCTGTCGGGACGGCGACCGGCGGCCGGGTCGCGATATGCTCGCGGTGGCAGAGCGCCTGCCCGCGCCCGATGTGGTGGCCCACGCACGACCACATGCTCGGGGCCAAGAGTCGCCGACTCCGCGCCGTCGTGTCGACCCTCGGTGTGTCAGTCACGCCGCCCGTTCGGTGAAGTGCGTGGGGCTGCACCGGAGGCGCCATGTCCGAACACCACCACTCCCGCCGCACCCCGACCCCGGGGCGTGCCCGCAAGCGCGCCATCCGGGAGCAGGCCGCCCGCGCCGGCGTCACCTACTCGGTGGCCGCCCGGCACCTTGAGTCGCTCGGTCTGCGGCCCGGCGAGACCCTCGCCACGTACGGTCGGACGATCTATCCGACCGGCGGCGACAGCCACCGACAGCTGCTCGTCGAACGCCGTGAGCGGCGCTCGTTCGAGGATCGGGTGGCGGATTCGCGACGGGCCGCGGCCCTGCCGAGCGGTCGGGCCCGTCACCTCGTCGACCGTTTCCCGCCCGGTCGGGGGCGCGCGGGCTCCGGGGTGGGCACGCTCTACCACGGCGAAGGTCGCGAGGAACTGCTCGCGATGCTCTACCTCGTGGTCGCGGCCGAGTCGCCGGGGCTGCTGCCCGACGTCGGCGACCTGGTCTGGATCGCGGAGCTGGGCGAGGACACCGCCCTCGACACGGCCTGCGCCGAGGTCGACCGCGAGGCCCGGCGCCTGCTCGACCGGGAGCCGGTGCTGCTCTGGTCGATCATCGAAAGGGCTGTGGTGACAGCCGAGCGCGGCCCGGACTGGCCGGTCCGCGAGGAGGCGACCCGGCTGGCGGCGTTCCTGCGCGCGACGATGACCCCACGGGTGGGGCCGGGGGGCGAGCCGTACGTGGCCGAGTTGCCGATCAGCGGCGTCCGGCAGATCCTCGACGCGCTGCTCATCGTGGCCGACGACGGACATGCTCCCGGCACCCGCGTACGCCTGCTCCACCCGTCGAACGACACGGGGACGGCCACGATAGTCGGCGCCCACTGGGGTCCGTCCGGTCCGCCGGTGGGCTATCTCGTCTGGGTCGACGGCGCGAAGGCGCCGCTGGCGGCAGGCGCCGACGAACTTGTCGTCCTGGCTGGCCAGGAGTCCGTCCCACGGTGAGCCCGGGCGCCGGCCGCCCACGCGGCGTCGGCGGCGGCCCGGACTCCGCCCCATAACGCGGGGATACGACCCAGCGGGGATGACCCAGAACATCCATGAATCTCAATATGATGATCGCTATCTCGAATCGAGGTGCGCTCACGAGGCGTGCCGTCTGGATGCGGAGGAATGCATGGTTCGCTGGCGTACCCTCACCGGCCTGGTGGCCGCCGCGCTGGCTGCGGCCAGCCTCACCCTCGCGGCGCCCGCTGCCGCGGCCGACACCCCCGTCACGCCGAACGTCGTCGGCGGCACCCCCGCCGCGCAGGGTGAGTTCCCGTTCATGGTGCGGCTCTCGATGGGGTGCGGCGGGGCCCTCTACAGCTCCCGACTGGTGCTCACCGCGGCGCACTGCGTGGGCTCGACCGGCACCAACACCAGCATCACCGCGACGCTCGGGACGGTCGACCTCCAGTCGTCCAGCCGGATCACCGTCCGGTCCAACTACGTCTACCGCGCTCCCGGCTACAACGGCGCCGGGAAGGACTGGGCGCTGATCCGCCTGGCCACCCCGGTGACCGGGTTGAGCACGTTGAAGATCGCCACCACGACCGCGTACGACAGCGGCACCTTCACCATCGCCGGCTGGGGCGCCGCGCGCGAGGGCGGCAGCCAGCAGCGGTACCTGCTCAAGGCCACCGTGCCGTTCGTCAGCGACTCCACCTGCAACTCCAACTACGGCGGCGACCTGATCCCCGCCGAGGAGATCTGCGCCGGCTACGCCAGCGGCGGTACGGACACCTGCCAGGGCGACTCGGGTGGCCCGATGTTCCGCCGTGACGCCACCAACGCGTGGATCCAGGTCGGCATCGTCAGCTGGGGCAACGGCTGCGCCCGACCCAACTACCCGGGCGTCTACACCCAGGTGAGCTACTTCGCCTCGTCGATCGCCTCGGCTGCGGCGAGCCTCGGCGGCTGACGGCCCACTGGCGAACGACCTCGGGCGGCGCGGACGACCACGGTCCGGGCCGCCCGAGGGCGTGGTCCACGGGCGGGGCCGCACGCCCGACGGCGCGGGGGCGGCGCCGGCTCGCGGGTCGGCCGCGGCGCGGTCCGTCCGGCGAGTGCCGGGTGGCCGGAGTGGGCCAGCCGACAGATCCGGCGGGCCGCGCGTTGCGCGTCGTCGGAGGCGGCCATGATGGGTCGGTGCAGATCCTGTCCATCCAGTCGTCGGTCGCCTACGGCCATGTCGGCAACTCGGCCGCCGTCTTTCCCCTCCAGCGACTCGGGCACGAGGTCTGGCCCGTCCTGACGGTCCACTTCTCCAACCACACCGGGTACGGCGCGTGGCGCGGGCCGCTGCTGGCCGCGGCCGACGTGGCCGAGGTGATCGCGGGCATCGCCGACCGGGGGGTCCTCGGTGGCGCCGACGCGGTGCTGTCCGGCTACCAGGGCGATCCGGCGATGGGCACCGTGATCCTGGACGCGGTGGCCCAGGTGAAGGCCGCCAACCCGGCCGCGGTGTACTGCTGTGACCCGGTGATGGGCGACATCGGTCGGGGCATGTTCGTCCGACCCGGTATTCCGGAGTACCTGCGCGACACCGTCGTGCCGCGCGCCGACATCATCACGCCGAACCACTTCGAGTTGGACTTCCTCGCCGGCCGCACGACGTCCACGCTGGCGGAGGTGCTGGAGGCCGTCGACGTCGTCCGTGCCACCGGGCCGAGGCACGTCCTGGTCACCAGCGTGCTGCACGGCGACGTGCCGGCGGGCGCGCTGGAGGTGGTGGCGGTCTCCGACGATGGCGCCTGGGCGGTGACCACGCCGCTGCTGCCGATCAATCCGAACGGCGGGGGCGACGTCACCGCGGCGCTGTACCTGGCTCACCTGTGGACCTCCGGCTCACCCGCGACCGCGTTGGAGCGCACCATCTCCTCCGTCTTCGCCGTCCTTGAGGCGACCCTCGCGGCGGGCACCCGGGAGATCCAGTTGGTCGCGGCACAGGACGCGATCGCCGAGCCGCCGGCGAGGTTCACCGCCCGCAGCCTGCGCTGACAGCATCCGCCGCCGCGAGGCGGCGCTGGCGGTCCGCCCCGCCGCCGAGGCGCGGCCGTCCGCCCCACCGCCGCGCGGGCGGTCCGTTGTGGCGGCTCAGCGCAGCGCGTCGTCGCGCAGCACCGCGTGCGCGCCGACGGTCTGGTTGACGATCTGAGTCACCCGCACGTCGACGACGACGCTGGCCAGCGCCACCGCGTCCGGTCGGCTGAGGCCGTGCAGCCGTTGCAGCAGGGCCAGCATCCCATCGAGGGCCATGAACGTCGCGTCGTCGAGGGAAGCGCCCACGCCCAGCGTGAGCCAGGCGTCGGCGGTACGGGCCACCGGGCCGGTGACCGGGAGGTCGTCGCGGACGTCAAAGGTCAGCGTCACCTCGTCCATCGGGCACTCGATCGCCGTACCGCCGACCTCGCCGTCGCCCTGCGCGGCGTGCCCGTCGCCCACCGAGAACAGCGCCCCGTCGACCGGGATCGGCAGCAGCAGGGTGCTGCCAGCGGTCAGGTCCTTGCAGTCCAGATTGCCGCCGCACGGGCGAGGCGGAATTGTCGAGTGCGTCCCCGGCTCGGCGGGCGGCATGCCGAGCACCCCCATGAACGGGCGCAGCGCCACCGTGTGGCCGTGCTGGTTGCGGCCGGTCAACGCCACCGGGTCCAGCTCCCAGGCGTGCACCACGCCGTCGGCCTCGACGCCGTAGCGCTTGTTGAACCCGCTCGGCCACCCGCCGGCCACAGTCGTTCCCCACGTCGCCGGGATGATCGCGTCGATGCGTACCGCGAGGGTCTGGCCGGCCCGCGAGCCGCGGACCGCGACCGGCCCGGTCAGCGCATGCCCGTGGTCGGGCCGGTGCTGCGGGGCCCGGGGCCGGTCCCGGTTCGGCCCGCCGGGGTACGGGCCGGCCGACCACCAGCAGTCCAGGGTGCGGTAGGTGACGGTGTCGCCGGGGTCGATGGTGAGGGCCGGGGGAAGGTCGGGGGAGAAGTGACCGTGCAGGGTCTCGTCGCCGGGTGCGAGGGTGTGTCGCATCCGCGCAGGCTACGTGCTGGCGCGGCGCGGCGCGACCGCTCCGGGTCGGCCGACCGCGCCCGGCGGCGGCTCGTGAGCCGGTGCGCGGCCGGTCCGAACCGGGCCGGCCGCGCACCTGAGCCGTTGGTCAGTCGACGATCGGCGCTGCCGTCCTGGCCGCCTCGGCCAGCGCCGCGGCGGCACCGGCGTACGGGTTGTAGCTGTAGCTGCGCGCCAGCGGAGCCGGGACCGTGAAGTATTCGGTGGACAGCTTCGCCGGGTCGCTGGCCAGCTCGCCGCGGGCGGGTACGTCGTTGCCGTCGTCCCAGCCCCAGGGGGCGTTCGCGGAGTTCGCCGAGCAGCTCCAGGTGCCCGAGCCGCAGTCGCCGGAGGTGTCGCCGGCGAACGTGCCCAGGCTGGCGAACAGGTTCGCGTTGGTCCGCTGCGCCCACAGACCCCCGGCGGCGAAGATGTCGACGAGCCGGTACCGCACGTCGCGGTCGTCGCCGCTGCTCGGCGTCTCGGCCACTGTGGACGGGTAGTAGACCAGGCCGTCGCCGTTGATGGCGTACTGCGGATATGCCTTCAGGCCGTGCCCCTGCGCCTCCTGCGCGGTCACCGGGTGCGTGAAGGAGTCGTGCGGTGAGGTCTGGAACCGCAGGGTCCCGTCGACGCTCTCCCGGCCGCTGGTCCAGGTGCTGCCGGCCGGCGTGTACGAGTAGAAGTCGCTGTGCGCCACCGTGACCGCGCCGCGCAGGACGCCGTACGGGGAGCCGTCGCGCTCGACCGCGAAGAGAACTCCCTCGCCGTCGTTCTCGTGTTCGGTCTCGAAGAACGGGTGATCGGTCCAGTCCCGAGGGTGAAAGAACAGGTACGTGATGTACCAGTGGGTGCTCGTCTCCACGACGGAGTAGTACACGTGCGCCGCGAGCGAGGTGCCGGACTGGCCGGCACGGTCCCAGTTGTTGCGCCCGTTCAGGTCGCCGTCGAAGTCCACGGCGGTGAGATAGTCGGCCCTGCCGCCCAGGGCGTGGGCGCCGGTGGCGTCGACGTCCTGGTAGTGCACGGGCGCCCAGCGTAGGGCCAGCTCGGCCCGGCTGACGGCGGCGGTGGCGGGTGCCGGCGCGGCGAGCGGGGCGACGGTCAGCGCCGCCGCGGCGGCCGTCGCGGTCAGTGCCCTCGCCACCCGGGTTCGCCGGTTCGTGCTGTTTCTGTCGCGCATGGTGTGCTCCCGCGTCGAATTGACAGGTCACGATGGATGGTCGTCGGCGCAGGGGTCCGGCACGTGTCCCTGCGGCGAGGAGCGGGCAGCCGCTTCTCGACGGGCTCGCGTCCGACGGGCCGCCGCCGCCCACCGGTTGGCGTGCTTGTAGTGACGCTTGTCGAATGCCATGCTGTGGTTCGGTCGCGCTCGGGAGCCAGCGCGCCCGTTCTTCTTTCGGACGCGGGGACGCGCGAGGTGGCCACCCCACCCGCGCCGGGCAGTCCTCGTCAGCGGCCGCATGCCGATCGCCGTCGGGCGGCCGCCGCACGTCCGGCCCCCTACGGTCGGTCGTCCATCCTCGACCGCGACGGCGACGGTCTCCCCGGAGGTACCGATGCTCCGCATCTTCCTGGCAGTCACGACGATGGCGCTGACCGGCTGGGCCGGCACGACCGGCTCCGCCGAGGCCGCGCCGGCGCCGGCCGTCACGCCCACACCCACCCTGTCGCCGTCACCGACCCCGACCTGCCCGCCGGCCCTACCGCTCGGCGTCTCGGTGACCGCGGTGACCACCACGAGCGTGACGTTGTCGTACTCGATCCTGTTCCGCCCGCCCTGCGGTTACGACCCGCCGATGACCGTCAGCCTCTTCGCCAGCCGGGAGGACGCCCAACAATGGCAGGCGCCGGTGGCCCAGGCCGTCACCGGGCCCGAGCGCAACGGGACCGTCACCATCGACCAGCTGACGCCCGACACCGAGTACTGGTACCGGTTCAGCGACGCCGAGGGTCGGCGGGACCCGTACCTGATCGGGCCGGCCCGGACCGCCCCGCTGGTGGCGTGCCGGGCGACGGCCACCATCGACTCGCGCTGGGGCACCGGCTTCGTCGCCACGGTGACGGTGCGCAGCACCGGGACGCAGGCGCTGGACGGGTGGCGCGTCTCCTGGCGGTGGACCGGCGACGAGCGCATCCAGACGGTCTGGCGCGGGGTCGCCGAGACGGCCGGTGCCGACGTCACGGTCCGCAACGCCCCCTACAACGGGACGCTCGCGCCGGGCGGCGCGACGACGTTCGGCCTGCTCGTGACCACCAGCGCGGTCCCCGACGGGCTGACGCTGGCCTGCGGTCGCTGACCGGTGCCCCGGCCGTGGCCCGCGCCCGTCAGGGTTTGCGGGTCACGGCGCGTCCACGACCTCCCGGCCCAGCGGCCAGAACGCGGCCGGGACGAGTTTGAAGTTGGCGATGCCGAAGGGGATTCCGATGATCGTGACGCAGAGCGCGATGCCCGCGAGGATGTGGGACAGAGCGAGCCACCAGCCCGCCAGCACCACCCACAGCACGTTCGCCAGCCCGGAGCCGACGCCCGCGCCCGGCTTGGGCACCAGGGTGCGACCGAAGGGCCACATCGAGTAGACGGCGAGGCGCAACGAGGCGACGCCGAACGGGATGGTGATGACCAGGACGAAGCAGACCAGCGCGGCGAAGCCGTAGCCGACCGCCAGCACGAGGCCACCACCGAAGACGAGCCACAGGACGTTCAGGACGAAGCGAATCACCCCTTCAGCATGAGCGACGCGCGCCACCGGCGGGCCGGCGGGCTGTCAGTCCGGCAGCCCGCCGCAGGCGATCCCGTCGATCGTGCACGCCGTGGGCGTCGCGCCGACCGCCGCGCCGTTGACCCGGAACGTCACACGGACCGAGGCGCTGCCCGGCACCTGCCCGGCGCTCCCGTCCGGCACGAACGTCCACACCGCACCGTCCTGTGTAGCCCGCGCGCCCTGGACCGCGCTGACGTGCAGCGACTCCCGGGGCAGCGTGATGGCCAGCGTCCACTGCGCCACCGGAGCCGGCCCGGGATTGCTGACCGTCACGGCGGCGCCGTAGCTGAGCAGGGCCCTCTCCTCGATGGCGAAGTCGGCGCCGAGAGCGGCCGGGGTGGGCGACGCCGACGAGGGGGTCGCGGCCGGCGCGCTGGTCGGCGGCTCGACGGGCGGCGGGGCCGCGCTGTCCGACGGCGACGCGGACGTGGGCGGGCTGCTGGCCGCCGGCTGCGCCTGCCCCCGGGGCGTACCGGGCTCGGGGCTGCCCAACTGGTCCACCGACGGGGGTGGATCGAGGGTCACCGGCGCCAACTGCTCCGGCGTGCGTACCACGCCGATGATGGAGACCACCGTCGCCACCACCACACCGAGCGCCGCGAGCACGGCGATCCAGGTGGCCCGTGACACATCGCCCCGGCCGGTGCCCACCCGCCGTACGGCTGCGGCGGCGGCCACGATCCGGTCCAGCAGAATGATCGCCACAGTACGCCGTGGCTGCGGCGGTGTTGCCGGCACTGCCTCTCCCCTTCACTTCATCCCCGGACGCCAACCCGCAACCCCTGGGTCGCGGTGGCACCCGACCCGTCACAGGGCGCGCAACCCGACAAGTATCGACTCGAGCAGCTCCTGCGACGGCAGCTCCGACAGCGTCGGTGGTTCGTGCGTCTCGACCAGACCCGCTCCGAGCAGGTCACCGAGGAGGACCCGGACGGTGCCCAGGGGCAGATCCAGCTCGGCGCTGACCTCGGCCACCGACACTGGATGGTGACACAGCTCGACGATTCGCGCCTGTTCGGGAAAGAGTGCCGTGGCCGGTGTGGCCGACCGCCGCGCGACGACCAGCGAGATCAGGTCGAAGCGGCCCCGCTCGGGCGCGGTGCGCCCACCGGTCATCGTGTACGGACGGGCCACCGGGCCGGCGTCGTCGTCGTACCACGCCTCGTCAGTGGAGCCGGCGCTGCGCACCAGAGTCCCCGCTTCTCGCCGCGGAGGCGGGGCCCAGGGTGATCGGCAGATGCCGTTCGGCCTGCCCCACGAAGAGCGCGACCTCGTACGCCATGTCACCCACCTCGGTCTCGTCGCCGGCGATCCGGACGGTGAGGATCGTCCCGTTTCCGATGGTGGCGACGAACAGGAACGCCCGCGACATCTGCACGACGATCTGGCGCAGCCCGCCCGCGTCGCAGGTCCGGGTGGCGGCCAGCCCCAACGCCAGCAGGCCGGCGACC
Organism: Micromonospora sp. NBC_00617; assembly: GCF_045161355.1. NCBI lineage: Bacteria > Bacillati > Actinomycetota > Actinomycetes > Micromonosporales > Micromonosporaceae > Micromonospora > Micromonospora sp. NBC_00617. Next base: position 2,791,074 of record NZ_CP107751.1, on the reverse strand, counting down.
ACGCCGGAGATCTGTTCGGCCAGCTTCGCCTCCACCCGTCGGGAACCGCCCAGCGGGAGCCCGTCCGGGGAGAGCACCACGGCGAACTCCGCCCCGCGTACCCGGTCGACCAGGCGGTCCAGCGCGCCGGTCAGGCTGTCCGCGGTGACCACTGCATGCGTCATCGATCTCTCCTCGTTGCTCTCATGACCGGCAGCTCGACGGTGTCGGGGCCGGCGCTGCCGGGTTCGGGCCCGATCGGCCCGGATGCGGGCCCGGCGGCCCGGGACTGGCGGATCCGCATCGGCAACTGGCCGGCACCGCCCGCCCTGCCCGCGTCGTCCGCCCTGCCCGCGTCGTCCGCCCTGCCCGCGTCGGGCGCGTCCGGCCCGCTGCGACCCGGCCGGTGCGCGGGCCCGGGGACCGCCACGGCAGGTCCGCCGGTCACCGTGACCAGTTCCGCCGGCAGGAGCACGATCGCGGCCGTCCCGCCGCGCCGACTGGGCCGCAACGTGACGCGGGCACCGCAGCGGGCGGCCAGCAGGGCGACGGTGTGCAACCCCGTGGCGTCGGCGGGCGGGTGGGTCGGCGGGTTCGTGAGCAGGTGGTTGGCCTCGCTCAGCGCGGTCTCGTCGAGGCCGGGACCGTCGTCGACCACCACCACCGCGCAGCCGTGCGGTCGGTGCTCACCAGCGATCCGGACGGTGGTGTCCGTGCCCGAGTAGGTCAGGGCGTTCTCGATCAGCTCGGCCAGCAGGTGCACGACGTCCGTGACGGCGGGCCCGGCGAGCGACCACGGCCAGTGCGGCGCGACCAGGACGCGATGGTATTCCGGCACCTCGGCGACCGCGCCGCGCGTGACGTCGAGCAGGGGGACCGGGCGTCGCCAGCGGCGGGCCGGGGTCGCGCCGGCGAGGATGATCACCTTCTCGACGTTGCGGCGGATCCGGGTGGTGAGGTGGTCGAGCTGGAACAGCTCGTCGGCCTCCTCGACGCTGCGCTCCCGCCGCTGCATCGCGTCCAGCAGGTCGAGCTGATCGCGCAACAGGACCTGGTTGCGCTGGGTGACCCGCAACAACAGCTCCCCGGCGCGACGGTCCTCGACCGGCCCGCCGCCGGCCTGACCGCTGCCGGTCTGGCCGGCGGGCGGCTGGTCGTCGGCGGGTGGTGCCGGCACTGGCTCGGGCCAGCTCGGGCCAATGCCCCAGCGGGCCCGCTCGTCGGTCAGCCGGCGCACGGTGGCGGCCCAGCCGAGCAGCACCGCCAGCACGGCGATCAGCCCGAGCCCCACCACCGCGCCGGTCCGCCCGACGATCGCCGCGGCGCCCGGCGTGGCCCGTTCGACGCTCCCGCGGGCGGTGGTCGTCACCAGCTCGTGCAGAGCGCCGAGCGCGGCGTCCGCCGTGGCCCGCCAGTCCGCCGCGCTGATTCCGCGCAACGCGTCGGCCCGGTCCGTCCGCAGCAGCGCGTCCTCCACCGCGAGCAGGCCCGCGAACTCCGGGGCCGCCGCGAGACGTTGGTGCGCGCCCCGGCCGCCGGCCGGCAGGCCGGCCGCCGCCTCGGCGCGGGCGTACCGCTGGGTGGTCACCAGCTCGACCAGCCGGCGCCGCTCCTCGGCGCTGATCCGACCGCTCAGGACGGCGGCGCTGACCAGGGTGTCCTCCCGGGCGAGCAGCTCGCGGGCGCGGGCCAGCGCGATCACCGCGCGGGTCTCGACCGCCAATCTGCTCTCGTACGCGCCCCACTCCGGTCCGTACACGTCGAAGGCGGCGTCGACGAGCTGGTCGTACCCGTCGATCGCCCCGGTGCGGTCCAGGTACCCGACGTCCACCTGGGACCGGACGGCGCCCAGCCCGTTCAACCGCCGCACGAGCGCCTCGGCCCGGTCGCGCACCGCTGCGGCGCTGAGCAGGCGCAGATCACGGCCGGCCGGAAACGCCCGGACGTCCGCCGCCGCCCGGTCGGTCACCTCGCGGGCCCCGGCCAGCGCGGTCCGCGCCGGCGCCGACCCGGCCAGCGACTCGGCGGTCACCCGGCGTTCGGTCTGCAGGCTGAGGATCAGTCGGTCGATGGGCTGGCCCAGGGTGTCGGCCAAGGTCCGTACCCGCAGCAGGTCGACCGCGTCCTGACCGGTCAGGTAGGCCGCGTACGACCAGAGCGTGAGCAGCACCGCCGCCGCGGCGACGAACCGGACCCGCAGTCGCCGATAGTGGGTGTGCGTCACGTCGCGCTCCGCTCGGTTCGCGGTGACCCGTGGCGCGTCCGGCTCATCGCGCCGACCGCTGCGGCCAGGGCTGCCCGGCGGCGTCGCTGGCCCGGTCGGCGACGACGGTCCGCAGCAGGGCCAGCAGTTCGGCACGGTTCGCGCAGTTCAGCCGGTTGCGCATGCGGGCCACGTGGTGCTCCACGGTCTTCGCCGAGATGAAGAGCCGATCACCGATCTCCCGGTAGGTCAGCCCCGCCAGCACCAGCTCGGCCACCTCGTACTCCCGGTCGCTGAGCCCCTGCTGGGTGGGGGCGGCGATGGCGCCGGCCGCCGGGGTGGCACTCTCGCCGGCGGTCGGTCGCGGCCCGCCGGTGGCGGCGGTCGGCCGGCCCTGGAGCACGCGGGCGCATTCCAGCAGGCTGGTCATCGCCCGCCGGTCGGAGGTGCGGATCGCGGCCTGCCCGGCGAGGCGCGCGCCGTCCCAGCACAGTCCGCTGTCGTGCAGGCCACGGGCTGCGGCCTCCACCCGCACCGGGTCGACCACGCCCCGCAGCACCTCGACCCAGCTCTCGGCGGCCGCGGCGACCACGGCGGCGTAGCGGCTGTGGTCGGCGGCGGCCAGCAGGGCGGTGACGTGGTCGTCGGCGGCCGTCGGCTCGCCGCTCAGGATCGCCGCGTGCAACCCGCTCCAGTGCAGCGGGACGCTCCACAGTGCCGGGGCGCCGAGCCGGTCGAGCAGCGCGCGACCCTCCCGCAGGTACGGCGCCAACCGGGCCGCGTCGCCCAACCGTGCGCCCGCGATGGCCAGCTCACCCAGCGGCAGCAGCGTGAACAGGTCGACGGGATGGCGGACCACCGCCTCCAGGGACTGGCCCCACCCCCGCTTGAGCGCCCCGAGGTCGCTGGTGCGCCGGCCGATGCCCATCCGCAGCGCGGCGGCGAAGAGCAGGTCACGGGACTCCAACGGCCGTTCGTCGGCGGTCACCGTGGCGAGGCGTTCGGCGGCGGCGAGCGTCTGACCCCGGACCATCAGGATCCAGGCCTGCAACAGCCGGTGTCGGCGGGCCATCAGCGGACCGCCGACTCCGGCGGCCTGCGCCCGGTGCAGCACCTGCTCGGCGATGTCCAGCTCGCCGGAGTGCACGGCGGTCAGGGCGGCCAGCGCCGCGGGACTGTCCGGCAGGAGCGCCGCCCGGCCGTCCGGCTCCAGCAGCGCGGCGGCCTGTACGAGCGCGGAGAGCGCGGCGCTCGGCGTGCCGGTGACGCTCTCGCGTACGCCCTGGGCCATCAGCCGGGCGGCGCTGGCGTGCAGTGTGGGCGGTTCGCCGGCCGACTCGTTCACCGGCGGCCCGGCCGCGGTCAGGTCGCCGGTGGCGAGCCCGCCGACGGCAGCGTACGCCAGCGACGAAGCGGTGCCCGACCACCGGTACAGCTCGACGCTGCGGCCGGTGTGGCCGCGGTGCGCCAGAGCGGTGGCGGCCACCACGGCCGCCTCGGCGCGGTCCGTCGGATCGGTCGCGGCCAGCAGCCGGTCCGCCAGGCGCAGCGCGTCGTCGAGGTTGCCGGCGAGCGCGGCGGCGAGAGCCTGCCGGGCGCTCGTCGGGTGCCCGGCCGCGGTGGCGGCGGCGAACAGGTCGGCGGCGAAGGCCGGCTCGTCGGCCAGCGCCTCCTGCGCCGCAGCGGCCAGCGTCGGGGCCGGGCAGTCGCCGAGCACGCCCACCGCGAGCAGCGAGCGCACCAGCGGCAGCACCGGGCCGCCCCGGGCGAGCTGCAACTCGGTGAGGCGACGCCAGACCGCGCTGCGTTCGGTGGCCGGGCTGAGTGTGGTGACGGCCCGCCGGACGATCGGCGTGAGCCGGCCGTCGGCGCCGATCAGCCCGGCGGCCCGGGTCGTGGCGATCAGCTCGTCGACCGCCTCCGGCTCCTGGTCGAGCAGCGGGCCGAGCATGGTCACCGGCAGCGGTACGCCGGCAGCGACCGCGAGCAGCAACCGTCGTACGGCGGTGGGCTGGATCTCCAGCTCCGGGGCGAATTCGAGGACGACGGACCGAGGCGGTTCGGCCGGGGCGCTGATCAGGCCCGGGACCGCGCGCAGGCCACGGGTCAGCCGCTCGACGTCGCGGGGGACACCACCGGTCTGCGTGTGCACGTGGTCGACCAGGTCGCCGCGGTGGGCCAGCTCGGGTGCCGCGGCGGCGAGGTGGGCCGCGGTCTGCTCCCGTCCGTACGGGCCGAGCAGCACGGCCTGGCCTTCGCGGCGCAGCGCGTCGGTCAGCTCGGAGAGGGACGCCGACCGGGGCCAGGGCCGGTGGGCGACGACCAGTCGGTGCCGACGGGTGGCGACCAGGCCCAGCAGTACGCCGATCCGCTCGTCGTCGAGCAGGTGCGCGTCGTCGACCAGCAGCAGCAGCTCGGCCGGGTCGACGGGATCGCCCGGCTCCGGCACGCCCGTCCGTACGGTGACTTCGGCCCGTTGCCCGATGCGCGTCAGTTCGGCGAGCAGCGTGGTCTTGCCGTGGCCGGCGGGGCCGGTCAGGCCGACCAGGAACGGGCCGGTCGGATCGTCGGCGACCCGGTCCAGCAGAGCCTTGGGTGCTCTGCCGAGCACCAGTCGGGACTCGACGACGTCATTCATGATCATTGTGGTCATCCTTCGCGTCCCCGGCTGAGCGTCAGTGCCAGGCGGGACGCCTTCGGCAGGTCGAGGGGGAGGATCCGGACCGGAGGGCGGGGTGGCGGCTCGCCCGGATCGGTGGCGTGGTCCCGGGGCCGGCGCAGGGCCGGCATGGTGGCCCGGTCGGCGCTGGCGACCGGTGCCGGATCGCGGACCGGAGTGGGGTGCCGGGGGCGGGGTGACACCACCTGGCAGGCCGCGCTCGCCGCCCCGGTGGCGGCAGTGAGCTGCGCGTCCGGCTGCACCTCGACCGGAACCGGAAGCGCCGCCGTGATCAGCTCGGTGACCAGCGGGATGCGGGCCGAGCCGCCGGCCAGCAGGACGCCGTCGAGCTGCATCGGCGTCAGGCCGGCGCCCTGCACGGTGCGCAGCAGGAGGTCCACGGTGGCCTGCACGGTCGGGCGGATCATGGCCTCGAACTGCGCGCGGGTCACCGGTATCCGCGCCGGGCCGGTCGGCAGGCTCAACACCACGTCGGCGGCCAGCTCGACGGTCAGCGCTCGCTTGACCCGGTCGCACTCGGCCGGCAGCCCGCGCAGGGCGGCCTGGTGGTCCCGACGGCCGGTGGCGGCCAGCTCCCGCGACAGCACGGTGCGTACGTGGCTGGACAGCAGCTCGTCGAAGTCGGCGCCGCCGATCGGGTCGAGACCCTGCGGGGTGCCGAAGCTCTCGTAGGTGCCGCGCGGGGTGCGCCGCACCAGGGCCGCCTCGAAACTGGCGCCGCCCAACGCGTAGACGGCGGCCGTGCTGCCGTCGAACCCGGGGACCGCGTGGCTCTCGGCGACCGTGACCGTGCGGGGCAGCAGCGTGACGGCGCGCAGCCCGAGGTCGGTGAGCGCCCGGTGCAGCAGCTCCCGCCGGTACGGCCGCCAGGCCGCCGGGTGGCTGAGCACGACCGCCTCGGCCGGGCCGCCCTCCGCGGCGTGCACCTGCTCCACCACCCACGCCACCAGTTCCGCGGTGAGCGTCTGCGGCGCGCACGGCTCGCCGCCGAGCAGCAGGGGCACGTCGTCGCCGATGCGGCGGACGAAGTCCCTGGTGGTGCGGCTGCCGTCGTCGGTGGCGGGCCCGCCGATGTGCAGGGCGCCGTCCTCGGCCAGGTGCAGCACCGACGGTACGAGGGGGGAGCCGGCGTTGAGCGGAACAGCCTCCGGGCGCGTCCAGGTCCGGCCGTCGCGCCGTGCGACGGCGGCGGCGGTGTTGGTGCTTCCGATGTCGATCCCCAGGACGTACGGCATCCGTCTCTTCTCTTTCCGCGAGTTGGCCGGCTGGTGCGATGGCGCCGGCGCTGCCCGGCGACCCACCCCCGGCGAAACCCGCGGGCTCCTACGTTCGTACCAGAGATCGCTCCCTGGTCGGGACCCTAATCTGTCCGAGACGGTTTCCCCCAGTCCCCCTAACGGTGGAGCCGATCAAGGCCCTAACGCGGCGGGATCGGATGCGGGCCGAGCCCCGATGTCCGGGACCGGCCCCCGCAATAGCGTCACTGTCGACGAACGACGGTCGCCGACGCCAATCCGAGGAGAACCGGCACATGGACTCGCAACAGACCCTCCACGACTTCGTGCTCGACCTGCTGACCAACCCCGACGCGCGGTCGGCCTTCGACCTGGACCCGGAAGGCGCGCTGCACGCCGCGGGGCTCAGTGACATCACCGCCGCCGACGTGCAGGACGTGGTGCCGCTCGTGGTCGACTACGCGCCGGGGCAGGGCCTCGCGCCGCTGGTTCCGGCCGTCGGGCAGCTCGGGTTCGACCCGCTGGTGACCGACGCCACCGGTGTGGTCGGCCAGTTGCAGAGCGTGGCGCAGCAGATCAGCGTCACCAGCTCGCCCGCCGGCGTGGACGTCAAGGCCGGTGTGCTCGGTGCCATCGCCGTGGACCCGACGACCGTCGCCGCCGGGGTGACCGTGCTTCCGGGTATCGGCCTGGGCATCGGCCCGAGCGGCCTCGACACCGACCTGACCGGCGTGACCGACGTGGCGCACACCCTCGACGCGGACGTGGTGCAGCCGGTCGACGGCATCGCCGACCCGGTGCTCGGTGACGTGACCGGCGCGGTCGGCGACCCGACCGGCCTGCTCGGCGCCGCCGACCCGAATCTGCTCGGCGGCGGCCTGACCGGCGGTGTCCTCTCCGACGCGCACGGTCAGGTCGACGGCATCGTCGGCTCCCTCGGCGTCCACAACACCCTGAATGGCCTGGGCCTTGGGCACGGTGCCGTCGGCGGTGTGGTGCCGCCGGTGGACGTCCCGTCCGTGGTGGGCGGCGTCACGCACCACGTGGACAGTCTCCTCCCCGGTGTCACCGGCACGGTCGGTGACGTGACCGGCGGGGTCACCGACCGTGTGACCGGCGACCTGCACGGCGGGGGGCCCGCCTCGTCGGACCACGGGTTGCTGGGCATCACCGGCGGTCTGCTCTGACGGGAATTCCCGTCGGAAGCGGGAGGCCGGGTCGCCTCGGGCGGCCCGGCTCTCTCCGGTTTCCCTTCCGGTTCCTCTTGATAATTGAGCCGAAATCCGCACACTTGGTGCGGTGATGGCGGGGATCTGGTTGGACGTACTGGACGAGATCGCCCGGACGTGCAACACACACGGTCGCGGCGACCTGCTCCAGACGGTCCGAAACAAGCGTGCCCAACTGCTGGACCCGAAGCTGCGCGTCCTGGTCGTCGGCGAGCCGAACCAGGGCAAGAGTCAGCTCATCAACGCGATCATCAACGCGCCGGCGTGCCCGGTCGGTGACGGTCGTACCACCGTCCTGCCGACCGTGGTGCAGCACGCCGAGGCTGCCTCCGCGGCCGTCGTCCAGGCGCCGCCGGTGTCGGGTCGACCCGCCGGCGGCGCGAGCACCCCGGCCGCGACGCTCGTCGAGCGGACCCCCCTGGCGCTCGACCAGGTCGCGACCGGGGTGTCCGGCACGGTCGGGCGGCGGCCGGGCGGCGGTCCGGCGTACGTCGAGATCGGGTTGCCCCGCGCGTTGCTCGCCGCCGGACTGGTGCTGGTGGACACTCCGGGGACCGACCAGCCGGCGGCGCTCGGTGGGGCCGCGGAGGTCGCCGCCTCCACCCGCGCCGACGCCGTGCTGCTGGTCTCGGACTCGACCCGGGAACTCTCGGTCGCCGAGCTGGACATGCTGCTGCACGTGACGCGCTCGCAGCCGAACGTGGTGGTGGTGCAGAGCAAGACCGATCTCGTGGCGGACTGGCGTGCGGTGGCCGAGCGCAACCGGCAGCACCTCGCCGACGCCGGTGTCGCGGCGCCGCTGATTCCGGTGTCGGCGACCCTGCGGCTGTGCGCGGCGGCGACCGAGGACCGCGACCTCAACGCCGAGTCCGGCTTTCCGGCGCTGATCGCCCGCCTGCAGCGGGACCTGACCGGCAAGGCCGACCACCTGGCGCGGGCGTCGGTGCAGGCGGTGGCCCGGACGGTGGTGGAGCAACTGGCCGCGCCGCTGCGCGCCGAGCTGGCGACGCAGGAGGCCGAGGAGCAGTCCGGGCCGATCTCCCGGCTGCACGCCGCCCAGCGGGAGGTCGACGAGCTGCGCCGCTGCTCCACCCGTTGGCAGAACACTCTCGCCGACGAGATGGCCGACCTGCTCTCCGACATCGAGTACGACCTGCGCGACCGCACCCGCCAGATCCTGCGTGCCGTGGACGAGGCGTTCGACACGGCGGACCCCCTCGTCGCCTGGGACACCTTCGCCGAGTGGCTGGAGCGCAGCCTCGTCGAGGCCGCGGAAGCCAACCACGAGTGGCTGATCCAGCGCTGCGACTGGATCGCCCGTCGGGTGGCCGCCAACTTCAACCGGTACGGCTACGACGTGCTGCCGCCCTGGTCGATGACGATGCCGGCGGATCTCGGCGACCGGCTGCCGGACCTGGAGCGACCGAGGATCGACCGGTTCACCACCGGCCAGAAGTTGTTCACCGGCATGAAGGGCTCGTACGGCGGCATGCTGATGTTCGGCCTCGCGACGACCCTGGCCGGAATGCCGATGATCAACCCGGTCTCGGTCGGCATCGGCGCGCTCTTCGGCGGCAAGAGCATCCGGGACGAGGGCAAGCAGTTGCTGCGCCGCCGGCAGGCGACCGTCAAGACGGCCATCCAGCGGCATGTCGACGAGTTCTTCGTCCGGATGGTCCGGGACTGCCGGGACGCCACCCGCCAGGTGCAGCGGATGCTGCGCGATCACTTCACGGGGCTGACCGAGGAGTTGCAGGAGGCCATCGTGCAGTCGTTTCGCAGCGCCAAGCAGGAGGCCGACACCGATGTCGCCCTGCGCGAGCAGCGGCAGCGGGAGATCCGGCTGAAGATGACCCGCCTGGCCGCGCTCTACGAGCAGTCCCAGCAGCTGACCGGCGCCCGCTCCACCCCGGTGCTGCTGGAGCCCCGGGCATGACGGTCGGGGTGCGGTTGGACGAGGCGGCGTGGGGGCTGCTGCGCCAGGCCATGGACGTCTACCAGCACGACGCGCGGGCCGTCGGGCGGTTGCGGCACCAGGTGGCGCGGTTGGAACAGCCGCTGCGGATCGCGGTGGCCGGCCCCTGGCGTGCCGGCAAGTCGACGGTGCTGAACGCGTTGATGGGGGAGGAGGTCGCGCCGGTCGAGGGCGCGGACGGCGTCTTCACCTGGTACGAGGATGGTCCTTCGCCGCACGCCACCGCCTACCCGGTGGGCCAGCCTCCCCAGGAGTTGACGGTGGTCAAGTCGGCGACCGGGATGCGGGTGGATCTCGGCTGGCGGGTCGGGGAGGTGCGCGACATCGTGGTGCGGTGGCCGACGCGGGCGTTGCGGCAGGTGACGCTGATCGACACCCCGGCGCTCGCGGGGGTCGACGAGCAGGGCCACGCGACCGTGCTGGACCGCGTCCTGGGGGACTCGGACGGGGTGCTGTTCCTGACCCGCGACGGTCGCGACAGTGACCTGCGGGTGTTGGAGTCCGCTCGGGACAGTGTCGTCGGGCAGGCCGCCCCGGTGAACGTGATCATGGTGTTGTCCCGGGCGGACGAGGTGGGCGGCGGCCGGATCGACGGGCTGCTCACCGCCCGTCAGCTGGCCCGACGGCACCACCGGGATCCCCGGGTGGGCGCGCTGGCCGTGAACGTGGTGGCGTGCAGCGGCGCGGTCGGCCTCGCGGGCCGGATGCTGAGCGAGTCCGACTTCGCCGCGCTCGCGACGCTCGCCGGGGCGTCCCGCGCCGAGTTGGAGGCCCACCTGCTCTCCGCCGACCGCTTCGTTCGTGGCGAGCTTCCGGTGCACCTGGACTCCGAGGTGCGCGCCGGTCTGCTGGATCGGTTCGGGCTCTTCGGGATCCGGCTCGCGACGACCCTGGTGCGCGGCGGGTTCGACACCCGGGTGACGTTGTCGGCCGAGCTGATCCGGCGCAGTGGGCTCACCGAGCTGCGGGAGTCGATGACCCGCTGTTTCGTCGATCGTCGCGACACCCTCAAGGCGCGCTCGGCACTGGCCGCGGTGGAGGCCCTGGTGCGGGCCGAGCCGGTGCGTGGGGCCGACGAGCTGGTCGCCGCCATCGAGCAGATCCTGGCGGGCGCGCACGAGTTCCGGGAACTGCGCCTGCTGGTGGCGCTGCGCAACGCCCGCCTCGGTTTCGACGCGGAGCTGGCGGCCGAGGCGCAGCGCCTGGTGGGCGGGGACGGGGTCGGTCTGGCCGCGCGGCTCGGTGTCGAGCACGAGGCGACCGTGCAGCGGCTCTGGGAGGTCGCCGCCGACGCCCAGTGGCGGTGGCGGGACCGGGCCGAGGATCCTCTGCTCCCGCTGGCCCAGCGCCGGGGCGCGGAGGTCGTCGTTCGCAGCTGCGAGGGGATGCTGGCCGAGCTGGCCGCGGGCGGTCGCTGAGCGCCGCGCGGGGTGCTGTCCAGCCCGGACGCCCCGGTCGGCAGGTTGCGTGCGGTCAACCCATTGACAGCGCCGTGGTCGCCCGGAAGCATCTGCCCAACATCGCGGCCGGGGAGGACGTGTCGCCCGTGAGGCACATACCTCAGAGTCATGTTTATACCTCTGTGGTATGTCGCTTACCGGTCTATCCGCCTGCCGGCCGCCCCGACCCCACCGCCGCCCGGCACAGACGCCCCGTCGCTGTTCGCTGCACGTCACTGACCTCCCGTCGCTGTTCGCTGCACGCCAATGCCGCCGCCCGCCGCCGACTGCCCCGCCGCCCGCCGCCCCGCCGCGACCCCGCCGCCCGCCGCCGGCCGGCGAGGATGCGCGCCGCCGTCGCCCGCGATCCGCAGGCGAGGCCGGTGCTGACGGACAATGCCAGTGCCGGGCAGAGACCACCGATCCGATCCCGGCCGGGCACGGGTCCGTCCATGCCGCCCCATATCTGGGGCAGCTCCACAGGGGCCGTGGTCGACAGTCGTCACCGGCTCGCGGGCGCCGGGGGCGCGCTCAGCCGGAGCTGCCACCGTCGGCCGTGGTCGGTGAGCCGGACGATCGCCAACGGCTCGACATCCAACTGCCGGTACGTCACCAGCGGTAGTCCCAGGGCGTGCACGACCGCGACCCGGATCACGAGCGGGTGGGTGACGGCCGTGACCCGTCGGCCGAGGCCGCGCTGTCCGTCCAGCCACCGGCCGACGCGCTCGCGCAGGGCAGTGACGGATTCGCCCCCGTGCGGCGCGGCTTCCGGGGTGGACAGCCACTCGCGCAGCGCTTCGGGCTGCGCGCCGGCGACCTCCTGCAGCGACCGGCCGGTCCAGTCGCCGTAGTCGCAGTCGGCCAGCGTCGTCTCCACAGCGGGCACGAGGCCGAGAGCATACGCGGTCTGGACGGCCGCCGTCGCTGGGCTGGACAGGCAGGCGCCGGTGTCGCCCGCCGGTGCCCGCCGGCCCAGCAGGCTGGGGGACAGGGCGAGGGCGGCGCTGCGACCACCCTCGTCCAGTGCGTCGTCCCCGCCGAACCGGGCCCGCCGCAGGGCGGCGGTGTGACCGTGGGCGACCAGCCGCAGGCGGGTGGCGTTCACCTGGCCAGTCGTACGTCGGTGACCGCGCGCCGCCGATGCATCAGTGCGGCGAAGAGCAGGCCGATCCCGGTCCACAGCACCACCTGGGTGCCGAGGGAGGCGAGCCGGAAGCTCCACAGCAGCGTGGCGGGGAAGTCACCCGGGACCTCCTGGAACGACGGCAGCACCACGTAGGCCACGCCGGTGACCAGCAGGAAACCGCCGACCGCCGCGGCGGCGCGCAGCCACACCGGCGCCTGCTCGCCGACCGACCGGTAGCCCAGCGAACCGGACCAGACCGCCACCAGGCCGAGGACCACCAGCAGCAGGTAGGTGACCGTGCGCTGGTTGATGGTGGCCGGGTTGCCGACCGCCGGTGGGTTCGGCGGGTACTTGAGGAACGGCACGATCACCGCGCCGAGCAGCGCGCCGCCGGCCAGCAGCAGCCCGGACCACCCGTCGTCCACCGTGCGTCGCCGCCGGCTCAGCAGGACGTACGCGGTGGCCAGCAGGCCGCCCATCGCGGCGCCGAACAGGGCGGTGGCCAGGAACAGCCCCCCGCGCTGGCCGTTTCTGCTGACCAGAGCGTCCTCGTCGTGCTGGTGCCCACCGGTGGTGGGTTCAGCGTGTGCGGCCGCCTCCTCGATGGCGATGGCCGCCTCGACGTGAGGTTCGCCGACGACGTAGGCGAACGTTCCGGCGAGCAGGCCGGCCACCAGGCCGGCGAGCAGCCCGCGCAGGAGAACCGTGACGAACGTGGGTGCGGTGCCGGCGCCGGTCAGTGGCACGGGACACCGAGCAGGTGCCGGCCGTCGTGCATCAGCTCGTGCAGGTACATCCCGCTGCGCGAGACTGCGCCCTGGTCGAAGGCGACGAGATAGGCCAGCAGGGTGAGCACGGCGACGGTGGCCAGGACCGTCCACAGGAGACGGGTCGGGGCAGCGGGGTGCACCAGCGGCTGGCTGGACGTGGAACTGGACATGCGTGCACGAACCTCCTCGGGGATGACGCGTCCCCATCGCAAGGCTGCGGACGACCGAGCGTCCTGGCTCGCGGCCCCCGGGGTCGGGGACCGCTCACAGTGGCGCGACCGCGCCGGATTCTCACCGGCTTCCCTCGCGTCGCCGCAGATAGTGGGTCGACCGTATCGGTGCCGGTTCTCCTCGGTCAAGCCGGCGGCGAGGTCCGATCACGACGCCGCCGATGCTCCCTCGCCAGCGCGCGCTGGCGGATCGACGACGGCCATCACGGATGAGCGCGACACGCCCGGCCCCGACATGTGGGGTGTGACAAACGTGGTCGCCCCTATATATGGTGTCGACCGCAGCTGGTTCGGTCGCTCAACCCAGGGTGGCCGAGGCAAGAGGGAACCCGGTGGAAGTCCGGGACTGCCCCGCAGCGGTGAGTGGGAACGACAGCCGTCATCAGCACTGGGCCGCCATCTGGCCTGGGAAGCGACGGCCGGTAGGTGACCGGGAGACCCCGGTCGTGCCCGTGAGTCCGAAGACCTGCCAGCGCGCCGCGTACCCGCATCCGGGTGGGCGGTGGTCCGAGGCCGCGTGGGACGGCCGACGCCTTCCGGATCCGCGCCCCGTCGGCGTGGCGTCCGCCGGTGTCTGCCTCCTCGCGCCGAGGGCCTTCAGGTCCTCAAGCTCGCGAGGAGTGAGTGGTGACAGTTACCGAGGTGACCCCGGCCGGCGGCGACACGGCCCTCCGGCGTACGCCGCCGCAGGTCCAAACCCGCGACGGCGGCAGCGAACGGGCGGACGTGCGCATGCTCGTCGCCACTGTCGAGCGCTGGGCCGACGACCTGCCCGACGTCGACCCGCTGCGGGTGGCGACCCGCACGATCAGCGGGCTGTACGACGGCGCGACGACTGCCGAACTGGACCGGCTGACCATCCAGACCGCGGCCGAGATGATCGGTACGGAGCCGCAGTACTCGCGCCTCGCCGCCCGGCTGCTGGCCAGCCACATCGAGCGGGAGGTACGCCGGCAGGGCGCCATCTCGTTCAGCGCGGCGATCCGGGCCGGCCACGCCGAGGGCCTGATCGGTGACGACACCGCCGCGTTCGTCGCCGCGCACGCCGCGACCCTCGACCACGCCATCGACCCGGACGGCGACCGCCGATTCGAGTACTTCGGCCTGCGCACGGTCTACGACCGGTACCTGCTGCGCCACCCCACCAGCCGGTTGGTGCTGGAGACCCCGCAGTACTGGCTGCTGCGGGTGGCCTGCGGTCTGTCCCGTACGCCGGATGAGGCTGTGGACTTCTACCGGCTCATGTCCAGCCTGGCCTACCTGCCCAGCTCACCGACGCTGTTCAACTCCGGCACCCGGCACACCCAGATGTCCTCGTGCTACCTCGTCGACTCGCCGCGCGACGAGCTGGACTCGATCTACCAGCGCTACGCCCAGGTCGCCAACCTGTCCAAGTTCGCCGGCGGCATCGGCATCGCGTACTCCCGGGTCCGCTCCCGGGGCGCGCTGATCCGCGGCACGAACGGGCAGTCCAACGGGATCGTGCCGTGGCTGCGCACCCTGGACGCCAGCGTCGCCGCGGTCAACCAGGGCGGCCGGCGCAAGGGCGCCGCCTGCGTCTACCTGGAGCCGTGGCATCCGGACATCGAGGAGTTCCTGCAACTGCGGGACAACACCGGCGAGGACGCCCGGCGTACGCACAACCTGAACCTGGCCAACTGGATCCCGGACGAGTTCATGCGCCGGGTCGAGGCCGACGAGGTGTGGTCGCTGTTCGACCCGAACGAGGTGCCCGAGCTGCCCGACCTGTGGGGTGAGCGGTTCGACGCCGCGTACCGGGCGGCCGAGGCGCAGGGCCGCTACGTGCGGCAACTGCCGGCGCGGGAGCTGTACGGCAAGATGATGCGCACCCTGGCCCAGACCGGCAACGGCTGGATGACGTTCAAGGACGCGGCCAACCGGCTGTGCAACCAGACGGCCGAGCCGGGCAACGTGGTGCACCTGTCCAACCTGTGCACCGAGATCATCGAGGTGTCCAGCGACGCCGAGACCGCCGTGTGCAACCTCGGCTCGGTGAACGTCGCCGCCCACGTCACCGACGGCGGCATCGACTGGGAGCGCCTACGCGCCACCGTCCGGACGGCTGTAACGTTCCTCGACCGGGTCATCGACATCAACTACTACCCGACACCGCAGGCGGCGGCGAGCAACCCCCGTTGGCGGCCGGTCGGTCTCGGGCTGATGGGCCTGCAGGACGTGTTCTTCGCGCTGCGGCTGCCGTTCGACTCGCCGGCCGCGCGGGAGCTGTCCACCCGGATCAGCGAGGAGCTGTACCTGACCGCGCTGGAGACCTCCGCCGACCTGGCGCGCGACTTCGGCGCGCATCCGGCGTACGCGCAGACCCGGGCCGCGCGGGGCCAGCTCCAGCCCGACCTGTGGGGTGTCGACGGTACGCAGACCGCACGCTGGGCCGCGCTGCGCCAGCGGGTCGGGGCGTACGGGCTGCGCAACTCCCTGCTGGTGGCGGTCGCGCCGACCGCGACCATCGCCTCGATCGCCGGCTGTTACGAGTGCGTCGAGCCGCAGGTGTCCAACCTGTTCAAGCGCGAGACCCTGTCCGGGGAGTTCCTGCAGGTCAACACGGCCCTGGTCCGCGAGCTGAAGGCACGTGGCCTGTGGACCGAGCAGATCCGCTCGGCGATCCGGCGCGCGGAGGGGTCGGTGCAGGACGTCACGGAGCTGCCGGCCGACGTGCGGGAGCTGTTCCGCACCGCGTGGGAGCTGCCGCAGCGGGCGCTCATCGACCTGGCGGCCGCCCGCGCGCCGTTCATCGACCAGTCCCAGTCGCTGAACCTGTTCCTTGCCTCGCCCACCATCGGCAAGCTCTCCTCGATGTACCTGTACGCCTGGAAGACCGGGCTGAAGACCACCTACTACCTACGCTCGCGCCCGGCCACCCGCATCCAGCAGGCCACCGTCAGCGCCGTCGCACCGATCGCCGTCGCACCCCTCGCCGTCGCCGTCGACGCCGAGGCGCTCGCCTGCTCGCTGGAGAACCCCGAGTCGTGCGAGGCGTGCCAGTGACCGCTCCCGACACCACCACCGACACGAGGACCACGCACATGCTGCTCGACCCCGGGATGGACCTCACTCTCCGCCCGATGCGCTACCCGCACTTCTTCGACCGGTTCCGGGCCGCGATCCGCAACACCTGGACGGTCGAGGAGGTCGACCTGCACGCCGACCTCGCCGACCTGGACAAGCTGTCGCCGGCCGAGCGGCACCTGGTCAGCCGCTTGGTGGCGTTCTTCGCCACCGGCGACACGATCGTCGCCAACAACCTGGTGCTCAACCTCTACCAGCACGTCAACAGCCCCGAGGGCCGCCTCTACCTGTCCCGGCAGCTGTTCGAGGAGGC
Source organism: Micromonospora sp. NBC_00617 (assembly GCF_045161355.1). Lineage (NCBI taxonomy): Bacteria > Bacillati > Actinomycetota > Actinomycetes > Micromonosporales > Micromonosporaceae > Micromonospora > Micromonospora sp. NBC_00617. The sequence continues at coordinate 2,774,850 of NZ_CP107751.1, read as the reverse complement.
CGTGCACGTCCAGTTCTACCTCAACCTGCTCGACACGTACGTGCCCGACGAGACCGAGCGGTTCGCCGCCTTCGCCGCCATCGAGAACATCCCCTCGATCCGCCGCAAGGCCGAGTTCTGCTTCCGCTGGATCGACTCGTTGGGGGAGCTGCGGGAGCTGCGGACCTCCGACGACAGGCGCGCGTTCCTGCTCAACCTCATCTGCTTCGCCGCCTGCATCGAGGGATTGTTCTTCTACGGCGCGTTCGCGTACGTCTACTTCCTGCGCTCCCGTGGCCTGCTGCACGGCCTGGCCTCCGGCACCAACTGGGTCTTTCGCGACGAGTCCATGCACATGGCGTTCGCGTTCGACGTGGTGGACACCGTACGCGCCGAGGAGCCAGACCTGTTCGACGACGATCTCGCCGACCAGGTTCGCCAGATGCTCACCGAGGCCGTCGAGTGCGAGGTCCAGTTCGCCGAGGACCTGGTGGGCCAGGGCGTGCCCGGTCTCACCCTCGCGGACATGCGGGAGTATCTCCAGCATGTCGCCGACCGCCGTCTCACCCAGCTCGGGATCGCCCCGCACTACGGGTCCGCCAATCCGTTCGCCTTCATGGAGTTGCAGGACGTGCAGGAGCTGTCCAACTTCTTCGAGCGGCGGGTGTCGGCGTACCAGGTGGGAGTGACCGGGGCGGTGGCCTTCGACGACGACTTCTAGGAGGACCCCCACCCCACCCCCTCCCCACCCCGTCGACCAGGAGGTTGTTGCTCCCCTATCGGCGTATCAGGGGCACCAACTTCATGATCAACGTCGGCGGCGGGCGAGGTGGGGCGGGGTGGGGGTGTTCTTGGGGGTGGGGTGACCCTTAGGCGGGCGAGCAGGTCGGGGTGATGGTCGGAGGACTGGTGGTGGCGCTCGTGCTGAGGTAGCCCGCGGTGGTGGACGTTGCCGGCGCGAGCTGCCCGTTGTAGGCGGCGTTCGCGACGGTCACCAGGTTGCCCGTCTGGGTGAGGGTGCCGTTCCAGACCTGTGACACTGTCTGTCCACTGGGGAGGGTGAAGGTGACCCGCCACCCGTTGAGCGGCGAGGCCCCGGAGTTGGTGACCGTCAGCCGTCCTTCGAATCCGCCCTGCCACGTGTTGACAACGGTGTTGGTCACCGCGCAGGACTGCCCAGCCGGGACCGTCGGTGTCGGGGTGAGGGTCGGAGTGGGCGTCGGGGTGGGGGTCGCAGTGGGCGTCGGCGTCGGGGTGGGCGTCGGCGTCGCGGTGGGGGTCGGGGTGGGCGTCATGGTGCCGCCGGCCTGGAACTGCCACCAGTTGAGGTTGAACAGGTTGCCGCTGCCGCCGGTGAAGCGCAGGTACAGGTCCTGGGTTCCGGTGGCGCCGCTGACCGGGCAGGAGACGGTCTGCCAGGTCTGCCACCCGCCGGTGCCCGGCACCGCGCAGCTGCCCACCCGGGTGCCGGTGGGGCTACCGAGGCGCAGTTCGATCGTGCCACCGGACGTGGCCGAGGCGGCCCGGGCGGAGAAGGACGTCGCGCCCGTACCGAAGCCCACGCCCTTGACCTTGATGTAGTCCCCGTTCTCGATCCACCCGACGTTCATCCCGCCCTCGCTGGCCGGCTCGGTCTCGATGCCGGAGCCCCAGGCGATGGTCTCGGCCTCCTGCCGCACGTACGGGTTGAGGGTGCCGATCTGGGGCGCGCCCGTCGTGGTCATGTTGATCGTCGGGATGGTGCCGTTGGTGTTGTAGGTGAACTTCTCCACGGCCACCGAGCGGGTGTAGCCGCTGCCGCCGGGCAACGCTCCGTTGTGGTAGAAGAAGTACGAGCCGCCGTTGAAGTCGATGACGCCGGGGTGGTTGGTGAAGCTCGCGCCCTGGCGGGGCATGACCGTCCCGCGGTAGGTCCAGGGGCCGGTCGGGCCGGTAGCGGTCGAGTAACCGATGAACTCGGAGCAGCACTCCGCCGCGAACACGTTGTAGTAGATGCCGTTGCGCTTGTAAACCCACGGGCCCTCTTCGTAGAGGGTCGGCCGGCTCGTGTTCCCCGTCCGGGTGCCGAACCCGGCGGTGGTGAGCGGGATCTTGGTGGCGCTGCCGCTGTAGGAGATCATGTCCGCGTTCAGCCGGACGTACCACAGGTTCGGGTTGCCCCAGTACAGGTAGGCCTGGCCGTCGTCGTCGATGAAGACGGTGGGGTCGATCTCGCCGTTGCCCACCAGCGGACGGCCGATGGCGTCCCGGAACGGCCCGGTGGGGCTGTCGGAGACCGCGACGCCGATGGCCATTGAATTGGTCGCCCGGGCGGTCACCGGCACGTACCAGTAGAACTTGCCGTTGCGGGCGACGACCTGGCCGGCCCACGCGTTGGCGCTCGCCCAGCTGAAGGTGCTCAGGCTCAGGGGCGAGCCGTGGTCGGTCCAGTTGACCATGTCGGCCGACGACCACACCCGCCAGTCCTTCATGGTGAAGTACGTGGAGCCGTCCTCGTCGTGCCCGGTGTAGAGGTAGACCCGCCCGTCGTGCACCAGGGGAGCAGGGTCGGCGGTGTAGATGTGCTGGACGATGGGGTTGTCCGCGTGGGCGGCCGTGGCCGGCGCCAGCGTCGAGATGAGCAGCAGGCTCACGAGCAATGCGACGCTGCGCCGGAGCCGGTTCTTCGTCAGTGGTGGCGGTGCGGGGTGCATCGGTACCTCCAGGGTGGGTCACGACGGGCGGGGCACGGTTCGCCGCTCTCGCTGGCGGGTCCCGCGTGTCGTCGCGGGTCGCTTCGGGGCCTCGGTGGTGGCCGTGCCGCGAGAGCGGCAGGAGGGATCGGGTGTCCACCATGGCTCCCGCGCGCGGCGGCCCGCCGTTGTCGACGGCGGTGGTCAACGTCCCTGAGGGAGGCCCGGACACCCACCAGCGGGCGTTGGTCATGCGCGACTCCATCGACCTCGGCGGATCGAATGGAGCGGTGAAGCGTGCCCTTCGCCTCTGCGGCCCGAGGGTAGTCTGTTATCGCTAACATTCTCAAGCGATGGACGAATCTGGATTTCCGCGCCGCCGTCGCGGGCCGGTCGGACCGGGGTCGCTAACGCCCGGCGACCGGGTCGTCAGCGCCGCGGCGCCGGGCCGTCAGCGCTGTAGCCGCGTCGGGCTGCCCGGCCCCCTGCGCCGGACGAGCCACGCCTCGGTGATGTGCGTGAACATCGCCTGCGCGGCGCCCTCGGGGTCGTGGGCGGCGATGCGCTCGTAGATGCGCCGGTGCCCCTGGTTCGATGCCACGCACATGGCCCGCTCCGGCTGGCCCATGTAGCGCGCGGTGTTGACGACCTGGCTCTCCAGGGACCGGACGACGCCCCGGGCGATGCGGTTGCCCGACGCCTGCATGACCGTGTCGTGAAAGGCGCGGTCGTGCTCCTGGTAGGTGACGTGGTCGTCCACCAGCTCGTCCATCCGGTTCACCAGGGCTCGCAGCCGGTCGACGGTCTCCTCGCCGGCGAGTCGGGCGGCCACGTTGGCCATGTCGGACTCCAGCACCCGCCGGGTGACCACCAGGTCGTCGAGGATCGCCAGGGTGTCGTCCTCGGCGATGGTCGCCGCGAGGACGAGCTCGTCGAGCATGTCCCACGCCGAGGGCGGGGTGACCAGCGTTCCGCTGCCCTGACGGACCTGCACGAGGCCCTTCTCCTGCAGGATCTTCACCGCTTCCCGGATGACCGTCCGGCTCACGGAGAAGGTCTCGCAGAGCACCGGCTCGGGGGGCAGCGGCGTGCCCGAGGGGTGGACTTCCTGAACGATCCGGGTCACCAGCTCGGCGGTGATCGCCTGAGCCAGATTGGTCGGGCGACGGGCCCAGGTCGGTGCCGCCGCCCCGTTGACGGTCGACTGGTTCGATGTCGTCACGTTCACCTCCGCGTAGCCGCGGGAGCGGGCCCACGAGTCCGCCCCAGTGTACGGGCAACCGTTGACGTCAGACGTCATACGAGTTACGTTCTCGTCAATCTTGCATCGACGGCCGGTCCCTCGGCCACTCCCCATATGAAGGTGAGCAACGATGAAGCAACGAGCAGTGTGGTCCGCGGTCCTCGTTGCAGGGCTGGCCCTGACTGGCTGTGGAAGCGCGACAGGTTCGGGTTCATCGTCCGGAGGCTCGGACAAGAAGTTGGTCGTCTGGGACTGGAAGTCCGGCGAGGCCAGCTCCGCCCAGTACGTGGAGAAGGCCAAGGCCGACTTCGCCAAGAAGCACAAGGACGTCGAGGTCGAGTTCGTCGCCCAGCCGTTCGACGAGTACTACACCCTGCTGGGCGCGGCCATCCAGTCGGGCAAGGGCCCGGACGTCATCCTGTTCAACGGTGGCGGCCAGATCCGCGACCGGGTGGACTCGCTCCAGCCGATCGACGAGTACGTGAGCGAGGACCGGCAGCGGCTGGCCGGCTGGGAGGCGTTCGCCAAGGGTGGCAAGACCTACGCCGCTCCGGTGACGCTGCAGGGCCACCCGATCTACTACAACAAGGCGCTCTACGAGAAGGCCGGCCTCGACCCGGCGAAGCCGGCCACGACGTGGCCGGAGTTCATCGCCAACTGCGGCGTCATCACCAAGCAGACCGGTGCCAAGTGCTTTGCCCAGGGCAACAAGGAGGGCTACGGCATCCAGTTCTTCCTGTCGGCCATGGCGTCGGGCGTCCTGACCCCGCAGGAGTACGACAACTGGATCGCCGGCAAGCGCGACTGGAACTCGCCGAACGTGAAGCGGATCTTCGAGCTGTGGAAGGAGACCGGCACCGCGAAGCTGAACAACGACGGGGCCAACTCCACCGCGATGTTCAACGACGCCTTCGCCGTCTTCCAGTCGGCCAAGGCCGCCCACATCATCGGTCTGATGTCGGACATCGGGCACTGGAAGGACTTCAACGAGTTCGTCACGCCGGAGAAACTCGGCGTGATGATGGCCCCGACGGTGACCAGCGGCGCCACCCCGAGCCTGCCGTACGACGGTGGTATCGGTTACGCGGTCGCCAAGTGGACCAAGGACCCGAAGGTGGCCGCCGACCTGGTGCGCTCGCTGACCTCCACCGACGCCCTGAAGGCGTTCTACGCCAACGCCGGCGCGATCACGGCCGACACGACAATCGACGTGTCGCAGTCCGGGCCGGCCGTCACCACGATCGTCGGCGCGCTCAAGACCGGCAAGCCGGCGGTGCACGTGGCGCTCTCCTCGAAGTCGCTCGACCTGATGGGCCGCCTCTCGCAGCAGTTGCTCAGCGGCTCGATCAGCGTGGACGAGGTCGTGAAGCAGATGGCCGCCTCGGACACGGCGGGCTGACCTCGTGACGATCGGCAAGTCGCTCCCGTCGGTCCGCTCGGCTTCGGCCGGGCGGACCGACGGGGTCCCGCCCTCCGCACCGCCGCCTCGCAACCGCGCCGTTCCTCGACGCGCCGCCGGCGGCCGCCGTGCCGAACAACTGGCGCCCTTCGTGCTGGTTGCCCCGGCCGTCCTGATCCTCGTCCTGCTGCGGCTGTGGCCGCTGGCGCTCGGCGTCAACTTCTCCTTCACCGGCGACGGCGACCGCGACGGGGCGATGGTCGGTTTCGCCAACTATGTCGACCTGCTCCACGATCCGCTGTTCCGGCAGGCGCTGCGCAACGTGGGGCTGCTGGTGCTGCTCCTGCCGGTGGCGGTGGCTATCCCGGGTCTGCTCGCCACGTTCATCTACCTGCGCGTGCCGGGACACCGGTTCTACCGCAGCGTCTACTTCTTCCCGGCCGTGCTGTCCCCGGTCATCGTCGGCGCGATCTTCAATTTGCTGCTCTCGTTTGACGGTCCTGTCAACGTTGTCCTGTCCTCGGTGGGCATCGGGCCGGTGGACTGGCTCGGTGATCCGGATGTCGCCATGTTCGCGGTCGTCGGCGTGCACGTGTGGGCGACCTTCGGAATGGCCCTGGTCGTGTTCCTCGCGGGCTTCGCGACCCTGGACGCCGCGCTGCTGGACGCGGCACGGGTGGACGGCGCGTCACTGGCCCAGGTCATCTGGCACGTGATCATTCCCAGCCTCTCCCGCACCATCCAGTTCGTCTTCGTGACCACGATGATCGGGATGCTGACGTCCATGTTCGGCCTGCTCTACGTCATGACCAGTGGCGGCCCGGAGGGCTCGACGTACCTGCCCGAGTACTACATCTGGATCCAGCAGGGGCGGATGAACCGCCCGGCGCTCGCGTCGGCGGCGTCCACCGTCCTGTTCGTCATCATGCTCGTCGTCGGGCTGGTGCAGCTCAAGCTGCTCCGACGCGCGGGAAGGGAGGACTGATGTCCCGCGTCCGACTGGGCAGATGGTTGCTCGTGATCCCGATGGGGCTCCTCGCGGTCGCGACGATCTACCCGCTGCTGTTCACGGCGAACGTCGCCATGAAGACCCGCCGGGAGTACATTCTCGACCGGTTCTCGCTGGCGGACTCGCTGCGCTTCGAGAACATCACCACGGCGTGGACCAGCGTTGGCATGGGCCGGTACACCGCCAACTCGATCCTGGTGGTGGGCTGCTCGGTGTTCCTGCTGCTGCTGTTCGGGTCGATGGCCGGCTTCGCGCTGAGCCAACTGCGCTTCCGGGGCTCGACGGCGCTGTTCATCGGCTGCCTCGCGGCGCTCTTCATCCCCTTCCAGGTGATCATGGTGCCGTTGGCCCGGGTCATGGCGGACAGCGGCCTGGTCGACACGTACCCCGGTCTGATCCTCGCGTACGTCGCGCAGTTCCTGCCCTTCACGGTTTTCCTGATGACCAGCTACTACCGGACCATCCCGGCGGAGATCATCGACGCGGCCCGGATCGACGGCAACACCGTGTACGGCGTCTACCGGCGGATCATGCTGCCGCTGGGCGCTCCGGCGCTGTTGTCCGTGGGCATCCTCAACACGCTGTTCTGCTGGAACGACGTGCTCATCTCGCTGCTGCTGATGCCGTCGGCCGACCACCGGACCCTCATGGTCGGGGTGACCTCGCTGCGGGGGCAGTACTCCGAGGACATTCCCACCTTCGCCTCCGGGGTGCTCATCGCGGCGATCCCCGTCCTGGCGGTCTACCTGTTCCTTCAGCGCCAGATCGCCGACGGCGTCGCCGCTGGTTCCACGAAAGGCTGACATGCGCATCACCGGGTATCGAACCCTGACGACGGTCCAGGAGTGGGGCCGACCCGTCGGCGACGCCAACGGCGTGTTCCCCGACGGCGTCACCACGGTGCCGATCACCATCGTCGAGACCGACGCGGGGATCAGCGGCGTCGGCCTGGGCCCCCACGTGGAGATCGAGAAGATCTTTCCGGCCATCGAGGGGGAGGATCCCCGCGCGGTGACCAGTCTGTACGACCGGATGCTCCGGCACACCTTCAAGGCCGGTCACGGCGGGCTGGTGTTCGGGACGATCGGCGCGCTGGACACGGCCCTGTGGGACATCAAGGCGCAGCTCGCCGGTGAGCCGCTCTGGCGGCTGCTCGGCGGGCGGGACCGACGCGTCCCGGCCTACGCCTCCGGCATCGACATCGGTCTGACCGACGACGAGCTCGTCGCGGAGTACGAGGTCTACGCCGGGTACGGTCTGCGTGCCGCGAAGCTCAAGGGCGGCCTCGACATCGAGCGGGACCGGCACCGGCTCACGCTGGTGCGGGAGGTGCTGACCGAGGCGGGCCACGGCCGGCGGCCCGGTCTGATGCTCGACGTCAACGAGGCGTGGTCGCGTAAGCAGGCCGTCCGGCACGTGGCCGAGCTGGAACGCACCCTCGATCTGATCTGGATCGAGGAGCCGGTCCGCCGTTGGGACGCCGAGGGTCTGGCCGCCGTCGGCCGGGGCGTCCGGGCGTCGATCGCCACCGGCGAGAACCTCACCGGGCTGGAGCAGTACCGCCCGCTGATCGGGGCGGGCGCGGTCGACATCGTCCAGACGGCCGCCGTCTGGGGTGTCACCCACTTCCTGCGGGTGGCGGCCCTGGCCCATGCCCACGACCTGCCGGTCAGCCCGATCGGCAACATCCCGGTCGGGCTGCTGCACGCCGCCACCTCGGTGCCGAACCACCTGGTCAGCGAACTACAGGATCTGCGGCCGCCCGCGGGCATCGGCCTCGACCTGCACGTCGAGGACGGCGCGTTCCTTCTCGGCGACACACCGGGCCTGGGCATCCGGGTCGACGAGGCGGCGATCGCGGCGGCCGGACACCGGGCCGGCAGCCCGACCCCCGACAGCCCGAACGTCCGACCGGAGCGGGCGGGCAAGCGTCTGCTGGCGACGGCCGAGCACATGCCCTCCGTCCCGGCGGTCCGGGTCGAGGCCCTGCTCGCCGATGCCGCCCCGTCCCAGAACGACGTGGCGCCCCTGCGGCACTGAGACCGCCCGACCCGCGTCCACGAGCGAAGGGAGGCAGAGTGTCACGCCGTCGTTCCGGGTGCCCCTCGTAGGCGGCGACGACTGGACCAAAATTGGTCGGATGATTACGGTGTCCGTGTCGCCGATACAAGGGAGGCAGGTCTGGCCGTCCTGGCACACGCCCCCGCACGTGGGCCGCCACGTTCAGCTTCAGCTTCCTCAGGTGAGCCAGCGACCGCGGACCTCGGGCACGCCGCGCGGCGGTGCGCCCAGGGTCGTGGGCACCGTACGAACCAACGACGTTGAGACGGAGCAGCAGTGAAGGCAGTTGTCTACCGGGGCGCGCGTGATCTCGGGATCGAGGACCGTGCCCCAGAACCGCCGGGCCCCGGCCAGGTGCGGATCGCGGTGGCGTACACCGGGATCTGCGGCACGGATCTGCACATCTTCCACGGCGACATGGACGCCCGGGTGGGCGCGTCGGCGGTGATCGGACACGAGATGTCGGGTCGGGTCGCCGCGCTGGGCGACGGCGTCACCGGGCTGGCCGTCGGGCAGCCCGTCACCGTGATGCCGACCCGCGCCTGCGGGCGGTGCGCGGCGTGCCGTCGCGGCAATTCGCACATCTGCCACGCGATGGACTTCCTCGGCATCGACTCGCCCGGCGCGATGCAGTCGTCGTGGACGGTTCCGGCCGAGTTGGTGCTTCCGCTCCCCGACGATCTGCCGCTGGACCATGCGGCGCTCGTCGAGCCGGTCGCGGTGGCGGTGCACGACGTCGGACGGGCGAAGGTGACGTCCGGAGAGCACGTGGTCGTCGTCGGCGGCGGTCCGGTGGGCGTGCTCATCGCGTCCGTCGCCCGGGCGCGCGGGGCCGAGGTCCTGCTCGTGGAACCGGACGACTTCCGGCGCGCAGTCGCGTCGGGGATCGGGATCGAGGCCGTGGACCCGGGGCCGACCGATGTGGTGGCGCTCGTCAACGAGCGGACCGGAAGCGCGGGCGCGGACGTCGCGTTCGAGGTGTCCGGTTCCGCCGCCGGGGTCGGCACGGCCGTGGATGTGCTGACCACCCGGGGTCGGCTGGTGATGGTGGCGATCCACCCGCAGCCGCGCCCGGTCAACCTGCACCGGTTCTTCTGGCGCGAGCTGGAACTGCTGGGCGCGCGGCTGTACCAGCGCGAGGACGTGGTGGAGGCGATCCGGCTGGTCGCGGCGGGCGTCATCCCGGCCCGGGAACTGATCTCCCGGGTGCTGCCCGTGGCCGGTGTCACGGACGCGTTCACGGCTCTGGAGGGTGGCGGCGGCGTCATGAAGGTGCTGCTCGACTGGCGGGAGGAGGCCCGATGAGCGCCCTGTTCGACCTGACCGGACGTACCGCGCTGGTGACCGGCGCACGGCGGGGGATCGGCCTGGCGATGGCGGAGGCCCTGGCGGTGGCCGGCGCGGACATCATCGGGGTGTCGGCGCAGTTGGAGCCCGAGGGCAGTGAGGTACAGCGGCGGGTCGAGGCGGCCGGTCGCCGATTCACCGGCATCCGCACGGACCTGGGTGACCGGGCCGCGGTGTACCGGTTGGCCGAGGAGGCCGCGACGGTGGCGCCGGTGGACATCCTCGTGAACAACGGCGGCACGATCGCCCGGGCGCCGGCCGCCGAGCACCCCGACGAGATGTGGGACCGGGTGGTGCAGGTCAACCTGTCCAGCCAGTTCGTGTTGAGCCGGGAGATCGGTCGGCGGATGGTCGACCGTGGCCGCGGAAAGATCATTTTTACCGCCTCGCTGCTGAGCTTCCAGGGCGGCATCAACGTCGCGAGCTACACCGCGGCGAAGTCCGGCCTCGCCGGGCTGACCAAAGCCCTGTCCAACGAGTGGGCCGGCCGAGGGGTGAACGTCAACGCGATCGCGCCCGGGTACATCGCCACCGACAACACCCAGGCGCTCCGCGACGACCCCGCGCGCAACGACGCGATCGTGGGCCGGATCCCGGCCGGCCGGTGGGGACGCGCCGACGACCTGGCCGGCGCCACCGTGTTCCTGGCTTCCGCGGCCTCGGACTACGTGCACGGCACGGTCCTGCCCGTCGACGGCGGCTGGTTGGGCCGATGACGCAGCCCTCACCGGCCGGGCGCCCCGGCATCGTCGACGCGCACCACCACCTCTGGGTTCGTGCGCGTCACCCGCAACCCTGGATCGACCCGGACACGATGGCGGCGATCGACAACGACTTCACCCCGGCGGATCTCGCCCCGGCGGCACGCGCCGCGGGCGTCACCGAGACCGTCGTCGTGCAGTCCATCGCCTCCGTGGCGGAGACGGAGCACCTGCTGGGCATCGCGGCCGACGATCCGCTCATCAGCGGGGTCGTCGGCTGGGTGAACCTCACCGCCGACGACATCGACGAGCGCCTCGACCGGCTCCGCGCGACACGCGGCGGGGAGCGGTTGGTCGGCATCCGGCACCTGGTCCAGTCCGAACCCGACCCGGCTTACCTCGACCGACGCGACGTCCGGCGGGGCATCGCGGCGGTCGGCGCGGCCGGCCTCGCCTACGATCTGCTGGTCCGCGACCACCAACTGCCGGCGGCCACCCGGCTCGTCCGCGACCTGCCCGAGGTGTCGTTCGTCCTGGACCACCTCGCCAAACCGGCGCTCGGCGCGGGGGGCCTCGGCAACTGGCCGGCCAACCTACGGGCGCTCGCCGCCGAACCGAACGTCACCGCGAAGCTCTCCGGTCTGGTAACTGAGGTGGACGGATCGTCCTGGACGGCCGACGATCTGCGGCCCGCCGTCGACCACGCGCTCGACGTGTTCGGACCGCAGCGGCTCATGTTCGGCTCGGACTGGCCGGTGTGCCTGCTCGCCAGCTCCTACACCCGCTGGGTCGCCGTGCTCGCCGACCTGGTGGCACCACTGGGTGACGAGGAGCAGGCGGCGATCTGGCGGAAAACCGCGAACCGTGCGTACCGGCTGGAGGCGTCATGACGGCCCGAGCGCTGCCCCGCCGCCCGGCGGTCCGCCTCACCGCGCTCGGCTTCGGCGCGGCGCAGGGCGGCAGCCTGTACCGGGCGACGTCCGACGACGAGTTCGCCGGGGCCGTCGACGCCGCCTGGGCCGCCGGCATCCGGTACTTCGACACGGCGCCGCACTACGGCCTCGGCCTGTCCGAACGGCGCCTCGGCGCCGCGCTGCGGTCCCGGCCCCGCGACGAGTACGTGGTGTCGACGAAGGTCGGGCGCCTGCTCGTACCCTCGCCGGAGACCGCGGGGGAGCGTGATTCGCAGGGCTTCGACGTGCCGGCCGACCTGCGGCGGGTCTGGGACTTCAGCCGCGACGGCGTACGCCGGTCGTTGGAGGCCAGCCTGGAGCGCACCGGCCTGGACCGGGTGGACGTGGTGTACCTGCACGACCCGGACGAGCACTGGGAGCAGGCGGCCACCGAGGCGGTACCCGCGCTGATGGAGCTGCGCGACCAGGGCGTCATCGGCGCGATCGGGGCCGGCATGAACCAGTCGGCGATGCTGGCCCGGTTCGTCGCGGAGACCGACATCGACGTGGTCATGTGCGCCGGCCGCTACACCCTTCTCGAACAGGGAGCGCTCGACGACCTGCTGCCCGTCGCGCAGGCCCGAGGGGTCGGCGTGGTGATCGCCGGGGTCTACAACTCGGGGCTGTTGGCCCGCGACCAGCCGCCGGCCGACGCGGCCTACAACTATCAGCAGGCGCCGCCGGAGCTGATCGAGCGGGCGCGGCGGATCGCGGCGGTCTGTCAGGCGTACGGCGTCACCCTCCCGCAGGCGGCGTTGGCGTTCGTCCGCCGGCATCCGGCCGTGGTCTCGACCGTGGTCGGCGTGCGCGACGCGGCCCAGGTGACCGAGACCCTGCGCCGGTCGGACGCGGACGTGCCGGAGCAGCTCTGGTCGGCGCTGCGCGACGCCGGGCTGCTCGGCTGACCGACACAGCCGTGAACGCGGTGCGCCGGCCGCCCGATCCTCGGATCGGGCGGCCGGCGCCCTGTCGGAGCTACCGTCCGGTCGTTAGACGGCGCTGAACCGCCACTGTTGGTTGGTGGCGCTGTGGCAGCCCCACTGCAGCAGCCGGGCCCCGTCGGCAGTCGAGGCGCCGTTGACGTCCAGGCAGAGCCCGCTCAGCGCGCTCTTGACCGTGTAGATCCCGGCGGTGCCGGTCGCCGTCACGGTGAACTTCTGCTGGTTGGCGTTGGTACAGGTGCTGTGTTGCAGGAAGGCGCCCTGTGCGGTGGACCCGCCGGTGACGTCGAGGCACTTGCCGCTGTGTACCGCCTTGAGGTAGACGGCGCCGCCGCCGGCGTCCACCGCCTGCCACTTCTGGTTGTTGCCGCCGGTGGCCGCCCACTGCACGACCTGGGCGCCGTCGGCGGTGGAGTTGCCGCTGACGTCCATCAGCTTGCCGCTGTGCTGGGCCGTCAGGGTATAGGTCTTTCCGGCCACGCCGCCGGTACCGGGGTCGCTGCCGGGAACCCCCACGCCGTTACCGCCGAAGGTGAACGCGTCGAGGTCGAACCAGTTGGACGAGCTGCCCTTGAACACCATGTAGAGGGTGTGCGTCCCGGACAGGGCCGCGACGCTCACCGCCGGCGTGGACTGGTAGTTGTCCCAGCCGCCGGTGCTGGGCACCGTCGTGGTGGCCAGCAGCGTGCCGGTCGGCGAGTCGGCCCGCAGCTCGATCGTGCCACCACCGCTCGGTGACGACAGCCGGTAGCTGACGGTGCTGATGCCCGACAGGCTCATCGGGTTGAACGCCACCCAGTCGTTGTTGGAGATGTCCCCGACGCGCTTGCCGCTCTCTGCTGCGGCCTGGTCGACGATCCGGACGCCGGACTGGCTGCTGAAGTACTCGGCCTGCTTGTGCTTGGGCTGGAGGATGGCCTGCGCGTACCCGGTCAGCGGGGCAGCTCCGCCGCTGCCGCCGTTGTCGGTGTAACGGGCGTTGAGCACGTAGTACAGGTTCGCGCCCTCGGGGTGCCCGCCGAGCAGGTCGGTGGAGATGGTGCCCGAGCAGCCGGGGTAATCGGTGGTCTCGTGCGCGTGGTCGTCGTGACCAAGAGCCGGGTTGACGAACACCTTGTTGCAGTCGATGGCCGCGCCGCCGGGGTCGGAGACACTGACCGTGTACGAGACCTTGTCACCGAAGTTCAGCATGCCGCCGTTGGCCGGCACCGTGATGGTGACGACCGGGGCGGTGTTGCCGACGGTGATCTGCACATTGGCGAAGCCGGTCTTGCCGGTGTTGTCGGTGACCTTCAGCTGCGCGGTGTAGTTGCCGTTGGTGGTGTAGGTGTGTGCCGGGTTGGCTGCCGTGGACGTGCCGCCGTCACCGAAGGTCCACTGGTAGCTCAGGGTGTTGCCGGCGTCCGGGTCCATCGTGCCGGCGCTGCTGAACTGCACGGTCAGCGGGGCGCTGCCGCTGGTGGGCGTGCCGACGGCCTTCGCGATCGGTGAGCGTCCACCCTGGATGTAGTCGATGCGGTAGAGCCCGGAGTCGTTGTTGCCGCCGCCGAAGTTGGAACCCCACTCCAGCAGGTACAGCGAGCCGTCCGGGCCGAACTCCATGTCCATCGGCTTGTTGAAGTTGCCGCCGGGCATGAACGGGTTGGTCCGGGTGACCGCCGTCGACGAGTCGAAGTGCGTTTCCTTGATGTAGTTGCGCGACCACTCGTAGAAGAAGTGCACGCCGTCGTAGTAGGCCGGGAACTTCGTCGCCGAGGGGTTCGCCGCGTTGTAGCGGTAGACCGGCCCACCCATCGGCGCCGACCCGCCGGAGCCCAGCTCCGGGAAGGTCGTCGACGCGGGGTAGCCGTACCAGATGTTGGGCGCGACGATCGGCTTGAGGTTGACCAGGCCGGTGTTGTTGGGCGAGTTGTTGACCGGGGCGTTGCAGTTGAACTTCGCCCCGACGACGCCGGTGTCCGGGTTGAACGGCGCGTACGGCTGGTTGTTGCCGTGGCAGAACGGCCAGCCGTAGTTGCCGGGGGCCTTGATCACGTTGAGCTCGACGAGCCCCTCGGGGCCCCGGTTGGTGGTCGGCGGGTTGCGGTCGGGGCCGTAGTCCGCCAGGTAGACCCAACCGGTAACGGGGTCGATCGAGAAGCGGAACGGGTTGCGGAAGCCCATGGCGTACACCTCGGGCTTGGTCTGCGCCGTGCCCTGGGGGTAGAGGTTGCCCGTCGGGATGGTGTACCCGCCGCTGGCCGAGGGCTTGATGCGCAGCAGCTTGCCGCGCAGGTCGTTGGTGTTGCCGGCGGAGCGGGCGGCGTCCAGGTTGGACTTGCCGGACCGCCAGTCCAGCGGGGCGTACCCCTGCCAGTTGGGGTCGAGGTTGGGCGGCGTGTCGTCGCCGGTGCCGATGTAGAGGTTGCCGTCCGGGCCGAACTCGATGTAGCCGCCGGTGTGCCCGGGCTCGGGGAAGGTTCGGTCCCGGTACGCGGGAATGTCGATGATCCGGGCCTCGGTGGACAGGTTGAGCGTGTCACCGGTGAGCGTGTAGCGGGAGACCCGGTTGACGTCGGTCGTGCTGCTCGCTGGCGAGTGGTAGACGTACACGTACCCGTTGCTGGCGAACGCCGGGTCGATCGCGACGCCGGTGAGGCCGTCCTCACCGCCGGTGTAGACGCTCAGCGTGGCGGCGGTGACGGTGCTGTTGGTGCTCGGCTTGAAGATCTTGATCTGGCCGCCCCGCTGGACGTACAGCACGCGGCCGTCCGGCAGCACGGCCAGCGCCATCGGGTCGGCGGTGTTGTCGTCCAGGGTGCGCTTCTCGAAGTTGCTCCAGACGGTGCCGCCGCAGTCCCCGGGCTGGTTGCCGGCGGCCCACTTGACGCCACCGAGGACGTGGTTGCGGAAGTTCGTCTCGCTGTACGACTCGATGGCGTGGCCCATCGCGGTGGCCCACACCCGGCCGCCGCCGGCGTTACGGCACCACGAGATCGGGTGGTCCGGGCCCATGGCCCGGGCGCCCGGGTTGTACGTGCGCTCGTCGGCGGTCACCAGGACGTGCACGTTGCCACGCGGGTTGGAGTCGAAGTTGTACCACTCCTCGCTGCGGTTCCAGCGGTCCGGCAGGCCGGCCGTCGACGGGTGCTGCTTGTCGGCGACGATGGCGGTGCCGGGCAGCACGCCGGGGGAGTGCTCGGGCATGTGGGCGCCGCCGTTGAGGGTCTGGTCCCACCAGGGGTACTCACCCTCGATGCCCATGTCCAGGGCGTTGTGGATGCCGACGATGCCCTTGCCGCTGGCGAGGTAGCCCTCCACGGCCTGGCGTTGCGCGGCCGAGGTCCAGACCATGCCGGAGGTCTGGAACATGATGATGACGTCGAAGGTCGCGAGGTTGGCGGGCGTGAAGACGCTCGCGTCCTCGGTCGCCACCAGCTCGAAGTTGTTCGCGGCAGCCTGCTGCTGGAACATCGAGATTCCGGCGGGGATCGAGTCGTGCCGGTAGCCGGTGGTCTTGGTGAACAACAGGGCGCGGAAGGCCGGGGCGGCCGACGCCGGTGGAGCCAGGCCGAGGGCCAGTAACAGGCCGACGATCATTCCTATGATCATTGTGGGGCGACGCATGCCGTCTCCTAGGTCTGGGCGGGCAACTCCGATTGCGAGCACGGGTCCGGCACGCGCCAGGTTGTGCCTGGGCGCGCGTCGGCCACGGGTGTGCTGGTCGCGGTCGTCGTGCCGTCCGCCGAAACGGCAGTCAGCCCCGCAGGACGTCACACAGCGTGACGTGGGCTGTGATCTCGTCCATGGTCTGCGAGGTCAGGATGGGCTATCCATCGATGGGTGTCAATGTAGCGTTGGGCGTCGGATGTTACCCCTGAGTAGGGGCGGTCGGGCCAGACGTGCCGGAGCCGACACTCGCGCCGATCGAGTGCCGGGCCTGGCGGTTGCCGCAGATCGAGGATTGCGGACCCGCATCCAAACATCTATCTTCATACGTGTGATGTTTCCTCGATGTCAAGGAAATGTTTGCACCATAAAAACGCAAGTTCCGCTGAGACCTGCGAAAGTGCGTCGCTCAGCGCACCGAACGGCCTACCGGCCGGTGTATGGATCTCGTCGATGACTACTATCTGTAAGGGCTATCGGGATGGCAGATCCACAACCGGCACCGCTGCTGGCCCTGCGGGGCATCGGCAAGTCCTTTCTCGGTGTGCGCGTCCTCGACGGTGTCGACCTCGACGTGGCGCCGGGTGAGGTGCACGCGGTGGTCGGTGAGAACGGTGCCGGAAAGTCGACGCTCATGAAGATCGTCTCGGGTGGGTACGCCCCGGACGGGGGCACCGTCGAGTTCGCCGGTCAACCGCGCGTGTTCCACGGCCCCCGCGACGCGCAGCGGGCCGGGGTCGGCATCATCCACCAGGAGTTCAACCTGCTGCCCGAGCGCACCGTCGCGGAAAACGTCTATCTGGGCCACGAGCCGGTCCGGCGGGGGCTGGTCGACCGCCGCGAGATGCTCGACCGGACCCGGCGCCTGCTCGCCTCGATCGGGGAGACCGCGCTGCCAGCCGACTCCCGGGTGGGGCAGCTCGGCGTCGCTCAGCAGCAGGTCGTCGAGATCGCCAAGGCGCTCGCCCTGGACGCGCGGCTGCTCATCATGGACGAGCCGACCGCGGCGCTGGCAGACCAGGAGGTCGAGCTGCTCTACGGGCTGGTCCGCCGGCTCCAGGAACGCGGCATCGGCCTGCTCTACGTCTCGCACCGGCTCACCGAGGTCTTCGACCTGTCCAGCCGGATCACGGTTCTCAAGGACGGCCGCCGGGTGACGACCGTGGACACCGCGCGGACCAACACGGACGAGCTGGTGCGGCACATGGTCGGCCGCGAGCTGTCCAACTACTACCCGCAGCGGGCCGACCCCGGCGAGCGTGGGCCGGTGCGACTCACCGTCCGTGGCGGGGGCAACCGGAAGCTGCGGGGGGTGGACCTCGAGTTGCGCGCCGGCGAGGTGCTCGGCGTCGGTGGCCTGCAGGGTTCCGGACGATCGGCGCTGGCCCGTGCGCTCTTCGGGGTGGCCCCGTTCACGACCGGTGATGTCGAGCTCGACGGCGAGCCGGTGCGGCTGCGTTCGCCGCGTGCCGCGATGCGGGCGGGCATCGCGTACGTCACCGAGGACCGCAAGGGTGAGGGCATCGTGGCCCGGCAGTCGGTGCTGGACAACGCGCTGCTCGCCAGCCGGGCCGTGTTCGCGGCGCAGTCCGGTCGCGCCGCCCGCACCGCACGGGTGCGTGAGCTGCTCGACGCCGTGGAGGTCCGTGCCGCTGGCGACGACCAGGAGATCCGCTTCCTCTCCGGCGGCAACCAGCAGAAGGTCGTCCTGGCCCGATGGCTCGCGCTGACACCACGGATCCTGCTCTTCGACGAGCCGACCCGGGGCATCGACGTGGGCGCGAAGTCGGCCATCCACGATCTTGTCCGCCGCCTCGCGACTGACGGCGCGGCCATTCTGATGATCTCGTCGGAGCTACCGGAGCTGCTCGGCATGAGCGACCGGATCGTCGTCCTGCGCGACGGCCGGATCGCGGGCGAGCTGCCGGCCGGCGCGACCGAGGAGGACGTCGTCGCCCTCGCGGTCGGCGCCGTCCGGGAGGCCGCCGCGTGAGCGCGAGGAGTGAGCCGATCTTGCGAGCCCCGCGATCGCGAATGGAGACGGCCCGATGAGCGCGAGGAGTGAGCCGGTCTTGCGAGCCCCGCAGTCGCGAATGGAGACGGCTCTGTGACCGCCCTGTCGCTTCGTCCGGCCCGGCGGGCCGTGCCGGGCGTGTTCGTGGCTCTGGCCCTCACCCTGGTCATCGGCTGGCTGGTCGTCATGCTCGACGGCGGCCAGCTCTTCAACCAGTCGACGACGGTGAGCCTGCTGCACGTCGCCGCCGGCCTCGGGCTCGTCGCCGTCGGGCAGACCCTGGTCATCCTCGGCGGTTCGCTCGACCTCTCCGTGGCGTTCGTGATCAGCCTGAGCACTCTCGTTGCGGCCGAGGCGATGAACGGCAGCGACGGCGCGCTGCTTCCGGCGATCGGGCTGGCGCTCGCGGTCAGCGCCGCGATCGGGCTGCTCAACGGTGTGCTCGTCACCAAGCTGCGGATCAACGCGTTCATCGCGACCCTCGGCGTCGGGTTGCTGCTCAAGGGCTACCTCGACAACGGCTACGACGGCCCGGCCGGCGAGAGCGCCCCGGTTCTCGTGCGGACTCTCGGGTACCAGCGGATCGGGCCGGTCCCGGTGTCCTTCCTGCTGCTGCTCGCCGTGACGGCGGCGGCCTGGTTCGCCCTTTCGCGTACCCGCTTCGGCCACCACCTGGTCGCCGTCGGCGGCGATCCGGAGGTCGCCCGGCTCTCCGGCGTCCGCAACGACCGGGTCCTCATCACCGCCCACGTGCTCTGCTCCCTCTGCGCCGGACTGGCCGGCGTCTATCTGGCCAGCCGACTCGGTTCCGGCGCCCCACGGGTGGGCACCGAGGGGCTCTACGACCTGGAGTCGATCGCCGCGGTGGTCCTCGGCGGCACCGCCCTCGCGGGCGGGCGTGGGGGAGTGCTCGGCACGGTCGGGGGCGTGCTGCTGCTCGCCAGCATCGACGCGGTGTTCAACCAGCTTGAGGTCGACGCGTTCTTCAAGCAGGTGATCCGCGGCGTGATCATCATCGCCGCGGTCGCCGTCTACGCCCGACGGGCCATGCGAAAGGCGGGGTCCTGATCATGCGGGTCGTCGAACGTCGTCCGCTGCCGCTGCGGATTCGCACCGACGGGATCGCGCCGATCGTCGCGCTCCTGGCGGTTCTGCTGATCCTCGTGGCGTTCGTCCAGCCCGACTTCCTCGCGCCGTCGTCGCTGATGTCGTTCCTCGGGCGCTCCGCGCCGATCATCCTGCTCGCCGCCGGTCAGTACTTCGTGATCGTCTGCGGGGAGTTCGACCTCTCCGTCGGCTCCCTGGTCACGGCGCAGGTCGTCGTCGCCGCCCGGCTCATCGACAGCGATCCGTCGCGCACCTGGCCGGTGGTCGTGCTGCTGCTCGTCGGCGGCGCGCTCGTCGGGCTGGTCAACGGTCTGGTCACGACGGTGCTGCGGGTGCCGTCCTTCATCACCACCCTCGGCATGTTCCTGATCCTCGTCGGCGCTGTGTACCTGTGGTCCGACGGCGCTCCGAAGGGCGGGCTCTCCGAGGAGTTCCGCCGCTTCGGCCGACGGGCCATCGAGGACGTGCCGCTGCTGGGCCGGATTCCGTACGCGCTGCTCGTCCTGGTGGTCGTCGCGGCGATCGCCGTCGTGCTGACGCGCTCCGACTTCGGGCGCACGCTGATCGCTGTCGGGGACAATCCGCGCACCGCCGAGCTGAGCGGGGTGCGGGTCGCGCGCACCAAGACGATCGCGTTCATGCTCAGCGGCCTCGCCGCGGCGGTCGCGGCGATCCTCCTGGGCGGGTACAGCGGTGTGTCGTTCCAGGCCGGCGTGGGGCTGGAGTTCGGGGCGATCACCGCTGTCGTGCTCGGCGGGGTCGCCCTCGGCGGCGGCCGCGGCTCGGTCGTCGGGGCGATGCTCGGTGCCCTGACCCTCGAGACGCTCTTCGCGCTGATGAACTTCACCGGCGTCTCCGGTGCCCTCAGATCGACCGTCCAGGGCGTGATCATCCTGCTCGCCGTGGCGGTCTCGTCCCTGCGTTCCTCCTCCAGATAAAGGTGATTCGATGAGACGATCCATGACCGCCCTGGCCGCGGCGAGTGTCCTGGTGCTCGCGGGATGCGCCACCGACGAGCCGACGGCGTCACCGTCGGGCACCGCCTCCGCGGCGGCCGGTTCGGGCACCGGGGAGCAGTCCAAGTTCTTCGTGCAGGCCGACTACGACAACGAGCTGGCCCTGCTCGACGCCGCCCCGACGGGCCCGGCCGACAAGCCGTGGGAGCAGGTGCTCAACCCGAAGATGGTGGACACCGCGAAGTTCAAGAAGCCCGGCAAGCACAAGATCTGCTTCTCCAACGCGGCGCTGAACAACCCGTGGCGGCAGGTCGGGTTCAAGACCATGCAGGCCGAGGTCGAGGCGCAGCGGAGCCGGATCAGCGAGTTCGTGCACGTCGACGCCGAGGGCAAGGACCAGAAGCAGATCGCCGACATCAACGATCTGCTCGGTAAGAAGTGCGACGCCCTCATCGTCTCGCCGAACACCACCGCCACGCTCACCCCGGCCGTCGAGGCCGCCTGCAAGGCCGGTCTGCCGGTGGTCGTCTTCGACCGGGGGGTCAACACCACCTGCCCGGTGACCTTCATCAACCCGGTGGGCGGCTACGGCTTCGGCCACGTGGGCGCGGAGTTCGTCAGCCAGAAGATGAAGCCCGGCGGGAAGCTGCTGGCCCTGCGCATCCTGCCCGGCGTCGACGTGCTGGAGACCCGCTGGTCCGCCGCGAAGATCGCGCTGGACAAGGCGAAGGTCGACGTCGTCGGCGTGGAGTTCACCGACGGCGATCCGGCCAAGACCAAGAAGATCGTGAACGACTACATCCAGCGGTACGGCACGATCGACGGAGTCTGGATGGACGCCGGAGCGGTCGCCGTGGCGGCGGTCGAGGCGTTCCAGGACGCCGGCAAGCCCGTACCGCCGATGAACGGCGAGGACCAGCTCGACTTCCTGAAGCTGTGGAAGGACAAGAAGCTCACCGCCATCGCGCCGACCTACCCGACGTATCAGTGGCGGACGCCGATCATCGCCGCGCTGAACATCCTCGACGGAACCCAGGTCTCCAACCCGTGGAAGCTGCCGCAGCCCACGGTCACCCAGGACAACCTGGACCAGTACCTCGACGCGAGCATGCCGCCGCTGCACTACGCGATGTGCGGCTGCCGTGACCTGCCCGGCTACCCGCAGCGCTGGAAGTAGGTTCGCGGTGTACGCCATTGGCGTCAACCCCTGGGTGTGGGCCTCGCCGGTCGACGACGAGGCCCTCGCCCGGTTGATCCCGCGGATCGCCTCCTTCGGGTTCGACGCGGTCGAACTGCCGATCGAGCAGCCCGGCGACTGGGATCCGGTCCGCACACGGGACCTGCTGGCCGCGCACGGCCTCGTCGCGGCCGGGGTCTGCGCGGTGACCCCGCCCGGGCGGGACCTGGTGGATACCACGCCGGCCGTCGTCGAGTCGACCGTCGCGTACCTCATGGGGTGTGTGGCGAGCGCGGCGGCCGTCGGTGCGCCGTGTGTCGGCGGCCCGGTGTACGCGGCGGTCGGCCGTACCTGGCGGATGTCGGCGGCGGCCCGGGCGGCCTGCTACGCCGACTTCCGGCGGGCCCTCGCGCCGGTCGCCGACCGGGCCGGCGAGTGCGGCGTGACCATCGGCGTCGAGGCGCTGAACCGCTACGAGACGAGCGTGGTCAACACCGTCGAGCAGACGATCGACCTGATCGACGGCCTGCCCCCGAGCGTCGGCATCATGATCGACACGTATCACATGAACATCGAGGAGGCCGACCCCTACGCGGCCCTCGCGCTGGCCGGCCCGCACATCAAGCACGTCCAGGTCAGCGGCACCGACCGGGGCGCGCCCGGCGCGGACCACTTCGACTGGCCCCGCTTCTTCTCGGTCCTGCGGGGCACCGGTTACCAGGGCGCGGTCTGCATCGAGTCGTTCACGGCCGACAACGCGACAATCGCCACCGCGGCGTCGATCTGGCGGCCCCTGGCCCCCTCACAGGACCGCCTCGCCGTCGACGGCCTGCGTCACCTACGGAAGGTCGTCGCCTGACCCGGCGTCGGCACGCCCACGTTGTTAACGCTAACGACCACCCACCCTCCGAACCCGCCTCGTGAAGACGTCCCCCACCCCCACCACCTCAGGAGACCGTCCCGTGTCCGTCTCATCCATCTCCGTGGCGCGCAGGCTCTTCGCCGGCGCCGCCACGGCGGCACTGACCGCTCTGGTCGCCGTTACCGCCTCGGCCACACCGGCCTCCGCGGCGACCACCACCCTCTACGCGTCCCCGTCCGGCAGCGGCAGCACCTGCTCCGCCAGCCAGCCGTGCTCGCTGGCCGGCGCGCAGGCCGCCGTACGAACGCTCAACAGCTCCATGTCCGGCGACATCGTCGTGGAACTGGCCGACGGTGTGTACCGGCTCACCTCGCCGATGCGGCTGACCGCCGCCGACTCCGGCACCAACGGCTACCAGGTGATCTGGCGGGCGGCCGCCTCGGCCCGCCCGACGATCAGCGGCGCCCGGGCGGTCACCGGGTGGTCGCTCGTCGACTCCGGAAAGAACATCTGGCGGGCCAGCGTCCCGGCCGGGCTCGACAGCCGCCAGCTCTACGTCAACGGCGCCGTCGCCACCCGGGCGCGGACGGCAGTGAACCGCGCCGACTTCACCTTCACCACGAGCGGCATGCGGTTCAGCAACAGCGCGCTGAGCTACCTCAACAACCTCGGCAACCAGAACCGGGTCGAGGTGGAGAGCGTCGGCTCGTTCACCGACCGGTACTCGCCGGTGCAGAGCATCAGCGGCAATTTCCTGACCATGCAGCAGCCGGCCTGGAACAACAACACGTTCGGCTTCGACACCCTGTCCCGTCCGCACCGGGCCGGCCCGTTCTACCTGGCCAACGCGTACGAATTCCTCGACTCACCGGGCGAGTGGTATCTCAACCCCGGCAGTGGCCAGCTCAACTACATCCCGCTGGCCGGGCAGAGCATGAGCTCCGTCAGCGTGGAGCTGCCACAGCTGCAGTCCCTGGTCAACGTCGGCGGCACCTACGACGCGCCCGCGCACCACCTCTCGTTCAGCGGGATCACCTTCACCGGCACCAGCTGGCTCGGCCCGAGCAGCAGCAACGGTTTCGCCGACCAGCAGACCGGCGCGCACATCGTCGGCACCTGGGCCCGCCCGTCCGACGCGTTGACGTCCTGCCAGGAGGGTTGCCCGCTGTTCGAGGCCACCCGCCCGAGCTGGGCCCAGATGCCGGCCGCCGTGCAGGTCTCGGCCGCCAACACCATCGCCTTCAGCGACTCCCAGTTCGTCAACCTGGGGCAGACGGCCATCGGTATCGGCAACGACGCCAACGCCCACGCCAGCGGCGTCGGCCTGGGCGCCAGCAACATCACGGTCACGCGCTCGGAGATCGCCCGCAACTCGGCCGGCGGCATCGTGGTCGGCGGCGTGCGCGCCGACGCCCACCACCCCAGCGACCAGCGGATGGTCAACCGGAACATCACGATCAGCAACAACCGGGTGCACGACCTCGGCCTGGAGTACCGCGGTGTGGTCTCGATCCTGACCACCTACGTGAACACCGCGCTGGTCTCGCACAACGAGGTCTACAACATGCCGTACACCGGCCTCTCGGTCGGGTACGGCTGGGGCGCCAACGACGCCGGCGGCAGCAACCACTACGCCAACCGGGGTCTCTACAACTACCAGCCCCGCTATTCGACGGCGACCACCGCCGCCAACAACCAGGTCATCGGCAATTACATCCACGACGTGATGCAGCAGATGACCGACGGCGGGTGCATCTACACGCTGTCGGCGAACCAGGGCGGGACCATCAACGAGAACTACTGCCTGCGGACCAACGGCTGGTTCGGGCTCTATTTCGACGAGGGCTCGCGCTACTACACCGCCCGCAACAACGTGTTCTCCTCTACCGGCACCTGGGCCACCGCCAACTACTACTACGCCGAGAACATGGGCAACTTCACGGTCACCAACAACTGGTCGACCAACGGCAGCACGAACGTGACCAACGGCGACCGCGGCAACGTCGTCAACGGCAACGTCACGGTCTCGAACGGCAGTTGGCCGTCCGGCGCGCAGACGGTGATCAACGCTGCCGGCGTGCAGAGCGGCGGCACCACCAACCCGCAGAATGTCCAGCTCGTCGGCGTCCAGTCGGGTCGCTGCGCCGAGATCGGCAACTCCAGCACCACCAACGGGACGCAGGCTCAGCTCTGGGACTGCATCAGCGGCGCCGCCAACCAGCGGTGGAACCACACCGCGAGCCGGCAGCTCATGGTGTACGGCACCAAGTGCCTGGACGCCTCGGGTCAGGGCACCACCAACGGCACCGCCGTGGTGATCTGGGACTGCAACGGCCAGGCCAACCAGCAGTGGAACGTCAACGCCAACGGCACGATCACCGGCGTCCAGTCGGGTCTGTGCCTGGACGCCAACGGCGCCGCGACGGCGAACGGCACGAAGCTCATCCTCTGGGCGTGCAACGGCGGCACCAACCAGCAGTGGCAGGTGCGTAGCTGACATCCGGTTCGCCCCGGCCGAGGTGCGGCCGGCCGGGGCGAACCGGCGGCTGGCCGCCGCGGATCGGGGCCCGCCATTGCCACCGGTCATCGGCCAGCAGAAGTGTTAACGCTAACCCGAAACAGGTCACGCTCGCCCGCCCTCAGGGGCGTACGCCAGCATGGGAGTGAATTGATGGAAACCAACGGTGCGCTTCGTCGCGCCGCCCCACCGAAGCGTCGCAGGCGGTCGGGGCTGGCCGCCGTGGCGGCGACCCTGCTCGCCGCCGGCACCCTCGTCGGGGTGAACGCGGCGCCCGCGGCGGCGGCGACGGTGGACACCAACGCCTGGTACGTCCTGGTCAACCGCAGCAGCGGCAAGGCGTTGGACGTGTACGGCCAGGCCACCAACGACGGCGCGCGGATCACCCAGTGGACGCGCAACAACGGCAGCAACCAGCAGTGGCAGTTCGTGGACTCCGGCGGCGGCTTCTACCGGTTGAAGTCGCGGCTCTCGGGCAAGGTCCTCGACGTCAGCGGCGCGTCGACCGCCGACGGGGCGGCAATCGTGCAGTGGACCGACAACAACGCGGCCAACCAACAGTTCCGGCTGGCCGACTCCGACGCCCAGAACGTGCGGCTGATCGGTCGGCAGAGCGGCAAGGCCGTGGAGGTCCAGGGCGCCTCGACCGCCGATGGCGCCAACGTGGTCCAGTACGCCGACCTCAACGGCGCCAACCAGCAGTGGCAGCTGGCCAAGGTGTCGGGTGACACCGGGACCGGTGGAGGCTGCGGCAAGAGTCCCACGCTGGCCAACGGCACCCACACGATCCAGAGCAACGGCAAGAGCCGCACCTTCATCCTGCGGATTCCCGCCAACTACACCAACAGCACCCGCTACCGGTTGATCTTCGCGTTCCACTGGCGGGGCGGCACCGCGGCCGAGGTCAACTCGGGCGGTACGAGTGGGACGCCGTGGTCCTACTACGGGCAGCAGGAGCAGTCGAACAACACCGCGATCCTCGTCGCGCCGCAGGGCCTCGGCAACGGCTGGGCCAACTCCGGCGGCGAGGACATCACCTTCGTCGACGACATGATCCGGTTGATCGAGGGCGACCTCTGCGTCAACACGGCGCAGCGTTTCGCGCTCGGCTTCAGCTACGGCGGTGGCATGAGCTACGCGCTGGCCTGTGCGCGGGCAAATGTGTTCCGGGCGGTGGCGGTGTTCAGCGGCGCCCAGCTCAGCGGGTGCAGCGGCGGCACTCAGCCCATCGCGTACTTCGGTCTGCACGGCATCACCGACTCGGTGCTCAACATCTCCTCGGGGCGGTCGTTGCGGGACACGTTCGTGCGTACCAACGGCTGTACGGCGCAGAGCCCGCGGGAGCCGGCCTCGGGCAGCCGCACGCACATCACCACCGCCTACTCCGGGTGCCGGGCCGGATATCCGGTGCAGTGGGCGGCGTTCGACAACGGCCACATGCCGGGGCCGGTGGACGGCACGTACGCCGAGAGTGGCATCACGACCTGGACCAAGGGTGAGGTGTGGCGGTTCTTCGCGCAGTTCTAGCGAGCCCGCTCGGCGACCGCGACACCGTCGCGTCGACGCTGGGGCGTCGGCGCGCGGTGGCCGGTTGACGGCCTCGCCGAAGGGGCGGTGTCCGGTCACGCGACCGGGGGCCGCCCCGGTGTGCGTGCGGGGGCAGTACTTCGAAACATGGAAGTAGTTGAATTCGACGAAACGGCTCCGTAATATGACCGGCGTCTGCTGTTAACGCTAACAGTGGGCTCGTAGACATCATGATGCCCGCCTCATCCGGGCGGCTGTCCCTGGTGGACGGCATCACGAAAGGATGCTCCCGCATGAAGCGAATCGTCCGAGCCCGGCACTGGGGGCGGGCAGCGGCGGCCGGGCTACTCGTGGCCGCCGCCCTCGTCGGCCTACGTGCCCCGGGGGCCCAGGCGTTGGAGAACGGCGTCGCCCGGACACCCCCGATGGGGTGGAACAGCTGGAACTCGTTCGGCTGCAACATCAACGAGGGGCTGATCCGGCAGACGGCCGATGCGATGGTCAGCAACGGCATGCGCGATCTGGGTTACCAGTACGTCGTGGTCGACGACTGCTGGTTCAACCCGAACCGCGACAGCTCCGGCAACCTCCAGGGCGACCCGACCCGCTTCCCCAGTGGGATGAAGGCGCTCGGCGACTACCTGCACGCCCGAGGGCTGAAGTTCGGCCTCTACCAGGTGCCGGTCGACAAGACCTGCGCCCAGTACTTCAACAGCTACCCGGGCGCGACCGGCAGCCAGGGCCACGAGGCACAGGACGCCCGGCAGTTCGCCGCCTGGGGGGTCGACTACCTCAAGTACGACTGGTGCTCCCCGAACGGCAGCATCAACGAGCAGGTCACCACCTTCGCGAAGATGCGTGACGCGCTGGCCGCGACCGGCCGGCCGATTCTCTACAGCATCAACCCCAACAGCATCCACGCCAAGACCGGTCCGCAGCGCAACTGGGGCGACGTGGCGAACATCTGGCGGACCACCGAGGACATCACCAACGCGTGGGACACCGGGCAGACCAACGGCTACCCGATGGGCATCCAGAACATCATCAACGTCAACGTCCCCCTGGCGCCCTACGCGCGACCGGGCTCGTTCACCGACCCGGACATGATGGAGGTCGGCCGGGGCGGCATGAACGACACCGAGATGCGCAGCCACTTCGCGATGTGGGCCGTCATGGCGTCGCCGCTGATCGCCGGCAACGACGTGCGCAACATGAACTCCGCGACGCAGACCATCCTCAAGAACGGCAACCTGATCGCCATCAACCAGGACTCCCTCGGGTTGCAGGCCAGCCAGGTCTCGTTCGACGGCACCCGCCGCGTGCTCGCCAAGCGGCTCGCCAACGGTGACGTCGCCGTCGCCCTGCTCAACCAGGGCGGCTCGACGACGACGATCTCCATCACCGCCGCCGCCGTCGGCAAGTCCGGCAGCTCGTTCACCCTGGTGGAGGCCTGGAGCAACGCCACCACGACCAGCACGGGCAGCATCTCGGCCAGCGTCCCGGCGCACGGCACGGTGGTGTACCGGGTCAGCGGCGGCGACACCAGCACCCCGCCTCCCGCCACCACCCCGCCCCCGAGCACGTCCTTCGCGCTGGCGAGCGTGGCCTCGAACCGCTGCCTGGACGTCCCGCAGAGCAACACCACCAACGGCACCCAGCCGGTGATCTGGGACTGCAACGGCGCCGCCAACCAGCGCTGGACGGCCAACGGGCAGACCCTCCAGGCGCTCGGCAAGTGCCTGGATTCGCCCACCAATGCCACGGCGGGCAGCAAGGTCCAGATCTGGGACTGCAACGGCGGGGCCAACCAGCGGTGGACCCTCAACTCGAACGGCACGATCAGCGGGGCGCAGTCCGGCCTGTGCCTCGACGTCAACAACAACGGGACCGCCAACGGCACCACGGTGCTTCTCTGGTCCTGCACCGGGGCCGCCAACCAACGCTGGACCCAGCGCTGACGGTAGTACCGACAGGTCCGGGCCGGGGCGGCGTCGCCTCGACCCGGACCTGCGCCGTCGCGGTCCTGCGGTCGGTCGCTGACCCGTCCGTCGGCGACCGGGTCAGGTCGCGGCCGGGTGGCCCCGCGGGTCAGGTCGCGGCGGCCGTCCTCGCCGGCTGGATCGTCAGCTCGGTCGACGCGTCGTAGCGCACCGGAATGGGGTCGGTGAGTTCACCGACGAACGACCCGTCGACGTGGTCGAGGAAGCCGATGAGCGACCAGTCGCCGGCCGGTCCGGGGACCAGCCGGGGCGCGTACAGGTGCGGGTGGGCGACCGGCCGGGCGGCCGCGATGTCCCACGGGCCGCGCACGCTCTGTCCGGTCGCCACCCAGATCCGGTGGTCGTCGCGCCGGGCGCTGGCTGTCGCGTCGGTGGAGAACAGCAGCAGGGGCTGCCCGTCCACGACCGCGACCTGGGGCACCTCCAGGTGACCGAACCCCGCCGGCGTCGACAACGGCGGTCGGACGGTCCAGGTGAGCAGGTCGGGGGAGGTGGCGTGGCCGACGACGCCCCGCGTGTTCGCCGCCCCCGTGTTGGCGCGTGCCGTGATGAGCATGTGCCAGCCGTCGCCGTCCGGGTCGGGAAACACCCAGGGATCGCGCCACGCCTGCTCGTACCACAGGTCGGTGTCGAGCAGTTCGTACCACGTCGGGTCGGCCTGCACGATCGGCTCGGAACCGTGTCGATGCCAGGTGGTCAGGTCGTCGGAGACGGCCAGACCGATCCGTTGGACGAGACCGTCCTCGGCGCGGGAGACCCCGGTGTAGTACAGGTACCACCGCCCGTCCGGGCCGCGGACCGTGCACCCGGTCCAGGTCGCGAGGTCGTCCCAGGCCGGCGCGTCGGCGGGGACCACGGCGTCGGCGACCAGACGCCACGTGTGCAGGTCCGTCGAGACGGCGTGGCCGATCGAGGCGCGGCGGTGGCGGCGGTGCGGGTCGTGCAGGGCGCGGGACGCGCGCAGGAAGAACACATGCCATAGGCCGTTGTCGTCCTGCGCGTACCAGCTGTCCCACACCCAGTGGTCGGCTAGACGAAGCATGGCCGGAAACGTAGCACTAAACCGGTTTAGCTGACGAGGACGTCGACCCCGCCCATCTCTAGCCCAGGTCCGCCGGCGGGGGGCGCGAGGGACTGGCGTCGGCGCAGCGGCATCGCGACGAGTGACGGCTCGGCGGCGCCGCCGTCGAGGAGCAGCTCAACCGCGCGCCGCCCCATCTGCTCGTGGGGCAGCGCCGTGGTGGCCAGGCTGGGGCGCAGCCAGGCGGCGATCGGGTCGTCGTCGAACGAGATCACCGAGATGTCGTCCGGGACGCTCAGGCCCACTTCGCCGAGCGCCTGGTAGGCGCCGAAGGCCAGCCGGTCGTTCATGCAGATGAGCGCGCTGGGTCGCGTCGGCCTGCTCAGGAGCCCGCGCATGGCGGCGTAGCCGTGCTCGGGCAACCACTCGGTGCAGAAGCACTCCGCGAGGAGGCTGACGCGCGCCTCGCCCAGCGCCTGCCGGATGCCGCGCAGGCGGGCCCGGGCGGCGAGGGAGACCTCCGGGTCGCCCTCCTTGAGCCGGTTGCGGCCGATCAGCGCGATCGCGTCGCGGTGGCCGTGCTCCAACAGGGCGGTGGCGACGGAACGGCCGGCCCGGTCGTCGTCGGGAAGGACGCAGGGCAGGCCGTCGGCGCTGGTGGCGTTGAGCAGCACCACCGGGCCGCCGAGAATGGCCGGGGGCACCGTCAGTCGCCGGGTGGCCATGGCGGCGTAGATCACGCCGTCGACCTGTCGGTCGAGCATGGCCTCGATGGCGTACTGCTCGAACGTGGCGTCACCCTGCGTCTCGGTGATGAGCAGCACGTGGTCACGCTCGCGGGCCGCGTCGAGCGCGCCGCGGATGAGGCCGCCGGCGAAGCGGGTGGTGGCGACGATGTCGGAGACGAACGCGATGGTTCCGGTCTTGCGGGTACGCAGGCTGCGCGCCGCGAGGTTGGGCCGGTAGCCCAGCTCCTCGGCGGCGGCGAACACGCGCTGGTGTGCCTCGGCCGAGAGCCGCGTGCCCTCCCTGCCGTTGAGCACCATCGACGCGGCGGTCTTGGACAGCCCGGCTCGCCGCGCGACGTCGGCCAGGGTTGCTCTGTTGCGGCCCATCAGTCCTCCGAATCAGGCGCGGTGCCACGGGCCCCGCTCCTGCCCATCATGATGCGTCAGCGCGCGGAGTCTGGCCCCGGTCGGGTCGGGCGTCGTGTGACGTCGATGTTTCCGGACCGTTGTCAGGTTGTCCTTGACAGCCTCCCCTGTCACGCGCATGCTCTGCTAAATCAGTTTAGCGGCTACCTTTGGCGTGTCTGGTGACGTCGTCGGCCGCCGTGCTGAGAACCAAAGGTGGCCGAACGTCTGCCGCGGCCGGGCGATCCGCCACGACGTACCTGTCAGGGCGGATCGCCCGGCCGCGGTGGTCCGGTGGAGCCGTCGCGCGGCCCTGGGTCGCGGGACGCGCGGAAAAAACTAGGAGTCATAAAATGGCAGAATTGCTGGCGAAAATCCCACGACGCAGAGCGGTCGTCCTCGCGCCGCTGCTGGTGATCGGGCTCGCCGCGACGGCGTGCAGCGCTCCGGGAACCGACCGGTCGTCGACCGCCGGGCCCGACGCCGCCGTCAAGACCGACCTGGGCACCGCGCCGATCAAGCTGGAGATGTACGCGGAGACCGGCTTCCCGCTGGCCAAGGCGCTCGCCGACGAGTTCACCAAGCAGCACCCGAACGTCACGTTCGCCATCCGCGAGGACCAGTTCACGGTGATCGTGGAGAACGCGCCGCGCGTCATGGCCTCGGACAACGCGCCCGACATCATCCGGCTCCCCACCATGGTCGACCTGGTGAAGGACGACCTGCTCAAGAACCTCGACCCGTACGTCAGCGCGTACGGCTGGGACAAGTTCCCGGCCTCGCAGCTCATGCAGCTGCGCGTCAGCGACAACACCCGGGGCACCGGCTCGCTCTACGGCATGGGGCTCGGCTACAGCGTCACCGGCGTCTTCTACAACAAGAAGCTGGCCAGCCAGGTCGGCATGACCCAGCCGCCGGCCACCGTCGCCGAGTTCGAACAGCTGCTGGCGAAGGCGAAGACCAGCGGCGTCCAGCCGATCATGCAGTTCAACAAGAACACCGCGGGCATCAACTTCCCGCACCAGGCGCTGCAGAACCAGTTCGGCGACCCGGCCCAGGTCGCCGACTGGATCTTCCAGAAGCCGGGGGCCACCTTTGACACCCCGGCCGCGTTGAAGGCCACCCAGAGCATCCAGAAGTGGGCCCAGGCCGGCTACTTCCCGAAGGACGCCAACGCCCTGGACTACGCGAGCATGGTGGGGCAGTTCCAGAAGGGCAACGGCCTGTTCATGTTCAACGGCGACTGGGAATCGGCCAACCTCGACAAGGCGATGCCCGGCAATGTGGGCTTCTTCCTGTTCCCCGCCGAGACCGCCGGTGGCAAGCACGTCGCGATGTCCGCCCCCAACACCTTCGGCGTCTCCGCGAAGGCCAAGAACCCGGACGCCGCCGCGTACTTCCTGAACTGGGTCCACACCAACGCCAAGGCGCGGGAGATCGCCGTGACGGTCGGCGGTTCCAGCCCGGGCGGCCCGAGCGACCTCCCGGTGCCGACCGCCGCCCCGAACACGGTGCTGGCCGAGACCCTCAAGGCGGCGCAGCAGCTCGGGGCCGAGAACGGCGCGGTGGACTTCACCGCCAACGCGACCGGCGGCATCTTCGCCGCCGCGATCACGCCGGAGATGCAGAAGCTGGTCGCCGGCCAGCAGACGCCCGAGGGATACGTGAAGGCGGTCCAGGCCGAGTACGCGAAGGAACTGTCCCGATGACGTCTGCCCTCGGCAGCGCACCAACCGGGCGGGACGACCAGGTGTCGTCCGCGGGTCGTCCCGCCCGTTCCACGTCCACGCGGGCCCACCGACGCCGGTGGGCCCGCGCGGCCGGGACCGGCTGGTTGTACGTCCTGCCCGCCCTGCTGATGTATGCGGTCTTCGTCCTGCGCCCTCTCGCCCTGACCGTCCAGTACTCGTTCTACGACTGGAACGGGATCGGCGTCGCCCGCTGGGCGGGCCTGGACAACTACGTCACGGTGTTCACCGACAGCGACCTGCTGAAGATCATCTCCAACGCGATCATCCTGATCGTCTTCTTCAGCCTCATCCCGGTCGCGCTCGGGCTGCTGGTGGCGAGCATGGTCCGCCGGATCACCACCGGCGCGTTCGGGACCGTCGTCCGGACGATCCTGTTCCTGCCACAGGTCATCCCACTCGTCGCGGCCGGCATCGCGTGGAGTTGGCTGCTCTCGACCAACGGGCTGGTCAATCAGGTGTTGCGCGCGCTCGGACTGGGTGGCCTCGCCCGCGCGTGGCTCGGCGACTTCGACACGGCGCTGCCCGCCGTCGGGGTGATCGGCGCCTGGGTCCTGCTCGGTCTCTGCACCATCCTGCTGGTCACCGGCATGAGCAAGATTGATCCGGCGCTCTACGAGGCCGCCCGGCTGGACGGCGCGGGCCCGGTCCGTGAGTTCCTCGCGGTGACCCTGCCCAGCCTGCGCCAGGAGATCGGGGTCTGCCTCACCGTCACGATCATCGCCGCTCTGGCGAGCTTCGACATCGTCTACATCTCCACCAGCGGAGGCCCGGGTCTGCAGACCACCGTTCCCGGTCTGGAGATCTACCGCCTCGCCTTCTCGCAGCGTCAGGTCGGACTGGCCTCGGCGCTCGCCGTCGTGCTCATGCTGCTGGTGCTGGCGTGCGTGCTGCCGATCCAGCGCCTGACCCGCAAGGAGAAGCCGTGAACCTGAGCCGACGTGAGCAGGTGACCGGGCGGGTCTTCCTGATCGCCCTGATCCTCGTCACCCTGCTGCCGTTCGTGAGCATGCTCTCGGCCGCCCTGCAACCGCGCGGCACCGTGCCCGACGGGCTGGCCTGGCCGTCCGACCCGCAGTGGGGAAACTTCGCCGACGCGTTCACCGCCGCCAACATGGGCGCGCTGCTGCGCTCCAGCCTGCTCATCGTGGCCGGCGTCGTACCGGTGTCGGTGCTCATCGCCACCATGGCCGGCTTCGGGCTGGGCCAACTGCGGGTGCCCGGCGGTCGGTTCGTCTTCGGCCTGCTGCTGCTCGGCCTCACCCTGCCGTTCGAGGCAGTGGTCACCCCGCTCTACTACCAGATGCAGGACCTCGGGCTGCTCAACACCCGGTGGGCCATCATCCTGCCGCTGATCGGCCTCTACATGCCGTTCGCGGTGTTCTGGATGCGTGCCCACTTCACCAACGTGCCGGTCGAGCTGTCCGAGGCCGCCCGGGTGGACGGCAGCAGCACCTGGCAGCTGTTCTGGCGGGTCCAGGTGCCGCTGGCCCGCCCGGCCATCGCGTCGCTGACGATCCTGATGTTCCTGTGGACGTGGAACCAGTTCCTGCTCGCGATCGTCCTCGTCGACGACGCCACCAAACGCACGATGGCCGGGGCGCTCGGCGCGTTCCAGGGCCAGTGGGGCACCGACCTGGTGCTGCTGTGCGCTGGTTCGCTGCTGATCCTCACCCCTACCCTCATCGTCTTCCTGATCTTCCAGCGACAGTTCATCAAGGCCCTGATCCAGGGCTCACTGAAGGGATAGGCAGTGGCCACGCAGCCGCAGATCCACGGCGATGTCGACGAACGCTACGGGCGCGTCGCCGACACGTTCCGCGACAACTTCACCTCCCGGGGCGAGGTCGGCGCCGCGGTCACCCTCTACGTGCGGGGCCGCAAGGTCGTCGACCTGTACGGCGGACTGGCCGACGCCCGCACCGGACGGGCCTGGACGGCGCACACGCCGGCCGTCGTCTTCTCCTGCACCAAGGGGATCCTGGCGATCTGCGCGTACCTGCTGGTGCAGCAGGGGCGGCTGGACCTCGACGCGCCCGTGACGCGCTACTGGCCGGAGTTCGGCCAGCACGGCAAGGCGGACATCCCCGTACGATCGCTGCTCACGCACCAGGCCGGTCTGCCGGCCCTGGACCGACCCCTGACCCTCGACGAGGTGCTCGCCTGGGATCCGGTCATCGCGGCGATCGAGGCGCAGACGCCGCTGTGGCAGCCGGGCACCGCGCACAGCTACCACTCGATGACCTACGGGTGGCTCGTCGGCGAGGTCATCCACCGGGTCACCGGTCAGCTGCCGGGCGTGTACTTCCAGGACACCCTCGCCCGGCCGCTGGGACTGCGGACCTGGCTCGGCCTCCCCGCCAGCGAGCGCGACACCGTCGCCTGGGATCTGGCGCCACCGCCGGACGCCGATCCCTTCGTCGACCCGGTGGCCGAACAGGGCATCACCATGGGTGGCGCGTTCGCCTTCCCCGCCGACGCTGACGGCTTGGTCAGCTTCAACGACCCCGCCATCCAGGCCACCGGCGTCCCGGGCGCGGGCGCGGTGAGCACCGCGGACGGCCTGGCGCGGCTCTACGCGGCCTGCGTGTCCGACCTCGGGGGTGGCCCCCTGCTCACCGGGGCGTCGGTGGACGACGCGGTGGTCGTCCGCTCCCAGGGTCAGCAGCGACACGGCCCGCCCGACACCGGCCAGCGCTGGGGCAGCGGCTTCCTGCTGCACTCTCCGCCGGCGCGGCCGCTGCTGGGGGAGCGCAGCTTCGGCCACGACGGCGCCGGCGGAAACCTCGCCTTCGCCGACGCGCACCACGAGGTGGGCTTCGGCTACGTGGTCAACCAGATGTACGGCGCGGGCGACGAGCGCGCCAACCGGCTCACCGCTGCCGTCCGCTCCTGCCTCGACGTCTGAGCCGGCAGGCCGCGGTGTGAGTCGGCGCCGCAGGGGGTAGGCAGGACGTCGATGGCAGCCACGTCGCCAGGGTGGTCCAGCGGGCTCGGGTGTGAGCGTGGGGCGCTGCGGTCGCCGCCGCCCGGACGGCGGCGGCGAGGCTCCGCAGCCGTTCGGCGGGTAGGTGGTGGCGCAGTTGGGGGACTCGCAGCGTGCTCCCCGGCGGCGGGTCGCCGGCCGGGGAGCACGCACTCCGTGCGCCGCGGCTATCAGCCGCCCGCCGTGGCCGGCTTGCTCTGGCCGAGCAGCCAGCGCAGGATGCCGCTGTCGGAGTAGGTCGGACCGAACGCCGCGTGGTAGTCCGGCAACGAGAACGCCGCGTCGGCGTACTCGGTGTAGCGCACCAGCGCTTCCGCCTGCTCCGGGCTCTTGCCCCGGGCCACGTACGCCTGTCGCAGCAGCGCCGAGGAGTTCCGCGCGCCCGTGACGTTGAGCAGGTGGTCGTGCTCGCCGTGAGTGACCCACAGCGGCACCTCGGCTGTGGCGATGGCGGTCGCCTGCGGGGCGCTGACCGGGAACCCGCCGGTCACCAGACCGCCGGCGAACAGGTCCGGCCGCTTGGCGAACGCCTCCCACAGCAGTTGGGAGCCGTACGACACCGTGGTCGCGTACACCCGGCGGGTGTCCACGGCGAAGTCGCGGACGAACGTGTCGAGCAGCTTGACCAGCAGGTCGGCCTCGGCGGCCCCACCCACCCGCTGGTGCTGGGGCGCCAGGACGATCACGTCCTCGGTGCTGCCCGTCCAGCTTGGTTGCAGCCACGCGGTCGCCGGGATGTCGGCGGCGAGCTGGACGCCGAGGTTGTCGCCGTCCCAGCCCATGCCGTGACCGGGCAGGACGACCATCAGCGGGTACCGGCGGCCGGGCTGGTAGTTCCTCGGCAGGTGGTAGTGGTACGGCAGCACCATTCCGCCGCTGAGGAAGGAGCCGTAGGTGAACTCGTCGACCAGTTGGTTGACCGGCTTCTCGGTGACCGGACGGGATTCGCGCGGCGTCGCCGGGGCGAGCACCGGCCCCTTGCCGGCCCCGCGACCGGGCTGGCCGTGCACGTCACGGCGCTGCACCACCCGGGTCGGCAGCTCGGGGTTGACCTTCACGGTGCACAGGAACGTCGGGCACTTGGAGACGATGACCGTCCAACCGCCCGGGTCGTCCGGGTCCAGCTCGACGATGACGTACCTGCCGGGGGCCGACCGGTGGTCGTCCCGGGTGGACGGCACGCCGTTGGTGTAGGTGTGCGTGACGGTCCGGTCGGCGAGCTTCGGCAGGTCCTCGATGGGGTTGAAGCGGAAGTTGTAGATCGTGTCGGCGACCGTGAAGGTGGAGTTGTCGAGGGTGCGGGGGTTGACCGTCGCGCCGTACTCGATCGCCACCGCGGAGACCTTCTGGCCGTACGTCTGGACGGTCGTGATCGGGGTGATGCTGCGGATGGCGTCCCCGCCACCCGGACCGCCGCTCGGGCTTCCGTACGCCGTGCCCGAGGCGGCGGTCAGGACGAGGGTGGCGAAGACCGGTAACAGCCCTCTGCGCAGTCTCATGTGACTCCTTCCCGGCGGCGCACCCGTCCGCAGGCGCCGTGCCGTCGACAGGAAAGACCGGAGCGGGCCGCCGCTAAACTGATTTAGCGGAGCATGGTGCCGTCCTGGACGGGTGTCAATACCGGCTGGACGACGACGTCGACATGATCGACGGCCGAAACGGACGGCACCCCCGGGGCGCGCGGCACGTCCGCGACGCCCCGGGGGTGCCGGGGTGGTGAGCTACAGAGGGGACGGATCAGCTCGCGGTGCAGGTGGGGGTGCCGGACGGGCTGGCACCGGTGCCCTGGAAACCGAACTCGGTGCTGGCGCCCGCGCCGACCTGGCCGTTGTAGTCGACGTTGCGGAAGTCCACCGCGCCCGACGAGCCGCTGGCCTGCGCGCTCCAGGTGTTGGTGACGGCGGTGCCCGAGGGCAGCGTGATCCGGACCGTCCAACCCCGCAGCGCCGTCGAACCGGCGGTGACCTTGACGGTGGCGACGAAGCCGCCGTTCCAGGAGTTCAGCGACACCGAGGCCGAGCATCCGTCACCGGTCGGCGGCGGCGTCGTGGGCGGCGGGGTCGTGGGCGGCGGAGTGGTCGGCGGCGGGGTGGTCGGGGTGGGGGTTCCGCCGGAGTTCAGAGCGTTGAGGACGGAGGTGTACGCCGCCTTCTTGTTGCCCGAGCGGTCGAACAGCAGCGGATTGTCGTTGCCGCGCCAGGAGTCGCTGTCCCGGACACCCCACACGGTGATGCCCGTGCAGCGGGGGATGGCCAGGCATGCCCGCGTCACCTGGGCGTAGGCGTTGGCCTGGTTGGAGCCCTGGGTGATGTCCAGCTCGGTGATCTGCACGTCGACGCCGAGGTCGGCGAAGCGCTGGAGGTTGGCCTGGTAGTCACCGGGCACCGAGGTGCCCAGGTGGGACTGGAAGCCGACGCAGTCGATCGGCACGCCGCGGGACTTGAAGTCGCGCACCATGTTGTAGATGCCGGTGGACTTCGCGTTGATGCCGTCGGTGTTGTAGTCGTTGTAGCAGAGCTTGGCGCCCGGGTCGGCGGCGCGGGCGGCGCGGAAGGCCGCCTCGATCCAGTCGTTGCCGGTGCGCTGCAGGTTCGAGTCCCGTCGCCCGCCGCTGCCGCCGTCGGCGAAGGCCTCGTTCACCACGTCCCAGGCGTAGATCTTGCCCCGGTAGTGGGTGGCGACCTGGGTGACGTGGTTGATCGCGGCGTTGCGCAGCGCGGTGCCGGACATGCCCTGCGCCCAACCCGGCTGCTGCTGGTACCACAGCAGCGTGTGGCCGCGGACGATCATGCCGTGCGACTGGGCGTGGGCGACGATCTGGTCCCCGCCGCCGTAGCTGAACCGACCCTGCTGCGGCTCGGTGGCGTCCCACTTCATCTCGTTCTCGGGAGTGAGCTGGTTGAACTCCCGGTTCACGATGGTGGCGAACTGGCTGTCGGACAGCTTGAAGGCGGGTACCGCCGCGCCGAAGTAACGGCCCTTCTCGGCCGCCGAAGCGCCCAGAGTGGTGCCGGCGTTGGCGGCGGAGGTCACCGCCACCGTCGCGGCGACCGCCGCGAGGGTGGCCGCGAGTGGCATCAGCACCCGACGGCCCCGGAACCGGGGTCGCGGTGCGCGTTCGTCGGGGATCTTGTCCATGGTCCTGCCTTTCGAGGTGGTGGCGGCCGGAGTCGAGGGTCGCTGCCAGACCGGCGGCGGGCTGCCCGTGGGAACCGCTCGGAGCGGAGGTGGACGGGCCCGGGGACGGTGCGACAGGTCGCCAACGGCGATGCCTGCGGGCGGACGTCATGACGGAGCGACCGAGTGCGGACGCGGGAACACGGCGTACGCCGGACAGGTGGGGCTCGGACAGGTCACCGACCGTCGACCGGGTCGCGGGACCCGATGCCCTTCGAGGTGTCGGTACTTCCGAGCGGGAGGGACGTGCCCTCGACTCCTTGGCGGAACATAGCATGTTATCGATAACATGCTCAAGGTGAGCGGTGGCCGGGCAGCGAGCCTCTGCGGCGATGACGCCCGCGCGGCGGGCGCCGGACGTTACCGCTAACAGCGGCCTGATGAGACGGCGGGTCGATGGTGGACGAAAGGCGTTCGCCGCAGCCCTTTGCGGGCAACGCTTTTTTGGTCGGACGTATGGTGCGCGAAGCATGCATAACGATGCCACAACATGGCTGTAAGACCTTGGCAACATGAGAGTGACCATGGCAAGGTAACGCCTGATCGCAGGAAACATCCGATCTATCGCGCAGGCGCTACGGGGAGTGGCCCGTGTGTGACGTCCTGGGGAGGTCCGGTTGCTGAGGAATGCGTCGATCACCGGCGGGGACGCGTGTCGAGCCGGCGACACAGTGGACGAGAGCCGGGGCCGGCGATGAGTGCGGCCGAGGCGACCGCGGAGCCCCAGGGCGGCGCGCTCAACGACTGGTTGCGGGAGCGCGTCTCCCACGCGCTCTCCGAGTTCACGGCGGCCACCGCGCTCGTCGTCCTGTTCATCGCGTTGAGTTTCGCCAGTCCCTACTTCCTGACGGCCGACAACCTGTTCAACATCGGCGCGCAGACCGCGGTGATCGCCATCATCGCCACCGCCCAGACGATGGTCATCATCACCCGGGGCATCGACCTGTCGGTCGGCTCGGTCGCCGCGCTCGCCGGCGTGGCGGGAGCGATGGTCGTCCGTGACCTGGGTTTCCCGCTCCTGGCGGCGACGGCGGTCGCGATCGGCGTTGGTGCCCTGGCCGGGCTGCTCAACGGGCTCCTGGTGACCGTCGCCCGGATACCCCCGTTCATCGCGACGCTGGGGACGATGTCGGTCGGCCGGGGCCTGGTCTTCATCATGACCGGCGCGGTCGG
Organism: Micromonospora sp. NBC_00617; assembly: GCF_045161355.1. NCBI lineage: Bacteria > Bacillati > Actinomycetota > Actinomycetes > Micromonosporales > Micromonosporaceae > Micromonospora > Micromonospora sp. NBC_00617. The sequence continues at coordinate 2,735,498 of NZ_CP107751.1, read as the reverse complement.
CGTCTACGGTCTGCCCCGGTCGTTCCAGCTGCTCGGCAACGGCGAGATCATCGGTATCCCGTTCGCCGTGGTGATCACCGCGGTGGTCGCCGTCGGGGTCGCGTTTCTGCTCTCGCAGACCCGTTTCGGGCAGTACACCTACGCCATGGGGTCCAACCTGGAAGCCGCTCGTCGCTCGGGTATCGGGGTGGGCCGCCACCTGACGTACGTGTACGTCCTGGCGGGTGTGTTGGTCGGTCTGGGCGGCATGATCGCCGCCTCCCGGGTCAACTCCGGCCAGCCGAACTACGGCATCTCGTTGGAACTCGACGTCATCGCGGCCGCGGTCATCGGCGGCGCCAGCCTGTTCGGGGGGCAGGGCCGGATCGTCGGCACCATCATCGGCGCCTTCCTCATCGCCCTGGTCCGCAACGGCGCCGTCCTGCTCGACATCAGCATCCACTACCAGCAGGTGATCGTCGGCCTGATCATCTGGGCCGCCGTCTACTTCGACCAGTACCGCCGTCGGCGGCTGGAGTCACGGGGCTGACATGCCGTTCCCGGAGTTCGACAGAGGAAGGACGCACACCATGTCACACACCACCACCAGCCGACGGCCACGAGGGCGTCTCCTGCGCGCACAGGTCATCGTCGCCGTCGCCGCGGCGACCGCCCTGCTCAGCGCCTGCGGCGGAGTCGAGGTCCGCGACGGAGGTGACGGCGCGACCAAGGACGCGGCCGGGCCGCTGAAGCTCGCCGTCGTGCCGAAGGCGGTCGGGGCCGACTACTGGAACACGGTGAAGGCGGGCGCCGAGTGCGCCGCGCAGCGCGCCGGTGACGTCACGGTCCAGTGGGACGGGGTGACGACCGAGACGGACGTCGAGGGTCAGGTCAACCTGATCCAGAACTTCGTCACCAAGAAGGTCGACGGCATCGTCTACGCGGCCACCGACTCCCGCGCGTTGGCGCCGGCCACCGACCAGGCACTCGGCGCCGACATCCCGGTCGCGATGATCGACTCGGGGACCAGTCCGCAGCCGTCGAGCGTGCCGCTCTTCGCCACCGACAACAAGGCGTCGGCCGTCGAGGCGGCCAAGCTGCTCGCCACCGAACTGGGCCCCGGCAACCACGACGTGGCGCTGGTGGAGTTCCAACCCGGCTCGCAGACCAACACCGAGCGGGTCGACGGCTTCAAGGCCGGCCTCGCGCAGTTCCCCAACCTCAAGCTGGTCGGGCAGCAGCCCAGCCGCAGTGACGTCAACGAGGCGCGGCGGGTGACCGAGAACATCCTCACCGCGAACCCCAACCTCGCCGGCATCTTCGCGGCCAACGAGCCGAGCGTGCTCGGCGCCGCGCAGGCCATCAAGGCGGCCGGCAAGTCCGGCAAGGTGGTCATCATCGGTTGGGACGCCGCCCCCGACGAGATCGCCGGACTGCGCAGCGGCCAGATCTCGGCGCTGGTCGTGCAGAACCCGTTCAAGATGGGCTACTTCGGCGTCGACAAGATGGTCAAGCACCTTCGGGACAAGGCGCCGCTGGCGTCCGCGGACACCGGCGTCACGTTCGTCACCAAGAAGAACATCGACTCGGCGGAGATCAAGGCGGTGCTCGAGCCCAGCTGCGCCAACCCTCCGGTGCAGTGATGGACGCGGCCCCAACGACAAGCGTCGAGACCGACCAGCCGGCCGCCGACGAACCGCCGGTCCTCGAAGCCCGTGGCATCGTCAAGCGGTTCGGTCACGTCGAGGCGCTGCGCGGCGCGGACTTCACCGTCCACAAGGGCGAGGTCGTCGCCCTCATCGGCGACAACGGCGCCGGAAAGAGCACGTTGATCAAGACGCTGTCCGGTGTGCACCCTCCCGACGAGGGTGAGATCCGGGTGGGTGGCCGTCCCGTGCACTTCGCGACGCCGGTGGACGCCCGGCGCGCGGGGGTGGAGACCGTCTACCAGGATCTCGCGGTCGCCGACGATCTCAGCGTCGCGGCCAACCTCTACCTCGGGCGGGAGATCCTGCGCTCCGGGCCGCTCGGCCGGCTGGGGCTGCTCGACAAGCGCGCCATGCGGCAGGGGGCCGCCGCGGCCCTCGCCGAGCTGGGCGTGCGGATACCCCGGGTCACCACGCCGATCGCGATGTTGTCCGGTGGGCAGCGGCAGTGCGTGGCGGTGGCGCGGGCGATCATCTGGGCGACGAACGTGGTCATCCTCGACGAGCCGACCGCGGCGCTGGGCGTCGTGCAGACCGGGCGGGTGCTCGACGTCGTCCGCCGGGCCCGTGACGCTGGCATGTCCGTGGTGCTGGTCAGCCACAACATGCCGCAGGTGCTCGAGATCGCCGACCGGGTGGAGGTGCTGCGCCTGGGCCGACGGGCGGCCCGGCTGCGTGCCGACGAGGTCACCACCGACGACCTGGTCGCGGCGATGACCGGCAGCACCGGCGCGGAGCGGGACGAGCGGTGACGGCCCTCGCCCGCCCGTGACCGAGCGCGGGGGACCGGCCTCGGTCCCGTTGGCGCGCGGAGCGGGCGGGCGATCACTGCGCCTGCGCGTCGACGCCCGTCTCGCTCTCGTCGGGCAACCCCTGTAGCGACTCCTCCACACCGATCAGGTGGTTGGCCATCCGGGTGCGGGCCCGCTCCGGGTCGCGCGCCCGCAGGGCCTTCAGGATCGCCACGTGCTCATCGTGGGTACGCCGGTCCGCGCCCTCCTCGTGCAGGCTCCGCCAGAGCCGCCCGCGCAGGGTGCGCCCGGCGAACGCCTCGATCAGGCCGATGAGCACGGGGTTGTCGGCGTGCGCGGCGATGATCCGGTGGAAAGCGATGTCGATTTCCATGATCCGCTCGTGGTCCTGCGGCGACCGACCGGCGATCCGGGCCGCCTCGTCGAGCAGTTCCCCGGCCTGGGCGAGGGCCTCGTCGGTGATCCTGGTCGCCGCCAACCGGGCGGCCTCGCACTCCAGCAGGCGGCGGACGGTGTGGATGTGCCGCCCGTCGCCCTGGCCCTGGAAGTCGACGACGAAGCCCATCGGGGCGAGCAGCTGCGGCGCGTCGAGGTTGGTGACGTACGTGCCGTCGCCCTGGCGGATGTTGACGATGCCGAGGATCGACAGCGCCGACATCCCCTCGCGCAGCGATCCCCGTGAGACGCCGAGGGACTCGGCGAGATCCTTCTCGATGGGCAGTCGATCCCCGGGCTTGAACGTCCCTTCGAGGATCATCCGCTTGATGCCGTTCACCACTTCGTCGGTGCGGGACATGACACCTCCTAGCGGCCGGCGGGGGTGGCCGTCCCACCCGCGATCACGTACGGCTCCGGAGATGACACCGTAGCCGGGTCTGCCGTGGCCCAGTAGAGGCCGTCCGGGAACCGGTACCGCGCGATCGACTCTGGGTGCATCCGGGTGGAGTAGCCGGGTGTGTTGGGCAGCACGTAACCGCTGCCCCAGCCGGTGTCCCGGACGACGCACGGGTCGGTGAAGTGCTCGTGCAGGTGGTCGACGAACTCGGTCACACGGCCGGTGAGATCCCCCGAGATCGCGACGTAGTCGAGCACCGACACGTGTTGCACCATCTCACAGAGCCCGACACCGCCGGCGTGCGGGCACACCGGGACGTCGAACTTCGCGGCGAGCAGCAGCACGGCGACGATCTCGTTGACGCTGGCCAGCCGGCCGGTGTCCAGCTGGCAGAAGTCGATGGCCTCGGCCTGGAACAGCTGCTTGAACATCACCCGGTTGTGGCAGTGCTCGCCGGTGGCGACGCCGACGGGAGCGACGGCACGGCGTACGGCCGCGTGGCCCAGGATGTCGTCCGGGCTGGTCGGTTCCTCGATCCACAGTGGTGAGAACTGGGCGAGGGCCTTGACCCACTCGATGGCCTGGTCGACGTCCCACACCTGGTTGGCGTCGATCATCAGGTTGCGGTCCGGGCCGAGGATTTCCCGGGCGATTTGGCACCGCCGGATGTCGTCCTCAAGGTCGGCGCCGACCTTGAGCTTGACGTAGCCGTAGCCGGAGTCGACGGCCTCCTGGCACAGCCGGCGCAGCTTGTCGTCGCCGTAGCCGAGCCAGCCCGCCGAGGTGGTGTAGGCCGGGTAGCCGGTGCGCCCCAGCTCGGCCAGACGGTCGGCCTTCGTGCTCTGCTTGCCGCGCAGGATGGCCAGCGCCTCGTCGCGGGTCAGCGCGTCGGACAGGTAGCGCAGGTCCGCGATGTCGACGAGTTGCTCGGGGGACATGTCGGTGAGCAGCCGCCACAGCGGCTTGTCCGCGAGTCGCGCGGCAAGATCCCAGGCCGCGTTCAGCACGGCCGCCAACGACAGGTGGATGACGCCCTTCTCCGGCCCGAGCCAGCGCAGCTGGGAGTCGGAGGTGAGCAGGCGGTAGACGGCCCCCATGTCGGCGGCCATCGTCGTCACGTCCATGCCCACCAGGCGGTGGGCCTGGTGCACCGCCGCCGCGACGACGATGTCGTTGCCCCGGCCGATGGTGAAGGTGAGGCCGTGACCGGCCAGCGGCACGCCGGCGCTGTCGACGCCGTCGGTGTGCAGGATGACGTAGGCCGCCGAGTAGTCGCCGTCCTTGTTCATGGCGTCGGACCCGTCAGCGGTCAGCGAGGTGGGGAAGCGGACGTCCTCGACGGTGACGCCAGTGATCTGCGGCATGCGCTCCTCGCCCGACTAAGCTAAAGATCTGATGATCATTTGGAGTATACGGAGGCTCGATCGGGTGCGTCAACGACATCGATCGACCTGTGCCAATATAGATCCAATGTTTTATGCTCGTGGGTGGCCTTCGGTGACCGCGTCCGTTGCTCGCCCGCCGGGGCGTCCGCCCGGCCCGTCGGACGAACCGACGCGTCGAAGCCGCGACGGGTGTCGGGTGACACCGGCGCTGCTTGCCGACCCTCCCGCAGGGCGATCGACCTGCTCCACCGGGCTGCGGACCGGTTCGGCCGGCACCGTCCCGGCCGAAGCCGGGTGGTGCCGCGAACATCGGCGGGGCGCGATGAAGATTAGATGTTCACCGCGATGGCCGACGTCGGCTGTCCGAGGCCGCACCGGTGCGGTTGAGGCGATACATCACATCTATGTGAGACGCCGTGGCCAGGCCGGCGGCTGCTGCGCCAGCTGACGTCCCCGTGGCGGCGGCGTCCGCCGGCCCCCGGGCCCGCGGACGCCGTCACCGTCACCGTCGGCTGGCGCAGGCCACGCAGGTACGCGCCGACGGGCGGACGGCGAGCCGCTCGGCGGGAATCGGGCGCAGGCATCGTTCGCAGATGCCGTAGCTGCCGTCGTCGACGCGGTTCACCGCCTCGTCCAGCTCGGCCAGGCGTCGACGTGTCGCGTCCAGGACCGCGCTGAGCTGTGCCCGTTCGAACGCGATCGTGCTGCCCTCGGGGTCGTGCTCGTCGTCGGCGTTCGACGACCGGGACGCCTCGAACAGACTCCGCAGGTCGCCCTCCAGCGCGGCGGCCTCCGCGGCGGTCTCGTCGCGTCGCCGCAGGAGATCCGCCCGAAGAGCGCGGGATTCGGTGTCCATGGCGGTTCCACGCTACGCCTGGTGCCGTGCGCCGGGGTCTACATGAAGTTACGGGTGTGCAGGGCGGAGAGCGCGGCCGCCTCGTCCGGCCGGAAACCCAGCCGGACGAGGCGGCGCTGGCGGCCCTGGTCCATCGCCTGTTGCAGAGCACGCACGTGGTCGAAGCCGGCGGCCACGTCATCGGGGTCCCACCCGCCCGCCGCGAGCACCACCAGCGCGTCGAAGACGTCCGCGTTCAGGCCCGCGGTGTCGGCCAACGCGTCGTGACGACGGTGGATCGCGGCACGGAGGCGGTCCCGCAGCAGCGGGTCGACCGTCGCCTGGTGCTCCAGATGGGCCATGCCGAACACCACGTGCCGGCGCTCGTCCTGCATCGCCAACCAGCAGATCCGGCGGGTCACCGGATCGGGAGCGTGCCGCACCAGGAACCCCAGCAGGTCGACGAAGCTGCCCTCGCCGAGCACGGAGAGCAGGAACGACGCCAGAGCGAAATCAGACTCGGCGACGAGCGTGAAGAGCGACTGCCGGCCACCCGCCGAGGACGTGCCCAACTCCACCCCGCGCAGCAGCGCCCGCCGGCTGAAGACCTCCATGTGCCGGGCCTCGTCGGCCACCTGCACCGCGAGGAGCTGCATCACCTCCCGAAAGTGCGGGTGGATGCGACCGATGAACCGGGCCGGTACGACGAGAGCCGCCTGCTCGTTCTCGACCAGGTAGGTCATGATCTGCACCACCGCGGCCTCGACATCCGCCGGCAGCGCGAACGTGTCGTCCCACGGCACCGCCGTCTGCGGGTCCCACTGCCGTGCGGCGGCCTGCGCGTACAGCGCGGGGGCGATGTCAGCCCACACCAGATCGCGGTCGTCCAGGTCGAAGCGGGCCTCGGGCCCGCCGGCCTCCAGCAGCGCGCCACGGGCACCGAGGCCCCAGCGTGGCGGTGGACGACTGCTCAGCGCCGACGGCAGGGCAGGCCCGGCCCGCTCCGCGCCGAACCACCGGTCGTCGTCGGCGGCACCCCGGACGACGACCGCCACCAGGCGACTCCGGTCCGCCGGATCGGGCCATTCGACCCGGTGACCCCGGCTTCGGCACCACGCCGGCAGGTGCACGCCCAACGCCGCATCGGTGCCGGAGACCGCCACCCGGGCGCCGGGCGGCAACCCGGCCAGGGCGCGCTGCACCAACAGGTGCGCGCCACGGCCGAAGCCGAGGCCGCCGAGATCGATCTCGACGTCGGCGGTCACGGCCGATAGTCCGCGGCGGTCACCCGCCCGTCGGCGGCGTAGAACCCGCTGGCGTCGACCGCCTCGGCGAGGGCGTCATACCCCGTCGTACGGCCGTCCTGCCAGGCCGTCAGGCCCTCCAGGTCGAGCAGCGGGCGGACCTGCGGATCGGCGTACGACATGCCGCGCAGCAGGGTGCCGAAGAGCCGGACCCCGTCGGACGCCGGCTCGCGCACCGTCATGTTGCAGTGGTCGTACCGCCCGGTCTGCGCGACGATCCGGGTGCCCTCGGGTGGCAGCGTGCCCTCCTGCACGAACATCAGGTGGTTGGCGTCGATCATGCAGGCGGCGTCGACCTGCCCGGCCGCCAGGGCGCGGGCGGCGTCACGTTCGCCTCCGACGTGGTCACCGTGCAGCCCGACGCCGACGTCGAACCGGCGCACGTCGACCCGGACTCCGGCCGCGGCGAGATGGCCGAGCGGGATCAGCGTGGCCTGCGGACTGTCCACCGCGCCGGTGGCCACCACCCTCCCGGCGAGATCCTCGACCCGGTGCACCGGCGAGTCGGCGCGCACCACCACGACCGAGGTGAGGTCCCGGTCGGTGTCGCGCATCGTGAGCGCGCGCACGGAGCCGCCCTTGGCCGTCGCCAACCGGTCGGCCCGCAGCCACGCGAGCGGGGAGTTCCAGGCGGCGTCGATGCGGCCGGCGACAAGGTCCTCGACCTGTCGCTCGTAGTGCGAGTAGAGGACGAAGTCGAAATCCAAGCCGCGACCGCGCAACCAGCCGCGAAAGCCCTCCCAGATGGTGACGACCTTGGGGTCGTACGCGACCGCGCCCATCAGGACCGATGGCGCCGGCATCAGCGGTTGACCTCGTCGAGCAGTGGCAGGCCGGTGGCGACGCGGCCCACGAAGTCGTGCAGAGCGTCAGTGGTCGGTGCCATCACCCGGGCGGCCCGCGAGTCGCGGAATCGGCGCTCCAGGCCCAACTCCTTGCGAAAGGCGCTGCCACCGCAGAGTCGCATCGCGCCGTCAGTGACGTCCGCGACCGTCTCGCCCGCCAGGGCCTTGACCTGCAACACGCGCAGCGTCGCGTCGTCGCGGCCGGTCTCCACCGCGGTGAGGGTGTCACCGAGGAAGGCGCGCAGGGCGTCGGTGCGGATCTTCAACTGGGCGAAGTCGCGTCGGGCGACGGGCGCGTCGCGAAGCGCCGCGCCGGTGTGCGTGAGCGTGGTGCCGGTGAGGTGCCGGGCCGCCTCGGCGACCGCGCTGTCGGCGAGGCCGAGACAGAACGCCGAGTTGAGCACCAGGAACCAGGGGAGGACGGCGCCGAGCGCAGTGTCCAGGCCGGTGCCGTCGGTGCCCAGCATCGCGTCGGCGGGAACCACCACGCCTTCGGCCGTCATCGGCCGGGAGCCGTTGCCGCGAAGGCCCAGCCCGTCGAAGTCACCGGCGACGCGGAGCCCGGCGCTGTCGGCCGGAACAAGCCACAGCGTCATCGGCCCGGCCCCCGACGCCAGCGCGAGACTCGACCAGACGTAGCTGTCGGCCTCGTCCGCCGAGGTGACCCAACTCTTGCGGGCGTCGAGTCGCACCGCGTCGTCGCCGGACGCCGTCGCCGAGCCGGTGGGCGACCAGAAGTGGCTGCGGGAACCGAACTCGGAGAACGCCAACGTGGTCAGGTGACGGCCGGCGGCAATGGCCGTGCGAACCTCGTGCGGGCCGTGCGCCTCGATGACGGCGGTCGCCGCGTAGTGCATCAGAACCACCATCGCCGTGGACCCGCACTCGGCGGCCAGCCGTTCGATGACGTCGGCGACCGCGCGCATGCCCTGGCCGCCGCCACCGACCTCGGGCGAGGAGGCCAGGCCGAGCAGGCCCGCCGTGGCGAGGGCGTCGACGCCCTCGCGGGGAAAGATGCCGTCCCGGTCGACGGCCTCCGCCCGCGGGCGGACCACATCGTCGATCACGGTGCCGAGAGTGGTCAGGACGTCGGTGCGGGACTGGACATTGTCGACGCTGGCCGTCATGGAGATGCCCCTTCAGTCGGACCCTGGGCCGGGCATCGAGACTAGCCGATCATGGTGTCACTGAGTGCCGACGTCGGATCACCGATTGGAGCGGATGTCCTCCCGGTGCGGTCGGCCGTGCGCGTCGTCCCGGTCGATCCGCAACTCCCGTTCCAACTCGGCGATGACCGCCCGCAGGTCGTCCAGCCGCTGGGTGAGCGCGATGCGGTCCACCTCGTCGGGTACGCCGTCGCCGTCCTCGTCGTAGCCGGGGGCCAACCGCTCGGTCATCTCCAGACGGCGAGCCTCCTCCATCGAGTTGACGATGACCGCGATGAGGATGTTGAGCAGCAGGTTGACGGTGATCACCACATAGCTGACGTAGTACAGCAGCGTCCACGGCGAGATGGCCAGGCCCTGCTCGATGAGGTCCGGCAGTGTCTCCAACGAGAGCAGCACGAACAGTGTCAGCAGCGAGCGGCCGATGTCGCCGTACTCGTCCGGGTACCTGTCGCCGAAGATCAGCCAGCCGGCCATCCCGTACACGTAGAGCGTCACCACGGCCAGGGCGAGGAACCCGCCGACGCCGGGCAGGCTGCGCCACAGCGCGGACACGATGGTCCGCAGGCCCGGCGAGAACCGCACCAGCCGGACCATCCGGGCGACCCGCACCACGCGCAGCAGCGCCGAGTCGCCGTGCAGGCCCGGAACGAAGATGGCCGCGATCACGACCAGGTCGAAGACGTTCCAGCCGTACCGGAAGAAGTCCTGCGGACGTCGACCGTAGGCCGCCAGCCGGATGCCGATCTCGACGAAGAAGACCGCGCGGAAGAGCGCCTCCAGCCCGTGCATCGCCCGCGTCGCGGGGACCAGACCGTCGTACGTCTCCAGCCCGAGGACGATCCCGTTGGCGAGGATGACGACGACGATGCCGATCTCGAAGGGGCGGGACCGGGCGAGCCGTGCGCAGGCGTCGACCAGCGCGGGCCGGCTACGCCCGGGTGTGGACGGTGCGCGTCGCTGCGCGGGCGCGGGCGATCCGCTCATTCGGCGGCCGATCCGTTGGCGCGCGCAGGGTCCGGCGCGCGGGCCCACCTCCGGTCGTCGTGGCGGCGGCGCGGAGGCATGCCACCACCCTAGCCAAGACCAAGGATGGCAGGGCGTTCCCGAGGGGGCCTCGACTGGTCCCGTTTCGCCGGCCGTGCGGGCGGGCGACGGGGTGTACACCCGCCACCCGCCCGATCGACGGACCGGGACCCTCAGGCCCGCGCGGCCCGGATGGCGTCGCGCAGCGGGGTGCTCGGCCGCCCGATCAGCCGGCTGAGGTCGTCGCTGTCGGTGGCCAGCTCGCCGATGGCGATCGAGTGGTCGAGGGCGGTGACGAAGCCGGCGGTGCCGGCGTCCAGCCCGACGTTCTCCAGCGCCGAGGCCAGTTCCGCGGCCGACAGGTCGCGGTGGACGACCGTGGTGCCGGTCACCTCGGTGACGGCGTCGGCCAGCTCGTCGAAGGTGAACGCGGCGCCGCCCAACTCGTAGACGGCGTCGCCCTCCTCGTCCCCGGTCAGCGCCGCCGCGGCGGCGGCCGCGTAGTCGGTCCGGGGCGCGGCGGAGATCGTGCTGCCGCCGGTGGCGCCGGGGATGGTGCCGCTCTGCAGGTACTGCGGCAGCTGATCGGTGTAGTTCTCGGTGTACCAGCCGTTGCGCAGCACCGTGTACGGCAGGCCCGACGCGGCCAGGACCTCCTCGGTGGCCTTGTGCTCCGGTGCGAGCGGGTTCGTGGTCGTGTCGGCCTTCAGGATGCTGCAGACTCTCGAATGCGACGGCATGCTCACCCGCGAGGTGCTCACCGCGATCCCGCAGCGGGTCGAATACTCGCTGACCCCGCTCGGCGCCGGGTCGCCGATCAGTTGCGCGGCCTCGCGGACCTGCTGGAGGCGTCGGTGCCCGAGGTGCGGACCGCCCGCGAGCGCGAGCACGGCTAGGGCCTGCCCAGCCGCGCCCGTCGCGCGGCGAGCGCCGGTCGCCTGGTGCGCTGGATCAACACGACGCACACCAGCACCACCACCGCCGCCGCGACCGAGGCGGGTGTGACGCTCTCGCCGAGCAGTAGTGCCGACCACCCCAGGGTGAGCACCGGCTGTGCGAGCTGGACCTGGCCGACCTGCGCGATGCCGCCCCGGGCCAGGCCCGCGTACCAGGCGAAGAAGCCCAGGAGCATCGAGACGACGGTGAGGTAGCCGAACGCCGACCAGCCGAGGGCGTCGGCGTGCGGCCGGTCGGCGACGGCGGCGACGAGGGTGACCGGCACGGTGACGGGCAGCGCGAGCAGCAACGCCCAGCAGATCGTCCGTGCGCCGCCCAGCTCGCGGGCGAGCGCGCCGCCCTCGGCGTAGCCCAGGCCGCAGAGCACGACCGCGGTGAGCAGGAACAGGTCGGGCAGGGTGAGCGTGCCGGGTACCGCGCCACCGACGCCGAGGAAGGCGAGCACCGCCAGCAGGCCGCCGGTGCTGGCGACCCAGAACAGCGGCGGCGGGCGTTCACCGGCGCGCAGCACCGCGAACACGGCCGTCATCGCGGGCAGTACGGCGATGACGACCGCGCCGTGCGCGGAGGTCTGGGTGCGAAGCGCCAGCGAGGTGAACAACGGAAAGCCCACGACGACGCCGAGGGCGACGATCGCCAGCCGCCGCCACTGACCGCCCGAGGGCCGGGGTGCGCGGGTGAGGCGCAGGTACGCCCAGGCCAGCAGCCCCGCGCCGACCGCTCGGCCGAATGCGACGAACCAGGGGTCGAGGTGCTGCTGAACGGCGACGCGGGTCGCGGGCAGCGAGAGGCTGAACCCGAGCACGCCCAGCGCGCCGAGGGTGAGGCCGCCGGCTCGACCCGCTGTTACCGCGCTGGCGGGAGTAGCGCTATTCTTATCCTTCATGGAAGAAGGTAACGCAGCCCACCGCGTTATCCAAGATCTGCGCGGGCTCGCGGCTGCCGCCGGCCCCGGTGCCCGCCTGCCCTCCGTACGTGAGCTGACCGCCCGACACCAGGCCTCTCCGGTCACCGTCGCCGAGGCGATCCGGCGGTTGGTGGCCGAGGGGCTGATCGACGCGCGGCCTGGCAGGGGCACCTTCGTGGCCGCGCCGCCGGACGAGCGACGCGTGCCCGACCTGTCCTGGCAGACAGTCGCGCTCGGCCCTCGCCCGTCCGGTGAGGACGAGATGCAGGCGCTGCTGGTGCTACCGCGCGCCGGGGCGATTCCGTTGTCCGGCGGCTATCTGGACCCGGAGCTGCAACCCGCCGCCGCGTTGGGCGCCGCTCTCACCCGCGCCGCCCGCCAGCCCGCGACCTGGCAGCGCGGGCCGGTCGAGGGGCGCGAGGACCTGCGCGCCTGGTTCGCCCGCGAGGCCGGGTCCGGGCTGCGGGCCGAGGACATGGTGATCTGCCCCGGTGGGCAGGCCGCGCTGTCCTCGGCGTTGCGGGCGCTCGCCGCCCCCGGCGACGCCCTGCTCGTCGAGTCCCCGACCTACCTGGGCGCGCTGGCCGTGGCCCGGGCCGCCGGACTCCGAGTGGTGCCCGTGCCGGCGGACGCCGACGGGGTCCGTCCCGACCACCTCGCCGCCGCGTTCGCCCGCACCGGCGCGCGGCTCTTCTACTGCCAGCCGCTGCACGCCAACCCGCACGGCGCGACACTGGCGGGTCACCGCCGGCCGCAGGTCGCCGACGCGGTACGCGACGCCGGGGCGTTCCTGATCGAGGACGATTACGCCCGCGACCTCACCATCGACGGTCCGGCCCAGCCGCCGCTGGCCGCCGACGACCCGGACGGGCACGTCATCTATCTGCGCTCGTTGACCAAGTCGACAGCGCCCGGGCTGCGCGTCGCGGCGATCGGGGCACGCGGACCAGCCGGCGCCCGACTGCGCGCGGCCCGGCTGCTCGACGACTTCTACGTCGCCGGCCCCCTGCAACAGGCGGCGCTGGAGTTCCTCACCTCCCCGGCGTGGCCGCGGCACCGACGGGCTCTGGCCACGGCGCTGCGGACCCGGCGTGCGGCGTTGGTGGCCGCGCTGCGACGGCACCTTCCCGACCTCTGCCCGCAGCCGATCCCGCGCGGTGGCCTGCACCTGTGGGTCCGCCTGCCCGGCGGCACCGACGACGTGGCGCTGGCCGCCGCAGCTGCCGCCGAGGGCGTCATCGTCTTTCCAGGTCGCCCCTGGTACGCCGCCGAACCCTCGGCGCCGCACCTGCGCCTCACCTACGCCGCCGCGGCGCCCGAGCTGATGGACGAGGCGGTCCGCCGCCTCGCCCGTGCTCTGCGCTGAACGAGGCGCCGGCCTAGTCGGTGTCCTGCGGGGCAGCATCACGGGGCGCGCACCGGGGAGCGTGGCTCAGGCGCGGAGCGTCTCGCGGGGCGGCACGCCGTAGCTGGCGTGGTACCGGGCGGTGAACCGGCTGTGATTGGCGAACCCCCAGCGACTCGCGATGGTTGAGACGGTCTCCTGCCGGGGGTCGGCCCGGACCAGGTCGTGGTGGGCCCGGTCGAGGCGGGTCCTGCGCAGGTACGCCATCGGGGTGGTGCCGAGACGGCGGCGGCGCTGGCGATGTCGGCGGCGCTGCTGGCGTCGCGGCGGTCCTCGGTGGTCTCGTCGGTGAACGCCGTGTTGGGGAAGATCGCGAGCGCCGCCGCGGCGAGCATCCGCGCGGCGTTGCCGATCACCAACGGCTGGGCGCTGGCGCTCGGGATGCTCGCCACGACGTCCCTGACGTAACTGGTGGTTCGGTGCCACTGCCGGGCGAGCGGCGCGTTGATTCCGCCGAGGTTGGTGAAGCGGATCTGGCCGGGCCTTCGAGCCGTGGCGGCGGTCGCCACCTGCGTCAACACACCGAGGTCCAGGACGCAGAGTTCCACCTCGCCGGGTTCCCACCGCAGGTGGACCGGCTGACCGGGACGGGTGACGAGAAAGGCGTCGCCGGGGCCGAACCGGTGGGCCGAACCCTCGTCGGCGCGGCTGACCATCGCGGTACGGGTGCGGCAGACGACCAGCCCGTCCATGTCGCCCACCTGGATGTCGAGATGAGCGGTCTGCCGGGTCGTGGCGAGGGCGAACGGCCCGGTGTCGACGCGCTGGTGGACGAGGTGGTATCCGGCCTCGCCGGGGCGGATCCGCAGGTCCGGGGTGTACGTGCTGGCCAGGAATCGGTGGATGGCCACCGGGTCGCGGCTGTCGAACTTTCGGGTCTGCACTGGTGACGTCATCCGCTGTCTCCGTCCGGGAGGAAACCGCCGGGTGGGGACCAGGGCCGGCGGTGTGGTCAGGACGTGTCTGGTCGCACCGGCCGATGATCGGCGCGTTGCTGACCGTGGTTCGGCGGTGGCGGCGGTCTCCTCGGGGTCGCCGACGATCGGGCGACCAGAGGAGGATCCCAGTGGACATCGGGTGTCGAAGGGAGGGACGGGTGGCGACCGGTCGAGCGTTGTCGAGGTGGACCGAGCGTTAAGGATTCCCAACAATTCGGATATCCATTGATGGGAATCCCGCCATACGGCAATCGACAATGTACTGCTGGTGATCCGACGTTTTGGCGGGTCGGCTTCGTTTTTCGGCTATCGCGTGCGGCGATCCTGCGCCTGCTGTCCTAGTCGCTCCGGCGGCGGCAGCGAGATCTTGTTCACGATCTCCGGACGTCGCGGCGTCCGGACCACTGCCGGAGATCCGGCCAGCAGGCGGAGGTGAGGCGTTGGACAGTACCGATCCGGACCGCGTCGTTCGGCTGGCGGTGGCCGAGGCCCTGGCGCGGGTGGCCGACGAGGACAGCCTGGGCCTGGGCGAGGGTGACGCGCTGGCGAGCCTCGGCGTCGCGCTGCGGACGGTCCTGCGCCGTGCGCTCGACGACCGCGTGCCGCTGACCACGCCCGAGTTCGTCGACAGGTGCCGCGACCTGCGGCTCAATCGGGACTCCTTCGACCTGTTGGGGCACTACCTGCTCACGGCGCTGCTGGCCCATCAGGTGGGGCCGGACGCCCTGGTCCGCGTCGGGGCGCTCCTGGGCACCGTCCGGCGCTACCTGCCCGCCCCCCGCCCACCCGCGTACCGCAACGGGGGCCCCGAGCCCCGGCGACGTGACGTGCGTGCGGACAACAGCGTCGTGGGCCGGTACCGGCGGACCAAGCTGCCCGAACACCTGCCCAGTCCGCCGAGCTGGACCTGCACCGGATGTGGCCGCGAATGGCCCTGCGCCACGAAGCAGAGTCAGCTGCTCGCCGAGTTCGGCGGGGCGCGTGCCGCGCTCGCCGTCTATCTCGGGTCGTGCCTGGTGGCCGCCGCCCAGGATCTGCCGACGCTGCCCCTGCCCCGAGCACGACTCCGCTTCCTGGGCTGGCTGCCACGCGCCCGGATCTGACGACGAGGCGCCCCGCTGGGCACCAGGCTGACCCCGACCGTCCGGCGGCACGCCCCGCTGTCGGCGCGTGACCCACCGCCGCGCCTCGCCGCGCCCTTCAGCGGGCTCTGCCAGGGTGTTCATCGTGCACCTGCCCGTCGTACGGCGGGCGTTCACCAACCTCTTCGAGGCTTCTTGATCGAAAGAGCATTCGCTTGATCGAGGAGAGGCTCTCACGTGAGAGACAAGCAAGCCGAAGAGGTCGAGCGCGCGCAGTTGTCGCGGCGCAAGCTGGTCAAGTACGCCGGTGTCGGCGCGACGCTGGCCGCCGCCAGCCCGCTGGTGGGCGCGGGCGCGGCGTGGGCCGACGAGGAGCGTCGACCAGGCGACGACGCGAGCGACCGGGGCAACGCCAAGAACCGGTCCTGGCGCGCTGGTGATCACCACGTGCACTCCGAGTACAGCGGCGAGTTCGACACCACGAAGAGCCCGATCGTCTTCCACAAGGGCGCGGACGCGGTCTACCCGATCGTCACCAACGCGATCATGGCCAAGAACTTTGGTCTGACCTGGGCGATGTGCACCGACCACGGTGGACCGACGCACTCGAAGGTGAACATCGAGCAGGCCTACCCGGACCTGTTGCGCTCGCGCAAGCTGGTCCCCGAGGTGCTCCAGTTCTGGGGCATGGAGTTCGACACGCCCTCGCTGGACCACCACACGCTGATGATCCCGCGCCACGACGACGAGGCGAAGCAGCTCTTCGAGCTGGAGAGCCGGTTCGCCAAGTACGACGCGTTCCCCACCGACCCGGCCCGCGACACCGAGGCCAAGATGGTGGAGTTCCTCAAGGTCGCCCGGGGCATGCCGCACAAGCCGCTGGTGATCGCCCACCACGCCTCCCGTTCGGCGCCCGGCCTCGGCGTCTACGGTCAGGACACCCCGCGGGAGTTCCGCAACGGCAACAACGCCGCGCCGGACGTCTACATCGGCTTCGAGGGCGCGCCCGGCCACCAGGCCGGCCCGCTCAACGGCGGCAAGCGCGGCGGGTACGGCAACCACCCCACCTACGGTGGCTTCGACCAGATGACCGCGCGGGTCGGCGGGCTCTGGGACTCGTTGCTCGGTGAGGGCCGGCGCTGGTGGATCACCGCTACGTCGGACTCGCACGTGCACTGGACGCGCGGCGGCTCGGACTTCTGGCCGGGCGAGTACAGCAAGACCTACGTGTACGCCCGCCAGGACTACGGCGACATCATGGACGGCCTGCGTAACGGCCGGATCTGGGTGACCACCGGCGACCTGATCCGCAGTCTCGACGTGACCGCCAAATCCCAGCGGCAGACGGCCGAGGTCGGCGAGACCATCACGGTCAGTCGCCGCAGCCGCACCGACGTCGAGATCGAGATCAAGTTCCGTCCGCTGGACGGTGTGAACGGCAACGGGGACCGTCCCGAGGTCCGTCGGGTGGACCTGATCGTCGGCCAGATCACCGGGCCGAGCGCCAACCCGGACGCCGACACCAATCCCACCACCAAGGTGGTGGCCCGGTTCGGCCCGCGCGACTGGCGTCGCCAGGGTGCGGACTACGTCATCCGGCACACCCTGCGCAACGTCGAGGCCGACACCTACGCGCGGGTGCGCGGCACCAGCACCGACGAGGCCGAGCCGCTCGCCGACGGGCTGGAGAGCCCGTGGGACGACCTGTGGTTCTACTCGAACCCGGTGTTCGTGCACGTGCGCTGACCCGTCGCCGCGGCGACGCCGCCGCCACACGGTGGGCCCGCCGGCACTCCTTGACACACGATGGTCGGGGAGGACCGGCGGGCCCGCGCCGCTGCGGCCGGCGCGAGATCACTGCCGGGCTTCGCACGCAGGAGCGGCCCGGCCCGAGACCGCCCCGGGAGCGCTGCGGGGACGAGAAAGCCCGCCCGGCCGGCGCACGCACGAGCCCCGCTCGCCGCTCGGCCGCCCGATCAGCCGTCGCCGCGCCCGCGCGCGCGGGCGGCGCGCGGCCGACCGCGCTCGGACGGTGCGCCCGGCCGGCTCGGCGGGGCGGGCTCGGGCCGCACCTCGGCCACCGCCTGGCAGAGATCGCGTAGTGGGTCGATCGCCTGGGTCGAGCAGGCGACCCGCTGCAGCAGTGCGCGCAGGGTCGCCGACTCGGTCGGCGTGAGCGCCCCCAGCAGGTGCGCCTCGACCTGCCGCAGCGCCTCGCGCCGCTGCTCCCACGCCGCCCGCCCGGCGTCGGTGACGTCCACCAGCCGGCTGCGCCGGTCGGCCGGGTCCGCCCGTCGGGCGACGAACCCGGGGCGTTCGAGGTCGTCGATCAGGTACGTGAGCACCGTCCGGTCGATGCCCAGCTCCTCGGCGATCGCGCCCTGGTTGCGGGTCGGCCCGGTGGCCGCCGCGGTGAGCACCTGATAACCGCGCGGGCCGCCGGGAAAATCGGTCAGGGTGTGCTCGGCCGCCCGGATGTAGCCCCGGAACACGATTCCCAGCATCCAGCCCAGATCGTCGTCGAGGGGATCGGGCCGGTCCGGCCGGTCGCTGGCACCCGTCATGCCCCCGACAATAGCGCAGGACCACCAACCTTGTTGGCAGCAGATGTTCTGTCTGGCATAAGGTCGCGGCCACGACGCATCGTCCGACGCGTCGCGGACGACGGGAGGCTCGCACGATGAGCGACTACGGCCACGACCTGGTCTTCGGCTCGTTCACCACGCCCGGCAACGAGGATCCGGACCGCACGGTCGGGCTCGCGGTCCTGGCCGAGCAGGTCGGGCTGGATCTGGTCACCTTCCAGGACCATCCGTACCAGCCGCGATTTCTGGACACCTGGACGCTGCTGAGCTTCGTCGCGGCGCGGACGGACCGGGTGCACCTGTCGGCGAACGTCACCAACCTGCCGCTGCGCCCGCCCGCCGTGCTCGCCCGCAGCGTCGCGAGCCTCGACCTGCTCAGCGGCGGTCGGGTCGCGCTGGGGCTCGGCGCGGGGGCGTTCTGGGACGCCATCGAGGCGATGGGCGGCCGGCGGCTGACCCCCGGGCAGGGCGTGCGGGCGCTGGAGGAGGGCATCGACGTCATCCGGCAGATGTGGGACGCTCAGGCGCGCGGTGGCGTGCGGGTCGACGGCGAGTTCCACCGGGTGGTCGGCGCCAAGCGCGGCCCGGCCCCCGCCCACCCGGTGCCGATCTGGCTCGGGGCGTACAAGCCGCGCATGCTCGCGCTCACCGGTCGCCGGGCCGACGGCTGGCTGCCGTCACTGGATTACCTCCAGCCCGGTGACCTGGCCAGGGGCAACAAGATCATCGACGATGCCGCGCAGGAGGCGGGCCGCTCGCCCCGCGACGTCCGCCGGCTGCTGAACATCTCCGGCACCTTCTCGTCGGCCGGGGGCGGCCCGCTGCACGGGCCCGCCGAGCAGTGGGTGCGGGAGTTGGTCGAGGTGGCGCTGAACGACGGCGTCGGCACGTTCATCCTCGCCAGCGACGACCCCGACGACCTGCGCCGGTTCGCTGGCGAGGTGGCCCCCGCCGTGCGCGAACTGGTCGCGGCCGAACGCGACAGTGGCGCCACGTCGACGCGTACTCCCGCCGAACCGGTGGTGGCCGCGGCGCCGGCGGCGCTCGTCGCGCCCTCCGCGCGGCCGACCCGCGCGAGGGTGACCGCCGGGGCCTTCGCGGTGGTGCCGACCCCGGACGACGGCCGGCGGCTCAGCGACCGGCAGGTCTGGGACGAATCCGCCCGTCCCACCGGGCCCGCGCCCGACCCGACGCGCACCTACACCGCCCACGAGCAGGCCACCGGCCAGCACCTGGTGCAGGTGCACGACGGGCTGCGCGGCGAGCTGGCCCAGATCCACGACCTGATCGAGCAGGTCGCGGCGGGCGAGATCGACGCCGGTGCGGCGCGCTCGCAGATCAACACGATGACCATGCGGCAGAACCGGTGGACGCTGGGCGCGTACTGCGAGTCCTACTGCCGCATCGTCACCACCCACCACACCATCGAGGACCAGGCCCTCTTTCCGCGGCTGCGGCAGGCCGACCCGCGGCTGCGCCCCGTCGTCGACCGGCTGGAGCAGGAGCACCACGTCATCCACGAGGTGCTGGAGGGCGTCGACAAGGCGCTGGTCGCGTACGTCGGTGCGCCGGACGGGCTGGCCGAGCTGCGCGCCGCGGTGAACCTGCTGACCGACGCCCTGCTGTCGCACCTGAGCTACGAGGAGCGGGAGCTGGTCGAGCCGCTGGCCCGGCTGGGGTGAGCTGAGCGGCGGCACCGTCAGTCGGTGTCGCCGAAGCACTCTCGTCCCGGCTGGTCGCCGGCGGGGTAGTAGCAGGCGCGCAGGCTCGACGGGTCGGGCGCCGCGATCATCGCCGTGGCGGTCAGGCGACCCTCGGCGTCTCCAGGGGTTGCTCCGCTGGATCTGAGAGACTACTTTCGAAACATGTCTCTCAAGAATCCGTACGGGGATTTCGAGATCACCGAGCCGCAGGCGCTGCGGGCGCTGGCGCACCCCGTCCGGTTGGCCATCCTCGACCGGCTCCAGCGTCACGGCCCGGCCACGGCCACCGGACTGTCGCCGCACGTCGGCGCCACGCCCTCGGTGGTCAGCTGGCACCTGCGCCACCTCGCGACGTTCGGCCTGGTCACCGACGCCGACGGCAGTACCAGCAAGCGGGAGCGCTGGTGGCAGGCGGCCGCCCGAGGGTTCCGCTTCACGCTGCCCGACGACGCCGAGGGGCAGGCCGCAGCCCGGCAGCTGAGCGGCGAGATGTTCGCCCGCTATGCCGACGCGCCCCAGCGGTGGCTGCTACACGACGAGCCGCGGCTGAACACCGAGTGGCGCGGGCTGGCCGGGGTGGCCGACACCCGCTTCGTCGCCACACCGGACGAGCTGCGGCACCTGGAAGAGGCGATCGAGGAGCTGCTCGCCCCGTACGTGCGGCGCAAGGACGACGAGACGACGCCGGACGGCGCCCAGCTCGTCCGGATGCTGCGCTACCTGCTGCCCGAGACCAACGACGATTCGTCCACGTCATGACGGCCGTCGACGCCCCGCCCGCACCGGCACTGGCCCGCGACCGGCGGTTCCGCACCTTCTGGGTCGGCCAGGCGATCTCGGCGTTCGGCGACCGGATCAGCGAGCTGGCCCTGCCACTGATCGCCGTCTCCCTGCTCGCCGCGACGCCCGTGCAGGTCAGCGTCCTCACCGCGCTGATCTGGCTGCCCAACCTGCTGGGCCTGTTCCTCGGCGCGTGGGTGGACCAGCGCACCCACAAGCGTCGACTCCTGATCATCGCGGACCTGCTCCGCGCGGCCGTCCTGCTCAGCCTGCCCGCGGCCTACCTGTTCGGGGCGATCACCCTCACCCAGCTCTACCTGGTGGCGCTGCTCACCGGCGCCGGGGCGGTGCTGTTCGCCCTGGGACAGCAGGCGTTCTTCGTCGCCCTCGTGCCGCGATCGGCGTACGTGGACGCGAACAGCAAACTCAGCGTGAGCCGGTCCCTCTCGTTCATCGCCGGCCCGGCCGTCGGCGGTGGACTCGTCCAGGCGCTCAGCGCGCCGGTGGCGATCCTCGTTGACGCGGTGTCCTTCCTGGCCTCCGCGCTGCTGCTGCAGCGCATTCCGGTCGCCGAGTCGCCTCCGCCGCCACGGCGGACGTCCACACTCGGCCTGGTCCGCGAGGGCTTCGCGCTGGTGCTGCGCCACCCGGTGCTGCGCGCCGCGCTCGGCTGCACCAGCACCGTCAACTTCTTCACCTTCATCGCCACCGCGCTGCTGGTGCTCTACGCCAACCGTGAACTCGGCCTGTCGGCCGGCGCGATCGGCGTCGCATTCGGCATCGGCGCGCTCGGCGGACTCGCCGGCGCGGCCCTGGCACCCCGCGTCTCGCGGGCCATCGGGCTGGGCCGCACCGCGATGATCGGCGCGGTGGTCTTCCCCGCGCCGCTGGCGCTGACGGCGCTGGTCGCCGGCCCCACCTGGGCGAAGGTGGCCATGCTGGCGGCCATCGAGCTGGTGTCCAGCGTCGGCGTGATGCTGATGGACGTCAACCTCAACGCCCTGCTCACCGCCGTCACACCCGACGACGCGCGCGGTCGTCGGGCCGGCGCGTACAGCGCCGTCAACTACGGCATCCGGCCGCTCGGCGCGCTGGTCGGCGGCGCGTTGGGCACCACCATCGGGCTGCGGCCGACCCTGGTCGTCGCCGGAGTGGGCGGCATGCTCGCCGTCCTGTGGCTGCTCGCGTCCCCGGTACGCCACATCAGGACCCTCGACGACCCCGTGACCTGATCTGCCGGGCCGGCTCGCCCGACCGTCGTCGCCCGGGCCGGTCAGCCGATCTCCTCCACCAGCAACCGGGCCAGCTCGTCGGGCTGGGAGAACATCGGCCAGTGGCCCGTCGTCATCGTGACCAGCCGCCAGTGCTCGCTGGTCAGCAGCGCGGACACGGTGTCGTTGGGCTCCGGCCCGTCGAGCAGACACTTGACGTACGTCGTCGGCAGCTCGCCCAACGGACGGGCCAGCACGGCCGGCTCGGCCAGCGTGGCCCCCGGGTGCGGGGTGTAGCCCTTGACCAGCCGTGCGACCTGCTCGTCGGTGAGCCCCTGGCCGTCGAACCCGGCCGCGTCGAGCGGCGCCCAGTCGCCATCGTTGTCGGCGAGCTCCGACTCGAACGCCGCCTGGCCCTGCCACCAGCCGGACGCGAACGACCCGCCGTCGACCGGCACCTCCGCGTCGACGTAGACCACCCGGGTCAACCGGTCGCCGATCCGCCCGGCGGCCTGACCCACCGGAATGCCCGCGTAGCTGTGCCCGACCAGCACCACGTCGCGCAGCTCGCGCCGCTCGATCTCGCCGACGATGTCCTGCACATGGGTCTGCTGCCCGGCGGGCACGCCCCGCCTCTCGGCGAGACCGGAGAGGGTCAGCGGCCACGCCCGGTGGCCGGCCGCCCGTAGGCCCGGCAGCACCTCGTCCCACGCCCACGACCCCAGCCACGCGCCCGCCACCAACACCACATCAGCCATGGCCGGAACCCTAGCGCCGCCCTCTGACAGCCCGGCGGGTTACGACCAGGTCCGGGACTGGGCCTCGAACACCTCGGGTGGGCTCTCGACCGGCAGCACACAGAGCAGGTGCCCGCCGGGCGCCCGCAGAATCCGACACTCCAACCACTGCGTCACCTCGGTGGCGCCCAGACCGACAAGCCGAGCGGTCTCGGCCGCCACGTCGTCGGTCTCGATGTCGAGGTGGTAGCGCGGCGCGTCGTCGACGGCCTGAACGGCGGTGACCAGGCCCGGCAACGCCTCGTGCAGACCGACGAACTGCGGCTCGGCCGGATGGGTCCGGGTGTCGACGCCGAGCGCCGCCGACCAGAACTCCGCCGCCCGCGCGGCCTCCGCCTCGGGCGCGTCGATCAGCAACGCGTACACACGGCTTCGATGCATGCGAGGCAGGATATCGAGGACTTCTGCCCACCGCCGGTCGCGCCGAGGCGAGCGGCACTCTGGACCGGTAGCGGGTAGGGACTCTCGACCGGCAGCACCGCACCGCCACCATCTGCGTGGTATCCCGTGTCGGACCCCACGAAACGCCGGCACGGCGGCGGGTCGCCGTCCTGGTGCGCGTCCTGTCGAGCTGCCCCACGGATGGGGCAGGCAGGCAGGCAGGCAGGCAGGCCACGGGTCGCGGCCACGGCAGGTAGCCGGTGCGCAGGTTCGTCCAAGCCAGCAGCGGCCCGAGCGTCGGCTGTGGGCCGCTGCGATCGTCGTGGGTCGTGGGTCGTGGGTCGTGGGTCGCGGGCGGTGGTTCGTGGGTCGTGGGCGGTGGTTCGTGGGCGGTAGGTGGGTGGTGGCCCCGTGGGCGGTGGACCGTGGGCGGTGCCGCGACGGGCGTCAGAGCGCTGCCGGTCAAACGTCGGCACGGCAGGCGCCGGGGTGCTGCCGGCCAGTCACCGGGTGGCGGGCGCCGGTGCGCTCAGCCGGGCCGGTCGACCAGTGCGGCGAGCCGTTTGGGCGCCTGCACGCAGTAGCTCTCGGTGAGCAGCTCGCCCACCTCGTCCCAGTCGGTGTCCGCGTCCAGGACCATGCCCAGCACGTTCGGGCTCCAGTCCGGCTTGTAGAAGGGGTGCCCGACGCTCAGGAGACCGGCGATCTCGTCGAGCGGTGATCGGAAGACCAGCAGGCAGGCCGACCGGTCGAGCGCGGCGGCGCGTGCGTGCGCCGCCTGACGGTCGGGGTCGACGGTGAGCACGTGGGCGAAGGTGCGCCGGCGGATCCGCCAACGCGTGCCCACCCAGGCCGGCTCCTCGTAGGTCTCCGGCAACGCGCGGCAGATCGGGCGCAGCCGGTCGAGAACCTCGGGGTCGACGTCTCCAGGTGCGGTCACGGGCAGGGACTCTAGTCGGCGGCTACGACAATGACGCCCGCCGACGGGCGGCGGTGGTGTGCTCCCGGTGGATCGGTCAGGATGGGTCGGGGGCGACGCCGGGCCGCCGCCCCCGACCCGACACACCCGAGCCCGCCGAGGAGTTCCGTGCCGTCCACCCTGCTCTCCCGCCGAGACCTGGACTTCCTGCTGCACGACTGGTTGCGGGTGTCGCAGCTCGTCGAGCGCCCTCGCTACGCCGAGCACTCCCGGGAGACCTTCGACGACGCGCTGGACCTCGCCGAGCGGGTGGCCACCGAGCAGTTTGCCCCGCACAACCGGGCCGCCGACCTTGCCGAACCGACGTTCGACGGGCAGCGGGTGCGGCTGATCCCGCAGGTGCGCGCGGCGTTGGACAGCTTCGCCGAGACGGGTCTGCTGACCGCCGGGCTGGACGCCTCGGTCGGCGGTCTGCAACTGCCGCAGGCCGTCGCCGCCGCCTGCTTCGCCTGGTTCCAGGCGGCCAACGTGGCCACCTCGGCGTACCCGATGCTGACCCTCGGCAACGCGAAGCTGTTGTTGGCGCACGGCAGCGCCGAGCAGGTCGACACGTACGTCCGACCCATGCTGGAGGGTCGGTTCTTCGGCACCATGTGCCTGTCCGAGCCGCACGCGGGCAGCTCGCTGGCCGACATCACCACGCGCGCCGAACCGCAGCCGGACGGGACGTACCGGCTCTTCGGCACCAAGATGTGGATCTCCGGCGGTGATCACGAGCTGGCCGAGAACATCGTCCACCTGGTGCTGGCGCGGATTCCCGGCGGGCCGTCCGGGGTGAAGGGCATCTCGCTGTTCATCGTGCCCAAGGTGCTCGTCGAGCCGGACGGCTCGCTCGGCGACCGCAACGATGTGGTGCTCGTCGGGCTCAACCACAAGATGGGCTTTCGGGGGACCACCAACACCCTGCTCAGCTTCGGCGACGGCGGCCACACCCCGGCCGGTCGCCCCGGCGCCGTCGGTCACCTGGTCGGCATGCCGCACCAGGGGCTCGCCCAGATGTTCCACATGATGAACGGGGCCCGGATCGGTGTCGGCGCCGGGGCCATGGCGCTGGGCTACACCGGCTATCTCAAGAGCCTGGCGTACGCCCGCGAGCGGCCGCAGGGCCGGCCGGTCGACGCGAAGGACCCGGCGGCCCCGCAGGTGCCGATCATCGACCACCCGGACGTACGGCGGATGCTGCTGGCGCAGAAGAGCTACGTGGAGGGTGCCCTGGCCCTGGTGCTCTACTGCGCCCGGCTGCTCGACGAGGAGCAGACCGCCCCGGAGCAGACCGACCGCGAGCGATCGCACCTGCTGCTGGACGTGCTCACCCCGATCACCAAGAGCTGGCCGTCGCAGTGGTGCCTGGCCGCCAACGACCTGGCGATCCAGGTGCTCGGCGGCGCCGGCTACACGCGCGATCACGACATCGAGCAGCACTACCGGGACAACCGGCTCAACCCGATCCACGAGGGCACCCACGGCATCCAGGCGCTGGACCTGCTGGGGCGCAAGATGACCATGCGCGACGGCGCGGGTCTGCTCCTGCTGACCGAGAGGATGGGCGACACCGTCAGCCGGGGCCGCCGGGCCGGGGGTGAGGCGGCCGAGCTGGCCGACCGGCTGGCCGGCGCGGTGGATCGGATCGTCGCGGTCACCCGGCGGCTCTGGTCCGGCGGTGACCCGGTGCTGGCCCTGGCCAACGCCAGCGTCTACCTGGAGGCGGTCGGGCACGTGGTGATCGCCTGGATGTGGCTGGAGCAGGTGCTGGCGCTGCCGCCCCAGGAGGGCGGCGACGCCTTCCACGCCGGCAAGCGGCAGGCCGCCCGCCACTTCTTCACGGCCGAGCTGCCCCGGACGGGCCCGCAGTTCGACCTGCTGGACAGCCTCGACCGGACCACGCTCGACATGCGCGCCGAGTGGTTCTGAACGGCCCCGGCGTCACCGTCGGCGGGTCTGGTGGTGCATGGCCTGCCGTCCCTTGACCACACCCAGGATGATCACGATCACCAGCGCGATCAGGCCGATGATGATCAGCCAGCGGACCGCCTCAAGGAGCAGCCCGAGAAGAATCAGCACGCCGGCGACCACACCGACGACCCAGAGCAGGGCACGCATCGCGACCTCCCGTAACCCGGCCGCGGCGCGAGATGCGGCGACCCCGGGGCCCACCTTCCCGATTCCGCCCACCTGAAACGCCATCCGGGCTGACCGGTGAGCGGCGGGCGGGATTCAGCGGTGGGCGACGTAGACCGTGTTGGCGGACCGGCCGCCGGTCAGCGGGTTGGCGAACGGCACGACATGCGCCCGCACGGTCGCGAACACGTCCGTGAGCGCCGCGATGAACTCGTCGTCCGGCGGGTCGTCCGACCACAGCGCGAAGACGCCCTCCGGGCGCAGCAGCGCGGCGAGTCGGCGCAGCCCGTCCGGCGCGTAGAAGGGGGCGTGGCTCGGGTGCAGGACGTTGCGCGGCGAGTGGTCGACGTCGAGCAGAACGGCGTCGAACTGACGCCCGGGCGCCTCGGCGTCGAACCCGTCGTCGCCGGCCACGGCGGCGAAGAAGTCGGCTCGCGCGAACCGGGTCCGGGGGTCCTCGGCGAGCCCGGCCGCGAACGGCAGCAGTCCCCGCCGGTGCCAGTCGATGACGTCCTCGATGGCCTCCACCACGAGCAGTGCACGCACCCGTGGGTCGGCCAGCGCGGTGCACGCGGTGTAGCCCAGCCCGAGGCCGCCGACCACCACGTCGAGGGCGTCGCCGGTCAGTTCGGCCAGGCCCAGCCGGGCCAGCTCGATCTCGGCGACGGGGAAGAGGCTGGACATCAGGTACTCGTCGTCGAGCTTGACCTCGTACACCTCGACCTGTAGCGCCGGGTCGCGGCGTCGCCGCAGGCTGATCGCGCCGATCGGGGTCTCCCGCCAGGCCAGCTCCTCGAAACGCGCGCCCACGGGTGCCCTCTCGCCGCCGGATTCGTCCCCGGATGGTACCGGTCGGGGGCGGGCCGGCCACGCAGGGTCCACGGGACATCGACGCAGCGCATATCCTGTGGCCCGGTCGAACCAGCGGAAGGGACCTCATGCCGTCGCGGCAGGATCAGCTGCACTCCTACCAGTTCAGCGTCCAGCGGGCGGTCGCCGCACTGGTGATGCGGGAGACCGACCCCGCCCAGTCACCGTTTCGGCGGCTGGCGGGCGCGGGCCTGGCCAGCGTCCTCGTCGCGGCGATCGGGCTCGGAGGTTCGGCGCTCTACGGCCTGTTCGCCGGTGGTGGCAAGGGGTGGCGCGACCCCGGCGCGGTGATCGTGGAGAAGGAGTCCGGCGCCCGGTTCGTCTACCGGGAGCAGAAGCTGCACCCGGTGCTCAACTACGCGTCGGCGTTGCTGATCGTCGGCGCGGACCGGTCGAAGACCGTGCTGGTCTCCCGACGTTCGATCGACGACGTGCCGCGCGGCCTGCCCCTGGGTATCGCCGACGCTCCGGACTCGCTGCCCGCCCCGGGCCGGCTGGCGACATCGGCCTGGACGGTCTGCTCGACGGCCGGCGGCGAGGACTCCCGCTCCGCGCTGCTGATCGGCACCGACCCCGACGGCGGTCGGCCGCTGGGCGACGACGCGCTGCTGCTGCGCCATCCGGACGGCGGCCTGCACCTCGTGTGGCACCAGCGCCGGTATCTGGTCCGCGATCCCAACCGGGTGCTGGCCGCGCTGGCGACCACCCGGACGCGCGCGGTGCCGGTCGCGCCCGCCCTGCTCAACGCGCTTCCCGCTGGCGTCGATCTCGCCCCGCTGGTGCTGCCCGGCGAGGGCCGACCCGCCACCCGCGTGCCCGGTGCCACGATCGGTCAGGTCTACCTGGTGCGCAACTCCGGCGGCGGCCGGCAGTACGCGGTGGCGCTCGACGACGGGCTGGCCGGGATCACCGAGTTGCAGGCCGGGCTGCTGCTGGCCCGCACCGGGCAGGGGGAGTCGGAACCGATGACGCTGGGCCGGTTCGCCGCCCTGCCCACGCTGCCCGATCTCGCGCCGAGCGGCCCGACGGCGCCGCCGCCCGTGCCGCCCCGGCTCGCCAGCTCCGACGACGCGGCGATCTGCGCCCGGGTCGGTGACGACGGCGGTACGGGCGAGGTGCTGCGGGGCGTACGGCTGCCGGACCTGGCGGCCGTCCCACGGACCGCGCCGAGCGGCGGCGCGGCGCTGGCCGACCACGTGGTGGTGCAGCCGGGTGGTGGGGCGGTGGTCGAGGCCGCCGCGGCGCCCGGCGCGTCCGGCGGCGCGGTGTCCGTGGTCACCGACCTGGGCCGGCGGTACGTGCTGGCCGACCGGGAGGTGCTGGCGATGCTCGGCTACCGCGACGTGCGACCGGTGCGGCTGCCCGCCGGTCTGGTCAGCCTCGTGCCGGCCGGCGCCACCCTGGACCCGGCCGCGGCCCGGGCCGTCGCCGCCCCGTCCTGATGCCGGTCGTTCTGTCGCTCCGGCGGTGGTCGGCCCGCCGGGCGGCGCTCGGCGGCCCGCCGGTCGGGTGTCGGTCTGCCGGCGGCCCGCCGGTCGGCTGTCGGGCCCCGAGATGCCCGCCGGTCGGGCGTCAGGTGGCCGGGCGGCGCAGGATGCTGACCGCGAACGGCGCGTCGTCGCGCCACGGCCGCAGGTCCCAGGTGGCGAAGCGGTGCTCCAGGCGCAGCCCGGCGGCGACGGCGTCGGCGTCGAACGCGGTCAGCGGGTAGCCGCGGTCGGTGCCGAAGCCCACCGCCAGCACGCCGTCGGGGCGCAGGTGCCCGGCGAGTCGGCGCAGCACCTCCGGCTCGGTGCCGGCGGCGACGAAGGCGAGGACGTTGCCGGCGAGGACCGCCGCGTCGAACGGCTCCGCCTCGCCGAGCGCCGGCAGGTCCAGTTCGGCGAGGTCGGCGACCAGCCAGCGGGGGCCGGGGTGGTCGGCTCGGGCGGCCTCCACCAGCGCGGGGTCGGCGTCGACTCCGACCACGGCGTGCCCACGCTGGGCCAGGGCCGCGCCGACCCGGCCGGTGCCGCTGCCGGCGTCGAGGATCCGCGAGGCGGGCGCGACGAGCGTGTCGACCAGCCGGGCCTCGCCGGCCAGGTCCGCTCCCTCGGCGGCGAGCTTGCGGAACCGGTCGATGTACCACTGTGAGTGCTCCGGACCGGTGTCGGTCGCCCAGCGGGTCGGGTTGGCCATACGGCCACCGTAACCGGGCCGGTCGGGGCGCGATGGGCCGGTCCGGCAGGCGCACCGATCGGTGGCGGCTCAGCGGCGACGGGGTCGACGTGTCGGGCCGCTGGGCTGCCACCGATCAGGGAAACGGTCACCCCTTCTCCGCGCCGCTGGTGAGGCCCTCGGTGAGCAGCCGCTCGCTGGCGAAGAAGAGGATCACGATGGGCAGGGTGAGGACGACCGACCCGGCCATCAGCACCGTCTTGGGCACCTCCACGCCGTCGGCGAGCAGGGACAACCCCAGCGACACCGTCCACCGGTCCGGCTTGTCGACCAGGAACAGCAGGGCGAAGAGGAACTCGTTCCAGGCGATCATGAAGTCGTAGAGCGCGACCGCCATGATCGATGGCGCGGCCAGCGGCAGGCTGACCCGGCGGATGATGCCGAGCCGGCCGGCGCCGTCGATGGCCGCTGACTCCTCCAGACTGACCGGGATGGTCTCGAAGTAGTTCTTCAACATGTAGACCGACCGACACCGGCAGGGTCTGCGAGATGTAGACCAGCACCAGGCCGAACAGCGAGCCGCGCAGCCCGGCGAGGCTGAAGACCACGAACAGCGGGATCGCGATGACGATCGACGGGAACAGGTAGACGGCCAGGAACAGGAAGTCGACCTGCCGCCGGCCGAAGAACCGGAGCCGGGCCACCGCGTACGCGCCGGGAATCGCGACGAGCAGCGTGAGCACGGTCGCCGCGACCGCGACGAGGCCGCTGTTGCGGATGAAGGTGAGGAATCCCTGACCGCCGTCGTCGGTGGCCTTGAGCACCTCGGCGTACGTGGCAACGGTCAGCTCGCCGAAGCCGACGACCAGCGAGCCCGGGTCGAGCAGCAGCCGCTCGATGGGGCGCACCGAGAGCACGAGCATGTAGTAGAAGGGGAAGACGGTGACGACCAGGAACGCGACGATCACCAGGCGGCGCAGCCAGCGCAGGCTCACCGTCTCGACCATGTCCCGGTCCATCAGCCGACCCTCCGTCCGAAGAAGCGCAGATAGATCAGCACGAACACGATGAGCACCACGGCCAGCACGACCGCCTGCGCGGCGGCGGCGCCGATGTCGGTACGGGCGGTGAGGAACTCGTACACCCGGACGCTGACCACCTCGGTGCCGGCGGCCCCGCCGGTGAGCAGGTAGACGTCGTCGAACTTGTTGAACGTCATGATGAAGCGCAGCACCCCCAGCAGGGCGATCACCGGCAGCAGCTGCGGCAGCAGGATGTGCCGGAACCGCTGGGTGGGGGTGGCGCCGTCGACGCGGGCGGCCTCTTCCAGCTCACCGGGCACCGCCTGGAGCCGGGCCAGCAGGAACAGGAACGCGAACGGGAAGTAGCGCCACGCCTCGAACACGATGACCGTGGCCAGCGCGGTCGACTCCTGGGTGAGGAACGGCACGGGCGCGTCCCAGCCCAGCAGGCGCTGACCCCAGTGGTTGACGATGCCGAGCTGCGGGTCGAGCATCACCTGCCAGACGAAGGTGACCGCGACCACCGGCGCCACGTACGGCAGCAGCATGGAGGCCCGCACCAGCGTGCGGCCCCGGAACGGCCGGCGCACCACCAGCGCGGCGACCAGGCCGAGCGCGATCGACCCGGCGGTGCCGCCGATGCTGTAGAGCAGCGTGACCCACAGCGTGTCGGCGAAGCCGGGGGTGTGCAGCACCCGGTCGATGTTGTCCATGGTGAACTCGCCGAACAGCCCGGTCTTGCGCAGGGTGGCGAGCCGGACCCGCTGGAAGGCGAGCACGACGGTCCAGATGATCGGGATGCCGATGACCGCGATGGTGACGAGCAGGGTCGGCGCGACCAGCGCCATCCCGGCACGGGACTCGCGGCGGCGCAGCGTCAGTGGTCGGCGGCGTTGCCGCTCCGGCCGCTCCTTCGTGGGGGAGCGGCCGGTGTCGGGGGCGGTGGTGGTCAATTGACGCCCGCCTTGATCGCCTCGACGTCCTTCTTGGCCCGGCCGGCGGCGGCCGCCGCGTCGGTCTTGCCGGAGGTGAGGTCGCCCAGCACCTTGGGCACCGGCAGCTCGCCGAGCATGGCGCCGACCAGCTTGCCCTGCCCCTGGCTGAGCCCCCACCGGCCGAAGGTGTCCGGGCTGCTGCGCAGGGTGGCCAGCACCTCGTCGCCGTACACGTCGGCGAGGGGCTTCTTGGCGTCCACGCCGGCCTGACTGGTGTTCCAGGCGGTGAGGAACGCCTCCGGCTCGGCCGGGGTGCCCTTGCGCACCGGGAATCGACCCTCGGGGGACATGCCGAACCAACGCGGGTAGCCGTCTCCGAGCAGGTACTCCACGAAGGATTTCGCCGGGTCGGTCACCGCGCCGTCGAGCACGGCCCACGAGCTGATCTCGCCGTACTGCGCGGGTTCGGTGCCGTTGGGCCCCTTGATCGCGGTGACGAACCCGCTGTTCTTGGCCAGGAACGTCGGATCGGCCTGGCACTGCGGGCAGGTCGGCTTGGCGTCGTTACGCAGCCCGGCCAGCTCGTCGAGGATGAACGGCGACCAGATCACCATGGCCGCCTTGCCCGCGAAGTAGGTGGCCCGCGTGGTGTCCACGTCCTGCGCGCCCTTCACCGAGCTGGTGCGGATCAGGTCGCCGTAGAAGCGGAACGCCTCGACGCACTGCGGCGAATCGAGCGTCACCGCGCCGGAGTCGTCGGTGAGCTGGCAGCCGTTGGCCAGGGCCAGGTGCTCGAAGGTCTGCTGGGTGAACACGTCGCTGGGCGAGGTCGCCGCGGTGATGCCGGCGACGCCGCCGGTGTTCAGCTTCGCCGCGGCGGTGGTGATCCGTTCGTACGTGTCGGGGGCGGGCAGGCCGGCGGCGGCGAACAGGTCCTTGCGGTAGACGAGCAACTGCCCCCAGCCGTCGCTGGGCACGGAGAGCTGTTTGCCGTCGTCGGAGGTCAGCTCCAGCGCTCGGGGGGAGAACGTCTGCCGGCCCAGCTTGTCGACGACCTCCGCGTTCGCCGAGGCGTGCAGCAGCTCGTTGCCGGCGAGCGTACGGATGCCGGCCAGGGAGACCGAGCCGACCACGTCGGGCAGGTCGCCGGCGGCGGCGTTGGCGGCGATCAGGGACGGGAACTGGTCCTCGTTGACGGTCACGAGGTCGACCTGGATCCCGGTCTTCGCGGTGAAGTCCGCGATGATCGCCTTGGTGGCGGTGACGCGGTCGGCGACGTCCTCCAGGCTCCAAACGGTGATCTTTTTGCTGTTGCTGTCGGATCCGTCATTTCCGCAGGCCAGC
The DNA here is from genome assembly GCF_045161355.1 of Micromonospora sp. NBC_00617. Lineage (NCBI taxonomy): Bacteria > Bacillati > Actinomycetota > Actinomycetes > Micromonosporales > Micromonosporaceae > Micromonospora > Micromonospora sp. NBC_00617. The sequence goes on along the minus strand of NZ_CP107751.1, from coordinate 2,703,494 downwards.
AGGGTGGACGCGGCCAGTGCCATGATCAGGGTGATGGCGAGTATCCGCCTCGGAGGTGCTGACATCGGTGGCACTCCTCTCGAAGGGTACATACGGGATTCAACACCTTCGATAGATCAATGACAAGACATATAGCGATTTTTTGCTATCCTGGAGCCCAGTGCTACCGGGATGTGAAACATGGGCAACTGGGTGGTCTCTCTCGCCGGGCCTCGACGGATCAGCCTCGAGCCCTGCCCGCCGGATCCGCTCGGCCCGGGCCAGGTCCGCGTCCGCACCTGCTACTCGGGCATTTCCGCCGGCACCGAGCTGACCCTCTACCGGGGCAGCAATCCCCGGCTCAGCAAGGACTGGGACGACGCCGCCCGCATGTTCGTCCCCCGCCAGACTCCCGTGCCGTACCCGCTGATCGGCTTCGGCTACGAGGAGGTCGGCGAGGTCGTCGAGGTGGCGCCCGAGGTCGTCGACAGGCACCCGGGGCAACTCGTGTGGGGCATCTGGGGGCACCGGGCCGAGGCGGTCCTCGCCGCCGAAGCGGTCTGGCCGCTCCCTGCCGACCTGGACCCGCTCGCCGCGGTCTTCGCCCGGCCGGGCGCCATCGCGCTGACCGCCGTGCTCGCCGGTGACCTGCACCTGGGCGACTGGGTCGGCGTCTTCGGGCAGGGCGTCATCGGGCTGCTCGCCACCCGGCTCGCCGCGCTCTCCGGCGCCCGGGTGGTGGCCGTCGACCGGGTGCCCGCCCGGCTGGCCCACGCCACCCGCTACGGCGCCAGGTCCACCGTGGACGTGGCGGCCCAGTCCGCCGCCGCCGTGTTGCGTGACCTCACCGGTGGCCGGGGCGCGGACGTCTGCCTGGAGCTGTCCGGGGCGTACCCGGCGCTGCACGAGGCGATCCGCTCCACCGCACACGCCGGCCGGGTCGTGGCCGCCGGCTTCTACCAGGGCCAGGCCGACGCGCTCGGCCTCGGCGAGGAGTTCCACCACAACCGCATCCAGTTGGTGGCCGCACAGGTCTCCGGGCCCACCCCCGCGCCGGGCATGGCCGGCCGGTGGACCGGAGATCGGGTCGCGCAGACCTTCATGGACCTGGTGGCTGAGCACAGCGTCGACCCGTTGCCGCTGGTCAGCCACATCGTCGACGCCAGCGCGGTCGCCGACGCCCTCGCGCTGCTCGACCGCGGCGCCGGTGACGTCCTCCAAGTGGTGTTGAGGTTCTAGATGACCACCATCGCGCTGGCCTGCCAGGAACAACTCCTGCCGGGCACCAACCTGATCCAGAAGTACGCCCTCGCCACCGCACTCGGCTACCAGGGCATCGAGCTGCGCGGACGCGGTGACCTCGCGTTCGCCGACCGACTGCCCGAGCTGCGCCGGGCCCGCGCCGCCGGGGTGGTGATGCCCACCGTCTGCGTCGAGATGGACCACTTCATCGGGGACTTCGATCCTGCCCGGTCCGCCGACGCCGTGCGCAACCTGCGCTCCCAACTCTCGGTCATCGCCGAGCTGGGCGGCGTCGGGGCGATGACCCCGGCCGCGTGGGGCATGTTCTCCCGGCGCCTGCCGCCGTTCGAACCGCCACGCCCGCCGGCCGGCGACCGCCAGGTGCTCCTCGACGCCCTCGGCGAGCTGGGCGAACACGCCCGCGCCGAGGGGGTCACCCTCTTCCTCGAACCCCTCAACCGGTACGAGGACCACATGGTCAACCGGCTCGACGAGGCGGTCGCCCTCTGCGCCGCGCTCGGACTGCCCTCGGTGCGGGTGGTCGCCGACACCTTCCACATGAACATCGAGGAGGACGACGTGCACCGGGCGCTGCGCGCCGCCGCGCCGTACCTCGGGCATGTGCAGGTCAGCGACTCCAACCGGTACCAGCCGGGCGCCGGGCACCTGGACTGGCCGGCGCTCGTACGGACCCTGCTGGAGCTGGACTACCGCGGCTGGCTGGCTCTGGAGTGCCGGCTGCGCGGCGACCCGGTCCGGGCCCTGCAACAGGCCGCGGCGGTACTGCGGCACGCGCTGCCCCGGCGGGCCGCCGCATGACCGCCGGGGCTGTCCCCACCCGCGCCGGCGGGCCGATCGGCCTGGCCGGGCTGCGTCGGCTCGCCGTCGCCACCCTCGACGCCAACTGGGAGCACGACCACACCGTCCCGTCGCGCACGCTTTACCCGCACCAGTGGAGCTGGGACTCCGCGTTCATCGCGGTCGGGTTGGCCCACGCGCGTCCCGAGCGGGCCTGGCAGGAGCTGACGAGCCTGTTCCGGGCGCAGTGGGCCGACGGGCGGGTGCCGCACATCGTGTTCAACCCGGCGCTGCGCGGCGGCGCGTACTTCCCCGGCCCGGAGCTGTGGCGCTCGTCCGACGTCGAGGGAGCGCCGACGACGGACACCTCCGGCCTGGTCCAGCCGCCGGTGCACGCGCTCGCCGCGCTGCTGGCGTACCGGCGAGCACCCGCTCCGGCCGGGCTGGCCGCGCTGCGCCGGCTCTACCCGGCGCTTGTCGCCCAGCAGCGGTACCTGGCGACGCGGCGGGACGTGGCCGGCGACGGACTGGTGTGCGTCGTCCACCCGTGGGAGTCCGGTCTGGACAACAGCCCCGCCTGGGACGAGCCGATGGCAGCGGTCGACGCCGACGCGGCGGTCATGCGCGCGTACCGTCGGCACGACACCGCGCACGCCGACGCCGCGCACCGCCCCACGGACCTGGACTACGCGCGCTACCTGGCGATCGTCGCGGCCTACCGCGACCACGGCTACGCCGACCGGGACCTGGCCGACGACCATCCGTTCCTGGTGGAGTGCCCGCTGTTCAACGCGGCGTTCGGGGCCGCCGAGCACGCGCTGGCCGAGATCGCCGCGCTGACCGGCGCCGACCCGGCCCCGCACCGGGTCCGCGCGGACCGCGTCACCGAGGCGTTGGTACGCCGGCTGTACGACCCGAGCACCGGCACCTTCCAGCCCCGCGACCTGCGCACCGATCGGCTCGTCGGCGCGCGTACCGTGCTCGGGCTCGCGCCGCTGATCCTGCCCGGCCTGCCCGCCCGGCAGGTCGACGCGCTGGTCGTCGAGGCCCGGTCACCGCGTTTCGGGGTGGCCCGGTGGATGGACCGACCGCTGCCCACCTACGACCGCACCGCGCCCGACTTCGAATCGATGCGCTACTGGCGCGGGCCGAGCTGGCTGAACATCGGCTGGCTGGTGCGGCGCGGCCTGCTGATCCACGGGCACCCGGAGCTGGCGGCCGGCCTGCGCCGCTCGATGATCGACCTGGTCGCCGGGGCGGGCTGCCACGAATACTTTCACCCCGACACGGGCGCCGGGCTGGGCTCACCGGCGTTCGGTTGGACCGCCGCGCTGCTGCTCGACCTGCTGGCCGATTGACTGTCCTGCTGCGCTGACGGCTGCTCGGGCGTGCTGTGCGGCTGTGCTGTCGTGCTGACGGCGCCGTTTGGCGTCGGCGGCCCGGGGTAAGCGCGCGGCGTGACCGACAGCGCGGGCGGCGACGGGTTTCCGCACTTCATCGACGCGGTGTCCCGACGGTCCGGCCTGCCGCCCGAGCAGGCTGCGGCGCTCGCCCGCGCGGTGCTCCAGACGATGGCCGAACGAGTCACCGGCGGCCCGTCGGACGATCTCACCGGACACCTTCCGGACGAGGTCGACGGTTACCTGGACGGCGCGAGGCCCAGCCCGCCCGCGAACCTGTCGAGCCCGCCCACGGATGTGGCGGGTCTGCCGGCGGATCCGGCTGACCCGTCGGCGGACCTGGCTGGCTCCTCCTCGGTCCTGGAACCCGGTTCGGTTTCCGGCCCGACCGACGGCGTGGACGCCCTCGACACTGGTGTGGCCCTCGATGTCGGCGGGCCTGTCCCGACGCCGCCACCGATGGACGCCGGCCCCGCGGAGTTCCTGCGTCAAGTGGGCCAGCGCGCCGGGGTGGACCCGGCCACGGCACGGGCCGGTACCGGGGCGGTCTTCGCGACCCTGCGGGAGGCGGTGACCGTACGGGAGTTCCGGGAGATGGTCGCGCGGCTGCCCCGTGACGACGATGGCGGGACCGCAACCGGTCCGCCCATCTTGCCCGACCCGTCCACCCGCTGACCCCCGCATACGCCGCCGTCTGCGCCTTGCACCGCTCGATCAAGCCAGCGACGGGTATCAGGCATCGGCGTCCGGCAGGTCCTCCGGCTCGGTGACCCACGCGGAGAAGACCGGCACCCCGTGCCACGGCCCGGTGGTGCCGTCGGCCCTGGTGTCGGTGGCGACGGCCACCACGGCGTACGGGTGGCCGAAGCGCAGCTCGGCGGTCCGGGCGACGCCCTCCGGTGGCAGACTGACCGTCCCGAACATCCCGGTGACCGCCGCCGCCTCGAAGCCGTACCGGCCGTACCGGGCCATCGCCACCTGCCGCGCCTCGAAGCCCTGCACCGGCTGGGCGAGTGCCCCGGCCAGCGCCGCCGTGGCCGCCGGGAAGCCCAGGGCCTCGGCGGTCAGGTCATGCTCGCTGCGGGCCGACCAGCAGGGGAGCAGCGCCTGGTGCCGCTCCTCGCGGCCGTCGCGGGCGCGGGTCCGGACCCGCTCCTCGCGCAGCGTCCACAGCGCGGTGTCGCCGAGCGGCAGGTCGAACAGCGAGCGCCGGCCGGGCGGTTGCGCGCCGTCGGCCGCGCCGGCACTGAGGTCGTACGCGGCGCCGAGCACATCGGTCGGCGGCACGTGCGGTGCGGCGGCCACCGAGAGCACCACCAGCCCCGCGCCGTCGGTCGCCTGGGCCCGGGCGGCGTGCACGATCACGTCGCCGGCCCGATCGGTCGTGACGATGGCCCCCTGGTGCCCGTGGTCCGGGCTGCGGAGCGCTCGCCGTAGGTCGCGCGCCCAGGCGCTGGCCGGGCCGAGCGCGCGGGCGTCGGCGACCTCGAACGGCTGGGCCCAGGAGATCCGGGTGGCCAGCGCGCTGGCCAGGGCGAAGACGACGTCCGGGTGGACCTTCAGGGGGAACGTCTCGATCAGGCCGTGGGTGTGCTCGCGTGCCCACGCGTCCAACCCGGCCTGGTCGGGCAGCGGGCCGACCTCGGTCGCCGGGGGCAGCGCCGCCCGCCACCCGGCCGGCTCGTCGGTGCGCCGGCCCGGTCGGAGCCAGAGCGCGGTGGCCGACGCGACCAGCGGATGCGGCGCGTCCAGCAGCGCGCGGGCCACCGTGGCCGCGCTGGCCAGGTTGGTGCCCAGCGCCGCCGCCAGCCCCTCGGCGCCCGAGCCGGAGTTGGCCCCCGAGCCGGAGTTGCCCGCCGTTTCGGAGCCGGCGGTCGTCGCCGCGCTGAGGGCGAGCAGCAGCCAGGCCCCGAGCGGGGAGGCGACGTGATGCCGGTCGCCGATCGTGGCGTGCAGCCGCCCGGCGTACGCGGAAAGCGGCGCGTGCAGGTCCGTCGTCATGTCCCCACTCTGCCCGTCGCGTCTGGGTCCGGCATCTTCGCCGGCCCGGCTCACGACCACAGCTCGAACGGTTCGTCGATCTGCTCGCCGGCCAGGAAGGGCGTGATCAGCCGGGGGAGCTGGCCGGGATAGAACCGTTCCCCGCTGGCCACCACCTCCGGCAGCGGCCACCACCGGAAGCCGAAGTAGTCCTCCCGCTCGTAGTCGAGCCGGTCCGCCTCGTCCACGTCCGGGCCGGGCCCGTTCAGCCGTACGGCGACGATCACCTCGTCCTGGACGTGGCGCAGTTGGCGGTGCGGAAAACTCGCGCGTCGCCGCCAGGTCGGTGCGCCCACCTGGTCGGCGCTGATCACGATGCCGGTCTCCTCGCGCAGCTCCCGCACGGCCGTGTCCCGGTACGTCTCACCGGGGTCCACGCCGCCGCCGGGCAGCTCCCACCACGTGCCAAGCCGGGGATGGTCCGGGTCACGGGTGTGAAACAGCAGCACCCGGTCGGTGCCGTCGCGAACGACCACGCGCACCGCGCGCCGCTCAAGGATCGGCAGGTCGTCGGGCAGCTCGTCCATCGGGCCAGTCTGCCGCAGTGCGCCGACGCCGGCCGGCCGCCCCGGGGCCGGTAGGCTGCCCGCCGTGGCTGGTCTCTTGAGGAACGTGGCGCAACGCATCTCCCGGGTGGGCGCGGTCATCCCGTCGCCCCGGCGTACCGGGCCGGCTCCCGCGCGGGTGGCCCGCCCTCGCCAGGTGAGCGCGTTGCAACGTCGAGAGCTGACCTACGCGCCCGAGCGGGACGGTCAGGCTGACCCGGGCGAGATCGTCTGGACCTGGGTGCCGTACGAGGACGACCCCCGCCAGGGCAAGGACCGCCCGGTGCTGGTGGTCGGACGGCACAGCCGGACGCTGTTCGGGCTGATGCTGTCCAGCCAGAGCGAGCGGGACGGTCAGCGGCACTGGTTCGCGCTCGGCCCCGGCGAGTGGGACCGCGACAAGCGGCCGAGCTGGGTCCGGCTGGACCGCGTGCTCACCATGCGCGAGGACAGCATCCGCCGCGAGGGCGCCGTGCTGGACCGGCCCCGGTTCGATCGGGTCGGGCAGGCGCTGCGCGCCGGCTACGGCTGGCGCTGACCAAACCCCGTCGCCGACCTGTCGCAGCGCGCCCTGTCGAGGCCCCTCCGGGTCCTGTCGAGCTGCCCCGCAGGTGGGGCGGTGCGCGGATCCGGAGCGCTCCACGGTTGGGGGCGGTGCGCGGATCCGGAGCGTTGCGCCGTAGGTGGGCGGTGCGTGGATCCGGAGCGTGCCCCACCGGTGGGGCAGCTCGACAGGTGACGTGGACACCCCACGGAGCGGCTCGTTGAGCCCCGGGGCGCCCGGCCAACCACGGCCGCCGGTGCGGGCGGCGCTCGTCGGCGGTGTGAAGCTGTGACGCGCGCGGCGGTCAGGCGGGCTCGCGGCTCGGGCCGACCGCGGCGCCACGCGCGTCCGGCGGCGGGTACGGCTGCTCGGCGAGCAGCCGGGCCAGGTGCGCGCTGTTGAGCGCGAGCGCCTTCGTGGTGCGGCCGGTGGTGTCCGGCTTGGGGCCGGCGTCGCGGTAGTCCACCTTGTGCAGTGCCTCGCCGACCCAGTAGGTCGCGCCGGCCGCCGCGAGGGTGAAGCCGACCTCGCTGAGCGCACCCTGGACTTCGGCGATGGTGTGGTGCGCGCCGTCCTCGTTGCCGACGACCGCGACGCCGGCCACCTTGCCGTAGGTCAGCAGCCGTCCCTCGTCGTCGGTCTCGGACAGTTCGGCGTCCAGGCGTTCGAGGACCATCTTGGTGACGCTGGCGGGCTGGCCCAGCCAGATCGGCGTGGCGATGATGAGTATCTGGGCCGCGAGCAGCTTGGCACGGATCGCGGGCCAGCCGTCGCCGTCGCCCTCGTCGGTCGACACCCCGAAGCGCACGCCGTGGTCGACCACCCGCACGATCTCGCCGTCCACGCCCTGGCGGGCGAGTTCCGCCACCACCTCGCGACCCAACTGGTCGGAGCTGGACGGGGTTGGCGACGGCTTGAGCGTGCAGTTGAGGACGAGGGCGCGAATGCTCACCACGACGGGTTCCTCTCGGCGGGCGGGATGGCCGAGTTCCCCATACCCGGTCTCCGGGGTGCCTCACCAGGGTGCCGCCGCATCATCTCCTGAGCGGGTTGACAGAGAGCGGGTGAGCTGTATATTCAACCCATCGGTTAATCATCTAGGCGGTTGAAAGCGACATGAAAGCAGATCCAGTCAGCGCCGTGTTCGCCGCGCTCGCCGACCCGACCCGCCGCGCCATCCTGGCCCGGCTGGCGGCCGGCGAGGCGACGGTGAACGAACTGGCGGAGCCGTTCCCGATCAGCCTTCAGGCGATCTCCAAGCACCTCACGGTGCTGGAGCGTGCCGGGCTGATCGTGCGGACCCGCGAGGCGCAGTGGCGGCGCTGCCGGCTCGACCCGGCGCCGTTGCGCACGCTCGCCGAGTGGGTCGACCAGTACCGCCGGCTCTGGGACGAGCGCCACGACGCCCTGGACGACTACCTACGCGACCTGAAGGAGACCGGCCGTGACCGAAACCCGTGACCTGACGATCGACATGTCCTCCGACCGGGACATCACGATGACCCGGTCCTTCGACGCTCCGCGCGACCTCGTCTTCGCCGCGCACACCCAGGCCGAACACCTCAGGCACTGGTGGGGCCGGGGCAACCCGCTGGACGTCGAGATCGATTTCCGCGAGGGCGGTCGCTACCGCTTCGTCGAGCACACTCCCGACGGCAAGGAGTACGCCTTCCGGGGCGAGTTCCGGGAAATCGTCGCGCCGGAGCGGATCGTGCAGACGTTCGAGTTCGAGGGCATGCCCGGCCAGGTGGCGGTGGAGACGCTGGTCTTCACCGAGCAGGACGGCCGCACAGTGCTCACCGGCACCACCCGCTTCGCCACCACCGAGCAGCGCGACGGCATGGCCGAGTCCGGGATGGCGCAGGGGGCTGCCGAGTCGTACGCCGCCCTCGAGCGCCACCTGTCCACAATGCGCTGACGGCTGCCGGCGCGCGGGGGCTGGGGAGCGGGGGGAGGGCTGGGGGGAACAGAAATGGCAGGGAAGTTTTGCTCCCTGCCACCTCCAACTTATATCGCACCCCGGGTCTTGCGGCAAGACCCGGGTGGTGCCGCAGAATCTCCACCCGAAGCCCAAAACTGGGAAAATCGGGGGGATCTCGTGATCGATGTGATCATTGCCGGCGGCGGACCGACCGGTCTGATGCTGGCCAGCGAGTTACGACTGCACGGTGTGCACGTTCTCGTGCTGGAGAAGGACGCCGAGCCGACCCGCTACGTCCGTTCGCTGGGTCTGCACGCGCGCAGCATCGAGGTGATGGATCAGCGCGGTCTGCTGGAGCGCTTCCTCGCCCTGGGCACGCGGCATCCGCTCGGTGGCTACTTCGCCGCGATTCCCAAGCCGTCCCCGGGCGGTCTCGACAGTGCCCACGCGTACGTCCTCGGTATTCCGCAGACCACCACCGATCGGCTGCTGGCGGAGCACGCCGTCGAGGTCGGCGTCGAGATCCGACGCGGCTGCGAACTGGTCGGGCTGAGCCAGGACGACGACGGGGTGACGGTGGAGCTGGCCGACGGTACGCCGCTGCGGTCGCGCTACCTCGTCGGCTGCGACGGCGGCCGGAGCACGGTCCGTCCGCTGCTCGGTGTCGGCTTTCCCGGTGAACCCAGCCGGGTCGAGTCGTTGCTCGGCGAGATGGAGGTGGGCCTACCGGCGCAGACGGTGGCCGAGGTGGTGGCCGAGGTCCGCAAGACCCACCTGCGGTTCGGCCTCGGGCCGCTCGGGGACGGCGTGTACCGCGTTCTCGTGCCCGCCGCGGGGGTGGCCGAGGACCGCTCGGTCCCGCCGACGATCGAGGAGTTCCAACAGCAACTGCGGGCGTACGCCGGCACCGACTTCGGCGTGCACTCTCCACGCTGGCTCTCCCGCTTCGGCGACGCCACCCGGTTGGCCGAGCGCTACCGGGTCGGCCGGGTGCTGCTGGCCGGAGACGCGGCGCACATTCACCCCCCGACCGGCGGGCAGGGCCTCAACCTCGGCATCCAGGACGCGGTCAACCTCGGCTGGAAGCTGGCCGGAGCGATCAACGGCTGGGCGCCCGACGGACTGCTGGACAGCTACCACGCCGAGCGGCACCCGGTGGCCGCCGACGTGCTCGTCAACACCCGCGCGCAGATGTTCCTGCTGTCCCCCGAGCCGGGGCCGCAGGCGGTCCGCCACCTGCTGTCGGAACTGATGGACTTCGAGGACGTCAACCGGCACCTGATCGAGAAGGTCACCGGCCTGGGGGTGCGCTACGACTTCGGCGCGGGCCACGAGCTGCTCGGTCGGCACCTGCGGGACGTGCGGCTGAAGCGGGGACGGCTCTACGAGCTGCTGCATGGCGGTCGTGGGCTGCTGCTCGACCAGACCGGCCGGCTCTCGGTCGCCGGTTGGGCCGACCGGGTCGACCACATCGTCGACGTCAGCGCGGAACTGGACGTACCCGCTGTGCTGTTGCGGCCGGACGGCCACGTGGCCTGGGCGGGTGACGATCAGGCCGACCTGGCGGGTCACCTGCCCCGCTGGTTCGGCGGACCCGCCGCCTGAGGCGGACCCGCCGCCTGAGGCGGACCCGCCGCCTGAGGCGGACCCGCCGCCTGAGGCGGACCCGCCGCCTGAGGCGGACCCGCCGCCTGAGGCGGGGCCGTCACCTGAGGCGGACCCGTCACCACTCCGCGAGGCGGACGCTGTCGACGAGCTGGCGGGGCGAGCGCGGGCCGGAGAGGCTCTTCGCCTGGTACATGGCCGCGTCGGCGCGGCTGAGCGCATCGGTGAGCTGGGCCGGACCGGTCACCGGGGCGAGCCCGACCGAGGCGGTGACGCGGACGCTGCACCCGTTGAGCCGGATGGGCGCGGCGACGGTCTCGCTGAGGCGTCGGGTGGCGTGCTCGATCCAGCGCCGGTCGACTGTCGGGCTGGCGAGCAGGCCCGCGAACTCGTCGCCACCGAGGCGGGCGACGAGGTTGTCCCCGGCGAAACCGGCCAGCCGTTCGGCCACGCTGATCAGCACCTGGTCGCCGGCGGCGTGCCCGTACCGGTCGTTGATCTGCTTGAAGTCGTCGAGGTCGAGCACGATGGCGATCAGCGGCTGGCCGTCGGCGTTGGTGAGCAGCGCGGCCGCGAGGCGGTAGAAGGCGCGTCGGTTGGGCAGCCCGGTGAGCGGGTCGTGGCTGGCGGCGTGCCGTTCGGCGGCCAACTCGGCCTGGAGGTGCCCGATCTCGGCCTCGGCCCGCAGGGCCCGTCGGCGCATTTGCCAGGAGGAGAGCAACGCTCCCGCCGCGCAGATGCCGGAGGCGACGCTTATCGGATCCGGCACGAGACCTCCCATCGCCGCGACCGCCTCCAGCCGTCGGTCTGCGCGGCGCGGTGCCGCGTCGGGTCAGTTTTCCCTGGTGGTTGCCCCAGTCGGGGTAACGCAAAGTGAACGGATAAGCACCGATCACGTGCGTTATCATGCTCGCCGTCCGGTGCAGATGCAATAGCAGATGCACGTGCATAACGGTCCACTGTCGATACCGCACCCTCGCCGTCACCGCTCCTCCCACGGCACCGGCGGGCTCGTGAGCAGAAAGACGCCTCTCATGCAACAGCCACCCAATGGCGTTCCGATTACTCAGTTGCCCCCGCTGAGCTGGCAGAAGAGCCGCCGCAGCAACCCCAGCGGCAACTGCGTCGAACTCGCTGAACTGCCCGGGGGAGCCGGCATCGCCGTTCGCAACTCGCGCCATCCGGAGGGGCCCGCGCTGATCTACACAGTGGACGAGATCGCCGCGTTCGTGCTCGGCGCACGCGACGGCGACTTCGATCACCTCATCAACTGACCGGTCGTCGAAGCCCGTCCCGGGGACGGGACCAAATCGCCGGTCCGGAGGAGTTCACCTCACTGTCGGTCCATGGCATGCTTACACGTCGGCCGGGCTGGGTGCCCGACCGCGTGGTCGGTATCCGGAGGTCCGCACGTGACGATGGTTCCCGCCGAGGGCGGCCCGACAACCGGGCCAACCGTGCTGCGCATGCTGCTCGGCGCCCAACTGCGCCGCCTGCGGGAGTCCAGCGGGGTGACCCGGGAGGGCGCCGGGTGGGAGATCCGCTCCTCCGAGTCGAAGATCAGTCGGATGGAGCTGGGGCGGGTCGGCTTCAAGGAGCGCGACGTGTCCGACCTGCTGACCCTCTACGGCGTCAGCGACGAGGGCGAGCGCGAGGCGCTGCTGAAGCTCGCCCGGGACGCCAACAGCCCCGGCTGGTGGCACCGCTACGGCGACGTGCTGCCCAGCTGGTTCCAGTCGTACCTGGGCCTGGAGGCGGCGGCCGCGCTGATCCGCAGCTACGAGGTGCAGTTCGTTCCCGGCCTGTTGCAGACCCGGGAGTACGCTCGCGCGGTCGTGCTGCTCGGGCACGGCACGGCCGGCGCCGCCGAGATCGATCGCCGCGTGGCGTTGCGGATGCAGCGCCAGCAGCTACTCCAGCGGGACAACCCGCCGCAGCTCTGGGCCGTGGTGGACGAGGCGGCGCTGCGCCGTCCGATCGGCGGCGCCGAGGTGATGCGTGAGCAGTTCGTCGCGCTCATCGAGGCGACCAAGTCGCCCACCATCCGGCTCCAGGTCATCCCGTTCGCCGCCGGTGGCCACGCGGCCGCCGGTGGCGCGTTCACCATCCTGCGCTTCGGCGACCAGGAGCTGCCGGACATCGTCTACATCGAACAGCTCACCAGCGCCATCTACCTCGACAAGCGCGACGACCTCGACTATTACGCCGTGGCCATGGAGCGGTTGTGCGTCGAGGCCGAGCCGCCGGAGCGTACGCCGGAGATCCTCGGTCGACTGCTGGAGGAGCTCTACCCGCAGTGAGCGCCCGGCCGGGGCGGCAGTCGCGCCCGGGGTGGCCCTGAGGTTCGCAAGTTCGTATTGACCGCCGCCAACCCGTCGGGTTAATCTCTGTATCGATCCAGTCTGAATCGATACAGAAAGGTGCCGGGTGAAGCCAACACTGCAAGCCGTGGCGGACGCCGTCGGTGTCTCCCGCAGCACCGTGTCCAACGCCTACAGCCGCCCCGACCAGCTCTCCACGGCACTGCGCGAGCGGATCCTCGATGCCGCCCGTCAACTGGGCTACCCCGGGCCCAATCCCACGGCCCGCTCCCTGCGCCGCGGCTTCGTCGGCTCGATCGGTGTCCTGTTCACGTCGCAGCTGTCGTACGCCTTCACCGACCCCTTCGCGATCCGCTTCCTCACCGGGGTGAGCGGCGCCGCCGAGCGACACGGCACCAGCATGCTGCTGGTGCCGCTCCCACCGGCGCAGACCGACGCCCGCCGGGCGGTGGAGAACGCCGCCGTCGACGGCTTCTGCGTCTACTGCGTCGCCGATGAGGAGTGGGCGTTGGACGTGATCCGGGCGCGCGGACTGCCGTACGTCAGCACCGCCCCCCGCGACGACGCCGGCGCAAACGAGCGGTACGTCGGCATCGACGAGCGGGCCGCGGCATGCAGCGTCGCCGCGCACGTGGCCGGCCTCGGTCACCGCCGGGTGGCCCTGCTCGCTGACGCCGTGCTGCCCGACGCGCCCGCCGGCCCCGTCACCCTGTCCGGCGTGCACGAGGCGTGGCACCCGACCACCCGCGGCCGGCTCGCCGGCTTCGCCGACGCGTTCGCCGAGGTCGGCGTCGGCTGGGCGGAGCTGACGCTGGTCAACGCCCTGGGCAACAGCCGCCAGGCCGCGGCCGCCGCCGTCGCCGGCCTGTTCGACCGGCCCGTGCCGCCGACCGCCGTGCTGGCCGGCTCCGACGTCCTCGCCCTCGGTGTGCTCGACGCGCTGGCCCAGCGGCCGGGCGGCACCAACCCGCCGGTCTCGGTAACCGGCTTCGACGACATTCCCGAGGCCGCGTCGGCCGGCCTCACCACCGTCCGGCAACCCGCCGAGGAGAAGGGCCGCATCGCCGCCGAACTGCTGCTCGACCCACCCGCGGACGCCGCAGCCGGTCAGGTGCTGCTGCCCACCGCACTCGTCGTCCGGGCCTCCACCGGACCTGTCCCGAGGAGTTGACCATGGAATACCCGACCGGCTACGTCACCGCTCTCGACGCGATGAACCGACACGTCACCTCGGCCCGACCGGACGCCCCGGTCCAGGCTGAGCGGCCCCGCCGGCCGCTGCTCGCCCCGACCCGACAGGTGACCGCCGTCGCCCTGCGCCGGCTCGCCGACCGGATCCAGCCCCGACCGATGCCCACGGTGACCCGCTGCTCGTGACCCATTTCGGCGCACGCGGGACGAACGGTGCCGGGTCGGGCACGCAGAGTGGTCGAATGGGCGCTCGCCAGGCAGACTGGTGAAGCCATGTCACCCTTCACTCCCACCCTCCGCCTCCACGACCGCTACGTCCTGCACGAGCGGATCGGGCTCGGTGGCATGTCCGAGGTGTGGCGGGCAGACGACGAGGTCCTCGGCCGGCCGGTCGCGATCAAGGTGCTGGCCGGGCAGCTCGCCGCCGACCCGCAACTGCGGGCCACCATCCAGCGCGAGGCCCGTGCGGCCGCCCGGCTGACCCACCCACACGTCACCCAGGTGTACGACTACGCCGAGGCGACCCTGACCGGCGGCGTCGTCGTCCCGTACCTGGTGATGGAGCTGGTCGAGGGCCACAACCTGGGCGACCGGCTGCGCGGCGGCCCGCTGCCCTGGCCGGAGGCGGTCCGCGTGGCCGGGCAGATCGCCGCCGCGCTGGCCGCCGCGCACCGCATCGGCGTGGTGCACCGCGACGTCAAGCCGGGCAACGTCATGCTCACCGACACCGGCGCCAAGGTCCTCGACTTCGGCATCGCCGCGCTCGGCGGGCTCGACAGCCAGTCCGGCGAGCCGCTGATGGGCACACCCGCGTACTTCGCCCCCGAGCGCCTCGCCGCCGGTCCGCCCGACCCGGCCAGCGACGTGTACGCCCTCGGCGCGCTGCTCTACCGCACGCTCACCGGCCAGGCCCCCCTGCCTGTGCAGAGCTGGGAGGACGCCCTCGAGGTGCACCGGCAGGGCACGCCGGTGCCGCCGCTGCGGGTGGACGGCCTGCCCGCCGACATCGCCGACCTGACCCTCGCCTGCCTCGCCGCCGACCCGGCCCGCCGGCCGAGCGCCGCGCAGCTGGCCCGCCGGTTCGGCGCCGGTCAACCGGTCGAGCCCCCCACCGAGCTGCTGCGCACCCTGCCGCCCGCCTCGGCGGCCCACCCACCGACCCTGATCGACCGCTCGGCCGCCCGGCCCGTGCCGGTCCCGGCCGCGCCGGCCCGCCGCCAATCGCGTCGGCCCCTGGCCCTGCTCGTCGCGGCCGGTCTCGCTGTGCTGGTCGGCCTCGGCGCCCTGCTCACCCAGGGCCTTGGCACACCCGACACACCCGACACACCCGGGCCCGCGCAGGTCGCTGCCCCGCCGTCGACCTCCGCCCCGGCGCCCGCGCCCAGTACGCAGTCACCGAAGCCGCCGGCATCGGCGTCTCCGTCTCCGTCGACCGCAAGCGCCGCGCCCTCGACCGCCGGCCAGCAGGTGCCGGTCAGCTTCCGCCAGGTCAGCGACCAGTTCACCGAGGTGCTCGCCGCGGCGGTGGCCCGCGGCGATGTCGACCGGAAGACCGCGGAGGACCTCCGCGACGACCTCGCCGACGTGAACCGACGGTCCAAGGACCGCGAGCGGCGCATCGCCGACCTGCGGGACACCATCGCCGAGTTGGTCGACCGTGGCCGGCTGCCGCGGCAGACGGGCGCCCACCTCGACGCGCTGCTCAGTCAGGCCCGCGGGCTGTCCGCCGGCCGCACCAACGACTGAGGGCATCTGTCGTAGTCTCACCGGCATGACGACGAAGCAGACGCACACCCTCGCCGTGCCCGGCGTCGAGCTGGTCTACGACGTCCGCGGCCCTCTGCCCCCGGGCGGCGGGCGTCCCGCGCTGCTCATGATCGGCCAGCCGATGACAGCGGAGGGCTTCGACGCTCTCGCCGCGCACTTCACCGACCGCACCGTCGTCACCTACGACCCGCGCGGCCTCGGCCGCAGCGTCCGTACCGACGGCCGGTCCGAGCACACGCCGCAGCAGCAGACTGCCGACCTGCACCTGCTCATCGAGGCGCTCGACGCCGGCCCGGTGGACGTGTTCGCCAGCAGCGGCGGTGCGGTGACCGCACTCGAACTCGTCGCGGCGCACCCCGGCGACGTCGTCACGCTGGTGGCCCACGAGCCGCCGATCAACGCGGTGCTTCCGGACGCCGCGGCGGCCGAGCGCGCTCGCGCCGGCTTCTACGAGGCGTACCAGGCGAAGGGATTCGGCGCCGGCATGGCCGCGTTCATCGCGATGACGTCGTGGCAGGGCGAGTTCACCGACGCCTACTTCGCCCAGCCCGCACTCGACCCGGCGATGGTCGGCATGCCGACCGACGACGACGGCAGCCGCGACGATCCGCTGCTGTCGAAGAGCTCGTGGGCGATCACCGACTACCGACCCGACGCGAGCGTACTCACGGCGTCATCTGCCCGGATCGTGATCGCGGTCGGCGAGGAGTCGGCGGGCACGTACACCGCCCGTACGGCCCTCGGCACGGCGGCGCTGCTCGGCCAGGAGGCCGTGGTGTTCCCGAGTCATCACGGCGGCTTCCTCGGAGGCGAGTTCGGCTACGCCGGCAAGCCCGAAGAGTTCGCCGCGCGGCTGCGCGAGGTGCTGGACGCCGGTTGAAGGCGGTCATCTCGTACGGACGGCTGACCCATCCGCGTACGTCGCTGGCATGATGGGCCGATGCGAACACGGTTGATCTTCGTGCGGCACGGCGAGTCGGTCCACCAGGTCGACGGGATCGTGGGCGGCCCGCACGGATGCCGTGGGCTGACGCCGCTCGGCCACGACCAGGCACACCGACTTGCCCAGCGACTCGTCGACGACTACGCCGTCGAGGGGCCGGTGGCGGTTTACTCGTCCGTGCTGCGCCGCGCCGTCGAGACCGCGCAGCCCATCGCCGCGACGTTCGGCGTCCGTCCGCTGGCCGATTGCGGTCTGTGCACGTGGCACACCCCGCCGTACGCCGACGGGCTGCCGGTCACCCGCTTCCGTACCGAACACGCGGTCCCCGGTGGGGGAGTGTTCCGGCCGTTCGAGGATGGCAACGAGAGCTGGGCCGAGCTGGTGGTGCGCGTCAGCCGCGCCATCATGGAGATCGCGCACCGGCACCAGGGCGGCACCGTGGTCCTGGTCGGCCACAGCGAGACCGTCGAGGGCGCCTTCCACGCGCTCGCCGCGCAGCCGATCTTCCGGGCGTTCGACCTGGACGTGCCGCCGGCCTCGATCACCGAGTGTGTCACCGACCACGACACCGGCGGCTGGCCGCCGGCCCGCTGGACCCTGCGCCGCTTCGGCGACACCGCCCCGGTCGGCCAGAGCGTGATCCAGTGACGCCGCGACGGCGCCCTACTCGCTGAGGATCTGCTCGCGCAGGATCTCCGCGTGCCCGCAGTGCTGAGCCAACTCGCGCAGCACGTGCAGGTACACCCAGCGCAGCGGCAGTGGGCCGCGCCGGTTGCCGCGCAGCACGTCGTCGAGGCCCAGGGACGCCGTCGCGCGACGCGACGCCTCGCACGCCTCGCGGTGGGCCTGCTGGACGGTGGCGATCGTGTCGCTGTCGGCCAGGATGAACGACTCGTCCGGCGTCGCCGGGATGCCGATCTCGGCGCGCGGCCGGCACGTGACGGCCTCGTCGAACCAGACCTTCTCGACGAAGGCCGCGTGCTTCACGAGCCCCAGCAGCGTCGTGCGGGACGGCACCAACGAGCGACGCGCCTGCTTTTCGGTCAGCCCGTCCAGGGAACCGTTGAGCGCGCGGCGGTGCTCGTTTATGAACGCCTCGACCTGTGCCTGGGCCGGCTGGTTCACGACATCCTCGGCGAAGGTCGGCGGAAAAGCGGTCATGGACCGAAGCATGTCAAGGCCGCCGTCCACGGGCAACCTCGGCACTCACGAGCCGAAGGACACGAGAGCGCCGCGCTCGTCGAAGACGGCCGTGCCCGCCCAGGCGACCTCCCAGCGGTTGCCCTCCGGGTCGGCGATGTAGGCCGAGCGGCCACCCCACGGACGGTCGGTCGGCTCGGCAACCACCGTCGCCCCCGCCGCGACGGCCGCCGCGAAGGCCGTGTCGACCCCGGCGCGGTCATCGACGTTGCAGGCGAGGGTCACGCCGGACCAGCCGCCGGCCGGGCCGGCGACGCCGGGTGCCGCCTCGGCGGCCAGATCCGGCAGCGGATAGAGGGCGAGCAGAACGCCACCGAGCAGGAACGCCGACCAGCCGTCGTCGCTCGCCGACAGCTCCGGCCAGCCCAGGGAGCGGTAGAACGACCGCAGCAAACCCATGTCGCGTACGCCCAGGGTGACCACGGACAGCCGAGAGGGGATCGCACTCATGACGCCGATCCTGCCGCAGCGGTACGACAATCGGTTCCCTCGTCGGGGGTCCCCGGCCGGGCCCTCGGCATCCTCAATGGAGGGTCGTCGCGGTCCCCGCGCGTTCTGCGCGACATCCAGGGGTACGCACGGCGGCTGCGCCACCGCGAGCCGCAACGGGGTGCGGTTTTCCGCACCCCCGCCGCCGCGGCCGAACCGCCCGAGGGCGGAATCGTCGGCTACGTCAGCGATCTGGTGGAACGGCTCGGCGGGCCGGGCGCCGGTCTGGCGGTGGCGCTGGAGAACCT
The DNA here is from genome assembly GCF_045161355.1 of Micromonospora sp. NBC_00617. NCBI lineage: Bacteria > Bacillati > Actinomycetota > Actinomycetes > Micromonosporales > Micromonosporaceae > Micromonospora > Micromonospora sp. NBC_00617. Next base: position 2,685,261 of record NZ_CP107751.1, on the reverse strand, counting down.
GTTCCCGCCGATCCCCAGCGAGGTCATCCTGCCGCTGGCCGGCTTCGTGGCGGCGCAGGGTCGGATGAGCCTGGTCGGCGCGATCTTCTGGACCACGCTGGGCTCGGTGCTGGGCGCGCTGGCGCTCTACCTGGTCGGCGCGTCCCTGGGCCGGGAGCGGATGCGCGCCATCGTCGCCAGACTGCCGCTGGTGAAGCTCAGCGACGTGGACCGGACCGAGGCGTGGTTTCTCCGGCACGGCGTGAAGGCGGTGTTCTTCGGTCGGATGATCCCGATCTTCCGGAGCCTGATCTCCATCCCGGCCGGGGTGGAGCGGATGCCGGTGCGAACCTTCCTGCTCTACACGACGCTGGGCAGCCTGATCTGGAACACCACCTTCGTGCTCGCCGGCTACCTGCTCGGCGACAACTGGCACCTCGTCGAGGGCTACGTCGGCACTCTCCAGAACGTCGTGATCGTCGCCTGCGTCGCGGCCGTCGCCTGGTTCGTCGGCGCGCGGGTGCTGCGGGCCCGCCGCACCGCGCGAAACCCCGAGTCGGCCGACCGCCCCGGTTCGGACCCGGGGCCTGCTGGGCATGGCGCGGGGATGCCGGATCCGGGCGGTCGGGGCACTCTCTACCGGGGCGGCTCCTGGGCCTCGGACGAGCGCTAGCCCGCCGCCTCGATGTCTGCGCTGAGCCGTAGCGAAGGGGATGCCACACGAAGGGACGCCAGGTGACAGGGGAGCGGCACACCCGCCCGTGGTGGGCTCGGCTGCGGCTGCGGCTGCCGCTCGGCGTCGCCGCCGGGAGCGCGACGGCCGCCGTCGAGCTCGGCTTCCTGGCCGTCGCGGCGGTCGCGCTCGTCGTGTCCGCGCCCGCGCCCGCGGCCGGCCGCCGGGTCACCGACCTGACCAGACGGTACGCCGGACAGCTCGTACACCTGGAACGTCGGCGCCTCGCCGGTCTGCTCGCCGCGGACGAGCCGCCCGCGGCGCACGAGGTGGCGACCCGGCGGCAGGTGGGCTACCTGGCCGCCCGGCTGCTGCCCGGCGCGCTCGGTCTGCTGGCGTACGCCGTGCTCGGCATCGGCCTGGTGCTCGCGGGGATCGTGCTGCATGCGGCGGTACGCGGCCAGTTGAGCATTGTCGACGCGCTGTCCCAGGTCGCCGTCGGGGTGGTGCTGCTCCTGCTCAACATCCAGGCCCTCGCCAGCATCGCCGCGCTGGACGTCCGGCTGGCTCGGCGGCTGCTGCGGCCGGGGCGTCAGGCGGAGCTGACACGGCGGGTGCAGGAGTTGACCACCAGCCGCGCAGCGGTCATCGCAGCTGTCGACGCCGAACGGCAGCGCATCGAACGCGACCTGCACGACGGTCTCCAGCAGCGGCTGGTCGCCCTCGGCATGCTGCTCGGCAGGGCCCGCCGCGCCCGCGACGCCGACCGGACCCGCGCCCTTCTCGCCCAAGCCCACGAGGACGTGCAGCGGGCCGTCGAGGAGCTGCGCGAGGTGGCGTGGCGGGTCTACCCGTCGGCGTTGGACGCCAGCGACCTGGGTGAGGTGCTCGCCATGGTCGCCCGCGGTTCCGAGGTGCCGGTGCGGATCCGCTGCGACCTGCCGCTGCGCCCCGCACGACAGATCGAGACGGTGCTCTACTTCGTGGCCTGCGAGGCGCTCACCAACGCCGCGAAACACGCCGCCGCTACCCTGGTCACGGTCGAGATCGGCGTACGGGAAGGGTGGGTCCGCATGCGGGTGCACGACGACGGCGTCGGCGCGGATCTCACCGGGCGCGGGCTGTCCGGGCTGGCCCGGCGGGTCGCCGCGCTGGACGGTCGGCTGGGCGTGACGAGTCCGGCCGGCGGCCCGACCACAGTGCTCGCGGAACTGCCGTGCGGTTAGTTCTCGCCGAAGACTCGACCCTGCTCCGGGAGGGCCTCACGCGGCTGCTGGCCGAGGAGGGCCACGAGGTGGTCGCCGCCGTCGGCACCGCCGATGAGCTTGTCGAGGCGGTCGCCCGGTCCCGTCCCGACGTGGTCGTCACCGATGTCCGGATGCCGCCCACCCACACCGACGACGGGTTGCGTGCCGCGCTGGAGATCCGCGAGCGCTGGCCCGACACCGGCGTCCTCGTGCTCTCCCAGTACGTCGAGCGGCGCTATGCCGCCCGCCTGCTCGCGGACCGTCCCGAAGGAATCGGTTACCTGCTCAAGGACCGGGTCGCCCAGGTGGACGACTTCCTCGACGCCCTCGACCGGGTCGCCGCCCGGGGCACCGCGCTCGACCCGGAGGTGGTCCGCCAGGTGGTGGCCGGATCGGAGCGACCCGACCCGTTCGGCCGACTCACCCCGCGCGAACGGGACGTCCTGCACGAGATGGCCCAGGGGCACACGAACGCCGCGGTCGCCCAGCGGTTGCACGTGTCGCAGAGCGCCGTGGAGAAGCACGTCAACGCCATCTTCGACAAGCTCGGCCTGGCCCACACGGCCGGCTACAGCCGCCGCATCCGCGCGGTCCTGCGCTACCTGGGCACCCCCGCGTAGAGGCCGGGATGTCCCGATTATCCGGGGCTTCCGGTATCGGGGATTCCGGGTGGGTCGTCACCCGCCGGCTCGTTCCGGCGCACCTGGGTGGTGGGCGGTGGGCGTGCTGTCCGGTTGCGGGGCGGGTTGGGATGTGACCGGGTGCATCCGGGGGCCGGAATCGTGGCGGGCCGGGGGCCGTTACACACCCTGACGATCGCAGGACCACGGCCACCCCCGCCCGCTCGACCGGGTTGGGAATGGCCGGCCCGGCCGGGTCGTTGCAGATCCCCGAACGACCGTGGGCCCGCCCCCTGGGTCCGCTACCCGGCCCCGGCGAGGGCCCGGGAATGACCCCGGACCGGTTGTCGTTACACACGGTCCCGGCAACGCGAGCCTTCCCGGTTCGCAGGCCGCCCCCAGACTTTTCCTCTGTTTTGTGCAGCGCCGGACGAGGTGCTCACACCCCGCGTCACCGTCCCCCGATGGTGGTGTGTGGTGTTCCTACCCCCGAAGGAGCTACCCCCATGAACACGATCTTCCGTAAGAGCATGCTGTCCGTTGCTGGTCTCGCGTTCGCCGGTGGTGTCTTCGCCGGCCCGATCGCCCATGTCGCCACCTCGAGCACGGACGCCCGCCCGGTGGCAGTCGTGCAGGCCGACAAGCCCGACATGAGCAAGCTGATCCCGCACGGCACCCAGGGTGCCCAGTCGCACATCGACCTGAACGACGAGCAGACCGCCAACGTCAAGGCGATCATCGCCGCCACGAAGAAGGCCGGCCTGCCCGAGCGCGCCGCGGTCATCTCGATCGCGACGAGCCTGCAGGAGTCGAAGCTGGAGAACCTGGGTCACCTCGGCGACATGAACGACCATGACTCGCTGGGTCTGTTCCAGCAGCGTCCGTCCAGTGGTTGGGGCACGCCGGAGCAGATCACTGACCCGGAGTACTCGACGACCGCGTTCCTCAAGGGCCTCAAGCAGGTTGACGGCTGGCAGGACATGCCGCTGACCAAGGCCGCGCAGACCGTGCAGGTGTCGGCGTACCCGGACGCGTACGCCCAGTGGGAGCAGCAGGCCGCCGACCTGGTCGGCCAGTACTGGAACAGCTGACCCACGGCATGACCCGACCGACTGGCCGGCACCCCGAACCCGGGGTGCCGGCCATCGGCATGTCCACCCCGCCGGCTCGCCCTGGTCCGGCCCGGCCCCGCCCGAACGAGACGTCGCGGCGCAGATCTTGGACAGTCTCCGTCAGCTCGGAACGGAAACTGTCCAAGATCTGCGCGGAGCGGGAACACCGGGAGGTGTCGGCTGGTTGTGAACCAGTGTCGGTGTGACTCAGTGTCCCCGGGCCTCACCTACATAGCCCTCGCGGAATACCGTTCGGCTGGAGCCGCGTCGCGCACTCGCCGAGAGGCGACCTGCACACCGACACCGGCGCCGCCCCCGACCAACTGGTCGGGGGCGGCGCTGTCTGTGCCCACCGGGGCACGATGACCCGCCTCGGTGGCGGCACAATGGGTTGGTGACCGCCGCGCAGATCTGGACGGAGCAGTCGGGGTTGCTCGTACTGCCGAGCGGGGCGGTGGTGCGCGGACGCCGCATCGCCGCTACCGCCTCGCCCGCCGACTTCGCGCTGTTGTTGGCGCCCGGCCCGGAGCCGACCTGGCCGTACCGGCGGATCAGGTGGCCCGACTTCTGGGTGCCGCTCGATCGGGCGGACGCGCTCGACGCGTTGCGCGTGGCGCTGCGCAGGGCAGGCGACGGCGAACGCGTCGAGGTGGCCTGCCGGGGCGGGGTTGGCCGGACGGGAACGGCGTTGGCCGCGCTGGCGATCCTCGACGGCCTGCCGGCCGAGCGGGCGGTGCCCTGGGTCCGGGCGGGCTACCACCCGAAGGCGGTCGAGACACCCTGGCAGCGGCGCTGGCTGCGCCACGTCGCCTGACCACAGATGTCGCCGGCCACGCGACAGGGCAAGGCCGTCCGCCGACCGCTGGCATGGCCAGCCCAAGGCGTCGCGTCGGCCCGCGCACCCACACGCCGACCGCTGGAGTGGCCCGCCCGCACCGCCGAGCCGGTCCGCCGCAGCCTGCGGCGGTTGCAAGGCAGCGCCGCCCTGCACGACTACCTGGTGGAGCGGGCCGTCGCCGCATGGTCGGGCGGCCAACCGCTCCCGCCGGGCGATCTTGTTGACTAGGGTCGGTCAGATGAGAGCTGTGCTGCTGGCGGTCACGGCGTCCGCCGTCCTGCTCGCTCCCGCGCCGGTCACGGCCGCTGCGGCGGCCCCCACGCCCATCGCCGCGACGGAAGCCGCCGCGACGGGTGCCGCCGCGACGGAAGCCGCCGCCGTGCGGTGCCCACGGGCGCCGGCGCCGGCGAAATCCCGGCCGCCACGGCCCTCGCCCCCGCCCGCCGTGCCCGAAGCGCGGGTGGTCGGCGGCGCCGGACTGGCCACCAGCGGCCTCGTCGTGCCGCCCGGCGCGAGCACGCCACCGGCGATCACCGCCACCTCGTGGCTGGTCGCGGACCTGGATTCCGGCCAGGTGCTCGGGGGTTGCGGTCCGCACGAGTACGGCACGCCGGCCAGCGTCCAGAAGCTGCTGCTGGCGGCCACGATGATGCCCCGGCTCGACCCCGCCCAGACGGTGACCGTCACCGCGGCGGACATGAATATCGAGCCCGGCTCCTCCGCCGTCGGCCTGGTCGAGGGCGGCCGCTACACGATCGAGACGATCTGGCTGGGGCTGCTGCTCAATTCCGGCAACGAGGCGGCGAACGCGCTGGCCCGGCTGGGCGGCGGGTCCGACGGCGCGGCCGGGGGAGTCCGCGCCATGAACGACCAGGCACACCACCTGGGCGCGCTCCAGACGCACGCGGTCACCCCGTCCGGCCTGGACGGCAAGGGCCAGTTCACCAGCGCGTACGACTTGGCGCTGATCGCCCGGGCCTGCTTCGCCCAGCCGACCTTCCGGCGGTACGCGCTCACCCGGCTGGCGGCGATTCCGGCCCAGCCGGCGCAGCGGACCAAGGGCTTCCAGATCCAGAACGAGAACCAGCTTATCTACCGGTACCCGGGCGCGTTGGGCGGCAAGACGGGCTTCACCGACCTGGCGCGGCACACCTACGTCGGCGCGGCGGAGCGTGACGGGCGTCGGTTGGTGGTGACGCTGCTGGGTGCCGAGCCGGCGCCGATGCGCGGCTGGGAGCAGGGGGCGGCCCTGCTGGACTGGGGTTTCTCGCTGCCCCGCGATGTCAGCGTCGGCCGCCTGGTCGAGCCGGGTGAGCTGACCGCCACACCATCGGCCACGCCATCGGCCGCGCCGGCCGCGTCGGCCGCGCTGGCCGCGCCCGGCCCGCCGCGCCCGGCGGCGGCCAGCGGCCCGGCGGGCACCGGCTCGGGATGGCTGTGGTCGGTGGTCGCGCTGAGTGGCGCGGGAGTGCTGGCGCTGCTGGGCGGGTTGCTGTGGCACCGCCGCCGCCGGTTGCCCGGTCAGATCGACAACGAGCCTCGGCATCCATAGACTCCGGTCTTTCTGGCAGCAGTACGAGCCCAGGAGGATCCCTGTGTCGAGTGAACTCGAAACGCCTTCCGGCGCGGCGGCACCCCGCCGGTCGGTGCGCGCGCTGACCCGCGTCGCGGGTGTGGCGGCGTTCGCCGCAACGCTGATCGTCGGCGCGTCGGCTGCCGCGGTGGCCGCGCCGGGCGCGGCCGACGACGCGGTGAGCGCGTCCGCCGTCGATGCCCGCCCGCCGCGCACCACGCACGGCCCGTGCGCCTACACCGAGACGCCCGACGAGCCGGCCGCCCGGCCGGTGCCGCTGCCGCCCGACCCGCGCCGCACCCCGGACCGGGGCAGCGTCCGGGTGACCCTCTCCACCAACCAGGGGCCGATCGGGTTGACCCTGGACCGGGCCGCCGCACCGTGCACGGTGCAGAGCTTCCTGCACCTGGTCGGCAAGCGCTTCTACGACCGCACCCCGTGCCACCGGCTCACCGCGTACCCGACGCTGAGCGTGTTGCAGTGTGGCGACCCGTCCGGCACCGGCGAGGGCGGCCCCGGCTACCGCTACCGTGACGAGCTGCCGACCGACCTGCCGCCGGCCCCCACCGACCCGACCGGCGTCCGCCGGGTCTACGCCCGGGGCGTACTGGCGATGGCCAACGCCGGGCCGGACACCAACGGCAGCCAGTTCTTCCTGGTGTACGCCGACTCGGCGCTACGCCCCAACTACACGATCTTCGGCACGGTCGACACCGCCGGGCTCGCCACCCTGGACCGGATCGCCGCCCAGGGAATCGCGCCGACGGCCGAGGACCCGGCGCCGGTCGACGGCGCTCCCGCGCTGCCGGTGACCATCCGGCGTGCCGTCCGGGCACACCACCACCACTGACCCGCTCGGCGCGGTGCGCGGCTCCGGTCGCCCACCGCGCCGCGAGGCGTCCACGTCCCTCGTCGTCGCCGATGCGGCGGGGCGGCAGGCCGGAATTTTCGCGGCTGGACCGGAACGGGTGGAACCGGAATCCGACCCGGTTCGGGCCCGTCGGAACGGAAGGGGTCAGCCGGTCGGCGGGACGGCGGTGCTGTCCCGGACGACCAGCTCGGTGGCCAGCTCCACCCGGGGCGAGTCGATGCCCTCGCCCTGGGCCAGTCGTAGCACCGTCCGCACCGCCAGCCGGCCCATCTCGACCAGGGGCTGCCGGACGGTGGTCAGCGGCGGTGACGCCCAACGGGCTTCCGGCAGATCGTCGAACCCGACCACGCTGACGTCGTCGGGAACCCGCAGCCCACGGCGGCGGATGGCCTCGTAGACGCCGAACGCCATCTGGTCGCTGGCCGCGAAGATGCCGGTCGGCGGGTCGGCCAGGTCGAGCAGCGCCGTGCCGCCGGCGAAGCCGGAGGCGTGGTAGAAGTCGCCCGGGTAGATCAGCGCGTCGTCCACCGGCACACCGGCGGCCTCCAGCCCGGCGCGGTAGCCGTCGAGGCGGGCCCGACTGCACAGCAGGTGCGTCGGACCGGCCACGAACCCGATCCGCCGGTGGCCGACCGCCAGCAGGTGCTCGGTCGCGGCGAGCCCGCCGGCCCAGTTGGTGGCGCCGATCGTCGGGACGTCCATCGCCGGCACGCCGGCCGGGTCGACGACCACCACCGGCACGTTGAGGCGGCGCAGTTGCGCGTGCAGGGGCGGGCTCAGGTGCGACGTCACGAAGATGACGCCGTCGGTGGCGCGGGTGCGCAGGTTCTGCAACCACTGCCGGGCCGCCGTCGGCTGCCGGTGGATCGCGGAGACCACGGTGCCCACCCCGGCGCCGTGCCCGACGTCCTCCACGCCCCGGATGATCTCCACGGCCCAGGGGCTGTCCAGGTCGTTGAAGACCAGGTCGACGAGGCCCGCGCGGCGGACGCTGCGGCTGCTGCGGCGCCGGTAGCCGTGGTGGCGCAGCAGCTCCTCGACGCGTTCGCGGGTGTCGGGGGCCACATCGGACCGGCCGTTGAGCACCCGTGACACGGTCGGCACCGAGACCCCGGCCTCCCGTGCGATCGCGGTGATGGTCACCCTGCGTCCGTCGTCCGCGTCCACCCGCGTCTCCTTCACCGCTCCGGAGAGACGACCACGAGCGTCGTCCATCCAGTGTCCCGGAACGGCACGCCCGCCCCTCGCGCCATCTTGCCTCACGGACGGGGGTTGACGACACGCCAGGTCGGTTCTAGCGTTCGGCTGAGTTGCGGAAATGTTCCGGTAATTTGTCGGATGCGTATCGGCGTACGGCCCCGTCTCCGCCGCCCGGCTGTCGGCGTCGGCCACGCCGTGGACGCACCCCGTTCAGTGCGATGCGACAGACAAGGGGCGCCATGCACACGGACCTGCCCGAGGCGCAGCTACGCGAGTACCGCGGCGTGGTGCGGGACCCGGCCGACTTCGACGAGTTCTGGGCCGACACCCTGGCGCAGGCCCGCGACGCCAACTGGCCGGTCCGACTCGAACCCGTGGTGACCGGCCTGAGAGCCATCGACGTGTACGACGTGACGTTCCCCGGGTTCGCCGGTCAGCCCGTACGGGCCTGGCTGCGGGTGCCGCGCGGGGCCGACACGGCGCTGCCGACCGTCGTGCAGTATGTGGGGTACGGGGGCGGGCGCGGGCACGCGCTGGAGAACCTGCTCTGGGCGTCGGCCGGGTTCGCCCATCTCCAGATGGACACCCGGGGGCAGGGCTCGGGCTGGAGCCGGGGCGTCACCGCGGACCCGGGCGCCGCCGGCCCGGAGGCGCCCGGCGTGGCGACGCGGGGCATCGCCGATCCCCGTACTTACTACTACCGACGGTTGATCGCCGACGCGGTCCGGGCGGTGGACGCGGCCCGGACCCTGCCGATGGTCGACCCGACCCGGGTGGCGGTGCTCGGGCACAGCCAGGGTGGCGCGCTGGCGCTCGCGGCCGGCGCGTTGGCGCGCGGTGTGCGGGCCGTGGTCGCCCTCGTGCCGTTCCTCTGCGACATTCCGCGTGCCGTGGTGGTCACCGACGCCCACCCGTACCGGGAGATCCGCGACTACCTGGCGATCCACCGGGACGCCGAGGAGCGGGTGTTGACCACCCTGTCGTACGTCGACGGCGTCAACTTCGCCCGACGCTGCCGCCGGCCGGCCCGGTACTCGGTGGCGTTGATGGACGACATCGTGCCGCCGTCGGGGGTCTACGCCGCCCACAACGCGCACGCCGGGCCGACCGAACTGTCGGTGTGGCGCTACAACGGCCACGAGGCCGGTGGGATCGACGACGACGAGGCGGCCCTGCGTTTCCTCGACGCGCACCTGGTCGACACCCGCGACGCGGCGCCGACCGTGCCAGCTCCGGCTCCGCTGGCGGCCGGGGGTTGAGCGGGCTCGCGGCGGCCGAGCGCTGATCCGGCGCGTAACCCGGACCGCTGCTGATAGACAGGACGTGTGCGCTGGTCAGTGCGGGTTGGTGGCGGCGTCGCGCTCGCGCTCGTCGCGGTGCTCGGCGGCTGCTCCCATCCGCAACCGCGTACCCGCCCGGCGGCCCCGGTCCCTGCCTCGGCCCCGGTCGCCACCTCGGCGAGCCCTCCACGGCCGTCGGCCACCCCGTCCCCGTCGGCGACCGGCGGGTTGCCGGGTTTCGTGGTGCTGACCGACCTCGACCCGCGCATCCGCGCCGACATCCGCTACGCCACGGCGCACAACTTCGTGGGCCGGCCGATCGTCGGCTACCGCGAACCGCTGTGCCTGCTCACCCGACAGGCCGCCGAGGCGCTGCGCCGGGTCCAGGACGCCGCGCTGGCCGACGGTCACAGCCTCAAGGTGTACGACTGCTACCGCCCGCAGCCGGCGGTCGACGACTTCGTCGCCTGGTCGAAGCGCCCCGGCGAGCAGCAGACCAAGGCCGAGTTCTATCCGGACCTGGCCAAGGACCGGCTCTTCGCCGACGGCTACCTCGGCGCACCGACCGCCCACAGCCGGGGCAGCACGCTGGACCTCACGCTCGTCGACGAGCCGCCCGCCGACCAGCCCGCGTACGTCCCGGGCCAGCGGTTGGTCCCGTGCACCGCGCCGCCGGGGCGGCGCTTCGCCGACAACAGCATCGACATGGGCACCGGGTTCGACTGTTTCGACGCCCGGGCGCACACCGACGATGCTCACGTCACCGGCGCGGCACGGGACAACCGGCAGTTGCTGCGACGGCTGATGACCGACGCCGGGTTCGTCAACTACGACCGCGAGTGGTGGCACTACAGCCTCCGCGACGACCCGCACCCGGACACCTTCTTCGCCGCCCCGGTGGCCCGCTCCTCGCTCGGCTGACGGTCAGGTCCAGTAGAGGATGCGGCAGGCCGGTACGCGGGCGGCCAGCTCGGCGGTGAACCAGCCGCGCAGCTCGGCCATCGTGTCGCGGGGGTAGACGTACTTCACCGCGCCGAACTTGCCGTGTTTGCGGCTGCGGGCCTCCTCGTCCATCTCCAGCCGGGTGTGCGGGTACCAGCCGAGCAGCACCTCCTTGCTGCCCGGCGTGAACCGGTGCGTGATCAGCTCGGCGGTCAGGTCCACCTCGGGAACCCCGTCGACCGCCGCGCGGACCTGGTCGAGCAGCTCCCCGTAGCGTTCGCGCCAGTCCGGCAGCGGCATGATCGGGGCGATGGTCAGCCCGACGGGGTAGCCGTCGAGCGCGAGGCGGCGCAGCGCGGCGAGCCGGTCCGGCACCCGCGCGGTGCCGCCCTCGAACCGTTCGCTCACCGGGGCGCAGTTGACGCTGAACCGGACCCGGGTGCGGCCGGCGTGCGGCAGCCCGACGAAGGTGTCCACGTCGGCGCACTTGGTGGTCCAACGCAACTGCACGGGCGCGTCCCACTCGGCGAAGTGCTGCACCGCCCGCCGCCAACTGCCGGTCAGGTGTTCCAGCGCGAGCGGGTCGGTGTAGCAGGACGCCTCGAAGGTGGTGCCCTCGTCGGCGCGTCGTGCGTTGCGGCTGGTCACCGTTCCGCGCCCGGCGTACGCGGCCAGCCCGGCCAGGATGTCGTCGAGGTCCGCGTACACCCGGGTCACCGGCGGGCCGGAGAGCGAACCGGCGAGGTAGCAGTACTGGCAGTGCGCGGGGCAGCCCTCGGCGAGGTCGACGCGCCAGTCGGCGCTGGGGGCGATCGGTTGCAGGGCACGCCGCGACGGTGGGCTCACCACGATCGCCATGGTCGCCTTGGCGCGGGCGTACGTCTCCCGGTCGGTCTGCCCGCGTACGCCGGTGAGCCGGTTGGACCGCAGTCGTTCCACCTCGATGCCCAGCGCCCGCACCCGCTCGACGATCCGCTGCCCGTGCGGGTGGTCCAGGGCGGCCGGGGTGGCCACCACCCGGCTCGGGGTCCAGCGGCGTGCCGGTCTCGCCGCCGGGGCGAGCCCGGCCAGGTCACGGGTCGGCACCCGCTCACCGCTGGCGTCGTGTGGCGCGGCGGGCACGTCCACGGCGAGCGGCTTGTCGACGTCGACGGCGTCCGGGCTGGTCATCGGGCCGGGGTACCCGCTGCCGCAGGAATCCCACCCGATCGGCCGGCCGGCGATTGACGCACCGGGCGGCACCGCATAACCTTTCGTCTATCTGTAAACCTTATGAACAGATAGTTCACGTCGACGCGGCGGCGCGCGTCCCGACCGAAGGGACGATCAGGTGATCGCAGAACTTCCCTCCCGTACCCGAAGGATCCTGTCGGTGTTCGTCGCCCTCGTCGTCGCCGTGAGCGCCGGGCTCGGCCTCGGCGTCGCGCGCAGCGCGCAGGCCGCGCCGACGTTCAAGGTCCTGGCCTTCTACAACGGCACCTGGGACGCCGCGCACATCGACTTCGACCGGGACGCCCGCGCCTGGTTCCCGCAGGCCGCCGCCCAGTACGGCTTCTTCTGGGAGGCGACCACCAACTGGAGTTTGCTGAACACATCGAACCTGGCCCAGTACAGCGTCGTCATGTTCCTCGACGACGCGCCGCCCGCCGCACAGCGACCCGCGTTCGAGCAGTACATGCGCAACGGCGGCGCGTGGCTGGGCTTCCACGTCAGCGCCTGGACCGACAACCCGTCGAGCTGGAGCTGGTACTACAACACGTTCCTCGGCTCCGGCTCCTTCCAGACCAACACCTGGGAGCCGACCCGCGTCACGATGCGCGTGGACAACCGCACCCACCCGGCCACCCAGGCGCTCCCGGCGACCTTCGCGTCGTCGTTCAGCGAGTGGTACTCCTGGAGCAACGACCTGCGACAGAACCCGGACATCGACATCCTGGCCTCCGTCGACCCGTCCAGCTTCCCGGTCGGCACGGACCCCAACCAGTCCTGGTACGGCGGCTACTACCCGCTGGTGTGGAGCAACAAGCGCTACAAGATGCTGTACGCCAACTTCGGGCACAACCGCATGAACTACAGCACCAACACTGGCCTGTCCTCGACCTTCGACAGCCCGCAGCAGAACAGGCTGCTGATCGACGGCCTGCACTGGCTCGCCGGCGTCGGCACCGTCCCCCCGACGACGCCTCCGCCGACCGACGGCATCTCGCCGACCGCCTGGCACACCGTGGTCAACCGGGGCAGCGGCAAGTGCGTGGACGCGCGGGCCGCCGGCACCGCGAACGGCACCGCCATCCAGCAGTACGCCTGCAACGGCAGCGCCGCCCAGCAGTACCAGTTCGCGCCGACCAGTGGCGGCTACCTGCGGGTCAACAACCGCACCAACAGCGCCCAGGTGCTCGACGTGACCGACCGGTCGACCGCCGACTCGGCGCTCATCCAGCTCTGGTCCTACAGCGGTGGCAACAACCAGCAGTGGCGTGCCGAGTCCGAGGGCGGCGGCTACTACCGGCTGGTCAACCGCAACAGCGGCAAGTGCCTCGACGTGCCGGGGGCGTCCACGGCGGACAGCGTCCAGCTCATCCAGTACGCCTGCAACGGCACGGCCGCGCAGTCCTTCCGGCTGGTGCCGCAGGCGTAGATCGCGGGCGGTAGCGTCCGCGCATGGCCATCCCCGATCGCGTGCCCATCGCGTACGAGTCCGACTACCGCACCCGCTACATCGGCCGGTACGACAAGGGCCAGTTCTTCGGCTCCGTCACCGCGACACTCGCCGACGGTGCCGGAGCCGAAGACGACTGGTACCGACACAAGCGGTGGTACGCGGTGCTGCACCGCTTCGACGCCGACGGCGTACACACCGACTCGGACATCTGGTTCGCCGGCACCAGCGAGGACGAGGAAGCCTCGGGCACCCGTGCCGAGGCTCGCCTCCTCGAATGGCTCGACGGGCTGCCCGGCCTGGTCTTCGGCGACATCGCCATCGGACTGTTCCAGGTCGAGGTCGACGGGCACGTCTTCGGGCTGGTCGACTGGTCCGCGGAGTACGACGGCGAGGACCACGCCGAGTTTCTCCCCGACGACCTGGGCTTCGACCCGCCCTGGGACGGCTGCTACGACACCTGAGCCACGCGGCGCGGTGCGGCTCGGCTCGGCGCGGCTCGGTGCGGTGCGGCGCGGTGCCCTGCCCGAGGCGGACCCCCTGGTAGGCGCCCTGTAGAGCTGCCCCACGAACGGGGCAGGCACGAGGGCCCACGGTCGCCGCCGCGACCACCGCCGCCGTGGGCGCGTGCCGCGACCACCGCCGACGCGTTGGTGGCGGCGCTTCCTCCGGCCGGACCCGGTGGGGGCGCCGCCCCACCTGCGGGGCAACTCGACAGGCCGCGAGAGTGACAGCCCGGGTCCGACGACGGTCCGCCAGGCCGACCAACTCTGCCCGGCCCGATCGCGGCCCGCCGGGCCCGAATCACGGCCTCGCCGGGCCTGACGCAATATCCTTTGCGGACAGCTTCTGACACACCTACCGTGATGTGGAGTACGGCCGACCGAGCACACCCGGGGGGAGCACGCCATGTCGCAACGCACAACCACCGACGCCACCTGGCGCGTGCCGGGTGCCGGTGCCGGTGCCGTCTTGCCGTCCGGCGCGTCGTACCGGTGTCTCGGCCGGCCCGCTCAGGATCGCAACCAGGACCGGTATCCGGGGCGGCGACTTCGCTGACGCCACGCGCGTCGCGCGCGGCCGCCCACCCCGCAGGGGTCGGCGGCCCTTTTCGTATCCGACGAGCTTTCACGCCGGCTCTACCCGGCGCGCGATCATTTACGGTCACCAGGTAGCGCTGGTGTCGGCACGACACGAGGAGACCACGATGGGATTCACCCCTCTCGCCGGTACCCGGGCACCGGTCCGGGTCTGGACCGACCCGTACGCCATCGAGCCGCAGGCCGCGAAGCAGCTGCGCAACATCGGCGCGTTGCCCTGGGTGCAGGGTGTCGCCGTCATGCCCGACGTGCACTTCGGCAAGGGCGCCACGGTCGGCTCGGTGATCGCCATGCGGCAGGCCGTCTCGCCGGCCGCCGTCGGCGTCGACATCGGCTGCGGCATGTCGGCGGTGCGGACGTCGCTGACCGCCGCCGACCTGCCGGACGACCTGGCCGGGCTGCGCTCGGCGATCGAGGCCACCATCCCGGTGGGCTTCGCCCAGCGGCAGGAGGCGGTCAACCCGCGCCGGGTCCGTGGTCTCGAGCAGGCCGGCTGGGACGACTTCTGGAGTCGGTTCGCCGGCCTGGACCGGCGGGTGGCGCAGCTGGAGACCCGCGCCCAGCGGCAGCTCGGGACGCTCGGCGGCGGCAACCACTTCATCGAGGTCTGCCTGGAACAGGGCGGAGACGACGAGGGTCGGGTGTGGCTGATGCTGCACTCCGGGTCGCGCAACATCGGCAAGGAGTTGGCCGAGCGGCACATCGGCGTGGCCCGGCGGCTGCCGCACAACGCCGACCTGCCCGATCGGGACCTGGCGGTGTTCCTCGCCGGAACGCCCGAGATGGACGCGTACCGGCGGGACCTGTGGTGGGCGCAGGAGTACGCGCGGCGCAACCGGGCGGTCATGCTGGCGCTGCTCTGCGGCGTGGTGCGCGAGCACATCCCGCAGGTCGGCTACGACGAGCCGATCTCGTGTCACCACAACTACGTGTCCGAGGAGAGCTACGACGGGGTGGAGGTGCTGGTGACCCGCAAGGGCGCCATCCGGGCCGGGCGGGGTGACCTGGGCATCATCCCCGGGTCGATGGGGACCGGGTCGTACATCGTGCGGGGCCGGGGCAACCCGGACGCGTACTGCTCGGCGTCGCACGGCGCCGGCCGGCGGATGTCACGGGCACAGGCCAAGCGGACGTTCAGCACCGACGACCTGGCCGCGCAGACCGCCGGCGTCGAGTGCCGCAAGGACGCCGGGGTGGTCGACGAGATCCCCGGCGCGTACAAGGACATCACCGAGGTGATGGCCCAGCAGGAGGACCTGGTGGAGGTGGTCGCGCACCTCAAGCAGGTCGTCTGCGTGAAGGGCTGACGGGGTACGCGCGGGCCGGGAGCACCGGCCCGCGCGCCGTCCCTTTAGAAGCCGACGAAGACCCGGCGCAGGTCGTCCAGGGTCAGCGGACCGCTCACCTGCACCCCGTCCGGCGTGTAGCGCGGCCCGAGCCGGCCGACCACCAGCCGCAGCCACGTCTCGGCCGGCAGGGACAGCTCGCCGTCGGGCTGCTCCGGCGCGTCGGTCAGCGTGATCTGCTCGCCCAGCCGCAACCCGAACGTGCGCTCCGGGTCCCGCAGCCGAACCAGCAGGGTCGCCTCCCGGCCGCCCAGCTCCGGCGGCCGGCTCGTCCAGCCCAGCATGCCGCCGATCTGCTCGATCAGCAGCGGCACCGCCTCCGGCGTCACCGCCGCGAACGGGTTGAATGCCACCTCGGCGTCCCACTGGTGCAGCGCGAACTCGCTGAGCCGGAACCGGGCGGCGGTGGCCACGTCCACCGGCTCCGGCAGGAAGCCGAGGTTGATCCGCAACGTCGAGCGGGTGTCCGCGTCCAGCGCCTCGTACGCCTCGACCAGCCGCTGGTTGGACTCCAGGAAGCCGGCCGCGTGCTCCTCGGGGGACATGGCGTCCCAGCGCTGCCAGACGGTGCGGTTGAAGTCGCCGTCCGGGGCGGGCGTGCCCTCGCGGGCGGCGGTCAGCCCGGCGAGGCCGATCTCCGCGCCGCTGCCGAGGTGGCTGAGCACCTGGGAGACCTGCCACTCGCTGGCACCCGAGGGTCGGCGCAGGTCGTCTTCCTTGAGGTCGCGCACGAGCGCGGCAAGCTCCTCGTGGCCCGCCCGTAGCGCGTGGATGATCTGGTCGGCAGCCGTGGACATGTGTCTCCTCAACGGATCTTCGACGATGGTCGGGACGCTTTGCGGCGCGTCTGTCGACGTCCCGGCGCCGGGTGAGCCGGGGGCCGTCGAGGTGGTTCCGGGCATGGTGAAGCCTTCCGTGGTGCGGATGTCGATGGATCAGGCCTGGGACGGGCGGTCGTGCTGGTAGCGGAGCACCGGGATCAGCACCTCATCGACGACCTGGGTGAGGAACGCGTCGTCGGCGGGCAGGCCGTGCGCGACGACACGGGACAGGGTGAGCGCGGGCGCCAGGTCGTGGAACAACTCCCGTTCACCGGCATCCGGGGGATCTCCCCGCGGGCGGCGGCGCGCACGAGGATGGCGGTGCTGGCCACCCGCCCGGCGGGCAGCACCTGGTGGCGTACCAGGCGTTCCAGCTCCGGGCTGGTCCGCATGGCGAAGGTCAGCGCCTGCATCAGGTCGCAGTCGGCGACGCAGATGGCGGCGGTGGCACGCAGCAGTTCGATCAGGTCGCCCCGCAGCGAGCCGGTGTCGGGCGGGTTGTGCACGCCGACCTGACCCTAGTTCGTTGCTGGCCGTTTCCTGCAGGCTTTTATGAGTTTCGTCGCACCCGGCGGACGAAACGGTTACGTTTCCACCCGCGTCGGGCGGATGAACCCCGTGGTCAGCTCCCGGCGGGCGCGAGGATCACCGGCACGGCCACCGTGTTGATCCGGGCCCCGTCGCGCGCGGACACCTCGTACACCTCGATCGTGCCGTGCTGCTCCCGGGCCGTACGCCAGCCGACCACCAGCCGGTACGCGCCCCGGCAGCCACTGCCGCAGCTGGCGGTGCCGAAGCCGGTGGCCACCTCCCGGCCGGCGGCGTCCAGCACCCGGATGCTCACGGTGGCCTCGAACACGTCGGCGGTGCCGGTGACGGTGAGCGGGGCGGTGACCCGGTCGCCGACGCTCGGGGCGGTGACCACGATCGGCGCGAGCAGGTCCGGATAATCGGCCCGGCCGACCGCTGCGCCGCCGCCGAAGCGGACCAACCGGACAGTGGGGAACTGGGTGAGCGTCCACACCACCTGCGCCTCGCGCAGCCGCCGACGCTCCGCCGGGTCGTCGCCGGACGCAACGGGACCGAGTGTCGCCACGCCGTCGGTGATCCGGGTGACCTCGACACCGGCCGGCAGCAGGGTGACCATCCCGGTGGCGGCCTCGGCCGGCGTGGGCCCGGCGGCCAGTTCGGTCAGCGCGAGCCGGGACGTCGTGACGGTGGCCGGCCGGGTGCGTCGGGTGGGGACGAGCAGGCCGTTTCGCACGTACCACAGCTCGATCGTCACCGGGTCCGGCCGGCGGGTGGCGGTGGCCGACGGCGCCGGCGGCCGCGGCGCGGTGCGGGTGGCCGCCGGCGACGGTGGTGACCCGGGCGGCGGGTTGGGTGCGGAGGTCGGGCCTCCGACGGGCGGGGCGCTCGGCGGAGGCGCGGTGGGCGCCGCGCCCAGGACACCGGAGCGGGGAGTGCCGCACGCGCCGAGCAGGAGCGCGGCGACCAACACCGGCACGCCGACCGCACGCCATCCGCCGCGCCAGCGCGCTCGGACCGCGCCGCGCCAGCGCGCTCGGACCGCGCCGCGCCAGCGCGCTCGGACCGCGCCGCGCCAGCTCACCCGTCACCGCCCGTCGGGCCGGCGGTCGCCGCTTCGGCGTCCTCGTCGAGGCTTGTCGCGGGGCGTGGCACGCCGCCGGGCGGCCCGTCCGGGCCGTGCGCGGGCAGCTCCAGACGGAACCGGGCGCCGGCGCCCGGCGCGCTGCGGACGCTCAACACCCCACCGAGCAGGGCGGCGTGTTCCCGGGCGATGGCCAGGCCGAGCCCACTGCCGGGCGCGGAGCGCGCGGCGTCGACCTGGTGGAACCGGTCGAACACGTGTGGCAGGTGCTCGGCGGGAATGCCCGGCCCCTGGTCGGTGACCGTGAAGACGACGAGCGCGCCCGCCCTCTTCACGGTCGCCCGGATCTCGCCGCCGCCGTGCTCGACCGCGTTGGCGACCAGGTTGGCCAGGACCCGCTCCAGGCGACGCGGGTCCGTGTGCAGCGCGACCGCGTCGCCGGTGACCAACACGCGGTCCGACCAGCCGCGCGCCGCGACGATCGCACACAACAGCGCCGGCGCGTCCACCGGCTCGACGTTCGGCCGTTCCCGCCCGGCGTCCAGCCGCGAGATCTCCATCAGGTCCTCGACCAGGCAGCGCAGCCGGACCACGTCGCCCACCAGCAGCCGCGCGGCCGGCCGGGCGTCGTCGGGCAGCCGGTCCAGCTGCTCGCGCAGCAGCGAGGCCGCGGCCACCAGGGCGGTCACCGGGGTACGCAGCTCGTGCGCCACATCGGCGGTGAACCGCCGCTCCCGGGCCTGCGCGGCCGACAGGTCGGCGATCTTCGACTCCAGTGCCTCGGCCATCTCGTTGAACGACGCCGCCCAGACGCTGAACTCGTCGCGCCCGCGGACCGGAAGGCGGGTGGCCAGCAGCCCTTCGGTGAGCGCCCGGGCGGCGCGGCTGGCCCGACCCACCGGCTCCAGGGCGCGGCGGGCCAGGAGATGGCCCACCCCGGCGGCGACCAGCACCACGAGCACCCAGCCGGCCAGCAGCGCGGTGCGCACCTGACCCAGATCGGTGGCGATGTCGTCCTCCACGGTGATCACGTACAGCTCCGCGGTCGAGCCGGGAATACGTCCGCCGACCACCAGCAGTCGGGGTCGCTGGTCCGGCGCCGAGCGCTGGTAGGCGAGCTGCCCGTCGGCGACCGAGGCCCGCAGTCGCGTGCCCAGGGCGGGGGCGTACGCGGGATGGGAGGGACGGGTCGGGCCGTCGACGAGGACGACATGCCGGCCGCTGCCCTCGAAGCTGGCGAGCAGTTCGGTGCCGCGCTGCTCGGTCAGGGGCAGGAACTCACCGGCGAGCAGGAGCTGATAGCGCGCGTCGGCGGCGGCCTGGCGCAGCGAGGCGTCCAGCCAGGACTGCCGCAGCACCACTGCTGCCCCACCGGCGAGCAGGCCGGCGGACACCCCGGCGACCAGCACGAACGCGATCGTCAGCCGGCGCCGCAGGCGGCCCGGCGCCACCGCTCGTCCGGCCATCGCCGACCTCCCGTCAGAGCGTGGACAGCTTGTAGCCGGCGCCGCGCACCGTGCGGATGCGCCGTGGGTGTGCCGGGTCGTCCTCGACCTTGGCGCGCAGCCGCTGCACCGCCACGTCGACGAGCCGCGAGTCGCCCAGGAAACGCTGGTCCCAGACCAGGTCCAGCAGCAGCTCCCGGGTGAAGACCTGGCCGGGGCGTCGGGCCAGCTCCAGCAGCAGACGGAACTCGGTGGCGGTCAGGGTCACCTCTCGGCCGTCGCGGCGTACCACGAAGCCGCCCGGATCGATCTCCAGGTCGCCGACGGCGATGGTGGGCGACCCGGCCGGCGCGCTCGCCCGTCGCAGCACCGAGCGGACCCGCGCCACCAGCTCGGGCAGGTCAAAGGGTTTGCGCAGGTAGTCGTCGGCGCCGCATTCGAGGCCGACCACCACGTCGAGCGTGTCGGTGCGGGCGGTCAGCATGAGGATCGGCACCTGGCTCGTTCGCCGAATCTCCCGGCACACCTCCAGGCCGTCCAGGCCGGGCAGCATGACGTCGAGCACGATCGCGTCGGCCGGGTGCGCCCGCCAGGCCATGAGCGCCTGCCGCCCGTCGACGGCGGTGTCGACCCGGAAGCCGGCGCGAC
This sequence comes from Micromonospora sp. NBC_00617, assembly GCF_045161355.1. Taxonomy (NCBI): domain Bacteria; kingdom Bacillati; phylum Actinomycetota; class Actinomycetes; order Micromonosporales; family Micromonosporaceae; genus Micromonospora; species Micromonospora sp. NBC_00617. Next base: position 2,665,295 of record NZ_CP107751.1, on the reverse strand, counting down.
GCAGACCGAGGGCGGTGACCTCCCGGATGGAGGCGTCGTCCTCGACCACCAGCACGCGGCCCTCCACCACCTGAGAGTAGACCCGCAGCGACGCTGCGCAGCCCTGGCGAAACGGTCGGTGTCGGCGGCCCGGTCGGGTCCGGGGGCGGCATCGGTCGCCCTCGACCTCCGGCGGGTGATCCTCGATCTTGGCTACGGCTACCATCGGGTCGCCAACCGCACCAACGCGTTGGTCATCGATGGCCAACCCGTACCGGGCCGTCGCCACCGTGTGACCAGTTCACCTGAGAGGACACGACGTGCAACGTCATGGCTGCGTGATCCGGCTTCGCCCGGAGCACCGGGAGACCTACCTGCGCTTACACGCCGAGGTCTGGCCGGACGTCGAGGAGACGCTGCGCGAGGCGAACTTCCGCAACTACACCATCTTCCTCCACGACGACCTGCTCTTCGGCTACTACGAGTACGTCGGCGACGACTACGAGGCCGACCTGCGGTACATCGCCGCCGACCCGCAGACGCAAAAGTGGTGGAAGTTGACCGACCCGTGCCAGGAATCGCTCGCCGAACCCGGATCGGGGGACTGGTGGGCCCCGATGCGGGAGGTCTGGCACCTGGCCGACGGGGCGGCTGGGAAGGCGCCCGAGCAGCCCCCGGCGAACTAGCCTGCAGCGTGCGGGTGGCCAGTCCCAGTTCTCCGCGCCGCTGCAGGGGCCGCCGCCCCGCTCACCACTGGTGGGCGACGTCCAGCACGACGCGGCTGTGTGTGCCGGGGCCGGCGAGCGTGAACGTGCGGAACGGCAACCGAGCCCGTACGCCGACCGCGAAGGTGCTGTAGCCCTCGAAGCTGCCGCCGAAGACGACGTCGCGCAGCGTTGAACAGCGCAGCAGGTTCGCGACGTGCTCGCCGACCGCGTAGGGCACGGTGCCCTGGTGTTCGGCGTCGTACGCCGGGGCCCACAGCGAGACCCGCAGCAGCGCGCCCCCGGCGGTGTACGGCGACAGCGCCAGCCCTTCGCCCTCGGTCCACGTCTCGCCGTAGCCGACCGCGTAACCGTCGACCGGGCCGGCGAACTCGAACACCACCCGGTCGTAGCAGTCGTGCCCCCCGGTCCGTACGGCGACCAGCGGGGCGTCGCTCAGCGCGCCGGCCGACCTCTCCGCGCTGCCCCAGGTGATCCCGCAGGACGTCGACCCGGTCGTGGTGCCCGCCGCGGTGCTGCTGCCCGCGCTGGCGACCAGACCGGCGAGGACGACCGCCAACGCGGTCAGTGTGCTCCTGATCCTCATGGTGATCTCTCCGCTCGATGCCGGGGTCACGTCGCGGCAGCGTTGCCGGTGACCCTCTGCCGTCACGGTCGTCCTCCCGCGGCACGCGAGCTTCGCCGTGGCGTAACCGCCGGGTAACAGTGGCCGGCAGCCGCCGCCGCGGCGTGGCCGTGTCACCCACGCCGTCCCACAACGCGGTACTGTGCCTGGCAGTCGACACATTCGAGGTGGACCCGTGCCTACCGTCGTCGTCCTCGCGCTGACCCTCGCCCTCGCGCCCGCGCCGTCCCCGTCGGCCACCTCGGGCCCGGTCGGCGACCTCCTCGGCGGTGTGGGCCGGGTCGTCGACGATCTCCTCGACGGCCATCGCGCGCCGAGCGCGACGCCGACGCCGGGCGTCACCCCCACCGCGATGTCCGCGCCGACCCGGCCGCCAGCGACCGCCCCGCCGAGCCCGACCGCGCCGGGTGTGACCGCCGCGACCGCCGGGTCGTCGGCCGGTGTCCGGGCTCCGGCCGCCCCCGGCAGCCCGGCCGGTGGCTCCGGCGCCGACGCCCACGATGCCGCCGTGCCCGTGCATATCGTCGACACCCCGACGCCCGAGGTTCCGCCGGCGCTCGCCAGCCCCACCCGCGGTGGCTGGCCGCCGGTGTCCTACCTGCTGGTCGCGGCCGTCCTGGCGGTGCTGGCACTGCTGCTTCCGCGCCGCCGCGCGTCCGACTCCACGATTGGTCCCGCGTCGGATCCCGGTCCCGCGCCGAGTCCCGACCCGGAGCCGGACCCCGACCCCGGGCCGGACAATGTCCGCCGCCTGCCGACCAGCCTCAACGCCATCTACGAGCTGGGTCGGCTGGATGAGCGGCTTGAGCAGGAACGCCGCCGCACCTGACGTACGGTCTCCCGGTCGTCGGGGTCACTGCGCTGCGTAGGCGCCCTCGCTACGTCGTCTCGGTGTCGGTGCCCGGCGTGCCCAAGGTGACCATCGGGCTGGCCGCCGGTCGTCGCGCCCCGGACGGCACGTTGAGCACGGACATCCTGGTCAACGACGTCGAGGGCGCCGACCGCAGCCCCGGTTTCCACCAGATCGGCTACGACGAGCGCTCGTCGGACACGCCGGTGCCCACCTTCGGCTACTTCGTCGGCCCCGCCGAGCGGATCATCGGCACGGTGGACGGTCGGCAGGTCGATGCCCGGGTGGCGCGCTGGAGCAGGGACAAGCAGGTGGTGATCTTCTGGTTCGACCCGGCCACGCTCACGCCCGGGGAGCGCCTGGACGGGATCGTCGCCCGTGACCGCGGGGGCCGTCGACTCTGAAGCGCTGGCGGCGGTGCCTCAGGCCGGGTCGGTCAGCCGGCGCTCGATGGTCACCGTCGTCCCCTCGCCGGTGGAGACCAGTCGTACGTCGCCGTAGGCGTTCATCAACAGTGCGCCCCGGCCCCGGTCCATGGCCGGCCGACGGTCCCGCCAGGTGCCGAAGTCGCGCACCGAGATCCGGACCCGGTCGCCACCCACCTGGAGCCGGACCCGCACCTCGGGGCGGCTGGGGCGTTGTGCGTGCTCGACGGCGTTGTTCATCGCCTCGGACGCGGCGAGCAGCAGATCCGCCAACACGTCCGTGTGGAGGCCCAGCTCGTTCAACGCCAGCCGGACGTCCTGGCGCATGGCAGCCGCCGAGGTGGGCACGGACGGGTACGTCCACTCCGCTGCCAGGATGTCGCCGAGCCCGTCGCCGGTCGTGCCGACCACGGACCCGCCGGCCGGTTCCCCGCCAGCCGGTTCGGTGGTGGCGCGCACGGCGGGTGCGTTCTCGGCGGGCTCCGCCACCGGCGGGGCGGGCGCGACGGCGGTGGCCCCGGTGGATCGCGTCGACCTCGGGGCGTCGAGCGCGCTCGGGCTGTCGTCGTCGGTCGGTGCGGTGACGTCGTTGCCGGACGGGTCGGTGCGGGCACGACGGATGGCGGCCCGGATGCGGGCGATCAGCTCCGCGGCGGCGAACGGCTTCACCAGGTAGTCGTCGGCGCCGAGGCTGAGGCCCACCACGCTGGCCTCCTCGCCGGCCCGGGCGGAGAGCACCAGCACCGGCAGCGCCCGGGTCGCCGGGTCGGCCCGCAGTCGGCGTACCAGGTCGAAGCCGTCCAGCACCGGCATCATCACGTCGGTGAGCACGAGGTCCGGCGGCTCCCGGTGGATCGCGTCGAGGGCCTGCCGACCGTCGGTGACCGACCGGACCCGCCAGCCCTGACCGGCGAGCAGCCGACCCAGGTACGCGCGCATGTCGCTGTTGTCGTCGGCCACCAGGATCCGGGCGCCGGCCAACTCGTCGGCGACCGGGCCGTGCGCCGTGGCGGGCTCGGCGCTGCTGCCGCCCGGGTCGGCCAGCCATCCCACCGCCTCTGAAACGGCGGCGCGGGCCACGTCGCCCCGCCCGTTGGGTGCTGGCCCGGTCGGCGCCGCGCGCCGCGCCGCCGACCACGGCAGGGCCACCGTGAAGGTGGTGCCGACCCCCACCCGGCTGGTCACCCGGACCTCGCCGCCCTCCAGCCGGGTCAGCTCGTGGACCAGGGCCAGGCCGATGCCGGTGCCCTCGTGGCTGCGCGAGCGCGCGCCCTGCACCCGGTGGAAGCGCTCGAAGAGCTTCGGCAGGTCCGCCTCGGCGATCCCGATACCGGTGTCGGCGACGGTGAGGCGTACCTCGTCGTGGTCGGCGTCCACGGCGATCCGGATGCGGCCGATGAACGTGTACTTCAGGGCGTTGGACAGCAGGTTGGTGACGATACGTTCCCAGTTGACCGGGTCGAGGGTGACCGGCCGGGGCAGCGGCGGGCAGTCGACCTCCAGCGCCAGGCCGGCCCGTTCGACGGCGGCCCGGAAGACGCTGGCCAGCTCCGCGGTGAGCCCGGCGAGGTCGACCTCGCGGGCGTCGCTGCGAGCCCGGCCGGCTTCCAGGCTGGAGAAGGTGAGCAGACTGTTGACCAGGGTCAACAGCCGGGTGGCGTTGCGCCAGGCGGTCTCCACCCGCTCCCGCTGCCCGGGCGCCAGCGGCGCGGCGGTGTCGGCGAGCGCGTCGGCGAGCGGCCCGAGCATGAGCGTCAGCGGCGTACGGAACTCGTGGCTGACGTTGGTGAAGAAGGTGGTCTTCACCCGGTCCAGCTCGGCCAGCGCCTCGGCCCGACGCCGCTCCTGCTCGTACTCCTTCGCGTTGCGTACCGCCATGGCGACCTGTTGGGTCAGCAGTTGGTAGAAGGAGCGGTACGCCTCGTCCAGCTCCCGGTTGGAGCTGACGCCGGCCAGCAGGACGCCGATGGGTTGGTCCTCGGCGGCCGAGGGCAGCGGCAGCGCCAGCGCGGTGCGGGTGGGATCGCCCCACGGGCCGGCGGGCAGGGGCAGCCGATCCGCGACGCCCGTCACGTCGGTGGGTCGACCCTGCGCGGCGTCCGGGAGCGCCCAGGCGCGGGCCGCCGGGCTCGGGTCGGCCAGGTCGACGACGTCCGGCAGCGCCCCGGCCACCGTGGGGTGACCCGGGTCACCGCCAGCGCAGGCCGTCCGGCGCAGCACCGCGCCGTCGCGCAGGTAGATCGCGGCGAACGGCACGTCCAGTGGGTGGTCGTCGATCGCGTCGATCAGCCGGGCGCAGGTGGCGTCGACGTCGACGGTGCGCCCGTCGCCGCGCAGGCTCAGGTCGCGCAGCAGCCGCAGTCGCCGTTCGCCGACGACCTGCTCGGTGACCTCGCTGCACACCGTCAGCACGCCGACGGTGCGGCCGTCGTCGTCGCGGGCGGGGGCGTGCGAGACGCTGAAGTACGCCTCCTCGCGGTAGCCGGCGCGCTCCAGCAGCAGTTGCAGAGCGGGCACCCAACTGGCCACGCCGGTCGCCATGGCCCGCTGGATGAGGGGGGCGAGGACGTCCCAGCCCTCGGCCAGGGTCACCCGCACGTCGTCGCCGAGCGCGGCGGGGTGCTTGTCGCCGATCAGGGCGGAGTACGCGTCGTTGTAGAGCTGGGAGAGGCGGTCGCCCCAGAGCAGGAGCATGGGGTAGCGGGAGGAGAGCACCACCCGCACGGCGGCACGTAGGCTCTGCGGCCAGCTCGACACCGCGCCGAGCGGGGTGTCGGCCCAGTCCAGCTCGGCCATCAGCCGTCCGGTGTCACCGCCGTCGTCGAACAGGTCGGTGCGGGGTCGTGTCACGCTCGACCCGCCCTCATCGCTAAGCCCCCCGTTCCGGGCCCGATGACCCCTGCTGGCGTTACCTACCCATCCTGGCACCTCTACTCACCTGTGCCGACGCCGGTACCCATTGTCGAACCGGTGGGGGTTCGGGACGAACGTCCGATGCCGATGGCATAGATCTCTGTAAGTGTCTCGGTTATCTCTCCAACCCCGAGGAGCCCCCATGAGAGGCAGAACGCTGAGCGCGGCAATCGCGCTCACCGTGTTCACCGGGATGACGGTGACGCTGGCCGCCCAGCCGGTGACCGCGTCACCCTCCGCCCCGACGACAGCGGCCCGGCCGATCGCCGCGTCCGCCGCCGTCCTGGCGGCGCCGGACATCTCCGTCACCAACGTCCAGGCGCATCTGACCCAGCTCAACTCCATCGCCAGCAGCAACGGCGGCAACCGGCGGGCCGGCTCGGCCGGCTACACCGCCTCGGTCAGCTACGTGAAGAGCAAGCTCCAGGCCGCCGGCTACACCGTCAGCGAGCAGACCTGCTCCAGCTGCACGTACCCCTCGAACAACCTCATCGCCGAGTGGCCCGGCGGCCCGACCGACCAGGTGGTGATGTTCGGCGCCCACCTCGACAGCGTCTCGGCCGGCCCGGGCATCAACGACAACGGCTCCGGCTCGGCCACGCTGCTGGAGAACGCGCTGGTCCTCGCCGCGCAGAACCCGACCATGACGAAGAAGGTCCGGTTCGCCTGGTGGACCGACGAGGAACAGGGTCTCAACGGCTCCCGGTTCTACGTGAACTCGCTCAGCGCCACCCAGCGCGGCTACATCAAGGGCTACTACAACTTCGACATGGTCGGCTCGACCAACGGTGGCTACTTCATCAACCGGGTCACCTCCACGACAGCGGCGCCGCTGAAGGCGTACTGGGACTCGCTGGGGCTGCAGCCGGAGGAGAACGTCGAGGGTCAGGGCCGCTCCGACGACTACTACTTCCAGCAGGCCGGCATCCCCACCTCCGGCTACGCCGCGGGCGCGAGCGCCCGTAAGACCAGCACCCAGGCGGCCAAGTGGGGCGGTACGGCCAACTCCGCCTACGACTCGTGCTACCACCGTTCCTGCGACACCACCGCCAACGTCAGCGCCACCGTGCTGAACCGGGCCGCGGACGGCGTCGCGTACGCGCTGTGGCAGCTCGCCGTGGGCGGCGGCACCCCGACCAACGACTTCTCGATCGCGGTCAACCCCACCGCGCTCACCGTCGCCCGGGGGGCCAGCGCCACCGCCACGGTCGGCACCACGACCACCGCCGGCTCCGCGCAGACGGTCAGCCTCACCGCGTCCGGCGCGCCCAGCGGGGTGAACGTCTCCTTCAGCCCGTCGTCGGTGACCTCCGGCGGGTCGGCCACGCTGACCCTGACGGCGTCGGCCAGCGCCGCCACGGGCACCGTCACCATCACGGTCACCGGCACCGGCTCGGTCACCCGCACCGCCAGCCTCACGTTGACGGTCACCGGCACCGGCGGCTGCTCCGGCGGCCAGGTGATCGGCAACGGTGGCTTCGAGAGCGGCAGCACGCCGTGGACCGCGTCCTCCGGAGTGATCACCAACTCCAGCAGCCAACCGGCCCGGACCGGGTCGTACAAGGCGTGGCTCGACGGGTACGGCAGCACCCGTACCGACACCCTGTCCCAGTTGGTGACCGTGCCGGCCGGCTGCGCCAGCTACACGCTGTCGTTCTGGCTGCACATCGACACCGCCGAAACCACCAGCTCCACGGCGTACGACAAGCTGACCGTGCAGGTGGGCTCGACCACGCTGGCGACGTACTCGAACCTCAACGCCGCCTCCGGCTACGCCCAGCGCACGTTCAACGTGGCCGGGTTCGCCGGGCAGACGGTGACCCTGAAGTTCACCGGCACCGAGGACTCGTCGTTGCAGACCAGCTTCGTGATCGACGACGTGACCCTGCAGGCCAGCTGAGGGCGTACCCGTCGAGGAGGGCCGCCGCCGGATGCTCCCGGCGGCGGCCCGTCGCGTCCCGGGCCAGGGGAGCTGCGGGTAGAGCGCGGCGACCCCGCCGGCGAGCCCGGCCTGGCACTTTCTCGGATCGGGAATACGACCCGGACGCGGGCACGACCGCAGCGGTGACGACTCGTATCCTTTGCGCGAACCTCCGAACGAGCCGAGAAGGGAGACGGTGTGAGCAACCAGGCCGAGACGTTGGAGTTCCAGGCCGAGGCGCGTCAGCTCCTCCAGTTGGTGGTCCACTCGATCTATTCGAACAAGGACGTCTTCCTGCGGGAACTCATCTCGAACGCGTCCGACGCCCTGGACAAGCTGCGGCTGGCGACGCTCGTCGACAAGGATCTCGTCGCCGACACCGACGACCTGCACGTCGCCATCGAGGTCGACCGGGACGCCCGCACGCTGACCGTGCGGGACAACGGCATCGGGATGACCCGCGACGAGGTGGTCCGGCTGATCGGCACGATCGCCAAGTCCGGCACCGCCGAGCTGCTGCGCCAGCTGCGCGAGTCCGCCGACGCCCGCGCCTCGCAGGACCTGATCGGGCAGTTCGGCGTCGGCTTCTACGCCGCGTTCATGGTCGCCGACCGGGTCACCCTGCTGACCCGTAAGGCCGGCGAGACCGGCGGCACCCGCTGGGAGTCCACCGGCGAGGGCACCTACTCGATCGAGGCCGTCGAGGAGGCGCCGCAGGGCACCGCGGTGACCCTGCACCTCAAGCCGGCCGACACCGAGGACAACCTGCACGACTACACCGCCGAGTGGACCATCCGCGAGATCGTCAAGCGATACTCCGACTTCATCGCGTGGCCGATCCGGATGCGCGTCGAGCGTCCCGGCGCCGAGGGCGAGGCCGCCACCAGCGAGGTGCAGACCCTCAACTCGATGAAGGCGCTCTGGGCGCGGCCCCGCGACGAGGTCGACGCCGCCGAGTACAACGAGTTCTACAAGCACGTCAGCCACGACTGGGCCGACCCGCTCGAGGTCGTGCACATGAAGGGCGAGGGCACCTTCGAGTACGAGGCGCTGCTGTTCCTGCCCAGCCACGCCCCGCTGGACCTGTTCTCCCCGCAGGGCCGTCGCGGCGTGCAGCTCTACGTCAAGCGCGTGTTCATCATGGACGACTGCGAGGCGTTGGTCCCCACCTACCTGCGCTTCGTCAAGGGCGTCGTCGACGCGCACGACCTGTCGCTGAACATCTCCCGCGAGATCCTTCAGCAGGACCGGCAGATCCAGATCGTCCGCCGCCGCCTGGTCCGCAAGGTCCTCGCCACGGTCAAGGACCTCAAGGCCAACCACCCCGAGCGCTACCGCACCTTCTGGACCGAGTTCGGCGCGGTGGTCAAGGAAGGGCTGATCGACGACACCGACAACCGGGACTCCCTGCTGGAGATCCTGTCGGTCGCCTCCACCCACGACGCGGCGGAGCCCACCGACCTGGCCGGCTACGTCTCGCGCATGAAGGACGGCCAGAGCGACATCTGGTACGCCACCGGCGACTCCCGCGCCACCATCGAGAACTCCCCGCACCTGGAGGCGTTCCGGGCCAAGGGTCACGAGGTGCTGCTGCTCACCGACCCGGTCGACGAGGTGTGGGTCGAGCGGGTCGGCGAGTACGACGGCCGGCCGCTGCGCTCGATCGCCAAGGGTCAGGTCGACCTGGACACCGACGAGGAGAAGCAGCAGGCCGAGGCCGAGCGCGAGCAGCAGCGCCAGGAGTTCGCCGCGCTGGTGCAGTGGCTGGGCACGACCCTCGCCGACAGTGTTCGGGAGGTCCGCCTGTCGTCGCGGCTGACCACCTCACCGGCCTGTGTCGTGGGCGACGCGCACGATCTCACGCCGACGTTGGAGAAGATGTACCGGGCGATGGGGCACGACGTCCCCTCGGCCAAGCGCATCCTGGAGATCAACCCCGGTCATCCGCTGGTCACCGGGCTGCGCAAGGCCCACGAGCAGGGCGACTCCACCGAAATCCTGACCGAGACCGCCGAGCTGCTGTACGGCCTGGCGGTGCTCGCCGAGGGCGGTGAGCTGGCCGACCCGGCCCGGTTCACCCGGACGCTCGCCGACCGGCTGGCGCGCACCCTGTAGCCGTTCGCCCCCTCCGGCCGGCGGGTCGCCCGATCAGGGCCCCGCCGGCCGGTCACGTCGTCGGAGTCGACCTGCGCCACCGCCAGGTGCCCCTGAACGATGCCGTCACTGACCGGGGATCACCAGGCCGGATTCGTAGGCGATCATGACTGCCTGGGCGCGGTCGCGCAGATTCAGTTTGGCGAGCAGGTTGCCGACGTGCGTTTTCACCGTGTGCTCGCTCAGGTGGTGGTGCGCGGCGATTTCGGCGTTGGACAGGCCGGCCGCGATCAGGCGCAGTACGTCCGTCTCGCGGGCGGTCAGGGCGGTCACCGCGGCGGCGAGCGCCGGGTCCGGGTGGCCGCGCCGGTGTAGTTCGCCGATCACCCGGGCGGTGACGCCGGGGGCGAGCAGCGCATCGCCGGCGGCGACCACGCGGACCGCGTTGACCAGGTCGGCTCGTGGGGCGTCTTTGAGCAGGAAGCCGCTGGCACCGGCACGCAGGGCCGCGTACAGGTAGTCGTCGGTGTCGAACATGGTCAGGGCGAGGACCCGGCTCGGGGTGAGTGAGCAGACGTGCCGGGTCGCGGCGACGCCGTCGAGGACAGGCATACGCATGTCCATCAGGACGACGTCGGGAAGGTGATCGAGGGTGGCCCGCACGGCGGCGGCGCCGTCGGGGGCCTCGGCGACCACCTCGATGTCCGGCTCGGCGCCGAGGATCGTGGCGAACCCGGCCCGGAACAGGTCCTGATCGTCGGCGAGCACGACGCGCAGCATCAGACGGCCGCGGGTGCGGAGAGAGGCAAGGTGGCGGTGACGGTGAAGCCATGGCTGTCGGAGGCCGGGCCGGTGTGCAGGGTCCCGCCGCAGGCCTGGGCGCGCTCGCGCATGCCGGCGATCCCGTATCCGGGCACCCCGGCGCCTGAAGCCCGGTTGCCGCGACCGTCATCGGTGATCGACACGGTCAGGGAGTCCGCGCTGTAGCTCAGCAGGATGCGGACCGATCGGGCCTCGGCGTGCCGGACCACATTGGTCAGGGACTCCTGCACGATCCGGTAGGCGGCGACCCCGACGTCCGCGGACGGCTCGATCGGCGACCCGAGGGCAACACCGACCGGCGGATCGGACGTGATCTCGGACCGCGGTCCGGGGACGGATCCGCACGGCGGGGGCGAGACGCTGAGGACGGCGTCGAGTCCGGTGGCGCGGACGCGTTCGACGAGGACGGGCAGGTGGGCCAGGCCCGGCTGGTCGAGTGGCTGGTCGGCGGGTTCGTGCAGGCTGCCGACCGCGCGGCGGAGCTGGACGACCGCGTCCCTGCCGGTGGCCGCGATCGTGGCGAACGTGGCGTCGGCGCGGTCCGGGTGGGGGCGGACCAGAAGTGGTCCCGCCTCCGCTTGGACGATCATGACGCCGACCGCGTGGGTGAGGATGTCGTGCAGGTCGCGGGCGATGCGGGTGCGTTCGCGCAGCACGGCCGCCGCACGTTCACCGGCGACGCGACGATCGCGTTCGGCGACGGCCATGGCCTGGGTACGGCGGGCACGGGCGCTGGTGCCCAGGGCGTACGAGAAGCTGTAGGCGACCACCAGGTACCGCAGCACCTCCACGTCCGGGTGTGGATAGAGCAGCGAGAACAGCAGGCCGCCGGCGGTGAGCAGGATGCCGAGCAGGCGGATCGGCAGGGCGGCCCGCGCCGCGAACGTGTAGAGGCAGACGAGCGGGCCGACCGGCAACAGCGGGGGTGCGCCGAGCGAGGCGGAGACGGTCGTGGCGAGGCCCACGACGACGGCGACCTGGAGCAGTGCGCGGTCACGCCACAGCACCGGGACCGAGGACGCGACCGCGAGCGGCAGTACCCACCAGGCACGTGGCCCGCCGGCCAGGGCGGGCAGCACGGTCGCGGCCACGGCGGCCACGGTGACGGCGAGATCGGCGTACCGCTTCACGTCGGCAGTATGGTCCGGCCCGGCGCTGCCGCGCCTCCCTCCACAGGACCAGATCACCTCCGGTTCGTACGGCGATCCGCCCCGGCCGCTCCCGCCGCACGATCGACGCATGACGACAATCATCGCCGCGCTCCTGAGTGGACTGCTCTGGCTCGGTGGCTCCGGGCTGCACCCGGCTCGCCCCGATCCCGCTGATCCTCGCGTCGTTGCGGGTACGCCCGAGGACCGCGCTCGGTGCGACGATCCTCGCCTGGTCGATCGGCCAACTCGGCATTGTCGGGTACTACCTCGGCACCCTGCGACTACCGGTCCCCGTGGTCGGCGGCGTGTTCCTGCTCGGCCTCGGCCTCGCGGCCGGCACGGTCCTGCTCGCTCGGACACTCCTGCTGCGCGGGCGAACCGTGACCGCCGTTCTCACCGTGCCGTCACTGTGGGTGCTGGGCGAGTACGCCGCGTCCCGCCTGTTCCCGCACGGTGCCTGGTGGAGCCTCGCCTACACGCAGGCGGACGTCCGCCCGGTCATCCAGCTGACCGCGCTCACCGGCGTGTGGGGCGTCACCTACCTGCTGCTCGCCGTCCCGATCGCCCTCGCCGCCCTGCTGAGAAGCCTGCGGCCCACCCGCACTCCCCGGCTGGGCAGCCCACGCCCTGCCCTCACCTGCCTGCTCGCCCTCCTGCTCAGCGTCGGCGGATGGTCGGCCTGGTCATTGAGCCGCTCCCCGGACCCGGCCGAGCCGCTGACCGTGGGCCTCGTCGCGCTGCGACAGCCCGAGGACGGGCTCCCGATCGACGAACCGTCCGGACGTGACCTGCTCGCCCGGTACGTTCCGCGGGTCTCGGGCCTGGCCGCGCGCGGGGCGCGGATCGTCGTGTTGCCGGAGAAGGTGTTCGCCGTGACAGACGCCACCCTGCCCCTGCTCGTCGACGCGCTCCAGCAGGCCGAGGCCCGGGTCGTCGTCGGCGCGGTGCTGCGGCGGGCCGGAACCGCGAGCAACGTGGCGCTGGTGCTGGACCCGAGCGGAACGATCAGGACGTACGAGAAGCAGCATCTGATTCCGGGCCTGGAGGACTGGCTGACGCCGGGTGACGACGAGGTGATCGTGGACGGGCGGTACGGCGTGGCGATCTGCAAGGACCTCGACTATCCCGGTCTGGTCCGGCGGTATCGGGCGCAGGGCGTCTCGGTGCTGCTCGTCCCCGGTTTGGATTTCACCTCCGACGGCTGGCTGCACGGCCGGATGGCCCTCGTCCGTGGCGTGGAGAACGGGCTCACCGTGGTCCGCGCCGCCGCGTTCGGCCGGCTGACGGTCACCGACCCGGGCGGCAGGATGGTGGGCGAGGCCACCGCCGGTGACGCGGAGTTGCTGGTCACGGCCGCTCCGACGACGGGGTTGGGTACGGTCTATTCGCGTACCGGAGATTGGTTTCCGATCTTGTCCCTGGTGTTGTTCGTCGTCTCCGTGGGTGGGGCGGTGGGCCGGCCGAGCAGCAGACCCCGGCGGCCGGTCACGATCCGTCGGCTGCCGTGAGCCGCTGACGGATCCGCTCGGCGTCCGGGTGCCCGAGCTCGTCGAGGATGCCCAACGCCGTTCGCCAGCTCCGGGCCGCTTCCGCCGGCTCGCCAACGTCGGCCAACGCCTCCGCGAGGTGCGTCAGCGTGTCCGCCTCGTAGTAACGGTCCCGGAACTCCCGGTACAGCGCCAGCGCGTGCCGGTACGCGACCACCGCCTCCGCGGGTCGCCCGGCGCGGTGCTGCGCGTAGCCGAGGGTGTCCCAGGTGGGCGCCTGGCCGTGCCGGTCGTCGAACTCGCGCAGCAGCTCCAGCCCCTGCTGGCACGCCTGCACCGCGGCGTCGTGCGCCCCGAGCTGGGCCTGGTACCAGCCGACCGCGTTCAACGCCATCGCCTGCCCGTAGCGGTGGCCCGCCTCGCGGTACAGCGCCAACGCCGCCTCGGCATGCTCGACCACCTCGGCACGCCGGCCCTCCCGGTCGGCCACCTCGGCGAGGTCGAGGCAGGTGTGCCCCTGGTTGGCCGGGTCGCCCAGCTCGCGGAACAACTCCAGCGCCCGCTGGAGCTGACCGGGCGCCTCGTCGAGCCGACCCAGGCGGGCGTGCGCACGGGCCAGGCTGCGGTGCGCGTGCGCCTGCCCGATCACCTCGCCGCTGCGCCGCGCCGCCACCAGCGCCGTGCGCTGCACCGCCAACTGGTCGTGCCAACCGCCCTGCCGGTCCAGGAAACTGGTCAGGCTCCAGGCCAGCTGCCAGGCGTGTCGGTCGAACCCGCTGGCGGCGCATCGTTCGACAAGCGCGATCAGCACGTCGCGCTCGCGCGTGAACCAGGCCACCGCCTCGTCATGGTCGCCGAACTTCTCCGGCCGGACGCCGGCGACGGACGGGGCGAGGGTGATCGGATCCCAGTGCGGGTGCAGCAGCACCGCCGCGCCGTGCGCGGTGTGCAGGTAGTGGTCGAAGAGCCGGCCGCGCGCCTCGGCCCGGTCGCCGGCCGGATCGTGTTCGGCGGACAGTTCGGCCGCGAAGACCCGCAACAGGTCGTGCATCGCGTACCGGTCCGGGCCGCGCTCCAACACCAGATGCGCGTCGGCCAGCTCGCCGAACGCCGCCTGGACGGCCCGTCGACCGCCGCCGGCGAGACTGACCGCCGCCGCCGAACTCACCGTCACGTCCGTACTTCCCCCGACCAGCCGGAACAGCCGCGCGGTCGACGCCGACAACAGCCGGTACGACCAGGACAGCGCCGCCCGCACACTGCTGTCGTGCTCTCCGGTGTCCAGTCCGTTCAGCCGGCCGTCGGCCCGGAGCTGCGCGCCCAACTCGGTCAGGGGCAGCTTTGGCCGGACCACCGCCCGGGCCGCCACCACGACCAGGGCCAGTGGCAGCCGGTCGCAGAGTCGGACCAGCTCGTCGACGGCGGCCCGCTCGGCCTTCGCTCGCGCCCCGATCCGCGCGTGCAGCAGGGCCTGCGCGTCCTCGGCGGTGAGCAGATCCAGCACCACCGCCTCGGCGCCCTCGGTGGCCACCAGCCCGGTGAGCCGGTCCCGGCTGGTCACCAGCACCAGGCAGCCGGGCGCACCCGGCAGCAGCGGCCGGACCTGCGCCGCGTCCCGAGCGTTGTCGAGCAGCACCAGCATCCGCCGACCGGCGAGCAGGCTCCGGTACAGCGCGGTCTGTGCCTGCTCATCCGCCGGCACCTCCCGCGGCGGCACCCCGAGCGCGGCCAGGAAACCCCGGACCACCTGCTCGGCGCTGCGCACCACACCGCTGTGGCTGTAGCCCTGCAGGTTGGCGTAGAGCTGCCCGTCGGGGAAGTGTCCGGCGGCGCGGTGCGCCCAGTGCACGGCGAGCGCCGTCTTGCCCACTCCGCCCGCTCCGGAGAGCACCGCCAGCGGGACCGCCCCGGGTTGCGCCTCGGCGGACGCCCGCAGCGCGTCCAGACGAGCCAGCTCCGGGCCGCGCCCGGCGAAACCCCGGACATCCGATGGCAACTGCGCCGGGATCGGGCGGTCCGGGTGGGGCCTGGCGACGAGGCCCGCTCCGGCGGGGGCGGGGGACGGACCGGGAGTCGGCGCGGCGATCTCACCGCGCAGGATGGCCTGGTGCAGCTGGCGGAGCTCGACGCCCGGGTCCGCGCCGAGCACGTCGGCGAGGCGGTCCCGCAGCCGGGCGTAGTACGCCAGCGCCTGTGCGCCGCGACCGGCCGCGGCCAGCGCGTGCAGCAGCACGACGGCGACCGGTTCGTCCAGGGGGTGATCGTCGGCGAGCCGGGTCAGGGGGTCGATGACCGCGTCCGGCTCGCCCCGCCGCAGCAGGCCGCGGGCCCACTGCACGGCGGTGTCGGTGTGCCGGCGGTGCCAGTCCTGCCGGACCCGGGCCGCCCACTCGCCGGGCAGCCCGGCCAGCGGCTCGCCGCGCCACAGCTCCAGCGCCCGGCGCAACAGCTCCACCCGCTCGGGGTCGTCGTCAACCAGTCCATCGGCCCGGCGCCGCAGCGAGTCGAAGTGCTGGCCGTCCACTGTCTCCGGTGGCTGGTCGAGCAGGTACCCGCCGGAGCGTCGTACCAGCGCGTCCGGTGCGCCCGCGTCGGCCAGCACGCGGCGGAGCCGGGCGAGGTAGACGTGCACGTTGTGGCGGACCCTGGGCGGTGGCGTGTCGCCCCAGACCCGGTCCACCAGCGACTCCACGTGGACCGGTCGGCCGACGTCGACCGCCAGCGCGGCCAGGACGGCGCGCTGGCGGGCTGCTCCGGCGTCGACCAGGCGGCCGTCCGCCCAGACCTCGACCGGCCCGAGGACTCGAATCTCCATGAACCGCCGCTCGCCGCGTCGCCAGTCGGACAATCCGCCGACGAGCGGCCGGATTGAGATTCCGGCAGGAATTCGTCGACCTGCCGCGCAGATCATGTTGGCACAGCGGCATCGATCAACGCGATGTCGGCAATTCGACTCACGACCTGTTCCGGTCGTGACGACACCGGAGGTCACCATCGTGCGAAGTGCTCTGCGAAGGTTCACGTCCGCCCTGCTCGGCGTGGTTGCCGTGGGCGCCGCGCTCGGCGTCGCCCCGAGCCCGGCCCAGGCCAACTACGCCTGCCCCTCGGGTCTGCTCTGCCTGTACGCCGGGGCCAACTTCAGCGGCGACATCTTCCTGCTCGACGGGCCGTACAACGGCTGCAACGACGTCGGGCTGCCCTCGTACTTCCGCAACAGGACCCAGTCGATCATCAACAACCGGCCGTCGGGCACCGTCTCCACCTTCTGGGACAACGCCAACGCCACCGGCCTGCTCGGCTACCAGCACGCCTACGGCTACCGGGCGAACCTGGCGTACGACTCGGCCGCGATCGGGGGGACCTGGAACCAGCGGATCGAGGCGGTCCGCGTCTGCTGAGCCGCGGACCGAACCGGGTAGGGGGGCGCAACGACGGCGCCGGCCGGAATCCACGGGGGACTCCGACCGGCGCCGTCGCGCGGCTCAGCCCGGGTAGTAGCAGACGTTCGGGATGACCGGGCCGCCGTTGACCCCGAAGATCGCGAAGCCCATGTACGCCCGGGTCTGCGGGCCGTACTCGCCGTCCTCGGCGATGTTCGCGTACACGATGTCCTCGTTGATCTTGTGCTGGGCGTACCGGACGGCGTCGCGGGTCTTCGAGCCGTAGTTGCCGTCGAGGGTCAGTGACCGCGCGTAGCAGTTGTTCAGCGCCTCCTGCAGCACCAGCACCGCCGAACCCGAGTGGCCGTAGCTGAGATAGCACTGCTTGTTCCCGGTCTGCCAGCCAATGGTTGGCACGTGCATGTCCGCGCCGCCGGGGTAGCCGCCGACCCGGTAGAAGGTCAGGCTGGTGCACGGGCTGGAGGCGTGCGCGGCGGTCGGTGCGAGCAGGGTCAGGCCGGCGCTGGCCAGTACGGTCACGAGAGTGGCGGCGGCACTGCGGCGGCCGATGCGGCTCCGGTGGATCGGCATGCTCTCCTCCTGGGAAGGTTGCCGGGGTCGACCCGGTGTGCTTCCGAACATCGCGGCCGTCGATCTATGGTTTCCTGCCCGAACGTCAATTCCCAGGAGCGCCGATCGGCCCGTTCCTCGCCCGGCGCACCAGCGTCGCGCATCCGCTCGCCTGTACGCGCACGAGGAGGGCGGCGCCACCCATCCACTGGTCTGGGCACGCACCCTCGGTCGCAGCCGGGTGGTCTACTCCGCTCTCGGTCACGACACCCGGTCCTACGAGTCGCCCGGACACGTCGAACTGCTCCGTCGCATCACCGCCTGGCTGCGTACGGACGGTGACCACCGGGCCTGATCGGAATCGGTCCATCATGGTCGGTGCACAGCCGCGCGTCATCCGCAACCGCTGGCAGAGGCGCTATGCGTGCGCCGGTGAACAAGTTCACAAGCGTTGGGCGAGGGTCACTGACCGTGCCTACCGTCGGTCGAGTCCACCACCGTGGACACCACGACCGGCAACGCCAAATCCTGCCCCCGGTCGTCGGATACCAGAACCCCGGGCAGGAGCGGGGGACCCACGTTCCTCGGTGCATGTCACCTCGGGGTGAAGCCGCCACCGCGCGGCCGGGCTCCTCGGCCCGAACCCGACAGCTCACCTCGCCGGCGTGGAGGAACCACACATGACGTCTGTCTACACGCCCCGTCATCGACGGGTCACCACCCGCCGCGTCGCCGTCGGCACCCTGGCCGTCGGCGCGGTCACCGGCGCCGTCGCCCTCTTCGGGCCCGCGGCCCCGGCCCAGGCCGGTGTCAACTGGGACGCGATCGCCCAGTGCGAGTCCGGCGGCAACTGGAAGATCAACACCGGTAACGGCTACTACGGCGGCCTGCAGTTCTCCCAGGGCACCTGGGCCGGCTACGGCGGCAAGAAGTACGCCGCCCGTGCCGACCTGGCCAGCCGCGGCGAGCAGATCGCCGTCGCCGAGAAGGTACTCGACGGGCAGGGCATCGGCGCGTGGCCGACCTGTGGCCGCAAGGGCGGTTCGTCGGGCGGCGCCGCCGCGAAGTCCTCGACGAAGTCGTCGAAGTCCACTGCCGAGAAGGACCGGTCCACCGCTCGGAAGGATCGCTCCACCGCCCCGAAGGAGCGGTCGTCGCGCGGCGACCAGCCGGCGACCCGCAACCACGAGCGCACCGCCCCCGCGGCCGGAGACGACACGTACGTCGTCAAGCCGGGGGACACCCTGTCGGAGATCGCCGACAGCCACCGCCAGGCGGGCGGCTGGCAGGCCCTGTACGAGCGCAACCGGCAGCTGATCGGCGCCGACCCGGGTCTGATCCTTCCGGGCCAGCGGCTCAGCCTGTAAGAGCACCAGCAGCGGGCGCTCGACCGGATTCCGGTCGAGCGCCCGCTGGCATGTCGGGGAGGCGGTTCGGCGGGTGGGCCTCAGGCGGCCGAAGCGGTCGCCGTCGACACCGACCCGGTCGCACGGGTCTGCCGCGCAGCCGAAGCCCTCTCCGGGGACCGGCCGGTCGACGCGGCGGCGTCGGATCGCTGCGGGGCGGCTGTTGGCGATGTGTCGTCCGCCCGCCGGGCCAGCCGGAGCGACTGTTCAGCGGTGCTGCGCGCCGCACACGGCCAGGGTTGGCCGGCGCAGAGCAGGTTGCGGCACGCGCCGTTCCCGTCCGGCTCGTGTGCGCCCAGCACGTCGAGCGCGAGCTGCCAGAGCAGCGGATCGGTCACGTCGCGCGGACGCTCGGCACGCCGGCTCGCACGGTTGCTCATGTCGTCGGACATGGTGGTCCCCCCTGTCAGGCTGATTCCCCCAAACGTCTCCACTCGCACCGCCGGTAAACCCCCACCCGCTGTGATCTGCGTGGCAGCGCGTCGTGCCCGTCAGTCCGGCAACAGCGGCATCTCGACGCCCGGGTCCCGGCCCAGCAGCACCGCCCGGGTGAGCGCCGCCGAGCCGAACCGGTCGCGGACCGCGTCCACCGCGGCGTCCAGGTCGGCCCCGGTGTCGACGTCGAACGGCAGCTCCGGCTGCACCGGGTTGTCGTCGAGATTGCCGACCGAGACGCCGATCAGGGTGACTCCGCGGCGCTCGATCTCCGGCAGCGCGGCCCGCAGCAACGCCCGCGCGGCGTCCAGCAGCGGCGTGGTGTCCGCGGTCGCCTTGCGGACGGTGTGCGAGCGGGTGGCCCGGGTGTAGTCGCCATAGCGCAGCCGCAGCACCACCGTGCGCCCGGACCGCCCGGCCGCCCGCATCCGCCGGGTGACCCGGTCGACCAGGCCCGCCAGGATGGCGTCCAGCTCCGCGGGGGCATGCGGGGTAGGGCTCAACGCGTGCTGCGCGCCCATCGAGCCCCGGCGGCGGCCCACCTGCACCGACCGGGGGTCGCGGTTGTGGGCCAGGGCGTGCAGGTGCCGGCCGGCGCCCGCCCCGAGCAGGGACACCAGCGCGGCCTCGCCGAGCCGGGCCACCTCCCCGACGGTACGGATCCGGCGCTCCCGTAGCTTTGCCGCGGTGACCGGGCCGACGCCCCACAGCCGTTCCACCGGCAGCGGGTGCAGGAACTCCACTTCGGCGTCGGGGGCGACGACCAGCAGCCCGTCCGGTTTCGCCACCCCGCTGGCCACCTTCGCCAGGAACTTCGTCCGGGCCACGCCCACTGTGATCGGCAGGCGGACCCGGTCGCGGACCTCCCGGCGCAGCCGCTCGGCGATGTCGACCGGTGCGCCGACCAGCCGCCGCAGGCCGCCCACGTCGAGGAACGCCTCGTCGATGGAGAGCCCCTCGACCAGCGGCGTGGTCTGCCGGAAGATCTCGAACACCGCCCGGCTGGCCTGCGTGTACGCCGCCATCCGGGGCGGCACCACGATCGCGTCCGGGCACAGCCTGCGCGCCTGCTGGCCACCCATCGCGCTGCGGACACCCCGCGCCTTCGCCTCGTAGCTGGCGGCGAGCACCACACCACCGCCGACGATCACCGGCCGCCCCTGCAGGCGCGGGTCGTCGCGCTGCTCGACCGACGCGTAGAAGGCGTCCAGGTCGGCGTGCAGGATGTGGGCGCCGGTCGACACGTACACATGTTCGCACGACGCCCGTCCATCGCGGCGGTGAGCTGGGCGAACGCCCGATCAGTCGAGGCAGAACTCGTTGCCCTCGGGGTCGGCGAGCACGAGGTGACCGGCGCCGAGCGGGGGAGCGGGCTCGTGCCGTGCGAGGCGGGTGGCGCCGCGGGCGACGAGCCGTTCGGCCTCCGCCTCCAGGGCCGCCATCCGCTCGTCACCCGTGAGCCCGGGGGCGGCCCGCACGTCGAGGTGTACGCGATTCTTGGCCTGCTTGCCCTCCGGCACACGCTGGAAGAACAGGCGCGGCCCCGCGCCCCTGGGATCGACCACCGCCGACGCGTCGTTGCGGCGCTCCGGTGGCACACCCATCGCGTCCAGCGCGGCGTCCCACGAGTCGAAGTCCCCGGGCGGCCCCTGCAACTCGTAGTCGAGCGTCTCGGCCCAGAACGCCGCCAGGCTGGCCGGGTCGGCGGCGTCGAACGTGATCTGCACCTCGCGGGCCATGACAGCTCCCTCTTTCCTGGTCTGGCTGGTCATGCCGCCACCCTCTCGCGGATGGCGGACAGGATCGTTCCGCTATTCGTGCAACGATCGGCGGGTGACGGTGGAGGCGACGACGGAGCGGGTGCTGCGGACGCTGGCCCTGTTGCAGCGGCGGTCGTCGTGGACGGCCACCGAGCTCGCCGCCGAACTGGGTGTCACCGACCGCTGTGTGCGCCGTGACGTGCAACGGCTCCGCGCGCTCGGGTATCCCGTCCAGGCGTCGGTTGGCGTCGGCGGCGGCTACCGGCTCGGCGCGGGCACCCGGCTGCCGCCGCTGCTTCTCGACGACGAGGAGGCGATCGCCACGGCGGTTTCCCTGCGACTGGCGTCGGGAGGCACGGTCGCCGGGGCGGGCGAGGCGGCTCTGCGGGCACTCACGAAACTTGACCAGGTGATGCCGGCGCGGCTGCGCGCCGAGGTGCGAGCGGTGCACGGCTGGACGGATACCCTCGTCGGACCGGTGGTGGAGATCGATGCGGAGCTGCTGGTGACCCTCGCCCGTGCCTGCCGTGACGCGGTGCGGGTGCGGTTCCGCTACGCCGGTCGCGACGCCGGTGAACGGGAGCGGACGGTCGAGCCGGTCCGGATGGTCACCACCGGCCGTCGCTGGTATCTGATGGCCTGGGACGTCGATCGTGACGACTGGCGGACGTTCCGCCTGGACCGGATGCGGGCCACGGTGGCGACGACCTGGCGCTTCCGATCGCGCGAGCATCCGGATCCGATCGCTTTCGTGCAGCGGTCGGTGACCGACGCGCCCTACCGGCAGCTCGCCCGGGTGCGGGTGCACGCCCCGCCCGAGCGCGTGCGGGAGGTGGTGCCGCCGCAGGTGGGGCGCGTGGAGGCCGACCGCGACGGGTGGTGCGTGCTCGTCATCGGCGGCGACAGCCTGGACTGGCTCGCCGCGCACATCGCCCGCCTGAGCTATGAGGTGGAGGTGCTGGAGCCCGCCGAACTGCGCGAGGCCGCCGCCCGGCTCGCCCGCCGCCTGGCGGCGCTGGCCGGGGCGGCGTCGGAGCCCACGGTGTAACGCCGCAGCGACACCGGGCTGCCGTCCGGGGCGGTCCACGATGCCGTGCTCGTGCCCGTGCACCGCCATCCGGTGCGCTCGTAGAGGGCGACGGCCGCGGCGCCGTCGGCGACCACTTCGAGCACCAGACGCACCCCACGCGCGTCCGCCCAGTGCCGTGCCCGGGCCAGCAGAGCGCTGCCCAGCGCCAGCCCGCGGGCGGCCGGCGCCACGAAGAGGCGGGCCACCTCGGCTGCCGGATCGGCGCGCGGCTCGTCCGCCGGGTCCGGCAGGCGGTGCACCGCGACGTGTCCGACGATCGTTCCAGCGGGGTCGACGGCGACCCAGGCGCGCGCCGGGTGCGGCTCGCGCAGCCAGCGGTGCGGGTCGGCCGGCCAGTTCAGCGGATAGCGGTCGACCCGGTGCACGTCGGCGAGCGCCGCGACGCAGCCGTCGAGGTCGGCGGCACGCCGGCGGCGGATGCGCGGTGGGTTCACAGCTCGTCGAAGGGGCGGGCGTAGCGGAACTCGCCCCGAATCGACTCGCGCCACGCGGTCAGCGGTCGAGCCATGAAGTACGGCGGACCCCACGGCTGTGGCGGTGTGACGCCCAACTCGACGGCGGGCCGGAACCCGAAGCGCGGGTAGTACTCGGGATGCCCGAGCAGCACCACGAGCGGTTCGTCGCGGGCGTCGGCCGCGCCGAGCACCGCGTGCATCAACGCGGTGCCGACGCCGCGACGCTGCCACGCGGGAAGCACGCCGAGCGGCCCCAGGCCGAGGGCGACCGGCTGGCCGGCCACCCGCGCGCGGGTGGCCACCACGTGCCCCACCACCAGGCCGTCCGGATCAACCGCCACCAGGGAGTACGCGGGCAGCCAGCCCTCATCGGCGCGCAGCGCGTCGACAAGCGTCGCCTCGGCCGGCGTCGCCTCGACTGGCGTCGCCTCGGCCGGCGTGCCGTCGTCCGTGGTCCTGGCGAAAGCGGCGGCGTGCACCGCGCGGATGGCATCGACGTCGGCAGGCGTCTCGCGTCTGATCAGCACCGCGCCACGATACGGGTGTCGCCGGCAGCGGCTCCACGCGATTACCAATCGGCGACCGCCGATGACGAATGCCCCGACCGGTCGATGCCAGATGCAGCCCCGGCAGCGACCGTCGTGCCGGCCGACGCGACATCGCCCCTGCACAGCACGCTCCGCTCCCCCCGCTCCCCCCGCTCCGCCCCGCTCCGCCCCGCTCCGCCCCGCCCCGCTCCGCCCCGCCCCGCCCCGCCCCGCCCCGCCCCGCTCCGCCCCGCTCCGCTCCGCCCCGCTCCGGAGGCGACGCGCGCGACCCGCGCGGCCCCGCTCCGCCCCGCCCCACTCTGGAGGCGACCCGCGCGGCCCCGCCCCGCTCCTTAGGCGACGCGCGACCCGCGCGGCCCGTCACCGCGAGCGGTGGACATGATGCGGCAGAGCGGTATTCCTGTGAGTCATCTTTATGACGCACAGGAATACCGCTCGTCGGAGTTATGGCCGCCCAGAGCAGAAGGCCGCGTCTGCTTCCGCCGTCCTGAGCCGCCGCGCTCAGCCGACGGCGGTGGCCGACGGAGGGGCGCTGCCACCCCGGGGCGACTCCGGGGTCATCAGCCGGATGATCTCCTTCTGGTCGGCCGGCGAGGGCAGGCCCCAGTGCGGTTGGTAGCCGTACACCTCGTGCAGTGGGGTGGAGCCGGTGCGGCCGTCCAGGATCTCCACGGCGTCCGTGCCGATCAGGCCGGGGTGTTCGACGCCGCACGCCTCGGCGACCTTCGTCAGGTCCCGGCGCAGCGTCCGCAGGTAGTTGGCCGCCCGGACGGATTTGAGCGTCGGGTCGAGGCCCCGCGCCAGCCACGCGTTCTGCGTCGCCACACCGGTGGGGCAGGTGTCGGTGTGGCACTTCTGCGCCTGGATGCAGCCGATCGACAGCATCGCCTCCCGACCCACGTTGACCATGTCGCAGCCCAGCGCGAACGCCACGATGGCGTTGTCCGGAAGGCCGAGCTTGCCGCTGCCGATGAACACCACCTGCTCGTGCAGGTCGTGTTCGGCGAAGACCTTGTAGACCCGGGAGAAGCCCTGCTGGAACGGGAGCGACACCGAGTCGGTGAAGATCAGCGGCGCGGCGCCGGTGCCGCCCTCGCCGCCGTCGACCGTGACGAAGTCGACGCCCCGGCCGGTGTCCCGCATCAGGCTGGCCAGCTCCTGCCAGAAGGTGAGGTCACCGACCGCCGACTTGATGCCGACGGGCAGGCCCGTCTCGGCGGCCAGCAGTTCCACCCAGTCGAGCAGGCTGTCACAGTCGGAGAACTCGGCGTGCCGCGACGGGCTCACGCAGTCCTTCCCCGCCGGGATGCCCCGGGTGGCGGCGATCTCGGCGGACACCTTCGCCCCGGGCAGCAGCCCGCCGAGGCTCGGTTTGGCGCCCTGGCTCAGCTTGATCTCCAACGCCCGGACGGGGGCGCCGGCGACCAGGTCCTTCAGCCGGTCGAGACTGAAGCGGCCGTGCTCGTCGCGGCAGCCGAAGTACGCCGTGCCGAGTTGAAAGACCAGCTCACCACCGTTGCGGTGATACGGCGACAGGCCGCCCTCGCCGGTGTTCTGCAGGCACCCGGCGAGCGCGGCCCCCTTGTTCAGGGCGGTGATGGCGTTGCCGGAGAGCGAGCCGAAGCTCATCCCGGAGATGTTGACCACCGACTCCGGTCGGAAAGCGCGTGCCCGATCCCGCGCTGCGCCCAGCACCTTCGCGCACGGCAGTCGCACGTCGTGCCCGGCCGTCGGGGACGACGGCGGCACGGCCCGGCCGAACGTGCGGTGCTTGATGATCGGGTAGCCGGGAGTGTGCTCGATGTCGTTGTCCGTGCCGAAGCCGAAGTAGTTGTTCTCCTGCTTCGCCGACGCGTACACCCAGCGACGCTGGTCGCGGGTGAACGGGCGTTCCTCGTTGTTGCCGGCCACGATGTACTGCCGAAGCTCCGGCCCGATGGCCTCCAGCAGGTACCGGGCGCGGCCGAGCACCGGAAAGTTGCGCAGCAGCGCGTGGTCGCGCTGGATCAGATCCCGCGCGGCGAGCGCCGCGACGGCGGCGGCGACGGCGGGTACGGCTCGACGGGCCCATGTCATGCCGGGCAACCTTTCCGCCTGAGGCGTCGGCCAAACCGACGCGCCGCCGACATTGCGCTGCTCAGGCCCCGAGTGCGTGCTGGTGACCAGCGTCCGCCCGCGGCGAAGGCGGCACGGGGATCACCCGGTGCCGCCTCCGGCGCAGGGTCAGTGGTGCGTGAACGACTGGCGGACCGAGCCGCCGACGATCGCGCACCACGTGCTCGTGCTGAGCTTGCCGTTGCGCGGCAGCCCGTGCAGCGCCTGCAGGTCCTGCACGGCCCTGCGGGTGGCGTGGTCGTACGCCCCGGTGACGGTGACCGCGTACCCCTTGGTCGCGAGGATCTCCTGTACGGCCGTGACCGGCGCGCCGGCGGCGTGCTGGTCCAGCTCGGGCGCCAGGGTCTCCCAGGTCGCCGTGGTGAGCGTGGCGTCCACGTCCACGGCGATGCCGTTGCGGGCCTGCCAGTCCTGCACGGCGGCCACGGTCGCGGCGTCGAACGTGCCGCTGACCGTCACGGCGTAGCCCCGGTGGGCCAGCAGGTGCTGCACCACCCGGACCGACGGCGAGTTGACGAACCGCCACAGGTCCGGCCAACGGCGGGCCGGGACGTCGCCCAGCTTGGTGCCGAGGGCCGCGTGGACCCGCCGCCGCAGCTCCGGGAACTGCCGGTAGAACGCCGCGCCCGGGCACTCGGTGGTGCGGAAGTCCCAGTGGCCGAAGATGTCGAACGCGTGCAGCCCGTACTGCCGGCAGATGGCCACGCAGAGCTTGACCAGCGAGTTGGTCAGCGCCTCCGGCGGGGTCTCGGTGACGTAGGTGCCCTCGTTCTCGATGCCGATGGCCCGGCCGTTCTCGCCCGGGCAGTGCGCCGAGATCATCTGGCGGTCGCCCGCTTCGAGGCGTTCCAGGCTGCCCCGGCGGCCCTCCAGCACGTGGCCGCCGCGGCTCACCGTGAAGTGCTGGCCGGTGTCTGACCAGCCGTTGCCGTCCATGTGCAGGTCCTGGCAGTCGTGGGCCAGCTTGACCGCCTGCTCGCGGGAGTAGTCGGTGACGTTCGGGAACGCCATGTGATGCACGATGATCTTGTTGGTGGGGATGGCGCTGACCGACAGCGGGTCGTTCGGCGGGCGGGCGGCCCACTCGTCGCAGCTGATGATCCAGTCCAGATCGGTGCCGGGAGTGGCCTGCGCCGCGCCCGAAAAGGCGAGTTCGCTTCCGACGACGGCGACCGTGGCCGCGCCGAGACCGGCCCGCAGCAGCGTTCGGCGGTCCACTTCGGAATGGTCGACGTGCATGACATCTCCTCCTGCGGCCGACGGCGGGGGGATGAAAAGTAGCTCCAGTGGCCGCACGTACTCCGGAGAATATTGCCAAGACTCGTCCGTGCGCTAGACCCCGCGAAGCGGGAGCGGCGTTTCCCCGGCCGCTGGTGGGGGTAGGTCGGGGACCTACCATCCCGGCTGCTCCGCATGGAGGAACGACCCTATGAGTGACAACGTCAGCGACGCGGTGGGCGAGGCCCTTCGCTCGGTGATGCTCTTCCTGCCCAAGGCCGTCGCCTTCCTGGCGATCCTGGTGGCCGGTTGGCTGATCGCCAAGGCCGTACTGAAGATCGTGGAGAAGATCCTCGAACGCGTGGGCTTCGACCGCGCCGTCGAGCGCGGCGGCATCCGCCGGGCTCTGAGCCGCTCCCGGTACGACGCCAGTGACATCGTCGCGAAGCTCGCCTACTACGCGGTGCTGCTGCTCACCCTGCAACTCGCCTTCGGCATCTGGGGGCCCAATCCGATCTCCGACCTGATCACGGCCGTGGTCGCGTGGTTGCCCCGCGCCTTCGTCGCGATCGTCATCGTCGTGGTCGCCGCCGCCATCGCCAACGCCGTCAAGGACATCATCAGCGGCGCGCTGGGCGGGCTGTCGTACGGCCGGGTGCTGGCCGGTATCGCCTCGGTGTTCATCCTCGGCCTGGGCGTCATCGCGGCGCTGAACCAGATCGGCGTGGCCACCGCGGTCACCACCCCGGTGCTGATCGCGGTGCTGGCCACTGTGGGCGGCATCCTCGTCGTCGGGGTCGGTGGTGGCCTGATCCGTCCGATGCAGAGCCGCTGGGAGGCGTGGCTGACCCGCGCCGAGCAGGAGTCGCAGCTGATCGCCACGCACGCCCGCGCCTACCGGGCCGGTCGCCGCGACGCCGAGGCCGAACTGGCCCGCTCGACGGCTGCCCGCGCCGACGCGGACGCGGACGCCACCCAGGTGACGACGCGGCCGTCCGATCCGGAGGCCACGCAGGTGGTGACCCGCCCCGCCGACGCGGACACCACGCAGGTGGTGGATTCCCACCGTGACGCCGACACGACCCAGGTGATCAGCGGCGGGGTTCCGGGGCAGCGCACCAGCGACGACAGCGAGACCACGACGGTCATCCCGCCGGTGGATCACCACCGGCGCTGAACCTCGGCGGGACGACGGGGCGGGATCCACGCGGATCCCGCCCCGCTCCCGTCGTGCGCCGAAAGCGCTGGCCGGCAACCTTCACGCCGGTCTACCATCGCCGGCATGACCTGGCGACATTGATCCAATGCCGTAGGCCGCACCCGTGGACCGCCACGGGCACCGCACGTCCGGTGTCCGTCTCCACTCCCACGGGAAGGCCCCATGAGCCACCTCGCCTCGCGCGTACCCGACCCGGCGGTCCGCCGGCTGTCGGTGACCCTCTACGGGTACGCGTTCCTCAGTGACCTCGTCCTGCTCTACCCGCTGTACGTGGTGCTCTTCGCCGACACCGGCCTGTCGGTGGGGCAGATCTCGTCGCTGTTCGTCATCTGGTCGGCCGCCGGCATCCTGTTCGAGGTGCCGTCCGGCGCGTGGGCCGACGTGGTGTCGCGCCGGCTGCTGCTGTGCCTCGCCCCGCTGGTGACCGCCGCCGGCTACGCGCTGTGGGTGCTGCTCCCGTCGTATCCGGCCTTCGCGGTCGGGTTTCTGTTGTGGGGCGCCGGCGGGGCGCTGGTGTCCGGCGCCCTGGAGGCGCTGGTCTGGACCGAACTGGACCGGCTCGGCGCCGTCGGCCGGTACGCCCGGGTGCTCGGTCGGGCCCGGACGGCGGGTGTGCTGGGCGTGGTGGTCACCGGGGTGCTCGCCGGCCCGGTGCTCGCCGTCGGCGGGTACCCGGCGGTCGGCGCGGCAAGCGTGCTCGCCTGCCTGCTCGCCGCCGCCGTCGCGGCCCGGTTCCCCGAGCACCGCCGGCCGCCCGGCGCGGCACCGGCACACCCCGCGCACGACCCGCCGCCGGGCGTGCCGCCCGTCGCCGCGGTGCCCGGCGACCAGTCGCCCGATTCGGCGGCACCTGACGACGACGGCGACCTGACCTGGTGGGGCACGCTGCGGGCCGGCGTGGCACAGGTCCGCGCGCGGCCCCCCGTACGGGCGGCCGTGCTGCTGGTCGCGGTGGTGGCCGCCGACTGGGGCGCGCTGGACGAGTACACGCCGCTGCTGGCCGTGGACACCGGCGTCGGCGCGCAGGCCGTGCCGCTGCTGCTCCTGCTGTTGTGGGCCGGCGTGACCGTCGGTGGGCTGCTCGCCCCGGCGGGGGAGCGGTTGGGCCGCCGGGGTTACGCCGTGCTGCTCGGTCTGGTCGCCGTCACGCTGGCCGGGGGCGCGCTGGTCCGGCACCCGGCCGGCTTCGCGCTACTCGCGGTGGCGTTCGGCGCCGCGCAACTGGCCACCGTGCTGGCCGACGCGCGGTTGCAGGCCCGGATCACCGGCACCAGTCGGGCCACCGTCACCTCGCTGGCCGGGATGGCCACCGACGTGCTGATCATCGGGACGTACGCCGGTTACGGTCTCGTCGCCACGGCGGCCGGCAACGCGGTGGCGTTCGCGGCGGCGGCCGGGGCGTACGTCGTCGTGGCGCTGGCGCTGCTGGCCCGCCGGCGACACCCCGGACCGACACCGTGACGCCGGAGTCAGGGCTGGTCGCCGTCGAGGTAGACCCATCGGCCGTCCTCGCGGACGAACCGGCTGTGTTCGGTAAGCGTGCCCGGCCGACCCGCCTCGCGGTAGTGGGCGTGGAACGTCACCGTGCCGGTGGCGTCGAGCAGGCCACCGCGCTCGGTCTCGACGATCTCCAGCCGGGTCCACCGCTGCCCCGGGGTCAGCTCCAGCCGGGCGGGTCGGGTCGACGAGTGCCAACTGCGCAGCAGGTAGCTGGCGTCGCCGAGGGTGAAGGCGCTGAACCGGGAGCGCATCAGCGCCTCGGCCGTCGGCGCCTGGGCGGTGCCGCCGTGGACCGGCAAGCAGCAGTCGGCGTACGCCTGGCCGGAGCCGCACGGGCAGAGCCGTCCGGTCGTCGCGTTCGCCCGCCGGCCACCCGTGCCCTTGCCCATCCCGCCATCCTGCCGCACCGCCGGCCGCCCCGAGCGGCCGGCCGTCAGCGGTCCAGCGCCACCGGCAGGGGCACCGGCCGTTTCGCGACCCGGTCGTCCCCGGACGACCGGCCGCGCAGGTGCCGGGCCACCCAGGGCAGCAGGTGCCGGCGGGTCCAGGCCAGCTCGGCGCCGAGCACCTCGGCGCGGCGCCGCAGTGGCGCCGGCGGCAGCGGCGCCGTCCAGGAGTCGTCGAACCCGGGCAGACCCGCGGTGTACGCCAGCGCGGCGGCGATCCGCGCGTGCCCGGCGCTGTTGGCGTGCAGCCGGTCGTCGCTCCACAGCCGCGGATCCGAGGCGACGGGATGCGCCCCCAGGTCCAGCAGCGTGGCCCCGGTCTGCGCGGTGGCCGCGCGCAGGGCCGCGTTGAGCGCCAGCATCCGGCCCCGCAGCGGCCGGGCCAGCGGCATCACCGGCGCCGGGTCCGGCATGGTGAAGGTCAGGACGGTGGCGCCCTGCCCGACGAGTGCCCGTTGCATCGCCGCGACGTCCTCGGCGACCTGGTCCGCGTCGAAGGAGGGGCGCAGCACGTCGTTCATGCCGGCGACCACGGTGGCCAGGTCGGGGGCGAGATCGAGGGCCGGCTGGAGCTGCTCGGCGCGGATCCGCGCGGTGGTCCGGCCACGGATGGCCAGGTTCGCGTACTCCAGCCCGCCCTGGGCGCGCGCCACCGCCAGGGCGAACCGGTCGGCCCAGCCCCGGTAGCCACCGTCGCCGTCGGGATCGTCGAGCCCTTCGGTGGTGCTGTCGCCGATCGCCACGTACCGCTGCCACATCACCCGGGCGAGGTTAGCCCCCGTCCGGACGGCGGCGGGCCGATGGTCGACGGGCAGTGATGGTTGACGATTGTCCCTAGACTCGCGCCATGACGCGTTCCCCCGCGATACCGCTCGCCCCGAACGCCTGGCGGATCCCCACCGTGGGTCGTTCGGCCGTCAACTCGTACGCCTTCGTCGACGACGACGGCAGCGTCACGCTCGTCGACTGCGGGCTGGCCAAGGCGCCGGCCCGGATCGTGCGCGGGCTGGCCGCGATGGGCAGGACCCCGGCGGACGTCACCCGGATCGTGCTGACCCACGCGCACCCCGACCACGCGGGCGGCGCGGCCGAACTGGCCCGCCGCACCGGCGCCCCGGTGGCCGCGCACGCCGACGACGTCCCGTACGCCGAGGCCGGCCACAACCCGCCCGCCGACCCGGCGGTGACCGGCGGTCGGTTCTTCACCCGGGTGGCCGGCGGTCGGTTTCCCGCCGTGCGGGTGGCGCAGCCGCTCGCCGACGGCGACGTGCTCGACGTCGGCGGCGGCCTGCGGGTGGTGCACACCCCCGGGCACTCGCCCGGTCACGTGTCGCTGCTGCACGAGCCGACCCGGCTGCTGATCACCGGGGACGCGCTGTTCAACGTGCTCGGCGTCCGGTGGTCACCGAGGTTGCTGTGCAGCGATTTCCGGATGACCCGGCAGACCTCCCACGTGCTCGGGGAGCTGGAGTACGACATCGCCGCGTTCACCCACGGCCCGGAGCTGACCGACCGCCCCCGGGAACGGATCCGCGCCTTCCTGAGCCGGACGCCCTCCTGACCCGGCGCCGATCTTGCACTTACTGTCCCCGCATTGCCGGCAAAGGGTGCGTATCGGCGACAGAAAGTGCAAGATCGCTGAGGAAGGGGTCAGAGCCAGCCGGAGCGGCGGAACAGGCGGTACAGGGCGAGGGCCGCCGCCGCCATCAGGGCCAGCGCGCCGGGCGAACACCGCCGGCGTCCGGGTTGGACCGGCGGGGCGTGGGAACCTCTCCGCCGGGGCGGCCGAGCAGCCGCCGGGCCAGGGCGCGTACGCCACGGCCGGCCCGGTCCCGTACCGCTCGCTGATCCACGACGCGCCCCCCTCCCGCGCACCGACGCGGCCACGGTGCTCGCAGGGCATGGTGCCGCCGGATTCTGCCCAGTGGCGTCCGGCTCCCGACAGCGGGGTCCTCGCCTCAGGCGGTGCGGGTGGCGAAGACGACGATGTTGTCCACGTAGTTGCCGGTCGAGTCGTCGAACCGGCCGCCGCAGGTGACCAGGCGCAGTCCGGCGGCGTCCGCCGGGCCGTAGACCAGGCCGCTGGGGAAGCGGTCCTTGGGGTACGCGTGGACGCCGTCCACTGTGAACGTGGTGACCCGCGCGTCGGCACGGGTGACCTGGATCTCCTGGCCGGCGCGCAGTCGACCCAGGTCGAAGAAGACCGCCGGGCCGGCCGGGGAGTCGACGTGTCCCACCAGGACGGCGTTGCCGGTCTCTCCGGGGCTGACCCCGTGCCGGTACCAACCGGCGAGGGTCGGTTTGTCCAGCGGGGGGACTTCCAGCACCCCGGCGGCGTCCACGCCGACGGGGACGATCTCCGCGCGTACGCCGATGGCCGGGATCTGGACTCGGACGGGCGCGGCGCGCGAGAGCGGCGCCAGGTCCGGCGCGGGCCGGGTGCGTGTCGGCGCGTCGGCCGGCGGGCGTGGGGGACGTGCCGGCTCGGCGGTGAGGCCGACGGTGATCAGCCCCAGCCCGGACACGCCGAGCAGGGCGACCACCGCCGGCAGGGTCTGTCGCCTCCACACGTGCTGACCTCCGTAGGGATCGTCGGATGCCCGTGCCGGTGTCACCGGCACGGGCATCCGTCCTCAGGGATGGAGCGCGTCGCCGGTCAGGCGACGGTGGACACCGGACGACGCCGGCGGAACAGGACCACCGCGCCGGCGGCGGCGGTGCCGAGCAGGGTGCCTCCGGCGGCGAGGGCGCCCGCGTCACGACCGTCGCGGTTGTCGCCGCCCGAGCCGGCCGGGGCGCCCCCGATCGGGGTGACGGTGAACGTGGCGCTGCCCGCCGAGCTGCCGTCGCCGCAGGTCGCGGCCACCGTGTACGTGCCGAGGGTGAACCCGGCGGTGAACAGTTCGGCGCTGAGCCCGCCGCCGGCGGCGGCGGTGGTGGATCGGACGTTCTGGTCGCGGTTGGGTCCGGTGACGCGGAAGATGACGTCACCCGACTTCGGGTTGCAGGTCGTCGCGGTGAGTACGACGGTTCCCCCGACCGGGGTGGTGGCCGGTGACACGACGGTGTCGGCCAGTGCGGCGCCCGGCAGCAGGAGCGTGCCGAGGCCCACGCCGAGCGCCGCCGAGCAGAGTGCTGTTGAGACCTTCATACGCGTCTTCCCTCACTTTTCGTCCGCTGACTGCGTGGGACGTCGTTCGGGTGGCCAACTCCGTGACTAGCACCGGTGTGCCCAACACTAGGTCGGTTGGGACCTCGATCAGGTGAAAATGAGAAACCTTCGTTGCCGTCACGTGTCCACCCGAAGGCGGGGGAGAGCAGCGCTTACGCCCGGACGGCCCGAGGGTGCCGGTGCTCCGATCGATGTCCGCTCGGGTCGGGCTGTCACTCCTGGGCCGATGGCGAGGTATGGCCGGCGACGGCGGAAATAGGCCCACGCGACGCACGGCCCGACCGGACGGTGTGGCAGCGTGGTGCGGTGACCGATTCCGCCCCGCTCGACGTCGACCTCGCGCTGCTCGGCGGCGGGGGCGCCGCCGCGCTGCTGCTCGCCGCGCTGGACCGGCACGGCGTCCGCGACCTGCGGATCGCCGTCGTCGACCCGGTGCGCAGGCGCGGCCAGGACCGCACCTGGGCATTTTGGGGCGACCCGAGCGCCGACCTCGACCCGCTGCTGAGCGCGAGCTGGCGGCAGGTCGAGGTGGCGACGTCCGCGCGGCGCCGCGTCCTGGACCTGACCCCGCTGCGGTACGCCATGCTGCGCTCCGGCCCGGTCTACGACCGGGCTGCCGAGGCCGAGCGTCGGCTGGACGCCATCCGAATCGTCGCCCCGGCCGAGACGGTGGCCGACGACGGCGCCCGGGTGGTCGTCCGCACCGGCGACGGGCGTGTCGTACGGGCCGGCTGGGTGCTCGACTCCCGCCCCCGCCCACCCGCGCGGGCGGGGCGGACGACCTGGTTGCAACACTTCCGCGGCTGGTGGCTGGAGTCCGACCGCCCCGCGTTCGACCCCCGGCGGGCGGTGCTGATGGACTTCCGCACCCCGCAGCCCGCCCGGGGCGTCTCCTTCGGCTACGTGCTGCCGGTCAGCGACCGCTACGCCCTGGTCGAGTACACCGAGTTCGCACCCGACCTGCTCACCGACGCCGGGTACGACAGGGCGCTGGCCGACTACCGCGACCTGCTCGGGCTCGACCCGGCGGGGCTGCGTGTCCGCGAGGTGGAGAACGGGGTGATCCCGATGACCGACGCGCCGTTTTCGGCCCGGCCCTCGCCCCGCGTCGTCCGCCTCGGCACGGCCGGCGGCGCGACCCGCCCCTCCACCGGCTTCACCTTCTCCACCATGTACCGCCAGGCCGACCAGGTGGCCCGCGCGCTCGCCGTCGGCCAGCCGCCGGTGCCGAAGCCCGCGTACCCGGCCCGGCACCGCTGGATGGACGCGGTGGCGCTGCGCGCGCTGGACCGGGGCGGCGTCGGTGGTCCCGAATTCTTCGACCGGCTCTTCGACCGCAACCCGCCCGAGCGGGTCCTGCGCTTCCTCGACGGGGTCACCACCCCCGCCGAGGAGATCGCGATCATGAACTCCACCCGACTGCTGCCGATGATCGCCGCCACGGCCGGCGACGCGGCGCACCGCGTGCGCGACCGGCTGCGGCCCGCCCGGCCCGCGCCGGCCATCCCGGCGGCAGTGGTGGGCGGGCCGCTCCGGCCCGTCGCCGACCCGGAAACCTGACCCGGGCCGGTCAGCGCTTCGCGGTCACCCGGTCGCGGATCAGCACGCGCAGGTCCTCCATCGGGTCACCGTCACCGGCCCCGAGCAGCGTCTTCGTCGCCGCGATCGTCAACCCCAGCTCCGGGTACGCGTACGCGAGGCTGCCGCCGCTGCCGGCCGCGCCGAACGAACCGTCGTCGTCCACCGCGTACCCGAGGCCCCAGGTCGTCTCCTGCCCGAACACCCACTCCGGACCGGGCGGCCCGTCCAGCGTCGCCGCCTCCCGCATCCGGGTCGGCGAGATCAGCCGGACACCCTCCACCTCGCCGATCAGCGCCGCGAGCATCCGCGCGGCCGCCCGGGCGGTCATGGTGCCGGTGGCCGGCACGTCGGCCGCCAGGACGTCGGCGCGGCTGCCGATCTGCGCACCGGGCCGGACGCCGGGCGGGGCGACCCGGTCGAAGTTCGGCAGGTTGGCGCTCGCGTAGTCGAACAGCGCCGCCATATTGCGGTCCTCGACACGGGCCAGCCGGCCCAGCTCGGCCGCCGGAACCCCGAGGTACAGCTCGTCGGCCACGCCGAGCGGCCCGGCCACGTCCTCGGCGAGCACCTGGGAGATGCGTCGGCCGGTCACCCGGCGGACCACCTCACCGACCAGCCAGCCGAAGGTCCACGCGTGGTACGCCTTCACCTCACCGGGCGGCGCGATCGGCGCCGCGTCGGCCAGGATGGCGCACATCCGGTCCCAGTCGGTGAAGTCCTGCGGCGTCACGTCGGCGGGCAGGGCGGGCACGCCGGCGGTGTGGGTGAGCGCGTGCCGCAGGGTGACTTGATCCTTGCCGTGCCTGGCGAACTCCGGCCACACGTCGGCGATCCGCAGGTCGTAGTCCAGTTCGCCGCGCTCGGCCAGCACGTGCACCACCGTCGAGGTGAGGACCTTGCCGGTGGAGGCGCTCCAGATCGGAGTGTCGGCCCCCAGTTCCCGGCCGGTGGCCCGGTCGGCGACCCCGGCCTGCACCGTCAGGATCGGCACGCCGTCGAGGTACGCGGCGACCTGCACCCCGGATTCGCGTCCGCTGACGATCAGCTCGTCAATCATCTGCCGTACGTCGGCCCGCAGACCGTCCCAGTCCCCGTCCACGGTCGTCGACTCTGACAGACCAGGCAGCGATCGCGCGCATGATTTTCGGCGACCCGCGTGGCGGCCCCCCGACGGGCCAGCGCCAGGTCACCGCCCGGTAGGTTGCCTGCCATGGTGGATGCGGCGGCCGGCAGGGGCGTACAGATCTGGACCGACGGGGCGTGCAGCGGCAACCCCGGGCCGGGCGGTTGGGGCGCCCTTCTGCGCTACGGCGACCACGAGCGGGAGCTGTGCGGCGGCGAGGCCACCCCGACCACCAACAACCGGATGGAGCTGATGGCGGCCATCCAGGCCCTGGAGAGCCTGAACCGGCCGGTCACCGTGGAGCTGCACACCGACAGCACCTACGTGCGCAACGGCATCACGAGCTGGCTGGCGTCGTGGAAGCGCAACGGCTGGCGGACCGCTGCGAAGCAGCCGGTCAAGAACGCCGACCTGTGGCAGCGGCTGGAGGCGGCCTGCGAGCGGCACGAGGTCACCTGGCTGTGGGTCAAGGGGCACAACGGTCACCCGGAGAACGAGCGCGCCGACGGGCTGGCCAACAAGGGCATGACCGAGGCTCGGGCGGCGCTGGCGAGCCGCTAGACGAGTAAGTCCCCACTCAGGACTGGCCGGGGTTGCGGCGAGGGACGCTGGCCAGCGCCTTTGGCTGCCCGCCGTGTCGATGTGCTGTTGAGCCGTATACCTCAGAGGTATGAATATGACTCTGAGGTATACCGCTCACGACTGCATCCGCCCCCCACGGAGGTCACCGACGGTCACCGACGCCGCCGGCGGCGCCCACCGCCCCAGCCAGGGTCAGGACTTAATCCTCTAGGTCCGCACGAATCAGCGGGTCGCGTCGGGGTGTCCCGGCATGCTCGACCCGCCGCCGCTGCTGCCGGACGAACCACCGGCGACACCCGAGTTGTCGGGCTCGGTCACGATGTCCGGCCTGACGTCGGTGTCCGCCGGTGCGGGCACCTCGGTGTCCGCCTCGACCTGCGCCAGTGGCACCTGGCCGGCCTCGTCCTCGCTGTGCTGCGGGTCGCCCGGCTGCTCACCTTGGCGATTTCGGTAGCCCACGCCGTGCCCCCCGTCGATGCCGGTCCGCGTCGGCGGTGGCTACCCGGCGTCGTCACTTGCGAAACCTCGCCCAGCGGCAGTCGCCGGTTCGGTGAGCGGGGCCGGCTCCGGCGCGGCGCTCGGCAGGCGCAGCGACCTCCGGCGGGTGAGCGCGATGGCCGAGGCGAGCACCAGGGCCGCGGACACCACCAGGAAGCCCGGGGTGTTGCCGACGTGGTCGGTGACCGCCCCGGCGGTGGCGGAGCCGATGGCGAGGCCGATCTGCCCGGCCGTCTGCAACCAGCCGTACGCCTCGGCGAGCTGGGTTGTCGGGGTGGATCGGGCCAGGAGTTCGTCGGTGACGGCGAGGAACGGTGCCAGCGCGAGCCCAAAGACCGCCAGCGCGACGGCCATCTGCGGCACGGTCCGGGGCAGTGGCAGCGCCAGCGAGGTGAGCGCCAGCGTGCCGACCAACGTCAGGTAGGCGCCCCCGGGGGTGCCGGGTCGACCTCGGCGCGCCAGTAGCAGGCCGCCGGCCAGGCTGCCCACCGACCACACGGTGACCAGCAATCCGGCCTGGTCCGGGTGCCCGACCGTGGTGGCGAAGGCGGGGACCAGCACCCACATGCCACCGATGCCGGCCATGTAACCGATGTGGGTGCTCAGCATGGTGCGCCGGGTACCCCGGCCGGAGGTCGCGGCCCGGCCTGCGGCAGCCCGGACGTCGACGGTGTGGCGGGGCACCACGAGGACGGTGCCGACCAGTCCCGCGGTGCCGATCGCGGCGAAGGTCAGCAGCGCCCCGGCCGGTCCGCTGACCAGCAGACTCAGCGTCACCGCGAGCGGGCCGCCCACGTACAGCAACTCCTGCCCGACCGCGTTGACGGCGTACGCGCGGCTCAGCGCGGGGGCGGGGACCATGCGGGCCAGCTGGGAGCGTCCGCTGCCGAGCACCGGAGGTGTGCTGAGCCCGGCCACGGTGGCCAACGCCACGAACACCGCCGGGCTGGTGGTCACCGCCAGGGCGACCAGGGCGAACAGGTGGACGGTGCCGGTGCCCAGCAGCACCGGTCGATGACCGATCCGGCCCAACAGCCGTCCGACGAAGGGTGCGGTGAGCGCCAGACCGATGCCGCAGCCGGCGCTGGCCGCTCCGGCGGTGGCGAAGCTGCCCGTGTTCTCGTGGCCGAGCAGCACGACGAGCAGCTGGCGCATCGCCACCGGTAGTTGCGCCACGGTCATCAACACGATGAGCAGGGCCGCTCGCCGAGGCAGGTTCACGACTGGTGAATCTAACCGAGGACGGCGCGGTCGACCTGCTGGGCGGGCTGCGGCCGGCCGGGTGTGGCGCCGGCCGGAGCCCGCCGGTGCCCGCGTACCGCGCCGCTCGTCGCACCGCCGTCAGCGGCGGCGACCCCGGCGGGTCGGGGCGGCGGCCCGCGCGGGGCGGCGCACCGGCGTGAGCGCCAGCGCCGTCCAGTGCGCCGGCCGGGTCAGCGTCGCCGGCAGGCCGGTGCGCACGTCACCCCGGGCGGCGTCCAGCTGGGCCTGGTGCAGGAACAGGGTGGCTCGCAGGTCCGCGCCGCGCAGATCGGCCCCGCGCAGGTCGGCGCCCGTGACGTCGGCCAGACCCAGGTCGACGCCGCGCAGGTCGGTGCCGACCAGCAGCGCGCCGCGCAGGTTGGCCCGGCGTAGGTCCATCCGGCGCAGGTCCGCCCCGAGGAGCTGCGCGCCCCGACGGTCGATCCCGCCGGGAGAGCGGGCCGCGTCACTGGCCTGCGACAGCAGCGGGTTGACGCGGGCCCGGTGCGCGTCGACGTCCACGGCGCGCAGCCGCGCCGGATCGCCGTCGGCGAGTGCGGCGATCTCGGCGCGGGCGTGATCCAGCTCGGCGCGCAGCGCGGCCGGTGGGCGCAGCGACACCGCCTCGCCGAGATACCAGAGCAGTTCGTGCAGCGGGCGCAGCACCGTGAACGCCTCGGCCATCGCGGGCAGGGTCTCCGGGGCGTCCCGCCAGTCCCGTCCACCGAAGGTGACCTGGGCGACCTGCTGCCCGGCCCCGAAGCAGTCGAAGACCGTGCAGCCGGCGAACCCCCGCTCCCGCAGCTGGGTGTGGATGCCGCAGCGGTGGTCCGGGCGCAGGTTCGGGCAGGCCCGTCCGGCCGGCTTGTCGATGGCGAAGTCGGCCGACGCGGCGAAGGCGGGAACCACGCAGCACAACCCGAAACAGCGCGCGCAGTCGGCGCGCAGACGCGCCGACGGCGGCGCGGGATCTGTCGACACGAGGTAACGCCCTCCTGGCGATCGAGGTGGCGACCCCCATTGTCCCGCGTCTCGGCCCGACCCAGCGGGTCGGGGGTCACCGTCCGTGCGCGTCGCCGGTCCCCCCGGAGCGGGGAGCGGGGGTACGCGAACCATCCGGTGGCGGCACCAACCGGCGGATCTCCCGCTGCCCGTCGCCGCCGCCGTACTTCTGGTCGAAGTGCCGGCGTACGATGACGGCCGAGGTGCGGTCCCCGTCGACCGGCTCGGCCAGGGCGAACACCCCCGGGGCGCCGCCCGGCGCGCGCGGCGGCAGCACGGCCCGCACGGTCAGCGGCCCGGTCACCTTGAACACACCGCAGTCGACGTAGTGCTGCCCCTCCACGCTCACGTAGGGCACCTGCACCTCGACCACGTCGGAGTCGTCGTGGCGCAGCGTGACGGCGACCGACCAGTACCGCTCCAGGTTGACCGTCGCCTGCTCGTGCTCCCACAGCTCCTCGAACCGGGCGTGCACGAACCCGCCCCAGGGGCTGTCCATGTCGACCTCGAGCTGGGGCACGTTGAACGACAGTTTCCCGATCGGGAAGAACGAGATCAGCGCCCGGCTGTCCCACTGGTAGAGCTGGATGGACGGGGACGCGTCGTAG
This sequence comes from Micromonospora sp. NBC_00617, assembly GCF_045161355.1. Classification (NCBI taxonomy): domain Bacteria; kingdom Bacillati; phylum Actinomycetota; class Actinomycetes; order Micromonosporales; family Micromonosporaceae; genus Micromonospora; species Micromonospora sp. NBC_00617. Next base: position 2,626,353 of record NZ_CP107751.1, on the reverse strand, counting down.
AGCCGAACCTGCAACCGGTGCCGCAGTCGGGCGTCGAGCGAGTCCTGGAACAGCGCCAGGTGCCGCAGGTTGGTGCGGATCTGGCGCGGCACGTCCACCCGTTGCCGCTCCAACTCCTCCGAGCGCTGCTGCGCGGCCGTGCAGTCCGGGTCCAGCAGGAGCAACTGCACCTGCGCGCCGTTGGTGAGCGCCGCCCGCACCCCCCGCAGCGCCTCCTCGCGTTGCGTGTCCTCCAACAGGATCGTCCAGGTGTCGAGGATCCGCACCCGGCGTCCGGAGCGGTGCAGCCGGGTCACGAAGGCGTGCTGGTCGAAGCTCAGGTGCTCCTGCACCCGCGCCCTGCGGGCCTCCTCGAACAGCGGGTCGAAGATGACGTACGAGATGGCCGCGAGGACCACGCTGGAGCCGATGTTGAGCAGCAGGTCGCTGAGGAAGCCGCTGCTGCGCCAGGCGGCCAGCAGCATCACGAGGGCGATCCCGAGCAGCGCCCCACCGACGCCGAAGGCACGTCGTTGTCGGCCGCCACGGTCGCCCCGACCAGCCCAGTCGGGCATCCGGTCCCCTTCCGTCCTGGCCCCACCGATCATCGAGATGCGGAGGATACGTGCCGGCTTTGCCGCTCGCTGTCCTGTTCGCGACCGACGCCTTCGTCGACCGGGCCGCCTGCACCGCTTCAAAAGTGACGGTAACGGGGTCGGGCGACTGCGGAGGGTGGCGGTGGGGTGTTCGTCGTCCAGTTCGCGTACATCGTCCGCACGTCCAACGGGCGACTGGGCTGACGAGCGCTCAGACCCGTCGCCAGTCGTCGTTGGTCAACGCGGCGGCCTGCGGACCCATCAGCAGCATGCCGCCGTCGACGGGCCAGGACGCCCCGGTGACGTAGCTGGCGGCGGGGGAGGCCAGCAGCGCGACCACGGCCGCCACCTCCCGGGCGTCGCCGGGCCGTCCCACCGGCACGCCGGGCCGGTCCTGGGTGAACGGGTCGACGTCCTCCTGACCGGTCATCGGCGTGGCGATCTCGCCCGGAGCGACGGCGTTGACGGTGATCCCGTCGGCGGCCAACTCCTGAGCCATCACCCGGGTCAGCAGTCCCAGGCCCCCCTTCGCGGCGCAGTACGCGGCGGAACCCACCCGGGGCGCGTGCTCGTGCACGCTGGTGATGCTGATGATCCGTCCCCCGGCGCCGACGGCCCGCATTCGTCGCGCGGCCCGCTGCGCGCACAGAAAGGGCGCGTCGAGGTCCACGGCGAGCACTTCGCGCCACTGGTCCCAGCCGGTGTCGACGAACGGCGTCGAGGCGCCCGTGCCGGCGTTGTTGACCAGCACCCCGATGCCGCCGAGCCGGTCGGCCAGGTCGTCGATCACCGCCGCCGCGTCCGGCAGGCGGGTGAAGTCCACCTCGGCGACCTCGCACCGCCGCCCGGTGGCGCGGACCTCGGTCGCGGTCCGCTCGGCGCCGTCGGGGTCGCCGTACCAGGTGATGCCGATGTCGAAGCCGGCCTCGGCCAGGGCGACCGCGCTGGCCTTGCCGATGCCGGAGTCCGCGCCGGTGACCACGGCGATCCTCGGGTAGTTGTCGTATCGCTGGGGCATGGCTGCGCAGTACCCCGACCGGGCGCGGCGTACCGTCGCCGGATGCGGATCACCCGATTCACACACTCCTGCGTCCGCGTCGAGCACGACGGTGGGGTGCTGGTCGTCGACCCGGGCACCTGGAGCGAGCCGGACGCGCTCGTCGGCGCGGACGCCGTCCTGGTCACCCACGAACACACCGACCACGTGGACGTGCTGCGCCTGGCCGGGCTGGGCGTCCCGGTGTACGCCCCGGAGGGCGCCCGGCTGCCCGAGCTCGCCCCGCTGCCGGTGACGCGGGTGCGCGCGGGGCAACGCTTCACCGCCGCCGGCATCACCGTCAGCGCGCACGGTGGCCGGCACGCCGCCATCCACGAGGGCCAGCCGGACTGCCCCAACCTCGGCTACCTGATCGGCGACGGGCTCTACCACCCGGGCGACTCGGTGCACGTGCCGGACGAGCCGGTGCACACCCTGCTCGTTCCCGCCCAGGGGTCGTGGCTGCGCCTGGACGAGGCGATCCGCTTCGCCCGCGCGGTGGACGCCGCCGCCGCGTACCCGATCCACGACGCGCAGCTCAACGAGCGTGGCCTGGCCAGCGTCTCCGGCTGGTTCGCCGAGACCATCCCCGGCTACCGCCACCTCGCCCCGGGTGACACCGCCTGACTGCCGTCACCATCGGTCGCCGTCGCACCGAACCGGGATGCGGCGGCGGGTCCGCACGGCGCACGTCGTTGGCACGCCTCGTCAGGCTCACCGCCAGCACGAATGCCTCTACGCGTTAGCGGGCCGGGCCCGCTGTCGGCTGATCTATTCCGGACGAGGCGGCGGAATCAATGTTTTTCAGCCTTGATCGAAAGTCCGGAATATGACAGCGGTTCACGCCGCTTGGCACCTCAGCGGGCTCGCGCTCACCTCGAACGTGCCGCAATGATTGCTTCTCTCGGCAGCGTGGTCTCCCACCCACGGCCGGTCCCGCCAGGCATGCCGTCGTCCGTGCCCCCTCGCACACCCGGAGAACTGCCTCATGTCGAACAATCTTCTCGGTACGCCAGCCAGGCAGGCGCTCGTGGCGCTGATGACCCACGTCGCGGAGGCGTCCAATCCGGAGTTGTACGAACAATTTCGGCTGCGGATCGAGAAGAACGTCCGGGAGGAACTCGAATCCGCCGGGTTCATCGTCTGGCGCAAGGGCCTGCGTGGAACGATCATTCACGAGTTGACCGATGAGGGCTGGAAGCGGGCTCGCCGCGAGGTGGGGGCAGACGCTCCCGAACGGGCCACGTCGGCATGGCTGCTGCACTACGGGACGTTCAAGCACCTGGACCGGCTGCTGGCGGCCCACAACCTGCAGTTGGCCGATCTGTACGTCGGACCGCCGGGCGTCCCCGGCACCGACACACAGCCCTCCAACGAGGAGGTGTCCACGCCGCCGAAGGGCGCGGCCGTCCCGACGAACGGAGATCAGGCGGGCGAACCGGACGGTATCGAGGGCCGGATACGCGAGACGTACCTACGCCTCGCCGATGCACCAGGCAGTCTGGTTAGCCTGGCGCGACTGCGGGGCAGCCTGGCGGATCTGGCCCGCGACGACCTCGATCGTGTGCTCCGGGCAATGGACCGGCGGCGGGAGATCCACCTCGAGCCGGACCCCAACCGCAAGGCGCTGACGCAGGCAGCCCGGGACGCCGCGGTCGTCATCGGCGGTGAGGACAAGCACTTGATCACCATCGACCACTCATGATCGATCAGGCCCAGCGGCAGGCACTGCTGGAGTTACGGCGGCTGGACTGGGCGCCCACCCAGGAGGACGTCTGGTCCCCGCTGGACATCCACCTCGATGCGCTCAACGGTGAGGCCGGTGCCGCTCTTTTGCGCGCGTACGGGGAAGCGCTCGCGAGCACCGGACGGAGCCCACTCGGGCTGATCCTGGAGGGCCAGCACGGCGCCGGCAAGACCCACCTTCTGCGCTGGGCACGTGAGCAGGTGCAACGCGGTGGCGGCTATTTCTTCCTCCTCGGGATCTCCGACGGCAGAGCTTTCTGGCCGAATGTCGTGCACACGCTCCTGCGGGGTCTGCGGCGTTCCGGTTCGTACCGGCACACCCAGTTGGAGGTGCTTCTCGACCGGCTTTGTGAGCAGGCCGCCGTGGGAAGGGAGTTGCGCGACCGGGTTCGTGGACGACATCCGTTGACCACGGAAACGCTCGACACCTTCGTGACCGCGCTGCGGCGGGTGGACCCCGATCTGGGACGCGAATGTCGGCATACGTTGCGGGCCCTGGTGTTGCTGGCCGCCAGGGACGATACGGCTCAGGACCTCGGTGAGGCGTTCCTGACCTCGATGCCCGATGAGGACCCTGGCGACCACGCCCGGTGGGGCCTGCCAACCCGGGCAAAAACGGCACAGGAGGTCGCGGAGGAAATCTCCCGCCTGTTGTCCAGCACCGGTGCCAGCATGCTCGCGGTCGATCAGATCGACACCGTCATCGCGCAGGCTCGGACCTCCGGCGTCGACCACGGGCAGCCGGATGCCGCGCCGACCGAACCTGTCGCCGTTGCCGAGGAACTCGGGCATGGGCTGATGCAACTGCGGGAGGCGCTGCGGCGCACCGTGACGGTGGTGGCGTGCCTGCCGACCTCGTGGCAACTGATCGGCAATCGCACCGTCGACTCCGTGCGCGACCGGTTCCGTCGGGAGACGCGGCTGAGCCGACTGCCGTCACCCGAGGTGGGCGCGGAGCTGGTCGCCGCGCGCTTCGGCCCCCTGTTCGAGTCGGTCGGGTTCGCGCCGCCGTACCCGACCTGGCCAGTGATGCCGTCGGCATTCGTCGCCGCCCCCGACTACACACCGCGATCCCTGCTCGAGCGGGTGGACGAGCACCTCCGCGTCTGCCTCATGACCGACAATGTCGAGCCACTTCATGAGTTGGACCAACGGGTTGCGCCACCCGAGAGGGCGCCGACGGCTCGGCCGCAGGATATGGAGTCGGTGCAGCGGCGGTTCGTCGAGCTGCGCGAGTCGGTCGGCATCGACCACGCAATGGATCCCGCCTGCGAGGACGTCGAGATGCCGCGCCTGCTCGGGGCCGGCCTGCGGGCTTGGACGGTCGAGCAGGGAGATCTGGACGGGCGGTACAAGGTCGTGCTCGGCGAGGACGGCAACCCGTCGATGCACGCATGGCTTCGGGAGAGCCTCGACGAGACGACCGAGGACGAGGCGCACTGGTCGTTCCGTGCGCTGTCGCACACCCACCACCGGGCCGTGCAGGCGCGAATCGAGCGGCTTCGACAACTCGTCGGCCTGGATCCCAGCATCGACAAGCGGCGTGCGGTCCTGTTGCGCAACGCCGGCTGGCCCACCGGCCCGGTGACCCGACGGCTCGTGCGGGAGTTCGAGGCTGCGGGCGGGTTGATCACCATGGTTTCCACCGACGACCTGCGCACCTTCGCGGGGCTCGCGGTGTTGCTCGACGAGAACGCTCCGGCGCTCGATGACTGGCTGCGGCTGCGCCGTCCCGCCGGCAACACCGCGCTCTTCCGAACGGTCTTCGGTCCACCGCCGGGCACTGCGGCTGCGCAGCCGCCCGGCCCCGGGCGGCCCGCAGGCCCGTCGGATCAGCCGGGTCCATCCGATCCAGCACCGCGCGAGGTGGGCGACCGCGACCCCGGCCGGACCGCATCCGACGAGCCGTCCGGCGTGGTGTCGTGTGCGGAGACGACCGGGGGCGCCGGCCTGCTCCTCGGGACGGTGGTCGAGACCGGTGTGTCAATTCGGGTGCCGTTGGAGTCGTTGCGCAAGCACACGGTCATCTTCGCCGGCTCGGGATCGGGCAAGACCGTGCTGATTCGGCGGCTGATCGAGGAGTGTGCCCTGCAAGGGGTCTCGACGATCGTGCTCGACCCCAACAACGACCTGGCACGGCTCGGTGATCCATGGCCGGAGGCGCCGCCGTCGTGGCAGCCGGGAGATGCCGAGAGGGCAGCCGCTTACCTGCACGGCACGGACGTGGTGGTGTGGACTCCCCGTCGGGAAGCTGGGCGACCGCTCAGTCTTCAGCCGCTGCCGGACTTCGCCGCCGTGCTCGACGAACCCGACGAACTTGCTCTCGCCCTGGACACGGCCGTGGCCGGGCTCGCACCTCGGGCGCGAATGGGCGGCAAGACAGCGAAAATGGACCGTGGGCGGGCGGTGCTGCGTGAGGCGCTCGCGTACTTCGCGTTCAGCGGAGGCACTGGTCTGCGTGACTTCGTCGCGTTGCTCGCGGACCTGCCCGACACCGCCACCACGCTGACCCGGGCCGGTGAACTGGCGCACGACATGGCCGAGACCCTCAAGGCGGCGATGATTCTCGATCCGCTGTTCGGTGGTGCCGGTGTGCCCCTGGACCCGGGCGTTCTCCTGACCCCGTCGGCCGGCAAACGAGCCCGTATATCAGTGATCAGTCTGGTGGGGCTGCCCAGCAACGAGCAGCGGCAGGGCTTCGTGAACCAATTGCAGATGGCGCTGTTCGCGTGGATCAAACAACATCCCGCCGGTGATCGCCCGCTCGGCGGGCTCTTCGTGATGGACGAGGCGCAGACCCTCGCGCCATCGGGTTCGTTGACGGCCTGCACCGAGAGCACTCTCGCCCTGGCCAGTCAGGCCCGCAAGTACGGTCTCGGCCTGATCTTCGCGACGCAGGCGCCCAAAGGCATTCACAACCGGATCGTCGGCAACGCCGCGACCCAGTTCTTCGGCTTCCTCAACAGTCCAATCCAGATCGCGGCGGCGAGGGAGGTGGCGCAGGCCAAGGCGAGCGCAGTCCTGGACATCTCCCGACTGACCGCCGGGCAGTTCTATGCCGTGGGTGAGGGCCTCGGCTTCCAGAAGCTGGCAACACCGATGTGCCTCAGCCACCACCCGACGAGCGCGCTCACCGTGGAAGAGGTACTGGTCCGGGCCCGGAGTTGACAGACCGGCAGGGGGAACAGCATGGATATCGTCATCGACAGCCTGGTTCGGCAGTTTCAAACCGACCGCGACCTCGTCGGGCTGCCACAGGACGAGGCATTCGAAGCCTTCGCGGGCTTCTGTGTGCTCAGCTCGTTCTACGAAAGCGACTTCAGTCCGGACGTCTTCCGGATGGGGGGTGGCAACGACCTCGGCATCGACGTGTTCGGCATTCTGGTCAACGGTGAGTTGCTGCACGACGAGGCGGATGTCAGGGCGGCGACCGAGCAGGCACGCCAGTTGGACGTACGGATCATTGTCGTGCAGGCGAAGACCAGCCCCAAGTTCGAGTCGAAGGTCATCGCCGACCTGGCGGACAACCTCGCGCATGTCGTCGACAAGGCCGACCTGCCATATCCGGCCTCCACGGACGTGGAGAACCTCCGAGGATGTCTCCGGGCGGTCTACGCGAACATCGCGAAGTTCTCCGGCGGCCGGCCCAAGCTGCACGTCCGGTACGTCACCACCGGTGGCCAGGTGGCGGACATGCTCCGCAAGAAAGCGGCATCGGCCGAGCGGGGACTGATGCGTTCCGGCCGCTTCGACGTGGTCGACGTGCACTGCGTGACCCGCGACGAGTTGCGTGAGTTGTACAAGCGCGCCACGCAGGCGGTACCAGCCACCTTCGAGATGCTCAAGAAGCTCTCACCGCCGACCATGCCCGGCGTCGTGCAGTCGCTGTTCGGCCTGCTACCCGCCCGCGAGTTGGTGTCCCGGGTGCTGACCGATCCGGCCGGCAACATCCGCAAGGCCCTTTTCCACGAGAACGTGCGGGACTTCCAGGGCTACAACGGGGTCAACGCCCAGATCCGGGACGCCATCAGAGATCCACTCCAGCACCGTCGCTTCGCCGTACTCAACAACGGCGTCACCATCGTCACCAGAGGGCTCAACGTGGTCGGTGACGAGGTGCACATCCGAGACTTCCAGGTAGTCAACGGCTGTCAGACCTGCCACGTCTTGTTCGACGAGCGGGATCGGCTCACCGACGACGTGCAGGTCAGCGTCCGTATCGTGCACAGCGAGGACGAGAAGGTCATCGCTGGCATCATCGCCGCGACCAACCGGCAGACCGCGGTGAGCGAGGAGGAGCTTTCGACCAGGGAAGACTTCCACCGCCGACTGGAGGACTGGTTCGCGGCGCAACCGGCACCGCGCCGACTGTGGTACGAACGCCGGTCCAAGCAGTACGCGACCCGCAACGAGGTGGAGAAGACGCGGGTGGTCAACCGTTCCCAACTCACCCGTGCCTATGCCGCGATGTTCCTCGGGGAGCCGGCGGCCGCCGGTCACTATCGCGACCTGACCCAGCGTCACCGCGATGCGCTGTTTCAGCAGGACCATCTCCCGGACGCGTACTACGCGGCGGCTGCCGCCCACTACCGCCTCGAGTGGCTGCTGCGAACCAGGCGGATTCGGGCGACGCTGCGGCCGGCGCGCTACCACCTCATGGCGGCGATGCGGTGGCAGGTTCTCGGAACGGAGCGCCTCACCGGCAATCCCCGGCGCGCCAGCGAGCAGTGCCGGCGACTGCTCGATCTGGTGTGGGATCCCAGTGCTTCGGAGCAGGCCGTCCTCAAACTCCTGCCCACCCTCGGGGGCATCATCGACGCCGAACAGCAGAGTGGTGTGCCCCTCGGACAGATGGTCCGCAACCGCCGGTTCGCCGACGCCGTTCGAGCGGCGGTGTTACGAGGATGACGGTCGCGTCCTCTGCGCTCCGACGCCCCATCTCCGGGGCAGGTCGACAGGGCCCACCTGAGAACCTCGGTAGGCGCGCCACCAGGACCCTCGCGGTGGGGCGGGGACGCGGGGTCAGCCCAGGAAGAGCTGCACGAGCACGAGCACGGCCAGCAGTGCCGGCCCGCGTGAGCCCTGGCGCAGCAGGTCGACCGGGACCATCCCGAACGGCGTGTTGACCGTCGCGCCGCCGTAGTTGATCGGCGGGCGGGTGCCGGCCCGCCAGGCGGCGGCCACCACCCCGGCCGCCAGCGTCGGCGCCAGCCAGGCCGGGCCGGCGTCGAGGGTCGGCAGACTCGGCAGGGTCAGCAGCCACCACAGGCCCGCGCCGACCGCCGGCGCCACCACGTGGATCCCGCGCAGCGCCGCGTCGCTGCCACCGAGCGCCCGGCGCAGCCCGGGTGACCGACTGACCGCGCGCAGGCCGCCGGTAAGCCGGTCGGTGGCGACGTAGGCGAACACCACCTGGGTGGCGCCGGCGAGCCCGGGCAGGGCGAGCGCGGCGGCGTACTGGACGCCGACCAGCCCGGCCCAGATCAGCAGGGCGCTGGGGTGGCGGCGCAGTCGGCGTACGTCGGCCTGCAGCAGCGCCCACCACGGCGGACCGGGCAGGAGGCGGCGGCTGCGGACCCGGCCGATGCGCCGCCACCGCCGGCTCTCCACCAGGCTGGTGAGCATGCTCGGGTCGAGCAGGATCGTGGCCGTCGCGGCGGCGTTGGCGAACTGCGCGCCGGTCGTCAGCGTGGCCCGGTCCACCCGGGGCAGCGCGCGTACGGCGAAAACCGCGCCAAGGACCGCGAGGGGCACCCCGACAGCGACCAACGCGCCGGTCGGCAGCGCCGCTGGCCGGGGAAGTTCGTCGCCGAGGCGACCGGCGATCACCGCCAGGGTCGCGATGACGGCGGCCGTCACCATCGGCGTCGCCCCGACCACCGTCGGCCAGCGGCGGCCCGCCCGGCTGCTCTGGGCGACGACGCTCAGGGCGAGCGCGGCGGCGCCCCACCCGGCGCCGGCCGCCGCGGCCCAGCCCACGGCACCCAGCTGGGTGACGCCGCCCAGCACGGCCACGGCCACCGCGAGCAGCGCCGTGCCGGCCGCCGCGCCCGCCAGCAGGACGCCGAGGCGCGGCGCCAGCCAGGCCCGCCGGTCGACCGGGGCGCTGGTCACCCAGCTCTGGGTGGCCGGGGTGACCAGCAACGGGCCGAGCGCGCGCAGACCCCGCCAGGCGAGCCCCGCGCCGGCCAGCAGCGCGGCGACCGCCAGCCACCAGCGCACCCCCGCATCGGCCCGGCCGACGGAGGGGGAGACCAGCACGTCGCGGCTGGCGCTGACCGCGAACCAGCCGTACATGCCCACGAAAAGCACGATGACGTACGCGTCGCCCAGCACGTCGCCGAGCGAGTGCTCGTGGTGGCGGCGGCGGGCCCGGCGCAGACGCGTACGCACCTGCCGGGCGGTGGGCAGCCCGGCGGGCGTCTGGGCGACCGTGGCCGGCGGGGCGCTCACCGACCGATCTCGATCCGCTCGTCGACCACCGCGTCGATCAGCTCCGGGTCGTGCGAGGCCAGCAGGACGGCGGTCCCGGCGTCCCGTTCCCGGCGCAGCCGGTCGGCCAGCCACTGCCGGCCGCGTACGTCCAACCGCTGCTCAGGCTCGTCCAGGATCAGCACCCGTCGGGGGCGCACGAAGCACGACGCCAGCGCCAGCCGGCGGCGCTGCCCACTGGACAGGGTCACCGGCAGCTGGTCGCGGGCCGGTTCCAGGCCCAGCTCGGCGAGCACCTCCTCGACCGGCTCGGCGTCGCCCCCGTGGGCGTACGCGACCAGCTCCAGGTGCTCGACCACCGACAGGTCGGGGAAGAAATCGATGTCATCCAGGGCGGCCGCGACCAGCGCCCGCACCTGCGGATCGGTCTCGTCGGCCCGGCGGCCCTGCACCAGCACCTCACCGGCGTCCGGACGGTCGGCGCCGACCACGCACCGCAGCAATGTGGTCTTGCCGCTGCCGTTGGGGCCCAGCAGCACCGCGATCCGACCCGCCGCCACCGTGAAGCTCACGTCGTCCAGCACGACCAGGTTGCCGAAGTTGCGGCTGAGTCCCCGCACCGAGAGAGCGTCCACGGTCACACACTCTCCCAGACCCGTGCCACCGACCAACGCGAGCGATGGACATCACGCCGGCTGGGCGGGACAAGCGGCTCAAGGGCCGGCCGGCGGCGGGTCGAGGTCCTGCTCCAGGCGATCGTCCGCAGCGGCCCGCGCCGGGTCGTCGTCGACCTCCTCGGCCACCGCCGCCGCGTCGGCCCAGAGTCGCCGCGCCTCGGCCCCGTCGCCCAGCGCGGCGGCAGCGTCGCCCAGGTACAGCAGGGTGCGGCCCAGCCCCGCCGTGGGCCGGGTCGCCGCCCGCAGCCGCCGGCTCTCGGCCAGCAGCTCGTACGCCGCCCGCGCCTGCCCCGGCGTGCTGGTCAGCAGCGTCGCCCCGGCGTTGAGCAGCGCCGCGGCACGGCTGGTCGGGTCGTTGACGGACTCGTACTCGCGCAGGGCGGCCCGCCACGCCTGCGCCGCGTCCAGGTGCTCGCCGAGGGTCGCGTGCACCAGCACCAGATTGGTCAGCGCCGCGGCGTAGCCGCGCGCGTCACCCACCGACCGGAACGTGTTCGCCGCCCGCACCAGGTGGTGGTGCGCGGTGTCCAGCTCACCGCGGGCCAGTTGCGCCGCGCCCAGGCCCAGGTCGGTGAGGGCATGCCCGGCGCGGTCCGCCGTTGAGCGGTGCCGGCGGGACAGCTCCAGGTGCTCCACCGCGTCGTCGAGCTGCCCGAGGTCGAGCAGGGCCAGACCGAGGTTCATCCGTGCCTGGGCGGTGCCCCGCCGGCCGCGCTCGGCCACGGCGAGGGTGAGCGCCGCCGCCGCGCCCTGCGGGTCGTGCCGGCGCCGGCGCAGCACACCCAGCTCGTTGTGCGCCCACCCGGCGATCTCCGGCCGGTCGTCGGCGGTCGGGGTGGCCAGGACCGTGCGGCAGACCTGCTCCCACTCGTCGAGTCGCTCGACGTGCGCGAGCCACCCGCACAGCGCCACGGCCAACCGGAACCACCACCGGCGGACCCGACGGGGCAGCGTCTCGGCCGCCCCGGCCGGCACCCGGACCACCGCCAGCAGCAGCTCCTGGTGCAGGTCGAACCAGCCGTACGGGTCGTCGTCGAGCGGCAGCGACCACTCCCGGTCCGGCGGGGAGCCGAGCACGGCCAGGTTGGCCGCGTGTCGTTCGGCCCGGCGGGCCAGGTGCCGGGTCAGCCGGGCCTGCGCGGCGACCCGGGAGCGGGCCGGCTCGGCGTCGCGCAGGTGCAGCCGGGCGTTCGCGGCGAGCAGCGGGCGGACCTCGTACCGGTCGCCGCTCGCGCCGACCACGAACGCGGCGGCGGCCAACTGGTCGAGAAGCGCTGTCACCCGCTCGGGGTGGCGGCGGGCCAGCGCGGCGATGGTCGGCCGGTCCACCGGGGCCGGGGTCAGCGACATCAGCCGGTACAGCCGACGCGCCTCGCGGGTCAGCGCCCGGTACGCGGTGTCCCGTTCGGTGACGAGCTGGGCCGCTGGCGACACGGCGACGCGCTGGTGGGGCGGGGTGCGTACCGCACGGCGCAGCGCGTCCAGCACGTCGGAGTGCCGCCAGCCGTGCTGGGCGGTGCGGTATCCGAGCGCCCGCACGGTGCGGGGCTGCCGCCCGCACAGGTCGACGATCTCGCGTACCGCCGGGTCGGTGCGCGGGTCGGCGCGGCGGATCCGGGCGGCGGGCGCGGCCCCGCCGGCCGCCGCGAACAGCTCGACCGCCTCCTGGGGACCGGGCTCGGCGATCCAGTGCTCCACCACGCCGCCCAGGCCGCTGAGCGCGGGGCCGCCGGCCAGCAGCAGCCGGCAGGTGCGGGCGGTCGGCGGCAGCAACGCGCGGACCTGCTCGGGACGGTCGACGTTGTCCAGCACCAGCAGGATCTTGCGACCGTCGAGCTTGCGGCGCAGCGCGGCGGCGGCGGCCGCGAGGGCGTCCGGGCGGCCCGACGTCGGTGGCGCGGTGCCCAGGACGCCCGCCAGCGCGGTGAGCACCTGCCGTGCGGAGCGGGGACGACCGCCGCGGCGCAGGTCGAAATGGTACTGCCCGTCCGGGAAGTCCTCCCGGCACAGGTTCGCCGCCTGGACGGCGCAGGCGGACGTGCCCACCGCCCGCCGGCCCAGCACCGCCACCGCGTGCTCGCGGGCGAGCAGGTCGAGCACCGCCTGGACGTGCTCCTCCCGGCCGGCGAACCCGGCCGTGTACGGCAGGGTGGGCACGTCGGTCAGCGGTGTGGTCACGACGTCGGTGGGCTCCGGGCCGGTCTGGCGGACGGCACGTCGTCGGCGCAGCTCGAACGCCACGAAACCGACGCCGCCGATGACCGCCACCACGATGCTGGCCGGGCCGAGCACACTGGCCGCGAACTCGGACAGCAGGTTGCTGGCCAGATTGCCGAACACTCCGCTGAGCAGCGTGCCGATCGTCACGAGCATCGGCCAGCGCGGTGTCCGGCCGGGACCGGTGGGGCCGGTCACCGGACACCCCCGGAGACCAGCCCGGCGACGAGCTGCCGTCGGGCGAGCACCATCAGCACCACCGGAAGCACCGAGGCGAGCACCGACCCGGCGGCCAGGACGCCGCTGTTGGACACGAAGCCGCGGCTCTGCCCGGCCAGGAACAGACCGAGCGGGGTGGCCTCCGGCCCGCTGAACAGCAGGCCCACGGCCAGGTCGTTCCAGACCTGGACGAACTCCAGCACGGAGACGGCGATCACGGCCGGCAGGTTGTGCCGGGCCAGCCGGTGCAGGGTGCCCCACCAGCGCCGACCGCCCAGCCGGGCGCCCCGCACCTGCTCGGCCGGCAGGTCGGCGAACGCGTTGCGCAGCACCAGCACCGCGAACGGCACCCCCAGCGCCACGTGCACCAGGGCCAGCCCGCGGGCGGTGCCGGAGGAGAGCACCACGCCGAGCACCTCGTTGACCGGCCCGGCGATCACCTGCACCGGGACGACGGTGGCGGCCATCAGCAGCAGCCCGGTCGCCTGCGCGGCCGGCCCGGTCAGCCACGCCAGCGGGTACGCGGCCAGCAGCGCGACGAGAAGCACCGTAGCGGTGACGACTGTCGCCAACAGCAGCGTGAAGCCCAGCGCCCGCCACAGCTCGCCGCCACCGAGCAGCGCCGCGTAGGAGCCCGTCCCGGGCGGCGCCGACCACCAGCCGCGCGCGGCGGCGTCCACCTGCCCGTGCGCGGAGGTCGCCACGAGCACGACGAGCGGAATCAGCCAGGCCACCGCGCCGCCCGCGACGAGCAGCCGGAACAGTCGTCGCGGCGGCGGGGTCGTCGGGGTGGGCCCGGGTGTCGCCTCGACGCGGGGTGGCGGCCACGCCTGACGGACGAAGAACGCCGCCACCAGCATCCCGGCGGCCACCGCCACCAGCCAGACGACGCCGAGCGCGGCGCCCTGCCCGGTGGTGGTGCCGCCCGAGGTCTGCCAGACCCGCAAGGCGAGCACCGCCGCGTCGTCGCGGACCGACCCGGGCGTCATGACGAGGATCAGGTCGAAGGTCCGGCTGGTGCCGAGCGCCACCAGCGCGAAGACCACCGCGACGGTACGCAGCAGCAGCGGTCGCCACTGCGCGTCCCACAGGACGTGTCGTCGACCGCCGCCGTAGGCGCGGACCGCGTCGGCGAGGCTCGGCGGCAGCCGGTCCAGTGCGGCTCGGAAGACCAGCACGGCCAAACCCACCCACGCCCAGACGAACGCCGACATCAGCGCCACCGTGACCAGGCCCGGCCCGAGCAGTTGCGGCGCGTTGTCGTCGGCGCGGCCGGTCAGCCGTGCCGCGAGCAGGGTGGCCAGGCCGCGGGTCGGGTCGGGGTCGTACATGAGGCGGAAGGTCACCCCGGTGACGACCAGCGGCAACGCCACCGGCACCAGCAGGATCAGGCGGACCAGCCCGCCCTCCTGGGAGCGGCGGGACGCCACGGCGAACAGGTAGCCCAGCGCCGTCACCACCGCCGGCACCAGCACCGCCCACAGCACCGTCCGGCCGACCACCGCGCCGGTGCCGGGCGCGGCGAGCGCCGCGCGAAAGTGCTCCGCGCCGACCCAGCGACCGTCGGTGGTGACGCTGGCGTGCAGCGTGCGCAGCACCGGCCACAGCACCAGCGCGCCGAGCAGCAGCGCGGCTGGCAGCAGCAGCGCGGAGGTCGCCCCGGCCGCCGGGTAGGCCCGGCCGCGCCGGGGCGGGCCCACGTCGTCGAGCACCGCCAGCTCGCCGAGCACCTTGACCTGACTCATCGGTCACCGCCCGCGTCGCGGGCCGCCGTCGCGAGCTGCCCGGTGGCCCGGCGAACCGCCGCACCGGCGGAGACACCGTCGGTGACGTCGGCGAAGAAGTCCTGCATGATCCGCCAGATGCCCACCCCGTCGGAGCCGGTGAACGGACCGGGCAGTTGGTCGGAGAGGTCGAAGTGCAGGGTGTCGGGGCCGCGCATCTCGCGGGCCAGCTGGCGACGGACCGGGTCGGCGTAGTCGGTGAGGGCGATGGTGGTGTTCGGCGACAGGTAGCCACCGGCGCGCAGCCAGGGCTGGAACGAGTCGGCCCGGGTCAGCCACTCGACCAGCTCCACCCCGCCCCGGGCGTCGGCGAACACCACCGCCACGTCCCCGCCCACGATCAGCGCGCCGCCGCCCGTGCCGGCGCTCGGGAACCGGAAGGTGACCGGCTCCTCCGTGCCGCGCCGGAACCGGCCGACCACCTCGGCGGTGAAGTCGGCCTCGAAGACCATCACCGCCCGTCGGGAGCGCACCACCTGGATCACCGACTCCTCGTACTGGGTGAGCAGAGCGCGTCGGCCGCCGCCGGGGAAGGCGCCGTCGATGCTCCACAGCTCGGCGAGCCGGTCCAGGGTGTCGCGCACCGGCCGGCCCTGCCAGTCGGCGTCCGGCCCGGCGAGGGCGTCGTAGGCGGTCGGCGCGAGGTCGGCCAGCACGTTCTCGAACCAGTCGGTGAGCACCCAGCCATCCGCCGCGCCGATCGCCAGCGGCGCCGGGCCGGCGCCGCGCCGGGCGAGCGCGCCGAGGCGGCGGGTCAGCGAGACCAGCTCGTCCCAGCTGGTCGGCTGCTCCGGCAGCATCGAGGGCAGGTGCCAGACCAGTGACTTGTGCGCGGCCTTCACCCAGACGCCGTAGCGCTGCCCGCCGGCCATCAGCAGGTCGCTGAGCCCGATGGGCACCGCGTACTCGGTCGAGGGGCGCACCGGGCGCAGCCAGCCCCGCGCGGCGTACTCCGTGACCAGGCCGGGGCGCGACAGGATCGCCACGTCCGGCGAGGTGCCCGCGAGGTGTCGGGCGCGCAGGAACGCGTCGATGTCGTTGCCGGCGCTGACCACGCGCACCGGGTGGGGATAGGTGGCCACGACCTCCCGGAAGCGGTCCAGCTCGCTGCCGCTCCAGACCACCGCCACCTGCACCGAGCGGCTGCCGCCGGCACACCCGGCCGCGGTCGCCGCCGCGCCGGCCGCGGCGGCGCGCAGCAGCGTACGCCGGGTGACCCGGCCGGCCGGCGTCACCGCAGCGCCTCGTCGGACTCGGTGACCAGCTCGTGGCAGCGGGGGATCTCGGCGAGCGTGGCCGGATCGGCGGTGCAGACGAGCACGGCCACCCCCGGTGCGTCCGGAGGCGCCAGTCGGGGCAGCAGGTCGGCGAGGCGACTGCCGCCGGAAGGGTCGACGGGCAGGTCGACGACGAGCACCTCGGGCAGGCAGACCGCCGCCCGGGCCAACGCCACCCGGAAACGCTGGGCGTCGGAGAGCAGGTGGGGCAGCAGATCCAGCGTCGGTGCCAGCTCCAGCCGGTCCACCACGGTCGCCGTCCAGTCGTCGGCCACCTCGTGCACCCGCTCGCGTTTGCGCTGGCCGTACTCGATGTTGCGGCGCACGGTGAGCTGCGGCAGCAGCGCGCCCCCAGCGGGCACGTAGCCGATCTGCCGGCGCGGCGGCGCGAGGGCCGTGACATCCCGGTCACCGACCATGATCCGCCCGGTGACCGGGGCGGCGAGCCCGGCCAGCACCCGGGCCACGGCCGTGCCGACCCGCGGTGGCGCGACCAGGGCGACCGTCGCGCCGGACGGGACGTCGAGGGTCACCGGCCCGGTGCCGGGGACGGCGACCAGTGCGCGTAGTCGTAGCGTGGCCCTCACCTCCGGTGACCGCTGGTGCCCGTCCCAGGGTGGCACACCCTGCCGACAGTCGATGTCCCGCCGTCTTCCACTGTGGAAGCGGCGGTGGCTAGCGGGTCGGCTGGCCGGAGGGGGCGTAGAGGGCGGCCAGCCCGGCGGCGGTGGCGGCCAGGCGGTCGCGCAGCGCGAGCGGGGTGAGCACCTCCACGTCGGCGCCGAGGCGCAGCAGGTCACCGTGGGCGTGGGTGAGCGACTCGATCGGCAGGACGGCGGTCACCCAGCCGTGCGCGTCGGGTGGCCCGGCGCTGGCGTCCACGGCGGACACCACCGGGTCGCTGCCGATCTCCCGCAGCCGTTCCCGGCCGGCGGGGGACAGCCGTACGGTGGCCTCGTCCTGGTGCAGCCGTTCCCGGAAGCGCAGCACGTGCTCCCGCCACCAGGCCGGCAGGTCGAAGTCGGCCGGTCGGTCGAACTCCTGCGCCAGCGGGGTCAGCGCGAGGATCTGGTTGACCCGGTAGGTCGCCGGCTCGGCGCGGCCCGGTCGGGTGGCCACCACGTACCACCGGCCGCCCTTGAGCACCAGGCCGTACGGCTCCAGCACCCGGGTCACCTCGCCGCGCCAGCCGCGGTAGCGCACCTCGACGCGCTGCTGGCGCCAGACGGCCTCGGCCGTGCGAGCCAGCTCGGGAGAGGCGTCGCCGTCGGCGTACCAACCGGGTGTGTCCAGGTGGAAGCGTTGCCGCAGCTGGGTGGCCCGGTCGCGCAGGGGGGCGGGCAGCGCGGCGTGCAGCTTGAGTTGCAGGGCGGCCACCACGTCGCCGTAGCCCAGCTCGTCGGCGGGGCCGGGCAGCCCGGCCAGGAAGAGCCGGTCGGCCTCCTCGGCGGTCAGGCCGGTCAGCCGGGTCCGCCAGCCGTCGACCAACTGGTAGCCGCCGGCGTGCCCGGCTTCGCCGTAGAGCGGGATGCCGGCGGCGTGCAGCGACTCCACGTCCCGGTAGATGGTGCGTGGGGAGACCGACAGCCGCTCGGCGAGCTGCGCGGCGGTCAGCCGGCCGTGCGACTGGAGCAGCAGCAGAACGGAGAGAAGTCGACTGGCCCGCACTTCACTGACACTAGCTGTCAGGGGAGTGGTCCTACCGTCCCGGCATGGCATTTCGCGACAAGGATTTACGAACGCTGGCGCCGGTCCTGGTGGACGGTCGGCAGCTCAAGCGCTACCACATCGACCAGCCGGAGCGCCCGATCGAGCCGGAGGTGCGCAAGGCGGCGTACGACCTGCTGCCCGCGCTGCTGGCCGACGTCCCGTCCGACGGCACCCCGGCTGCCGGCTGGGTGGTGCTGCACCGGGGTGCGGACACCGGCGCCTACCTGCTGGCGTACACCTGGGTGTGGGACAACGTGGTGGAGGCGCGCATCGCCGTGGCCGGCCAGCCCGCGCTGGACTGCCCGGACGACGACCCGACCCACTTCGTCGACCTGCGGCGGCCCGGTGTGGGCTGCGTGTGGGAGTTGGCGGTGCTGGAGCACGAGCGGGCCGCCTGGGTGCGCCACGTGTTGACACCCCAGACTCCCGATTTGACCGGCTATCTGGATGACACGCGAGCGGAAGGGCCGGTGGGCCGCTGATGGGCGACTTCGACTTCTTTGTGGGCACCTGGAACGTGGTCAACCGTCGGCTGCGCGAGCGGCTGACCGGCTGCGACGAGTGGGACGAGTTTCCCGGGGTGTCGGTCGCGCACAGCTTCTTCGGTGGCGGCGGCAACTTCGACGAGATCACCCTTCCGACCAAGGGTTTCTCCGGCGCCACGATCAGGATCTTCGACCCGGCGAGCGAGCAGTGGTCGATCTACTGGATGAACAGCGGTCGTGGGGAGTTGGAGCAGCCGCCGATGGTGGGACGTTTCGTCGACGGGGTGGGCCGCTTCTACGCCGACGACCAGCACGAGGGGCGGCCGGTCCGGTGCCGGTTCATCTGGTCGGGGATCACCGCGACCACGGCCCGCTGGGAGCAGGCGTTCTCGGTCGACGACGAACGCACCTGGGAGACGAATTGGATCATGGAATTCACGCGAGCGTCCACGGACTAACCTGCGGGCGTTCCGGTGGTCGGAGGTGACCGGGTTCGAGGCGCGGCCCGCGCTGCTCCTCGGCGAGCCGACCGTGCGGGACGCCTGCTGGGTGCGCACGACCGACGGGGCGTTCGAGTCGGCGGTGCAACGGCGTTCCCGCACGGGAGGCTGGCGCAAGAACAACGGCCCGGTGCTCTCCGCCGACGACTTCGCGCGGATGCTCGCCCGGCTCGAGGCCGAGCGGACCTCCCACCGCTACGGTCAGCTCGGCGGCCCGGCGGTGGTCTCGCGCTAGGTACCAAGCGTCCGGGGCGGTGTTAGTGTCCGTCCACCGCCCCGGACGGGAGGAACGCGATGCCCTCCGACCACGTCGACGTGCTCATCATCGGCGCCGGCCTGTCCGGCATCGGCGCCGCCTGCCATCTGCGCCGCGACTGCCCCGACAAGACGTACGCGGTGCTGGAGGCACGGGACGCGGTCGGTGGCACCTGGGACCTGTTCCGCTACCCGGGCGTCCGGTCCGACTCGGACATGTTCACCCTCGGCTACTCGTTCCGGCCGTGGACCGACGCCACGGCCATCGCCGACGGCGCGGCCATCCGGGAGTACGTGCGCCAGACCGCCCGGGAGTACGACGTGCAGCGCCGCATCCGCTTCTCCCACCAAGTGACGCGCGCCGAGTGGGACAGCGACGCCGCCCGCTGGACGGTGCACGCCCAGCGCGTCGACACCGCCGAGACCGTGGTGCTGACCTGCTCGTTCCTGTTCGCCTGCACCGGCTACTACCGTTACGACGAGGGCTACACGCCCAGCCTGCCCGGCGTCGACGCGTACGCCGGGCGGCTGGTGCACCCGCAGCACTGGCCCGACGACCTCGACCACTCCGGCCAGCGGGTGGTGGTGATCGGCAGCGGCGCGACCGCCGTGACGCTGGTGCCGGCCCTGGCGCGGCGGGCCGCGCACGTGACGATGCTGCAACGCTCACCCACGTACGTCATCGCCCTGCCCTCGCGCGACCGGCTGGCCGGCGCGCTGCGGCGCTGGCTGCCGGCGAACGCCGCGTATGCCGTGGTGCGGTGGAAGAACGTGCTGCTCTCCACGGTCAACTTCCAGCTCAGCCGACGCGCGCCCGGCCTGGTCAAGCGGCTGCTCCGGCGCGGCGCGAAGCGCCAGCTGCCGGTCGGGTACGACGTCGATCGGCACTTCTCGCCCCGCTACGACCCCTGGGACCAGCGGCTCTGCGTGGTGCCCGACGGTGACCTGTTCACCGCCGTGCAGCAGGGGCGGGCGTCCGTGGTCACCGACACGATCGACACGTTCACCACGCACGGGGTCCGGCTGGCCTCCGGCGACGAGCTGAGCGCCGACATCGTGGTGACCGCCACCGGGCTCAACCTGCTCGCGCTCGGTGGCCTGACGCTGCGCGTGGACGGCGTCGACGTCGACCTGCCCGGGACCGTCGCCTACAAGGGCATGATGCTCTCCGGCGTGCCGAACTTCGCGCTGACCATCGGCTACACCAACGCGTCGTGGACTCTCAAGGCCGATCTGGTCGCCGGCTACGTCTGCCGGCTGCTGCGCCACCTGGACCGCACCGGCCAGCAGGTCGTCACCCCGCTCCCTCCGCCCGACGCGCGGCGGGTGCCGCTCATCGACCTGCGCTCGGGCTACGTGCTGCGCAGCGTCGACGCGCTGCCCAGGCAGGGCGCGCGGGCACCCTGGCGGCTGTATCAGAACTACGCCCGCGACGTGCTGCTGATGCGGCACGGCCGGCTCACCGACGAGGGTGTGCGCTTCTCCCGCGGCACCCGCCAGAAAAGGAGCACCGATCGTGCGGAGGTTTGAGTTCGCCGGCGCGACGGCCGTGGTGACCGGCGCGGCCAGCGGCATCGGCGCCGCGTTGGCGCACGGCCTGGCCGCTCGGGGCAGTGACCTGGTGCTGCTGGACCGCGACACCGAGCGGCTGGACGCCGTCGCCGCCGCCATCCACGCCGCACACCCGGACCGGCAGGTGCACACGTACCGGGTGGACCTCGCCGACGCGGCGGCCACCGCCCGGGTCGCGGTCGAGATCGGCCAGCGACACCCTCGCGTCCGGCTGCTGGTCAACAACGCCGGCGTCGGCCTCGGCGGCCGGTTCGACCAGGTGACGTTCGACGAGTTCAGCTGGGTGATCGACATCAACTTCCGGGCCGTGGCGCAGCTGACCCACGCGCTGCTGCCCGCCCTCAAGGCCGAGCCAGGCGCGCACCTGGTCAACGTCTCCAGCCTGTTCGGGCTGATCGCGCCGGCCGGGCAGGCCGCGTACGCGGCGAGCAAGTTCGCCGTCCGCGGCCTCACCGAGGCGCTGCGACACGAACTCGTCGACGACGGCATCGGTGTCACGTCGGTGCACCCCGGCGGGATCCGCACCCGGATCACCGAGAACGCCCGGATCGGCAGCGGCGTGTCGATCGAGGAGTACACCGCCGGCCGGGCCCAGTTCGAAAAGCTGCTCACCATCGCGCCGGGGCGGGCCGCCGAGGTGATCCTGCGAGGCGTCGAGCGGCGCCGGGGCCGGGTGCTGATCGGCTGGTCGGCGAAGCTGCCCGACCTGCTGGCCCGGATCATGCCGGCCTCGTACAACCGGTTGCTGGTCGTCGGCCTCAACCGGGGGGTCGCCCGGCCCGTGCCGGCCCCGCCGCCCGTCGCGGACCCCACCTGATCACGGAGGGCTGCTGCCCCGCTTCTCCTCCTGCGCCAGCACCGCCTCGCGGTGCTCCGGCTCGTCGCGGCGGGCCAGCTCCGCGGCGAGCCGCGGGTCGGCCACCAGCCGCTCCCGGTTGCGGTGCAGGAAGCTCTCGAAACCCCCGGTGTACGGGCAGGCCAGCTCGCCGAGCGCCCGCTCGGGCGTGTAACGGCAGCCGGCGCAGTAGTCGCTGATCTCGTCGATGTCGGTGCCGTCCACCGCGTACGGGCGGGTGTCCACCCGGGCCAGGTCGGCGTACTGGCTCATGCCGATGACCGTCGCGTTCATCACCCAGTCGGTGCCGTCGACGAAGCAGCGCTCAAACCAGTCCGCCACCTCGGTGGGACGCCAGCCACGCTGCAACGCGTAGTTGCCGAGCACCAGCAGCCGGGGGCTGTGGTGCGTCCACGCCCGGTCCCGGACGGCGGCGAGCACGTCGGCGAGGCAGCGCGCCTCCACCGCGTCGGCGTCCAGCTCGGCGAACCACTGCGGCATCGGCTCGGTCGCGGCCAGCCAGTTCGCGCCCCGGAACCGTGGCTCGTGGTACCAGTACAGCTGCCAGAGGAACTCCCGCCAACCCAGCAGCCCGCGGATGAACGGCTCCACCGCCGTGCGTGGCGCGACGCCGGACCGCCACGCCTGCTCGGCGGCGCGTACCGCCGGCTCGGGGTGCAGCAGCCCCAGGTTGAACGACGACGACAGCGCCGAGTGCGCGAACAGCGGATCGTCGGCGCTCATCACGTCGGCGTAGCGGCCGAACCCGGGCAGCCGGTACGTCAGGAAGTGCGCCAGCCGGGCCTGCGCCTCGGCGTGCGTGGCCGGGTGCTGCCGGGGGCCGTCGCGGCCGACGAACCGCACCCCGTCGGCCGCCCACCGGTCCAGATCGTGGCGGACCTGCGCGTCGATGTCGTCCTCGACGATCGGCGGTGGAGGCGGCGGCGTCGCCGGCACGGCCGGGGCCTCCACCCGGGGCCGGCGCGGCGCGGGGGCGCCACCGGACCCGCCGGTTCCCCGGGCCGTCCCGCTCAGCACGTCGTGCCAGCGACGAGCCTGCCGGTAGAAGTCGGCCATCCGCAACGGGCCCCGACGGGTGCGGTCCGCCCACGTTACGAAGTCGGCCTGGCTGGTGATGAAGCCGCGCGGCGGCAACACGGTCAACCCGGGCACCGAGCGGGCGAACTCCAGCGCGGCCCGGGAGTGCGGATGGCACACCTCCACCGGCTCGGCGACCTGAGCCAGGGCCTCGCGGAACGTGCCGGTGCGCAGCAGCAGCGCCCGGTCGCCCAGCTCGGCGGCGCGGTGGCGTACGGCGGAGAGGATCAGGTGCGCCTTCTGCCGGTGCATCGGCCGACGGCGAAACAGCTCCCGGACCTCCACCAGCAGGACCAGTTGATCGGGGTCGTCGAGGAAATGTGGCCCGAGTTGGTCGGCCAGCAACCATCGGCGGCGAGGCATGCCGCAATTCTGCCGACTTCCGGGCCGTCCCGCGCGCCGGCAGGCCGAGCGGTCGATGCCTGATCC
Organism: Micromonospora sp. NBC_00617; assembly: GCF_045161355.1. Classification (NCBI taxonomy): domain Bacteria; kingdom Bacillati; phylum Actinomycetota; class Actinomycetes; order Micromonosporales; family Micromonosporaceae; genus Micromonospora; species Micromonospora sp. NBC_00617. Next base: position 2,603,506 of record NZ_CP107751.1, on the reverse strand, counting down.
AGATCGGGATCAAGCCGGGAGCGTCGCGGCCGCCCCGGCGTCGCGTCCGCGCAGCAGCACCGTCAGCGTCACGAGGGCGACGAGTAACACCGCGAGCACCTGCACCGGGGCCGGACCCAGCGGCACGAGCAGCGCCAACAGGGCGACGACCGGATAGGCGACGACCACCGCGCCGTGCTGCTGGCGGCGCACGAGCAGCACCCAGACGGTCAGCAGGTAGACGGCTGTCGGCACGGCCACCGCGTACGCGGCGGTCGTGCCGGAGATGTGCGCGAGGTGCCGCTCGTGGTCCACCGCCACGGGCAGGCCGGCCCCGACCGCGGCGATCGCCCCGAAGATCAGATAGTGGCCGTAACCCCAGATGAGCGAGTACGGCAACCGGTCCGGCGCCTCGACCGGACGGTCGAAGTAGAGCCACCAGAGCGCGAACACGATGAGCGCGCCGGCCGCCGCGAGCGCCCAGAGACCGTGGTCGCCCGCGTCGAGCCCGGTCTGGATCGCCACCGAGATCGCCAAAACCGCCTCGCCGAGCACGATCAGCGTGAACAGTCCGTACCGCTCGCCGATGTGCCCCGGGTGCCACGGCGTCATCCCCGGACGCTCGGCCACCGCCGGCACCAGCAGATCGGCGAGCGCCAGCAGCACGAACGCCCCGATGCCCCAGCCGTCGGGCAGCGCCAGCCGCAGCAGCCAGCCGAGCTGCACCACGGTCACGCCGATCGCGTAGCGGCGTGCCGCCGCCCGGTGCGCCGGATCGCCGGCGGCCGCCCGGATCCACTGTGCGACGGCGGCCAGCCGCATCACCACGTACCCGTAGGTGATGATGGTGAAGTCACCGTCGGTGAAGGCCCGGGGCACCCCGGCCGCCAGGATCAACGCCCCGGTGATCTGCACCAGCGTCGTGATCCGGTAGACGTCGTCGTCGGTGTCGTACGCCGAGGCGAACCAGGTGAAGTTCATCCACGACCACCAGATCGCGAAGAACACCATCAGGTAGCTGGTCAGCGCGTGGACGAGGTGGCCCTTGGCGACGTCGTGGTGCAGGCTGGTCGCCGCCTGCGCCACGGCCACCACGAAACACAGGTCGAAGAAGAGCTCCAACGGGGTGGCCGCGCGGTGCGGCTCGTCGCGGCGGCGGGGCCTCATCGGCCGGTAGAACGGCCGCACCGAACGACTGTGGGTCACCGCAGCTCCTCAGGCCGACCGCGGGCTCGCCCACCCGACAACGGGTGGCGGCGACGCGATTCGCCCAGGTCAACCGCGCCGACGGCCGTGGGTCAACCCCTCCAGCACCAGGGTCAGGCCGGCGCCGACCAACCAGACGTCCTTGGCCAGCCCCGTGCCCTGCTGTGTCGGCCGTACGCTGCCCGGCTCGCGCAATCCGGGCGTCTTGAGGTACAGCTGCACGAGGCCCGCGCCGAACGCGGTCAGGCCGAGCCCGACCAGGGGCGCCGGGACGAACGGCGCGAGCAGCGCGGCCCCCAGGGCGATCTCGGAGTACGACAGCAGCTTGGCGAACCGCGGCGGCTCGAACTGACCGAGCTGCGGCATGGCCGCCACCGCCATCCCGTGCATGGCCTGCGCGGCCTCGCCCTCCAGGTTCCGCTTGCCCAGACCCGAGTTGAGGATGTACGCCCCGATGGTGACCCGCAGCGGCAGGTGCGCGAATTTCATGATCACTCCCGGTGGTCGTGGTCCGAATTGTGACCCGCGTACCCCGCGTGATCCCCGATAACCCGTGATCGCGGTAGGTTCGGCAGGGGCCCACCCGCCGAGCCCGGTTCACCCACCTGCCCGGTGTCCGGCCCCGCCGCAGACCACCAGCAGGAGGCGAAGTGAGCCAGGAAGTCCGGGGAGTCATCTCCCGCAGCAAGGGCGCACCGGTCGAGGTCACCACCATCGTGGTGCCCGACCCCGGCCCCGGTGAGGCGATCGTCCGGATCCAGTCCTGCGGGGTCTGCCACACCGACCTGCACTACCGCGAGGGCGGCATCAACGACGACTACCCGTTCCTGCTCGGGCACGAGGCGGCGGGCGTGGTCGAGCAGGTGGGGGAGGGCGTCACGGACGTCGCCCCGGGCGATTTCGTGGTGCTCAACTGGCGGGCGGTCTGCGGCGTCTGCCGGGCCTGCCGTCGGGGTCGGCCCTGGTACTGCTTCAACACCCACAACGCCGCGCAGCGGATGACGCTCACCGACGGCACGGAACTCACCCCGGCGCTGGGCATCGGCGCGTTCGCCGAGAAGACGCTGGTGCACGCCGGTCAGTGCACGAAGGTGGCCCCGGCCGCGCGGCCGGCCGCGGTGGGCCTGCTCGGCTGCGGCGTGATGGCCGGACTGGGCGCGGCGATGAACACCGGCAACGTGACTCGCGGCGACTCGGTGGCGGTGATCGGCTGCGGCGGTGTCGGGGACGCGGCCGTCGCCGGCGCTGCCCTCGCCGGCGCCACCACGATCATCGCGGTGGACACCGACAGCCGCAAGCTGGACTGGGCCCGACAGTTCGGCGCGACGCACACCGTGAACGCCTCCGAGACCGACCCGGTCGAGGCCATCCGTGCCGCCACCGGCGGCTTCGGGGCCGACGTGGTGATCGACGCGGTGGGGCGACCGGAGACCTGGAAGCAGGCCTTCTACGCCCGGGACCTGGCCGGCACGGTCGTGCTGGTCGGCGTTCCGACCCCGCAGATGCGGATCGAGCTGCCGCTGCTGGACGTCTTCGGGCGCGGCGGCGCGCTCAAGTCCAGCTGGTACGGCGACTGCCTGCCCAGCCGCGACTTCCCGATGCTCACCGAGCTGTACCTGCAGGGCCGTCTCGACCTGGACGCCTTCGTCACCGAGGAGATCGCTCTGGATCAGGTCGAGAACGCGTTCGACCGGATGCACCACGGCGACGTGCTCCGCTCGGTGGTGGTGTTCTGATGGCCGTCCGGGTCGACCACGCGGTCACCTCCGGCACGTTCTCGCTCGACGGGCAGACGTTCGAGGTGGACAACAACGTCTGGGTGATCGGCGACGACGACGAGTGCGTCATCCTCGACGCGCCGCACGACGTGGCCGCGATCCTCGCGCTGGTGGGCGGTCGCCGGGTCCGGGCGATCCTGGCCACCCACGGGCACGACGACCACGTACGGGTGGCGCCCGAACTGGCCGAGGCCACCGGCGCTCCGGTACTGCTGCACGCCGCCGACCGGGTGCTCTGGGACATGGTCCACCCCCAGCTGCCGCCGCACGGCGAGTTGCGGGACGGGCAGAGCATCGAGGTGGCCGGCACCGTGCTGTGGGTGCTGCACACTCCCGGGCACAGCCCCGGCGCGTGCAGCTTCTACGCCCCGGACCTGGGGGCGGTGTTCACCGGCGACACCCTGTTCCACGGAGGGCCGGGCGCGACCGGGCGCTCGTACAGCGACTTCGACACCATCGTCGAGTCGATCCGTACCCGGCTGCTGACCCTGCCCGCCCAGACGGTCGTGCACACCGGGCACGGCGACGACACCACGATCGGCGCGGAGGCCCCGCACCTGCCGGAGTGGCTGGCACGCGGTCACTGACGACGGCCTGCGCCCGGCCTGCGCGGCGCCCGGCCTGGGTGTCGCGGCCGGGCTGGGTGTCGAGGCCGGGCCGACGCCCGGCACCGCGGCTCAGCGTTCGTCGGCGGCGCCGAGCACCGGCTTGACGTCCAGGACGGGGGTGCCGTCGAGGGCCTCCGGCCGACAGGTCGGTCAGGGCCCGCTCGACCTGCGGGTCGAAGATCAGCCACGCCGTTGGCGCACCCTCATCGCCCTGCCGGGGCGCGCTCGCCGCGTCGGTCAGCGGCGAGGCCACCCGACCGACCGGACGCAGCAGGTACGTGTCGTCGCCGTACGTCTCGACCATCGTCGCTCCCCTCCGGACGGTGTCAGCCTAGGGCGTTGTTAGGATCCGGCGCATGGCCGCCGAGCAGCACCCCGTACCCGTCGTCCGTCAGCTTCGCCTCGTGGTGGAGGCGGCCGACCACGAGGCTGCGGTGGCGTTCTACCGGGACGCCCTCGGCCTGACCGAGGAGGCGGCGTTCACCGGTGACGGCGACGCCCGGGTGGTGATCCTGGACGCCGGTCGGGCCACCCTGGAGATCGCCAACCCGGCGCAGAAGCGCATGATCGACGAGGTCGAGGTGGGCCGGCAGGTCGCGCCGCGCATCCGGGTGGCCTTCGAGGTCGACGACACGCGGGCGACCACGGCCCGGCTGGTCGCCGCCGGGGCGAGCGAGATCGCGCCACCGACGCGTACGCCCTGGCAGTCGCTGAACTCTCGCCTGGACGCCCCGGCGGACCTGCAGATCACCGTCTTCGAGGAGTTGGGCGCACCGCAGGAGCGAGCCGGGACCCGGCATGACGGCGACGTCTGAGCGACGGTTCAGCGCCGCGCTCACCCCGGCGCAGGCGGCAGCCCTGGCGTACGTGCGGTCGTCGGTGTTGGTCGAGCGTCCGGCGGCGCTCGCCGCGATCGAGCAGCACCTCGCCGCCGCCGATGTCGGCCACCGGCCCCACAGGCTGCTCGCCGCGGCAGCCCACCGTGGTCGGCTCACCGTCAACTTCCACCCCGATCGTCTGTGCGCCGACGGGCGTGCCGTCGCGGCAGCGCTGGCCGAGGACGGGGTGTACCGCAGTCAGTTCGTCACCGGGATCTCCAACGGCGGGCTCACCGCGTACTCCGGGGGCGACCGCGATCGGTGGGAGCACCGGATGTTCGGCGGCGCGTACCAGCGGCCCGGGGTGGCCCCGGCGGAGCGACCCACGTACGGCGGGATCAACCTGCTCGACCATGCGGACGGTGCCTGCCCCCGCTTCGGCTCCTGTCACCTGCGGCTGCGTCCGGCGGTGCTGAGCCGGGCGACCTTCTGCCTCGGCGACAGCCACCTCGGTCCGGGCGTGGTGGGCACGGCCGACGCCTTCGAGGCGGTGCTCGCCGGGCTGCTGGCCGGCGTCGCCAGCACCGGCGAGTGCCTGGGACGGGCCGGGATGGATGTCGCCACCCTGGCCCGGACGCTGCTGGAGGCGCCGCGCACGCAGGCCACGCTCGGGCGCGCGCTCGACGACTACGTGGAGGCCCAGATCCACGGTCCGCTCGACCTCGCGCACGACGTCGAGGAACTGGTGGTGGATCCGTCCTTCGCCGGCACCCCGACCGGGGCGGCGCTGGAATCGATCGCCCGGCGGTACGGTTTTCCGCTGCGGTGGCACCCCGGCTTCGCGCTGGCCGTCGACCGGGTCGACGCCGAGTTCCGCGGCCCCGCGATCCCGGTGCTGGCGGCACGCCTGCACCGGGAGTTCGCCCGACCGGGCGTGCCGGTGGACGCCGAGCTGATCGGTCGGGGCGCGGTGTCGGTGGTCACCGAACCGCAGCGGTGGGCGGACCTGGGCCCGATCGCTGACACCCTGCAGCACCTCAAGCAGCTCTGGCATGTTCTCGTCCGGTTCGGCACGGCCCATCGCGGCTGACCCTGCCGGGGCACGCTGCGTCGTATCGTCCCGTTTCACCGCCCGAGCGCCTGCCGCCCGATTGTCGGAGTGACCGGGACCGCAGACGCCCGCGGCTTGGGCATTTCCGGAATGACCGACACGTCAACCCGGTTGTGTCCCCCGTACCGCCGGAGCCCAAACCCCTTTCCGCGGTCATCCCCCGAGGAGCGTTCACCCCGGAGCGCTCCGCACGATCGAAAGGAACCATCGTGAAGGTCGACTTCACTCGATGGCTCCCCGCCATCGCCAAGGACTCGTACCGCAAGACCGCGCTGAGCGTGGTGGGTGTGGCTGCCCTCGGCGGTCTGGCGCTCGCGCCGACCGCGACCGCCGCCCCGGTCACCACCGGGCCGCACCAGGGCGCTGTCGCCGCCATCGACCTCGCCACCGGCAAGGCCGCCACGTCGGCCCAGCAGAAGGACCAGGCGGTCGAGTCCGGGCTGACCACCGGCTCCGCCACCGGCAAGCCGCCGGCCGGCAAGCCGAGCCGCGACGAGTTGATCCCGCACGGCGTCGAGGGCGCCCAGTCGCGCATCCCGCTCGACGACGCGCAGCTCGCCAACGCCCGGGCGATCGTGGACGCGGCCAAGAAGAACGGCGTCGGCCACCGTGGCGCGGTGATCGGTGTCGCCACCTCGTTGCAGGAGTCGAAGCTCTACAACCTCGGCCACCTCGGCGCGTACAACGACCACGACTCGCAGGGCCTGTTCCAGCAGCGCCCGTCGTCCGGTTGGGGCACGCCCGAGCAGATCACCGACCCGGAGTACGCGGCCACGGCGTTCTTCAGCGCGCTGAAGAACGTGGGCGGCTGGCAGGACCTGCCGCTGACCGCCGCCGCGCAGACCGTGCAGGTCTCCGCCTTCCCGTACGCGTACGCGCAGTGGGAGGAGCAGGCGGCGGACGTCGTCCAGCAGCTCTGGTGACACGACACGCACACATACGCCGGCCGGCTTCCCTCTCGGGAGCCGGCCGGCGTCGTCGTGTCCGAAAGGCGCCGCCTCAGCAGGCCGCGTACAGGCGACGGGTGCCGACCCCGGCGGCGTACGCGGCCCGGTCACTGAACCGGCAGCCGTAGTCGGGTCGGGCCACCACCGCCGGATCGGTCACCGTGTCGCCGGCCGGGCGTTTGCCGGTGCGTACCCAGGACACCAGGTCGTCCCAGGCGGCGCCGGCCTCGGCCGGGCTGAACTCGCAGTGCTGCGCGGCCCGGATGGCCCGCTGCACCACCAGCCGGCCGCGACCGTGCCGCGCGACGTCGGTGGCGTACGCCTGCTCCATGCTGAACGGCACGAACATGTCGCCCAGATCGTGCAGGCTGACCACGGGCGCGCTCGGCCGCCCGGCGATCTTCGGCACCTCGGTCAGCGTCGGCAGGAGTCGCTGCACGACGTTCTCCGGAGCCACCCGCCGCACCGACGAGTTGACGTCGACCGGGCTGTTCGGGCTGTAGCGGGTCAACAGGTTGGTGGAGACCTGGCTCGGCCGCTGGGCGGGGGAGTCGCCGCCATCGGTCACCGCGATGGAGAAGAGGAAGTCCTTCCAGACCGCGAAGGCCGCCTCCGCGCCGGGCCGTGGCCCGCCCGAACGGTTCACGGTGATGGCCCGCAACTGCTTGCCGCGGTCCGTCGTGGTGTCCGGGCCGGTCGGCGTGAGCCCCGCCAGCCCGAGCGCCACCTGGATGCGGGGCACCGCGTTGCTCAGGTAGTCGGCCGGCGTCGGGTAGGCCGGCACCCCGGCGAGGGCCTGCGCGACCAGGTTGTAGTCCAGATAGAAGTCCAGCAGCGTCTGGTCACCGAGCACGCCGCACATGGGCAGCGCCCCGTCGTAGTAGCCCGGGTACTGCTCCAGCGAGCGCCCGATGACGTACCCGCCCATCGACACCCCCGCCAGGTAGGTGCGGTGCGGTCGGCGCACCGTCCGTCCGAAGTGGTCGGCGAGGTCCCGCGTGCTCAGCACACCGGAGCGAATGTCGAAGCCGTTGCGGTCGTACGACGACGACGCCCACGCGTACCCCTGGGCCAGCAGCCGCTGGCGCAGCTCGAACGCCGGCGGCTCCGGCGAGAGCACCGTGCCCTGGCCGCGGTAGCCGTGCGCCCACACCACCAGGTCGCCGTTCCACCGGGCGGGAACCTCGATGATGTACGCGGCGTGCCGGTGCACGCCCTGGCGTACCGTCGTCGGCTTGCCGGCCACCACCAGGGGCGCCAGCGGCGGATTCTGGAAGGTGTAGCCGGGCAGCGGCTGGTCGCCGGAGGGGTCGTGGCCGGCGGTGGAAGCGGCGGCGGTGGAAGCGGCGGCGGTGGAAGCACTGGCGGTGCTGGGTGCGGCGGCGGTGGGTGCGGCGGCGGTGGGTGCGGCGCCGAGCAGCCCGACGGCCAGGGTCAGTGTCGCAGTGGCGGCGATCAGGCGGCGGAGCCTGCGAACGGGTACGGACAGCATCGATGCTCCCCATCGGACGGATGTCGCCTGCGGGGGCGACCAGGCGGGACGGTTGCCTACCGGCCGGTAGCGCACTGAACCTAGGACTGCCGTCGACCGGAGTCAATGACTGAGCTGACCGACCAGTCAGACGGTCGGTCCGGCCTGCCCGGCCGCCCGTGCGGTGCGCCCCCGAGCGGGCGGGTCGGGTGGGTGACCGGTGGGGGCGGTCGGGTGGGTGACCGGTGCGGCGGTCGGGTGTCTGGCCGGTGGGGCGGGCGGTCGGGTTGACTGGTCGCCGTGGACGACTCGATCTGGGCGGCGACCCGGGCTGCGCGGAGCTGGCTGGACGCGGCAAACGGCACCGGGCAGACGGAACTGACCTGCCGCATCCTGAAGGTGACCGAGGAGGCCGGGGAGGCGTCAGCCGCCTGGATCGGTCTGCTCGGGCAGAATCCGCGCAAGGGTGTCACCCACACCCGCGAGGACGTGGCAGCCGAGTTGGCCGACGTGGTGTTCACCGCCCTCGTGGCCATCGAGAGCCTCGGGCTCGACGCGCAGACCGTTCTGGGGGCCTGTGCGGAAAAGGTCCGCTCTCGCCTGGAAGGTTGACGTCAACCCGCCCTCCACGATCGACACGGTGTCGGCGAGGTGGGGGTGTCCCCGCTGGCCGGATGCCGCGATATCGCCGATCTGGAGTCGATCAGCCTGGGTGTCCCGGTGCGGGCCGGGCGTGGTCGGTGTCTGGCTGGGCGGGATGTCCGTTTCTGGATGGCTGTGGGGTGTGACCGGTTGCATCAGCGCCGCGGAATGGTGGCGGGCCGGGGGTCGTTACATACCCTGACGATCGCAGGACCACGGCCACCCCGTCCGGCTCGACCGGGATGGGAATGGCCGGTCGGGCCGGGTCGTTGTAGACCCCCGAACGAGCGTGGGCTCGCCCCCTGGGTCCGCTAGTAGCTGGCCCCGGTGGGGGCCCGGGAATGACCCCGGCCCGCCGGTCGTTACACACGGTCCCCGCGCCACGAGCCCCCCGGCTCGCAGGCCGCCTCCGGTGCCACGAGCGATCAGCCCGTAGGCCGCCGCCCCCAGACTTTCCCCCCCTTTTGTGCAGCGCCGGACGAGGTGCTCACACCCGCGTCACCGTCCCCCCGGTGGTGGTGTGTGGTGTTCCTACCCCCGAAGGAGCTATCCCCATGAACACGATCTTCCGTAAGAGCATGCTGTCTGTTGCTGGTATCGCGTTCGCCGGTGGTGTCTTCGCCGGTCCGATCGCCGCGCACGCCAACCCGGTTGATGCCAAGCCGGTCGCGGCAGCCGTGCACACCGCGGCGTCGAAGCCGCAGGGTGCCCAGTCGCACATCACCCTCAACGACGAGCAGACCGCCAACGTCAAGGCGATCATCGCCGCCACGAAGAAGGCTGGCCTGCCTGAGCGGGCGGCGGTCATCTCGATCGCGACGAGCTTGCAGGAGTCGAAGCTGGAGAACCTGGGTCACCTCGGTGACGCCAACGACCATGACTCGCAGGGTCTGTTCCAGCAGCGCCCGTCCAGTGGTTGGGGCACCATCGAGCAGATCACTGACCCGGAGTACTCGACGACCGCGTTCCTCAAGGGCCTCAAGCAGGTTGACGGCTGGCGGGACATGCCGCTGACCAAGGCCGCGCAGACCGTGCAGGTCTCGGCGTACCCGGACGCCTACGCCCAGTGGGAGCAGCAGGCCACCGACCTGGTTGGCCAGTACTGGAACAGCTGACCCACCGCACCACCCCGACCGATGGCCGGCACCCGAGAGAGAACGGGTGCCGGCCATCGGCGTACCCAACCCCCGCCTACTGACCTGGCCACCACCCCTAGCTGCAGGCCCGGCCATCGCCCAGCGCGCCGAGTGACGGCCGACCCCTCACATCCACGGACGCAGCTCGGCTGAACGGCATTGGCCCGCGTGACGGTGAATCTTGGACAGTTTCCGTTAGGGCCTGTGTCGAAGTCGGCGGTGGTCGCGACTGTTGTCGGGTCTGCGCAGGCTCGGTAGGCCGCACCTTCACGGAGCGAAAGCGGGGCGGTTGAGCCACCAACTGGACTCTTCACGAGCTATGCAGAATTCTTTATAGGGTCTACGCTGGCGCACCATGGCGAACCTCCGAATGACAGTGCCGCGCCTGCTGGTGTTAGAGGCGTTCCTTGATGAGCCCGAGTGCGAGCGATACGGCCTCGAGCTGGCGCACGTAGCCGGGCTTGAGCCGGGCACGATCTATCCGATCCTCGTGGCGTTCGAGGGCGTCGGCTGGCTCACGAGCCGAGCGGAGGAGATAGATGTCCACGTCGAGGGCCGCCCTCGGCGGCGGTACTACCGCCTCACTGCGGATGGCGTGGCCGCCGGTCGTGCCGCCATCGCCGCTCGAAAGCAGCGCGCGCAGCGGGCGGGCGCCCGGAGGCTGGCGTGGTGAGCCCAGATCGAGAAGGTGAGCCGGCGCGGCGCCTCACGCTGCCTCCTACCGAGCGGGCCACGGTCGCGGTGCTGTGCCGTCTACTGCCGGCGAGCTTCCGAAGCCGGCAGCGCGACGAGTGGACGGCTGACCTACTGAGCTTCACAAGCGGTGCGAGCGCCCGCTGGCGGTATCTGGCCAGCGCAGCATGGACGCTGCCCGCACTGCGCCACGCTGCACGTCGCGGTGGCTTTGCCGACCTGTCCACCGTCACTCCAAACCCTGGCGCACTCGCCTCGATGGCCCACGTCTTCCTCCTCGGGCTAGGTTGGCCAGTGCTTTCCTGGCTGATCATGGTGCCCGTTACCTACATAGCAGCGGACGTTCCCAGTCGCATCGCCCGGACCGGGGCGCTGGTCGACCCGAAGACGCTGTGGCCGACGGACGGACCGTTCGTCATTCTGTTTCCCCTGGAGGCCCTGCTGCGCCTGGGCGCCTGGGCAGTAATCCTCGGCGGTCCCTTCCTGCTGGGCGCCTTCGGCGCATCAGGGCTGGTACTTGCCGTCATGCGGCGTCGCCGCAGCGGTAGGCACCGGCTCGTCATCGCCGCAGTCGGGCTCGTCTGCCTCGCCCTGACAATCGTGACCGGCCTCGCCTGGTCCTACGGCGCCTTCCACCCCCACCTCGACAGCGGGCGCACGGCAGCCGTACTGGGCATTGCGGCCGGGATCCTCGCCCTCGCCGGACGACGCCTCAGCGCGCGGGTCCGAAGCACGCTCGCGGTACTCAGCGTTCTCTCGGTCACCGTGCCTTTCGTTCATCTCACGACAACCGGTGCCGCAATGCTGAACTGGTACCTCGACTAAGGTCTATGTCGAGGTCACAGCCACTCGTTGATCGCGGCGAGGTGGATGGTGACCGTCGGCTTGCTCGGGATCGTCGCGGCGATGCCGCGCCGGCGCAGGTAGGCCCGGTTCGCCTTCGACGTGTACGCCTGAGCACCTTCTTCCAAGTGCCATCACGCTGCCACCTGCGGAACAGGGCATACACCGCCGACCAGGACCCGTACTGCGGTGGCACGTCCCGCCACGGCGCACCCACGCGGATCCGCCACCGGATTCCGTCGATCAACTGCCGCCTACTCCATGACGACGGTCGACCTGGCCGCTTCGGTGCTGGCAGCAACGGCTCCAGCACCGCCCACTGCACGTCAGTCAGGTCGAACCGCCGCGTCACCGCTAAGGTGTCCACGAGGTCTCCGGTTTCAGGTTCCGCTTGATCGCTGAACCATCTACCGGAGACCTCACCCATTTTCGATCTCCGACACGCGAAGATCCTCAAGCCAGCTCAAGCCCCGGCACCGACTTCGACACAGGCTCTAGGTGCGAACGGAAACTGTCCAAGATTCACCGACGCGACGTAGCGGAGCGGCGTGGTCGGCGCGGAGTGATCCGATCGGCCGGCGGGTACGTACCTCCCGGCGGGGACCGGCGGAAGGGCAGAGGCATGGCCGCAGTGGGTGACGGCACCGAGCACCAGGCAGAACACGAACCGGGGCAGCGACCAACCCACCCGGCCGTGGCGCGTTCGGCCGCAGATCAGTCGGAGCGCGAGGGCGGCTCGGCCGGGCCCGGCTCCGACGCGGGGCGCCGGTCGGAGGCGGAGCCGCGACCACTGGGTGCCGAAGCGGCACCGGGCCGCTGGTCGGTCGGTGCTCGGCTGCTGTTGGCCGCCGCCGTGGTGGTGCTGGTTCTCGGTGCCTCGGCCGTGGTGGTCATCATCGCCGACCCCTACCGCCTCGGCCAGGCGTACTCCGGCGCACCCGACGGCGTTCAGTCGGACGGCACCCGGCCTGACGGTACCCGGCCGGGTGCGGATGCGGCCGCCGACCAGACGATGACGACGCCGCTGGCGGGGCGGCAGAAGGCCACCTTCGTGCTGGCGGACGGGTTGTCCTCGTTCGACCTTCGGGTGGCCGACCTGGGCGACGACCTCTACCGGATCAGCAGCCCGGCCGGCTCGGGCGTGGCCGTCCGTCCCGTGGTGCAGGGTGAGACCGTCCGGCTCGGGGTGGTGGCCACCGGTACGTCCGAGGGGCGGGCCGCGCGGGTGCTGCTCAGCGAGCGGGTCGCCTGGCGTCTGCGCCTGGAGGGCGGGGTGGGCGAACAGGTGCTTGACCTGGCGCAGGCACGACTTCTGGGCGTGGACCTCGTCGGCGGCTCCGCCCGCACCGATCTCATCCTGCCGCCGGTGAACGGCGGCACGACGACCGTGCGGCTGACCGGTGGCGTCAACCGGTTCGACATCCGGGTGCCGGGTACCCCACCGGTACGGGTGCGGGTGGGAGCGGGGGCCGGTTCGGTCGCGGTCCGCGAGGAGCGCTGGGCCGGGGTCGCCGCTGGCGCGCTGCTGAGTACGCCGGGATGGGACCGCTCAACCAACCGCCTCTTCCTTGATCTGGTGGCAGGCGCCGGCACCGTGACGGTGACCGACTCTCGGTGACCGGCCCGCGACTCGGACGCCGACCAGGTTCGTCGGTCGCCGGGCCGACGACGTCGGGTGTTGGCCGGGCCGCCGGGGGAAGCGGGCCGGGCGTCGGGCGGTCGGGTGGGACGCCGACCAGTCCACCGTGACGTGCTGGGTCGGAGGTCACCCCTGATGGGAAGCGCCGCAGCCCGGGGAGGGCGCAAGCGTACAGTCGGGCGGTGGAGCGTACCGAATCGATGCTGGCAGAGACCCGACCGCCCGGTGTGGCCGACGTCGATCCCGGCAGCGTGCTGCTGCCGGGCCACGACGTGCCGCTGGGGCGGTACACGACCGTCCGGCGGTTGTTGCCGCAGCGGCCTCGGCGGATGGTCGGCGCGTGGTGCTTCGTGGACCATTTCGGCCCGGACGACGTGGCGCAGCGGCCCGGCATGGAGGTGCCACCGCACCCGCACACGGGCCTGCAGACGGTGACCTGGCTGCTGGACGGCGAGATCATTCACCGCGACAGCCTCGGCAACGTCCAGGCGATCCGGCCCGGCCAGTTGAACGTGATGACCTCCGGACACGGCATCGCCCACTCGGAGCGGTCGCCGGCCACGCACCCGCCGGTCATGCACGGCGTGCAGCTCTGGGTGGCGCTGCCGGACCCGGCGCGGGCCGGCGCCGCGGACTTCGCCCACCACGCCGACCTGCCACGGTGGCGGGACGGCGACCTGGACGCGACCCTGCTGGTCGGCGAGTTCGCCGGCCAGCGGTCCCCGGCGGTGGTGCACACCCCGCTGATGGGCGTGCAGCTTGAGCTGGGCGGGGCGGCGCCGACCACGCTGTCGTTGCGGCCCGATTTCGAGTACGCCCTGCTGGCGATGTCTGGCTCCGCCGAGGCCGCCGGGGTGGGGTTCGAGCCCGGCGCGTTGCTTTACCTGGGTTCGGGTCGACGCGAGGTGACCGTGCGCGGCGGGGCGGGGGCCCGGCTGTTGCTGCTCGGGGGTACGCCGTTCGAGGAGCCGCTGGTCATGTGGTGGAACTTCGTGGGCCGCTCGCACGAGGAGGTCGCCGCCGCTCGGGAGGACTGGATGGCCGGCCGGCGTTTCGGAGTGGTGGCCGATGACGCGGCGTCGCCGCTGCCGGCGCCCGCCCTGCCCACCACCCGGCTCAAGGCCCGCGACCGCACCGGCGGCCTGCACGGCTGACCGGGCCGAGGCACCGGACCGGCACGCGCCGGGCTAGGACGCGGGCCGGGTCAGGACGCGGGCCGGGTCTGGGCGCGGGCCGGGTCAGGACGCGGGCCGGGTCTGGGCGGGCTGGGGCGGCGGTTGGCCGACGGTGGCGTGGGTAGTCGCCGGCATGGCGACCACTCTGATCACGCCCGTGGAGGACCGCAAACGCCTGGCCCGCCGGCTGGCCGGCATTGGACGAGGCTTCGCCGAGCAGTACGGCTTCCGCGTGACCAACAATCCGGCGAGCCTGTTCCAGGTGCTCTACCTCGCGGTACTGCTCGCCCGCCGGGGTGACTTCCGCCGGGCGGTGGACGGCGCGCGGGCGCTGCGCGACGAGGGGTGGGACAGCGCCGCCCGGCTGGCTCGGTCGCTGCACCAGGACCGGGTGCGGGTGCTGCGCGACAGTGGTCAGCGCGGTGACGTCGACGCGTTGGCCGACGTGCTGGGTGATCTGGCCCGGACGGTCGTCGAGCGGTACCGGGGCGACCTGCGCCGGTTGCGCGCGGTCGCTCACCACGAGTCGGCTGCCGAGCGTGCGCTCCTTGCTGACCTGCCCGGGGTGGACGACCAGGTCATCGATCTGTTTCTGCGCGAGGCGCAGGCGCTGTGGCGGGAGGTGGCCCCGGTCGCGGACCGGCGGGCGCTGGCGGCGGCCCGCCGGCTCGGGCTGGGCCGCTCGGCGGATGACCTGGCCGGCTTGGCGAGCGGCGAGTCCGAGCGGCTGGCCTGGCTGGTGGGGGCCCTGGCCCGGGTCGACCTGGAGCACCGGTACGCGGAGCTGACCGGCCGACCCTGACGTGCCCTGGCCCACACTTAGCCAAAAACTGACCGTACGGAGGATGGTCTGTCGTATGGTTGTACCCGGCAGTGCTGACCGCTCGGTTCGAGCGGTCAATCCACCGCCTGGTGACCGCGACCGGTTCGGACGCGGTTCACCGCCTGGACAGGTTGCGTGGCGCCCCGGTTGCGGTTCGTGGCCAAGGGGCGCCCGCCTGTCCCGGCGAGGCGCCGCCGTGACGCACGAGCCGCCGCCCGTTCCGCACAACCGCCGCCGCCCGTGACGCAGCCGGGCGCGAGCGCTCAGTGGGCCAGACCCGCCAGCAGATTTACCGTGACGGCGATGATGAACGCGCCGAACAGGTACGACACCAGCGCGTGCCACAGCACCGTACGACGCATCTCATTGCTGGTCAGGTTGGTGTCGGAGACCTGGAACGTCGTCCCGATGGTGAACGCCACGTAGGCGAAGTCCGAGTACCGGGGCGGTTCGCTCTGGTTGAAGTTCACCCCGCCGTCGGGGCCGGTGTAGTAGATCCGGGCGTAGCGGGCGGTGAACACGGTGTGCACCACCAGCCAGGACAGCAGCACGCTGAAGACGCCGAGGCCGCCGTGCAGGTCGCGGCGCGGGCCGGGTGGCGCCGCGTGGGCGCTGGCCACGACGAGGCCGACGGCCAGCAGGCTGGCGAGGCAGGCGGTCAGCAGCACGACGTCCCGGGCGGCCCGGTTGGGGTCCTCGTGCACGGCGAGGCGGGCGGTGCGGGTCGCGTCCATCGGCCAGAGTTTGCGCCACACCAGCACCAGCCAGCTCAGCGCGGCGGCGTCCCAGCCGGCCAGCGGGGCGAGCGACGGTGACAGTGTCAGAGCGAAGACGCAGCCGGCGATGACGCCGACCACCGCCACGACGACGAGTTGACCCGCCGCCGGGGTGTGCCCGTCCGGGGGGCGGGACAGCGGACCGGTGCCGGTCATTTGCGACGCCGGCCCGTTGCGGCGGACACCACCACCGCCGGGTCAGATGCCGCGCAGATGCTGCGACACCCGGTTGTGCTTCTTGTCCCGGGCCTGCGCGGCGCGTTGCGAGGGGCCCACCTCGGGGGCGGCCTCGATGCCGGCGGACCGGGCCACCTCGTTGCCGTTGGCGTAGTCCACGGGCGGCAGGGCGCGCAGGGCCTTGAGCACGTCCGGCGGGGCACCCTCGCGTTCGGCCTCGCGGACCACGTCGTCCTTCTCGGCCGGGTAGTCCAGGCTCGACAGGTACTGCAGGACGTCCGCGTAGCTCGCCATGTCTGGGGCTCCCTCGGGGCAACGATGTGGTCACGACCGGCGGCGGTTACCCGTCCGCCGCCTGGTCACGCGCGGGTGGGCAGAGGAAATCGTCCGGGTCGCCGCGGGAAATCCGGTGCCGTTTCCACCACGGCGCCGCGGGTACCCGCAGGCCGCCGCCGACAAGCCCGAGGGAGTACGCGATGAACTACGACACCTTCGTCGATCAGGTTTCCCAGCGCACCCGGACGTCGTCTGAGGAGGCGGTCGAGCTGACCCGGGCCGTGCTGGAGACGTTCGCCGAGCGGCTGACCGGCGGCGAGGTGCTGGACCTGGCCGCGCAGCTTCCGCAGCCGCTGCAACTGGTGCTCAAGCCGAGCCCGAGCACCGAGCAGGCGGACCGGTTCGGAGCGGCCGAGTTCGTGGCGCGCGTGGCGCTGCGCGCCCACGTGGAGGAGCCGGCCGCGCGGGACGCCGTCCGGGCGGTGTTCACCACCCTGCGCGAGGCGATCACCGGCGGGGAGTTCGACGACGTGGCGACCCAGTTGCCGCGCGACTACCGGGGCCTCGTGGAGCAGGCGATGGCGCCGGGCGCCACGCTGCGCCGCGCCTGACGAGGGGCGAGAAACCGAGAGGCACAGCGGTTGGCCAGGGCAACCACCGACGTCCGGCGTGGCGTGTCGATCGGCCCTGGCCTAACCTTGTCGTGCGAGGGGAGTACTTCCCACGAACCATCCCGGTCAGTACGGCACGCCCGGCGTGCCTCGGGTGGTTGCCCATCTGGTGATGGGTGAAGGAGACCTCGAACATGACACGGTGTTCGAGGAGACCCCATGACCAAATTGTCATACCTGGCCGCAGCGAGTGACCTGTCGTCGGTGGGTACGCCCACCCTCTGGGCGGTGACCATCGCCGGCGTGGTGCTCCTGCTGGTGCTGGACTTCCTGGTGACGCGCAAGCCGCACGAGGTGTCCATGCGGGAGGCGATCGGCTGGTCGGCGTTCTACGTCGCGCTGCCGCTCGCGTTCGGCGGCTGGGTCTGGTCCCGCTACGGCTCCGAGCAGGGCGTGCAGTACCTGACGGGTTACCTCGTCGAGAAGTCCCTCTCGGTCGACAACCTCTTCGTCTTCATGCTGCTGCTGGCCGCGTTCGCGGTGCCGGCCGTGCTCGCCCAGCGGGTGCTGCTTTACGGCATCGCCGGCGCCCTCGTGCTGCGGGCGGTCTTCATCGCCCTCGGCGCGGCGGCCTTGCAGACCCTCGACTTCGCGTTCCTGCTGTTCGCGATCATCCTCATCGCCACCGCGGTGAAGCTGCTGCGCGACGCCCTCTCCGGGCATCAGCAGGAAGTCGACATCAACAAGATGCGTTCGGTGAAGCTGCTGAGCAAGATCATGCCGGTGGTCGACGAGTACCACGGCGCCCGGATGACCGTGCGGCAGGGCGCGAAGCGGGCACTCACGCCGTTCGCCCTGGTGGTGGTCGCGGTGCTGGCCACCGACATCGTCTTCGCGGTCGACTCGGTGCCGGCGGTCTATGGCATCACCGAGGACCCGTACCTGGTCTTCGCCACCAACGCGTTCGCCCTGCTCGGCCTGCGGGCGCTCTACTTCGTCCTGCACGCGGCGCTGAGCCGGCTGGTGCACCTCAGCTACGGCCTGGCGATCATCCTGGCGTTCATCGGCCTCAAGCTGGGTCTGCACTGGGCGCACGGCATCTGGGACAGCGTGCCGCAGATCCCCACCCTGGCCTCGCTCGGCGTGATCATCGGTGTGCTGGTGGTGGTCACCCTGACCAGCCTGCGCGCCACCCGGGGCGACGGCGTGTCCGACGAGCGCAAGGTCGTCACGGAGCGGCACTGACCGCGCCCCGCCGGGGCGACAAGGAAGTACGCGGGAAAGCTTCCGCCCCGGCCAGCATGGGTGGTACGACTGTGCGATGGGAATCGTGTCACCGGGTTTTCAGGGTCGGCCCCGAACACAGGAGCCGGCCCTGCCACCCGGTCAGTACCTGACCGAGGACTTCCCGGTGCTCTCGGCCGGCCCCACGCCCCGGGTGTCACTGGACACCTGGGAGTTCGTCATCTCCGCCGAGAACGGCAGCGAACACCGGTGGTCGTGGCAGGAGCTGATGGCCCTGCCGCAGGAGACGCCAATGGTGGACATCCACTGCGTCACCCGCTGGTCCAAGCTCGGCACCACCTGGCAGGGAGTCGCACTGGACACCCTGCTCGCCGACGTCGACACGGGAGCGCACTTCGCGCTCGCGCACTCCTACGGCGGGTACACCACCAACCTGCCGCTGGACGACCTGCGCGGCGGCCGGGCCTGGGTGGTGCACACCTTCGACGGTGCGCCGCTGCCCGCCGAGCACGGCGGGCCGGCCCGGCTACTGGTCCCGCACCTGTACTTCTGGAAATCCGCCAAGTGGGTGCGCGGCCTCCGGCTCAAGACGATGGACGAGCCGGGGTTCTGGGAGACCGCCGGCTACCACGACTACGGCGACCCGTGGCGCGAACAGCGGTACCAGGGTGACTGAGCGGGCGGTGGCGACGGGCACCCCGGCCCGGGCGCCGATCAAGTGGCGGGTGGCGCGGCTGGTGGAGCGCCGGGTCGAGACGGCGACGGCGCAGACGCTGGTCCTGGAGGTGCCGGACTGGCCGGGGCACCTTCCCGGGCAGCACGTCGACGTGCGGTTGACCGCGCCGGACGGCTACCAGACCGCCCGGTCGTACTCGATCGCCGGGCCGGTCGTGGACGGCCCCGGCGGCCCGCGCATCGAGGTGACCGTCCAGCGGGTGCCCGACGGCGAGGTGTCGCCGTACCTCATCGATGTCTTCGGCGCCGGTGACCCGGTGGAGGTCCGCGGTCCGCTCGGTGGCTGGTTCATCTGGCGGCCTGAGCAGACCGAGCCGGTGCAGCTGGTCGCGGGCGGCTCCGGGATCGTGCCGCTGATGGCGATGATCCGGGCGCGGCGGGCGATCGGCAGCAAGGTGCCGTTCCGGCTGATCTACTCGGTGCGCACCGCAGAGGACGTGATCTACGCCGACGAGCTGCGCCGCCGGGGCCGCGACGACTTCGGCCTCGATGTGGCGTACGTGTACACCCGCGAGGCGCCCGACGGCTGGCGCGGCGAGCCGCACCGGATCGGCCTGGCCGACGTGAACACCCACGGCTGGCCGCCGGATCTGCAACCGCTCACCTACGTGTGCGGTCCGACCGGGTTCGTGGAGGCCGTGGCCGACCTGCTGGTGGGGCTGGGCCACCCGTCGCGGGGGATCAAGACCGAACGCTTCGGCCCCACCGGCTGAGAGCCCGTCCGCCGACTGTCCCGCCCGCTGACCGTCCCGCCCGCCGACGCAACGTCGAGGAGACCCGATGACCGAGATGTCGTACCTGGACGGCAACATGCTCGACGGCCCGATGCGCGAGCTGTTCACCGTCGACCTGAGCACCGCGATGGGCCGCTGCGAGAACTGCGGAACGACCGGCTCGATGGCCAGCCTGCACGTCTACTCGCACGCTCCGGGCCTGGTCGCGCGCTGCCCGTCCTGCGAGTCGGTGATGGTGCGCCTGGTCCGCGCTCCGGACCGGGCCTGGCTGGACATGCGCGGCGTCACCTACCTCCAGGTGCCGATGCCGATGGAACAGCCGCTTCCCGAGCCGCTCTGACCGGTCGCCCGGCGCTCGCGCCGCTGCGGCAGACTGGCCGGATGAGCACCGGTCGGTGGCGCGGCGTTCCACTGCGGGCCCGGCTGGTCGTGTCGGCGGCCGTCCTGGTCTTCGCCTACGGCACCGTCGTGCACGTGCTTCAGGTGTTCGTCCCCGGGCTCCGGCCGCTGCTCGCCCTGCCCGGATGGCTCGCGGTCTACTTCGTGTCCCTGACCCTGTGGGATCCGTTGGCGGCGCTGCTGCTGGCGGCTCGCCGTCCGGCGGGGCTCGCGCTGGGCTGCGCGGTGCTGGTGACGGACGCCGCCGCGAACGGGTACGCCAACTACGTGCTCGACCCCGCCGATGGCGTCACCCCGGGCCGGATCGGGCAGGCCGTCATCACCGCCCTCGCCGTCACCCTCGTGGCGCTCACCCCGTGGCTGACCCGGTGGTTCAGTCCGCGATGAGCGGCCGGCGGCGGTACGGGGTCCAGCCGACGAACCGCGCGAACATAGCCTGCGGCGCGGGCGCCTCGTCGGGGTTGAGCCGGTACAGGTCCCGGATCGCCTCGTGCAGTTGCCCGCACAGGTAGATCGACAGGCCGATCAGGTCGTGCTCGTGTTCGGCCTTGAGCACGAGCCGGGCGGTGGGGCAGGGCCACGGGCCGCCGCAGGCACGGCAGCACCACATCGGGCGCAGCGGGGTGTGCGGCGGTGTGCCGGTCGGTCCGGGTGGTGAGGTCACCATGATGCGCTCCTTCGCAGCTGGGGGGAGGGGCCGCCGCGGTACGGGGGATCGCGGCGGCCCCTCGTTCGGTTCCGCCCGTCGTTCCTGCCGGGCCGGGCGGTTCCGCTACGTGACAGTCTGCTGACCCTGCCGCTACTGTCGGAAGGCGCGCGAGTCCTACCAGCGCCGATGTACGTGTCCGACGCCCCCGGTGTGCAGAGGTGTGCAGTGGATCGTTTGCCCATGCTGGAGCTGTTCGCCGGCGAGCTGCGTCGGCTGCGGACGGTCGCCGGTCTGTCCCAGGAGGCGCTGAGCGAGCGGATCAACTACTCGGCGTCGCTCGTCGCGGCCGTCGAGCAGTGCCGGCGTCCGCCCCGGCTGGAGTTCACCGAGCGCAGCGACCGCGTGCTGGACGCCGACGGCCTGTTGCTGCGCATCCGCGAGACGATGATCCGCGAGTCGGTCATGCCGTGGTTCCGCGAGTGGGTGACGATCGAACAGGAGGCGACGGCGCTGCGCTCGTTCCAGCCGCTGGTGCTGCCCGGCCTGCTGCAGACCGAGGGCTATGCTCGGGCGCTGCACGAGGGTGCCAGTCAGTTGCTTGGTGATGAGATGGAGCAGCAGGTCGTTGCCCGAATGCAGCGTCAGGGAATCCTCACCCGCGAGAAGCCTCCCCTCTTCGTCGCCGTACTCGACGACACCGTTCTCGAACGACCCGTGGGCGGACCGGCGGTGATGCGCGAGCAGCTACAGCATCTGCTGGAGATCGGTCGGCGGCCACGGGTTCATCTGCATCTCGTGCCGCGCAGCGTGGGCGCCTATCCCGGCCTGAACGGGGCCTTCGTGATCGCCACCCCGGCCGACGGGGACGGCGTGGCCTACCTGGACAATCCTCTAAAGGGGACGGTAATCGAGCGCCCCGCCGACGTACTATCGCTGCGACAGTCGTGGGAATCGGTACGGGCCGAGGCGATGCCGCACGGGCAGACCCTCAGCGTGATCTCGGAGGCGGCAGCGGCATGGACCTGACCGGAGCGATCTGGCGCAAGAGCACGCGCAGCAGCGGCAACTCCGGTGACTGTGTCGAGGTCGCGGGCAACCTGCCGGGCGTGGTGGGTGTACGCGACAGCAAGGACCCGACCGGGCCGGTGTTGCTCGTCGCTCCGGCGGCCTGGCGCGCCTTCGTCACGTTCGCCACGCGCCACTGACCGGGTCGGCGAGCGCCGACCGGATCATCCTCTCGACCAGCCGTGGCGTGACCGGGTCCAGGGCGAACACCTCGGCCACCCGCTCCGGATCCGTGGTGATGATCGGTCCGTAGTTGAGCCACGGGTCGTCGAAGGTCACCCGCTCCTCCAGCCGGACATTCTGGCCGCCGTTGATGCCCCACACCCTGACCACGACGTGGCCCGGATCGGCCCGGCTGACCGTCCATCGATAGTCGACGTCGTCGACGCGGATCTTCCGCTTACGGGTCCTGGCCACGGTGCGAGGTTAGGCGGCCAGGCGGGCACGGCGGTAGGGGAATTCACGTCGACGGGGGCTTCGTCGAATACTCGGATGCGGACCGGCGTGTTCATCCTTAGGCTTCCGCTCCACGGCCGACAGCGGCCAACCGTATCGGAGTGTGCAGAGCGATGGCGTCTCACCTGTTCGCGATCAGCTTCGACGCGATCGAACCGCTGCGTCTGGCGCGGTTCTGGTCCGGCATGCTCGGCTGGGAGATCGTCGACGATCCGCGCGAGGGCGTGGGGCTCGTGCCCACCGACGACACCGGGTTCCGACTCCGCTTCGCACCGAACGAGCAGCCGAAGGTCGTCCAGAACCTCATGCACTTCGACCTGACGAGCACGTCGCCGCAGGATCAGGAGCGGACGGTCGCCAGGGCGATCGAGCTGGGTGGACGGCACATCGACATCGGCCAGGGCCCGGACGTCGACCACGTGGTGCTGGCCGACCCGGAGGGCAACGAGTTCGACGTCATCGCGCCGGGCAACAACTTCCTCGCTGGCTGCGGCTTCGTCGGCGCGTTGGCCTGCGACGGTTCGCAGGAGGTGGGGTACTTCTGGGCCGATGCGCTCGGTTGGCCGCTGGTCTGGGATCAGGACCAGGAGACCGCGATCCAGTCGCCGCGCGGCGGCACGAAGATCACGTGGGGCGGGCCGCCCTACATGTCGAACGAGGGCAGGGGTCGGGTGCGCTTCGACCTGGCACCACCCGCCGACGGTGACCAGCAGGCGGAGGTGGACCGTCTGCTCGCCCTCGGCGCGAGCCGGATCGGCACCGACCAGGCCGGTCGAGTCGTGTTGGCTGATCCCGACGGTACCGAGTTCTGCGTGCTGACGCCCCGCTAGCCGGTTGGACAACTGTCCCGCCGATGGTCAGAGTGGTCCGCCGTGAGATACCTGCGCAGCGGTGGTCCCGCGGCCATCCGGCGACCCCGGCCCGGCGACGTCGACGAGTTCGTGGCGGCCGCGAAACGCAGTCGGGACCTGCACCACCCGTGGCTGGCCGCGCCGGCGACCCCGCAGGAGTACGACCGCTACCTGCGCCGCATCCGCCGCCGGGACAGCGCCGGCTACCTGATCTGCGACCGGGCCAGCGGCGCGATCGCCGGCTACGTGAACATCAGCGGCATCGTGCTGGGCGCGCTGCGCGGCGGCTACCTGGGGTACGCGGCGTTCGCGCCGTACAGCGGCACCGGGCACGCCTCGGCGGGCATCGCGCTGGTGATCGACCACGCGTTCACGACGGCCGGGCTGCACCGCCTGGAGGCGAACATCCAGCCGGGCAACGAGCCGTCCCGGCGGGTGGCCCGCAAGCTCGGCTTCCGCCTGGAGGGCTTCTCGCCGGACTACCTGTTCATCGACGGCGCGTGGCGCGACCACGAACGCTGGGCCATCACCGCCCCCGCCCCACCGTCCGCGTGATCAGAAGCTACGCGTGGCCTTCGACCAGGAGCGGGGCGTGCAGGCCGTGGGCACCAACGGCAACGTCTGGCTCGACGGGCGCTGAGCGGCGCGCGCCGGCGCTTTGACGTTTGTCCGGGGCTGCGACGGGAAACGGCCCGCAATGACGAAACCTCGTGTGGTGATCGTGGGGGCCGGGTTCGCCGGTTACCACGCGGCGAAGACGTTGAGCCGGATCGCCCGGGACCGGGCCGAGATCGTGGTGTTGAACTCCACCGACTACTTCCTGTACCTGCCGCTGCTGCCCGAGGTGGCGGCCGGCGTGGTCGAGCCCACGCGCATCGCGGTGCCGTTGACCGGGACCCTCAAGGGCGTCCGGGTGGTGATCGGCGAGGCGGACCACGTCGACCTGCAGAACCGCTGGGTCGGCTTCACCCAGCCCGAGGGGGACAAGAACCGCCTGGCGTACGA
Source organism: Micromonospora sp. NBC_00617 (assembly GCF_045161355.1). Classification (NCBI taxonomy): domain Bacteria; kingdom Bacillati; phylum Actinomycetota; class Actinomycetes; order Micromonosporales; family Micromonosporaceae; genus Micromonospora; species Micromonospora sp. NBC_00617. The sequence continues at coordinate 2,579,658 of NZ_CP107751.1, read as the reverse complement.
CCGGCTGGTGCTCGCCGTCGGCAGCGTCAACAAGCTGCTGCCCATCCCGGGGGTCACCGAGTACGCGCACGGCTTCCGCGGCCTGCCCGAGGCCGTCTACCTGCACGACCACATCGTTCGCCAGGTCGAGCTGGCCGAGCAGGCCGAGGACCCGGCGGAGCAGCGGGCCCGCTCCACGTTCGTGGTCGTCGGGGCGGGCTACACCGGCACCGAGGTCGCCGCGCACGGGCAGCTGTTCACCGACGCGCTGCACGCGCAGCGGCCCCGGCTGACCGTCCGGCCCCGCTGGATGCTGCTCGACGTCGCCCCCCGGGTGCTGCCCGAGATGGACAAGCGGATGTCCGACACCTCGCACAAGGTGCTCAACCGGCGCGGGGTGGACGTGCGGATGGGCACGTCGGTGGCCGAGGCGACCTGCGACGGGGTCAAGCTCACCGACGGCGAGTACGTGCCGACCTGCACGCTGGTGTGGTGCGTGGGGGTGCGGCCGGACCCGTTCGTCAACGAGCTGGGCCTGCGCACCGAGAAGGGCCGGCTGGTCACCGACGAGTTCCTCAACGTGCCCGGCTACCCGGAGGTCTTCGCCTGCGGCGACGCCGCCGCCGTGCCCGACCTGGTCAATCCGGGGCAGATCTGCGGCATGACGGCACAGCACGCGGAGCGTCAGGGCAAGCGCGTGGCGCACAACATCGCCGCGTCGTACGGCTTCGGACAGCGCAAGCCGTACAAGCACCACGATCTGGGTTGGGTGGTCGACCTGGGCGGCAAGGACGCGGCCGCCAACCCGTTGCACGTCAACCTGGCCGGGCTGCCGGCCAAGGCGGTCACCCGGGCGTACCACCTGATGGCGATGCCGGGCAACCGCACCCGCGTGGGGGCCGACTGGGTGCTCGATGCCGCGCTGACCCGCTCGGCCGTGCAGCTGGGGCTGGTCCCGGCGAACGCGGTCCCGCTGGAGAGCACGTCGCCGGAGGTCGCGGCGCGCGGCCGCTGAGCGGAACGCGTCGACCCGGCCGGTCAGCCCCGCGAGGTGGCGGGACCGGCCCGTCCGCGTGGTGGCTCGGCCGGCGGGGGCGGTTCGCCGGGGTCGGCCGGTGGGGGTGGATTCAGTCGTCGCGGCCCGTACTCGCGCAGCAGGATCTGCACGATGCCGGCGGCGGGGATGGCCAGCAGCGCGCCGAGCAGCCCGGCCAGCTCCGCCGCGAGCAGCACGCTCAGCAGCACGGTCAGCGGGTTGAGCCGGACCGCGCGAGACAGGATGAGCGGCTGGAGCAGATGGTTCTCCACCTGCTGGTAGACGACGAAGAAGACGAGCACGATGATTCCGGCCGTGAAGGAGTGCAGGAACCCGGCGCCGGCGGCGATCACCGCGCCGATCGTCGCGCCCACCAGCGGTATCAGGTCGGCCACCGCCACCAGCAGCGCGATCACGCCCGCGAACGGCACCCCGGTCAGGGCCAGCACCAGATAGGTCAGCACCCCGCAGATCACGCTGATCAGCAGGTTGCCGGTGAGGTAGCCGTTGATCGTGCGCGACACCTCCCGGCCGAGCCGGCGTAGCCGCTCGCCCTCACCGTCCCCGGCCGCCGCAAGGAGGCTGCCGGTGATCCGCGGCGACTCCAACACCATGAGGTACGCCAGCACGACGACCGTGACCAGCCCCGCGACGGTCTCCAGGACACCGCGCACCACGCCCACGGCGGGTTGACGCAGCCGGGCGCCGGCGTCACGCAGCTGGTCCGAGTGCTCGCTGACGTAGCGGCGTGCCCCGGTGCGTTCCAGGAGCTGGCCCGCCGGGCCGCGACCGGCGCGCGCGTCGCGCAGCAGCTCGGGCCCCCGCTCGGCGAACCGGACCAGCTCGTCCAGCAGCGGCACCAGAATGACCGTGGCGAGGACCGCCAGCACGACGAACGCGGCGAGGAAGACGAGCAGCGTGGCCACCGCCCGCCGCCGCACGAACCGGCGTTGCAGCCAATCCACCGACGGCTTGAGCGCGACTGCGAAGAAGGCGGCCACCACCGCCCACACCAGCACCCGGCGGGTCGCGTACACGAAGGCCAGAGCGAGCGCGGTCGCCAGCACCAGGCCGATCACGACCAGGGCCCGGCGGGCGGTGGCCCGATCGTCGGCGTTGCTCACCCGCCGGGCCTTCCCGGCGCGCACCGTCGGAAACCCGGCAATGCGGACGCGCACGCCCTAGTAGTCGTCGGTGAACGGGTGGGCGCCGGCGACGAACGTGTCGAGCGCGGCGGCGTGCAGCAGCCCGCCCGGGATCGGGTCGCGCAGGGCCGCCGCCGCGAGTCGGCCGACCGGCAGGCCGCCCGGGCGATGCGTCCCGGCGAGCACCAGGTTGCCGTAGCGCCGACCGCGCAGCATCCGGCGGTCCCCGAACACGCAGACGTCGCCGAAGACCGCCCGCAGCGTCGCCACCTGCACCCGGGTGCCGACCAATGGCGGCAGGTCCGTGACGTTGACCAGGTAGAGCCCGCCCGGACGCAGGGCACGGGCCACCTCGGCCGCGAACTCCACGGTGCGTACGTGCCGGGGCATCCGGGCCGCCCGGTAGATGTCGGCGATCACCAGGTCGTACGCGCCGGGCGCGGCGGCTGTGACGGCGTCCCGGGCGTCGGCGATCTCGACCCGCACCTCGGGTGGCAGCGGCGGCAGCTCCCGGGCGACCAGCTCGACCACCGCCCGGTCGCGCTCGACCACCCGCTGCGCGGAGCCCGGCCGGGTCGCGGCCAACCAGCGCGGCAGCGTTAACGCGCCGCCGCCGAGGTGCAGCACGCTCAGGGGTACGCCCGCCGGGGCGGCCACCTCCACGGCCGAGGCGATCCGCCGGACGTACTCGAAGTGCAGGTGCCGGGGATCCTCGACATCCACGTACGACTGTTCGACGCCAGCGGAGAGCAGCGTCCGTCCGGTTCGGCGGACCGGATCGGCGACCAGCTCCAACCGGTCGGCGGCACGGTTCATGACGGCACGCTAACCGAGCGGCTCGCGGGCCCGAACCGCCGGTGGGCGGACGGGCCGCGTACCACGCCCGGCACGGCCGACGGGCCGGCGGCGCGGGAGGTACCCGCGTCCACCGGCCCGCGTGCGCCGTCTGCGGCGGTCAGCCGCCAGCCATTCCGGCGCCCACCTCGTCGACGGCGTCGTCGATCGAGTGGGCGAGGTCCACGTCGAGCGCGGTCACCCCGTCGGCCTGGTTGGTGCGCACGGTCAGCACGGCGGCCGTGCCGCCCGGACGTCCGATGCTCGGGCCACGCCCGGTCTCCTCGCGCAGCCGGTCCAGCCGGGCGAGCACCCGGTCCAGGTTGTCCGGCGGCAGCGCGATCACGCGGTACAGGCCGGCACTGTCACCAGCCCAGTACGGCAGGTCGTCCAGCGCCGCCCGGAGCTGGGCCTCGTCCAGGGTCGGTGTGGTGGTGGAGGCGCCCACGATGCCGCCGCCGGCCGCTGGCGGGTTCAGCAGCTCCCGCAGGCCGTCGGGGACGTGCAGGGACTCGACCAGGTCGCCGTCCTGGTCGGCGAGCGCGGCGAGTGTCGCCTCGACCTGGTAGCGGGCCTGCTCCGGCGTACGTCCGCTGATCCGGCCCACCTCGGCCAGGAAGCCGGGCAGGTCCCGGTGCCGCTCGATGCCGTCGACGGGCACGACGTCGTGCAGCGAGTTCGGCACGGCGGCGAGCAGCCGTTGCCGCTCCGCCGCGTCCAGTGCGAAGGCGAGCACCAGCACTGTCGCCTCGGCGCCCACCTTGGCCGTCGAGAAGTCGACGCCGGACCGGCGTCGGACGTCGTCGACCAGCTCCTGGTAGCCGACGCTGTTCACCCCGGCCGCGCCGCCGGGTGGCGGCTGCGGGCGCGGATTGTCCGCGGCGCCCCTCGACGGCGGGGCCGGTCCACCGCGCGTGGTGTCCGACTTGTGCCGTCCGGCCGGTGGTGGGCCGGTCCGCTTGCCCTGGTCCAGGCTGGTGAGCTGCTTGGAGGCGCTCAGGCTCGCGCCGAACTCACTGGGCTGGCCGCCCTGTTCGCGGGCCTGCCGGGCCAGCGCCCGGCGCCGCTGGTTGTCGCCCTCCATCTGCTTGCGCATGGTGACGCCCCTTCCGCTGGGGATCGATCCTGCGCCCGTCGCGTTCCCGCCGCCCCGGGAGCCGAAACGGACGCCGCCGGCCGGGTAGGGCTGAGCGTCGATGAGGCTTCATCCGGCCGGGGTGAGGGATGTTCACCCGTGCGGCCCACAGGATCGGGGCAGGACCGCAGTTCTTCCGAGGTACGCGGAAGGAAGGTCGTCATGAAACGGATCGTCGAGATCGTTCCCGCTCGACCCGGCTGGTACGCCCGCTGGCAACTCGCGCCCGACGCCACCCGGTGCTATCCGGTGAGCCTGTGGGCGTTGCTGGAGGAGGCCGACGGAACCGGCCGGGAAGTGGTCGGAATGGACTGCATCGGCCAGTGGCCGGGTGCGGACGACAACGAGGCGGGTGGGGAGTTTGTCCGCTACCTGTACCAGACGCCCGACTCGGGGGAACCCGACGACATTCAACCTCCGTCGGCCATCGAACTGCGCGACGGCGGCCCCCGGCTCCAGCCGGTGACCGCGCCCTAGACCTTCCTCCGGCCCCCGACCCCAGGTCCCAGGGTCGGGGGCCACCCCCTTTTTCCAGGGGTGGCGACCAGACGGTGGGTGGGTGCGGTCGTCAGCCCAGGGCGCGCAGGTGGGCGGCGCTGTCGTCGGCGACGGTGTTCTCCACCGCCGGGTCACGCGGTGGCGGCGGACTGCTGCGAGCCGGGGCCGACCGTCCGGGTCGTCGGCAGCGGCCGGTCGAGCAGCGCCGCCACCCCGGTGATGTCCAGGATCGTCGCCAGGAAGCGGGGGACCGCCCGCAGTCGTAGCGTCGTGTCGACCTCCTGCCCCTCCCGCCACGCGTGCACGATGACGCCCAGACCGCTGCTGTCGATGAAATGCAGGTCGGCGAAATCCAGCATGATGGCCCGTGGCGCGTCGGCGAGGACCCGGTCGACCTCGGCGCGCAGCGGCGCCGCGGTCAGGTACGCCAGTTCGCCGCCCACGCGGATCAGGGGCATGTCGGGATCGGACCGATCGACGGACATGCTCAGCTGGATCGCTTCGGGGCCCCGCCCTTCCAATGCCACGATCACGCCTTTCCGCACGCGGCGAATCCAGCCGGTGCGAGGGGATCGTAACAACCGCCGGGCGGGTCCGCCCGGTACGCGACCGAGGGCCCGCGACCTGCCGTGGGATGCCGGTCGAGGCGGACCGGCGTAGGGTGGCCGGAGAGGTTTGACCACAGACGCCGGTTCCGGTGCGGGTTCGGGTGGACGACAAGGAGTGAGGCTCAGCTGGTGACTGCTTCCGACGTCAGGGACACCGACCCGGGCGACGGACGGATCTCCACGCCGAGCACCACGCGGCCCCCGGTGTGGTCCGCCGACGCGCCGTCCTGGCCCTCTCCGACGCTGCCGCCGCTGGCCCCGGACCGTGATCAGGCCGCGCCCGACTGGTCCGAGGTGGTCGAGCACTTCCGCGAGGGTCTGGTGGTCTGCGACGCCGACGGTGTCGTCCGACACGTCAGCCCGGTGGCCGAGCGGTTGCTGCCCGAGGTGGTTCCCGGTGTTGCGCTGGCCGCGTCCGGCGTCGCCGGTCTGGGCGAGGGGCGCCCCGGCGGCTTCACCCACCACGGCCGTCGGCTCACCGCTCGCCAGGTGCCCCTCTCCGCCGGTCGCTGCTGCTGGTACGTGGAGGACGTCACCGAGAGTGTCAGCCGCGCCGACGCGCTGCTCGCCGAACGGGCCCGCTCGGCGTTCCTGGCCGTGGTGGGCGACAAGCTGGGCAACCCGCTGCACCCGGACCGGGCCGCCGCGGCGGTCGTGCGCCTCACCGTGCCGACCCTCGCCGAGGTGGCCGTGCTGGTGCTGGCGCCGCGTGCGGGGCGTGCCCGGTGGTGGCGGGCCTCCCGGGTCGACGACGAGACGCCGATGGTCGACAGCGGCGTGCTGGCCGGCCCCGCCCTGCCGGCCGCGATCGCCGAAGGGCTGACCGGGGTCGAGCCGCACGCTCTCGACTGGCTGGTGGAGCAGGCGGTCGACGCCGGCTGGCTGCCTGGTCTCACGGGCGCCGACAGCGTCGCCCGGGTCGTTCCGCTGCCCGGCCGGGACGCTCCCATCGGGGTGCTGCTGGTCGCCCGACGTTCCAGTCGGTGGTACGACGAGGACGACGTCGGGCTGATGCGTGCCTTCGCGGCCCGGGCCGGCGCGGCGCTGACCACCGCCCTGCTCTACCGCGACCAGGCCGAGGTCGCCGACACCCTGCAGGCCAGCCTGCTGCCGGTCGAGCCGGTCGAGACCGCCGGTGTGCAGTGGGGCACCGCGTACCGTCCCGCCCAGGCGGGGCTGCGGATCGGCGGCGACTTCTACGGTTCACACCGGCTCGCCGACGGCGGTTCCGTGTTCTTCCTCGGCGACGTCTCCGGCAAGGGTGTCGAGGCGGCGGTCTTCACCGGCCAGCTCCGCCAGTGCCTCCAGGCGCTGCACCGGGTGGAGTCGCACCCGGGGCGGCTGCTGCGACTGCTCAACGACGCGCTGCTGGAGACGACCCAGGCGCACGGCCAGGGCCGCTTCGCCACCATTGTGCTCGGCGTGGCCCGTCCGCAGCGCGACGGCGGCGTCACCCTCACGATGGTCGGGGGCGGGCACCTGCCGCCGCTGGTGCTGCGCAACTCGGGCGAGGTCGAGTCGGTGCCGCTGCGCGGCATGCTGATCGGCGTGGTGCCCGACCCGCGCGTCGGTGAGGTGACCGTGCGGTTGGCGCCGGGAGAGACGTGCCTGCTCTACAGCGATGGTGTGACCGAGGCCCGTGGGGGTCGCCGCGGCGATGAGCAGTTCGGCGCCGAGCGGTTGCTCACGACCCTGACCGGCTGTCAGCGGATGCCGGCGCCGGCCCTGGCCGAACGCGTCGAGCAGGTCACCTGTGACTGGCTGGGGCACGGCGACCACGACGACATCGCGGTGCTGGCGTTGCGGGCGGTCAGCCCGGGCGGGCGAGGCGCGCGGCACCTGCACGCGGTGCCCACGTCGACGAGCGCCGACGAGCAGAGGGAGAGCCCCGCGTGACCGCCCCCGCCACGACCACGGACCTGACCGACGCCTACCCCGGCTATCTGGCCTGCCTCGCCGACGCCGACGAGTACGCCGCGGTCGACGTGGCGCTCGGTCTGCTCGACGGGGGCGTACCGCCGGAGCGGGTGCTGCTCGACCTGGTCGCGCCGGCCCAGGCCGAGGTGGGTGAGCGGTGGGCTCGCAACGAGTGGAGCGTGGCCCAGGAGCACGCGGCGACCCACATCAGCGAGCGGGTGGTGGCCGCGGTGGCGACGTACGCCAACCCGCGTCCGACCGGCGGGCGGATAGTGGTGGCCTGCATGGACGGCGAGTGGCATGCGCTGCCGCCCCGGCTGGTGGCTGAGGTGCTGCGGCTGCGCGGCTGGCAGGTGACCTTCCTGGGTGCCAGCGTGCCGGCGGCGCACCTGGTGTCGTACCTGCACCGGCATGACGCGCAGGCGGTCGCGTTGGCCTGCGCGCTGCCGATGCGGCTGCCGCACGCCCACCGGATGATCGAGGCGTGCCGGCGTTCGGACGTGCCGGTCGTGGTCGGCGGGCGGGGCTTCGGCGCGGACGGCCGGTGGGCGGCCCGGCTCGGAGCGGCCTGGGCGCCGAACGCGCCGGCGGCGGCCGAGTTGATCGCCGACGAGCGGGCGCTGCGGCGGGTGCCGCCGGCGCGGCTCGGGCACCTGGCCGACGACGAGTACGCGAGTCTCGTGCGCCGCAGGGGTGGGCTGATCGACAGCGCGCTGACCGACCTGCGCGAGCGGGTGCCGGCGACCCGCGACTACACGTCCTCCCAGCTCGACGCGGCGGTGAGCGACCTGGGGTACATCCTGGACTCGCTGGCCGCCTCGCTCTACGTCGACGACGCCTCGCTGTTCAGCGAGTTCGTCCGGTGGCTGGTGGAGATCCTGACGAGTCGGGGGGTGCCGGCCAGTGCGGTCGCCCTGACCCTTGAGCACTATGCCGCCGTGCTGCGCGACTTCCCCCGCGCGTCGCACGCGCTGGCGCGCAGCCGTGCCGGGCTGCCCGCGGCGTCCCGTCCCGCGGGCTGAGGACCGCCCCGAACGATCACCACGCGCTGCGGACCGTCGTACCCCCTTGCGTATACTTGCCGGACTGCAAACGTCCCACCCGACCGGTGGAGCGAGGGGGAGAACGGTGACGTTCAGCGTCAGCCACGCCGAGCGCGACGGCGGTGCGGCCTGCCTGCGGCTCGCCGGTGAGCTGGACCTGAGCACCGCCGGTGAGCTGGCTGCCGCCATCGACAAGCTCACTGCGGCGGGCGAGCGGCGGGTGCTGCTCGACCTCACCGACCTGACCTTCTGCGACTCCACCGGGATGGCCGTGTTCGTCCGGGGTGACAACCAGGTCGCCGCCGACGGGGGTTGGTTGCGGATCACGGGCGCCACCGGGCGGGTCGAGCGTGTGTTGCGGGTCACCGGTCTGGCCGACGTGCTGCGATACCCACCGGACACGGCGGCCCCGACGTCCAAGAGCGCCTCCTGATGGGCTAAATTTTCCCGCCAGCACGGTGACCGTTCCGGTCTCCGTTCTCCGCCGACCCGAGGCAGGTAGTGATGGGCGACAGCCCGCAGCCGGTACGCATCCTGGTGGTCGACGACGATCCGGGCGACGTGCTGATGATCGAGGAGGCGTTGGCCGACTCCGACGTCGAGAAGATCATTGACGTGGTCAGCGATGGCGAGGAGGCGATGGAGTTCCTGCGCGCCGAGGGCCGGCACGTGCAGGCCCGCCGACCGGACGTCATCCTGCTGGACCTGAACATGCCGCGCATGGACGGGCGTCAGGTGCTCGGCGCGGTCAAGCAGGACGAGGATCTGCGGACGATTCCGATCGTGGTGCTGACCACCTCGAACGCCGACACCGACATCGTCGGCAGCTACACCTTGCAGGCCAACGCGTACGTCACCAAGCCGATCGACCTCGACGACTTCAACGACGTGGTGCGCCGCATCGACGAGTTCTTCGGCCGCGTGGTCGTGCTGCCCAAGCGCCCCTGATCCGCCCCGGCGCGGCCGGTCGGCATTGTCCCCGCCGCCGGCCCGACGTGGCCCGTCGCCGCGCCGCGCCCGCCTGACGCGCTCGCATGCTGAACAATTTTCCCGAACTGCCTCGGTCGTCGTCGCCGCGTCCGAGGATCCAGGTGGGGATGTAACAGCGGCTGCCTGGGGGGCGACAGTATGAGGTTCTCCGTCGTGAAGACCGGCTACGACCAGCGGCAGGTCGATTCCTGCCTGGATGAGCTGGGGATCCGGTTGTTCCGACTCGCGGCGCGGGCGGAGGGCGCCGCCGGGACGACCCGCGAGTGGGACGAGATCCGCCAGGAGGCGACCTGGCTCAGCGGGCTGCTCCAGCGGCTCGACCTGGGCGACGCGGGGACGACCCGGCAGGCCGGCGACGCGGTGCGGCGGGAGGCGGCCGAGATCCTGGCGCAGGCCCGCTTTGAGCTGGACGAGGCCCGCGAGGAGGCCCGTCGCGTCCGCGAGCAGGCGTACGCGGACGCCGTGCAGGCCCGGCGGGACGTTGAGGAGGCGTTGCACGCGCGGCGTCGTCGCGCGGCGCTGGTCGACGAGATCCTCACCGGTGTGACCGTCGAGCCGGTGCCGGCCGACACGCCCACGGCCGCGGCCGGAACGGGCGTACCGGCGACCCGGGTGGCGGCCGGTGGCCGGGACGCGGGCGCCCAGCCGCCCAGCGGGCGTCCGGCCCGCTGAACGCAGGCTCAGACCGTGAGGGCCGCCGCCACGGTGCTGGCGCGCTCCTCGTGCTGGGCGTACGCGTCGGGGAAGGCGGAGATCTGCACGGCCTGGGCGGCGGCGGTGACGCTCATGCCCTGCCAGCCGGGGATCTCGGCCAGCGCGGTGTAGAAGGCCCGGGCGGCGTACGACGGGCGCATCAGCTCGGCCACCGTGCCCCAGCCGCTGCTGGGCCGCTGCTGGAACAGCCCGACCGAGTCGTGGTCGGCGCCGCTGCCCTGGTGCGGGTACTGCGTCGACTCTGGCAGCACGTCGCTGGCCAGGTTGTAGAGGTTGCTCTCCTGCATCGCGGTGGCCAGCGCCACCACCAGGGCGCGGCGCGGCATCTTCAGCTCCAGGCCGACGTCCACGATGATTTTGGCGTTGTCCATCTGGGTCTGGTCGAGCCCGGCGACCGGGCGCGGCCGGCTGGGCTTGACCGGCTTTTTGGGCGCCTTGCGGGTGGCGGTGGGGGTGGGCGTCGGCGACGTCGTGGGGGTGGTGGGAATGACCCGGGCGGGGGCGGCGTCGCGGTCCAGCGACCGGGAGGCGCGCTCGTCGGCGATGGCGGCGCGGTCGGCCAGCGCGTCGGCCATCGGCCGTACGGGCTGCGGGGCGTCCTCGGCGCCCCGGGCGGCGGCGAACGCGCCCAGGCCGAGGCAGCAGGTGACGCCGGTGGCCAGGGCGACCCGGACGGGGGTGGAGCACAGCCGGGGGCGGCGCGGCGGGTCGGGGGCCCGGTGACGGCCGATCGTCCGTTCGGTTGATGCGGCGTCGCCCGAACGGGTGGTCGGGAGCGCGTCGGTCAGCTTCTGGGCGGCGGGGTCGACGGGATGCACCCGCCGAGGCTAGATAGTCGACCGCCCGCTGCCATCGGCCCGTACGGTGGCATGCGCCACAATTTGCCCGGATCATGGCTGTCATATCGGGCGAAGATCGGTTGAAACGATGAAACCTCGCTGATCAGGCGAGCCGGTTATTCCCGATTAGCCCGGCTAACCCGGTCAGCGCTACGGTCTCCTGCACCGACCCCGGCCGCTCCCCGAGCATCCCCTCTTCGGAGGGTGCCCGCTGCACCGGACGGTGGAGGCCCAAGGTGGTCGTCCGGCGGATGTGACAGGCGCAAAGCCGCGAACCGGCCCGGGATCAGTGTCGACCGTTCTCCGCCGGAGTCACGGTCAGTCGGTGCCGCGTGTTGTCGCCGCTGGAGAACGGCCAGAGCCGATCGGCGTACTCGACCAGATCGGCCAACTGCGCGCGGCTCAGCCCGGCGGAGGAGATCGAGGCGTGCACGTCGGCCCGGTAACGGCCGTCGTCGTCGCGGCCCAGCTTCGCCTCGGCGCGTACCTGGACCGTGTGCGCCTCGTTCGTGATCTCCCCGGCCGCCTCCACCGCCGCATGGTGCAGGCAGGACGCGAAGGCCGCGGCCAGCAACTGCTCCGGTCTCAGGCCGGTGCAGTGCGCCGCCAGCGGCGACGCCAGCGGCGTGGAGAGCCCACCGTCGTCGGTGCGTACGTGGCCGCCCTCGGCCGTAGCGGTGGCCTCATGCAGCCAGGAACTGGGACTCGGCATCGCGTTCCTCCCGTCGCTCACCCGCCCGGCTACCCGGCCGGGGGCGGGCGAAACGCCGGGCCACCCGCGGTCAGGGCCCGTCGACCATCGACAGCGCCTCGGTGGCCTCCGCAGCGGCCCGCTCGGTCCACGGCGACGTCGCCGCGGGTCGGCGCGGCGTGGGGATCATCATCGGCACGTACACCCGGGCGTCCACGGCCTCGGCGAGCAGCAGCGCGGCGAACAGGCTGGTCGGACGCTCCGCCGGGGCGTCGGCCAGGCAGGAGCGGCACAACTCGGACACCTCCGGCGGCAGCCCATCGATCTCGGGCAGCGGCGCCGGAGGTTGGGACCGACGCTCGGTCAGCAGCTCAGCCGCGTTGCTCGCCTGGTAGGGCAGCCGACTGGTGAGGCAGTAGTACAGCAGCACGCCGAGGGCGTACATGTCGGCCGCCGGGGTGGCCGGCGTGCCGTCGAGCTGCTCGGGCGCCAGGTACGCCGGGGTGCCGAACACCATGCCGTCCGGTATCGGGTCCGCCACCCCGGCCGGGGTGGCGATGCCGAAGTCGAGGACCTTCACCCCGACCGGGGTGAGCATGACATTGGCCGGCTTCACGTCGCGGTGGACGATGCCGCTCGCGTGGGCGGCGGACAGCGCGGCGGCGACCTCGGCGCACACCCGTACCGAGATGCGCCAGTCCAGTGGACCAGCCCGCAGGTGCGCGGCGAGGGTCTCGCCCTCGGCCAGCTCCATCACGATGTAGGGCGCCCGACGACCGGGGAGCGTCGAGGAGGTGCCGAAGTCGTGCACGCTCGCGACGTTCGGGTGCACCAGCCGCGCCGCGGAGCGGGCCTCCGTGCGGATGCGGTCCACCATGTCGTGCAGATCCTCCGAGCCGGGCGAGATGAGCTTCACCGCGACCGGCCGGTCCAGCACCCGGTCGTGGGCTCGCCACACCTCGGACATCCCGCCCACGCCGATACGCTGTTCGAGCTGGTACCGCCCATCCAGCGTGCGCATCGACCACTCCTCGCCCTCGCCCGCCGACGGCGGGTGCCTCCGACCGCGGTACCCGGGGTCCGAGCTGGGCAAACCGTGCGGTGATCGGGCTTGACCGATCCCGGCGTACACCGGCGCGGGCCGGTGGCGGGTGCGGTAGCTTGCGAGCCAGAGCTGGGCGCACCGAGCGTGCCGGCACGGTCACCGGGGGGCACCGCGATGAGCGAGGTCACCGTACGCTTCGTCGGCGGTCCCGCGGACGGACTGGTCCGCGAGGTGCCGGCCGGGCCGGACGGGGCCCCGCCGCGGCGTTGGATCATGCGGCACCCGGACGGCACCGGCCCGACGCAACCCGGCCCCGACCACCTCTACGAACGCGACCAGCCGGACGGCCTGGGCGGGTGGAGCATGCGGTTCGTGCGGACCGACGCGTACGGGGTGTCCGAGTGAGCACGGGCGAGGGCTGAACGGTGGTCCGGCGGCCCGGCCGCACAGCTGGCACACAGGTGGGGCAGAGCCGCGACACAGCGGACACGCCCACGATGGGGGGCATGGTCATCCAGGGGCAGACCGTGCCGGGCCGGATCGAGCTGCGCCGCCCGGACGGCGGACCGGTCCGGGTGCTGGTGGTCGACGACGAGGCGACACTGACCGACCTGCTGTCGATGGCGCTGCGCTACGAGGGTTGGCAGGTGCGCAGCGCCGGCAACGGCATGGCGGCGCTGAGCGCCGCGCGGCAGTTCCAGCCGGACGCCGTCGTGCTCGACGTGATGCTGCCCGACCTGGACGGCTTCCAGGTGCTGCGCCGGCTGCGCGAGCACGCCCCCACCGTGCCGGTGCTGTTCCTGACCGCCCGCGACGCGGTCGAGGAGCGCATCGCCGGGCTGACCGTCGGCGGCGACGACTACGTGACCAAGCCGTTCAGCCTGGAGGAGGTGATCGCCCGGCTGCGCGCGCTGCTGCGCCGCTCCGGCTTCGCGGTCGCCGCTCAGCAGGAGGCGATGCTGACCGTCGGCGACCTCAGCCTCGACGAGGACAGCCACGAGGTCCGCCGCGCCGGCCAGCTCATCACGCTGACCGCGACCGAGTTCGAGCTGTTGCGCTACCTGATGCGCAACCCGCGCCGGGTGCTCAGCAAGGCGCAGATCCTCGACCGGGTGTGGAACTACGACTTCGGCGGCCAGGCCAACGTGGTGGAGCTGTACATCTCGTACCTGCGCAAGAAGATCGACGCCGGTCGACCGCCGATGATCCACACGCTGCGCGGCGCGGGCTATGTCCTCAAACCCGCCGACTGACGGACGGCCGCGCCGCCGACCGTTGCGCACCGCCCGGCGGTGGCTGGCCGGCCGATCGCTGCGGGCCCGGCTGGTACTCGCCCTGGTGGCACTGCTCGCCCTGGTCAGCGTCGCGATCGGCGGGCTCACCACGGTCGCCCTGCGGCACTTCCTGGTCGGCCAGGTCGACACTCAGTTGACGATGGGGGACCGGACGCGCGCCGACGTGCCGCCCTGGTTCCGCCAGGGCGGCGACCCCGGGCGGCCCGCCTCGCGTCCGGGCGGCGTCGACCCGCCCCCGCCGGAGCCTCCGCGCGGTTTTCCGCCGGGCTCGCTGGCCGTACGCCTCGCCAACGGCGTCACCACGGCGACGAGGAGCACCGAGAGCGGCAGCCTCGCCGACGTCCCCGCCGCGGACGCCGCGCGGCTGGTCGCGCTGCCCACCGACGGTCGGCCGCGCACCGTCGGCCTCGACGAGGGCGGTGACGTCCGTGCGGTGGCGCGGCGTCTCCCCGACGGGGTCGTGCTGGCCGTGGCGATCCCCTTGTCGGGCGTGCAGGACACCGTCTGGGCGCTGGTCGCCGCGCAGGCCGGCGTTGCCGCCGCCGGGCTGCTCCTCGCCGGCGCGGCCGGGGCGCTGATCGTGCGCGCCACGCTGCGACCACTGAACCGGGTGGCCGCCACCGCCACCCGGGTCACCGAGCTGCCGCTGGACCGGGGCGAGGTCGCGCTCGCCGTCCGGGTGCCGGCCGGGGACACCGACCCGCGCACCGAGGTCGGCCAGGTCGGCGCGGCGCTCAACCGGATGCTCGGCCACGTCGCCGACGCGCTGTCCGCGCGGCAGGCCAGCGAGACCCGGGTACGCCAGTTCGTCGCCGACGCCAGCCACGAGCTGCGCACCCCCCTCGCGGCGATCCGGGGGTACGCCGAGGTGGCCCGGCGCGGCCGCGACGAGGTCCCCGCCGACGTGGCGCACGCGCTGCGCCGGGTCGAGTCGGAGAGCACCCGGATGACCAGTCTCGTCGACGACCTGCTGCTGCTGGCGCGGCTCGACACCGGCCGGCCGCTCGCCGTGGATCCGGTCGACCTGTCCGCCCTCGTGGTGGACGCGGTCAGCGACGCGCACGTGGCCGGCCCCGAGCACCGCTGGCAGCTCGACCTGCCCGAGGTGGTCATCCGGGTGCCCGGTGACGCCGCCCGCCTGCACCAGGTGGTGGCGAACCTGCTGGCCAACGCCCGCGTGCACACCCCGCCCGGCACGACGGTCACCACCACGCTGGCCGTCGAGGCGGACACCGCCGTGCTCACCGTCGCCGACGACGGGCCGGGGGTGTCGCAGGAGCTGCGACCGGAGATGTTCGAGCGGTTCGCCCGGGGCGACAGCTCGCGGTCGCGGGCGCACGGCAGCACCGGCCTCGGCCTGGCGATCGTGGCGGCCGTGGTGGAGGCCCACCACGGCACGGTCACCGTCGACAGTCGGCCGGGGCGGACCGTGTTCGTCGTCCGCCTGCCGAATCCCACAGCTGACGCATAGTCGACGCACGGGGTCCGGCCAGTCCGGCAGCGTACCGACGACTGCCGCTTCCTGTGGCCAGCCTGGGAGTCCTCCGATGTGGCCGCGACGGTGCAGACGAGCAGCGTACGGTAATGGACAAGTCCGGCTTTCTGGGTTAAAAGCCTCACCGCTGCATTCCCGGGACGCCGCTGTCGACACGGGCGAGGGGAAGGAGCGGTCGGTGATCCATCTGGCCTACCTGGACGCGGGATCCGGCAGCCTGATCGTGCAGGCCGTCGTCGGCGGGGTGGCCGGCGCCGCGGTCGCCGCCAAGCTCTACTGGCGACGCCTGGTCGACCGGTTCCGCCGGCAACCCACCGACCAGCGGTAGTGGTCGCCGCGACGATGACGACCTCACCCACCGGGGTACGCCCCGAGCCCGCCTCCTTCCGCGACCCCGCCAACCGGGTGTTCCACGTCGGCGACGAGGTGCTGCGCGGGCTCGACGCGCAGGCCGCCGAGCACTGGCGGACCCTCGCGGCCAGCCCGTTCTTCCCCACGCTCGTCTCGGCCGGCAAGGTCTGCGCCACCGAGGACGCCCCGCCGACGCTGGTGCCCGCCACGGCCGGCACCCCGTGGGCGGCGGTGCTGCGCCACGAGCGCATCCCGTTCGTCTCCCACCCGTACGAGTGGTCCTTCGGCATGCTGCGCGACGCCGCCCTGCTGCACCTGGAGATCCTGCGTACCGCCCTGGCCAACGGCTTCACCACCAAGGACGGCTCCGCCTACAACCTGCAGTGGCGCGGCGCGAAGCCGGTCTTCATCGACATCGGCTCCTTCGAGCCGGTCCGCGACGGGGAACCGTGGGCCGGCTACCGGCAGTTCTGCCAGACCGTGCTCTACCCGCTGCTGCTCACCGCTCACCTGGGCGTGAACTTCCAACCCTGGCTGCGCGCCCAGGTCGACGGCATCGAGGCCGACCAGCTGCGCCCCCTCTTCGGCGGAACCCGCCGGCTGCGCCCCGGCGTCCTGACCCACCTGCACCTGCACGGCGCCATGCAGCAACGCAACGCCGCCGCCAGCACCAGCGACGTGAAGGCCCAACTGCGCGCCGCCGGCTACTCCCGGGACCTGCAGGTGGCCACCGTACGCGGCATCGACAAGCTCGTCCGCCGGCTGGAGCACCGCCCGTCGGGCAGCCACTGGTCGGACTACCAGCGCACCTGCGGCTACTCGGCGCGCGACCGGGTCGCCAAGGAGCAGTTCGTGGTCACCGCGGTGGCCGCCGCCGCCCGCCCGCGCCTGGTGCTCGACCTGGGCGCCAACGACGGCCGGTACGCCCGACTGGCCGCCGGACACGCCGACTACGTGGTCGCCGTCGAGCAGGACCCGGCCGTGGTGGACGAGCTGTACCGGGCGCTGCGCTCCGAGGGCCAGCAACGGATTTTGCCGCTGGTCGTCGACCTGGCCGACCCTTCCCCGGGTGGCGGCTGGCGCGGCGTCGAGCGCGCCGGCTTCGCACAACGGGCGTCGGCGGACGTCGTGCTCGCCCTGGCTCTGGTACACCACCTCGTGATCGGCCGCAACGTGCCGCTGCCGGAGGTCGTCGACTGGCTTGCCGGGCTGAGCGCACCCGGCGGCGCCGTGGTGGTGGAGTTCGTCCACCCGGACGACCCGATGGCCGCCCGGCTGCTGGCCAACAAGCCCGACGGACTCTTCCCGGACTACCGGCGCGACACCTTCGAACGGCTCCTCACGACCCGGGGCCGGATCACCGATCGACTGGAACTGCCCTCGGGCACCCGCACGCTGTACCGGGCGGTGATGAGTGGCTGAACCGGCAGTCGCCGACCAGCCGGGACCCGTCGCCGACCCGCCGACGCCCGGGCGCTGGGACCGGGGCTGGCGAGGCGAGCTGGCCCGGCTGCTGGAGATCGTGGCGCTGGTCGGCCTGGTCGTCACCCAGCCGCTGCTGGACGTGCTCGGCCGCAGCCCCGACTTCTTCCTCTTCCACCGCGCCGGCCCCAACCAGATCCTGCTGCTGGTCGCCCTGGTGGCCCTCGCGCCCACCGTGCCCGTTGCGCTGCTCGGCGCACTGAGCCGACTGGCCGGCCGCACCGCCCGCGCGCTCACCCACACGACGCTGGTCGGGCTGCTGCTCGCCGCCCTCGCCGTGCAGGTGGGCCGGCACACGACGCCGCTTCGGGGCGTACCCCTGCTGGTGCTTGCCGGTCTGGCCGGTCTGGGCGGCGCGGCCGGGCACCGGCGGTGGCGGTCGCCGGGCCTGGCGCTGCGACTGGCCGCCGCCGGGCCGGTGGCCTTCGTGGCGCTGTTCCTGTTCGTCTCGCCCACCTCGGCGGTCGTGCTGCCGCGCGGCGACGGCGGCGCGGTCGGCACCGCGCAGGGCGCGGCCGTGCACCCGCCGGTGGTCATGCTGATCCTCGACGAGCTGCCGCTGGTCAGCCTCCTTGGCGGCGACGGCCGGATCGACGCGGCGCGGTTCCCGCACTTCGCCGAGCTGGCCGAAGGCTCGACCTGGTACCGCAACGCCACCGGGGTCAGCGGCTGGACGCCGAACGCGCTGCCGGCGATGCTCACCGGCCGCTACCCGGCGCGGGCGGTCGCGCCGCACTACTCGCAGTACCCGGACAACCTGTTCACCGCCTTCGGCGGCCTGTACGACATCCAGGCCCAGGAGAGCATCACCCGGCTCTGCCCACCCAGCCGGTGCGAGCAGCCCGTCGCTCCCGAACAGGGCCTCGGTGTGCTGGTCCGGGAGACCGGCAAGCTGCTCGGCCAGGTCGCCGGGCCGACGAACACCCGTGTCGACCCGGAGGACTCCTACCGGGAGCAGACCCGGGCCGAGGCCGGCCTGGACGCCGCCGAGCCGGTTCCGGCCGATCCGAAGTTCCGCTGGGACAGCCTCGACGACAACCAGCCGGCCCGGTTCACCAGCTTCCTGGCCGGGCTGATGCCGCAGCCCCGACCCGCCCTGCACTTCCTGCACCTGCTGATGCCGCACTCCCCGTGGGCGTACCTGCCGTCCGGCGCCCGTTACGACGCCCCGGAGGACCTGCCGAACGACGGCGCGGGCTGGGTCGAGCTGGCCCGCCAACGTCACCTCGCCCAGCTCGGCTACACCGACCGGCTGATCGGGGAGACCCTGCGGACGCTGCGCGCCAGCGGCCTCTACGACCAGGCCCTCGTCGTCGTCACCGCCGACCACGGGGTGAGCTTCCATCCAGGCGCGCAGGGCCGGGGCATGGACGCCATCAAGGCCGCTGCCGGCGAGGTCGCGTGGGTGCCCATGTTCGTCAAGGAACCCGGGCAGCAGACCGGCCGGGTGGACGACCGCAACTGGGAACACGTCGACCTGCTGCCCACCGTCGCCGACGAAGCCGGCATCCGCCTGCCCTGGCACGTCGACGGTCGCTCCGCCCGGCAGGCCCCCCGTGCCGACGCCACGAAACACTTCTACGACACACCCGGGCAGGTGGTCACCTTCCCCGGCGGGGTACCCACCGCGCCGCCGCTGCCGACACCGCACCCCCTGGTGGGCACCGAGGTCCGCGCCGGCCCGACCGGCGGCAGCGCCCAGGTCGCCGACCTGGCCGCCTTCCAGGCCACCGACCCGGACACCGGCACCCTACCGGCGCTGGTCTGGGGTGACGTGCCGGATGCGATACCGGACGGCACGCTGCTGGCCATCGCCGTCAACGGCCGGATCGGCGCGGTGGTCCCGGTGGTGCCGACCGACCCGGGGGGCCGCCGCTTCGCCGCGCTGCTCACCGACGACCGGCTGTTCCGCGCCGGCACGAACCAGCTCGACGTCTACCAGGTCGCCGCGGACGGTACGCTACGACGCCTCACGTTGTTCTGACCTCCTGTTCCGGTTGGTGGGAGGTGGGTTTCCCGGCGGCCCAGTCGGGAATCGGGTGACGCATACCTCACCGCCGAACCACGGCGGGCAGTGTCCCCCGAGCCGCAATTACGGTAGAAGCGAAGGCAATTCAACGTAGATCTGCCGGCGAAGCGAGGAACCACATGACGGAAGTCAAGCTCGATCACCCCGGTGGGCAGCTGTCGATGCCGGTACATGCCGCGGTCGAGGGCCCCGCTGGCATCGGGGTGAGCAAGCTGCTGAAGGAAGCCGGGATGACGACGTACGATCCCGGTTTCGTCAACACCGCAGCTGCCTCATCCGCGATCACCTACATCGACGGCGACGCGGGGATCCTGCGTTACCGCGGGTACCCGATCGAGCAGCTGGCCGAGAAGTCCTCCTTCCTGGAGGTCTCGTACCTGCTCATCTACGGTGAGCTGCCGACCGAGCAGCAGCTGACCGAGTTCACCGAGTGGATCCGGCGGCACTCGCTGCTGCACGAGGAGATGCGCCGCTTCTTCGACGGCTTCCCCCGCGATGCGCACCCGATGGCGGTGCTGTCGTCGGCGGTGAGCGCCCTGTCGACCTTCTACCAGGACAGCCTGGACCCGTTCGACTCCGAGCACGTGGAGATCTCCACGGTCCGGCTCATGGCGAAGGTCCCCACCATCGCCTCGTACGCGTACAAGAAGTCCATCGGGCAGCCGCTGCTCTACCCGGACAACTCCCTGGGGTACGTGGACAACCTGCTGCGGATGACGTTCGGCGTGCCGGCGGAGCCGTACGAGGTCGACCCGGTGATGTCGAAGGTGCTGGACATGCTCTTCGTCCTGCACGCCGACCACGAGCAGAACTGCTCCACCTCGACCGTCCGGCTGGTCGGCTCCAGCAACGCCAACCTGTTCGCCTCGGTCTCCGCCGGTGTCAACGCGCTGTTCGGTCCGCTGCACGGGGGCGCCAACCAGGCCGTGCTGGAGATGCTCCAGCAGATCCACGCTGGCGGCGACGACGTCCGGACCTTCGTCCGCAAGGTCAAGGACAAGCAGGACGGCGTCAAGCTGATGGGCTTCGGCCACCGGGTCTACAAGAACTACGACCCGCGGGCGGCGATCGTCAAGAAGGCCGCGCAGGATGTGCTGGGCCGGATGGCAAAGCCCGACCCGCTGCTGGACATCGCCATGGAGCTGGAGGAGATCGCGCTCGCCGACGACTTCTTCGTCTCCCGCCGGCTCTACCCGAACGTGGACTTCTACACCGGCCTGATCTACAAGGCCATGGGCTTCCCCACGAAGATGTTCACGGTGCTGTTCGCGCTCGGCCGGCTGCCCGGCTGGATCGCCCAGTGGCGCGAGATGATCAACGACCCGGAGACCAAGATCGGCCGTCCGCGGCAGGTCTACGTCGGCGCCGCCGAGCGGGACTACCTCCCCTTCGCCGAGCGCTGACCTCCGCTCTTTCGCACCACCCGCAGGCCGCCGACCCGATCCGGGCCGGCGGCCTGCGCGTATCCGCCCGCCCTCTCGCGTGGCGGTCCGTGGGGCTTCCGCCGGGCCTCGGGGCTTGGCGCCTTGGGCGCTTCCGGCTTGGCGGGGCCGGCCGGTCTGCCCCGGCCGGTGGCCCTCCTACCGGTACCAAGTCCCTGGTTCGGCCCCTGTCGAGCTGCCCCACATATGGGGCGGGGCTGGTGAGGCGTGGCCGGGCTGGGCGTGGCGTGGCGGGGCGTGGCGGGGCGTGGCGGGGCGTGGTGGGGCCGGGCGTGGTGGGGCGGGGCTGGTGAGGCGTGGCCGGGCCGGGCGTGGCGTGGTGGGGCGGGCGTGGCGAGGCGTGGCCGGGCCGGGCGTGGCCTGGTGGGGCGAGGCGTGGTGGGGCGTGGGCGTGGTGGGGTGGGGCGTGGTGGGGCGTGGGCGTGGTGGGGTGGGGCGTGGTGGGGTGGGTTTCAAGCGCCCAGATTTCCGGCCTGCCACGCCGACGGATGGCTTGGCGGGTTGGTCGGGCTGGACTCACCGATGATCGACTCCAGTCCGCCGATATCGCGGTATCCACGGCGTCGGGACACCACAATCTCGGCGAACTGGAGTCGATCAAGGGGCGGTCGCGGCCAACCTCGGCGAACTGGAGTCGTTGAAGGGCGGTCCCGGCCCCTGGGCTTCTCCGTGACGCTCATCCGAGCTTCGGTGACGCTGATCCGCGCTTCTGGCTTCCGGCGGCCGCCCCATTTCTGGGGCAGGTCTACAGGACGAGAACAAGGGACCCAGAGGGCCGGGGAGACCGGGCCCGGGCGGCGCAGCGTGTGGGGCGCGTCGGACGTTGGGCTCAGAAGGCGGAGATGTCCCGGGCTCGCTCGCTGCGGCTCAGCGCGCCGATCAGCGCCGCCTGGCCGTGCCGGCGGACGGCCAGGCGGACCAGCAGGTCGCGTACGGGGTCGAAGACCTCCGCCGGGAACTCCGGCGTGGGCACGCCGACGCTGACCGCGAGGTCGTCGGAGTGTACGACGATCTCCAGTTGGCGCGTGAGCAGGAAGTCGGCGCGGCGCAGGGACCAGCCCTGCCACGGGATCGGCACGACGTCGAGGGCGGCGCCCCGCGACAGCAGGTCGCTGACCTTCGCCAGCGCCTCGCCGGAGCGGGCGTGCAGGTCCGCCGGGCCGCGGAGCGCGTCGGCCTCGTCCGAGCCCGCGGCGACCGCGTCGGCGGCCGGAGTGCCCTCGGTGACCCAGGCGGCCCGCTCGTAGTGGCTGTCGGCCGACTCGAGTGTGGGCAGGTCGGCGGCTGCCGGCAGCAGCTCCGCCGCCCGTACGGCCTGCCGCCCGAGGTGGCACGCCAGGGCGCCCACGGACAGGTGCGGCAGGGCGCTCGGGTTCGACCACCGCGCGGACACCTCGGGGCGCCGGATCAGGTCCAGCGCGATGGAGGCGGCGACCGGGAAGGCGGAATCGAGGGCGTCAACAGGACGAGACATCCGCACATTCTGGCAGGCCCGACCGACCGGCGCCGAGGAGCGAGACACGGCCCGCGCGACTTGATGGACTCGGGCTTTCGGACGTCGGGGTGTCCCCGGCACAGGGACACCCCGACGTCAAGAAAACCGAGTCGATCAGGGCAGCCTCAGCGCAGGCCGGCGGCGGCGAGCAGGTTGCCCTCGGGCAGCGCCGGGAGCGCCCGGCCCTGGGACATCCGCTGCTCGGCGCGCGAGGCCGTGAACGTGGCGTCGTTGGCGATGGCGGCGGCGTAGCTGGCGGCGGTGCGCTGGGCGATCGCCGACCAGCCGTACTGGTCGTGGACCATCCGGCGGGCGCGGCGGGCCATGGCACGGGCCCGCTCGCGGTCGGACAGCAGCACGTCGACGGCGTCGCCGAGCCCGTCCGGGTCGTGCGGGCGGAACGTCATCCCGGTCGCTCCCGGCTCCACGATCTCCGCGAGACCCCCGGTGGCGGCGACGGCCAGGGGCGCTCCGGCGGCGGCGCCCTCCAGGGCCACCATGCCGAACGGCTCGTAGATGCTCGGCACCGCGAAGCAGTCGGACGCCGCCATCAGCGCCGGCAGGTCGTTGCCACCCAGGAAGCCCGGCATGGTGACCATGCCGCCCAGGCCACGGCGGTGCACCTCGGCCTCCAACTCGGCGCGGTACGGGCCGTCGCCGGCGATCACCGCGCGCAGCCCCGGGTGCCGCTCACGCAGCCGGGGGAGCGCGGCGATCAGGTGCTGCACGCCCTTTTCGTAGACGAGCCGGCCGGCGAAGGTGACCAGTGGGCCGTCCCCGGCGAACCGGGCCCGCGCCGCGGCCACATCCCGCGCCGGCACCTTCCAGCGGTGCGACTCGACGCCGTTGGCGACCACGTCGACGCGCTCGGCCGGTACGCCGAACAGCGCGCCCACCTCGTCGCGCATGTAGCCGGAGCAGACGATCACCCGACCGGACTCGCTGCTGAGCCACTGCTCGACGCCGTGGATGGTGCGGTTCATCTCCTCGGGCAGCCAGCCCTGGTGCCGGCCCGCCTCGGTGGCGTGGATGGTGCTCACGAGGGGGATGTCCAGGTGGTCGCGCAACGTCATCGCCGTGTGGGCGACGAGCCAGTCGTGGGCGTGGATGACGTCGTAGGCGCCGGCCTGGGTGGCGCGTAGGGCGGTGCGGGTGAGGGTGTGGTTGAAGGCCATGGTCCAGGCGAGTAGGGAGCCGGTGGCGAGGGGGAAGGTGACGGGGTCTTCGGGGGCGCGCAGGATGCGCACGCCGTCGGCGTACTCCTCCAGGGGTGCGCCGTCGGCGTGGCGGGTGACGACGGTGACGTCGTGGCCGGCGGCGGCGAGGGCGACGGAGAGGGCGTGGACGTGGCGGCCGAGGCCGCCGACGAGCACCGGCGGGTACTCCCACGACAGCATGAGGATGCGACGGGTCTGCGGCGGCACGCCCGGGCCGGAATGCGCGGGCACGATCGCGCCGGGCTGCGCGGACGGGCCGGGCTGCGCGGGAAGCTGCGGCCGGGAGGTCAGGGTGGGCCGGTGGGCCCGGTCCTTGGTGGCAGCGAGCTGCTCATCGACCCGCAGGGTCGTCACATCAATCTCCGTCCATGCATGGTGGTGCGCGCCGGCGTCAGTGGCGGCGGAGCGAGAGGTGGAAAGGGTGGCCGAGGGCCGAGTGGGGTCGCGCGCGGACGCGTGTCCCCCCACAAGCAAAAGGCATCGAGCCCCGGAACGCACCTTGAAAGCGTCCATGGTGACGGAGGACACCTGAGGGTGTAGCGCGCATCAGACAGGTGGATTTCGGTCATCGCCTGAAAGGATGGATTGGCGCACCGGGACCCAGGGCAATACCGGCGTGCGTGCGGGCGGCCTGTCGTCGGCGCGCTCGTGGCGCGGTGCGCGCATGACCATGGTCTGAAGGAGCGACATGCAGGTCTGGCCGGGCGAGCGGTATCCCCTGGGCGCCACCTACGACGGGATGGGCACCAACTTCGCCATCTTCTCCGAGGTGGCCGAGCGGATCGAGCTGTGCCTCTTCGACAAGTGGGACACCGGCGCCGAGCGCCGCGTCGAGCTGCGCGAGGTGGACGCCTACGTCTGGCACGCGTACCTGCCGGGCATCGAGCCGGGGCAGCGCTACGGCTACCGGGTGCACGGCCCGTACGACCCGGCGAACGGGCTGCGCTGCAACCCGCACAAGCTGCTGCTCGACCCGTACGCCAAGGCCATCGACGGTGACGTGACGTGGGACCCGGCGGTGTACGACTACGACATGGCCGACCCGGAGCGGATGAACGAGACCGACTCGGCGCGGTTCATGCCGAAGTCGGTGGTGGTCAACCCGTACTTCGACTGGGGCAACGACAAGCCGCCGCGTACGCCGTACCACCACTCGGTGATCTACGAGGCGCACGTGCGCGGGCTGACCATGCGCCACCCGGACATCCCGGAGGAACTGCGCGGCACGTACGCGGGCATCGCCTCCCCGCCGATGATCGAGCACCTGACCCGGCTCGGGGTGACGGCGATCGAGCTGATGCCGGTGCACGAGTTCGTGCACGACCACCGTCTCGTCGACCTGGGGCTGCGCAACTACTGGGGTTACAACACGATCGGTTTCTTCGCCCCGCACCACGGCTACTCGGCGCTGGGCCACCTCGGGCAGCAGGTGCAGGAGTTCCGGGGCATGGTCAAGGCGCTGCACGCGGCGGGCATCGAGGTCATCCTCGACGTGGTCTACAACCACACCGCCGAGGGCAACCACCTCGGGCCGACGTTGAGCTTCAAGGGCGTGGACGCGCCCAGCTACTACCGGCTCAGCGAGGAGGACCGGCGCTACTTCGTCGACTACACGGGCACCGGCAACAGTCTCAACGTCCGCAGCCCGCACTCGCTGCAACTGATCATGGATTCGCTGCGGTACTGGGTGACCGAGATGCACGTCGACGGTTTCCGGTTCGACCTGGCCGCCACCCTGGCCCGCGAGTTCTACGAGGTCGACCGCCTGTCCACGTTCTTCGAGGTGGTGCAGCAGGACCCGGTGGTCAGTCAGGTCAAGCTGATCGCCGAACCGTGGGATGTCGGCCCCGGCGGCTACCAGGTGGGCAACTTCCCGCCGCTGTGGACCGAGTGGAACGGCAAGTACCGCGACACCGTGCGGGACTTCTGGCGTGGTGAGCCGGCCACCCTCGCCGAGTTCGCGTCCCGGATCTCCGGCTCCGCCGACCTCTACCAGGACGACGGCCGCCGCCCGTTCCACAGCATCAACTTCGTCACCGTCCACGACGGGTTCACGCTCACCGACCTGGTGTCGTACAACGACAAGCACAACGAGGCCAACGGCGAGGACAACCGGGACGGCGAGAGCCACAACCGGTCGTGGAACTGCGGCGTCGAGGGTGACACCGACGACGACGCGGTGCTCGCCCTGCGGGCCAAGCAGCGGCGCAACTTCCTGGCCACCCTGATGCTCTCGCAGGGCGTGCCGATGATCGGCCACGGCGACGAGCTGGGCCGCACCCAGCACGGCAACAACAACGCCTACTGCCAGGACAGCGAGCTGGCCTGGATCGACTGGGACAACGTCGACGAACAGCTGTTGGACTTCGTCCGTACGCTCACCGAGTTCCGCAAGCGGCACCAGGTGTTCCGCCGCCGCCGGTTCTTCACCGGCCTGCCGGTGGGTGGGCGCGGCAGCGACGAGCCGCTGCCCGATCTGGCCTGGCACACCCCCGACGGGCGGGAGATGACCGGCGAGGACTGGGGCAACGACTTCGGCCGCTCGGTGGCGCTGTTCGTCAACGGTGAGGGCATCCGCGAGCGCGGCCAGTACGGCCAGCGCCACCACGACGCCTCGTTCCTGCTCTGCTTCAACGCCCACGACGCGCCGCTGGACTTCACGATGCCCGGCAGCGAGTACGGCCAGAAGTGGGAACGGGTGATCAGCACGGCCGAACCCGAGCCCGACGACGCCACGGTGATCAGCGCGGGGGGCACCATCCGGGTGCCGGACCGCTCCCTCGTCGTGTTGGAGAGGATGATCTGACATGCCGGCCACCCCTCCCGAGGCCACCTACCGCATCCAGGTCCGTCCCGGCTTCGACCTGGACGCCACCGCCGGCATCGTCGACTACCTCGCCGACCTCGGTGTCAGCCACCTCTACACCGCACCCCTGCTGGCCGCGACGCCCGGTTCGGCGCACGGCTACGACGTGGTCGACCACCGCGCGGTCAACCCGGAGCTGGGCGGTGAGGCCGCCCGGCAGCGGCTGCTGCGGGCGCTGCGGGAGAAGCGGCTCGGCCTGGTCGTCGACATCGTGCCCAACCACGCCGGCGTCGCCGTCCCCGCGGCCAACCCAGCCTGGTGGGACGTGCTGCGCCGGGGGCGCGACTCGTCGTACGCCGACTGGTTCGACATCGACTGGGACCGGGGCCGGCTGCTGCTGCCGGTGCTGGCCGACGACCCGGCCGCCCTGGACGACCTGAAGGTCGTCGACGGCGAGCTGCGCTACCACGAGCACCGCTTCCCGATCGCCGACGGCACCGGCGACGGCAGCGCGACCGAGGTGCACGACCGGCAGCACTACGAGCTGGTCTCCTGGCGGCGCGGGGACGCCGAGCTGACGTACCGCCGGTTCTTCGCCATCACGGGCCTGGCCGGCCTGCGCGTGGAGGACCCGGCGGTGTTCGCCGCCACCCACGAGCTGATCCTGCGCTGGGCCGCCGCCGGGGAGGTCGACGGCATCCGCGTCGACCACCCGGACGGGCTGCGCGACCCGGCCGGCTACCTGGCCCGGTTGCGCCAGGCCGCGCCGGACGCCTGGCTCGTGGTGGAGAAGATCCTGGAGTACGGCGAGGAGTTGCCGGACTGGCCGGTGGACGGCACCACCGGCTACGAGGCCCTCGCCGCGGTCGGCGGGCTCTTCGTCGACACCGACGCCGAGGGTGACTTCACGGTGCTGGACACCCGCCTCGCCGGGCACCACACCTCGTGGGAGGACCTGACCCACACCACGAAGCTGGCCGCCGCCACGAAGCTGCTCGCCGCCGAGCTGACCCGCCTCGCCGCGTTGGTCCCCGAGGTGCCCACCGAGGCGGCCCGCGCGGCGCTCGCCGAGCTGGCCGCCGCGTTCGAGGTCTACCGGGGTTACCCGCCGCACGGCGCCCGGCACCTCGCCGCCGCCCGCTCCGAGGCCGGGCGCCGCCGGCCCGACCTGACCGGCGTCCTGGACGCGGTCACCCGCCGGCTGCGCGACCCCGCCGACGAGCTGGCGAAGCGGTTCCCGCAGCTCACCGGCGCGGTGATGGCCAAGGGCGTGGAGGACACCGCGTTCTACCGGTGGAGTCGGTTCGTCGCGCTGAACGAGGTCGGCGACAACCCGGCCCACTTCGGGGTGCCGCCGGCGGAGTTCCACCGCTTCGCCGCCGCCCAACAGGTCCGCTGGCCGGCCAGCATGACCACCGTCTCCACCCACGACACCAAACGCGGCGAGGACGTCCGCGCCCGCCTCGCCGTGCTCAGCGAGCTGCCGCAACGCTGGGCCGAGCAGGTCACGACCTGGATGGAGTACGCACCGCTGCCCGACCCGTCCCTCGCCCACCTGCTGTGGCAGACCGCCGTCGGCGCGTGGCCGATCGAGCGGGAGCGGCTGCACGCGTACGCCGAGAAGGCCGCCCGGGAGGCCGCGGCCTCGACCAGTTGGGCGGACCCGGACCCGGTCTTCGAGCAGGCCATGCACGCGGTCATCGACCGGATGTACGACGACCCGAGCCTGCACGACGAACTGACCGAACTCGCCGCCGCCATCGCCCCCGCCGGCTGGTCCAACTCCCTCGGGCAGAAGCTCGTGCAGCTCACGATGCCCGGCGTGCCGGACACCTACCAGGGCACCGAGCTGTGGGACAACTCCCTCGTCGACCCGGACAATCGCCGGCCGGTCGACTTCGACGTACGCCGGGAGATGCTGGCGCGGCTCGACGGCGGCTGGCGTCCCCCGGTCGACACCGACGGCGCGGCGAAGCTGCTCGTGGTGTCGCGGACGCTGCGGCTGCGGCGGGCGCACCCGGAGCTGTTCACCGGCTACCGGCCGGTGCCGGCGCAGGGGCCGGCGGGCCGGCACGCGGTGGCGTTCGACCGGGGCGGCGCGATCACCGTGGCGACCCGCCTGCCGCTGGGTCTGTCGCGCGTCGGCGGCTGGTGTGACACAGCTCTGTCGCTTCCCGTTAACGAGGTGAAGGACCTGTTCACCGGCCGGGTCTACAGTGGCGGGGAGACCTCCGTGGCCGAACTGCTGGCCGACTATCCCGTCGCACTGCTGGCTCCTCCCACCGCTTCCGTGGAGGCTGCTTCATGACCGAATTCACCGTGTGGGCACCGGACGCGACGCGGGTGCGGCTGCGCCTGGCGGGAGACGCCGACCACGAGATGCGCGCCGCCGCCGACGGCTGGTGGACGGTCGAGGTGCCCGACGCCGGCCTCGACTACTCCTTTCTGCTGAACGACGACGAAACGCCCCTGCCCGACCCCCGATCACCGTGGCAACCTGCTGGGGTGCACGGGCCCAGCCGACGCTACGACCACGCCGCCTTCGCGTGGTCCGACAGCGCGTGGACCGGCCGGCAACTGCCCGGCAGCATCCTCTACGAGCTGCACATCGGCACCTTCACCCCGGAGGGCACCTTCGACGCGGCCATCGACCGCCTCGACCACCTGGTGAACCTCGGTGTCGACCTGATCGAACTGCTCCCGGTCAACGCCTTCAACGGCGAACACAACTGGGGGTACGACGGCGTCTGCTGGTATGCCCCGCACGAGCCCTACGGCGGCCCCGACGGCCTGAAACGGTTCGTCGACGCCGCCCACGCTCGCGGATTGGGGGTGATCCTCGACGTCGTCTACAACCATTTCGGGCCCTCCGGGGCCTACGCGCCGCGGTTCGGGCCCTACCTCGCCGAGCAGAGCAACACCTGGGGCCGCTCGGTCAACCTGGACGGCCCGCACTCCGACGAGGTACGCCGCTACATCATCGACAGCGTGCTCATGTGGCTGCGCGACTACCACGTCGACGGCCTGCGCCTGGACGCGGTGCACGCGCTGCCGGACTCGCGGGCTGTTCCTCTGCTCGAAGAGCTGGCCGTTTCGGTGGAGTCGCTGTCGACGCACCTGGGTCGGCCGTTGTCGTTGATCGCCGAATCGGACCTCAACGACCCACGGCTCATCACACCTCGGGAGGCGGGTGGGTTCGGGCTGCACGCCCAGTGGAACGACGACGCCCACCACGCGCTGCACACTCTCCTTACCGGCGAGCGGCAGGGGTACTACGGGGACTTCGGGTCCCTCGAAACGCTGTCGGACGTGCTGACCGGCGGGTTCTTCCACGCGGGGACCTGGTCGAGCTTCCGCAACCGGCACCATGGGCGGCCGCTGGATTCGCGGGTGCCTGGGCATCGGCTGGTGGCCTACTTGCAGAACCACGACCAGATCGGGAACCGGGCTACCGGGGATCGGATCTCGGCTTCTGTGTCGCCTTCGCTGCTGCGGGTCGGCGCCACGTTACTGATGACGGCGCCCTTCACTCCGATGCTGTTCATGGGGGAGGAGTGGGCTGCCTCCACGCCTTGGCAGTTCTTCACCTCGCACCCGGAGCCGGAGCTGGCTACCGCCGTGGCTCTGGGGCGGCGGCGGGAGTTTGCTTCGCACGGGTGGGCCGAGGGGGACGTGCCCGATCCGCAGGACCCGGAGACGTTCGTACGGTCGCGGTTGGACTGGGCCGAGCTGGACAAGCCTGAGCATCGGGAGATGTTGGCGTTCTACCAGCGGTTGATCGGGTTGCGGCGGTCGGTGGCGGATCTGTCGGATCCTCGGTTGAATGCGGTTTCTGTGCAGCACGGGGACCAGTTCCTGCTGATGCGGCGGGGGGAGACGCTGGTTGTCGCCAACTTCGCTGGGCGGGGGCAGGGGGTCAGCCTGCCGGGTGTGGCGCGGCGGGTGCTGCTGGCTACGGGCGAGGGGGTCACGGTGATGCGGGACCGGATCGAGCTGCCGGCGGAGACAGCGGCGATCGTGGCGCTCTGACAGGCTGGTTCGGGAGGCTGCGTCCCCGTTGTGGGCATGGCTATGGATTGGCGATGCTGCTCGCCTGGTCTTCGCGGGTGGCGGGGTGATGGTGGATAGCCCAGGTTCGGGTTCGGTGAGGATCTACCATCGTGGTTATGAGTTCATGTACGGCCCCGGTCCGGGGCCATCGAAGCAGCGCCGCGGCCGCGGCGTGCCCTGCGTGCAGTAGCCGACGCTCTGGATACTCACCGCCCCGGCCCTACTACCCGCAGCCGGATTACACGCCCCAGAGCCGGAGCGGGGGCGGCGCGAGTAGTGGGGGCGGGTCTATCAGCGGCAGAACCCGGCCGCGTTGGTCGCCGAGCACGTCCTCCCTGACTTACACGCCTGCGGAGGTGCGAGCGCTTACTCCCGTTCGCCGCACCGTCGAGTTGCGCGCGCGTCAGGAGCCAGGCCTCTGCGATGTCTTCCTCTGCCACGCGTGGGATGATCGGCGTGGTGCTGCTGCGGAGTTGAACAACCTGCTGGTAGCAGAGGGTGTGTCGGTCTGGTTCAGCGAGAAGGACATTGTGCTCGGCCAACCGTTCCTGCGGGAAATCGACAGAGGGCTGGCTAGGTCGCGTACGGGTCTCGTTCTGGTCACGCCTGCGTTACTGAAACGCGTCGACCGCCGGGGTGTCTCGGACAAGGAGCTCTCGGAACTCCTTGCACGTGACCTGCTGATTCCTGTTGTGCACGAGACAACCTACGACGACCTCCGGAAAGTTAGCCCCTTGCTTGCCTCCCGAAATGGGTTGAACACTGCAGATGATTCGATGGAAGACATTGCCGCCAAGATTGCCGAGCTGGTCGCCGTTGAGGAGGACCTGACCGCGCCGCTCAGATCGGCGAACTAGATCTGCTAGACGGGGAACTGACGATGGTTGCGTCAGCGGGTGCCGGCGGCGGGTCGGTGTGCCGTTGAGGTTGAGCAGTGTCTTGCGGGTGATGGGCGGGTGCGGCCAGTTCTGTCTCGGCCGCGGTGAGCTGGTCGGTGAGGATGATGCCGCCGGGGAGCTTCTTCCCGGCGTCCTTGCTGGTCGTGACAGGCGGGACGTGGGGGCCAGCCGGATCCACTGGTTGTCCATCACCACCGCGGGTGGGATCCTCCACCCGACCGGCTTTCTCCTCACCTGGCAGCGCTGCAGTCATGAGTGGCCTGTTCGGCGCCGTCGTCGCGTCACAACGAGAAGTAGTAGACGTCGCGGGCTTCGGCGGCAGAGCGTGCGGCAGGTACTCCCGCTGCAGCCGGTCCGTTCCGGTAGAAGGTTGCATTCACATCTCCCGCAGCTACTACTACTGGCCCTGATGTCCCGACACCGACGGATGTCGAGCCTTCCACGCCTGCAGGGAAACGGACCGACCTCCGCCCATCGCTCGTCAGTCAGGTCACGCGGTACACCGCACGTCCACTCACGACGTCTCAACGCCACAACATCACGTCGGCCACGGACCTGGAAAGATCCGCCAACCGCGAAGCGAATATTGCGCCAGGGCGCTTGCTGAGTAGGCCATTTTGCGGGAATGTGCTCTGGTTGGCAACGCTGTTCACGTGACCGCGATTGACTGCCCTTAAGCGCCTGAATTTGGCAATCGTTCAGATGTGCCATAAATTATGACTGGTGTGCACCCACCAGAGAAGCAACCAGACCGCAGCCTAGTAGTCAGCACCTCGATCGATCCGGACGGGTATTCTCCAGGGATGTCCATACCGTGGAGTAACGAAATGGACTCAGAGCGCGAATTCCGCTTGCGCTCAATCATCTTGAAAGAACGTCAGGGCTCATAGGCCTCCGAGGGCAACCGAATAAGGGGATGCCGAGGTCCCGCGAACATCAAGCCTGCAACGATGTGCTCGCACTCCGTCAACGATGCGAAGAAGGACCTCGTCCACCTTCAACTAACACGCATAGCATACTATGCTCGATGTCCGGGCTTCTATGGGTTGGATCGGCTGCATGATGATCGAAGAGAATTTTCCGAGTTACTTGAGCGACGCGGAGAAGGTGTCAGCCAGGGGGCAGCGGGCGTACTTGCGGCTAACGTACCTGGGCTTGTTCGCCGCAATTGTGGCCTCGGTCGGTGGTGGGATCTCCACCAGCATGGAAGCTGGCGGTCATCGGATCGAACTAGGTGGCGGTATTTCGGGATTATCGTTCCTAGCAAGTATCTTCTTTAGTTACTATCTTATAAGTACGAAGCCTGAGGGCGAGTGGTACAAGGGAAGAGCTGCCGCAGAGTCAATCAAGACGCTGGCATGGAGGTACAGCGTCGGTGGCGGTGTTTTCGGTGTGGATTTCAATCCAAATCCGGACGAGACGTTTGTGCGACGACTAAAAGAGATCGATTCTTCAGTTAGGAACGCCGACCTCATTTTGACGGCGACCGGAAGTCAAGTGACAGAAGCCATGCGCGCGCTACGGTCAGCGCCGCTGCCGGAGCGGATGAGTCGGTACTTGACTGACAGGGTGGAAAACGAAAACAGTTGGTACACTAGAAAAGCTGAGTACAACCGGAGCCGTGCTCGAACTTGGTTTGGTATTGCTATCACCTTTCAGGCCGTCGGCCTAGCCTTTGCCGCACTCAAGACCTTCAACGTCATGGACATCGGTTTACTTGGTGTCGCGGCGACTGTAGCCGCTAGTGTCAGCGCTTGGGTACAAACTAAAGGCTATCAGAACCTGTCCCAGTCATACTCTGTCACGGCCAGGGATCTATCTTTTGTTTTGACCGAAGCCAGCTCGCATCTCTTGCAGCCGACGGAGGAGAAATGGCGGCTATTCGTTGAAGATGCCGAGCAGGCCATTTCGCGGGAACACACGGTGTGGTTAGCGCGGCGGGGGGCTCGATAGTTGGTACACAAACTTGAGGCCTCGTTGAGCCTGGCTAGTCTTCAACGGTGAAAATTGCCTCTTCGGGGTTGTCGATTGCCGAACGAATATTCTCGGCGATCTTGTCAATGAGTTTAGTTCCCCAGAAGGGATCGTTGATGTCGTAGTAGATCACCCGAATATGGTGCAAGTCAAAAGGGGTTTCATCCAACCCAGAAGAAACAAGCACGACTGGCTTTCCGAGGGCGTGAGCGAGGCCTAGCTCATAGAACACGTTCGGATTGCGAGTCGTCAATTCTGCGACCAGGACTCTGGCGGCTCGGATTCCTCGCCACACCTGGTCCATTATCTTGCCGGAACCGAATATGTTCTCGTCTGCGCGCACCGGACGCAAGCCCGACTTCTCGATCGCTGGCTTGAACAGCATCTCATAATAACCACCGTGATGCCCCGAGAAGGGCTGCATGACAAAGCAGGTATCACCCGTCTCCAGAACTTCTCTTGGCGGCGTCCGGCGGGTTGTAGCCGATTTCGACGAGACCCGGACGGCGTCCTCTCTGCCTACGTCGACGATCTTGATTCGATCATTGTCTTTGATTATCAGGCCGACAGCCTGTAGCGACGCAGAGAAGATGTCAAGGAATTCGGAGACCTTGTTTGCGGGAATCCCGAATTGTTCGACCAACGCATTCTTGAGGAAGCGTTCGTCGGGCAAATACTCGCCACGATAATGTGCATAGACATCGGAAATCTCAGGCGCATTGAATACCGCCTCGCGGAGCGCGTTTTCCTCGTCGGTGTCGCTACGCGGCCTTAGTGCCTGCTTCGCTCGATCTGTAACTGCTAGCTTCCCGCCCTGTGACTCCAGGAAGCCATATTTCTTGGCGGAGCTAATTTCGACGCCGAACTCCCCTGAATAGCCGACACCGAGAAACGCGGCGGTTTCGTTAGGAGTTGAAGGGTGCCCAGCATTCTGGTCCAGAATGGCTTGTGGGATGCGAAGAGCTCGGCGAACATCGTGGCGAGGGTACTTCGGCGGTGGAGTGTTCGGGGTGGGGGTTTTGCGGGCGCTGCTCGTCTTCTTGCCTGCGGTCTTTTTTGCTGCCGTCTTCTTGGTAGACGGCGTCCTTGTAGCCGCCCTGCCATTACTCGTTGCCCTAGGCTTCGCGGATGCCTTCTTGGCTGCAGGCACTTTCTCAGTTGCAGACGGCGAGTCAGCAACCGTCTCGTCAGGCATAGCAGCAAGCGTCGGCGCGTCTGCATGGCTGCTTTCTTCGATCACCTGTTCGATCCGCTGGTTCGGTAGGGTCATCAACGGCTCCTCTCGGCTGGTTGGCATAGGCCCAGATCGTAGGTGAGGGCCGCTCGTACGCCGGGAGCCGCGCCCGTTGTGGCTTGTCAGATTGCGGACACGGCATCTGTCGTGCTGAGACTGCCGCTGAGGGTCAATCTTCTAGAAATGTGCCACGCCGAGCTGCTCTTGGTAGAACACTTGATCCTCGGGCTGGGACTCGTCATCTTCCCCTAATTCGTCTCAGGCTTAATGTTCCTCTATGCGATTCTGAGGGTAGAAGGTCGTGACGCTCATGTCGCTTGAGTAAAGCGGAAGTCGAGCGCCAACGGTGTGGATTTGGTTAGGGGTGTCCGGGAGGCGGCAGCCACGCTGACAAAACGGCGGGCGATCTCTTGAAGAGTCAGGTGAAGATTTCCGGGAGCTGCGCTTCGCCATTCTCGGGCACTTGAGTGGTCGCCTCCCAATCCGGGCGCGGTGTAGGCTACGGCTGCTATCCCAGCTTTCTACCTGGGGGTGGGCGCTCTCATGATCAAAAGGCCCGACACCATCGGCGCCAGGATGCGGTACTGGCGGATGCGCCGTGGCGGGATGACTCAGGCCGTCCTCGCGGGGCTTGCTGGTGTCACCCAGTCGTACGTGTCGCAGGTCGAGTCGGGTCGGAAGACGATCGACCGTCGCTCCACTCTGGTCGCTCTCGCCGCCGCGCTCCAGGTCACAGTGGCTGACCTGCTGGGCCAGGGCACCGAGTCCGGCGATCCGGCCCGCGAGAGCGCAGCCGAGTGCGTGCCGGCGATCTGGTCGGCCCTGATCGAGATCGAGGACGGCGAGCGCCGCCCGTCGACCTACACAACTGAACGCCTCGCGGCCGAGATCGTCCGCGCCGATCAGCTCCGCAATTCTTGCAACTACCCGGCCATGGCCCGCATGCTCCCGAGTCTGCTGCTCGAAGCCGCTGCCGTGGGCGGCGCCGCGCTCGCCCAGGTCGCCTACCTGGCCTCCACCTGCCTGCGGCACCTCGGCTACCGCCACCTGGCCCTCAATGCCGCCCGGGTATCCGTATCGGCTGCCGAGGACGTCGAAGATCGAGCGTGGATCGGTGCATCCCGCTTCGTCTACGCCCAGAGCCTGCCGATCGAGTCGGCCCGCTTGGCGGCCAATTCCGCTGACCGATCACTGGCGGAGCTTCAGGGGGACGCCTCCGACGTCCGGGTGCGGCAGATGCTTGGTCAGCTTCACCTCATGGCTGCGCTGGCCTCGACCGTGGACGCTCGTCCGGACGTTGCCCGCGATCACCTCGCGGAGGCCACCCGGGAGGCGGCGAGTCTGGGAGATCCGGCCGACGGTGGTGGCTTCAACGGCTGCTGCTTTGGGCCAACCAATGTGGGGCTCTGGAAGATGTCCATCGCGGCTGAGCAGGGCGAATACGGCAAGATAATCGAGCTGTCGCGTACGATACGACCGCAGGTGCTCAAGGCATCGAATCGCCAACTGTCGTACTGGCTCGACATTGGGCGAGCGCTGGCGGACGGCGGTCGCCGGGATTCCGAAGCCCTCGCCGCATTCATCCGGGCCGAGCAGGCCGCGCCCATTCCGTTCGCCATCAATCCGCTCGCCCGCGATGCCGTGGTGGCGCTGGCGCAGCGTGCCCAGCGCCGGGCTATCCCCGACGACCTGCGCCTGCTCGCTGGCCGTATCGGCATCAGCCTGGCCGCATAACTGCTAGTAATCAACGCATCACCAATCCGCCCTACTGTCCGGTTTGGGACGTGGACGCGTCCCATGGCCTGGGGCAGCGAGCCTCCTGGGCCTCTGACAGAGGAGGCGGGGATGAGCGGTCAGGACGACAACGCTCCGGAGAACGACGGTGAAGCGGCCGAGCGGGAGGCTGCCAAACAGCGCCTCCTGGCCCAGGCCGAGGCGGAGCGCGTACCCGTCGAGGACACGACCCGCGCGGTCCCGGACCGGCGGTGGCGGCGTGACCAGCGATGACATTCCTATTGGCCGCCGCGTGGCGAGCTGGCGGGTGCGGCGGCAGATGACCCAGCAGATGCTCGCCGACCGGCTACGCAGGTCCAAGAGCTGGGTCGACAAGATCGAACGAGGTGTCCGCCCCCTCGACCGGTACTCCGTGATCCAGGACCTGGCCCACGTCCTGCGCGTCGACCCGGAGGTGCTGCTCGGCCAGCCGCGCAGCACCCCGGCGGGCACGCCGGACGGCGTGGACGACATCCGGGCCGCGCTCGCCCGCTACGACACCCCGCAGGCTCCACCAGAGATGGACGAGCTGAGACGGCAGGTCGGGTACGCCTGGTTGACCTATCAGCACGCGCACTACGGACAGTTGGTGCGGGTGTTGCCGGGTCTGCTCGACGCCGTCCAGGGCGCGCGGTCGGCGGAGCTGCTGGTGCAGGCGTACCGGATCACCTCGTCCCTGCTGGTGAAGCTCGGCGAGGCCGACCTCGCCTGGCTGGCCGCCGACCGGGCGATGTCCGCCGCCCACGACGACCCGATCCTCGCGGCGACGGCCGCCGTGTCGGTCGGGCAGGCGCTGCGCGCATCGGGCCGCGACCGCCTGGCACTGGCCGCGACGCTCGCCGCCGCGAACCGTGTCCGGCCGCAGCGGTCGGCGGGGGAGTGGGCCGTGGGTGGGACGCTGCTGCTCCAGGCCGCGCTCGCCGCCGCCGGTTGCGGCGAGCACCACCGCGCCGACGAGCTGACCGACCGGGCCGCGGGCGTCGCCGCCAACCTTCGGGGGTACGACGATCAGTACCGCACCAGCTTCGCCCCGATCGCCGTCGAGTTGACTCGGGTGCTGGTGGCGGTGTCACGGGGTGACGCCGCCGAGGCGGTGCGACGACATCCGGCGATCGTGCGGCGGGAGGCGTGGCGGCGGTTGCCGGCCGAGTACCGGGGCGCGTACCTGGTCGACGCCGCGCGGGCGTACCTCCAGGTCGGTGACCTGCGCGGGGCCGCCCGCGCCCTCGTCGACGCGGACAGTGTCGCGCCGGCCGAGGTCCGGTGCCGGCCGTTGGCGCGTACCGTGATCGCCGACGTCGCCCGCGCGCAGCCCGCGCCGGCCGGCGTGGCGCGACTGGCCACGCTCGTCGGCCTCACCCGCTGACGGGCCAGCCGGCACCCACCGACATGCTTGCCGGACGTGCCGTCGTGACCGCTGCCTCTCGTGGCCCCGGCGCACAGGTCCTAGTCGCGCTTGGGCCAGATGAGGCCCTGATCGGTCCAAATGACACCCTTGTTGCGGCAGAGGCAGAAGGGGTGGCCAATGGGGTCGGCGTAGACGCGGAAGCCGTAGCCGTCGGGGCCGATGCAGTCCCGCTGTAGGGTCGCGCCGAGGGCCAGGACGCGGCGCTGTTCGGCCTCGATGTCGTCGACTTCGAAGTCGAGGTGGAACTGCTTGGGGTGCTCGTTGTCGGGCCACTGCGGGGCGCGGTAGTCCTCCACCTGGATGAAGGCCAGTTCGATCTCGCCGAACTGGATACCGGCCCAGTTCTCGTTACTGCCCTCCTTGACCGGGAGCCCCACCACCCCAGAGTAGAAGGCTGCCAGCTTCATCGTGTCCGGGCAATCGATGATGAAGTCGGTTAGTCGTAGCATCCCGCGATCTTGCCACAAGATCAAATGAGCCGGACTTTGAGACAGGCCCCCCTCTTCCCACCAATCCCACCAACGGGGAGGGAGGAAGGTTCCGGTGAGCGACCCGATTATGTCGGTCGGCGGATCCTTCGAAGAACTTGATGCTGAATCCGGTGTCGGTCGTCGGACTGGCGACGCTGGTCGGCCTCACCCGTTGACCGGCTGCTGGATCGATGGTGGAGGGGCCGACCAGGTCAGTCGGGGCATACTCGGTATGCTCTGCGGCCATGCGACCTGGTGACCGCACGGTGGCGCTCGTCTCCGTGGTGGGCGGATTCCTGCTCGGCCTTCTCGACTTCTGCTGGATCAAGTGGCTGCCGTTCCCCTTCGCCGAACTCGGCAACTCCACCGCGACCTGGGCGGTCGCCGCCTTCTTCTTCGGGTACTGGGCACGGTCCGGGCGGCTGCGTTCGGCACTCGGTGCCGCCGTCCTGCTCGTCGTCGCGGTGCCCAGCTACTACCTCGCGGCGGCGCTCCTGCAGGGCGATGACCTCGCGGTGCTCTGGGCACCGTCGTCGCTGGTCTGGATGTTCTTCGGCGTGCTCGCCGGAGTGGTCTTCGGCACCGGCGGGACGTGGGCGCGTGGTGAGGGGTGGCGGCAGGTCGTCGGGGTCGCGCTGCCGGCCGCCGTGTTCTTCGAGGAGGCGGCCCGGTTCGCCGGCAAGGCGACCAACCCCGACTACGGGGCCGGCGTGTGGTGGAACGTGGCCATCGACCTTGTGCTGGGCCTGCTGATCGTGGTGCTGACCGGCGGGTCGCCTCGTCGGCGGGCCCTCGCCGTCACGGTGGCCGTGCCACTGGCCGGCGCGATCCTGGTGAGCTTCGCGGTGGCCGGCGGGACCGTTTCGTCCGCTGGTGCCGGCGCCGCCGGCGTGGCGCGACTGGCCACGGTGGTCGGCCTCACCCGCTGAGAACCTGCGGCGACGGAATCAGCCAGGATCGATATCGTTTGGGTTGACGCATAGTCTGATGTCCGTGACGGGTCGTGAGGTCGTCGACACCGCGGGAGGTGCGGGCAGTGGGAAGATGGTTCAACCGCAGCCGTGAACGCGACGACGAGCCACCGCGCGAACCGGAGTCGACCGGCCCGGTCATCGAGATCACCGTCACCCATGATGGCCGCTCGACCACCGAGACGATCGGCGGTCCGACCGCCTTCGGGTTGCAGTACCACGCCTTCCACGAGCAGTACGGCGCGACCGACCCGCGAACGTTGGAGGCGGGGTCCCGATACGCGCGGGAGTTGATGCGCAACAACGACATCGACGAGGCCGTGGCCATCTATCAGGAGATCGTCGGGTTGCGCAGTTCGGCGCTCGGGCCGGAGCATCCGGACACCCTGCGCACCAAGCACAGCCTGGCCTTCGCGCTCTGGCAGCTCGGCTCGCACGCCGAGGCGGAACGGGTGCAACGAGACGTGTACGAGGCGCGACGCCGGGTGCTGGGTGACGGGGACGCCGAGACGTTGCGCAGCGGCAACAACCTCGGCTGGTTGCTGATCGAGCTGGGTCGGATGGACGAGGCCGAGCCGCTGCTGCGGCGGGTCGCCGACGGCATGGCGCGGACGCTGGGCAGGGACGACGCGGACACCCTGACCTGCCAGATGAAGCTGGCCGGGATCCAGCACCTGCAGGGCCACAGCCAGCAGGCCGAGCGGGCCCTGCGGGACGTGGTCCAGCGGATGACCAGGACGTTGGGGCCCACCAGCCCGGTGTCGCTACAAGCCCGCAGCAACCTGCTGGTCGTCCTGCTCGACTCCGGCCGGGCGGCCGAGGCGGTCGACGCGGCCCGGACGCTCGCGGACGACGCCGGGCGTGCCCTCAAGGGCACCGACGGGGTCCTCCTGCATGCCCGGCACTCCCTGGCCAGAGCGCTGGCCGGGGTGGGCCGGCGGCCCGAGGCGATCCGGTTGCTGACCGACACGCTGCCGGACAGTGAACGGGGCCGAGGCGTCGACCATCCCGGGACCCTGGAGATGCGTACGCTCTACGCCCAACTGCTGGTCGAGGCCGGTGACCGGCGGGCGGGCCCGGAGGCGCGCGCCGCGCTGGCCGGGTGCGAACGCGTACACGGCCCCGGTCATCCCGACACCGAGAAGGCCCGGGCGCTGGTCCGACTCACCCGCTGACACCGACCGGCGTTGATCGGTCAGCCGCCGGTGTGGATGTGCGCCGCCCACAGCGTCGGCGCCAGCGGGTAGCGGTCCCGCAGCCCCCGCACGGCCGAGTGCAGGGCGTACGCCGCCGAGCCGGTCGCGTCGCCGTGCCCGTAGAAGGCGGTGGTCAGGGCGAGGGACACCGCGTCGTCGACCTCCCACAGGGTGCCGATGACATGCCGGAACCCGGCGAGCTGGAAGGCGCCGGTGATGTGCAGCGACTCGTCGACCAGGGTCGGCGGGGCCTGGGCGGTCGCGCAGGCCGACAGAAAGGCGAAATCCGCGTCCAGGTCGAGCCGGGACACGTCGGCCACGGTGAGCGGGTTGTCCTGGTGATCGTGTACGAGCAGCCGGCCCTGCGCCGGGTCGTGCGGATCGGCCACGGCGTGACACGCGAAGTGCGCGTAGGCCGAGTCGGCCAACCGGTCCAGGACCTGTTCCCGGGTGGCCCCCGCGTCCAACCCGATCCACGCTCCGGGCAGCCCCCGCGCCGCCGAGGCGGCCTCACGTTCGGCGCTGGGCAGCACCCCCGGGCCGCCGGGGGTGGCACGCATCGCCACGACGCAGGACCGGGCGTCGGGCCGGGACCGCCGCGGCGCGGCACGTTTGCGGGCGAGCGCGGTCACCGTCGGGGTGTAGGAGGAAACCACCCGGTCGAGGGCGGACCGGCCGACGCCGGCCTGCGCGGCGTGCAGGGGGAAGAACGCCAGCGGGCCCACCGGGCACCACCAGACGCGCGGCAGCTCCCGGGCGCCCTCGGGCGCGTCGATATGGTCCAGCACCGGCCCGACGAGGGCAGACCACAACCAGTCGAGTACGCCGCTGAGCGCCGACTGGGCGCGCAGCCGGCTCCGCGCGTCCGCCGCCGGGTCGTACGCCGTGGTGGTGGCCTCCTGGAGCAGTCGTAGCTGCGTCGTCGCGTCAGTCAGCGACAGATCCGGCAGCGGCAGCACCGTCACGCGGTGCTCCCGCAGGATGAGCGCGTCACAGCGCAACTCGCTCGCGATCGGCACGACCACGGTCCCGTCGACCTGGTCGAGGAGCTGCCGCGCGCTGGGCGGGCGCAGGAAGTCGCCCAGGCCGGGCAGCTCCCGGATCGTCGCCAGCAGTACGTTCCACTCGGTCTCCCGGTCCCGGCCGAAGGTGGTGGGTCGCGACGATTCGGGGGCGGGCGCTTCGAAGTCCCGGCGCATCCGCTGGAAGTCGGCCGCCAGGCGTCCGTCGGCGCGTTGCAGCGCCGCCCACTCGCCGTCCGCCGTCAACCGCTGATGCAGCAGCAGGCCCCGGCCACGCTCCAGCAGCTCCAGGGCCCGCTCCGGCTGCCCCGCGCCGATCGCGCAGGAGGCGGCGGTCGCCGCCAACCCGGCCGTCGAACCGAGGTCGGCGTACTGGTCGTGCCGGGTACGCCCCCGCGACGCCAGCCGGGGCAGCAGCGTGATGGCCTCGTCGAAGGCATCCGTCGCCTCATCCCACCGGCCCAGCGCGGTCAGCGTGTAGGCCGCCTTGTCGAACGCCTGGATCCGGACCGGCACCGCGCCGGAGTCGATGCGGCCGGCGGCGCGTGCCCGCTCGGCGGCCTCGGTGAGCAGGGCCGGCTCACCGGTCCGCAGATAGGTCGCCCGCAACGCCTGGGCGATGGACAACCCGGTCTCGGCACGCTGCGGATGGCGTGCAGGCAGGGCGTCCAGCGCTCTGCGCAGCAGGACGAGCGCCTCCTGAAGGTAGGCGGGCTCCCCGGTGGCGTCGTAGAGCAACCGGAGGCTGTAGCCCAACTGGTCCAGGTACAACGCGTGGTTGGCCTCCCCGCGTACGGAGAGCGCGAGCGCCCGGCGGAGCAGGCCGATCGCCGTCTCCAAGGCGGAGATGTCACCGGTGAGCTGGTGCGTCTTCATGCCGACGGTGGAGAGGCTGGCGAGTGCCATCCGATGGTGCGGATGCCGCTCTCCGACGGTGTTCAGCGCGGCGGCGAACTCCTCCCATGCCTGGCCGAGCAACTCGGCACGGCCGGTGCGGTCGACCAGGGTGAGCAACGTCTGCCCCGCCAGGAAACGTGAGTCGATGCTCTGCGGGGTGTGGTCCCGCAGCACCGCGACGGCCCGCTCCACATCGGCGGTGTGGGTGGTCCCGACCGCCCTGGCCAGCAGGCACCGGGCTCGCAGCATGACGATCTGGTCCTGGTTGGGCCCGGTGGTGTCCACCGACGACACCAGCTCCAACGCCTCGTCGACGTAGTCCTCCACACCGGTGAGCTGGTAGGCGCGCAACAGCGCCTCCGCGTGGATGCCCCGCAACGCGGGCCGATGCTCCTCGCTGATCCAGTTCTCGGCCCTCTTGGCGATGGCCGTGAGCCGGTAGAGCGTGTCGACCGAGCCGTCGAAGTCGTGCCGGACCCGATGGACCTGGCAGGTCTTGAGCATCAGCACCGCGCTGTTGCCGAGGTCGGCCGAGGCGTCCTCCGCGAACTGCAGATACTGCTCGGCGATGTCCAGGAGCTGCGGCTCACTCTCGATCCGGGCTCTGGCCAGCAGCACATCGGTGTACGTGGCCAGCGCGCGGACACCGTGCGCCGTACCCAACTCCTCAGCCAGAAAGGAATCGGCCATGGTGCGGATCGCGGCCTCCAGCACGACGGTGGCCTCGATCAGGTCCTGCCGCGCCTGGTCCGCGTGGTACCGGTCGAGCAGCGCGGCGCCCAGCTCCACCTGGGCCTCGGCCCAGCGCCGGTCGCCGCGCCGCTGGCCGGCCGCGACACGACGCCAGTCGTTCACGGCGTCCCTCGCATAGCGACCCACCGGCGCACCTCCCCGTCGCGGTTGCTCCCCAGCCTGCCAGCCGCGTGCCACATCGACACGAGATAATCAGCCGATGAGTCAATCGGTGCCGGACAGGCGACTCGACGACGACCGGGCGACCCGACTGGCCCGGATCTGCGCGGACATCGCGCAGGTGGGCGACCTGCTCGGGCCGGAACCGGTCCAGGCCCTGACGCGGCTGCGGGACCGGTCGCTGTCCGACCAGGGCGTGGACGCGGTGCTCGCCGAGGTGACCGAGTTGATGCGCGTCGGTGGCCTGGTCGGTGGTGACACGACCGTCCGGGGAGATCGCTACCTGCCGCTGGCCGGCATCCACGGCCGCCGCCCGGAAGTGGTCCAGGTGTGTCCCGGTGACCTGTGCGACCGGGTGGAGATTCCCCGACCGGACGCCGGCCCGTCGCCGCGCTGCGCCGTGTGGGACTGCCCGCTGCCGACGTTTCGGATGGACCGGTGAACGCGGTCATCGCCTCGCTCGGCGGGAAGCTGGCAGAGCGGTGGCTCGCCGGACTGGCGCTGCCCGGTGTGGTGTTCGTGGCGACGGTCGCCGCGGCGGTGCGCCTCGGCCACGCCCACTGGTGGGACCTGCGGCTGCTGCGGCAGGAGGTGGACCGGCTCGCCCTCGGGTCACCGGCCCGGGGCACCGGGTCCGCGCTGCTGATCGTCCTCGGTGTCGTGCTCGGCGGCGTCGTCGCCGCGATGGCCGCCCAGAATCTGGAACGCCTGGTCGTGGCCCTGTGGACCCAGGACTGGGGTCGGGCCGGCGATGCCGTGACCCGCCGGCGGCGGCGCCGGTGGAACGCCGCCATGGACCGGTACGAGAACGCCCTGCGGGACAAGGCACGCCGGTTGCGGTCTGCCGACGACGCCAGCGGACCGCTGCCGGACACCCAGGCGCTCGCCCGCGCCTGCGACCGGATCGCATTGACCGAGCCGGACCGGCCGACGTGGATCGGTGACCGCATGCTCGCCACCGCGGTACGGGTGCGGGCCTGCTACGGCCTGGACCTGGCCGCCGCCTGGCCCCGGCTGTGGTTGCTGCTGCCCGAGGACACCCGGGGCCCGCTCGCTCTCGCGCAGGCCGACTTCGCCGCCGCCGCCCGACGGGTGGGCT
Organism: Micromonospora sp. NBC_00617; assembly: GCF_045161355.1. Lineage (NCBI taxonomy): Bacteria > Bacillati > Actinomycetota > Actinomycetes > Micromonosporales > Micromonosporaceae > Micromonospora > Micromonospora sp. NBC_00617. Next base: position 2,535,667 of record NZ_CP107751.1, on the reverse strand, counting down.
GGGGGCTGCTGTATCTGGCGCTCGGCCTGCTGTGGTGGCCCGCGGCGGTTGTCGGCCTCGGGCTGTGCGTGGCGGGTTGGCGAGGGGGCCGCGGCACGGTGTCGGTGCTGGCGGACCTGGTGGAGGCGGTGGTCGATCTGCACGTGCGCACCCTCGGCGCGGCGCTGGGACATCCCACTGACGGCACCTTCGGTACGGCCGACGGAGAGGCGGTGACCGTGCTGCTTCGCAAGGACCGGTGATCCCGTTGGCGCGTACGGTGATCGCCGACGTTGCCCGCGCGCAGCCGGCTCGGGCCGGCGTGGCGCGACTGGCGACGTTGGTCGGCCTCATCCGCTGATTGGCCGGCGTCACGGCCGGGGGCGGGGTTTCCGGGAACGTCAGATTCGGGCATGTACCTCGGCACTGCTGGAGGGGAGACGGCAATGCTGGTAACTGGTTATCTCGGCGCGGTGCTCATCGGTGGCCTCGTCGGCCTGCTCGGCCGACTCATCCTGCCGGGGAGGCAGCGGATCGGCCTCTTCGCCACGTTCGTCATCGGCGTCGGCTCGGCGTTGCTGGGCACCGTGGTCGCCAGGGCGCTCGATATCGACGACGGAGCCGGCGTGCGGGTGTGGGTGCTGCGCTGGGACTGGATCGTGCTCGCGATCCAGGTCGGCGTCGCGGTCATCGTCGTGGCGCTGGCGAACATGCTCACCTTCACCCGGCTTGCCGGCGGCGACGACACGCCCCGTCGGCGGGCCCGTCGCAGCCAGGCCAAGGGTTGAAGAGTCGTGATCGCCGATCTTTTCACGGTGCGGCTGACGAGGTCGGCAAGGCCAGCTCACCGAGCAGCAGGCTCCCGCCAGGCTGATCCGGTCCCACGATCCGCGCAACATCAGGGATGTTGCTGTCTTCCGCGTGTCGGAGGCAGCAGTTTCCGGGAAGTTGCTCGGATATTGGCGAACGGGCCGACCACGTGACGCGGGCGTGGCGCAGGGACCACTCGTCCGAGTGGTCCCTGCACTGGTTGACGGTGGGTGGCTAGACTTCGGGTTGGCAGTTCACCTGTGCTCTGCTGCGGCGGGCGCAGACCTCGGGAGGGTGTTCCCGCACCCTCTCGAGGGGCCGTCCCATCAGACGGCGCCTACTCGCAGAAGACCCGCACGGTGGCATCGGGGGAGTCCACCTCCACTGTCACGTCGTCGAGGTGCTCCACGAGCGCCTCCAACTGCTCGGGCTTGAGCTGCGTCAGGTCGATCGGCACGCCCGAGTCGCTCAGTGAGGCGTTGGCCTTGACCAGGGCCTGCGGCGGGACCAGCGCCGCCAGCCGTACGCCGGCCCGCAGCAGTTGCAGTGGCACCCGCACGTTGACCCGCGACGGCTCGCCGTTGTCGGTGGCGTCCACCACCACCCGCAGGTACTTCACCTTGCCCTTCGGTCGGGCGTCGACGCCTGCCGATGCCGGTGCCTGGTCCCGTTCGAGTGCGGCGATGAGCTGCTCCGCCTCCTCCGCGGTGATCTTGCCGGCGGCCAGCATGTCGAGGATGTCCTTGCGTTGTTCGGTCATTCGAACCTCTCCTATCGGATGGCCACGAGCACGGCCGTGCGGCCCTGCTCGATGTCGAAGCGGGCGCCGGGCAGCGCGGAGATGACGCTCCAACCGGCGCCGAGTGCCCGCACCGCACCGATGCGGAACACCAGGCAGGCCACGATCGCCGCGAGCACGACCAGGACCACGACCGGGAAGAGCAGGAGCACCACCGGGAGCACCGGAACCCAGAAGCGAATGGGTCGGCGGTCCGGGCGGTTGACCTTGACGGTCACCAACTGCGGCATCACGGCCGGCCTTCCAGCTCGGCCAACGCCTGCTGGGCGGTGATTTCACCGCGGCGCAACCGGTCGATGACGTCGGCCCGCGACGGCGCCGGATCGGTCTCGACGAAGTCGAGCATCTGCGTGATCCGGTTGAGTCGTGACTTGATCGTCGGGTAGCTCACCCCGAAGATGCGTTCCATCTCCTTGATCGAGCCGTGGCAGCGTACGAACGCCGTGACGAAGACCTGGTCCTCGACGTTGAGCTGGGCCAGTTGCGGCAGCTCGAACTCGCCCTCGATCGCGACGCCGTTGCCCGCCAGGCGCACCCGCTCGACGACGAACGGCTGGCCCCGCGTCAGGCTGGTGAGTTCCTGCCACTCCATCGCCTGTTCTGTCATACCTGAAGTTGTATCTTAAGAATGTTGAACTTCCAAGGGTCAGAACTTAATTTTCTCAATACCAGGCTCCCGGTGGTCAAGGCGGGGGGTGTGGTGGCGCCGTGATCCACTCGCCTTCATGGAAGTCGGGGTGTCCCGGCTCGTTGGACACCCCGCCTTCAGGGAGCCCGAGTTGATCTCTTGTGCCGATCAGGAGCACGAAACCGCGGTGGCCAGGGAGAGGTCCCGCCTCGCTCGATGCGAAAGACTTCTTGCGAAAACGTGCCCCCAGGACGTATAACCGAAAGGAGTCTTTCGTTAGGGGAGTGCTGATGGAGCGGAACGAGCCGGAACGCCGGGTGCGCGTCCAGGACGCGACAAAGCTGCGCGCGCTCGCGCACCCGTTGCGCCTGCGGCTGCTGCGCTACCTGCTGGCCGCCGGCCCGAGAACCGCCGCGCAGTGCGCCGAGGCCCTGGACGACACCGGATCGAACTGCAGCTACCACCTGCGTCAACTGGCCCGCCACGGCCTCATCGAACGGGCCCCCGCCGACGACGCCAACCGGCGTGACCGACCGTGGCGCGCTGCCGCCACCGGGCTCGAACTCGTCCCGGATCCCGATGACGCCGAGGGGCAGCAGATCATCGACGCGCTGACCGCCCTGGAGCTCGACGAGGGGTTCCGATCGTTGCAGCGCTACCAACATCAGCAGCACAAACTGGCCGACGAGTGGCGGGAGAGCGCCACATTCCACAGCTACACGCTCTCGCTCACTCCCGAGGAGTTGCGACACCTCACGCTGACCCTGGACGCCGTCATCCGGCCGTACCTGCGCCCCTTGCGAAACGCACCCCCGAGCGATGCCCGGCCGGTAAGCCTCAACCTTCAGGCGTACCTCACGCCGGAGTTCATCTGAGATGGTTACGCTGCTGCGACACCGCGGATTCGCCCTGATCTGGGCTGCCGGGCTCTTCTCCAGCGTGGCGAGCTGGCTGCTGCTCACCGGGCTGCCGATCTACGTGTTCGGGGTGACCGGTTCGGCGCTCACCACCTCCGCCGTCTTCCTCGTCGAGCTGCTGTGCGGCATCACGCTGGGATCGTTCGCCGGTGCTCTCGCCGATCGTTTCGACAGGTTCCGGCTCATGAGCTGCGTTGCCGTGCTGCAGGCCGCAGTGGTGATCCCGCTGCTCGGCCAACCCGACCACCACCTGTGGGTCATCTCCCTTGTCGCCGGGGCTCAGGCGGTACTGACGCAGACGTTCGACTCCGCCCGCAACGCCGTGCTGCCACGCCTCGTCGAGCCCGCCCACCTGGTACGTGCCAACAGCGTGATAGCGCTCAACATGAGCGTCGGACGCCTCATCGGAGGCTCGCTGGGCGGGTTCGCGATCACCCGCGACGGCACCCGCTACCTGGCCGTCGGCGCCGCCGTGGCCTTCGTGATCACGGCAACCCTGATCGCCGCCGGCCGCCGGGCCGCCCATCACGCAGCTGCGGCGCCGGCGATCCCGGACCGTACGTCTTCGTTTCTCACCGCCTGGCGACACGGCCTCACGGCGATGCTGCGCAACCGCTCGGTACGGATGACGATCGTGAGTGTGGCGTTGGGCGGCATCGCACAGGGCCTGTTCGTGGTGCTCTTCGTGGTCTTCGTCAGCCGCGCGCTACACGCCGACGGCACCCTCACCGGTGTGCTGCGGGGCGTCCAGGCGATCGGCGGGGTGGTGGGCGGGCTCATCGTCGGCATGTTGGGTGCCCGGCTCAGCCCCCGACTGCTGATGAGCCTCGGGGCGACCACCTTCTCCCTGATCAGCCTGGTCATCTGGAACGGACCGGCGGTCACCCGTCAACCCGAGTGGTACGTCGGGTTGTTCATCCTGGTCGGTGCGCCTGGCGTCGCGTACGCCAGCGGAGCGTTCGCGCAGATCCAGCAGAGCGTGCCCGACACCGAGCTGGGCCGGGCCTTCGGCGTCTACTACGCGATCTTCAACGCGTCGCAGGGGCTGGGCATGGCGGCCGCCGGTCTGCTCGGCGACGTGCTCAGCGTCGTACTCGTGCTCAACGTGCAGGCCCTGCTGTACCTGGCCGCCGGCGCGGTCGCCTACGTAGGCCTGCGTGACGTCCGCCGGCAGCGCGCCGCCGTGCGGGAGCGCGCCACCGTCGACGTCGGGTAGACCAGCACGAGCGCGGCTGAGGTTCGATACGCAGGACCGCGACCCTGTCGCCGATCCGAACGACTTCCGAGCTCATGACAGCGGCTGGTCGCACGGGAATGGGCGGAACAGGCTCGCTGCGCTGCCGAAGCGTGTCACATCCTCGCCCGAATCTGTCGGAAGTCTTACTCGGACCGATCGATCGAGGTGGCGGCGGTGCGGTTGGCGGGCGACCTATTACAGACGCATTCGCCGACATAATCACGTCTCGGCGATTTGGCCGGCACGGTGGCGTTGATCACTGGTCTTTCGCTGGTGAAGCCGCTCGTCGCAACTCGATCAAGCGACCGACGGCCGACGAAACGGCCGTCCGAGAATGTGGAGATCGATTCTCCGGACCTGCGGTGAGGGGTGAACGTGGCGACGACTGCTCGCCAGGCGAGTGCTTGCACTCCCTCAATTAATGCGCTGCAATTTGGGGTGTGGCGGCGGATGAGCAGGGACGACGGGGCTCTCGTGCGGGCGTTGGCACCCCGAGCGAGGCGGCCGCGACCGTGGTCGCCGCGCCGTCCACCGTCACGCGCAAGATGGCCGTCACCGCCGCGACGGGTGCTGCCACCTTTCTGATCACCAATGCGTTGAAGCAGCCGGTGACGACGAGCATTACTCTGTCCATTCTCATCGGCGGAATCACGCTACTGGTGCGTTTTCTCGTGGACTTCGAGCAGCGGCTGGCCGTCGTGGAGGCCTCCTCACGTAGTGGCCAGGTACGCATGGAGAGGCTGGTCGGGGACGCGTTCGCGAAGATCAATGACGCGACCCGATTGTTTGGGTCGATCGAGGCGTCGGCCGTGCAGACCGACCTGGTGACTCAGTTCGTGCAGCACTCGACCGAGATCAGCCCCGATTCGCCTCCGCTGATCTACAACTTCGTGCGTACTCAGATCCGTGACATGTCCGACTTCATCAAGGAGATGGCGGAGGGCGGCGACGTCACCTATTACGGCGAGGACCGGGACTGGCTGCTGGGGCTGACCCGGCATGTGTGCGAGTCGATCGACGCGATCAGCCTGGCCTCGGTGGACGGGGGGCTGTGGCGCAGCGAGTTCGGCCAGCGCTATCTGGATGCGCAACGGCAGGCGGTCGAGGAGAACGAGGCCCGCATCCGGCGGATCTTCATCGTGGACGACCGCAGGGACCTGGCGCATCCCGACATGCAGCGTGCCTGCCGGCAGCAGGAGGAGTTCGGCATTCAGGTGCGGGTGCTCGACCGGGAACGGACGCCGCCGGTGCTGCGGCCGCAGGTGGTCGACTTCATCGTCTTCGACGGGGTGCTGTCCTACGAGACCACCCCGGCGTCCTCGCTGGTCAACGACGCCATGCCGGTCATCGCGGAGACGCGCCTGGTGCTGCGCACGCCCCGGGTGATGGAACGCGTGCAGGTCTTCCGTGCGCTGTGGGCCGCGGCCTACCCCATCGACGAGGAAGAACGGCCGCAATAGATGCAGGCGGTCAGCGGCGAAGCTCTCGACCGACGGCCGCGCCTCCGGCGGCACGGTGATGGCGTTCGCGCCGAGTGCGCTCCCGGGGCTACGGAAGGGGCGCTAGCTCTTTGTCGAGGCGCCCCGTGAGTGCCCGAGCGCGAGGACCATGCCGACGTTCGGGCGCAACGGGTGCTCGGAGTCGATCGGGACCACCTTGACGTCGGTGGCCAGCGGCTGCAGCGTCTGCTCGACGATCACCGTGTCGACCGGAACGGCCGGGAAGCGCACGCCATCGACGTCGTAACCGTCGGAGCCGGTCATGAAGGCCGTCGCGAACGGCGCGTCGGGCCGCAGAGCACGGGTGAAGCAGCGTACGGCCCGGTCGAACTCCTCACGGTCGGCCGACAGGGAACAAGCCACGAAGAACATGGTGCCGATATCCCATCGCTGCTGTGGCAGGTCGAAGATGCTGCCCTGCGTGACCGTGGCCTTGGCCCGAAACTCCGCGAGCGGGCGACGGCCGCGCATCGCCGCGGCGTAGCGGTCCCGCTCCGCGTAGAGCTGCCAGAACTCGTCCCACCCGTGATCGAAGCGCCGCCACCGACTCTGCCGGGACCGCAGCCACCGGACGTTGGCCGGCGAGTGTTCGACGAGGTCGACGTGTTCGCAGAGAGGCATCATGGCGAAGGCGGGATAGAGGTTGGCGCCGGCACCCACGTCGAGGCCGCGGGCGGGATGCGAGGGCAGGTTCGCCGTGGCGAAGAAGTCTCTGGTGGCACGGACGATCTGAAGGTCGTCGGGACGCACCGAACGGTAGTTGTGCGCGTGATAGGCGCGTGGCTGGAACGTGTTCCAGTCGACGTCGTTGTTGCGGGTCGGCATTGGCTGCACCTCGTACACCTCGGCCTCCAGGGCGCCGGTCCGCTCCAGACAACCACGACCCGACGCAGTCGTAGCCCGAAGGCCGCGGACTTCGTGCAATTCGCGGGAGCAGACATTTACCACTGTCATTGGGACTGTGTGGCCGGGTTAGCCTGTGCCGGGGAAGGGGGTGGCTGTGTTCATCTTCGCAACCTCCGGCAAGGGCGGGGCCGGCCGCTCGGTGGTCGGCGCCAACGTGGCCTATCGCAGCGCCCTGACCGGGCGGGACACGTGCTACCTCGATTTCAGCTTCGCGTCGCCGACTGCCGGCACTGTCTTCGCCGTGTCCGCTGTCGCGGGCGGCACGTCGCGTGGGGGGACGCAGTCGTACCTGCTCGCCGAGACCAGTGCACCCGACCGCGTCGACGTGTGGGCCGGGTCGGATCACCCGGCCCTGCGCCGTCGACCGCCGGGCGCCGGTCAGCTCGTCCTGTTCCCCGGTGACCGCAACGGCTCGGAATTCGTCACCACGCCCACGATCGACGAGCGGTGCGCCAAACTGCTCCTGTATCTGGCGGAGGAGTTCCAGGTCGTGATCGTCGATCTGAGTGCAGGCCGCTCCTTCGCCGTCGACATGGCCCTGGCCGCCACGGCGATGCCGGTAGTCCGGAAGGTCCCATCGCGGTGGCTCGTGTTCCACAAGTGGACCCGCGACCATGTGACGGCCGCCACCGGCCTCGTCCACGACGATTGCGGCCTGCTCAAGGTGGCCCGCCGGCGCGGCCACGACGCCGAGGCCTTCGAGGAGGGTCTGCACTTCGTACGGACCGCGGTGATCGACCCGTACGCCGAGGGGGCGACGCTCGGCCAGGTGCAGACGGAGTTCCTGCGGGCCTGTGACCGTGATCTGACAAGGCTCGCCGACGGCATGGGCGCCGATCGGACGACTGTGCCGTTCGATGCGCTGCTGCACGGGCGTGAGCAGCTGATCTGCGACGACGACCTGCACGAGCGGAAGATCGCCGGAGCCGGCACGGTCGCCTCCTTCGTGCGGCTCCTGACGATCGTGGTCGAGGGCGAGGAGGCCGGATGATGGGTGTGGAGGTCACGTTCGCCGAGGCGACGGCCGGGCGGCGTACGGAATCCGTTCCGCTCTCGCACCTGTCCGTTGAGGTGGGTCATCTCTACGCGGAAGGTTTCGTGCCCGGCGACGGCGAGATGCTGCGGCATCTCGCTCGGAGCGAGCCGTGGCTGCGGGCGGCAGGCGAATCCTGCCGCCGCCGGTTGCCACCCCGTGTCCGACCACGCGTGAGCACCTGCATCCTCGTCGACGACTACGCGAACGAGATCCCGCCGCCGGACGAGGTGATCAAGCAGCTGCACGTCGCCTGCGAGCAGACGGGAGTCGTCATCGACTACCTCGCTCGCGAATCGGCGTGCGCCGAGGCGGACGGGGTCAGGCTCGCCCGGCTCGTCGCCGACCGCCTGGTGCCCGACCCGGCTTCCCGGGTCACCGGCGCCGGCTCGTTCACCACCGAATCAGGCTGGCTCTGCAACGGACGGCGCTCTCCGGACGAGATCCGGCCGGCCATGCGCCCGCCCGTGCCCTGGGCACCGCCCGTGGAGAGCACCGCCCCCTGGCACAGCATCTTCGTCGACGTCGAGCTGTGGTCGCAGGACGCCGGGGTGCCGACGTGGTCGTGCGCCCTGTTGGCCTCGGTCTGGCAGTTGGTGCGGCTTGGGCTGCTCCGCCGTCACGGCGCCGTGGTGGCCCGTCCGCAGCGGTTCGATCCGGCCGCGACGCTGCCGCCCGACTGGACCACGATGCCACCGGTTCTGCAGCTCAACCCCGACGCCGAGCCGTTCACCGCCTATCAGACGTGCTCGGTGCTCCGGTCGCCGTTGCTGCCGGTGGAGCACGCGGTGCGGACCATCCTGAGCCAGATCGCCGTGGACGCCGACCTCCTGGACGAACTGCGGCACCGAAGCGTGGCGGAGGGCATCGAGCTGCCGCAGCGGATCGTTGATCGGATCGCCTACATCTTCGTCAACGATTGAACGGCGGTGGCAGCGGCGAGCTGGTCGCGGATCCACTGCACGCAGGCCGTCCACTGGCGAGTGAGGCCCGCCTGCCGGTCCAGCTCCTGCGCCAGGGCACTCATCGAACCGGGCACCCGGGCGCCGGGCATCCACAGGCGCGTGAGGTGTTCGACGAGCAGGTTGAGCCGGTGGACCCGGACCGGCGGTGGCCACGAGGTGGCGGCGAGGTCGTCCACCACCGATGACACAGTGGTCACCAGCCAGTCGTGCAGCGCCAGGTCCTCGCAGAGGAGTCGGGCGGCGGTCGGGTCGTGGCGGCCCAGCGTCACCTCGAGGGTGCGCGCCTGTCCGGCCCCGACCGTGAAGCTCGCCCGGTCGTCCACCGATGACCGGTCGTCCACCATGATCGACCAGCGCAGGGTAGTACGCGGAGCCCGCAGCGGCGGCCGCCGGTCCAGCAGGTCGCCACGCTGCACCCGGTCGAGCAGCTGCATGGCCACGGCGTCCAGGTCGAGGCTCGTGTGCGGGACCTCGGAGCGGCCAGCGCCGCCACGCAGGTACCCGTCGACCACGGCGGGCGCGCTCACCTTGCCGATCGCGTCCAGCTGCCCGGGCCGGCCGAGGTAGATCTGCCACGGCAGGCGAGTGCTGATCGCGGCCCGTTGCAGCCGGGTATCCACCGAGGACTGCGCGATGCGGCCACCGGTGACGCTCACCCGGCCGATGATCGTGCCGACGACCCGTACGCGACGTCCGGTGCTGCTGGGCGCGTCACAGTCGACGCCGGTGAGCATCTCGGGTGAGGTCGTGCAGGCCATCGGGCGGCGGACCGACACCACGGCGGCGCCCTCGACGAGGTCGAGCAGTTCGGCCGCACGGCCGACCGGCAGCGCACCGGAATGCTGCACAAGACCGGTGTGGACCGCCCCGAGGGTCAGCATGTGTCCATTGTGCCGCCCGATCCGGCTAGGCGCCCGCGATGGCCTTGAGGGCCGTGTCGAGCGCCTGGTCCGCCGGAACGGGCACGTCGGGGATCACTCCGACGCCCTCCCAGTTGGTGCCGGTGACGCTGTTGATGGTCCGGGCGGTCGGCACGGTCACGAGGATGTGTTCGGTGACGGGGTGGCGGGCCGTCGGATGCGCGCCGCCACGCGTCGTCTCACCGACGACGACCGCCCGGCCGTGCGCCTGCAGGGTGTACGCCACGTCCTCGCCACCGGAGAACGTCATCGCGCTGGTGAGCACATGGACCGGACGGTCCGCATAGCGCGGCGCGGGAAGGTGCGCGGTCGTCCAGAACTGGCGCGTGGCGCCCGTGGACCGCTCGTAGAAGTCGTTGAGGTGCACCTGGTCGTCGCGGAAGAAGTAGCTGCACCACATCGCGGCGCCCTCCGGCGTTCCGCCGCTGCACGCGCGCAGGTCGAGGATGAGCGCGGAGCTGAGGGCCACCAACTGCATGGCCGCGCCGATCGCGGCGGCGCCGTCGTCGGCGTACGCGATGCGCCGCACGTCGACGAGCCCGACGTTCCCGTCCAGGTGCTCGACGCGGCGGATCCCCTGGTTCTCCGCGCGCAGCAGCGCGCGGAACGCGGCCTGCCCCCCGTCCTCGTCCGCCGGATCCAGCGACTGCGGCCGGTCCGACCACAGCAGCCGCAGATGCCTGTCCGGGCAGGCCTGCTGGAGGTGGGCGGTCACCGTCTCGCAGAGCGCCGGCCCGTCCAGGTCGTCGTAGTCGCCCGCCGCGAGATGGCGCCGGATCGCGGCGTCGATGTCCGCGACCCGGTCCGGAAAGACGTACCCTGCCTCGATCCGGTCCAGGGCCTGTCCGATGATCTTTTCGTTGGGGAGCACGGCGGGCACGCTAGACCGCCAACGGCCTCCTGGCCACCGAATTTCGCCCAGCCGCCACGATCCACTCGCTGTCAGGTCACGGTCAGTCGTGGGAGAGGCGCCGTTCGATTCTCAGCCCCCGACCGAGCTGCCAGGAGGCGGTGGGCCACGCCGCGACGAAGCCGGCGATCAGCCCCAACTGGCCGGCGAACCAGAAGATCGGGCTGTCGGGTCGCAGGGGTGGCTCGGGAAAGACCACGCGGTGCGCGAGCGTCAGCCACCCGAACAGCGCCAACTCGAACGCGGTGATGGTCAGCAGTTCGACCCGGACGACCGTGGACATCGCGTGCCAGACCTTCGTGCCGCTGCGACCGGGCGCGCCGACGTACCGGAAGAGCACTGCTATCACCACCGCCGCCAGGTAGTCCCCGGCGTAGTCGACCCACAGGGTCTCGTGGGCCGGGTCGGATCTCATCAGGTACAGGGCCACCTCGGCGACGACGAAACCGAGGGCGCAGTGGGCGCCGCAGCGCGACACCTGGGTGACGACGATGCCCCGGTGTGGACGATCGCGCGGCTGACGACGCCGACCGTGAGGGAGACCCAGGCCAGCGCCAGGAGCCAGGTCGGTTGCATCCTCGCCCCTCTCCGCGCGTCGGGCGTCGGCGCGTTCCGCAGTCGAGCGCCGAGGGGTCTCCGCAGTCTCTCAGCCCGTTCGACGCGCGGGGACCTAACTGCCGAAGTCGACGCCGCTGAGGGAGACGGCGCGGTGGGCGGCGAGACGTTCGGCCTGTGCGGTGACGGCCGTGCGCGCGGTACGCGACAGCGGCTGCCAGGGCTGGACCGCGACCGTGAACGTCCTGCCGGACTTACGGGGACGCCAGGTGCCGACGAGGTCACCGTCGACCAGGACGGCGCCGGGGCGACCCAGCACCGGCCACAGCTCCTTGGCGCGGGCGGTGTCCGGCACCAGCGTCGTCCGGTCCTTGGCCTGGAGGAACAGGTCGAACGGGCCGAGGAGGCGGGCGCCCCTGGCATCGGCCGAGTCCAGCGCCTCCTCGTCGGCGGCCAGCAGCGAGCGCGCCTGCCCGTCGACAGTCACCTCGATCACGTCGTCGGGCCAGCGGGCCTTCACATCCTTGACCGGGGCGTCCAGATAGTCGGCCACGTGTTTCGGGGTGGCCGGGCCGAGCAGGCGAAGGTAGGCGCGGACGAGGTCGAAGCGGTCGCCCGCGCTGGCCGCCCTGCGGAACCCGGTGATGCGTCGCAGGACCGGTGGTGACGTGTCGAGCTCCAACTCCAGCCCGGCGCGCACGGCGGCGAGCCGGAACGGCATCTCGTAGATGTGCGTGGCGTCGCAGGGCCGGCAGAACCGCTGATACGGCTCGGGCAGCACCGCGGCCAGGCGGCCGGACACGTCACCCTTGACCGTCGGCCTGGTGACGATGGCCCGCATGCGGGCTGCCACCTCGTCCAGGGCCGCGAGATTGGCGATGCCGGCCGCCTTCAACGGCTTGGCGGCGTCGTAGATGCGCTTGCCCGCGTCGGCATCGGAGAACGGTTCGAGCGCTGCCACCACGCGCCCCACGTCGGCCCGGCGGTAGAGGTGCGGGGCGCCGCGCACCGTCCACAGCAGGACCACCTGCTCGTCGGACAACGCGGTCACGTCGACCCCGCGCGCGGCCAACGCCCACCGGGCGCCGTCGGGGCCGGTGTTCTGCACACCGATGGCCAGGACCGCGGTGTCGGCGAGCGTGCCCTCAGCCCTGTCGAGCTGCTGGGCCCGGACACGGAAGCGCAGCACCTGACGACTGTCAACCATGCCTGCACCCTAGGGCCTCCCGCGGCGGTGGCTGTTCCGGTCGCGCCATCGCCGCGATGGTGACCTCACCGGGCCTGTCGTCATCCGGACACCAGGTGGCGTGCCCGCCCGCCACCTGCGTGGACGGTCGCCGCCGCACCCACCACCCGGCGCGGGGCGTCGGCGTGGGTGCCCACGGGCGGTGTCCGGATGGTGCAATAGGGGCACGTTGCTGGCGTCGCTGACGGAGGTGCTCGTGGACGGTGTGGAACTGCTTCTCTCCGCGCTGGCGCTCGGTGTGTCGACTGGCGTCACCGACGCGACCAGCGTCGCGGTCCGCGACGCCGCCGAGAGCTTCCGCAGCCTGGTCCGCCGCCGGCTGACGGGCGACGGCCAGGAGGCGCTGCGGTCGTTGGAGGCCGAGGGCACCGAATCGGACGTCTGGCAGGTACGCCTCGCCGACGAACTCACCCGAGCGGGCGTCGACCGGGACGAGCAGATCCTCCGCCTCGCGCGGGACCTGTTGGCGCGCGCCGAGGCGCCCGCTGCCCGCACCGAGATCGGGCCGGTCGACGTGCGCGGGGCACAGGGCGTCCAGTTCGGCAGCGCCAGCATCCAGCACATTACCTTCAACTGAGGCAGCCGGGCGGATGGGCGACAGCGGGCAGCCGGACGACAACCGGTCGCGCGGCATCGACGCCCGCCACGCCCGGGGCGTGCAGTTCGGCGACAACAGCCTCCAATACATCAACTTCGGCCCGATCGTGCGATCGGCGTACCTGGCGGAGGTGCACCGGATCGCCCCGGCCGAGCTGCTCGACCGGGATGCCGAGCTGGCGCGGCTGGCGGCCTTCTGCACGGCTGACGGGCCGGGCGCGTACCAGCGGTGGGAGGCCGAGCCGGGCGCCGGGATGACCGCGCTGCTGTCCTGGTTCGTGCTCCACCCGCCCCCGGGCGTACGGGTCGTGTCGTTCTTCGCCATCGCCCGCCGCGCCGAACAGGACACCCGCGACGCGTTCGTCGACGTGGTGCTGGAGCAGTTGGTCGAGCTGACCGACGGGACCATGCCGGGTCATCTCACCAGGGCCACTGGGGAGGCGCACCTGCTGAGCCGGTACACCGACGCCGCCCGGGCATGTGAACAGCGGGGCGAACGGTTGGTGCTGGTGGTCGACGGCCTCGACGCCCGGCGCAACGCCTCGGGTGTCGCGACGCTCCTGCCCGACCGGCTGGTCGGTGAGATGCGGGTGGTGCTCGGCACCGACGTCGGATGGCGGGTCCCCGCCGACCTGCCACCGCGGCATCCGCTGCGGGAACGGACCCGCCCCCACCCGCTGCCGCCGTTCGTCGGCCCTGCCGAGCGGGCCCGGCGGAAGGCGGACGCCGCCCGACGGGCCGACGAGCGGACCCGGCGCGAGGCGGAGGCCGCCCGACGCGCCGAAGAGCAGGCGCGACACAAGGCGGAGGCCGCGCGGTTAGCTGAGGAGCAGGCGCGACGGGAAGCGGAGGTCGCCCGGCGGAAAGCCGATGAGTCGGCCCGGCGGGAGGCGGAGCGCGAGCAGGCGGCCGCCGAGAAACGCCGCAACGTACAGCGGCAGATCGACGAGTGGCAGGCCGCCGAGGCGCAACGGGTCAGCCTGGCGGCTCGGGCGGCAGCCGTGCGTCGGGCGCTGACGTTCGTCGTCGGGTGGACGGCCCTCTTTGTCCTTCTCACCTGGCTGGCCCTGGGCTGGGCCCGTCCGGGGGTCGCGGGCATCCTGAGCGCCCAGCTCGTGGCGGGCGGGCTCGCCGCCGCGGTCGTGCTCGTCCCGGCCGCGTTCCGGCTCGGCGGGGCGTACGCGCCGGCGCCGGCCTCGCCCGCCGCCTGGATCGACCGATCCCGGTACGGCCTGCTGCTGCAGTTGATCGCCTTCCCGGTGCTCGTCGTCGTGGGCGGAGCTATGGCGAGCGACTACCTCGACTTCCGCGACCACCGGCAACTGGAGCGTTCCCTCGGCATCGCCGGGGCCCTGCCCTCGTTCGACGAGGTGGTGGCCGCGTTCTTCCTGCTGCTCGTCGCGGGCGGCTGCGTCTGGGCCGGCTGGTGCCTCGCTGCGAGGTCCGTCCGGCCCTGGGAAGAACGGCACCGGGAGCAGCAACGCGCGTACCGGGAAGCCGTCGGCGGCCGCGGCACCCGCCCGCGCCGCTGACGGCGACCCGGACCGTCCGTCAGGTGGTCCGCGCTCCGCGCCGGGCGAGCACGTCGCGGATGGTGAAGACGACGAGCGACAGCGGCACGAAGACCCACAGCTGAAGGACGGTGTAGCGGCGGAGCTCCCGGTCCGTGTCGGCGCCGGTCAGCTCGGCGTCGAGGGCGCCGCGCCGCGTCAACATGATGGCGTACGCGGACAGCGGAGCGTAGTTGAGGCCCGCCCCGACGAGCCACAGGCCGAACGCCCGGGCGCCGAGTTCGTCGGAGGACGCCAACAGCCAGCTGCCCCACGCCACCATGGCGACCACGCCGACGAGGAACTCGGCCAGGATGATCCGCCGTCGGCGGGTGGTGCCCCGGCTGCCGTACATGTCGATGGCCGCCAGACGACGAACGTTCATGAGGCGATGATGCCACCGGCGAGCAACCTCCGGAGTCGGGCCGATTCCGCTCGGGCGACCCGGCCCTGAATCGGGCCGCGGGCCGGGGCATGGCCGTGGTGTCGCGCGCGGATCTCCCGAAGATGGTCCGGTGGGCGCCGGACTACAGTTCGAGGGTGATCAGTGCACCACGGGAGGCACAGGCGCGCGTCGGTCCGGTCGGCGCGTTGCTCTTCCGACTGGTGTTCCTGGCCATCTGCCTGCCCGGCCCGCTCCTGCTCGCCGTCGCCGTGACGCTGGCGCCACCGCGGTCGTCCGCCGAGTTCTGGGGCCTTCTCGCCGGCGGCATCCTCGCGACGATCATCGGAGTCGGCTTCGGCGTCCTCGGGTTGCGGCTGGTCACCCGTTCGCGGCGCGACGCCCGTCGGCTGTCCAGCGGCGGTGTCGCGGCGACGGCGGAGATTCTCGCGGTGACGAACCAGCCGGGCGGCGAGGAGCCCGCACTGGAACTGCGCCTGCGGATCAGCGGACCCGGATTCGCGACGTTCGAGGCGGAATCGATCCGACCGGTCGACCCGGCTCTCGTGCTGGGCGCGGTGCTGGCTGCCGTCGTGCATCCGGCTGACCGCCTTTTTACGATCGTCTAGCGGCCACCCGGGATGGGTGCGCCATCCGTCGGCGCAGCAGGCGGTCGACGTCGGAGAGACCGGAGGGTGGGGTGCGCGTTCGAATCGAGGGCAGCGACCTCCCGGGTCGGCGCGGTGGCGCGGACGCCGACGCGCTGCGGCTCGGCAACGTGCACGTAGGGGTCCAGCGCAAAACCGAGGTGATCGATCGCGTGCCGGCCGACGCGATCACCGCCACCTGGACCGTCGAGGTGTCCAGCCGGGAGGTCGACGGGATGCTGGACGTCGGAGGGCCGTTCGTGCACGGCCGTCCCGGAGCGCGGTTTCTGTACCTGAGCTGGGGCACGGTGACCGAGGACGGGTTCGCGATGTTCCGACGAGCGAAGCTGATGTTCACCGACGTCCCGACCGCGCTGCTGCGCGCCGCACACGACGACGGCGGGCTCCTGGTCGGCAGACTCGGCCTGACGGACGCGGCCGGGGAGCCGGTGTGCGCCCGGGTCCAGCCTCCCGCCATCACCTGGACGGTGGAGTAACAGGCGGTCGCGGCCGCTGGCACCGGCCCGCGCGCAGCCCACTGTCACGGCGAACGGGTGCTGGCCGGCGGCGAGGCCAGCAGGGAGGGGCGGGACAGGTGGGGACGTGCCACGAGCTGGCGCGGCGGCCGCGGCGGTGACGGTGTGGCGATGGCTGCACGATGCGGCTGCGGCTGCGGCTGCGGCAGTGCGGTGCGGTGCGGCTGGGGGTGGTCTGGCAGCGGCTGAGGGGGTGGATGGCTCCTATGGAGCTGATGTCGTGAACGAATCAACGCGCTTTCCGGCCGTCGACTGTGGTCGCGACCCGTGCCACGCCCCGTGCGGCCGGTGATGTCGCAAACGAATCAGCTCCAAAGGACGCGACCAACACCTCGCCCACGGGGCGTGACCCGGCCCCGGCCGCCAGGGTCGCCTCTGGCCGTCCGGGTCGTCTCTGGCCGTCCGGTGGTCCTGGCCGTCCGGGTCGTCTCTGGCCGCCCGGTGGTCGTGGCCGTCCGGGCCGTCCCTGGCCGCCGGATCGTCGCGGCTGTCCCGGCGGCGCCTGCCGTCCCGGCTGCCCGGTCGCTCGAGGCGACGGGGGAGCCGGGACCGGGCGAGCGGCGGCGTGGTCGTCAGCGTTTCGTGGGGTCGAGGGCGGCGACCTCGCGTACGGCGGTGGCGACCGCCGCGAAGTCCTTCTTGAGGATCGCGCCGTGGTTGCTGGTGACCTTCGCGCCGACTCGGATGTTCGGGTTGCGGACGGTTACCGCGTCGAGGCTGGCACGGATGTGTTCCTGCTCGTCGCCCTTGCTGCCGAAGGACGTCCCCGACGCGACCACGTACCGCACCGGAACGGTGATGGCGTCGAGCACCGGGCCCAGCTCACGCTCGGCGGAGAGTCGCCCCAGCTCGATGTTGCTCGCCGCCTGCTCGTCGGCGTTCATCCGCGGGGCCAGGCCCGTCGGGCGTAGCAGCGGCATGAACCAGCGCATCCGCCGGAACAGCTTGCGGATGCGCTGCTCCATGGCCTCGTCCAGCCAGTCGTGCGGGAACGCGCCGTCGACCAGCACCGCCCCGACTGTACGGTCCGGGTTCCGGCTGGCCCAGTGCGCGCCGACGACCGCCCCGTACGACCAGCCCACGAGCACCGCCCGGTCCACGCCCCGGGCGGCGAGAACGGCGTCGACGTCCCGGACGGCCGCCTCGAACGAATAGTCCGCCGAGCGCCCCGACTTTCTGCCGCGGGCTCGCTCGTCGTAGGTGATGTGCCGCCACCCGGTGCCCAGGTCGGCGATGACGCGTCGCCAGTACCCCTGGGTGGCGAACTGGCCGTTGAGGAAGACCACCGGGATGCCCGAACCGCCGGTGTCGGTGACGGCCAGAGCCGTGTCGTCGACCGGCACCATGCCGGTCCACGTCGAGCTGGTCGAGGAGGGGTTGTTCGTCGTCATGGTCGTACTCCTTGCGGGGTTGGGGGTTCAGAGGCTGCGGGCGGTGATGTCGCCGCGCGAGGTGCTGGCGTGGATGTCGAGGTCGGCGCTGCCGGTGTTGGTGAGGGCGTTGCTGACCCGGCCGTGGCCGGTGCCGGCGTCCAGGGCGGCCGAGACGCCGCTGGCGGCGGCGACCGAGATGTCGCCGGACTGGGTACGCAGCACGACCGCGCCGCGTCGGGCCTCGGCGACGAGGATGTCGCCCCGCGTCGTGCTGATCTCGGCCGGGCCGTTGAGTCGGCCGACCTCGACGTCGCCGTCGATCGCGGTGAGACGCACGCTCGCGGCTTCGTCGATCTTGATATGGCGGTACGCGCCGTCGACGGTGACGTCGCCGAGGCGTCCGACGCCGCGCAGTTCGGCGCTGGCGGCCCGGACCTCGACGCGGGAGTCGGCGGGGAGTTGAACGGTCACCTCCACCGAGCCGGAGGGGCCGAGGAGCTGGTTGGCCGGGGTCGCGGTCGTGACCCGCAGGACGCCGTCGGCGTACGCGATGGTGGTCCGCTCGGCGGCCCGGGTGTCGCGGCTGCGGCCGGCGTCGGTGGGCCGGACCTCGACGGTGGTGTCCGCGCGGTCGGCGGCGATGAACTGGACGCGCCCGGCGGGGATGTCCAGGACGGCGGAGATGGGCGTGGGGGTCGGGAAGCTCTGCATGACGCTCTCCTGGTGCTCGCAGCGACGTTTCTGATATGGGAAACGCTACGTTGCTTTCCACTTGACGGCAACGCCGCTGTTGCGCCCAAGCCCTATATGCCCAGCTCAAGGGCTTGCATGTGTTGCAATGGTCCGGAATATAACGCAACGCTGCGGCGATGCTTCATTGCAATCGAATGACGGTGAACGCTATGGTGGGAGCGCGCGGGGCGCTCCGGAAAAAACCACCACCGAGGAGATCGCGATGCCGGGAGGCAGACTCACCCAGCAGGAACGCCAGCAGATCGCGCTGGGGCTCGCCGACAGCCTGCCGTACGCCGAGATCGCCCGGCGGCTCGGCCGTCCGACCTCGACGGTCACCCGCGAGGTGCTGCGCAACGGCGGCCCGACCGCCTACCGCGCCGACCTGGCGCACCGCGCCACCGAACGCCGCGCCCGCCGACGCGTGCCCGCCTCCGCCCGAGCGGCCGAGTCGGTCGCGCAGTCGCACGGCCGCGACACCGAGGCCGTCGCCGAGTACGCGGAGACGTTCACGACCGTCCTGATGGCCTCGGGCCTGAACAAGATGTCAGCCCGGGTGCTGACCTGCCTGTTCACCACCGACTCGGGCAGCCTGAGGGCGTCGGAGCTCGCCCAGCGCCTCCAGGTCAGCCCGGCGTCCATCTCCAAGGCGATCGCCTTTCTGGAGAGCCAGAGCCTCGTGCGCCGAGAGCGCGACGAGCGCCGTCGCGATCGCTACGTCGTCGACAACGAACTCTTCTACCAGGCGACGATCGCCAGCGCCCGCGCCAACGACCAGCTCGTCGAGACGGCACGCCAGGGCGTCGCCGTCCTCGGTCCGCACACCCCCGCCGCCGCCCGTTTGGAGAACATCGCCCGCTTCCTGGACTTCATCAGCGAGAGCATCACCCGTGCCGCCGAACAGGCCCGCGACGTCCTGCACAGCAGACCCGAGTGACCGTCAGGCGAAAGCGGGTCCAGGTGGCCGGCAGCAGGGTAGAGGGTGAACAGTGGCTCAGCGGAATTCGGGTGTCGGCGCGGCAGGCGTACCCCTCACAATGGCCGCCATGGCGAGAGAGCACGTACTGGCGAAGGTCGAGGCCGACCTGCGGCGTGGGCACGTCCACCCCGCGATGCAGCGGCTGGCGAGCCTGACCGCCGCGTACCCCGACGACCTGGAGTTGCGCTCCCGGCGTGCCGCGCTGTACCGACAGGTGGGCAACGTGGCCGAGGCCGGTAGGTGGGGGTTCCTCACCGAGGACGCCGACGCCCAGGAGATCGCCGCGTTCGAGAGGGCCTACCCGGGCGCCTGGCAACGTCTGCGCGCGCTGCGGGTGATCGCCGATCCCACCGACCGGCTCGGGCCGGTGGCGGGCACGCGGCTCGCCCACCTGGTCGGTCAGGCCGAGCGGGAGGGCCCTGCCCCGGTCGCCTGGACCGACGTCGGCCCCCGCTCGGGCGAGCCCGACTCGTGGCGGGACGCGCTGGACTGCCTGGTGACGACCGTGATCGGTCTGGTCCTGGTGGCGCTCACCGTCGTCGGCCTGATCACCGTGCTGCGCTGGGCGCTGTAGGAAGACCCGGGTAGGCGCGGTGAGCGACGTGTGGGGCGTTCTGTCCCGAATCGGTCTCCTCGGGTCGGCGTAGCGCATAGCGTCACGGAGGCGGACCCACCGCCGATGCGCCGCGCGTCGACGGCACGGCCCCGCGAAAGGAACCCGACATGGATCGAGTCGAGACGGTGCTCCTGCCGGAGCTGGACGGGCCGGTCCCGACGACCCTGCCGAGGGCGCTGGGCCTGTTGAGCCTGGCCCTGGGCGTGGGCGCACTGGCCGTACCCCGGTCCCTCGCGCGACTGACCGGGGTGGACGACTCCCCGGCGGCGCAGGCGGTCATCCCGGCCGTCGGCGCACGCGAGCTGGTGCACGCCGTCGGCCTGCTCACCGGCCGCCGACCCGCCGGCTGGGCGTGGACGCGGGTGGCCGGTGACGCGCTCGACCTCACCCTGCTGGGCCGGGCGATGGCCGACCGTCGGGGTGAACGCCGACGCCGCCTGGCGTTGACGACCGCCGCGATCGCCGGCATCGCCGCCCTGGACGCGGCCGTCGCCATCGGCGTCGGCCGCGCGCGACGGGCCCGCGCCCGGGTGATCCGGATGGAGATCGCGGTGACCGTGAACCGGTCGCCCGCGGAGGCGTACCGGTTCTGGCGCGACGTGGAGAACCTGCCGAAGTTCATGGCGCACCTGGAGTCGGTACGCGCCGACGACCTGCGCCGCTCCCACTGGGTCGCGCGCGGCCCGGCCGGTCGCCACATCGAGTGGGACGCCGAGATCATCGACGACCAGCCGAACAAATCCCTAACCTGGCGCTCGTTGCCGGGCGCCCGGGTGGCCAACGCCGGGCGGGTCCGGTTCGTGCCCGCCCCGGGTGACCGGGGCACCGAGGTGCGGGTGCAACTGCGCTACGCGCCCCCGGCCGGCGCGCTGGGCCGAGCGGTGGCCAAGCTCTTCGGCGCGGAGCCCGAGCAGCAGGTCCGCGACGACCTGCGCCGGTTCAAGCAGGTGCTGGAGGCCGGCGAGGTGGTCCGCTCCGAGGGCAGCCCGAACGGCATCTCCGTACGCCAGCAGGCCATGCAGCGGCCCGCGCAGCCGGTGCCGACGTCCCGTCGCTGACCACAGACGCCTTCGAAAGGGATCCCAGAGATGAAGGCCACCGCCTGGATGGGCACCGACAGCGTCAAGGTGATCGACGTGCCCGACCCGACGATCATGAATGCCCGCGACGCGATCGTGAAGATCAGCACCACCGCGATCTGCGGCTCCGACCTGCACCTCTACCACGGCTACATCCCGGCCATGCGCAAGGGAGACATCCTCGGCCACGAGTTCATGGGCGAGGTGGTCGAGGTGGGTCCGCAGGTGCGCAACCTCAAACCCGGTGATCGGGTGGTGGTGCCCTTCCCGATCGCCTGCGGGCACTGCTCGTCGTGCCAGCGGGGCCTGTACTCGGTGTGCGAGAACTCCAACCCCAATGCCGGGATCGCCGAGAAGGTCATGGGCCACTCGCCGGCCGGAATCTTCGGCTACTCCCACCTCCTCGGCGGGTACGCGGGCGGTCAGGCCGAGTACGCCCGGGTGCCGTTCGCCGACGTCGGCCCGCTCAAGGTGCCCGACGACATCCCCGACGACCAGGCGGTCATGCTCGCCGACGTCTTCCCGACCGGCTACATGGGCGCCGAGATGTGCGACATCAAACCGGGGCAGGTCATCGCGGTCTGGGGCGCGGGACCGGTCGGGCTGCTCGCCGCCGCCAGCGCCCGGCTGCTCGGCGCGGAGCGCGTGATCGTCATCGACCGGATCCCGTACCGGCTGCGGCTCGCCGAGGAGCACGCCGGCGCCGAGACGATCAACTATGAGGACGTCGACGTGCTCGACACCCTCAACGAGATGACCGCCGGTCGGGGGCCGGACGCCTGCATCGACGCGGTCGGCCTGGAGGGCCACCACGGCAACGCGGCCCTGTACGCGTACGACCGGGCCAAGCAGGCCACGCGGACCGAGACGGAACGGCCCTTCGCGCTGCGCGAGGCGATCCTGGCCTGCCGCTCCGGCGGGGTGGTGTCGGTCGTCGGCGCGTACGGGGGCGTCGTCGACAAGTTCCCGATGGGCGCGTTCATGAACCGGTCGCTGATCATGCGGACCGGCCAGTGTCACGTGCAGCGCTACACCCAGCCACTGTTGGAGCGCATCCAGCGCGGCGAGATCGACCCGAGCTTCATCGTCAGCCACCGCCTGCCGCTGCGCGACGCCCCGAAGGGCTACAAGATCTTCCAGAAGAAGCAGGACGACTGCACGAAGGTGCTGCTGAAGGTCTGAGCATCGACCGGCTGCGGCCTCGACTGGGCGCATCGGCACCCGGACACCGCATCACCGGACGCCGCGCCACCCCGTTTGTGCCCGGCGAGCCGGGGAAACCGCCCCGTTCGCCCGGCGGGCCGCACGGCCGGCCGAGCCGACGAAAGGAGCGGTTCATGGAGTACGACCAGATGATCGCCACGGTACGCCAGCGCGCGGGCCTCGGGGAGAACGAGGCCGTGCGGTCCGTACAGGCCGTCCTGTCGGTGCTCGGCGAACGGCTCGCCGGACAGGAGGCCGACCACCTGGCGGCACAGCTACCGGATCGGCTGGACACGTCGGTCACCCGCAATCCGCAGGGCCGCCGGTGGGACATCGGTGAGTTCCTCAAGCACGTCGGTGACCGGGAGCAGGTCGCGAACGCGGACCAGGTGCGTCAACACGCTCAGGCGGTGCTGCATACGGTCGCCGAGGCTCTCGACGACGACCAGCGACAGGACCTGCTCGCCCAACTTCCGGGCGGCATCACCGACCTGTTCGGCGTGCCGACACCGCGCGGTTGACCGTCGCCTCGCCTCAGGGGATCGGCCACTCGTGCACCGGCCGGTTGCTGTGCATCAACGTCACGTAGTGCCGGACCACCTCGCGCAGCGCCTCCGGCCGGTCCAGGTGATCGGCGGACTCCAACCGGTGCAGCGTCTCCACCTGCCAGGTCGCGCCGTTGCGGCTGGTCAGGCAGCGCTGCTCGATGATGCCCAGCAACCGGTCGCGCTCGGTCGGGTCGAGGCCCCACCGGTCCAGGCCGTGGTACGCCATCGGCAGCAGCCGGCGCAGCACCAGCTCGGTGACCGGCAGGTAACCGAGGCCGGGCCAGAAGACCTGCGCGTCGATGCCGTGCCGGGCGCAACTGGTGAAGTTCTCCTCGGCGGCGCTGAACGACATCTGCGACCACAGTGGGCGGTCCGACTCGGCCAGGGCACGGACCAGTCCGAAGTAGAAGACCCCGTTGGCGATGGTGTCCAGCACGGTCGGCCCGGCCGGCAGCACCCGGTTCTCGACGCGCAGGTGCGGCCGGCCGCGCGACACGTCGTACACCGGACGGTTCCAGCGGTAGATCGTGCCGTTGTGCAGCCGCAGCTCGGCCAGGTTGGGCACCTCACCGGCCGCGAGGGTCTGCGCCGGGTCCTGCGGGTCGCACACCGGCAGCAGCGCCGGGAAGTAGCGGACGTTCTCCTCGAACAGGTCGAACACGCTGGTGATCCAGCGTTCGCCGAACCAGACTCTGGGGCGTACGCCCTGGGCTTTGATCTCTTCCGGCCGGGTGTCGGTGGCCTGCTGGAACAGCGGGATGCGGGTCTCGCGCCACAGCTCCCGGCCGAAGAACAGCGGCGCGTTCGCGCCCAACGCCACCTGGATGCCGGCGACCACCTGGGCGGCGTTCCAGTAGTCGGCGAACTGCGCCGGGCTGACCTGGAGGTGGAACTGGGTGCTCGTGCAGGCCGCCTCCGGGGTGATCGTGTCGGCGGTGACCGCCAGGCGCTCCACCCCGCTGATGGCGATCGGCAGATCCTCACCCCGGGCGGCGAAGATCTGCTCGTTGAGCAGCCTGTAGCGCGGGTTCGCCGAGAGCGTCCCGGCGGTCAGGTGCTCGGGCCGCAACGTCGGCAGGATGCCGATCATGACCATGTGCGCGCCGATCGCCCGCGCCTTCTCCTCGGCGGCGTTGAGGCTGGCCCGCACATGCTCCTCGAAGTCGGCGGTGCCGGTGCCGGTCAGCCGCCGCGGCGGCACATTGATCTCGATGTTGAACTGGCCCAGCTCGGTCTGGAAGCTCGGATCCTCGATAGCCGCCAACACGTCGGCGTTGCGCATCGCCGGGTTCGACGCCTCATCGACCAAATTCAGCTCGATCTCCAGCCCGGTCATCGGCCGGTCGATGTCGAACCGCGACTCGCGCAACATCTCGGCGAAGACGTCCAGGCAGTTGCGCACCTTCTCGCGGTAACGGGCCCGGTCCTCCCGACTGAAGGTCCGTACGCCGACATCCTCGCCCATGGTCACCACCCTGTCACCGCTGGTCCCCCCAAACCTCGCACGGAGCCGGCGGGCGGGGAAGACCCGAGGGTTTCTTTCCTACCCAGTCGCGGGCCCCGTGACCCCTGTCGCACGCTGCGTGGTCGGCGAGGGCGCGAACGGGCGGCACCGTTAGCATTGCCGCCCGAGAGGTGGTGGCGTCCGATGCGCGAGAAGGTGACCCGGCTGTTCGTCGCGGCGGCGATCGCCGAGGCCTGCTCCTGGCTGGCCCTGCTGGCCGGAATGGCCGTCAAGTACGGGCCGCCCGGCAACGAGCTGGGCGTCAAGGTCTTCGGCCCGATCCACGGCGGCCTGTTCATCGCGTACGGGCTGCTGGTGCTCGCGGTGGCCCGGCTGCGCCGGTGGAGCCTGCCGGTGACCGTCGTGGCGCTGGCCTGTGCCGTGCCGCCGTTCGCCACCGTGATCTTCGAGCGCTGGGCCCGCCGCAGGGGAATCCTCGACGTCGACGGCCGCCCGGCCCGCGAGCCCGCACCCGTCGGCTGACGCACCGCCCGGCCGGTGGGCGGCCCCGCTGGCGCAGGTCAGGTCAGCGCGGAGCAGGCCACCACGCCGGCGAGCAACAGCGCGCCCACCACCGCCTGCAACAGCAGTGGCGGGCCGAGATGCGACCAGAGCGTCGCGGTACGCGGCGTGAGTAACTGCCCGGTGGTGAGGTTGACGATCCGCTCGATGCGCGGCGGCAACTCCGGGTCGCGCTGCGGGCGCAGGGTGAGCTGCACCTGGTCGGCCGGGTGCAGCGCGCTCTGCGGCAGGTGCCCGTGCAGCTCCACCTCACAGAGCTGACCGGCGGTGTTGCGCAGGCGCACCGGGGTGACCAGATACTCCGGGCCCTGCTTCAGCTCCTTCCAGCGCCGCCGGGTGCCGCCGCCGCCGAACGAGAAGAGCGCGCGCAGCAGCAGGGCGGGCAGTCGGGCGAACGCCGCCGCGGCGAGCACCGCGACCAGCACCGGTTGGCCGACGCGTATCTCGCGGGTGTAGCCGTCGAGCAGGCGGACCAGCCGCCCGGTGACGATCCGCTCCGTCGGGTGCACGATCCGTCGGGTATCGAGTCCGCTGTCCATCCCCACCACCGAGAGTCCGCTTGTGTTCACTGATCGTATCGATGTCCCCGGTTGAACGACGTGAATGAAACCTGGTCACGGGCTCACGGCCACGAGGTGACATCCCGGGCGAGCAGGGTAAGCGGGGGGCCGAGCTGGAAAGGGGTCGAGCATGCAGCTGTCCTTCCTGCGCCCGCTCTACGACCGACCCGGGCCGTGGTGCTCGGTGTACCTGGACGCCTCCGCGGACACGGAGGACGCCCACCCGGCACTGGACCTGCGCTGGCGCGCACTGGAACGGCGCCTTGCCGAACAGGGGGCCGACGAGGCGAGCATCGCCGCGCTGGACCGGGTGATCCGGGGTCACGACCCGATGGTCGGGGACTACGGCCTCGCGGTCTTCGCCAGCCACGGGCGGGTGGCGCTCTCCGAGTACCTGTCCGCGCCGCCGCTGCGCGACCTGGCCAGTTTCGACCCGTTGCCGCACGTGATGCCGCTGCTCGCCCAGCGCGGCGAGCAGGTGGCCTGGGTCCGGGTGGTGGCCGACCGCACCGGCGGTGACGCGATGGCGGTCAGCGCGGGCGGGGTGCCCCGACGGGCGCACGTCACCGGCCGGGAGAGCTTCCCGCTGCGGCGCGTCCAGCCCGGCGGTTGGTCCCAGTCGCGCTACCAGCGGGCCGCCATGGAGGCGTGGCACCAGAATGCCGGCGACGTGACCGCCGCGACCGTGGAGCTGGCTGACAAGGTGGGCGCCGACGTCGTGGTGGTGGCCGGGGACGTCCGGGCCACCGGGATGATCGCCGCCCAGATGCCGGAGCGCTGGCAGGACCTGGTCGTCCGCACGGACGCCGGGTCCCGGGCCGGCGGCGCCGACCAGACCATGCTGGACGACCTCACCGTGCAGACCATCGCGGAGGTCGCCGACCAGCGGATCACCGCCGCGCTGGACCGGTTCGGCGTGCAGGAGGACGTCGGCGCCGGCCTCGACGCGGTCGTCTCGGCCCTGCAACGCAACCAGGTCGACACCATGCTCATCGTCGACGACCCGTCGGCCAACGGCGAGCTGTGGATCGGCCCCGAGCCGACCGAGATCGCCGTCGACCCGACTCAGCTCAGCGCGATGTCGGTCGACGACCCGCAGCGGGTACGCGCCGACGCGGCGCTGGTCCGAGCGCTGGTCGGCACCGACGCGGCGTTGACCGTTCTCGGCGCGGACGAGGCGCCCCAGCTCACCGACGGCGTCGGCGCGGTGCTGCGCTACGTCGACGAGGGCACCCCGGGGCGCGGCAATGGCTGAGCGTCGCGTCGCGGACCTGGTGGTGGAGCGGCTGCGCGCCTGGCGCGTCCCGCGTGCCTTCGGCTACCCCGGTGCGGCCATCGCCCCGCTGGTCGAGGCGCTGGACCGTTCCGGAGGCGACCCGGCGTTCATCCCGGCCCGCCACGAGGAGACCGCCTCGTTCATGGCCACCGGGCACGCCAAGTTCACCGGCGGCATCGGGGTCTGCCTGGCCACCCAGGGGCCCAGCGCGGTGCAACTGCTCAACGGTCTCTACGACGCGAAGCTGGACAGCAAACCGGTCGTGGCGATCGTCGGCGAGGACGTCACCGGTCCCCTGGGCGGCGCGCACCAGCAGATCGGGTTGAGTCGGCTCTTCGGCGACGTGTGCAACCAGTTCGTCCAGTACGGCCGCAGCCCGCAGAGCGTGCCGGCGCTCCTGGACCAGGCGTTCCGCACCGCGGCGGCGACCCGCAGCCCGACCTGTGTGGTGCTGCCCCGGCACCTGCAGGAGGCCGTGGTGCCCGACCTGGGCACCCACGCGGTCGGCGTGATCACGGCGACTCCCGGCGAGCCGCTGGCCCGGGTGCTGCCGCACGAGGTGGACCTCGACGCCGCCGCGCAGGTCCTCGGCAACGGCCAGCGCACCGCGATCCTGGTGGGGCAGGGGGGCCGGGGCGCCGCCGCCGAGATCGTCGAGTTGGCCGATCGGCTCGGCGCCGGGGTGGCCACCTCGCTGCTGGGCAAGCCGGTCCTCGACGAACGGCTGCCGTTTCACGCCGGGGTGCTCGGCGAGGCCGGCACGCCGGCCGCCGCCGAGCTGATGGGCGGCTGCGACACGCTTCTGCTGGTCGGCACCAACGACCCGTGGACCGACTACTTCCCGATGCCCGACCAGGCCCGCACCGTGCAGATCGACATCGACGGCACCCGCATCGGCAGCCGGTACCCGGCCGACGTGCCCCTGGTCGGGGACGCGGCCGAGACGCTGCGCGCGCTGCTGGCCCGGGTGCCGTCGCGGCCCCACCAGCAGTGGCGTGCCACGGTGGAGAGCGCGGTCGACCGCTGGCGGGCGACCGCCGCCGACCGGGCCGCCGCGCCCGCCGAACCGATCAACCCGCAGCTCGTGCTCCAGGAACTCTCCACCCGGGCGCCGCAGACCGGTTCGGTAGCTGTCGACGTCGGCTCGGTCCTCTACTGGTACGCCCGGCACCTCGTCCTGCCGCCCGGGGTGAACGCGCAACTGTGCGGCACCCTCGGCTCGATGGGCTGCGCCCTGCCGTACGCGGTGGCCGCCAAACTCGCCGCACCCGACCGGCCGGTGATCGCCCTGCTCGGCGACGGGGCCATGCAGCTCAACGGCCTCGCCGAGCTGATCACGGTGTCGCACCACTGGCAGCGGTGGGCCGACCCACGGTTGGTGGTGCTCGTGCTCAACAACCGCGACCAGAACGGCATGGGCGGGGGCCGGGCGCCGTCGTCCGACCCCACCCACCGCCGCCCGGACGTGCCGTACGCCGGCTGGGCCCGCCTGCTCGGGCTGCACGGTATCCGGGTGGACCGCCCGGAGTTGGTCGGCGCCGCCTGGGACGAGGCGCTCGCCGCGGACCGCCCGTGCGTCCTGGAAGCGGTCGTCGACCCGGCTGTGTCGTTGGCGCCACCGGAGCCGGCCTTCGCCGACCTGCGCGGACTGTACGCCGAGGGCGAGGCCGCGCGGCGGGTACGCGAGCAGGTCGAGCAGGCGGTGGCCGTCGAGGATCTCGTTTAGGCATACCTCACCAGGGCATCAGTAGCGGCCCGACGACGCTGGAGGTCACATGCCGGAGCCCGCCGACCGCCGCTATGGTCCTGCGCCCCTGCCGCAGCCGCGCGGCCCACTGTCCGCGGCGGTGACCGACGCGCTGCGGCGGCCGCCGCACGACCTGCCACCCGACCTGGGCGCGGACCTGGACCCGGCGGACGCCGTCGGCGACGAGGACCTGCAACTGACCCTGTTCCTCTGCTACGAGCTGCACTACCGCGGCTGGAGCGGGGTGGACGAGAGCTGGGAGTGGCAGCCCACCCTGCTGGCCCTACGGGCCCGCGTCGAGCGGCCCTTCGAGGCGGCGCTGCGCCGGCTGGCCGGCGCCCCGGCGGCACCGGCCGGCGGTGTCGCGGCCGGGTTGGGCGAGCTGGTCGCGACCGACGACGGGCCGCCGCTGGCCGCCACGCTCCAACGGCACGGCGACCTCACCCAGTTCCGCGAGTTCGTCGCCCACCGCTCCGTCTACCACCTGCGCGAGGCGGACCCGCACAGTTGGGCGCTGCCCCGCCTCGGCGGTCCCGCAAAGGCCGCCCTCGTCGAGATCCAGACCGACGAGTACGGCAACGGCCGGCTGGACCGGATGCACGCCGAGCTGTTCCGGCGCACCCTCGACCGGTTGGGTATGGATACCGGATACGGCGCCCACCTGGACCTGGCGCCCGCGGTGACGCTGGCGACCAACAACCTGATGTCGCTGTTCGGGCTGCACCGACGGCTGCGCGGCGCGCTGCTCGGGCACCTGGCGGCCTTCGAGATGACCTCGTCCCTGCCGAACCGCCGCTACGGCAACGGCCTGCGCCGGCTCGGCCTCGACGAGGTGGCGACCCGCTTCTACGACGAGCACGTGGAGGCCGACGCGGTGCACGAGCAGATCGCCGCGCACGACCTGTGCGGCGGCCTGGTCCGGGCCGAGCCGGCGCTCGCCTCGGACGTGCTCTTCGGCGCGGCGGCGGCGCTCGCGGTGGACCGGCTGTTCGCGGCGCACCTGCTGGACAGTTGGGCCGCCGGCCGCAGCTCACTGCGGTCACCCGCGCCGCTGACAGTGCCGCCGACCGCGCCGCCGACCGTCTCGCTCGCCGTGGCGGCGTCCGCGGCTGCGCCGCCGTCGGCTGCCCGGCCCGTCGTCGTCTGATGGCGTGACCGACGACGGCGCTGTCGCCCCGACCTGTCCGGCCCACCTCGTCGGGCTCGCTGCACTGGGGCTGGCGAGGCACCCTGCCGGCCCCGGTGCGCGTCCTTTGCTCTGCTTCAACCCACGCAACGATTAGGGGCTCCGAGTGTTGCGTCCGTTGAAGCAGAGCAAAGGGCGCGGCACAGGCAGTGGCCTCTCATCCTCGATCTTCCGCCGCGAGGCGCGAGGCACGAGGCACGAGGCACGAGGCGCGACGCACGAGGCGCAGCGCTGTCGCGTCACGCCTGGCGACTGGTGCCCGCGCGGAAGTTGACCACTTTGTGGGTGCCGTCGCAGAACGGCTTGAGCGCCGACTTGCCGCACCGGCACAGGGCGACCGTGCCCCGGCGCGCGTCGATCCGCTCGCCGTCCGGAGTGACCAGCGCGAAATCGCCGCGGACCAGCAGCGGGCCGTCCTCGTACGGGGTGATCGTGGCGGCGGACTCGCCGGTGTCCTCGGTGCGCATGAGCCCGGAAGTGCCCACCCCGGCCGCGCCGAAACCCGTGCCGACGTCCGGGGTCCCGCAGGTCCGATCGTCCCCGCCGGCCCGCTCCCGCCGCCCGGAGCCGATCGTCGCCGAACGGCGTTGACCTGTGGATTGGTGCCGCCGAGTGGGTGATGCCCCGTTTGAACCCCATCGGGACGGGAAGCCGGGCCGCGTGGTGAGCGAACGAGGCAAGGTGGGCCCGGTGCACAAGGTGCACAAGGGGTTGACGGCCGACGGCGCCGGTCTGGCCGGCGACCGGGTCGTGGCCCAGGGCAGCGCCGCCCGGGTGCTGGTCGCCGCCACCGCGCGGGCGCTGCGCGGCGCGGACTGCGCCGACCTCGGGCACACCGGGCCCACGTCGCGGTTCCCGGGCGCCCCCGAGCCGGTACGCCGCGCCGCGGTGAGCCGGGCCGCCGGGCGGGTCGCCCTCACCGTCGACCAGGTCGGCGAGGTGGATGCCGCCCGGGTCGCGCGCTGGTTCGTCGACCAGTACCCGCGCCGGAGCTACCCCGGCGTGCTCATCGGCTCGCCGCACGGTGCGGCGGCCCACCTCGCGGTGGCCCTCGGCGTGCCGTGGCTGCCCGCCGGCTTCGAGATGACCGCGCACTGGAGCGACGGCGCCGTGGACCGCCCGGAGGCGGCGCTGGAGCACGGCGGCGCGCTCGCCGAACGGCTGCTCGCCGGCAACCCCGACGTGCACCTGCGTCAGGTGCACTGCCCGGCCAGCCGAGGGCCGCTGACCGGGGTCACCGTGTCGCTGACCGCCCGCTGGAGGGCGCTGCCGGCCGCGTACGCGCAGTTCCTGACCGACCGGCTGAGCGCGGGCGCCCCGATGCTGCTGGTACGCGACGCGCGCACGTGGCCGGTGGTGGAGCGCGGCGCCGGACACAGCTTCCAGGTCGGCTGCCCAGCCAGCGGGCTGGACCCGGTGGACTTCCACCCCGACAGCCACGCCCTGCGGCAGGTCCTGCGCGCCGTGGGCGGGGACGCCACCCAGTGGGCCCCGCCGGAGGTGTCGGCGCCGTCGGGCGACGCCGAGCACGGCATGGACCCGGACTTCGAGCGGACCACGCGGGACTGGGCCGCGGCCCGGCAGCATCCGCTGCGCCGGGTGCTGGTGCCCCGGCCGGCGGCGCTGAGCGCGGGCGTGGCCGACCTGTACCGGCGGTGGCTGCGGGCCGCCGGCAAGACCGGTGACCGGTTGGTGGTGGAGTGTGGGCGGCTGCTCGATCCGTGGCAGGTGGTACGGGCGGGGCTGGTGCCGTACTGGTGTGAGAACGCCACCCGGCGCAGCGTCGACGAGGCCGAGTGGTGGCTGGCCGGCAGCGAGACGTTCAGCTCGGTGGACGTCCTGCCCGAGCCTCCCGGGATGCGCTCGCCCGCCCTGGCCGGGCTGCCGCAGTGGTTGGCCGTCGCGGGCTTCGGCCGGCGGCGGCGGGCGCTGGACCGGACCTCCGCCCGGGGCTATCCGGTGACGTCCGTGCCGACGCGCCGGGCCACCGAGGTCCTGCGCGCCCAGCCGTACGACCTGCCCGCTCCGCCCCCGCTGGGGGCCGCTGAGGCCCTGTCGGTGCTCCGCGACAGCGGCGGCCACCAGGGGTTGCTCGTCTCCTGAGGGGAGCACGCCGAAACTTCCTCGCGAACCCGGGGTCCCGTGATTGAGTACCTACGGAGCGGGAACATCGCTGGCTGCGACGGCCTGATTGCGCCGCGTAGAGGCGTTATCGCCCGCTGGCATCCCAGTCACTGACCCACTTTCCGGCCCGGTGCGTGGCCCGACCACGCGCACGACCGGTTTCCCGATCCGGGCGGGGGACCTTCCTGAGGGAGGCGCGGATGTTCGGACAGACGAGCACGACCACGACCACACCACCACCCACCGAGCGTGGTCTGGAGGACCTGGACGCGGCGGCGCTGGCGTACGCGGCCCGGATCGAGGGGCTGCCGCCGGAGCGGCGGGGGGAGGCGCGCGACGACCTGGTGCGCTTCGCGCTGCCGTTCGCCGGGCGACTGGCCCGCCGGTACCGGGGCCGGGGAGAGCCGCTGGAGGACCTGGAGCAGGTGGCCCGCCTCGGGCTGGTCAACGCCGTCGACCGGTACGACCCGGAACGGGGCTCGTTCACCGCGTACGCGGCGATCACCATCGTCGGGGAGATCAAGCGGCACTTCCGGGACCGCACCTGGGGCGTGCACGTGCCCCGGCGGCTGCGCGACCTGATCCTCGAGGTGGGCCAGGCCACCGCCGCGCTGACCAGCGAGCTGTCCCGGGCGCCGTCGGTGGCCGAGCTGTCGGCCCGCCTGGAGACGCCGCAGGAGGAGATCCTCGCGGCGCTGGAGTCGGCGGCCGGCTACAGCCCGGCGTCACTGAACGCGCCGGTCGGCGGGGAGAGTTCCGCGGAGTTCGGTGACCTGGTCGGCGAGTCGGACAACGCGCTGGAATCGGTCGACGACCGGGTGACGGTGAGCGGCCTGCTGCACCGGCTGCCCTGGCGTGAACGCCGCATCCTCGCCATGCGCTTCTACGGCAACCAAACCCAGGCGGAGATCGCCGCCCGGTTCGGCATCTCGCAGATGCACGTCTCCCGGCTGCTGTCGCGGGCGCTGACCTGGCTGCGGCAGGCCATGCTCGCCGACGCGCCGCCGCCGTGGCAGAACGGCGCCGCCGAACCGGACCCGGGCAAGACCCGCATCTCGGTGCGGCAGAACGGCGACGGGGTCGTCGTCGAGGTCGGCGGCGAGGTGGACCGGGACGGCGCGGACCAGCTGCGCCGCGCGATGCTGGAGGCCGTCAACGGCCAGCCGAGCGAGGTGGTCGTCGACCTGGTCGGCGCGGGTGGCTTCGACGCCGGTGGAATCGCCGCGCTGATGGCGGGACGCGAAGCGGCCGAGCGCACCGGCGTGCCGCTGCGGCTGACCCGGGTGCAGCCTGCGGTGCGCCGCTCGCTCACCGCCGCCGGCCTGGCGCCCGCCCGGGACTGATCGGCCGGCACGTACGCACCCGACGAGGGGCCCACACCACCGCGGGTGGTGTGGGCCCCTCGTCGGAGCGCGGGTCAGCGGTCCTCGGTCTCGCCGTCGCTGTGCGGGTGCCGCCAGCGTTCGTGCGGCTTCGGCGCCTCCTCGGCGTCCTTCGGCGCGTCGCTCTGCTCGAAACTCGGCCGGCGCACGCCTTCGGGCTCCGGCACGTCCACCGGGCGGGCACCGGACTCCGGTGCGGGCTGGAACGCGGCCGCGTCCCGGGCGCCGTGCGCTCCCTCGGCCGCGGGTGACTCCGGCGCGTGGTGCTCCATGTGCAGCTCGTCGGCGAACTGCTGCGGTGGCTTCGTGGCACGCTGCGGCAGGTCCCGGCCCAGGTCGGCGACGAGCGGGCCGTACTTCAGGTCGAACGCCGGCCGCTCGGAGCGGATACGTGGCATCTGGTCGAAGTTGCGCAGTGGCGGCGGGCAGCTGGTGGCCCATTCGAGGGAGTTGCCGAAGCCCCACGGGTCGTCCACCGTCACGATCGCCCCGTACCGCCAGGACTTCCACGCGTTGTAGATGAAGAACAGGGTGGATATGCCGAGGATGAACGAGAAGATCGTGGAAATGGTGTTCAGGGTGGTGAAGCCGTCGGTGGGCAGGTAGTCGGCGTACCGGCGGGGCATGCCCTCGTTGCCCAGCCAGTGGTGCACCAGGAAGGTGCCGTGGAAGCCGACGAACATGGTCCAGAAGTGCGCCTTGCCGAGCCGCTCGTCGAGCAGCCGACCCGTCATCTTCGGCCACCAGAAGTAGAAGCCGCCGAAGAGCGCGAAGACCACGGTGCCGAACACCACGTAGTGGAAGTGCGCCACGACGAAGTAGGTGTCGGTGGTGTGCCAGTCGGCCGGGGGACTGGCGAGCAGCACCCCGGTGAGGCCGCCGAGTAGGAAGGTGACCAGGAAGCCGATGGCGAAGAGCATGGGCGTTTCGAAGGTGAGTTGGCCCTTCCACATGGTGCCGATCCAGTTGAAGAACTTCACGCCGGTGGGCACCGCGATCAGGTAGCTCAGGATGCTGAAGAACGGCAGCAGCACCTGGCCGGTGGCGAACATGTGGTGCGCCCACACCGTCATGGACAGCACGGTGATCGCGGCGGTCGCCAGCACCAGCCCCGTGTAGCCGAAGATCGGCTTGCGCGCGAACACCGGGATGATCTCGGTGATGATGCCGAAGAACGGCAACGCGATGATGTACACCTCGGGATGGCCGAAGAACCAGAACAGGTGTTGCCAGAGCATCGGCCCGCCGGTGGCCGCGTCGTACACGTGCGCGTTGAGCAGTCGGTCCGCCGCGAGCGCGAGGAGCGCGGCGGCCAGCAGCGGGAAGACCAGGATCACCAGCAGGCTGGTGAACAGCATGTTCCAGGTGAAGATCGGCATCCGGAACATCGTCATCCCGGGCGCGCGCAGGGTCAGGATCGTGGTGATCAGGTTGACCGCGCCGAGGATGGTGCCCAGGCCGGAGACGACCAGACCGAGCACCCACATGTTCGCGCCCACCCCGGGGCTGTGGTCCACGTCGCTGAGTGGGCTGTACGCGGTCCAACCGAAGTCCGCCGTACCTCCCGGGGTGAGGAAGCCGCCGACCACCATCAGCCCGCCGAACAGGTACAGCCAGTAGGCCAGCGCGTTGAGGCGGGGGAACGACACGTCTGGCGCGCCGATCTGGATCGGCACGATGAAGTTGCCGAAACCGAACGCCGCGGGCGTGGCGAACAGCAGCAGCATCACCGCGCCGTGCGAGGTGAAGAGCTGGTTGTACTGCTCCGAGGACAGAAACTGCAGACCCGGGCGGGCCAGTTCGGCGCGCATCAGCATCGCCTCAATGCCGGCCAACACGAAGAAGGCGAAGGAGGTCAGCAGATACAGCACACCGATCTGCTTGTGATCTGTGGTGCCGAGGAACTTGATCAACGAGTTGCCGGGAACCGGCGTCCGCAGGGCTCCAGGGAAGCCCCCGAAACGGGCCGGTGCCAGGATCGCCGGGCCCCGATCGCGACCGGGTTCCGTGGTTACCCGCTTGGGCATGGTTGCTCACCCCGTCGTGACGGCAGAAAGGACGGGCGTGCCTACCCGACCCTCCCACCATGTAACCAGGCTGAAGCGGTAATTTCGGTCAGATCGCCGGTACCGGTCGAAGCCGGTCGCGCTCAGGTCGCCGGCAGCATCGCCCAGACGGCCTTGCCCTGACCCGCCGGCACGCTGCCCCACCGCTGCGCCAGCTCGCGGACCAGCAGCAGCCCCCGGCCACCCTCGGCCCGCAGATCCAGATCGGCGGGCCGGGCGGCCACCCCGCTGCCGTCCACCACGGCCAGGTGCAGGTACGGCCGGCGCAGTGTCACCGTCACCTGCATGGGGGTGCCCGCGTGCCGGACCACGTTGCCGACCAGCTCGCTGAGCACCAGCGCGGCCGGGCCCGCAGCACCGGGCAGGTTCCACCGGGCGCACGCGTCGCCGACCAGCTCCCGGGCCCGCCGGCAGGCCCCGGCCACCGGCTCCAGCCGGGTCCGCATCCGCAGCGCGCCGGCCGCGCCGGCCACCCGGGTCGCCTCCGCGCAGTCCTGCGACACCGGCACCACCCGGCACGTCGTCGACTCGGCCAGCCAGCGGGCGGCGGCCGGAGGCGGCGCGCACAGCACCACCGGCACGGCCGGCCACTCCTCGGCCCGCCGGGCCGTCGCCGCGAACACCGACAGCGCCAGCCGGTCCCGCACGGTCACCCGCGCGAGGTCGACGACCAGCGCCTCCGGCTGGGCGGCCAGGGCCCCGTCCAGTGCCTGGTGCACCGACCGCATCGTGCCCAGATCGAGGGTGCCGCTGAGCTGGACGACCGCCACCGGTGCGGCCTCGCGCACCTCGCAGGTGATCCGGCTGGGCATCGGCGGGCCCTCGATTCGCTGGTCGGGTCGGGATCTGCCCACTACCCGAGGCCCTGCGGCGCCAAACCGGACCGGCCGGTCTCAGGACGCGCGTCACGTCCCGAGGCGCAGGTCAGCGGCGTGCCCGGCCGGTCAGCAGACCCAGCGCGATCAGGCCCAGACCGAGGCCGAGGTGCAGCCAGTCGTCCGCGACGTTGACCGGCAGGACGTTCGCACCGGTGTCATGATCCACCGCCAGGCCATAGAGCCAGAGCACCAGGTAGACGGCGCCGCCGCCGATGAGGAACGCGCGGGCGCCGCTGGTCGTCCGCGCCAGCGCCAGGCCGGCCACCCCGAACAGCAGGTGGACGAGGTTGTGCAGCACCGACACCTGGAAGGCGCCGAACAGGAACGCGCCCGAGCCGTGCCCGGCGAACCGCAGATTGGCCGTACCGCTGGTGATCCCCGGGACGAAGCCGAGCACGCCGACCAGCAGGAAGAGCACGGACGCGGCGCTCGCCGCCCGGCGAACCGGCGGCTTGCCGTCGGCCGGGTTGACCCGGGCCCGGGAGTGCGCCATCGGTCCGACCATCACCGGCTCCTCGCTGCGCGACGGGCGTGAGCGGTGCGTCTCCCCGTTGCCGCCGACGGCAAACGTGCCGGCGGCAACGGGCGCGCTCAGACCGGTTGCAGGCGGGGCGCGGTGGCCAGCTCGCGGACCCGCTGGTACAGCTCGACGTAGCGCTCGGCCATCACCGCGGGCGTGAACCGCTGCGCGGCCACCCGCCGGCACTCGTCCGGGTCGAGCAGGTCGGCGGCCAGCACCAGGTCGTCCAGCTCGCCCTCGTCGGCGGTGAGCAGGCCGGTGCGGCCGTGCTCGATCAACTCTGGCAGGCAACCCCGGGCGGTGGCCACCACCGGCGTGCCCAGGGCCAGCGACTCGACCACCGCCGTGCCGCCCGGCTCCTCCCAGCGCAGCGGGAACAGCGACGCGCGGGCGCTGGCCAGCAGGTCGTCACGCTCCTGACCGGCCACGGTGCCGATCCAGCGCACCAGATCACCGTCGACGTGCGGGGCCACCTCGTCGAGGAAGAACCGCACGTCCGGGTTCTGCCGGGCCTCGTCGCCGGCCGCGGCCAGGTCGGCCGGGCGATGGTACGGGCCGACCGGACCGGCCAGCACCAGCGGGACGCCGATCCGCTGCGCGAGCCGCGCGCCCGCGTCCTGCCCCTTGCCCGGGTTGATCCGCCCGAGGATCAGCAGGTGCTCACCCTTCTCCGAGCGGGGCCGGCGGTCGGCGTCCACGGCGAGCGGCGTGGACAGGTGCACGTGACCCACCGAGTGCTCGCGCAGCGCCAACGGCGCCCGGGCCAGCTGCGACGCCGAGACGCCGTTGACCCGGACCCGGTCGCCGCCGTCCAGGCTGCCGTACAGCGCGGGGTGCTTGACGAGGTCCCAGTGCAGGGTGTGCAGGGTCGGCGGCCCGGACGGCCCCATCGCGGTGAGGGTGGCCAGCCCGACCGCCTCCACGTGGTCGTGGACCAGGTCGATGTCGTCGCGGGAGTGCAGCTCGCGGACCACCCCGGCCAGGTGCGCCTGGGCGATCCCGCAGACCTGGTTGTACGGCCGTTGCAGCGCCGCGAACTGCCCGTCGGCGAAGACCGACACCTTCTCGTCCACCGGCAGGCTGCTGCTGCCCACCGAGGCGAGCACCACCCGTACGCCGAGTCGCCGCAGCTCCGGCACCAGGGTGGCGATCACGTTCTCGATGCCGCCGTAGCCGGGCGGGGGCACCGACAGCCACGGGCCCGCGTTCATCAGCACGGTGAGGCTCATCGGTCGCGCTCCCGGATGCCGGTCGTGTGCGGCCGTGCCTCGACGCTCACGCCGCGGCCACCCGTCGACGGGGGACCCGGTGGCGCAGCTCGGCCAGCGGCGGGCGCTCCTCGATGGACACGTCGCTGACCACGATTTCCCGGTCGAGGTTCGGCAGCGCGTCCGACCCGCCCCGGCGGAACTGTGTGAGCAGCGCCTCCGGCATCATGCCGGGGGTGGCCCAGCCGCGTCGTTGCAGCCGGGACCAGGCGGTCAGCATGATCTGCGCGGACATCCGGCCGAGCGCTGCGCTGTCCTGGTGGCGGTGCTTGCGCTCGCCCAGGTCGACCTGCGCCAACGCGTCCAGGCCGACCAGGTCCAGCAGGTCGATCAACATCGCCGTCTCCACGCCGTACCCGGAGACGAACGGCACCTGGGCCAGCACCTCGCGGCGAGCGGCGTACTCGCCGGCCAGCGGCTGCACGAAACCGGCCAGCTCGGGCCAGAAGAGGTTGAGCAGCGGTCGCGCCATCAGCTCGGTCACCCGGCCGCCGCCGTCCTGCTCCACGCTGGCGGCGCCGACCAGGGGCCGGTGATAGAAGCCCTTCACGAAGTCCACCGACGGATCGGTGAGCAGCGGCCCCAGCAGACCGCTGACGAAGTGCGGACGGAACTCCCGCAGGTCGGCGTCGATGAACGCCACCACGTCGCCCTCGGCGGCGGCCAGCCCGGCCCAGAGCGCGTCGCCCTTGCCGGTGAGCCGGGGCAGGCCCCGGGTCATCGCGTCCTGGCTGACGACCTCCGCGCCAGCGGCGCAGGCCACCTGCGCGGTGCGGTCGGTCGACCGTGAATCCACCACGATCAGTTCGTCGACGAGAGCGACCCGGTCCATCAGGTGTTCCCGGATGGTCGACACGATCGCGCCGACCGTCGCCTCCTCGTTACGTGCCGGCAGCACCACGCTGACCCGGCTCTCTCCCTTGGCTTGCAGCAGCCGGCGTGCCGGCCAGTCCGCCGCCGAGGTGGTCCGGTATGTGGCCCACGCCTCCACCACCGGTGACACGGTCGTATCCCGCACGGGCACCCCTCCGTTTCGTGCGTGGAACAAACGGACCCTTTAGTTCCCACTCGCCACCACGCGCTAACCGTTCCCAGGACAACAGCTTGATCACGACGGTTACATCGTGGCGTTCCCGGGGGATGAACGTTTGATTGCGCACACCCCAGGGGACTGCTCCCACTGACGTCGAAAGATTCTCGAAAGAGGTTGTCGAATGGGCGGATGCCGGGTGGGTCTCGTGGGAGCCGGCGGGGTGGCACAGCGCCATGCGCGGGTGCTGTCCGGGTTCGACGACGTCGAACTGGTCGGGGTGACCGACGTGCTGCCGGAGGCGGCGTCCGCGCTGGCCGAGCAGCATGGCGGACAGACCTTCCGCGACGTCGCCGAGCTGCTGGCCGCCGCCCCGGACGCGGTGTACGTCTGCGTGCCACCGTTCGCGCACGGCCCCGCCGAGGAGGCGGTGATCGACGCTGGGGTGCCGATGTTCGTGGAGAAGCCCGTCGCCGTCGACCTGGTCACCGCCGAGCGCATCGCCGACCTCGTCGCCCGGCATGGGCTGCGCACCGCCGTCGGGCACCACTGGCGCTATCTGAGCGCGCTCGACCAGGCCCGCGAGCTGCTCGCCGACCGTCCGGTGCGGATGGTCAGCGGCGCCTGGCTGGACAAGGTGCCGCCGGTCACCTGGTGGTCGCGCCGCGACCGCTCCGGTGGCCCCGTGGTCGAGCAGGCCGCCCACGTGCTGGACCTGCTCCGGGTGCTGGCCGGCGAGGTCACCGAGGTCACCGCG
This sequence comes from Micromonospora sp. NBC_00617, assembly GCF_045161355.1. Lineage (NCBI taxonomy): Bacteria > Bacillati > Actinomycetota > Actinomycetes > Micromonosporales > Micromonosporaceae > Micromonospora > Micromonospora sp. NBC_00617. Next base: position 2,496,201 of record NZ_CP107751.1, on the reverse strand, counting down.
TACGGCAACGGCACGCCACCGCCGGTCGACGGCGCCGACGTCGACTCGGTGACCACCGCCACGCTGCGCTTCGCCACCGGCGCGGTCGGCACGCTCAGCGCGGCCTGCGTGCTGGGCTGGAAGCACCGGGCCGGGCTGGAGATCCTCGCCGACGGGCTGGCCCTGGCGCTGACCGAGGACGGTCTGCTGATCCGCGACGCCGACGGCGAGCGACACGTCCCGGCCGATCCGGAGGCCGCTCGGGTGGCGGTGGACCGCGCCTTCGTCGACGCGGTGCGCGGCGTCGGCGACGACGTGCGCGTCCCGTACGCCGAAGCGCTGAAGACCCAGCGCCTGGCCCTCGCGGTCGCCGACTCGGCCCGCACCGGTCAGACGGTGCGGCTCGGCACACCCGCCGAGCCGGTCGCGCTGTCCAGCGGGGTGACCGTCGATGCGTGATCGGGTGGTCACGGTCACCGCTCCCGGTCGGGTGGAGATCGTCGAGCAGGAGGCCGCGGCGCTGAGCCCCGGCACCTTCCGCGTCGAGACGCTGTTCAGCGGCGTCTCCGCCGGCACCGAGCTGAGCTACGTCAAGGGCACGAACCCCTATCTGAACGTCACCTGGAACGCCGACCTGGGGCTCTTTCAGCCCGGCGAGGCCAGCACCCCGTACCCGGTCACCCGGCTGGGGTACATGCAGGTCGGTCGGGTGGTGGAGAGCGCCACGCCGGCGGTAGCGGTCGGCGCCGTCGGCGCGATGACCTACGGGCACCGCACCGGCTGGCTGGCCGACCCCGTCGCCGAGCGGTTCGTGCCGCTGCCCGACGACCTCGACCCGCTGCTCGGCGTCTATGTCGCGCACATGGGCCCGATCTGCGCCAACGGCCTGCTGCACGCCGCCGCTGACCTGCACGGCGCGGACGTCCGCTCGCTCGGCGACGGCGTACGCGGCCGGCGGGTCGCCGTGGTCGGCGCGGGCGTGGTGGGTCTCCTGACCGCTCTGCTGGCCCGGCGACACGGCGCCGCCTCGGTGGTGGTGCTCGACCCCACCCCGCGCCGCCGCGAGGTCGCCGAGGCGCTCGGCCTGGAGACCCTCGACCCGGACGCGGACGACCCGGCCGTGGTGCTCAAGACCCGGTGGGCGCACACCGCCGGCGACCGGGGCGCCGACGTCGTGTTCCAGTGCCGGGGGCAGGTGTGGGCGTTGCAGCTCGCGCTGCGGTCGCTGCGCCCGCAGGGCACCGTGATCGACCTGGCCTTCTACCAGGGCGGCGCGGACGCGGTCCGCCTCGGTGAGGAGTTCCACCACAACGGGCTGGCGCTGCGCTGCGCCCAGATCGGGCGGGTGCCGCGCGGGCTCGCGCCCACCTGGGACCGGGAACGGCTCTCCGCCGAGACCATCGACCTGCTGCGGGCCTACGGTGACGTGATCCGCAAGCACCTCGTCTCGGCGGTGGTGCCGTTCGACGAGGCGCCCACCCTGCTCACCGACCTGGCCGAGCGCCGCCGCCAGGAGTTGCAGGTGGTCCTCGCCGGGTGACCCGCCGCTGCGGGCACGCGGGGTGACAGGGCGGGTTACCGTTCCCGCCATGAGCACCCCGAAGGACCGGCCGGTCGGCGACGCTCCCGCGAGCCGACCGGTCGGTCTGGCCGCGCTGCTGCCGTACCTGCGGGAGCACCGCGGCACCCTCGTCGCGGTGGGCGCGCTGTCGCTGCTCGGCTCGGCGGCGTCGCTGGCCCAGCCGCTGCTGACCCGGTCGGTGCTCGACCGGATCGGCGCCGAACACCCGGTGTCCGCCCTGGTGGCGGTGCTGGTGGCGCTCGTGGTGCTCGGCGCGGCGATCGGCGGGCTGCGCGACTACCTGCTGCAACGCACCGCCGAGGGGCTGGTGCTGAGCACCCGGCGACGGCTGGCCGGTCACCTGCTGCGGCTGCCCATCGCCGAGTACGACCAGCGGCGCACCGGCGACCTGCTCTCCCGGGTGGGCTCGGACACCACCCTGCTGCGGGCGGTCGTCACCTCCGGGCTGTTCGAGACGGTCACCGGTGCGGTGATGGTGCTCGGCGCCGGCACCGCGATGGTGCTGCTCGACCCGCTGCTGTTCGGCGTCACCCTGCTCGGGGTGGGGCTGGGGCTCGGCTTCGCCGCCACCTTCGCCCGCCGGGTCCGGGCGCTGGCCCGCCTCGCCCAAGAGCGGATCGGCGAGATGACCTCGGCGGTGGAGCGGGCCATCTCGGCGGCCCGGACCATCCGGGCCAGCCGCGCCGAGAGCCGGGAGACGCAGACCGTCACCGGCAGCGCCCGCCAGGCGTACGCGGCGGGGCTGCGGGTGGCCCGGGTGCAGGCGCTGATCGGCCCGATCGGCTCGGTCACCGTGCAGGGGGCGTTCCTGCTGGTGCTGGGGATCGGCGGGGCGCGGGTCGCCGCCGGGGCGATCTCCGTCGGCGACCTGGTCGCCTTCGTCATGTACCTGTTCCTCCTGGCGCTGCCGCTGGGCCAGGTGCTGCACGCGTACACCCAGTTGCAGTCCGGTCTGGGCGCGTTGCAGCGGATCGAGGAGATCCTGGCCGTGCCGACGGAGGGCGCGGCGGACCGGCCGGCGGCCGGGACCGCCACCACGACCCCCCGCCGGCCCGCCCCGATGATCGAGTTCGACCGGGTCGGGTTCGGCTACCCGGGCGGTACGCCGGTGCTGCACGACGTCAGCTTCGCGGTGCCGACCGGCACCCGTACCGCCCTGGTCGGCCCGTCGGGCGCCGGCAAGTCGACGCTGCTGGCCCTGGTCGAGCGCTTCTACGAGGTGAGCGCCGGCGCGGTCCGCGTCGACGGGGTCGATGTGCGGGAGCTGCCCCGCGACGCGCTGCGCGCCCGGCTCGGGTACGTGGAGCAGGAGGCTCCCGTGCTCGCCGGCACGCTGCGCGAGAACCTGCTGATCACCGCGCCCGACGCCACGGACGACCGGCTGCGCGAGGTCCTCGACGAGGTCAACCTGAGCCACCTGGTCCAGCGCACCCCGCAGGGCCTGGACGTGCAGGTGGGGGAGGGTGGAGTGCTGCTCTCCGGGGGTGAGCGGCAGCGGCTGGCCATCGGCCGGGCGTTGCTGGCCGGCCCTCCGGTGCTGCTGCTCGACGAGCCGACCAGCAACCTCGACGCGCGCAACGAGGCCGCGCTGCGCCGGGCCATCGACGCGGTGGCCGCCCGCCGGACACTGCTGATCGTGGCGCATCGACTCGCCACCGTGGTGGACGCCGACCAGATCGTCGTGCTCGACGGCGGCCGGGTGGTGGCCGTCGGCACCCACGCCGAGCTGACCGCCACCGACCCGCTCTACCGGGAGCTGGCCACCCACCAACTGCTGGTCGCGTGATCCGGCGGCGACGCGGAATCGACATGCCGGCGGATACCCGACCGGCCGGGCCGCGCAAGGCGGCTGGAATCGCGTACCGTTGCCGCTCATGGGTGTGTCGCAACGGTTCAAGAGCAAGTTCCGGCGGTTCCTCCAGCGCCCGGGATCAACCGTGGATCTTGCTCCGCTGGAGAAGCTGCTGCCGGCGATCGAGGCGCGCGAGGATGACCTCGCCGCGCTGGACGACGCCGAGCTGACCGAGGCCGCCGGCGTCGCCGCCGGCTACGAGGAGATCTGCGCCGTCGGCCGCGAGGCCGCCCGCCGGGGCCTCGACCAGCGACCGTACGACGTGCAGCTGCTCGGCGCGATGGCGCTGCTCTCCGGCAAGGTCGCCGAGATGGCCACCGGTGAGGGCAAGACGCTGACCGCCGCCATCGCCGCGTACGGGCACGTCCGACTCGGCAACGGGCCGGTGCACGTGCTCACCGTCAACGACTACCTGGCCCGCCGCGACGCCCAGTGGATGGAACCCATCTACACGCTGCTCGGCCTGACCGTCGGCTGGGTCAACGAGGCGTCCACGCCGCAGGAGCGGCGCGACGCCTACAACTGCGACGTCACCTACGTCTCGGTCAGCGAGGCGGGCTTCGACTACCTGCGCGACCAGCTGGTCACCGACGTGGCCGACCGGGTGCAGCCCGCGCTGACCACCGCGATCATCGACGAGGCCGACTCGATCATGATCGACGAGGCCCGGGTGCCGATGGTCCTGGCCGGCGCGGTGCCGGGCGAGCAGGACCCGGTGCACGCCGCCGCCGCGCTGGTGCGCGGCCTGCGCAAGGGCCGGCACTACACGGTCGCCGAGGACGGGCGCAGCGTGGCCTTCACCTCCGCCGGCCTGGCCGCTGTGGAGGCCAAGCTCGGCATCGACCTGTACGACTCCGAGCACGTCGAGCAGCTCTCCGCGGTCCACGTGGCGCTGCACGCCCAGGCCCTGCTGCACCGTGACGTGGACTACATCGTCCGGGACGGCTCGGTCGAGCTGATCGACGAGATGCGCGGCCGGGTGGCGCAGCGCCGTCGCTGGCCCGACGGGCTCCAGGCGGCGGTCGAGGCCAAGGAAGGCCTGGACGCCACCGCCGAGGGCGAGGTGCTGGGCACCATCGCCGTGCAGGCGTTCATCGCGCTCTACCCGAAGGTGTGCGGCATGACCGCCACCGCGGTGCTGGTCGGCGACCAGTTGCGGGAGTTCTTCGGCCTGGAGGTCGCGGTGATCCCGCCGAACACCCCGTGTGTCCGCGAGGACGAGCCCGACCGGATCTACGCGACCCGCGCCGAGAAGGACGAGGCGCTGATCGACGAGATCCAGCGCTGGCACGCCAAGGGGCGGCCGGTGCTGGTCGGCACCCTCGACGTCAAGGAGTCCGAGGGGCTGGCCGCCGGGCTCAACGCGGCCGGCGTGTCCTGCGTGGTGCTGAACGCCAAGAACGACGACGAGGAAGCGGCGATCATCGCCGAGGCCGGCGCGTACGGCGCGGTGACCGTCTCCACCCAGATGGCCGGCCGGGGCGTCGACATCCGGCTCGGCGGCAGCGACCAGGCCGACCAGGACCAGGTGGCCGAGCTGGGCGGTCTCTACGTGATCGGCAGCGGCCGGCACGACAGCCGCCGCGTCGACGACCAGCTGCGGGGCCGCGCCGGCCGGCAGGGCGACCCGGGTGGCTCGGTCTTCTTCGTCAGCCTGGAGGACGACCTGGTCGTCCGGCACGCCGCCGACGCGGTGCCCCCGTCGCCGCGGATGAACGCGGACGGCCTGGTCACCGACGAGCAGGTCGACTACGCGGTCGAGCACGCCCAGCGGGTCGCCGAGGGCGTCAACCACGAGATCCACCGCAACACCTGGCGCTACAGCGTCGTGATCGAGCAGCAGCGCATTGCCCTCGCCGCCCGCCGGGAGCGGCTGCTGACCAGCGACGTGGCCGCGCTGATGCTGCTGGACAAGGTGCCCGAGAAGGCCGGCGAGATGGACGAGGACCTGCTCGCCCGGGTGGCCCGTTCGATCGCGCTCTTTCACCTGGACCGGCTCTGGGCCGAGCACCTGGCCGAGCTGTCGGAGGTCCGCGAGGGCGTGCACCTGCGCGCGCTGGGCCGGCTCGACCCGCTGGACGAGTTCCACCGGGCGGCGGTGCCGGCGTTCAACAACCTCGTCCCGGAGATCGAGGCCCGCACCATCGCCACGTTCACCGAGACCGAATTCGATGAGGATTGGGAGCCCGAGGACGGCACTCTGATCCGGCCGACCGCCACCTGGACGTACCTGGTGCACGACAACCCGTTCGGCTCCGAGCTCGACCGGCTGATCGCCTCGATCGGGCGGCGGCTCAGCGGCGCGTCGCGCTGACCTGACCGTCGGGGCCTCTGCCACATCTCCCGAGTGTGGCAGAGGCCCCGCCTTACGCCGTTTCGATCCCGGTTTGCGAGGGTAGTAGGGCGGGTCGGTCAACTCGGAAGAGAGCAGAGATGGCACACGTGACGACGTCGGCGGAATGCCCGCGAGGGCGTACGAGGGCAGTGGAACGGTGAACCTGGACACGCGGGAACCGGTGGTCGAGCGCCTCGGTGTGCTGGAGACCGCCGCGCTGTTGCGGGAGCTGACGGCCGGCCTGATCGCGTTGACCGATTTCGACGAGGCGCTGCTGGCGCTGGTTCGGGTCACCCGCGACGCGGTGGCCGGGGTGCGGTGGTGCGGTTTCACCGCGCTGCGGGCCGGCGAGCCGGCCGGCGTGGCCGCCTCCGACGAGCGGCTGGCCGGCCTCGACGACCTGCGCCACGGGCCCGACTCACCGGCGATGAGCGCGATCCGGCGTCGCGAGATGATCCTCGCGGTGGACCTGACCGGCGAGTCACGCTGGCCGGCCTGGACGCCCCGCGCCTGCGACCTCGGCGTCCGTGGGGTCATCTCCGCCCCGCTGGACATCGACGACCAGGTCATCGGGGCGATCAACCTGTACGCTGCCGCGCCCGACGTCCTAACCCCGCAACACCAGTTGACCGCGATGCTGCTCGCCGAACATGCCGGCCTGCTGCTGGCCGCCGTCCGCGACCGGAGCCGCCAGCAGGCGCTCGCCGGTGAGCGGGACGCCTCGCTCCTGCACGACGGTGCCGTCGGGCAGGCCGTCGGTGTGATCATGACGCAGCGCGGCTGCCCAGCGGCCGAGGCCCTGGACGTGCTGCGGACCGCCGCCTCGTCCCTGGACATCCCGCTGCGCGAGGTGGCCGAACGCCTCATCCGGACGGTCTCCCGCCCCCGCGAGAGCTGATCTGTTCGCCCCGCGCCGCGGTCGTGCGGCACCGCCGTGCCCGTTCTCCCGGTCGGCGGCGAGTCGGGCGGTGTCGTTTCGCGCGTCGAGGGGTCGGGTAGCACTCTGGTACTGGTGAGCTGCGCCGACCCTGGGGAGGACCGATGCAGAGCCGGCTGCGGGTGCAGGGGCACCCCATCCAACCGATGCTGGTGACGTTCCCGCTGGGGCTCTTCGTCAGCGCCGCCGTCTTCGACCTCACCGACGTCATCGGCGGGCCGGCCTTTTTCGGTGAGGTCGGCTACTGGACGGGTGTCGCCGCCCTGTTCGCCGCCGCGATGACGGCGGTCGCGGGCATGATCGACCTGTGGGACGTGCCGGTCGACGGCACCCGCCGCACCGCCATCGCCTTCAACCTGGTGAACGCGGCCATGGCGGGCCTGTTCCTGGTCACCTGCCTGGTGCGCGCCCACTCGCCGGACCGGGGCGCGACGGTCGCGATCCTGGCCACCGAGCTGGTCGCGCTGGCCGCCGGTGGGATGGGTGTGCGCCTCGGCGCGCGGCTCATGCGCCAGTTCGACGCGGGCCGGGCCGAGACCGGCAGCCTGGACACCCTCGCCGGTGGCACCGTCGAGGTCGCCCGCCCTCGCCCCTGACCGGGGGCCCGCGAAAACGGATTGCCGCGCGGGTGGCGGGCCGGCGAGGCTGACCGCCATGAGCGCCGAACGTGATGCCGAGGAGTTGATCGCGGAGGCGGCCGCCGCGCCGGTCGACGGCTGGGGCTTCGACTGGCTGGCCGGTCGGGCCACCGAGGAACGGCCACCCTGGGGGTACGCCGGGTTGGTCGCCGAACGGATGGCGCGCGCCGACGCCGCGCTGGACGTGGACACCGGCGGCGGCGAGGTGCTGGCCGAGATTCCGTACCCGCCGAAGGTGTTGGTGGCGACCGAGGCGTGGCCGCCGAACGTCGAGGTCGCTCGGCGGACCCTGCGCCCCCTTGGAGCGACGGTGGTGGCGGTCGCCTCCGACTCGGCGCTGCCGTTCCGGGACGGGTCCTTCGACCTGGTGGTCAGCCGGCACCCGGTGCGCACCGACTGGGCCCAGACGGCCCGGGTGCTGCGCCCCGGCGGCACGTACCTGTCTCAGCAGATCGGTCCGGGCACCATGCGTGAGCTGAGCGAGGCGATCCTCGGCCCGCTGCCTCCGCCGGACGGGCGGCACCCCGCGACCGCGGTCGCCGCGGCCGAGGCCGCCGGGCTGCGGGTGGTCGACCTGCGCCGGGCCACGCTGCGCGCGGCCTTTCACGACATCGGCGCGGTCGTCTGGTTCCTGCGCAAGGTGGTTTGGACGGTGCCGGACTTCACGGTGGACCGCTACCGCCCCGAACTGCTCGCCCTGCACCGCCGCATCACCGCCGAGGGCGCCTTCGTCGCCCACGCCCGACGTTTCCTCATCGAGGCCACCCGCCCCGCCGCCACGCGCTGACCAGGACGGACCCCGGGGTACGGGTCAGTGCGGGTGGGCCTGGTGGTGGGTCGCCAGGATGTCGGCGCCGAAGTCGCTGGCGGGGCGGCGGAGCACCGTGTGGGCGTGGTTGCCGTCGTCGCTGGTGTTGTCGTACTCGATCAGCAGGTCGTCGCCCTGCACCCGGTAGTAGTGCCGCTGGCCGGGCCTCGTCGGGCCGGCCCAGGCGAAGTGCAGCTGGCCGCCCTCGACGCGGGCCGCCTCCTGGACGGCCAGTTCGGGGGGCAGCCGGTCCAGGTAGAGCGCGACCACCTGGTCGAGCAGCGCGCGGCCGGTCGGGCCGAGCCGGTCGGCGGGCACGCCGAGCGGTTCGAGGGGCCCGTCGACCCGAGCGCGGGTGGCGCTGATGATGTCGGTCGGTGCCTCGTCGGCGATGATCGCGGCGGCCCGCCCGGCCGGCCCGAGCGCGTCGAGCAGGGCGCGGGCCAGGTCCTCCTCGACACCGAGCGGTCGGGAGACGGCGTGCCCGGCGTAGCGCACCGCCGCCGGGTTGGCGCCGAAGAAGATCGGCGCGGGGGAGACCTGGTCGTCGACCACGGTCATGGTCACCGACAGGTGGTGCCCTTCGAGCCGCCACGCCCAGCGGTCGTCGCGGGCCGGGTCACCGAACACGGCGATCCAGTAGTCGCCGCTGTGCCGCCCGCGGCGCCAGCCCTCGGCCCGGTCGAGGACCTCCTCCAGTGCGATGATCGCCATGGCCTGCGCGTACGCCGAGGGGCTGAGGGCGGTGGCCAGCAGTCGGTGCGCGGCCTTGCGCCCGGCGATGTCCAGCTCGGCGAGGCAGACGCCGGGGCGGGGGCGGGGCCGGTACTCCAGCCAGCGCCGGGCCGAGTCGTCGGTGAACGGGTACACGGCGCCGATGCGGGTCGCGGGGTCGAGCGCGGCCAGCAGCGCGGTGCCGGCGGCACGCATCTGTTCGGGCAGGGGATCTTCCACCGACCCTGTATACCGGCCCGTCGGGGGCCGCGTCAGCCGACCCGCAGCAGCGCGGCCATCTCCGGCAGGTCGAAGAACTGCGCGGTCTCGGCCGCCGACGGGGTGCCGTGCGCCGGGTCGGCCCCGGCGGCGAGCAGCGCGCGGACCGCGTCGGTGCTGCTGCGAAAGACCGCGGCGGCGAGTGCGGTCTGACCTCGGTCGTTGGTGCGGGTCTGGTCCGCGCCGCGAGCCAGCAGAGCGGCCACCGTGTCCGGATGGGCGTGGTAGGCGGCCAGGATCAGCAGCGTGTCGCCCTTGTCGTTGGTCAGGTTGACCGGCAGGCCGGCGTCGACCTGGGCGGCGAGCTCCTCGGTGGAGCCCGCGCGGGCCAGGTCGAACATCCGGTGCGCGAACGCCAGGGTCTCGGCGTCAAGGTCATCGGTCACCGGTCCAGGGTAGTCGCCGAGGTCCTGATAGGTTGCTCGGCCGGCGCGGTGGGGGAGGGGTCCGATGGGTGAGACGGTCTACGTGGGCAACGCGGGCGTCGACGGCGTCGGTAACGGTGGCTGGCTGCTCGGGCACTTCGCGCCGCCGGACGAGATCCGGCACAGCACCGACGTCGAGGTGAAGTGGGGCGTGCATCCGCCCGGGGAGGCCCGCGCACGGTGGGCGACCGGTGAGCGTCGGACCACCCTGCTGGTGCTGGTCGACGGGTGCTTCCGGGTGGAGCTGCCGGACCGGACGGTCCGGTTGGCCGCACCCGGCGACTACGTGGTGTGGGCGCGGGGAGTGGATCACTCCTGGTACGCGGAGCGCGCCTCGGTGGTGCTGACCGTGCGGTGGCCGTCGCTGCCCGGCTACCGGGTGGGCCCGCCGGTGCTGCGCTGAGCCCGAGCGGTCGCCTGAGCTCCTCTCGGCATGTGGAATTACCTACTAAACCTATAGGGTTTGCCGGCTAGAGTACGGGGGCACCCCGCCGAACGACCCGCTGAGGAACCACCGATGACCCACGATCGCCCGGCCCCCGACCTGCTCGCCGTCGCCGCCCGGTGGGCCGACCCGGCCGGCTGGCCGGTCCCGCTACGCTTCGATCCCGCCGAGCGCTGGTACGCCCGACTCGCCACCGCCGACGACCACGAGGTGTGGGCCCTGAGCTGGCTGCCCGGCCAGGGCACCGACCTGCACGACCATGGCGGTTCCGCCGGCGCGTTCCGGGTGGTCGCCGGCGCCCTCACCGAGGAGACGGTCAGCCGTGCGGCGCTGCGCCCTCGGCTGCTGCCCGCCGGCGCCGCCCGCCGCTTCGGCCCCCGCCACGTCCACCGGGTCACCAACCGCGGCCCGCTGCCGGCGGTCAGCGTGCACGTCTACCGGCCGGCGCTGCGCCGGATGACCCGCTACGACCTGCTCGACGGGCGCCTGCGGGCCGCCGAGGTCGCCGAGGCCGGCCGGTCCTGGTGAGTCACTCGTTCGCACCGCCCTCTCGTCACCGGAAGGAATCGATAATGCAGGTCACCGCCGAACACTGTCCGGCACCCGTGCCACCGCCGGGCTCCCGGGGCATCGACGAGCTCCTCGCCGCCGCGCGAGCCCGGCTCGACCGACTGGACCCGGAGCGGGCACACCTGGCGCACCGGGCCGGCGCGTTGCTGGTCGACATCCGCCCCGCCGCCCAGCGCGCCGCGCACGGCGTCGTGCCCGGCTCGCTCACGGTCGAGCGCAACGTGCTCGAGTGGCGCTTCGACCCGCGTTGCCCGGCCCGACTGCCCGAGGCGGTCGACTACGACGTGCCGGTGGTGATCATCTGCCAGGAGGGCTACACCTCGTCGCTGGCCGCCGCCGCGTTGCAGGACATCGGCCTGCACCGGGCGACCGACGTCGACGGCGGGTTCGCCGCCTGGCGCATCGCCGGCCTGCCGGCGCTCGGCCCCACCCCGCTGCACCGCGCATCCCCCCTCGCGCCTCCGGTCACCGCCGGCTGGACGCGCCGCTGACCCCCACGCCGCACCAGGCGTGGCGGGCGTACCGCCATCTCAGGAGGCACGATGTCCGTCGTCGCGATCCCCACCCGTCCCTACTCGCCGGGTCACCCGGGCCGGGCCGCCGTCCGCCCGCGTACCGGCCCGACCCTGACCATCACCCTCGACCTGGCCCCCGGGCCGATGAGCCCCCGGTTGGCCCGACTGGTGCAGCTGCTCGGCGAGCTGGCAGAGGCCGGGGAGGGTCGGCTGCGCCCCGCCGACGACGTGCCGTCGACGCCGCGCCCGCTGTCGCGCCCCGCCGCCGCCGAGGTGCCCGGCGCCGACACCGACGTGCGCATCCTGGCCGGCTCGCGGGTGGTCCGCCGCGGCGACCGGGTGGTCGCGCTCACCCGCATCGAGTACGACCTGCTGCTCTTCCTCGCCGAGCGCCCGCACCGGGTCTTCACCCGCCTCCAGTTGCTGTCGAACGTGTGGGGCTACGAACACGCCGTGGCCCGCACCGTGGACGTGCACGTGAGGCGGCTGCGCGCCAAACTGCCCGGAGCGGAGGTGATCACAACCGTCTACGGGGTTGGTTACCGGCTGGGCGACGAGGCGCGGATCGGCGTCGACCACACCCGCTGAGCAGCGCTCGGGCGGCGGTCCGCAGGCGACGGCGATGGCATGGTGAACAGGACGGGGACCCCCGTATCGGGGCATCCTGGCGGCTCTGCTGTAATCATCTGGCTTCGTACGCAGAGCGAGCATCTGGCTCCGATGCGTTCGTCAATTGTCACATTCATGCAACGCAGCCGCCTCTTGACCCTCGCCCGGGCGCCGGGAAGCATCGATGAAGCGGCGTCCCGGGCCGTGGGGAGATACCCGGACCAGCCCAAGGAGGACCATGTCGGTCAGCCCCGCCTCGTCGCGCGCCGGATGGCATACGTCCCAACCCTCGGTGCCCGGTCGGCCTCCCGGCGGCCAACGCCGCCCGGCGAACACCGCCGCGCCGATGCTCACCGTGACGCTGTCCATCCCGCTGGCCTGCGAGGAGTCGCTGACCCCGCCGGCCCGGCGGCTGCTCGAAGCCGCGCGCGAGATGCTGGAGCGGGGCGAGGGCGTGATCACCAGCTCCGTTCCGGCCGAGCGTCGCGCCGACGGGGTGCCGGCCAACCGGGCGCCCGCCCGAGCCCTCACCCCGACGATCCCCGCCCTGCACATCCTCGCGTCGTCCCGGTCGGTGCTGCGCGACGACGAGCCGCTGCCGCTGACCCGGCTGGAGTTCGACCTCCTGCTGCATCTGGTCGCCCACCCCCGCCGGGTGTTCACCCGGCTGCAACTGCTCAACGCCGTCTGGGGCTATGAGCACGCCGGCGTCCGCACCGTCGACGTGCACGTGCGCCGCCTGCGCGGCAAGGTCGGCGTGGACGTTCCCCTGGTCACCACCGTCTACGGCGTCGGTTACCGGCTGGCCGACGACGCCCGCGTCACCGTCGACCGCACCGGCTGACCGTCCGACGACCGCCCCTGCGGCGCGGGGCAGGATGGTTCGGTGCGCATCCGTCCCATCTCGCCCGACCTGCTCGTCGCCGAACTGACCGACCGGCTCGACGACGCCTCCCACACCGTCGAGGCCGCCCGGCTGCGCGTGGCGATCGACGGCGCCCCCGCCGCAGGCCCGGACGAACTGGCCGCCGCGCTGGTCGACCCGCTGCGCGCCCGAGGCCGCCCGGTCCTGCACGTACGCGCCGCCGACTTCCTCCGACCCGCGTCGCTGCGCTTCGAACTCGGCCGCCGCAACCCGGACGCCTACTACGAGGGCTGGAACGACGAGGCCGGCCTGCGCCGTGAGGTGCTCGACCCGGCCGGCCCCGGCGGCGACGGGCGGGTGCTGCCGTCACTGTGGGACGCCACCGCCGACCGGGCCAGCCGCGCCCGATACGTCGACCTGCCACCCGGCGGCGTGGTCCTGGTCAGCGGCGCGCTCCTGCTCGGTGGGGCGCTGCCCTTCGACGTGACCGTCCACCTTCAGCTGTCCCCGGCGGCGCTGCGCCGCCGCACCGAACCGGCCGACGAGTGGACCCTGCCGGCCTTCGACCGCTATGCCGAGGAGGTGGTCCCCGCCAGCTTCGCCGACGTGGTGGTACGCGTCGACGACCCCCGTCACCCCGCGCTCGTGCAGGCCGGCGACAGCTGAGAAATCGTCGGTTTGCGTGCCACGCCCTGCGGGTACTCGCCCGGCTCACAGAGCGCGGGTGACCGCCCGCGTACCGGATGCGACCGTTGACCGGGGCCCACGCCGCCGGCACCCGGTTCACCTTGAGCCATCAGGCCAGGAAAGGCAGGCAGCGATGCTCGTCCACGACACTGTCGGTACGGGCCGATCCCAGACGGAGATCGACCAGATCCGGCACTCCCTACAGGCGCGCTACGACGAGCTGACCGCCGAGTACGAGCAGGCCGTGCTGCAGAGCCAGGTGCTGCGTCTGGTGGAGGTCGGTGACACCGCCGGCGACGACCAGGCCGACAGCGGCACCAAGACGGCCGAGCGCGACACCGCGCAGTCCCTGCTGCGGACCATCCTCGACCGGCGCACGCAGTACGAGCACGCCCTGGGCCGCCTCGCCGAGGGCACGTACGGCTGGTGCGAGGGCTGCTCGGCGGCGATCCCGGTGGAGCGCCTGGAGATCTTCCCGGCCGCGACCACCTGCGTGACCTGCAAGCAGACCCGCGAGCGGCGGGCGGCCTGAGCGACGGCAGCGGTTGCCGGTCGGTCCACGACACGATGGACTTCCCCCATGGGTGACATCCTGGTGGGCACCGCGTCCTGGACCGACCGCACACTGCTCGACTCGGGCTGGTATCCCCAGACCGCGGACAACCCGGAGAAGCGCCTGGCGTACTACGCCCGGCAGTTTCCGCTGGTCGAGGTGGACGCGACCTACTACTCACCGCCCGCCGAGGCGACCGCACGGCTGTGGGCCGAGCGCACCCCGGCCGGCTTCACGTTCAACATCAAGGCATTCAGCCTGCTCACCGGGCATCCCACCCGGGTCGGCGCGCTCTACAAGGACCTGCGGCCGGAGACGGACAAGAAGAACGTCTACCCCGACGACCTGCCCGCGCAGGCGTACGAGGAGGTCTGGACGCGCTTTCTGTCCGCGCTGGACCCGCTGGTCGAGGCGGGCAAGCTCGGTGCCCTGCTGTTCCAGTTCCCGCCCTGGTTCACGATCAAGCGGGCCAACAAGCAGTACCTGCTGGAGGTGGCGAAGCGCTGCGCGCCGCTGCGACCGGTCTACGAGTTCCGCCACGCGTCCTGGTTCGACGGCGACAACGCCGACGAGACCCTCGCCTTCCTCCGCGAGCACCGACTGTCGTACGTCTGCGTGGACATGCCGCAGGGCCACCGCTCGTCGGTGCCCCCGGTGCTGGCCGCCACCGGCGACCTCGCGGTGATGCGCTTTCACGGCCACAGTGACAAGTGGACCAGCAAGGACATCCACGAGAAGTTCGGCTACCACTACTCGAAGCGGGAGCTGGCCGACTGGGCGCCGAAGCTGCGCGAGCTGGCCGACTCCGCCGGGCAGACCCACGTCCTCATGAACAATTGTTACCGCGACTACGCCCAGACCAACGCGAGAACCCTCGCGGGTCTCCTCGACGCCGGCTGACCTCACCCGATCCGGGTGGGGCCGGCTCACCCGCCCGACCGGCACGGTGGACACGGTGGGTACGGCCGCACGGAGGTGGCCGACGCCGGAGACGACACGGAGGTGACGGGGGATGACGGTTCGAGTGGTGACGGATCGACGGCGGGGCGCCGTCCTGCACGTGGTCGGCACGCCCGACAACACTCGGCGCGCGCCACAGGGCACCCCGGTACGGGCCCGCCGCGGCCCGGTGGGGCCGCCGCGACGCGCCGACGACCGACGGTGGGACACGACGGAACGGGGGTCGACCGATGGCTGAAGCGATGATCTCCGCTTTCGAGAGCTCGCTGGACAAGACGAACCTGATTCTCAAGGACATCGAGAGCGCCTACGGGTGGCCGAAGGAGCAGCGCAACCAGTCGTACGCGGCGCTGCGTACCGTGCTGCACCTGCTGCGTGACCGATTGCCGGTCAACGAGAGCGTCGAGTTCGCCCAGCAGTTGCCGGTGCTGGTTCGGGGGATCTACTTCGACGGCTGGAACCCGTCCGACGTGCCGATCAAGCTCAACCGCGACGACTTCCTCTACGAGGTCCGCCAGGGCTTCCCGTATGACGTCGAGGGCGGCGCGGAGCGGGTGACGCAGGTGGTGCTGGACACCCTGCGTCGGCACGTCACCCAGGGTGAGTGGCAGGACGTGAAGGCCACCATGCCGAAGGATCTCGCCACGTTCATGCCGTGAGGGCCGTGACGCCGGGAGGCCGTGACACCGTGAGCCCGCCCGACGATGCCGTCGGGCGGGCTCAGTGCTCGGAGGTGTCCGCCTCGGTGGCGGAGGGCACCCGCGACACCTGACGACCGGCGCTGCGGGCCAGCGCCACGAAGGCGACGGCGTCGGTGACGGCCGCGCCGCCGGGGTCGTTGTTGAAATAGACGTACGCCGGCTCGTCCGCGCCGAACGCGTCGGTGAGCCGGCGGACCCACGAGCCGAGCGCGGTACGCCCGTAGTGCGGCCACGGTGTGGCCCGTCCCTCGTGCAGCCGCAGGTAGCCGAAGTCGGTGGTACGCCAGCGGGGTGCCACCGGACGACCGAGGCGATCCGCCCAGACCAGCGCGGCCCGCCGCCGTTCCAGGACGGCACGTGTCGCGTCGGTCCACCATGACGGGTGCCGCGGCTCGACAGCCACCCGCACCTGCGCCGGGAACAGCCGCAGTGTCGCGTCGAGCGCGTCGACGTCCGCCCGCAGGTTCGGTGGCAGTTGCAGCAGCACCGGCCCGAGCCGGTCACCGAGGGCGGTGGCCCGGCCGAGGAACCGGGCCACCGGCTCGGCCGGCTCCCGCAGACGCTTGATGTGGGTGAGGTAGCGGCTCATCTTCACCGCCACGCAGAAATCCTCCGGGGTCCGCGCCCGCCACGCGGCGAACGTCTCCCGCTCCGGCAGCCGGTAGAAGGCGTTGTTGACCTCGACGGTGGCGAAGCCCGCCGCGAAGTGCTCCAACCAGAGTCGCTGCGGCAGCCCCTGCGGGTAGAAGCGGCCCCGCCAGTCCCGGTACTGCCAGCCCGACGTGCCCACCAGGATCACCTCCCCATCCTGACACCGACCGCCACCGCCCGCGAACCGCCCGTGTCGCCCCAGTTCGGCGTCTACGGTGTGGGTTAGAGAAGATCGCGCGTGGGGTACCACCCGCAGCACGACGGACCCCGGCGCACGGCGGGGCGGCACACCCGAGGGAGTACCGATGGCACTCAACGACGATGACATGCAGACCACGGGCGGCGGCGGCCTGGAGGGTCCGGCCGATGGTGGCGCGACCCCGGGTCACCAGGACGGTGGCGCTGACGGTGGCGCGGAGGGTCCGGCCGATGGTGGCGCGACCCCGGGCCAGCAGGACGGTGGCGCTGACGGTGGCGCGGAGGGTCCGGCCGATGGTGGCGCGACCCCGGGCCAGCAGGACGGTGGCGCTGACGGTGGCGCGGAGGGTCCGGCCGATGGCGGTGCGACCCCGGGCCAGCAGGACGGCGGCGCTGACGGCAGCGCCCGGTAGCGGCACGTCATGACGTACCTCGACCCGCCGGGCGGCCACGGCCGCCCGGCGGTTCCGTCCGTGGCCCCCGACGGCATGTCGGCCGCGGCGACCGCCGCGCTGGCGCGTTGCGTCTCGGTCGAGCCGGCCAAGTTCGCCGCCGCGCAGTGGGGCCACACCCCGCTGCTGTCCCGCGCCGCCGAGCTGCCCGACCCGGCCGGTTTCACCGACCTGTTCAGCCCGGACGACGCCGACGAGCTGCTCAGCCGACGCGGTCTGCGTACCCCCTTCCTGCGCGTCGCCAAGGACGGCCAGCTCGTCCCGGCGGCGCGGTGGACCGGCGGCGGTGGCGCCGGCGCGGAGGTCGGCGACCAGGTGCTGGACGAGCGGATCCTGGAGCAGTACGCCGGTGGAGCCACCCTGGTGGTGCAGGGCCTGCACCGGATCTGGCCGCCGCTTGTCGACTTCGCCCGCGACCTGGGCCTCGCGCTCCGCCAGCCGTTGCAGGTCAACGCCTACCTCACCCCGGCGGGCAGCCAGGGCTTCGCCACCCACTACGACACCCACGACGTGTTCGTGCTCCAGGTGGACGGTCGCAAACACTGGCGGATCCACCCGCCGGTGCTGCCCGACCCGTTGGAGAAGCAGCCCTGGGGCGGCCGCGCCGACGAGGTCGGCGCCACCGCGCAGGGCCCCGCCGCGCTGGACGTGGTGCTCGCCCCCGGCGACGCCCTCTACCTGCCGCGCGGCTGGCTGCACAGCGCGCAGGCCCAGGACGCCAGCTCACTGCACCTGACCGTGGGCATCCGCGCGCTGACCCGCTACGCGCTCGTCGAGGAGCTGCTCGCGCTGGCCGCCGAGGACCAGCGGCTGCGTGCCAGCCTGCCGTTCGGCACCGACGTGGCCGACCCCGACGCCATCGAACCGGAGCTGACCGAGACCGTGGAGGCGCTGCGCGACTGGCTGCTGCGGGCCGACCCGGGCGCGGTCGCCGCGCGGCTCCGCCAGCGCGCCTGGCCGGCGGCCCGCCCGGCGCCGATCCGTCCGCTCGCCCAGGCCGGCGCGCTGGCCACGCTGGACGCCGACTCCCGGCTCGTCCTGCGGCCGGGCCTGCGGTGGCAACTCGCACCACACGGCGACGGCCAGGTGGCGCTGCGGCTGTTCGACCGCACGATCACGCTGCCCGCCGACTGCGAGCCGGCGACCCGCGCGCTGCTCAGCGGCGCCGCAACCCGGGTCGGCGACCTTCCGGGCCTGCCCGACGACGCCGACCGCGTCACCCTGGCCCGCCGCCTGCTGCGCGAGGCCGTCCTCGTGCCGGCCTGAGTGCCGCTGGATGGCCGAGCCGGGCGGACGTGTTGAGGAGCGATATACCGCAGAGTCATGTTGATGACTCTCCGGTATATCGCTCACCGGCCGCACTCGATCGAGGAGGGTGACCGACAGTGACCGCCTCGGGCAGGCTGCTAGGCGCGCAGGTCCCGGCCCTCGTCGGTCGCCGAGATGCCAGCCTGCTTCACCGCGTTCTGCACCGCCGACACCAGTTCCCCGACCGGCATGCCGTCGTCGGTCACGTTCACGGTCTTATCGCCTCTCTAGGTGAGTGGAACCGTCGACGGTCAGACGACGGCCGTGGCGTACGGGTCGCCGTAGACGGTGTAGGCGAGCCAGGTGGGGTCGAGCGGATCGTCCTGCCGTTCCCGGCGGGCGGCCAGCGCTGCGGCGCCGAGGGTGGCCCCGCCGGCGGACGACCGGTAGAACGCGGTGGCGAAGCGAGCCGAGCTGTCAGACCGCACCGCCCACAGGATCCCCACGAACGCCCCCGCGCCGGATGACATGAACTGCTGGGCCCAGCCGAGCATCCGGGTGTACGTCGGGGCGACGCCAGCGCTGCGGCAGGCGTTGATGAACACCAACGGACCGGCCTCCTGGAGGAGCTTGCGAATACCGGCCTCGGCCAGCAGTGCAGGCTTGAACCGGCCGCCGTCCATCTCGATGAAGGACCCGTCGGGAGAGAACGTGTTGTGGCAGGCGAAGTGGGTCGCGCCCAGGCCCCCGGAGTTGATCAGAGCGAGCAGCTCCTCCGCGCTATGTGACCGACCATCGCATCGAATGACGTCAGCGGCCGAGGGTCAGCAGCAGGACCGTCGTGACCAGTCCGGCGCCGAGCACCACCATGATCGGTCGGGGGCCGAGCATCGCGTGCCGGCGGTCGGCCAGCGCCCGCGCCGGCGCGAGGCCGATCAGCGGCCCGAGCAGCGTCACCACCAGCGCCAGCACCGGCATCCCGACCGCCAGGTCGCCGCCGTACCCGACGCCGAGCGCCCGCGCGCCGACGCCCAGCGCGTACCCGAGCACCGCGCCGCCCACCCCGCACAGCGCCAGCAACGGGTTGACCGAGCCCGGCAGCTCACCCGGCTGCCCGGCACGGTTGAGCAGGTCACGGACCCGGCCGAGGAGCACCGCCGGGTCACCGGGGGCACTGCCGTTGGCCGGCACGGGCGGTCCGCCGAGACGACGGGCGCCCAGCCGGGCACGGGCCTGTTGCCACAGGTGCGCCACCTCGGCGTCGACCCGTTCCTGCTCCTCGCGGGCGTCGACCAGCTCCTGCTCGGCACGTCGTACCTCGGCGACGGCCTCGTCGACCGCGCGCTCGGCCGCCGCGCACTGCCGCTCGTACCAGGTGTGCGCCTCGGCGCGCTGTTCGCGCACCCGCGCGGTCAGTTCGGCGAGCCGTCGTAGCTGCGCCGTGTACGTCTCACTGGCCACCGGTTCGTTCATCTCGACGGTCCGTAGGGGATGATCACGTGACCGGTGCGGTGCACGGCCCGGTCGAAGAAGAGTCCGCGCCACGGGCGGGGATACCAGTCCGGGCCGCCGGTGCCCGGGTAGAGCGATGCGCCCAGCTCGCCGCCGTGCGCGTCCAACGCCACCCAGGCCCCGATCTGGTCGGTGCGGGCGGCGGGACCACCCAGGTCGGCGCGCATCCGCGCCACCCCCCGCCACCAGGCCAGCACGTGGGTACGCCGCTCCGGACCGTCGTGCAGGATCCGACGGAGCTGCTCCAGGCCGGTACGCTGTCCGGCCCGGGCCGCCAGCGCCCCGGCTGCCGCATCGACCGCGAACAGCAGCAGGTAGTGCGGGCTGCCCGTGCTGGACAGCCCGTCGGCCGTCTCGGTCATCAACTCACCGACGGTCTCCTCGTCGTACCAGGCGGCATCGTCGGCAAGGTCGTCGTAGAGCGAGCGGGCGATGCTGTCGGCGTCCGGGTCGAGGCAGGCGATGGAGAAGCGGGCGGTGCCCGGCGGGTGCTGGCGGGCCAACGACCGGGCC
This sequence comes from Micromonospora sp. NBC_00617, assembly GCF_045161355.1. Classification (NCBI taxonomy): domain Bacteria; kingdom Bacillati; phylum Actinomycetota; class Actinomycetes; order Micromonosporales; family Micromonosporaceae; genus Micromonospora; species Micromonospora sp. NBC_00617. Next base: position 2,476,173 of record NZ_CP107751.1, on the reverse strand, counting down.
GCCGCGTCCAGCACCGCGCACGCCTCGTCCACCCGCGTGCCGAGCACCGCCAGGTTGCGCCCGGGCGCGCGGGGCAGCCGCAGCGCCGCCGAACGCGCCTGCACGTCGATGATCTCGCCGAGCAGGGCCACCGGGTTACGCGGCGCGCGGCCGTCCGCCGGGGCTTCGAGGGCCCGGAAGTCGGGGGCATCGGTCAGCCGAGGGATCGCGTCACCGTCGAAGAGTCGGGCCGGGGCCGCGTCGGGCGGACGCATCCGCCACAGGCGGTGTTGCAGGCCGCTCCACGTCTCCCAGTCGCTGGCGGCTGGAATCCGGGCAACCTCGTTGCCCTCGACCATGCCCGACTCGGCGTTGACCACCGCGTGCCAGCGCGGCAGTGACTGCGCCGCGTCGTTGCGCTCGGCGAGGATCCGCAGCGCCTTGGGCAGCGCGATCCGCAGGGCGAACTGGGCCACCAGCGCGGGACGCCCCCACAGCGCCTCGATGCCCCGTACGTCCTGGGAGGCGAGCACCAGGTGGATGCCCTGCGAACGGCCGCGGCGGGCCAGGTCCTCCAACAGGTCGGCGGCCTCCCGGGCCACCACGTCACGCCCGGCCAGCAGCATCTGGAACTCGTCGACCACCGCGACGATCCGCGGCCAGTGCCCGGTCGGGTCCACCGCGCGTAGCTCGGCGAGCTTGGTGACCTCGTGCTTCTTGGCCGCGTCGGCCCGCCGCCGCAGCTCCTCGGCGAGGAAGCGCAGCAACGCCAGCCCGAACTCCCGGTCGGTGTTGACGTTGATCCCGACCAGGCGCATGTGCGGCAGCCAGCTCGGGTCACGCCGGCCCTGCGCGAACCGGGCGAAGGACACGCCCTCCTTGAAGTCCAGCAGGTAGAACTCCAGCTCGGCGGGGGAGTAGCGGGCCGCGAGCGCGCCGATCCACGCGAAGATCAGGTTCGTCTTGCCGGTGCCGGACGGGCCCCCGATGAGGGCGTGCGGCGGATAGTCGGCGAGCGTCAGGCGTACCGGCCGGCCCTGCGGTCCCTCGCCGATCGGCACGGTCAGACCGTCCGCCGAGTTCTCCCGCCACATCAGCTCCGGTGGCGGCAACAGGTCGTCGAACGGTGTCGGCGGCGGGCCGGCGTTCACCTGGGCGGCGACCTCACGGCAGGTCTCGGTGACCAGCGTCGACGGCGGCGGCGGGTCCAGCCGCACCGACAGGCCCGACGGGCCGCCGATGCGGGCGCCCGACGCGTCCGCCACCACCCGGGTCACCGTCGGGTCGTCGGGCAGCGCCACGCCACGGACCACCAGGTGCACCCCGCAGGCGGCACCGGCGCGGACCACCCGGTCGAGCTGCCCGCGCTCGTGCCGGTTCAACTCGTCGCCGCCGAGCAGCACCGCCACCCGCCACGGCTCGGGGCGGCGGCCGGTCACCGAGGCCAGCTCCCGCAGGGACCCGTACTCGCCGGCCAGCACCGTCTCGTTGATCCGCCGGATCTGTTCGACCAGGTCGTCCAGGAGGGGGCCCAACCCGCCGGGGCCGACGAAGGTGAGCAGCCCCGCCGTGCCCAGCGGCGCGAACCCGGCCAGGCCGCCGCCGAGGTGCTCCGGGTCGTACCCGATCAGTCGTACCCCACCGGGGTCGGCGCGGCCGACGGCCCGCAGCAGCAGCGCGGACACCATGGCGTCGCAGCCGGCGCGGTCGTCCCCGGACAGGTGGACGTGCCCGGCGTCGAGCAGCGGCACCAGCGCGGGCACCGGGTCGACGTCGTCGAGCCGGACCGTGCCGACGCGCAGCGCGCCGGGCAGCTCGGCCCGGCGCAGGGGCGTGGGCGTCCAGCCCGGCCAGTCGGCGCCGGCGCAGCCGGGCGCCTCCCGGCGGGCGGCGTCGGCGGCGTGGCGGGCCAGCTCCGCGATGCGGGTGGCGTGCCGGGCGTCGATCTCGGCGAGGCGACGGTCGCGCTGGCCGCCCACCCGCTCGGGTACGGCGGCGGCGGCCCGGCGGACCCGGGCGAGCCGCTCGCGCCCGGCGCTCAGGTCGGCCTGCGCCGCCGACAGTCGGGTACGGGTGGCGCCCAGCGCCTCGGCGAGGGAGTCCCGGACCCGGGTGGCGAGCTGCCCGCGCCGGTCAGCCATCGGAGCCCCGGCGTGCCGGCGCGTCCCGCCACGGACTGCCCGTGCGGGGCGGCACGACCCCACCCGACGCCTGCCCGCCCGCCTCGCGGGGACGCGGACCGGCGGCACGTCTGTCGCTCGGGCGTGGGCTCGCGCCGCTGTCGCGTGGACCGCCGGAGCGCGGGGCGTCGGCGCGTTTGTCGTCGCGGCGCGGACTCGGGTTCGCGCCGCCGGTGTTCGGCTCGGCGGCGGCCTGCGGCGTTCCCGTGGGCAGGTCCCGGCCCAGCCGGGCGAGCAGCAGCCCGGCCGTCACGCCGGCGGCCACCGCGGAGTCGGCGGCGTGCGGCGGCTCCCCGGACGACCGTGGCGGTGGCATCCGGCAGACCCGGGTCAGCAGCGTCTCCAGCACCGGCGGCGGCAACCCGGGCAGCAGGTCTCGCACCCGGCCGTCCAGCTCCCCGCGCAGCCGGCCGAGGTCCGTGGCGCGGGGCGGGTGCCCCAGCAGCTCACCGGCCAGCTCGCGCAGCAACGGTGGCGCGAGCGCCGCCATGCCGAGGCCCACGTCGGCCGACGCGCGGCGCAGCTCGGTCCGCAGTCGGTCGCGGTCACCGGCGCGTACGCCGCGCACGACCCGGCGCAGCAGCTCCGCAGAGTCGCGGAGCCGCTCGTCGGGCTCGTCGCCGTCGGTGTCGCGCCCGCCGGTCAGCTCCGCCACCCGTACGGACCACCAGCGACGCATCCGTACCTGCTCCGGCCGCTCCGGCGCCACGGTGGTGGGCCCGTCCGACGGCGCGTCGTCGTGGCGCGGGTCGCGCTGCTGCGGGCGGGGTGGCGGGGCGCCGTCGGCGGCCAGCCCGATCGCGGCCAGATACGCCGACAGCTGCTCCTGCGCCACCCGCAGCGCGTAGTTGGCGCTCTCGGCGTGCTCGGTCGCGGCGGACAGCTCGGGCACCCCCATCGGGTTGGCCGACTCCTGCCGTACCCAACGCAACCGTTCCGCGGCCAGGCCGAACTTCTCCAGGGCCTGCCCGAGCAGGCCCACCGGGAACTCCTCGCTGGCCGCGCGGACCTGGCCGCCGATGTCCTCGATGATGGACACGGTGGCCTACAGGGTCGAGACGTAGAGCTGTGCCTGCTCGACCGCGACCAGTGTCGCGGCGAGACACTCCTCCAGCTCCTGGCTGGCCTGGGTCAGCGACGCCTGGGCCGCCTCGACCGTCTCGTGCCCGCTGCCCTCCAGCGCGCCGGCCAGGGTCTGCTGCGCCTCGGCGAGCTTCTCACCGGCCGCCTGGACGGCTGTCTGCCCGTCGCCGATCTGTTGGAGGGCGACATCGATGGCAGCCTTCAGCTCGGCGACGCTCGCCACGGCGGAACCTCCTGGGGGCGGGGAGATCTCCATTAGAGCTTACTGGCGTCGGCGGGAGAACATCCGCCCTGGCGGTGTTCCTGCCCGACTGACCGTTAATCCCCCTGAAGTGCCGGGAGTCCGTTCTGTGGGAGTCCCAGTATGAGAACTTCTCAGTTATCCCGGAGCCAGCGCGGGCCGTACACCTCCGCGCCGAGGGCGGTGACCCGCTCGCGCAACTCCCGGTCGGCGGTGACCACCAGCCGACGGCGCTGCGGCGCCGCCTGCACCAGTTCGACGACCGTGTCGTCGCCGGACCCGGGGGCGGAGACCACGCGGACGTCGTCGGTGCCGGGCACGTCCCGGGCGGCGCCCTCGACCACGAGCACCACCTCGACCGGGGCGGTCAGACGGGCGGGCAGACCCGTGGCGGCCACCGGGGCCAGGGAGTCCCGCAGTCGGGCGGCGGCCCCGGCCCGGTCCCGCCACCACCCGTTCGGGCGGGAGCCCACCACGTTGGCGCCGTCCACGATCAGCAGCGGGTTCTCAGTCATGGCGTCAGCCTGCCACCCGCGGCCGGCGCCGGCCGGGTGCCACTCCACACGCGGTGTGCGCCGCCGCGTGCGGCGTTTGTCGGGCCGAGCGCCGGGTAGCCCCTGGCGACCGTGCCGCGCCCGACTGCGGAGGACAGACATGATGGGACCCGGTGACCTCGGCTCCGACCCGTGGGACGAATTCCTGGCCCGGTACTTCGGTCGGGGTGAGGGAGGACGCCGACCGCCGCACCGGGTCGACATCACCCGACTGATGACGGCCGACGCGCGGGAGATGCTGGCCGACGCGGCCCGCCGCGCCGCGCAGCGACAGAGCAACGACCTGGACACCGACCATCTGCTCTGGGCTGCCCTGCAACGCGAACCCCTGCGCGACCTGGTACGCCGCGCCGGCGCCGACCCGGACACCCTGCTCAACGCGTTGGGCGGCAAGGGCGACGGCGCGCCGCGCGGGGAGGTGCCGCCCAACCTGTCGCTGACCCCGGCGGCCAAGCGGGCGCTGCTCGACGCACACCAACTGTCCCGGGCGATGGGGGCCAACTACATCGGTCCCGAGCACATCCTGATGGCCCTGCCGCTCAACCCCGAGTCGCCGGCCGGACGGATGCTGGCCGCCGGCCGGATCCAGCCCGAGTCGTTGCAGGCCGCCAACGCCGAACGCGGCCCGATGACCGGGCCGAAGCCGGACCGCGGCACCCCCACCCTGGACCAGTACGGGCAGGACCTCACCGACCTGGCCCGCGCCGACCAGATCGACCCGGTGGTCGGGCGGGCCGACGAGATCGAGCAGGCGGTGGAGATCCTGTCCAGGCGGACCAAGAACAACCCGGTGCTGATCGGCGAGGCCGGTGTCGGCAAGACCGCGATCGTCGAGGGGCTGGCCGAGCGGATCTGCGACGGCGACGTGCCGCAGACCCTGCTCGGCAAGCGCGTGGTGCAGCTCGACCTCGCCGGCCTGGTCGCCGGCACCCGCTACCGGGGCGACTTCGAGGAGCGCCTCAAGAAGGTGATCGACGAGATCCGGGCGCACCGCGACGAGCTGATCATCTTCCTCGACGAGATCCACACCCTGGTCGGCGCCGGCGGGGCCGGCAGCGAGGGCGGAATGGACGCGTCCAACATGCTCAAGCCCGCCCTCGCGCGGGGCGAGCTGCGGGTGATCGGCGCGACCACGCTCGACGAGTACCGCAAGAGCATCGAGAAGGACGCCGCGCTGGCCCGGCGGTTCCAGCCGGTGCTGGTGCCCGAGCCCAGCGTCGACGACACCATCGCCATCCTGCGCGGCCTGCGCGACCGGTACGAAGCGCACCACCAGGTGCGCTTCACCGACGAGGCGCTGGTCGCCGCCGCCGAGCTGTCCGACCGGTACGTCACCGACCGGTTCCTGCCGGACAAGGCCATCGACCTGATCGACCAGGCCGGCGCCCGGGTCCGGCTGCGGACCCGCACCCCGGCCTCCGACGTGCGGGAGCTGGAACAGGAGCTCGACGACGTACGCCGGGACAAGGAGCAGGCTGTCACCGACGAGCAGTACGAACGGGCCTCTGCGCTGCGGGACCGGATTTCCGAGCTGGAGGAGGAGCTGCGCCGCGCCAACGGCGCCGACGGCTCGTCCTCGCAGGTGCCCGAGGTGGGCCCGCAGGAGATCGCCGAGGTGGTCTCCCGGGCCACCGGCATCCCGGTCAGCCAGCTCACCGAGGAGGAACGCGACCGGCTGCTGCGCCTGGAGGGCCACCTGCACGAGAAGGTGGTCGGTCAGGACGACGCGGTCACCGCGGTGGCCGAGGCGGTGCGCCGCTCCCGGGCCGGTCTGGCCGACCCGGAACGCCCGATGGGCAGCTTCCTGTTCCTCGGTCCCACCGGCGTCGGCAAGACCGAGCTGGCCCGCGCCCTGGCCGAGGCGTTGTTCGGCGAGGCGGACCGGATGGTTCGGGTGGACATGAGCGAGTTCCAGGAGCGGCACACGGTCAGCCGGCTGGTCGGCGCCCCGCCCGGGTACGTGGGCTACGAGGAGGCCGGTCAGCTCACCGAGGCGGTGCGTCGCCGCCCGTACGCGGTGGTGCTGCTCGACGAGATCGAGAAGGCCCACCCGGACGTGTTCAACATCCTGCTCCAGGTGCTTGACGACGGGCGGCTCACCGACAGTCAGGGCCGCACGGTGAACTTCAAGAACACCGTCCTGATCATGACGAGCAACCTCGGCTCCGAGTTGATCACCGGGGCGCAGCGGGCCGTCGGGTTCGGCACCGGCGCGCCCGGCAGCGAGCAGGAGAACGACGAGCTGCGCGAACGGCTGACGCGCCGCCTCCAGGAGAACTTCCGGCCGGAATTCCTCAACCGCATCGACGAGGTCATCATCTTCCGCCGGCTGGAGGCCGCGCAGTTGCGCGACATCACCGCGCTGCTGCTGGAGGAGACCCGCCGCCGGCTGCACGCCCAGGACATCCAGGTGGAGTTCACCAACGCCGGCATCGACTGGCTGGCCGAGCACGGCTACCAGCCGGAGTTCGGGGCCCGCCCGCTGCGCCGGGTCATCCAGCGGGAGGTGGACAACCACCTGTCGCGGATGCTGCTGGAGTCGGCGATCTCGCCCGGGCAGAAGGTCGTCGTGGACGCCCGCGAGGGGCAGCTCACCTTCGATGTGACCGCAGGTGAGCGGGGGTACACCGCCGCCACGACAACGCACCCCCGATGACCGGGCCGGCGCGACGAGACGACCACGAGGACCCGCACGAGCACGCGGAGTCCGCGAAGCCCCAGGACGAGGACGACGACGACCATCCCGACCCGATCGTGGCGCCCCCGACCGCGAACCCGCGCCGCACGCGGGTGCCCGCCGAGGGCCTGCATCCGAAGACCGACCAGGACGACCCGGAGACGTCGGGTCACCATCGTCGAGAGGAGACCTGATGGTACGCGACACGCGGCTCGACCCCGAGGTGGAAGTGCTCTGGGAGGACTTCCACGCCGAGGTCAACGTCCCGTCGGAGCAGCTGCGCACCTGGCTGCTGACCCGGGGCTCCGGCGAGGAGTCGTTCAGCCCGAACCCGGACCTCGACCTGCCCCAGCCGGGACGGGAGATCCTCAAGGTGCTCAACAAGCGCAAGGTCGATCTGACCCCGGAGGACATCGAGGTGATGCGGGAGGCGGTCGAGCGGATCCGCGAGCTGATGGACGCCAAGCCCCGACGTGGCAACGCCGACGACGAGTGGCGGCACTCGCTGCTCGACCTCGGTCACGACCCTCTCGTCGAACGCTGAGCGAGACCGTACGCGACGGTGCCGTCCCGGTGCGGGGCGGCACCGTCGCGTGCCGCTACTGGCCCTGGTCGGACTCCAGGCTGCCGATGGTCAGCCCCGCCGCGTCGGCGGCGGCGTCGCGCTCGCCCCGGGTCTGGTCCTCCCGGATGAGCAGGTTGGCGTACTCGGTGACGTCGGCCGGGTCGGGCACCTCCGGCAGCCGGCGCAGGAACGCCTCCACCTGGCGGGTGGCGGCGGTGTGGGCGGCGGCGGCCTGGCGGAGCAGTTCCCGGTCGTCGGCGGGCGGGTAGAGATCGGTCATGTCCGCCAGATACCCCGACAGCGGCCGTTCGCACCGCCACCGACCTGCCAGTAGCCGACGTCCGGGTCGCGTCGCCGCCGTCAGGTGCCGGTGATGCCGTCCAGGATGGTGGTGAGGTTGTGGTCGAAGGTCTGCTCGGCGCTGAGGTGGGCGCCCTCGATGACGAGCCGGGCGACGGTGGGGTAGCGGCCGGTGTCGAGCATGCGGGTCAGGTAGGGGCCGAGGCTGGTCTGCCAGGCGCTGACGTCGGTGCCGGTGGAGCGGGCGGTGCGTCGTTCGGTGACCTCTCGGCGCAGGGCGCCGCCGACGAAGGCGTTGAGGGCGCCCAGGGCTCGCTGAAGGTCGTCGATGCCGTTGATGCCGGGGGCCTGGCTGAGGGCCGCCGCGGTCGTCTCGCCCACGGCGAGCGCGTGCGGGCCCAGGTGTGGCCGCCCGCCGAGCAGGTCGGAGAACCACTCGTGGTCGAGGGCGGCGGCGCGGGTCCGCCGAAAGACGGCCAGCACCGTGGCCCGCCAGCCGGAGTGCGGGCCGGTCTCGGCGATCTGGGCATAGACGGCGTCGACCATCAGGTCGAGCAGTTCCGATTTGTTGGCCACGTAGTCGTAGAGCCGCATCGGACCGACGCCGAGCTCTTTGGCGATCTTGCGAACCGACAGTCCGTCGAGGCCGTGCGCGTCGGCGAGTCGGATCGCCGTGGCGGCGATCTTCGCGCGGCTCAACGGCACCGGCGTCGCCCGGGGCTGGGGCTCGGGTCGTTCCCAGACGGGCGCGACCTCGTTACCGTACGATGTATCCACGCAATACAGTGTACGGTAAGGGCATGACGATGCGAATGGCGATCGCCGGTGGCGGCCTGGGCGGCCTGACGCTGGCACGGATCCTGCACCGGCACGGCATCGACGCGGTGGTCTACGAACGCGAGGCCAGTCGAACCGCGCGCTCTCAGGGCGGAATGCTCGACCTGCACCCGGAGTCCGGGCAACTGGCCCTCGCCGAGGCGGGTCTCGACGACCGGTTCCGGTCCGAGGCGCGGCCCGAGGGCGAGGAGCATCGCATCCTCGACCCGGCCGGGCGCACCCTCGTGCACCACACACCCCAACCCGGCTCGTTCGCCGGTCGCCCCGAGATCGACCGCACCGTCCTGCGTGATCTTCTGCTCGACTCGCTGCCACCCGACGCGGTGGTGTGGGGGCACCGCCTCGTCGCGGCCACGCCGCGACCGGGCGGGGGCTTCGGGTTGACCTTCGACGGCGGCCACCGCGCCGACTGCGACATCCTGGTCGGCGCGGACGGCGCGCGCTCGGTCGTCCGGGCGCTGCTGACCGACGCGGGCCTGTCCCACGTGTCCAGCCACCTGGAGCTGACCATCGACGACGCCGACCGACGCCACCCCGATCTCGCCGAGCTGGTCGGCCCGGGAAACCTGTGGGGCGTCGGCGTGAACCAGATCCTCGCGGCGCAACGCCTCGGCGACGGCAGCATCCGGGTCGGGATCTCCCTGCCCGCCGACGACCGTGACCTCGACGCCTACCGTGACAAGCGTGCCGTGCTGGGCCTGTTCGACGGCTGGGACGCCCGTCTCACCGCCCTCATCGACGCCGCCGACAGCGTGCCGACGCCGCGCCGGGTCATGGCGATGCCGGTCGGCGCGCGCTGGGTCCACCAGCCCGGAATCACCCTTCTCGGCGACGCCGCGCACCTCATGCCGCCGGTCGGCGAGGGCGCCAACCAGGCCATGCTGGACGCCGCCGAACTCGCGCGCGAACTGGCCGCCAACCCCGCCGACCCCGACGCGGCGATCCGGGCGTACGAGGAGGCGATGTTCGCGAGGATCCAGCCGATCGCCGAGATGTGTGCGCGAGTTCAGGCGATGATGCTGTCCCCGACGGCGGCGGACGACCTCGTCCGCTTCTTCACGCCCCGGTCCGCCAAGCCCTCTGTCGGGGACGAGGAACCCGTCGCCGCGCATCGGTAGGCCGCTCGTGCGCCCTCACACCTCGCTGGGCTGCCGGACGCCGAAAGCCGGATTGCGCACCAGCCAGTCCAGGTAGGTGGGGTGCGGCGCCAGCGAGTCGGTGTACGCCGCCTTCGCCGTGGCCAGCAGCAGCTCCGCGTCCGCGGCGGCGGGCGAGTCCGGATGCCACCCCAGCAGCAGCCGCCAGCGCAGCGGGACACCGGCCAGCCGCCGGGTGACCAGGCCGGCGACCGGGCGGAACGTCGCCTGGCAGAGGGCCACCGCCACGCCCGCCTCCACCAGATCGACACAGCCGCGGATGTCGGTCTCGTACACCTTGCGCGGGGTGAAGCCGGCGCGGGCGCACGCGGCGGCGAAACAGTCGCCGAAGCAGCCGTCGCCCGGCGCGGCCACCCACTGCTCGTGACCCAGGTCCGCCAGGCGCACCTCGGCCCGCGCCGCGAGCGGGTGGGTCTCCGGCAGCAGCACCAGCACCGGGTCGATGGCCACCTCCCGCCAGCTCAACCCGAACGCGGCCGACGGGGTGGCCTCGCCGCACACACCGGTGAGGGCGAAGTCCAACCGCCCGCCGGCCACCAACTGCGCCAGCTCGTCGACCGACCACGAGGCGTACGTGGTGATCTGGGCCGGTGGCTGCTCGGCGGCCAACCGGTGCACCAACCGGCCCAGGATCGGGCTGTTCACCCCGCCGAGGCGGTAGCAGCGGGGCGCCGCGCCCGCGCCGGCGAGCCGTGCCGCCTCGTCCTGCAGGCCCTTCATCGCCGGCAGGAGCACCCGGGCGCGGGCGAGCACCAGCTCACCGAGCGCGGTGGGCCGGGCACCGCGCCGATCCCGGTCGAACAGCGGCCCGCCCAGCGTCCGCTCGATCCGCTGCAGCTGAGCGGTGAGCGCCGGCTGGGCGAGCCCGAGCGCCGACGCCGCCTTGGTCACACTCCCTGTCTCCGCGATCGCACAGACCACCCGCAGGTGTCGCAGCTCCAGGTTCATACGGTGACGGTAGGACCACGTCGCAGCCTGCGGAAGAGGTCAAGCGGATCGGCGATGTTGAATGCATTTCGCGGCGCGGCCCGCGCTTCAGTCGCGCGGCGGCTCCGGCAGGTCCGCCAGGTACGTCGGCCGCCGCGTCACCGCGTCGCGGACCTTGTCCACCACACCCACCGCCGGCTCGACGATCCGGTTCCACGGCGGGGTGGCCGGCGTGCCCGGGTGCGGCCGGGTCGGCGCGGCCTCCTCGGCGATCTCCAACCGGTTGCCCAGCCGGATCAGCTCCTCCCGGGTGGCCACCGCGCGCAACTCGGCCACGAGCGCGCCCACCCCGTCGACGTGGCGGCGGACCCGGTCGGCGACCTCGGTCAGGGTCTCGTCGGACAGCCCCTTGAGGGCCGCCAGCAGCGCGGCGTCAGCGTCGATCTCCGCGTCCACCCGGTCGGCCCGGCTCGGCAGCGCCGCCCGCACCGCCGGCAGCAGGTACTGCTCCTCGGCGGAGACGTGTCGCGACAGCGCGGCGGTGAGCACCGCCAGCCCCTCCTGCGGCGTGGCGTCCGGGCCGGTCAGCTGGTCCACGAGAGCCAGCAGCTGCCGGTGCTCGCGGTCCACGATGTCGGCGATGCTGCGGCCACCGGGCCGGTAACCCTCCTCGGACGCGGGCGCGGGCGGCAACGGGGGCAGGGGGACGGCGGACATGGTGTGCCCTCCTCGACTGGCGGGCGGAAGCTCCGGCAGGGGATGTGCGGTCGTGGGCGGCGGTACCCGAACACGGACGCCGCGAAACCGGCACGCGGATCCGCCGAGGTGAATGCCCGGCCCCGGCACGCCGGTGCGCCGGCCCGCCGATCACCCCGAGCTGGTATGAAGGGGCGATGACGAGCGACGCCGCCTCCGCCCGACCGGACCCCAGCGCGGAGGTCGTGGACCTCTGCCGCGACCTGCTGCGCATCGACACCACCAACACCGGTGACAACGCCACCAGCGTCGGCGAGCGCCGCGCCGCCGAGTACGTGGCGGAGAAACTCGCCGAGGTGGGCGTCGAATCGGTCCTGCACGAGTCCGCGCCCGGCCGCGCCAACGTGGTGGCCCGCATCCCCGGCGCCGACCCGAGCCGGGGCGCGCTGCTGGTGCACGGCCACCTGGACGTGGTGCCCGCCGACGCCGACGAGTGGTCCGTGCACCCGTTCTCCGGCGAGGAGCGCGACGGCTACCTGTGGGGCCGCGGCGCCATCGACATGAAGGACTTCGACGCGATGGTGCTCGCCGTGGTGCGGCACTGGCAGCGCACCGGCGTACGGCCCCCGCGTGACATCGTGCTCGCGTACACCGCGGACGAGGAGGCGGGCAGCGACTACGGCGCGCGCTTCCTGGTGGAGAACCACCGCGGTCTCTTCGACGGCTGCACCGAGGCGATCGGCGAGGTCGGCGGCTTCTCCTACTCGGTCAACGACAGCCAGCGGCTCTATCTCATCGAGACCGCCGAGAAGGGCATCGACTGGCTGCGGCTGCACGCCAAGGGCCGCCCCGGGCACGGATCGATGGTGCACGACGACAATGCGGTCACCGCCCTCGCCGAGGCCGTGGCCCGCATCGGCCGGCACCGCTTCCCGGTGGTGGTCACCGACACCGTACGGGCGTTCCTGGAGGAGGTCTCCGACCTGCTCGGCATCGAGCTGGACCCGAACGACCCGGAGACGGCCATCGCCAAGCTCGGCCCGATCGCCAACATCATCGGGGCGACCATCCGCAACACCGCCAACCCCACCCGGCTCAGCGCCGGCTACAAGGACAACGTCATCCCCGGCCGCGCCACCGCCACCATCGACTGCCGCAGCCTGCCCGGCCAGTCCGAGCTGCTGGAACGGCAGCTGCGCGAGCTGGTCGGCCCGGACATCGCCATCGAGTACGTCCAGCGACAGCCGGCGCTGGAGACCACCTTCGACGGCGACCTGGTCGAGGCCATGTCGGCGGCCCTGCGCGCCGAGGACCCGGGGGCACGCCCGGTTCCGTACATGCTCTCCGGCGGCACCGACGCGAAGGCGTTCTCCCAGCTCGGCATCCGCTGCTTCGGCTTCGCGCCGCTGCGGCTGCCCGCCGACCTGAACTTCTCGGCGTTGTTCCACGGCATCGACGAGCGCGTTCCGGTCGACGGACTACAGTTCGGCGTGCGGGTTCTCGACCGGTTCCTCCGCTCCTGCTAACCGTGTCCGGTAGCTGCACCCGGCGCGTTACCTCCCCATCGTGAAGGGACTGCCCCACATGACCGACCAGCACGGTGAGCTGGACGCCGCTCTCGAGCGGGTGATCGAAGCGGCCCGCCACCACCTGACCGCCGTACGCGCCGCGCAGGGCCGCGTCGACGACGACGACGTCTGGCAGGCGTACGTGGCGTTGAACAACGCGTCCTTCGCCTACGACGAGCAACTGCTCGACGCCTTCGGCGAGGTGACCCCGTGGGACGTCGACTCGATCGACCCGGACGAGGCCGACGAGCGCTTCGGCGTCGAGGGCGTCGAGGCCAGCGACCCTCACCCGCGGGTGATCTCGGTTCGTCAACGCCGCGACTACCGGGTGCCGAGCATCGCCGCGCTGCTGCGGGCGGCCGAGGCGGCCCGACGCGAGGGCACCCCGGAGGACGACGAGCCGGCGCCGGTGGAGGGCGTCGGCGAGGCGGTGCTGGAGCTGCTGCAGAGCGGCGACGGCTCGCTCGGCGCGCTGGACGTCCCCGAGCTGGAGCCCCTCGACGGGGTGGTCATGGTCAGCGAGGTGGGCACACCCGTGGACCTGGAGTCGTTCGACGATGACGACGCCGTCGGCCCGTTCCAGCCGGCGAGCGACGACCGGCTCGTCGGCCGACTCGACGAGCACCCGTTCCTGGAGCTCGACGACGACCACGACCACGCCGGGCACCAGCACTAGACGAGTAGGTCCTCACTCAGACAGGGCTGGGCGCAGCGAAGGGCGCTCGTCAACCGCTTTGGCCGGCCCGCCATGTCGATGTGCTGTTGAGCGGTATACCTCTGAGGTATGAATATGACTCTGAGGTATACCGCTCACCGCCGGGTCCGCCCTCACCGCGGTGACCGACGGTCACCGCGGTCGACGGTCCGGGACCCGCACGGCCCCGGGCCGCACAGCCCGTTCAGTACGACAGGCCGGGCTGCGGCTGGTTGACCCGCCGACGGCGCAGCACGACCTGCCGCGTGCCGTCACGGAACAGCCGCACCCGGGCCAACTCCCATCCGGAGAACTCGGCCTGGATCGCCAACTGCGCCGCGGCGGTCAACCGGTCGACGTTCGGCGGTAGCCGCAGCGGGGCGTACTCGTAGTCCATGCCGTCCATGCTGCCCAGCCCAGGGACCGTCCGCCACCCCCTGCGGGGTGACCAACGCCGCTGCCCTGCGTGGTTCGTGCCGTCCCGGGCACCCGCGCGTGGTCTTCGCCGCGCGCAAAGCCGCGCGGTCCGCAGGCGCCCGACCCGGTTGAGTGCGCCCGTGCGTCAGCCGTCGCGCTCGGGGTAGCCGATGGGCACCGACGAGACGTCGTCCAGCGCGGTGGTGATCTCCTCGGGCAGCGTGATCCGCTCGACCTGCAACGCGCCGATCAGCTGCCCCACCGTCCGGGCGCCGAGGATCGGCGCGGTCACCCCCGGTCGGTCCCGGATCCACGCCAGCGCCACCTCCAGCGGCGACACCCCCAGGCCGCCGGCCGCGGTCGCCACCGCCTCCACGATGCTCGAGCAGCGCGGCTCCAGGTACGTGGAGACGAACCGCTCGAAGTGCGGCGAGGCGGCCCGCGAGTCCGCCGGCCGGCCGTGCCGGTACTTGCCGGTGAGCACGCCCCGACCCAGCGGTGACCAGGGCAGCACGCCGAGGCCCAGCGCGTCGCACGCCGGCAGCACCTCCCGCTCCACGCCCCGCTCCAGCAGCGAGTACTCGACCTGGGCGGCGACCACCGGCGCCCGGCCCGGCCAGGCCGTCTGCCAGGCGGCGGCCCGCGCGGTCTGCCAGCCGGAGAAGTTCGACACCCCCACGTAGCGGACCTTCCCGCTGGCCACCGCGTGGTCCAGCGCCGCGAGGGTCTCTTCGAGGGGGGTGTCCGGGTCGTACCCGTGCACCTGGAACAGGTCGACGTGGTCCGTGCCGAGCCGGCGCAGCGACGCCTCCAGGGTGCGCAGCAGGTGGCCCCGGGAGCCGTCGCGACGCCGACCGCTGCCCGGCCGCAACCCCGCCTTGGTGGCGATCAACAGCTCGTCGCGCGGAACGAGGCTGCCCAGCAGCGACCCGATCACCGACTCGGCGTCGCCGTCGCCGTACACGTCGGCGGTGTCGATCAGGTTGCCGCCCGCGTCCAGGTAACTCTTCAGCTGGGCGGCCGCATCGTCGGCGTCGGTGTCCCGGCCCCAGGTCATGGTGCCGAGCGCGAGCCGCGAAACCGCCAGCCCGCTTCGGCCGAGCGGTCGCTGTTGCATGGGTGAACCTTATTTCGAACCCGCCGCCACGGATATCCTCGCTCCCGTCATCTCTGCCGGTCCTGCCGGTTCCGCCTCCGTCGGGCACCGCGACGGGCGGGGGATCATTGGCGGTGAGCCGGTGACGGGGTCCGTTTTCGGCATTGCGTAACCTGGTGCGACCTGTGCCACGGATGGGGGAGGACCAGTGCGACTCGGGCTCAGTCTCGGATATCAGACAGCGTGGAGCACACCCGCCGACCACCTGGCGCTGGCCCAGGAGGCGGATCGCCTCGGCTATTCGGTGGTGTGGGCGGCGGAAGCCTACGGCTCCGACTCGCCCAGCATGCTCGCCTGGATGGCCGGCCAGACGCAGCGGATCGACGTGGGCTCGGCGGTGATGCAGATTCCCGCCCGTACGCCGGCCGCCACCGCGATGACCGCCGCCACCATCGACGCGCTCTCTGGCGGCCGGTTCCGGCTGGGCCTCGGCGTCTCCGGCCCGCAGGTCTCCGAGGGCTGGCACGGTGTGCGGTTCGCCAAGCCGCTGGGCCGGACCCGCGAGTTCGTCGACATCGTCAAGCTGGCCGTCGCCCGCAAGGAGGTGGCGTACGACGGCGAGCACTACACCCTGCCGCTGCCCGACGGTCCCGGCAAGGCGCTGCGGCTGAGCTTCCACCCTCCCCGCGAACACATCCCGATCTACCTGGCCGCGGTCGGGCCAAAGAACCTGGAGTTGGCCGGCGAGATCGCCGACGGCTGGCTCGCCGTGTTCTACGCCCCGGAGTTCGCCGACGAGCACCTCGCCGCCGTGGCCGCCGGGCGGGCCAAAGCCGGCAAGGAACTGGCCGGCTTCGACGTGGTGCCCTCCGTGCCGGTCGTCATCGGCGACGACGTGGCCTCCTGCGCAGAGCTGGTGCGCTGGTACGCCGCGCTCTACGTCGGCGGGATGGGCAGCCGGACGCAGAACTTCTACAACCAGCTCGCCACCCGGATGGGTTACGGCGACGCCGCCCGCGAGGTGCAGGACCTGTACCTGGCCAAGCGGCAGCGCGACGCGGCAGCCGCGGTGCCGATGGAGTTCATCGACCGCACCTCGCTGCTCGGCCCGAAGGAGCGCATCGCCGAACGGATGCGGGAGTACGCCGCCTCCGGCGTCACCACGCTGTCGGTGACCCTGTTCGTGGCCGACCGGGACAGCGGCGTGCAGACCCTGCGTACCGTCGCCGAGGCGCTCGACCTTTCCGGAGTCGGCGAGTGACCTGGATCGAGGCCATCGTCCTGGGCGTCGTCCAGGGGCTGACCGAGTTCCTGCCGGTCAGCTCGTCGGGGCATCTGCGGATCACCTCGGCGATCTTCTTCGACCGCGACGCCGGCGCGTCGTTCACCGCCGTCACCCAGCTCGGCACCGAGGCGGCCGTGCTGATCTACTTCGCGAAGGACATCTGGCGGATCACCCGTACCTGGTTGGTGGGGCTGCGCGACACGTCGGTGCGCTCCAGCCTCGACTACCGGATGGGCTGGTACGTGATCGTCGGCTCGATCCCGATCGGGCTGTTCGGGTTCCTCTTCAAGGACCAGATCAAGACCGCCGGGCGCAACCTGTGGGTGGTGGCGACCACGCTGATCGTGTTCGCGTTCGTGCTGGCGTTCGCCGAGTACTGGGGCCGGCAGACGCGCACGCTGGAGAACTTCCGGATGAAAGACGGCGTGGTCATGGGCTTCGCCCAGGCCATGGCGCTGGTCCCCGGGGTGTCCCGCTCCGGTGGCACGCTCACCGCCGGCCTGCTGCTCAACCTGACCCGGGAGGCGGCGGCACGGTACTCGTTCCTGCTGGCCATCCCGGCGGTGGTGATGTCCGGCGTGTTCAGCCTCGGGGACGTCTTCGAACCGTCCGCCCCGGGCACGTCCGTGCCCACCGTGGCCCAGACGATCGTGGCCACCATCATCGCGTTCGGCATCGGCTACGCGGCCATCGCCTGGCTGTTGCGGTACGTCGCCCACCACACCCTGTACGTCTTCGTGCTGTACCGGGTCGCGCTGGGCACCCTGGTCCTCGCCCTGCTGCTCACCGGCACGATCAACGCCACCTGACCGGCGTGACCTGAACATGCCGATGGCCGGCACCCGTGTCGGGGTGCCGGCCATCACGGTCAGCTGTTCCAGTGCTGGCCGACGAGGTCGGTGGCCTGCTGCTCCCACTGGGCGTAGGCGTCCGGGTAGGCCGACACCTGCACCGTCTGCGCGGCCTGGGTCAGGGGCATGTCCTGCCAACCGTCGACCTGCTTGAGGCCCTTGAGGAACGCGGTCGTGGAGTACTCGGGGTTGGTGATCTGCTCCGGCGTGCCCCAACCACTCGACGGGCGCTGCTGGAACAGGCCCAGCGAGTCATGGTCATTCATGTCGCCGAGGTGGCCCAGGTTGTCCAGCTTCGACTCCTGCAGGCTCGTCGCGATCGAGATGACCGCGGCCCGCTCGGGCAGGCCGGCCTTCTTCGTGGCGGCGATGATCGCCTTGGCGTTGGCGGTCTGCTCACCGTCGAGGGTGATGTGCGACTGGTCGCCCTGCGGCTTCGGCGCCTGCACGGTGACCGCGGCCGGCTTGGTGTCGACCGGGGTGGCGGCGTGGGCGGCGATCGGGCCGGCGAACACACCACCGGCGAACGCGAGACCAGCAACGGACAGCATGCTCTTACGGAAGATCGTGTTCATGAGGGGTAGCTCCTTCGGGGGTAGGAACACCCACGCCACCGACGGGGGTCGGGTATGGCGGGGGTGTGAGCACCTCGTCCGGCGCTGCACATACGGGGGAAAGTCTTTCGGCGGCCTGCGGGCGAGGGGCCTCGCGGCGCCGAGTCTGGGTGTAACGACCGGGGGCCGGGGGTCATTCCCGGGGGCCTGGCACCGGGTCGAGCCGATGCGCGGGCGGTCGTTCGGGGGTCTGCCGATGCGTGGCGTTCGTTCGGGGGTCTGTAACGAGCGGGCCTGGCCCGGCATTCCGTCCCGATGATCGGGGGCGGGCCGGTGGGCCGTGGTCCTGCGATCGTCATGGTGTGTAACGACCCCGGGCCCGCCACGATTCCGGCCCATGGGTGCAGCCGGTCACAGCCCAGACACCCCCTGATCGGACAAACCACCCTCCGACGCGCGACGGGCGTGGCCTTCGTCGGGCGCTCGCGGAATGATCCACTCGGCTTCGGCGAAACCGGGGTATCCGGGACGCGGTAACACCGCGGTTTCAATGAACGCGAGTCGATCACTCCGACCCCGCCCTCCCGCGCCGTGCCCCCCGACGGCCCCTTTGCTCTGCTTCACTCCAGGCAACACTCCCGCGTCCGATATTCGGACACCCGGTGTTGCCTCCGTTGAAGCAGAGCAAAGGGCCCGCACGTCACCACCGCCAGCCTGACTCAGCCCGACCCCGCACGCCGGAATCGAGCAGCGGACCGGACAGGGGCGCAGGTACCGGACAGGGCCGCAGGTACCGGACAGGGCGCAGGGGAAGGGAGACCGACTCCATGGCGGCCACGTGGAGGCTTCCGCTGGCGAGGACACCGTCGCGCGGCCGCGACGGGTTGTGCACCACACCCGCCGGTCCGATGCCGGCGGCGACCCGGCGGGCGGGCCGGAGCCCGTGGCGGTCGTCCGCGCGGCGCAGGCCATAGGGTGGTCAGCGTGGCGACCCTTCTGCTTCTGCGACACGGCCGAACCACGGCGAACGCCGACGGTGGGCTGGCCGGCCGGCAACCGGTCGAGCTGGACGACACCGGGCGCGCCCAGGCCGCCGCGGTAGGCGAGCGGCTGCGGGTGGTGCCCTTGGCCGCCGTCGTCACCAGCCCGCTGATCCGCTGCCGCCAGACCCTCGAGTTGGCGCTGCCGCAGGCCACTCCGGTGGTCGAGGAGGGGCTGATCGAGTGCGACTACGGCAGTTGGGAGGGCCAACCGCTGAAGAAGCTCGCCAAGGAGCCGCTCTGGCCGGTGGTGCAGCAGCATCCCAGCGCGGCGGTCTTTCCGGGCGGAGAGGCGATGGCCGCGATGGCGGCGCGTGCCGTGGCGGCGGTTCGCTCGTGGGATGCCCGGGTGAACGCCGAGCACGGGCCCGAGGCGGTCTGGCTGGCCTGTAGCCACGGTGACGTGATCAAGGCCATCGTGGCGGACGCGCTCGGCGTACACCTGGATGCTTTTCAGCGGATCGTGGCCGACCCGGCGTCGGTGACGGCGATCCGCTTCACGCCGCTGCGTCCTTTCGTGGTCCGGCTCAACGACACCGGCGGCGACCTGGCCGCGCTGGTGCCGCCGCCGCGCAAGCGGCGTCGGCGGGCTACCCGGTCGGCGGCCGACTCGGACGCCGCGGTCGGCGGCGGCGCCGGGGGGGCCCGGTGACGCGCGTCACGACACCCCCGCCGACGGCCCGAGCGGCCGCCACGCCCGGCTCCCGCCCCTGGTACGCCGGGCGCGTTGCCCCTGCGGTGATTCGGGTCGGTGGGGTGCGCGATGCCATGGCGGGCCGGATAGGGTCGTGGGTATGACCCACCAGGTGCACGCCTTCGAACCGCCGGAGCGGTTCGTCGCCGGGACTGTCGGGGCGCCGGGGGAGCGCACGTTCTTCCTGCAGGCCCGCGGTGGCGGCAGGCTGGTCAGCGTCGCGCTGGAGAAGGTCCAGGTGTCCCTGCTCGCCGAGAAGCTGGAGGAGCTGCTCACCGAGGCGCAGCGTCGCTTCGGGGTGGACCTGCCCGAGTTGGCGCCGGTGATCGGCGACAACGAGCCGCTGGACACTCCGGTCGACGAGGAGTTCCGGGTCGGGACCCTCGGGCTGGCCTTCGACGTGGACACCGCGACCGTGGTGATCGAGGCGATCGCCGCCGGCGAGGTGGAGCCCGAGGTCGAGCTGGGCGACGAGGACGACGAAGACGACGAGGACGAGGACGAGGAGCCGGACGAGGACCTGGACCGGCTTCGGGTCCGGCTCACCCCGCAGGCCACCCGCCAGTTCATCGAGCGGGCCCGGCGCGTGGTCAACGCGGGCCGGCCGCCGTGCCCCCTGTGCGGCCAGCCGTTGGATCCCGCCGGGCACCTCTGCCCGCGGCACAACGGTTACCACCGGTGACCTTGTCCGGCCTCGAACCCCTGCGCGACGGTGACGCCGCGCTGCGGCTGCTGCGTGACGGCACGCTCGACCTGGAGGGCCGGCTGGTCGACGCGTCGAACACCACCCTGCGGGGCATCCTGACCCTCGACGGCGTCACGGCCCGCTGTGTCTACAAGCCGGTGCGCGGTGAGCGGCCGCTGTGGGACTTCCCGGACGGCACCCTCGCCGGGCGGGAGGTGTCGGCGTTCCTGGTCTCCGACGCCACCGGCTGGGGCCTGGTGCCGCCCACCGTGCTGCGCGACGGGCCGTTCGGCCCCGGCTCGTGCCAGCTCTGGATCGACGAGCCGGCCGACGCCGAGCCGCTTGTCGGGTTCGTGCCGGCCGACGAGCTGCCGCCCCGTTGGTTCCCCATCGCGGCGGCGCGGGACGACGACGGCGTCGCGTACGCCCTCGCCCACGCCGACGACCCCCGGCTGGCCCGTCTCGCGGTGCTCGACGCGGTGATCAACAACGCGGACCGCAAGGGCGGCCACGTGCTGGTCGGCGCGGACGACCGGATCTACGGCGTGGACCACGGGGTGAGCTTCCACGTCGAGGGCAAGCTACGTACCGTGCTGTGGGGCTGGGCGGGCAAGCAGTTGCCACCGGACGCCGTGGAGATGCTCGACGGGCTTGCCGGGCAGGTCGCCGGGACGCTCGGCGACGAGTTGGCCGATCACCTGACGATCAGCGAGATCGCCGAGTTGGCCGCCCGCATCGACGTCCTGCGCGAATCCGGCCGCTTCCCGCAGCCGCCGGAGGACTGGCCGGCGGTGCCCTGGCCGCCGATGTGACCCGCTGTCATCTTGATCACCCGTGGGGCGGCCCGGTGCCGCCTGAGGGCTGGTTAGGCTGAGGTCATGGAGTCTTGGGCGGGACACGAGGTGCCACGGCTGCCGGGCAGGGGCGAGCCGCTGGCGTTGTACGACTCGGCGCGGCAGGGTGTCCACCCGAGCGAGCCGGCCGACGCGGGAAGCATGTACGTCTGCGGCATCACCCCGTACGACGCGACCCACCTCGGCCACGCCGCCACCATGATCACGTTCGACCTGGTGCAGCGGATGTGGC
Source organism: Micromonospora sp. NBC_00617 (assembly GCF_045161355.1). NCBI lineage: Bacteria > Bacillati > Actinomycetota > Actinomycetes > Micromonosporales > Micromonosporaceae > Micromonospora > Micromonospora sp. NBC_00617. The sequence goes on along the minus strand of NZ_CP107751.1, from coordinate 2,455,007 downwards.
GTGACGCCGGCCGCCCGGTGCGCTACGTGCAGAACGTCACCGACATCGACGACCCGCTGCTGGAGCGGGCCGCCCGCGACGGCGAGGACTGGGTGGTCCTGGCGATGCGGGAGACGGCGCTGTTCCGCGAGGACATGGAGGCGCTGCGGATCATCCCGCCGGAGCACTACGTGGGCGCCGTCGAGTCGATCCCGGACATCGCCGACAAGGTCGAGGTGCTGCTCAAGGATGGCGCCGCGTACCGGCTCGACGACGGCACCGGCGACGTCTACTTCGACATCTCCGCCACCGGCCGGTTCGGCTACGAGTCCAACCTGACCCGCGAGCAGATGCTGGAGATCTTCCCGGAGCGCGGCGGTGACCCGGACCGCGCCGGCAAGCGCGACCCCCTCGATCCGCTGCTGTGGCGTGGCGCCCGCGAGGGGGAGCCGTCCTGGCCGGGCGGGGAGCTGGGTCCGGGCCGCCCCGGTTGGCACATCGAGTGCGCGGTCATCGCGCTGAACCTGCTCGGCGACCGGATCGACGTGCAGGGCGGCGGCAACGACCTGCTGTTCCCGCACCACGAGGCGTCCGCCGCGCACGCCGAGCGGCTCACCGGGCAGGCGCCGTTCGCCGAGCACTACGTGCACGCCGGGATGATCGGCCTGGACGGCGAGAAGATGTCCAAGTCCCGCGGCAACCTGGTCTTCGTGTCCCGGCTGCGCGCCGACAAGGTCGACCCGATGGCGATCCGGCTGGCGTTGATCTCGGGCCACTACCGCGGCGACCGCACCTGGACCGACGAGCTGCTCACGGTCGCGCAGGAGCGCCTGGACCGCTGGCGGCGGGCCGCCGCCGCGCCCGCCGGGCCGTCCGGGGCCGAGCTGCTGGCCGGGGTACGCGAACGCCTCGCCGACGACCTGGACACCCCGGGGGCCCTGGCCGTGGCCGACCGCTGGGCCGACGCGGCCCTGGCCGGCGCGACGGACGACGCCGAGGCCCCGGCCCTGTTCGCGAAGACGGTGGACGCCCTCCTCGGCATCCGCCTCTAACCCGCAGCGCAGGACGTGGTGGCCGAAGCCGGCGGGGGCCGCGTTCGTATTCAACCCTCATGACTCTGAGGTATGAATATGACTCTGAGGTATGACGCTCAACAGCGTGAATGGTCCCGGCCCCGCTCCCGACCCACCTGCCGACGAGAACGCCGGCACGCCCCGGACCGCCACCGCGACGCACCCGGCTGGCCGTGCGGCGGCGAGGGGACGGGCCTCACCGTCAGCCCAGGACCAGGCCGGGGTCGGGTTCCGGGTCGGGGGTCGGGCCGGGGATCTTGTACTCCTCGGTGAGGGTGGTCATCGGGCCGGGCCAGGTGGCCTGCGCGACCTCGATGGGCTTGCGGTTCGCGTCGTAGGCGACGTGCAGCAGGTGCAGGACCGGGGTGTCCGGCCGGATCTGGAGGGTCTCGGCCTCCTCCCGGCTGGGCTGGCGGGCGCTGATGGTGTCGGTGGCCGAGACGTACCGCCGTCCGGTGGCTTCCTCGGCCTCCTGGTAGAGCGGCCGGCCGAACGCCTCGGCGCGTTCCAGCGAGGTGCCGGCGGTGTCGGCGGGCAGGAACCAGGAGGCGCCGACCTCGACGGGGGAGTCGTCGGTGCGGACGAGGTGGCGGCGGCAGAGCAGGTCCGTGCCGTCGGTGACGCCGAACGCGTCGGCGACCTCGGCGGGTGCGGGAGCACGCCCGACCGAGACGAGTTGCTGGCGGTACCGGGCGGCCAGGTCGGTGTGGTAGCCCCGGAAACCGCCGTACCGGCCCCGGGAGAGGCGGTTGAGTCGGCGGCGGGTGCCCCGGACGTACGTACCGGAGCCGGGTTTGGTGATCAGGATGCCCTCGACCCGCAGCTGGTCGACGGCGCGTTGCACGGTCTGCTTGGCGACGCCGAACATCTCGGCGATGGCCGGGATGGACGGCAGGCGTTCGCCCGGCCCCCAGTCACCGCGGCGGACCTGGACCTTGAGCTGCGCGGCGATCTGCCGGTGGGGGAATTCGGCCGCGCCGGGGTTGATCTGCACACCCGCCTCCTTGATCACATCTAGGTTCCTAGGATGCCGCAGAGGGTGTGACGGCGCCACCCCGGACACGCGAAAACGGGCCCCCGGACCACAGAAGGTCCGAGGGCCCGCAGTGAACGGTGCTACCAGGAGCCGGCGGTGGGGCCGGCCGAACCGCCCCGACGCCGCAGGTACTTCTCGAACTCCTGCGCGATCTCGTCACCGGTCAACGGGGTGATGCCCTCATCGCCGACCCGTTCCTCCAGCTCGCGGACGTACTCGCCCAGCTCGGCGTCCTGCTCGGCGGCGCTGCGCACCCGTTGCTCCCACTCGGCGGACTCCTCGGCCAGGTCGGCCATCGGCACCGGCAGGTCGACGACCTCCTCGACCCGGTGCAGCAGCGCGAGGGTGGCCTTGGGGCAGGGCGGGTTGTTGGCGTAGTGCGGCACGTGCACCCAGAACGACACCGCGTCGACCTCGGCGCGGGCACAGGCGTCGTGCAGCACGCCGACGATGCCGGTCGGCCCGTCGTAGCGGGTCGGGGTGAGCTGGTAGCGCTCCGCGGCCTGCGCGTCGGAGGCGCTGCCGCTGATCGGCAACGGCCGGGTGTACGGCACGTCGGCCAGCAACGCGCCGAGCAGCACCACCCGTTCCACCTCCAGGCTGTGGCAGATCTCCAGAACCTGCTCGCAGAAGGTCCGCCACCGCATGCTCGGCTCGATGCCGCGGATCAGCACCACGTCGCGCTCGGTGCCCTCGGGGCTCGCGACCATGAACCGGGTCGTCGGCCACTCCACCCGGCGGGTCTCCCCGTCGGCCATGGTGATGGTGGGCCGGCTGACCTGGAAGTCGTAGAAGTCCTCCGGGTCCAGCTCGGCGATCTGCCGCGCGTTCCAGACCTGTTCCAGGTGCTCGACGGCCGCGGTGGACGCGTCGGCGGCGTCGTTCCAGCCCTCGAATGCGGCAATGGCCACGGGGGACCGCAGTACCGGCAGTCCGTCGAACTCGGTCACGCCGTCACCTCACCCTGCTCGTCGCGGCCGACACCGGGACCGCGCCCGGTCGTCGGGCCGTGGTGCACGGTGGCGTCCCTGTTGTCCTTCACGTCCGCCAGCCTACGTGCCGGGCAGGGATGCGGCCCGTCGGCCGCGCCGGTCCGCAAGGTCCACGACCGGGCATACGGCGGCGAACCGGACAGCGTGATCCGCCCGACACAATATGGGATCGGGCGCGGACGGCGCTCGGGTTCACTCATTACCGCACTAACCTGAACGGGTGCAGACTTCGTTGCTGGATGTGCTGGCCGATCGGATCCTCATCGCCGACGGGGCGATGGGCACGATGTTGCAGGCTGCGGACCTCACGCTCGACGACTTCGACGGCCTCGAAGGGTGCAACGAGATCCTCAACGTCACCCGTCCCGACGTGGTGCGGGGGGTGCACGACGCCTACCTGGCCGCCGGCGCGGACTGCGTGGAGACCAACACCTTCGGCGCCAACCTCGCCAACCTGGCCGAATATGACATCCCGCACCGCATCCGGGAGCTGTCGTCGGCGGCCGCCCGGATCGCGCGGGAGGCCGCCGACGCGGCGAGCACCCCGGCCCGGCCCCGGTTCGTGCTGGGCTCGATGGGGCCGGGCACCAAGCTGCCGACCCTCGGGCACGCCGACTACGCGACCCTGCGCGACGCGTACCAGGAGAACGCCGCCGGCCTGATCGACGGCGGCGCGGACGCTCTGATCATCGAGACCTGCCAGGACCTGTTGCAGGTCAAGGCGGCGGTCGTCGGGTCGAAGCGGGCGATGGCCGAGCTGGGGCAGCAGGTGCCGATCATCTGTCAGGTGTCCGTGGAGACCACCGGCACGATGCTGGTGGGCAGCGAGATCGGCGCGGCCCTGGCCGCCATCGAGCCGCTCGGGGTGGACCTGATCGGCCTCAACTGCTCCACCGGCCCGGCCGAGATGAGCGAGCACCTGCGCTACCTGTCGCAGCACTCCCGCATCCCGGTGTCGGTGATGCCGAACGCCGGCCTCCCAGTGCTGACCGCCGACGGCGCGTACTTCCCGCTGACTCCCGTGGAGATGGCCGACGCCCTGGAGCGGTTCGTCACCGAGTACGGCGTGGGGCTCGTCGGCGGCTGCTGCGGCACCACGCCGGAGCACGTCCGGGTGCTGGCCGAGCGGCTGCACGGCGTCACCGCCCCGGCGCGCGAGCCGCAGCACGAGGCGGGTGTCTCGTCGGTCTACCACCCGGTGCCGTTCGCCCAGGACGCGTCGGTGCTGATGGTGGGGGAGCGGACCAACGCCAACGGTTCCAAGGCGTTCCGGGAGGCGATGCTCGCCGGTGACTTCCGCGCCTGCGTGGAGATCGCCCGCAGCCAGGCCCGTGACGGTTCGCACCTGCTGGACCTGTGCGTGGACTACGTCGGCCGCGACGGCACCCGCGACATGCGCGAGCTGGCCGGCCGGTTCGCCACCGCGTCGACGCTGCCGATCATGTTGGACTCCACCGAGCCGAACGTGGTGGAGGCCGGGTTGGAGATGCTCGGCGGCCGGTGCGTGGTCAACTCGGTGAACTTCGAGGACGGCGACGGCCCCGCATCCCGGTACGCGCGGGTCATGCCGGTCGTGCGCGAGCACGGCGCGGCGGTGGTGGCGCTGCTCATCGACGAGGAGGGCCAGGCGCGTACGAAGGAGTGGAAGGTCCGGGTCGCGGCGCGGCTGATCGACGACCTGACCGGCCGGTGGGGGATGGACCGCGCCGACATCCTGATCGACGCGCTGACGTTCCCCATCGCCACCGGTCAGGAGGAGACGCGCCGCGACGGCCTCGAGACGATCGAGGCGATCCGGGAGATCTCCGCCCGCTATCCGGGGGTCAACTTCACCCTGGGCATCTCGAACATCTCCTTCGGCCTCAACCCGGCGGCCCGGCAGGTGCTCAACTCGGTGTTCCTGCACGAGTGCGTGCAGGCCGGCCTGACCTCGGCGATCGTGCACGCCAGCAAGATCCTGCCGATGGCGAAGATCCCCGACGAGCAGCGCGAGGTCGCGCTCGACCTGGTCTACGACCGGCGTCGCGAGGGGTATGACCCGGTGCAGCGCTTCCTCGAACTCTTCGAGGGGGTCGACGTGACCAGCGCGCGGGCGAGCCGGGCGCAGGAACTGGCCGCGCTGCCGCTGGACGAGCGGCTCAAGCGGCGGATCATCGACGGTGAGCGCAACGGCCTGGAGGCCGACCTGGACGAGGCGATGGCCGGCGGCCGGTCCCCGCTGTCGATCATCAACGACATCCTGCTGGACGGCATGAAGGTCGTCGGTGAGCTGTTCGGCTCCGGGCAGATGCAGCTGCCGTTCGTGCTCCAGTCCGCCGAGGTGATGAAGACCGCGGTGGCGTACCTGGAGCCGCACATGGAGACCACCGAGGACGGCGGCAAGGGCCGCATCGTGCTGGCCACCGTGCGCGGCGACGTGCACGACATCGGCAAGAACCTGGTCGACATCATCCTGTCCAACAACGGCTACGAGGTCGTCAACATCGGCATCAAGCAGCCGATCAGCGCGATCCTGGACGCCGCCGAGCAGCACCGGGCCGATGCGATCGGCATGTCCGGGCTGCTGGTCAAGAGCACGGTCATCATGAAGGAGAACCTGGCCGAGATGGCCACCCGCGGGGTCGCGGAGCGCTGGCCGGTCCTGCTCGGTGGGGCGGCGCTGACCCGGGCGTACGTGGAGGACGACCTGCGGTCGATGTTCCCCGGGCAGGTGCACTACGCGCGGGACGCGTTCGAGGGGCTGTCCCTGATGGACCGGGTGATGACCGCCAAGCGTGGCGGCGCGCCGGTGATCGATCCGGAGCGGGAGGCGGCCCTCGCGGCCCGGCGGGCCCGCCGGGAGCGGCAGCGGTCCATGGTCACCGAGTCGCTGCCGGAGCTGCACGACTCGTCGGTGCGCTCGGACGTGGCCGTGGACGTGGCGGTGCCCGCCCCGCCGTTCTTCGGCACCCGGGTGGTCAAGGGTGTGCCGATGGCCGACTACGCGGCGCTGCTCGACGAGCGGGCCACGTTCCGCGGGCAGTGGGGGCTCAACGGCGCCCGGGGTGGCAACGGGCCCTCCTACGAGGAGCTGGTGGAGACCGAGGGGCGCCCGCGCCTGCGGTACTGGCTGGACCGGCTGATCGCCGACCAGGTACTGGAGGCAGCCGTGGTGTACGGCTACTTCCCCGCGTACTCCGAAGGCAATGACCTGGTGGTGCTCGACGAGAACGGGCACGCGGAGCGCGCCCGGTTCTCGTTCCCCCGCCAGCGCCAGGAGCGACGACTCTGCCTGGCCGACTTCTTCAAGCCCAAGGGCGACCAGCTCGATGTGGTCGCGCTGCAACTGGTCACCGTCGGGCAACCCGTCAGCGAGTACGCGGCGAAGCTGTTCGCCCGCAACGAGTACCGCGACTACCTGGAGGTGCACGGGCTGTCCGTGCAGCTCACCGAGGCCCTGGCCGAGTACTGGCACCGGCGCGTCCGCGCCGAGCTGACCCTGCCCGACGGGCGTCCGCTGGGCCACGACGACCCGACGGACCTGGCCGGCATCCTGCGCAACGACTACCGGGGCTGCCGGTACGCGTTCGGCTACCCGGCCTGCCCCGACCTGGAGGACCGGGCGAAGATCGTGGAGCTGCTGGGGTCGGAGCGAATCGGCGTGGAGCTGTCCGAGGAGTTCCAACTGATGCCGGAGCAGGCCACCGACGCCATCGTGGTCCACCACCCGGAGGCGAGCTACTTCAACGCCAAGTAACGACCGCGTCTAATCCTGCCACGTGCTTGACGAATCCGTCCCAGCACAGGCACGACAGTCGGTTGTGGTTCCTGATCGCCTGTGGTCCCACTCAAACTCGGGCAGGGAACGAACCATTGCCGCCAGGACGCCATGCACGAGGGGAAGGTCGCTCAGCTCGCTGATCCCGATCCATGCGATGTCGTCATGCTCGTCGGGTGCACGGTTGGTGGGAGAGCCAGCCCAGTCTCCAATCTGCCAGACGCCCACATGAAGGGCGTCTTCACCACCGCCGTCATGCACGACGCCCAACCGTGAAGCGGACTCCGCCACGATGTGAACACCGAGCTCCTCGTGCATCTCCCGCGCGAGGGCCTGTAGTTCCGACTCACCCGCTTCGACCTGTCCGCCAGGCAGATCCCAGACATCGGGGTAGGCCCGTTTGGTCGGCCTGCGGTGCACGAGCAGGACCGCGCCGTTTTCAACGAGTGCGCCGGTGACGACGACATGCATGACGGGAGTAGAGCACGGGGCCACGACAAGCTCGCCAGAGCCGAACAAGTTGGCTAACGGCCTTCGGCCGATGCAGCGCGCTCGGGCTGAGGTCATCCCAGTAGCAGTACGAGGTTGACGCAACCGCCTTCGAGTGAGAGGGGCCCAGGCGTCATGCCGTGAGACGAGCACAGCGCCGGTCGCCATTCCGTGTCGAGAACGCGCTGGCGGCTTCGTCTCAGGGGAGGATGCGACCACGGCGGCGCACCGGAGCGAGGAGATTCAGCATGGCGATCCAGCGGATGGACAACGTCCTCATTGTTGTCAACGACCTTGACGCTGTCATCGCGTTCTTCGTCGAACTCGGCATGGAGCTGGAGGGCAGGGGGCCGGTCGAGGGACGGTGGGTGGAGCGTGTGATCGGCGTCGACGACGTCCGCCAGGAGGTGGCGATGCTGCGGACCCCGGACGGTCACGGCAAGGTCGAGCTGGCGATGTTCCACACGCCGAAGGCGATCAGCCACGCACCGGAGAACGCGCCCGCGAACACGTTGGGAATCCGCCGGATCATGTTCGCCGTCGACGACATCGAGGACGTCATCGCCCGACTGCGCACCCACGGCGCCGAACTCGTGGGCGACGTCGAGCGGTACGAGGACATCTTCCTGCTCTGTTACCTGCGTGGCCCGGAGGGCATCATCGTCGGGCTGGCCGAGCACCTCCGTTGAGCCGCGAGAGTCAGGCTCCGACCTCGGCGATCATGGTGTCCGCGTTCTCGAACGACTCGACAGTGCGGAACCCTTCGGACGCGTAGAGACGGGCGGCGGCGTTCGCCCGCTCCACGCTCAGCGACACGGTACGGATGCCACGCTGCCGAGCGGCGTCCAGGACGGCCCGCAACAGTGCCCGGCCCACACCCCGCCCTCGCCAGGCCGGCCGCACACCGATGGTCAGCTCCGGCACGTCGTCGGCGACGTACCCGTAGCCGGGATCTTCGGCGCTCAGGTGCCGGAACCAGGCGGCGCCGAGCGGCCGGTGAGCGGGGTCGACCGCGACCACGCCGATGTCCGTCGGACCCATCCACCCCGCGACGTAGTGGGCCAGCGCGGGATCCGCCAGGATCCGCTCGCGGGGCCAATCGCGCTCGGGCTGCCAGTTCACGGCCTCGACGAGCATGTCCACCAGGAAGTCGGCGTCGGCCGGGGTGGCCGCGCGGATGTCGAAGTCGGTCACCGCGCAAGCCTCGCACACGCGATCGTGTGGCGTCCGGATGCGGGCGCCGTACGGGGCCAGCAGAATGGGCGCCGGAGGTGATCGAGGATGGTCGACCAGGAGAGCGTGCCCAAGCTGCATCAGGTGGTGCTCGACTGCACCGACGCCAGGTCGCTGGCGGAGTTCTACCGGCAGTTCCTGGGTCTGGTCTACCGGCCCGGCGACGAGCCGCCAGAGGGGCATCCGTCACAGGAGATTTCTGATGAGTCGCAGGTTTTTTCGCATGAGGCGGATGCAGGCCAGACGCTCGGCCCGGTCGTCGAACGTGTACAGGGAGCCAGCTTCGATGTCGACATCGGTCGCGGGAGCTGGCCTGGATAGTGCGTCTTTCCGGAACCCGCTGTTTCGCTCCCGTACCTTGTCGACCAAGTTGTCGTATGCCGTCCCCAGTTCGGGCGATTCCAGGGTCAGCCACCGCCGGTGGAACGACAGGGACTTCTGTGTCTCGCCGAGCATCTCTGCCAATTCTTTTCTGGTCTCAGGGGTGCCGTCGTGAAGCCGTAGGAATGTGTAGGGCAGCTGCCTGTAGCGCTCGACGACGTCGAGAGCCTCCGCGTATCGGCGAGCCCTCTCGGTTCGCCTGGATCCGGCGTTGCTCAAGAGGTATCCCCCGACAGCTGCAGCAGCCGCGATCACACCCACGATAACCGTCGAATCTACGTTCATCGTTGCATTGAAGCAACGCCGGACAACAGGCCGCGGTGGTCACCGGCAGCGTGCCGGGGCGATCGGCCCCGAGAGCCTATGACTCTGCGGCATATCTATTCCTCAGAGTCATGAAGGCTAACGGCGATACCGCCTCCCGGCTTGGATCGGTGGTGGCGAGAAGGACGGCGGCGCGCCACTGTCGCGGGCGCTGGTCATGCCGCCGAGAGCGAACATGCGGCACGCCGGAGCGTGCGGTCCCTACGATGTCCGAAGAGGTGGCCGCTGTGGCTACGTCCGCTGGCACCGACGGATCCTGTCGGCGTCCTGCACGCGCAGCCCGTGGGACGGGGGAATGGTGTGCGCGGTGACGGTGATCTCCCGCTGGCCGGCGGAGCTGACCTGGACGAAACAGTGGCAACGCGACAGGGGTTGGCGGGACTGGCCGCAGCTGTTCGGCCAGTACACGACCCCGTCGGAGCAGGACGTGACGCGTAACCCGCACCTGCGCGCGCTGCTCCAGGTGGAGGCGCCGATTCCACTCGGTGATCTGCCGCCGGCGCCCGCCGGGCCGCAGGATCATGTGGCGTCCGCGGCGCGCAGAGCGGTCACGGTGCTGGCCCGGGAGCTCAATGACCTTCTGGCCCCGATGATCGGCCAGCTCGAGGCCGGGGTGCCGGCCGACTCCTGAAGGTCGCGAGCCGTCCACACCACGGGCGGGGGAGTCCGGGGCGACGGTAGCCACCCCGGACTCCACCGGGCAACCGGTCCGGTGGGCCCGCAGCACGTCTGCGTCACCGTGTTGCCGGCGGTGTCGGTGGCTGTCACGCGCAGCGCGACGAAACCGGGCCGGCGGGAGACCTTCCATGGCTGATCGCAACGACGACCTGCGGGCGATCGTCGACGAGGTCCGACGCGTCACGACCCTGCCCACCGCGCCGACGCTGCGCGGGCGCAGCGCAGATCATCCGCCTCTACCGGCAACTGAACCCGGACGATCCGGTGATGGCCGACGGATCCGACGAGGCGGTCTTCCAGCAGATCGTCAACTCACCGGGCCTGCGCCTGTTCGTCCTCGAACGGGACGGGGTCGTCGTCGCCACGACATACCTCAACGTGATCCCGAACATCAGCCGGTCGGCGTCGCCCTACGCCGTCATCGAGAACGTCGTCGTCGAGGAGTCACGGCGCGGCACCGGGCTGGGTCGGCAGATCATGGCCGGCACGCTCCAGGCGGCGTGGGACGCTGGCTGCTACAAGGCGATGCTGATGACGGGCTCGCGCGACGCGTCGACCCACGCCTTCTACCGCGCCTGCGGGTTCTCGGCCGACGTCAAGACCGCGTACCTCGCCCGCCCACCCCGAACGAAGGGCTAGGGAAGGTCTCGCGCACCGCGGAGTCCAGCGACCGGCCGGTCGTCGGCTCGACGAACAGCTCGGCGAGCAGCAGGTCCGCGAGGTAGGTGGGGTTGATGCCCGACTCCTTGTCCCCGAGGCCCTGCACCGCGCCGCCGAGTCGCAGGGCGACCTTCGCCGCGCCGGCCGGCAGCCGGGCGACCCGGCGGCGTCGGCCCACCGCCTCCGCGATGCGCCCGATCATGTCGTGCCAGGTGAGGTTCTCGTCGGCGACCGGGATGTCCGCGCCGCTGGCCTGCTCCAAAGCATCCGCCGTGACCTCGGCGACGCTGCGCGCCGAGGCCGCGGCGCTCCCGCCGGCCGGGGCGACCAGCGGGGTACGGGACCGCGCCCACCGGTCCAGCGGCCCGGCCCAGTTTGGCAGCCGGTCGCCGGAACGACCGAAGACGAACGGCAGTTCGAGGACGGCGACCGGCAGCTCCGGGCCGGCCGCGGCGCGTCCCTCCCGGGCCTGCTCGACCCGGCACCTGATGTACGTGTGCCGTTCGGTGAGCCGCCACTGTGGATGCCGCCGGTCGAAATAGGTGTAGTACGAGCCCATCACTGCGCCGCGGGTCAGGCCCTCCAGGCGGGCGGCGGTGAACAGGCGCACCACCGGCTCAACGTTGTCGCGGCGAAACTGTGGATAGATCGGCTTGGGCAGTGGCCGCTGCTCGTCGGTGCGGGTGGCGTACACGACACCGTCGTGACCGGCGAGCATCGGCCGCAGCTCTTCGATCGAGGCGGACCCGACATCGAGCAGGTGGTCGACCCCCGGCTGGGCGGTCCGCGCCACCGTCGTGGTGGTGTGGCCGCGCTCGCGCAGCACGTCCACGACCTGAGCGCCGATCAGGCCACTGCCACCCACCACGAGGATTCGCACGCTGCATCGTCCACTCCGGAACCGGGTGCTTGTCAAGCCACGGTGCGAGCTGGCCCGCGCGGGGCCCGAGGCGACGACCGCAAAGGAGCCGGGGCGGACGGTTCGCACCGCCCGCCCCGGACTCCCGCCGTTCAACGGCCCGGCCGCCGACCAGGCCGGGTACCGCCGTCTAACTGCTCAGAACGAACTTCTCCCAAGGCCCGACCGACGTGCGGTTCGCGATCAGCGACCCCGCCCCGGCGTTCTCGGCGCACACGATCTGGTTGTTGACCGTAGCGCGCAGACTCACCGTCCCATCCGAGTTGGTGATGAGCTGGAAGGTCTCCGCCGCCCCGATCGACGTGCCGCTGGCGACCAACGGTGCCGCGCCCGCGTTCGCGGCCGAGACGTAGAGCCCGTTGGCGCGCGACCGCAGCGCGATGTTGCCGTTGCCGGCGTCCACCCGGTCGAACTGCTCGGTGGTGCCGACGCTGGCCTTGTTGGCGATCAACGCGGTGGTGCCGACCGCCGACACGTACTGGTTGTTCACCTGCGCCCGTAGCGTGCTAACCGGCGTGCTGCCACCGGTGCCGGTGGTGAAGGTGAACGCGTCGACATCGAACAGGTAGCCGGACCCGCCCTTGAACACCAGGTACAGCGTGGTCGACGCGCTGGGCGGGTTGCTGATCGTGCCGGACACCTCGGTGAAGGTCTCCCAGTTACCGGTCACCGGCACCGTGACGGTGCCCAACAGGCTGCCGGTGGCTGACCCGGCCCGAACCTCGATCGTGCCGCCGGCCCCGGCCGACGACGCACGCACGGTGATGCGGTTCGCGTTGGACAGGTTGTACGGCTGGTACGAGATCCAGTCGTTGTTCTCGATGAACCCGGCCGTGCGGCCGCCCTCGGCGCTGGTGTGGTCGGTCGCCTGGACACCCGACTGGGCGCCGAAGTGCTCACCCTGGCGGTGCTTCGGTTGCAGGGTCCTGATGCTGTGCGTGGTCAGTCCGCCGTTGTCGGTGTAGGCGGCGTCGAAGACCCCGTAGATGTTGGCCGCCGAGTCGTGCTCACCGTCGGTCGGGACGGTGATCGAGCCGCTGCACCCGTTCTTCGAGGTGATCTGGTGAGCGTGACTGTCGTGGCCCAGCGCGTACGTCAGGCTCACCTTGGAACAGTCGATCGTGCCGTCCTGTGGGTCGCTCACGCTGATCTGGTACGAGATGGTGTCACCGAAGTTGAACAGCTGCCCGTCGGCGGGCGAGGTCAGCGTCACCGTCGGTGCCGTGTTGCCCACGGTGATGACCAGGCTCGCCGTGCCGGACAGGCCGGCCGGGTCGGTGACCTTCAAGGTGGGGGAGTAGGTGCCGTTCGTGGTGTACGTCTTGGTGGGGTTCGCCGCCGTCGAGGTGGTGCCGTCGCCGAACGTCCACAGGTAGCTCAGCGCCCCGCCCTCGGGGTCGGAGCTGCCCGCCGACGAGAAGTTCACCGTCAACGGGTTGGCCCCGGACGTCGGGTTCGCCGAGGCGACCGCGATGGGGTTGCGGTTGCCGCCGCCGATGTACTCGATTCGGAACAGCGCCTGGTTGTTCGAGCCGGTGCCGTAGTCCAGCACGTACAGCGCGCCGTCCGGGCCGAAGGCCATGTCCATGACCTGCGTGCCGCTCCACGGGAACGAGGAGATCTCCCCGCGGGAGCCGTCGGCGTTGATGGCGATGGGCTTGATCCAGCGTCGGCCGTACTCGCCGGCGAAGAACTGGCCGTTCAGCGACTGCGGGAACTTGATGCTGGAGTTGAGCGAGGCGTCGTAGCGGTACACCGGCCCGGCCATGGGCGACTCGGAGCCGCTGCCGAACTCCGACGGTGATCCGGAGTCGCCGGCGTACTTGATCCAGGCCGGCTTCGCCGCGGGCAGCGTGCCCAGGCCCGTGTTGCGGAACGAGTTGTTGGTCGGCCCGCCCGTGCAGTTGTACTTCGACTGCGACGGCCCGGACGGGAAGGTGTATTCATTGTACGTTTCGGTGCTCGTGTTGCTGCCCGTGCAGTACGGCCAGCCGAAGTTGCCGGGCGCCGTGATGCGGTTGAACTCCACCTGCCCCTGGGGGCCCCGGCTGGAGTTGGTGCTCCCGGCGTCCGGGCCGTAGTCGCCGACGTAGACGACGCCGGTCGCCTTGTCGACGCTCATCCGGAACGGGTTGCGCAGACCCATCGCGTAGATCTCCGGACGGGTGTTGGCCGTGCCGGGCGCGAACAGGTTGCCCGCCGGGATCGTGTACGTTCCGTCCGCCTGCGGCTTGATCCGCAGCACCTTGCCCCGCAGGTCGTTGGTGTTGCCCGCCGAGCGCTGGGCGTCGAACTGCGGGTTGCGGTTGGTGCGCTCGTCCAGCGGCGCGTAGCCGGACGACTCGAACGGGTTGGTGTCGTCGCCGGTGGTCAGGTACAGGTTGCCGGCGGCGTCGAAGTCCAGGTCACCGCCGACGTGGCAGCACTGCCCACGGTCGTTGGCGACCTGGAGCACGATCTTCTCGCTGCTCAGGTTGACCGTGTCGTCGCTGTTGAGGGTGAACCGGGACAGCCGCAGGTGCCCCTTCCACCGGTCCCAGTCCGACTGCGTCCCGGTGGTGGGGGCGTCCCCGGACGGGGTGCTCAACGTGGGCGAGTAGTACAGGTAGATCCACCGGTTGGTGGCGAAGTTGGGGTCGACGGCGACGCCCTGCAACCCCTCCTCGTCGTGCGTGTAGACGGACAGGGTGCCGGAGACCTTGGTGTTGCCGGCCACGTCGGTGACCCGCAGGACGCCGTTGCGGGCGGTGTGCAGCACCGAGCGGTTGGGCAGAACGGCCAGGGACATGGCCTCGCCCAGCTCGGCCGAGCCGGTGGCGAGTTTGACCTGCTGATAATCGCTGGCGGGGATCACCACCGCCTGCGCGGCGGTGGAGGGCGCGACCACGGCCAGGGTCACACTCGCGACGGTGGTGACCGCCGCGACGAGTGCCCGGGACCAGCGCCGGGGGTTCGAAAGCATGATCGTCCTTCCTCGACGACCAGGGCCGGGGCGTGCGGGGGCGCACCACGGCCAGGTGTGGGTGGTGAAGAAGCGAGCCGCGGAGCGGTGTCAGTTGGTGGTGACGAGGTCGAACTTCTCCCACGGACCGATGGAGGTCCGGTTGGCGATCAGCGCGGACGCGCCGGCGTTGTCGGCGGCCACGTACCGGCTGTTCACGGTGGCCCGCAGACTCACCGTGCCGTCGGAGTTGCGGATCAGCTGGAACGTCTCCCACGCGCCGGCGGTGGCCCGGTTGGCGATCAGCGCGGCGGCCCCGGCGTTCTCCGCCGCGACGAACTGCCCGTTGCTCTTGGCGCGCAGCGCGACGTTGCCGTTGGCGAGGTTGACCAGTTCGAACCGCTCGCTGGTCCCGGCGGAGGTCTTGTTGGCGATCAGCGGGGTGCTGGCGTTGGGCGCGCTGACGTACTGGTTGTTGGCGCGGGCCCGCAGGGTGGAACCGACGGCCGCGGGCGGCGGGGTGGTCGGCGGGGCCGTCGTCGGCGGCGGGGTCGTCGGCGGGGCCGTCGTCGGCGGGGCGGTGGTCGGCGGCGGGGTGGTCGGCGTCGTCCCCGGCGAGCAGTTGGCGCTCACCGAACCCGCGGCGACCTGCAGGCCACCGAGCAGCATCCGGGTGAAGTTCGGGTCGCTGTACGACGCCTCGGTGTGCCCGAGACCCGTGTACCAGGCCCGCCCGCCGCCGTACGCCTTGCACCAGGTGATCGGGTGGTCGCCGTTCATGTTGCCGCCGCTGTAGGACGACTCGTCGAGGCTGGCGAGGACCCGCGCGCTGGACCGGGGGTTGGTGCGGTAGTTGTACCACTCGTCGGAGCGGACCCAGGTGGCGCCGAGGTGCGCGGTCGACGGGTTGCTCCGGTCCTCGATCTTCACGGTCGCGGTCTGGATCGCCGGGTGCGAGTCGAACCACGCTCCGACGAGTTGGCCGTACCACGGCCAGCTGTACTCGGTGTCGGCCGCGGCGTGCACGCCGACGTACCCGCCGCCGGCGGCGATGTACGACTCGAAGGCCGCCTGCTGGCTGTCGTTGAGGACGTCGCCGGTCGTCGACATGAAGACCACCGCCTGGTACTGGGCCAGGTTGGAGGTGGTGAACTGGCCGGCGTCCTCGGTGGCGGTCACGGTGAAGCCGTTGGCAGCGCCGAGCTGCTGGATGGCCGCGACTCCGGTCGGGATGGACGAGTGCCGGAAGCCGGCGGTCTTGCTGAACACCAGGACCTTGGTCAGCGGTGCGGCCGAGGCCGTCGTGGGAAGAGTTACCAGGCCGGCCAGTAACACGGCCAGGCCGGCGGCGAATGCCAACAGGCGGGGACGGGAACGCATGGTCTTGCTCCTCTGCTGAGCGTCGACCCCGAGGTGTGCGCGAGGGCACGCCCGGGGCCAGGGTGGCGGTGGTGCGAAAGCCGGGCCGCCGATGCTCGGCTGAGGTGGTGCGGTGATGTGGAGCGGTGGTGAACGCGCGATTGGCCAACCGATGACTCCGACCAACCTCTGTGGACGGTCACAGTGCATCGACTCACATCGCTGACGCAGTAAACCTCCGATGTCTGCGCCCCGTCAAGCCCACCCGCTCCGGCCTGGGACGCACCGCCCTGACCTGACGGTGCGCGCCAGCGTCACTCGTCCCCACCCGGAGGCGGTCGGTGGGCCAGACGGGCAGGCTTTCGCCAGCGGGGTCAGCGACCGAGGACGAGGTACGCGAGGCCGAGGACACCGCGGTAGCCGCCGACGTACTGGCGCAGCCGGTCGTCGAGCTCCGCGCGGACCTGGTCCGCGCGGGGATCCTCGGGGTACGTCAGCAGCCACTCCTGCCGGCCCGCGAGCCAGGTGGACTCGAAGTCGTCCCACTCCCTCTGGTCGGCGGTGCTCAGGTGCAGCAGCCGCCAACCCCGCGCTCGGGCGGCCTCGACGAGGCCCGCGAGATCGGTGACGTCCGCACCGAAGATCCGCGTGGCCTCCGCGGTGGGGTCGGACTGCCAGTACCCCTCGCCGAGCAGCAGCCGCCCGCCCGGTCGGACCACGCGGGCGAGCGCGTCGAGAGCCGCGCCGGTGCCGCCGAAGACGTGCGTCGAGCCGATGCACAGGACCCGGTCGGCCGGCTCGTGCCAGGCCGCCGCCTCGCCCATCACGAAGGCGACGTGCCGGTTGAGCGACTTCTCGGTGGCGAGCCTGCGTCCGCGGGCGAGGGCGGCCTCGTCGGTGTCGACGCCGACGCCCCTCGTCGCGACCGGGCCCGCCACGCCGCCCGCGGCGACGGCGCGCAGCAGCAGCTCGCCCCAGCCGCAGCCCAGGTCGAGCACGCGCGCGCCGGGGCGCACGTCGAGTCGTCGCAGCAGCAGGGCCGCGTGCTCCTCCGAGAGCGGCGTGTTCCAGCGCATCCGCGCGTACCGGCTGGCGGCGAGGTGGTCGGTGCTGTGCATCCGTCCAGGGTGTCAAGTCGTGATCACCGGCGCGCACCGGGTGGGGGGTGCGTTCGGGTTCCGCGTAGGTCGGGACGGGTGTCGGGGCGTACGGCAGGATCGGTGCAATGGACGCGGGCGCGGCGCAGCCCTGGCGGCCGCCGACCCGCCACGAGGTCGCGGCCGCGGCCGGTCGTGGCCTGGTGGACGTGATCGGCCCGGGCCTGCGGGTGCTGTTCTGCGGCTTCAACCCGGGGCTGTACTCGGCGGCGGTGGGGGAGCACTTCGCTCGCCGGGGCAGTCGCTTTTGGCCGGCCCTGCACGGCGCCGGTTTCACCGACCGCGAGCTGCGCCCATGGGAGCGCGCCGAGCTGCTTCGGCAGGGGCTGGGGATCACCAGCCTGAGCAATCGGGCCACCGCCCGCGCCGACGAGTTGACCCCGGCCGAGCTGGTGGCCGGGGTGACCGGGTTGGCGGTCAAGGCCGAGCGGCACCGGCCGAGGTGGGTGGCGATTCTCGGGGTGACCGCGTACCGGATCGCGTTCGTCCGGCCGAAGGCCGGGCTGGGCCCGCAGCCGCAGCGGCTGGGCCCCGCCCGGGTCTGGGTGCTGCCCAACCCCAGCGGCCTGAACGCGCACTTCCCGCTGCCGGCGCTGACGGCCGAGTTCGCGGCGTTGCGGCGGGAGGCGGGTTCCTAGTGTTCTGTCTCAGTTTTGATTAGCCGTTTGTTGGAGGGCGACTCGTCCACGTCGGACCTTGGCCAGGATCGATTCGGCTGTGGCGGTCCACACGAACGGCTTTGGGTCGTCGTTGTGTACGCGCAGGTACTCCTCGATCGCGGTGACGAGGTCGTCGACGCTGCGGAACACGCCGCGGCGGATCATCTTGTCGGTCAGGTCGGCGAACCAGCGCTCCACCAGGTTGAGCCAGGATGAGCTGGTCGGGGTGAAGTGCAGGTGAAAGCGGGGATGTTTGGCCAGCCATGCCTTGACGTTGGGGTGGGTGTGGGTGCCGTAGTTGTCGACGATCATGTGGATCTGCAGCTTGCGCGGCACGGTCGTGTCGATGGTGCGCAGGAACCGCAGGAACTCGTCGTGCCGGTGCCGGGCGAAGCACTTGCCGATCACCTTGCCGGTCAGCACATCCAACGCCGCGAACAAGGTGGTGGTGCCGTGCCGCTTGTAGTCGTGGGTCATCGTGCCGGCCCGCCCCGGTTTGAGCGGCAGGCTCGGCTGCGTGCGGTCCAGGGCCTGGATCTGGCTCTTCTCGTCCATGCACAACACGACGGCCTTGTCCGGCGGGTTCAGGTACAGGCCCACAACGTCGACGAGCTTTTCCTCGAACCGCTTGTCGTTGGACAGCTTGAACGTTTCCACCAGGTGCGGCTTGAGTCCTCGGGCGTCCCACACCCGCTGCACTGTCGCCGGGCTCACACCGACCTTGTCCGCCATCGACCGGCATGACCAGTGTGTCGCCCCCTGCGGCTTCGAGTGCAGCGTCAGCTCCACAATCTCATCGATCGTGGCCTGCGGGATCGACGCCTTACGGCCACGCCCCGCCGCGACCTTGCCCAGATCGGCCAGCCCACGCTCGATGAACTCCGACCGCCATGCCCGCACCGTCATCCGAGTCACCCCGGCCAGCGTCGCATTGTCGGCGTTGGACATCCCGTCCGCAGCACGCAGCAGCACCTGCGCCCGCTGCACCAGCCGATGCGCGACCGTACGCGACTTGGCAACAGACTCCAGCAGTTCCCGCTGACCGGGTTCGAGCACCAGCGGTGCGGCAGCACGTGTCACGTGCCAGAGTCTACCAAAACGGCTAGCTATTTGCGAGACAGAACACTAGACGCCGTCGGCGGTCAGCGCCCGGTAGTTGCCCGAGCCGTCGATCATCGAGACGCCCAGGCGCCGCTGCGGCTCGCACACCTCGATGCGCACCTCGCACCAGGGCTGCTGCTCCTCGTACGCCATCTGGACCCGGATGGTCCGGCCGGGCCCGGCGTCGCCCTCCCACGGGCCGAACCAGCGGGCCGTGCGCTCCGACTCGGTCAGGCTGGCCCACACGTCCGTCGCCGGGGCGCGCAAGGTGCGGGTCAGGACGAGGTCGTGGCCGGTGGCGGTGCGGAACAGGCGGCCAGCGGGTGTACGGGTCATGCGATGTGCTCCGTTCGGTGTGCCGCCGGGCCGCGGGCGCGGCGTTCCCGGCGGGTTCGATGGACCTCGGTCTCCAGGGCGTCGAGGCGCTGCTCCCACTGCTCCGGTGCGGTGAGCCCGGCGAGCCAGTCGATCAGCGCGGCGAG
Organism: Micromonospora sp. NBC_00617; assembly: GCF_045161355.1. Classification (NCBI taxonomy): domain Bacteria; kingdom Bacillati; phylum Actinomycetota; class Actinomycetes; order Micromonosporales; family Micromonosporaceae; genus Micromonospora; species Micromonospora sp. NBC_00617. The sequence continues at coordinate 2,435,787 of NZ_CP107751.1, read as the reverse complement.
CGGGCCGGGGTCGAGGCGGTAGATCCTGCGGCGGCCGACCAGCTCGTCGCGGACCAGCCCGCTCTCCCGCAGCACCCGAAGGTGGCGACTGACCGCGGGTCGGCTGATGGCGAACCGCTGGGCGATCTCACCAGCGGCCAGCGGCGCGTCGCGCAGCATGGTCAGGATGCGCCGCCGCACCGGGTCCGCGATCGCGGTGGCCACCTCGTCCACGCCGAAAGCGTAACCCATGGGTTACGGATCGGATGCGTCGTTGGTGGGCACATGATCACGTGACCTGGCACTCTTGACGGCATGGCAGCCCAGCTTCGATCCCGGCTGCTCGATTGGACCGTCGTCGTACCCGTGCTCGCCGTGCTGGTGTTGCTCGTGACCTGGGGGCGAGATCTTCCCGCCCCCATCGTCGTGGTGGTCGCCGCGTTGCTGGGCGGTGCGGTGCTCGCCGCTGTGCACCACGCCGAGGTGGTCGCCCACCGGGTGGGGGAGCCGTACGGGTCGCTGGTGCTCGCCGTCGCGGTCACGGTCATCGAGGTCGCCCTCATCGTCACGTTGATGATCAGCGGGCCGGAGAAGACCCAGTCGCTGGCCCGGGACACCGTCTTCGCCGCCGTCATGATCACCTGTAACGGGATACTCGGCCTGTCCCTGCTGCTCGGGGCCCTGCGCCGTCGCGTCGCGGTGTTCAACCCGGAGGGCACCGGCGGCGCCCTGGCCACCGTGATCACCCTGGCCACCATGAGCCTGGTCATCCCGACGTTCACGGCCCGACCCGGCCCGCAGTTCAGCCCGGCCCAGCTCACGTTCGCCGCCGTCGCCTCGCTGGCGCTCTACGGGTTGTTCGTGCTGGTGCAGACCGGCCGGCACCGCGACTACTTCCTGCCGGTGGACAGCCGGGGTCAGGTGATCGACGCGGAGGAGCACGCCAAGCCGCCGACCACCCGCGCGGCGCTGATCAGCCTGGGGCTGCTGCTGGTGGCGCTGATCGCGGTGGTCGGCGACGCCAAGACCGTCTCACCGACCATCGAGGCCGCCGTGGCCGCGGCGAACCTGCCCCACGCGTTCGTCGGAGTGATCATCGCCCTGCTGGTGCTGCTGCCGGAGACCCTGGCCGCCGCCCGCGCCGCCCGCCGGGATCGCGTGCAGATCAGCCTCAATCTCGCCCTCGGCTCGGCGATGGCCAGCATCGGCCTGACCATCCCGGTCATCGCCGTCGCCTCGATCTGGCTGGAGGGCCCGCTGCTGCTCGGCCTCGGCGGCACCCAGCTCGCGCTGCTCGCGCTCACCGCGGTGACCGCCGTGCTGACCGTGGTGCCGGGGCGGGCCAACGTGTTGCAGGGCGGCGTGCACCTGGTGCTGATGGCCGCGTTCGTGTTCCTGGCCGCCAGCCCCTGACTTCCCGGCGTCGCGCCCCTCGGCGCTCGTTCGTCGCCGGCGGTCGGCTCAGCCGGCGGTCGGCGGGTCGTCCGCGAGCCGGTCCGCGCGGGCGCTCAGGTAGCGCTGCTGCGTCAGGTTCGTCGAGCGGGCCGCCGCCATCCGGTACGCCTCCCGCGCCGCGACCCGCTCACCGGTCAGCTTCCACAGGTGGGCGCGAGCGGCCGGCAGCCGCGGATCGTCGGCCAACCGGACGTCGTCCAGGTCGGCGCGCGTACGGAGCCCGCCGGCTGTTGCTTGCCCAGGCCGCACCTGCCGTCGCCAGGCGACCCGCGCCACGCTGGCCGACCGCCACCGGCTGCTCGGCCGCGCCGGTCGTGGTGGCCCCCGCCCGAGCTGACCGCCGCCGGCATCCCCGGCCCGCGCTGGCGGGTCGACCGCTGGTTTGGCCCGGACACGACGCACACGCCGAACGGCTCGCCGCTCAAGTGCGTCGGCTGCGCCGATACCGAGCTACGCGCCCGACCCGGCCCCGCCCGGCGCATGCTGCCGGCCCGGCTGGTCGACCACGCGCGCGCCGCGCGCCCAGTCCCGGCCGATGGCCGCTCGATACTGCACGCATCTGCCGAATTGCGGGTGACAATGCCGGTCCTGTCCGCCACCCTGGCGTCCATGAGAGCGGACGAAGCAGGGCTCCCTGAGCAGCCTGAGGTGGTCCTGATGTGCGGGGTGGCCGGCGCGGGCAAGACAACGTACGCCAAAGACCTTGAGGCCCAAGGTTACGTCCGCCTGTCCGTCGATGAGGAGATATGGCATCGCTTCGGTCGCTACGGCGTCGACTACGAGCCCGACCAGTACGAGGTGCACACCGAAGTCGCGAGGCGGGCTGTGCGGGAGCGATTGCTCTCACTCATCGCACAGCGTCGCGACGTCGTCATCGACTCCAGCTTCTGGCAGCGGTCACGACGGCAGGCATACAAGGAGCTGATCGAGCAAGCCGGGGGCTGTTGGCGCCTCGTCTACCTCAAGGCCGACCCGGCGCTGCTGCGGCAGCGTCTCCGTACGCGAGCTGAGCGCTTCGACGCCAACGCCGCTTTTCCGATCACCGACGAGCTGCTGGACCGCTACCTCCAGAGCTTCGAGCCGCCGTTCGGCGAGGGGGAGGAAGTCGTAGTGGTGGCCACCGACTGACGAGCCGGCACCTGTGCTCTCGACGACACTCGGAGGAACTGTTCACCTTCTACCGGCGGCCGAGGCTGCGCAACGCCCTCATCTAGCCGCGATCGGCGCGCTAAGGTGTCGCAGATCAGTTGGCGGGCGACTGTCGCGCATCAGTCGACGGAGGACAGCGGGTCACCGGATGTCACCGGATGTGTGATCCGCCAGCTGATGTGCGACAGGTCCAGCCGGCCAGGGGCGGCAGGATGGCCGCCGAGGCAACGCCCTGTCATGGCCGATGAGCGGATGCCCGTGCGGCGTCTGGCATGGCACCATCGCCCCGTGCGGCGATACTCAAGCGGGCCACCGACCTCGTGTTGGCCGGCGCCGATGTGGCGCCCGTCCCTTCGGCAGAGGATAAAGAGTTCGGTGCACAGCTCGACCTACTGGCGGCTTCGGTGCAGGCACACGGCGGGCGGGTAGCGAGCCGGCACGTCCAGCGGCGGGGTGTCTCACATGGCGGTGCCGGCCACGACCAGAACAAGAGCGAGAAGATCCGCCAACTGGGCTCTAGTAATAGTTGTCGATCGGCTGGCGTGCCTCGTCGAACAGTGCTGGCCCCTCGTACCGTACCGGGGGCAGCGGCGGGGTGGCCGGCTTGATCTCCTCGAACTGTTCGGCGGACAGGGCGTACACCACCCGGCCGAGGCCGGACCGGCCGATCGCGGTCGCGCACATCGGGCAGGGCTGGCAGCTGGTGAACATGCTGGTGTCTGCGGCCACGTCGGGGGCGAGTTCCCGAGCGGCCCAGCGGGCCAGCTTGAGTTCCGGGTGCGCGGTGATGTCCGAGTCGGAGACCACGGTGTTGTGGTCCTCGATCAGGACGGTGCCGTCCGCACCGACCAGCAACGAGCCGAACGGCCGTTCGCCGGACGCCCCGGCCTTGCTGGCGAGTTCCACGGCACGGCGGAGAAACTTCTCGTCGTCGGGGGTCATTGGTCCTCCTGGGATTTGTGGTAGGCGGCCACGGCCGCAAGGGTCTGCCAGGCGCGTTCGGGCTGGCGGATCTCGGTCGGGTCGCCGTTGTAGGGGTCGAGTACCACCGTCTCCGCGCCGAGCAGGCGGATCTGGTCGATGTCGGCGATGATCTGGTCGATGGTGCCGACACCGGCGAGCCGGTCCGGGGCGGTGACCGCTTCTCGGGTCTCCCGGAGTTTGATGCGCGGCGTCAACGCGGGCACCGGGCGGCCCAGTTCGTCGGCGGTGGCCTTCAGCCGCCCGGCTGCCTCCGCCAGCCATCCGGGTGTAACCCGCAGCGGGTGCCAGGCGTCACCGAGCAACACCGCGCGACGGATGCCGGCGTCGCTGTTGCCGCCGACCCAGATCGGGATCGCGGCCGTGTCGTAGTCGTCGGTGTTGCGCCAGGCGTCGCGCATCGTGTGCAGGTACTCGTCGGTCAGCGCGCCGCGCCGCCGGAACGGCACGCCAAGCGCCTCGAACTCCTGCCGGGCCCAGCCGACGCCGACGCCGAGGACGAGCCGGCCGCCGCTGAGCCGGTTGAGATTCGCCGCCATCCGGGCGGTGAGCAGCGGGTGCCGGTACGGGACGATGAGCACCGTGGTGCCTAGCCGGACCCGGCGGGTCACCCCGGCCAGCCAGGACAGCGTGGTGAACGGCTCATAGAACGGCGCCGGATACTTCTCGGCCACGTCCGGGGTCACCGCGATGTGATCGGAGACCATCAGCAGGTCGAAGCCGAGGCCCTCGACTGTCTGCGCCCACCGTCGCAGAACATCCGGGTCGGTACCCGGGGCGAAGTTAGGTACGTTCACGCCAATTTGCACGGTCCCAGGCTAGTCGCGGCGGGTCCGGGCTGTGAACACCGTGTTCCCGGCCTATGCTGGTCTTCGCCGTGAATCCGCCGGTACATTGGTCCAATGGCCGAGAATCTTGATGCCGTCGATTGGTCCATCCTGACCGAGTTGCAGGGCGACGGTCGCCTGCCCATCACCGAGCTCAGCCGCCGGGTCACGCTGAGCGCGTCGGCCACCAGCGAACGGGTGAGGCGGCTGGAGGCGATCGGTGTGATCACCGGCTACCGCGCCGAGGTCGACCTGTCCAAGGCGGGCTTCGCCGTGCTCGCGGTCATCCGGCTGAAGTACCCTGGCAGCCGGCACGAACCGCTGCACCGGCTACTGGAGCGACGGTCGGAGATCCTGGAGTGCCTGCGCACTACCGGAGACGACTGTTACGTACTGAAGGTGGCCGCAACGTCGATGGCACACCTCGAACAGGTCGTCAACGAACTCGCTGCGTTCGGCAGCACCACCACCAACGTGGTCTACAGCGCCACCCTGCCCTATCGCGGCCCGCGCCTGACACCGCCCCACTCGTGACCCGGCGTACGAACGCCCCCGCAGCGCGGGAACGACCGCAGAGGCGCCGCCGGCTAGTGCCCTGACCAGGAAGGTTCACCGGGATCGTGGAGTTCACGGCGTTGGTCAGCGAACACCATACGCAGTGACAGGCGATCCGCCCGCCGATCAAGGCATGGACCATACAACCTCGACACGCCTGGGGGCACACATCTAGCCGTGATGCGCGCGCCCGGCAGCGTCACGAGGGGCTGCGTTGATCGGTGTCCGGACATGCCGATGAGCGGATGTCCGATCTTGGCAGGTTCCTGTTGACCTGAACCAGAGTTCAGATGCTTCACTGTCGGCCATGGATCTTGATGGTTTGCGCGTCGCCATCACCGGCGCGGCGCGTGGCACGGGTCGACTTCTGGCCGAGGCCTTCGCCGAACGCGGCGCACAGATCTTCCTCTCGGCCCGCGACGTGGTGGCGGCCCGGCGGGTTGCGGATGCGATCAACCAGCGGGGGGCAGGTCGGGCTGATGCGGTTCACTGCGACCTCGCCGCACCGGATTCGGTGCGTGGGTTCGCCGCGGCCGTGGCCGACCGGACGAGCTACCTCGATGTGCTGATCAACAATGGTGCCGCGTACATCGAAGGAGACGACCTGGCAGACGTCTCGGACGACACGATCGAGAGCGTGATGGCTGCGGGCGGGACCGGCACGGTGCTGCTGACCAAGCATCTGTTGCCGCTGCTGCGTGCATCGTCGCGGCCCGACGTCGTCAACCTGATCTCCACATGCGGCGAGGTGGGGCACCGCCGTTCGGGCGCGCATCCCGCGTTCTACGCGGCCAAGCATGCCCACGCCGGGCTCGCTGAGATCCTGTCGCACCGGCTCCGGCCAGAAGGAATCCGGGTTATTTCCCTTTTTCCACCGGACTTCGTTCAGAACGGGCCGCGGCAGGCAGATAGCGACCTCACTGCGCAGTCGGTCATCGACTGCGTGTTCTTCGCGGTTGGTCAACCACGAGACTGCTTCATCCGCGAGTTCCACTTCGAGCAGGTACGGACTCCACACTCCTGAGCGCCCGCCACGCCAAGCAGCCTGGGCCAAACCGAGGATCCTAGGCGCAGGTCCCAGCGCTGAGACCGACGGCGTCGGAACGAATGCAGGTGCGCGGATCAGCCGCGATCCGATCGCTACCGGATGCCGCGCCTTTCGTACATGCTCGTCAGTACGCCCAAGGCGATGGGCCTTGCTTCAAGACGTGCACGCCGAGGTCTGCGTCGGTCGGCCACATCGTGAGTTGGTACTCCAGATGGTCCCCGACACCTTCCAGATCGCACCTAACCGCCCGGCGGTCCGTCTGCGCGTAGACCACCCGAATCCGGTATCGACCTGCCGGCAGCGGCACAGGTTCAACCTCGTTCGGAAGCTCCGTGGCACCGGTCACTGCCATCTTCCCTGAGGGCAACAGAATGTCTGCTTCGACGACGTGGTCGAAGGCGTCGAGAGATTCAACCTCGGGAGGCGTGTTCAAGAGCGCCACCGTCACCGGTACGTAGTCGTAGCGGGCCGTTCCCACCACGATGCAGTGACGCTCTACAGCGATGCGCCAGGTGTCAACGGCCCGGTCCCAGGTGTCTCCGTCAAAGACGTCCTCGGTCGCCTCCGCGTCCGAAATGACGAAGGCCAGATGATCGGCGTAGGGTTCAAAACGGCGAACGGCCTCACGCTCATCAGTCACGGCTGAACGCTACCAAGATCGGCACTGAGCATGAAGGCGCTCCGGGTGAGTCGGGCCGCATCCGGATCTGCCGCGATCCGCGCGTCACGTGACGTGAGCATGGACGGCGCGCCAGCAGGCGCCCGGATCTGCCGAAGAGAGTGCGTCGTAGACTCCGAGAGGCGGCACCGGAAATCCGCAAATCCGGCAAGCAATTGTGTGACGAACTTTCGCTGGACTTCGCGGCTGATCGGCCAGCATGTTTGTGCAGGTCCAGAAACCGCAATGGCCCTCAGCAGCAGAGGCGTGTCGCCCTGCGTACCTGAACGACGTTGCCGACCCTACACTCCATGATCATGGCGGTCGAAGTGGTGCTCGGTGAGGTGACGTGTCCATCCGGGCAGTTGGTGATCATGGACGGTGGTTACCTCGAACTGTGGTCCGGTGACCGGGTGCCGGATGACGAGGAGCGCCCGGCAACCGACTTCGCGATCGTGGGGCCGGACGCCGAGGCCGCTGCGGACTCCTTTGACCGGCAGACCGGAACCCGGCTGTACGACATCCCCGCCCACGCCGTCGCCGAGTTCACCGCCACGTTCGACGAACACTGCCGCGAGCATGGGCACAGCGCAAGCCTGCGCGCGTTCGAGCAGCAGGTCCCGCACCGGGAACGCGTCCGGCACGCTGTCGCCGCCCGGGAACCCGGATTCATCGTCATGGGCGTTCCGGTGCTGCCGATCGAGGTACCAGCTGATCGCCCCCTGCGTGTCACCGCTGTCCCCGGCGAGTACGGCAGGCAGTCCATGCGGATCGAGTTCAGTGCCGCGCCGGTGGCCGACTCGTGGGTGTTCGGGGAGCTGGGGGTCGACCACGCGCGGTTCGTCTTCGCCGACGCGGACGCGCTGAGCTCGTGGGAGCACGTCAGGCCGTTGGACGGGCTGGCCGACCTGGTCCTCTGGGGTCGCGACCAGGAACAGGTCGCTGCCGAGTTCGGCGCGCCCCCGCTCGGTGACACTGCCGACGTCGAGTACGGGTGGGTGGACCTGCCCATCACGGAGGCATACCAGCGAGGGCTGGCCATCGAGACGCGGAGGAACGATCCCGGCGGACCGAAATTGGCGTTCGACTTCCGCCCGCACTCGCATCACTGGCAGGTGATGGCTCTGGTCAGGGCCTCTGAACACGAGGCCGGCGTGATCCAGGTCGGCGGAGCGGACATGCTGATGGCGATGACCTCAGTCGGTGACGGCTTCTTTCCTGTCCATCTGGACGTGGATGTCGATGGCATGCCAGTCGCCCTGCGCATCGACATCGCCCGCGAGGACTGATCCGACTCCACAGGCGTTGACTATTCGAGTTCGCACGCGCTGCCGCCGCATGTTCGTCAGGCCTCGCTGCATAACGCGGAAGCGTGACGACGCATCGATCGTCCTGCGCGGCTGGGTTAACTCACATGCCGCCGATCCGCGCGCGCAGCCGTCACTCGGTTCATCGCAATCCCAGAGCACACCGTGCAGTGAAGGCCACTGGCCTCGCCGGGCGCTCGGCCGCTCCCACTGGTCAATACCATGTGTGGTATAGACAGCCCCTGAGGAACGCGCGGGCCACCTCGGCGCCAGCTCGCGCAGCAGATCCTCGACGGGCGTCGCCGGCACCGGTCAGCCGGCCAGGTCCTCGACGCCGTCCAGCACCGGCCGCACGTCCACGTACGCGCCGGGACTGTTCGAGTCGACCAGGCCGGCGGCGGGTGGGGGTGGGGTTATTGGCCGTAGGAGAGGCGGAGGCGGTTGTTGATCAGGTAGTTGAGGCGGTGTCGCAGGTAGCCGAGGGTGCTCTCGCTCGGCAGGTCCGCCTCGGTGGTCAGGGTCCAGCGCAGCGTGCAGTCCCCGCCGGGCAAGCCGTGCATCACATCGAAGCGGATCCGGTCCAGCGGCCGGTGCGGCCACAGCGACGACCACACCACCAGCACCGGTGCGTAGCCCGCCACCACATGGGGCGGCACCTCGTCGTCGCGCAACTCCAGCCAGGGACGACCGCCGGCCTCGTACGGGTCACGCAGCGACCGCCACACGACATGCGCCGGGGCCGGCTGGCTTCGTCGACGGCTGCCCAGCACGTGCACGTCGCCCTCCTGTCCGGACGGCCACATCCGCCCCGGGCCATTGTGGCGGCCCGGCACCAACCCCGCTCCCTGGACACCCCACCCGTTGATCAAGAAGTTTGCGTCACCCACGCCGGACGGCTGACGTCAACCTCTTGATCACCGGGGCGAGAGGGTGGTGGCTGCGGCTTAGATTGGTGGCATGACGGTGGTGTGGGCGATGGTCGCGGGTTTTGTGGTGGTGGCCGGAGTGGCTGGGGGAGCTCTGGTTTGGCGGGGGAGGGAGCGGACGGACCGCAGTGACGACCTGACGGCGGGGCGGGAGGCTCGGACGCGGCAGCAACGGTACGAGGCCGAGCGGCACGGTGATCAGGGCGGCACCTGGCAGCGTGGCCGCGAATCCGCCGGTTGACCGTTCGCCGGGTGTGCACCGTCCCGCCCGGTGATGCGTGGATCCGGTGGGCGTGGCGGTCGTACCGTCGGGGTACTGCGCAGCGCGAGCGCCGATGTCTGGGGAGGCACAGTGGGGGCATGGTCAGGACGCGACGCCCGGGGGCCCCTGGCGGGCCTGTTGGTTGCCGCGCTGGTGTCGCTCGCCTGCGCCGGCGGTGGGCTGGCCGAGCCGGAGGGCGAACGCCCGGGGGCGAACCCGTCGGCCGCCTCGCCGGGGTCGAGCACCACCCGCGCCGACAGCACCACCAGCGTGGCCGAGTTCAAGCAGGACGTCGCCGACGCGCAGGCGGTCGCCGAGCGCTACTGGGCGGCCCAGTTCAAGGCATCCGGGAAGCGCTTCCAACCCATCCGGCGGGTCACCCCGTACCAGCGGGCCGGCGAGGTCTCCTGCGGCGGCCAGCCGCTGCCCCGCAACAACGCGGTCTACTGCTCGCAGGGCGACTTCATCGCGTACGACGTCGCCTGGTCGGTGGCCGCGTTCCGCGAGGTCGGTGACGCGTTCGTGTTCTACCTGCTCGGTCACGAGTACGCCCACGGCATCCAGGTGCGCCTCGGCATCAACTACAGCTACACCATCCAGCAGGAGTTGCAGGCCGACTGCATGGCGGGGGCGTACCTCGGTGATTCGGTGCGCTCCGGCGACCTGACCCTCGCCGAGGGCGACCTGGACGAGTTCCGGGAGGGGGTGGCGGCCGTCGGCGACGACCCCGACCAGCCGTGGTTCGCCGAGGGCGCGCACGGCACCGCCGAGCAGCGCACCGACATGTTCTTCCGCGGCTACGAGCGTTCGCTCTCCGAGTGCGACCTGGGTTGAGCGGGGTTGCCCGGATCACCCCGACGCCCGTTGCCGCCACCGGCCACGGGCCGTGCTGGCAGGATCGCCGGTGTCGACCACGACCCTGGAGGATCCGCTGAGCAGCCAACACCCCGCCGCCGTGCTCTTCGACATGGACGGCACGCTGGTGGACAGCGAGAAGCTGTGGGACGTCGCACTGCAGGAACTGGCGCGCGAGTACGGCGGTGACCTCTCCGCCGACGCCCGCCGGTCGATCGTCGGCACCGCCATGGCGGAGTCGATGCGCATCCTGCACGACGACCTGGGGCAGCCCGAACGGGACCCCGAGATCAGCGCGGCGTGGATCAACGCCCGGATCCTGGAGCTGTTCCGTGGCGGTCTGCCCTGGCGGCCGGGGGCGTTCGACCTGTTGCACGCGGTCCGCGCGGCGGGAATCCCCACCGCGCTGGTCACCTCCAGCCCTCGGGCCCTCGTCGAGATCGCCCTGGACACCCTGGGGCGGGACACCTTCGACGTGGTGGTCGCCGGCGACGAGGTGGTCGCGGCCAAACCCCACCCGGAGCCCTACCTGACCGCCGCGCGGCTGCTCGGCGCGCCGATCGAGCGGTGTGTGGCGATCGAGGACTCACCGACCGGGGTGACCAGCGCGCTCGCCTCCGGCGCGGCCGTGCTGGCCGTACCCGCCGAGGTGCCGTTGCCCGCCCTCACCGGCGTACATCAGGTGGAGAGCCTGACGGGCGTGGACCTGGAGGCGCTCGCGGCCCTGCTGGCCGACCGGGCCGTGGCCTGACGACACCGTGGCCTGACGACAAAGGGGGACCCCGCCGCGCGGGGCCCCCCTTTCTCTTGCCTGGCGTCAGTCGTGGGCGATCGCGCCCAGGACGTTGATGCGGGCCGCCCGTACGGCGGGCAGCACCGCGGCCACCACCCCGATGATCGCGGCGAGACCGAGGAAGACGCCCATCTGCCCCCAGGGCAGGATCAGGTCGGTGATGCCCTCGTCCTTGAGCGCCTCCACCACGGCGGCGCCGAGGCCGCTGCCGACCGCCACGCCCAGCAGCGCGCCGAACACGGAGATCACCACCGCCTCGACCGTGATCATGGCCATGGTCTGACCGCGGCGCAGGCCGATGGCCCGTAGCAGGCCCAGCTCGCGGGTCCGCTCCAGCACCGACAACGCCAGGGTGTTGATGATGCCCAGGACGGCGATCACGATGGCCAGCGCCAGCAGGATCTGGATCATCGTGAGCAGCCCGTCGAGCGAACTCATCTGCTGCTTGATGAACGCGTCCCGGTCGGCCACCGACACCTCGGGGCTGTCCGCGAGCAGCGCCTCCACCTGCGGCTGCACGTCGGCCACCCGGGCGCCCGGCGCCAGCTGGATGAAGCCCTGGATGGGCTGCGGGATGGCGAAGTCCTTCGCCGCGGTCGCCGGCAACGTCACCGGGTTGGTCAGCTGCGACGCCTCGTAGATGCCGCTGATCGTGTACGTCCGGGCCTCGCCCCGGGTCAGCTGCACGTTCACGGTCGAGCCGACCGACCAGCCACGGGACTTGGCGGTGTCGGAGCTGGCGAGCATCTGGGTCGGCCCGAGCCGGTCGATGTCACCGGCGGTGGCCTTCGCGCCGAAGATCTGCCGCAGCGACGCGACGTCGCTGCTCGCCGCCACCCAGGTGCCCTCGCCGTTGATCCTGGCCATGTCGCCGTACTCGCCGTCGACCATCTGCACGCCGGGCAGGGCCTTGGCCCGGTCCAGAACACCCGGGTCGAAGCTCGGCGGACGCGGCCCACCCTGCTGGCCGGAGATCACCAGCTCGGCCTTGATGGTGTCCTGGGCGAGGGCGCTGATGCTGCCCTTGGCCGAATCGAGAATCACCGTGACGCCGGTGACCAGCGCGATGCCGACCATCAGCGCGGCCGCGGTGATCGCGGTGCGGCGCGGGTTACGCCCCGAGTTCAGCCGGCCCAGCTGGCCCGGCACCGACCAGGAGAAGATCGCGCCGAGCAGGCTCACCACCGGCCGACTGATCAGCGGGGTCAGCAGCGCCACGCCGATGAAGGCGAACAGCACCCCGCCCAGGATGGTGGCCAGGGTCTGACCACCCGCGTTGCCGCTGAGCCCCAGAAAGAGCAGCAGCGCGCCGATGCCGGTGACCACCGACCCGGCCACCGTGACCTTGGTCAGCGGCCGGTCCGGGGTCGCCACGTCCTGCATGGCGGCGATCGGCGGGATCCGGGATGCCCGCAGCGCCGGCAGCAGCGCCGCCACCACGGTGATCACCAGACCGACGCCGAAGGAGCCGATCACCGCGGCTGCCGGCACACCGATCCCGGCGAGGGTCAGCCCCCCGGCCAACTTGCCGAACAGGAACGCCAGCAGCGCCCCCACACCGATGCCGGCCGCCAGGCCGAGCACCGACGCGATCAACCCGACCGCGATGGCCTCCAGCACCACCGAACCGATGATCTGCCGGCCGCTGGCACCGATGGCGCGCATCAGCGCCAACTCCCGGGTCCGCTGCGCCACGATGATCGAGAACGTGTTGAGGATCAGGAACGTGCCCACCAGCAGCGCCACCGCGGCGAAGCCGAGCAGGATCTTGTTGAAGAAGGACAGGCCCTCCTTCAGGCTGGCCGAGGCGTCCGCGGCCACCTGCTTGCCCGTCTTCACCTCGTAGTCCGCGCCCAGGGTCCGGGCCACGTCGTCGCGCAGCGTCTCGTCCGAGACGCCGTCGGCGGCGCGCAGCGTGATGCTGCTGAACGTGTCCGGCTCGCCCAGCATCAGCCGCTGCGCCACCGGCGTGGTGAAGAAGACCTCGTTGACCCCGCCGATCGAGTCCCGGTCACCGCTGTAACCGAGGATGCCGACCAGGGTGAACTCCCGCTTCTTGGACTCGAATGCGGTGAGCACACCGACCTTCTGGCCCACCTGCACCTTCGCCGTGGTGGCCAACGCCTTGTTGACCACGATCTCGTCCTCGGCCTGCGGCGCGCGCCCCTCCCGCAGCTGCATCAGGTCGCTCTCGCCCGTCCAGTTCTCGCCCAACTGCGGCGGACCGAACGAGGTGATCACCTTGCCGTTGCTGCCGATCACCCGGGCGCCGTCGGCGTTGACGATGCCGGTCGCCGAGGCCACCCCCGGCACCTGCTTGACCCGGTCCACCACGGCGGCCGGCAGCGGAGTGGCGGTCTGCTCGCCCTCCATCTCGTCGACCTGCACCTTCGGCTTCGCCGCGACGTTCACGTCGATCTCGGAGAACCCGTCGGCGAAGACCGAGTCGAAGGAGCGGCCCAGCGTGTCGGTCAGCACGAACGCGCCGGAGACGAACATGACCCCGAGCACCACCGCCAGCCCGGACAGGATCAGCCGGACCTTGCGGGCCAGCAGACTCTTGAGTGTCGCCCGGAACATCAGTTGCCCACCTCGGCCGGAGTGTCCAGCTTCTTCATGGTGTCCAGCACCGTGTCGGCGGTCGGCTCGATCAACTCCGAGACGATCTGCCCGTCGGCGAGGAAGACCACCCGATCGGCGTACGCCGCGGCCGTCGGGTCGTGGGTGACCATGACGATGGTCTGGCCGTGCTCACGCACGGAGTTGCGCAGGAAGCCGAGCACCTCCGCGCCGGAGCGCGAGTCCAGGTTGCCGGTCGGCTCGTCAGCGAAGATCACGTCGGGGCGGGAGACCAGCGCCCGCGCACACGCCACCCGCTGCTGCTGACCGCCGGAGAGCTGCGCCGGCCGGTGGTCCAACCGGTCCTGCAGGCCCACCGTCTTGATCACCGTGTCGTACCAGGCCGGGTCCGGCTTGCGACCGGCGATCGACAACGGCAGCAGGATGTTCTCCTTCGCGGTGAGCGTCGGCAGCAGGTTGAACTGCTGGAAGATGAAGCCCACCTTGTCCCGGCGCAGCTTCGTCAGCCCCGAGTCGCCCAGACCAGTGACCGTCGTCGCACCGATCGACACGGTCCCCCGGGTCACCGAGTCCAGACCGGCCAGGCAGTGCATCAGCGTCGACTTGCCGGAACCCGACGGGCCCATGATCGCGGTGAAGCGGCCACGTTCGAACTCCGCGCTGACCCCCCGCAGCGCGATGACCTGAGCCTCGCCGCTGCCGTACACCTTCCACACGTCGTTCGCCCGGGCCGCGGCCTGCGCCTGCTGGCCTACCGTCGCGGTCACGTCATCTACCTCTTCCGTCTGTCCGATTCTCACGCCGCCCCCCGATGGTCCGGCGTGACCGTTCAATCATCGGCGCTGCTCGCGCCCGTCCCGTCCGCCCCTGGGGGGACCCGGCGCGGATTTCCCGCTGCGGGTGCACCCCCATGCCGCATCAGGGTTGCCCCTGACCCGACAGCCGATCGACAGGTTTCCCGACCGGCGAAACACCGCCGGACACGACACTTCCCCCGTACGCCACAGGAGAGTCAACCGTGCCGAGCCGTCCACGGTCACGGTAGGTGAGCACGGCAACAGCGCCGTCCCCCCACGGAGGGATCTTCGAGTACGCCGGGTGGGGTAGCCGCCGCGCGCCCGCTACGCCCGCGGGCGGACCAGACCCGACTCGTACGCCAGCACGACCGCCTGCACCCGGTCGCGTAGCCGCAGCTTGGTCAGCACATGCCCGACGTGGGTCTTGACGGTTGTCTCGCTTACCGACAGTACCGCCGCGATCTCGGCGTTGGACAACCCCCGGGCCACCTGCACCAGCACCTCGCGTTCCCGGTCGGTGAGCGTGCTGAGCGCTGCCGACGGCGTGGCCGCCGGGTCCGGCAGCAGGTCGGCGAAGCGCTCCAGCAGCCGCCGCAGGATCCGCGGCGCGACCACCGCGTCCCCGCCGGCCACCGTGCGGATCGCCGCGATCAGCTCCTCGGCTGGTACGTCCTTGGCCAGGAACCCGCTGGCGCCCGCGCGCAGCGCCCCCACCACGTACTCGTCGAGGTCGAACGTGGTCAGCACCAGCACCCGCACCGGCAGGCGGGAGTCGACGATCGCCCGGGTCGCCGCCACCCCGTCCATGCGGGGCATCCGGATGTCCATCAGCACGACGTCGGGCAGCAGCCGCCGGGACAGCTCCACCGCCTCCACG
Organism: Micromonospora sp. NBC_00617; assembly: GCF_045161355.1. Classification (NCBI taxonomy): domain Bacteria; kingdom Bacillati; phylum Actinomycetota; class Actinomycetes; order Micromonosporales; family Micromonosporaceae; genus Micromonospora; species Micromonospora sp. NBC_00617. Next base: position 2,420,738 of record NZ_CP107751.1, on the reverse strand, counting down.
CCGTTGCCGGCCTCCGCCACCACGTCCAGGTCACCCTCGGCGCCCAGCACCATCCGGAAGCCCGTGCGCAGCAGCGGCTGGTCGTCGGCGAGCAGGATCCGTACCGGCCGCGCCGGGGCCACCCGATCGCTCATGTCGTCTCCCGTCCCGTGTCGCCGGTCACCCTCGCGTCCACCGGCGGACGCGTCGCGGACCACGGTAGAGGTCGGCCGGGCGCCCTGTCCCGACCGCGGCCGCACCGCTGCGGTCGGGTCCGCGCCGCGACCCTCCTCGCGCCACCGGGACGGCGGCGTGGCCGGGGCCGGCCTACCGGGCCGGACGGTCACTCGTCGGCGCCGGGCACCACCGGCGCGGATCGGGCGTCACGCAGCGGATCGGCGTTCGCCGCCGCGACGGGGAACGGCGGCGGAGTGCCACCGAAGGTGGGGCAGAGCGCCTGGTGACTGCACCAGTCGCACAACCTGCTCGGACGGGGTCGGAAATCCTGTCGAGCGGTGGCCTGCTCGATCGCCCGCCACAACGCCACCACCGTGCGCTCGAAGCGGACCAGCTCGTCGGCGTCGGGGGTGTAATCCAACACCTCGGCGTCGCGCAGGTAGAGCAGGCGCAGCACCCGGGGCACCACCCCCCGGGTGCGCCACAGCACCAGCGCGTAGAACTTCAGCTGGAACAGCGCCCGCGCCTCGAACGCCTCCCGAGGCGCGCCGCCGGTCTTGTAGTCGACCACCCGCAACGCGCCGTCCGGGGCGACGTCGAGCCGGTCGAGATAGCCCCGGATGAGCAGCTCCTCGTCGACGACCGCCGAGATCAGGCTCTCGCGTTCGGCCGGCTCCAGCCGGGTCGGGTCCTCCACGGCGAAGTAGCCCTCCAGCAGCCCCGCCGCGGAGCGCAGGAACTCCACCGGACCGGCCGGCTCGGCGCCGTCGAAAATCCCGGCCAGCTCCGGCTGCTCGGTGACCAGCCGATCCCACTGGGGGGCGACCAGGTCGCCGGCCGCGGCCGGCGTGCGGGCCTGCGCGGGCAGGTCGAACAGCCGCTCCAGCACCGCGTGCACCAGCGTGCCCCGGGCCTGCTCGACGGTTGTCCGCTCGGGCAGCCGGTCGATGCTGCGGAACCGGTAGAGCAGCGGGCAGGTCTTGAAATCCGCCGCCCGCGACGGGGACAGCGAGGCCCGCACCGTCGGCGGTGTCTGTGCCGGGGAGGAGGACTGGGGGGTGGTGACCGGTTCCGCCGTCATGTCCGCAAAGGTTAGGGCACCGGTGTGACACCGCCCGCCGCCCGCCCCACGCCGGGCCGGTCCGTAGCATCGGTGCGATGGAGCAGACATCCCGGCCACCACGTCGGTCCGACCGGCGATCCGGTCTGAGCGTGGGCCGTGTGCTCGGGGTGCCGTTGCACCTCAACGCCTCGATGCTCCTGCTCGCCGTGCTGGTCGCCGTGCTCTACGCCGAGTTCGCCCGCCGGCAACTGGACCTGCCGCAGGTCAGCGGCTATCTGATCGGCTTCGGCTTCGTGGTGTCACTGCTCGGCTCGGTGCTGCTGCACGAGCTGGGTCACGCGCTCACCGCCCGCCGCTACGGCATCGGTGTGCGCGGGATCACCCTGGAACTGCTCGGCGGGTACACCGAAATGGACCGGGACGCCCCGACGCCCAAGGTCGACCTGCTGGTGTCGCTGGCCGGCCCGGCGGTCTCCGCGGTGCTCGGCGTCCTCGCGGTCGCCGCCACCCTGGCCCTACCCCAGGGCACCGTGGCCCACCAGCTCGCCTTCCAGCTCGCCCTGAGCAACGTCATCGTCGCGCTGTTCAACATCCTCCCCGGGCTGCCACTGGACGGCGGGCGTGCCCTGCGCGCCGCCGTCTGGGGCCTGACCCGCGACCGGCACCGCGGCACCGAGGTCGCCGGCTGGGCGGGCCGCGTCGTCGCCGTCGGCACCGCCGCCCTGGTCGGCCTGCTGACCGTGACCGACTACCTGGCGCCGGTGGCGCTGCCACTGATGCTGCTGGTCGCCGTCACGCTCTGGCGCGGCGCCGGCCAGTCGATCCGGGCCGCGCGGGTCAGCCGGCGGTTCCCGCTGATCGACCTGTCCCGACTGGCGCGACCGATCTGGCCGGTGCCCACCGGCACACCGCTGTCCGAGGCCCAGCGCCGCCGCGCCGAGGGCGGGCAGCCCGCCGCCGCGCTGCTGGTCACCGACTCCACCGGCCACCCCGTGGCGCTGGTCGACCCGGCCGCCGCCGCGGCCGTCCCCGCCGAGCGCCGCCCCTGGCTGGCGGTGGACGCCGTCGCCCGCGCGCTGGCCGCGCTCCCCACCCTCCCGGTCGGGCTGGACGGCGAACGGGTGATGGAGGCCGTGCAGACCCACCCGGGCGCGCAGTACGTGGTGACGTCAGGCGAAGATGTCGTCGGCATTCTGCACATCGGGGACCTGGCACAGCTCCTCGAACCCAACCGGAAGATGACATCGTGACCGCAACTCCCTCCACCGTCGCCGCCGACCCCGCCAACCCGGCGCTGACACCCGTGCACCGTGGCCCGTTCCGGCCCGGCGACCGGGTGCAGCTGACCGACCCCAAGGGGCGGATGCACACCGTGACGCTGGAGCCCGGCAAGGAGTTCCACACCCACCGCGGCATCCTGGCCCACGACGCGCTGATCGGGCTGCCCGACGGCAGCGTGGTGACCACCTCCGGCGGCGGCACCGCCTTTTTGGCGCTGCGCCCGCTGCTCTCGGACTACGTGCTGTCCATGCCGCGCGGCGCCCAGGTGATCTACCCGAAGGACTCGGCGCAGATCGTCGCGATGGGCGACATCTTCCCCGGCGCGAAGGTCCTCGAGGCCGGCGCCGGCTCCGGCGCGCTCAGCTGCTCGCTGCTGCGCGCGGTCGGCACCGAGGGAGAGCTGCACTCGTTCGAGCTGCGCGACGACTTCGCCCAGATCGCCAAGCGCAACGTCGAGGCGTTCTTCAACGGGCCGCACCCCTCGTGGCGCCTGCACGTCGGCGACGTCGCACAGTGCCAGGAGACCGGCTTCGACCGGATCATCCTGGACATGCTCACCCCCTGGGAGACCCTCGACATGGTCGAGCGGGCGCTGGTGCCCGGCGGCGTGTTCATCGGCTACGTGGCCACCACGCCCCAGCTCTCCGAACTCGTCGAGGCGCTGCGCGAGCGCGGCGGCTGGACCGAGCCCCGGGCCTGGGAGTCGCTGGTGCGCGACTGGCATGCCGAGGGCCTCGCCGTCCGCCCCGACCACCGGATGATCGCGCACACCGCGTTCCTGGTCTCCGCGCGCAAGCTCGCCCCGGGCGTCACCGCGCCGCCGCGCCGCCGCAAGCCCAGCAAGGGCACCGAGGCGTACGCGCAGCGTCGGCAGGACCTGCGCGAGGCCGAGGCGGCCCGGCAGGCCGCCGCCGCCAGGGCCGCCGCCGGCGCGCAGCCCGACGCGACGGGGGAGATGGACAGGCCGTGACCATCGGCGAGCGGGGGGAGGCGGCGGCATGAGCCGACCGGGTTACGGCGGTGGCGACCTGCCCGCCGTGTTTCCGGACTGGTCGCCCTACCAGGACCTGGAGTCGGCGGCGCGGGCCTATCTGCGCGACCCGGACGTCGCCCTGGAGGCGCTCGGCGGGGTGCTGCGCGGCGCCTCGGTGCTCGGCTTCACCCTGGAACGCTTCGTCAACGAGGTCAACGGCGTGTGGCAGGAGGTCGTCGTCTGCGACGGCAGCCGGCTGATCCTCTGGCACGGCGAGGACGTGCCGCCGGGGGAGGGGCCGCCGGGATCGATGACGTCGTCCCTGCGGGTCGTGCCGGTCTCCACGGTCACCGAGGTGGGCTGCCGGCGGCGGCTCAACCGCTTAGACAGCGGCGAGATCCGAGTCGACAGCGTCGACGTCTACCTGCTGCTCACCTCGTTGGACGAGGCGCCGCCGCCGAGCGAGGAAATGGCGGGTACGCCCCGGCACGACGCGCTGCGCTTCGGCAAGACGCTCGACGACGGCGGGGCGGGGCAGATCGCCCGCTTGGAGGAGTTCGCCCGGCTGGTGGCGTCGGTGGTCGGCCGCCCGATGCTCTGAGCCACCCCGGTCGGGTCGAGCCGGCGTCGCGCGGTCCGCGCGACGCCGGCGCCCGTTCGGCTCAGTCGTCCTCGGCGTCCGGGCCGGCGACCTCGACGCCGTCGCCGCGCACCACGTGGATGCAGTCGCCCGGGCACTCCTTCGCGGAGTCGATCACTTCGAGGCGCAGGTGCGCGGGCACGTCCACCCGGCTGCCCGGCGCCATCCGCAGCTCGCCGTCGACGCCCTTGACGTACGCCAGGCCGTCGATGTCGAACTCGAACACCTCCGGCGCGTACTGCACGCAGAGCCCGTCACCCGTGCAGAGATCCTGGTCCACCCAGACCTGCAACTGGTCGGTCGCGACCTCGGCCACCGGTGCACCCCCCATGTTCTCCCGTACCAGCCTCCGACGGTACCCGAACGCCGGTACCGGCCCGCCAGGCCACCCTTGGCGATCAAGGTTCGGTGACGAGGGTGTTGCGTGGGACCGAATCGGGCTCATAGCGGCTAGTGTTAGGTCAGAACGTTCAAGCCCCCCGGGGAGGTGGGACGTGGCAGCACGCAGCGACGACGCGGACTCGCGCGCCGCACGGTGGGAGAAGGAAGCCCACGATCTCTCCACGCAGGTCGCGTTCCTTCAGGAGGAACTCGCCCTGGTGCGGCGGAAGTTGACCGAAAGCCCCCGACACGTCCGGCAGCTCGAAGAGCGGCTGGCGGCCACCCAGGCACAGTTGGCGCGGCTGACCGAGAACAACGATCGGCTGGTGAGCACCCTCAAGGAGGCTCGCACGCAGATCGTCACGCTCAAGGAGGAGATCGACCGGCTCGCGCAGCCGCCGAGTGGCTACGGAGTTTTCCTGGCCAAGCACGACGACGGGACGGTGGACGTCTTCACCGGCGGCCGCAAGCTACGGGTCGCCGTCTCGCCCTCACTGGACGTGGACGAGTTGCGCCGCGGTCAGGAGGTCCTGCTCAACGACGCGCTCAACATCGTCGACGCGTTCGGGTACGAGCGGGTCGGTGAGGTCGTGATGCTCAAGGAGATCCTGGAGGGACCGAACGGCGGGCCGGGCGACCGGGCGCTGGTGGTCTCCCACTCCGACGAGGAGCGCATCGTGCACCTCGCCGAGACGCTCATCGGCTCGGCGATCCGGGCCGGCGACTCGCTCATGATCGAGCCCCGCTCGGCGTACGCGTACGAGCGGATCCCGAAGAGCGAGGTCGAGGAGCTGGTCCTGGAGGAGGTGCCCGACGTCGACTACGGCGACATCGGTGGCCTCCAGTCGCAGATCGAGCAGATCCGCGACGCGGTGGAGCTGCCGTTCCTGCACGCGGACCTGTTCCGCGAGCACCAGCTCCGCCCGCCCAAGGGCATCCTGCTCTACGGCCCGCCCGGTTGCGGCAAGACGCTGATCGCCAAGGCGGTGGCCAACTCGCTGGCCAAGAAGATCGCCGAGCGCCAGGGCAAGGAGAAGCACACCAGCTTCTTCCTCAACATCAAAGGCCCGGAGTTGCTCAACAAGTACGTCGGCGAGACCGAGCGGCACATCCGGCTGATCTTCCAGCGGGCTCGGGAGAAGGCCGGCGAGGGCACCCCGGTGATCGTGTTCTTCGACGAGATGGACTCAATCTTCCGGACCCGCGGCTCCGGCGTCTCCTCCGACGTGGAGAACACGATCGTCCCGCAGCTGCTCAGTGAGATCGACGGCGTTGAGGGCCTGGAGAACGTCATCGTCATCGGCGCCTCCAACCGGGAAGACATGATCGACCCGGCGATCCTGCGCCCCGGTCGGCTCGACGTGAAAATCAAGATCGAGCGACCGGACGCCGAGGCGGCGAAGGACATCTTCTCCAAGTACATCCTCTCCGGGCTCCCGCTGCACCCGGACGACCTCGCCGAACACGGAGCCGACCCCCAGGCCACCGTCGCCGCGATGATCGACGCCGTGGTGCTGCGGATGTACTCCGAAACCGAGGAGAACCGCTTCCTCGAGGTCACCTACGCCAACGGTGACAAGGAAGTCCTCTACTTCAAGGACTTCAACTCCGGCGCGATGATCCAGAACATCGTCGACCGGAGCAAGAAGATGGCCATCAAGGAATTCCTCACCTCCGGTCGCAAGGGCATGCGCCTGCAGCACCTGCTCGACGCCTGCGTCGACGAGTTCCGCGAGAACGAGGACCTGCCCAACACCACCAACCCCGACGACTGGGCCCGCATCTCCGGCAAGAAGGGCGAGCGGATCGTCTACATCCGCACGCTCGTCTCCGGCGGCAAGGGCGCCGAGGCCGGCCGGTCCATCGAGACCGCCAGCAACACCGGCCAGTACCTCTGAACAAACGGTGACACCACCGGGGCCCGGGACGCGACGCGTCCCGGGCCCACCCGTCGCGCCGACCGGCCACACGCGCCCGATCCCACCCGGTGCGCTGTGGCGCCCCCACCTCCTTCGCCCGTCGAGGATCCGCGTGCCGTCCGAGCGCACCGTCACCGTCCCGCCGGCACGCGCCGCGGCCGACCCGGGGACCCCGCCGCCCACCCGCCCGGACCGTCGGCTGCTCATCGCGCTGGCGGCAGCCTGGCTGGTCCCCGCGGCGGCGTACCCCCTGCACCTGGCCTGGCTGCTGCCCCCGCTCGTGCTGCTGGCCACGGCCAGCCTGCTGCGCGGCGGCCGGACCCTGCTCGACCGCCTGCTGCTCGGCGCGCTGCTGCTCGTCGGCGCCACCACCGTCGCCGGCCTGCTCTTCACGGTCTGGCCGTGGGGGCTGCACCCGGTCGCGGTCAGCGGCGCGGCGCTGACGACGCTCACCCTCATCGCGGCGGTCACCGATAGACGTCCCACCCTGCCTCGTCCGGACTGGACCGACCTCCTGCCGATCGTCGCCACCGCCGCCGCCGTGGGCTACCTCGCCCTGCCCTGGCTGCGTGCCGGCACCCTCGCCGGGCGTCTCAGCCTGCTCGCCCTCGGCGAGGACAATTTCCGCCACGTCGCCCTCGTCGACGCCATCGGCCGGCTCGGCGGGTACGTCTTTCTCGACCCGACCGGTTCCCGCGACGAGATCGTCTCGTTGCTCGTCCGCTACCCGCAGGGATGGCATCTCACCACGGCGCTGCTCGACGCGCACCTGCGCTCGGCCACCGGAACGTCCAGCGGGGTCAGCAGCCTCACGCACTACGGGTGGTGGTGCTTCGCCACCTTCGGCCTGCTCGTGCTCACCCTGTTCTGGGCCGCCCAGCGACTGCCCGGACCCCTGCACCCGTTGCACCGGGGCGTCCTGACGATCGTCGTCGGGGCGCTCGTCCTCGGCAGCCAGATGCCCCGACTGCTGATCGCCGGCTACCCCAGCGAGGTCCTCGGCCTCGCTCTCGCCGTCGCGCTGGCCGTCCTGGTCGTACGCCCGCTGGCCGGCAACCGCGAACAGACCGTGCTGCTGGCCGCCCTGCTCATCGGCATCGGCTTCACCTACTACCTGTTCCTTCCACCGGCCGGGCTGCTCGTTCTCGGCTGGCTCATCGCGCACCGCCGCGAGCTGTCCCAGATCCGCCGGACGCTGCTCACGGTCGGCCTGGTCACCGCACTGCTCGCCCCGCTGCCCCTGCTGTTCGGAGTCCTCGGCGACAGCCAGACCGAGGCGCTCGACGCCAAGGCCGGCCCCGAGGTCGCCGAGGCGTGGCGCACGCTGCTCGGCCTCACCCCGATCGTGCTGATCGCCCTCGTGATCCAGGCCCGCCGCGCCGACCGGGCCTGGCGTCGTCACCTCGCCGCCGTGCTGGTGGCGGTCGGGTTCGCTCTCGCCATCGCCCTGGCCAACATCCTCGCCGGCGTCCAGCCCGCGTACTACTTCATGAAGGGCACACACCCCGCCACCGGCCTGCTGATCGTCGGCACCGCCGCCCTGGTCCGGCTGCTGCCCGTCCCGTCCGGCGGCGAGCACCCGGCCCCCCGCCGCCGCGATCCCCGCGCTCGCCGCCGCCCTGGCCGTGCTCACCGTCGTGACCCTCTGCGGGCTCACCGGTTGGCGCGGCAGCCTGCTCGTGGTCGACAAACACAGCTGGACCCAGCTGTGGGTCGGGTACAGCGTCGACAAGCCGTCGAGAGTGGCTCAGGTCTGCGCCACCGCGTACCGCCGACACCCCGCCGAGCAGGGCACCATCACCGTCGTGCTGGACCGCACCGCCTACCGCGGCTACCACGAATCGATCTGCCTGTCCGCCCTGCAGGCCAGCACCGCGCAGACCGAGCCGGCCATCTACCTGCCGGTGTTCGAGGAACCTGAGCGCACCCGCCAGATGCTGCGCGGGATGTCCGGCCCGATCCGGCTGCTGATCAGCGACCCGGCCGCGCAGCGACGCGTCGACAGTCTGCTGACCAGGTACCCCGAACTCCGCCCGCAGGCCACCACCGTGCCAATGATCGTCGAGTACTGAGCGCGCCGCCACGGGCCGACACCCGTGACCCGCCCGCACCGGCGTGCCCCCGTCCCCGAACAGGCGGACTACGCTCGACATGACGGGGGACCGGGTCGGGCGAGCGAAGCGGGTAGGTCGATGAGCGTAAGACGGATCATGGGCACCGAGGTCGAGTACGGCATCTCCGTGCCCGGCCAGGCCGGAGCCAACCCGATGGTCACCTCGTCCCAGGTGGTCAACGCCTACGGGGCCCGGCCTGAGCTCAACCGGGGCGGGCGTGCCCGCTGGGACTACGAGGAGGAGTCGCCGCTGCGCGACGCCCGCGGCTTCACCTACTCCGGGGCCGCCTACGACCCCGCCGAGGCCCTCGCCGACGAGGACCTCGGCCTGGCCAACGTGATACTCACCAACGGCGCACGCCTCTACGTGGACCACGCCCACCCCGAATACTCCACCCCAGAGGTCACCACCCCCCGCGACATCGTCCGCTGGGACAAGGCCGGCGAGCGGGTCATGGCCGAGGCGTCCCGCCGGGCCGCCACCATCCCCGGCAGCCAGCCGATCCACCTCTACAAGAACAACACCGACAACAAGGGCGCCAGCTACGGCGCCCACGAGAACTACCTGATGCGCCGGCAGACCCCGTTCGCCGACATCGTGGCGTACCTGACGCCGTTCTTCGTGACCCGACAGATCGTCTGCGGCGCCGGCCGCGTCGGCATCGGGCAGGACGGCGGGCAGAGCGGCTTCCAGATCTCCCAGCGCGCCGACTTCTTCGAGGTCGAGGTCGGCCTGGAGACCACCCTCAAGCGACCGATCATCAACACCCGCGACGAGCCGCACGCCGACGCCGACAAGTACCGCCGGCTGCACGTCATCATCGGCGACGCCAACCTCTCGGAGATCTCCACCTACCTCAAGGTCGGCGCCACCGCGCTGATCCTCACCATGATCGAGGAGAAGGCGCTCGGCGCCGACCTCGGCATCGCCGACCCGGTCAGCGAACTGCGCGCGGTCAGCCACGACCCCTCGCTCACGCACCTCATGAGGCTGCGCGACGGCCGCCGGCTGACCGCCCTGGACGTGCAGTGGGCGTACCTGGAGCGGGTGCGGTCCTTTGTCGACGACCGCTACGGCACCGACGTCGACGAGCAGACCGCCGACGTGCTGGACCGCTGGGAGGACGTGCTGGACCGGCTCGGCCGTGACCCGATGCTCTGCGCTGACGAGCTGGACTGGGTGGCCAAGCTGCGGCTGCTGGAGGGCTACCGCGACCGGGAGAAGCTCGGCTGGGGCTCGCACAAGCTTCAACTCGTCGACCTGCAGTACTCCGACGTACGCCCGGACAAGGGCCTCTACAACCGGCTGGTCTCCCGAGGGGCGATGAAGACGCTGCTCACCGACGAGGAGATCCGCAGCGCCATGACCGAGCCTCCGGAGGACACCCGGGCCTACTTCCGTGGCCGCTGCCTCGCCCAGTACGCCTCCGAGGTGGTCGCCGCGAGCTGGGACTCGGTGATTTTCGACGTGGGCCGCGAATCGCTGGTCCGGGTGCCGATGATGGAGCCGGAGCGGGGCACCCGCGCCCACGTCGGCGCCCTGTTCGACCGCTGCGCCAGCGCCAAGGACCTGTTGGAGACGCTGACCGGCGGCTGAACGCGCCGCCGAATGCCCGCTGTGCGCCGCAAGCCGGCGCGCGGCGGGCTTTTCGTCGTCCGAGCGAGGTAAGTTCATCGCAGACGATCGTGGAGGAGGCAGCAATGGCCACTCATGACAGCGGCGGCCAGTCGCAGTCCGGCAAGTCCCGCCAGGGCGAGGAGATCGAGGACGTCACCACGGAGGTCAACCCCGAGGTGGCCGAGCGGCACGCCGAGATCACCGAGGACGTCGACGACCTCCTCGACGAGATCGACTCCGTCCTCGAGGAGAACGCAGAGGAGTTCGTGAGAGGTTACGTGCAAAAAGGAGGTCAGTGATTATTCTAGGGCAAAACGGACATGCCGCTTCCCTTGGATGATCAGAACGGCCGACGCCGGTGCCGCGACTGCGGGGAATGGAAGCCGCTCGACGAGTTCTGTGCGAGCAGCAAGCGTCCCAGCGGTCGCGGCAGCTATTGCAAGCCTTGCTTCAACGAGCGCTCGAAGGCCAGTTACGCCAAGCGGGTGAAAGGGAGGCATGGCCGAGGGGTGAAGCCCGCCCGGGAAGTTCCGGAAGGCCACCGCTTCTGCGCCGACTGTGGAACCGTCAAGCCCGTGGCCGACTTCCCCCGTAACCGTGCCGACAGCACGGGCTATGCCACGTACTGCAAGCCGTGCCACAACAGCCGCACCAAGGAAGTGAGGCAGCGGCTCTACGGCGGGACACGCGAGTATCACCTGCGGCGGCGGTGCGGCATCGGCGAGAAGGAGTTTCAGGAGCTCCTGGCCGAGCAGGGCGGGGTCTGCGCGATCTGTGGCGGCGCGGACCCACAACATCTGGACCACGATCATCGCACCGGATGGGTGCGCGGGATACTCTGCTTCAACTGCAACGGTGGTCTTGGCCAGTTCCGTGACAGTCCTACGAGGCTGGCCAGGGCGATCACGTACCTGAGAGGAACCACGTGGCAGCGGGCTTTGATCCATCCGGGCGTCTACCAGATGTGTTCACCAACGCGGGGACGTCCTCCTTCACCACGTTTCTGAGCCGGGTGGCGCCCGAGATGCTGCCCGGTCGTCGACCCCTTCCGCCGGGCATGGCCGCCGACCTGGCGCCGCACGCGACCACCATCGTGGCGATCTCGGCCGCCGGTGGCGTGGTGATGGCCGGCGACCGACGGGCCACCATGGGCAACCTGATCGCCCAGCGCGACATCGAGAAGGTGCACCCCGCCGACGCGTACTCGCTGGTCGGCATCGCGGGCACCGCGGGCATCGGCATCGAGCTGATGCGACTGTTCCAGGTGGAGCTGGAGCACTACGAGAAGATCGAGGGCGCGATGCTCTCGCTCGACGGCAAGGCCAACCGGCTGGCGTCGATGATCCGGGGCAACCTGGGCGCGGCCATGCAGGGTCTCGCCGTCGTGCCGCTGTTCGCCGGCTTCGACCTGGCCGCCGCCGACCCGGCGCGGGCGGGGCGGATCTTCAGCTTCGACGTGACCGGTGGCCCGTACGAGGAGACCGGGTACGACGCGATCGGCTCCGGCTCGCTCTTCGCCAAGTCGGCGCTGAAGAAGCGTTTCCGGGCGGGCCTGTCCGTCGACGACGCGACCCGGCTCGCGGTCGAGGCGCTCTACGACGCGGCCGACGACGACACCGCCACCGGCGGACCGGACCTGACTCGCCGGATCTATCCGGTGGTGATGACCGCTACCGCCGAGGGCACCCGCCGATTGACCGACACCGAGACGGCGGCGATCGCCGAGGGTGTGGTCGCCGGCCGGATGGAGAACCCGGGCGGATGAGCCCCGTCCACCCCCACCAGTCCGCAGTCGTCAGCACAGCGCCGTAAGGAGAACCGCCGCCGTGGCCATGCAGTTCTACGCCTCGCCCGAACAGATCATGCGCGACCGCTCCGAGCTGGCCCGCAAGGGCATCGCCCGGGGTCGCAGCGCGGTGGTCTTGAGCTACTCCGGCGGGGTGCTCTTCGTCGCGGAGAACCTCTCCAGCGCCCTGCACAAGGTCAGCGAGATCTACGACCGGATCGGCTTCGCCGCCGTCGGTCGGTACAACGAGTTCGAGAACCTGCGCCGGGCGGGCGTGCGGATGGCCGACCTGAACGGCCTGAGCTACGACCGGCGCGACGTCACCGGGCGGGCGCTGGCGAACGCGTTCGCGCAGACGCTCGGCGCGATCTTTACCGAGCAGTCGAAGCCGTTCGAGGTGGAGATCTGCGTCGCGGAGGTCGGGGCGACCCCGGACGACGACGAGCTGTACCGGCTCACGTACGACGGGTCGGTCAACGACGAGCCGGGCCGGATGGCCATGGGTGGCCAGGCCGAGGCGATCACCGGTGTGCTGAAGTCGCAGCACCGTGCGGACATGTCGCTCGGCGAGGCGGTCCGGGTGGCGGTGCAGGCGTTGAGCACCGTCGGTGGTGAGGGCGGTGCGGCCCGTACCATCGCCGCGAACCAGCTCGAGGTGGCGGTGCTGGACCGTCAGCGGGTGGGACGTACATTCCGCCGGATCACGGGGGCGGCGCTGACGGCACTGCTCGACGGTGACGTCGCGGAGGCGGAGGAGCCGGCCGAGGCGGGTGGGCCGGACACGCCGGCGCAGCCGACCACGGAGGCGCACAAGCCGACGACGTCGGCGGGCTCCGCCGACCTGGAGGACAAGCCGGCGGACGGCAAGTAGCGCCTGTCGTGTCGGCGGGCGGCCCGGAGGAACGGGGCGCCCGCCGACGGCGTTAAACGCCCTGTCCTGCTTCGGCTCCACCGATCTTGCACGGGCGGTCGCATAGACCGACGTAGGAGGCTGTTGAAGCCGCCTCGGTCGCCGGTGGTGGCGGAGGCGAACGCGGCGGCCAGGGTGGTGTGCCAGCCGGAAGGAGTGGCCGACTCGCGGCGGCCCGATCGTCGGCGTCGGACGACCGGGTCATGCGGCCGGTGCGGCCTTCAACGGCTCCCACCAGGCCCGGTTTTCGCGGTACCACTGCACGGTCTGCGCCAGGCCGTCGGCGAGGTCGATGCTCGGGGCGTACCCCAACTCTTGATTGATCTTGGTGATGTCCAGCGAGTAGCGGCGGTCGTGGCCCTTGCGGTCGGCAACCGGGACGACCCGGTCCCAGTCGGCGCCGCAGGCATCCAGCAGCAGGCCGGTCAGCTCCTTGTTGGTCAGCTCCGTGCCGCCGCCGATGTGGTAAACCTCGCCGCCACGGCCCTTCTGCGCAACCAGCGCGATGCCCCGGCAGTGGTCGTGCACGTGCAGCCAGTCGCGGATGTTGCCGCCGTCGCCGTAGAGGGGAACGGTGCCACCGTCGAGCAGGTTGGAGACGAACAGCGGGATGACCTTCTCGGGGAACTGGTACGGCCCGTAGTTGTTGGAGCAGCGGGTGACCACCACGTCCATGCCGTGGGTGCGGTGGTAGGCCAGGGCGAGCAGGTCGGAGCCGGCCTTCGAGGCCGAGTACGGCGAGTTCGGTGCGAGCGGCCAGGTCTCGGTCCAGGAGCCCTCGTCGATCGACCCGTACACCTCGTCGGTGGAGACGTGCACGAAGCGGCCGGTGCCGTGGCGCAGCGCGGCGTCCAGCAGGGTCTGCGTGCCGAGCACGTTGGTGGTGACGAACGGCGCGGGGCCGGCGATCGAGCGGTCGACGTGCGATTCCGCCGCGAAGTGCACGATCACGTCGTGCCCGGCGACCACCTCGTCGACCACACCGTGGTCGCAGATGTCGCCCTGTACAAAGCGCAGGCGGGGGTCGTCGCGCACCGGGTCGAGGTTCGCCAGGTTGCCCGAGTAGGTGAGCTTGTCGAGCACGGTCACGCCGGCGGGGTCGACCGCGGGCACACCCGAGGCGGTGCCACCAGGCACGCCCAGCAGCATGCGGACGAATTCTGAACCGATGAATCCGGCACCGCCGGTGACGAGGAACCTCACGTGTCCAGGAGTGTACGCGAAGCGGTGGGCCGGCTGTCCGGCAAAAACCGACATGCCGACGGGCTGGTTGGTTGCGGCTAAGCTCCCCCGGTGCGCGGAATCGTACTCGCCGGCGGCACCGGCTCTCGGCTCTGGCCGATCACGCGGGCAGTGTCCAAGCAGCTGATGCCGGTCTTCGACAAGCCGATGATCTACTACCCGCTCTCCACGCTGGTGATGTCCGGTGTGCGGGAGATCCTGATGATCACCACACCGGAGGACCAGGACCAGTTCCGCCGGTTGCTCGGCGACGGCAGCCAGTTCGGACTGCGGCTGGAGTACGTCACGCAGGCCCGCCCGGAGGGCATCGCCCAGGCGTTCATCCTCGGCGCGGACTTCATCGGCGACGAGTCGGTGGGGCTGATCCTCGGCGACAACATCTTCCACGGCGTCGGTCTGGGTCGGCAGTTGGCCGCCCACAGCGACCTCGTCGGCGGCCGGGTGTTCGCGTGCCCGGTGTCCAACCCGCAGGATTATGGCGTGGTGGACTTCGACGCCGAGGGTCGGGTGCTCTCGATCGAGGAGAAGCCGGCTCGGCCGAAGTCGCGCTACGCGGTGCCCGGCCTGTACTTCTACGACAACCGCGTGGTGGACATCGCCCACAAGATCACGCCCAGCGCCCGGGGCGAGTTGGAGATCACGGCGGTCAACGAGGTGTACCGGGAGACCGGTGAGCTGTCCGTCACCCTGCTGGACCGGGGCACGGCCTGGCTGGACACCGGCACGTTCGCCTCGATGATGCAGGCCGGCGAGTTCGTCCGGGTGATCGAGGAGCGGCAGGGCCTGAAGATCGGTTGCGTCGAGGAGGTGGCCTGGCGGGCCGGCCTCATCGACGACGACCAGCTGGCCGCGCTCGCCGAGCCGCTGACCAAGAGCGGCTTCGGCGACTACCTGTTCGGTCTGCTGGCCGAGAAGAACGACGCGCCGTTGACCCGATGAAGATCCGGGAGCTGGGCATCGATGGGGCGTGGGAGATCACGCCGCAGCAGCACGGCGACCTCCGCGGCATGTTCATGGGGTGGTACCGCTTCGACCACCTCGCCGAGGCGGTGGGGCACCCGCTGCGCCTCGCCCAGGCCAACCTGTCGGTTTCGGCGCGCGGCGTGGTACGCGGCGTCCACTTCGCCGACGTGCCGCCCGGGTAGGCCAAGTACGTGACGTGTGTGCGGGGCGCGGTCCTCGACGTGATCGCGGACCTGCGGGTAGGCTCGCCGACCTTCGGTTGGTGGGAGAGCGTCCGGTTGGACGACACCGACCGGCGGGCGGTCTACCTGAGCGAGGGGCTGGGGCACGGCTTCTGCGCGCTGACCGACGACGCGACGTTGAGCTACCTCTGCTCGGCCACGTACAACCCGACGGGCGAGCAGGTGCACCCGCTGGACGAGGAGCTGGGCATCGAGTGGCCCGCCGACGTCCCGCTGCTGTCCGCGCGCGACGGCGCCGCGCAGGCGCAGGCGCAGGCGCGCGAGCGCGGCCTGCTGCCGGAGTACGACGCCTGCCGGCGCTTCATGGCGACCATCGGGCCGGACGGAATGTCGCACTCAACCGGTATGTGACCACCCCCGAGGCACGACCTGTGGTGTGACAGTGACGAACCGGGCCTCCGGGCGGCTAATGTCTCATCATGGAGCGGCGAATCTTCGGCCTCGAGACCGAGTACGGCGTCACCTGCACCTATCGCGGGCAGCGGCGGCTGTCCCCGGACGAGGTCGCGCGGTATCTGTTCCGTCGCGTCGTGTCCTGGGGCCGGTCGAGCAACGTGTTCCTGCGCAACGGGGCCCGTCTCTACCTGGACGTCGGGTCGCATCCGGAGTACGCGACACCGGAGTGCGACTCGGTGACCGACCTGGTGGCCCACGACCGGGCCGGCGAGCGGATCCTGGAGGGGCTGCTCGTCGACGCGGAGAAGCGGCTGCACGACGAGGGCATCGCAGGTGAGATCTACCTGTTCAAGAACAACACCGACTCGGCCGGCAACTCCTACGGTTGCCACGAGAACTACCTGGTCTCGCGGCACGGCGAGTTTGGCCGGCTCGCTGACGTGCTCATCCCGTTCCTGGTCACCCGGCAGTTGATCTGTGGGGCCGGCAAGGTCCTGCAGACCCCGCGCGGCGCGGTCTACTGCCTGTCCCAGCGGGCCGAGCACATCTGGGAGGGTGTCTCCTCGGCGACGACCCGCAGCCGACCGATCATCAACACCCGCGACGAGCCGCACGCCGACGCCGAGCGCTACCGGCGCCTGCACGTGATCGTCGGCGACTCGAACATGAACGAGGTCACCACGCTGCTCAAGGTCGGCACCGCCGACATCGTGCTGCGGATGATCGAGGCCGGGGTCGTCATGCGGGACCTGTCGCTGGAGAACCCGATCCGGGCGATCCGCGAGGTGTCGCACGACATCACCGGCCGGCGTAAGGTGCGGCTGGCCTCCGGCAAGGAGGTCAGCGCGCTGGACATCCAGCAGGAGTACCTGGCCAAGGCCACCGAGTTCGTCGAGCGCCGCGGCGGCGACCAGGCCGCCAAGCGGGTCGTCGAGCTGTGGGGTCGGGTCCTCAACGCGGTGGAGAGCGGTGACCTGGAGCCGGTCTCGCGCGAGATCGACTGGGTCAGCAAGCTGCGGCTGATCGAGCGCTACCAGCGCAAGCACGACCTGCCGCTGTCCCACCCCCGGGTGGCGCAGATGGACCTAGCCTACCACGACGTGCGCCGTGGGCGTGGCCTCTACGGGCTGCTGGAGCGTCGCGGCGAGGTGGACCGGGTGGCCACCGACCCGGAGATCTTCGAGGCCAAGGAGACCCCGCCGCAGACCACGCGGGCGCGGCTGCGCGGCGAGTTCATCCGGCACGCCCAGGAGAAGCGGCGCGACTTCACCGTCGACTGGGTGCACCTGAAGCTCAACGACCAGGCGCAGCGCACCGTGCTCTGCAAGGACCCCTTCCGGGCGTACGACGAGCGCGTGGAGCGGTTGATCGCCAGCATGTGACGGGTGTGCCGGCCCCGGCGGTGGTGTGGCGTCGACGGGGCCGGCCGGCCCGGTAGGCTGGGCCCGCCATGACGACTTCTGGACCATCCGACCGTTCCGAGCGCTCCGGGCGCGGCACCGAACGGCAGAGCTGGGTCGAACGCCGGCGGGAGAAGATCCGCGCCGAGATCGACCGCAACCGGCGCGGTGAGTACACCGTGCCGACGTGGGTGCTGGCCCTGGCGCTGGTGCTCATCGTGGGCGGCTGGCTCGCCCTGATCTTCCTCTCCTGATCCCGCCCCGCCCCGCCCGCGTTGATCATGAAGTTGTTGCCCGTTTCCCCGGCGTGTCGGGGCAATAACTTCATGATCAACAGGGGTGGGCGGGGGTGGGGTTCGGGTTAGGGGAGGAGGGTGGTGGCGTGGCGGCCGGCTGCGGCGGCGGTTACGAAGTAGGCGTGGTCGGCGTCGAGGTTGCGGCCCATCGTGGACAGGGGAACGGCGCTGGCGCGCAGCGCGGCGTCGAGGCCGGCGGCGGGCACTCGGACGATCCGGTGTCGGGCCGCCAGCGGCGCCAGCGCCGCGTCGACCTCGGCCGCGAGGGCCGGGTCCAGGTCGTCGGGCACCACCAGCTCCGCCGGGGCGAGGGCCACCCGGCCGTACGCGGTGAGGCTGTGGTGCGACACGCCCCGGTGTCGGGGGCGGGGGTCGGCGTCGGAGATGCGCAGTGAGCCCACCGGTCGACCGCCGAGCGTGGCGATCGCGTTGACGGCCTCACCGACGGCGACTCCGGAGAAACCCCACCGGGTGCCGGTGCCCAGGTTGCCAGGCCCCTGGGCCACGATGGCCACGTCCGCGTCCAGCACGTGGCGGGCGGCGAGCAGGCCGCCGTGCAGGGTGGTGGCCTCCAGGTCGCCGCCGAACGCCTGCCCGACGGTGATCGTCCCGGCCAGCTCGTCGCGCAGCCCGGCGAGCGTGCGGGAGAACCAGGCCGGCAACGCCCCGCCGTCGGTGAGCAGGTACGCCACCCGGGCCTGCGGGGCCTCGGCCCGGATGCCGGCCAGAATCGCCGGTAGCGCCGAGTGTAGGTCGGCGGTGACCACCGGCATCCCACCCAGGTCGTCGGCGTCGGCCAGCAGCGCGCGGTGCGGGCTGGCCTCCTCGTCGACGCCGAGCAGGATCGGCTGCAACGGGGTGTAGCGGGCCTTGACCAGGTGCCCGGCATCGCGGGTGTCACCGGCCTCCGGCGGGTCCGGCGGCAGTCGGTCCGGCAGGGCCACCACGAGGGCGTACCCGCCGGTGCCCAAGCCCATCAGCAGCGCGCCCGCGTTGAGCAGCACCCGGTCACCCGGCTCGGGCGTGCCGACCAGCTCGGGATAGGCCAGCGCTCGCATGCGCGTGCCGTCGGGCAGGTCGACGTCGAGTTCCACCGCCCCGGTCCACTGCCGCCGCAGCGCCGCCACCGTCCCCGCCCGCCATCGCACCATGACGGGCACGCTAGCCGCGCGGACCAGCCGACCCGCGCCCGGGGCAGTCCGCCCTCAGGTGCGGTCGGGTTCGCCGCCGGCGTCCGCGCTCGGCCTGGCCTGGGTGTCGCGCGCCTGCCCGGCCGCTCCCGGAAGCGAGCGGGTCGGGTCGAGGAAAACGTAACGGATCTCCGGGTAACGCCCGGTGAGCCGCCGCTCGGCCTCGTCGGCGGTGGCCTCGATGGCCGCGCCGGTGGCCTTGTCGCGGAAGTCGACCTTCGCGGCGACGAGGATGTCGTCCGGCCCGAGCTGCATCGTCAGCAGGGTGTCGATGCGCTCCACCTCGGGCAGCCCGGCCAGGTCGCGTTCGATCTCGCGGCGCAGCCGCTCCGGGACGGCCCGGCCGACCAGCAGCGACAGGTTGTTGCTGGCCAGGATCCCGGCGACGGTCAGCAGCAGCAACCCGATCAGGATCGACGCGACGCCGTCCCACACCTCGTCGCCGGTGGCCTCGGACAGGCCGACGCCGAGCGCGGCCAGCAGCAGGCCGATCAGGGCCGCGCTGTCCTCCAGGAAGACCGCCTTGACGGTGGTGTCGGCGGTCAGTCGCAGGAATCGCCGAGGCGTCGTCTGCCAGCGCGTGGACTCGCGGCGGATCTGCCGCACGGCCCGGGCCAGCGAGATCGACTCGATGACGAACGACACCGCCAGCACGATGTACGAGATCAGATAGTCGCCGCTGTGCTCGTGCACGAGGATCGTGGTGACGCCGTGGGTGACGGCGAAGCCGGCGCCGGCCACGAAGGTGAACATGGCGGCGAAGAACGCCCAGACGTAGCTCTCCTTGCCGTACCCGAAGGGGTGTCGTCGGTCGGCCGGGCGAGCCCCGCGGCGCAGCGCCTGGAACAGCAGCACCTCGGTGGTCGTGTCGGCGACCGAGTGCGCCGCCTCGGAGAGCATCGCGGCCGACCCGGAGATCAGCCCGGCGACCAGTTTGGCGATCGCGATGGCGAGGTTGGCGGCGCCCGCGACGACCACGGTGCCGACGCTCTCGCTCTCGGTCCTCATCTCGCCCTGCGACATGAGGGCAACACTATGGCCGCGGGCGGCGACGCGCCGGGGGAGGAGCCCGATCCGAACAAGTGTGCGGCACGCCCGCGTGGGTGCACGTCCTGGACGTGTCGGCTGCTAGCGTCTACCGCGTGTCGCGGACCCGCACCGAACGCCTGGTCAACCTGGTGATCTGCCTCCTGTCCACGCGACGGTTCCTGACCGCCGCGCAGATCGCCGCGACCGTGCCCGGCTACGAGCACGACCCCGACGACGCGCGCGACCACGAGGCGTTCCAGCGCAAGTTCGAGCGGGACAAGGCCGAGCTGCGCGAGCTGGGCGTTCCGCTGGAGACCGGCACGGCCAGCGTCTTCGACGCCGAGCCCGGCTACCGCATCGCCCACCGTGAGTACGCGCTGCCCGACATCCCCCTGGAGCCCGACGAGGCCGCCGCGGTCGGCATCGCCGCCCGTCTGTGGCAGCACGCCGGGCTGGCCGCCGCCGCGTCGTCCGGGCTGGCCAAGCTGCGCGCCGCCGGGGTGGACGTCGACCCGCAGGCCACCCTCGGCCTGGAGCCGATGGTCACCGTCGATCCCGCGTTCGCGCCGCTGA
Source organism: Micromonospora sp. NBC_00617 (assembly GCF_045161355.1). Classification (NCBI taxonomy): domain Bacteria; kingdom Bacillati; phylum Actinomycetota; class Actinomycetes; order Micromonosporales; family Micromonosporaceae; genus Micromonospora; species Micromonospora sp. NBC_00617. Next base: position 2,400,567 of record NZ_CP107751.1, on the reverse strand, counting down.
CCGCCGCCGCGCGGGACCGCCGCGAGGTCGGGTTCGACTACCGGGTGCCCGACCGGGACGCGCCCAGCCGCCGACGGCTCCAACCGTGGGGCGTGGTCTGCTGGCGCGGGCGGTGGTACGTGGTCGGCCACGACCTGGACCGCGCGGCGACCCGCTGCTTCCGCCTGTCCCGGGTGGTCGGCGCCGTCCGGGTGGCCGGCGCACCCGGCGCGTACGAGCCGCCGGCCGGCGTCGACCTGATCAGCCACGTGGCCCGCTGGTCCGGGCCGGTGGAGCGCACCGGCCGGGCCACCGTGCTGGCCGCGTCCGGGCGGGCCGCCGGCCTGCGCCGCTGGGCGGTGGAGGTGACCGCCGGGCCGGACGGCGACCAGCTGGTCCTGCCGTACGCCGACCCGGACGGGTTGGCCGGCCAGCTCGTCGGGTACGGCCCGGACGTGCGGGTGCTCGACCCGCCGGAGGTCCGCGAGGCGGTCATCCAGCGCCTCAAGGAGATCGCCGTCCGGCACGACGAGCTGACCGTCGCCGGGGGTGCCCGGTGACCCGCCCGGCCGCCCGCGGCGGTTCCCGCGCCTCCGCCGACCGACTGGCGCGGCTGCTCAACCTGGTTCCCTACCTGCTGGCCCGGCCCGGCATCGAGATCGCCGAGGCGGCCGGTGACCTGGACGTCACCGAACGGCAGCTCCGGGAGGACCTGGAGCTGCTGTGGGTGTGTGGGCTGCCCGGTTACGGCCCCGGTGATCTGATCGACATGGCGTTCGACGGCGACCGGGTGACCATCACCTACGACGCCGGCATCGACCGCCCGCTGCGGCTCACCCCCGACGAGGCCCTCGCGCTCGTGGTGGCGCTGCGGATGCTCGCCGAGACCCCCGGCGTGGCCAACCGGGAGGCCATCGAGCGGGCCCTCGCGAAGATCGAGGACGCCGCCGGCGACCTGGTGGGCGCACCGGTCGCGGTCCGGCTGCCCGGGGACACCCGGCGGGTCGAGGCGCTGCGGGCCGCCGTGGAGGGCGGAAAGGCGCTGCGGATCACCTACTACACGGCGGCCCGGGACGAGACCACCGAGCGCGTCGTCGACCCGCTGCGGATGCTGATGGTCGGCGGCCGGGCGTACGTGGAGGCGTGGTGCCGGCGCGCGGAGGCGGTCCGGCTGTTCCGGGCCGACCGGATCGACGCGATCACCGAGCTGGACGAGCCGGCCACCGTCCCGCCGCAGGCTGTCCCGCACGACCGCACCGAGGGTGTCTTCCGGCCGTCGCCCGACCTGCCGCTGATCACCCTGCGGATCGGGCGGGGCGAGCGGTGGATCACCGAGTACTACCCGTGCGAGCGGGTGGAGGCCGGCGACGGCGACCAGTGGCTCGTCTCGCTGCGGGTGACCGACCTGGGGTGGGCGCGGCGGTTCGTGCTGGGCCTCGGCCCGGACGTCACCGTGGTCGCCCCGGTCGAGCTGGCCGAACAGGTTCGGGCGACCGCGGCCGCCGCGCTCGACGCGTACGCCGTGCCGGCGGCCGCTCCCCGGCGTGCGCCGGCCGATTCCGTGCCGTCGGGCGATCCGGCGGTGGCCGCCCGCACCCAGTAGGCTGACCGGCGTGCTGATCTGGATCGTGCTCGCGGTGGTGCTGCTCCCGCTCGTGGCGCTCGCGCTGGCCGTACGCCCGGTGGTGAGCCGGCTGCCCCAGCTGCGCCGCGCCGCGGTGGCGTTGCAGCGGCGGGCGACCGAGGCGGAGGCGCTACGGGAGACCGCCGAGGCGTTGCAGCAGCGCGCCGAGGGTGTCCAACGCCAGCTCGACACCGCCCAGCAGCGACTCGCCGTGATCAACGCCAAGCGTGGCTGACCGACCTCTGCCGGCCATCGTCGTCCCCCGCTCGGGTGGCGATGGTTGACTGATCATCGCGGTTGGTCAAGACTTCACCGGCCGGGCCCTGATCATCATCCCCGGCTGATGGCATTCGGTCCATCCGCACGTACGATGGGCTGCGTACCACCCCCCGGACACAGAGCGACTGGAGCTTCTCATGGGTGCCCTTAGGCCGTGGCACATCGCCGTTCTCGTTGTTGTGCTGATCCTGCTCTTCGGTGCGAAGCGGCTTCCCGACGCGGCCCGCTCGCTGGGTCGCTCGCTGCGGATCATCAAGGCCGAGACCAAGAGCCTGCAGGACGACGACCGCGACCTGGCCGAGAAGGCTGACGCGCAGGCCGGCTACCAGCCGCTGCCGCCGCACGCCGGCCAGCAGGCGCCGTACGCCGGGCAGCCGCAGCAGGCGCCGTACCAGCAGGCGCCGGCGCAGCAGCCGGTCGTCGACCCGGTGCACCGCGTCCGCGACAACTGACCGAAGGGCCCCACCACCGTGGCCTTCGCCCTGCGTAAGCGCGGCCCGAGCACCTTCGAACGGGCCGCCGACGGCTCGATGACGCTCATCGAGCACGTCCGTGAGCTGCGCAACCGTCTGTTCCGCGCCTCGCTGGCGATCCTGATCGGCTTCGGTGTCGGCATCTGGCTCGCCAAGCCGGTGCTGCACCTCCTCCAGCAGCCGTACTGCGACCTGCCGCAGGCCAGGATCGTCGACGGCAAGTGCGAGTTCGTCCAGCTCGGTCCGGCCGACCTGTTCCTGCTCAACCTGAAGGTCGGGCTCTGGATCGGGCTGATCGTGGCCGCACCGATCTGGCTCTACCAGCTCTGGGCGTTCATCGCGCCGGGTCTGCACCGGCACGAGCGGCGCTACGCGTACTTCTTCACCGCTATGGCCGCGCCACTGTTCGCGGCCGGCGCGGTACTGGCGTACTTCGTCACGGCCAAGGGCCTGGAGTTCCTGCTCAGCATCTCGGACAGCGAGATCAGCACGACCTTGGAGATCACCAAGTACATCTCCTTCGTCACCAACCTGATCCTGCTGTTCGGGGTGGCGTTCGAGTTCCCGCTGCTGGTGTTGATGCTCAACTTCGTGGGCATCGCCAGCGCGAAGCGGCTGCTCAGCTGGTGGCGGGTGGCGATCTTCGTGTTCTTCGCGTTCTCCGCCGTGGTCACCCCCACCCCGGACCCGTTCGGGATGACCGCCCTGGCGATCTGCCTCTCCGCGCTCTACTTCGGGGCGGTGGGCCTCGCATTCCTCAACGACAAGCGGCGTGGGCGGGGCAAGGAGGTCTACGCCGGTCTCGACGACGACGAGGTCTCGCCGCTGGAGTTCGACACGGACCCGGTCGTGGCCGGGCAGCGGGTCGACGCGACCGCGCCGATCGGGGCGCCCGAGCCGATCGCGAAGCCGGCGCCCATCGAACGCCGCTACGACGACATGACCTGACGGCCCCGCGCCGCCGGAGTCCACCGACGCCGTCCCCGTCTGCCGGGGGCGGCGTCGTCGCGTCAGCGGACCCCTCAGGCGTTCACCCCACGCGCCGGCGGCGAGACTGATCGTGACGTCGGCCGCCCCGGGTGAACGGCGGGTGTCCGACCGGTACGGTGCTGCCCGTGACCGCAGACGATCACCTGCCCAGCCCGCCCACCGATGGCCCGGGCGAGCGCACCCCGCCCGTCGGCGACCCGGTCGAGCCCGTCCGGGATGCGGGTGGCCCGGTGGCCGTGCTCGCCAACCCGACGGCCGGCCGGGGGCGGCACCGGACGCTGCTGCCCCGACTGCTGGACGGGCTGGCCGCCGCCGGCCACCCGGTCCGGTTGCTGTCGGCGTCCAGTCCGAACGAGGCGGAGGCGGCGTGTCGTACCGCGGTCGCCGACGGCGTCGGCGCGCTGGTCGCGATCGGCGGGGACGGCACCGTGCACCGGGCCATGCAGGCCGTCGCCGGCACCGACGTGCCGTTCGGGCCGGTACCGGCCGGCACCGGCAACGACTTCGCCCTCGACACCGGCTTTCCGGCCGATCCCGTCGCCGCCGTGGCGGTGATCGCCGAGGCGCTGCGCGCCGATCGGACCCGCGTCGTCGACCTGGCCCGGATGACCGGCGTCGACGGGACCGAGCGCTGGTACGGGGCCGTCCTCGCGGCGGGCTTCGACGCGATCGTCAACGAGCGCGCCAACCGGATGCGCTGGCCGCGCGGCCCCCGCCGGTACGACCTGGCGATCGTGGTCGAGCTGGCCCGGCTCCGGCCGCGCCGCTACACGCTGCGCCTCGACGGGGTGCCGCACGAGATGGACGCGGTGCTGGTGGCGGTGGGCAACTGCCCGACGTACGGCGGTGGGATGCGGATCTGCCCCGACGCCGATCCGACCGACGGGCTGCTCGACGTGGTGGTGGCCGGTCGGGTCGACCGGCGGACCCTCATCCGGGTCAAGCCGCGCATCTACCAGGGCACTCACGTGAGCCACCCGCTGGTGAGCAGCTACCGGGCCCGTACCGTGGAGCTGGCCGCCGACGACATCGTCACGTACGCCGACGGGGAACGCTCGCTGCGCCTGCCGGTGACGATCACCGCCGTGCCGGGGGCTCTGCGGCTGCTGCTCTGACCCGTACCGCGCCGATGCTGGCGGCGATGACCAGCACGATGGCGGCGCACTCCAGCAGCGTCAGCGCCTGCCGCAGCACCAGCCAGCCGGCGAGGGTGGCGATGGCCGGGCCGAGGCTCATCAGCACCGCGAAGGTGGCGGTGGGCATCCGGCGCAGCGCCAGCAGTTCCAGGGTGTACGGCAGACCGGAGGCGAGCACCGCGAGGGCGGTGCCCAGCGCCAGCACCGTCGGGTCGAGCAGGACGGCGCCGCCGTCGACGATGCCCAGCGGCAGGGTGACCAGTGCGGCGACGGCCAGCGCGAGGGCCAGCCCGTCCGCGCCCGGGAACCGGTCGCCGACCCGTGCGCTGAGTACGATGTACGCGGCCCACATGGCCCCCGCGCCGAACGCGAAGGCCACCCCCGCCGGGTTGAGCCGGTCGAAGCCGCCCTGCCCGAGCAGCGCCACCCCGGCCAACGCGAGCCCCGCCCAGCACCAGCTCGCCAGCCGACGGGCGGTGAACACCGACAGCGCCAGCGGGCCGAGCACCTCCAGGGTCACCGTCGGACCGAGGGGGATCCGCTCGATGGCCTGGTAGAACAGCGAGTTCATGCCGGCCAGGGCCAGCCCGAACGCGCCGGCCGCGAGCCAGGCCGAACGGTCGTGCCCGCGCAGCCGGGGCCGGCACACGATGAGCAGCAGCACCGCCGAGATCGTCAGCCGCAGGGTGACCGCCCCGGCCACCCCGGTACGCGCAAAGAGCAGCGCGGCCAGGGCGGAGCCGAACTGCACCGACAGCGCCCCGCCGAGCACCAGCCCCACGGCGACGATCCCACCGCGGCGTTCGGCGGGCGCGTCGGCCGAGCGCGGGGCGGGCAGCAGGGTCTCCGTCACGGGCACGACGGTAGGCGGTCAGCTCGGGGGGCCCTCCGGCGGTGTCTACCTCCCGAAAACGCGAGCCCACGTCGCCCAGCTCGTGGCGAAGGGTCGTTGCTTCGGGGGATACGAGAGCGTCGATGGCGGGCTACCCTGCGCGGGCCGGTAGTGATCCACAGTTGGGAGCTGCAATGCGCCTCGTCATGGTCACGGTCTCCGCTTCGCCTCGAGGGCACGCCGGGCACTGATCGGGCGCCGCCGGAGATTTCCTCCGGTGGCCTGGTGCTCCTCGCCGCGGAGCGGTCCCACGACGACCGTTTCCTTCCCTGGCTCGAGGAGCTCTTTTGCGTGCCCCTGTATCCGCGCGTCTAGGCGCAGACTTCACCAAACTCTGGACCGCTGCGGCGGTGTCCAACGTCGGCGACGGAGTCACCATGGCCGCCGGCCCGCTGCTTGTCGCCTCCGTCAGCGACGATCCGGCCCTCGTCGCCGGCGCCGTCTTCGCCCAGCAACTGCCCTGGCTGCTGTTCGCCCTGATCAGCGGCGCCTATGTCGATCGACTGGACCGGCGCCGCATGGTCGTGATCGTCAACGTGGTGCGCTCCGTGGCCCTGGCAGGGTTGGCGGCCACCATCGCGACGGGGACCGTCTCCGTCGCCATCATCTACGCGGTGCTCTTCCTTCTGGGCACGGGAGAAACCCTCGCGGACACCGCCCTCGGTGCCCTGCTTCCGGCCCTGGTCACCCCCGCGCAACTGCCGAACGCCAACGCCCGGCTCTACGCGAGCTTCACCATCGGCAACCAGTTCGTCGCCAAACCGCTGGGCGCGTGGCTGTTCGTCATCTCCGCCGCCGTGCCGTTCGGTGTCGACGCGCTCACGTTCGCGACGTCCGCGGCGCTGATCGCGGGCATTCGCACAGGCCCCGTCCTTGGCAATCCGCCTCGGCGGACGTCCCTGCGGAACGAGGTTGCCGCCGGTGTGCGGTGGTTGTGGCGGCACCGCCTGCTGCGGACCCTCGCGCTCACCATGGGCCTGAGCAACATCGCGTTCGGTGCGGCGTTCGCCGTGTTCGTCCTCTACTGCCGGGACCGCCTGGGCGTCTCCACCGTCGGCTACGGCATCCTGCTGACCGCGTTCGCGGTCGGGGGCCTGGTCGGCACCACGGTCGCCGCCAGGCTCACCCGGGCGTTCGGCAGCGTCGCCGTGCTGCGTGCCGGTCTGCTCGTCGAGGTCGTCACGCACGTGTCCCTCGCGATCACGACGACTCCGTGGACAGCCGCCGTCGTCCTGGTCGTGTTCAGCATCCACGCCATGGTCTGGGGAATCACCGTCACCTCGGCCCGGCAACGGGTCGTGCCGCCACACCTGCGCGGCCGGGTCGGCAGCGTGTACGCGTTGCTGGATCTCGGCGGGGCCGCGCTGGGGTCAATCCTCGGTGGCCTCGTCGCCAGCGCCTGGGAGATCACCACGCCGTTCTGGGTCGCCGCCGTCGCGATGGCGACGATCACCGTCGTCGCGTGGCGTCCTCTGCGCGAAGCAGGCGCCGTCTGACAGCCCCGGCCCCGGTTCCGAGCGGCGCTGCCGCCTGCTCGGAGCCGGGGTCGTGCGTGGGCACCGCAGACCCGACACGGCTGCGGGTGTTCGCCAACCCGGTGCTACCGGCGTAGCGTCGCGGGTATGACCAGCGCCATGCGGAAACTGTCGATCTCCGTGCCCCCGGACGTGGCGGAGCGTCTGGAGCACGAGGCGAACGCCAGCGCGTACATCACCCAGGCCGTCCGGGACCGGATGCGCCTGGACGCACTGGACGCCGAGCTGGCCCACCAGGGCATCCAGATCACCGACCAGGGCGTGGCCGAGGCGCGTGCCCGCCGTGCCGCCGTTGAGGCCGAGTGGTCGCCGGAGCGCCGGGAGGCCCTTCGCGAGCGGGCACGCCGCCACGCGCTGAACGCCGCCGCCGGCACCGTCGAGCAGCCGGCCGCGTGACCCCGGAGGACGACCGGCCGATCCGGCTCGTGCTGGACCGCTCGGCACTGCTGGCCTACCTGGCGGGGTCGGTGCACGTCGGGGAGCCGCTGCACGAGGTCATCCAGGACCGCAACCGGTTCGGCGTCACCGCCGTGACCGCAGCGGAGACCCTGGCGATCGTCAGCGACCCGAAGGAACGAGCGACCCTGCACCGGCTGTTGACCCTCGACGCCTGCGAGGTGCTCTCCACCGAGGGACACTCCTGGCACGAACTCAGCTTCTGGCGCACCGCGACGGGTCGTGCCGACCTGGCCACGACAGCGTTGGCCGTGCTCGAACACGACGCATCGATCCTGACCGGGGAGGACCGGTACGGCGACGGCGAGCTACCGGTGATCCACATCCCGGACTGACCGGGTCGGCAGGCTCAGGTCAGGCCGGCAGGGCCAGGTCCAGGACCGCGCCGAGGCCGTTCTCCCGGCCCGGGTCGGCGGCCGGGAGCACCAGCACCGCGCAGCCGGCGGCCACCGCGCCCGCGTCCGCCGGGGTGTCGCCGACCATCAGCGTCTGCTCGGGGTCGACGCCGAGCATTCCGCACGCCCGCCAGAAGATCGCCGGATCGGGCTTGCAGCGCCCCACCTCGTACGACAGCACGAAGGCGTCGACGAGGTCGGTCAACCCCCAGGCGTCGAAGTGCGGTCGCAGGTCGAAGCCGATGTTGCTGACCACCGCCACCCGCACACCGGCGTCACGCAGCGCGGCCAGCGTGGGGGCGGTGTCCGGGTACGGTAGCCAGCCCTCGGCGACGAGCAGCCGCTCGTAGAGCGCGTCGGCGAAGCCCTCGATGCCCGCGTCCACGGTTTCGGCCAGCCCCGTGTACGCGCCCCGGTGCGCGTGCGCGTAGAGGTCCCGGTCGGCCCACAGCTCGGCCAGCCGGGGTGGCACCCGGGCCGGCAGGGGACCGCCCGCGCGACCGGCGGTGAGCAGCCGGTCGGCCAGCGAGGTGGCGCGAACCCGGTCCAGGGTGACCCCGCACGCGGCGGCGGCTTCGGTGACCCACTGCCGGGGCTCCTCCACCTGGGCCAGGGTGCCGTGGAAGTCGAAGAGCACCGCCTTGACGGGCCGTCGGGACGCCCGGGGGGCGCTGACGTCCGCGACGCTGCCCGGCGGACTGGTCTGGGGCGGTTCGGCATGGTCCGGCACGCCGTGCACCCTACCGACCGCCGCCGACGGCCCCTGCGCACGGCCTTGCCGGGTGTCGTGTCCCGGCACGCACTAATCTTGGTGCCATGTCGAGCCCCGCCGAGCGGTACGCAGCGGCGCGCCGCCGGGCCGCGCAGACCGCGCAGTTCCCGGCACTGGACGAGTTCGCCCTGGACCTGGGGTTCGATCTCGACGACTTCCAGCGCGAGGCGTGTCAGTCGTTGGAGCGGGGCAGCGGCGTGCTGGTCTGTGCCCCCACCGGCGCCGGTAAGACCGTGGTCGGCGAGTTCGCCGTACACCTGGCGCTGCGCGGGCGGCCCGACGACCCGGCGGCGGCCGACGCCGCCGCGACGCCACCGACCCGGCGCAAGTGCTTCTACACCACGCCGATCAAGGCGCTGTCCAACCAGAAGTACCACGATCTGGTCGCCCGGTACGGCGCCGAGCAGGTTGGCCTGCTCACCGGCGACAACGCGATCAACGGCGACGCGCCCGTGGTGGTGATGACCACCGAGGTGCTGCGCAACATGCTCTACGCGGGGTCGAGCACCCTGCAGGGGCTGGCGTACGTGGTGATGGACGAGGTGCACTACCTCGCCGACCGGTTCCGCGGTGGCGTGTGGGAAGAGGTGATCATCCACCTGCCCGCCTCGGTCACCCTGGTCTCGCTGTCGGCGACCGTGTCCAACGCCGAGGAGTTCGCCGACTGGCTGGTCACCGTGCGCGGTGAGACGGCAGTGGTGGTCAGCGAGCACCGGCCGGTGCCGCTGTGGCAGCACATGCTGGTCGGCAAGCGGATGTTCGACCTGTTCCACGACGCCGACGCCGCCCGCAAGCACGACGTGCACCCGGAGTTGCTGCGCTACACCCGCGACCAGATGCGCCGCCTGGAGCTGGGGGAGGGGCGCAGCGCCGGGCCGGGCGCCGGTCGGCGTGGGCCGAGGTGGCGCGGCCCGATGCGCCCGGACATCGTCGACCGGCTGGACCGTGAGGGCCTGCTGCCGGCGATCCTGTTCATCTTCAGCCGGGCCGGCTGCGCCGCCGCCGTGCAGCAGTGCCTCGCCGCCGGGCTGCGGCTCACCTCGCCCGACGAGCGGGCCGAGATCCGCCGGGTGGTCGAGTCCCGGGTCACCGCCATCCCCGGCGAGGACCTGACGGTGCTGGGCTACTGGGAGTGGCTCGACGGGTTGGAGCGTGGCCTCGCGGCCCACCACGCCGGCATGCTGCCGGTGTTCAAGGAGATCGTCGAGGAGCTGTTCGTCCGGGGTCTGGTCAAGGCGGTCTTCGCCACCGAGACCCTCGCGTTGGGCATCAACATGCCGGCCCGCTGCGTGGTCCTGGAACGGCTGGTCAAGTACAACGGCGAGGCGCACGTCGACCTGACTCCGGGGGAGTACACCCAGCTCACCGGCCGTGCTGGCCGGCGTGGCATCGACGTCGAGGGGCACGCCGTCGTGGTGTGGTCCCCGGAGACCGACCCCCGGCACGTGGCAGGGCTCGCCTCCACCCGCACCTATCCGCTGCGGTCCAGCTTCCGGCCCTCGTACAACATGGCGGTGAACCTGGTCGGCACGGTCGGCGCGGAGCCCGCCCGGGCGCTGCTGGAGTCGTCGTTCGCCCAGTTCCAGGCCGACCGGTCGGTGGTCGGCCTGGCCCGGCAGGTGCAGCGCAACACCGAGACCATCGAGGCGTACGGCGCGGAGGCCGCCTGCCACCACGGCGACTTCGACGAGTACTTCGCGCTGCGGGTGGCGATCGCCGACCGGGAGAAGGCCATCGCCCGGCAGGGGCAGACCCAGCGCAAGGCCGCCGCCGTGGCGTCGCTGGAGCGGCTGCGGATCGGTGACGTGATCCGGGTGCCGTCGGGCCGGCGGGCCGGCCTGGCCGTCGTGCTGGACCCGGCGACCGGCGGTTTCGGCGAACCCCGTCCGCTGGTGCTCACCCAGGACCGTTGGGCGGGGCGGGTCAGCCCCGGCGACTTCACCACCCCCGCCGAGGTGCTCGCCCGCATCCGGGTGCCCAAGCACTTCAACCACCGCTCGCCGGGTGCCCGGCGGGATCTGGCCGCCGAGGTCAGCGGCACCGGCCTGGACCGGCACGGCGGTCGCCGCGGTGGCCGCTCCCGGCAGACGCCCGGCGAGGACCACCGGCTCACCCAGCTCCGTACCGAGCTGCGTAACCATCCCTGCCACGCCTGCCCGGAGCGCGAGGAGCACGCCCGCTGGGCGGAGCGCCGCCGTCGCCTGGAGCGGGACACCGAGGAGCTGCGCGAGCGGGTGTCCGGGCGCACCGGGTCTCTCGCGCGGACCTTCGACCGGATCGTCGCGCTGTTGACCGACCGTGGTTATCTCGCCCGCGACGGTGCGGTCACCGACGCCGGCCGGATGCTCGGCCGGATCTGGACGGAAGCGGATCTGCTGGTCGCCGAGTGTCTGCGCCGACGGGTGTGGGACGGGCTCTCCCCGGCCGAGTTGGCCGCCGCGGTGTCCGTGGTGGTCTTCGAGGCGCGTCGCGACGTCGACGAGCGGGCGTCGCTGCCGCGCGGCCCGGTGGCCGACGCCGTCGACGAGACGCTGAAGCTGTGGGGGGAGATCGAGGCCGACGAGGCGGCGCGCGGTCTCGCCGCGACCCGGGAGCCGGATCTGGGCTTCGCCTGGCCGGTCTACCGGTGGGCGCGGGGCGAGGCGCTGGCCAAGGTGCTCGGCAGCGGGCACGAGATCGACGGGGAGATGCCCGCCGGCGACTTCGTCCGGTGGGCCCGGCAGGTGGTCGACCTGCTCGGTCAACTTGCCGACTCCGGCGGCGCCTCGCCGGAGCTGCGCTCCACCGCCCGGCAGGCGATAGCGGCCATCAACCGGGGCGTGCTGGCGTACCACACCTCTGCCTGATAATCATTTTCGGTCAGCTTCGTCCTCGAACCGACGCATCGGACGGTCACCGCGACGGCACCCCCCGAACAGGCCGGGGGGCGCTGTTGCGCCGGGTCGGAGCGCCCCTGATCATTGCCCGAGTGCCGTGCTTACGCGCCGGTAACGAATGGGGAGAGAAACGCCGTGGCGGACATCAATCACTTTGAGTACGGGTGGATCACACCAGCGCTGAGCTACGCGCTGTCCGTGCTCGGCTCGGTCCTCGGGCTCGTTTGCGCCGGTCGCATCCGTACGGCCCGCACCGCCGGTCAACGCGCCTGGTGGGGCCTGCTGGCCGCCTGGGCGCTCGGCGGCACGGCCATCTGGGCGATGCACTTCATGGCCATGCTCGGCTTCGCCGTCGACGGCACCCGCATCCGGTACGACGTGCCCCTCACCGCCGCCAGCACCGCGATCGCGGTGGTCGCCGTCGGTATCGGCCTGGCCATCGTCGGCACCGGCCGGCTGAATCCGGTACGCCTCATCGCCGGTGGCGTCTTCACCGGCGCCGGCGTCGCCGCCATGCACTACACGGGCATGGCGGCGATGCGCCTCAACGGCAGCCTCGGCTACGACAGCACCCGTGTCATCCTCTCGGTGGTCATCGCGGTCGTCGCCGCGACAGTCGCGCTGTGGCTCGCGATGACCGTCCGGCGCGGACTGGCGATCTTCGCGTCCGCGCTGGTCATGGGCGTCGCCGTGAACGGCATGCACTTCACCGGCATGAGCGCGCTCTCGGTGCACCTGCACGAACGCGCGGGCGGGGTGACCGGCACCGCGGTGAGCGCGTTGCTGGTGCCGATCGTCGTGGCGGTGATCTTCGGGGTGGTCGGGCTGCTCTACGCCCTGCTCGCCGCGCCCACCGACGACGACCGGGCCGCCGCCGCGTACCTCGACGCGCGCCGGGCGCCGGAGCCGGCCCCGGCCGCGCCGGTGACCGCCCCGGACCCGGTCGGGCTGCGGGCCCGCTCCACCCTCGGGCAGCCCGGCACCCCGTTCCCGTCGCGCCGGGACACCCCGCCGCGCTGACACCCCCGCCGGGGGCACGATCAGGCCACCGGGACCCGGTCCAGGAAGCCGAGCACCTGGCTGAGCTGCCCGTTGCCGTCCAGCACGGCGACGTCGAAGCCCACGACCGGCGCTTCGACCCCGTCGGGCCCCAGCTCCCAGGTGAACCGGACCTGGTCGTGGTGGCCGTCGACCGGGCCGGCCAGCCGGAACGTCATGCCGGGAAACTGGCCCTGCACGGCCGCGATCGTCGCGTCGATCGCGTCCCGGCCCTCGGCGACGGTGAGCGGGTCGACATAGCGGGCGTCCGGGGCCCAGACGTCGGCGATCTGCGTACGGCGGCGGGCCGGGTCGGTCTCGTTCCAGATCGCGATGTACCGCTCGGCCAGCGCGTCGAAGCTCGTAGCCATGACTTCTCTCCTCATCGTCGGGTGACGAGCGGCGGTGGGCGCCGCTCTCGAGAGAAATGGTTGCGGTCAGCCCGGGGTGCTGTCGATTACGTCGGAGGTAATGGTCCGTGCGCCGGCGCGATCACTAGGGTCGGTCGCGTGACGACGACGACCAGACCGGTACGACGGGTCGGAGAGCTGCTGCGCGACTGGCGCCAGAGCCGCCGGATGAGCCAACTGGACCTGTCCATCGAGACGGGAATCTCGGCTCGACATCTGAGCTTCGTGGAGACCGGAAGGTCCCGGCCGAGCCCCGAGCTGATCCTGCGGCTCGCCGAGCAGCTCGACGTACCGCTGGCGGACCGCAACACCATCCTGCTCGCCGGCGGGTACGCGCCCGCCTACCCCCGCCACGAGCTGGACGACCCGGAGTTGGCCCCGGTGCGTGCCGCCGTACGGCGGATCCTGGACGGCCACGGCCCGTACCCGGCGGTGCTCATCGACCAGCACTGGCAGCTCGTCGAGGCCAACCCCGCAGTGGCGTTGTTCACCGAGGGCGCGGCGCCGCACCTGCTCATCCCTCCGGTCAACGTCCTGCGGCTCAGCCTGCACCCCGACGGCATGGCCCCGCGGATCGGCAACCTGCCCGAGTGGCGGACGCACCTGCTCACCCGGCTGCGCCAGACGGCCGCCGCCACCGGCGACGCGGTCCTGCACGAGCTGCACGAGGAGCTGCGCGGCTATCCCGGCGCCAACGGCCATTCTCCGGCTTTGGACGACCCGGTCTCGCGGGTCGCCGTCGGGCTCCGGTACCGCCACCACGGCCGGGACCTGTCCTTCCTCAGCACCACCACCGTGTTCGGCACCCCGCTCGACGTCACCGTCGCCGGGCTGGCCGTCGAGTCGTTCTTCCCCGCCGACGCGGCGACGCTGCGCGCCCTCGGCGTACGCGGCGGCGACGACGTCCCACCGAGCTGACCGACGTGATCCCGCCGTGCCGGGCGCGGGGCGTGCCGGTGTTGAATGCGGGGGTGTCCGCCACCCGCCAGTCAGCCCGGACACAGAGGAGAGTGAGATGAACTTCCAGCGCCTCGGCCCGAGCGGCCAGGAGATCCCGGTCGTCCAGCGCGACGGTACGACCTTCGACCTGCGGCCGCTCACCGCCGACCTGGACGGGGCGTTCTGGGCGTCGGACGGGATCGCGCGGACGCGGGTCGCGCTCGACCATGGCGAGCTGGCCGAGCTGCCCGACGCCGACAGCCTGCGGGTGGGTGCTCCCGTCGCCCGGCCCCACAAGATCGTCTGTATCGGACTCAACTACCGCGATCACGCGGCGGAGACGGGTGCGGCGCTGCCGGCCGAGCCGGTGGTCTTCATGAAGGACCCGATGACCATCGTCGGGGCGTACGACGACGTTCTCGTTCCGCGCGGCTCGACGAAGACCGACTGGGAGGTCGAACTCGCGGTCGTCGTCGGCTCGACCATCCGCTACGCCGACTCCCCGCAGGAGGCGATGCGGCACATCGCGGGGTACGCGGTGTCGCACGACGTCTCCGAGCGGGCGTTCCAGTTGGAGCGCGGGGGCCAGTGGGACAAGGGCAAGAGCTGCGAGACCTTCAACCCGCTGGGACCGAGCCTGGTGCCGGCCGACGAGATCGACGACCCACAGTCGCTGGCGCTGCGGTTGTGGGTGAACGGGGTTCTCCGCCAGGACGGGTCCACCCAGGACATGATCTTCCCGGTCGCGCACGTTGTCTGGTATCTCAGCCAGTTCATGGTCCTGTACCCCGGCGACGTCATCAACACGGGTACGCCCGCTGGGGTGGCGCTGGGTCTTCCGGATCACCCGTACCTGCGCGCCGGCGACGTGGTGGAGCTGGAGGTCGCCGGCCTGGGGCGGGCACGCCAGACGTTGGTGGCGGCATGAGCAGGGAGTTCGCCGGGCTGGCGGCGCTGGTCACCGGCGGCTCCTCCGGCATCGGCCGCGCCACCGCCGTGGAGCTGCGCGAGCGGGGCGCCCGGGTGGCCGTGCTCGACCTCGACCCGAGCGGCCTGCCGGAGGGCATCGCCGGCATCGCCGCCGATGTGTCGAGCCGCCCGTCGGTGCAGCAGGCGGTCGCCGCGGCAGCCGACGCACTCGGCGGCATCGACGTGGTGGTCAACAACGCTGGGATCGGCGCGACCGGGACCGTCGCCGACCAGACCGACGACGAGTGGCACCGTGTGCTCGACGTCAACGTGGTCGGCATGGCGCGCGTCGTCAGCGCGGCCCTGCCCTGGCTGCGCCGCTCGGAGCACGCGTCGGTCGTCAACCTCTCGTCCATCGCCGCGCTCAACGGCCTGCCCGGCCGGGCGCTCTACTCGGCCAGCAAGGGCGCTGTGCTGTCGCTGACCCTCGCCATGGCCACCGACCACGTCCGCGAGGGCATCCGGTTCAACTGCGTCTGCCCCGGCACCGCCGACACGCCCTGGGTGGGACGGTTGCTGGCGCAGGCGGACGACCCGGCCGCCGAACGCGTGGCGCTGCAGGCCCGCCAGCCCATCGGACGACTGGTGACGCCGAAGGAGGTCGCGAACGCGATCGTCTACCTCGCGTCGCCGCTGTCGGCGTCGACCACGGGTACGGTGTTGGACGTCGACGGTGGGGTCACCCACCTGCGGGTCCGGCCGTGACGGCGGCCGGCCTGCGGCGGTCGGTGGGGGGAGGCGGGCCGTGCGCATCGCGCTGTTCGTGACCTGCCTGGCCGACACCATGTTCCCGCAGGCGGCCACCGCGACGGTGCGGCTGCTGGAGCGGCTCGGCCACGACGTGCTCTTCCCGCAGGAGCAGACCTGCTGCGGGCAGATGCACGTCAACACCGGCTACCAGCGCGAGGCCGTTCCCCTGGTACGCCGGCACGTGCGGGTCTTCGACCCGTACGACGTGATCGTCGCGCCGTCGGGCTCCTGCGTCGGGTCGGTGCGGCACCAGCACGCGATGGTGGCCCGGCGGGCCGGCGACGTACGGCTGGCCAGCCGGGCCGAGTCGGTGGCCGAGCGGACGTACGAGCTGTCGGAGCTGCTCGTCGACGTGCTCGGGGTGACCGACGTGGGCGCGTACTACCCGCACCGGGTCACCTACCATCCGACCTGCCACTCGCTGCGGATGCTGCGGGTGGGCGACCGGCCGCGACAGTTGCTGCGCGCGGTGCGCGGCCTCGACCTGGTCGAGTTGCCGGCGGCGGAGCAGTGTTGCGGGTTCGGCGGCACGTTCGCCGTGAAGAACCCGGAGACGTCCACGGCGATGCTGGCGGACAAGATGCGCCACGTGCTCGCCACCGGCGCCGACGTGTGCGCCGCCGGGGACGTCTCGTGTCTCATGCACATCGGCGGCGGCCTGTCCCGGCTGCGGACCGGGGTGCGCACCGTGCACCTCGCCGAGATCCTGGCCTCGACCGAGCAGAGCGGCATGGCCAGCGCCCGACCGGCGGTCCGGCCGTGACCCGGCGGACGTTCCTCGGCATGCCGGCGACCGCGCCACCGGTGACCGCGCCGGCCGGCGTGGGGCACCTGCGCGGCGACGAGTCGTTTCCGAGCGCCGCGCGGCGCAGCCTGGCCGACCCGCAACTGCGGCGCAACCTGCGCCACGCCACCACGACGATCCGGGCCAAGTCCGCGGGTGTGATCGCCGAACAGGCGGACTGGGAGCAGTTGCGCACGGCGGGCGCGGCCATCAAGGCCGACACCCTGCACCGCCTGCCCGACCTGCTGAAACAGCTTGAGGAAAAGGTCACCGAGGCCGGCGGCGTGGTGCACTGGGCGGCGGACGCCATCGAGGCCAACCGCATCGTCACCGACCTCGTCCGCGCGGCCGGCGCGGACCGGGTCATCAAGGTCAAGTCCATGGCGACCCAGGAGATCGGCCTCAACGAGGCCCTCGAAGCGGCCGGGATCACCGCCGTCGAGACGGACCTGGCGGAGCTGATCGTGCAGCTCGGCGACGACCGGCCGAGCCACATCCTGGTGCCCGCGATCCACCGCAACCGGGCCGAGATCCGGGAGATCTTCCTCCGCGAGATGCCCGGCGTCGACCCGGCGCTCACCGACGACCCGACGGCCCTCGCGGCCGCCGCACGCCGGTTTCTGCGCGAGACGTTCCTGAGTACGCCGGTGGCGGTGTCCGGCGCGAACTTCGCCGTCGCCGAGACGGGCACCCTGGCCGTGGTCGAGTCCGAGGGCAACGGGCGGATGTGCCTGACCCTGCCGGACACCCTCATCACCGTGATGGGCGTGGAGAAGGTGGTGCCGACCTGGCGGGACCTGGAGGTCTTCCTCCAGCTGCTGCCGCGGGCGTCGACGGGGGAGCGGATGAACCCGTACACCTCGATGTGGACGGGTGTGACCCCGGGCGACGGGCCGCAGGCGTTTCACCTGGTCCTGCTCGACAACGGGCGCAGCGCGGTGCTCGCCGACGAGGTCGGCCGGCAGGCGCTGGGGTGTATCCGCTGCTCGGCGTGCCTCAACGTGTGCCCGGTCTACGAGCGCGCCGGCGGCCACGCCTACGGGTCGGTGTACCCGGGGCCCATCGGGGCGGTGTTGTCGCCCCAGCTCACCGGCATCGAGGACAACGCCTCCCTGCCGTACGCGTCGACGCTCTGCGGCGCCTGCTACGACGCCTGCCCCGTCAAAATCAACATCCCGGAGCTGCTGGTGCACCTGCGTGCCGAGGCCGTCGAGTCGCGACCGCGGCCCACCGCCGAGTCGATCGCGATGGCCGCCGCCGCGTACACGATGGACCGACCCCGGCTGTACGCGGCCGGGCAGCGCGCCGCGCGGCTGAGCCGGCTCGCCGGTCGGCGTGGCCGCGGGCTGCCTCCACCGCTGAACGGCTGGACCGCCAGCCGGGACCTGCCGGACCCGCCAGCGCAGACGTTCCGCGAATGGTGGGCCGAACGGTGACCTCCCGGGACCTCGTCCTCGGCCGGCTGCGGGCCGCGCTCGCCACCGGCGGCCCCGCCCCGGCGGCGGTGCCCCGCGACTACCGGCAGGCCGACACCGTCGACCTGGACCAGTTGGCGCAGCGGCTGACCGACTACCGGGCGCACGTGCACCGGGTCGCCGAGGCCGCCGTCGCCGACACGATCGCCGACCTCCTGCCGGCGGGGGGCACCGTCGTCGTACCGCCGGGTCTGCCGCCCGCCTGGCTGCCGCCGACGGTGACCGCGCTGACCGACGACGGCCTCGACCACGCGCGGATCGGCGCCGCGGACGCCGTCGTCACCGCCGCCGCTGTCGCCATCGCCCAGACCGGAACGATCGTCCTCGACGGCTCGCCCGACCAGGGCCGCCGGGTGCTCAGCCTCCTGCCGGACCGGCACGTGTGCGTCCTGCGCGCCCAGCAGGTGGTGGCCACCGTGCCCGAGGCCCTGGCCCGACT
The DNA here is from genome assembly GCF_045161355.1 of Micromonospora sp. NBC_00617. Lineage (NCBI taxonomy): Bacteria > Bacillati > Actinomycetota > Actinomycetes > Micromonosporales > Micromonosporaceae > Micromonospora > Micromonospora sp. NBC_00617. The sequence goes on along the minus strand of NZ_CP107751.1, from coordinate 2,382,356 downwards.
GACGCCGCACCGCCCGCTGACCTGGATCAGTGGTCCGTCGGCCACCAGCGACATCGAGTTGATCCGCGTCGAAGGGGTGCACGGCCCCCGCCAGTTGCACGTCGTCCTGCTGCCCTGACCCGGGCCGGCCTCAGGTCATTCCTCGGCTACGTAGACACCCTTACCGGGATGTCCCTCGACCAACCCGCGGTCTTTCAGGATTGTCATGACCCGGTTGATCGTGGAGATGTGCACGGCGTGCTGTTCGGCCAGATCTTCTCGGCGATCTCGGTGGCTATGCGCCGGTAGTCCACTCGCTCAGTCGGCATGAGTCGATCTCCGTGGGTCGCAGTTGGCTCAGCACGGTGGGGTCGGTGATCCGGTGGTCGGCGGCGAGCATGATCGCCTTGGACAGGATCGTGGACAGCATGGGGTCGTCGTCGAACGGCAGGTGCAGACGCCCGGTCTGTGCGCGCGCGGCGACGATGCACAGGTACGCGTCGTCGGGCTCCATCATGACGTTGCCCGACCCGAGGTGGATCCGGTACGCGCCCAGGTCGCCCCGGACCCGCAGATACCGGTCCGTGAGGTCCACCCGGTCGGCGATTGCCATCCGGGGCAGCAGCCGCGCGAGCGCGTCCCGGCGGACCTGCGCCGACGGGGTCAGCTCCGCCATGGCCGTGCGCTGCCAGTAGGCGGAGAACCGGTCCTCGCCGCGATCGGCCCACTGCGGGTCGGTGGCGATCGAGGTGACGCCGACGAACAGGTCCACGTCGCGCATGGCCTCGCTGAACACCAGCGGTGGCACGTCGATGACCGGTGCGGGCAGCCAGGTCGTCCCGTCGTGTCGGGCGAAACGCACCTGGTCGGTCGAGCAGTACTCGACGTCGTAGTGGTGTGGATCCGGGTTGTCGACAAGCGCCTGGTGGAAGGACGCCCGCCACGCCCCGCCGCCGAGGACCTTGGTGGCTTCGCTGTCGTACCCGCCGTCCCAGGTGCCGAGGTAGCCGGCCTGCCAGCCGCGGGCGCGCAGCAGGGCGTTGGCCTGCCGGTAGCGCAGGATGTGCCCGGCGAACCGGTTGGAGTAGGTGTGCGTCTTCTCCTCGGCCGGGGTGCGCGGGTAGACCTCCCGGAAGACCTGCTTGAACGGCTGCGCCAGGCCGGCGGCGACCAGGTGCCCACGCCAGGCGAGCACCTCGGCCGTGCTCGCGCGGACGGGATGCCACAACCGGACCGACCCGTGCGCGAGGGCCCGACCGTCCCGGTCGACGATCGTCCACCCGTCGCCGTCCCGTCGGGGCAGACCCGCCGTCCAGCGCTGGCCGTCGGTGCTGGTCTCCCACAGCAGGCGCCGCCCGTAGGTCGCGGTGACCGGGTGGTCGAGGAATCGCGACGACCAGTCCGGGTACGACCAGGTGCGCTCCTCCGACAGCAGCCCCTCCACCCGCTGGCGCTCGCTGACCAGGGTCGCGCCGACCCGCTTGACGACGTCCCGCAGCTGCGTCAGCTCGTCGCCATGGGCCCGCTTCACCGGTGCCGGGACGCCCTTGAGCGCGACGCCGTCGCGGGCGAAGACCAGGCGTGCCCGGTCGTCCACGATCTCGACGGTCGCCTCGTACGGGCCGACCGGTGTGCGCAGGCACCCGTCGGGCCCGAGCCCGTGGTCGTCGACGGTCAGCTCCATGACCTCGCTGAGCGACCACCCGCGTCGCGCGCCGAGCTGGGTCAGCGCGGCCTGGACCCGGCTTCGCACCCCCTTGTTGCGGACCGTCACGGCCAGCCGGGCCAGCGTGCGTAGTGGCACGTCGCCGTCGCGGTCGGCCAGCAGGCGTACCGCCGCGATCGCCGTGCGCGGGGCGTGCGGGAATCCAGCGGCCTGGCGCGGCGCTGCCGCCGCACTGGCGGTGACCCGCGCCAACAGGTCCGTCGCCTTCTCGTCGCGCTCGCGCGACAACGCCCAGCCCAGCCCGCGCAGGAGACGGTCCGAGTCGTCGTGGATGGTCCGCCCGTGAGCGGTGAACGCGTCGAGGAGCCGGCGGACGACCTGCCGGCCACCGGGCGCGGCCGCGAGCAGTTCGTCGAGGCGGCGCAACCACTTCGCGGTCGCCGCCGGTTTGTCCAGCGCGGCGCAGTGCTCCAGCAACTCCGGCACCCCCGGCGCGACGAGGGCGGCCCCCAGGTCGGCGCGTACGGCTGGCCCGAAGGTGTCCCCGTCGTGCAACAGCCATGCCGGCAGGCGGCTGCCGGTGGCGCGGTCGATCGCCCGGCCGAGCAGCGTCACGGCACGTCGGCGGGGCCCCGCCGCGATGAAGTAGTCGTCGACCAGCTCACTGACCAGGGCGGACAGCGCCGGCACCAGGTCGGCCAGCTCGGCGGCCGTCAGGCGCGGCGCGATCAGGGCGGGCAGCTCCAGGTGGGCGCCGTTGTCGAAGCCGCCTCCGCGAGCGACGACCTCCAGGCACCACACCAGGTCCGCACGCGTGAACGGGACGTCCCCGGCGGCGAGGTTGCGCACCACGTCGTTCAGCGCGGTGGGGATTGAGCCGTTCGCCGACTCCCGGTGCATGGCCAGGGCGGCGCGGCGACGCTCCTCGGCCGGCCACGACTCGACGGCGGCCCATTCCGGCACGCTGGTCACCGAGGAACCCCAGAAGTACGTGCTCGCGATCCTCAGCACCGCCCGGATCCGTTCGTCGGCCTCGGCGACACCGGTCTCCACCTGCCGTCGGTCCGCATCGCTCAGGTGGGGCAGGAGCGCCGACCAGTCGCCCATGTCAGCCACCGACCAGGGCGACGAGCCGGACGAACGCCACGTCCGGGTCGGTGCGCAGGTCGATCTCCTCGTCGAGGTCCTCGATCTGGCGGTCGCCGACCAACAGCAGGAAACCGTTACCGGCGAACGCGGCGCAGGCGCGATCGGCCTGCGCCACCCAGTCGAGTCGCCGGCCCGGGGTAACCCGGTAGCCGTTCAGCGTCGCCTCCGTGTCGGTCGGCTGGACCAGGCCCCGAAAGTGCCGCGGCTGCTGGGCGTTGAACCGCGCCACCTCCTCGCGCACCCGCAGCCGGACCAGCTCCCGCGCCGAGATGCGCTCCGGCAGGCCCGCCAACGGCCAGCTCTCGATGGCTCTGCCGGTCGCTGTCTCATCCCGAACGATCACCGTGACCATGCCCTGTGCTCCCTGCTGTGAGATGAGCGGCAGCATGGCACGACCCTCCGACGAGAAGCGGCGTCGCACCCTGCCGGGACGCTGCGGAATCTGCCCCCAGCACGTCACGTCAGCCGCATCTGTCGTCGATGACGAGGGTGGCCAGCAGGGCGGGGTGGTCGGTCGCCCCACCCATGCCCACCGACCGGGCCGAGGCGCTGTTCAGCTTCGAGAGCCTGGCGGCGTACGAGCGGTACCGCGCACGGTTCGGCCAGGATCCGGAGTTCGTCGCGGCCGACGCCATCCGCGACGAGTCGGGTTGTGTGGTGCGTTACGAGCGGACGTTCATGCGCCCGCTGCTGCCGGGCGATGACCTGGCCGTGCCGCGCTGACACGGGCCGTGCGGGGAGGGTGGACCCCGCACGACCCGTGCCGGTTCAGCGGTGCGGCCTGGGTGCGATGCGCGGCAGGACGTACGGCGGACCGGCGAAGATCAGGTCCGACTTCAGCTCCTGGTACGCCCGCTTGGGCTGGTAGTTCTCGTCGTAGATGGTGGCCAGACCCTCGGGCGGGTCGTTGAACCAGTCCGGCACCCACGAGTACTTGTCGCTGAAACCCCAGACGGTGTACGACAGGCAGGTGCGCACCGCGAGGCACGCCTTCATCAGCACGCTGAAGTTGGCCGCCGACGCCTGCAACCGGGGGTTGATCTCCTCGGAGTTGCCGGCCTGGACGCCGGCGGTCATCTGGCTGCGGACGTCGACCTCGGTGAACGCGGTGGCCAGACCGAGCGCGGCGAACCGCTTCAGGGCGGCGGTCACCTGCAGGGTGTCGAAGTTGCCGTACTGGGTGCCCAGGTGGCCCTGCGAGCCGACGCCGTCGATCGGAACGCCCTGCGCGCGCAGCCGCTTGGCCATGTCGTAGACGAACTGCGTCTTGTCGTCGGCCGGGTTGCCCGAGCCGAACGCCTCGATGTTGTAGTCGTTGTAGAACAGCAGCGCCTTGGGATCGGCGGCGCGGGCCCAGCGGAACGCGTCGGCGATGTAGTCCGGGCCGAGGTTCTGCGCCCAGAAGCCCTTGTAGTGCAACGTCGACGGAGTGTCCCAGGGGTCGCTGACCGCCTCGTTGACGACGTCCCACTGCCAGATCTTGCCCTGGTAGCGGTTGACGACGGTGGTGATGTGCTTGCGCAGCAGTTCGCGCAGCTCCTGCTTGGAGATGCTGCCGTCGGCGACGCCGCTGGTCAGCCAGGCGGGCAGTTGGTTGTGCCAGACCAGCACGTGGCCGCGCACGGCCTGCCTGTTGCGCTTGGCGAACTCGACGAGCTGGTCGGCGTCCGTCCAGTCGTAGGTGCCCCGGGTGGGCTCCAGGCTCTCCCACTTCATCGCGTTCTCGGCCGTGACGGAGGAGAACTCGGACGCGGCCAGCCGGCGGTACTGCGGGTCGCTGGCGTCGTTGAGGGCTGTCGCGTTCACCGCGGTGCCGATCTTCAGACCGTGGCGCTGACCGAGGGTCGCGAGGCTCTGCGCGGTCGGGTCGTACGGCCGGCTCGCGGTGGCCGGCATCGCGTTCAACGCCGCAGCGGTCGCGACGGCGACGACGCCGGCGCTGATCCACCGTCGTGGCTTCATCTGCCTTCCTTTCGGCGATGATCGACATATGTCGATCTTTGAAGGGAGGGTGCGGCCCGGGGATGAGCGGGCGGGGTGCGGTCTCGGACTCGGTGGCGCTCTCCGAAGCACCGGAAACTCGTTCGAAACATTATGGCCGTCTATGGGCCTCGTCAACTCTGAAAACTTCCGGAAAAAAGTCGGGTGAGCTGCGCGACTGTGGACAGTCATCGGATGAAAGTTTCGACGGTGCGCGGTGCGGCCGGCGGGCCAACGGCAGTGGGGACGGCACCGACCGCGATGGGTCGGCGCCGTCCCCACGGTGCGGGATCGGCAGCGGATCAGCCGCGCAGATGCGCCTCGATGGCCTCGATGACGCGCGGACGCAGCTCGGCGGCGCGGATGACGGCGTCCACCGAGCCCACCTCGACGGCGCGTTGGATGTTGTGCACCCGGTCGAACTCCGTGGCCACCTCGCCGAGCTTCTCCGCCCGCACCGACGAGCGCAGCTCGTCGAGCTCGGCGGCCAGCGCGGCGCGCTCGGTGCCGGCCGCGGCGGCGACACGGGCCTCCAGGGCTCGCACTCGCTCGTCGGCGGCCGTACGGGCGTTGACGTCGGCGGAGAACACCACCGCCGCGGCGGGAGCGCCGCCGAGCACCGAGGCGAACGACCCCTCCAACGCCAGCACCGTCATGCTCGGATTCAGCGCCTTCGAGAACACCACGAACGCGCCGCCGTGGTAGCGCGAGATCACGCAGAAGACGATCGGGCCCTGGAAGTTCACGATCGCCCGACCGATCTCCGCGCCGTACTCCAGTTGCAGCTTGCGCATCGACTCGGGCGAGCCGTCGAAGCCGGACAGATTCGCCAGCACGACCAGGGGCCGGTTGCCGCTGGCCGCGTTGATGGCCCGCGCGGCCTTCTTCGACGAGCGGGGGAACAACGTGCCCGCCGTGTAGGTGTCCGGACCGTCGGTGGGCGGGAACCCGCGCCGCGGCACCGACCGGGACTCGATACCGAGCAGGCACACCGGGATGCCGCCGAGGTGGGCGTCCTGCACGACCGCCGTGTCGGCGTCGGCCATGCCCGCCCACCGCTCCAGCACCGGGTGGTCCTGGTCGGCGAGGGCCCGCAGCACCGTCCGAATGTCGAACGGCTTCTTGCGGTCCGGGTTGGCCTCGGCGGAGAAGATCTCACCCACCGTACGGAAGGGGCTGCCCACCACGTCGTGCGGGAACTCCGAGACGTCACGGTCCACCGGGTCGGTGGTGGCCGCCCGCCGCGGCGCGTCCTCGCCGGGAGCGACGTACGTGTGCTCGTAGTGGGCCATCAGCACGTCCCGCGCGGCGGTCAGGTTCGGCGCCCAGTACTGCGCCTGCCCATTCGGCCCCATCACCCGGTCGTAGCCGCCGATGCCGAAGTTGTCCTCGGCGGACACGCCGCCGGAGAAGTCGAGCGACTGCTTGCCGGTCAGCACCATCGCCGAGTCCGGCGTCATCACCAGGACGCCCTTGGTGTGCATGAGCATCGTGGCCTCGGCGTTCCAATACGGCTGCGCGCCGACGTTGATGCCCGCCACGACAATGTTGATCTCGCCACCGGCCTGGGTGAACTCGACGATCCGCTTGAGGGCGGCGGCCACCCAGTCCATGTTCTCCGTACCCGAGGTCATCGAGATCCGGGCGCCGGCGGACAGCGCCCACCACTCCAGCGGCACCCGCATCCGCTCCGCCAGGTCCAGTGCGGCGATCACCCGCCGGCACTCCGGCTCGGACAGGGCGCCCAACGACTTCGTCGGGTCGCCGAGCAGCACGACCCGGGTGACACCCTCCGGATGCAGCGCGGCGGGCGTGGTGACGACACCGGCGACGATCGCGGCGCGGTTGCGCCCCTTCGGCCGGTCCACCGGCACCAGCGACTGAGCGCAGCCGGAGCCGGTGTTGGGCGGAGACGAGCACAGTCCATCATGCCCGGCGTGCGCGTCGTCGAGGTCGTGCTCGACGAAGTCACCGAGCCGGCTGGTCAACTCGTACGGGTACACCGTGTTGCGGCTGCTGGCCCGCAGCACCTTGAGCCGGTACTCGTCGAGCGGCTCGATCGGCTCGACCGGCGGCTCTCCGACGGCCAGCTCGGCGCCGCCCGCGGCGTCGAACGAGATCCGTACCGCGATCTTCGTCAGCTCGCCGGTCCGGCGGTCGCGCTGGCGCGCGATGAACAGGATCTCCTCCAGCCCGGCGCCCACTGTCGTCGGGCGCACGCGCCCGGCGATCATCTTCATCTCCTCGCGGGTCAGCTCGCTCGGCGGCCAGACGTAGATGACGATCCGGTTGGTGGTGAAGCGCGTCTTCGACGGCCGGCGCGACTGGGCGCGGCGGATCGAGTCGAGGCAAGCGGCGACGGCGTCCTCGGTGGTCGGCAGCGCGACCAGACGCCCGTCCTGCTCGCGCAGCTCGGTCAGGTCGCGGACCTGGGCGAACGCGACGAGGCGCTCGTCGGCCCGGTTCTCCCGGGCCACGCACTGGAAGAGGTAGACCTCCTCGTCGGACGACGGCAGCCGGGTCAGGTCGAACTTGTGCAGCCGCTCCAGCTGCATCCGCTGCGCGATGTACGGGTGCAGACCGCGGATCAGCCGGTCCTCGACCATTGGGCCGTCCGACGGGCGGAAGGTGAAGTGGTGGTGCATGACCGCCCCGCCGCGACCCGCGACGGTGGCGGTGAGCCTGCGGACCTGCGCCGGCAGCGGATGTGCGGTGATCACCTCGAGCAGTGCGGCGGCCATCGCGTCGAAGTCCTCCGGCTGGTTCTCCCAGCCGAGGTAGATGTCGGCGTCGACGGAGTCCTCGTCGCCAGCCAGCTTGGCGAGCCCACGCAGCGCCCCGCCCAGCGCGTCGAAGCTCACCGCCGTGGAGACCACACTGGAGTCCGCGCGTTCGGCGACCACGAAGGCGCAGTCGGCGACCTCGCGGGTCCGCACCCGGGTGAGGGCCTTGTTGCCGTAGTAGCGGCGGGTGAGCACCTCCAGCATGACCGTGTTGTCCAGGTGGTCACGGACCAGGCGCTGGCCGAGCAGACGCACCAGCGGCTCGGTGCTGCGGACCATCTCGGCGATCCGCTCGGCGCGGTCGGCGGCGGCCGGGTGCGCGTCCAGGTGTCGCAGGTGCGCCCGGATCTGGGCGTAGACGCGGGCCCGGTTGCGGCGCAGCAGCGGCTGCGCGAACCATGCGAACACCACGCCCCGGGCCAGGTCGGCGATGGCGGGGAAGCGGACCTGGGTCGCGGCGATCAGCCGCTCCAGCGCCAGACCGGCCGGCTCGCGCAGCGACTCGTCCGGCGGGGTCTCGCGCAACCACTCGCGCAGCAGCGACGCCACGACGGTGGCGTCGGCGGACGCGCGCTGCTGGGCCAGGAAGATCCGGAACACGGCGGCTTCCAGGCCGGGGGAGCGCTCCAGGTCGGTGACGCCGTAGTGGCTCAGCGCCTTGGCGAGCCGCGCCTGGAAGGCGTCGGGCAGCCCGGCCCGCTCCACGTCGAGGCTCTGCAGGTAGGTGTGGAAGTACTCCCGGGCGCTGCGGACGTGGGCGCCGCCGTCCTCGCCGGTTGGCCGGTTGCGGCTCAGTTCGGCCAGGTCGGCGAACACGTCGACGAGGTCCACCTCGGCGGCCAGCGGTCGGTGCCCGTCCTCGGCGGCCATCCGCCGCACCACGAGGTAGTCGTCGAGCACCCGGCGGTCGTCGTGCGGGTCGACGTCGAAACCGAGCAGCAGGCCGCGCAGGTCCTCCTGACCGCGCCGGCTGCGCTCGTACGCCCCCGCGTCGTCGTCGGCCGCGGGCAGGTCCAGCTCGACGCTGGCGACGCTCGGGCCGGCCGCGGTCTCGCCTGCGTCGTCGGCGAGCGGCTCCAGCCGCAGCAGCGGTGCGCCGGCCTCCACCTGGCTGCCCACCGAGACGGCGCACTCCTTGAGCCGGGCCTTGAACGGCGCGCGCAGCACCGTCTCCATCTTCATGGCCTCCAGCACCAGCACCGGAGCGCCCGCCTCGACCTCGGCGCCGACCTCCAGCGGAGTGGCGACGACCAGCGCGGGCATGGGCGAGCGCAGGACGCCGCCCTCGTCGCGGCTGACCCGGTGCGTCACACCGTCGACCTCGACCAGGTGGGTCGGCCCGTGCGTGCCGGTGAGCAGGCGGTACCGAATGCCGTTGACGACGATCTGGCCGGTGTGCCGGTCGAAGCGGTCCAGCTCGACGTCGGCGGTGCGTACGGCGCCGCCCGCCTCGATGCCGACGCGGAACCGGTGCGCGCCGATCCGCGCCACCCGCATCCGGTAGGTGACCCCACGCAGCTTGAGGTCCAGCGGCCGGCCGCTGGCGTGCTGCACCTGCGGGCGGCCACCGGCGGCGGTCGACAGCAGCCGCTGTCGCTCGGCGCGCTCCTCCTCCTCGTACGACTCGATGGCGGCGGCGGCCAGGGCGACCGCGGAGTGCCGGTGCGTCACGAGCCGGCCTTCGCCCCGGACCCGGTCGATCCAGCCGGTGTCGGCGCTGGCGTCGATGATCTCGGGCTGGTCGAGCAGATCGAGCACGAAGCTCTTGTTCGTCGCGCCGCCCTCGATGATCACCGTGGTGTTGGCCATCGCCCGGCGCAGCTTGCCGAGCGCCTCGTCGCGGTCGCGCCCGTACGCGATGATCTTCGCGATCATCGAGTCGAAGTCGGCCGGAATGGTGTCACCCTCGCTCACGCCGGTGTCCACCCGGATGCCCGGGCCGGCGGGCAGGTCCAGCCGCGCGATGCGCCCCGGTGACGGGGCGAAGTCCCGGTCGGGGTCCTCGGCGTTGAGCCGGGCCTCGATGGCGTGCCCCCGCTCGGCCGGCGGCTCGCCGACGAGCCGGCCGCCGGACGCGACGTGCAGCTGCGCCTTGACCAGGTCGAATCCGGTGGTCAGCTCGGTGATCGGGTGCTCGACCTGCAGGCGGGTGTTGACTTCCAGGAACGCGAACAGCCGGTCGCCGGGGTGGTAGAGGAACTCGACGGTCGCCGCGCCCCGGTAGCCGACCGCCACGGCGAGCCGCTCCGCCGAGGTCTTCAGCTCGGCCGCCTGGGACGCGTCGAGCACCGGCGAGGCCGACTCCTCGATGACCTTCTGGTTGCGCCGCTGCACCGAGCAGTCGCGCACGCCGAGCGCCCACGCGGTGCCCTGGCCGTCGGCGATCACCTGGACCTCGACGTGCCGGGCGCCGGTGACCAGGCGCTCCAGGAACACGATGCCGCTGCCGAACGCCCGCGCCGCCTCCTGGCTGGTGCGCTCGTACGCGTCGGCGAGTTCGGTCTCGTTCGTGATCACGCGGATGCCGCGTCCGCCGCCGCCGGCCGTCGCCTTCAGCATGAGCGGGTAGCCGATCTCGGCCGCCGCCGCCCGGGCGGCGGCCAGGGTCTCGACGGCGCCGCGGCTCCACGGCGCGACCGGCACGCCGACCTCCTCGGCGATCAGCTTCGCGCCGATCTTGTCGCCGAGCTGGCGCATGGCCTCCGGGCTCGGCCCGACGAACGTGACCCCGATCTTCTCGCACAGCTCGGCGAACGCCGGATCCTCGGCCACGAAGCCCCAACCGACCCACGCGGCGTCGGCGCCGGTCTCGGTCAGGGCGCGCTCCAGCGTCGCCAGGTTCAGGTACGGGCGCGCGGACGCCGGACCGAGGTCGTACGCGATGTCCGCCTCGCGCACGAAGGTGGCCGTGCGGTCGACGTCGGTGTGGAGGGCGACCGTCTCGATCCGGCTGCCCGTCTCCGCGGCCAGCTCTCGGACCGCGTGGATGAGCCGCATGGCGGCTTCACCACGGTTGACGATGGCGACACGGTTGAACACCCGACTGACCCCTTTGGTAGACCATGATGTGCGTGCCGGAAGTCGACGGCTCCCGGCAGTGGTCACTTTTCCGGCTTCGGACGGACAGCGCCATGGCGCAACCGCCGAACCAACCGTCGCTCTGTTGTAGGAACCCAACAAAACTTTTTGGCTGTCGAGACGACAGTGCCGGATCTTCGCCCGATCCTCGTCGTGGATACCCAGACGTCCTTTTCGCGGTCTATGGCGCTGTTTTCCCGGTCGGCGAGGATCGACGCGACCGCGCTTCGGTGGTGCGCGGGGCGGGTCCCGCCGCAGCGATATATGTGCAACTCTGACTACGCTCCGCCTGTCGCGTACCCGCCAGGCACCGGCCCACCGCCCGACGCCGGCGCGACGCTGGTCAGCCGTCGTCCTTTCGGAGGAACCTGTGCCGCATCCAACTCCCGCACGGCGCTGGTTGGCCGGGATGGCCGTGGTCGGCCTGCTCGCCACCGCGTCCGCCGCCGCCCAAGCCGTCCCGGCCCTCGGCGCTCCGGCCGCCCAACCCGCCCCGGCCGCCCAGCCCGTCGCGGCTCTCGGCCTGTACGCCAACAACGCGATCGTCGCCCCCGGCGGCCCGTAGAAGTGGGTGGCGCTGCACTCGCTGGCCCCGCAGTCCCTCGGCACCTACACGGTGCGGGTGGACCGTAGCGGCGTCACCGCGTTCGCCGACGTCCGCGAGGGTGAGGGTCGCAGCACCTGCACGACACAGGGCTCCGTCATCACCTGCACCGTGGACGGCGCCAACGAGCCGGATCAGGACCTGCTCACACTGGGCGTGACCGCGCGCGCCGACGCTGCGGTGGGCCAACGCGGCGAGCTCGCGTTGACGGTCACCGCCCCCGGTGTGGGCACCGCGACCTACCGCTCGACCGTCAGCATCGGCGAGGGGTGGACCTGGCCACCGCGTCCGACCTGGAGCTGAACGGCACGCTGGGGTCCACCGTCGGCGTTCCGCTCGCGCTGACGAACCGGGGCGAGACGACGGCGCGCGGCCTGGTGCTGTACCTGTACGGCTTCAACGGTCTGACGCCGGGCAAGCGCTACGAGAACTGCGAGTACACCGACCTCGACCTGGACAACAGCGCCTTCGCCTGCACGACCCGGCGTTGACCCTGGTGCCGGCCACCGACCGGCAGGCCCGCGCGCTCGGGCAGACCGACACGCGCTTTGTCAACAACGACACCACGATCACGCTGACCGTGGCCGGCGACCAGCGCGCCGACGTCGCCGCCGTGGGCGCCACCGTCACCGGTGCCGTGGGCGCGATCGTGAACACGACGGTCGGCTACACCAACAACGGCCCGGCCCGCGCCGGGGACCCTGGCCAGCAGGGGCTCGTGGTCGTGACCAGGGTGACCCTGCCCGCCGGAGTCACCGCGGTCAGCGTGCCGAAGTCCTGTGTCGACCCGACGGACGAGCAGTGGCACCCGGGCAAGCCCGGCGCGCGGCTCTACGAGTGCTCCGCCCTCGGTGGCGTCGCACGGGGCGAGCGGATGGGCTTCGAATTCGGCCTACGGATCGACCGGGCCGGCAGCCAGACCGGCGGCGTCGCGCTGCAGACCCGCTCCGGGTCGGGCCCGATCGCGGACCTGAACCCCGCCAACGACACCGCCAAGATCGTGATCAACCCCGGCAACGGCGGTGGCAACGGCAACGGCAACGGCGGCAATGGTGGTGGAGACGGCGGTTCGCTGCCGATCACCGGTGCCTCCACCGGCCTCATCGCCGGCCTCGGCGCTCTCCTGGTCGTCATCGGGATGGGCGGCTACCTGCTGGCCCGCCGCCGTACCCGCTTCGACGCCTGAGATCGGCGCGGCCGGCGTCCCGCTCGGGCACCGGCCGCGCCACACACCTTTCCTAGGACGCTTGAGGGGGTGTGCGGCCCGCCACGCGCGGTAGGGCCGCATCGGTGGTCTAACCGGCGAGACGGCCGCGCGTCGAGACGAAGTGGTACGACATGACGGCGAACGCGGGGTCGCGCGTCAGTCGACGGAAGGCGTTGAGCTGCTGGGGCGACAGCCCCGCCGCCAGCAGGTCCGGCTCCAACTGGCGGGAGTTCGTCTCGTAGAGCGAGGTGCCGGTCGACCCACCCGCCCAGCTCTGCGAGTGGGTGATGGTGTCCACGTCGACGAGGCCCGCGAGGACCATCTCGGTGTGCACGTCCTGCGCCCACCCCAGGTCGGCGCCGTGGTCCTGCAACACACCCATCATGGTGTCCATCACCTGCGCGAACAGCTTCGCCGCGTCGTCGCTCGGCGCGTTCAGTACTCGCACCGGCGTCGTGCAGTCGAACTCCTCGACGAGCAGCCAGCCGTCGGGGGCCAGCGCGCCCGCGAGGGTACGCAGAACCCGTCGGCGCTCGGGCAGGTGCAGCAGCACGAGACGGGCGTGGACCAGGTCGAACGTGTCCCCGGGCGGGAGGTCCGCGCGCACGTCGTGCCGGCGTACGCTCAGGTTGCCCTCCGCCACGAGGTGCGTGGGGTCGATGTCGGTGGCCAGCACGTGGCCGTCCGTGCCGACCGCGCGGGCGATCCGCCGGGCCATCGAGCCGCCACCGGCCCCGACCTCCCAGCAGGTCGAGCCGAGGCGCAGCACCGGGCGGGCCAGGCGGCGCATCGTGATCGGGTCCAGGAAGGACTCCAGCGCCCGCATCTGCGGGACCGCGTCCGGTGCGCCGTTGTCGAAGGTGTACGCGCCATCGCTGGTGGGGGTCGCCATCGTCGTCTGCCTCTCCGAGAGGGGTCGGGTGACTACCGGGGTGTCGGCCCGTGGGCCGACGGATCGGGTGATCTACGGGGTGTCGGCCCAGAGTCGAGGGGGCGATCGGGTCACCGGGGGCGGCGGGGTGGGGGCGATGCTCACGATCGCCTCCGGAGGGCCCGGGTCGCTGCGCGCCTCGGCGGTCGGCCGGTCGTAGATGACCCGGCCGTACTCCAGCACCGCGACCCGGTCGGCGATCTCGATCGCGTGGCGGAGCTGCTGTTCGACGAGCAGCACGGTCAACCCGCCGGCGGCCAGATGGCCGATGAGGTCGCGAACCCGCGCGGCCAGGTCGGGGGAGAGCCCCTCACAGGGCTCGTCGAGCAGCAGCACCCGTGGTTGACCGAGCAGCGCGCGGGCGATGGCCAGCATCTGCTGCTCGCCGCCGGAGAGCTCGCAGCCGCGGTGGCGCAGCCGTACCGCCAGGCGGGGCAGCAGTTCGAGGATCCGGGGCACCGTCCAGCCCTCGCCGCCCGGTGTCGCGGCCCGCCACGGCGACGCCGCCAGGGCGAGGTGCTCGGCCACCGTCAACCGGGAGAACACCCGTCGACCCTGCGGCACGAGGCCGACGCCGGACTGGGCGACCCGGTGGGGTTGCCGCCCGGCCACGTGGACGCCGCCGATCTCGATGCGTCCGCTGGAGGCGCGCACCAACCCGGCGATGGTGTGCACGAGGGTGCTCTTGCCCGCCCCGTTGCGGCCCACCACGGCCTGGATGCTGCCCGGGTGCACCCGGAGGTCCACCTCGTGCAGCACGATCCCCCCGGCGTAGCCGGCGCAGAGCCGCTCCACGTACAGCATCAGGACACCCCGTCGGCGTAGGCCTGCCGCACGAGCGGCGAGGTACGGATCTCGTCCGGTGTGCCGGCGGCCAGTGTCCGGCCGTCGCGCAGCACGGTGACGGTGTCGCAGAGGGCGTACACCAGGTCCAGATGGTGCTCGACGAGCAGCACGGCGACCTGCCGGGGCAGCGCCGCCAGCAGCTCGGCCAGCCGGCCGACCTCGGTGGTCGACAGCCCGGCCGCCGGCTCGTCGAGCAGCAGCAGGCGGGGACGGCCGGCGAGGGCCATCGCGATCTCCACCTGCCGGCGCTGGCCGTGCGCGAGGTGACCGGCGGGCACCGTCGCGAGATCGGACAGGCCCAGCTGGTCGAGCAGGCCGGCGGCGAGCCGGCGGGCCGCGTCCCGAGTCCCACCGGGCCACCACCTGCGGCGTCGGATGGTTCGCGGCAGGGCGGCGACCTCGATGTTCTCGATCGTGGTGAGGGTCGCGAAGACCGCGGGCCGTTGGTGGGTCCGGTTGATGCCGCGGCGGGCCCGTGCCGCCGGGCCGAGCCGGCTGACGTCGCGGCCGGCGAAGCGTACCGTGCCGCGCTGCGGCCGTGTCGTCGCGCCGAGTACGTTGAGCAGGGTCGTCTTGCCGGCCCCGTTGGGCCCGATCAGGGCGTGCCGCTGACCGTCCTGCACGCACAGGTCGACGTCGGTGAGCGCGGCGAGCGAGCCGTACCGCACGGTGACCTTCTCGGCGCTCAGCAGGCAGGTCATACTCGCAGCTCCGGCGTCGGGCCGAGGTCGCGGCTGGGTGCCGTATCCGGCCGGCGCGGCGCGGGGACCGGTGGCCGCGAACCGCCGCGCGGGCGGCGGGCCCGCGTGACGCCGGTGGGCAGCAGGTAGACCGTGGCCACGAACAGGACGCCCAGCACCAGCGGCGCGTGACCGGGCAGCACCCCGAACAACCAGTCGCGTACGGCGATGACGAGGACCGCGCCCACCAGCGCGCCGCCGACCGACGCGGTGCCGCCGATGACGACCCCGAGCAGCAGCAGCGCGGAGGTGTCGAAGCCGAAGTCGGCGGGGGAGATGTACTGCTGGGCGACGACGAGCAGGGAGCCGGCGGCGCCGGCGATCGCCCCGGCGGCGACGTGCGCGCCGGACAGGTACAGCCCCACCCGGTGCCCGCTGGCCCGCAGCCGCAGCTCGTCGTCCCGGCCGGCGCGCAGCAGCGGCCCGACCCGGGTCCGCAGCAGCAGGAGCACCGCGCCGACGAGTGTCGCCACGACGACCAGCGTGTACAGGTACCGGGCCTGGTCGGTGGCCAGGACCGGCAGCCCCCACAGTGGACGGACCGGGTTGATGCCGGCCAGGCCGTCCGTGCCACCGGTCACCGACCGCCAGCGCCCGAGGACGGCCACGACGAGTTCACCGATCGCCAGGGTGATCATCAGGACGATGACGCCCCGGGCCGGGACGACCAGCGCCACGGTCACGGCGGCGAGCGTCGCCCCGGCCAGCGCCGCC
This sequence comes from Micromonospora sp. NBC_00617, assembly GCF_045161355.1. Classification (NCBI taxonomy): domain Bacteria; kingdom Bacillati; phylum Actinomycetota; class Actinomycetes; order Micromonosporales; family Micromonosporaceae; genus Micromonospora; species Micromonospora sp. NBC_00617. The sequence goes on along the minus strand of NZ_CP107751.1, from coordinate 2,366,679 downwards.
ACGGCGACCTGCACGACGCCGACATCGGAGAACTGACTGCCGAGCACGGCGCTGGCGTACGCGCCGGCGGCGTACGGCGCGGTCTGGCCCAGGGTGGGCATACCGGCGACACCGGTGAGCAGCGCCACGCTCACCCCGACCAGGCCCAGCGCCAGCGTTCGGGCCAGGATCGCCGCGGTGTAGTCGTCCACCACCCACGGCGCCACGACCAGGCCGGCCAGGACGACCGTCGCGACGGCGACGCGTACCCGGCGGATCAGCTCGTCCCTCACGTCGCCGCCCACCGCAGGGCCAGGCCCCGCGCCCGCACGGCGAGCACGGTGGCCATGGCGGCGAACAGCAGGAACGGGGCGGCCGACGGCAGCAGCGCCACGCCCAGGGTCTGGATCTCCCCGATCGCCAGCGCCGCGAGCAGGGTGCCTCCCATGGATCCGAGGCCGCCGAGGACGACGACCACCAGCGAGAGCAGCAGCACCGTGTCGGCGGTGTCCGCCCCGGGGCCGATGATCGGGGCGCCCAGGACTCCGGCGGCGCCGGCCAGCGCGCCACCGGCGGCGAGCACACCGACCCGGATTCGCGCCGGGCTCACGCCCAGGCAGGCGACCATCTCCGGGTCGTCCACGGCGGCGCGGACCAGCATCCCGGCCCGGGTCCGCCGCACCGTCAGGTAGAGCCCGGCGGCGAGCGCGGCGGCCACCACGATGAACACCAGCCGGTACGCGGCGTAGCGGTGCCCGGCGACCGCCACCGACCCGTCGAGGGCGGCGGGCACCCGGACCTGTGGATCGTCGGGCCCGAAGCCGGCGATGAGCAGGCTGCCGCCGGCCAGCGCCACCCCGAAGGTCAGCAGCGCCTGGGTGAGATGGTTGCCGGTGGCGACCGGTGTGAGCAGGCCGGCGAGCAGCACACCCGCCGCGGCGGCGGCCAGCACGCCGACACCCAGCGCCAGGGCCAGACTCGCCCAGCCGCCGTCGAGCAGCGCCGCGGCGGTGTAGCCGCCGATCGCGTACAGCATGCCGTGCGCCAGGTTGAGGATGTTGGCGACGCCGAAACAGAAGACCAGGCCCGCCGCGGCCACGAAGACGAGCAGCCCGTAGGCGACACCGTCCAGCGCCGGGATGACGTACGGGTCGATCCGGTTCGGGCCGGCCGCCACCGTGATCACCGGCCGATGGTCGCGAGGTCACCCACGACGGTGTTGGACAGCGCCCGGCCGTCCTGGCGGACCTGACGCAGGTACCACTTCTGTACCGGCGAGTGCGTGACCGTGGAGAACTGCCACGCGCCGCGCGGGCTGGCGATCTGCCCCAGTTTGCCGATCTGCGCGTTGATCGCCTCCGGTGTCGGGTCGTTGCCGGCGGCCCCGATGGCCCGGTCGAGCACCGCCGCCGCGTCGTACGAGGCCAGGGCGTACGTCGTCGGCGACCCGTCGTGCTTGGCCTTCCACGCCGCGACGAAGCCCCGGTTTTCGGCGTTGTCGAGGTCGGGGGAGTAGTTGAGCACTGAGAAGATGTCCCGGGCCGCCTCGCCCTGCGCGTTGAGCACGCCGCCCTCGGTGAGGAAACCCGCCGCGTACAGCGGAACGTCCTTGATCTCGGACTGCGCGTACTGCTTGACGAAGTCGACGGCGGCGCTGCCGGCGTAGAAGGTGTAGACCGCCTGCGCGCCGGACGCCTTGATCCGGGCGAAGTACGGCGTGAAGTTGGTGGTGGCCGGGAACGGGGTGAAGGTGGCCTTGCCGTCGGGGTTGGCGAGTGTTCCGCCGGCCTTGGCGAACGCCTCGGTGAAGCCGCGCAGCTCGTCCCAGCCGCCCTGGTAGTCGGGGCCGATGGCGTACACCGAGCCCTTGACGTTGTCCCGGACGTGCTGGGCGATCGCGGCGCCCGGCTCGTCGGAGAGGTACGAGGTGTGCCAGACCCGGGAAACGTCCTTGATCTCCGGTCGACCGTTGGAGCCGACGAGCGGGACCTTGGTCTCCTGCAGCAGCGGGTAGACGCCGGCCACCGAACCGCCGCCGACGATGCCGGTGAGCGCGGCCACGCGGTCCTGCTTGAGCAGCTTGGTCGCCGCGGGCACGGCGGTCGCGGCGCCGTTGCCCTCGTCGGCGACGACGAGGTCGACCTGCCGGCCGCCGAGCTTGCCGTCGTGCGTGTCCAGGTACAGCTCGAAGCCGTCGCGGATCTCCTTGCCGACGGACTGGTACGTGCCGGACAGTGAGGCGAGCAGGCCGATCTTGATGGATCCGCCGCCGGTCGTGCCGGGCTCGTCGTCGGCGCAGGCTGTGCTGGCGGTCAGCACGAGCGCGAGCAGCGCGGCGGCGAGGGCACGGCTGCGCGCAGGGGTGGTGAGGGACATGTCGTCTCCAGGGAAAGGGGAGGGGTCTGTCGGTGGGGTCAGCGGCTGCGGGCGAGCGCCGCACGGGCCGCGGGGGTCAGCGCGTCGCCGATCCGGTTGGCCAGCTCCGTCATCTCGTAGGAGACCTTGCCCACGTCGCACTCGGGCGCGGCGAGCACCAGCAGCGACGCCCCGTCGTTGAAGGCCATCGAGAACATGAATCCGCCTTCGAGCTGGGTGACGTTGGAGATCACCGCCCCCGCGTCGAAGAAGGCCGCCGCGCCGCGCAGCAGACTGACCAGGCCGCTGCCCGTCGCGGCGAGCTGGTCGGCCCGGTCCGGCGGCAGGTCGCGGGTGGCGGCCACCATCAGGCCGTCACTGGAGATGGCGATCGCATGGCTGACCTCGGTCGCGCGCTCGGCGAAGCTGTCCAGCAGCCAGCCGAGGTCCTGGTGGTCGGTCACGTGCTCTCCCTGTCGGTCATGAGTTGCCGAGGTTGATCGGGGTGCGCCGGCGGGCCGCCACTCCGCGCGCGTACGCGGCCATCGCGCTGGCGACCTGGGCCGGATCCCGGTATTCGGAGCGTTGCTGTTGCTGCGCCACGGTGACGCCGCCGGGCACGAGGTGTCGTTGCGGCTGCCGTTTGGGCAGGCCGGAGTTGGTGGTCGCGGCCACGTCGGGCGTGTGCGCCTGCGCGGCGGTACGCCAGGCGTCGTCGGCGGGGCTGGACCACTGCCGGCCGTTGGAGGAGTCGACGACATCGGCGTGGAACCAGTGGTTGACCTCTTCGAAGATGAGCAGCTCCTCGGTCGGCGCGTCGCCGGGGTCCACGCTGGGCGTCGGGTGGAACACGGGCGCCGCCGGCAGGGTCCGCGCCGCGGGAGCGTGCCCGGCGGTCGGCTCCTGCCGTGGCCGGTACGGCGGGGGTGCGGACGTGCGGGCGGCCCGCCGCGACAGCCGGCCGGGCGCGAGCAGGTACTCCTCCGGCGGCAACGACCGGATCATCGCCGCGGGCAGCGTCGCCTCGGCGAGGGTGCCGCGGCGGGGGCCGCGACGCAGTTGGACGCTGGCTCCCAGGCGGGCGGCGAGTTGGCCCACGACGACCAGCCCCATGGCCCGCACGGCGGCGACGTCGATGGCGGGCGGCCGGGCCAGCAGCTCGTTGAGCTGCTGCAACCGTTGTGGGGGCAGGCCCACGCCCTCGTCGCTGATCTGGATGATGACCCGGTCGCCGAGGCTGCGGCCGCTCACCCAGGTCTCGCTGCCCGGCGGCGAGTACGCGGTCGCGTTGTCCATGAGTTCGGCGAGCAGGTGCACGACCTCGTCGACGGACTTGGCGGCCACGGCGATGTCGCCGTCGACCATGCCGAGCCGGATGCGCGCGTAGTGCTCGATCTGGGACAGTGCCGCCTGGAGCACCTGTTGCAGCGGGACGTCGTGTTGGCGTACCCGGCCCACGCCGACGCCGCCGAGCACGAGCAGGCTGGCGTTGATGCGGCCCATCCGGGTCGCCAGGTTGTCCAGGGTGTAGAGCTGGTCCAGGCGGTCGGGGTCGGTCTCGTCCCGTTCGACCCGGTCGACCTGTGCCAGGACGGCGTCGACCAGCCGCTGTTCGCGCCGGCTCAGGTGGATGAAGATGTCGGCGGTGTTGGCGCGCATCACGGCCTGTTCGGCGGCGGTCCGCACGGCGGCCTGGTGCACGGCGCTGAACGCCTGACCCAGCTCGCCGATCTCGTCGTCGCTGGAGGGTTCGAGGGCCGCGGTGGACTGTTGACGGGCCAGCTCGTCGGGGTCGACGCTCGCGCTGTCGGGGCGTTGCAACCGGGCCACCACGGCGGGGAGCTGTTCGAACGCGACGGCGTTGGCCGCGTCGCGCAGCCGTCGCAGCCGGCGGGTGATCTGCCGGGCGACGGCCCAGGTCACCAGCGCGGTCAGCAGCAGCGCCAGCAGCACGCCGACCGCCTCGGCCACGGCCCTGCGACGCTGGTCGGCGTGGGCGGCCCGGACGTCGTCGAGCACCGCGACGTCGACGCGCCCCCGCAGGTCGGCGAGGCGGGCGGCGCGCTGCTGTGTCGTGGCCACCCAGTCGGCGGTCTCCAGGCGCAGTGGCGTGCCCGGCTGGGCGCGGGACACCTCGTCCTGCATCCGTTGCAGGGCGAGCGCCTCCTTGCCGGTGCCGGCCTGCTCCCACCAGATGCTCCACTCGGTCGGGGCGAGGGCCAGGAACGACAGGCTGGACTCGGTGTAGCTGGTGCGGGCGGCGGTGATGTCCTGCTGGGTGGCGGGGGTCAGCTCGCCGGCCGCGACGGCGCGGAGCACGGCGACCTGCTGTTGGCCGATCGCCTCGGCGGTCTTCGACAGGGCGGCCGAGGCCCGGATCCCGTCGGCGAGCCGGGCGTTGACGACGCCGTGCGACACGTTCTCCCGGAAGGTGATCAGGTCGGCGATCGCGATGCGGTAGCTGAAGGTCATCGCGGACACCGAGGCGTGCTCGGCCGTGCGGACCTGGGTGCGCAGCGGCGACAGGCCGTCCAACGCCGTGTCGATGCGGCGCAGGAGCGCCGCGTTGGCGTCGGTGGGCACCTTGTCGCGTTGTCGGCGGTACCGCTCGACGGCGGCGTCGGTGGCGGCCAGCTCCACACCGAAGGCGTCCTGCTGCTCTGCGTCGGGGTGGGTGAGCAGGTCGGCGGCGACGACCCGTTCGCGTTGCAGCCGGTACGCCAGGTCGCCGGCCTCGGCGCCGAGGCGTGCCACGACCTCGAGGTCGCTGGCGCGGGTCGTCTGGCGTGCGCTCTCGGTCAGCGCGAGGCCGGCGAACCCGATCACGGCCACCAGTGGCGCCGCCACGATGAGGCGCATCCGGCCGGCGATCTTCCAGGCGCGCCGACTTCTCGGGTAGGGTCGGGCCGCGTGGGACCTCGTGCTCGACACCAAGATTGACTCCCGCGACTCGTCGATGACGGTCTATCCGCACCTTGCCGAATGCAAGTCCCATTCGGCCGGAACCCGCGCTCGGAGGCCAGACCTGGCGGTGGTACAAACTGGCCGTACCAGCATCTGTACCCAGAGTCAGCGGCCGGTGGCGCGCGGCGGTCGCGGGTGACCGCGCTCAGCGCTGGTCGTCGGGGTGCTCGGGCGCGCGGCGCGGCCCGGGGTCGTCCGCTTCCGGTTGGCTGCTGAGCACCTGGCCGATCAGCTCGCGCAGCTCGTCGATGGCGTCCACCACGGCGCCCGGGTCGCGCGCGTCGCGCCGGCTCCGCTGGCGCGGTACGGGCGGATCGAGTCGCGCCTGCTCGGGGGTCCGTGGGCCCCGCCGGCCGTCGGCCGCCAACTGCTCGGCCGCGACCTGCGGCCACAGGGAGGCCAGCAGGCCGCCGGTGTCGAGCACGTCATCGCAGCGCACCGCGAACTCGTGGCTGCCGAAGCGGCGGCCCGACTCCACCGCGGCGACCGTCTCCCGGCTGAACCGCACCAGGTCCGCCAGGGCCCGCTGGGTCAGTCCCCGTCGGACCCGGCAGCTGCGCAGCTCCCAGCGGAACTGTTGGCTGGCCGCGGAGTGAGCGGCGCTCGGCGGGGGCGTGTGCTCCATGCGCTCACCTTCGTGGCACCCGCGAATCAGCAGCAGGTGTCAGATCAAGATTGGCCGATGGGCTGAACATTCATAGGTGGCAATTCTTAACCCTGGACACGATGGGTGTGAAGACGTGCGCCGAGATGGATCGCCGCGCAAAGCGCGCGAGCCCACGCGCCCGGCCCGCCGGGGCGTGTCCTGCCGGTCGGATCCGGCCGCGTCGGGCGGGCCCTAGGTCAGCGCCGCCGGCCTCCTCGTCGTCAGGCGGCGTGTGCCTCGGTGGCGGCGGCCGGAGCTGCCGCCGGCCCGTCGGCAGGCGCGAGAATATCGATTGTCGCGACCAGTGTGTGGTGTGCGCGAAATGACACATTGGGCTTGAATGAGCGGCGGTGTTCGGGTGCCAGTCGGAGGCCGGGAATGGCGGCGGCGAGTCGGGTGAGAGCCACACCGGCCTCCAGTCGCGCCAATGCGGCGCCGATGCAGAAATGCGGGCCATGGCCGAACGACAGGTGGTCGGCGGCGTCGCGGCGGCGTGGGTCGAACCGATCCGGGTGGGCGAAGACCGCGGGGTCCCGGTTCGCCGCTCCGATCATGAGCAGACAACGCGCGCCCGCCGGAATCGTGACCCCGCCCAGGGTGACGTCGCGGCGCGTCACCCGCAGCCAACCGTCGATGGCGGGCGCGAAACGGAGGGTCTCGGTCACGAAGTCGGGCACGGATCGCGGGTCGGCGACGAGCGCCTGCCATCGCTGCCGGTCGGACAGGGCCTCGTCGAGTGCGTGGGCGAGCAGGCCGGCGGTCGTCTCGTGCCCGGCGACCAGAAGGTTGAAGGCGAGGCTCGCCACCTCGGTCACCGTCAGCACCGTGTCGTCGTCGTCGCGGTAGGCCAGCGCCCGGCTGATGAAGTCGGCGCCGTCGTGTCCACTGTCGAGGCGCTGCCGTACCAGATCCTGGCAGTAGTGCCAGAACTCCAGCAGACCCCGGGCCAGACGTACCTGCTCGTCCGGGTCCGGCTGCCCCCAGATCAGGGCGACCTGACCGTCCGCCCACCGCCGGATCCGGTCGACGTCGGCGGCGGGCACCCCGAGGATGTCCAGGATGACCAGCAGCGGAAGCTCGGTGGTGAACTCACCGACGAGATCCGCCCGCCGGCCCGCGCGGGCCACGAGCCGGGCCACCAGGTCGTCGACCCGGCGACGGACGATCGGGCCGTACTCGGCCTCGGCCCGATCCGCGGTGTTGGCGAAGGTGGCCCGCAGGGCGCGGCGGGTGCGGAGGTGCGTCGGCGGGTCGGCGGCGGCCGTCGTGGGTGGCGCGTCGATCCGCATGATGACGCTCATCGCCTCCGGGCAGACCTCGTAGATCGGGGCGAGGGTGAGGGCGTTGCCGAACGTCGCGGCGTCGGCGAGGGCGTGTCGGACGTCCGCGTGCCGGCTGATCAGCCACAGGCCCAGATCCTCGGCGTAGGGCACCCGGTCGGGATCGTCGAGAATGCGTCGCCAGGCGCTTGCGGGATCGGTGAGATAGACCCCGGAAAACGGATTCAACTGCATCGAACGCCTCCTGACGCGTCGCGCGAAACCAACGACGCTCGCATTCCTCACGTCGCCGATGGCGGGGCCGACAATGGTGCGCATCTGCCGCGCGCCCTTCACGGTGCGCCGGCTCGATGCACAAGTCAAGATTGGTCTCCATCTATTTGATTGAGCGACATTTGTCTCTCGTGGAACCGTTCCGGCCCTGGCCGGCTGCACCTTGCACCTCGGTGTTTGCCAGCTCCATCCTCGGGTGCGAGCCCGATCGACTCGGCCATCCACGGGGTGGTCGATGGGATTGCCAGGCTGCGCAAATCCTCATTCCTGGCAACGATTCCGCACGGACGAAGGTGACGCCGCAGCGAAAGGCGAACCCGGGGAGGGCGTTCAGCCGTCGGCGCGCTGAGCCGCCGGCTTGGTCAGGTGGGCCAGCCAACTGCCCAGGCGCCCCAGCGCGCCGGTCGATTCGAGCAACGAGATTCCGCCGCCCACCATTGCCACGCCCGCCGTGGCGGCGATCATCCCGACCGGGTACTCCCGGGCCTGGAACGCCAGCAGACCCAGCGCGGTGACCGCCGCCCCGCTGAGCGCCAGCAGCGCCCCGGCGAGGGCGTCGCGCTGGTCGGCGAACACGAAGACGAGCGTCACACCCAGCCAGCACAGGCCGGCCACCGCGACCAGGGCGGCGGTCACCAGGGATCCCTCACGAGCCAGGCGCACACTGGCGGGAACGCTCAGCACACCCAACGCGCCGGCCCGGGACCACGACACGCGGGCCTCCCGCAGCAGCGCGAGAGCGGTGCTGTCCGCGCCGAAGAGGTGCCGGCGGTCGTACAGGACGAGCAGGCCCACCACCACGGCGAAGGTCCCCAGGGTCACCCCGACGAACCGGGCGCCGGTCCGCTCGACGTGCACGGCGTCGGTGACGACGAACAGACCCGCGGTGCAGACGCTGATCCCCGCCAGCGAGGTCAGGGCGGTCGCCCGGTCTCGGGCGACCAGCGCGGCGCAGGCGATCGCCACGACCGCCACCAGGGTGAGCGGCCCGGCCCACGACGACGGCGTCGTCACGGCAAGCGCGACACCGACGACCGCGACGTAGAGCAGGATCCGGGGCAGCGCCCCGGCCAGCGGGGCGCGCTCGTCGAGTCGATTGTGGCCGTACACCACCGCCACCACCAGGATCACCGCGCCGACGGCGACCGGCGGGAGGACGGTGGCCAGCTGGTTCAGGGCCACGGCCGAGCCCGCCGGGCCGAGCCATCCGACCAACCGCAGCCGCCACCGCGCGGTCCCGGCCCGCGGCGGGCAGGGCTGCGGTTCGCGTGCGGACGACATGCCGCCAGCCTCGCACCCGCTCGCCAGTCGCCGCGAGGGCTCGCCGCCGGCCGAGATGCGGCCGGCGGCGAGCGCGGGTGTACGGATCAGGAGTACGGCAGGCGCAGCACCGACTGGTTGCCGACGCCCAGCGTGGTGGGGTTGTTGCCGATGGCGGACCAGACCTCCACCCGTACCGTGCCGTTGCTCAACGTGCCCAACGTGCCGGTGGCCGAGGCCAGGCCGGCGTTCTGGGTGTAGTGCTCGTAGCCGGGGACTGGGTCGGTGGCGAAGTAGCGCCAGGTCTCCGTCCGGTCCCAGCTGCCGTTCCCGGTCAGGTCGTAGGAGACGCGCACCTGCACCCCGTTGCCGACGGCCGTGCCGGCGTCCAGGAACAGGTCGAACGTGGTCTGCGCCCCGGAGTAGGCGAGGTTGAGGCCGGTCGCCGTGAAGACCTGCGGGTTGGTCGGCGTACCGTCGTGGTTTCCGTTGGCGGCCGCGACCGTGGTCGTGCCCGCGCTGGCGGCGGCGCCCAGCCCGCCACCGGCCAGCAGGTACCGCGTGGGCGAGCCCGAGCTCGGCGGCGGCGTGGTCGGCGGCGCGGTCGTCGGCGGCGCCGTGGTCGGCGGCGCCGTGGTCGGCGGGTTCGTGCTCGGCGGCACGCCGCCGGAGGCGTTGCCGCCGCTCCAGGTGTACGCCCCGGTGGTGGCCGTCTTTCCGGCCGCCACGGTGAGCCGGGTGCCGGTGGAGAACGTGACGGTGATCGGGTTCGCCGTCGGGTTCGACGCCACGTAGGTGCGCGCCCCGTTGCGGGAGAAGACCGCGCTCAGCGGGTGGTTGGCGGTGACGGTCGTGTCGACGGTGCCCAGTGCCGCGAGGTTGCGGATCCAGTGGAAGGTGTGCGCCCGGCTCTCCCCCTCCTCGGGGGTGTAGCCCGGGTTGGCGCGCAGGTTCGCCAGGGCCGCGTCCCCGTCGCCGAGGGCCTGGAACTGCCAGAGGATGTCCTGCCACACCGTCGGCGGCCCACCGTTGTTACGGACGAGTTCGGCGTAGTTGGTGCGCACGTACGCCGGGTTGTTGCCGAGGTAGAGGTGCCCGCCGGTGACCGGCAGCAGGTTGATGCCCTGGATCATCTCCGGCTCGCCGCTGAACCAGGTGGCGTACGCGCCGCCGTCGCCCCAGACCATGCCGACCGTCGAGTGCCCGAAGGCGGCGGGGAAGTTCTGGTCGCTGGCGTCGAACCAGTACTCCTGAATGGCGGCGGCCTGCGTCGTGTAGAGGAAGACGCCGGCGTCGCGCACGGCGGTGTCGCCGGTGACCTGACCCCACTGGATGAGGGCGTTGGCGAAGTTCATCCCCTCCGAGGACGACTCCTGGTTGTTGCCGGAGCCGAACGAGCCGTGCCCGGACGCCCAGTCGTGGCCGGCGTAGATGTCGAAGTCGCGCAGGTAGGGAAAACGGGTGTCGTCGCGGCGGTAGTTGTTGGCGTCGCGGATCAGCAGGTCCACCATGCCGCCGTAGCGACTGGTCGCGGCCCAGGACGGGTCGAACTTGGCAAGTGTCGCGGCGGCGGCGATGAAGTAGCCGTAGTGGAAGTGGTGGTCGTTGAGTTCCTGGTCGGAGCCGTACGACGCCGGGTAGCCGATCAGGGTGCCCCAGTTGGCGTCGTAATAGAAGAGCTTCTGGGTCTTGCCGCTGGACGCGGTGAACCAGTCGGTGAGGGTGCTGCGGATCGCGTTCAGCGCGCTGTCGCGGGTGGCCGTGTCGTTGACCAGGTCGGCGACCTCGGCGAGCCGGGCGGCCCGGCCGAGGCCCTTGCCGGTCCAGTACGTGTCGTTGCCCCGCTGGTCCATCGGGTTGCTCCGGGCGGCGGCCAGGTGGCTGGTGAGCGTGGCCAGGTCCGCGCCGCTGCCGTCGCCGACGGCCGGCAGTTCGGGAAGGACACCCTGGAACGCCATGGCGGTCCGGAACTGGTTGACCCCGGTGAGCACCTTCATCCGGCCGCGCGCCGACGGGTAGGTCGGCGTGATCGGCGTCGAGCCGGCCAGCGACTTCCACTGGTGCGGGTAGAGGCTGACCACGGTCTGCGTGGCGGTCCCCTCCCGGGCGGTGGTGGTGAACGCGTACGTCGTGCTCAGGCCGTTGGTGGCCGGGTCGTAGGCGTAGGAGACCCGGGTGCCGGTGACGTGGGCGTGCGCGTACCGACCGTAGGTGGTGGCCAGGTCGGCGCGTTCGGTGGCGCTGGCCGTCGGGGGCAGCAGGGCCACCGAGAAGTAGCCGCGTCCGGCCAGCGTGGAGGAGATGCGGCCACCGCTGACGGTCCAGGTCGCGCCGCTGGGGGCGTACGCCACGTAGTCGTGGCCGTTGACCCGGAAGCCGATGGTGGCGCCGCCGGTGGACCAGACGTCGGCGGTGCCGGACGTGCCGATCACCGCGTCGCCGCCGCTGGCCTGGAAGTAGGCGAACGGCAGGCCGTGGCCGATGGTGGCGCGCAGGGTGCGGGCTCCGTCGCTCCAGTACGGGCTGACCGTCCAGTCGGTCCAGCCGTCCACCTTGACCTGGGGCGCGGCGAGCCCGGCCACGCCGACGCGAATGTCCTGCACGTACGGGTAGTGATATTCACCGACGCCGTTCGCCGTGCCGCTGATGGCGGGCGTGGAGTTGGCGGAGAAGCCGAGGCCGTCGGTGAACGTGTCGTAGGAGGTCGGGTGGGCGTGCAGGGGCTCGCTGAAGGCGCAGTCGGTGCGCTTGAACAGCAGCGACGACCACCAGTCGTTGGTGGGTACGGCACCGGCGGGCGCGTTGGCGGTGGCGAACTGCCGGGGGTTGCTGGACATCGCGCCGCAGCCGGTGGGGAGCGCGCCGACCGGGGTGGTGGTGTAGCTGCCGGCGCCCACGGGTGCGGCCTCGGCGGCGCGGGTGACGGGGATCGTGAGGCCACCGACGACCAGGGCCAGGGCGGTGGCGGCTGCCAGGGCCCAGCGGCGGTGGGGGACGGGAGGTTTCATGGTGCCTCCATCGCGCGTCCCGGTACGGACCGTGCCGACCCGGGCGCGTAGCGTCTGAATTGTGGAAAACGTCGATCGAGAGAGCGCTCTCTCAGGCGGCACGGTAATCGACCCCCGAGATCCCCGTCAATGTGTCCGTCCGGTTGCGTGCTGATGTCGCAAACTGATCGCCCGCCGCGCCGGCGCGGCGGTCAGCTCTCTGCCGCGCCGATCCCGTCCAGGTCGGCGTGCAGCGCGTCCGGCGCGCGCATCCGCCACGCGTCGGTCACGAGCTCCCTCAGGCGCTCGACGTCGACCGCCGCCAGGCGCAGCATCACCAGCGGCAGGCCGTCATACCCGGACGTGGTGAAGAAGACCTCGGGTTCGCCGAGCAGGAGTGCCTGCTTCTCGGCCTCGTCCCCGACGAACAGCACCGCGATGTCGCGCCGGATCACCCGCGGCTTGCCTGGCCTGCGCTCGGGATAGGACCAGACGAAACCCTTGTCGGCCACCCGGAAGTCGAAGCCCTCGCTCTCGATCTCGACCGTGTGGGGCAGGGCCAGGGCCAGGCGGCGTACGTCGTCGGCGTCAGCCACCGAGACCCCGCACCGCGCGTGCCATCCGCATGCGCCGAGATTACGCACCGGGACCGACAGGTGGCGGGCGGGCCGCCCACCGGCGGCGTCAGCCGGCCGCGGCGGACAGGTCGACGGCGGTGGCGCCGACGACCGCCCGGTCGCCCTCGCGCTGGACGTAGCCGATCACCGTGGACTGGCCGGGGTCGAGATCCGGCGGCGTGGCCAGCTCCACCTGTCCCTGCTCGGCGTCCAGGGGCACCGACGCGAACGCGCGCACCACGTTGTCCTGCCGCAGCGTCCGGCCGGCTTTCTCTCCCCGGGCGATCTCGCTGTGCAGGCCGCGTTGCACGAGCGCGACGTTCACCACGGCGTGCTGCGGCAGCCGCTGCGCCCGGTAGCCCACCATCATCCGCTGCCCGCCGTCGGCGACCTCCGCAACGGACAACGTGAGGGGCGCGGCGGCGGGCGACATCAGGGCGGACGCGATGGCGCTCGCCGCCCGGCCAGGGTCGGAGCCGACGAACTCCACGGTGCCGTTGACGATCATCTGCGGGGTGTAGAGACGCCCGGAGCCGAAGCCACGGACGTACGCCTCCTGCCGCGCCGTGTACGCCGCGTCCGCGAACTGGTCGGGCCAGCCCAGATCGTCCCAGTAGTCGACGTGGAAACCGAGGGTGAAGACGGGTTCGCCCCGCGTCCGGGAGTCGTGGTCGATCTCGGTCAGCAGCTCCTCGGCGGGAGGGCAGCTGTTACAGCCCTGGGAAGTGAACAGTTCCACGACCGCGACGCCGCCGCCCACCTCCGAGGACGACCGATCCGGCTGACGGGCGGGGTCCGACCCGGCCGGCGATGGATTCGTCATGGCGCGTCTCCTCCCAGAGCCTGCTGGCGGCTCTGGGATTCCCGTTACCGCACCGACAACGCCTGATCAGCGAGGTCGCGAGGGCGGATGGGTGCGTCCAGGGCCCGCACGTGCCTCTCTACCACAAATCTGCCGTTCGGCCCGGGAATGCCCCTTACGGGTAAAAGCCGTCTAAGCGGCGTCCTCCTCCGATAGTTTGCCAACGAGAGGAAACCTCGTATTCGTCACAAGATGCGGCTAAGGAGTCAGTAATGAAGCGCAGCGTAGCGCTAGCGGCGGCCCTCCTGGTGGGTCTGACCAGCGTCGGAACGCTTCCCGGAGCTGCCTGGGCCGACGGCGGCGGCCCGGCGGGCAACCACGATGACCGCGGGGGAGGTGGACACCACCACGAAAGCGAGGGCGCGGTCTTCGTCCAGACCAACAAGGCCGAGGGCAACACCATCAAGGTGTACGACCGCGACGAGGACGGCCGCCTCAGCAAGGCGGGTGAGTACGAGACCGGCGGGCTGGGCGGCTTCACCATCGGCGCTCCGGTCGACGCGCTGGCGTCACAGGGGTCGTTGACGTACCACCGGGGGCTGCTGTTCGCCGTGAACGCCGGCAGCAACACCGTGACCGTCTTCCGCGTCGACGGCACCCGGCTGCACAAGGAGCAGGTGATCTGGTCCGGGGGTCTGCTCCCGGTCAGCGTCGCGGTCCGCGGTGACCTCGTCTACGTCCTGAACGCCGGTGGCGAGGGCTCGGTGCAGGGTTTCGAGCTGCACAAGGGCCGCCTGTCGCCGATCCACGGCGCCAACCGGTCGCTCGGCCTGCACAACGGCAACCCGCCCGCGTTCATGACCGCCCCCGCCCAGGTCGAGATCGACCCGGACGGTGAGTTCGTGTTGGTGTCGACCAAGGCCGCCAACGTCATGTTCAGCTTCGAGATCGGTCGCCACGGCGAACCGGCCCGCCATCCGGTCATCAGCGACGCCGGGTCCGTGCCGTTCGGCTTCACGTTCGACACGGAGGACTCGGTGCTGGTCACCGAGTCCGGCAGCAACGAGGTCACCCGGTTCGACGTCGACGAGGACGGTGCCCTCGACCAGGTCGGGCCGTCGGTGCCGAACGGTCAGCAGGCGTCCTGCTGGATCCAGCGCGCCGGCGACTACTTCTACGTCGCCAACGCAGGCAGCTCCACCATAAGCGCCTACCGCGTCGACGACGACGGCAAGCTCGAACTCGTCCACGCCGTCGCCGCCGACACCGGCGGTGGGTCGATCGACATGACCACCAGCGACGGCTTCCTGTACGTCCAGAACGCCGCCGCCGGCAACGTGCAGGGCTACGAGGTGAACGACGACGGCTCGCTGCGCCTGGTCACCACCGTCGAGGGCCTGCCGAAGTTCGCCGACGGCATCGGCATGGAGGGCATCGCCGCCTCCTGACCGCCGTCACACCGCTGGTCCCGGTCGCCTGCGACCGGGACCAGCGCGCGTCCCAGCCCTGGTTTCGGCGGTGCCCGGTCCGGGGCAGAAGAGTGTCGCTGACGACAACATCTTCGAAGGGACGGCTCCCGTGGAAATCCAGGGCTTCTTCACCGCGATCATCATCGGCCTGGTCATCGGCGCGCTCGGTCGGCTCGTGGTGCCCGGCAGGCAGAACATCTCGATCGTGCTCACCCTGGCGATCGGCGTGCTCGCCGCGATCCTCGGCACCCTCGTGGCCGGTGGGCTCGGCGTGGACGAGACCGCCGGCATCGACTGGATCGAACTGCTCCTGCAGGTGGTGTTCGCCGCGATCGGCGTGGCCGTCACCGCCGCCGCGTACGGCCGTCGGCGTCTCTGACGTCCCCGGGCGGGCCCGCTCCCCGTGGGCGGGCCCGCCCACGCATCCTGGCGGCGACCGGGCGAGGCTGTCACGCGCGCTGTGCTTGGATGGTCCGGTGCAGTTCACCGTGACAGACGCGCCGACGCGGGAGCGGTTCGAGGCGCGCGACGAGACGGGCGCGGTCGCCGGGGTCGTCACCTACCAGCTGACCGGCGCCATCATCGCCTACACCCATACCGAGGTCGATCCGGCGTACGAGGGCCGGGGCGTCGGGTCGACCCTGGCCCGCGCGGTCATGGACGACGCGCGGGCCAGGGGACGCACCGTGGTGCCGATCTGCCCGTTCCTCGCCGAGTGGCTGGTCAAGCACCCGGAGTACGAGGACATCGTGGTGCGGTCCACCCGGAAGGTGAAGTAACGGCCGGGCTCAGTGCCAGTCGCTGATCCGGACGTCGTCCGGCGCCGGCCTGCCGCGCCCGGTCTCCACCAGCGCCTTGAGGCTCATCAGGAACGTCGCCCACTTCGTGCCGCAGTGGTGCATGAACTCGCCCGGCTCGCGCCAGCCCTCGTGACTGAACAGGACGATGGTGTAGTCGCCCCGCTGGTCGAGGCGCCAGTCGATCTCGGTGCCGACCCATTCCTCGGGGCCGTCGGCGACCCGCCAGCGGACGTGGCCGGTGGGGTCCAGCTCCAGGACCTCCATGTCGAAGCCACCGGCGTCGCCGAACCGGAAGGCCAACTGCTCGCCGACCTCGCTCTTGCCGACCGTGTCGGTCGTCCACCAGGCGGCCAGGCCCTCCGGGGTGGCCACCGCGCGGTAGACGTCGTCGAGCGGGGCGACGACGCCGACCCGGTGCAGGATGTCGACCATCTCATTCTCCCTGGTTGTCGGTACGGTGACGTTCGATCGTCTCGGCGATCCGCTTGATCCGGCGGAGTCGGGCATCCCAGGTGGCGCCGACGGCGGTCAGTTGGGCTACCGCACGCGCGAGCTGCGCCTCGTCGACCTGGTAGTGACGTTCACGACCGGCCGGCGCGGAGTGGATCAGGCCGACCCGGTCCAGGACGGCCAGGTGCTTCGAGACGGCCTGGCGGGTGACGGGCAGTCGCTCGCTCAGCGACGTGGCGGTGCCGGGCCCGCCGGCGAGCAGCAGGTCGATCATGCTGCGTCGGATCGGGTCCCCGATCGCCGACCACAGGGCGTCGTCGACGGCCGTGCTCATGACGTGGCGACCAGCCGGGCGACGTACGCGCCGAGTGCGGGGATGTAGTGGTTCCACCCGCTGACGTGGTCCTGGTACTGCTTCTCGAGCAGGGCGATCTCCCAGCCCATCTCGCGAAAACCGGTCTCCGTCATGCGGATGCGGGTCCCCGTTGCGAGCGGGACGAGGTCGAAGGTGACCAGTAGCGACTGCCCACCCCGGTTGGGCTCGGTGAAGGACCACCGGAAGGAGAACCGCTTCGGCGGGTCGACGTCCACGACGGCGAGGTCGACGGTCGTCGTCTCGCCGGTCTGCGCGTCGCGCCACACCAACTCGCCGGGCGCGCCCTCGACCGGTTCGAACCGGGCGTCGTCGGCCCACCACTCCCGCACGTGCTCGGGTTGGCTGATCACCTCGAAGACCACCTCCGGCGAGGCGTCCACGTCGATGTCGCGTTCGATGACTCCGTACTCCATGCGTACCACCCTTTCGCAACCTTTGGTTGCGTCAGGCTACAACGCTCCGCGCGCCTCGCGCAACCGATGGTTGCGTATTGGCCCCGGGCACGGCACGACGCGCGGACGGTGCGATGACGGTACGGTCCATGGTGGGCAGTCGCCCTGCCTTCGCCATCGTCCCTCCACAATCCGTCGGGAGAGCTGAACGATGACAGCCGCCACCTTCCGTGCCCTGCACCACGACCGTCCCGCCGGCGACCCGCTCGTGCTGCCGAACGCCTGGGACGCGGGCAGCGCCCGGGTCTTCGCCGACGCCGGCTTCGAAGCGCTCGCCACGCCGAGCGCCGGGATCGCCGCCTCCCTCGGCTACGAGGACGGCGCCACCCCGCCCGCCGAGATGTTCGCCGCCGTGGCGAGGGTCGTCCGGGCCGTCTCCGTTCCGGTGTCCGCGGACGTGGAGGACGGCTACGGGCTCGCTCCCGTCGAGCTGGTCGAGCGGCTGCTGGAGGCGGGCGTCGTCGGCTGCAACCTGGAGGACTCCGAGGGGCACGCCACGCTCAAGGATCCGCAGCGGCACGCGGACTGGCTGGCCGAGGTGCGGGCGGCGGCAGGCGACGCGCTCGTCATCAACGCGCGCGTCGACACGTTCCTGTTCGGCTCGGGTGACCCGGCCGACGCCGTCGCCCGCGCGAAGCTGTACGTGGCGGCGGGCGTCGACTGCGTGTACCCGCTGCGGGCCCCGACCGAGGTCCTTGCGGTGCTGCGCGAGGGCATCACCGGCCCCATCAACATGGCCGCCGCGCCGAACCGGGAGTCCGTGACCGAGCTGGCCCGACACGGGGCCACCCGCATCACGTTCGGCCCGGGAATGCAGCGCTACGCGATGGCCGCGATCGGTGACCTGGCGGCCAACCTGCGCGCGTGAGGCACCGGCCGACCGACGCGCCCTCAGGCGAGGGCGGGGCCGCGTTTGCGTGGAGGTCGCCGCCCGGTCAGGCGTCGGCGCGGGCGGCCAGGGCGTCCACGAGGCGGCGGGCGGAGCCGGCCAGGTTCCACCGGTCGGCCAGCTCGAGCAGTCGCTCCGGGTCGGCGGGGGCGGTCGGCAGCGCGGTGGGCAGCTCCGGCAGGGCCACGTCCAGGGCGACCCGGACCACCGTCGGCGCGACGGCCAGGTAGTCGCGGGCGCCCGCCAGCTTGGTGCGCAGGCCCGGCGCGAAGGACGAGTCGGAGTCGTCCAGCGCGGCCAGGATGCCGTCGATGCTGCCGTACCGCTCGATGAGCCGCGCGGCGGTCTTCTCGCCGACGCCCGGCACCCCGGGCAGTCCGTCGCTGGGGTCGCCGCGCAGGGCCGCGAAGTCGGCGTACCGGTCGGCGGGCACCCCGTAGCGGGTGCGCACCGCCGCGTCGTCGCAGTCGTCGAGCTTGGCCACGCCGCGCCCGACGTAGAGCAGCCGCACGGCCCGGGAGTCGTCGATGAGCTGGAACAGGTCCCGGTCGCCGGAGACCACCTCGACCGGGCCCGGCTGAGTCACCGACAGTGTGCCGAGCACGTCGTCGGCCTCGTAACCGGTCGCGCCGACGGCGGTGATGCCGACCGCGTCGAGGACCTCCAGGATCATCGGCACCTGCGGGGAGAGCGTGTCGGGGACGACCTCGCCGCCCTGCGGGGCCACCCGGTGCGCCTTGTACGACGGCAGCAGCTCGACCCGCCACGCCGGCCGCCAGTCGTAGTCCAGAGCGCACACCATCCGGTCGGCGCCCCGGCTGCGGATGAGCGTGGCGAGCATGTCGAGAAAGCCGCGCACAGCGTTGACGGGCGTGCCGTCCTCGGCGCGCGCGGCGGACTCCGGGATGCCGAAGTAGGCCCGGAAGTAGAGGCTGGGTGCGTCGATCAGCAGGATCGGGGATCGGTGTGCCACGCCCGACAGCCTGGCACAGCCCTGCGACGATCAGCGGTAGCCCGGCCGCCCGGTGGGATCAACGCCGCTCGTCGTGCCGGTAGACGGTGTCGCGTCGGGCGAGATGCTGCACGACGTAGCTGGTCACCAGCAGCAGGATCGCGACCAGCACCTCGACCCAGGCGGCGACGCCGTCAGCCACGGTGAGCCCGATGACCAGCAGGACCAGGCCGATGAGCGCGAGAACCCCGGCCCACAGTTGCCGGCGACGGCGGGTCGCCGCCCGGTTCGCGTCGTTCGCTGTCACGTCGGCCCTCCCGGTCGCGGCCCCATGCGGACATCCCGAACCCAGGCTATGGCCCCCGCCCCGGTCCTACCCGGAGAACCATCGTGCGGGCAGGCCCCGCAACGGCGCAGACTGCCGGTGTGTCGTTTCTTCCAGGCTTGGTGCTGGCCCGCCGGTACCACGACGAGGTGGTCGCGCCGATCCTGCGCGGTCGTCTCCCCGCCCTGCGGTACGCGGCGGGGCTGCTCGATGGTGGCTCGGAGGTGCTCGGCCTGGACACGGCCCGGTCCACCGACCACGACTGGGGCCCGCGCCTGCAGTTGTTCGTCGGGCCGGCTGACGTCGCCGCGATCCCGCGGATACGCGCCGCGCTGGACTCCGACCTGCCGGCGGAGTTCCTCGGCTGGCCCACTCGTTTCGCTGGCGACGGACGACTGGGTGTCGCCGATGCGGCCGGAACGCGCCACGGTGTCACGGTCGACGAATCGGCCGCTTGGTGGCGCCGCCGGCTCGGCTTCGACCCGATGGCCGGGGTCGGTACGGCGGACTGGCTCGCGAGCCCGACCCAGCGGTTGGCGGAGGTGACCGGTGGCGAGGTCTTCCACGACGGCCTCGACGGGGCGCTGACCGCTCGACGGGCGGCGATGCGGTGGTATCCGCCGGACGTGTGGCGGTACGTCCTGGCCGCCGTGTGGACGCGGATCGCGCAGGCTGAGCACCTGCCCGGCCGGTGCGCCGAGGTCGGCGACGAGGTGGGCAGCCGGGTCGTCACCGGGGGCATCGCCCGTGACGTGCTACGGCTCGGTCTGCTGCTGCATCGACGCTGGCCGCCGTACGACAAATGGCTCGGCACGACCTTCGGCAGGCTGCCCGGCGCGGCCCCGGCGGTCGCGGCGCTGGCCGAGGCGACCGGCCCGGGCGACTGGACCCGGCGCCAGGCCGGTCTGGTCGAGGCGCTGGAGACCATGGCCCGGTGGACCGACGACACCGCTCTGGCAGCGCCGGTACGCGCCCGGGCCGGGCCGTTTCACCGCCGGCCGTTCCTGGTGCTTGGTGCCGAGCGCGTCGCCGCCGCCCTTCGCGCCGCGGTGACCGACCCGGCGCTGCGCGACCGACCGCTGCTGGGGGCGGTCGACCAGTACGTGCACAGCGTCGATGTGCTCAGCGACGCGAGCCGGGCGCGGCGGGTGGCCGACGGCCTGTTCCGGGGTGCGGTCACCGACCGATGGTGACGGCCGGACGTCGGCCCTCGTCGCGGTCGTGGTCGGTGAGGTCGCGCAGGCGTCGGACGGGGGACAGCAGCAGCACCAGGGGCGCGCAGATCAGGGTCGCCGCGAAGACGAACAGGGTGGCGCGGGCGCCGAGCGGGCCGGCGAGAGCGCCGGCGACCAGCCCGCCGACCGGGATGGCGCCCCAGGAGACGAACCGCACGGTCGCCATCACCCGCGAGAGGAGTTCGGGCGGGCTGGCGATCTGCCGGTACGTCCGGGTGGTCACGCTGAGCACGACCGTGCCGAGGGAGAAGACGATGCTGCCGGCGGCGAAGGCGACGTAAGCCGGCCACCCGGTGCCCCCGGGGATCAGGAACGCTCCGGCGACCGTCGTGAACCCGGCGGCGACCAGCGCGCGGGCGCTGCCGAGCCGCGTGGTGATCGACGTGGCGAGGGCGGCCCCCACCAGCGCACCGACACCCTCGACGGCGAGCAGGACGCCGACCAGGCCGGCCGGCGCGTGCAGGTCGCGGACGAGGTAGAGCGGGTGCAGCGCGAACTGCGCGCCGCAGACGAAGTTCATGGCCGTCGCGGCCCACATGCACGGGGCCATGACCTGGTGGTACGCCACGTAGCGCCAGCCCTCGCGGATCAGCTCACCGACCGGCGGCCACTGCTCGGGTGCGTCGACGCGGCGCGCGGGCAGGGTGCGCAGCAGAGCCGCCGACACGAGGTAGCTGGCCGAGTCGACGAGCAGGGTGGGCACCGCGCCGAGCGCCTGCACGGCGAGCCCACCGAGCGATGGGCCGCTGAGCAGGGTCGCGGCGTGGGTGGCCGAGGTGAGACTGTTGCGCGACTGCAACTGCTCGCGCTCGACGATGCTGGGCAGGAAGGTCGAGTTGGCCACGTCGAACAGCACGTTGGCGAAGCTGACGACGAGCGCGGTGACCACCAGGTGGGTCACGGTGAGCTGCCCCCACCACCAGGTCAGCGGGATCGACGCGACGGCGAGGGCGCGGGCCAGGTCCGCGCCGACCTGGGTGCCGCGCAGCGGCAGGCGCTGCACGATCACGCCGGCGGGCAGGCCGATCACGATCCAGGCGACGTAGCTGGCCGCGGCGATCAGACCCATCTGCCACGCGGAGGCGTCCAGGACGGTGAGCGCGGTCAGCGGTAGGGCCACCGCGCCGACCGCCGACCCGACCAGACTGGTCGTGCCGGCGGCCCACCAGCGCCAGAACACACCGGCCCGTTCGTCGACGTGCATGTCGTCGGCCCCCGTCCGTCGCGCCGCTGCGTTCCCGGTGTCAGTGCGCTGCCGTTGGCGGTGCGTGCCGTGGGCAGTGGTTCCCGAGGACAGTGCGTTCCATTCTGGAACGGACTATAGTCGGGCGGGACCGAGGGAGGAAGCGGGTGCGACGAGAGGATCTCGCGGACGCGGACTGCGGCATCGCGCAGGCGCTCGGCGTGCTGGGGGACTGGTGGACGTTCCTCATCGTGCGCGACGTCGCCGGCGGCACGACCCGCTTCGACGCGCTCCAGCGGGAACTGGGCGTCAGCCGGCGGGCGCTCACCGAACACCTCGCCGCACTGGTCGAGCACGGCGTGCTGGAACGCCGCAGGTACTCGGCGCACCCGCCCCGGCACGACTATCTGCTCACTAGCAAGGGCGAGGGCCTGCTGCCGGTCCTGATCGCCCTGCAGGACTGGGGAACGAGGCACCTGATGGGTGACGGAGAGCTGACCGCGACCGCCGACGACGCCTCGGCCGAGGCGCGACGGGCACACGCGCTGGTGGGCCGACGGCTGCCGGAGGTCGCCCTGCCCGGCGCCGACGGCCGGCCGGTCGCGTTGACCGCGCCGGACGTCTGGAGCGTCCTCTACCTCTTTCCCGGGGCGTACGCGCCGGGGACGAACGGCTACCCGCCGGGCTGGGCCCAGATCCCCGGCGCCCGGGGCTGCACCCTCGAATCGACGACGTACGCCGACCGGCACCCGGCCTTCGCGGCGGCCGGGGTACGGGTGCGCGGGATCAGCACCCAGCGGCCCGACGAGCTCGCCGAGTTCGCCGCGTACGCCGGGCTGCCGTTTCCGTTGCTGTCCGATCAGGACGGTCGACTCGCCACGGGCCTGCTGCTGCCGGTCTTCTCCGCCGGCGGGGTGACCCGGTTCAAGCGACTGACGATGCTTGTCGACCCGACGTCGGTGGTGCGGGCGGTGCAGTTCCCGGTCACCGATCCGGCCGGTTCGGTCGACGAGATGCTGGCGCTGGCCCGCGACCACGCGACGATCCCCGGCTGACGACCCACGCGACGATCCCCGGCTGACGCGGGGGCGTCGACCGGGGATCGCGGCGGCTGGTTCAGGGTCAGGTCGGGAGGGTCCAGCGCTGGTTGGCGCCGGCGAAGCAGTCCCAGATCTGCAACCGGGCGCCGTCGGCCGAGCTGTTGTCGGTGACGTCCAGGCACTTGTTGGACTGCGGGTTGCGCAGCGTGCCGTTGGACTGCGCCTGCCAGACCTGGGCGCCGCTGCCGTTGCAGTCGTACAGCTGCACCTTGGCGCCGTTGGCGGTGGAGCCGCTGGTGATGTCGGCGCACTTGCCGAGGGCGCGCAGCGTGCCGTCGCTGGCGACGGTCCAGGTCTGCGCGTTGGTGCCGTTGCAGGTCCAGAGCTGGATGGCGGTGCCGTTGGCGGTGCTCGCGGAGGCCACGTCGACGCACTTGCCGCCGAGGCCGGTGATCTGGCCGGTACGACCGGACGGCGGCGGGGTGGTGCCGCCCATGATGGTGTCGTACATGGCGCTGACCAGCGAGGTGGAGCCGGTGGTGTCCTGCGACAGTTCCCAGTTCATGACGCCGCCGGCGTTCGCGAGGGCCCACTGCGTCTTGCGCTTGACGGTCGGGATGCCGTTGTAGCACTGCTGCGCGCCGCCGGCCGTGGTGCAGTCCCGGTTGGCGTTGGCGGGGTCCAGGGCGACGAGCGCCGAGTACGTGTAGTAGCCGGGGCGGCTGTAGAACGGGATGCCGAGGACGGCCTTGCTGGCCGGCAGGCCGCGGGACTTCCACAGGTTGATGCTGTTGATCGACCAGTCGTAGTTGGAGTGCGGGCTGCCGCCGTCGTACGCCATGATGTTGAGCCAGTCGACCTGGCCGAACACGGCCGTTGGCACGCCGTCGAGGTAGTAGCCCTCGGAGACGACTGCCGCGGTGAGCAGCTTGCCGCGGCTGTGCATGGCGCTGCCGAGCTGCGTCATGAGCTGGCTGTAGTTGTTCGCCGAGGCGCCCGGGTCCGGGTACTCCCAGTCGATGTCGACGCCGTCGAGGTTGTACTGGTTGACGAAGTTGACCAGGTTGTTGACGAAGGCGCCCCGGCTGCCGGAGTTGGCCGCGAGGGCCTCGAAGGCCGAATCGTTGCCGTCGTTCCAGCCGCCGACGGCGATCGAGACCTTGACGTTGTTGGCGTGCGCCTGGGAGACCAGCGAGGAAAGTTTGCTCGGGTTCTCCACCGCGCGCAGGCTGCCGTCGTTGTTGGGCAGCACGAACGCGTAGTTGATGTGGGTGAGCTTGTTGTACTGGATGGTGTTGACGTTGCCAGCCCACGAGGGCATGTAGCCGACGCTCTTGAAGTTGTTCGGCAGCACCACGGCCTGCGCGTTGGTGGGGACGAGGGTGACGGTGGCAGCGGCGGTGGCCAGGGCGAGCAGACCGGCGGTGAGGGCGCGGCGCAGTGGTGAGGACATCGGGGGCCTTCCCGTGGGCGGGGGACGACGCCCGCCTACGCAGAGTTGTCGCGGGCGGGAGATGCGGGACGCAGGAACGGGTGGGCCTCGAGGCAGCCAAATCTTAAAGAGTGTTAACTGTCGGCGTCAATCAACGCCGGTGGATTTCCTCGCCTGGGCGGATGCGGGCTTCTGGGGATGCCCAAACGACCGTTAAGCTCACGGGGTGGGAACCGATGAGTTGTACCCGCCGGACCGGCTGATCGACGCCCGCATCGAGGACATCGTCGTCTGCACGACGGACGGCGTGCAGCGGCTCAACACCACCCCCACGGAGCTCATCGCGCTATGACTGTCGACCGGATCCTCCCTACCGACGAGGCCCACGACCTGCTGGACCTCGCCACCGAGCTGGCCGACCGCGAGCTGGCGCCCAAGGCCGCGAGCTTCGAGGAACGCGCCGAGTTCCCCCGCGAGGTGCTGCGCACCATCGGCCGCGCCGGCCTGCTCGGCCTGCCCTACGCCGAGGAACACGGCGGCGCGGCGCAGCCGTACGAGGTGTACCTGCAGGTGCTGGAGATCCTGGCCAGCCGGTGGCTCGCGGTCGCCGAGGCGGTCAGCGTGCACACCCTGAGCTGTTACCCGGTCGCCGCGTTCGGCAGCGCCGAGCAGCGCAAGCTCCTGCCGGACATGCTCGGCGGCGAGTTGCTCGGCGCGTACTGCCTCTCCGAGCCGCAGGGCGGCTCCGACGCGGCGGCGCTGAGCACCCGGGCGGTCCGCGACGGCGACGCGTACGTCGTCTCCGGCACCAAGGCGTGGATCACGCACGCCCAGGTGGCCGACTTCTACAACGTCTTCTGCCGCACCGGCGGGCCCGGCCCGAAGGGCATCTCCTGTCTGGTCGCCGACGCGGGCACCGCCGGCATCTTGCCGCAGGCCGCCGAGCGGACCATGGGGCTGCGGTCCTCGCCGGTGGCGCAGATCGCCTTCGAGGAGGCGCGGGTGCCGGCCGACCGGCTGGTCGGTGGCGAGGGGGCGGGCTTCACCATCGCGATGTCCGCGCTCGACTCGGGCCGGCTGGGCATCGCCGCCTGCGCGGTCGGGCTGGCCCAGGCCGCGCTCGACTACGCCGTCGGCTACGCCCGCGAGCGTCAGCAGTTCGGCCGGTCCATCATCGACTTCCAGGGGCTCGGCTTCCTGCTCGCCGACGCGGCCACCCAGATCTCCGCCGCCCGCGCGCTCACCCTGGCCGCGGCCCGGCTGCGCGACGCGGGGCGGCCGTACTCGATCGAGGCGGCGAAGGCGAAGCTCTTCGCCACCGACATGGCGATGCGGGTGACCACCGATGCCGTGCAGGTGCTCGGCGGCGCTGGTTACGTGGCCGACCACCCGGTCGAGCGGTACATGCGCGAGGCGAAGGTGCTGCAGATCGTGGAGGGCACCAACCAGATCCAGCGGTTGGTGATCTCCCGGGCGCTCGCCAAGAGCTGAGACGGCGGGCCAGCGCGGCGTTCGTCGTCGCCGTCGCGCCGATTTCCCGGTAGGTTGCTCGCCGTGGAGGAGATCGACCGCGCCATCGTCGCCGCGCTGACCGCTGACGGCCGTCTGTCGTACACCGACCTGGCCGAGAAGGTGGGGCTGTCGGTGTCCGCCGTGCACCAGCGGGTGCGCCGGCTGGAGCAGCGCGGGGTGCTCAAGGGGTACGCCGCCCGGGTGTCGTTCGAGGCGCTCGACCTGCCGTTGACCGCGTTCGTGGCGATCCGGCCGTTCGACCCGTCGCAGCCGGACGACGCGCCGGAGCGACTGGCCCACCTGCCGGAGATCGACTCGTGCTACTCGGTGGCGGGGGAGGACTTCTACCTGCTGCTGGTGCGGGTGGCCAGCCCGGCGGATTTGGAGCGGGTGCTGCAGGAGATCCGTACCTCGGCGAACGTGACGACCCGGACGACGGTGGTGCTGTCCACCCCGTACGAGAATCGCCCGCCGAAGATCAGTGCAGCGGCGCCGAGTCGGTCGCGGTCCCGGGCGCCGGAGGAGCCGGCTGGTTCCACCGCAGGATGACCTGTCGGCCGTGCTCGTGACCGAGCGCGCTGACCGTGGCGGTGTCCAGGCGCAGCCGTCCGCCGGCGGATGGGGGCAGCCCGATCCAGCGGGCGCCGAGCACCCGCAGGCTGTGCGCGTGGCCCACCAGCGCCACGGTGCCCCGGTCGAGCAGTGGGGTGACGCGGGTCAGCACGCGGTCGAGCCGGTCACCCACCTGCGCGGGTGACTCCCCGCCGGGGCAGCCGTCGGTCCAGATGTTCCAGTGCGGGTCGTCGTCGTGGATGTCGACGGTGGTGCGGCCCTCGTAGTCGCCGTAGTTCCACTCGCTGAGGTCCTCGTCGACCGCGTCGACGGTGAGCCCGGCCAGCTGCGCGGTGCGCAGCGCCCGGGAGCGGGGGCTGGTCAGGACGGTGACGAAGCGCCGGCCGGCCAGGAACGCGGCGAGGGTGCGGGCCTGTCGCTCGCCGTCGGGGGTCAGCTCCAGATCGGTGTACGAGGTGTGCCGCAGGCTGGCGCTCCAGGTGGTCTCACCGTGCCGGATCAGCAGGAGCTCTCCCATGCGGCCAGTTAACCATCGCGGTGGGGCGGCGAGTGCCGCCCTCCCTCAACCTATCTTCCTAGGACGCCTTACGGGGTGTGCCGACCGACACCGCCGGTTTCGGCACCGGGAGAGCGGGCATGCGAGCCGCGACAACCGCCAGACCGAGGAGGCGCGATGAGCTTCACCGAGAAGGCAAAGAACAAGGTCGAGCAGATGGCCGGCGCCGCGAGAGAGCGCGTCGGCGACATGACCGACAACGAGCGGATGCGTGGCGAGGGCGCCAGCCAGCAGAGCGACGCGCGCGCCAAGCAGGCCGGTCAGAACGTCAAGGACGCGGGACGCAACGTGAAGGACTCCTTCACGAAGTGACCTGAGCGGTCCGCGGGTCCCCGGGTGCGCCGTCGCCCGGGGACCCGTCGTGTGCGCGGCTAGGGTCGTGGGGTGACCGTGCTCCGTTCCCTGGGGTTGTTCGTGCTGGCCGCTCTGGCCGAGATCGGTGGCGCCTGGCTGATCTGGCAGGGTTGGCGGGAGCAGCGCGGCCTGTGGTGGATCGCCGCCGGCGTGGTGGCGTTGGGCTGTTACGGCTTCGTGGCCACGTTCCAGCCGGACGCCAACTTCGGCCGCATCCTGGCCGCGTACGGCGGGGTGTTCGTGGCGGGTTCGTTGGGCTGGGCGATGGTGGTGGACGGGTTCCGCCCGGACCGCTGGGACCTGACCGGCGCGGCGCTGTGCCTGCTCGGCGTCGCGGTCATCATGTACGCCCCGCGCGCGGGTTCCGCCTGACCCGCGCTCGGTGACCTCGCGGGCGGTGTATCACTGGAAGGCGATATACCTCAGAGTCATATTTATACCTCTGAGGTATATCGCTTACCGGAGCGGCACCGCCCAAGCGGGCCTGAGACGCGCGCCCACGAGCCTTCGTGGTGCCACGCGGGGGACAGTGAGGCGCTTTCGTGTCTGCGATGATCTGCGGCGTGATCCGACCTGGGCTTCGCCCGTTTCTTGGCGTACTGGTTGTGGCGGCGATCCTCGGCGGTGCCGGGTGTGAAGCGTCCCGGGTGCCGCCCTCGGATGAGCCGGTCTTCGTCGGCTCGTCCGCCTCGTCGAGCCCATCCACGCCGTCCGTCGCCCCATCGGCCGGTGTCCCGTCTGCGCCGACGGTTGCCTCGGTGCCGGGCGCGACGCCGACCGGGACCAGGGCGCCGGTGGTGGACCACGGGCCGCGGACCGGTAACAAGGTCGCGTTGACCTTCGACGCGGACATGACCGACGCGATGTTGGGCAACCTGCGTGCCGGTCGGGTGAAGTCGTACGCCAACCTGCGCATCCTCGACCTGCTGGAACGGGAGCGGGTCCCGGCTACGTTCTTCCTGACCGGCAAGTGGGTGCAGCGGTATCCGGACGTGACGCGGCGGATCGCCGGTAATCCGCGCTTCGAGTTGGCCAACCACACGTACGGGCACGCGGCGTTCACCGGGGACTGCTACGACCTGCCCTCGAAGCCGGTGAACGAGTTGCGCGGCGACGTGGCAAAGACGTTCGAGGTGATCGAGCCGTACGGGGGTCGGCAGACCCGGTACTTCCGCTTTCCGGGGCTCTGCCACGACGCGGCGGCGCTGGACGCGCTGGCACCGCTGGGCGTGACTGTCGTCGACGGAGACGTGGTGAGCGGTGATCCGTTCGCGACGGCGTGGAAGCCATTGGTGCGTGCGGTGCTGGACCACGTACGGCCGGGGTCGGTGGTGATCATGCACGTGACCGAGGCGAACGCGGCGATGACCGATGAGGCGTTGCCGCACATCCTGGCCGGGCTACGCGAGCGGGGGCTGGTGCCGGCCCCGCTGTCCGAGGTGTTGGCCGGCGCCTGAGACGGCACGGTCCGCGTCGGATTCGACGGCGCGAGTCCGGTGGGGTGTCACGCTTGGGGTCCCACCGGACATGGAGTGAATGTGAGCTCCGGGATAGAGCAAGACGAGGACCGATTCCGGCGGGTGTACGCCGACGATTTCGATTCGCTGCTTGCGTACGCGTTGCGGCGTGTCGCACATGCGGAAGACGCGGCCGACGTGGTCGCGGAGACCTTCCTGGTGGCGTGGCGTCGCCGGCAGGACATTCCGATTGCCGGTGCGACCCGGCTGTGGCTGTACGGGGTCGCCCGGCGGGTGCTGGCCAATCATCACCGTGGTGGTGTTCGCCGGCAGCGCCTCGGTGAGCGATTACGCCAGCAGATTGCCGCGTCGGTGGCCGATCCGGGGAGTGAGGTGCCGGAGCGTCTTGCCGTTCGGGCGGCGTTGGCGGGTCTGGCCGAGGTGGACCGGGAGGTGCTGATGCTCACCGTGTGGGAGGGGCTGCAACCGCATGAGGTGGCCGTGGTGCTGGGGGTGTCTCCTGCGGCGGTCCGGACGCGGCTGTCGCGGGCGCGGACGAGGTTGCGGGGGTTGGTTGGTGACGATCCGGGGCCGCCCGGACATGTACTCGACGTGCTGACCACATCCACCCGCAAGGAGGACTGATGACCACAGAGGAGCGTGTCGACCAGCTGGTTCGGGATGCCGACCCGGGTGGGCTCGGGATGGTGGGGGACCTCGGCGGGGTGAAGCAGGCACTCCTGGAGGACATCCTGTCCGAGTCGTTGGTCCGGCGTAGCGTCGGGATGCCGCCGCGGCGGTTGTGGGTGCGTCGCTTCGCGGGCGTCATGGCGGCGGCGGCCGTGCTCCTGAGCATCGTGCCGGCATCCATAGTGTTACGGGGGCAGTCCGAGGAGGGCGGGGCCTCGCCTATCGCCAGCGCGGACGCGGGGGTCGTCTATTCGGCGGCGGCGATGGCGGTGGCGCAGAGAAACCCGCGGCTGCTGATCGACCGGGTCGGCTGGAAGGTGAGCGGGCTGTCCGAGTTCACCGCCGACTTCGGCACCATCACATTCCGCCAGGGTGGGCGGGAGCTGGAGATGACCTGGTATCCGGAGTCCGGGTATGCGGACCGCCGCACCGACCGGCTCGACGTGGGCCCCCCGAAGTCGGTGCGGGTCGACGGGTGGCCGGCTGACCTGTTCCAGTACTTCGCCGGTGATTATGCGGTGCTGGTGAGTCCGCGCGACGGGCTGTTCGTCGAGATGCGGACGTCGGGCAACTGGTCGCGTAAAGATCTGGATCGGGTTCTCGAGAACATCGTCCGGGTGGATGCGCGGACGTGGTTGGCGGCGCTTCCGGCGGAGATGGTGAGGCCGCCGGGGGAGCGAGCGGTGAAGGTGCTGGCCGGCGTGCCGCTGCCGCCCGGCTTTGATGTCGCCGCGTTCGAGGAGATCGGGTTGGGCGACTCGTTCCATTTCGCGCTGGACGTGACGTCCCGGGTCGGTTGCGCGTGGATCGACCGGTGGCAGCGGGCGACGGCGGGCGGGGACGAGGAGGCGGCACGGCAGGCCGCCGACGCGCTGCGCGGCAGTCACGGCTGGCGGGTGCTGCGGGACATGGATCAGGCCAGTGACTGGCCGGAGGTGTTCTGGAAGTACGCCGACGAGGTCGCGGCGGGGACGTCGCCGACCGGGTACTCCCAGGCCCTGGGCTGCCGGTGACCGGAACGGCGACACCCCGGGGAGTCCCCAGGGTGTCGCCGTCGGTGGGTCAGTCGTCGCGGTGGTCGTTCCACCACTGCTGGCCGCCCTCGGGGAGGGTGTCGATCGGGTCGTAGTAGGCGTAGCGCTTGTTGAGCGCTTCCAGGTCGGCGGACTCGATGGAGGTGCGGTAGTTCTTGGTCCAGTAGGAGATGCCGCGCTCACGGTCGTAGTCGGTGAGCATGTGCACCCAGCGCTTGCCGACGAAGGGCACGTCGCAGACGATCCGTGGGGTGGCGTAGCCGGGCAGGTAGCCCATGATGTCGTGCTGGAGCTGCTGGGCGTGCCAGACCGGGACGCGCCAGTGTTCGGCGTTGGGGATCATGTCGCACATGTAGAAGTAGTACGGCAGGATCCCGGCTTCGCCCTGCAGGGCGAAGCAGAGGTCGAGCAGTTCCGGGGTGGTGGCGTTGACGCCGCGCATGAGGACGCCCTGGTTGCGGACGTCGCGGACGCCGACGTCGAGGGCGGTCTGGGCGGCCTTGGCGACCAGTGGGGTGAGCGACTGGGCGTGGTTGACGTGGGTGTGGATGGCGAGGTTGACGCCGCGGCGGGCGGCGGTGCGGGCGACCCGCTCCAGTCCCTCGACGACGTCGGGTTGCAGCCAGTGCTGGGGCAGGCCCATGAGGGCCTTGGTGGCGAGGCGGATGTCGCGGACCGTCTCCAGTTCCAGCAGGCGCATGAGGTACGACTCGAGGTTGCGCCACGGGACGTTGGCCACGTCGCCGCCGGAGACGACCACGTCGCGTACGCCGGGGTGGGCCTTGAGGTAGGCGATGTGGGCGTCGTAGCGGTCGACGGGCTTGAGGGTGAGCTTCAGCTTGTCGACGGCGGGGGTGGAGTTGCCGACCAGGTCCATGCGGGTGCAGTGGCCGCAGTACTGGGGGCAGGTGGAGAGCAGTTCGGCGAGGACCTTGGTGGGGTAGCGGTGGGTGAGGCCTTCGGCGACCCACATGTCGTGCTCGTGCAGGCTGTCGCGGCTGGCGTAGGGGTGTGAGGGCCAGTCGGTGCGGCGGTCGGAGGCGACCGGGATCATGTAGCGGCGGATGGGGTCCGCGAGCAGCGCCTCGGTGGTCAGCGGCGCGAACGGCACCATCGTGTTGATCATTTGTGGCGGCACCAGCATGGACATGGTGGCCAGGGCCTTCTGGTCGGCCTCGAGGTCGGCGTAGAAGCTGTCGTCGACGAGGTCGCCGAAGACGGCGCGGAGCTGCTTGATGTTCTTGACGCAGTTGACGCGTTGCCACTGGGCGGATTCCCACTGGTCGCGGGTGACGGTGCGCCAGCCGGGGAAGCGGGTCCAGTCGGGTTCGACCAGGGGGCGGCGGTGGTATTCGTACGGCTGCCCGGCGGTCGGTACGGCGACCGGGGCGTGACGGGGTTGCGGGATGGTCTGGGTCACGGCCCCTCCTCGATGGTGCGCGGTGGATCATCGAAGCCCGAAGGCTACTGGAAAATATTCGGTACAGAAACTAGTCTGCCGTAAGTTTTCCCGCTACGCGAGCCTTGACCGGGGCTTCGAGCGGCTGGACAGGGGAGGTCGGCGTGACGTCACCGGTGGGACTGCACCGCGTCGTGGAACCGGCGGGGGTGTTGCCGCAGGCGGCTTGGCGACTGGACGCGTCCGCAGCGATCGCCCCGAGCGAGGTGCGGATCCGGGTGGAGCGGCTGAACCTGGACGCGGCGAGTTTCCGGCAGTTGTCGGAGAAGCACGGCGGCGACGGGGATGCCGTGCGCGCCGAGGTGCTGGAGATCATCTCCAGGCGGGGGAAGATGCAGAATCCGGTGACCGGCTCCGGCGGGATGCTGATCGGCACGGTCGAGGAGGCCGGTCGGCGGTCCCCGCTGGGGCTCAAGGCCGGTGAGCGGGTCGCCACGCTGGTGTCGTTGACGTTGACGCCCCTGGTGATCACCGACGGGCTGGCGCGCTGGGACGGGCGCAGTGAGCAGGTGCCGTGTGACGGGTGGGCGATCCTGTTCGCGCGGTCCATCGCGGCGGTGCTGCCCGACGACGAGGACCCGCAGTTGTCCCTGGCCGTGCTGGACGTGTGCGGGGCGCCCGCGCTGACCGCCCGGGTGGTGTCGCGCTACGTGGAGGATCGTCGGCGCAGTGGTGATCCGACGCCGGTGCGGGTCGCGGTGATCGGCGGGGCCGGCAAGAGCGGGTCGCTGTCTCTGGCGGCGGCGGGACGTGCGGGCGCCGCGCGTACGGTCGGGGTGGTTCCGGTGGCGGCGGAGCGGGACGCGCTGACGGCCGCCGGGCTGGCGTCGGTGGTGGCGGTGGCCGACGCGCGCGACCCGGTGGGGTTGTCCACGGCGGTGACCACGGCGCTGGGCGTGCCGGCGGACGTGACGGTGGTGTGCGTGGACGTGCCGGGGTGTGAGCACGGCGCGGTGCTGGCCACCGCGGACGGCGGCACGGTGATCTTCTTCTCGATGGCGACGAGTTTCTCCGCGGCGGCGTTGGGCGCGGAGGGGTTGGCGGCGGACGTGACGATGCTGGTGGGCAACGGGTACGTGCCGGGGCACGCGGAGCTGGCGTTGGGGCTGTTGCGCGCCGAGCCGGGGGTGCGTCGGCTGTTCGCGGCGCGGATCGCGGCAGACTGAGGTCATGACGAACCCCTCGACGTTGTACCGCGGCGGCGTGCTGCACTGCCCCGCCGACCCGAGCGCGACCGCGCTGGTGGTGTCCGGTGGGCGGATTGCCTGGTTGGGGACCGACGGTGACGCGCCGCCGGCCGACCGGGTGGTGGACCTGGACGGGGCTCTGGTGACGCCGGCGTTCGTCGACGCGCACGTGCACGCCACCGACACCGGGTTGGCGTTGTCCGGGCTGAAGTTGTCCGGGGTGCGCTCGGCGGGGCAGTTGCTCGACGCGGTGGCGGTGTTCGCGGCGGGGTTGCCGGCGGACGCGGTGGTGCTGGGGCACGGCTGGGACGAGTCCGGCTGGTCGGACAAGGCGTTGCCGGACGCGGCGGCGTTGGACCGGGCGGCCGGTGGCCGGCGGGTGTACCTGTCGCAGGCGTCGATCCATTCGGCGGTGGTGTCGTCGGCGTTGCTGGCGGCGTGTCCGCAGGCGGCAGAGGCGCCCGGGTACGACGCGTCGGGCTGGTTGCGGCGCGACGCGCACCATGTGGTGCGGGCGGCTGCGCAGGGGTCGGTGACGCGCTCGCAGCGGGTCGCCGCGCAGCGGGTGGCGCTCGCGCACGCGGCGTCGTTGGGCATCGCGGCGGTGCACGAGTGCGGTGGTCCGGAAGTTTCCGATGAGGAGGACTTCACCGGTCTGCTGGGTATCTCCGGGGCGGGGTTGCCGGAGGTGTACGGGTACTGGGGTGAGCTGGGTGGCGCGGCGCGGGCCCGGGAGTTGGGTGCGGTGGGCGCCGGAGGTGACCTGTTCGCCGACGGGGCGTTGGGTTCGCGTACGGCGCACGTGTCGCAGCCGTACGGCGACGGTGACGACTGCGGGCACGGGTACCTGACGGCCGAGCAGGTGCGTGATCACCTGCTGGACTGCGCGGCGTACGGCATGCAGGGCGGTTTCCACGCGATCGGTGACGCGGCGATCGGCACCGTCCTGGACGGTTTCGCGGCGGCGGCGGAGTCGCTGGGTGTGGAGCGGCTGCGGGCGGCCCGGCACCGCGTCGAGCACGCGGAGATCATGAACAAGTCGATGATCGCGCGGTTCGTGGAGTACGGGATCGTGGCGAGCATGCAGCCGGCGTTCGACCGGTTGTGGGGTGGCGCGGGCCGGATGTACGAGGCGCGGTTGGGTCTTGCGCGGTCGTTGGAGTCGAATCCGATGGGTGCGATGCACTCGGTGGGTGTGGCGTTGGCGTTCGGGTCGGACTCGCCGGTGACGCCGCTGGACCCGTGGGGGTCGGTGCGGGCGGCGGTGGCGCACCACAGCCCGGCGCAGCGGATGAGTGTACGAGCGGCGTTCGCGGCGCACACCCGTGGTGGGTGGCGGGCGGTGCACCTGGACGTCGAGGGTGTGCTGGCGCTGGGTGCGCCGGCGACGTTCGCGGTGTGGTCGACGCCGGCGGGCCTCGAGCGGGGTTTGCCGGTGCTGGTAGCTGAGGACCCGGAGGTGCGGGGTCCGGACGATCCGACGCCGCTGCCGGTGTGCCGGCGGCTGGTGCTGCGCGGTGAGGTCATCTATGAGGAAGGGTCGTCGTGACCGGGAAACTTGACCTTGATCCGGTGTTGGTGGCGCGGGCGCGGGAGTTGGCGCGTCGGGCCGGGCAGCCGGTGGTCGACCTGGCCCGCAGCCACACGACGGTGTCGGTGGAGCGGGCGGTGCTGCGGCTGGCCGGGGTGAGCGGCGCCGACCCGGACGGCATTCCGTGGGTGAACCGGCTCGTCGACGCGGTCGCCGCGGACGTGGGGTTGGGTCACGGGGTGGCGGTGCCGGTGTTCGACGCCCTCGCTCGCGAGGGGATCACGGATGTGACGTTGCTGGCGCAGAAGGCCGCGGCCGGGTCGGTGCGGTTCGCGCTGCCCAGCGGGCGGGCGGCGACGGCGGCCCGGTCGGCGGCGCGCAAGGCGGTCGGCGCGGGTGTCCGGCGGATCGACCGGCGGCGCGCGGAGCGGGACCGGCTCATCAAGCGGCACGGGGACCCGAAGCAGCGGCCGTGGATCTACCTGATCGTGGCGACCGGGGACATCTACGAGGACATTCCGCAGGCGCAGGCGGCGGCGCGCGCCGGCGCGGACGTGATCGCGGTGATCCGGTCGACGGGGCAGTCGCTGCTGGACTACGTGCCCGAGGGCGCGACCCGGGAGGGTTTCGCCGGCACGTACGCCACGCAGGAGAACTTCCGGTTGATGCGCGCGGCGTTGGACGAGTCGTCGAAGGAGTTGGGCCGCTACGTGCGGTTGACGAACTACGCGTCGGGCCTGTGCATGCCGGAGATGGCGACCCTGGCCGGGTTGGAACGGCTCGACATGATGCTCAACGACTCGATGTACGGGATCCTGTTCCGCGACATCAACCCGGTCCGTACGTTCGTCGACCAGCGGTTCTCCCGGCAGGTCCACGCCCGCGCGGGGATCATCATCAACACCGGTGAGGACAACTACCTGACCACCGCCGACGCGGTCGACGAGGCGCACACGGTGACGGTGTCGCAGCTGCTCAACGAGTTCTTCGCGCACGAGGCGGGCCTGGCGGACTGGCAGTTGGGCCTGGGGCACGCGTTTGAGATCAATCCGGAGGTGCCGGAGTCGTTCCGCCTGGAGTTGGCGCACGCGCTGCTGGCGCGGGAGTTGTTCCCGGACGCGCCGCTCAAGTGGATGCCGCCGACGAAGCACATGACCGGTGACGTGTTCCGGGGCAACCTGCTCGACGGGTTCTTCAACCTGGCGGGCGCGCTGACCGGTCAGGGGATCCTGCTGGTGGGGATGATGACCGAGGCGGTGGTGACGCCGTGGCTGTCGGACCGGGACATCGCGCTGCAGAACGTGCGGTACGTCCTCGGCGCCGCCGGTGGGCTGCACGAGGACTTCGTGCCGGCGACGGGCGGGTTCATCCGGCGTCGCGCCAACCAGGTCCTCGGTGAGGCGCTGGACCTGCTGGAGCGCATCGGGGAGCAGACGCTGCTCACGGCGATCGCGGAGGGCACGTTCGGGATCATGAAGCGGCCGGCGGACCGGGGCAAGGGCCTGGACGGGGTCGCCGCGCACGAGGCCGATTACTGCAACCCGGCCACCGACATCCTGGAGGCGGCGTGAGTGAGCGTAGCGAGCGAACCGGCCAGCACAGCAGTCACGCGCTCACGCCGCCGCCGCGAAGCGGCGGCGGCGTGAGTAGGCAGATCGTGCGGCCGTACGGGGACACCACCGGCGACGGGATGGTGCAGGTGTCGTTCACCCTGCCGGTGGCCCACGACAAGCGGGCCGAGGGCGCGGCGGTGCAGTTGGCCAACAAGATGGGCATCGACCCGGCGATGGTGGTGCACGCCAAGCCGATGGGTGGCGAATTCACGTTCTTCGTCGTGTACGGGCGGGTCAACCACCTCGTCGACGTCGACGCGGTGCAGGTGGTGGAACGGGACTTCCCGCTGCTGTCGGCCAAGGAGGTCAACACCGTCGTCAAGCAGCGGCTGCGCCGCAAGCTGTCGGTGGTCGGGGCGTGCATCGGCACGGACGCGCACACCGTGGGCATCGACGCGATCCTCAACGTCAAGGGCATCGCGGGGGAGAAGGGCCTGGAGTACTACCGGGAGTTGAAGGTCACCAACATGGGCGCGCAGGTCAGCGTGCCGGAGCTGGTGGAGGCCGCCCGGGTGGAGAAGGCCGACGCGGTGCTCGTGTCGCAGGTCGTCACCCAACGCGACGCGCACCTGCACAACACGCGGGAGATGTCGGCGGCGTTCCGGGAGGCGATGCCGGCGGGTAAACGGCCCCTGTTGATCGTCGGCGGTCCCCGGTTCGACGAGTCGATGACCGACGAGTTGGGCGTGGACCGGATCTTCGGTCGGGGGACCACGCCCGGCGAGGTGGCCAGCTACCTCGTGCACGCCCTGATCACGCAGCGAAAGGCGATGGCATGACCGACGCAAGGCTCGGGTTGACGGTGACGCACCGGCGGTACGTGCCGTACGCGCACGCCCACTACGCGGGCAACCTCGTCGACGGGGCGTACGCCCTCGGGTTGTTCGGCGATGTCGCCACGGAGGTGTGTATCCGCACGGACGGCGACGAGGGCCTGTTCGCCGGGTACTCCGACGTGCGGTTCAATGCGCCGATCCGGGCCGGTGACGTGGTGGAGGTGACCGCCCAGGTGTCCCGGGTGGGCAGTCGCAGCCGCACCCTGGAGTTGAGTTGCGCGGTGGTGTGTCGGGGTCGCCCGGAGCGCTCCGCGTCCGCCGCCGAGGTTCTGGACCCGCCGATCGTCGCGGTCACGGCGACCGGCACCGTGGTCGTACCCGCCGCCAGAGTGAGTCGCGAGGAGTGAGCCGGGGTTGCGAGCCCCGCAGTCGCGAACAGGGAAGGCCGGTGACCCTGGCGGTCTGCGCGGACGTCGGCTCGACGTACACCAAGGCGGCCGTGGTGGATCTGGCCGCGGGTGTCCTCGTCGGCGCGGCGACCGCGCCCACCACGGTGGGCAGCGACGTGCTGCACGGCTTGGACGCCGCCGTCGCGGCGGCCACCGCGGGGCTCGGGGCGCGCGACGTGCCGTGGTACGTCTGCTCGTCGGCCGGTGGTGGGTTGCGGCTGGCTGTGCTCGGCTACGAGGCGTTGGTGACCGCGCAGGCGGGCCGGCGGGTCGGGCTGTCGGCCGGCGCGCACGTGGTGCACGTGGCGGCCGGTCGGCTCGGCGCCGCCGACCTGACGGCGTTGCGGGCGGCCCGGCCGGACGTGGTGCTGCTGGTGGGCGGCACCGACGGCGGCGACGCCGACACGATCACCCACAACGCC
Source organism: Micromonospora sp. NBC_00617 (assembly GCF_045161355.1). NCBI lineage: Bacteria > Bacillati > Actinomycetota > Actinomycetes > Micromonosporales > Micromonosporaceae > Micromonospora > Micromonospora sp. NBC_00617. The sequence continues at coordinate 2,329,300 of NZ_CP107751.1, read as the reverse complement.
ACCCGCCTGGCCCGGGCCCGCTGGCGGGTGCCGGTCGTCCTGGCCGGCAACACCGACGTCCGTGGGGAGCTGACCGGGCTGTTGGCGGCCGCCGGCGTGCCGGTGACCGGGGCGGACAATGTGCTGCCGCGCATCGGGGTGCTCGCCCCGGCGTCCGCGCGCGCGGCGATCCGCGCGGTGTTCCTGCGTCACGTCATCGGCGGCAAACGCCTGTCCAGGGGGACCCGGTTCGCGCGGCTGGTGCGGGCGGCCACGCCCGACGCCGTCCTCACCGGCGTGGAGGTGCTCGCCGACACCATCGGCGGGGACCTCGCCGTCGTCGACGTGGGTGGGGCCACCACCGACGTGTACTCGGTGCTCACGCCCGACGAGCGGGCCACCGGGCCGGGCCGGGAGGTCGCGGGCAGTCTGTGGCGGGCCCGCACCGTCGAGGGCGATCTGGGCATGCGGTGGAGCGCCCCCGGTGTGGTGCGCGCCGCAGCCGAGGAGCGGCTGCTCGCCGCCGGCGAGGCCGACGACCTGACCGGCGCCGCCGACCGGCGGGCCGCCGATCCGGCGTTCCTGGCCGCCGACGACGCCGAGCGGGCCGTGGACGCGCGGATCGCCACGCTCGCGGCGACGGTGGCGCTGCGCCGGCACGCCCGGGGTGCCGCCACGGGCGAGCGGGCTGGGCGGGACCTGCGCGACGTGCGGCTGCTGGTGGGCTCCGGTGGGGTGCTGCGGCACGCGCCCGGCCCCGCGTCCGGGCAGGTCCTGGCGGCAGTCCTGGCCGATCACGCGGGCGGGTGGGCGCTGCCGCGGGCCGCCCGCGCGGTCGTCGACGTCGACTACGTGCTGGCCGCCGGCGGGTTGCTCGCCGAGGAGCACCGGACGGCCGCGGGGGCGCTGCTGCGCCACCATCTGGGCACGCAGTGAGACACGCCGACCCGACACGCCGTGGCGCAACACACGACAGGCCGGGGGTGGGTTGACAGGAGGCGGGGTGCAGCACGTACCGTCTTTGAGTCCTACCACGGGAAGCGGCTGTTGTTCGCTTCGTCCCTTCGTCCGCTGGCCGAGCGACATTTTTCAGCGTCATCGTCGCGGCGGCCAGGTCCAGCGGGCGGGGGTCGGCGGGGCGGCGCGAACCGGTCGCGGTTACCGGTGTACGGGCAGGGTGAGGTGCACGGCCAGTAGACAACGGCCCGGCGGGGGCAGCCAGTCAACCGCCTGGTCGGTCCGAAGGTCGGCGTGCCCCATTCTCGCCGCACCGGCCGGGGAGGGCCTGGGAGCATCGGGGCGCGGCGAAAGCCGCGCCCCGATTTCATCCCCCACCCCACCCCCGCGCCGATCTTGCAGTTTCTGTTGCCGCTGTGGGTGGGAATGCCCCTTGTGTCGGGGCGGAAAGTGCAAGATCGCGGAGCAGGGTCCTCGGTGCGGGGTGATGCGGCCGGCGGGGGTGGCGGCCGGGTAGCCTTCGCCGGGTGATCGAGGTGAAGCAGCGGTGACGACCCTGGACCGCGATGAGAGCCACGCCTCCACGGTGATCAGCGCGTCGGTCGCCGTGGGTCGGCCGCTGCCGCTGCGCGTCGCCGCGCCGATGGCGGTCGCCGCCGGGCTGGCCCTGCTGCTGGCGTTCCCGCCGTACGGGGTGTGGCCCCTCGCGCCGGTCGGCGTGGCGCTGCTGGCCGCCGCCGCGCACCGACGGCGGTTGCGCGCCGGCGCCGGTGTGGGCTTCCTCACCGGGGTGGCGCTGTTCGCGCCGCTGCTGGCCTGGACGAACCTGCACACCGGATACCTGCCGTGGGTGCTGCTGTCGCTGCTGCAGGCCGGCTACCTGGCGCTGCTCGGCGCCGCCACCGCCTGGGTGTCACCGCTGGCCGACCGTGGCCGCTGGGCATGGCCGACGCTGACCGGGCTGCTGTGGGTGGGGCAGGAGGCGCTGCGCGACCGCACACCGTTCGGCGGGTTCCCGTGGGGGCGTCTCGCGTTCACCCAGGGCGACTCGCCGCTGCTGCGTCTGGCCGCCCTCGGCGGCGCGCCGCTGGTCACGTTCGCCGTGGCGGTCGTCGGCGGGCTGCTGGTCACCGCCGGCTGGCACACCTGGGCCACCCGGCGCCCCACCAGCCTCATCGACGCCGACCCGACCGGCGCCCCCGACCCCACCGAGGGCCCCGGTGACACCGACCCGACCGACGGCCCCGGCGACATCGAGACGCCCACTCGGACCGCCGGCAGCCTTTCGACCAGCCGCCCCGGCGAACCGGCCACCCGGCCCAGTGGCGCGCGGCGGTGGGCGCCGGTGGCCGTGCCGGCCGTCACCGCGGTCGCGTTGGCCGGGGCGGGTCTGCTGGTGCCGCTGGCCGCCACCGGGTCGGGCGCGTCCGTCACCGTCGCGATCGTGCAGGGCAACGTGCCGCGCCTCGGGCTGGACTTCAACGCCCAACGCCAGGCGGTCCTCAACAACCACGTCGACGCCACCCTGGAGCTGGCCGCGCGGGTCGCCTCCGGCGCGGAGCGGCAACCCGACGTGGTGGTGTGGCCGGAGAACTCCAGCGACATCGACCCGCTGCGCAATCCCACCGCCGGGGCCCGCATCTCCCAGGCCGCCGACGCGATCCGCGCGCCCATCCTGGTCGGCGCGGTGCTGCTCGGGCCCGGCCCGGGGCAGGTCCGCAACGCGGGCATCCTGTGGCGGCCCGACACCGGCGCGGACATGGCGCAGCTCTACACCAAACGCCATCCCGTGCCGTTCGCCGAGTACGTGCCGCTGCGCGACATCGCCCGCCAGGTCAGCGACAAGGTCGACCTGATCCGCAACGACTTCGTGCCCGGCAGCACCCCGGGCGTGGTACGCGCCGGCCCGGCCGTGCTCGGCGACATCATCTGCTTCGAGGTCGCCTACGACGAGGTGGTCCGCGACACCGTCACCGGCGGCGCGCAGCTGCTGGTGGTGCAGACCAACAACGCCACCTTCGACGAGGCCGAAGCCCGCCAGCAGCTGGCCATGGTGCGGCTGCGGGCGGTGGAGCACGGCCGGCCGGCGTTGATGGCCTCCACGGTCGGGGTGTCCGGGTTCGTCGCCCCCGATGGGCGGGTAAGCGACGCCACCGGGTTCAACACCCGGGAGGTCGTGGTCCGGCAGCTACGGCTCGACAGCGGGCGTACCCTCGCCACCCGCCTCGGCTGGTGGCCGGAGCTGGCTCTCGCCGGGCTGGCCGTGGCCGCCTTGGCCGGCGCGGGCGTGCTGCGCCGACGGCAGCGGGTCATGCCCGGATAGCAACAGCCGGTACGCCGGCGGGAGCGGAGGAACCGTGATCCAGGCGACCGATACGATCCGGCGTCCGGACGAGGTGCCCGGCGTGGGTCGGGTGCTCGTGGTGATCCCCACCTACAACGAGGCCGACAACGTCGCGGCGATCGTGGGGCGGGTCCGGCGGGCCGCCCCCGCCGTGCAGATCCTCATCGCCGACGACAACAGCCCCGACGGCACCGGCGCGATCGCCGACGCGCTCGCCGACGGTGACCGGCAGGTGCAGGTGCTGCACCGCGAGGGCAAGCAGGGCCTCGGCGCCGCGTACCTGGCCGGGTTCGGATGGGCGCGTGAGCGCGGCTACCACGCGGTGGTGGAGATGGACGCCGACGGCTCACACGCCCCGGAGGACCTGCCGGCGTTGCTGGATGCCGCCCGCGACGCCGACGTGGTGATCGGGTCGCGGTGGACCAGCGGCGCGCAGGTGGTGAACTGGCCGCTGCGGCGGCTGCTGTTGTCGCGCTGCGGCAACCTGTACGCGCGCCTCGCGCTGGGCATGCCCGTCTCCGACGCCACCGGCGGCTACCGGGTGTACCGGATCAGCGCCCTGGACGCCATCGACCTGGAGTCGGTGTGCTCGCAGGGTTACTCGTTCCAGGTGGAGTTGTCGCGGCTCGCCCACCGGGCCGGAGTGCGGATCGTGGAGGTGCCGATCACGTTCGCCGAGCGGGAACGCGGCGACAGCAAGATGAGCCCGCGCATCGTCGCCGAGGCGCTGTGGCGGATCACCCGCTGGGGTGTGCAGGACCGGCGCCAAGCCGTACGCCGGGGCCTGCACGGCACCCCCACGGGTCAGGTGCGGTGGCCGTGAGCGCGGCCGTGTCATGCTGGATGTGCGGTACGTGTCGGTGTGCCGCGGGATGGCGATGAGGTGAGATGCGCCGAGGATTGAGGTTCGTGCCGGTCGCCCTGCTGCTGGCGGTGGTGCTGGAGTTGACGGTGTTCGTCCTGGTGGGGCGGGCGGTGGGGTTCGGCGCGGCGGTGCTGCTGGTGTTCGCCGCGTCGCTGCTGGGGCTGGTGCTGCTGCGCCGCGAGGGGATGCGCGCCTGGCGCGGGTTCCGCACCGCCGCGCGGGCCGGGCAGCCACCGGGGCGGCAGGTGACCGACGGGCTCGTCGGGTTGGCCGGCGCGCTGCTGCTGGCGGTGCCCGGTCTTGTCAGCGGTCTGGTCGGGTTGTTGCTGATGGTGCCGCCGGTGCGTCGCCTGGCCCGCGCCGGGGTGCAACGCACCGCCGAGCGGCGGGTGTCGTCGATGGTGGCCGGTGACCTGTTCGGGCCGCGTACGGTGCGGGTGCGCCAGGGTGCGCCGCAGCCGACGCCGCGTCCGGAGCCGGAGCGGCCGGTGGTCGTCGACGGTGGCCGGGCCATCGAGGGTGAGATCGTCGAGCCGGGCCGCAACTGAACGCACGCACACACGACGGCGCCCCCGGGGAAACCCGGGGGCGCCGTGTCGTGCGGGTGGGGCTCAGGCGCGGCCGCGGCGGGTCCGAACCTCCTGGAGGCGTTCGGCGAGGATGTCCTCGAGCTCGGCGATCGAGCGCCGCTCCAGCAGCATGTCCCAGTGGGTACGCGGCGGCTTGGCCTTCTTCTGCTCCGGCTCGCTGCCGTCGACGAGTCGGGCGACGCTGCCGTCGAACTTGCATTCCCAGGTCGTCGGGACCTCGGCGTCGACGGCGAACGGCACCTCGAACTGGTGGCCCTTGGCACAGAGGTACTCGCGGGTCTGACGCGGCGCGAGCTCCGTGTTGCGGTCGGATTCGTAGCTGACCGCGCCCAGGCGGCTTCCGCGCAGCATACGCTCGCCCATGATCGACTTCCCCTCGTTCGTGGTGCTGGTCTTCTGGGTGTAACGGTGCCTTCCCGTCGCCCCATTCCCGCCCGAGGGCGTGAGGCGTCCACGGGTGAGCCGGACCCAAGGGTAGCCGGCCGAGACAGTGACGCCACGGCGGCGGCCTGTCGGGACCGCCACCGGGGATGTTAACCGCCCGGACGCGGTCAAGGTTGCGCCGGCGGTGCACCCGGGTCGGAAGCGCCCGCACCGCCGGGGGCGGCGGCGCCCAGGCGAGCCAGCGCCAACGCCAGGTCGCTGACCTGGTCGCCGAGCTGCGCCACCCGCCGCTGCGCCACGTCACGGTCGGCCTCGGCGGCGTCGAGCCGTACCGTCACGGCGGTGAGCCGGCCCTCGGCGGTGGCCGCGGCCTGCCGGGCGGCGGTCAGGTCGGCGGTGAGCGCGTCGCGCTGCGCGGCCGTGGCGGTCAGTTCCGCGCGCAGCCGGGTGGCCAGCTCGGCGGCCTCCTGCCGGGCGTCGTCGGCTTCGGCGGCGGCGACCTGGGCGCGGTCGCGGGCCCGGTCGGCCTGTTCCCGGGCGCGGGCCGCGTCGGCGGCCTCGGCGCGGGTCCGCGCGGCGTCGGCGCGGGCCTGGTCGATCTGGCGGCGCACGTCCTGCACCTCGGCCTGCCACCGTGCGGCCCGCTCGGTCGCCTCGGCTGCGGCCCGGGTGGCCCGCTCGGCGTCGGTGCGCGCCGCGTCCCGCTCGACGGTCAGGTCGGCCGCGCGCTGGCGCTCGGTGTCGCGCTCGCCCCGCAGGTCACGCACCTCGGCGCGGGCCTGGTCCCGGTCCCGTTCGGCCTGGGCGCGCAGCGCCTCGGCGGCGCTGACGTCGTGCCGCGCCTGATCGCGGGCGGCCTCGGCGCGCTGGGCCCGCTCGTCGGCCGCGGTGGCCTGGCTCGCCGCCTGCTCGGCGCTCCGGCGGGCGTCGTCGGCCTCGGCGCGGGCGGCGCGGGCCTGCTCGCGGGCGCGTGCCGCGTCGGCCGCCGCCGCCTCGGCGTCGTCGCGGGCCTCGTCGCGTTCGGTCTGCGCCGCCGCGATCTCGGTGGCGGCCTCCGCGCGGGCCTGCGCGAGCTGCCGCTGCACACCCCCGGGGGACAGCTCGGCGTGCAACGCCTCGGTCAACGTCTCGACGATCTGGTCGAGACGGTCCACCGCCTCCCAGGTGCGGGCCACCTGACCGGGCAGTCCGGGCGCGTTGCGGTGGCGCATCCGGCTGTTGCGCGAGGCGCGCTGGCAGGCGCCGTCGTTGTCGCGGCAGTACCGAAACGGCCGACCCGCGCCGACACGCTGCGGCACCGGCCGTCCACAGTGGGCGCACGGGCGGGTTTCAGTGGGGGTGAGCGGGGCGTCCATCGAGCGCGAAGTCTAGTGCCGGCCGCTCAGCTCGCGGCCCGGGCGGTCGTGTCCAGGGTGTAGCGGCGTTGCAGCAGCAGCGCGGCGAGCATCGCCGCCGCGGGCAGCAACCCGAAGCCGTAGCGGACCGCCACGAGCGCCGCATCCGGCTGCACCGGCGACTGGCCCGCCGTCGACGCCACGAAACCGCTGACGGCCAGGCACAGGGCGTAGGCGTACGGGCCCAGGGCCGCGCCGGTCGCCTCGGTAGCCGTCCACACGCCGGTGTAGGTACCGGCGCCCGTCGCGCCGGACGCGCGGATGACGTCGGGAAGCATCGAGAACGGCAGCAGCTGCATGCCGGCGAAGGCCACCCCGAGCACCGCCACCGCGGCCACCAGCACCGGCAGGCCGGCCGGGCGGCCCACCGCCAGCACCAGCGACCCGGCGGCGAACGCGCCCTGCGCGCCGAGCAGCGCCCGCTGCTTGCCGACGCGGCGGGCCAGCAGCAGCCACCCCGGGGTGACCAGCAGGGCCGGCGCGACGAACGCGGCCACCAGCACCGTGGTCAGGCCGGGGGCGCGCAGCTCGTACTCGGCGTAGTAGGGCACCCCGGCGAGCACCAGGTGGGTGGTCGTGGACATGGCCAGGTACGCGGCGACCAGCCAGCGGAACTGCGCGTCGCGCAGGGCGGTGCGCAGCGCCCGCCACCCGCCGTGCCCCGCCGTCGTGGCCCCCGCCGCGGCGCCGCGCAGCCGGGCGGTGCCGGCGACGCCGACGAGCATGGCGGCCAGCATCCCGACGGCCAGGACCACGCCCATCCGCTGGTAGCCGCCGCGGCTCGCCGCGTCGCCGCCGGTCAGCAGCGGGGCCACCAACCCGGAGGCCAGGATGCCGAGGGTCAGCACCACCATCCGGAACGCCATCAGCCGGGTGCGTTCGTCGTAGCCGATGCGCAGGTCGGCCGGGGTGGCCAGGTAGGGGACCTGGTAGGCGGCGAAGAGCAGGTTGCCGGCGACGAAGAACACCGCCACCCACGCGGCGGCCGGCGCTCCGGTCAGGCCGCCGGGCACCGCGAAGAGCGCGGCGAACGCCACCGGCAGGGCGCAACCGAGCAGCAGCAGCCGACGCCTGTCGCCCCGGCGGGCCTGCTCGACGTCGGCGCGGTGCCCCACCCACGGGTGTAGCAGCACGTCGGCGATCTTCGGCAGCAGCAGCGCGAGACCCGCCAGCCACGGTCCGACGGCCAGCACGTCGGTGAGGAAGTAGAGCAGCAGCAGGCCGGGCACGGTCACCCAGACACCCATGCCGAGCGATCCGGCCGCGAAGCCGGCCAGGGGGCCGCGGGGCAGTGTCGCGTCGGTGGCGGCCACGGGCCGCCGGTCGAGCCCGGTCATCGCCGCACCCTCTCCACAATCCAACAGTTGCTGGATTCTAGGGGCACAATGGCGGCCATGACCATGCCCCGACGCCGCCCGGGTCGGCCCCGGCGCGACGAGACCCGACCGACGCGCGAGGTGGTGCTCACCGCCGCCACCGCGCTGTTCGCCGAACGCGGCTTCGACGCCGTCGGGCTGCGGGAGGTCGCCGCCGCCGCCGGGGTGGACGTCGCCACGGTCGCCCACCACACGGGTACGAAGGCGGCCCTCTACGAGGCGTGCTTCGCGCGGGTGTTCGCCGTCGAGCGGGAGGTCCTCACCGCCGCCGCCGAGCGGGCCCGGGCCGCCCTCGACGCCGGCCCGGACGCGGCGCGGCGAGCGCTGCACGACCTGGTCGACGTGTTCGTGGACTTCCTGCAGGACCACCCCGAGACCACCGCGCTGTGGCTGCGGCGCTGGTTGGAGCCGCAGCGGCACGCCGAGCTGGACCAGCGCTACGCCGAGCCGCTCTACCGGCTGGTGGCGGAGTTGCTGACCGCCGCGGCGGCGGCCGGCGCGCTGGCCGAGCCGACCCCGCACATCACCGTGCGCAGCCTGGTCTGGGCGACACACGGGCACGTCGTGGCGTTGGCGGCGGGCACGCCGGGCGCCCGGGAGCGGCGCGAGTTCCGGGCGTTCGTGCACCGCCTCCTGGACGGGCTCTACGGACCGCCGGGCCCTTGACGAGCCGCCGCCACCCGACGATTATCCATCGGACGTTGGATTAATGGGGGCAGCGATGCAGGCACCACCCAGGGTTGCGGTGATCGGCGCCGGCGCGGCCGGGCTCGCCGCCGTCAAGGCACTGCGCGACGCGGCCGTCGCGGTGGTCTGCTTCGAGGCGGGCGACCAGGTCGGCGGCCTCTGGGTGTACGGGGCCCCCGACTCGCCCGCGTACCGCACGCTGCACCTGAACACCAGCCGTGGCCGCACCGAGTTCGCCGACCACCCGATGCCCGCCGACTGGCCCGACTACCCGGACCACACACGCGTCGCCGGCTACCTGGCCGACTACGCCGACCGGTTCGGGCTGCGCGACGCGATTCGTCTGCGGCACACCGTCGAGCGGGTCACCCGGCGACCCGACGGCGCTTGGACGGTCGCTGCGGCCGGGCCGGACGGACGGGTCGAGGTCACCGTCGAGGCCGTCGTCGTCGCCAACGGTCACAACCGGGTGCCACGGCTGCCCGACCCGCCGTACCCCGGCACCAGCACCGCCGAGCAGATCCACAGTCACGACTACCGTGGCCCCGAGCAGTTGGCCGGCCGGCGCGTCCTGGTCGTCGGCGGCGGCAACTCGGCGATGGACATCGCGGTGGACGCCTCGTACGTCGCCGAGCGGACCCTGCTGTCGCTGCGCCGGGGCGTCTGGGTGGTGCCCAAGTACCTGCTGGGCCGCCCGTCGGACACCCTCAACGGCGCGCTGGCCCGCCGGCTGCCGTGGCGGCTGCGCCAGCGCCTCAGCCAGACGATGCTCGCCACCGCCGTCGGCAGCCCCGCCCGCTACGGGCTTCCCGCGCCGACGCACGGCTTCCTGCAGGACCATCCGACGCTTTCCGACGGGCTGCTGTCCCGGCTGACCCACGGCGACATCGAGGCCCGCCCCGGCGTCGCCGCCCTCGACGGCGGCCGGGTCGAGTTCACCGACGGCCGCGCCGACGTCGTCGACCTGATCGTCTGGTGCACCGGGTACCGGGTGGAGATCGGATTTCTCGACCCCGAACTGCTCGGCGGCGGCGCCGACACCCTGCCGCTGTACCGGCACGTGTTCCACCCCGAAGCCCCCGGCCTGATGTTCGTCGGGCTGATGCAGTCCACCGGCTCGGCGTTCCCGCTGGTCGAGGCGCAGGCCAAGCTGATCGCCGCGCAGCTCGCCGGCCGGTGCACGCTGCCCGACCCGGCCCGGCAGCGGGCCGCCTGCCGCGCCGAGCTGCGGGCGGCGACGGCCCGCTGGGGTCAGCGCCGACCGGCGATGCGGGTGGACTTCGACGCCTACCTGGTCGAGCTGACCCGGGAACTGAGCGCGGGCGCCCGTCGCGCCACGGCGGCCGGAGCGGGCCGGTGACGCACCTGATCGGCAGGCGGGTCCTCGTCACCGGCGCGAGCGGCACCTTCGGCCGGCACCTCGGTGCCGCGCTGCACGCCGCGGGCGCCCGGGTGGTCGGACTGGACCTGCACGCGCGACCCGACGTCGTCCTCCCGGTGCTCGGCTGCGACCTGACCGACCCGGCGGCCGTGCCGACGGCCGTACGGGCCGCCGTCGACCACCTCGGCGGCCTCGACCTGCTGATCAACAACGCCGGGGTCGGCGGCCCCGCGCCGGCCGAGCTGCCGCCCGACGAGGTGGTCCGCCAGCAGTTGGAGGTCAACCTGCTCGCCGCCTGGCGGACCACCGCCGCCGCGCTGCCCCCGCTGCTCACCGCACGCGGCCGGGTGATCTTCGTGGCCAGCCGGATGGCGGTGCTGCCGCTGCCGCTGGCCGCCGCGTACGGGGTCAGCAAGCGGGCCCTCGTCGCGTACGCCGACGCGCTGCGCCACGAGGTGGGCACCCACGTCGGGGTGAGCGTCGTCTACCCGAGCATGGTGGCCTCCCCGATCCACGACAGCACCGCCGAGGCCGGCCTGTCCCTGCGGGGAGTGTCCCGCCCCGAGCCCGTCGAGGGTGTCGTCGCGGCGATCCTGCGCGCGGCCACGGCCCGGCGGGCGCCCCGGGACGTGGCGACCACCCGGCGCGGCCGGCTGGAGATGGCCGTCGGCCGGCACGCGCCCGCGCTGGCCGACCGGCTGGTACGTCGTACCCTCGCCGCCCGGCTCGCCGCCGGTGACCTGGACGCCGCGCCGCTGGCCGCGGCGATGCTCCGCCGCCACCGGGGGCGGTGACCGCCGGGTCAGGGCGCGGCGACCGCCGCGCGGGACCGGTCGGTGGCGATGCGAACGGCCAGCGCGGCCAGGGCCGTCCCGGTCACCCACCGCTGCACCCGCAGCCACACCGGCCGGCGGGCGAAGAACCCGGCCAGCGCCCCGGCGCTGAGCACGATCAACGCGTTGACGCTCAGCGCGACGGCGATCTGGGTCAGGCCCAGCAGCAGGCTCTGCGCGGCCACGTGCCCCCGCGCCGGGTCGACGAACTGCGGCAGCAGCGACACGTACAGGATGGCGATCTTCGGGTTCAACAGGTTGGTGACCAGGCCCATCGTGAACAGTCGCCGCGGCGGGTCCGGTGGTAGCGGCGCGGGCGTGAACGGTGACCCGCCGCCCGGGCGCAGCGTGCGCCACGCCAGCCACAGCAGGTAGCCGGCGCCGGCCAGCTTCACCACCGCGTACAGCGTCGGGACCAGGACGAACACGGCGGCCAGGCCGGCGACCGCGGTGGCCAGGTAGACGCCGAACCCGGCGGCCACCCCGAGCAATGAGATCAGCCCGGCGCGGCGGCCCTGCGCCACCGAACGGGAGACCAGGTAGACCATGTTCGGGCCGGGCGTGAGCACCAGCCCCAACGCCACCAGCACGATACCCAGCAGCGCACCCGCGCCGATCATGGCGTTGCCCCCGTTCGCCGTCGCCTGGCTCGAACCTAGACCGGCCGGCCACGCCGGCGAAGGACCACCCGGTCGATGGTGGCTTGAAATTCCGTCACGCGGGCGGAAACCACCGCGCCGGGAATGGCCACCGGCGTGGACGCGCTGACCCGTGACGAGTGTGTCGCCGGCCGGAGGCGGCGCGTTACGGTGACCAGGGGAGGTGCCGCAGGGTGACCGAGGCGTGGGACGCGGCCGTGGAGGCGCAGATCCGGGGAGCCGTGCAACGCGGGGAGTTCGACAACCTGCCCGGCATGGGCAAGCCGATCCCTGGGCGCGGAATGCCGTACGACGAGTCGTGGTGGATCAAGAGTTTCCTGGAGCGCGAGAGGCTGCCCAGCGACCTGCTGCTGCCCACGCCGCTGCAACTGCGCCGGCGCATCGAGCAGGTCCGCGACGAGGTCCGCGACCTGCCCACCGAGCAGTCCGTGCGGGACTTCGTCGGGCAGCTCAACACGCAGATCGTCGCCTGGCTGCGCAACCCCGACGGTCCCCGGGTGGCCGTCCGGCCGGTGAACGCCGACGAGGTCGTCCGTCGCTGGCGTGCCGAGCGCGACCGGCCCGAGGGCGCCGTCGAGCCGGCCACGGCCACCGGGCCGGGCCGCCGCGCCCACCGGGGCTGGTGGCTGCGCTGGCGCCGTCGGGGCTGACCCCCGCAGGCCGTCGGCGGTTCGAACGGCTCCGAACGGTCCCGAACACCTGGTCCCGTCCCCGAACACCGCCGCGTCGCTACGGTCTGGACCGAGCGACCTGAGCGCAGGCGCGGGGACGGGACGGGGGCGACGTGACCGAACGCGCCGCGACGTACGCCGAGGTGTTCGCGGTGCGCGAGTACCGCCACCTGTTCGCGGCGTACCTGCTGTCCCTGGCCGGCGACCAGCTCACGGCCGTCACCGTGGCGTACCTCGTCTACACCGCGACCGGCTCGGCGGCCCTGGCAGCCGCCGCGTACGCCAGTTCCTATCTGGCCTGGCTGACCGGCGGGCCGCTGCTGACCGGCCTCGCCGACCGGTTCCCCCGGCGGCGGATCCTGATCGTGTGCGACCTGGCCCGCGCGGCGCTCGTTCCCGTGGCGGCGCTGCCGGCGCTTCCCGCGCCCGCCCTGGTGGCGCTACTCTTCGCGGTCAACCTGATGCGGCCGCCGTTCGTGGCCGCGCGGGCGGCGTTGCTGCCCGACGTGCTCGACGGCGACCGTTACGCGGTGGCCAACGGCGTGGACAACATCTCCGCCCAGGTCGTGCAGGTGGTCGGTTTCGCCGTCGGCGGGAGTCTGGTGGCGCTGCTGTCGCTGCGCGGCGCGCTGCTGGTGGACGCCGGCACGTTCCTCGTCTCCGCGCTGCTGATCGCCCTGGGCGTGCGGGCCCGCCCCGCGCCCCGAGCACCGCTGAGCCCGACCCGCCGCGGCTGGGCGAGCGGCCTGCGGGTGATCGTCGCGGACCCCCGGCTGCGCGCCTACGTCCTCGTCCTGTGGACGGCCAGCGCCTTCACCTACGCCGCCGAGGGGTTGATGGCGCCGCTGGCCCGGCAGTACGGCGGCGGCGCCGCCACGGTGGGGCTGTTGCTGGCGGCCGCGCCGACGGGAATGGCCCTCGGTGGGGTCGCCCTCACCCGGCTCTGCCCGCCGGCGGCCCGATCGCGACTGATCCTTCCCCTGGCCGCGCTGGCGGCCGGGGTGCTGACGGCGGCGTGGCTCGTCCCGGCGCTGTGGGTGATGCTCCTGCTGTTGGGGCTCGCCGGCGCCGCGAGCGCCTTCGCCATTCCCCTGAACGCGCTGTTCGGGCGGGCAGTGCCGGCCCAGTACCGGGGACGCGCGTTCGGGGTGGCCATCACCGGCCTGAGTGGGTTGCAGGGCGCGGCGATGGTCCTGGCGGGTCTGGCGGCCGACCGTTGGCCGGCCACCACGGTGATCGGGTTCAGCGGCCTGACGGGCGCGGTGGCCGTCCTCGCCCTCGGACCGCTGTGGCGGCGTGCCACCGCGCCGGTGACGTTCGAGGACCCCGTCGAACAAGGCCGAACGACTCCGAACGCCGACAGCCCTACCGCCGACGTGGGCGGCGGCCGACGCTGAGGTCACCGGGCGGGCACGGGGCCGCCTCCAGGGGAGAGGAGAAGCGCATGCGCAGCGTCGGCACGCGCGGCATCAGCTGGACCTGACGGTGACGCTCCACCACGTCGACGTCCCTCCGGACCGCACCTGACCGCGGGAGGACGCCGACGGCTCTGTACGAGGGGAGGTGGGGGCGATGCGGAAGAACGACTGTGCCATCTGAGGTCCCTGGAAGCGGGTGGGTGGTCGCCGAGCAGGCGGCCACCCACCCCCTCGACGCTGGAGGAGCCATGCACGGCCGAGGCCATTACCCGCTCACCATGGGGCAGCTCTCGATGTGGCGGGCCGTCTCGGTACGCCCGACCGAGCAGCTGTGGGAGTCCAACCAGGATCTGCTCTGGTCGGCGCCGGCCGGCACCAGCGAGGAGGAGCTGCGCCAGGCGCTCACCGCCCTGGCCGCGCGGCACGAGTCGCTGCGTACCGTGTACCGACCTGGCGACGAGCCCAGCGCGGTACGGCAGGTGGTCCTGCGTGACCCGCTCCTGCGGTTCCGCGCGGCGTCCGTGCGCGAGCCGTTCGACCTGAGCGCCGAACCGGCGTGGCGGGCCTGGATGCGTCCCGCCGGCGACGGCGAGCCACCGCAGGTCCACGTGGTGATCCACCACATCGCGGCCGACGGCGCCGCGACGCGGATCCTGGAGTCCGACTTCCACGCGCTGCTGCGCGGCGACTCCCTCGCCACAGCCCACACGCCACGGGAAGCCGCCGAACGCCAGCACACCGACGCGTTCCGGGCTCGGCTGAGCGCGGCCCTCGAATACCGCCAGCGGATCCTCGCCGCGGCACCGCGGATCGCCGTGTCGCGAGGACCCCTGGTGCGGGCGCGCGCGCAGACGGGCATCCCGTACCGCGCTGTTCATCAGGCGGCACGGCGTCTGGGCGTCACGCTGCCCACCCTGCTGCTCACGGTGTACGTGCAGACGCTGGCCGCGACCACGGGTCGGACAGATCACCTGTTGTGGCAGTTGTCCGCGAACCGGATGGACCCCGCAGTGCGCGGCCTGGTGTCCTCGCTGACGCAGTGGGTGCCCATGCTCGTCGAGTGTGACCCCGACGGTCCGCTGCGCCCGATGGCACGCGACGTCAACGTCGCGGCGGCACGCGCCCTGCAGCACGGCGTGTACGACCCGTACGCCGTCGCACTCACCGACCTCGACCACGGCAGCTACTTCACGATCATCCCGGCGCCGGCCGACGCCGCGGTCGATTCCACGCCGGCGGAGACGGCGCCCGCGCGCGTCGAGTTCCTCCCGCCGCACGCCCGCAGCGGACCCAGCTTCTACCTGATGGCCCACGTGCACCCCGAGGTGCGGCTCACCGTGCGGGTGATGCGCGGCGGGTACCGACGCGTCGAGGTGCGACGCCTCCTGACCACCATGACCGACCTGCTGCTGCGCGCGGTCAAGGACACGGCATGAGCGGCAGCCTGTGGCGACACCGCGACTTCCTCCTGTTGTGGTCCGGTCGGACCTTCAGCGAGGTAGGCGACGCCGTCTCGATGCTGGCGATTCCACTGCTGGCCGTCACCGTGCTGGACGCCTCCGCCGTGGAGGTCGGCATCCTCAACGCCACCCGGATGGTGGCCTACCTGTTCCTCTCCCTGCCGGCTGGGGTCTGGGTGGACCGGATGCGCAAACGTCCCCTGATGGTGGCCTGTCACCTCGTGCGGGCTGGACTGGTCGCGACCGTCGCGGTCGGCGCGTGGGGCGGCTGGATCACGATGGCGCACCTGTGGACCGTGGCGCTGCTCGCCGGGGTCTGCACCGTGCTGTACGAGACCGCGCACCAGAGCCTCCTGCCGTCGGTCGTCGCCGGCAACCAGTTGCTCGACGCCAACGGCAAGCTGACGGCCACGTACTCGGTCTCGCAGATCGCCGGGTACGGCGTGGGCGGCGCGCTGGTGTCGGCGCTGGGCGTGGCGCGTACCGCCGGCGTCGACGCGCTCGCCTACCTGGTGAACGCCCTGTCCCTCCTGCTGATCCGTCGCGGTGAGGATCCGCCGGCCAGGGCGCGGCGTCGGGACTTCCGCCGTGAGCTGGGCGTCGGCCTGGCCTTCGTGTTCCGGCACCCGGTCATGCCGCGACTGGTGGCGGCCTCGGCGTCGTTCAACCTGTTCAGTCAGATGATCTTCGCGCTCGCGGTCCTGTACCTGGTGCGTGACCTGCGTCTGGGCGACCACCTGGTCGGTGTGGTGCTGGCGTTGACCACGCTGGGCGGCATCGTCGGCGGCCAGGCGTCCGCACGGCTGGGACGCCTGGTCGGCACGGCGCGCATCATCTGGCTCGCTCCGCTGGGGCTCGGCTGGACGGTGCTGCTCGTGCCCGTCGCCAGACCGGGCTGGGGTCCGGCCGCCTACACGGTCGGCATGGCGGGAATGGGCGCGCTGTTCGCCATCTACAACGCGGCGGCGGTCAGCTACCGGCAGCGGGTCTGCCCGCCCGAGCTGCTGGGCAGGATGACCGCGTCCATCCGCTTCGTGATCTTCGGGGTGATGCCGGCGGGCGCCCTGGCGGGCGGGCTGCTGGGCAGTTGGTGGGGGGAACGGCCGACGCTGTGGGTCGCGGCCCTCGGCGTGTGGGCGTCCGGCCTGTTGCTCTACTTCTCGCCGCTGCGGCAGTGGCGTGACCTGCCGGACGACGCCCCCGCACCCGACGGCGGGCCGCCGTCGACGAGACTCCCGGCGCCGCAGGGGCGGCCGCCGGTCGACCCGGCCGGGACGGCCATCGGAGGTGTACGAGGTGGATGATCAGCCGTACGCGCAGCGCATTCTCACCTGGACGGGTGGGCCGCCGGACACTGACCGGTTCGTCGCGTTGGGCGGGGCCCGACTGCTCGTGGAGCCCGACCCGGCCGCCCTGCGGCGAGCGCTCGACGCGGTAGTGGTGCGGCATCCCGTCCTGGGCACGGGGCCGGTCGCGCTGAACACGGTCGACGACGTGTGGGCGGCGGCCGCCGCGGGCCGGTACCCGCCCGACGCGAGGTGCCTGCTGTGGGCGTACCTGGCCGGTCGCGAGTTGCTGCTCGTGGCGCACCACAACGTGTCCGACCCGTGGTCGATACGGCTGCTGCTGCGCGAGGTCCTGCTGCCGGTGACCGATGCGCCCGCCACCCACCGCAGCGGCACGACCACGCCCACGCCCGAGCGGATGAGCCGTGCCGTGCCGTTCTGGCGGGAGATGCTCGCCGACGTACCGTCCCTCGCCGCGGGCTCCAACGACGACGGCGACGGCACGGCCGAGATCAGGACGCCGAGCGGCATCACGCGGCAGGAGGCGGCGGCGGTCGCGCGGGCGGTGCGCAGCACAGCGTTCGTCGTCCTGCTCACCGCGTTCGCGCGGGCCCTGAGCCCGCTCGGTCCGGGTGAGGCCGTCATTCCCGTGCTCACGCACGGCCGGCGGCGCTCCGAATGGAACACCGTCGGTCTGTACATGAACGTGCTGCCGGTGCGACTGCGCACGCCGACGGTGCGCGCCGTGCACCGCGCGTTCGCCGAGGCGTACGCGCACGAGATCCCGTTTCCGACGCTGCTGGACGGGGTGCCACAGGCCGACGCGCTGTTCGCCGACGGCGGGCCCCACCTGGCCCAGTTCGAGGTGATCCAGGTGCCGGAGGGCGACGGGATCGAGCCGCTGACGGTCCCGCCGGGCCTCGGGCTGGGCGGGCCGATTCTGCCCGTCAACGGACTGGCGTTCTGGCTCGAACCGGCCGCGGCCGGCACCTACACCGCCTGCCTGCGGTACCGCCGCTCCCACCGACAAGCCGACATGCAGGCCCTGATCCGTCGCTTCATTCACAGTTGGGAGGATGTCCGTGCCGACGCGCACCGAGCTTGAGACGGAGTTGATCCGGCTCTGGAGCGAGAAGCTGAACGTCACGT
The DNA here is from genome assembly GCF_045161355.1 of Micromonospora sp. NBC_00617. NCBI lineage: Bacteria > Bacillati > Actinomycetota > Actinomycetes > Micromonosporales > Micromonosporaceae > Micromonospora > Micromonospora sp. NBC_00617. The sequence continues at coordinate 2,311,867 of NZ_CP107751.1, read as the reverse complement.
CGGTGGGCGCCGACGACGACTTCTTCGCCCTCGGCGGGGATTCACTGCTCGCCGCCGACCTGCTGATGGACCTCTACGAGCAGTTCGGCGTCGAGCTCGACGCCGCGGTGCTGTTCCTGCGGCCGACCATCGCCGAGCTGGTGGACGAGGTGCTGGCCGCATGATGATCCCGCCGTGCGCCCACACCCGGCCGCCAGGCCGGATCAACCTCGCCGACCCCCTCCTGCACTCTGTGGGTGACCCACACGCCGCGTGGCGGATGCTGCGCCGGTGGGATCCCGTCGACTGGCAGCCGGTGGAGGGCAGACCGGGCTTCTGGGCCGTCACCCGCCACGCCGACGTCCGAACCGTCCTGGCCGACCACGCTCGGTTCACCTCGACCGGCGGAGTGGTGCTCAGCATGCTCGGCCGGCCGGAGCCGGCGCAGAACCAGCAGTTCTCGGCGACCGACCCACCGCGACACGGGCTCGTCCGGGGGCCGCTGCAGCGCCAGATGACCGCGCGTGCGGTGGCACGACACGAGCCGGCCATCCGTTCGTTCGTGCGGGACATGCTCCGCCCCGCCGACGGGCTCCTGGACTTCGCCGCTCTCACGGCCACCCTGCCGATGGCCTTCCTAGGGCCGCTGATGGGCATTCCGGCTGCCGACTGGCCCGCCCTGGCCCGGTGGGTGGCCATGTCGGTGACCGAGCACGACCCGGACGTCATGCTGCCGGGTGGGCCGTCCGCGACCCTCGACCGGGGGCACCGGGAACTGTTCGCGTACCTGCTCAACCTGATGCTGCGGCACCGGCGACGCCCACGCGGCGACCTGGTGGACCTGCTGGGATCCATGCCGCTGCGGCCGGGGGCGATCGTGGCCAACTGCTACAGCCTGCTTCTCGGCGGTGGCGCGAGCATCCCGCACGTGCCGAGCGTGACGCTCACCGAGCTGATCCGCACCGGGCGGTACGAGCACTGGGCCCGGCACCCCGAGCGGGTGGGCCGCGCGGTGGAGGAGGCGCTGCGGTTCGCCGCGCCGGCCGGGCACTTCATGCGGTTGGCGACGAGGGACACCACCCTGGGCGACGCGCGCATCGCTGCCGGCGACGCCGTCGTCGTGTGGCTCCGGTCCGCGAACCGCGACGAGAGCGTCTTCTCCGCCCCCGACACGCTCAACCCCGACCGGCACCCGAACCGGCACCTGGCCTTCGGCGACGGACGGCACTACTGCCTCGGCGCGGCCATCGCCCGGTTGACGTTGCGCGTCTTCTTCACGGAACTCTTCGCCACGTTCGCGTCCTTCGAGCCGGCGGGCGACGTCGAGCGGATACCGTCACCCTGGCTGGGCGGGATCAAGCGGATGCCGGTCCTGGCCGTGCGGCGATGATCTGCGAGACACTGGCCGCCCGCCTGCGATCCGGTGGAGAGACGCCGGCCGTGGTGGATCCCGAGCGGACCCTCACGTACGCCGACCTGGATGGCTTGAGCAGCGCGGTCGCCTGCCATCTCGCGCGGCAGGCGGTGGCCGTCGGGGAGCCGGTGCTCGTGCACACCCGACTGTCCCGCTGGGCCGTCGCGGCAATGCTCGGTGTTCTGCGGGCAGGAGCACGGTACGTCCCGGTCGACGCGGCCTTCCCCGCGGCCCGCCGCGAGCTGATGGCCGACGCCAGCGGTGCGCGCGTGACCCTCACGGAGGAGGTGCTGGCAACGCTGCGCCCGGCCCGCTCCGGCTGGCGGGACGGGCCGGACGCTTACACGATGTTCACCAGCGGCTCCACCGGCGTGCCGAAGGCCGTCACGGTGTCGCGGGCGGCGTTGACCTACTCGACCGACGCCCGCCTGGAGTACTACGATCGCCCGCCGCGACGTTTTCTGCTGTGCTCGTCCATCTCCTTCGACAGTTCCGTGGCAGGCATCTACTGGACTCTGTGCACGGGCGGCACGCTGATCATCGCGGGCGACCGTCCGTTCGACGTGCGGGCCCTGGTCCGGGCCGGCGCCGCGCACCGACCCACCCACACGCTGATGGTGCCGTCGCTGTACCGGCTGGTGCTGCGCTCGTCGCTGCCCAGCCTGACAACCGTGATCGTCGCGGGGGAGAGCTGCCCGCCCGGTCTGGTCGACCTGCATCACCAGCGGATGCCGGACGCGACGCTCTACAACGAGTACGGCCCCACCGAGTGCACCGTCTGGAGCACGGTGCACAGGTGCGCGGTCGGCGAGGATCCGGTGCCCATCGGTCGGCCGATTCCCGGTACGACGGTCTCGATCGACGGCGGTGAGCTGTGCATCTCCTCTCCGGGAGTGGTGTCCGGGGGGCCCGTGTACCGCACCGGTGACCGGGTCAGCCTGGGTGCCGACGGACTGCTCCGGTACCACGGACGCGTCGACGAGCAGCTCAAGATCGGCGGGATGCGCGTCGAGCCGGCCGAGATCGAGCACGCCCTGATGGCCCACCCGGCGGTGCTGCTCGCCGGCGTCGGCGTCCCCTACCGGGGTGTGGCGTACGTGGTCTGCGCCGAGCCGGTGGACCCGAGGGCCCTGCGCGCGCACCTGCTCGACCGGCTGCCCGCCGTGGCCGTGCCCACGGTGTTCGAGCGGGTGCAGCGGTTGCCCGCCCTGCCCAACGGCAAACTGGACCGACGTGCCCTGGGCGGGCCGGACGGCTGAGCGGCGCGAGCCCTGAGCTGCGGCTCAGTCGACTGCCGCCTGCCAACGCCAGGACGTGCGCCGCTCCCGGCCTGGCAGCTCGCCGCGACCGGTCATCCACCGCAGGACGTCGGGTGCGGGGCCGGACGGGGCGTCCGGGAAGAGACGCCGCAACACCAGCGCGCTCAGCCGGTCCGGCGGCTGCCACGGCACGCCGAGCCCGAGGGCGATGTCGTGGGTGTGCAGCAGCGTCTCGGCCACCCCCATCGCGGCGAAGCCGGCCGGGTCGCAGGGCCCGAAGTGCCAGGCCCGCGCGTCCGGTGCGGCGCTGTCGACCGCGACAGCGAGCAGTCCGGCGCAGGCCCGCACCACGGTGAGGGCCTGCGCCGGGCTCGCGGTGGGGGAGACCCGCAGGTCGTACGGCAGGTAGCCGTCCCGCGGGAGGCCGCTGACCTGGCCGGCGTACGCCAGCAGGTCGTGCGCGATGTGCGCGGCGGTCGTCCAGCAACTCCAGGTGAGCGTGCCGGCGGGCACCGACCAGTCACGCTCGCGGTGCGGGCGCAGCACCCGTGTCGTCTCGTCGGCCGCCTCCCGCAGGTCGGCACCGGTCACGGCTGGCATCGCTCGACCCTCGCAGGGGCCGAGCGGCCGGCGCAACCGAGATCATCAAGCGGCAGGTGTGGAACGCGTCGCCTGCCGCCACTGTCCGCGACGCGCTACGGCCGTGAGTCGGTCGGGTCGTCCGGGGCGAAGTCTCGTACGGCGGTGCGGATGGCCTCGCCGTACGCGTCGTCCGGCAGGTGCGCCAGGTGCTCGCGGGCTCCGGCCAGATGCTCCCGGGCCTGGGCGGCGTTGCCCAGGCGTCGGTGGCAGTCGGCCAGGTTGAGGTACAGCGACGGCAGGAACGCCTGGACCTGGAGCGAGGACAGGTGACGCTTGGCGCGTTCGTCGGTCAACGCGGACACGGCGGCCAGGGCCCGCTCGTCCCAGCGCAGCTCCGCGTCGAAGGTGTCCTGCAGATCGGCGAGGTAGTGGGCGAGGGTGCAGCGGTGGAGGGCGTCGCCGTCGGCGCCGATCTCGTCCCACAGCGCGGTGAGGGCGTCGCGGGCGAGGACCTTCTGCCCTGATCGGCCGAGCTGCACGGCCTCGCCGATGCGGGTCATGGTCGGGTCGGATGTCGGCTGGTCGTCCATGCCGCAGATGCTCGGGCCTCGACCCGGTCGTTGGCCCACCCACCGCACCAGGCCGGATAACGGAGTGGACGGGTCGCCGAGTGGCTTGTAGCGTCCTGCTGACCGTGACGCCGCCCGAGGAGGTGAGACCCATGAACGTTGTATCGAAGTGGGTGCTCCCCCTCGCCGTCGCGGCCGGGCGATCGACGTAGGTGTCGCCGGGAGCGCTCCGCCACCGCGGCACTCCCGAAAGGCAACACCTGTGCACTCTCAGCGCTTCACCGCCGAGCAGTCGTCGAACGACGTCTCCGAACTCCCGTCGCCGGCCTCCGGCACCGCCCGCACGTCCCCCGTGTTCGACGTGATCATCGCCGGCTGCGGGCCGACCGGCGCGATGCTGGCAGCCGAGCTGCGGCTGCACGACGTGCGGGTACTCGTCCTGGAGAAGGAGACCGAGCCCGTCTCGTTCGTCCGGATCGTCAGTCTGCACATCCGCAGCCTCGAGCTGATGGCGATGCGGGGACTGCTGGATCGCATCCTCCCGCACGGCAGGCGTCGTCCCGCGGCCGGATTCTTCGCCGCCATCGCCAAACCCGCGCCCAAGGGCCTGGATTCCGCGTACGCCTATCTGCTGGGCATCCCGCAGCCGGTCATCGTCCGCCTGCTCGAAGAGCATGCGGTCCAACGGGGCGCGCAGGTCCGGCACGGGTGCGCGGTCGTCGGCGTCGAGCAGGACGACGAGGGTGTGACCGTCGAGCTGGCCGACGGGGAACAGCTACGTGGGCGCTATCTCGTCGGCTGCGACGGCGGACGCAGTACGGTGCGCAAACTCGTCGGCGTCGGCTTCCCCGGTGAGCCAGCGCGAAGCGAGACGCTGATGGGCGAGATGGAGGTGGGTGTGCCGCCGGAGGAGATCGCCGCCAGGGTGGCCGAGATCCGCGAGACCCAGCACCGATTCTGGCTCCGGCCGTTCGGCGGCGGCGTCTACAGCGTCCTGGTCCCCGCCGCGGGAGTCAGCGACCGCGCCCAACCGCCCACCCTTGAGGACTTCAGGCAGCACTTGCGGGCCGTCGCCGGAACCGACTTCGGCGTGCACTCCCCGCGCTGGATGTCCCGCTTCGGGGACGCCACCCGGCTGGCCGAACGCTACCGGGTCGGGCGGGTGCTGCTGGCCGGCGACGCCGCCCACATCCATCCCCCCATCGGCGGACAGGGCCTCAACCTGGGGGTTCAGGACGCGTTCAACCTCGGTTGGAAACTGGCCGCACAGGTCCGCGGCTGGGCGCCGGAGACACTCCTCGACACCTACCAGGCCGAACGTCATCCGGTCGCCGCGGACGTGCTGGACAACACCCGCGCCCAGACCGAGCTGCTGTCCACCGAGCCGGGTCCGCAGGCGCTGCGGCGGCTGTTCACCGAACTGATGGACTTCGACGAGGTGAACCGCCATCTGATCGAGAAGATCGCCGGGACCGGGATCCGCTACGAGGTCGGCGAGGGCCCCGACCTGCTCGGCCGCCGCCTGCGCGACATCGACGTGCGCCAGGGCCACCTCTACGGCCTGCTGCATCGCGGACGCGGCCTGCTGCTGGACCGCACCGAGCGCCTGACCGTCAGCGGCTGGTCGGACCGGGTCGACCACCTCGCGGATCCCACGGCGGCACTGGACGTCCCGTGTGTTCTGGTACGCCCCGACGGTCACGTCGTCTGGATCGGCGACGACCAGCAGGACCTGGACGACCACCTCGGGCGCTGGTTCGGCGAGCCCACCCACTAACGTCCGGGAGCGGACCGGGCATGCTCGCGTGCCCGGTCCGCTCCTCCGCACGGGCCTGTCGATGCTGGCAGACTGATCGCGTGACAGGACTGACCGCCGAGCTAGTGGTCGATGGCCGCGGCCCGCAGTCCCCGGTGCTCGCCCCGAACGGGCGCCTGCTCTGCTACGTCGTGGCGCCCCTCAGCCGGACCGGTGACCACCTCGACACCGAACTGTGGCTGGTCGACACCGATGACGCCGTCGCGCCGCGCCGGGCGACCGCCGACACCGCAACCGAATCCCGTCCACGCTGGTCGGTCGACTCGGAGACGCTGTTCTACCTGTCCGACCGCGCCGAGCGCGGCACCCCGCAGTTGCACGCGCTCACCCTCGCCGACGGCACCATCACCACGTTGACCCGCTGGCTTGTCGGCGTCCTCGACCACCTGCCACTCACCGACCCCAACCTGGTCGTCCTGCTCACCGAGGACGAACCCACCGAGCAGGACGCGCGCCGCGCCCGGGACCGCGACGACGTCATCGTCGTCGGCGAGCGCGAACCTCGGGCCCGGCTGCGCCTGCTCGACCTGCGCACCGGCCGGGTCACCACCCCGGCGGTGTTCGGTGACCGGCACGTCGCGGAACTGCGGCAACGTCCCGACGGTGGCCCACTCGCCGTGCTGACCGGGGTCAGCGCCGACAACGACTACGGCCCGCGCACCGGCCACCTGCACCTGTTCGACCCCACGACCGGGCTTGCGGAGGATGTCGGACCGGTCGAGGCCGACGCCCGATCTCTGGCCTGGTGGCCGGGTGAGGACGGCTGGCACCTCGGGTACGTCGCGCTCACCCCACCGGTGCTGCACGCCGGCACCGCCGTGTTCGACCTGTCGGTGGACAGCGGCGTTCGGCGCAACCGCACCGCAGGCCTCTCGATGTGCCCCACCCAACTCTGCCAGACCGACGCCGCACCGCTCGTCGTGTTCGCCGACGGCCTGCACACGACCCTGGCCCGGCTCGACCCCACCGACGTCACGACCCTGTCACACCACCCCGGACGCCTCGACGATCTCACCACCACCCCCACCGGCGAGGACATCGCTGTGCTCGCCGGCACCCGCTATCAGCACCCGAACGTCCATGTCGGACGGCCGACCGGTCCGCTACGCAGGATCACCACCATCCGCCCGGAACTGGACGGCATCGCACTCGGCACGCAACAACCGCTTGCGTACCAGGCCGCCGACGGCCTCGACCTGGACGGCCTGTTCGTGCTGCCGGTCGGAAGAACCGCGTCGGAAGGCCCGTTTCCGCTGGTCACGATCGTGCACGGAGGCCCGTACGATCGCTACGCCGATCGGTGCCAGTTGTTCTGGTTTCCCAGCGCGCAGTGGCTGGCCGCCGCGGGCTACGCGGTGTTGCTGCCCAACCCGCGCGGCGGCCAGGGCCATGGCCACCAGTTCGCCGCCAGCGTCGCCGGTCGGGTCGGGCAACAGGAGTGGACCGACATCCTGACCGGCATCGACCTGCTCATCACCGAGGGCATCGCCGACCCCGACCGGTTGGGCATCGCCGGCTGGAGCCACGGCGGCTTCATGTCCGCCTGGGCCGTCGGCCAGACCGACCGGTTCCGCGCCGCGCTGGTCGGCGCCGGGATCATCGACTGGGGCATGCTCGCCGCGACCGGGGAGAACGGCCAGTTCGAAGCCGCACTCGGCGGCAGCACCGGCTGGTCCGGCATCGGTCCCCACCCACATGACGCGGTCAGCCCGATCTCCTTCGCCAGCAACATCCGCACTCCGGTGCTCATCCTGCACGGCGCCGAGGACACGAACGTTCCCCTCGGACAGGCCGTGTACCTCCACCGGGCGCTGCGCCACTTCGACGTCGAGCACGAGTTCGTGATCTACCCGAGAGAGGGCCACTCGATCCGGGAACGCCACCACCAACTCGACGTCCTGCACCGGACCCGCGCCTGGTTTGATCGCTGGCTCCGGACCTGACCTGAGCTGACTGCGGGGCTGGACGGGCTGTACGCCACCGGTGCCCGCAAGGTCCCGCCGGCGCCCTGGCCGAACAGCCAAGGGCAGCACCGGCGGACGACCGCCAACCTTCGACAAGGCGATCTACAAGAAGCGCAACGTCGTGGAACGCTGCTTCAACCGGTTCAAACAGTGGCGTGACCTGGCTACCCCGCTACGCCACACGCGCATCCCTCCGCCGGGCGAGCCTTGTCCTGATCGCTGCAGTCATCTGGCTTCCATGTCGACAGGACACGCCCTATGCGACATCCCGGCCCAACTGATCGGCGTGCGCGGTGATCCACCTCGCGTCGCGTCGGTAGAGCCCGACGTGACTGCGAATGTCCTCCTGTCCCTGATCGGCCCGCGCCTCGGTGAAGGCGGCGAGGTCGTGTAGCCGATGGACCGCGACCTGGAGGACGTGAGCGGGGTCTTGCCCCGAGCCGTAGGCATTGCAGAGCACGCGCAGCCGGCGTGCCCGCTCGACCAGGTCACTGTTGATTGCGTCGCCGTTGTCGGGATGGGCCAGCGGCACCAGCCGGTAGGCAAGGTAGGCCAGATCCCACGACCGGGGACCGGGCGAGGCCGTGTCCCAGTCGATGACTCCAGTGAGCCGCCGGTCGATGAAGACCATGTTGTACGGCGCGAAGTCGTTGTGACAGATGACCTCAGCTGGCTGTCGCACCGGGCACTGCCAAACTCCGCCGACGGTGTCGAAGCTGGCGCTGGCGTGGTGAAGGTGTGCGAGATGGAGACCTGCGTCGGTGAGGACGCCATCACTCCAGATCCAGTCCGGCAACGGGTACCGCGGCACGATGCCCGGCAGATACGAGACGCTGTCTCGTCCGTGCTCATCGGTCCCGAGCGGTTGCGGCGCCCAGGTGACGCCACGCTCATGCAGATGTCGTAGCAGGCGTTGAATCGTCGGGCTCCAGGCCCCGGCACCGCGTCGAACCGTGACACCGACACGTGTGGCCGCCCCCATGTTGCCCCCCGGGTAGCGCTTCCTCCTGCTCGCCGACCGCGTTCGCGCTGTGGTCATTCATGCCGACATCCTCAGCGCGTGGGGCCGGCAAAGCCACCGCGTTCCCGAGGCGGGCTGACGCGGAGGGCCGAGGCCCAGCGGAGCTAATTAATGGATAACTGATAACGATAATCCGTTAACTACCTGGGACGAAAGGTGCGAAACGCTCAAGCACCATAATGACAGTTATTGTGCGTAAGGCGGCAGGATGGTGTACGCATGGGATCGCGACTGCTGTTCAGCATCGTGTTGAGCGCCAGCCGCACGGCAGATCAGTGCGGAGCCCATCACCGACTATGACGAGCCAGCGCGTACGCAGGGCGGCATGAGCGGATGGTGTTCACCACGTGACGAGCTCGGTCAGTGCGGCGCTGGTCGCTTCGTCGGCAGGTAGGAATGCTTCCAGTCGCAGCTCGGCGATGGTGACGTCGGTGGCGGTACCGAAGTGGGTGAGTGTGGTGATGAGCCGCAGTTCCCGGCTGTCCACGCTGCTCGTGCGCAGGTGCAGCGGCACCGCGAACCCGAGGTGGTGTGGCGAGAGTTGCCGTGGCCGCGGGGGTGCCAGGTCGACGAGTTCCTCGGCGAGGCGCTGGAGCCGGTCACTGGGGTTGCGGACGCTTTCGGCCTGGACGCTGTCGATGACGTGCCAGGCCCATTCGTCGAGGTTGACGATGCGGGGTGCGAGGCCGCGGGGATGCAGCAGGACTCGGGGAACGCTCACGGGTGGGGTGAGCAGGTGTGGGTCCACTCCGCGAGTGATCATGTGGAAGCCGGCGTTGGCGGAGATGAGGTCGCCGTGCCGGTCGACGATCACAGCCGGGTACGGCAGGTGGCCGTGCAGGACGCGCTCAAGGGCGGTCCGGACCGGCGCCAACTGGGGATCGTCCAGGTCGGTCTGTGGGTACGCGGGCGCGAATCCTGCGGCGAGGAGCAGTTCGTTGCGTTCGCGGATCGGCACGGTGAGCGACTCGGCCAGCCGTATGATCATCGCCCGGCCGGGGGTCGAGCGTCCGCTCTCGATGAAGCTGACGTGCCGTTGCGTGGTGCCGGCGCGCACTGCCAGTTCGAGTTGGCTGACGCGTCGTCGGGTGCGCCAAGTGCGCAACGCGGCCGCGAGTCCGCCGCTCGCGGATTCGGTGATCACTTTACCTGTGTACCGGGTGTCGCGGCCGGTTGGCGATTCCCTCCAGGGAATTGTCGCGGCGCGTCCGGCGCAGAACAGTCGTGGTCGCAACGATCATCCACGACCCGAAAGATCACCATGACTGACATCGACCTGAAGAACCTCACCGACCGCTACGTCGCGGTGTGGAGCGAACCGGACCCGGACCATCGCCGCGTGGCCGTTCGCGAGCTCTGGTCCACCGACGGGATCCATGTCCTGCAGCCGCCTCAAGAGATGCGACAGGCCGCCGAGGGCCTGGGGTTCGATCGTCTCGTCTTGGAGGCGCGCGGGCATGACGAACTGGAGGTGCGGGTGCGGCGCGCGTACGAGGAGTTCGTCGCCCCGGGCACTTTCGTGTTCCGCTCCCGCGGTGATGCCGAGCGGCTCCACGACATGGTCAAGTTTCGCTGGGAGATGGTGCCGCGCGACGGTGGCGACGTGGCCGGTGTCGGGCTGGAGATCCTCGTGCTCGGCGCGGACGGGCGCATCGTCAGCGACTACCAGTTCATCGAAGGATGACGGCGACGCTGCCCCCGTCCGTGCGCAGCTATCACGTCAACAGCGGCGACGGCATCGATGGCCTGTCGCTGCGCAGCCACGAACCGCGCACGCCAGGTGTCGGTGAGGTCGCAGTCGCGGTCCACGCCGTGTCGCTCAGCTTCCGCGATCTGCTGGTGCTGCGTGGGCAGTACGTGCTGCCGGTCAAACCGGACGTCATTCCCGTCTCCGACGGTGCCGGGCGGGTCATCGCCGTGGGCCCAGGTGTTGAGCGGGTGCGACCGGGTGACCGGGTGACCGCCGCGCTGTTTCCGCAATGGCTGGACGGTCCCCTGAAACCGTCACTCCTGCCACAACTGGGAGGCTCCCTCGACGGCATGCTCACCGAACTCGTCGTCCTGCCGGAGCAAGCCCTCGTCCCGATCCCTGAACACCTCTCCTACGCCGAGGCCGCGACGTTGCCGTGCGCCGCAGTCACGGCGTGGAACGCGCTGACCGGGGACGGTCCGGGGATCCAACCGGAGCACACGGTACTGACGACCGGCTCGGGCGGCGTATCACTGTTCGCGGTACAACTGGCCACACTTCGCGGCGCGCGAGTGATCGCCACGACCGGCCAGGCGGAGAAGGAGCAGCGCCTTCGTGACCTGGGCGCCGACGGGGTCGTCAACTATCGCGCCGTTCCCGACTGGCACAACGCGGTCCGCGACATCACCGGCGGGCGAGGGGTCGACCGGGTCGTCGACACTGCCGGAACATTGGAGCAGTCACTGAAGTCACTTGCCGTCAACGGGCACGTCGCGTTCGTCGGGTCCCTGTCCGGAGACTGGCCACCACTCGACCCTCGCCTGCTGTTCGGTGTCGCCGCGACGGTCCGGGCGTTGGCAGTCGGAAGTCGCGCGCAGTTCACCCAGCTGAACGAGATCATCGCCGCGCACCAGGTTCGGCCCGTCATCGACCTGGTGTTCCCCTTCGAGGAAGCCGGGGCGGCGTTCCGGTACTACGAATCGGCCAGGCCGTTCGGAAAGGTCATCATCGAAATCCGATGACCGGCGTGCGTGGCGGCGCAATCCGCCACGCACGCTCATCGGCGAGGAGGCGGAGCGGAGCTGCCGCGAAACTGTCGTGTCGTCGGAGTGCTGACGACCGGCGTCCCGGAAATTCTTCAAAGAAGTCCGGGACCGGGTGTCGGATCGGGGCGGTGGTGTTCGTGGCAGGAGTGAGGCCGCCCGCGAGGGGCGGCGCCAAGGTGAAGGAACCGCGATCATGAAGCTGACGACCATGACCCAGGTCACCCTCGATGGAGTGATGCAGGGAAACGGCGCCGTGTCGGATGACCGCAGGAACGGATTCGAGCGCGGCGGATGGGCCCGGGGGGCGGGTGACGACGGGACCAGGACGTTCATCACGCAGACCTACCAGCGCGCCGAAGCGTTCCTGTTCGGCCGGCGCACCTACGAGTTGTTCGCCAGCTCCTGGGGATCGGTCGGGCAGATGCGCGTACATCCCATCGGCGTGGCCCTGAAGGAGGCCCCCAAGTACGTTGCCTCGTCCACGCTCACCGCGCCGCGTTGGGAGGACACGACCGTACTCGGCGGTGACCTCGCGGCGGCCATCAACGAGCTGAAGGCCAAGCCCGGGGGTGAACTGCAGGTGCACGGCAGTGGCGCCCTGATCCGGTGGCTGCTGGCGAACGATCTGGTCGACGAGATGACTCTGATCGTGATCCCGGTGATCCTCGGCCAGGGCGCGAGACTGTTCCCGGAGACCGGTCCGGATCTTGCGCTCGACCTGGTCGAGTCTCGGGTCGACACGAAGGGCGTGTCGATCCAGGTCTACCGGCCGGCCGGTCGCCCGCGGTATGCAACGTCCTGAAGTCCCCGTACCACCGAACCACGCTGTCCGGACACCACAGGAGATGATCTTCAGATGCAGTACCTGGTTTCCGTCATCGACGACAAGAGCAATCCCGGTAGCACGGACCGGCAGCCTGCCATCAGCGCGTTCAACGAACGACTGATCGCCGAGGGCTACTGGGTTTTCGCGGGCGGACTCGCGGACACCACCGCGGCCACCGTCATCGACAACCGGGGCGAGCACGCGGTGTTCAGCGACGGGCCTTTCGTGGAGTCGAAGGAGTACCTCGCCGGCGTCTGGGTGTGGGAGGCCCCCGATCTGGATGTGGCGCTCAAGCTCGCCACCGAGGCGTCGAAGGTCTGCGATCGCAAGGTCGAGGTGCGGCCGTTCCAGTGAGCGACATCGAGGAGGCGATCACCCGGGTCCACCAAGACGAGTGGGCCCGGGTGGTCGCCTCGCTGACCCGACGGTTCGGTGACCTCGACATCGCCGAGGAGGCAGCGGCCGAGGCGTTCGCGAGCGCCGTGCAGCGGTGGCCGGCCGACGGCGTACCTCCCAACCCCGGCGCCTGGCTGACCACCACCGCCGTTCGCAAGGCCATCGACCGGATCCGGCGCGAGAACAAGCGCGACGACAAACACAAGGAGGCTCAGATGGTGTACGACAACTCCCCAGCCGAGCCTCTCGGCGCCATCGACGACGACCGGCTTCGGCTGATCTTCACCTGCTGTCACCCGGCGCTGGCGATGGAAGCCCGCGTGGCGCTGACCCTGCGCATGCTCGGTGGCCTGACCGTGCCCGAGATCGCCCGCGCCTTCCTGGTGCCGGCGACCACCTTGGAACAGCGAATCACCCGCGCCAAGGCCAAGATCAAGGCGGCTCGGATCCCTTATCGGGTGCCGTCCGCGGAGGATCTCCCGGGACGCGTCTCCGGCGTACTCGCCGTGCTGTATCTCGTCTTCAACGAGGGCTACCTGGCGACCGGCCCCGACACCGATCCCGTACGTCACGACCTGACCGCCGAGGCGATCCGGCTCACCCGCCTGGTCCGCGCTCTGCTGCCGCAGGACGGTGAGGTGGCCGGGCTGCTGGGGCTGATGCTGCTCACCGAGGCCCGCCGCACCGCTCGGGTTTCGGCCAGCGGCGAACTGGTCACCCTCGACCAGCAGGACCGTGGGGCCTGGGACAAGGCGCTGATCGCCGAGGGCCACCGGCTCGTGCGCGAACGCCTCGCCGCTGCCGCCGCCGGAGTGGCTCCGGGCCGTTACCAGATCCTCGCCGCGATCAACGCCGTGCACACCTCCGCCCGCGACATCCGCGACACCGACTGGTCGCAGGTCATCGCCCTCTACGACCAACTCGTCCACCTCGACTCCTCGCCGATCGTCGCCCTCAACCGGGCCGTCGCGGTCGCCGAGCTCGACGGACCGGAGGTGGCGCTGGCGGCCGTCGACCGTCTTGAGGACAAGCTGGCCGGCTATCACGCCTACCATGCGACCCGCGCCGACCTGCTGCGCCGGCTGGGCCACAGTGAGCAGTCGCGCGCGGCCTACGACAAAGCCATCGAGCTGGCCGGCAACACCGCCCAGACCGCCAACCTGACCCGCCGCCGCGACCAACTGCGGTAGCGCCCACGAATCCCGGACCGTCCGAAGCAACTCCTGCACGGCGAACCCCATCCAGGGACCCGCTCTTGACTCGGATCGGCCCGCTTCTCATCGACGTCGACCATCCGGGCTGCCGCGCGGGTGCCCACCTGCGACGAGGCCTCAACCGCAGGAGGCCGGGGCATTAGTGTTCGAGTGTGGACTGCTACACCTGTGACCAGAACCGGCAGATCGACACCCTGCCCGTCCGTGAGCTCGTCGGCGCCGACGAGCACTGGCGGGTCGCCCACGCGTTCGACTCGACCTTGCCCGGCTGGCTGGTGCTCGTCCCGCGCCGGCACGTGACGGCGATCGCCGCGCTGTCCGACGCCGAAGCGGCCAGCCTCGGCACGTGGCAGGTCCGGCTGTCGCGCGCCCTGCACGCCGTGACGGGATGCGCGAAGACCTACGTCATCCAGCTCGCCGAGAAGGAAGGCTTCGCCCACGTGCACTTTCACGTGGTGCCACGGATGCCCGATCTTCCGGACGATCGCCGCGGACCTAGGGTCTTCGGCTACCTGAACGCCGCCGAGGGTGACCGTCTCGACGAGGCGCGGCAGGATGACATCGCCGCAGCTCTGCGCGCACAGCTCGACCCGGCCGGATGAGGAGCGGGTGACGAAGGCCTACCGCGGGACGTACCGGCGCTTGAGGACTATCGCTCGGGAAAGTCGCGGTAGGGATGATCTAGATGATCTAGATGATCTATTCCAAGGGGTAGCTGACACGAAGCGAGGGTGTCCATGATCGACGTTGCGAAGCAACGATGACCATGGAGGCCACGTGCACGTCGACAGAGACACCCTCGCCACCGCACTGTACGTGAAGATCGATGACGAGCTGAAGGCGTCACCGCAGTACGCCCGGTATCGGCCGGTGGTCGGCCTGGCCCCGCAGATCACCGACGCCGAGTTGATCACCTTAGCGGTGCTGCAGGTCCTGCTCGGCTATCCGAACGAGGCCCGGTGGGTCCGCCACGCCCGCGCTCACCTGCGGCACCTGTTCCCGTTCATGCCCAAGCAGCCCGGCTACAACAAACGGCTCCGCGCGTTGACCAGCCAGATCACCCGGCTCATCCGCGTCCTGACGCTGGACACCGACCTGTGGCAGCACCCGGTCCGTATCGCCGACTCCACCCCGGTGGAGTGCGGCCGCTCCCGGGAGACCGTGAAACGCTCGCACCTGGCCGGCTGGGCCGGGTACGGCTACTGCGCCTCACACTCGCGCCGGTTCTGGGGACTACGCCTGCACCTCATCACCACTGTGCATGGGCTGCCCGTCGCGTTCGCGCTGGCCACCCCAAAAACCGACGAGCGGGAAGTGCTACTCGACCTGTTCGACCTCGACCAGCAAGGTCTACTCACCCACCCCGACGGGCTCCTGCTGATCGTGGACAAGGGCTACCGTGACGCCGCGACCGAAGCCCAACTCAACGCCCGCGACGTCACCGTCATCCGGCCCGCCTACAAAGGCGAGGCGCCCCGCCCCGGCCGGCCGCTGCTACGCGCGCTTCGCCAAAGCATCGAATCGGTCAACCAAACCTTCAAGGGCCAGCTTGACCTGGAACGACACGGCGGACGCACCATCACCGGCGTCACCGTCCGCGTTCTGCAGCGTGTCCTGGCCCTGACCGCGACGATCTGGCACAACTGGCACACCGGCCAGCCCGTCCTCAGATCCCTGGTCGCCTACGACCACTGAGCCCTTGGAATCAATCATCTAGTCTTTTTCGCCCTGGTGGGCGGCCCGTTCCTGGGCTGAAAATGGGGGTTCGGTCGCCCGTTGACGTCGTTCCTCCTTGGTCGTTCAGGCCGTCGTCTAGTCGGGCGCTGGGAGTCACGTTGTGGGCCCTTCACTGTTGCTTCGAGCACGCGGATTAGCTTCGCTCCTGTCCCTGTGACTCCTGCGGGCGGCCGGCCCGGATGGTGCTTCGGCGTGGGAGGTTCACGGTGTTGGAAGAAACCCCAGACGACGCGCGGGCCGTGGAACGGGTCGCGGCATTGGATATCGGCAAGGCCGAGGTGGTGTGTTGTGTGCGGGTGCCCAGCCCGTCGGGGTCCGGGCGGCGGGTGCAGGAGGTACGTACCTTCACCACGATGACCCGGTCCCTGCAAGCCATGGGTGACTGGCTGGGCGGGCTGGGCGTGACCCGGGTCGTGATGGAGGCGACGTCAGACTATTGGAAGCCGCCGTTCTACCTATTGGAGGCGGCCGGGTTCGACGTGTGGCTGGTCAATGCCCGGGAGGTCAAACATCTGCCGGGTCGGCCGAAAACCGACAAACTCGATGCGGTGTGGCTATGCAAGATCGCGGAGCGGGGCATGGTCCGGGCGAGTTTCGTGCCGCCGGCCCCGATCCGTCAACTGCGGGATGTGACCCGTTACCGCGTTGATCTGGTCGGTGAGCGGGGTCGGGAGAAGAACCGGGTGGAGAAGCTGCTGGAAGACGCGCAGATCAAACTGTCGGTCGTGGCCAGCGACATCTTCGGGGTGTCCGGCCGGGCGATGATGGACGCCCTGATCAGCGGGCAGCGGGACCCGAAGAGCCTGTCCGAATTTCTGTGTAACGCCCTATCCTGTCTAACTATCGGACATCGATGGGGATGCGGCCTGGGAAGAAGATGTCCAAGGCGTTGAGGGCCTACTTCCAGCCGTGGACGCCGGCGCCTTCGACGAGGCGCGGTGGTGCTTGCCGGGCTTGGGTGCGGGGTTTGCCGGCTTCGGCGGCGCGTTGGCGGGCGCGTTTGTCCTCGATGTCGGCGATGGCCAGCCAGATCAGCTTGACCACGGCGTCGTCGGTGGGGAAGTGCCCACGATTCTTGATCACTTTGCGGATCTGGTAGTTGAAGCTTTCGATGGCGTTGGTGGTGTAGATGATCCGGCGGACCTCGGGTGGGAACGCGAGGAACGGGGTGAACCGGTCCCACGCCCTCTCCCAGACTGCGACTGCGGCTGGGTAGCGCTTCCCGAGCGGACTGTCGGCGAAGGCGAGCAGCGCTGTCTCCGCGGCGTCGGCGGTCGGGGCGGTGTAGATGTCCTTGAGCGCGGCGGCCATCGCGCGGCGGTCGGTGTAGGACACGAACTTCATGGCCGCCCTGATCAGGTGCACCACGCAGGTCTGCACGGTGGTGTGCGGCCAGACGGCCTCGATCGCCTCGGGCAGGCCGGTGAGCCCGTCGCAGCAGGCGATGAGCACGTCGCGCACGCCCCGGTTACGCAGTTCGGTGCAGACCTGCATCCAGAACTTCGCGCCCTCGCTCTGCGCCACCCAGATACCCAGGACGTGCTTGACCCCATCGGCGCCGACACCAACGACGAGGTAGCAGGCCTTGTTGCGCACCGTGCCGCCGTCGCGGACCTTCACCATCAGGCAGTCGACGTAGACGATCGGGTAAACCTCGTCCAAGGGCCGCTGCTGCCAGGTCTTGACCTCGTCGAGGACCTCGTCGGTGATGGTGGAGATGGTGTCCGGGCCGACCTCGGTGCCGTAGACGCGGTGCAGGTGATGCGCGATGTCCCGCACGGTCATCCCACCGGCATACAAACTGATGACCACATCCGACAGGCCACCGAGGCGGCGGGCGTTCTTCGGTAGCAGCATCGGAGTGAACGTGCCCGCCCGATCCCGGGGCACCTTCACCTCGACCGGCCCGATCTCGGTCTGCACCGTCTTCGCGGTGCTCCCGTTGCGCGAGTTGCCCGACCCCTTGCCCGCCGGATCATGCTTGGCATAGCCCAGATGTTCCCGCAGTTCGGCCTGCAGCCCCCGCTCCAGGACCACCTTCACCAGCTCCGACAGGAACCCGCCCGGCCCGGTCAACCGCAGCCCATCGCCCTTGACCTGCGCCAAGACCGCGTCCAACGCCTGCTCGTCGACCAGCTCAGCCACCGCCCGACGAGCCGCCGCGCCCGCAGCGGCCTCGTCCAAGCCCTGCCCGGCCAACGGCAGCCGCGGCCCGTCGGCAGCGATCCGATCGACCAACTCCGCGAACTCACCAGCATCATCGCGCTCAGCCCGCACGCCCGGGCCCACCATCGGGTAACTCATCCACTCGGTCCTATCTGTGCTAGCCGGACTCCACCGGCCTTAACGGAAATTCGACATATTCCGTTACACAGATCTCCCTACAGGCCCCTTCGTGGTCCCGGTGCGCAGCGTCGACGCCCGGCCGAACCCGAAGTACTTCGCCCGCAAACGCGGCGTGACCTGGCTCAACATGATCTCGGATCAGGCAATTGGCCTGACCGGGCGGGTGCTGTCGGGCACTCCACGCGACACCCTGCACTTCGTCGACCTGGTCTACGACCCGCATGGCGGGCCCCGACCCGAGGTCCTCATCACCGACCAGGGCTCGTACTCGGACCTCATCTTCGGCATCGTCACCCTGCTCGGCTTCGACTACCGGCCGGTGCTGGCCGACCTGCCCGACACCAAGCTGTGGCGCATCGACGCGGCCGCGGACTACGGCTACCTGGACCGCACTGCCCGGGGCCGCAGCGATCTGGGCAAGATCGCCCGGCACTGGCCGGACATCCTGCGGGTGATCGCCTCGATCCACACTCGGGCGATCTCCGCCCACGACGCGATCCGGGTGCTGCAACGCGACGGCCGGCTCAACGCCCTGGGTGAGGCGATCGCCCACTACGGCAGGATCTTCAAGACTCAGCACGTGCTGACCCTGGTCGAGGACCCCGCGTACCGGCGGGAGATGAAGCGGATGCGCAACCTGCAGGAGCAGCGCCACGGCCTGGGCCTTAAGGTGTTTCACGGCCGCAAGGGCGAGGTGTACCGGGCGTACCACGACGGCATGGAGGACCAGCTCGGCGCCCTCGGCCTGGTTCTCAACTGCGTGACCCTGTGGAACACCCTCTACCTCGATCACGCCCTGGACACCCTGCGAACCCAGGGCTACCCGGTGCGCGACGTCGACGCGGCCCGCCTGTCGGTCTACCAGCACGCGCACCTCAACGTTCACGGCCACTACTCGTTCGTCCTGCCCGACCTCGCCGGCGGGCGGCGCCCGCTGCGCAACCCCGGCCAGCGGTAAACGCGCGGCTTCCCGACAAATCAGGAGTGGCTGGACGCGGTGCCCCTCCCGCGGAGACTCCTGGCCGATATCACAGGCCCGCCGGGCGCGTTGACCCGATTCAGGTGAAAAGTCGCACACAGATCGATCACAGTCGCTCTTGAAGTGATGGCCCGATCGATGACAGGGAAGGGCTATCACACAAACCGCACGGGAGGATCACAGAGTGTCACACTCGTTAGTGAAGCGGTCGCTCGGAATTATCGGTGCCGCGACGACAGGATTGCTGCTACTGGCTGCTCCGGCTCAAGCAGCACCTGAAACCGCAGCGGCTGGCGGCGAGCAGGTGAAACCGACGGTTAGTGCCGCCGAGATCGCGGCGAACAATGCCGCCGTGTGGGCGTCGCTCCCGCCGAATGTGACCATGACGGTCACCGGGAGGAAGCCCAAGCTTGAGGGCTCAATCGACCACTACACTCAGAACGGCCCTACGACCACCACGGGAGTTTCCCCTCTCGCGGTCTCCTCAATTCCGTACTCCTTCACCTTTGACGGGGTGTGGAGCCTGCACGGCCGGGACTTCAGATCCACGAAGACGAGCTTCTGCAAGGACATCGAAGCCACGTGGGACTCCCCCGGGGGTCGTACCATCAGTTCAAGGTTGAACTTACAGCGGGTGGGACCATCACCGTTCCCACTGACGGTGTAACGCGTACCTGGTGTTGGTCGAACGTTCCGACGAACACCACTATGCACTTCTACTATTACTCTACGGGCAACTCCGGCGGTGACATCGCAAAGGCTTCCGGCAGCGGCTACGTTCACTACTGACCTGCAGATCTGTTGAGGATGCGCGGAGGCGAGTCGCCTCCGCGCATCCTTGCGTCGGCGGGCCGCCGTCAGGGGGCGGATGGCGTCATGATCGACAATCTAGTCAGGCTGGCGAGGTCGGCTGTTGGCGTAAGTTCCACCGTGGTCGCGCCTGCCGTCTTGTCCGCAGACGCTCGCCCGATCGTGACAGCGCCAACCTGATTGCTGTGCTGGGACGGATCCGGCATCAAGACACGGTTGGCCTGATAAACCTCACCGTCTGAGGGAACGCCTTCCATGACCAGCTTTTCGCCGGCGCCGCGCACGGAACCCGGAACATTACTGATATTCGTGTAGACCTGGCCGGCGAATCCGGTGTTGGTGATGAGGTCGACAGTAGCCTCGCCGCGGACGGTATCGACTGCCGCTACGCGTCCGACCAAACCTTCGGCGACGACGGCCAGTTGCCCTCGCCGGACCCCCTGATCCTTTGGGAACGCCACGTTTATCTGTTGGCCGTTCCTGCTTAGTACCTCAGCGGGTACGGCTCGCGCGTCGCCGTCCACACCGTCCTCACCAGGTACCTCGAACACCCTCGCGAGGCTGGCGAACGGTCGGTTCGGCTTGATGAACCCGGCGATCGTCGTTGTCTGCGCGGTCGCAGCGAGCGGGAATCGCTTCACCACGAGGCGACTGGTGGGGCCGTCCGGTTCTTGTGTCATTTCATCATCGACCGCGGTGCTCGAGATCCGCACTGCTGTCACGCCTGGCATGGCGAGGGCAATGGCATAGGTGCCCCAGGAGTCATTACTGACCTCGCCGGCGGCGCCGGACAACCGTGGACTGACCAGACTTATCACCTGAGTCTTCACCGGGTCGGGCGCCGGCCGATCAACCCGCATCCGTAAGGCGTCCGCCGCACTGGAATCACCGGTGAAGAACGCCAAGCGCGCGTCGCCCTGCTTGTCGTATCCCTGAAGGACGACCACCGTTGAGCGCAGGCGTGGGTGGCGCGTCGCGACCAGGGCTCGAACATCAGTGTGCGGGCCTGCCGATTCGGCACGATCCCAGACGCTGGTGGCCTCACCTACCAGGCCAGCGTCCACGTCTCCCACCGGGGACCAGCCCAGAAACGGGCCATCCGGCGGCGGAGCAGCGAGTTGCGGTGTGGGCCCGAATCCGACAACCCGAAACATCGTGACCAGCACCGCCATGCACACTGCAGCCGCGGCTCCAGCGGCGATACGCCGCCGCCCGCGACGCCGGTCTGCCCGCCGCATGACCTTGCCTTCATAACCCTCAGTCGGCGCCACCGACCCGGCCAGATCCACCAGACCGTCACGCAACTCGGTCGTGTTACGCATAGCGCACCTCTTGATCAGCAACAGCGTCGGCCTCAACCAACTGCTTACGCAGAGTGTGCAGACCCCTCGACGAAAGACTCTTGACCGTGCCCACCGAGCAACCCAGTACGTGTGCGGTGTCCCGCTCGGACAGGTCCTCGTAGAAACGCAGTACGACGGCGGCACGCTGTCGTGCTGGCAGCCCGTCCAACGCCCGGCGGAGCAAGTCCCGCTGTTCCACCCCCACGTACTCGTCGCGTGCCTGAGTCTCCACCAGCCGACCCAGAGGCTGTTCCCACCAGGATCGGCGCCGCCTCCAGGTCACGAAGGTGTTGACTAGGATGCGCCGAACGTAGTGGTCGACGCCTTCTGAACGTTGCAGTCGAGGCCACGCCACAACCGTCTTGGCCAGCGTCGTCTGGACCAGATCCTCGGCTTTCCCTCGATCTCCGCACAGCAAGAAGGCGGTCCCGAGCAGCGATCCGTAACGCGCCCGCACAAAGGCTGTCACCTCCTCATCCTCGCGATCATGCATCAGCCATCCGCACCCTCAGCTTCAATCTCACGGCCACTACTTACGCCCTCGACCCCAGCAAACGTTGCCGTGACTCCGAAACCTTCGACCGGCCAGGTCCGCCGGATCCTCGACGTCTGAGCCCTTCTTCGGTGCTGCGGCCGGGTTACCGGCGGCGGATGGCCGGGTCGCGGCGCTGCTGCCAGCGGCGCAGCGCCTCTGGGGACACCCGGGCGTAGCGGGCCAGGGACGCCACCGAGGTGTGCCCGGAGAACGACAGCAGCGTGGAGGTGTTCGCCCCGTCCTCTGCGGCGTGAGTCAACGCGGAGTGCCGCAGCTGATGCAGCGTGGCCCCGCCGGTGATCTCGGTGAAGCGTTCGGCGGCGCGGCGGTAGGACAGGCGGGCCTGCCCGGTCGGCTCGTACACGTCGGCCGGGGCCAGGGGCACGCGGGCGCGGCGGTCGGTGAGGAACGCCGGACCGCCGGTCCGCCCTTTGAGCAGGCGTGGCAGGAGCCGGGCGGTCCCGGTCTGCCACACGATCACGTCGACGGCGTTGCCCTTGCGGCGCACCTTCGCGCACCGGTTGCGCAGGTCCAGGTCCTCCACGTCGAGCGCGAGGACCTCGCCGGCGCGGGCGGCGCTCTCGTAGAGCAGCCGCCACAGCGTCCGCTCCCGCAGCGGCAGGTCCTCCCGGGCCAGCAGCGCGGTGATCTCCGCCCGGCCCAGCGCCCGGGTCCGGTCCGGTGCCCGGCCGCGCCGGCGCAACGCCCGGCTCGGATCGCCGGCGAGCCAGTCCTGTTCCCGCCAGTAGCCGATCGCCGAGCGCAGGGTGTCCAGGTTGCGGTTGAACGTGGCCGGCGCCCGCTCACCCCACCGTCCCGTGAACCAGGCGACCAGCTCCGTTGCGGCGGCCGGGGTGTCGAGCGTTGCGAGGGGGGTGGCCGGGCCCAGGTGCTCGCGCACCTGCCGCAGCGTCGAGGCGTAGACCCGACGGGTGCCGGCGGTCTCCGGATGATCGAGGGTCGCCAGGAAGCCGTCGATCGCCTCGACCACCGACGGCCCCGCCACCGGGCGCAGCCGACGCACCGTGCCCACCCGAACCACCTCCCGCCCTATCGCAGAAAAGCACGGCCAGTCGGCACCGCACCGGTTGCGGTCGGATCCAGGTCACCGCTCCCGGTCCGGCACTCTATCGCAGAAAATCACTAGCTTTCTGCGATAGAACAGGCCCACCCGTTAAAGATCTTGCTTAACGGGACTTCTCCGAGCGTTGGTCCTCAAGGGCCGAACCGGCGGATCGACGTCCTGCCGATCCGTGAACTCGTCGCCGCTGACGAGCACTGGCGGGTCGCCCACGCGTTCGACTCGACCTTGCCCGGCTGGCTGGTGCTCGTCCCGCGCCGGCACGTCACGTCGATCGCCGAACTGTCCGACACCGAAGCGGCCAGCCTCGGCACGTGGCAGGTCCGGCTGTCGCGCGCCCTGCACGCCGTGACGGGATGCGCGAAGACCTACGTCATCCAGCTCGCCGAGAAGGAAGGCTTCGCCCACGTGCACTTTCACGTGGTGCCACGGATGCCCGACCTCCCGGACGATCGCCGCGGCCCTGCGGTCTTCGGCTACCTGAACGCCGTCGAGGGTGAACGCCTTGACGAGGCGCAGCAGGATGACATCGCCGCCGCGCTTCGCGCACAGCTCGACCCGGCCGGATGAGGAGCGGGTGACGAAGCCCTATCTCGGGACGTACGCCGAGCGGGCCTGAGCCACCTCGGCGGCCTGGCGCTCGCGCCAGCGACGCTGGCTGTCCCGGTTGCAGGCACGGCACGTGCGGCGGTACCGGCCCGTCGACTCGTCGAGTTCGCGCTCGTGCCCGTTGCGGCAGGTCGACGTCTGCGCTCTCGTGCGGCAGTTGTCCGCGTGGCTGACCTGCCGCAGATGGGTGGGCTCGACGCAGTCCCTCGCTGGGCAGAGGTGGTCGACCTCCAGGTGCGGGTCGTAGCCGCCGACGAAGACGGCGTACGCCGCGATGTGCGCCCACGCGCGGCCCGCCACCTTCTGGTAGACGCCGCGCCGTGAGCCGTAGCCGCGGATGATCAGACAGCCGTCGGCCTGCCGGACCGACCGCTGCAGCAGATACTCACGCAGACTGTCTTCGGTGAAGTGTCGGGACAGACCCTTGACCCCGCTGAGCACGCCGTCACCCTATCCGGGGAGGCGGGCCGCCTGCTCGGGCACGTCCACGTCGGTGCCGTCGGCGACATCGGCGCAGGGGATCAGCCGTACCGCCTCGCCCCGGGCCCGCAGGTAGTCCCGCGCGCCCCGATCTCCGGTGGCCGCCTCGGCCGCGCCGGCCCAGTGCTGTCGGCCGAGCAGCACCGGATGCCCGCGCCGACCGTCCGCATAGGTGGCCACGGCGAGGGAGCCGACGGTGGCGTCGCGGGCGACGCGGCGCACCGCCTCGGGGGTGAGGCCGGGCATGTCGACCAGGGTGACCACGACGGCCACGGCCGGGCTGGCCGTCAGGGCGGCGAGCCCGGTCCGCAGGGACGAGCCCATGCCCGTCGCCCAGTCGTCGTTGAGCACCACGCTGGGCAGTCGCGCCCGGGAGCGCACCTGGTCGGCCTGCGCGCCGAGCACCACCACGACCGGTTGGCAGCCGGCAGCCGTGAGGATCGCCGCCGCGTGGTCCACCAGCAGTCGCCCACGATAGGGCAGGAGGGCCTTCGGCATGCCGAGTCGACGCCCGGCGCCGGCCGCGAGGAGCAGTCCCGCCGTCACCATGGGCCGAGCGTAGTCAGCCGCGCGCCCGTCGGCGTCGCATCGGGATGAGCCTCAGGGGGTGAACCGGTCGGCCGGGACCGCTAGCATGCATCTCGTATCTGCTGTCACGTATTTACGGTGAGGTGCCGGATGACACCGGACGAGACGTCGGCGTGGCAACGACTCTGCCCCCTGCCGATGGCCCAGCTCGACCCGCTGCCGGCCATCGCCCGGCACCTGGATCACCCCGACACCGCACGCCGGCTCGCGGCGGCCGACGCGGGGCGCACACCACCGGACGACGTCCTCGGCGACCTGCGGGAGATCGGCGTCGCCGCCGTGTACGACCCCGCCAGCGCCACCGCCGTGCACGTCAACGCCCTCAACGCGCAGGCCGCCCGGCACAGCGGGAGCCTCGCCATCACCCTCGGGGTCAACGCGCTGGCCCTGCTGCCGCTCTGCATCGCCGGCACGCGCGAGCAGCGCGACCGGGCCGGCGCGGTGCTGCGCGGCGGAGGCGCCGCCGCCATGCTGCTCACTGAGCTGGAGCACGGCAGCAACCTGGCCCGCACCGGCACCCGCGCCGACGCGGTCGACGGCGGGTACCGGCTGACCGGCGAGAAGCAACTCATCAACGGCGGTACCCGGCACGACGTGCTCATCACCCTGGCCCGGCTCGCCGACACCGACCGCTTCGGCCTGTTCCTCGCCGAGCGCGACGACACGGTGACGGCCCTGCCCCGATGGCGGACGCTGCCCGCCGTCGCCGCCGACATCTCCGGCGTACGGTTCGCCGGCACCCCGGCCCAGCCGATCGGCACGCCCGGCGACGGGCTGACCATTCTGCAACTGACCCTGGCGCTGTCGCGCGGCGGCATCGGCTCACTCGCCTCCGGCGCCGCCAGCGGCGCGCTCGCCCAGGCCGTGCGGTACGCCCGCGAGCGCGACGTCTACGGCGAACCGATCGTGCGCCTCGGCGCGATCGCCGAACACCTCGTCCGGGCGGCGGCCCTCGACGTGCTGGTCGCGGCGACCGCCGTGAAGGCCACCTTCCTCATCAACGCGCTCGGTCCGGCCGCCGCGTACGCCGCCGCCGTGGCCAAGTACGCCTGCTGCGAGCTGGCCGAGCAGGCCGTCACCGAGGGCCGCGCGGTACTGGGCTCGCGGGCCCTCGTCGAGGAGTTCGGGTACGCCGCGCGGGTCCGCGACGTGCTGCTCTACGGCGTGTTCGACGGCACCCGCCACATCCTGCTGGACCAGTTGCAGTGGCGGTTGGAACGCTTCGCCGCCGGCTCCGACCGCTCCGGCGACGGCTATCCGGTGCTGGCTGACGCGTACTCCCGGACACCGCAACCGCTGGTGCGGGCCGCGCGGCTGCGGCTGCGGCCGTACGCCCCGGGCCCGGCGGCCCGCGCCGCGACGCTCGCCGCGCACACCGGTCGTGCGGCGGTGGCCGCGCTCGGCGCGCTGGTCACCCGCCTGGTCGACCTGGTCGGGCAGGCCCGCCGCGACGGGCGGTGGGCCGCCGACCAGGCCTGGCGGTATGCCGCCGCCGGCGTCCTCGCCGAGGCCGAGGCGCTGCTCGCCGCGGTCGAGCTGATCGACGCCGAGTGTCGTGCCGTCGCCGGCCTGCCCGGGCGGGCCGCCGCCCGGGACGAGGCGGCGCTGGGCTACGCGCTGGGCTGGCGCGGCGCCGAACTCGCCACCCGGGTCGAGGTGCTCGCCGCCGACCTGTGCGCCGATCGCCCCGCCGACACGGCACACGGTCACCGGGATCTGGTCGTCGCGTTCGCGGGCGAGCTGGCGCCGGCCCGTACCGCGCTGCGCCGCTGGCTGACGTCGCCCCCCGCCGAACCGGCCGGGTGGACGGCAACGGACGCGCTCGCAGGAGCATCGACATCGGACGGACCCGACGGCGACGGCGGGACCGGCAGATCCGCCACGGCGGGCCGGCTCGGCGTCGGGACGCGGTGATGGCGCGTCAGGGTGGGTCACCGGACCGGCGGATGCGGGTGGCGGGACAGGAAGCGTCACCGGAGCGGCGGCTGCGGGTGGCGGTCGACGTCGCCGGCGCGGATCTCGGGCCGGAGCCCGTCGTCGCCGGCGCGCTGGCCGCGGCCGCCACGGTGGACATCGCGCTGGTCGGCCCGCAGGCGCTCATCCGCCCGCTGCTGCCCGGCGGTGTCGCGCCGGTGGGCGTACGACTGGTGCACGCCCCGGACGTGGTCGGCATGGGCGAGGATCCGGTGGCCGCGACGTACGCCAAGCGGCGCTCCTCGCTCCTGGTCGCCGCCGGGGAGGTGGCGGCGGGCCGGGCGGACGCCATGGTGACCCCGGGCAACACCGGCGCGGCGGTGCTCGCGGCCGCCGTCCGGCTGGGTCGGGTGCCGGGGGTGAGCAACCCGGCCCTGGCGACGGTGCTGCCGGTGCCGGGCGCCGGTCCGACCGTGCTGTTGGACATCGGCGCGACGGCGGCGGCCGTACCGGAGTGGCTGGTCGAGTTCGCGGTGCTGGGCGCGGAGTACGCGCGGGGGCGGTTGGGGCTGGCGCGGCCGCGGATCGGCCTGCTGTCCAACGGGCACGAGGCGGTCAAGGGCGGGCCGGTCCGCCGCGACGCGCACCTGCTGCTGGCCACGATGCCCGGGTACAGCGGTCAGATCGAGGCGTACGACGTGCTCGGAGGCCGCATCGACGTGGCGGTGACCGACGGGTTCACCGGCGACGTGGCGTTGAAGATGTACGAGCGGACGTTGGACGCCACCGTCGGCTTGGCGCTGGACGCGGTGCGGGCGTTCTCGCCCATCGGGGCGTTGGCGCGCGACCGGCGGCGGCGGGTGACCCGGGCGGTGCGCGACGGGCTCGCGGCCGAGCCGGGTGGAGCGCTGCTCGGGGTACGCGGTGTGTGCGTGATCTGCCACGGAACGGCCACCGCCGTCGACGTCGAGTCGAGCGTGCGCATCGCCGGGGAGTGCGTCCGCTCGGGTGTGGTCGAGCGGATCGCCGTCGCCTTCGCGGCCTCGTCGCGCCAGCGACTACGCACCCGGCGCAGCCCGGTCGACGGATGAGTTATCCATTCTCGTATCTGGCTTTACACAGACAAGCGTTGATATGGTTCCGGCATTCCTGGCATGAGGGTGGTGCGATGTCACAACAGTTGATCCAGGTCAGCGATCTGCGCCGGTCGTTCGGCGCGACGACGGCGGTCGACGGGGTGAGCTTCGAGGTGGCCGCGGGCGAGGTGGTCGGCCTGCTCGGACCCAACGGCGCGGGCAAGACCACCACGATCCACTGTCTCACCACGCTGCTGAAGCCGGACTCCGGCACCGCCCGCGTCGCCGGCTTCGACGTCGTCGATCAGGGCGCCGAGGTGCGCCGCAGCATCGCGGTCACCGGCCAGTTCGCGGCCCTCGACGAGCTGCTGACCGGCCGGGAGAACCTGGTGCTGTTCGGCCGGTTGCTCGGGCTGGGCCGGCAGGCGGCTGCCACCCGCGCAAACGAGCTGGTCGACCGCTTCGACCTGGGCGAGGTGGCGGGCAAGGCGGTGCGCACCTACTCCGGTGGCCTGCGCCGCCGCCTCGACCTGGCCGCGAGCCTGGTGGTCGACCGGCCCGTGCTGATCCTCGACGAGCCGACCACCGGCCTGGACCCGCGCAGCCGGCGGGCCCTGTGGGAGGTCGTCCGGGAGCTGCGCGACGACGGCACGGCCGTGCTGCTCACCACGCAGTACCTGGAGGAGGCCGACCAGTTGGCCGGGCGGGTCCTGCTCATCGACCACGGCCGGGTCGCCGCCGAGGGCGCCCCCGATGAGCTCAAGCGCCAGCTCGGCGGCGCGGTCTGCGAGGTGCGCATCGAGGACCCGCGGGCCCGGGCGGTCGCGGCCTCGCAGCTGAGGGCGGCGTTCGAGGGGCTGACCGAGGACGAGGACGTGCTGCGGCTGGCCGCCGGCTCCGGCACTCTGACCGAGGTGGTGCGGCGGCTGGAGTCGGCGGGTGTTCAGGCCGACGACGTCACCGTGCGGCGGCCCACCCTGGACG
Source organism: Micromonospora sp. NBC_00617 (assembly GCF_045161355.1). NCBI lineage: Bacteria > Bacillati > Actinomycetota > Actinomycetes > Micromonosporales > Micromonosporaceae > Micromonospora > Micromonospora sp. NBC_00617. Next base: position 2,283,609 of record NZ_CP107751.1, on the reverse strand, counting down.
AGGTGTTCCTGTCCCTGACCGGGTCCGACGACACCGAGAAGGCGGACGCGGCGGGGGCCGGCCGGTGAGCACCGCGACGGCGGTGCCGGCCAGCGGGCTGCGGCAGTTCGCCGTCCTGGCCGCCCGCAACCTGCGGCAGGCTCGCGCGGGCCGGTCGGTCGGCCTGACCGTCGTGTTCCCGCTGACGTTCTTCGCCGGTTTCATGGTGGTCTTCCAGCGGCTGATGTCCGACTACGGGATCGCCTACGAGCAGTTCCTTCCGCCCGCGATCGTCGTGCAGACCACCGCCCTGGTCGCCATGTCGGCCTGCTACATGATCGCCGGCGACGCCCGCAGCGGCCTGACCGCCCGGTACCGGACGTTGCCGATGAACGCGGTCGTGGTGCCGTTGGCCCGGCTCGTGGTGGACGCGGCCCGCGCCGCCGTCGCGGTGGCGGTGATCCTCGTCGCCGCGGTGCTCGTCGGTTTCCGGTTCACCGCCGGGGTGGCCCGCGCCGCGGGCTTCGTCCTGCTGGCGGTCGGCTTCGCGGTGGTGCTCGCGGCGGGCTGCGTGGCCCTGGGGCTGGGCGCCCGCGACCCGGAGCAGGTGTACTCGGCGCTGACCCTGCCGTACCTGGTGCTCACCACGGTCTCCACCGCCTTCGTCCCGGTCGACGCGTTTCCGGGCTGGCTGCAACCGGTGGTCCAGGTGTCGCCGTTCTCCGCCCAGGTCGACGCGTTGCGCGCGCTGTCCACCGAGGGCGCCGACGAGAGGGTGTGGCCGGCGCTGGTCTGGTTGCTGGTCCTGGGGCTGCTGTTCGGCGCGGCCGCGGCACGTTCGTTTCGGAGGAGCCGATGAGCACCGTCACGCAGGCCTCGCTGTTCGCCGGGCGTAATCTTCGCCGGTTCTTCCGGGCGCCGCCCGCGCTGGTCTACGCGTTCGCGTTCCCGGTGCTGCTCCTGCTCACCCAGTACGCGGTGTTCGGCCGGATCGTCGGCGACGGCGACCGGCAGCACTACCTGGAGCGGTTGGGCCCGCTGGTGGTGCTGTCCACCGCCGCGTTCGGGTCGCCGTCGAGCGCCGTCGGGTTCCTGCGGGACCTGCGCGGCGGGCTGGTCGACCGGCTGCGCACCATGCCGGTGGCGCCGGGGGCGCTGCTGGCCGGTCGGGTCGTCGGTGACGTGCTGCGCATCGTCGGCATCGGAGCCCTCACCACGGGCGTGGCGATGCTGCTGGGGTTCCGGTTCCGTCAGGGGCCGCTGGCCGTCGTCGGCTTCTTCGCGGTGATCGCGCTGTTCGGTGTGCTGTGGGCGGCGATCGCGTTGTGGCGGGGCTCCGGTCCCGGTGACGAGGAGTCGCTGCCGCCGTCGCTGACCGGTCCGGCGACCCTGCTGTTCATCTTCTCCTCGGGGTTCGTGCCGGTGTCGGCGTTCCCCTCGGTGGTGCAGCCCGTGGTGCGGGTCAACCCGTTCTCGGTCGCCACCGAGGCGCTGGTCGGTCTGTCCAGCGGCGGGCCGGTGCTGTGGCCGGTGCTGCAGACCCTCGCGTGGGTGCTCGGGTTGGGCGGGGTCTGCCTGCTGGTGGCGGTGCGCCGGTTCGGCCGCCGCGCCGACGGCTGAGCCCTCGTCAGACGGGGCTGGCCATCCGGTACAGCATCTGCTGCCCGCCGGTGGCCAGCAACAGCCCGCTGTCGGACCAGACGCGGGCGCGGGCGCCGAGCACCCCGCCGGTGGCGGCGGCGGCCTCGCCCTCCACCAGCAGCCAGCCCGCGCCGTCGTCGCCGCCCTGGAACCCCACGTACAGGTCCATGCTCGGGGCCATGAACGTGGTCCGCTCGAACGCCTGCACCACCGCCGGGAACTGCACCACGTCGACGGCGAAGACGAGGCGGGCCGCCGCCAGCCAGGGGTCCGCGTCGGCCGGCAGTTCCTCGTGCAGCCGCAGCCAGCCCCGGATGGTGGGCACGCCGTCGCGTTGCGGCTGCCAGCCTCCGGCGGGCCAGCCGGCCAGGCGTACCTCGTAGCACCGCTCCCAGATCGGCAGCACCGGCAGGCCGTCGCGGCGCATCAGCTCGACCAGGGTGGGCAGCTCGTCGGGCTTGGGCAGGTCAGGTGGTGGCATCCAGCGCCGTTCGGGGCCGAGCAGGCCGGCGGCGATGGTCCAGACGTACGCGGCGAGCAGGATCCGGCCGCGCTGGCGCAGGGTGACGTGCAGGGCGGCGGCGCGTCGGGTGCCGTGCACGCGGGCGACCTCGACGTCGACGTCGCCGTAGCGCGCCGGCGCGAGGAACTGGCAGCTGAGGCTCACCGGCAGCATGGCGCCGGCCTCCTCGCCCGCCGCGCGCAGCGCGATCGCGGCCAGGTAACCGCCGTTGGGCCCCCACACCGACCAGTCCTCGGACAGGTAAGCCCGGTACTGGCCGGGCGCGGTCTGTCGGACCGCGGCGTCGTCCGCGAGACTGGCCATCAAGGACCCCTTCCGGCGTCGGGACGCGTGAAAACAAGATACTGCAGATCAAAAGCAGATACGAGTACGATGCGGCGCATGGATCTGCGTGACAGCGCCGAGGAGGCCGAGTTCCGGGCGGGCCTGCGGGCCTGGTTGGCGGGCGCGGTGCCGGTGACCGCCGGCCCGGACGGGGCGCCGCCGCAGGGTCGGTGGGGCGACATCGAGGCGGTGCGGTCGTTCACCCGCGGGCTGCACGCCGCCGGGTACGCGGGCCTGACCTGGCCGGCCGAGCACGGCGGGCGCGGGTTGCCCCCGGCCTACCAGGCGATCTACCTGGAGGAGACGGCCCGGGCCGAGGCCGCCGAGCACATCGGAGTCATCGGCCTGGGCATGGTCGGGCCGACCATCATCGCCTGCGGGTCGCCCGAGCAGCGCGCCTGGTACCTGCCGCGCATCCTCACCGGGGACATCATCTTCTGTCAGGGCTTCTCCGAGCCGGAGGCCGGCAGCGACCTGTCCGCCGTGCGGACCGCCGCGCGCCGAGACGGCGACGAGTTGGTGGTGACCGGGCGCAAGGTGTGGTCGTCGTACGCGCACCTCGCCGACCACTGCCTGCTGCTGGCGCGCACCGCCCCCGAAGAGCGCCGCCACCGCGGGCTGACCTGCCTGCTGGTGGACCTGCGCTCGGCCGGTGTCACGGTGCGCCCGATCCGCCAGCTGACCGGCGAGGCCGAGTTCGCCGAGATTGAGTTCGACGAGGTGCGGGTGCCGCTCGACGCGGTGGTCGGTGCGGTCGACGACGGGTGGCGGGTCGCGATGACCACCCTCGCCCACGAGCGGGGCACCTTCGGGTTCACCCTGACCGCCCGGCTGGACGTGGCGTTCCGCCGGCTGGTGGCGACCGCGAAGGCCCGCGGCCGCGACACCGACCCGGTCGTACGCGACCAGATCGCCGCCCGCTACGTCGAGTTGGAGGGTCTGCGCTGGACCAACCGGCGTGCTCTGGCCGCGCTGGCGCGTACCGGGGTGCCCGGCCCGGAGACGTCGGTGATCAAACTGCGCTGGTCGCAGGCGCACCAGCGGCTCACCACCCTCGCCGTGCAGTTGCTCGGCGACGACGCCGAACCGGACGGGTGGGACCGCTACTGGCGGCACCAGATGCTGCGCAGCCGCGCCAACACCATCGAGGGCGGCACCTCCGAGGTGCTGCGCAACCTGGTCGCCGAGCGCGTACTGGGCCTGCCCCGGTCGTACTGACCGCCGACCCGCCCACGACGAGGGGAGACCTGATGGACTTCGCACTGACCGGTGAGCAGGAGGCGCTGCGGGACACCGCGGCGAAGTACCTCGCCGACGACCGGGCCACCGACGACGGCCAGGCGTGGGCCGAGGTCACCGACCTGGGCTGGCTCGACGCGGAGCTGGGCACCGTCGAGCTGGCGCTGCTCGCCGAATGCTTGGGCTGGGCGCGCAGCCGGTCACCCTGGTGGGCCACCGTGGGCCTGGCCGGCCCGGCGTTGCGGGCGGCGGGCCGGCCGGTCGCCGCTCCCGCGACGCTGGCCTGGGCGTGGACGAACGGCCCCGGCACCCTCGCCGAGGCGGTTGCCGCCGCCCGTGGGAGGGCGTCCACCGACGCTCGCTCGTCCACGGACACCCCGGGAGTCGGCTGCGCGGTCGCCGCCGACGGGACGCTGACCGGCCGGGCGATCCGCGTGCCACACGCGCTCGAGGTGGTGGACCTGGTGGTGGCCGCGACCGGGCCGTACGGGGTGGAGCTGCGCCTGGTCGACGCGTCGGCGGTGCGGGCGACGCCGGCCGGGGCCGGCGGGCAGGCGCTCGATGAGAGCCGCACCGTCTCGACGGTGGAGCTGACCGGCGTACCCTCGACGCTCCTCGTGGCCGCGGACGCCGCCGCCGACGTGCTCGCGCTGGCCCGGCAGCGGACCCTGGCCCTGCTCGCCGCGGAGGCCGTCGGCGTGGCGGCGAGGGCGCTGACCTGGGCCAGCGGGTACGCCGCCACCCGCACCCAGTTCGGAGCGCCGATCGGCGCCAACCAGGCGGTCGCGCACCCCCTCGCGGAGTGCTACGGCCACATCGAGACGGCCCGGTCCCTGGCCTACCGGGCCGCGTGGGCGGTCGACGCCGAGCCGGGCCGGGTCGCCGACCAGGCGGTGCTCACGGCCGGCGTGGCCGCCCGCGAGGCCGCGATGACCGCCTGCGAGGTAGCCATCCAGACCTACGGCGGCAGCGGCTTCACGTGGGAGCAGCCGCTGCACCATTGGTATCGCCGGGCGTGGTGGCTGGCGACCTTCGACGGCACGGTCGCCGACAACCGGGCCGAGCTGGCCGGCCTGCTGTTGGACGACTGACTTCGCCGCGAGGGCGCGGGGGCTGCGCCGAGGGCTGATCCACCGCGCGCGGAAGCCGCCCGCGCACCGTGGATCAGCAGTCGGTGGTCAGGACGAGCCGGGCCGGTAGGAGCCGAAGCTCCACAGGTTGCCCTCGGCGTCGCGGACCGAATAGCCCTGGCCGCCGTAGTCCTCGTCGCGGAGCTTCTGCACGACCTCGGCGCCGGCGGCGACGACCCGTTCGTAGTGCGCCGCCACGTCGTCGAGCACCACATAGGTCGCGGCGGGCCCGGTGTCCAGAACGAGTCGGCCGTCGCTGCCGTCCGTCTGGGAGGCGAGCATGACCATGCCGTTGCCCCAGGTCAGTTGCGCGTGACTGATGGAGTCGTCCGGGCCGGGGACGACCAGCTCCGCGCGGAAACCGACGACGTCGACCAGCCACCCGATGGCGGCCGGCGCGTCGCGGTAGCGCAGGGTGGGCATGACTTCCGGGCCTCTGCTCATACCCGAGAGTCTAATGAAGAATCGCGGATAGCACATGTGATGCGTCCTGGCATGTCGTGTGTTCGGCTACGCTGAGCCCATGCTTCGCTACGATTTCGTGGTCGTCGGCGCGGGCGCGGCCGGCGCGGTGCTCGCGGCCCGCCTGAGCGAGGATCCGGCCCGTTCCGTGTTGCTGCTGGAGGCCGGCCCCGACCTCGTCGGTGCCGCGGTGCCCGAGGCGTTGCGCACCGGCTCGGTGGAGGCCGAGGACGGCTTCGACTGGGCCCTGCGGGCGACCGTCGTCGCCGGGCGGGAGGCGCCGCTGCGGCGCGGCCGGGTGGTCGGCGGCTCGACGCAGATCAACGACCGGGGCGCGATGCGGGCCCCGGCCGCCGACTTCGTCTCCTGGGGCGCCCGTGGCCTGCCGGAGTGGGACTGGCCGGCGGTGCTCCCGGCGTTTCGCCGGTTGGAGGCCGACCAGCAGTTCGGCGACCGTGACCACCACGGCGGCGACGGGCCCGTCCTGATCACCCGGTGGCCGCGCGGTGAGCTGACGCCGGCGATGGACGGCTTCCTGCAGGCCACGCTCGGCCTGGGCCACGACTATCAGGAGGACATGAACGCCCCCGACGCCGTCGGCATCGGGATGTACCCGCAGAACCGGCGCGACCGGCTGCGAATGTCCACCGCCCGCACCCACCTCGATCCGGCCCGGTCGCGGTCCAATCTGGTCGTTCGCGGCGACGCCGAGGTCGAGCGCGTGCTGCTCGACGACGGGCGGGCGGTGGGTGTGCAGGTCGCGGGGGAGCGGATCGACGCCGGGGAGGTCATCCTCTGCGCCGGCTCGCCGTACAGCCCGGCTCTGCTGCTGCGCTCGGGGATCGGCCCCGCCGACGAGCTGCGCGCGGCCGGCATCACGCCGCTGGTCGATCTGCCCGGCGTGGGCGCGGACGTGATCGACCAGCCCGGCGCGATCATCCTGGTCGTTCCCGAGCCGGAGACGATCGGCGGGGACTGGCCGCGTACGCAGCTCATCGCCCGGCTCGCAGGCATCCCGGGTCACGAGGCCGACCAGGCGTTCTATCTGAGCCTGTTCACCGGCATGAGCACGTCGCGGGGCGCCGGCGCGGGTCTGGACCGGATCATCGGCGTCGACCAGGTCAACACCGTGATGATCGGCGACATGGCGATGGCCTCGCGCGGACGGATCTCGGTGCGTGACGCCGACGGGGCGAGCCCACCCGTGGTCGACCTCGGGTTCTACACCGCCGAGGGTGACCTGGCCCGGATGCGCGACGCGTACCGGCACGCGTGGGAGATCGCCAACCAGGCGGCCTTCACCAAGACGGTCGCCCGGTTCGCGCTCGTCGACGACGCGGTCGTGGGCGACGACGAGCAGCTCGACCACCTGCTGCGCGCTACCACGTACAGCCGGTTGAACCTGGTCGGCGGCGCGCGGATGGGCGCGGCGGACGACCCGGGCGCGGTCGTCGACGGGCGGTGCCGGGTGCGCGGCGTGGCCAACCTGCGGGTCGTCGACGCCAGCATCGTTCCGGTGCCGCTGCGCGCGCCGGCCGCGTTGACCAGCATCATGATCGGCGAACGTGGGGCCGAGCTGATCGCGGGCTAGCGGCGCAGCAGCGCCGACAGCGCGACGGCGGGGTTGCCCACCACCGCCCGCGCCACGGCGACGTAGCCGTCGAGCAGGCGTACGGCGTCGCACGGGGCGAGCCGTGGCGTGTGGAACAGCACCACGCGCAGGCCGTCGCCGCGCGGGGCGAGCGCCAGCTCGGTGCCGAAGCGGCTTCCGATCGCCTCGGGAACGAGCAACTCGAACTCGGTGTCGCCGACGCGTACGCGGTGTGACAGCTCGGCCATCATCTGGAACACCACGTCGTCGACCCGGCCGCCCAGGTTGGCGCTGCCGGTGGCGACGGCCTGGTAGGGCTGCTCCTGGTTGGCGAAGGCGGCGGCGGTCGTCGCGTGGGTCGCCTGGAGCAGGGCCGCGAAGGTGGCGAACGGCGGCAGCCGGGTGCGCAGCACCACCATGTTGGCGCAGAACCCGACGGTGCGTTGGCTCTCTGGCTGGGCCCGGTTGGCGAACAGCGAGGCGACGGCGAGGTCACCCTGCCCAGTGACCCGGTGCAGGACGGCGTAGTAGACGGCCAGGGCCACGGTGAACAGCGTCGTGCGGTGTCGCCGGGCCAGGGCGCGCAGCCCGTCGGCGACGTCGGCGTCGAGGTCCCGGGCCAGCACGCCCGGGGTGGCGTCCGGGGGCGGCTCGCGGTACGGCAGGCGCGGCAACCGCAGCCCGGTCAACTGAGCGCGCCAGAACTCGCGTTGCCGGTCCAGCTCCGTGCCGGCCAGCCGATCCTCCTGCCAGGTGACGAACTGCGGGTACTGCCAGCGCACCGGGGGCAGCTCGGCCCGCGCGTCGACGTAGAGGGTGCGCAGCTCCTCGAAGAGCAGCCCGCACGACCACGCGTCGGTGACCAGATGGTGCATGGTGAAGCACACGATCACCTCGTGGTCGCCGACCCGCCAGGCGGTGGCCCGGGTCGGCCACCGGGTGACGTCCACCCGGGTCGCCAGCTCGGTGGCGACGGCGACGTCGGCGGCGGCGCGCGGATCCGGCTCGCCGCGCAGGTCGACCACCCGCAGCTCGACGGGTCGCGGATCGTGCACGAGCTGGGACAGCCGTGGTCCGCGACCCACGACAGTGGTCCGCAGCGCCTCGTGCCGCGCGGTAAGCGCCGTGAGCGCCCGCTCCAGCGCGGTCAGGTCGACCGCGCCGCTGAGGCGGCACAGCAGCGGGCAGTTCAACGCCCCGTGGTCCGCCCGGTAGTGCTCGATGATGCCGAGCAGCCGCTGTCCCACGGACGCCGGTACGGGTCGGGGGGCCACGCCACGACGGTACCGCTCGTCGTTGTATCTGTCATCAAGGGTCTGGCATCTTGTGTTCTCTCTCGGTACCTTGGGCGCATGTCTGGTCTGTCGGTGACCACCCCCGTGCGTGCGCAACTGACGTGGCACTACGAGTCCGAGATGCCCCGGGTCCTGTCCCTGTACGAACGGGCCAAGAGCGCACAGTGGAACGCCAGCACCGATGTCGACTGGTCGATCGAGGTGCCGTTCGGTGAGCCGCTGCCCGACGACTCCGCGTTCGCCATGGCGTCGTTCGAGGCGTCCCCGCTGGCGCGGCGCGGCCGTGGAATGTGGGACACGTTCCGGTGGGAACTCCAGTCGTGGATGGTGAGCCAGTTCCTGCACGGTGAGCAGGGTGCGCTGGTGGTCGCCGCGCGCCTGGTCGAGGTGGTGCCCGACCTCGACAGCAAGTACTACGCCGCGAGCCAGGCCGCCGACGAGGCCCGGCACGTCGAGGTGTTCTCCCGCTACCTGCGCGAGAAGGTGCCGCATCCGTACCCGATCAACCCGGCGCTGTCCGAGCTGATCGAGGACCTGCTCTCCGACTCCCGGTGGGACATCACCGCGCTGGGCATGCAGATCGTGGTCGAGGCCCTGGCGATGGCCGCGTTCCGGCTCGCCAACAGCACCTTCCACGACCGCCTCATCTGCGACATCACCCGCCTCGTGGCCCGCGACGAGGCCCGGCACGTGTCGTTCGGGGTGCTGTCGCTGGAGGGCATCTACCGCGAGATGACCAGCGCCGAACTGGCCGACCGCGAGGAGATGGTGCTCGACTCGGCGAGCCTCATGCGCCGCCGGTTCCTGCTCGAGGACGTCTGGGACCGCATCGAGGTCGACCGGGGCGAGGGCGTCGACTTCGCCGCACACAACGAGCTGATGATCAAGTATCGGCAGGCCATCTTCGCCCGCGTGGTCACCGCGCTGGCCAACATCGGCCTGCTGACTCCCCGCGTCCGCGAGGGCCTGGAGCGGCTGGACCTCATCGGGTTCGCCGACCGCTCGATCCGCGTTCCCCGCGCCTGAGATGTCGGGAGGAGACATGCCAGTGCCGACTACGCTGACCCTCGACGGCATGTGCGACGACGTCGCGTCGCTGCTCGACGAGCCGGTGTCACCCGACGAGGATCTGCTGGAGCGTGGCCTCGACTCGATCGGGCTGATGCGGCTCGCCGCCCGCTGGGCCGGCGCGGGTCTCACCTTCGCCCAGCTCATCGAGGTGCGCACCGTCCGGCAGTGGCACGCGCTGGCCCACCCGGCGTCGCCCGCCGACGAGCCGGGCGCCATCGCCGCCGCCGACGAGGTGACGATCGACCCGGACGAGCCGTTCGCCCTGGCGACCATGCAGCACGCGTACTGGGTCGGGCGGGCCGGGGAGCAGGCCCTCGGCGGTGTGGGGGCGCACTTCTACAACGAGTTCGACGGCCGGCAGGTCGACCCGGACCGGCTGGACCGAGCCGTCCGAGCCCTGGTGCGACGCCACGACATGCTGCGCGCCCGCTTCCTCGACGACGGCCGGCAGCAGATCACCCCGGACGGCGCCTGGCCCGGCCTGACCGTGCACGACCTGCGGGACCTGCCGGCGCACGAGCGGGACCAGCGGCTCGCCGACCTGCGCGCCACCCTCTCGCACCGCACCCTGCGGGTGGACCGGGGCGAGGTGTTCGACGTCCAGCTCAGCCTGCTGCCCGACGGGGCGAGTCGGGTGCACGTGGAGATCGAGATGCTGGTCGCCGACGCGCACAGCTTCCGGGTGCTCCTCGGCGACCTCGCCCATCTCTACCGCCGGCCCGACGAGCCGCTGCCGCTCATCGGCTACAGCTATCCCCAGTACCTGGCCACCCACGAGCGGCGTCGAGCCGACGCCCGCGAGGCCGCGGCCGGCTACTGGCGCCAGCGGGTGCCCGACCTGCCCGGCGGGCCCGACCTGCCGGTGGCCGTGGCCCCGGAGCGGGTCAGCGGGCACCGGGTGGTCCGCCATCACCACTGGCTCTCCGGCGCCGACCGGGACCGGCTCGCCGCTCGCGCGCGCGAGCACGGCGTCACCCTGTCGATGGTGTTCCTGACGGCCTTCGCCGAGATCCTGGCCGCCTGGAGCAGTCGGCAACGCTTCCTGCTCAACCTGCCGCTGTACGACCGGACGCCGTACCACCCGGACGTGCCGTCGCTCAGTGGGGACTTCACCAACCTGCTGCTGCTGGAGGTCGACGCCACCGACGAGGTGCCGTTCGTCGACCGGGCCCGCCGCCTGGGCGAGCAGTTCGCCCGGGACGTGGCGCACAGCGCGTACTCCGGAGTGGACGTGCTGCGCGACCTGGCCCGCGCCCGCTCCGACCGGGCCGTGCTCGCCCCGGTGGTGTTCACCAGCGCGCTCAGCCTCGGCGACCTGTTCGGCGCCGACGTGCGGGAGTGCTTCGGCGACCCGGTGTGGACGTCGTCGCAGACCCCGCAGGTGTGGCTGGACAACCAGGTCACCGAGCGCGAGGGGGGCCTGTACCTCAACTGGGACGTGGTGGCGGAGCTGTTTCCGCCGGGGGTGTCGGAGGCGATGTTCGCCGCGTACGTCCGGCTGTTGGCCGGCCTGATCGACGGCGACTGGGTCGCGTCGCCGGGCGACCTGTTGCCGCCGGAGCAGCGGGCGGTCCGTGAGCGGGTGAACGCGACCGACGCGCCGATCACGCCCGGTCTGCTGCATGACGGGTTCTTCGACGCCGCGGCCCGCGAGCCGGGTCGGGTGGCGTTGTGCGGTGACGGGGTGGCGGTGTCCTACGGGGAGCTGGCCGCTCGGGCGTTGACGCTGGCGGGGACGCTGGCGCGGGCCGGTGTCGCGCCGGGTGACGCGGTCGGGGTGTGCCTGCCCAAGAGTGTCGATCAAGTCGTCGCGGTGCTGGGCGTGCTCGCCGCCGGTGGCGTGTACGTGCCGGTCGGCATCGACCAACCCGCCGCCCGGCGGGGCCGGATCTGGCAGCGGGCCGGCGTCAGGACGGTCGTCGGCGCGGACGGGCTCGACCCGGCCGGTGACGGCGGCCCGGCCCTGCACGGGTGCGTTCCCAAAGACGCGGCGTCGGTGGCGTACGTCATCTTCACCTCCGGCTCCACGGGCGAACCCAAGGGCGTCGAGGTGCCGCACTCCGCCGCCGGCACCACCATCGAGGCCATCCGCCAGCGGTTCGACATCAGCGCGGACGACCGGGTCCTCGCCGTGTCGGCGCTGGACTTCGACCTGTCCGTGTTCGACATCTTCGCCCTGCTCGGCGTCGGCGGGGCGGTGGTGCTGATCGGCGAGGAGCAGCGACGCGACGCGAACGCCTGGCGTCGGCTCGTCGACGCGCACCGGGTCACCGTCTGGCAGTCGGTCCCCGCGTTGCTGGACATGCTGCTGACCGCCGCCGAGGCCGACGGCGGGCTGGACCACCTCCGGCTCGCCCTGCTCGGCGGCGACTGGGTCGGCCTGGATCTGCGCGACCGCCTGGTGGCGCTGCGCCCGGACGCCCGGCTCGTCGCCCTGGGCGGCACCACCGAGACCGCCATCCACTCGACCGTCCTCGAGGTCGGCGAGGTGCCGGCGCACTGGCGGTCCATCCCGTACGGGGTTCCGCTGCCCAACCAGCGCTGTCGCGTCGTGGACGGGCGGGGGCGGGACTGCCCCGACTGGGTGGTGGGGGAGTTGTGGATCGGTGGGGCCGGGGTGGCGGCCGGCTACCGGGGCGATCCGGAGCGCACCGCCCAGCGGTTCGTGACGTATGACGGGATGCGCTGGTATCGCACGGGTGACCTGGGCCGGTACTGGCCGGACGGGACGCTGGAATTCCTGGGCCGGGCGGACTTCCAGGTCAAGATCCGCGGGCATCGCATCGAGTTGGGTGAGGTCGAGGCCGCGCTGACCGACTGTCCCGGGGTGCGCGAGGCCGTGGTGGTGGCCGTGGGCGCCAGCACCCGCCGGCTCGCCGCCGCCGTCGTCCCCGAGGCGTCCGACGTGGACCCGGAGACCGTACGGGCGTTCGTCGTCGACCGGCTGCCGGCGTACATGGTGCCCGAGCACGTCGCCGTGCTCGACGCGCTGCCCCTGAGCGGCAACGGCAAGATCGACCGGCCGGCGTTGGCACGACGGCTCGCCGAGGGCGCCGGCCGGTCCACCGAGGTCGAGCCACCCGTCGGGCCGGTCGAGACGGCGCTGGCCACCCTCTGGGCCGAGCTGCTCGGCGTGCCGACCGTCGGCCGCGCCGACAGCTTCTTCACCCTCGGCGGGGACAGCCTGCTCGCCACCCGCCTGCTCGGGCGGATGCGCTCGGCCGGGCTGGCCGGCGGACAACTGCGCCGCCTCTTCGCCGAGCCGACCCTCGCCGGGTTCGCCGCCGGCGTACGCCTCGACACCGGCGCCGCGCTGACCGGGACCTTCGTGGCCGACCCGGCGCACCGCCACGAGCCGTTCCCGGCGACCGACGTGCAGCGGGCGTACTGGATGGGTCGCAGCGGCGACTTCGCCCTCGGTGAGGTCGGCTCGCACTGGTACTGGGAGTTCGACGGCGAGGACGTGGACCTCGACCGGCTCACCGCGGCCTGGAACCGCCTCGTTCGCCGGCACGAGATGCTGCGGGCCGTCTTCGACGCCGACGGACGCCAACGCGTCCAACCCGAGGTGCCCGAGGTGACCATCGAAGTCGGCGAGGGCGAGGCGGCGCTCACCGACCTGCGCGAACGGCTGTCGCACCGGATCGCCGACCCGACCCGCTGGCCGCTGGTGGCCATCGAGGCCGTCCGGTACGGCGAGCGCCGCGTCCGGCTGGCGTTCAGCTTCGACTACATCGTGCTCGACGCGCTCAGCATCGTGACCGTCTTCGCCGAGCTGTCCGCCCTCTACGTCGACCTCGACGCGCCGCTGCGCCCGATCGGCGTGTCGTTTCGCGACTACGTCCTCACCGCCCGGCCCGACGAGGCGACCGTCGAGGCCGACCAGCGCTACTGGTCGGCGCAGGCAGCGGAGCTGCCCCCCGCGCCGCGGTTGCCGCTCGCCGTCGACCCGGACCGGGTCCGCGCCCCCCGCTTCGTCCGCCACGCGGCACGGCTCGGCCCCGCCGAGTGGACCGCCCTGGTCCACGCCGCCCGCGCTCACGGGGTCAGCCCGGCCGCCGTGCTCGCCACCGCGTACGCCGAGGTGCTGTCGGCGTTCAGCGCGCGGCCGGACCTCACCCTCAACCTGACCCTCTTCGACCGCCGCGAGGTGCACCCCGACATCGACCACGTGCTCGGCGACTTCACCTCGCTGCTGCTCGTCCCGCACCGTCCCGGCGCGGCCGACGACTTCCTGACCGTGGTACGCCGCCTTCAGGAGCGCATGTGGGACGGCATGGAGCACAACGCCGTCTCCGCCATCTGGGTGCTGCGGGAGATCGCGCGGCGCACCGGCGCCCCCGCCGCCATGCCGGTCGTCTTCACCAGCGCGCTGGGCATCAGCGATGAACTGGTGAGCATGGCCCTGCCGTTCGGCGAGCAGATCTGGGGCGCCTCGCAGACCCCGCAGGTGTGGCTGGACAACCAGGTCATGGAACGCGGCGGTGGCCTGAGCATCAACTGGGACGTGGTGGCCGAGCTGTTCCCGCCCGACGTGGTGGAGACGATGTTCGCCGCGTACGTCGAGCTGCTGACCACCCTCGCGGCCGGGGACTGGGCGCGGCCCGTGCCGGTCGGGCTTCCCGCCGGCCAGCGGGCGGTCCGTGAGCGGGTGAACGCGACAGACGCGCCGATCACGCCCGGTCTGCTGCACGACGGGTTCTTCGACGCCGCGGTCCGGGAGCCGGGTCGGGTGGCGTTGTGCGGTGACGGTGTGGCGGTGTCCTACGGGGAGCTGGCCGCTCGGGCGTTGACGCTGGCCGGGGCGCTGGCGCGGGCCGGTGTCGCGTCGGGTGACGCGGTCGGGGTGTGCCTGCCCAAGGGCGTCGACCAGGTCGTCGCGGTGCTGGGCGTGCTCGCCGCCGGCGGCGTGTACGTGCCGGTCGGCGTGGACCAGCCGGTGGTCCGCCGGGAGCGGATCCTCACCCGCGCCGACGTGAAGACGGTCGTCGGCGCGGACGGGCTCGACCCGGCCGGCGACGGCGGCCCCGCCCTGCACGGCTGCGTCCCGGTGGAGCCGGCGTCGCTGGCGTACGTCATCTTCACCTCCGGCTCGACCGGCGAGCCCAAGGGCGTCGAGGTGCCCCACGCGGCGGCCGGGAACACCATCGCGGCGGTCAACGACCGGCTGCGCCTCGGCCCGGACGACCGGGTCCTCGCCGTGTCGGCGCTGGACTTCGACCTGTCGGTGTACGACATCTTCGCGCTGCTCGGCGTCGGCGGGGCCGTGGTGCTCGTCGAGGAGGGGCAGCGACGCGACGCCCGCGCCTGGCTGCGGCTCGTGCGCGAGCACGACGTCACCATCTGGAACACCGTGCCCGCCCTGCTGGACATGCTGCTCACCGCGGCCGGCGACGAACCGCTCGGCGCGTTGCGGCACGCTCTGGTCTCCGGGGACTGGGTCGGCCTGGACCTGCGGGACCGGCTGGTCGCCCGCCGACCGGACGCCCGGCTGACCGCCCTCGGCGGCGCCACCGAGGCGGGCATCTGGTCCAACGCGTTCGAGGTGGACGAGGTGCCGGCGCACTGGCGGTCCATCCCGTACGGCTTCCCGCTGCCCAACCAGCGCTACCGCGTCGTGGACGGGCGGGGGCGGGACTGCCCCGACTGGGTGGTGGGGGAGTTGTGGATCGGTGGGGCCGGGGTGGCGGCCGGCTACCGGGGCGATCCGGAGCGCACCGCGCAGCGGTTCGTGACGTATGACGGGATGCGCTGGTATCGCACGGGTGACCTGGGCCGGTACTGGCCGGACGGGACGCTGGAATTCCTGGGCCGGGCGGACTTCCAGGTCAAGATCCGCGGGCATCGCATCGAGTTGGGTGAGGTCGAGGCCGCGCTGACCGACTGCCCCGGGGTGCGCGAAGCCGTCGTGGTGGCCGTGGGCGCCAGCACCCGCCGGCTCGCCGCCGCCGTCGTCCCCGAACCGGGCGTCACCCTCGACCCGGCCGCCACCAGCGCGTTCGTCGTCGACCGGCTGCCCGCGTACATGGTGCCCGAGCACGTCGCCGTGCTCGACGCGCTGCCGTTGAGCGGCAACGGCAAGATCGACCGGACGGCGGTGGCCACCCTGCTCGCCGGCGGCGACAGCGGACCGGCCGACGAGCCACCCCACGCCGGCCTGGAGAGCGACCTCGGCGCGCTCTGGGCCGAGCTGCTGAACTGTCCCGTTCCCGGCCGCACCCGCACCTTCTTCAGCCTCGGCGGGGACAGCCTGCTCGCCACCCGCCTGCTGGCCGCGCTGCGCGAACGCTACGGCGTCGACCTGCCGATGCGGGGGCTGCTCGACCGACCAACCATCGCGGACCTGGCCACCGCCGTGCAGCACGCCGCCGGCACGTACGAGGAAGGGGCCATATGAACGGGCAGGACCTCATCGCCGAGCTGGCAAAGTTCGGTGTGCAGCTCTGGGAGGAAGACGGCCAGCTCCGCTTCCGGGCCCCCACCGGCGTCCTCACCGACCAGCGCCGCGCCGCGCTCCGCCAGCACAAGGAGCAGGTGCTGGCCGTGCTGCGCGACGCCGCCGCGCCCAGCGCGGTGCCGCACCCCGAGCAGCGGTACGAGCCGTTCCCGCTCACCGACGTGCAGAGCGCGTACCTGCTCGGGCGGGGCGACTCGTTCGCCTACGGCGGGGTCGGCTGCCACGGCTACGGCGAGCTGACGTTTCCCGAGCTGGACGTGGACCGGCTGGAACGCGCCTGGCACGAGGTCGTCGCCCGGCACGACATGCTGCGGGCCGTCGTCAACCGCGACGGCTTCCAGCAGGTACGACCCGACGTGCCGGCGTACCGCGTCGAGGTGCGCGACGCCGACGCGGCCGGCTTCGCCGACGCGGTGGCCGCCAACCGGGCGGAGCTGGACCACCGCCGCTACGACCCGCAACAGTGGCCGCTGTTCGCGGTGCGGGTCACCCGCGGCCCGCACCGCAGCGTCCTGCACTTCTCGATCGACTTTTTGATCTGCGACTTCGTCAGCATCAACATCCTGCTCGACGAGCTGGGCCGCCGCTACGCCGGTGACCCGCCCACCGACGAGCTGACCCTGACGTTCCGCGACCACCTGCTGGCCACCGAACCGCTGCGCGGCGGACCCCGCCACGACGCCGACCGGGACTGGTGGCTGGCCCGGCTCGACGACCTGCCCCCGGCGCCGGAGCTGCCGCTGCGCGGTGACGCCACGGCCGCGCCGCCCCGCTTTCGTCGCCTCGACCTGCGGCTCGACCCGACCGAGTGGGCCGGGTTACGCCAGCGCGCCGGGCAGCACGGCATCAGCCCGTCGGGCGCGGTGCTCGCCGCGTACGTCGAGGTGCTCGCCGCGTGGAGCGTGCACCCGCGCTTCACCGTCGACGTCACCCTGCTCAACCGGACGCCGACGCACCCGCAGGTGGACCGGATCGTCGGCGACTTCACCTCGGTCAGTCTGCTCGCCGTGGAGCAGAGCCCGGACGCGCCGGTGCAGGAGCGGGCCAAGCGCATCCAGGCGCAGCTCTGGTCCGACCTGGACCACCGTCGGTTCTCCGGCGTCGACGTCGTTCGGGAGCTGGCCCGCCGTCGGGGCGCCGACGCCGCGCTGATGCCCATCGTCTTCACCAGCGCCATCGGGCTGGGCGGCGACACCGGCGTGGAGGGCTTCGGCGAGCTGGGCTACGGCATCAGCCAGACCCCGCAGGTCTGGATCGACTGCCAGAACATCGAACGCTCCGGCGGGCTGGCCACAAACTGGGACGTCCGCGAGGGCGTCTTCCCCGACGGTGTGGTCGACGAGATGTTCGCCGCGTACGCCGCGTTGCTGCGCCGGCTGGCGGCCACCGACGAGGCGTGGGAGGAGCTGGCCCCGGTGGCGTTGCCCGAGGCGAGCGCCCGCCGCCGCGCCGAGGTCAACGACACCGCCGCGCCGCTGCCCGAGGGGCTGCTGCACGAGGGGGTGCTCGCCCAGGCGCTGCGAACCCCGGACCGGGTGGCCGTGGTGGCCGCCGACGGCACCCTCACCTACCGGCAGCTCACCGGCCGTGCCACGGCGGTGGCCGCGCGGCTGGCCGAGGCCGGCTGCCGACCCGGGGACCTGGTCGCGGTGGTCGCCGACAAGGGCTGGCGGCAGGTGGTCGCGGTGTTCGGCGTCCTGCTGGCCGGTGGGGCGTACGTGCCGGTCGACACGAACCAGCCGCCCGTGCGCCGTGACCTGATCCTCGACGGCGCGGGGATCCGGCACGTCCTCACCGGGGCCGACCGGGTGGACGGCCGCTGGCCGGCGGGGATCACGCCGATCGCGGTGGACGACCTGGACGGGCCGGCGCCGACGGCCCTGCCGGCCCGCAGGGTCGGCCCGGACGACCGCGCGTACGTCATCCACACCTCCGGCTCGACCGGCACCCCGAAGGGCGTGGTGATCACCCACCGGGCGGCCCTGAACACCGTGGCGGACATCAACACCCGGTTCGACCTGACGCCCGACGACCGGGTCCTCGGCCTGGCCAGTCTGGGCTTCGACCTGTCGGTCTACGACCTGTTCGGCCCGCCGGCGGTCGGCGCGGCGCTGGTGCTGCCCGCGCCGCAGCGCCGGGGCGACCCGACCCACTGGGCGGAGCTGGTGGCCGAGAACGAGGTCACCATCTGGAACTCGGTGCCGGCGCAGTTGCAGATGCTCGCCGACTATCTCGCGGCCGCGCCGATGGTCCGGGTCCCCTCGCTGCGGCTGGCCCTGCTCAGCGGCGACTGGATCCCGGTCACCCTGCCGGACCAGATCCGGGACCTCGTCCCCGGTCTGGCGGTGGTCAGCCTCGGCGGCGCGACCGAGGCCGCCATCTGGTCGATCATCCACCCGATCGGGCGGGTCGACCCATCGTGGCGCAGCATCCCGTACGGGGTGCCGCTGACCAACCAGACCTGGCACGTCCGCGACGCCGCGCTGCGGCCTCGCCCGGACTGGGTCGCCGGGGAGCTGTACATCGGCGGGGCCGGGCTGGCGCTGGGCTACCTCGGCGACGAGGCGCGCACCGCCGAGCGGTTCGTCACCGACCCGTCCAGCGGCGAGCGGTTGTACCGCACCGGTGACCTGGGCCGCTACCTGCCCGACGGCACGATCGAGTTCCTCGGCCGGGAGGACTTCCAGGTCAAGATCCGCGGCCACCGGATCGAGCTGGCCGAGGTCGAGTCGGCGCTGCTGGCGCACCCGGGCGTGGGCGGGGCGATCGCGGTGGTCGACGGCGACCGTCCACTGGAGCGGCGGCTGGCCGCCGTCGTGCAGCCCGCCGCCGTCGAGCCCGGCCCCGGGCAGCCGGTCGACTCGGCCGGGCCCACCGCGGCCGGGGCCGCGCTCGTCGCCGGCACCGACCTGGGCGCGTACCAGGCGTACCTGCACGAGCTGGACCAGCTCGGCCTCGCCGCCATGCTGGACACCCTGCGCGCCGCCGGTCTCGCGCTCGACGACCGCCCGCACAGCCTGGCCGAGGTGTACGCCGCCACCCGCGTCGCACCCCGGCACCGCCGGCTGCTGCGCCGCTGGCTGCGGGCGCTGACCGACAGCGGGGTGCTGCGCCACGACGACGACGGCTACCGGCTGGTCAGCGGGCCGCCGCCGGCCGCTCGGGCCTGGGACGCGGCGGCCGAGCGGGCGGCGGCGGTCGGGGAATCTCCCGAGCTGGTCCGCTACTTCCAGGCCAGCGCCGCGGCGCTGCCGGCGCTGCTGCGCGGCGACGAGGACCCCCTCGCGCTGCTCTTCCCCGGTGGTGAGCTGGCGGTGTCGGACAACCTCTACGCCGACGCCCTGTTCAACAGGTGGGCCAACGCGGTCGCGGCGGCGACAGTCCGGTCGCTGGCCGAGCGATTGGACGGGCCGGTGCGGATCGTCGAGGTCGGCGCCGGGTCCGGCGGTACGACCGCGGCGGTGCTCGACGCACTGGACGGTCTCGACGTCGACTACCTCTACACCGACCTGTCGGCGTTCTTCCTCGGCGCCGGCCGGCAACGCTTCGCCGACCGCCCCGGGCTGCGTTTCGCGCAGCTCGACCTCGACGCCGACCTGGCCGGGCAGGGGATGGCGCCGAACAGCGCCGACATCGTGATCGCCGGCGACGTCCTGCACGCCACCCGGGACGTGCCGGCCACCCTCGCGCGGCTGCGCGGCCTGCTCGCCCCAGGCGGGCACCTCGTGCTGCTGGAGATGACCCGGGAGCACTACCAGATCATGACGTCGCTGGAACTGCTGGTGCGGCTCGACGACGACCTGGGCGACTTCGCCGACCTGCGCCACGGCACCGACCGCACGTTCCTCACCGGCGACGAGTGGCGCGGTCTGCTCGCCGCCGCCGGGGCGTCGCCCGTGCTCGACCTGCCGGCGGCCGCCGACCCGATGGCCGGGCTCGGCATGCGGATCATCGCCGCGCGGGTGAAGGCCGACCGGCGGCGGG
Organism: Micromonospora sp. NBC_00617; assembly: GCF_045161355.1. Classification (NCBI taxonomy): domain Bacteria; kingdom Bacillati; phylum Actinomycetota; class Actinomycetes; order Micromonosporales; family Micromonosporaceae; genus Micromonospora; species Micromonospora sp. NBC_00617. The sequence continues at coordinate 2,263,913 of NZ_CP107751.1, read as the reverse complement.
TGGTGCCCGACGAGCTGCGGGAGCACCTGGCCGACCGGCTGCCCGACTACATGATCCCGAGCCTGGTGCAGGTGGTCGACGAGCTGCCCCGCACCGCCAACGGCAAGCTGGACCGGGCGGCCGTACGCGGGCTGGTGGCGGCCACGACGGCCGGTCCCGAGGCGACCGCCGCGGCCCCGCTGACCGAGTTGGAGGAGCAGATCGCGGCCGTCTGGGCCGACGTGCTGCGGGTGGAACGGGTCGGGCGGGACGCGGACTTCTTCGCCCTCGGCGGTGACTCGCTGCTCGCCGCGAAACTCGCCGGTCAGCTCGCCGAGCGGGTGCCGGCCGCCGCCGACGTGTTCTTCGACGAGTTGCTGCGCCGGATCCTGGAGCACCCGACCGTCGCGGACCTGGCCGATCACCTGGCCGCCGTCGGCGGCGTCCGGCCCGACGAGGAGCCGGCCGTCAGCGACACCGGCGAGGTGGTGACACTGGCGGGTGCGGGCCCGCCGCGCTACGTGCTGGTGCACGACGGCAGCGGCAGCCTCGACGGGTACGCCGGGCTGGCCGAGCGGCTGGCCGCCACCGGGGCCGTGTGCGGGATCGTCGACGGTGGCCTGCACCGCTACGCGGGTCTCGACCCGGCGCCGCTGGTGCAACGCCTCGCCGCCGACTACACGACCGCGCTGGCCGAGCACGTGTCGGCCGGGGAGCTGGTGCTGGTGGGCCGGGGTGCGGCCGGGGTGCTGGCGTTGGAGCTGGCCCGGCAGCTCACCGAGTCCGGGGTGGACGTCGCCACTCTGGTGATCGCCGACCCGGTCGACGGCGACGGCTACGGCAGCTCCCCGTACGCGGGCGACGTCACGTTGCTGTGCGCGGCGGAGCCGGACCCGACGAGCGTCGACTGGTGGCGTGACGTGTGCCTGGGCGAGCTGACCGTGCGACAGGTGCCGGACGAACCGGGCGAGTGGGCCGGTCCGATCGCCGGGGACGGCTGACGTGGCCGCGACCGTCGCCCTGGTGGGGGCCACCGGCGGGGTGGGCCGGCACGCCCTGGCACACCTGCTGGCCTGGGGCGTGGACGTCGTACGCGCCGGCGCTCGCGACCCGGGCCGACTCGACGGCGACAACCCGCGCATCCAGGTGCGGGCGGTGGACGTCACCGACCCGGCGAGCCTGGACGCGTTCTGCGCCGGCTGCCACACCGTCGTCAACTGCGCCGGGCCGGCGGCCACGATCGGCGACACGGTGGCCCGCGCGGCGGCCCGCTGCGGCGCCGGCTACGTCGACGCGGCCGGCGACGACCCGCTGCACGCGGCGGTGTCCGCCCTGCCCGGGACCGCCGACCGGGTCGCGGTGCTCTCCGCCGGGTTGATGCCCGGCCTGTCCGGGCTGCTGCCCGCCCACCTGGCCGCGCTGACGCCGGGGGCGCGGCGGATGACCGGGTACGTCGGTGGCCGCGACGGGTTCACGCCCGGCGCCGCCCTGGACTTCCTCGCCGCCGGCACCGCCGAGTACGGGGAGCCGTCGGCCGCGTGGCGCGACGGCGCTCGACGCAGCCGCGCCCTCACCGCCCGGGCGGATGTGCCGGTGCCGTTCTTCGACGAGCCGGTGCTGGTGCAGCCGTACCTGAGCACCGAGACCGAGCGGGTCGCCCGCCGGCTCGGCCTGACCGACGTCGACTGGTGGTCGGCGTTCGCCGGCCGTCGGCTGCCGGCGGCGCTCGCCGCGGGCGCCCGCCGGGCGCGCGACGGCGCGACGGCGGCGCAGCTCGTCGACGCGGCCGCCGAGCTGTGCCGGGCGGCCGAACTGGACACCTTCGGTCGGCCCCGCTACCAGCTGCTGGTCGTCGAGCTGGCCGGCCCGGCGGGCACCCGGGTGCTGGCCTGCCGGGGGACCGGCGCGAACGCGCTCACCGGCGCGGCGGTCGCCCTCGGCGCGCTGGCGGTCGCCGCCGGCGACGTGCCACCGGGCGTGCACCACCTGGCCGAGGCGGTGGACCCGGCCTGGGCGGTGGAACGGCTGCGCACGAGTCCGGCGGTCACGTCGCTGCGCGTGCAGGACGGCCCGCTGGGGTCGTACGACCTGATCGAGGAGGGGGTGGCGTGAAACCGAGAGTGCTGGTCGCCGGCACCAAGTTCGGCCAGGTGTACCTGCAGGCGTTCCGGCAGCCGGACTTCCCGTTCGAGCTGGCCGGGATCCTCGCCGGAGGCAGCGCCCGGTCGGTGGCCTGCGCCCGGCACTACGAGGTGCCGCTGTGGACCGACGTCGCCCAGGTGCCCGAGGACGTGACGCTGGCCTGCGTGGTCATCCGTGGTGGCCTGCTGGGCGGGCCGGGCGGCGAGGTGGCCCGGGCGCTGATGCGGCGGGGCCTGCACGTGTTGCAGGAGCATCCGCTGCACCACGACGAGCTGGTCGAGTGCCTGCGTACCGCCGGCCGGGCCGGGGTCGTCTACCACCTGAACTCGTTCTACGTGCACACCGCGCCGGTGCGCCGGTTCCTCGCCGCCGCCCGGGCGCTGCTGGCCCGGCAGCCGGCCCGGTACGTCGACGCGGCCTGCGGCTTCCAGGTCGCGTACGCCCTGCTGGACATCCTCGGTCAGGCCCTCGGTGGCGTCCGACCGTGGGGCCTGGGCCCGGCGGTCGACCTGCCCGAGCAGGTACGCCGGCTGTCCCGGGTGGACGTGCCGTTCCGCAGCCTCGACGGGGTGCTCGCCGGTGTGCCGCTGACCCTGCGGGTGCAGAACCAGATGGACCCGGCGGACCCGGACAACTACGCGCACCTGCTGCACCGGGTGACCATCGGCACCGAGGCCGGCAACCTGACCCTGGTCGGCACGCACGGGCCCACGGTGTGGAGCCCTCGGCCGGACTTCCCGCAGCAGGTGCAGGACCGGGGGGTGGGCCGGCCGCACTTCGCCGACGCCGACGCCGACGAGCCGGACCATCTGGACGTGCCGAGCGCGCAGCCGCTGGCCGACGCGGTCGCGCCCAGCTACCGCCGGGTGTTCGAGGAGGTCTGGCCGGCCGGCGTCGGGTACGCGTTGGGCAACCTGCACGCCGCGGCGCTGGGCGGGAGGAAGCTGGCCCGCCACGGCCAGTACCACCTGAGCCTGTGCCAGCTGTGGCAGGACGTCACGGCCCGGCTGGGGCCACCCGAGCTGGTGCACTCCGTACCGCCGCGGATGTTCGTGGCGTCCGACGTGGCCGAGCTGGCCGACGCCGCGGCCGGGGCGGTCGACCCGCCGGTCGGCGCGCGGCCGCAGCGGATCGGCGCGCGCCCGTGACCCCCGTCGCGCGGACGTGGCTGCGCTGCTTCCGGCCGCTGCGCTGGCCCGGGCTGCGTCTGGTCTGCTTCCCGCATGCCGGCGGCAACGCCGCGTTCTACCGGTCGTGGTCGGCGCAGGTGCCCGACGACGTCGAGGTGCACGGCGTGCAGTATCCGGGCCGGATGGACCGGTCGGCCGAGCCGTTCGCGGCTGACCTGCCGAGCCTGGCCGAGGGTGTCGCGCAGGCGGTGCGGGCGCTGCCGGCCGACGCGCCGGTCGTCCTGTTCGGGCACAGCCTCGGCGCGTCGGTGGCGTACGAGACGGCCCGCCGGTTGGACGGGCCCGGCAGCGTGCTGCGGTCGCTTGTCGTGTCCGGTCGCCCCGGGCCGGGTCGGCTGCGCGCCACCAGCGTGCACCTGGCCGACGACGACACGCTGTGGGCGGAGACCGGCCGCCTCGGCGGCACCGGCCGCGAGGCTCTCGACCACGAGGGGGTACGCGCCATCGCGCTGCCGGTGCTGCGCGCCGACTACCGGATCGCCGAGACGTACCGCCCCCGGCCACCCGTGCCGCTGCGCGCGCCGCTGCTGGCCTGCGTCGGCGCGGACGACCCCGAGGTCACCGCCGACGAGGCCGGCGACTGGGCGACGCGCACCCGGGGCGGGTTTACCCTGCACACCTTCCCCGGCGGCCACTTCTACCTGCTGGCACGCCGCAACCAGCTCATCGACACCATCCTGCGGGCCACACACCGCAGCCCGGTGCCCACCTGGTCGGCGGCCGGCCCGTGATCCCGGCGAGCGTGCACTACCACCGGGCCCGGGACCTCACCGAGGCGCTGGAGCTGCGCCAGGCGTACGGCGACCAGCTGCGGCCGCTGGCCGGCGGGCAGTCGCTGCTGCCGGCGCTCAAGCTGCGCCGTGACCGCGTCGACACCCTGCTGGACCTCGGCCGGGTCACCGAACTGTCGTACGTGGCGTACCGCGACGACCACCTGGCCGTCGGCGCGCTGACCCGCTACCACCGGCTGCTCGACGATCCGCTGGTCGACCGGCACGCCCCGCTGCTGGCGGTCGCGGCCGCGGCGGTCGGTGACCCGCAGGTGCGACACCTGGGCACCGTGGGTGGCGCGCTCGCGCAGGCCGACCCGGCCGCGGACGTGCCGCTGGCCCTGGTCGCGCTGGACGCCGTGGTGGTGCTGCGCAGCGCGACCAGCGTCCGGCAGGTGCCCGTCGCCGAGCTGGCCGTCGCGCCGGGTGTCACGGTGTGCCGGCCCGACGAACTCGTCACCGAGGTCCGGGTGCCGCTGCCCGGCCCGGCACGGTGGCGCTACCAGACGTTCGCCCGGCCCGCGTTGGAGTGGTCCCTGGTGGCCGTCGCCGTCGCCGACTCCCGGGTGGCGCTGGCCGGGATGGGTCCGACCATCCGGCGGGCGTACGGGGTCGAGTCCGCTCTCGCGCAGGGCGCCGGTGTCGCGGTCACGGCGGCGCGGGCCGACGAGGGGTGCGACCCGCCCGACGACGGGCGGGCCTCGGTCGCGTACCGGCGGCACCTCAGCCGGGTGCTGGTGGCCCGCGCCCTGACCGATTCCGGCGCCACGATGGAGGAACCACGATGAGCATCGACGCCCGGCCCGGTACGACCACCGTCGCCGTCAGCGCCACCGTCAACGGCCGCCCGCAGAGCCGCCGGGTGCCGGCGCGCACCCTGCTGGTCCACCTGCTGCGCGAGGAGTTGGGGCTGACCGCCGCGACGGTGGGCTGCGACACCTCCTCCTGCGGCACCTGCACCGTGCTGTTCGACGGGCGGTCGGTCAAGTCGTGCACCCTGCTGGCCGCGCAGGCCGACGGCGCCGACATCCGCACCGCCGAGGGGCTTGCCGACGGCGACCGGTTGCACCCGGTGCAGGAGGCGTTCGGTGAGCACCACGCCCTGCAGTGCGGCTTCTGCACCCCGGGGATGGTCCTCGCGGTGGTGAGCCTGCTGAAGGAGAACCCGGGGCCGCTCACCGAGCACGACGTGCGGCACGCCCTCAAGGGCAACCTGTGCCGCTGCACCGGCTACCACAACATCGTCCGTGCCGTGCTCGCCCTCGACGGGGCCCGACAGGCCGGATGACCGCCAGACACCGGAAGGGAGGCCGACCATGTCGGCGCGTTACGTACTCGGGGTGAACATCGGCTTCCACGACTCCAGCGCCGCGCTGGTCCGCGACGGCGCGCTCTGCGCTCTGGTCGAGCAGGAGCGGGTCAGCCGCCGCAAGCACGCGGTGGGCCAGCCACCCGCCGAGGCGGTCGCCGCGTGCCTGGCGATGGCGGGTATCGGCCCGCAGGAGGTGGACACCGTCGCCATCGGCTGGGACTTTCGGGACATCCCGCTGGGCCGCAACCGTCGGTTCACCACCGAGGGGCTGCGGGCGATGCTCTTCCCCGACGACGAGGACCTGACCATGCCGGCGGTCCGCTGGGTGCCGCACCACGTCGCGCACGCGGCCAGCGCGGCGTACAGCTGCGACTGCGACGAGGCGGCTGTCCTGGTCCTCGACGGCGCCGGCGAGACGCAGTCGACCTCGTTCGGCAGGTACGCCGACGGCGAGATCGAGATCCTGCGGGAGTGGCCCGTGGAGCAGTCGCTGGGCTTCTACTACAACGCCGCCGCCGAGTGGGCCGGGCTGGGCTACTGGGGCACCGGCAAGCTGATGGGCCTGGCCGCCTACGGCAGACCCGGTCCCGGAGCGCCGGTGCGAGCAGTTCCCGGCGGGTACGAGCTGGTCCGTGGCACGCCCACCGCCGAGGTCCCCACCCGCCGCGCCGCGACACTCGGCCCGCTGATGGCCTACTACCCGGCCGTCGCCGAGTCGCTCAAACCCGAGTTCGGCAAGCTGTTCCCGTACGCGCCGCGCACCGGCGAGGAACCCATCGCGTACGCGGACTTCGCCGCGACGATCCAGCAGGGGCTGGAGGAGACGGTGCTGTCCCTGGCGGCCGACCTGCGTCGGCGGGTCGACACCCCGGTGCTGGCGCTCGCCGGCGGGGTGGCGATGAACTGCACCATGATCGGCGTGCTGGTCCGCAGTGGACTCTTCGACCGGGTCTACGTCCCGCCGGTGCCCACCGACGCGGGGGTGTCCCTGGGGGCGGCGCTGGTCGCGGCGCGGGAGTGCGGGGAGTTCACGCCCACCCGCCTCGACCACGCGTACTGGGGTCAGCCGATCACCACGGAGGCCGGCGAGGCGGCCGCCGCGCGCGCCGGCATGGCGCACCGCCGCCTCGGCGACGGCGACCTGGCCGGCTGCGTCGCCGGGGAACTCGCCCGCGGCCGGATCGTGGGCTGGGCGCGCGGGCGGGGTGAGATCGGGCAGCGGGCGCTCGGCGCGCGCAGTCTGCTGGCCGATCCGCGCTCGCGGCGCAACCTGGAACGGCTCAACGTGCTCAAGGGCCGGGAGATGTGGCGTCCGGTGGCGCCCAGCATCCTCGCCGAGCGCGTGTCGGAGCTGATCGAGGGACCGGTCGGGGAACCGTCGAGGTTCATGCTGGCCGCTGCGTCGCTGCGCCCGGACGCCCGGCTGCGGGTTCCGGCGGTGACCCACGTGGACGGCTCCGCCCGCCCGCAGACCGTGCACCGCGACACCAACCCCGGCTACTGGGCGCTGATCGAGCAGTTCCGGCAGCTCACCGGCGTGCCCGCGGTGGTCAACACGTCGTTCAACCTGGCCGGTGACCCGATCGTGAACTCGGCCGCCGACGCCGTCGACACCTTCGTACGAGCCAAGGAGATCGACCTGCTGGTGCTCGGCGACGCGGTGGTTGCCCGCAGCGAGGCGGACCTGCCGGCCTGACGGCCGCCCGCCCCGTCGCCCTACCTCCCCGCGATCTTGCACTTTCGGTCGCCGAGATGCGTCGAATGCCCCTGATGTCGGGGCAGCAAGTGCAAGATCGCGGGGAGGAGGAGGGGCCGAGGGCTTCAGGGGCGGGTTGTTTGGCGGTCTTGGCGCCATACCTGGCGGAGCCGGTCGACGAAGAAGTCCCGGTTCACCCAGTAGAACTCCAGCCAGATGTTGTCCGGGTCGCGCAGCCAGATCTGCGACCCCGCCTCGTGCTTGGAGGTGGTGATGCCGGAGTGCGTCACGCCGATAGCGTCCAGGTGCGCCACCCACTCGTCCAGGTCGGCGCGCTCGGGCACGTGGTAGGCCAGGTGGTGTAATCCCGGGCGGCGCTCGTCGAAGCGGTCGACGTCGACGCCGTCGGGCGGGGCCTCGACGCAGCCGAGCACCACCGACGCGAACGACGCCCTGTGCAGCAGGGTGCGGAAGCGGAAGCCGGACTCGGGTGGCGTGACGTCGTTGACCACCACCATCTCGAACACCGAGCAGTAGAACGCGGTGCTGCGTTCCAGGTCGACGACTGTGAGGTTGATGTGGTTGCGACCGTCCAGGCGTGGCATCGCCGGCCCCCTCAGGCCGTCCGGCCGGCCGCCGCGACGGCCGGTCTGCCGGTGCCCCGGTCAGGGTCGGGCGCGGGCGCCGCCGGCACGGCCTCCAGGACCGACATCGACGAGGTCGGGGTGATTCGCGACAGCCGGAATCCGGCGTCGTCGAGCAGCGCGCGGAACTCCGGCTCGGTCCGGGTCCGCCCGCCGAACAGCGCGAGCGCCTTGACGTCCATCACCTTGCCGGTGTCGTCGTGGTTGCCGTAGCGGCTCACCGACTCGACGATGACCAGGCGGCTGTCGGGCCGGGCGGCGGCGCGGACGTTACGCAGGATCACGGCGGCCTGCTCGTCCGGCCAGTCGTGGATGATCGTCTTGAGCAGGTACACGTCGGCGCCCTCGGGCAGCGGGTCGAAGAAGCTGCCGCCGCGGACCTCGCACCGGTCGGCGACACCCGCGCGGGCCAGCACGGCCGGCGCCTCGGTGACCACGTGCGGCAGGTCGAGCAGGATCGCGCGCAGCTCGCGGTGGCGGGCGAGCAGGCCGGCGACGAAGGTGCCGTGTCCGCTGCCCACGTCCACCAGCGTCCGGGCCGTGCCCAGATCCAGCGCCGGTGCCACGGTGCGCAGCACGAACGGGTTGACGCTCTCGGCCGACCGCTCGAACCGGACGCACTCGTAGGGGTGGTCGGCGAAGTGGTCGTAGTAGCGCGTGCCGCCGTGCACGTGCCCGAACGCGGTCTCGCCGGTGCGCAGGCTGTGCGTCAGCCGCGCCCACGAGTAGATGTCCGGCGGCATGAGGGGGAAGCACTCGCGTACCGAGAAGGGGTGGTCGCTGCGCAGCGGTTCGGCCAGTGGGGTGAGCCCGAACACCTCGGGCGTGACCTCGGTGAAGATGCCCCGGCCGGCCAGCGCGCGCAGGCCACGGGTCAACGCGCCGGGGTCGGCGCCGACGCGCCGGGCCAGCACGTCCACCGGCAACGGACCCTCGATGAGCTGGTCGGCGACCGCGAGGTCACACATGACCCGGATGGTGAACGGAACGATGTAGTCGGCCAGTTCGGTGAGGCGGGTGACCGACGCGAGGTCGATGCGAGGCGGCACGGACATGTCCGTACGGTATCCGGTCGAGCGTTGCGATACCAGATAGCATACGAGACACTTGATACGTGCATCTGAACCTGTTCACCCAGTGCTCGCCATCGCCGCAGTTCAAGGGGTTCTGGCGGCACCCCGCCGACCGCAGCGCCACCGGCTACCGCGATCTCGGCTACTGGGTCGAGCTGGGTCGCCGGCTGGAGGCCGCCTGCCTGGACGCGCTCTTCTTCGCCGACGTGCACGGCACCTACGACGTCTACCAGGGCTCCTGGCGAGCGGCCGTACGGCACGCGGTGCAGATCCCGTCGATCGACCCGCTGCTCGTGCTGCCGGCGATCGCGGCCACCACCTCCCGGCTGGGCCTCGCCGTCACCTACTCGACGACGTATCACACCCCGTACGAGTGCGCCCGGGTGTTCAGCTCGCTGGACCACCTCACCGGCGGACGGGTCGCCTGGAACATCGTCACCTCGTATCTGCGGTCCGCGTCCGCTAACGGGCTCGGCTCCTACCTGGACCACGACGAGCGCTACGACCGGGCCGACGAGTACGTCGAGGTGGCCCGGCGGCTGTGGGAGGAGAGCTGGGACGACGACGCGGTGTTGCGCGACGTCGCGGCGAACGTCTTCACCGACCCGGACCGGGTGCGCGAGATCGGCCACGAGGGACGCTGGTTCTCCGTGCGGGGCCCGCACCAGTGCGAACCGTCGCCGCAGCGCACCCCGGTGCTGTATCAGGCCGGGGCGTCCGGGCGGGGGATGACGTTCGCGGCCCGGCACGCCGAGGTGGTGTTCCTGACCATGGCGGACCCGGCCAGCGGCGCGTCGCAGGTGGCCCGACTGCGCGCCGAGGTGGCCGCGCACGGGCGCGACCCGCGCTCGGTGAAGGCGTTGCAGGGCAGCATGGTGATGGTCGCGCCGACCCGGGCGGAGGCCCGCCGCCGTGCCGAGGAGTACGTGGCGCTGTGGAGCGGCGAGGGTCAGCTCGCCAAGTGGTGCGGCTGGATGGACGTGGACCTCGCGGCGTACCCCGACGAGACGCCGGTGGCGGAGATCGCCGGGCAGGGCAGCCAGAGTTTCGTGGGTTTCCTGCGCCGGCTCGGGCCCGAGCGCACCTGGACGGTCGGCGACGTGCGCTATCTGGTGGCGACCGCCCGCCGGCCCCGCACCGGAGCGCCGGTGACCCTCTTCGGCACGGTCGAGCAGGTCGCCGACCGGATGGAGGAGTGGTGCGCGGTGGCCGATGTGGACGGTTTCAACCTGATCCCCTGCCCGACGACCCAGGGCATCGACGACATCTGTGACCTGCTGGTGCCGGAGTTGCAGCGTCGTGGCCTGTTCCGCACCGCGTACGACCCGGCGGAGCGGACCCTGCGGGAGCGCTACTTCGGCGCGGGCGCGCCCGCGCCGGCCCGGGTGCCGGCCCGGGACACGCAGGTGCCGGCCGAACCCGCACCGGCGCGCGGCTGACCCGCGGCCGGCGCGGACGCCGCGGAGCCCACGGCCGACGCGGACGGCGCCGAGCGGACGGCGCCGAGCGCACGGCCGGCTCAGTCGCCGACGCCGTGCGGTCAGAACATCGTGGTGTCGACGTCCGCGCCGGCCAGCAGCGCGCCGACCGTGGCGTAGCTGTCGCGGCTGTTGACGAAGTGCTGCGTCGCGGTGTTGATGTCGCGCAGCCGCCGTTGCAGCGGCGACGAGTCGAACACCGTCGACGCGCCGGCCAGCGCGTACGCCGTCTGCACGGCCTGTAGCGCAGTGGCCGTGACCTGCGTCGCGGTGGCCCGCAGGCAGGCGCGGTCCAGCGCGCTGAGCACCTCGCCGCGCCGCGCGGTCTCCCAGGCGGTGGCGGCCTCGCGGTGCAGCAGCGCCCGGGCCGCGCGCAGGGCCACGTGGGCCTCGCCGAGCCGGTCGTGGAACACCGGGGAGTCCGCCAGCGAGCGGGTGCTGAACGTCCGCCGGCGGCCGGCGGCGGCGAGTGCCGCCGCGTCGTGCACGGCCCCCTGCGCGATGCCGAGGTCGACGGCGGCGATGAGCAGCCCGGCCTGGGCGATGCGAAAGACCGTGCGGCGCACGTCGTCGCCGTCGCCGACCAGACTGAAGCCGCGGTGCTCGGGGCAGGTCCGGCTGGCCGCCCGCACGTCCTGACTGGCCGTGCCGCGCAGGCCCAGCACCTGCCACGTGTCGACCTGCTCCAGCTCGCCGGCGGGGAAGAGCACCATCCGGGTCAGCGGGGCCCCGTTGGGCAGGGTGCGGGGGGTCCTGCCGTCGAGCACGATGCAGTTCAGGTAGATCCAGCTCGCCTGCGGGCTGCCGGTCACGAACGGCCACTGGCCGTTGACCCGCCAGCCGCCCGCGCCGTCCGGGGCGGCCCGGCCCTTCGGCGCGACCGCGCCGGCGCCCAGCACGTCCGGGCCGTGGGCGTAGATCTCGTCCCGGGCGGCCTCGGGAAAGCAGGCGAACAGCAGGTGCGCCAGGCCGACCTGGCCGATCAGCCAGCCGGTGGAGGCGTCCGCCGTGGAGAGCTGCTCGATGACGCGCAGCGCCGCACCCAGCGGCAGGTCCGCGCCACCGTACGCGGCCGGCACCAGCATCCGCAGGCAGCCCGCGGCGCTCAGCTCGGCCAGAACGTCCTCGGGGACCCGGCCCGCCCGGTCAATCTCGGCCGCCCGCTCGGCGAGCGCGGGGAGCAGTCCGTCGACGCGGGGAAGCGTACTGGTCACGGTTGGACTCTATCGCCTTCCTCGTATCTTGTTTAGCCTTGTATCTGCTATCAATCTCGGATAGACGTACTGGGGAGGAGGTGACGGGCCGATGACCGAACGCGCCGCCGCGGAATCACCGCTGCTGAGCTGGCTGAAGCATCCCCGCCACGACCGGGGCGTGCACTTCGCCGCCACCGGCGACGACTGGACCTTCCTGTCGTACGCCGAGCTGGCCGACCGGACCCGGGTGATCCTGGCCGGCCTGCGGGCGGTCGGGGTGGTTCCCGGTGACGTGGTGTCCATCGTCGAGCCCGCCGGCCCCGACTTCGTGGCCACGCTGTTCGCCGCGATGGCCGCCGGGGCGGCGCCCTCACCGATCGCCCCGCCGCTGAACTTTCAGGACCGCGCGGTCTACGGCGAGCACGTGTCGGGTCTCCTGCGCGCCGCCGCGCCACGGGTCGTGGTGTGCGCGTCCACCCTCACCGCCGCGATCGCGCCGCTGGCCGCTGCCGCCGGGGTCCCGCGCGTGCTGAGCGCCGGCGAGCTGGCCGACGCCGCCGGCGGCTCCCGCGCAGCGGTCGCGGCGCCCGGCCCGCTCGCGCTGTTGCAGTTCACGTCCGGCTCCAGCGGCCTCGCCCGCGGCGTGCAGGTGCCGCACGCCGCGCTGGCCGCCAACGTCGCGGCGATCCGGCGGTGGCTGGCGATGACCCCCGACGACCCGACCGCGTCCTGGCTGCCGGTGCACCACGACATGGGCCTCATCGGCTGCCTCGTCACCCCGGTGGTCAACACCAGCGACCTGTGGCTGATGCCGCCGGAGGAGTTCGTCCGCAACCCCGGGCGCTACCTGCGCTGCTTCGGGGCGCGCGGCGCACGGCTGACGTCGATGCCGAACTTCGGGCTGGAGTACATCGCCCGCCGCGTACGCCCGGAGGCGTTGACCGGGCTGGACTTCTCCGCCTGGCGCGCGGTCATCGTCGGCGCCGAACGCGTCGACGCCGAGGCGCTGCGCCGCTTCTGCGCGCTGCTCGGCCCGTACGGCTTCGACCCCCGCGCGCTGCTGCCCGCGTACGGGCTGGCGGAGGCGACCCTGGCCGTCACCGGGCTGCCGCTCGACGAGCTGTACCACGCCGTCGAGCTGCGGCCCGACCGGCTGCGGCTGGGCGCGCGGGCCGTCCCGGACCCGGCCGAGGACGTCGACGGGGGCGTCGAGGCGTACCCGGTGGTGGGCTGCGGCCGGCCGCTGAGCGGGGTGCGGGTGCGGATCGTGGACGAGGCCGGCACGCCCCTGCCGGACGGGGTGGTCGGCGAGATCGAGGTGCACGGCCCGTCCGTCGCGAAGGGGTACGTCAACGCCAACGACTCGGCGTCGCAGACCGCGCTGGGCGGTGGGGTGCTGCGCACCGCCGACGCCGGGTTCCTGCACGACGGGCAGTTGCACGTGCTGGGCCGGCTCGGCGACAGCATGAAGGTACGCGGCCGGGCGGTCTTCGCCGAGGACCTCGAATGGGCCATCTGCCGCCCGGGCGTGCCGGCGCAGCGAATGGCCGCGCTGCTGGGCCACCGGGGCGGGACCGCGACCGTCGTGGCCGTGTTCGAGCAGGCCCAGCCGGAGTGGCTGGCCCAGGCGGAGCGGGAGCTGCGCCGCCGGGCGGAGGGCGCGCAGGTCGTCATCGTGGACGCCCCACGCGGCACCATCGCCCGCACCTCCAGTGGCAAACCCAAGCGACGCCAGCTGTGGCAGGCGTTCGTCGATGACCGGCTGCCCGGCACCGTGGTCACCACGGGAGCGGTCGGTCAGCGGGACCAGACCGAGCAGACGACGACGGCGTCCTGAGGGACGTTCGGACAGGAGGCGGGAATGACCGACGCGACCAGGTCGACGACAGCCGAGGTGCGGACCGAGGCGGAGGTGCGGGACTCGGTGACGGCGATCGTCACCGAACTGGCGCCCAACCCGGAGCAGACCGAGGGGGCGGGTGACTCGCGGCTGGTCGAGGACCTCGGCTTTCACTCCCTCGCGCTGCTGGAGTTGGCCTTCACCCTCGAGGACGAGTTCGAGCTGCCGCCGATCGACGAGACGACGGCCCGCAAGATCGTCACGATCGACGCGGTGGTGGAGCACGTGAAGGACATCCTGCGCTCGCGCGGCGAGCTGGCCAGTTGACCGGCCGCCCGGGGAACGCGCCGGGCGCGACGACACTGCGCGGCCCGACGCCCGGCGAGTCGGACCAGCGGGCCCGGGCGTTGTCGCTGCGGCTGTTCCTGGCCATGCTGCACACCCAGGAGCTGCTGGCCGGCTACCTCGGCGCCCGCCTGGGGCTGTACGAGGCGCTCGACCGTGGCCCGGCCGACGTGGCCGAGCTGTGCGCGCGTACCGGGCTCGACCCCCGGTACGCGCGCGAGTGGCTGGAACAGCAGGCCGTCGCCGGGTTCATCGAGGTGGACGACGTGACGGCCGCCCCCGAGCGGCGGGTCTACCGGCTGCCGCCGGGGCACGCCGAGGTGCTGCTCGCCTCGGACAGCCCGCTGTCGCTGGTGTCGCTGACCATGCTGCCGCTGGGCGGGGTGGCCGGCGCGTTGCCGGCGCTGCTGGAGGCGTACCGCACCGGCGCCGGGGTGCCCGACGAGGTGTACGGCGACGACTGGCGGCACGGGCACTCGGGCGCCAACCGGGCGCTGTTCACGTACTCCCTGCCCGGCTGGCTCTCCTCGGCGCTGCCGCACATCCACCAGCGGCTCGCCGCCGCGCCGAGCCGGATCGCCGACATCGGCTGCGGCGCGGGCTGGGCGGCGATCGCGCTGGCCGGGGCGTACCCCCTCGCCGAGGTCGACGGCTACGACCTGGACGCGCCGACGGTGGCCGCGGCGCAGGCGAACGCCGCTGCCGCCGGCGTGGCCGACCGGGTGCGGTTTCACCGGCGCGACGCCGTGGACCCGGAGCTGGCGGGCCGGTACGACCTGGTCTGCGTCTTCGACGCGCTGCACGAGATGAGCCAGCCGGTGTCGGTGCTGCGGGCGTGCCGGCGGCTGCGCGCCGACGGCGGCGCGGTGCTGGTGCTCGACGCCAAGGTGGCGCACCGGTTCGTCGCACCCGGCGACGAGATCGAGCGTTTCCAGTACGCCACCAGCGTGCTGCACTGCCTGCCGGCCGGTCTGGCCGGCCCCGACTCGACGGCCAGCGGCACGGTCCTGCGCCCCGCGCAGGTCCGCCGGTTCGCCACCGAGGCCGGCTTCGCCGACGTGCAGATCGTGCCGGTGGACGACCGGTTCCACCGGCTGTACCACCTGACCGGCTGAAAGGGGGAGCGGGGGACGGCGGCGACGCTGTCCCCCGCTCCCGGGTCAGCCCGTCAGCTCGGCGCCGAGCGCCCGCTTGTCCACCTTGCCCACCGGAGTGTGCGGCAGCGCCGTGCGCAGCTCCAACCGGTCCGGCAGCTTGTACGCGGCCAGCCCTCGCCCGGTGAGGAAGTCGCGCAACTGCCCCAGGGTGGGGGCGTCGGCGCGGGGCACCACCACCGCGCAGGTCTTCTCGCCCAGGACCCGGTCGGGGACGGCGAGCACGGCGACCTCGCGGACCGCCGGGTGGGCGAGCAGGTGCTCCTCGACCTCGCCGGCCGGGACCTTCTCGCCGCCCCGGTTGACGACCTCCTTGATCCGGCCGACCACGACCAGCTCACCCGTCGGCGTCCAGCGGACCAGGTCGCCGGTGCGCAGGTAGCCGTCCGGGGTGAAGGTGTGCGCGTTGTACTCCGGCACCTGGTAGTAGCCGCGCAGGGTGGTCGGGCCGCGCACGATCAACTCACCCACCTCGCCGGGCGCGACCTGCCGGCCGGCGTCGTCGACCACCTGGAACTCGTCAGCGTCGGACAGCGGCCGGCCCTGGGTGTGCGCGGCCAGCTCCGGCGGGTCGTCCGGGCGGGTGCAGCAGATCGGGCCCTCGGCCATGCCGAAGAAGTGCGCCAGTCGGATCCCCAGCTCCCGGGTCACCCGCTCGGCGACCGTCGGGCTGAGGTTGGCGCCACCGACCTCGACCACCAGGCCGTTCAGGTCGGCGCCGAGCACCGGCGCGAGGTCGGCCCACAGCGGCAAAAAGGGCGGCATCAGCGTGGTCAGGGTGACCCGCTCGCGAGCGATCAGCCGGAACGCCTCGTCGGGGCTGGGACTGCCGGCCAGCACGGCGGTGGCGCCGACCCGCAGCGCACCGAGGACGCCGGGGCAGCCGAGCGCCGCGTTGTGGGCGACCGGCAGCGCGGCGAGGTAGACCCCGTCCGGCCCGAAACCCATCGCCGCAGCGGTCGCCCGCAGCTGGTATGCGTAGTCGTCGTGGGTGCGGGGGATCAGCTTCGGCAGGCCGGTCGAGCCGCCGGAGAGCAGGAAGAACGCGACGTCCGACGGGTCCGGTGCGGGCAGCGGCACCGGTTCGGCGTCCACGTCGGACAGGGCGGTAAACTCGCCGGGGTCGCCGACGACGAACACCTCCCGCAGCGACGGCGTCTCGGCCCGTACGTCGGCGGCGAGCTTGCGCAGGTCGTACCCCTGGACCGCCTCGACGGTCACGTACGCGACCGCCTCGGTGTGCGCGCACAGGTGGCCGATCTCCGCACGCCGGTGCGCCGGCAGGGCCAGGACGGGCAGCGCGCCCAGGCGGAACAGCGCCAGGCACAGCACCACGAACTCGACGCTGTTGGGCAGTTGGACCACCACCCGGTCGTGCCGGCCGATGCCGTGGGCGCGCAGCCCGGCGGCCATCCGGTCGGCCCGGCGGTCGAGGTCGCCGTAGCTCACCCGCTGCCCGTCGGTGACCAGCGCGGCGCGTTCCGGGTCGGTCCGGGCCCACTCCCGGCCCAGGTCAGCGAGGGATTCGCCGCGCCAGTAGCCCTGCGCGCGGTAACGCTCGGCCAGCTCCGGCGGCCAGCTCACACATCCGTCCAGCATCCTTGTGCCTCCCGTGAACGACGGTGACAGCGACCCGCTCACAAGCTAGTGTGCAGATACACGAGATACAAGACACGTGATAGTGGAGGCGGTTGATGCTGGCGGCGCGGCCCCGTACCGACCTCGGTGCGCTGACCCGGCTCACCGAACTCGCCGACTACATCGTGCCGTTCACCATCCGGGTGATCGCCCAGCTCGGTGTCGCCGATCAGCTCGTCGACGGGCCGCGGCCGGTGACCGAGCTGGCCGAGGCCACCGGCGCGCACGCCCCGTCGCTGCTGCGCGCCCTGCGGGCGCTCGCCGGCAAGGGCATCTTCACCGAGGTCGAATCCGAGGTGTTCGGCCTGACCAAGCTCGCCGAGCCGCTGCGCACCGACCACCCGCTGTCGCTGCGCGACGCGTACCCCCTGATGGCCGCGGACGTGCGCGCCTGGGCCGGGCTCACCCGGTGCCTGCGCACCGGGGAGGCCGCCTTCCCCCGAGTCCACGACGCCGACTACTGGTCCTACCTGGCCGGGCACCCCGCCGACAGTCTCGCCGTCGACCGCTGGATGTCGAGCCTGACCCGGCTGCACCTGCGCACCGTGCTGGCGGCGTGGCCGTGGGCGCAGGCCGGCCACGTCGTCGACGTCGGCGGCGGCGACGGCGCGTTCCTGGCCGGCCTGCTCAGCCGCTGCCCGCACCTGCACGGCACCCTGCTCGACCTGCCCCACGTGGTGGCCGCCGCGCCGGCCCTGCTTGCCCGGGCCGGGGTGGCCGACCGGTGCCGCATCGTGGCCGGCAGCTTCTTCGACCCGCTGCCGGCCGGCGCCGACCTGTACGTGCTCAAGACGATCCTGCCCGGCTGGGAGGACGCCGACGCCACAGCCATCCTGCGCCGCATCGCCGCGGCGATGGGCCCGCAGAGCAGGCTGTTGCTGCTGGAAGCGATCATCCCCACCGGCGACGTGTTCGACGTCGCCAAGCTCGTCGACCTGCACACCCTGGTGCTCACCGGCGGTCGGCACCGCACCCGCGACGACCTCGTCGACCTGTTGGCCGGCGCCGGCCTGCGGCTGGACCGGGTCGTCGCCACGCCCACCCTCACCGTGATCGCCGCCGGTCCCGCCGGGCCGCAGCTGACATCCCCCTAGGAGGTATCGATGGCCCCGAGCCGACCCCGGATCGACATCGAGTCGGTGTTCCGACTGACCGAGCTGGCCGACTACATCGTGCCGTTCACCGTGCGCGCGGTAGCCGAGCTGGGCGTCGCCGATCAGCTCGTCGACGGGCCGCGGCCGGTGACCGAGCTGGCCGAGGCCACCGGCGCGCACGCCCCGTCGCTGCTGCGCGCCCTGCGGGCGCTCGCCGGCAAGGGCATCTTCACCGAGGTCGAGCCCGAGGTGTTCGGCCTGACCAAGCTCGCCGAGCCGCTGCGCACCGACCACCCGCTGTCGCTGCGCGACGCGTACCCGCTGCTCGAACCCGACATCGAGGCGTGGGCCCACTTCGACCACAGCATCCGCACCGGGCAGGCGTCGTTCGACCAGGTCCATCCCGAGGGCTACTGGCCGTACATGGCCGCCCATCCACACGACAGCGCCCGCTTCGACGCCTCCCAGCAGGCGGCCACAAGGCTGGAGCTGCGGGCCGCGCTGCCCGCGTACCCGTGGGGCGAGTTGACCACCGTGGTCGACGTCGGCGGCGGCAACGGCGCCTTCCTCGGCGGCATCATGGCCCGCTTCCCGCAGTTGCAGGGCACCCTGTTCGACCTGCCGCACGTGGTCGCCGAGGCCGAACCGGTGCTGCAGAAGCTCGGCGTGGCCCAGCGGTGCACGGTGACCGGCGGCAGCTTCTTCGAGACCATCCCGGCCGGCGCGGACGCGTACCTGCTCAAGCGGATCCTCTACGGCTGGGACGACGACAACGCCGTACGGCTGCTGACGGCAGTGCGGGCGGCGATGCGGCCCGACAGCCGGCTGCTGGTGCTGGAACCGGTGGTCGAGGCCGGCGACCGCTTCGACGTGGGCCGCCTCTACGACCTGCTCCTGCTGGCCATGGTCGGCGGCGGCGCCCGCTCCCGCGAGCACATCGAACGGCTGCTGGACGCCGCCGACCTGCGGCTGGCGCGCAGCGTGCCCACCATGATGTTCCCCATCCTCGAGATCGTCGCGAAGACGGAGGCGTGAGCGATGCGACTGGTCGTGGACTTCTCCCGCTGCGAGAGCAACGCGGTCTGCGTGGGTCAGGCCCCGGAGGTGTTCGACGTCGGTGAGGACGACCGGCTGCACATCACCGAGCAGCCGCTGGAAGGCTCGTTGGGCGCCCGGGTGCGCGAGGCCGCCCGCCGCTGCCCGAAGCAGGCCCTGTCCGTGGTGGACGACTGACGCCCGCTCCCCGATCGACGGGGAGCGGGTGCCCGGCTATTCGTAGTACTCGACGTACGCGACCAGCGAACACCGGTCCTCGGAGCCGTACCCAGGACGGGCCATGCCGAGGCACACCCAGACCTCGGCCTGGTCCACGTCCCCGGCGGGCCACCCGTAGTTCGGGATCTCGGCCCCGGTCGAGGTGGAGGTGTCGTCCGCGACGAACGGCCCGCTGGTCGCCCAGTAGCCGTACCAGGTGTCGTAGTACCTGAACCAGGCGCGGGCGGCGTACCCGTCGGCCTTCTGGTCCTTGACGTAGTTGTACCTGCTGGTGTCCAGAGTGGCGCGATAGTTGTTGATGCAGACCCGCGCACTGGCGGTGGCGCCGACGCCTCCGGTGGGGCTGTACACGGTCGCGCTGCCGGTGCTGCACCGGTTCGCGGCCTGGGCCGGGGCCGGGGCGACGAGCGTCACCGTGGCCAAGGTGAGGACGCCGACGAGGATTCTGAGCAGTCTCGAATACCGCACGGGTTTCCTTCCGGGAGAGGTGACGGCCCGCCCACCCAGGACGGACCACGTACCGCGATCCCCGCTCGACCGCGAGGGACCCGCGGGATCTGCGCCGACGGTATGGGCGCGTTGTGGCTGTTCACCAGCGTTCCGGTGCGTCCCGGACAGCATGCTTCTGTCCGGGCTGCTCGCGGGCGTTGTTCGGCCCTGGCCCGAACATCCGGGCCGACGCCGCACGGCCGTGCCATCACCTCCGCGCAGGAGAGCGCCGACGAGTTCCGTAGGGCGTTGGGGTGAGCGACCTGCTCGCCCAGGTCGTGGCGCAACTTCGGTCCACGATGAACGTCATCGCCACTGGCTCGGCACCGCGATCGGCGGCAGCCGCCGCCGGGCCGCCGACCGGGGAAGAACTCCTGGCGGACAGCGATCGACGAATTCGGGTCCCCCGCACCAATCAGGGCCGGCCCCGCACCAGGCCGGACAAGGTCCGCGCCGACAAAGCCTACGGCTCTCGTGCCAGCCGCTCCTACTTGCGCAGACGCCGGATCGACTGCACCATCCCTGAGAAGGCCGACCAGGTCCGCAACCGCAAGAAGCGCGGATCCCACGGCGGACGACCACCGAAGTTCGACAAGAACGACTACAAAGAGCGCCATGCCGTGGAGTGCGGCATCAACCGGCTGAAACGCCACCGGGCGGTGGCCACTCGATACGACGAACTCGCCGTCCGCTACGAAGCCACCGTGCTGGTCGCGGCCATCAACGAGTGGCTGTGACCAGCACGTTCACAACAAACCCTGGTCCGCCTTCTCCTCCAGCCCTCGAGCGGTCGGCCGCTGGCGTCCCCAGGCGGCCAGCGGCTGGAGTGCGTCGTTGAGGCGCCTGCCGTCCTCGGTCAGCGAGTACTCGACGCGGGGCGGTACTTCGTCGTAAGAGACGCGGTGTACGACGCCGTCCGCTTCCATCTCGCGTAGGTGAGAGGCCAGCACCTTCTCGGTGATCCCCGGAAGCAGCCGACGCAGCTCGCCGAATCGGCGGTAGGGGTGCTCGTGGAGCGCCCAGAGGATCAAGACCTTCCACTTGCCGCCGATCACCTCCATCGCGGTGTCGATCCCGCAGGCGTGTCCGTCTGGTGCGCCCGGCCGGTTAAGCGTCGTCATGCCCCACCCTCTGACCTGCATGCTCACCCCAGGGTAACCACTCACTCCGAAGTGCGTACTTGATCACCTTCGGGCCCGCGACCAGCCTAATCGGCATGGCACAGAACCCTGTTGATAAGACCTCCGTGACGCTGCTGGGCCTCGGCGCAATGGGCACCGCGCTGGCCCGTACCTGGCTCGCCGCCGGCCACCCACTCACCGTCTGGAACCGCACCTCGGCTCGCGCCGCAGCGCTCGCCGCCGATGGTGCGAGGGTCGCGCACAGCGCCGCTGAGGCAGTCGCAGCGAACACCCTGGTCGTCGTGTGTCTGTTGGACGACGCCTCGATCGACGAGGTGCTGGCTGGCACCGACCTGACCGGCAGGGACCTGGTCAACCTGACCACCAGCACCCCTGCCCAGGCCCGCGCCCGCGCAGAGTGGGCCCGCGAGCGCGGCGCCCGCCACCTGGACGGCGGGATCATGGCGGTCCCACCGATGATCGGCGTCCCGGAAGCCGGTGGCTACGTCTTCTACAGCGGCTCGCGGGAGCTGTTCGAGCAGCACCAGGAGACCCTGCGCGTCCCGGCCGGCACCACCTACGTCGGCGAGGATGCGGGCTTCGCGGCCCTGCACGACGTGGCCCTGCTCAGCGCCATGTACGGGATGTTCGCCGGGGCCGCGCACGCCTTCGCTCTGATTCGCAAGGAGGACATCGACCCCGCGTCGCTCGCCCCGCTGCTCGCCGACTGGCTCGTCGCGATGGCCCCGGCAGTTCACCAGACCGCCGACCAGCTGCGGAACGGCGACTACACCAAGGGCGTCGTCTCCAACCTCGCCATGCAGGTGGCCGGCACGCCGACCTTCCTGAGCACCGCCGAGCAGCAGGGCGTCAGCCCGGAACTACTCAGCCCCTACTTCGAGCTGATGCGCCGCCGCCTGGCCGAGAGCAGCGGCGAGGAGGACCTGACGGGCGTGATCGACCTGCTTGTGCACTGACCAGCCACTCGCCGCCAGAGAAGCGACCGTGCTGGTCACAGCTCTCAACGAGACGCTGTGACCAGCACTTTCGCAACAGTCCCCAGCTAGTGGAGCCCGGCTACCCGCCGAGCATCGGGCCGCCCACCTCATCGACGCCGCCCGCGCCCACCTCGACGCCGGCGACCCCGCCGCTGCCGGGCGCGCGCTGGCCGACGCCGACACCATTGCCCCCGCCGAAGTCCGCTACCGCCCTGGCGCCCATACCCTCGTCACCGAGATCGCCCACCACGGCCCGGCAGCGGCCGACGTGGCCCGCCTGGCCACCCACATCGGGCTCACCCGGTGACCGATCAGCGCTCGATCGCTTCCTGGATGGCCGTCCAGACCCGCTCGGCGGTCACCGGCATGTCGATGTGCCGCACGCCCAGGTGGCGGACGGCGTCGACCACGGCGTTCTGCACCGCCGGCGGGAACCCGACCGCCCCCGACTCGCCCAGGCCCTTGGCGCCCAGCGCGTTCACCGGCGTGGGGGTCTGCGTCGCCACCGTCTCGAAGGACGGCAGCTCGGCCGCGCCGATCATGGCGTACCGGTGCAGGTCACCGTGCAGGGGCGTGCCGTCAGCGGCGAAGCGGACCTCCTCCACCAGCGCCTGACCGGCGCCCTGCGCCAGGCCGCCGTGCACCTGCCCCTCGGCCAGCAGCGGGTTGAGCAGCACGCCCGCGTCGTCGACGGCCACCACCCGGCGCAGGGTCACCTGACCGGTCTCGGTGTCGACCTGCACCACCGCCAGGTGCGCGCCGAACGGGCAGGTCGCGGCGGACGGCTGAAAGGTCGCCTCCACGGACAGGTCGTTGGCGGCGGCCAGCTCGGTCCAGTAGACGATGTGCCCGGTGGCCGAGCGGAACCGTCCCGCGGTGTACTCCACCTCGTCGCGGGCCACGCCCAGGTGTCCGGCCGCCGCGTCCCGGCCCCGCTCCACCAGGGCCAGGGCCGCCTCGCGGACCGCCATGCCGCCGGTCTGCAACGACCGGGACCCTCCGGTGCCGCCGCCCGCGGGGATCGTCGCGGTGTCGGAGTGGTGTACGTCGACGCGGTCCAGCGCCACGGCGAGCACGTCGGCGGCGAGCATCGCCCACGCGGTGACGTGGCCCTGCCCGTGCGGGCAGGTGCCCGATCCGACGGTGAACCGGCCGGTGTCGTCGACGCGGATCGAGGCGTACTCGCTGCGGGTGTCCGCGCCGGTGATCTCCACGAAGGTGGACAGGCCGATGCCGAGCTGCTGGACGTCGCCGCGCTCACGGCGGGCCGCCTGCTCGGCGCGCAACGCCGGGTAGTCGGCCTCGGCGAGCACCCGCTCCAGCGCCGCCGGGTAGTCGCCAGTGTCGTAGCGGGCGCGGGTGATCGTCGTGACCGGAAAGCTCTCCGGCGGCAGCAGGTTGCGCCGGCGCACCTCGGCCGGGTCCAGGCCGATCTCCGCCGCGTACACGTCGACAATCCGCTCCAACGCGGCGACGGCCTCCGGCTGCCCGGCGCCCCGGTACGACACCACGGGCGTGGTCGTGGTGGTGACGCTGGACGAGCTGAACTTCGCCCGGCTGATCGCGTACGGGCCGGTGAGCATCGTCCGGGTCCAGAACGGCAGGATCGCGCCGATGCGCGGGTACGCCCCGGCGTCCTGCACGACCTCCAGCGAGTACGACACGATCCGCCCGTCACGGGTGCCGCCCAGCTCGGCGATCTGCTGCTGGGCCCGGCCGTGCCCGGCGGCGGTCATGCTCTCGCTGCGGGTCTCCGCCCAGCGCACCGGGCGGCCGAGCCGACGGCTGGCCCAGGCGACGAGGACGTCCTCCCGGCTGGCGAACGCCTTGGAGCCGAACGCCCCGCCGACGTCGCCGTTGACCACCTGGACCCGGTCCTGGGGCTCACCGAGGGCCGCCGCGAGCTGGCCGCGCCACAGGTGCACGGCCTGGCTGCCGGCGCGGTAGCGCAGCCCGTCCGGCCCCCACTCGGCCTGCCCGGCGCGCGCCTCCAGGGGGCAGGGGGCGACCCGGGGGTTGCGCATCCGCTGCCGGACGACCACCTCGGCGCCCTCGTGCAGTTCGGCGCGTCCGGCCGGGCGTCGGAAGCCCAGTTTGAGCACCATGTTCGTGCCGGCGTCAGGGTGCAGCACCAGCTCGTCGGCGAGTGCCTCCTCGGCGTCGATGAGTACCGGCAGGGGCGCGATGTCGGCCGCGACGAGGGCGGCGGCGTCGACCGCCTCGGCGCGGCTGGTCGCCAGCACCGCGGCGACGGGTTCGCCGACGAAGCGCACCACGTCGTCGGCGAGCACCGGTGTGGTCATCTTCTGGTTCAGCACCCCCGCCTCGGGCGGCAGGGGCGGCAGGTCCACGTCCGCCGCCGTGAACACCGCGACCACGCCGGGGGCCCGGCGGGCGGCGTCGGTGTCCACGCCCCGCAACCGGCCGTGGGCCACTGTCGAGCGGACGACGACCAGCTCCAGCGAGTCGGGCGCCCGCACGTCGTCGACGTACGTGCCGCCGGTGGTGAGCAGGGCGCGGTCCTCGGTTCGCCGGACCGGTCGGCCGATCAGTGACATCTGCGACTCCTGGTTGCTGCGGCCGGGCGCCCGCTCAGGCGGGGGTGACGGCGAGCGGGATCGACGCGTACGACCGGAAGAGGGCGCTGGGCTCGCGGACCGGCTCGGCGGCCAGGTCGATGTCGGTGAGCCGGTGCGCGAGCCGCTCGAAGACGACTGCTCCCTCGATGCGGGCCAGCGCGGCCCCGAGGCAGCCGCGCACGCCGCCGCCGAAGCCGACGTGCGGGTTGGGGTGACGGCCGATGTCGACGCGACCGGGGTCGGCGAAGACGTCCTCGTCGTGGTTGGCGCAGCCGAGCAGGAGGAAGACCGACCGGCCGGGTCGGATCACCCGGTCGCCGACCGGGATCGGTGCCAACGCCAGCCGCGCCGTGTACTGGATTGGGGCGTCGAACCGGACGAACTCCTCGGCCGCGGTGGCCGCCAGCGACGGGTCGGCGCGCAGCCGACGCCACTCGTCGGGCCGGTCGGCCAGGGCGATGCTGCCGGTGCAGACCATGTTCATGGTCGTCTCGTAGCCGGTGAAGCAGAGGAAGACGATGTTGTCGACGACCTCCTCGATCCCCTCGGCGGGGTCCGCCACGGCGAGCATCCGGTCGAGCAGGTCGCCGTCCGGATCGGCGTGCCGGTCGGCGAGCAGATCGCGGACGTAGCCGCGCAGCCAAGCGAGGGCCTCGTCGGCCGCCGCGCGGTCGGCCTCGGGCAGGAACGGCGTGAAGGCCCGGCCCAGCGCCGCCGAGCGGGGCCACACCTCGGCCCGGGTCCGCGCCGCCGGCAGGCCGATCAGTTCGCACACGACTGTCGCGGCGACCGGAAACGCCAGGTCGGCGACGGCGTCCAGGCGGCCGGCGTCCAGCGTCGGGGCGAGCAGCTCGTCGACCAGGTCGCCGACGCGGCTCGCGGTGCGCCGGGCCACGCCGGGGCTGAACGCGCGGACGATCTGCTGGTGCAGCCGGCTGTGGTCGTCCGGGTCGCGGGTGGGGATGATGCGGCGGAACACCTCGCGGGAGAGATCCTGTGCCATCCGGAACTGCGGGTCGTCCTCCGGGAAGGTGTTGCTCAGCCGGCGGTCGCGCAGCAGCGCGGCCACGTCCCGGTGCCGGGTCACACCCCAGCTCGCCGGCCCGAAGCGGCACAGCGGGCCGGCCGCGCGCATCCGGGCGTACGTCGGGTAGGGGTCGGCGACGACTTCGGGCGCGAGCGGGTCCATCCGCGCCGGCAGGACGCGGCCGGCGGGGCTCACGGCCGCACCGCCACGGGCACGCTGGCGTACGAGCGCAGCGTCCCGTCGGTCTGCCGGCGGGCCGGGCCGGCCGGGGTCAGCGTGCCGAAGGTGCGCAGCAGGGTCTCGAACGCGACCTGCGCCTCCACCCGGGCCAGGTAGCCGCCGAGGCAGTGGTGGATGCCGCCGCCGAAGGACAGGTGCGGGTTGTCCGCGCGGGTGATGTCGAGGCGGTCCGGCGCGGCGAACTGGTCGGGGTCGCGGTTGGCGCTGCCGATCAGCAGGATAAGCACCCGCCCGGCGCGGATGGTGCGGTCGCCGACGTCCAGATCCTCGCGGGCGAGGCGGGCGACGCCCTGGATCGGGGCGTCGTAGCGCAGGAACTCCTCCACCGCCCGGGGGGCCAGGCTCGGGTCCGACCGGAGCAGGGCGAGCTGGTCGGGGTGGTCGAGCAGGGCGGCCACCCCGGTGGCGATCAGGTTGGTGGTGGTCTCGAAGCCGGCGAAGAAGGCGAAGACCGCGTTGTCCACGATCTCGTCGTGGTCGAGCACGGCGCCGTCGTCGTCGGTCGCGGCCAGCATCCGGGACAGCAGGTCCTCGCCGGGTTCGGCGCGACGCCGCTGGAGGATCTCACCGAGGTAGCCGCGCAGCCACTCGACCGCCCGGTCGGCGGCCGGGCGGTCGTCGTCGGGCACGATCGCGGCGAACGCCTTGCTCAGGTCCAGCGCGTACGGGCGGATCCGCTCGTGGTCGGCCGGCGGGATGCCCATCAGGGCGCAGACCACCATCACTGGCAGGGGAAAAGCGAGATCCGAGACGGCGTCGAAACCTCCGGTGCGGGTCGCCGGGGTCAGCAGCTCGGTGACCATCTGTTCGATGCGGGGGCGCAGCCGGCGGACCAGGGCGGGGCTGAACGCCTTGGCCATCAGGTGCCGCAGCCGGCCGTGCTCGGGTGGGTCGCGGTAGAGGATGATGCTGCCGAAGAAGTCGCCGGCCGCGCCGTCGCCGGCCGACATCCGGTGGTAGGCGGCCGGGAACTCGCTGCCCAGGCGCGGGTCGCGGACCAGCCGGGCGACGTCGGCGTAGCGGGTGACACCCCAGCTGCCCGGGCCCATCCGGCACAGCGGGCCGGCCGCCCGCAGCGCCGCGTAGGTGGGGTAGGGGTCGGCCACCACGGCGGGATCACGGGCGTCGAATCTCGGCGGCATGCCGGTACGGGCCGAGGTCATGCCCGCCAGTATGCTCAACCAAAGATACGAGAAACAAGTACTTCCGAGATACGCGAAACACTATTAGGCTTCCGAGCCATGACCGAGACCGTGGTGAGCGCTGACCCCCGGATCATCGCGATGGAGTTGCTGATGAAGGCCCCGGCCACCGTCAGCAGCCCGTACCCGCACTACCACGCGCTGCGGACCGCGGCGCCCAGGTACCGGATGGAACAACCCGGTCAGGGTGTGGGTTGGGTGCTCACCGCGTACGACGACTGCCGGGCCGCGCTGCGCAACCCGTCACTGGACAAGTCCGCGCAACGCCCCCGGATGGGCGACTCCCGGGGCCGCGAGGGCGCCCGCACCCTGCTGTTCCTCGACGGGCCGGAGCACACCCGGCTGCGCGGACTGGTCAGCCGGGTCTTCACCCCGCGGCGCACCGAGACCCTGCGCCCCCGACTGACCGCCTTCGTCGACGGGCTGCTCGACGACATCACCGCCCGCATCGGCCCCGGCGGCGGCGAGGTCGACATCGTCGGCTCGTTCGGCTTCCCGCTGCCGGTCATGGTGATCGGTGAGCTGGTCGGCGTGCCGCCGCAGGACTGGCCGCTGCTGCGCCGGCTCACCCGCGCCGCGTCCGGCGGGCTGGAGATCTTCGCGCCGGAGGAGGTGCTCAAGGCCTCCGACCAGGCGCTCGGCGAGATGGAGGAGTACTTCGCCGACCTGGTCCGCAAGCGCCGCGAGGACCCCCTCGACGACCTCGCCTCCGCGCTCGGCCAGGTCGAGATCGACGGTGACCGGCTCTCGGTCGACGAGCTGATCCAGGTCATCGTGCTGCTCTTCGGCGCCGGCTTCCAGACCATGACCGACCTCATCGGCCTCGGCACACACGCGCTGTGCCGCAACCCCGACCAGCTGCAACGGCTGCGCGCCGAGCCCGAGCTGACCCGCTCGGCCGTCGAGGAGCTGCTGCGCTTCGACTCCCCGGTGCACGTGCTGGGGCGGGCCGCGTTCGAGGACACCACCTTCGTCGACGGCACCCCGCTCAAAAGCGGCGAACACGTCATCACCCTGATCGGCGCGGCCAACCGTGACCCGGCCCGCTACGCCGACCCGGACCGGCTCGACATCGCCCGTTTCGCCGGCGCCGAACCGCCGGAGACGCCGCTGTCGTTCGCCTGGGGCCCGCACCACTGCCTCGGCGCGCAGCTCGCCCGCGCCGAGGGGCAGATCGCCTTCCGCCGCCTGGTGGACCGGTTCGCGGTCATCGAGCTGGCCGACCCGGACGCCGACGAGATCGACCTCGAATGGCGGCACAGCAGCACCTTCCGGGGCCTGGAGGAGCTGCGCGTGCGGCTCGTACCGGCCTGAGCACCCGCGAACCACCACGCGCCGACCAGGAGGGGGAGTCCATGCCAGAGGCGGTGATCGTCGAGGCGGTGCGGACGCCGATCGGCCGGCGCGAGGGCGCGCTGTCCGGCCTCAAGGCCGTGCAGCTGCTGCGACACGTGCAGGTCGAGGTGCTGCGCCGCTCCGGCATCGCACCCGGCGAGGTGGAACAGATCATCGGCGGTTGCGTCACACAGGTCGGCGAGCAGAGCCTCAACGTCACCCGCAACGCCTGGCTCGACAGTGGACTCGACTACGAGGTCGCCGCGAGCACCGTCGACACCTCCTGCGGCTCCGCGCAGCAGGCCAACCACCTGATCGCGGCACTCATCACCGCCGGCGCGGTCGACGTGGGCATCGCCTGCGGCGTGGAATCGATGAGCCGGGTGCCCGTCGGCACCAACCTCTACCAGGGGCCCGGCCACTACAAGACACCCGACTACCCGTACGACGATCCGCCGAAGGCGCAGTTCGGCGGCGCCGAGCGGATCGCGGCCCGGCAGGGGCTGACCCGCGCGGACGCCGACGCCTACGGGCTGCGCTCGCAGCAGCGCGCGGCGCGGGCCCGCGCCGAGGGCCGCTTCGACCGGGAGATCACGTCCGTGCCACTGCCCGACGGCACGTCGGTCGACGCCGACGAGGGCATCCGCGACACCACGGCGGAAGGACTGGCCGCCCTGCGCCCGGTGCTCCCGGACGGCATCCACACCGCCGGCACCACCTCGCAGATCTCCGACGGCGCCGCGGCGATCCTGTGGATGTCGCGGGAGCGGGCCGACGCGCACGGCCTGCGACCCCGGGCCCGGCTGGCGCACCAGGTCGTCACCGGCGCCGACCCCTACTACCTGCTCGACGGCCCGACCGTGGCCACCCGCAAGCTGCTCAAGCGCGCCGGCATGACCCTCGACGACATCGACGTCGTGGAGGTCAACGAGGCGTTCGCCGCGGTCGTGCTGTCCTGGGCCGCGCACCACGACGCCGACCTGGACCGGGTCAACGTCAACGGCGGCGCGATCTCGCTCGGGCACCCGCTGGGCAGCAGCGGCACCCGGCTGCTGGTGACCGCCCTGCACGAGCTGGAACGCGCCGACGGCGAGGCCGCGCTCGTCACCATGTGCTGCGGTGGCTCGCTCGGCACGGCGTCGCTGCTGGTGCGGGAGTAGGCGCCATGGACACCGAGACGCGCACCGCGCCCGCCCGCGACGCCGCGGCCTTCTACGCCGACGCCCGCCACGACCTGACCGGGCCGTTGCACGGCGTACGGGTCCTGGACGTCACGAAGGTCTGGTCCGGCCCGATCGCGAGTTGCGTCCTGGCCGACCTCGGCGCGGACGTCCTGCGCGTGGAGATGCCCGGCAACCGGGAGGGGTTGATGCCCCCGGACATTCCCGGCACCGGCCTGTCCTGGTTCCGCCAGAGCGTGCACCGCAACAAGCGCAGCATCGGGCTCGACCTGCGCCGCCCCGGCGCGGCCGAGGTCTTCCTGCGGCTCGTCGCCACCGCCGACGTGGTGGTGGAGAACTACAAGCCCGGCACGCTGGACGCCTGGGGCGTCGGCTACCAGGCGTGCCGGGCGGTCCGGCCGGACGTGGTGCTGGTCTCCGTCTCCGGCTACGGCCAGTACGGCCCCGACGCGCAGCGACCCGGGTACGACCCGACCACCCAGGCCGCCGCCGGCTGGATGGCGCTCAACGGCGAACCCGACGGCGCTCCGCTGAAGGCGCCCACCTTCCTCGCCGACGACCTCGCCGGGCTGCACGCGGTGATCGGCGCGCTCGCCGCGCTGCGCCACCGCGACCGCACCGGCGAGGGTCAGCACGTCGACGTGAGCATGCTCGACTCGCTGTTGTTCTCCAGCAACGGCTACCTCACCCTGGGCGCGACCGGGGTGCCGCTGCGCCGCTGGGGCGACCAGGCCGACTTCGTGGTGCCCGCCGGCTGCTTCCGGTGCGCCGACGGCCACGTCTACGTGGCGGTCGCCCTGGACCGCTCCTGGCGTCGCCTGGCCGAGGTCGTCGGCCGCCCGGAACTGGCCCGCGCGCCCGGGTACGCGACGAACGAGGAACGCCGCGACAACCGCGCCACGGTCAACGCGGTCCTCGCCGACTGGTGCGCCGGGCGCGGGTGCGCCGAGGTGGTCGACACCCTCGACGCCAACGGGATCACCGCCGAGCGGGTCCGGACCTTCGCCGAGGCCGCGACCGACCCGCAGGTCCACGCCCGGGCCATGGTGCAGGAGACGGTGCTGTCCAACGGCAGCACCGCGCCGCTGACCGGGCCGGCGGTCAAGTTCTCCCGGACACCGACCGCCGTCCGCTCCGGCGCCCCCGAGCCCGGCGCGGACACCGACCGGATTCTCGACGAGGTGGGCGTCGACGCGGCCACGCGGGACCGGCTGCGCGCGCAACGGGCCATCGGATGAGCAGGGGATGACATGACAACGGCAGGCGACGCGCCGCGCTGCGCGCTGGTGACCGGGGTGTCCCGGGGAATCGGCCGGGCCGTCGCGCTGCGGCTCGCGGCGCAGGGGTACGCGGTGGCGGGCTGCTACAGCGCGCCGAGTGAGGCCGCGGACAAGACCCGGGCGGAGGTCGAGGCGTACGGGGTCGGGTCGTGGTTCGGGCCGTGCGACGTGACCGACCCGAACGCTGTCGACGCGTTCGTCACCGCCGCCGAACGGCACCTCGGGCCGCTCACCGCGCTGGTCAACAACGCCGGCATCACCCGGGACCGGCCGCTGGTGCTGATGGCACCGGATGAGTGGCACGACGTGATCGGCACCAACCTCACCGGCACCTGGAACACCTGCCGGACCGTCGCGTTCCGCTTCCTCAAGCGACGCCGCGGCGCCATCGTCAACCTGTCCTCGGTGGCCGGGGTCACCGGCAACACCGGACAGACCAACTACGCCGCCAGCAAGGCCGGCATCATCGGGCTCAGCCTGTCGCTGGCCAAGGAGATCGCCGGGTACGGCGTACGGGTCAACGTCGTCGCCCCCGGCTTCGTCGAGACCGACATGACCGCCGCGCTGCCGGCGAAGCTGCGCGAGCAGGCGCTGGGGCAGATCCCGCTGGGCCGCTTCGGCACGCCCGCCGACGTCGCCGACCTGGTCGAGTTCCTGCTCTCCGAACGCGCCAGCTACGTCACCGGCCAGGTGATCCGCGTGGACGGGGGGATCGTGCTGTGACCGCCGCACCCGCGTTCACCGCCGCGACCCGGCCCGTCGACACGTACGAGGCCGCCGCGGCGCCCCTGCCGGCGATCGAGTGGGTCGAGGTGTCCGCCGGCCCGCGCGGCGGGATCAGCCTGCGCGCCGGCACCACCGTCGACGACGCCGACGTCTACCTGGCCGGGCACTTCCCCGAGCTGACCGTCTATCCGGGCGTGTTCACCCTGGAGACGATCGGGCAGGCCGTGACGTCGGCCGTCGGCTACTGCGCCGGCCGGCTGCCCCAGCTGCACCGGTTGCGCTCCGCCCGGTTCCTCGCCCCGCTGCTGGCCGGCGACACGCTCACCGTCGAGGCGTCGGTCGGCCCGGTCGGCGACGACCAGTCCTTCGACGTCGCCGCCCGGTGCGTACGCGGCGACGGGGTCCACGCGGCGACGGTGCGCGCCGTCTACCGCTGGCCGAGCGCGGACGGCGGGAACGCCTGATGCGACTCGAACACGGCGAACTGCGGGCCCTGCTGCCGCACCGGTACCCGATGCTGCTGCTCGACCGGGTCGACAGCGTCGAGCCGGGAGTGAGCCTTCAGGCGGTGAAGGCGGTCACCGGCTGCGAGCCCTGCTACTCCGGGATCGCCGAGGGACAGGCCCCCGACCGGTACGCCTACCCGGCCTCGCTGCTGATCGAGTCGTTCGGTCAGGGCGCGGCGGTGCTGTGGCTGCTGTCGCGCGGGCCGGGCACGACCGGGCTGCCGATGTTCACCGCGGCCCGGGACTGCGTGCTGCTGCGCCCGGTGTACCCGGGCGACGTGATCCGGCACCGGGTCCGACTGGAACAGGTCGTGCACGGGGCCGCGTTCGCCGCCGGATCCAGCTGGGTGGGGACCGACCAGGTGGCGGAGTTCGGCTCGATGATGGCGGTCGTCCGACCGGCCGACGCCATCGCGGAGCGGAAACGATGAGAGGAAGAGGGAACCCCGATGAGTGAACGCGACCAGCACATGGCGGAGCTGCGGGAGATCGTGGCGGAGGTGCTCGAGTTGGAACCCGAGGAGGTCGCCGACACCGCCGACTTCGTCGAGGAGTACGAGGCGGACTCGTTGCGGGCGATCGAGATCCTGGCCCGGATCGAGAAGAAGTACAAGGTGGAGATCCCGCAGGCCGAGTTGAACGAGATGCGCAGCCTCAAGGCCGTCCACGAGGTGGTGGCGCGACACGCCGGCTGGCAGGACTGACCGTGCACCGCGTGGTCGTCACCGGGCTCGGGCCGGTGTCCGGCATCGGCATCGGCGTGAACGAGTTCACCGCCGGGCTGCGCTCCGGCCGGTCGGCCGCCGCGCCCATCACGAGCTTCGACGCGAGCGGGTTTCCGCACCACTTCGCCGGTGAGGTGCCCGCGTTCCGGCCGGAGGCGTTGCTGCGGCGGCTGCGGGTCGCCGAGTGGGGCCGCTCGGCGCTGTTCGCGGCGGCGGCCGCCCGGTTGGCCGCGCTGGACGCGGGTCTGTCGTTGCCGGCCACCGACCCGGCGCGCGTCGGCGCGGTCATCGGCACCACCAGCGGCGAGTCCACGGTGGTGGAGCAGCTCACCGCCGAACTGGTGGCCGGTGGCTACCCGGCCATGTCCGCCGAGGCGCTGCGGCAGGCGCCGGCCGAGCGGCTGTCCTACGCGGTGAGCGCCGAGCTGGGGCTGGCCGGGGAGTCGGTCACCCTCACCACCGCCTGCTCGGCCAGCAACTACGCCATCGGGTACGCGTACGACCTGTTGTGCTGGGGTGAGGCGGACGTGATGCTGGCCGGCGGCGCCGATTCGGTGTGCCGGTGGGCGCACGCCGGCTTCTACCGGCTCGGCGCGTTGACCGAGCGGGCGTGCCGGCCGTTCGACCGGGACCGCTCCGGCATCCTCACCGGTGAGGGCGGCGCGGCCCTGGTGCTGGAGACCCTGGAGCACGCGCAGGACCGGGGCGCCCGGATCTACGCCGAGGTGCTCGGGTACGGCGTCAACTGCGACGCCCACCACATGGTCGCGCCCAACGAGGAGAGCGTCGCGGCGTGCATGCGGCTGGCCCAGGAGAACGCCGGGGTCAAACCGGAGGACATCGACTACATCAGCACGCACGGCACCGGCACGCCCGCCAACGACCTGTGCGAGGCGCGGGCCATCCGGGCGGTGTTCGGCGACCAGGTGCCGCCGGTCAGCTCGATCAAGTCGATGCTCGGCCACACGATGGGCGCGGCGAGCGGGTTCGGCGCGATCGCCACCACGCTGGGCATCCGGCACGGGTTCCTGCCCCCGACCATCAACTGGGCCAACCCCGACCCGGAGCTGTCCTGGATCGATCCGGTGCCGAACACGGCCCGGCCGGCCACGGTGCGGGTGGCGCAGAACAACGGCTTCGCGTTCGGCGGCAACAACGCCATCACGATCTTCGGGGCGATCCGGTGACCGGCCTGGTGACCGGTTGGGGAGTGCTCAGCGCGGCCGGGGACTCGGTCACCGAGCTGCTGGCCGCCGTCCGCGCCGGCACGGTCGTCGGCGTCGACGTGCGCGACCGCTTCGACGAGCCGCTGCCCACGGCGCAGGCGCCGGCGATCGCCGACTTCGACGTACGCCGGCTGCTGGGCCGCAAGGGCACCAGCTTCCTGGACCGGGCGACCGCGCTGGCCATGGTGGCCTGCGGGCGGGCGCTGGCCGACGGGGGGCTCACCCCCGACGACGACAACCGGCACCGCGTCGGCGTGGTGCTGGGCACCACCACCGGCAGCCTGAAGTCGACGATGGACTTCTCCCGCGAGACGCTGGTGCAGGACAAGCCGTACCTGGTCAACCCGGTGTTGTTCCCGAACACGGTGATGAACTGCGCCAGCGGCCAGGCCGCGATCCGCTACGGGCTGCGCGGCGTCAACGCCACCGTGGCCGGCGGCCCGCTCGCCTTCCTGTACGCGCTGCGCTACGCGCTCAACGCCCTGCGCCGGGGATACGTCGACGCCCTGCTGGTCGGCGGGGTCGAGGAGTACACGCCGAACACGGCGTGGGCGGCGCAGCTGACCGGCGCCGGTCCGGCCGGTGAGGCAGCGGCGGTCTACCTGCTGCGCCGCCCGACGCCCGGCCGCACCGGGGCTCCGCGCGCCCAGGTGCTCGCGGTGGCCACCGGTTTCCAGCCGGACACCAGCGTCGACGGGCTCGCCGGCTGCGTACGTCGGGCGCTGGCCACGGCGAAGGTCCGCCCGGCCGACGTGTGGGCGATCGCGAGCGGCGATCTCGACGCCGACAGCCTGTCCGAGGTGGTGCCGGCGACGGCGCAGCGGTTGTCGGTACGTCCGGCGCTCGGTGACTGTCAGTCCGCCACCGGCGCGCTGGCGCTGGGCGTGCTGCTGGGCCGCTACGCCGAGGACCCGGCCGTACGCGGTCGGCCCGCGCTGATCGTCGGGCGGTCTCGCGACGGCGCGGTCGCCGCGGCCGTGGTGCGGGGGTAGGACATGGCTGTCACCATCACCGCCACCGCGGTCCGTACCTGCTTCGGCGACGGCCCGGCCACCGTGGCGGCGCTGCTGCGCGGCGCGTGCGGCGTCGCCGGGCTGCGGCGGTCGGACCCGGCCCGGGTGGGGGTCGGCCACGGCTACCCGATCGACGACGACGGGCCGTTCGGCCCGAGCCGCTGGCTGACCGGGTGCGTAACCGAGGCCCTCGCCGCCGCCGGCCTCGACCCACGTCGACAGCGGGTGGTGAGCCTCGTCGGCACCGGGCTGCGCGAGTCGGCCGAGGTGGAACGGGCGGCCCTGGCGGGCTCGGTCGATTTTCCCGCCGAGCGGCTGCACTTCGCCGACGCCGTCACCAGCGCCGCGCCCGGCGTGCAGCGGGTGCTCACCCTGGCCAACGCGTGCAGCGCCGGCGGTTCCGCCCTCGCCCTGGCGCAGGACCTGGTGGAGACCGGCGAGGCGGACGCCGTGCTGGTCGGCGGCACCGACGGCAGCAGCGCCTCCATGCTGGCGATGATCGGCCGGGTGGCCGCCCGACCGACCAGCCGGGTGCGGCCCTTCGACGCC
Organism: Micromonospora sp. NBC_00617; assembly: GCF_045161355.1. NCBI lineage: Bacteria > Bacillati > Actinomycetota > Actinomycetes > Micromonosporales > Micromonosporaceae > Micromonospora > Micromonospora sp. NBC_00617. The sequence goes on along the minus strand of NZ_CP107751.1, from coordinate 2,228,890 downwards.
GACCGGGCCGGTGTGCTGCTCGGTGACGGCGCGGCGGTGCTGTTGGTCGAGCCGGAGCGACCCGGCGGCGGGCTGGCCCGCCTGCTCGCCACCGGGCTGTCCTGCGACGCCGGGCACGAGACGGCCCCCGACCCGGCGGGCATCCTGCGGGCGGTCCACGACGCCCACCAGCGCGCCGACCGCCGGCCCGACCAGGTCGACCTGGTGCTGGCGCACGGCACCGGCACGACGCTGAACGACGAGACCGAGGCGCGGGTCATCGCCGAGGTGTTCGCCGGTTGTCAGCCCGGCCCCCTGGTCACCGCCCTCAAGGGCGCCGTCGGCCACACGTCGGGAGGGTCGGCGCTGCTCAGCGTCGCTGTCGCCGTCGAGATCCTGCGCACCGGCCGGGTGCCGCCGGTGGTCGGGCTGACCCGGCCGGCGCCCGAGGCGGCCGCGCTGCGGCTGGTCCGCGACGCGGCCGTGCGGGCGGACGTGCGCGTGGCGCAGGTGGACGCGTTCGGCTTCGGCGGTCTCAACGCCGTCACCCTTCTGGAGGCGGTGCGATGACGGACCGCGTCCACGCCGGGCACCTCGCGCCGACACCGGATCGCAGCGTGCCGCCGTCCGCGTCCCGCCGGCCGGGCCAGGTGATCCGACCAAATCGGTCCACTGCGGACACACCACCGGGGGCAGCCCCGGATCGACCGGTGGCCGCCGTTCTCGCGGCGGCACTGCACCTGCCGGGAGTCGACCTGCCGGCCGGCGTCGGCGGCGCGGGGGTCGCCGACGAGGAACCCGCCTGCCCACCCGAGCGCGCCGCCGACCTGCTGGGCCGCAAGGGTCTGCTGGCCAAGGAGCCGGCCACCCGGCTCGCCCTCTGCGCCGTGCATCGGGCGCTGGGCCGCGCGCCGAAGGTGCCCCGCCCGAGCGGGCCGGCGGATCCGCGTACCGCCGTGGTGGTCAGCTCCAACCTGGGCAACGTCGCCACCGTCGGCGACATCGCCCGCCGCCTGCGCGAGGGCGGCCCGCGCGAGGTCGGCCCGTTGGAGGCGCCGAACGCCTCCAGCAACGTCATCGCCGGCGCGATCGCCATCTGGTTCCGCTTCGGGGGCCCCAACCTCACCGTCTGCTCCGGGGCCACCGCCGGCCTGGACGCGATCTGGCTGGCCGGGCTGCTGCTGCGTACCGGCCGTGCCGACCGGGTCGTCGTGGTCGGCACCGAACCGGACGACCCGCAGGCCCAGGCCCTGCACGCCGCCCGGGACGGCGCCACCGCCGCCCGACCGCTGCGCGCGGGGGCGGCCTGCCTGCTGCTCGGCCGGGTCGACGCCGCGCCGCATCCGTTGGCCCTGCTGGGGCCCGTGCGGGCGGGCGTACCCGTCGACGGCACACCACGCGGACTGCTGCTCGACGCGGCCGCCGTGGCGGGCGACCACTACGGCGCGGCGGGGGTCGTGCACACGGCGCTGGCCGTACGCCTCGTCGGCGCCACCGCGACCGTCACGGTCCGCTGCGGCGACTCCGTCGACGGCATGCGCGAACTCGACGTCCGGGCGGCGCGGCTATGAGCGGCACGCCACCGGCGGTCGCCGTGCACCGGCTCGCCGGCCCGGGCACCGGGACGCCGACCGTGCTGCTCGCGCACGGCATGTCCGACGCCTGGCGCAGTTGGCGATCCCTGGCGCAGCGGCTGCCCACCGGCTGGCGGCTGCTCGCGGCCGAGCTGCCGTGGAAGGCCGGCACCGATCATCGCTGGCGGCGTCGGGGCACCCCGGGCGCCTGGCTCGCCGCCGCCGTCCGTGCCATGGCCACGCCCCCCGACGTCGTGGTCGGCCACTCGCTCGGCGCGAACGCGGTGCTGGAGATGCTCGCCACCGAACCGGACGTCGCGCCGCGCGGGGCGATGCTCATCGCGCCGTTCTACTGCCCGCCCGATCTGCCGATCACCTGGGCGGTGCACGAGCGGGCGCAGGCCAACTTCGTCCAGATCATCGACGAGGGGCTGCGCCACCGCCTCGGCTCCCGGCTGGCCGACCTGGACGCGGAGACCCTGACCGCCATGCGGGACATCATGGTGGACCGGATCGGGCCGGTCGGCTTCACCACCCTGTTCGACCATTTCACCGCGACCGCCGGCCTGCCGCTGCACGCGGTGACCGTGCCGACCATGGTGCTCACCGGTGGCCGGGACCCCGGCCTCGACGGCCCGCGCGTCGGCGCGCTGCGGGCCGAACTTCCCGACGCGCACGTCGTCGTGGAGCCGGATTTTCACCACTTCTGTCATCTCGACCGGGCGGCCGAGGTGGCCCGACACGTCGCGGGCTTCGTCGAGAAGGTCTGCCCCGACCCCGCGATCCGAGGAGGTACGCCGTGACCACGGCGGTTGAGAACGCATCCGTGACGCTGTCGGCCCGGCCCGGGTTCGAGGGCGCGAACATCCGCACCTGGATCGGCTTCAAACACTTCGCGTACCTGGTGGAACAGGGTGTGCTGCAGTGGTTCCGGGAGCGGGGGCACGGCCCGGGCCGGCTCTACCACGAGCACGGGGTGGGGCTGTCGATCCGGGACTGTTCGTTGCTGCTGCCCGCCGTCCTCGACGTCGACGACACCGCGACGGTGGTGGCGACCCCCGCCGCCAACGGTCGGTTCGCGGTGCGGATGGGTGTGCGCCGCGACGCCGACGTCACCGTGTGCCGCGCCCGGGTGCGGGTGGCCCTGGTGCGGGAGGCGGACGTACCGCAGGCGGCGCCGCTGTCGGCGGAGCTGGCCGGCCTGGTCGAGGAGCCGGCCGCCGGCGAGCCGGGCGCCCCCGCCGGCGCGGACCCGGCCGACACGTTGCGCGCCGCCGGAGCGGGATTCGTGTGGCCGTGGCGGGTGCCCTACTTCTACTGCCAGTACTCGCAGCGGATGCAGCACTCCGGGTACGTCCGGCTGCTGGAGGAGGTGGTGGACCGCTACCTCGCCGACCGGGGTGTGTCGGTGGGCCGGATGCTGCGCGAGCGGGGCTGGATCCCGGTGGTCTCCCGCGCCCGCATCGAGGTGCTCGGCGACGCCCACCTCGACGAGCCCGTGTGGGTCACCTTCACCGTCACCGACGTGCTCAAGGACGTCACGTACGACGCGCGGATGGACTGCCACGTCGTGCGCGACGGTCGCCTGGTCCGGGTGGCGACGGCCAGCATCCTGCACGGGTACGCGGTCAGCCGCGGCCCGGAGGCAGGCCGGCTCGCCACCCTCGACGGGGACACCGTGGCGGCGTTGACCGGCGGGCGGCGGTGATGGCCGCCAAGCAGCCCCGCCTGTACTTCTCCTTCCGCAGCCCGTACAGCTGGCTGGCCGTGGAGCGGCTGACCCGGGCGCTGGGCCGGCCGCAGGAGGTGCTGGAGTTCATCCCCTACTGGGATCCGGACGCGCGGACCGAGGCGACGCTCACCGCCCGGGGCGGCGCCTTTCACTACGTGCAGATGAGCAAGCCCAAGCACCTGTACCTGCTCCAGGACGCCAAGCGCCAGGCCCAGCGGCTGGGCCTGGCGATGCGCTGGCCGATCGACATCGACCCGTGGTGGGAGGTCCCGCACCTGGGTTGGCTGGCCGCCCGGGAACAGGGCGCGGGGGAGGCGTTCTACCGGGAGGTGATCGCCTCCCGCTGGCTGCGGGGCGAGGACGTGTGCACCCCCGAGGTGATCTCCGAGGTGGCCGAGCGGGCCGGGGTGGATCCGGCGGTGGTGCTCGGCGCGGTGGACGACGAGAGCGTCCGGGCGGCCGGGGCGCACTGCCTGCTGCGGGCGTACGAGGAGGACATCTTCGGCATTCCCTACCTGCGGCTGGGTCCACACCGGTTCTGGGGCGTGGACCGGGTCGACGACTTCCTCGCCGCGTACGCCGAGCGGACCGGCACGCCGGTCGCGCCCCCCGCGGTGCCGGCGGGCGTGGGCGGGTACGACACCGACACCGGAGGCGGCTGTGGCTGAGCGACGAGACCTGCAACAGGAACGCGCGCACCGCCGTCGGCAGTTGGTCCTCACGCTTCGCGCGTTCGCCCTCGCGGGGTTCGACGAGGGCGCCGGCGGCCACGTCACCGCCCGGGACCCGATCGAGCCGGACACCTTCTGGATCAACCCGTTCGGCCGGCACTTCGCCCACGTGCGCGACGACGACCTGCTGCGCGTCGACCACACCGGCGACGTGGTCGACGGGTCCGGCCGGATCAACCCCGCCGGGTACGCCATCCACTCGGCCATCCACAAGGCCCGACCGGACGTGGTGGCCGCCGCGCACACCCACTCGATCCACGGTCGGGCGTTCTCGGCGCTCGGCCGGCCGCTCGCGCCGATCACCCAGGACGCGTGCGCCTTCTTCGAGGACCACGAGGTCCACGACGAGTACGGCGGCGTCGTCCTCGACGGCGCGGAGGGTGACCGCATCGCGGCGACGCTGGGCACCGGCAAGGCCGTCGTCCTGCGCAACCACGGACTGCTGACGGTCGGCGGCTCGGTGGCCGAGGCGGCCTGGTGGTTCCTGGCGATGGACCGTTGCTGCCAGGTGCAGCTGCTCGCCCAGGCAGCCGGCGAGCTGGTGGTGATTCCGGCCGACGCGGCCCGGGCGGCGCGGGCGGACATCGGCACCGCGCAGATCGCCCGGCTGAACTTCCGGCCGGTCGCGGAGCACGTCCTGGCCGTCAGCCCCGACCTCACGCACGGCACCACGCCCAGACAGGAGTGACGAGTGGCCGAGCTGCTGAAGACAATGGTCCGGGACCGGGCCGGCGACGTCGCGCTGACCGACGAGCGGACCACCCGGACGTGGGCGGAGCTGGACCGGTCGGTGGACCGGTGGATCGGCGTGCTGCGCGGGGCCGGCCTGGACGTCGGTGACCGGGTGGCGTTCGTGCTCGGCAACCGGCACGAGACGTTCGAGGCGCTGCTCGCCTGCGTGCACGCGGGTCTGGTGGCGGTACCCGTCAACTGGCACCTCACCGCGCCGGAGATCGCCCACATCCTGACCGACTGCGGCGCACGGGCGGTGCTCACCGAGGCGGCGTACGCGCCGACGGTGCGCGACGCGGTGGCGCGTACGCCGGGTGGCCCCGACCTGCTGGTGACGGTCGACGGCGGGGACGGGTTCACGGCGGTGCACGACCTGCCGCCGGGCCCAGGCGTCCCGGCGCTCTCCGGTGGCGTGCTGCTCTACACCTCGGGCACCAGCGGACGCCCCAAGGGGGTGGTCAACCCGCTGCTCAAGGTGGGCGCCCCGATCGACCGGGTGACCGCCACCACCGAGGCGCTCGGCGGCGGCCTGGGCATTCCGACGCAGGGGCAGGCGCTGCTGGTCGGTCCCTGGTACCACTCGGCGCAGTTGTTCTTCGCCCAGTTTCCGCTGCTGCGCGGCTGTGGGCTGGTGCTGCGCCGCGGGTTCGACCCGGTCGAGGTGCTGCGCGTGATCGACGACGAGAAGATCACCATCAGTCATCTGGTGCCGACCCAGTTCATCCGCCTGCTGCGGGTCGACGCGGCGACCCGGGCGGCGTTCTCCGGCGCCAGCCTCGCCCGGATCTGGCACGGCGGCGGCCCCTGCCCGCCGGAGACCAAACGGGCGATGATCGAGTGGTGGGGGCCGGTGTTCGTGGAGTACTACGCCGCGACCGAGGCCGGCATCGTCACCCTCGCCGACTCGCACACCTGGCTGGCCCGGCCGGGTACGGTGGGCCGGCCGGCGCCGCCGACCGAGGTGGTGGTGGTCGACGACGAGGGCCGGCCGGTGCCCGTCGGGCAGGAGGGCCGGGTGGCCGTGCGGCGGCCCCCGGGCCGGGGGTTCCACTACCACAACGCTCCGGAGCAGACCGAGCAGGCGCACGTCGCCCCGCACACCTTCACCGTCGGCGACCTGGGCCACCTGGACGCCGAGGGCTACCTGTTCCTCACCGGCCGCTCGGCGGAGCTGATTGTCACCGGCGGCGTGAACGTCTATCCCGCCGAGGTGGAGGCGGTGCTGTCGACGCACCCCGCCGTGCAGGACAGCGTGGTCATCGGTGTGCCGGACGAGGAGTTCGGCGAGCAGGTTCGGGCGGTGGTGCAGCTCGACCCGGCGTGGCCGGTCCAGGGCGTCGAGCGGGCCCTCGACGCGCACTGCCGGATCAGCCTGGCCGGCTTCAAGGTGCCGCGCTCGTACGAGGTGGTCGACCGGATCCCGCGCGAGCCCACCGGCAAGGTGCCCCGCCGGGCGTTGCGGGACCGCTATCGGCCGGCCACGGTGTCGCCGGGTCTGCTCGCGGACCCGGCGACATTCCTGACCGGCGTGCCGCACGACGAGTTCGCCCGCCGCCGACGAGAGGCGCCGGTGGCCTGGGTCGAGGAGGTCGAGCTGACCCGTACCGACCAGGACCGGTCGGTACGCTCCCGGGGTCCGGGTTTCTGGGCCGTCACCCGCCACGCCGCGGTGTGGGCGGTGTCCCGTGATCCGGCGACGTTCTCGTCGGCGGCCGGCGGGGCGTTCCTCGCCGATCCTCGGACCCCGGAGGATCTGCACCGCAACCGGCAGCTTTTGATCAACATGGACGCTCCGGAGCACGCCTGGGTGCGGCGGCTGGTGGCGGGGGCGTTCACGCCCCGCGCGGTGGGCCGCCTCGGTGAGCTGGTGAACCGCCATGCCGAGGAGGTGGTCGCCCGGGCGGTGGCCGCGCGTGACATCGACGTGGTGGCGGACCTCGCCGCCGAGCTGCCGCTGCTCGTCCTCACCGACCTGCTCGGTGTGCCACGGGCGGACCGCCGGCTGCTGTTCGAGTGGAGCAACAACCTGGTCGGGTTCGACGATCCACGCTACGGCGGTGGCAGCGTGCAGCGCTACCGGGACACCTTCGCGGCGGCCTTCTCCTACGTGCGGCAACTGGCGGCCCAGCGACGGGCCGCGCCCGGCGACGACCTGTTGAGCCTGCTCGTGCACGCCGAGGCCGACGGTCGGGGCCTGACCGACGCGCAGCTGTGTCAGCTGTGGTTGCTGCTGGTCATCGCCGGCAACGAGACCACCCGGCACCTCATCTCGAACGGGGTGCAGGCGTTGCTGGAGCACCCCGAGCAGCGGGACCGGCTGATCGTCGAGCCCGACCTGACCGCGAGCGCGGTCGAGGAGCTGCTGCGCTGGGTCACGCCGATCATGCAGTTCCGCCGCACCGCCACCCGCGACACGGTCCTCGACGGGACCCGCATCGCCGCCGGGGACAAGGTCGTCGTCTACTACGCCTCCGCCAACCGGGACCTGGCCGTGTTCACCGATCCCGACCGGCTGGACCTCGCCCGCGATCCCAACCCGCACCTGGCGTTCGGTATCGGTCCGCACTTCTGCCTGGGCGCGCACCTGGCCCGGCTGGAGATGGCGGCCTTCCTCACCGCGATCCGTCCGCATCTGGCCCGGCTCCGACTGACCGGGCCGGTACGCCGGATGCGGACCAACTTCATGAACGCCGTCACCGCGATGCCCGCGCGCTTCGACGACGCGCCGGAAGGGGAGTGACCCCATGCCACTGGACCTGCACTGGTTCCTGCCGACGCACGGAGACGGTCGTGACCTGGCCGAGCCCGCCCGCGGTGGCGGAGGCCGGCCGGCCCGGATCACCCGCCGCCCGCCGGACATCGGCTATCTGGCGCAGGTGGCGCGCGCCGCCGACCGGCTGGGTTTCACCAGTGTGCTCACGCCGGCCGGGTTGTTCTGCGAGGACCCGTGGGTGGTGGCGTCCGCGCTGGCCGCGCAGACGCAACGGCTGAAGTTCATGATCGCGTTACGGCCGGGGCTCGCCTCACCCACGTTGGTCGCTCAGATGGCCGCGTCGCTGCACCGTGTCTCGGCGGGCCGGGTGCTGCTCAACATCGTGGCCGGCAGCGACCCGGACGAGCAGCGCCGCTACGGCGACTGGCTGGACCACGACGCCCGCTACGCCCGCGCGGAGGAGTTCCTCACCATCCTGGGTGGACTGTGGTCCGGTCAACCGGTCGACCACAGCGGCGAGCACTACCGGGTGAAGTCCGCCCTGCTGGCCCGGCCGCCGACCACCGCTCCGGCCGTGTTCCTGGGCGGGTCCTCGCCGGCGGCGCAGCGGGCGGCCGCCCGGCACGCGGACGTGTACCTGGCCTGGGGTGAGACGCCGGCCCAGCTCGGCGAGCTGCTGGGCCGGGCACGTGAGCAGGCGGCGGAGGTCGGCCGCACGCTGCGCACCGGGAGTCGGCTCCACGTGATCACCAGGGACACCGCGCGGGAGGCGTGGGCCGAGGCGGACCGTCTTCTCGCCGGCGTGGACCAGGCGCGGATCGCCGCCGCTCGGCAGCGCTTCGCCCGCACCGACTCCGAGGGCCAGCGGCGGGCGGCGGCGCTGCACGCGGACGGCAACGCCCGGATGGAGGTGTACCCGAACGTCTGGGCGGGCTACTCCCTGATTCGGCCCGGGGCCGGCGCGGCGTTGGTGGGCAGTCACGAGGAGGTCGCGGAGCGGATCGCCGAGTACCACGCCGCCGGGGTGGACCATCTGATCCTGTCCGGGCAGCCGCATCTGGAGGAGGCGTACTGGTTCGGCGAGGGCGTGCTGCCGCTGCTGCGCCACGACGGCCTCCTGGGTGGCGGGGCCGACGCGGACGACGGGGCCGGCACGCACGCCGAGGACGGCCGGCGGACTCCGGAACTGGCGGTGGGCCGATGACCGGGCCCGTCGCGGAGCTGCCGATGACCGCGCTGATCGGCAACCCGAAACCCCATTCCCGTACGCGGACCGTCGCGTTGGCCACCGCGGCGGCACTGCACTCCCGACTGGCCCACTGCCCGACCCCCGTCGCCGCGCCGACGGTGATCGACCTGGCCGAGCTGACGGCCGAGCTGGTGGGTCAGGGCAGCCGGCCGGAGACCCTCGACGAGGTGCTGGAGGCGGTACGCCGACCGGGGCTGCTGCTGGTGGCCAGCCCCACGTTCAAGGCGGCGTACAGCGGCCTGCTGAAGCTCTTCGTCGACGTGCTGCCCCGGGGTGCGCTGACCGGGGTGGTGGCGGTGCCGTTGATGACCGCCGCCCGGTCCGGTCACCGGCACGTCGTCGACACCTACCTGGGCGCTCTGCTGGCCGAGGTGGGCGCGTGCGTGCCCACGGCCGGCCTGTGCGTGCTGGAGCGCGAGTTCGACACGGCGGAGGTCGGCATCGAGCGCTGGCTGGACCGGGCGACGCCGGCGGTGGTGGACGCCCTGGCCGTGGTGCCCGGGGTGCCGGCCGAGCCGGGCGTCAGCCGGCGTTGACCTCGTCGTGCTTGCGGCGCATTCGGCTGATCCAACCCTGTGCCGTGTGCACCGGAACGTCGAAGTGCTCGGCGACGCGGCTGATCGTGCCGACCTGCTCGTAGACCGCTTCCAGGTCCGCCGGGTCGGGTGCCCGGCGGTACGCGCGACCGGCCTTGAGTCGGCTGAGCCGCTCCGGTTCGCCGGCCCGGCGGGCCGGTCGGGGTGGCTGCGGCCGGGGTGCGGCGGTGGTGGTGACGGTGGTCGCGGGGACCGGCCCGACCGTCACGGCCGGACGGGGCGTGGCCTCGGCGCGACTCCGGTCCCGGTCCTGTGGGGGGATGAAGGCGCGCAGCAGGGCATCGAAGTCGACGTACGGCAGCTCGCCGGTCAGACCGGCGCTCTGCGGTGCGCGGACGGTGAGCTCTCGCACGACCGGGTGGCCGTTGCCGGTCTCCAGACGGACGACGGTCTGGGCCACCGGGCCGGTGATCTCCTCACCGTCGTCCTCCACGGGCACGATGGTGATGATGTATTGACTCACGACGATGCCTTCCCTGCGCATCTCCGGGCGAGCCAGTGCGGCTTCCGGCCCCCGGGTCAACCCTGTCGGGTTTGACCAGTGGTGGGAGACAAGATATCAGATCCCCGCAGGCAGAAGGCGAGATATCCGACACTCGCCACGGGACGCCTATCCTTCATCTCCGTTTTATTGTGGGCATCACCGGTCAAATCGGGCTCTGCGGGACCCAGACCCTCGATCGTCGGTAGAGGATCGCGGGCCGACAGCCCGGGACACCAGCAACGCGGCCAGCCCGGCCCGCGACGACACCCCCGTCTTGCGGAAGATCCGGGTCAGGTGCGCCTCCACCGTCTTGACGGTCACGTACACCTGGTCCGCCGCCTCGGCGTTGCTCGCACCGGCCGCCACCAGTCGGGCGATGTCCCACTCCCGCCGCGTCAGGGTCAGCTCCCCACCCGTGGCCGCGGCCGGCAGACGGCCCGCGGCCCCGGCCGCGCGGCTCTGCTCGCCGGCCACCGAGCGGCGCAGCGGCGGGGAGTCGACCAGCTCCGCGATGCGGCGGGTCTCGGCGAGTTCGACCTCCGCCGCCGACCACTCCCGGGCCTCGCACAGCGCCCGCGCCCGCACCAACCGCGCCGACGCCTCCTCCAGCCTCCACCCCAGACTCGCGAAGGAGTCCGCCGCCACGGCGGCCAGCTCCGCGGCGCAGCGCGGATCCGCCTCCAGGGTCAGCCGCGCCCGGGCGATCCGGGTCAACGCGCTCTGCCCCCGCAGCCCCAGCCGCCCGGCGTACCCCTCGGCCACGTCCAACCAGCGCGCGGCCTCGTCGCACCGACCCGCCTTGTGGGCCATCTCGGCCAGGGCCGAGGCCCAGCAGGCCCGGTTGGTCACCTCGACCCGGTCGAGACCATCCCCACCGCAGGCGCGCAGCAACGTCGACGTCGAGCCGGCCCGGTCCCCGGCAAGGAAACGCAGACGCACCGACACACGCTGACTCGCCCCGTCGTACCAGTTCTCGCGGCGGGTGCTGGCGTCCAGCACGGCGGTGTCGGCCAGGTGGCGGGCCGCCTTCGGGCCGCTGCGCCAGGCCACCGCGATGGCCCGGTACGCGCGGGCCAGCGACACCAGCGGGTCGATGCCCATGGCGACGGCCACCTCCTCGGCGTCCTCACCCTCGACCCGGGCCCGCTCCAGGCTGCCCAGTCGGGCGGTCACCGCGCAACGGCCGACCAGCAGCCAGGGGGTCAGCGCCACGAGACCCGCCCGGCAGCAGATGTCCAGCGCACGGTCGAAGTGGTGCAGGGCCGAGCGCTCCCGTTCGTGGAAGTACTCGGCCCAGCCCAGCAGGGCCAACAGGTCCGGGTGCCGGGCGAGGTCGGTGTCGGCGAACGCGTCCACCTCGGACGACGCCCGGTCCAGCGTCTCGGGCACCCGGATCCCACAGTCGGTGTACACGGCCACGAACGACTGCACCACCGCGGCCGTGGTCGAGCAGACCGCCGAGCCGATCCGTTCCGCCAGCGGGCTCAGACTCCGGGCGTGTTCGGCCGCGTCGGGCGCTCCACAGAGGGCGCCAGCGATCGCCGCCTCGACGGTCAGCAGGAAGCGACTGTGCGGCTCCACCGGCCCGTCCCGGTACGGCAGCAGCAGCGCGTACGCGTCGAACGGCCGGCCCAGCAGGCGCTCCACCCGCGCCCGCGCGGCCACCGCCCGCAGCCGCTGGTCGCAGTTCGCGAGAGGGCGGCGGGTCAGTTCCTGCAACAGGGTGCGGGCCTGGCGCAGTTGACCCGCGCCGATCAGCGCGTCCGCCATCGCGAACTCCAGCCGCGTACGACGTGGCTCGGTGACCTCGGCGGCAGGCAGCAGCCGCTGGACGTTGGTCAACCACCGGATCGCGTCGAGCCGGGGCACGAGGCCGCTCTCCGCGGACTCGATCAGCGCGTCCGCGGTCGCCGGTTCGGCGCACTGCCCGCTGGCCGACAGATGTTCGGCGTACCGGGTGACCGGGTGTCCGAGCTCGCGCAGGACGCGGGCCGCCGTCGCGTGCAGGCGTCGCCGCCGGCCGGGGGACAACGCGCGGTACACCACGGTGCGGTCCACCTCGTGACGGAACCGCAGGGTCGACGCCTCGGTGGGGTCGGTCCGCAGCAGGTCGACGGCCACCAGCGCGTCGAGCAGGTCACTGGTGACCTCGGGGCCGCGGTCGGCGAGCGCCGCCGCCAGCGCCGGTTCGAAGCCGTCCGGGCACACCGAGACGGCCGCCAGCATCTGCCGTTGCTCGTCGGTCAGCGCGTCGAGGTCGAGCTGAACCGCGCCGGTGACCTCGACGGGCAGTTCGGCGGGCAGGCCCCGCAGGGCGGCGACCGGGCCGTCCAGTGCGCCCGGGCGGTACGCGAGGACGTAGCGGGGAACACCGCCGGAGAGCACGTGCACCCGCTGGGCGGCACGTCCCTCCACCAGCCCGAGCAGCGCGGCGACGCTGGCCGGATCCAACGGTGTCAGGGCGACCGCCCGGCGGCTCAGGTGGATGCCGGCGGCGAGCGCGGTGGTCACGCAGGACGGCATCTGCCGTGGCCGGTACGCGGTGACCCACAGCAGGCGCCGGGGCGGCGCCTGCGCGAGCCGACGCAGCAGCGTGGCCGTCGCGGATGACGCGGTGTGCAGGTCGTCCAGGAGCAGCAGCAGCGGTCCACCGGCGCGGACCGCCTCGCACGGCTCATCCGTCAGCGCGGCGAGGGCCTGCCCGACCTGGTGGCCGTCGCGGCCGGCGGCGGCGAGCACCGGCACCCCGGCTCGTCGGGCTCGCGCGGCGACCTCGCGCAGCAACCGCGTCTTGCCGGTGCCGGGGTCACCCACGAACTCGATCATGGCGGGCTGGCCGTCGCGGACCCCGGCCAGGGCGCGGTCGAACAGGTCGAGCGCGCAGTTGCGCCCGACCAGGGGGTCGAGAGGGTCGCCGGACGGCGGCGGGGCGAACTCCTCCTCGCTGATGTTCATCGGCGCCCCACGACGGGCGCCGGGGCGCCGTGACTCGTCGGCGTACGCCATCGGTCGGTCGTGGTCGGACACGGCCCGGCGGCGCCCCGACGGCCTGGTCGGACGCGAGAATGCGGCGAGTGTTGGCCCAGCTTCAACTGCCACCCCCAGGATCTGTCCCGTTCGGGCCTCTCGGCGTGCCCGATGCCGGCGGCGCCAATTGCCGGCGCTCGGGCGAGCGGCAGATGCAACTCTAGGTCCGCCCGACAAGAACTGCGATCGCGGAACCGGTTGGTCCTATTGTCGAAGAGAGCAAATGTTGCTGCCCAAAAACCGAAATAGCGGACTTGGTTCTTGACACAGCGCACACTGGCGGTTGCGGTGAGTTCACGACAATGTGGGGTTTCCCCTACTGTCGCATCGTTCCCCGTCGCTTAATGTCGACCCCGGCGGTGCGACGCCTTCTGGGGGGACTTCGGATGACCGTTCATTATCGCTCCTATCTGGACAATTCGTCAGATGCGGAGGTGATGCTGAGCGAGTCGGAACGATGGCACGCATTCCAGTGTCTATTGCCGCCGCGGGCCGCGGTGGCCGACGCGTTCCTCACCCGGGGCATCAGTCCACTGCTGCACGGTTTGCAGGCTGTCGGTGAGCTGTCCGCCTGGTCGTTCACCCGGCAGTCACCACGGGTGGTCTGTCTGCACCTGCTCGGCAGCACCCCGCGCCTGCTGGCGGCCCGACTGGCCGGGCTCTGCGTGGCGGTCGGGGCGGAGGGCCCCGTGCACGTGCCGCACCTCGCCGCTCCGCCAGCGCGCGATCCACGGCTGGTCGACGTGGCGGTCGACCTGATCGGGATGACCCCGGGGCGGCAGGCCCGCCTCGGCGCCGCCGTGGACCTGGCGATGGTGGCGGCCGTGCACACCTGCCCCGCCCTGCGGGGCGACAGCGAGTTCGTCACGTCCGAGGCCGTGGCCGCCCTGCCGAGCGTCCGTTGGCAGCGGATCGCCACCGCGCTCAAGACCGAACGCCACCCGCTGACCTGCTGGTCACATCTGCTGGAGGCGTGCCGCCGCGCACCGGGATACGACGGCAGGATGACTTTCGACCTGGTCCACCTGCTGCACAATCAGCTCGGGCTCAGCACCCGTGACGAGCAGCGGGTGCACGCCGGCCTGATCCGCTCACTGTCCCGGCGCCGGGCCGGAGCGCGCCGGTCGCCCCGCTCGCACCTGAGCGTCCAGCATCCCGGGCCGGTCCGCCCGAAGAGGTGAACGAGCGCGCGACCTGCCGGCCGGGGTCGCTCACCGGCGACAGCTCCGGCTGACCGCGCTCACCCGGTGTGGCGTACCTCGGTGTCCCAAATCTGCGCCCACGGCCGCCGCAGCCCCCGGCACACGAGGATCGGGCCGCCGTTCTCGTCGTTGTCCACCTCGACGCGCTGATCCACCCGCCCGGCGGGCGTGCACTCCCGGAACCAGGCGTTCAGCGCGTCGGGGCGCTCCCAGCCGACGACGATCGCCACGTCCGCGTCGGCGGGCGGCTGGCCGAAATCCACCATGCTGTTGTGCCCGGAGTATGCCCGGGGGAGCCCCCGGGCCGGCCCGTAGCGGGCGATCGCCCCGGCCTCTCCGTAGTTGCCGGTGAGGATGACCGCCCGCGAGCGTTCCTGCGGTGGCAGGCCGCGATGGACGGTGGCCACCGAGTCGGCGAACTCCGGCCAGCCGATGGTCTCGCCAGCGTCGTAGTTGACGTCGACCACGAAGCTGGGCAGCCGATCGGCCGGCAGCACCGGCAGCAACAGCACGACGGTGGGCAGCAGAAACAGCACCGCGCCCACCGCGAGCACCCCGCGACGCAGCCACGCCGCGCCACGCGACGCCCAGGCGGCGGTCACCACCGCGCCCGCGGCGGTGAGCACCAGCAGCAGAGGCGCGTCGTAGTAACCCTTGCCGCCGGCGACCAGGACGATGCCGACAACGACCACCCAGGCCCAACCCACCGCGCGGTACGCCCGCCACGCCGGCCGGCGCAGCAGCGCGACGAGGCCGGCGATCCAGATCGGCACGGCGTACGGGCTGATGATGACGAGCTGAAGGGTGAGCGCGTCGAGGCGACCGCTGTAGGAGCTGTCGCCGCCGGAGATGGAGGCCGCCACACCCAGCTGGGGGAAGCCGTGCGCGGCCTGCCAGATCAGGTTCGGCGCGGCCAGCAGCACGGCGGTCCCGGCGGCGGCGAGCACCCACCTGTCGCGCAGCAGCCGACGCGGCCCCGCGATCACCACCCCGGCGAGCAGACCCACGGCCAGCAACGCGGGCAGCAGCTTGTTGAGCATGCCCACGCCGAGCACCAGCCCGAGCGCGAGCGCCCACCGGCTGTCCCCGGTGCGCAGCAGCCGCACCGCGAACCACGCCACGGCGAGCCAGACCAGCAGGTCGACGGTCGTGGTGCTGAGCAGGTGCCCGCCGGCGAGCACGATGCCGGACAGCGCGGCCAGCACCGCGGCGAAGGTCTGCCCGCCCCGGCCACCGCCCAGCTCGCGGGCGATGGCGGCGACCAGCAGGACAGCGACGCCGGCGAGCAGCGCCGACGGCGTACGCAGCACCACCAGGTTGCCCGGCGCGATCGTGTCCAGAAGCCGGGCCAGCGCCGGGACCAGCGGGCCCTGGTCGACGTAGCCCCAGGCCAGGTGCCGGCCGCAGAGCAGGAAGTACAGCTCGTCGCGGTGATAGCCGTAGCGGCCGGCGAGCAGCAGCAGCGTCACGCTGGTCGCGGCGGCGACCAGCCACGGGCCGAGCGCACGGGGACCGGGCTTCGGCAGCTCGGCCGGCGCGGACGACCGTGCCGGCCGGTGCGGTCGTTTGATGTCGATGGCGGGCTCGCTCACCGACTCATCATCGCCCGCGAAGCCGCCGCGTGGGTGCCCCGGTGCCTGCGGGTGCAGGTGGTCTGGCCAGGTGCGAAGATCAGCTTGGTAACTCGGACCGAGAGGACGACATGCGATACCGCACTCTGGGCGCCACCGGCACGGTGGTGTCCACCCTGTGTCTGGGCACGATGACCTTCGGCGCGGAGACCGACGAGGAGGGCAGCTTCGCCCAGCTCGACCGGTTCGTCGAGGCCGGCGGCACCTTCCTCGACACCGCCGACGTCTACTCCACCGGCGTCTCCGAGGAGATCGTCGGTCGGTGGCTGCGTTCCCGTCCCGACCTGCGCGACCGCCTGGTCATCGCCACGAAGGGCCGGTTCCCGATGGGCCCCGGGGCGAACGACGCCGGCCTGTCCCGCGTGCACCTCACCCGTGCCCTGGAGGCCAGCCTCCGGCGGCTCGGGGTCGAGGCCGTCGACCTCTACCAGGCGCACGCGTGGGACCCGCTGACCCCGCTGCCGGAGACGCTGCGCTTCTTCGACGACGCGGTCCGCGCCGGCAAGATCCACTACGCGGGGGTCAGCAACTTCACCGGTTGGCAGTTGCAGAAGGCCGCCCTGCTCACCCAGCACCTCAACCTCACCCCGATCGTGACCCTCCAGCCGCAGTACAACCTGCTGGCCCGGGAGATCGAGTTCGAGCTGGTGCCGGTCTGCGAGAACGAGGGCATCGGCATCCTGCCGTGGTCCCCGCTGGGCGGCGGCTGGCTGACCGGCAAGTACCAGCGCGACACCACGCCCACCGGGGCGACGCGGCTCGGTGAGAACCCGCAGCGCGGCGTCGAGGCGTACGCCGGTCGCAATGCCGAGGAGCGCACCTGGCGGGTGCTCGACGCGGTCCGCCAGGTCGCCGGGGAACACGGCGCCTCCATGTCGGCGGTGTCGCTGGCCTGGCTGGCGGCCCGACCGGCGGTCACCTCGGTGATCCTCGGCGCGCGGACCACCGAGCAGCTCGACGACAACCTGACCGCCGCCGACCTGGTCCTCGACGCCGAGCAGATGCGGCTGCTGGACGAGGCGAGCGCCCCGCTCGTGGGCGACTACCCGTACGGCGGCGCGGGTGTGCGCCAGCGTGGCCGTGACCTACCGACCGGCTCATGACGGCGTTCCCCGAACCCACCACCCCGGCCGGCAGCCGCACCGAGGTCTTCCTGGGCCACCTCGACGTGGTCGCCGAGCTGGCGGGCGGCCCGACCGGAAAGTGAGGCCGCCTGCTCGATAATGGACCGATGCCGCTGCTCGTCACGCCCGCCGTGCCCGCCGGGCGCCTCGCCGCCCAGGAGCAACCCCACCTTCAGGTACGCCCCGGGCTGACACTGCGGCCGTGGCGCGACGAGGACGCCCCGCTCGTGCGGGCGGCGTTCGAGTGCCCGGCGATCCAGCGGTGGCACGTTCGCAGGCTGGACGACGACGCCGAGGCGCGGGCGTGGACGGCACAGTGGGCGGGCCGCTGGCGCGACGAGACGGACGCGAGCTGGGCGATCGTCGACGCCGACGACAGGCCGCTCGGTCAGGTGGGGCTGCGGCGGGTGCTGCTCGCCGAGGCGTCGGCGGACGTGTCGTACTGGGTGCTGCCCGCCGCGCGCGGCACGGGCCTCGCCACCGACGCGCTGCTCGCACTGACCCGCTGGAGCTTCGGGGTGGGGCTGCACCGGCTGGCCCTGGAGCACTCCACCGCCAACGCGGCGTCGTGCCGGGTGGCCACGCGGGCCGGCTTCGCCGTGGAGGGCGTGGCGCGCGAGTCGGTGCGCCACGCCGACGGCTGGCACGACATGCACCTGCACGCCCGCCTGGCTTAGCGGGCTTGCGCCCAGCCGACGAAACGCGGCGTCAGATCGGGTAGCGCCACATCGGGGTTGAGCGCGGTGAGGTCGGTTTCGGCCTGCTGCTGCACCGTCGCCAGGTGACTCAACAGACCCGGACGATCCTCACGGTATTCGCCGAGGAGGCGCAGCTTCGCGGCCGAGCACGGCCAGAGGATGCCGCAGACCGGGCAGCGCCACGACGGGCGTAACGGGGAGTGCGTCGACTTCCTGGCCTTTCCTTCGGTGTGTGGCACGGGTCCTCCTCCTGGCTCGGCTGCTGGAGGCGGGGCCGCTTGCGGTCGCGCAAGCGGCCCCGCCACGAACGCGTCCGCCGGGTTCGGGTCCCTGCCGGCCGCGCCGTCGATACCCCACTTTGCCGGGAGTCTCTGGACAACCACACAGCGTTACGTAATCTCCTTGGCGCAGCCCATTTGCCCCAGGGAAGGGACGGCATGAATCACGCCTTTGTCGCAGCGCTCGCCGAAGCGGGCCACACCGCCGAGAGCCTTGCCGATCGGATCGGTGTGCACCCGAAGACCGTGGCCCGGTGGGCGAACCCGGGCCACGTTCCCCAGAGTCGACACCGCGCGACCGTCGCGGAGCTGCTGGCCCGCGACGCCGACGCGCTGTGGCCGGACGCCCTCCGGCGCCGCGAGCCGGTGTGGTTCCGACCCTGGGTCGACCTCGAACGCGAGGCGCTGACGCTGCGGTCGTTCCAGTTGGCGTGGGTGCCGGGGCTGCTCCAGACCGAGGCGTACGCGCGGGCGACCCTGGCCGGCGGGGTCCTGACGCCAGAGGCGGTCGACGAGTTCGCCGGGGCGCGGATCAGCCGGCAGTCGATTCTCGACCGGGAGGGCGACGGGCCGCTGCTCATCGCCGTGCTGGACGAGGGGGTGTTGCGCCGGCGCGTCGGCGACGACCGCGCGTTGATGGCGGCGCAGCTCACGCACCTGCTCGGGTACGTCGAGACGGACACCGTCCAGCTCCAGATCGTCCCGGCGGACGCGCCCAGCTATCCCGGGCTCGACGGGCCGTTCACCATCGCCGACCTGCCGGACGGCTCGCGGGTCGCGCACGTCGACAGCGCCGCGCAGGCGCAGATCCTCGATCAGACATCGGAGCTTGTTAGCCTGGAGCGGCGGTGGGAGCGCATTCGCGGCGAGGCACTGCCCCGGGGGCGTTCCCTGGACCTTCTCAGAGAAGCGGCGGCATCATGGACCTGACCGGGGCGCAGTGGCGCACGAGCACGAAGAGCGGCGGCAACGGCGGCGACTGCGTCGAGGTCGCCGACAATCTCCCGGGCGTGGTCCTCGTGCGGGACTCGAAGGATCGCGACGGCGCGACGCTCACGTTCAACCCGCAGTCGTGGCGCAGCTTCGTCGCCATGGCCCGCGACGCCCGCTGACCGCCCACATCGCCCGACCGGGTCAGCGCACGGCGGCCGGTTCGGCCGGTTGCGGTTGGGGGGCCGGCGGCCAGGTGAGCCGGCGTACGCCGGGCACGAGCGCGGTGCCGGCGCAGGCGGCGAGGACCAGCAGGCCGGCGACCGCCAGGGGTACGGGTGCGCCGAACGCGTCGGCGGCCAACGGCGCCAGCGCGTAGCCCAGCGGCATCGCGGCCAGCGACACCAGCCAGTCGTACGAGGTGACCCGGGCCAGGACCTCCGGTGCGAAGTGGTGCTGCACGACGGTCTCCCAGACCGGGTTGAGGTAGCCGAGGGCGGTCAGCGCCACGGCGTACGTGACGATCACGGCCGGGGCGGGCGCGGCGACGGCGAGCAGGAACAGCGGCACGGCGTAGGTGGCGAGCCCGAGGTTGGCCAGCAGCACCGGCCGGCGGAGCCGGACCCGCCCGGCCAGCAGCGAGCCGGTGAGCATGCCGATCGCGCCCGCCTGCAACAGCAGCACCCACGTCGCCTCCCCGCCGAGGCGGTGAATGGCGACGGCCGGGCCGAGGGTCATCAGCACGGCGGCGGCGCCGTTCCACACGCCGTGCCCGAGCAGGCTCGTCCAGAACCAGTCGCGGGCGCGCACCTCGCCGAAGCCGTGCCGCAGGTCGACGAGGACGGAGCGGCGGGGCACCGGCACATGTCGGACCCGCACCAGTGCGAGCAGGGCGGCGCTGAGCGCGAACGACGCGCTGTCGATCACGAACGCCCACCCGGGCCCGGCGGCCCAGATCAGCGCGCCGGCCAACGCCGGGCCGAGCAGCCGACTGGCGTTGGCGGTGACTCCCATCAGGGCGTTGGCCCGTTGCCGCTCGGCGGGCGCGACGGTGCCGGCGACCAGGGGAGACGCGGTCGGGACGGCGAACGCCGACGCGGTGCCGCCGAGCGCGGAGGCCACCACGACGGTCGTCAGCGACACCTCGCCGCCGAGCAACTCGACGCCGATCGCGAGTTGGGTCGCGCAGCGGACCAGGTCGGCCAGCAGGGCGACGCGGCGAGCGGCGAACCGGTCGGCGACGACGCCTCCCAGCGGCAGCAGGAGCAGCCGGGGGACCAGCGCCGCGGCGAGGACGACGGCCAACGCCCCGGTGGAGCCGGTGGCCCGCAGCACGGCCAGCGCGAGCGCGGCGGGCACCACCGCGTCCCCGACGGCCGAGACGGTACGGCCGAGGAAAAGCAGCCGGAAGGGGCGGGTGCGCAGAGGATGAGCCACACCCGCAATGTACTTCGGCACCAAACCTTTCGGCAATGAATATTTCGTTGGTGAGCTAAGCTGACGTCGTGACCGACACTCCGGACGCCGTCGACCGGCACGTCGAGCGTTGGCTGCCCGTGGTGCCCGACCTCGACGCGGACATCGAGGGCACGGTGGTCCGGATGATCCGCCTGACCCGGCACCTGCGGGCGGTCAAGGATCGGGTCCTGGCCGACTTCGACCTGCCGGCGCACGAGTACGACACCCTGCACGCCCTGGCCGGCCGGCGGGGCCGGGCGGCTCCCTCGGATCTCGCCGCGGACCTGTCCGTGGCGCCCGCCTCGATCACCGCGCGCGTCGACACCCTGCTCCGGCGGGGGTTCGTGCGCCGCATCCCGTCCACCGTCGACCGTCGCCGGGTGGACGTGGAGCTCACCGACGCCGGTGAGGCCGCGTGGCGCGGAGCGATGGAGGTCCAGGGCGCCGAGGAGCACCGGCTGCTCGGCGCGCTGACCCCGACCGAACGGCGACAGCTCTCCGACCTGCTGCGCCGGGTCCTGCTCGTCGCCGACCAGCCGGAAAGCCGTTGACCGGGGGCTGATGATCGACGGGTGACCACGACCCTGCGGCCCGCCTGGGCGACCGCCCTCACCCGGCCCGACCATCCTGACGCGACGCAGCTCCTGCGCGAGTACATGACCGAAATGGTGGTGCGCTACCACCGCCGCCCGGCCCGCCCCGGCGAGGTCGACGCGGCGCTGGCCGAGATGCCCAGCGACGACCTGGCGTACCCCAATGGTCTGCTTCTGCTCGCGCACCGCGACGCGGACCTGGCCGGGTGCGCGGGGCTGCGGTGGCATCCCGACTGGGCCGAGTTGACCCGCGTGTTCCTTCGCCCCGCGTACCGGGGCGCCGGTGGGGGCGCGGAGCTGCTGGCCGCCGTCGAGCAGCGGGCGCGGGCGGTCGGGGCGGACCGGATCCGGCTCGACACCCGCTCCGACCTGGTCGAGGCCCGCGCCCTGTACGCCCGGCACGGCTACGCCGAGATCCCCGCGTACTCGCACGGCCCGTACGCCGAGCACTGGTTCGAGAAACGGCTGGGCGTAGGAGTTGACGGCCGCCGACAGATCAACGCCTGACCGCGACGGCCTCGACGGCCGGCACCCGCCCCGAGGTGCCGGCCGTCGGCGCGTCGCCAGGCGTCGGCTCCCCGGCAGAGGCGTCGCCGGGCGTCGGCGCTGCGGCGGGCGGTGGGTAGAGGGCGGCGAGCGCGTGGGCGGTGCTGGCGAGCCGTTCCCGCAACTCGGGCGGGGCGAGCACCTCCACCTGCGCGCCGAGCTTGAGCATCTCGACGCAGCCGTGTCGGACCGACTCGATCGGCACGGTCGTCGTGACCCAGCCGTCCGCGTCCGGCCCGCCGGCGTGGTCCTGCGCCGCGCGGCTCATCGCCGGTGGGAGCAGGTGCGTCGTGCGCGCCAGCGCCGCCACGGTCATCCGCACCCGGGCCTCGGCGCGATAGACGCCCCGCTCGTAGCGTTCGGCGTGCTCCTGCCAGCAGGCCGCCAGGTCGAACCCGGTCGGCCGCTCGGCGGGTTCGTCCAGCACGGTCAGCTCCAGGATCGCGCCCACCCGGTAGGTGCGCACCTGCCCGGACGCGGCGGCGACCAGGTACCAGCGGCCGGCCTTGAGCACCACGCCGAGCGGGTCGAGGATTCGGGTCACCTCCCGGGGCACCTGCCACCGCCGGTAGCGCACCCGGACCCGACGGTCCTCCCACACCGACGTGGCCAGCGCCGCCAGGTGCGGTGTCGGCTCGGGTTCGCGAAACCAGCTCGGCGCGTCCAGGTGGAACCGCTGCCGGATCCTGCCGCCGGGGTCGGCGAGGTCCGCCGGCAGGGCGGCACGCAGCTTCAGCTCCGCCGTGGCCAGCACCGAGCCCAGGCCCAGCTCGGCGGCCGGGCCGGGCACTCCGGCCAGGAACAACGCCTCGGCCTCACCGGCGGTCAGGCCGGTGAGCCGGGTGCGGTAGCCGTCGAGCAGGCGGTAACCGCCGGCCGGGCCACGCTCGGCGTACACCGGCACACCGGCGGCCCCCAGCGACTCCACGTCGCGATACACCGTGCGCACCGACACCTCCAGGGCGTCGGCCAGTTCGGCGGCGGTCATCCGCCCCCGGGCCTGCAGGAGCAGCAGCAGGGAGACCAGCCGGCTGGCACGCACCGTGCGACCGTAGCCGACACCGTCCGCGCCGCCGCGCCGGCCGGCGTCGGCGCGCCTGCGTGGCAATCCCATCCGCTGCTGAGAACCTTTTTCACATGGTGTCCTCCGACGCTCCCGTGCTCGCCCGCCCCACCGCCCGACCGGCCCTGCCGAGCGGGCCGGTCGACGTCACCGAGGCGTGGCTGCGCAACCGCCGGCTGTCCGAGCACACCCGCGACGCCTACCGACGCGACGTCACCGCGTGGCTCAGCTGGTGCGCCGGGCATGACCTGGATCCGCTGCGGGCCACCTTCCTGCACATCAACGAGTACGCCCGCGCGCTGGAAGCCACTCTCGTCGCCCGCAGCGGGCGACCGTTGACCCCGGCGACCGTGGCACGTCGGCTGTCGGCGCTGTCCAGCTGGTACGACTTCCTCGTCAAGCTCGGCGGCGTGCCGGCCAACCCGGTCTCCGGCGCGGACCGGCCCCGCGTCGACCGGGACCACTCCGCCACCGTCGGGCTCACCCCGGAGGAGGTGGACGCGCTGCTCGCCGCCGCCGACGCGGAGACCGGCCCGACAGCGCCCCGCAACCGGGCGGCGATCGCGCTGCTGGCCGATCTGGGCCTGCGGGTCGGGGAGCTGGTCTCGCTGGACCTGACCGATCTCGGCACCGAACGTGGGCACCGCAGCGTGCGCTTCGTCGGCAAGGGCGGCAAGCAACGCCGCCGCGCCCTCACCCCGGGCACCGCGTACGCGGTGGACGCGTACCTGGCGCAGCGGGCCGCCACCGCCGGCGTGCCGGTGACCCACCTGACCGGGCCCCTGCTGGTCACCGCCAGCGGCGCGAGGCTCGACCGGCACTCGGTGTTCCGGATGGTCCGCCGACTCGCCCGCGCCGCCGGCATCGCGGCCTGGGCGCGGCTGTCCCCGCACTCGCTGCGACACGCGTTCGCCACCACCGCCCGCTCCGAGGGCGTCCCCCTCGAAGACGTGCAGGACGCCATGGGCCACGCCGACCCGCGTACCACCCGCCGCTACGACCGGGACCGGCACAACCTCGACCGCGACCCGGCGTACGCGGTGTGGGCCGCCCGGTCCCGTCGCCGCGGCTGACTGTCCCACCCCCGGCCTACGGTCGGCGGATGAGACACGGTCTGGAGATCCGTTGCCTCTCAGTGCGCTCTAGCGAGCAGGCGATTGGCAGTCCCGCCTTGCGGTGAGACGGTCCCGGTCTGACCCGCTGGCGCGGTGCCGGGTTGACGCTTCAATGCCACCAGCCCCGCGAGCGGGGTCTTGCGGTCGGCTCCACGTCCAGCCGCCGGGCTTGGTGCTGACCGCGATCGCCGGGCGCACCGACCGGGTGCGGCTGGGCACCACGGTCACGGCGCTGCCCCGCCGCCGTCCGGCGAAGCTGGCCCGCGAGGTGCTGACCCTCGACCACCTGAGCGCGGGCCGGGCCACCGTGGCGGAGAAGGTGGCGCTGCGGCCGCCGCCCGTGCAGTCGCCCCGGGTGCCGGTCTGGGTCGGCGGCAGCACCCAGGCCGGGGCGGTCCGACGCCGCGCGGCCCGCGCCGACGGCATCGTGCCGTACAAGCTCACCGACACCGACGGCTGGGCCGACTTCACCCCCGACGAGGTCCGAGACCTGGTCGCGGCCATGCCACCGACCCGGGCCGACGGTCAGCCGTTCGACGTGGCGATCGGCGGGCGACGCCGCCGCCCGGACGAGCGCGCCGAACGGGCCTACCTCCGTGAGCTGGCCGCCGCCGGGGCCACCTGGTGGCTGGAGTACGTCCCGGTCGGCGACCCGGCGGCGATGCGCGCCGCGGTGGCCCGAGGTCCGCTGCGCTGAGCGTCGCGGCCGCAGCCGCAGGTCAGCCCTGCGGGCGGGGGCAGATGCAGAACGGCTGCCCGATGGGGTCGAGGAGCACCACCCACCGGTCGCCGCCGGGTTGGAACTCCGGCTTCGACGCACCGGCGGCGACGAACTCCTTCTCGGCCATGGCCAGGTCGTCGACGTAGAGGTCGAGGTGGTACCGCTTCTGCGCGGCCGGGTCCGGCCAGGACGGCGGCTGGTAGCCCTCGACCAGACCGAAGCCGATGGACGCGCCACCGCCGCTGATCATCGCGTACTCGGCTTGGCTGTGGGTGATCTCCCAGCCCAACGCCCGGTGGTAGAAGGCGGCGTGCGCGGCCGGGTCGGAGCTGTCCAGGTTGACCATCGCGAGGTCGGCGGTTGTCGTCATGCGGGCAGTCTGCTCCGGTGTACCTGCCAACCAATGTCAGGTACGTCGGCGTTTCTCGACACCGACGACGCCCGGGTTCAGGGCGCGCCGAGTGGCCACACCGTCACCCGCGAGGCGCTCTCGCGGCAGGCCAGGCCACTGCCGGCCCGCCGGCAGTGGCTCACCCCCACCGGGAGCGCGCCGCGCACCCGGGGGCCGTCCCGACCTGCCGTGGCGACCAGGGTGCGCCGGCCGTCCGCCGCCGTCTGCAGCAGCACCAGCGCGTCGGTGGCCGCCCGCGTACCCGCCACGGTGTGCCAGCGCGCCCCGGCCGGCCACGTCCAGCGAACGACGCCGGAGGCCGGATCGAGGGCCCGGCGGCCGTGCTCGTCCTGCGCGCAGACCAGGCCCTGACAGGCCCGCAGGGTCAGCTCGCCCGGCTGCACCGGCATTTCCCAGCGCGGCGCCAGCCCGGGCAGGTCGTACCCCGCCACCGCCGCCTCGCCGACCGCGTACACCCGCTCCGGTCGCCGCCACAGCGCCTCGCCGGTACGCATCGACCGGGCGGTCGTCGCCACGGCCTGACGCGCCTGATCGCGCTCGGTGAGCAGCAGCACGTCACCGGCGGCCTCGGCGGACCACCCGGCGGCGGGCGGCACGGCGACCCGCCAGCGCGGGGCGCGGTACGGTGCCGCCACGTCGTACGCGCTCAGCGTCGGCGGGTCCACGACCAGCAGCAGCGGGCCCGCGCCCAGCAGGGTCGCGTGGCCGGACACCGGCGGCCCCACCCGCGTCGACAGGTGTGCGGGAGCGGCGGCGCCGCCGAGCAACGCGCACGCCGCCAGCAGCAGCGCCACCCGCCACCGCCGCGACGGCGCGCGCGGCGCCCGACGGTGAGTCGGGGGAGCGCCCCGGGTGTCGCCCAGCTCGATCAGGACGTCCACCGGCCGTCACCCCCCGCTCGTGTCGACCGGTCAGCAGAGCAGATCCAGGTGGTGGTGGGCGTCCTCGGCGATGTCCTCGTGCCGCAGCCACCGCCGCGCCCACAGCCGGGCGGCCAGCTCCGCCTGCTCGTCACCCCACGCGGCGTGCTCCACGAGCAGGGCGGCGGTCAGCGCGTACGCCAGGCGCAGCGCCAGGCCGCGGGCGCCCGCGAGCACCGCCGCCGCGCCCGGGTCGGCCGTCACCGCCGTGATGGTGTCGCGCAGCTGCCCGGCGGCCGACGCGAGGGTGTCGGCCAGCGCGGGCGACAGCGGCCGGGCCAGGTCGACGGCGGCGGCCAGCCGGCTCAGCAGGGGCGCCCCGGCGTCCTCCCGGCTCAGCGCGCGCAGCACGTCCAGGGCCAGCACGTTGGTCGTGCCCTCCCAGATCGGCAGCACCTGCGCGTCGCGCAGCAGCCGAGGCACGCCGGTGTCCTCCACGTAGCCCGCGCCGCCGAAGCTCTCCACGTACTCGCTGGCCGAGCTGACGGCGAGCCGACCGGTGGCCAGCTTCGCCAGCGGCGCCACGATGCGCAGCTCCGCGGCGGCCTCCGGGTCGGCGCCGACCTCGACCCGCCCGAGCAGCGCGAACGCGTGCCCCGCGAGGGCGAACGCACCCGCCGCGTCGACCGCGAGAGCACCCAGCGTGGCGCGGTGCAACGGCGAGGACGCCAACGCGCCGCCCGCCACGTGCCGCGCGTCGGCGTACGCGCGGGCGTAGGCGAGCCCCCGTCGCATCCCGCCGGCCGCGGCGGCGGCGTTGTGCACCCGGGTCACCACGACCAGGGTCATCGCCCGGACCAGGCCGGGCACCGACGGGTCGCCCAACGGCAGCGCGTACGCGTCGTGCAGGCCGATCTCGGCGGTCGGCAGCGCCCGGGTGCCGAGCTTGTCCTTGAGCCGGTGCACGGTGACGCCGGGGGCGGGCGCGTCCGGCGCCGCGCCGGTGGCCAGCGGCGAGTCGACCGCGTACCGGGGAACGAGGAACGGGGCGAGCACCCGGCTGCCCCGCCCGGCGCCCTCGGGGCGGGCCAGCGCCACCGCCATCGCCGCGTCGGCGGCGGAGCAGAACCACCTCTCGCCGGTCAGCCGCCAGGACCCGTCCGCCGCCGGTCGGCCCACCGTGCTCGATCGGCCCAGGTCCGAGCCGCCCTGCGCCTCGGTCATCCACTGCCCACTGGTGATCGCCGTGCCCGGGTCCGTGGAGATCAGCCGGGGCAGCCACGCGTCCCGGATCCCGGCGTCGACATCCGGCATGCTGAGCAGCGCCGCCGCCCCGTCGGCCATCGCCACCGGGCAGGAGAACGTCGCCGACTCCGGCCCGTACAGGTGCAGCAGCGCGTGTTGCACGACCCGTGCGGCGGCGCCCCAGGTGCCGCGCGCGTCGGGCAGGTAGGGCAGCGCCACCACGGCGTGCCGGGCGGCGGCGGCCCGCTGCGCCTGCCAGCCGGCGGACGTGTCGATCCGGTCGATCCGCGCGCCCCACGGGTCGTAGCGGACCAGCGTCGGCGGGTGCGCCTCGGCGTCGGCGTGCGCCGCGCGCAGCGGCCCGGTGACCTCGGCGGCCAGCTCGGCGAGGCGACCCTTGGCGGCCGCGTGTCCGGCCGGGCCGAGGTGACGCTCCAGCCAGGACCGCAGCAGGGTGTCACCGGCGTACGGGTCGGCGGGCGGTGGTACCGGCTGCACGAAGCGGCTCATCGATCGACTCCTGGCGCTGCTGGGGGTGTGCGCCGACGGTAGACGATGCGCCGCCGCCGCGAACAGGGCCTCGGGCGCACCCAGTTTCCCGCTTGTCCTGCCTCACCGCGACGGTGTTCTCTACGGTCGGTAATCGTGGGTGCCGGCCAGTCGTGGAGCCGACCGGCCCGGCGGCACCGCCCGATGCGCACCGGGCTGGCGTTCGCCGGGTTCGGCATGGCGCTGTGCTGCGTCGGGGTGGCCGGGCTGGGGGCGTGGAACCTGCAGACGGTGCGGCAGGCCGCCGGCCCGATCCGGGAGACCGCCGACGGTTTCCTGAGCGAGGTGACCCTCGGCGACAGCGACCAGGCGTACGAGCGGCTCTGCTCGGACGCGCGTACCCGGTGGAGCGCGATCGGGTTCACCAGCTGGGTGCGTACGCCACCGATGGTGACCGACTACGAGATCACCGACGTGTCGGTGGCCACCAAGGGCGGGCGTCCCCGCGGCACGGTGACGGTGCGGTTGACCCGCGACGGCGGCATCAGCGAGGAACGCCGCCTGCCGGTGGTCCGTGAGAACGGCGACTGGCGGGTGTGCGGTGACCCCTTCTGAGCCGCCGGTCGTCCGGCCAGAGCGGCCCAGGTGGTTCGTGTGGATTTACGCCGCCTGGGGAGCGAGTGCCCGGTCTGGGCCATACTCCGACACGGCGGAGCCTCAGTCGCGGGGGCCGAGGTCGCCGCTGCGGTAGTGCCGACGACACAGCACCTGGTAACGCACGTCGGCGGTGTCGACGGTGTCGCCGATGACGACCTGCGCGCCCTCGCGCACCACCCGGCCGTCGACGACGCGGGCGTTGAGCAGCCCCTCGCGGCCGCACCAGCAGAGCACCTCGACCTGGATGCGGGCCACCTCGTCGGCCAGCTCGAACAGGCGCTGCGCGGCGGGGAACAGGCAGGACCGGAAGTCGGTGGCGAGGCCGAACGCGAACACGTCCACGTCGTAGCTGTCCACCAGCTCGGCCATCTGCTCGACGTGTTCGACGGTGTAGAAGCAGGCCTCGTCGCAGATCAGGTAGTCGACGCGTACCCCGTCGGCCCACCGGCCCCGCACGAGAGCCCGCAGGTCCAGGTCGTCGGTGACCTCGACGGCCTCGTGGGCCAGGCCGATGCGGGTGGTGACCTGCGGGCCCAGCGACCGGTCGATGCGGGTGGTGACCAGCCCGCGGCGACCCTGCCGAGCGTGGTTGTAGTTCATCTGCAACGCCATGGTGGACTTGCCGCAGTCCATCGGCCCCCAGAAGAACTTCAACGCCGCGGCGTGCACCGGACGCCCGTCGAGCCCGCGCGCCGCCGCGCACCCCGCCGGAGGGTGCGGCTGGCCGGGGAACGGGTGGGCCAGGCAGGTCGGTGCGGCGGCGTCGTCAGTCACGGTCGGGCAGCCTAGCCGATCGACCGGCCCGGATCTGTCAGGTGCGGGATGCGTGCTCAGAGCACCCGGGGTGGCGTGTTGCCGGCGGCGACGATGGCCCGACGGATCGGCACGGCGGCCAGCAGTGCGAAGCCCAGCACGAAGAAGATCAGCAGTGAGACCAGGCCCACCCGATACGAGGCGGTGAGCTGGAACACCAGGCCGAACGCGAGCGGACCGAGCCAGCTGGTGCCCTTGTCGCTGATCTCGTAGAAGCCGTAGTACTCGCCCTCCTTGCCGGCCGGGATGAGCTGGCTGAACAGGGAACGGCTCAGCGCCTGGCTGCCGCCGAGGACCAGACCGATCGCCCCGCCGAGGATCATGAACGGCACCGGCGCCTCGGCGGGCAGCCGGAACGCGCCGAGGATCACACCGATCCACAGCACCAGGGACAGCAGCACCGTCTTCCACGCGCCGATGCGCCGGGCCAGCGCGCCGAGGGCGAGCGCCCCACCGAAGGCGAGGAACTGCACCAGCAGGATCGTCACGATCAGGGTGCCCTGCTCCAGCTTCAGTTCCTCGGTGCCGTACTGGCTGGCGAGGGTGATGACGGTCTGGATGCCGTCGTTGTAGACCAGGAAGGCGAGCAGGAAGAACAGCGTCAGCGGGTACGCCTTGACCTCGCGCACGGTGCGGCCGAGCTGCCGGAACCCGTCGGTGAGGACGTTGCCGCGCGCCGCGAGGGCCGCCGTGCTGGGGCGTTCGCGCAGCCAACGCAGCGGCACCAGCGTGAACGCGGCCCACCACACCCCGGCGGAGACGATCGACCAGCGGGCCAGGTCCAGGGTGCGCTGCGGGTTGTCGTCCTCGCTGAGCAGGGTGACCGCGACCAGGTTCAGCGCCAGCAGCACGCCACCGCCCAGGTAGCCCAGCGCCCAGCCGCGGCTGGAGATGCCGTCGCGTTCGTCGGGGCCGCCGAGCTGCGGCAGGAACGAGTTGTAGACCACGATCGCGGCGCCGAAGGAGATGTTGGCGATCAGGAACAGCGCCCCGCCGAGCAGATAGCGGTCGCCGG
The DNA here is from genome assembly GCF_045161355.1 of Micromonospora sp. NBC_00617. NCBI lineage: Bacteria > Bacillati > Actinomycetota > Actinomycetes > Micromonosporales > Micromonosporaceae > Micromonospora > Micromonospora sp. NBC_00617. The sequence continues at coordinate 2,199,223 of NZ_CP107751.1, read as the reverse complement.
TGACGAAGGCCATCGCGATGGTCGCGGCGGCGCCGGTGAACGCGGCACCGCCGAGCAGCCGCTTCTTGTGCGCGGACCGGTCGGCGATCGCCCCGATGACCGGCAGCACGAACACGGTGAGGAACACCGACAGCGAGATCAGGTACGGGTAGTAGGACCCGGCCGCCACCCGGATGCCCAGCGGGTGCACGTACCCGTCGCAGGTGTCCGCGCCCAGCTCGCAGCCGGCGGCCAGCTCGGCGACGGTGGTCAGGAACGGGCCGAGGAACACGGTGATCACCGTGGTCTGGAACGCCGAGTTCGCCCAGTCGTAGATGTACCAGCCGCGCCGCTCCCGACGGGTGCTCGCCGGGGGCGGGGTGTCGTCCACCGTGGGGGTCACGGTCTCGGCCATCGGGGGTCCTTCGACGCTCAGGCGGCCCAGTGGCCGCGGCTGCGGTAGACGCCGCGCAGCACGCCGACGTGATCGGTCATGATGCCATCCACGCCACGATCCAGTAACTCGTGCATCTGGGCGGGTTCGTCGATCGTCCAGACGTGCACCTGCAGGCCGAGTCGGTGGCAGTAGTCGAGGAAGCGACGGTCCACCACCGGCACCCGCCCGTAGCGGGGTGGCACCTGCGCGGCGACCACCGACGGCGGCAGTCGCAGTGGTCGCCCGTGCAGGGAGGCGAGCCGCAGCCGGGCCACGCCGCGCATGCCGAGGCTGGTGGCGACGCGGCCCTCGGTCAGGGCCCGCAGCCGGGCCAGCCGGGCGTCGCTGAACGAGGCGAGCAGCACCCGGTCGGCGGCGGCGGCCCGGGTCACGGTCGCGACCGTCGGCGCGACGCCGCCGTCGGCCTTCACGTCGATGTTGAAGCGGACCTGCGGCCAGGCGCCCAGCACCTCGTCGAGCCGGGGTACGACGGCGGCGCCGCCGACGCGTACCGAGGCGAGGTCGGCCCAGCTCATCTCGGCGATGCGCCCCGCCTCGCCGGTGACCCGCTCGAGCGTCGGGTCGTGGAAGATCACCGCGACGCCGTCGGCGGTGGCGTGCACGTCGGTCTCCACGTACCGGTAGCCGAGCCCGATGGCCCGGGCGAACGCCTCGGTGGTGTTCTCGTCGCCGTCGGCCGCGCCGCCACGGTGGGCGAACGCCAGCGGCGCGGGCGCGTCGAGGTAGCCGAATCGGTTCAGCACGCGAGGCAGTATGCCCGCCGTCGGTGGCGCGTGGGTGGCCTGCCGGCGAAGATCACGCTCGTGTCACCGGTGCACTGGTCAGGTCGTCGCGCAACGGTCCTCGTCTCCGACCACCCCGCGATCTTGCGGTTTCTGTCGCCGAAACACGCGCAACGCCCTCTATGCCGAGGCAGTAAGTGCAAGATCGCGGGAGGGTCCGGGCTAGCTCGACCGGCGGTGGGCGCGGCTGGTGTCGGCGGGGCGGCCGGGGTCGACGTGCCGGGGCAGGTCCGGCTCGTCAGAGCGCAGCGGGGCGAGGGTGTCGGTGAGCGCATCGATGATCCGGTCGGTGGCCCGGCGGGCGGCGCCGGGGTTGACGGCGCTCACCTCGCCCAGGTCGACGGGCGTGCCGAAGTGCACCCGGATCACCGGGCGGCGCCACAGCGCGCGGGCGATGCCGCGCAGCATTCCCTTCGGCGCCCGGTAGGGCAGCACCTCGTGCGCGCCCCACTGGGCGACCGGGATGACGGGGGCACCGCCGGTCAGGGCGAGTCGGGCGACACCGGTCTTGCCGCGTTCGGGCCACATGCCGGGGTCCAGGCCGATGCGTCCCTCGGGGTAGATGAGGATCACCGAGCCCGTCGCGACGGCGGTGGCGGCGTCGTCGAGGGCCCGGTGCACGGCGCTGGTGCCCCGGTCGACCCGGATGTGTCCGGCGTGGCGCATGGCGGCTCCGAGCACCGGGGCGCGGAACAGCCCGGCGGTCGCCATGATCCGCGGGGCGATGCCGCGAGTCTGGCAGGCGGCGATCATCACCACGGGGTCGAACGGACTGATGTGGTTGGCGGCCAGCACGAGCGGGCCGCGGCGCAGGTGCGCGGGGACTTCGCCGGTGACCTCGAGGCGGGCGAGCAGGCCGACCAGGACGCGGGCCAGCACGAGGGCCGCACGCCAGATCAGTGGTGGCTGCCAGGGGGAGTGCGCGGTGTTCATCAGCGCGCCATCGTCGCACGCGACGGCCCGGTGGTGCGGGCGGGTCGGCCAGATGTCCGGGGTGATCAGGGTCATTGGTCCCGGGCCGGTTCGGGCCGCTTTGCCCTGCCACATTCGCTACGACGAGCAGTAGTATTTACTACGTTTCGTAGTACGCATAGCTGGGGGTAACAGGTGGACGCGTTGGACGTCGCCCGGTGGCAGTTCGGTGTCACGACCGTCTACCACTTTCTCTTTGTGCCGCTGACCATCGGCCTGTCCGTGCTGGTGGCCATCCTGCAGACGATGTGGCACCGCACCGGCAACGAGCGCTACCTCAAGCTCACCAAGTTCTACGGCAAGCTCTTCCTGATCAACTTCGCCATGGGCGTGGTCACCGGCATCGTGCAGGAGTTCCAGTTCGGCATGAACTGGAGCGACTACTCCCGCTTCGTCGGCGACATCTTCGGCGCACCGCTGGCCATCGAGGCGCTGGTCGCGTTCTTCCTCGAATCCACCTTCATCGGCCTGTGGATCTTCGGCTGGGACCGGCTGCCCAAGCGGGCGCACCTGGCCAGCATCTGGGCCGCCGCGATCGGCACCAACCTGTCCGCCTACTTCATCCTCGCCGCCAACTCGTTCATGCAGAACCCGGTCGGCTACCGGATCAACCCGGAGACCGGCCGCGCCGAACTGACCGACTTCCTGGCGGTGATGACCAACAAGGTCGCCCTGATCACCTTCCCGCACACCCTGGCCGGCTCGTTCCTGGTCGCCGGGTCGCTGGTCGTGGCCGTCGGCCTGTACCACGTGATCCGCAACCGCGACTCCGCCGACACCGGCGCGTACCGTTTCGCCACGAAGTTCGGCTCCTGGGTGGTCCTGGTCGCCTCCGCCGCCGTCGTGTTCACCGGCGACATCCAGGGCAAGATCATGACCGATGTGCAGCCGATGAAGATGGCCGCCGCCGAGGGCCTCTACACCACCGAGAGCCCCGCCTCGTTCTCCGTGCTCACCGTCGGCAGCCTCGACGGCAGCCGCGAGGTCTTCGCCATCAAGATCCCGTACCTGCTGTCGTTCCTCGGCACCGGCGACCCCAACGGCACCGTGCAGGGCATCAACGACCTGCAGGCCCAGTACGCCAGCCAGTACGGCGCCGGCAGCTACACCCCGATCATCCCGGTCACCTACTGGAGCTTCCGCTTCATGATCGCCTTCGGGCTGGCCGCCGCCGCGATCGCCCTGCTGGTGCTCTGGAGCCAGCGCAAGGGCCGCACCCCACGCAGCCGGTGGCTGCTGCGCGCCGGGCTGGCCATGCCGGTGCTGCCGCTGCTGGCCAACTCCTTCGGCTGGATCTTCACCGAGATGGGCCGCCAGCCGTGGATCGTCTTCGGCGAGATGCTCACCCGCAACGGCGTGTCCCGCAGCGTCTCGCTGGCCGAGGTGCTCACCTCGTTCACCGCCTTCACGCTCATCTACGCCACCCTCGCCGTGATCGAGGTCAAGTTGCTGCTGCGCTACGCCAAGGCCGGCGTGCCCGACGTCAGCGACGAGCACCCCATCGACGACACCCACGACGACGCCGAGCGCCCGCTCGCCTTCGCCTACTGATCCCGGAGCCCATCGTGGAACTGACCACCATCTGGTTTCTCCTCGTCGCCGTGCTGTTCACCGGGTACTTCATCCTGGAGGGCTTCGACTTCGGCGTCGGCATGCTGCTGCCCGTCCTGGGCCGCGACGACCGGGAGCGCCGCGTCCTGATCAACACCATCGGCCCGGTCTGGGACGGCAACGAGGTGTGGCTGATCACCGCCGGCGGCGCCATGTTCGCCGCGTTCCCCGAGTGGTACGCCACCCTGTTCTCCGGCTTCTACCTGCCGCTGCTGCTGATCCTGCTGGCCCTGATCGCCCGAGGGGTCGCCTTCGAATACCGGCACAAGCGGCCGGAGGCGTCCTGGAAGCGCCGCTGGGACACCGCGATCGTGGTCGGCTCGCTGCTGCCGGCGATCCTGTGGGGTGTCGCCTTCGCCAACATCCTGCGCGGTGTGCCGCTGGACGCCGACCACGAGTACGTCGGCGGCCTGCTGGACCTGCTCAACCCGTACGCCCTGCTCGGTGGCGCGACCACCCTGGCGTTGTTCCTCACCCACGGCGCGGTGTTCCTGGCCCTGAAGACCACCGGTGACATCCGCGAGCGCGCGGGCGCCCTCGCGGTGCGCCTGGGCGTCGGCGCCGCCGTGCTCGCCGTCGGGTTCCTGTCCTGGACGCTGAGCATCCGCTCCAGCGCGGCGGCCGTCGTGCTCGCCGTCGGCGCGGCCCTCGCCCTGCTCGGTGCTCTGGCCGCCGCCCGGGTACGCCGGGAGGGCTGGGCGTTCACCGGCACCGCCGTGGCGATCGGCCTGGCCGTGGCGACCCTGTTCGCGGCGTTGTTCCCGAACGTCATGCCCTCCACGCTGGACGCGGCCGGCACGCTGACGGCCACCAACGCCGCCTCCACCCCGTACACCCTGAAGATCATGACCTGGGTGGCGGTGATCTTCACCCCGATCGTGCTGGCCTACCAGGGCTGGACGTACTGGGTGTTCCGCAAGCGCATCGGCGTGGCCAACATCCCGCAGCACTGACCGACCGGGTGCGGGGCCGGTACGCCGGCCCCGCACCCGGGCTGAAAATCGGCGGTCGGTGCGGACCCGTCCCGCTACGGTGTGCCGATGCCCGCCACCGTGCACGTTCGCGAACTCACCGCCGACGACCTCGACGCCGCCTGGGAGTTGGGTCGGTTCGCGTTCGGCTCCAACCCGCAGCGCCCGGCGCAGGCGTCCGCCGCGGTGCCCGGCCTGACCCGTTACGGCGCGTTCGACGCCGCCGGTCGGCTGGTCGGCAAGGCCGTCGACCTGCACCACGACCAGTGGTGGTCGGGAAAGGCGGTGCCGGCCGCCGACGTGGCCGGGGTGGCCGTCGCCCCCGAGGCCCGTGGCCGGGGCGTGGCTCGTGCCATGCTCACCGCCCTGCTGCGGGGCGCCCACGATCGTGGGGCGGCGATCAGCGCGCTCTACCCGACCGTCGCCGCCCCCTACCGGGCCTGTGGGTGGGAGGCCGCCGGTGTGCTGCGGACCGTCGATCTGGCCACCGCCTCGCTGCCCCGGCACCGGCCCGCCCCGCAGCTGGCCGTCCGTGCCGGCACTCCGGCCGACCTGCCCGCCGTCGCCGCCCTGTACGAGCGGGTCACCCGGCACCGCAACGGCATGCTGACCCGCCGGGGCGAGTTGTTCGACTTCTTCGCCGCCGAACGCGGCCTGCCCGGCGACGCGCTCACCCTGGTCGAGGACGGTGGCGACCTGGTGGGTTACGCCAGCTGGGAACGGGGCCGTGGCTACGGCGCCGACTCGGTGCTGACCGTCGACGAGGCCCTGGCGACCACCGCCGAGGCCGCCCGGGAACTCGTCGGCGTGCTCGGCAGTTGGGCCAGTGTCGCACCGACCCTGCGGCTGTGCCCGCTCGACGGTGACGCCGTGAGCGCCCACCTGCCGTTGGAGTCGGCCCGTGAGCACGAACGGGACCTGTGGATGCACCGGCCGGTGGACGTGGCCCGGGCGGTCGGCCTGCGCGGGTGGCCCACCCACGCCCAGGGCGCCGTCGAGTTCACCCTCGCCGACGCGGTCGCCGAGTGGAACGCCGGCACCTGGCGGCTGAGCGTCGCCGACGGCGCCGGTGAGCTGACCCGGATCGGTGGCGAGGCGGACCTGCGGCTGGACGTGCGCGGCTTCGCGCTGCTCTACGCCGGCGCCGCCCGCGCCCGGTCGGTCGCCGAGGCGGGCCTGCTGCACGCCGCCAGCGCCGACCCGGACGCCCTGGACCTGTTGGGCGCCGCAGGCCCGGCGCAGCTGCTCGACTACTTCTGACGAAGCACAGCGCCGGCGTCCGGCCCGGCCGGAGGGAGGATTCGGCACAGCGCTTCCAACGCCGGCCCGTAGCCGTGGTCTGGCGGGGCGGCATAGCCGACGACCAGGCCATCGTGGGCGGGCATGGCGGCGGACGGGTGGCGGAAATCAGCGAGCCCGTCCAGGGCGATCGACTGCCAGGCGGCGGCCTTGACGACGGAGCGCTCGGTTCCGGGTGGCAGGCGCAGCACCGCGTGCAGCCCGGCGGCGATGCCGGTGGGCACGATATGCGGAGCGTGGGCGGCGAGTGCGGCGACGAGGCGGTCACGGCGGGCACGGTAACGCTGACGCATGCGGCGAATATGCCGGTCGTAGTGGCCCGAGCCGATGAAGTCGGCGAGGGTGAGTTGGTCCGCCACGCTCGCCCAGGCTTCCCGCTCACCCTTGGCGGTCAGGACGGGGGCGACGAGGTGCTCGGGCAGCACCATCCACCCGAGCCGCAGCGCGGGCGACAAGCTCTTGCTGATCGAACCGATATAGACGACCCGCTCCGGGTCGAGGCCCTGCACCGCGCCGACCGGTTCACGGTCGTAGCGAAACTCGCCGTCGTAGTCGTCCTCCAGGATCAGGCCACCGCAGGTTCGCGCCCAGTCCACCAAGGTGACGCGCCGCTCGGGGGGCAGGGGTCCTCCGGTCGGGAACTGGTGCGCTGGCGTGAGCAGCGCTGCCCGCACCCCCGTGAGGCTCCCCAGCTCGGCCGTGCGGGCACCGTGCTCGTCGAGCGTGAGCGGGACCGTACGGACGGAGGCCGACTCCAGAACAGCACGGTGAAAGGCGAGCCCGTAGGACTCCACGGCCAATGGACCGCGCAGAACTCGGCCGCCGAAGAGCAGCCGCAGCGCATGGGCGAAGCCGGAGCACACCACGATCCGGTCCGGCGTGGTCCGGACGCCACGCGCACGCGCCAGGTACTCGGCCAGCGCCCGGCGCAATTCGCGACGGCCTCGCGGGTCACCCGGGCCGAAGGCCTCGTTGGGTGCGGCGGTCAGCGCACGGCGGGTGGCGGCCAGCCAGGCCGAGCGGGGGAAGGAGGCGACATCAGGCTGGCCCTGCCGGAGGTTGTGCGCGGCTGGGGCCGGACGTGCGGGCGTCTCCTTCGGCACGCGCGGGACCCGGACGGGCTCGATGCGCGCCGCCACGCGGGTGCCCGAGCCCTGCCGGGCGACCAGCCACCCCTCAGCGACCAGTTCGGCGTAGGCGTCGGCGACGGTGTTGCGGGCGAGGCCAAGGTCGGCGGCGAGTGAACGGTACGGAGGCAGCCGGGTGCCGGAGGCGAGTCTCCCGTCGCTAACGGCGTCCCGCAGGGCGCGGGTGAGGGCGGAGCGGCGGCTGCCGGGGCCGGTCAGCTCCAGATGCAGGTCGCTGCCGAGCTGCTCAGCCAGATTGACCCATGAACTTGCCACGAAAATGCACCCTATCTCAGGTCTTTCGTGGTCCTAGCGTTGAGATCATGACGAACGAGAACACCGTGAACCGCAGACCCCGACTCGACTTCGCCGAGGCCGCCCCCACCGCGTTCAAGGCACTGATCGCCTTCGACGCCGCGGCGCGCCAGGACCTGGACCCCGCCCTGGTCGAGCTGGTCCAGATTCGCGCCTCGCAGCTCAACGGCTGCGCCTACTGCCTGCACATGCACACCTCGGACGCCCGGAAAGCCGGCGAGAACGAGGAACGGCTCCACATGATCGCTGTCTGGAGGGAGGCGACGGGCTTCTTCACCGAGGGGGAGCGCGCGGCGCTCGACCTGACCGAAGCCGTCACCCTGGTGTCCCAGGGCGGCGTCCCCGACGCCTTGTACGCCCACGCCGCCGCGCACTTCGACGAGCACCAGCTGGCTGGCCTGCTGGCTCTGATCTTCACAATCAACACCTGGAACCGCATCGCCCTGAGCACCGCGAAGGCGCCGAGCCCGCAGGGCCGGGCGGTTCGGCGATGACCGGCAACAACAGCCAGGCGGCGCTGTTCCGGTGCCCGGGCGCGGCATTGGCGCTGCTGGCCTTCGCCCAGTTGATCATTTCTCTCGACTACAACATCGTGTACGTCGCGCTGCCGGAGATCGGCGCGGTGCTCGGTTTCTCGACGCAGACGCTGCAGTGGGTGGTGAGCGCCTACGCAGTCGCGTTCGGCGGGTTCCTGCTGCTGGGCGGGCGAGCCGTGGACCTGTTCGGGCCACGCCGGATTTTCGTGCTGGGGCTGGTGGTGTACGCGGTGTCGTCGCTGGCGGGCGGACTGGCCAGCGCACCCCTGCCGTTGGTGGCGGCCCGCGCGGCGCAGGGGCTCGGCGGCGCGTTGCTGTTCCCCGCGACGCTGGCCCTGGTGTCCACCGGCTTCGCCAAAGGCCGGGAGCGCAACCGCGCCTTCGCGGTCTGGGGCACGGCCGGCGGCAGCGGCATGATCCTCGGTTCGCTGATCGGCGGGGTACTGACCGACGTGTTCGGCTGGGCCGCGGTCTTCTTCGTCAACGTGCCGCTGGGCGGCGCCGCCGCCCTGCTCGCCCTGCCGCTGGTCCCGCGCGGCGCAGTGCGGAGGACGGGCCGCCGGTTCGATGTGGCCGGGGCGCTCACCGCGACCGCCGGGATCACGCTGCTGGTGTTTGCCCTCGTGCAGGGACCCGTGTCCGGGTGGACCGCGCTGCCGGTAGTCAGTACGTCCGTGACCGGTGCACTGCTGCTGGCGGCGTTCGCAGTCATCGAATCCCGCAGCGCGGACCCCCTGCTGCCGCTGCGACTGCGGCGCGGCCGGGACCTGGGTACCGGAGTGCTGGTCACCTTTTTGTACATGGGCACGTTCGGCACCCTGCTGTACTTCCTGACCGTCTACTTCCAGGTGGTCCACGGGTACGACGCGCTGCGTACCGGCCTGGCCTTCCTGGCGCCGATGGCCGCCATCGTCGCCGGATCCCAGCTCGCAGGGTGGCTGGCGACCAAACGCGGCACCCGCTCCGCCATGATCGCCGGCTTGACCGTCGGCGGTCTCGGGACGCTCGTGGTCGGCGCGAGCCTGTCCACCGGCGGCTCCTACCTGACACTGCTGCCCGGCCTGATCGTCCTGGGCCTCGGCCAGGGTGCCGGCTACACGCTGATGTTCGGCGCCGCCACCGCCGGAACCGCCGCCGAGCAGCAGGGTGTGGCCTCCGCTGCCGCGTCCACCGCCCAGCAGGTCGGGGGTGCCGTCGGCCTGGCCATCCTGGTCGCCATCGCGGGTGCCTCCACCGACGGCCTGACGGGATTGGCGCTACGCGCGGCCACCACCGAGGGGTTGCGCACGGCCGTGTTCGCCGCGGCCGCCGGGATCGCCCTCACCGCGCTGGTCGCCCTCGGCTTCACCCCCGCCCGCCCCCAGCAGGCACCCTGCGGCACCGGCACCGCCCAACGCGTCGCCGTCTGACTCTCGGAAGGAACAAGATCATGAACGCTCTGCACCCGCTGCGCTCCGCCGTCCGGGGCCGGGTCCTGCTGCCGGAAGACACCGGCTTCGACGCGGCCCGCCGGCCCTGGAACCTGGCCGTCGAGCAGCCGGTGGCGGCGGTTGTCGAGGCCGCCGACGCTGCCGACGTCGCCGCGCTCGTCCGTCATGCCCGCTCCGCCGGATTGGGCATCGCCGTCCAGCCGAACGGGCACGGTGCCACCGGCCGTGCCGAGGGCACGATCCTGCTGCGCACCGGCCGGCTTGACTCCCTGCAGATCGATCCGGTCGCCCGCCGTGCCCGCATCGGCGCGGGCGTGCCGTCCAGCCACGTCCAGGCCGCCGCCGCGCCGTACGGCCTGACCGGTCTGCCCGGCAGCTCTCCGGTCGTCAGCGTCACGGGCGTGGCCGTCGGCGGCGGGCTGAGTTGGTTCGGCCGCGCGTACGGCTGGGTCGCCGACTCCGTCACCGCCTTCGACATCGTCGATGCCGAGGCCCGGCAGCGGCACATCACCGCCGACACCGACCCCGACCTGTTCTGGGCTCTGCGGGGTGGAGGTGGCGACTTCGCGATCGTCACAGCCCTGGAACTCTCCCTGCATCCCGCTCCACGCCTGTTCGGCGGCCGGGTGCTGTGGGACGGCGCGCACGCTCCGGACGTGATGGAGGCCTACCGGCAGATCACCGCCACCGCGCCCGACGAGCTGACCGTCTGGCTGGACCTGCTGCACTTCCCCGGCTCCGATCCCATGGTGGCCATCGACCTCACCTACCTCGGTGACGAGAGGGAGGCGCGCGACCTGCTCGGCCCGCTGGACCACCTACCCCGCCCCCTCTCCGACGGCCGGCGGATCATGCCGGTCTCCGAACTCGGCGGTATCACCGCCGAACCCACCAGTCCCAGCGCGGGCATCTCCCGTGGCGAACTGCTGACCCGCCTCGACGACACCACGGCCAAGACCCTGCTGGCCGACCCGATCGCACCGCTGTTGAGCGCGCAGATCCGGCACCTGGGCGGCGCGTTCACCCGCCCGTCCGACAGCCCGCACGGACCGCTGACCGAGCCCTACGCGCTCTACCTTTTCGGCATCCCCACCGACCCGGCGGTCGCCGAGGCCGTCACCGCCAAGCAGCGCGCCCTCGCCGACAGCCTTCCCGTCAGCGGACGCAAGCCGGTGACCTTCCTCAACCCCAGCGAGACAGTGACCGACGCCTTCACCCCCGCCGTCCTCGCCCGACTGCGCACCGCCAAGCGCCGCCACGACCCGCACAACCTCATCCGATCCAACTTTCCGGTCGGAGGCTGAAGTGATCGTCGGAGCTGGATTCGCCCTGGACCTGTTGGGCGCCGCAGCTCGACTACTTCTGACCGACCGCCGCGGCGACGTCCGGGGGCGCTGCCAGTTCGGCGTTCGCACGTTGGGTGACCAGGGTGAGGACCCGGGCGGCGGTGCTGGTCTCGTCGGGCGGGAGGTCCGCGTACAGCCGGGCGGTGATGCCCGCGACGGCGTCGGAGACGCGGCCCTGCAGGGTGTGGCCGGTGTCGGTGAGCCACACCTGCGGCTCCCCGGCGCCCGTCGGCGCACGGTCGCCGACCTGGGCCAGACCGGCGTCGACGAGGTGGGTGATCAGCGTGTGCACCGTCGGCTCGTCGACCTTGAGGGTGCTGGTGATCCGGTGCACGAGCCCGGTCCGTTCGATCGCGCCGGCGGCGAGGACGTTGAGGGTGAGCACCTGGCCGAAGCTGACCCCGAGCGGGGCGATGGCCCGCTCCAGCAGGGCCCGGGTGGCGTAGTGGGCCTGGCCGATGACCTGGCCGTTGAGGGTGGGAGCGGTGGACATGACGCCTCCTTTGAACGTTGGCCTGACCAACGTTGGTGCAGCCAACGTAACACAGATCGTGGGTTGGACCAACGATTCCTGGTAGGCTTCGGCCCATGGAATCCAGCGCCCCGCAGTCACCCGCCGGGCTCAGCACCACCCCGAGCTGGCTGCTCAACCAGACCGCCAGCCACGCCGCCCGCCTGCTCAGCGAGGGCTTCGCCGCGCACGACCTACGCGGCTACCACTACCGGCTGCTCGCCACGCTGGCCGAGGACGGCCCCGCCAGCCAGGCCGACCTCGGGCGACGCTGCGGCATCGACCGCAGCGACGTCGTGGCCGCCGTCAACGACCTGGCCGGTCGGGGGTTCGTCGTACGAGCCCCCGACCCAGCCGACCGCCGCCGCAACATCATCAGCCGCACCGACGCCGGCGCCCACGAGGCACGCCGGATGGCCGAGACCGTCGACCGAGTCCAGCAGGACCTGCTCGCCCCGCTGTCCGCCGCCGAACGTGACCAGCTCACCCGGCTGCTCACCCGGCTGCTGGAGCACCACAACCGGCGCTGACCCGCCTCAGCGGGCCTCGCGCAGCTCCGCGAGCCGGGCCTCGATCTCGGCCAGCTCCGCGCGCAGCTTCTCCGCCTGCTGCTCGGCCTCGGCCCGCTCGGTGCCGAGGATCTGCTCCACCGCCTCCTGCACGCCGGGCACGTCGACAAGCGCCACCATCTTCAACGCCTCGGCCGGCTTCACCACATACGGCTTCGCGAGGGCCTTGCTGCCCTGCTGCGCGGCGACGGTCCACTCACCGTCGGCGTACGCCAGCGTCACCGTGAGACCGGCGGGGCTCTTCGGCTTGGCGGCCTTGACCACCCGCCGGGCCGGCGCGGCCTTCTCCGTCTGCTCCACCTTCGGCTCCTCCTGTCGCGGCGCGGGCACCCGCGGCGTGTCCAACACGAACTCCGGCGCGGCCACCGCCGCCGGCTCCGGCTCGGGCTCCGGTTTCGGCTCCGCCACCCGACGACCCGCGCCCTTGGGCGCCACCGCCAGATCGGCGGGGGAGAACGGCAACTCGTCGCGGCCGAAACGCACCACCACGAACTCGTCGGACACCTCGGGATCGGTCAGCTCGACCACCTGGCCGACCTGACCGGCGATCTGCCCCGCCGACGCGGTGAACACCACCCGCGGCTTACGACCGGCCGCCAACGCCTCCCGGATGCTCTGCACCTCGTCAGTGGACAAACCCTGGCCGGCATCCATCACAACCCTCTTCCGTACACCTGTTTGATTGCTGTCTTGATACCAGTCGGCTGCGACAGCCGCCGCAAGGGGGTTCAGCCGCCCAGCGCCCGCAGCGCCCGGTCCGCGTGGTCGTTCATACTGACCTCACTGTGGATCACCTCGATGACCCGCCGGTCAGCGCCGATGACGAACGTCATCCGCTTCGTGCTCAGCGGCCCCAGCGGCACCCGCCGCTTGACCCCGAACGCCTGCGCCACCGTCCCGTCGGAATCCGACAGCAACGGATAGTCGAAACCGTGCAGCGTCGAGAACTCCGCCTGCTTCGCCACCGGATCACGGCTGATACCCACCCGCGACGCGCCCAACGCCGTGAACTCCGCGCCCAGATCCCGGAAGTGACAGCTCTCCGCCGTGCACCCCCGCGTCATCGCCGCCGGGTAGAAGAACAACACCACCGGCCCGGTCGCCAGGAACTCCGACAGCCGCCGCGGCGTGCCCGTCTCATCCGGCAGCTCGAAGTCCTGCACCACATCGCCGACACCCACACCCGCCACCGCGCACCTCCGTTGTCCGATCGAACGCGCGGTGAGCGTAAGCGATCACACCCAGAGCGCCAGCACCTCGTCGGCCACCGTCGCGGCCTGCGCCCACCCGGCCCGCGCCGCGCCGGCCCGCCGCGCCGGGTCCAGCACGTTGCGGCCGATCGCGGCGCGCGCCGCCGCGTCCGGCGTCACCACCACCACCCGCGACCCGGCGGCCCGCAGCCCGTCCACCTGCGCCGCCAACCGTGGCATCGGCCCGAACGCCGCCGACGTCGGCGCGAGGACCAGCACCCGCTGAGCGCCCGCCGCCAGGTCCGCGTTCACCGTCGAACGCATCCCACCGTCGACGAAACGACGCGCCCCGATCGTCACCGGCGGCCACACCCCGGGCACCGCGCAGCTCGCACCCACCGCGTCCACCAACGACACCCCGTCAGCGCCATCAAACACCACGAACTCACCCGACGCCGCGTCGACCGCCGTCACCAGCAGCCGCCGCACCGGCCACTCCCGCGCCGGCAACCGCGCCTCGATCACCGCCCGCCGCGACGCCTCCGACGGGGTACGCGCCGCCACCGCCATCGCCCCGATACGCGCCCTCGACCGCACCGCGTCACGCGTACGACCACCGGCCCACACCAGCCGCGCCACCGCCCAAAACCCCAGCCGCGCCGCCACCTCACCCGTCGGCGGGCCCAACTGCTCCTCGTACAACCGTCGCAGCGGCACCCCGGAGCGCACCTGCGCGCCCACCACCGAACCCGCCGACGTGCCCACCACCAGATCCGCCTCGGCGACCGCCGCGCCCCGCTCGACCAACCCGGCCAGCAGGCCCAACTCCCACGCCACCCCGGTCACCCCACCACCGCCGAGCACCAACGCCCGCCGCATGTGACCCTCCTCTCCACGACCGACCCGCGCCGGTCACGGTAGCGTCGGCTCACCCCACCCGACAGCCTGTGGAGGCATCGTGGCACCCGTCACCGTCATCACCGGCGGCGGCCGCGGCATCGGCGCGGCCACCGCCCGCCGACTCGCCACCGCCGGGCACCACCTCGCCCTGTGCTACCGCCGCGACGACACCGCCGCCGCAACGGTCCTGGCCGACCTGCACGCGGCCGGCACGCAGGCCATCGCGGTACGCGCCGACACCACCGACCCCGACCAGGTCACCGCTCTGTTCGACGCCGCCGCGCAACTCGGCCCGCTCACCGGCCTGGTCAACAACGCCGGCGTCACCAGCCCCATCGGCCCCTTCACCGAGCTACGCGTCGACGACCTGCGCCGGGTCGTCGACGTCAACCTCATCGGGTACGTCCTGTGCGCCCAGCAGGCCGCTCGCCGCCTCACCGACGGCGGCGCCATCGTCAACGTCTCCTCGGCCGCCGCGACCCTGGGCAGCCCGGGGGAGTACGTCCACTACGCCGCCGTGAAGGCCGCCACCGACACCCTCACCGTCGGCCTGGCCAAGGAACTCGCCCCACGCGGCATCCGCGTCAACGCCGTCGCCCCCGGCATCGTGCGCACCGACATCCACGCCGACTCCGGCGTACCCGACCGCGCCGACAGCGCCGCCGGCCGCATCCCGTTGGGCCGCGCCGGCGAACCCGACGAGATCGCCGCCGCCATCGCCTGGCTGCTCAGCCCGGACGCCTCCTACACCACCGGCACCGTCCTGCGCGTCTCCGGCGGCCTGTGACGGCGGGCTGCCGCGCCTCACGCCACCACCGAACCGCATGATCGCCAGACCGGTCGCCAGGCCCGGCCGATCCGGAAACCACCTGACCAACGTGGAGACGGGGGAGATGTACCGTGAGCGGCACCACTACCGCAGGTCCGGGATGTGCCAACCGCCGGCGAGCGCGTCCGCGTCCGCCGGACCCCAGGTGCCCTTGTCGTACGGCTGCACCTCGGTCGCCAGGTCCAGGATCGGCCCCACGATGCGCCACTCCTGCGCGATCGTCTCCTCACGCGCGAACCGCAGATGCTGCCCGTCCATCGCGTCGTCGAGCAACCGCTCGTACGCCTCCTGACGCCGCCCCAGAGCCGCACCGAAGTCAACCGACAGGTCAACCGGCCGACTCGCCACCTCCGCACCCGGGCTCTTCGCCTGAATCGACATCGTGATGCCGTCACCACGACCCAGCCGGAACCGCAGCAGATTCGCCGGCGCCACCGCCCCACCCTCAGCAGGGATCAGCGACCGCTGCGGCCGCTTGAACTCGACCACCACCTCGGTCGCCGTCCCCGGCAGGGACTTGCCCGTACGCAAATAGAACGGCACACCCGCCCAGCGGGGGGAGTCGACCGCCAACCGGGTCGCGACGAACGTCTCCGTGTTCGAGTCCGCCGCGACGCCCGGCTCCTCGCGGTAGCCCACGTACTGCCCCCGTACAGTGCTCTGCGGTGACAGCGGCTCAATCTGCCGCAGCACCGCGACCTCCGCCTCGCGGAACGCGTCGGTGTCGTCACCGGCCGGCGCGTCCATCGCGATCAACGCGACGACCTGCAGAATGTGGTTCTGCAACACGTCGCGGGTCGCGCCCACCGTGTCGTAGAAACCGGCGCGGCCCTGCGTGCCGAACCCCTCGGCGAGCGTGACCTGGACGTTGTCAATGTGGTCGCTGTTCCACAGCGGCTCGAACAGCCGGTTGGCGAACCGGAAAGCGTAGAGACCCTCGACGGCCTCCTTGCCCAGGTAGTGATCGATGCGGAACACCCGCTGCGGGTCGAACGCGGCACACAGGGTGCGGTCCAACTCGCGCGAGGACGCCAGGTCGCGCCCGAACGGCTTCTCCACGATCACCCGACCACGATCCGCCAGCCCGACCGCCGCCAGCCCCTGCACCACGGAACCGAACACCATCGGCGGAATCGCCAGGTAGAAAATCGGACGCTCGGCGTCGCGCAGACGCTCCGCCAGCCGCTCGTACGTCACCGGGTCCGCGTAGTCCCCGGAAATCATCGACAGGTTGCCCGCCAGCGCGTCGAACGCCTCGTCGTCCACCTCGTCACTCACCTCGGCCACCGACTTACGAGCCGTCGCGACCAACTGCTGATCGTCCCAGGGGGAGCGCGCCACCCCGATCACCGGCACATCGAGCCGACCACGTCGGGTCAACTCGTACAGCGCCGGAAAGAGCTTCTTCGAGACGAGATCACCTGTCACGCCGAACAGCACTACCGCGTCTGAGCGCACGTGCATGGCACTTCCATCCGATCATGTGGAAACCTGATCTTCCGAAACGGACAACCGCACGCCCCACTGGAGGAATTCCCCGGCAACGACGCACGTGAGGTCGGCGACAGCGACGGCGCACACCCTGAAAAGGCTCACCGATCAGGCATGACACGGACAACGCCAAACCCTGATCGACAAATCTGGATCATCCTAAGGCCCGCCAACCCCGACGCTCCACCCCCTCTCACGGATCCGCCACGACCGAAGACGCTCCGCCAAACAGGGGAGGACCCAGAATGAACCTGGCAGCCGACCGATCCGCCGCAGCCGGCCCCGAGGTGGTGTGCCTGCCGATGTTCAGCATGACCCGCACCGCCACCGCCACCGCCTTTCGCCCCGCCCTCGCCGGCGCCAACCTGCGCGAGACATACCTGGACCTGCCCGGCCACGGCGACAGCCCGGCCACCTGCCCACCCACCTCCCAGGCCCTGCTCGACACCGTCTGCGCATGGCTCGACCACCACACCGACGCACCGGTCCTGCTCGCCGGCGCCTCCTACGGCGCCTACCTCGCCGCCGGCATTGCCCGCCAACGCCCCGACCTGGTCCGCGGCCTGCTCCTCGTCTGCCCCGGAATCACCATCGCACCAGCCAGCCGCACCCTGCCCGACCACCGCCCACCCCCGGGACCCACCGGCTGGCTCGACGACGCCCCCACCGAACTGCGCACCCACCTTGACACCGCGCTCGGCCACCGCACCCCGACCGTCGTCGCCACCGTGCTCGCCGCCCTGCACTCCGGCGGCCCCGGCGACGACACCTTCCTCCAGACACTGCGCACCGGCCCCGGGTACGCGCTACCCGACGAGGCCACCGACACCCCCTACCACGGCCCCGTCAGCGTCCTCACCGGCCGCCAGGACGGCATCGTCGGCTACGCCGACCAGTTCCACGCCATGCGCCGCTACCCCCGAGGCGCCTACGCCACGCTCGACGCCGCCGGGCACTACCTGCCCTTCGAACAACCGGCACTGCTGCGCGCCCTCACCCAGGACTGGCTACACCGGACGCTGACCGCGCCCATGCCAGGGCACACGACGGCGCAGCGCCTGCGCGACAATGGCCGGCATGGTTGACCTGAGCGATCTGAAGGCCGCGCTGCACTACTACCTGCGGCGGACGCGCAACGACCTCATCTGGAAGCTCGACGGCCTGAGCGAACGCGAGGCCAGAACACCCCGCACCGTGACCGGCAACAACCTGCTCGGCATCGTCAAACACTGCCTCAACGTCGAAGCCGGCTACTTCGGGCCCACCTTCGGCCGGCAGTTCCCGACGCCCGAGGAACTGGTACCCCTGCAGGCATTCGACGACGACCCGCAGGCCGACTGGTACGCACGCGAGGACGAGACGAAGGACGGCCTGATCGACCTGTACCGCCGCGTCGCGCTGTTCGCGGACGAGACGGTCGACCAGCTGCCGCTCGACACGCCCGGGCAGGTGCCCTGGTGGCAGCCAGGCCACCAGGACGTGACGTTGTACCGGATCATCCTGCACGTGACCGGCGACCTCGCCCGGCACGCCGGTCAGGCGGACATCATGCGCGAGCAGCACGATGGCGCGATCGGCTGGCGGCAAGACGGCACCGCCATCCCCGACGGCTACGACTGGCCGGCGTACGTCAGCAAACTGCGAAAGCTGGCCGACCACTTCGAGTGACCGTCCGCGCACAGCGCCCCCGAAAACGCGATCATGGCCGATCCGAGCTGGGGGAGAGGCGCCGCCGAAGCTGGACCACCCCCGACACCAGCTTCAGATGCGCGGCACCCGCCAACCGTCCATCCGTTACGGTGCCGCGATGGGCACCACTGGACGGGTTCGGAACGCGCCGCGATGCGACAAGCCGCTGACCAGGGGGCACGCCTGGTCCACCTCGGCGAGGGCGCACTGTCCGGCTATGCCGGCGCGGCGAAGCCGTATTACCGCGGGTGGCGTATCGACTGGGCGCCGGTCACCGAAGAGTTGCACCACACCATGGCTCTTGCCGCAGAGCTCGGCGTCTGGGTGGTCACAGGCGGCAACCACCGGCTGTCCGGCGACCATCGACCTCACAACTCGCTATGGGTGATCAACGATCGTGGCGAGCTGATCGATTCGCTATGACAAGCGGTTGCTGTCACACGCGGAAATCACCGACCTCTACCGATCGCACCGGCACCTGATGGTGTCGTGAGAAGAGACAGGCAGATCGACGACACGCTGGCCCACCCGGTCCACTCCCGGGTGCCACCCAGACATCTTCGATAATGCACATTATGTAAAGTTAGCGATCGGAGGGGTCCCCTCGACAGCGGTCCGTCGCGGGTCACGCCCTGCAGGACGCGTGCCTCTCGATCAGCGCGACCCGTTGCGACACCGGTCCGGCCGGCACGTGGATCAGGTGGTGCCCGTGCGCCTCGTACACCTGCTCGTGCACGTGGGCGAAGGCCAGCGAATCGGCGTAGCTGATCCGGCGTGCGGCCGTGTGGTGGATGAAGCCCAGCGGGCTGATCAGGAACACGGACCGCTGGTAGGTCCGGTGCCGCGAGATGCGGTCCACCTCGGCGGTGAGCGCCGGCCCGATCGGCCTGCCCTGATAGAGCGCCAGCGCCAGTGTGCACAGGGGCGAACGGTCGTACAGGTGCACTGAGGCGCGGGGCGCGGCGACGGCGGCGTCGATCTGGCGGCGGTTCTGCAGGGTGATCACGGCGTCGAGGAAGTCGGGTTCGTGCCACGGCTCGGCGCACCCCCGCGCCTGGCGCTCGGTGATGATGTCTGTGGCGGCCTCTCGGACCGTGACGTGTCCCCTGTGACGCAGCACCTCCAGCAGGGTCGTCTTCCCGGCGCCGGGTGCTCCGGTCAGGACGTACCGGCGTGGTTCGGGCATGTTCTGTCTCCTCTCCCCCCCGCTTCCCGGGAACGCGAAAATGCTGCATAATATCCCTTATGCATGACAAACGGGATGAATCGCTCTTAGCGCTGATCGAGGAGTTCCTGACCGCCCGGGCCACCCGCAAACCCTCCCCGCACACCCTGGCGGCCTACCGGCGCGACCTGTGCGCCGTGGCCGCTCTGGTCGCGGACGGTGGCGCCACTCCCCTCCCCCTCGACAAGCTGTCGATCACCGACCTCTCTCCCCGCGTGCTGCGGGCGGCCTTCGCCCGGTTCGCCGCGCCCCGCGCGCCCGCGTCGGTGCATCGCGCCTGGTCCACGTGGAACAGTTTCTTCACCTTCCTGGTCGCCGACGGGTTGGTGGCGGGCAATCCGATGCCGGCGGTCGGTCGGCCCCGGGCCGTACTCCCCCAGCCGAAGCCGCTGCGCGGCGCGGACACTCCCGAGGTGCTGCTCGCCTCGGCCGCGCGTGACGACGGGCGGCAACGCGACCCGTGGCCGGAGCGGGACGTGGCGGTGCTGGCGGTGGCACTGTGCGCCGGGCTGCGCCTGTCGGAGCTGCTCGCGTTGCGGGTCGGCTCACTGTGTGGACGGCCGGGTGAGCGGCGCGTGGAGGTGGTTGGCAAGGGCGGGCGGCCCCGGGTGGTGCCGATCGAGGCGGATCTCGACCGGGTGCTGATGGACTACCTGGACAGTCGGGCGCGGCGCTTCGGTTCGCGCTCGGTACGCCCCGACTCGGCGTTGCTGGTGGACCGGCACGGTGAGCCGCTGCGCCGCGGTGGTCTGCAGTATCTCGTCGAGTCGTGTTATCGGCGGGCGGGCATCGGTGACCGGGTGCCGCGTGGCGCGCGGTTGCACGCGCTGCGGCACACCTTCGCGACCCGGTTGGCCGAGGACGGTGCGAGCGCGGCGGAGATCATGCGGTTGCTGGGGCACGCGTCGTTGGCGTCGTCGCAGACGTACATCGAGGTGACGGCCGGGCAGCAGCGTGACGCGATCCGCTCCAGCCGTACCAACCGCGCGTTGGCGGCTCTGGTGCCGGGGCGGCGCGCAAAGGGTGACCGGGCAGGCGCGTAGTCCCTGGAGGTGCTGCCAGCCCTCGTGGTGCAGCGGTGTTCCCAACCCTGTGCGGTCGCGGTCCCCGGTGGCCGAGGAGGTCAGCCGAGGTCGACCAGCAGGGGGCGGTGGTCGGAGATGGTGGACAGCGGCGTGGTGACGGCCCGTACGGGTGGGAGCTGGTCGAGGGCGTGCCGGTCGGCGAGGATGTGGTCGAGTTGGACGCGGGGTTGCCCGGCGGGGTAGGTGGGGCGGCGGCCCAGGGGGCGCCAGCCGGAGATGAGCCGGGCCGGGCCGGCGGGCAGGTTGAGGTCGCCGAGCAGGACGCGGGGGGCGGGCAACGCGCGCAGGGCGCGGACGGTCTGCCGTAGTTGGCGGGCGTTCCAGCCGGGGACGAAGGACAGGTGGGTCGCGGCGACGGTGAGTGGGCCGTGTGGGGTGTCCAGGACGGCGGCGAGCACGACGCGGGGTTCGTCGTGCAGTAGGACGAGGCCGCCGCCGGGGCCGGGCACATAGACCGGGGAGCGTACGGGTGCGGGCTTGAGGCGGGTGACCTGCCAGCTGCGCACCGGGTGCCGGCTGATCAGGCCGATGCCGTAGCAGGGTTCGCCGTGGCCGTCGTCGTCGTGGCGCAGGGGGCGGAACTGTTCGCCGGGGGTGCCGACGACGGCGGCGGCGAAGCGGTGGTGTGGCGCGTCGAGGGCGCGGGCGGCGATGGCGGTGAGGTCGAGGTTGCCGCTGCGGTGTTGGTCGCGGTCGACTTCCTGTAGGGCGAGCACGTCGGCGTCGAGGGCGCGTACGGCGGCGTCGAGTCGGTCGGGGTTGACGAGGCCGTCGGTGAGGGATCGTCCGTGCAGCAGGTTGAAGGTGGCCAGGCGCACCCCTGCACCCTACGTCCCCGTGGGAGGGTTGCCGGGTGCTGAAGGTGCTGCTGTGTTCGGTGTTGGTGTTCGTGGCGATGGGCGCGTTGGGGGTGTGGTTGCGGCGGGCGCGGGGTCGCTGACGTCTCGTACGTGGGTGGCGCGCGGCGCGCTTGCTCCGGTGCGCATGGCGGCTTCGTCGCTTCTTGATCTTTTCTTCATGGCTGGTTCCTACTCTGCGGGCATGTCGATCGCCATGGCCGGCCGTGACCGCGCGGCGCGGATTCCGAATCCCCTCCCTGATGCCTCATCTGCGCGCTCGGTGCCGTCACGACGGCGAGTGCTCGCGGGTGTTGCCTCAGCTTTGGCTGGCGCGGGGGTGGCTGCCGCTGGGAAGCGTGGCTACGACGCGTTCACTGCCGATGATCCTTTGCCGTTCTACGGCGGGTACGCCGCCACCGTTCACGCCGACCGTCGCACGCCGCCCAGGTCGTCTCACCTGGATGTGGTGTGGGGGGTGGACACGGCCAAGCGGCTGATCGCGCTGACCTTTGATGATGGGCCTGCGCCGAACTGGACGCCGCAGGTGTTGGCGATCCTGGCTGAGGCCCGGGCCCGGGCCACGTTTTTCATGCTGGGCGCGAACGCGCGCCGTTACGGCGATCTCGTCGCTGGGAAGCTGGCTGAGCACGAGGTCGGGAATCACACGTGGGCGCATCGGGATCTGGCCCGGATGACCGTCGAGGACAGTCGTGCGGCGATCAGCCGTGCTCATGACGAGCTGGCCCGGCTGACCGGCCGGGAGCCGACCCTGTTGCGCCCGCCGTACGGGCACCTGGCCGGCAGTAGCATGCTGGCCGCGAACGAGCTGGGTTATCAGATCATTCTGTGGAATCGGCAGATGATCGAGTCGGAGTATCCGGGCGACCCGGGGGGGTTGACGGACTACATTGTCAATGCCTGCACCCCGGGGACGATTCTTCTCGCCCACGACACCGGACCCGCTGATCGGCTGGTCGCCATCCAGGGTCTCGCGGGGATGATTCAGGGCCTGCGCCGCCGGGGCTTTGAGTTCGTGCGGGTTTCCGACCTGCTGGCTGAGTCGGCGACGCGCCGGTGACCCGCCGCACGTCGGAGGTCGAGCTGGGGCGCGACGTCGATTCCGTTGCGGGACGGCCGGTGACGGGTGATCGGCGGGTGGCCGCGTTCGCCCTTCTGGTCGTCGCGTTCGTCGTGTGGTGGTTGACCATTGGTCTGCCGACGGACATCACCGCCGCGCTTGGCTGGATGTGGGCCGCCACCGTCTGCTGGAACATCCGGCTGCCACCGCGCGAGCATCTGCGTTTCGCACGCGACTGGCTGCCGGTGGCGGTGCTGCTGATCGTCTACGACGTTGGTCGGGGGCTCGCGGACAATGGCGCTACCCCTCATGTGACGGAGATGATCGCGCTGGATCGTGCCATGTTCGGTGGTGCGTTGCCGACCGTGTGGTTGCAGCATCATTTCTACGACCCGGACACGGTCCGCTGGTACGACATTCTGGCAAGTTGGGTCTATTTCAGCCATTTTGCGGTCACGTTGACGATAGCGGTGGTGCTGTGGCTTCGCGCCCGGCCGGTCTGGATCGCGTTCACCACCCGGTGGTTCGCGCTCACCGCGCTGGGTCTGGGCACGTACTTCGCCTATCCGGCCGCGCCGCCGTGGTGGGCCTCCGTGCACGAGCTCGCACCACCGATCGTCCGGATCTCCACCCGGGGCTGGCATGCGATGGGGCTGCACGGTGCCGGGAACCTGGTCACTCAGGGGCAGGCTCTCGCCAATCCGGTCGCCGCCATGCCCTCTCTGCATGCGGCTTTCGCTCTGCTCGCGGTGGTGTTCTTTCTCCGCCGGGTGCGCCGTCGGTGGGTGCCGCTGCTGCTGGCGTATCCGCTGGCGATGGCGGTGACCCTGGTCTACACCGGCGAACACTGGGTCGTTGACGTGCTGTTCGGCTGGGTGTACGTCGGTGCGGCGATGGCGCTTGGCGCGCTCGTGGATCGGGCGCGCTCAGGTCGCGGACATCGCCGGCAGGGTGATGGTGAACGTGCAACCGGCGCCGACCTGGCTGGCGACCTCGATCGAGCCGCCGTGGTCGGTGATGATCTGTCGGGCGATCGACAGGCCGAGGCCGCTGCCACCGGTGTGTCGACCCCGGGCCGGATCGCCCCGCCAGAACCGCTCGAAGATGTGGGGAAGCGCGTCGGAGGCGATGCCGCAGCCCGTGTCGGCGATTCGCACCACGACGGTTCCCGGCGCGTGGTGGGCCTGCAGCGTGATTCGACCCCCGGCGGGAGTGGCCCGTAACGCGTTGGTGATCAGGTTGCCGATCAGTTGGCGTAACCGATCCGGATCGCCGTGCACGGTGGCCGGCTCAGCACGGACGGCCAACTCCACTCGGTCGGCTTCTGCTCGGGATCGATGGGCGGTACGGCACGTCTCGAGCAGTTCCGCTACGTCGACCGGAACGCGGTGGTACGCCAACTGTCCCGCTTCCGCCAGCGCCAGATCCTGCAGGTCGTCGACGATCCGTTGCTGGAGCACCGCCTCGTCGTGCAAGCTGGCGAACAGTTCCGGCCCCGGCGCGATCACCCCGTCCTGGAGCGCCTCCAGGTAGCCCCGGAGGTTCGCCAACGGCGTGCGCAACTCGTGGGCGACGTCGGCGATCAGCCGACGCTGGCGCTCCTCCGCCGATCGCAGCGAATCTGCCATCTGGTTGAAGGATCGGGCCAGCCCGGCCAACTCGTCGTTGCCCCGCACCGGCACCCGATTGGACAGGTCGCCGTCGCCCAGCCGATGGGACGCAGCGGTGAGTGTGCGGATCGGGCGCAACACTCGCCGGCTGAGCAGGGCGGTGCCGACAAGGGCGATCGTCATCACGACCGTCGCCGCCGCCAACAGCGGACCGATCGCCAGCACAGGTGTGGCGTACCCCCCCGCGCCCAGGTAGACCCGTACCGGTACGGGCGCCACGGCGCTGATCTGATCGGTGAAGGCCTGGGCCAGACAGCCCTCCGACGATCCGACCGTTTCAGTCAGGCAGAGCGCGACGCGGGCTTGATCCAGGTCGGTGCTCGCTCCCGCACGGTCGGCTTGCTGCCGGCATTCCGCAGCCACCATCGAGCCCGGCCGATCACCGAGGGTCTTGTCGCGGTCTGCTGGGTCGAGGTTGAACGTGGGCACGCCGTGACTGTCAGCCTGCATCGTGACGCCCAGGTTGACTCGAGCCAGGCAGGCGGCGAAAGTCGCCCCGGCCCGGTAGGAGCGGATCGAGTGCGTGGTGGTGTCGGCGGTCAGCCGCGTGGGCGACAGTTTCGGTCGCGGATCGATCAAGGCGGTCACGTTGCCGACCTTGCGGGCCGTGCGACCCGCCATCGTGTCGGTGTCCACGATCACGACGCCCGCCTCGGATTGCAGGTGGATGCGCTGTCCGAGCTTGTGGCTCAGGTCGTCCGCGAGGTCGGCGACGCCCTCCCAGGTGCCGTGACGACTCCCGTAGTCGAACAGTGCCGCGCTGACCTGGTCGAGCTGGGCGCGGTCGATGGTGGCGGACTCGTCGATCTGCTGCGAGACCTCGCGCAGGCTCAACCAGGTCGTCGCAGACGTCGCGCTCACCGCCACCAGCGTCACCAGCAGGAGCACCCGTAGTCGGAAACTCACGGACCCGTCTTTCGCGGCGATTGCCCAACCGGGGGTTTCGTCGAGTCGGTCGCGTCCTGGTCTGCCAATCGGTACCCGCGCCCGAATACCGTCTGCACATATCGGGGTCTGGCGGGGTCGACTTCGATCTTGCGCCGCAAATTCATCACGTGCGCATCGACGGTGCGCTCCAGCACCAGATGGTCGAAGCCAAAGGCCCGGTCAATGATCTGCGCCCGGGTGAACGCCCGGCCTGGGTCACCCGCGAGCACCTCCAGAATGCCGAACTCCTTGGCCGTCAAGGCGGCTTCCCGCCCGTCCACCCGCACCCTGAACCGGGCGGCGTCCACCTCCAGATCACCCACCCGAAGCACCTCCTGACCGCCTGCGCCCACCACGCCCGCACGACGCAGCAGAGCACGGACCCGAGCAGTCAGCTCCCGCGGACTGTAGGGCTTGGTGAGGTAGTCGTCCGCACCGACGTCCAGACCCAGGAGGATGTCATCCTCAGTGCTCCGGGCTGTCAAGAGCAGAATCGGAACCGTCGATTCGGCACGCAGAATCCGGCACACGTCAAGACCGCCGATGACCGGCATCATGACATCGAGGACCACCAGGTCGGGCCGGCGAGCCCGCGCCGCATCAAGCGCCGCTCGCCCATCACCGACCACCAACACACTGTGACCCTCCCGCTCGAGGTACATCCGCATCAGATTCGCCTGCTTGGGCTCATCCTCAGCCACCAAGATCCGCGCGCCCACCCTCACCACCACCCTGCCACCGGCTTCGCACCCGATTCAAACGAGCTGCCATGAAGAACCTGTGAGCGTTTCATGAGGAACTGGCCACCTCGCGGCTGGCCCGGCATGGGTGACATCACCGCGGCCGGCCGGCCCGGCGGGCGCTGAGATCGGGATCAGGGACTGGTGAGGCTGGCCACTCTGGTGCGGGCCGGGCGGCCGCGGGTGGGAAGAATGGCCGCTCGTGGACGCCGTATCGCTGAGCACCCTGTTGGCCGCCGCGGCCCTGGCCGGTTGGGTCGACGCCGTGGTCGGTGGTGGTGGTCTGCTGCTGTTGCCGGCGTTGCTGGTGGCCGCGCCCGGGCTGCCGGTGGCCACGGCGCTGGGCACCAACAAGCTGGCCGCGATCTTCGGTACGGCCACCGCGGCGGCGACGTACGCCCGGCGCACGAAGGTCGACTGGCGGGTGGCGGGGCCGGCGGCGGGCGTGGCGGTGCTCAGCGCCGGGGTGGGTGCCGCGCTGGCTGGCGCGGTGCCGGCGTCGGCGTACCGGCCGGTGGTGCTGGTGGTGCTGGTGTCGGTGGCGCTGTTCGTGCTGCTGCGGCCCCGGCTGGGCGTGGTGGCGGTGCCGCGGCGGCGGACTCCGGTGCGGGTGGCGGCGGTGATCGCGGTGGCCGGGGTGGGCATCGCCCTGTACGACGGGTTGATCGGTCCGGGCACCGGCACGTTCCTGGTGCTGGCGTTCACCGCGCTGATCGGCGCGGACTTCGTGCACGGCTCGGCGATGGCGAAGGTGGTCAACGCGGGCACGAACCTGGGTGCGCTGGTGGTGTTCGGGGTGACCGGGCACGTGTGGTGGCTGCTGGGTGCGGGGATGGCGGTGTGCAACATCGCCGGAGCGGTGCTGGGTGCGCGAATGGCGTTGCGCCGCGGGTCGGGGTTCGTGCGGGTGGTGCTGCTGCTGGTGGTGGTGGCGTTGGTCGCCAAGCTTGGCCACGACCAGTGGGTGGCTCGCTGACGGCCTAGCCGCGGCGGCTGGGTGAGTCGAAACGACCGGCGCGGATCTCGCGCAGGGCCCGGCGGCGGGTGTCGCCGCGCAGGGTGTCGACGTAGAGCCGGCCGCCGAGGTGGTCGGTCTCGTGTTGCAGGGCGCGGGCGAGGAATCCGCTGCCGGTGATGGTGAGCGGTTCGCCGTGCTGGTCGACGCCGTGGGCGGTGGCGTGCAGGGCCCGTACGGTCGGGAAGTACAGCCCGGGGATGGACAGGCAGCCCTCCTCGTCGTCCTGGAGTTCGTCGGACAGCTCGAGGGTGGGGTTGATGAGGTGGCCGCGGTGGCCGTCGGCGTCGTAGACGAAGACCTGGGCGCTGACGCCGATCTGTGGTGCGGCGACGCCGGCGCGGCCGGGTTCGCCCAGCAGGGTGTCCATCAGGTCGGTGACCAGGGCGCGTAGTTCGGCGTCGAAGGTGGTGACCGGCTCGGATTCGGTGCGCAGGACGGGGTCGCCGATGATCCGGATGGGCCGCATGGTCATGGGGGTCAGCGTATCGCCGGTGGTGGTGGGGTCAGCGTCCGGCCAGGGTGGCGCGGATGGGGGCGGTCTTCGCGGCGGCTTCGGCGACCTCGGCGGCGGGGTCGCTGTCCCAGGTGATGCCGCCGCCGGCCCAGGTGTGCAGGGATTCGCCGGCGGCGGCGGCGGTGCGGATGGTCAGGCCGAGGTCGACGCGGCCGGGTGCGACCCAGCCGAGGGCGCCCATGCTGGCGCCGCGGCCGACGGGTTCTCCGGCGGCGATGTGGGTCAGGGCGGCGAGTTTCGGGGCGCCGGTGACGGAGCCGCCGGGGCAGGTGGCGCGCAGCAGGTCGGCGAGGCCGAGGCCGTCGGCGGCGGTGGCGCGTACGGTCGACTCGGCCTGCCACAGGTCGCACCAGCGGCGCACGGTGAACAGGTCGTCGACGGTGACGGTGCCGGTGCGGGCGATGCGGGCGAGGTCGTTGCGTTCCAGGTCGACGATCATGATGTGTTCGGCGCGTTCCTTGGCGCTGGTGAGCAGTTCGGCGCGGCCGGCGGCGGTGGCGGGGCGGGTGCCCTTGATGGGTCGGGTGATCAGGTGTCCGTCGCGGACCTCGATGAGGGTTTCCGGGGAGGCGCAGCCGATCGCCCAGTCGTCGCCGGTGAGGACGCCGCCGTAGCGGGCGCCGGGCAGCGCGCGGAGGCGGCGCAGGGCGGGCAGGGGGTCGCCGGTGTAGGGGGCGGCGGCGTGGCCGACGAGGTTGGCCTGGTAGACGTCGCCGCGGCCGATGGCGGCGCGGATGGCGGCGACGGCGGCGGCGTGCTGCTCGGGTGTCCAGCTGTCGGTCCAGTCGCCGAGCCACCAGGGTGTCGCCGTGCGGGCGGGGGCGCGTCGGGTGGGGCCGTGGTCGTAGACGACGACGGCGAGGTCGGGCAGGGCCGGGGCGGGTTCGGGCGCCGCGGTGGGGGCGCCGGCCAGGTGTGCTCCGGCGGCGGCGGACAGGTAGAGCGCGGCGCCGCAGGCCCGGGTGTCGTGGTGGGTGGGGGTGGGGCGGGTGAGGTCGCGCAGGTTCAGGCCGTGCGCGGCGAGGAACTCCTCGGCGAGGACGGCGGGGTCGCCGCCGTCGGTGCGGCGCCAGTGCAGGCGGGCGCGTTCAGCGAGCGTGTCGCGACACGCGGTGGGGGCGGCCGGCACATCGACCAGCACCTGTGGGAGCGTTTCCACGCCGTATGGTCCGACCTTCCTCATCCGTTCAGTGGATTTCCCGTACGCCGGACCGGCACCTGCTCGATGCTGGACACGTTCGCTTGGTACTGTGCGTCACTGGGTCATGTGAACCATGACACAGTGCCCCCACAGTCCGGAGAACCCGATGTGCCAGCACCAACCGACCTGCCCCTTAGCTGAAGCCACCGACCGGGAAGCCGCCCGGGTCCTCGCCTGCTTCCCTGAGCAGGGCTGGAGCCTGCTCTGCAACGGCGTCATCGTCTTCGAGGACACCGGCGAGCTGCTCCCCGATGGCAGCAGCATCGCACCGCACCGCGGCCCCGCCCGCCACGCTCTCGTGGCCTGAACGACCACCCAGCGTCACCAAACAGCCGCCGTCGACCCAGGCTAGTCCCCCGGTACGGGACGCCTTTCGCCCAGGTCGCGGCGTAGCCGGGGCGGCCAGCACCGCCCGCCCCGGCCCGCCGACGTCAGTCCTCGAACGCCTCCGGCGACGGGCACGAGCAGACCAAATTCCGGTCCCCGTAGGCGCCGTCGACGCGCCGCACCGGCGGCCAGTACTTCCCCGCCCGGTCGACCCCGGCCGGGTACGCGCCCACCGACCGCGGGTACGCGTGCGGCCACTCGTCGCCGCTGACCATCGCCGCGGTGTGCGGGGCGTTCGCCAGGGGGTTGTCCCCCGCTGGCCACTGCCCCGACCCCACCTGGTCGATCTCCGCCCGGATCGCGATCATCGCGTCGCAGAACCGGTCCAGCTCGGCCAGGTCCTCGCTCTCGGTCGGCTCCACCATCAGCGTCCCCGCCACCGGGAACGACATCGTGGGCGCGTGGAAGCCGTAGTCGATGAGCCGCTTCGCCACGTCGTCGACGCTCACGCCGGTCGCCTTCGTCAACGGCCGCAGATCCAGGATGCACTCGTGGGCCACCAGGCCCTTGTTGCCGGCGTACAGCACTTCGAAGTGCCCGCGCAGCCGCGCGGCCACGTAGTTCGCGGCGAGGACGGCCACGCCGGTCGCCCGGGTCAGGCCCTCGGCGCCCATCATCCGCAGGTACGCCCACGGGATCGGCAGGATGCCCGCCGACCCGTACTTCGCCGCCGAGATCGCCGGGGTGGCGTCGGCGTGCGCGCCGAGCGGGTCACCGGGCAGGAACGGCGCCAGGTGCGCGCGCACCGCCACCGGACCGACGCCGGGGCCACCGCCGCCGTGCGGGATGCAGAACGTCTTGTGCAGGTTCAGGTGCGACACGTCCGCGCCGAACTTGCCGGGCTTGGCGAACCCGACGAGGGCGTTGAGGTTCGCCCCGTCGACGTACACCTGACCGCCGGCGTCGTGGACCTTCGCGCACAGCGACGCGATGCCCGTCTCGTACACGCCGTGGGTCGACGGGTACGTCACCATGATCGCGGCGAGCGCGTCGCGGTGTTTGTCGATCTTCGCGTCCAGGTCGACGAGGTCGACGTTGCCGTCGTCGTCGCAGGCCACCACGACCACCCGCATGCCGGCCATCACCGCGCTGGCCGCGTTGGTGCCGTGCGCCGACGACGGGATCAGGCACACGTCGCGGTGCGTCTCACCGCGCGACGCGTGGTAGGAGCGGATGGCCAGCAGGCCGGCCAGCTCACCCTGGGAGCCGGCGTTGGGCTGCACGCTGACCGCGTCGTAGCCGGTCACCTCGGCCAGCCACGACTCCAGCTGACCGATCATCTCCCGGTACCCGACGGTCTGGTCCTGCGGCGCGAACGGGTGGATGTGTGCGAACTCCGCCCAGCTGACCGGCTCCATCTCGGTGGTCGCGTTCAGCTTCATCGTGCACGAGCCGAGGGGGATCATGCCCCGGTCCAGGGCGTAGTCGAAGTCCGACAGTCGGCGCAGGTAGCGCAGCATCGCCGTCTCGGAGTGGTGGCTGCGGAACACCGGGTGGGTCAGGAAGTCCGAGGTCCGGGACAGGTCGACCGGCAGGGCCGCGTCCACGTCGCCGTCGAACGCGTCCACACCGAACGCCGCCCACACCGCGCGCAGGTGCGCCACGGTCGTCGTCTCGTCGCAGGACATCCCCACCCGGTCGGCGTCGACCAGCCGCAGGTTCACCCCCCGCTCAGCGGCCGCCGCGACGACCCGCGCCGCCGCGCCCGGCACGCGCGCGGTGACGGTGTCGAAGAACGCGACGTCCGCGACGTCGACGCCGCCGACGCGCAGCCCGGCCGCGAGCCGCGCCGCCATGGCGTGGGTACGCGCCGCGATGTCGCGCAGCCCGTCCGGGCCGTGGTAGACGGCGTACATGCCGGCCATCACGGCCAGGAGCACCTGCGCGGTGCAGATGTTGCTGGTCGCCTTCTCCCGGCGGATGTGCTGCTCGCGGGTCTGCAACGCCAGCCGGTAGGCCGGGTTGCCGTCCGCGTCGCGGGACACCCCGACCAGGCGCCCGGGCAGCATCCGCTCCAGGCCCGCGCGCACCGCCAGGTAGCCGGCGTGCGGCCCACCGAAGCCCATGGGTACGCCGAACCGCTGGGTGGTGCCGGCGGCGATGTCCGCGCCGATCTCCCCCGGCGCCCGCAGCAGCGTCAACGCCAGCAGGTCCGCCGCGACGGTCACCAGGGCTCCGACGGCGTGCGCCGCCTCGACGAGACCCGCGTGGTCGCGCACCGCGCCGGACGCGCCCGGGTACTGCAGGTGCAGGCCGAAGAACTCCGCCGGCAGCTCGTCGCGCTCGACGTCGAGGACCCGCACGTCGATGCCGAGCGGCACCGCCCGGCTGGTGATCACCGCGATGGTCTGCGGCAGGGCGTCGGCGTCGACGACGTACACCCGGCTCTTGCTCTTGGACGCCCGCCGGGCGAGGGTCATCGCCTCCGCGGCGGCGGTGCCCTCGTCGAGCATGGAGGCGTTCGCGGTGGCCAGGCCGGTCAGGTCGGTGACCATCGTCTGGAAGTTCAGCAGCGCCTCGAGCCGGCCCTGGCTGATCTCCGGCTGGTACGGCGTGTACGCCGTGTACCAGGCCGGGTCTTCGAGGACGTTGCGGCGGATCACCGCCGGGGTGTGCGTGCCGTGGTAGCCGAGGCCGATCATCGACACGGCGACGGTGTTGCGGGCCGCGAGGGCCCGCAGTTCGGCGATCGCCTCGGCCTCGGTGGCCGCCTCCGGCAGGTCGAGGGTGCCGTGCCAGCGGATCACCTCGGGGATCGCGGCGTCCATCAGTTCGTCGATCGAGTCGTGCCCGACGACCTCCAGCATGCGACGCTCATCGTCGGGGCCGGGACCGATGTGACGGGTGGCGAACTGCTCTACGGACATCAGGGGCGCTCCCGGGCGAGGTCGACGGATCGGCCTCCCCCTCTGTCGCGCCCGCACAGCGCTCCACAGTGCCTGCCCACGAGGTCCTTTTGCCTGAGAGGTTCCGGGGAGGTTTTGCCCCTTCGGCGCCGCCCCTGCTGCTGTCGGGCGGTCTCTCCCACGTGGGTGGTACCGGCATGGTCAACGCTACCAGCGCCGGTGTTTCCGGCGGATGTCCTACCCCTGTAACGTCACACGCCGGCCGGCGTGACCAGCGGCGCGGCCTCGCCGGCGACCCGCTCGGCGAGCGCCGGCAGCAGCGCTCCCAGCGGCGCGTCGAGGCACACCGTGGCGTACCCGTCACCCCGGGTCGGCCCCTGGTTGACGATCGCGACCGGAATGCCGTGCTTCGCCGCGCGAATCACGAACCGGCGCCCCGACATGACCGTCAACGACGACCCGAGCACCACCACCGCCCGCGCCTGCTCCACCAGCGCGAAACACCGCGCCACCCGCTCGGGCGGCACCGTCTCGCCGAAGAACACCACGTCCGGTTTCAGCATCCCCGTCCCGCAGATCCCGCAGTCGACCGGCCGGAACCCGGCCACCTGCTCATCGGGGAGATCCACATCACCGTCCGGGTTGACCGCGGCGGCGCGGGCCACGAAGTCCGGGTTGGCCTCGCGCAGCCGCCGGTCCACCTCCTCCCGGGAGGTCAGGTTGCCGCAGTCCAGGCAGACCACCTCGTCCAGGCGCCCGTGCAACTCGACCACCCGGTCGCTGCCCGCGGCGCCGTGCAACCCGTCGACGTTCTGCGTGATCACCGCGTCGACCAGGCCGGCGCGTTGCAGCCGCGCCACCGCCCGATGCCCGGCGTTCGGCGCCGACCGCGCGATCAACCGCCACCCCAGGTGGCTGCGCGCCCAGTACCGACGCCGAGCGAGGGGATCCCGGGTGAACGCCTGGAAGGTCATCGGGGTGTGCCGGCGGGCCACCCCACTGGGCCCCCGATAGTCCGGGATACCCGACTCGGTGGACAGGCCCGCCCCGCTGAGCACCACCACCCCGCCGCCGGCCACCAGCGAGGTCAACGCCTCCAGGCTCTTCGTCACCCCTTTATGCTGCCTCAGCGCGCCCGCCGACGCCGAACACCCCGGTATCGATCCCCAGCCGACGCCGCACGCCCGGCAGCGGCCTCGTCCGGCGCCGCACAGCCGGCACCGGTCACCCGTCGGCGCCGCACCCGCTCGACGGCCACCCCGGCGGGGGCTACACCCCGACGACGTCGGCGACGACGCAGGCGATGTTGTCCGGCGCCCCCGCGGCGACCACATTTGTGACAGACCGTCGACCTAAGTACCGCGTGACGCGGCACTTACGCAGAGCCACCTACGAGAGACGCCAACTCGGCTAACTCAGCGGACGCTGCCCGGCTCCGGGTATCGATCAACTCCGTCACGATGTCCCGGGCGTATGGCTGTTGCCGCAGCCACGGCGCCGCAGTGTCGCGCAGCCCGAGCAGGACGCCCGTCGCCGCGGAGTGCTGACCGGTCTGGACGTATGACCATGCGACGTCCAGGCGGTGCCGCTGGCGGCTGGACGGGGTGACCTGCGGGAAGCGGGTTACCTCTTCGGCGAGGGCCAACGCCCGGTCAGGCTGGCCGGCGATAACGGCTGATTCCACCCGCATCAGGTGCACACCTTCGGGTGAGGAGTCGTTGCCGATGAGATCCGCGTGCGGGACGCGCTGGTTACCGAGCCGCAGCGCGCCGGCGGCGGCCAGGTCGAGGATGTCGGAGGCTTCGTCCCGGCGTGCGTCGCGGACCGCTGCAGCGGCGGCCTTGAGTAGCAGTTGACCCCACCCGGCGAGTTCCGCCGGGGCGGCGGTCGACAGTCTGGGTTCCACTTGGTCGGCGGTCCGGATCGCGAGGGTCTTGGCGTCGGCGAACCGTCCGACGCGGAGCAGCAGCCAGCACATCGGGGCGACGGCTTCGGTGCCGGCCACCCGGTCGCCGCTGTCGCGGGCGTAGTGCAGGGCACCGTCGAGAGCGACGTGAGCGAGGTCGACCTGACGGAGATGCTCCTATGGGTCAAGTGCTCAGTGCAGGAGTTCGGCCGAGGGCAGTGGCAATCCAGGCGTTCGTCGATGCTTCCAGTTGCTACGTTGGCGACATGGCGCGCTCTTTGAACGTCGTTTACCTGTTGAGTCTTCTGACTCTCGTGGTCGTCGGGCTTGTTTGGGACGCCCCCACAGGCGTCAAGGTTCTGGTGGGAGGTGCGGCCATGGTCCCGGTTGTGGTGGCTGACGTCGTGCTCTGGCGCCGTGGACGGGCAGCTCGCGTGGCGGATACCGCGAGGTGATGATGGGTCTTTCAGGCCGGGAGTGCCCTGACTGCGGTCGCCGTGTCCGCGAGCCGTTCGAGAAGAGCATCACTGGCCGGGAGGTCTGCCCGGACTGCGCGAACGCCCTGTTCATGGGCTCCGCTGCGGGCGCGATCACGGGGAATGTCGGGTCCGGGTACGGAGTCTGGGCGATGCTCATGCGCAAGATCCGGCGCTCCGGCTGAACGCACAGAGGTCTGCCCGTCGGCCGTAAGGGCCCGGAAGATCTCGCGGGCAAGGTAGCGCTTGATGCAGCGGATGATCTCGCGTTTGGTCTTGCCTTCGGCGGTGCGCCGGGCCGCGTATTCGCGGGTGCGTTCGTCGTAGCTGAGCCGGCCCAACGTCAGGATGTAAAGGGCGCGGTTGGCGTCTCGGTTACCGCCGCGGTTGAGCCGGTGCCGGTTGGTCTTGCCCGATGAGGCCGGGATCGGCGCGACGCCACACAGGTGCGCGAACGCGGGCTCGTGGCGCAGCCGCTCGGGGTTGTCGCCGGCCGCGGCCAGCAGCGCGCCAGCGGTGTCTGCTCCAACGCCCTTGATCGCCATGAGCTGCGGCGCCGCTTGGCGGGCGAGCTGCTCGATCTCGGTGTCGAGCCTGGTGATCTCTGTCGTGAGTTGCTGGTATCGGGTGGCGAGGGACTTGAGCGCCAGCTTGCTGGCTGCCTCGATCCCGGCAAGCTGACCGGGGCGGCACCGCGTCGCGGCGTCAACGAGTTGCGCCAGCGACAGGGTGCGCAGCCGGTCGCGCTGGGCCTGCGGGGCGGTGACCAGAACGGCCCGCAGCTGGTTGGCGGCCTGGGTCCGGGCCTTCATCGCGGAGCGGCGGACCAGCCGCAGCGTGCGGATCATCTCCACCGCGCCGTCGGCGGTCTTGGGCATGCCCAGCGCAGTACCGGCTAGTACCGACCGCGCAGCGGTCTCGGCGTCGATGGCGTCGGTCTTGCCGCGCCGGCGGCGGGTCTGCCGGTTCGGCCGCACGACTTCCACCACCGACATGCCCTGGTCAAGCAGGTGCCGGGTCAGCCCGGCGCCGTAGCTGCCGGTGCCCTCGACGCCGACCTGCTCGACAACTCCGAGCTCCTGCGCCCAGGCCGTCAACTGGGCGTGCCCGGCAGCGGTGCTCGGCACGCTGGTCGTGGCGAGCAGGCGCCCGTGCTGGTCGATCGCCGCAGCCACGTGCACGTCGGCATGGGTGTCCACGCCGACGATGACTCGAACCTCGGCCAGCTCGATCGTCGCTGCCATGCCCACCCGGACCTCCGTCGCGTCGCCTCACCCTCTGCGGCGCCGCCGCCAGCGGGAACGCGGGCAGAACTCCAGTGGGATGCTTCGGGCTCCTATCAGGCCACATCGACCCCGGCCGGCAGCGGCACGACGACGTCCTCCCGACGGCCGACGTATCGCTAACAAGGCACCGCGGCCCGTTGTTTTTCGGGTCAGACCGCCGGGAGGACGTCGGCGATCATCATGCCTGGAGTCGCTCCTACGTCACCCACCTGATCGAGGCAGGCTGGGATCCGCTGTTCGTGCAGCAGCAGGTCGGCCACGAACATGCCTCCACCATGGCGATCTACACCTGCGTGTCGTCGGACTTCCGCACCCGGACGCTGCGGCAGGCTCTCGACGCGACCATGGACGCGGCACTACGACCGGCCC
The DNA here is from genome assembly GCF_045161355.1 of Micromonospora sp. NBC_00617. NCBI lineage: Bacteria > Bacillati > Actinomycetota > Actinomycetes > Micromonosporales > Micromonosporaceae > Micromonospora > Micromonospora sp. NBC_00617. The sequence goes on along the minus strand of NZ_CP107751.1, from coordinate 2,163,652 downwards.
GGAGGGCGCAATGAGCATGAAACGCCAGGTCAGCTACCGGTGGAGGCTGCGGGAGATGATGGCCGGCCGCGGCGTGTTCACGGCCACCGAACTGGTGCCGTTGTTGCACGAGCGCGGCATCGACCTGTCCGCCTCCCAAGTGCACCGCCTCGTGACCGGCACCCCGGAGCGGCTGTCGCTGCCGGTGCTGGCGGCGCTGTGCGACATCCTGGAGGTCACCCCCCGCCGACCTGGTCGTTACCTCGGCGGCTAACGTCGCGCCGCGCAAGGCCGTCGCCGGAGACGCACCGGCGCCGGTGGATCTGGCCACGGTCCGGCCCCGGCGGGCCCGCGTGCGACCGGACTGATGGATCGCCCCTACGCCACCGCCGAGCAGTACGAACGCTGGTTCATCCGGGACTGTGCCCGGTGCGGCCGGCGCGGCAACTTCGCGGCTCGGTGGCCCGACGGGCACGTCTGCCGCACCTGCCACGACCGGGCACTGCTCACCCGTGGCCGCTGCCCCAGTTGCGGCCAGGACCGGGTTCTGGCCGGGCTGCGCCCCGTGGACCGGGCACCGATCTGCACCAGCTGCGCCGGGTTCTCCTCCTCGCATGCCTGTGTGGAGTGCGGGCAGGAGGGCAAGCTGCACGCCGGTCGCCGCTGCACCCGTTGCACCCTCGCCCGGCGCATCGCCGAACTCCTCGACGACGGCACCGGCCGGATCCGGCCCGAGCTGGCGCCTCTGGCCGACTTGTTGATCAGCATGGACAACCCACTCTCCGGCTTGGCCTGGGTCTCATCCCGGCACGGCCGCTCCGCCAGCGCCGCCGACCTGCTGCGGGGCCTGGGCCGCGGCGACATCGAACTGACCCACGACGCGTTCCACCGCCTGCAGCCCTGGCGCGTCGCCGCCCACCTCCGCGAGCTACTCATGCAGTGCGGCGTCCTACCCCGCATAGACAAGCAGGTCGTGCTCTTCGAGCGGTGGCTGCTCGAGCACCTGGACACCGTCACGGACACCGAGCAGCGCCGGCTGCTGCGCCAATACACCACCTGGCACACCCTGCCCGGGCTGCGGCGCCGCGCCGACCGCGGACCCGTCAGCCGCCACACCCGCAGCGACCTTGGTCAGCAGGTCCTGCGCACCGGCGACTTCCTCGCCTGGACCCAGGAGCAGGGCCAAGCGCTCGCCACGTTGCGGCAGGCTGATCTCGACCGCTGGCTCGTCGACCACCGGCCGCACCAGCGGCAGCTCCTCAAGCCGTTCCTGGCCTGGGCCACCCGCGCCGGGCACCTGCCACGGCTGCGGGTTCCTCCGCACCGCCCCGGCCAGCAGACCCCAATCACCCAGCACCGCCGTCTCGCGCTGCTGCGCAAGCTGATCACCGACGACGCCGGCGGCCTGCGCGCCCGCGTCGCCGCGATCCTCGTCCTGCTCTACGCCCAACCCCTCGGCCGCATCCTGCGCCTGACCATCGACGACATCGACACCACCGGACCCGACGTCCTGCTGCACCTCGGCAACCCGCCGACGCCGGTCCCCCAACCCGTCGCCGAGCTACTGCTGGCCCTGCGCGACCAGCGCACCAACATGCGCACCGCCACCAACCGCGACGCCCGCTGGCTGTTCCCCGGCCGCCGCGCCGGCCAGCCCCTCACCGTCGACACGATCGCCCCGCTCATCCGCGACCTCGGCGTCCCGACCGTCCCCGGCCGCCTCGCCGTACTCCGGCAGCTGGTGCTTCAGGCCCCGGCACCGGTCGTCGCCCAGGCCCTCGGCTTCCACCACCACACCACCCAACGGCACCACGCCGCCGCAGGCGGAACCTGGAACCGCTACAGTCCGTTATGATGATCCACCGGGAAGCCTCATCTGAAGTGGCTGCGCACAGCTCTCTACAGCGGCCGCCAACCAACCCATCGTCACCGCTGGTGAAGCCACTCGGCACCAGCAGACATACTGATCTGCCGAGAACAGTGCGTTTCCTACGCTATAGCGGTGACGTCGGTGCGACGACGGCCCCGGTCACCGTCCTCGACGGTGATGTGGACAGCCTGCCCTGCCTCGGCGCCTGACGGTTCGTTTCAGGGCGCGTCCGCCGGTGGTGGGCTCTTTCGTGTGGGCCCGTCCTGCGGTGCCCATGGGCGCAGAGCGATATCGGTGGCCTTTTGCAACGACTCGCGGATCGCGGCTGGGTCGGCTCGGCGCTGCGGATCCTCCATCAGCGTTGTCAAGGCACCGGTGGCCGCGCCGACGAAGGCGCCGACTAGCGCGGCCGCGCTCACCTCGTCCAGGCGGTCGGGGTAGGCCGCGGCCAGGTGCCGGGCGATCTCGCGCTGGCTGTCCCATTGCAGTTGCAGGCCGCGGCCGCGGACCGCGGGCACCTCCATGGTCAGTCGGATCCGCAGGACGGCGAGCCGGCCGGTCATGTCCTCGCTGTCGTCGTTCGCCTCACGAAGCGCGCGCAGCAGGACGTCGGCCGGTTCCTCGTCCGGCGAGCGGCCGGCAATCGCGTCGACCGCGACCTGCACCCGACGGTCGGTCTCCGGGAAGAGCAGATCCTCCTTGCTTGGGAAGTAGCTGAAGAACGTGCGGGTGCCGATCTCGGCGGCGGCCGCGATGTCGGCAATTGTGGTCGCCTCGTAGCCCTTGCGTTCGATCAGGTCGATGGCGGCGTCGACCAGCGCCTTGCGGGTGCGGCCTCGCTTGCGGTCGCGAAGTGACATGGGGACCAGATTACCGCATCGAGTGTTATTCGGCACCTGTTGCGATACTGCATCCAGTGCAATTATGCTCGGCTCATGCGGACGGTACTCATCTCCGGAGCCGGCGTGGCTGGCCCGACCCTCGCCTACTGGCTAGCCCGCGCGGGGCTCCGTCCCACGGTCGTCGAGCGCGTGAACGGCCAGCGCTCCAGCGGCAACCCCGTCGACGTGCGCGGTCCGGCCCTTCCGGTGGTCGAGCGGATGGGCGTGGTCGACGCCCTGCGCGCGGCGGCCACCCAGGCGACAGGCATACGGTTCGTCGACTCGGACGGCCGGTTGAGCCGCCGGATGTCGATGCCGGCCACGCGCAGCGCGGCCGGCACCCCTGAGATCGAGGTGCCCCGTGCCGATCTCGCCCGGATCCTGTGCGCGGTTGCCCGCGATGACGCCGAGTTCGTCTACGACGACACCGTCACCCGCCTCGACCAGGACCCGGGCGGGGTGGACGTCACCTTCGAACGCGGCCCGGCCCGCCGGTTCGACCTGGTCGTCGGGGCCGACGGACTGCACTCGGCGGTGCGCCGGCTCGCCTTCGGCCCGGAGCGCGACTTCGTGCGCCACCTCGGCGTCTACGTGGCCACCACACCGCTGGGTGAGCCGCCCGAGGATCCGCACGACGTGCTGCTTCACAACACGCCGGGCCGGCTCGTCGCGATGCATCCGGTCCGCGGCAAAGCGGGCGTCGCGTTCATCTTCCGGCACCCCACCGTCCCAGGCTTCGACCACCGCAACCTCGCCCAGCACCGGCGGATCCTCGCCGAGGTGTACGCGGGCGAGCACGGCTGGCGAGTGCCCGAGTTGCTGGCCCGCGCCCAACGGGCGGACGACCTCTACTTCGACGCGGTCAGCAAGGTGGTGCTGCCGTCCTGGTCGGTCGGGCGAGTGGTGCTGCTGGGCGACGCGGCGGCCTCGGTCTCGCTGTTCGGCGACGGTTCGAGCATGGCTGTCGCCGGCGCCCGTACGCTAGCCGCCACCCTCGCCGAGGGCGACCACGTCGCCGCGTTCCGACGCTACGAGGCCGAGCACCGACCCCGCACCAACGCCCGGGGGCGCGGCGCCGGTTTCGTAGCGGCGATGCTGATCCCGAAGACCCGGGCCGGCATCCTCACCCGTAACGCCGCAGCCAGGCTGCTGCCCACCGGCCGATGATCTTAAACGAGCCCGCCGCGTGGACCGCGCTTCGCTCGCGCTGTTGCCCCTCGATGTGATCTTCTGAAAGGTCGCGCGGCGGCGCCCGCTCATGCCGCTGATCGCGCCCCGGAATGTGACTGGCAGTCAACGTACTGATTTGCCGCTGACATGGCGCGCCAGTCGTCCGGACGCCCTCACGGTCAGTACGGCATCCAGATCGCCCGCCGCGTCATCAGACGATGATCGTGGATGCAGATCTCGCCGCCAGCACCATGCTCCGTGTGACTCACCGTGATTGCGGACGAGCCATGAACGCGAATACAAGACAGTTGGATTACGCGACCCTGCCAGTCGGACGGGCCTCGTCGCCGGAACGACACCGATCGCCGACGCCGTCCGCGCCACCGCGACCTGACCCCCGGGGCGGGGTCGCGGACCGCGACCCCGACCCGGGCCGGTCACCGCTGGTGGTGACGCGGCAACGCCGCCTGCCCCGCCACGCCACCCACGAAGGGCGCCCCCGGCGTCTCCTTCGCGATCCGGTCCATCGTGCGCGCCAACTGCTCACTGCCGTCGTCGAGATGCCGCGCCGCCGCCTGCATGTGCGACACCATCATCTCGCCGAAGATCCGCAACGCCTCCCGGGTCGCCACCGTGTCGTCGAAGCTCGACCCGGCCGAACTGCGGTACTCCGTGACCGCCCGCTCAGCCTCCTGCTTCGCCTCCTCCGCCGCCGCCCGCATGTAACTCTCGTACTGCATCCGGGCGTACTCGGCGACCCGCCGCGCGTAGTCGTGCGCCTGCGCGATGATCTGCTCGGCCTCGCGCTGCGCCGCCGACAGCAGATTCACCTCCTTGGCCGCCGGCACCTTCGCCGACGCCGGCGTACTCGGGATCACCCCGTGGCGGTGCAACTCCACCCGGTCGGTGAGCCGCTCGTTCTCCGCCCGCAGGTTCGCGATCTGCGTCGCCAACAGATCCAACTCGTCGGCGACCTGCACCCGGAACCGGTCCACGTCCGCGTTGTCGTAGCCACGCCGGGCGAACGGCGCCGTCCCGAACTCCCACCGCCGAACCCGGTCGGAGGTCATCCGCACCTGCACACCGCCGGACACCGGCATCCCGTCGTACCGGCTGATCGGGGTCGCGCTCACCTCTCACCCCCCTCACTCGACTGCTGGAACGCCGTACGCCACGCCGGGCCGTACCACTGCTTGCCCAGACCCTCGTGATGCACCTGACCCTCGTGGTAACCCGCCCGAGCCAACGTCTGTACCGCGTGCGACACCATCTCGTCCGACCCGCACACGTACACGTGCCGCGAACGCCAGTCACCATCGGCCAACGCCCGGTCCACCGCGTACATGAACTCACCCGGCCGGTTCGCGTCCCCGCCCACCACGTACGTCACCGTCAACCACGGACACGACGACGCCAACTTGTCGATCGCGTCGCTGTCGTAGAACTCGCTGCGCGACCGCGCACCCACGTACAGATCCACGCGACGACCTGAACCCTCCGCGGCGACCTGCTCCACCAGCGCCTTCACCGGCGCCCAGCCGGTGCCCGACGCCAGCAGCAACAGATCACTGGAACCCGCCGACCACAACGACAGGCGGTCCCCCACCGGCGCGGCCAGATGCACGCGGTCCCCCACCGCCGAGCCGTACACCAGCCGCGACGACACCGCGCCACCCGGAGCGGCCCGCACATGCAACTCCAGCGTGCCGTCCGCGCGCGGCGCGTTCGCCGGCGAGTAGTACCGCCACGACCGCACCGACGGATGCGACACCCCGATCGACTGACCCGGGGTGAACGGCAACAGGTACTGCGGACGCACCGTCAACACCGCCACGTCGAACGCACGCCGCTCATGGGCCACGATCTCCGCCACCCACCACGGCGGGTTCACCGCCTCCGCGGCCTGCGCCGCCTCCATCATCACCTGCGCGATCAGCCCGTACGCCGCCGCCCAGTCCTGGGCCAGCTCATCGGTCCACTGCTCGGCGAGAAAATGCTGCAACGTCGCCAACAGCGCCTCACCGACCGCCGGATAGTGCTCCGCGCGGACCGCGAACTTACGGTGATCCGCGCCGAGGTCCTGCAGAAAACCCACCAGCCGATCGACCTGATCCACGTGGGACACGATGTGGCCCAGCGCGGTGACCAGGCGGTCCCGCTGCCCCGCCATGTTCGTGGGGAACATCTGCCGCGTCTCGGGATGCGTCAGAAACAACGTTGAATAGAAGTAGAGCGGCACCTCGTCGCCGTGCCCGGCGACGAGGGACCAACTCTGCTTGAGTCGGGCCGCGTCCACGCTCAGACGCCCGGACGCTCTCCGGTGGCCACCACCTGGTCCTGCACCTGCGCCAGCACCGCCCGCACGTCGTCCTGCACGTCGGCCGGAACACCCAACTCGGCCAGCGTCGCGATCAGGTACTCACCCACCTTCGCGTAGTGCGCCACCGGAATACCCAACGGCTGGTGCGCCTCGGCCAACCCGCGACCGGTGTACTCGTTCGGGCCGCCCAGCACCACCGTCAACATCAACGCCAGGTGCCGACGCTGACCCGCCATGTCCACAGTGGCGAAATAACCCGCCAACTCCGGATCGGCGAGCACCTTGTCGTAGAACAGCTCCACGGCCGCCTTCACCGAACTCGCACCGCCGATGCGGTCGTAATTCGAGGCTGGAGCGGTCTCTTCCGTAACCGTCACGGTCGTTCCTTCCGGGGTGACAGGTCGCGCGCGCGGTGACGCGCAGGGGCAACGGCCCCGACGCCGCACCGTCACGCCACGGCGGCTCACCGGGGACCGTGACGGACCATAGCGTGCCCCCAACCTCCGGTCTGGGCCCCCCTATCGGTTTCCCGACATTGACGCACACGCACCGTCACCACAGTGGAATCCGGAAATCCACCCACGGCAACCAGGAGAGCACCGACAGTATCCACTGTGGAATCGACCACCCGGGGAACCCGCACCCGGACACCACGAGCTGACCCACAGTCACCAGACGGCCGTGGCCAAAAAAATCACCCGTATCGACGGACCGCGCCCCAACGGACGCGCAGCGCGACTCAGCCGGCCCGCCGCCGCGCCCGCCGCGCCGCCAACTCGTCCCCCACCGGATCCGACGAGGCCCCCACCGCCGGCTCCGCCGGGCCGCTCGCCGCCGGCTCCGCCGGCAGATGCGACAACGACCCCTGAATCTCCTTGAACGCCCCACCGATCGCGATCCCGAAGACGCCCTGCCCACCCTGCAACAGGTCGACCACCTCCTCCGGAGACCGGCACTCGTACACCGTCGTCCCGTCGGAGATCAGCGTGATTCCCGCCAGATCCTCCACACCACGCGACCGCAACGCCTCGATCGCCTTGCGGATGTTCTGCAGGGACACCCCCGCGTCCAACAACCGCTTCACGACCTTCAACACCACCAGATCGCGGAACGAGTACAACCGCTGCGTCCCCGAACCCGACGCGTCGCGGACACTCGGCACCACCAGCGTCGTCCGCGCCCAGTAATCCAACTGCCGGTAACTGATGCCCACCGCGTGGCACGCCGTCACACCTCGGTAGCCCACCGAGCCGTCACCCTCAGTCGCCACACCCGGCTCACCCAACTGTGTACCCGGATCAGAATCCTGCGGCTCGTGCATCCGGACAACCTCCCCGTCAGTGCGGCGACGCCTCGTTTCCTCCGACGCGCACCCCTCGACACGGCAACCCTAACGCCACCTTCAGGGGTTACCACGGAGGAACCGACGCGACACGCCGCGCAGCCACCGAGAAAGATCACCAACCACGCGCCGACGTCACCCACCGTGACACCAGCGCGGAACCGAAGCCGCTCAGCCCGCGAAATCCTCCGGACGCACCTGCTCCAGGAACTCGCGGAACTTCTCCACCTCATCCTCCTGCTCATCGGGGATAACGATCCCCGCCTCGCTGAGGACCTGCTCCGCACAACGAATCGGCGCACCGACCCGCAACGCCAACGCGATCGAATCGCTCGGCCGCGCCGACACCCGCACCCCATCGCCGATCAGGAGATCCGCGTAGAACACGTTCTCCTTCAGCTCGGTGATCTCCACCGCCTGCAACGGCGCCTGCAACGCCGCCAACACATCCCGCAAAAGATCATGCGTCAACGGACGGGCCGGCTTGACCCCCTGCTGCTCATAAGCGATAGCCGTGGCCTCGACCGCGCCGATCCAGATCGGCAGATAGCGGTCGCCCTCGACCTCCCTGAGCAGGACGATCGGCTGGTTGCTGGGCAGCTCCACCCGAACTCCGACCACGCTCAGCTCGCGCACCGCCGCCTCCGTGTCGTTGTCACCTACGCCGCACCGCGCCCTTCCCTGCACGGTACACGGACCGCAACACGGTCGTCCGATGCGCTACAGCACCACGCCCGCGCCAGAAAGGGGTTACCCCGGCAAGCCTACGGCACGCTTCCCCGAAGAGATCTTTCCGCTCCACCGCCACCCGCCGGGCACCCTCACCGACCCAACGTCGACCGCAGCCCCACCCGCACCAACGCCGCGTGCAACTGCTCCGACAACGCCACCAACTCCCGCGCCGTCTCCGCCGCCCGCGCCCGCGCCGCCGGATCACTCTGCCGCGCCAACGGCGCCACCAACTGCGCGAACAACCCGACCTCACGATCGGCCGCACTCCGGTAACCCCGCAGATGCCGCGGCTCCAACCCGTACGCCGCCAAACCCGCCACCGCCGACGCGATGATCAACGCATCCGCGTCATACCACCCCGGCGGATCCGACACCAGCACACCGAGCCGCTCCAACTCCACCAGCGTCGACTCGTCGATCCCACTGCGGGCCACCAGCTCAGCCCGGCCGAGCCGCACCTGCGACGACTCGGCCGGCTCCGCCGACTCCCGACCCGGCACCGCACCATCGGGCCCCACCGCGACCAACGCCGGCCGCGACCGCTCCGGCTGCTCGCCGGACGAATCCCACTGGGCCAACTGCTCACGGATCACCCGCAACGGCAGGTAGCGGTCCCGCTGCGCGGTCAGCACGAACCGCAACCGCGCCACATCGTCCCAGCTGTACTTCCGGTAACCCGCCGCCGTCCGCTGCGGCTCAACCAGGCCCTCAGCCTCGAGGAACCGCAGCTTCGAAATGGTCGTGTCCGGGAAATCCACCCGCAACTGCCCCAGCACCTCACCGATGCTCATCAGCGGCTCAGACCGGGCCGCCCCGGGTGGCGTGGAGGCCGCAGGCTCGTTCACCCCCGGCCGGCCTCCTCCTCCGGGCGCGGACCGGCGATGAACACCACCCGGAACTTACCGATCTGTACCTCGTCACCATTGCTCAACGTGGCCGCCTCGACCCGCTCACGATTCACGTACGTGCCGTTCAGGCTACCCACGTCCCGCACCGTGAACGTCCCACCATCACGGTGGAACTCCGCGTGCCGGCGCGACACCGTCACATCGTCGAGGAAGATGTCACTGTCCGGGTGCCGGCCACTGGTCGTCACATCGTGGTCCAACAGGAACCGGGCACCCGCATTCGGGCCGCGACGAACCACCAGCAGCGCCATACCCGGCGGCAACGAACCGGACATCCGGCTCGGCACCACATCGGTGTCCGGCCCTTCCAGCACTTCGTCGAGCGAGCCGAGATTGAGCGTCGAGGTGACGTCGAGTGGGGGGAACTCGTCGTCTGGGCGCGTCATGGGACCACCTCACGGATCTGTTCGGTCGGCGTCGGGTAATGGCGGGTCTGGCCGCCGGGCGCTCGTCCACCCGGCGGCTGGCTCCCCGTGCCCGGGAAGGCAATTCCACAACGCTCAACTAATGGGTTCTTCTCGGTCGACTGGGCGAGCCTAGCCAGCGCCGAAATGCAGGGCAACCGGACGCGCGCAGACATCCCGCACACCGGATCAAGCACACTCAGCCTTCGGTGATCTTCTGGTACGCGCCCGCCGTCAGCAACCCGTCCGTCGCCGTCGGATCGTTCGGGGCGATCTCCACCAGCCAACCCGCACCGTACGGATCCGTGTTGATCAGCTCAGGAGTGTCGCCCAGCGCGTCGTTGCGCGCCGCCACCGTGCCCGCGACCGGCGCGTAGATCTCCGACACACTCTTGGTCGACTCGATCTCACCCAGCGAGTCACCGACCACGACGGCCGCACCCACCTCCGGCAACTGCACGTACACGATGTCACCCAACGCGTCCTGCGCGAAGTGCGTAATGCCGACCCGGAGCGAGCCGGTACCGTCACCCGCCACCCACTCATGCTCGGCGGTGTATCGCAGATCCTCGGGAATCACCAGACGCGTCCTCATCCATCGGTGCCCCGGACCACCCGGGCCCGGCGCGGCCGCGCCGGTCAGGAGACCGGACGGGCGTGTTCCTACTTGGTCGGCACGTGCAGCGCCGAAACCTCGGCAACCTCACGCTCCCCAAACGTCACGTTACCGCCGTCACCCCGGACCGACGCGACCACCCCACCAGGAATGTTCAACGCCGTACGCATCGTCGCCGGATCACCGATCACCGTGATGGTGAACGGGCCCGTCAACCGACGCCCCTGAACGATCAACGACCCGTTGTCCCCATCCAGGAAGTACGTCGATGCGATCACCCGCACCGTCGCCCGGTCACCACCGGAAATCTGCATCGCCTCCGCGCCCGCGCCGCGCAACTCCTGCACCGCGTCCAACACCCGGTCCGCCGTGATCGGCTTGATCCCGTTGCTGGAGAACTGCACCGTCAACCCCGGCCCCACCGCCGGCAACGTCCCCGCCAGAATCCCCAGCTCGTCCGCCCGACGAGTCGCCTCGTCCAACGCCGCCTGCCGACCCTGCGCACCCGAGGCCAACTGCCGCTGGCTCTCCTCCAACGCCCGAATGTCCTGCTGGAGACGGTTCTCGCGCGCATCCAGATCCGACAGGATCCGCACCAGGTCCTCCTGACGCGTCGCCCCCAACGTCGGATCCGTCGACGTCGTCCGCAACTGCACGACCAACGTGAACCCCAGCAACGCCAACAACGCCGCGATCATCACCCCGGCCGCGCTGAACCGCGACCGCACCGACGCCGCCGGGACCGACTCCACCACCGGCTCACTTGAGCGCGACATCGCGCTCAAGTCCACCGTCGCGCCGTCATCGACCGGGGCCACCCCGGGATCCGCGTCCGGTGACTCCGGCTCCCTTGTCGGACCATGCGGCGCCAACGGACTCACCTCGTCCGGGTCCGGCGCCTCCGGCCGCGGATCCGGCTCACCCGCCGGCCCACCCGGTCGCCCCGGCCCCGCCGGCTGCGGCCAACCCGTCCCCGTCTCCGCCTGCTCGTCGCTCATCGCTGTCAAACCTACGCCCGGAACAGGTGCCGACGGATCGCCGCCACATTCCCGAAGATCCGCACACCCAGAACGACCACCACACCGGTGGACAACTGCCCGCCCACCCCCAACTGATCCCCCAGATACACGATCAGACCCGCCACCAGCACGTTCGAGATGAACGACACCACGAACTGCTTGTCGTCGAAGATGCGGTCCAACTTCGCTCGGACCCCACCGAACACCGCGTCCAACGCGGCGACCACCGCGATCGGCAGGTACGGCTGCAACGCCGCCGGTACCGTGGGATCAAGCCACACGCCCAGCACCACACCGGCGAGCAACGCCAGCACCGCGATCATCCGCCACCTCCGGAAGGACTAGCGGTCCCCGGCGAACCCGACGACCCAGGACTGCCGGACCGGACACCCGACCCCGAAGGACTCGGACTGACCGACGGCTTGGCGTAGCGTAGCTGCGGCTCCGGAGCCGCCGGCAGGGTGAGGTCCTCCGCCTTGCGCACACCGAACGACAGGCCGGTCTTCTGCGCGACCTCCCGCATCACGTCCGCGTTCCGACTGTCCTCGAACTTGCGCCGCATCGACCCCGGCCCGATCGCCGACACCTCGTACGGCCCCGTCACCGGCCGGAAATCCACCAGGATCGCCTCGCCCGCCGTACGGATCGTCGACGTCGACGTCAACCGCTGCCCATTGATCGCGATCGCCTCCGCACCGGCGCTCCACAACGCGTTCGCCACACCCTGCAGATCGCTGTACAGCACCTGCGACGGCCCCGCGCCCTTACCGGTCACCGCGTCCGCGTTGCCCGGCGCGTCCGCCAGGCGCACCACCACACCGTCACCCCGCACCCGGCCGAGCCCGGTGACCGCCTCCAGGTCCCGCAGACGCGCCGCGGTCGACCCGCTCAACGCCGCGTCCCGCTGCCGGTTGACCTCCTCACGCAGCTGGTCCGCGCGCGCCGACAACCGGTCCGTCTGGCCCTCCCGCTCCTTGATCTGCGCCACCAACCCGGAGCGGGCCTGAGCACGCCCCGGCTCGTCCGCCATCGTCTGGCGATACGCCACCGCGAACAGGAAACCCAGCACCACCGCCACGACCAGGCTGATCGACCGCGCCGGCCAACCCCGGGACGCGTCGTCCTGCGACGACGCCACCCGCCGGCGCGCGGCCGCCGCGTCCGCGTACCCCGGATCCAGCGGGCTGCGAAACAGCTCGGTGAGGAAGTCCGGGGCGTACACCCGATCCGAGCGGGGACGCTCCGGCGGCGTCGCGCTCACGCGGCCGCTCCCGGGCCGCGCGCCGCCCGCACCAGCCGAAACGCCTGCACCACGTACATGGCGCCGGCCACCCAGTAGAGCACCAGCCCCCACCAGGCCAGCCCCCAGCCGATCGCGGCCGTCGCCGTCGCCGCCGCACTCCACTCGGTGGCCAACAGCAGCACCGGGAACGCCGCGAGCAGCAGGAAGGTGGCGGTCTTGCCCACGTAGTGCACCGGCGGCGGCCCGTACCCGTAGCGGCGCAACACCGCCAGCGAGCCGAGCAGCAGCGCCTCCCGGGCCAGCAGCGCCGCCGTGAACTGCCACGGCACCACCTCCCGGGCCGTGAAGGCGAGCAGCGTGGCGAGGATGTAGAGCCGGTCGGCGAGGGGATCGAGCAGCTCCCCGAGTCGGCTCACCTGACGCAGCCGGCGCGCGATCCAACCGTCGACCCAGTCGGTGGTGCCGCCGATGGCCAGCACCACCAGCGCCGCCACGTCCGCGCGGGCCACCAGGAACAGGTAGAGGAACAGCGGTACGCCCAACAGGCGCCCGAAGCTGATCAGGTTGGGCAGGGTGAGCACCTGGTCGCCGGGAGCCTGGTCACCGGTGTCCCGCGGATGCTCTGCCCGAGCCGGCCGACGCGACACCGAACCTCCTCCACCGCACGCCCCGACGCCAGACCGAGATCGGGCGCGGCGGAGGTCGTACGCGCTGTCGGGCCGGCAACCGCCGGCTCTCCTGCGGCCCCGGGATGGGACCTCTGCTCTGATGCGGCCCGCGATCATCGAGATCGCGGGCCGGCTGAGTGCGCTGCCACTATATCGGGCTTCCCCGCGCTCCTCGGTCGCCGCCACGTGCCGTTGGTGCGGCTGTGCCGCACTGTGGCGTGGATCACCACGCCTAAAGCGTCCTAGGATACTGGTGGAACGGGGATGGCGGATCAGGCCGTCTGGACCGCCTGATCGGTCTGCTGCTCGGGCACCGTCTGGGTCGCCGCGCGACCGAAGGCGAGCAACGACAGCAACAGATCGTGCTGCAATCGGAGCGGCATCCGGTCCAGCACGGCCTGCACCGCGCGCTGGCGCCGCTCGGCCAGCTCCCGCAGCAGGGTCAGGGCGGCCGCGGTCGGCATCAACCGCACCTCCCGCCGGTCGCGCGGGTCGGCCACCCGGCGCAACAGACCGGTCGCCTCCAGTCGGTCGCAGAGGCGGCTGGCCGAGGAGGGCACCACGTCCAGCAGCTCCGCGAGACCGTTGATATTGGTCTCCTGCCGGCCGCTGATCAGCATCAGCACCCGCAGCTGGGTCGGTGGCACCTGATGCCGCGACGCCGCCGAGTCGAGCACGGCGATCAACGTCTCGGCGGCCGCGTCGATCGCCGAGGCGAGATCCCCAGGTCGCTCCACCCGATGTCCCCTGCCGTCGTCGCGCTGGTGCCCGCCCGGCGCGGCGGCGGCGACTCTCATCCGCCGTCCCGCTCACGCGGACCATGCCAGTCGAGGCAGACGACGACGGCGTCGTCGCGCAAATCGGAATCCGCGTGGTAGGCGTGTAGTTCGCGCATCACCGTACCAACCGCCTCGGTCGCCGGCTGCAACCGTGTGGCCCGCAGGGATCGGGCCAGCATCCGCTGCCCGTACGGCTCCCGCCCCGCCGGCTCGGCCGCCCACACCCCGTCGCTGACGACGAAGACACGGTCACCCGGCGCGAGCGCGAACTCCTGCAGCTCGTAGCGGGTCTCGGCGAACATGCCCAGCGGCAGTTGCTGCTCCAGCTTCATCGGCTCGACCGTCGCGCCACGCATCCGCAGCAGGTGCGGCGAACCGGCGTCGACCGCCCGCACCCGCCCGGTGCGGATGTCCAGCTCGAGCAGCAGCGTGGCCACGTGCCGACGCCCCCGGTGCTGGTAGTAGACCGTGTCCGAGGCCAACTCCGCCTGCTCCACGAGGCCACCGCCGGAGCGGCGGGCGTTGCGCATCGCGTTCACGGTGACCGCCGTCAGCAGCGACGCGGCCAGGCCGGTGCCCTCGCCGTTGAGCACCGTCAGGGTGAGCCGGTCACCGTCCAACGACCAGTCGAAGTGGTCCCCACCGACGGTGTACGCCGGTTCCAACTGCCCCGCCAGGTGAAAGGCACGGTGCGCCACGCTGCGACCGGGCAGCAGGTCCCACTGCATCTCGGCGGCCATGCTGAGCCGCTCCCGGCGACGGGCCCGCCGATAGCGGTCGGTCTCCCGGTCCGCTGCCCGCATCGCCACCGCCAGGTCGCCGGCGATGTCGGTGGCGCGGCCGGTGACCGCCGGACCCGGGACGGTCGGCAGCTCGATGAGCAGCACACCAAGCCGTTCCCCCCACACCGTCAGGGGAAGGTAGAGCCGGCACGCGCCGTCGTCCAGCCCGTCGCGCACCGGCTGCTGGCTGGAGAAGCAGCGCTGCGCCACGGTGTGCCGGGCCAGGGCTCCGGCCGCCGGCAGGTCGGGATCCAGCACCGGCCAGAGACCGCTGATCCGGTAGTCGGCGACGAACACGTCGGTGCGCAACGCGCCCAACGCCGACCGGATCGCCCGGTCCGCCGCTTCCGCCAACTGGTCGGGCGCAGCCTCGCGCAGCGCGCGCGACACCCCGTCCGGCGCGTCCACCATGGTTGGTCGTCCCTCCAGAAACTTGCTACAGGGCAAGCATCATACGGACGCCGTCGGACAACCGGTCGTCGCGGGTCAGTCGACGCCCCGTGTCGCCAACACGCCGTAAAAGGCGTCCGGCACGTCGGCGGGCGGGCCGGCGGGCCGCCACCGGTGCACCGGAACGATCCCGTCCGGCGTCGGCATCCACCGACCGAGCAGCGGAGCGAACGCCGCCGGCGGACGCATCCGAAACGCCGGCCCCATCATCGCCAGCGCCTGCGGGTGGGCGGCCAACTCCTCGGTGTCGAAGTCCACGGCCAGCAGGCTCCCCGGCGCCGCTGCGGCGTACAGCTCGTCAAGAGTGCGCGTGAGCGTGGCGTCGTCGAGGAACGCGGCGAGCCCGAGGAAGACCACCCCCACCGGCCGCCGCCCCCACCCCGAAACGAATCGGTGCAGCTGGGCCGGGTCGATCGTGCCGATGTCGGTGGCGTCGCCATAGCCGTAGCCCGCCCGGTCGCTGTCGGCGAGGATCCGCTGCCCCAGCCGGATGGTGACCGGGTCGACGTCGGTGTAGAGCACGGTGGCCTCGGCGGCGACCTCATGCACGTTGCCCATCGTGGGCACCCCCGCGCCGAACACCAGGAACCCGTCCACGCCCTGCTCGACCATCGCCCGCACCGCCCGGCCGAGGAACGCCCGCAACTCCCGAAAGACCGGCACGCACGGCCCGTACGCCTGCTCGAAGGCGGCCGCCGCGGCCACGTCGACGTCGAAGTGGTGCGCCCCGCCGAGCCAGAAGTCGATCATGCGGGCGGTGCTCGGCTCGTCTGCTTCACCCATCGACGACGCTCCTCCCCGTCCGGTCGCCGCCAGCGTACCGACCCGGGCCCCACCGGCGGTATCGCTCCGCCGCGCCGCCACGCCCGCGATACTGGCCCGGCGGGAGGTGAAACCGATGAACTCGGCGGACAGCGCGGCGGTGGTGGTCGGCGTGGACGGCTCCGAGTCGTCCCTGCGCGCGGTGCGCCTCGCCGCCGCCGAGGCCGTCCGCCGGCACCGGCCGCTGCGGGTGGTGCACGGGTTCATCTGGCCGCTGCTGCACGTGCCAGTCTCCCCCGCTCCCGACGCGCCGCCCGGCGCCGGACTGCGCCACCGGGCCGAGGAACTGGTCGCCGCCGCGGTGGCCGAGGCCGAGGCGACCGCGCCCGGGCTGACGATCTCCGGCGAGATCATCGACGGCGAGGCGTCCGCGGTGCTGGTGGGTGAGTCCCCCACCGCCGCGCTCATCGTGCTCGGCGACCGCGGGCTGGGCGGCTTCTCCGCGCTGGTCGTCGGCTCGGTGGCGGTGCAGGTCTGCGCGTACGCCGACTGCCCGGTGCTCGTCGCCCGCGGCGACCAACGCCCCGACGAGCCGGTGCTGGTGGCGATGGACGGCTCGGCGGCGTCCCGGCTCGCCGCCGAGTTCGCCGCCGAGACCGCCGTGGCGCGCGGCGTGCCGCTGCGCGCGGTGCACGCCTACCGGCACCCCGGCAGCAGCGGCCCCGGTGACATGCAACCCCTGGTGTACGACGAGGCGCAGTTGCACGCCGAGCAGGAGCGCATGCTCACCGGCTGGCTGGACGGGCTGACCGACCGTCACCCGGGGCTGCGGCTGACCTGGCGGGCGGCGCACGGCCGCCCCGGCGCGGTGCTCGCCGAGGCGTCCCGTTCCGCCCAACTTCTGGTCGTCGGCGGGCAGGGGCGCGGCGAGGTGACCGGCCTGCTGCTGGGGTCGGTGAGCCAGTCGGCGCTGCACCACGCCCACTGCCCGGTCGCCGTGGTCCGCGGCCCCCGCTGACGCCCCGGGGTTGGCCCGCCGCGAGACGGGTAGACGGCCACGGTACGCCAACGGCGACGAAGGAGGCAGCACATGCCAGGACCACGGCCGGGCAGCAACGCGTACGACAAGCAGCGGGCGCGGTTGCGCAACGCGATCGACGACTCCGGACGCCGGGTGCCCGACGGCAAGGCCAATCAGGTCGCGAACCGGATCCTGCAGGAGGATCGCGGCCAACGGGGCGTCGTACGCGGCGAGCGCACCTACGGGCCCAAGAGTGAACGCGAACCGGGCGACCCGAAGTGAGGCGGGTCGACCTGGCCGACGGCGCCATCGCGGGCGCCGTCGGCAGCACCGCGCTCAACGTGGTCAGCTACCTGGACATCGCCCTGCGGGCACGACCGGCGAGCAGCACACCGGAGCAGACCGTCGACCGGCTGGCCGGCATCGCGCACGTGGACCTGGGGTCGGGGCCCCGGGCGGCGAACCGCCGCTCGGGGCTCGGGCCCCTGATCGGCTACGGGCTCGGCATCGCCGCCGGCGTGGCGTTCGCGCTCTACGCCGGCGGTCGCCGCCAGCCACTGCCGATGGCCACCGGCGTGCTCGGCGCCGGGGTCATGACGATTACCGACGGGTCCATCACCGTGCTGGGAATCAGCGATCCGCGCACCTGGCGGCGCTCCGACTGGATCTCCGACATCGTCCCGCACCTGGCGTACGGACTGACGGCCGCCGCCACCTGGAACAGGTTGCGGCGGCCGTCCGGTCACGGTCGTTAGGCGCTGTCGTCCTCGGCGACCGGCTCACCCGCCGGGCCGTACGGCGACACCTGGCCCTTGGGCACCGGCCGACCGGCGTCCCCGCGCGACGTGCCGCGGTTGAGCGGATGCCCGGTCGGCTGGGGCCCCTTGCTGTCCTGGCTCGTCGCTCCCTTGGCGTTACGCCGGAACTCCTCCTGCTGCGGGTTGACCACGAGTGTCTCCCTCCGGGTACGGCAGGCGGCATCGACCGCCTCCACCGGCGGCATACCCGCCCGGCCGGGCGGCATTCCGGTCCCGCCCCGCGCCCGCAGGGCTAGCCACGCCCGCAACGGGTACGCACCAGGTGTGGGTGACGATCGAGCGGTGGTGCGGGTCCTGCTGGACCGGCGCAGCCACACATACGCCGAGGAGGCCGGTATCCGGCTCTCCGACCGCCCCGGTCCGCTGTACCAGCTGCTGGTGCTGGCCACCCTGCTGAGCACCCGGATCCGGGCGTGCGTGGCGGTCGACGCCGCGCGGGAGCTGTTCGCGGCCGGTTACCGCACACCGCGGGCGATGGAGGCGGCGAGCTGGCAGCAGCGGGTCGACGCGCTGGGCCGCGGACACTACCGCCGCTACGACGAGCGCACCGCCACCATGCTCGGCACCGGCGCCCGGCTGTGCCTGGACCGCTGGCACGGCGACCTGCGGCGCCTGCACCGGGACGCTCAGGGTGACCCGGCCGGGCTCCGTCGACGGCTCACCGAATTCCCCGGCATCGGGCCCACCGGCGCGGACATCTACCTGCGCGAGGCACAGACGGTGTGGTCCGACCTGCGCCCGTACGCCGACCGTCGGGCCCTCGCTGGCGCGAAGCGGCTGGGCCTTCCCGGCTCACCGGACCGGCTGGCCGGGCTGGTCGACGAACCGGACTTCGGCCGGCTCGCCTCGGCGCTGGTGCGGGTGGCGCTCGGCGAGGAATCCGCCGGCGAAGTCACCCGCGTCGCCGCCCGGTGAGGCGAGGCGCTCACTTGACGGTCTTGTCGCCCGGTCGGGTCAGGTGCCACACACCGAGCGCGGCGAGCAGCGCCAGGACGATGACCCCGCCGGAGAGGCCACGGCCCTCCTCGGGGCTGCGGCCCGCGCTGCCGAAGTAGATCACCGCGAGACCGGCGAGCACGGTGACGAACGTACGCAACCCTCGGTCCTTCACATACCGCACGCTAGGCGAGGAACATCCGCCCGGGGCGGTTCGCGTGTGTTGTCCCTCTTCTGGGCGACGCGCTCAGCGCTCCGTGACGAAGCCGCGCAGCCGCACCCGCCGCACCGCCCGGTCGGCGACCTCCACCACCTCGATGGTCAAGCCGGGCAACCGCACCGTCTCGCCCGGCTCACCCGGCAGGTGACCCAACCGTGCCAGCACCAGCCCCGCCACCGTCGTGTACTCCCGCGACAGCCGGAAGCTCAGTCGCACCCCCAGATCGGGCAAGTCGTGCAGGGGGAAGTCACCGGGCACCAGCAGCGACCCGTCCGGCTCCCGGGCCACGCCCCGCACGTCGCGGTCCGTCTCGTCGTACAACTCGCCGACGACCTCGGCCAGCAGGTCCTCCAGCGTGACGATGCCGTCGATGCCGCCGTGCTCGTCGACGACGAGGGCCAGCTGCTGGTGTTCCTGGCGCAAGCGGCGCAACGCGTCGGCCACCGGCAGGGTGACCGGCAGCAGCAACGGCGACCGGACCCGCTCCCCCACCGTCCCGGTGCCGGCCCGCACCAGATCGCGGATGTGCACCACGCCGATCACCTCGTCCAGACCGCCGGGGCCGGTCACCGGGGCGCGGGACCGGCCCGCGGCGGCCAGCAGGCGTACCCCCTCGTCGGCGGCCAGGTCGGTCGCCAGCGTGGTCACCTCCCGGCGGGCCACCAGGATCTCCCGCAGCGTCCGACCGGCGATGTCGAACGCGCCGGTCAGGATCTCCCGCTGCTGCGCCGACAGGCCACGCTGACTGACCAGCATCTCCCGCAACTCCTCCTCGGTCATCTCCTCCCGGCTGGCCCGGGGGTCCCCGCCGGCGAGCCGGACCACCACGTCGGTGGCCGAGCTGAGCAGCCACACCGCCGGGCGGGACAACCGGGCAAGCAGGTCCAGCGGCCCCGCGCTGAGCAACGCCCACCGCTCGGCCCGCTGCATGGCCAGGCGTTTGGGCGCCAACTCGCCCAGCACCAACGTGACGAAGGTCAGCGCCACGGTCACCAGCAGCACCGCGGCCGGGCGGGCCGCCGCGCCGAGGAAGCCCAACGGGCCGACCAGCGGCTGGGCGAGCGACACCGCCGCGGCAGCCGAGGCGAGGAACCCGGCCAGGGTGATCCCGAGCTGGATGGTGGCCAGATAGCGGTTCGGGTCCCGGGAGAGCCGGACCAGCCGGTCACCGGCGCGGGTCCGTCGCCCCAACCGGCGCAGCTGCCCCTCGCGCAGCGTCACCAGCGCCATCTCGCTGCCGGAGAGCGCGGCGTTGACCAGCACCAGCACGGCCACCAGCGCCAACTGCCCCAGCTGACCGCCCACCGCCCACCCCCGTTGACCGCCTCAGGTCACCTAACCGCAGCGCACCCGGCTCCGGGTCCCGTTTCCGGCCGGCGGGGCGCTCAGTCGACCTCCAGGTCGTCCAGCGAGATCGAGTGGGTCATCAACCACCGCGCCAGCGCCGACATGCCGAACAGCCAGAGCGGCACCGACTCGGTGGGGCCGTTGGTCGCGTAGATGGCGAACCGCAGATCCGGCGCGCGGTACGCCTCGATCCGCCATTGGTGCTGCCGGTCCCGCCAGACCGCCGAAGGGTCCATGGCGTCACCGTAGGTGACCGCCGACGGTCGAGGGGCCGGTTAGCCCGGCACCACCGCGACGCGGCGACGCGGCGACGGGCTCAGGTGACGACGACCCGGGCGTCGTCGGGCAGGCGGCGAGTGGCGCCGCGACGGTCCAGCAACTCCAGCAGCGGCACCGCCACCCGGCGGGTGGTGTCCAACGCCTGCCGGGCCGCCGACAGGGTGAACGGCTGCGGCAACGCGGCCAGCACGGCGACCGCCGCGTCCAGCGCGTCGGGCAGCAGCACCACGGTGTCGGCCAGCCGCAGCAGCGCGCCGGCGCGTACCGCCGCACCGATCTCCCGCGGGCCCAGGCCCAGGTCGACGAGGCGGTCCGCCTCGGGGGCGCGAAACAGCCGGTCGGCGTACTCGGCGCGGACCCGCTGCACGGCCCGGGCCACCGACTCCGGCAGGGTGTCGACGGCGGCCGTGCCGATCCGCCCACCGTGGAACCGCAGCGGCGGGCGGATCAGCGCCTCGACCAGCGCCCGGTCGGGCAGGGCGAGGCGTTGACGCAGCGCGTCCACCGGCATGCCCGGCTCCAACGGGTGCTCCCGGGCGTACCGGCCGACCTCCTCGGTGAGCTGATCGCCGAGCCGCTGCCAGTGCGCGGGGTCGGCCAGCCAGTCACCGGCCACCGGCGTGGCCTGCACCGGCACACCCATCCGCCGCAGCGCGCCGGCCCGCACCAGCCGACGGCGGCGCAGCTCACCGGCCAGGTCGGGTCGACCGTCGAGGTCGGCGAGGACCGTCGCGCGGACGGCAGCCGCGCCTCGGCGCGACAGCGGTGGCGGCGCCACGTCGAGGACCCGTACGCCGCCGGCCACATGGTGTCGGCCGGGATCACGCAGCAGCGCCTGGTCGCCGACCAGCAGCGGCAACGGGCGGGCCAGCCGAAGCCGGACGGTGTCCACGCCGAGCGGGCGTACCCGCACCGGCACCGCCGCCGACCCCACGTGCAGGGTGAGCGTGGCGGGCAGGTCGGCGGCCGGGTCGCCGGTGAGCCGTACGTCGATGACGTCGGTGTGGTGGAACCGGCCCGGGGTGAGCAGCGCGTCGCCGCGGCCGAGCCGGTCGCGGGGCGTACCACGCAGGTTGACCGCCACCCGGGCCACGGCCGCCGCCTCCGGACGGGCCTCGCCGAGGGAGTGCAGGCCCCGAACCCGAACCGGTTCGTCGGCCCCGGCCAGCTCCAACTCGTCGCCGACGCGCAACCGGCCGGCGCCCAGCGTGCCGGTGACGACGGTGCCGCTGCCCCGCACGGTGAAGCTGCGGTCCACCCAGAGACGCACCGGCGCGTCCACTGTGGGGGCGGGCAGCCGGGCGGTGAGCCGGTCCAGCGCCGAGCGCAGCTCCGGCAGGCCGACGCCGGTCAGCCCACTGACCGCCACCGTCTCCACCGCGCCGAGGCTGCTCGCCGCGATCTCGGCGCGGGCCCGCTGCGCCGCCGGCGCGGGGTCGGCCAGGTCCGCGCGGGTCACCACCAGCAGGCCGTACCCGACGCCGAGCGCGTCGAGCGCGGCCAGGTGCTCGGCGGACTGCGGCATCCACCCCTCGTCGGCGGCGACCACGAGCAACGCGGCCGGCACCGGGCCGACCCCCGCGAGCATGTTCGGCACGAACCGCTCGTGCCCGGGAACGTCGACGAAGGCGATGGTGGCGCCGGACGGCAGCGTCGTCCAGGCGAAACCCAGGTCGATGGTCATGCCCCGGCGGCGTTCCTCGGCCCATCGGTCGGGTTCCATTCCGGTCAACGCCCGGACCAGTGTCGACTTGCCGTGGTCGACGTGCCCGGCGGTGGCGACGACGAACATGTCAGTCGTCCCCGCCGACGCGCAGCACTGCCGCCAGGACCGCCTCGTCGGCGTCGACGGGCACACAGCGCAGGTCGAGCAGGAGCCGACCCCGCACCACCCGGCCGAGCACCGGCTGCTCGCCGGTGCGCAGCGGCACGGCGTACCGCTCCGGCAGGCTCAGCGCCCAGGAGTCCAGCTCGACGCCGGGGGCGCCGCCGCCGCCGACCACGGCGACCGCCGGGACGACCTCCGCCTTGCGCCCGTCCGCGCCGAGCCGGTCACGCAGCAGCTCCACCCGGCAGCGCAGGGACGCCGGGTCGGCGTGCAGCGCGGTCCGCGTCGGCGTGTCCGGGCGGTGCACGGTGGCGGCCAGCGCGGCCAGGGTCAGCTTGTCCACCCGCAGCGCCCGGGCCAGCGGGTGGCGGCGCAGCCGTTCGACCAGCGCGGCGTCGCCGAGCAGCAGCCCGGCCTGGGGGCCGCCGAGCAGCTTGTCGCCGCTCGCGGTGACCAGGGCCGCACCGGCGCGCAGGGTGCCGGCCGCGTCCGGCTCGTCGGGCAGCAGCGGATCCGGCGCGAGCAGCCCGGAGCCGATGTCGGCGACCACCGGCACGTCGAGCGTGGCCAGTTGGCGCACCGGGGTGGCCGAGGTGAAGCCGGTGATCTGGAAGTTCGACGGGTGCACCTTGAGCACGAAGCCGGTCTGCGGGCCGACGGCCGCGGCGTAGTCGTCGAGCGTGGTGCGGTTGGTGGTGCCCACCTCGCGCAGGCGGGCGCCGGTGCTCTCCAGCAGGTCCGGCAGGCGGAAACCGTCGCCGATCTCGACCAGCTCGCCCCGGCTGACCACGATCTCCCGTCCGGCGGCCAGCGCGGTGGCGGCCAGCACCAGCGCGCCGGCGCCGTTGTTGACCACATGCACGGCGGCGGCGTCCGGCACGGCGGCGGCCAGCGCGTCGATCGCGTCCCGGCCGCGGCGCGCGCGTCGCCCCGTGCGCAGGTCCAGCTCGACGTCGGTGTGCCCGGCGGCCGCCACGACCGCGGCGACGGCGGTCGGTGACAGCGGCGCCCGACCCAGATTGGTGTGCAGCACGACGCCGGTGGCGTTGAGCACCGTACGCGGGCCCGGGGCGGGCAACCCGACGATCACGGCGTCGGGGACCTCGTCGGGCTCGATCTCGCCACGACGGGCCCGCTCCTGCGCCTGGACGACGGCGGCCTTGACCCGGTCCCGGCCGAGGGTCGCGACGGCCTCGGCCAACCGCGGGTCGGCGAGCAGCGTGTCGGTGCGGGGCACCCGGCGTCGCGGGTCCACGCTGCCGTCGCGCATCACGTCACTCCTGCCGCAGTTGGCGGAGACGGACGGGAATCGAACCCGCCTGGCCCGGGTCCCGGACCACACCGGTTTTGAAGACCGGGAGGGGCACCAGCCGCCTGAACGCCTCCGTCGGACATTCGATCACAACGCCGAAGCGGCCGCTCAGTCAGCCGCCGGATCCACCCCGTTGCGTCGAGCGTTCACCCGCTCGCGTTGCGGCACCACTGTGTAGCGCGGGTCGCGCGCCGACGCGACGCCACCGTAGAAGATGCCGAACCGGGTGGCCACCGACGCGGCCAGCAACGCGACGCCGGACAACGCGCCGACCGCGCGGCTGCGCCGGCCGAGCAGCGCCCCGGCCACCCCGGCGGCGGTCAGCAGCCGACCGGCGCGCAGCAGCCGACCGGGCCGCCCCGACCGGTAGGGCTCGCTGAGCAACCCCATTCGGGTCTCCACCCGGTGCGCGCCGTACAGCTCCAGGGCCGCGCCGGCCACCGCCATCCGGCGGGCCGGCCCCGCCTGGGCCGGTGGCGCGGCGAGCAGACCCACGCCGGCGCCGCTGGCCAGCGCGCTGCCCGCGAAGATGACCGGCAACTCGGGGTACGCCTCATGCCACGACGGCACCGCCGTGTCGGCGAGCAGCACCCCGGTGTACGTGGCCAGCGCCGGCGCGGTGGCGGCGGCGACGAGCCCGGCGGCGTGCCCGACCGGCGGCAGTGCCCGGCCAGCCACGCCGAGCAGCCCGCGGCGGGGCAGCAGGCCGGCGCCCTCGGCGATCGCGGCGACCCCGGCGGCCGGCCCGAAGGCGGTGAGGATCCAGGTGCCCACCGACATCGGCGAGGTCGGTTTGGCCACCCGCAGCATGTGGTGGAACCGCTCCGGCCGGCCCAGGTCCCGGATCAGGAAGACGGCGCTGGCGCTGACGGCGCCCAGCGCGGTGACCCGACCGGCGCGGCGCAGCACCGGCCGGCCGGTGAGCTGCCCTCCCGCGGCGAGCAGCGACGAGCCGGCGGCCAGCCCGCCGGTGAACAGGTACGCGGCGATGTCCCATTTCCAGACCGGCGCCTTGAGGATGGGCCGCCCGTAGTACGACGTGAACTCGGCCTCCGGAACCCGCAGCTCCTCGCCGCCGCCGCGACCGCGCCGCCGGCCTGACCGCCGGGCCGGGTCGCCGCCGGACGGTCGCGCGACGGCGTCACCGCCGGACTGCCGTGCGGCCAGCTCGTCGCGGGCGTTGGTGAACCGGCGGAACCGATCGCCCACCGGGGGTCGCTGTGGGCTCACGAGGACCCTCCGACGACGAACGCGGCGACGGTCGCCGCCGTCATGGCCAGCGCGGCGAGGCCGGCGCGTTTCCACATCGCCGGCAGGTCCCGCGTCGTCACCACCGGATCCGGCGGCAACCCATACACCTCGGGCTCATCCAACAACAGGAAGAACGCCCCGTCACCACCCACACCATCGTTCGGATCATGCCCGTACAACCGCGCCTCGGGCACCCCCCGCTCCCGCAACGTCGCCACCCGCGCCGCAGCCCGCTCCCGCAACTCATCCAGGGGCCCGAACTGAATCGACTCCGTCGGACACGCCTGCGCACACGCCGGCGTCATCCCGGCCCCGAGCCGGTCATAACACAACGTGCACTTCCACGCCCGACCATCACCCTTACGCTGATCGATCACCCCATACGGACACGCCGAAATGCAGTACCCACACCCATTACAAATGTCCTCCTGCACCACCACCGTCCCGAACTCCGTCCGGAACAACGAACCCGTCGGACACACATCCAAACAAGCCGCATGCGTGCAGTGCTTACACACATCCGACATCATCAACCACCGAAAATCCGACCGACCCTGCACACCCATGCCCCGCCCCGGCGGCTGCCCACCCGGCATCCCCAGGAACTGCACGCCCGCGCCGCCGTTGGTCCCGGCCGGCGCGGTGGGGCCGTCGCGCGTGACGGTGGGGCGCGTGCCGTGCTCGTGCGCGACGGCCGGGTCGCCGAGCACGTCGACCCGGCCGCTGGCCGTCGACTCTGCGGTAATCGGGGTGCCGTTGGCCATGCGCGCGGCGGCCGACGGTGACCCGGGCGGCAGGCCCGGGTCGGTGCCGGTCGGGCCTGCGGCGACCGTCGCCGACGCCGCGCTGACCGTCGCGCCGGTCGGCGTACCCGCGAACGCCGCGCCGCCGTGCCCCGCCGGGCGTGGCTGCTCGATGAACGCGACGTGCCGCCACGAGTTCGCGGTCAACGCCCCGGTGTTGTCGTACGACATGCCCAGCAGATCCAGGCCACTGTCCGGAACGCCGTTCCACTCCTTGCAGGCCACCTCGCACGCCTTGCACCCGATACACACACTCGTGTCGGTGAAGAACCCCATCCGCGGCGGCGCGTCCACATAACCGGCGTCCGGCGCCGGATCGAGCGGCCCGTAGAGGCTGTTCCGGTCAGGAGCCATCGCTAGCCTCCACGTCCTGGTCGGTGGTGACGGCCGGCGCGTGTCCGCCCGGGGTGATGCCGGCCCGCCGCTGGTAGTCGGCGACCAGGTCGAGCAACGCCGTCCCGGTGGGCCGGCGGCCCGACCGGACGTCGCAGGTGCCGACCTTGCTCTCCTGGATGAGGACGTTGGGGTCGAGGGTGATGCCGAACAGGTCGTTGGCCGAGTCGCCGGTGACCAGACCCTCGTAACCGAAGTGGTACGGCAGCCACACCTGGTGGATGACCCGCCCGTCCACCCGCAGCGGGGTGAGCCGGTCGGTCACCAGCACCTTCGCCTCGATCACCGCCCGGCCGCTGATCAGGTGCGCCCACCCCAGGTGCGCCAACCCCGTTTCGGCGGCCAACTCGGGTGACACCTCGACGAACATCTCCGGCTGCAGCTCCGCGAGGGGGCGCACCGTGCGGCTCATCCCACCGGCGGTGTGGTGCTCGGTGAGCCGGCTGACCGTGAACACGTACGGGAAGACCTGGCTGTGGTCCTCGGGCGGGCTCGGGTTGACCGAGTTCACCGGGTGCGCGTACGACTTGCGGGTCGGGTTGGCCTGCTGCCGGTAGAGCGGGTTGCGCACCGGCGACTCGACCGGCTCGTAGTGCGTTGGCAGCGGCCCGTCCAGCACGCCGCTGGGCGCGTACAGCCAGCCCTTGCCGTCGCCCTGCATGACGAACGGATCGTCGCCGGCGATCCCCTCCGGCCCGGACGCGCCGGCCGGCGGCCGGTACGACGGGGGTTTGGTCTTCTCGAAGTCCGGCACGTCGTAGCCGGTCCACTCGGCCTTCTCCGCGTCCCACCAGACGTAACGTTTGCGCTCACTCCACGGGTTGCCGTCCGGGTCGGCCGACGCGCGGTTGTAGAGGATGCGGCGGTTCGCCGGCCAGGCCCAGCCCCACTCGGCGGCCACCCAGTCCTGCTCGTGTCGGGACTTGCGGCGCGCGGCCTGGTTGACGCCGTCGGCGTACACCCCGGTGTAGATCCAGCAGCCGATCGCGGTGGAGCCGTCCGCACGGGCCTCGGCGAAACTGGACAACGGATGGCCCGTCGGCACGTCGTACCCGTTGATCTCCCGCAGGACCGACTCGGCGCTCGGTTCGGCGTGCGGACCGTGCGTGGGGTAGTCCCAGGTGAGGTCGAGCAGCGCCCGGTCGCGCGGCAGCGTCGAGTCGGCCAGCTTCTCCCGCAGCTTGCGGCCGAGGTGGTAGAAGAACCACAGTTCGGAGCGGGCGTCGCCCGGCGGCTCGACCGCCTTCTCCCGCCACTGCAACAACCGCTGCGTCTGGGTGAACGTGCCCTCCTTCTCCACGTGCGACGCGGCGGGCAGGAAGAACACCTCGGTACGACACTCCTCGGGCACGATCTCGCCGGTGGCCACCTCGGGACCGTTCTGCCAGAAGGTCGCGCTCTCGATCATGAACAGGTCCCGCACGACCAGCCAGTCCAGATTGGCCATGCCCAGGCGCTGCGCCCGGCCGTGCGCCGAGCCGACCGCCGGGTTCTGCCCGAGCAGGAAGTACCCCTTGACCTTCCCGTCGATCATGTTCAGCACCTGCTGGTAGGTGCCGTGATCACCCGTCAGTCGGGGCAGGTAGCCGTAGCAGTAGTCGTTCTCCGGTGTCGCCGCGTCCCCCCAGTACGCCTTGAGCAGGCTGGCCGCGAACGATCGGGCGTTGCCCCAGAAGCCCTTCTGGCCGGGGTGCCGGATGCTGTCCACCCACTCGTCGAACGTGGGGTGGTCGGCGTGGTGCGGCATCGGCAGATAGCCGGGCAGCAGGTTGAACAGCGTCGGGATGTCCGTCGAACCCTGGATGCTGGCGTGACCGCGCAGGGCCATCACCCCGCCGCCCGGGCGGCCCATGTTGCCCAGCAGCAACTGGATGATCGCGCCGGTACGGATGTACTGCACGCCCACGCTGTGCTGCGTCCACCCCACCGAATAGATCAGCATGCCGGTGCGGTCCCGGCCGGAGTTGGCAGTCCACGCCTGGGCCAGTTCGAGGAACTTCTCCTGCGGGATGCCGCAGACCCGCTCCACCATCTCCGGGGTGTAGCGGGCGAAGTGCCGCTTGAGGATCTGGTAGACGCAGCGCGGATGCTGCAACGTCTCGTCCCGCTGGGTCTGCCCACCCACCTGCGCGCCGTGCGACTCGTGCGCCAACCCCGCGGCGTTGTCGCGCTCCTGGGCGGTGTGCCCGCTGCCGGAGGAGCCCTCGTGGCCCTCGTACTGCCAGCTGTCCTGCACGTAACTGCCGGTCTCCGGGTCGAAGCCGGAGAAGAAGCCGTCGCCGTCCTCGGTGTCGCTGAACTGCTCGCTGACGATCGTCGCCGCGTTGGTGTAGGCGAGCACGTACTCGCGGAAGTCCAGCTCGTTGTCGAGGATGTACCGGATCACGCCGCCGAGCAGGGCGATGTCCGTGCCGGCCCGGATCGGCAGGTACGCGTCCGCCACCGCGCTCGTACGCGTGAACCGCGGGTCCACGTGGAAGACCTTCGCGCCACGGCGCTTGGCCTCCATCACCCACTGGAAACCCACCGGGTGCGCCTCGGCCATGTTCGAACCCTGAATGACGATGACGTCAGCGTTGGCGATGTCCTGCTGAAAATCCGTCGCACCGCCACGACCGAAGCTAGCCCCCAGACCGGGGACGGTGGCCGAGTGTCAAATACGGGCCTGATTCTCGATCTGCAGCGCCCCCATCGCGGTGAACAACTTCTTGATGAGGTAGTTCTCCTCGTTGTCCAGCGTCGCCCCGCCCAGACTGGAGATCCCCAACGTCCGGTTGAGCGGCCGGCCCTGCTCGTCGACGTCCTCCCAGGTCTGCTCGCGGGCGGCGAGGACGCGGTCGGCGATCATGTCGAGCGCCGTGTCGAGGTCCAGGTCTTCCCACTGCGTCGAGTACGGCCGCCGGTAGCGGACCGTCGTCTGCCGCAACGGACTGGTCACCAGACTCTTGCTCGCCGAACCCTTCGGACACAACCGACCCCGCGAGATCGGACTGTCCGGATCACCCTCGATCTGCGTGACCTGCCCGTCCTTGACGAACACCCGCTGACCACAACCGACCGCACAGTACGGACACACCGAGCGGGCCACGCTGTCGGCCGTCTCGGTGCGGGCGGTCAGAGCGGCCGAGCGCGCGGACTTGGCCGCCGCGCCCCGGCCCAACGGGTCCGTGCCGGTGAGCTGCCGATACACCGGCCAACCCTCGATGAACGTCCGCAGACCCATCCCCGACACCCCCTCCCACGCGAGCGACCTCACGAACATAGGTCAGATGAGGACTCTTCGCTAATCGGGAGGGAGGCGTCGCGGCATCGTCACTCGGCACGCAGGCCCCATCTCAGCGCGGGGATCATCACGGCCGCGGGAACGAGGTGCAATCCGACAAGGGCGGTGACGGTGGCGGCGTTGCCCCCGCAGAGCAGGGGCGCGACCAACGAGATCGCGGTCAGCGACACCGCCGTCCACACCCAGCGCGCGGCGGGGCGCGCGCTCCAGCGCAGCAGAGCGGCCGCGATGACGGCGCCCACGACCGAGAAGACGCCGGTCACCACGGCGAACCCGGGTATCGGGATCGTCTCGCCACCGGCAGGGACCGTGAAGTCGACGCCAGCGGCCCGGGCGAGCGCCGCGGCGACGGTGGTGGCCAGCATCGCCGCGAACGTGGCGAGGAACCCGACACCGGCCAGCCCGCGCAGCCGGTGCGCACGGCTGGTCCGGCCCGACGCCGGGGCCGCGGCGGTCACCTGGCACCGCCCGCGGGGAGGCGCTGCGGCAGCCCGAGCCGCGGGAACTGGTCGTCGTGGAAGATGACGATCTCGGCGACCGCACCGCCGGTGACGCGCAGGACGTCGATGGTCAGCGGCAGGTACGCGCCCTCGGACTCCCGCCACAGGTAGAAGGCGACGGCGGGCTGCCGGTTCACGGCGGTCAGGACGCCGCGCAGGCGTCCCAGGTCGGCGAAGCCATCCTGCACCCAGTCGCGCACCACCGCGTCGCGGCCGACGTGCACGCCGGGTGTGGGCGGCATCGAGCAGCGGACGTCGTCGCGCAGCATCGCGGCGAGCCCGTCGATGTCCTTGGCGACGCTCGCGTCGGCGAAGCGGCGCACCAGCTCGCGCGTCCCGGCGTCCTCCTCACCGCCGGTCCAGTCCTGCCGCTCGGCGGGCAGGTGCTCCCGCATGCCGGCGCGGGCCCGTTGCAGCGCGCTGTTCACCGAGTTGACGGAGTCCCCGAGCAGCTCCGCGACGTCCTTCGCCGGCCAGCCCAGCACGTCCCGCAGGATCAGCACGGCCCGTGGGCGCGGCGCGAGGTGCTGGACCGCGACCAGGTACGCCAGCTCGATCGTCTCCCGCGCGAGGGCGACGGTCTCCGGCTCGTCCGCGGCACCCGCCGGCAGCTCGTCGAGCAGCCGGTCCGGATACGGCTGCAACCACCGCACCTCGCCACCGGTCGCAGGCTCGGGGCGGCGCCGGGCGAGCAGGTCCAGGCAGGCGTTCGTGGCGATCCGGTACAGCCAGGCCCGGAACGACGACCGCCCCGCGAAGGTCTCCCGCCGCCGCCACGCGCGAAGCAACGTCTCCTGCACGGCGTCCTCGGCATCCTCGAACGACCCGAGCATCCGGTAGCAGTGCACGTGCAGCTCCCGCCGGTGCCGACCGGCCAGTCCCGCGAAGGCCGACTCGTCCACCCCAACCAGACCGCCCCCGCCCACCTGCTCGTGTGTGTGCGCACTCGTCACGTCATGCTCCCGTCTCGTCGTGTCCCGTCGCAGGTATGACGGGTGCGGGCGCGACAACTCATCACCGGGGCGGACGATCCTCGTCCTACCCGCCGCCGGGCGGCCGGGGAAGGTCGCTTGAGCGACACCGGGACCGGCGGGCGCTACCCTGACAGCATGCAGGCCGTCTCGCCCACCGCGACCGGCGTGGTCTTCCTGGCCCGCCCGGGTCGTCCCGCCGTGGTGGCGCGCACCCTCACCGAGCTCACCGGCCCCACCCACGGCGTGGTCGAGCTGCCGGTGCGGTTGATGTGGAACGCCGAGCGCACCTTCGACCTCGGCGACCCCGACCAGCTGCTCTGGATGTACGAGAACGTGCTGCGCGAGACCCCCAGCGCCGACGACCTACGCGTCCTGATCAACGGGCGGACACTGCGCCGGGTGTGGCGGTTGCTCAACCTGCCCCGGGGCGTCCGCCTCGCCTGGGAGAGCCGGCACCGCGGCCTGCGCGCGGCGTGATCGCACCACATCTGCACGAGTTCTACCGGGAGGTGGCCCGGGTGGCGCTGACCGCCGCCGGGCCGTACCGGTTCGTGCTCGGTGGCGGGGTGGCCTGGGCCGCGCACGGCCTGGTCGCCCGGCCGACCGAGGACGTGGACCTCTTCGCCGACGTCGAGGGCGCTGCCGCGGCGGCCACCGCCGGGGTGCGCGTGGCGCTGGAGCGGGCCGGGTTCACCGTCACCGACGCCGACCCGGACAGCGAGCTCGCCGACCTGTTCGACGGGTACGGCCAGGACATGAAGGACTTCGTGGTGAGCCGCGACGGGCGGGAGATCCGGCTCAGCCTGGCGCGGCTGGACCGGCAGCAGAGCCCGGTGGTGATGGACCTCGGCCCGGTGATGGACGTCCGCGACCTGGTCGCCAACAAGATCGCGGCGTTGGTCAACCGGCGGGAGGTCCGAGACTTCATCGACGTGGCGGCGGCGTTGGAGCACTACGACGTGACGCAGCTGCTGATGCTCGCCCGGCAGGTCGACCCCGCGCTGGACCCGGCCGACGTGCGGGCCGCCGGACGCTACCTGGACCGGCTGTCCGACAAGCGTTTCGGCCGCTACGGCCTGGGCGCCGACGACGTCGCGCGGGTGCGCCACCGCTTCGCCACCTGGCCCCGCTGACGCCACCGCCCGCCACGCCGTACCGCCGGGTGGTCACCCGCGGGCGACCACCCGGCGACCGGATCACTTGGTCGGTCGACCGCCGGTGACCCCCAGGATCTCGCCGGTGACGTAGCTGGACTCCTGGGAGGCGAAGAAGACGTACGCCGGGGCCAGCTCCGCCGGCTGGCCGGGCCGGCCCTCCGGGGTGTCGGTGCCGAACTGCCGCACCTTCTCCTTCGGCATGGTGGCGGGGATCAGCGGTGTCCAGACCGGGCCGGGGGCCACCGCGTTGACCCGGATACCCTGCTCGGCGAGGTCGGCCGCGAGGGCCTTGGTGAAGTTGGCGATCCCCGCCTTGGTGGTGGCGTAGTCCAGCAACTGCGGCGACGGGTCGAACGCCTGGATCGACGCCGTGTTGATGATCGCCGAACCCTCCGGCAGGTGGGGAATGGCGGCCTTGCAGAGCCAGAACATGGCGTACAGGTTGGTCTTGAGCACCCGGTCGAACTGCTCGGTGCTGATCCCGAGAATGCCCTTGTCCTGCGACATCTGGTACGCCGCGTTGTTCACCAGGATGTCGATCCCGCCCAGGTCGCGCACCGCCCGGTCGACGAGCTCCTGACAGTGCGCCTGGTCGGTGATGTCGCCGCGGACCGCGATGCCGCGTCGACCGGCGTCCTCGACGAGCCGGATGGTCTCGCGGGCGTCGGCGTCCTCCTCCGCGCCGAGGTACGAGATGAGCACGTCGGCGCCCTCGCGGGCGAACGCGATCGCCACGGCCCGGCCGATCCCCGAGTCACCGCCGGTGATCAGCGCCCGCTTGCCGTCCAGCCTCCCGCTTCCCCGGTACGACTCCTCACCATGGTCCGGCTTCGGGGTCATCTCCCCGGTCGAGCCGGGCGGCGACTGCTGCTGGCCCGGCGAACCGGACTGCTGGCCGTACTGGCTGGTCGGGTCCTGCTGGGTGTGCTGGTCCTCACTCACCGACATCTCCCTCACACTGTGCGCACTACTCCCCCGTGACCTGATCCAGAGCGCCCTACCCTGCGGCGGCCTGCGGAAACCGGGGCTGGCGTGGCGCAAGTGACAGGCGCTGGTTATGGTGCGCGAGGCGCTCACGAGGCGCGTCCACCCCCATGGAAAGGCACGTCATGACCTCTGGATCCGGTCCGTCGCGTCGGCAGGTGCTCGCGGTCGCCGCCGCGGCCGCGACCGCCCCGCTGATCGCCGCCGCCCCCGCGCAGGCGGCCGGCGCGGCCCGACCGCGCACCTGGGACCTCACCCTCCTGGGCACGTCGGACACGCACGGCAACGTCTACAACTGGGACTACTACCGCGACGCCGAGTACGACGACAGCAAGCACAACGACATCGGTGTCGCGAAGCTGGCGACCCTGATCAACCAGATCCGCGCCGAGCGGCGCGGCAAGGCCACGCTGGTCCTCGACGCCGGCGACACCATCCAGGGCACTCCGCTGGCCACGTACTACGCCAAGCAGGAGCCGATCACCGCCACCGGCGAGAAGCACCCGATGGCCCGGGCCATGAACGTCATCGACTACGACGCCGTGACGCTGGGCAACCACGAGTTCAACTACGGTCTGCCGCTGCTGGACCTGTGGATCCGCCAACTCGGCTTCCCGGCGCTCGCCGCGAACGCGATCAACGCGAAGACCGGCAAGCCCGCCTTCCTGCCGTACGTCATCAAGAAGGTCTCCCTCGGCTTCGCGGCGCCGACCCTGCGGGTCGGCATCCTCGGCCTGACCAACCCCGGCGTGGCCATCTGGGACAAGGGCACCGTCGAGGGCAGGCTGCGCTTCGACGACATGGTGGCGACCGCCGCGAAGTGGGTGCCGATCATGCGGGCGCGCGGCGCGGACCTCGTGCTGATCTCCGCGCACGGCGGCGACAGCGGCACCTCCAGCTACGGCCCGGAGCTGCCCAACGAGAACCCGGTGGCGCTCATCGCCCAGCAGGTGCCGGGGATCGACGCGATCCTCTTCGGGCACGCCCACAACGAGGTGGTCGAACGGTTCGTGACCAACGAGCGCACCGGCGCGCAGGTGCTGCTCTCCGAGCCGTCGAAGTGGGGCCAGCGGCTCACCCGGATGGACTTCACCCTCGCTCGTGAGCGTGGCCGCTGGACGATCACCAAGAAGGCCGCCTCCATGTTGAACACCAACACGGTGGCCGAGGACCCGAAGGTGCTCGCGGCCGTGCGGGCCCAGCACGCCAAGACCATCGCGTACGTCAACCAGGTCGTCGCACAGTCCACTGTGGAACTGTCGGCGGCGGAGTCGCGGTACAAGGACACGCCGATCCTGGACTTCATCAACCACGTGCAGACCGAGGTCGTCGGTGCGGCGCTGACCGGCTCCGCGTACGCGGACCTGCCGGTGCTGTCGATCGCGGCGCCGTTCAGCCGCACCGCGGTCTTCCCCGCCGGCGACGTCAAGATCCGCGACGTGGCGGGGCTCTACGTGTACGACAACACCCTCGAAGCGGTCGTGCTCAGCGGCGCCGAGGTGCGCGCATACCTGGAGTACTCGGCGAAGTACTTCCGCACCCTCGCCCCGGGCGCCCCGGTCGACCCGGAGCAGATCAGCGACCCGGCGGTCCCGGACTACAACTACGACGTGATCTCCGGCCTGGACTACGACATCGACATCTCCAAGCCGGTCGGCCAGCGGATCACCCGGCTGGTGCTGCCCGGCACCGACACCCCGGTGGCGGACGACGCGCAGTTCGTGGTGGCGGTGAACAACTACCGGCGCAGCGGCGGCGGCAACTTCCCCGGCATCGTGAAGACCCAGGTCTACAACGCGCAGCAGGAGATCCGCCAGCTGCTGATCGACTGGGCGCAGGCCAAGGGGACGATCAACCCGGACGACTTCTTCCAGCCCAACTGGCGACTGGTACGCGAGGGCGTGCCGGTCTTCTGATCCCGGAACGTCGGCGGGCCGTGGGTGACGACACCCCGGCCCGGCGCGTTCGTCTCTCGGCCCTGCGCGTTCCCGTCTCAGCCCTGCACGTTCGGGTCTCAGCCCTGCACGTTCCAGCGGATCGGGTCCTCGGCCTTCTCCGGCCGGTCCCGCCCGGGATCGGTCTCGGTCAGCGCGACGCGCTCGTCCGGGCGTACGGCGGGCGGCAGCTCCCCGAAGCGGATGTGGCGCAGGAACGCGTACTCGTCCTCGGTGAACGGTTGCTCGGCCATCGGCACCCCCTCCTACCCCGCCATTGTCTGACGGCTGGCGAATCGCGGCAGCGGTCTGTCGGCTGACGGTCCTTCGGCCCTTGGGTGCGGGCCGACACACCGCGTACAGCATCCTAGGA
This sequence comes from Micromonospora sp. NBC_00617, assembly GCF_045161355.1. NCBI lineage: Bacteria > Bacillati > Actinomycetota > Actinomycetes > Micromonosporales > Micromonosporaceae > Micromonospora > Micromonospora sp. NBC_00617. The sequence goes on along the minus strand of NZ_CP107751.1, from coordinate 2,128,314 downwards.
TCCTGGGTGTATGGCGTGCTGCGACGCGCCGTCGGCAAAAGCGGTCAAGCGGCAGGCGCAGGCGAGCAGACGGGCGCAGGCCAGGCGGGGCACGCGGACTGGGCGGGCCTGCGGACCGCCGGGCTGTTGCTCAGGGGTGGATGCTGGCGACCGGCCGGCGCGGGGCGGGCAGCCGGTCCAGCACCGCGAGCGCCGCCCGGACCGGTCGACGACGCAGCATGTCATCGAAGCTCGCCCGACCCTGACAGAAACGGACGAACATCCGCCAACCCGGCGGGGTCGCCAACAGGGCGTGGAAGACCTCCGGTCGGCGGGTGAACAGGTCGAGCAGTCGGAATCCCGCCCGCATCTCCGGCGTCAGGCGCTCAGTTACCGCCCGCTCGTACCCGGACAGGTCACCGTCGGCGACCGCCGTGCCGGCCAGCTCCCCGGAGCGCAGCGCGAAGCTGATGCCCTCGCGGCTCCACGGCTCCAGCAGCCCGGCCGCATCCCCCACCACCAACACACGGCCGTTGCGCAATGGGGAGTCCTCCGCGCGGCAGCGGGTCAGGTGACCCGAGTCGTGCTCCGCCGGCAGCCCGGTCAGGCCCAACCGGTCGACGAACTGCCGCAGGTAGGCGCGCGTCCCCTCCCCCGCGCCCCGACCCGCGATCACACCCACGGTCAACCGGTCGCCCTTCGGAAACACCCAGGCGTACGAGCCCGGCATCGCGCCCCAGTCCAGCAGCAGTCGCCCGCGCCAGCGCTCCTGCTCGGCGGGCGGCACCGGCACCTCCAACTCCAGCCCCAGGTCCACCTGCCGGTAGCGCACACCCACGTGTCGGGCGGTCACCCCCGAGGAACCGTCCGCGCCGATCACCGTGCGAGCCGTGAGCGTCGTACCGTCGGCCAACCGCAGGCGTACCCCCTCGGGGTCCTGCTCGATCGCGCGGACCGCGACCCGCTCCCGCAGCTGCGCACCGGCGGCCACCGCCGCCGCGCGCAGCCGGTCGTCGAACTCCTCGCGGCGCACCATGGTCACCACCGGACTGCCGTTGCGGCGGGTGAACTCCCGCCGGCCGTCGCGGGTGAACGTCACCCGGTCCACCCGGTCGTGCGCGGGCACCTCGATGCGGCCGCGCACGGCCGCCAGCGACGTGCCGATCAGGCCACCGCCGCACGTCTTGTACCGCGGGTGCGCGGCCCGCTCGACAACCAGCGTACGAACGCCGGCGCGGGCCGCGGCGTGTGCCGCGGAGAGCCCGGCGGGGCCGGCGCCGACGACGACGAGATCCCAGACGATCACGGTTGCAGCCTAGGGCACCCACCGCTGCGAGGCCCCGGCACGGCGCGCTGCCAACCGCCCGATCGGGTGGGCATCTTCGGTCAGGCAGGGGGTAACCGGCCTGGCGCGACCGTCCGCGCGGAGCGGACGAGCAAAAGGAGGAGATCATGCATCGGGTGCAGCTGTCGGACGTCGAGCAGCGCGTGTACCAGGCGGTCACCGCCCTCGAAGCACGTGGCCAGGTGCCCTATCCAGACCTGATCGCCGAGGAATCCGGACTGACCGAGGAGCAGGTGCACGCACCACTGCACCAACTGACCGAGAAGGGCCTGCTGCACCGCGAGGATTCGCCGATGGCCGGCCTCGACTTCGGCCCCCGATTCTGCGCCCGTCAGATGGCGTGACCCCCGACGATTGGCCCCCGCCTGCCGGGGTAGCGGTCAAGGATGCATGATCGACCGTCAACGGGAGGCGCCATGAGCGCGGCGCACGCGCCGCAGCCGGTCGACGCGGCCGAGAACCGCCGACGCTGGCAGGCCATCGCGGTCGGGCTGGTCGCCGCGTTCATGACGCTGCTCGACGTGAGCATCGTCAACGTCGCGGTGCCCTCCATCGACCGGGCGCTGCACGCCTCCCCGAGCGACCTGCAGTGGGTCCTCTCCGGGTACGCGCTGACCTTCGGGCTGGTGCTCGTACCGGCCGGCCGCTTCGGTGACTTCCGTGGGCGGCGCAACGCGTTCGTCTTCGGCATCGCGCTGTTCACCCTGACCAGCGCGCTCGCCGGCCTGGCCACCTCCCCCACCTGGCTGGTCGCCACCCGGCTGCTCCAGGGCGCCGCCGCCGGCATCATCAACCCACAGGTGATCGGGTTGATCCAACAGCTGTTCCGCGGGCCGGAACGAGCCCGCCCGTTCGGTCTGCTCGGCGCGACCATCGGCATCTCCACCGCCGTCGGGCCGCTGCTCGGCGGGCTGCTCATCGCCCTCGGCGGCGAGGAACACGGCTGGCGGTGGGTCTTCTTCGTCAACGTGCCGGTCGGCATCGTCGCGGTGATCCTCGGGTGGCGGCTGCTACCCGGTCGACCCGACGGGCAGCCCGGCCGACGCCGACTCGACCCGATCGGTGTGCTGCTGCTCGGCGTCGGCGTGGTGCTGATCCTGCTGCCACTCGTCCAACAACAGCAGTGGCACACGCCGTGGAAGTGGGCGCTCATCCCAGCCGGCCTGGCGGTGCTGGTCGCCTTCGGGCTGTGGGAACGGTGCTACGCGCGGCACCGCGAACCCCTGTTCGACCTGCGCCTGTTCACCTTCCAGTCGTACACACTCGGATCGCTCATCGCGCTTGTCTACTTCGGTGGATTCACCGCGATCTTCTTCATCTTCACCCTGTTCCTGCAGAACGGGCTCGGCTACAGCGCGCTCGTCGCCGGTCTCGCCATCACCCCGTTCGCGCTCGGGTCTGCCGCCGCGTCCGCACTGGGGGGACGCATCGTCAACCGTTTCGGTCGTCCCCTGGTCGCCATCGGCCTGCTCGCCGTGGTGATCGGTCTGGCCGCCACGGTGCTCGCACTGCACCTCGCGCCGGACGCCCCGGCGCCCTGGGTCACCGCCGCGCCGCTGCTCGTCGCCGGTATCGGCAGCGGACTGGTCATCGCCCCCAACCAGACGCTCACCCTCGCCCAGGTGCCGGTCCCCCAAGCGGGCAGCGGAGCCGGCATGCTCCAGACCGGCCAGCGGATCGGGGCGGCGGCCGGCATCGCCGCGGTCGGCTCGATGTTCTTCTCCTCGCTCGCCGACAGTCACGGCAACTGGACGTCGGCCTTCGAGAAATCGCTGCTGCTCGCCACGGGGATCATCGCGCTCGCGCTGGTCGCCGCGCTGATCGACATCTTCCGCGGCAACCACGACTGAAAATCCCCGCGGTACGCGTGCCGCCCGGCCCCCGACGTGCCGCACAGGTGGGCATGCCGGGGACCGGCACCGACTCGGGGTGGTGGCCAGGTCAGTAGGCGGGGGTTGGGTACGCCGATGGCCGGCACCCGTTCTCGGGTGCCGGCCATCGGTCGGGGTGGTGCGGTGGGTCAGCTGTTCCAGTACTGGCCAACCAGGTCGGCGGCCTGCTGCTCCCACTGGGCGTACGCGTCCGGGTACGCCGAGACCTGCACGGTCTGCGCGGCCTTGGTCAGCGGCATGTCCTGCCAGCCGTCAACCTGACGCAGGCCCTTGAGGAACGCGGTCGTCGAGTACTCCGGGTCAGTGATCTGCTCCGGCGTGCCCCAACCACTGGACGGACGCTGCTGGAACAGGCCCTGCGAGTCGTGGTCGTTGGCGTCGCCGAGGTGACCCAGGTTCTCCAGCTTCGACTCCTGCAAGCTCGTCGCGATCGAGATGACCGCCGCCCGCTCAGGCAGGCCAGCCTTCTTCGTCGCGGCGATGATCGCCTTGACGTTGGCGGTCTGCTCGTCGTTGAGGGTGATGTGTGACTGGGCGCCCTGCGGCTTCGACGCCGCGGTGTGTACGGCTGCCGCGACCGGCTTGGCATCAACCGGGTTGGCGTGCGCGGCGATCGGGCCGGCGAAGACACCACCGGCGAACGCGATACCGGCAACGGACAGCATGCTCTTGCGGAAGATCGTGTTCATGGGGGTAGCTCCTTCGGGGGTAGGAACACCACACACCACCATCGGGGGACGGTGACGCGGGGTGTGAGCACCTCGTCCGGCGCTGCACAAGACAGGGAAAAAGTCTGGGGGCGGCCCTGCGAACCCGGGGAAGGTTCGTGGCGCGGCGACCTGCGAGCGCAGGGGCTCGTGGCGCGGGGACCGTGTGTAACGACCGGCGGGCCGGGGTCATTCCCGGGCCCCCACCGGGGCCAAGGGGCGAGCCCCACGCTCGTTCGGGGGTCTGCAACGACCCGGCCCGGCCGGCCATTCCCATCCCGGTCGAGCCGGGCGGGGTGGCCGTGGTCCTGCGATCGTCAGGGTGTGTAACGACCCCCGGCCCGCCACGATTCCGCCCGACGGATGCGACCGGTCACACCCCACAGCCACCCAGAAACGGACATCCCGCCCAGCCAGACACCGACCACGCCCGGCCCGCACCGGGACACCCAGGCTGATCGACTCCAGATCGGCGATATCGCGGCATCCGGTCGGCGGGACACCCCCACTTCGCCGACACCGTGTCGATCACGGCAACCGGACAGCGCCGGCCACCTCGACCGGGACTGGCCCGAACACGTCTACGCGGGACCAGGCCCGCCGGGGCGTCCCCGCGCACGGGGCGACCTGGGCGGAGGTCGGGGGTGTGGCGGGGTCCGACAAACGCGAGTCGATCGCCCCGCCGGGTGACTCGTGACGAGTCGCCGCCGGGGTGGTCGACGGGTCCCGTGGGAGGGATGACATGGGGCTGGCGCCCGTCGGAGGATCCGACGGGCGCCAGCCTGAGGTGCGATCCGGGCACTGCCCGATTGGTGGTGCGCCGATCAGTGCGCAGCCCCGCCGAAGCGCTGGCGGCGACGCCAGGCCAGGGTCAGCAGCAGCATGATCGCGCCGGCGCCGACGAGGCCGCCGCCGAGCTTCATGGGCGTACCGATGCTGTCACCGGTGACGGGCAGCGGCTGCTTGCGGTGCAGCACCCGCAGTTCGGTGGTGGCGGTCCGGCCGGACTCCCGGCCCGTGGCGGTGAAGGTCAGCAGACCGGTCACCGACGGCTTGTAGCTCTTGGTGAAACGGCCCTGGGCGTCGGTGTGCGCCGTGAACTGCAGCGGCGCGCTCGCCTGGTACGCCACCGGCGCCATGGCCACCGTGGTGCCGTCGCTGCGGCGGGCCGGCGCCTTGCCTGCGGCCGGGGCCGCCAGCGGGGTGACGGTCACCGAGTGGTCAACGGTCTCGTTGGGGCGGAAGCCCGTCCCGGTCAGGATGACCGTCTCGCCGAGGAAGATCGTCGGCCGGTTGACGGTCAGGGCCGGGGGCTGCGGCGCGTACGGGGGCGGCTGGGGTGGATCAGTGGTCGCGCTGGGCGACGGCTGCGGCTGCGGCTGTGCCGCCCCCGCTGCCGTCGGCATGGCCACCACGGCCAGGCCGACCGTGAGCGCCATGATGATGCGGGATAGCCGCATGATTGGTTCCCTCCTACTGGTCACAGCTTGGTGCGGAATGAACTTGGGTGGTCCACGGGCTGGCGGTGGGGGTCAGCCACAGCTCGGCCTGCCCGACGCCGGTCTTGGCCGTCAGGACGGTGACCTCCAGCGCCCTCTCGGCGCCGGGGCCGATGTCGACGTTGGCCGTCGCCACCTGGCGGCGGCGTTCGGTGCCGCTGCCCAGTGCCGTTTCGGTCCCGTCGAGCCGGGCGTCGAGCACGGAGCCGCCAGCCGGACTGAAGATCGACACCAACGTGCGAGCGGTGTACGGATCGCCAGCCAGGCCGAGGCCGAGGATCGACTTGCTCAGCCCCGACTTCGGCGCCGTCGAGCGCAGGGTCACCCGCAGCCGGAGCTCGCGGCGGCCGTCGGATTGGCATTCGCCGACCGTGAGGCTTGCCGTCGGCCGCAGGTAGTAGCCGAGTTTCGCGCCGCTGCCGTCGTTGAGAAACACGCCGACCGTCGGCACGGTGTCCTGTTCCGGGAGTGATCCGGCCATCCGGCTGTCGCCGAACGTCCGCTGTTCTTCCGGTCGAGCACTCCAGAACAATATCCGGCGTTCCGTGATAGCACGGTCGAATGCGGACAACAACACCCTAGGGTTGACATTCTTCTTGAGGAAGGCGTCAAACACCGCAGCGGCCGAGGACGCGAAGTACTCGTCCTGCTGCTTGGTGTCCAGCCGCTGGTAGGTCTCGTTGAGCAGGGTCTGCACGACCTTCTCGCTGGCCAGCGGCACACCGCCGGGCACCAGCACCGGGCCGGTGGCCTTGAGCAGATAGGACAGCACCACCGGGTCGACGGCGAGCACGCCGTCGACGGTGGTTCCGGTCTTGCGCCGGAACATCTCCCGGTACAGGGCGGCGGCGGTCGGGAAGTGCGGCGTGAGGTTCACGTCGGCGGGATAGATGCCGGGCAGGTCGGTCCAGACCGCCCGGGTCTCGGCGGGCAGCTTCAGCGCCGGGGTGAACTGGCCGAGGGAGGCGCTGCTGCCCTGCTGGCCCATCCGGACCCGACCGTTCTCGGCCTCGATCATCGCGTACGCGCCGAACATGCCGCCGGTGGCGCGCAGCTCGGCCAGGTTCTGCGAGACGAGCAGGTAGCGCCGTGGCCCACTCGCGCCGAGCAGCGGCGGCAGCAGCCGAGCGCCCTCATCGGCCGCGGCGGTGAGACTGGCCAGCCGGTCGATCTCGCCACGTAGGTCGGTCAGCGCCTGGCGCACCTGGTTGACCAGCCGGTCGACGGGCACCGCGCTCAGGTCACGCCGGGTGCCCTGCACCGCGTCGTTCGCCCGGGTCAGCTCCGCGGAGACCGAGCTGAGCCGGGCCAGGTCCAACCGCCCTTCGGCCGGCACCAGGCTGGTCAGGTCCGTCCGCAGCAAGGTCGGGAACGCCCGCCGGGCCAGGTCGTCGATGGCGATGGCGATCAGCCGGACGGCGTCGAGGTCGTCGCCGACGATCGGGGTACGCCGACCGACCTTCCAGCTCGGGTCGGACGTGGCAGCCCGGGCCGCGCCGGCCTGCTCCTGCAAGGCGGAGAGGGTCCGCTGGGCACGCTCGGTGTCCCCGCCGACCACCTGCGCGCTCAACTCCCGGGCCAGGCCGGCGGCATTGAGCAGGTGGGCACGCGCCTGCCAGCCCCGGAAACCGATCCATCCCCCGGCGGCCAGCAGCAGCGATCCGACGACCAGGGCGCCGAGCAGGGCGCGTCGCAGTCGCGCCCGCCGGCGACGCCGGGATCGGCTCCGCCGTCGATGCGGTCGTTCGCTCTCCGTCACACCACACTCCCGTTTGCTGGAATCGGACAGTCCGGCGGATTCCCCGACGTTCTTAGCACGTAGCGGAGGAACTTCGTACGGTTATGGCATTTTTCGTCCTTTACACGAGGTTTCCTCGCGGCTCTCCCGCGTCCTGCGGAACCCGGCCGGCGGCCTCGTGCAGCAACCGCTCGATGCGGTCCACCCCGGCCGGCAGCGACATCTCCCGCAGGTACGTCTGCCGTCCCCGGCGGCCCATCTCGGTGCGCGCCGGCGGCGGGATGGTGGCGGCCAACCAGAACCGGTCGGCCAGCGCGGCCCAGTCCTCGGGAGGGCACGACAGCCCGGCTCGGGCGCGTTCCACCAGCTCGGCGGTGTCCCCGCCGGCCGACGCCACCACCGGCGCTGCGCAGGAGAGCGCGGCCTGCAGCTTGCCGGGCACCATGCCGCGAAGCTCCGGCAGGTCGCGCAGCATGATCAGCTGGTAGTCGGCGGCGGCGTACAGCTCGGGCATGTCGACCGGCGACCGCCGCTCAAGGAAGCGGACGTTCTCCGCCTTCAGATCGGCGGCGAGCCCGCGCACCCGCTGCTCATCCGCGCCCGAGCCGACCAGGACCAGGTCCATGGTGCGGTCCAACGCGGCGGCGGCTCGTACCGCCGTCTCCAGCCCCTGGCGGGCGCCGATGGTCCCGGCGTGCATGACCACGCACCGACGATCCCGGCGGACCATCTGCCGGGCCGCCGCGCCCGGCGTCGCCGGGTAAAAGATGCGCTCGTCGGTCCAGTTCAGCACCAGCTGGACCCGGGCCGGGTCGGCCCCGGCGGCGACCACCAGGTCACGCATCGACGGTGCGGCCACCGCGACCCGCGCGGCCGTCCGGTAGAGGCGGGTCATCGCGGCGCCCATCCGTGCCGACCAGCGGCCGTCGCCGTCCGCGTCCGCGCCGTCCCGTGCCCAGACATCCTGTACGTGCAGCACGGCCGGCACCTTCGGCAGCAGCCGGAACAGGGCGGCGGTGGCGAACGTGGTGGCCGGCAGCTGGAAGACGTAGAGCGCGTCCACGTCGCCGAGGAACCGACGCGCCGCCAGCGACGCGCTGCCCGCGAACGACAGGTAGCTGACCATTCGCCCGCCCATGGAGGTGGCCCCGCTGGAGTAGCGCGGCACCCGTCGGACCGCCAGCCGTTGACTGTGCGTCTCGTGGTGCCAGCGCTGCCGCCACCCTGGATAAACGTGGCCACCGGGGTAGTCCGGGAAGCCGGTGAGCACACGGACCTCGTGCCCGCGCGCGGCCAGCTCCTCCGCGAGGCTGCCGGGGATGAAGGCGGGCTCGGGTGGAAAGTGGTACGACAGGATGCCGATCTTCACCGGGGCACCGCCGAGGACCACGGATCGACCTCGGCCGGCGCGGCAGCACGTCCGGCGGGTGGTCGGCCCGCGTACGATGCCGGCAACCCCTCCCCGCGCGGCCAGCGACGTCGATGCACCACCCTCGGGGTGTGGCGACCCGCGTCCGCACCCACGAGAGGGCTCCCGATGGCCGATCGCGTGTTGTTCGTCTGCCACGCCAACCTGTGCCGCTCGCCGATGGCCGAGTTCCTGGCCCGCCGGTTGCTGGCCGACCGGCCCGTGCTGGTGTCCAGCGCCGGCACCGACGCGATGGACGGCATGGCGATGCACCCGTACGCGGCCCGGGTCGCGGCCGAGGGCGGCGGCGACCCGGCGGCCTTCGCCAGCCGGACGCTGCGCCCCGAACACCTCGCCGACGCGACGCTCGTGCTGACCGCGACACGGCGGCAGCGCTCGATCTGCACCGCGCTGGCGCCCGGCGCGCTGCACCGGACGTTCACCCTGCGCCAGTTCGGCCGACTGGCGGCGGCGGCCGAGCCGCCCGCCGAGTCGCGCGACGACCCGCTGCGGGCCGCCATCGCCGCCGCCGCCCACGCCCGGGGGCGGTTGCAACCCGCCGCCCCGGACGCAGACGACCTGCGAGACCCGATCGGCGGGACCGCCGCCGACTTCCGTCGCTGCGCTGAGGAGATCGAACGCTCGCTACGACCCCTCGCCGCGCTCATCGGGGCAACCGGGTGAGTTCCTGGGTGCGGTCGCTGACGCCGTTGACGCCGGCGCCCTCGCTGTGCCGGGCGGCGGAGGCCCGGCCGGTCGGCACCGACGAAGTGGCCGGCGAGGTCACCACCCGGTAGGCCTCGTACTGGTACGCCTCGGCCTTGGCCACCTTGGCCATGTTCAGCACGCAACCGAGCACCCGCACCGAGACCGAGTGCAGCGAGCGGGCCGCCGCAGCCACCTGGCTTCGCGACGTACGGCCCTGCTGACTCACCAGCAGCGCACCGTCGGCCTGGACGGCCACCACGACACCATCGGTCACCGCGAGCAGCGGCGCGGTGTCGATGATGACGATGTCCGCGCTCTCGCGCAGCGCGAGCAGCAGGTCCGCCATCGCCTTGGAGCCGAGCAGTTCGCTCGGGTTCGGCGGCGCGGAGCCGCTGGGCAGCACCAGCAGGGACTTGTCGCCCCAGCGTTGCACCACGTCACCGACCTGGACGTCACCGACCAGCACGTCGGTGAGACCGACACCCGCGTCCAGGCCCAGGTACTCGTCCACCTTCGGGCGGCGCAGGTCCGCGTCGACCAGCAGCACCCGCCAGCCCGCCTCGGCCAGGGCGATGGCCAGGTTGCAGGAGAGCGTCGTCTTGCCCTCGCCCTGCAGGGCGCTGGTCACGGCGATGACCCGGGCCGGCTCGTGCACGTCCACGAAGCGCAGGTTGGTCCGCAGCTTGCGGATCGCCTCCGCGCGGACCGACGTCGCGGCTTCCCCGACGATCAGCGGAGCGGTCCGGGCGGCGCTCTCGAACGGGATCTCACCCAGCAGGGGGCTTCCGGTGGCGCGTTGCAGGCCCGCGGCGTCGCGCAGGCGGACATCGGCGACACCGCGCAGGATCGCCAGGCCGACGCCGAGCACCAGACCGACCAGACCGCCGAGCGTGAGGTTGCGCGCCGGCTGCGGCGAGACGGGGCTGGCGCTGACCCGGGGGCCGCTGACCACCTCGATCTTGATCGGCGCCTTGCCCTCGGGCGGCGTCTCGACCTTCTGGACGAGCTCGACGAACTTCGCGGCGAGGATTTCGGTCACCCGCAGCGCGCGCGCCTGGTCGGTGTCGGTGACGGAGGCGCGCAGCAGCACGGTGCCCGTCTCCGTGGAGGTGGTCACCCGGTGCTGCACCTCGTCCGCGGTGAGCCCGACCGGGGTCTCGGCCACCACGCTCTGCGCCAGGCGATCGCTGCTGAGCAGGTCGGCGTACGACTTGACCCGCTGTTGAAGGAACAGACCACCCTGGTAGGCGTCGGTGACGCCCTGGTTGGGGGTGGTGACGAAGAAGGTCACCGAAGCGACGTACCGGGGCTGGGCCCGTACGGTCAGGAACGCCGAGAGGCCCAGGGCCACCATGACGGTGACCAGCACGACCCACCAGTGCCGACGCACGTGGCGCAGTTGGCGGAGCAGGTCCATCAGGAGTGCCTCCGTGCGGGTCCGGTTACGCCAAAGAACTTCACGAAAACCCCCAAGGTCGTCTGGCAACTCGTGAAACCATTAAAGCCCCTCATAGGGCTTATGTCCGGAGTTATGCATTTTCGAGGCGTACAAGTGCGCCCGCATGACCAACCCGACAAAGGGCCATTCGGCAGCGGCGACATCCGGGAAAAGTCACGGCCGATCCGCGGCCACCCCCTCGCGGTCGCCGCGAGATCGCCCGCAATATCCACCGCCGGAGGCGCGCTGCTGCTCCTCGGCGCCGTCCTCGCGCTGCTCTCGGCGGGGACGCAGCTGGGTCGAGTCGTACACCCGGCCAGGACCGGTGACACCCTGGCCCGGCGGCGGGCGCTGGCACCTCGACCTGGGCTGCTGGCCGACTTCGCCTTCGTGGCGGGCCTGAGGTCAGGCGCGAGGTCGTGGCCGGCGATCTGCGGGAGCGCGAGGCGCGGCACTCGCGGTGGTGGCCGACATCGGCGGGATGACGCTGCCCGCGTCGATCTACGCGGCGGTAATCGAGAGAGCGGGCGGGGAGGGGTTGTGCGGCTGGGCCACCGCGATCGCCGCCGACATCGCCCGCACGCTGGCCGTGCTCACGGTGGTCACCTCGATGGTCACCGCACACCTGGCATCGACTGGCGGGGTGGTGGCGGTCAGGGACGAGCTGCTCGCACTCGGATCGGCCGGGACGAAACGGCGCCGGCGGTCGCCCGCGTGGACGACCGCCGCAATGCGTGACGGTTCAGTGGCGACGCTCGCTGGGGCGACGCTCCTCGGTCTCGTCGGCCAACGCGTCGGTCGCCGGCGCGGTGAGATCATCGCCGGGCACCGCCACCTCCTCCGCGAGGTCCTGCTCGTCGGGCTTGCCGCCGGGCTGGGGCTCGGGAGCGGTGGCGCCGCCGGCGTAGCCGTACTCGTTCGGTTCGTCGTGCCGGCCCATGTGGTTATCCTCCCGCTTTTCCCTGTTTCGCTGCTACCGCCCACGGTAGGTGGTGATCGTCGTCCGCGCAGCGCGGCGGGGATTGTCGGCGCGACCACGGCGGCGCGAGACTCAACGCCGCCCCGAGCAGTTGGCGCAGCGCGACGATCGCCGCCGCGGCGGCCAGGCCACCCCACTGCGGATTACCGGCCAGGCGGAGCAGGCCGGCCGCCGTGAGCAGGTCCAACAGGACCCGGACCGCGACCCGGACGGCACCGGTGCACAGAGCTGTGACCACACCGGCGGCCAGGGCCAGCGCGGTCACCACCTCGACCAGCGCGCCGATCACGGCCGTGGCTGCCCGTCAGTGACCTGCCGCTGCTCCTGCCGGATCTCCCGGCCCAGGAAGTAGTTCAGCGCCGTCCGGATCGTGGCGATCGCCGCCAGCTGGCCGATCTGGGTGAACGACGGTGACACCGCCGTGCGCAGGACGTCGGCGGCCAGCTGGAACTCCAGACCCAGCGTCAAAAACCGGCCCAGGGACAGTCGGATCGGAGTGAAGACGGCGGCGGTGCGGTGCCGCAGCCCTTCGACCACGAACCGCACCGCCGCCCACACGGCACCCACGAAGATCACCAGGGCCCCGGCCACCTCCACCACGGCTACCAGCACCTCGTCGCCGTGGCGCAGCAGCTCCGCCGGCTCCACCCGGAGCCGTTACCCGCCAGCGGGGCAGCTAGTCGGTGCTCAGGTCAGCTCGTTCACGGCCTCCAGGATCAGCCAGAGGCCACTGATGGCGAAGAGCACCGCGGCGCCGTACTTGATGGTCTTCTCCGGCAGGCGGCGGCCGAGCGTCCGGCCGACCAGGATGGCCAGCGCGTCCGCGGCCACCATGCCGATCGTGGAGCCGAGCCAGGTGCCGAACCAGCCGTACTTCGTGGCCAGGGTGATCGTCGCGAGCATCGTCTTGTCGCCCAGCTCGGCCAGGAAGAACGCCACCGACACCGCGACGATCGCGGTCTTGCTGGTCTTCTCGGCCTTGCGCTTCTCCTCCTCGGTGAGCCTGTCACCGCGCAGTGTCCACGCGCCGAAGCCGAGGAACGCCACACCGGCCACCAGGGAGATCCACTCGGTGGGCAGCACAGCGCCGAGACCCGAACCGATCGCGACCGACGCCAGGTGCACCACCGCCGTGGCGACGGTGATGCCGATCAGCACCGGAATCGGTTTGAACCGCGTAGCGAACGTCAGCGCCATCAACTGGGACTTGTCTCCCAGCTCGGCCACGAAAATGACACCGAAGCTGACGACCAGCGCGGCGAGGAATCCCTCCATGACATCCTTCCCGTTTACGCCGGGAGGAGGTACAGGGGCACCCTCGACCCGGCTGCGACAGCCTGAGTCGAAGGTCTCGCCCGCCCCGGAGACCGGGGCCGCGTGGCCGGGTGCGGAACGCACCAGTATGTCGACCACGACATTGAGGGCTACTCCCCTTCGCGCGACCAGCCTAACCGATCACCGAGCGGCCCGGACGCCGTGGGTGAAGAGCGTCACCGCGCCCGGGCCGCAAGTCGTGGATGAACAGCCTCACCGCGCCCGGGCCAACGTCACGCCGAAGAGCCCGTCCGGATCGGTCCAGAAGTTCGCCGCCGCGAAGCCCGCGTCGCGTAGCTCGGCGGCCACCCCCTCCGGGCGGAACTTCGCCGACACCTCCGTCCGCAGCTCCTCCCCCGCCGCGAACTCGACCGTCAGGTCCAGCACTCGGACCCGCATCGGGCGCGTCGCCCGCAGCCGCATCTCGATCCACTCGCGGTCCGGATCCCAGTGGGCGACGTGCTCGAACGCCTCCGGGTCGAAGTCGGCGCCCAACTCCCGGTTGATCACGTACAGCACGTTGCGGTTGAACTCGGCCGTGACCCCGGCCGCGTCGTCGTACGCGGGCACGATCACCGACGGGTCCTTCACGAGGTCGGTGCCGAGCAGCAGCCAGTCGCCGACCTCCAGCGCGGCGCGCATCGCGGCCAGGAAGTCGGCCCGCTCAGCCGGCAGCAGGTTGCCGATCGTGCCGCCCAGGAACACCACCAGCCGCTGACCGCCGGTGGGCAGCCGGTCGAGCTGACGGGTGAAGTCACCCACGATGCCCCGGACCCGCAGCCCCGGATAGTCGGCGGCGATCTGCGCGGTCGACCCCAGCAGGGCACTGACCGACACGTCCAGCGGCACGAACGTGCCCAGCCCGCCCTGACGGGTGAGCGCGTCCAGCAGCAGCCGGGTCTTCTCCGACGAGCCGGAGCCCAGCTCGATCAGGGTCTTGGCGCCGGTCAGCGCCGCCACGTCCGGCGCGTGCTCGGCCAGCACCGCCCGCTCAGCCCGGGTCGGGTAGTACTCGGGCAGCCGGGTGATCTCCTCGAACAGCTCGCTGCCCCGTGAGTCGTAGAACCACTTCGGCGGCAGCCACTTCGCCTCGGCGGTCAACCCGGCCCGGACGTCCTGACGCAGACCACGCTCCAGGTCCTGCGGCTCAAGGTAGATCTCCAACGGTTCCGCTGTCATCGGTCCTGCCTCTCTGCTCAGTCACACACCTCGCGTTGCCCGACCGGTGCTGCTCACCGGGTCGGCAGTGGGCACATCCGCACCTCGTCCACGGTGGCGGTGACCAGGTGCCCCTCCGGCACCGGCCGCCACCGGGAGTCGTCGTCGTGTGGCTCGGAGGCCAGCAGCACCGAGCCCGCCGCCGCACGCACCGACAGCGCGTGGCCGGACGTGGTGGCCACCACCCGCCGCCCGTCGGTGAGCAGCACGTTCAGCCGCGACCCCGGGGCGGCCACGGCGACCTCGGCCACCGTCCGGGCCACCGCCTCCGCCGGGTCGTCGCCGGCGCGCAGCCGGTGCCGCACCAGCGCCCACAGCAGCGCCGAGTCGGTGGCCGCGTCCAGGGTCAGCAGGTCACGCACCGGCAGGCCGGCGGCGAGCGGCACCACCGCGTCCGGCCAGCCCCGGACCACACCGTTGTGGCTGAACAGCCAGCGCCCCTCGGCGAACGGCGCGGCAGCGCCGTCGAGCACCGCCATCCCGACGGTGGCCGAGCGGACCGCGGCCAGAACAGCGCCGGCGCGGGTCACCGCCGCCAGCTCGGCGAGCGTCGGGTCGCTCCAGATCGGCTGGGCACGCCGGTACCGCACCGGCTCGCCGTCGCTCGGATACCAGCCGACGCCGAACCCGTCGGCGTTGATCGTGCCGCCGCCGCGCATGTCGCGAGGCGCCCAGGACTGGCGTACGAGTGCGTGCGCCGGCTCGAACAGCAACTCGGCCAGCGTGACCGGCGGCCCCAGATAGGCCAGGTGACGACACATCAGCGCAAAATGGTCGCCAGCGCACCGGCCCGGTGCGGCGTCACCGGCGCGACTCGTCCGGCGCGGCGTCCCGGGCGCAGCGAAAGCCGCTGAAGATCTGCCGCCGGATCGGGTAGTCCCAGTTGCGGAACGTCCCCCGGCAGGCCGACCGGTCCGTACCGAACGAGCCGCCGCGCAGCACCCGGTAGTCGTCGCCGAAGAAGACCTCCGAGTATTCGCGGTAGGGAAACGCGGTGAAGCCGGGATGCCCGCGGAAGGTGGTCGACGTCCACTCCCAGACGTCCCCGATGAGCTGGTGCACGCCCAGCGGCGACGCGCCGCCCGGGTACGCGCCCACCGGCGCCGGCCGCAGGTGGCGTTGGTCCAGGTTCGCGTGCGCCTCGGTCGGGTCCTCGTCGCCCCACGGGTAGCGGCGCGACCGCCCGGTCGCCGGATCCCACCGGGCGGCCTTCTCCCACTCCGCCTCGGTCGGCAGACGCTTGCCCGCCCACGCGGCGTACGCCTGCGCCTCGTGGAAGCACACGTGCACCACCGGCTCGTCGGCGCGCACCGGATCCCACCGGCCGAAGCGCCGGTACGCCCAGCCGTCGCCGTCGCGACGCCAGTGCATCGGCGCGACGAGTTGCTCCCGAACCCGGTGCTCCCAACCCGCCGCGCTCCACCACCGTGGGTCGGCGTACCCGCCGTCGGCGATGAACGCCTCGTACTCGCCGTTGGTGACCGGCGCGGCGTCGATGACGTACGCGGGCAGGTCGACGCGGTGCGCGGGACGTTCGTTGTCCAGAGCCCACGGGTCGGTGTCCGTGCCCATCGTGAACTCCCCGGCCGGCACCAGCACCTCACCGCCGACGCGGGCGGTCGGCTCGGGTGGTGGCGGGGCGTGCAGGACCGCCGCACCCGCGCGCAACTGGTGGGTCGCGAGCATCGTCTCGTCGTGCTGCTGCTCGTGCTGAACGATCATGCCGAAGGCGAACCCGTCGGCGACCAGCGGCCGGTCGGTGAAACTCACGGCATCGAGCAGGTCGTGCACCTTGTCCCGGACCGTGCCCAGGTAGGCACGCGCCTCCGCCGGTGGCAGCAGCGGCAGCGCGGGCCGGTCGCGGCGGGGCTGCTTGAACGCGTCGTACAGCTCGTCGATGTCGCAGCGGACCGGCTCGCGGCCACCCACATCACGGACCAGCCAGAGTTCCTCCTGGTTGCCGACGTGCGCCAGATCCCACACCAACGGCGACATCAGCGGAGAATGCTGGCGCATCAGGTCGGCGTCGTCGACCGCCTCGGTCAGCAGGGCCGTGCGGGACCGGGCACGCGCCAACTCCGCCGCGATCCGCCCCCGCAGCCGCTCCCCCTCGGGATGTTCCGTCGTGCGCTCACTCACCGTCTCGCCGTTCACCGGTCTCCCTTTCGTTCGCGACTGCGGGGCTCGCAACCCCGGCTCACTCCTCGCGCTCACCGGTCCGCCTTCGTTCGCGACTGCGGGGCTCGCAACCCCGGCTCACTCCTCGCGCTCACCGGTCTCCCCTCTGTGCGGCGACCAGCCGCCGTCGTACGCCTCGTTGGACCTCGTCGTGGGTGCCGGCCGGCAGCTCCAGCCGGGGCAGTGCGGCCAGGGCCAGGTCGAGCAGCGCGGCCGCGGCGGCGGCCAGCGTCGGGTCGGACAGACCGTGCCGCGCGGCCGCCGACCAGCGGTGCGCCACCGGCGCGCCGATCGTGTACGCCGTGCGCACGGTGCCCGGGTCGCTGAACAGCGCGCTCAGCACCGCCAGCGGGAGACGCCAGTCCCGGTCGGGCTGGGCGTCCAGGTAGCGCAGCTCCAGGTAGCCGCGCGGGCGCACGGGTGGAAAAAGAGTGCTGACGTGGTAGTCAAGATCGTCGGTGGTGGGCGGGCGGGGCAACGCCCCGTCGAGCCAGTCGGCGAAGGTGACACCCGGCGGCGGCGCCCAGTTCGGGCCGCGTCGGCGCAGGCAGAGCAGTGGCGCGGCCAGCACGTACCGGATCCAGGTGGTCGTCGGATCCTCGTCGGCGTTGCCGGGCACCCACACCGGGCGGGTGCGGGCCGGGTCGATGGCCAACCAGGCGGCCATTCGCGCGGACGCCCAGCCGGTGCGCCGCCCGGCGTGCCGGCTGGCCGAGGCGAACGCCGCGAGCAACGGCGGCCCGACCGCGTGGGCCGCCGCCCAGCGCGGCGCGACCTGGTCCGGCTCGCCGATGTCGAGGCAGACCTGGAGACCGGCGGTGCTGTACATCATCGTCCGGCCGGCCGGACCCCGCCGGTCGAAGACGCGACGCATGGCGCGGTATCGGGGAGTGTCCACCACGGGGCGGGGCCGACGGTGCGGGTCGATCCCGCTGCGGCCGAGGGTCAGCCCAGCGGCGGCCAGCAGACCGGTGACCTGGGCGATGTCGGCCTCGGTGGCCTGGATCAGCGCGCCGGTCGAGGAGCGCGGCGGGGTGGAGATCTCCAACTGGCCGCCCGGTTCGAGGGTCACCGTCCCGCCGTGTCGCAGCGGCTCGGCGGGGCTCGTCGGGTCCAGTGTGACGGGGCAGTGGCGCCCCAGCGCCGCCCGCAGCCGCACCGGGTCGACCGGTCGGGCGGGGTCGGCGGCGTCGTGCACGGTCCATTCCAATTCGACGCCCGTGTACGTCGGGGGGCCCGTCTTGAAGCAGATGCGCGCGAGATGTCGGCCTGCGGCGGCGGACTCCCGCAGGATCGCGCTGCGGTCCAGCTCGGGCGACGTCACCATCGGGTGCAGCCTCCTTCGTCGTGCGCCAGCTCCGGAACACTGTGCCACCGTAAACCCACCCACCGACACTGTCGGCGGCGTCGACGGTGCCACCAACTTCTGTCTAACAGAAGAATTTCCCGGTGCACGGCAGAACGAACGCGCCGGCCGGACGCTCAGTTCGCGGCCGGCCCGGCCGGGTGGGAGGGCTTGACCTTCGCCGATCCGGGCGGCGTCGCCGCCGGGGACGGTTCGGCGGGGGCAGACGGCCGCGCCGAAGCCGACGGGGACGGTCGCGCCGGAGCCGACGGCTTCGCCTCGGGCACCAGTCGCCGGCAGTACTCCTCGACCGCGGCGACGCCACCGGCGGCCGCCACCAGCCGCTGGAAGGCCGGCGTCCGCAACTTCTTCTCCCGCTGCTCGGGCTTTCCTGCGCGCCAGGCCCGGCACAGCCCGTGCAGCTGACCGTTCGGCGCCGCACCGACGGACCCAGTGCTGGCCGGGGGCGGCGGGCCCGGCGAGGCCGACCGGCTCGGCGCGGTCGACGTGGTCGCCGCGGTCGACGAGGTCGCCGCGGGATCGCTGGCGCTCGGTGGCGCGCTGCTCGGCGCCGGCGGCACCGGGTCGGGTGCCCGGTCCAGGCCGGCCGCGGCGAACGCGGCGCCCGCGGTGGCGGTGGCGGCCAGCGCTCCGATCCAGGCCAACGCGCCGGTGGTGAGCCGGCGGCTGCGTGGTCGTCGGGCTGCGGACGGCTCCGAGGCGGCGGCCCGGGCGACCCGGAACGCGGCCAGCGCGGCCTCCTCGCCCGCCAGCTCCCCCGGCCGGGCCGGGCCGGCGGCAGCGGCGAGCAGCCGCGCCAGCGGGTCGGCGGACGCCGGCGAGGCGGCGGACGCGCGGGGCCGCTCGGCCGCGTCGAGGTCGGGGGCCACGTCGGGGTCGACGGCGATGTCGACGTGCCGGGCCGTGTCGGAGTCCGAAGACGTGTCCGGGCGGAGAGACGCCTCGGGGTCGAGGGCAGCGTCGATGCGGGTGGCGTCGAGCAGCCGCTCGGTCTCGGCACGGCCGGCGTGCCGGTCCGGCCGGTACGGGTTCATCCGGAATCCCCTCACGTCAGCCGTCCGCCTGCTCGGCGTGTGACGTCCGCCGGGATCGGCCGGTCCGTCCGCGAGGTGGCGGGACCACCTCGGCGCCGATCGACGGTGCGACGCCGTCGGCGCCGAGGGCCGGCGCCGCAGTCGCGCCCTGCGCGTTCGACGCGGACGCGGGGCCCTGCGCAGACACCGCGCCCTGCGCGTTCGGCGCAGACACCGGGCCCGGCGCGGCAGGCACAGGCCGTGTGGTCGGAGCGTCAGGCGCGGACACCCCGTCCGGCGCGTCGGCCGCCCGGGTCGGGACGGCACCGTCGGATGGCGGTGCGGTCACCATCTGTCGGTCCAGCACGGTGGCCAGCCGCCGCAGCCCACGGTGGGCGGCGGTCCGGACGGCCCCGGCCCGACGCCCCAGCACCCGACCGGCCGACTCAGCGTCCAACCCGATCACGGCCCGCAACAGCACCGCCTCGGCCTCACGCGGCGGCAACGTGGCGATCAGCGCCAGGGCCGCCTCGGTGCTGATCGTCTCGCCGGCCCGCTCGGCGGTGTCACCGTCGCCGGCCAACTCGGTGAGCGCCTGCACCGGGACCGGCAGCGACGGTCGTCGACGCAGCCGGCGCAGATGGTCCATGGCCCGGTTACGGGCGATGGTGACCGTCCAGGCGCGGAACTCACCGCCGGTGAAGTTGGGCAGGTCACGGGAGATCTGCAACCACGTCTCCGACGCCACGTCCTCGGCGTCCGCGCCGACCAGGGCGGTCAAATAGCGCAGCAGACCCGGCTGCAGGCTGCGGTACAGGAAGCGGAAGGCGTCCTCGTCCCCGGCCTGCGCGGCGGTGACCGCCTCGGACAGCTCGCCGGTCATCCGCGGCTCACGGGTCGCTCCGGACGGCGGGCCGGCCCGACGCGCCATGCCGGCGCTCTCCGCGCGCGCACCGTCGACCCCACCGGCTCCCGCACGCGCACCGCCCTCCACCGAATCCGCTTCGCGCCCGCGTCCGGGCCGGCCGGGGGGCGTCCGCACCGGCGCGATGGCTCTCGACTCTCCAGGCGCGGCCGGCCGGGCGGCCCCGAGCCGGGCTAACGGTAAAAGGGGACCATCCGAGCGACAAGTCGGGATCGCGTCACGGAAGAGTGACAATTATCAAGCCGTCCGGACGGCGTGCCGCCGTAACAGGTGTGCACCACCGGACGCTCCGTGGGCCGGGAGACCGCCCGCGGCGGTGATCCGGCAACCGTACGCCGGGATGTGTCGGGTTTTGTCACGTGCCGCTGTCATGTCGTCACAGATCTGGCCGTGTCCACTGAGGTCGGACTGGACGGACCGGCGGGTACGACCACCTGGCCGATCAACCGCAGCGCGCCGTTGCCCGCCGCTCTGGGTACGGTAATGCTGTGTTGTCATCGGAGGTCGTGCTCAGCGGGCGGTACCGCCTGGACGAACGTGTCGCCACCGGCGGCATGGGCGACGTCTGGCGTGCCTCGGACCTGGTCCTCGGCCGGCAGGTCGCGGTCAAGGTCCTGCTGCCGGCGCTGGTCTCCGACCCGGACTTCATCGCCCGTTTCCGGGCCGAGGCACGGATCATGGCCGCTCTGCGGCACCCCGGCATCGTGCAGGTGTACGACTGCGGCGAGGACGACCTGCCCGACGGCGGTCGGGCGGACTACCTGGTCATGGAGTTCGTCGAGGGTGAGCCGCTGTCCAAGCGGATCGAGGCGGCCGGTCGGCTCGACGTGGCCGAGACGATGTCGATCGTGGGTCAGGCGGCGCACGCGCTGAGCGCGGCGCACCGCGGCGGCATCGTGCACCGCGACGTCAAGCCCAGCAACCTGCTGGTCCAGGAGGACGGCACGGTCGTCCTCGTCGACTTCGGTGTCGCCCGTTCCACCAACGTGACCAGCATCACCAGCACCAACGCGGTGCCCGGCACTGCTCTCTACATGGCGCCCGAGCAGGCCGCCGGTCGTCCGGTCAGCGGCGCCACCGACATCTACGCGCTCGGCGCGGTCGCCTACTGCTGCCTCACCGGCGGTCCACCGTTCACCGGGGACAACCCCCTCCAGGTCGCCGTGCGGCATCTGGACGACGAGCCGCCGGAGCTGCCGCACGACATCCCGGAGGCGGTCCGCGCGCTGGTGTCGCGGGCCCTCGCCAAGGACCCGCTCGACCGCTTCACCAGCGGCTCGGCCATGGCCGAGGCCGCCCGCACCGCGGTCACCGGCGGTGAGCCGCCGACGGCGATGGCGGCGGCGGTCCCGCTGCGCGAGGCCGGACCGGGCACCCGCACCGACGTGCCGGTCGGCGCGGCGGTGGCGAGCACGGCGGATGTCGCGCGTCAGCGACGTCGCGGGCCACTGGTCGGCGCGGCGGCCGCCATGCTGGTCGCCCTGATCGGTCTCGGGGCGGCACTGGGTGCGGCACACAACACCGGCGACGACGAGCCGGCCGTCGACCTGCCGACGACCTCCGCGACGCAGGGGTCGACCCAGCAGGCGGAGCTGCCGGCGGCGGACGAGCAGAGCACCGACGATCCGGAGCGCCCGAACCGGCCGACCGTCCCGGACGCCACCACGTCGGCGTCGGTCACCGCCGCGCCGAGCGTGCAGCCCTCCCAGTCGTCCAGCCCGGCGTCGGCGACGCCGAGCGCGACCACCGCGCCGCCGCCCAGCGACCCGCCGAAGACCGACCCGCCGAAGACCGGCCCTCCCGCGACGGAACCGCCCCCCACCACGGCGCCGCCGACCGTTCCGGAGGAGCCGGGGGGCCGCTGACCGTCGACCCCACCAGCACCGATATCCCCAAAACGGACTTACAACGCCGAAGACCCCTCTAGGCTCCCAGCAGGTCATTTCCACCATCTGCCGCGGGAGCCCGGGTGAGCGCTGAGAAGCTGGTCGTGATCGGTCAGGGGTACGTCGGACTGCCGCTGGCCATGCGTGCCGTCGAGGCGGGCCTGGACGTCGTCGGCCTCGACGTCGACGCCGACCGGGTGAAGCGGCTCGCGTCCGGTGAGTCCTTCGTGGAGGACATCCCCACCGACCGGCTGGGCCGCGCGCTGGGCAGCGGTCGGTACCGCCCCAGCACGGAGTACACCGACGCCGAGGGTTTCGACATCTGCGTCATCACCGTGCCCACCCCGCTGCGCGACGGCACCCCGGACCTGAGCTTCGTCGAGCAGGCGGGCGTCGGCATCGGCCCGTACGTGCGGCCGGGCTGCACGGTGATCCTGGAGTCGACCACCTATCCGGGCACCACGGAGGAGCTGCTCCGACCGCTGCTGGAGTCGGCCAGCGGGCTGACCAGCCCCGGCGACTTCCACCTCGGCTACAGCCCGGAGCGGATCGACCCGGGCAACCCGACCTGGCGACTGGAGAACACCCCGAAGGTGGTCTCCGGTGTCGACTCGGTGTCGCTGGCCCAGGTGCAGGGGTTCTACCAGCGCCTCGTGGAGCGCACCGTCGCGGTGGACTCCACCAGGGTCGCCGAGCTGACCAAGCTGATCGAGAACACGTTCCGCCAGGTCAACATCGCGTTGATCAACGAGCTGACGATGCTCTCGCACCACCTGGACATCGACGTGTGGCAGGCGATCGACGCCGCCGAGACCAAGCCGTTCGGGTTCCTGCCGTTCCGGCCCGGCCCCGGCGTCGGCGGGCACTGCCTGCCGATCGACCCGTGCTACCTGTCCTGGCAGGTCAAACGGCGCCTCGGCCGACAGTTCCGGTTCATCGAGCTGGCCAACGACGTCAACCACGAGATGCCCGAGCACGTCGCGCAGCGGATCATGGCGGGACTGAACCGGTCCGGCCGGGCGGTGAGCGGCGCCCGGCTGCTGCTGCTCGGGCTCGCGTACAAGAAGAACACCGGCGACATGCGGGACTCCCCCGCCATCGACGTGGCCCGCCGCCTCCAGGCGCTCGGCGCCGAGGTCCACGCGGTCGAGCCGTACGCCCAGGCCCACCACATTCCCGCCGGGGTCACCATCGTCGGGCTCACCGAGCGGGAGGTACGGGCCGCGGACGCGGTGGTGGTGGTCACCGACCACGACAGCTTCGACTACGACCTGGTGGTCCGGCACGCCCGCTACGTCTTCGACACCCGCAACCGGTGCGTCGGCGAGATGGTCGAGCGCCTCTAGACCCGGCACCGCTGGCCGGTCCCGCCGCCGGGGAAAGATGGCGGGGCCGGCCGGCGGATGTCCGCCCGACGGCCCCGAGACGGAGCCGGCCGAGATCACTGGTCGGCGAGCGCCTCGACGACGGGCCGCGACAACGCCCGGCGGGCCGGGAGCACCGACGCGAGCAGGGCGGCCAGCACGGCCACGCCGAGGATCAGCCCGAGTTGACCGAGCGGCAGCACCACGTGGAAGTCCCCACCGAGACGTGCCAGCAGCGCCATCGCCGCGGCGCTCACGCCGGTGCCCAGACCGATGCCGAGCACCGCTCCGACCAGCGCCATCAGGACCGCCTCCGCCGCGAGCATGGCCCGCATCCGGGCGCGGGTCAGCCCGACCGCCCGCAGCACAGCGTTCTCCCGGGTGCGCTCGACCACCGACAGGCTCAGCGTGTTGGCCACGCCGACCAACGCGATCACCACGGCCAGGCCGAGCAGCGCGGTGACGAAGGCCAACAGCATGTCCACCGTGCCGGTGAGCATCTTCTTGTACGCGCCCTGGTCCATCAGGTTCACCGTCGGATAGCGGGCCAGGACGGTTTCGATCGCGTCGCGGGCCTGCACGGCGCTCACGCCGTTGGCGGGGTCGATCTCGGCCAAGAAGCCCCGCTCGCGGGGAAAGAGCGCGGCGAAGTCCGCGTCGTCCAGGTCAATGACGTGCCCCTTGGGCGCCGCGCTGGCGACCATGGCCGGCGCGTCGTCGGCGACCACCGCCGCCACCCGGAACGGCCGGCCCGCGATGGTGACCGGGGAGCCGACCTGCCAGCCGCGCGCCTGTGCCAGCTCCCGGTGCACCAGGACCTGCCCCGGTCCGAGCCGCCCGACGTCGCCGGCCAGCACTCCGGTCAGCGTCCGGCCGACCAGCGCCGGGTGGGCGGCGCGGACCTCGATGTCGCCGGTGACGGTGCTGCGCTGCTCGTGCACCACGCCCAGCTCGGGGCGCGCGGCCAGTTCACCGGCGAGCGCGGCGGGCAGGTTCTGACCGATGCCGCTGACCACGAAGTCTGTCCCGATCTCGGCGTCGACGCTGCGTTCGATGCCGTCCTTGGTGCTGCGCGCGCCGACCACGAACGCCGACACCAGTCCGATTCCGATCACCAGGGCGGTCGCCGTGGCGGCGATCCGGCGCGGATTGCGCACGGCGTTGGCCACCGCGAGGCCCGCGGTCATCCCGAACAGCCGCCGGGCCGGCCAGCCGATCGCCCGGACCAGCGCCGGGACGAGCACCGGCCCGAACAGGACGATCCCGAAGAACGCCAACACGCCGCCGACGGCCACGAGCAGCACCTGACCGGCGCTGGCGGCGCCGGCCAGCGCCGCGACGCCGGCACCGAGCACCACCGCGCCGAAGATCAGGCGCAGCCGACCGGCGCCCCGAGCGGGCTGCACCGCGGCGTCGGTGAGCGCGGCCACCGGGGCGACCCTGGTCCCCCGCCAGGCGGGCAGCAGGGCGGACGCCACGGTGAGCGCGGTGCCGAGCAGCAGGCTGGTCAGCACTGTCGAACCGGCGACCGTCAGCCCACCGGACAGCGGCACGTCCAGCCGGGTCATCAGCAGCCGCATACCGGCCGCGAGAGCGACCCCGAGCAGCACCCCGAGCACGGACGCGACGAACCCGACCAGCGCCGACTCCAGCAGGGCGGCCCGGAAGACCTGCCCCCGGGTCGCGCCCACCAGGCGCAGCAGCGCGGTCCGCCGGGTGCGTTGCGCCAGCACGATCGCGAAGGTGTTGGCGATCACGAAGCCGGCCACCACCACCGCGACCCCGACGAAGATGAGCAGCAGCATCATGAACTGGTTCAGGTCGCGGACCGCGTCGTCGACGGCCTCGTCGAGGATCTGCTGGCGGCCCCGCACGCTGGCGTCGGCGCCCGCGACGACCGCGCGCAGCCGGCCGGCCAGCACCGTCTCGGACGTTCCCGGCCGCGCCGCCACCATGATCCGGTCATAGCCGCGCGCACCGCTGACCGCGAGCGCGTCCGGGCCGACCAGGCCGATGAACGGCCCGCCGACGTCACGGACGCTGCCGGCCACGTCGACGGTACCGACCAGGGTGTACGGACGGGCCGCGCCGCCGGTGCCGCCGATCTGGACCGGGGCGCCGAGGGTGAAGCCCTCCTCGGCCACGGTGGGCGCGTCGAGCACCACCTCGCCCGCGCGGTCGGGCAGGCGGCCGGACACCACGTCGTACGAGCGCAGGGCGGCCTCGGTGGGGATACCGGCGAGCACGGCGTAGCCGAGCACCGGCCGGCCGTCGGCGCCGAGGAGCCCTCCGGCGCCGGTCAGCTCCCCGGCCGCGGCGGCCACGCCCTCGACGGCGCGGACCCTGTCGATGAGGCTCGCCGGCAGCGCCCTGTCGCCGCTCGGGTAGACGCCGAGGTCGGTGTGCCGGTCGAAGGTCCCGGCCCGCTCGTACGCGCCGGCGCGCATCCCGTCGACGAAGATCAGCGTGCCGGCGATGAACGCGACGCCGAGCACGACGGCCAGCGCGGAGAGCAGCATGCGCAGCGCCTCGGCGCGCAGCGAGCGCAGGGTCGATCGGATCATGTGCGGGCTCCCGGTGCAGGCGCGGATCGGACCCCTTCGACGCTATGGCCGGGCCGATCCGATCGACCTGCACCTGCGCGCTCGACCCGCGTACGCCCGAGGTAGCGCTCGGCCCGCCGGCCGTACGACCCGGGTCGTACGGCGGGTCATCGGCCGGGCGTGACCAAGCCGCTCTCGTACGCCAGCACGACCGCCTGGACCCGGTCGCGCAGGTGCAGCTTCGCCAGGATCCGCCCGACGTGGGTCTTCACGGTGGCCTCGGCCACGTGCACCTTGGCGGCGATCTCGGCGTTGGACAGGCCCTGCGCGACCAGCAGCAGCACCTCCCGCTCGCGCTCGGTGAGCTGGGCCAGCCGGGGGTCGGCGGTCGGGCCGGCGCCGAGCTGACCGGCGAAGCGGTCCAGCAGCCGCCGCGTGATCGACGGGGCGACCACCGAGTCGCCGCGCGCCACCACCCGGATCGCGTCCAGCAGCTCCTCCGGAGGGACGTTCTTGAGCAGGAAGCCGCTGGCGCCGGCCTGGAGCGCGGCGAACGCGTCCGCCTCGGTGTCGAAGGTGGTCAGCACCAGCACCCGGGGCGGCCCCGACGGCCGGTCGGCGCAGAGTCGGCGGGTCGCCTCCACCCCGTCCATGGTGGGCATCCGGATGTCCATCACGACGACGTCGGCCTCGGTGCGGGCCAGCACCCGCAGGGCGTCCGCGCCGTCGATCGCCTCCCCGACCACCTCCAGGTCGGGCTGGGAGCCCAGCACCATCCGGAACCCGGCGCGCACCAGCGCCTGGTCGTCCACGATCACCACCCGGACCGTCATGCCGCGATCACCTCCGTTGCCGGGCCTGACGGTAGCGGTAGCCGGGCCTCGACCTGCCAGCCCCCGGCCGGCCGGGGGCCGGCGGTGAGGCTGCCGTCGTACACCGTCACCCGCTCGCGCATGCCGAGCAGACCGTGACCGCCGGACGGCGCCGGGCTGACCACCGGGCGGCCGCGACCGTCGTCGACGGCCCGGACCACGACGGCGTCGGCGGTGTACGACAGGCTCAGGTCGACGCCGGCGCCGACGCCGCCGTGTTTGAGCGCGTTGGTCAGCGCCTCCTGCACCACCCGGTAGACGGTCAGCTCCAACCCCGGCGGCAGGACCAGGGCGTCGCCGGTGACCGTGTGCCGGATGCGCAGCCCGGCGTCGCCGAAGCGGGCCAGCAGGTCGGGCAGGTCGGCCAGGGCCAGCCGGCGGTGCTCCGGGTCGGCGGCCATCACCGAACCACCCACGCCGGTCGGGCCCGCGTCGCGCAGGACGCCGACCAGCCGGCGCATCTCCTCCAGTGCCTGCCGGCCGGTGTCCGCGACCACCTTCACGGCGGTGCGGGCCTGGGCGGGATCACGGTCGAGCATGAACCGGGCGCCGTCCGCCTGGACGATCATCACCGCCATGCTGTGGGCGACCACGTCGTGCAGCTCCCGGGCGATCCGGGTGCGCTCCTCGGCGACCGCGGCCCGGGACTCGGCCTCCCGCTCGCGTTCCAGGGTCGTGGCCCGCTCCTCCAGGCTGAGCACGTAGAGCCGGCGGGTCCGCACGTTCAGCGCGACCAGCCAGACCGCGCCGGTGACCAGCGCGTACCAGAGCGCGGTCATCCACCAGGCGATGACGCCCGAGGTCTGCGCGGCGGCGAGGAGCACGCCCACGGCGGCGACCGCGCCGGCCAGCACGCCGTCGCGCAGGCGTTCGCCGTACTTCACGACGCTGTAGAGCGCGATGAGAACGGCGACGTCGAAGGCGAGCGGACCCCACTGGGCGATCACCTGGACCAGGGCGAGCGCCGCCACGACGACGGTCACCGCGCCCGGGTGGGTGCGGCGGAACAGCAGCGCCACCGCCATGCCCACGCCGACGCCGGTGGCGGCCCAACCGCCGGGCTGGGCCACCGCCGAGGCGAAGCCGACGAACGCCACCACGGCGGAGACGGCCACGTCGAAGGCGACGCCGCGCAGGGGGCGGCCGAACAGCGTGCGTCTCACGGTCACCCAGCGTACGTGTCGTGGCTGGTGGCGGCCGGCCGGCCGCCGGTCAGGGCGGGGTCAGCTCGCGCAGGCGGGCGATCTCGATGGCCTGCTCGGTGGCGAGTGAGGTGGCCAGCTCGTTGAGGGTCGCATCGACGCCGACCGACAGCAGGTCGGTGGCCATGGTGACGGCGCCCTGGTGGTGGTCGGTCATCATCGTGATGAAGAGCCGGTCGAACTCGACGCCCCGGGCGGCGGTCAGCCGCTTCATCGCCTCGGGTGACTGCATTCCCCGCATGCCGGCATGGTCGTGGCCGGGCGCCGTCTCGGGCAGCCCGCGGGTGGCGAGCCAGCCGCGCAGGACCTTGATCTCCGGGCCCTGGCCGGCGCGGATCCGGTCGGCGTAGGCGCGGATCCGGGGGTCGGCCGCCCGATCCTGGGCCAGCGTGCTCATCTCCAGCGCCTGCTCGTGGTGCGGGATCATCATCTGGACGAAGACGGTGTCCAGGCCGTTGTGCCGGGGCGGGCTGTCGTCGCGCAGCTCCTGGGCGGACCGGGCGACCGCCGGCTCGCCGGGGCGGCCCGGCACGAGCACCGGCGGGGGCGGCGGGCCGGTCGGGCTGGCCGTCGTCGCAGCGGGTGAGGTCGCGCCGGCCGTGGCCGGACGGCCCGGGTCGCCGGTGGCGCGGACAGCCAGCACCGCCAGCACCACAATGATGGCCGCCGTTATGACGACGGCCAGTAACCGAGCACGTCGGACGGTCATGCCACACCCCCTCAGGTCGAGGTCGCAGCGATCCTATCCATTGACGAGTGGGCAAATATGTGACCGGGGTCACATTGATGATCTCCGAAGCTCGGTAAGGTACCGACAACGTCATCCCCCCTTTCGAAGGGCGCCGCCGATGATCAAGTTGGCCACCGCACGGCTCCGACAACTCCGCATCGTCAGCCTGGCCGCAACGGGCCTGCTGCTGACCGGCGTCGCCGTGGCGACGCCGAGCAGCGCCCAGGAGGCCGCGCCAGCGGCGGCACCACAGGCCGCCGCCAGCGACATCCCCGGCGTGGACGAGATCCGCAGCAGCCCGAACCTGCGGCAGATCGCCAACCTGCCGAAGCAGGCGCCGTTCGACACGACAGCCGCGCTCAACAGCGACATGGCGTTCCAGGGCAAGTACGCTTTCGCCGGCAACTACAACGGGTTCGTCGTCTACGACATCTCCCGGCCCAGCGCGCCCAAGATCACCGCGCAGGTGTCCTGCCCGGGCTCGCAGAACGACATCTCCGTCTACGGTGACCTGCTCTTCGTCTCCACCGACTCGTCGCGCAGTGACGACTCGTGCGCGAGCGTCGCCCAGCCCGCCTCCGTGAAGGAGTCGTGGGAGGGCATCAAGGTCTTCGACATCAGTGACAAGGCCAACCCGCGCTACATCAAGTCCGTGGAGACCGCCTGCGGGTCGCACACCCACACGCTGGTGCCGGGCAAGGATCGCAAGAACGTCTACCTGTACGTCTCGTCGTACAGCCCGCGGGCCGAGTTCCCCGACTGCCAGCCGCCGCACGACTCCATCTCCATCATCAAGGTGCCGGTGAAGAAGCCGACCCAGGCGGCCGTCATCTCGACGCCGAACCTCTTCCCGGACGGCGGTTTCCCGGGCAGCGAGACCGGCTCGGCGACCACCGGCTGCCACGACATCACCGCGTACCCGTCGAAGGACATCGCCGCCGGCGCCTGTATGGGTGACGGCGTCCTGCTCGACATCAAGAACCGCGAAGCGCCCCGGGTGATCACCCAGGTCCGCGACACGGTCAACTTCGCCTTCTGGCACTCGGCGACCTTCAACAACGCCGGCACCAAGGTCGTGTTCACCGACGAGCTGGGCGGCGGCGGGGCGGCCACCTGCAACGAGACCGTCGGCCCCAACCGCGGAGCGGACGCCATCTACGACATCACCGGCCGCGGTGACGCTCGGACGCTGGCGTTCCGCAGCTACTACAAGATCCCCCGGACGAACGCCGATACCGAGAACTGCGTGGCGCACAACGGCTCGCTGATCCCGGTGCTCGGGCGGGACATCATGGTGCAGGCGTGGTACCAGGGCGGCATCTCCGTCTGGGACTTCACCGATTCGCGCCACCCCAAGGAGATCGCGTACTGGGAGCGGGGCCCGCTGTCCGACACGCAGGCCATCACCGGCGGCGCCTGGTCGACGTACTACTACAACGGCAACATCTACTCCAACGACATCCAGAAGGGCCTGGACGTCCTGGAGCTGAACGACTGGCGGACCTGGACGGCCAACCTGACCCGGTTCCAGGAGCTGAACGTGCAGACCCAGCCCGGTTACCTCAGCTGGTAGGCACCGCGCGCGACGCCGGGCCCGGCCCCCCGATCTTCGGGGGCCGGGCCCGGCGCTGTCCGGGCGACGGCCTGCTGATCGGCACCAACGTCAGCTCGCTGCCCGCCCCCTGGGCGTCGCTGGCCGCCCTGCTGTGGTTCGAGCGGTGCCGGGCGGCCGACGTGGCCGTGCCGTTGACCCGGTTCGTGCTGACGAGCACCCTGCTCGCGGCCACCGGCACCCTCGCCGCAGTCGGCGCGCTGCTCCTGGTCGGCTGACCGGAGCAGCTCCGGGGCCCCGGATACGCAAGTGTCCGCAATTGGTCATCAAGCTGCTGACCTGCGGGAATGTGGTATACCAGAGATAGCGAAATGTCAATATAAACGAGTCCATTTCGGAATTCTTCCCTCGCAGCACCCGGTCACCCTCCGGGCTCTGCGGCGTGCCCATCGACGTGCCCGCCACTGTTCCCCAGCCCGATGCCTCACCCACCCCCGAGAGGTAGGTTCAATGTCATCTTCATCCCGTCTCCGCGCACTGGCGGGCTCGGCGCTCGCCGGCCTGCTGGTCGCGACGGCGCTCACGGTGCCAGGCGCCGCCGCAGCACGCGCCCCCGACCTGACCGCCGCGCCGGCGCAGGCCGCCGTACCGCGGGCCCCGGCCCAACGTCTGGAGCCCTCCGGACCAAAAGCAGCGCCGGCCAAGCTTCGCCCGCCATCCGCTCCCGCCGCACCCAAGGCGGCCCGCAAGGGCACGAAGGCGGTGGTCACCTGGAAGGCGCCAGCGGCCAACGGCAGCCCGATCACCGGCTACGTGGTCACGCACTACCGTAACGGCACGAAGGCCAAGTCCACGTCCGTCGACGCCTCCACGACCAACGCCACGCTGAAGCTGACGTCGGCGAAGGACACCTGGACCTTCACCGTGGCGGCCCGCAACGCCGCCGGCGCGGGCCCGGCCAGTAAGCGCTCGGCCCCGCCGAGGCTGCTCGCCCTGCCCGACCCGCCGAGCATCATCGCGGCCACCGCCGACGTCACGACCGCGGTGGTCAGTTGGCGTCCGCCCGTCTCCGACGGCGGCTCGCCGATCACCAACTACATCATCTTTCCGTACATCGGCGGGGTGAAGCAGCCGTCGCAGACGGTGCTGGCCACGCCGCTGACCGCCACCGTCGGCGGCCTCACCGCCGGTCTCACCTACACCTTCAGAGTCGCCGCGCTGACCGGCCAGGGGCTCGGGCCGGAATCGGCGCCGTCACACCCGGTCACCCCGAACGACTCGCCGTGGGTGTTCTGGACCGGCGCCTCCGCCGAGGTCGGCGTGGCCTACAGCCAGAACGTCGGCGTCTCCCGGGGCCATGCCCCGTGGACGTTCTCCATCACCTACGGGGCCCTGCCACCCGGGCTGACCCTCAACCCGAACAACGGCAACATCGGCGGCATCCCGACCACGGCCGGCAGCTTCGCCTTCGTGGTACGGGTCGTCGGCAGCACCGCAGAGATCGGCAGCCGGCTGATCACCATCCCGGTCACCCCGGCCCCGAACATCGTCATCACCTCCATCCCGCTGGCCGAGATCAATGCGCCGATCTCGCTGCGGCCCGCCGTGGTCGGCGGGGTGGCCCCGTACACCTGGTCGATCGCTGCCGGCATCCTGCCACCCGGACTGACCCTCAACCCGAACACCGGCGAGATCAGCGGTGTGCCCACCGTGGTCGGCACCTTCGGCCTCGACCTGCGGGTGACCGACAGCGCCGGGCTCACCGACGTCCAGCAGATCCGCCTCGTGGTGCAGCCGGAGACGGTGGTCTCCGTGACCGTCAACGCCGCTTCGGTCAACTTCGACAGCCCGACCACCCTCACCGCCGAACTCGGCCCCGGCGAGGTCGGCGGCACGGTGACCATCTTCGACCGGCAAAGCACCGGAGTCACCGCCAACCTCGGCACCCAGACCGTCGGGGGCAACCGGGCGAGCTTCACCCTGAAGCTGCCGGCGTTCGGCCTCAACCAGTTGTTCGTGGTCTACAACTCCACCATCACCAACTCCGTGGCCACCTCCAACACCGTGCCGGTGCAGGTCAACGGCGTGCCCGGCCAGTTGCTCATCGACCAGTTCCGGCAGTCCGGCCTGGCCAACACGCCCACCCAGTACGACCAGTACGTGGTGCTCTACAACAACACCTCGATCCCGATGCAGTTGCCCGGGATCAAGGTGGAGGCCCCCGGCGGCGTGTCCATCGTGATCCCGAACACCGAGACCACCATCAGTCCCCGGAACGGCTACCTGATCGGCAGCGCGAGGTACAACATCTCCTTCCCCACCATCCCGGCGGACCTGCTGGTGCCCACCCTCGGGCCGGTGCCGAACACCGGCCCGACCGGCCTGCGGCTGCGGGTGCCCGACGCCGCCAACACCATCACCGACGCGGCCGGCAGCCTGCCGGCCTGGTCCACCGGCACCCCGTTGGGGACGTTCACCAGCCCGCCGACGGTCCGCAGCGCCTGGGTACGGCTGCGGGTCTTCGGCACACCGCAGAACACCTTCAACAACCAGACCGACTTCCGGTTGGTGGCGACCACCCTCGGCCCGATCAACGGGGTGCCGTCCGCTCTCGGCTCACCGTCGCCGCTGCGCCAGTTCGGGCCGTTCGAACAGAGCAGCATCCTCCAGACCACCCTGCTCGACCCGAGCAAGGCGGCCGACCAGGCGCCGAACCAGCAGGTCGTCCCGGCCACCCCGACCAGCGCGAAGCGGCTGATCGTCCGGCGGGGCATCACCAACCGGGGGGTCACGCCGGCCACCCTGGTGCGGCTGCGGATCTCCACGCTCAGCCAGGCCAACGGCGCTCCCATCCCGGGCGGGCCGAACCCGCCCAACCCGGCGGAACTGCGGTTGGCCAACCCGGACACCACCACCTCCACGTTCACCGTCGGCGGGCAGCAGGTGACGGTGCAGAACCTCCGGATGGACACACCGGCGGAGGACCCGCCGGGCGGCGGGCTCTCCACCACGCTCACCGTGCCGCTGCCGATCGGCGGCCTTGTCCCCGGGCAGACCGCCTCAATCTCCCTCAGCTTCGAGGTGGACAAGGGCGGCAGGTTCTGGGCTGGCTGGGACGTCGAGGCCATCGGCGGCGGACCGGTCATCCCGCCGACCCTCACCGCGACGACGGCGGTCACCTCGGCCAAGGAGAAGGCGGCCAAGAAGGCCGGACAGCGGGCGGCGAAGAGCCGCAAGCTGACCAACGTACAGGGCAGCCTGCGCTGAGCCACTGATCCGTCCGAGCCGGACCAGGCGCCGGGTGGGGGCCACACCCCACCCGGCGCCGTCCGCGCGCCCCTGAGCCGCACCAGGAGACACATGCCAGCCAGATCCGCGTACGGGCTGCACATCCGGGGTCTCGACGAGGTCGCCGAGCTGCCCGCCACGACGTACCCGCCAGCGGGAAGCCGCCCGGTGACCGTGTGCCAACGCCACATCGCGCCGCCGCCACGGGTGCCGTTGAACGGCGACCGGATGGTTCGGCAGCTCACCGACGGTCGTACCCTCGCACTGGACCGGGCCACCGGCGACGCCACCTTCTACGGGCCGCCGCTCGCCGCCGACGTGCTCGCCCACCCCTACCTCGCTCCGGTGGCCGTCGTCGTCAACCGCTGGGCCGGGCGGGAGACCTTCCACGCCGGGGCGTTCGTCCACACCGGACGGGCGTGGGTGGTGCTCGGTGCTCGTACCGCCGGCAAGAGCACGCTGCTCGCGGCGCTCGCCGACCGGGAGGTGCCGGTGCTGGCCGACGACATCGTGGTCTGCGACGGCGACGAGGTGCTCGCCGGGC
Source organism: Micromonospora sp. NBC_00617 (assembly GCF_045161355.1). Classification (NCBI taxonomy): domain Bacteria; kingdom Bacillati; phylum Actinomycetota; class Actinomycetes; order Micromonosporales; family Micromonosporaceae; genus Micromonospora; species Micromonospora sp. NBC_00617. The sequence continues at coordinate 2,094,626 of NZ_CP107751.1, read as the reverse complement.
CGCGCTGCGTCGACCTGCGGGAACCGGTCCCCGGCCTCGGGTTGCCCACCCGGGAGGTCCGCGACGCGACCCGGCTGCGGGTCACCCTGCCCGCCATCGCGCCCCGACTGCCGCTCGGCGGTTGGATCTTCCTGCGCTGGGGCGACGGGCTCGCGCTGACGCCGATCGGCCCGGCCGAGTTGCTGGCCCGCCTCGCCGCCCGGCGCTCCCTGCCCGAGTTGCCCTCCGATTCGGCCGCGCTACTCACGCTGGCCGGCCGGCCCGGATACGACCTGACCCGTCCGCGGGACTGGGCGGCCCTCGACGCCACCCACCGACTCCTCGACAGCACGCTCACCCCCGCCGGGGCGCTGCGGTGACCGCTACCCCCGGCCTCGCCCTGCGCTGCCTCGCCCTCGACGCCCTGGCCGTGGCCACCAGCGACGCGCTGCGCCACCACGGCGTCGACAGCATGCTGCTCAAGGGTGCCGGCCTGGCCCGCCGGCTCGACACCGACCGGCTCTACGCCGACGTGGACCTGCTCGTCGCGCCGGACACCGTCACCGCCGCGCAGGACGCCCTGCTCGCCGCCGGCTACCGGCCGAAACTGCCCCCCGACCTGTACGACGTCGGGGCGTACTGGCACGAGCAGCCCTGGCACGCCCCCGGGCCACTGCCGCTGACCATGGAACTGCACCGCGGCTTCGCCGGGGTCGGCGACTACGACGAGCTGTGGCGGTCGCTTCGCGCTGGGGCGCAGCACCTCGACCTGGCCGGCGGGCACGTCCTCGTGCCCGACGCCGTCGGCGCCGCCCTGATCGCCGCCCTGCATGCCGCCAGTCCCCACGGCTTCGGCAAGCCCGCCCGGGACCTGGCCCGCGCCCTTGAGGTGCTGCCCCCGGATGCCTGGGAGGCGGCCGGTCGGCTCGCCGTGGCCTGCGACGCCGTGCCGGCGTTCACGGTCGGGCTCGGGGTGCTACCGGCCGGCGTGGCCGTCGCGACCCGGCTCGGCCTGTCGTCCACGCACGGCCCGTCGTCGGCATGGCTCGCCGCCCGCCTGTCCAGCCCCACCGCCGTCGGCCTGGCGCACCTGGCGGAACTGTCCGGGCCGGGGCACCGCCTGCGAGCACTGTCCCGGCTGGTGCTGCCGTTGCCGGTGCACCTGCGCCTGCTCGACGCGGGGGCACACCACGGCCGGTGGGGCCTGCTGTGGGCGTACGCCCGGCGGATCGGCCGGCACGTCGGGCGGCTGCCCCGGGTGCTGCGGGAACTGCGGACCGCGCGGCGGCGGCATCATGCCTGATTCGGTACGCGCGCTGCGCGCCCTGGCCCGGGTGATTCGTCGGCACGGGCCGCTCGGCCTGGCCGTGGTGGCGTGGACGCTGCTGGCCTGCCGGCGCGTACGCCGCCAACTCGCCCGAGGCGGGCTCGACGCCGTACACCTTCCCGCGCCCCCGCCCGGCGGCACCGACACCCTGGTCCGGCGCGCGTTGGGCCGGGGCGGTGGCAACTGCCTGGAGAGCGCGCTGGTGCGGCAACGCTGGTTCGCCCGGCAGCGGGTGGCGCGGACCGTGGTGATCGGGGTCAGCGCGCCGGGGGTCGGGTTCCACGCCCACGCCTGGCTGGACGGCGACCCGGACCCGCACCGGCACGAGCTGGCGGAGATCCTGTGCCGCCCGGTCCCACGCTCCTGGCTGCCCTGACCACGGCCGCGGGTCGGACCGCGCCGCCCGTTGCGTTGAGCGCGCAGCTCGGCGGGCGTCAGAGGCGTTCGAGCAGGTCGGCGGCCTCCAGCTCGGCGAGGAAGGCGCGGACGTCGGCGGCGGCCCGGTCCCGGCCGATCGGTGCCTGCCCGGCCAGCACCTCGGACAGTTCGTCGGCGGTGGCGCCGGCCAGCAGGTGCGGCCACAGCAGCGCGGCCGAGCGGTCCAGTGCGAAGTAGACCGACTGCCGGGTGTCCAGCAGCACGGTCTCGTCGCCGGCCGACCGCCAGGCGACCCGGTCGGCCAGCACTCGATAGACGGGCGCGGTATCGGTGGTCACCTCGGCACCTCCAGGGTGGTTTGTCTCCTCGGAGCCGACCGGTCGGCCAGCCACACCTGCTGCACGAGCGCCGCCGTCCGCGGGTTGATCGGCCAGCCCGACCATTCCCGGCGCAGCGCCGCCACGTCCACCAGCGACTCGTCGACCCCGCCGCCGTCCCAGGCGCGCACCACCTCGCGGGTCGGCGCCCGGAAGAACACCTCATCGAAGGTGGCCTTACGGCGGGGCGCGATGATCAGCGGCGGCAGGGCGGCATCGGTGATCGCGGCGAGCAACTCCCGCCGGGACGGTGCGCGCAGCCCGCCGTGGTGGGCGGCCAGGGCGGCGGCGAACCCGTCGTCCAGCAGCGGCGTCACCGCCAGCACGGCGTGGTCGGCGGCGACCGCGGCCAAACTCGCCCGGGTCATCGTCAGGTCTCGGCGGCGCAGGTGCCAGGCGATCCGCCCAGCCAGCCGGTGCGGCTCGGCGCGCTGCTCGACGCGGAACGCGCGGCTCATCTGCCGGGCCACCTCCGGGCGCAGCCAGGGGAACGGGTCCGGCTTCCGATGCCGCCACCGGGCCCGCAGCCGGCCGAGCCGGGCCCGCACCGAGCCGGGACGCCGCCGCCAACCGGCCAGGATCTGGTCACCGCCGACCCCGGTGAGCAGCGCACCGCCCCGGGCCAGCTCGACGATCGGCAGGTGCAGGTGCCGGTTGGGCGGGTGCACCTGCCCGTACCGGCTCAGCAGCCGGTGGGCGACGGGCCCGACCAGATCCAGGTCGTCGCCGGCCTGGAGGATCTGCCACTGTGCGGCCAGCCCCAACTCGGCGATCACCCGATCCTGCCAGGGCGACTCCTCGGCGCGGGGCGCGTCGGTGAACCGCCAGGTGACCGGCACCGGGTCCGGCAGCCCTTCCCGCCGCGCCACCCGGGCGGCGATCGCCAACACCAGCGAGGAGTCCACCCCGCCGGAGAAGCTGACCAGGCAGGGCGGTCGGCGCAGCGCCGGCAGCACCGCCTGCTCCAGGGCCACCAGCGGCGTCGGCGCCGGGCCGGACGGGGTGGCCGGTGTCGACGCGGCGGGGTCCAGGCCCAGCACGATGCCGCACGCCACATCGCGGTCGGTGGGACGCAGCGGTACGAGGTCAGTCACGGGTGAGCACCCCTCTGCGCCGGGCGAACCACAGCGCGCGGTCGAACATCCAGGCGGACAACGGCAGCAGTACGGCGGCGATACCGGCGAGCGCCCACGCCGCCCCCGCCCAGTCGCCCCCGGTGAGCGCGTGCCGCAGGCCGTCCAGCGCCATCCGGGTGGGCAGCACCGCGCACACCGGGTGCAGGATGTCGGGCAGCGCCGAGATCGGGAAGTACGTGCCGGACAGGAACGACAGGGCCACCACCAGCAGCCGGGCCAATGGGTCGCCGCGACCGACCGCGACCGCGAACCCCATCAGCACCACCCCGAACGGCAGCGCGCACAGCGCCCCGAGGACCAGCACGACCACCACCCCGAGCCAGTAGGCATCGCCGACGTGCAGACCGAAGAACCCGGCCAGCAGGCCCAGATACACCCCGGCGCGCAGCAGCGCGAAGGCGAACGGGTGACCGACCAGCCCAAGCGCGAGCGCCCAGCCGGGCACGGGTTGCGCGGCCAGCAACTCCAGCATTCCGTCCCGCTGCTCGGCTGTCACCCGGGCGACCACCTGCACGGTCGCGGCCTGGATCACCAGCAGGAACACGATGCCCACCGCGACGAAGTCGAAGTAGCTGGACGAACGGGCGAAGTCGCTGGTCGGGGACAGCATGAGCACCCGGGACACGAACAGGAAAACCAGCAGGTTGAGCAGCCCGAACCCAAGGTCCAGCAGGAACGACAGCCGCAGCCCACGACGCTCGGCCAGGTCCCGGCGCAGCAGCGCCAGCACGGCACGACCGCCGGCCCGCCAGGTCGGTGGTGCGTCGGGGACCGCGCTGGCGCGACCGGGCTCCGTGGTGCCGGTCGGTCGGGGCGCCCGTCCTGCCCCGAGGGCGTCGGCGGAGCGCAGGTCGCTGCTCATCGACGTACCGGCATGGCGAGCGTGCGGTCGCACCGGGCGCGATCCTCATCCAGGTGCGAGGCGAGTACGCAGGTCAGGCCCGGACGGCGATCCAGCGCGGCCCAGAACAGCGCCCGAGCCGCGGCGTCCAGGGACCGCCCGGGCTCGTCGAGCAGCAGGAGCGGCGGGGCGCCGAGCAGCGCGCGGGCGACGCTGATCCGGGCCCGCATCCCGGCGGAACACCGCTGGGCGGGCAGTCGGGCGTAATCGGAGATGCCCAACTCCTCCTCGACCTCCGCCACCGCTGCGGCAGCCTTCCGGCGGGGCAGCCGCATCCGGGCCACCAGCATCAGGTTGTCGTGCCCGGAGAGCCGGCCGCTGAGGGTCTGCTCGGGCGCGAAAGCGACGCCGACCAAAAGGCGGGCCGCCGGTGTGCCGGCCGGCCACCCGGCGATGGTCGCCCGGCCGGTGCTCAAGGCGAGGGTGCCGGCCAGACAGCGCAACAGGGTCGTCTTGCCGGCACCATTGCCGCCGGTCAGCAACAGCCGGGTGCCGGGCGCAGCCTCCAGGTCGAGCCCCGAGAAGACCCGGCGCCGCCCGAAGGCCCGCCCGGCACCGTCGAGTCGCAGCATGGCGAGGATGAGTGGTCGACCGGGACGGTCAGATCGAGCCCTCGACGCCGGACTGGCCGTCGGCGTCCGTGACTCCGGGGAAACCGCCCTGGGTCAGCTCGGCCAGCGTGCCCAGCCGGCGCAGCTGCGGCGGCTGGTAGCCCTGTGAAGCCTCGTTCGGGGAAAGGGAAACAGGACTAACATTCATTAAATGCCCCCCAATGTACGGAATACGATATAGATACCGTAGCACCATCATTTGGGGACAGGACGTATCTACGCGGAGCGGACGTGTTCGGGCCGACGCAGCCGTCAACGACGGGCCGGGAGCGCTGCTGGCCAACGCGGTGAACAACCTGCCGGCGTACCTGGCCGGCGAGTCGGTGCTGCCGACCGCCGACCACACTCGCCTACTGGCCCTGCTGATCGCCACGAACGTCGGCCCGCTTGCCGCGCCGTGGGCGTCGCTGGCCACCCTGCTGTGGTTCGAACGGTGCCGGGCGGCAGGTGTGGCGGTGCCGGTGGAGGCGGTTCGTGCTGACCAGCACCCTGCTCGCCGTCGTCGGCACGCTCGCGGCGGTCGGCGCGCTGCTGCTGGTCAGCTGACTGCGGTCAACCGGCGGCCCGCTCCACCACGAACATGAAGCAGCCGTAGACCACGTTGCGGCTGTGCAGCTGGTGCACCTGCGGGTCGGCGAACAGTTCTGCGATCACCGCCTCCGGGTCCGTGCCGTCGTGCAGCCGGCCGCCGCAGATCCGTCCCTGCCGGTCGTACGCCCGCAGGACCTGGGGGCGTCCGCGCCAGGCCGGCGGGTGGCCGCCGCCGTGGTCCGGGCCGGGGCACGCGGCGGCGTGCGCGAAGACCGGGCCGATCTCCCGGTACGGGACGGCGGCGATCGGCGGGGCGTAGCCGAACAGCAGCAGCGCCTCCCCCTCCTCGGCGTCGCGTAGGCAACAGCGCAACGGCTCCCCGCCACCGGCCCGGCGCCCCTCGACGCGATGGCCCGCGGCGTCGCGGCCGGTCCGACGGACGAGGTCCAGCGCCGCGGCCGGCACGGCATGGACGCGGAAGGTGTCGGTGATCGTCATGCGTCCAGCCTGCCCCGGTGCCGGTGCGGATGCTGGCGGCGATCGGACCTGGCGCTGGGGACGGCCCGGGCCCCAGTGGCCGACGCGACGGCGGAGCGACCGTCAGGCGCGGTCGACGGCGAGCTGAAGCTCGGTGACGCCCTGCTCCGGGGAGTCCTGGCAATACTCCAGGTACACCTCACGGGCGAATCCGTCGGTGCGGTAGCCGTTCTCCTCGATCCACCGGGCGAGCACCTGGACGCTCTGCTCGACGTCGTCCATGGCGCCGTGGTGGACGATCGTCGCGGCCGCGCCCACCGCGGGCAGATCACGTACCGCCAGGTCGGAACCTGCCGACACGCCGGCGCCGACGGTCACCCCGGCGTGCACGACGACGGCGTCGCCGTCGTCGTCGCAGGCGGGTTCGTACCAGGCGATCGCCGGGCCCGTCGGCGTGATCCCGGCCTCGGCCAGCCGGCGGAACAGCTCCGGGTAGAGCGGCTGGATCACCGGACCGATGTCCTGGCTCTCGTAGCTGGGCGCGACGGCGGTCAGCTCCGCGACGCGAACCGGCGCGATGTCCTTGAGGACGACTTCCTGGGCGGTCATCCGACCCTCCGATTCGATCATGCGGAGTCTCGCCTCGACGGCCGCGAGCCGGGCGGTGTCGGCGGCCAGTTGCGCCGTCAGCTGGCTGCGCCGCAACCGCAGCATGCCGCGCAGCTCGGCGGTGTCGACGGCGTCGTCCAGGATCGCCCGCACCTGTTCCAGGGTGAGACCCAGGTCCTTGAGGGCGAGCACCCGGTTGAGCCGACGCAGCTGGTCCGCCCGGTAGGAGCGGTAGCCGGTGTGCGCGTCGACGCTGGCCGGGCGGAGCAGGCCGATGCTGTCGTAGTGGCGCAGCATCCGCACCGACACGCGGCCCAGTCGGGCGAAGTCTCCGATGCTGAACATGGTCCCCTCACGCTCGTCCCTGACACGGTGTCAGAGTCAAGCGTCGGGTGGGTGCTCAGCCGACGGGTGAGCGGCGGGGCGGGCGGGGCCCGACCAGTCGGCGGACCATCGGCGCGGCGTTCCACTTCGCCGCACCGACCAGGTCGCGGGCGTGCTCCAGGACGGTGTAGTCGGGTCGGTCCATCCCGGCGGCGATGGCCCGGTCCAGGTCGTTGCCGCAACGGCTGAGCACGGTGTCGAAGTCCCGGCGGACCGGTTCCAGCAGGTCGTAGCCGAACGACCGGTGCGTCCGGGCGAACAGCGGCTTGTAGAGCCGGACCCGTTCGTGCAGCCCCGAGGAGTACGACATGGGGTTCTTCGGCCGCCGCAGGACGTAGTCGGGCAGCACGTCGGCGAACGCCCGCCGCACGATCCACTTCTCCTGGCCGTCGCGCACCTTCAGGTCCAGGGGCAGACGCATCGCCAGCTCCACCACGCTGAGGTCGAGGAACGGCACCCGCGCCTCCACCCCGTGCCCCATGGCGGTCCGGTCGACCCGCTGCAACTCGGTACGGCACAGGTTGCGGATGCGGTGCAGGAACAGCCGACGTGACGCGATCGGGTCGACCTGGCGGTACATCGGGTACCCGCCGAACAGCTCGTCGGAGCCGTCGCCGGTGAGCACCACCTTCACGCCGAGGTCGCGCAGCCGCCGGAAGACCGGCACCGAGACGACGGCGTTGATGATGTCGCCGTACTCGGTCAGCTCGGAGATCCGGATGGCCTCGCGTACGTCGGCCAGCCGGATGTCGCGTGGGCGCAGTTCGACGACCACGTGCGGCACGTCGAGGTCGGCGGCGAGGCGCCGGGCGTACGCCACGTCGGGGCTGTCCGGCATGCCGACCGTCACCGCCACGCAGTCCGGGTGGATGTCGCGTACCTGCCGCAGCGTCAACGAGCTGTCCAGCCCGCCGGAGAGCACCACCCCGACGGTCAGGTCGGTCTGCACCCGCATCCGGATGGCGTCGGTCAGGGCGGCCCGGACGAGCAGGGTGGCCTCGTCCGGGTCGTCGATGACCGGCAGACCCTCGCCGATGGTGAGCAGGTCGACGTACGGGCGCAGCCGTACGGGCCCGTCCGGCGCCGCCCAGCCGTGGTGTCCGGGCGGCACCTCGGTGACCGGGGCGCCATGCCCGACGAGCGCCTTCACCTCGGAGGCGAGGTGCAGGCAGCCGGGCCGGCGGGACCAGTACAGCGGTTTCACCCCGAGCGGGTCGCGGGCCAGGTACGCCCGGCCGCTGGCGCGTTCGACGACCGCGAAGGCGTACTCGCCGCGCAGCCGGGTCACCGCCGACTCGCCCCACTGTTGGAACGCGGCCAGCAGCACCTCGGTGTCGCTGTCGGTGTGGAACACCTGCCCGAGCCGGGTGAGCTGCGCGCGCAGCTCCCGGTGGTTGAAGATCTCGCCGTTGAAGCAGAGCAGCCAACGCTCGTCGGTCGACGTCCAGGGCTGCACGGCCCGGTCACGGTCGACGACACGCAGTCGGCGGGTGCCGGCGAGCAGCCCGCGCTCCAAGCGGGTCTCGGTGACCTCGCCGCGTGGGGCGAGGACGGCGAGCATCCGCCGGTAGGTCGCGGGGTCCGCCTCGGGGCCGAGGCTCAACGCGATGCCGCACACGTGCTCACACCCCCATCTCGGCCTCGTACGCCTGGCGCAGACGACGCCGGGCGGAGGGCGCGAGACACAGGTGCCAGGCCTGCCCCTCGTCGATCACGTTGATCTCGCCGGACTCCTGCCGGGCCAGCAGCAGCTCCGCCAGGGCGTCCCGCGCGCCGAACCGCTCGAACCAGTTCAACTCGACGTCGACCGAGTAGCCGAGGCAGTGTCCGCTGGGCAGCATCGCGGCGTAGCCCAGGCGGCGAAGCCGGTACTGGTGCTCGGCACTGCGGACCAGGCTGGTCACCCATAGTGACGGGGTGGCCGGCGGCGCGCTGGCGGTGAACTCCCGTCCGATGTCGTTGAGCAGCGCCACCACCTCGCGCCGGGCGCGGCGAAACAGCAGCCCTGCGGTGCGCGGAGTGGCGTCCGGTCGGAGCCGGCGACGTAGCCCTCGCGTGGCCCGGCCCAGCACCGTGGCAGGTTGCTCCTGGTAGCGGAAGCGCAGCAGGTCGCGGCGGCGCAGCCACTCCAGGTCGACCAGGTCGGCGCTGCCGTTGACCTGGTCGTCGGTGACGAAGGTCGGAGCGTCCTGCCACCACAGCACGTCGATGCGGGAGAGCAGGTAGATCCGGACCAGCGCGGTGAGGTCACGCGCCGAGTTGCGCGGGTTCGGCTGGTAGCGGACCATCTCCAGCAGCAGCGTCTCGCGTGCGCCGAGCACGCCCTGCGGGGTGGCGTCCAGGACGGCGGCGAGCGCTGGCTCCCGCAATCGCTCGTCGATGAGCACCTGCCGAGCGCGGGTGCTCGCCGCGTCGGCCAGGGCGCCGACCTCGACCAGCAGGTCGGCGACGGCCGCCCGGTAGGCGGCGAGGTCGGGCGCGGCGGTGGCAGGACGGCGAGGGGGCACGCCGGAGGGTCGGCGGCGGGCCGGGGCGGTGGGCGAGACGGGTTGCTGTCCCGGACTACGGCTGGGCACTCGCATGACGGGGGTCCCTTTCTCCGGTCACGACACTGGGTGATTCGCCCTGTAACACACCGTAATCGCAGGGGCCGGAGCGGGACCGAACATTTCTCCTATCTACCCCGAAGGGAGCGGGACGTCCGGCTTTGTGCAGTGCTTCGCCGGCACCGGGCCCTGCACCTCGGCGTACGACGGCAGCCCTTGCGGCACCGCGAGCCCGCCGGCGCGTACCCCGTCAGCGGCGGCGAGCGCGGCCCGGAACAGCAGGGAACCGGTGCTGATGTCGACGGTGAGCGGCACCGGCAGCTTGGCGAGCCGGCGGGCCAGGGTCAGGGTCTCCGCGGCGGTGGCCCCGATCCCGTCAGGTCGGCCGGCGGCCGCGGCGACCCCGAGGCTGGTGGTGCCCGAGCAGATGGCCGTAATCAACGCCGATCTGGGCGTGTCCGGCGTGAACCAGCCAAGTGGCGTCCGAGTACTCTTGACCTTGTCGGAACTCCAACCACGGGTCGGTTGGCGTGCCGGCAGGCGGCACGCGTGCGCGGCAACTCGGGTGGAGGCAACGATGAGCAGCAGCGTGACGATCGCCCTGATCACCGTGGTAGCGATCATGAGCGTCGTCGTCTGGTTCGACCGGCGTGTGCTGGCCGATCTCGCCCAGACCAGCGACCGCGACCTACGCTACTTCAACCGGAACACCTGGGCACTGATCATCGTGTTGTCGTTCCCGATCGGCCCAATGCTGTACCTGCTGTACGCGAAGGGCCCACGCCGATACAGCTAGCGATTCTGCGAGGCGACCGGCGCCCGGCACCAGGTCCTGCACCTCGGCGTACGACGGCAGCCCCGCCGGTGCGGTGAGCCCTCCAGCGCGGACGGCGTCGGCGGCGGTGACCGCGGCGCCCAGCGCGGCCCGGAACAGCAGGGAGCCGGTGCTGACCCGGGCCACCCCGGCCCGACCAAGCTCGGTCAGCCCGGGCCCGCCCGGCTGGTACAGCGCGTTCACCGGCGCGTCGAGCCGCTCGGTGAGCAGGCGCAGCGTCGCCGCGTCGACGGTGCCGGGCACGAAGATGCCGTCCGCGCCGGCCGCCCGGTAGGCGTGGGCGCGGCGGAGGGCCTGCGGCAGCGGATCGGCCACGTTCAGCCACCACGTGTCGGTGCGCGCGTTCACGAACAGGTCCGGCACCGCCGCCTTCACCGCCGCGATCTTCTCCGCGACGCACTCGGGATCGGCGAGGGTGCCGTCGGAGCGCCCGTCCTCCAGGTTGATCCCGACCACACCGAGGCCTGCCAACTCCGCCACGTACCCGGCGACCTCCGCCGGGTCGTCGCTGAACCCGGCCTCCACGTCGACGCTGAGCAGCACCGGCAACCGGGCCAGCCGGCGGGCCAGGGCCAGGGTCTCCTCGGCGGTGGCCGCCGCGCCGTCGGGGAGGCCGGCGGTCGCGGCGACCCCGAGACTGGTGGTGCCGACCGCCGGATGGCCACGCGCGGCGAGCGCCGCCGCCGAGGCGTGGTCCCAGGCGTTGGGCAACAGCAGGGGACGGCCGGTGTGGTGCAGGGCATGGAACGCGGCACGGCGCTCGATCATCGGACGCTCACCTCCACGGTGGTCGGGACGCGCAGGGTCGGGTGCGGCTCGTGGCGCAGCGGAGTCGGGGTGCGCCGGCAGCGTTCCCGCAGCACGTCGAGCACCCCGCCGGCCAGCGCGAGGGCATGGCGGTCACCGGGGCAGCCGCGCTCCCCCGCGCCGAAGGTGAGCGGGCCGAGGCCTGGCCGGCCGGGCCGGAACGCCTCCGGCGCGGGGAACGCCAGGGGGTCACGGTTGGCGGCGTCGAAGCGCAGCAGCACCGGGCTGCCGGCCGGCAGGTCGCGTCCGCCCAGTCGTACCGCGTCGACGGTGACCCGTCGGGTCGCCCGGACCGGGGGGTCGAGGCGCAGCACCTCGGCCAGCAGGTCGGCGGTCCCCGCCGTGAGCGGGACGGCCGGGCTCAGCAGGTGGTGGGCGGCGGCGCCGATCAGGCCGGCAGTCGCGTCGCACGCCTGGACCAGCAGACCGATCAGGTTGGCCCGCACCTCCAGCGGGGCCGGCGGGCAGAGCGCCAGCAGCGCCGCCACCGCCCGGTCGGCCCGCGCGGTCAGCGCCGGGTCCACCCCCGGGTGGTACGCCGCGGCGACGACGGCGACCGCCGTCGCGGCGGCTGCCGGATCGACGAGACCGAGCTGGTCGGCCAGCACCCGCAGGGGCACCGGTCGGGCCAGGTCACGCATCACGTCAAGGTGGTCACCGGCCCGGTCGAGCAGGGTGACGGTCAGCCGGGCCGCCTCGTGCCGCAGCTCGTCCGGGTCCAGCTCGGCCAGCGCGCTCACCCCGATCGCGCGGCGCTCGGCGTGCCGCTGCGGCGGGCTGAACCTGCTCACCGAGGCGCGCAGCCAGGCGAGGGTGCCGGGCGGACCGCTGTCGACGGCTGGCACCCGGAACGCCGGGTCGGTCAGCGCCGCCCGGACGTCGGCGTGCCGGGTCACGCACCACCCGCCGCCCGGCTCGACGGTGGGCGGGCCGCACTCCGGCGTCCCCGCGACGGGCGCGATGTCAGGCCAGCTGTCGATCACCGCTCGACCGTAGAGCCCGAACCGTTCGCTCCCCACCGAACAGTCCCGCAGCGCACCGCACCGGATCCGGAGCGCGGCGGCCGGCGGGTCAGGCTCGGCCGCTGGACGGCGCCAGGGGCGTACCGGGCAGGAGGGTGTTCACCGGCACGTCCAGGCTCTCGGCCAGGGCGGCGCGGCCGATCGGGGTGAGGCGTACCGCCCGGCCGGCGCCCTGGGTGATCCAGCCCAGCTCGGCGAAGCGGCTGCAAAGTGCCGCGCCGAGCGCTCCGGCGAGGTGCGGCAGGCGTTCGGTCCAGTCCAGGCAGTCGCGGACCACCGGTCGGCGCGCGGCGCGCAGCACGTCCACCGGTACGCCCAGCCCGGCCGCCCAGGCCCACCCGTCGGGCGTCAGCGCCAACCCACTGGATCGGTCCAGCCGGCCGTCGGCCAGCAGCGCGTCGTACAGCAGCACGCCCAGCCGCCCGGCGAGGTGGTCGTAGCAGGTCCGGGCGTACGCCAGGGCGGCGGTGGCGTTCGCCCCGCGCAGTGACGTGGTCGGGGCGGGCGGGGTCGGCGCATACCCGGCAAGGTTCTCGATCAGTTGGGCCACCGACGGCCCGGCCAGGCGCAGGTAGCGGTGCCGGCCCTGCCGTTCCTCGACGAGCAGCCCGCCCCCGACCAGGCGGGTGAGGTGGTCGCTGGCTGTCGACGGGGCGACGCCTGCCCGCCGTGCCAGTTCCCCGGCCGTCCAGGCCCGGCCGTCGAGCAGCGCCACGCAGATGCCCGCGCGGGTGCCGTCGGCCAGCAGGGCGGCCAGCTCGGCCATATTCCGACCGTCGGTGCCGGTACTCATCGATCCAGTCTAGGGAGGCACCATCGCAAACCTCTACAACGTTGTACCGCTGACGCAACGGCCTGGTCGGCCGCGCGAAAGGAGCCTCGAACATGCCGGCGGAGTCATCGCCCACGCCCCCGGGGCGTGCCAGGGACGGTGTCCGTCGGCCTGGTCGAGGACAACCCAGACGGCGGCGTGCAGCGCGGTCAACGCCGGCGTGGGCCGCACGAGCCAGACCAGCGGGGCGCTGCCGTCGAGGACGACGACCCGGTCGAGCGTGACCGGCACCGGCAGCACGGCGTCGAACAACTCGGCCAGGCGGTGCTCGACACCGGACGGGAACTCGTCCACGGCCGCCATGGTCAGATGCGGCCGGTTCGTCGGATGGATGGTGCGGGCCAGGCTCGGCAACCCGGCGGCCGCCAACCGCCCCAGACCGTCCGGATCGCGGCGTCCAACCCGGGCGAGCAGACCAATTCCACCGTACGCACGCAGACACGCTAGTCCGAACGCGTCACCGGCCCGGGTGGTACGGGTTGACTGGCCGACTTCTGCCCACCGGGTTGAGCATCCCGGCCGGCGCGGCCGCCAGCCAACTGGGCTCCTTGGCCAGGGTCGACGACAAGCGGCCGAGGGTGAAGATGAAGACGAGATAGAAGAACAGTTCGACCGCGCTCGCCCGTCCGGGTTGACCGGACCCGCCGCGACCTACGTCAGCATCAAGCCATCATTGCGTCCAATTCGAACACGACGGCGGGACCCGTCCCGATGCTCAGCGTTGGGATCGCGCGAAGGCCACGAAGCCCCGCCACGCTTCCGGCGCGAAGGTCAACGTCCCACCGTCACGGTCCTTCGTGTCCCGAACGAGGACAACACCCGGGAGATTGTCGGCAACCTCCACGCAGGCCCCACCGTTGTTGCCGCTCTTCGTGCTCTTGCGCCACCGTGCACCGATCAAGTCCATGAGGATGCCGCTTCCCTGAGCAGGTCTAGGGACTGTCCGCGCGAAAGAGTCTCCCCGCGAATGCGTTCCCATCGTCGGTCAAGGGTAGCAATCTCTGACAGCTGCTCGGATATTTGCGCCTGCGCCTGTCCGTCGATGTGGGCGACGCGTCCGCCGCCTTCCAACTCGGCGAGGATGAACGGCCCACCCAGGCCCGGGTACATGCCAACCGACATCGGCACAACGTAGACCTGCACCGACGGGAGTTGCGCACAGGCCACGAGATGCTCGCACTGGTCGCGCATCAGATCCCGGTCACCGTACGCCGACCGCCGCACAACGGCCTCGTCCTGCGCCGCGATCAGTAGAGGCGGCTGATCCCGATGCAGGATGGCCTGACGACCGATGCGGGCCTGCACGAGATGATCGACATCCTCCGTGGACAGCGGTTCTCCGGCCAGTGTCGCCCGTGCATATGCCTCCGTCTGCAGGAGGCCAGGAACCCAGGCCAACTCGTACCAGCGCAGGGCGACTGCCTCACGTTCAATGTCGGCCCACGGCCGGAACCACACCGGTTCACGACGCTTCAGGACGTCCGGCCACAACTCGGTTACCTCTCGGCCAAGGATCGCCGCGACCTGGGCGCGGTGGCGCGTCTGCGGGATTCGTCCAGGGTTTGCCCAGCGCGCGGCGGTTTTCGGGTCGACGCCGGTTTGAGCTGCGAGGGAGTCGGCCGTTTCACCGCATTAGGTCATGGCCTCCACGACGGCATGATTCATCCGCTGTCCTTTCAGGATATCCCGAACAACCAACCGCCATAGTGCAACGCAGTGTAGTTGGATCGCAACCCTCGGCAGGGTGTTGGAGGAACGGCGCGGCCCCCAGGGACCCGAGACCCGGCGGACGCGTTCGCAACGGGCCGCCCCTGGGGATGACGCTCAGGGGCGGCTCCCTCCACCTCGGAAGGAGAGCAAAGTGTCGGAGCATGCCGTGGCGGGTGCCCGCCCGATCAGGGCCGGTGACGTCCTGCACCTGACCCGCGCGGCGAGTCCGCAGTTCGGTCGTCCACTCATCCTGCGGGTCGTCCGCGAGCTGACCGACCGCCATACAGTTGTTCGTTCTCCGCGACGGGCTGCGGTGGCTGTCCGTGACGCCCGTACGCCGCCCGGTTCGTGGCGCGTCGCGGGCGGGGACGTCCGCGTGAGGCGGCGGGGTCTCCCCCACCTGCCGACGCGTCCCACCTGGCGGTGCCAGTCGTGCGGGATCGCCTGGCCGTGCTCGGCAGCGAAGCTGAGCCTCCTCGGTGAGTACCGCGAGAAACGGGCGGCCCTGGTGACCTACCTGGTGACCCTGCGGGACGAGGCCGCCGCGCAGCACGGCACGACGGCGGCCGACTTCGACGACCGGTTCGTCACCTGGGCACGGCTCCGCTAGCCGAGTGAGTCCTAACTCAGGACGGGGTTGGGGTTGCGGCGAAGGGCGTGTGGCCATCCGCTGTGGCTGCCCGCCGTGCCGATGTGCTGGTGAGCGGTATACCTCAGAGGTATGAATATGACTCTGAGGTATACCGCTTAGGACCGCGTCCGCCCCCACGCAGGTGACCGACTGTCACCGCCGGCCGCAGTCCAGCCAGGGTGAGGAATTACTCGTCTAGCCCAAGCAGCCGGCACGTCAGAGCCAACCGTTGTCCTGGGCTCTGCGCACCGCCTCGGCTCGGTCGGTCGCGCCGAGCTTCTGCACGGCGGCGGAGAGGTGGTTGCGCACGGTGCCGGTGGACAGGTGCACCCGGCGGGCGATCACGGCGACCGGTGCGCCGAACTCGGCCAGCCGCAACGTTTCCAGTTCGCGGGGCGTCAGCGGGCACGCCGGCAGCGTCAACGCGTCGGCGGCCAGCGACGGGTCGACGTACCGGCCGCCGGCATGCACCCGGCGGATCACGTCGGCAAGCGCGCCACCGGGCGAGCCCTTGGACAGGAAGCCTCGGGCGCCGGCGGTCAGCGCCTGCCGCAGGTGACCCGGCCGGCCGTGCCCGGTGAGGACCACCACGGCACACTCGGGCCGGGCGCGGGTCAGTTTGGCGGCGACGGCGATGCCGTCCAGGCCGGGCATCTCCAGGTCCACGACGGCCACGTCCGGGCGGTGCGCGAGCGTCGCCGTGACCGCCGTGTGGCGCTGCGCCACCGGCACCACACACCGACGGCGGTACGCCGGCACCCGGCCGTGGTGGCGCTCGCCCGCCGCTGGCCGACCGGGCTGGCGCTGCTGATGACCGTCGACATCTGGGTCGACCCGGGAGTGCTCAGCCCGTGGACGATGCTGGTGCTGCCCGGCGGGTACCTGGTGATCGGCGTGGCCCGGCGGACGCTGCGCGGGCCGGGCGTGCTCGCCACCCAACTGGCCGGTCTCGCCGTCTGGGTCGCCCTGACGCTGGTCGCCGTCGCGGCCGGCGGGCGGACCGCCGCCTGGCTGGTGGCGTTCGGCTGGCTGGCGCACGCCGGATGGGACCTGGTCCACCACCGCACCGGCCGGGTGGTGCCGCGCGGGTACACCGAGTGGTGCGGCGTGCTCGACACGAGCCTCGCCGCGGTGATGGTGCTGGCGATCCTGACCACCGACGCCTGAGCCCCGTCGCGGCGGTGTGCCGGTCGGCGCAGCGGCCCCGACGGCGGAATGAAAGGCTTGGCACATGAGTTCCGCACCTGCACAGCACGATGCACCGACTGACGCACCGACCGACGCCACCCCCGCCGGCACCGAAGAGGTGTACGCCTTCACCGAGCTGGGGCTGCGACCCGAACTGCTGGGTGCGTTGGCCGCCCTCGGGTACGAGGAGCCGACCCCCATCCAGCGGGAGGCCATCCCGCCGCTGCTGGAGGGTCGGGATCTGCTGGGTCAGGCGGCCACCGGCACCGGCAAGACGGCGGCGTTCGCGCTGCCACTGTTGAACCTCATGACGGCCCACCGCGACGGCGGGGACCCGGTGGCGCTGGTGCTGGTGCCGACGCGGGAGCTGGCGGTGCAGGTGTCCGAGGCGTTCCACCGCTACGGCAAGGACCTGGGCGCGCGGGTGCTGCCGATCTACGGTGGGCAGCCGATCGGGCGGCAGCTTCGGGCCCTGGACATGGGCGTCGACGTGGTGGTGGCCACCCCGGGTCGGGCCCTCGACCATATCGCCCGGGGCACCCTGCGCCTCGGTGGCCTGGCCACCGTCGTGCTCGACGAGGCCGACGAGATGCTCGACATGGGTTTCGCCGAGGACATCGAGGCGATCCTGGAGCACGCCCCCGCGCAGCGCCAGACGGTGCTCTTCTCGGCCACCATGCCGTCCCGGATCGACGGGATGGCCCGCCAGCACCTGCGCGAGCCGGTCCGCATCGAGATCGGCCGGGAGCCGACGGTGGCCGGCGAGGCGCCCCGGGTGCGCCAGAGCGCGTACATCGTGACGCGGGCGCACAAGCCGGCCGCGCTGGGCCGGGTCCTGGACGTGGAGTCGCCCACGGCGGCGATCGTGTTCTGCCGCAGCCGCGAGGAGGTGGACCGGCTGACCGAGACGATGAACGGCCGTGGTTACCGGTCCGAGGCGCTGCACGGCGGGATGAGCCAGGAGCAGCGCGACCGGGTGATGAGCCGGCTGCGGGCCGGCACCGCCGACCTGCTGGTCGCCACCGACGTGGCCGCCCGTGGGCTGGACGTCGAGCAGCTCACCCACGTGGTCAACTACGACGTGCCGTCGGCGCCGGAGTCGTACGTGCACCGGATCGGTCGGGTGGGCCGGGCCGGTCGGGAGGGCGTGGCGATCACCCTCGCCGAGCCGCGCGAGCATCGGATGCTCAAGACCATCGAGCGGGTGACCGGCCAGCGGATCACCATAGACAAGATCCCCACCGTGGCCGACATGCGGACCCGCCGGCTGGAGCTGACCCAGGCGGCGATGCGGGAGAGCCTGCTGGAGGACGACCTGGACCCGTTCCGGGTGATCGTGGAGACGCTGACCGACGAGTTCGACCTGATGGAGGTCGCGCTCGCCGCGGTGAAGCTGGCGCACGAGGTGACGTCCCCGGGCTCGGACGACGAGGAGGAGATCCCGCAGGCGCCGGTGCGCGGCCCGCGCGAGGGTCGGCCGGAGGCCGGTGGCCGGGGCGGCGACCGGCGCGGCGGCGGGCGGCCCCGCTCGGGCGGCGGCAACACCGTCCAGGTCTTCGTCGGGCTGGGTCGGCGCGCGGGGGTCCGCCCGCAGGACCTGGTCGGCGCCATCACCGGCGAGACAGGGATCCGCGGCCGGGACATCGGCTCGATCGAGATCGCCGACCGGTTCTCCCTGGTGGAGGTGCCGCAGGGGGTGGCCGACGAGGTGATCTCGGGGCTGCGCTCCAGCACGATCAAGGGCCGCAAGGCCACGGTTCGTCGCGACCGCGGGGGCGAGGGGCGCTGAGCGAGCCGCCGGCGACCGCCGGGGTACGACGGTCGCCGGCGCGTCAGCTCAGAAGGAGTACGGCCCGAAGCGGCCCCAGGCGACCACCGCGGCGAGGACGAGCAGCACGGCGCAGGCGATCGCGCCCTGGATCTCCGTACGACGCTCGGCCGCCGTGTCCCGCTTCTTCCTGTCGCGCAGGTGCACCAGGATGGCGCCGATCATGACGATGACCAGCCCGACGGCGGCGAGCGGCGTGAGCACCGTGGCGATGCCGGTCAGCGCGGGCAGCACGAGCCCGACGGCGGCCAGCACCTCGACCGCGCCGAGGGCCTTGACCTGGGTCGGCGGGACCGGATCGACCCAGGCCATCCGGTCGCGCAGCTTCTCCTTGGGCTGGGCCAGCTTGGTCAGGCCGGCGCCGGCGAAGACGGCGGCGAGCAGGAACTGGATGATCCAGAGCACCAGGTTCACGGGGGTTACCTCCGGGGGCACCGCCTCGCGGCGGAGAGGTGGTTGAGGTTTGCAGACGAGACAGTAGCCCCCATGCGCGAACATCAATGACCCCCGCCGTCGCACAGACGGCGGGGGTCATCGGGCTCGAAAACGTCAGACCGTGAAGAGCGCCGGTCCGTCGAGCGACTGGACGTCGGCCGGGCGCAGCGCCAGGGCGAGCACGTCGGCCACGTCGGCCAGGGTGTGCACGGTCAGCGCCTCGCGCACCTCGGTCGGCAGGTCGTCCAGGTCCGGCTCGTTGCGCGCCGGGATGATCACCTCGGTGAGGCCGGCCCGGTGCGCGGCGAGCAGCTTCTGCTTCACCCCGCCGATCGGCAGCACCCGACCGGAGAGCGTCACCTCACCGGTCATCCCGAACTCCGGGCGGACCGGGCGGCCGGTGACAAGCGACGCCAGGGCCGTCACCATGGTGATGCCGGCGCTGGGGCCGTCCTTGGGCACCGCGCCCGCCGGGACGTGCAGGTGGATCCGGCGTCCCGCCAGGGCGTTCGGGTCGATGCCGAGCCGACGCCCGTTGGAGCGCAGGTACGACAGCGCGATGTGCGCCGACTCCTTCATCACGTCACCGAGCTGGCCGGTCAGGGTCAGGCCCGGCTCGCCCTCCATGCTCGTCGCCTCGATGAAGAGCACGTCCCCACCGGCGCCGGTGACGGCGAGGCCGGTGGCCACGCCGGGCACCGCGGTGCGCTCGGCCGACTCCGGGGTGAACTTCGGCCGCCCCAGGTAGCCGGTGAGGTTATCGGTGTCGACGCGTACCGGCGACGGGTCGGTCGCCAGCGTCACCGCCACCTTGCGCAGGATCTTGGCCAGCGCCCGTTCGAGCTGCCGGACGCCCGCCTCCCGGGTGTACTCCCCCGCGATCAGCGCCAACGCCTCGTCGGCGACGCTGACCTCGTCGGCGGTCAGACCGGCCCGCTCCCGCTGCCGGGGCAGCAGGTGGTCGCGGGCGATGGCGACCTTCTCGTCCTCGGTGTAGCCGTCCAGGGTGACCAGCTCCATCCGGTCCAGCAGCGGGCCGGGGATGGACTCCACCACGTTGGCGGTGGCCAGGAACAGCACGTCGGACAGGTCCAGGTCGACCTCCAGGTAGTGATCCCGGAAGGTGTGGTTCTGCGCCGGGTCGAGCACCTCCAGCAGGGCGGCGGCCGGGTCACCGGCGTAGCCGGCGGCCAGCTTGTCCACCTCGTCGAGGAGCACGACCGGGTTCATCGAACCGGCCTCACGCAGCGCGCGGACGATCCGGCCGGGCAGCGCGCCCACGTAGGTGCGCCGGTGACCGCGGATCTCCGCCTCGTCGCGGACGCCGCCGAGCGACACCCGGACGAAGTTGCGGCCAAGGGCCCGGGCCACGGACTCGCCGAGGCTGGTCTTGCCGACCCCGGGAGGACCGGCGAGGGCCAACACCGCGCCGGAGCCGCGACCGCCGACCACGCCGAGGTTGCGCTCGGCCCGGCGGTTGCGCACCGCGAGGTACTCCAGGATGCGGTCCTTCACGTCGGCCAGGCCGGCGTGGTCGGCGTCGAGCACCGCCCGGGCCGCGGCCAGGTCGATGTTGTCCTGGGTACGCGTACCCCACGGCATTTCCAGCACGGTGTCCAGCCAGGTGCGGATCCAGCCCGCCTCCGGGGAGGCGTCGCTGGCCCGCTCCAGCTTGCCGACCTCGCGCATCGCCGCTTCGCGGACCTTGTCCGGCAGGTCGGCGCTCTCCACCCGGGAGCGGTAGTCGGCCGAGCCGTCCGGCTCGTCCTCGCCCAGCTCCTTGCGGATCGCGGCGAGCTGCTGGCGCAGCAGGAACTCCCGCTGCGACTTCTCCAGGCCCTCGCGGACGTCGCTGTTGATCTGCTCGGTGACCTCCTGCTCGGCCAGGTACGCCTTGACCCAGCCGACCAGCAGCTCCAGCCGGGCGGTGACGTCCGGCGCGGCGAGCAGCTCGGTCTTCTGGTCCAGGGTCAACCAGGGCGCGTAGCCGGCCGAGTCGGCCAACTCGGACAGGTCGGTCATCCGCTCCACCGCGTCGATGACCTGCCAGGCGCCTCGCTGCTGGAGCACGGAGGTCACCAGGGCGCGGTACTCGCGGGCGAGTTCTCGGGCGCGTCCGGCGGGAGCGGGTTCGTCGAGTTCGGTCGCCTCGACCCAGAGGGCCGCGCCGGGGCCGGGCACGCCGGAGCCGATCCGGGCCCGGGACAGGCCACGGACCACGGCGGCGGGCTCACCGTCGGGCAGCCGGCCGACCTTTTCGATGGTGGCGACCACGCCGACCGGACCGTACTCGCCGTCGATACGCGGCACGGCCAGCAGCTTGCGGTCGCCGGTCGTCCGGGCCGCGTCGATGGCGGCCTGGGTGGTCGGGTCGAGGGTCACCGGGATGACCATGCCGGGCAGCAGCACGGCGTCGGTCAGGGGAAGTACCGGAAGAGTTGCCATCGAACACCTGCTATCGCGTTGAGTTGAGCGTGTCTCACTCAAGTAACAAAGCGTTCCCCTTGTTCCGGGATGTGACCCAGACCACTGCCCGCGCCGGCGGGCGAGCCGGCAGCACCAATTCCCGGACCGCCCGGACACCGCCGGCCAGCGCCACGGCGACGGGAATGGCCAGGCTGGCCAACGGCCGCGATTCCTCGTCGGTTCGCGGTTTTGTGCGCCACTCAATCGCGACGCGCCGAAATGAATGGGACGCATATTGTTGCGGATTCCCCGGGTAGTAGGTCAGACTTTGGACACATCCCGCCACACACAGGGAGTAATCGGCAATGGCGAGAAAAGTAATCACGGTGCTGACCGACGACCTCGACGGCGGGAAGGCCGACCGGACGGTCGAGTTCAGCCTCGACGGCGTGGCCTACACGATCGATGTCTCGGACGAGAATGCCGGCGTCCTGCGGAAGGCGCTGGACCCGTACATCAATGCGGGTCGGCGGATCGGTCGGGGCCCTGCGGAGAACACGCGGACGGTTCGGCGGCCGGGGCGACCCAGCGGCGCCGGAATGGACCGCGAGCAGAACCGGGCGATCCGGGAATGGGCCGTGCAGAACGGCTACAAGATTTCCGAGCGGGGCCGGATCCCGGTCGAGGTCGTCGAGGCGTACAAGAGCCGCTGACACGCGGCAACAGCGACGGGGTCCCGCCGGAAACGGCGGGACCCCGTCGCTGTGCGCGTGGCCGGCCAGCCGGGGCTGTCGCCCTGGCTGGCCGACCGACTGTCGAATCAGTTGACGTCGATACGCACCGCGTCGAAGGCGGGGGTCTGGTTCGCCCGCTCCATCATCGGCAGACGGTGCGAGCCGTCACCGGCCCAGACCGAGCACTGCGCCGTACCCGACTCCGGCAGGCCCGGAATCTGAATGGTCACCTCGTCCGGCTGGGCGCCACCGCGACCGTCCTCGGTGGCGACGAAGAACGCCGGCACCTCCTGCGGCTCCGGCGGCGCGGTCAGGCTGTCCAGCATCCGGCAGGCGGTGTGGAAGTGACCCCGGACCAGGCCCTGGGCGTTGAGCAGTGAGCTCTCCACGTAGTACCCGCCCTGACCGGCCGCGAGGAAACGGTCACGGACCAGGTTGCGGGTGCTGACCCGCAGGGTGAAAGGCTGGTTGCGGCCGACCTGCTGCGGGAACTGGGTGATCAGCAGCGACGGGTTGTTGGCGGCGGCGCCGACCTCACCGAACTCGGTGCTCACGCACCGGTTGCCGTTCTGGAAACCGTCGTGCCGCTGCAACTGGCTCTCGTCGCAGTTGTTGGCCAGCACGCCGAGGCCCGCGCCGGGGGCGTTGCCGCCATTGTTCCCGCCGTTGTTGCCACCACCGTTGTTTCCACCACCGGTGTTCCCACCGTTGTTGTTGCCACCGCCGGTGTTCCCACCGTTGTTGTTCCCGGTGGGCTGCACCTGACACTCGGCGAGTTGCGCCAAACCCTGCGGACGCGGTCCGACCCGGTCGATAGCGGTCGTGATCCGGTCCAGCACCGCCTTACGCTTACCGGCCAGCGGCTGCAGGATCGCATTGCGGATGAACGCCTCACCCTTGTTGCCCTCGGCGGCCAGCCGGCGATCGGCCTCGGCGATCTGGGTCTGCAACTGCGCGAGATTACGGTCGACCTCGGCTCGCGCCCGATCCGGCACCTGCGGCAGCTTGGCCGCCACATCGGGACAGGCGATGGCCGAGCCGGTGCCCACCGTGCCGTCCTTGCCGTCCTCGCACTCCGCCACCGACTCCTGACCGTCACCCCAGTGGTTGCGCACCCACCGACCGTTCTGCCAGGTGCGGCTGGTCGAGGCGCCGCTCGGCGCGGTCGAGCCCGGGCTCGGCTCCACGCACTGCCCGGCGGCTGGCCGGGGCTTGTTCGTCCGCCGGTCCTGAGCCGACGAGATCTGGGTGACGGCGACTACTCCGCCGAAGACCACGAGCGTGCCGACAACGGCCAGCAGACGCTTGCTCCGCGCGATGCCGGGTGACCGGCGCGCCCGAGTGGACCTGCGCATCGAATTGCTCTCCTTCTCGATCCGGTAGTGGATTCCTGCCCTCGGCGGACCGACGGATGTGAGATGGCACGCCACGGCGGCGACCACCGCGACCTACCCGGTAACGTGTCGATGGCCGACGATGCCCTTTCCGCACCGTCTCCCGCGTCCGGTCGACGCGGTCGGGGAGATCCTCTTCATTCGCGCAGGAGTACGGGACGGCGACGGGGAAGGTTCAACCCGCGCACAGAAAATTGCTCCGCCGCCGAACGGATCGGCTGCGGAGCAGGGTTCAGCAGGGAAAGCGGCCGGTCAGTCCGCGCAGAGGTGATCGAACGCGAAACCACCCACCAGCTCGTCCCGCCGCCGGCTCAGCGCGACGATCTCCGTGCTGAGGTCCGCGCGCGCCAGCAGGTCCGGGCCGTCCGGCCGCACGGCGCGCAGCCGTTCGCCGACCGCGACGGTCGCCAGGTCCTCGGCCAGCCGGGCCACGTCGACGCCGCAGGAGAAGCGCTGGGCGGTCACCGAGACCCGCTCGACCAGACACGCGTCCGGGCGCACCTGGACCCAGCTCCAGCCCTGCGCCGGGCCCTCGGTCCAGTGCACGTGCAGCCCGCGCACGATCGGGTCGGCCAGGCGCCCGGCCACGTACGCCTCGACCGCCGCCGCTCGGGTCAGCGCGCCGAGGTCGTTCACCGGGCCGGTCCGGCCGTCCGGAAGCCGCCCGAGGATGTCGCGGAAGCCCACCGGAGCGGGCTCGTCCTCGGCCCCCGCCACGGCGGCGCCGGCCGCGTACGCGCGCGCGTCGACCACGTACTCGACGAGGCGCCGGCCGTGCTCGGCGGCCCGCAACGTCGGGGACCCGATGCGCAGCACGGGCAGCCCGACGGCCGCGCTCACGGCGTCCGTG
Organism: Micromonospora sp. NBC_00617; assembly: GCF_045161355.1. Classification (NCBI taxonomy): domain Bacteria; kingdom Bacillati; phylum Actinomycetota; class Actinomycetes; order Micromonosporales; family Micromonosporaceae; genus Micromonospora; species Micromonospora sp. NBC_00617. Next base: position 2,070,698 of record NZ_CP107751.1, on the reverse strand, counting down.
AGGCGCTCGGCGCGCTGCTCGGCGGACCCGGCGGGCGGGACCGGGCCGATCGCCACGGCGACGACCGGCCGCCCGGTGTCGGCGGCGGCGACTACGAGGTCGAACGCCGCCCGGCTGGCCGACCCCCACTGGCTGCCGGTGACGCCGGGCGGACGCCCCTGCACCAGTTCGCTGAGCCGGCGCGTTTCGTACACCCGGTGGCCGGCGCGGCTGAAGAGAACGTCGCGTTCACCATCGGCGGGCATCGCCCGCAGCCAGCCGCGGCCGTCACTGCTCGTCATGTGCCTGATCCATCCGCCGGTCGGTCGAACCGCGCCGAGTCTAGGCGGTCGATCACCCGTCCCGGTGGAGCGGCCCGGCCGGCTGCGGAGCGCCGCGCCCGCTGCCCTAGCGGCAGACCGCCGTGACGACGACGGGGGCCTGCGGCAGGGTCGGCGGATGGCAGTTCCCGGGCGCTGCCGGTCGCCAGGCCGCCGCGACGTTGTGGACCGGATCCTCCGGTCGGTACGCGGCCCACCGGGACAGGTCGTTGCCGCCGTTCAGGCCACTGGCGAGCAGCACACTGGGGGAACCAATCCGGAGCGCGGCCAGCAGCAGCCGCATGCCGACCGTTGGATAGCCGAGCGCGGAGCACGCCTCGTCACCCTCACGCCAGCACGTCCAGGCGAGGGTCGGGTCGGCGATCGCCCGATCCGGGTACGGCGCCGAGAAGAGGTCGAATACCACCGTCTCGCTGGAGAGAGTCAGACCGACGCTCTCCCAGAAGTCCATGGCGTGCGCGGCGTCGGGCATCGGCTTGGCGCAGACGGCACGTTCGTCCCGACAGGTCGCCCCCGGCCCGGTGTAGCGGCCGTGGCTCCAGCCGAGAGCGACGATGGGCGTGATGCCGGCGGCCGTCAAGCGTTGCGTGTACGCGGCGATCTCCTGCCGATACGGCTCACCGCCGAAGCGGGGGTCCACGTACGACAGGCCGAGCCAGCAGGCCTCGTTGAGTGGGACGTACACCGCCTGGACGCCGCGTGCGACGAGCCCGGCCACGGCTGTGGCGTCGACCGGGCCGTCCCAGATGCCGCGCCGCTGCACGCAGCGGGCCTCCGCACCGGTGCGGACGAGCGGCGTCAGGCGTCGGGGGGCGGCCGCGTCGATGACCGGGGAGATGCCCCAGAGCTGGTCGCGCACCACGCTGACGTACGGCGCCTGCCGCTCCTCGCCCGGTGTCAACACGCGCACGGAGCTGCTCTCGTTGCTGGTCCGCGTCGCGCCTTGGTCGTCGTACACCTGGGCATACACGCTGTAGAAGCCGGCCGGCAGGTCACGCCACTGGGCGGTGTACGGCGCGGTCGTGTCGGTGCCGAGCGAGATGGTGTCCAGCCCGGTGCCCCAGCCGAAGAACTCGACGCGGGTGATCCGCCGGCCGGGCGCGGGCGTGGCGACGGCTTCCACGGTGATGGTGGCCGGGGCGAAGAGGTGGTCACCGTCTTCGGGCTTCGTGATCTGGACGGACGGACGGTTCGGGTCGGGGGTGGGGCTGGGCGGCCCGCTCGGCTTCGGGCTCGGCGAGACCGGCGGCGGGCTCGACGGGGGCGTCGGCGTGGGCCTGGGCAGCACGGTCGTGCAGGTGACGCCGTTGAGCGTGAAGGTCTGTGGCCCGCCGATCCGCACCCCGTGCGTCATGACGAATGGAAAGGACACCTGCTGGTCGGCCGGCAAGGTGACACCGGGCAGGTTGCGGATCGTGACCTCACCGCCGTGCTGTTCCCAGCGCACACCGTCGACGTTCTTGATCTGCTCGGTCGGGTAACGCAGCGGGAAGCTCAACGTCCACTCCGTGAGTGGCTGGCCGACGCTCAGCACCGTGAGGTCGCCGCGCAGCATCGCCGGGTACTGGTAGCGGACCTGGAGGTCCGCCGCACACCCGCTGGCGGCGGACGCCGGGACAACCACGGCGAGAACACCCGAGGCGGCGGCGAGCGCGGCGACGGCCAGACAGACGACCCGGTTCCTCATCAACGACCCCCATCATCGACATTCATCACTAGGATCGTCGTCCTGACCGGCGCCGGACGTCAAGGCCGGCGATTCCGCGCGCCCAGGCGGCACGCGGAGCGGGGTCGTCGGCCGTGGGGTGGGTGGCGGGTGCCGCTGACTGAGCCGGGGGTATGCCCATCGGGGCCTTTTCGGGCGGACGATATGTCTTACAACGTTGTAGAAACCTGCCAAGGGTTGGCGGGCGACGCCAGCGCTCGACGAACACCTGTGAGCTGGATCACATCACGGTCGCGTTCCAGGACACCCGACGAGGTGTATCCAGCGAGGTCGCCCGTAGCGGACCGGCTGGGAGGTCAGAGCATGTCGCGTCAGCAGTTCGGCACCTTCGCCCCGCGCGGGCCGGGTCCTCGCCGACCCCGCAGGGAGCGCCCGCGTCGGCCTCGCCAGCCGCGCCCCGCGGGTGATCCGACCATCCGCCGCCGACCGAACGCCGACCAGGCGGGACGCCACCACCGACTTCCCCCGCGTCCCACCACCATCCGTTCCACCCCGAGCATCGACCCGACCGGCGGCGGGCCGCGCCCCGCTGGCGAAACCGGCGCGGCGGCGGAGGTCGGGCGGATCGCGGCCGACGCGGCCGGTCGGGTGCCGGGCGTGTCCGACGTCCGCCCGGCCACCGTCCGCGTGGGCGACCGGTCCGTGGGCCTCGACCTGGACCTCATCATCGAGTACGGCCACCGCGTGCCCGCCGTCGCCGACGCGGTCCGCCGGACGGTCGCCGAGCAGGTGCTCGCCGGCACCGGTCGCCCGGTGGCCGCGGTGACGGTCACGGTGCGGGACCTGGTGGTGACCGGCTCGGACGACGCCGCCGCGTCGTACCCACTGGTCGCACGCCCCGAGCTGACCACGGCGACCGCCAACCGGGTGGCGTCCGCGCTGCTGGGCGTCGCCCTGCTCGCCGGTGGCGTCCTGCTGGCCGCGCAGGCGCTGCTGGTCACGCTGGCTCGCCGGACGCCGCTGCTCATCCGCCCCGGCTGGTACGACGCGCTGACCACCACCCGGTGGCACGATCCCGGCGTACCGGCAGCGGCCGGCGCCGCCGTACTGCTGGGCCTGCTCGTCCTGGTCGCCCAACTGCGCCGGTGGACGCCGGTCCGACTGCGAGTCGACGAGCGCGACGGCTGGCACCTGCACCGGCGGTGCGTGGAACGCCGGCTGACCGACGCGGCGGACACCGTGCCGGGCGTACGCGGAACCCGGGTGCGGGTCCGACGCCACGGCGACCGGTGGCGACCCCGGTTGCGCGCCAACGGCGACCCGGCGGCCCGTGCCGAGGTCGAGTTCGCCGTGCGCCAGGAGCTGCGTCAGCTCGCCTCGCCACGCGCCGACCACGTCGACGTCCGGCTGCTGCCCCACCGGCGGCCGGCATGACCGATGCCGCGCACCGCCTGCTGTGGACGATCGTCGCGCTGCTGCTGGTGGCCGGCGGGGCGACCGCGCTGGCAGCCGGTTCCGGCGCGCTGCCGTCCGGCGACCCTGACGCGGTCCTGCTCGGCGGCGGCCTGGTGGACGCGTGGCGGCTCGCGACGCCCTGGAGCACCCTGGCGGCGGCGGTCGCCGGGCTGCTGACCGCCGTCGCCGGCCAGCGCCTGCTGCACCGGGCGCTACGCCGACCCGACCGGGCACTGCGGGGCACTCTGAGCCGACCCGGAAGCCTGCCCGGTCGCACCCGCCTGGCCAGCGAGGTGCTCGTACGCGCGCTGGAACGGGACCTGCTGCGCGCGCCCGGGGTGCACCAGGCCCGGGTGGAGCTCACCGGCACGCCACCGCGCCCCGACGTCTGGGTCCGGGTGGACCTGACCAGCGACGCCCGCGCCGCCGGAGTGCGCGACCACGTCCACGACGCCGTCCGCCGGTTCGCCACGACGGCCGGCTGCCAACCGGCACACCTCGACGTGACGGCCCGGATCGAGCCGGCCCGCCCCTGAGCCGGTCGTCCGGCTCCGCCGGGTCAGCGGCTGAGCCAGCACCCGCCGTCGGCGCTCCGGTGAAGTCGATGCCCCGCCAGGGCGTCGCCGAACCGCCGGCCCACCGCCGCCACCGACAGCGGGAAGACGGCAGCGGCGACGACGAACCGGGTTCGCTCAGGCGACCGGCATGATCTGACCCGGATCGGTGACCGTGTCGTCGGCGTCGTAGGCGATCGCGTTGGTCACCCGCACGACGCCACTCACCTGGCCCGCCAGCCGGCCGGCGAGGTCGACGGCGGAGCGACGGTCCACCCGGCCCGCCAGGGTGACCTCACCATGGCGGACCTCGACCGTCACCAGGCCGTCCCGCACGGCGAGCACCCGGCGCAGCACCTCCTGGACGATGTCCGCACGAATCTCCGCGTCCGAGCGCAGGTGCACCTTCAGCAGGTCGGCGCGGCTGACGATGCCGACCAGCCGACCGAGGTCGTCCAGGACCGGCAGCCGCTTGACCTGCTCGCGATCCATGAGCCGCGCGGCGGCGGACAGTGCCGCCTCCGGGCCGGTGGTCACCGGCGGCGCGGTCATCAGGTCGCCGGCCAGCAACGCCTCGCCCTTGCCCCGGGCGTCGCGCCGACGCCGGCTCTCGAAGACCCGCCGCTGCGCCGGCTCACCGGCTCGTTCGATCCGGTGCAGCAGGTCGGCCTCGGACACCACGCCCAGCACCCGGCGGAACCCGTCGATCACCGGCACGGCACTGATACCGCGGCGCAGCAGCACATCGACGATCTCCCGGTACGGGGTCCCGGCCTCCACGGTCACGACCTCCCGGGTCATCACGTCACCCACCTGCCAGGTCCTCATCACGGCCTCCCTTTCGTACCTCCACCTCGGACGCTACGGCCGGACGGCGGCCACGGTCAGGGTCGCCGGCCCGGGCCGATGGGGGTCCAAGGTCCCGGGCCGGTGCGGTCCGGTCGGCCCTACCGAAGGCGCCGCCGAGAGCGTCTGATGGAGATGTCACCGGGAAGCGCGGTGCGAGGCAGAGAAGGGACGTGGACACCATGACCGCGACGATCGAGCGGACCACCGCCGAGACCACCGCTCCGGCGACCGGCACCACCCGAGAGAAGGCCACCCGGTACGTTCTTGCCGGCATCCGGATGGCGCTCGGCTGGATCTTCCTCTGGGCCTTCCTCGACAAGCTGTTCGGCCTCGGCCACGAGACCGAGTCGAAGAACGCCTGGATCAACGGGGGCAGCCCCACCAAGGGCTTCCTCACCTTCGGGGTCGCCGGCCCGTTCAAGGACCTCTACACCGGCATCGCCGGCGCCGCCTGGGCCGACTGGCTGTTCATGGCCGGCCTCGCCGGGATCGGCATCGCGCTCCTGCTCGGCGTCGGCATGCGGGTCGCCGCCGTGGCCGGTGGGCTGCTGCTGGTCCTCATGTGGACCGCCGTCCTGCCTCCGGAGAACAACCTCTTCATGGACGACCACCTGATCTACGCCGCGGTGCTCGCGGTCCTGGCGCTGGTCAACGCCGGCGACACCTGGGGCCTCGGGAAGCTCTGGGCGAAGCTGCCGATCGTCGCGCGGGTGCCCTGGCTGCGGTGAGCACCACCGCACCGTCGCACGGCGGGCGTCACCACCGGTGACGCCCGCCGACACGTGTACCCGGTGACCTGGGGTCAGGTACGGACGCGTCGGGGCAGGTGGCGGGTCCGCCGCACATCGGTGACGCGCTATCCGGCAGGATCGACGGTGACCGGACACATCACCCAACACGGCAGGAGATCCCCGCATGAACCAGGCAGCAGGCGCCCGATCGGGCAAGCCCGAGGTGGGTCCGATCGGGGGTGCGCCGCCGGCCGACCTCGTGACCGAGGACATCACCGTGGGCGACGGCCCGCAGGCCGAGCCGGGTCAGCTGGTCAGCGTCCACTACGTCGGCGTGTCCCACTCCACCGGCGGCGAGTTCGACTCGTCCTGGAACCGGGGCGAGGCGTTCGAGTTTCCGCTCGGCGGCGGTCAGGTCATCGCCGGCTGGGACCAGGGCGTGGTCGGGATGCGCGTCGGCGGCCGTCGCCGCCTCACCATCCCGCCCCACCTGGGGTACGGCGACCGCGGTGCCGCCGGCGTCATCAAGCCGGGCGAGACGCTGATCTTCGTCGTCGACCTGCTCGGCGTGCGCTGATCGAACGTGGCGGGGGTCGTTCGGCTCGATGCCGGGCGGCCCCCGGGCGCGTCCGCTGTCGGCGTCAGACGGCTGGTGGGCGTGGGCACGTCCGCGTTCGGACGGTGCGCCAGCTCACCCCCAGGTCAGTCTCAGGCCGCCAGCACCAGGCCGCCGGCCGCGGCCGGCGGCCGACCGGCGGCCTCGACCAGGTCGGCTGGCATCGGGCGACGGGCGGCCTCGACCACCCGGGCGGGCTCGAGGATCGGCATCACCCGGTGCAGGCCGGTGGCGCGCAGCACCCGGGTCACCACCGGGGTGGGATCGACCAGGACCAGCTCGCCGCCCCGGGCCCGGACGCGCAGGTGCGCGGCGAGCAACGCGCGCACCCCGGCCGCGGAGAGCAGGCGCAGCCCGGACATCTCCAGCTGCACGACCGGCCGCGCCGGCGCGGACCACAGAGCGGACCGGAACGCGGCAACCGTGGCGATGTCGACCTCGCCGGTCACCCGCACCTGGACCACCTGGTCACCGACGCGGACCTGCACGTCGAGCCGGTCGCTGCGCTCTTTCATGACATGAAATCTAGCCCCCACCACCGACAGTTTCGCCCCTCCGCGGAGTGATTCCGGGTACGCCCAGGGTCATCCCCCGAGGTGCCCCTCGTCCCCCTAGGGGTGGAGGCCAGGGGCCTCGCGGTCGACCGAACGGCCAGGTGCCGCGCCGGTGCACGGCGCTTCAGGTCCGCCGGGCATCGGCGGTGGAGAATGACCCGATGGTGATCCCCCGGCCCCGGCCGCCACGGCTGATCCGTCCCGTCCGCGAACCGGCCACCGTCCCGCCTCCGCTGCACGGCGTGTGGGCGGCCACGGACCGCCGGCTCGACCAGGTCGACCTCCTGCCCCTCCCCGAGGGGTCCGTCGGGCCGGAGGACGTGCTCATCGACCGGAGCGGCCGGGTCATCAGCGGCGACGAGGGCGGCAACCTCTGGTGGTGGCCGGCCGACGCGCCGGCCGGCACGCGAGGACGGCTGCTGGCCGAGACCGGCGGCCGGCCGCTCGGCATCGAGGCGGATCCGTCCGGGGAGGCGCTCATCGTCTGCGACGCGTACCGCGGGTTGCTGCGGGTCACGCCGGACGGGGCGGTCCGCGAGCTGACCGGCACGGCGCCGCCGGTGCACCTGGCCAACAACGCGACGGTGGCCCGCGACGGCACCGTCTACTTCACCGACTCGTCGGACCGGTTTCCGGTCTCACACTGGAAGCGGGACCTGCTGGAGCACCGCCCCAACGGCCGCGTGCTGGCCCACCACCCGGGCAGCGGGCGCACCGAGGTGGTGGTCGAAGGGCTGTACTTCCCCAACGGGATCGCGCTGACCCCGGACGAGTCGGCGTTGCTGCTGGTCGAGACCACCACCCACCGGCTGCTGCGGGTGGAGCTGCGCGGCGGGGTGCGGGTGCTCGCCGACCTGCCCGCGTACCCGGACAATCTCGCCGCGGTGGGCGACGGGACGTACTGGATCGCCCTGCCCAGCCCCCGGGTGCCCATCGCCGAACGGTTGCTGCCGCACCCGCGGCTGCGTCAGCTCGCCGCGCTGCTGCCCGACGCGATGCAGCCGCAGCCGCGCCGCTACGGGCTGGTCGCGCTGGTCGACGGCGAGGGCACGGTCCGTCGTACGCTGCACGGCCCGGCCGGGAACTATTGGATGATCACCGGGGTACGACAGCACGGCGACCAACTCTGGCTGGGCAGCCTCGTCGGGCCCGGCGTGGCCCGCGTACCCCTGTAGTGAGCGTCCGGCGTGTCGGGCGGTGGCCGACCTCGACGCGGCCGGGATGCCTGCACGGCGAACGGACCGACCCACCGCGCTGGTGGGTCGGCCCGGTGCCTCAGCGTCCGCTGACCGAGGGCGCCGGCGCGGGTGACCCGCCGGCCACCGCGCCCGGGTGCGCCGGGGCGACCGGCGCGGGCTTGAGCCCGGACGGCACCGGCAGGGCGCTGCCCTTGACGAACTCGTCCCAACTCACGTTCCACGCCGTCCAGCCGTTGCCGGGTTGCAGGTCGACCTCGGTGCCCTTGACCGTGACCAGGTCACCGACCTGGGTCACGCCCATCAGCCAGTCCGCGGCCGTGGCGGAGACGTTCGCGCAGCCGTGCGAGGTGTTGGTGTAGCCCTGCTCGCCCTCCGACCAGGGGGCCGAGTGGATGAACTCACCACCCCAGGTGAGTCGCTGGGCGTCGTCGACGTCGACCACGTAGCCGCCGTTCGGGTCACCCCGGGTGTCGAAGGTGGTCCGCTCGTGCTTCTCCATGATCACCATCTTGCCGCTGGAACTGGGCGTGCTCGGCTTACCCAGGCTCACCGGGATGCGGCGAACCAGCTTGCCGTCGCGCAGCACCGTCATCTGCTTCGTGGCGTTGTCGATCTCCAGCGAGACCTGTTTCCCGATCTTCGAGGTCGCGGTCCGTTCGGCGTCCCCGACCAGGTTCTTGCCGATCGGCAAGCCCTCCAGTGCCGCCCGGACACTGATCGTCGTCCCCGATTGCCAGAAATCGGGCGCCCGGTAATAGACCTGACTTCCGTCCTCCAGCCACGACCAGGTACCCGGCTGCGGCGGATTGGTCTTCACGAACAACCGGCGCTGCACATCCGCCCTGGCCTCTTTCGGAATTGCCGGGTCGAACGCCACGGTTACCGGCATAGCCGTGCCGTACGTCCGGTTGCCGACGAAATAGAGGGTGCTGGTGATGTGCGGCTTCGTGGACTTGGCCATCGTGGTGAACGTGGTGGTCCGTGTCGTGGTCGCACCCGAGTCACCGGTCGCCGTCACCTCCGCGGTGTACGTACGCCGAGGTTGCAGCGGCGCGCTCGGCACCCAACCGGAACCGTCCTCCCGCGGTTCCGCCTTGACCTGCGCGCCCTTGTCGTCGGTGAGCCGGACGGCGGTGACCCGGCCGCCCGTGACCACCGCGCCGACCTCGGCGCTGATCGGCACGTCCCGGGTCTTGTCCCCCGGTGTCACGGTGAGCTCCGGCGCCGCGACGTGCCCCTTGGCCGGCCCGGCCGCCGAGTCCCGGTCGGCGGTACATCCGGCCAGCACGAGCGGTGCGGCCGCGATAGTTACCGCCAACAGCGTCAATCGCCGCCTAGGTGTCATTTTCAATCCCCCCGTTTTCGACTTCCCTCTGCCACATTCTGTCGGCCCCGACAGGAGTATCCAGGGCATTCGGAAATAATCGGCGGCGCATTTATCGGCGCATTTTCCGACCCTGCGCCGTTGACGAGAAAAACGCACGAGTGCCGCCTCTCGGCATGTCCGCACTCCCGCACGTCACCCGACCCGCAACGTCCCGTCCCACCCCGACCCCGCCACGCCCGCACCTATCGCCGCCGTTGCACGACTTGCCCCGCGCCCCGCGCGCGCGGGGTTGGGGCGGCTGCCACACCTGCTGGGAGGACTTTTTGTCACATGGAGCGAAACTTCTGCTCGTCGAGACGGAGCTTTGCCTTCGTCCGGAGGCAAGGGTAAGGTCGGTTTTCAGATAGAAGATTGCCCATTCGTCGATCAGACTGCCTGCTCACCTTGCCGGGTCGGCCGCGGTCCCCCTCAGGGGCGCCGACCGCGCCCACGCGTCATCCTCACCGCGCAGCCGCAGCGCGCCTCCGGCCGGTTCGGCGCGCTGCGGCAACGGGCAACCGGTCGACAGCTGCCGACGGCACACCAGCCGTCAGGAAGGGACCACCACCGTGGATCACCAGACCAACCGCTCGGAGCCGACAGCGACCTCCGAGTCGCTCACTCGACGCGGTCTGCTCCGCGCCGCGACCGTCTCCGCCGCCGCCGTCGGCGCCGCCGGGTTCCTCGCCGGCCCGGCCAGTGCCGCGCCCGCCGGCGACACCGCCGCCCGGGGTCAGTCCCACGGCCGGCGTCGGGTGCCGGTGGACCGCATCAGCATCCAGCTCTACACCGTGCGCGACCAACTCGCCGCCGACCTGCCGGGCACCCTGACCGCCCTGCGGCGCATCGGCTACCGGCGGGTGGAGCACGCCGGCTTCGTGGGGCGTACGGCGGCGGAGTTCCGGGCCGCGCTCGACGCGGCCGGGCTGCGCGCCACCTCCGGGCACACCGGCATCCCGCAGCCGTTCGACGCCGCCACCTGGGAACGTGCGCTCGCGGACGCCAACACGGTGGGCTGCAAGAAGATCGTGCACCCGTACTTCGGTCGGGACGCCGAGGGGCGTCCGTACCGGGACCCCGCCGTCTACCGTGCCCTGGCCCGGGATCTCAACCAGGCGGGCCGGCTGGCCGAGCGCGCCGGGCTCGATTTCGGCTACCACAACCACCAGTTGGAGTTCGTGCCGCTGACCGACGGCTCGACCGGCTTCGAGATCCTCACCGGGCAGACCGATCCCCGGCTGGTCCACTTCGAACTCGACCTGTACTGGACCTGGCGGGGGGCACACGACCCGGTCGACGTGATCCGGGCCAACCGCGGCCGGATCCGCCAGGTGCACGTCAAGGACCTGGACGTCGAGGGTGGCTTCGCGGACCTGGGCGACGGCGTCATCGACTTCGGCCGGATCTTCGACCACGAGCGGGAGGCGGGCATCGAGGAGTACATCGTGGAGCGTGACGACGCGGGCACCCCGCCGCGCGCACCCGCCGATGCCCTCGACACCGCCCGGGTGGGCTTCGACTACCTCGCCGCACTCCGGTACTGACCACCTCGGGTCGCTCAGGTCCAGTCGCTGTCGACGTGGTTGTCCCGCCAGCGTCCGCCCACCGGCGGGGTGTCCAGCCGCATCCCCTCGTCGGCGTTGCCGGCGAGATCGTTGTCCTCGACCCGGCAGTCCACGCAACTGCCCCGGTCGGTGATCCACAGCCCGTGCGTCTGGGTCTGGTGGTCGTGGTTGTCCCAGATCCGGTTGCCGCGGATGGTGGCCGAGTCGAACGGCGCGTCGATGGTGATACCGGCCCGCCGCTGCGGCGCGGCAGCCAGTTCGTATTCACATCCCGGTGGCGGGATGTCCCCGCTCCACGCGCTGAACGCGTCCGGGCGGACCGGGGCGAGGATGAGTTCGTCGCCGGTGTTGGAGGCGACCATGGCAACGGCCCGTCCGACCCGCAGCATCTTGCCCCGGTGCCCGTCGTGCGGCCAGGTGGCCGACCGGTCCACCAGCGACCGCTCGCCGTAGCGCACGGCATCACCCGTCCCGCCGGTGCCTTCGGCGTACTGCTGCCCGTTGTTGCGGATCCGGTTGTTGAGCACCACCGTGTCGGTCATCTGGTGATCGACACGGACCGCGTCCAACCCGTTGCCCCAGATCTCGTTGCTCTCGATCACGACGTTCCGGATCGCGCCCCGGTAGCCGCGTTCGAGGTCCCGCGCGTGATATCCGTGCTGGCCGTTGCCGCTGATCCGGTTGCCCCGGACGGTGTACGGGCCCGGGGTGTTGCCGATGCTGACCCCGTCGCGCAGGTTGCCGTCGATGACGCAGTCGGTGAGCAGCCCACCCCGGCCCGCCACCGACGCGGTGCCCTGCGACGACACGTCGAAGCCGGTCTCCAGGTTGCCGGTCATCGTGCAGGCCGAGACGATCAGACCGTCGGCACCCCAGTCGGAGATGCCGAACCGGTTGCCCTGGCTGTGGCAGCCGATGATGCGGTAGCCGCGTGGCGGTTCCCAGTGGTCCTTCTGCAGCTCCAGGAAGATCCCGTTGGTGCCGTTGGCCAGGGCGGTGCAGTTGGCGATGGTCAGCCGCTCCACCGGGCCCCACCCGCCGATACCGACCCCGATGCCGGCGCCGCCGATCTGCTCGCCGTTGTCCAGCCGGCCGCAGCCGACGACCACCACGCCGTCGATCAGGGAATCCTGCAGGAAGTCGCAGCCCAGCCCGGTGGCCGCGGTGTGGTGGATGTAGAGGTTGCGAAAGACGCCCCGCACCACGTACTGCAGACCGAGGCCCTTGGCGAGGTAGCTGTACTCGGCCATCGCCACGCCGGAGCCGTCGATCTGGAAGTCGGCGAAGGTGCAGTCGGCGATGTGCCGGTCCCGGTCGGCGCCGTGCTGCACGGTGGTCCAGAAGGCCAGCGGCGTCGGATCGGCCCGGTTGCCCTCGTTGCTGAGCATGAACCGGGTCGCCGCCGGGCCGGCCCCGATCAAGGAGACACCGCTGCGCCACACCGTCCCCGCGTCCCGGATCGAGTAGATGCCCGGCGGGCAGTAGATGACGCGGGCCCGCCCGTCCGAGGCGTACCCGGCGCCGAGACGTTCCACGAGGGCGGCCAACGCCGGCTGATCGTTGGTCGCGCCGTCACCGGTCAGCCCGAACTCCAGCGCGTCGCAGTAGAGCGGTGCGCCGGCCGCGGCGGGCCGCCGCACCCGTACCGAATTCAGTAGCAGCTCGTTCGCCACGGCCACGGATCGGCTCCCTTCGACGCCTCCGGTGCGTACCGGCGGGGCCGACTTCCCGATGACGCGACCGCGAAACCCGGGCGCACGCCGGCCCTGGCGCCGCGTGGGCGGTGCCAGGGCCGGCGGTACGCGTCAGACGGCGGCGATCAGCAGCGCCGGGCGTTCCACGCAGTCGGCGACGTGCCGCAGGAAGCCACCGGCCACCCCACCGTCGCAGACCCGGTGGTCGAAGGTGAGGCTCAGCTGGGTCACCTTGCGCACGGCCAATTGCCCATCAACCACCCACGGCTTGTCCACGATCCGGCCCACGCCGAGCAGGGCCGCCTCGGGGTGGTTGATGATCGGCGTGGAGCCGTCCACGCCGAACACCCCGTAGTTGTTCAGCGTGAAGGTGCCGCCGGTGAGCCGGGCCGGCGCGAGCGTCCCGGCCCGCGCCGCGGCCGTGGTCGCCGCCAGCTCGGCGGCCAGCTCGGCCGTGGTGAGTCGCTGGGCGTCGCGCAGCACCGGCACCAGCAGGCCCCGGTCGGTCTGCGCGGCGATGCCCAGGTGCACGCCGGCGGACTGGACGATCCGCTGACCCTCGGTGTCGACCCGGGAGTTGAGCTGCGGAAACCGGCGCAGACCGCTGAGGCAGATCCGGGCCAGCAGGGCCAGGATGCTCACCGGCGCGTCGGGCGTCGCCGCGTTGATCGCCGCGCGGGTCTCCAGCAGCCCGGTGGCGTCGACGTCGACCCAGATGGTCACCTCGGGGATCTCCCGCCGGCTGCGGGAGAGCTTGTCGGCGATCACCTTGCGCACGCCGGTGAGCGGGACGATCAGGTCGCCGTCGCCCTGCGGGGTCGGCGCGGCGTGTGAGTCCGGTACGGCGGCGAGCCGGGCGACGGGGACCGCCAGCGCCGCCTCGACGTCGGCGCGGCGGATCACCCCGCCGGGCCCGCTGCCACGGACCGTGCCCAGGTCGACGCCGCGCTCCCGGGCCAGCCGCCGGACGATCGGCGAGATGACCAGGGCGCTCGCCGACCGCACCTCGGCGGAGACGCTGCCGGCGACCGGGGCTGCTCTTTCCGCTGACGGGCCGGAGCCGCCCACCGGAGGGGCGCCGACTAACGGACCGGAGTCACCCGCCGGGCCCGCGTCGGGCCGGACAGCGTCGGCCGGGGCGGCCTCGGCCGGTTCCGGCGCCAGCGCCAGTCGGGGTCGACGCCGACGGCGGGTCGCACCGCCGTGCCCGGTGCCGTACCCGATCAGCACGTTTCCGGAGCCGGCACGCTCCTCCTCGCGGTAGGTGGCGTGCCCGGCCGGCTCGTCGCCGTCGCCGTCCAGCGGCGCGATGGTGATCAACGGCTGGCCGACCGGGCGGACCTCACCCGCCGCGCCGTGCAGGGTCACGACCCGGCCGGCGTACGGGCAGGGCACGTCCACGACCGCCTTGGCGGTCTCCACCTCGACGACGCTCTGGTCGACCGTGACGATGTCACCCACGGCGACCCGCCACTCGACGATCTCGGCCTCGCTCAGCCCCTCGCCCAGGTCGGGCAGGAGGAAGACCTGCGTCCGTTCGACGGTGGTCATGCCGCCGCCCAACGCGCGTCGGGCTGGTCGTCCCACTGCAACCGGGCCACCGCGTCGAGCACCCGGTCCACGCCGGGCAGGTGGGTGTGCTCCAGCATCGGCGCCGGATACGGGATGTCCAGCCCGGCGACCCGCAGCACCGGGGCGTGCAGCGCGTGGAAGCAGCGCTCCTGCACCCGGGCGGCGATCTCCGCGCCGACACCCGCGAACCCGGGCGCCTCCTGGATCACCACGCACCGGCCGGTACGCCGGACCGACGCGGTGATGGTGGCGTCGTCGAACGGCACGATGGTCCGCACGTCGACCACCTCCAGGTCCCAGCCCTCCTCGCGGGCGGCCTCGGCGGCCTCCAGCGCGACCGGCACCGCCGGCCCGTACGCCACCAGGGTGGCGTCGCGGCCGGGCCGGCGCACGACGGCCCGGCCGAACGGCTCGGTACGCGTCGGCAACTGCGCGTCGGCGCTGCCGAAGTAGAGCTTCTTGGGCTCCATGAAGACCACCGGGTCGGGGTCGTCGATCGCCTCACGCAGCAGCGAGTACGCGTCCTCGACGGTGGCCGGGGTGACCACCTTCAGCCCGGGGGTGTGCGCGTAGTACGCCTCGGACGAGTCGCAGTGGTGCTCCACGCCGCCGATGCCGCCGGCGTACGGCACCCGGATGACGATCGGCACGCTGAGCTTGCCCCGGGTGCGGTTGCGCAGCTTCGCCACGTGCGAGGCGATCTGCTCGAACGCCGGGTACGCGAACGCGTCGAACTGCATCTCGACCACCGGCCGCAGGCCGGACATGGCCAGGCCGACGGCGAAGCCGACGATGCCGGCCTCCGCGAGCGGGGTGTCGAAGCAGCGCTTCTCGCCGAAGCGGGCCTGAAGGCCGTCGGTGATCCGGAAGACGCCGCCGAGCTGGCCGACGTCCTCGCCGAAGACGACGACTCGCTCGTCGGCGGCGAGGGCGTCGGCGAGCGCCGAGTTGAGCGCCTTCGCCATGGTGGTGGCCATCAGGCGTCACCCTCCTCGTCGTGCGCGGCGGCCAGCTCGGCGCGGACCTGCTCGCGCTGCTCGACGAGCTGCGGGGTGGGCTCGGCGTAGACGTGGTCGAAGAGGCTCAGCGGGTCGACCGTGGGCTGGGTGTTCATTCGGGCACGCAGGTCCGCCGCGTACGCCTCGGCCTGCTCGGCGACCTCGGCGACCGCCGCGTCGTCGAGCGCACCACGGGCGCGCAGGTACGCCTGGAGGCGGGCGAGCGGGTCGCGGTCGCGCCAGGCGTCGACCTCGGCGCCGTCGCGGTAGCGGCTGGCGTCGTCGGCGTTGGTGTGCGGCTCCATCCGGTAGGTGTGCGCCTCCACCAGGAAGGGCCCCTTGCCGGCGCGGGCGTGCGCGACCGCGCGGGTCAGCACGGCGAGCACCGCGACCGGGTCGTTGCCGTCGACCTGCTCGCTGGGCACCCCGTAGCCGACGCCCTTGTACGCCAGCGACGGCGCGGCGGTCTGCCTCGACAGCGGGACGCTGATGGCGTACCTGTTGTTCTGTACGAAGTAGACGACCGGGGCCTTGAACACGGCGGCGAAGTTGATGCCCTCGTGGAAGTCGCCCTCGCTTGTCGCGCCGTCGCCGATGAAGGCCAGCGCCACGGTGTCGCGCCCCTGGTACGCCTCGCCGTGCGCGAGGCCGGCGGCGTGCACGCACTGGGTCGCGAGGGGGGTGCACTGCGGCGCGGTGTGCACCTCGGTGGGGTCGTAGCCGCAGTGCCAGTCGCCGCGCAGCAGCGTGAGCACCTCGACCGGGTCGATGCCCCGGGCAACCAGCGCCATCGATTCACGGTAGGTGGGGAACACCCAGTCGGTGTCGCGGACGGCGAGCACGGCGGCGACCTGGCACGCCTCCTGGCCCCGCGACGACGGGTAGACGGCGAGGCGGCCCTGCTTGGTCAGCGCGGTCGCCTGGGTGTCGAACCGGCGGCCGAGCACCATCCGGCGGTACAACTCGCGCAGCGCCTCGACGGGCGGCTCCGGGTAGTCGGTACGGGCCGGCAGCGGCGTACCGGTCGGGTCGAGCAGGCGGACCGGTTCGGCGTCCGGCAGCAGCGGGCGTGCCGGGTCGGGCGGGGTGACCGTCCGACGGGCGCGCGGGGATGCCCTGCGGACCGCCTGGGGTGTGGTCGTCACGGCGGGACCTCCTGGGACGTGTGGTGAGCCTATGCTTCCGCCTGACGGATGATTGACTCAAGATCCACGCAGAAGGCGAGACGATCGGCATGACAGGGGCCCATCAGTGAGCCAGGAGGCCACCAAGGACGCCGGCCGGGCGGCGGGATCGGGACGATCGGTCCGCGCCCTCGACGACGTGGACCGGCGGATCCTCGACGAGCTGGTCCGTGACGGCCGTACGTCGGTCCGCACCCTCGCCGAGCGCATCCACATCTCCCGCACCAACGCGTACTCCCGGGTGGAGCGCCTGCTGCGCGACGGGGTCATCACCGGGTTCCGCGCGCAGGTGGCACCCGAGGCCGCCGGGCTCGGCACATCGGCGTACATCGCCCTGACGATCGAGCAGAACACCTGGCGGGAGGTCTCCGCGGAGCTGGCGCAGGTGCGCTACATCGAGCACGCCGCGCTGCTCGGCGGCGACCACGACGTGCTCGCGCTGGTCCGCGCGCCGGACAACGCCGCGTTGCGGGACGTGGTGCTGGGCCGGGTGCAGAGCATCGCCGGTGTGCTGTCCACCCGCACCTGGCTGGTCTTCGAGGAGTTCGACGGAGCCGGCAGCCCTTGGGCCTGACGTGTAAGGAAGGGCCCCCTACTAACGCCTGGTGTCTAATAAGGGGCCCTTCCTTACCGCTCGGGCGGAGCTTCCAGCCCTTCGCGGTCGGCCAGCTCCAGCAGGGGCTCCAGCGAGTGCCGGTCACCGTCGAGGCCGGCGTGCGGGTCGCCGCGCTCGGCGAAGCGGGCCGGCACGCTGAGCACGTCGAAGTCCTCCGGCCGGGCGTCGTCCAGCTCCGCCCAGTCCAGGGGCGCCGACACCAGGGCCTGCGGAGTCGGCCGGATCGAGTACGCCGACGTCATCGTGTGGTCGCGGGCCATCTGGTTGTAGTCGACGAAGACCGGCCGGTCCCGCTGCTCCCGCCACCAGGTGGTGGTGACCAGCTCCGGCAGCCTGCGCTGCATCTGGAGGCCCAGCGCGAGCACCGCCCGGCGGCACTCGCCGAAACTCCACCTCGGCTCGATCGACAGGTAGACGTGCAGGCCGCGCCCGCCGGTGGTCTTCGGATAGCCGGTCATGCCCAGCTCGGCGAGGAACGCCCGCACCTCGTGCGCCACCGGCACCACCTGCTCGAAGCCGACGCCGGGCATCGGGTCGAGGTCGATGCGCAGCTGGTCGGGGCGTTCCACGTCGGCGGCGGTGACCGGCCACGGGTGGAACCGCAGGGTGCCCAGGTTGGCCGCCCAGATGACCACTGCCAGCTCGCTCGGCGCGACCTCGTCGGCGGTCCGGCCGCTGGGAAAGGTGATGTGCGCGGTCCGCACCCATTCCGGCGCGCCCGCCGGCAGCCGCTTCTGATAGAAGGCGTCACCGCGGTTGGTCTGCCGGGTGGCGATCGTCGCGCCCGCGAAGACGCCGCGCGGCCAGCGTTCCAGCATGGTCGGCCGGTCGCGCAGCGCCCGCAGGATGCCGTCGCCGACCGCCAGGAAGTAGCGGACCACGTCCAGCTTGGTCAGTCCGCGTTCCGGGAAGTACGGCTTGTCGGGGCTGGAGACGCGGACCAGCCGCTCCCCCACCTGGATCTCCTGCGCCGCCGTGGCCACGCCCCGAGGGTACGGCGTCGCCGGCCGGCCGGAGAACAGGTCGGCCGGTGCGCCGCGGGACCGGACCAGGGCGAGGAAGTCAGGCGGTCAGGAGCCTCTCGACCATCAGGCGGACACCTCGGCGCCGGCGTGCTCCCACAACTGCTTCATCTCGGTGTGCAGATCGTCGCTCGGCGACCAGCCGAGCACCTCGGCGGCCAGCCCGACGTCGAGGCGCTGCCAGCTGGTCTCGGCGGGGCCGGTGCGTTCGGCCTCGACCAGGTCGGTCGGCACCTCACTGACGTCGATGAGGAGCTGGACCATGTCACGCGCGCTGGCCGCCACCCCCCGACCGACGTTGATCACTCGGCCCGCCGCGTCGGGGCGGGTCGCGGCCAGCAGCACGGCGGCGACCACGTCGCTGAGGCCGACGAAGTCGCGCCGGGAACCCAGCGGGGCAAGCTCCAGACGGGCCCGCTCACCTGCCTGCTGGGCGGCGCGCAGCTTGCCCGCCACCACGCCGAGCAGGCTGTGACCGGGCTGGCCGGCGCCGACGACGTTGCCGACCCGCAGCGTGAGGCCCTCGATGAGGCCGTGCCGGTCGGCCTCGGCGACGGCGGTGGTGCAGCGCAGCTTGAAGTCGCCGTACGCCATCACCGGCGCGGGGGGCAGCGTCTCGGGCATCGAGGTGCCGACCGGGACCAGCCCGTACTCGTGGACGCTGCCGAGCTGGATCACCCGGACCCGTCGGGGCAGCCGGCCGGCGGCCTCGATCAGCCGCTCGACGAGAGTGACGTTGACGGCGAGCATCTGCGCGTCGGTCAGCCCCCACATGCCACCCGCCGCGTTGACCACCACGTCGGGGTCGAGCTCACGCAGCACGTCGGTGATCTCGTCGACGTCGGCGGCGGCGAGGTCCAGGGCGCGGACTTCCACGCCCTGGCCGAGGTCCCTGGGCTGGCGTGCCACGGCGATGACCGTGTGACCCTGGTCGGCCAGCGCGCGGCAGATCGGGCGGCCGAGGAAACCCGTACCGCCGAGCACCATCACCCGCAGCGCGGACCCGGCGTCGTCGGCGGCGCCTCGCGGATTGATGATCATGTCGCCCACCTGGCTGTCGTCGCTCATCGGCCCGGCCCGAACGCGTGCCGGGACAGGCTGCACACGCCCGTCATGGTGCCCGAGCGCAGCGCCGCCGGGAGCAACGTGATGGCGTGCAGTCGGGACGAGGTGTAGCGGCGGGCCGCCCGGGCCGCCCGGGGCCGCCCCTGGGCGTCCATCCGCCGGGCGACGTCGAGAAGAACGCCCGCGCCTCGGTGAACCGGGAGCCGGTGACCGCGTCGGCGGCGGACTTGCTGACCGCGTGCCGCCGGTACTGGAAGCAGAGGGTGTTGTCGACGGCCATCTGCTCGCCACGCTCGATCAGGTCGATCACCAGGGCGAGGTCCTGGATGACCTGGAACTCGTCGCGGAAATCGACGGCCTTCAGCACGTCGCTCCGCCAGCAGATCGACGGGAAGTAGAACCAGCAGCCGCGCAGCAGGCTGGCCGCCAGGTCTTCGCCGCCCATCAGCTCCCGGCTCTCGATCCGGGGGGCGTAGAGCCGACGCTTGGCCTCGTCGACCATCGTGTTCACCACTTTGCCGTCGGCGTCGATGATCTCGACCCCCGGCTGGACCATGCAGACGCCCGGGTACTCCTCGATCACCGATCGCACGGTGGCCACGTAGTTGGGGTGCATGATGTCGACAATCATCGGTCCGCGGGCCTAACTGTGCGTGGTGGAATGTGCGACAGGCGCGGGCCACATCATCAGGCATCGCGCTCGAATCGATTACCGGCGAACCGCCCACGCGGCCCGCCGCGACACCGCGTTCTGTCGCCCGTCGACGGGTCCGATGGTGGCCTCCGCGGCGGCTATCATCGTCGCGCCCGTACCGCACCGCCCCGATCGGACGCCAATGTCGAACCGCACTGTCACCACGGACGCGCCTCCCGTGCAGACCGACGAGGGTCCGCGCCCGGCGGCCACCGCGCCGCAACCCCGGCGGCTCGACGGCTGGCACTGAGTGTCTGGTTCTGGCCGACGGCGTTCGCCGCCCTCGCGGTCGGCTGGCGCATCGGCAGTCCGGAGATTTGGCACGACGAGCTGGTCAGCGTCGACGTGGAGACCCGCTCCACCCGGCAGATCCTCGCTCTGCTGGAGAAGGTCGACGCCGTCCACGGGACGTACTACCTGTTCATGCACGGCTGGACCACCGTGTTCGGCACCGGGCTGGCCACGGTGCGGCTGCCGTCGGCGCTGGCCATGATCCTGGCCACCGCGTGCGTGGCACTTGTCGGGCGACGGGTCTTCGACCAGACGGCGGGGATCGCGGCCGGGTTCGTCTTCGCCCTGGTGCCCACCGTCACCCGCTTCGGGCAGGAAACCCGCTCGTACGCATTCGTCGTCCTCGCCGCGGCCCTGGCCACCCTGTTCCTGCTCCGGGCGTTGGAGCGGCCGGGGTGGCTGCGCTGGGCGGCGCACACCCTCGCCGTGGCCGGCATCGGCCTGGTGAACGTGGTGGGGCTCACCCTGCTGCTCGGGCACGGCGTGGCCGTTCTCGTGCACTGCTGGTGCCAGCGCCGCTGGTGGTCGGTGGCCTGGTTCGGGCTCGCCGCCGCCGCCGGGGTGGCCATCGCCGCGCCGGTGATCCTGCTGGGCATGAGGCAGTCGGGACGGCAGATCAGCTGGATCCCCGACAGCGCGCCCTGGATCGTCTGGGAGCAGGTCCTCGGCTCGACGCTGCTCGCGGTCGCGGTGACCGCACTGGCCGTGGTGGGCGTCCTGACTCACCTGCGCCGCGACGCCGCCGCCCGGACCCTCATGGCCGCGGTGATCGCCATGCTGCCGCTGCCGGTGATCCTGGTGGCCTCCACCGGCGACATCAACTACTTCTTCTCCAAGTACCTGCTCTTCGTGGTGCCGGCCTGGGCGGTGCTCGCCGGTGCGGGAATCGCCGCGCTGCGCCGCGCGCCGCTGGTGGCGGCGGCGCTGGTGGTGCTCGCCGCCCTGTCCGTGCCCGGCCAGCTCACCCTGCGCGCCGACCTCTCCCCCGGCTGGTACACCTATCCGCAGGCGCGGGCGTTCCAGCCGCTGTCCTACTCCGAGGCGGCACAGGTCGTCGAGGCTGGTTACCAGCCCGGCGACGGGCTCGTCACGAGCGGCCCCTGGTGGTGGGCGCGCGAGCTCGGCGTGCGCTACTACCTCCCTGCCGACGTGTCCCCGCGCAACGTCTTCCAGCAGCGGACGGCGGCCCAGCGCAACGAGTTGTTCGGCTCGGACTGCGCCGATCCGGCCCGCTGTCTGCGCGACGAACCCCGCCTGTGGGTGCTGTTGCCGGCCGACGTCGACGAACCGCTGAGCAAGCTGCCGAAGAAGCAGTCGGCCGTGCTCGCCGAGCGCTACGGCGTGGCCCAGGTCACGCACGTGACCGGGCTGACCGTAGCCCTGCTGCAACGGCGCGGCTGAGCGGCGTCACGGCTGGCACGACGCCGGCCGTGACGCGGTTACCCACGGCGGCGCCCGGGTAGGGGGTCCGGCATGGCGGAACTGTCCACGCTCTGGATCATCCGACACGGCGAGAGCACCGCGAACGTGGCGGCCACCCGGGCCGAGGCCACCGGCGCGGAGCTGATCGACCTCAGCCACCGCGACGCCGACGTGCCGCTCTCCCCCACCGGCGAGGAGCAGGCCCGAGCCACCGGCCGTTGGCTCGCCGGGCTGCCCGAGGACCGGCGTCCCGACGTCGCGGTGGTCTCGCCGTACCTGCGGGCGGTCTCCACCGCCGAACTGGCGCTGTACGACACCGGAGTGCCGGTCAGCCGCGACGAGCGGCTACGCGACCGCGAGCTGGGCATTCTCGACGGCCTGACCGGGCACGGGGTGCGCCAGCGGTTCCCGGACGAGGCCGAGCGCCGCGCCCGGCTGGGCAAGTTCTACTACCGGCCGCCCGGCGGCGAAGCCTGGACCGACGTCGCGCTGCGCCTGCGGGCCCTCCTCGGCGACCTGCGCCGCGACCACGCCGGTCAGCGGGTGCTGCTGTTCGGCCACGACGCGCTTGTCTTCCTGCTCCGGTACCTGGTCGAGGGGCTGACCGAGCCGGAGCTGATGGAGCTGACCCGCGCGCACGTCATCGCCAACTGCTCGATCACCGACTGGTCCGCCGACGTCGACGGCAGGCTGCGGCTGGGCGGGTTCAACGAGGTAGGCCACCTGCGGCGGCAGGGCGCCGAACCCACGAAGGAGGACGAGGTCCATGCCGAACCGGTCTGAGCCGCAGGTGATCACGCCGGGGTTGCTGCGGGACTGGCCGCTGCCGGTGCCGACCGGCGGCAAGGAGAGCCGGGGCACCGTGCTGGTGGTCGGCGGTTCCCGCTTCACCCCTGGCGCGGTGCTGCTGGCCGGGGAGGCCGCGTTGCGTGCCGGCGCCGGGGTGCTCCAGCTCGCCGCCGCCGAGTCGACAGCCGCCACGCTGAGCATCCAGGTGCCCGAGGCGCTGGTGGTCGGCTTGCCGGAGACCTCCGACGGCGCGGTGGTGGCCGACCGTGGCGGCCAGCTCGACGAGCTGGTGGCGCAGGCCGACGTGGTGACCCTGGGCCCCGGCCTCAAGGGCATCGACGAGACCGTCCGGCTGCTCAGCCTGGTGCTGGAGGCGGCGAGGCCGCGCACCCCGCTGGTGCTCGACGCGTACGCCCTCGGCGCGCTCAGCCACGAGCCGAAGCTGCTCGTCAGTGCGGGCCGGCCGGTCGTGCTCACCCCCAACGTCACCGAGGCGGGGCACCTGCTCGGCCGGGAGCCGGGCGACGACCTGGACGCCAAGGCCGCCGAGTTGGCCGCCCGGTACGAGGCCGTCGTGTCGCTCTACGGGCATGTGGCCGCGCCGGACGGGCGCCGGTGGCGGGAGGAGAGCGGGGACGCCGGGCTGGGCACCTCGGGCAGCGGCGACGTGCTCGCCGGCCTGCTGGCCGGTCTGCTGTCCCGGGGAACCGACCCCGCGCAGGCCGCCTGCTGGGCGGCGTTCGCGCATGCGGTGAGCGGCCAACGGCTGGTCCCCCGGTACGGGCGGATCGGTTTCCTGGCCCGGGAACTGCTCGACGAGATCCCCCGCACCCTCGCCACCGTCTGACCGGACACATCGGCCGTTTCCGCTCGTTTCCGCAGTTCAGCAACGGGGTACCGGATCGACACCAGACGAAGCTAGCTAGGGGGTCAGCCGGTGTCGACCGATGCCATCGTCCTGCTCAAAGAGGACCACAAGGAGATGCGCCGCCTGTTCAAGGCCTTCCAGGATGCCGAGGAGGGGCCGGCGAGCAAGCGGCAGAAGCTGGTGGACCAGATCCTCGAGGCCCTGACCGTGCACACCTACCTGGAGAACGAGGTGATGTACCCGGAGGTCCGCCGCCTCGTGCCCGACCTGGCGGACGACATCCTGGAGTCGTACGAGGAACACCACGTCGCCGACGTGCTCTGCCTCGAACTGGTCGCCATGGACGCCGACGACGAGCACTTCAACGCCAAGACCACGGTGCTCATCGAGAACGTCACGCACCACGTCGAGGAGGAGGAGCAGGAGTGGTTCCCCAAGGTGCGGGAGGCACTCGGGCGCAAACAGCTCCAGGAGATCGGGGAGAAGATGATCGCGTTGCGCGCCGACGCGCCCCGCAGCCCCACCGCGCCCAAGGCGATCAAGAAGGCCCGTGACGCGGTGACCGCCTGACGACGACACCGTTCGACGAGGGGCCCGGCAGTGCCGGGCCCCTCGTCGTTCCGTTCCGCGGTCGGGCCGCTCGTCGTCTCGCTCGGCGGGCTGCCCTTGTCGTCTCGCTCGGCGGGCCCTCGTCGTCTCGGTCGGCGGGTCAGTCGCCGGAGCCGGGTTCGGCCATCCGACGGTGCTGCGCGGCCTTGAGCTTGTCCGGGACGATCTTGCCGGCGGCAGTCTGCACCTTGTTGACCAACGAACCCGCGGTGACTGTCTGGTCGCCCTTCATCAGCGCGGCGAAGCCCTGCGCCGCGACCTGCGCCGGGTCGTCCTTCTTCCCGGAGCCCACCCGGGTGTCCCCCATGTCGGCTCGCTCGAAGAACGCCGTGTCGGTCGGCCCGGGCAACAGCGCGGTCACCGTGACGCCGGTGTCCTTCAACTCGTTGCGCAGCGCCTCCGCGAAGGACTGCACGAACGACTTCGACGCGTTGTAGACCGCCTGGAACGGCCCCGGCATGGTGGCGGCGATCGACGACGTGAACAGCACTCGACCGGCGCCACGCTGGACCATGCCAGGCAGCAGCCGCTTCGCCAGGTGCACGGTCGAGCGCACGTTCAGATCCACGACCTCCAACTCGTCGCGCAGGTCGGTGCCCCCGACGAACGCGCCGCCGGTGCCGCGGCCGGCGTTGAGCGCCAGCGCCTCCAGCGGTCGCCCGGTCGCCTCGACCGCCGCCACCAACTCCTGGACGCCCTGCTCGCGGGCCAGATCGACGCGCACCGGCAGGACCTGCGGCCCCCCGTCGCGGCGCAACTTCTCGGCCGCGTGCGCACCCGACGCGACGCCCGTTAACCCAGTGCCCCACCACCGAGCGCCCAACCACCTCGGCGGGTCGGTTCGGAGGTCGGCCGGGCCTGGCCTGGCCGGCCCGGTAGGATCGGCGCGGGCCGTTACTGGCGCGTGGGGATGGACAACCATCGGGAAGCGGTCCCGTCACGAGGACGTTTTTTGCCGAGCGCCTGGGCCTTCCGCACGTCTGTAGGAGGTCGTATGTCGCACAACGCCGAGTCCACCGCATTCCGCAGCGCCCTTGAGGTGATCCGGGCTGTCGAGCCGCGGGTGGCCGACGCCATCGGCGCCGAGCTGACCGACCAGCGGGAGTCTCTCAAGCTCATCGCCAGCGAGAACTACGCCTCCCCGGCGACCCTGCTGGCCATGGGCAACTGGTTCAGCGACAAGTACGCCGAGGGCACCGTCGGCCGCCGCTTCTACGCTGGCTGCCAGAACGTCGACACCGTCGAGGCGCTCGCCGCCGAGCACGCCCGGGAGCTGTTCGGCGCCGCCCACGCGTACGTGCAGCCGCACTCGGGCATCGACGCCAACCTGGTCGCGTTCTGGGCGGTGCTGGCCGACCGGGTGGAGTCCCCCGCGCTGAAGAAGGCCCAGGTCCGCCAGGTCAACGACCTCACCGAGGCGGACTGGTTCGCGCTGCGCCGCGAGCTGGGCAACCAGCGGATGCTCGGCATGTCGCTGGACGCCGGCGGTCACCTCACCCACGGTTTCCGGCCGAACATCTCCGGCAAGATGTTCGACCAGCGCAGCTACGGCACCGACCCGGCCACCGGCCTGATCGACTACGACCGGGTGGCCGAGGCCGCCCGCGAGTTCAAGCCGCTGATCCTGGTGGGCGGCTACTCGGCGTACCCCCGGAAGGTGAACTTCCGGATCCTGCGGGAGATCGCCGACTCGGTCGGCGCCACCTTCATGGTCGACATGGCGCACTTCGCGGGCCTGGTGGCCGGCAAGGTCTTCACCGGCGACTTCGACCCGGTGCCGCACGCGCACATCGTCACCACCACCACCCACAAGTCGCTGCGCGGCCCGCGCGGCGGCATGGTGCTCTGCGGCCCGGAGCTGGCCGACCAGGTGGACCGGGGTTGCCCGATGGTGCTCGGCGGCCCGCTGCCGCACGTGATGGCCGCCAAGGCCGTCGCCCTGGCCGAGGCCCGCCGCCCCGACTTCGCCGACTACGCCCAGCAGATCGTGGACAACGCGCAGGCCCTCGCCGACGGGCTGCTGCGCCGGGGCGCGACGCTGGTCACCGGCGGCACCGACAACCACCTGGTGCTGATCGACGTGTCCGGCTACGGGCTCACCGGCCGGCAGGCCGAGCAGGCCCTGCTCGACTCCGGCATCGTCACCAACCGCAACTCGGTCCCGCAGGACCCGAACGGCGCCTGGTACACGTCCGGCATCCGGATCGGCACCCCGGCGCTGACCACTCGCGGGCTGGGCACCGCCGAGATGGACCAGACCGCGGAGCTGATCCACACCGTGCTGACCCAGACCACGGCCGGCGCCAACGCCGACGGCACCCCGTCCAAGGCGAAGTACACGCTCGACGCCGACCTGGCCGACAAGATCGCCCGCCAGGCCACCGACCTGCTGGCCCCCCACCCGCTCTACCCGGGCATCGACCTGGCCTGACGGTCATCGCCAACCGGGTCCGACGGCACCCGGGCCGACGAGCGGTATACCTCAGCGTCATAGATATGACGCTGAGGTATACCGATCAACGGTGTGGCCGCCCCGACGGGCGGCGGGCAGTCAGTTCAGGGGACGCTTGAGGTGGTAGCGGTGCACCTCGGTGCTGCCCTGGACGTTGTTCACGTCCTCGGCGGCCGAGACCAGCTCCCAGCCCTCCCGGCCGGCGCGGTTGAGGTGCGCGATGGCCGTGTCGCCGTAGGCGGTGATGTCCTTGCGCGACCCGTCCGGGCCGTACCAGACGAACGAGACGGTGAAATTGCGGCCCTGTCCCTGATAGCGGCGGACGAGCAAGGCGTACTCCCAGGCAACCATGCGACCCATTATGACCGTCCACGCAGGAGCTCGTCGGCGATGAGGGCGGCGAGCCGGTCCAACCCCAGGTCGATCTGCTCGGGTGTCACCGCGCTGACCGACAACCGCAGCGCGCACACCGGCGCCGTGTCGTCGTAGAAGTGCGCCATCGGCGTCCAGAGCACCCCGTAGTCCCGCGCCGAGGTGTCCAGCAGCGCGTCGTCGACCGCGAACGGCACGGTCACCACCACGAAGAACCCGCCGGCCGGCACCGTCCACCGCACCACCGCCGGCCGGTCCGGCCGGTCGGGGAAACGTCGGGCCAGCCCGGCGACCAGGTGACGCAGGTTGCGGGCGTACGCGGCCCGCTCCCGCGTGTTCGCGGGCACCAGGCTGCACCCGTGCTCCAACAACCGCCCACCGATCACCGCCTGCGCGATTGGTGAGGTGTTCACCGTGACCATGCTCTTGATCATCGCGAGCTGGTCGGCGAGCGGGCCGACCCGGCCGTCCGACCCGGCCACCCGCTGGTCGGCGACCACGTAGCCGACCCGCGCTCCGGGCAGCACCGTCTTGGCGAACGAGCCGAGGTAGATCACCCGCCGGTCGGTGTCCAGCGCCTTCAGGGTCGGCGGGCGCGGCCCGTCGTCGACGGGGAACAGCCCGTACGGGTTGTCCTCCAGCAGCAGCAGGTCCTCCTCGGCGGCCAGCGTCAACAGCCGCTGCCGGTCCGGGACGTTCATGCTGACCCCGGACGGGTTGGCGAAGTCCGGCAGCACGTAGCAGGCGCGCGGCCGACGTCCCGACGCCCGGGCCCGACGCGCCTGGGCCCGCAGGTCGGCCAGGTCCACACCGGACGGTCCCCCGGCGACCGGCCACACCGGCAGGTCCACCAGCCGGGCCGCCCCGGTCAGCCCGACGTAGGTCGGGGCGACCGCCAGCAGCACGTCCGCCGGATCGGCCCGCAACGCCCGCAGCACCAGGAACATCGCCTCCTGGCAGCCGACGGTCACCACGACGGCCTCCGGGTCGACAGTGATCCCTTCGTCGACCGCGAGGTTGCGGGCGATGAGGTGGTGCACGATGCCCTTGGTCCGGCCGTACTGCAACAGCAGTCGTCGGGCCTGCTCGGGCGTGTGACCCAGCTCGTCGACGAGGTGGCGGTGGAACGTGTCCAGGTGCCGGTGCACCGCCGCGACGTCGAAGAACTCCTCGTACGGGCGCCCGGCCGCCAGCGACACCGCCGCCGGATAGCGTTCGGACACCTCGTTGAGGAAGTTCATCGAGGTCAACGCCGGGTCACCCAGCGCGGGGTGCAGGTCGGCGACGCTCAGGTCGGCCGGCTCGGTCGGTGCCACCGCTCAGCCCACTCCGAGCGTACGCAGCTCGACCGCCGCGGCCGGATCGGCGCAGCCGGCCAGGGTGAGCGCGTCATGCACCTCCGCGGCAAGCAGCGCCAACGCGTCCTGCGCACCGCGCCGCCCCCCGACGGCCAGCGCCCAGAGCATCGGACGGCCGACCAGGACGCCCGCCGCGCCCAACGCCAGCGCCCGCAGCACGTCGGTGCCTGAACGGATGCCGCTGTCCAGCAGCACCTGACCACCGTCGCCGACGGCGTCGACGACCTCCGGCAGCATGGTGACACTGGCCGGCGTCCCGTCCAACTGACGCCCGCCGTGGTTGGACACCACGACCGCGTCCGCCCCGATCCGCACCGCCTCGACCGCGTCGCGGGGATCCAGCACCCCCTTGACGACCAGCGGCAGGTCGACGTGCTCGCGCAGCCAGGCCAGGTCCGCCCAGCGCAGGGCGGACTCGAACGACGCGTCGGTGTGGGCGGCGATCGCGGACACACCGGGGGCGCCGGCGTGCGCCAGGGCGTCCCGGCCGTGCGGCAGGTTCGCGGCGACCACGTCGGCCGGGAGGCGGAACGCGTTGCGCAGGTCGCGCGGGCGTCGACCGAGCACCGGAACGTCCACGGTGACCACCAACGCATGGCAGCCCGCCGCCACGACCCGGTCCAGAAGATCGCGGACCAGTGCCCGGTCGCGCAGCCAGTAGAGCTGGAACCAGACCTCCGCGCCAGCTCCGGTGATCTCCTCGATCGGCGTGCTGCTCAACGTGCTCGCCAGATACGGCACGCCAGCGGCGCCGGCCGCCGCCGCGAGGCCCAGTTCCCCGTCCGGGTGCACGAGCCGCTGGTACGCCATCGGCGCGACCCCGACCGGCATCGCGTACGGCCGGCCGAGCAGCCGGGCGCCGAGGTCCACGGCGTGGCTGCCGCGCAGCACCCGGGGCAGCACGGCCACCCGGTCCAGCGCGGTCCGGTTGGCTGCCAGGGTCACCTCGGCGGCGCTGCCGCCGGCGATGTAGTCCCACACGTCCGGGGCCAGCACCGCCCGCGCCCGCGGTCCGTAGTCGGCGAGCGTCACCGCCGCCGGCGAACCGGTCGGCAGGTCGGCCAGCACCGGCTCAGCCACCGCGTACCCCCGCGTCGGCCGGCTGCGGCGCCAGCCCGAACCGTTCCCGCAGGAACGCCGCCGCCCGGTGCTGCGCCCGCTGGCCGTCGGTGAAGGCGCCGGGCATGGCGAAGAACCCGTGGATCATCTGCGGATAGTGGTCGAGGCGGGTGGGCACACCGTAGGCGCGCAGCCGCTGCGCGTAGCGCTGCCCCTCGGCGCACAGCGGGTCCAGTTCGGCGGTGACCACCAGCGCCGGAGGCAGACCGGACAGGTCGTCGGCGAGCAGCGGCGACGCCAGCGGATCCCGGGAGTGCTCCTCATCGGCCAGGTAGTGCGTCCGGTACCAGGCCACCGACCGGCGGTTGAACAGCGCCGGGTCGTCGTCGACCGGGCCGGACGGCTCGCCGCTGACGTCGGTGTTCGGATAGACCAGCAGTTGCGCGGCGAGCGGGGGTCCGTCGGCGCGGCAGAGCAGCGTCACCGCCGCGGCCAGGTTCCCGCCCGCGCTGTCCCCGCCCACCGCCAGCCGGGTCGGGTCCGCGCCGAACTCCTCGGCGTTCGCGGCAATCCACACGGTGGCGGCGTGGCAGTCGTGCACCGCGGCCGGGAAGGGGTACTCGGGGGCCAGTCGGTAGCCGACGGTCACCACCTGGCATCCCGCCGCGTTGGCCAGTCGTCGGCAGATGCCGTCGGCGGTGTCCACGCTGCCGAGCGTCCACCCGCCGCCGAAAAAGTACAGCAGGGTGGGCAGCGGCCCCGGCCCGGTCGGCCGGTACACCCGGATCGGCAGGTCACCGCCCGGCCCGGGGATCCGCTCGTCGCGTACCTCATCGACCTGCTCGACCGCGCCGCCGCCGGCGCGGATCGCGGCCAGGTCCGCGGCGCGCGCCTCGCTGAGGGTCTGCGTGTAGAGCGGCGGCGTGCCGGCCGCGACGCGGGCGGCGCGGTAGGCCGCCACCTCCGGGTGCAGGGCCATGCGGGTCTCCTATCCGCCGGTGCTGACCAGCAGCTTGTCGATGCCGCGCAGGAAGAGGCTGCCGCTGTACGTCGGGGTCTCGGTGACCGCGAGCCGGGGGAACCGGGCGAACAGGCGGGGCAGGGCGAGGCGTCCCTCCAGCCGGGACACCGCCGCGCCGAGGCAGAAGTGCAGCCCCACGCCGAAGGCCAGCGACGGCGGGCCGGGGCGGGTGGGGTCGAAGACGTCCGGGTCGGGAAACCGCGCCGGGTCGCGGTTGGCGGCGCCGATGATGATGAGCACGTTGTCGTCGCGGGCGACCGGCACGCCGGCCAGCACGGTGTCCTGCGGCGCGGCCCGGGCGAGGAAGTGCACCGGGCTCTGCAGACGCAGCACCTCGTCGACGCAGCCCCGGGCGAGGTCGTCGTCGGTGGGCAGCGCGGTGACCGCCCCCGGGTGGGCCAGCAGCAGCGGCAGGCCGTTGCTGAACATGTAGACGGTGGTGACGAAGCTGGCGTTGAACAAGACGATCAGGTTGCTGATCAGCTCCTTTTCGGTCAGCTCCACCTCGCCCGAGCCGACGGCCTCGACCAGCGCGCTGATCAGATCCTCGCCGGGCGTGCGGCGGCGGTGGGCCAGCAACTCCCGGTAGAACGCCCGCAGCTCCTGCGCCGCCGTGTTCGCGGCGGCCAGCCGCTGCGGGGTCTTTCCCGCAACGTCCAGGAACTCGTCGATGCGCTCCACCCGGTCCCGGTACCAGGGCAGCTCCCCCGCCGGGATGCCGATGAACTCCGCCATCACCAGGGCCGGGATCGGGTACGCGAAGTCGGCCACGAAGTCGACGACACCGCTACCGGCGTCGGCCATCCTGTCCAGCAACTCGTCGACGACCCGCAAAATCACCGGCTCCAGCGCGCCGAGGCGACGCGGCGTGAAGGTACGGGAGAAGACGTGCCGCATCCGGGTGTGATCGGGCGGGTTGATGAACATCATCGAGGTCTGGAAGGTGCGCAGGATCTCGTGCTCCTCCCAGCCCGGCGGCGGCTGCTTGGTCCACTGCGGATCGCGCAGCAGCCCGTCGATCAGGTCGTACCCGACCGCCACCGCCGACACCGTGCGGTGCTCGGCGCGGGGCGGCACCGCGCTGACCGGTCCGAGCCGATGCAGCTCGGCGTACCACGGGTACGGGTTCTGGCGGCCCTCTTCGCTGTAGAGGCCGGTGAGCAGGTCCTGCACCGTCACGACGTTCTCCTCCCCAGGATGTCGGTGCCCGGAGGCGACGGGATCGGCCGCCGCCCCCGGGCCGGTGTCACAGGTTGAGCAGCCGCAGCGGGACGGCGTCAGCCATCGCCTGGTTGCCGGCGTCGTTCGGATGGATGTGGTCCCCCGAGTCGTACGCGGGCAGCAACTGGCTGGGCCGGGCCGGATCGCGCAGCACCCGGTCGAAGTCCAGCAGCCCGTCGAACTCCCGGCTACCGCGCAGGTACGCGTTCACGGCCTGCCGGGTGGTCTCCTTCTCCGGCGTCCACACGCCCGGGGCGCCGTGCCCCTCGTACGGGGTCAGCGTGGCCACCAGGCTGGTCAGCCCACGCTGCTGAAGCTGCTGGTTGATCTGCCGGAGCGTGGCGATGATCGCCTCCGGCGAGTCGTTGGACATCCAGATGTCGTTGATGCCCAGGTGCGTGACGACCGTACGGACCCCGGTCTGGGGAAAGACGTCCTCGTTGAGGCGGGCCGCCGCGTTCGGGCCGAGCTGGAAGTAGCCGGGGTAGTCTCCGGCGCCCGGCTCGGTGCCCTCATGGTTGAGGCGGTTGCCGGCCAGGCTCAGGTTGAGCACGCCGGGGGTCCGCCGGTCCGGCCGGTCGGCGAGCAGCCGGTCGGATAGCAGGTCCGGCCAGCGCCGGTTGGCGTTGACCGTGCTGCCGTTGCCGTCGCCGATAGAGTCGCTGAGCACGACCAGCGCCCCCGGACTGCCCTTGCGCTGCACGTCGATGCCGGACAGGAAGAACCAGCAGCAGGTGGGTCGGATGGTGAACCCGCCGCCGTCGGCGGCCCCGGTCAGGTCACCGGCGCCGATGAAGTTGCTCTGCTGGGACTGCCCGTGAAAGGTGGTCGGCCCGGTCGGCGTCGGGAAGTGCAGGGTGACCACCAGGTCGCTGTCGTCCGCGACGGTGAAGGTGAGCGGGTCACTGAGCAGCTCGGCGCCCCGGTTCATGGTGGCCGAGGCCGCGCCGGTGAACGTCAGCGCGCGCAGCGAGGCCGGGTCGATGTCGGAGACGTCGTCGACGGTGGCGGTGTTCGGCCGGGCGACGGTGGCGCGGCCCACCCGGACCGCCTGCTCGCCGTACAGGTTGCTCAGCCGTACCCGCAGCGCCGGGCCACCCACGGAGACGTGCACGACCATCCGGACGCTCTGGTCGTTCAGGCCGGTGTTGGTCAACCCGACCGAGTTGCCCCGGGTTACCGCGGCGGCCCAGCTGCCCGCCCACTCGCCCCGGTCCGGCCGCGCCGCGGCGGTCGGGGATCCGCCGGCGCTGGCGACGACGGCGGGTGTTGCCGTGACCAGCAGCGCCGCGGCCGCGGCGACGACATGCCATCTCTTCGGGGTCGACATTGAACCTCCATCGTGTGGCAGCCCAGGGCCGTCCGCTGACGGCTCCCGCCTGGACGATGGTCCAGAAACCTAGCCGCCGCCGATGACGGGCGTCAATCAACCTGATCGACGCGATCAAATGTCCACCGGGCCTTCCGGATCGCCCTTCGGCCCGGTCCCGCCGCGCCCTCGCCGGCCTAGGCTCGCAGGCGGCGGCGGTGCGGTCGCCGAACGCGCGCCCACCGCCCGCGACGTCACCGGGAGCTGCCCGGAGACCGCCGCTTTCTTGCGATGGGGGTTTGCCGGATGACTGACGGACCCGGGCACGCGACCTACGTGGACAGGGCACTGGATCTCTTCGCCGACTTCGGCGACCGGGAGGCGCTGGTCGGCGGTGGCCGTCGCATCACGTACACCGAGGCCGCCGCGTTGGTGCGGGCGATGGCCGCGGCCCTGACCCGGCACGGCGTACGGCCCGGCTCGGCGGTGCTGGTGACCGTCGCGAACGCCGTGGAGGGGCCGCTGCTCCAGCTCGCGCTGCACCTGATCGGCTGCCGGACGATGTGGGTCGCCCCGGTCACCGCCCGCCGGGAGGTCGACGAGTTCCTCCGGCGGGCCCGACCCGACGCCCTCGTCTACGACGCCCGCGACCCGGCCAGCCTGGGGCCGGAGCTGACCGCCGCGCTGCCCGGCGTGCCGGTGTGCTGCCTGGGCCCCGGCGGCGCGGGCCCGGACCTCACGGCCGCCACCGATCCGGCCGGTTCGGTGGCGCTGCCGGCGGCCGTCCGCGCGCCGGAGTCGTTCCTGCAGACCAGCGGCACCACCGGCACACCCAAGCTGGTGCACCACACCGAGAGCTTCTACGCCCAGATCCTCACGCTGGCCGCCGACTTCCGCGCCGCCGGGTTCCCGCTGCTGCGGCACCTGTCGCACTCGCCGATGTGGCTGGCCAGCGGCCAGATCACCACCCTGTTCAACCTGTTCACCGGTGGCGTGCTGTTCCTGCGCGACGACTGGGACCCGGTGGCGTTCGTGGCCACCGTGCAGCGGGAGCGGATCAACTCGACGTTCGTCACCCCGCCGATGCTCTACGAGCTGCTGGACCACCCGGCGCTGGTGGGCGCCGACTTCTCGGCCATGTTCATGTTCAACGTGGGCGCCGGGCCCGCCGCGCCCGCCCGGCTGCGCCAGGCCATCGCGCGGTTCGGCCCGGTACTGCGCATCGTGTACGGCCTCAGCGAGGCCGTGGTCATCACCGCTCTGCCCGGGCTGATCGACGATCCGGAGCACCCGCAGCGGCTGCGCTCCTGCGGGCGGCCCTACGGCGACGTGCGCATCGAGATCCGCGACGACGACGGCACGGTGCTGCCGCCGGGCCGTGACGGTGAGGTGTGGGTGCACACCCGGCTGAGCTTCGCCGGCTATCACGGCCAACCCGAGTTGACCGCGCAGACGCTCGTCGACGGGTGGGTCCGCACCCGCGACATCGGCCACCTCGACGACGACGGCTTCCTGTACCTGGTCGACCGGGCGCACGACATGATCGTCACGCACCGGCGGAACTGGGCGATCTTCTGCCGCCCCATCGAGGACGCTCTGGCCGGGCACCCGCAGGTGCGGGCCGCCGCCGTGATCGGCGTACCGGACGAGACGGTGGGCGAGGTCCCGTACGCGTACGTGGTGACCGCACCGGACGCGACCGTCACCGAGGCGGAGCTGATCGACCTGGTGACCGCCGAACTCAACGAGATGTGGGCGCCGGCCGGGGTGGAGTTCGTCGACCGGTTGCCGGTGAACCGGTCGGTGAAGGTGGACAAGCGGGCACTGCGCGCGCAGTACGCCGCGCGCGGGGCGGCGGCGGTCGGGACATGACCCCCCGCCGGCAGCTGGTCGTCCTGGTCAGCGCGGACCTGATCTCCAACCTGGGCACCCGCATCTCGGTGGTGACCATCCCCTGGCTGGTGCTGGTCACCACCGGCAGCCCGACCAAGATGGGTCTGGTCGCGTTCGCCGAGACGCTGCCGTACCTGCTGTCCAGTGCCCTCGGCACGCCCTGGGCGGACCGGATCGGCCTGCGCCGCACCTCCATCCTGTGCGACGCCGGCAGCGCGGTGGCCATGGGCGTCGTCGCGTTGACCCCGTGGCTGGGCTTCGCCCCCCTGGTGGCGCTGGTCGCGGTGGCCGGCGCGCTGCGGGGCATCGGGGACCGGGTCAAGCACGTCATGTTCCGACCGGTCGCCGAGGCCGCCGGGGTGCCGCTGATCCGCCTGACCTCGGCGTACGACGGGTTGAGCCGGGTGGTGACGCTGTTCGGCGCCGCCGTGGGCGGCCTGTTGATCGCCGCGTTCGGGGTGAGCCAGGCGATCCTCATCGACGCGGTCAGCTTCGCGATCTGCGCCCTGCTGATCGGCCTCCTGGTCCGCCCCCCGGCCGCCCCGGCGCAACCCACCGCCCCGGTCGGCTACCTGCGCGCGCTGGGCGACGGGTTCGGCTACCTCGGTCGCGACCGGCCGCTGCTGGGCATGCTGGTCGTCGTCGCGGCGCTGAACATGGTCGCCAACGCCAGCGTGGCCGTCTACATCCCGTTCTGGGTCGCCCGGGAACTGCACGGCCCGAGCGGGCTCGGCCTCGTGCTGGCGGCCTTCTCGGCCGGCGCGCTGCTGGGCAACGTGCTGTTCACCGCGCTCGGACCGCGGCTGCCCGGCCGGCTGACGTTCCTGCTCGGGGCGATGGTCGCCGGCACACCTCGACTGATCGCCCTGGCGATCAGCGGCGAGTTGCCGGTCGTGCTCGTGGTGACGTTCCTGTCCGGCATCGGCATCGCGGCGGTCAACCCGCTGCTCGGGGTGGCGCTCTACGAGCGGGTGCCGCCGGATCTGCAGACCCGGGTGCTCGGCATCGCCGGATCGCTGGCCTTCGTCGGCCTACCGGTCGGCGCGTTGCTCGGCGGCTGGTCGGTGGACGCGTTCGGCCTCACCCCGGCGCTGCTGGTCATGGCGGCGGTCTGCCTGCTCGTCACCGCGTTCCCGCTGGTGGCCAGGGTGTCCAACCCGAAGGCGCCGACGCGGCCCACACCTGCCGCCACCGCCTGATGTCCTGCTGCCCAGCGGCTCGCAACCGTCTCGTGCGCCCCCTTTGCTCTGCTTAAACCCACGCAACACTTTCGGGGCGTCGGTGTTGCGGCGGTTGAAGCAGAGCAAAGGCGGCAGTTGAGGTGCGGCCAGGCCCGCACCTCCCGGACATTTGTCCCGAGGCTGACCCGACCGGTCCCACTGTCGGCGCAAATCGGTTGCGGGCGGCCGGCGTAGCCCGCAGGCTCGGGCGGATGAGCGCACAGCCCGCACCCGACGTGCCGCACACCGACGAGACGACGGCCCGGCGCATCGACGTGGGCCTGGTCCGCCGACTGGTGGCCGAGCAGTTCCCCCGGTGGGCCGAGCTGCCGGTGCGCCCGGTCGAGGTCGGCGGCTGGGACAACCGGACCTTCCGCCTGGGTGCGGAGATGACCGTGCGGCTGCCCAGCGGGGAGGGCTACGCGTTGCAGGTCGCCAAGGAGCAGCGCTGGCTGCCGGTGCTCGGCGGGCAACTGCCGCTGGAGATCCCCAGCCCGCTGGCCCACGGGCGACCCGGCGCCGGCTACCCGTACCCGTGGTCGGTCTACGGCTGGATCGACGGCCGGACCGCGCGACCCGAACGGATCGACGACCTGACCCGGTTCGCCACCGACCTCGCCGCCTTCCTGCGCGCCCTGCGCGCCGTCGACACCACCGACGCCCCGGAGGCCGGCCCGCACAGCGCCTGGCGCGGTGGTCCGCTGTCCACGTACGACCCGGAGACCCGGGCCGCGATCGAGACGCACCGCGACCGGCTGCCCGTCGACGTGGTCACCGACATCTGGCAGGCCGCTCTCGACGCCACCTGGTCCGGGCCACCGGTCTGGTTCCATGGCGACGTCGCGGACGGCAACCTGCTGGTCCGCGACGGCCGGCTCGCCGCTGTCATCGACTTTGGCTGCTGCGGTGTCGGCGACCCCGCCTGCGACACCGTGATCGCCTGGACCCTGCTGCGCGGCGGCGCGCGGGCGGCGTTCCTCGACGCGCTCGACGTCGACGCGGCCACCTGGGCGCGCGGACGCGGGTGGGCGCTGTGGAAGGCGCTCATCACGCTGGACGCTTCGGAGCCGGCAACGGCGGCCTGGGCCCGGCAGGTGCTCGGCGAACTGCTCGCCGAGCACGCCGTGTCCCGCTGAACCCCGGCGCACCGGCCCCGGCCGAGGCGACTCGTCAGGGACCGGTTCGGAGCGGGGTGGCGTGTTCAATCCGGCAGCGCGGGCAGCGCAGCTTCGCCCCGGTGGCGACGGTCGGCACGCGCAGTCGCTGCCCGCAGCCGCAGGTGAACTCCCGGGCCGAGCGGAGGTACTCGGCGCGGTCGCGGCGTGGCCAGCGGCTGTGGCAGCGGGCGCACCACTTCGGCGGGTAGTTGTTGTACCAGGCCAGCCCGAACGCTCCCCCGACCATCAGGGCGCCGGGGACCAGCAGGCCCAGTGGCGCGAGCAGGGCGGGCCACAGGGCGCCGACGCCGTCGGACAGCACCGCGCCGACCACGGCCAACACGACAATCGGCACGCCGAGCAGGGTGAACCCGAAGCCCCATGCGAAGGCCAGCAGCGACAGCAGGAACACCGCCCACATGCCGCCGGGGGCCCACCGCCGGACGCCGTACCCGCCGCAGCGTGGACAGTTTGGTGCGGCACGGTGCGGTACGGCCCGCAGCGCCTTTGGCGCGAGCCATTCGGTCAGTTTGCCGATGATCGCCTCGACCAGCTTGCTCGCCAGGGCCTGCAGAAAGGCGCTGAGCATCGACACCTCCCTCCGACGCACTCGCCAGCCCGGAGCGGCCGGCCCACCGCCATCGTGGTGGACCCGTGCCAGCGCACCGCCCCACCGCGCCGACGGCTAGCGTCGGCCCGTCGCGGCCGCGCCGGAGCCCGTCGGGCCGGACAACGGCCGGTCCGGGCACGCGTCGGCCCCGGGAGTACCCCTCTTTCCGCAGCCAGGAGGCCGCCGCGCATGACGTCGTCGTCACCCACCCACCGCCGCACCGCCGAGGTCACCGCCGTACGGCGGATCGGCGACAGCGCGCCGCACAGCGCGTTCACCGACCTCGTCCGGCACGCCGGGACGTGGTTCTGCGCCTTCCGTGAGGCGCGGACGCACCTATCCGACGACGGCGTGATCCGGGTGCTGACCTCGGCGGACGGTCGGGCCTGGAGCTCCGCGGCGGTCATCCGGCAGGACGGCGTCGACCTGCGCGACCCCCGGTTCGTCGTGCGGCCCGACGGGCGCCTGCAACTGTTCGCGGCGGCGGCGACCGGAGAGACGAGCAAGACGTTCGACACGGTGACCTGGCTCTCCGGGGACGGGCGCACCTGGGGCGACCCGGTTCCCGTGGGCGAGCCGGGCGTCTGGGTGTGGCGGGCCGCCTGGCACGACGACGCGATGTACGCCGTCGGCTACGCCACCCGGGGGCCACGGTTCGCCCGGCTCTACCGCAGTGCTGACGGCGTCGACCTGCGGCGGTGGGTGCCGACGCTGTTCGAGGGCGGCTACCCCAACGAGTCGGGTCTGGCCTTCGCCCCGGACGGCACCGCCCACTGCCTGCTGCGCCGCGACGGCGACAGCGCCACCGCGCAGCTCGGCCGGGCCGCAGCGCCGTACCGGGAGTGGACCTGGACCGACCTGGGGGTGCGGGTGGGCGGGCCGGCGCTGCTCCGGCTGCCCGACGGGCGGCTGCTGGCCGGCGTACGGCTGCTCGACGGCGACGTCCGCACCGCGATCTGCGCCGTCGACCCGGAGCGCGGCACGCTTACCGAACTGGTCGCGTTGCCCTCCGGCGGCGACACCAGCTACCCGGGCCTGGTCTGGCACGACGACCTGCTCTGGGCCAGCTACTACTCCTCCCACGAGGGACGCACCTGCGTCTACCTGGCCGAGGTCAGCCTGGCCGAGGAGGCGACGGTCGGTTAGCGTGCCGGCATGCCATCGACGCTCGACGAATCGACAGACCCGTACTGTCTACGCCCCGGGGAGGCCGCCGAGCTGCTGCGCGGGCACCCGTGGCGGCGGTTCGTGGCGATCGGCGACAGCGTCGTGGAGGGCATGTGCGAGCCGACGCCGGGCTACCCGGACGTGCAGTGGGTCGACCGGGTCGCCGCCGAGCTGACCGCCGTCCGCCCCGATCTGGCGTACCGCAATCTGGGTCGACGCGGGCTGCGCGCGCACCAGGTGCGGGCCGCGCAGCTCGCCCCGGCGCTGGCCTTCGAGCCGGACCTGGCGCTGGTCGTCTGCGGCGGCAACGACGCCTTCGGCCCGGCGTACGACGCGGACGCGGTGGACGCCGAGCTGACCGCGATGATCAGCCCGCTACGGGACGCGGGAGCGGACGTGATCACGGTGGGCATGTTCGACGTGTCGCACAGCCCGGCCGTGCCCGAGCACGTGCGGGCCGGCCTCGGGGAACGGATGCGCCGCCTCTCCGCGCACACGGCACTGCTCGCCGACCGCCTGGGAACGGTCCACGTGCACCTCACCGACCACCCACTGACGGCCGACCCCACCCTCTACAGCACCGACGGCCGCCACGGCAGCGCCCGCAGCGACGCGATAGCGACAGCGGAAACCCTCCGCGCCCTCCGAAAGCGACGGTGATCATGAAGTTATTGCCGTCCGGCACGGCGTGTCGGGGCAATAACTTCATGATCACCCGGTGGGGGTCGGGGTCAGTTGGACAGGAGGATTCCCGTCAGGAGGACTCCGTGGGCCAGGTTGAGGATTCCGTCGCCGCCGGGGAAGCCGACCCTCGCCAGGCCGCCGGAGGCGTGGCGACCGAACAGGTACGGAGCCAGGGAGTACGGGACGTCGGCCGTGACCGTCTCGCCGGTCTCGATCTGCACGAAGTCCATCGGCACCCGGTCGGCCGGCAGGTACTGCTGCAGGATCGCGCCGCCCCGGTCGACGGCCGCGCGCAGGCCGTCGGCCCAGTCCGTCGGGCTCAGCTCGGGGCCGATCAGCACACCGTGCCCGGCCGAGCCGTCCGCCGGTTTCGCCACCAGCTCGGCCTGCTCGGCGATCGCCCGGTCGAGCACCGCGACGGTCAACGGCACCGTGTACGGCACGTGCCGGCGGATCAGCGTCTGGTCGTCGGCGGGCAGGGCGTCCACGTCCTCCCACAGCCAGGCGAAGGTGGTCTTGTTGCCGAGCAGCCAGGCCGCCGCCGACACGAACATCGGCAGCGTGCCGGCGGCCAGCGCGCCGGCCACCGCGTCCAGGCCGGCGGTCGGGGTGACCCGGTTGGGCACGAAGAGGCGGAACAGCGCGTCGACCGGCGCACCGTCCACCACGAGCCGCTTGTCGGCGGCCAGGGTCGCGGTGGCCAGGGGCGCGATGACCAGGTCGATGCCGAAGTCCCGGGCCCGTACGGCGAGCGGGCTGAGGATGCGGATGAACGTCTCCGGGTCGTCCAGCCCCGGGTAGTCGGCGTCGAAGTCCATCAGCAGCGCCAGCCGGGCGCCGTCGGGCAACCCCAGCTCCTCGCGGATCGCCACGAAACGTTGGTCCAGCAGCGACGGCGCGGCGCGTACCGGCAGGTCGTCGAGGATGCCGTGCTCGGCGTAGAGCTGCGCGAACCGCTGGATGACGGTGTCGGCGTCGAATCCTCCCCCGAGGCTGCTGTCGATGTTGTACTCGACGAACTTCGGCACACCCTCGGTGAAGATCACATCCGGTCGGTACGCGGCCAGCAGCGCCTCGGTCAGCGGCTCCGACTCGTCCAGCAGCCGGGTCTCCCCCGCCGGGACGCCGAGCAGCCGGCGCAGCTCGCCGGCGGTGTCCACCCGGCGCCGGCAGGTGTCCAGGATGAGTTGGGCCAGCCGGTCGCAGACCTCGTTCAGCTCCCGCCAGGCGTCGGCGGTCAGGATCGGGGGGCGGGCCAGCCGCCACTGTTTGTTGTAGGTGGCCCGCCCGTGAAAGACGCGTTCCCAGGCGGCCGCGCCGCTGGCCACCATGGCCTGGCGGGCCGGCGCCGGCAGGTCGGTCCAGGCCCGGTCGACCGACGGCCACGAGTAGTTCGGGTCGATCATGATGAGTCCTTCATGGTCAGGTGGATGGCGGTGGCGAGCTGCTCCCGGGAGGGCTGCACGGCGCGGTCCAGGGCGGGGGCGAACGGCAGCACCGCCCCGTCCGGGCGGGTGACCCGGCGCGGTGGGGCGAGCAGCCGGACCCGCTCCACCACCGAGGCGATGATCTCGGCGGCGATGCCGCAGGAGCGGTTGGCGTCGTCGAGCACCACGAGACGCCCGGTGCGGGCGACCGACTCGATCAACCCGTCGATGTCGAAGGGGTACAGGGTGCGCGGGTCGAACACCTCCACCGAGACCTGGTCGGCCAACTCCTCGGCGACCGCGAGCGCGTCGTGCACGAGGTGCCCGATCGCGACCACCGTGACGTCGTCGCCGAAGCGGTGGACGCGGCCCCGACCCAGCGGCACCGGTTCCAGATCGGACACGTCGTCGCGCGTGTCCATCGCGCCGGCCGGGGCGAACACCACCACCGGGTCGTCGTGCCGGATCGCGCTGACCAGCAGCCCGTACGCGTCGGCCGGGGTGGCCGGCACGACGGTGACCACGCCGACGTGGGCGAACAGGCTGTACGGGTGGTCGGAGTGCTGCCCCGCCCAACCGGTACGCGACCCGGAGCCGGGCACCAGGTAGGTGACCGGCACCGCGCACTGCCCGCCGGTCATCAGCGGGAACTTGTGCGCGTGGTTGACGACCTGCTCGAAGACCAGGAACAGCAGCGACGGGATCTGGAACTCGATCACCGGCCGCAGCCCGGCCAGCGCCGCCCCGGTGGCGAAGCTGGTGAACGCCTGCTCCGACAGCGGGGTGTCGCGGACCCGGTCGACGCCGAACCGCTTGGCCAGCCCGGTGGTCACCAGCGACGCGCCGACCTGGATGTCCTCACCGAGCAGGAACACCGCCTCGTCGCGGGCCAGCTCGTCGGCGAGGGCCCGGGTCAACGCCCGGCGGTACGACAGTCGGGGCACCTCAGCCACCTCCGGTGCGGGCGGTCAGGCCGCTGGCGTACAGGTAGGTAAGCGCGTCGGCCGGGTCGGGGTGCGGGCTGTCCAGGGCGAAGCGCACCGCCGCGTCGAGGGTCGCCTCCACCTCGGCGTCCACGGTGGCGCGGTCGGCGTCGCAGAGCCGTTCGCCCTGGAGGCGCACCGGATCGCGGGCCCGGCCCCGGTTCACCTCGTCGGGCGGACGGTAGTCGAGGCGTACCGCGTGTTCGAAGGTGTGGTGGGCGTCGAAGCGGTAGGTTCGGGCCTCGATCAGCTCGGGGCCGCCGCCGGCGCGCATCCGGTCGACGGCGGCGGCCGCCGCGTCGCGTACCGCCTCCGGGTCCTGGCCGTCGACCTCGACGGCGCGGATGCCGAACGCGGCGGCGCGGCCGGCGATGCTGCCGGCCACCGCGCCGGCGACCGGCATGGTGGTGGCGTAGCCGTTGTTCTCGCAGACGAACAACACCGGCACCCGCCACAGCGCGGCGAGGTTGAACGCCTCCAGCAGCATCCCCTCGTTGACCGCGCCGTCGCCGAAGAAGCTCACCCCGACGGTGTCGTGGCCCTGCCGTCGCCGGGCCCACACCGCGCCCGTGATGATCGCCCCGGAGGCGCCGACGATGGCGTTCGCGCCGAGCACGCCGATGCTCAGGTCGGCGGCGTGCATCGAACCGCCCCGCCCGGCGTTGAGGCCGGTCAGCCGGCCGCACAGCTCGGCGAGCATCCGGGCCGGGTCGGCGCCGCGGGCCAGCACGTGCCCGTGCCCACGGTGGGTGCCGGCGAGCACGTCGTCGGCCCCGAGCGCGGCGCAGACGCCGGCGGCGATCCCCTCCTGACCGAGGTACGGGTGGATGCCGCCGACGATCTGCCCGCCGTGGACCAGCTCCACCGCCCGCTGTTCGAACCGGCGGATCAGCCGGACCGTGCGGTAGAGCCGGACCGGGTCGGCGTCGGTCACGCCGGCGCCTTGATCGCCGCGAGGATGTCGTCCCAGAGCCGGGTGATGCCCGGCTGCGTCCTACCCCGGTCGTACCGTGACATGGTCAGTCTCCCTGCTGCGCGCGGTGGCGCCAGATGACCGGGCAGTAGTCGGGGTCCGCGTAGTCCGGCCGCCCGTCGTGGGTGCGGCGGACCAGCACGTCGTGGTTGTACGCGGCGAGCGAACCGTCCGAGAGTGGATACTCCCGCCAGGCGTTGTCGCCGTCCTGCAGGTGCAGCGAGATCGCCTGTCGAGGGCGGCCGCTGACGTTGGGGCCACTGCCGTGGTAGGTGCGGCAGTGGTGAAAGCTGACATGTCCC
Organism: Micromonospora sp. NBC_00617; assembly: GCF_045161355.1. Taxonomy (NCBI): domain Bacteria; kingdom Bacillati; phylum Actinomycetota; class Actinomycetes; order Micromonosporales; family Micromonosporaceae; genus Micromonospora; species Micromonospora sp. NBC_00617. The sequence continues at coordinate 2,027,791 of NZ_CP107751.1, read as the reverse complement.
TTGGGGATCACCATCGGGATCTTGCGGATCTCGGCGCCGTTGTACGCGGCGTTCTCGGCCAGCATCTCCTCCAGCTGGCTGCGGTCCCGGTCGGCGAAGTGCCGCACGACGGTGTCGTCGGCGCCGATCTCGGACCACCGGTGCGAACCGTCGACCATGGTGATGGTGCCCATCTCCTGGCCGCAGTCGTGAAACGGGATGAACGCGGTGAGCATCTTCTCCGACGACGACGACGCCCAGTAGTGCTTGTCGAAGTGCCACGGCACGATGTTGCTCGGCTCGCCGGAGATCGGCGGCTTGTAGATCAGCGTGGACTGGAAGACGCGGATCTCGTCGGCCTCGGCGAGCCGGGCGGCGACCGCGCCGATCAGCGGCTTGCGCAGGATCGCGCCCAGCCCGTCGTGCTCGTGGTGGACGTAGTCGTTGTGCCGCTGCACCGGCCCCCTGGCGGGCTCCCAGTAGGCGAGCTTCGGTGGGCGCACCGGCAGCCGGCGGTCGCGTTCGCCGTCGTAGTAGCGCTGCGCGGCGGCGGCGAGCGCGTCCACCTCATCGTCGGTGAACAGCTTCTTCGACAGGTACCAGCCGTGCTCGGCGTAGTGCCGCACGTCGTCGTCGGACGGCAGCAGCGCCTGCTCGGTCGTGGTCAACGTCGACTCGTAACCGGTCGCGGTCATGCGCCCACCGCCGTGGCCGCAGCCAGTTCCCGCTCCTTGGCCTCGTACAGCGCCTTGATGTTGCCGCTGCCGAAGCCGCTCGCGCCCCGCCGCTCGATCAGCTCCAGGAACAGCGTGCGGCGCACGTGCATCGACTCGGCGAAGATCTGCAACAGCTGCCCGCCGTGATCGGAGTCGACCAGCACTCCCAGCTCGCGCAGTCGTTCCAGCGGGGCATCCACCCGGCCGACCCGCGCCTCCAGGGCGTCGTAGTAGCTGGCGGGGGTGCCGGCGAAGCGGACCCCGCGCCGGCCCAGCGACTCGACGGCGGCCACGATGTCGTCGGTACGCAACCCCAGGTGCTGCACTCCCCCACCGGCGTGCTGGTCGAGGAACGCGTCGATCTGCCCCGGCCGGCGGGTCCGGTCCGGCTCCAGCAGCACCACGGTGACCTGCCCGGACCGGCTCTGCACCACCTTGGAGTTCATCGCCTGCCCGTCGACCTCGATGTGCTCCTCGAAGATCTGCGCGAAGTCGAACAGCCCCTCGAAGTGCCGGACCGTCTCGTCGAGCTGGCCGGGCGGCACGCAGACCGCCAGGTGGTCGACCTCGGCGAGCACCGGCTTCCCCTCGTCCGTCGTGAACGGCGTCGGTGTGATCACCCCGGGCAGGAAGTCGGCGCGGCTCCCCCGGCGCTGCACCAGGCGGTGCCGCACGTCGGCGAAGCCGTCCACCTCGGCGGTCACCACCTCGGCGTCCGCGCCGGTCAGCGTGGTCGGTGGCGTCCCGCCGGTCGCGCCCCGGCCCACCAGCTCGGCGTACGCCTCGGCGACATCGCCGACCTCGACCGCGACGACCGCGATGCCGTCGCCGTGGCGCTGCACGTACCGGGCCGCCGGATGCTCGGCGCTCAGCCCGGAGGTGAGCAGCAGGCGGATGTCGCCGTGGCAGAGCAGCAGTGAGCGCTGCCCGGCCAGCCCGGTCTCCGGGCCACCCTGGCCGCAGATCTGGAAACCGACGGCGGTGCTGAAGTAGAAGGCCGCCTGTCGGGCGTCACCTACGTAGAGTTCGATGTGGTCGATCCCACGGATGTCCATGTTCAGTGCCCTTCCCCATGCTTCCCCCGCGTTGCCGTCCGGACGCCCCCCGTCCGGGATGCCGCGTCGCTCACCTCCTCGGCTCGGCGACCCGCGCGAGCAGCAGGCTCACGTTGTGGCCGCCGAACCCGAACGAGTTGGTCAGCGCGTACTCCGGGTCGGCCTTGCGGGGCGTGCCACGGATGTGGTCCGCCGGGCAGGCCGGGTCCGGGTCGTCGAGGTGGTACGTCGGTGGCAGCAGCCCCCGACCGAGCGCCAACGCGGTCGCCGCGGCCTCCAGCACCCCGGAGGCGCCGAGCAGGTGGCCGGTGAGCGCCTTGGTGGAGCTGACCGGCACGCCGCCGTCGCCGAAGACGTCCGCGAGGGCGGTGGTCTCGGCGATGTCGCCGAGTTTCGTGCCGGTGCCGTGCGCGTTGACGTAGCCGACCACGGCCGCCGGCACGCCCGAGCTGCGCAGCGCGCCGCGGATGCACGCGGCCGCGCCGGCGCCGTCGGGGCGCGGGGCGGTCGGGTGGTACGCGTCGGTGGTCGCGCCGTAGCCGGCCACCTCGGCGTACCCGGTGACACCGCGTGCGGCGGCGTGCTCGGCACGTTCGACCACCAGCAGCGCCGCGCCCTCGGCCAGCACGAACCCGGAGCGGGACGTGTCGAACGGCCGGCTCGCCCGGGACGGGTCGTCCCCGCCGCGGGCCAGCGCCCGCGCGTTGCCGAAGGTGTCGGCGAAGGTGGGAAACAGCGGCGCCTCACTGGCCCCGCAGAGCACCACGTCGGCCTCCCCCGCCCGGATCAAGCGGACCGCGTCGGCGATGGCCTGGGCGCCGGACGCGCAGGCCGTGCCGACCGACGAGGTGTAGCCCCGGATGCCGTGCGCGATGGCGATCCGCGCCGCCGGCATGTTCGGCAGGATGCCGGTGAGCAGGTACGGGCTGACCGCCGCGCGGCCCCGGGCGGCGCGGGCGAGCACCTGGGTCTCCAGGGTGGCCATCCCGCCGACCCCGCCGACGATCACGCCGATCCGGGACTCGTCGACGTCGCGGCCCACCTCGATGCCGGCGTCGGCGAGCGCGTCGGCGGCGGCGAGCAGCGCGAGCACCACGATCCGGTCCAGCACGCGGCTCTCCGGCCCGGACACGACGCTGCGCGGGTCGATGTCCGGCAGCAGGCCGGCGACGTCCAGCGACTCGCGCGCCGGATGACCGTCGGGCGGCCGGGTCAGCCCGGAACGACCGGTGGTCAGCGCGTCGAAGGTCTCCTCGACGCCCCGCCCGACCGGGGTGAACAGACCCATCCCGGTGATCAGGGCGCTCACGATGACGCCTCGGTCAGGTAGCGCTCGCGCAGGGCCACCTTGCGGACCTTGCCGGTCACGGTGACCGGGATGTCGTCCGAGCGCACCGGCACCACCCGGCGCAGCGTGGCGCCGACGTCCGCACCGAGCGCGGCGCGGACCCGTTCGGTGCGGTCCTCCGCCTCGTCGGCGCCGGCCGCCAACTCCAGCAGCACGTCGGTGACCACACCACCGGCCTCCGCGCCGATCACCACCGTACAGTCGATGACGTCCGGGCAGGTGGCGAGGATCTTCTCCTCGGACAGGGCGGTGAAGAACCGCCGGCCGTCTCCGGCGTCGACCGAGTCGACCGCCCGGTCCAGGTGGTAGTAGCGGCCGTCGGCGTCGGCCCGGACCAGGTCGCCGGTGAGGTACCAGCCGCGCTGGCGGAACCGGTGGGTGGTGACCGAGTCGTTCCAGTAGCCCCGGAACAGCGACGGCGAGTCGACGCCCAGGAAACCCACCTCGCCGACCGGCACCGGCTCGCCGTCGGCGTCGAGCACCGCGACCCGGGCGAACTGGTACGGGCGGCCGATGCAGCGGCCGTACCGGTCGGTGTCGGCGCGGTGGGTGATGTGGAACATGGAGTGCCCCATCTCGCTGGAGCCCAGCCCGTCGATGAAGACCGAGCCGGGCACCCGGGCCACGCCGTCGCGGGTGACGGTGTCCCGCCAGCCGGTCGCGACCAGCCGGCGGATGTGCGGCTCGTGCGAGCAGTCGCCGGTGTTGAACCACAGCCGCACCGAGTCCAGGTCGTACCCGGACAGGTCGAAGCGGGCCAGCTCGGCCCAGGTGACCGAGAAACCGAACACCCCGTCGGGACGCCAGCGCTGGATGGCGTCGAGCACCCGCTCGCCGCCCTGCTCGGACAGCAGAAAAATCTCCGCGCGGTTGCCCAGCGCCTGGTTGACCATCAGCACGGTGGCGGTGTGCGGTGCGGGCAGCGCGTTGAGGATCCGCCGGGTGCCCTGTGCCTGCGGCATGGTGAGCAGGTGCCGGGTGGCGGCGAAGAGGCTGGCGTGTGAGTGCAGCACCGCCTTGGGCACCCCGGTCGTCCCCGAGGTGTGGGTGATCACGATCGGGTCGTCGGCGTGGTGCCGGTAGTGCGCCGGGGCGGCGGCCGGATCGCCCGTGCCGGCCTGCGCAGGCGTGCCCAGCAGCGGTACGCCCAGGTCGTACCCGGCCAGCAGCGCGGTGTGCGCGGCGTCGGCGAGCACACCGACGCCGCGGAGCCGGCGAATGTACTCGGCGGCGATCTCGGGACGGAGCTTGCCGTTCATCAGCGCCGGGATCGCCCCGAGCCGGGCCAGCGCCAGGAAGCTGAGCACCATGTCGGCGGCAGCGGTGGCCCAGACGGCGACCGGGTCGCGGGGGCGTACCCCGCGCTCGCGCAGCCAGGCGGCGCGGGCGGCGACCCGCTCGTCGAGCTGGCCCAGCGTGAGCGGCGCCTCGGCCGGGTGTCCGTCGACGGCGGTGTCGAAGGTCAGGCCGGGCCCGTCCGGGTCGGCGCCGTGCGCCAGCACCCGGGCCAGCATGTTGCCCGCGCCCAGCTCGGTGTCGGCGGCCAACGCGCCGCGCAGTCGTGGTGTCCTCATGGTCGTGCTTCTCCCCCCAGCAGCACCGCGACCGCCTCGGTGGACGTGTCGGGCGCCTGTTCGATCAGGACCAGCAGCACCTCGTCGGCGTCGCCGTCGTCGCGCAGCAGGGTCGCCTCGGCTGTGCCGTCGGCGTACGGGTCGCCGGTCGGGCTGAGGCAGACCACCGGGCCGCGCAGCCCCCAGCGGGCCGCGAGGTGCCCGGCGACGCTGTTGGGCACGGACTGGTAGAAGAACAGCGGACCGACCCGTCCGCCGGCCTCGACGGTGGCCCGCACGTGCTCGGCGCTGGCCCGGTCCCCGCTGGCGGTGACCAGCACGATCGCCGTCCGCGTCCCGGCGGGCACCGGCGCGGTCCCGTGCCGCCGCCGCAGACACCGCTCGGCAACGGCCACCACCACCGGAGCGAACCCCGAGAACACGAACCCCGGCACGCCCGGCACCTCCCCGTCGCCGTCCTCGGGCCAGCGAGCCCGCGCAAGCTCCGCCACCCCCGCCTGCCGCGATCTTGCGGTTTCTGTCGTCGTTTCGCGTGCTTCATCGGATTTGTCGGGACAGGATGTGCAAGATCGCGGGGAGGTCGGGGTGGTCACGGGGTGCCGACCAGGAGGGCGGTGTTGGCGCCCCCGAAGGCGGCGTTGAGGGTCAGGGCGTGGGTCGCGGTCGTCCGGCGTGGACGGTCCGTGATGACATCCAGCGGGCACGCCTCGTCCGGGCCCCGCCAGCCGGCGTTGACGGGCAGTGCGCCGTGGCGCAGCGCCAGCGCGGTGACCACCAGTTCGAGCAGCCCGGACGCCTCCAACGCGTGCCCGTGCAGCGCCTTGGTGGAGCTGACCGGCACCTGCCCGACGTACCCGTCGAGGGCTTGGCGCAGCGCTGCCGCCTCGGCGGCGTCGCTCTGTGCGGTGCCGGTGGCGTTGGCGTTGACGTAGCCGACGGCCCGCGGTGACAGCCCGGCCCGGCGCAGCGCGGCGCGCACCGCGTGCGCCAGCCCGGTGCCGGACGGGTCCGGCTGGCAGGGGTGGAACGCGTCCCCGGCCCGCCCCCAACCGGCCACGGTGGCCACCGGCTCACCGTCTCGTCGACGGGCCGCCGCGCTGGACTCGAGCACCACCGCGGCCACCCCGTCGCCGAGCAGCAACCCCCGTCGGCCGGCGCTGAACGGGCGTACCGCCCCGTCGTCGGCGAGAGCCCTGCCGGCGTCGAAGAGCGCGAACTGGTCCGGTTCGACGAGGTAGCCGGCGGCCACCACCGCCCGGTCCAGGTCGCCCCGGGCGATGAGGGAGGCGGCGTCGGCCACCGCCGTGCTCGCCGACACGCAGGCGCTGGTGTAGACGCGGGTCGGACCGGACAGTCCGGCGCGCAGCGCGAGCTGGCCGGCGAGCGCCGCCGGGGTGGGTCCCGCGCCCGACGCCGGGCCGCCGTGCACGGCGAGCAGCAACGCGCACCCCGCCCGCCGTACGTCGGTCAGCCCGGCCGCCGCGCAGGCCGCATCGATCGCGGCGGCCAGCTCGTCGGCGAGGGTGCCCACGTCGGGCAGGGTGGCGGCCACGGCGACCCGCCGGGCGGTGGTGTCGAAGCGGCGTACCGGGCCGAACGCCGGCTCACCGGCCAGAACGCCGGCGAGCTGCGCCTCGGCGCCCCGACCGAGGGCGCTGACCGCGTGCACACCGGTGAGCTGGGCGACGGGTGGCTCAGCCATCTGCGGTAGCGGCCAGCGACGCCCGGAAGACCACCAGGGCGTCGTCGACGGTACGAATGCCGGCCAGGTCGTCGTCGGTGAGGTCGAGCCGACGCTCGTAGCGCTGCTCGATGAGGTGCACGAGCCAGGCGAGTTCCATCGAGCCGATCCGGTCCGGGACCTCGGCGGCGGGTTTCGCGGTGAGTTCGGCGAGCATGGTCAGCAGGTCAGCTCGCCCCAGGTCGGGCTGACCGGGCATCAGGCGTTGTCGCTCGTCGCCTCGGCGACGCGGTCGGCGACCACGGTGGTGAACTCGCCGACCGTCATCAGGGCCAGCTTCTCCGACTCGTCGTCGGCGAACGTCACGCCGTAGCGGTCCTCGACGCGGACGGACAGGTCTGCAAGGGCCAGCGATTCCAGGTCGACGCCGGACGGGCCGAGCGTGGTGTCGTCGTCGAGCCCCTCGACGTCGTAGTTCATGTCGGCGAGCTGTTCGACGACGAAGGCACGGACCTCGGCTCTCATGGATATCCTCTCTGCGTGGACCAACTGACGGTGTCCGATCGGGACACCGCGTACGTGTGGGTCGGTCGGGACACCGGCGGTCGGCCGGGCCCCGCCGTGCGGTTGCTGCGGCGGGCGGGCGCGGCGCTGCTCGGTCGCGCCGAGGCGGAGGTGGTGCTGGCACACGGCCCTGCCGGCAACCCGGTCGTACGGGTCGCCGGGCCGGTGGACTCCGGGCCCGTCGAGCTTCCGGTCAGCGTCAGCCGCGCCGGTCAGGTCGTGGTGGTCGCCGCCCGTGCGGCCGGCCCGGTCGGCGTGGACGTGGAGCGGGTCCGTCCGCTGCCCGCGCTCGCGCTGGCCCGCCGCTGGTTCTCGCCGGCCGAGCTGGCCTGGTTGGCCGGTCGACCCGAGGCCGCCCGGGCGGCGGACTTCCTGCGGCTGTGGACCGCCAAGGAGGCGGTCGGCAAGGCGCTCGGCCGGGGGCTGCGTGTCGGCGGACTGCTCCGGGAGATGCCCCCGCCGGACGGGCCCGGGCTGCCGCTGCGCCCGGTGCCCGGCGGCGAGCCCCTGCGGGTCGGTAATCCGGAGCTGGGTGACGGTCTCGTCCTGGCCGTCGCGGTACGCGCCGAGGCGGGCGTCGAGGTCGTCGTCAAGGTGGTGCAGCGGGCCGGTCACGAGGGCGGCGTCGAGGTGGTGCAGCGGGCCGGTCACGGCGTCGCCGCCGAGCGCAGCGCGCCGGTCGAGCGGACCAGCTTGCCGGTGGTGGTGCGGGGCAACGCGTCGAGCAGGCGCAGCACCCGGGGTCGCTTGTAGCCGGCCAACCGCTCGGCGAGCAGCTTGTCCAGCATCTCCTCCGACAGCGGGCCGTTCGGCTGGACGTACGCGGTGATGCCGTCGTCCCACACCACCACGGCGGCGGCCACGCCGGGCAGCTCGGCGACGGTGGCCTCGACCTCGGTGAGGTCGACCTTCATCCCGCCCACCGAGACCTGCGAGTCGAGCCGGCCGCGCAGGGTGACCAGGCCGGAACCGCTGTCGACGGTGCCGGCGTCGCGGGTGTGCAGCCAGCCGTCGGCCCAGCGGGTCGGGTCGCTCAGCCCGACGTACGGCGAGGCCGGGCAGGACACCCACAGCTCGCCGTCGGACTCGCGGACCTCGATGCCGGGGGCCGGGGCGATCGACGGCCGGTGCGCCCCGTGCAGGTCGGTGCCGATCACGCCGACCTCGGTCATCCCGTACATGTTGCCCAGCGGCACCCCGTACCGGTCGGTGAACGCCTGGGCCACGGCGGCCGGCACCAGTTCGCCGCCGGTGGTCATCCGCCGTAACTGCGGCAGGGGCCCGGACGGCCGGGTGGAGGCGAGCAGACCGATGTGGAACGGCACCCCCAGCACGGTGGCCGGCGTCGGGTCGACGGCGATCGCGGCCAGCACGGCGTCGCCGCTGAGCCGCTGCGGCGGCACCAGCTCGACGCCGGCGTGCAGGCCGTAGAGCAGGCCGCCGACGAGGCCGAGCACGTGCACCATGGAGGGCAGCAGGATGATGCGCTCGCCGGGCAGTGGCACCCCGTCGATGCGCGTGTAGCGGTCCACCTCGGCGACCAGGTCGGCGGCGGTACGGCCGATCACCTTGGACGGGCCGGTGGAGCCGGAGCTGAGCTGGATGACGGCGTGCCCGCTGACCGCCGGGCGGTCGGCGAAGCGGGTGACGCTCTCGGTGACGTCGACGAAGACCTTCAGCGCGCCACCGGAGGTCCGCAGCGGCGCGATCACCACCTGCGGGGTGAGCCGGGTCAGCGCCCGATCCACCTCGTGGTCGGTCAGCCGGTGGTCGAGCAGGATCGCCTGCGCGCCGGTGCGCCAGGTGGCCAGCAGGTTCACCACGTACGCCAGTGACGGCGGCAGTCGTAGCGCGGCGGCGCCGCCGGGGCGCAGGCCGGCAGCGATGAGCCGGTCCTGCGCGGCGGTCACCAGCCGGTGCAGGGTGACCCGGTCGATCGGTTCCGGCAGACGGAGACAAACATCGGTCGGATGGCCGGAGAACAGGACGTCGTCCACCCATCCGGGGTCTTCAGCCGTAAGGTTTCCTGTCGATTGATCCATCGCCCTCGCCGTTCAAACCGCAGCACAAATTAGGGCATAGCAGCCGTTTGTGAACAACTTTCGGGGTGCTGACGGAACCCTACGACAGCCGCGCGGAACATCGCTAGATGCAAATGGCTAGATCAAAACAAGCACCCGGACCGATTGCCACATACCGCCGCCGACCACCGGCCAGCGCGGTCACCGAAGGGGATGAAGGGTCACCGGATCAGCCCGACGAGGGTGGCCAGTCGGGCCACGCCGGCGGCTGCCGGGCCGTGGGGGGCGATCTCGGCGATGAGGGTACGGGCGGCAGGGCGACAGCGGACTTCGGCGGGCGCGATGGTGTCGGCGTCGACCAGCGCACGACCGGCGGCGGCGATGTGGCCGGTCTGCAGGTAGGCGCGGGCGGCGTCGACGAGGTGCGCGGCGCGGTGTTCGGCGGGGAGCCCAGACCAGCCGTCGCGGCGGACGGCCCGCTCGTGGTGGCACAGGGCCCGGTCGGCGTCGCCGAGGTGCAGGGCGGTGAGGAAGCGGGCCAGCAGCACGACGACCGGGCCGAAAGCGGTGTGCTGCGCGTGGTCGGTGCCGGCACGACGGTCGGCCAGTGCGGCGGCGTGGTCGATCAGGTCGTCGACGCGGTGGCGCTCGCCACACGCGGCAGCGGCCATCGCGGCCTGAAGCAGCAGTGTTCCGCGTACCCCATCATCGGCGGCGGTGCCCGCGGCCGCGACGGCGGCGGTGCGGGCGAGGCGGTCACGGCCCAGGGCGCGCAGCGCCTGCGCGACGGCGATGGTGGCCGCGCCCGTGCCGATGGGATCGCCGGTGGCGGCGGTGATCCCCCGGTCCGCGGCGAGCCACGCAAGGTCCGGCTCACCGAGCTTGACGAGCACCGAGGCGGTGATCCGGTACGCCGGCACCAGCAGGCCCGGTGTGGCATGGGCGGCGTCGAGCAGGGCGGGCAGCGCCCGCAGAAGCTGCGCGTAGTGGGCGTGCTCGTAGGTGAGCCAGGCGTACGCGACGTGCCGCTCGATCTCGTGCACCGCCACGGTGCGGGTCGGGCGTTGGTGGTAGTGGGCCAGGGCCGTGCGGACCGCGTCGACGCCGTCGAGGCCGACCGCCAGCACCGAAGGCTTGCGGCTATCGAGCAGGACGGCCGGGTCGATGCGCAGCACCTCGGCGATCTCCTGGACGACGGAGTAGCGGTCCAGGGCACGCACGCCACGCTCGACCTTGTCGACCCAGCTCTTCGACTTGCCGAGCCGGTCGGCGAGCATCTGCTGGGTCAGCCGCCGACGCACCCGCCACCGGGCCACCCGCCGTCCGACCGGCTCGTCACGCTCCACGACGGGCCGGGTCACCGGTCGCGCCCCTGGGACAGTGGCTGGGTGGGCTGCCCACAGTGGGGGCACCACCTCGCCTTCACTCGGAACGCCAGGAGCCCGAGCAGAAACCCTGGCACCCGGCCGCCGAACACCATCGCCACAACTCCGGAAACCACGCGCACCTTCACCTTTCAAGCTCTTCATCGTGACTCGACCCGCTCGTCTTGACGTGTCCAGTGGACCCCGTCCACGAAGCCGCCACGTCAGGTGCGCTCGGTGCCTATCAGTGCCCACGAGTGCCGCAGCCACCCGATGTCCGACCGAATCGCTACTGTTCGTGTGGCGGTCGCTACAGATGAGGAGGCTGGAGGGTGGCACTCAGCGGAGAGGCGTTGACGCGGTTGTTGGCCGAGGCGGGCTGGCAGCCGGAGCAATTCGCTCGACGTCTCAACGAGTGCGCCGAGCGACACGGGCGGCCGGAGCGGCTGCACCTCAAGACGCCGTACAAGTGGAAGAGGGGCGATGTCCCCCGGGCACCGTGGCCGTCGTTGACCAGGGCTCTGCTGTCCGAGCGGTTGCGGCGGACGGTTGGTCTCGATGAGCTGGGTTGGCCGAGCGACGGGTTCGAGGCCGCTCCCGCCTCGGCCGGGCTTGACCTGCCCTGGTCCGCGAACGGGGCCTTGCGGGCGGGCGAGGTGGTGAACGAACCTGAGGGGATGACGCACCGACGGATGTTCCTCACTCTGCTCGGTTCCGCACTGACCTCACCAGCGCATGAGTGGCTGATCGCCCAACCACCCCAGGACATCGCATCGGCCGCCGGCCGGCCCGTGTCCGGCGACGTCGTGAACCACCTGGACGCGGTCACCGCCAGCCTGCGACGCATGGACGACCACCTTGGCAGCGGTCAGACCCTCGGCCTGGTCCGCAAGCACCTGAGCACGGTGGTCGAGGTGCTGCGCGAACGCAGCTATACCGACGCGGTCGGCCGGCGGCTGCACGGCACCGCCGGTGAGCTGCTGCGCCTCGCCGGTTGGCTCTCCTTCGACGACGGCCACCACACCCAGGCGCAACGTTTCTGGATCGCCGGCCTCTATCAGGCCAACGCGGCAGGTGATCGCGGACTCGGCGCGAACATCCTCGGCTTCATGTCCTGCCAGGCCAAAGATCTCGGTCAGCTCCGCCAGGCCGTGACCCTCGCCGAGACCGCGCGAGCCAGCTACCCGGCTACGAGCCCCAAGGTGGGGACGATCCTCGATCTGCGGGCAGCCGAGGCGTATGCCAACAACCGTTCGGTAACCGACACCCGTCGTGCGCTCGACACCGCATTCGACAGGTTCACCGACAGCCGGCCGGAGCATGGCGACCCGGACTGGTCCTACTGGATCAACGAGGCGCAGGCTCACGCCCAGGCCGGCTACTGCTTCGTCAAGCTGGAAGACTGGCCGCGCGCTCGTGACCACCTGCGGGCAGCCCTGCGGCTACAGAGCAACGAGTACACCCGCGAAGGCGCACTGCGCAACGCGTTGCTCGCGACGACGTACGTCCAGCAGGAACACCCCGAACTGGACAAGGCGCTCGCCCTCGGCGACCAAGCCGTGCAGACCCTGACCGGGCAGGTCACCTCCACCAGGTGCATCAAGCACGTGCGCAACCTGGTGGGAGCGCTGACCCCGTACCGGCGCACTCCGACCGTCCGCCGGTTCTGTCAGGACGCCCGGGACCTCATCGCCTCCTGAATGGTGACTCCGAGGGGCAGGGTCGCGCGTCACACGCCGGCGAGTTAGCGTACCTCGAAATCTCATAAGACGTAGCAAACATGCGAACGCTCGTTGCCCCGTGGGGCACTCCATCATCCGACGGTGTTGCGCCGAAGAGGCGGTAGGTCCAATATTGGCAAATGATTGATTGGGTAGGCTGGGACTCTGATGAGTGCGCTGTCACCTTGGGCAAATCACTGAAGCTGGCCGAAGATTTCAACCCTCGTGACGCAACCCATATCTCAAAATTCGAGAAGATGAACGTCGGCGAATTAAGAGAAGCGCTCGCGCTTCACCTCGCCCAGGTTCCTCGAGTAACTGATTGCTCGGGTCGCGGGCCGCTGAACGTCGGCCGCTTCGCGGGGCGCTCCTAACAGCGGGCCTCTTGGTGAAGCTCCGACATTTAGGTTCGGATAGGAGGTCCACCTGGCGTGTGGGGGCAGTGTCGTCGGCCCTGTGGTGGTCAGTTGATGAAGAGCAGCTCGGAGAAGGCCGTAGCAGGGATTCTTCAACGCCGTTGCGTTGAAGCAAACGACCGCCGTGGCAACGCAGGCTGGCTGGTGCGCGCGTAACACCCGTCCGGGCGATGCCACTCCGGTAAGCGGTATACCTCACAGGTATAAATATGACTCCTTGGTATACGGCTCACCAGCAACATGCCCACCGAGGCCACTATTCGCAGCTGACGCAGAAGGGCGACCTGGAGTGGGAGTGCACGGCCCCGACGATCTTGCAGTTTTGGTTGTCGACACGACGGGGCTGACCTTTGCGTCTGTACGGCAAGTGCAAGATCGCGAAGCAGGAGTGGGTTTGCACCGTCGATCAAGGAGTTGTGGTGCCGGCAGCGCGGATGGTCAGGCCAGCGCCGGCGTCTGCGCGTGGATGTGGAAGCGCAGCGAACGGGCGTCGGTGAAACACTCCCGCATCGGGCGCACCAGGTCCCGGTGCTCTTCAGTGCGCTCCCAGCTCTCGAAGTCGGCCAGGCTCGCCCATTCGCTGGTGATCAGCCACTGCTCCGGGTCGGTCGACGAGCGGCAGACCTGGTCGACCGGATGCCCCGGTACGCCGTCGGCGACCAGATGCCGCACCTGGCTCGTACGCGGCGAGGAACTCCTCGGTGCGTGCGCCGGCACCCGGACCAGGAAGATCACTCGGGCCCGCTGCTCGCTCATGGCGTCTCTCCCCTCGTCGGCGCGGCCCCCCGCAGGATCAGCGCGCTGTTGAACCCGTCGAAGCCCCGCGCGCAGACCAGCGCGAGCCGACTGCGCGGCCGGCGGTGCTCCCGCAGGAAGTCCAGCTCGCACCCGTCGGCCACCTCGTCCGGGCCGGCGGACGCGGGCAGCGTGTCGTGCGCGAACGCGAGCAGCGCGGTGGCCACGTCCAGCGCCGAGCCGCCCTGGTGTGCCCGGCCGGTCAACGGCTTCTGGGTGGTGACCGGGGGCGGCCGGTCGGCGAACACGGCGCGCAGCGCCTCAGCCTCGCTGCGGTCGTAGCGGGGCACACCGAGGGCGTCGGGCAGCACCATGTCGATCCCGGCCGCCGCGACACCCGCCCGGTCCAGGGCCAGCCGCATCGCGCGGGCGTACTGCCCCACGTCGCCGGCGCTGTCGACCGTGGTGTGCGCGGCGTCGTGGGTCGCGCCCCAACCGCTCACCTCGCCGTAGATCCGGGCACCCCGCGACAGCGCGTGCCCCAGCTCCTCGACCACGAACACCGCGCCGCCCTCGGCCGGCAGGTAGCCGCTGGCCGCCGCGTCGAACGGCCGGTACGCCCGCTCCGGGTCGGCGACGTCGCTGAGCAGCCCGGAGCGCAGTTGGCAGGCCAGCGCGTACGGGCTCAGTGGACACTCGGTCGCGCCCGCGATCACCACCGGCGTGCCCCGGCGTACGGCGCGGGCGGCGTGCGCGAGGCTGTCCAGCCCGCCGGCCGTCTCCGCGACCAGCACCCCGCTCGGTCCCTTGAACTGGTGGTGGATGGAGAGCTGTCCGACGCTGGCCGCGTAGAACCAGGCGATCGACTGGTACGCCCCGACGGTGCGCGACGTCCCGCCCCACAGCCGTTGCAGCTCCCGCTGGCCGAACAGGTTGCCCCCGGACGAGCTGGCCAGGGTCATGGCGTAGCCGTACGGGTCGGGCGCCCGCTCGGGCAGGCCGGCGTCGGTCAGCGCCAGCCGGGTGGCGGCGAAGCCGAGGTGCGTCCACCTGTCGGTCTGCACCAGTTGCCGGCTGTCGGCGTACGAGTCGGCCGTGAAGTCGGGGACCTCGCCGCCGAAGCGGGTCGGGTAGCCGGCCGGGTCGAACAGGGTGATCGGCCCGGTGCGCCGGGTGCCGGCCAGGACGGTGCGCCAGTGCGCGTCCACGCCGACGCCGCTCGGCGCGACCACCCCGATGCCGGTGACGACCGCCCGGGCGGTGCTCACGCCGCCACCGGGGGGAGCCGGCGGAACACCATCGCCGACTGGAAGCCGCCGAACCCACTGCCGACCGACAGGGCCACGTTGACGGGCACCTCCCGCGCCTCGTTGGGTACGTAGTCCAGGTCGCACTCCGGGTCGCGGGTGCTCCAGTTGGCCGTGGGCGGCACGACGCCGAACTCGATCGCGAGAGCGCAGGCTGCCATCTCGATCGACCCGATCGCGCCGAGCGAGTGCCCCACCATCGACTTGATCGAGCTGATCGGCACGCGGTACGCGGCCTGGCCCAACGCCCGCTTGAACGCGGCCGTCTCGTGCCGGTCGTTCTGCCGGGTCCCCGAGCCGTGGGCGCTGATGTAGGAGACCTGCTCGGGGATGATCCGGCCCTGCCGCAGCGCGTCGGTGACGGCGAGGCCCATCTCCAGCCCGTCCGGGCGCAGGCCGGTCATGTGGTAGCCGTTGCTGCGGCTGGCGTAGCCGGCGACCTCGCAGTAGACGTGCGCGCCGCGCCTGCGGGCGTGCCCGGCCTCCTCCAGCACCAGCACCGCCGCGCCCTCGGCCAGCACGAACCCGTGCCGGTCGGCGTCGAAAGGACGGGAGGCGTGCGCGGGGTCGTCGTTGTCGGGGCTGGTCGCCTTGATCGCGTCGAACGAGGCGACGGTCACCGGTGAGATCGGCGAGTCCGCCGCGCCGGCCAGCACGATGTCCGCCTCGCCGTCCACGATCAGCTGGTGGGCGTAGCCGATGGCGTCGATGCCCGACGTGCAGCCGGTGGAGACCACCTGCGCCGGGCCGTGCAGCCCGTGCCGGCAGGCCACGTCGGCGGCCAGGCTGCTGGGCACCAGCGCCTGGTACAGGTACGGGCCGCCAAGCGCCGCGTCGACCAGCCAACGCCGGCCGTGGTCGCTGACCCGCACGTACTCCTGTTCCAGGGCCATCGTGCCGCCCACGGCGGTGCCGAGCACCACCCCGGCGCGGTCCCGCTCGGCGTCGGTGAGCACCAGGCCGGCGTCGGCGATCGCTTCGGTGGAGCAGGCCAGCGCGAACTGCACGTACCGGTCGGCGCGGCTGCGTTCGGCGTCGGTGAGCCCCGCGGCCATCGGGTCGAAGTCGCACTCGGCGGCGATCTGGGAGCGGAACGGTGACGGGTCGAAGAAGCTGATCCGCCGGGTGGCCGTACGTCCCTCGGTGATGGTCTTCCAGAAGCGGTCCCGGCTCGCGCCGCCGGGAGCGACCACCCCGATGCCGGTCACCACCGTGCGACGCCCGGTCACGACCCGCCCCGTTGCTCGACCAGCTCCGTGTCGACGTGTCCCAGCTCCGGACGCGGGGCCAGCGGGCCCAGGTGGAAGACCACCTCGGCCGGCTCGGATCCGGTGTTGCGCAGCCGGTGCCGCACGTTGACCGGCACGAACAGCGCCTCCCCGGCCGCGACCTCGGTGGGCTGGTCGTCCAGGTCGACCGTGATCGCGCCACGCGCCACGTACAGGAACTCCTCGCTGTACGGGTGGTAGTGCTCGGCGATCCGCTCCCCCGGCGCGAGGGCGGCTACCCCGAGGAATCCGGAGGTGCTGCCGACGGTGCGGGGTCCGAGGAGCACCCGCAGTTCGCCGCCGCGCCGCCGGTCGGCCGGTACGTCGGTCGCGGCGATCGGCCGGGTTCCCAGGTCACTCATCGCGGGCCCCCGTCGGCTCGCCGGCGACAGCCGGGCTGTTCGGCGCGGCGTCGGCCGCCGTGCTGTCCTGCTCCGCGCGCTGCCGGGCGATCCGTTCCACCCGGTCCTTGATCACCGCGAGTTGGATTCCGCTGTTGGTGTTGATCCGCTCGGTCATCCCGGCGTTGTCGACCGGCGCGGTGGGCTTCATGGCGAAGTCCTGCGTCCAGGTCATCCGGGTGCCGCCGGCCTCCTCGGTGTAGCGCCAGTGGATCCGCATGTACTCGAACGGCCCGGTCTCCACCCGGTGCGCCCGCACCTGCCGGCTCACCGGGTCGGCGGTGCGTTCGCTGACCCAGCTCCACGCCACCCCGTTCTCGTCGGGGTACATGGTGAGCCGGAACCGCACGGTGTGCCCGTCGCGGTGCAGGATCTCCACCACGGCGTACTCGGTGAACAGCTCGGTCCAGTTCGCCACGTCGTTGGTGACGTCCCAGACCAGCGCGAGCGGCGCGTCGATGACCACGGAGTTCTCGGTGTGCCCGGGCGGGTCGGTGCGCCGGGCGACCAGGTCGGCCACCGCCGGGATGCTCAGCTGCCCGGCCTGTTCGGGGATGCTCACCTGCCACCGGTCGGCGACGACCGCGGAGAGTTCCAGCAGCGCGAGCGAATCCATGCCCAGCTCCTCCAGTGACGCGGCGGGCGCCCGCGCGGCGGCGTCGGCGTCCAGCCCGCAGTGCGCCACCAGGATGTCGGTGATCTCGGCGGTCATCGGGCGACCATGGGTGACGGTCATCGGGTCCTCCGGTTGGATACGTCGGGCTCCGCGGCAGGCGCGGCGCGGGGTGTGGGGGTGGCCGTCGACCGCTGCGCGGGCACCGGCGGCGGCGTGGTGAGCAGTCGGTCGACCAGGCCGGTGGTGTAGCGGCCCTTGCGGAATGCGGCGTCGTCGAGCACCCGCCGGACGAACCCGATGGTGGTGTGCACGCCCGGCCCGGCGATGTCGAACTCCTCCAGGGCACGCTCCAACCGGTTGAGCGCCAACTCCCGGTCGGGCGCCCAGACGATCACCTTGGCCAGCAGCGAGTCGTACCAGGGGCCGACCAGGTAGCCGGCGCTGGCGTGGGTGTCCACGCGGGTGAACGGGCCGCCGGGCGGGGTGAACCGCTCCAGGCGGCCGGGCGTGGGCACGAAGTCACGCTCCGGGTCCTCGGTGTTGACGCGGCACTCCACGGCGACGCCGTGCAGCCGGATCTCCTCCTGCCGCCACCGCAGCGGCACCCCGGCCGCGATGTGCAGTTGCTCGTGCACCAGGTCGATCCCGGTGACCATCTCGGTGACGGGATGTTCCACCTGGATCCGGCAGTTGATCTCCAGGAAGTGGAAGCGTTCCTCGGCGTCCACCAGGAACTCCAACGTGCCCGCGCCGACGAAGCCGACCTCCAGGGCACCCCGCAGCGCGGTCTCGGCGATGGCGTCGAGCGCGGCGGCGGACAGCGCGGGAGCGGGCGCCTCCTCGACGAGTTTCTGGTGCCGGCGCTGCACCGAGCAGTCCCGGGTGCCCAGGTGCACGCCGTTGCCGTGGGAGTCGCAGAGTACCTGCACCTCGACGTGCCGGGCCTCGGTAAGGTACCGCTCGACGTACACCCGGTCATCGCCGAAGGCGGCCTGCGCGGCGGCCCGCGTCCGCGCGTACGCCCGGGCCAGCTCGGCCGGGTGGCGCACCACGGTCATTCCCCGGCCGCCGCCCCCGGCGGCGGCCTTCACGATCACCGGGTAGCCGACGGCCTCGGCGACCTCGGCCGCGGCGGCGGCGGTCTCCACCGGCGCGACGCTGCCCGCCGGCAGCGGCAGCCCGGCCCGGCTCATGAGGGCCCGGGCCGAGGACTTGTCGGCCAGCGCCGCCATCACCGCCGGCGGCGGGCCGATGAACGTCAGGCCGTTGTCCGCGCAGATCTCGGCGAAGTCGGCGTCCTCGGACAGGAAGCCGTACCCGGGATGCACGGCCTGCGCGCCCACCTGCCGGGCCGCCTCCACGATCGCGGCGGCGTTGAGGTAGCTGCGCCGGCTCGACGCCGGCCCGATCCGCACGGCCTGGTCGGCGAGGCGTACGGCAGCCGAGTCGGCGTCGGCGGCGGAGTAGACCACCGCCGTACGCACGCCCAGCTCCCGACACGCCCGCAGCACCCGCAGCGCGATCTCACCCCGGTTGGCGATCAGCACGGTCTCGAACATTTTTCACCCATCCCCGCCGTCAGGCCGGATCCAGCTCGACCAGTGGCTGGTCGTACTCCACCGGTTGGCCGTCCTCGACGAGGATCGCGGCCACCCGCCCGGCCCGGTCGGCGGTCACCTCGTTCATCAGCTTCATCGCCTCGACGATCGCGACCGGCTGGCCGGGGCGGACCAGGTCGCCCACCGCGACGAACGGCCTCGCACCGGGCTCCGGCGCGCGGTAGAAGGTGCCGACGATCGGGGCCCGGACCGCCGCGCGCCCGGGAACCGGCGGCCGGATCAGCGCGGCCGACGGGCCGGGCACGCCCGCGCCCGCCGACGGCGTGGCACCGGTTGGCGGCAGTGCCGGGGGTACGTCCGGCCGGCCGGCCGCCTCGTCCGGGTGCCACTGGACGTCCAGCACCGTCGTCCCGCTGCGCAACCGGATCCGACGCACCGGACCGGGGAGTTCGGCGAGCAGGTGCCGCGCCTGTCGACGCAGCCCGGCCAGCACCTCCTCGGCGTCCGCGTCGGCCCTCGGTTGCCCGTCCGCCGGCTGACGGCCGGCCGGGAGCACACCGTGGCGGGCGTCGGCGGGCTCGGGGCCGGTCTGCGCCGCGCTCCGACCGTCGGCGTCGGTGCGGCCCTCGTCGGTGCGGCGCTCGGCGTCCGGCCGACCGTTCGCGCTGTCCACGGTGGAGACCGTGGGCGCGGCGGTCATCGGGCACCCGCCCGGGCACCGGCGCGAGTGGCGCCGAACCGGCGGAACCGCTGCCGGCGCAGGCGGACCAGCATGGCGGGCGGCACGTCCAGCAGCGGCAGCAGGTTCGCCAGCAGCGCGGCGCGGAGCCGTCGGGCGGTCTCCGCGGGGTCGTCGTGGGCGGCCGTCGCCGGTTCGGGGACGATCTCGTCGACGACGCCGAGGCGACGCAGGTCGGGTGCCGTCAGCCGGAGCGCGCGGGCGGCCTGCGGCGCGGCGGAGCGGTCCGGCCAGAGGATGGCGGCGCAGCCCTCCGGGCTGATCACCGAGTACACCGCGTGTTGGAGCATCAGCACCCGGTCGGCGACGGCGAGGGCCAGCGCGCCACCGCTGCCGCCCTCGCCGGTGATCACGGCGAGGACGGGGGTGGGCAGCACGGTGAGGGTGAGGATGTTCTCCGCGATGGCGGCCGCCTGACCCTGTTCCTCGGCGCTGATCCCCGGGTCGGCGCCGGGGGTGTCGACGAGGGTGACCACCGGCAGGCCGAGGCGGGCGGCGAGACGCATCAGTCGCAGCGCCTTGCGGTGCCCGGCGGGGCTGGCCATCCCGAAGTTGCGCGCGACCAGGTCGGCGGTGGTGTGCCCCTTCTGGTGGCCGATGACCATGACGTGCCGGCCGGCGAGCCGGGCGATACCGCCGACGATGGCGGGGCAGTCCCCGCCGAGCCGGTCGCCGTGCAGCTCGACGAACCCGTCGAAGACCGAGTCGAGATAGTCCAGGGCGGTGGGTCGACCCGGGTGGCGGGCCGTGCGCACGGTGTCCCACGCGTCGCGTACCGCAGGTGTCGGGCCGTCGTCGGCCGGGCGGTGGCCGTCGGCCTCCGCCTGCCGGACCGTCGGGGCCGCGCCGGCCAGGCGTTCGTGGTGCCGCGCCGGCTCCTGACGGGGTACGGGCACACGCGCCGGACGGCCGGCGCGGGCCGCGGCCAGCAGTGCCGACAGTCGACCCCGCAGCGACCGGCGCTGCACCACCATGTCCACCTGACCGTGGCGCAGCAGGAAGTCGGCGGTCTGGAAGCCCTCGGGCAACGCCCGGCCGGTGACCTGGCGGATCACCCGTGGTCCGGCGAAACCCATCCGCGCGCCGCTCTCGGCGAGCACCAGGTCGGTGTTGGTGGCGAACGACGCCGCCACCCCGCCGTAGGTCGGGTCGGTGAGCACGCTGACGGTGAGCAGACCCGCCTCGCGCAGCGCGGCGATGGCCTGGCTGACCGTGGCCATCTGCATCAGCGACAGGGCGCCCTCCTGCATCCGCGCCCCACCGGACGCGGTGACCAGGATGAGTGGCAGGCGATCGTCCAGCGCCCGCTCGGCGGTTCGGGTGATGAGTTCACCCACCGCGCAGCCGAGGCTGCCGCCGAGGAAGCGGAAGTCCATCACGGCCAGAGCGGCCGGCTGTCCGCCGATGGTGGCGGTGCCGCAGAGGACCGCCTCGGCCAGGCCCGTGCTGACCCGCGCGGCGCTGAGCCGGTGCGGGTAGGGCACCACGTCGACGAAGTCGAGCGGGTCCGCCTCGGGCAGCCGGTCGGGCAGGAGCCGCAGGGAGCCCGGGTCCACGAGCTGCCGCAGTCGTTCCGGAGCCCCGAGCCGGGTGTGTTCACCGCACTCCGGGCAGACGTCCAGGTTGCGTCGCAGCCGCTTGCGGTAGAGCAGGCTCGCACAGCCGGCGCAGCGGGACCAGAGTTGCTCCGCATGCCCGGCGGTGGCGGTCACGAGCGCCCCCCGGTGTCCGGGGCGTCGAACCGGTAGAAGCAGTGCGCCATCGCGTCGCGCGGTGAGCGCCAGGTCGGCAGGTACGGCGAGACGTACGGCCGCAGCCGCTCGCTGACCCGGACGAACTCGGGGTGCCCACGGGCGGCCTCCACCGCCTCCTGCGCCGGATGCTCGGTGTCGAGCAGGTGCACGTAGAGGTCGTGCAGTCGGTACAGCGAGCGGTGCCGGACGCCGACCAGGCGCGGCAGCTCGGTCGCGTCCGACTCGGCGAAGATGTCGGCGACCTGTTCCTCGGCGGTCGGTACGACCTTCGCGACGATCAGCGATCGGTCCATGGCTGGGCCTCCCCCTACGGCGTCCGGGCCGGCCGGTGAACCTCCGGACGCGCTGGACGACTGCCGCCACGATGCGGCAGTCGTCGTCACGGCGGCGTCACCGCAGCGGACCGACCGTCCACGCTGCACGGTGACGCTGCGTTGACGCAACCTGTGTATGAGCTATGTGTCCCATGTTTGTCCTCCGACCCGGAGGAATGGCGTTTCAGCAGTTCAGAACTGATCTCACGGTTGCCTGCGACCGAGGGAAGGCCAATATCGGCGTTGACTCACCGTGACCATTATTGATAATCTTCACGGTGGTCAGCCCGGCGGCTCCGGCGGGCGGTGCCGCGCCTTCACAGCCGTTGTCGCATTCCATCGACGGGGTCGACGGTGGCGAGGCGGCAGCCGATCCGGGACACAGCAGACAGTCGGGACGAGCGTTCCGCAGGGGGTGCCGCCGTGGTCGTTGAGCCGTCCGTGCCGACCGCCGCAGGTTCCGGCGAGGCCGACCTCGCACTGCACCTGCTCGGCGGCTTCCGGCTCCTGCACGCCACCGCGCACATCGTGGTGCCGCGCGGCCTGCAACGGGTGATCGCGCTGATCGGGCTGCGTCCCGGCGCCACCCGCAGCCAGCTGGCCGGGCTGCTCTGGCCCGACGTGTCGGAGGATCGGGCGCTGTCGTCGCTGCGTACCGCGCTGTGGCGGCTTCGGCAGGACCCGTGCTGCCCAATGGTCGTGGCCGGCGACACGGTCCGACTGGACCCGGCGGTACAGCTCGACGTGGACGACCTCGTCCAGACGGCCGCCCGCGTCCGCAACGGCGACGACCCGCGGACCACCGCCGGTGCGCTCGCCGCCGGTCGGCACGACCTGCTGCCCGGCTGGTACGACGACTGGGTGCTGCTGGACCGGGAACGGCTGCGACAACTGCGCCTGCACATGCTGGAGCAGGTGGCCGCGCAGCACCTCGCGGCGGGGCGACACGGCGAGGCGTTGGAGGCCGCGTTGGAGGCGATGGCCGCCGAGCCGCTGCGCGAGACGCCACACCGGCTGGTGGTACGCATCCATCTCGCCGAGGGCAACGCCTTCGAGGCCGTGCACGCCTTCTACGTCTACCGCGACCTGTTGCGCCGGGAGCTGCGCCTGGAGCCCAGCCCGGCGATGAGCGCCCTGCTCGACGACACGCTCGCCCCGATCCGGGCGGCCACCCGCCCCGCGACCGTCGGCCAGGAGACCGCCGCCCGGCCGTCACCGGCCGGGCGGCGCACGTGACGGTGACGTGACACACCCTGCGGCACGGTGGGCGCAACGAGCACGTGACCACCGGCCCACGGGTCGGGATCGGGCACCGGCGGAAGGGTTCCCATGAGTCGTCTACTGATCGTCAGCCGGATCATCCCAGGCGCGGAGGAGCGGGTCGCCCAGATCTTCGCCGAGTCCGACGCCACCGAACTGCCCGGTCTGACCGGCGTCACGCACCGGTCCCTGTACTGCCTGCACGACGTGTTCGTGCACCTCATCGAAACCTCGGACGTCGACCCGGGCGCCCTCGCCGCCGCCCGCAACCACCCGCGCTTCCAGCAGGTCAACGAGCGGCTCGCGGCCCACACCTCGCCATACCTGTCGACCCGGCGCTCCCCCCGCGACGCCATCGCCGACTGCTTCTACCGGTGGGACGCGGCCGACGTGGCAGCGCCCCACCCGGCCGGCTGACATGTCCACCCCCCGCCGCACGTCCTGATCATCGGCGCCGGCACCGGCGGGCTGTGCCTCGCGCACGGGCTGCGCCGCGCCGGGATCAGCGTCGCCGTCTACGAACGCCACCACCACAGCGCCGAAGGGCTGCTCGGTTACCGGGTGGGCATCGGCCCCACCGGCAGCCGGGCGCTGCGCGAGTGCCTGCCGCCGAAGCTGTTCGCCACGTTCCTGGCCACCTGCGCCCGGCCGCCGAGCTACTTCAACGTCGTCACCCAGCGGCTGCGCCAGACCGCCTCGTTCGAGTTGCGGCCGGCCGTCGACCCGGTGCGCACCGAACACTCGGTCGCCCGGACGGTGCTGCGCCAGGTGCTGCTGACCGACCTGGGCGACGTGGTGCGCTTCGACAAGACCTTCGTCCGGTACGAGCAGCACGACGACGGCACGGTCACCGCGTACTTCGCCGACGGGACCAGCGCCACCGGCGACCTGCTGGTGGCCGCGGACGGCACGCACTCGGCGGTCCGCCGCCAGTACCTGCCACACGGGCCTGGCCCGGCCTGTCGGCGCAGACCAGCGCCGACTACATCAACCTGATCATCTGGAGCAGGGCCCGCCGTTCCCGGCCGACGTGCTGCAACGCCGAGGTGAGGACCTGAAACGCGTCGCGCTGGACCTCACCCCCAACTGGCATCCGCACCTGCGGGAGCTGTTGCGGATGAGCGATCCGGACAGCGCCCTGCCGATCAAGGTGAGCACGTCCGAGCCGACGCCGCCCTGGAAGAGCAGCACCGTCACCCTGCTCGGCGACGCCATCCAACCCATTACCCCGGGGCGTGGGGTGGGCGCGAACACCGCGCTGCGCGATGCCCGCCTGCTCTGCGCGCACCTCACCCGCGCCGCCGCCGGGGACAAGACGCTGGTGCAGGCGGTGGCGGACTACGAGGCCGCCATGGTGCCGTACGGCTTCGCGCGGGTCGCCGAGTCGCTGCACCGCAGCGGCACCAGCGGCGACGACCGAATGTACCGGCCGGTGGTGGGCCGACTCGCGCTACTCGGTGCGCGCGGGTACTTCGGAGTGACCAGCCGGGTGCCCCCGCTGCCGCGCCGCTTCGTCGACGACTTTCACACCTACGAGGGCGACCAGGACTGAACGCGGCACCACCGACCCGGGCACGGCGACACGCGCCGGCCCGGGTCACTGCGTGTGCGGCGGTCACCGCGGGAGCCCGGCCCTGGTCGTCGCGCGCACCGTTGGCGAACGGTGCGCGGGCCGACACCGGTCGCGCCCTGCCGTGGCTGCGACGCTGCGTCACCCCTCAGGCACCGCACGAGGTGACCGTCTCCGCCACGGTGCCGACGACCGGTCCTCTCGGTCGTCGGCAAAGCGCGTGTGCAAAGCTGCGGCGAGTTTTTCTCGTGACTTTTTCAACGAGCAGAGAGGGAGGTTCGCCGTGGAGTGGTCTATCGGACACTCGCTGATAGTGATACTGGCGTTGTTGCTGGGCCTGGCCGCCGGATGGTTGCTGCGCGGCCGGCAGGACACGCGGGCCAGCGGACGGGGTCAGTCGATCGTGGACGGTGACCCCGTCGCCGGCCTGGCCGTGATCGACGCTCCGGTGCCACCGGCCGCCACCGACGAGTCCACCCCGGCGGCGGCTGTGGACGCTCCCCCGGCCGCGGTCACCGAGGAGCCGGTCCCGGTGGACACGGTCAGCGCACCCGCCGCGGTGACCACGCGGGACGACTCCGCCCCGGACGCCGTCGACACGGGCGACATGGCCCTCACCGACGCCCCGCCGCTCGCCCCCGCCACCGAGCGGACCGACGCGGTCGACGAGCAGCCGGCGTTCACGGCGGACCCGGAGCCGGTCGCGGTCGACGAGCCGCCCGCCCCGGCGACGGTGATCGCCCCGCGCCAGCCGATGGACGACAGCACCGACACCCTGCCGTCCGAGGCGCCCCACACCGAGGCGCCCCACACCGAGGCGCCCCAGACCGAGGCGATCCCGGCGGCGATCACGCAGGCGGAGACCAGCCCGGCCGAGACCACCGACACCGAGGCCGGCCCGGCGGAGGTCACGCAGGCCGAGACCACGTACGCCGAGGCCAGCCCGGCCGAGGTCACGCAGGCCGAGACCACGTACGCCGAGGCCAGCCCGGCCGAGGCGACGCCGGCGGTTGCGGCGAGCGCGACCTCGGCGGACGTCGAGGACGCCGAGCCGGTGCGGGCCGCCCCGCCGGCCCGGACGGCCGACACCACGGCGACGCAGGCGGACACCGAGCCGACGGGCCCGGCGGACGACTTCCGCCGGATCCAGGGGGTCGGGCCGAAGATGGCGGCCGCGTTGCAGGCGGCCGGCGTACGTACCTACAGCCAGCTCGGCGAGCTGGACGAGCCGGCGCTGCGCGACCTGATCCGGGCCGCCGGTCTGCGTGCGGCGCCCGCGCTGGCCACCTGGCCGCAGCAGGCGCGGGTGCTGGCCGGCGCCGGTGACCAGGCGACCGCGGTATTGCCGGGCGACAGCCAGGGCTGAGTGCCGACAGTGAACCCCCGGGCGCCCGTCTTCTCGACGGTCGGGCCCGGGGGTTCCGCCGTTTCGGCGAAGCGGTCGGGAGGTTCCGTCGTTCCGGTGAAGCGGTCGGGGCCGAGCGCCAAGCCGTGATCGACCCGGTGTCGCGGAAACCGGGCCATCCAACCGCCCGGACGCACCGGCGTCAGAAAGCCGAGGCGATCAACCGCCTCCCGATCGGAGGACGACCGGACGAATCCCCACTGGCGCGGTCGGCCGCTGGCTAGCGTCGGTCGAGGTGGGCCGGACGGCTTGCCGAGTCCACCGGCACCGCAGGAGCAATCGTGCACCTCTCCGCGCCGGGGCCAGGGCACCGCAAGACCCGACCGCCGGTGCGCGACCCGGATGCCTCCCGCCGGGTGACGCTGCTCGAACTCTTCTTCGACCTGGTGTACGTGGTCGCGCTCGCGCTCATCTCGCGCGGCATGGTCAACCAGCTCGACTGGCATCGGGCCGGTCAGTCGTTGATCCTGCTGGCCGCCGTCTGGTGGACGTGGGCGATCACCACCCTCGTCACCGACCTGTACGACCCGGAACGCAGCGAGATCAAGCTGCTGGTCAGCGCCGTGATGTTCGGCGCCCTGTTGATGACCACCGCGATCCCGGAGGCGTTCGGCGCACGGGGAATCGTCTTCGCCGCCACGTACGTGACCATCCACCTCGGGCGCGGGCTGTTCCTGATGCCGGCCGTGCGCCGGGAACCGCAGACCCAACGCAGGGCCGTGCGCATCTTCGTCTGGTTCGCGGTGTCGGCGATCCCCTGGATCATCGGCGCGTTCGTCAGCGGCAACGCCCGGCTGGCGTTCTGGGCCACCGCGCTCGCCATCGACTACGGCGGCTTCCGGCTCGCGTACCCGGTGCCCGGTTTGGGGGTGGTGCCGGAGCCGCAGCGCAACGTCACGGCCGAGCACCTCTCCGAGCGGTACCAGCAGTTCTTCACCATCGCCCTCGGCGACGCCATCCTGACCATCGGCACCGGGTTCAACCTGGCCCACTCCGAGGCGCAGAAAATCGCGTCGTTCGCCGTGGCGTTCGCGACCACCCTGCTGCTCTGGCGGATCTACGTCCACAAATCCGGCCAGCTGCTGCCGACGGCCATCAAGATGTCCGGAGCGCCGGGCAAGTTCCTGTTCACCGCGCCGTACACCCACCTGCTGATGATCGCCGGAGTGGTGGTCACGACCTCCGGGTTCGACCTGGTGCTGCACGACGACCCCGGCGGTACGCCGCCGGCCTGGGCGGCGGTGATCCTCGGCGGTCCGGCGCTGTTCCTGGTCGGCCGGTCCTCATTCGAGTACGAGGTGTTCAGCCGGGTGTCGCCGTCGCGGGCCGGCGGTCTCCTGGCGTTGCTGACCATCGCACCGGCGGTGCTGTACCTGCCGCCGTTGTGCGCCTCCCTCGGCGCCCTGCTGGTGCTGGCCGGCGTCGCTTACGCCGACTATCGCCGCAGTCGCGGCAAACCGCCGGAGGCCCCCGCCCCGCCCCACTGAACCCCCCGCGCTGGGCACCACCCGGCCGACCCGGCGGTGGCTCACACCAGCGCTCCCGCGTACCCCCGGACCCGCAACCGTTGCCCGGCGGCGTCGCCCAGGCGCACCTGAAGGCCCAGCGGAGCGGCGGCCCGGCGTACGTCGTCCAGGTGCAGCGAACCGTGCCGGTCCACGGTCAGCACCGGCGGCTCCTCCAACTCGCACTCGGGCGCGTGGAAGGAGAGCAGGGTCACCGAGGTGGTGAGGTAGCCGGGGTAGGCGGCACGGGCGGCCGCCTCGTCCGGGTGGGCGAGCACCACCAGGTCGTCGAGGTGGGCGAAGTCGGCGGCGAGCGCGCCGGCCTTCCAGTGCGCCGGCTCCTCGACGGCTCCGGTGTGGTGTCGGGACCGGTTCGCCGACGTGATGTAGAGGTGATCGGTGCCGGTCTCGGCGAGCGCCCGGTCGAAGAACGTGTTGGACGGGCAGGTCAGACCGGGAGCGATCACCTGGGTGGTACGCAGGCCGCGGGCGAGCTGGGTGACGTGCTCGGGCAGCCGGACGGCGGCGGGGCCCCGGAAGCCGAACGGCCCGGCGCCGTAGAGGGCGTCCATCAGCGCCCGCACCCGGGCGATCGGCAACCGGGGCGAGATCCGGGACCAGTCGAACATTCCCGGGATCCGCCCGATGGCGGTGGTGATGCTGCCGATCTGGTGGACCGGGCGGCCCTTGGCCAGGTTGACCCGGCGGACGGTAGCCGCGTCCGGCCGGGTGACGAGCGCGTAGAAGTTGGCGAACGCCGCCGCGACGACCGCGCCGCCGGCGAGCGCGCGGGCCGCGACCGCGACGTCCTCGGGGCGGTCGATGTACAGGGATGGGGTCGGGGCGTTCATGGGTCCTCCTCGGCGGGGCCGTGAGGCAGTTCTACGTCCGGTGGCCCGCGCGGCGGCCGGGTCGGTCGGCGATCCGATAGCCGACCGTCGGGACGCGATGCGGGCGGCCGATGCCGGTGCGGTACCGACGGCGAACGGCATGGGCCGGACGGAGGATCCGGGGGTGTCGGACGCCCACCGTTAGCCGCGCGACCCGATTGGGTACAACGCCTGCACCTCAGATCCACCACATTCCTTCAGGAGGCAGCGATGCGCGGCACCTCGATACTCGGAGTCATCGTCGTGATCTGGTTGGTGATCGGCGCCATCGCCGGCGGTCAGCGGGGCTACTACGGCGGCGACGACACCAACTGCGCCGAGGCCGGCACGATCCTGGTCACGATCGTGGCCGGACCACTGAACTACATCGGGGCCAACCCCAAGGTCGACTGCAAGCTGCCCGAGCCGTCCAAGTAGGACGTACGCGACTCACCGGCCCGCGCCCGTTCAGGGCGCGGGCCGTCTGCTGCCCGGGGTCCAGGGGGCGCCGCGCCGCGTCCCGCCTACGGGTCCGGGTTCCCGGCCAGGAGCAGGTCGACGGGACGTCGGTCGCCGTCGAGCTTCAGGGAGTCCCACCAGCGATTGATGAGCGGGCCGGGCGGGCACCGCCACACCGCGCAGCGCGTCCTAGGAGGCTGGTTTGGACGCCGGCGTTTGTCGGTCCCGAAGGCGGGAACCGACCGGCGTCAGCGGGCGGACGGAATCGGGAGTGTGCCATGCAGATCGGCTACAAGCTGGCCTCGGAGGGCTTCGGACCGCAGGAGATCATCCGGCAGGCCGTCCGGGCCGAGCAGGCCGGTTTCGACTTCGTCGAGATGAGCGACCACTTCCACCCCTGGCTGGACGCGCAGGGCCACTCGTCCTTCACCTGGAGCGTGCTCGGCGCGATCGCGGCGCGAACCACCACGCTGCGCCTGGCCACCGGCGTGACCTGCCCGACCGTGCGCTACCACCCGGCGATCATCGCGCAGGCCGCGGCGACCATGGCGCTGATCTCCGACGGACGCTTCACCCTCGGCGTCGGGGCCGGCGAACGGCTCAACGAACACGTCGTGGGTCAGGGCTTTCCCAGCGTGCGGGGTCGGCACGAACGGCTGCGTGAGGCGCTGGAGATCATCCGGCTGCTCTGGCAGGGCGGCTACCAGTCATACGAGGGACGACACCTGCAACTGGAGGACGCCCAGGTCTTCGACCTGCCGGACACCCCGCCGGCGATCGCGGTCGCGGCGAGCGGAGAGGCATCGGCCCGGCTCGCCGCCGAACTGGGCGACGGGCTGTTCGCCACCGATCCGGACGCCTCGATCGTCGAGCACTACCGGCGTGCCGGCGGATCGGGCCCCCGCTACGCCGAGGTGCCACTGGCCTGGGCCACCGACGAGCAACAGGCGGTGCAGGCGGTGTTGCAGACCAGCCGGTGGATGGTCACCGGCTGGAAGGTGATGAGCGAGCTGCCGAACCCGGTCAACTTCGACGCGGCCAGCGCGCACGTGGAGGAGAAGCACATCCGCGAGCTCTTCGCCGTCGGCCCCGATCCCGAGCCGCACGTGGCGAAGGTCCGGTCGTACGTCGACGCCGGCTTCGACCACGTCGTTCTGCAGAACGCCGGTGGCGACCCCGACGGCTTTCTCGACTTCTTCGCCACCGACCTCTCCGGCCGGCTGCGCTCCCTGAGCTGACGCCGCCAGCTCAGGCGCTGGGCTGCGGGCCCCGGGGCCCGCACACGACCAACGCCGGGAGCGGTGCACGGGACCACGCCGGGAGCGTCTGGTTCCGGGTTGTGGCCGGCGCCGGGAGGAGACCGACCTGCGGATGTACCGCGCCCTGGCCGAGACGGAGGCGCCCTCGGGGGGAAGGTCACGCTGCAGGCCACCGTTCTGCGGCTGGAAGCCGCCGCGGTCGACGAGGCGCTGGACCTGTTCGACTCGCTGATGGCCACCTGGCTGATCAGTCCGGTGCGGCGGGCCACGGACGAGGCCCGGCTGGGGGTTATCCCTGGTTGGAGAAGGCGCCCGCGGCGCTGGTCGCGGTGGCCCGCACAGTGCTGGCGCTGCTGGACACCACTTGATTAGGGCAGCTCAACGGCTGGCTGATTGGTGTGCAGCGCGTCGCGGAAGGCCTGCAAGGTTGGGCCGGGTGGGCCTGGGCGGGCAAGTCGGACGAGGGCGCTGCGTCGCTGGCGTTGTTCGCGCAGGTCCACAGCGACGAGTTGCCGAGCGCTCAGCTCGGGTTCGGCGAGGGTGGGAGTGAGGAGAGCGGCACCGACCCCGCGTACCAGAAGAGTTTTTGCTGTTGCCAGCGCCCAGATTTCGACGACGGCCGGGGCAGCAGATCTGGTGGCCATTCTATGGACCCGCTGGTCGTAGTCGACCGGGAGGTCGAGGAACGGCCGGGCCGCCAGCACCGCGTCCAGGAAGTCGATGGGCTCGGGGAGAGAGGCCAAGGGGTGGGTTGGGGCGACAACTAGGAGCAGCGATTCCTGGGTGGTGAGAAGCACCTCGGCGCGGGCTGGAAGATCGTCGAGCAGCGGCGGCCACGGAGCGTAGATCGCCTCGACAGTCCGATCGGCGAGCAGCCGGCGCAGTTCGCCGGCTTCGGCCGTTAGCACGCGTAACCGTAGGTCGGGTAACCGGGAGACAAGGTCGGCGACGGCAGCCGCGAACGGTCCGGCGCTGAGCGAGGCGGTGACGCCGAGCGTGAGCGACCTACCCAAGGTGCCGGAGGTGGCTATGGAACGTCCCTCGCGCAGCGCTTCGACGGCTCGGTCTGCGTATGGCAGAAAGGCGCGGCCCAGGTCGGTGAGCTTAGCGCCGCGGGGTCCGCGGTCAAAGAGGCTGCCGCCGAGGTCTGCTTCAAGCGCCGCGATACGCGCGCTGATCGTGGGTTGGCTGACATGCATCGAGGCGGCGACCCGGCCAAAGCTGCCGGCAACGGCGACTGCGAGGAAGGTCTCGAGTGCCCGAAGATCCACTCGCGCACCTCCTGCCGCAACCGTCGGTCATAGGGATCGTTAATGGGTGGCATTCTAACTAGGCCCTGGCTGGACGGCGCGTCGCCGGGTGTGATCGATCCATGGACCACGTCATTGATGCAGGCAGAAACGACCCGGACAGCGTTGCTGATGCCATTCGGCAGCAGGTGAACCGCCACGCCGACGCCCTGATCGGGCTGAGTCATCGGATTCACGACCATCCGGAAACTGCGTTCGAGGAACACCGGGCCAGTAGCTGGCTGGCTGATGTGCTGCACTCCTCGGGTTTCACCGTGTCCGGCGCGGTAGCCGGGATGGACACCGCTTTCGTCGCAACCGCCGGGGACGGTCCACTGCACATCGCACTGTGTGCCGAGTACGACGCGCTGCCCGGCATCGGCCACGCGTGTGGTCATAATGTGATCGCGGCAAGTAGCGTCGGCGCCGCGCTCGCCCTTGCCGCTGTTGCGGACACCATCGGGGCGACCGTTACGGTCATCGGCTGCCCCGCCGAAGAGTACGGGGGCGGCAAGATTCGGCTGCTCGATGCCGGGATCTTCGATCCGATCCACGCCGCGCTCATGGTGCATCCCAGCCCGTACGATGATCCCGCGCCCCGTACCACCGCGCTGAGTGCCTTCGGAGTGTCCTACCAAGGCGTGGCGGCCCATGCCGGGGCCTTTCCGGAGCGGGGCGTGAACGCTCAGGACGCGATGACCGTTGCCCAGGTCGCGCTCGGGCTGATGCGACAGCAGCTACCCGAGGGCCGCCAGGTGCATGGCATCGTCACGAGTGGCGGCGACGCCCCCAACATCATCCCGGCCCTTGCCGCAGGCCGGTTCATGGCCCGCTCCGCCACGCTCGACGAACTCGGTTCGCTACGGCTGCGGGTGGACGACTGTTTCCAGGCCGGCGCCATTGCCAGCGGCGCTCAGCTCGATCTGCGGGACGAGTTCCCGCCCTACGCCGAGTTGCGCCACCATGCGGGGCTTACGACTCTTTACCGCGATTCGGCGACTGCGCTGGGACGGCGCTTTGACGATAGCGTGCCGCGCAGTCGGACCGGTCCGAGCACCGACATGGGCAACGTGTCCCACCGGCTGCCCGCGATCCACCCGTTGATCGGGCTCGACGCGCGCGGCGCGGTCCCACACCACCCCGACTTTACCGCCGTCGCCGCCGGACCATCGGCTGATAGCGCCGTCCTTGACGGTGCGCTCGCGCTCAGCGGGACCGTCATTCGGCTCGCGGCGCTGCCTGACCCGTACGCGTTCCTTGGCAACCAGGCGCCTCGGAATATCAGCCAATCCTGACCTCATCGGTTACCTAGGGCATGTGGACCACCCCCCGTCGCCTGCGGGAAGCCGCAGAATGTTGAGAGGTGCTGGTAGCTAAGCGTGCACAGGCATCAGAAATCATGCAGGTACTAACGCCGTCTGATCATTGGAGTGCCCCAAACAACGCCGATGAACACCACCATTCCGCGCGACCTGCAAGAACCATCGGGACCGCCGTCGAGGTCGTGCCGGGCGGTCTCCTCCTCGGTACGTGGACATCAAATGCCTGCCTTCCTGGGTACGTGACGTGACCGCGCCATCGGGGCGTGGGGTGCTCGACGTGCCGCCGACCACCAAAAGCCACCATAAGACGCAATACGGACAGGAAGGTGAACGTGAATAGTGCTGTTATTCATCTTTAACGCCACCAGACGGTGCGCGCGGTCAGCCGCCAACGTGGATGCCGGGCCGACGCAGCGGGTCCGGCTCGGTACGCCGAATGATCTCCCGTACCACCGGCGGGGTGTCCCCCCGGCCGAGGATCAGGTAGCGCAGCAGGTGCGCGATGGGGCTGCCCTCCGACCACTCGAAGTGCGCGTGCGGGCGTACCCCGGTGGCGTCGCGCAGCGCCAGCAGGATCGCGGCGATCGCGTTCGGCGCGGCCGGGCTGCTGGCCCGCAACACGCGGAAGCCGGCCACCTCGACGCCGTGCACCCGCAGCACCTGGCTGAACCCCGACGGATCCACCACGTCGATCTCCAGGAACAGCACGTCCGCGGCCCCGGGCACAGGGTTCATGCCCCGCTGCGCCCGCTCCTTGATCGTGTACTCCTTCACCGAGCCGCCCTGGCGCTTGTTCGCGATGAGGTGCAACTGCCCGTCATGAGCCAGCGACTCGGCGACGAACCGGCGGGCCGGCTCGTCGAACTCGATCCGCTCGGCGCGCAGCTCCGTCGTCCGGGTGACGCGGGAGATCAGCGACACCGCGATGATGCCGAGGATGAACAGCGCCGAGATGGTGATGCCGTCCGGCTTCTCGATGACGTTCTCCACCAGGGCGTACACCAGCACGAGCGTCAGCACGGTAAAGCCGATGGCGCCGCCGCGCTGGCGGCTCCGGACCGCCGAGATGGCCACCGCGACCGCGCCGGAGACCATCATCGCCAGGATGCCGGTGGCGTACGCGCCGGCCTGGGCGTTGACGTCGGCGCGGAAGGCGACCGTGATGGCGACGCTGACGACGGTGTAGACGACCACCACCGGGCGTACGGCACGCGCCCACTCCGGGGCCATGCCGTACGAGGGCAGGTAGCGGGGCACGATGTTGATCAGCCCGGCCATTGCCGACGCGCCGGCGAACCAGAGGATGAGCACGCTGCTCACGTCGTAGACGGTGCCGAACACCTCGCCGAGATAGGTGTGCGCCAGAAAGGCCAGCGCCCGACCGTTCGCGGGGCCGCCCGGGCGGAACTCGGCAGCGGGAATGAGCGCGGTGGTCACGAAGGTCGTCGAGATCAGGTACACCGACATGATCAGCGCGGCGGTGGTGAGCAGCCGGCGGGTGTTGCGGATCCGGACGGCCAGCCGGGCCGGCCGGTCCGGGCCGTCGGCCGACACCAGCGGCATCATGCTGACGCCGGTCTCGAAGCCGGACAGCCCCAGCACCAGCAGCGGGAACGCCAGCACGGCCGTGAGCAGGATGTGACCCGCCCCGCCGCCGGCGGTCAGCGCGGTTCTCCAGTCCGACACGATGGCGGGGTCCTCGACGATCCGAGCCACCGCGACCACCACGATCACCGCGTTGAGGACCAGGAAGACCGCCACCAGCGGGATGGCCACCACGACGGCCTCGCGGAAGCCGAGCAGGAACACACCGCCGAGGACGAGCAGCAGCGCGACCGTGACCAGCACCGGCACCGCCGGGCCGTGCAGGGAGTCCGGCAGGTACGGGTTCTCCAGCAGGTGCACGGTGGCGTCGGCCGAGGACAGGGTGATCGTGATGATCCACGAGGTGGCCACGAACCCGAGCAGCACGAGCACGAAGATCTTGCCCCGCCAGAACGGCAGCAGTCGCTCCAGCATCGCCACCGAGCCCTGCCCGTGCGGGCTCTCCTGGGCCACCCGGCGGTACATGGGCAACATGCCGAACAGGGTCAGCGCGACGATCAGCAGGGTCGCCAGCGGGGACAGCGCGCCGGCGGCCACCGCCGCGATGCCCGGCAGGTACGACAGGGTGGAGAAGTAGTCCACGCCGGTCAGGCACATCACCTGCCACCACGCGTGCCGGCGGTTCTGCCCCTCGGCCGTCTCCGGGCCCGGCGGCTGCACCTGGTGCTCGAAGAGCCACCGCCGCAGCGGGCTGGCCGGCGGCGCCGACCGGGCCGGGCTGGCGACCTGCTCGGGCACCACGACGCCCCGCCGGCCGCCCGAGTGCGGGCGGGCCGGGTCGCGGGCGGCGCGCAGGGCCGGGTCCGGTCCGGTCGGCGTATGGCGTCGTCCGCTCCAGCGTCGCGGTCTCGCCCGGTGCTCGTCAGCCATCGCCCGTCCCACCCTCGCAGGTCCTGATCCGACGGTAGGTGGTAGCCGGCGGTCCGACCGGCGAACCGGGTACGCGAATGGCCTGCTCAGGGCAGGTCCTCATCCGGCGAGCAGCCGTGCCAGGACCGGCGGGTCGGCAACGGTGACGGTGGCCGCCGGATGCCGGGGCCAGCCGCCGGGCGCCAGGGCCGGCACCGGTACGCCGAAGCGCAGGCAGACCCCTCCCGCCGTGCTGCTGCCGAAGCTCACGCCGCCATCGGCCAGCGACAGGTGGGGGCCGATCACCCGCCACCAGCGGTACGGACCACCCACCTCGGCGTCGATCACGTTGTCCCGGCCGGTGCGCAGCCGCCACGGCCCGTACCGGATCAAAAGGTCCTGGTCGGTGACGGCGACCCAGGCCGTCGCCGGCCGGACGCCCAGCAGCGCCAACGGCCAACGGAACGCCGGGTCGAAGCGGAACGGGAACCGGGCCACGGCGGTCATCGCGCACCGGGACGGGCGGCGGGTCGCGGCACCGGGCCGCCCGGCCGCAGCGGACCGGGCCGTGCGGGGCGGGGTCGGGCGGCGGGCCGGCGCCGGGCCAGGACGGTCATGGCGCGGGCGTACCCCGTACGAGCCGACCGACACCCATGGCCGGTGTCCTGTCGACGACCGCGCCCACACCGCACTCCACCACCGTGCCGTGGCCCGTCCCCCGCGTCGCCGCTGGGCCGGCCGGCGGCCCGTCCCGTCACCGTCGGCCGGCGCAGCGAGCCCGGCCCGCACCGGCTCCCCCGCCGCCGGCCGGCACCCCCCGGGCCGGCCGACGACGGCAGACGGTCGACACCCCCCGGGCCGACCGGCTGACTCCCCGCCGTCGCCGGTGAGCACCGGTCGACCCGCGGGCGGTGGAGCTGGTGGGGCGGACGCGCCCCCGCGCTCCGCCGCCCCCACGGGCGGAGCGCGGGGACCCCCCGTCCCGGCTACTGCAGGAACGCCCCGAGGGGCGAGAGCAGCAACCGGCCGAGCGCCGCGGCGTTGTCGTCCAACCGCGTGCGCTCACACTCGCGGGCCTCCGGATCGTGCCGGCACCGCCAGATCTTCTGCGCGTTGCGCCAGGCGACATCGCGGGTGTACTCGACCAGTTCCCCCTGGTACCAGTCGTCGATGTCGCCGTTGAGCATGTCGATGAGCAGCTGCCACCGCTCCAGATAGCCTCGGCGCAGGCCGGGGATCTTGTCCGCGAAGATGTTGTTGATCTCGAGGTAGTCGTGGTGCTGGTCGGTGCCGTCGACCGGCTCCGACTCCAGATGGTCGAACGTCGTCACCAACGCGAACGGCAGATCGAAGTTGATGTGCGCGTTCACACCGGCCGCCGCCGACGGCAACGGGCGGGCGTCCGGCCCGCGCATCCGCGAGAACAGACACGACCACGCCTTCGGCGTGCCGGGGCTGGAGTCGGTCCACAGCCGCAGGGCGTCGAAGTAGCGGGCCGCGAACTCGACGTCCAGCCGGGAGAGGAACGCCGGGTCGACGAAACGGTCGTCGTACAGGCCGTCCAGCACGCTGCTGGTGATCGTCAGGTAGAGCTTGTTGAAGTCGGCGAGCGGGCAGCTCGCCTCCAGCGGCGGCAGCCGCACCAGCATGTCCTGGAGCTTGGTGAGGTGATCGACCACCGCTGGCACGTCCGCCGGATGGTCGGCCAGCAGGTCGACGATGTCCCGGTGCACGGGCCCCCAGACGGGTTCGGTCATCTCTCCTCCATAGTGGTCGTGACGCCCCCGTGACGCCGTCGACGGGGCTCAGCCTCTCAGCCGCGGACCGCCGCCCGGATCAGTAGAACGACGTATCCCGGCGCGCACACGCGCCGGGATACGTACCGGTGCCGTCAGCCGCGGGAGTTGCGCAACATGATCGCGCTGGCCTGGACGCGGGTGCGGACCTGGAGTTTGTCGAAGATGTGCGACACGTGCACACCGATGGTCCGCTCGCTGATGAACAGCCGCTGCCCGATCTCCTTGTTGGTCAACCCCTCGGCGACGAGCGCGAGCACCTCCCGCTCGCGCGCGGTGAGAGCCGCCAACTCGTCGTCGACCGGCTCGGCCGACGCGGCGGCGCGCGCGCCGTCGGCGTCGCGCTCCTCCAGCGACACCCGGGCCCGCCCCGCCAACTCCCGGATCTCCGAGGTCAATGGCACCGCGCCCAACCCCTGCGCCACCCGGTACGCCTCGCGCAGCAGCTTGCCCACAGTGGCCACCCGACTGCGCCGGGCCAGCAGAGCCTCCGCCTGCCGCAGCCGGGAGTACGCCGCCGGATAGGGGTGGTTCCGACCGTCCCACTCGGCGACCGAGGTGGCCCACAGCTCCGGGTCGCTGCCGTCGAGGCGGCTCACCTCGGCGGCGCACAGGGCCAGGAAGCCCTCCACCACCGAGCGCACCGGTCGAGCCGCTCCGGCGCTCTTGCGAGCCATCCGGTCGGCGACATCCCGCAGCCGGCGTACGGCGGTCGGGTCCACGGCCACGGTGCGGCTGGAATGCGCCTCCGCCTCGGCGCGCAGCCCGTGCCAGACCAGGGCGGACAGGATCATCACGTCGTCGGAGCGGCTCTCGGTGAGGCCGCGCTGCACCGCCAGCCGGGCCATGTCGTGCCGGCCCTCCCACATCGCCAACCCGGACCGCAGCGTGAGCAGCGGGATGACGTGGCGCGCTCCACCGCCGGCGAGCAGGGTCGCCACCGCGTCGAGGTCCCGACCGGCGGCCTCAATGTCGCCGTAGCCCACCGAGAGCCGGCAGCGGGCGAGCAGCAACTCGACGGCGTCCGCGCCGGACGGTCGGTGCCGCAGGGCCACGGCGACCACCTTCTCCGCCTCGGCCCACTGGCCCACCCGGAACAGCCCGTTGATGGCGATGGCCAGCAGTCGGGTGCCCCAGGTGCGGCCCAGCCCCAGCTCGGCCACCCGCTCGGCGCCCCGCCGTGCCACCACCACGCCCTCTTCGAGGATGTTCAGCGGCCCGGTCAGCAGCTCCGCCAGGTGCAGGTAGGCGCACGCCACATCCTCTGGCTGGCCGGCGCGCTCGGCGGTGTCGAGGGCGTCGCGCATGACCGCCAGACCGGCGTCCGGGTCTTCCAGGAAGGCGTCGCTGAAGCCCAGCGCCGAGCTGGCCAGCACGACCTCGGTGGCGGAACCCTCCACGTTCTCGGCCAGCGCCAGCGCCTCGCGCGCCCGCTCGCCGGCGTCGGCGTAGCGGCCCAGGTGCAGCAACAGCTCGGCCAGCCGCGCCGCGGCGGCGGCCCGGTCCCGCGGCGAGCAGTCCGCCGCCTCCAGCGCCCGCTCGTACTCCTCCTCGGCCAGCGCCGAGCGACCGGCGGCGGCCAGGTAACGGGCCCGACGGATGTGCAAGGCGCAGCTCGGCTCGCCGCCCCGCAGCGCGGCCAACTCCTCCAGCAGGGCCAACGCGCGGGCGTGCTCCCCACAGTGGTGGGCCGCCTCGGCGGCGTTGCCGAGCAGCTCGATCCGGTCCACCTCCACCGAGCCGGAGTCGCCGGCCAGGTGCAACGCCGCCGTCCAGTGGCGGTGCGCCTCGGCGTAACCGTGCAGCCGCTCAGCCTCCTGCGCGGCGGCCACCGCCGCCGGCAACGCCCGCGCCGGCTCACCGGCCAGCCGCCAGTGATGCGCCAACCGGGCCTGGTGCAGCTCGCCCGGCGCCGCGGTCAACGCCTCGGCGTAGCGGCGGTGCAGCCCGGAGCGCTCGGCCGGCAGCAGCTCGTGCGCCAGCACCTCGGCGACCAGGCGGTGCCGCAGCCGGTAGCCGTCGTCCGCGCCGACCAGCAGCCGGTGCGCGACCGCGGCGCGCGCGGCGTCGATCAGCTCGTCCTCCGGCAGCCGCAGCACCTCGGCCAACAGCCAGTGCTGCACGGGCTCGACGCCCGCCGCCACCGCGTGCACCACAGCGTGCGCGTGCTGCGGCAGCGCGTCCACCCGGTCGAGGAAGATCTCGCGCAGCGTCTCGGACAGCCCGTCCCGCCCGTCGCGCAGGTCGCGGGCCAACTCCTCGATGACGAACGGGTTGCCGCCGCTGCGCTGCCACACCTGCTCGGCGGCGTCGGGCGCGAGCGCCCGGCCGACCACGGCGGCGGCGAGCTGCTCGGTGCCGGCGCGGTCCAGCGGGGACAGGTCGAGCACCCGGACCGTCCGCAGCCGGCGCAGCTCGGTGAGCACCCGGCGCAGCGGGTGCGCGCCCTGCAACGACTCGGCCCGCACCGCGGCCAGCACCGAGAGCTGGAGGTCACCGAGACCGGCCAGCAGATAGAGCAGCAGCTGGCGGGTGCTGCGGTCGACCCACTGGAGGTCGTCCAGGATCAGCACCAGCGGTCGCCCCTCGGCGATCAGGTGCAGGCCCCTGGAGACGCGTTCCAGCAGGGCGCCGGCGCCATCCGGGCCGCCGGTCTCGTCGGCGAACATCTGCAACAGCCCGCGCACCGACGAGGAGGTGCGCGCCTGCGCCGCGGACAGGTCCGCGTCGAAACGCCGCAGCGCCTGCAGCAACGGGTGCAGCGGCGAGGCGTCGCCGATGTCCAGGCAACTGCCGGTCAGCACCAATGCGCCCTGGTCGCGCAATCGGGCACCGATCTCACCGAGGAGGCGGGTCTTGCCCACACCGCTCTCACCGGTCAGGAAGACGGCGGCCGTCTGCCCCTGTGCCACGTCACCGAGCAGCGCCGACCGAACCGCCTGCACCAGCTCGGCCCGGCCCACGAGCGGTGCGGTGTCCACATCGCTGGCCATGGGACGCAGCCTAATCACACGCCCCCGTACCGTTCTACGGCCATCTGCCGCTTGTGGTACTCCTCGCGTCGACATTGCGACTAATGGTTGCGAGTGGCCGACATACGTCGTTCTGCCGATCCCCCGTCAGCCCAGGAATGCCAATCTCCGAAGGTCGTCAGCCATCAGCGGGGCAAGGACCGGTGCGCACCCATGATCACTATCGTCGCCGACACGCAGCGGACCGACCGCCCACACTGGCCGGTGCCCGAGGAGAGACGGACGGTCACCGTGCTGTTCGCCGACATCGTCGGCTCCACCGCACTGGTCGACCGGCTCGACCCGGAGGACGTCCGTGCGCTGCAACGGGCGTACTTCGACACGGTCGCCGCTGTGCTGCGCCGCTGGCACGGCGTGGTCGAGAAGTACGTCGGCGACGCGGTGATGGCACTGTTCGGGGCGCGACACTCCGACGGCTTCGACGCGTACCGGGCGGTGCGGGCCGGGCTGGAGATCCAGGCCGCGCTGGATCGCCGGCCGATCCTGCGCGACATCACCCTGCGGCTACGTGTCGGGGTCGCCACCGGCGAGGCGGTGGTCGACCTGGGCGGCGCGGTCAGCGGCGGCCACGGCGTCGCCAGCGGCGCGGTGATCACCACCGCGGCCCGCCTGCAGGAGTACGCCGCACCCGGCACCGTCGCGCTGTGCGCCGTCACGGCGCGGGCCACCGCTGGTCTCATCGTGCAGCGTCAACTGGCGCCGGTGTCGGTCGCCGGCCGGGTGCCGCCGATGCCGGTGTGGCATGCCGCCGGCCTGGCGCGACCGGGCGCCGACCGGCACGACGGCCCGCTGATCGGGCGACGCCGCGAACTGGCCAGCGTCACCGACCAGCTGACCCGGGCGCTGCACGATCGCGACCCGCGCTGGGTGTCCCTGGTCGGTCCGAGCGGCAGCGGCCGCAGCCGACTCCTGCACGAGCTGGCCCGCGGGCTGCGCACGGTGGACGGGATGCCGGTGCGCTGGTGCCTGGTGGGCTGCCCGCCGTACCCCGACCAGGTGCTCGCGCCGGTCGCCGAGCTGGTCCGCGGCGTCGCCGGCATCCGCCACGGCGACGGCCCGGCGGCGGTCCGTGACCGCCTGACCGACGCTCTGACACCGCTGTACCCGCCGGACCGGGTCGCGGCGGCGATGGTGGCGCTGCAATCGCTGCTGACCACCCCGGACGGGTCGACCGAGGCGCTGGCCGCCGCGGCGGTCTGCCGGGACGCGCTGCTGCGCCTGGCCGCCCACCGACCGTTGGTCGTCGCCGTGGACGACGTGGACCGTGCCGCGCCGGCCGTGAGCCACTTCCTGCACACGCTGTTCACCGCGGCGACGGCGCGCGGGCTGCCGCTCGCGGTGCTCACCGTGCATCAGCCGCAGTGGGCCGACACCCGCCCCGGCCCGGCCCGCCGCGTGCCGATCCGCCCGCTGGCCACGGTGCAGTCCGGGCGGCTGCTGCGCCACCTGCTCACCCGGGCTGGGCAACCGGTGGCCCTGGTCGACCGGCTGCTGCCACTGGTGGCGGGCCGTCCCGGCCACGCGGTGGCGTACGTGCGGTCAATCGTGGATGGCGCCGACCGGGTGACGCTCCCGCTGCCCGACGCCGTCCGCCGGGCCGTCGGCGCGGAACTGGACCACCTCGACGGCGAACGACGGGCGGTGCTGATGGCTGCTGCCACCCTCGGCGGTCCGGTCTCCCGCGCTGCCGTCGACCAGACCCTCGGTTGGGTGCCCGGCCGATCCGCACCGGCCCTACGCGGACTGGTCGCGGCCGGGCTGCTGCTCCCCCGGCGCACCGACGGGTACGTGTTCGCCGCGCCCGCGCTGCGCCAGGTCGCCGCCGAGCGGTTGCCCCGCGCGTTGCGGGCCGCCTTCGTCCGTCGTGCCGCCGAAGCGCCGCGCCCCGACACCGTCCGCCCGGACGCCCTCGACCCCACCACGGTCCGTCGCACCGCGGACCGTCCCGCCGACGTGGTGCGTCTCGACGCCGTCAGCTCCCGCGTAGACCGCCTCGACGCCGTCTTCGCGGAGGTGGCCCCGACGGTCTCATCACGCCGACGTCTCTCGACGGCGCCGATGGCCACCGCACCGGCCGCCTCGGGTCGCGGGGCCAACCGCCCGGCGGATGCCCGCCGCCTGCGCGCGGTCGCGTCCGCCAGCGACGTGCCACCGACCCGAGCGTCCGCGACGCCGACCACCACGGGCGGGCACTGGCTCGCGGACGTGGCCCGGGCCCCGGCGACGATCCGTGCGGTGCCCGCTGTGTCGGGGCCGGCCGAACGCGGCGGGCCGGTCGACGTCGGCCCACCGGCCAGAATCGTACGCGCCGCATCCCGCCCGCCGTCAATTCATTGGCCTACCGGCCTGGCCGCCGCCGCCTGAGGGGTCAGGTCGGTCGCCCGCCGAACTGCCAGTGGTGCACCTCGACGTCGGCGTACCGGCCCACGGTCAGGATGGCGCGCGTCGCGCCCGGGGTCGGCGCCCGCACCAGCGCGGCGGTGCCGAGCCAGGTGTCGCCGTCGTCGGACAGCAGCGGCCCGTACGCGATCAGCTCGTCCCGCACACCAAGCGCGTCCACCCCTGCTGAACGTCGGGCGGCCCGGCGGGCGCTCAGTCGGCGGCGAGGAAGGCCAGCACCCGGGGCCAGACCTGCGCGGCGGCGTCCGGGGTGTACTCGGCGACGTCCGGGTCGGTGAACAGGTGCCCGGCGCCGGGATAGCGGAACACGCTCAGGTCGGCGCCGGCGTCGGTCATCGCCCGCTGCCACTCGTCGACCTCGTCCGGCGTGTCGTACGGGTCCGGGTCAGCGATGTGCAGCTGCACCGGCAACCCGGGCCGGGCCGGGTCCGGCACGCCGCCGGTGCCGTGCAGCAGGAGCAGGCCGGCGGCGTCGGGGCGCTCGGCGAGAAGCGCCCCGGCGACGCCGGCGCCCATCGAGAAACCGGCCAGGACCGTCTGCGGCGGCAGGTCGCGCAGCGCCGCGCGGGCCCGGTCGAGCACCACCTCTTGGCCGATCTTGTCGAGCAGCGCGAAGCCCTCCTCGACGGTGTCGGCGGCCGGGACGCCGTACAGATCGGGGGCGGCGACCCGGTGCCCGGCGGCGCGCAACCGGTCGGCGGCGGCACGAACGGCGGGCCGCAGCCCGTACACGGAGTGGAACAGCACGACGTGTCGCATCAGGCCATCCTGCCGCAGCCGGGCGCGGGCTCGGCGGCGGCACGCGGGGCGGGCATCAGAGCAGCGCCGTCAGCCGGGCCACCAGGGCCGCCGACGGTGACATCGCGGCGACCTCCGGGCGGACCTGCCCGGCGGCCGTCCGCAGGCTCTCTCGCGGATCCTATGTCGACACCGCTGGGCGCGTTGCCCCGCTGACCGCGCGCCGCCGCGCCGTCAATGGAAGGTGGTGAGTCGCCGCTCAGCCGCGGTCGCGCTGGTCGACGATGCGGCGCATCTTGCCCATCGAACGTTCCACCGAGTCCGGGGCGAGCGCGCAGCTCGTCGATGTCGGCGCGCTCGATCGGCTCCAGCTCGTGCGGACGCGGGGTGCGGTCCTGCATCGCCTGCCTCCTTGCGCGACGGTCCCGGTGCGGGCTGCGGGTACCGTACGCCGGCCGTCGGCCGAGGGCGCGAGGTGAGGGCGCCGGGTCGGGCGGGCTGCCCGACCCGGCGTCACTCCGATCATCGCCCCGCCATCATCCTGCAATTGCAAAAGATGTGCAACAAGGTCTGGACCGGACTCGTTCGAGTAACTAGCCTGACCTTCATGAGTCCTTACATCACGGATCCGTCGGCATGGCAGGAGAGCTGGGACCGTCAGCAGGAGGCCTACCTACCGGACCGGGAACACCGCCTCGCCACCATGCTCGACACCGTCGACGCGGTCCTCGACGGCCGCCCTCCGCGGCTGCTCGACCTGGCCGGCGGCACCGGCACCATCTCGCTGCGGACGCTGGCGCGCTTCCCGGGCGCCGAGGTGACGCTGGTGGACCTCGACCCGGCACTGCTCGCCATCGCCGGCGCCTCGCTGGCCGGCCGGGCCACGATCGTCACCGCCGACCTCGCCACTCCCGACTGGCGCTCGACGCTCCCCCACCGGGAGTACGACGCCGTCCTCACCGCCACCGCCCTGCACTGGCTGCCGGCCGACCGGCTGCGCGTGCTCTACGCCGACCTGCGCGACGTGCTGCGCCCGGGTGGGATCTTCGTCAACGCCGACCACATGCCCGACGACACGCTGCCGGAGCTGACCAAGCGGCTGCTGGACCGGGCGCGGGACCGGCGCGACGCCCGCTACGCCGCCGGCTCGGTGCTGTCCTGGTCCAGCTGGTGGGAGCGGGCCGCCGCCGACCCGACGCTCGCCCCGCTGGTCGCCCAGCGACACGCCATCTACCCGACCGGGCACAGCCCGGAGTGGAACCCGCCGGTCTCCTGGCATCTGGCCGCCCTCACCGAGGCCGGGTTCAGCGAGGTCGGCACGGTGTGGCGCGGCGGGCCGGACGCCGCCGTCGCGGCGGTACGCTGACCAGCCGTCACGGCGCCCGTGCTGGTAGGAAGGACCCGTGTCAGAGCCGTTCGAGCCGCGTACCGACCCCGACGTCGATCTG
Organism: Micromonospora sp. NBC_00617; assembly: GCF_045161355.1. Lineage (NCBI taxonomy): Bacteria > Bacillati > Actinomycetota > Actinomycetes > Micromonosporales > Micromonosporaceae > Micromonospora > Micromonospora sp. NBC_00617. Next base: position 1,983,853 of record NZ_CP107751.1, on the reverse strand, counting down.
AGTGTCACCGCCGACCGGCGCGAGCTCGGCGCGCGACCCGCGACGGTGCTCGCCACGATCGCGGCCGGTGGTGTGCTCGGCGCGCTGAGCCGGGCCGGTCTGCAACACGTCGTCCCGCACGCGCCGACCACTTTCCCGTGGGCGACGTTCGGCGTCAACGTGTCCGGCTGCCTGCTGATCGGCGTGCTGATGGCGGTGCTCGGTCACCTCGGCGGTGGGCACCCGCTGGCCCGCCCGTTCCTCGGGGTCGGGATGCTCGGCGGCTTCACCACGTTCTCCACCTACGCGGTGGACGTCCAGCAGGCCCTCGTGGCGGGCGCACCGGGCGTCGCGCTGGCGTACCTGGCCGCGACGGCGCTCGGGGCGCTCGTCGCGGTCGGGCTGGGCGACGCCGCCGCCACCGGACTGCTGCGGCGTCGGGCGGCCCGATGACCGTGCTGCTCATCGCCCTGGGCGCGGCAGTCGGCGCACCGCTGCGTTACCTCGCCGACCGGGCCGTGCAGTCCCGCCACGCCTCGGCGTTTCCCTGGGGCACGTTCAGCGTCAACGTGGTCGGCTCGCTGCTGCTCGGCGCTCTGGTCGGGTGGCCGGTCGACCCCGTGGTCGGCGCGCTGCTCGGCACCGGGTTCTGCGGCGCCCTGACCACCTACTCCACTTTCAGCTACGAGACCCTGCGGCTGGCCCGGGGCGGCGACCGGTTCCTCGCCCTGGCCAACGTGCTGGGCAGCGTCGCCGCCGGGCTCGCCGCGGCCGCCGTCGGCTACGCCCTGGCCCGCGCCCTCACGGGCTGACCTCTGGAAGCCATGCTCTGAGCAGGGGACCCACCGAGTACACACCAAGGGTATATACGCGAGGTATACCCTCGGGGTAGTCTCCTGGCATGAGCGTGCCACTGACTCTTCTCGGCCTCCTCGAACGGGAGCCCAGCCACGGCTACGACCTGAAGCGCGACTACGACGCCTTCTTCGGCCGAGGCAAGCCGCTGCCGTTCGGCCAGGTCTACTCCACCCTCAGCCGCCTGGCCCGCGACGGCAAGGTGGTGATCAGCGACGTCGCGCCCGGCTCCGGCCCCGACCGCAAGCGCTACGTCATCACCGACGTCGGCGCGACCGAGGTCGAGCAGTGGCTCACCCAACCGGTCGACCCGGAGCCACACCTGCAGACGGTGCTCTTCGCCAAGGTCGTGCTCGCGCTGATGCTCGACCGTCCCGCCGCCGAATACCTCGACACCCAGCGCAGCGCGCACCTGCACCGGATGCGCGAGCTGACCGAGATCAAGCGCACCGGCAACCTGGTCGACGCGCTGCTCGCCGACCACGGCCTGTACCACCTGGAGGCGGACCTCCGGTGGATCGAGATGACCGGCGCCCGCCTGGACGCCCTGCGGAAAGAGGTGCGGCCATGAGCGTGGTGATCGAGGCACGGGACGTGGAATTCGCCTTCGGCCAGACACCCGCCCTGCGCGGCGCGAGCGTCGCCGTGGAGGCGGGCGAGATCCTCGCCATCATGGGCCCCAGCGGCTCGGGCAAGTCCACCCTGCTGCACTGCCTGGCCGGCATCCTCGTGCCGGACTCCGGCGAGATCCTGTTCGACGGGGCCCGGGTCGACGCCATGCCCGAAACCCAGCGCAGCAGCCTGCGACGCGACCGGTTCGGCTTCGTGTTCCAGTTCGGTCAACTCGTCCCCGAGTTGACCGCTGTGGAGAACGTCGCACTGCCGCTGCTGCTCAGCGGCGTACACCGCAAGCAGGCGCTGCCGAAGGCGAGTGCCTGGTTCGCGCGCCTCGGGCTGGACGGCCTGGAGCACCGCCGCTCGGGCGAGCTCTCCGGCGGGCAGGCGCAACGCGTCGCCCTGGCCCGGGGCCTGGTCGCCGAGCCGCGGGTGCTCTTCGCCGACGAGCCGACCGGCGCGCTCGACTCGCTCACCGGCGAGCAGGTGATGGACCTGCTGGTCAGCGCGGCCCGCGAGCAGGGCACCACGGTCATCCTGGTGACTCACGAGGCCAGGATCGCCGCGTACGCCGACCGCGAGGTCATGGTCCGCGACGGGCGCGTCAACGCGCCGGACCGGATCGCCTCATGATCCGCTTCGGGCTCCGCCTCGCCCTGGCCGGCGGCCGGGAGGCGCTCACCCGCCTGCTCGTCATCGCCGCCGCCGTCGCGATCGGCAGCGGGCTGCTGCTGACCACCCTGGCCGGGGTCAACGCGGTCGACGCCCAGCTCACCCGGTACGCGTCGATCTATCCCCAGGCCTCCACCGCCGGCACCGCCGATCCACTGTGGTGGTCGGTCCGGGACGACTTCTTCCACGGCAAGCCGATCCTCCGGATCGACGTCGCCGCGACCGGGCCGAGCGCGCCCACCCCGGCCGGCATCCCGGCCACCCCGGGCCCCGGTGAGTTCTACGTCTCACCGGCGCTGCGGGAGCTGTTCGCGGCACAGCCGGCCGACCAGCTGGCCGACCGGTACCCGGGGCGGGACCTCGGCACGGTCGGACCGTCCGGGTTGACCTCACCGGACACGCTGCTCGCCATCGTGGGCGGCACGCCGGACAGCGTGGGCAAGCTGCCCAACTCCCGGCAGGTCGACAACATCGATGACAAGCCCGCCCTCCCCGAGACCACGGTGAACCTGATCCTGGGCGTGATCGCCGGCGGGCTGCTCTTCCCGGTGCTGATCTTCATCGGCACCGCCACCCGGCTCAGCGCCGCCCGCCGGGAGCAGCGTTTCGCCGCGATGCGCCTGGTCGGCGCGACACCCCGGCAGATCTCGACGGTCGCCGCGGTGGAGGCGGCGGCCGCAGCCGTCGCCGGCACCGCCGTCGGTTTCGGCCTGTTCTACGCCTTCCGCGAGCCGCTCGCGGGTATCCCGTTCACCGGCATGCCGTTCTTCCCCGGCGACATGTCCCTGGGCCTGCTGAACATCCTGCTGGTGGCGCTCGGCGTCCCGGCCGGCGCTGCGGTGGCGGCCCAGGTCTCGCTGCGCCGGGTACGGATCTCCCCGCTGGGCGTCACCCGCTGGGTCACGCCACGGGCACCGCGCGCGTACCGGCTGATCCCGATGGTGCTCGGCGTTGCCGTGCTGGTGTTCGCGCTCGGCTACCGACCCGAGTCGTCCGACGGCCAGACCGCGATCTTCCTGCCCGGCCTGCTGCTCATCATGGCCGGCCTGGTCCTCGCCGGCCCGTGGTTGACAATGGTCGGCGCCCGGGTGATGGCCCGGTACGCCAACCGCCCGGCCACGCTCATCGCCGCGCGACGCCTCGCCGACAACCCGAAGGCCGGCTTCCGGGCGATCAGCGGCATCATGCTCGCGCTCTTCGTCACGAGCGTGGCCGTCGGCGTGATCACCACGATCATCGCCAACCGCGGCCCGGCGCCGGTCGGCTCGACCGACGCCGGCACGGTGACCACAGTCTTCAACGAGAAGACGTCGTCGGTGCCCGACACGCTCTTCGCCGAACTGCGCGCGATCACCGGCGTGCGGTCCGCGACCGCGATCCGGGAGGCCCCGGACATCAACACCGGCGGCGAGGGCGGGGTGATCGCCTGCGCCGACCTGCCGAGCGCGTACGGCAGGTGCGCCCAGGGCGCCGTCGTCATCGAGGTGCCGATGGGTCTGAGCCGTTGGGAGGAGTCGGCGTCGTCCACAACGGAGTGGCGCGCGGCGTCGATCACGCTCGACGAGTTGCAGCGGCTGCCGGTGAGCTCGGTCGTCGTGGGCACGGACGGCTCGGCTGCGGCCATCGAACGCGTCCGCACCGTGCTGGAGGTCGCCTTCCCGACCTTCTGGACGGGGCCGAACGTGCCCGGCGACTTCGAGTCGGACTTCGCTGACACGCTGCGCGGCTGGGAACAACTGGCCAACGTCGTCATCATCGCCAGCCTGGCGCTCGGTGGGTGCAGTCTCGCGGTCAGCGTCATCGGTGGCCTGACCGAACGCCGCCGTCCGTTCAGCCTGCTGCGCCTCAGCGGCGCTCCGGTGCGGGTCCTGCGCCGGGTGGTCGCGTTGGAGAGCGCCGTACCGATGCTCGCCGTCGCCGCCCTCGCCATCGGCATGGGCCTGCTCGCCGCGCACCTGTTCCTGCGGGCACAGATGCACTACACGCTCGTCGCGCCCCAGCCGCGCTTCTACGTGATCGTCGTCGTCGGACTGGTCGCCTGTCTCGGCGTCATCGCCTCCACGATGCCGCTGCTGGAACGCGTCACCGGCCCGGAGACCGCCCGGAGCGAGTGAGGGTCACGGCCCGGTGGCCGCGACGGCGACCACCGGGCCGACGACGAAGACGGCAGGCGGGCCCACGGACTCGCGGGCGGCGGCCGCGCCGATCTCGTCCAACCGGGCCGACACCGACTTCTGGCCGGGCAGCCCCGCGTCCTGCACCGCCAGCACCGGGGTCTCCGGGGCACGACCGTGCTCGACCAGCACCGCAGCGATCTTCGCGATGGTGTCCACGGCCATCAGCAGCACGACGGTGCCCCGGGCGCGGGCCAGCGCCGCCCAGTCCACGAGCGAGTCGGGGTGCCCGGGCGGCAGATGCCCGGAGACCACTGTGACGTCGTGCGCCACGCCCCGGTGCGTGACCGGCACGCCGGCGAGGGCCGGCGCGGCGAGAGCGCTGCTGACCCCGGGCACGACCGTCACCGGCACGCCGGCCGCCCGGCAGGCCAGCACCTCCTCGTGGCCGCGTCCGAAGACGTACGGGTCGCCGCCCTTGAGTCGGACCACCCGCCGGCCGGCACGGGCGTGCGACACCAGGGCCGCGTTGATCGCGTCCTGGGCCATCGACGGGCCACGGGGCATCTTGGCGGCGTCGATGACCAGCACGTCGGGGCGCAGCCCGGCGAGCAGTCCCTGCGGGGCGAGCCGGTCGACCACGACGACGTCCGCGGCGTCGAGCAGGGCCTTTGCGCGTACCGTGATCAGGTCGTCGGGGCCGGGCCCGCCGCCGACCACGGCGACCGAACCGTGGTCGTGGTGGTGGTCGTGCCCGTGGTGATGGTGGTGGTCGTGCCCGTGGTGATGGTGGTGGCCGACCGGGTCGTCGGGGTGGTCGTGTGGGCGTTGCGGACGACCCACCTTGTCCGCGAAGCCGGGCATCAACACCCGGTACGCGCAGGTGTCGCAGTTCATCCGGATGTCCCCGCCCAGCGCCTCGGCGTGGCGTTCGAGCACCAGATCCGCCAGGGCGTCGCAGTCGCCGATCACCTCGGCCACCCGGACCTCCAGGTCGGGGTGCGCGGCGGCGAACTCCGCCGACTTGGCGACGATCCGGTCCGGCAGCACCCCGGCGAACAGGAAGTACGGCGCCACGACGATCCGCCGCGCGCCGAGCCGGCGCAACCGGTCCAGCACCGCCGGCACCGACGGCTGCGCCAGGGAGATGAAGCCCGGCTCGACGCCCGCGTAGCCGCGTCCTTCCCAGAGCAGCCGGGCGACCTTGGCCACCTCGGCGTTGGCGTCCGGGTCGGTGGAGCCCCGCCCGATCAACGCCACCCACGTGCCGGCCCGGTCGGCAGCCGCCAGCGCCGCGCCGGCCCGGTCGGTGTGGCCCAGCGCCGCGTCGATGCGCTGTTCGAGGGCGTCGTGCAGCAGCGGGTGCGGGCCGAGCGGACGTCCGTAGCGGTAGGTCAGCCCGGGGTGGCGTTGCTGCTCGCGTCCCATGGCGGCGGGGATGTCGCCCTTGCCGTGCCCGGCGGCGGTGAGCACCAGCGGCAACGCGACGAGGGCCCGGTGCCCGCGCGCGACGAGCGCGCCGACCGCGTCGGTCAGCGGCGGGCGGGACAGCTCGATGAAGCCGCCCTCGACGTCCGCGACGTCACCGCGACGGCGGACCCGCTCGACGAGCGCGGCGAACTGGTCGACCCCGGCAGCGCTGCGCGTGCCGTGCCCGACGATGACCAGACCGGTCATGACTTCTCCTCGGTGTAGAGCAGGGCGTTGAGGGCGGCGGCGGCGACCGCCGAGCCACCCTTCTCGCCCACGTTGGACACCCCGGGCAGGCCGCTGGCCCGCAGCGCCGCCTTCGACTCGGCGGCGCCCACAAAACCGACCGGCAGGCCGACGACCAGCGCGGGCGCGGCGTCCAGGGTGAGCAGTTCGACAAGCGCGGTGGGCGCGCAACCGACCACCCACACCGCGCCGGGACCGACCCGGTCCAGCGCGATCCGCACGGCGGCGGCCGAGCGGGTGATGCCGGCCGCGCGGCCCAGTTCGGCGGCGGCCGGCTCGGCGACCGGGCAGACCAGCTCCAGGCCGGCGCGGGTGATGCCGGCGGCGACCATCGCCACGTCGGTGACCACCGGCATGCCGGCACGCAGCGCGGCCAGCCCCGCCTCCAGGGCGGCCTCGTCGCAGACCAGCTCCTGGACGTACGCGAGGTCCGCGCTGGCGTGGACCACCCGTTCGGTCACCGCTCGGCTCAGCGGCGGCAGGTGCGACAGGTCGACCCGCTCGCGCAGGATGCGGTACGACTCGACCTCGATCGGATGCACCACCCGGCTCATCGGGCTCCTTCGCAGGGGTCGGGCTCGGCGACGCGGATCGCGTCGACCGGGCAGATCTCCAGGCACTCCAGGCAGCCGGTGCAGCGGTCGGCACGTACCGTCAGGCCGCCGGCAACCGGCCGGATCGCGTGCGTGGGGCAGGTCAGCAGGCAGGCGCCGCAACCCTGGCAGGCGCCGATCGTCACGAGCGCCACCGGTACCCCCGGGGCGTGACCATCCGGCCGGCGACCAGCCTGGTGTCGCTGTTGCCGACCACGACGACGCTGTACATGTCGACGATGGCCGGGTCGAGCGTGGCCAGCGTCGCCAGGTGCACCCGCTCGCCGCGGCGGCTGGCGTTGCGCACCACGCCGACCGGGGTGTCCGGTGGCCGGTGCGCGGCGAGGATGCCGAGCGCCTTGCCGAGCTGCCAGTCGCGCGCCCGGCTGCGCGGGTTGTAGAACAGCGTCACGAAGTCGCCCTCGGCGGCGGCGGTCACCCGCCGCTCGATGACCTCCCACGGGGTGTGCAGGTCGGACAGGCTCACGTAGGCGTGGTCGTGGCCGAGCGGCGCTCCGAGCAGCGCCCCGGCGGCGAGCGCGGCGGTCACCCCGGGCACACCGACCACGTCGATCCGCTCGTCGGCGTACTCCAGGGCGGGGCTCGCCATCGCGTACACCCCGGCGTCGCCGGAGCCGATCAGCGCGACCGCCCGGCCGGCGGCGGCCTCGTCGACGGCCGCGCGGGCCCGGGCCTCCTCCGCGCCCAGCCCGCTGGACAGCACCCGAGTGCCCGGCCGCAACACGTCCCGCACCTGGTCGAGGTACTGATCCAAGCCGACCACCACCGCCGCGCGACGCAGCTCCGCGACCGCGCGGGGGGTCCGCAGGTCGGCGGCGCCCGGCCCGAGCCCCACGACCGCCAGCCGGCCGCGCGGCGCGTGCCGCGCCACCGCCACGGTGGCCATCGCCGTCGCGGTTTTGCCGACCAGCAGCGTCGCGTCGGACCGGCCGTCCGGGCCGAGCAGCGCCGCGGCCTCGGCGACGCTCGGCGTGCCGACCGCCGCGCGGACCACCTCGCTGGGATTCGGCACGTCGACAGTTGCCAGCCGCGTCGCCGGCCAGGTCACCAGGGGTACGCCGAGCGCGTCGGCGGTGCTGCGGATGCCCGCCTCGTCGGCTTTCACGTCGGCGCTGGCCAGGCAGCGCAGGCTCGCCGGGTCGAGGCCGGCCTCGGCCAGCACCCGGCGCAGCAGCTCCGCCACCTCGGCGGCCGGCACGCCCCGACTCGCGCCCACGCCGGCGACCAGCGACGGTGGCCGCAGCACTGCCGTCCGCCCGTCGATCGGTACCACCCGGTCGGTGACCAGCACCCGGTACCCGTCGCCCGGCACGTCCTCGTCGACGGCCCGCACGTTCGGCGGCAGGGCGGGCAGCGGCCAGTCGGCGTCGACGATCAGCCGGACCGGTTCGCCGTCCAGGATGGCCCGGGACACGGCGGCCACCGCGCCCTGCACCGGCCAGCCGAGGGTGTCCAGGCCGGGCAGTCCGACCGCGTCGGTGGCGGTGGTGATCACCGGTCGGGCGTCCAGCAGCGCGCCGACGGCTTCCGCGAGGTCGTTGCCGCCGCCGGCGTGGCCGCCGAGCAGCGCCACCGCGTGCCGGGCGGCCTCGTCGACGACCACGACGGCCGGGTCGGTGCGCTTGTCATCGAGCAGCGGCGCGAGGATGCGCACCACCGCGCCGGTGGCCAGGAACGCCACCACGGCGTCGTAGCGCGCCCAGGCGGTCCGCAGCGCGTCAGCGACGCTCTCCCCCTCGACGACCCGCGCGTGCGGCCAGGCGGCGGCGACGGTGTGGGCGTGTCGTCGGCCGGCGGCGGTGGCCGCGACCAGGCCGACGCGGGTGGTGACGGTCAGGTCGGGCACGGGCGCTCCCCGGTGAGGACGACCACCGGGTTGGTGGCCGCGAGGCGGATCGACCCGCCGGGCAGGTCGGCGAGGCGGGAGGCGGAGAGCTGGCTGCCCTCGACGGTGTAGCCGGCGGCGCGCAGCAGGCCCACGGCCGGCGCGACGCGGTCCAGCGCGGCCAGGGTGAGCACCACCCGCTCGGGTCGGCGGGCCACCACTGCCGCGAGGACGTCGGTGCCGCCACCGCCGACGAAGACCGCGTCCGGCTCGGGCAACCCGGCCAGCGCCGCCGGGGCCCGCCCGACGATGATCCGCACGTCGACGGCGTGCGCGGCGGCGTTGTCCCGGATCATCGCGGCACTGGCGGCATCCTGCTCCACGGCGAGCACGGCGGCGCCGAGCAGCGCGCACTCGATGCCGACTGAGCCGCTGCCCGCGCCGACGTCCCAGACCAGCCGGCCCAGGCGAGGCCGCAGCCGGGCGACGACGAGGGCACGCACCTCGGACTTGGTGATCATGGAGTCGCGGTGGGCGTACCGGTCCTCCGGCAGCGCCCAGCCGCCGGCCGGCGCGGCGGCCGGCTGGTTGTCCACCCGCAGCCCAGCCGGCGTGACCAGGTCCGGCGCAGCGGTCACGGGCTCGGCAGACACGGCGGGCGCGGACACGACGGGCGCGGCGGGCGCGGCGATGCTGAGCAGGACGTGCGGGTCGGACCAGGCGCCGGCGGCGGCCTGCTCGGGGGTCACCGCGCGGACGCGTTCGGCGTCGGTGCCGAGGTGTTCGGCGACCACCAGCCGTCGGGACCAGCCGATCAGTCCGGCGCCCAGTTCGGCGGCGCCGACGCCCGGCGCGGTGAGCACCGCGACCAGTGGCAGCGCCCGGCAGGCGTTCAGGGCCGGTCGCGGGTCGCGGCCGTGCGCGGTGACCACGGCCGCGCCGTCCCAGGGCAGCCCGGCACGGGCGAACGCGGCGGCCACACTGGACACCGCTGGCGCCACCCGCAGCGGCAGCCCGGCGACGCGCAGCCGCCGGACGATGCCGAACAGGCCGGGATCGCCGCTGGCCAGCACCACGGCCGGCACACCGGCGGCCACGGCGGCGCTCAGCCGCCGTACGGCCGGGGCGAGCGGCCCGAGGACGACGGTGTCCACACCGGGCGGCACGGAAACGGTGGCCAGGTGCCGGGCCGCTCCGACGACCAGCCCGGCCCCGGCCAGCGCGGGCGCGAGCGCGGGGTGCGGTGGCGCTCCGGCCGCGTCCACCCCGACCACGGTCACCACCGGGTGCGGGGCGGCCTCGGTGACCAGCGGGTCCGGGGAAGCCAGGTTCGCCAGCGGGTCGGCGGCCGCCGCGGTCGGCCGGCTCATCGCGGCCACCGGCCCGACGAGGCGACCACCCGTGCGCCCGCGAAGTCGACCATCGCCACGTCCACGGTGACCGTCGGCCCGGCGAAGCGCCGCAGCACCTGCCCGACCCGCTGACAGAGCAGGTCCCCGGCCGGGCCGAGCAGCCCGGCGGCCTCCCACAGCTCGTACGCGTGCCGTCCGGTGTTCGCCTCGGTCACCGCGGTGACCAGCGCCGGATCACCGCCGGCGTCGGCCGTCACCGCGCCGAGCAGCGACAGGTCCACCTTCGAGCGGGTGTAGTGGGTCATCAGGATGCCGGCGGCGAGTTTGGCGAGCTTGCCGGCCATGCCGACGAAGACCACCCCGGTCATCGCGTCGCCCACGGCGGCGGTGACGGCCGCGCCGGTGAAGTCGCCCACCTCGACGAAGCACACCTCGGGCAGCTCGGGCAGCAGCGCGCGGGCGGCCCGCTCGGTACGCCCGCCGGTGCACAACACCACCGTCCGCTCCCCCTGGGCGGCCATCACGTGCACGGCCTGTACGACGCTGGCCCGCCAGGAGGCGGTGGAGAAGGGACGGACGATCCCGGTGGTGCCGAGGATCGAGATGCCGCCGAGGATGCCGAGCCGCCGGTTGGTGGTCTTGCGGGCCATGATCTCGCCCCGGGGCACGCTGATGACCACGCGGACCCCGACCTCGGTGAGGTCGACGACCTCGGCCACCGCCGCGCCGATCATCCGGCGTGGGGTGTCGTTGATGGCCGGGCCACCGACCGCGAGCCCGAGGCCCGGCTTGGTGACGGTGCCGACCCCGGGACCGCCGGCCAGGCGCAGCCCGGGGACGTCGGTGAAGTCCACGGTGGCGGTCAGCTCCGCGCCGTGGGTGACGTCCGGGTCGTCACCGGCGTCCTTCACGACCACCGCCTCGGCGCGCGCCGGTGGGCTGCCGGTCACCTCGCAGCGTTCGACCGGGAACCGCACCCGGCGGCCGGCGGGAAGGCCGATCTCCACCTCGGGCGGGGCCACGCCGGTGACGAGCGCCGAGACGGCCGCCTTGGCCGCCGCCGTGGCGCAGGCTCCGGTGGTCCAACCCGTCCGCAGCGCGGTGGGCCGGACCTTCGCCGTACGCGGCAGGTCCGGCTCGCGCAGCGGCGGCTCGGCGTACGTCACGGTGTGCCTGTTCCCCCGGCGCGGACGCCGGACTGGCGGCGCAGCTCGGCACGGGCGATCGGCTCGGCGCGACGGAAGGTGTGGAAGTGCCCGGGGTGGTACAGGTGCGAGCGGGTCCCCTCGGCGGCCAGCGCCGGCCCGACCAGAAAGAGCGTGTGCTTCCACAGCTTGTGCTGCTTGGCCGTGGCCTCCAGGGTGCCGACCGTGCAGCGCACGACCAGCTCGTCGGGCCAGGTCGCCTGGTACGCCACCACGGCCGGGGTGTCCGTCGGGTAGCCGCCGGCCAGCAGCTCGGCCTGCACCTGACCGGAGCGGGCGGCGGAGAGGAACAGCGCCATGGTGGTGCCGTGCCGGGCGAAGTCGCGGACCCGCTCGCCGGGCGGCATGGGGGTCTTGCCGCCTTCGAGGCGGGTGAGGATCACCGACTGGGCAACCTCGGGCACGGTCAGCTCCCGCCCGACGAGCGCCGCGACGGCGGTGAACGACGACACTCCGGGCACGATCTCGACGGCCAGGTCGAGCGTCCGGCACAGGTCCAGTTGCTCCTGCACCGCGCCCCAGAGCGCCGGGTCGCCGGAGTGGATGCGGGCCACGGTCAGCGCCTGCTCGGCGGCGCGCTGGTAGAGCGGGAGCACGCCCTCGATGGGCAGCTGCGACGAGTCGACGATCTCCGCGTCGGGGCGCGCGTGGTCGAGGACGTCGGCGTGCACCAGGCTGGCCGCCCAGATCACGATGTCCGCCGCGGCGATCACCCGGGCGGCCCGCAGGGTCAGCAGGTCCGCCGCACCCGGGCCGGCCCCGACGAACCACACCTTGCCGTTGCTGGTCACAGCTTTCCTCCTCGGTGGTCGCGGCGGGCGGGCACCAGCAGCGTCGACAGGTACGGCAGGTCGTGCGCGGTGTCGTCGACTCCGCCGACGTGTTCGCCGGGCAGGCCGAGGCTGCGCCCGAGAACCGCGTCGTCCAGGCGGCCCTGTCGGCGCAGTTCGGCGAGCAGCTCCGGGTGCCGCCGCCAGCCCTTGTAGGCGACCACGGTGCCCGGCCCGGCGAGGGCATCGGCGAACAGCGCCAGACCGGCGGTGGCCGGCAGCAGGGTGAGCGGTTCGCGTCCCTCGCAGAGCGCAACGCCGCTGCGGGCGGCCAGCTCCTGCATGGCGGTCACGCCGGGCACGGTCGCCACCCGCACGGTGGGGCGCAGCGCGCGGACGCTCTGCGCCAGGTAGCCGAAGGTGGAGTAGACGTTGGGATCGCCGATGGTGGCGAAGGCGAGGGACCGCGCGCCCGCGTCGACCGCGTCGACCACGCTCCGGGCGGCGTCGTCCCAGGCCGCCGTCCGGCGGGCGGTCACCCCACCCCGGTCGTCGAGGGCGAACGGCAGCCGACGCAGCCGGTCCGCCGGCACGTACTCCCGGACGGTCGCCTCGGCCCGTCCGGCCTGCGCGCCCGGTGGCGTCGCACCGGCGGTCGCGGTCGGCGCGACCCGGTCCGCCAGCACGGGTACGAAGACCACGTCGGCCTCGCGCAGGATCCGCACGGCCTTGACGGTGAGCAGTTCCGGGTCACCCGGCCCGACACCGACGCCGGTCAGCGTGGCGTCGGCGGGACACCCGTCGACGGTCGGCGTCGCGTGGGCGCGCTGCGCGCTCATCGGCACGCCTCGACCAGCCGGCGGGCCGCGCCGGGGTGGCCAGCCCAGTGGGTGTGCAGGTAGGAGGCGTGCACGCGGCCGGCGACGAAGCCGTGGTCCGTGCCGTTCCAGCGCCACGCCGGCCGCTCGCCGTGGCCCGGGTCGGTGGCGGTGCGGTGGAACTCGTGGCCGCGTACCGGCTCGCCCGCGCGGGCCACCGGGGAGTCGGTGACGGCCAGGGCCTCGCGGTAGCCGAGGGTGAGCCGGCCGGTCATCCGGGCGGTGAGGTCCAGCCGACCGCACATCGGTACGCCGTCCAGGGCCCGCCCGAGGTAGAGCAGCCCGGCGCACTCGGCCACGACCGGCCCGTCGAAGTCGGCCAGCTCGGCCCGGAGCGTGGCGTTGCCCGCGAGGGCCTCCGCGTACGCCTCGGGGAACCCGCCGCCGATCACGACCGCGCGGGTGCCGGCGGGCAGGGCCGGGTCGCGCAGCGGGTCGACGGTTACCACGTCCGCTCCGGCGGCGGTGAGCAGCTCGGCGGTCTCCGCGTACGAGAAGGTGAAGGCCGGGCCACCGGCGAGCGCGACGAGCGGGCGTTCTTCGCCGGCCGGACCGCCGACGGCGACGACCGGGTTCCAGGCTGCGGCGGTCAGCGGCGCGGCGGTGCGGGCCAGGTCGAGGACGGCGTCGAGGTCCACGGTGGCCTCCACCAGTTCGGCGAGGGCGGTGACGATCGCGAGGGACTCGGGGGCCCGCTCGGCCACCGGGACCAGCCCGAGGTGCCGGGCCGGCGCGGCGACCTCGGCGGCGCGGGTGACCGCCCCGAGCACCGGTACGCCCACCTCGGTGAGGGCGTCGCGCAGCAGCGTCTCGTGCCGGGGCGAGCCGACCCGGTTGAGGATCACCCCGCCGATGCGGACCGCCGGGTCGAAGGCGGCCATGCCGAGGGTCAGCGCGGCGGCCGAGCGCCCCTGCGCGGTGGTGTCCAGAACCAGCAGCACTGGCGCGTCGAGGAGGCGGGCGACGTGTGCGGTGGAGGCGAAGTCGCGTCGGCCCACCGCGCCGTCGTGCAGGCCCATCACACCCTCCACCACGGCGATGTCGGCGGGCGTCGGGACGCTCGCGCCGTGGCGCAGCAGACCGGCGATCCGTTCGGCCCCGACCAGGAACGGATCGAGGTTCCGGCCCGGCCGCCCGGCGGCGAGGGCGTGGTAGCCGGGGTCGATGTAGTCCGGGCCGACCTTGTGCGGGCTGACCGTCAGGCCGCGACGGCGCAGCGCGGCGAGCAGACCGGTGGCGACGGTGGTCTTGCCGTGGCCACTGGCCGGCGCGGCGACGACCACTCGGGGCAGCGCCCAGGGAACGCTCACCACTCGATGCCCTTCTGGCCCTTCTGGCCGGCGTCCATCGGGTGCTTGACCTTGGTCAGCTCGGCCACCAGGTCGGCGGCGGCGATCAGGCGCGGGTCGGCGTCCCGGCCGGTGATGACGACGTGCTGGAAGCCGGGGCGGTCGGCCAGGGTGGCGACCACCTCGTCGACGTCCACCCAGCCCCACTTCATCGGATAGGTGAACTCGTCCAGCACGTACAGCCCGTACCGCTGGGCGGCCAGGTCGCGCTGGATCTGCCGCCAGCCCTCCAGGGCGTCGGCGGCGTGGTCGGCCTCGCCGCCGCGCTGGATCCAGGACCAGCCCTCGCCCATCTTGTGCCAGGTGACCGGTGCGCCCTGGCCGGTACGCTCGTGCACCTCGCCGAGCGCCCGGAAGGCGTTCTCCTCCCCCACCCGCCACTTGGCGCTCTTGACGAACTGGAACACCCCGACCGGCAGGCCGGCGGTCCACGCCCGTAACGCCAACCCGAAGGCAGCGGTCGACTTCCCCTTCATCTGTCCGGTGTGGACGATCAGCAGTGGCCGGTGCCGTCGCTGCCGGGTCGTCAACCCGTCAGCAGGCACCACGCTCGGCTGTCCCTGCGGCATCAGTCCGTCCCCCGTCCGGCGGGCACTCCCGCGATCTTGCAGTTTCTGTTGGTCATATGCGCAGTTCGTCCCTTCATGTCGCGACAGGAACTGCAAGATCGCGGCGGTGGGAGTGGGGCTGGGTGAGGGTGGTCAGGGTGTGTAGCGGGGCGTTCAGCTGGGTGGCCAGGCGGCGGGCGAGGTTCAGGCGGATCGGGCCGGACTCGCAGTCCACGACGACGCAGGGGGCGCCCGTTGCCGCGAGGACCGCCGCCGCTCCGGCCGCCCGGTCCAGGGGGCGGGTGCCCGCCGTGGCTCTGCCGTCGGTGACGATGAGGACCAGGGGGCGGCGCTTCGGGTCACGTCGGCGCTCCAGCCGCAGCAGGTCGGCGGCGGCGAGCAGGCCCTCGGCCAGCGGCGTCCGACCACCGGTGGGCAGCTCGGCCAGCCGTGTCGAGGCGGCCAGCACCGACGAGGTGGCCGGCAGCAGCGTCCGCGCACCGCTGGCCCGGAAGGCCATCACCGCGACCTTGTCCCGCCGCTGGTAGGCGTCGGTGAGCAGCGCGAGGACCGCGTCCTTCACGGCGGTCATCCGCTGCCGGGCGCCCATCGACCCGCTGGCGTCCACCACGAACAGCACGAGGTTGCCCTCCCGCCCCTCCCGGACCGCCTCGCGCACGTCGTCCGGGCGCAGTCGCAGCGGGCCGGTCAGCCTCCCCCGGGCCGCCTGGTGTGGCGCGGCGGCGCGAATCGTGGCCGGCAGGTGCAGCGCGCCGACCCGAGCGGCCGGCACCCGGGCGCCGGTGGTGCGTCCCCGCCCGGTGCGGGCGCGCGACCGCCGCCCGGGCACGCCGTCACCGACGCCGGGCGCGGTGAGCAACCGGGCCCGCAGACCACCTCGGGGTACGGCCACCGACTGACCCTGTCCACCGGAGCCCCACTGCCGGGTCGGGTCGTCGTCGCCGGCCTGCGCCCCGGCGCTCCGACGGCGCCCGCCCCAGTCGTCGGTCGAGGACGATCCGTCGTCCCGCCCGTTCGGCGACTCGACGCGCCCGTCCGGACCGGCGTCGGCACCTGCTCCCGAGCGCTCGGCCGCGCCGGATTCGCCCTGGTCAACAGGGTCGCCACTGCCGTCGGAGCTGCCACCGTCGGGGCCGCTGCGGTCGGCGCCGCCGCCACCGCCCTGCGGACCACCGCCGTCCGGGCCACGACGGTCAGAGCCGCCGTCGTCCGGGCCGCCGCGCCCACCGCCCGGGCCGCCACCGTCCGAGCCGTCGGGGCGCGATCCAGCGGGGCCACCGTCGTGCGGGCCACCCTCGTCGTCCGGGTCGTCGGGGTGGGCGTCCTGGGCACGCTGCAACGCCTCGTCGAGGCGCTTCTCATCCAGGCCCGGCGTGTCGAACGGGTCACGGCGGCGGCGGTGCGGCAGGGCTAGGCGGGCGGCGACCCGTACGTCGTCGATGGTGACCCGGTCCCGTCCGTGCCAGGCGGCGTGGGCGAGAGCGGTACGGGCGGTGACGATGTCGGCGCGCATGCCGTCCACGTCGAACGCGGCGCACACCTCGGCGATCTGCCGCAGCGCGGCGTCCGGAAGGCGTACCCCGGGAAGCCGGCTGCGGGCGGCGGCCACCTGGGCGGCGACCTGGGCATCGGCGTCGGCCCACCGGGCGGCGAAGCCCGCCGGGTCGGCGTCGGCGGCGAGTCGGCGACGCACCACCTCGACCCGCACCTGCGGATCCCGGCTGGCACCCACCTCGACGGTGAGCCCGAACCGGTCGAGCAGCTGCGGGCGCAGCTCCCCCTCCTCCGGGTTCATGGTGCCGACCAGCAGGAAGCGGGCCGCGTGGCTGACCGAGACACCCTCGCGCTCAACGTGGCTGCGGCCCATCGCCGCGGCGTCGAGCAGCAGGTCGACGAGGTGGTCGTGCAGCAGGTTGACCTCGTCGACGTAGAGGACGCCCCGGTGCGCGGCGGCGAGCAGGCCCGGTTCGAAGGCGCGTACCCCCGCACCGAGGGCCTTCTCCAGGTCGAGCGAACCGACGACCCGGTCCTCGGCGGCGCCGACCGGCAACTCCACGAGACGGGCCGGACGGGTCTCGGCGATGGCGTCGGCCGGGTGCGGCCCGTCCGGGCAGCCCGGGTCCGGCTCGGCGGGAGCACAGCCGAAGCGACAGCCGGCGACGTGGCGGACCGGGGGCAGCAACGCGGCGAGAGCCCGCACGGCGGTGGACTTGGCGGTGCCCTTCTCGCCGCGCACGAGGACCCCGCCGATCGCCGGGGAGACGGCGTTGAGCAGCAGCGCCAACCGCATGTCGGCCATGCCGAGCACCGCGCTGAACGGGTAGGTGATCATGCTCGGTCCTCCAGGTCGCCCTCGCTGGCCAGGTACGTGTCCCGGAGTCGGTCCAGGGTGGCCGGCTCCGGCTTGGCCCACAGCCCCCGGTCGGCGGCCTCCAGCAGCCGCTCGGTGATGCCACGCAGCGCCCACGGGTTGGACTGCTCCAGGAACTCCCGGGTCGTGTCGTCGAACAGGTACGCGGCGGCCAGGTGCTCGTACATCCAGTCGTCGACCACGCCGGCGGTGGCGTCGTAGCCGAACAGGTAGTCCACGGTGGCCGCCAGCTCGAACGCGCCCTTGTAGCCGTGTCGGCGCATCGCGGCGATCCACTTCGGGTTGACCACCCGGGCCCGGAACACCCGCCGGGTCTCCTCGCCCAGCGTGCGGGTGCGCACGTCGTGCGGCATCGCCGAGTCACCCACGTACGCCTGCGGTGACGTGCCGGTGAGGTGACGGACCATCGCCACCATCCCGCCGTGGTACTGGAAGTAGTCGTCCGAGTCGACGATGTCGTGCTCGCGGGTGTCCTGGTTCTTCACCGCCACCGCGATCCGGGCGAAGGAGCGTTCCATGTCGGCGCGCGCCTCCCGCCCGTCCAGGCCCCGGCCGTACGCGTAGCCGCCCCACACCGCGTACACCTCGGCCAGGTCGGCGTCGCTGCGCCAGGTCCGGGCGTCGATCAGCGGCAGCAGGCCCGCGCCGTACGCCCCAGGCTTGGAGCCGAAGATCCGGGCGGTGGCCCGCCGCTCGTCACCGTGCTCGGCGAGGTCGGCGGCGACGTGCGCCCGCACGTAGTTGTCGTCGTGCGGCTCGTCGAGCGCGGCGACCCGCCGCACGGCGTCGTCGAGCAGCGCCACGACGTGCGGGAACGCGTCGCGGAAGAAGCCGGAGATGCGCACGGTCACGTCGACGCGCGGCCGGCCCAGCTCGGCGGTCGGCACCACCTCGACGCCGGTGACCCGCCGGGACCGGTCGTCCCAGACCGGGCGGCAGCCCAGCAGCGCGAGCACCTCGGCGATGTCGTCGCCCTGGGTGCGCATGGCGCTGGTGCCCCACACGGTCAACCCCACCGATCGGGGGTACGTGCCGGTGTCGGCGAGGTGCCGGGCGAGCAGCGAGTCCGCGAGGGCCACCCCGACGTCCCAGGCGTTGCGGCTGGGGATGGCCTTGGGGTCGACGGAGTAGAAGTTGCGGCCGGTGGGCAGCACGTTGACCAGGCCCCGGGTGGGTGAACCGGACGGTCCGGGCGGCACGAACCGCCCGTCGAGGGCCCCGAGGGTGTGGGTCAGCTCGTCGGTGGTGCGCGCCAGCCGGGGCACCAGTTCGGTGGCCGCGAAGCGCAGCACCGCGGCGACGTCCGGGATCGGTTGCCCGGTCACCTCCGCGACCACCGCGTCGACCGCATCCGCCGCCCAGTCCAGGGTTTCCATGCCGACGACCAGCCGCCGCGCGAGGCCCTCGATCAGGTCGACGGCGTCGGCGGCCGTGGCGGCGGGCCCGTCCACCGCGTCGGTCAGCGCCGTGGGCAGGACGATCCGCCGCCCGGGCGACGCGAGCAGCTCCCGCTCGTCGAGGCCGTACGCGGCGGCGAGCGCCTGCCGCAGGCCGGGCAGGGCGTGGGCGCCGCCCCAGATCTGCGGGGCGCGCAGCACGGCGAGCACCAGGTTGACCCGGGGTTCGCCGGTCGGCGCGTCGGCGAGGATGTGCAGCCCGTCGCGGATCTGCACGTCCTTGACCTCGCAGAGGTACCCGTCGAGGTGCAGCACGAAGTCGTCGAAGTCGTCGGCGTCGGGCATCGCCTCGGCGTGCAGGTCGTGGTGCAGCTCGGCGGCACGGACCAGGTCCCAGATCTGGGCCCGCACGGTCGGCACCTTGGCCGGGTCGAGGGCCTGCACGGTGGCGTACTCGTCGAGCAGTTGCTCCAGTTTGGCCAGGTCGCCGTAGGTCTCGGCGCGGGCCATCGGCGGCACCAGGTGGTCGATCACCACGGCGTGCGCGCGCCGCTTGGCCTGGGTGCCCTCGCCGGGGTCGTTGACGATGAACGGGTAGACCAGCGGCAGGTCACCGAGGACCGCGTCGGGCGCGCAGTCGGCCGCCAGGCCGAGGCCCTTGCCGGGCAGCCACTCCAGGGTTCCGTGCTTGCCCAGGTGCACCACGGCGTCCGCGCCGAACCCGCCGTCCGCGACCGACGCGGCCAGCCAGCGGTACGCGGCCAGGTAGTGGTGGCTCGGCGGCAGGTCCGGGTCGTGGTAGATGGCGATCGGGTTCTCCCCGAAGCCGCGCGGCGGCTGGATCAGCAGCACCACGTTGCCGAAGCGCAGCCCGGCGAGCACGATGTCGCCACCGTCGGTGTACAACTCGCCGGGCGGCTCACCCCAGTGCTCCCGCATCCGCTCGCGCAGCTCGGCCGGCGCCGCCTCGAACCACCGCCGGTACGTCTGCCCGGGCACCCGCGCCTCGGCGGCGGCCAACTGCTCCGGGGTGAGCCACTCCACGTCGTGCCCACCGGCGGCGATCAGGGCGTGGATCAGCGCGTCGCCGTCGTCGGGTGGCGGCGCGTCACCCAGGTGGTAACCCGCCTCGGCCAGCGCGGCGAGCAGCCGGACCGCCGAGACGGGGGTGTCCAGCCCGACGGCGTTGCCGACCCGGGAGTGCTTGGTGGGGTACGAGCTGAGCACCACGGCGACCCGCTTGTCGGCGTTGGGCACGTACCGCAGCCGGGCGTGCCGCACCGCGATGCCGGCCACCCGGGCGGCCCGCTCCGGGTCGGCGGCGTAGACCGAGAGGCCGTCGGCGTCGATCCGCTTGAACGAGAACGGCACGGTGACGATCCGGCCGTCGAACTCGGGGATGGCCACCTGCATCGCCGCGTCCAATGGGGATAGCCCGGCGTCGCTGCCGGCCCACTGCTCCCGGGTGCTGGTCAGGCAGAGCGCCTGGATGACGGGCACGTCCAGGGCGGCGAGCGCGCCGACGTCCCACGCGTCCTCGTCGCCACCTCCGGACGCGTGGGCGGCGACCGCGCCGCCGGCCGCGAGCACGGTGACCAGCAGCGCGTCACAGCGGGCGAACAGCCCGAGCGGGCCCGCGCCCGTGGTCAGGCCCCGCAGGGAGCCGCAGAAGATCGGCAGCGGGTTGCCCCCGGCCTCCCGCACGGCCTCGGCCAGGACGTCGACGAAGGCGGTGTTGCCAGCGAGGGCGTGCGCCCGGTAGAAGACGATCCCCACCGTGGGCCGCTGCGGGTCGGTCGGGTGGTCGCCGTGCACGCCGTACGCCGGGGTGGGCGCGGGCGGGGCGAACCCCTCGCCGGTGAGCAGCACCGTGTCGCAGAGGAACCGGGCCAGATGCCCGAGGTTGTCCGGCCCGCCCTCCACCAGGTACGCCAACGCCTGGGTGACCACTCCGGACGGCACCGTGGAGACCGCCATCAGCTCCGCGTCGGGCACCGCCTCACCGCCGAGCACGACCGTCGGCACGCCGCTGGCCAGCACCGCGGCGAGGCCGTCCGGCCACGCCTGCCGACCCCCGAGCAGGCGTACGACGGCGAGGTCGACCCCGTCGAGCAGGGCGGGCACCTCGTCGGCCGCCACCCGCGCCGGGTTGGCGAGCCGGTAGTCGGCGTCACTGGCGCGGGCGGCCAGCAGGTCGGTGTCGGCGGTGGAGAGCAGCAGAACGCGCACGGCAGGCTCCGGACGGTAACGTCGGCACGCTCGCGAGAGCGGCCTGGCGACGTGGGATGGGCGCAGGGTTCAGCGGAGGCCGCGGTCCGGCCGGCTCAGCGGCCTGCGGCCGGGAGCGACGGGCGGCGCGGTCCGGAACTCAGCGGTGAACGGAGTCGATGCCGATCGCGGCGACGGCACGGCCGCGGTGCGGAAGACGGCAGCAGCCGTCGATGATGGAGACGCCAAGCGTCATCGGGTCCTCCTCGGGTGTCCACGCCCTGGGGTACGTCCCGACGGCCGAAGTATCCTGGCTTCCGGATCGATGCTCTCCCCCGGCCTTCCAACCGCAGACACACGGCCGTGACTCACGAGGGGGGATCGCTCCCCGGTGACAGTGGCGGGACCGCGTCGGATTCGCACCGACTTCCTTCACTGCCGTCAGGCCGCGAATGCTGCCACACCGGTCGGCCGCCGGTCAACGCCACCCCTCCGCACGCCAACGGCCACCATCAATTGACATATTGCGATCAGAGGTCCTGCTGGCGAAGTTCACCGATCGGCCGACAGTGGCGGGGTCGACGAGTCAGAGACAGCCAGCCCAGGAAGCGCGCGTGCATCTCGGCGAGGTCGGGGTGACCGCCCAGGTTGAACTGGTCGTGGATCGCCTCGTTCATGCAGGACGCGAGATAGAGGGCCAGCGCGAGGGAGTGACCATAGAACTCGCCGACGAGATCGAGTTGTGCCGGGGCATCTCAGCGCGCTCACCGAACTCAACATTCAGAACCTGACGCGCCGGATCCGCACCCAGCTCGCGCCGGGCGTGCGTGACCGCCTCGCCGTCCGCGTGTACGACGAGTCGATCCGTGCCAACGTCCTCCTGATCGACGACCGGCTCTGCATCGTCCAGCACTATCTGCCGCGAATGCGCGGCGTCGATTGCCCGACGATGGTGATCGAACGCACCGCGCAGACCTCCGGCCTGTACGCGGTATTCGACGATATTTTCACCTCGCTCTGGGAGCGCAGCCGCCAGCTATGAACGACTACGCCGATCTCCTTCCGCTTGCACACGAGGCCGTCGACCTGGCGCGTGGCCTGATGCGGACTCTCCAGCCCGGTGCTCTCACCTTCAAGGACGACCGTGACATGGCCTCCGAGTTGGACTACACCATCGAGCGACAGGTTCGCGAGCATCTGGCCGCGAAGGCACCCGACATAGGGTTCCTCGGCGAGGAGTACGGCAGCAGCGGCAACACCAGCACACTCACGTGGGCCCTCGACCCGGTGGACGGGACCGTCAATTTCATCCACGGCTCACCGCTGTGCGCGATCTCGCTCGGTCTCGTCCACCGCACCCGGTCCGTCCTCGGCGTCATCGACCTGCCGTTCCTCGGCACCCGCTACCACGCCGCCGAGGGACACGGCGCATACGCCAACAACGACCGCATCGGCGCCAGCCGAGTCAGTGACCTGAGGGACGCCGTCATCGCCATCGGCGACTACGCCGTCGGCGCCGATGCCAGCCGGAAGAACGCCGATCGACTCGCCATTACCGAGGAACTCACCGGGCAGGTCCAGCGGATACGCATGCACGGCTCCGCCGCGATCGATCTCGCGTGGTTGGCTCAGGGCAGGGTCGACGCATTCATCATGCTCAACAACAAACCGTGGGACACCGCCGCCGGTGTGGTGATCGCTCGGGAGGCTGGCGCTCAGGTGGTCGACCTCGATGGCACTGCCCACAGCACCCGCGCGACCGCCACGGTCGGCGGCAACGAACTGCTACTGCCGGACATCCTCACGCTCGTCGAGCGGTCCCTGGCACGCGCGGCAGCCTGACCGGGACAAGAGGCCGGCGGCTCAGCGGGCGTGCCGCTCCGGGTGGGCCCGGTTCCACACGCGCATCCGCTCCGGGTAGCCGGTGCGGGCCGCCTCGTACAGCGGCACCGCGTGCTTGCGGGCGATGGCGCCCGCCGCGCGGGGTGTGCCGGTGCGGCGACGGATCCATTCGCCGTCGTGGGCGATCGCCACCACCGTGGTGTCGGTAGCGGTGGTCTCCGGTTCCAGGTAGAACTCCACCCCCCGGCGGCTGGCGACGAACGACTCCAGCGCGGCGAGGTCGTCCCGGGTGGCCTCGCGGTCCAGCTTCGTCGGGGTCGCCTCGGTGCCCCGTGACCGCCGGTTGAACCAGCCCATGCCCAGCCCCTCTCCTCGGACGCCTCTCCAGTTCAGCACCGATTCCTGGCAATACGCTGCACGCCGGGTGGGAGAAATCTGACCTGGCGGGGCGCAGACGGAACCCGGTGCGCGTGAGCGGTGTCACCAGTGTGATCGAACCGGAGGTTTCCCTGGACGACGACGTGCTCGTCACCCGCGCTCGGGCCGGCGACCTGGAGGCGTACGACCTCCTGGTCGCCCGGCACACCGCGTCCGCGCACCGGACGGCGGTGCTGCTCGGCGCGGGCTCGGACTCCGAGGACGTCATCCAGGAGGCGTTTGTGAAGGGGTACCGCAAGCTGTCCCGCTATCGGGGAGAGTCGTCCTTCCGATCCTGGCTGCTGGCGATCGTCGCCAACGAGACCCGCAACCTGCACCGCTCACGCACGCGCCGCGATGGCCTGGTCCTGCGAGCGGC
The DNA here is from genome assembly GCF_045161355.1 of Micromonospora sp. NBC_00617. Taxonomy (NCBI): domain Bacteria; kingdom Bacillati; phylum Actinomycetota; class Actinomycetes; order Micromonosporales; family Micromonosporaceae; genus Micromonospora; species Micromonospora sp. NBC_00617. The sequence goes on along the minus strand of NZ_CP107751.1, from coordinate 1,960,726 downwards.
GGCGATCCCGACGGCAGAGGTCGCCGAGGACGACGCGGTCGGGGCGGTCCTCGCCGGTGAGCGCCGCGCCGCGCTGGTGGCGGCCCTGCGGCAACTTCCGGTACGCGACCGTGAGGTGATCGTCTGCCGGTTCTTCCTCGACCTCAGCGAGGAGGAGACGGTGGCGACCCTGGGTTGGCCCCGGGGCACGGTGAAGTCGCGGACCTCGCGGGCACTGGCGAAGCTGCGCGCCCTGCTCGCCGACGAGGAGGTGCGCCATGGGTGACCTCGATCGGAGGGCGGGCGACCTCGAAGCGGAGCTGCGCGACCTGTCCGCCTGGCTGGCGACGCCCGACGCGCCGGACGTGACCGCGGGCGTACGGGACCGGCTCGTCAGGGGCGTACGGCGGCGTCGCCGTTGGCGCTCCTACGCCGCGGCGGCGCTCGCGGCCCTGCTGGTCGCGGTGCTGCCGCCGACGCGTACCGCCATCGCCGGCGCCCTCGGGGAGGTGCTGCGCTTCGCCGGCGTCAGCATCGCCACCTCGCCCACGCCGTCGCTGCCCACGGGCGAGCCGTCGCCGTTGCCGTCGCAGCGGACGGTCGGGCTGGACGAGGCGCGACGGGCGGTGCGCTTCCCGATCCGGATGCCGTCCACGCTGGGTCCACCGGAGCGGGCGTTGGTCGCCGACCCGGATGGCGCCGGCGCCTGTCGGGTGGCGACGTTGCTCTACGACGGCGGCAGGCTGCGCCTCGACGCGTTCGACGGTCGCCTCGACCTGATCTTCCACAAGCGGACCAACCGACCGGAAGTGACGTGGACGCAGGTCAAGGGCAACTTCGCCATCTGGGTCGACGGTCCCCACGTCGTGTCGTACGTGGACCGGTCGGGGCTGGTCCGCAAGGAGACCGCACGGCTCTCCGCCTCGACGCTCATCTGGGAGGAGGCCGACGTGACCTATCGACTGGAGGGTGAACTCAGCGAGGCCGAGGCGCTCGCGATCGCCCGCTCGCTCACCTAGGAACCTGGCCGGCCCGAGAGGTGTCTCTCTGGTGCGAGGCACCTGATTTCCGTGAAGGGAGCGCAATGGGCACTTGGGGCAGGTTCCTGCTGGGGTCGGTTCTCCTGCTGGCGGGCTGTGCGGCCGCTGACCCGACCACCACGGCGGCCGGCGGCGCGTCCACACCGGCGGCCGGCGGCGCGGCAGCACCGCCGGCCGCCACGGCATCGGCGGCGACCGGCTGCGCGTCGCGGGTCGAGACGGGGTCGCTGCCCGACTGGGCGGACGCGGGGTTCCACGGCGACACCCGCGCGCCGCACGTCTTCGGCGCGAGGGGCGACATCGTGGCGGTGCTGTTCGCTCACCCGCTGGCGCTGGCCCGGCCGGACGGATCGAACAACAAGATCCTGTGGGTGGCCCGCTCCGCCATGACGTCGCCCGACCCGAGCGCGCCGGCCACGCTGGTGATCACCGCGACGCTGGACGGCACCGACACCACTGTGACGCGGGAGGTCGCCGGCGGGCCAGGCCCGTCGATCATCGACATGCCGAGCGCGGGTTGCTGGCATTTGGAGCTCCGCTGGAGCGGGCGGACCGACACGATGGATCTCGTCTACGCCGAACGGAAGCCCTGAGGACGGGGGACAACTCTCCCCGCCATATCCAACATATATCGCATGGGGGGACTTGCGGCAAGGCCCCCGGTGTACCGCAGAATTGCCCGTCCAAGGCCAGGACCTGCGGAAACGGGAGCCAACACATGCACAAGTCGTCGGCGGCGGCCAGCGTTTTCGACCTTCCCGACAACCTCGCCGCCAAGGCCGACCCGGCGCTGATCGCCCGTGACGAGCAGCACTTCGCCGTCATCGCGGCGAGCTTGGAGGAGTCGATCGCCGACCTGTCCGACCGCCTCGACGTCGAGCGCCGGGCACCCGCCGGCAAGGGTCGCCAGGCGGTCGTGCGGGACGAGGAGATCCGCCGGCTGACCGGTCGCCTGCGTGCCCTGCGTCGCTTCGGTCTGGACCTGTGCCTCGGGCGCATCGTCAGCGCGGACGACCCCGAGCCCGTCTACATCGGACGCTTCGGCCTCACCGACGGCAACGGTCGGCGGCTGCTGCTCGACTGGCGCTCCCCGGCGGCCGAGCCGTTCTTCGGTGCGACCCACGCGAACCCGATGGGACTGGCGAGCCGGCGTCGGTACCGCTGGACGCTCGGCCGGGTCAGCGACTACTGGGACGAGGTGTTCACCTCCGACGGGTTCGAGGGGCACGCGGCGCTCGACGACCAGTCCGCGTTCATCGCCAGCCTCGGCGGCAACCGGTCGGCCCGGATGCGCGACGTGCTCGGCACCATCCAGGCCGACCAGGACGCCATCATCCGAGCCGGATCGCGGGGCGCTCTCGTCGTCGACGGTGGTCCGGGCACGGGCAAGACCGTCGTGGCGCTGCACCGCACCGCGTACCTGCTCTACTCCGACCCCCGCCTCGGGCACCGCCGCGGCGGCGTGCTGTTCGTCGGGCCGCACCAGCCCTACCTGGCGTACGTCGCCGACGTCCTGCCGAGTCTCGGCGAGGAGGACGTGCAGACCTGCACCCTGCGCGACCTTGTACCCCAGGGCGCCGCGGCGACTGTCGAGGCCGACCCGGACGTGGCCCGCCTGAAGTCCTCCGCGGACCTGGTCCGGGCGATCGAGGCGGCCGTGCGGTTCTACGAGGAGCCGCCGACCACGGCGATGACGGTCACGGCCGGCGACACCGACGTGCGGCTGAGCGCGGACGACTGGGCCCAGGCGTTCGAGGCGCCCGGACCCGGCACCCCGCACAACGAGGCGCGTGACGAGATCTGGGAGGAGCTGCTGGCGATCCTGCTCGGCAGGTACGACGGCGACGAGTCGGACGACCTAATACGCGGGTCGCTGGTGCGCAACCGGGATCTGCGCACGGCGATCAACCGCGCCTGGCCGCTGCTCGAAGCGACCGACATCGTCGCCGACCTGTGGTCGGTGCCCGCCTATCTGCGCAGGTGCGCCCCCTGGCTCGACCCCGAGGACATCCGCCGGCTCCAGCGCGTCGACGCCCGCGCCTGGACGGTGTCCGACCTGCCGCTGCTGGACGCGGCACGGCAGCGGCTCGGTGACCCGGAGGCGTCGGGGCGTACCCGCCGCCACGAGGCCACCATCGCCGTCGAACGCGCGCGCATGGCGACGGTCGTCGACGAGCTGATCGAGGCCCACGCCTACGACGACGGTGAGGGTGTGCTGTCGAGCCTGCGCCAACTGGACCTGCAGGACGCGCTGGTCGACGAGGCAGTGCTCCCCAGCGCCGACGCGGATCTGCTGGCCGGCCCGTTCGCGCACATCGTCGTGGACGAGGCGCAGGAGCTGACCGACGCGCAGTGGCAGATGCTGCTGTCGCGCTGCCCGTCGCGCAGCTTCACCATCGTCGGCGACCGCGCCCAGGCCCGGCACGGGTTCACCGAGTCGTGGCAGGAACGACTCGCACGCGTCGGCCTCGACCGGGTAACCCTGACCTCGCTGAGCATCAACTACCGGACGCCGCGGGAGGTCATGGCGGAGGCCGAGCCGGTCATCCGGGCCGTGCTCCCGGACGCGAACGTGCCGACCTCGATCCGCGGCAACGGGATTCCGGTGACCCACGGATCGGTGCGCGAGCTGGACGCGATTGTCGACGGCTGGCTCGCGGAGCACGCCGACGGGATCGCCTGCGTCATCGGCGAGCCCACATTCCAGCCGGCGACGAATCGCGTCCGGTCGCTGAGCCCGGAGCTGTCCAAGGGGCTGGAGTTCGACCTGGTCGTCCTGGTCAACCCGAAAACGTTCGGCGAGGGCGTCCAGGGGGCGGTCGACCGGTACGTCGCGATGACCCGCGCGACCCAGCGACTCGTCGTCCTCACCGGGTCCTGACCTCGTAGGCTGCCGGGCGTGTCGAAGGACGTGCGGGAGGCGGCGGCGTACGACAACGCGCGCTGGTGCGACGCCGTGTGCGCCAGCCACGGACTGGCCGGTCGGATCGACGTCGAGGCGTGGTCGGTGCCCCACCGCTCACCGCCCTGGTATCCGGACGCGGTCACCCTGCGCCCCGGCGTCGACCCCGAGGCGCTGCTGGCGCGGATCGACGTCGGGCCCGGCGCGTCGGTGAAGGACAGCTTCGCCGACCTCGACCTCTCGGCGTACGGGTTCCGGGTGCTCTTCGACGCGCAGTGGATCCACCGCCCGCCGACCGGTACGCCGGCCGTTCCGCCGCTCACCCCGGTCACCACCGGGCGAGGGCTGGCGGCCTGGGCGAGCGCGCACGGCGGCGGGGAGCTGTTCCGCCCGGCGCTGCTGGCCGATGCGGGCATCCGGGTGCTGGCCCGTTACGACGAGCGGGGCGCTGTCGTCGGCGGGGCGGTGGTCAGCGGCGACGACCCGGCCGGCGTCTCCAACGTGTTCACCCACACCGACGACCCGGACGAGATCTGGCACGCGATTGCGGCCACCCTGCCCGGCGTACCCCTGGTCGGCTACGAAAGCACCCCCGACCTGGCACCCGCCCGCCGAGCCGGCTTCCTCCCCGCGGGCCCCCTCCGGGTCTGGCTCCGATGATCATGAAGTTGTCGGCGCGTCACGCCGGCATCGGCGGCGACAACCTCATGATCACCGGGGACAGGGCTCAGGTCAGGCGGGTCAGGTCCTCGGGGGTCAGGGTCAGGGAGGCGGCGGCGATGTTCTCCCGCAGGTGGGCCGGGTCGCCGGTGCCGGGGATCGCGAGGACGTGCGGGCCCTGGTGCAGCGTCCAGGCCAGGCGTACCTGCTGGGGGGTGACGCCGTGGGCCCGGGCGACCGCCTCGACGGCCGCGCCCTGCGTGGCGCTCGCACCCGCCTCCCGACCGGTGCCGGCCAGCGCGAAGAAGGGCACGTAGGCGATGCCCCGCTCGCCGCAGGCGCGGACGAAGGCGTCCTGCTCCCGGTACGCGTCCACGCCGTAGTTGTTCTGCACGCAGACCACAGGCGCGATGCCCGCCACCTCGTCCACCTGCTCGGGCCGGACGTTGGACAGCCCGAGGTGCCGGATCAGCCCGGCGGCGCGCAGCTCGGCCAGGACGCCGAACCGCTCGGCCAGCGGCATCGCGCCCGGCCCCCGGCCGAGCCGCAGGTTCACCACATCCAGCCGGTCGCGGCCGAGGCGGCGCAGGTTCTCCTCGACCTGGGCGCGCAGCTGCGCGGGAGTCTCCGCCTCGCCGAATCCGGTCACCGGGTCGTAGCCGAAGCCGACCTTGGTGGCGATGACCAGATCCTCGGGGTACGGGGCGAGCGCCGCGCGGATCAGCTCGGTGGCGTACCTGGCGGGGCCGGTGCCCACCCGCAGGGTTCCTCCGGGCGAGACGTAGAACGCCGCCGTGTCGATGTGGTTGACGCCGAGCTCCACGGCGCGGCGCAGCAGCGCGATCGCACGCTCGCGGTCGGGGTTCGCGGTGATCCGCATCGAGCCGAAGCCCATCCGGTGCACGGTGCGGTCGCCCAGGGTCCAGCTGCCCGCCGCAGCGGCGGTGATCTCGTCGGTTGGCATCGGGCGACCGTAGCCAGCGCGGGCGCGCGACGCACTCGGCCGCGCACCCGATACCGCCACGCCGCGATCCGGGTTAGTTTTTCTGTGCTGCCGGAGCCCGCTCGTCGGCTGCTGCCGGAGCCTTCTCGTCGGCTCGCGGCTGGCGCAGCGCCGGCACCAGCGCCAGCGTCGGCAGGAGCAGCAGCGGCACCACCAGCAGCGCCCGCAGGATGCCGACGTGGTCACCGAGCAGGCCCAGCAGCGGCGGTCCGCCAAGGAAGGCCGTGTAGCCGATCACCGCGACCACGCTGACCCGCACCGCCGCGTGCGCCTCCTCGTCGGCCGCCGCGCTCATGCCGACCGGGAAGCCCAGCGACGCGCCGAGCCCCCACAGCGCGACGCCGACGATGGCCACCGGCCCCGAGCCGGCCAGCACGGCCAGACCGGCGCCGGCAGCGGCGAGCAGCAGGGTGCCGCTGAGCACCGGCACCCGACCCCAGCGGTCCAGCGCGATGGTGCCCGCGGTGCGCCCGATGGTCATACCGAAGACGAACACGCCGAAGACCGCCGCTCCGGCCGCCTCGCTCAGGTCCCGACCGTCCACGAAAGCGACCGCCAGCCAGTCGTTGGCGCTGCCCTCGGCGAACGCCGCCACCAGCACGAACAGCCCGATGAGCAGGGTGCGCGGCTCCCGCCAGGCGGCGAGCTGGGCCCGGCGGCGGCCGGCCGGGCTGGTGTCCGCCGTCTGGTTGGCCGCATCGACGGCCGGTCGGGGCAGGAACATCCGGGAGGCGAGCACGGTGCCGACGAGCACCACCACCGCCACCGCGGCGAGGTGCCCGCCGACCGGCACGTCCAGGCGGGCGGCCCCGGCGCCGAGGCCCGCGCCGGCCACCGACCCGAGACTCCAGGCCGCGTGGAAGCGAGGCATGACGGTACGCCCCAACCGCCGCTCCACCGTGGCGCCCTCGACGTTCATCGCCACGTCGCAGGCGCCGGAGCCGTAGCCGAAGGCGACCAGCCCCAGCCCGACGACGACGGACGACCCGGCGACCGTCGCGCCCAGCCCGGCCACGATCAGGCCGACCGCGACCAGCACGGTGGCGATCGTCACGGTGCGGGCCGAGCCGAGGCGCTGGGCGAGCAGCCCGGAGGTCGGCATGGCGAGCAGCGCGCCCACGCTCATCGCCAGCAGCAGGAGGCCGAGGCGCCCGGCGGAGAGGTCCAGCGCCTCGCGGACGGCCGGCACCCGGGAGAACCAACTGCCGACGGCCAGGCCGTTCAGGGTGAAGGTGACGGCGACGCCGTTACGGGCGAGCCGGACGATCCGTGCCGGAACGGTGGTGTCCGGGGCGACGGCCGGGCTGGTGGGGGCGCTCACAGGGGTGGTTCCTTCTCCTCGGGGTGATCTCCTGGCACGATCGCACACCTGAGAGCGCTACCACCACAAGCGGGCACCGCCCCTTACCGGAAACGCGCAGGCCGGGGGATGATTCCTGGCAGGTGTACGCCCGCCCCGGGCGGGCGCCGGGGGGAGGGCACGATGACGGCAGCGGCACACCGGCCGGCGACTCTGGAGGACGTCGCCCGGGCCGCCGGGGTGTCCCGGTCCACGGCCTCGCGGGTGATCGCCGGGACGGGGTTCGCCTCGCCGGACGCCCGGGAGCGCGTGGTGACGGCCGCCGACCAGCTGGGTTACGTGCCCAACCCGGCCGCCCGGGCGCTGGTGCGTGGCGGCGGCGTACGGCTGGTGGTGGCCGCCGCCGGGGAAAGCGCGGCGGTGCTGGACGACCCGTACGTCCACCGGGTCGTCGGCTCGGCCGCCCGGGTGTGCGCGCCGGCCGGCGTCGGGGTGGCGCTGCACTGGCTGTCGCTGGGCGACCCACGCGGCCTGGACCGGCTCGCCGCCGACCGCAGCGTGTGCGGCGTCGTGCTGGTCAACACCACCGAGGCCCTGCTGGAGGCCGTACCCCGGTCGCTGCACGGCCGGATCGCCTCGATCGGCATCGGCTCGGCCGAGGTGCCGTCGTTCGACGTCGACAACACCGCCGGCGCCGGCGCGGTGCTACGCCACCTGTACGCGACGGGCCGCCGCCGGATCGCCATGGTGACCGGCCCGGCGTGGCTACCGTGCTCGCAGCGCCCCGTGCAGGCGTACCGCCACCTGATGCGCCAGGCCGGCCTGCCCGAGCGGGTGGTGGACGGCGACTTCACGGCGGCGCGTGGCCGCGCGGCGGCCGGCGAGGCGCTGCGCCGCTGGCCCGACGTGGACGCGATCTTCGCGATCAGCGACGAGACCGCGTTCGGGGTGATCGCGGCGCTGCGCGACGGCGGTGTGCGGGTGCCCGGCGACGTCGCGGTGGCCGGCTTCGACGACATCCCGCTGGCCGGCATGACCGCGCCGGCGTTGACCACCGCGAGCCACCCTGTGGGTCGAATCGCCACCGCGGCGGCCACCGCCGTGCTGGCCGGCCCCCCGGCCGCACCGGTGACGCTCTTCCCGTCCGCCCTCGTGACCCGCGACAGCGCCTGAGCTGGCCGACCGTCGGTTAACCGGCGGCCGGTCGGGTAACCGCCTCGCACCTTTCGCCGACCGCGAGGAGTGGTGGCCCGTGTCCGACTCCGCGCCGCCGACCGGAGCGTCCGCGCAGGGGCCTCGGCACGGCCGGTTGACCACCCGCCCGCACCCGCCGGTGGTGTCGGGCCCCACCGGTCTCGTGCCGCTGCCCGGCGGTGACGGCGGCCGTCCGGCGATGGCGTACGTGCCGGAGCCGGCGGCCGACGGGGCCGCGTACCGGCTGGTGGTGCTGCTGCACGGGGCGGGCGGCGTCGCGCGGCAGGGCCTGGACCTGCTGCTGTCGGTGGCGGACGCGCACCACCTGCTGCTGGTCGCCCCGCAGTCGTCCGGGGCCAGTTGGGACCTGCTCGCCGGCGGCTTCGGGGTGGACGTGCAGCACGTCGACGCGCTGGTGGCCAGCGCGTTCGACGGCTACCCGGTCAGCGGTGTGACGTTGGGCGGCTTCTCCGACGGGGCCTCGTACGCCCTCTCGTTGGGTCTGGCCAACGGCGACCTGGTCGACGGGGTGCTGGCCTTCTCCCCCGGCTTCGCCGCGCCGCCGCTCGTCCGCGGCCGGCCGCGGATCTTCGTCTCGCACGGGGTGGACGACCGCGTCCTGCCGATCGACGTGTGCAGCCGCCGCTTCGTGCCGCACCTGCGCGGCCTCGGCTACGACGTCACCTACGAGGAGTTCCCCGGCGGCCACGACGTCCCCGCCCCGATCCGCGCGAGCGCCACCGGATGGCTCACCGCCCGTCGAGGGGAAGACCCGAGCGGCGGGACGCGGTGACGGGTCACACGGCGGGCAGGCCGAGGGCCTCGTCCACGCGGGCCAGAACGGCGGCGTCGTCGTCGGGGTGCACGCCCCGCAGCAGGTCGATGGCTGTCGCCCGGATCTGACCGATGATCATGGCGAGTGGGAGGGTCTGGGTCGACCCGAAGAGCTGCCCGGCCGTGTGGACGGCGGCCAGCGCCGCCTCGTCCGCCCGCGCGGCGTGCCGGTCGGCGGCCTCCTCCTGCCCGTCCAGGTCGGCGGCGAGCGCCGCGCCGGCCTCCCGAACCGCGTCGACCAGGCAGCGCAGCGCCTCGCCCAGCTCGGGCGGCGTGGGGGTTCGCAGTCGGCTGAGCGTCACCCCGGCGCGGGCCAGCACCCGGACGTTGCGGACCACGTAGTCGGTCTGCCGGATCGACTCGTCCACCGATCGCAGTCGGCCGATGTGGCGACGTCGGCGCACGTTGAGCCGCAGCGCCTCACCGGCGGCCAGCACGCCCTCGCGCAGCCCGCCGACCCGCGCGTCCATGCCCCGGGCCCGCGTCAGCGCGGCCATCGCCGCCGACTCGTCGCGACCGTCCAGCGCGTCGGCGATCCCGCCCACCAGACCGGCCAGCTCGTCGAAGGTCCGCCGCACCTCGGCGACGAGTGGGGCGAGCGGGTGCCGGGCGTCGACGAGGAGGCTGACGGCGAGCGCCACCGCGCCGCCGACCAGCGCGTCGACGAAGCGGAACGGCACCAGCGCCCCGTCCGGCGGCGCGACCACCACCAGGTAGAGCGCGGAGACCGCGGCCTGGACCAGGGTCACGCCGGTGGCGCCGAAGGCGACCGCGAGCAGGACGGTGAGCAGGATGACGGTGCCGACCGTCCACGTGCTGCCCGGGCCGAGCGCCTGCACGACCAGGTCCGCGACGAGCACTCCGGCGGCCACCCCGAGCACCACCTCGACGGCCCGCCGGATCCGCTGCCCGCGGGCCTGACCGAGCACGATCAGCGCGGCGGCCGGCGCGAAGAAGGGCTGCGGATGCCCGAGCAGGCGGGTGGCGAGCAGCCAGGCCACGGTCGCCGCGACGGTCGCCTCCAGCACCGGCCGCCAGCCCTGCCGCAGCCGGTGACCGACGACCCGCAGGCCCCCGAACCACGCCATCGCCCACCTCCGCCACCTCGACCGCACGCCGGCCCGTCCATGGTCATCCGCGCCTTTCCGGCAGCCCGGAGCGCCCCTCGCGATCGTCTACCATCGCGCGCCGGACCCGCTCACCGGGCTGCTCGACGGTCCCCGCGCCGTCCTGCCGCGCTCGGTGGTCGACGTGCCGTACGCGCCGCGGATCGAGGCCCGGATCGGCGCATCGGCCTACTGGCCCCGGCCCAAGATTCAGCTGGGGTCGGGCCCGTCGGGACGCAAAACTCCAGTTTATTCTTTCGCGCCGCTTCCCACCTCGGTCGAATGCGACAGTACGCCGGTACAATCGGCGACTGCGTTGTGACCGATCGCTGACTGCTCATGGTGAAAGCGATCACACACACTGAGCGCATGAACAGGAGAGTCAACCGCGGTAGGGCACTGCGCGTCGCGGTGTGCCTCCTGCTTCTCGCCGCGTTGAGCGGCTGCATGCAACTCAACATCGGGCTCACCGTCAACGCCGATGACACGGTGGACGGGCAGTTGTTGCTGACCGCCCAGAAGTCCCTGCTGAGCTCCCGGAACAAGAACATCCCGGCGGCCTTCGCCGAGCTGCGGCAGAACATTCCGGCGCTGCCGCCGGGCGAGGAGACCAGCTACCAGGACAGCAAACTGTTCGGCACCCAGATCAGTTACCGCAGGGCACCGCTGGCGAGCTTCGACAGCGACAGCGTCAAACTGGTCCGAGACGGCGACTTCTACCGTTTCACGTTGCCGCTGGACCCGACGAAATACGGCGGCACAATTGCCCAGCAGAATCCTCAACAACAGCAGGCTTTCCTCAAGCTGATGTCGTTCGAGATCTCGGTGACGTTTCCCGGCCGGGTGATCGACACCAATGGCACCGTCAACGGCCGGTCGGTCACCTGGAAGGTCGACTCCAACCAGGACAAGCCGATGGAACTGCGGGCCGTCGCCGAGGCGCCGCCGCGCCCCTCGGCCGCACCGGCAGCCGCCGACTCCGACTCCGGCGGCTTCCCGTGGCTGCTGGCCGGCGGCGGCGTACTCCTGCTGCTGGTGCTCGCCGCGGTGGTCGTACTCCTGCTGCGCCGCCGTCGCCCGACGGCGCCGGCCGCACCCGGCGCGACCCCACCGGGGCCGACCGCACCCGGGCCGACCTCGCCGGGCCCGCCCGCCGGCGCTCCCGGGCCCGGCTGATCCATTCGGTGGCCGGCCCCGCCGGCCACGTCCGGCCCCGGCCGCCCGCGACGACGGCGACCGGCGCCGGTGCTCCCCCCGCGGAGCACCGGACCTCACCACCACCACATCCCGGTCGCACCATCGCAGAAAAGGGGGATCGCCATGAACGATCTCTTCACCTGGGCCGCCCTGGGGACCATCGCCGGCGCGAGCGCCGCCACCCTGCTGGCCACCAACGTCATCGGCGGGCTCCTCGGCCCGAGCGGCGACAAGCTCCGCAAGTGGATCGCCATCGTCATCGCGCTGCTGCTGTCCTACCTGACCGCCGCCTTCGCCGACGAGGCCGGCGGCGAGAAGTGGGTCATCGCGTTCTTCAACGCGCTGGTGATCTTCTCCGCCGCGCTCGGCGTCAACCAGTTCCCGCCCGGCAACCGGCAGGCGACGCCCACCCAGCTCGCGAGCGGTCGCGAGCCCCGTGTCTTCCGCTCCTGGGTCTGAGGGGTGACGTCATGATCTTCGGAATTCTCAGCGCGGCGATCCAGGTCGCTGTCGGCGCCGTCCTCGGCCTCCTGGCCGGCGGCCCGGTCGGCCTGCTCATCGGCGCCGTCGTGGGCCTGCTGGTCGGCGCGGCGTTCGGCTGGGCGGTCACCTCCGCCGGGGTGTACGCGCCAGACGCCCGCGGCATCTTCCTGTTCGTCGTCGACCACACGTGGAGCCTGCTCAACACGGTCGTCGGGGCCATCTACCTGGCCGTGCACCTGATCTTCGGGCACTCCCTGGACCGGCCCACCTCGACCGGCAGCGGCCGGGTCAGCGTGGTGGAGGGCGTCTCACCCCGCTACGCCACCACCATCGGCACCGTCTGCGCCGGCTCCAGCTCGGGCATCCAACGCCACGAGGACGTGCACATCTTCCAGGCGCGTCTGCTCGGCCCGCTCTACATCCCGCTGGTGCTGGCGAACTACGTGCTGTTCACCATCGCGCCGGTCTGGCTGCTCTACCACGACCACACCAACGCGCCGATCAACCGGTTCACCCGCTACTTCGAGATCGGCGTCTACCCGCACGTGTGGAACGAGGCCATCGCGTACCGGATCCAGGGGACGCCGCCGCGATGACCACCGACGGGCGCGGACCGATCGAGACAGCCACCGCCGAGCTGGCCGCATGGCTGACCGGCGCGGCGGGGGAACCCGTCCCGATCGGCCCGCCCCACGCGGGCGTCGACGCCGACGGGTTGACCCTGTGGCCCCTCGAACTGCGCCCGGCCCGACAGACGCGCTCCAGCGGCGCGGTCCGCGAGCCGTACCGCTTCACGGTCCGCTACCTGCTCTGCGTGGCCGGACCGGCCGGGCTGGCCGTCCTGGACCGGGTACTCACCGCCGCGACCAGCGACGGCAGCTACCCGGTGGTGCTGGAGGCCGGCGACGCCGCGCTGTGGACCGCGTTCGACGCCGCGCCCCGACCGGCGCTGCTGATCGACGTGCCGACGCAGGTGGACCACCCGACGCCGGCCGCGCCACCGGTCCGGCAACCGCTGCGGCTGCGCCAGCTGTCGATGCGCACCCTCGCCGGCCGGGTGGTCGGCCCCGAGGACCAACCGCTCGCCGCCATGCGCGTCGAGCTGCCCGGCACGGCGTCCGCGACCCGCACCGGCCCCGACGGCCGGTTCCTGATCGCCGGGGTCCCGCACGACCCCGAACACCCCGGCCCGGTACGGCTGCGGCTGCGCGGGCGCGGTCTCGTGCTCACCGCCGACGTCGACGCGGACGAGGACGACATCGTCATCGTCTGCGCGCCACCGACCCACTGACGCCCACCCGCACAGGAGGATCGATGCCCAGCTACTTCTCCCCCGGCATCTACGTCGAGGAGGTCCCCAGCGGCGCCCGACCGATCGGACCGGCGAGCACCAGCATCGCCGCGTTCGTCGGCGTCGCCCCGAACCGCGGCGCCCACCTGGGCAAGGCGGTACCGGTCAACAACTGGACCGAGTTCCTGCGGCTCTTCGCCGACGGGAACCAGGTCGAGAGCACCCCGCTGGCCCGGGCCGTGTTCGGTTTCCTGGACAACGGGGGCGCCCGCTGCTGGGTGGTCAACGTCGGCGAGGGCGGCGCGATCACCGGCACCGGCCAGCGGCGCGGTGGCCTGCAACTGCTGGAGGCCATCGACGAGATCTCCATCATCGCCGCTCCGGGCTTTCACGACGTGGTGTCCCACGAGGCGCTGCTCAGCATGGCCGAGCGCACCCGCACCATGGTGGCGATCTGCGACCCGGCACCCGACATCGACGACATCTCCGCGCTGACCCGGGTCGCCACCGCGTCGTCCGGAAAGCCGCCCAAGCCCGCCGAGGGCGCGGCCACCAGCGCGGGACCCGGTGGGTCCGGCGGCGGCGAGGGACCGGCGTACCGGCCCCGGCAGTCCGAGTTCGGCGCGTTCTACTACCCGTGGATCGAGGTACGCGACCCGATCAGCGGCGAGTTGGAACTCACCCCGCCGAGCGGGCACCTCGCCGGCATCTGGGCCCGCACCGACGCCCTGCGCGGCGTGCACAAGGCGCCGGCCAACGAACCCGTGCGCGGCGCGGTCAACCTGGGCTACCTGGTCACCCGCCCGGAGCACGACGTGCTCAACCCCAAGGGCGTCAACGTGATCCGCTACTTCGCCGGCGAGGGCATCCGCGTCTGGGGCGCCCGTACGCTCGCCGCCGAGGCCAGCGAGTGGCGCTACCTCAACGTACGGCGGCTCAGCATCGCCATCGAGCAGGCCATCGCCAACGGCACCCGCTGGATGGTCTTCGAGCCGAACGACTTCACCCTCTGGCGCTCGATCCGGCGCGACATCGGGGCGTTCCTGACCCGCGTGTGGCGCGACGGCGCGCTGCTCGGGCGCAGCCCCGAGGAGGCGTTCTTCGTCAAGTGCGACGAGGAGACCAACCCGGTGGACGTCCGCGACGCCGGCATGGTGATCGCCCACATCGGCATCGCCGTCGTCAAGCCCGCCGAATTCGTGGTGTTCAAGTTGAGCCAGTGGGCCGGCGGCAACGAGACCGAGACGATCGGAGGCTGACACATGCCCACCACCGCCACCCCGCAGCCGGGCGCCCCGGTCGACCCGTACCGGGCGTACAACTTCCGGCTTCTCATCAACGGCGTCACCAACGGCCACTTCACCGAGATGAGCGGACTGGAGGTGAACATCCCCGGCCAGCCGTACCGCGAGCACGGCCCCGGACCGACGCGGATGGTCCCCGGTCAGGCCGAGTACGAGCCGGTGACCCTGCACTTCGGCCTCACCGCGTCCCGCGAGCTGTGGGACTGGGTGAACGCCACCGCCCAGGGCACCCTCAACCGCCGCAACGTGTCGGTGGTGCTGCTGGACTCCGCGGGCACCGCCGAGGTGCTGCGCTGGAACCTGATCGACGCCTGGCCCACCCGGTGGCGCGGGGCGCACCTCAACACGGTCAGCCACGAGATCGCCATCGCCTCGCTGACGCTGCGCTACGAGGGCCTGGAGTTGGAGACCGGCGGTGCCGCCGCGCCGACGCCCGCGTAGCTGGCTGGCCGGTCGGCTCCGCTCGGCGGCCGGCGCGGTGCACCGCCTCGCCGGCCTCGTCGAGAACACCGGCCTGCCTCCGGCGCCTACGCAGGAGGTGCCCCGTCGTCTCGGGGAGCCGCCCCAGCACTGGCTGAACCTGGTCGCCGCACACGCCCCCGGCCTGCTGCGCGAACTGGACCTCGACGCGACCCCTACCGATGTCGAACAGACGCCCGGCCGCGACGACCGGGGAGAAGGTGGCCTGCGATCGCCCACTCACGCTCACCCTTACGAGGTCGACGGAGGAACCGGCTCTGCCGATGAGACGTACCCGCGCTGCGCCGAGCGGGCCGGCCGCCGCGCTCGCGGCCCGGCCGCCCAGCCCGGCGGCGACGCACGCGGCATCCGGGCAGCCGGTACGACGGACGACCGCGGGGCGACGGACGGCCCGAGCACGGTGGGCGGCAGTGGTGCACCCGAGGGCCACGGCCTCAGCAGGGCCGCCGACCTCGACGCTGGAGACGGCCTCGGCCGGACAGGCGGCCTCGCCGGGACGGGCGGGCCAGACGGCCTCGCCGGGACGGGCGGGCCAGACGGCCTCGCCGGGACGGGCGCGGTGGGGCCGGACGGGAGACCGGACGGATGGCGGCCGGCGGGCCGGGCCGGGAGGTCGGGTCGGGTGCCCGACGCCTCTGGCTCGGGCACCTCGGGGATCGCCAGCACTCGTGGCGGCTTCGACGCCAGCCACCTGTCGGGCGGGCACGGCGTGCCGACGGCGTCCCCGCCGGCGAATCGGCGCTTGTCCGGCCGGATCCTGGATGCCTGGCCCGCGCGTCCGTCATCGGGGCGGGGCGCGGCGACCCGGGCGGCCACGGCGGCCACGCCCGCCGCACCGGTGGGACCGGTACGACGTGACACCACCACCGACGCACACGACCCGACCCGGGCAGGCGTGCCCGCCGCCCCGCCCAGCCGGCGCGGCTCCCCGCCCGGGATCGCAGAGCACTTCGGCCCCTCCAGGGACACCTTCGGGCCCCGGATCACCACCGCGCCCACCGCCGATGGGGCGACGGTGGGCGGCGCTGGCAGCGGATTGTGGCCCGCCCTACCGGCCGAACGAGCACAGCAGGACCGCGTACGGGCCACACAGCGCGCCGAGCCCAACCGCAGCCAGCGCGAGCAGCGTGAGCCGACTGTGGCGCACTTGTCGGTCGGCACGGTGTGGCCGGCGTCCACGGCCGTCGACCCGTGGCCGGAGCTGCCGGACGACACTCCGCTGTGGACGGCGCCCGGGGCGGCGCTCGACGCCGGCCACGTGGACCGCCTGGATCGGGAACAGGCGGGCGGCTGATGGAACGCGTCGCCTTCCTCATCGACTCCTCCGGGGAGCGGGTGGACTGCCTGCTCAACCCGGAGACCGTGCAGGTGACCCGGCTCGCCGGCGTACGTCATCGGGGCGCGGGCGGCGGACAGCTCACCGGGTCCGGACTGGCCGACGACCCGCTGGTCTTCACCGGCGGCGGCCGTACGGAGCTGGTGCTCGACCTGCTGTTCGACGTCGACTTCGTCCAGGCCCAGGTCCGCCCCACCGACGTACGGGTGCTGACCCGGCCGCTGTGGATGCTGGCCGAGAACTCCACCGCCGAACACGGGTGGCTGCGCCCGCCGCTGGTCCGGCTGGTCTGGGGCAAGACCTGGAACGTGCCCGGCGTGATCATCGCGGTGGCCGAGCGGTTCGACGCGTTCACCGGTACGGGTTCGCCCCGGCGCTCGTGGCTGCGGCTGAAGCTGGTCCGGGCCGCCGAGACGGCCGACCAGGCGCAGGCGGGATTCGCCGAGGAGTTGGCGGCGGTGAGCACCCCGGCCGCCGCCGGAGGCAGCGCCGTGGTCGCCGCCGGTGACGGTGCCGCCGAGCCGGGTAACTCCGGGGTGCGCTTCGATCTGTTGGCCAACGACGCGCTCGGGTCGCCACTGCGGTGGCGGTTGCTGGCCGAGCACAACCGGATCACCGACCCGTTCGCGGTGCCCGCCGGCACCACCCTCGCGGTCCCCAGCAGCGCGCCGGGCGGTGGCGGGCCGGAGTCGACGCTGGCCACGATGGCGCGGGCGGTGGCCGGCGCGGTGGGCGCCGGCGCGTCGTTCGTGGGCGCCTCGATCGCCACCGCGAGCTGGGCCACGCCGACCGGCACGACGATCGCCAGCACCAACCCGGACAGCACGCCGCCCGGCACCGGCCCGGGGAGTACGCCATGACCAGCGTCGCGCCCCGCGCGCTGACCGTTCTGCTGGACGGCGTGGAACTGAACGCCACGGCCCGCCAGCGGATCCGCTCGCTGCGGGTGGCCGCCCGGCTCGACCAGCCGACCCAGGCCGAGCTGGTGCTCGCCACCGCCGCCGGGAGCGGCGCTCTCGACCCGGCGACGCGGCCGGGCACGACCCTCGACGTGCGGCTCGCCGATCATCCCGACGCGCTGTTCACCGGTGAGGTCACCGCCGTGGAGGTCGAGTACTCCGCCGACGGCGCGGCCGTGCTGCGCCTGCGGGCGTACGACGCGCTGCACCGCCTGCGCAAGCGCCAGGACCTGCGGGTCTTCACCTCGGTGACGGCGGCGGAGCTGGCCCGTGAGCTGTGCGGCGAGGTGGGGCTGACCGTGACGGCGGACAGCGACGGGCCGCGACTGGAACGGCTGCTCCAGCACCGGCACAGCGACCTGGAGCTGCTCCGGGAGGTCACCGGCCGGGCCGGGCTGCACCTGGCCGTCGACGGCGACGACGTCCGGCTGATCACCCTGGCCGGCTACGGGGAGCCCGTCGCGCTGAAGTTGGGCGGGGGTGTGCACACCCTGCGGCTGTCCACCAACGCGGACCAGGCCAGCGGCGCCAGCGCCGCGCTGGGTTGGCATCCGCAGCGGGCCGAGCCGATCAGCCAGCAGGCCGACGAGGCGCGCTGTGGCCGACCGGCCGGTGACCGGCCAAACCCGGCCGACGTCGGGGCGGACGGGGTACGCACCGCCGTCGACCAGCCGGGGCGCAGCGACGACGAGTTGGCGGCCCTGGCCCAGGCACGACTGGACCTGCGCGCCGCCGCGCTGGCCACCGCCGAGGGGCTGGCCGAGGGCGATCCGGCGCTGCGGCCGGGCCGGCGGATCGACCTGACGGGTGTGCCCGACCCGCTGGCCGGGGCGTACGTGCTGACCGAGGTGGTGCACACCGTGGACGGCGACGGGCACCTGACCCGGTTCTCCACCGTGCCACCGGCCGCCGCTGCCACGGTGGCGGGTGGCACGGTGGCGGGTGGCACGGCGGCGGGCGGGGCGGTCGTCACCCTGGGCACCGTCACCGACGTGGCCGACCCCGACGGGTTGGGCCGGGTGCGGCTGACCCTGCCGGCGTACGGGGACCTGGACGCCGGCTGGCTCGGTGTGCTCTGTCCCGGTGCGGGACGCGGCAAGGGCCTGGTGGCGCTCCCCGATCCGGACGACACCGTTCTGGTGGTGCTGCCCGGCGGCGAGCCCGCCTCGGGCATCGTGCTGGGCTCGCTGTTCGGCGCCGTCGAGCCGTACGACGCGGGTGTCGACGACGGGAAGTCCCGCCGCTGGTCCCTGCGGACCGCCGGCGGGCAGTCGATCGTCGTGGACGACGTCCAGCGCAGCCTGCGGCTTGCCACCGAGGGCGGCAGTTGGCTGGAACTCACCCCCGACCTGGCCACCCTGCACGCGGCGAGCGACCTGGTGATCTCCGCGCCGGGCCGGGCCATGGTGGTCCGCGCCCGCAGCGTGGACTTCCTGCACGCCGAGGCGCCCGAGGACGCGACCACCGCGGCGCAGCAGGCCCGTTCGCTCGCCCGCGCCCATCACGAAGGAGGCGGCTGATGCGCTGGATCCACCGCGACTCGGTGATCACCTGCGACCACGACGGCCGGGTCGAGAACCAGCCCTCGCAGCGCTGGGTGACCGTCACCGCCGTGCCGGTGCTGGTGGACAACGACCCGGAGGGACGAAAGATCGTCGCCTGCCCGAACTACGGCCCGACCATCAAGCCGTGCGCGAAGACGCTTACCGTCCGGGTCGGCTACAGCGACTGGCTGCGCGTCGACGGGCACCGGGTGGTGCTCTCGCACCTGGAGGGGTTCACCGACGGCACACCACCCGGAGCGGTCCACCACCGCGTCCGCGACCCGCGACAGCGGTTTGTGGGGGCGGACCGATGAGGGCCTTCCGTTTCGTCGGCGCGGGCTTCGACGCCGGTCGGGGCGGCGGGCTGGCGCTCACCGCTGCCGGCGGCCTGGCCATGACCGAGGGCGACGAGAGCGTACGCCAGGCACTGTTTCTGTTGTTGTCCACGACGCCTGGCGAACGGCTGATGCGACCCGGGTACGGCTCCCGGCTGCACCGGTTGGTCTTCGCGCCCAACGACGACACGACGGCCGGGCTGGCCATCCACTACGTCCGGCAGGCCATCGCCCGTTGGGAGCCCCGGGTGGAGGTCATCGACACCGACGCCGGACCGGACCCGGACGACGCGTGGCGGCTGGTGATCCGGCTGGACTACCGGGTGCGGGCCAGCCTGACGCCCGGGCAGCTGGTGTTCTCCGTGGATCTGCTCCCCGCCGACGACGAACCGGGAGGACAGTCATGACACTGCCCGTGCCGCACCTGGACGACCGTGGGTTTCTCGACCTGGTCACCGAGGCCCGCGAGCGGATCCAACAGTCCTGCCCCGCCTGGACCGACCTGTCGGCGCACGACCCGGGCATGGCGCTGGTGGAGGCGTTCGCGCACCTCACCGAAGTGATGATCTATCGGCTGAACCAGTTGCCGGAGAAGGCGTACGTCTCGTTTCTGAACCTGCTCGGGGTGGCGCGGCACGCGCCCACCGCGGCCTGGGCGGACGTCGTGTTCACCCGCGCCGGCATCGACCGGGGCGCGGTGCGGATCCCGGCCGGCCTGCGGGTCGCGGCGGCGCGCGGCGCCGATCCCCGACCGGTCCTGTTCGTCACCACCGAACCGGCCGTGCTGGCGGCCGGGGAGGCGTCGGTGACGGTCCGGATGCACCACTGCGAGCCCGTCGAGGCGGAGCTGCTGGGTGTCGGCACCGGCCAGCCGGGCCAGGTGCTGCGGGCGGCGCACGCTCCCCTCACCCACACCGGCGAGCCGCTGGACCTGCTGCTCGGGGTGGAGGTGCCGGCCGGCTCGGTGGAGCTGGGGGTGGCAGCCCGCGAGCACGACGACCGCACGTTCGAGATCTGGCAGCCGGTGGACAGCTTCGCCGGGCTCGGTCCCCAGGCCAAGGCGTACCTCGTCGACCGCTGCTCGGGGACCGTCACCTTCGCCCCGGCCCTCGACCTGCGCCCGCCCGCCGGTGCGGGCGAGGCCGTCGGGCCGGGCGAGGCCGCAGGGCCCGCCGGCGCGGGCGGGGCGGTGACGGTGGCGGCGGTGCCGCCGGCCGGGCGACAGGTCCGGCTCTGGTACCGGGCCGGCGGCGGTCCGACCGGCAACGTGGCGGCCGGCACGCTGACCAGCCTGCGCGATCCACTGCCCGGGGTACGGGTCGACAACCCCGCGCCCGCGGCCGGCGGCCGGGAGATGGAGGCGCTGGAATCGGTGCTGCTACGCGGCCCGTACGAGTTCTTCGCCCAGCAGCGCGCCGTCACCGCCCGCGACTTCGAGGTGCTGGCCACCAGCTCCGGCGCGGTGGCGCGGGCCCGCGCGTTCACCCGCTCGGCCGTCTACAGCTTCGCCCGGCCCGGTGAGGTCGAGGTGGTGCTGGTGCCGTACGTGCCGCCGACGGCCCGCCCGGGCGGCCGACTGCCGGTGGCGGTGCTGCGCGAACACGAGGTGCCCGAGGCCCGCCACCGCGTCGAGGCGGACCTGGAACAGCGCCGGATGGTCGGCATCCGCTCGCGGGCCACCTGGGCCCGGTTCAAGGCGGTGTCGGTGCGGGCCCGCGTGGTGGTGCGCCGGGAGGAGGACGTGGACGCGGTCCGGCGACGCATCCACGACCGGCTGCACCAGACGCTCAGCCCGCTGCCCACCGCGCTCAACCCGACCGGCTGGCCGTTCGGTGAGCCGCTGCGCGCGTCCAATGTGTACCGGCTGTTGGAGCACGCCGAGCCGGGCGTGCGCTACGTCGAGTCGGTGCGGTTCGTGGTCGACGAGGCGCCCGACGCCGACGTCCGCGCCCTCGCCGTCGACCAGTACCAGCCGCACACCTGGTACGCCGGACGCGGCCCGGTGCTGTTCCGCTCCAGCAACGCGGGCGCCGGCTGGGAGCCGGCCGGTCGGTTCGACGACGAGACGGTGCTGCGAGTGGCGCCCGCTCCCGCGCCGGTGCGACCGGGCATCATCGCGCGCCCCGGCTCGGTGGCCGTGGTGACGCTGCGCGCCTCGGGCGGCTCCCGGGTGCACCTGAGCACGGACCTGGGTGAGACGTGGTCGCTGCTGACCGACCTGGACTCGCGCATCTCCGACGTGGCGTGGCTGGACCGCGACGGCGCCGGCGCGCTGCTGGTGGCGACCGACAGCGGCCTGTACGAGGTGTCGCTGCTGCCCGGCGCGGTGCCGCTGCAGATCCTCGTCGAGGAGTCCGACGCCGACCGGGGCTTCTACGCCGTACGCGCGTTCGTCTCCGAGCGGGGCGCGCCCGGTGTGGCGGTCGCCGCGCAGGCCGGCTTCGGGGTGTACCTGTCCACCGCCGGTGGCCGGCCGGGCAGCTTCGCACACGTGGGCCTCTCCAACGTGGACAACCGGGTCCTCGCGGTGCAGTACGACGGCCCGGCCACCCTGCTGTGGAGCGGCGCGGGCGAGCCGGACCCGAAAAAGCCCGGCCAGGGCTGCCACCGCACCCGGCTGTTCGAGTCCGACGTGCAGTGGCAGACCGTGCAGACCGGCTGGATCGGCGGGACCTGCCGGGACCTGGCGTTCGCCGGCTCGCAGGTCCTCGCCGCCACGCAGAGCGGCGGGGTGCTGCGGCTGGACACCCTCGCGGCCCAGCCGCAGTGGCAGCCGGTGTCGGTCAACTGCGGGCTGCCGCTGCGCGACCGGACCCGGTTCGTGCCGGTGGACGCCGTCGCCGTGAGCGGCCCGGCGACCGTCGGCGCGAACGGTCCCACGGCGGACGACCGACTGGTCCTGGCCGGCGGTGAACGCGGCGTGTACCGCAGTGCCGACGCCGTCAACTGGACCGCCAGCGCCAACCAGGCCACCGCCGACGTGGTGACCGTCCCGGACACGTGGCTGCTCTGCTCCGGCGAGCACGACATCGAGGTGGTGCGCCAGGATGCGACGCTCGGCGATTGAGCGGCTGCTGCCCGCCGCCTACCAGCGGGCGTGCGTGCCGGGCAGCGTGCTCTGGGCGCTGCTGGACGTCATGGAGGGGCTGCACGCTCCGGACGAGGCGATCCTCGCCGAGGTGGACGCCCTGTTCGATCCCTACCGGGCGCCCGACCACCTGCTCGTTCGATTGACCCGCTGGGTGGCGATGGACCACGTGGTGGCCTCGCCCCGACCGGACGCCCCGCTGCCGCTGCCGGTGGGCCGGCTCCGTGACCTGGTGGCCAACGGCGCGCTGCTGGCCCGGTGGCGCGGCACCCCGTACGGGATGCGCCGAGCCCTGGAGCTGGCCACCGGGTTGCCGGGGTTCGTCATCGACGAACCCGACGAGCGGCCCTTCCACATCGTGGTGCGGGTGCCGGCGTCCGCCGCCGGTCAGCTCGCCGTGATCACCCGAATCGTCGAGGCGGAGAAGCCCGCGTCGACCACCGCCGAGATCGTCGTCGCCGCTTCGTCGCCACCCACCCCGTCGAGCGCGGCACCGTCCGCGAAGGAGCCGTCATGACCACCGAATGGACCGTCGTCGCCGCCGCGTCGCAGTTCACCCTGGATGCCGCCAACCACGGCGAGCTGACCTTCACCGTCTCCAATCCGGGCCTGGCCCCGGACACCGTGGTCTTCGACGTGGCGCCCGGTGAGGGTAGCCAGCGGGCCTGGTTCACGGTCACCGAGCCGCAGCGGGTGGTCCCCGGGCAGGGCTCGGTGTCCTTCCTGGTCCGCCTCGCCGTACCGGCGGGCACCGCGCCGCGCCGCTACGACATGACCGGGTTCGCGTACTCGGCGAACACCGCGCCGGAGGAGAGCTCGCGCTCCAGCGGCCGGGTGACGTACGAGGTCCGGGCGGTCGCCGCGCCGAAGCGGACGCCGTGGCCGTGGATCGCCGCCGCGGCGGCGCTGGTGCTCGTGGTCGCCGGCGTGGTCGGCTACCTGCTGACCCGTCCCGACGGCACACCCACGCCGGGGGCGCCACGGGTCGTGACGGTGGAGGCGGAGAGTCTGGTCGACGGCGCTCGGATCGAATCCCCGGCGAATACCGCCGCGGCGGTCGGGGCGCAACCGAACTGCTGCGACGTGACCTGGTCGGGCGACAAACAGCTGTTCTTCACCGGCCTGGCACCCGGTGACCGGGTGAGCGTCACCGTCGAGCTGCCCGCCGACGCCCTCTGGCGGTTCTCCACCAAGCGCACCACGTCGTTCGACTATGCCAACACGATCTGGCAGGTCGACGGCGCGCAGCTCGGCGGCACCTTCCTCGGCTTCACGCCGAAGGTCGTCCTGCAGGACTTCACCGACGTGGGCACCGTCCGGCTCGGGCGGGGTCGGCACACGCTCACGCTGGTCGCGGTGGGCAAGACGCAGGGCTTCGACAGGTACTTCGCGGGCGTGGACCAGATCCGGTTCACCGAGGTGACCGGGGCGGTCGCGCAGCGATGAGCGGTCGGCAGAAGGTGCTGCTGGTGACCGTGGCGGCGCTGCTGGTGGCGTTCTTCGTCCTCGCCGTCGGCGTCTCCGGCGGCGACCGGGGCCGCGCGGACGATCCGCCGGGGGTCGTCGAGCGGCTGGGCCGCCTGGCCGGCGCGGGCACGAGCGTCGACCCGGCGACCGTGCAGGCCGACTGCGACCGCACCGGCGACGTGCTCAGCTTCGTCGGCGGCTGCGCGGTACGGGTCGCCGACCCGGGCGAGCTGCGGACGCTGGTGCTGCGCAGTGACCGCCCGTTCGTGGTGCGCGCTCCGGCGCCCCGCGACGCCGACCTCACCGTGCGCTCCGAGGTCGAGCCGGACGACGCCGGCGAGGCGGTCGCCCGGATCGCCGTCGACCGTGCGGTCACCGTGCTGCTGAGCTGTCCGGGAGGTGTCGGATGCACGGTCACCGTCGCCGCCGACTGACCCGTCCCCCGGCCGGGCCCGGCTCCGCGTCGGCCGCCGGCTCCGGCCCCGCGCCCGCCGGCCGGCACGACCCCGAGGAGGCCCGACATGGGTGACCTGCGCAAGCCCTTCCTGCTGCTCGCGCTGGTCGCGGTCACGCTGGTGGTCCTCGTCGAGGTCGGATCGTCACTGCTCACCGGGGGTGGGGACGCCACCGGCGCGCTGCTGGCCGGCGCGGCGGACCTCGGCGTGGAGGTGGACGCCGGCGGGATCAGCGAGCCCTCCGGGCGGGGTACGAGCTACCTGGCGCTGATCGACGTGGTGGCGCTGTGGACCACCGGCCTGTTCTGCCTGAGCCTGGTCGTGCCCGAGCGGGTGCAGGGCCGGATCCAGGGCGTGGCGACGCTGATCTTCTCGATCCTGCTCATCCTGGGCTCGCTCGTGCTGCTGATCATCGCCTTCGTGGAGCTGACCATCATGGTGTCGCTGTTCCTGGCCGTGCCGTTCGGCACCCTGGCGTACCTGGCGTTGTGGGGTTTCTTCCCGGTGGGCGAGGCGAGCCTGCTGCTGGGGCTGGCGCTGCTGCTGAAGCTGGTCTGGGCGGTGCTGCTGCTGCTCGCCCAGCCGCGGTTCGCGCAGAACAAGGGCCTCGTGCTGCTGGCGCTCACCACCGGACTCTGCACCGTCGTGCTGGAGTTCCTGCACCGGCTCGCCCCGGTCATCGTGGTGAGCATCCTCGACGACGTGGGCGCGCTGGTCTTCGCCATCGTGGCCATCATCTGGGGTCTGGTCCTGCTGATCGGCTCGATCCCCGCCATCGTCAAGTCCGTGCGGGTGACCGCCGCCCTGCCCACCCGCTGACCTTCGCGGTATCGCCAGCGCGACGGCGAATTGTCTGTGACCCTGACGGCGTGGACGGGAAGCCGGCGTGCGAGGCGGTGGAGCTCCGCGTGCACGGCATCTCCGGGGTGGGCGCGGAGCGGATCCTCGACCACCCGATGGTGGTCCGCGTCGCAGGGGACTGGCACGCGGGCTTCTTCCGACCACGCCCCGGCAGCGGTACCGCCGGCGGCGCCGCCGCCGGGGTTGCCGTCGAGGCGTACCGCTGGGGGTCCCTGACCGCCGGCGTCGCCGTCCGGACGGCCTCGATGCTGCTGTTGCTGCCGTTCATGCTGAGCAACCTGGCAATCTGGATGCGACCGCCCGGGCGGGACCGGTGGGGGCTGCTCAGCGTGCTGTGCCGCCTGCTCGCCGCCACCCTCACCGCCACCTTCGTGTTGGCGATCGTCGGCGTCACCCTGGATCTGATCGGCTGGCAGTGCGTCCCGTACCCGGGGTGCCGCGCCGGCCGTCCCTACCTGGCCTGGCTCCACTCGCTGCCGTCCGGCCCGCGGCTGGCCCTGCTGTCGATCGTTCCACTGCTCGCGCTGCGGGTTGTCTGGGCGATCGGCGCCCGGTCCGCGCGGGCGTTCGAGGGTTTCGGCCCGTCGTCCGCCCAGGACACCTCCGGCGGGACCGACGACCTCGACGACGCCGGTTTCTGGTACGACGAACAGACGGCCGGTTGGCTGCGTCAGATCCACGTCGCGCTCGGCGTCGGCACCCTGGACCTCAGTCTGCTCGCGGGCACCTCGCCGGGCGGCCTCGGCGCACCCGGGCATGTCGTGCAGTTCGTCGCAGCCGTCGGGCTGCTCGTGCTCTGTGTCGTCCTGCTCTGCCGGCCCGTACCCACGAGCACGGCACGGAGCCGGCGCCTGCTGCGGCCGCTGTGGGCGGTCGTCGTCGCGGTGACCGCGCTGTGCCTCGGCTCGGCCGTCCTCGCCGGCGGGACGCCGTCCGGTACCGGCAAACTGCCCGGCTACGAGGGCGCCGCCGCCGGGGTGGTCGCGGTGCAGGGTGTCCTGCTCGTCGTCCTGACGGCCGTCACGTACGCCCGCCAGCGCGGCGCGCAGCAGCGCGAGCACCACCGTCCCTTCCTCTACGGGCTCGGCACGCCGATCGTGGCAGCGGCGGCGGTGAGCGTCGGCGCGGCCTTCACCGCCAGCCTGGTCTACCGGACCGCCGACACCCTCGACCACGGTGACATTCCCGACCCGATCCGACCCAACGCGGCCACCATCGGCCCGCTGGAGCCGCCGGTCGCCTACTGGTGGGCGGCGCTCGCCGGCCTCGCCGCGCTGCTGATCGGCGCGGCGGCCACCTGGGCCACGCTCCTGCTGAGCCGTCGGCGGCGGCGCGGGCTGGCCGCGAGCATCATCGAACGGGACTATCCGAACGCGTCGCCGGAGGACGCTCGCCGGCTGCGGCTGGTCCGGGAAACCATCGCGCGGTCCCAGGCCGCCGAGGAGCTGGGACCGGTGCTGATCGCGTTTCTGGTGATCGCGTCGCTCGGCCTGGCCACCGTCGCCCTCGACGTGATCGGGATCGGTCCCACCCAGCTCGCCGCCCGCCTCGGCACCGGGGGTGGTGCGGCGGGGGTGCTCGTGGCATATCTGACCGACGCCGGTGTCTGGGTGATCAGCCTGCTGGTGATCAGCCTCCTGATCCTCGGTTTTCGCGCCTACCGGTCGTCCCAGACCCGGCGGCTGGTGGCGGTGCTGTGGGACCTCGGCACCTTCTGGCCGCGTACGGTGCACCCCTTCGCGCCGCCCTGCTACGCCGCCCGCGCCGTGCCGGAGCTGGCGAAACGGGTCACCGGGCTCGCCAGGGGCGGCCCGGTGGTCCTCTCGGGGCACAGCCACGGCTCGGTGCTCGCCGCCGCCACGATCCTGCAGCTACCGCCCGCCGTGCTGGCCAGTGTCTCGTTGCTGACCTACGGCTCGCCGCTGGGGCGCACGTACGCCCGGCTCTATCCCGCGTACCTGGGACCGCCGACGCTCGTCGACCTGGGCGAGCGGATCGGGTGGCGGTGGCGCAACCTGTGGCGGGACACCGATCCCATCGGTGGGCCGGTCTTCGCCGCCGACGCACCACCGCCGCGCGCCGAGCCGGCGGCCGGCGACGTCGACATCCGGCTCCGCGATCCCCGAAGCCTGACCATCGACCCGGCGGACACCGTGCCACCCCCGATCGAGCGGCACTGGCCGTACCACACGCATGCCGCGTACCAGGTGGCGATCAGCGAGATGGTTGACCGGTCCTCCTGACCGCGTGGTTGCCTCCCAGGGGTCTCCTACCGAACGGTGTGACCCCCGGACGAGCGGACCAGGGCCCCGGCGGTGGCGACGTCCAGGGCACCGTCGGCGACGACCACCCGGTGTCGGCCGCGCCGCGTCGCGCCGGCCGCGATGGTCACCGGTTGCGCGAACGCGAAGGCCACCCCCACCCCCGGGTACATGGCGGTCCGCAGGAACCATCGGTCGCCGTCGCCGAGACCATCGAAGACCAGGGTGTACGCCCGACCGTCCGGCCCGGCGCCGACGAGGGCGACCCACGGCTCGGCGGAACCGTTGACGGCCTGCTCCCCCGTCGCGCTGGCGCTGAACACTCTGGCGGGCTCGGCCGAGACCGCCCGCCAGAAGAACCCGCCGTAGCCGGCCCCGCCGGGGCGACCGTTGGTGGCCGGGCTGCCCAGCCGCACGTCCTGCCCGGCGGGGGCACTGAGCGTGTAGTCCAGCTCCAGCCGCCAGGCCGGCAGCTCCCCCGCCGGCCCCTGGCCGGTCAGGCCGACGGCGGCGAGGTGGCGGCGCTCGTCGAGCAGCACCGCCCCTTTCGGGTCGCGCCATTGCAGCCGGTGGGCCAGTCGGTCCGCGGACCGCTGCGACCAGCCGGTGTGCGCGATCCGTCCGTGGTCGTCACGCCACGTGTAGCCGACGTCGCGCACGTAGGTGCGCCCGCCCCAGAGGTTGGTGCCGTTGACGTCCGGCACGGCGAGGGACGCGCCGAGGTGCCACCCGTGGTCGGCGGGGAGCGCGTCGGTGACCACCGTGCCGCCGAGGGTGCGTACCGGGTGCAGGTACGGCCGGGGCCCGTGCCGCGCGTCCAGCGCCGGGTCCACCACGTACCGGGCCACCTCCGTCCCGCCGACCAGCAGCCGCACCGGCTCCTCGGCGGCCGTCTCGACCGGGTCGGGGCCGGTGCGGGCCGCCGCGTCACCGCCGACGGCGGCCGGGTCGGCGCTCACGGCAGCTCCGGCGGGGCGGGACTCGGCCGGGGCCCGGCGACGCCAGCCGGGACCGGCCGGCCGCCGCCGACACCGACGCGAGCCGGCCGGCGGCCGGCGACGGCGTGTAGGGCGGCCACGGTGTAGCCGACGAGGATCGGCACCGCGACCGGCGTGACCAGGACGGCGAGCAGCCCGGCCAGCGCGGTCACCCCGGTGAGCGCGGCCCAGCGGGTCGGCGCGTCGAGGCAGGCGCGGGCGGCCCAGCGGGCCGCGACCCGCCACCGCCCGCCCCCGTCGCCGCCCACCTCGACGACGACCAGCCCGGCGTACCCGGCCAGACCGGCCGCGACCAGCGCGGTCACCGCCAGCGCCGGCGGGCCGCCCGGCACCCGGCCGGCGGCCAGCGCCGCCAGGTCGGCGGCGAGCAGCCCGGCCACGACGAGCGCGAGAAGACTGACCGGCACGCCGGGCAGCACCGCGCGGCCGAACCGGCGCGCGGTGTCCCGCGCCGACGGCCAGCTGCCGGTACGCGTCCAGTCGTGCACGGCCGCGCTGGCCGTGCCGACGGCCGCGGCGGCGGTGAGCACCGGCGCCGCCGCCAGGGTCAGCAGGATGCCGAGCAGCGCGAGGTCGGCGGCGTCACGGGCGACGTCCCGCCAGTCCCGCCGCCCGACGGCGTCGACCGGTTCAGCCCTTGATGCCACTGGTGTTGATCCCCTCGACGAGCATCCGCTGGAACGCGACGAAGAACAGGAAGACCGGCAGCAGCGACAGCACCGACATGGCGAACATCGGCCCGACCGCGCTCTGACTGGTCGAGTCGATGAACAGGGTCAGCGCGACCGGCACGGTGTAGTCCTGGAGCTGGGACAGGAAGACCAACTGGCGGAAGAAGTCGTTCCAGGTCCAGATGAACGAGAAGATCGCGGTGGTGACCAGCGCGGGACGGCTCAGCGGCAGGATGATGTGCCGGAAGATGCCGTACGGGCCGGCGCCGTCGATCCGGGCCGCCTCGTCCAGCTCGCGCGGGACGCCGCGCATGAACTGCACCATGAGGAAGACGAAGAACGCCTCGGTGGCCAGGAACTGCGGGATGATCAGCGGCAGGTACGGCCACTCGCCGCCGACCAGTCCCAGGGTCCGGAACAGGATGTACTGCGGCACGATCAGCACGTGCCCGGGCAGCAGCAGCGTGCCGATCATGACGGCGAACCACATGCCGCGCAGCCGGAACCGCAGCCGGGCGAAGGCGTACGCGGCCAGCAGGCAGGAGAGCCCGTTGCCGACGACGGTGAGCAGGCTGACCATCGCGCTGTTGAGGAAGAACCGGCCGAAGGTGACGTCGAAGTTGGACCACCCGGCGGTGTAGTTGCCCGGGGTGAACCGCTCGGGCAGCAGCCCGACGTTGTTGACGATCTCCTCCTGGGACTTCACCGACGTGCCCACCATCCAGATCAGCGGATAGAGCACCACGGCGACGATCACCACGAGGATCAGCAGCCGCAGCAGGGACCGGCCGCTGGGCCGTCGACGTGCGGTCGGCGGCGCTGTGGTCGGCGCTGCGGCCGCCGGATTCACCGCCACCATCACCGGTCCTCCCCGTCGGAGTAGTGCACCCAGAACCGTCCGGTGCTGAACAAGATCGCGGTGATGACCGCGATGGCGAGCAGGAACACCCAGGCCATCGCCGAGGCGTAGCCCATGTTGAGGTCGGTGAAGCCGGTGATGTAGAGGTTCAGCGTGTACATGAGGGTGGAGTCGACCGGGCCGCCGGTGCCGTTGCTGAGCACGAACGCGGCGGTGAAGCCCTGGAAGCCGTTGATCGTCTCCAGCACCAGGTTGAAGAAGATGACCGGGGAGAGCATCGGCAGCGTGACGTTGCGGAACTGGCGGAATCTGCCGGCGCCGTCGACCGAGGCGGCCTCGTACAGCTCGGTGGGCACCTGCTTGAGCCCGGCCAGGAAGATCACCATCGGTGCGCCGAACTGCCAGATCGCGAGCACCATCAGCGTTTCGAGGGCCCAGTCGGGGTCGTTGACCCACGGCCTGCCGGTGATGCCGACGAGGCTCAGCAGCGAGTTGAACGCGCCGTCGCGGTTGAACATGTTGACCCAGACGATGGCCAGCGCGACGCTGCCGCCGAGCAGCGACGGCAGGTAGAACAGCCCACGGAACAGCCCGACACCGCGCCAGGCACGGTTGAGCAGCAACGCCACGCCGAGCGCGGCGGCCAGCTTCAGCGGCACCGCGACCAGCGCGAACGTCAGGGTGACCCGCACCGCGTGCCAGTACGACGGGTCGGCGGTGAACATCCGCTCGTAGTTGGCCAACCCCACCCACCGCACCTCGGAGAACGGGGTGAGGATGTCGTAGTTGGTGAAGCTCAGGTAGAGCGACAGCAGCATGGGGACCGCCGTGACACCCATCAGGCCGATGAGCCACGGCGACAGGAAGACGTACCCCGCCAGACCTTCGCTGTGCCGGATGCTGCCGGGCCCACGCCTGTCGGCGTGGGCCCGGTCGGATCCGGGGCCGCGTCGGGTCGGGTCGGGCGCCGTGGTCAACGCCACGAACAGCTCCTCTCCTCGCCTGGTGCGGCGGTCAGGCGATGGCGGACTTGCACGCCTCGACGAACTGGGCGGCGGCCTGCGCGGAGGTGGCCCGGCCGTACTGCACGTTCTCGGCGGCCTTGACCAGCTCGGACTTGACCTTGCTGTGTCCCTTGATCGGCACCTGCGGGGACTGGCCGAACTTCTGCGCCAGCTCGGTCTCGACCACGATGGACTGCTTCATCGCCGGGTCGGTGGTGTCGTCGCTGACCACCCGGCGCAGGTCCAGGTTGGACGGCAGGCCGCGGTCGGTGCCGAGCAGCTTGACCGCCTCCTGGTCGTTGTTCAGGAAGTCGATCACGTCGACCGCGACGTCCTTGTTCTTGCTGCCCTTGAACACCGACCAGTACATGGAGGCCCGGGCCCACTGCGCGCTGGGGTCACCGGGATAGGCGACGACCCCCAGCTCGTCCTTGGTGTTCTTCTTCAGGTCGGGCATCTGGTTGGCCCAGACCCAACTGGTGCCGGCCTTGCCGGTGACCACCAACTGCTTGGTGACGTCGCTGGAGTTGCCCTCGTGGATGACGTCGGCGGTCGGAGTGGCCTTGCGGTCCCGGGCGCCCTTCCACAGGTCGAACCACGCGGTCACGTCCTCGGCCGCGAAGCCCAGCTCGTTGCCCTGGTAGAGGTCCTTGCCCTGCTGGCGCAGCCAGATCCAGTACGCCTTGTAGTCGGCGCTCGGGTCCTGCGTGCCAGGCACACCGGTCTTCTCCGACACCTGGGCGGCCCAGGCGATGTGCTGCTCCCAGGTCATCCCGGTGGTGGGCTCGGGCAGGTTGTGCTTGGTCAGCAGGGTCTTGTTGTAGACCAGTCCCTGGGTGTTCTCCCCGGCGGCCACCCCGGCGAGCTTGCCGCCGACCACGCCGTACTCCAGCAGGCTCTTGGGGAACTTGGTGACGTCGAGCTTGCCGGAGTCCTGGTAGCTCTTCAGGTCGAGCGTGGTGCTGCGGGCCGCGTACTCGGCGAGGTAGTTGTCGTCGATCTGGAACAGGTCCGGCGGGTTGCCGCCGGCGGTGAGCGTGGCGAGCTTGTCGAAGTAGCCCTGGTTGGCCTGCCAGGTCTTCTCGAAGGTCACGTTCGGGTGCTTCCTGGTGTAGAGGGCCAGGGCGTCCTCGGTCAGCTTGGCGCGGGCGTCGCCGCCCCACCAGAAGATCGAGAGCTTGACCGGGGCGTTCGGGTCGGCGGCGCCGTCGTCGTCTCCGCAGGCTGCGGCGCCGAACATCAGCGGCGCGGCGACGGTCGCGGCGAGCAGGCCGCGCAGGAGTCGCCGCCGGGGCACCGGGGTACCGTGATGGCGCCCGACGGGCGTGTCAGTGGTGGGGGGCGTTGCGGGGTGCATGTGCGCTCACTCCTCGGCATTAGGAGGCGACGGCGTCACCGGTGGCCGCGGTCGGGTCGCCCGGGCCCGCAGGGCAATGCGGGTCCGGGCCAGGCGGCGCGGCCAGGGGACGTGCCGGTCGGGCGTGCGGGCCCGGGCCGGTCGAGTCGCGGATGACCAGGTCGGTCTGGAGCATTACCTGTGCGGTGGTACGACGGACGCCGAGCGCCGTGCCGGCACCGGGGCTCCGCGCGCCGCGCGGTGACTCGATGTCCTGTTGCAGCAGCATGTCGACGGCCGTCCGGCCGGCGGCCCCGGTGGGTGTGGCCACCGTCGTCAGTTTGGGGCGGGTGAGCCGGCTCAGGGTGATGTCGTCGACCCCGACGACGCTCACCTCCTGTGGCACCCGGACCCCGAGCGCGTCCAGCCCCTCGATGAGGCCGATCGCCATCAGGTCGTTGTAGGCGAGCACGGCCGTCACGCCACTGCGCCGCACCTGGTCGGCGACGGCGAGGCCGCCGGTCTCGGTGGGCGCGTTGGGGCCGAGCACGGTCAGCTCCGCGCCGCCGCTGCGGGCGGCCGTGGTGGCGGCGCGGCGCATCTCCCGGTTGGTCCACGAGCTGCGTGGGCCGCCGAGCAGCGCGATGCCGCGGTGACCGAGACCGATCAGGTGCTCGATCGCCGCCCGGGCACCCTGCCCGACGTCCATCAGGACGCAGGGCAAGCCGGTCACCTGGCGGTTCACCACCACCAACGGCACCTCCCGGCTGAGCTGCTCGATCAGGCTGTTGCTCATCCGCGGACTGCACAGCAGCACCCCGTCGACCTGCTTGGCGAGCGCGTGGACCAGCTCCTCCTCGGCGGTCGGGTCCTCGTTGGTGTCGGCCACGAAGACGTGGTAGTCGCGATGGCGGGCCTGGCTCTCCGCCGCCTTGATCAGCGGCGGGAAGAACGGGTTCGCGATGTCCGCGATGATCAGGCCGATGTTGTGCGTCCGCCCGGTGATCAGGGCCCGGGCGGCGCGGTTCGGCCGGTAGCCCAGGTCCTCCGCGCAGGCCAGCACCCGGACCCGGGTCTCGGGGTTGACCAGGTGCGGGGCCGAGAAGGTGCGGGACACGGTGGAGATGTGCACCCCGGAGGCGCGGGCGACGTCCCGGATGGTGACTGGCACGGCGGGCCCTTCGTCCGATGTGGCGACGGTCACGTGGGTGCCGCCAATTAATGCAAACGGTTGCGCCAGTGTCAACGGTCAATGGTTGCGGTTCTGTTGCGCCAACGCTCCACGTGGTGACCTACAACGCCGCATACACGGACATTTATCGCCGATTGCGTCGTCGCCGTTGACACCATCGCATCGATCGTGGTTACTTCACTGCAAACCTTTGCAGGGATCACCTGGGGGCGATCGCATGTCACCGAGATCCGACGGGCGAGTCCGCTACGCCGTCGTGGGCACCGGCGCACGGGCCGAGATGTTCGCCCGGGCCCTGGTGCTCGACCACGCCGACACCACCGAGCTGGTCGCCTTCGCCGACGTCAACCAGGCCCGGATGGACGCGCACAACCGCTGGCTCGCCGAGCTGGGTCACCGCCCGGTGCCGACGTACCCGGCCGGTGAGTTCGCGGCCATGCTGGACTCCGAGCGGGTCGACGTCGTGCTGGTGACCAGTGTGGACGTCACCCACGACGAGTACGTGGTGGCCGCGCTGCGCGCCGGCCGGAACGTCGTCACCGAGAAGCCGATGACCGTCGACGCCGCCCGCTGCCGGCGCATCCTGGACGCGGTGACCGAGACCGGCGGCCGGGTGACCGTCGCCTTCAACTACCGCTACAACCCGCTGCACGAGCAGGTCCGCCGCCTGCTCGCCGACGGCGCCGTCGGTGAGATCGGCTCGGTGCACTTCGAGTGGCTGCTCGACGTGCGGCACGGCGCCGACTACTTCCGGCGCTGGCACCGCGACAAGGCCACCTCCGGCGGGCTGATGGTGCACAAGGCCAGCCACCACTTCGACCTGGTCAACTGGTGGCTGGGGGCCACCCCGGTCGAGGTGTACGCCGCCGGCCGCCTGTTCTTCTACGGCGAGGACGGTCGCCGGCACGGCTACGCCCGCGACTACGAGCGGGCGTACGGCTCCCCCGCCGCCGTCGACGACCCGTTCGCGCTGCGGCTGGACGCCCACCCCCGGCTGCGTGAGCTGTACCTCGACGCCGAAGCCGAGGACGGCTACCAGCGCGACCGCAACGTGTTCGCCCCGGGCGTGAGCATCGAGGACGACATGGCCGTGCTCGCCCGCTACTCCACCGGCGCCACGATGACGTACCACCTCACGGCATACGCCCCCTGGGAGGGTTACCGGGTGATGGTCAACGGCAGCCGGGGGCGCCTCGAACTGGAGGTG
This sequence comes from Micromonospora sp. NBC_00617, assembly GCF_045161355.1. NCBI lineage: Bacteria > Bacillati > Actinomycetota > Actinomycetes > Micromonosporales > Micromonosporaceae > Micromonospora > Micromonospora sp. NBC_00617. The sequence goes on along the minus strand of NZ_CP107751.1, from coordinate 1,926,380 downwards.
ACCGAGAACGACTTCGTCGACCGGGGCACGGCGGGCGCGGTCAAGGGCGCCGCGCTGCACGGCGTCGAGGCGCCGGCCGAAGGGGGCGGCGCGACGCTCACCCTGCGCCCGTTCTGGGAACCGCCCCGGCAGATCCCCGTCGAGGGTCGTACCCGCCACGGGCACGGCGGCGCGGACGCCCGGATGACCGCGGTGCTCCTGGGCGGCCAACCCGATCCGCTGGGCCGCGCCGCGACAGCCGACGACGGCGCGCTGGCCCTGCTCACCGGCCTGGCCGCCAACCGGTCCTTCGAGACCGGGCAACCGGTCCGGGTCGCCGATCTGCTCACCCCCCGCTGATCCAGGAGACGAGGAGCCCGACCCCGTGCCGACGTCCGACCACACCGACCTGCTCCTGCCCGCCGACCCCGGGCAGCGCGCGATCGCCCGAGAGCTGTACGCCCTCGCGGCGCAGCAGCCGATCATCTCGCCGCACGGGCACGTCGACCCGACCCTGCTCGCGCAGGACCAGCCCTTTCCCGACCCGGCGCGGCTGCTCATCGTGCCCGACCACTACCTGACGAGGATGCTGCTCAGCCAGGGCGTCCCCCCGTCGGACCTGGGCGTGCCGACCCGCGACGGCAGCCCGACCGAGACCGACGGCCGGGTGATCTGGCGGCGCTTCACCGCCCACTGGCACCTGTTCCGGGGAACCCCGTCGCGGCTCTGGCTGGAGCAGACCTTCCGCACCGTGTTCGGGGTGCGCACCCCGCTGCGCCCAGCCACCGCCGACACCGTCTACGACGAGATCGCGGCCCGGCTCGCCGAGCCGGACTTCCGGCCCCGGGCGCTGTTCGAGCGGTTCGGAATCGAGGTGCTCGCGACCACCGAGTCGCCGCTGAACGACCTCGCGCAGCACGCCAAGCTCGCCGCCGACGGGTGGGGCGGGCCGGGCGGCCGGGTGGTCACCACGTTCCGCCCGGACGACGTGGTGGACATGGAGTACGAGGGCTGGCCGTCCAACGTGGCACGCCTCGGCGCGCTGACCGGCGAGGACACCGGCACGTACACCGGTTATCTGGCCGCGCTGCGGGCCCGGCGGGCCGCGTTCATCGCGGCCGGAGCGACCTCCTCGGACCACGGCCACCCCACCGCCCGCACCCTGGACCTGACCCCGGCCGAGGCCGCCCGCCTGTATGACCGGGGCCTGCGCGGCGCGGCCGACGCGGCGGACGCGGAGGCGTTCCGGGCGCACATGCTCATGGAGTTCGCCCGGATGTCGCTCGACGACGGCCTGGTCATGCAGCTGCACCCCGGCGCGGTGCGCAACCACAACCGCTGGCTGTACGACCGGCACGGCCGCGACGTGGGCGGTGACGTGCCGCAGGCCACCGAGTACGTGCACGCGCTCGCCCCGCTGCTGGAGCGCCACGGCAACGACCCCCGGCTGCGGGTGGTGCTCTACACGCTCGACGAGGACACCTTCACCCGCGAGCTCGCGCCCCTCGCGGGTGGCTACGCCGCGCTGCTGCTCGGCGCGCCCTGGTGGTTCCTGGACTCCCCCGAGGTGCTGCGCCGGTTCCGGGAGACGGTCACCGAGAGCGCCGGCTTCTACAACACCACCGGGTTCGTCGACGACACCCGGGCGTTCTGCTCCATCCCGGTACGCCACGACGTGGCCCGCCGGGTCGACGCCGGCTTCCTGGCCCGGCTGGTCGCCGAGCAGCGGCTGCCGCTGGACGAGGCCGCCGAGACGATCGTCGACCTGGCGTACCGGCTGCCCAAGCGGGTCTTCAACTTCGAAGGGGTTGACCAGTGAGTGTCACCATCACGTCCGTCGAGGTGCACGACGTGCGGTTCCCGACCGCCGCGCGGGGCGACGGATCCGACGCGATCAACCGGGGCGACTACTCGGCGACGTACGTCGAGCTGGGCACCGACGCCGGGCCGGTCGGCGCGGGGTTCACCTTCACCAACGGCCGGGGCAACGAGATCACCTGCGCGGCGGTGCGGGCGCTGGCCCACCACGTCGAGGGGCGGACGGTCGAGGAGATCACCGCCGAGCCCGTGGCGTTCTGGCGTTCGCTCAGCGCCGACGTGCAGTTGCGCTGGCTGGGGCCGGAGAAGGGCGTCATCCACATGGCGACCGGCGCGCTCGTCAACGCCGTCTGGGACCTGCGGGCCAGGATCGCCGGCAAGCCGATGTGGCGGTTCCTCGCCGAGCTGCCCACCGACGAGCTGGTCGCCAGCGTCGACTTCACGCACATCACCGACGCGCTCACCCCCGACGACGCCGCCGCCATCCTCGACAAGGGATTGATCGGATCCGATGGCCGGCTCGCGGAACTCAAGCAGAGTGGTTTCCCTTCCTATACCACCTCGGTCGGTTGGCTCGGCTACCCCGACGACAAGGTGCGGGCGTTGACCCGGCAGGCGTACGACGACGGGTGGCGGGCGATGAAGATGAAGGTGGGCGGCCCGCTCGTCGACGACCTGCGCCGGGCCCGGATCATCCGCTCCGAGATCGGCCCGGACGCGCTGCTGATGATGGACGCCAACCAGGTGTGGGACGTCGACGAGGCGATCACGGCAATGACCGCCCTCGCCGAGGTGGACCCGTACTGGATCGAGGAGCCGACCCACGCCGACGACATCCTCGGGCACGCCCGGATCGCCCGCGCCGTCGACGAGCTGACCGGCGGCCGGTGCCGGGTGGCCACCGGTGAGGTCGCCGCCAACCGGGTGATCTTCAAACAGCTGCTCCAGGCCGAGGCGATCGGCGTGATGCAGATCGACGCGTGCCGGGTCGGCGGCGTCAACGAGGTCCTGGCCGAGCTGCTGCTGGCGGCGAAGTTCGGGGTGCCGGTCTGCCCGCACGCCGGCGGCGTCGGCCTCTGCGAGTACGTCCAGCACCTGGCGATCTTCGACTACCTGCGGGTGGGCACCGCCCTGGACGGTCGGATGATCGAGTACGTCGACCACCTGCACGAGCACTTCGCCGACCCGGTACGCACCCGCGGCGGTCGCTACCTGCTGCCCGAGCGCCCCGGTTACAGCGCCACCATGAAACCGGCGTCGATCGCCGAGTTCCGCTTCCCGGACGGTCCGGCATGGCGGTGACCGTCGGCGCGTCCCGCCTCGGCCTGGGGGTGCTGCGCCACCTGCCCGTCGAGTCCCGTCCCCTCGTCCGGCCGGGCACCGTGCCGACGGGCGTCGTACACCTGGGGTTGGGCGCGTTCCACCGGGCGCACCAGGCCGTCTACACCGAGGCGGCGGTCGGCGCGGCCGGCGGCGACTGGGGCATCGTGGCCGTCGCCCCGCGCAGCACCGCAGTGGTCGAGGCGCTCGCCGCCCAGGACAACCTGTTCAGCGTCAGCGCCCTCTCCGCCGCCGGCACCGCCACCCGGGTGGTGGGCGCGCTCAGCGGCGTACGACATGCTCCCAGCGACCCGGACGCCGTGGTGGCCTTGCTCGCCGACCCGGCGGTCCGCGTCGTGACGCTCACCGTCACCGAGAAGGCGTACCAGCTCGATCCGGTGACCGGCCGACTGTCCCCGGACGCCGCGCTCACCGCGGACCTCGCCGGTCATCAGGCCCCGACGACCGTGCCGGGGCTGCTGCTGCGCGGGCTGGCCGCCCGCGCCGCCGCCGACGCCGGCCCGCTGGCGCTGGTGAGCTGCGACAACCTGCCGGCCAACGGCCGGCGGCTGCGCGGTCTGGTCGACCAGGCGGTCGAGCGGGCCGCCGGGGTGCCCGCCGGGCTCGTCGACTGGGTGGTCGCCAACGTGACCTGCCCCGGCACCATGGTGGACCGCATCGTGCCGGCCAGCACCCCGGAGACCATCGACGCGGCCCGCCGGGCGCTCGGCGTGACCGACCTGGCCGCGGTGGCCGCCGAACCGTACGCGCAGTGGGTGATCGAGGACGACTTCCCCGGCGGCCGGCCCGGCTGGGAGCACGCGGGGGCGGTGCTCACCGACGACGCCGGCCCGTGGGAGCGGCTGAAGCTGCGCACCCTCAACGGCGTGCACTCGGCAGTGGCGTACCTCGGCGCGCTGGCCGGCCGGGAGACCATCGCCGACGCCCTGGAGATCCCGCACCTGACCGACGTGCTGCGCCGGCTGATCGCCGAGGACGTCGCGGCCAGCTTCACGCCGCCGGACGGGGTGCGCGTGGTCGACTACGGCGAGCAGGTTCTCGCCCGGTTCGCCAACCCGGCGATCCGGCACCGCACCCTCCAGGTCGCGGTGGACGGCTCACAGAAGCTGCCGCAGCGCATCCTGCACACCATCGCCGACCTGCGCGCGGCCGGCCGGTCCGCGCGCTGGGGCGCGCTGGTCGTGGCGTCCTGGTTGCGCTTCGCCCTGGGGTACGCCGACGACGGCGGACCGCTGCCGTTGCAGGACCCCCTCGCGGGGCCGATCCGGGCCGCCCTGGACGCCGGCGCGCAGAGCCCGGCCGGCGCGGTGGACGCCGTCTTCGCGCTGCGCGAGGTCATCCCGGCCGAGGTGGCCGAGGACGACGAGGTACGCGCCGAGGTGATTGCCTGGCTCACCGCGCTCGGTCGACACGGCGTCGAGGCGACCCTGGCCGGCGCCCGGTGAGCGGTGCCGCGCGGGCCGGCGCCCCGGGGACCTCGACAGTCTCGGCCGGCGTCTCGTGAACGGGTCGGTGCCGCCGCCGACGGTGGCGGTGATCGGGGCGAACGGGCACGGCCACTGGCACCGGCGGGTGATCGCGCCGCTGCACGCCGACGGCCGGCTGCGGCTGGTCGCCCTGGTCGACGTCCAACCGGTGCGCGACGAGCGGGAGGCGCCGGTGCCGATCGGGGTCGGGGTGTTCACCGACCACCGGGCGATGCTCGCCGTCGCCCGACCCGAGGTGGTGGTGATCTGCACGCCGCCGCACACGCACCTGCCGATCGCCCGCGACGCCCTGGAGGCCGGCGCGGACCTGCTGTTGGAGAAGCCGCCGGTGCTGTCGCTGGCCGAGCATGACGAGCTGACCGACGCGCTGGCGGCGACCGGCCGGGTGGCCCAGGTCGGTTTCCAGGCGCTCGGTTCGGCGGCGCTGACCGCGCTGACCGACGGGCTGGCCGCCGGCCGCCTCGGCGCGGTCACCGGCATCGCGACCGTCGCGACGTGGCAACGGCCGGACGCCTACTACACCCGCTCCCCGTGGGCCGGCCGCCGCAGCGTGGACGGCCGGCCGGTGCTGGACGGCGCGTTGGCCAACCCGTTCGCGCACGCGGTGATGCAGTGCCTGGCCGTCGCCGAGGCGCTGGGCGGGGCGCCACCGTGGCCGGTCGCCATCGAGGTGGAGCGCTACCGGGTGCGGCCGATCGAGGTGGAGGACACGGCGGTGCTGCGGGTGCGGTTCCGCGCCGGCCCACCGGTGCTGGCGGCGGTCACCCTGGCATCCGAGGAGTTCGTGGCGGGCGAGGTGGTGGTGACCGGCACAACGGGACAGGCCGTGCTGGAGTACCCGACGGACCGGTTGCGCCTGCCCGGTGACGTGGTGACCCGCCGCGTCCCCGGTCGACGGGGCCTGCTGGAGAACCTGCTCGCCCACCGCGTCGACCCGGCCGCAGTGCCGCTGATCGCTCCGCTGGCCCGTACCGCGCCGTTCACCGCCCTGCTGGACGCGTTGCGGGCCGCACCCGAGCCCCGACTGCTCGACGGGGAGCTGGTCGACGTGGTGGGCGACGGTGACGAGCGGGTGTTGCGGATCCGTGGCGTGGTCGCGGTACTGCGTCGGGCGGCCGAGCAGGGCGCGCTGCCCAGCGAGCAGGGCGTGCCGTGGGCCGTGCCGGCGTACCGCGCGGACCTGGCGTAGTGGTGGCGCCCTGCGGTGGCGAGGGTGCTCCGGTTGTCCTTTGCTCTGCTTCAACCGAGGCAACACTTTTGCCCCGCAGGTGTTGCCTGGGTTGAAGCAGAGCAAAGGAGGCGACGGGTCAGTGCCCGCCCCTGCTCCGGCACTCGGGGCAAACACCCGACGTCAGGAGAGACGGCCCTCGGAGCGACTGTCCGTGCGATAACGTGCGTCCCATGGGAACAGTCGACCTGGCCCTGGCCGTCGCGGTCGGCGTGGCCAACCTGGTCGTCGCCGCCGTGCTGCTCGCCATGAGCCGCGGTGGCACCGTGGCACCCCGGATCCTCGGCCGCCCGCAGCCGCTCCCCCGCCTGCGGGCCGCGATGCACGCCTGCCTGGGGCTGGGGCTGGGGGTCGGCTGGCTCGCCAAGGACATCTTCCCGCCCCACTCCACGGGCGACGCGGTGCTGTTCACCACGGTGCGAATCCTGCTGGTGACTGGCGTCGTCACCGCTCTGCTGGTCGCGTTCCGGCACGTGCGACCCGCGCGGGACGAGGCCGCACGCTAGCCGCAGGCACGACTGCAACATTCCTGCAAACAATTTATATTGACCGATACAAAACCGCGAACCTACCGTTCCTGGTGAATGCCGAACCACCACCAGCGAATGGAAAAATCAATGCGCGCACCCCTCATCGGGGCGACGGTGATCGCCGTCCTGGTCGGTGCCACACCGGCCGCCGCCGCTCCCCACCCCGACACTTCCGCCGCCGACCGGCTCTCCTGGCCGGCCCGTCACCTCGGTCGGCAGGCCCTGCCCGAGCGCGACGGCTGGGCGGCCGACGGCACCGGCACCACCGGCGGTTCGACCGCGGCGCCCGAGCGGACGCGGGTGGTTCACGATCGGGCGGAACTGGTCGACGCCCTCGGCGGTGACAACGCCAGCAACGCCACCGACGCCACTCCGAAACTGATCTTCGTGGACGGTGCTGTCGACGGCTTCACCGGGCCCGCGGGCACGCCGCTGAGCTGTGCCGACCTGGCCGACCCGGCGTACCGGCTGGATGCCTACCTGGCCGCGTACGACCCGGCGGTCTGGGGTCGGGTGGCGCCGGCCGGGCCGCTGGAGGAGGCGCGGGTGCGCTCGGTGGCGAACCAGACCCGCCAGACCCAGATCAACGTCGGGCCGAACACCACTATCGTCGGCCTGCGCGGCGCCCGGCTGACCGGTCTCACCCTCATGATCGACCGGGCGTCCAACGTCATCGTGCGCAACCTGACCTTCGTCGACGCCCGAGACTGCTTCCCCGCGTGGTCGCCCACCGACGGCGACACCGGCAACTGGAACAGCCAGTACGACCAGATCTCGGTACGCCGCAGCGAGCATGTCTGGGTCGACCACAACACGTTCACCGACGGCGACAACCCGGACAGCGCCCAGCCGAGCTACTTCGGCCGGCCGTACCAGGTGCACGACGGGTCGCTGGACATCACGCACACCGCCAGCGCAGTCACCGCCTCCTGGAACCGCTTCACCGGACGGGACAAGCTGATGCTGATCGGCTCGTCCAACACCGTCGGCCCGGACGTGGGTCGGCTGAAGGTCACCCTGCACCACAACCTCTTCGACGGCGTCCTGCAACGGCTGCCGCGGGTGCGGTTCGGTCAGGTCGACGTCTACAACAACCTCTACCGGCTGGGCGGCGACGGCTTCCAGTACGCCCTGGGCGTCGGTGTGCAGTCGGCGATCTACGCGCAGAACAACTTCTTCTTTCTCGACGCGGGCGTCGACCCGGCCGACCTGCTCTACGACTGGGGCGGCACCGCGCTCACCGAGCGGGGCTCCTGGGTGCGCCAGGGCGTCGGCCCGGCCCGGCCGGTCGACCTGCTGGCGGCGTACAACGCGGCGCACGAGCCCGACCTGGGCGCCGACGCCGGCTGGACACCCACCCTGCGCCGCGACCCGGTCCTGCCGGCGACGCTGCTCCCGCTCCTGGTGGGCCCGCTCGCCGGCGCCGACCGGCTGCCGCTGTGACGACTCGCCGTGGTCGGGTCAACGACGCACGGGCCCATCGATGGGGGGAAGATCGGCTATAAGTGACGCATGGACTTCCCGCCGCACCTGGGCAGCATGCCGATGCACGCGATCACCGAGATCCACGGCGAACCGGGCCTGCTGGAGCGCTTCCGGCTGGAGGTCCAGCGCTTCGACGACGGCGAACGCGCCCGCCTGTCCGCGGCGCTCGACCTCGCCTCCGAGCTGCACCGCGACGACCGGCGGGTCCGCGAGCCGTACCTCAACCACCTGCTCCGGGTCGCCATCCGGCTCATGCACCACTACCAGGTCCGCGACGTGGACGTGATCGTCGCCGGCCTGCTGCACGACGCGGTGGAGGACCACCCGGCCGAGCTGGCCGAGGGCGGCGGCGACCCGACCGCCGCGGCGCTGGCCACGCTCGCCGCGCGGTTCGGGCCGCGGGTGGCCACCCTGGTCGCCGCCGTCACCAATCCGGTGTACGACCCGCAGCGTGACCGCAACGACCAGTACCGGGAGCACCTGGCGGTCAGCCTGGACCGGGAACCCTGGGCGCGGGTGATCAAGGTGTCGGACTTCACCGACAACGGCGTCGGGGTGATCCACACCGTCGGGCCGAAGGTCGTCTCGTCGGCCCGCAAGTACCGGCCGCTGGTGCCGCTCTTCCGGGATCTGATCGGCCGTCCGGACACCCCGCTCTCCCCGGCGGTGAAGGCCCACATCTTCGGCCAGCTCGACCTTGCCGAGGAGCGGTTCAGCGCCATCCTCGACCGGCCGGCCCACTCACGCTGAGCTGAGCTGGCGCGCGCCCGCGACGCTGCCCCGGCGGGTCACGCCTGGGCAGCGCCGCCGACCGCCGACCTGGGCGCGGACCCGTCCCGGCGCAGGCCCTCGCGCACCAGGTGCTCCAGCCAGGAGGTCGGGGCGACACCCAACTCCCGGCCCAGGTCGGAACGGAACAGCTCCAGCCGGCGTACCGCCTCGTTGATGTTGCGTTCGGCCAGGTGCACGGCGATCAGCACGCGGGTGGCGCTCTCCCGCAACGGTTCCAACTGCACGGCGGTCAACGCCACCTGTACCGCCTCGCTGAAGCGACCCTGCGCGGTGAGCCGTTCGGCGAGCGCCTCCAGCGCGTACAGCTGGGTCTGGCGCAGCCGCTCCCGCTCGGTCAGCACCCAGTCGTCGTACCACCCGGGCAGCAGTTCGCCCGTCGCCAGCGCCGGCGCCCCCGCGCCGACACCCGCCGGCGCCCCGCCGGCCAGCAGCGCCGCGGACGCCGCGCCCAGCGTGGCGACGTCGCTGGTCACACCGGCGGCCAGGGACAGCCGGTCGTCCTCCTCGACGAGGGGCTCGGGGGTGACCCGGTGCAGCCGCCAGAGCATGGTGCGCAGGTTGGCGCGGGCCCGCTCCTCGTGCGAGCCGGGCCAGAGGGTGCCGGCAGCCTCCCAGCGGGCGCACCGCTGGCGTACGCCGAGGTAGGCGAGCAGCCGACGCGCGCCCTGCGGCACCACGACGGACCGGCCGTCGCGTTCCAGCCCGAACCCGCCGAGCAGACGCAGCGTGTACCGGGTTGGTCGCGCCGCACCGGCCTCCTGCGCCCCGGAGTGGAGGTCCTGCGTCACCTCGTGAACTGCCATCCCTGCGCCCTTCGCACCCGAACACCGGTGTGGGAGTTCCACGCTCGGGTGTGGGCGGTCGGCACGCCAGCGCAGTGTCGTCACACCGACCCGGCGAACGGCGGGGATCAGCCGTTCGCCGGAGCGACGGCCGGCCGTTCAGCGCAGCTTGCTCAGCGTCCGGGCGTAGCCGGTCCACTCGGCGGCGTCGCCGACGTCGGCGCGTACCCCGGCCTCCTTCATGATTCCGAGCACCCGCTCGGCTGGCGCCTCGGCCAGCTTGCCGAGCGTGCTGATCCCGGCGCGGGTCAGCGCCGCGCGGGCCTTGGTGGGCACCCCGGCGAGCATGGCGATGTCAGCGTCGGCGACGTTCTCCAGTTCCGCATCGATACCCAGCGCGGCGGAGACCGCCGACTGGGCGCCCGCCGTGGTCCGGACGATGGCCGCCTCCCGTTCGCTGACCTCGACGACCATCGCGTCCACGCTCGGGTAGCTGCTGTCCGCCGGCAGCACCTTGAGCACGTCGCGGATCGTCCGGCCGTCGGCCACCTGGTCCTCACCGAAGGTACGGATGAACTCCACCACCTTCACCTCGCGCGGGAAGCGCTGCCGGACGTCGGCGTTCTCGACGGCGTACCGGTCGAGGTAGGCGGCGCCCCGGACCTTCGGGCCGGCGACCACGTCCACGCCGAGGGTCTCGACGGCGGGTAGCACGATCGTGCCGGCCTTGGTCTGCCAGATGCTGACCTTCTTGTCCATGAACATCGTGGTGCCCATGTACCGGCCGAAGTCGAGCGTGCCGATGTAGTTGGGGATCTGCTCGATCTGGTACGGGCCGGGGCTGACCTTGGTCTCGTGCACCGTGGAGTGCAGGCGGTTGATCTCGGCGCGGATCTCGTCGAGCAGGTGGCGCAGGCTCACCCGCATCGCTGCCATGCAGGAGAACGCCTTGGCCAGGTCGGTGCCGAGGTGGTCGAGGTCGTGCTCGATGCGGTGGAACCGTTCGTTGAAGCCCTGCTCGCCGGGGGTCTGCCCGGCCTGGACGACGTCCTCGCCGTCGACCCAGTCGCTGTGCGCGAAGGTGCGGGCGAACGGTGGTGGCGCGCAGCCCGGCTCCACCGCCGGGAACGGCTCGGCGTAGCTGAACACCCGCTTCGCGGTGCCCACGTTCTCGTAGATCCAGGAGGAGACGAGCACGCTGGCGTCCGAGGCCGGGATGCCGTGCTTGGTGAACGCCTCGTACAGCTCGGTGACGGTCACCCCGTCGTAGTTGATCTCGCTCGCCATGGTGGTGTCCCTCTCAGAGCTGGTCGTACACGCCGCGGTGCCGGCGCTGCTGGAAGGTGCGGAAGGTGCGGGCCACCGCGGGGCGCAGCGGCTCGGCGTCGCCGTCGGCGTCGAGGTCGACGTGGTCACGCCGGATGCCGAAGGTGTTGATCTCCACGCCGAGCGGGCAGACCCTCGTCAGCGTGTTCATCAGCCGCTCGTACTGGGCCAGGGTCAACGCCACCGAATCGGGCAGCTCCACCCGGAACTCGTACGGGTCGGTCAGCCCGGTGCGCACGTAGGAGAGCGCCACCACCGCGACCAGACCGGCGTGGGTGGGGCGCAGCGTGGTCCGCGCGCCGACCGCCTTGATGTCCGCGCTGCCGCCGCCGAGCCCCACGGTGTACCAGCGAAAGCCGGTGGCCCGCCGCTCGGCCAGGTTGAGCCCGGCCTGGGGCAGTCCGATCACGCTGCACACCAGCAGCACCCGGTTGCCGGTGTCGACCAGCGGCAGCGCGGCGGCGAGATGCTGGTCGCGCAGCAGGCCGACCAGCCGGGCCAGCCGGTCGGCGGCGGTCGGCTGACCGGCGATCAGCGCGGACGCCAGCGCCGCCGGCAGCTCGATGGTCTCCACCAGCTCGTCGGGGAGCCGGTTCAGCGCGGCCACCACGGGCGCCGGGTCGCGCACGGCGGGCAGGCCGGCGGCGGCCAGCACCTGGTCGACCGGCTGCCCGGCCGGCCGGGTCGGTACGCCCGCCCACCGGGTCCGGGCCGCCGCGTCGGTCATCGGCGTCCACGCCGGCTCCCCCGCGCCCGTCCAGGCCGTCGCTGCGGCGGCCAGGCCGGCCAGCAGCAGCGCGTTGCCACCCGGATCGCCCGGCGCGTGGAACTGCGCCTCGACTGCCGCGTCGGCGCCGACCGTGGCGACCGTCGGCGCGGTCACCGCCAGCCCACGGGTGGGCAGGTGCGACAGGTACATCCTGGTGGTGCTGATCCGGTGGGCGGTCTGCACCCCGCACACGCGCCACAGCCAGGCCAGCTCACCGTCGGCGGCCACCGTGGGCACACCGGCGGCCCGGGCGGCGGCGATCAGGGCCTCGGCGGTCCGGTCGCCGGTGACCGCGCGACCGGTGTCCAGCACCCGGTTGCGCAGGTCGGTGGCCTGCGCCGGGGTCGGCCAGCTCACGTCCACGCCGAGACCCAGCTCGTACCGGCTGCCACCGGCGTCGTCCTGGGCCCGGGTCACCTGCCACACGATCGTCGAGCCGAGGGCCCGGCAGACCCGCCCGGCCCGGTCCAGCGCGGTGGCCAGCGGCGGCGCGACGGCGTGCGCGCTGTCGAAGGCGTACGACTGCCGCAGGCTGGCGCGCAGCGCCGTGACCTCGGCCAGCCGGCCGGACGGCAGCGCCCGGCCGGCGTGCGTGGTGTTGTTCGGCGGGGTGTTGGCGGGCAGCACCAGGCGGTCGCGGCGCAATTGGGCGAGGAAGTTCGTGCGGTGCTGCGGATCACCGGCGGCGACCAGCCGGATCGCCACCGCGAACCGGTCGTCGTCCTCGCGCAGCGTGAACCGGGCGCCGCCGGGCAGGTCGGCGAAGAGCCCCGCGTTCGGGTCGGTGTCCGCGCCGGGGCCGTTGAGCAGCCGGCGGATCGCGTCCGGAGTGGGCAGCAGGAACCGCCGGTAGAGCCCCAACCGGTGGGCGTACGCGGCGTCCGGTTCGCGGGCCGGCGGCGCCAGCCGGCGGGCGTACACGTCGCCGCTGGCCGGCTCGTGCACCAGCTCGTCGACGAACCGGGCCACCCCGACGTCCGCGCCGATCCGGTCCAGCGCATCGCGTCGGGCGTGCGCGAGGGTCCGGTACGCGTGCACCTCCCGGGCCGCGCGGCGCAGCCGGTGCTTCTCGTACGACACCAGGTAGAGCAGCCGGCCCAGGTTGCCCTCCAGCACGGCCAGCTCGACCAGCCCGGTGAGCGCCGCACCGGTGAGCGCGGTGGCGGCGGCGCCGTCGACGGCCCGCTCGGCTGTCACGGCGACGGTGAACGGCGCCACCAACGGCTCGTCGGCGGTGTCCGGCGCGTACGCCGGCACCGACGCCCCGGCGGCGGACCAGGGCGCGAAGACCACCGGCGGGAGCACCCGCTGGCCCGCGCCGCCGGGGTCGACGGTGACGCTCACCCGGACGGTCTCCTCGACCAGGTCACGGCGCAGCACGACGGTGAGCAGGGGGTGTCGGCTGGTCCAGTCCACCGCGGCGGCGCCGGTGGTGGCGAGCGGCACGACGACCCGGCGGACGGTCCCCGGGTAGGGGCCCTCCAACTGGTCGACGAGGTTGCGTTCGACGGACGGGTCGGCGCCGTCCACCGGCACCCGGATGTCGGTCATCGCGCCCCCGCTCAGACGATCCGGAACGGCCGGGGATCGTCCCGGTCGACGTAGACGGGCACCTGGTTGGCGGCGAGCACCGCATTGTCGCCGACCGGCAACCGCTGCACGCCGTCGCCGGTGGGCGCGCTGCCGGTCACCACCACCGCCGAGTCGGCCGGGAAGCGCACGAGGCGCAGCCCGCGTACGTCGGCGACGCCCGGCTCGTTCATCAGCGTCCAGATCACCTCGGCGGCCCGGACCGGCTCACCGAAGGGCAGCTCGTCGACGTAGCGGCGCAGCCGCGCGTGCAGCCGGGCGCGCAGCTCGGTGGCGGCGGTGGACGCGTTCACCGTCTCCTTCGAACCGGTGGGCAGCGGCAGGCCACGGATCACCAGGTCCGCCTCGACGCCGATGCCGACCTCGTCGGCCCGGTCCACCGAGGCGAAGATGCCCACCGGGCGCAGGTCCTCGATGACCGACTCGACGGCGGCGTGCAGCCCGTCCGGCCCGTCCCAGATGGCGGCGGCGGTCGGTGCGACGAGCACCGTGACGTAGTACGGGTTGCCCAGGTCGCGTTCGGTGCTGAAGACCCGCTCGATGAAGTTGAAGTTGCCGAAGATGGACTGGTTGAGGTCCAGCCCGCCCCGGCCGTCGAAGACCTGCACCTGACGTACGCCGGGGACGGTGGCCACGGCCAGGCCGATCGCCTCGGCCGTCCAGATCGAGCGGGGCGCGGCCAGCAGCAGTTGCCGGTAGCGGGCGTCGGAGACCTGCTGCTCACCCCCGGTCAGCGCGACGGTGTGGGTGATCTCGACCAGTTCCTTGCCGGCGGCCTGCTCGGCGTCGTCGAGATCGGCCAGCAGGGTGTCGGCCCGGTTCCAGCGGTCGATCCTCTGGTTGGCCTGCGTCGGGTCGAGGTTGTGCGCCGGGCCGGGATAGAAGGCGGCGACGGCCGGTTCGCGCTCGCCGACGGCGGCGGAGAGCACCACTGTCTCGTCCAGTGCCACGTGGTGCCCGCCGGGGGTGGACAGCCGGGCGCCCCGAGGCAGCGTGAGCGGGCTGTGGCCGGTGGGCAGCGCGGCCTTCAGCTTCAGTTTCACCGTGCCCCGCGCGGGCAGGTACGGCCGGGCGATGCCGAGTTCCTCGCCGAGGCGGGTCAACGCGTCGGCGGTCGCCGACACCACGTACGAGTTGTCGTAGACGGCGCCGAGCGCCGCCCACAGCCGGGCGTCCTCCAGGGCGGCCAGTTCGAGGACCTTTCGCAGCACCGCACCGCTGGTCAGGTCGACGTCCTCGCCGAAGAGCAGTCGGGCGGTGGCCAGCTTCTCGGCGAGCAACCGGGCGAAGGACTTCGGCACGAAGCCGCTCTCGACGATGCCGAAACCGGTCGAGCCGGTGGCCCGCAGTGCGGCGGCGTCGACGGCCAGGACGTCGGCCAGCTCGGCCGGGAGGGTGGGATCAGACACTGGGCAGCTCCCCGAGATGCACCGAGAGCCGGTCGTCGGTGATGGTTTCGAACTGGACCTGCACCTGGAGGGTGCGGGACGAGCGCAGCGCGGCGGCCGCCGCGTCGTCGGCACGGCCCGCGCCGAGTCGGCCGTCGTCGAGGTTCACGTCGACGATCTTGCGGACCCGGGGGTCGCGGTCGAGCAGCGTGATGATGCCGATGCGGACCTGCTCGCGGATGAGGTTCGGCTCGATCTGCTCGGCGAGGGCGTTGAGCCCGTCGAAGCCGAAGGTGGCGTCGAAGACGTTCGAGCCGCGCAGCGTGGTCAGCGCCACCGCGAGGCTCTGCGCCACGTTGCCGGTGCCCTCGACTAGGGCCAGTGCCCGGCCGTTCGGGCCGTCGTCGAAGACGATGTCGCGGGCCAGGTCCACCCCTGCCATGGTGGGTTCGAAGGCGAGGCCCCAGCCGAGGTAGCGGCGCTGGGCAGCCTGCCGTTCGCGCTCGGTGCGGTCCATCTCAGACCGCCTTCAGTTTGCTCTGCCCGGCGGTGGCGGCCAGTCCGGGGCTGGAGCCGTCGGTGGCGCCGCTGAGCGAGTCCAGCGCCACGGCGACGCTGCCGACCGTGAGCTTGCCCGCTGTCCCGGTCGCGGACGTCACCGTGCTGCACTGCTTGGTGGAGTTGCTGGTGGTGATGGTGCAGCCGGCCACCGACCTGCCGTTGATGCCGTCGAGGCGGACCACCGGCTTGTGGTCGACGGTCAGCCTGCCCTGCCCGGTCGGAGAGACCTTCCCCTGGTTGGGGCAGTGCACGTTGCTCGACGTGGTGAGCACGAATGCCATGTCGCTCTCCTCAGTGGACGTTCATCGCGTTGTCGACCTGGACGTCGACGTCGTCGGCGGCGATGTTGACGGTGCCGCCGCTGATGTTCACCGCGCCGTCGCCGGCGTCCAGGTCGATCCGGGTGCCGGTGATGGTGATCGAGCCGTCCTGCTTCATGACGATCGACGATCCGCCGGCGGCGTGCTCGATGGTGATGCTGTCGGCCACGTCAGCGCGTGGCGGGCGCTGCCCGCGCCCGTGCAACTGGGCGCGGCCCACCCGCACGGTCAGCTCGCCCAGCTCGATGACCCGGTTGCCGTCGCCGTCGGTGAGGTCGTGCGTGACCTTGCCGTCGTGGTCGGCGGGCACCACCGTGTCGCCGATCGACGAGCGGCTGTTCGTGGCCACCCCGACCGGCAGGGACAGCCACCAGTCCCCCGGCTGCGACACCGGGGCGTGCCCGGTGGGCCAGAGCGCGCCCACCTCGACGGGGTCGTCGGGGGCGCCGTTGCGGTAGGCCAGCGCCACCCGGGTGCCCGGGTAGCGGGGCAGGATGAGCCCGCAGCCGCCCCACGCGAACGGGGTCAAATAGGTCACCCCGGGCAGCGGCGCGGGCTGCTCCCGGCGTACCGGCAGACGGCGGGCGGCGTTGGGCCGGCCGTCCGGGCGGACCAGGCCCTCCCACACCGTCTCGGTCTGCGCGGGCGGCTCGACCGCGCCGCTGGCGTTGGTGGCGGCGGCGCGCACCTCGCCGATCTCCAGGCCGCGCGTCTCGCCCCGGGCGGCGCGGGCCGCGCGGCGCACCGCCTCGGCGGCGGCCACCCCGGGCGACGACGCCGGGCCGGCGGGCTCGGCGACGGCCACACCGGACGCGTCGCTCCAGGTGTCCCACGCCTGGGCGCCCGAGGTGACCTCGACGCCCTGCACGACCGTGACGAACCCGGCGGTACGCGAGAGGGTGTGCCGGGCCGCGCTGAGGTAGAGCACCTTCGCTCCCGCGCCCAGCTCCCCCGTCGACGGGGCGAAGGGCGCGGCGAACGAGCCGAGCAGCGCCGCGCCGACACTGCCCAGCGTGGTGGCCTCGTCGGTCGCCGGCGGATCGAAGCGCACCAGGTCGCCGGGCTTCAGGTCGGGGCGGCCCTTGAGGGTCAGCGTCCACGCCCTGCGCCGCGGTGCGGCCGTGCCGCCGGCCTCGGTGGCCGCGTACGGGTCGGTGTCCTGGGTGCCGTTCTCGGTGCACTCCAGCAGGCCGGTGGCGAGGGTCAGCGGCTTCGGCTCCCCCTGCGGGTACGGGATCGGCCGCTTCCCGACGTGCACGGTGCCGTCGCGGATCAGCAGCATCCCCCGCCCGTACGCGTTGAGCGACTGCTGCAACGCGCCGCCGATGCGCTCCAGCGCGGCGCGGTAGAGCAGCCCCGCCCCGAAGGCGACCCGCTCGTCGCCGGCCGCCTCGGTGGCGCCCCGGGTCATCGTGCCGTCGGGGTTGGCGCCCCACCCGGTCACGTCGACCCGGGTCCGCTCGCCGATGGCCTGGATCGCGGCGCTGAAGGTGGCCGCCTCGAACCGTTCGGCGACGCGCTGCCCGAGCCGGGCGTACGCCTGCTCGACGAGGGTCAGCTCGGTGTCGTACGTCCGCTCGCCGGTGAGCCGGCGCACCTTCGTCACCCGCAGCACGGCGACCAGCGCCTGGGTCAGCTCGGCCGGGGTCGGGCCGGCGTTGACGCCGACCAGGTTGGTGAAGAACGCACCGACGGAGGTGTTGGCGTCGCGCCAGTACAGGTGCAGTTTCGCCACCAGCGGCGGCTGCCCCTCGGCGGTGCGCAGCGCGGCGAAGTGCTCGTCGATCAGCCCCTGGACGGTGATCGTGTACGCGCCGGGGCCCAGCCCGTCGGGCAGCGCGGCGTCGATGGCCGCGTAGTAGTCGGCGCTGGACAGGGTGAGCGCGACGTCGGGGCTGAGCCCGGTCGAGGTCTCCCGGTGAAACGTCAGGGTCCAGCCGGCGTCGTTGCCGACCGCGCCCTGGCGCACCTGGCCGGTCTGGAACGGCGTGAGCGTCACCGCAGCACCCTCCGCATCTTCTTGTCGAGCAGGTAGCGGTAGCGCAGCCTGCCGGGGCCCAGCTCGGACTCGACGCGCTGCGCGGGTGGGCGGCGACGCCAGACGAACTCGTTGATCGGCGGCGGTCCGAAGGTGTCGACCGCGCGGTCGGCGGGCCGCCAGGCCACGGTCAGCGTGGAGCCGTAGTCGCCGGAGCCGCGTACCGTGCCGGCGTGCAGCAGCCAGGCGAGCACGACCACCTCGACGGCGACCCCGGTGGTGCCGGTCGAGGCGCCGGCGTCGGGGCAGACCCGGCGCAGGCCCGCGGCGAGCGGCACCGAGCCGAGGATCCGGGTGCCCTGGCGGACGACCAGGCGCAGCGGCACCCGACCGACCAGCGCCGGTGGCCGGGGCACGGCCGGGGGCGCGGGTCGGGGCGTCAGGTCGTCGGCGGAGGTGCTCACCACGGCGAGCGGGTCGGTGTTCAGCCACTGCCGGGCCAGCCCGGTGGGCAGGATCAGCACCGCGTGCACGCCGGCGCCCAGCTCGACGCGGTGCGGCAGGCCGGCGGTGAGGCTCTGCCGGACCTCGGTGAACCCGGGGGGCACCTCGATGGGCGTCTCCGGCAGCAGGTAGCGGTCGATCGGGAACGGTGGCATCAGTTGCCCAACCCGTCGGCGAGCGCGCCGACTCCGATGCTGGCCACGTCGAGCAGCTTGCCGAGCAGGCTGGGACGGGGCACGTGGACGAGGGTGATGGTGGTGTCCAGGACGTCGCGGCGGGCGGCCGAGGCGTTGAAGGTCAGTGACTGCACCTGCATGTCGGTGCGGATGGTCATCGACGTGACGAGGATGAGCCCGCCGAACTTCCCCCCGGAGTACGCCGCGAGGGCGGTGCCGCGCTTGCTGGCCTCGGCCATCGTCTCCAGGGCGAACTTCCAGGCGTAGCGTTCCGCGCCGACGAGCACCCCGGTCAGCGTGATGGTGTCGTCGTGGGTGGCCACGATGGCCTTGTGCGCCGTCGAGCCGATCGGCGGCAGGTGGTAGGTCTGGGCGAGGGAGATGGAGGTGACCGCCCAGAGCGGGATCGGCAGCACCCCGTCGCTGATGATCGCCGACGGCACCGTGTCGTACCGCATGAAGCTGCTGGTGATGGCCATGCTCAACGCCCTCCGACGGGTGGCAGCGGCACCGGCGTGCCGGTGGGTTGGACGGCCAGGCCCAGGTCGCGCAGCGCCTGGGTGATCTCGCGGACCTCACCCGCGGCACTGGTGACCCGCAGCCGCAGCCGCCGTTCCGCCAACGCCGCGCTGATGCGGGCGGGTCGGGTGGACGCGGAGCCGCGCCGGTTGATCCGGTCGATCTCGGCGGCGGCGTCCTCCATCCGGGAGATCGCGTCGAGGATGCGCGGGTCGGGGGTGAAGCCGGGGTCGTCGCGTTGCAGCCGCGCGATGGCGTCGCGGAAGTCGGCGGCGTCGCGGCGCAGGTTGACCACGAGGTTGTCGGTGAGGGCGCTGACCCCGGCGACGCTGCTCGAGCGGTGCGACTTGTCGTCGAGGAGCCACACCCAGCCGTCGTGGCCGATGCCGACGAGGTCGGTGCCGGCGACCTTGACGTTGGCGTCCGGTCCCTTGAGGAACAGCTCGATGCTGCTCAGCGAGAACGCGGCGCTGTACTCACCCAGCACGCCCCGGCCGTAGGTGACCATGTCGTGGCGCAGGTAGGCGCGGAAGCCGGGGCCGTCGTCGGCACGGCCGCCCCGGTCACGGAACCGCCGCCACAGGGTGGCCAGGGCCTCCGGGTTGTGCACGGCGAGCTGCTGGGTGAGCCAGACGTCGCCGCCGGCCACCACGGCCCGCAGCTCCGGGTCACCGATGCGGGCCAGGGCCTCGGCGAGACGGGCGTCGCTCATCTGCAGGCCGCGCGAGCGGGCCCGACCGAGGTCGTCGACGGCGGTGCGCAGCCGGGCCAGCTCGTCGGGGGTGAGCCGGCCGCCGAGGCGGGCCTGGAGGTCGGCGACGGCGGCCCGCTTGCCACCCTCGCTCTCGGCGGCCACCGCGCGCCAGAGCGCGGCCGGTTCCAGCTCGGCGGCGCGGCGCAGCGCCGCCTGCCGGTCCGCCGGCATGGCCCGGAACGCGTCACCGACGATCGCGGCCGGCTCGGCGTGCCGGCCGGCCGCGCCGCCGCCGTCGAACTCGCGCAGCAGCGATTCGGCGTACGCGCCAGCGTCGTCGGCCAGCCGCAGCGGCGCGTCACCGACGATGCCCTCGCGAGGTCGGCTCAGCTCGCGCATCTCGGTGCTGAGCTGGTCGAAGTACTCCCCGAGGGTCGCCACCCGCACCCCGTCGGGCAGGGTGCCACCCTCCAGCACGTGGTCGAGGATCGCGGCGATGTTGTCCCGCAGGACGGCGATGCGTTCCAGCCGGTTGAGCGCGTTGCCCAGGTGCAGGTCGCCCACGTCGTCGACGATGCGGCGGATGAGGTGCTCCAGCAGCCGCTGGGACCGCACCTCGCCGGCCTCGCTGTGCTCGGCGATCGTCCGCATGAACCGGCGCAACCGGGGGTTCGCGTCGGCGGCGGCGTGCACGGCGGCGGCGTCGAGGAACCGGCCGGCGCGGAACCGGCGGGGCCCGGTCACGGCCGCACCACCGGCACGCGCGGGCCGGACGCGGCGGCGTGCTGCGAGTCGAGCACCATGAGGATGAACCGGGCACCCTCCGGGCCGCCGACCGCGCCGCTGAGCATCGCCTCCCGCTCCACGTACGCGAGGATCGGCTCCATCAGCTTCTGCACGACCCGTTCCAGCACCTCGTTGAGCAGGATCTCGGTGAGGAACCCCTGGAGCAGGTCGCGGGAGGCGGCTTCGACGATCTGCCGGGTGACCCGGCGTACCACGTACCCCCGGGCGGCGCGCAGCCCGGCGCGGACGCCGAAGCGCAGCGCGACCCGGCCGCCGCGCACGGCCGCGCCGCCGATGGTGCCGGCCTCCGGGATCAGCGACAGGGCCAGCCCGAGGTACGCGGCGAACAGCTCGACCTCGACCTCGGTGCGGGTGAGCACCAGCTCCGGGTCGAGCATGGAGGAGTAGAGGCGGGCCCGCTGGTGGGCGTGCGCCACGTCGACGGCGGCGACGGCCACCCCGACCACGAAGCCCAGCGGCGGGCAGAGCAGCGACAGCGCGATGATCCCCACCATGATGGCGAACGCGCTGAGCGCCTCCCGGCCCAGTTCGGTGCTGAACAGGCTGTCGACGCCGGTGGCGTAGTAGAGGTTGCCGCCGAAGAACTCGCCGATCTGCTGGTGCGTGACCAGGTGGATGCCCTGCAACGCGAAGCGTCCGCCGGCGATGGTGGCCGACGGGATGTGCTCGCTGATCCGGCTGGACCGGAAGGCGAAGCGCGCGTCGGTGCGGGCGCGGCCCAGCATCTCGGTGTTGGTGCGCCGCATGTCCTGCAGTACCCGCCACAGCTCGTCGCGGATCGCCGACCGGTTGCCGGCGAAGCGGGCCAGCACGTCGGGCAGGTCGGTGATCTGCTTGACCAGCGGGTCGACGCCCTCGGCCTCGCCGCGTTGGATGACCAGCGCCTGTTCGATCTCGGCGAGGGTCCACAGCACCGCGTGGGAGTCGCGGATGCGCGGGACGCCGTCGCGTTCGACGATCTCACCGGCCGCGCCGGGGCTGGTCAGGGCGGTCTCGGTGGCGAGGAACGCGGTGGAGATGGCGCGGGCCGCGCCGTACCAGGCGGTGGACGGGTTGGCCATGCTCACGGTGGCGAGGACGCCGCCGCCGGCGTCGGTGTGCTCGGCCGTCCACCGGGCCGCCTCGTGCCGGCGCAGCCGCTCGCGCAGCCCCTGCAGTTCGGCGTAGTCGGTGAGCTGGGAGACGATCAACCGCTCGAAGATCGGCGCGTACCGGTCGAAGTGGGTGATCCGCGCGTTGATGCCGGTCTGCGAGCTGAGCAGCAGTTGCACCAGCATGGCCTGGCTGCCGACGATGAACAGCTGCCCCACCGCGGCCTTGACGGCCGGGCTGAGCGCCTGGACGAAGTGCAGGTTCCAGGAGGCGGACGTGTCGATCCAGCCGCCCTGGACGCGGGCGAAGTGCTCGGGTTGGCTGTAGCGGCGCATGACTAGTTGGGCGAGGTGGTCCAGGCGGGGCACCACGCCGGCCAGGTGGCGCAGGAACTGCACGGCCGGTGAGGCGACCGGCCGGAAGTCCAGCGGCCCGAGGCGGCCGGAGCCCTCGGGGACGGGTCGGGTGAACGCCTCGCGCTCGGCCGCGCCGACGAGCAGGCTGATCGCCGCGGCCCGGCCGCGCAGCACGGCGGCGGCCTGGAGGCAGAAGTTCGCCGGATAGCGGCACGGCTCGCCCATCTGCAGCCGGAACGCGATGTCGTCCATCAGCCGACGCAGCTCGTCGCCGTCCGGCCCGAGGGCGGCCAGCTCCGGCTCGCCGTTGAATGCCGCACACGCGGGCATCGTCGAGTGCCCGCCCCCGACGACGGGGAATCGGCTGCCCTCGGCGCCGGCCGGCGCGCTCGGGCTGCTCGGGTCGAAGACGAACCCGCCCCGCCGAGCGCCGCCGCTGCCGTCCCCGGTACCGCCGGCGCCACCACCCGGGCCGGTGCCGGTGCCCGGGCCGCCGGGGCCGCCGGGGCCGCCGGGGCCGCCGGGGCCGCCGGGGCCGCCGGGGCCGCCGGGGCCGCCGGGGCCGCCGGGGCCGCCGGGGCCGCCGGGGCCGCCGGGGCCGCCGGGGCCGCCGGGGCCGCCCGACCCGCTGCCGGACCCGGTGCCCGTGCCCGCCCCGGTGCCGGTGCCCGCGCCCGCGCCCGTCCCCGTGCCGGTACCCGTGCCCGCGCCGGTGCTCGTGCCGCCGCCGGGTGGCGCGTTCGGGTCCGGCGGGGGCGCCGGGTGCTGCTCGATGGTGATCGGCAGCAGGTTGGCCGTGCCGGTCCAGTGCAGGGTGGCGTCGGTCTCTTCGGTGCCGACCAGCAGCAGGGACACCCCGCCGATGCTGACCACCACCAGGCACGTCGGCGTCGCCCCGCCCACCGAGGCAAGGATCGCGTCGACCCGCCGGGTCACCTCCGCGTCGACGGCCCGCTCGATCTGCGCCTGGTACTCCTCGGCGCTGGTGGTCTCGCCGCGCGGCGAAGCGGTCCGCAGCCGCTGCCGGATGTCGGCGCTCAACTCCTCGTCCACCATGGCGACCAGCGCGCTCCGATCGGCGACCGGCCGCCGCTGCACCGTCCCGGGCTGCGGGCTGGGCACCCGCTCCTCCACTTCGAAGTGCGGCTGCGGGGTGGCCCGGAACACCGTCTCGCCGAAGCGCTCGAAGGTGAGCGCCGACCAGGGCGTGGTGTTCACCATGATCGCCCAGACCGGGCGTCCGTCCGAGCCGACGACGCGGGCGATCACTCCCTGCGGGGTGCCCGACGGCAGGCCGCCGTGCTGGCGTACCGCCTCCCGGCCCAGCTCGCCGAGGTGACTGGCCAGGTAGGCGGCCGGGCGCAGCAGCCACTGGTAGGTCACCCGGGGCGGCTCGTCGCCGTCCACCGGCACCTCGGCCGCGTCACCACCGTCGTCGTAGGACGGCACCCGGTAGACGGCCAGCAGGTGCCGCATCCGCTGCGGGTCGAACAGCTCGGTCGCCGGTCGGCTCAGCGGCGCGGCCACCCCGGCGGGTAGCCCCGGGTCCAGCCGCGCCGCGCCGACCACCTCGTCGATGCGCCGGCGCAGCCGGGCCTCGAAGGCCCGCCGGTCGTCCGGGGACACCCGCTCGGCGGCCGCGCCGGTCCACCGGAAGTCCGGCGCTTCGGCGCGTACCTCCAGATAGCCGCCGCGCGGCGCGACCACCTCCTGCCGGGAGCGTTCCAGGGCGCGGGCCAGGGCCGCGCCGAGCGCCTCGGTCACGGCCGCCGGCCGCTCGGTCACCGACCGGGCGACCAGCCGGATCCGCACCGGCACGTGCACCGAGATGGCCACCGTCAGAACCGCCCGTCCAGGTGCTCAGCGAGGCGGGCCAGCGCGAGGTCGGCGAGCGCGTCGGCGTCGAGGGCGCCTCCGGCCGCGACCACCTCGATCTCCACCGGGAAGTGGTACGCGATGACCGCGCGATCGTCCTCGGCCACCTGCTCGGCCTCCGCCTCGCTGCCGGCCGCCGGCAGCACCAGCTCACCCGCGTGCACCAGGGCCAGCCCGGTACGGGTGACCCGGGCGGCGCGGCCAGCTCCGGTCGCCATCTGCTACCTCCGGTTCCTCGTCGGTGTCGGTTACGGCAGGACGGACGGGTCGCCGGTCTTCGGGTCGACCGAGGCGGCCAGGCTGAAGCCGCTGAAGGTCGCCGCCGGGGCGCCGGAGATGGTGGCGGTGGTGGGTGTCGCGCTGGTGATCAGGCAGTCCCGCAGCACGAAGGACGAGAACGCCCAGTCGTCGCCGGTGTGCTCCAGCAGCGCGATGTCGAACAGCTCGCCGTCGAGCGCCAACTTGGTGAGCCGGCCGGCGACGTCCCCGATCGCCTTGACGGTCATCGTGAAGTTCATCGACACCGGCGCGTGGATGACGCCCATGTGCGTCACCTCGCACGAGTGCAGCGCCTCGACGTTGAGCGAGAAGGACGGGCTGAACGAGTCGATCGGGCTGATCAACACCGTCTCGGTGCCCTTGGTGTACTGCACCGCGAGGCGGGTCTTCCACTCCATGGTCTGGTTCCTCCGGTCAGAACTTGGCCACGAGCGTGACCAGCAGGCGGCTCACGGCCGGGCCGTACGTGACGGTGACGACCAGGTCGACGGTGCGGTCGGCCCGGGCGGCGGTGACGATCGAGGTGTCGGTGGCGGTACGGGCGGCCTCGGGGATGGTGAGGATGTCGAGCACCGGGATCTCGACGCGGTAGTCGTCGATCACCGCCTGCCGCTTGAGCGGGCCGAGGATGCCGTCCACCTGGGTCTTGAGCAGGGTCATGCCCGGCTTGGTGATGCGGGCGTCGCCGACCAGGCCGATGAGACCGGCGCGGAGCATGAACTCGATCGCATCGAGGGTGCGGACCAGGTCGACGTGCAGCAGGCTCGCATCGGTGGTGAACAGCCGCCCGTCGGCGAAGTGCAGGCTCTCGCCGGTGATCAGCGTCGGGTCGATGATCGGGGTGAGGTTGGCCTCGGAGAGGCCCTTGATCTCGGCCGGGCTGTACTGCTTGGCCACACCGATGGCCACCCCACGGATCTTCTTCAGCACGATGCTGTGGTGCACCGGCAGGCCGGCCACGGCCGCCATGGCGGCGGTGGCGGCGTCGCCGTCGGCGCCCCGGGCGGCGATCATCACCATCCGGCTGGTGCTGCTCTTGAGCGGGTTCGCCGCGGTGGTGATGTCGGTGACGTAGCTGGGGCTCTTCTCGGTGGCCGGGTTGACCATGGCGAAGCCGATCCGCCGCTGGCCGGCGGCCGACATCGTCTCGACGTGCGCCTTGAGCGCCTGCAACCCGGTGGGCGCTCCGGCTCCGGCCGGGTTGCCGACGGTCGACTCGTTGGCCAGCGACACCATGGTCACGTCGTCGGCGGCCTCCAGACCGCCGAGCGCGGCGGCGTAGTCGTCGCCGGCGACCTTGACCCCGTACACCTTCGCCGGCCGTGGGTCCTGCAGGAACGCCAGTTCCAGGGAGTTGTAGAGGGCGTTGCGGACCACGTTGCCGGCCTGCCGGCGGGCGAAGTTGGTCACGGCGTCGTCGAGGGTCTCGATCCGGACCGGCGTGTTCGCCGGGGCGGAGCCACCGTCGGCCGTGGACGGCGCCTTGCCCACCACGGCGATGACGCCCGGCGAGCGCTGGGCCAGCGGCGCCGGTGGCGGCACGATCCGGACCTCGATGAACGGGAATGCTGCTGTCGGTGCCACGGGTCCTCCCGGACGAAGTTGCTGCTGGTCTGGGTTCTCAGGTCGTCACGGCGGCCAGTCCGATGCCGCTGCGGGCGAGCCACTGGCCGGCGCGGGCGAACCGGGTGGCCCGCTTCTGCGCGGCGGTGCCGGCGTCACCGCCGGGCCAACCGTCGTCGTCGAACGTCTCGATGGGGACCACCCAGACGGCGACCACCCGGTGCCGCCGCCGGACGTCGTCGGGTGCGGACACGTCCAGGCCCAACTCCTCGGCGCGGGCCCGGACCAGCCGCGTCTCGACGAGCAGGTCGGCGAGGGAGAAGCCCCGGTCGCGGATCAGCACGGCGGCGGCGAACGGCAGCGGACGGGGTGTGGGCGGCGCGGCCGGCGGCGCCGCGTAGCGCAGCCGTACGGTGGCGCCGGCGGTCTGCCCGCGCATCCGCGCCACCAGGTCACCCGCGTTCGCGGCGCCGACGCCCGCGAGCAGCCGGTCCAGGTGCGCGTCGGTGAACGCGGCCGGCTGGTGCAGGCCGGCGCGCAGCCGGGCCACCAGTCGGGTACGACGCTCGGTCTCCAACAGCGCCGGGTCGGTCGGCAACGCGCCGAGGTCGGCGATGATCTGCGGGTCGACGTCGAAGGCCGGCACCGCCACGTCGAGGTCCTCGACCCGGTCCCGGGCGAGGCTCGTGCGCACCACCAGGCTGCCCCGCCAGAGCGCGTCGATGCGCAGCGCCGACCCGCCGAGGCCGTGCAGCCGGACGCGCAGTTCGGTACGGGTGGTGCCGCCGGAGCCCAGCCACTCCCCCTCGGCCAGGGTCGCGGGCGCGGCGGCGAAGCCGAGGGTCAGCTCGTCGAAGACCGCCGCGTACGGGGGCGCGACCGGCATCGCCTCGGTGTCGTACGCGGCCTCGACCAGGTGGGCCAGCGACGCGTCGTCGAAGACGGTGGCGCGGGTGCCCGGATCGGCCAACCGCACCAGCACCCCGTCGACGAAGTCCACCGCACCGGCCTCCCCGCTGCCCCGGCCAGGGCACGCCGCCCGGCTGGGCACGAGGATCGCGAAGGGGCCGTCACCCGAGCGTCACCACCACCGTCACCGCGCCTCGCAGGCGGCCCCGACTGTCGGAAACTGAGCACCCGCACAGTCAGCGGCGGCTTTTCGGCTGGCTGTCCTCAGCCCGGCCGTCCTCGGCCCATCGGCTGGCTGTCCTCGGCCCGGCCGTCCTGGCGTGGTCTCGCCACGAGGCGCGATCCGGTGCCCCCGGCACTGTCCGGCCCCGATCACTCCTGAGAGCGACATACCGCAGAGTCATATTCATTCCGCAGAGTCATAACGCTCATCGGAGCAACCACCCCGACGGCCGTCACCGACCGCGACCGGCCGTATGTGCCTCCCGATCCGGCCGGGGCGACGCCTCGAGGGCCGGCCGACCGCGACCGGCCGGCCCTCGGGTCGGTCAGAGCCGGTAGAAGTCGGTGTAGTGGTTGGGCGAGAACCAGGTGACCCCGGTGCTGCGGTTCACCACGATCCGGTACGCGTCGCGGGCGGCGCCCTGGGTACGCGGGTACACGTCGTACTCGTAGTAGGTGGCGTTGGCGGGCAGTTGACCCTCGTTGTTGTAGAACCGGCCGCCGGCGAAGTTGGAGAGCCCGCCACTCCAGGAGTACCAGCCGCGGCTGGTCGGGAAGCCCTTGGCGGACCAGCCGGAGCGGGCGGTCACCGCGTCCGCGCAGCGGCTGATGGTGCAGGAGCTGTAGACCGCCGCCGACGCGGAGTCGGTCAACCGTGGGGCCACCACGGACGGGCCGACCAGCGCGGCGGCGACCATGGTGAGGAGCAGGGCGAGGGTGGTGGTACGCCGGCGGATCGCGCCGAGCGTGGCCAGCGGGGACACGAGGGTGGACACAGGCTGCCTCCAGACCATCCGATCCATTGATCCGCGTGATTGGCGGACGGGACTCAGTCTCGCCGGTGCCGGCCGTCAGCGACAGCCCGCGCCACCCAACTGCTCCACAATGATCGGTGAACCCCGGACGATGGGCCCGCACCAGCGGGCGCACCGCGCGCATCCCCGCGCCGACCCAACCGGGGCCATCGGCGCGGCTACGGGCATATCGGTCATTGGTTGTTAGCGTGGCAAGCGGATCGGTGACCGTGAAGGGGTGCCATGACGGACGCTCCCGAGGAGAGGCCGAGGCCCGCGGATCTGTGGCGTCGGCGGGGCGTGCGTGGGCTGACCATCGTCTGGGACGTGAGTGTCCGGGGTTGGCGGTGGTGGGCACGGACGTGGGATCGGCTGGTGGCGGCGCTCCAGGACGAGGCACCCGTCGGGGCCGGGGCCGGACCGTCCCCACCGGGTCCGCTCATCGAACAGCGCGACGCGCCTCGGCCGATCGCGGTCCCCGCGCGGGGATACGTCTACTCGTTCTACGTCCGGGCCACGTTCGCCTGGTCGTCACCGGCCAGCCTGCGCGCCGAGGTGTTGAGCTGGTACGTGCAGTACTTCCAACCGAACGCCATCCAACGGCTGACCCGGCTCGCCGCCGACGCCGCCCGGGACCTGCCGCCGCACCGGGCAGCCGACCTGGAGGTGGCGTTGCAGCGGGCGCTCGCCGACGAGCCCGAGTGGCGCTACCAGCGCGGTGACGTCCTCATCACCTGCCGACCGGACGCCGCCGTCCGGCTCGACGAGCGGATCATGCCGGCGCTCCAGCCGCACGTCGACCGAATGGTGAAACTGGAGTACCAGTTCGACGAGCAGTTGCGCAGGGCGACGTACGCCGAGGAGCTGAGCCGACGGTGGACGACGCTCCTGGGCGACCACCTCGACGCGGACGCCGACCAGGAGGTGGCCGACGCCCGCCAGCACCTGCTCGCCGCCCAACGGGAGGCCGCGCGGTGGATCGGCGAACTCCTTCATCTCCGCGCTACCAAATCTTGAACTGGCCGGCATCGGCACCGACAGCTAACCCACTCCCATCCATGATCGGCGCGCCGTCCGGGTCGGTCGTGGGAAAGAGCATGAATGAAGAAAGACCTTCGTCGGACGGGATGAGATCGTGGCGGCGCGGCGCCTGTCACGCCGCCCCGCTCGGGCAGTCGTCGCCGGCCGAGGCGTCCTCCGGAGTCGGGCCGCGGTTCACGGCTGGAGGGCAGATCACCATGGCGCACATCGATCTCGGGATCGACGAGAAGGAGTTTCCCGGCGTCACCGGACCGATGCGGTACCGTCCGGAAACGGCGAAGCCGCTCAACGAGTTGGCCGAGGTGCTGCTGCGCGCCCCGCACACGCTTCCGCCCGGCGAGCGCGAGCTGATCGCCGCGTACGTCTCCGGGCGCAACGAGTGCACCTTCTGCTGCGCGTCGCACTCGGCGTTCGCCGCCGCGCAGCTCGATGAGGGCATGACCCTCGTCGACCAGGTACGCGCGGATCTCGACAGCGCCCCCATCTCGGCCAAGCTGCGGGCGCTGCTGCGCATCGCCGGCGCGGTGCAGATCAGTGGCCGCAACGTCACCACCGAGCTGGTCGCCGACGCCCGCGCCGAGGGCGCCACCGACCTGGAGATCCACGACACCGTCCTGATCGCCGCCGCGTTCTGCATGTTCAACCGGTACGTCGACGGGCTCGGCACGTTCGCACCCGAGGGCCAGGAGGCATACGCCGGGATGGCACACCGGATCGTCGACTTCGGCTACGGGTCGGAGCCGAGACACCGGCCCTCTGAGCACAACCACGGGTGACCGCACCCTGATCCCCCTGCGATGGTCGATGGGCACGCCTGATGAAACCCGTCGGCCGTGCGGTTGGAGGGATCGATGGACCATCCCCGCTTCCTGCTCGACGCCGCCCAGCGGCTCCGAGCTGACATGGTCGACCGGCTGAGCACACTCGTTGCGCGCGAGTCGGCGCCGGGCTCGCTGCCTGAGCTGGAGTCCTGTGCCGACCTGCTCGCCGACTGGGGCAAGGACGTGCTCGGCCGGCCCGCCCACCGGGTCGTGATCGACGGCCTGCCGCACCTGCTGTGGCCGGCCGTCGACCAGCGCGTGCTGCTGCTCGGCCACTTCGACACCGTCTTTCCGGTGGGCACGATCCGGTCCCGGCCCTTCACCGTCCGCGGGGACGTGGCGACGGGGCCCGGGGTGTGCGACATGAAGGCCGGCATCGTGCAGATGTTCACGGCCCTGAGCCTGATCGAGGACACCTCGTCGGTCGGCGTGCTGCTGACCTGCGACGAGGAGAGCGGGTCCGGCACGTCGCGGCACCTGATCGAGCGTGCGGCGCGGCGCTCGGGCGCGGTTCTCGTCTGCGAGGCGGCCACCCCGGACGGGCACCTGAAGGTGGCCCGCAAGGGTGGCTCGGTCTACCGGCTCACCGTCTCCGGTCGGGCGGCCCACGCCGGCGTCGAACCCCAGCGCGGCGTCAACGCGACGGTCGAGGTCGCCCACCAGGTGCTCACCCTGGGCACGCTCGGCGCGGCCGACAGCGGCGGCACCTCCGTCACACCGACCCTGCTCTCGGCCGGCACCACGACGAACACGGTGCCCGAGCGCGCCAGCCTGGCCGTCGACGTCCGGGCCTGGACGAGGGACGAGCTGGAACGCGTCGATCACGCCATCCGCGGGCTCGTCCCGTTCCTGCCCGAGGCGACGCTGGCCGTGCAGGGTGGGATCAACCGCTACCCGATGGCCCCGGAGCTCGCGCGGCCACTGTTGGAGGTGGCCCAGTCGATCGCCCGCCGGCTGGGCATCCCGCGCCTGACCGGCGCGTACGCCGCCGGCGCGTCCGACGGCAACTTCACCGCCGCGCTGGGCGTACCGACCCTCGACGGCCTGGGCGCGGTCGGCGGCGGAGCGCACGCCGCCGACGAGTACGTCTGCCTCGACCGGATGCCCGAACGGACGGCGCTGCTCGCCGGACTCATCGACGCGCTGTCCACGATGGAGCATTTCAGGGCGCGACCCATCGACGACATACCGTAACGTGCTTCTCGCCGGTGCGTGACCGGCAGCGAGGGGCCGGCGTCGGCATGCCTACGGGACAGCACTCGGAATCGCTCATTCCCCCGCTCGGCGTCGAGGAGGAATTCCTCGTCG
Source organism: Micromonospora sp. NBC_00617 (assembly GCF_045161355.1). Lineage (NCBI taxonomy): Bacteria > Bacillati > Actinomycetota > Actinomycetes > Micromonosporales > Micromonosporaceae > Micromonospora > Micromonospora sp. NBC_00617. The sequence continues at coordinate 1,896,046 of NZ_CP107751.1, read as the reverse complement.
TCGACGCCGACCGGGGCGAGGTCGTACCGGCGGCGGCCGCCGTCGTCGACGGTGCGCGCCCGATGCTCGGTCCTCGGGTGGGCGGTGAGATCACCACGCTGCAGCTCGAAACCCGCACCGACCCGTGCCAAAGCCTCGACGATCTCGCCGCACAGCTCGTCGAGGGCCGGACCGCCATCCAGACCGCGGCCCGTTCGGCGGGCCTGCGGGTGATCGCCAGCGGCTCACCGGTGCTGGGCCGTGCCGTGCCGCCGCCGCTGACCGAGGGGTCACGGCAGGATCGGGGCACCGCCACCTTCCGTGGGCTGCACGACGAGCTGGCGATCTGCGCCGTGCACGTCCACGTGCAGCAGCCCGACCGGGACCGGGCCGTGCTGATCGGCAACCACCTGCGCGCACACCTGCCGGTGCTCATCGCCCTGACCGCAAACTCGCCCTACTGGGCCCAGCGCGACACCGGCTACGCGAGTTGGCGCAGCGTCACGTGGGGGCGCTGGCCGGTGGCCGGCCCGCCGCCGTACCTGACGTCCGCGCGGCAGTACGACGACCACGTGGACATGCTCCTCGACGCGGGCGCGCTGGTCGACCACGGCACGATCTTCTGGGATCTGCGTCTGTCCGCACACCACCCCACGCTTGAGGTACGGGTGGCCGACGTCCCCGTCACCGCTGCCGAGTCCGCGGCGCTCGCCGCCCTGGTGCGGGCCCTGGTGGTCGTCGCCGGGGAGGCCGTCGATGAGGGCGACGAGGGGCCTCGACTGGTTCCCGAGCTGCTGCGGCTCGCGTACTGGCGGGCCGCCCGCGACGGGATGGGTGGCCACGGCGTCGACGTCGGCACGGGCCGGCTGCTGCCCGCGGCCGCCCTGGCCGAGCGGCTGGTCGAACGCGCCCGGCCGGCGTTGGACGCGGCGGGTGACCGCGAACGGGTGCAGGCCTGGCTGAAGCGGCTCGACGTGGACGGCGACGGCGCGACCCGTCAGCGTGCCGCCCAGGCGGTGCGCGGCCGGCTGACCGACGTGGTCGACGAACTCGTCAGCCGGACCGCCCCCGACGTGCCCGCCCAGAAAGAGGGCACGCCTGCGTAACGACAGGCGGCGTCGGCTTCGAGATGCTGGACGAACCGGAGACCGGCACACCTCATCACGGAGGTCACAGGTGAACGACATCGACCTGGTACCCAGGGTCCCCGTCCAGCACCACCGCCGGCCGCCGGCCGAGATGGTGCGCGAGGCGGAGGCGTTCGCACAGCGGATGGCGCAGCGCCGGTCGGTGCGGGACTTCGCCAGTGACCCGCTGCCCGACGGGGTCGTCGAGGCCGCGATCCGGGCGGCGTCGACCGCGCCCAGCGGCGCCAACGTGCAGCCGTGGCGGTTCGTCGTCCTGACCGACCCGGCCCGCAAACGCCGGCTGCGCGAGGCCGCCGAGGCCGAGGAACAGGCGTTCTACGACCGCCGCGCCTCGCCGGAGTGGCTGGGTGCGATCGCCGGGCTCGGCACCGACTGGCGCAAACCGTTCCTGGAGACCGCACCGGCCGTCATCGTCGTGTTCGAGGTGCATCAGGGGCCACACAGCCCGAAGCCGTACTACGTCAAGGAGTCCGTCGGCATCGCGGTCGGCCTGCTGATCACCGCGCTGCACCACGCCGGCCTGGTCACGCTGACCCACACGCCCAGCCCGATGCGGTTCCTCAACGAGGTGTGCGAGCGACCTGCGGAGGAGCGCCCGTACGTCGTGATGCCCGTGGGTTATCCCACCCCGGACGCCCACGTCCCCGACCTGGCCCGCAAACCCCTCGACGAGATCATGATCCGCTGGTGAGATCCCCGGTCAGGAACTCGACCAACGGCTCGACGTGCCGGTCCGGGCGCCGCCACTCGGCCAGCAGATCCTCCAGCAGGTGCTGCTCGTGGACGAGGTCCGAGCCGCGGTAACGCCGGATCACCGGGTGGATGAAGGCGCTCTCCCGGGCCCGGTCGGGCGTCGGGTGCCGGTCGATGGCGAAGACGTCGCCGTAGTCGTCGCGGCCCCACCGCAACGCGAGCGTGTACCACTGCGTGGCCGCCGCGAAGCGCTCCACGGCGTAGTCCTCCGGCAGGTCCTCGTAGTGGTGGATGTCGCCGGTCGCGTCGTCGCGGACGAAGACGTCGCAGAGGTACTCGAACTGGGTCCACAGCGCCGACGACCAGTTGACGCGGTCGAGCATCAGCTTCGTCAGCGACACGGGATCGGCCGGCGTCGTCGCGTACGACAGCGGCGCGCCCTCGTAGCGCTCCCGCAAAATGCGGGTGAACGTCCGCAGGTTGTACCGGAAGCCGTCGATGAACGGCGACGACGCGTGCTTCGCGTCCCGCGCCTGCGCGATCGTTCCGGCGAAGTACAGGTCGTCGATGTTGCTGGACTGCCAGTCGGGGCGCAGGCCGGGCATGCGGCCGTCGCGCACCAGGTCGGGTCGGGACGTCTCGTCGAACATCGTCGTGTCCATCCGGAACCCGGTGCACCGCAGCACCGTGTGGTAGTCCAGCTCGGCGGTCTCCCCTTCGGCGTGGGTGTACGTGATGGACACCCGGAACCGCCCGTCCACGGGCCGGATCTCGTCGATCGTGCAGTCCAACACCGAGTGCAGCGTCTTGAACTGGTAGCTGTCGAGGATCGCGCCGTACTGGCCACGTACGTCCCCGGGGTGCTTGGTGTTCCACGCCAGTCGCAGGGGCTGCCGGCTGGCGAGGTGCACCATCGACGCTCGGCCGAGGATGGCCGACGCGGTCTCGAAAGCCGAATTGCCCTTACCGATGATCAGAACCCGCTGACCGTCGTACGCCGTGGGGTCGACGACCATGTCCTCGTACCCGATGGCATGCTCGATGCCCTTGATGGCCGGCACGAAGGGCCGGCCCCAGCCGGTCGCGACGACCAGGCAGCGCGCGCGCACCTCTCCCTGGTCGGTGCCCACGACGAAGCCGTCGCCGCTGCGCGTGATCCGCTCGACAGTCGTGCCGAACCGGATGTTGAGCGCATGGACCCGCTGGAACTCGGCGAGATAGCGCACCAGGTCGTCGGCGGCCGGCAGGTACTCCTCGCTGAAGCGCGGAAACAGCAGATCCGGGGAGTCGTTGAGCAGCGAGTTCCAGTCCCAGCGCAGGCGGATCTCCGGATCGGTGCTGTCGGTGTGCACCTTGTTCAGCGAGATGAGCCGACGGTGGCGCGGGAACCGCCGGAAGAAACCGCCGGGCTCGTCGCCACTCTCCAGCGTCAGGTAGTCGGCGCCGTGCTGCTGGAGGTAGTAGCTCAGTTGAAGGCCGGCGGGTCCCGCCCCGACGATGACGTACCGGTGTTCACTGCTGAGCATCCTGCGGCCCTTCGACGGAGGGATGGATCCATCGACCATGGGATGCCAAGCGACACCTGTCAATGCCACCCATCGACCTGCATTGGTCGCCGAGAGCGGCACCAGCGCGTGGTCGCCGGCTCGATCATGCGTAGGGGAAGTGCGTCATTCGAGTGGGTTGAGTGAGCACCGAACGGGCCGCGGGGATGTCCGCCAGTCGAGTGGCCAGTGTGGCGACGGCGAGCCGGTCCGGCAGCGCTGCACTGAACTTGAGGCCAGCAACCGCCCTGTCGGAGACCTCTGGCAAGCAGATCCGCTCGGCGGCGTCCGCCAGTGCCATTCGCATCGTCTGGTTGTCGACGTCTGTCCGCAGCCGAATCGACGCGTCGTCGTATCGCTGGGTTGGGTCGACGAGTTCGCTCAGCGTGGCGATAAGGGTGGCGTTCGCACGAAAGCCAGCCCAGGTCCACCACCTCACCTCGTCATCGCCGTCTCTGGCGATCACCGTGCCAGCGGGATGTACGATCGACGTCGCGCCGTCCCGGAGATCGGCCAGTCTGGTCTTCGCCCGGCCAGTGAGGGCGACAGGCGGTTCGGCGCCGAGCAACACGTCGCGCATGGCGCGGACCATCTCGTACGACAATCCCTGACGGGACCCATTCGTCATCCACAGGGCCTTCCCGCCGCCGTCCGCGGGCTCGACGAAACATCGGCGACGTTTCCAGTCGACGTGGGTAACCCGCCAACTGCGGCCGGCGAGTAACAACAGCCGAGGGCCAGACACCTTCGCCGTCAAGAGCGCGGGATCGGTTCGGCCGATCTCGGTACGACCAGCCAGAACGGTGAACTGCGGTGGGGCGGTGAAAACCGCCAGCATGTCCATGAAGTGCCGGCGCCCAAAGCGCAACTCCGCCTCCGGGCCGATGAAGAGCATCCCGGAGTCGATATCGAGGTACCCATGCTCAACGAGGTGCCGCACGATCACGTCCGCGCTCTCGTCGAATGGCGTCAGCCCGTTCCACTCCTGGGACCAGAGGTTGTCGCCGATTCGATGTCGCTGCAGGGACAGCGCCAACATCTGCTGCGCGACGATGTGTCGTGGTTCGGGTGGGGGCACGACTGCCTCGACCCAACCCTGCGCCCAGAGGTTCAGGAGGCCGGCGGCGTGCAGCAGTCCTTCCTCGTTCAGTGCCAGGAACAGACAGTTGCGGGTGCTGCCGGGACGCCGACCCGTCCGGCCGATCCGCTGCAGGAAGGCAGCGACGCTGCGCGGAGCGTTGATCTGGATTACCCGATCAAGGTCGCCGACGTCGATGCCCAGCTCGAGGGTGCTGGTGGCGACGATGACGCACTCGCGCTCCTGAGCAAAGGCTTCCTCCGCCCGCCGCCGCTCGTCGACCGAGAGAGACGCATGGGAGAGGAACGTCGTCACGTTGAGGGCGCGTAGGCGTTGACCAAGGTCCTCGACCAGCGCACGAGAGTCGCAGAAGACCAGACGTTTCTGTCCGTGATGAAGTGCGGCGATCACCTTCGCCGCGTTGTGCACAGACCCGACGTAGTCCAGCTCAACCTCGCCGACGAGGGGTGGCACGGGCGTCGCCGAAGCCGTCGCGGGGGGAAGGTCCGGTGCCACCACCCGCGCGGGCCTCTGGCCACGACCCGAGCCCTGCAACCATGCCAGCAGTTGATCCGGGTTGCCGACCGTCGCCGACAGGCCGATTCGCTGCACCGATCGCCCCGCCACCCGGCTGAGACGTTCCAGCACGGCCAGAAGGTGCCAACCCCGATCATCACCGGCAAACGCGTGCACCTCGTCGACGACGATCGCCTGGAGCTGACCGAAGAACACGTCGTGGTCGACGACTGAGCTGACCAGCATCGACTCCAGAGACTCCGGGGTCGTCAGCAGGATGTCCGGACGCTCGCGCAGGATCGCCCGACGCCGCCCCGTCGTCACATCACCATGCCAGAGCGCCGCCCGACGCCCGAGCCAGGCCGTGTAGGTCTCCAGCCGGGGCAGAAGGTTGTTGAGGAGTGCCTTCAACGGGCAGACGTAGAGGACGGACGTGCCTGACCAGCTCTCCTGCGCCATCCGGGACAGGAGCGGGAACACCGCCGCCTCGGTCTTTCCACCGGCGGTGGGCGCGAGGAGAAGCGCATCCTCTCCCGCCAGCAGTGGCTGCACGGAAGCGTCCTGCAGTGGCCGCAATGCCGGCCACTGCAGAGAGTTCACGACGTGATGCAGTACGACCGGGTGCAGCAGATCCGCGCCGGTCATGAGGTGTGTGCGGGCAGATCGTCGAGCCGCTCCAATACCTTCTCACTCAAGGACTTGAAGTCGTGGTAGCACCGTTGCACCAGGGTCTGGGTGCTGCCAAGAGCGCCATCGGCCGAGCGGAGATCAAACATCGGCTTTCGTGCATCGTGGGCCAGCGGCATCAGACTTTGGTAGTTGCGCAGCGTTGCAACCTCGTACGAGCCGCTACTCACCGCACTTGGCTGGTTCAGGACTGAGCTCGAGAAGACGACCGGCACCCGGTCGAGCCAACGCTGGTATGCCTTGACCGGCCGGTCAAGCCTCATTTTCGGCTGCATGACCACGTAGCCCAGGGGTGTCATGGTTCCGCGAGGGGCTGAGATGTCTGGTGGGACATGAGGGAGAACGTTCGTCTGCCATACCCGCCGCCAGTCGCGTAATGCGGGGCCCAGGTTGCGTAGACCCCGCAGTGAGAAGAGGTCGGCTGCCAGGGGCATCAGGACCGTGTCGGCGGCAAGCAGCGCCGCTCGATTGATCGCGCCGAGATTTGGGCCGACGTCGACCAGCACGATCTCGGCACGCACCCTGCGAGCGGCATCAGTAATCAACCGGTGAAAGGCCGTGGTCGTCCGAAGAGCCGCAGGATCGCCAATTAGACTGTTTGGCCATGCCGCCGAGAGCTTGTCCTCGAAGGCACTCAGGTTGAGATCACCGGGTACCAGCCAGAGCCCGTCGATGATGGTGATCGGGTCGTTGAAGCGGACATCGCCCAGACCCTGCATGATCGGCTGGACCGCTGACGCCACCGTGCCCGAATCACGGTACGCACGCAGGAGAAGTTTTTGTTGGCCCTCCGCAAGCGGCCAGTTCGACTCGAGTCCTTCCTGCCAGATCTCGCTCAACTCATCCTCGTCGAGGAAGGCCGCGGTGAGGTTTGACTGCGGGTCCAGATCCACCGCTAGTACGCGATGCCCCAGACGCTGGAGCATGTGCGCGAGGTGGTAAGTCAATGTCGTCTTGCCGACGCCACCTTTGTTGTTGAACAGCGCAACGGAGATCATGAGGCGCTCCCGACAACGACGGTCCAGGAGGAATCGTCGACCAGGAACTCGGGCGGAGGGTTGGCGTTGCGCGCGAGGGATGCTCGAATCCGGCCGATACCCCGTCCGAACTGGTTCACATAGCCCAACGACTTCATTGCAGCGGCCAGCGACGGGTTCCGGTAGTCATTGACTCGGTCGAAGTTGTCGGCCCGAACCTGACCGAATGGACCGCCGGGGTTGGTCACCTCGACGCGGTCGTCGAACCAGGCGATACGTACGGGCGCGTTCGAGGACTCGTAGTTACGGTGCATCAGGGCGTTCATGCAAACCTCCCGCAGCGCCTCGATGGGATAGTTCGGGCGCTGCTCCTCGCGAAACCCGCTCACCTCGACCAGGCGGGTCCGGAGGTGCCCCTTCAAGACGCTCTCGAGTCGCTCGGCGACATCAATGACGTTGATCCGAAGCTCGTGCTCGTCCTGAATGGCACCGCCCACGTCGGTGCCCTCGTACCGGACGAACTGGAGGTAGGCGCCGGGAATTCGGTTGGTCGGATCGAGGCCAACGAGCAACAGACCGAGCACCGTCGGGGAACCGTCCGGGTCGGCGAGGCGGAGAGACGCGAGCTGTTGTGCCGTCGACCGGTGGTTCTCCTCGATCACAGACGCGTCAACCGCCTGACGCAGGTACTCGGATCGAAACAGCTCCAGGTCCAGTTCGTCGAGCGTGCCACCGACGATGGGGCGGACGTCAAACGGGGTGTCGTAGGCGCGGCGCCGCTCGGAGAGCACTCGCTCGTCCGTGCTGCTTGCCGTACGGGTGGAGGGGCCCGGCCGGACGTAGACGACGTTGTCGAATCGGACCGGCGGCGTATGGGAGGCGTTCACCCGTATCCGGATGACCTGTTCGCCCCGGTAGGGCTCGCGGGTGACGACCATCGACGGCCGGTCGAGGATGCGCCCCTCGTCACGGATGTTGGTGAAGGTCAGCAGTGCCTCGTCCGAGGTGTCCACCCCACTGACCGGCTGGCCGTGTTTGTCGACACCAATGAGCAGGTCGCCCCCTCCGAGCTGCGGCAAGTCGTTCGACAGCGCGCAGATCGCCTTCCTGATCGCGTTGCGATCCTTCGCTTCCCGCTTGAACTCGAGTGCGGCGTTCTCCTGCGTGCCGAGGAGTGAGGCGAGGTCGTTGCTCATGAACTGATTCTTTCCTAGAGGTCGAGCGAGATCTCGTCGGCGCTCATGGCGTTTCGCTCGACGTCCGTCAGCTCGGCCGTGGCCAGGGTGAGCGCATAGTGTTGCCGAGGGTCGAAGTCGGGAAACTGGTCCACCCGGTCAAGCACCTCTCCCACAAGCTTCTTCAGGAACAGGCGTGGCGCCACCCCCACCTTGCCGCCCAACCCGCCGGCGACCGCACGGGCCAGGGCATCGAGGTACGCATCGTCGACCAGCGCGGACACCCGCTCCGGCGCCGCCGATCCGTCCGCGTACAGGTCGCGGACGCGACCGCCCAACTCGATGAGCGAGTCGACGCTGAAACCCGGCAGACGGATCTGCACCGCGCGCGGGTTGTCGAAGCGCGGTTCGGTGGTGAAGTCGACCGCGAGCCGCTGGGCCAGCGGTGCGAGCCGCTGCACGCCCTGCGGGCCATCGTAGAAGGCCGGGGTGCCGGTGATGACCAGATACAGCCCGGGGAACCGCCCCGAGTGCACCTCGTCGATGAGCTGCCTGAGCGCGTTCAACGCCTTGTCGCGGGCGTCCGACCGGACCCGTTGCAGCGTCTCCACCTCGTCCAGCACCAGCAACAGACCGGGATGGCCGCTGTCACGCAGCACCGCGAGCAGGCCCTGCAGGAAGCTCAGTGCCGCGAAGTGGTCGAGGTCGCCACGGACACCGGCGACCCGCCGAGCGGCGGCGGCGACGTGCGGCTGTCCGCCGAGCCAGGCGAGCACCGCGTCCGCGGTAGCCGAGTCGCCCAGTGCGGTGGCGGCCCGGTAGCCGCGAAGCGCCGCGGCGAAGGCGGGGGCGCTGCGGCTGACCGTCGCGAGGCGCTGGTCAAGCAGGCCCTCAACCGCCCGGTCGAGGGCGGAGGTGTCATCGGGCGCGACGTCCCCCGCTGCCAGGACGTCTTCTTCCAGCGCGTAGAACCATCCGTCCACCACCGGTCGCAGGGCACTGGCCGAAAACGTTGAGGTGGTGAGCCGCTCGGTGAGCCGCCGGTAGACCGTCTCAAGCTTGTGCAACGGCGTCTCGTTCTCCGAGACCTGCACCTCCGCGGTCGCGAGGTTGGCCCGTTTCGCCCGCTCGGCGATCCACCGCGTGAAGAACGTCTTTCCGGATCCGTACTCGCCACGGACCGCCTTGAAGACGGAGCCGCCGGCGGCGACGGTGTCCAGGTCCGCCCCGATCGCGGCACCGAACCGGTCCAGCCCCACGGCGAAGAGATCCAGTCCGGCCGACGGCACCGCACCTCGCCGGAGTGCGTCGATCACCTCACGCCGGCGGGCCGGGCTGACCGCACTCACGAAGACCCTCCGGGCAGCCGAAACTGCTCCCGCAGCAGGCGGATGTCCAGCCGGACGGTCCGATTGTTGTCGGTCAGCGACAGCACCGGGTAGTTGTCCACGTTGAAGATCCGCTGCAGGGTGGTGGCGAATCCGGTGGCACGAGCCGGCACCTCACCGGCCCGCTGGGCCAGCACGGCCACCGGCAGCACGCCCTTGGCGTCCACCAGCGCCCGCAGCGCCGCCTGAATCTTCTTGACCTCCAACCGGCGCGGGGTCAGGCCATGCTGCGCCTCGAACAGCTCGGTGGCGAGCAACGCGCCCACCAGGTCACCGTCGCCAGCAGCCGGCGCCGCCGCGGGCGCGGGGGTGCTTTCGGGTACGTCGAACAGCGCCTCGCCTGCGGCCGCGGGTGCCTTCCGGCGCGGCTTCGGTACGGACGTCTGCCGCGCCGAAGCTACCGGCACCGGATCCGCAGTCGTCGGTTCCCACCAGTCCGGCCGGCGCTCCTCGACGGGCGCCCAGCCGGCCGGCGGCTCGGTCACGTTGGGCAGCAGGTAGGCCAGCAACGGAATGGTCACCTCGGCCAGCGAGGCGCCGCCGTGGTAACCGGCCTTGCTCGGGCGGTACCGCAGCAGCGGATCCCACAGCGCGATGATGCGGCTCCCGTCGGCGACGACGCGGGGGCCGGTCAGCTCGACCTCGCCGGAACCGGCGGGCCCTGCGCCGGTGCGGTGCCGCGCGGAAGCGGCGTCGAGCGCCTTGACGTGCTCGCCGCCCCGCTCGAGCACGTGGCCGTGGTCGCTGGTGATGACGACCGCCCGCCCGGAGGAACGGGCCTGGTCGAGCAGGCTCCGCAGGAAGCCGAGGTCATCGAGCTGCCAGCCGCCCTCGTTGCCCTCCCGACCGTACGCCAGGGAGTCGTCCACCGTGTTGATCACGACGGCGACGACGGGCGCCGGGCCAGCCACCGCCTCAGCCAGGCCGCCGGCCAGCACCTCCCCCGCTCCGCCGCGCGCCGGGCCCTTGTGGAAGATCCGCGAGTCCCTGCCCCACCGACCATCGGCGAAGAGCCTGATCTCGTGGTCCTGCTTACCGGCGCGCAGCGCGCCGGCGAAGAGCGACGTGCGGGAAACCGCGGTCAGCGTGGGCAGGGCGGCCACGATGCCCCGCCGCCGGCCCCCACCGAGCGGGTCGTACTCCACCCAGTGCGGGGACAGCTGATCGGCCAGTTGCACGGCGACCGCGGCGCTCATGCCGTCGAGCACGACGAGCAGCACCGGCCGGTCCGCGCGGATCAGCGGGTCGATCACCCGCGGGAGCAGGTTCTCCACCGTCAGCAGGCCACCGTCGTTGCCGGGGCCCGCGGTGGCCCAGGCAGCCAGCCGGCCGGCGAAGGCGCCGTCGAGGTCGCGGCGACGTTGTTGCGCCCGCTCATGGATCTCCCGGAACGCGTGCTGCAGCTCCGGGTGGACCTCCTCGCCGGCCCAGACGTGGTTGAGCGCGAGGTCCACCCAGCCCCATTCGGCGATCTGCCGGTCCACGCCGTCCGCGACGCTCTCCGGCGCTGCCACCGCCGTGCCCAACCAGCGGACGAGCCGTTGCGCCATCCGGATGCGGCGGACCCGCTCGGCCTCGGCGTCGGCGAGCCGGTGCCCGGCGAGGTGCTCGACGGCCTGGTCGAGGGTCGGGTCCGCCGGGTCCCGCAGACCGGCGAGCAGCGCCTGGGCGGCGGCGGCGATCCGCCGGGTGAACCCGGTCCGCAGGATCGGGCTGTGGCCGGCGCTGCCGACCGCGTTGAACTGGATGAGCAGTTGCTCGGCGCGGTCGAGGACGGCGTGCCCCTGTCGCTGCACCTCCGGCACCGGTGCGCTGAGCAGCGCGCTGACCACTTGCACTGTGGCCGCCGCGAAACCGCGCAGGGTCGAGTCGTCGTTGAGGTTGCCGAAGTACTGGTCGACGCGCCCCTGGGCGCGTACGGCGTCGGCGCTGTCGGTGCTCCAGAGCGCGTCGCAGACCAGGCCCAGCGGCAGCGCTTCCGGCCCGTGTCCGGCCGTGATGAGCGCGAACAGCGCCTTGGCCGGTCGGCCGAACTGCTCCACCAGCCAACGGGCAAGCCCGTCCCGTTCGGCCTCCCGCAGCAACCCGTACGCCTCGACGGCGCCCGGTTCCGCGCTCCAGCGCAGCAGGGTCGTCACATCGAGGTCGTCCGGGTCCTCACCCCGACGATCCAGGCCGAGACGCACCGCGGCGAGGTGCCGCAGCGCGACGTCCCGGGTCAGCACGCGGGTAGTGAGCTTCGGCCAGCCCGCCGGCGGCATCGCGTCGAGCAGCGCCACACCGGCCCACGACTCGCGTTCCAGCGCGCTGTCCGGCAGCTGCGCGCCGAACGCGTCGACGACCAGGTCCCACGGCTCGACGCTGATGACCCGCTGCCGGAAGATCCGGCTCCGCACGCCGTGGTGCAGCACGGACTCCGGAATGTCGGTGAGCAGGACCAGCACCTCGTCGCCCCGCTCGGCGACGAGATGCTCCCAGACGGCGAGCGGCGACACGCACGGCACGACCCGGACCGGACGTCCATCGGGCAGCAGCACCATGGGGTCGTGCGGCCACGCCGGTTCGGCCCGCACGACCAGCACCGGGTACGCGTCACCGTTGCGGTGCCGTTCGAGCTGCTGCGCCACCTTCTGCCGCAGCGCCACCGGGTTGATCCGCAGCGCCTGAGCGGCGGCAGGTGCCTGAGTCACGGCACGATTCTCCAGGTCACCTCGATGCTCGCGTCACCCTGGTCAGCGGCGAAGGCACGCAACTGCTCCACGGCTCGGTCGAGGTCGCCGGCCGTCACCGAGACACGACCGCTCGGCTTGTCGACAGCGAACTCCGGATCCCGAGGGGTGTGCTGGTCAATTGGGCGGCGCGGTTGGACGAATTCGGGCTTGTCCTGGTCACCTTCGGGAACGTCGACGACTGGCACCTTGCGGGTGGCGCGACGCAACAGTGCGGTCGCGTCGGCCTGGGCGCGGCGCAGGGCCGGGGCGAGTGGCGCGGTCAGCTCGTCAGCCTGCGCCACCCGGCGCAGCTCGGCGAAGATCGCAGCCGCTTCGGCCGCGTGCGGCTCAGGCAGACCAGCCACGATCTCGAAGGTGTCCCAGGGCGCGGCGGCCAACGCCGCCGACACCTGCGAAGCACTGCTGATGCTTCGACCGGTGCGGTCGGCGGGGCCGGCGAGTTCCGCGCGGGCGAGCCGTTCGACCGCCTCCACCGCCGACCGTCCGTTGACCAGCGTCTCCAACAGGTCAGCGGCGGCCCTGGCCGTGGCGAGCCGGCCGGACTCCTGATCCATCTTCAGCCAGCTTGCGTGCTGCTGTAGACGGGCGACCAGCCCGTGGGCGGCTTCACGATGACGAGTCGCATTGGTGACCAGGTCCCGGCCGAACATCGCCACCAGCCGACCCCGGCGCAGGGCGAGCGGCTGAACTCCGAAGACCGCGGCGGACCGGGCGCGGGCGATGTCCCAGTCCTCCTCGCCGGGCAGACGCTGCTCGCGCAGCGTGTGATCGGCGGTGACCCTGCCTGGTTCCGGAGCGGGGATCACCTCGCTGCCGTGCAGGTGGAACGCACGGTCGGTCTGCTCAGCGAAGGTCGCCACCACCAGCTGCGCGACGATCGGGTCGAGGCCCCGGGGGCTCGGGTCGTCGATCCAGCGCAGGAGGTCGGCCACCCGCAGGTCGCCCGTGATGCCCTCGGCGGCGGCCCGGCGGTGGAAGTGCTGGGTCCACTGCCCCTCGATGACGAACGCCGCCTCGTGCATGGTGCCCAGCTGAAGCGGGTTGGCGATCCGGCGGAGGATCTGGCGGTTTGCCCGGTCGACCTCGACGCGTCCCTCCGGTGACTCGACGGCCCGCCGGACGTGGTCGAGGACGACCTTGACGTCGGGCAGGCGTACGGCCTCGCCCTTGCGGTCGGGGTCGAAGTCCGGGTGGGCCGGGAACTGCTGGCCGAGCATCTGGTCGCCGATGCTGCGCAGCGCATCGTTGAAGGTGGCGCCCATGGGCAGCTTCGGCTCCAGGGCGCGGGTGAGCGACTGGAGGTGGTCGTCGAACCCGAGCTGCACATCGGTTGGCTGCTTGCCCGCCAGCCCGTACGCCTGGCGCAGCACGGCCTGCATCTTGGCCAGCAGCGCGCTGCGCTGGTTGGTCAACGCGGCGTGCGCCCGGCGCCGGTCGTCGGGGTTGAGGTGCTCGGCGTGGCTGTCGAAGCGCTGCCCTTCGAGCAGCTTGTCGATGATGACGAGCTTGCCCAGCTCGGTACGGCGCTCGATGGTCAGCGCGGCGGGGATCCAGCAGACGGTGCGCGGGCTCATCCGGCTGGTCAGCTCCTGCACCCGCTGCCGGTCGTCGGCCGGGCCGTGGCTGCCGTCGTCGAACGGGTAGTCGATGATCATCCGCCAGCCGGCCGGGTCGTTCGGGTGGAACGCCTCGTCGCGGATGTCGTGCGGGTCGCGGACGTTGCCGTAGACCAACTCAATCGTACGGCGACTCCCCCGCCAGGTCAGCCCCGCCTCGGCGAAGAACGAGTCGCTCCACGGCACGCCGAGTTGCTGCCAGAGCAGCCGCTGGACGATGTGCTTGCGGGCGCCCTCGTTGTCGTAGTGCTTGGCGGTGGCGAGGACGCTGTCGACGTCCACGCCGACCAGCTCCAGCGACACGATCGGGTCGTCGCCCTCGCCGATGCGAATCTCGGCGAACCGGCCGGCCCAGTCGGCGAGCTTCCGATTGACCTGGGCGACCTCACCGCCGGGGATCGGGCTGGTGATGCTGCCGTGGTTGAGCGCCGAGAGGCGTCGGGCGGTGAGGTTGCGCAGCGCCGGAACGCTGGGGGCCAGGGCGGCGAGCAGCAGCGTCTTGATCAGCCGGTCGTCGCCGGTGAAGGCCCGGATCCGCCCGGCCATCTCGGCGGGCTGTACGTCGCCGCGGCGGGCGGCGTCCAGGTCGTCGTCGGTGAGGTCGTACTGGCCGAGCAGGTAGGGGCGCAGCTTCAGGTCGTAGAGCTTCTGGGCCATCTCGAACTCGGCCTTGAGCTTCTCGGTGAAGGGCTGGTCGCCGCCGCCGCTGATCACGTCGTAGAGGTCGCCGAGCGGGACGAGCTGACCGAGGCGCAGGGTGTCGCGGCGGTCGACCAGGAGCTGCCGCATCAGCTTGAGCGCGGTGCGGGAGCGCTGCAGCGCGCTGGAGACGTGCACCAGCGTGGAGAGGAACGCCGGGCTGAACGGGTACGTCGACCGGAAGGCGTCGATGTCGGCGCCGCTGCCGGAGTCGGTGCCGAGCAGGGTGTCGAAGACCTCCCGGCGTACCTTGGTGGTGGCGTCGAAGGCCCTGCCGATCGCCTCGCCAGCCGTGGTGTCGCGGGGTTTGAGCAGCCGGCGACGGGCGATCTCGGGGAGGTTGCGGTCCTCCAGCTTGATGACGTCGAACCGGCCGCTGGCCAGGTTGAGGGTGTCCTGGTAGCTCAGCTCGTTGGCGCCGGTGACCTCCTCGCCGACGAGTTCGCGCAGGTCACGCTGCCGGGCGATGAAGCTGACCACCGGAATGGGCCGGCGGGTGTCGCCGCCCTCGACGAAGTTGGTGATCTTCTGGATCTCGCGGGAGACGAACTGCTGGTCGCCGATGGAGTTGGCCAGCCAGAGGATCAGCTCGTCGAGGAAAAGGATCAGGCCGTGGTAGCCGAGTTCCTTGGCGTGCCGGCTGATCTCGGTCAGGCCCCGGTCGAGCGAGACGAACGCTTCGGCATCCTCCCGGGCGTTGCTGAAGAAGCCCTTGTTCCAGCTGGTGAGCAGATCGTTGACGAGCTTGCGGCGCAGCTCGTCGGAGTACGCGCCGGCGAACGCCTGGTCCAGCCGCTCGGACGTCCAGAAGGTTTCGCTCTCGCCCCACTCGTCCTCGGCGTCCCCGCCGGGCAGGCCGTCGATGAACTGCTTGTCGCCGATCTTCTCGCGCAGCGAGGCGGCCTGCTCCAGCAGCGAGTCGGTGCGGTGCACCGCCGGAATGGGCGCGTCGGGATGCAGCGCGCGGACCCGGTCGACGTAGCCACCGAGCACCCGCTGCTCGAGCGAGCGGGCGTCGAGCAGGTGATACGGCACCAGCAGGAACTTGCGCCCGTCCAGCCAGACGCTGTGCTTGGCGACCAGCGGGGCCAGCTCGTCGCGGCCACGGGCGGCTGCCTCGCCGCGCAGGAGCGCGTGCAGCACCGCCATGAAGTGTGACTTACCGGAACCGAAGGAGCCGTGCAGGTAGGCGGCCTTCGACGCGTGTCCCTCGATCGCGGAGCGGATCAGCCCGAGCGCCTCGTCGAAGTTACCGACCAACCGATCCGTGACGACGTAGTCGCGCAGGGTGGCATCAGCGTCGGCGACGCTGTCGGCGAGCTTGAGCACGAAGTCGCTCATGCTCGTGCGCTCCGGGATGTCGATGAACTCCCGGAGCAGCGGCGCAGGGCTGGGCGAAGACATGCCGCTCACCGTATCCCGCGTGACCAGCCACAGTGAGGGCGGACGGGCCGACGGTGGGCAACGCTTCGACAGGCCCGGCCCTGGGCATTCGGTGATTCAACCTCGGCCGACATGCTCAGACCATCGCGGTGCAAGCCTCTTCTCAGACGTATCCACTGTGGTCCGAGCGGGGGGTGACCGCGCCGCACTCCAGCCGATAGCATCACCAGCGAGTCTATGCACCTGCCCGAAGCCCAACCCGCCTACTGCGTCCAAGGGGAGCAATATGCCAGAGTCGTACTCGTGGAATTTCTTCGGAGATCCCAGTGAGACCGAGCCGTCGGACAGGCTGCCGTCCGACGTGAAGATCGAACGTTTCGCGCTCAGCTTCATTCTGGTTCCGTTCAACAACTTCCCGGCTCCGAGCATCACGGCGGTAAACATTCATCCGGACACCTGGAACACGCTGATGTTCCCCTATGGAGGGCTCCGGCTCGACGACGCCGAAGTAGCATCGGACGCAAGCACCTTCCACGATCTCTCGGCGGTCCTGCGCCGACTGATCGGCGCAAATCTTGACGATTACCTCTCGGGTGCCCGCACGGAACTCGCCGAGTACTATTCGCAGGTCCCGGACCTGAAGGACCTCGCCCCGGTCTATCGCAATTTCTCGTTGAAGTTCTCGAAGTCTGCCGAAAAGTGGACCGCCTACATCTTCACCTACCATCCCTGTCCGCTGTCGCAACTCGCGGTCCCCGACGTCGCACGGCGCGAGATTCCCCTCACCAAAGACCGGATCGGCGAGGCCCTCAAGACAAACCAGGTCGAGGGCGTGTCGCTCGAGGAGAACGTCGCAGCACTCCTCCGCACAAGGATCGTCGACTTTTGGTCGCAGGACTGAAAACCCACTGACCTCCGAGGTTATCGTGGCATACCACCTCCTTGACGACCTGCCCGACGAACTCACTCTAGTTCCGCGCCCAGTGCAAGTGTGGATTCTCCTGACCCTGGAGATAGTAGTCAAAACCCCCTCGGGGCGATTCATGGTGGCCAAGCAGCCGTACTACTCGGACGCCGCCGATCCAGAATCGTTGTTCGAAGGGGCCTGGGCCCCGCCATTCATAGGAGTACCGGTACCGCAGCGGTACGACGTGGCCGGTTCCCCGAAGGTGCTGCGTCAGAGGTTCACCGAAGTCGAACAGAACATACGACCGATCGAGCTGATCGAGCAGTTTCTCTATGAGATGGGCATCGAGAACCCGGCGATCGAGGAACGGTCATCGTTCGCGGAAATAAAGAGTTCGCCGCGCAACCCGCACGTCGTGAAGGCCTACAAGATCAGGCGGTTCTCGGTCCGCAGCGACCTTTCCACCAGCAAGAGCAATCTGGCGGATCCGGACGGACGCAAGGGATTCGTATTTATTCCCCTCGACGAGATGGACCGGTATATCGTTCAAGGTAGGGCCGCCGACGGGAAGCCCCTGTGGACCTTCCTGGGTCTCCCGCTGATGACAAACCTCGCGACGGTACTCACCTGGCCCTCCGAGATCAACCGACTCCGAGCCTCGGCAATCGAGATCGCACCGGAATACTTCTTCCATGATCAGTCGGGGCTGGTGGTCGTCCTGGACCTCAGCGGGTACGGACGCACGGTCCGCTACGTCACGGAAAACATGAACAGCCTGGACGCGAGCGGGGTCGAGCTTGCGGATTTCTTCCGCGCCAAGCTCGCCCAATGGTTCGCCGAACTCCTCGGTGCCATCGGCGCTAGGCAGATCCAGCATGCCGGCGACGGCTTCGTGTGCGGGCTGAACCACGTCAGTGAGCGCGGTCTTACGACCCTGGGTGCCGAGCTGAGGGCATTCCAGGACCGGATAGACGGCATCAGCGCGAGGCTCCCCCGCGAGTACCAGCTCGGGACACGTCTCGCAATCCACAGCGGCCAGTTCCGCTATGGGCGCGTGGGCGGTCCGCTGTCCGCCGTACCCGGATTCGACGGCGAGACGATCGTGACCGCGGTCCGGTTGGAGCAGGCGCTGGCCGTACAGGCTCAACGCCATGCCGTTAAACACGTTGCCGTCACAACTCTGGACGAGGCCGCCGAACTGCTGCTGTTCGACGGCGCCGACTGGTCGCCCACCCCTGAAGAGATCGAACTCAGCTCAAAGGAGTTCACGACCCGTACCCGGGTCTGGCTCCGGGGTGCCCAGGTAGCTCCGTGAAGTCCCCTCCGCGCGTTCCCGCCCGGAGCGGCGGGTTGATGGGAGAGCCGATGCCGGAAGACCTCAAAGCTGCCTTTGTCGCCAGGCTTCTCGATGAGACGCGACAGGAGCTGATCAGGGCGGAGGGCAAGACGAGCCTGCTCCTGGCGGCGCTGATCGCCGGAGGTGGCGCGGTACTCGGGGGCATCACGGCACGGGCGGCGACCCCCCTGGAGCATCCGTGGCCCGTCAGGGTGACGGCCTTCTGCGCTCTCGCCGCCGTCCTCGCCGGCGCGGTCAGGTTGGCCTCAGCCGTCTGGCCACGTCTCGGGCGCTCGCCGGGCGGGGCCGTCGACTACTTCGGCGACGTGGCCAGCCTCAGCGACGTCACCTCCGTCGCTCAACGTCTAGACATTGACAAGGCCGAGATCGTGGACCGCGACACGCGACAGCTGTGGGCCCTGTCAAGGATCGTCATGGCCCGGTACCGGGCGATCAGAACCTCCATGCAGCTGATCGGGCTGGGAATCGCCTTCGGAACCTGCTCACTGCTCATCATCGCCTTCCTCTAGACAGGCAAGGGGGTTTGCCGCTGTCCACGGCTATCCGGCGCCGCTGGCAAGCCGAGCCCCGAGGTCCTGTGCGAGGGCGACCATGGTCAGGGTGGGGTTCCACGAGCCGGCCGTCGGCCACAGAGCGCCACCGGTCACGTACACGTTGTCCGTACCCCGGAGTCGGTAGTTCAGGTCGACCGGATCATCGTGGCCGGGGCCGATCCAGAGTGTTGATCCTTCATGTACCAACCCTGCCAGGCGCCGGTCACTCACCGACGGCCGCTGACTCGACCAGTGCCCGTCAAAGGGACCACCGTGCCAGTACTGAGCACCACCCGGCGCACCATCCGACACCACCCGCTCGATGACGCCGAACATGGCGGCGTCCATCGCGTTCCAGGTCAGCCTGTCTCGCTCGCTCAGCTCAAGGTGCACCCGTACGCCTGAGGCGGCCAGCGCCAGGCGGCACCTGCCATTCGGACTGCCGACTTCACCCACAGCGGCACCCGTGAACACCACGAACTCCTCCGACCCGAGCAGCTGTCGCCGCACCGGAAACGCATAACAGTCGGGGGCATGGTGGCGGAGGGCCTGATACGCCTGCGCCGGCACCTGGCTCCGGACCGCAGTGAGCTGCACGTGGTATTGCGACCTCTCGCACTTTCCCGCCACATACAACGCAGCCAGTTCCGACGGCTCGAGCCCCGCCCCGAAGCGGAAGTTCTCCACGGGCACCCGCGCGGTCAGCCGGCTCAGGAAGTGCGCGGTGAGTCTGGTGCCCGCATTGGGGACCATGGGTAGGTCCCTCATCACCAGCTCCGCCGACGGTATCGCTCCAGCCGCCAGGATGAGCCTGGCTCTGCCCAGCGGCAGCCGTCCCCGCGACGTTTCAAGAGCGACGGCCCTGCCCGACCTCTGTTGGATCCGCTCCACGAGACAACTTGTCGCGACGGACAGAGATGATCCGGCGCCCTTCGCCGCCAACGCCCTCTGCCTATGGGCCAGTCGAAGCAGCGGGACCGGAACCGCAAACTTCTTGAAGAGACCAACTGCCCCGCCAGCGCCGACCGCCAGGTGGGCAGGCTCGGCTCGGGTCATGGTGGGGACGCGATCGAGGTTCTGCACCAGCATGTCCTGCAGACCGCGCTGCAGACGACCGTAGACCGGGACGTGACCTGCCGGGCCGCTGGCAGACGGGCCATCCCCGATCCGATCGGCAGGGATGACGCCAAGGAAGTCCTCGGCTTCCCCGAGGCGCTTCTCGACCGCCGCCACCACCTGCGCCGGCCAGCCCTCCAGCTCCGCGATGCTAGGGCGGGGGCACCAGCCGCTCCACGTGATGCTCTTGCCGCCCAGGTACGGCAGGACGCCACGAATCCAGAGCGCATCCGCAGTGTCGTCCGGCACCTCCCACGGATAGACCTCGGATGTCTCCCCGAGGAGTGGGGCGAAGACCTCGTCCAGGCCCTGCAGGTTCTCCGGCAGAAGGAAACGCCCGCGCTCCAAGAGCAGGACCCGCGCCCGGGGGTCGATGGTCGTTGTCGCGGTCGCGAAGGCCAGCGCGCACGGTCCGCTGCCGATGACCACGTAGTCGAAAGCCGGGTTACTGCGGACGCGGCTCCACTCGGTGTCGGAGAGGAAGAAGACGTCCTCCATGAGCGTCGGTCCGCTGGCTGCGGTCACCGCGCGGCCATGGCAGCGTTGAACTGCGCGGTCAGTTCCCGAAGCTCCTCCCTGGCGACCATGGGACGGACCCGGCGGGCACCCCGGAAGCCAGGTTTTCCGACGAGGATGTCAGCCACGCCGGGAAGGTGCGGACTCAACACCGCCAGCGTGGCGCAGAACGTGTCCACGGGAATGGGCGTCGAGTGGAACACGCCGGCGGGAAGATCGTGCCAACTCCCGGACGAGAAGATCAGGTCACTGTCGAAGAGCGGCCGGGCGACCATCGGACGATCGCCTTCCTGGACGATGTCCGGCCCGCCGCGTCCCGTGGGAGCCACCTGATACGTACGAAGGTGATCATCGGCTGAGTTCTCCCGCTCGCGGTTCACCTCCGAGATCTCGAACTGGTTTTCCAGATAGGTCCCGCAGATAATGCGTGAATAGAGATGGAACGAATGCTGGTGGATCTCCGGATGCCCGTCGAGCGCGGGCCGTAGGTGCTGTGGCCAGACGTGGAGCCGGATCAGGCCCAATCCCTCGACGAACTCGACCTCGAAGACAGCGAAACCGTTGGGGTGCCAGCTTCCGGAGACGGTGGCACCACTGAGGAACCCACCCAGCGAACCGAACCGCTCGCTCACGGCACGCTCGGCGACCCTGAGGAAATCAAGGTATTCGTCACGGCTCTCCTGGCCGGCAAGGTCATCGGACACGCGACTGATCCTTCCGTGTGGCGAACGGACAACTTCCCTGCGTGAGCAGTTCGACGGCGGCCGCGACGAAAAGCGCTCCCGGCCGGTAGTTGGCGTATCCGCGGCCGTCGAAGACAGGCGGTGGATCTTCGGCCGGAGGACTGTAGAGCACCTCGCCCAGTGCCAGTCGCGGCCCCGCGGGCGGGGGTGCGTGTTCTGGCCGGGCAACTGCCACGGTGATACTGTCCAACCCTTCGCGCAACGCGGCGAGGCATCGGTGCATGCCGTCAAGGAGCACCAGCTCTCCCCGGTATGGCTCGACGATGGGGCTGATCAGGATGCTCAGCTCACCTCGCACGTCGATCTGAACCGGAGCGTAGGGAGCTACCGCTTCGGCGAGGTATAGCCTCAGCAGCTGCTCGGCGTCCCGTGCCCGACGACTGGAGGCCATCGGGATGACGGTGGCGATCTCGTTCAACGAGAGCCGTTGGTGCGCCACGCGGACATCGACGTACTGGGGCCAATGCCGCAGCATTGACGTCCGGAGAGCACCCGCTGCGACGGCCGCCGACACAGGCCGCAACTGTCGTGCGGCCCGGCTCAATAGGGCCGCCAAGGCGGCGTCAACAGTCTGGAGCTGTCACCGTCCAGCACTGACAGCGCCAGGTAGGACCCGGATCCGTCGGTGATCTCCACGAGAGAACCGTCGAACGCACCGATATCACCGGTGAACAGTTCTCCACGGGACCGCAGGTGACTGATCACCACAGCGAGGGAGTGTCCTTTCGGGAGCGTGCCGGGCAGGTTGGACTCGATGACCTCCACGGTCAACACGGTCGGCATGTAAGCGTTGTGAGTGTCATCCACCACCCTCCCCCGGACGTGCACGTCGTCGCACCGCGTCCGTACGTTTCGCAGACCCCGCAGTGCCACCTCGCGGCGATCGGCGTAGCGGAAGAAGGAACAGAGCAGCCAGCCGTCCGCCCTGATCCGAATCTGCCAACCTTTGCCGTACTCGTAGACTCTCGTCTCGGAATTCGTGCGTGTTGCCGCGCTCATCGCGCCGACAAGTTCGGAGATGTCCGCCGTCGAGCCGGTGAAGACGAGGTCGACGTCGTTCGGCCTCTGACCATATTCCGCTTCCGGCACGAGGTTCAGTGAGCCGGTCACGGCGACACCGACGTTGTCGACTGTTCCGCCGAGCAAGGCACGGGCAGATCGCCACGTGCTGGCAACAGCCTCGAGTGCGGCGACCTGACCGGTCTTCTGCCCGATCCCCTCGGCGCAGGGGAGGTAGCGCTTGATGCGGTGCACCCCGATGATCGACTTCGCCCGGAACATTTGGGCGTCGTCGAAGAACGATCCCGTGGCATCCCGAATCCGGTAGCGGCGCTCCTCGGGCAGGCCCAGCCCGTCCCGTACGTATGCCTTTCGGTAGTTGCGGCCCAGGAGCCGCTGGCGCCCGGCGTCGTCCGGTAGGTAGGTGACCTCGCCGACGACGAAGCCGGGCGGGTGGTGCCACCCGTGCACGGCAACGATGGTGTCGTCATCGAGCAGAAGATGGTCCTGGTCGACCGGGCAGCCAACCATCCCCTCAGCAGCAGGGCTCGTTGATGTGACCAGGCCCTGGTCCTGGCGATCCGCCACTGCCTCCTCCTTTGGCCACTGCTGCACCCGTTGACGGTGGCGGTGACGAAATCGGTGAGCCAGACAATGCATCGTTAGTCGTCGATAGTAAGCCGACGGTGAGCGAATGAATCCCCAGGGCCGCTGTCAGCTATCCGTCACCCGTAGGCACACTGCCCCACCGTCGCGTCTGGGCCGCGTGCCCTTGGTGAGGTGGGTCAGGTCACGCGATCCCCCTCGGCGGCGTCCCCGTCCACGCCCACATCTCCAGGGCGTGCCGATCGACCAGCGTGATGTTGAGCTGCCGGGCCAACTGGATGCCGTCGCCTGCGGTGAAGTAGCTGTTCGTCACGAGCATGCAGATCTCGCCACCGTGGATGTCCCGGCAGGTGCCGGCGAACCGTTGGATCGCGGCACTGCCCACCCGGTTGGTGAGGCTCTGCCGTTTGCACTGCACCACCACGCGGCGGCCGTCGGGGGCGATCGCCGTGACGTCCGCTCCCCGGTCAGCGGAGCCGCCACACACCTGCACCTGCCGAAACCCGGACGCGACCAGGATTCGCGCGAACCACTGCTCGAACTCGGGCCCGCTCACCGCATCGGTCACCGCGATCAGCCTGTCCCGCTGGGCCTGGTCGGCCCGCTCGCGGGCACGCTGCTTCGACACGAAGTAGGCCACCGCGACCGCCGCCGCGACGACGAGGCTCGCCAGGAAGACCGACCAGTACGGATGCCGCTGTATGAAATCCACGACCATTCCGAGCACCACGACGACGGCGATGGCACCCAGCACCAGCCCCCAGCCGTTGGCCGACCTGCCACCACCGGACACGTGACGCACCGTCGATCTCCGCCGAACACTGCCGGGGCGCCGCCTGCGGTAGTGCGCCCGAACCCGGGCGCCGTTCTTCCTGGTGTGTGACCTGACGTACGGCACGAGGCACCTCCCGGGTCGAGGGAGCCTCAGTCTCGCGGCCGGATCCGACAGTTGGCGTGCACGTGCGCCGATATTGTCAGGTACCCGTCAGTTCAGTGCCGCTCACGCCCGACGTCAGAGAGTCGTTCAGTCAGGCAGCGACTGCGGGGAACACTACGAGCGATCCGTCGCTGCTTCGTTCGATCTCAATGGCAACGTCAGCTTGGTGCACTCCCACGTTGAGGCCATCACCCAGGGCGCGAAGGCGGTAGGCCGCTTTGAGCAGGTCGTCGACCTCTCCCTGCGTGAACATGATGCTTCGGAAGCCGCCGGGGCGCTTCAGCTCGAGAGTCGACAGTCGAAGCAGGACTGAGTTGACGCCTGAATCCAACTCGTCGACGCGGCGCTCGTCGTCGCGCAGGGTCCCGATAAAGCTCTTGAACGGATTGTTCGTTCCCGCCTGCTGGGCGTGTTCAACTGCTTGAAGTACGAGCACTCGGCGTTTGAGCGCAATGGCGAGTCGCGCGAACTCCACGTGTGCGCGGAATGCGCCACCTTCCTCGTCGATGCCCGGGAACGACTTCGTCAATGGGCCGATCTCCACCGGGCCGTCAGGCAGCGCAGCCAGCGCACCTTGCCATTTTGCGAGCCGACGCTTGGTTCGTTCGATCGCCGTGTTGATCGCGTACGACGAGGAATCCAGCCCTAACGACAGGCCGATTCTGCCCTGGTCGAGGAGAACGGACGTCGCCTTGTCGATCGCGTCTCGGCAACCGTCCAGCTCGCTGCGTTCGTCTTCGAGTTTGTCTTCGTGCAACTGCTCCAGGAGGTCGGTGATCCGCTCGATCGCTTGCTGACGTTGGTGATCAGCGTAGGCGCTGACGCCGACCGCGACGGCCATCAGCACAAGTGGCGCGGCCACTGTCAGCGCTCCGGCGCTGGCCGCGGCCACACCGGCGGTGGTGGCCGAACCGGTTGCCGCGCCTGCGACAGCGGCCCTGCCACAGACCGGCACGAACGTGGCCTGGCCTGCGATGCCGGTGGAGTTGACCAAGGCGCTGTGAATGCCTCCTGCAGCTGCCTTCGAAGCCATGGGCTGGACAAGTCCTTTACCGACCTGCGCGGCGACCTTCGCCGGCACCACCATTCGGTAGAGCACCTCACCGGTGGAAGCGGCGTTCAGCGTCGGAGTCGCCGACTTCGCTGTCTGCGTCACGAGTTGCGACAACTGCTGGGCGAGCGGGCTGGCTGCATGAAGTTGAATACCACCGTTCCGATCGCGCCTGGTCGAGATCGGATGCGCTTCCAGCGTGGCGATGGGGGAATCGGCCAGTGCTGCCAGGACTGTTCTCAGTTCTGCCAGTCGGGCCGGTGTCATGCCCCGGTCGCCCAGCACGTCCGGCACGCTCACGGACTCCGTGGCGAGTGTCCATACCGGCACGGGTGCCTTGTCATCAGTGGTCACGTCTTGTCCCCTCCCCAAACTGACATTCACCATAGGCATCGGGCTGGCGGCCTTTCGTCGGCGCAGCCGTCCAGTCCGAAGTGCCCTGACCGTGTAGCAGGATGACGTGGTTGTCTCCGCAGATGGCCGGCCACGCCCGGTCCGTGCATCTCGATACGACCAGGACGGGCGTCGCATCGATGCCGTGCGCCGCGAGGCGGTGGCGGTATTCGAGGACCTGACCGAGGCCCAGCCGGAGCTGCTCGACCTCGTTGTCCCCGACCACGCTCTTCACCTCGGCGATGAACTGCCGCCCGTCGGCGTCCCGCCAGGCCAGATCCACCGGTACGCCGTGCAGCCCCGCTCCGACCCGCACGCCGAGCCCGGCGAGGTGGTCGATCAGCGCCAGGCACAGCCGATCGTGCTCACTCACCCCGGCCCGGTAGGCGTCCGCGTCGAACGACCGCTGCGCCGGCAGGTCCGCGCTCACCGTTGACGTGGTGTACGGGCGGTCGAAGCCCTGATCCTCGCTGTCAGCAGGGAAAGCATCGACGTCGAGCAGCGATTCGGCCGCCAGCCAGGCCCGAGCCACCGCCTCGGGCTGATAGTCGCGGGCGAAGGGGAAGGATCCGGCGGACACCCAGGCGTTGAGCATCCTGGCGGCGGCTATCACGGATGGCTGGCTCAGTAACCACGTCGCCGTGGCGATGTCCGGACAGTCCAGCACGAACTTCGCCTCGGCGAGGGTCTTCAGAGCATCCTCGTTGGCTTCCACCCCGCGCTCGGCCCATGTCTCCAGGCGAACTGCCCCGGCTTCCAGGGCGAGGCCCACCGGCACCGAGGCGATCCTCAGGACGACCCCGTTTCCGGCCTCGTAGATCCGGAGTGTTTCCAGTCCGCCGACGGTCAGCCGCAGGAACGGGTCACGGCCGGCATGCCGCAGCAGGAGCCAGTGCTCCCCGGCGGTGCGGGCTGCCTCGGGCACGGTCATCCGTATGAACCAACCGGCCAACGCCCATGCCGCCTGTTGCTGTTCGTTCAGTCCGTCCCGCCAGTAACCGTCGAAGGCAGCCGGAGCCGGGTCGAGCGGCGTCGGCTCCGGTTCGGCGAAGGCCCAGGCGGCAATCTCCTCCGGAGCCACCAGATTCCACAAACGAGAGTGGCGACGGGAGGCCAACCATTCGGCGACATCTGCCACGTCTTCGGCAACCCACCAGTCGGTCGACACCGCCTCTGTGGTCACGACTTCGCCTTGCGGCCACGGGTGGCCTTGGCCGGGCGCCACGACGTGAGCGCGTCGTCGGTGAGGTGCAGGCGGTTGGTGGTCTCGGCGAGGAAGCCGGCGTAGATGTCGGCCGGCGAGGCGCCCCACTCCGGGTCGAACTCGCCGTGCCACTGGCGTACCCAGGGCAGGATCTCGCGCAGCCCCGCGACCAGCGGCAACAGCCGGTCGATGGCCCAGCCGTCCTCCTGCTCCCGGGCCACGATCAGCGTCGCGAGGGCCTGGGCCTGCTCGCGGTGGTCCCAGCCGGCCCAGCCGACCAGCAGCGACGGGTCACCGTCGCGGCTGGCACCCGGGTACGACACGAACCGCTCCTTGGGTACGTCGAGCTTGCCCCGGTGCTTCCAGTAGCTGGTCTTGAGGAAGTCCGCCGAGGTGTACTTCGGCGGCACCGGGATCTGCTTGCGGAACTCCCGCTTCGCCGCCTCGTCGGGCAGCGCGTCCTCCTGCCGCTGCAGATCCCACACCTGCTCCCAGTCGGTGCGCTTGCTCAGGCCGGAGTCCTTGTAGCGCAGCGCGGCCAGGTGCGGCACGTGCTCGTCGGCGACCAGGTCGGCGATCACCTTGCCCAGGTCCTGACCGGGCGCGTAGAGGTTGGCGACGGTGAGCACGTCGGCGTCGCGGCGCAGCTCGTCGGCGAGC
This sequence comes from Micromonospora sp. NBC_00617, assembly GCF_045161355.1. Classification (NCBI taxonomy): domain Bacteria; kingdom Bacillati; phylum Actinomycetota; class Actinomycetes; order Micromonosporales; family Micromonosporaceae; genus Micromonospora; species Micromonospora sp. NBC_00617. Next base: position 1,869,409 of record NZ_CP107751.1, on the reverse strand, counting down.
TGGGCGGTGGTCAGCGGACGCGGCTGCTCCAACCCGTCGACGTGCTGGTACCACAGCTCCCGCGCCTCGCACCGGTCCAGCAGCCAGTCGCGCAGCGCCTTCGCCTGCATCGCGTCCCAGCCCTCGCTGGCCCAGCGTCGCTTGCACTCCGGCCGCTCGATCAACCCGATGTTGCGGTTGCCCTCGATGACCGCGATCCGCCGCTCCACGATCGCCCGGTACTCATCCGACCAGTGCGCCGGCAGCTCCGTGATCGGCATTGAGGAGTGCCGGGCGAACCACTGCGTCTCCGTCTCACCCGCGGCCACCTTGCGGGCGAGCACGATCTCGAACGCCCGCTCCCCCAGCTTCAACTCCGGCACCGAGCCGGCCGGGGCGGTCAACTCCTCGTCCAACAACCCGTAGAGCGAGTAGACCTGCCAGTCCAACTCCTCCTGCAACGCAATCATCCGCGCCCGGACCGAGTGCCATTCTTCGCGGGCGGCAGCCAGCCGCTCGCGGGTAGGAACTCCAGAATCCGCGGCCGCCGCCGGGCTCACGGTGGCGAGCCGCTGCGCCAGGCCGTCGATCTCCCGGCTCAGTTCGAGGGGGTACGCCGACGGCAGCGGAAACTCCTGCAACTTGGTGCCAGTGAACTCGAAGAAGTGTTCCCACTCATAGCGGGCGGTCGAACGCTCACCACCCCTATTGCCCTTGTCCTGACTAACCTGCTTGAGCCAGAAGCAAGCCGTCGAACTATTCAGCATTCCCAACAGCCGAAGGTGTTCATCTTCTGATGCGCCACTCGGAAGTTTGATCACGGGCGCGGTGCGGTTGAAGACTCTTCCAGTACGGTCTAGGGAGAACTGATTGTGCGTCGCTACAAACGACATTCCGATTCCCATCCGGACCGAAAATCGCTCCGGATGCCAACGGCTCCACTCGAACCACGTGAGACCGATGTCCTCATGCGTTCCCCCCGGCTCGCGCCTGAGGGAAAGCGGTCCTCTCGTCAGCCACAAGAGGCGATGAACCGCGTGATCCTGGATCGACGCCTTGAGGGTGGTGTCATATGGGAAAAGCGATTCCGTTACAGGGGCAAGCTGCCAGTCACGTACCGAATCCCCCTCAACCACCTGTACAATCGATTGCACATCGACCCCATATCTCGGCCACGTATCGAGAGGTGCGAAGTAGCTCTCATCGGAACCAGTGTGAGTGACACGACCAACGGCCCGAACCAGGTGACCCACTTTGGTGACTTCAGCCGAAGCGAGGTACGTGTTCAGCTTGAGGTGAGTCGCTGATCGGGTCTCGATGTCCACTGTGGTTGTGTTGGGTGGCATGATCCTTGGGTGTCCTCCCAGCCGCAGCAGCCTTCGTATGAGGACCTGGTGGGGATGCTTGTTGAGCTGCGGGTCAGGGTTGAGCGGCTCGAGGCGGAGAACGCCGAGTTGCGGCGTCGGTTGGGGTTGAACTCGACGAACTCTTCCAAGCCGCCGTCCTCGGATGGGTTGGGCAAACCGAAACCGCGTTCCGGGAAGGGTTCTGGTCGGCGGGCAGGTAAGGAGCCGGGTTCGCCGGGTTCGACGCTTGCGTTGGTGGCGGACCCGGATCACACGGTGGTGCATCGACCGGACCGGTGTGTGAACCCTGTTTGCGGCGCGGATCTTGGTGGCGGTGTGGAGTACGGGCGTCAGCGGCGGCAGGTGTTCGACCTGCCGGAGCCGAAGCTGGTGGTCACCGAGCATCAGTTCGTGGCGGTGTTGTGCACCTGTGGGCAGGTCAGCCAGGGCGAGGTGCCGGCGGGGGTGACCGGCCGCGCGCAGTACGGGCCGGGTGTGAAGGCCGCGGCGGTGTATGGGCGTGGTGCGCAGTTCCTTTCGTTCGCGCGGGTCGCGGGGCTGCTGGGTGACCTGTGCGGCGCGTCGGTGTCGACCGGTTTCGTGCACGCGGTGGTCACCGAAGCGGCCCGCCGGTTGGGCCCGTTCACCTCCCACCTGGCCGCGTTGCTGCACGTGGAGCGGGTGTTGCACGTTGATGAGACCCCGGCCCGGGTCGATGGCGGGTTCAAGTACGTGCACGTGGCCTGCACCCCGATGCTGACGTCGTTTCACGTCGGCGGCCGCGGCAAGGCCGACATCGACGCCGGTGGGGTACTACCCGGCTTCGACGGCACCATCGTGCGCGACGGCTACGCCGCCTACCAGCATCTGAGCGACGCCGAGCACGCCTGGTGCGGCGCCCACCTGATCCGTGACCTACGCGGCGTCCACGAGCAGGACCCGGCCGGGCAGGCATGGGCGGAGGTAATGGCCGACACGCTGCTGATGGCCAAGACGATGACCGAGCAGGCCGTCGCGGCTGGCCGGGAAGCGTTGACCGACGCGGAGATCAGCCACGTCCGGGCCTGCTACGCCGGCGCGATCGCCTACGGCCGTCAGCAGAACCCACCCGATCGTCAGGGCGAGGTGTCGAAGGCCGGCAAGCTGGTCGAGCGCTTCCACACCCATCGCGGCATGATTCTGCGGTTCGTCGTCGACCTGGCCGTGCCGTTCACGAACAACCAGGCCGAACGTGATCTTCGTCCGGTCAAGCTTCAACAGAAGATCTCCGGCACCTGGCGCACGCTGCAAGGACTCGCCGACTTCGCCGCCGTCCGGTCCTACCTGTCCACCGCCGCGAAACACGGCCAAGACGCCCTCGACGTACTCAAACAGCTGTTCACCACCGGCCCGTGGATCCCCGCTGCTCTCTCAAGCTGAATACGTACGAAGCGAGCTGTTCCATTACATCTGCGGCACCTCCGCCCGAAAGACTCACGGGGAATTTCTGAAGGGCAGCACGAGGAACATCGACTGAACTAATCCAAGACGACTCCGTTCCTGGGCGATTAACTTGGTCGACAATCGCTTGCCATACTAAACCCAGCCTTGGGTCCGCCGGGACGCCTGACTCGCCACGGATTCCGAGCAACGCGCGGATCTTATCCGATCTATTACGCTTGCGGGCTCTTCCCATAAGAATTACCGTCGGCGTGCCATGCCCCGGGATGTAGGCACCAGAGGTATCCACAATGTGTGTCAGATCAACTTCGTGGGCAAGGTATCCTTCAATCAACTTCTTGCCAAACTCACGCTTCATGAACGAGTTGGCAGTGATCTGGCCGACGTACCCCGCGCCACGACCATCAGCACCCGAGGGCTTCGCCAGGTCGAAGAACCGCTGCACAAACGGCACCGACAGCGCGTATTGGCGGTGGCAAACCTGAGGATACGCCCGGCGATAGCGTCGGTTAGCCGCATCGTCGCTCGGCGCAATGTAGGGCGGGTTGCCGACGACGACGTGCCACTGGCCCTCTCCAAGGATGCCGAGGTGCTCCTGCACATCCTCAGTAGAGTAGTTCCACTCAATCACCTCGCCGGTCTCACTGATCATTGCCAACTGCTCCTCCCTGTCGAGGGAGTCACCGACCGCGAGGTGGATCGGCAAGGCGTATCCAGCCGCGTCAGCTAGCGTCTTGAAGCCACAACCACCAAGGGCAGCAATGAGGAGGCGGAAGCGGGCGACGGCTACCGCGAACGGATTGATGTCGACGCCGTGCACAGCGTCGAGGGCGAGGCGCACTCGCTCGTGAGGGTCGCGGTTGGGGGCGTGCAGCTCCCACTCCTTGAGGAGGCGGTGGAAGGCGCCGAGGACGAAGTGGCCGGAGCCGCAGGTGGGGTCGATCATCTTGACGACGTCGTGGCCGAACTCGGCGATGGCCGGAGTCAAGGTCAGGTCGAGGATGAACTCCTCGACGAACTCCGGGGTCTGAAGCAGCGCGTAGGTCTTGCGGGCCGCCTCGGAGAGGTCCTGGTAGAGGTCGCCGAGGAAGCGGGTGTCCCGCTCCGGGTCGGTGAAGTCGTGAACCAGGTTGCCGGCCTCGCCGCGCCGACGCCAGAAGCCGATCAGTTCCTTGGCCGCGTCGTGCGACAGCGGAACCTGATAGAGCGGGTTGTGCCGCTTGTCGAACAGCGACTTGCCGGCCTGGGTGCTGGCGATGGCGTCGAAGCCCCGCTCCAGCCAGCCGCGCAGCGTTTCCTCGGGCCGGTCGCGGAAGAACTGCGCCTCGGCCTCCTCGGCCAGCACGAGGCGGTCCCCCGGACCCGCCAGATAGGGGTCGGGCAGCAGGCCGTTGTCCTCGCAGAAGCGTACGAAGACGGTGCCGAGCACCCAGGCCACGGCGACCTGGGTGACCCGCTCGTCTCGCCAGGCCGCCCAGGTGGCGGCGGTACGCCCGACCTTGAAGGCGTGGTCGTACTCGCCACGCAGTCGGAGGCGCACCTCCTCGACCGACTCGGCCTGCTCCCGCAGGTCCTTTTCCAGGTTCTTGACCTGCTTCTGCAGGTCGGACAAGAGCAGCTTCCGGTCGATCACGCGACGACTCTAGTCGTCCCACCGACGGGACGGTGCTACCCGTAAAGCCCGTTTCGGCCGACGGCCCGCTACCTACGGCTCCCGCATCCAGAGCTTCGGGTCGTTGACGAAGACGCCCTTGCCCTGATGCCGCCAGATCACGCGCAGCGCTTCAAGCCGGACGTAGACCTGCTTGACCGTCGACGGACTGACCTTGTGCGTCGCGGCGAGCTGGGTGATCGAGGGCAGCTTGTCCCCCGGCCTGAGCCTCTTCGCCCTGATGTCGGCGACGATCTCGTCGGCAATACGGATGTAGTCGGCGGTAATCGGCATGACTCCCCCTGCGTGGCACGCCAATTCGATCACGCAAGGACACCCGGCAACAACTCTATGTTTGACTCAGGCGACTGGGACAGCTAAGTTGGCTTCTGCCTCTCCCCTTGCGTGGCAACAAGGAGCAGAGGCATCCCCCTGGTCGGGGCGGGTGCGCTTGCCCGCCCCGACCCGTCGGACTGCTCTGCCGTCGTACCGCTGAATTGAGCTGCGGCGGCCAAGCGGGCCGGTCGCCCGCGGCCCCCGCGCGGACGGCCCGCCCTTCCACACCCCTGCCGGGAGCCTCCGCGCTCCCGCCTGCCCGCAGAGAGGATCGTCGTGGCTCAGGTGTATCGAGGTGGCCAGCCCTACCCGGCCGGTCATCCGGGCCGGTTGACGCCCCACGAGGTGCGGACCCGCGCGTTCGCCGCGCGCCGGCGCGGCATCGACCCCGATGAGGTACGCGAGTTTCAGGCCCGGGTGGCCGACGAGCTGGCCATGCTGAACGAGTCGGTACGGCTGCTCAGCCAGGAGAACGACCGGATCAGGCGGGCGCTTCGTGACTGGCAGACCATGCACGCCCGAGAGTGCCGGCCACCGAACTCCGGCCACTGGTGACCGCGCGCCCCTCCCCCGGCGACCTGCTGATCGTCGACGGCCGTGCCTCGGTGCAGTTCGCCGGGGACCGCGCCCTGACCTTCCGCGTCGTGTCGGTCTCCGACCAACCGACGTACCACGGCTGGATCTGGCTGACCGGCTACCTCCTCAATCGGCGCGGCGACGCGACCGCCAAGCGCGAGGTCTACGTCCTGCTCGCCGGCCTCCGCCCCGCGCCCGAGCCGGTGGCCGAGGGGAGTACGACGCCGGGTCGGAACAGGTCACGCGCTCCGGTCAGGGTCAGAAGCGCCAGTCGTTGAGGGAGATGTCATCCGTCCAGTCGGAGCCGACCAGCGTCCCGTCGGGAAAGGCGGTGGCTGCCTCGTCCGGCTCAATGCCGGCGTCGAGAAGTTCGACGATCGAGTCGTACAGCCCTGACAGCTGCCCCTCGCTCGCCTGCCCCACCCTGGCGGCGACGTCCCTGCGCAGGCCGACACGGAAGTTGAGCAGGCCAAAATGGGAGGTGAGGTAGCGCTGGTCCCGCACCTGCGGAGTTCCTGTGGCGATGACGATCTCGCCCATGCCCTGCCCGTGGTGAACAGGGCATGGGCGAGATCGTCCGTCGTAACTCCAGAACCGCGTTTGGTGAGATCAGCCCTGCGGGGAAACGCAATGGCGCGGCAGGAGGCCGTGAACCTGTTCCGATGCGGCATCACGCACCCACCACGTCCGCCGTCCTGGGCCTCACCTGGTCGACCTGCACCGCCAGCCAGCGGAAGTCGCCGTTGCGGCCGTTCAGGCGGGCGAAGTCCCGCCAGATCAGCGGGTAGTCACCGAGCAGGTCGCGCTGATTCGCCGCGAAGTAGCTGCCCTCGGTCCCCCAGCGGAGCCTGCCGCGAAGCCTGCGCCCCTCGTGCAGGCGGAACTCGCCGTCCCGAATCGGCCGAGAGCCGGCCGGCGGGCTCCACATCCCACGGTCGTTGGTGAGCAGGACGGCCAGACCGTTCATCGGGGCGGGGCCGGGACGGCAGAACCGTTCCAGCCGGGCGACGTCGACCACGAAGCCGAGCCGGGCCAGGTCCGGGGCGCCGTGGTGGCGCAGCCGGAACTTCTCGCCGGTGCGAGGGTCAACGCCGTCCCAGAGCGCGGTGAAGTACTTGAACTCGATCGCCGTCCGGCCATTCGGGCCACAGCAGAGCAGATCCAGGTACGCGTTCTCCTCCTGCCGGACTTCGAGCCGCACCTGGACCTCGTTGTCCAGGCAGTGCACCGCCCAGGCGAAGGCGTGCTGGAAGTCCGCCTCCGAGTGGAACACGGTCCGCTCGGCCCGCAACGCGTCCATCACCACCGCCAGCGGGAGCGATCCAGCGATTCGCAGCTCTGCCTGCTGATCCACGGTCCTATACCGTCAGCGGTGGTTGTGGTTGCCGGCGGCGGGCTTGCCACCGACTCCGCGGCAGGTCGGGCAGGTTTCGTCGACGTAGTAGGCGTTGCCGCGGTCCATGCGCGTACGACGCACGACACCGGTGCCCCGGCAGGTTCCGCACTTCATGCAGTTGTCGCAGTTCGGGTCATAGCCAGGCATGGTTCCTCCGTCGTCAGATGCTCGGTCGGGGAAGCGGGAAGTAGGGCTCCAGCTCTGCGCTCACCCAGTGGGGCGGTGACTGCAGCGCCAGGCCGACATTGACGAAGACCTCGTAGAGCGAGGCGGCCTGCTTCCACTGCCTGCGGGAGCGGGTCGGGTCGTCGTCGCTGTACGGGGCGTCGATCAGGGCCAGGTACGCGCCCGAGCCGTCGCGGCAGACGTGGATGGTGTTGGAGTCACGGTCCGCGGTCATCGTGGCGACGTGGCGCACCTCGCCCGGTGCCAGCTCACGCAGCCCGGACCGCTCCGACGGCGGCGGCGGGATCGTCGGGAGCCAGTTGTTGACATCGCCGCCGGTGTCGACCCACCGGCTCCACTCGTAGCCGCGTACTCGCAGGGGCGGGACGCCATGCTGCCGCAGGAACTGGATGCCCCCGTCTAGCACGGCCTTGGCATCGACGCCCTCGAAGCCCAGGCCGACCAGCTCGGCCACGGCCCGGCTCGCCCCGTAGGCGGCCCAGCCTCCGATCGGAGTCACTTGCCGGGCCAGCGCGGCGGTCAGGCCAGCCGGATCCGACTGCCTCAGCGGCCACAGCGTCGACAGCATGCCCCATGCCTCTTCGGGCCCCAACCCACTGCTCTCGCCGTACCACTCGTAGCGTCCGAATTTGTCCATCATCGACACGATCTGCGCAGGCAAAGCCGAGGACATTCAGATCTCCTCATTTCCTTTGCTCATTTCCGCATTTCTCCCATCGTCGCGGCGCGCGGTTGGCGTTCACCCACCTCGGCGGGTGAAGACGACAGGCGGGGCCGGACGCCCCCGGGCAATCCAGAGGATCAGGGTGATCGGCCAGAACATCGCGGCGATGGCAGTCCGAGCGACCCACTCGATACCGAGTCCTCCATCTCCCACCAGTTTGTTGCCCTGCCATCCCAGCCCGGCACGGTGGCGGATCACCATCACGGAGATGAACCAGCCCACGAGATAGACCAATAGCAAGGTGCAATCCATTATCGACCTCCGATGCATTCGCGCCGGCAAGTCATCCTCTCGGCTCGATCCCGCTCGTCGCTCTGAGCAATCAGGACGAATGGCGTGGTCGGCAATGAGGAAGAACTCGGGTGACCGCGGGGCATCACCGTAAGGCAGCGGATCGACCGCGCTCAAGGTCTTCGGCCGACTACAGTCTGATATGGACGATCCGGTCCCGTGGATGAGACCGGATCAGGTGTGCGGGGGCATTCCTCGGTCAGGGAAAACTGGCCGAACAGACAACGCCAGGGCCCACCCGCCCTACCTGATGCACCCGGCCAGGGCGATCAGACGACGGCGCTGCGGTGGGCGTTGACCACCCAGGCGTCCGGCAGGGCGATCCACTCGTTGTCGCCCACCCGCACCACCGCACCGTCCAGTTTGGGCAGCAGCGCCGGGTCCTCCATCGGGCAGAGCAACCACACGCCCCCCGCCCCAGCCCGTGCCGCGTCGGCCAGCTCGTAGAGCCGGTCCATCGCCCGGTACCGCGCCAGCACCGCCGCGTCGTGCAGCAGCACCGGCCCGTCACCGACGCGCAACTCCGCCCGCAGCGAAGGCACGGTGAGCTGCCACGCCTGCTCGACGTACTCCCCCAGCTTGATCGCCGCCCGGGAACCCTCCTCGGCGATGTCCGCGCCGAGCACCGTCTCCCAGGTCGGCTTCGGCCGGGCGTCGACCAGCGCGTGCAGGTGGTCCAGGAAAAGCGCTGCCACGTTGACCGGCCGAGCGTCGAAGCGCCGGGCCAGTTCCTCCCGTGCCAGCCCGTACCGGGACAGTCGTACCGTCAACGCCCGGAACCCGCCGGCGGACCTCGCACCGGTCAGCCGCTCCTCGGCCCGCATCGCCGCCGCCAGCTCCGGCGACTCGGCCGTCCACCGGCTCGGCGCGGCGGTCACCGACGGCCGCCGCTGCAGGATCGACACCGACGACGAGGCGGCTCGCGGCGGCGGTGGCACGTACCTGTCGCGGTCCCAGCGCAGCTCGAAGCCGGCTTCGGCGAGCAGCCGGTCCAGCTCGGGATGTGGCGGCAGCGGATCCAGCTCCGGGAAGCGGGCGGTCACCCGGTCGGCGACCTGCGTCGGGGTGAGCCCGCGCCGCCCTTCGCTGGCGGGGGGCACCACGCCGGCCTGGGCCAGCCGCAGCGCCCGTACCGGATCCAGGTCGCGCGGGTAGAGCTCCAGCCGCGCGGTCGCGGCGGCCCGCTCCGAGGCCACCGCGGCGAGCAGCACCCGCCGCCGTTCGTCGATCGCGTCGGCCGCGCCGCCGGGCGCGGTGACCGCCGCGAGGGTACGCAGCACCGTCGCCGGGCTGGGCAGCACCTCGCTGGCGGCGAGCTTGTCGGCGGCCTTGCCGAGCGCGTCGGCGTAGTCGAGCAGGGCCGGCGCGGCCGGGGTGTCCGGCGCGTCGTCCTCGGCGGCCTCCAGCGCGACCAGCAGCCGGTCGCCGCGCGGGTGCGGCTTGCCATTGATGTCGGCGCGGGCGTGCCGGCGCAGCAGCAGGCGCGGCTCCTCGGCGAGCGCGTCGACCTCCACGGCGGCCCGCACCGCCGCGACCGCGACCGCGAGACGCAACGCATCCCCGGTACGCACCGAGCCGCGGCTGCTCAGCAGGGCCGCGGCCAGCTCGGCGACGCCCATCACCCGGCCGCCGTCGCGCAACAACTCGACGATCTGGGTACGCACGCTGCCGACCACCGGGATGTCGTCCCAGCGTTTGCGCTGCTTGCCGAGGATCTGCGCGATCCGGGCGGGAGTGACGCCGAGCGGCTTGGCCACCTGCGGGTGCTGCGGCCACAGTGGGAGGTCCGGCAGGGCGCCGGTGGCGTCGGGCAGGTGCAGCGCCAGCCGGGTGGCCTCGACGTCGTTGGGGTTGCGGCTGGCCGGGACGAGCAGGGTGGCGATCGCGTCCAGTCCGACGCGTACCAGATCGGGGTCGCCGTCCCCGGCGGCGGCCTCGGTGGCAATCTCCTCCGTCGCGGCCTTGCGGGCGGCGGGCGTGGTGGGAATGGTCTCCCGCTCCCCCAGCCGGCCACGCCACTCCTTCACCCGGCGCTGCAGCTCCTGGCGGGTCTTGGCGCCCAGGCCGGGCAGGTGGGCGAGCTTGTTGGCGACGGTGAGCAGCTCGGCGACGGTGGTGGCGTCGAGGCGGTGGGCGGCGGACACCGCGCGTGGGGTGAGCCCGGCGGCCTCCAGAGCGGTCGCGCGGGTCGCCTTGGTAGCGGCCTCGTCGCGGGCGGCCTCGGCCGCCTTCTCGTCCGGTTCGTCGGCCTCGATCTCGGGGTGGTCGGTGCCCACCGGGGCGCTCGCGTCGGAACGGCGGAACACCTGCTGCCATGCGTCGCGCAGGTCCTTGAGCGAGGCGAACCGCTGGCGGTGGTCGCGGTGCAGGGCGCGCTGGAGGAACTCGACCAGGCCGTCGCGAACCGCCGGGTCGAACGCCTCGACGGCGAGCACCGGCCGGCCCTCGGTCAGCTGCGGCTCGGTGCCGCCGTCACCCCAGACGGGCAGCTCACCGGAGGCCATCTCGTGCAGGGTGACCCCGAGCGCGTACCACTCGGCGTGCTTGTCGTAGACCTGCCGAGTAGCGGTGCCGAGGAACGGGTCGAGGTAACGCGGCGTGCCGGCGTTGATCTCCTTGACCGAGACCCCGGCCAGGGAGAAGTCGAAGAGCACCAGCTGCCGGGTGCGATTGGGGCGAATCCGGATGGCGATGTTGTCGGGCTTGATGTCGCGGTGGTAGACGCCCTCACCCTCGAGGTAGTCCAGCGCGCCGAACAGGTAGTCGCTGTAGGTCTCCAGCTCGTCGACGGTGAGCCGGCCGTCGTCGCGCAGCTTGCGGGCGAGGGTACGGTCACCGGCGTGCTCCAGCACCACGACGGTGCGGTTGCCGATCTGCAGCGGCTCGGGCCGGGCCAGCCGGATCACCCGGGAGTCGGTGAGCGGGCCCAGCACCCGGGCCTCGTGAGCCAGTCGAGCACCCTTCTCGTCGGAGAGCCCGACCTTGAGCACCTCCTCCCGCCGGGTGCGCTCGTTGAAGCCGAGGAACGCCCGGCAGGTCGAGCCGGTGCCGAGGCTGCGAACGATCTTCCACTCGCCGACCCGGTCGCCGCCGCGCGCTTCGAGAGGGTCGACCTGCTCGGGCTCCGGCTCCTCTGGGTGCACCGAGGCCGGCGGTGGGGCGGTCAGCTCGTCCTCGACGACCTGGAGCATTTCGACGAAGTCGGCGACCGTGGTGAGACGCTGGGTCGGCACCGGAGCGGTAGCGGCCTGGATCAGCTCATCGGCGAACTCGCTGATGCCGTCGGCGACCGCGGCGGCCCGCAGGCCGTTGTCCCGGGCCAGCCGGGCGAGCAGCTCCGGGCGCTTGGCCGCCGGCGGCTGGCCGGTCAGGATCAGGTATGCCAGCGCGCCAAGTCCGAAGACGTCCATCGCGACCGCGTCGGGCTTCGGAGCGGTCAGCTCGGGCGCGAGGTACGCCTCCGCCGAGCGCTCGATGTGCGAGGCCGCGTGCGAGGAGAGGGTGATCGGGTCACCACTGCTGCCGCCGCTGGTGTCTGCGCCGCGGGTCGCTGCCTGCCAGTCGCTGATCTGCAGCTGGGGCATCAGCCAGGCTTCGTCCTCGCTGCCACCTCTCCTGACGCGCCCCGGGCTGACCAGCACGCTGCGGGCCGACAGGGCTCGGTGGTGCAGCCGCCGGCGGTGCGCGTACGCCACGGTCTCGGCGAGCTGGCGGATCATCGCCAGCCGGCTCAGCGCGTCCAGGCGGTCACCGTACTGGGCCATGTAGTGGTCCAGGCGCACCGAGCGGGGGTCGTACCGGAAGATCAGCGCGGGGCCGGCCTCGTGCGACTCCATCGAGTCGACCTGCACGATGCCCGGGTGGTTGATGCCGTGCAATGCGAGCATCTCGCGCTTCGCGGCGCGTTCGATGCTGGCCCGCTCGGTCTGCACGGCGTTGCGTTCGACCAGGTAGATCCGCACCCGGCGGCGCTCCCGCTCCAGGTCGCGGTGCCGGGCCTGATGGTCCTGCCACGTCGGGCCGACGTCGAACGGACGGGTCTCCAGGTCCCACGCGCCGATCTGGTAGTGCCGGCGGCTACGGGCGATGCCAACAGCCTTGAGGAGCTCCGGTAGCGCCGCCGACATCTCCTTGGTGACCCGCTGGCGCTCGTCCTGTGGGGGCCGCTGCAGCAGCGAGCCGACCGTCGGCAGCGAGCCGGGCTGGTGGCCCGGTGCCGGCTCCGGGCCGAAGATGCCGTGCAGGTGGTGCTCGGAGAGGCCGACGTGCAGGCCAGGCTTCGACAGGAAGACCGCCGCCTGCACGAACGGGATCCTGACCGGCGGCCCCTTGCGCTGGGTCGCGGCGACCTGGAGCAGGGACTTGAGCTTCTTAGCCTTCATGTCCGCCAGGTGCAGCGGGTTGTCGAAGGTACGGGTGCCGCTCCCCGACGGTCCCTGCAGGATCCAGTTGGAGCCGCTGGAGATCAGTCGACCGTTCAGGCTCTTGACCTCGATGAGGTAGAGCCCACCCGGGGCGGCGACCAGCAGATCAACCTCGTACGGGTGCCCGGTCTGGGCCGTGAACGTGAAGTTCGACCAGGCGCGGTAGGGCTCGGTGTCCGGCAGTAACGCCTGCACGTGCGCCAGCGCCTCCCGCTCGTGCGCGAACTGCGACGGCGTGATCGTCGTCCACCGGCCCTCCTGCATTCCAGAGATCCTAGGGCCACGTGACCAGGCGGCCGTTGCCCGGCGCTCTCCCATCGGTCAGCCTCATCGGGTCAGCGGCCACGTTCGCCGTACGCCTGCGGCGCGCCACCTCAAGCAGGACGTCGTAGACGTGCGGCGGTGCGGCGCTAATACGGGGCGGTCATCACACCGCCGGGGTCCAGCCGGTCGAGGATCGCGTCGGTGATCCCGGCCAGCTGCGCAACCTGCTCCGGCGACAGCACCTCGAACACGTGGTGCTGGACGTTGGCGACATGCCCGGGCGCGGATGCCTCCACCTTCTGCCGGCCTGCCTCGGTCAGCCGGGCGTTGGTGGCCCGCCCGTCCTGCGGGCAGGGGAACCGCTCGACCAGGTCACGGTCCTCCAACCGCCGGACCGCGTGGGACAGCCGCGGTAAGGTGGCGTTAGTACGCGCGGCGAGGGCGGTCATCCGCAGCGTGCGCCCGGGTGCCTCCGACAGCATCGCGAGCACCATGTACTCGAAGTGGGTCAGCCCGGCGTCACGGCGCAGCTGCGAGTCCAAGGCGCCGGGGAGCAGTTCCATCACCGCGACCAGTTGCACCCATGTCGTCAACTGCTCGCTGGTCAACCACTGCTTGTGCTTCTCCACTCTCACACCCTACCCAAATAGTTGACAGCGCAAGTAAATCTGCTATGGTTTTACTTGAAGGTTCAACCATCTGTTTCGAGAGGAATTCCCCGTGGCACACATCTCCATCATCGGCGCCGGCAACATGGGCCAGGCCATCTCCAGCGTCGTCACCAAGAGCGGCAACACCGTCGAACTGCTCGGCAGGGCCGACACCGACCAGCCGGTCACCGGCGACATCGTCGTCCTCGCGATCCCCTACCCGGCCGTCGACCAGGTGCTCGCCGAACGTGGTGAGCAGCTCGCGGGCAAAATCGTGGTCGACATCACCAACCCGCTGAACTTCGAAACCTTCGACTCCCTCACCGTCCCCGCCGACAGCTCCGCCGCCGCCGAGATCGCCGCCAAGCTGCCGGGATCCCGGGTGCTCAAGGCGTTCAACACCAACTTCGCCGGCACGCTGGCCGCCGGCACCGCCGGCCCGTTGACCACGACCGTCCTGGTCGCCGGCGACGACGCTGACGCCAAGTCCACCCTCATCGGTGTGATCAGCGCGGCCGGCCTGAAGGCCCTCGACGCCGGCGCGCTCAAGCGGGCCCGGGAGTTGGAGGCCCTCGGCTTCCTGCAGATCGGCCTTGCCTCGAACGAGAAGGTCTCCTGGACCGGCGGCTTCGGCATCGTGGCCTGACCCGCCCGGACGCCATCTGGCCGCGTTGGCCCACTGGCGCCGGCAGTCAGGACAGGGGTCAGGCCCGTGACGCCATCACCCACCAGGTCTCGACCACACCGCACAATCTCCGAGGAGACACTGATGGCCAACCACGCCGCCGGCACCACCGCGGCCGCCGACAAGCTCATCCCCGCCCAGCACCCGTTCACCACGCACCTGCAGCGGGCCGCCACCGTCGAGGCCGCTCAACGGCACCGGCGGTGGACACCGGCCGACGGGCCGCTACCCGCGCTCTACCTCAGCCACGGCGCCCCGATGCTGTTCGAGATGACCGACTGGATGACCCAGCTGCACACCTGGGCTCGGGCTCTGCCCAAACCGCGGGCGATCCTGATCGTCTCCGCGCACTGGGAGTCCGCGCCGCTGAGCATCACCAGCACCCGGCCGGTCGATCTGGTCTACGACTTCGGCGGCTTCCACCCGATGTACTACCGGATGCGCTACGACACTCCACCCGCGGTGGACCTCGCCCAGCAGGTCGTCGCGCTGATGCCGGACACCGAGAAAGTCCACGAGCACCACAACCGCGGTCTGGACCACGGCGCCTGGGTGCCGCTGAAGATCATGTACCCAGACGCGGACATCCCGGTATTGCAGCTGAGCATGCCCACCCATGACCCGGACCGGCTGATGGCGCTGGGCCGACGGCTCAGGACGCTGCGGGAGTCCGGAGTGCTGGTGATCGGGTCGGGCTACATGACCCACGGGCTGCCGTTCATCGACTGGCAGAACCTCGACAAGGTGCCCGGCTGGTCGTCTGACTTTGACCACTGGGCTGCCGGGGCGCTGGCCCGCGGTGACGTTGACGAGCTCGCCGGGTTCCGATCCAATGCCCCGGGCATGCCCTACGCCCACCCCACCGTCGAGCACTTCACCCCGCTGTTCGTCACCCTCGGCGCCGCCACCGACCCCACCGCAGCACCGACCACGATCATTGACGGCTACTCTCTCGGCCTGGCCAAGCGGTCCCTCGAGGCCGTCTGACCCCGGCCGCCTCGCGCGGGGCGGCCGGCCGCCCCGGCCGACATCGCGGAGTTGGCCCTTTTCCTGAGCCGCCCGCACGGCCGGTTCGGACCGACGACGAGGTCCTCGCGTCGGACGTGCGCGGTGCGCCGCATGGAGCCTTCAACCTCCTGGCGGCCCTGGCCGTGCGGGCGGGGCTCACCGTCGACACGGAGGAACGGGGCGGGAGGTGTTGGGTGCGCCAGCCTTGCCAAATCCGTACGACCGTGCTTTTGTGTTTCCCATGGGCAAGGGGGACGAGACGCGACTCGCGGTGCTCGACCAGGCGGTCGAGGTCGCGCGCCGGGTCGGTTTGAGTGGGCTGACCATCGGCTCACTCGCGGAGCAGACGCAGCTCTCCAAGAGCGGGCTGTTCGGGCACTTCCGCTCCAAGGAGGCGCTTCAGCTCCAGGTCCTCGAGCATGCCCGCGCCGGGTTCGAGGACGCCGTGGCCCGGCCGGCCCTACGCGCCGCTCGTGGCGAGCCGAGGGTGCGCGAGCTGCTGGACCGGTGGCTGGAGTGGGACGCCCGACCCGGTGGCTGCCCGTTCGTGGCGGCCGCGACCGATTTCGACGACCAGCCCGGTGCGGTGCGCGACCGGCTGGTCCACGATCAACGCGACATGTTCGACATGATCGCGACGATCTTCCGCGGCGGCGTCAGCGATGGCCAGTTCCGCGTCGACGCCGACCCGGAGCAGTTCGCTCAGGACTTCTACGGCGTGATCCTCGCCTGTCACCACGCGCTCCGGCTGCTCGGCGACGAGCGGGCGGAGAGCCGGGCCCGACGCGCCGTCGAGGCGTTGCTGGTCGCAGCCCGCACGACACCATCCCCCTGAACAGACCCCGCACGACCCATCTCCCCCGAACGGAAGAGGTATCACCAGTGGTCTCCGTGGCTCCGCAGAAAAGCATGACCGTTCGTCTTTTTTCCGCGCCGACGCCGGTCCGTGCCAGCTTCCGGGTGCTGGAGCACGCCGCACCGGCGATCGGTGCCCGGTGGGCCGAGCGGATCTGGTTCACCCTGCCCCGTCCGCGCGACACTCCGGCAACCCGACCTGGCCTACCCGCACCGGGCGACCCCTTCGCCGTCGAAGTGGACGGGCACCAGGTGGTCGGGGAGGCGTGGGGTGCGGGACCTGTCGTCTACCTGATGCACGGATGGGCCGGCCGGTGGGAGCACCTCGCCCCGTTCGTGCCGCCGCTGGTCGCCGCCGGCCACCGGGTCGTGGCCTTCGACGCACCCAGCCACGGCCGATCGGCCCCGGGCCGGTACGGGGCGCGCTCGTCGTCCATTCCCGAGTTCGTGGCGGCGCTGGCCGGGGTCGTCGCCCGACACGGGCCGGCGCACGCCGTCATCGCACACTCCATGGGTGCCACCGCGGCGGCGGTCGCGCTCTGCGACGGCCTGCCCGTCGGCCGGGTCGCCCTGCTCGCCCCGATGGCCAGCCCCGCGTCGTACGCGCGGCAGTTCGCGGCCGTACTCGGTCTCGGTGAACGCACCCACCGGCGGCTCGTCGCCCGCATCGAGCGGCGGGTGGGCGCACCGATGCACCACTTCGACGTGCCCCTGCTCGGCCGGGGGGCCACCGTGCCGCCGGCCCTGATCGTCCACGACCGCGACGATGCGTCCACCCCGGTCGCGGACGGCGAGGCCATCGCGGCGGCCTGGACCGGCGCCCGGTTGCACGTCACCTCCGGCCTCGGACACCGGCGCCTGCTGCGCGATCCCGCCGTGGTGGCCGAGGTGGTCGACTTCGTCCGCCGCTGAGTGCCGAACCCGGCTCAGGCGGCGAGGGTCGCGTAGCGGCCGTTGCGGTGCAGCAGGCTGTCGTGGGTGCCGGCCTCGACGATTCGGCCGTGGTCGAGCACCGCGATCTGGTCGGCGTCGCGGACCGTGGACAGGCGGTGGGCGATGGTGACCGTGGTGCGCCCCTGCGCGAGCACGTCGAACGCTCGCTGCACGGCTCGTTCGGTCTCGGTGTCCAGCGCGCTGGTGGCCTCGTCGAGGACCAGGTCGCGCAGCACGGCGTCACGGCGCGGTTGACCGGCCGCGAGCTGCGGGTAGCGGCGAGCGATCCGGTCGACCAGCCAGTCGTGGAAGCCCTCCCGGTCGGGATCCCAGTAGCCGGCCGGGACCAACACCGGTACGGGTGTGTCCGGTTCGCGGTGCACGGGCAACTCCCGGGCCATCCGCAGCGCGAGGATCGACTTGCCGGAGCCGGCCGGGCCCAACAGCAACAGCCGCCCAGAGGGTACGTCCGGTAGCAGCTCCACAGTGACTCGTCGCCGCCGGCGAGGTCCACCGGGGCGGCGGCGCTGGATCGGCCGATGGCCCGCCAGGAGGGGAGGAACCGATCGGGAACGGTGCGCCACCGCACCGGCAGCGGATACGGCTCGTCGACGGTACGCAACAGCGCCTCGTCCGTCGGGACGCGACGGATCAGCCCCACCAGTTCGTCGGCGGCAGCGCGCCGGTGGGCAGCGGCCTCGGCAAGACCGGCCGTGTCGGTGCGGAAGACCTGATCCAGCAGGACGTAGACGGCGGTGACGACGCCCCAGGTCCAGTTGACCTTCTCGAAGTCGTACCGCAGCCACACCCACGCCGTGCCGCCGACCGCCAGCGCGGCAACGACGCTCAGCGATCCCCACTTCCACCCGCGACGCCGCACCGCACGATTGTCATCGACCAGGGCCCGCCAGGACACCCCGCCCGCTTCGTACAACGAGAATCACGTGATCCTGGTTTGACGTCCGCGCTGCCGCCACCCACGACGAGCAGTTCGGAAACGACAATCGAGATTGCTCTATCCCCATGGCGGACTGCACTATCCATATAGGTGCGGATGCCGGAAGCACGTTGTCCTAAAACTGGTTCGGCATGCGGAACTGGTTGTGCAGAGGTGCGGCAAAACTGCAGCTCGTCCGCGAGGCGCACCGCCGTTATCTCCATTGACCGGCCCGGGTAGGAATGGCAGCAGGCTCCGGCGAGAATGTGACGCGCTGCGGCGGCAAAGAGAGCCTGGCCCGTCCGGTCCCATACAGAGCAGGATCGAGTGCCCCGTTCCCGGACAGTCGTATTTCGGCGGACACGCCGAACCCGTAACCACGGAACTCGTTGATCATCGAGTTTATGTCCAGAGTGTAGAACCGGACATGGTCGACAGTGAGGTTCTGGAACGAGCTCATGGTCGGATTTCCCCCTCGGCCGGAGACGGCCGGACGCGGCCGGTGAATCGATGCGTGACCGACCCGCCGTTCCACGTTGAACGGCTGCCGACACTGGCATTACGAATTCGGACGCCGGACCGCGGAGGAATGGAAATGCGGCTATTCAGCGCCGCTTTCCCCACGACCAGGCATGTTCTGAAGGATGTGCCGCGCCAATACAGGGCACCTCACAAACCGCGTAAGCGCACCCCACCTTGCAACACGGTGATCGGCCCGAACAGTCGCCAATCAGCGGCATGTCAAACCGGCGATATCACATTGGCCTTTCTCGCCTTCGGGGCCAACCATAGACACAGAATCCCGGCGTCGACAAGGGGGGCTCCCCAGGGTCGGGAGCCCCGGGTCAGCCGCCCCCGTGGCGGCGCACCGCGTCTGCCGGCGCCCGATTCTCGACGGTCTGCGGCACCGCCGGCGGCACTGGCGGCAGGGTGCGCTCGCGCAGGCCGAACCGCTCGTGCAGCCGACGCAGCGGCCGCGGCGCCCACCAGTTGGCGCCGCCCAGCAGCGTCATCGTCGCGGGCACCAGCAGGCAACGCACGATCGTGGCGTCGATCAGCACCGACAGGGTCAGGCCCAGGCCGAGTTGCTGCACACTGCCAGTGCGCCCACTCGCGAAGCACACGAACACGATGACCATCAGTAGCGCGGCCGAGGTGATGATCCGGCCGGTCTGCTGCAGCCCACGGCGCACGGCGGTGTCACTGTCGTGCCCAGCGTCCACGTACTCCTTGATTCGGCCGAGCAGGAACACCTCGTAGTCCATCGACAGGCCGAAGGCGAACGCCACCACGATGACGATGACGAACGGGTCGAGACCGCCCACCACCAGCATGTTCAACGGTCCGGCCAGGTACCCGTGCTCGAAGACCGCCACCATGACGCCGAAGGTGGCGCCCAGCGAGACCGCGTTTGCGAGCACCGCCTTGATCGGCACACTCACCGACCCGGTCATCGCGAACAGCAGGACGAGCATGGCCAGCACCGTGATGGCTATGCCGAGCGGGAGCGCCTTGCGGATCACCGACAGCGTGTCGACCAGCACCGCGGTGTCCCCGATGACCCACGACTGGCCGCCGTCCGGTCGGTCGGCCCGCAGCCGGTGCACCAGGCCCTGGGCCTCGGCACTCTGCGGCTCGCCCTTCACCTCGAACTGGACGCTGGCCAGTGTGTCGCTGAGGGGCTGGGCGACGCCGACCGCGGCGACGGCCGGATCCGCGGCCCAGCCGGTCGCCCATCGCTGCAGGTCGGCGGCGTCACCCGTGGCCACTACCCGCACGGCGGGTCGTTGCGCGACGTTGAAGCGGTCCTGCAGCGCGGTGGCGACCTGCTTGGCCTCGATGCTGTCCGGCAGGTTTTCGAGCTGCGGGAACTTGATCACCGCACCGAGCAGGGGCGAGCCGGCGAGCAGCAGCAACGCAACGGTCAGCGCCGCCACTACACCGGCACGCCGCTGTACCAACCGGGACAGCACGGCGAAGAACCCGCGTTCGTCGGACGCCTCACCGGCCGCTACTTGGCGCTGCCTGTGGCGCGACGGCTTGATCCACCGGCCGACCAGCCCCAGCAGGGCAGCGGTGAACGTCAGCGCCGTCAGCATGGCGACGACCGCGATCGAGATGCCGGCGGCGGCGAGCGCACGCAACTGGGTCACCTCGAACGCGAGCAGCCCGGTCAGCGCTCCGGCGACGGTCAGCGCGCTGAACATGATGGTCCGCCCGGCGGTGGCCCAGGCGCGCGAGACCGCGACCTCCACCGACACCCCGGACAACAGTTCCTCACGGACTCGCGCCACCAGCAGCAGCCCGTAGTCGATGGAGAGGCCCAGGCCGAGCAGGGTGGTCACCGTGACCACGTTCTGGTCGAGGTCGACGAAGGTGCTGAACCCGAGCAGGAGCAGCATCGACCCGGCCATCGAGACCACTGCGGCGAGCACCGGCATTGACGCGGCGACGATGCCGCCGAAGACCACGATCAGCACCAGCAGGGTGATCGGCAGCGAGATGAGCTCGGCCCGCTGCACGTCGGACTGGACGGCCCGGTTCGTCTCCCGGTTGAGCGCGGCGTTGCCGCCTACCTTGACGACGGCCGACTGCTGACCGGCAGCGCGCAACTCCTCCTCGACACTGTGCAATTGCACAGTCAGGTCGTCGATCGCGGCGCTCTTCGCCGCCGGATCGGCGGATTTCAGGACGATCGTCACGATCAGCGCCCGCCGGTCGGCGGCGATCTGGCGGGCGGCCTGCGGCGTCTGGGCGTACGGCGAGTCCACCCGCAGCACCGCCGGGTCCTGCCCGAGGTCGCCCACCAGGCGGTTCACCACGTCACGCACCCCGGCGGACGGGACGTCGACACCGTCGATCAGGGCGAGGACCTGGCCGCCATCAGCCGCGCCGACGGCGATCCGCCGCAACCCCTCGGCCGACTCGGTCGAGCCGGAGGCGGTGGCGTCGGCGAGCCGGCTGAACACCGGCCCGGAAGCCAGGGCACCACCCAGCACCGCCACGAGCCACAGGCTCACCACCAGCCAGCGATGCCGGAAACACCAATGCCCCACCGCCGCCACGAAGCCGGATGCCATGCGCGCGATCCCCTCCTTTTCACAAGTCCTGCGGTGCCGCGGGCACAGATTCATTCACGACCGCAATCACCCCCGGACCGGCTTGCGCCGCCACAGTACCGCAGCCCACATCGGAAATGTCGGACTCCTATCGGTACGCATTTTGCGTTTCCCGGTCGACATGGAGGCCGATCCACAAAATCGATGACCGTGGCTGATCTGGTCGAGGTTTCCGCGCTGACGCGGCGCGGATCGCGCAGGTCAGCCCGGGGCCCGGGGGTCAAGGACAGCACCCAGACCGGTGCAGGGCAGACGGCTTCGGGGTGACGTCGCCGCCGCTGGTCTCGATGAGAACCCGACACGCCGCGCCGCACGCGGTCGCCTACTGGGCGCCGGGCTCGGTGCGCCCTGACTCCACAAGCAGCGCGGCAGCCACCATCTGATCCCCGCAATGACCAGCGACTATCAGCAATACGGCGGCCCGGCGAGCTTGGACGTGCGGACGCCGCATGCACAAAGCGACCCTCCACGTGTGACATACGTCATTGACAGACGGCGATCAGACTAGACAATTCTGCGCCCGATCGGCTAGTCCTCGGCAATCCGGAAATAGGCCCGAAATCAACTGCGAGGCTCTTGCGGCAATCATCTGGCGCTATATTGAGGTGATCTCAGCGACTTTCCGGTAGGTATTTGTACTCGAAGTGGGTTAGGTGTAGCGCGGCGGCGACGATGTCACCGATGCGGCGTGGGCTGATTGTCGTGTGGCGTAGGGTTTTCCAGCGTCCGATCAGGATGGCGAAGCCGCGTTCTCCTTGCCAGCGCAGGCCGCGTAGCAGTCGGTTGTAGGCGCGGTTGTCGGGTGCGAGCCGGCTACCGTCGGCGGGTTGCTTGATCGGGGTTTTGATGCCGTGGCCTGCGCTTTTGTAGCCGGAGTCCAGGCTCCGGCCACCGTCGGCGAGACGCCACGACAGCTCACCGTCGATTCCGGACAATCGGCCACCATCGGCGCGTGTGACTGCGACCGGTGCGAAGTGGACCTTCGTATCAAAGTCGACGGGGTCACGTCATTCGACGCACGGATCTCTGCGACCCCGGATTTCTGGACGCTGAGTAATCTCAGCTCCGTCGCATCGATAACCGTCATGAACATGGACGACTGGTATCAGTACGTGCTGGTCGAGCCGCGGCGGATGTCCATGCCCGTGCCGTTCGAGGTGGCGCAGATCGAGCTGACGGCGCTGCCGGACGGGCCGAAACTGGCCGTCTTCGGTCACGAACCGCAGTACTACGCGGCGCAGGTCCGCCCGCCGACCACCTGCGCGACTACGACCCGGCGCCCACTGCTGGACCGGGAGGCCACTTACTACACCGTGCTCAAGGAGCTCAGCAAGGATCGGCTGAACGGCATCATGGAGACCAGCCTGCCAACGTCTGCCGAGATCGCCGAACGGCTCAGCCCCACCCACGGCAGCATGACCAGCCGGGCCGTCGACGCGCACATCAAGTATGTGAGCGACAAGCTGCGCCTGCCCAAGGGCGCCAACCGGGACGCCCTGGTCGCGTTCGCGATCCGGTCCAGCCTGGTGAGTCTGCACCCCTGACGTCACAGTCCGCCGAGTACGGTGTGGTGGTGCAACGGCGCTCCCCAACCGGCCGTGCAGGACCCCGATGGCCACTGGCCGACGGTGCGGCAGCCCTGGTGGTGATCGCGGTGTTCTGGCTGTCCCCCCTGGTCGCGGCGGGCACCTGGCCGCGAGCCGCCCTCGGCGCCGCACTGGCGCTGGTCACCGCCGCGTGCGTGCTGCTCCGGCAGCGGTTTCCTGCGGCGGTGACCGCGGGAGCGGGAGTGGCCACCGTCGCCGGCGGCCTGCTCGGCGTCTGTGCGGACCCGATGCTCGCCACCGCCTGGTGCCTCTACGCCCTGGCGCGCAAGCGGTCCGTGCGAATCCGTAACAGCGCCGTAGCCCTGGTCTGTCTGTTCGCCCTGCTGCTGGCGGTGACCGGGGTGGACACCGGCAGTCCGGACCAGCCCGGCAGCCGGGTGGTGCTCGCCGCCGCCGCGCTGACCGCCGCCTGGCTGCTCGGCACGGCGGTCGGCCGAGAGATGGAGTCCGCGCGGGAGGCCGAGCGCGCCCGGGTACAGCTGGACGTGGCGCGGGAGGTGCACGACGTGGTCGGCCACGCCCTCGGGGTGGTCTCCGCGCAGGCCAGTGTCACCCGCAGCCTGCCCGACGCCGACGAACGGGAACTGCGCGGCACGCTGGGGGACATCGAGACCCACGCCCGGGAGGCCCTGCACGAGATACAGGCCCTGGTGCGGGGCCTGCGGAATCCCGGGACCATCCAGGGCGGGCCCGGCCCGACCGGTCGCGTCCCGAGCATCGCCGAACTCTCGCCGATGATCGACGACGCCCGTGCGGCCGGGCTCACCATCGACGCCCACCTCGACGTCGTCCCGGAGGCGGGCGACGGCACCCGGTTGGTGGTGTTCCGCATCGTCCAGGAGGCCCTGAACAACGTGATCCGTCATGCCCCCGGCGCCCGATGCTCGGTCCGGGTCAGCCACGCCGACGAGGAGATCCAGGTGTGGGTCCGCGACCACGGCTCGTCCATCCCCGGCGCGGGCACCGGGTCCGGGCTCGGGCTGCAGGGTATGCGTGAGCGTGCGGCGCTGGCGGGTGGGACCGCGTCCTGGCGGCGGCCACCGGGCGGTGGGTTCGAGGTCAGTGCCCGGCTGCCGGTGGCGGGGTAACGATGACGGCCGAGGTCACCGTCTTCCTCGCCGACGACGACGCGGGGTTCCGGCAGGCGTACCGGAGGCTGTTCGACCGTACCGACGGCTTCCGGGTCGCCGGGGAAACCGGCGACGGCGCCGAGGCGGCCCGGCTGATCGCGGCCCGGCGGCCGGCCGTGGCGCTGCTCGACGTACAGATGCCGGGAATGGACGGTCTCGAGGTGGCGCGGGGCGTCCTGGCCACCACGTCCACGAAGGTGATCATGCTGACCACCTTCGACCTGGACGAGTACGTGCACACGGCGCTGTCGCTGGGCGCCTCTGGGTTCCTGCTGAAGAACGCGGCACCGCAGGAGGTGCTGCAGGCGGTGCGGACGGTGCACGCCGGTCACGCCATGCTCGCGCCGGAGGTGACCGGGCGGCTGCTGGAACGACTGGCCCCGCCGCCGCCGGAACGCGCCCACGCCTTCGCTGGGCAGGTGCTCTCCGAACGTGAGCTGCAGGTGGTCCGTTTCGTGGCGCGCGGCTACTCCAACCAGCAGATCGCTGACGAGCTGTTCCTGAGCCTGGAGACGGTGCGGACCTACCTGCGGCGGATGTTCGCCAAGCTGGGCGTCAACGACCGGACCCACCTGGCCGTGCTCGCCTACGAGGCGGGCCTGCTGCGCGATTCGCGGTAGGTGTCTACTTCCGGGTGACGCGGGCGGCGGCCGCGGCGTCGCATGCTTTCGTCGTGATCGAATTCAAAGGCGTGACCAAGCGGTACGGGAAGAAGGTCGCCGTCGCCGAGGTCACGTTCTCGGTGCGGCCCGGCAAGGTCACCGGGTTCCTCGGGCCCAACGGCGCCGGCAAGTCCACCTCACTGCGCGTGTTGCTGGGCCTGGACCACGCGACGTCCGGCACCGCGCTGATCGACGGCAAACGCTACCGGGATCTGCGCTACCCGCTACGTACGGTTGGGGCGCTGATCGACGGCGCCCAACCGGCCCCGGACCGTCGCGGCGTCGATCATCTGCTCTGGATCGCCCGGTCCAACCGGATCCCCCGCTCCCGGGTCGGGGAGGTCCTCGACGCGGTCGGTCTCACCGACGCCGCCAAGCAGCGAGTGAGCAAGTACTCGCTGGGTATGCGGCAGCGGCTCGGCATCGCCGCCACCCTGCTCGGTGACCCTGCCGTGCTGATCCTCGACGAACCGGTGAACGGCCTGGACCCGGACGGCATCCGCTGGATCCGCAACTTCCTGCGCGACTACGCCACCCAGGGCCGGACCGTGCTGCTCTCCAGCCACCTGATGACCGAGATGGCCGACACCGCCGACGACGTGGTGGTGATCGCGAACGGTCGGATCGTCGCGGACGGCTCGCTGCCGGAGATCACCGCGGGCCACTCGTCCCTGGAGGCCGCGTTCTTCGCCCTCACCGGCGAGCAGAAGCAGGTGTGGGCATGAGCGTGCTGTTCGCCGCCGCCGGGGCGGAGCTCTCCAAAATCAGATCATCGCGGATCGTCTGGCTGATCACCGGTGCGGTCATCGCGCTGCACCTGCTGATCGGCCAGGCGAACCTGCGCAACACCTCGACCGCGGTCGAGGGCATCACCCCGGACGGGCTGATCGAGATCTTCGCCGATGAACGCCAGCCCGCCGGAGAGGCGCTGATCGACCTGCTCGTCTCCTTCTCGCTGCAGATCGTGGTGATGTTCCTGCCGATCATCGCGGTGGTGATCGCCGGGCAGGAGTTCCGGGCAGGGCAACTGGCCCAGTCCGTCCTGGCGGTGCCACGGCGGGGCCTGCTGATGGCCGCGAAGGCGATCGCGCTTGTCGTGTTCATGGCGGGGGTCGCGATCCTGGTCGAGCTGATCAGCAACGCCTACATGTTCCTGGCCGTCAAGGACTGGGATCCCGGTCTGCTGCTCGGCGCTGACACTCTCGCCGATCACGGCAAGCTGCTCGCCCTCGCGGTGCTGGTCTCGCTGGTCAGCTTCGCGATCACCACGCTGACGCGCAGCACCCTGATCGGCATCGTGGTGTCGGTGCTGCTGATGGCCCTGGCGATGACGCAGGTGCTGGCGCGGACGGTTCCGGCGGTGGACGCCCTGCTGCCGGTCAGCGCCGGGCGCAACCTGCTGCTCGACCCTGCCGACGCCGACCTGTCGTCGAGCGCGGGGTACGCCGCCATCGTCCTGGTGGCGTGGGCGCTGCTGTCCACCCTGGCCGCCGGTCTCCTGCTGAGCCGCCGGGACGCCCGATGACCGCCGTGGGCACCGTTCGGCCGGCGATCCGGATGACCGATCTCGTGGCGGCGGAACTCACCAAGATCCGCAGTCTGCCAGCGACGTGGATCTCTTTGGCCGTCGCGGTGGTCGCCAACGCCGCGCTCGGCTTCATCGCGGCCACCGACGTGATCCGTCTCGCCGGTGACAGCAGCCCGACCAGCATCGCCCAGATCGGCACGCTGATGCTGGCGCCGGTCTACGCGTTCCTGGCGATCGCGGTCTTCGCGGCCGGCACCGAGTACCGGGGCGGGCACTTGCGCCTGAGCCTCGCCGCCGTACCCGGCCGCAGCCGCTTCCTCACCGCCAAACTGCTGGCCGCACTGGCGGCGAGCCTGGTCGCGGCGGTTCTGGTGGTGCTTCCGAGCCTGGTGCTGCGGGACGCGCTGGGCGAGCTCGGTCGCTACCTGGTGGCGTACCTGCTGTTGGCGCTGATCGGGTACGGCCTCGCGTTCACCGTCCGCTCGGTGGTCACCCCGATCGCGGTTCTCTCCGCCTTTCCGATCCTGATCTCGACCACGCTGGGCGGTCTCTGGCCGGAGGCCGTCCGGCTGCTGCCGCACGAGGCGGCGCTGAGCCTGTTGGACATGCCGGCGGACCCGGCCACCGCGCTCAGCCCGGGCGCCGGCCTGCTGGTCCTCGCGGCGTGGGCGGCCGGGTCCGTGGCGACCGCTTGGATTCTGGTGACCCGGCGCGACGTCTGACCCGGCCTTCCGTCAGAGCGCTCGCCATGACGGTCGATCACGAAGTTTCACTTCCAGCCGCCTCCGACGCGGACATTTGCGTGGACAGATCCGAAGCGGTGACGGTGAGCGGGGCCGTCGGCCGTCGCCACCTGGCGGTAAGAGCCGACGCTCAGGCCGCCAGTGTGGCGTAGCGGCCGTTGCGGTGCAGCAGGCTGTCGTGGGTGCCGGCCTCGACGATCCGGCCGTGGTCGAGCACCGCGATCTGGTCGGCGTCGCGGACCGTGGAGAGCCGGTGCGCGATGGTGATCGTGGTGCGTCCCTGCGCGAGCACGTCGAACGCTCGCTGCACGGCTCGTTCGGTCTCGGTGTCCAGCGCGCTGGTGGCCTCGTCGAGGACCAGGATGCGCGGGTCGCGCAGCAGCGTACGGGCGATGGCGAGTCGTTGCTTCTCGCCGCCGGAGAACCGGTGCCCGCGGGAGCCGACCACCGTGTCGTACCCGTCGGGGAGGCCGGCGATGAGGTCGTGGATCTGGGCGGCGCGGGCGGCGGCCTCGATCTCGGCGTCGGTGGCGTCCGGCCGGGCGTAGCGCAGGTTCTCCCGGACGGTGGTGTGCAGCAGGTACGTCTCCTGGCTGACGACGCCGACGATCGCGGCCAGGTCGGTCAGGCGCAGGTCGCGCAGGTCGACGCCGTCGATGGTGATGCGGCCTGCGGTCGGGTCGTGCAGGCGGCTGACCAGCCCGGCGAGGGTGCTCTTGCCGGAGCCGGTCTCGCCGACCAGGGCGAGGCTGGTGCCGGCGGGCACGTCGAGGGTGATGCCGGCGAGCGCGGCGGTGTCGCTGCCCGGGTAGCCGAAGGTGACGTCCTCGAGGCGCAGGTGGCCGCGGACCCGGGTGGGGTCGAGGCGGACCGGCTCGGTGGGGTCGGCCACGTCGACCGGCAGGTCGAGGTATTCGAAGATCCGGGCGAACAGCGCCAGCGAGGCGGTCAGCGACACGCCCACGTTGAGCAGGCCCATCAGGGGCCGGAACAGACCGCCCTGCAGGGCGGTGAAGGCGACCAGGGTGCCGATGCTCAGCGTGCCGGCGGTGCCGGGCAGGCCGGCGGCGAGGTAGATGACCGCCGGTACGGCGGCGAAGATGATGCTCATCGAGGCCATCCGCCAGCGGCCGGCCAGCTCGCTGCGCAGCTCCAGGTCGACGAGTCGGGCCGACGAGGCGGTGAACCGGTCGATCAGGGCGGGGCCGGTGCCGAGGGTCTTGGCGAGCTGCACGCCGCTGACCGACAGCCCCTCCTCGACGGTGACGTTGAGGTCGGCGAGTTCGCGCTGGCGCTGGTCGGTGATCTCGCGGCGCATCCGGGCGACCCGGCGGGTCAGCCAGACGGCCGGCGGCAGCACCACGAGCGAGACCAGGGAGAGCTGCCAGGAGAGCGCGACCATGGCGACGGCTGTGGCGACCACGGTGGTGAGGTTGGCGGCGACGGCGGTGGCGGTGGAGGTGACCACCGACTGCATGCCGCCGATGTCGTTGGTGATGCGGGACTGCACCTCGCCGGTGCGGGTACGGGTGAAGAAGCCCAGCGACTGCCGTTGGAGGTGGCTGAACACGTCGGTGCGCAGCCGGTGCATGACCCGCTGCCCGACCTGGGTGGAGATCCAGGTCTGCACGACGCCGAGGGCGGCGGTCACGGCGGCCACGGCGACCATGCCGACGACCAGCCAGACCAGCAGGGTCACGTCACCCTGCGGGAGGGCACGGTCGATCACGGCACGCAGCAGGAACGGGCTGGCCATCGCGACGATCGAGGAGAGCACGATGATCACGGTGACGATGACCAGGGCGGGTCGGTGTGGGGTGAACAGGCGGCCGATGCGGCGCAGGGACACCTGGCGGGCCTGCGTCTTCTCCTCCGCGCTGACGGTGCGGTGGCCGCGGTCGCGGCCCATGGGGGTGCGTTCCAAGGGGCACTGCCTTCCAGTCGGATATGCTGAGGTTACCTCAACATGAGGGAACAACAGTATCGGCTGCTACCGTATTCCGGTGACCGAGGACACCAGCGACAGCGGCGACGAGAGCCTGGCCGAGACGTTCTGGGCGGTCGCGTCCCGTCTGCGCCGACAGACCCGGGAGTCGTTGGCGCCGTGGGACATCACCCCCAGCCAGTCCCGGGCGCTCGGGGTGCTCGGCCGGCACGGGGAGGTACGCCCCGGCACGCTCGCCGAGCACCTGCACATCGCGCCCCGCTCGGCCACCGAGGTCGTCGACGACCTCCAGACCCGGGGCCTCGTCGAGCGCCGACCCGACCCGGCCGACCGCCGGGCCACCCTGGTCGCACTCACCGCCGAGGGCAACCGCGTCAGCGCCGCCATCCGGGCCGCCCGCCGCGCCGAGGCCGACCGCTTCTTCGGCCACCTGCCCGACGCCGACCGCGCCGAGCTGGCCCGCATCCTGCGCACCCTGCGCGCCTGATGCAAGGAAGGGCACCTTATTAACGCCTGGTGTATAGGAAGGGGCCCTTCCTAACGCTGCGACCCACTGCCGCACGGTTTAGCCAGCCGGTGTCCGGGTAGCCAGGCGCTCCGTTCGCCCTCGCCGGGACCGGCCATGACCGGCCGGGGCGACGTGACAGGAGGCGCCCATGTCTGCCCTGAACCACCACCACCGCGCCTGATGTGCGGGATCAGCGGGGAGGCGCGGTTCGACGGCCGGTCACCCGACGCGGCGGCGGTCACCCGGATGACCGAGGCGATGCGTTCGCGCGGCCCGGACGACGAGGGCCGGTACGCCGACGACTGGGTGATCCTCGGGCACCGGCGGCTGACCATCATCGACCTGTCCGATGCCGGCGGTCAGCCGATGGTGCGCGACGATCTGGGCCTGGCACTGGTCTTCAACGGGTGCATCTACAACTACCCGCAGCTGCGCGAGGAACTGCGGAACGCCGGGTACTCCTTCCACTCCACCAGCGACACCGAGGTGATCCTGGTGGCGTACGCCCACTGGGGTGAACGCTTCGTCGACCACCTGGTCGGCATGTTCGCGATCGGGCTGGTCGACCGGCCCCGGCGGCGGCTCGTCCTGGCCCGCGACCGGCTCGGCATCAAACCGCTCTACCTCGCCGAGACCCCCGGGCGGCTCCGGTTCGCCTCCACCCTGCCCGCGCTGCTGCGCGCCGGCGACGTCGACACCGGCATCGACCCGGTGGCGCTGCACCACTACCTGTCCTGGCACTCCATCGTGCCGGCGCCCAGGACCGTGCTGCGGGGCGTCCGCAAGCTGCCGCCCGCCACGGTGCGGGTGATCGAGGCCGACGGGCGCGGCCGAGAGCAGGTGTACTGGCAGCCCGACTACGTGCGGGAGCCGGCCGACGCCGGGATGGACGCCGCCGACTGGCGGGCCGCCATCGGAGACGCGCTGCGCGCAGCCGTACGCCGGCGGCTGGTCGCCGACGTCCCGGTCGGGGTGCTGCTCTCCGGCGGTCTGGACTCCAGCCTCATCGTGGCGTTGCTCGCCGAGGCCGGCCAGGAGCACCTGCGCACGTTCAGCATCGGCTTCGACAGCCGGGGCGACGAGTCCGGCGACGAGTTCCACTACTCCGACCTGGTGGCCCGCGCGTACGGCACCGACCACCACCGGATCCGGCTCGCCGACGACGACCTGACGCCCGCCGTACGACGGGCCGTGCTGGCCATGACCGAGCCGATGGGCAGCCACGACGTGGTCGCCTTCCACCTGCTGTCGGAGCAGGTGGCGCGGCATGTGAAGGTGGCGCAGTCCGGGCAGGGCGCCGACGAGGTGTTCGCCGGCTACGGCTACCACCAGCCGCTGACCGGGACGCCCCGCCACGGCGCCGCCGAGACGTTCGCCGCCGCCTTCTTCGACCGTGACCACGACGAGCTGCGCGCCATCGTCGGCCCGGCGTACGAGCTGAAACACGACGCCAGCCGTGACCTGCTCACCGGTCACCTCGCCACGCCCGGTGCGCAGACCGCGCTGGACGCCGTCCTGCGCCTGGACACCCACCTGATGCTCCCCGACGACCCGGTGAAGCGGGTGGACAGCATGTCCATGGCCTGGGGGCTGGAGGTGCGTACGCCGTTCCTCGACCAGGACCTGGTCACCCTCGCCGCGCACTGCCCACCGGAGCACAAGGTGGCCCAGGGCGGCAAGGGTGTGCTCAAGGAGGTCGCCCGGGAGGTGCTGCCGGCCGAGGTGATCGACCGGCCGAAGGGCTACTTTCCGGTGCCGGCGCTGCGCAACGTGGACGGGCCGGTGCGCGAGCTGGTCGCCGAGGCGTTGCAGGCCCCGGTCGCCCGCGAGCGGGGCCTGTTCCGCCCCGAGTACGTGGCGCGGCTGCTCGCCGAGCCGGACCGGGCCGAGGCCGCGGCGGGCAGCAACAAGCTGTGGCAGCTCGGCCTGCTGGAACTGTGGTTGCAGACTCACGACATCCGTTGAGAACGGCCCGTCAGCTTGCGGCGGTGTGGGTGGCGAGGTCGTCGATGACCGCGCGCAGGTCGCCGGTGTGCTCCAGCACCCGTCGCTGTCGGGTCGCGCCGGTGCCGTCGCGGCGCAGCCGGGCCAGTTGGGCCAGCACGTAGCCGAGATCGCCGTGGCGCAGCAGCGCCGGGGCGATCGCCGCCATCAGCTCGTCCACCAGATCCCAGGCCGGTCGGGTGCCGCCGGCGCGCAGGTCGATCAGCTCGCCGTCCAGGCCGTCGTGGGCCGCCCGCCAGTGCGCGGCGGCGACGAGGCAGTCGCGCACGGGCGGGGCGAGCACACCGGCGCGTACGTCGTCGGCCAGTGTCGCGACCAGGCTGCGGACCAGGGCGGCGACCAGCACGGCGTCGTCCACGGTCGGACAGACGTCACCGACACGGACCTCCACCGTCGGGTACGCCGACGACGGCCGGGCGTACCAGTAGACCATCGCCGCGTCCAGCATGATGCCGGCGGCGATCAGCTCGTCGACGGTGCGGTCGTAGTCGGCGGCGGAGTCGAAGTGCGGCGTGGGGCCGATGCTGGGCCAGCGTTCCAACTGCATCGACCGCCAGCTGGCGTGGCCGGTGTCGTACCCGTCGTGCAGCGGCGAGTTGGTGGTGATCGCCTGCACCACCGGCAGCCACACCCGCAGGTGGTTGCAGACCTGCACGGCCAGCTCCCGATCCGGCAACCCCACGTGCACGTGACAGCCGCAGACCGCCGGGTCGTGCGCCACCGGCCCGTACCGGCGGGACATCGCGTGGTAGCGCGGCCGGTCGGGCACCGTCCGGTGCGGCTCGGCCACCGGCGTGGCGCCGACCGCCACGAGCCGGGCCCCGGCCGCGGCGGCGGCCTCGACGGCGGATCGGCGCAGCGCCACCAGGTGGGTGCGCAGCTCGGCGAGATCGGCGCAGACCGGGGTGACCATCTCCACCATGCTGTGCCGGAACTCCTGGCGGCTCTGGTCGCGGGCCGGGCCGCGCAGCGCGGCCAGCACCTGGTGGGCCACCGGCAGGTTCCGGCCGCTGTCCGGGTCGAGCAGCAGGAACTCCTCCTCGACGCCGAGGGTGAGGATGCCGAGGGCGGGCACGGTGTCGACGGTCGTCGGACGGTACGCCATGGCCGCCTCCATCCGCTGCTGCGGCCACGGGTGGACACCCCGGCCGACGGGCGGCTCGGTTTCCCGGCCCGGGCCGGGAGCAAACGCGCGGTCGGCCCGGCGACACGGCCGACAGGCGCGCGGTCAGTCCGGCGACACCGCCGCCGCCCGAGCGGTAAGGAAGGCCCGTTCAGCCGAATTGTCGGTCAACGCGGCGGCCGTCCGGTACGCCTCGACGGCCTCGCCGCCCCGGCCCAGCCGGGCCAGCAGGTCGGCGCGGACGACGTGCCGCACGTGGTAGCCGGGCAGATCGAGGCGGTCCACCTCGGCCAGCGCCGCCGCCGCACCGGCGACCTCGGCGAGCGCGACGGCCCGGTTCAGCGCCACCACCGGGCCGGGGGCGACCATCGTCAGGTGGTCGTACAGGGCGAGGATCTGACGCCAGTCGGTGTCGGCGGCGCGCGGCGCGGCGCTGTGCACGGCGGCGATCGCGGCCTGGATCTGGTACGGGCCCGGCCGGTCGCGGCGCAGGCAGCGACGCACCAGCGACTGCCCCTCGGCGATCAGGGCGCGGTCCCACCGGTCCCGGTCCTGTTCGGGGAGCGGCACCAGTTCGCCGTCCGCCGTGGTCCGCGCGCCCCGGCGGGACTCGGTGAGCAGCATCAGCGCGAGCAGGCCCAGCGCCTCCGGCTCGTCCGGCATCAG
Source organism: Micromonospora sp. NBC_00617 (assembly GCF_045161355.1). Classification (NCBI taxonomy): domain Bacteria; kingdom Bacillati; phylum Actinomycetota; class Actinomycetes; order Micromonosporales; family Micromonosporaceae; genus Micromonospora; species Micromonospora sp. NBC_00617. The sequence goes on along the minus strand of NZ_CP107751.1, from coordinate 1,836,693 downwards.
CTCGACGAGCAGCCGGGCCAGCCGGATCGCCTCGACGCACAGCTCGGCACGGACCAGGTGCGGGCCGGCGCTGGCCGTGTACCCCTCGTTGAAGATCAGGTACAGCACGGCGAGCACGGCGTGCAGCCGGTCGGGCAGGTCCGCGTCGCGCGGCACCCGGTACGGGATGCGGGCGTTGCGGATCTTCGACTTGGCCCGGACCAGTCGCTGCGCCATCGTCGCCTCCGGCACCAGGAACGCGCGGGCGATCTCGGCGGTGCGCAGGCCGCCGAGCAGACGCAGGGTGAGCGCGACGCGGGTGGCCGGGGCGAGCGCCGGATGGCAGCAGGTGAAGATCAGACGTAGCCGGTCGTCGCGCACAGGCCCCTCCTCGTCGGGTGGGTCGGCGGCGTACAGCAGGGCCGCCTGGGCGTGCCGGTCGGCGCGGGTCGCCTCCCGGCGCAGCCGGTCGATGGCCTGGTGGCGGGCCGTCGTGATGATCCAACCGGCCGGGCTGGGCGGCGGGCCGGTGTCCGGCCACCGTCGCAGCGCGATGGCGAAGGCGTCCTGGACGGCCTCCTCGGCGAGGTCGATGTCGCCGAGGAGGCGCACCAGCACGGCGACCGCGCGGCCGTACTCTGCGCGGAACACCGCCTCCACGTCGGGCACGGTCAGTCTCCGGCCCCGGGCCGGAAGGGGCGGACCTCGATCGGCAGGGTGGTGGCCAGCGCGTAGCGGCGACCCCAGTGCAGGGCGGCGTCCAGGTCCGGCACGTCGATGATGGTGACGCCGCCCAGGTACTCCTTGCCCTCCACGAACGGTCCGTCGGTGACCAGGACGTCACCGTCGCGGGCGCGCAGCACCGTGGCGGTTTCCGGCCCGTGCAGACCCTGACCGAAGACCCAGGACCCGGCGGCTGCCAGCTCGTCGTGCAGCTCGCCGACGTCGCGCATCACCTGGGCCAGGAACTCCGGCTCCGGCACCCCACCCTGCGGCTGGTGCATGCTGAGCAGGTACAGCGTCATCGTTCCTCCTCGTGGCGGCCGGCGCGGCGCCGACCTCTCATCCTCCATACGAACGACCACCGCCCACCTCGACAGGCTGGCCGGAAAAAATCGGCCGCCCGTCCGCGGGTGTGCGACAGTGCGCCGGCGGCCCCGGTCGTACGCCAGGTAACGGCACGGTGGCCAGCGCGTACGGGCTGCGGTGTCGCGCCGTCCGGGGCCGGGTGCGATGGTGTAGAAAGGCGGAGTGAGCGCAGCGGTGACTCAGGTGCCGGTCTTCGACCGAAGGACGGTCCACGGTGGCTGACCACGACCAGCCGCCCATCGGACGCACTGTCGGCACCGCTCTGGTGCAGCTCGGCGACGTACCTCTGGCGGATTTGCTGGCCGGCGCCGGTGACGGCGTCCTGGCCCACGTGCTGGGCACGCTGGCCGCCGAGAGTGAGCCGGGCCGGCCCGGCGACGTGTCGGCGTTCGAGTCGAGCTTCTGACCGTGCCGGCCGACGCCCCGCCGTCGGCCACCCGACACCGCCCTGCCGTGGCCGCGCCCCGCATCCGCCAGGTGGTGCTGAAAATTCACTCACGGTGCAACCTGGCCTGCGACTACTGCTACGTCTACCGTCACGTCGACCAGGGTTGGCGGACTCGGCCACGGGTCATGGCCCCCGGCACCGTAAGCCGGGTCGCCGACCGGCTCGCCGCCCACGTGGCCCGGCACGGCACCGACCGGGTCCGGGTGGTGCTGCACGGCGGGGAGCCGCTGCTCGCCGGCCCCGCCGTGCTCGACCGGACGGTACGCACGCTGCGCGCCGCGATGCCCTCCGGCGTCGTACTCGACGTGGCGATGCAGACCAACGGGCTCCTGCTCGACGAGGCGGCGCTCGACCTGTGCCACACGCACGGCATCGACGTCGGGGTGAGCGTGGACGGCGACCGCGCCGCCAACGACCGCCACCGCCGCCACGCCGACGGCCGGGGCAGCTTCGCCGAGGTGGCCGCCGCGTTGCGTCTGCTGGCCCGGCCCGAACACCGCGCCCGCTACGCCGGTCTGCTCTGCACCGTCGACCTGGCCAACGACCCGATCGCCGTCTACGAGGGCCTGCGGGAGTTCGACCCGCCCCGACTGGATCTGCTGCTGCCGCACGGCAACTGGAGCGCTCCCCCACCCGGGCGCCACCCGGACGACCCGGCCACCCCGTACGCGGACTGGCTGATCGCCGTCTTCGACCGCTGGTACGCCGAGACGCCCCGGCGTACCGGCATCCGGCTGTTCGAGTCAGTGATCGCGCTGCTGCTGGGCGGACGCAGCGGCACCCAGGCGCTGGGCGCCGCCGAGCCGGACGTCATGACGATCGAGACCGATGGCACGATCGAGGGCACCGACACGCTCAAGACGACCACCGCGTCGGCGATGCGGACCGGCTTCGACGTCTTCCGGCACAGCTTCGACGAGGCGTTGCGTCACCCGTCGCTGGCCGGGCGTCCCACCGGGACCGCGGCGCTCGCGCCGGCCTGCCGGGCCTGCCCGGTCGTCGACGTCTGCGGTGGCGGCCTGTACGCGCACCGCTTCCGCGACGGCACCGGCTTCGCCCACCCGTCCGTCTACTGTGTCGACCTGTTGCGGCTGATCCAGCACGTGCGGACGGTGGTGACCGCCGACCTGGACGCGCTGCGCCGTCGCGTCGCCGGGGCGAGCGTGCCGACGCCGGTGGCACGCCCGTGACGGGCCCGCTGTCGGCGGTGCAGCTCGCCGGGCTGGCCGGGGGCCACGGCGACGCCGCAACGGTCGCGGTGTTGCGGTGCGGGCAGCTCGGTCGCCGTCGGCTGCTGACCGTCGCCGCGGCCCGCGCCTTCCGTGGCGAGCCACTGGTGCGGCAGAGCCTGGAGCTGCTCACCCGCGCCGAACACGCCGACCCGGCGACGGTCGCCGCGATGCTGACCCATCCACCGGTGACCGGATGGGCCCGCGCCGCGCTCGACGGCACCGCCGGTCCCGCCTACCTGGCCGCTCTCGCGGCGGCGGCGGCGACCCGCGCCGGCCTGACGTTCACGCTGACGCTGCCCCGGCCGGCCGACGGTGTGCTGCCGCTGCCCACCGTCGGCGCGGCGACGGACCTGCCCTTCGACAGCCCGGTGCGGCTGTCCGGCGAGGCCGGCACGCTGCGGATCGACGCCGCCAGCGGCGACGCGGACGGGGTACGGATCGAGGCGGGCGGTGGCCGGCTGCTCGACGCGGGCGGTGGCGGGACCGGCTGGCTGCCGGTCCGCAGGACCACACCGTTCGACGCGGTCGAGGTGCTGGTCGACGACCAGGACCCGTGGCGCGACTGCTACCACCGGCCGTCGGCGCCCCGACTGGACGACGTGTCGGCCGACCGACTGGCCCGGCTCGCCGCCGAGGCCGGGCGGTGGCTGCGTGCCCATCTTCCGGCGCACGCCGACGCGCTGGCCGGGCTGCTGCGCACACTCGTGCCGCTGCGACCGCCGTCCTCGGGCAACCCGGTGAGCGCCACCAGCAGGGACGCGCTCGGGGCCATCGCGCTCTCGGTGCCCGCCGACGCGCGGACCCTGGCGCTGTTGCTCGTGCACGAGTTGCAGCACACCAAGCTCGGCGCGCTGGTCGATCTGGTCCCGCTGCACCGCCCGGGTGGGCCGGCCCGCTACCGGGCGCCCTGGCGACTGGACCCACGCCCGGTCGGCGCGCTGCTGCAGGGCGCGTACGCGCACCTGGGGGTGGCCGAGGTGTGGCGTTGCCGGCGGCACGAGGGCACGGCCGCAGCGTTCGAGTACGCGTACTGGCGGGAGCAGACCATCCGCGCGGTCCGGCAGCTCACCGACGCGGCCGAGCTGACCGCGGCCGGCCGGTCCTTCGTGGCCGACATGGCGAGCACCCTGCGCGGCTGGCGTGACCCGGCCGACGGCGCGGTCGAGGCGGCGGTGCGGGACGTGGCGGACGCCAGCGCGGTGCGCTGGGGCCTGGCCAACCTGCTCCCCGACCCGGACGGGGTGGCCCGCCTGGCACACGCGTGGCGACAGGGCGTGCCGCCGGAGGCCGGTCGCGCGGCGTCGACAGTCGTCCCGGCCGCGGCCCGCCCCGCCCTCACCGTGGGCAGCGGTCCCGAGGGCGCCGTCCGCCATCGACTCCTGGGCACCGGCGGACCGCCCGCGTCGAGCCCGAGCGACCAGGCGTACGCGGCGGGCAACTCCGAGGACGCGTTGGCCGGGTACCGGCGACGTGTCGCCGCCGACTGCGGGGACGTCGACGCCTGGGTGGGGCTGGCCCTGACCGCCCACCACACCGGGCAGCCGGTCGCGGCCGGGGTGCTGACTAGCCGGCCCGAGCTGGTGCGGGCGCTGAGCCACGCGCTTCCCGACGCCGACCCGCTCGCGCTCGCGGCCTGGCTGGCGCAGCCCGCCTGACCGGTCGGCTGCGGACAGTAACGCCGCCCCGCCCCGCCCCACCCCGCCCCGGCCCGCCCCGGCCCGCCCCGGCCCGCCCCGGCCGCGAGGCCAGGGGGCAGTTGCGTCCTTTGCTCTGCTTCAACGGGCGCAACACTCGCGGCCAAGCGGTGTTGCGTGGAGTGAAGCAGAGCAAAGGACGCACGAGAGATGGCCGACGCGGGACCGCGGCGGGGCGGCGCGGGACGGCGGGACGGCGCGGGACGGCGGGACGGCGCGGGTCAGAGCAGCGCCGGTTCGATGTAGGCGTTGGAGCGTTCCCGTTGGCGGGCCTGCATCACCCGGGGGTTGTCACCGCCGAAGAGCTGCACCAACTGGCCGAACGCCTCGTCGTAGAGCGCCCGGCCGGCGTCCGCCTCGCTCTCGGTGGCCTGCCGGCTCAACGCCAGGTTGACCGAGGCGGACAGCGTGTCCGGGTGCTCGGCGCCCAACGCCCGGGTCAGCTCCACGTACGCGGTGGTGTCCAGCAGCAACGCGTTGTCGCGGTCACCGAGGGCGAACAGGTCGTTGGCCAGGTTGAGGGTGGCCAGCAGGGTGTGCGGGTGCCGCTCGCCGAGGTTGGTCAGCAATTGGTCGCGGACCCGCTGGGACAGCTCGCGGGCCTGGGTGTGGTCGCCCTGCTTGCGCAGCAGCACGCCGAGGTTGTTCAGGCAGGCCAGGGTGATGGCGTGCGACTCGCCGAGCACCTCGTTGTAGCCGTCGCGCAGGCGGCGTGCCACCCGCAGGGCGGTCTGGTTGTCGCCCACCGCCGACCAGGTGGTGGCCAGGGCCATCTCGGCGGAGAGCGCGTCGGCGTGCTCACCGCCGAGGGTGCGCTGGTAGCGGACCACGGTCCGTTCGATCAGCCGGTGCGCGTCGGCGAAGCGCCCGAGCTGGCGCAGGGTGAGCGCCAACTCCTTCGCCGTCCGCAGGGTCTCCGGATGGTCGGCACCGATCACCTTCTGCTGGGTGGTGTAGGTGCGTTGCAGGACGCTGTGCGACCGCCACAGTTCGCCGGTGTCACGCAGGCCGCGCCCGTAGTTGCTGGCCGAGGCCAGGGTGGACGGATCCTCCTCACCGAAGCGGTCCCGCCGCCGCTCGTGGATGTGCTGGTCGAGGGCGGCGGCGCCACGGAAGTCGCCGACCAGGCGCAGCGACACGGCGAGGTTGTTCTCCGCGGTCAGCGTACGGCCGCTGTCGTCGCCGAAGCTGCGCACGCTCAGCTCCAGGGTGCGCCGGTCCTGTGCCTCGGCCTCGTGGTACAGGCCCTGGGCGCGCAGGTCCGCACCGAGGCTGCGGGCCGTCATCAGGGTGTAGAGGTGCTCCTCGCCGAAGATCCGCCGTTGCCGGTCGTAGACGTCCCGGTCGATCTCGTACGCCCCGTCGAAGTGGCTCTGCGCGCGCAGGACGTTCGCCAGGTGGAAGCGCATCCGCAGCTTGGTGGGGTCGTCCTCGTCGGTGTCGCGCCACGCGGTAAGCGACTCCTCGGCGAGCGCGCGGCTGGTGTCGTAGTCACCCCGACGGTAGAGGTAACGCACGATGTCCACGACCAGCTGCCGGGCCTCGTCCATGGTGGACAGGTGCAGGCCGCTGGGGCGTACGTGCGGCCACAGCTCGGCGTACCGCGGCCAGTTGACCGGCTTGTCGGGGTCGTGTGGGCTGGCGGCGGCGAGCAGCAGTTGCGCCTCCCGGCGGGCCTGGTCGGGGTCGGCCAGCTGGTCCTGGATGACGAGCTGGACCAGCCGGTGGATCCGCACCGAGTTGTTCTCCGCGTCGACCTGGGCCAGGCCGTAGCGGCCCAGTTCGGCGGTGACCAGGCCCTGCAGGATCGGGTCGGTCAGCGTCGGGTCGATCGGGGCCATGAAGCTGGCGAAGCGGTCGCCGGTGAGCATCGCGACCGGGATCGGCTCCGGCGCGTAGAACGAGCACAGTTCCAGGAGCCGGGCCGCCGCCGGCTTCTCCTCGCGCAGCTGGCCGAGGGTGAACAGCCAGGTCGCGGCGAGCGCCTTGGAGTAGCCGGCGGACTGCCGGCCGTCGAGGATGCGCAGCAGGCCGGGGGTGTCCAGCGAGCTGAGGTACTTCTCGACCTGCATGGCGCTGGCCCGCAGGTACGCCGCGCCCTGCTCGACGGCGAGTGGCAGGTCGCCCAGCTTCTCGGCCACCTGGGCGGCCTCGGCGTCGGTGAGCCCGCGGACCCGGTCGCGCAGCAGTTGGACGCTCTCGGCGCGGTCGAAGACGGTCAGCTCGGTCGCGGTGGCGTACTCGCTCCAGCTCTGGTCGCGGGTCGTGAGCAGGACGTGGCCGGGCCCCTGCGGCAGCAGCGCCCGGGTGGCGCGGGTGGGCTTGTCGGCGTTGTCCAGGACGATCAGCCAGCGCCGGTCGGGCCCGGCGCGGCGCAGCGTGTCGAGCACCCGGCGGGCCGCCTCGGCGCCGCCGCCCGTGCCCAGCCCCAACGCCTGGCCGAGGTCGGCCAGACCACCGCGGATGCGGTCCTCGCTGTCCGCCGGGATCCACCAGACCAGGTCGTAGTCGCGGCCGAAGCGCAGCGCGTACTCGGCGGCGAGCTGGGTCTTGCCGACGCCGCCGAGGCCGTGCACGACCTGCGTGGCCGAGTCCGGCGAGGTGGTGAGCCGGTCGCGCAGCGCCTCCAGCTGGGCGGCGCGGCCGACGAAGGGCGTGCCGTGCTGACGGACGTTGGAGATCGCCGGGAACGGGCCGGGGAACCGGCCGACCCCGCGGCCGCCGGCCGTGACCGTCGCCGTTCCCGCCGCCTCCAGCAGCCGGGTCCGCGCCGTGGACGGGTCGCTGTCGGTGAGGTCGACCGGGCTGTGCTCGCTGTACGGGGCGGTGAGCCGCGACTCGTCGACCCGCAGCGGCACCAGCACTCCCCCGCCGCCGAGCTGGTCGCGGCCGGTGGCGGTCTTCCACACCTCACCCGCGAGGGGGGTGCTCGCGTAGTGCCGGGTGAGCACGGCCAGGACCCGGCTGGCGCCGCTGACCGCCCGGTCGAACTCGGCCCGCCCGCCCGCGAGCAGCGGCACGTCCAGCGCGCGCCGGTCCACCCGCAGCCCGGCGTCCTCCAACTGGTCGGTGATCCACTCGGCCCAGAGCCGGTCGGCGGAGGCGTAGCTGAGCAGCACGGCCTGCTCGGCGGTGAGCCGGCTCCGTTCGAACTCGGCCAGCGAACGGCGACGGTCCGTCTCGCCGATCGGGTGCAGCTGGGTGATCCGCCCGTCGGTGATCACCGAGGCGAGCTGCTCGTACGCGGCCAGCAGGGTGCCGACCTGCTCGGGCCGGTCGCCGAACGCGGCGAGGATCTCCTCGTACGCGTAGAACGTGCGGTACGGCACCTCGATGGTGTTCCAGTAGCGGGCGGCCGCCGCGTCGGAGAGGTGATCCAGGAACGGGGCGAACTCGGCGCGGACCAGGTCCCGGCCGGTCTCCAGCTTGCGCAACTCGGCGTCCTCCACGCGCATCGGCACCGGCAGCAGCAGCGGCGGGTCGTCCGGGCGCTGGCTGCGGATGGAGCGGGCCACCGCCGCCGCGCCGCGGATGCTCTGGGTGGACATGGTGAAGCAGTTGACGACCAGGTCGGGCAGTTGGACGGTGCAGATGCCGGCGACGTCGCTGAGGCCGGTGCGGCTGTCGATCAGCACCACGTCGTACTCGGCGCGCATCTGCGCCCGGACCGCGTCGATGAACGACGCTCCGCCCTGCCGCTCGTAGAAGTTGGCCCAGTCGAAGGTGCTCACCAGCCGGGAGTACGCCGAGTCCTGCTGCCCTGCGGCCACAAAGTCGATCACGCCGCCGTGGCTGAAGTCCCAGTTCAGCGAGACCGCACGACGTTGGATCTTGGCATGACCGGTGAGGAGTTCCTGGGAGTCCTCGTCGCGGTTGCGCTGCATCGTGGCGATCGAGTAATCCCAGATCATCTCGATGACGCCGGGGGTGGCGCGCAGCTCCTTGTCGCGCAGGAACGGATGGAAGTAGCGGTGCAGGCCCGGAGACTCCAGGTCCCAGTCGACGACCAGCACCTGCAACCCCTGGCTGGCCAGGATCCAGGCCACGTTGGCCAGCGCCATCGTGCGGCCGGTGCCGCCCTTGTACGAGTAGAAGGTCACGATCTGGCCGCGTGCCGTCTCGTTCACCGCCATGGCGTGCCTCCCCTAGGGACCTTCGAGGATCGGGCGAAGACCGGAGCCGTCGGTGGGCGGCTCCTGGTAGACCGTGCCCGTGCGGTAGATCCGGCCCTGCTCGACCACCAGCACGTCCTCCAGTTCCTCCTGGAAGCGTGCGGAGGTCGCGATCTCGGTGCGCCACACGTCGCGGGTGTTGTGCAGCACGTGATGCGGAAGCACCCGGGCCAGGGTGTCCCACATCTTGCGGTTGCCGCCGGCGGCCGCGTCGTCGGCGGCCGTCCACGGCACCAGCACCGGCGCCCGCGGCGAGTCCACGTCCCGGTCGTAGCCGATCAGGCTGACCTGGTAGCGCGGCAGGTCGGCCGACCAGACGTCGACCACCAGCACGACGATCTGGTTGTGCGCCCGCGCCCACTCCCGGACCGCCGCCAGCTCCTCGGCGTCCTCCACCGTCCAGCCGTAGCTCTTGGTGGTGGCGATGGCCCCGGCCCAGCTGCCGATCGGCACCTCCAGCTCGGGCCGGTACGGCCGCCAGTCCCGCGAGACCGCGCCGTAGCGGTCCTCGGCGCCGGGCCGGCTGCCGGCCAGCTCGGCGGAGCTGCCGGCGACCAGCACGATGTGCACGTGCCGGGCGCTGGTGGCCCGCTGCACCGCCGTCGACACGCTTGGGCCATGGTGCGCCTGCGGCCTCGCCGGCCGGTCGAAGGCACTGGTCACCTTGGACAGCACGGGACGCTGCGCCGGCCGGCGCAGGGTGTGGTCGCGCGCGGTCTGCACGATGTGCCGGGCGAGCGCGTCGACGAAGTCCTTGTAATCGTCCTCGTGCCGTTTGCGCTGCTTGAGGGTGAGCAGGCCGTCCTGGGCGTAGGCGGTGCCGGTGTGGAAGTTGCGGTACTGGAAGTCGGCGACCGCCCTGGGCAGCCGGTCGCACGGGAGCCACTGCACCGGCACGATCGCGGGTGGACGAACGTGGAACTGCCGCTCGTGCTCGTCGATACGGTCGACGAAGACCTGGAACTCCCGACCGCAGTAGTCGCTGACGACGTACCGGGGCGAGGTGAGCGCGATGAGGCAGGCGCTGGTGGACAACGCGTCGGACAGGGTGTCCGGCCAGGTGCTGCCGAGCGGGATGCGCCCGTCGACGAACCCTGCCTCGTCCCAGTGGAGGGCGGCCAGCCCGGCCACCGCCTCGCTGAGGTCGACGAAGAACTCCTGGATCTGGCTGTTGCGGTTGTCCTCCTGGGCGTAACTCAGGAAAAAGAGTGGCACGCCCGCCTCCGCTCACGGGTTCCACGACCGGTAGGCACAGTATAGGACCGTCGATGCCACCCCACCCGGGCCGCGATCATCGCCGCACGCCCGTGGAGAGTCATATGCCCGACGCTTTGGGGTAGACCCTGGCGTGTCCGAGGGCATCCGGGTGGTCGTGGTCGGCGCCGGCTTCTCCGGTCTCGCCGCCGCGTCGGCGCTGCACCGGGCCGGCGCGTGCGTGCGGGTACTGGAGGCCCGTGACCGCGTCGGCGGGCGGGTGCTGACCCGGTGGCTGCCCGACGGGACCCAGCTCGACCTGGGCGCCCAGTGGATCGGCCCGATCCAGGACCGGATGTACGCGCTGGTCGCCGAGCACGGGCTGGTCACCTTCGCCTCGGCGGCGCTCGGCGCGTCCACCCTGCTGTGGGCCGGCGAGCGGCGACCCGACCCGCCGGCGCAGGTTGCCCGGGTGCTCGGACTGCTCGACGAGTACGCCTCCGGCGTGGACCCGGCCGAGCCGTGGCGGGCGCCGCAGGCCGCGCGGTGGGACGCGACGACGCTCGGCGGTTGGTTGCGCGTCACGGCCGGAGACGCCGACACGGCCGACTACCTGGGGCGGCTGCTCGCCGGCGGGCTGCTGGCCACCGGCGCGGACGAGCTGTCCCTGCTGCACCTGCTGTTCTACCTGCGCAGCGCGGGCGGCACCGGGCCACTGCTGGGCATGGCCGGCGGCGCGCAGCAGGACCGGATCGTCGGCGGCCCGCCGGCGCTGGCCGAGCGGATGGCGGCCGGTTTGCCGCCGGGGACGCTGCGGCTGGGCGCCGCGGTGCGCACGATCCGGCAGGACGCGGACGGGGTGACGGTGTGCACCGACGACGGGCGCGTCGACGGCGACGCCGTGGTGGTCGCGCTGGCGCCGGCGCTGGCCGGCCGGATCCGGTACGACCCGCCGCTGCCGGCGTCGCGCGACGGCCTGACGCAGCGGATGCCGATGGGGTCGGCGTGGAAGGTGCACGCCGTCTACCCCGAGCCGTTCTGGCGTGCCGACGGGCGCTCCGGCGTGTCCACCAGCAGCGCCGGACCGCTCACCGAGACGGTGGACAACTCCACCCCGACCTCGCCGCGCGGCGTGCTGACCGGGTTCAGCTACGCCGGCGACGCCGCCGCGCTGCGGGAGATGTCCCCGGCACGACGGCGGGAGTGCGTGCTGGACGCGTTCGCCGCCGTGGTCGGGCCGCGCGCGGCTGATCCGGTGGCGCTGGTGGAGTACGACTGGTCGGCCGACGAGTGGACGCGGGGCTGCTTCGGCGGCGTGCTGACTCCGGGGGCGTGGCGCACGTACGGGCCGCGGTTGCGGGCGCCGGTCGGGCGGGTGCACTGGGCGGGCACCGAGACGGCGACCCGCTGGGCCGGCTACCTGGAGGGGGCGGTACGCGCCGGTGAACGCGCGGCGGCCGAGGTGCTGGCGTACTGAGGCAGGACCGTGGCCGGCCCGGTCTTCGGCGGGACCGGGCCGGCTCGGCCCTCGGTGCCACCCGCGCCAGTCCGGTCGCTCGCGCGAGCGGGCCGGCGCGGGCGCCCCGGTCAGGGGTAGGTGGTCAGGTACACCTGCTGGGTGGCCGCGTTCGCGGTCCCGCCGGCGTTGTTGATCACCCGGTTGATGGTGCCGACACCGCCGAGCGAGACGGTCACCATGTTGGTGAACCGCACGTTCGAGGTGGTGGGCGCCTCGATGGCCCGGTCCGCGACGACGGCCGGGTTGACGTTGAAGTAGCAGTAGCTGCCCAGGCCCCACGCCCCGTGGCTGGTGACCGAGTCGGCCACCTTGTACGCGGCGTACCCCCGGGTGGACCCGTTCATCCAGGCGGCCTGGTTGGGCGGGTCGTACGGCATCTCGTTCTGGTAGAAGTACGTCCGGCCGCCGTTGCCGTTCCAGACGGTCTGGTACTTCTGGTAGTGCTCGACGAAGAGGCCGTACATGGTGACGTTGTCGCCGTTGACGGTCAGTCCGGTGTCGGCGGTGTTCAGGGTCCACCCGGTCGGTACGCCGCTGGCGGCGTGGTCGGCCCGCCACAGCCACATGTGGTCACCGATCACGTTGTCGCTGTTGACGGTCAGCGTGTTGGTGGCCTTGCCGACGTGCGGCCCGCCGATGCGGAAGAACACGTCGTGCAGCGACGTCGGGTTCGTGGCGTGGCTCGCCGTCGAGCCGGACGGCCCGACCTCCATGAGCACCGGCGAGTTGGTCGTGCCGGCCTCGAACATCAGGCCGGCGACCTTGACGCCGTCCACATCGGCCACCCGCATGCCCACGCTGCCGTTGTCGGCCTGGATGGTGGCCAGGCCGAGGCCGAGCACGACCGTGTCGGCCCGGTTGACCTGGATCGGCTCGGTCACGTGGTGCACGCCCGGGGTGAAGAGCAGGTGCCGACCCTGGGCGAGGGCGGCGTTGATGGTGGCCGCGCTGGTGCCGGGCTGGACGACGAAGAACTGCGACAGCGAGATCGACGAGCCGGCCGGGGTCCTGTTGTACCAGCTGGTGCCGGTCGAGTTGGTGCGCAGGGCGGGCACGAAGACCCGGTACTCACCGGTGCCGTCGACGTACAGGAACGGCTTCTCCCGCACCTGCGGGGTCTGCGCGATAACGGTGTGCGACGGGTTGGGAAAGCTCGGCGCCGGGGCGCCGTTGACGCCCTGGAAGACCATGTTCCACACCGAGCCGGTCCAGCCGTTGCCGAACTCGCTGTTGCGGGAGTACCACTGCTGCTGCGAGCCGGAAACTACCAGGCCGTCGATGCGGGTGTCGGCCAGCAGGCCGCCGCTGGACCAGCCGTCGCCGCCGTTCCAGAGCTGGATCTGGTTCTGCGCGCCGCGCAGGTGCATCCGCCGGTACGGCGCGGCCTGCGACACCGCCCAGCGCTCCACGGTCTGCCCGGCGGGCAGGGTGACCGAGAGGTTCTCCGCGGCCCGCCAGAAGTTCTGGGTGGCGTTGCCGCCCATCCAGAACGCCTCGGTGCGGACGTGGCCGTTGAGGTTGACGTCGTCGGGGCTCATGCCGAGCCCGGCGACCTGGGTGAAGAAGCCGAGGTTGACATCGGCGGTGTAGGTGCCGGGCTTGAACAGCACGGCGTAGCGCTGCGGGCCGAACTGGTTGGTCTCCTGCTGGGTGAAGAGGGTGTTCAGTCGACTCTGGATCGTCGACGTCGGCGTGCCCGGGTCGAAGACGTACGTGTTCGGCCCGAGGTTGGGGTTGTACGGGTCGGTGGCGCCGACCGGGGGTTCGGTGGTGCCGCCGCCAGTCGTGTTGACCGCCAACTCCCACAGTGAGTAGCCGTAGGCGGTGCCCCGGGCGGTGCCGTACACCCGCAGGTAGCGACCGCTGCCGGTGACGGTGAGGCTCTGCGTGCCACCGGTGGCCGTCGTGGTCGAGTAGATGGTGGTCCAGGTGGACCCGTCCGCGGAGGTCTGGAGCTGGAAGGCCCGGGCGTACGCGGCCTCCCAGGTGAGCGTCACCCGGCAGATCGTGCGGGTGCTGCCGAGGTCGACGCGCAGCCACTGCGGGTCGCTGGCGGCGCTGGCCCAGCGGGTGCCGGTGTTGCCGTCGACGGCGGCGGACGCCGGGGTGCCGGCGTTCTCGGTGGACGAGGCGGTCACCGGGCTGCCCTGCGCGACGTTGGCGCTGCCGCAGGTGGACGTGTCACCGCCGGTCTCGCCGTAGACCTGGAACTCCCAGAGCGAGTAGCCGTAGCCGGTGCCCCGGGCGGTGCCGTACATCCGCACGTACCGGCCGGCGCCGGTGACGGTCAGGTTCTGGGTGCCGCCCGCGCCGGTGGTGGTCGAGTAGATCGTGGTCCAGGTGGCGGCGTCGTCGGAGGTCTGGAGCTGGAAGGCGCGGCCGTAGGCGCCCTCCCAGAGCAGGTTGACCTGGCTGATGGTGGCCCGCGCGCCCAGGTCGACCTGGAGCCACTGGGGGTCGCTGAAGGCGCTGGCCCAGCGGGTGCCGGTGTTGCCGTCGACAGCTGCCGACGCGGGGGTGCCGGCGTTCTCAGTGGACGAGGCGGTCGCCGGGCGTCCCTGCGACAGCAGGGTGGGGGCGGCCTGCGCCGGGGCGGTGGCCACGGCCGGGGTCAGGGCCGCCACCAGGGCCACGGCGACTCCGGCCAGGAGGTGCCGGACGGTCCGCCGCCGGGGACGCGGGCGTACGGATGTAGCACGAGATGTCATGACATCGCCTGTCGATAGGGCGTTACGGACGCCGGGGTGGGGGATCGGTGTTCGCCCGTGGTGCCGTGGGTGGTGCCGCCGATGCGACGCCGCGGGGAGGAGAGCGCTCTCGTAGGAGTGTTGCGGCGAGATTGCGACGGCGTCAAGACATCGATCTATAACTTCGTTATTTATCCCGAGGATCAGGTTTTGTGTAATTCCCACCCCCGACCACCGTCCCCCGACCCCAACCACTCCCCGAGGAGGAGGCAGGGTCAGGCGCGGCGGACGCCGCCCTCGGTGAGGAAGCGGACGATCGGGAGGGTCGCCGCGCCCAGGGCCACCGCGTCCACGCCGAGGCGGCACAGCTCGATCGACGCCTGCTCGTACGGCTGGCGCAGCGCCTGCCGACCGGCGGCCTCGCGCACGGCCGGCAGCAGGTCGCCCAGCGCCATCGCGGCCCACCCACCGAGGACGACCCGCTCCGGATTGAACAGGTTGATCAGGTTGGCCACCCCCGCGCCGAGGTAGCCGGCGGTGTCGTCCAGCACCCGGCGGGCGGTGGCGGACGACTCGGCGGCGGTGACCAGCGCGGCGAGCTGCGACTCCTCGTCCTCGCCCGGCACGGCGCGACCCCGACGCGCCTCGCGGTAGCGGTCGATGATCGCCTCCGCCCCCACGTACGCCTCCAGGCAGCCGCGCGCGCCGCACCGGCAGGCCCGGCCGCCGTACACCAGGGTGGTGTGCCCCCACTCCCCCGCGCTGCTGGACGCGCCCCGGTAGGTGGCGCCGTTGGTCACCACGGCCGCGCCCACGCCGGAGCCGACCAGCGCGAAGACGGCGTGCCGGGCGCCGCGCCCGGCGCCGAACCACATCTCGGCCTGGCCGAGGGTCTTCGCGCCGTTGTCGATGTGCAGCGGCAGGTCGGTGCCGGCGCCGATGAGGCGCTCCAGCGGCACCCGGTCCCAGCCGAGGGCCTGGGCGTGCACGACGGCCTCGACGCCCTGCTCGACCACGCCGGAGACGCCGATACCGACGCCGAGCACGTCGGCGGTGGCCACCCGGGCCTGACCGGTCACGGCCTCGATGCCGGCCAGCACGTGCCCGGCCACCACGTCGGGCTCGGTGCGCGCCGGGTCGAGCGGGTACTCGATGCTGGCGAGCAGGGTCATCGCGAAGTCGAACAGCTCTACCCGGACCCGGGTCTCGCCGACGTCCACGCCGATCACGAAGGCGTACCGGGGGGCGACCCGCAGCAGCATGCTGGGGCGACCGCCGTCGGACTCGGCGGCGCCGGCCTCGGCGACGATGCCCTCGTCGAGCAGGTCGGCCACCACGTTGCTCACCGCCGGCTGGCTCAGCCCGGTGCTGCGCACCAAATCCTGCCGGGTGAGCGGGGCATCGAGGAAGAGCTTCGTCAGCAGGGCGGACCGGTTGCGCAGCCGGACGCTCCGGTTGGTGGCACGCGCCAGCTCCACTCGTCACCTCGTTCCCGTCGGCCGTTGGTGGCGACTGTAACCGCACCGTGCTTGACGGCCCACCGGCCAGCAACTTTAATGACGACATTCATTAAGCCGTGATGTAACTCGCGGGAAACGCCGACGGACCCCCGACGGCGCCTCCGGAGAAACCCCGTCCGCAGCCGGCAACCGTCGCCGCACCCCTATCGACGACGGCGGTCGGCGGACCCCCACCACGCACCGGAAGGGCTGACCGTGTCGAGACGACACCTCGGGATATTCACCGCCGCCGTACTGGCCGCCGCATCGCTGACCGCCTGCGGCGGCTCCGGCGACGACTCCGCCGCATCGCCCAAGACCCTCACCTACTGGGCCAGCAACCAGGGCGCCAGCCTGGAGGCCGACAAGACCACCCTCCAGCCGGAGCTGGACAAGTTCGAGAAGCAGTCCGGCATCAAGGTCAACGTCGAGGTCGTCCCCTGGTCGGACCTGCTCAACCGGCTGCTCGCCGCCGCCGCCTCGGGCAAGGGCCCGGACGTGGTGAACATCGGCAACACCTGGTCGGCGTCGTTGCAGGCCACCGGCGCGCTCGTCGAGTTCGACGACGCCGCCCTGCAGGCCGTGGGCGGCAAGGACCGGATCGTGCCCGCCGCGCTCGCCGCCGCCGGCGCCCCCGGCAAGCCGCCGGCCGCCGTGCCGCTCTACAGCATGGCGTACAGCCTGTACTACAACAAGAAGGCGTTCGCCGACGCCGGCATCACCGCGCCCCCGACCACCTGGGAGCAGCTCGCCGAGTACGGCAAGAAGCTCAGCACCGGCGGCAAGTGGGGCCTGGCGATCGAGGGCGCCAACCCGTCGGAGAACGCGCACCACGCCTTCACCTTCAGCCAGCAGTACGGCGGTGAGTGGTTCGACTCGGCCGGCAAGCCGACCTTCGACACCCCGCAGAACGTCTCGGCCATCAAGCGCTACATCGACTTCATGGCCGCCGACAAGATCACCAACCCGAGCAACGCCGAGTACGCGCAGAACCAGTCGGTCTCCGACTTCGCCAACGGCAAGGCCGCCATGCTGCTCTGGCAGTCCGCCGGCTCGAACCTCAAGACCCAGAACATGCCCGCCGACGCGTACGGGGTGGCCCCGGTGCCGTTCCTGGCCAGCCCGCCGGCCGGCGGCAAGAAGGTCAACAGCATGGTCGCCGGCATCAACATGGCGGTCTTCAAGCACACCAAGAACAAGGACGGCGCGCTGAGCTTCGTCAAGTTCATGACCAGCGACGAGGAGCAGACGATCCTCAACAAGACGTACGGCTCGCTGCCGGCGGTCAAGACCGCGGCATCCGATCCGGCGTTCAGCGCCCCGGAGCAGAAGAGCATCCAGGAGACGCTGGTCACCACCGCCGCCCCGCTGCCGCAGGTGCCCGACGAGAGCACCTTCGAGACCCTGGTCGGCACGGCGATGAAGGAGTTGTTCGCCGACGCGGCGAGCGGCAAGCCGGTCACCGAGCAGTCGGTGAAGGCGAAGCTGACCGACGCGCAGCAGAAGATGCGCTGACCCACGCAGCGCCGGTGGCCGTGGTCGGGCGACGAGCCCGGCCACGGCCACCGCCTCCGAGAGGACCCCGATGGCAACCAGCACCACCGCGCCGGACGCCGACCGGCGCGTGCCCCGGGCCGGGTCACCCGCCCGGGGGGCCGCCCGCCGACCGCGCGGCCCCCGCCGCTCGCTCCTGCCGTACCTGCTGCTCGCCCCGGCCATCGTGCTGGAACTCGCCATCCACGTGATCCCGATGGTGGTCGGGGTCTGGATGAGCCTGCTGGAGCTGACCCAGTTCCACATCCGGGACTGGTCCACCGCGCCCTTCGTCGGGCTGGAGAACTACCGCGCCACGCTCGATCTGAACTCCGCCGCCGGCAAGGAGCTGCTGCACTCGTTCTGGGTGACCCTGATCTACAGCGTGCTCTCGGTCGGGTTCGCCTGGCTGCTCGGCATCGCGGCGGCCGTCGTGCTGCAGAAGCCGTTTCGCGGGCGGGCCATCCTGCGGGCGCTGTTCCTCACCCCGTACGCCCTGCCGGTCTACACCGCAGTGATCACCTGGAGCTTCCTGCTGCAGCGCGACACCGGCCTGGTCAACCACGTGCTCGTCGACCAGCTCGGGCTGCTGGGCGAGCGGCCGTTCTGGCTGATCGGCGACAACAGCTTCGCCTCGCTGCTGGTGGTGTCGGTCTGGCGCAACTGGCCGTTCGCGTTCCTCTGCCTGATGGCCGGCCTGCAGAACGTGCCGGGCGAGCTGTACGAGGCCGCGGCGATCGACGGCGCGGGATTCTGGCGCCGACTGCGCTCGGTCACCCTGCCCATGCTGCGGCCGGTGAACCTGGTGCTGCTGCTGGTGCTGTTCCTGTGGACGTTCAACGACTTCAACACCCCGTACGTGCTCTTCGGCGGCTCCGCACCCGAGCAGGCCGACCTGATCTCCATCCACATCTACCGCAGCTCCTTCAAGACCTGGGACTTCGGGTCGGGCTCGGCGATGTCGGTGGCGCTGCTGCTGTTCCTGCTGGTCGTCTCGGCCGCGTACCTGCTGATCACCAACCGCCGGAGGGACGACCATGCGTGAGACCGCCGGTGAGCGCTGGGGCCGGCGCATCGTGCTGACCCTGCTCACCCTCTTCGTCGTCATTCCGCTCTACGTGATGGTCACCTCGGCGGCGAAACCGCTGCGGGACGTGCAGAACGGCTTCACCTGGTGGCCCAGCCGGCCCACCCTGCAACCGTTCGTCGACATGTGGAGCACCGTTCCGCTGGCCCGCTACCTGGTCAACAGCCTGGTGGTGTCGAGCGTCGCGGCGGTCTGCTCGGTGGCCGTGGCGATCTTCGCGGCGTTCGCCGTCAGCCGGTACCGCTTTCGCGGCCGGGGTGTCTTCTCGGTGACGGTGCTGTCCACCCAGATGTTCCCCGGCATCCTGTTCCTGCTGCCGCTGTTCCTCATCTACGTCAACCTGGGCAACGCCACGGGCATCGAGCTGTACGCCAGCCGCACCGGCCTGATCATCACGTACCTGACCTTCTCGCTGCCGTTCTCGATCTGGATGCTGGTCGGCTACTTCGACTCGATCCCGCGTGGGCTGGACGAGGCGGCGCAGGTCGACGGGGCCGGGCCGCTGCGCATCCTGTTCCGGGTCATCCTGCCGGCCGCCGTGCCCGGCGTGGTCGCGGTGACCGTGTACGCGTTCATGACCGCCTGGGGTGAGGTGCTCTTCGCCTCCGTGATGACCGACGAGGGCAGCCGCACCCTGGCCGTCGGCCTGCAGGGCTACTCCACCCAGTTCAACGTCTACTGGAACCAGATCATGGCCGCCTCGCTGGTGGTCAGCATCCCGGTCGTCGCCGGATTCCTGGCCTTGCAGCGCTATTTCGTCGCCGGCCTCACCGCCGGCGCGGTCAAGTGAGTCACCCCATCCCAGAGGAGAGCCTTCCCGTGCCCGACCTGTCCAAGCTGCCACCCGACTTCCTCTGGGGCGTCGCCACGGCGGCGTACCAGATCGAGGGGGCCGTCGACGTCGACGGCCGGGCGCCGTCCATCTGGGACACCTTCTCGGCCATCCCCGGCAACGTCGACAACGGCGACACCGGCGCGGTGGCCTGCGACCACTACCACCGGTGGCCGCAGGATCTCGCGTTGCTGCGCCGGCTCGGCGTGGACGCGTACCGGTTCTCGGTGGCCTGGCCCCGGGTGCTGCCCGACGGCGTCGGCCGGGTCAACCCCGCCGGGCTGGACTTCTACGACCGGCTCGTCGACACGCTGCTCGCCGACGGGATCCGGCCGTTCGTCACGCTCTACCACTGGGACCTGCCGCAGGCCCTCCAGGATCGCGGCGGTTGGCCGGAGCGCGCCACGGCCGAGGCGTTCGCCGACTACGCGGCGGTGGTCGCCGCCCGCCTCGGCGACCGGGTGGCCGACTGGAACACGGTCAACGAGCCGCTCTGCGTGTGCTGGATCGGGCACCTGGAGGGAAAGATGGCCCCCGGCGAGCGGGACCTGACCCGCGCCGTGCACGCCTCGCACCACGCGCTGCTCGGGCACGGCCTGGCCACCCAGGCGATCCGGGCCAACGCCGCCCGACCGGCGTCGGTCGGTCTGGTGCTCAACCTCAGCCCGATCGAGCCGGCGACCGACCGACCCCAGGACGTCGCGGCGGCCCGGCGGGCCGACGGGCACGTCAACCGCTGGTGGCTGGACCCGATCCACGGGCGCGGCTACCCCGCCGACATGATCGACACGTACGGGGTCGAGCCGCCGGTGCGCGGTGACGACCTGGCGGTGATCGCCACGCCGACCGACTTCCTCGGGGTGAACTACTACTTCCGGCAACTGGTCGTCGACGATCCGACCGGCCCGGCGCCGTACGCGAAGCAGGTGCCGGTGCCCGGTTCGGTGGAGACGGCCATGGGCTGGGAGATGTACCCGGCGGGCCTGGAGCGGCTGCTCGTCGACGTGCACGAGGAGTACCGGCCGGGCCGGATCATCGTCACCGAGAGCGGCTCGGCGTGGCCGGACGAGGTCACCGCCGACGGCACGGTCGAGGACAAGGAGCGCACCGACCACCTGGAGCAGCACCTGGCGGCGTGCGCGTCGGCGGCGGCCCGGGGGGTGCCGCTGGACGGCTACTTCGTGTGGTCGCTGCTGGACAACTTCGAGTGGGCGTACGGCTATGACAAGCGCTTCGGACTGGTGCACGTCGACTACGCCACCCAGCGGCGGACGGTGAAGGCGAGCGGCCTGCGCTACGCGGAGCTGATCCGCGCCCACCGACACCTCGCCCGCGCCACCGACGCCGCCGCGCCGGTGGCCTGAGGCCGCGAGTCCCGGGCGCCGCAGCCGGCGGCGCCCGGGGCGCACCACGGCGGGCTCTCTGCGTAATTCGTCCGCTTATGTCCGGCTGCCGCTAGTCTGGGCCGGTGCGGGGCGGACCGGAGAACGAGACGACGACCGACGAGCGTCACTCGTCCCGGGTGGCGTTCGAGGTGAACGGCGACCGCCGTGAGCTGACGCTGGACAACCGCACCACCCTGCTCGACGCGCTGCGCGAGCACCTGGGCCTGACCGGGGCGAAGAAGGGCTGCGACCACGGCCAGTGCGGCTCCTGCACGGTGCTGCTGGACGGTCGCCGGGCCAAGAGCTGCCTCGTCTTCACGGTCACGGTGGACGGCCGATCGGTGCTGACCGTCGAGGGGCTCGCCGGTCCGGACGACCTGTCCCCGTTGCAGGCCGCGTTCGTCGCGCACGACGCGTTCCAGTGCGGCTACTGCACCCCCGGGCAGCTCTGCTCGGCCCGGGGCATGCTCGACGAGGTCGCCCGGGGCTGGCCCAGCGCGGTCACCGACGACCTCGACGCGCCACCCGAGCTGACCGACGCCGAGATCCGCGAGCGGATGGCCGGCAACCTCTGCCGCTGCGCCGCGTACCCGCACATCGTCGCGGCCATCCGCGAGACGGCGACCACGTCGTGAGGCCGTTCCGCTACCACCGGCCGGCCGACGTGGCCGACGCCGTCGCCGTGCTGGCCGGCCAGCCGCACGCGGCGTACCTGGGCGGCGGGACCAACCTGGTGGACCTCATGAAGCTCGGGGTGCAGCGGCCCGAGCTGCTGGTGGACGTGACCCGACTGCCGCTGGACACGGTCGAGGAGCTGCCCGACGGCGGGCTGCGCATCGGCGCGACCGTGCGCAACAGCGACCTCGCCGCCCACCCCGCGGTTCGCCGCGACTACCCGGTGCTGGCCCGCGCCCTGCTCGCCGCCGCGTCCGGTCAGCTACGCAACCTGGCCACGACCGGCGGCAACCTGTTGCAGCGCACCCGCTGCGTCTACTTCCAGGACACCGGCAAGGCGTGCAACAAGCGCGACCCGGGCAGCGGCTGCGCCGCCCTGCACGGGCAGAACCGCGACCTGGCCGTGCTGGACTGGTCCGAACAGTGCGTGGCCACCCACCCGTCGGACCTGGCGGTCGCCCTCGCCGCGCTGGACGCGGTGGTGGAGGTGCACGACGCCGACGGCCCCCGGGACGTCCCGCTCGCCGAGCTGTACCGCTCCCCCGGCGCGCATCCGGAACGGGAGACGACTCTGGCGCGGGGCGCGCTGATCACCGCCGTGCGGCTGCCCGCGTTGCCGGCCGCGCGCCGTTCGGCGTACCTGAAGGTGCGCGACCGGGCGTCGTTCGCCTTCGCCGCCGGCTCGGTGGCCGCGGTGCTCGACCTCGACGGGGACGTGGTCCGCGACGTCCGCCTGGCGTACGGCGCGGTGGCGCACCGGCCGTGGCGGGCGTACCGGGCCGAGGAGGAGCTGCGCGGTCGGCTGTTCAGCCCGGAGCTGGCCGCGCGGGCCGCCGACGCCGAGTTGACCGAGGCCCGGCCGCTACGGCACAACGGCTTCAAGCTGCCCCTGACCCGGGCCATCACGGTGCGGGTGCTCAGCGAGTTGGCGGCGTCGTGAACACCGGCGCGGTCGGTCGGGCGCATCCCCGGCTGGAGGGTCGGGAGAAGGTCACCGGCACGGCCCGGTACGCGGTGGAGTACCCGGTGGACGGCGTCACGTACGGCTGGGCGGTGCCGGCGGCAGTGGTCCGGGGCCGGATCACCCGCGTCGACACCGAGGAGGCGCTGGCGTCGCCCGGCGTGCTCGCCGTACTGCACCACGGCAACGCGCCCCGGATCGCGCCCGGCCCGCAGCCGGAGCTGTGGTTGTTGCAGGAGCCGGCGGTGCACTACCGGGGGCAGTTCGTCGCGGTGGTGGTGGCCACCAGCCTGGAGGCGGCCCGCGAGGGTGCCCGACTGGTGCGGATCGACTACGACGCCGCGCCGCACAGCACCGTGCTCACCGACGACCACCCGGGCCTGTACAAACCGGAGCACGTCAACCCCAGCTATCCGACGGACACGGCCGAGGGGGACTTCGACGCCGGGTACGCGGCCGCGCCGGTGCGGGTGGACGTCACCTATCGGACACCGGCGTACCACAACAATCCGATGGAGCCGCACGCCACGACGGCGCGGTGGCACGACGGGCGGCTGCTGGTGCACGACTCAACCCAGGGCGCCGTGCCGGTGCAGACCGCGCTGGCCGAGCTGTTCGAGCTGCCCCAGGAGTCCGTGCGGGTCATCGCCGAGCACGTCGGCGGCGGCTTCGGCAGCAAGGGCTCCGCCAAGGCGGCGGTGGTGCTCGCCGCGCTCGCCGCCCGGCACGTGGACCGCCCGGTCAGGCTGGCGCTGACCCGCCAGCAGCTGTTCGGGCCGATCGGCTACCGCACGCCCAGCATCCAACGGATCCGCCTCGCCGCCGACACCGACGGCCGGCTCACCGCGGTCTGTCACGACGCGATCAGCCAGACCTCGACCGTCCGGGAGTTCGCCGAGCAGATCGCCGTCTACACCCGCAGCATGTACGCGGCGCCGCACCGACGCACCACTCACCGCCTGGTCCGCCTCGACGTGCCCACGCCGTTCTGGATGCGCGCCCCCGGCGAGTGCCCCGGCGCGTACGCCCTGGAGTCGGCGATGGACGAACTGGCCGTCGCCGTGGGGGTCGACCCGGTGGAGCTGCGGATCCGCAACGACGCCCAGGTCGACCCCGACCAGGGGGAGTCGTTCACCAGCCGCAATCTGGTGGCCTGCCTGCGCGAGGGGGCGCAACGGTTCGGCTGGACCGGCCGGGATCCCACGCCCCGGGCCCGGGGCGACGGGCGGTGGCTGATCGGCACCGGCGTGGCCGGGTCGAGCTACCCGGCCCGGGCGAGACCATCGTCGGCGGCGGCCACCGCCCGGCCCGACGGCACCTTCCTGGTACGGATCGACGCCACCGACATCGGCACCGGCGCCAGGACGGCGCTCTGGCAGGTGGCCGCCGACGCGCTGGGGGTGCCGCCCGAGCGGGTCGAGATCCGCATCGGCGACACCGATCTCCCGGTGGCTCCGGTGGCCGGGGGCTCGATGGGCACCGCCTCGTGGAGCTGGGCCGTGATCCGGGCCTGCGAGGCGATGCGCGGGAAGCTGCGCGAGGGCGCACCGCCGGGTACCGAGGTCAGCGCCGAGGCGGACACCACCGACGAGGTGAGCGGGCAGCCCAGCCGACCCCGGTACGCGTACGGGGCGCAGTTCGTCGAGGTGCGGGTGGACGCGGACACCGGCGAGGTGCGGGTGAACCGGCTGCTCGGGGTGTTCGCCGCCGGCCGGGTGGTGAACCCGACGACGGCGCGCAGTCAGCTGATCGGCGGCATGACGATGGGGCTGTCGATGGCGCTGCACGAAGAGGGCCTGCTCGACGAGCGCTACGGCGACTGGGTCAACCACGACCTGGCCACGTACCACATCACCGGCTGCGCGGACGTCGAGGCCGTCGAGGCGTACTGGCTGGATGAGCGGGACGACGAGCTGAATCCGGCCGGGGTGAAGGGCATCGGCGAGATCGGCATCGTCGGCACCGCGGCGGCGGTCGCCAACGCCGTCCACCACGCCACCGGCGTCCGCATCCGGGACCTGCCGATCCGGTTGGACAAGCTGGTCGGAGTTTCAGGCTTGGCTTAAATAAGCTGGTAGTGATATAACTGTCGCCGTGCACGCCTTCGACGTGCTGGGCGATCCGGTCCGGCGCCGCATCCTGGAGCTGCTCGCCGACGGCGAGCAGACCGCGGGCGCGGTCAGCGCGGTCATCCGCGACGAGTTCGGCATCTCCCAGCCCGCCGTGTCACAGCACCTCAAAGTGTTGCGGGACAACGGCTTCGCCACCGTGCGACCAGAGGGCGCCCGGCGCCTGTACGCGGTCGATCCACGCCCGTTGCGCGAGGTCGACGGCTGGTTGGAGCACTTCCGCCGGTTCTGGGCGCCACCCCTGGCGGCACTCGCCACCGAGCTGGCCCGGGGCCGACGCGAACGTCGCCTGCACGGGCCCGCCGATCCATCCGAGGAGAGGAACACCTGATGTTCGACGCGACCGAGCAGATCAACGCCGTCCAGCGGCAGGTCGGCAGCCGCACCCTGGCCGCGGGCGAGGCCCGGGTGACCACGATCAGCCAGACCTACCAGGCGACGGCCGAGGACCTGTGGGACGCCTGCACCAACGCCGAGCGCATCCCCCGCTGGTTCCTGCCGATCAGCGGCGACCTGCGGCTGCACGGCACGTACCAGCTTCAGGGCAACGCCCACGGCACCATCGAGAGCTGCGAGCCTCCGCACCGCTTCACCGCCACCTGGGAGATGGGCGGCGAGGTGAGCTGGATCGAGGTGCGGGTCACGCCGGTCGGCGACGAACGGGCCCGCCTCGACCTGGACCACATCGCGCACGTCGACCAGGACCGGTGGGCACAGTTCGGGCCGGGCGCCGTCGGCGTCGGCTGGGACCTGGGCCTGCTCGGTCTTGCCACCTACCTCTCCGGCGACGGCGGCGGCGTCCGACCGGAGGACAGCGCCGAGTGGATCGCCTCCGCCGAGGGACGACGCGCCATGGAGCTGAGCAGCCAGCTGTGGTGCGAGGCGAGCATCGCCGCCGGCACCGACGCCGACGAGGCCAAGGCCGCCGCCGAGCGCACCACCGCCTTCTACACGGGCGCCCCGCAAGCCTGAGCGGCTCCGCCGGCGGCGGCCGACGCGCCGCCGTCGTCCGGCGCACTGGTCTCCGCCATCCGAGGTGGGCGGCTGCGATCCCCGCCCGACGGCGCCGCTGACCGCGCGGGGGCCCGGGTAACGTGCTGCGGCATGACCGGCATGGCGTACTCGCACTGCTCCTACTGCGGCACCGCCTACCCGGCGGCGGCCGGATGGCCGCGGATCTGCGCGGTCTGCGGCGAGACCGTCTGGCGCAATCCGCTGCCCGTCGCGGTCGCGGTGCTCCCGGTCCGCACCGCCGAGGGCCTCGGGGTGGTGGTCGTGCGCCGGGACATCGAACCGGCCCGCGGGCTGCTCGCGCTGCCCGGCGGCTTCATCGAGTACGGCGAGGAGTGGTCCGACGCGCTCGTGCGTGAGCTGCGGGAGGAGACCGGGCTGATCGCGGCGGCCGAGGACGCCCGGCTCCTGGCCGTGCACGGCGCCCCGGCGGGCGGCACCATGATGGTCTTCGGAGTGCTGCCCGAGCGGGCCGTCGAGGACCTGCCGCCGTCGGCGCCCACGGAGGAGGCCACCGAGTGGCTGGTGCTCACCGACCCGGTCGAACTGGCGTTCTCCACCCACACACGGGTCCTCGCGGATTTCCTCAAGGGTGCCCAGCCCGCCTGACGGGCGGGATCCTCGGCTGTCGCGTGGACCTGGGCGTCGGACCGCGAGCAGAGACCTACGCGTCGCCTCCTTTGCTCTGCTTCAACCCACGCATCGGATCCGGACACCGGGTGTTGCGCGGGTTGAAGCAGAGCAAAGGACGGCCTGGACCCACCCGCTGTGGCAGAGCCCCAGTGATCGATTGATGAGCAGGAGTCGGGGCGCACGATGGGGTGGAGTCAGTGGTTTGCGGCGTCGGTGGCGCCGGCTCGGTAGCCGCTGGCCTGCAACTCGAACAGCTCGCGGTAGAGGCCGCCGGCCGCCATCAGCTCGTCGTGGTTGCCCTGCTGGACGAGGCGACCCCGGTCCATGACGAAGATCCGATCGGCGTGCCGGACGTTGGCCAGCCGGTGGGTGATCAGGACGACGGCCCGGTCGGGCCGACGGCGCAGGTGCTGGAACAGGGCATGTTCGGCGCGGGCATCCAGGGCTGCCGACGGCTCGTCGCAGATCAGCAGGGCGGCGTTGCGGTAGAGCCCGCGGGCGGCGACGAGCCGCTGCCACTGCCCGCCGGACAGCTCGTGACCGTTCTTGAACTCCCGGTCCAGCAGGGTGTCGTAGCCGTGCGGCAGACCGACGATCATGTCGTGGGCGGCGGCCGCGGCGGCGGCCTCCTGCACGTCGGGGCCGGGCTGGTCGGGCGTACGGTCGTGCCGGCCGACGCGGATGTTCTGCCCCGCGGTGAACGGGAACTTCCAGTACTCCTGCGTCATCACGGCCACCTGCGCGCCGAGCGTCCGCGGATCCAGTTCGGCGGCGTCGACGTCGTCCCAGCGGATCGTCCCGCCGGTCGGCTGGTAGAGCCCGGCGATCAACTTGGCCAGGGTGGTCTTGCCGGAGCCGTTCTCGCCGACCAGCGCGATCACCTCACCGCGTCGGATCGTCAGGCTGACCCGGTCCACCGCGGGCGCGTCGGTGTCGGGGTAGCGCAGGCTCACCTCATGCACGTCGATCGTCTCGACGCCGTCGACCACCTGGTCGCCGCCGACGGGCACCCGGCCCTGCGCCCGGGTCAGGAAATCCCGGTAGTCCTGGTAGTAGAGGGCGTCCTCGTACAGCGAGTTGGTGGCGACGACCGCGACGCCCAGGCTGGTCCGGGCGGACTGCAGGGCGAGCAGGGCGGTGGCCGCGGCGGCGAGGGCGACCATACCGGCCAGCAGCAGACCGCCGAGCACGGCGTACACCCCGAAGGTGGCCAGGCCCGCCACGCTGGCGCCGGCCACGCGGGTGCCGGCCTGCGAGCGCACCAACCGCAGTTGGGCGCGGGTCTCGACAGCCATCACGCCGCAGTACTCGGCGAGCAGGAAGTCACGCATCTGGTAGGCGCGCACCTCGGCTGCGGTGTGCCGGTTGGCCATCAGGTGGGCGAGCATCCACATCCGCCGGCGGCGGGTGATCCGGGCCAGCATCGCCAGGTACTCCCGGCGGGCCATCCGCACCGCCGTGATCGCCTGGGGCACGGCCGCGAGCAGCAGGCACGGCAGCAGCAGCGGCTGGATGACGGTGACCGCCACGGCGGTGGCGAGCATCCCGACGACGCCGGTGACCAGGTTGACGGTGTGGTCGACGATCCACGCCGCCTCGCCCATCCCCCGGTCGCGGACCCGGTCCATCTCCTCGGCGAACCCGGCGTCGTCGAACGCGGCCAGATCCACGGCGGTGGTGGCCTCGAACAGCCGCAGCTCCACCTGGTAGTTGATCTGCGGGGTGAGCCGTGCCTGGGCCCAACCGGCCGCGATCGTCAGGCCGCCGCGCGCCGACACCGCCGCCGCGGCCACGACCAGCGCCGGCAGGGCGGAGCGCACCCGGTCCGGGGTGGGACCGGCGGCGAAGAGTTCCCGCAGCACGCTGGTCGTGGCGAGCAGGCCGAAGGTGGTCATCACGCCGGCGGCGACGTTCAGGCCGATGGAGGCGACCGTGTCCATGCGGTTGGTGGCCCAGGCCAGCGCCACCGCCTCCCGCACCAACCTCGGCAGACGTCGGGCCACCGCCCAGAAGCTGGTGTGCGCGAACGTGTTCGCGTGGTGCATCCAGGCGGCGTCCTCCAGCTCCGGAAGCATGGAGCCGTCGCTGGGCGGGTCGATCGGCTGGTCGTCGTCGTGGGGCGCGGTGCGCGGGCGGGCCATCGAGTCCACGGACGCTCCTCGGGGGGCGGGAAGCACGAACGCCGCCCGAGACTACTGCCAGCGACCGTTCGATGTCTTTAGGTAGTCGGCGCGTCGTACGGGTGTTTCACAAAGTCGGCGCGACGTCCTCGGCGATCGGCAGCAGCACCCAGCCCCAGACCCGTGCCGGATATCGTCGCCGGGTGAGCCCGTCCAAGCAGCCCGAGCGTCGACTGATCGCCTCGAACAAGAAGGCCCGGCACGAGTACACCGTGCTGCGCACGTACGAGGCCGGCATCGTGCTGGTCGGCACCGAGGTGAAGTCGCTGCGCGAGGGACGGGCGTCGCTGGTGGACGCGTTCGCGCACGAACGCGACGGCGAGATCGTGCTGTACGGGCTGCACATCGCCGAGTACAGCTACGGCACCTGGACCAACCACGCGCCGCGCCGCAACCGCAAGCTGCTGCTGCACCGCTCCGAGATCAGCCGGATCCTGGAGAAGGTCCGCGAGGGCGGGGTGACGCTGGTGCCGTTGTCGATGTACTTCGACAACGGCTGGGCCAAGGTCGAGCTGGCCCTGGCCAAGGGCAAGCGCGCGTACGACAAGCGGCAGACCCTCGCCGAACGTGACGCCAACCGCGAGATCGCCCGGGAGTTGGGCCGACACCTCAAGGGCCACCCCCGCCGCCACTGACCGGCATTTCTCCGCGCGGCACGCCACCTGACGGATAGCAGATGCTGGCATATCGAGCGGCAAAGCCACGCGAATGCGGGTGGCGTGGGGCCTATACCCTCGCGGATGCGGGCCGCTAGGGTGAGGCGGTGACGACGTTCCGGATCGGCGCGGCGGCCGAACTGCTCGGCGTCAGCGCCGACACCATCCGCCGCTGGGTGGACGCCGGGCGGCTGCCCGCCGGGCGGGACGAGCACGACCACCGGATCATTGACGGCGTCGACCTCGCGGCGTTCGCCCGCACGCAGGCCGCCGACCCGGACGCGGGCGCCGAATTCTCCTCGGCCCGCAACCGGTTGCGCGGCATCGTCGTCGACGTCCGCAAGGACACGGTGATGGCCCAGGTCGACATCCAGGCCGGCCCCTTCCGGGTCGTGTCGCTGATGAGCCGGGAGGCCGTCGACGACCTCGACCTGAGGGTCGGTTCGGTCGCCGTCGCCGTCATCAAGTCGACCACCGTGGTGGTGGAGCGCGCCGCGCCCACCACTCCGGCCGGAGCAAGGGGGGTCGGATGAGTCGTCGGACCAGATTCGTCGCGGTGGCGCTGGCGGTGACCGTGCTGGCGACGGCCGGCTGCGACCGCACCGGCGACCCGGCATCCGGGGGCGACACCCGGGACGGTCGGGCAGCGGGCACGGTGACCGTGTTCGCCGCCGCCTCGCTGACCGAGTCGTTCACCCGGATCGCCAGCGACTTCGAGGCCGCCAACCCGGGCGTCACCGTCACCCTCAACCTGGCCGGCAGCTCCGCCCTGGCCAACCAGATCGCCCAGGGCGCTCCGGCGGACGTCTTCGCGTCGGCCGCGCCGAAGAACATGGCGACCGTGACCGAGGCCGGCGACGCCGACGGCACGCCGTTCGTCTTCGCCCGCAACCAACTGGTGATCGCGGTGCCCAGCGGCAACCCCAAGGGCGTGACCGGTCTCGCCGACCTGGCCCGCCCGGGAGTGAAGGTGGCGCTCTGCGCCGACCAGGTGCCCTGCGGCGCGGCGGCGCGGACCGCCCTGACGGCGGCAGGTGTCGGGCTGACCCCCGTCACCCTGGAACAGGACGTCAAGGGAGCGCTGGCGAAGGTCAAGCTCGGCGAGGTCGACGCGGCCCTCGTCTATCGCACGGACGCCCGCGCCGCGAGCAGCGACGTGACAGGTGTCGAGTTTCCCGAGTCGGCGCGGGCGATCAACGACTATCCGATCGTCGCGCTGAAGGACGCGCCGAATCCGGCCGGCGCGCGGGCCTTCGTCGCGTACGTCCGCTCGACGCCGGCACAGACGGTCCTCGCCGCAGCCGGCTTCCAGGCGCCATGAGACGGGCCTTCCCGGCACCGTGAGGCGAACCCTTCCCAGCGCCGTGCGACAGACCCTTCCCGACAGCGCGCGGCGGCTTCCCGACGTCGCGCCGCGCCGACGGGGGCGGGTGCCGGCGGCGCTGCTGATCCCGGCGGGGCTGGGCCTGCTCTTCCTCGTCCTGCCGCTGGCCGGGCTGGTGGTCCGGGCGCCGTGGACGACGCTGCCGCAACGGCTCACCGCGCCGGGGGCGCTGACGGCGCTGCGACTGTCGGTGCAGACCGCGACCCTGGCCACCCTGTTCTGCCTGCTGCTCGGGGTGCCGCTGGCCTGGCTGCTGGCCCGGGTCGAGTTTCCCGGCCGCCGGCTGGTCCGCGCCCTGGTCACCGTGCCGCTGGTGCTGCCACCGGTCGTCGGCGGCGTGGCGCTGCTGCTGGTCTTCGGCCGCCGCGGGCTGCTCGGCGGCTGGCTCGACGCCACGTTCGGCGTCACCCTGCCGTTCACGACCGCGGGCGTGGTGCTGGCCGAGGCGTTCGTCGCCATGCCGTTCCTCGTCATCGCCGTCGAGGGTGCGCTGCGCGCCGCTGACCACCGCTACGAGGAGGCCGCCGCGACCCTCGGCGCCGGGCGGTGGACCACCTTCACCCACGTCACGCTGCCCCTGGTGGCACCGGGTCTGGCCGCCGGCGCGGTGCTGTGCTGGGCGCGGGCGCTCGGCGAGTTCGGCGCCACCATCACCTTCGCCGGCAACTATCCCGGGCGTACGCAGACGATGCCGCTGGCCGTCTACCTGGCGTTGGAGACCGACCTGGAGTCCGCGATCGTGCTCAGTCTGGTGCTGCTGATCGTCTCGGTGAGTATCCTGGCCGCGCTGCGGGACCGCTGGCTGGCCAGCCCGTGACCGCGCCGCTGGACGACGAGACCAGCAACGCGCCGCTGCTCGACGCCCGGCTCGTCGTCGACCGGGGCGCCTTCCGGTTGGATGTGCCGCTGCGGGTCGCGTCGGGCGAGGTCGTCGCGCTGCTCGGGCCGAACGGCGCCGGCAAGACCACCGCGTTGCGCGCGCTGGCCGGGCTGCACCCGCTCACGGCCGGGCACGTCACCCTCGACGGTGTCGACCTGGATCGGCCGGCGAGCCGGGGCTGGGTGCCCACCGAACGCCGCCCGATCGGCGTGGTCTTCCAGGACTACCTGCTCTTTCCGCACCTCAACGCGCTGGACAACGTGGCCTTCGGGCCGCGCCGGCACGGCGTCGACCGACGGGCGGCGCGGGCCACGGCCCGGGGCTGGCTCGACCGGGTGGGTCTGGCCGGCCACGCGCACCGCCGGCCCCGGCAGCTCTCCGGCGGGCAGGCGCAGCGGGTGGCGCTGGCCCGCGCGCTGGCCGTCGGGCCGTCGCTGCTGCTGCTCGACGAGCCGCTCGCCGCCCTGGACGCCCGCACCCGCCTGGACACCCGCGCGGAGCTGCACCGCCACCTGGCCGCGCACCCGGGCGCCACGGTGCTGGTCACCCACGATCCGCTGGACGCGTTGGCGCTGGCCGACCGCCTGGTCATCGTCGAGGGTGGGCGCGTGGTGCAGGAGGGGGACGGCCCGAGCGTCACCGCCCGCCCGCGCACCGACTACGTGGCCCGGCTGGTCGGGTTGAACCTCTATCGGGGTCGGGCGCAGGGCCACACGGTACGTGTCGCGCCGAAGCTGACCCTCAGCGTGGCCGACCGGCTCGACGGGGACGCGTTCGTCGCGTTCCGCCCGGCGGCGGTGGCCCTGCACCCGGCCCGGCCCGACGGCAGCCCCCGCAACACCTGGGCGGGCACCGTCACCGGCGTGCAGCGCCACGGCGACAACGTACGCGTGCAGGTGGACGGGCCGATCGGCGTGGCCGCCGACGTCACGCCGGCCGCCGCGGCGTACCTGCGGCTGATCCCCGGCCAGCCGGTCTGGGTCGCGGTCAAGGCGACCGAGACCCACGCCTACCCGGCCACGACCTGACACCCGCGCTGCGCGATGTGCCGGGGCCGGCGACGGCCCTCGACGAGCGGCGGTCAGTCGGTGAGCAGGTCGGCGTGCGCAGCACGCAGCCGGGACAGCGCCGGGTCGCTGCCCGGGACGACGCGGCGGTCCAGCTCGGCCCACACCTCGGCCAGCGCCGCGCGGACCGCCCCCAGCTCGGCGGCGTGCCGCTGGCTGCTGCGACGGTGCTGCTCGTCGAGGCGGCGGGCCCAACCGGCGGTGACCGCGGCAAGCCGGTCGGCGTCGGCGCGGGCCTGCGCGCCGCTGCGGGCGGCGGCGGCGGGAACGATCGCGGCGACCGGACGGGGATCGCCGTCGCGGGTGACGACGGTGACGGCGTCGGTCAGCTCGGCCAGCGCGACGAGCTGGCTGAACCGGGTGCGCGCCTCACGCAGCGGCACGGAACGCGGCGGGTCGGATCCAGGGGTGAGCGCGGGGACGGCCATGAATGCATGGTGCCGCCCGGGTACGACAGAAATCCGCCGTCGTCACTGGACGGCGGGCGGTTGCGGTGTGGGCTGGGCCAGCCACTCGTCGGCCAGCACCGACCAGACCTCCAGGTCGATGCGCCCGCGTGGGCTCGGGTAGACCTGGCGCAGGGTGCCGTCGTGGCGCAGGCCGAGCCGCCGGGCCAGGGCGATGCTGCGGGTGTTGGCCGCGTTGGTACGCCACTCGACCCGCTGGATGCCGCGCTCGCGGACCGCCCAGTCGACGATCCGGCGAATCGCGGGGGCCATCATTCCTCGCCCCTGCGCGTCCGGTTCCAGCCAGCAGCCGACCTCGCAGACGCCCAGCGTGACGTCGAACGACACGAACATGACCCCGCCGGCCAGGCTGCCGCGCCACCACAGGCCCCAGATGCCGCCGGCGTCGGTGGCCCAGCGGTCGGCGTAGCGCTGCAACACCGCGCGGGCCGACGGCAGGTCGGTGGCGACGAAGGACGGCGACACCCAGGGGCGGATGTGATCGCGGGCCCGGTCCAGGTGGGCGAGGAACTCCTCGGCCCGCCACGGCTCCAGCGGGCGCAGCTCGACGTCCTCGGTCAGCGGCAGGGCGAACACCAGGCCTCCCCCGAACGTTGATTGCACGACGGGTAGCAGGCTCGCACAGGTCCGCCGGCTCGCACAGGCCGGGTCTTGATCAGCCAGGCGCCGAGATCGTCGAGGCGCACCCGTGCCTCGGTCATCGCCTCATCCTGCGCCGACCGGCGGCCACCCAATCAGATGATCATATGGGTCCAGTAGGTGAGCCAGAGCACGAACAGCGCACCCTGCACCACGGCGAGGGCCGCCGTCAGCCACACGTCGACACCGGCGCGACGGGCCCAGCGGGTCAGCACCAGCGCCACCGGGAACGCCGCCAGCAGGTAGCGCAGCAGGCTCTTGTAGACCGCCGGGCCCATCGACAGCGGCACCAGCACCATGAGCACGCCGTAGACCAGATACGGCAGCTCCCGGCGACGGAACCCGGCGACCAGCACGGCCAGCACGACCAGGGCGAAGAGGACCCGTCCGGCGTCGCGCGGCTCTCCGGCCAGAGCGTCCACCACCACCGGCACCGGGTTCTGCGCCTCGACCCCCCAGCCGACCTGTTGGGCGTGCTGGTAGGCGAACCAGTCCCCGCCGCGCCACCGACAGAACGCCATGAAGGTGAACCATCCGGCGGGCAGCAGCAGCAAGGGCCAGCCGATCCGCAGGTATCCGAGCAGGGCGCGTGGGCCCAGCCGCCAGTCGTGCTGACGCAGCAGCACCAGCGCCAGCGGCAACGCGACGAGCAGCCCGAGAGACCGGCTCGTCGCCAGGAAGTAGCCGAGCACGCCGACCAGCAGCCACCGCCGTCGCTCGGCGTAGTAGAACACGGCCAGCGCGAGGCAGACGAACAGCGACTCGGTCAGCGCGGCCTGGAAGAGGAAGGCCGTCGGCAGCAGCACCAGGTAGCGGGTGAACCGACGGGCCGCGTCCGGGTCGCCGAGCAGCAGCTCGGCCAGCCGGTAGCCGTACACCAGGGCGCCCAGGAACGCGACGTTGCTGATCACCAGCAGGGCCAGCGCGTTGTCGCCGCCGAGCAGCGCGCCGACCGGCCGGGCGAGGAAGGGGTAGAGCAGCGGGAAACCGAAGTCGCCCCATGGCCGGCCGGCCAGCGGCAGCTCGCTCAGCCGCAGGTAGAGCAGCGCGTCCCAGGCGAACCAGAAGGAGATCCACCGATGGCCGGAGACCTCCCGCTGCTGCGCCCACATCATCGCCTCGTCCGGCGGCGGCGCACCCCCGATGCCGTCCCAGGCATGCAGGACCAGCAGGCCGAGCAGGGTCAGCAGCAGCTTCGCGCCGAGAAAGAGCCCGATGAGGTACGGCCAGGGCGCCGGAACGCGGCGGGCCAGCCGCGCGCCCGCTCCGGCCGCGCCGGCCAGCCGGGCCGCCCCCGCCACCCCGGCGGGCCGGGCAGCCAGCATCGCTGCGTGCCGCCGGCCGCTTCGCCACCGGTGCATCCGCCCCGCTCCCCCGGTCCGCCGACCCACCCGCCGCGTGAGGGTGCCGCCCCTTTCGTTGTACGCCCCGGTGCGCCCCGCCGGGGCGAAACGACCACGACCAGCAGGTGACATCCCGGGCATAACGGGTACGCGCCGCGCCTCAACCATCGGCAGGGAGTACAGGCGGCATGAGCGAACAGCACGGAACGGTGGTCATCGGCGCGGGGCCCGCGGGGCTCACCGCGGCGTACGAGTTGCTCCGGCACGGGCGGCCCGTCCGGGTCTTCGAGGCCGACGAGGTGGTCGGCGGGATCAGCCGGACCGTGGAGCGCGACGGGTGGCGCTTCGACATCGGCGGGCACCGGTTCTTCACGAAGGTGCCCCGGGTGGAGGCGTTCTGGCACGAGATCCTGCCCGACGAGGACTTCCTGACCCGCCCCCGGATGAGCCGGATCTTCTACCGGGGCGCCCTGTTCAACTACCCGCTGAGCGCGACGAACGCGCTGCGCAACCTGGGGCTGCCGGAGGCGGTGCGCTGCCTGGGCTCGTACGCCCGGGCCCGCCTGCGCCCGCCGAAGGACCAGTCGCACTTCGAGGGCTGGGTGTCGGCCCGGTTCGGCTGGCGGCTGTACTCGATCTTCTTCAAGACGTACACCGAGAAGGTCTGGGGCATGCCGGCGGACCGGTTGCAGGCCGACTGGGCCGCGCAGCGGATCAAGAACCTGTCGCTGGCCACGGCGATCCGCAACGCGGTGCTGCCCCGCC
This sequence comes from Micromonospora sp. NBC_00617, assembly GCF_045161355.1. Lineage (NCBI taxonomy): Bacteria > Bacillati > Actinomycetota > Actinomycetes > Micromonosporales > Micromonosporaceae > Micromonospora > Micromonospora sp. NBC_00617. The sequence goes on along the minus strand of NZ_CP107751.1, from coordinate 1,801,553 downwards.
GCCGTAGCACCGACGTGACCAGCCTGATCGAGGAGTTCCAGTACCCGAAGTACGGGCCGGGGATGATGTGGGAGCGCTGCGCCGAGGAGGTGCGTCGGCGCGGCGCGGAGGTGTCGACCGGCACCTGGGTGACCGCCGTGCACCGCGACCCGAAACGACGACGGGCGATCAGTGTGACGCTCAACGGAGCGGGCGGGCAGCGCACCGAGCCGGCCGACGACGTGATCTCGTCGATGCCGATCTCGGAACTGGTCGCCGCGCTGCGTCCGCCGGCGCCCCCGGAGGTGCTGGCCTGCGCCGCCGACCTGCGCTACCGCGACTTCCTGACGGTGGCCCTGGTGGTGCCGGCCGAGTTCTCGTTCCCGGACAACTGGATCTACGTGCACGACCCGGCGGTGCGGGTGGGCCGGATCCAGAACTTCGGATCGTGGTCGCCCTACCTCGTCAAGGACGGGCGCACCTGCCTGGGCCTGGAGTACTTCGTCTTCGAGGACGACGAGATGTGGCGTACCCCGGATGCCGACCTCGTGGCCCTGGCCACCGCGGAGCTGGAGCGGTTGGGTTTGGTCCGCCCCGGTGTCGTGGAGGCCGGGCACGTGGTGCGGATGCCCAAGGCCTACCCGGTGTACGACGAGCGCTACCAGCACAACGTGGACGTGATCCGGGCCTGGCTGGCCGAGGCCGTGCCGAACGTGCACCCGGTGGGGCGCAACGGCATGCACCGCTACAACAACCAGGACCATTCGATGCTCACCGCGATGCTGACCGTCGAGAACATCGCCACCGGCGCCACGCACGACGTCTGGTCGGTCAACGTGGAGCAGGACTACCACGAGCAGTCGGCCGGGAGCGGCGGTCGGCGGGGCACGGGCCGCGACGCGCCGGTGCTGCCCAGCCGGATCGTCACCGCCCCGATCGCCGCTCCCGAGGGCGCCCGCGCGGCCGGAGACGGCGACCGATCCGCGCAGGCGCCGCTGGTCTGACGGACCGGAGCTCGTTACACGAACGCTGGCGTCAGATCGGGCCGCTGGTGTAGATCACCGTGCTGCTCTCGTTGCCGATGAACGGCTTGTTGACGGCCCACAGCAGACCCTTTTCGTACTCCGGCACGTCGAAGTCGCACATGACCCAGCCGGCGTCGGCTCCGCTGCTGTTGAAGCACTGCCGACTCCAGCTCGGTCCCTGGATCGTGCCGGCGGCGGACGCGCCGTTCGCCTTGGTGTCCTTCACCCAGACCCGGTCCCCGTACGCGGCGAAGCACGCCTTGGCACCGGTCGTCGACACGCACCACACGTCGACACCATTGGCCGCCGGCGGCGCACCGCTCGGCTTGCCCGTGGCCGCCGACGCCGCCGAGGCGGTTCCGACCAGAACGAGGGCCACGGTCGCCGGCACCATGATCAGAGCACCGGCCCGCCGCATATTCGGCTTCTTGCGCATTTACGTCAACTCCCCAGCATTCGCCATGATCGTCTTTCCGGTGCACCGTAGCAGCCGGGCTACTGGCGAGCGAAGCCGATGTGGACGGTGGCTCACCGTGGGCGTGCACCGACCGGGCTCCGGCGTAGCAGTTCGTCCCGACGACAGGCGCAGAGGATCCGAGGCCGACGGTGGCCGCGTTGTCTGGCCGTAGGTTCACCGGGTGACCGGGTACGACATCGCCGCCACTGCCCTCGATCGAGGTGCTGCTCCTGTCGTCTGCGAGCGCGGCCCGGTCACGCCGCCACAGGGGTGGCTGTCACTTCAGGTGGGCGGCGAGCGGGATGTTCTGCGCCCTGAGGGCGGTGGCGATCAGGCCGGCGATCTGTCTGGCGCCGGCGGCCTCGAAGTGGGTGTGGTCGTTGCAGAAGAACGCGCCGACCGCGCCCGTCGAGTAGTCACCGTTGTTCGGGCAGAGCCTGAGCGTGTTGTAGAGCGCCACGCTCTTGGCGTGCAGGTCGATGACCGGTACGCCGTTGGCGGCGGCCGCAGCCGTCGTCTCGGTGACGAAACCGCGATTGCCGACGGCGGTGCCGCCGCTGCACGTGATCGCCGCCACCGGGGTGACGAAGATCGGCTTCACCCCTCTGGCTTTGGCAGCCGTCGCCATGACGCCGAGCAGTTCCTTGAAGCGATTGGCGCCTACGTGTCGCGGGCAGGCCGAGTCACCGTCGTTGATGCCGAACTGGATGATCAGATAGTCACCGGGCTTGAAGCCGCTGCCGGTGTCCAGCATCGCCGACCACCGCGCGCTGTAGGCAGTCGAGCTGAGCGTGCACTCGCCGGCCGAGTTCTTGGTGGAGGTCACATTGCCCTCGTACAGCCACGTCTGGATGCTGCGACCGCCGACGGCACTGTTCTGCACGGTGACGTTCGAGGTGAAGTAGGACGCGAACTGGCTGCCCCAGCCGATCGGACAGGAACTGGCATTCATCATCGTGGAATCGCCGGCCATCCACACCTTGATCGGCGCGGGTGCCGATGACGTGGAAGGGGTCGCCTGCGGTGTGCTCGGCTCGGGGCAGGGCGTTGGCCCCGGCGTCGGTGTCTGTGCGGTGGGGGTCGCTGCCGGTGGGCCGGCACAGGTGATGCCGTTGAACGAGAACGACGACGGCACCGGGTTGCTGCCGCGCCACGAGCCGGCGAAGCCGAAGGTGACCGATGCGCCGGAGCCGACGGCACCGTTGTAGCTCACGTTGGTGGCGGTCACCGCCGTGCCGGTGACCGTGACGGTGGCGTTCCACGCCTGCGTCACGCCCTGCCCGGGGGCGAGACTCCAACCCAGGGCCCAGCTGGTCACCGCGTCACCGAGGTTGGTGACGACGACATCGGCTCCGAATCCGCCGGTCCACTCGCTGGTCACCCGATAGACGACACCGCACGCCGGGGTGGCGGCCTGGGCGGTGGCGATGCCGAGCCCGCCGGCCACGACGGTCAGGACCGTTGCCGCCAGGACCACGAGACGCGATCGGCCAACCTTCATCGGGTTACTCCTGCCTTGATCGGAGACGCTCGCCGTCAGGTGGTGGCGGCGCACGGGGAGCCGTTGAGGGCGAAACCGGTCGCTCCGCCGAGCGGGCTGTCGGTGACAAATCCGAAGCTGGTCGAACCGGCGGCCGGGATCACCGCGTTCCAGGAGGCGTTCACCGCCGTGGCCGCATTGCCGGACTGGGTGACGGTGGAATTCCAGGACTGCGTGATCCGCTGACTGCCTGGCAGGGACCAGGTCAGTGTCCAACCGTCGACCGGGACGGTGGAGGTGTTGCTGAGCGTCACGTCGAACTGGGCACCCGTACCCCAGTCACCGGTCTTGCGGTAGGTGACCGCGCAGGCCCCGCCCGCAGGAGTGGTCGGCGCAGGAGTGGTCGGCGCAGGAGTGGTCGGCGCAGGAGTGGTCGGCGCAGGAGTGGTCGGCGCAGGAGTGGTCGGCGCAGTCGTGGGGGCCGGGGTCGTGGGGGTCGGGGTCGTGGTCAGTCGTGCGCCCAGGACCGGGGCCAGCCGGTCGGTGATGGCCTGGTGGCCCGCGTCGTTCGGGTGCACCGAGTCGCTCAGGCCGCCGGACGGCAGCCAGCCGGTGGTGTCCACGTAGAACACGTTGGCGTCACCCGCGGCGTTGCGTGCCCGCACCGCCGCCTCCGTCTCCGTGGCATAGCGACCGATGAACGTCCGCATGGCGAAGAGCTTGGCGTTCGGAAACCTGGCCCGGATCCTGGTGAGGAAGGTGGTGTACGTCGCCTGGAAGGCCGCGGCGCTCACGCCATGGCTCTTGTCGTTGGTCCCCAGGTTGATCACCACGCCGTCGGCCGTGTAGCGGGAGAAGTCCCACGGGTCGGTGCCGGCCTGGCCACCTGACGACATCCAGTAGCGTGTCTCCTGCGCCCAGCATCCATCGGTCGTCTCGGCCAGACACATGCCACCGATCGCGATCTGGGTGTGGTCGTAGCCGAGCCTCTCACCGACCTTGAAGCCGTAGTCGGTCACGGCGAGCTGACTGCTCGTGGCGCCCGCGGTGATCGAGTCACCGACGAACTCGACCAGCTTGGGGCGGGCCGGTGGCGCGAATGTGCCCGCGCCCGACTCCAGGATCAACCCCTGGAAGACCGCGTCACCGGTGTACGAGCCGGCCACCTGCCGGTAACTGACGATCAACGTGTGGTTGCCGGCCGCCAGCGCGGTCGGCGTCAGGTTGATCGTGCCGGAGCCGGTGAAGGACGTGAACGCCCTACCGTCGATGCTGGCCCACAGCTGGATGGTGTTGCGCTGCCGGAGCTTCACCGTCTTGCCGGTGAACCCGACCCGCAGGTACGCGCCGGCCCAGTAGGGCACGTAGGCCGAGGCGTTCGTCTTGTTCCACCGGCCGACGAAGCTGATGTTCGAGTCGGTCGGCGTGCCGTCACCGACCGCGGCCTGGGCGTTGAGGGCCGGCAGACCTGCGGCGAGCACCCCCGCGGCGACTGCGATGAGGGCCGCGGTACGCAGGGAACGAATCTTCGTCATCGGATGGGGTTCCAGCCGTCGTTACCCGCCAGGTAGGCGGTGGGTGTGTACTGGGTGGCGGTGGAGGCGCTCATCTGGGGGCGGTCGGCGTTGATGACGGCGCCAGCCCCGGTGCTGCTGTACTCGGCGAACCGGGCGGTCCTCCACGAGAAGCCGGACATGTCGGTCCAGGGATCGTTGCGGATGTGTGCGCCCATCGCGACGCCCCGGTAGAGGACCTGACCGCGGGCGTTGACGTCGCCGCTGGGATGCCAGGGCCGGCCGAGATAGACGGTCCTGGCGGGCGCGTTGCTGGTCAGTGTGGTTCCCCAGAAGAGGAAGCCGAACTTGTTGTTGATGTCGGTGGCCGCGGCGGTGAGGTAGCCGTTGTTCGACGACGAGCCCCGGGTGAGCGAGTGCACGGTGCCGTTCTGGAAGACCATCGTGCCCCGCCCGAAGATGAAGTCGACGTCGCCCTCCACGTAGGAGTTACGGACGTAGAGACGCCGGACCGAGCTGACACTTGGTGCGTTGACCAGCAGGGTGTCCTGGTTGCCGAGGATGCGGACGTTGTCGAACTGCACCCGGTCGCCGGAGGTGTTGACGGCGACGGCCTGCTCGGCGTCGAGGGTGTTGGCGGCCTCGTTGAAGTCGTTCGACATGGTCAGATTGCTGATCATGGTGTCGTTGGCGTTGACGAAGACCGAGGCACTGCCGGACGTGCCGTACGTACCGCCCCCGGGCTTGGTTTGGCCGGCCGCGTGCCCTTCGACGATCACCACCTGGGCGGCGGAGCTGCCGGCGCCGGCCAACGTGAGGTGGGGCTTGTTGGCGGGAATGGTGACCACGCCCCGGTAGGTGCCGGGTTTGATGGTGATGGTGACCGGAACGCCGTTGTTCGCCGCGACACTGTCGATCGCCGCCTGCACGGTCGTGTAGTTGCCGCTGCCGTCGGCGGCGACGGTGATGGTGGCGGACGCGGACGCGGCAGAAGCCATCGAGACTGCGGTGGCGAGAGCGCACACCGTCACCACCGCCACCGAGCGCACGCGAAGAACCCTGCCGGATGTGGTCATGAGCGTTCTCCGATCTCACCGGGCCTCCGCCGAAGATCATGCCGACCGGCGAACGACGGAGTTAAGTTAACGTTAACATCGATGACTGGAAATATGAAGCTGGCGGGCGCGGAGGGTGAGCCACCCGTTCACCCGACCTGAACGTCTCTGGCGGACGCGGCGGGTTCGGTGGCGACCGACGGTGTCCTCCTGGGCAGCAGGAGCGGGGTGGCGAGCAGGAGAACGCCGGAAATGGTGATCGCCGCGAGAGGGCTGGTGCGGGTCGCGAGGACGCCCCAGATCACCACCAGGGCCGCCTGGACGAGTCTGCTGACGGCACTCCACGTCGTGAGGACTCGGACGGTGTGGCCGAGCGGGGTGCGGTGCAGTCGTTCGGTCGCGTAGATCGGGTTGAAGACGCCCATGCAGGTGATCAGCAGGCCCTCGACGACGATCACGGTGAGAAGTCCGGGGATGCCCGGCTGGACGAACGCGAGGCCGAGGGGGAAGACCGAGCGCAACCACCCGGAGACGATCATGACGCGGTGCCGGCCGTGGCGAGCCACGAGGCGGGCGGACAGGCGGGCGCCCACCAGCCCGCCGAGCGCCGGGACGCCGAAGGCGAGGCCGTACTGCCAGGCCGGGAGGTGGTACTGGCCCAGCAGGAGGACAGCCAGGAGCGGGGCGGTAGCCATGATGAGGCCGCCGACCAGGATGGAGTTGAGGAACAGCCCTCGCAGGGCACGGTCGTGCAGGATGAACCGCCAGCCGATGAGAAGATCGGCGCCGCGCAGCCGGCCGGCACGGTCCTGGGGCAACGCGACGTCGCCGCCACGGATGCGCAGGACAGCGAGCGCCGACAGCACATAGCTCAGGGCGTCGGCCGCGACGGTGACGACCGGGCCGAGCAGCCCGACGAGCGCGCCACCGAGGGGCGGGCCCACCGCGATCGCCGCCCAGTTCGTGGCCTCGAACCGCCCGTTCGCCACCACCAGGTGATCGCTCTGGACGAGATACTTGAGGTACGCGCCGGACGCGGCGGCGAAGGCGATGCTCGCCGTCCCGGAGAGGACCGAGACGACCAGCAACTGGCCGTACGACAGCAGACCGAAGGCGTACGCGAGCGGGACGCTCGCCATGGCCACGAACCGGAGCAGGTCCATGGCGACCAGCACCGGTCGCTTCGCCCGGCGCTCGACCCACGGACCGAGCGAGAACGCCACGACCGCCGCGACGGCCGGTCCGGCCGCCGCCAGGATCGACACGGCGAACGCGGGCGAGTGCAGGACGCGAACCGCGATCAACGGGAACGCGCCGAAGGCTATCCACGTGCCGTACGTGCTGACGGCGTAGGCCGACCACAGCCAACCGAAACCGGACCCCAACCGCGCGCGCATCTGCCCCCTCGTGACAACCGACGTTCGGGTCCGGGCAGCAGACCAGCGCCGCCGACGTCGGCGCAAACAACCGACGTCTGGGCGTGTCACAACCATCTGTTGTGCAGGTGGATGATGGCCCGGTGGATACCGAGGCGGTGCGATCGTTCGTCCGGGCGGCCGAGTTCGGGCAGTTGCAGCACGCGGCCGAGGAGCTGGGCGTGACCCAGCAGGCCGTGTCGAAGCGGATCGCGGCGCTTGAACGCGCCCTCGACGTCCGGTTGTTCACCCGTACTCCCCGCGGGGTCGAGCTGACGCTCGACGGCCAGGCATTCCTCCCGCACGCCCGGGGCATCGTGGCCGGGATGGACCGCGCCCTCGCCGCGATCAGACCGGGCTCGCGGGCCCTGCGGATCGACGTTCTCGGCCTGCGGTCCGCGCAGGCCGTCGTCCTGCACGACTACTGGCGGTCACATCCGGAAACCAAGCTCGACGTGGTGACCCTGCGGGTCAACGACCCGCGCGCGGCGGTCGCCGCCGTCCAGGCGGGTGACATCGACGCCTCGTTCCGCTCGGTCACCGACCCGACCACGCTGCCGCGCGACGTGCGGATGATCCACGCGTTCGACTCACCCCTGGAGTTGCTCGTCGGCCCGCGACACCCTCTCGCCTCCGCGCGCACTCTGACACCGGCCCAGCTGCGCGGGCACCGGATCTGGGTCCCCGGCATCGCGCCGGGAAGCGAGTGGTCGGACTTCTACGACCAGCTCGCCACCGAGTTCGACCTGCGCATCGACGCCGCCGGCCCGAACTTCGGCAACGAGGTGCTGCTCGACATCCTCGCGGACTCCGCTGACGTGGCGACCTTCGTCGGCACGCGCGACAGGTACGTCTGGCCGACGAACCACGACCTGCGCCGCATCCCGATCGGGAAGCCCACGCTCGCGTACCCGCTCTCGCTCATCCTGCCGCGTGCGAACCCGCACCCTGGGTTGCGGGCGGTCATCGACCACTGCGCGAGCCTGGCGCCGCTGCCCGCCACGACCTGGCGGCCGTCCTGGGCGCCGACGCGGTGACACCGGCGATATGTCGCACCGGCAGATCCGGTGCCGGTCAGCGTGGACTCCGCCCGCTGCCGAGCTGCGACAATGCGCGTTCGGCGGCCACCGCAGCGGGGCTCGTCGCGGCGGCGCGACAAAAGATCTTCCGGGGCCGTGTCGATACGCCGGCCGCCCGTTCGACAGGTGAATGCGCAGGTCGAGAGGCGGCCCTGCCGGAGGAGGAGAACGCGATGTCGACGTACATGCTGATCATGCGAGGCACCGACGAGTCGAACGCTGCCATGATGGCCTCGATCGACGAGGCGATGGCCACGACCCGCACGTTCATCGAGGAGATGGTCACCGCCGGCGTCCTCCTCGCGGCCGAGGGGCTGGACGATCCGGCCCGGGGTGTCGTGGTCGACTTCGGCGGCGAGGCCCCGGTGGTCACGGACGGGCCGTACGGCGAGACCAAGGAACTGTTCGGCGGCTACTTCCTGCTCGATGTCGCCTCGAAGGAGGAGGCGGTGGAATGGGCCCGGAGGTTCCCGGCGGTCCGCGGATCCAAGATCGAGGTCCGTCGGGTGGCCGGGGCCGACGAGGTCCCGGGCGACGGTCAGCCCTGATGGGCACGGCCGACGTCGAGGCCGTCTGGCGGATCGAGTCGGCGCGGATCGTCGCCGCGCTGACCCGGCTCACAGGCGACTTCGGGCTGGCCGAGGACGCCGCCCAGGAGGCGGTGGCCGAGGCGCTGGTGTCGTGGCGGCGCGCCTTGCCGGCCAATCCGGCCGGTTGGCTGATGGCCACGGCCCGCCGGCGGGCCATCGACGCGATCCGCCGCCGAAGCGCGCTCCGGGAGCGGTACGCCCTGCTGGCGGTCGACGCGGCGGTCGACTCGGCAGTCGGCTGGGCGGCGGGCTCGGGGCTCGACGAGGACATCGACCCCGACCGGATCGACGACGACGTGTTGGCGCTGATGTTCGTGAGCTGCCACCCGGTGCTCTCCCCCGAGGCCCGGGTGGCGCTGACCCTGCGCGTGGTCGCCGGCCTGTCCAGCGAGGAGATCGCCCGCGCGTTCCTCGTGCCCGTGCCGACCGTGCAGGCCCGCATCACCCGCGCCAAGAAGACCATCGCGGCGGCCCGGGTGCCGTTCGAGCTGCCGCCGGCCGCCGAGCGTCGGGAACGGCTCGGAGGCGTGCTCAGCGTCCTGTACGTGATCTTCACCGAAGGGTCGACGGCCACGTCGGGCGACCGGTTGCTGCGCCCCGACGTCGCGTACGAGGCGATCCGGCTGGCCCGTACGCTGGCCGCGCTCGCGCCGGACGAGCCGGAGGCGCACGGTCTGCTCGCGTTGTGCGAGCTGACGGCCGCGCGCTTCCCGGCCCGGACCGGCCCGGACGGCTCGCCGGTCCTGCTGGAGGACCAGGACCGACGGCGGTGGGACGTCTCCGCGATCCGTCGCGGGCTGGCCGCGCTGGGCAGGGCGGCGTCGACGCGTGGGCTCGGCCCCTACGGTCTGCAGGCCGCGATCGCCGCCACCCACACGTCGGCGCCGTCGATCGAGGCGACCGACTGGGACCGGATCGTCGTGCTCTACGAGGCTCTCGGCCGAGTCGCGCCCTCACCGGTGGTCGACCTCAACCGGGCCGTCGCCGTGGCCATGGCCTCGGGCCCGGCGCCGGCTCTGGCCATCGTGGACGAGCTGATCGCCGCGAACCGGCTCCCCGGATCCCACCTGGTCCCGACCGTACGCGGCGAGCTGCTGGCCCGGCTCGGACGGCGACCGGAGGCGCGCGCCGAGCTGGAGCTGGCCGTCCGCCTGTGCGCCAACCAGCGCGAACGCTCGGTGCTGCTGCGCAAGGCGGCCACGCTGGGTTGACGTTATATTGACACTTTTCGTTACGGCAGTGATAGTAACTGCGTACCGCTCCCATCGGATCGCCTGTGGGGACCCCGCCGGGTGGTCGACGCGTTCGCCTCGACCTGGCCCGTGGCCTGCGCTGACCCTTGCGGTCGCAGCGTGAACGAGCAGCCACCACCGCCGCCGCCGCCGCGGGGAGCCCACCGCGACATCCGTTGGAGGGGTGCATGAGAAGGAGATCGAAGATCTACGCGGGGCTGGTGACAGTCGTCGTCCCGGTCGCCTCGGTGATCATGGCGCTCGGCGCGACGCCGGCCGATGCCGCCGTCGGTGGTTCCGGACCCTATCCGGCCGACTACGAGACCTCGGCCAGCCTGGCCAACCACACGATCTTCCGGCCGCAGACGCTCCCGTCCGAACGCCTGCCCATCGTCGTCTGGGGTAACGGCGGGTGCTCAGCCAACGGTCTGTCCCAGGGTAATTTCCTGCGCGAGATCGCCTCGCACGGCTTCCTGGCCATCGCCAACGGCGCCCCGAACGGATCCGGCTCCACCACCTCCCAGATGCTCACCCAGTCCATCGACTGGGCCGTCGCGGAGAACTCCCGGCAGGGCAGCAAGTACTTCAACAAGCTCGACACCACCAAGGTCGCCGTCGCGGGCTTCTCCTGCGGAGGGCTCGAGGCGTACGCCGTCTCGGCCGACCCGCGCGTCACCACGACCGGGATCTTCAGCAGCGGCTTGCTGAACGACGCCGACGACTACCAGCTCAGGCGGCTGACCAAGCCAATCGCCTACTTCATCGGGGGGCCCAGCGACATCGCCTATCCCAACGCCATGGACGACTGGGGCAAGCTGCCAGCCGGGCTGCCCGCCTTCATGGGCAATCTGAACGTCGGTCATGGCGGCACCTACGACCAGGCCAACGGCGGCGAGTTCGGCCGCGTCGCGGTGCTCTACCTCAAGTGGCGCCTGAAGGGTGACACCACCGCCGGCGCCAACTTCGTCGGCCCCGACTGCGGCCTGTGCCGCAGCCAGTGGACCGTGCAGCAGAAGAACCTGACGCTCGACGGCGGCACGCCGCCCACCACGCCGCCACCCACGACACCTCCGCCCACCACGCCGCCACCCACCACGCCCCCGCCGACCACGCCGCCGCCCACCGGCACCCCGGCCTGCACCGCGGTCTACGCCGTCCAGGACCAGTGGAACGGCGGATTCGTCGCCACCGTGACAGTCACCGCGGGGACGTCCGCGCTCACCGGCTGGCGGGTCACCCTCACCCTGCCGAGCGGAGCTTCGGTCAGCTCGCTGTGGAACGGCGTGGCCAGCGGTAGCAGCGGCACCATCACCGTCGCCAACCAGAGCTACAACGGACGACTGGCGGCGGGTCAGGCCACGAGTTTCGGGTTCCAGGGCACCGGCAACGGCAGCGGTGCCACCGCGACCTGCACCGGCAGCTGACGCTTGTTGGCTCGGCGCGGGGGCGCCGGCCGCCGAGATCCACTCGGCTTCCAGGAAGTCGGGGTGTCCGCTGACCGGGGATGACCGGTTTCACGGAAGCCGAGTGGATCACGCGGCGGGACAGGTCAGTTCTGGCGCCACACCTGGAACGTCTGCTGCACTCGCCACGTGCCGTCGGGTTGCCGTGCCTCGTTGCGCCAGCGGAACTCGTCAGCGCCGATGTCGGAGAAGGTCCACCGCAGATCGCCGCCGTCGAGCACGATCTGCTCGCCGACGCGGGCCGCCCGAAAGGTGTGCGTCCGATGCCGGCCCGGCCCCACCCAGGTCGAGCGCCAGATCCCCGGACCGGCCGTGGGGTCGGGGAACCGCACGCTCACGCCATGTTCGACTCCGGGCAGGATCCAGACATCAGTGGTTGCCCGACCGGCCAACGCGTACCCGAAGTGCCACTCGCCCCGGCGGACGGTCGAGGAACCGTCGGGGTCGTACTCGGTGCAATCCAGCGCCCAGGAGCCCGTGAACTGCCCGAACAGGCTGAGGTCGACGCCATCGGCCGGCCCGTCCGCGAGGAAGGCGGTACCAACGGCGAGGGATGCGGGGCGCGGCATGCCCCGAACGATAGCCAGCGGGGCGGACACCCGCCCGCCGACGCGGGCACGCTCTCAGGAGGGCTGCGGGCTGAGGTAGGGCGGGGCCACACCCCAACCCCACAGTGGTACGGGCGCCTGCCGCACCGGGTCCGCGTCCGGCTGCGAATTGTGTACGGCCAGCCGCGTGCCCCACTCCAGGTAGCTCGTGAAGGCGGCCCGGAACTCGGGATCGTCGGGCAGGTCGGCCTCGTCGGCGGCGTCCATCATCAGGTTGACCCACCGTCGACGCTGCGCTTCGCTGATCGCCCTGCCCAGATGCTTGCCGACCATGTGGCGGTAGCCACCGCGCTCGGTGGTGTAGGCAGCCGGCCCACCGAAGACCTCGGCGAGCCAGATTGCCACGTACCGGGCGTGGTCCGGATCCATGCGGGCGAACATCGGCGCGAGGAGGTCGTCGGAACGGACCAGGCGGTAGAAGGCGTCGCACAGCTTCGTGAACGCGTCGGCGCCACCGGCCCACTCGTACAGGCTCGGCGGAGTGGCGCCACCGGAGCCGGCGACCGAGGTTCGGGCGTAGTGCCGCATCTCCTCGATGTCCTCGACGTACGGCCTGATCGCGGCGATGAACTGCCCGAACACCGGGCCGCCCCGGAATCCGTTCAGGTGCCGGTCGACCGATGTCCAGGTGATGCGCAGCACGTAGCAGGCGGTGTCGTCCAGGGAGTGGCTCAACTCGTAGTCCACGCATTCCGGCGCCGCCCGCAGCGCGGCAGCGGCCCGCTCGTACGCCGCCTCGAAGCCCTCCAGCCGCTCCGGCGGCACGCGGTACCTGATGTACTCGATGACCATGGGCACAGCCCAACACCCGCGACGACGATGATCAAGTACGCACCATCTGGTGCGTACCGAAGGAGACCACGATGGCCAAGCGTTACCACTGCCCCGTGGAGTACGCCGTCGACGTCATCGGCGGCAAGTGGCGACCGGTGATCCTGGCCCACCTCAAGGAGGGCGTGCACCGCTATGGCGAGCTGCGCCGCCGGATGCCCGACGTCAGCGAGAAGATGCTGACCCAGCGGCTGCGCGAGCTGGAGGCCGACGGGCTGATCCTGCGACACGACCACGGGACGACGCCACCGCACGTGGAGTACCGACTGACCGAGGAGGGCCTCAGCCTGGCCCCGGTGTTGCAGGCCCTCTACGACTGGGGCGCCGCGCGGGCGGCACGTACCGGCACCACCATCGAGGAGACCGCCTGAGCGGTTCCACCGGCTCTGGTGCCGTGGCGGATGAGCGCACGTTGGAAGAAGTCCCCGGCGGAGCGAATGCTCGATACTGCTCGACGTGAGTGAGACCGCAGGCCCGGCCCGCTGGAGTCTGGCCAACGCGGCGCTGCGGGCGGCTGCCGACCGGTTCACCGACCTGGTGGCCACCGCGTCCTCCCCCACGGTCAGGGTCACCGCCGACTGGACCCTGGCCGACACCGTCGCGCACGTGGTGTCGATCGCGGTGCTGTACGTGTCCACACTGGAGGGCACCGGTGTTGCCATCCGGATGCCGGGCCTGGAGGACATGCTCGCCGTCACGAACGTCGACACGGTCGCCGTCGTCAACCGCCACGTGCTCGCCCACTTCACCGAGCGCGATCCGGAAGTCCTGCTGTCGCAGCTCAACACCGCTGTCGCCCGCCTCCTGGCCACGACCACGGATCCGCGGTCGACGGTGAGCTGGCTGGGCAACGCGCGGGTGACGGTCGGCGGCCTGTTCGCCCATCTGACAAACGAACTACTCGTACACGGCTGGGACATCGCGCGGGCGCTGCGCCGACCGTGGCCGATGCCGGACGCACACGCCGCGCTCTACTGGGACCTGTTCATGTTCGACATGCTGCGTGACTCGTACGGGGTGCTGCTCAACACCGCGCTGCCGATGCCTCGCCACCCCGTGTCGGTGCAGTTCCGATCGCGGTTCACGTCGACGACGACGCTGACGCTTGGCGACCGCAGGGTGTGGATCGCGCCTCCCGACGGCCCGTTCGACGTGCGCGTGCGGTTTCGGCCCGCCCGGTTCAACCTGATGATGTTCGGCCGGATCAGCATCGCTCAGGCGGTGCTGCGGCGCGACGTCGTCATCGGCGGGCCGAGGCCGTGGAGGCTGCCCGCCTTCCTCCGGGTCGTGCACATGCCCAACGGTCGGCTCGCGCCGAGGCCATGATCTTGCGTCGCGTCAGACCGCGCGCCTGATCGTGCTGGAGAATCCGCGGCTAGACTGCGCGACCGTGCGCTCCGGCGAGATTCTCGACCAGCTCGACGCCGCGGCCGGAGACTTCAGGTTCCCGGACCTGGGCCACGGCTACTACTACGCGGTGGATGCACGGCTGCACGCTTTCCGCGACGCGCAGCGGTGGGCGCTCATCGTCGAGGCGGTTGGTTACTCGCCCAGGGCCGGCAACCTCGTCGACGTCCTGTATGTCTTCGGCAACTGTCTCACTGAGGGGCAGCCGGGCCACGGCAACGTGGACTTCCTCGATCGGGTCGACAACCCCGACGAGATCGAGGACATTGACGAGCCCGAGATCTACTGCGGAAACCCGATTGTCGTACACGGCCGGCGAATGCCGGTGGCAGCCGAGCCGGGCGAGGAACTGGTCGACGTGCTTCGCCGGCTCGTACCGGAGCACCGGGAGTTGCTCCTGGCCGACGAGGTCGAGCTGCGGCGGCGGATTCCGGCCGACCTCCCGGAGATCCTGCGGTTGGATCAGTGGCACCACCCGGACCCCGCCCAGGACGCCCTGCCCAGTCGATCAGTGACCTTCCGCCAGCTCGCCGACGTGCTGGCGACGGGAGATGTGCGACGGTACGCACCAGCCCTGCCACCCAACACGCACTGGTCGAACTGGCCGGAGTCCGGGAACCTGTAGCCCTCGGGGCCGTGCCGTACGGAAGGCGTGCCGGCGTGCCCCCACACCAACTCGACTGGGGCGACTGACCTGGCCCACTGTCGTCGGCGTGTGGGTGCGCCGGGCGCCGGGCGCGAATCAGGGTCGGGACGCGTCTGCAATGGTGGTGCTCTCCTGCTCGTCACGTCGACCGGCTTACGGTTCAGCGTCCGGTCGACCGGAGGCGACGCGGTGAAGTGCGCGTGCAGTTCGCTGCGGCTACGCAGCGGCGGCGGGTTGAGCGGGTGGAACGGATGCGTGACATGGGTTTGCTCGGCGTACAGATCGGCCAGGTCCTCGTACGGACCGTCGCAGACGCCGTTCACCAGTCGGAGGAAGGTTTCGCGTGGGCTGCTCATGCCAGGCTTCCCTCTGCTCGGTCGATGTCGATGACGGGAAAGGCACGGCGCACGTCTGCCAGGAACTCGTTCCGCCGCGCGGCGTAGGTGCTGACGGCCGCCCAGAGCGCCTCCAACGCGGCCTGCAGGGGGTCCGACTCGCCGGCTGCCACGAGTGCCGGCAGCGCCATCGCGACCGGGTTCACCGGGGCGTCGAGAGCCGCGCCGAGCGGATCAGCCGGGCCGTGACCGGCCGGACGCAACGAGACGACGGCGTACGTGACGGGTGGCTCGCCCAGGATCCGCGTCCACAGCGCTGTGGGGTCGGCGAACTCGGCGGGCAGCGGCCCGCCCGATCCAGGGCCGCCCACGCCGGTGCCATCCAGTCGAGGTCCGCGAGCCCGGCGACGGTGAACGCCCGCCGCGCCGCCCAGATCGCGATCTGCCGCTGCGTGGCGGCGTCGGCAGCCGCCACCCCGTCGACCAGGTCCCGGTCCAGCAGGACGAGGCCCTGAATATTGCCGCGCACCTGTCGGAGCCGCTCACTCGGCAGACGGCCGCCCCAGCGCCGCAGCTCATCGCGCCTGCGGTACTCCTCGTCGCGACGCTCTCGCTCCAACCGCCTGAGCTGTTCGGCTTCGACCTGCTCCCACAGGCTCGGCGCGGGCGGTAACCCGGCTGCCCAGCCGTGCCAGTAGGCAGCGGCTTGGCTGGTCTGGCGCAGGATCGCGTCGGCGCGTGCCACGGCGTCGCTCGGGTCGTCGCCCGTCGAGCCCTCCGGCCAGAAGCACAGCAGGTAGCGGTCCGGCCTCCGATCCATGTACGTGTAGTCGCCGTCGTCCAGCTCGTCGGGGTCGAGCCCGCCGAACAGGTCGCTCCCCTCATCCATGCCCCCGGGCGCAGTACCGCACGCGGTAGGCCAGCAGCCGGCCGGTGTCCTGCCCTTCGGGGATCAGCGGCAGCTGGGCGAGTGGCTCGTCGCCCCAGGGAACCAGGTCGACCACCGCGTCCCTCGGCCGAAACGACAACTCCACCACCTCCTCCCACTCCTCCGTCGCGGCCGACGGCTCACCGTCGTACACCTCAATCCGGAAGTGGACCCGCCCAGAGTGCGTGCCGGTCATCAGGAGCAGCGCGCCGGGGTCGCCGGCCCCGCAGAGGCCGTTCGCCTGCCCGGCGAACGCCCCCTTCATGTTCGGCAGCTCTCGGCTCGTCACGTAGATCTGCCCGTAGTCGACCGGAGCCGGGCCGTCGAAGAGAACGCGCATCGGCCGATGCCGCCACCGACCGGCGGGCGTCCGCTGCCCCCGTCGGCCGTCCGAGCACTTTCACCCTCGGTGGCGTGGCAGGTCCGTCCAGTGGGCCACTGTGGCATCGTCCGGGACCTGAGCGTCAGGCCCAGGGTCCATCTGGGCTTCGGCCTGCCGGACGCGGTCGATGACACCGGACGGGCCGTGGGCGGTGAGCAATTCCAGTACGCCGGGCCAGTTGGTCAGACCGTACGGGCTGACGATCCGGCTGGCGCCGTTGCTGAGCAACGCGATTCCGTTCAGGTCGTCAAGGGCGTGGCTGCCGGTCACCGCCTCCTGTGCCGCGCGCGGGTCGTCCTTGGCGATCCAGTAGCCGCCCGGCCGGTTGCGGCGCGCGCGCAGGGCCTCGGCGCAGGAGGCGCGGACACGGTCGTACGCGGGAGTTCCGGGTGTGACGCCACTCAGCGGCGCTGAGCACTCCCGCCTGGCGATCACCTCGCGCTCGTCGGTGACCAGCTCCGGGCCACCGCCCACCTGGTCGAGGACCAGGAACGAGTCCGCGAGCAGGAGATGCTCCAGGCGTCCCCGGTGGGCGCGGACCATCAGGACGGTGGCCTGCGGGCTGCACGGGTTCGCGATGTCGCAGCTGGCACTGTGCGCGACGGCGATCTCGCCGATGGCGGCGGCGAGGATGCCCGCGAGGTCCCGTCCGTCGTCTCGCGACAGGCCACCGAGCAGCGTGCTGCCGAGACGGTGGGTGTACCAGGCGACTCCGTGCGCGCAGAGCCCGTCGGCTCCCGGAATGCCGGCACCGTCCAGCAACACGACGGCTCCCGGGACAGCACCGACGAAGTCCTCGTTCGGCCGGGCGGCCCTACCGGCGCTCGTGGCCAGGCTGACGTGCACTCGTGGGCTCCTCGCTCAGAGTCGTAGCGCGAGCTTGCCCACCGTAGTCCGTGCTTCCAGTTCCGCGAGTGCCTTCGGCCCTTCGGCGAGCTGGTAGGTGGTGGGCTGCCCGGGCCCGAGCACCCCGGCGGCGATGAGTCCGAACAGCTCACCCATGAGCTCACCGAAGATGTGCGGTGCGGCCTGAATGAGAATGCCGATATTGAGGCCGATGACGTGGAGCTGGTGCCTGTAGACCAGGTCCCAGTTGGTGATCGCGGCCTCTCCGCCAGCCAGGCCATAGACGACGACCCGACCGGTGACCCGCTTGGCCGCGGCCAAACTGGCGTCAAGGGTTGCTCCACCGACCGACTCCAGCACCACATCGACGCCCGCGCCTCCGGTCAGTCGCAGGACGTCGGTGGCCAGGTCGGTGCTACGGGAGTCGACGACGTGGTCGGCGCCCAGGGCTCGTACCGTCTCGTGCTTGGCACGTGAGGCAGTGGCAATCACTGCCGCGCCGTAGTGCTTGGCGATCGTCACCGCAGCTTGACCGGTTCCGCCGGCAGCAGCGTGGATCAGCACGGTCTGTCCCGCAACGAGGCCACCCAGGGGCTTGAGCGCAGCGAGTGCGGTCGGCCAGTTCACCAGCAGGCCCAGCGCCTGCTCGTCGGTCCAACCCGGCGGGACGGGGACCGCTGCGGCCGCAGGCAGCACCATGTACTCGGCAAATGCGCCACCGCCGATCGAGACGCCGACGACGTGAGTGCCGATTTCCAGACCAGTCACTCCTTCGCCGACGGCGGTGACTTCACCGGCGCCTTCGATTCCGGCTAGATATGGCGGCTGCGGGCCGCCCGCGAACCTGCCGTGAGCCTGCGAGATGTCGACGAAGTTGACGCCGGCGGCGACGACCCGGAGCAAGACCTCGCCCGGGCCTGGCTTCGGTACGGGCGCGTCACTGATCAGGCGCAAATCTTTAGGGCCAGTCAGGGACCTCTGCTGGAGGGCGCGCATGGTCGGGGCAGTGCTCATGGCAACGGTCTCCTTATTGGTCGATCGACCAACAAATCCTGCATGGCACCGCCGTGGCGGTCAAGGTAATCTTGGTCGGTCGACCAAAAACTTCGGAGAACCGTCTGATGGCAGCACGCGGCAGGCCGCGCACCTTCGACCCGAACACGGCGCTGCGCCGGGCGCTGGAGGTGTTCTGGGAGCGGGGCTACGAGGGAACCTCACTGAGCGACCTGGCGCAGGCCATGGGAATCGCCTCGGGCAGCATCTACGCCTGCTTCGGCAGCAAGGAAGATCTGTTTCGCAAGGTCATGGCGCTCTACGGCACGACCTCAGGCGAGCCGCCCCGACGCGCGCTGCAGGAGCAGCCGACCGCCCGGGCCGCGATCCACGCCATGCTGCGCGCCACCGCTGATGAGATCACCCGCTCGGCGAAGCCGCACTACTGCATGCTCGTCCTGGCTGCGCCCACCGGAGCGGCGGAGAACCATGCGGTCCGGGAGTTCCTTGCCGACGGACGGCGCGGCCAGCACAGTGCCATCAAGGAGCGGCTTGCGCGCGGTGTCGCCGACGGTGAGTTCACCACGTCGTCCGTCGAGCTCGACGCCCTCGCCCGCTACTACGCCACGGTGGTGCAGGGCCTGTCCGTACAGGCGCGCGACGGGGCCACACGCGCCGAGTTGGAACGGGTCATCACCTGCGCAATGGCCGCATGGGACGCATTGACATCCACCAGCCCGTCTCGCACCTAGGAATCCAGGACCGAGATTCAGGTTCCGAGCTGATGCACAGAAGGCGGTGCCCTCCCCAGGAGCAAGCCGACCTCGTCGCCTACCTCGCCAGCCCAATCTCCGGCCACCTGACCGGCGCCACCCTCCGGATGGACGGTGGCAGGTACGACCGGTAGCCGCGGAGGACGCCTCCCACCACCGACGTGTCGTCGACGACGGCGGGGCGGTGCAGGTCAGAGGTCTTGCCTGACCTTCGCGATGTCCAGATCCAGCAAGGGGCCGAAGAACCTGGTGAATTCCTCCAGGGAGTCCGATCGGAAGATCTCCCCCGTACCGTCCAGGATGGCCATCGCGCCCGAAGGAAGGTCGAACAGGTACCCGACAACCTCGTCGTCCCTCATGAGAACGAAGACCTGCGGCACGTCCGCCACGACAACCGTCGGGATCTCCGGCATCGACGGCTTGCTCGTGGGACGCAGCTCTTCTGGCTCGCCGCAATTTCCTGTCACGGACATCCTCTTCCCTGAGACACCCACTGCGCAGGTTCGATGGGCGACCCGACCTAGGCCCTCCCACGGGATTGTCTGGGGACAATCTTCAAGAGATAGTGTGGGGACGATCTGAGTCAGAGTCAAGGATTGTCTTGGGACAACCGGGAAGGGCGTGGACGTGCCGGTGCACTCGCGCTACCTGAACATCGCGTCCATGATCCGAGAGCGGATCGAAGCCGGAGAATGGGAGCCGGGTGCGCGGCTTCCGACCCTCAACGATCTCGCGGCCGAGTACGACGCCAACCGCGACACCGTCGGCCGGGCCATCGCCCTCCTGGAGACCGAGGGCTACGTGTGGGCCGTCCAGGGTCGGGGCATTGCCGTTCGATACGGCACGATGCGGCCACGTCGACCCCGCGGCGACCTGGTCAAGCGCAACGAGCAGGCATCCGGCTACTCGTTTCCTTCGGCGAGCAGCCAGGAGGTATGGCTTCGCCACGGAACGGCCGTCAACGCACCCGCCACACTGGACGATCCCCGCATCGCCAAACTGCTTGGCGTGGAGCCGGGGACCGAAGTGCTTCGCCGCTTTCGGGTTACCGGGCCAGCGTCCGAGGCCCCATTTCAGATCAACATCTCGTGGATTCACCCACGCGTCGCTGCCATCGTCGCCGACCTGGACGCGAGCCCGGCGGCTGGCGAGTGGCTGCACCACATCGAGAATGCCGGCCACTGGCCCATCAGTTGGATGGAGATTCATCGCGCCCGGATGCCCAGCAGAGACGAAGCAGCCCTCCTGGAGATTCCCACCAACCTGCCCGTCCTGGAGATCGTGCGGGTCGGCACCTCGGGAGGCGACAAGAAGCCGGTCGAGGTGACCGAATACGTCGTGGCGAGCGACCGAGTCGAAACGGTCCACGTCCTGCACCGCGACACGAACGCCAAGGAGCCGTGGCCCGACGCCGGACCGGTAGAAGGGTCATGACCGTGGCCCTCAGCATGGGAGCCGCCAGCCGGACGCACCAGGGCCTCGTTCGCAAACGGAACGAGGACTCCCACAGCCAAGGACAATGGCTCTACGTCGTTGCGGACGGCCTCGGCGGCCACGTCTCCGGTGATGTCGCGAGCAGCACAGTCATCGCCGCCGTGCAGGCGTACGACCGCCTGGTGGATCCGGAGGATCTTGCGGACTTCCTGGGACGGGCCATCCGCGAAGCGAGTGAGGCGTTACGCCGGAAAGTCCGCGAGGATCCGAAGCTGGCGGGGATGGGAACGACATTTGTCGCCTTGCTGTGCTCTGGCAGTCATGCGGTCGTGGCGAACGTTGGGGACTCCCGCGCCTACCTGATCCGACGCCACGGCTCCCATGACAACGCCCTGATCCAGATCAGCGAGGATCACACCTACAAACATCTCATCGCCGGCGCTGACGCGGTGCCCAACCTCCCCGAGAAGCTGGCCCGCTTCCTCGACGGACGGGACGACGGCCGGTCGGCCGACCTGACGCCTCTCCAGCTTCAACCCGGCGACCGAGTCCTGTTGTGTTCTGACGGACTGAGTTCGTACGTGCCACACGAGCACATACGAGCTGCGCTCGACTCCCAGGGCGAGCCCGGGGAGATCTCCGACCGACTCGTGACCCTGGCGATCGACCAGGGTGGGCACGACAACATCACCGTAATCGTCATTGACGTAACCCAGGGCTGACGAATCCGACCGCCAATCCCTACAGTCGGGCCATGAGCACCGACGACGGCGTACGGGTCTGGCTCCGCCGGCAGGGAGCGGAGCAGATCGCGCATCCCGGCGGCAACCTGTACGCCCACCTGTGTCGGGTCAACGAACGACTGACCCTGCTCGGCTGCGGCAGTGACGTGCAGGCGGCGGGCCTCACCCACGCCGCCTACGGCACCGACGGCTTCGATCGCGCTCTGCTTGATCCGGCCGACCGCGCGGTGTTGCGGGATCTCGTCGGCGCGGACGCTGAGCAGCTTGTCTATCTCTACGGCGCCTGCGACCGTGGGCGTAGCTGGCGGGCGCTGGCCAGGACCGGCCAGGTGTTCGACCGCTTCACAGGTCAGGTGCGAACGCCGGATCCGGCTCAACTGCAGTCTCTCGTGGACCTGAGCATCGTCAACGAACTGGACGTCATCGAGCAGGATCCGGCCGTGGCGGGCCGGCACGGCGCCTACTTCCGGGAACGGTTCGCCTCCTGGGCCGCACTGGCCAGCGAGCAGGTCATCCTCGATGCGCAGCGGGTACTGCACAGTGACTGACGGTCGCGCACCCATACGAGCCGTCTACCCCGGCAGCTTCGACCCCTTCACTTCGGGGCATGCGAACGTGGTGAACCGAGCACGCAAGATCTTCGACGAGGTGATCGTGCTCGTCGCCGTCAACAGCTCCAAACATCCGGGACTCGACGTAGAGGAACGAGCGGCCGCGGTCCGGGCAATTCTGCCGGCCGGCTGGACCTCCGTCACCGTTGCGGCATGGAGTGGGCTGACCTCCACCTACTGCCGTCGCCACGACATCGGAGTAATAGTCCGCGGCGTACGGAACACGACCGACCTTCAGGCCGAGTATCAGCTCGCCGTGATGAACCAGGCATTGCGGGTCCCCACGGTGTTTCTGCCCGCGCAGCCCGAACTGGCCGCGGTGTCGTCGACAGTGGCCCGCACCATGAAGGGAATACTTCCGCCATGCTGATCATCGAAGGCGCGGGGCGGTGGACCGCACCCGCCGGAGCCGCCAACGACTGGGTCGAGCAGCTGAGAACGCCCGACCTGTCGGTCGGAACGTACTGCATCCCGGCGGGCGGTCTCGACGACCAGAGCCCGCACACCGAGGATGAGATCTACGTGGTCACCGCGGGACAGGCCCGGATCGTGACCCCGGATGGCACGGCCGAGGTGGGGCCGGGTTGGGTGATCTTCGTGCCGGCCGGGGAGGAACACCGGTTCGTCGACGTGACCGAGGACCTGGCGCTGCTGGTGGTGTTCGGCCCGGCCTACGGCTCGCGCGCTCCGGGCCGGCGAGCCCAGTAGGCGGCCGTACCTCGGAATTGCTTGTGTTGGGCCTGCCCGCAACGATGGGTAGCCTGCCGGGATGGTAAAGGTTGTCACCTACCTGGAGATGAACGACGCCAAGGACCTGCGTCCTGGGAAAATCGTGCCGGAGCTTCTCCTACGGCGCGTTGACGGTGGCCTGCCGCTCGTGCGCGCCACACATGCTCAGGTCGGATCCCCCTACGGGTGGCGCAGTGCGTCCCGCACGAACGACGAGTGGCAGGAACTGGTGCGGTGTCGTCCGCTGCGCCAGTACTGGTTCATCACCCTGAAGGACGAGACCGTGGGCGTCGCCAATGTGGAACCTCAGCCTGGCGGAGATGTGGAGATCACCGCCTTTGGGCTGTTGCCGGAACATGTCGGGAGGGGTCTCGGCGGCCATGCGCTGACGCTGACCATCCGGCAGGCCTGGGACAGTGCGGCAGTGGAATCCCCGGCTGTCCGCAGGGTGTGGCTGCACACCTGCTCGTTCGACCATCCGAATGCCTTACCCAACTATCAGCGACGCGGCTTCACCGTCTATCGCACCGAGGTCGAAGCCGAGTGATGTCGGGTGCCGCACCGCAGCGCTACTGACGGTAGGTGGAGAGGAAGGTACGGATCCGGGAGACGGCGTCGTCGAGAACGTCCGTGGAGGCCAGGAAGACCAGGCGGAGGTGGTCTGGTGTGTCGAGGTTGAAGCCGGTGCCGTGGGAAATCAGGAGGTGCTGCTGCTCCAAGAGGTCGATCACCAGGCGCTCGTCGTCGTGGATCTTGTGAACTTTGGGGTCGAGACGGGCGAAGAGGTAGAGGGCGCCGGCCGGCTTGACGCAGTCGACGCCGGGGATGTCGACGAGGCACTGCCAGGCGTGGTCGCGCTGCTCCAGCAGGCGACCTCCGGGGCGGGCCAGCTCCTCGATGCTCTGGTAGCCGCCGAGCGCCGTCTGGATGGCGTGCTGGGCCAGCACGTTCGGGCAGACGCGCATGTACCGCACCAGAAGCACCCACGGCACCAGCCGGAACGCGACCAGGCGCCCCCAGGCCCGCATCCAGTCCGTGACCTCCGGGCCTTCGACGGCTCGCACCGGATCAGGGCGGGCATGAAACGCCGTTGTGCCTACGGGCCCGCTCAGATCGCGAAGCGGCCCTGACGCCACTGCCAGTGACGGCCGGCCGTCAGGTGGTCGACGATCGCCCGTTGCAGGGCGGTGCGGCGCGGTAGTTGGTCGAGCGGCGTGCTCAGGGTGCGGAACACGAAGCGCCGCACCTCGACGTCGGCGTCCAGCCCTTCGGGCTCCTCGTAGGGCTCCAGCTCGAATCGTCGTTGGAAGCGGATGATGTTGGAATCCTCGGGAAGGTAGTCCCGCAGCTGCGGGTCGAGCAGCCACGAGCCGCACGAGAACGCCGTGTAGCGCTCGTCGGGAAAGTGGCGCGGGAAGAAGGCGCGGGCCTCGTCGAGCGACGCCGAGACCGCTTCCGGGGTCAACGGCCCCGAGTCGGGGATGTGCAGGCCGATGGCGCCGTCGCCGCGGTGGTGCTGCAACCGGCCCAGCTCGTAGACGGCGCCACGCATGTGCAACGTCAACCAGCTCTGCATGACGGGCCACCCCTCGCGACGCATCCGCCGGTCGATGGCGAGGTTGCGACCCAGGTCCGCGAGGGTCACCCAGGACACGGCGTCGGGGATGCCATGGTCGCGGTGGTAGTCCCGGACGACACCGACGAGGGCGAGGTACGCGTACACGTAGAGATGCTGCCAGGCGGGGCCCCGTTCGCGTGGCAGCTCCGGGCCGGGCGGCAGCCACACGTAGCCGCCGAGATCGGCGCGGACCAGGGCGATCGAGCGGTCGAGCAGCCAGCGCAGCTCCGGAGTCCACAGTGGCAAATCGGGGTCGGGCCAGCCGGCCATGATCTCGGCGGCGTCGTCCGGGCGGACCGCGAGCCGGTCGAGCATCGCGAGCGCGTCGGCCCTGGCGGGCAGCGGAGCCGACGGCCGGTCGCCGGCGAGGCGGTGCACACGCTCGACCGCCTCGACGGGCACCCCGAGCCGGGCGGCGGTATCGTCCACGTCCACCGGGCGACTCTACCGCCGGCCGGCGGTCCCGCGCGGCCGGCATCTCCTCGCCAGCGTCACGCGAGACGCCTCCAGAGCAGAGTGAGCATTGCGGGCCAGGCCGAGCAGTGGGGCGACGCCGATCCCGGCGAGCGTGCAGGCGACCGCGACCAGCGCCGGCGGCAGCCAACACCAGGCGGGCACCCTCCGCGCGGTCCGGCCGCGGCGGCGGGCCACCGCCTCGGTCGCCATCGGCACCACCAGCACCGGCAGCGCGGCGGCCAGCAGCGTCAACCAGGGCGGCGCGAGACGGTCGAAGCCACAGGCCGGCACCCGCGAGCACACCCAGCAACGCCGGCCCGATCAGCAGCCCCACACACCAGGCCAGGTCCCGCCGCCGGGCGAGACCCACGCTGAAATCAGGCCGGGCGGCCATCGCCGCACCGAGCACCAGGGTGGCCGGCGCGGTGCCGATGCCCAGCCAGGCGCCGGCCGCCGACGGCCAGCGCCGTCCGTGCGTCGTCCCGCGAGGACGTCCGCGCGCCGGTCGGCCCGCCGTCGGACAGTCGCTCAGACAACGTGGCGCAGGTAACCGGCGATCGCCGCGTCCAGCACCTGCGCGCCGGGACGCGCCCACACCTCGGCGGAGAAGACCTCCACCTCGATCGGCCCGCGGTAACCGGCGGCGTCGACCGCCTCGCGCAGCCGGCGCAACTCGATGCACCCGTCGCCGGGCAGCGCCCGGCCGAGCAGCACCCCCTCGGGCAGCGGGGTCACCCAGTCGCAGACCTGGAACGCGGCGATCCGCGCGCCGGCCCGCGCGATCTGCGCGTACACCGTGTCGTCCCACCACACGTGGTATGCGTCGACGACCACGCCGACCACCGCCGGGTCGAACCGCTCAGCGATGTCCAGTGCCTGGCCGAGGGTGGCGATCACGCACCGGTCGGCGGCGAACATCGGGTGCAGCGGCTCGATGGCCAACCGGACGCCGGCCGCGGCCGCGTGCGGGGCCAACTCGCCGATCGCGTCGGCGACCCGACGCCGGGCACCGTCGATGTCCCGACTACCGGCCGGCAGACCGCCGGAGACCAGCACCAGCTCGGGTGCGCCCAGCGCGGCGGCCTCCTCGATGGCCCGCAGGTTCTCCGCACGCCAGTCGTCCGCGGAGAAGAAACCACCCCGGCACAGGGACGTGACGACGAGGCCGGCGTCGCGGACCAGTTTCGCCGAACGGGCCAGCCCGTACCCGGCCACCGGCTCCCGCCACAACCCGATGCCCGGCACGCCGGCCGCCACACAACCGGCGACCACGTCGGGCAGCGCCCAGTGCTGTGCGGTGGCCTGATTGAACGAGAAGCGCGCGAGACTCACTGGGCTGATCGTCGCTCGCGACTGCGGGGCTCGCAAACCCGGCTCGATCCTCGCGCTCACTGGACGACCCCGGCCACGGTGAAGAACGCCCGCGCGCGGGCGGCGGCCAGGTCGGCGTCGGGCAACAGCCCGGCCGCGTCGGCCAGGGTGAGCAGGGTCGCCAGGTGCGCCGGGGACCGCCCGGACTGCGCGCCGCCGACCATGGTGAAGTGGTCCTGGTGACCGGCCAGCCAGGCCAGGAACACGATCCCCGTCTTGTAGTGCCAGGTCGGCGCCGCGAACAGGTGCCGGGCCAGCGGCACGGTCGGCGCGAAGATCTCGTCGTACGCCGCCAGGTCACCCCGGTCGAGGGCCGCCAGCGCGGCGGCGGCGGCCGGCGCGATCGCCGCGAACACCCCGAGCAGCGCGTCGGAATGGCCCACCTCGTCACCCCGGATCAGCTCCGGGTAGTGGAAGTCGTCGCCGGTGTAGAGACGTACCCCCGCCGGTAGCCGGCGGCGCAGCGCGACCTCCCGGCCGGCGTCCAGCAGCGACACCTTGATGCCATCCACCGTGGACTGGTGCGCCTTGATCAGCTCGACGGCCGTGTCGGCGGCCAGATCCAGATCGGCGGATCCCCAGTAGCCGGTCAACGCCGGGTCGAACATCGGCCCCAGCCAGTGCAGCACCACCGGCTCGCCGGCGGCGGTCAGCAGCTCGTCGTACACCCGCAGGTAGTCCTCGGGGCGGCGGGCGGCGGCGGCCAGGTGCCGGCTGCACATCAGCACCGGCCGGGCGCCGGCCGCGCGGACGTCGTCGAGCTGTTCGCGGTACGCGGCGACGACCGCCGCCAGGGTGGCCGGGCCGGCCGGCAGCTGGTCGGTGCCGACACCCGCGACGATCCGGCCGCCCACGGCGCGGGCCTCGGCGGCGCTGCGCCGGATCAGCTCCCGGGTGGCCGGGTAGTCCAGCCCCATCCCCCGCTGGGCGGTGTCCATCGCCTCGGCGACCCCCAGCCCGTACGACCACAGGTGCCGCCGGAACGCGAGGGTGGTGTCCCAGTCCACGACCGCCGGGGCCCCCGGCCCGTTCTCCGCACCCGGGTCGGCGACCACGTGCGCGGCGGCGTACGCGATCCGGCCGGTCGCCGGGGCGGCCGGGCGGGCGAAGCGGGCCCCCCCGGCCAGCCGGTGTCGCCGCCCGCCCGGCAGCACCACGTCGGCGGCGCTCATGCGCGCAGCTCCGGCACCTGGACGCGGACGCCCTCGCGGGCCGCGCGCAGCCCCAGCTCGGCGAGCTGTACGCCGCGCGCGCCGGCCAGGAAGTCCCACTGGAACGGCTCGCCGGCCACGACGTGCCGCAGGAACGCCTCCCACTGCACCCGGAAGCCGTTGTCGAACTCCTCGTTGTCGGGCACCTCGGTCCACTGGGCGCGGAAGTCCTCAGTGACCGGCAGGTCCGGGTTCCACACCGGTTTCGGGGTGACCGCCCGGTGCTGCACCCGGCAGTTGCGCAGTCCGGCGACGGCGCTGCCCTCGGTGCCGTCGACCTGGAACTCCACCAGCTCGTCGCGGTACACCCGCACGCCCCAGGACGAGTTGATCTGCGCGATGATCCCGCCGTCGAGTTCGAAGATGGCGTACGCGGCGTCGTCGGCGGTGGCCGCGTAGGTGCGGCCGTCCTCGTCGACGCGCTCGGGCACGTGGGTGGCGGTCACGCAGGAGACCGCGTTGACCCGGCCGAACAACTCCTGGAGCACGTAGTGCCAGTGCGGGAACATGTCGGACGTGATCCCGCCGCCGTCCTCGGCCCGGTAGTTCCAGGACGGGCGCTGGGCCGGCTGCCAGTCGCCCTCGAAGACCCAGTAGCCGAACTCGCCCCGCACCGAGAGGATCCGGCCGAAGAAACCGCCGTCGATGAGCCGCTTGAGCTTGCGCAGACCGGGCAGGAACAGCTTGTCCTGCACGACGCCGGTGCGGACGCCGGCCGCGTCGGCGGCCCGGGCCAGGTCGAGCGCGCCGGCGGTGTCCTCGGCCAGGGGCTTCTCGGTGTAGATGTGCTTGCCAGCCTCGATCGCCTGACGGATCGCCTTCTCGCGCTGCTGGGTGACCTGGGCGTCGAAGTAGATCTCGACGTCGTCGCGGGCCAGCGCCGAGGTCAGGTCGGTGGTCCAGTCGGTGAGGCCGTGCCGTTCGGCGAGCTCGCGGAGCTTCGTCTCGTTGCGCCCGACCAGGACCGGTTCCGGCCAGATGGTCGTGCCGTCGGCCACCGTCACGCCGCCGGACTCGCGGATGGCCAGCAGGGACCGGACGAGGTGTTGGCGGTAGCCCATCCGTCCGGTCACGCCGTTGACGATGATGCCGATGGACCTGCGGGTCATGGTGCTCCTTCCGTCATGCTGGTCGTGCCGATCCGCGTTCAGTGGTTGGCGGACGTACTCCCGGGCGGCGACGAACCACCAGGCGACGAAGAAGGCGACCAGCACCAGCGCCGGTCGCCACAGCGAGTCGGCGAGGGCCGCCGCGCGCCGACCGAGCGTCGGGCGTGGTGGACGGCCACCGCCGGGCGGCGTTGCACCACCCTGGACGACGTCAAGCCGTCGACGACTGCCGCACCGACTTTTCCGGGTGTGGAGGCGGCTGCCCGCGCACCGCTCGCCTGGTCGGCGGCGGCCGGCCGGCCCGCCGTGTCCAAAGAGTTCTCGGTCACGCGGAACCTCCTCGGGGCCGGGCACGACACTCGTGGAGCGGGCCGGTCGGCGGATCAGGCAAACGCTTTCCTGGAGCGTAGGCGGCCCCCGCACACCGGGCAAGGCCTTTCCTCGAGCGTCAGCAACGGCTGGCGCAGCGCGATCGCGGCGGCGTGGAGCGCGGCCAGCGCCGCCGGCCCGCCGGACCGCAGCGCCGAGAAGCCGGTCACCGCCGGCGGTACGCGGCGCGCACCTCCGCGCCCGGCGCTCCCCCGTCAGGCAGCGCCGCCGCCGCGGCGTACGCCGCCGGATCGGCCAGCACCTCGGGTGGGAAGGTCAACACCGGGCCTCCCTGCGGGAAAGGGCTTTCTCTGCGGTACGGTGACTAGCCGGCGCGGCGAAACGCCGTCAACAGACCGAGGGGGCGGGCCATGGCGACCCTGTCCGACGTGGCCCGCCGCGCGGGCGTCTCACCCGCCACCGCCTCCCGCGTCATCAACGGCAGCAGCAAACCGGTCACCGACGAGCTGCGCGAGCGGGTGCTCGCCGCCGTCGCCGAGTTGCAGTACGTGCCCAACGCGCACGCCCAACTGCTGGCCCGCTCGCACCGCAGCGCGGTCGGCGTGATCGTGCACGACGTCTCCGACCCGTACTTCGCCGAGATCACCCGAGGGCTGCAACGGGTCGCCACCGACCAGGGCCGGCTGCTGATGATCTGCAACAGCTACCGCGACCCGGACCGCGAGCTGGAGTACGTGGAGCTGCTGCGCGGCCACCAGGTGGCGGCACTGATCCTGGCCGGCTCCGGGTACCACGACGAGGCGTTCACCCGGCAGCTCAACGAGAAGCTCGCCGCGTACGAGGCCACCGGCGGGCGGGTCGCGGTCATCGGCCGCCACGAGCACTCCGGCGACGCCGTCATGCCGGACAACCGGGCCGGTGGTCACCTCGCCGGTCGCGAACTGTGCGAGCTGGGGCACCGGGCGATCGGCGTGGTCGCCGGCCCCCGCATCCTCACCACCACCACCGATCGGCTGGCCGGGCTCCGGCAGGCCCTCGCCGAGCAGGGCCGCGAGCTGCCCGAGCGCCGCGTCCGGTACGCCGAGTTCGACCGCGACGGCGGCGCCGAGGCCACCGCCCGGCTGCTCGACGCCGACCCCGGGTTGACCGCGATCGTGGCCCTCAACGACTCGATGGCCATCGGCGCCCTCGCCACCCTGCGGGCCCGCGCGCTTGCGGTGCCGCAGCAGGTCTCCGTGATCGGCTTCGACGACATGCCGATCGCTCGGGACGTGACACCCGGGCTGACCACCGTGCGGCTGCCGCTCGTCGACATGGGAGTCCGGGCGATGTCCCTGGTGCTCGGCGCGGAGGCGCCGGCGCCCCGGGTCGAGGTGCTCCCCGCCGAGCTGATCCGCCGGGACACGGCCGGGCCGGCGCCGGCCCATCGGCGCGAGACGTCCGCGTCGGCGCCCCGCGCCCGGCGAGCCGACGCCGCCTCCTGACCGGGGTCGGCCCCCGCGGCGTCCCCGGAGCGCCCCGCGTAGCCTGCGTCCCGTGCGGATCCGTGAGTTCGACGACCAGGACTGGTCGCAGGTGTGGCCGATGATCGAGGACGTGGTCCGGGCACAGGAGACCTTCCCCTACGACCCGGACATGACCGCGGACACGGCGTACCGCGTCTGGGTGGAGGCCCCGCCCGGGCGGACCGTCGTCGCGATCGACGGCGAGCGGGTGCTCGGCACCGCGAAGATGGGCACCAACCGGCCCGGGCCGGGCGCGCACGTGTCCACCGCCAGTTTCCTGGTCGCCGCCGACGCGCGGGGCCGGGGTGTGGGCACCGCGCTGTGCCGCGACGCCCTGACCTGGGCACGGCGACGGGGGTACGCCGGCATGCAGTTCAACGCCGTGGTGGAGAGCAACCGTGCGGCGGTCGAGCTGTACCGCAGGGAGGGCTTCGACGTGGTCGGCACCGTACCGGGCGCGTTCCGCCACCCCACCCTCGGCCGGGTCGGTCTGCACGTCATGTACCAGGAGTTCTGACCGCCCCCGCCGGTGGTCAGCCGGCCTGACCCACCGGGACGGCCGGAGGCGACAGATGCGTCTGCCCGCCAGCGCGGCAAATCGGGGTGAACAGCCCGCCGACCGCTACCAGCAGGCAGCCCGCTCCGGCCACGAACGCGACAGCCGCGACGCCGTACCGGCCGGCGGTCCAGGTCAGGATCGCGGCGCCGGCCGGCCCGAGGGCGTAGTGCGTGCTCCAGAACGCCGAGGTGACCCGGCCGAGCAGATGGTCGGGGGTGATCTCCTGGCGCAGCGACATCGAGCAGATCCCGCCGACGCTGAGACAGCACAGGTAGACGGCGGTCAGCGCGATGACCGCCGGCACGGTCGTCGCCATGCCGGCGCCCGCCACCGCGAACCCGCAGACGGCGTGCGCGCCGATCCAGGTGGCGCCGAAGCCGCGCCGGCGACGCAGCGGGGCCACCAGCAGCGCCCCGGCGACCGTGCCCAGCGCCGCCAGGCCGAGCACCGCGCCGACCGTGCCCTCGGTGCCGCCGAGGTCGTGCGTGACGTGGTAGATCAGCACGTCGGTGAAGCCGTAGGTCAGGAAGATGAACACCGACAGCAGGACGGTCAGCGCGCGGAGCACGGGCTGTCGCCACAGGAACCGCGCCCCGGCCAGGAACTCGGCCAGCGGGCGTTCCCGGGGCAGCGGCACGACGTCGGCGGCCGGAACGCCGCGCAGCCGGACCAGCCGCAGGCCGGCCGCCGAGAGCGCGAAGCTCGCCGCGTTGACGGCGATGGCGACCGCCGGGCCGAAGCGGGTCGACACCACACCGGCGAGCAGCGGCCCGAGAACGGCGGCCGCCGCGAACGTCGCCTGGAGCCGGCCGTTGGCCTCGGTGAGCCGGTCGGAGTCGACGAGGTTGCGCACCGCGGTCACCGCCGCGACCTGGAACAGCATGCCGGCCGCCTCGCAGATCGGCAGCACGACGAACAGCAGCCAGACCTGCGGGCCCGCGAGCCAGGCCAGCGGCACCAGGGCATAGAGGACCAGACGGGCCAGGTCCGCGACGATCATCAGCGTACGGCGGTCGTACCGGTCGACCAGCACCCCGCCGAAGATCCCGGCGACCACGGACGCCGCGCCGGCGACGGCGGTGAGCAGGCCCATCTGCGCCACCGACCCGGTCGCCTGCAACACCAGCAGCGGCACCGCCAGGTAGGCGAACGCGTCACCGGCCGCGGAGAGCGACTGCGCGATCCAGTACGTGCCGAAGGAGCGGTCCCGCCACAGCGGAACCCGCTGAGGGCGGGCAGCTCGGCTCATCCCGCCGAGAGTAACGGCGCTCGTGGTGCCGTGCTGACCGTCCCACCGGCGCCGCCCACGACGTCTGGGCGAACAGAGACGGCCCCGAAAAGGACTCCCGGGGCCGTCCTGGGGCGTACGCGGGGGCGGGTCAGCCCTGACGCAGCGGCGCGAGCGCGGCGCTCCAGGCCACGATCTTCAGCGCACCCGAGGTCGAGCCATCTCGCCGCCGTACGTCGGCGGTTCCTCCGCCACGTCGAGGGCCTCGACCTGGCCCAGCTGGCCCACGCGTTCGGGCGCGCGGGGACGGCCGACTGAGCGAGGCCGGGCCCTCGACGTGGCGACCACCGCTAGGCGTTGGCCACGAGCCGCCAGCGGTTGTCCGCGCTGCCGTTGTCGGAGTCCTGTACGGCCTGCGCGCCACGCGCGGTGGACCCGTTGAGGATGCCGAGCAGCTTGCCGCTGTTGACGTTGCGGATCTTGTAGGTGCCGTCGCCGTTGTCCACCAGGGTCCACCGGTGGTCGGCGGTGCCGTTGTCGGCCCACTGCAGGACGCGGGCGTTGTCGGCGGTGGACATGTTCTCCACGCCGAGGACCTTCCCGCTGTTGACGTTGCGGAACCGGACGGCGTTGCCGTCGGTCACCACCACCCAGTTGTGGTCGGCGGTGCCGCTGTCGTCCCACTGCAGAGCCAGCCCACCGTCGGCGGTGGACATGTTCTGGATGCCGAGCACCATCCCGCTGCCGACGTTGACCAGCCGGTGGCTGCCCCCACCGCTGCTGCCGCTGGTGTTCCAGTAGACGGTGTAGTTGAAGCCGTGGGCGTCGTGGAACGGCCCGAGGTTGACGGTGGACCCGTTCGCGGTGGCGGTGAACGCCAGCGAGCTGGTGCTGGTCCGCGCGATGGACGAGACGTTGAGTGCCGGCGGCGCGCTCAGCGTGGTGTTGCCGTAGTTGCCGCAGAGCACGCTCGGGCCGTAGGTGACGGCGGCGATGCTGGGGTTGTCGTTGGTCGGCTGCACGACGACACGCATCGGCAGACGCACCGTGATGGTGTCCCCGGCGGCCCAGGTGCGCGTGACCGTGGCGTAGCTGCCGGGCGTCGTGGTGACGGACTGCGCCACCCCATTGACGCTGATCGTCGCGCCGCTGGTCCACGCCGGAATGCGGACGCGGACGCTCCACGAGCCGCTCATCGTGCCGCCGAGGGTGAGCGTGGTGGTGTCGCTCACCGGGTACGTGGTGCTCTGCGTGACCGTGATCCCCCGCTGCGACCAGTCCAGCTCCGAGGGCACGAACAGGTTCACGGTCAGCGTCGTGCCGCTGTAGAAGTAGATGGAGTCCATCAACTTCGTGTTGATCTCCACGCCGGTGCCCTGGCAGCACCAGAACGAGTTGTAGTCGGTGCTCCAGGTGCCGCCGCCCCACGCCGGGCCCACACCCCGCCGGCCGCCCGGCTTGAGCGGGGTGAAGTAGGTGATGTGACCGTGGCTGTCGGCCGGGTTCTGCGCGCCGATCAGGTGGTTGATCGTGGCGCGCTCGTAGTAGTCGAAGTAGTCGGTCCGGTTCGGGTCGAGCAGCCACAGCTCCCGCGTCAGCTTGAGCATGTTGTAGGTGTTGCACTGCTCGCAGGTGTCGTTGCTGAGGTACCCGGCGATCGCGTTGGGCGCCCGGAAGTGTTCGGCCTGGCTGTTGCCGCCGATGACATAGGAGTGCGCGCCGACGGTGATGTTCCACGCGTTGCTGGCGATGTCCCGGTAGCGGGTCGTCCCGGTGGCCTTGAACTCGCGGGCGGCGCCGACCCACTTGGGCACCTGCGTGTTGGCGTGCAGTCCGTTGAGCTGGTCCTGGTTCGAGGCCAGGGGGTTGAACACGGCGGCGTGGTCGAACCGCTGGGCGGTGGTGAGCCACCGGGTGTCACCGGTCTGCTGGTAGATGTCGGTCAGCACCTCGTTCATGCCGCCGAACTCGGTGCCGAGCATCGACTGCATCTGGCTGGAGCTGAGCCGGGACGTGCGGGTGTCGACCCAGCCGGCGAGGGCCAGCAGCACCGTGCGGGCCTGGGTGTTGCCGGTGTAGCGCCAGACGTCGAGCAGGCCGGCGAGCGTCTTGTGGATGCAGTAGTAGGGCACGTTGCCGTTGGACAGCGTCCGTGCCTCGAGCGCGGTGAAGTCGGACTCCGGGAAGCCGGAGAGGTATCCCGAGCCGAACCCGGCCGCGCCGTTGTTCGCCTGGCACTTGGCCATCTCGGCGACCATGTAGTTCGCCTTGTCCCGGCAGGTGGTGTCGCCGAGCACCGCGTAGGCATGGGCCCACGCGGTCAGGAAGTGCCCCTGCATGTGGGTCCGGAAGGGGAAGTTCGGCGCGTCCCAGCCGCCGTTGGTGGCGGCGCCGTTGGTGGAGAGCCGGTGGTTGGCGCGGAAGTTGTAGAGCATCCGGTCGACGTCGACGATGCGCAGATAGTTCAGGGTGCGGGTCTGGTTGTCCAGCCAGCGGCCGGCGGTCAGTCGCACCTGACCGAAATCGAAGGGGTAGGCGCCGACGCCGATGTCCGACCGCGCTGGCGGGACCACGGCAGCGGCGGCGGGACCCGCGCCGAGCGTCGTGGCTCCGGTCGCGGAGAGCACGGCGGTGGCGCCGGCCGCCTGCAGCACGCGGCGTCGGCTGAGGGGCAGGGACGACATGGGACCTCCAGATGAGCGCTACCGGCGACGGGCGACAACCGGGCGGGACGGGCTCGGTGGGATGCAGGGGTCCGAACGTTAGCGTTCACATCCGTGTCCGGCATGTTACGGCCCACCGGCCCACGAATTCAAGATGGTAACTGTAGTCGTACGCCGTACACCTGTACACGAGCTGCAAGAGCGGGCGCGGCAAGGGGATGCGGTAGGGCGTTCCACCTCGTGTTATCGATAACACCCAGGGAACACGGCAAGGCCGGTCCCGGGTCAGCGCACCCGAAACGGGATGCGCGCCGAGGGCGTCGCTGGTGGAATCTCGGGATGAAGCATGATCTTGTGAGTCCCCCGAAGGCACGACCGGGTGACCGCATCGCGGTCCTGTCACCGTCCTTCGCCGCGGCCGGCGCGTACCCCGAGATCCACGAGCAGGCCATGCGACGGCTCGCCGACCTGACCGGCCTCGTCCCGGTCGAGTACCCGACCACCCGCACGGTCGGCGCGAGCGCGCAGGCGCGCGCGGCGGACATCAACGCCGCCTTCGCCGATCCCCGGGTACGCGCCATTCTCGCCGTCATCGGAGGCGAGGACCAGATCACGGTCATCCCCCACCTGGACGCCGGCCTCGCCCGCGCCGACCCGAAGCCGTTCCTGGGCACCAGCGACAACACCAACCTGCACCAGTGGCTCTGGGGGCTCGGCATCGCGAGCTTCTACGGAGGGTCCTCTCAGGTGCACCTCGGCCCCGGGCCCGCCGTGGACGACATCCACGCCCGGTCGCTGCGGGCCGCGCTCCTCACCGGCGAGCGGTTGGAGATCACCGATCCGGGCGAGTCCGAGGACATCGGGATCGACTGGGCCGACCCACGGGCGTTGCAGTCGTTCGGGGAACGCGAACCCACAAAGCCGTGGAGCTGGTACGGGCCGCGCCGCACGGTCACCGGCCCGGCCTGGGGTGGGTGCCTGGAGGTCCTCCAGTGGACCCTCACGGCGGGACGTTTCCCGTTTCCTCCGGAGGTTCTGCGCGGCGGCGTGCTGATCATCGAGACGTCGGAGGAGCTCCTTCCCGCCCGCGAGGTCGGTTGGATCGTCCGCGCGATGGGTGAACGCGGTCTCCTCGGCGCCATCGACGCGGTCCTGCTCGCCCGTCCCCCGGTCTCCGACCACACTCGTCGACCCGCCGCCGAGCAGAGGACGCGTCTACGCGAGCAGCAGCGCGACACGGTCGTCGACGTGGTGAACCGCTACAACCCGGAGGCGGTCGTCTGCGTCGGCGTCCCGTTCGGCCACACCAGGCCGCAGTGGATCCTCCCCCACGGCGGCCCGATCACCGTCGACGGCGTGGAACGGCGGATCGTCGCCGACTACCGATGAGGAGGTACGCCGTCCACGGACCGGCCGGCGGTCGGACTCTCGGAGCCCGCCGGGACGCGGACGGCGTCAGCGGGCCGGAGCGTGGGCGGCCAGCGGATTCGTGAGGGTGCCGACGAACTGAAGGGCGGCCGACGGGTCGGCCAGGTCGATCATCTGCTGGTTGTCGCGCAACTGGAGGCGGTTGAGGCAGGACAGCGCGAATTCGGGGGCGAACAGGTCGTAATGGCGGACCCGCTCGGCCAGGTGCGGCACCCGCTCGAAGTAGTCGGCGGCGCAGGTCGCGACCGTGCCCCAGAAGGCGCCCTCGGTGAGCACGCCGGCCTCGACCAGCACCGCGTTGAGGTGCCGCAGGAAGCAGTCGACCACGTCGGTGAAGATGGTCAGCAGCTTGGTGTCGTCGGGCACGTCGACCCGGATCCGCTCCACCGCCTCCGGAAGCTCGACGTCGGCGCTGAGCACCGCGATCTCCTCGGCGATGTCCTTGAAGATCACCCGCTGGACGATGTCGTGCTCGTCCAGGACCAGGATGACGTTCTCGCCGTGCGGCATGAAGGCCAGGTCGTGGGCGTAGAAGCTGTGCAGCAGCGGGGTCAGGTAGGCGTCCAGGTAGCGGCGCAGCCACACCTCGGGTGCCAGGCCGGACCGGTCGATCAGCGCCGCCGCCAGCGAGCCGCCGGCGTCGTCGACGTGCAACAGCGCGGCCATCGTGGACAGCCGCTGCCCCGGGGCCAGGCCGGGCACCGGGCTCTCGCGCCACAGCGCGGCCAGCATCTTGCGGTACGGGGAGGTCCGCTCGGTGGCCGCCTCGTACTGCCGGTGCCGGTAACCGACCGCGGCCCGCTCCCGGATGACGGTCAGCCCGGTGCCGGTCAACACCTCGTCGCCGGCGATCAGGTCGGCCAGCCAGTCGTTGATCGCCGGGGTCGCGGCCATGTACGCGGCCGACAACCCGCGCATGAAGCCCATGTTCAGCACCGACAGCGCGGTCTTGACGTAGTGCCGGCCCGGCTCGGTGACGTTGAAGAAGGTCCGGATGGACTGCTGCGCCAGGTACGAGTCCGGCCCGGGGCCCAGGTGCACCAGCCGACGCTGGGCCACCTCCCCCGCGAACGTCACGGCCAGCCTGTTCCACCACTGCCACGGGTGCGCCGGGATGAGGTGGTAGTCGGCGAGGTCCAGGCCGAGGTCCGCCATCGTGGCGGCGAACCGGGCCCGGGTCTCGGCGTCCAGCTCGCCGGCGATGAGCGTGTCGTAGTCCAGGCCTGCGGCGCTGCTGAACGTCGAATGGTCCCGGTGCGCGGCCAGCCATTCCAGGCGTACCGGGGTGGCGGCCTCGGGGGCGTAGCGGTGGTACTCGTCCACGCCGAAGCCGAGCCGGCCGTTGTTGGCCACGAAGCAGGGGTGGCCCTCGGTCATCGACGTCTCGATGGCCTGGAAGTCCGCCCCGGCCAGCTCGGCGGCGCTCGGCAGGGACCGGGCCAGCTTGTACGCGGTACCGGCGAGGGTGGAGGTGATCTCCTCCAGATAGACCGGGAGCACCCGCGCGGACAGGCCGAGGGTGCCGCGCAGCTCGACGATCAGGTCCACGGCGTCGGGTGGCAGCGCGACGCCGTCCCGGTGCCGGGTGATGCTGTCGGCGTCGACCTGCCAGTGGGCCAGGGCGAGCACCCGGGCGACGAACCGGTACGTGACGGCGCCGTCGTCGCTGCGGACCTCGTACCACTGCCGGTCGTCGGGGCCGGGCACGGGCACCGGGGTGAGCAGCCGTTCGTGGGTGAACTCGGCGAGCGCCTTGCGGACCAGCATCCGGTTGGCCCGCGCCCAGCGGTACGGGGTGAGGTGCGCGACCGGGTCGCCGGGGGCGGCCTGGCCGGCTGCGGTCGGCGGGGTGGGGACGGCGGTGCTGGTCACGCCGGGGCTCCTTCGTGTCGGGTGGCGGCAGCGGGCTCGGCGGCGGCGGTGGGCCCGGCGGCGGGCTTGGCGGCGGCGGTGGGCCCGGCGGTGGCCTCGAACTGGGCGCGCGTGCAGACGCTGAGCAGCGCGTCCTTCTCCGGCTTGGCGATCGGGCCGACGACGGCGAAGCCGACGGTGGCGTTCAGCGCGTGCACGGCGGTGTTGCGCACGTCCGGCTCGACCACCACCCGCACGGTCGCCAGGTCGGCGAAGAGCCACGCCATGACGGTACGGATCACCGCGCGGGTGAAACCGTGCACGGGAGCGCTGGCGGGCGCGCACAGGAAGTGCATGCCCACGTCGCCGGGCCGGGCGTCGTACCGGCCGACCAGTTCGACGTGCGCCGGGTCGTAGCGTTCGGCCAGGAAGGCCGGTTCGCCCCGCCACAGGCCGAGGTACGCGTCGTGGTGCGGGTGGGCGGCGATACGCCGGTACTCCTCGACGACCTGGGCCTCGTCGGCGTCCTGCATCAGCCAGAACGCCGCCTTCGGGTGGGTCACCCAACCGTGCAGCAGCGGGGCGTCGGCCTCCGGATCGAGGGTACGCAGGGCGAACGCGCCGAGCCGGTCGTCGACGCGGGTGAAGACCACGCTCACGAAATCACCCCGAACTCCTGGAAGGTGATGCTCTTCTCGATCGGGTAGTGCTCCCGGCCGAGCAGCTCGCGGATGATCCAGGAGTTGCGGTACGCGCCCATGCCCAGATCCGGTGAGGTGATGCTGTGCGTGTGGGTGCCCGCGTTCTGCAGGAAGATGCCCCGCCCGCTGTGGTCGATGCTGTAGTTGCGGGCCACGTCGAAGCGGCCGTGCGCGTCCCAGCGGATCCGTTCGCGCACCGGGGCCAGGAACTCCGGCACCCGGTAGTGGTAGCCCGTGGCCAGCACGAGTCCCTCGGTGCGCAGGGTGAAGTCCCGCTCCTGCTCTACGTGCCGCAACCCGAGCGTGTACTCCCCGTCGCGGTGGACGGCGTCGACCAGTTCGGTGTTGGTCAGCAGCCGGGTACGCGCCGGCCCGTCGACGGTGTGCGCGTAGAGCAGGTCGAAGATGTCGTTGATCAGGTCGGCGTTGATGCCCTTGAACAGGCCCTTCTGCTCGGCCTCCAGCCGGTAGCGGGTCGCCTCGGGCAGCGCGTGGAAATAGTCCACGTAGTCCGGTGAGGTCATCTCCAGTGTCAGCTTGGTGTATTCGAGCGGGAAGAACCGGGGCGAGCGGGTGACCCAGTTCAGCTGGTAGCCGTACCGGTCGAGGTCGCCGAGCAGGTCGTGGTAGATCTCGGCGGCGCTCTGCCCGCTGCCCACCACCGTGATGCTGCGCTTGGTGCGCAGCGCGTCCCGGTGCTCCAGGTAGCGCGAGTTGTGCACGGCATCCCCGCTCAGCCCGGCGACGGCGGCCGGCAGGTGCGGCGGGGTGCCGGTGCCGAGCACCAGGTGCCGGGCCCGGTAGGTGACGGTCTCGGACTCGCCGGTGGTGGCCCGCACCACGTACCGCTCGTCGGCGCTGTCGTACTCCACCGTGGTCACCGTCTGGCCGAAGCGCAGGTTCGGCAGCTTCGCCGCCGCCCACCGGCAGTACGCGTCGTACTCGCTGCGCAGCGGGTAGAAGCTCTCCCGGATGTAGAACGGGTAGAGCCGGCCGATCTCCTTGAGGTGGTTGAGGAACGAGTACGGCGAGGTCGGGTCGGCGAGGCTCACCAGGTCGGCGATGAACGGGGTCTGCAACCGGGCCGACTCCAGCAGCATGCCGGGGTGCCAGGCGAGGCTCGGCCGGGCCTCCAGGAACACCCCGTCCAGCTCGTCGATCGGCGCGGTGAGACAGGCCAGGCCCAGGTTGTACGGGCCGAGCCCGATGGCGACGAAGTCGTGGGTGGACATCTTCTTCTCCTGGCGCGGGTCCGGGGTCAGCCGACGGGGCAGGTCAGGTCGGCGGCGACGTTGTCGCGCACGTACCGGCCGGCGTGGCTGGCGATCAGTTCGAGCACGTGGCTGACGTCGTCGACGGTCGTGGCCGGGTTGAGCAGCGTGAACTTGAGGAAGTGCCGGCCGTCCACCCGGGTGCCGGCGACCACGGCGAGTCCGGAGGCGGCCAGCGCCTCCCGGGCGTACAGGTTGGCGCCGTCGGCCAGCTCGCGGCCCGGGCCGGTGGGCAGGTAGCGGAAGACCACGGTGCTCAACTGCGAGCGGGTCTCCACCGCGAAACGCGGGTCCTGGCTGACGAGCTGCCAGGCCTCGGCCGCAGTGTCGACCACCTCGTCGAAGAGCGCGCCGAGCGCGTCCGGGCCCATCACCCGCAGGGTCAGCCAGAGCTTGAGCGCGTCGAACCGGCGGGTGGTCTGCAGGCTCTTGTCGACCTGGTTGGGGATCTGCTGCTGCACCATGCGCGCGGGGTTGAGGTAGTCGGCGTGGTACGTGGCGTGCCGCAGCGTCCGCCGGTCGCGGACCAGCAGGGCGCTGGAGCTGACCGGCTGAAAGAACGACTTGTGGTAGTCGACGGTCACCGAGTCGGCCCGTTCGATGCCGTCGAGCAGGTGCCGGCGGGTCGGCGAGACGAGCAACCCGCAGCCGTACGCGGCGTCGACGTGCAGCCAGACGCCCGTCGCCGCGCAGATCCCGGCCAGCTCCGCGAGCGGGTCGATGGAGCCGAAGTCGGTGGTGCCGGCGGTGCCGACGACGGCCATCACGGACAGTCCGGCCTGCCGGCACCGGGTGATCTCGTCGCGGACGGCGGCGGGCCGGATCCGCCGCTGCGCGTCGGTGGGTACCGTGATCACCGCGTCCGGGGCGAGACCGAGGAGCTTGGCGGACTTCTGCACGCTGAAGTGCCCGGCGGCGGACGTGAGCACGCGCAGTCGGGGCAGCAGCTCCAGGCGGGCCGCCGGGGTGATCACGGCGGCGCACGCCTCCTCCCGGGCCAGCAGCAGCGCCTGGAGGTTGGACTGGCTGCCCCCGCTGGTGAACACGCCGTCGGCGTCCGGGCCGAGGCCGACCCGGGCGGCGGTCCAGTCGATCAGTCGACGCTCGATGAGCGTGGCGCCGGCGCTCTGGTCCCAGGTGTCCAGGGAGGAGTTCACCGCGCTCAGCACCGCCTCGCCGAGCAGCGCCGGGATGACCACCGGGCAGTTGAGGTGGGCCAGGTAGCGAGGGTGGTGGAACCAGACGGCGTCGCGCAGGTAGGCGTCCTCCAGCTCGTCCAGGGCCGCGCCGGCGTCGCCCAGGGGCCGGTCCAGGTCGACGGTGTTCACGAGGGAGGCCAGCTCGGCGG
This sequence comes from Micromonospora sp. NBC_00617, assembly GCF_045161355.1. NCBI lineage: Bacteria > Bacillati > Actinomycetota > Actinomycetes > Micromonosporales > Micromonosporaceae > Micromonospora > Micromonospora sp. NBC_00617. The sequence continues at coordinate 1,760,349 of NZ_CP107751.1, read as the reverse complement.
GAGCGACGCCGGTGGCGGGCCGGTCCACCGTGGCGACCCGGCGGGCGACCCGGTCGACGCCGTCGGCGATCGCCCGCCGGTACTGCTCGACCGAGCCGTCGTGCAGCAGCTGCGCCCGCGCCGCGGGCAGCACGCCGGTCGAGACCGGTGGTGCGGCGGCCTGCGCGCCGGTCGGCACGGGCGGGTCGGTCTCGACGGGGTACGTCGGCACGGTCACGGGAGGTCCTCCACGTTCTCGACGATGGGCAGCCGGAACCCTCCCCGGGCGCGTCCGCGTGCCGGGGGACATGCTGCGTGTGTGGTGGGGCGCTACTCAGGCGGTGGCGCCGGCCAGCGCCTCGGCGCGCAGGTCCTCCTCGGAGAGCCCGCGCCGCCAGTAGCCGGCGAAGGTCACCCGTCGACGGTCGAAGCCGCGCTCGCCGACCAGGTGCCGGCGCAGCGCCCGCACCACGCCGGACTCGCCGGCGATCCAGGCGTACGGGGTGCCGGCGGGCAGCCGGGCGGCGCGGAGCGCGCTGAGCAGCAGGTCACTGCCGGGCGTCGTGCTGCCGCGTACGATCCAGCGGATCTCCGCGTCGGCGTCGGTGGGCAGCTCGGTGATGTCCGCCGCGTCCGGGACCTCGATCCAGGCACGCACCCGGGTGCCGGCGGGCAGCCAGGCCAGGATTCCGGCGGTGGCCGGCAACGCGGTCTCGTCGGCCGCCAGCACCACGAGATCGGTGTCGTCCGGCGGGCGGAAGCAGACGCTGCGGTTGTCGTACACCGCAGGGCCGAGCAGCAGCACCCGGTCACCGAACCCCGCCAGGCTGGCCCACCGCGAGGCGGGACCGGTGCCGCCGTGGCCGACGAAGTCGATGTCCACCTCGCCGGCCGCCGGGCGGTGCTCCCGGATGGTGTACGAGCGCATGACCGCACGGACGTCCGGCGCAAGGGCCCGCCAGGCGCCGAACCAGTCCCCGCCCCGCTCGACCGGGACGACCGGGGCGTCCTGACCCGGGTGCGGCAGGAACAGCGAGACGCTCTGGTCCCGCCCGCCGCCGGCGAAGTCGGTCAGCTCCGCGCCGCCGAGGGTGACCCGGATCAGCGAGGCGCCGACCCGCCGGGCCCGCACGACGTGCGCGGCGAAGAAGCGGTACTGCAGGGCGACGGGTTCGACGGTGCTGGCGCTCATGGTGTCAGCCGACCTTCTTCGCGTTCCGGATGGCGGTGGCGAGGTTCTCCAGCAGCGGCGCGGCACCGGCGTACGAGAAGCGGGGCACCGCGTCCCACGGGGCCACCTGGTTGGCCCGTACGGCGGGCAGCTGCTGCCAGGTCGGCTTGGCGGTGAGGTCCTTGGGTTGCAGGGCGGTGCTGCGGTTGTCCAGCAGGATCAGGTCGGCGGGGAACTTGCCGGCGTTCTCCCAGCTGAGCGCCTCGAAGTAGTCGCCGGCCTCGAGCTTGGTGGGCACCACGATGTCGACGCCCAACTCGGCGAAGTACATGAGGTCGGTGCTGACCTTGGGGTTGGAGACGTAGAACAGGTCGGGGCTGCCGGAGCAGGCCATCACCTTGATGCCCGGGTTGGCCTTGACGGCCTGGCGGACGGCGTCGGCGGCGGCGGCGAAGCGGGTCTTCGCGTCGGTGACCTTCTTGGCCGAGAGGTCGGCGCCGAGCGACTGCGCCAGCTCGGCGTACCGCTCGATGGGCTTGGTCATCGGCACCCGGGCGGTGGTGATCGCCACGCTGGGCGCGAGCGGCAGGATCTTGTCCTTGCTCTCGTCCGGCACGTACCAGAGGGCGTCCGGGTCGTACATGTGGGTGACGAGCAGCTCGGGGCGCAGGGCGGCGTACTTCTCCAGGCTGAACTCGCCCCAGGAGTTGCCGAGGATCTCGACGCCCTCGACGTTCAGGTCGCCGGCCTGCGGATCGGCCGTGCCATCGGCCCGCTTGGTCTCCCCGAACACCCCGACGAGCTGCTTGTCGAGACCGAAATCGACCAGTGCTGCCGCCACTCCGGTGAAGGCCACCACGCGCGCCGGGCGGGCCGGCGCCTCGATCTTCTTGGTGCGGTCGTCGGTGAACGACCAGGGGCCACCAGCATTGCCGCTGCCAGCGGGCTTGGCGGCGTCGTCCTTGCCGCAGCCGGCCAGCAGCGCGGCCAGCGTGGCGGCACCGCCGGCGGCCAGCAGGCCACGACGAGAGAGGCGACGGGCGGACAGTGCATCGGGCATGGTGTCGTCTTTCGATCAAGGGAAGGTCGGGGTCGACCGGGACAGCGGAGTTAGGTTAGCCTAACCTCGGTCGTTGTCAACAGCGGTTCGCCGTGTCGCCACACCCCCGGAGCCCACACTGGACGCCACACCCACCGTCACCGCACTGGCACCCTCCGTGCCGAACAGGGCGACGGCACCTCCCCCGCAGCGACACCGGGCGGCCCGCGCCGTCGGCCTGCTCTGCGCGGCGGCGCTGCTCGGCGTGATCCTGGTGCTCAGCATCGCGGTCGGCGCGAAGTCGTTGCCGCTCACCGACGTCTGGTCCGGGTTGCTGCACCGCGACGCCGCCGAGTACGCGGTGGTGCACCGGATGCGCCTGCCCCGCACCCTGCTCGGGCTGCTCGCCGGCACGGCGCTCGGAGTGGCCGGCGCCGTGATGCAGGCCCTCACCCGCAACCCCCTGGCCGACCCCGGGCTGCTCGGCATCAACGCGGGCGCGTCCGCCGCCGTGGCCACCGCCGCCGCCTTCCTGGGCGTCACCGCCATCGGCGGGTACGTCTGGTTCGCGCTGCTCGGCGCCGCGCTGGTCACCGCGCTGGTCTACGCCGTGGGCGGCGGACGCGGCGCCACCCCGGCCCGCCTCGCGCTGGCCGGCGCGGCCCTCAACGCCACCCTGTACTCGTTCGTGAGCGCGGTCATGCTGCTGGACACCGCCTCGCTGGACCGGCTGCGGTTCTGGACGGTCGGCTCGCTGGCCAGCGCGGACTCCGCGACCGTGACCCGGGTCGCGCCGTTCATCCTGGTCGGCCTGCTGGTCGCGCTCGGCGCCGCCCGGCCGCTGAACGCCCTCGCGCTCGGCGACGACGCGGCCCGGGCCCTGGGCGCCCGACCGGCCCTGATCCGGGCCGCCGTGATCGTCGCGGTCACCCTGCTCTGCGGCGCGGCGACCGCGGCGTGCGGCCCGATCGTCTTCGTCGGCCTGCTGGTGCCCCACCTGGTCCGCGCGCTGACCGGGCCCGACCTGCGCTGGCTGCTGCCGTACTGCGCGGTGCTCGCGCCGGTGCTGCTGCTCGGCGCCGACGTGCTGGGCCGGGTGCTCGGCCGGCCCGGTGAACTCCAGGTCGGCATGGTCACCGCCGTGCTGGGCGGCCCGCTCTTCCTCTGGCTGGTCAGCCGCTCACGGGTGGCCCACCCGTGAGCGCGCGTACCAGCGGTCGCGCGCCGCGCAGCGGAGCGGTGACGTGACGGTCATCCGTACCCCCGGTGGGTTGTCGGTGCGGTTCCGCCCCCGCGCCCTGGCCGTCGGCGTCGGCGCGGCGGTGCTCGCCGCCGGCCTCGGTCTGGTCGCGATGGGCAGCGGCGACTACCCGATGGGCCCGACCGACGTGCTGCGCACCCTGACCGGCGGCGGCAGCGCGGCGGAGCAGTTCATCGTGACCGAGCTGCGACTGCCCCGACTGGTCACCGCGCTGCTGGTCGGCGCCGCGCTGGCACTGGGCGGCACGGTGTTCCAGTCGCTGGTCCGTAACCCGCTGGGCAGCCCGGACATCCTCGGCTTCACCCAGGGCGCGTCGACCGGCGCGCTGGTGGTGGTCGTCCTGGGCGGCGGCAGCCTGGCCCTGGCCGGCGCCGCGGTCGTCGGCGGGCTCGCCACCGGCCTGCTCGTCTACGCGCTCGCCTGGCGGCGCGGCGTGCACGGCTACCGGCTCGTCCTGGTCGGCATCGGCGTCGCCGCGATCCTCACCGGCGTCAACGGCTACCTGCTGACCCGGGCCCCGCTGATGGACGCCGCCCGCGCGGTGCTCTGGCTCACCGGCAGCCTGGACGGGCGGGGCTGGGCCAACGCCGGGCCGCTGCTCGCGGTGACCGCTGTGCTGGCGCCGCTGCTGCTCGTCGTCTGCGCCCCGGCGCTGCGGATGATGGAGCTGGGCGACGACACGGCCAACGCGCTCGGCGTGCCGGTCCGCCGGCTGCGCCTGGTGCTGCTCGCCGCGGCCGTGGTGCTGGTCTCGTTCGCGGCGGCCGCCGCCGGCCCGGTGTCGTTCGTGGCGCTCGTCGCACCGCACGTGGCCAAGCGGCTGACCCGGGCGCCCGGCCCGAACCTACTGCCGTCGATGGCCCTCGGCGCGGCCCTGCTGGTCGGCGCCGACCTGCTGGCCCAGCGCGCGTTCACCGGGCACCAGCTTCCGGTCGGTGTGGTGACCGGAGTGCTCGGCGGCGGCTACCTGGTCTGGCTGTTGGCCGTCGAACGCCGGGCCGGCCGGCTGTGAACACCCCTTTCGAAGGAGCCTTCATGACGTCCCGCCTCGGCGGCACCGCGCTGACCCTCGCCTACGACCGGCGCACCATCTCCGAGGATCTGACCGTGGCGGTGCCCGACCGATCGTTCACGGTGATCATCGGGCCGAACGCGTGTGGCAAGTCGACCCTGCTGCGCGCGCTGTCGCGGATGCTGCGCCCGAGCGCCGGCGCGGTGCTGCTGGACGGTCGGGACATCCACGACCTGCCCGCCCGCAAGGTCGCCCGCACCCTCGGCCTGCTGCCGCAGTCGTCGATCGCGCCGGACGGGATCGGCGTCGCCGAACTGGTCGCCCGGGGCCGCTACCCCCACCAGGGCCTCCTGCGGCAGTGGTCGCGCGAGGACGAGCGGATCGTCGACGAGTCGATGGCCGCCACCGGGGTCGCCGACCTCGCCGACCGGCCGGTGGACGAGCTGTCCGGCGGCCAGCGCCAGCGCGTCTGGATCGCCATGGCGCTGGCCCAGCAGACGCCGCTGCTGCTGCTCGACGAGCCGACCACGTACCTCGACATCGCCCACCAGATCGAGATCCTGGACCTGTGCGCCCGGCTGCACGAGGAGCAGGGCCGTACGCTGGTCGCGGTGCTGCACGACCTCAACCACGCCGCCCGGTACGCCACCCATCTCATCGCGATGCGCGACGGGCGGGTGGTGGCCGCTGGCGACCCCCGCGAGGTGGTCACCGCCGAACTGGTGGCCGACGTGTTCGGGCTGCCCTGCCGGGTCATCGACGACCCGGAGACGGGCACCCCGCTGGTCGTTCCCGCCGCCCGTCGGCGCGCGACCGAGCCGGCATGAACGCGCGGCTCTTGCGCGACCCGTGGGGCGTGCCGCACGTACGCGCCGACGACCCGCTGGCCCTCGCGGCGGCGCAGGGTCGGGTGACCGCGTACGACCGGGCGTGGCAGATCGAGGTGGAACGGCACCGGGCGGCGGGCACCAGCGCGGCCTTCCTCGGCGTCGACGCGCTCGCCTGGGACCGCTTCGCCCGCCAGGTCCGGCTCGACGACACCGCCCGTCGTTGCCACGCCAACCTGGACGAGGCGACCGCCGAGTGGGTGGGCGCGTACGTCGACGGGGTGAACGCCGGCCTCGCCGCCGGGGCGGCCCGCTCGCCGGAGTTCGCCGCCACCGGCCTGGCTCCGGGCCGGTGGGAGCCGTGGACGCCGCTCGCGGTGTGGCTGGGGCACCACATCCTGTTCGCGGGGTTCCCCGGCAAGCTCTGGCGTGAACACGTCGCACAGTGCCTCGGCCCGGCGGCGGTCGAGGTGTTCGCCACCGACGGGCCGGCCGTCGCCGGCAGCAACGGGTGGCTGCTCGCCGGTTCCCGCACCGCCACCGGTGCCGCGCTGCTCGCCGGCGACCCGCACCGGATTCTGGAGGACCCGGGCGTCTACCAGCAGATCCGGCTGGCCTGCCCGGAGTACGACGTGGTCGGCCTGGCCGTGCCCGGCGTCCCGGGCATCGCGCACTTCGGTCACACCGGCACGGTGGCGTGGGCAATCACCAACGCAATGGCCGACTACCAGGACGTCTACGCCGAGCGGCTGCGCCGGCATGGCACGGGGGTACGGGCGCTCGGCCCGGACGGCTGGCGCGAGGCGCACCGCCACGTCGAGACGATCGAGGTGGCCGGCGCGGACCCGGTTCGGGTGGAGGTGGTGGAGACCGAGCGGGGGCCGGTGATCGCCGGCGGGCCGGACGACGAGACGGCGGTGAGCCTGCGCTACCCGCCCCGGGTGCGCGGCGAGCTGGGCTTCGCGGCGCTACCGGAGCTGCTGCGCGCCCGTGACGTGTCCGATGTGGACAATGCTTTGCGGCACTGGGTGGAGCCGGTCAACGTGGTGCAGGCGGCGGACACCGCCGGCGGGCTGCTGCACCGGGTCGCCGGGGTGGTGCCGCTGCGGCATCCGGACAACGGCCGCCGGGTGGTCCCGGCCTGGGAGGCCGCGTACGCCTGGCGCGGCTGGCACGGGCCGATGCCCCGCGCCGAGGTGACCGGCCGGGCGGTGATGGCCAACGAGCGGGGGCTGGCGGCGCCACTCGGCGTCGAGTTCGCCCCACCGCACCGCGCGCGCCGGATCACCGAACTGCTCGACGCCGGCCGGGACTGGACGGCCGCGCAGATGGCCGCCGTGCACACCGACACGCACCTCGGCTCGGCCGGGCCGCTGCTCGCGGTGCTCGACCGGTTGACCGGGCTCGGCCCCGCCGCCGCGCTGCGCGACCGGCTGCTGCGCTGGGACCGCCGGATGAGCGCCGACAGCGTCGACGCGGCGGACTTCGCCATCCTGCGGGCCGCCGTCGTCCGCCGGATCGCCACCCACCCGGCCCTGGCCGCGCTGGCCGAGCCGCCCGCGTACCCCGAGGTGTTCGCGCCCTGGTTGGCGCTGACGCCGCGGGTCGGCTACGCGCTGGAGCACCTGCTCGCCGGCAGGTCGTTGCCCGGTGTGGACGCGGCGGCGGAGGTACGCGCGGCGGCCGAGGAGGTCGCCGGTGCGGCGGCCGACCCGGTGCGCTGGGGTGACCTGCACCGGCTGGCGGCCTGGCGGGCGCTTCCCGACCCGGACGCGGCACCCGGTCCCCGCCTCGACGGCGACCACGACTGTGTGCTGGCCACCTCCAGCGTGCCCGGGGTCACCCACGCGTGCTTCCGGGGGCCGGCCGCGCGGTTCGTCTGGGACCTGGCCCGCCGCCAGGACAGCCGGTGGGTGGTCCCACTGGGCGCCAGCGGCGTACCCGGCGACCCGCACCACGACGACCAGCAGCCCGCCTGGCTGGCCGGCGAGCTGCTGCCGGTCACCACGGACTGGGACCGCCTCACCGAGGAGCCCGATGAGCATTGACGGTCAGCACTACCGGCGCGACGTCACCGGCTTCGGGGTGGTCACCATCCGCCCGGTGCGCCCGGACGAGGACGCCGACCTGCTGCACGGCTGGGTCACGACCGAGCGGGCCCGGTTCTGGGGGATGCGCGAGGCCAGCCGCGAACGGGTGCACGGGATCTACGCGTACCTGGATGCGCTGACCACGCACCACGCGTACCTGGCGCACCGCGACGGCGGGCCGGCGGCGCTGGTGCAGACGTACGAGCCGGGGGCCGATCCGGTCGGCGAGTGCTACGAGGTACGCCCCGGCGACATCGGCGTCCACCTGCTCATCGGGCCCCCGGTGAGCGCCGAGCGGGGTTTCACCGGCGCGTTGTTCGGCGCGATCCTGGAGTTCGTCTTCGCCGACCCGACCCGACTGCGGATCGTGATGGAGCCGGACGTCCGCAACGACCGGATGCTGCGGCGGCTCCTGCGCAGCGGGTTCCGGGCCGGCCCGTTGATCGAGCTGCCGGAGAAGCAGGCGCGGCTGCACTTCCTCGACCGTCCGGAGGACACCGGCGTCGCCAACGCTGGCTGAGCCCGCGACGCCCGGTCCTCCCGCGCCGATCTTGCACTTACTGTCGTCGATCTGCCCCGAATCACGACTTTCGTCGGGACAGAAAGTGCAAGATCGGCGGGGGGAGAGGGGTGGGGGTCAGGGTTGGTGGTTTGTCAGCTTGGCTAGTTGGTCCAGCTGGGTTGGGTCGGAGAGGGCTGAGCCGACGGCTGCCACCCGTACGCCCGCGTCGAGGAACGCGGCGGCGTTGTTGGCGTCGAGGCCGCCGGTGGCGACGAAGCGCAGCTGCGGCAGGGGGCCGGCCATGGCCCGGAACCAGGCCGGCCCGAGGGAGATCGCGGGGAACGCCTTGAGCCAGGTCAGGCCGTGTCGCAGCGCCTGCTGCGCCTCGGTGGGGGTGGCCACGCCGGGCAGGTGCGGCAGGCCGCGCGCGGCGGCGGCGTCGGCGATCGCGAGGTCCAGACCGGGCGCGACGGTGAAGGCTGCGCCCGCGTCGGCCGCCGCCGCGACCTGCTCAGCGTCGAGCACGGTGCCGGCGCCGACGATCCGGCCACGCGCCGCGCCCGCCTCGACGGCGGCGCGCAGGGCGGGCACCGCGTCGGGGGTCGCCACCGGCACCTCCACCACGACGATGCCGAGGTCCCAGGCGCGCTCGGCGAGCCGGACGGTCTCGGCGACCGGCAGGCCGCGCAGGATCGCCATCACCCGGGCGCCGCCGAAGATGTGCTCGAAGTCCGCTGTGGTCATGGTCCACTCCATCCGAGGTCACGGGAGATCTGCTGGGTGGTGGCCAGCAGTCGGGGTAGCAGGCGGCGCAGGTCGGCAAGGTCGGCGGCCACACCACCGAGCTGCGCGGGCTCGCGCGCCAGCAGTTCCAGCACGCGCATCGCCCGGTCGACGCCCTCGGACACCCCTCAGCCCTCCGCTCGTACGCCGGTCAGGTCGGGTGGTGACCAGGGGCCGTCGAGCAGCCGCTGAAACCAGGCCCACGGTGGCAGCGGCGCGTTGTCTCCGGCGCTGCCCAGCGCCTGCGCGGCGACGAGGTGACCGAGGCGCAGGCGCCGCGCCGGGTCGAGGTCGCGCAGCAGCCCGGCCAGGTAGCCGGCGGCGAACGCGTCTCCGGCGCCGACCGACTCCACCACCGACACGCGGGGCGCCGGGACGACGACCGGTGCGGCGTCGCGGCACAGAGCGGTCGCGCACACCGCGCCGTCCTTGACGACCACTGCCTGCGGGCCGGGCAGCAGCCGGCGTACCGCAGCCGCGTCGGCGGCGCCCCAGAGGGCGTACGCCTCGTCCTGGCCGACGAAGACCAGGTCGCTGCGGTCGGCGAGGTCACGCAGCACCGGCGCGGCCTGCTCGGCGGACCAGAGCCGCGCCCGGTGGTTGACGTCGAAGCTGACCAGCGCGCCCGGCAGCGGCCGGTCGGTCACCGCGTGCTCGACCAGCGCCCGGCAGGAGGCGGAGAGCGCCGGGGTGATCCCGGACAGGTGCAGCACCCGCGCGCCGGCCAGCCGTGGGTCGGCCAACGCGCCGGGACCCATCCGGGACGCGGCCGAGCCCGCCCGGTAGTAGTGCACGGCGGTGGTCGTCGGGCCCGGATCCTTGAGGTAGAGGCCGGTCGGGGCGGCCGGGTCCACACCCACCAGGTCGACGCGGGCGCCGGCGTCGGCGACGTGCCGGACGACGGCCCGGCCGAAGGGGTCGTCGCCGACCCGGCTCACCCAGGTCGCCCGGTGGTCGAGGCGGGCCAGGTAACCGGCCACGTTGGACTCCGCGCCGCCGACCGAGACGGCGACCCGCTCGGCGTGCTCCAGCGGCTCGCCCGGCGGTGGGCACAGCACGACCATGGTCTCCCCCACCGTGACCACCTCGGCCGGCGGGAAGCCGGCCGCGGCGGCAGCGGGGTCGGGTCGGGGCTTGCTCGACATGGCGGCACACGTCCTCGGGGAGGGGTCCGGGGCGCCGCCGAGCCTAGGCGCGTTGTGCCAAGCGAGCAACCCGTTGCGCTGAGCGCAACGCAGGTCAGGGCAGGGTCAGGCCGTACGCGGCCAGCACCGCGGCGATCGGCTGGTAGTAGGTCGTGCCGCCGGAGGTGCAGTTGCCGCTGCCTCCGGAGAGGATGCCGATGATGGTGCCGGTGGACGCCACGTACAGCGGGCCGCCGCTGTCTCCCGGCTCGGCGCAGATGTTGGTGCGGATCAGGCCGTAGATCACGCCGGTGGCGTAGTTGACGGTCTGGTTGAGACCGGTGACGGTGCCGCAGCGAACCCCGGTCGTGACGCCGCTGCGGCACACCGCCTGACCGACGTACGCGTTGCCGGGGCCGTTGATGGTGAGCAGCCCGGGATATGTGTAGACGGCACTCGGGTGGGCGATCCCGCTGGTGTAGCGGATCAGCCCGTAGTCGTTGCCGGGATAGCTGGTGGCGGTGCGGACGCCGAGGACGGTGGTCTGCGCGCTGTCGGCGTACCAGGTGGCGGCGGCCGATCGACGGTGAGGGTCATCCGGCCGATTGCGGGGTCGAGGCCCCAGGCGGTGCCCGCGGTGCGTACGCCGGTCAGCAGGGCGGCCGGGTCGGCGGCGGGCGCGGCGGCCCGGTCGGAGACGGCGGCATCGCCCGGCGTCCGACGCCGTGGCAACCTCCGGCTGCCCTCTTCCCCACGTGGTGCGTGGCATCGTCCTGGTCTCCCAGCACGGCGTGCCAGGAAACCACGCGAGGGCTCCAACCACGAGGGCCCGCCGGATGACCCTCGACGGTCAGGCGAGGTGCCGACCGGCCCAGTCGGCGAGGTCCCGGGCGCAGGCGTCCACCGACTCCCGCCACGTCCGGGCCGCGCCGTCGCCCGCCTCGTCGCTGACCTGCTTGATCAACCGACAGGGCACACCGGCCTGGGCGGCGGCCCACGCCACCGCGTACCCCTCCATGTCGACCAGGTCGGCACGCTGGGCCAACCGGTCCCGCGCGTCGTCGTCGGCCACGAACGTATCGCCGGTGGCCAGCACCGCCCCCTCGGCGGCAAGGGCCAGCGGCGCCCCGTAGGTCTCGCCGGTGAGCGTGCGCAGCAGGTCGGTGTCCAGGTCGTGTTGGAGCACGGTGGCGACCTCGTGGATGCCCGCCCATCCGGGGCGCAGCGCCCCGGCCGTGCCCAGATTGAGCAGCAGGCTGGGGCGCGGCCCCGCGGCCAGCACCGCCGCGACCCCGCTGGCGGCGTTGACCTTGCCCATGCCGGTGAGCAGCACCGGCAGGTCGGGCGGCAGGTAGCGGGCCTCCTCCCCCACGGCGAGCACCACCAACGGACGATCAGCGCGGACCGTACCCCGAAGAATCACCGGAGCATCCTAAGGGCCGTCGTCGACGGCCCGCTGTGCACCCAGTCACCATCCAGGTTCGTCTCACCGCACGTCCAGGCGGGCGCGGCAGGCTGGTCCCGCGACCATCGGATTCACCCGCCCACATCGCCGCCGATCACCGGCGACGCCGCCGGGGGTCCGGGCCACCGACGAAAGAGGTGACGAGGGTGTACGACGGACAGGAGTTCCTCCGCGACAAGCGGTGGTGCCTGAGCAGGCGGACGCTGCTGACCGGAGCCGGCGCACTCGGCGCGGCGGGGCTGCTGAGCGCCTGCGGTGCCGGCGACAGCTCCGCCGACGAGGCGGCTGCCGCCCCCGGCACCGTGCTGGCCCGCACCGGCGACGTGCCGGTCGGCGGCGGCACGGTGGTCGACGGGGTCCTGATCGTCCAGGCCGAGGCCGGCACCTTCACCGCGTACGACGCGACCTGCCCGCACCAGGGCGTACGGGTCGGCGCACCGCGCGACGGAGTGATCACCTGCCCGGCGCACAACTCCACGTTCGCGGTCGACGGCTCCCGCCTGGGCGGGCCCGCCCGCCGGGGACTCACCGAGATCCCCGTACGGGTCGACGGCGCCGACATCGTCCGCGCCTGACCGCTGCCTCGCCGGTGGTCAGTCGTCGGTGAACCGGTACAGCACGAAGTCCTTGTCCGCGCCGCACGCGATCACCCGCGTGTTCCACGAGCAGGACGCGCTGCGCACGTCGACGAGCTGGCCCAACTCGTCGACGGTGCCCGACTCGGCCCACACGCCGGCCACGCTACGGTCGTCCGCCACCGTGCTGGTCGGCTGGGCGAAGACGAGCAGGTTGCCGGCGTCCAGTCGGGCCGCCACGCCGGGGCGGTCGGCCAGCACCGCCTTGCCGGCGGCGTCGAAGAGGGTGACCGTCGCCTTCGGGTACTCCCGTTTGGTGAGCACCTGCTCGCCGACCGGAACCAGACCGGTCGCGCCCGGCGCCGACCAGGAGATCGCCGACTTCCCCTCGGTCGCCGCCACCACCTCGGTGCGCTCGGCCTCGCTGTTGCGCACCTGCACCAGGCACGCCCGCCGCTCGCCGCAGGCCACCAGCGCCTTCGGCCGGTACGCCGCGTTCTCGGCCCGGTAGAGAACCACCGGCGCCGCGTCGGAACCCAGGTCGTACGCCAGCACCTGGTACCCACCGTCGGTGGGGGCCACGTAGAGGCGGTCCTCGTGCGCCACCACCAGGTCGTCGAGGTCGGCGACGTTGCCCCACTCGCGCAGCACCGAGCCGGAGGACATGTCGAGCAGCCGCGCCGAGCGGTCCGCCCCGATCTGCACGAGTCGTCGCCCCTTGCCCGTCCACGGGTCGCGGGCGCCGCCGTCGAGGTACGCCGGCCCACCCGCCGCCTCGTCGGTGCCCACCGGCCGGACGACGGTACGCGCGCCGCCGTACTGGTCACGCGGGTTGGGCTTGCTCCACTTGTCGGTGCCGTCGCTCAGCTTCAGGCCGACCAGCCGCCCGGCGGCCCGGTCCACCAGCACGGCGGTGTCGTCGGAGAAGTAGACGTCGTCGTCGCCGCGGACCGCCCGGTGCCAGCGCTGGGTGCCGGAGCGGGCATCCAGGACGGCCAGTTCACGTGGTGTGCTGTCGCCCGGCGCGTCGGCGAGGACCGCGACCGCCCCCGGTACGGCGACCAGGCCGGCCCAGTCGTCGGCGGTGACGCCGGTCTGTCGGCGCCACAGCTCGTCGCCGGTGCCGGTGTCGACGGCGACCACCTCGAGCCGGTCGTCCGGCAGCGGGTACCCGAGGTAGGCCCGGTCGCCGAGCACCGCGGTCCACATGCCGCTGGGCCGCTCGGCGCCGGCCGGCAGCCTCGACAGCTCGCGCAGCGTTCCGAACTCCAGGTCCGGGTAGCGGTCCCGCAGCAGGTAGAGCGTCGCCGCGGTGGCCACCCCGGCCAGGGCGAGCACCGCGCCGAGCACCACCCACCGGGCCCGCCGCCAGGTCGTACCGCCGGGCGGGGTGGGCGTCGGCGGGGCACCCGCCGCGCCGACCAGCGTGCCCGCGACGCCCGGCGGCTCCGGCAGGGTCGGCGCGAGCGCTGGCGGCCACCCCGGGCCGCCCGGCCGGTCCGCCGCCGGCCCGGGTTGCGACGGCACGGTCGGCGCGGTCGACGCCGCAGCCGAAGCGGCCGGGCCCGCGAGAGCCGGCGCGGACGGGGCGGCCGGCCCCGCGACAGCCGGCTCCGGCGGGCCCGCCGGAGGCGGTACGGGCAGCGCGGGCGGAGCGGCCTGCGGTCCCGCGTACGCCGGCAGCGCTCGGCGCAGCGGAAGGTCCGTCAGCGCGCCCTCGGCCACCGGCAGCTCCGGCTGGTCCAGCACCGTCGGCGCCACTCCCAGCTCGGCGTGCAGCATCCGGGCGACCAGCGGAATCCGTGACGAGCCGCCCACCAGGAACAGCCCGGCGAGCTGGTCAGGGCGGAGGCCGGCCGCGGCGATGACCTCCCGGGCCCGCTGCACCGCCCGGCGCAGCAGCGGCGCGGCCACCCGCTCGACGTCTTCCCGCGTCAACCGCACCGCCTCGGCCACTCCCGGCACCGCGACCGGGGCCACGGCCGAGCGCGACAGCGTCTCCTTCGCACCCCGCACCTCGTCCCACAGCCGGACCTGGTCGCGGCGCTGCGCCGGATCCGACGGCCGGACCAGCCGGGCCCACCGCCGGGCGTGCCGCTCGCCGAGCAGCTCGCCCACCCGCTGCACCAGCGCCGCGTCCAGATCGAGACCACCCAGGTCGGGCAGGCCGCCGTCGGCGACCACGCGGAAGCCGGAGTCACCCCACGGGTCCGCGCCCTCGTTGCGTAGCACCGCGACGTCGAGCGTTCCGCCGCCGAAGTCGAACACCGCGATCGCGCCGCCGACCGGCACCGGCCGGTGCAGCACCTGCGTGTAGTAACGGGCGGCGGCCACCGGCTCGCGCAGCAGCCGGGTGCCCGGCGGCGTCGGCCCGGCGAGGGTGTGCTCGGCCGCCTGCGGCCAACCCGCCCGCAGCAACGCGTCGGCGAGCACCTGCCGGCGCGTGTCGTCCCAGGCCGCTGGGCAGGTGAGCACGGCCGGAGGCAGGAAGCCGACGGCGTCCACCGCCGCCCGGCCGACCGCCGTCAGCACCGCGGCGAGCAGCTCCGCCGGAGGGTACGCGCGGTCACCGAGCTGCACGGTCGGCTCGTCCACCCGGCGCTTCGGGTTCGCCTCGAACCGGGCCGGGTCGGCCTGCGCCAACCGCCGGGCGTCCATCCCGACGTGCAGGGCGCCGTCCGGGTCGGCGTACACGGCGGACGGGCTGACCGGCTGACCGTCCATCAGCAGCGGACGGGTCCGACCGTCCGGCCACCGCAGCACGGCGACCGTGTTGGACGTACCGAGGTCGACACCGAGGGCGTAACCCTCGTGCTGGCCTGCCATTTGCCGATACCTCCGCCGGGACGAGGGAAACTCAGCCCCGCATCGTACGCAGCCCGCGCCGCCGGACCGATCGGCCGGTGCAGTGACCGCGTTCCGCCGATCCGCCGGCCATGGTGGTACGGCCTGGACGTAAGCGAACCGCAAGATCTCCCGGGTCGGGGCCGTCGACTCCGCTGGCTAGGCTGGCCCGGGAGGTGGCCGGTGGCGCAGCGGGTGCTCGTGGTCGACGACGATCGCACCGTCAGCGACGTGGTGTGCCGCTACCTGAAACACGCCGGGTACGAGGTGAGCCACGTCGGGGACGGGCTGGCCGCCCTAAAAGCCGTCCAGGACCGGCCGCCGCACCTGGTCGTGCTGGACCTGATGCTCCCCGGGCTGGACGGGTTGCAGGTGTGTCGGCGGCTGCGGGAGCGACCGGACGGCATACCCATCATCATGCTGACCGCACGCGGCGACGAGGCGGACCGGGTGCTCGGCCTGCAACTGGGCGCCGACGACTACCTGGGCAAGCCGTTCTCTCCGCGTGAGCTGGTGCTGCGGGTCGGTTCGGTGCTGCGCCGGGCCGGTGAGCCGGCCGCGCCGGCGGCCGAGTTGCTGGCCGACGCGGGGCTGGAGGTGGCCACCGGGCCACGGATCGCCCGGCTGCACGGCCGCGAGCTGGCCCTGACATTGCGCGAGTTCGACCTGTTGGCACACCTGATGCGGCACCCGACGCGGGCGTTCAAACGCACCGAGCTGCTGGAACGGGTGTGGGGGTGGAACTTCGGCGATCAGTCCACGGTGACCGTGCACGTGCGGCGGCTGCGGGAGAAAATCGAGGACGACCCGGCCGAACCGCGACGGATCGTCACGGTCTGGGGCGTCGGCTACCGGTACGAGCCGGCCGATGCGTGACCTGGCGCTGATCTTCGGGGCGGCGCTCACGGCCGCGCTCGGCGTGGGCCTGCTGGGCGCGCTCACCCTGCGGCTGCTGCGCCGCCGGTCGATCACCGTGCACGTGTGCGTCCTGCTCACCGTCACCGTGGCCGCCGTGGTGGCCGGGGTGGTGGTGGTCGCCCAGGCGATGTTCCTGTCTCCGCACGACCTCCAGGTCGTCCTGCTCACGGTCGCCGCGGCGGCGGCCGTGAGCCTCGGCGTGGGCTGGTACTTCGGGCGTCGACTGGCCGTGGCCGCGGTCTGGGCGGCCCAGGCCCGGGAGCGGGAACGCCGGGTCGAGAAGGGCCGACGGGACCTGGTGGCCTGGGTGTCACACGACCTGCGGACGCCGCTGGCCGGCCTGCGGGCGATGGCTGAGGCGCTGGAGGACCGGGTGGTCGACGACCCGGCGACGGTCGCCGAGTACCACCGGCGGATCCGCCTGCAGACCGACCGGATGACCCGACTCGTCGACGACCTGTTCGAGCTGTCCCGGATCAACGCCGGGGCGCTGCGCCTGACACTGTCGGCGGTGCCGCTCGGTGAGGTGGTCTCCGACGCGTTGGCCGGCACCGCGCCGCTGGCCAAGGCCCGCCGCATCCGCCTGGTGGCCGCCGAGTCGGGTTGGCCCACCGTGCTGGCCAGCGAGCCCGAGCTGGCCCGGGTCGTGGGCAACCTGCTGCTCAACGCGGTGCACTACACGCCGAGCGACGGCACGGTGCGGGTGGACGCCGGGTGCGAGAGCGACGCCGCCTGGCTGGCGATCGCCGACACCTGCGGCGGCATTCCGGAGGACGACCTGCCCCGGCTGTTCGACGTGGCGTTCCGGGGTGAGCCGGCCCGTACGCCCCGCTCCGGCGGGGAGGGCTCCGGCGGGCTCGGGCTGGCGATCGTGCGCGGGCTGGTCGAGGCGCACGGCGGCCGGGTGGACGTGCAGAACGTCGTCGGCGGCTGCCGATTCGTGGTCCGCCTCCCGACGGCCTGACGCCCACGGCGTCAGCGGCCCGCCGCCAGCTCGCCGAACCAGCGTCGCCCCCGCCGGAACACGTCCCGCACCGCCAGCCCGGCGGCGTCGGCGACCGGGTGCACGGCTCGCGCGTCCAGCCGGGCCCAGCGGAAAGCCGGGCCGAACAGCATCCGGCCGGCGCGCTGCTCGGCGGCCACCCGGGCCAGGCCCTGCCACAGCCCCGCGCCGGGCGGCTCCAGCTCGACCAGCACCGTGCCGCCGGGCGCGAGCAGTTCCCGGCAGCGACGCAGCAGCGCGACCGGTTCGCCGCCGATGCCGATGTTCCCGTCGATCAGCACCGCGTGTGCCCACCGGCCCTCGCCGGGCAGCGACTCGAACAGGTCACCGTGCACCGCCACCGCGCCCCGGGCCCGCGTCAGTCGTACCGCGGTCGCGGAGACGTCCACGCCGACCGCCGTCCGCCCGGCCCGGGTCAGCGCCACGGTGAGCCGCCCCGGCCCGCAACCGAGGTCGAGTGTCGGCCCGGCGCACCGCTCGACCAGCCCGGCGACCGCCGGCTCGGCCGGTCCGTGCCAGCGGTCCACCGGTAGCCGGCTGTGGACACCGTCACCGTGCACCAGCCACCGCCCTCGGGCCGCGCCCTCGGCGAGGGCGGCAGCGAACGGATCCGCCACCGTGCCCGCCGCCGACCCGTCGTGCCCCCGCGCCGGCGCCGCGGACGGCCTCGTCGACGCCGCCTCGATCGGGGCGGTGTCGACGGGGTTCACCGCCGACCTCCCGGCAGCAGGGCGAAGCGGACCGCCGCGACCTGTCGGGCGAACCGGCCCTCGGGCGCCTCGACGGCCACCGCGAGGGCGTCGGACCACTCGTCGACGTCGCGCAGCACCGGCAGCGGCGCGGTACGCAGGCCGCGTCCGGTCAGGGCCGCCCACGTGTCGTGGCCGGTGTCCGGCGTCGACATCGGCACGTCGCGCAACACCCGGGCGTGCCGGGGGTCGCGCAGCCCCAGCGACCACCAGCCGCCGTCGCGCGCCCGGCCGAGCACCGCGTCGGTGGCATCCAGCCGCACGACCGCCGCGGCCAGCCCGGTCGGCGTCACCTGCGGGGTGTCCATCCCGATCTGGAGCACCGGCCGTCCCGGGTACGCCGCCGCGACCTCGGCGTACGCGTTGGCGAGCCGATCGCCCAGGCCGACGCCGCGCTGGTCGAGGACCGTCCAGCCGGCCAGCGCGGCGGTCAACGCGTCGGCGTCCTCCGCCTCGGTCAGCCGGCCCGTCCAGGCCAGCACCGGCGTGACACCGGGGGTGGCGCGGACGGCGTCGAGGGTGTCGCGCAGCGCGGCGGCGGCGATCCGGGCCGCCTGCGCCGGGGTGGCCGGTGGGCAGAGCCGCGTCTTCACCGCCCCCGCGACGGGTGCCTTGGCCACCACCAGCAGAACGGTCACCGGGGCCCCTCCACGGTACGCAGCACGCCGGCGAAGTCACGGGTCGCTCGCAGGGTGCCCCGCACCGAACCGGACACCTTGGACCGGGTGCCGGCGGCCCGGGGCGCGTAGGTGACGTCCAGCTCGTGGATCCGCCAGCCGGCGGCGGCGGCCCGGATCAGCAGTTCGAGGGGGTAGCCGAAGGCCCGATCGGTGACGCCGAGGTCGAGCAGCGCCTCGCGGCGGGCCACCCGGATCGGACTGAGGTCCCGCAGCGGTACGCCCCGACGGCGCAGCAGCGCGGCGACCAGCGCCGTACCGGCGCGGGCGTGCCACGGCCACACCCCGGCCCCGACCGGCCGTCGCCGGCCCACGCTGAGGTCGGCGGTGCCCGCCAGCACCGGCGCCACCAGGGCCGGCAGCTCGGTGGGGTCGAACGAACCGTCGGCGTCGAGGACGCACACCACCTCGGCGTCGGCGGCCTCCAGGCCGGCGTGCACCGCCGCGCCGTAGCCGCGCCGGGGCTCGTGCACCACCCGGGCGCCGTGCCGGGCGGCCACCTCGGGCGAGCCGTCGCGCGAGCCGTTGTCCACCACGATGGCCCGGTAGCCGGGCGGCAGCCCGGTCAGCACGCCGGGCAGGGCGGCCGCCTCGTCCAGGCAGGGCAGCACCACGTCGATCTCAGTCGGCATACCGCCGACGCTAGGGCGGCAAGCCCGCGGTGGAGGCCGAAATGTGCTTACCGAACCCTTACCACCTGGGCATTTCTTACCGTCCGGTGACGAGCCGCCGATTGGCGAGCGCGGAGGCGGGCTGTCGCCGTACCGTCCGGTGGTCATGGCCTCGACCACCGCTCTCGCCGCCGCCCCCGGGCGGACCCCGCCCCGCCGCCGGGCCGGGGACCTTCTGGTGCTGGGCGTGGAGGCGGCGCTGCTCGCCGCCGCCGTGCTGGTGGGCGCCCTGCTCAACGCGCGTGGCGCCGGGCTGCACGCCGACGCCGCTCCGCTGTACGCGACGTGGCGGCCGCACGTCGGCTGGGGCAGCCCCGCCGCACTGGCCGTAGCGGTCGCGGTGGTGGGCTGGGGAGCGCGGTGGGCCCGCACCGCCCGGTGGGGTGTCCTGCTGGCTGCCGCCTGGTTGACCGCGGTCGCCTGGACGTTGTCGTTGGCCCTGGTGGACGGCTGGACGGCGGGGCTGACCCGGCGGCTCACCCCACAGGCCGAGTACCTGCACGAGGTCCCCGGGGTGACCGACATCCCGGCGATGCTGGCCGGTTTCACCGGCCGGATCGTCGACTTCCAACCCGACGCGTGGTCCACGCACACCGCCGGGCACCCTCCGGGCGCGCTGCTCATCTTCGTCTGGCTGGCCCGCATCGGTCTCGGCGGAGGCGCCGCCGCCGCGCTGGCCTGCGTGCTGGTCGGCGCCACGGTCGCGGTGTCGGTGCCGGTGACCCTGCGGGCGCTCGGCGCGTCCGACGCGGCCCGCGCGGTGCTCCCGTTCCTGGTGCTGCTGCCGGGGGCGATCTGGGTGGGTGCCTCGGCCGACGGCATCTTCGCCGCCGTGGTCGCGGCCGGCCTGGCGCTGCTGGCGGTCCGTGGCCGCGTCGCCGCTCTGGCCGGCGGGCTGGTGCTCGGGTTCGCGCTGTACCTGTCGTACGGGTTCCTCCTGGTCGGTGTGCTCGCGCTGGCCGTGGTGACGCTGCGCCGTACGCACCGTTGGGGCGCGCTGCTCGCCGCCGCCGTCGGGGTCGCGGCCGTGACGGCGACCTTCAGCGCGGCGGGCTTTCACTGGTGGGTCGGCTACCACCTGGTCGTCGAGCGGTACTACCAGGGCTGGGCCGCCGACCGCCCGTACGCCTACTGGGTGTGGGCCAACCTGGCCGCGCTGCTGCTCAGCGCCGGGCCCGTGCTCGGGCCGGCGCTGCGCCGCGTGCTGTCGGCCGCACGGTCGTCGTGGCCGGGGCTGCGCGCGGCGCTGCCGGCTTCCGCTCCCACCCCGGCGGGCGGACCGGCGCCGGGTGGGCCGCGCTTCGGGCCGGGCGCGGCCGCGGGCGGGTGGCGGGCCGTCGGCCGGCTGGCCACGCCTGCGGCAGCAGCGGTACGCGCAGCCGGGCCCACGGTGCTGCTACCGCTGGCCGCCCTGGTGGCGGTGCTCGGCGCGGACCTGTCCGGGCTGAGCAAGGCCGAGGTGGAGCGAATCTGGCTGCCGTTCGTGGTGTGGCTGCTGGTGGCCGCCGCCCGCCTGCCGGCGGGTTCCCGGCGCTGGTGGCTGGCCGCGCAGGCGCTCACCGCGCTGGCCGTCAACCACCTGGTCTGGACGGTCTCCTGACCGCCCGGCCGCACCGCCGCACCGCCGCACCGCCCGGCCGCACCGCCTGGCACGCACCGCCGCACCGCCGCGCCGCCCGGCCGCACCGCCTGGCACGCACCGCCGCATCGCCTGACCGCGTCGCCTGACCGCGTCGCCTGACCGCGTCGCCCGTCTCCGGCCACCCTGCCATTCCGTTGAGCGGTATGACTGTGAGTCATAAATATTCCTCACAGTCATACCGCTCATTGGCGGTACCGGCCCGTCGCCGCGCGCGCCAACCGCCGCGAGCACCACCGCCGGAGCAAGCACCACCGCCCGAGCCAGCACCACCGCCCGAGCCAGCACCACCGCCCGAGCCAGCACCACCGCCCGAGCCAGCACCACCGCCCGAGCCAGCACCATTGCGCCGCGCGAGCATCACCACCGCGTGCACCGCTCGGCGTGGACGGGCGGCGGGCCGTGGCGACGGACGGCGGGCGGCGGGCGACGGACGGCGGGCGGCGGGCGACGGACGGCGGGCGGCGGGCGACGGGCGACGGGCGGCGGGCGGTCAGCCTGCGACGGCGGCTGGTTCCCGTAGCGGGTCGGTGGCGAAGCCGGCCACGCCCTCGGCGAAGCCGACGCGGGCCGTGTAGCCGAGCAGTTCCACGGCCCGGCGGGGGTCGGCGACCACGTGCCGCACGTCGGCCGCGCGGGCCCCACCCACTACCTGCGGGGCCGGCCCGCCCATCGCCTCGGCCAGGGTGACCGCCAGCTCCCCGACCGTGTGCGGCTCGCCCGAGCAGACGTTCACCGGCACCAGCGTGGCCGGGGGCGCGCTGCTGGTGAGGGCCAGCAGGTTGGCCCGCGCCACGTCGGTGACGTGCACGAAGTCGCGCCGCTGCCGGCCGTCCTCCAGCACGCGGGGCGCCACGCCGGCCGCCAGCGCCGACCGGAAGATCGATGCCACTCCGGCGTACGGGGTGTCGCGGGGCATCCGAGGGCCGTAGACGTTGTGGTACCGCAACGCCCACACCGCGCCGCCGGTCTGCCGGGCCCAGGCGGCGGCCAGGTGCTCCTGGGCGAGCTTGCTGGCGGCGTACGTGCTGCGGGGTTCCAGCGGCGCGTCCTCCGGCACGAGCACCGGATCGAGTCCACGGCCGCAGTGTGGGCAGGTCGGGTCGTACCGACCGGCTGTCACGTCCTCGGACCGGCGGGGCGCGGGGCGCACCGTGGCGTGCTCGGGGCAGGCGTAGCGACCCTCGCCGTAGACCACCATCGAGCTGGCCAGCACCAACCGGCCGATCCCCGCCCGGTGCAGCGCCGCCAGCAGCACCGCGGTGCCGTAGTCGTTGTGCGTGACGTAGTCGGGGGCGTCCGACGGGTCGAGGCCGTGGCCGACCATCGCCGCCTGGTGACAGACCGCGTCCACGCCGACGAGCAGCCGGTCCAGCAGGGGGCCGTCCCGGACGTCGCCGCGGACCACCTGGTGCCCGCGTGACCAGGCGGGCAGTTCACCGCCGTGTGCCTGGGGCAGCAGCGCGTCCAGCGCCACCACCTCGTGGCCCTGCTCGACGAGCAGGTCGACGACCTGCGACCCGATGAACCCGGCCGCGCCGGTGACCAGTACGCGCATGCCGGTCACGGTAGGACGGACGGGACGCCCGGCGGGCCGGTTCGGCGGACCCGTAAGGAGTTCGCAACAGCTCTGCGGGCGCCGACACCCCGGTAAGCGTTCGGTAATGCGGTAAACCCGGCCCAGCCGTACCACTGCGGTCTAACCTGCCGGCAGTGCCCGCCGCCGGCTTCGCATGCCCGGCCGGGCCGACCGGTGTGGACGACGACGGCGCGTGACGGCGAGGAAGGAGCAGCGGGTGCCGGTTAGCAGACCCGGCCCGAGCGGCAGCGAAACCCGGGCAACGGACGCGGACGGCTACGGCGCTCCGCGCCGGCTCTGGCGAGGGCTGGCCCAGCACGGCCCACCGGGTGTGGACGCCGTCAAACGAAGCTGGCGCAGCCCGTTGCGCGGCCCCTGGCTCACCGCCGTCTACGGGTCGGTGCTGCTGGTGGCGCTGCCACTGGTGATCATCACCGGGCTGCTCGACTACGCCGCCTACGGCCCGCAGTTCGACCAGGCGTTCCCGATGAACGTGGGCTGGCTGCGGCTGCCCGCCTTCGACTGGCCGACCCGACCGTCGTGGCTGTTCCGGGTCACCCAGGGGCTGCACGTGACGCTCGGCATCGTGCTCGTCCCGGTGGTGCTGGGCAAGCTGTGGTCGGTGCTGCCGAAGCTGTTCGACTGGCCGCCGGCCCGCTCCCTGGCCCAGGTGCTGGAACGACTGACCCTGCTGCTGCTGGTCGGCGGGATCCTGTTCCAGATCGCCACCGGCCTGCTCAACATCCAGTACTCGTACGTGTTCGGCTTCGACTTCTACACCGCCCACTACTTCGGGGCCTGGATCTTCACCGGCGCCTTCGTGGCGCACGTGATCATCAAGTTTCCCCGGCTGGTGACCGCGCTGCGGTCCCGCCCGCTGGGCGCGGAGCTGCGCACCCCGCGCGCCGCGACACGACCCGAGCCGCCCGACCCGGACGGCCTGGTCGCCGCCGAACCCGGGCCGGCCACGGTCAGCCGGCGCGGCGCGGTCGGCCTCGTCGGCGGCGGGGCGCTGCTGCTGGCCGTCCTCACCATCGGGCAGACCCTCGACGGCCCGCTGCGGCGCACCGCGCTGCTGCTGCCCCGCGGACGACAGCCCGGCACCGGGCCGAACGGCTTCCCGATCAACCGCACCGTCGCCGCCGCCGGCGTACGCCCCGAGCAGACCGACGCGTCCTGGCGGCTGACGCTGCGGGGCGGCGGCCGGACCGTGACCCTGGACCGGCCCGGCCTGCTGGCCATGGCCCAGCACACCGCCGTCCTACCCATCTCCTGCGTGGAGGGCTGGTCGACCCTGCAGACCTGGACCGGCGTCCGTCTTCGTGACCTGGCCGCGCTCGCCGGGGTCGCGGACCCGGCCTCGGCGCGCGTGTCGTCGCTGGAGCGGGCCGGGCTGTTCCGCACGGCGGTGCTCGCCCCCAACCAGATCCTCAATCCGGATTCGCTGCTCGCCCTGCGGGTCAACGGCGTCGACCTCGCCCCCGACCACGGCTACCCGGCTCGGGTCATCGTGCCGGCCCTGCCCGGGGTGCACTGCACGAAGTGGGTCTCCGAGATCGACTTCCGGGGTCAGGCCGATGGCTGAGCGGGCCGGGCCGCCCGAAGGACGGGAGGGGCCGACAAAGGGACGGGCCGGGCCGACGGCCGGGCGGGCCGGGCGGTTGTGGGCCGCCTACGGCGCCGCGCCGTGGCACCTCGTCCTGGTGACGGCGGCCATCGTGCTCGCCGGCTGGGTGGCGCTGCGGCTGGCGCAGGAGGCGACGTTCGGCCGGATGCTGCTCTGGTTCGTCGGCGCGGTCATCGCCCACGACCTGGTGCTGTTCCCGGTGTACGCGAGCGCCGACCGGGTGCTGCGCGCGGTGGTACGCAATCGTGTCACGCTGCTCAACCACCTGCGGGTGCCGGCGCTCGGCACGGCGCTGCTGTTCCTGGTCTACTCCCCCGGCATCCTGCGGTGGGGCGAGACCACCCACGAGGCGGCCAGCGGCCAGACCCAGCGGCCGTACCTGGTGCGCTGGCTCGTGCTCAGCGCGGCGCTCTTCCTGCTCAGCGCGATCGCGTACCTGCTGCGCCGTCGTCAGGCGTCGCGGCACCGGTCGGAGAGCGCGTAGCGCAGCAGCACCACGTCGCCGATCTGGCGAGCCTCGGCCAGTCGGGCGCGGCGTCCCGGGTGCCAGGGGAAGCTCCCCTCGCCGACGAACCGGGGCGCCCGGCGGTCGCCGACGAAGAACGGGGCGACCACCAGGTGCAGCTCGTCGGCGAGACCGGCGGTGAGGAACTGGGCGTGCACCGTCCCGCCCCCCTCGACCATCAGCCGGCGTACGCCCCGCGCCGCCAGGTCGGCGAGGATCCATGCGAGGTCGACCGGCTCGCCCCCGTCGACGACGGTGGCCAGCCGACCGACCCGCTCGCGGGTCTTGTCCAGCACCCCGCTGGCGCAGTAGACCAGCCGGTCGGGATCGCCCGCGGTGAAGAACCGGGCGGTCGGGTCGAGGTCTCCCCGGGCGGTCAGGGTCACCTTCGTGGGCGAGGCGGGCCGGCCGCACGCCAACCGCTCGGCCCGGCGTGACGCGGACCGCACCAGCAGGCGGGGATCGTCACGGCGGACCGTGGCGGCGCCGACCAGGATCGCGTCGCAACCGGCCCGGACCGCGTCGACGCGGTCGAGGTCGTCCTCGTTGGACAGCAGCAGCCGCTGCTCGGAGGCGTCGTCGATGTACCCGTCGATACTGGTGGCGCAGCTCAGCAGCACGTACGGCCGTGGCGACGCCGGCCGGCAGCTCATTGGGAGACGGGCCGGTCAGGGGTACGACCCACCGGCGCCTGCGCCGCCTCGGCCTCCGCCGCCTCGGCCTCCGCCGCCTTGGCGGCCTTCGCCGCGAGGTACTCGGCGTTGGCCGGGGACAGGAAGATGCTGGTGGGGACGCGTTCGACGACGTCCACGCCGAGCCGAGTCAACTGCTCGGCCTTGTCCGGGTTGCTGCTGAGCAGGCGTACGCGCGGCACGCCGAGGGTGGCCAGCATCTGCGCGGCGGCTCTGTAGTCGCGCTCGTCCTCGCCCCGGCCCAGCGCCACGTTGGCCTGGTAGGTGTCCAGCCCGGCGTCCTGCAGGGCGTACGCGTCGAGCTTGGCGTACAGGCCGATGCCCCGACCCTCCTGGCGCAGGTAGAGCAGGAACCCGCCGGTCTCGGCGATCCGCTGCACCGCCTCGCGCAGCTGCGGCCCGCAGTCGCAGCGCTGGCTGCCGAACACGTCGCCGGTGAGGCACTCGCTGTGCGGGCGGACCAGCGGCGGATCGCCACCGGCGTCGAGCCGGTCCAGCGCCCCGGCCCAGTCACCCAGGCCGAGAGCGAGGTGTTCCCGACCGTCGACCAGGCCCTTGAACGTGAACACCCGGACGGTGGTGGTGTAGCCGTCGGGAAACGCCAGCGGCACCGTGACCTGCGTACGGACCGTGGCGACCGGCAGTGCTTCGGGCATGGGACTCCTTTGTCCGGCGCCGTCCTGGGACGGCGGCGCGTACCGTCTCACCACTGACTCAACAGCCACCGCGCAAGGCGGCTTCCCGAGTGGTGGCGGGATTGCGGGCCCGCCGGGCGAGCAGCACGGCCGCGCCGGGCAGGCTGGCCACCAGCACGAGCGCGCCGTAGACGGTGGCGGTGGCGACACCTTCGGCCGCGCTGAGTCCGGCCGCGCCGAACACCCACGCGGCCACCCCCTCGCGGGGGCCGAACCCGGCGACGTTCAGGGGCAGACCCATGGCGAGCAGGGCCAGCAGGGTCAGTGGCAGCAGCCGGGTCAGCGGAGCGTCCGAACCGGCGGTCCGTGCCGCCACCAGGAAGGTGGCCAGATGCCCGGCGACCATCACGGCGGAGGCGACCAGCACGCCGAGCCAGGTCCGCCGGGCCAGCAGCCCGGATCGCACGTCCGCCACGGCGGTGCGTACGCCTCGGGCCCACCGGGACCGACCGGCGCTGGGCAGGCGCCGCGCCAGCAGCACGACGGCCAGCCCGCCCGCGAGCAGCAGGGCGGCGGCGGCCGGCAGGTACGGCCGCACCGGCGACGGGAACGCCGCCAGCACCACCAGCGCGACACCCACCAGGACCACCTGACCGGCGGTACGCTCCCAGACCACCGCGCGGATGCCCCGGCTGACGTCGCCGGCGTCGCGGCCGTGGCGTACCGCCCGGTGCACGTCCCCGAGCACCCCGCCGGGCAGCGTGGCGTTGAGGAACACCGCCCGGTAGCAGTGCGCCACCGCGGTCGCCAGCGGCAGTCGTACGCCGAGGCCACCGGCGACGAGGCTCCACCGCCAGGCCGCGCAGACCGTGGTGAGCACGCCGATGAGCAGGGCCGCCGCCAGCGCCGGCGCGTTGATCAGCCGTACGCCGGCGAGGAACGGGCCGCCGCCCACCTGCCACAGCAGGGCGGCGAGCAGGCCCACCCCGCCAACCACTCGTGCCCAGGCCCACACCATCGACGCCGGTCCTCCCTGAAGATCGTCCACTCTCTCTAGTGCACGTACCCTGGGCTTCGACGGTTCATCCGCCGGCCAGAAGGTCCCGATGCTCGACCAGCACGCCGAGCCGGCCGGCGGCGGCGTCGGCAAGCCGGCGCTGGGCGTACGCCCGGGTTGCGCCGGCCAGTTCCGGGCGTTGCTCGCAGGCCGCGCCCAGCCAGCCGCGGAACCACTCGGCGGACAGGTCGGCCTGCTCCGGGCCGAGCCGCCACGGGCTGGGCCGCTCCCGCACCGGCACGCCCCGGCGGGCGAAAGCGGCGGCGGTGGCGTCGGGGGCGTCCGGGCCGAGCAGCCGGCGGCCGTCGACGGTACGCCGCTGATGCTCGTTGAACGCCTCCTCGACGGCCGCGTCGAGCGGGTCGGCCGGGGTGAGCCGGACCCGGCCGGTGACCGAGACCGCGAACAGGGCGGGACGGCCGGCGTCGACGCAGGCGGCCACCACCCGTTCGACCTCCTCGGCGGTCAGCATGTCCAGCAGCGCGGACGCGGTGACCAGCGCGCCGTCGGACAGGTCGGCGGCGCTCAGCCGGGTCAGGTCGCCGCAGCGGGTGTCGACGGTTACCGGCGCTCCGTCGGCGGCGGTCATTCCGGCCATGCCGTCGGCGGCCCGGGCCAGCAGGTCGGCGTCCCGGTCGTGCAGCACCCAGTGCTGCGGCCCGGTCAGCCGGGCCGCGAGCCAGCGGCTCATCGAGCCGGTGCCGCTGCCCAGGTCGTGGATCAGGATCGGGTCGTGGCCGGCCAGCCGGGGTCGGACGGTGTCCACCAGGTCCTCGGCGCGGGCCGCCGCGTCGGCCGGCTCGCGCAGACGCAGCCAGTCGGCGAACGGCAGGGTCTCCTCGACGGTCATTTCGCCACCTCCTCCAGCACAGCGGCCAGGCGCGCGGTCGTCACCGGCCAGTCGGTCAGGGTGTCGCGCCGGGCGAGCACGGCCTGACGCAGCCGCGCCCGCAGCTCGTCGTCACCCCACCACCAGCACAGCGCCGCGGCCAGGGCGGCCGGGTCGTCCGGCGGAACCAGCAGCCCGGGCAGGTCACCGTCGGGGGCGCGGCCCAGCGCCTCCGGCAGGCCCCCCACCTCGGTGGCCAGCACCGGCACGCCGCGGGCCAGCGCCTCGGTGACGACCATCCCGTACGTCTCGCCCCGCGACGGCAGCACCAGCAGGTCGGCGGCGGCGTACGCGGCGTCGAGCGCCGGGCCGGTCAGCGGGCCCGCCAGCCGGACCCGTTCCGACAGGCCGGCACCGGCGAGCCGGTCGCGCAGTCGGTGCACCAGTTCGGGCTCCCGGGTCAGCGTGCCGGCGCAGACCAGCGTCCAGGGCATCTCGGCCAGCACGCACAGGGCGTCGACCAGCACGTCGTGACCCTTGTGGCGGGTGACCGCGGCGACGCAGAGCAGCCGGTGGCCGGCTGCCGAGCCGGGCGGCGCCGGCGGTGCGGGCGTCACCCCCGGCGGCGCGACCCGGACGCGGTCGGCCGGCAACCGGTGGCGGGCCAGTAGGCGACGGCGGGTCCACTCGCTGGTGGTGACGACCACTCGCGCGGTGGCCAGCGCCCGGCCCTCGGCCTCGTCGTCCAGGGGCATGTGCACCAAAAGGACGAGGCGCAGCCGTGTCGCGTGCGGGGCGAGCAGGTCCGGCACGGTCGAGGCGATCAGGCCGTCGACGAGCACCACGGCGTCGTCCGGGGCGGCGGCGAGCAGCCGGGCCAGCGCCGCGAGTGCGGCCGGGTCGGGGTGCGGCCACGCTCCGGGCACCGGGTGCTCCTGCACCACCCAACCGCGCTCGCCGAGCCCGGCGCAGACCCGCCGGTCGTACGTGTTGCCGCCGCTGGGCGCTGCCGGGTCGTCGATGTCGCCGGGCAGAACGACGTGCACCGTACGGCGGCGCGGGCCGACGACCCCGGCGGCGTGGGCCGGCGTCGGCCGGCCCGCGTCGATCACAGCGACCGCTCGTAGCTGGCCCAGGCGACGTGTGACTCGTGCAGCGTGACGGTGATGCCGGCCAGCTCACGCGCCCCGGGGCCCAGCTCACCGGCGTGCACCCGATCGGCCAGGCGGTCGGCGACGGTACGGGCCAGCACCTCCGTGGTGGTGTTGATCCCGGCGAACGCGGGCTCGTCGTCGAGGTTGCGGTAGGACAGCTCGCCGACCACGGCCCGCAGCTGCTCGGTGGCCAGGCCGATGTCGACGACGATGCCGTCGGCGTCCAGGTCGGACCGGCGGAACGCCGCGTCCACCACGAACGTCGCGCCGTGCAGGCGCTGGGCCGGGCCGAACACCTCGCCCCGGAAACTGTGGGCGATCATCATGTGATCCCGAACGGTCACGCTGAACACGGTCACTCCCCGTCGTCGTAGGTGATGAGGTGGCAGAGCGCGGGCAGGTCACCCGTGCTCAGTCGAGCGAGTACGTCGGGCAGCTCGGCGAACCGGGACGCGCCGGTGATCAGCGCGTCGAACGCCGGGTCGTCGAGCAGGTCCAGGGCCAGCGCCAGCCGGTCGGCGTAGCTGCGGCGGCCCCGCCGCGCGGGCGCGACCATGCCGACCTGGCTGCTGCGCACGGTGAGCCGTCGAGAGTGGAACGCCCCGCCCAGCGACACCTGCACCGGGCGGTCGCCGTACCAGCTCAGCTCGATCACCGTGCCCTCGGGCGCGAGCAGGTCCAGCGCCTGTTGCAGCCCGGCGGACGTGGCGCTGGCGTGCACGACCAGGTCCCGGTCGCCGGTCGCGTCGCCCGGCCGGGCGAACTGGACACCGAGCGCCCCGGCCACCCCCGCCCGGCGTGCATCGGTGTCGATCAGCTCGACGTCCACGCCGGGGAAACGCGCCAGCAGCGCCGCGACGCAGCAGCCCACCATGCCCGCACCGACCACGCTGACCCGGTCGCCGACCAGGGGCGCCGCGTCCCACAGGGCATTCACGGCGGTCTCCACCGTGCCGGCGAGCACCGCGCGGGCGGGCGGCACGTCGTCCGGCACCGGCACGACGGCGGTCGCCGGCACGACGTACGCGCTCTGGTGCGGGTGCAGGCAGAACACCGTACGCCCGAGCAGCTCCGGCGGGCCCTCTTCGACCACGCCGACGCTGAGGTAGCCGTACTTCACCGGGCCGGGGAAATCACCCTCCTGGAACGGGGCGCGCATCGCCGCGTACTGGTCGGCGGGCACCCGGCCGGCGAACACCAGCGTCTCGGTGCCTCGGCTGACGCCGGAGTAGCGGGCTCGCACCAGCACCTCGTCCGGCCCCGGCACGGGCAGCGACACCGGCTGGATCTCCGCCGCGCCGGGCTCGCGCACCCAGCAGGCGTACGCCTCGCGGATCACCCTCGCACACCTCACCTTTTTGTCCCGGTCGAACCGAACGGCCCTGATTTCCGTGTTCCCTGTCGGGGTCGTCGATCATAAACACGGAGGTACGGTGCCCACAGTTCGAAGCGGTCCGGTGATCGGGCTGAGCGCGCAGTTGGTCGTGCTGGCGGCGCTGGCCGCCACCGTGGGTCTGAGCATGGCGGGCTGGCTGGCCGGCGCCGGCTACGCGGCGTTCACCTGCCTCGCGTTGAGCCGGGGCCTGCACCTGTCCGGCGCGTCGCGGCTCGGCCCCGCCGACCGGGTCACGCTGGCCCGGGCCGTCCTGGTCGGCGCGGTCACCGCGCTGGTGGTGGACTCGTTCGGCCACCCGACGCCGGTGCGGCTGCTGGTCGCGCTGAGCGCGGTGGCCCTGCTGCTGGACGCGGTGGACGGTCAGGTCGCCCGGCGCACCGGCACGGTCAGCGCGCTCGGGGCCCGCTTCGACATGGAGGTCGACGCGTTCCTCATCCTGGTTCTCGGCGTCTACGTCGCCCCGGCGGCCGGGAGCTGGGTGCTGGCCATCGGCGCGATGCGGTACGCCTTCGTCGCGGCCAGCGCCGTGCTGCCCTGGCTGCGCGGTACGTTGCCGCCGCGCTACTGGCGCAAGGTGGTGGCCGCCGCGCAGGGCGTGTTGTTGACGGTCGCCGCCGCGCGGGTGCTGCCGGAGCCGTGGACCACAGTGGTCCTGGTGACGGCGTTGGCGCTGCTGGTCGAGTCGTTCGGCCGTGACGTGGCGTGGCTGTGGCGTCGCCGCCCGGCCCCTCGGCGGTCCCACCCGCTGCCGGTCGCGGCGATCACCGCCCCGCCGCCGATCACCCCGATCGCCGCGCCGGTGGCGGTGCCCCTGCTGGCGCTGGGCGGGCACACGCCCGTCGTCGTACCGCCGCTGCTGCCGGTGCCCACGCCCGCGCTGGCGGCCCGCTCGGGCGGTACGGTCCACTCCGACTGGAGGCCGTGATGGCCCTTCCCGCCCGGCTACGCCGGCTGACCGGCCGGCAACGCCCGCGCCCCGCGTCGACCGGTGCCGCGTCGGCGCGTACCCCCGTGGTGTCGCCCGTGCGGCGCGGCCGTGCGCGGCGGGCGTGGAGTGCGGCCGGCGCGGTGCTGGCGGTTCTGCTGGTGTACGCCGTCCTGGTCGGCCCGGACCGGCTCGGCGAGCTGACGCCCGGCGCGTTCGTGCGGATCCCGCTGGAGGGTCTGCTGGTCGCGGCGCTGCTGCTGGCGTTGCCGCCCCGGCCACGGCGGGTGGTGGTGGCCGTGGTCGGCCCGCTGCTGGGCCTGCTGGCCATTGTGAAGCTCGCCGACCTGGGTTTCCGCACGGCCCTCGACCGGCCGTTCGATCTGGTGCTGGACTGGCTGCTGCTGGACGACGCGTTCGGTTTCGTGCGGGATTCGGCGGGGCGGGCCGGCGCGGTCGGCGCGGTGGTCGGCGTCGTGCTGCTGGTCGGTGGGCTGCTGCTGGTGGCGACGGTGGCGTTGCGGCGGCTGGCGGCGCTGCTGGTCGGCCACGAGCCGGTGGCGACCCGGGCGGTGGCCGCCCTGACGGTGGCTTGGGTCCTCTGCGCCGTCGTCGGCGTGCGGATCGTCCCGGGCGTGCCGGTGGCCGACGCCGGGACCACCGCGCTGGTCGGCGCGCACGCCGAGCAGGTGGACGCGCGGCTGCGCGACCGGGAACGGTTCACCGCCCAGATCGACGCCGACCCGTTCCAGGGTGTCCCGGGTGACCAGCTGCTGACCGGGCTGCGCGGCAAGGACGTCGTCGTCGCCTTTGTGGAGAGCTACGGGCGCGACGCCGTCGAGGACCCGGAGTTGGCGCCGCAGGTCAACGCGGTGCTGGACGCCGGCACCGAGCGGCTGCGCGCGGCCGGGTACGGCGCGCGCAGCGGTTTCCTCACCTCTCCGACGTTCGGCGGGGGCAGTTGGTTGGCGCACGACACGCTGCTGTCCGGCCTGTGGACGGACAACGAGCAGCGTCATCGCAGCCTGCTGGCCAGCGACCGGCTCACCCTCAACGGCGCGTTCCGTCGGGCGGGCTGGCAGACCGTCGGGGTGCTTCCGGCGGCCACCCAGCCCTGGCCGGAGCAGGGTTTCTTCTCCTACGACCGCTACTACGACGCCGAGGCGCTCGGCTACCGGGGCCCGAAGTTCAGCTACGCGCCGATGCCCGACCAGTACACGCTGTCGTTCTTCCAGCGGCGGGTCCGCGCCGGCGCCGACCGTCCGATCATGGCGGAGATCCCGCTGATCTCCAGCCACTCGCCGTGGACGGCGGTGCCCCGCATGATCGGCTGGGAGGAGGTGGGCGACGGCTCGATCTATCACGGCGACGCCGGCGCGAAGGACGACGGCGACGCCGACGACCGGGACACCGGCCGGATCCGGGCCGGCTACCGGCAGGCCGTGGCCTACTCGCTGGAGACCCTGATCTCGTACGTGCAGACCTACGGTGACGACGATCTGGTGCTTGTCTTCCTCGGTGACCACCAGCCGGCCCCGGTGGTGACCGGCGAGGGCGCCAGCCGGGACGTGCCGATCACCATCGTGGCGCGGGACCCGGCGGTGCTGGACCGGGTCGCGGGTTGGGGCTGGCAGGACGGGCTGCGGCCGGGCCCGCAGGCGCCGGTGTGGCCGATGGACGCGTTCCGCGACCGGTTCCTGACCACCTTCGGGCCGTCGACGTCCAACTGACCCGACAATTCCGACCATTGCTGTTCCACCGTCGTGCGCGTACGGTTCAGGTCCAGCAGCCCGCCATACGCCGCGTCTTCGCGCAGGCGGAAAGCCCTTCAGATGGCTGCGATTCGTCTCTTCCCTCATTCGCCGGCCTCAGCACCGGAAAGAAGAGCCATGGAAATCGCACAGGTACGCGATGGTGACAGACGCCCCGGGGCACGCCTCGTATTCTCGGCGCTCGCACACCCGGGCTCGGCCCGCGACGGCTCGACATGAGTCCGCTGCGGAAGACCGCGCTCGTCGCCGGCGTGCTCTATCTCCTCACGTTCGTCTCGATCCCGATCCTCGGCCTGTACGCGACGGTGCTCGATCCCGAATCTGTCGTCGACGCGGGCGCAGTGACGGGCGTGGCCTGGGGCGGCGTCCTGGAGATGGTCGTGGCTCTCGCGTGCATCGGCACCGCTGTCGTGCTGTACCCGGTCGTCAAACGACAGAACGAGACACTCGCGTTGGGCTTCGTCGGCATCCGGGTCCTGGAGGCGGCCACCATCATCGCCGGCATCGTGGTCATCATGTCACTCGTCACTGTGCGGCAGGCCGAACCCAGCCCGGAGGTGACGGCCACCGGTGAGGCGCTGATCGCCCTGCACGACTGGACGTTTCTCACCGGACAGGGCTTCCTGCCGGCCGTGAACGCCGTCCTCCTGGGCACGCTGCTCTACCGCTCTCGCCTCGTTCCGCGGGCGCTTCCGGTACTCGGATTCATCGGGGCGCCCCTGCTCACCACCACCTTCGTCGCCACGGTGTTCGGCTTCTGGACACAGGTGTCGTTGGCGTCGGCCCTGCTGACCATGCCGATCGCCCTGTGGGAGCTCTCGCTGGGCATCTGGCTGATCGTCAAGGGCTTCCGGCCCTCCCCCGTCACTGCCGACCTGCCCGCCAGCCGCGTCCCGAGCCAAGAGTCGTCGATTCGGACAAATACCGCATAGTTTGACATTTACCTCGCTACGCTCCCCTGGCACATCGGACACAGCGGGGGCGTGATGAGGATTTCTTCGTGGGGTAGCCGCAGGACCCGCGCGGCGGCGCTGACCGCCGTCGGCGCCATCCTGGCGGTCAACGGTCTGCTGGCGCCGACGCCGGCCGCGCCCCTGCCGAATCGGATACTGACGGCGGCCGAAGACGTCGGGCCGGTGGACCCGGTCGCCGAGGCGCTGAGCTTCGGGGTCATGACCGAGGGCAACGCCACCGTGATCAACGACGAGAACGAGGGCACCCTCGCCGTCGGCGGAGACCTCACCTTCGGCAACTACCAACTCGCCGGCGCGACCGCCGGTTCGTTCGTCGTGCCGGGCGACGCCCGACCGAGCGCCCTCGTCGTCGGCGGGCGCGTGAACTTCGCCGGCAGCGTCGGTGGAACGCGTCTCCAGGTGCTCTCCAGCGGGTACGCCAAGGTCGGCAACCTGACCGGCACCGTCGTGCGCGACACCGACAACAACGGCGCCCAGGTCAACACGCGGATCCTGCCGTCGGACGACTACGACGCCTCGCCCCGGGTGGAACTGGTCACCCGGCAGCCCGTCCCCAGCGTCGGGCCCACCTCGCCGATCAACTTCGCGGGCGCCTTCGCCGCCTTCCGCGACACGACCGCCGGCCTGGCCACCTGCGACAACACGGTGGTGCTCCGGACACCGAACGGCGACGTGCTCCCCCGGCCGATCCCAGCGGGCAGCAACGCCGTGGTCACCCTCACCCCGGGCGTGACCAACGTGCTGAACCTGACCGCCGCCGACCTGGCCAACATCCAGACGCTGACCTTCGCCAGCCAACCCACCGCCAGCACCCCGCTGCTGGTCAACGTGGACACCACAGGCGTCGGCAACACGTTCGACTGGACCGCCCCGAACTTCTCCGGCATCGGCGGTCCGCAGGCGCGCTACG
This sequence comes from Micromonospora sp. NBC_00617, assembly GCF_045161355.1. NCBI lineage: Bacteria > Bacillati > Actinomycetota > Actinomycetes > Micromonosporales > Micromonosporaceae > Micromonospora > Micromonospora sp. NBC_00617. The sequence continues at coordinate 1,725,965 of NZ_CP107751.1, read as the reverse complement.
TCCTGTTCAACTTCCCGACCGCGACCGCGCTCACCCTCACGCCGGGCGCCGCCACGGTCGAGGCCACCATCTACGCCCCCAACGCCAGCCTCACCGACCTGTCGTCCAGCAACACCGAGGGCAGCGTCATCACCCGTACGCTGGACCACCGCGGCGGTGAGATCCACTACTTCCCGTTCAGCACCACCCTGTCCTGCGCGGGCGCGAGCCCGGCCGGCATCGATCTGATCAAGGCGTCGACCACCACGGTGATCACGACCGTCGGCCAGCAGGTGCCGTACTCGTTCCACGTGGTCAACACCGGCGGCGTTCCGCTCACCACCATCTCAGTCACCGACCAGCAGACCCCGCCCTCGTCGAACGCCAACCTCGGCCCGATCACCTGCCTCGCCACCACCCTCGCGCCGGGCGCGAGCACCACCTGCACCGCCACCTACACGGTCACCCAGGCGGACCTCGACAACGGCGGTGTCACCAACATCGGCACCGCCCAGGGCTCCCCGCCCACCGGCCCCCCGGTGGTGTCCGATCCGGACACCCTGACCATTCCGGCACAGGGGCTCACCGCGGCCGTCACCGTGGTGAAGTCGTCCACCACCACGTCCATCACCTCCGTGGGCCAGCAGGTGCCCTACCGGTACCTGGTCGCCAACACCGGCGGCCTGACCCTCACCAACGTCGGTGTGACCGATGTGCAGACCCCACCCTCCTCGAACGCCAACCTCGGCCCGATCACCTGCCTCGCCACCACCCTCGCGCCGGGCGCGAGCACCACCTGCACCGCCACGTACACCGTCACCCAGGCCGACCTCGACAACGACCGGGTCGTCGACACCGCCACCGCGCGGGGTACGCCACCCACCGGCGCACCGGTCACCTCGCCACCGTCCACATTGACGATCCCCGAATCCGGGCTGGTCGCCGCGATCTCGGTGGTCAAGGTCTCCGACGTCACCATGATCGGCAAAGTCGGGCAGCAGGTGCCCTACCGGTTCCACGTGGTCAACACCGGCGGGCTCACCCTGACCAGCGTCAACGTCACCGACGTGCAGGCCCCGCCCTCGTCGAACACCAACCTCGGCCCGATCACCTGCGCGACGACGACCCTCGCACCGGGTGCGTCCACCACCTGCACCGCCACCTACACCGTCACCCAGGCCGACCTGGACAACAACGGGGTCACCGACACCGCCACCGCGCACGGCACCCCACCCGAGGGCACGCCGGTGAACTCGCCGCCCTCGACGCTGACCATCCCCCAGACGGGGCTCGTGGCCGACATCGAGGTGATCAAGTCGTCGACCACGGTGGCGATCACCGCGGCGGGCCAGCAGGTGCCGTACACCTTCCTGGTGGTCAACACCGGCGGCCTCACGCTCACCGGGGTGACCGTCAACGACACCGTCCTGCCGCCGTCCCCACGCGGCGAGCTCGGCGAGATCACCTGCGGCCCGCAGAACATCCCGAACGGAGAGGTGACCCTGACACCCGGCGCCTCCATCCAGTGCCGGACGACCTACACCGTGACCGAGGAGGACTTCGCCGGCTCGTCGCTGCGCAACGTCGCCACCGCCACCGGCACGCCACCGTTCGGGCCGCCGCCGGTCTCGCCGCCGTCCCCGTTGGACATCCCGATCCCGCACCCGGCGATCACCATCACCAAGTCGGCCACACCCACAGTGGTGTCGACGGCCGGTGACGTGGTCACCTACCGGTTCGTGGTGACCAACACCGGCAACGCCGCGCTTGGCGCCGTGACGGTCGACGAGACGGAGTTCTCCGGCACCGGCACGCCCGGCGCGATCACGTGCGGCACCCCGCCGGTCGCCAACGGCAGCGTCACCCTGCCCGCCGGGGCGAGCACCACCTGCACGTCGACCTACGCCGTCACGGCGGCGGACATCGACGCCGGCACGATCACGAACACGGCCGTGGCGGCCGGCACGCCGCCGACCATCCCCGGCCAACAACCACCGACGCCGGTACGCTCCGGACCGGCCACCGCCGAGGTCACGGCCACCCGGGGTGCGGCCATCACGGTGGTGAAGTCCAGCAGCACCGAGAAGATCACCCGGCCGGGTCAGCAGGTGCCGTTCCAGTTCGCGGTCACCAACACCGGACGCGTGGCGCTGACCGGCGTGACGGTCACCGACACGCTGACGGCACCGGCCGCAGCGGCCAACCTCGGCCCGATCACCTGCGGCCCGGACCGGACGCCCAACGGCTCGATCACCCTGGCCGCCGGTGCGGCCGTGACCTGTGCGGCGACGTACACGGTCAGCAAGGCCGACTATCACCACGGCTCGGTGCGCAACAGCGCGACAGCGACCGGCACCCCGCCGGAGGGCCCCGCGCCGGTGGCACCGGAGTCCACCATCACCATCCCGGTGAAGGGGAAGCTGCCGGTGACCGGCACGTCGTTCCCGATCGGAGGCTGGATGGCGGCCGGAGTGCTCGCGGTGCTCCTCGGTGCCACGTTGCTGCTGGTCGTCCGGCAGCGCCGGATCCGCGCCTAGCGCGCAATGCTCGCGAGGGTCGGACCGGAGGGGAACCGGTCCGGCCCTCGCGGCACGTCACCAGCACCGATCTCGTGGTGATCAGCGCTCGGTCCCCCGGTCCCCGGTGGCGGGGCGGGCGCGGACGTGCAGCCGCTCCCCCTGCGGCCCGAAGAGGCTGAGCGCCTCGGCGGTGCCGGGGCCGGGATTCAGGACGAGGTGCGGGACGCGGGTGTCGAACTCGGCCACCTCCCCGGGCGTCAGGATGAGGTCGCGGTCACCGAGCACCAGGCGCAGCCGGCCGGAGAGCACGTAGAGCCACTCGTACCCCTCGTGGGCCTGCGGGGTCCGTCCCCCGGCGGACGGGTCCGGCGGGAAGATCTGCTTGAACGCCTGCAGGCCGCCCGGTCGACGGGTCAGCGGCAGGTATGTCACACCGTGCATGACGATGGGCTTGGGGCGGACGCGGGGGTCGCCGGTGGCCGGGGCGTCCACCAGCTCGTCCAGCGCCACCTGGTACGCCCGCGCGAGCGGGAGCAGCAGTTCCAGGGTGGGCCGGCGGGTGCCCGACTCCAGCCGAGACAGGGTGCTCACCGAGATGCCGGTCAGCTCGGCGAGCTGGGTGAGCGTGGTGCCGCGCTGGTGGCGCAGGGCACGCAGCCGGGGGCCGACGGCCGCCAGCGCGGCACTGTCCTCGTTTGCCATAACGGCAAGGATACTTGCCACCCGGGCTACGGCGGCGGATGGTGGGCTCAGCCGACAAGTAGGGGGACATTCCGGTGGACGAGACATACGACGTGGTGGTGGTGGGCGGCGGCGCGGCCGGGCTCAGCGGGGCCCTGGCGCTGAGCCGGGCCCGGCGGTCGGTGCTGGTGATCGACTCCGGCGAGCCGCGCAACGCGCCGGCCGACCACGTGCACAACTACCTGGGCCGGGAGGGGACGCCGCCGGGCGAGCTGCTCGCGGCCGGACGCGCCGAGGTGGCCGGGTACGGCGGGCAGTTCCGCGCCGGCCGGGTCCAGGCCGCGACCCGCGACGACGACGCCTTCCGGCTCGCCCTCGCCGACGGAAATTCGGTGCGGGCCCGCCGCCTGCTGGTGGCCACCGGCCTCACCGACGAGCTGCCCGACGTGCCCGGAATGGCGCAGCGGTGGGGCCGTGACGTGCTGCACTGCCCGTACTGCCACGGCTGGGAGGCGCGGGACCGGCGGGTCGGCGTGCTGGCGACCGGGCCGATGTCCGTGCACCAGGCCGAGATGTGGCGGCAGTGGACCTCCGACGTGCTGCTCCTGCTGCACGACGCCCCGACCCCGGACGAGGAGACGGCCGAGCGGCTGGCCGCCCGGGGCATCGCGGTGGTGCCCGGCCCGGTCGCCGCGCTGGAGGTGAGCGGGGACGCGCTGAACGGCGTACGGCTCGCCGACGGCCGGGTGGTGGCGCTCGACGTGGTCGTGGTCGCGACCCGCACGGCGCCCCGCGCCGACCTGCTGGTGGGGCTGGGCCTGGCACCGGAGGAGGTGACGATGGGTGGGCACGTGATCGGCACCCAGATCCCGGCCGACGCGACCGGGGCGACGACCGTGCCGGGGGTCTGGGTGGCCGGTAACGTCGCCGACCTGCGTGGCCAGGTCATCACGTCCGCCGCCGCCGGCCTCACCGCCGCGGCGGCGATCAACGCCGACCTCATCGCCGAGGACACCCGCGACGCGGTGACCGCGTACCGGCAGTTGGTGGCCACCACCTTCGAGGAGCCGGCGTGGGAGGAGCGGTACCAGGCCAAGCCGGCCGTCTGGAGTGGGCGCCCGAACCCACAACTGGTCGCCGAGGCCGCTGATCTGGCCCCGGGGCGGGCGCTGGACGTGGGCAGCGGCGAGGGCGCCGACGCGGTCTGGCTAGCCGAGCGCGGCTGGCGGGTGACCGCGGTGGACATCTCGACCACCGCGCTGACCCGGGCCGTCGAGCACGCCGAGACGGCCGGGGTGGCTGACCGGATCGAGTTCACGCACGCCGACCTGCGCGACAAGCCGCCCGCCGAGGAGGCGTACGACCTGGTGTCGGCGCAGTTCATGCATTTGCCCCCGACGCAGCGGCGGGAGTTGTTCGCCCGGCTGGCCGACGCGGTGGCCCCGGGCGGCGTGCTGCTGATCGTCGGGCACCACCCGTCGGACCTGTGGACGTCGGGGCACCGGATGCACATGCCCGACATGATGTACACCGCCGAGGACGTGGCCGCCTCGCTGGACCCGACCCGGTGGGACGTGCTCGTCACCGAGACCCGCCCCCGTCCCGGGCCGCAGGACGTCGTCCACCACGACGCGGTCCTGCTGGCTCGCCGCCGCTGAACCGGTCGATCGTGGAGTCGCGGTGAATGACAAGAGCCGCGGATCAGGGCCTTTTGGGCACCGCGGCTTCACGATCGGGCACCGTGTGGAGCGGAGGCGGGACGGGCCTTCGCACCGGGGTGGGCTCGGCGGTAGCGTTGCGCCACACTCACGGCCCGCAGGGGCGGTTGACCGCCGGCCCTGACGCCCCGATCGTACGGAGGATGGTGCATGTCCATCGGCGCTGAGCCGCTCGCAGCACGCGACGACGCGGCCTCGCGGCCGAGCTTCGAGCTCACCCTGCGCGGCTACGACAAACGCCAGGTGGACCGACACCTGGAGCAGCTCGACGGCCAGATCGCGATGCTCAGCGGCGAGCACGGACGCTCCGCGGTGCGGGTTCGTGAGCTGACCGCCGAGGTGCAGCGGCTGCGCGCCGAGCTGGCCGAGCTGCAGGAGCAGCCGGTGCAGGTGGACCGCGCCTCGTTCCAGGATCTGGGCCCGATGGTGGGCGAGATCCTGACCCTCGCCGAGAAGCAGGCCGCCCTCATCACCGAGTCGGCCAGCGACCGGGCCAACGAGCTGCGCACCGAGGCCGAGCGGATCCTCGCCGACACCCGCGAGCGGGCCGCGCAGGCACGCCAGGACCTGTCGGAGGAGCTGGCCGCGCGGCGCACCGAGCAGGAGCAGGCGTACGAGGAGCGGCGTGCCGTGGCCGAGGCCGAGCTGACCGCGATCCGGGAGCGCGCCGAGCAGTTGCGCGCCGACGGCGAGGCCGCGCACGAGCGCGCCCAGCACGAGGCGAAGCGCATCACCGAACAGAGCGCGCAGCAGCTCAACCAGACCCGGGTCGCCGCCGATGCCCTCATGAAGTCGGCCCGCACCCAGATTCAGCAGGAGGTCCAGGCCGCCCGGGCCAAGAACCAGCAGGAGATGGCCCAGTGGCAGGCCGGGGTGGAGCGCGAGGTCGCCGAGCGACGCAGCGCCGCCGAGCAGGAGATCGTCGAGTTGCAGGCTGCGGCGGCGGAGGAGCTGGCCGAGCAGCGCAGCTCCACCGAGGAGCAGATCGCCGCGCTGCTGGCCGAGGCGCAGCAGCACGTGACCGAGCTGCGTAACCGGGCCGACGAGCAGGCGGCCAGCCAGCAGGAGCAGCTGACCGCGCTCCAGCAGGAGATCGAGGAGCGCCGGCAGGAGTCGGACCAGCTGCACGCCGAGTTGCAGACCGCCCAGCAGCAGCTCGCGGAGGTCCGCCAGGAGGGCGAGACCCTGGAGAACGAGCTGTCCCGCGTCCAGCAGCGGTTGGGCGAGGTGCGCCGGGACCTGACCGCCGAGGCGGCCCGGCTGGACGAGGCCCGGCGGGCCGGTGATTCCGCCGAGCGGCACGCCAAGGAGGTCCGCGCCCGGGTGCAGCGCGAGGCGAAGCGGGTGGCGGACCTGGCCGCCGCCGCCGTGATGGCCGCCGCCGCCGGCGGCACGGAGACCGCCGAGTACCCGATGGTCGGTTCCCGATCGCACCCGTCCCGCACGAATGTCGATCTGCTCCCCGTGGACCGGCCCGCGGGCGACCGCGCCGAGGCCGACCGCGCGAACTCCGACCGGGCCGACGCACACCCGGCCGATGCCGACGACGTCCGGGCCGACCAGACCCGGGCCGACGTCGAGCATGCCGAGGTCAGGCACGCCGACGCCACGCACGCCGGTGGCGAGCAGGCCGAGGCTGAGCACGCCGGTGACGAGCACACCGGTGGTGCACACGCCGAGGCCGAGCACGCCGATGGTGAGCGGCCCGGTCGGCCGCCCATGCGGTACCCGGTCGAGCCGGCCGATCGGACGGCCACGTCGGGGATGACCGCCAACGACGCCGAGCGGATCTTCACGCGGCCCGAGGCCCCGACGCCCGTACCGTTCCTGGCCTTCGGGCAGCCGGTCAGCGACAACGGCACCGCCCGGCACTGACCTCGCCGTCCGTTGACCCGGGCCCCGGGCAGAGGCGCGGGGCCCGAGCTCGCGGTTCGGCGCGGCCGGGCCGAACCGTCGACGACGGTGGCCTACACCGAATCTGCGCGCCGTGTTCGCGATACGCCCACAATCCGCTGTTTGGATGGGCCGATGAGCCACCGCACGAGTGCGACGCCCACCGCCGCCGACCAGATCGCGTACCTCGACACGGCCGCGGCCACCGCGGTCGGACGCGACTACAAGAGGCGTGCCCTCGACGCCCTCGGCCTGCGGCCGGGGCACGCCGTGGTGGACATCGGCTGCGGCCCGGGGACCGATCTCGGGCGGCTGGCCGACGCCGTCCAGGCCGGCGGCCGGGTTGTCGGAGTCGACCGTGACGCGCGGATGCTCGCGGAGGCTGGTCGGCGGCTGGCCGACCGGCCGACGATCGACCTGCGCGCGGGCGACGCGCACGCACTTCCGCTGAACGACACCAGCATGGACCGGGCCAGGATCGACCGGGTCCTCATGCACGTCGCGGATCCCGCGACGGTGCTGAGGGAGGTTCGTCGGGTGCTGCGCCCAGGTGGTGTGCTCGCGCTGGCCGAGCCGGACTGGGACACCCTCGCGGTCGCCGACGAGGACGTGCGGACGAGCCGCCGCTTCGCCCGCTTCGTCGCGGGGCGGGTACGGAACGCGACGATCGGGCGGGATCTGGTCCGGCTGTCGGCGCAGACTGGCCTGCGGGTGCGATCGGTCGAGGCGATCGCCGTCGTCTTTCAGGACTTCGACACGGCGGACCGGATTCTGGGGCTGCGGCGCAATTCGGCCCGCGCCGTGGCGGCCGGCGAGCTCACCCACGCGGACGTTCAGCCGTGGCTGCGACGTCTCACGGACGGTCCCCTGCTGGCGGGGTTCACCCTGTACCTGGTCACGGCCGAAGCCTGACGCCGCGCGGCGGACCGGTCCCGACTCGGCGTCGCCCCCGTCGTCGGGCACGACAACCTGCTCTTCGCGTCGCTGAAGTCCCGCCCGGTGCGCTGAGCTGAGCTGGCCCGGCGACGCCGCCGAGCAGATGTCAGCGGTGGGCGGCGATCTCGGCGCGTACCCGCTCCTGGAAGGCATGCGCCTGGGCTCCCGTGGGCGGTGGCCCACCGTGGCGCGCGGCGATCGCCCGGCGGATCACCTCATCCGGGTCGCCGGTGTCGACGAGCCGCCGGCCGGCGGCCACCTTGGACAGCCACTCACCGTCGCGGTGGCGCACCAGCGAGCGGCAGGCGCCGAGCACCGCGTCCTCCGCGCCGGGCGCGGGCCGGTCGCCCGGTGGCGTCGGCAGGGCCAGCCACCAGGTCAGCGCCTCGATCAGCAGGCGGCTCAGGTCGGCCGGGGTGAGGTCGGCGAAGACCTCCGCCGCCGGCGGCCCGAGCAGCGCCATCCCGCTCTGGTGCAGAATGCTGCGGTCCAGCCCGTACCAGAACCGGCCGTCGGCGCTCGGGCGGTCCGCCGGGTCAAGGGTACGGCGGAACGGCATCGCGCGCCCGGTGTTCAGCTCGACCTCGAAGCCGGGCTCGGGGCTGCCGGCCGCGGCCACGGCACGCTGGTACACGACCAGTTCCAGCCCGCGCGCCGGGCAGGGCAGCGCCTCGTGTCGCAGCCGTGCCACCAGCGTCCGCTTGGCTGCCTCGGTCAGCGGACCGGCGCAGACCAGCGCCACGTCCGCGTCGCTCCGGCCAGCCTGGTACGCGCCGAGTCCCACCGAACCGGCCGCGTACGCGCCGACGAGGTCTGCGCCGAGCACGTCCCGGGCGGTGTCCACGAGGTCGTCGAGGTAGTGCCGAAGAGCAGAGTCCACGCCCCATCCTCACCCGTGGGCGCGGGCGCGTCGGTACCGGGCCGGCGACCTAACCGGCGTAGAGCAGCAGCAGGCCGGCGACGGTGTACGCGACCATCAGCGCCAGCAGCGGGAGCTGACCGGCCACCGCCCGCGCCCGGGGGAACAGGTACAGGGCGCGGTCGTGGGCGAGCAGCGTGCCGAGCAGGTGCCCGACGATGATGACGGTGATCTGGAGATTGGCCACCCCGGACGGGGTGACCAACCCGGTGTGCGGTTGCCAGCCCGCCGTGCCGAACCAGTCCGCCCCGGTGTCGCGTGGGTCGGACAGCAGGGCGACGGTGCGTTGACCCTCCAGGATCAGCAGCGAGTAGTAGTGCGCCACCACGTAGCCCACGGCGATCGGCACGATCGAGTGCGCGAGTTCGCGCGGCACCCGCGGCGACTCGGCACCGCCCGCGGCGTCGGCCGGCCCCACGGCGTTTGGCGGCTCCACGGCGTTGAACGGTGTGACACGGCCGACGCGGGCGGCGGCGCCGGTGGCGAGGAGGTACGCCACGGCGACGACGCCGATGACCACGACCAGTCCGGCGCTGCCGGTGACCGCCGGGGGCAGGCCGTTCTCCTGGGAGAAGCGCAGCCACACCGGCGCGTTGGAGAGGCTGTCGAACATGGTCGAGCCGAGCAGCACGATCACCACGGCGACGAGCCCGGGACGGGGCCGCAGTCCGGCGATCCCGTCGAGCGGGTTGCGCCACACCAGCACACCGTCGGCGGCCCTGCCGATCGGGGCGAGCTGGCCGACGAGCGCGCTGTAGACCTCGAACGGGTCGGCCCGGTCGAACCAGCCCGCGCCGAACAGCGCGGCGCCGCCCAGCATGACCACGGCGTACCCGGCCAGCCACGCGGTGATGACCGGCAGGGTGGCCCGGTCCGGCGCGACCAGCTCCAGCCAGACGAACCCGAACAGGGTGAGCGCCGCCGGCCAGAGGCCCAGGCCGGTGGGCAGCTCCCGGACGCCGCGCGCCGGCTCGCGCCGCGCCGCCCGGGCGACGAGCAGGTGCACGGTACGCAGCGGGTTGACCGCCCGCCAGACCGGACCGAACAGCAGTGCGGCGGGTACCAGCCCGACCCAGAGGAGCACGTAGAGCGCGCCGGCCGTCGGATTGTCCGGGGTGTCCGGCCCGGCGAGCAGGCCCACGCAGAACCAGCCGGCGGCGAGCAGTCCCAGTCCGCGCAGCGTCCACCGGAACGCGGGGGCGTCGACGAGGCCGGCCAGCCGGTCGGGCACCGGCCGGCCACCGGCGGCGTCCCGGTCGAGGCGTGGCTCGCGCCAGAGCAGGCCCAGGGCGACGAACGTGACGACCAGGGTCAGGGCGGCGGCGACGACGAGTTCGGGCAGCGTGATCGGCAGGTCCTGGCGGCCGCCGACGCCGTGCGCCAGCAGCGCGGGAGCGGCGGACATCCCGCTCAGCGGACGACGAGCTGGAACAGCACCAGCTCGGTCTCGTGCGTCTCCACCTCGAACAGCCCGGTCTTCTCGGCCCGGAACTCCACCGAGCCGGGCGTGCCGGCCGGCAGTCGGGCCCCCAGGTCGTAGCCGTGCACGTGCAGTTCGTCGGCCACGTCCGAGGTGACCGTGATCCGGACCAGTTGACCCTTGGTCACGGTCACCCGGCCGGTGGGCGGGCTGACCCGTCGTTTGGCGACGGTCACGGTGATCTCCCGGTCGACCGCGGGCGTGCTGGCGGCGGGAGTGGGACTGCCCGCCGAGGCGGGCGCGGAGGAGGTCGGTGCGGCGGCCGACGTGGCCGGCGTCGAGGGTGCGGCCACCGACGGGTCGTCGTCCTGCCCGCAGCCGGCGGTGAGCAGGGCGCTGAGCAGGCCGGTGGCGAGGAGGGCGGCGGGGACGGCGGTGCGGCGGGCACCGGGGGCGCGGACGTGCACGGGTGACTCCGAACGACGCGGGGGGACGGGGTGTCGAGCTGATCGTCGGAGGGTGAACTCTACGTCTTGTTCGGCGGTGGGGAAATGACCATGATAAACGAATGCGATCGAGGCTGGTCACTGTCTGTCACGTTGTGTGCCGTACCGTCGCGGTGCTGGCGGCGCTGCTGGTGGTGTCGCTGGCGCTGCCCGCCGCCCCGGCGTCGGCGCACGGGCAGTTGGCGACCTCCACGCCGCTGACCGGCACCGTCGTCCGCAAGCCGCTGGCCCAGATCGGGTTGTACTTCACCGAAAAGCCGGCCTCCAACGCGCACTTCACCCTCACCGGGCCGAACGGGTCCCGGGTGGACAGCGGCTGGTCGTACGGCGAGCCGAAGCGCCTGGACAAGCCAGTCCAGGAGTACTTCATGGTCAACGGCACCTTCGAGCCGCGGCTTTACCACACCGGCTTTCCCGCCATGGTGACCGTCGCGCACTGGCCGGCGAAGGGCCGCTACACCGCCAGCTACCTCACGGTCGCCTCGGACGGCGAGGCGGTGCGGGGCACCGTCACCTTCGACTACCAGGGCCCGAGCACGCCTGCCCCGGCCGGCTGGACGGCACCGACGAACGGTCCCGAGCCCGCCCTCCTCGCCCAGGCCGAGGGCACCCCGTCGGTCTCCGCCGTGCCGGCGGCGACACTTCCTGCGGACGCCACCCCCGCGGCCGCGCCGTCGGCGTCCCCACCGGCGGGAGGGCTTCCGCCCTGGGTGGTGCCCGCCGCCGTCGTGCTGGTCGTCGGCACGATCATCGTCGTGGCTGCCCGCCGCCGGCCGGCGCAACGCCCGTCCGGCGGCACCGCCCGTCCGCGCGGCGCAGCGTCGCGTCCGCGAGGCGGGACGAACCCTCGCCGGCCGGCTCGTCGCGGCCGCCGCTAACACGGACGGGCATCTCCGGGCATTCGAGGACAAGCACCGCGACCTTTCGCACGAACATCGGGAACTTTTGGTGTATCGATGCAAAGGCATGGACAGTTCGATCGAAACCCCTTAATGTCTCGACCCATCAACCCGGTGTTTCCGGATCGTCACTCGTCGGCGTCGAGGGCGTTACGGACCGGGCCGGCGGCCACCGCCTCACATCGCTGCACGCCGGCCGTCGGTCACTCCTATCCTCTGTGGAGGAACGATGGGCACACCGCTGCTGCGCCGATTCCGCAGTCCCGTCCTGGGCGCGCTCGCGCTCGTCCTCGCCGTCGGCTTCTGGGCCGACCCGGCCGACGCCGCCCCCGAGCAGGAACCGGGCGTCACTCTGCGCGTCTACGACGTCCAGGTGCCGCTCTCCGAGATCTGCACGCTCAAGCCCGCGCAGACCCCGACGACGCCGCCTGGAACACCCGGGACTTCACGATCGCGTCCAGCCCCGACGGCACGAGCTGGACCACCCGGGCCACGGTGACCGGCAACACGGCGAGCACCACGACGCACGACGTCACCGCGCCCGGCGCCCGCTACGTCCGGCTGGCCGTCACCGCGCCGACCAGCACCAGTGACACCGCGGCGCGCATCTACGAGTTGGAGGTGTACGGCAGCGCCGCCAGCGGCGCGGGCAGCATCATCGGCATCGGTGGCAAGTGTCTCGACGTGAACAACGCCGGCACCGCCGACGGCACGAAGGTGCAGTTGTGGACCTGCAACGGCACCGGCTCGCAGGTGTGGCAACCGCAGTCCGACGGGTCGATCCGCAACCCGCAGTCGGGCAAGGTGTTGCAGGCCGCCGGTGGCGGCACCGCCGACGGCACCCAGATCCAGATCGGCACGTACACCGGTGGCGCGCACCAGAAGTGGGTGATCACCGCCGGCTGACGCCCGTTCGGGGCGCGGTCTGGCCGCCGGCCGGTCAGACCGCGCTCCGCGCCGTCCATTGGTCGGCCAGCCCGACGGGACACGGCTTCGATCAGGGGCCGTGCGGCAGGGGTTGGGCCAGTGCGCGCAGGTCCGCCGGGAGTTGGGACAGGGCGTCGGAGAACTCACGGTGCCCCACGACCCGGTGCATGGTCTCCAGGACCGCCCGTACGCCCCGTTCGGCGCCGGGCCGGTCCGTCCCGGCGCGGTCGGCGACGCGGCGCAGGAACTCGTCGTACCCGAAGGCTTCCGGCGGCTCGGCGGCCTTGACCAGCAGGGGGCTCAACTCGGCGGCCAGGTGCGGAGCGAGCGCGGCGGCCTCGCCGCCGCTGAGGCGCTCGGTGAGCGTCCGCAGCACGGCCTCGGTCAGCGGGCGTGCCTGCGCGGGCGGGATGCCCGCCCGTGCCGCGACCTTGTCGACGAACGCCAGATCGGCCATGGTCCCGCCCTTTCCGTTGCCGAGACGCGTGGCTACCCGGGTCCACCGGCGGCAAACCCGGGTGCGCCCCAGGGTGCGGACGTCCGTTTTGGTGCGCTTCCTCGCCGGTGGGACGGGGATCCGCCAGTTCCTCGACGTCGGCACCGGGCTGCCGACCGCCGACAACACCCACCCGATCGAGCTGCGCTACCGGTGCACCCTGCGCGACGGCCTGATCGGCGCCCTGGACATCCGCCCGTAGCGACCGAGCCGCCCATGCGGAGCAGACGTCGTGCCACGAGTCTGGCTCGTCACCGGTTGCTCGCGAGGGCTCGGCCGGGCGCTCACCGCCCTGACCCCCTCGAAGGGCGAATGCCGACCCGTGCCCGACGCTCCGCGTCCCGTCGTCGTGCCTCGGAAGCGGACCGGACGGCTTCCCGTGATCACCCGCCGAACGGACGACGTGGTCAGTCGGCCGGCAGATGACATGATGTGCCGACAACAGCTGACGCTACGAGGAAGGGTGCTGCTGTCTGATGGCGCACTTCGAGGCCCGCACGTCCACGGCACCCGGGCGGATCGTGGTCACGCTGACCGGTGAGTGTGACCTGGCCGCCCAGGCTGAGCTGACGGGCGTGCTGTCCGCGGCAGTGCGCGCCGCGCCGGTGGTGGTGGTCGACGTCGGCGGGCTGCGGTTCCTCGACTCCACCGGCCTGCACGGCCTGGTGACCGCCCATCAGGAGGCCCGCGCGAGCGGCCGACATCTGTACGCCGTGAACGCCGTCGGCCCGGTCGCGACCGTCCTCGACATCACCGGCATCGGCAACCTGCTGCGCCCGCCCGCCGACGACTCACGGCTGGCCGGCTGATGGCGGCCGACCGGCGGGAGACCCGCGCCGTGGCCGAGCAGCCCTCGCCCGCCCTGCGGACGGACACCATGGCGTACGAGGTGGCGACCGACCTGCGGGCGCTGCGGGCGTTCGTCTGCGCCGGCGCCATCGCCCGGGGCCTGCCGGCCGAGCGGGTGGAGCTGCTGGCGCTGGCGGTCAGCGAGCTGGCCACGAACACGTTGCAGCACACCGCCGACGGTGGCCGGGTCCGGCTCTGGGCCGAGGGTGGCCAGTTGTTCTGCGACGTCGTCGATCGGGGCCCGGCGCGGGCGCTCGGCCGGGCCATGCCGGCCGCCGACGCGGTACGGGGTCGCGGGCTGGCCATCGTCGAGCAGATCTGTGACGAGGTGGCCGTGCTGGCCGCCAGTGAGGGCACCGTGGTCCGGATCCGGCTGGCGCTCTGAGCGCGGCGGCTCAGGGCAGCACGCGCACGGCCAGGGTGCACGTGTCGTCGTCCGGGCTGGGATGGTTGAGCAGGTCACGCAGCCGAGCGAGGGGCTGCTCCCCCGGCGTCGCGGTGAGCGCCGAGAGGGTTTCGCGCACCTGCCGCAGCAGGTCCTGCTCGGGCGCGCGTCGCTCGATGAGCCCGTCGGTGTAGAACAGCACGAGGTCGCCGGGGCTCAGGCGCGGGGCGAGCACCGGGTACGCCGCGTCGTCCCCGGCGCCCAGCAGCAGACCCGGGGGGCGGTCGAGCGGGTCGGTCTCGCCGGCGCGGGACAGCAGCGGCACCATGTGCCCGGCGCGGCCCCAGCAGAGCACCCGGGTGGCCGGGTCGTACACCGCGACCACGGCGGTTCCGGTGATCGAGAGCTGCCCGCAGAGCCGGTTGAGGTGCCCCAGCAGCACCGACGGGTCCCGGATGCCGATCGACAGCCAGGCCACCAGGGCGAAGCGCAGGTGCGCCATTCCGCTCGCCGCGTCCAGCCCGTGACCGGCGACGTCGCCGACGGCGAGCACGACCTTTCCGTCCGGCAGGGACTGCGCGTGGTACCAGTCCCCGCCGACCCGCGCCGCGCTCTCGGCGGGCAGATAGTTGACCACCGCCTCCAGGCCGGCCAGCGGAAACGGGTCGCGGGGCACCGGCTGGATGAGGTTCTGCAACTGCCCGGCCAGCCGGTGCTCGGCGAGGGCGGTCATCTCCCGGGTCCGCAACTGGTCGCTGAGTCGCTCGATGGCGGTCCGGGAGTCCACCCGGGCGGTCACGTCCTGCACCACAGCGTGGATCTTCAGCGGTGCGCCGTTCGCGTCGCGGGAGACGTCGGAGAGGATCCGCAGATACCGGACCGCGCCCGCGGCCTGGAACCGGACCGTCACGTCCGAGGAGGCACCGCTGTCCAGCGTCTGCCACGCCGTCTCGCGCAGCATGTAGTCGTCGGGGAGCAGGGCGGCCGCCTGTTCGGCGCGGGACAGCGGGCCGAGCGACGGATCACGCTCGAAGATGCGGTACATCCCGGGTGACCACTGGCTGACCCCGCTGGCCAGGTCGTACTCCGCCCAGCCGAGGCTGCCCAGCAGCTCGGTGCGGTCCATGCGCCGGCGGTCCTCGTCGAGGCGTTGCCAGGACACCAGCAGGCCGCCGAGGACGCGGTGCACGTGGATGTCGAACAGCGAGTCGGCGACGACGCCGGTGCGCTTCTGCACGTACCGGAAGTCGGCCAGGCGGCCGGACGAGCCGGTGGCGAGGACCTGCTGGTAGAGCTGCCAGAGCGGGCCGCCGACCATGCTGGGGTACAGCTCGCTGAGCCGGGCGCCCACCCGGTCGACGCCCCGCCCGTAGATGTCGTGGCTCTGGCCGCTGGTGGCCGCGATCCGGAAGTCGGCGACCGCCCGGTGGTCGTCGGGCACGGGCAACAGCCACGTACACCCGGCCGGGACGACCGCGAGGATCTCCCGGACGACCGCCTCGACCGGCCGCGTCGCTTCGGCGGCGTGCGCGCCGGGACCACCGTGGTCCGCCATGGCACGAAGCCTAGTCACCGACCGGCGAACGGCACACGGCCGGCGCATCGCGGTGGCGCTCCGACCGGGTGGAAGCCACGGTGGGACGAGACGCGCCGCCGCGCCGATGCGCCCACGTCGAGGCGTGCCGACTGTCACAATGCGGTCAGTCCGGACGGTGGCGCCGGACGACGAAGACCAGGAGGACGGCCATGCCGGACAGCGCACGCGAGGCGGAGCTGCTCGACGCCGAACGCACCCTGCAGGCCGCGCAGCGGGCCGGTGACGTCGCGGCCCTCGATCAGTTGCTGGTCGACCAGCTCATCGCGATCGGCCCCGACGGCCGCCAGCACGGCAAGGCCGAGGACCTGGCCGCGCACCGGGACCGGACCTCGGTGATCGAGGAGCTGGTCGAGGAGGAGCTGGACCTGCTCGTCGTCGAACGGACCGGTGTGACGTTCTTCCTGGGCCGGGTGGCCGGGGTGTTCAACGGTGAGCCGTTCGCCGCGCGGCTGCGCTACACCCGGACCTGGATCCACGACGATCCGCACGGCTGGCGGATCCTCGCCGCACACATCAGCCCGGTCTGACCCGCCGGGCCGGGCTGTTTCGCTCAGCTCACGGTGGCGTCGATCGGGCCGACGCGCAGCAAACCGTCGTTGATCGGGGTGCAGCGAATGCCGCCCGTGGTGCGCAGCGCCTTCCAGGCGCCCGGACCGACCGTGACGTCCATCCAGGCGCACGGGCGAGCCGCCCGGTTCACCCGCAGGCTGACCGGGCCGTCGCCGGAGTCCAGGATCAGGACCCGGCCGATCAGCTCGTCCACGGCGATGCCGGCGGTGAGGATGTTGCGCCGCACCTGCGCGAGGCCGATGCCGGCCGGCAGGGACTCCTGGGCGATCACGGTCACGCTGGCGTCGCGGTGCGCCGGCTTGCCGAAGTAGCGGTCGCCGACGATGCCGAGGCCGGCGCGGAGCGCAACGGTGTCGACCAGCTCGCCGGGCGGGGCCGGCGCCGGGCCGTCGGCGGGCCGGCCCCGGAAGCGGTGCACGGGCGAGGCCAGCAACTCGACGATCTGCGGCATGGCACGGATTCTACGAACCGGACGTGCCCTGCGGGCCGGCTCGGCCGACGGGGTGGGGTGCCGGGGACGACGGCACGGTGGCCGCCGTCCCCGGCGGGTCTCAGGCCGGTGTGCCCGTGATGGTGAGGTTGCGCAGTCGGCCGACGTTGTCGAACGAGCCGAAGCCCACCCGCCCCGAGCCGAAGGTGGTGTCCTTCGCGGTGAGCAGCGGGTCCCGGTGCCCGTCGACGTAGACGGCGATCTCGCCGGTGGCCGGCAGGTGCACGACGCGTACCCGGTGCCAGTCGGCGTCGGTGATCGCCGGGTTGGCGCCACGGGAGCGGCCGTTCCACTGGTGGTCGATGCGCTCCCGGTCGGCGTTGTTGACCTTGAAGATGCCGTTGTGCGGATAGATCGTGTTATCGGTGGAGAGGTGGGCGTAGTAGAACTCGGTGTCCGAGCGCCAGCCAAAGACGATGATCACGTCGCGGTTGCTGATCTCCACCGGAGTGTCGAGTCGTACCCGAGCGTCGAGGAGGACCGACGACCACGCCGGGCCGGCGGTCAGCACGGCGTACTCGAAGGGCCGACGCGGGCCCGGCCGGCTCTCCCCGGCCTCGGCGAGGATGACCTGGTCGCGGGTGAACTGCCACTTCGCGGGCGTCACCGGTGCCCAGTTCGCGGCGCCCGACGTGTGGCGCACGGTGGTGTCGCCGACGTCGCCGCTGGCGAACTCCCTCATGCCGGTCACCTTCCAGATCGTGCCGTTGGCCTTGGCGACGAGGTACAGCTCGCCGGCTGCCGATGACCGAGATGGGCCGCACCGCGCTCACCCTCGCCCTCAAGCCCCGCTCGGCGCGGCCCCGCCGCCGCGCCACCGGCCACCTGCTGGTCGTCCGCGACTCGACCGGCCCCGCGCCGACGACCTGAGAGGTAGCGGGGGTGCGGTCAGACCGCCAGGGCCGCCCGGACCTCCCGCTCCGCGGTGACGCCGCCGTCGCCGTCCGAGGTGACCCGGCCGGATTCCAGCACGTGGTAGCGGTTCGCCGCGCGCAGCGCGAAACCCAGGTGCTGCTCGACGAGCAGCACGCTGAAGCCGGGCTGCCGGGTCAGCTCGACGATCCGCTCCTGGATCTCCGCGACCACCGACGGCTGGATGCCCCTCGGTCGGCTCGTCGAGCAGCAGCAGACGACCTGGTCGCCCGCCTCGACCCGGCCGGTCGCCGCAGCCACGTCGACGCGGCCGGCCCGCGCCACTGACCCGATCCCGGCAGGTCACTCCACCTTGGTGAGAAGCGGTTTACCCTTCTCGACGACGTAGGTGGCCAGTTCGACGGCGACGCCGTCGCCGACGTTGCGTGCCTGGTGGTGGACGCCGTACGGCACGGTGAGAGCGTCACCGACGTTGCACACCATCGGTGGCTGGCCTTCGAGGGTGTACTCCAGCGATCCCTGTAGTACGCAGATGATCTCTTCGCCCGGATGGAAGTGCTTGAACGGCGGAGAGTCCGGCGTGAACTCCACCCGACTCTGGACGACCTCACGGCCCTCGATGCTGAGATCGTGTCTCTGGAGATCGACACGCCACAGACCGGGCGCACCCTCCACGGCTGTCGGACTGATGCCGTCGGGTCGATCTTTCCCACTCATCACGGCCTCCTGTGAGCCGTCATCCGAACGGCGGTCGCTCCGGTTGGCAGATCCCTCGAGGATAGGAGGCTCCCAAGCCCGGCGGAGCCGAGATGCCGAACAACGGGCCGACCAGGGGCCCACCTACACACGGGCTCTCCGGTGGAGATCGGCGTGTCCGGCTCGCCGTCGGCTCCGTACGGAGCCGCGCCGGGCAGCAGCCACCCGGGGACGAGCTGGAGTCACACGACCGCCGGAACCACCGTCGACGGGCAACAGTCCGTTCGGGATCGGCGGCGACGCCGCGGCCCGTCGGATAGCCGACTCGTCCCCGCACATCCTCGCGGTGTGCGGCACCTGGCGCACGTGCGCGCCGATGGGATCATGTCAGGGCGGGTGCTTCCCGTCGTCCGCCCGCTTCCGCGCGACCGGCGCGACATCCACAGTGGAGGAACCCGTTGGGAGAGTCGACGACGCCGTCCGCAACGAGCGGCAGCGGCGATCATCGGATCCGGACGCTCGCCGTGATCGGCGTGGCGGCCAACGTCCTCGGTGTGGTGACCGCTGTGGAGAGCGTGCTGCGCCGGGACGTGCTGCTGTTCGTCCTCACCCTCACCGCGGTCCTGCTGCTCGCCGGGTTCTGGCTGTGGTACCGGCGGACCCGCCTCGCGGTCGCGCTGCTGGCGCTGGGCTGCCTGCTGCTCGGCGGTGTCGTGGCGACCCAGCTCAGCCGCCAGTCGACAGCACCGCCCACCGCCGGCTCCCCGACGGGGACGTCGGCCGCCGCACCCCCGCTGACCACCGGCCCCGCCACGCCGTCCGCGGGGCAGGCCACCGACGTCGACCGGCCCGATCAGCAGGTCGTCGCGAACCACTCGAACGGGGCGACCGACGGGCTGGACCTGTACCACGACTGGGGGCAGGTGCGCTCGGACAACATCCAGGTCGCCAACGCGCCGAACGTCTACCCGTACTCCGGCGGCAACCCCGTCCAGACGTACGCGGGCTGCGTCGCGTCGGGCACCGGGTCGGCGCGGGCCTCGTTCACGCCCGGCGCCGACTTCTGCTTCCGTACCTCGGAGGGGCGGATGGGGTTCGCCACCATCACCACCACCCGGGTGGATCAGGCGTTCGTCGTCCACGTCGTGGTGTGGGACGCCACGGGCGCCTGACGCTGGGCTGTCGACGGGTACGGGTACTCATTCCCGCGCGAGTCATTGCGGGAGATGATCGGCCGATGACGGCGATGAGGCGTACGCACGCACTGTTCGGTGCGCTGTTTCTGGCGGTGGCCACGGTCGGGGTGTGGCTGCTCTGGCTGGGCTGGGACACCGGTTACACGGTCGACGCGCGGACCGGCGCGACCAGCGGCCCGTACGAGCCGTGGCAGGTGATCGGCTGCGTGCTGACGCTCGTGCTGTTGGCCGCCCTGGCCGCGTGGCGACTCAGCCCGTGGCTGGTGGCCCCCGTGATGACGGTCGCCTTCACCGCTGCCTGGTCACGCCAGGCCGCGTCGCGCGACGACAGCGGGCTGTGGGTCGTCGGGGCGGTGCTGGTGCTGGTCGGGATGGCGGTGGGCAGTACGGCGGTGAGCCTGGCCGCACGCCGGGTTGCCCGTGGTCGGGTCGCCCGTTCCGACTAGACGAGTAAGTCCTAACCCTGGTCAGTGGTCGTAGGCGATCAGGGATCGGGTGACGGGTTGGCCGGTGTTGCGGTTGTGCCAGTAGGTGTTCGTCGGGGCGTGGGGTGCGGTTGCGGTATGACGGTCGCAGAAGCCGCGCATCATCGGTCCACAGGTCGGTGTCCGCGGCTACCGCCCGGATCGCCCGCTTCAGCTACGGCGACGCCGGACCGCACCCCGAGCAGTACCTGCGCCACGGCCAGGGTCAACAACTCGGCATCGGTCAACCGCGGCGGCCGTGCGACCCGGGCAGGGCGTCCGAGCCAGTCATCGATCTTCACATACCAGTGCGGTGAGAAGGGTGTTGATGATCCGCTTTGGCTGCCCGCCGCGTCGATGTGCTGTCGAGCGGTATACCTCAGAGGTATGAATATGACTCTGAGGTATACCGCTTACGACCGCATCCGCCCCCACGGAGGTGACTGACGGTCACCGCCGGCCGCCGGCTACGCCCACCGCCCCAGCCAGGGTTAGGAATTACTCGTCTAGTCTTTTTCGCCCTGGTGGGCGGCCCGTTCCTGGGCTGAAAATGGGGGTTCGGTCGCCCGTTGACGTCGTTCCTCCTTGGTCGTTCAGGCCGTCGTCTAGTCGGGCGCTGGGAGTCACGTTGTGGGCCCTTCACTGTTGCTTCGAGCACGCGGATTAGCTTCGCTCCTGTCCCTGTGACTCCTGCGGGCGGCCGGCCCGGATGGTGCTTCGGCGTGGGAGGTTCACGGTGTTGGAAGAAACCCCAGACGACGCGCGGGCCGTGGAACGGGTCGCGGCATTGGATATCGGCAAGGCCGAGGTGGTGTGTTGTGTGCGGGTGCCCAGCCCGTCGGGGTCCGGGCGGCGGGTGCAGGAGGTACGTACCTTCACCACGATGACCCGGTCCCTGCAAGCCATGGGTGACTGGCTGGGCGGGCTGGGCGTGACCCGGGTCGTGATGGAGGCGACGTCAGACTATTGGAAGCCGCCGTTCTACCTATTGGAGGCGGCCGGGTTCGACGTGTGGCTGGTCAATGCCCGGGAGGTCAAACATCTGCCGGGTCGGCCGAAAACCGACAAACTCGATGCGGTGTGGCTATGCAAGATCGCGGAGCGGGGCATGGTCCGGGCGAGTTTCGTGCCGCCGGCCCCGATCCGTCAACTGCGGGATGTGACCCGTTACCGCGTTGATCTGGTCGGTGAGCGGGGTCGGGAGAAGAACCGGGTGGAGAAGCTGCTGGAAGACGCGCAGATCAAACTGTCGGTCGTGGCCAGCGACATCTTCGGGGTGTCCGGCCGGGCGATGATGGACGCCCTGATCAGCGGGCAGCGGGACCCGAAAGCCTTGGCGCAGCTGGCCCGCACCCGAATGCGCACCAAGCTGCGGGATCTGGAAGAGGCATTCGTCGGCCGCTTCGATGAGCACCACGCGTTCCTGCTGGCCCGGATGCTGGCCCACATCGACGCGATCAACGCCGACATCACCGCGGTCGAGGACCGGATCGAGGAACTGGTGGCCCCTTTCGCGCAGGCGGTGGCGAGGCTCGATGACATCCCGGGCATCAGCGTCACCACCGCCCGGGCCATCATCGCCGAGGTCGGTTTGGACATGACGAGGTTCCCCACCGCCGCGCATCTGGCCTCGTGGGCGAAGTTCGCTCCCGGAGTGAAGGAATCCGCGGGCAAAACCAAGGGCAACGCCTCAACCGGGCACGGTAACCGCTACCTGGCCCGGGCCTTGGGAGAAGCCGCCGTCGGCGCCGCGCGCACGAACACGTTCCTCGGTGAGCGCTACCGCAGGATCGCCCGGAGGCGGGGGAAGAAGAAAGCCATCGTTGCTGTCGGCCGATCCATCCTGGTCATCGTGTGGCAGCTCCTGGCCACCGAACAGGCCACCTTCACCGATCTTGGCCCGGACTACTACGACAACCGCGGCGGCACCCAACGCGCCGTCCGCAACCACATCCGCGGCCTGCAAGCCCTCGGCTACCAGGTCACCCTTCAAGCCGCCGCATAACCTCACCACCAACCCGAGCCCGGCGACGCTGCGCGCCGCCAGGCGCTGCCGCACGTCAACTCAACGTCATTTTCGGATTAGTGTCCTGCGCCGGGAATTCGTTGAAGATATGAGGCGAGTCGGTCGAGGATCTCGTCGGCGGTCTTGTTCCAGGTGAAGGGTTTGGGGTAGCCCGCGCCGAGGCCGAGCAGCCTGTTTCCACGCTCCCTCTTGCGGTTGGACAGCGTCGCCGCCTCGATGCGTTCCCCATGGGTGACCCACCACGGCACCGCGTCCGGTCCGTCGGCGACCTCGGCCGCGTCGACCGGGTCGCCGACGTCGAGCCAGTCGATGTCGGCCCGCGTGCTGTCGGGCTCGTCGTCTCCGAACAGCAGGTCATCGTCGGCGGGCGACGCGGACCACCGATCGCGATACCCCGGACGATCGTCCGCGACCTCGATCGGGTCGTCGTCGAACACGTCCGCCAGCCGCGGACGGGATGCGCGTCGAGGCAGCGGCCCGTCGTCGGGTGCGGGCGCGTCGGCTGCCCATTCGTCCACGCGATCACCACCAGCTCGCGGATGTGCCTCCGTGATAGCACGGCCCGACAAGTCCGACGGCCCCGCAGCCGCAGGTGGGCCGGTCAGCGGACCGCCGCGGGCTCCGGCGCCGGGCGGGGTGTCGACGTCCCGGCGAAGGGGATGTCGACGTCGTCCGCCGGGCCCTGCTGGCCGTCGGGGTGCCGCCACAGCCCGCGCTCGCGCAGGATCGGCAGGACGCCCTCGCCGAACCAGTACGCCTCCTCCAGGTGCGGATAGCCGGAGAGGATGAACTCGTCGATGCCGAGCGCGTGGTAGTCGGCGATCCGGTCGGCGATCTCGCGGTGGCTGCCGACGAGGGCGGTGCCCGCGCCGCCCCGGACCAGCCCGACGCCGGCCCACAGGTTGGGCGAGACCTCCAGGCTGTCGCGGGAGCCGCCGTGCAGGTCGAGCATCCGGCGCTGCCCCTCGGACTCGCTGCGGCGCAGCCCGTCCTGCACGGCCCGGATGTCGGCCTCGGCGATGCCGTTGAGCAGGCGGCGGGCCTGTGCCCACGCCTCGTCGGCGGTGTCCCGGGCGATGACGTGCAGCCGGATGCCGAACCGCAGGTCCCGGCCGGCGTCGGCGGCCAGCGCCCGCACCCGGTCCAGTTTGTCGGCGACCTGGGCCGGCGACTCGCCCCAGGTGAGGTAGACGTCGCTGTGGCGTACCGCCACGGGCAGGGCGGCGGCGGACGAGCCGCCGAAGTAGACCGGCGGTGCCGGGTCGGGCAGCCGGTGCAGCCGCGCCTGCTCGACGCGCAGGTGCGTGCCGTGGTGGTCGACCGTCGCACCCCGCCACAACGCGCGGACGACGTGCAGGAACTCGTCGGCCCGCGCGTACCGGGCGTCCTTGTCCAGGAAGTCGCCGTACGCCCGCTGCTCCGGTGACTCGCCGCCAGTGACCACGTTGAGCAGCAGGCGGCCCCGGGACAGCCGCTGGAAGGTCGAGGCCATCTGGGCGGCGAGCGTGGGCGAGGTCAGGCCGGGCCGGAAGGCCACCAGGAACCTGAGGCGTTCGGTGACCTCGGTGAGCATCGCCGTGGACAGCCAGGCGTCCTCGCACCACGCGCCGGTCGGGGTGAGCGCCCCGACGAAGCCGAGCTGCTCGGCGCTGCGGGCGATCTGCCCGAGGTACGCCACGCTGGCCGGGCGGGCGCCTCCGGCGGCCCCGGTCGGCACGCCGTGGCCGCCGCCGACGATGTCCCGGCTGTCGCCGTTGGTGGGCAGGAACCAGTGGAAGGTGAGGGTCATCGCGGCTCTTTCCTCCAGTGCGCGGCGGAGCGGGTGCGGGCGGCGCGCGCGGTGAGGCGGGCACCTCCTGAGGGGTGGGACGATCCCGCAGACAGCCTACCCATAAAACCTATCGGGTTAGTAGGCTACCGCCCACGCTCACCGCACGCCGGTCGATGCGGCCCGGCACACCTGCCCGACCCAAGGAGCCGCCATGCGCACCCCCTCGACGCCTCATCCCCCGCGTCGCCGTCTGCTGACGGCCGCGTTCACCGCCGTGGTCCTGCTCGCCACGGCCAGCGTGAGCGCCTGCGGCGGGCCCGCCGACGCCGAAGGCCACGCGGGCAAGCTGCGGATCGGCTACCAGCGCTTCGGAGGGCTGAGTCTGGTCAAGGCCCGCGGCGAAACCCCGGGCGTCGAGTGGTCGCTGTTCGAGAGCGGGCCGGCGCTCACCGAGGCGCTCAAGGCCGGGTCGATCGACATCGGACAGGTCGGCGAGGCACCACCCGTCTTCGCCGCCGCCGGAAAGATCCCGTTCTCCATCATCGGCACCTCTGCGCCGATCCCGCAGGGCGAGGCGGTGCTGGTCAAGGCCGACAGCGGCTACCGCAGCTTCGCCGACCTCAAGGGCCGGACGATCGCCCTCAACAAGGGCTCCAACGTGCACTGGCTGCTGGTCCGGCTGCTGGAGACCAACAAGATGACGTTGAAGGACATCAAGGTCAAGTACCTCAAGCCGGCCGAGGGACGGCCCGCGTTCGACAGCGGGCAGGTCGACGCCTGGGTGATCTGGGACCCGTACTTCGCGCTGGCCGAGCAGCCGGGCGTCCGGGTGCTCGCCGACGCGACCGGCCTGGCCAGCAACCGCGAGTACGTGCTGGCCGCCCCCGACGCGCTCGCCCAGCGCTCGGACGACATCCGGGCGTTCCTGCGGCGCTACCGCGAGGTGACCGACTGGGGCATCGCGAACCCACAGGAGCGGGCCCGCACGCTGGCGCCGGAGCTGAAGATCCCGCAGGACATCACCAGCCGCGCCCTGGACCGCAGCGCCAAACCGCTCGCCCCGGTCACCCCGGCCATCGGCGACGAACTCCAGGCCATCACCGACAGCTTCATCGCGCTGGACCTCATACCGGGCCCGGTCGACATCAGGAGCCGGGTGGACGACCGCTTCAGCGCGGTGTTCCAGTGAGCCGTACACCTCTGCTGGAAACGCCGCCGGAGGTCGCGGCCGTCGCGCCGCCCGCCCCTCGGCACCCCCGGCCGACCCGGCGGTGGCGGCGGCTGGTCAGCCCGGTCGTGCTGGTGCTGGGCTGGGAACTGGCCGCCCGGACCGGGGTGCTGGCGTCGGAGAAGCTGCCCGCGCCGAGCGACGTGCTCGCCACCGGCTGGCGACTGTCCCGCGACGGAACGCTCGCCGTCCACCTCGTGGACTCCCTCACCCGGGCCGGAGCGGGGCTGCTCATCGGCGGCGTCCTGGCGCTGGTCCTGGGCACGATGGCGGGGCTGATGCGACTCGGCGACGACCTGGTCGACCCGCCGGTGCAGATGGCCCGGATGCTGCCGCACCTGGGCCTCGTGCCGCTGCTGATCATCTGGGTCGGCATCGGCGAGTCGCTGAAGATCAGCCTGGTGGCCCTGGGCGCGTTCTTCCCCATCTACTTCAACACGTACGCCGGCATCCGGGACATCGACGAACGGTTGGTGGAGGCGGCCCGCGCCTGCGGGCTCGGGCAGGCCGCCCGGCTGCGCCACGTGGTGCTGCCCGGCGCGCTCCCGTCGCTCTTTCTCGGCCTGCGCCTCGCGATCGGGGCGGCCTGGCTCAGCCTCGTCGTCGGCGAGCAGGTCAACGCCCAGAGCGGCATCGGCTTTCTGATGATGGAGGCGCGGGAGTTCAGCCAGACCGACGTCGTGGTCCTCGGCCTGCTCGTCTACGCGCTGCTCGGGCTGATATCCGACCTTGCCCTGCACGTTGCGGAGAGGAGGATGTTGACATGGCGACGCGGACTGCGAGCCACCTGATCGGCGCGACGCCGGTGCTGACCGCCCACGCGATCCGCCGGTCCTTCGGGCCGACGGTCGTGCTGGCCGGGGTCGACCTGACCATCGCGCGGGGCGAGGTGGTGGCCCTGCTGGGCTCCAGCGGTTCCGGCAAGAGCACCCTCCTGCGGGTTCTCGCCGGCCTGGACCGCGACGCCAGCGGCGACACCGTCGTGCACGGCACCGCCGCAGTGGTCTTCCAGGAACACCGGCTCCTGCCCTGGAAGCGGGTGGCCGCCAACGTCGGGCTCGGCCTGTCCGGCCCGGACACCGCCGGCCGGATCGATCGGGCGTTGCGCGAGGTCGGGCTGGCCGAGCGGCACCGGGCCTGGCCGGCCGAGCTGTCCGGCGGGCAGGCGCAGCGGGTGGCCGTCGCGCGGGCCCTGGTCCGCGAACCGGACCTGCTGCTGCTCGACGAACCGTTCGGAGCCCTGGACGCGCTCACCCGACTGCGGATGCAGGTGCTGCTGCGCCGGCTGCGCGCCGAACACGGCTTCGCCGCCCTCCTGGTCACCCACGACGTGGAGGAGGCGTTGCTGCTGGCCGACCGGATCCTGCTCCTGGACGACTGCCGCATCGCCGCGGAGTTGCCCGTCGACCTCGCACCCACCCGTACGCCGGACGACCCGGGCTTCGGCGCGCTGCGCCGCCACCTGCTCGACCGACTCGGCGTTCCCACCACCTGAGGAAGCGGAGACCCGATGACCCGCTGGACGCCCGACCCCACCTTCTACCCGTCGCCCGGCGAGGCGGCGACCGCCCCGGCGGAGAAGCTCGCCTACGTGGCGGCCTTCGACCGTACGGCCAGCCGCCCGGACGCCATCGCGGTGCTGGACACCGATCCCGACTCCCCCGACTACGGCCGGGTCGTCGGCTGGACCGACCTGCCGCACCTCGGCGACGAGGTGCACCACTTCGGGTGGAACGCGTGCAGCAGCGCGCTCTGCCCGACCGCCCCGCACCCGCACGTCGAGCGGCGCTACCTGATCGTGCCCGGCCTGCGCTCGTCACGGATCCACGTTCTCGACACCCAGCCCGACCCGCGCCAGCCGCAGATCGTCAAGGTGATCGGGCCCCAGGAGCTGGCGAAGCGGGCCGGCTACTCCCGGCCGCACACCGTGCACTGCGGCCCGGACGGCATCTACCTGTCCGCCCTCGGTGGCGCGGACGGCGCCCAGGGCCCGGGTGGCATCGCGATCCTGGACCACACCACGTTCGACGTCCGCGGGGCGTGGGAGGCCGACCGGGGCCCGCAGTTCCTGGCGTACGACGTGTGGTGGCACCTCACCCAGGACGTGCTGGTCACCAGCGAGTGGGGCACCCCGTCCATGATCGAGGACGGGATCATCGGTGAGCTGCTGCTGGGCCGCCGCTACGGCCACGCCATCCACTTCTGGGACCTCGCGAAACGCCGGCACGTGCAGCGGGTCGACCTGGGCGACGCGTACCAGATGCCGCTGGAGCTGCGTCCGGCGCACGATCCGAGGAAGTCGTACGGGTTCGTCGGGGTGGTGATCAGCGTCGAGGACCTGTCCGCCTCGGTCTGGCTGTGGCACCGCGACGGGGGCGCCTGGGCGGTCACCAAGGTGATCGACATCCCCGCCGAGCCGGCCGACCCGGCGGACCTGCCCGACCTGCTCAAGCCGTTCGGCGCGGTGCCGCCACTGGTGACCGACATCGACCTGTCGGTGGACGACCGGTTCCTCTACGTCTCCTGCTGGGGCACCGGAGAGCTGCGCCAGTACGACGTCAGCGACCCGCTGCACCCGGTGCAGACCGGCTCGGTGCACCTCGGCGGAATCGTCCGCCGCACCGCCCACCCGTCCGCACCGGACGAGGCCCTCGCCGGCGGTCCACAGATGGTCGAGGTGAGCCGCGACGGGCGGCGGGTCTACGTCAGCAACTCGCTCTACGGCTCGTGGGACGACCAGTTCTATCCGGACGGGGTGGGCGCCTGGCTGGCGAAGCTCGACGTGGACGTCGAGGCCGGCGGGCTCACCCCCGACGTGCGGTTCTTCCCGCACGGTGACGAGTTCCGGGGGCTGCGGGTGCACCAGACCCGGTTGCAGGGCGGGGACGCGTCCTCCGACTCGTACTGCTTCCCGTGACCCTCGGGACGCTCGCGACGCTGGCGGCGCTCGGCGCGTTCCACGGCCTGAACCCGGCGATGGGGTGGTTGTTCGCGGTGGCCCGGGGCCTGCAGGAGCGCAACCAGGTGGCGCTGCTGCGCGCCCTGCCGCCGATCGCCGCGGGGCATCTCGCCTCGGTGGCGATCGTCGCCGCCCTGGTCACCGCGACCAGGTCGGTGACGGCGAGCACGGCCCTGGCGGTGGTCGGCGGCGTGCTGCTGGTCGGCTTCGGGTTGTGGCGGCTGCTCTCCGAGCGGCACTTCCGCTGGGCGGGGATGCGGCTGTCCGCGGCACAGCTCGCCGGCTGGTCGTTCCTCATGTCGTCGGCGCACGGCGCGGGGCTGATGCTGCTGCCGGTGCTGGTCGCCGAGCCGGTGCCCGCAGGTCACTCCGGGCACCTGGCCGCCGCGCCGGTCGGTGCGCTGCCCGGGTTGGCCGCGGCGGGCGTGCACACCGTGGCGATGCTCGGCACCGCAGTGGTCGTGGCGGTGCTGGTCTACCAGGTGCTCGGGGTCGGGGTGCTACGTCGGGCGTGGTTCAACGTCGATCGGCTCTGGGCCGGGGTGCTGGTGGCCGCGGGGTTGGTGACGCTGATCCGGACGTGACCGTCCATCGTGGAAACGTGTGATGTGTGATCTCATGTCGCCATGGTCACTCCGACTCCCCTCATGCAGCTGGTCGCCGGTGTGTGGGGGTTCAAGACCCTCGCGGCCGGCGTCGACCTCGGTCTGTTCACTCGGCTCGCCGGTGGGCGCACGATGACAGTCGAGCAGGCCGCGGCCGAGTTCGGGCTGCCGGACCGGCCGGCGGACCTGCTGCTCGCCGCGTGCGCCTCGCTCGGCCTGTTGGAAAAGGCCGGCGACGGCTACCGCAACACCGAGCTGGCCGAGCAGTTCCTGGTCGAGGGTCGTCCCTACTATTTCGGCGCCCAGATCCGCTACTCCGACCTGCGCACCTACCTGCCGTGGCACCGCATCGGCGAGGCGCTGCGCACCGATCGACCGTTGACCTGGGACCCGGAGTCCCAGCAGTCCATGTTCGACACCGCCGACCCGGAGATGCTGGCGCAGTTCTGGGACGCCATGTTTTCGACGTCGAGCTTCACGGCGAGCGCGCTGGCCGAGGCGTACGACTTCTCCGCGTACCGCCGACTGCTCGACGTGGGCGGCGGGGCCGGCGCGTTCCCGATCGAGTTCTGCCGCCGGCTGCCCGAGCTGCGGGCGACCGTCCTGGACCTGCCGCACGTCTGCGTACGGGCGCGGGAGCGGATAGCGGAGGCCGGTCTGACCGGTCGGATCGACGCGGTGCCCGGCGACTTCCTCGCCGATCCCGCGTTGCCGGATGGGCACGACGTCATCCTGCTCAGCATGATCCTGCACGACTGGGACGAACCGACGAACCGGGCGCTGCTGGCCCGCTGTCACGCGGCGCTGCCGCCCGGCGGCGCGATCGTCGTCTGCGAGCTGCTGCTCAACGACGAGCGCACCGGGCCACCGGAGGCGGCTCTGATGGGCATGAACATGTTGGTCGAGACCGAGGGCGGCCGGAACTACTCGGCGGCCGAGTACGGCGCGTGGCTCACCGACGCCGGGTTCGTCGACGTCCGTACCGTGCCGTTCGATGCTCCCGGCGCCAACGGCGCGGTCGTGGCCCGCCGGCCCTGAAACGCCGACGGCACCCGACCCGTGGGGAGGGTCGGGTGCCGCGGTGTCATCGTGACGCTGGCGTCCGATCGGCTACCGGTACCGCTCAGGCGCGAGCCTTGACCGGCTGCTTCATGAAGTCCATGATCGCCTTGTTGATCTCGTCGGCGTGCGTCCACGGGATGCCGTGCGGTGCGCCCTTGAGCGTGATGAGCGTGCCGGTCGGCATCATCGGGCCGAGTCGCTGGCCGGTCACCGGGTAGGGCAGCACCCGGTCCTGGTCACCCTGCACGATCAACACCGGAATATTGATCTTCGGCAGGTCCTGCCGGAAGTCCTCCTGCCAGGCGTTCACACTGTCGTGGGTGGCCTTGCCGGAGGCCATCGCACCGATCTGCCAGTGCGCCCGGTACGCCTCTTCGCTGACCCGCTTGCCCATGTTCTGGTCGGGGTTGAAGAACGCGTCGCAGAACGTGGTCAGGTAGGCGAAGCGGTCCTTCATGATGGCGTCCTGGAAGCCCTTGAAGAGTTTCCGGTCGACGCCCTCGGGGTTGTCGTCGGCCTTGGCCAACATCGGTTGCAGCGGGCTGAGCAGCACGGCCCGGCTGACCCGCTGGGAGCCGTAGTTGCCCAGATAGCGGACGACCTCTCCGGTGCCCATCGAGTGACCGATCAGGGTGGCGTCGCTCAGGTCCAGCTCGGTCATCAGCACGTCGAGGTCCGCGGCGAACGTGTTGTAGTCGTAGCCGAACGCCGGCTGCGCCGAGTTGCCGTTACCGCGTCGATCGTAGGTGATCGTCCGGTATCCGGCGTTCAGCAGCGCGCTGGTCTCCTTCTCCCACGTTGCCCCGTTGAACGGGAAGCCGTGGATCAGCACCACGGGCTTACCGGACCCGTGGTCCTCGTAGTACAGGTCGATGGGTGCGGAGTTTTCCGTACCCACGGTAATGAAAGGCATGTTTTACTCCTGCTCCGGTCTGGGCTGTCGGACGCCCCGCGCTTTCCCGTCGGGTCGCCGGATATGCGGCCGACCGCCGTCGCCCCAGGCCAGCCGCCCCGCTCCGGGCGACCGGTCCCGGCATCGACAGTTATCGACCTCATCGGTAGGGGCGGAGAGCGGTTGGCCGGTGACGCGACCGGATCGGGGTGCCCCGATCCGGCCGCGGCGGCCTAGCCTCGAACGGTGAGCCCTTCGCCCCGGCTGCGAGCCGTCAGCGACCTGCACATCAGCTACGCGGAGAACCGCGCGTTCGTCCAGGAGCTACGGCCGGACCACCCCGGCGACTGGCTGCTCGTGGCCGGTGACGTGGCCGAGCGGTACGCCGACATCGAGTGGGCGCTCGGCCTGCTGAGCAGCCGGTTCGCCAGGGTCGTCTGGGCGCCCGGCAACCACGAGCTGTGGACGCCGCCCGGCGACCCGGAGCACCTGCGCGGCGAGATCCGCTACCGCGAGCTGGTGGAGCTGTGCCGACGGCTGGGAGTCGTCACGCCCGAGGACCCGTACCCGGTCTGGGACGGCGAGGGCGGCCCGGCCACCATCGCCCCGCTCTTCGTGCTGTACGACTACACGTTCCGGGTGCCGCAGGCGAACACCAAGGAGGAGTCGCTGGCCCTGGCGTACGCGGCCGGGGTGGTCTGCACGGACGAGGCGCTGCTGCACCCCGACCCGTACCCGAGCCGGGAGGCGTGGTGCGACGCCCGGATCACCGAGACCGAACGCCGGCTGGCCGAGCGCGACCCGGCGCTGCCGACCGTGCTGGTCAACCACTACCCGCTGGTGCGCGAACCCACCGACGTGCTGTGGTTCCCGGAGTTCGCCCAGTGGTGCGGCACCGTGCGCACCCGCGACTGGCACCTGCGCTTCGGCGCGTCCACGATGGTCTACGGGCACCTGCACATCCCCCGCACGACCTTCTACGACGGCGTGCGCTTCGAGGAGGTCTCGCTCGGCTACCCACGCGAGTGGCGGCGACGCGGCCCGGTCCCGGACCCGGTGCGCACCATCAATCCGGCCGACGACCTGCGCCGGCGCGAGTCCGTCAGCGGGTGAGGCCGACCAGCGTCGCCAGTCGCGCCACGCCGGCCGGCGCCGGCTACGCGCGAGCGACATCGGCGATGAGAGTACGTGCCAACGGCCGGCCCCGGCCGGCAACGTGCTGCTCGTCCGCCTCGGTCGCGTCCGTCGCCACCCAGTTGGTCACCCGACCCGACTGTCAGACGTTGAAGCGGAACGTGGACCGGCCGACTCGCGCAGCAGGCCGGGCAGGTCACCAAGGGTAGCGATCGCACGTCCGCCCCAGCTTGGGTCGGTGTCGTTGTGCTCAGTGGTACGAAGCACGGTCATACCGACTGCTGCCGCGCCGGCCAGCTCGCCGGAGCCGCACTGCGGTGCCTGGGCGACCTGCATCTCTACTCGCAGGCCCTTCGATACGCTCCCGACGCGCTCACCCTGGCCAGCCAGAACACCCGCACGCGTGCCCTGCACACCGCGCTCGTTGCCATGACTCATGCCCGCGCCGGGGGACACCGACGCCGCCTGCGCCTGGGGCCGGAAGTTGGTACAGCACGCCGCGGGCATCCAGTCGGCGCTTGTTCACCAGCGCGTTCACGAACTCACCGCTACGCTCAGCGCTCAGCAGGCGTCGCCCCAGGTCAAAGAAGTCCTGCATACTCTCGCGGCCATGCCAGCAGCCAGATAGAGCCGGAGCCGCCTGACCCCGTCCGCTAGCGTCACCGAGGTGACCTGGACGGAGCCCGCAACGTGGTACGCCAACCTGGCGTCCTTCTACGCCGCAGCCGCCGCCTTCATCACCGACCCGGACGGCAACGTGCTGCTCGTCAAACCCACCTACCGCGACCACTGGGCCTTCCCCGGCGGCTACGTGGACGATGGCGAATACCCCCACGATGCTTGCGCCCGGGAAATCCAAGAGGAATTGGGGATCTCAGTCGTGGTGGGCGACCTTCTCGTAGTCGACTGGGCACCGCCCGCTGGGGAGCGACCACGCACGATCATCAGCTTCACGTTCGACTGCGGGTCCATTGCCAACCTCGACGGCATTACTTTGCCAAGGCAGGAGTTGGAGGACGCCGCCTTCTACTCGCCCCGAGGGGCCGAACAGTGTCTTCCCGACAATGTCGCTTCGCGAGTTCGTGCGGCCATGAGCGCTCGTAACCGACACGCTCCGCTGTACCTTGCTGGTGGCTCGGTCGCCCCCTGCCCTCCGTCCGTGGAGTCGAAGCCGACCACGAAGTAGGCACAGACTGCGTAACACAATCGCGCGCGAACGCTGGTCAACCGGTTGCGGCACGAGCGGCACCGCCCCCTAGGCGACGGCTCTGACCAGCGCTGCCAATGATTCTTCGCCGATTGTTATGGCTGGGCCGAGAAGCGCAGCTCGGTCAAGTTCACCACCCCCTGTTCGGAGCGCAGCCACTACGGTGACCGGATGCCGATCGGTCGACGCCGATTCCTCCAGTTGGTGGCCGCCGGGGGCGGCGTCACCGCGCTCGGCGCGGGCGGCATCGCCCTGGTCGATGCCGAAGTGCTGCCCGGCCGGTCGGTGCTCGACCACGCGCTAGGCCGCTGCGACGCCGCACCTCCGACTGTGCCGCAGGGCACGCCGCAGCCGCCGGTCACCGGCAGCTTCCGCTCGACGGCACGCCGCCGGGAGGTCGGCTTCGCCATCTCCTACCCACCCGGGTACGCCCCGGGCACGCGGCTGCCCGTCTGCCTGGCCCTGCACGGGTACGCGGCCGACGCCCGCTCCGCCGTCACCGCCGCCCGGTATCCGGAGTTCCTGGCCGGCGCGCTCGCGGCAGGGGTGCCCCCGTTCGCGCTGGCCGCACCGGACGGCGGCGACGGCTACTGGCATCCGCACGCCACCGACGACCCGCTCGGCATGCTCGTCGACGAGTTCCTGCCGCTGCTGGCGGGGCGCGGCCTGCGCACCGACCGGGTCGCGGTGGCCGGCTGGTCGATGGGCGGGTACGGCGCGCTGCTCGCCGCGCTGACCCATCCGGACCGGTTCCGGGCGGTGGTGGCCACCTCACCGGCGATCTTCCGCTCGTACGCCGACGCGGAGCGGGTCAACGCCGGCGCGTTCGACGATCCCGACGAGTGGGCCCGGTACGACGTGACGGCCCGCGCCGCGCAGTTCGCCGGCCTGCCGGTACGGATCGCGATCGGCGCGGCCGACCCGTTCGCGGGCGCGGTCGAGACACTGCGGGACCGGCTGCCCGACCCGGGGGTGGTGACTGTCGGGGTGGGCTGCCACGACGGCGACTACTGGGCATCGGTCGCCCCGGCGCAGGTGCGGGCGATCGGCGCGGCGCTGGCCGGCTGACCCGTGGCCGTCGTCAGCTCGGTTCGGACCGCGTCGGGAAGGTCGCCGACGGCCCGGCCGGCGCGGTCACACTCGCCGGAGAACTCGTACGTCGGGTCGGCGTGGGCGTGGCTCACTACGCTGAAGGAGGCCAGCAGGTCGGCGTCCCGGTCGTGCAGCGCCCCCCGGCGCGCTCAGCACAACCTCAGCGCACGGTCAGGTGGCGTGCAGGGTCGGGGCGGAGAGTCCGAGGGGCGGGTCTTTCGCTGATCGATGCTCGTGGTCACGATGGGGGCGGACGCGATGAACGTGACCGATCTTCGGCTGGTCGTCGCCGTCGGTGCCGCCGCCGCCGCCGCGGTGGCCTACGCCGTCACGGTGTGGCGACGCCAACCACGGCCGAGGGTGCTCCTTCGAGCCGGTGCGGTGCTGCTGGCCGAGCTCCTGGTCGTGACGGCGGCGGCGCTGGTCGTGAACCGCGTGGAGGACCTCTATCCCACCTGGGCGGCTCTCGGGCAGCGCGGCCCCGTCATCCAACGCCAACCGACGACACCGGGCAGGCTGGACGCGACAATCGGACGGTTGGCACGCGGCTCACCGGGGCCTGTCGCGCTGGCGTGGCGGCCGGCTTTCCTGGCCTCGTGGCCGCACGCCGCCGCAACGGTGGTGACGCCGGCAGATTATCCGCAGCACCCCGAGTGGCGCTATCCGGCGGTGCTGGTGCTGTCGTCGACGGGGGACGGCTGGACCGACGCGACGGTGCTCGCCGCTGCACGCCGAGCGGGCCCCGCGGCGGTCGTCGTGGCCGTGCGTGTCCCGGGGGACGGCGACCCGTCCGCCCTGGCGTTGCAGGTGGCGCCGGACCTGGAACGGGACGTGCGTGTCACCGGGCACCACTGGGGCCTCGTGGCGTCCGCCGGGATGCAGCCGGTGGCGCGGAATGTCGTCGGCCGCGACGCCGTGCGCTTCCCGGTGCTGGCGGTCGCCGGGCGGCCGGGAGAGATCACGCCGGCCCAGGTCGGCCCGCCGTCGGCTGCGTTGCCCGCCGGCGTGCTGGCCGTGCGGGTCGGCCCCGCCAACGCGGGCACCGCTACCGAGGGCGCCGCACCACAGGCCCAGCTCGTGGCGGCTCTGCACTGGGTGGGCACCAAGCTCCCCGCCCCTCTCGCGGCACCGGCGTCGGTGCTCACGCCGCCGGCCGCCCCGCGACCGAAGCCGCACCGTGCGGTGGTCCACGGCACCCCGACCCCGGGTGCCGGGTCCGGAAGCGCTGGCCGCCATGGCCCCTGACAGCCCCCTCCTGCTGGGCCTGCTCGCGGTCCTGACCGTGGTCGCGCCGGTGCTGACGGCGGTGGTGTGGGATCGCGGCCGTCGGTGGCGGCGCCTCGCGCGGCGGGCGACAGGGATCGCGCTGTGCCTGGTCACGCTGGTGTCGGCGGTGCTGGTCGCGGCGAATCGTCAGGCCGAGACGTACGCGTCCTGGTCGGATCTGCTCGGCCCGACACCGGAAAGTCAGGCCGTGCCGGTCGACTCGCGATCGGCGCGGGACGGGTCGGCGGGACACTTCGTCACCATCAGAGTGGCTGGAGCGGCCAGTGGCGTGAGCCTGCCCATGATTGTCTATCTTCCGGCTGCCTACGACACCCACCCCGGCCTCCGCTTCCCCGTGATCGAGGCGTTCGACGGTTTCCCCGGCTCCCCGGGGAGCTGGATTAGGGGGCTCGGGGTGGCCGGCCGTCTGGACGCCGAGATCAGCGCCGGACGGATGGCGCCCACCGTCGTGCTGTTCCCTGCACAGACGATCGATCCGGCGGTGGACACCGAGTGCACGAATCTCACCGGCGGCCCACAGATCGAGTCGTTCCTGACCGTGGACGTGCCGGTCGCGGCGCGTGCGCAGCTGCGCGTGGCCGAGGACCGCGCCGGGTGGGGCGTGATCGGCTACTCGGCGGGTGGCTACTGCGCCACCAACCTGCTGC
Source organism: Micromonospora sp. NBC_00617 (assembly GCF_045161355.1). Lineage (NCBI taxonomy): Bacteria > Bacillati > Actinomycetota > Actinomycetes > Micromonosporales > Micromonosporaceae > Micromonospora > Micromonospora sp. NBC_00617. The sequence goes on along the minus strand of NZ_CP107751.1, from coordinate 1,690,042 downwards.
TGCGTCATCCCGACCGCTACGCCGCGGGCGCGAGCCTGTCCGGGTACGCCGAGCCGGGCATCCGCGTCGGGGACGGCAGCGAGAACACCACGAACAACGACCTCTGGCGGCTGCGGCATCTTCCGGTGCCGGCCGTCAGCCTGTACTTGGCCTGCCCGCGTACGGATGCGCACCCCGCGCGGGACACGGCGGCCCTGGCGGCGGCCGCACGCCCGCCGATCGACCTCACCACGGTCTTCCTGCCGGTGGGTGGGCACAACATGCAGACGTGGCGCGCGTTGGAGCCCGCGGCGTTCGACTGGCTGTCGGGTTCGCTGGCCGCACCTCGGCCCAGCGGTGTGGGCGCCACGGCCGTGACGGTACGGCCGCTGCCGTCGCGGTGACGTCGTGTCACCCGGTCGGTGGCGACGCGGCTTCGCGGACGACCCGGTCGCGTCTCGTGCGACGGCCGGGCAGCTCCAGCACCCCCTCGGCGGCGGCGATGGCGAGGCCCTGGAGTGGCGCGTTGCCCAGCCCGGACAGGATCACGTACCTCGGCCGCCACACCGGGTGGTACTTCTCGTTGTACCGCCACAGCGACGCCATCTGGGTGTCGGCGCCGAGCCGGGTGAGGACGCGGCGCTGCAGGGCTCCGAGGGGTCCGCTGGACCGTTCACCCGCCAGGACGGCCCGCATGACGGCGAAGTTGAGGGCCAGACCCCACTGTCCCTGCGTCCGCAGGTGTTGGATGGTTTCGATGATGACGAAGTCGGTCAGCCCGTTGGGCACCTCGGCGTCGGTGCGGCGACGCATCAGGTCCAGCGACCAGCCGGCGATGTCGGCTGCCGGCACCCAGTGGCAGAAGGCGTCGGGGCGCCCCGTGGGGTCGTAGGCGACGCTGAGCAGCAGGCCGGTGTCGCGGGGATCGAACAGCCGCGACAGGGTCATCGAGAAGCCGCGCTCGGCGTCACCCTGGCGGCTGTGCGCGGCCAACTGCCGAAGCTGGTCCGCCAGCGTCACGGGAATGGTGGCCGGATCGTGGAACCGCACGGTGTAACCAGCGCGGGCGACCTTGTGGTAGCCGTTGCGCAGACCCTTCATGGGGCGACCTTCGAGGGTGAAGGCGGTGCAGTTGACGATCGCCTCGTCCCCCAGCGGGACCGCGCGCATGCCGGCGGCCTGGTACACCGGCAGCCACCCCTGCGCCGCCCCCACCACGGCCACCGGCCATCCGTGGCGGTCGGCGTGACCGAGGAACTGCGTCCACGCCTGCACCCACTGCTGGGCCGGCCCGATCGGGTCCGGGGACACCAGGCACACACCGTCGCGTACGTCGTAGGCGATCACGCAGTCGCCCTCGAAGAAGAACGACTTGTCGTCCCGCAGCGCGAAGTAGGCGAGTGTGTCGCCGCCGTGCCGAGCGACGATCTCCCGGGCGCGAGCGAGGTCCGCCTCCCGGTGCCCAGCGGTGGCGGCCCTCAGTACCCGTGGGCGCAGCAGCAGCCACCCGAGCACGACCAGAAGGCTGAGGCCCAGCGCCGCCAACGCCGGCGTGATCATCGGTGCCGTGGTCGGAAGCGGTGCGGCGGTGTCACCGATCAGCCGTCCGACGGCGGCTTGCAGCGTGGCCTCCACCGAGGCGCCGGCGACCCGAGCCACCAGCAGCGACAGCGCCGTGACCGCACCCGTCGCGCCCAGCAGCACCAGCGCGGCGATCCGAACGTGGCGGCGCTGCGGATGGGCCGGAAATGCCGACCGGCGCCACACCAGCCACCCGGCGGCGGCCAACGCAACGAGCGCCTCCTCGACGTCGAGTCCCTTCACCAGGTGCAGCAGGGCCGAGGCCACGAGCAGGCCCACGGCGGCCGCACAGGCCACGCTGCGGCCCCGACGCAGACCCCACGCGACCACGAGCAACGCGACACTGGCGAACACCGTCGCCGCCGCCGCGGCCTGCGGCCCCTGCACCGGCATCAGCAGCAGCAGCGCCGCGAGCCGGGGCCGCAACGGGGGCAGCACGGCCGAGACCAACCCCCACACACCGACGGCCATGACCACGACGGCCGCCACCAGCCTGGTGCGCCGACTGTGCGCGTACCGGCGCAGCGCTGGCTCCGGCAGCGGCCACACCCCGTCACCGGGCAGCGACGCCACGACCCGCGCCGAGCCGTCCGTGGCTCGGTGGCCACGGATGAGACGTCGCTCCAGCCACGTCGCCTCCCCGGCGCACACCTCGCCGTGTACGAGCCGGACCCGCAGGTCACCCGCGACGTCCAGCTCCACCCAGCTGCACCGCAGCACCGCCTGGAAGACCGGCGGCAGCAACCACCAGGACCGGCGGGCCACCACCACCCGCGCCGCGCAACCACTGTTGGCGTAGAAGCCGTCGACCAGCCGGGTCAGCTCCGGCTGGTGCGTGTGCCCGGTGATCAGCCCCGCCCAGCCCCGCTCACACCAGGCGGCGGCAGCGGTCCGCGGCACGGCGTTCAGCCGCGCGCCGCGCGCACCGAATCGGCTGGTCGCGAGTGCCGCGTACACGCCACGGGCCACCAGCACGCCAACGAGCACCAGCGCCAGCACATCCAGGACCAGCCCCACCCCGATGACCAGGAACCACCGCGGTACCGCGTCGGCGACCCGCCATCGCGCCGACGCCGCCACGGCCACCGGAACACGGCCCACCAACGCCAGGACCAGCGGCGCGAGCAGCCACCATGCCCGCGGCGCCAGCTGTCGGTACACCAGACGCGACGCCAGGAAACGGCCTACCTCGTTCGGGTCGGTCAACGCCCCGACATCCGCCAGAAACGGCGTCTTCCGCAGCTCCGGCACGACCTCCTGCACGATGTGCTGCCCCAACGGAGAGTCCAGCGGATTACGCGGATCCCGCAACGCGTTCGCCGGATCGAACGCGTGCCCGTGCTCACAGCGGACCTTGCGGGGGCCCGCCGGAGTATCGAACACCAGGTCCACCGCCAACGCGCACTCGGCGCCCAACCGCTCGCGCAGCGTGCGGGCCGCGTCGCGGTCCCACGCCAACGCCGCGTCCTGGTTACCCACCACGACCAGGAGCCGACGCTCTGGCCCGTCGGCGAAGGCCCGCAGCGTCGCCGCGAGGCGCGGATGGGCGTCCAACGCCCCCGCCACCGTGCCACCCGGTTCGGCCCACAGCTCCACCATGTCGCCGTTGAGGACGACCACTCCCGGGCCCGACCACCGGTCCAACCGTGCGATCAGGTCCCGCTCCAGGGACGCCGATGTCGCGGACATCTCCTGCCCCAGGTGTAGGTCGCTGAACACCGCTACCGTTCCGGACGGCGGCACGTCCACGGTGAGGCAGTCGGGAGCCACAGAGGATGCGTCGATGCTGCCTGACCCGACATCGGTCGGGTGTTCGTGAGCGGTCATTCCGTCTCCCGCGTCCGCGCCTGTCAACCCCGGCGAACCGACATTCCGGCGCCATACCGGTCAACGGTCGGACCTGGCGGCGGACACCCGGACGCCCGGACGCCCACATCGTCGGCGACCGTCCTGTGTTTCGGCCGCACGTCAGCTGACCGAAGCCTGTGAGGTTGCGCGGATATCCGACCGGAGGGTCCGCGACAACCGTCGCACAGGGCAGTCGGGTTTCCGGGGTCTGCTCCCGGCTCGGCGGGCGAGTTGATGGACCGGCGAACGGCCCGCTGGATGGCCTGGCACTGGTCGACGGCCCGGCGCACGTCCGTCAGCGGGTGAGGCCGACCAGCGTCGCCAGCCGCGTCACGCCGGCCGGCGCCGGGTTCGCGCGGGCAACATCGGCGATGAGGGTACGCGCCAACGGCCGACACCGGACCTCCGCCGGCGCGACACTGTCCGCGTCGACCATGGCACGCGCCGCCCCACGCAGGTCACCCACCAGCAGGTACACCCGCGCGACGTCCAGCAGATAGGCACCCCGGTACTCGGCCGGCAACCGCCGCCACGCCTCCCGCCGAACGACACTCACATGCCGTCGCACCGCCTCATCGGCGTCACCCCGATGCGCCGCCACCAGCACCCGCGCCAACTCGACAGCGACCGGCCCGAAGCTGGTGCGGTACTGATCGTCGTACCCCCGCAGGCTGGCGGCGACGCCCGCGGCCCGGTCGGTCAGCTCGTCGGCGCGGTGGTGCTCGCCGCAGCCGGCGGCGGCCAGCGCGGCCTGGATCAGCAGCGTCCCACCCACGGCCCACTCCCCCGGCGACCGCTGCGGCCGGACGCGGTTCGCTGCGGCGAGCGTTGCGGCAAGGGCGAGACGGTCGCGGCCCGACGCGCGCAGCGCCTGCCCGACCGACACGGCCGCCGTCGCCGCGAGCGCCGAATCGTCTCCGGCGGCGGCCACCGCCCGATCGGCGGCCAGCCACCCCAGGTCGGCCTCGCCGAGTTTGACCAACAGGGCGGAGGTAATCCGGTACGTCTGCACCCGCACCTCCGGTGACCGCGCGCCCTGCACGACATCGAGCAGACTCGGCAGCACCCGCACCAACTGCGCGTAGTGCGCGTGCTGGTAGGTCAACCAGGCGTACCCGACCTGCCTCCTTGCCTCTTCCGTCGCCTGCGGTGCGGCCCCCGGGGCGTCGTAGCGGGCGAGAGCGGCCCGAATGTCGTCCACCCCTTCGAGAGCGCCGACCGGCGTCCGCTGCGACTGCTGGCCAAGCAGCACCTCCGGATCGACCCGCAGCACATCGGCCACCTCCTGGATCACCGAGTACCGGTCCAGGGCGCGCACACCCCGCTCCACCTTGTCCACCCAGCTCTTCGACCTGCGCAGCCGGTCGGCGAGCTGCTGCTGCGTCATCGACCGCCGCACCCGCCAGCGCGCGACCCGGCGGCCGATCGGGAGGTCATCGCTGGTCACGCCGCCACCGCCGGTCCGGGACCGCACGCGTCGTGTCCTCAACCGGTACGCGGTCCGCCTCGGCCTGCTCGCCCTTGCTCGCTGTCTCGTCGCCCTGCATTCCCACCTCCGTCAACCGGCGCACGACAAGTCCTCCCTCTGTAGGGCGCGTCAGACTCTGGCCGGGCCGCCCTTGTCCTGTCTGGACGACAGGTCTTGCAGAACCACGCTCCGCCGATTGGTAGTGACGACTTCACCGCGAGTCACGGACGAGTGGGGACGTCCTTGTTAGGGTGAGTCGTCCCCGATGCCGTCCCCAAATCCCGGTGAGCAGGAGACGCCATGCCGAACGACCGTCTTCGCAACGGGATGCTCAAGAAGGGTCTGACGGCATCGGCGCTGGCCGACAAGCTGGGTGTCGACCCGAAGACTGTCGAGCGGTGGGTGACGCAGACTCGCAACCCGTACCCGCGCTATCGCCACTCCATCGCCGAGCTGCTGAACGAGAGCGAGTCGTACCTCTGGCCGGACGCGCTACCGACGCAGCGAGCCGTGCAGATCAGCCAGTCGGAACTAGTCCAGATATACCCGCGCCGCGGAGCCGTTCCTACCGACCTCTGGCAGCATCTCTTGGAGCAGGCCAGCCGACAGGTCGGCGTCCTGGTCTACGGAGGGTTGTTCCTGCCAGAGTTCAACCATCGCTGGATCCCGACGCTTCGCGAAAAGGCGTTGGCCGGGGCGCAAGTCGAGTTGCTATTCGGCGACCCGGAGGGCGAGCACATCGCCGAACGTGGAGACGCCGAGGGCATCGGTCCAGCCATGTCGAACAAGATCCTCAACGCGCTGGCCTTCTACAAAGAACTTCGAGACCTGGACAACGTCGGGATCTACTACCACGACACGATCCTCTACAACTCCATCTACCGCTTCGACGACGAGATGCTGGTCAACACGCACCTGTATGGCACGCCGGCCGCGTATGCGCCGATGCTGCACCTGCGACGGCTCGGCGGTGGGGACCTGTTCGACAGCTACGTCGCCAGCTTCAACCGAGTCCTAGGGAAGAAGCGGGCCGTCTGGCCTGAACACTGAGCCGCCAACCGAGAAAGGCTGAGGACATGGCCCGGATCGAGCATTTCAACAACCCGAACGCACCGAAACCGAACAGCATCGTTGTAGCCGTGACCGTCTTCGTTCAGGACGAGCAGGGACGCTTGCTGCTCATCCAGCGCACCGACAACGGCCTCTGGGCGTTGCCCGGCGGCGCGCAGGACTTCGGCGAGTACATCGCTGAGACGGCTGTCCGGGAGACGCTAGAAGAGACCGGCATCGAGATCGCGGTGACTGGCGTGGTCGGGATTTACAGCAACCCAAACCACGTCGTGGAGTACAGCGACGGCGAGGTGCGACAACAATTTTCGGCCTGCTTTCGCGGCCGCTACCTGAGTGGGAAGCCTGCGGTAAGCGACGAGTCGTCAGCAGTACGGTGGGTCGCACAATATGAACTTGACGACCTACTCATCCACCCGTCGATGCGACTCAGAATTGACACTGGCTTTGAGCGACGCGGTGAGCCTTACATCGGGTAAGCGGCCATCCGGCACTGCGTCCGACTCACTGCACCTAGCAAAGCCGGCTCAGCTCTGCGCCAGAACCGCGTAACGATGCTGTCAGGCCCGTACCGTTCGCGGATCTCGGCAAGCCTTTCTTCCACCGAGAGGTCCTGGCCGTCTGGTCCCGTAGTCATGTCTGCATACCAAAGGGCGTCGGACGTAGGCGACTCCTCTTGAAAGAACTCCGAGCGTAGGACCTGTCCCAAGCCCCACTCGTCTGCTTCGTACGAAGCGCAGGAGTGATGGGCGACCAGGCTTGCAAGCCTCAGATCGGCGGCAGCATGGCGAAGTAGCCAACGAGCACCGTCGAGCGAGTGAAAGCCCGTCGCGACGATGTCAGGCGCATAGCCCATGTCGTGCAGCCAAGCAGCGGCGACAAGGGCCTCCGCATCGTCACCAACCAACGGGCTGAGCTGATGAGCCTTTGCAGCAACCGAACGGACATGTTGCCAACGCCGAGGTAACGCAGGTGCGAGGTATCGTTCAGCCAGTCTAGCCGCCCACTCGACGGTCCCTACCATGTCGAGAGCGTAGGGCTCGCGGACCTCAGGGGCTAGCTCAATCCCCTCTTCCAAGATGGACAGACGATACCTAGAGTAGCGGGATCGGCAGTTTCCGTAGCGGCGGAGGTGACGCGTGGCTCAAGGTGGTCGTTCAGATCAGGCACGTCAGATGGCGGCGGAACGGCGAGAGGCTGACCGGTTGGCACGGGAAGTTGCGCGTCAGGCCAGAGAGCAGCAAAAGGCGCGACAGGCAGAGCATGCCACGAAGCAGCAGCGCCTGGCCGAGATGAGAACCGAAGCCGTGGCCGAGGAAATTGAACTACTTGAGAAAATCCTCCTGAATGCCCTAAATCACCCAACCTTGTCTTTTGCTGGACTCAAAGTAAAGTTTGAACCGCCGGCTTTTCAGCCGGGAACGCTGGCGACACCTCTGACTGAACCGATTTGGCAGCAGTACGCCCCTGTGGAACCCCGAGGTCTTGGACGATGGTTCGGCGGCATGAGTCACTACCATCGGACCCTCGCCCAGGCGCGACGCTCATTTGAAGCTGCAACCGCAGACTTCCAGCGTACCGAGGGCGAACGTTTGCGTAAGCTAGCGGCGGCCCAAGCTGAGCACCATCGAAAGGCAGAGGAGGCGCGCGCCGGCGCTGAACTCTATAACAACAATCTGGATGCACGCCGACAAGGATTCGCGCTCGGAGAGGCCGAAGCTGTCGAGTGGTTTGTAGATAAAGTACTCAGAGCTTCTATGCATCCGAAAAGCTTTCCACGTAAATGGCAGGTCGCATATCGACCCGAAAACCGAGACGTGGTCATTGAATTCGAGTTGCCGGCGCAGCAAGTAGTGCCGAACGTCCGAGAGTACCGTTACGTAAAAAGCCGCGGGTCTGTGGATCCTGTTCCTAGGCCGGCAACAGAGGTCAAGCAGCGGTACGCGCGCCTCATCGCGTCTATGGCGCTCAGGACGCTACACGAGATTTTCCGCAGCACACCGGCTGAGGTCGTCGAAGCTGTCGTCTTTAATGGTCGCGTCAGCACTACAGATAGGGCCACCGGCAAGAACGCTCGCCCACACCTCATCAGCGTCGAGGCTGAGAGATCCGCATTCTCCGATCTAAATTTAGCCAAAGTGGATCCTGCTGCGTGTCTCAAGTACCTCAATGCGTTGGTATCGCCGAACCCATTTGACCTGGAAGCGGTCGAACCGTTTATTACATTTGATCTCAAGAGATTCAGGTTCGTTGAGGCTACCGACGAACTAGCGGGCCTCGACTCTCGGCGGAATTTGTTGAAACTTTCGCCAACCGAGTTTGAGCATTTGGTCAAGGACCTTTTCGCGGCGATGGGGGCAGAGGCTTGGCGGACGGTGCCCTCAAAAGACGGGGGCGTCGACGCTGTCGCGACAAGCAAGAATCTGTTCTTTGGCGGGGTTTGCCTAATTCAGGCCAAGAGGTGGACCAAGCTTGTTGGGCTTGACGCTGTGCACGCGCTCACCGGCGTGATGACTGACCACAACGCCACCACCGGTGTACTCGTAACTACGTCATGGTTTAGCCGGACCAGCGAACAGTTCGCGCAGCGGAACCGAATCACTTTGATCAACGGTGCCGAGTTGAAACACCTAATCAAACAGTACTTGGGATTCGATGTAATCCCGGGCACACGTCCGCCGACTAGGATCCGGGCATCCGACAACAATCAGACTGGCCGACCCGGGCCAGCTGGGTAGATAAACGTTGCACAATTGACGGGCCACTCGGCGCCGCCCGACCGGAGGCCAGCCCAGAGGCCGCCGCTCGGGGCCTGCTGCCAAGGCGCAGCCGCCAGCCACCCCTGCAGCTTCGACTCCCTCCGGACTTAGACCGATCGCCTCCTCCTGCCTTTCTTCATCGATCGGCCTCCCGCAAGCGCATCTCACACCAGAGCCGGCCATAGACTTAATTTGCTTAGGCGAAGGCGCTCGGAAGATTTGGCGAGAAGCGCTTTTGCACAGCACAACAATCTCGCTGCTTATAAGGCCTGCGGAATCCATTCGCCGGGCAATCTCGGCAATATCTGCGCCGGGGAACGACTTGAGTTTCTTTGGAAGATCGGAAACCAGCAATCCACCAGCCCGGGATCGTGATGCAGGCCGTGGTCGATGGCTGAGGTGACCTCGATCGCGGTCCTGTTCGGGCTTATGTTGGCAGCTTGGGTAGCTGGCGTGATTGCCTGCCTAGATTTGTGTTCTTGCCTGCTCGATTTGCCGCACGATGGCATGGGCGCCGTGGGCTTGGGCGATGGCGTTCGCCTCGTCGAGTGTCGCGAGCGCGTCCGCATGGCGGTCCTGGGCAGCGGCGATGTAGGCCAGGCCGACCATGTTGGCGGCCACGCCCGGCAGCGCGCCCACCTCTCGGCGCAGCCGTGACGACTCCTCCAGCCGCTCGCGCGCCTCGACCAGTCGACCGGCTGTGTGCGCCGCGATGCCCAGGTGTCGAAGTGCCTCGGCCTGGGTCGGCTTGTCGCCGACCTGCGTCGCCAACTGGTGGGACCTTGCCAGGTGCGGAACCGCGGTCTCGTTGTCGCGCCGGATCACCTGATGCAGGCAGCCGATCCAGAACAGCGCCTCGGCCTGACCGCGCGTGTCGCCCAGCGCCTGGTACAGCTCGATCGCACGCTCAAACAACGGCAGTTCAGCCGGATCCTCGACGGGTGACGAGCCGCTGATGGCGCGTTCATTGAGGAATCGCGCATGCAGGATCCGCCCCCGGGCCAGCGCGGCGTCGGCCTCCACCGCGTCCAGGTCCCGTTCGGCGTCGGCCAGTACGCCGGCATCGCCGCTGAACACGGCATGTTCGTAGTGGACCCTGGCCCGTTCGATGCGATCTTCGGCGCTCATCGCCGCCCCCGTCCCGGCATCGCCACTGCGTGCCGGGTCAGCAGTCTAGTGGTCGGGAAAGGTGCTGCGCCCCGTTCGTCGGATGGGTGGCGGCCGCCGGTCGGCGTCCGGCGGCCGCCCCCACAACCGGTCAGCTGGCGTACACCTCCAGTGCCGCCAGTTGCCCGGCCGGCCAGCCGGTGTTACCGGTCACGGTGATGCGCACGTAGCGGGTCTGCGCGGCGCTGAAGGTCAGCGCCACCTGGTTGCCCGTCGAAGGGTCGAACGTACGCCCCGCCGAGGAGACCAGCGTCCCGAAGCTGCCCCCGTCGGTGCTGCCCGACACGGCAAGGGTCTGCGTCCGGGTCGCCCAGGCCGACGACGGCGGCAGCTTCAGCACCACCCGCCCGACAGTGCGCGTCGCGCCCAGGTCGACCTGGACCCACTGGGGGAACGCGTTGTTGGCGCTCTCCCAGTAGCTGTTCGCGTCGCCGTCCACCACGTTGCCCGACCCGTAGCTCTGGACGTGGCTGCTCTCGCTTGTGGATCGGCCGCGGGCGAGGTCGGCGTTGGCCGGGGCGTCGGTGGTGACGGTGACCGCGTTCGAGGCCGCCGAGGTGTTGCCGGCGGCGTCGCGTGCGGTGACGGTGAAGGTGTACGAGGTGGACGCGCTGAGGCCGCTCACGGTCGCCGTGGTGCCCGTGACCGTGCTGACCACCGTGCCGCCCTGACGCACCTGGTAGCCGGTCACCCCGTTGTCGTCGGTGGACGCCGTCCAGGCCAGGGAGACGCTGCTCGACGTCCGGCCGGTCGACGTGAGGCCGCTCGGCGCGGTCGGTGGGTTGTCCGTGGTGCCGCTTGAGGCGTACACCTCGACCTGGGAAAGCTGGCCCGCCGGCCAGCCGGTGTTGCCGGCGATGCTCAGCCGGATGTGGCGGGCCGTGGTGGTCGTCAGCGTGCGGGTGACGGTGTTGCCGGTCGCCGGGTCGAAGGCGAACGCCGAGGCCGCGGCGATGGTCGAGAAGGAGCTGCCGTCGACGCTGCCCAGCACGGTGATGGTCTGGGTCCGCGCGCCCCAGCCGACGGGCAGCCGCACCACGAGCTTGTTGACCTGGTGGCTGGCGCCGAGGTCGACCTGCCACCAGTGCGGGAACGCGCCACCGCCGCTTTCCCAGTAGGTGCCGGCGTCGGCGTCCACCGCGCTCGACGCCGGGAACGGGCCGTTCTGGCTGCTCGCCGAGGTGGGTCGACCGGCGGCCAGGTTCCCGCTGGCCGGTGGCGGCGTCCCGACCATCGGCGGCGTCGGACGTACGGCGGTGAGGGCGAGCTGTCCCTTGAGCATCCGGCCGCCGTCGGCGGTGATGCGCAGGTAGTAGTCGGAGGAGCAGGCGACTCCGTCCTCGTCCAGGGCGCGGATGTTCGCGCCGGCCGGGGTGGTGGCCTGGGTCTCGGACGTCTTGGCGATCTGGTTGCCCTCGTTGTACTCGTCGAACATGGACACGTAGAGGCCCTGCGAGCCGAGCCGGACCATGTTGTAGATGTGCCGCCAGTAGAAGTCGCCGTGCCTGCGGTGCCCACCGGCCAGGTCTCCGGGCATCACGCAGGGCAGGTAGTCGATGCCGCGCGCCGCGCAGTCGGCCATGTCGCCGACGTTGACGTTGTTGTAGTACGAGTCGAGTTCCTCCACCGTCCGGGCCCGGTAGACCATCCACGGCGAGATCGCGTGGAACGCGTGGTAGACGTCGAGGAAGCCGGAGCGGGAGTCCTCGATGCCCTGCCGCCACCAGGTGGGCACGCCACCGATGACGTAGCAGCCCTGCGCCTTGAACCAGTTGACGACCTCCAGGCACGGCCCCGGGGCGAAGGGCCGGCTCGGTTCGCTGAAGCCGAAGCCCCAGATGCAGACGACCGGCTTGCCGTTCTGGCGGGCGTACGCGCCCGACGCGGTGTGCGCGGCCATCTTCGTCGTCCAGTCGGTCTTGATGTCCGTCTGCATGGTCAGCCAGTCGGTGACGTCGTACATGATGTAGAACTTGCGGCCGTAGCGTTCGGCCGCCGAGCGGACCTTCTGCGTCATCGCGTCGCGGGTCGGCCCCTCGCCGCCGGTCGGATTGAACCGTTGCAGCGCGGCGGTGTCACAGCCGTACTCCTGCATCCAGCGGAAGTGGGTGTCCACGGTCTGCTGGTCGTAGGAGGAGAAGAGGCTGGCCGGCGAACCGTTGCCGAGGTTGGGGTACGCGGTGGGATAGCTGCGCGTGTACTCGCGCATGTCCGGCCAGGACACGATTGTGGTGTTGGACGGCGACGGCGGCTGGAAGCGGTCGCGGCTCCAGTGCCACCAGCCGCCGATGGGCGCGGAGTCACCGGGAGCGCTGAACCAACCCTGGTAGCCGACCGTCACCTTGCCGACCACGTCCCCTACCGGGCTGGCGGCGGACGCCGGGCCGGCGAGGGTGGTGAGCAGCTCGGTGGTGGAGGTGGCGGCGAGGGCGGACCCGGCCAACACGGACGTGACGAACCTGCGGCGGGAGACCGCCATGACGACCACTCCTTCTTCGACGGAAGGCATTGACGGTCATCGTGGCAGCACTAAATACCAACCCGCAAGAGTACGACTGATCGATGAAATATTCGTCCACGTTGCCGGAAGGAGGCGACCAGACGCGGATCGCACGACGGGGGCGGAGCCGGTGCGGCTCCGCCCCCGTTTGCGCTGGTCCCCGACCGCTACGAACTCGGGTACTGCGCGAGGTAGACCGGCACGCCGACCTTCGTCATGTCGGCCGCGTCGCCGACGCCGTTGACGACGTGGCCGATCGTGCCGGCGCTGAGGTTGACGGTCATGATGTGGTGCAGCCGCACACCCGGCCGGTTCGGCACCTCGAAGCCGTTCTCGGTGTGGATCGACGGGTTGTTCTGGTTGAAGACGTACACCCCGCCGCCGTAGAGGTCGTGGTGGCGCACCCGGTCGCCGACCTTGTAGCCGGCCCAGCCCTCGACCGGGCCGTTCATCCAGTCGGCCTGCGTCGGCGGGTCGTACGGCAGCTCGTTCTGGTAGAGGATCGTGGTGCCGTGCTCGCCGTTCCAGACCGTGTTGTAGCGCTGGAAGTGCTCGACGAACAGGCCGGTGGCCGTCACGTGGTCGCCGTTGATGACCGCGCCGTAGCGGCCGGTGTTGGTCCGCCAGCGGTCGGTGTCGCCGTTGACGCCCTTGGTGAAGCCCTCCACGCCGTGGTCGCCGCGCCACACCCAGGTGTGGTCGATGAGCACGTTGTCGCTGTTGACCTCCAGCGCCGTGTTGGTCCGGCCGATGTGCGGGCCGCCGACGCGGAAGTACACGTCGGACAGCGTGGTCGGGTTGGCCGGGCTGCTGGCGTCGCGGCCGTGCTGACGGCCCACCCGCAGCAGGGCCGGCGACTCGACCGTGCCGGCGTCGATCGTGACGCCGGCGACGATCACGCCGGGCACTCCTGCGACGTCCAGCGGGACGGCGCCGTTCACCGCGGTGAGGGTGGCGTGGCCGATGCCGAGCACGACCGTGTTGGCGCGTCGGATCTCGATGCTGCGGGCGATGTCGTAGACGCCGGGGGTGAGCAGCAGGTGCTTGCCACGCGCGAGTTGACTGTTGATCACCTGCACCGGGTCGGACGGCTTGGCGATGAAGAAGTCGTCGATCCCGATGGTCCGTCCGGGCGTCAGGCCGTCGGCCCACGAGACGCCCCGGCTGTCGCGCTGCGCCGCCGGCACCCGCACGTTGTAGCGGCCCTTGCCGTCGACGAACAGGTACGGCTTCTCCCGGCTCAGCGGCGTGGTGTCGAGGGTGGTGTACGGCGGATCCGGGAACGTGGCGTCGTCCGGTGCGCCCTCGACGCCCGCGAAGACCTGGTTCCACACGGCGTTGGACCACCCGGCGACCTCGCTGTTGCGGGTGAGCCACTGCTGTTGGGAGCCGTTGGTGGTGGCCGGCAGCCGCGAGTCGGCGATGAAGCCGCCGCTGGCGTACTGCGGGCCGGCCGTGCAGTAGTCCATCAGGGACAGCCCGCCGCCGGTGATGTTCAGCCGGCGCATCGAGACCGCCTGGGACACCGCCCAGAAGTTCGCCGTCGACCGGCAGCCGTCCTGGCCGGCCGCGTTGACGGTGAGCGAGAGGTTGGACAGGGTGCGCCAGAAGTTGACCAGCGCGAGGCAGTTGCCGGTGCCGCCGTCGGCCAGGCAACGGTTGTAGACCTCCAGCTTGCCGTTGACGGCGACGTCGGTAGGCGACGCGCCCAGGCCGGCGACCTCGGTGTAGTAGCCGACCTTGGCCTGCAACGGCTGCTCGGCCGTGCCGTACGCGCCCGGCTTGAACAGGTAGGCGTGCCGCTCGGTGCCCATCTCGTTGTCGACCTGCCGGGCGTGCGCGGCGTCGAGGGTCCGCTGGATCTCGCTGACCGGCATGGTCGGGTCGAAGATCGTCACGTTCGGCCCGAAGTCGGGTGCGCCGTGCGTCGGGCGGCCGGCGGTGGCGGCGGTGCCGGTCGTCGTGAGGGCGGTGGTGACCAGAAGCGTGAGCAGGAGGGTACGTCGGGACGGGGTTGTCATGTGGTTCGTCCTCTCCGCGACGGGGTGGTACTCCCGGCGCAGCTGGGGCCGTGAGAGCGCTCTCTGGTGTTTCTACCCGGTCCGGCGGCCCCACGCCATGACCGGGGACGGCGAACTTCGGACCGGGCCGGTGAGAATGGACGGTGGCGCGCAACTCAAGGAGGCGACGATCGTGGGTGGCACGTTGGCCGACATCCTGGACGCGGCGGCACGCGGACACTTCCCGCCGCCGGACGGCGGGACCACCATCGTGCCGCAGCACAACCGCCGGGACGCCGGAGTGATCGCGTTCACCGCCCACTCCGTGGTGTTCACCGACGAGGACCCCGACTGGGTCCGCCGTACCCTGGCCGCCCTCGACTGCGACGCACTGGCGGCCACGATGAATCCGCGTTTCCTGAGCGCGCTGCTCGACCGCACCGGACGGTCGACGGACACCATCGACCTGCTGACCGTCGCCTCCCCGCTCGCCGGAGCGCCCCCGCTGGCGCTGCGCGAGCTGACCGACGCCGATCACCCCCGCGAGGCCAGGGCGCGCAGGCGTCGGGACGACGTCCGCGTCTGGGCGGCCGAAGGCGGCGTGGTCGTACTCGGCCGTGGCGTGGCGGGTCGCTGGGAGGCGGCGATCGAGGTCGACGAGGACGCTCGCCACCGGGGCCTGGGCCGGGCGCTGGCGACGGCCGCCCGGCACCTGGTGCCCGACGGCCAGCCGGTCTGGGCACAGCAGGCCGCCGGCAACGCGCGCAGTGTGCGTGCCTTCCAGGCGGCCGGCTTCCGACCCGTGGGCGCCGAAGCGCTGCTCCTGGAGAAGTAGCCTCTCCGGGCGCCCCTACCGGTCCGCGCTCAGGAACTCGTCGATCATCGGGGCCAGCCAGTCGGCGCGCTGCGGGATCGTGGTGTGGGTGGTGCCCGGCAGGATGGCCAGCCGGCAGGCCGGCAGGCCGGTCAGGTCGCCGGGCACCCCGCCGCCGAGCAGCCGGAACATCCGCACCGCGTGCTCGGGCTGGACGATGTCCGAGTCGGCCAGCACGATCATGGCGGGCGCGGCCAGGGCCCCGATCTGCTCGGGCGTCCACCGCGGCAGGTTTGCGTCCAGCACCTTCATCTTGGTGACCAGGTTGGCCCAGCCCGCCGGGTCCGGCGCGGTCCGCAGGTACTCCTCGTGGAACTCCGAGCCGTGCAGGTGCTCCGGTCGCAGATCCTGGATCCCGTCGAGCAGCCCGGGGTGCAGGCCGGCGTCCTCGAAGCTCACCGAGGCGAGGACCAGCCGCCCGACCCGCTCGGCGTGGTCGGTGCCCAGGCGCAACGCCACCGCCGCGCCCATGCTCCAGCCGAACACGTCCGCCCGCTCGACACCCAACCGGTCCAACAGCTCGACCACGTCGGCGGCGAAGTGCTCCACGGTCAGCGGACGGTCGGCGTCCGGAGTGTGGCCGTGCGCCTGCAACTCCACGGCGATCACCCGCCGCGACTTCGCCAGCAACGGCAGGATCGTGCCGAACGAGGTGCCGATGCCGGAGAGCGCGCCGTGGATGAGCACCAGCGGCCGGCCCTCGTCACTGCCATGTGTCTCGTGATAGATCTCCATGCCCACACGGTGCGCCGCCCCGCTTACGGTCTGCTTCAGGTCGTCTTACCGGCGCTAAGATGTCCGCCGTGCAGTTCGGGGTGCTCGGGCCGCTCGCCGTCACCACGGACGCCGGCGAGCCGGTGGTCGTGCCCGGCGCCAAGGTGCGCGCCCTCCTGGCCGACCTGCTGACCAACCGCAACCAGGTCGTCTCCGCCGACCGGCTCATCGACGACCTGTGGGGTGACGACACCCCCGCCAACCCCGCCGGCGCCCTCCAGGTGCGGGTGTCGCAGCTACGCAAGGCGCTCAACGACGCCGAGCCGGGCGCCCGCGACCTGGTCGAGTCCCGCGCTCCCGGCTACCTGCTGCGGGCCGACACGGTCGACGCCGACCGGTTCGCCGAGCTGGCCCGGCACACCGACGTCGACCGGTTGACCGAGGCCCTCGGGCTGTGGCGGGGCGAGGCGTACGCCGACGTGGCCGACGCCGAGTTCGTCCGCGCGGAGGCGACCCGACTCGCCGAGCAGCGCCTCGCCGTGCACGAGCGGCTCGCCGAGGCCCGGGTGGCCCGGGGTGAACACGACCTCGTCGCGGCCGACCTGGCCGAACTCGTGGCCCGACACCCGCTGCGCGAGGGCCTGCGGGCGGTGCAGCTGCGCGCGCTGTACGCCGCCGGTCGCCAGTCTGAGGCGCTGGACAGCTACGCCGACCTGCGGGACCGGCTCGCCGACGAGCTGGGCCTCGACCCCGGCCCCGAACTGGTCGCCCTGCACCGCAGGATCCTCGAACAGGACGCCGGCCTGAGCGCGCCACCGAAGGCCGCGATCATCCGCAACAGCCTGCCGGCCCAGCTCGACGAGCTGGTCGGCCGGGCCGAGGCGCTGACCGAGCTGCGGGCCCTGCTGCCCGCGCAGCGCCTGGTCACGCTGATCGGGCCGGGCGGCGTCGGCAAGACCCGGCTGGCCACCGAGACCGCCCGCGCCCAGTCCTTTCCGGACGGCGTTCTGCTGGTCGAGCTGGCGCCGCTGCCGGCCGGCGACCCGGGCGTCGCCGAGCAGGTCCTCGGCGCGCTGGACGCCCGCGAGGCCGCCGGCACGAGCCTGTCCGCCACCGACCGACTCGTCGCGGCGCTGCGGTCGCGGCACCTGCTGCTGGTGCTGGACAACTGCGAACACGTCATCGAGCAGGTCGCCGCGCTGGTGGCCCGGCTGCTGCGCGACGCGCCCGAGGTGCGCGTGCTGGCCACCAGCCGGGAACCGCTCGGCCTGACCGGGGAGCTGCTCTGGGAGGTACCCCCACTGTCGTTGCCCCGGGACAGCGACCCGGACGCGGTCCGACGCTCGGCGGCGGCCCGGCTGTTCGCCGCCCGCGCCGCCGCCCAGCACCGCGGATTTCGTCTCGACGAGCACACCGCGGCGGCGGTCGCCCAGCTCTGCCGTCGCCTGGACGGCCTGCCGCTGGCGTTGGAGCTGGCCGCGACCCGCGTCCGCGCGCTGGGCCTGCGGGGGGTGGTGGACCGGCTCGACGACCGGTTCCGGCTGCTCACCACGCAGCAGCGCGACGTGCCGCCGCGACAGCGGACGCTGACCGCGGTGATCGGCTGGAGCTGGGACCTGCTCGACGACGGCGACCGCGCGGTGCTGGCCCGGCTCGCGGTGTTCGGCGACGGCTGCACCCCGGAGGCGGCCGAGTTCGTCTGCCGGACCGACCTCGACACACTGGCTCGCCTGGTGGACCGGTCGCTGGTGGTGCTGGACGACTCCGGCACCGGCCCCCGTTACCGGCTGCTCGAGTCGGTCGCCGCGTTCGGCCTGGACCACCTGGTCGACGCCGGCGACACCCGGGCGCGGCACGCCGCGTACTACACCGACCTGGCCGAACATGCCGACCCGCGGCTGCGCGGCCCCGACCAGCAGCGGTGGCTGGCGCTGCTCGACGCGGAGACGGTGAACCTGCGCGCGGCGCTGGCGCACGGCGGCGGGTTGCGGCTGGCCGTCGCGCTGAGCTGGTACTGGTACCTGCGGGGTCGGCTCAGCGAGGCGCGGCGAGCCCTCGCGACGCCCGGCGACCCGGCGCAGGAGAGCCGCGCCGCAGCCTGGCGGATCGGTTTCGCGCTGTTGCAGGGCGAGCAGGTCCCTCCGGCCGAGGTGCGCGCCGCCCTGGCCGGTGTCACCGACGCCCGAGCCGTCTGGTTCGCGGCGAACGCGGTACTCGAGAGCAGTGACCTGCCGCTGGCGTCGGAGCTGCTGCCCACCGCCGCCACCGATCCGTGGACCGAGGCCGCGGTGCTCAGTTCCCGGGCCATGATCGCGCACGCCGGCGGTGACCTGGCCGCGTTGGAGAGCGCAGCGACGCGCAGCACCGCGCTGTTCGCCGAGGTGGGTGACCGGTGGGGCCGCCTCCAGGCGAGCGACTGGGTGGGTGGGCTGGCCGAGATTCGCGGCGAGTACGAACGCGCGGCAGCCCTGCACCGGGAGGGGCTGCGCTGGGCCGAGGAGCTGGGGCTGTGGCCGCACGTGGGCGGCAAGCTGTCCTGGCTGGCCTGGCTCGCGGTGCAGACCCGCGACTACGCGCAGGCCCGGGAGCTGGCCGAACGCGCCTACCAGCTGGCGGTGGAACAGGGCTCGCCGAGCGCGATCGTCTTTGCCGAGCTCGGCCTCGGCTTCGCCGCCCGCCGCGACGGCAAGCTCGACCTGGCCACCACCCACCTCACCCGCCTCGCCGAGCAGGGACGCAGCGAGACCCAGCCGGCGCTCTACCTGCCGATGGTCCTCGTGGAGCTGGGTTACGCGGTCGAGCAGAGCGGCGACCCTGCCGCCGCGCTGGCCCTGCACCTCGAGGCATTCGACGTCGCCGAGGCGATGGCCACCGCGCGCGATGCGCTCGGCCCGCTGGAAGGGATGGCGTCGGCGGTGCGTTCGCCCGAGGTCGCGGCCCGGCTGCTCGGCACTGCGGCCGCCGCCCGGCAGGCCGCCGGCACCCCAGCGGCGCCCGCAGAACGCGACGACACCGACCGGGTGACCGAGCGGGTGCTCGCCGCGCTCGGCCGGGAACGGTTCGACGCGCTGGTCGCCGAGGGCGCGAAGCTGAGCCCGGGCGAGGCCCGGGCCCAGCTCTGATCGCCGCTCAGTCGCTCAGCTCGCCGACGTCGGCCGGTACGAGGCGATGATCACGCCGCTCTTGTGCACCCGGGTGTCGATCAGCTCGAACGACGCCTTCACGTCGGTGAGCGGGGTGCTCAGGTTGGCGCCGCCCTCCAGCACCGGGTGGATCCAGAACCGGACCTCGTCGATCAGACCCGCCTTGACCAGCTGGGCGGTGACCGAGCCGTAGCCGTACTGGATGATGTCCTTGCCGTCCTGGGCCTTGAGCTTCGCGACCGCCTCGATCAGGTCCCCCTGGAGCACCTCCGTGTTGTTCCAGGTGGGGTTGGTGAGGGTGGTCGAGGCGACGTACTTCTTGACGTTGTTGAAGTAGGCCGCGCCGGTGGTCGGGTCGCTCTCGTCCATCGCCGGCCAGGCCTGGGAGAAGCCGTCGTAGGTGGCCCGGCCCATCAGCAGCGCGTCGGCGGATTCGGTCTGCGAACCGGCGAGGGCGGCGGCCTCCTCATCGAAGTAGGGCGCGGTCCACATCGGGTTCTCGATGACGCCGTCGAGGGTGAGGTAGGTCGAGTTGATGAGCTTGCGCATCGGAATCTCCTGGGTGTGTGTCGTGTGCTCCGGTGACACCCAGAACTTTGCCGAGCCCCGCTTACGATTCGCTTCAGGTCCCCTTGCGGGGGTCCGAAAGCGGGTCCGAAAGCGGGTCGGTCAGCGGGATCGGCAGCGCCTGCGGGGCCGCCGTGCCGCCACCGGGCGAGTGCGCCGGCGCGGGCCGGTCGCCGGTGCGGCTGTGCAGGCGTCCGCGCCCGGCCGGCCCGGCGCGGCGGGTCACCTCGACGGTTACCATCCGCACCGGCGGTGGCGGCGCGGTGAAGCGGCCCACCCCCCAGCGCACCCAGATCGGGATCCGGCCGGCGTCCGCCTCGGCGGTCAGTTTCTGCACCGTACGCGCCCGGTCGGTGTGGTCGACCTCGATCACCACCGGTGGGCCGTCCGGTCGGGCGCACGCCACGTCGAGGACGGAGTGCCGCTGCTGCATGGGCGGCGGCAGCGGCACGACGCTGGGCGCGCGCCGGTAGACCCGCCAGCCGTGCCCCTGCCCCCACCGCGCCACCTCGTCGATGATCCGCGCGGTCACGTCGTCGGTGTCCAGGTCGACGAAGGTCACGTCGGCCAGCCACCGGCCCAGGTCGGCGGCCAGCCGCTCACCCTGCGCCGTGACGTCCACCGGCGCAGGATAACGCCTCAGCCGACGGTGGCCGCCGTCGCGGCGAGGTGCCGGGTGAGCCAGGCGGTGGTGGCCGTACGCGCCGTCTCGGCGTTGTCGCGGGCCAGGAAGTCGTGCAGTCATCGGCGACAGGTCCCGCAGCAGGTCGGCGCGCGCACCGACGGCGGCGCTGCTGATCCTCTTCGGACAGCGCGGTCTCTCCGAACTAACGGCTCGGGGTCCGTGCGTACTCGATGGTCGCGGCGACCTGGTCGGCCGTGCCGGCGCCGAGTTCCCGTTCGGTGAGCCACAGTCCCAGATCGAGCCCGGCCGTGAGCGCGCCCGCCGTGACACGGTCGCCGTCGTCGACGACGCGCTCGTCGAGGACTGTCACGTCGTAGCCGCGCAGTTCGTCGTACGCGTGGCGGTTGGTGGTCGCCCGCCGGCCGGTCAGCAGGCCGGCGGCCGCGAGGAGCAGCGCGCCGGTGCACACCGACGCCATCCACCGCGTCGATGGCGCCAGCGCGGACAGCTTCGCCGCAAGCTCACCGCGCTGTGCCTGCGCCCAGGCGCCCTCGGCGGCCCGGTTGAGCCATCCGCCGCCAGGGACGATCACGCCGTCGGCCGGACCCAGCACGTCGGGGACCCGGAGCTCGACCCCACGCATGCTGGTGACCCGGCCAGGCCGCTCGACGGCGACCAGTCGCACGTCGAACCCGGCGATCGAGAGCACCTCGAAAGGCCCGAAGACGTCCAGTTCGTCGAAGCCGTCGAACACCACGATGTCAATTCGCACCCGGTCAGGATCTCTCGTCGGCCTGGGGGTGACGAGTGGCATCCTTGCCATCATGCGTAAGAGTTCCGCCACGCATCGGGTCGCCGTTCTCGCTCTCCCCAGGGTCGTCGCCTTCGACCTGACCATCGCGACGCACGTCTTCGGCCACGAGGGTCACGGCCGGTACGCGACGACGGTGTGTTCCCTGGACGAGGGGCAGGTCGTCACCACAACCGCGGGTCTGAACCTGACCGTCGCGGCGACGATCGACGCCCTCGGCGACGCCGACACGGTGATCGTGCCCGGATTCCGCCGCGGGCCGGCACCGGCGCGCGCTCTCCAGGCGCTGCGACTGGCACACCGTCGGGGCGCGCGCATCGCGTCGATCTGCACCGGCGCGTTCGCGCTGGCTCAGGCCGGCCTGCTCGACGGCCGCCGTGCCACGACCCACTGGGTGCACGCCGAGGCGCTTGCCCGCGAACACCCCGGGGTGCTCGTGGACGCCAACGCCCTCTACGTCGACGAGGGCCAGGTGCTCACCAGCGCCGGACTCGCCGCGGGCCTCGACATGTGCCTCTACCTCGTCGGTCTCGACCATGGGCAGGCGGTCGCCATCGAGCGGGCCCGTCACATGGTCACCCCACTGCACCGAGCGGGCGGCCAGGCGCAGTTCATCCCGGTCGGGGTGGCGGGTGAGGACGATGAGCTGGCCGCGGTCACCGCCTGGGCGAGCAGCAACCTGCGGCATCCGATTACCGTCGCGGACCTCGCGCGACAGGCGGTGATGTCCACCCGCACGCTGCACCGGGCGTTCCAGAGCCGTTTCGGCATGGGTCCGCGAGCCTGGCTGATCCAGCAACGGCTGCGCGCCGCCTGCACCCTGCTCGAGGACAACGGGATGAGCGTCGACGAGATCGCTCGGCGCACCGGGTTGGGCACGGCCACCAACCTGCGTGCGCATTTCCAGCGGGCCTTCGCCACCACCCCTACCGCGTACCGGCGAGCCTTCACACCGTGAACTGACGCTCGGGGGTGGATCTGGGCGAGAGCCGATATACCGCAGAGGTATGAATATGACTGACAGGTATATCGGCCACCGAAGCGACCGCCCCAGCGAGGGCCGCGCGTGGGTGATCGACGCGCGATCGCCGATGTCGGGGTGTCCTGACCAGCTGGACACCCCGACATCGGTGATCTGGAGTTGATCAAGAGCGCGGCCAGGTCACCTCATGTTGGCGACCACGAACGGCGCGTGGCCGTGCAGGTAGTTGTTCCACCCGCCGGTCACCGGCGCCCCGGGGCTGAGCAGGTTGGTGGTGTCGGTGCCGACGTCGAGCTTCCAGGCGGTCCAGGAGATGCCGTTGGCCTTCATCCAGTCGATCCAGGACTGCGCCTCCGGCAGGCAGGCCCGGCCGTCGAGGCCGCCGTCGGCGTTGCTGGCGCCCCACTCGGTGACGAACAACGCGAGGCCCGCCCGGATCGCCGCGTCGCCCTTGGCGCGCAGTGACCCGCCGTGGGTGCACGAGTAGAAGTGCAGCGTGTACATGAGGTTGATGCCGGAGACGGGGCTGGCCGCCGCGGCGTCCACGTCCTGCGACCACGTCGGCGTCCCGAGCACGACGATGTTGTCCGGGTCGGCGGCGCGGATCGCGGACACGACCGCCTGGTGGTACGGCTTGATGACGCCGGTCCAGCTGAACTGCAACGGCTCGTTCCACGTCTCCCAGATGACGTTGGGCAGGTGACCGTAGCGGCGTGCCAGGTCGCCGAAGAACGCCACCGCCTGGGACTGGTTGTTCTGCGCCTCGTGCGCGTGCCAGTCGACGATCACGTACACCCCGGCGGTGACCGCGTTGTTGATGATCGTCTCCACCTGCGCCCGCGCTTTGCCCGGGTCACTCAGGTACGCCCCGGCCGGCTCCACGCCCATCGCCGCGCGGATCACCTGGAGGTTCCAGTTGTCGCGCATCCAGGTCAGCGCGGACAGGTTCTCGGCGTACGGAGCGGTCTCCCAGTTGAGCCACATGCTGCTGACGCCGCGTAACTGCACCCGCGCGCCGCTCTTGTCGCACATCGTCGTGCCGCAGACCCGCAGTTGCCCGTACCGCTGCACTGGTGTGCCGGTCGTCGGCGGCGGAGTGGTGGGGGGCGGAGTCGTCGGCGGCGGCGTCGTGGGCGGCGGGGTCGTCGGTGGCGCGGTGGTGGGCGGCGGCGTCGTGGGCGGCGTGCCGCCGGTGCAGGACACGCCGTTGCCGTTGACGGTGCAGTTCACCGGAGTGCCGGAGCCGTTGACGAGAAAGCCGAACGACGTCGAGGCGCCGGCCCCGAGAGTGCCGTTCCACGACACGTTGCTGAAGGTGTAGTGGTTACCCGAGGTCACCTGCTGGGCGTTCCACGACTGGCTGATGCTCGTGCCGGCCGGCAGGTCGAACTCGACCCGCCAACTGCTGATCGGCGCGGAGGTGTCGTTGGTGACCGTGACCTGACCCTGATAGCCACTGCCCCAGTTGTTGGTCACGGAGAACACGACAGTTGCCGCGCTGGCCGGCGTGGCGATCATCGCCACCGCGCCGGCGAGGAGGCCGGCGACGGCCAGCGACGTGACAAGTCTCAGTGTGCGCATGCGGAACCCGCTTCGGATCGACGGTGATGGTCTGAGGCGGGGCGGCGCCTTCACGCAGAGTATCGATCACCAACGATGCCGTGCAAGCCGGGGCGCACGGCTGCCCGGTAGGTCAGCCCCGCCGCCAGCCCCACCGCCGCGAACCGGTCGCACCCCCCGACCCGCCCTTCTCCCGGGCCAGCATCTCGGCCGCGACCCG
Organism: Micromonospora sp. NBC_00617; assembly: GCF_045161355.1. NCBI lineage: Bacteria > Bacillati > Actinomycetota > Actinomycetes > Micromonosporales > Micromonosporaceae > Micromonospora > Micromonospora sp. NBC_00617. The sequence continues at coordinate 1,666,176 of NZ_CP107751.1, read as the reverse complement.
CAGCTTCTGGGCGGGCTCCGCGGCGGCCGGGCCCAGCGTCTCCACGAAGCGGTTGCCCATCGCCAGCACCATTGCCGCTCGGTCGAGGTCGCCGATCAGCACCAGGCACTGGGCGTACACCCCGTAGGTGTTGGCCATCTCCCAGAAGGTCAGCGGACGGGCCAGGTCGAGCAGCCCCTGGCGCAGCTCGCAGGCCCGCGACGCCGCCAGCGCCGCCTCCTGGGCGCCGGCGCCCGACGACGGCCGCGTGCGGTGCCGGTGCAGCAGCGCCGTCGCCTGGTTGTGGTAGGCCGTGCCCATCGCCTCGCGGGTGCGGGGCCCGGCGGACGGCGGAGACCCGGCGCAGGTCAAACCCACCGTCACGGCCCGTTCCAGCAGGTCCCTGCGCGTGGCGGGCTGACCGGCGGCGAACGAGACCTCGGCCAGGTCCACCAGTGCGGTGATCAGCTCGGCGAGGGCGTCGTCCCGGGGTGCGGCCGCCACGTTCCCGCCCTCGGCCGCCACGGCGTCGTACACCCGCTCGAAGACGACCACCGCCTCGCCGCCGGGGGCCATCCCGTCGGCGGCCCTGCCGCGCGCCGAGAGCAGCATGCTGTGCCGCCACAACGCCCGGGCCAACTGCTGCTGGTCCTCGCGGACCCCAGCCGGACCGCGCACCGTCTCCCGGTACGCCCCGATCACCCGGACCCACAACCGGTCCGCCTCCGCCCAGGTGTCCTGTCGCGCCGAACGCTCCCGCGCCTGCTCGAACAACCGTCGCCGCTCGTCCGGTCCCATCGTGCGCACCGCCTTTCAAGGTCACCCCCAGCCCACACCACCAAAAGCAGTGAGACCCGTCGATTCTAGGTCGCCCCGATGGTCACCACCCGCGCGGCAGGCGGACGGCGGTCGTAGCGTGGTGCCATGAGAACCACCACGCTGGGCAGCGCAGGGCCCGAGGTCGGCGTCATCGGTCTCGGGTGCATGGGCATGAGCCACGGATACGACATCACCGGCCCCCGCGACGACGACACCTCGATCTCAGTGATCCGCCAGGCGCTGGACCTGGGCGCCACGCTGATCGACACGTCCGACGTGTACGGGCCGTACACCAACGAGGAGCTGGTCGGCCGGGCGCTGGCCGACGGCCACCGGGAGCGGGCCGTCCTGGCGACCAAGGTCGGGCTGGTGGCCACGTCCCTGACCGGAGGCCCCGGCAACTCACCGAAGATCGGCAACAACGGCCGGCCGGAGCACATCCGCACCGCGATCGACGACAGCCTGCGCCGCCTCGACACCGACCATGTCGACCTCTACCAGCTGCACCGCGTCGACCCCGAGGTGCCCATCGAGGAGTCCTGGGGCGCGATGGCGGAGGTCGTCGCGGCGGGCAAGGCGCGGCAGATCGGCCTGTCCGAGGTGACGGTGGACCAGATCGCGCGAGCCCAGACCGTGCACCCGGTGGCGTCGGTGCAGTCCGAGCTGTCACTGTGGACCCGGGACCCGCTGGCCGAGGTCCTGCCGTACTGCGTCGCGCACGGCATCGCCTTCCTGCCGTTCTCCCCGCTGGGCCGGGGCTTTCTGACCGGCCGGTTCTCGTCGTTCGACGACCTGCCGGCCGACGACTTCCGACGCGGCCTGCCGCGCTTCCAGCAGGACACGCTGCGGGCCAACCTGGCCATCGTCGCCCGGGTCCGGGAGATCGCCGACCGGGCCGACGTCACTCCCGCGCAGGTCGCGCTCGCGTGGGTGATCGCCCAGGGCGACCGGGTCATCCCGATCCCCGGCACCAAGACACCGAAGTACCTGGTGGACAACTGCGCGGCCGGCGACGTGCGGCTCGGCACCGAGGAACTGGCCGACCTCGACGCGCTGCCCGCCCCCGAGGGCGGACGCTACTGAGCATCCGGCGGCCCGGCGCTCAGCCGGGCCGCCGGACCGTCACGGGCGGGCCGAACCGCACCCCGACACCGGGCGAGTAGAGCACGCTGACCGGCGGTCCGACCGGCGCCGGCAGCCCGGCGGCGGCGACCAACCCGTCGTCCAGGTGCAGGAGCTCGGCCCGGTGCAGCGGCCAGCGGGGATGCCAGTTCGGCAGGTGCAGCGTGCGACCGTACGCCCGGGTGTGCAGCCCCCACCGGGCGGTGAGGAAATGGTCCAGAGGGGCGGGGTCGGCGATCGGCTCCCCCACCCGGAGAGCCGGACGTTCGTCTCGGCGAACGTGCCGAAGTACGGCACTCCCGGCCCGCGACCGAAGCCCAGCCCGACCATCCGAAAGCCGATCAGGCCGACGAAGCTCACGCCGTCCAGCGTGTCCGGACGAGTGCCGGCGGGCAGCAGCGGCGCGACGAGTTCCGGAGCGACCGCCCAGTGCAGGAAGGTGAGGTCCTCCCAGCGCTGCCGCAGGATCGTCTGGACGAACGTTCGGCGGGGCGCGTCGTCGACCGGTTCGATGTGCACGCCCCTCATCCTGACTCAGGCGTGCGGACCGACACGCACCGTCCCGACGGTCAGTGCGGCGTCACCCTCCAGGATGTGGGCCGATCCGCTCGACCTCCTCGGCCAACTCCCGCCGCCGACCGGCGCCGAGGGCCCGCCCAGCTCACGTCGGTCATCGCAGGCTCGCGAAGAAGGCGCGGATGTCCGCCGCGTGCGCCAGCGGCTCGTCCATCGCCACGAAGTGGCTGCCCGGGTTGCCCTGGGGCCAGTGGACGATGGTGTTGTCCCGTTCGGCGAGGCGGCGCATCAGCGCGGTCCCGCCACCGTAGACGCCCGACGGCACCCGCCGCTGCCCCTGGGGCCAGGCGAAACCGCCGTCGTCGGCGACGGTGAGCCGCTCGTACATCGGCCACGAGGAAGTTCCCGAGGTGCCGGTGAACCAGTAGAGGCTCACGTTGGTGAGCAGATGGTCCCGGTCGATGGCCTGCTCCGGTGTCGGTACCGTCATGGTGAACTCCTTGAACTTCTGCATCATCCAGGCCAGCAGCCCGACCGGCGAGTCGGTCCAGGCGTACGCGAAGGTCTGTGGCGCGGCCCGCAGCAGTGCGTGGTGGTCCACCCCACCGCTCATCCACCGCTGCATCTGCTCCCACTCGGCGCGTTCCGGCTCGCTCAGGTCCGCCACGTCGGCGGCGGTCGGAAAGCCGAAACCACCGTCGATGTGCACGCCCACCACCCGCTCCGGGGCCACCGTCGCCACCCGGGGCGCGACGTACGCGCCGAGGTCGCCGCCCTGGGTGCCGTAGCGGTGGTAGCCGAGGCGGGCCATCAGCTCGGCCCACATCCGGGCGAGCCGGTCGATCGTGAACCCGGCCGGTGGCGCCTGCGAGAAGCCGAAGCCGGGCACCGACGGCGCCACCACGTGGAACGCCTGCGCGGGGTCCCCGCCGTGGGCACGCGGGTCGGTCAGCGGGCCGATCAGCTCGGTGAACTCGACCAAAGAGTTCGGCCAGCCGTGCGTCAGCAGCAGCGGCAGCGCGTCGGGTTCCGGCGAGCGTACGTGCAGCAGGTGCACGTCCAGGCCGTCGATCTCGGTGACGAACTGGGGAAAGTCGTTCAGGCGCGCTTCGTGCGCCCGCCAGTCGTAGCCGTGCGCCCAGTGCTCGGTCAACTCGCGGAGGTAGTCCACCGGCACCCCTCGGTCCCAGCCGGCACCGGGCAGCGAGCGGGGCCACCGGGTGCGAGCGAGCCGGTCGCGCAGGTCGTCGAGGTCGGACTGGGGAATGTCGATGCGAAACGGTGTCATGCCGGGGAACGCTAGGGCCGATATAGGTCAGGATCTGGCACACATCGCTGGCATGGTGGAGGCCATGTCCGACACCCCCGCCCGACTGCTGGGCCTGCTGTCGCTGTTGCAGACCCCCCGGGAGTGGCCCGGCAGCGAGCTGGCCGCCCGGCTCGGCGTCAGCCTGCGCACCATTCGCCGCGATGTGCAGCGGCTGCGCGACCTCGGCTACCCGGTGCAGGCGACGATGGGCGTGATCGGCGGATACCGCCTGGTCGCGGGCAAGGCGATGCCGCCACTGTTGCTCGACGACGAGGAGGCGGTGGCGATCGCAGTCGGTCTGCGTACCGCCGCCGGTCACGCGGTGGTCGGCATCGAGGATGCCTCGGTGCGGGCGCTGGCGAAACTCGAACAGGTGCTGCCGTCCCGGCTGCGTCAGCGCGTCAGGGCGCTGGGGGCGGCCACCGAACCGCTACTCACCTGGGGTCCGCCGACGGTCGACCCCGAGCACCTGAACGCCCTGGCCGCCGCCGTCAACGGCCGCGCGCAACTGCGGTTCACCTACCGCCGCCGCGACGGCGTGGACGGCGAACGGCTCGTCGAGCCGTACAAGCTGGTGTCGGCGGGCCGGCGCTGGTATCTGGTGGGCTACGACAACGATCGCGCCGACTGGCGGATCTTCCGGGTGGACCGGATCACCGACCCGCGGCCCACCCGCACCCGAGTCGCCGCCCGTCGACTGCCGGCCACCGACGCGGCGTCGTTCATGGCGGAGAAGCTGCTCGAGCTGACGCCCGTCTACCGCGCGGTGGTGACGCTGCACGCGCCGGTCGAGCGGATGGCCGGCCCGCTCGGCGGCGCCGGGGTCGACCTGGAGCCGATCGACGGCGCCTCGTGCCGGTTGCGCAGCGACGCGGACACCCTGGAGTGGCTGGCGTGGCGCCTGCTGACCCTCGGTTGCGACATCGAGGTGCACGAGCCGCCGGAGTTGATCGCGTACCTGCGGCAGATCGGCACCCGGGCCACCCGCGCCGCCGGCCCGCAGGCTGACCCCGACGGGCCCGGCGACGGTCCGCTGCGCTGACCAACACACCGCCGCGCTCGACACCACGATGGGCGTCGAGCGCGGCGGGTGATCGAGCGCGTCGGTCAGTGGATGACGACGGGCGCCTTGGCCAGCTCGGCCTGCTCGTCGCCGAGCTGCTGCGCGGGCGTGCGCCGGCGCGGCAGCAGGGCGGCCGGGATGAACGTGGCCAGCACCAGCGCGAATGCCACCCAGAACGTGTGGGCGAACGATTTCGCGGCGAAGTCGAGACCACGTTCGATGATCGACGGATCCACCGGCATCTGCTGGAGCAGCTCCGGCCGCTGCTGGGCGGCGATGGCCAGCCCGGCCTCGGTGATCGGCTTGCCGCTCGGGTCCACCGCGCCGGGGATCGGCCGGGAGCCGTTCAGCTCGTTGGTGAGGATCACCGACATCACGGCGGCGCCGACCGAGCCGCCGATCTGCTGGAGGATGTTGACCAGCGTCGAGCCGCGCGCCACCTCCTGCGCCTGCAACGTCCGCAGCGCCGACGTCATGATCGGCATCATCGTGCCGCCCATGCCCAGGCCCATCACGAACAACGACCCACCGAGCAGCCAGTACGAGGTCTGCGGGTCGACCTGGGTGAAGCCGAAGAACCCGGCGACGATCAGCGCCAGCGCGAACGGGACGGTGCGACCGATGGGCACCCGGTCGGCGAGCGTGCCGGCGATCGGCATGGTGATCATCGCGCCCAGGCCCTGGGGCGCCATCAGCAGGCCGGCGGCCAGCGTCGACTCGCCGCGCACCTGCAGGAAGTAGCTCGGGAACAGCAGGCCGGCGCCCATGAACGCGATGATGAACACGAACAGCGTCACCGAGGCGATGGTCAGGTTGCGGTTGCGGAACAGCCGCAGGTCGAGCAGCGGGTGCCGGGGCTTGAACGAGTAGAGCACGAACGCCACCACCAGCGCGCCGCCGACCAGCATCGGGGCCCACACCTTGGTCGCGGAGAAGGTGCCCGCCTCGGGCAGCGACGAGACGCCGTAGAGGAACAGCGCGAGGCCCGGGGAGAGCATCAGCATGCCGAGGAAGTCGAAGGACTCCGACGGCTCGGGGGCGTCCTTCGGGAGCGCCATCTGCGCGTAGATGAGGGCGACGACACCGATCGGCAGGTTGATCAGGAAGATCCAGTGCCAGCTCGCCGTGTCGATCAGCCAGCCGCCGAGGATCGGGCCGCCGATCGGGCCGAGGAGCATCGGGATGCCGAGGACGGCCATCAGCCGGCCGATCCGGTGCGGCCCGGCCGCCCGGGTCATGATCGTCATGCCCAGTGGCATGAGCATGCCGCCACCGAGCCCCTGAAGGACGCGGTAGCCGATCAGTTCGCCGATCGAGTCCGCGGTGGCGCAGAGGCCGGACCCGATCGTGAACAGGGCGAGCGCCACCATGTAGAGGCGCTTGGTGCCGAACCGGTCGGCCGCCCATCCGCTGAGCGGGATAACCGTGGCCAGGGCGAGCGTGTAGCCCGTCATCGTCCAGGCCACGCGGGCGTAGGACGCGTCGAACTCGCTCTGGAACGTGGGCAGCGCGACGCTGACCACCGTCACGTCGAGGATCGACATGATCGCGCCAAGGACGACGACGCCCGCCACCTTGAGCACCGCGGCGTCGAGTTTGTCCGATGTCGCGACGGATTGCTGTGTCACTGACTCTCCTGAGGTCGGTTGATCCGGCGGAAGGTGGGCGGTGGCGGCGTATGCCACGCCGACCAGGCGCGGGACGCGACGTGCCGGGGCGACGACGCGCGGAGGGCAGACTATCCGGGGACTGTGACGGATTGCCGCCGGATTTCGTGACGACCGGGTTGCGGAACCGATCGGCCGCCCGATCGGAACCGGTAGTCGGGGTGTTGATCAGCCGGCGGACCGACCCGCCACGAGAGGCGCGGGGGCCGCGTAATGGGACGGGCTGACGCCCAGGTGCCGCCGGAAGTGGCGGGTCAGGTGCGCCTGGTCGAAGAACCCGGCGGCGGCGGCGACCTCGGCGGGGCGCTGCCCCGCGAGGAGCAGACGGCGTGCCAGTTCGACCCGACGACCGGTCAGGTACGAGTGCGGTGGCAGCCCGTGCGTGTGGGTGAACGTCCGGACCAGGTGGGTCGGGTGGGCGTGCAGCAGCTCGGCGGCCTGCCGCAGCGTGAGGCCCTCGACGGTCCGGGCGTCCAGCAGCTCGCGTAGTCGCACGGCGAGGCCGCGCGCGGCCGGCGGGACGCCGGCCGGGGAGCGCTGACGCAGCCGTTGGCGCAGCCGGTCCAGGATGAGCGCGAGCCTGCTGTCGGCCTCGAACTCGTCCCCCGGCGCGGCGAGCACCCGGTGCAGCTGGTGGATCCGGTCCCGTAGGCGCGGATCGGCCAGGTCCGGCCGGTCGACCGCCGGACCGACCAGCGCGGCGTCGAGCGCCGTGGTGTCGAGGTACAGGACCCGTTTGCGGAAGCCGTGCGGCGTGGCGGACCGGCCGTCGTGCGGCACGTACGGCGGCAGCAGCGTGACCGACGTCCGCAGCGCGCCGTGGCGGTGCCGGTCCAGGTCGAAGCGGACCGCGCCGTCGTCGACGATCAGCAGCGTCCACACGTCGTGGGTGTGCAGCGGGTACGCGTGATCCGGGAAGTGGGCGTGGAACACCTCGGCGACGCCGGCGACGGCGGGTCGCCACGCGCTGACCTGTGCGCCCGTCGGTCGGGTGACCACGCTAAGAACGTACAAGAACGGCCGGGTGCCGGACGGGCAGGCTCGACGGCATGACCGAACCGATCCGTTTCCCCACCAAGATCGCCGTGCTGCTCCGCAACGACCTGGCGGGCTGGCAGCGGCTGAACGTCACCGCCTTCCTGGTCAGTGGTGTCGCGAGCGCCCAGCCGGAGCTGCTCGGCGAGGAGTACCGCGACGCGGACGGCACCTCGTACCTGCCGATGTTCGGCCAGCCGGTGCTGGTCTTCGCCGGTGACCGGGCCACCCTCACCGCCGCGCACTCGCGGGCGCTCACCCGTGGGCTGCGTCTGGCGATCTTCACGTCCGAGTTGTTCGCCACCGGCAACGACCGGGACAACCGGGCGGCGGTGCAGGCGGTCGGCCGGGAGAAGCTCGACCTGGTGGGGCTGGCCCTGCACGCGCCGCGCACCGTGGTCGACAAGGTCCTCAAGGGCGCGGCCATGCACCCGTGAGCGCGACCGGCAACAACCTCTTCGTCGCCGGGGAGACGCTGACCCACGCGAGCAACCCCAACTGACCGCGCCGCGGCGGGCCGACGCCGAACCCTCTCGACGCCGGCCCGCCCCGCACCTGGGTGCGCTCAGCCCTCGACGCCCAGCGCCACCACCGGGCTGACCCGCGACGCCCGCCGCGCCGGCAGCACGCCGGCCAACGCGGTCAGCCCGACCAGCGCCGCGAAGAGCCCGACCAGCGACAGCACCGGCAGCGACAGCGGCGCGTTGAGCCCGAGCGCCCGCACCGCCAACCAGGCGTACGGGACGCCGAGCAGCAGACCGAAGCTCGCCCCGATCACCCCGTAGAGGCCGGACTCGACGGTCAGCATCGTGCGCAGCCCCGCCCGGGACAGGCCGACGGCGCGCAGCAGCCCGGACTCGCGGACCCGCTCGACGACCGACAGCGCGGTCGTGGAGCCCACACCGACCACCGCGATCAGCACGGTCAGGCTGACCAGGCCGGCAGTGATCCAGACCAGGGCGTTCAGCACCGCGTCGTTGCGGTCCCGCTCGTCGGCGAGCACCGTGATGCCCAGCCCGGCGCCGTTCCCGATCGCCTGCCGCAGCGCCCGCACCCCGGCGGTGCGGCCGTCCTCGCCCGCCTGCGCCGCGTCGGCCAGCAGACCGGTGTACGCCGTCGGCCCGCCGATCCGGTCCAGGTCGGCACGGTCGGCGACGATGCCCGCGTACAGGGGGCCACGGTCGGGCAGGACCGCCGACACCCGTACGTCGACCGTCCGCCCGCCGCGGGCCAGCGTCACGGTGTCACCGGCGCGCAGCCCGGCGTTGCGGGCGACCCAGTCACCGAGCACGATCCGGCCGGGTCCACGGTCGGCGAGAGTGCCCTGTGCCACGTCCAGGGCCGCGGTGGTCGGCAGCGCCGACAGGTCGAGGTCGGTCGTCGAGTACCCGGACTCGGCGTCGCCGAGCCGATCGGTGCCCCGCATCAACGCGACGTCGTGGACCATCCGGTACGGCACCACATGGGTCAGCACGCCGCTCGCCGCCCGCGCCCTCGTCACCACGGCGACCGGCAGGGTCGTGTCGTCACCGGAGGACACCTCGAAGTCGGCCGGCGCGGAGAGCGCCATGTCACGATCGGCGACGACCCGCATCGACGCGCCGCCGATGACCACCCCGGAGATCAGGGTCACGCCGAGCGCGACCACGACGGAGACGGCGGCGGCCCGTCGCGGCGTTCCACCGATCCCGCCGACCGCCAGCCTCCCCAGCGGGCCGACCTGGCGCAACGGCCAACCCGCCACGGCCAGCACCGGGCGCACCAGCAGCGGCCCGAGGGCGACCAGGGCGAAGAACGCCAGTGCTCCCGAGGTGACCAGCAGCAGCAGCGGCGTGCTCGGGTCGTAGGACTCCTGACCCGGCGTCGGCAACCGCCGCACCGCCGCGACGGCGGCCAGCAGCGCGCCGAGGACCAGCAGCGCGCCGGACACCAGACGCGGCGCTCCGATGCCGCGCCGCCCGGCGGTCACGCTCGCCGCCCGCAACGCCTCCAGGGGCGAGACCCGGGCGGCGGAGAACGCCGGCGCCAGCACCGCCACCACGGTGAGCACGACCGCGCCGAGCACCACCGCGACCGCCGCCCCCAGCGACAGCCCCGGCGACGAGACCGCCATGCCCGAGGCGCGCAGGACCATCGGGAGGACCTGCCCGGCGGCGAGGGCGCCGACGACCCCCACGACACCCGCGACCAGCCCGGTCAGGGCACCCTCGGCGGTCAGCGCGACCACCAGCCCGCTCCGGCCCGCCCCCACCGCCCGCAGCAGCGCGAGGTGCTGCATCCGCTGGGCGAAGACGATGCGGAACGTCGAGGTGACCACCAGCGCCGCGGCGACCACCGCGACCGCGACGAACATTCCGACCAGCGCGAACAGCCTCCCCACCTGCTCGGCCGCCGCATCGGCCTCGGCGTCGCGCACCTCGGCGCCGGAGCGGACCGGCTGATCGGCCGGGACCACCGCGGCCACCCGGTCGCGAACCGCCTCCGCCGCGCCGGCAGCCGCGCGCAGGTCGATCCGCTCCACGGTGCTCAGGTGACCCCACGCGGCCACCGCGTCGTCCGGGGCGTACGCGTCGAAGCCCTCGTCGTCGGGGGTGTCGACCACGCCGGTGACGGTGAGCGGCGCCCCGGTGGTGAGTTCGCCGCCCGTCCCGGTGGTCACGGTGCCGACCGCCAACCCCAGCCGCTCGACCGTACGGCGGGTCACCGCGATCTCGCCGGGCTGGTCCGGGTAGCTGCCCTGGATCAGGCGGACCGTCGTCAGCGGGCCGGCGCCCGGGTCGGTCCGCAGGTTGAGGTAGCCCTCGGCGAGGGAGACACCGACCGTCGTCCGGCCCACCGCCTCGGTGACACCCGCCACGGCGCGGACGGCACGCAGCGCCGCCACGGTGGGCGGCGGCTGCTGCGGGTCACCGATGACCAGGTCGGTGGCGGCCGGCGTGCCGCTGAGGTTGTCCCGCGCGGTCCGTTCGGTGATCTCCTGCGCCAGCACGGTGCCGAAGACGACGAACGACGCGACGAGGATCGCCAGGCCGGTCAGGATCAGCCTCCCCGGGCGTCGGGCCGCGGCGCTCACCTGGGTACGCAGCACCGTCGCCCTCACGCGGGAACCGCCAGCTCGCGCAGCGCGTCGGTGACCGAGCCCTGGTCCGGCTCGTCGATCTCGCCGGCGACCCGGCCGTCGGCGAGCAGCACCACCCGGTCGGCGTACGCGGCAGCGATCGGATCGTGGGTGACCATGACGACCGTCTGACCCAGGTCGCGTACCGAGTCGCGCAGGATGGTGAGGACCTCCGCCCCGGAGCGGGAGTCGAGGTTGCCGGTCGGCTCGTCGGCGAAGACGACCTCGGGCCGCGACACCAGGGCCCGGGCCAGCGCCACCCGCTGTTGCTGGCCGCCGGAGAGTTCGCTGGGCCGGTGCCCGAGTCGCTGCCCGAGGCCCAGCACGTCGACGAGGCGCGCGAGCAGGTCACGGTCGGGTTCCCGGCCGGCGAGATCCAGCGGCAGGGTGATGTTCTGCGCGGCGGTGAGCTGCGGCAGCAGGTTGAACGACTGGAAGACGAAGCCGATCCGGTCGCGGCGTGCGCGGGTCAGCGTGCGGTCGGACTGACCGGTCAGCTCCGTGCCGCCGAGCAGGACCCGGCCGGAGGTGGCCGTGTCCAGGCCGGCCAGGCAGTGCATCAGCGTCGACTTGCCGGACCCGGACGAGCCCATGATCGCGGTGAACTCGGCTCGACCGAAGCCGACCGAGACGCCGTCCAGGGCGCGGACCGCGGTGTCGCCGCTGCCGTACACCTTCACCAGGTCGACCGCGGCGACGGCGGCCTGCCCGGTCGGCGGCGGGGCGTGGGTTGTCATGGGTTCCTCCAGTGGCTGCGATGTGACCCGGGAAGCCTCGCCCGCGCCGGGCGGGAGCCGCATCGGCCCGCGGTCGGGGAACGCCCGCGCCGGGTCTGTCTTTCGGCCGATCTGCCCGCGCCGGCCGCCTGGCTACGCTGGGTCACGATGAACGCGCCGGGATTCTCGACATGGTGGGTACGCCTGGGTCAGCTCGCCGGACTGGCGGCGCTGGCCCTGCTCGGTGCCTTCGACCTGCGGTACGGCCTCTACACCGGGATGGGCGTGGCCGAAGCCCTGCGCGCCCTCGTGCAGGTGGGGTTGGCGCTGATGACCGCGGTGGTCTGGCTGCCCGTGCACCGGCAGGGATCCCGATCCCTGCCGATCGCGGCGCTCGTGCTCGGCACCATCTCACTCGCCGTCACGTTCGGCTTTCTGGTGCTCAGCACGAGCGGCAGCTATTTGTTGGGCGGCAGCTGGGGGCTGGCCGAGTCCGCGGGGATGATCGCGGTGGTGTTCGTGGTGACCCGGTGGGCCGCCGCGCGGCTCGCTCCATGGGCGGCGGTGCTCGCCGCGCTCGCTGCCGCCGCGCTGCCGCTGCGCGCCGGCGCGGACTACGTCTACGTGATCTTCGGGCTGCTCCAGGCGCTCGCCGCGGTCGGCGCCGCCGCCGTCGGGATCTACCTGCGCGTCGTCGCCGCCGGGCGGGAGCGGGCCATCGCGCTGGTACGCGCCGAGCAGCGCGCCGAGTTCGCCCGCGACCTGCACGACTTCATCGCCCACCACGTGACCGGCATCGTGGTGCAGGCGCAGGGCGCCCGGTTCGTCGCCGAGCAGGACCCGCGACGGGTGATCGTCGCCCTGGAGCAGATCGAGCGGGCCGGCGCCGAGACGATGGCCTCGATGCGGCGGATGGTCGGCGTGCTGCGCAATCCGGATGCCCCGCCGGACGCCCCGCTGGCCCCGCTGGCCGGCGTGGCCGACCTCGCACCCCTGTTGGAGGGCCACAACGACACCACGAACGCGCCGGCCCGGCTGTACGTCGACGGCCCGCTCGACGAGCTGCCGGTGGAGGTGTCCACCTCGGCGTACCGGGTGGTGATGGAGGGGCTGACCAACGCCCGCCAGCACGCCCCGGACGCCCAGTCGGTGGCCGTGTCCGTGCGTCGTACGCCGGACTGGCTCCTGGTCCGGGTCGCCGACGACGGCGCGACCCCGCGTACCGCTCCCGCCCGAGGGCACGGCTTCGGCCTGCTCGGCCTCACCGAGCGGGTACGCGCCCTCGGCGGCACGATCACCGCCGGGCCGGGCATCTCCGGCGGCTGGGTCCTCGACGCCGCGTTCCCGCTGCGGTCGGCGGTGGCCCGATGATCCGGGTGCTGATCGCGGATGACCAGGCGATGGTCCGGACCGGCTTCAGCATGATCATTTCAGCGCAGCCGGACATGGCGGTGGTCGGCGAGGCCGCCGACGGAGTCGCCGCCGTCGAGATGGTCCGGCGGCTACGCCCGGACGTGGTGCTGCTGGACATCCGGATGCCCCGCCTCGACGGCCTGCAGGCGTTGCGCCTGCTCGCCGGGCCGGGTGTCGCCGACCCGGCGCGGGTGGTCGTGGTGACGACCTTCGACCTCGACGAGTACGTGCACACCGCGCTGTCCAACGGCGCCTGCGGTTTTCTGCTGAAGGACTCCGGCCCGGCGCTGCTCGTCGAGGCGGTCCGCGCGGCCGTCTCCGGCGACGCGCTGATCAGCCCGTCCATCACCGTACGACTGCTGGAGTACCTCAGTCCGCCCACCGCGCCGCGCGACGACGCCGGCCTGTCCCCGCGGGAACTCGACGTCGTGAAGCTCGTCGCCCGGGGCCTGACCAACGCGGAGATCGCCGGTCAGCTCTTCATCGCCGTCGGCACCGTCAAGACCCACCTCGCCAGCGTGCAGACGAAGCTCCCGGCCCGCAACCGCGTCGAGATCGCCGCCTGGGCCTGGGAACGCCGCCTCGTCGGCTGAACGACGACCCGACCGGCGGCGGGGCATCCTCCCGCTCCTGGGTGACCTAGCATTGGCGGCAGTGAATCACCGGCCCGCTGCGGACAACCGGAGGCGAGGATTCATCGTGCGTGATCATCCAATCCGACGAAGGCCCCGGTCGAGGGCCGTCGCCGCGCTGGCCGTCGCCGCGCTGATGAGCGCTTTGGGCGCGAGCCCGGCGTACGCCGCCGCGGACGACACCGAGCGACCCACCGCCCCCGGCCCGATCACGGTCACCGCCATCGACACCACCTGGGTGGAGCTGACCTGGACCGCGTCGACCGACAACGTGGGCGTGGTCGGCTACGCGGTCTCGGCGCTGTTCGAGGACACCGGGCGGGCCTACTCGACCGACACCACCAGCATCCGCATCACCGACCTGCGCCCGTCGCGCACGTACACCCTCAGCGTCGCGGGGCTGGACGCGGCGGGCAACCGGTCGGTGTCGAACCCGACGCTGCGGTTGACCATGCCACCGGGTGACGACCAGGCGCCGAGCGCACCGGGCCAGCCGGTCGCGTACGACGTCGCCGCGACGCTGGTGTGGCTGCGCTGGGCCCCGTCGACCGACAACGTCGTGCTCGACCGGTACGAGGTGTACCGGGTCGACGCCGGTGGTGCGCTGACCCGGGTCAGCGAGGTCTACCAGAACCCGCCGGGGCGCACCAGCACCCAGGTCAGCGGGTTGACGCCGAACACGACGTACACCTTCGTGGTCCGCGCCCGCGACGAGGCGGGCAACTGGTCGGCGCTGTCGCCGCCGGTCACCGTGACCACCCTGCCGCCCCCGCCGAGCTGCGCGGTCCGCACCGTCGTCCGACAGCGGTCGGACGGCTTCGTGGCGTACCTCGCGGTCGAGAACACCGGCACCACGGCGGTGAACGGCTGGACGATGACCTGGCGGTTCTGGGCCAGTCAGGAGTTGCGGGCCCTCTGGGGCGCGCAGGTCGTCGACCGGCCGAACAACAGCTACCTGCGGGTGCGCAACACCAGCCACAACGCGGTGATCAGGCCCGGCGGCACCGTGTCGCTGGGCGTCGTCGCCACCGGCACGCAACTGCCGGAGGAGGTCACGCTGAACGGCGGCATCTGCGTGGTGGCAGACAAGTAACGCTCACGTCCGGGGTCTGGCGTCGACGGCGACATCTTGCGACGCTAACGCTCGTGTATGACTACGACCTGTTGGTGCTGGGCTCCGGACCCAGCGGTCAGAAGGCCGCGATCGCCGCCGCCAAGCTCGGCAGGCGGGTCGGCATCGTGGACCGCCGCGACATGATCGGCGGGGTGTGCATCAACACCGGCACCGTCCCGTCCAAGACGCTGCGTGAGGCGGTGCTCTATCTGACCGGCCTGAGCCAGCGCGACCTGTACGGCAGCAGCTACCGGGTCAAGGAGGAGATCACGGTCAGCGACCTGGCCGCTCGCACGCAGCACGTGATCACCCGACAGACCGACGTCATCCGCAACCAGCTCGCCCGCAACCGGGTCGCGATGATCACCGGGACCGGGCGCTTCGCGGACGCGCACTCCATCTGGGTCGACGCCGGCTCCGGGCGCGAGTCGAAGGTGACGTTCGACAAGGCCATCATCGCGGCCGGCACCCGCCCGGCCCGCCCGGACAGCGTCGACTTCGACGACCGGACCATCGTGGACTCCGACGGCGTCATCAACCTCCAGGCCGTCCCCCGCAGCATGGTCGTGGTCGGCGCCGGTGTGATCGGCATGGAGTACGCGTCGATGTTCGCCGCCCTCGGCACCAAGGTGACCGTGGTGGAGCGCCGCGAGCGGATGCTCGAGTTCTGCGACGACGAGGTCGTCGAGTCACTCAAATACCACCTGCGCGACCTGTCGGTGGCGTTCCGCTTCGGCGAGGAGGTCGCCGCGGTAGAGAAGCACCAGACGGCGGCGCTGTGCATTCTCAAGAGCGGCAAGAAGATCGTCGCGGACACCGTCATGTACTCGGCCGGCCGGCAGGGCCAGACCGACGACCTGGCGTTGGAGGCGGCCGGGTTGCAGGCCGACCGACGCGGCCGGATCGCGGTCGACGCCAACTACCGCACCCCGGTCGACAACATCTACGCCGTCGGCGACGTGATCGGCTTCCCGGCGTTGGCGTCCACCTCGATGGAGCAGGGCCGGCTGGCCGCGCAGCACGCCTGCGGCGAACCGATCCGGGAGATGCACGGTCTGCAACCGATCGGCATCTACACCATCCCGGAGATCAGTTTCGTCGGCCAGACCGAGGCCGAGCTGACCGACGCGTCGACGCCGTTCGAGGTGGGCATCGCGCGCTACCGCGAGCTGGCCCGCGGCCAGATCGTGGGCGACTCGTACGGGATGCTGAAGCTGCTCGTCTCCCCCGCGGACGGCCGGCTGCTCGGGGTGCACGTGTTCGGCACCGCGGCGACCGAGATCGTCCACATCGGTCAGGCGGTGATCGGCTGCGGCGGCACGATCGACTACCTGGTCGACGCCGTGTTCAACTACCCGACCCTGGCCGAGGCGTACAAGGTGGCCGCGTTGGACGCGTCCAACAAGATCCGCAACATCACCCGCATCGACGGCTAGGGCCTGCGGGCCATCCCCAGTCACCCGTTGGCGGGATGCCCCGGCGTCCGTCTCCAGTGCCAGAATTTCCCCATGCGACACACCATCGTCGGGCGGGACGAGGTGTTCGACCGGGCCTGGCAGCAGCTGGCCCGATCCGGGCCGGTGCTGGTGGAGGGGCCCGCCGGCATCGGCAAATCCGAACTCTGGCGGGCGCTGGTCGCGCAGGCCACGCAGGCGGGTTGGCTGGTGCTGAGCTGCGCGCCCACCGAGGCCGAGGCGGAGCTTCCGTACGCCGCCCTGGCCGATCTGCTACGCCCGCTCGCCGACCGGGTCGCCGCGCTGCCCGAACCGCAGCGGACCGCGGCCGAGGTCGTGCTCCTCGCCGGCGACGTTCGGGAGGCCGTCGACGTACGGGTGGTCGGGGCGGCGACCCGCTCCCTGCTGGAGGCCGCGGAGCAGGACGCCCACCCGGCGACGCTGGTGGCCGTGGACGACGCGCCCTGGCTGGACCGGCCGAGCGAACGCGCGTTGCGGTACGCGCTGCGCCGCGTGGCCGGCCTGAGCGTGCTGGTGAGTCGCCGACGCGGCCGGGGCGACCCCGAGAGCGTGCCACTCGGGCTCGACGAGGGCCGCGACGGCAGCCGGCTCGACCGGGTGGAGCTGCCGCCGCTCGACGTCGGCGCGCTGCACCACGTCCTGCGCGATCAGCTCGGCGTCACGCTCACCCGACCGATGCTGGTGCGGGTGGCGCGGGAGGCCGAGGGCAATCCGCTGCTGACCATCGAGGTGGTCCGGGCCATCCAGCGCCTGCCGCGCCACCCCTCGCCCGGCGACGACCTGCCGGTGGCCGCGTCCATGCACCACCTGCTCGCGGACGTTGTCGCCGGGCTGTCCCCCGCCAGCCGCGACGCGGTACGACTGGCCGCGCTGCTGACCGTGCCCACGCTTGTCGACCTGACAGCGGCGGGGGTGTCCGCCGCCGCGCTGGACGCTCCCGAGGAGGCCGGGCTGATCGTCGTGACACCGACGAGCGTGCGGTTCACCCACCCGGTGCACGCCGCCGCCGTACGGGCCGGCATCCCGCCGGGGGTCCGCCGCCGGCTGCACCACCGACTGGCCGACCTGGTGGCCGATCCGGACGAGCGGGCCCGGCACCTCGCGCTGTGCACGACGGCAACGGACCCGGCGGTCGCGGACGCCCTCGCCGCCGCAGCTGACCGATGGCACAGTCGGGGGGCACCCGACCTCGCCGCCGATCTGCACGACCGCGCCGGCCAGCTCACCCCGGTGCACGACCAGGTGCGGCTGGGCCAGCGGCGGCTGGCGGCGGCGCGCTGCCGGCTCGACAGCGGT
Organism: Micromonospora sp. NBC_00617; assembly: GCF_045161355.1. NCBI lineage: Bacteria > Bacillati > Actinomycetota > Actinomycetes > Micromonosporales > Micromonosporaceae > Micromonospora > Micromonospora sp. NBC_00617. The sequence continues at coordinate 1,648,902 of NZ_CP107751.1, read as the reverse complement.
GACCTTCCGGCCGCCCGGCAGGCGGCCGAGGCGGTCGCGGCCGACTTCCCCGGCGACCTACGGGCCGAGTCCCTGCTGCTGCGCGCCATCGTCGCCTGGTCCAGCGGCGAGGCCGGCCAGGCGGCGGTGGAGTTCGGCACCCGGGCCCTGGCGGCGGCCCAACCCGACTCGGCCCTGGCCGGCCGCATCCACGCCCACCTGGCCGTCTTCAACGACCACACCGAGCCCGCACGGGCGCACGCCGAGGCCGCCGCCACCCTCTTGGACGGTCGCGACGGCGAACACGACCTGCTCGCGGCCGCGCTGGTCCTGCTCTTCTTCCAGGAGGTACGCCTCGGCCGGGCACCGCGCACCGACCTGCTGGAGCGGGCTCTGACCCTGGAGGGCGACGAGCCGGCGTGGCTGGCGAGCACGGTGCCCGCGATCTGGTGGAAGTCGATGGACGACGCGGAACGTGCCCGCAGTCGACTGCACCGGATGCTCGGGCGGGCTGAGGCACGCGGGGACGAGCCCCTGCAACACGAGTTGCTCACGCACCTGGGCGAAGCCGAGTTGCTGGCCGGGCGGTGGGACGAGGCCGAACGGCACATCGCCGCCGCGCGGGACCTCGGTGACCAACTCGGCAGCGGTCTGGTCGCCGAGACCTGGCTGGCCGCCCTGCTCGACGCCCACCGGGGCCGGCTGGTCGAGGCGGCCCGGGTGGCCGAGTCCGGCCTGCGGCTCGCCGAGGATCTCGACGACGACTGGTGCCGACGCATCCACCAGCAGTTGGCCGGGTTCGTTGCCCTGTCGGCCGGCCGGATGGCGGAGGCCGCCGCCGCCTACACCGCTCTGGCCGCGACGATCGACGCGCGGGGTCTGGTGGAGCCCCTCTCCATGCGCTTCGAGCCGGACTGGATCGAAGCGTGTGTCGGGGCCGGCGAACTCGACCGGGCGAGGGCGGTGCTGGAGCGGCTGAACGCCCGACACCGCCGGCTGCCGCGGCCCTGGACGATCCTGGGCACCGCACGGGCTCGCGTACTGCTGGACAGCGCCACCGGCCAGGATCCCGGCCCGGCGCTCGACGCGTTGGCGGCGGCGCGGGACGCCGTAGCGCCGGATGTGCTTCCGCTGGATCGCGCCCGCTGCCTGTTCGTGGCCGGGATGGCCCACCGGCGGTCCCGCCGGAAGTTGCCGGCCCGGCAGGCGCTGGAGGCAGCGGTGGCGGACTTCAGCGCGATCGGCGCGGCGGCGTTCGCCGAGCGTGCCCGGGCCGAGCTGGCGCGCGTCGGCGGTCGCGCCCCCACACCACGGCACCTCACGCCCACCGAGGAGCGGGTGGCCCGGTTGGCGGCACGCGGCCGGACCAACCGCGCCATCGCCGACGAGTTGTTCGTCAGCCCGAAGACCGTCGAGGCGAACCTCGCCCGGGTCTACCGCAAGCTCGGCATCTCCACCCGCGCCGAGTTGGGCGCGGCGATGACCAGGGCGGACGCGCAAGCATAGGGAAACACCCGATTCCTCGCCGCCCGTCGGGACCTAGCGTCAGGTCATGGCCAACCACCTGTTCGTCCTGGAGCAGTACGACTGTTCCTTCGAGGCGGGCATGGCGGCGCCGCTGATCACCGCTCCGGGTTGTCGGCTGGTCGCCGCCATCCGGTTGCCCACCGACGATGTCGTGATCGCGCTGGTCGAGGGCCCCGACGCGGAGGTGGTGGCCGCGGCCGCCGCCGACAGCGCGTGGCGGGTCGACCGGCTGATTCCGGCCCGGTGGATCCGTCCACCTCAGTTCAGCTCCACCAACCCGGACCTCCCCCGACAGGTGAAGGAAGCATGACTGTGCGCCGACTGATCGCACCTCTGTGGTGCTCGCTGCTGCTGCTACCGCTCGTCGCCTGCGGCCCCGACGACACCGGCGGCGTCGACCCCGCCGCCGGAGCCGGTGTCGGGGTCGACGCCGAGGGCAACGGCGACGGCGCCCTGCCCGACGTACCCCGGCCGGCGTGCCCGTTCAGCGCGGCCCAGGTCACCGACCTCGTCGGACAACCGATGGAGGACAAGGGCAACTGCCTGTTCGGCGACGGCAAGGGCGTCGCCTCGCTCACCATCACCACCGCCTCGCCGCTCGCCGGTGAGAGCACCTACGCCTACCAGCGCGAGCAGGCCACCCAGGTCTACCGCGAGGTGAAGGACGTCGACAAGGGCCGCAAGGCGTACCTCGCGGTGAAGGACATCGAGGGCGAGGCCGTCGTGGTCAGCGACAAGGGCAGCTACACCGTGATCCTCAGCAGCTTCGAGCGGATCAGTGCCAAGCCCGGCGGATACGAGTCGACGTTGCGCACGGTGCTCGACGCCCTCCCGCTGTGATGCAGCGCCCTGGACCGGCTGTTTCTGCTACAGGAAGTGGAGCCACGATGACTCACCTCGGAATCGGCAAGCGGCAGCGTGTCCCACTCCTGGCCGCCGCCGTGGTCGCCGTGGGGACGCTCACCGCGCTCGGCGGCTGCGGAATGGTCGGCGGCAAGGACGACGGCGGCGGTGCCCCGGCGGCCGGCGCGGGACAGAGCGCGGCCGCCACGCCCGAGGGCGACCCGGCCGCGGCGCCGTCGGCGGAGGCGCCACCGGCCGCGGCGAAGGTCGACGCCTGCGCGGTGGTGACCAAGGACGAGGCCGAGAAGCTGGCCGGCACCCCGCTGCAGGACCCGCTGGAGAAGCCGGAGGACCGGGACTCCTGCACCTACACGGGACCGGTGACCGGGCCGACCGCCCAGGTGGAGGTGTACGTGGGCGATGGCGCGAAGAAGTTCCTCGACATCGACCGCGAACTCGGGCACAAGCTCACCCCGATCAGCGGTGCGGGTGATGAGGCGTACGCCGAGGACGGCACGGTCTTCGTCAGCAAGGGCGGGGTGTGGGCCTGCATTCGGCTGGTCCGCAGCGAGGACCCGGCGACGTACCGCACGGCTCTGGAAACCGCGGCTCGCGCGGCCGCCGGCCGCCTTTGAACGGCGAGGGAAGCGACGTGGTGGTGCCTGGTTCGTGGCGTCGCCGGACGACGGCCGCGCTGCTCGCGGTGACCCTGTTGCTTCTGGCAGCCTGCGAGCGGGGTGCGGCGGGGCCGGAGCCGCCCGGCGACACCGGTGGGGACCAGCGGTACGGCGCGGCGCCCGCGCCGGACCCGGAGGTGACGTACCAGCCCGACGTGGTGTTCGTGGGCGGCGGGGGCGGGTCCGTGCGCGGGCTCTCCGAGGACGCGTTGACCTGGCGCATCGACCCGGACGCCGACGGTGCGGACAAGCTCGCCCGGGGGAAGGTCATGTTCCTCACCGGACGGGCGGTGGGGCGGGTGCTCGACGTCCGCCGCGACGGGGACGACCTGGCGGTGCTGCTGGGGCCGGTGGACATCACCGAGGTGATTCGCGACGGCACGTTCAGCGGTGACCGCCCGGTGTCGTTGCAGAGCCCAACCCGCTACGACGCCGGCACGCCCTTCTGGGCCGAGTACGACGCCGAGGGCGGCGGCACGGGCGGCGGCACGGGGTCGGTGACGCCCGTGTCGACGGTCGCCGGGGCCGGGCAGGCGGGTGGGGCGGCCACGTTCGGCGTGACGCGGCGGGCGAGCGGGTTGGGTGAGCAGCGGGCCGCCGGGTTCGCGATCAGGCCGATCTGCTGCGCGGGCGGTGTCGGGGTGCAGTTCAGCTACGACGGCGGCGGGCTCCGCCTCGAGGGCACGGTGCAGTTGGTGATGAAGAGCCCGTCGGCCCGGTTCCATCTGGAGATCCGCGGGGCCACGGTCCAGCGGGCGGAGCTGCGGATCTCCGGGTTGGCCGCACTGCGGGTCGGGATCGCGGGCGCCACCGACCGGGGGCAGAACATCAACAAGCGCATCCCGATCCCGCTGGACTTCAGCGTGCCGGTGGGCCAGATCCTCGGGGTGCCGTTCTCCGTCACCGCCACGCAGCTCATCGGGGTGCAGACGGCCTTCACCGCGAAGGACGGCAACATCAAGGCGAGCGGCGAGTGGTCGCTGGGCGGCTCGGTCGGGTTCGGGTACGCCAACGGCGAGTTCGGCGTGACCGAGCCGTGGAACCTCTCCGTCCGCAACAGCATCACCGATTCGATCTACGGCCCGTCGGTCGGTGTGAACGGCATCATCGTCCACTACCAGGCGGCCTTTCGGGCTGGCCTGGGTGCGTTCGGCTTCACCGCCGGGCTGTACACCACAGTCACCGCCACGGTCGGGCTGACGGTCGGGTCCGCGCTGGGTGCGCCGCTCGCGCTCTGCCGCAGCACACAGCTCGGCCTCTTTTTGGACTACGGCGTCGGCTACAGCATCCCCGCCGGCCTGGCGAAGGCGATCAACGTGTTCCTTCGGCTGTTCAACGCCGGATCGATCGAGGCGAAGGGCGGGGTCGGCCGGGTCGACAACGTGTTCAACAAACTGGACGTCCAGCCGGACAAGAAGATCTGCCGCGGTTGACGGGGGGCGGCAGCCGGCCGGTGCGGAGGGTTTCGGGTGACCCTGCGCACCGGCCGGTGTGGCGTCAGCCCGCCGCGCAGCTCGCGCTCAGGCTGCCGGCGGTGCCGGTGCCCTGGAACCCGAACTCGATGGTCTGCCCGGCGCCGATCTGCCTGTTGTAGTCGACGCTCGTCCAACGCGTGGTGCCGCTGTCACCACTGCGGTTGGCGCTCCACCCGTTGGTCACCGTGGCACCCGACGGCAGCGTGATCGTCACCGTCCAGGAGTTGACTGCCGCGGATCCCGCCGTCACCCGTACCGATGCGACGAAACCGCCCGGCCACTGGTTCACCGAAACCGTCGAGGTGCAGGCACCCGAAGGCGGCGGGGTGGTCGGCGGCGTCGTCGGCGGCGGGGTGGTCGGCGGCGGCGTGGTCGGCGGCGGGGTCGTGGGCGGCGGCGTGGTCGGCGGCGGGGTCGTGGGCGGCGGGGTCGTGCCACCCGCGTTCAACGCGGCCAGGACCGAGTCGTACGCCGCCTTCTTCGAGCCGTTGCTGTTGAACAGCAACGGGGTCTGCTCGGACCGCCACGAGTCGCTGTCGCGGATGCCCCACACCGTGATCCCGTTACAGCGGGGCACGGCGAGGCAGTCCTCGACAACACTGCGGTACGTCGATGCCGGAGCGCCCTGGATGTCCAGCTCGGTGATCTGCACATCCACGCCCAGCGCCGCGAAGCTCGACAGCGTGGTGCGGTAGTTGCTGACATACGGCGAGTCGTTGTTGAAGTGCGACTGGAAGCCCACGCAGTCGATCGGCACGCCACGGGACTTGAAGTCGCGCACCATGTTGTAGACGCCCTGGGTCTTGGCCCAGGTCCAGTTGTCGGTGTTGTAGTCGTTGTAGCAGAGCTTCGCGCCCGGGTCCGCCGCTCGTGCGGCGCGGAACGCGGCCTCGATCCAGTCGTCGCCCGTGCGCTGGAGGTTCGAGTCGCGGCGCCCTCCGGAGTTGCCGTCGGCGAACGCCTCGTTCACCACGTCCCACGCCACGACCTGACCCCGGAAGTGCGTGGCGACCTGCGTGATGTGGTTGAGCATCGCCTGCCGCAGGGCGCTACCACTCATGCCCTGCATCCACCCCGGCTGCTGGCCGTGCCAGGCCAGGGTGTGACCCCGCACGTTCATCCCCTGGCTGCGCGCGTGGTTGACGATCCGCTCCGCCGCGCTGTAGCTGAACTGACCCTGCTGCGGCTCGGTGGCGTCGATCTTCATCTCGTTCTCGGGCGTCACCATGTTGAACTCACGGTTCAAAATCGTGGTGTACGCGCTGTCGGACAACCTGCCCGACGCCACCGCCGTACCGAAGTAGCGACCCTTCTCCGCCGCGGACGCACCCAGGGTGGTTCCGGCGGACGCGGGCGTCACCAGGACCATCGCCATGCCGGCGGCGAGAGCGCCCGCGCCGGTCAGCGCGATCACGGCTCTCGATGCCGCCTTCCATCTCGTTCTACTCATCCTGCGACTCCGTTTGTCGATGGTGGTGCTCGGTCAGGAGACCGCGCAGGTGGCCCCGTTGAGCGCGAACGACGAGGGTTTGCCGGTGCCGCCCTGGTGGGTGGCCTGGAACCCGATCTCGACCGACGCGTTCGGGGCGATGGTGGCGTTGTAGGAGACGTTGCGGGCGGTGACCGCCCCGCTCGTCGGGGAGTAGGTGGCGTTCCAGCCGCTGGTGATGGTCTGGCCGCTGGGCAGCGTGAAGATCAGCGCCCACCCGTTGACGGCGGCGGTCCCGGTGTTGGTGATGGTCACGCTCGCGGTGAGACCCGAGTTCCAGGCGTTGACCGTGTATCCGACGCGGCACGCACCCGCACCCGGCGGCGGCGTGGTCGGCGGCGGCGTCGTCGGGGGCGGCGTGGTCGGCGGCGGCGTGGTCGGCGGCGGAGTCGTGGGCGGGGGCGTCGTCGGGGGCGTCGTGCCGTCCAGCCCGAAGAAGCGGATCACCTGGGCGGCGTCGACGGGAATGTTGTGCGTGACGCCCTGCATGCTGATCGCCTCGACCGGCGCCATCGGGCCGCTGCTGCCGTACCGGGTGCGGGTGTACCCGGACTGCGGGGAGTCGGTGTACGTCGGGGTCTGGCTGAGCCCGTGCACGTTGGTCCACTGCTTGATCTGCTCACCGAAGTTCGGGTAGCGCAGGGTCTCGTCGCTGGTGCCGTGCCAGATCTGCATCCGCGGTCGCCGGCCGGTGTAGCCGGGGTACGCCCCGCGCACCAGGTCCCCCCACTGCTGGGCGGTCTTGATGGACTGCCCGTTCGCGCACTCGCTGTTCCACTCCGAGGTGCCCCCGGTGGCGAAGCAGGCGAACGGCACCCCGGCGAAGGACGCGCCCGCCGCGAACACGTCCGGGTAGTCGCCGAGCATGACGTTGGTCATCATCGCGCCCGACGAGGTGCCGGTGGCGAAGACGCGGTCCGGGTCGGCGGAGTACCGCTGCTTGACGTAGTCGATCATCGAGATGAGCCCGACCGGGTCGCTGCCGCCACCTCGGCGCAGCGCCTGCGGCGAGGCCACGTCCCAGCACTTGCTGCTGCGGGTCACCGACGGGTAGATGACGATGAAGCCGTACCGGTCGGCGAGGGACGCGTACTGCGTGCCGGAGTAGAAGGCGGGGCCCGTTCCGGTGCAGTAGTGCAGGGCGAGCAGGATCGGCGGCCGGGACGCCAACCGGTCCGGGACGTACAGATGCATCTGGAGGTTTGTGGGGTTGTTGCCGAAGCCGGTCACCTGGGTGAGCGTCGCGGCCGACGCGGGGGTGGCGAATGTCAGCGCGGCGGCGGCGACTGTCGCGACCGCCGTGAGGACGCCGAGCAGCCTTGTCTTTAATGTCATGGTTCGCGATTCCTCGGGAGAATGGCGCATGGAAGGGGGTGAGTCGAGGGCTGCCCTTCGCCCGACCGTGACCGCGGCTCGCGTGACCGTTGTCAGCTTCAATCGAGCACACTCGATTGTCAAGGTTCCCGGAAACCTTTCGGCGCAACGGATTGGGCGGTCACCTGCGCACACGCCCCGCCCGGCGGGACCGTTCACCACCGGCCGACGGCGGGCTATTATCGGCATGTTCCCGATAAGCAGTGCCGAACGGATCAGTGGATGCGACGCCCCCGCGCGTCGGGCACCCCGGACTTGCGGAAGAAGTACGTGTTGATCTGATCCCGCCACTCGGCGGCGCAGCGCACCTGCTCGTCGAGGCGTTCGGCCACCCGTTCGTACACGGCCGGATCGATCATTCCGTTCAGGGTCTGCCACCGCCGCCGCATCACCGCCACCTCCTCGACGCCCGCGAAGTGGGTGTCGTAGATGTGCTGAATGACGGTGGAGCCGCTGTGCAGGACGTGGGTGTACGGGACGTGGTGGAAGAAGAGCAGCAGCTCGTCCGGGCACGTCCGGGGCGACTCGTACACCTCGGCCCAGTAGGGCGGGTACTGGCCGGCGAAGCCGGTGCCCGAGGCGCGACTGCGGTCCACACCGACGCCGTCACGGTCGGCGAAGTGGTAGGTGCCCCACCGCGAGTACTCGTACCCGTCGACGTCGGGGCCGTAGTGGTCGCCGGGATGGACCATGAAACCGACGCCCAGCGGGGCGGTGTACCGCTCGTACGTCCGCCAGGAGTCGTCCATGATCTCGTGCAGCGTCCGCCGTACCAGCTCCGGCTCGGCGGTCGCCGACGGCGGGAACGTCAACGTCATCCACTCGTCGAGGACCGCCGTCGGGTCGAGGCGCGGATCCCAGGCGAGCCGGCCGAACGTGTACAGGTTGGCCTGTGCCAGCGGGTGCCCCGTCCAGAAGGGGTCGTCGCCGGTGTTGGCGACGGCGACCAGGCCACCGCCCTTGCCGGCCTCCCCGGTGACCACGTCGGCGATCGTCCGCCCGCCCGGGCCCCAGGGTTCGAAGCGCAGCACGTCGCTCCAGCACGGCCCGAGGTGGCAGACGTGCCGCTGCTGACCCGTGTACTCCTGGGTGACCTGCAACTCGACCGCGATCCGGGTGGCCGGCATGGCGGCGAGCACCGGCGAGACCGGCTCGCGCGTCTGGAAGTCCACCGGGCCGAACTTCACCTGAAGGACCACGTTGGTGCGGAACCGCCCGTCGAGCGGGACGAAGTGGTCGTACGCGGCCCGCGCCCGGTCGGTGGAGCGGTCCCGCCAGTCCTGGTGGTGGTTGTAGACGAACGCCCGCCAGTGCACCACTCCCCCGTACGGGGCGAGGGCCTCGGCGAGCAGGTTCGCCCCGTCGGCGTGGTCGCGCCCGTAGGTGAACGGACCGGGTTGCCCCTCGGAGTCGGCCTTCACCACGTAGCCGCCGAAGTCGTCGATCCGCTCGTACACCCGTCGGGTGGTGGTCGCCCACCAGGCGCGCACCTCCTCGTCGAGCGGGTCGGCGCTCGACAGTCCACCGAGGACCACCGGCGCGGCGAAGGTGACCGACAGGTGCACCCGGATGCCGTACGGGCGCAGCACGTCCGCGATCTGGGCCACGTCGCCGAGCCGGTCGGTGAGCAGCAGCGCCTCGGCGCGACCCACGTTGACGTTGTTCACCGAGATCGCGTTGATCCCGCTGGCGGCCAGCAGCCGCCCGTACTCCCGGATCCGAGTCAGATCCCCGCGCGGACGGCCATCGGCCCAGAAGATCGAGCCGCCCGCGTACCCCCGTTCGACCTGACCCGTCACCGGGTGCACGGCCACGTTGTCCCAGTGGTTCAACATCCGGCGGCGCAGCGCGGGCCGGTGCAGCTCGGGTGGACGGGCCGGGTCGAACGCCGCCGCGCAGAGCCGTACGACGTGGAAGAGCCCGTACAGCAGGCCGGCGGGCGCGTCGGCCAGCACCACGGTCGTCTCGCCGGAGCGGGCCAGCAGGAACCCCTCGTCGCCGAGCGGCGCACCGTCGCCCAGATCGACGAGCGCCGCCACCCCCGCCGACCGCGCCGCCTCGACCGCTGAGCTGGGCAGCTCGTCGGCGGCGCGCAGGGTGAGCACCAGGTCGACGTCGACGTCCCAGGAGGGGGAATGCCAGACCCGCCCGCCGTAGCGCGTGCAGGCACGTGTCACCTCGTCGAGGACGGTGTCGACGAGCAGCCCATCGCCGTGCACGAGGACGCGGCGCGCGCCGAGCGCACGGAACGCCTCCGGTGGAAGCCAGGCGGGGTGCACGCGCGGGTCCTCGATGTCGGGCGGCTCTGCCACGAACACCGGCTCCTCCAGGTGCATCGACTCGTGCGCGTTCACGAATCCTCCCGGCCGAAGCGCACCTCGGCGGTCGCGAACAGGCTCATGCGGTGAACTCCTTCCGAATCAGGTGGATCATCGGGTCGCCGACGCGCAGGACCGCCAGGACCACGACCGAGGCGAGCAGCGCCAGGACCGCCTCGGAGAAGACCGCGGTGACCCCGGCCGCCGCGGCGAGCAGCAGGGCGTTGCCGACGGTGACCCCGGGGGTACGGACGAGGAAGTGCACGGCCAGACGCAGGACGTCGCGGGTGCGGAACTCGAACAGCGAGGTGATCACCAGCGCGTTGGCGGCGCAGAGGGTCACCCCGACCGCAATCAGGACCAGCGGCACCACCCACCACCTCCCGAGACCGACCGCACCCCGGTAGGCGAGGTTCAGCGCGAGCACGGTCAGCCACAGCAACGTCGGCGCCCAGACCCGCAGCGCGCCCGTGGCGTTGATCCGGTAGCCCCTCCAGAACAGGGCGGCGGGCCGCAGATCCGTCAGGTCGGGCCGCTGGTGGCGCAGGGCGTACAGGGCGGCGCAGACCGCCGGACCGACCGGCAGCAGCAGGAGGGCGACCAGCGGCAGGTTGCTGGGGTCGCGGCCGAGCAGCAGCAGCGGGAGCAGGCCGGGCAGCGTGGTGACGAGGAGCAGCACCTCGACCACGAGCAGCGTGTAGACGCGGGACGCGAACCGGGACAGGGGCCCGTCGCCGAACTGCCGCCAGGCGTGCGCGGCGCTCATCGGTGGTCTCCCGGCTCGGCGCCCAGCAGGCGGCCGGCGTCCCACCACGGCGGAGTCTCGTCCGCCACCGGAGTCAGTTCGACGAGGGTGACCTCGTGCCGGGTGAGGGTGAGGTCCACCTCGACCCGCCCGGCGACGACCGGCAGGGCACGGTGCGTCCGCGACGGTTCCGCCGCCTCCCGCAGCGCGTCGAGCTGTCGGAGGCCCGGCGAGCGGGGGCGGCCCATCTCGGCCCACGCCGCCCAGGCGTTGCCGGCCTCCTCGCTGACCGACGAGCGGAGCAGGAACGCCGAGGTCGTCGCGGGCGTGCCGAGCGGAATCGACAGCGCCAGGGGGTGTCGGTCGGGTGCCGGCGACCGTCCGGTGACGTCCACCGGCGCCCACGCCAGCACGGCGACGCGCCCGTCGGCATGGCGGGTGACCAGGTGGTCGTCGCCGCGCGCCAGCACCTCCGGGCCGAGGCGGGCCATGAAGGCGTACAGGTGGTAGGTGGGTTTCTTGATCTGGCGGTGGGTGAGCAGGCCGAACCCGCCGTGGAACAGCGCGGTCGGGATCCCCGCCTCCTCGAACACGTCGCTGAAGGTCCAGTACGCGAAGGAGTCCACGAGGTCGCCGCCGGCGGCCAGCACGGGTGCGAGGTAGGCGGCGTGGAACGCCGTGTCGTGGATCGGGTTGTCCGGCCGGTAGGAGGAGTTGAACTCGGTGATGTGCACCGGACGGTCCGCCAGCGCGGTGCCGGCCAGGTGCCGGCGGGGCGCGGCGAACTGGGTGAGCAGGTCCGTGGCCGGGGCGAGGGTCTGGTGGGTGCCGAACGGCACGTGCCGCGCCGGGCCGGAGGTGTACGCGTGCCGGCTGACGAAGTCGACAGGCACCTGCCGCTCGGTGACGAACTCGGCGAACGGAGCCAGCCACTCGTCCGCCCCCGGTGAGATCGCCGGGCCGCCGACCTGCAACGACGCGTCCACCTCCTTGACGGCGTGCGCGCTCACCTCGTACAGGTGGTGGTACGCGTCGCGGTCGGCGCCCAGCCAGAAGGGCTCCAGGTTCGGCTCGTTCCACACCTCGATCGGCCAGCCGCGGACCTCGTCGAGCCCGTACCTGTCGACGAGGTGGGCGACAGTGGCGCGGACCAGGTCGGCCCACTCCTGGTGGGACTCCGGCGGCGTGACGTTGCCCCGCCACCAGAACACCGTCTGGTCGCCCGACGCGAGACCGGTGGGCATGAACCCCAGCTCCACGAACGGGCGGATACCCAGGTCGAGGTACGCGTCGACGACCTGGTCGACGTAGGTGAACGAGTGGTGCACCCGGCGCTCGCCGGCGTACTCGTACGGGCGGTGCACACCGACACCGTCGCTGAGCAGCCCATGCCCGCGGATGTGCCGAAAGCCGATGTCGCGTTGGATGAGCGCCAGCGAGTCCTGGTAGTCGCGGCGCAGGGCCAACTCGAAACGGCCGGTGCCGACGGCGAAGCGCCAGGCATCGGACAGTCGGCCCTGCGGATCCGCCGACACGGTCATGCGCGTCATCTCGTCCTCTTCGGTGCGGTGCGCGGCTGACGGAGCTCGGCCGGTCCGGTCGTGACGGGCACCACCGGACCGGCCGACGGTCAGCCGTGGTCCTTCTGGTACCGGTCGTACGCCTTGTTGACCGTGGTCAGGTAGGTCTCCATGTTCTTGCCCTTCAACTCGGCCAGGTACGCGTCCCACTGGGAGAAGTCGCGCTGGCCGAGTGCGAACTGCAGGGTCGCCTGGTAGACGTGGTCACGCAGCGGTGTCTCCCACAGTGACGCCTGCTCCCGTTCCTCGTCGGTCAGGGGGTGCGGCGGCGGCACGGCGACCGGCGGACGGGCGTTCAGCACCTTCTGGAACTCCTGCTCCTCCGGGGAGAAGAAGCCCTGCACCAGCTCCGGCTTGCCGCCGTAGGCGAACACGCCGTTGTAGAAGCCGAAGTCCTTCTGCAGATGCTTGGACGCCGTCGGGTTCAGGCCGATGACGTTGACGTCGGGCGCCAGCTTGGGCTTGCCGGCGGCGTCCCGGACGAACGTCGTTCCCTCGACGCCCCACTTGGCGAACTCCTGACCGGCGTCGGAATACCAGAGCCAGTCGATGAACTGCATCATCGCCACGAAGTTCTTGCTCTCGCGGGCCTTCGAGGAGATCATCACGCCGTTCTCCAACCGGCTGGCGGGGTTGACCTCACCCGCCGGCCCGATCGGCAGCGGGATCTTGGCGATCGTCGCCTTGGGGTTGGTCTTGGCGAGGTCGGGCCGGTAGTCGTTCACGACGGCCTGCGCGTTGGCGCTGATCACGAAGGACTTGCTGTTGGCGAGCTTCTGCCGGGCCTGGTCGTCGGTCTGGGTGAAGCTCTCCGGGTCGAGCAGCTTCTCCGACACCAGCTTGTTGAGGTACTGGAGCATCTGCTTGTACTGCTCCGTGGCGCCGGTGTAGACGAACTTCTTGGCGCTCGCGTCCCAGGAGGTGTGCTGGAAGTTCCAGCCCGCGCCCTGCAGCCCGTACGACACGGCCAGGATGTTGAGCAGGTTGCCGGCCGGGTTGGGCTTGCTCCACCGGTCGGAGAACGGATACACGTTCGGATACTTGGCCTTCATGGCCTTGAGCACCGTGTACAGGTCGTCCCAGGTCTTCGGGGCCGTCAGGTGCAACTCGTCGAGGATGTCCGTCCGGATCGCCAGCGAGTAGTCCTGCCAGGGCTTCTCGTGCAACCCCGGCAGCAGGTAGAACTTGCCGTCCTCCTGGCGCCGCGTGTCGAGCTCGGGCTTGAGGTTCCACCGCGAGATCTTGTCCTGGAGGTTGGGCATGAGGTCCAGGTAGTCGCTGACCGGCAGGACGGCCCCGGAGGAGACGTAGGCGTCCTCCTGGCCGGGGTACGTCTTCGGGATGATCATCGGAGCGTCACCGGCGCCGATCAGCAGGCTGCGCTTCTGTTCGTAGTCGCTCAGCGGCACGGCGACCGGCGAGAGCGTGACGTTGGCCCGTGACTTCAGCTCATTCCAGAAGAGCCAGTCCTCGCGCAACGGGTAGTTCGGATGGTTGTTGTAGAGGATGGAGAACGAGACTGGCTCGCTCGCCTTGAACTGCTTGCCGATGCCGTAGTCGGCCATCGCACCGACCCGGTTCTCCGACAGGTCCTTTTTGTCGGACGGGTCATCGCTACAGGCGGCGATACTGGTGGCCGCGAGCAGAGCGGCTACTGCCGCTGTCGCGGCGCGGCGCCACGATCGGTGGAGCATGGCGGTCCTTTCGGGTTCGGTGAAGGGAAATGGTGGACGTGCCGGTCAGCCCTTGACGGCGCCGAGCATCACGCCGCGAACGAAGTACCGCTGGACAAAGGGGTAGACCACGAGGATGGGCAGGGTCGTGAGCACGATCGTCACGGCCTTGAGCGTCGCCTCGGCCTGCACCTCGTCGGCCTCGGCGATCGCGCCGACGTTCTCCGCGCCGGTGGCCCCCGCGATCAGGTTGCGCAGATAGACGGTCACCGGCCACAGCTCCTGCTGGTCCATGTAGAGAAAGGCGGCGAACCAGGAGTTCCAGAAGGCCACGGCGTAGAACAGCACCATCGTGGCGACGATCGCCTTCGACAGCGGCAGCACGATGCGCAGCAGGATGCCGTACGTGTTGAGCCCGTCGACGGCCGCGGCCTCTTCCAGGTCGGTGGGCAGACTCTCGAAGAACGCCTTCATCACCAGCAGGTTGAACACGTTGATCGCGTTGGGCAACGCGATGGCCCAGACGGTGTTCTTCATGCCCAGGCTGGTGACCAGCACGTAGTTGGGGATCAGGCCGCCGGTGAAGAACATGGTGAACACCGCGATACCGATCAGAGCCGTACGACCCCGCAGGTTCTTCTTGGACAGCACGTAGGCGTAACACGTGGTCAGCACGATCGAGATGACCGTGGCGACGACCGTGTAGAAGACGGTGTTGCGGTAGTTCGTCCAGAACAGCGAGTCGTTCAGCACCAGCCGGTAGGTGTCCAGGTTGAACCCGCGCGGCACGAGGTTGACCTTGCCGGCGATGAGGTACCGCTCGTCGCTGAGCGAGCGGGCCACGACGTTGACGAACGGGAACAGCGTCACCGCCACGACGATGGTGAGCACTATCGCGTTGCACGCCTGGAACACGCGGTAGCCGCGGGTCGGGCGGATTCCGCGCGGCCGGGCACGGGCGGGTAGGGCGCTGCCGCTGGCCGTGTCGGTGGCGTCGACGCTCACCACAGGCTCGTCCCCACGCTGCGGCGGGCGATCAGATTCGCCGTCAGGACCAGCGTGAGCCCGATGACCGCCTCGAACAACCCGATGGCGGCGGCGTAGCTGAAGTTGCTGGACCCGAAGCCCATCCGGAACAGGTACGTGGAGAGCACGTCGGCGGTCGGATAGGTCAGCGGGTTGTAGAGCAGCAGGATCTTCTCGAACCCGACCGCCATGAAGCTGCCGATGTTGAGGATCAGCAACGTCACCATGGTGGGGCGGATGCCCGGCAGCGTCACGTGCCAGGTCTGCCGCCACCGGTTGGCGCCGTCGATCCGGGCCGCCTCGTACAGGTCGTCGTCGACGGTGGTGAGCGCGGCGAGGTAGAGAATGGTGCCCCAGCCGACCGTCTGCCAGACCTCGGACGACACGTAGATGGTCCGGAACCACTCGGCTCGTTGCAGGAACGGCACCGCGTCGCCGCCGGTGGCCTGCACGATCTGGTTGATGGTGCCGTCGACCGAGGTCAACTGCATGACCATGGCCGCCACGATCACGATCGACAGGAAGTGCGGCAGGTAGGACACGGACTGGACGAACCGCCGCAGGCGACGGGCGCGCACCTCGTTGAGCAGCAGCGCCAGGACGATCGGCAGCGGGAAGCAGAACAGCAGGGTCAGCGTCCCGAGCACCAGCGTGTTGGTGAAGACGTCCCAGAACGTCGGGTCGGCGAGGAACATCCGGAAGTACCGCAGCCCCACCCAGTACTCACCGAAGATGCTGCCGCCGGGCTTGAACCGTCGGAACGCGATGATGTTGCCGATCATCGGGAGGTACCGGAAGACCAGGAAGAACAGCAGAGGCAGGATGGCGAGCGAGTAGAGCTGCCAGTCCCGGCGCAGCGCCTGCCGCCAGGTGCGGCGACGGCGCGGCGCGCGCGGCGCTCCGACGGCGGCCTCCGCCGGAGCGCCGGGTGGCGCCGGTGGCGGTGGCCGTAACGTTCCGGATGTCATCCTCGCCTCCTATCCGGAGTGCGGTACGGCCACCAGGGGCTCGATCCGCACCGACGTGAGTAGTTCCCGCTGGTGGCCGACCTCGCGCTCGGCCCCGGTCAGCCGCAGCGCCACGGCCGCCGCCATCTCCCCGCTCGACCGCCCGAACCGCAGCTCCACCGCGCCGGGCTCGACGATGCGCCGACCGGACCGACCGGTGAACGACGCGATGTCGGCCGGTACGCCGAACGTCACCTGCGCCTCCGCCCCGGGCTCCAGGGGCACCCGGGCGAAGCCGACGAGCCGGATCACCGGGCGGGTGGTCTGCGCCACCGGATCGTGCAGGTAGAGCTGCACCACCTCGGTGCCGGCCCGGTCACCCGTGTTGCGGACGGTGATCCGCACCCGTACCTCGCCGTCGACCGGCCAGGCCGTCGTCTCGCCCCCGGTCCCGTCCGCCGACGGCTCGACCGTGGCGTCGGACCACTCGAAGCGGGTGTAGCTCAGGCCGTGGCCGAACGGGTATGCCGGGGTCGTGTCGATCGAGGACACCTTGCTGCGGTGCCCGAGCGGCGGCGACAGGTAGGTGCCCGGCAGGCCGCCGGCGTCGCGGGGGACGCTGACCGGCAATCGCCCGGACGGGTTCACCGCGCCGATGAGCACCTCGGCGAGCGCCTGCCCGCCGAGCTGGCCGAGGAAGAACGCCTGCACGACGGCCGCCGCGGCGTCGAACTCCGGGCCGAGCGCGTACGGCCGGCCGGTCATCAGCACCAGCACGACCGGGGTGCCGGTGGCGAGGACGGCTCGGACGAGGTCGGCCTGCACCCCGGGCAGCCGCAGGTCGGCGGCGTCGCAGCCCTCACCGGAGGTGCCCCGGCCGAACATTCCCGCCCGATCGCCGACGGCGAGCACACACACGTCGGCTGCGGTGGCCGCGGCGACCGCGGCCGGGATGCCCGAGGTGTCCTCGCCGGTGATGGCGCAGCCCGGCTCGTGGGTGAGCAGGGGGACGCGGCGGGCCAGTTCCTCGCGCAGCGAGGCGATGTCCAGGCCGACGCCGTGGTCGCTGTGGTTGACGCCGACGTGGTTGGGAAAGGAGTAGCAGCCCAGCATGGCCATCGGATCGTCGGCGACCGGGCCCACCAGGGCGACCCGGCTCGCGAGGGGCAGCGGCAGGACACCGTCGTTGCGCAGCAGGACGACGGACTCGCGAGCCAGGCGTACGGCGACGTCCCGGCTGGCCTCGTCGTCGAGGCGCAGGTCCGCGACGTCGTCGGGCACCTCGTGCCAGTCCTCGTCGAGCAGGCCGAGCTCGATCTTCTGGATCAGCACCCGACGCAACGCCCGGTCGATCAGCGCCTCGTCGATCTCGCCGGCGCGGACCGCCTCCACCAGCGCGCCGCCGAAGGCGTCCACGGTGGGCAGCTCGACGTCGATCCCGGCGCGCAGGGCCAGGTGGGCGGCGTCGGCTGCGCCCTCGGCGACACCGTGCAGGGTCTGCAGGAACCGTACGGCGAAGTAGTCGGCCACCACGGTGCCGGTGAAACCCCACTCGTCACGCAGCAGCCCGGTCAGCAGGTGCTCGTCGGCGGCGGCCGGCATGCCGTCGATCTCGGCGTAGGAGTTCATCACCGACCGCGCGCCGCCGAGGCGCAGGGCCATCTCGAACGGCGGCAGGATGACGTCGGCCAGCTCGCGGCGCCCCATCGACACCGGGGCGAGGTTGCGGCCACCCCGGGAGGCCGAGTAGCCGGCGAAGTGCTTGAGGGTGGCCACCACGCCGGCGTTCTCCAGGCCCCGCACGTACGCCGCGCCGGTCGTCCCCACCAGGTACGGGTCCTCCCCGATCGTCTCCTCGGTGCGGCCCCAGCGGTAGTCGCGGGTGACGTCGACGACGGGCGCGAGCCCCTGGTGCACGCCCGCGGCGCGCATGGACCGGCCGATCCGGCCGGCCATCTCCTCGACCAGGTCGGGGTCGAAGGACGCGCCCCAGCCCAGCGGGGTCGGGTAGACGGTGGCTCGCCAGGCCGCGAACCCGGTGAGGCACTCCTCGTGCACCTGGGCGGGGATGCCGAACCGGCTGGCGGCGACGATCTGCGCCTGGGAGGCCGCCAGCGACCGGGCGCCGAGCACCGGGTCGACCGGCGCGGTGCCGAACGGCCGGGTGAGCTGGCCCAGCCCGTGGGAGATGACGTCGTCCCAGGCCGGCGTCTCGGCGACCATGTCGGACTGGTGGGGAGCGACGCCCTCACCGGAGGCGTCGGCGCCGACCCAGACGCCGACGAGCTGGGCGATCTTCTCCTGCACCGACATCAGCGGGAGCAGCGCCTCGGCCCGCTCGGCCGGTGACAGCCGCGCGTCGCGCCACGGTGTGACGTCGCGCGACGCGGGTTCGCCGTCGGCGGGCAGCTGACTTCTCATGCCGAGACCCCTTAGCTCCGGCCACGTTCCCGCACCCTCGTGGGATCGGTCCGTGGCGGACGTGTGCGATCCGAAACTTTCCGGAAACCCAAGCAACCTTTTCGGCAACCTAAGTCCACCGCCCGGATGTAGTCAAGGGGCTCGATCGGCCGCGGGACGACTCCTTCGTACGGCCAGTGGCACCGGTCATTGCGCTCAGTCATGACCGAGCCCGGGAACCGTCGCCACCCCGCCCGATCCATGGTCACATCGACCGTCCTGACCGGCTGATCGTGTTAAGGTCTTCCGAAAATTTCGACGCTGCATGAGGCTGCGATGACAGAGCACCGCCCGCTCGACCCACCCGCCTCCACCACCATCGCGACGATCGCCCACGACGTCGGCGTGTCGGTCGCCACGGTGTCCAAGGTCCTCAACGGCCACGAGGATGTCGCCCCCGGCACCAGGGCACGGGTCGAGGAGAGTCTCGACCGTCACCAGTACCAGCGCCGTGCTCGGCGATCGCCCGGCGCGGGACGGATCGATCTCGTGTTCCACGAGTTCGACACCGGCTGGGCGATGGAGGTCCTGCGCGGCGCCGAGGCGGTGACCAGCGTCGCCGGCATCGGCCTCGCGGTCTCTCAACTCGACGGTGCGCACCGGCCACCGCAACGGTGGCTCGACACGCTGCTCAGCCAACGCCCGCTGGGTGTGCTGCTCGTCCTGTGCCACCTGGCCGAGACGCAGCAACAGCAGTTGCGACGCCAGGGCGTCCCGTTCGTCGTGATCGACACCGACAGCGCGACCTCGGCCTCCGTGCCCACGGTCGGGTCGAACAACTGGAACGGCGGCCTGCTCGCCGCTCGACACCTGCTGGAGCTGGGCCACCGACGAAACGCCGTCATCTCCGGGCCGCCCGACGTGCTGTGCAGCCGGGCCCGAGCCGCGGGCTTCCAGCACGCGCATGAGGAGATCGGGTTGACCGTCGACCGCGCGCTGGTCCGCTACGGCAGCTTCTCGGCCGGCGCCGGCCACGCCCACGGGCTCGAGTTGCTGAAACGGCCGGACCGGCCCACGGCGATCTTCGCCGGCTCGGACACCCAGGCCATGGGGGTGCTCCGGGCCGCCCGGCAGTGCGGCCTGCGGATCCCCGAGGACCTCTCCGTGATCGGGTACGACAACCTGCCCGTCGCCACCTGGACCGACCCGGCTCTCACCACCATCAACCAGCCGCTGCGCGACATGGCGGGCATCGCCACCCAGATGCTGCTCGACCTGGTCGCCGGCACTGCCCCGGCGACCAGCCGGATCGACCTGGTGACCGAGCTGGTCGTCCGGGAGAGCACCGCACCCCCCGCCCAGCAGCCCTGACCCTGCGAGGAACCGTGCCGTACTCCGACCCCGCCCTCGACGAGCTTGAGCGATACGTGCCGACCGTCGCCGAGCCCGAGGACTTCGACCAGTTCTGGCGTGGCACCCTCGCCGAGGCGGCCACCCGGCCGGTGCTCGTGGACGTCCGCCCCGAACCCACCGACCTGCGCCTACTCGACTCCTGGGACGTCACGTTCGCCGGCTTCGGCGGTGACCCGGTGCGAGCGTGGTACACCCGCCCCGCGGGCGTACGCGGACCGCTGCCCGCCGTGGTGGAGTACGCCGGCTACGGGCGCGGACGCGGCCTGCCGCACGAGCGGCTGACCTGGCCGGTCGCCGGGTACGCGCACCTGTTGATGGACAACCGGGGCCAGGCGGGGCAGCACGGCGTCGGTGACACCGCCGACCCGCACGGCAAGCCCGGCGGCCCCTGGCCGGCCACCTGGGGAATTCTCGACCCGCACGACTACCACTACCGACGTCTGATCACCGACGCGGTCCGGGCCGTCGAGGCGGTTCGCGCCCTACCCGGGGTCGACGCGGACCGGGTCGCCGTGGTCGGCAACAGCCAGGGCGGCGGCCTGGCCCTGGCGGTGGCCGGCCTCGTCGACGACCTCGCGGCGGTGCTGACGACGGCCCCGTTCCTCTGCGACGTCCAGCGCGCCATCACGCTCAGCGACGTGTCGCCGTACGGTGAGATCGGCCGGTACCTGGCGGTGCACCGGGAGGCCGAGGCCGCGGTCCGGCGCACGTTGTCCTACGTCGACGGGGTGACCTTCACCCGGCGGGCGACCGCGCCAGCGCACTTCGGCATCGGGCTGCGCGACACCGTCTGCCCGCCGAGCACCGGCTTCGCCGCCTACAACCAGTACGGCGCCGCGACCGGACGGCCCGTCCCGCCGCAGCGGGAGATGCACGTCTACCCGTTCAACGGCCATGAGGGCGGCGAGGCCGTGCACGTCCGGCGGCAGTTGCGCTGGCTCGCCGCGCGGCTCGCGCCGACCGCCGCGATGGGCCGGGACTGACCGCTTCGCCCACTCTCGGCCATCGTCGGCATTCGATCCATTGCCGGTGTTAGCGATAACAAGCTATGGTGCGTCCAGGCGGGGTGCAGGGCACATCCCGACCAGGGCTCATCGATCCGTCGTCTCCGACCGTCGATGACCAGAGCGTTCGACCAGCGGTGATGACGTCCGGGTTCCTGGTGCTCGCGCAGCTCACTCTCGCGTACCGCGCGGTTCCGCCTCGTCGGTGGGCCGCCGCTGTCGTGCTCCCACCACCTGAGGAAGCCCCATGAGCAGACCGACCCTTGGCAACCCCGTCCCCCCAGCGCCCGCCACCACCGCGACAACGCCGAGGCCCCGCCGGGCCCGACTGTGGTGGGCGGCCCTGGCCGCCGTCGCGGCCATGACCGCGGCCGTCCCGATGGCGACAACGCCCGCGAGCGCCGAGTCCAACGGCGGGGTGCGTGTCATGCCCCTCGGCGACTCGATCACCGACGGCTTCAACGTCGCCGGCGGATACCGGATCGAACTCTGGCAGCGGTTCGTCTCCGGCGGATACCGGATCGACTTCGTCGGTTCCGGGTTCAACGGCCCGGCCAGCCTCGGTGACCACGACCACGAGGGCCACTCCGGGTGGACCATCGCCCAGATCGACGCCAACGTCGTCAACTGGCTGCGCGCCACGAA
This sequence comes from Micromonospora sp. NBC_00617, assembly GCF_045161355.1. Classification (NCBI taxonomy): domain Bacteria; kingdom Bacillati; phylum Actinomycetota; class Actinomycetes; order Micromonosporales; family Micromonosporaceae; genus Micromonospora; species Micromonospora sp. NBC_00617. Next base: position 1,627,787 of record NZ_CP107751.1, on the reverse strand, counting down.
CCCGCGGACCGTACTGCTGCACATCGGCACCAACGACATGTACGGGGACACCTCCGGTGCCCCGGCTCGCCTGGCCACCCTGGTCGATCGCATCACCAGCACCGCACCGAACGCGGAGGTGTTCGTCGCGACGATCATTCCGAAGTCCGGCGCGGACACCCAGGTCCGCGGCTACAACGCGGCGATCCCGGGGATCGTGCAGACCCGGGCCGCCGCCGGCAAGCGCGTCCACCTGGTCGACATGTACCGCGCGCTGACACTCAGCGACCTGGCCGACGGCGTACACCCCAACGCCACGGGTTACCGCAAGATGGCCGTCGCCTGGTACGACGCGCTGCGCACGGTGCCCGGCAGCATCGGGGGCGACACGCCACCCACCACCGCACCGCCCACCACCGCACCGCCGACCACCGCACCGCCCACCACCGCACCGCCCACCACGCCCCCGCCGTACGGGGGATGCCGGGTCACGTACACGGTCAACGCCTGGAACAGCGGGCTCACCGCGGCCGTGTCGGTGACCAACACCGGCAGCAGCGCGGTCAACGGTTGGGCCCTGGCGTTCACGCTGCCCAGCGGCCAGACCATCACCAGCGGCTGGAACGCCAGCTACTCCCCGTCGAGCGGGGCGGTGACCGCGCGCAACGTCTCCTACAACGGCACCATCGCCCCGAACACGTCGGTCGACATCGGCTTCCAGGCCACCCACACCGGCGACGCCGGTCGGCCGTCCGCCTTCACGCTCAACGGCACCGCCTGCGCGGTCGCCTGACCCTCGTACCGGCAGCAGAACGCGGGGGCCGCGCACACCTTTCCCACACCCTTTGCTCTGCTTCAATCCACGCAACACAAACGGGCTCTCACTGTTGCGTCGGTTGAAGCAGAGCAAAGGGCCCGCGGGTGGTCCTTGACCCTGCGCCGGTAACGCCAGGCAGCGCAGCGCAACCAGCGCAGCGCAACCAGCGCAGCGCCGCTTGGGGCCGGGCAGACGACGGGCTGCGGGGGCGGCGACGCAGGTCGCCGCCCCCGCACGGACGGATGGGTCAGGAATCGGCGCAGGAACGCGGTCAGGCGAGCCAACACGGGAAGGTCGCGTGGTCGGGGCCGCGCACTCCCCGTCGGGTGGGGCTGCGGTGGGAGCGCAAGGTCCGGAACTGTTCCAAGGCCGCTCGGCCGACGGGAACGGTCAGCGGCCTGCCTCGCGATAGAGGCGGCTCACCGTCTCGGCGACGCAGACGGGCTTGCCACCGCCGTCGCTCTCCACGGTCACCGCCGTGACCATCTGCACCCCACCGCTGACCGGTGACACCTCCGCGATGACGGCGGTGGCCCGCACGGCGGCGCCGACCCGCAGCGGCGCGGGGAAGCGCACCCGGTTCAGCCCGTAGTTGACTCCCATTCCGACCCCTTCGACGCGGTACAGCTGACCGGCCAACGCCGGCAACAGCGACAGGGTCAGGTAGCCGTGCGCGATCGTGGCGCCGAACGGCCCGGCCGCCGCGCGTACCGGGTCGATGTGGATCCACTGGTGGTCGTCGGTGGCGTCGGCGAAGAGGTCCACGCGGTCCTGCTCGATCCGCTGCCACGGGCCGGGCCCGAGGGTCTCGCCGACCGCGGCGGTCAGCTCGTCGACGGAGGTGAAGACTCGCATCCGGTGTCCTTAGAGCTAGAAGGCGTTGACGCCGGTGAGCGCGCGTCCGATCAGGAGCTGTTGGATCTGGCTGGTGCCCTCGTAGAGGGTGGCGACCCGCGCGTCGCGCAGGTACTTGCCGACCGGGTATTCGTCGATGTAGCCGTACCCGCCGAAGACCTGGACCGCGTTGTTGGCCGCGCGGACGGCGGCCTCGCTGGCGAAGAGCTTCGCCATCGACGCCTCGGTGGCGAACGGCTGGTCGCGGTCGATCAGGTCGGCGACCTGCCAGACCAGCAGGCGGGCGGCCGCCGTGTCGACGGCGATGGCCGCGAGCAGCTGCTGGACGAGCTGGTGCCCGGCGATCGGCTTGCCGAACTGGGTCCGCTGCGCGGCGTAGCCGACCGCCGCGTCGAGGCAACCCTGGGCGATGCCGACGCAGCCGGCCGCCACCGACATCCGCCCCTTGGCGAGGGTGGCCAGGGCCAGCCGGAAGCCGGCGCCCTCGGCCCCGAGGCGGGCGGCGTCGGGCACCCGCACGTCGTCGAGACGCAGCTCACCGGTGGCCTGCCCGCGCAGGCCGAGCTTGCCGTGGATCTCGCGGCGGGTGAGGCCCGGGCTGTCGGTGGGCACCAGAAACGCGGTGATCCCCCGGTGGCCGGGACCGCCGGTGCGGGCGAAGATCAGGGCGACGTCGGCGGTCGTGCCGTTGGTGATGAACGTCTTCGTGCCGGTGAGCAGCCAGTCGTCGCCGTCGCGGACCGCGCGGGTGCGCAGCGCGGCCGCGTCCGATCCGCTGTCCGGCTCGGTCAGCCCGAAACAGCCAAGCGCGGCCCCGGAGCAGAGCCGGGGCAGCCACTCGGCTCGCTGCGCCGCCGACCCGTGGGCGGCGATCGACTTGGCGACCAGGCCGAGCGAGACGGAGACGATGCCACGCACGGCCGAGTCGCCCCGGCCAAGCTCCTCCAGGACCAGGCAGTACGCGAGGTGGTCGCCGCCGGAGCCACCGTCGGACTCGGCGATGGTCAGCCCGAGGAAGCCGAGGTCGCCGAGCTTGCCGACGATGGCCGGGTCGACCGACTCCTGCCGATCCCACCTGGCGGCGTGCGGCGTCAACTCCCGGTCGGCGAACTCGGCGGCGAGCTGACGGACCGCCGTCTGCTCGGCGGACAGGGTGAGCTCCATGACGAATAAACTAGCGGTGATAGTTTACGCCGTCCAGACCGGACCGTCCCCGTGCCGCGCTCACCGCTCGGAGGCCAGACCGGCGTGCGGCTCGGCGGCGAAGGTACGGGCCAACTCGGTACGGGAGCGGATGCCCAGCCGGTTGAAGACGTTGCGCAGGTGGTGGTCGACCGTACGGGTGGACAGGAACATCCGGGCGGCGATCTCCCGGTTGGTCGCGCCCTCGGCGACCAGTTGCGCGATCCGCAGTTGCTGACCGGTCAGCAACCGCGCCGCCGGCAGGTCCGGCGGCCCGACCGACTCCCCGGCGGCGCGCAGCTCGGCCGTGGCCTGCTCGGCCCAGCGATCCGCGCCGAGCAACGTGAACGTCTCCCGGGCCTGGTGCAGGTGCCCCCGGGCATCCCGCGGACGCCGGCTGCGCCGCAGCTCCTGACCGAAGAGCAGCTCCGTGCGCGCCCGTTCGAAGGCGCCATCCTCCGTCGGGTGCAGTCGTAGCGCGGTCCGGAACTCCTGCTCCGCCTCGACACCGCCCCGGGGCGCGAGCAGCGCGTGACACCGGGCCGAGAGCGCCCGCCGCAGCGGGCTCGCGGTGCTGCTCGCCCACCTGTCGAAGGCCGCGAGCGCGGCCGTCGCCGCCGGCCGGTGCGGCAGGTGGGCCGCCGCCTCTACCAGGTACGGGGTGGCCATCACCTGGACGAGCACCTGGCCCCGGCCGGTGCCGAGCCGGGCCAGCGACGCCAGTCGGGCCGCCGCCTCGGCGTGCCGACCGTCGACGAGGTCGAGCACGGCCAGCGCCCACCCGGCGAGCGCGTGTGGTCGGCTGCCCGGCGTCGGCGTCGGGCCGATCTCGCGGATCCGCCGCAGGCTGGCCTCCCGGTCGGCCCGGACGGCGGCCAGCACGGCGAGCAGGCCCAGGTGGACGTTGGCGCAGTTGAACTGACCGGTGGCGCGGGCGACCCGCAGCCCGTCGCGGGAGGTCTCCGCCGCCGCCTCGTGCCGCCCCAGCCAGTACTCGGCGACCGCGCGCAGCTCCAACGCCCGGGACAGCATGGACAGCTCGCCCCGCTCCCGCGCCAACCCGACGGCGCGCTCGGCGAGCCGGTGCGCGGCGCCGTCCACGGCCACCACCAGCCCGGCCGCCGCCGCGCAGGTGAGCGCGGTCGGAGTCAGCGCCGGCCCGGCCAACCGGCCGCCCAGCACGACGGCTCGGCGCAGCGCGGGCCCGGCCCGCTCGTGGTCACCCCGCAGCGTGGCGGCCACCCCGGTGACGAGGCAACCCGTCAGCTCCACGACCGGCGGGTCGGTCGGGTGCCGTAGGGCCGCCGCGCGGCGGCCGACCTCCGCGTACCGGTACTGGTCGCCGGCGAAGCACACGGCCTCGCCGGCCCGCGCCAACGCCTCCATGGCCACTGCGCGGTCGGTCCCGGCCACCGTACGCGCGGCGGACAGCAGCGTGGCTGCCGCGCCGGCGGCGTCGTCGCAGCGCAGTTGCAGCTCGCCGCGCAGCAGCCCGGCGTGCCCGGTGACGGTCGGGTCCGCGCAGGTCGCGCGGAGCCGGTCGAGCAGGAGCCGGGCCTGGCCGGGCTGCCCGGCGGTCCAGGCGTAGCGGGCGGCGGCGAGCAGGCGCGCGGCGGCGTCGCTCGGGCGGTCGCTGAGCGCGGCGGCCTGGCACAGCGCGGCCGACGCCACGGCCCAGCCGTCACGGCCACCGGCCGCCGCACGCTCCAACTCCTCGGCGAGGGCCGGATCGGCGCCCGCCGTCGCGGCGGCGAGGTGCATCGCCCGCAGCAGCCGCTGCCCGTCCGGGTCGAGGACGTCCGCGAGCAGTCGGTGCGCCGCCCGCCGCTGGGCCAGCGGCGCACCGGCCGCGACCATCGTGCGGGCCAGCGGCTGCGCGAAGGTGACGCCCCCGGGCTCGACACGAACCAGACCGGCGGCCTCGGCCGGGGCGAGCGCCTCGACGGCCAGGCCCGCGGCGTCGGCCGCGCGAACGAAGGTCGCCGGTTGGTCCGACTCGTCGAGCGCGGCGAGCAGCAGCATCCGGCGGGTGTCCGGCGGCAGCCGGTCGAGGCGGGCCCGGTAGGCGCGGGCGAGGGCGCCATCGGCCGGCGGCGCGGCCGGCAGGGGCTCCTCCCCGCGCCACTGCCCGGGACTCAGCACCTCGGTGAGGTCCACGAGAGCCTGCGGGTTGCCGCCACCGACCGCGGCGAGCGTGGCCGCGACCGGCGCGGCGGGCCGCTCGGGTAGTCGATCGGTCAGGACGGCGATGCTGTCCCGCTCGTCCAGCGGCGGCAGCCGGTGTGCCGCGATGCCGTCGACGGTGGCGGTGACGTCCGCGGTGAGCAGGACGGCGGCCGGCAGGTGGCGAAGCCGGCGGGCGAGTCACCGGATGGAAAGAGGGGACGAGCCGGGATCAGTCGGTCGTGACCTCGGCCAGCAGCGCGCCCACCGTCCGGGACATCACCGCGCGGGCCTGGTCCACGCCCAGCCCCAGGCCGTAGCGCAGCATCGACCAGGCCGGCCACATGCTCGCCGCCACCAACGCGTTGAGCAGTTGCTCGCGCCCCCGCCCGGCCTGCGTCAGCTCGGCGGCGAAGAGGTGCTCGACCTCGTCGCGCACCCGGTCGATGTGCTTGAGGCGGTTGCGGTGCAGTTGGTCGGAGACCGGCTCGCGCATCTGCGCGGCCCGCGCCGACGGCGCGATGAGCTGGAGCAGTCGCGCCCGCTGCCGGCAGTACGCGTCAACCCGCTTGGGCAGCGGCAACGCCGGCGAGATCGGCCGGTAGGCGGCATCCTGCTGGCGCAACACCTCGGCGCCGCTCGCCTCGAAGAGCGTCTCCATGTCCTTGAAGTTGGTCCAGAGTGTCCGCAGTGAGATGCCGGCCCGTTCGGCGATGCGCTCCCCGGTCGGCCGCAGGTCGCCCTCGGCGATCAGCGCCAGGTGCGCCTCGACGATGGCCGCCCGGGTGCGCTCGGCCCGGGCCGTCCGCCCGTCCACCCGCCCCGGGGCTTCGACCCTGTTCATCCGCCCCCGCCCCTTCACCACGACGTCGCCCGGCTCCCCGCCGAGTCTAGACAGGCGACGATCAGGCCCCTTCGAGCATGCGGCCGCGACTGGCGCCGGTGACGATGGCGACCCGGCCCGCGAGTCGACCTGAAATTGCATCCACAGTGCAGATAGTAGGAGGACTGATCGGTGTCGGTCAACGGCCGGCGTCCGTCGACACGGCGCACGGAGTCCGGGCACGCCCGGACGACCCGGAGGTGGTGACCCCCGGGTCGTACGCGGCGATGGCAGGCTCGTCAGGAGACGGTCGGCACCCCGTTCGCCGGCGGCGCGACCGGCGGGGCGGTGTACTCGGTGACCGGCCCGTCCCCCTCGTCGGTCTCGTACGTCGGCCCGAAGTAGCTCTGCACTCCCCCGCTCACCCGGCTCAACCGCTGCCCGCCGTAGCCGGAGTGGTCGTCGGCGGAGAAGCGCAGCGGCGCGAGCCCGGGGCCCTGGAAGCCGCCCTTCTGGACCGCGTCGAGCACCTTCTCGCGGGTGACGTCCTTGCCGGCGGCGAGCAGCACCTGCACGAAGAGGTAGCCGACCGACATGCCGTAGACGGTGTTGCCGTCGAACGGCGCGTCACCGTTGTGCGCCTTGTTGATCTTCGTGAAGAGCTGGATCCACGGGTTCGCGGTGTCGTTCTGCATCGGCAGGTAGTTGGTGCCGACCATGCCCTCCAGCAGCGGGGCGGCGGCGCCGAGCTGCTTGGCCAGGGTCGGGTGGTCGGCGCCGACGTTGGAGACCAGCCACTGCGGCTTGAAGCCCAGCCGTGCGGCGGTGCCGATGGACAGCGCGGTGAAGCCGGGCACGGTCGCCAGCATGACGACCTGACAGCCGGCCGCCTTGAACGCGCCGATCTGCGGCGCGACGTTGGTGTTGCTGGTGACGTACGTCTGCTTGACGGCCACCGCCCCCGGGCCGAGCACCTTCTCCACGCCGGCCAGGCTGTCGCGGCCGAAGTCGTCGTCCTGACCGAGGAAGCAGACCTTGCGGCCGGCCAGGTTCGCCTTCGCGTAGTTGGCCAAGATCTTGCCCTCGATCGTGTAGTCCGGGTTGAAGCCGAACGTGCCGGGATACTTGTCGGGCTGGTCCCAGCTGCGGCTGCCGGACGCGACGAAGAGATCGGGCACCCGGTTGCTCTTGAGGAAGTCGAGCACGCCGGTGTGCGTCGGCGTGCCCAGGCCGTTGAGGACGGCGAAGACCTTGTCCTGCAGGACGAGCTGGCGTACCACCTGCTGGGTGTTCGCCGGGTTGTAGCCGTCGTCCATGACCTTGTAGGTGATCTTCCGGCCGTGCACGCCGCCGTTGGCGTTGACGTAGTCGAAGTACGCCTTCGTCGCCGGGGCGATCTTGGAGTAGCCGGCCGAGGCCGGCCCGGTGAGCGGCATGTGGGTGCCGACGACGATCTCGGTGTCGGTGACCCCCGGCACCGACCCCCCGCCGGAGGTGGGGCCGTCGTCGCCGCTACAGCCCGCGGCGGTGACGAGCAGGGCGATGGTGCTGGCGATCGCGAGACCGCGTCGTGCCGTACGGTGCATGTCAAACACCGACCTTTCTCGGTCCGGTTCGGTGGGAACGGTGTGGTGGTGAGGCGCCCGGCCGAGGCCGGGCCGGGGACAGCTCAGGAACGCCGCGTCGGCCAGCGGGCCAGCAGGGCCCGGCCGAGACGGGACAGCAGACCCTGCACACCGCCGGGGGCGGCGATCATCACGACGATCAGCGTGCCGCCGAAGATCGCCAGCGGGAGGTTGCCCTCCAGCCGCTGCGCCACCGCCGGCGAGAGGGTGAGCAGCTCGGTCACGGAATGGGTGAGATCGGGCAGGGCGACCAGCAGCACGGCCCCCCACAGCGCGCCGGCGAGGCGACCGAGGCCACCGATCACCACCGCCATCAGCAGGAAGAGCGAGAGCGTCAACGAGAACGCCCCGGGCGAGACGCTCTGCGCGAGCATCGCGAGCAGGCCGCCGCCGAGCCCGGCGGTGGCGGCGCTGACCACGAAGGCGAGAACCTGCGTGCGGGCCACGTGGATGCCCGCGAGCCGGGCCGCCACCTCGTCGTCGCGGACCGCCCGGAAGGTCCGCCCGTACCGGCTGCGGACCAGGTTCGCCACCAGCAGCAGGGCCAGCAGGGTGGCAGCGCCCGAGAGCCAGAGCTGCCACCGCTCGTACGGGAAGTACGCGCCGAGTGCCAGCGGTGGCGGCTCCACCGGCACCGACAGCCCCTGCTCGCCGTTGAACACGCCGTCGAAGGTGACAGCCAACGCCGGCACCACGACGGCGACGGCGAGCGTCACCCCGGCGAGGTAGGGTCCGCGCAGCCGGGCCGCCGCCACACCGACCACCGCGCCGACCGCGACCGTGCCCAGCACCGCCGCGACCAGCGACAGCGGCAACAGCCAGCCGCCGGTCAACCCCCGGTCGGCGAACGCGTTCTGGCACAGGGCCACGGTGTACGCGCCGGTCGCCATCAACGCCCCGTGCCCCAGCGACAGCTGACCGTTGAGCCCGGTGAGGACGGTCAGCCCGGCGGTGGCGCAGAGATACGCCGCCACCGTGGCGAGCTGGAAGTTGCGGAACGGCTCGACGGCGTAGCTGACCGCCACCAGCACCAGCCCCACGGCGAGCAGCACGGCGAGGTGCCGCAGCAGCGTGGAACCGCGGCGCCCGCGGTCGAGGGGACGATCGCCGGTCTCGGCCGCCCGCTGCCTCGGCGGCAGGGCCGCCCGGGTGGCGCTCACACTCGCCTCGCCGCGACCGGGGCGAACAGTCCGCCGGGCCGGACCAGCAGCACCGCCAGCAACAGGACGAGCACGGCGAGGGGGGTGAGGTCGCTGCCGGCGTACCCGCTGACGTAGGAGAGCAGCAGACCCACCACCAGGCCACCGACCACCGCCCCCGGTGGACTGTCCAGACCGCCGACCACCGCCGCGGTGAACGCCGAGACGAACACCAGGTCCATGGCGTGCGGGTGCAGGCCTAGCTCGGTCGGGATGACCAGCATCGCGGCGAGCGCGCCCACGCCGGAGGCGAGCGCCCAGCCGAGCGTCAACATCCCGCCGACGTTGACCCCGAGTAGGCGGGAGACCTCCGGCGCGAAGGCCGCCGCGCGCATCCGCAACCCGACCGCGGTACGCGCGAACATCCACGCCAACGCGCTGACCACCACCCCGATCGTGGCGAAGACGAACAGGTCGTACGGCGACAGCACGGCGATCCCGCCGACGGTGAGGGCGGATCGGCGGAACGGGACGTCGGCGGGGCGGAACTCGTTGCCGTACACCATGCCCAGCACGGCCTGGAGCACCAGCACCAGCCCGAGCGCGACGATGACCGGGTTGAGCGGCGACGCGTGGTCGACGTGCCGCATCACCACCCGGTCCACCAGTGCGCCGAGCAGCAGGCCGGCGACGATCGCGGCCAGGAAGCCGAGCCAGTAGGAGCCGGTCGCGGCGGACACCGAGTACGCGACGTACGCGGCGGCGACGGCCATCGCTCCCTGGGCGAAGTTGACGACCCGCGCCGCCCGCCAGATGAGCACCAGCGCCAGCGCGAACGCGGCGTACACCGCGCCCCGCGACAGACCGTCGACGGTGAGGAAGACGAAGCGGTCCAACAGTCCTCCCTCCAGGGGACGAGGTGGGTCAGAAACCGAGGTACGCGTGGCGCAGGTCGTCGTCGTCCCGCAGCGTCGCCGCCGGAGCGGCGATCACCACCTGGCCCAGTGACATCACGACACCCTGGTCGGCCACCGCGAGCGCGCTGCGCACGTTCTGCTCGACGAGCAGCACGGTCAGGCCCGTGCGGTCGCGCAGGTGGCGCAGCAGCGCCATGGTCCGGGCGACCACCCGGGGCGCCAGGCCGAGCGACGGCTCGTCGAGCAGCAGCAGGCGCGGCCGGCCGACCAGCGCCCGGCCCAGCGCGAGCATCTGCCGCTCGCCACCGGAGAGCTGGTGGCCGAGGTGCCGGCGACGCCGGGCGAGCGGCTCGAAGAGCTGGTAGACCTCGTCGAGGGCACGGCCGGCGTCCGCCCGGTCGCGCCGCCACAGCCCGCCGAGCCGCAGGTTCTCGTCGACCGTCAACTCGCTGATCACGCCCCGCCCCTCGGGCACGTGCGCCATGCCACGCCGGACGAGCTGCTCCACCGGCGTACCCCCCAGGTCCTCCCCCGCGAGCACGACCTGGCCGGCGGCCGGACGGATCATGCCGGAGAGCGCCCGCAACAGTGTTGTCTTGCCGGCGCCGTTGGCGCCGACGACGGCGGCGATCGTGCCGGCGGGCACGGTGAGGTCGACGGCCCGCAGCACCGGCGCGGCACCGTAACCGGCCACCAGCCCCCGCACCACGAGCAGATCGGCCGCGCTCACGGTGTGCCTTCCTTCGGTCGCGACCGCCCGGCTCGCGAGCCGCGCGCACGCCCCGCGCTCACGAGGCCTCCTCGACGAGGGCGCCGAGGTAGGCGTCGGCGACCGTCGGGTCGTCGCGGATCTCGTCCGGCGTGCCGGCGGCGATCACCCGGCCGAAGTCGAGCACCACGAGCTCGTCGCAGACGGCCATCACCAGGTCCATGTGGTGCTCGACGAGCAGCACCGCGCACGGGTCGGCGTCGCGCCGCGGAAGCTGCCGCACCAGCTCCGCGAGCTCGGCGATGTCGTCGGCGCCGAGGCCGCCGGCGGGTTCGTCGAGCAGCAGCAGCCGGGGCCGCGCGGCGAGCGCGCGGGCCAGGGCGACCCGCTGGCGTACGGCGAAGGGCAGTGTGCCCGGCGCGGCGTCGGCGTGCCGGGCGATCCCCAGGTCGTCGAGGACGTCCAGGGCGTGCTCGCGCAGTCGGCGCTCGTCGCGGTCGCTGCGGGGCAGCCCGAACAGCGCCGACGCGAAGCCGGCGCGGGCGGTGTGCGACGCGCCGGTCATCACGTTCTCCAGGACGCTGAGACCGGCGAAGAGCCCGGTCCCCTGCAGGGTCCGGGCGATGCCGAGTCCGGTCAGCCGGTGCGGCCGTGGTCGCAGCGGACGACCGTCCAGGGTGAGCGCACCCGCCTCGGGCGTCACGAAGCCGCAGATCACGTTGAACAACGTGGTCTTGCCGGCGCCGTTGGGCCCGATCACGCCCACCACCCGGTTGGGTGGCACCCGTAGCGAGACGTCGTCGAGGGCGGTGAGGCCGCCGAAACGGACGCCGATGCCGTGCAGTTCGAGCCCGCGTTCCATCACCCATCCCTCTGCCGTGGCGGGTGTTATTTACACTCGCAGTGTACATTTCTCGGTTACGGCGTCAAGACCTTCGATGCACCGACGCGACCGGGGCGGTCGCCGCCGGCGACCGCCCCGAACCGACCCGCTCAGTAACTGGGGCAGGTGTTGCGGTACTCCTCGATCGCCAACCCGCTCGGGCCCGGGCAGAGGAACTGCTCGTAGCGGGTGTCGTCGTCGACGAACCGCTTCAACCAGGCCACCATCTGTCGAGCCGTCGGCGTGTTGACCGTCTGCGGGAAGAAGTGGCTCGCGCCGTTCAACTCCAGGTACGCCTTCTCGGCGGAGGCCGGGATGCTGGTGTAGAACGGCACCGAGTGCGACGCGACCGGCGCGACCGTGTCGCTCTCGCCTCCGATGATCAGCGTGGGCACCCGCAGCTCGGACCAGCTCTTGTCCAGGTTCCACGGCGCCAGCGGCACGGCGGCCTGGAGCGACGGCCGGGCCGACGCGGCCTCCAGGGTGCCACCGCCGCCCATCGAGTGGCCGGCGACCGCGAGGCGACTGCTGTCGATCCGGCTGCGCACCGAGCTGCGTTCGGTGAGGTAGTCGAGCGCGGCGAGCAGCTGCCGGCCACGGCTGTCCGGCTGGTCGAGCCGGGTGTTGGTCTCGATCCCGATCACCACGAAGCCGTGCGAGGCGATGCGCGGTCCGAGCCAGCTGATGCTGGACCAGGCGGCCGTGTAGCCGGGCGAGATGGCGATGGCGCCGAAGGTGCCTTCGCTGGTGCTGGTCGGGTAGTAGATGACCCCGCCGCCGAAGCCGGTGACGCTCAACGAGGACACGCTCTGCGAGGCGGTGGCGAAGGGGCCGCGGCTGGCCTCCAGGATCGCGGTGGTCGGGGCGGGGCCCCGCTCGTACGGGCTGGCCGCCTGCGCGGGGGCGGGTCCGGCGAGGACGCCGGCGGCGAGCAGGGTGGCGGCCAGCGCGAGCCGGACGGCCCGAGCGGGTGCGGAACGGGGACGGGTGGTGGTTGGTGACGACACGTCGGGCACTCCCTAGAGTCGAGCGATATCGACGTTCGTCAGTCTTCGCCGCTTCGCTCGACCCCCGCATCGGTGAAATCACCAGTCCCGCCCGCAGATCGGACCTTCCGCGCGTTTCGACCCTCCGACCAGGGGTAGGGGTGCAGGGGCCTGCCCAAACGCTCCAGGGAGAGGTTCAGCCAGTGGATTCCAGCAAGCCCGCCGAGGCGGTCAAGAACGTCGTGAAGACCGCCTCCGAGAAGATCGCCGACGCTCTGACGCCCGAGGTGCCCGGCGCCCCGGGCAGCGCGCCCCCACCCGTCGAGGAACCGACCTCGCCCCACGACCCGCTGCCGCCGAAGCCGGAACAGGGCCAACCGCAGACCCGTACGCCGACCGGCGCCGAGACCGGCGTGCCGCCGACCGCGAAGGGCCAGCAGGGCGCGTACCTCACCACGGCGAACGGGGCGCGACTGCGCGACACCGACCACTCGCTCAAGGCCGGGCCCCGGGGGCCGGTGCTGCTCCAGGACCACCACCTGCGCGAAAAGATCACACACTTCGACCACGAGCGCATTCCGGAGCGCGTGGTGCACGCCCGGGGCGCGGGCGCGCACGGGGTGTTCACGGCCTACGGCACCGCCGAGGCGGTCACCAGGGCCGGCTTCCTCAAGAAGGGGCGCGAGACGGAGGTCTTCGTCCGGTTCTCCACCGTGCTCGGATCGCGCGGCTCGGCCGACACGGTCCGGGACACCCGTGGCTTCGCGACGAAGTTCTACACCGACGAGGGCACCTTCGACCTGGTCGGCAACAACATGCCGGTCTTCTTCATCCAGGACGCCATCAAGTTCCCCGACATCATCCACGCCGCGAAGCCGCACCCCGACCGGGAGATCCCGCAGGCGCAGAGCGCGCACGACACCTTCTGGGACTTCGTCTCGCTGCACACCGAGGCGCAGCACCACGCCATGTGGAACATGTCCGACCGGGGCATCCCGCGCTCGTACCGGACGATGGAGGGCTTCGGTGTGCACACCTTCCGCCTCGTCAACGAGGCCGGGGAGACGGTGCTGGCGAAGTTCCACTGGAAGCCGAAGCTCGGCGTGCACTCCCTGACCTGGGAGGAGGCGCAGATGCTCGGCGGCATCGACCCCGACTTCCACCGTCGGGACCTCTACGACGCGATCGAGGCCGGCGCGTTCCCCGAGTGGGAACTCGGCATCCAGGTCTTCCCCGACACCCCCGAGGAGACCTTCGCCGGGATCGACCTGCTGGACGCCACCAAGATCGTTCCGGAGGAACTGGCGGAGGTGCAGCCGATCGGCAGGCTCGTCCTCAACCGGACGCCGACGAACTTCTTCGCCGAGACCGAGCAGGTCGCCTTCCACCTCGGCCACCTGCCGCCGGGCATCGACGTCACGAACGACCCGCTGTTGCAGGGCCGGCTCTTCTCGTACGTCGACACGCAGCTCACCCGCCTCGGCGGGCCGAACTTCGCACAGATCCCGATCAACCGCCCGCACGCCGCCGTCAACGACATGCTGCGCGACGGCTTCCACCAGCACGCCGTGCACGCCGGAGTGGCGCCGTACCGGCCGAACTCGCTCGACGGTGGCAACCCCTTCCCGGCCGGCGACGCCGAGAACGCGTTCCTCGACGTGCCGGTGACCGTGGCGCAGGCGCCCAAGGTGCGGGCCAACCCCGCGTCGTTCGACGACCACTACAGCCAGGTACGCCTGTTCTGGCTGAGCATGTCGCCGATCGAGAAGGAGCACATCATCCGGGCGTACACCTTCGAGCTGGGCAAGTGCTACCACCAGGCGATCAAGGAGCGCCAGCTCCGGTGCCTCGCCAACATCGACCCGGTGCTGTGCGAGCAGGTCGCCACCGGCCTGGGGCTGCCCGCGCCGCAGCCGACGGTGCCGCTGGCCGACGTCGCGCCGAGCCCGGCCCTGTCGCAGGTCGGCAAGGCGTGGCCCGCCGACGGTCGCATGGTCGGGATCGTCGTGGACCCCGACGGTGACCTGGACGGCGTCGGCGAGGTCCGCCGGGCCGTGTTCGAGGCCGGCATGGTGCCGCTGCTGATCGCCCCGCACGGGGGCATGGTGGGCGACCTGCCCGTCCAGCGGACCTTCGCCACCGGCCGGTCGGTCGAGCTGGACGCGCTCCTGCTGGCCGGGGCGCCGGTGCCCGCACCGGACGCGCTGCCCGCCCGTGACGCCAAGGCCGGCCGACCGGACGCGGCGACCGTCGATCCCCGCGTGCTGCTCCTGGTCGAGGAGTGCTGGCGGCACGCCAAGGCGATCGGCGCCTGGGGCGCCGGCGTCACCGTGCTGGAGCAGGCCGGAGTGGCGGGCACCCCGGGCGTCGTGTCCGCCGGTTCGGGCGCCGAGGCGCTGACCGGAGTGCAGCAGTTGATGGCCGCGCACCGGGTGTGGGAGAGGTTCCCCGCCTCGGTCGGCTGATCGATCACCGACAAGGGCCGTCCCCCGCTTCGGCGCGCGGGCGGCCCTCGTCGTCGCGGGCGAGCAGCCGGCTACTCGTTTCCCCATCCGACAAATTCGCCCTGGCCGAGAACTCCAGAACTTCATGCCGATCGGTGACAAGAAGGGGCGAGATATGTGTTCACTATGGTCGGCCGCGCCCGCGTCAGCCGATGTCGGCCAGCCGCGGCAGCACCTCGTCGCCGAGCCGCCGGGCGAACTCCACGGGGTGCCGGTCCGGCGTGACCTGCACCTCGGTGACACCGAGCGCGGCGTAGTCGGACACCTCGGCGAGGAACGCGTCGCGATCCTCCAGCGGCGGCTTGGAGGCCAGCATGGTTTTGGTGACGCTGTCGTAGTCGCGGCCCTCGGCGGCGCAGTGCCCCCGCAGCACGTCCAGCTTGTGCGCGATCCCCTCAGCGCCCGTGCCGAACAGGTTGCAGGCGTCGGCGTACCGGGCGACCAGCAGCAGCGTCTTCTTCTCGCCGCTGCCGCCGATCATGATCGGCGGGTGCGGACGACGCAACGGCTGGGGCGAGTTGATCGTCTCCGTGAGCTGGTAGTGCCGCCCGTCGAACGGCCCGTTGTTGTCGCTCCACATCTGCCGGCAGATCCGCAGCGTCTCCTCCAGCCGCTCGAACCGCTCGGCGACCGGCACCACGGGCACTCCGAGCCCGCGCTGCTCCCGCTCGTACCAGGACGCGCCGATGCCGAGCCGGGCCCGGCCGCCGGAGAGCACGTCGAGGGTCGTCACGGTCTTGGCCAGCAGCCCGGGATAGCGGTACATGACACCGGTGACCAGCACACCGAGCGTCATTCGACGGGTCTGCGCCGCGACGTAGCCCAGCGTCGTGTACGCCTCCAACATCGGCTCTTCGGCCGAGGCCAGCGCCTCCATCTGGAAGTAGTGGTCCATGACCGTGAACGAGGCCACGCCGGCCTGTTCGGCGATGGTCGCCGCCTCGGTGAGGGTCGGCGCGATGGTGGCCGGATCGGCCGGAGTCGAGAAATTCCAGTAGTGCAGCCCGAGCTTCATGTTCGGCACCTCCGCGATCGAGCCTGGTAGCGCTCCCCCGGTTCCCAACGCGTCGCCGGCTCGATGGTCGTGGTCCCGGTACGACGATCCGGCGGAGTCCATTACCGGTTCATGACAATTCGTGGATCGGGCGCGGATATCCGGCTGGCACCTTCTGCTGAGTGATCCAAGAGCTGTCTTTCACCGGTTCGCGACCCGACGGGTACGACGCCGACAGGCGCGTCCGGTTCCGCCACCGACGGCGGCTCCCCGGCACGCGTGGCCCGGTGGTGGCCGGATGAGCGCGCTGGCCGAGGCGGTGATCGACCTCGGGGCGATCGCCGACAACGTACGCACGGTCGCCGCGGTCACCGACACCGAGCTGATGGCCGTGGTGAAGGCGGACGGGTTCGGCCACGGGGCGGTGCCGGTCGCCCGGGCCGCGCTGCGCGCCGGCGCCACCTGGCTGGGGGTGACCTCGGCGTCCGAGGCGCTGGCCCTGCGTGCCGCGGGCATCACCGCGCCCACGTTGAGCTGGCTGCACCGACCGAACGACGACTTCGACAAGTTGATCAACGCGGGCGTCGACGTCGGCGTCTCGACGATTACCCACCTGCACGCCGTGGCCGACGCGGCCCTGCGCCTCGGCGTGCCCGTGACGGTGCAGCTCAAGGCCGACACCGGCCTGACCCGCAACGGCGCCGGCCGCGACGACTGGCCCGACCTGGTCACCTGGGCCCGAAAGTACGAGGTGGAGGGTGCGGTCCGGGTGCGCGGCGTGTGGTCGCACCTGGCCGACGCGGACGTGCCCGGCACCCCGGGGCTGGCCCGTCAGGTGCGAACGTTCTCCGAGGCGCTGCACATCGCCCGCGGCGCTGGCCTCGATCCCGACCTCGTGCACCTGGCCAACTCGGCGGCGGCGCTGTCGGCGCCCCGGACCCGCTTCGACCTCTGCCGGATCGGGCTGGCCCTCTACGGCGTCGACCCGTTCGGCGCGATCGGTCCCGGCGCGTTCGGTCTGCGCGCGGCCCTGACGCTACGGACGACCGTGGTCAACGTGAAGCGGGTGGCCGCCGGCACGGGCGTCTCCTACGGGCCGGAGTACGTGACCTCCGCGCCGACGACGCTGGCGCTGCTGCCGCTCGGGTACGCCGACGGGCTGCCCCGGGCCACCGAGGGCCGCGCCGAGGTGTGGCTCGGCGGCCGGCGCTGCCCGGTCGTCGGGCGCATCGCCATGGACCAGTGCGTGGTCGACGCGGGTGACCTGCCGGTGACCATCGGCGATCCGGTCGTCGTTCTCGGCCCCGCAGCGGCCGACGCCACCCCGCCGACCGCCACCCCGCCGACCGTCGCCGAATGGGCGCGCTGGGCCGGCACCAACCCACACGAAATCTTGACCGGCATCGGGGCCCGAGTGGGCCGCGACCATCTCCAGGAAAGGGACGTCGCATGACAACGCGACTGGCAGTGCTGTACGGCGGACAGAGCGGCGAGCACGAGGTGTCGCGGCGCTCGGGGGAAAGCATCCTGGTCGGGCTGGACCACGAGCGGTACCAGGTCACCGAGGTGCTCATCGACACCGACGGCGGGTGGCACGTCGGCGGCCGTCCCACTGCCCTGCCGCAGGCGTTACGGGTGCTGCGCGCCCAGGACGTGGTGTTCCCGGCCCTGCACGGTCCGTACGGCGAGGACGGCACGGTCGCGTCGCTGCTGGAATGGCTCGGCGTGCGGTACGTCGGCAACGGCGTCTTCGCCAGCGCGGCGGGCATGGACAAGGGCGTCACCAAGCGGCTCCTCGCCGCGGACGGCCTGCGGGTGAGCCCGGGTGTGACCCTGCGACCCGGGGAGCACCTGTCGCCGGTCGAGCGGCAGCGACTGGACCTGCCGGTCTTCGTCAAGCCGGCCCGGGCCGGCTCCAGCCTGGGCGTGGTCCGGGTGACGGACTGGGCGGCGCTGCCCGCCGCGGTCGAGCAGGCCCGCAAGGTCGATCCGAAGGTGCTCGTCGAGCAGGGTGCGCGCGGACGGGAGATCGACGTCGCCGTTCTGCAGCACCCCGACGGCCGGGTGCAGGCCGGGCCGCCCCTGGAGATCCGGGTGAACGGCGCCGGCTTCTTCGACTACGACGCGAAGTACGACGGCGGGGCCGTCTTTCAGATTCCCGCCCCGCTCGACCCGGCCACCACCGAGGTGCTCCAGGACCGGGCCATTCGCGCCTTCCACGCCCTCGACTGCCGAGGTCTGCTGCGGGTCGACTTCTTCCTCTCCGGCGAGGGCGCGGAGCCCATCGTGAACGAGGTCAACACCTTCCCGGGATTCACCGCCGCGTCGCAGTTCCCGCAGATCTGGCAGCGGGCCGGGATCGAGTTTCCCGCCCTGCTCGACATCCTGATCTCCGGCGCGCTGGTCGACCGTCCTCGGGCCACCCCGTCCGGGCTGCCCCGGCCGGCGCGGGCGGTCGATCTGGTGTGAGCGGCGTTCACCCCGGTCACTCGAGCGGGCAGGGCCAGGCCGGCCGGGTGCCGTCCGGCCCGACGAGGGTGACCGGGGTGGCATCCCTTCCCGGCATGGCGAACACCACGGTGCAGATGATCTGGTTGGCCGCGACGGTCGACAGCGGCAGCACGGCGCCCGACATCGTCACCGTGATGCCGGGCTCGTCGACACTCGGCGCCACCTTTGCCGGCGCGGCGTCGGATGGCACCTCGCTGCTGAGCCCCGCCTGCCGCTCGGTCGGGGTGGGACCGGCCGCGAGCAGCGCGAGCGCATCGGCCGGCGACGAGGGACCGGGGCCGGGTTTCGTGGCGCGCAGGACCAGCGCCAGCTCGCCGTGCGAAATCAGGTAGAGGCGCACGCCTGCGGACGGCCCGCTCACCGCGGAGCGGCCGGTGATGACGCCGCTGGGCCGCACTCCGCAGCCCGCCGTGAGCAGGGTGAGCAGGAGCCCGCCCGCGAGCAGCGTCCGCGCCACGCGTCGGCGCGGCACCGCACGCGGCCGGCACGCGCCGTTCACCGTACGCCTCCGGCGTCCACGGTCTCTGACGCCATCCGGGGCAGGCGCAGCGTGAACACCGCGCCGCAGTCGGGGGTGTTGCCCGCCACCAGGCTTCCCGACTGGCCGGCGTGCCGGTGCAGGCGCGCGTTCTCCCAGGCGATGGCGAGGCCGAGGCCGCTGCCCTCGGAGCGGGTCCGCGCGGTGTCGGCCTTGTAGAGGCGGTCGAAGACGTGCGGCAGCACCTCCGGGTCCAACCCCGGCCCGTGGTCGGCGACCTCGATGGTGATCCAGTCCGGTTCGGCACGCAGGCGTACGGACACCGGGTCGGTGCCGTGCCGAAAGGCGTTGCCGACCAGGTTGGCGACGATGACGTCCAGCCGGCGGGGATCGAGCCGGGCGACGACACCGGATGGCAGATCCGTCTGCACCCGATCGGCCCACCGCCGCAGCCGCAGGGTCGCGTTGACCGCCGCGGCGACGTCGACGTCGTCGAGG
This sequence comes from Micromonospora sp. NBC_00617, assembly GCF_045161355.1. Classification (NCBI taxonomy): domain Bacteria; kingdom Bacillati; phylum Actinomycetota; class Actinomycetes; order Micromonosporales; family Micromonosporaceae; genus Micromonospora; species Micromonospora sp. NBC_00617. The sequence goes on along the minus strand of NZ_CP107751.1, from coordinate 1,608,724 downwards.
GCGAGCCGGGCGGTGCCGGAGTCGAACCTGCTGACCTCGATGAGGTCGTTGACCAGTTGGGTGAGGTTCTGCGTCTCCTGACTGACGAGCCGGGCGGCCTGGCCGGCGTCCCGCGGCAGCCGGTCCGCCTCCTCGTCCAGCACATCGGTGACCGCCGTCATCGCGGCCAGGGGCGTACGGAGTTCGTGCGACACGTCGGCCACGAAGCGCCGCGCGTCGGCCTCCATCCGCCGCAGCTCCCCGACCTGACGCTCCAGGGTTCCGGCGGTGTCGTTGAAGGTGCGGGCCACGTCGGCCAGTTCGTCGACTCCCCGCACGGTCAGCCGGGTGGACAGGTCACCCTCGCCGAGCCGGCGTGCCGCGCGGCCCAGTTCCCGTACCGGCCGCAACACGCCCTGCGCGGCCAGCAGGGCCAGCAGGACGGCGAGGATCAGGGAGAGACCGCCGGTCACCCACGCCAACATGGCGAGCCGGTCGATGCTCTGCTGTTCGGAGGCGAGGCTGCGCACCGAGTAGACCTCCACGCCCGACGGCACGGACGTTCCGTCGGACCGGTCGAACCTGAGCTGCGTGCCGATGAGCAGCAGGGGCTGTCCGTGGCGATCGACACGCTGCCAGGCGATGTGACCGTCCGCCACCTCCTGCCGCAGCTCCGGGGTGAGCACGTCGGCCTCGTCGACGACGCTCTGCGCCCACAGATCCCCGTAGCGGACCATGGCTTCCCCCTCCCGGTCGGAGAGGCGCTGGGCCAGCAGGTCGAGTTCCTCCTGGTTCGGCGGCAGACTGACGACCGGGTACACCTTCGACAGCTGGTCGGTCAGCGACGCCACCGCCGCGTCCTGCGCCTGCTGGAGGATGACCGTCCGGGCCTGGAAGTAGCTTCCGCTGGCCACCACCGCCGTGGTGGTCACGCCCAGCAGGGCGAAGGCCAGGAGCAGGCGGACGCGCAGGCCCAGTGCCACGGCGCGGGCCCAGTGCCAAGGGGTCACAGCGGCCCGAACCGGTATCCGAAGCCGCGTACCGTCTGGATGTAGACCGGCGCCGACGGCTCGTCCTCGATCTTGGCGCGCACGCGCTGGACGCAGGCGTCCACCAGCCGCGAGTCGCCGAGGTACCCGTGCTCCCACACGGCCTCCAGCAGTTGCTGGCGGCTGAGCACCTGGCCCGGCGTGTGCGCGAGTTCGAGCAGCAGCCGCAGCTCCGTCGGGGCCAGGCTGACCGGTGCCCCGTCCTTGCTGACCACCAGTGCGGCCCGGTCGATGGTCAGGGCGCCGTGCTGGTGCAGCCCGGGCCGCTCGGGGCCGGGGCGCCGCGAGTCGCCGCCGGTGCGTCGCAGCACCGCCCGGATGCGCGCCTCGAGCACTCGGGCCTGCACCGGCTTGACCACGTAGTCGTCGGCGCCCGCCTCCAGGCCGGCAACCACGTCCATGTCGTCGTTGCGGGCGGTGAGCATGATGATGGGCAGGTCGCCCTGCTGCCGAATCCGGCGGCACACCTCGAACCCGTCCATACCGGGCAGCATGAGATCGAGGACCACCACGTCGGACGCCGCCGTCCGCAGTCGTTCCAAGCCTTGTTCACCGGTCGCCACGGCGACCACCGAATGACCCTGCCGGGTGAGCGCCAACTGCAGTCCGTCGCGGACCGTCTGGTGATCTTCGATCAGCAGGACCTGTGGCATGCCGTCCAGTATTCCATCATGAGAGTTGTTCGCCTTTGGTCGATGTCTCGCGCTCGGATATCGACCCGTCAGCGCCCTGCCGTCCGGCTGTCCGTCGCCAGCAGGCGCTCCACGGCCCCCGGGTGGGCCGCCCGCCGCTGCGGCGGATCCACCGGCCCGGTGAACTCCACCGATCGCACCAGGAAGACCGCCAGGCCCACCGCCAGCGCCGTCAGCCCGGCCGCCGCCAGGATGGCCACGAGCGGCCCCCACGGCAGTGCGGCGGCCAGACCGGGCAGCAGCACCCGAACCACCCCGCCGAGCACGATCAACCCCACCACCCCCTCGGCGAACGGGCGCCAAGCGCGACCGGCGACCGGCGTGGCACGCGGGCGCGGCGCGGCGCCGCCACGTCGGACCGTCAGCGCCGCCGCGGCCAGGCAGAACAGCGCCGCACTCAGCAGGACGCCACCGAGCACGTCACTGAACCGGTGCCAGCCCGCGATCATGGTGGCCGGGCCGATCACCGACACACCCGCCGCGCCCGGCACGACCAACCACCGTCGGGCCCAGCCCGGCAGGACCAGCAGGTAGGCCAGCACCAGAGCCGTCGCGACCGCGACGTGGCCGCTGGGAAAGCTGTTGTGGGTGGTCGAGCCCTCGATCGCGAAGTCCGGACGGGGCAGTGCCGACTTCACCGCACCGGCCGTCGCGACCGCGCAGAGCACCATGCCCACGCCCACGACCCCGGCCCGCAGCCGGCGACCGAGCAGACCCACCACCAGCACCCCGCCGAGCAGGGCAGCGAGCAGCGTCGGCCGGCCGAAGTGCCGCAGGACGACCGTCGCCGGCCCGAACAGATCACCGGGCTGCTCGTATCCGCCACCCCGTTCGGCACGCGGCAGGAGCAGCCCGTCGACCCACTGACCCCGGTCGGTCCACACGAACAACAGGCCGGTGAGGCCCAGGGCGAGCAGGAAACAGACAGCCGCTGCGAGCAGCCGCAGGCCCGGCGGGACGGCGGCGCGGCCGGACGGCACCGCCCGCGCGGGGTCGGGCGAGGACCGACTGACGGGGTACGACGATCCGTGCGGCATGTCGACCATGTTCGGCCCGCCAGGTCCGGACGCCGTCCGTGGATTGTCTTCGTTCTGTCACAACCGCCGGTCACCACCGAAAAAACCGAGCGGTCCCGCTCCCCGAACTCCCGCCGACCCTTTTTGTCGCCAAGCCGTCCGCACGGCCGCGACGTCCACACACATTTACATGCTTACATGAAACTATGTTTTACCCAGCCGAGACGAGCCACCACTAGGGTCAGGACGCCGATCGATGGTCGTCCTCGGCGGTGCGAAAACCATCCGGAGTGATCGTGGGGAACCGGAAGGGGTTGGGCAATGCAGGGAATTCCGGTCGCCTCGCTGGTCATCGGCATCGCGTCCTCGCCGGCCGAGCGCCGGCAGTTGGCCCGCCTGCTCGGCGGGACCGACGCCTTCCTGATCGTCTCGAACGTGGACCAGGCGCGGGAGTTCCTCGGGGTGGTCGAGATGCCCCCCGTCGCACCGCTCCCCGTCCAGACCGTGCTCGCGGAGGTGGCGCCGAGCCCGCAGCCACCGCCGGATCTGAGCGTCGACTCCGACCGTCGGGTGCTGCGCTGGCGGGACCAGGAGATCGACCTGACCCGACTGGAGCACGACGTGCTGCTCTGCCTGGTCGACGCTCCCGGCCAGGTCTGGACCTACGAGCGACTGCACCTTGAGGTCTGGGGCAACCGGCACCTCGGCCGCGGGTCCGACATGCACTCCGTGGTTCGTCGGGTGCGTCGCAAGCTCGCCCGACTCGACGCCGCCACCACGATCCACGCGGTCCGCGGCGTCGGCTTCCGGCTCGCGCCCGTCTGAGCGCACGCCGACCGTCGCGAAGGCCGGTCCGGCCCGCCTGGTCGAGGACCAGGCGGGCCGGATCAGTGCGCTACCGCCTACCGCTGCGGTGTCAGCACCGGATGGGTGCCAACCCGAAGTTCTCCACCGCGGGAGTCGCGGTGTCGATCCTCGTCTGACGGGTCTGGGGCTTCCAGCCGTCCTTGGCGACGATCATCGTGAGCGGGTTGTTCCGACGGTCCACCCAGTAGGCGTACCTGCCGGCGCTGTCGGTCGCGAACGTCCACGACATCGCCCACGAGTCGACCTGGACGACCGCGCCGGCGATCGGCGAGGTCGCGCCCTGGCAACTGGTTCCGGTCACCGTGCCCATCAGCTTGCCCCAGGTCTTCGGGGGCGTCGCCGTCATGGTCACCGCCACCGGCGCCACCGAGTACGGCGTGTTCTCCTTGATCGTGACCGCACCCGAGTAGGTGCCCGGCTGGTCCACGTTCGCCGTCATCGCGACGGCGACCGTGACCTTCTCCCCCGGCGCGAGGGTGACTGTCGACTTGTCGATCGTCATCCAGCTGACGTCGGCCGCCGCCTCGACGCACCCCTCGAAGCCCGGCAGCACCTCACTGTCCGGTGCCGCGTTGAAGCTGCCCGACGAGCCACCGATCTTGTAGAAGCCACACGCCGCGCCGCCCCGGTACCGGGCGGTGTTGGCGTTCGGCAGGTTCGACCACGAGCTGGTGGCCGGGTCGTAGGCGAAGCCGGCGTTGCTGATGGCGCCGCCCTGCGAACCGCCCACGACGAGGAGCTTGCCGCTGGCCACCGCGTACGAGCTGGCCCAGTTGTCCGTCGGCGCGTCCGCGATGGCGGTCCACGTGTTGGCGCCCGGGTCGTAGGCGTAGCTGGCCTTCTGCGCCGCGGTGCCATCGTTGCCACCGGTGCAGTAGAGAACGCCGTCGATCCCGCCGCAGGAGGCGAAGGCCACCGACTTCGGATAGTTCGCCAGCGTCTCCCAGGCGTCGGTGCCCGGGTCGTAGCGGACCACGGTGTTCGACATCGGCACACATGCCGAGGTGGTGCAGCCGCCGACGGCGTAGAGCTTGCCGCCGACGACGGCCTGCCCGGCCGCGGACCGCGGCGCCGGGTTGTCGGCCAGTTCGGTCCAACTGTTGGCCCCCGGGTCGTACGACCAGGTGGCGGCGTCGGGGCCCTCGGCGCCCCAACCACCCGTTGCGATGATCTTCCCGCCGACCACGCCCACAGTCAGCGCGTTGCGGGCGCCGGGCAGGTCGGCCGCCGCCGTCCAGGTCTGCGCGACCGGGTCGTAGGCGTAGGTCTTCGCGGTGGAGGCGCTTCCGTCACCACCACCGATCGAGTACACCTTGCCGTCCAGGGTGACCACCCGGTTGTCCATGATGTTGGTCGGGAAGTCGGTGATGTCCGTCCACGGTGCGGCCTGCGGGCCGGGCGCGGCGGTGGTCGCCGACGTCGCCTTGCCGGACGCCCTGGCCGCGAACGACGTCGGGACGCTCAGCCGCTGCTCCGGTGCGCCGGCCGCGCCGAGCACCTGCTGCCGGGTCACCCGGGAACCGTCCGCCCGCAGCAGCTCGAAGCCGTTGTCCCGCTCACCGAAGCCGACCTCGACCGGCGCTCCGCCGGTGTTGGTCACGGTGAACGTCCTGGTGGCCTTGCCGCTGGGCATCTGGACCGTCGCGCTCAACTGGGTGGGCGTCACCGACAACCGGCCGGCCGCGAGGACGAAGTTCGCGGCGGTGGCCCAGTCGGGTTCGACGTCGACCTGCTTGCTCTGGCTGTCGTAGTTGCCGGCCGTCGCGGTGAACTTGTGGGTGCCGGTCAGCGTCGAGTAGATCCAGTAGAACCCGTCGGGCAGTCCCGGGTCGTCCGGGGTCGACACGGTGACCGCCTTCTCGGCGGGCCGGTCGTTGCTGGTGACGGTGGCGCCGTTGACGTAGCTGTTGTCGTTCTTGTCGCGGACGTTGCCCACGACCAGGCCACCGTCGACCGGCACGCAGGTGACCTGGCTGCCGATGAGGACGTTGTCGACCTCCCACCACCACTCGTACGAGGCGTCGTAGTAGCGGAACCGCACCTGGACCTGCGCCTTGCCGGCCGCCTGCGGGATCGGGATCTCGGTGAGCTTCGGGCCCCGGACGTCGGTCTCCTGTCGGAGGACGTTCGTCCAGGTCGCGCCATTGTCGATGCTCAGGTCGACGTCGGCGGTGTCGTCGTTGAGCTGGTTGAAGTCCTGGTTGAACCGGATGACCGGGGCCGTGACGCCGGTCAGGTCGACCACCGGGCTGACCAAAGAGGTGTCCTGGCTGGTGCCCGCGCCGTAGTCATCGCTGTCGATCATCGCGAAGTTGCCGGTGCCACCGGTCAGGTTGCCCCGGCCGCCGTCGTCGGTGAACTTCCAGACCTGACCGCTGCCCGCGTTGTCCACCACCGTCCAGCCGGCCGGGGTGGTCGTCGCGTCGAAGGTCTCGTACTCGCCGTCGGAGCCGAACGTGTAGCCGGGCGCCGTCGTGCAGGTGGTGGTGTCCACCGGCACCGCGACGTTGGCGGTCACGTTGCGGGTGCCGACCACGACCTCCTTGGTGACCCTCTGGTAGCCCGGGTACTGCGACTCGTACGTCAGGGTGTACGTCTGACCGGCCGGCAGCGTGATGCTGTATCGGCCGTTCGAGGGCGTCGTGTAGTCGTACACGCCGGACGGGCCGCGCACGCTCACCTTCGCGTACAGCGGCCAGCCGTGGCCGGAGCCGTCGGTGACCGAGCCGGTGACGTTGACGCGCGGCACCGCCGTCAGGGCGACGTTGAGCGTCGTGGTCGCGCGGTTGGCGACCGTCGCGGACTTCGTGGTGCTGCCGTAGCCGAACGCCGACACGACGACCTGGTAGTCGCCGGTCGGGACCTGGGTCGAGTAGGTGCCGTCGGCGCCGGTGGTGATCTCACGCGAGGTCGGACCGGTGAGGGTCAGGGTCGCGCCGGCGATCGGTGCGCCGGTGGCCGCGTCGGTGACCGTGCCGGCCAGGGTGCCGACATCACCGGTCGGGGCGGCGTTGAGCAGCGCGAGGGCGTCCAGTCGACCCTCACCGTAGACGTTGTTGTCCGCGGCGGTGCCGCCGCACTGGTTGTCGGCCTTGTCGATCGCGGTGCCGTTGAGCAGCGCACGGGTCCCGTCGACGTCACCGATCAGCGACGGCGCCGCCGAGTACAGCAGGGCGATCGCACCCACCAGGTGCGGGGCGGCCATCGACGTGCCGCTGGCGGTGCCGTACCCGTTGCCGGGAACACTCGACCGGACGTTCACGCCGGGAGCGGAGATGTTGGGCTTGATCTCGCCGTTCTGCCCGGTGCCCCGGGCCGAGAAGCTGGCGATGGTGTTGTTGATGTCGTACGCGCCGGTCGAGTAGTTGCTGGCGAGGCTTCCCGGTGAGCCGCTGGTCTGGCACGCCGGTCCGCTGTTGCCGTTGGACCACACCCCGAAGATGCCCGACGCGGCCCAGGCCAGCGTCACGTCCTCCATGAAGGGCTCGTTGGACGGGTCCCGGGTGCCCCAGGAGTTGTTGATGATGTTCGGCCGCTTGCTGGCGTCCGGGTTCTGGCCGCGCAGGTCGGTCGGTTCGAGCATCCACTGACCGGATTCGATCAGCGCCGCGTCGGTGGGGCAGCACCCGTTCGCCGCGATCCACGTGACCCCGGGCGCGACACCGATCTGGTTCGCGCCGGCGGAGCCGGCCATGGTGCCCATGGTGTGCGTACCGTGGCCGTCGTCGTCGCAGGGCGCGTCGGCGCACGTCCCGGCGGCGTTGAACCAGTTGTAGTTGTGGTCGAACGTGCCGTCGCCGTTGTTGCCACGGTAGGAGTTCACCAACGCCGGGTGGTCGTACTGCACACCGCTGTCGATGCTCGCGATGGTGACGCCCTCGCCGGTGACGCCGTACCGGGACCACACGTCGTCGGCGTTGATGTTGGCAACGCCCCACTCGACGGCGTTGACGGTCTTCTCGTCGGTGCCCTTGGTGAGTTCCGGCAGCTTGTAGGCGACCGGGGCGTAGAGGCCCTCGACCTCGGCGTGGGCGGCGAACTTCTGCGCCATCGCCAGGGAGCCGCTGTTCACCTTGATGGCGTTGGTGGCCCAGAAGGTCTGGTACTTGGTACCCGAGCTGTCGAGTTCGGCGCGGATCCTGCCCTGGCTCCCGGCGGCGGTCTCCCGCAGCGTCTGCGCGACGGCCGCGCCGCGCTTCGTCCAGTCCTTGATGGCACTGGCCTTGCTCAGGTCGGCCCGGTCCTTGAACCGAATCCAGAAGTCCCCTGCGCCCTTGGCCGCAAGCTGGCGGGCGAGCTCCGGTCGGATCTTGTCCCCGGCGGCGGTGCCCGCTCCCAGCGAACCGGGCGCGGCCTGCGCGCCGGAGCCGACGCTGGCCAGGCATGTGGCGGCGAGGATCATCGCCGCGCTGGCGCTGACCAGCGATCTGGCCGTGCGTCTCCATTGTGGACGTCTGATCATCGGTGCTGCCTCCCTCAGAACGACCCAGGGGTGTAGTGGGCCATGGTGAGAAGTGCGCGAGATCCGGCTCGATGGAACCGAGCGAACGGACCCCCTCATGCCTCCCCATGCACCGCGCGGGTCACGCCGGTTGCCCGAGTGGACACTATGATCGAGAGGAAAGGACGATCAAGAACTTGCTGTGAGCAACTTGTCGCTAACGGTTGCCCTGCTGGCGGCGCACTTGCCAATCATTGTCAGGACCATGACGACAGCTGGGCAGGGATGTCCATCAATCCCGGGCGGTGTGGTGGCCGAGGACGACGAGACGGCGGCGGACGGGACTGACCCGGCCGACGAGCCGTTTCCGTTGCTGATCGCGGTGACGCCGTCGCCGACCGAGCGCATCCGGCTCGCGGAGCGTCTCGATGGGATCGCGCCGCTGCTGCTGGTGGCCGACCTCGACGAGCTGCGCCGGCTGATCGCGGTGCCGCAGCAACGAGCCGGCCCCCTCGGCGAGCCACCGTCGAGCCCGACGCCCACCGCCGAGCCCGAGCCCGCCCTGGTCATCGACTCGGCCCGGTCCACCGCACGGTGCGGGGGTCGCGAGGTCGACCTGACCCGACTGGAGCACGACCTGCTGACCTGCCTGATCACCGAGCCGGTCCGGATCTGGAGCTACGCCGAGCTGCACCGGTCGGTCTGGCACGACGAGGGGCGCGAGCGCAGAGCGGACGTGCAGTCTCTGGTGAAGCGGCTGCGACCCAAGTTGCGGGACCTCGGCGCCGGTGTCACGATCGAGGCCGTGCGCGGTGTCGGGTTGCGCCTCACCGGCCGGCACGAGCCGCGGATCGGGCGTGCCTGACGGCTGCCTGATGTGGGCAGTTCATCGCCAACGTCCTGCCGCACCCGCACCACCGGCGGACCTGTCGACGCCGGCGCGGGGGCATCTCGGCGGTCGACCAGCGCGTTTTCCCGTAATCGCGAGCGGCGGTCCGGCGACCACGTAACGTGAGCTACAGCCGATCAACGGCGAACGCCGAACGTGCGTCGGGCCGCCAGGTGGCGGCGCAAGCCGCTCGGTCATCCGCCGGGAGTCCGGTGCGATTCCCCGGCCCGGTGCGATCCGGGCATGCGCGGATTCCGCTCAGTGGGCGATGCGACGGTACGAGGGCTCCGCACAGCTTCGCCTCGCCGCCTGCCCACTCAGCCGCAGGAGGTACGGACCCCATGCTGTCGGTATTCGACCCTCGGCACACCGTCGCTCCCCCGGGATACAGCCGCTGGCTCATCCCGACCGCGGCGCTGGCCGTGCACGTCTGCATCGGCCAGGTCTACGCGACGAGCGTCTACAAGAACTCCCTCATCGCGCACTTCGACGCCAGCCAGACGGCGATCGGGGCGATCTTCAGCATCGCCATCGTCATGCTGGGTTCGTCGGCGGCCGTGGGCGGCCGGTGGGTGGAGCGCAACGGTCCCCGCCGGGCCATGTTCGTCTCCGCCTGTTTCTGGGCCACCGGGTTCCTGGTCGGCGCGCTCGGCATCGCGACCCAGCAGCTCTGGCTGCTCTACCTCGGCTACGGCGTCATCGGTGGCATCGGGCTGGGCATCGGCTACATCTCGCCCGTCTCCACGCTGATCAAGTGGTTCCCGGACCGGCCGGGTCTCGCCACCGGTCTGGCGATCATGGGATTCGGCGGTGGCGCCCTGGTCGCCGGCCCGCTGGCGCGTCAGTTGCTGTCGCTCTACGACCCCGCCTACAACCCTGGCAACCCCGCCGCCGTGGCGTCGGGGTCCGCGCTGGTGGGGCTCTTCGTCACGTTCGGCATCGGCTACTTCGTGATCATGATGTTCGGTCCGTTCAACGTCCGGGTTCCTCCGCCGGACTGGCGGCCCGCCGGGTTCGACCCCGCTCGCGTCGCCACCCGGTCGCTGGTGACGAGGGCGAGCGTGTCCGCGTCCAACGCCGTGCGGACCCGTTCGTTCTGGCTGCTGTGGATCGTGCTGTTCTGCAACGTCACGGCGGGTATCGGCATCCTGGAGCAGGCCAGTCCGATGATCCAGGACTTCTTCCGGGACAACGGCTCCACCGCTGTCTCGGTGTCGGCGGCGGCCGGTTTCGTGGGTGTGCTGTCGCTGTTCAACATGGCCGGTCGGTTCGTCTGGTCGACGACGTCCGACCTCATCGGCCGCAAGCCCATCTACATGGTCTACCTGGGCGTCGGCATGGTGCTCTACGCCCTGCTCGCCGTGGCCGGGCAGGCCGCGACCGCCGTCTTCGTGCTGATCGCCGCCCTGATCATCTCCTTCTACGGCGGCGGCTTCGCCACCATGCCCGCGTACTTGCGGGACCTCTTCGGCGCCTTCCAGGTCGGCGCCATCCACGGCCGGCTGTTGACCGCCTGGTCGGCGGCGGGCGTCGCCGGGCCGTTGATCATCAACCGGATCCTCGACACGCAGGGAAAGCCCGGCACGCTCACCGCGTCGGCGTACCGACCCGCGCTGTTCACCATGGTCGGCGTCCTCGCCATCGGCTTCGTGGCCAACCTGCTGGTCCGCGCCGTGCCGGACCGTTTCCACGAGCCCGACCGGGGCCCCACCTCGCCCGTGGCGCGCGCCAGCGTCACCGATCCGGTCGCCCTCGGCCCGGAGAGCAGTCCACCGGTGCCCGAGCACGTCGGTGGCCAGACCGGTCGGCTCTGGTTGTCCTGGCTGCTCGTCGCGGCGCTGCTCGGCTACGGCATCGTCCAGACCGCCATCACGGCCGCGAAGCTGTTCACCGGCTGAGGCGGCGGCCGGGCCGCGTCGCGCACGGGCAGTGCCCCGAAAGGGCGCTGCCCGTCCGCGATTCGCTCAGCGTCGGCCGTCGTCCACCGTCGGCCCGTGCTCGGCGAGCCTCTCCCGCTGGGGCACGACCGTGTACTTCGGATCGCGCGCCGAAACCCGACCCGCCTCGAAGACACCGAATCGGGTGGCGACCGAAGAGGCCACGAGGGCCGCGCCGGAGATCGCCGCCAGAAGCCGGCTGCGGCGGCTGACCAGCGCCGCGGCGGTGCCCACGGCGAGCAGCACCCGCCCCGCGGTGACCAGTCGCCCGCTACGGCCCTGCCGGTACGGCTCACCGGTCAGACCCAGCCGCTCCAGCCGCCGTCCGCCGATGAGCTCGACGGTTGCGGCGGCGAGGGCGAGTCGCCGCAGCGGGGCGGTCTGCGTGGCCGGCGCCGCGATCAGGCCGACCCCGGACGCGGCGGCGAGCGCGCTCCCGGCGAAGACGAAGGGCAGCGACGGGTAAGCGTCGTGCCAGGACGGCACGGCCGTGTCGGCGAGGAGCACCCCGGTGTACGTGGCCAGCGCCGGCGCGACAGCGGCGGCGGCCAGACCGGCGGCGTGGCCGACCGGGGGCGCCAGCCGGCGGGCGAGGCCGAGCACGCCGTGCTGTGGGATCAGCGGCGCGAGTTCGGCGACCGCTGCCACCCCGGCCAGTGGCCCGAACGCGGCGAGGATCCAGGTGCCGACGGACATGGGTGAGGTCACCTTGGCGACCCGGAGCATGTGGTGGAACCGGCCCGGCCGCCCGAGGTCGTGAATCAGCAGGTACGTGCTGGCGGTGACACCGCCGAGGGCCGTCCACCGGCCGACTGTGCGCAGCTCGGGACGGCCGGTCACCTGGGCGCCCGCGCCGATCAGCGAGCCGCCGGCGGCGAGGCCGCCGGTGAACAGGTAGCCCGCGATGTCGTGCTTCCAGACCGGTGGTTTGAGCACCGGCCGGCCGTAGTAGGAGCTGAAGTCGGCCGGCGGCACGGTGAGCTGTTCGCCGCCCCCGCCGCGTCCCCGCCGCCGGTGCCCGTCGACCCGTGTCGTGTCGGTCATGGCCGCCGGCCCAGAAACGCGAGCGCCGTTACGGCCGCCATCGTGAGCGCGGCGAGGCCGGCGCGTTTCCACATCGCCGGCAGGTCCCGCGTCGTCACCACCGGATCCGGCGGCAACCCGTACACCTCGGGCTCGTCCAACAACAGGAAGAACGCCCCGTCCCCACCCACACCGTCGTTCGGATCATGCCCGTACAACCGCGCCTCGGGAACTCCGCGTTCGTGCAACGTCGCCACCCGCGCCGCCGCCCGCTCCCGCAACTCATCCAGGGGCCCGTACTGAATCGACTCCGTCGGACACGCCTGCGCACACGCCGGCGTCATCCCGGCCCCTAGCCGGTCATAACACAACGTGCACTTCCACGCCCGACCATCACCCTTACGCTGATCGATCACCCCGTACGGACACGCCGAAATGCAGTACCCACACCCATTACAGATGTCCTCCTGCACCACCACCGTCCCGAACTCCGTCCGGAACAACGAACCCGTCGGACACACATCCAAACAAGCCGCATGCGTGCAGTGCTTACACACATCCGACATCATCAACCACCGAAAATCCGACCGCTGCTCCACACCAGTACCCCGCCCCGGCGGCTGCCCACCCGGCATACCCAGGAACTCCGGCCCACCCGACATGCGGGCCGCCGCGACCGGCGAGCCGGGTGGCAGACCCGGATCCGTGCCGGTGTCGGCGCTGGTCCGCGCGCCCACAGCCGCCGTCACCGGGCTGACCGCCGGCCCGTCCGGATAGCCCTCGAACGCCGGCAGCTGCGGGCCGACCGAGCGCGGCTGCTCGACGAACGCGACGTGCCGCCACGAGTTCGCGGTCAACGCCCCGGTGTTGTCGTACGACATGCCCAGCAGATCCAGGCCGCTGTCCGGAACGCCGTTCCACTCCTTGCAGGCCACCTCGCACGCCTTGCACCCGATACACACACTCGTGTCGGTGAAGAACCCCATCCGCGGCGGCGCGTCCACATAACCGGCGTCCGGCGCCGGATCGAGCGGCCCGTACAGGGCGTTGGCGTGCGGCATCGGTCAGTCCTCCTGGTCGCTGCTGCTGTCGGCGACGTCGGTCGTGACCAGCGGTGGATAGCGGTGGCTCAGGTTCCCCGACCGTCGCCGGTAGTCGACGACGAGGTTCAGCAGATCCTGACCCCTCGGGCGTCGGCCGGGCCGCACGTCGCACGTGCCGACCTTGCTCTCCTGGATGAGGACGTTGGGGTCGAGGGTGATGCCGAACAGGTCGTTCGCCGAGTCGCCGGTGATCAGACCCTCGTAACCGAAGTGGTACGGCAGCCAGACCTGGTGGATGATCCGGCCGTCCACCCGCAGCGGGGTGATCCGGTCGGTGACCAGGACCTTCGCCTCGATGGCCGCGCGGGTGCTGACCAGGTGCGCCCAGCCCAGGTGCGTCAGGCCGCGTTGGGCGGCCAGCTCCGGCGACACCTCGACGAACATCTCCGGTTGCAGCTCGGCGAGGTGCGCGACGGTCCGGCTCATGCTGCCGGCGGTGTGGTGCTCGGTGAGCCGGCTGACCGTGAACACGTACGGGAAGACGTCGCTGTGCTGCTCTGGAGGGCTCGGGTTGAGGGTGTTGATCGGGTGGGTGTAGACCTTGCGGGTCGGGTTGGCCTGCTGCCGGTAGAGCGGGTTGCGCACCGGCGACTCGACCGGCTCGTAGTGGGTCGGCAGCGGCCCGTCCAGCACGCCGCTGGGCGCGTAGAGCCAGCCCTTGCCGTCGCCCTGGAGGATGAACGGGTCGTCGCCCGCGATGCCCGCCACGCCGGAGGTGTTCGGCTCGGGCCGGTACGAGGGCGCCTTGTTCTTCTCGAAGTCCGGCACGTCGTAGCCGGTCCACTCGGCCTTCTCCGCGTCCCACCACACGTACTTCTTGCGCTCACTCCACGGCTTGCCGTCCGGGTCGGCCGAGGCACGGTTGTAGAGGATTCGGCGGTTTGCCGGCCACGCCCAGCCCCACTCGAGCGCCACCAGGGACTGCTCCGAGCCGGGCTTGCGGCGCGCGGCCTGGTTGACGCCGTCGGCGTACACGCCGGTGTAGATCCAGCAGCCGCCGGCGGTGGTGCCGTCGTCCTTCATCTCCGCGTAGCTCGACAGCGGTCGGCCGCTGGCCACGTCGTACCCGTTGATCTCGTACAGCACCGACTCGGCGCTCGGCTCGACGTGCGGACCGTGCGTGGGGTAGTTCCAGTTCAGGTCCAGCAGCGCGCGGTCGCGGGGCCGGGTCGACTGCGCCAACCGTTCCCTGATGATCCGGCCGAGGTGATAGAAGAACCACAGTTCGGAGCGGGCGTCGCCCGGCGGCTCGACCGCCTTCTCCCGCCACTGCAACAGCCGCTGCGTCTGCGTGAAGGTGCCCTCCTTCTCCACGTGCGAGGCGGCGGGTAGGAAGAACACCTCGGTACGGCACTCCTCGGGCACGATCTCGCCGGTCTCGATCTCCGGCGCGTGCTGCCAGAACGTCGCGCTTTCGATCATGAACAGATCGCGGACCACCAACCAGTCCAGGTTGGCCATGCCGAGGCGCTGCGCCCGGCCGTGCGCCGAGCCGACCGCCGGGTTCTGCCCGAGCAGGAAGTACCCCTTGACCTTCCCGTCGATCATGTTCAGCACCTGCTGGTAGGTGCCGTGATCGCCGGTCATCCGGGGCAGGTAGCCGTAGCAGTAGTCGTTCTCCGGTGTCGCCGCGTCCCCCCAGTACGCCTTGAGCAAATTCACGCCGTAGGCGCGCGCGTTGCCCCAGAAGCCCTTCTGGCCGGGGTGCCGGATGCTGTCCACCCACTCGTCGAAGGTCGGGTGGTCGGCGTGGTGCGGCATCGGCAGGTAGCCGGGCAGCAGGTTGAACAGCGTCGGAACGTCGGTGGAGCCCTGGATGCTCGCGTGGCCCCGCAGCGCCATGACGCCACCACCGGGCCGACCCATGTTGCCCAGCAGCAACTGGATGATCGCGCCGGCGCGGATGTACTGCACGCCCACGCTGTGCTGCGTCCACCCCACCGAGTACACGAGCATGCTGGTCCGCTCCCGGCCGGAGTTGGCAGTCCACGCCTGGGCCAGTTCGAGGAACTTCTCCTGCGGGATGCCGCAGACCCGCTCCACCATCTCCGGCGTGTAGCGGGCGAAGTGCCGCTTGAGGATCTGGTAGACGCAGCGCGGATGCTGCAACGTCTCGTCCCGCTGGGTGTCGCCGCCGACCTGCGCACCGTGCGACTCGTGCTCCAGCCCGGCCGCCGTCTCCCGCTGCGTCTCGGTGTCCTGGGGGGAGATGTTCTCCTCGGCGCCCTCGTACTGCCAGCTGCTCTGGTCGTAGCTGGCGTTGTCCTCGGTGAAGCCGGAGAAGAGCCCGTGCAGGTCCTCGGTGTCCCGGTATTCCTCGGTCACGATGGTGGCGGCGTTGGTGTACGCCACGACGTACTCGCGGAAGTCCAGCTCGTTGTCGAGAATGTACCGGATCACGCCGCCGAGCAGGGCGATGTCCGTGCCGGCCCGGATCGGCAGGTACGCGTCCGCCACCGCGCTCGTACGCGTGAACCGCGGATCGACGTGGAACACCTTCGCCCCACGACGCTTGGCCTCCATCACCCACTGGAAACCCACCGGGTGCGCCTCGGCCATGTTCGAACCCTGGATGACGATCATGTCGGAGTTCGACAGGTCCTGCTGGAACTGGGTGGCGCCGCCGCGACCGAAGCTGGTCCCCAGACCGGGGACGGTGGCGGAGTGTCAAATACGGGCCTGGTTCTCGATCTGCAGCGCCCCCATCGCGGTGAACAACTTCTTGATGAGGTAGTTCTCCTCGTTGTCCAGCGTCGCCCCGCCCAGACTGGAAATCCCCAACGTCCGGTTGAGCGGCCGGCCCTCGTCGTCACGGTCTTCCCAGGTCTCGTCCCGGGCAGCCAGGACCCGGTCGGCGATCATGTTCATCGCCGTGTCGAGGTCGAGATCCTCCCACTCGGTGCCGTACGGCCGCCGGTAGCGGACCGTCGTCTGCCGCAACGGACTGGTCACCAGACCCTTGCTCGCCGAACCCTTCGGGCAGAGCCGGCCCCGCGAGATAGGGCTGTCCGGATCACCCTCGATCTGTGTGACCTGCCCGTCCTTGACGAACACCCGCTGACCACAACCCACCGCGCAGTACGGGCACACCGAGCGGGCGACGCTGTCCGCGGTCTCGGTGCGGGCGGTCAGCGACAGTGACTGGGCGGACTTGGCCGCCGCGCCCCGCCCGAGCGGGTCGGTGCCGGTGAGCTGGCGGTAGAGCGGCCAGCTCTCGACCCAGCGGCGCACCCCCATCGCTGCACCTTCCCGACGAAAGCCACTAAATGTGAACAGTCCGACAGTAGATCAGGTGCCGGCTTGGCCGCAGCGGGATCAGCAGAGCGATGCCTGCCCCGGCCATTTCGCGCTGGCCGCAGGAGCCCTGGTGCAGAAGGAGCCGCGATCAGCTCGACGGACGCTGGACCACCAGGCGATCACCGAAGGTCCGGTAGCGGTGCAGCTGCCAGAACAGCCAGCCGATGCTGACGGTCGCCAGCACGACGAAGACCAACGAACCGGAGAACGTGTCCCAGAGTGTGTGCAGGACGACGACGCCCAGGAAGGTGCCGAGGAACCCGAACAGCCGGCCGACGCTCGGGCTGGCCAGCAGCGCCCACAGCGCTCCGGCGGTGAGCCCGGTCCACGCGGTGTGCCCGGCGGGCGCGGTCAGGCCACGGATGAACAGGGTCTGCTCCACCGCGCCGATGTCGCCCTGCGAGCCCAGCAGCGCGGTGAAGGCGTACCCCATCGTCTCCAACGCGACGAAACCATGCCGGCGGCCACACCGATGACGAGGCCGTAGGACGGCAGGCGGCGGCGATGCTGCGCCAGGGCCGTGAACAGCAGCATCACGGGGACGATCAGCTTCGCCGACTCCTCGATCAGTGCCACGAACAGCATGGGCAGGGCGCCGAGGCCGCGCAGGGTGTCGTACTCCAGGGTGCCGGCGACCACCGTGCCGAAGACCAGCCTGGGCGCCGAGATCCCACGACTCCGCCCGCGAGCTCGGCGGGCGAGCGACTGATACGGCGGCCGCTCCAGGCCCGGTCAGAGCACGTGCAGCAGCCGGAAGCGCCGGCCAGCGTGGCAGGGTCTCGTGCATGGCCACCTACGACGTCGCCCTCGTCCTGCTCGTCGACCGCGTCGGGGCGGTGCTGATGCAGCATCGCGACGACAGCACTCCCGTCTCACCGAACCAGTGGAGCCTTCCCGGCGGCCACGTCGAGCCCGGCGAGTCGCCCGAGCAGGCGGCCCACCGTGAGCTGTTGGAGGAGACCGGCCTGACAGCCGGCGAGCTGCACCTGCTGTGGAGCGGTCCGCGCCCGTACGAGGCGGACTTCCCGCACACGGTGACGGTGCATGTCTTCCATGGCGCCACCACCGCCCGACAGGAGGACGTCGTGCTCGGCGAGGGCCAGGCCATGGTGTTCGTCCCGCGCGAAAAGGTGTTCGATCGGGAGCTGGCGGCCTCGACCGCGCTGGTCCTGTCCATGATCTGAGGCCCCGGCTCCTCGGCAGTTCCACCGTCCGGAGTCCCCGAAGGCGATACGTAATGGGGTTGCCGGCGTGGCAAGGCGGCCCTACCGTCATGGGGCACCTCCCGGTGCGCAGGCAACGGCTACTTCCGCATCCAATCGGGGAGACGTGGGTTCGAATCCCACCGCCACTTCGGTGGCGTCGACCAGCGGCCCAGGTCACCTTGGCCCGCGAGGGCCGGTCGCCGTCGCCGCTTCGATCTCGGGAGGTGTTCTCGCCGCACGCCCGGTGCGACGGATACGGCTACTTCCTGGTGAAGGCCCCGCAAGGGCCTGCGGTTCGAATCCGCGAGCACCGTGTCCACTTCCGATCTCGGGCGTGCGGTGCGACCACACCGCCTCCGATCACAAGATCACAAACCCTGTTGCCCATCCGCAACCGCTGCCGCTACGGTCGTGACCGCACTTCCCGGTGCGTAGGCGACGGTTACATCTGGAGGGGTTCCGGCCCCGGTGAAGGACATCCGTCGCCAACCTCGATCTCGGGAAAGCGCGACCACACGCATACCCGGTGCGCAGGCAACGGTTACTTCCCGGCTCCGCAGATGGGGGTTCGAATCCCCCCGACGCCTTCGGGTGGGTGGTTCAACGGACAGAACGGCGGACTAGTCCGTGGCCGACTCTGATCTCGGGTGTGCGCTGTGGTGGCGTCTTCTCGGCCGACTGACGTGGGGGACGTCATGGCCAAGTTCAACGTCAAGCTGCGCACGGGCCGGCATCGACCGGTGACCGGCGAGGGCGCACCCGGTTTCGTCCGTGAGCCGCGCCTCGAACTGTTCCTGCTCGCTGTCTCGAAAATGGTGGGCGAGGCCAGCTTCTACGAGCGCGCCACCGACCGCGACCGCCGCTTCCGAAACCTGGTCGCCACCGTCGCCGTCGCTGATCCCGACTGGTTCGCGCGCTTCGTACCGTGGCTTCGCACCGGAGCGATGATGCGCTCAGCGTCCGTGGTGGCGGCCCTTGAGGGTGCCCGCGCCCAGGTAACGGCGGGAATTCCGGGTTCGCGCGCGGTCGTGGATTCGGCGTTGCAGCGTGCGGACGAGCCGGGCGAGGCGCTCGCGTACTGGCTGGCTCGTCGTGGCCGGGCACTGCCCAAGCCGGTGAAGCGGGGCATCGCCGACGCGGCGGTCCGCCTCTACACCGAGCGGAGTCTGCTCAAGTACGACTCCAGCGCCAGCCAGGTGCGCTTCGGTGACGTCATCGAGCTGACCCACCCCGCCGCTCGTAACGAGCGACAGGGCGACCTGTTCCGGCACGCGCTGGATCGGCGGCACCGGCGGGACAATCCGGTACCCCCGTCCCTGCGGATGCTCAGGGCGCGGGACGCCCTCATGGCGATGCCGGTCGAGCAGCGCAGGGAAATCACCGATCCGGCGATGCTGGACGCTGCCGCAATGACGTGGGAGGCGCTGGCCGGCTGGCGACAGAGCGCGATGGACGCGGTGGCATGGGAGTCGGTCATCCCGACGATGGGCTACCTGGCGCTGCTGCGTAATCTGCGCAACTTCGACCGGGCCGGGGTCAGCGACACCGTCGCGGAGACCGTGGCCGCCAAGCTCTCCGACCCCGCGCAGGTGGCGACTTCGCGGGTGCTGCCGATGCGCTTCTTGTCGGCGTACAACGCCGCGCCGAGCCTGCGCTGGTCGTACCCGCTGGAGAGGGCGTTGCAGCACGCCTTGGTGAACGTGCCCGCCCTGGACGGGCGGACGCTGATCCTCATCGACACGTCCGGCTCGATGCGGAGCCCGTTCAGCAAGGACGGCACGCTGCTCTGCTGGGACGCCGCAGCGGTGTTCGGTCTCGCGCTGGCCGCCCGCGCGCAGTCGGCGACTGTGGTGTCGTTCTCCAATGACAGACTGGTGTTTCCCGAGGTCGCGGGCGAGTCGGTCCTCGGGGCGGTGCGGCGGTTCAGGGAGGGCGGCTACTTCCTCGGCAGGGGAACCGACACCGAGAAGGCGGTCCGCGAGCACTACGACCGACACGACCGGCTGATCATCCTCACCGATGAGCAGGCCCAGTGGCACGGTTCGACGAATGTCGTCGCGGCGGTGCCGGCGGAGGTGCCCGTCTACACCTGGAACCTGGCCGGATACCGGATCGGGCACACGCCGACCATCACGAATCGGCACACCTTCGGCGGACTGTCCGACGCCGCGTTCGCGATGATCCCGCTGATCGAGGCCGGGTCCGACGACCGGTGGCCCTTCTGAACCGAGTGCTGCGGGGCTGCGCCTGCCCCGCAGCCCGGGTCAGGGTAGGAACTCGCCGGTCAGGGCCCTGTCCGGCCCGACCCCCGGTCCGGGCGGTCAGTGCGGATCGGCCCACCAGGGTTCGAGGACGACCGGGTCGGCGACGTAGGCCCGCACCTGCGTACGCTCCGACTCGGTCAACGTGAGCGCGCGCAGTTGGGCGCCCCACTCGGGCACCCGATCAGTCTTTCCCAGCGCGATCGACAGCTCGATCAGGCCGGCCAGCGCCGTGGCCTGCTCGACCGTCGGAGCGTCCTCGGCACGACGACGCATCCCCGAGTCGAGCGCCCGGTAGGCGGCCCGGTCGTCCATCTTGAACTCGCGCAGGATCCGCGCGTTGTCGAGCACCCGGGCCAGCCCCTGCAAATCCTTCGACCCGCCATACTCCAGATCGTTCGGCTCGTCGCGTTCGATGAAGATGACGGTGTTGCCCGACGGGTCGACGACGCTGAACCGCGACGCCCCGGCACGGTAGCGGGTGATCCGGGGCAGGCCCTTGACCAGCACCTTGCCGTACGCGCTGCGCATCGCGTCGACGAACGCCGCGTGGTACGGCGCGACCGCGTCGACCATCACCAGGCAGCCGCCGGTCTGTTCCTTCGCCGGGTCGAGGTTCTTCGGCGCGGGCCCGTAGTGCAGGGCGAACCCGCTCCACTGAACGACCAGATACACGTACGGCCTCATCTGCTCGTAGGGCACCTCGAAGCCCAGGGCACGCCAGAAGGCCAGGGTCTCGTCCGGCGCCGGGCAGGGCAGCAGCGGCACTGTGGTCTCGTTCGGCTGGACACGGTCCTCGTTGGTCGTCATGGTCACTCCGGTCCGGTCGGCAGGTCGGCCATTGTGCCAGCACCGGCGGCGGGCCGCCCCGATCGCGCCTCCTACCCAGGGAGGAGATGCGCTCCGACTCCGGGCCGCAACCGGGGCCCGCGGTCGGACGCGACCGGCGGGAACGGCCACGAACATCTACTGGCATGACAACCGTTCTACGTCGGGCGACACACTGGAACCGCCCCCTCATGATTCTCGTCTGCGCGATGGCGGTGCTCGCCGTCATCGCCACCGTCGGCATCCTCGTCGACCCGCGCGTCCTCACCGGGGCGCCGATCTGGCTCAAGCCGTTCAAGTTCGCGGTGTCCTTCGTGCTGTACGGCGTGACACTCGCCTGGATGCTCTCCCTGCTGCCCCGGCGCAGCCGGATCGCCGAACGAGCGGTCACGGTCATCGTCGCGGTGGCGGTCGTCGAGAACGCGTGGATCGTCGGCCAGGTGATCCGCGGGCAGGCCAGCCACTTCAACGACAGCACCCCGCTGAACACCGCCCTGTTCGCGGCGATGGGCGCGGCGATCATGGTGCTGTTCTTCGCGCACCTCGTCATCGGGATCGTCGTGCTGATCCGGCGGATCCCTGACCGGGTCGCCGCGACCGCCGTCGGGTGGGGGCTCGGCCTGTCCCTGCTGGGGATGCTCGCGGCGGTACCGATGGCGCTGCCGATGCAGGACCCGGGCATCGAGGGCATCTCCGGGGCACACAGCGTGGGCGTGGCCGACGGTGGGCCGGGGCTGCCCGTGGTCGGCTGGAGCACCACCGGCGGCGACCTGCGGATCGGGCACTTCGTGGGGCTGCACGCCCTGCAGGCCCTGCCGATCCTGGCGATCCTGCTGACCCGGTTCGCGACCCGGCTCGACGCGCGCACCCGCGTCCGGCTGCTGGTCATCGCGGGCGGTGCGTACGGCGTACTCACGATGCTGTTGACCTGGCAGGCCCTGCGCGGGCAGCCGCTGCTGCGCCCGGACGCCCGCACGCTGGTCGCCGTCGCGGCCCTGGTGGTCGCGACGGCGACCGCCAGCGGCCTGGTCCTGGCCCGCCGACGCCGCCCGGAACTGGCGCTCGCGGCATGACCGCGACGCTGTTCTCCCTGACGTTCGCGGTGGCCGCGCCGTTCTGGGCGCTGATGATCCTGTTGCCGCGCTGGTCCTGGACCACCCGGATCATCAGCTCACCGCTGATCGTGCTGCCCGTCGTGGTGATCTACGCGCTGCTGGTGGTCCCGGCGTTCGGCGAGGTGCTGCCCGCCGTCGCGTCGCCGACCCTGGCCGGGGTACGCGACCTGCTCGGCACGCCCGACGGCGCGGCGGCGGGCTGGGCGCACCTGATCGCGTTCGATCTGTTCGTGGGCCGCTGGGCGTGGTTGGACAGCCGAGAACGGGGGGTGCCGGCGCTGGTCATGGCTCCGGTGCTGGTGCTGACCATCCTGCTCGGGCCGCTCGGTCTGGCCGCCTACCTGGGCGTACGGACGCGGTGGCGGCGGCCGGCGGTCGCCGCCACCGACCGTGAGCACCTAGGCTGACGACCGTGGGGTGGCGGGGACGACTGTTCGACACGTGGGACGCGCGCGTGCGGATGGTACTGCTCGACCTGAGCGGGTTGAGCTATCTGCTTCTCGTGCCCCACTCCGGCCCCGCGCCGACGCCGACGCAGTGGACCCTCGCGCTGGCCGCGTTCGCCGTGGCGCTCCTGGCGTACCGCCGGCCGGTGGTCAACCTCGTGGTGCAGGCGGCGTTGCTGGCGGCCGCGATCTGCCTGATCGACGACATCACGATCAACCAGGTGGGGGCGAGCTGGGCCCTGCTCGAGGTCACCATGCGGGCGGGTCGCGCCCGCACCATCTGGTTGGGCGCCGGGCTGCTGGCCGTGGTCGACCTGACCGACTCGATCGGCGACCCGCTGCGCCAGGTCGCCTCCGGGGTCGTCGGGCTGGGCCTGGAGGTCGGTGTCCCGGTGCTGCTCGGCCTGGTCATCCGCACCAACCGGGAGCTGGGTCGGCAGGCCGTGGAGCGGGCGCTGGCCGAGCAGCGGCGCCGCGAGTCGGAGAGCCGCGCGGCGCGCGCCGACGAGCGCAGCGCCATCGCCCGCGAGCTGCACGACGTCGTCGCCCACCACGTGGCGTCGATGGTGCTGCGGGTCGGTGTGGCGCGGCACGTCCTCACCGACCTGGACCCGCGGGTGGACGAGGTGTTCGACGACGTGCACGGCACGGGCACCGCGGCCCTGGCGGAGCTGCGCCGGCTGGTCGCGGTGCTGCGCAACCCCGACGGGGTACGCGGTGACGCCGCGCTGACCGCGATCGAGCCCTCGGCGCTCCCCTCGGCGCTCGGCGCCGCCGTCGACCGGGCCCGCCAGGCCGGCATCACCGTGGAGGCCGACATCGACGCGGCGATCGGCTCACTCGACGCGGTACGCGGCCTGGCGGTGCTGCGGTTGACCCAGGAGGCGCTGACCAACGTGGCACGCCACGCCGGGCCGGCCGCGCGGGCGCACCTGGTGGTGGCCCTGCGCGCCGGGGCCGTGCACTGGGAGGTCACCGACGACGGGGGTGGCGCCGACGGCGACAGCGCGCCGACGGCCGTGCCGGCCGGCGGCGGCCACGGCATCACCGGCATGTCCGAACGCGTCGAGGTCCTCGGCGGCCGGCTGGAGGCGGGCCGGACCGGCACGGGCTGGCGCGTGCGGACCGTCCTGCCGAACACGCTGCCCGCGATTCCCGCCGATGCGGCGCCCCGGGCCCGCGCGGCCCCGGCCGGAACACCCACCCGGAGACCGGCGTGATCCGCGTCCTGCTGGTCGACGATCAGCACCTCATTCGCGCGGGCCTGCGCATGCTGTGCGACGCGCAGCCCGACATCGAGGTCGTCGGCGAGGCCGACAACGGCCGCGAGGCGGTCGTCCTCGCCGCGCGGCTCCTCCCCGACGTCGTCGTCATGGACCTGCGCATGCCCGGCGTCGACGGAATCACCGCGACGTCGCGGATCCTCGCCGAGCGTCCCGCCACCCGGGTACTGGTGCTGACCACGTTCGGCGACGACGACCACCTCTACCCCGCGCTGAGCGCCGGGGCGTGCGGCTTCCTACTCAAGGACGCGCCCCCGACCGAACTGCTGGACGGCATCCGCCGGGCCGCCGCGGGCGACAGCCCGTTCACCCCGGAGGTGCTGCACCGCCTCGTCCAACGCGCGGTGCACGCCCGGGCCGAGCCGCCCCGACCCGCGCAGGGGCTGACCGCCCGCGAGCAGGACGTGCTGACCCTGGTCGCCGAGGGCCTGTCCAACAGCGAGATCGCCGAACGCCTCCACATCGGCGTCACCACCGTCAAGACCCACATCACGAGCCTCATGAGCAAGACCGACAGCCCCAACCGGGTACGCCTGGCCCTGTTCGCGCGCGGCGCCTGACCGCCCGCCGTTCGGTGCCCGCTACCGGCCGCACGCGTAGCCCTGCATGCCTCTCGGGTTCGCGCCGGCGGCGAGCACGCGGTTGCCCGGGTCCCGGCTCACGGCGCAGAGCCGGCCCAGACTCCACGCGTCGGTGAGCCGCACCTCGTGCCCGTACGCCCGCAGGGCCGTCACCACGTCGGCGTCGAACCGGTCCTCCACCAGCAGGACGCCGGGCTCCGAGTCGCGGGGATAGAACGACGCCGGCAGGCTGACGGTGTGCCACGCGGGCGCGTCGATGGCCTCCTGCAGGTGCTGACCGCCGACGAGGTGGCGCAGCAGGAAGGGCACCTGCCACTGGTCCTGCTGGTCACCACCGGGCGTGCCGCACGCCAGGATCGGCTCCCCGTCGCGGTGCACCATCGTCGGGCTCAACGTGGTGCGCGGTCGGCGGCCCGGGGCGAGCGACGAGGGCAGCCCCTCCTCCAGCCAGAACATCTGCAGGCGGCTGCCCAGCGGAAAGCCGAGTTCCGGGATCGTGGGCGAACTCTGCAACCAGCCACCACTCGGCGTCGCCGAGATCATGTTGCCCCAGCGGTCGACGACGTCCACGTGGCAGGTGTCGCCCCGGGTCACCCCGTCGGAGCGCACCGTCGGCTCCCCCGTGGTCGGGTCCGACGCATCGACGCGGCTGCCGGCGCCGGGTTGGACGTGGGCCGGCAGGCGCGGTTGCGTCCCGTCGGGACGCCCGGGCCGCAGCTCGGTCGACGCGTGGTCACCGATCAACCCCGCCCGCTCCCGCGCGTACGCCGGGGAGAGCAGCGCCGTGGCGGGCACGTCGGCGCTGTCGCCGTACCACGCCTCGCGGTCGGCGAAGGCGAGCTTGAGCGCCTCGACCTGGGCGTGGACACCGGCGGCGGTGGCCGTCTCGTACGCGCCGTCGTCGTCGAGCGCGTCGAGGACAGCCAGCGCCTGGAGCAGCACCGGGCCCTGGCCCCAGAACCCGGTCTTCGCCACCGAGTAGCCCTGCCAGTCGAGGATGGTCGGGGCCTCCCAGGTCGCCGAGTACGCGGCCAGGTCGTCGCCGGTGACCAGCCCGGCGTGTGCGCGTCCGCTGGAGTCGCGAAACGGCCGCCGGCTGAACTCGTCGATCGCCTCGGCCACGAAACCCGTACCCCAGGCTCGGCGTGCGGCCTCGATCTGCGCCTCCCGGTCCGCGCCGGCCGCCTGCCCGGCCTCGACGAGTCGGCGCAGAGTGCGCGCGTACGCCGGGTTGGCGAACCTCTCCCCCGCCGCCGGTGGCCGGCCGTCGCGCAGCCAGAGCTGGGCGGACGTCGGCCAGTGCTCCTCGAACAGCGACCGCACGGCCGCCACCGTCGCACCGACCCTGCCCACCAGGGGGTGACCGGCGGCGGCATAGCCGATCGCCGGTTCGAGGACGTCGGCGAGGGCGAACGTGCCGTGCTCGCGCAGCAGCAGGAGCCACGCGTCCACCGCGCCGGGCACGGCCGCCGCGAGCGGGCCGGCCCCCGGGATGAGATCCATGCCGAGGGACCGGAAGTGGGCGATGGTCGCGGCGGCCGGCGCCGGGCCCTGCCCGCACAGCACCTTCGGGCGAGGATCCGCAGCGGTCGCCACGATGGCCGGCACCTCGCCCCCCGGGCCGTTGAGGTGGGGTTCGACGACGTGCAGGACGAACCCGGCGGTCACCGCGGCGTCGAAGGCGTTCCCGCCACGTTCCAGGACCCCCATCGCGGACTGGCTGGCGAGCCAGTGCGTCGACGACACCATGCCGAAGGTTCCCTGCAGGGTTGGTCTGGTGGTGAACGGCATGACAACACCTCACTGGGGCCGGTGGCGGTGGGAAGCGACTCCCCAGCGCGCAATGCTAGGGCGCGTCGTACGCGTGGCAGTCCCCCGTTCAGGGGCCAGCACGGAGCGCCACCAGTTGGTAACGTGCCGGTGATCCCGCTGGCTGCCGTCGGCGGTGGTCCCCTGGGGAGGGTCAACATGTGGGCGGACGAGGCTGCGCTCGACGCGGCCGGACGGCGGCTCGACGAGTGGGAGTCGTCGCTCGCCGAGCGGGCGGAACGAGCGAAGACGCTGTCGGCGCGGATGCAGCAGCTGACCGGCACGGCCCACAACACCGACCGGACCGTCGACGTCACCGTCGACGCGGCTGGCCTACTGAGCGACCTGCGGCTCGACGAACGCATCCGGCAACAGTCCGCGGCGCACACCGCCCGGCAGATCCTGGAGACCACCAGAGCCGCGCGCACCGACCTGCTGAGCCAGGTCCGTGAGGTGACTGTGGAACTCCTCGGCGACGACGCGAGCGCCCGAGCCATCATCGACTCGTACCGCGGTCGGCTGGCTGGTGACCCGGGTTCGAGCGATGCCGACCGGTGACGGCATCCACGTCGACCCGGACGACCTGACCGCTCACGCCGCCCGCCTCGATCGCTGCGCCGGCAGCCTCGACACCGCCCAGCAGGCGGGCCAGCACGTCCGGTTGGGCACCGACGCGTACGGTCAGCTCTGCGCGCTGATGCCGACACTGCTCGACGGGGTGCGGCAGCGCCCGTGACGTCCAACCCGCTCGTCGCCGCCACGGCGGACACCCCGCCCAGCGCCTGGGCGGGTGTGTGGATCTGCGAAGACATCGAACTCATCGCGCAGGGCATCCGCAACGGCAGTTGGATCGACGGCAGCCTCGGTGTCGTCAGTGCCGGCCTCGACGCCCTCGCCTTCGTCTCCGACCCGGTCGGCGCCCTGCTCCAGTACGGGATCGCCTGGCTCATCGAGCACGTCAAACCACTCAGCGAAGCGCTCGACTGGCTCGCCGGCGACCCCGCGCAGATCACCGCACACGCCCAGACCTGGCACAACATCGCCGCCTCGCTCCGCGACGACGCTGCCGAACTGGCCCACGCCGTCCGCAACGACGTCGCCGGCTGGGGCGGCAGCGCAGGCCCCGCCTACCGGGCCTGGGCCACCCAACAACACCAGTCCATCACCGGCCTCGCCCAGGGCGCCGACACCATGGCCGCGATCACCGAAGGCGCCGCCGGCCTGGTCGCCGCCGTCCGGCTCCTGGTCCGCGACGCCATCGCCGCCTGCGTCTCCCGCCTCATCACGTACGCGGGCGAACTCGTCGTCACCGGCGGACTGGCCGCACCGCTGGTGGTGGAACAGGTCACGACGCTGGTGGCGTCGTGGGGGGCGCGGATCGCGCGGTTGTTGCGGGGGCTGCTGGCCAGCCTGCGCAGGTTGATCCCGACGGTACGCCGGCTCGGCGACCTCATCGAGAAACTCAAGCAGGCGCTGGGTCGACTCCAGAAAGGAGAGTCGCCATCAAGCCGGAACACGCCCGAACCTGAGCCGCCTCGTGAGCCCTCAACGCCTGCGGCGACGGAGCAGCAGCGGATACACGATCTCGGCATGGATCCGGCGACCGGGAGGTTCCGTCCGGGCGAGGCGGAGACAGCGGTCCGGCTAGAGCAGGAAATGAGCGTGACACTCCACCGCGCTCCCCCGGCCTCCTCTGCCGACTGGGTCGACGAGGCTGGACGGACCTACGATGCGGTGGGCAACTTCCCGGCGCAGTTCTTTGACCGTCAGTGGCCCCAGTTGCAGTATCAGATCGAACGACACTTGGACAAAGCTGACCTGGTGCCGGTGGACGTGTCGCAGTTCATCCCGGAACAGGTTGCCCGGATCGAACAGTTCATCACGGATCGAAACCTCGGTCCGCGAGTATTCATTGTAGGGAAATGATGGCTGGCCTCATCGTGCTGAAACCCGGCGTCGACTGGACCTCATCGGGAGGGCTGTTTGACTGGACGCTGGAGTTTTTGATCTCCCGCCTCTCAGACAGACAAACCGCTAACCGCTTGCAGGAGATCGTCGACAACAACCTCGGGTCGTTGTGGGTCGACGACCTGCCCGCGGCAGCACAGCTGGAGATCGTCAGTCATTGGCGAAACGACTTGGTGACGACTGGCGAACGGCAACTGCCGGAGACCGAGCACAAGGTCGACGTCATCCGCCATCTTCAGGAGCTCGTGGACGCAACCTACTCAGCCGGGTTCCCCGGCTCGAGCAATCCTGGTAGTCGATGACGCTGCGCCGTCCCATCACCGCAGGAGTTGGGCGCCGAACCGCTACGACGCGCCCACAAGGTCAGCGGCGTCAGGCCCGTTCCCCCGGTCGTGATGCTCGCTAACCTGACGGCAACGATGGCCTGCACGGCCTGGAGTCGGCCGACCGTGCGGCCGCCGCGAACTCCCGCACGTCGTCCCGACCTGGCGTGCCTCGGCGGGTGCGTGCAGATGCCTCGCCGGGGTCGGGGCGACCGGGCCGTCCCCGTATGCCAGGATCTTGCTCGGAGGCCCACGAGAGCGACGTCACGACGGGGTTGGTGGCGTGCATCTGGGCCAGGTACCTGGTCCAACTCCCCAGGGCGCCCGGGCCGGGCCATAACAGCCGCCTTGCCTGTGGGGACGACCTCGACAGCCCGTTCGGCACGACTTAGTCGTGGTTCTCCTCGTCCCTATCGTCGCTGGTATCTAGGCCAACCTCTCGCGCTAGTTCGCTGGCGGTCATCCGTTGATCCGCGGCCGCGCGGCCAGCATGGTCGAAGCGCACGACCTCGCTCTCCAGGACGATTCGTGGATCGTCACGGCGTTGGGGGTCAGGCCAGCGGATTCGCCGAGATCGCGTCTGGAGAACGGCGCATCTGCACCTCGGACGGTGACCATCTCGTTCCGCCAGAGGAAGGCTGACATGTTCGAGCTGTACGACGTGGTTGAGCTCCGAGAAGCCATTCCGGGAGAAGACCTGCCTGCCGGGGCAGTGGGAAGCGTCGTGCATGTCTTTGACGGCCCCCCGCCTGCGTACGAAGTCGAGTTCGCCGACGCCGACGGCCGTACGGTCGCCATGGTCACACTCCGGACAGACCAGATAACCCATCCCGACGGGTAGTTCGGAGGCAGCGGGCTGGTCACGGCTGGCGAGCGGCAACTGCCGGAAGCCGAGCACAAGGTCGGTGTGGCTCGCTCAGGGCGGTGTCCCAGCGGAACATCTTGCCCCCAGGTTCAGCGGGGGCGACTCAGCCACTCCCAGGCGTGGCGGAGGCCCACCTGCACCGGGTCGTCACCCGCGGCCTCGGCCCTTCTGGCCGGCGTGTCCTCGCTCGGCTCGTGCATCTCGGCACCGGGTACCGACAGCACGACCCCCCGCTCGTACAGGTCGGCGATCTGCTCCCGGTGGGCGAAGCGGTGGGACTGTTCCGATCCCGGCGGTGCCACGATGATGCCGTGGAAGATGTCCTTCGGTTCGTCGGTCAGCATGTGCTCGACCACGCCGACGGGTGCCGAGTCGACGTCATAGACCCGGGTGCCGAC
The DNA here is from genome assembly GCF_045161355.1 of Micromonospora sp. NBC_00617. Taxonomy (NCBI): domain Bacteria; kingdom Bacillati; phylum Actinomycetota; class Actinomycetes; order Micromonosporales; family Micromonosporaceae; genus Micromonospora; species Micromonospora sp. NBC_00617. The sequence continues at coordinate 1,579,349 of NZ_CP107751.1, read as the reverse complement.
GGGGAGCGCGAGATACGAGACCTTCGCGCCGAGATCCTCCACGACGTTCACCGTACCCGCCGCGTGATCACCAGGGGTCCGATCACGATGGTTGGTCTGGCCGTGACCAGGGCTGCCGGCGGGCGCCGATCGTGTGGCTCAGGCGGAGGCTGACCGACCCATCTCGGCGAGGATCCCGGTGCCCTGGCCGAGCTCGATCAGATAGCCGTCCGGGTCGCGCAGGTAGCACCGGATCTCGACGCCATGATCCTTGGGCTCGGTTAGGAACTCCCCACCCCGGGACCGCCACTGCTCGTAGACCGCCCGGACGTCGGTGACCCGGACGTTCATCGCGCTGCTGAGCGTGTTCGGATCCGGCGGCGCCTTCGCCTGCACACCCGGCTTGTCGTCGGTCGGACCACCCTCGTCGTTGATCACGATGTAGCTGTTGTGGAACCGCAGGATCGCGGGCTGGCGTTCCCGCACCACCGTCGCGCCCAGCACCCGCTGGTAGAACTCCCGGGAACGGTCCACGTCCCGCACGATCAGCAGGTGCGTGAGCACCAGCCCAGCCTCGGGCTGGAAGTAGTCGGGCGCCTCGCTCGCCATCACGCCTCCCCCGGGGTCAGGTCGGCAGGGCATACCCGCCGGCAGCACCGACACACCCCACGGCAACAACGAGTCACCATGACGGGTGCCGGCTGTTACCGTCGGGCCCGTGCCCGCCGACGACATCCGGCACCGGGTCGGGCCGGCCCGGGTGGCCCGGCTGACCACCGTCGGAGCGGACGGACGTCCGCACCTCGTGCCCGTGTGCTTCGTGCTGCTCGACGAGGTCGTCTACCACGCGGTGGACGAGAAGCCCAAGCGCCACCGGCGGCTACGCCGGCTGGAGAACATCCGGGCGACGGGGCATGCCTGCCTGCTGATCGACGAGTACGACGAGGACTGGTCGCGGCTGTGGTGGGTCCGGTTGGACGGGCACGGTCGGCTGGTGGAGGACCGCGCGGAGGAGGCCGCGGCCCGCGCGGCGCTGGCCGACAAGTACCCGCAGTACGTCCAGCAGCCACCAGCCGGGCCGGTGATCGCGATCGCGGTGACCGGCTGGTCGGCGTGGTCCGCGGCGGACGCGGCAGCCGACCCGGCCGGGTGAGCGCCCGCCGGGGTGTCAGCGGGTCGGAGCGAGGGCGTCGAGCACCTCGTCGGCCCGGCGCAGCGACGCCTGCGCGTCGGCGCGAGGTGAGCCGATCTCCGGATCGAAATTGAGGTCGACGAACACTTCCGTGATGCCGGCTTCGGCGAGTCTGCCGAGATCCGACCGGATCTGCTCGAGCGTGCCGGTGAGCGGCTCGCGCTCGGCCGGGCCCGTCGGGCGTACGCGGACCGCGCCGCGGCAGACGAAGCGCAGTGCGCCGGGATCGCGGCCGGCCTCCGCGGCGGCGGCCTTGACGGTCGCGACCGCCTCGCCGATGCCCGTCAGGTCCGCCTGGCTGCCACTGACCCAGCCGTCGGCGAGCCGGCCGGCCCGGCGCAGCGCGGCGGGCGCCTGGCCGCCGAGCAGGATCGGCGGGTGTGGTCGCTGCACCGGCTTCGGCTCCAGACGCGTCGGCGGGACCTGGTAGAACTCGCCGCGATGCTCGGCGACGCCGTCCTGCCAGAGAGCGCGGAGAACGGCGAGGAACTCCTCGGCCCGATGGCCCCGCCGATGCTTGCTCACCCCGGTCGCCTGATACTCCTCGTCCGCCCAGCCGAGGCCGAGTCCCACGTCGAGCCGTCCGCCGGCGAGGATGTCGAGGGTCGTGGTCTGCTTGGCCAGCAGCACCGGAGAGATGAACGGCATGTTGAGCACCGCGACGCCGAGCCGGATCCGCGTGGTGTGGGCCGACAGGAACGCCAGCGTGGTCAGCGGGTCCTGGACGCTGTGGTAGGTCTCGCTCCAGTCGAGGTCGGCGGGGACCAGGAGCCGCTGGAACGTCCAGAGCGAGTGGTACCCGAGCTGCTCGGCGCGGCGGGCAACGTGGATCATGTTCTCCGGTGTGGCCCACGAGCCGGAGACGGGCGGGGCGAATCCAACCTCCACCCGCGCACCGTACCCGGACCGGGCCAGGAATTGGCTCGGTTCAGGCCCGGGCGCCGCGGCCCACCGGGCGCAGCAGCCGCCGGAAGTCCTTTGGCAGTTCGGATTCCAGGTTCTCGAGGTCTTCCGCGCTCACCGCCTCGCGCAGGGTCGTCAACACGGCGCGGGCGCCCTCAGCGGTCCGCTCGTCATCCGTTCCCGCGCGGACCCCTACCTCATTGAGGAACTCCACGAGGTCGATCCGTTCGGCGAAGTCCACGTCCTTGTGCAGGTACCCCGCAACTCCTCGGGGACCTGGGTGGCCAGGTGCCGCGCCTCGCCACCACTGACCCCTTCCGCCAAGGTCGACGGCGCAGGCCGGGATTGGATCAGGGGGCAATACTCCTTGAGCGCACCGAACTCGGCGCGGTTCTACTGACCGCCCGTGCCTACCAGGCCAACAGCGAAGCCGGGCGCGGCGTCGAGAACGGCGGCAACGATCGTTCACTTCGGTACGCAGCGTCAGTGCCGCGTGGGACGGTCGCCGAGATGGATACCGCCGTGGACGTCACCTGCCTGCACTACCGGCCCGTGCACCTCGCCGGACACGGAGTTGGCGACACGGCCGGCACCTTCGGCGATGGTGGCCTCGACCTGCGACCACCGAGCTCGTAGCTCAGCGCCGAATGCGACATCGCGGCGCGACTCCCGATCGAGCAGTTCGGCGAAGCGTCCGACCGCCTCCGGCGAAGGCTGCCGCAAAGCGCCCTCAATGACGGCACGCGACGCCGGCTCGTGTTGGAATCGGGTACGCAAGAATCCGATGAGGGAGCACACGGCCGCCCGGCCACCCTGGGCCAACTCGGTGGTCGCCCATGCGACGAGCGTCGTCGCTGCGGTCACCATGATCGGGTCGGTCACAATTCCGCCTCCCGCCCTCGCGCCCGGATCCTAGCGACGAACACGGACGCCGATAATCAATCTGCCTCGATGTTACCGTGGGTGCTCGCGCGGACACCTGACCTCGGAGGTCACCATGAGCGAACAGCGCTGGGAAGCGGACCCTACCGCCGAGCTCACCCGCCGCTGGGGTAAGTCCTCCCACGAGCTGGGCAACACCTCCGGCGACGGCAGTTGCCCCGACGTCTGGGAGTTGAGCAACGGCGACATCGCGGTGATCGGGCAGGACCTCACCGAGGCCTACCAGGGACGGCTTCCCGCCGATGTCTCGGTGGATCCTGGCGAGCGACTTATCATCGTTCCCCGGTCGACAATGATCGCGGCGAAGGTGGACATACCTGATGCATGACCTGTTCCGCGGGGATCCTGGCGAGCGGCTCCGGCTGGACGACTACTGGGCGGACTTCGACGATCGGTTCTGGCGGACCGGTGCTCCGGGCTTCTGGAAGCTGGAACGGCAGCAGACCTTCAAGGAGCCCGGCGACGAAGGGTGGCAGGCGTTCGCCGACGGGCGATGGGAGGATTCGCTGCGAATCCTCGACGCACGCCGCTCCGAGTTCCAGAGCTACTACCGACGGATCGCGGAGGACGGGTTCGCCACCCGCCGGGTTCGAGTCGTCCAAGAGCCACTCGCGCCGTACCTTCGGTGGGAGCTGCACGTGCTGCGGCTGCGGCACGAATATGGCGGTCTGACCCACGTGGTCGGCGCGGACGCGGTCGCACCAGCCGAGTCGGGCGGTCAGCTGCCGGAGATCTACACCCTCGGCACCGAGGTGATGTACGAGGCCGTCTACGACGCCGACGGCGTGTTGGCAGCCGCCCGCCGCTGGCGCGACCCCGAGTTGGTGGCAAGCTGCCAGTCCTTCATCGAGTCCCTCTACCACCGCGGTGAACCCCTGGACGAGTACTTCGCCCGTGTAGTGGCACCGATGGGGCCTCCCCGCGCGGGGTGACGAGGTGGACGGCGTCGGTTCGGACGAGCCCGGGCAGCGGCCGGCTCAGGTGAACCGGTCCGAGCTGTCCGGTCCGGCGGAGCTGGTCCAGGCCCGCGACGTGTACGGCGGTGTGCACTTCCACGGCGAGGTGACTTCGCAGGAGCGACCGCAACAGCTCCCCGGTGACGTACGCGGTTTCGTCAATCGGGTGGAGGAGCTGCGGACGCTCAACCGGCTGTTGACCGAGGGGGATCAGAGCGTCAATGTCAGCCTGTCAGTGATCACCGGGACGGCTGGTGTCGGTAAGACCTCGGTTGCCCTGCGCTGGGCGCACAGCGTCCGGAGCAGGTTCTCTGACGGGCAGCTCTACGCCAACCTGCGCGGTTACGATCCGGGCGAGCCGGCGCAGCCGGATCAGATCCTCGACCGCTTCCTACGGGCTCTCGGTGTTCCGCCCTCGGCGGTGCCAGCGGATCTGGATGGTCGGGCGGCGCTGTACCGCTCGCGCCTGGCCGGCCGGCGCGTACTGGTGCTGTTGGACAACGCCGCATCGGCCCGGCAGGTGCGCCCGCTGCTGCCGGGCACGGACCGCTGCCTGGTCGTGGTCACGAGTCGGAATCTGCTCTCCGGGCTGACCACGCGCGACGGCGGTCGACGGCTGACGCTGCGCATCTTGACCGAAGACGACGCCGTCACTCTGCTACGCGACATCACCTCGCCTTACCGAAGCGGCGACGACCCGGCCGAGCTGACCGAGTTGGCGCGACTTTGCGCCCGGTTGCCGCTGGCGCTGCGCATCGCTGCCGAGCGAGCGGCGAGCCGGCCGTTCATGCCGCTCGGCGAGCTCATTCAGGATCTGCGCGACGAGTCGGCCCTGTGGGACGCCCTCACTGCCGAGGAGGACGAGGAGTCCGATGCCGTGCGGGCAGTCTTCGCCTGGTCCTACCGCGCCCTGAACCCGACGTCCGCGCGGCTGTTCCGGCTGCTCGGGCTACACCCCGGGCCGGATTTCAGCGCCCCTGCCGCCGCCGCGCTGACCGGTGTGCCGCTACCCCAGGTACGGCAGCCGCTCGACGCTCTGGTCAACGCGCATCTATTGGAACAGAGTTCTCCGGGACGCTACCAACTCCACGACCTCCTGCGCGCCTACGCGGTCGACCAGGTCCGGCACCTGGAGAGCACGGAGGGTCGGCCAGCCGCGCTGCGCCGTGAGTTGGACTGGTACTTGCACACCGCCGACGCCGCGCTGACCCGCACGCTGCCGTTCTACCGGACCGTACCGTTGGATCCGCCGGCCGACGTCACGCCGCTCACCTTCGCGACCAACGCCGAGGCGGACGCCTGGTTCGGCGCCGAACGGGACAACCTGGTAGCGGCAACCCGCGCAGCCGCCGAGGCGGGCCTACCGCGGATCGCCTGGCAACTGGCAGCGGTGCTGCGCAGCGTCTTCATGCATCAGAACGCCTTCGAAGGCTGGTTCACCACCGCCCGGATCGGGCTGGCGGCAGCTCAATCGCTGGGCGACCGGCATGGCGAGGCGGAGGCGCTGGAAAGCCTCGGCAAGGCCCACTTCCAAGCTCGCCAACTCACCGAGGCCGCCGTACACCACCGGGCCGCGTTGGTCATTCGACAGGAGATCGGCGACGAGTACGGCACAGCCGTATCGATCAACGCGCTCGGGCTGCTGGGCCTCCGCCACCGTCACCTCACCGGGGCGCTCAGCCACTTCGGCGAGAGCCTGGCGATCTTTGAAAGACTCGGCAACCAGCGGTGGCAGGCCCTGCTCATCAGCAACCTGGCCGAGACTCGCTACGAGCTGGGTGAGCTGACCGAGGCGGCGGCGCTGTTGGAACAGGCACTCGCGGTGCAGCGGGAGATTGGCGACCGGGGGCAGGAGGGCAACTCGCTCTTCTTCCTGAGCATGACCCTGCGGGAACTCGGCCGTACCGAAGAGGCTCTTGCCGCGATCAAGTCGGCCATTGCCATCGCCGAGGGCGTAAGCCAGGTCTGGCTGGGGCACTGGCTGGTGGAGTACGCACGGGTGCTGCGCGCCCTCGGCCGACCCGCTGAGGCACTGGAGGCCGTGCACCGGGCGGCCACGATTCAACGTCGGCTCGGTGACCGCAGCCGCGAGGCGATGGCCCTCGACGGCGCCGGTGAGGCGTACCGGGAGCTGGGGCAGGCGGACGAGGCGGTCGCCTTCCACCTGCGCGCGGCGGCAGTGCACCGGCAGCTCGGGGACGATTGGCAACTTGCCCTGACGCTGGACCATCTGGGTGGCGCCCTGACAGCGGCAGGTCGCGCCGAGGAGGCCGGCCAGCACTGGCGCGAGGCTCACACCCTGCTCGCCGGGTTCGACGACGCGCGTGCTGCCGCGCTTCGCGAAGGCATCGCGGCGTCGTTTCTGTCAGCGGCGGACAGGTCCGTCGAGTGATGGCCTGCGATGGATGAAAGCGCAACGGTCGAGCCCCTCATCGACGCAGGCGGCGGGAGCAGTCGCCGTCGTGGCCGTCGCGCAGGAGGCAGCGCCGGCCGCCCGGCATGAGCAGGTCGCAGAAGACCCGGTGGCGCAGGAACTGCTGGTCCTCCTCGGAGACGGTCGTCTCCCCCGGGTCGGCCATCGGCAGCACCAGCATCCATCGGCCGATGACCCGGGCCAGGCGTTGCGCGGCAGACAGGTCGGTGGCAACGACGGGCAGGTGGACGACGTACCGCCGGCTCATCAGGCCCGGCCCTCCTCGTTGCGGGCGCCGGCCTGGTCGGCCTGCCGGCGACGCAGGCCGGCCTTGATCCGGGCCGTCTCGAGGCGGCTCTCGGCGAGAGCAGCGTAGACAGCGGCCATGTCGGCGGCGACCCGGTCGAGGAAGGCGTACACGTCGTCCGGGTTCAGCCCGCGACGTCCGAGACCGGTCGGTGGAAAGCGGCGCTCGCGCACCTGCCACGGCAACAGACTGGTGTACGCGGTAGAGCGGTAGGTCGCACCACCACTCGCCGTCCGTGGTCGCTGGTTTCTGGCGTTCATGTCTGCCTGCCTTCCTGACGCGGAGGGGCGAGGGTGTTCGGGGAAGCACGGCAGCCGTTCGGGGGGACCGGACGGCCGCCGTGCTGTGATCAGCCTGCGACAGTCCGCAGTGGAAACGCAACGTTCTAAACCGCAATTTCGCCGTTGTGCATTGACTTTCTTTGCTGAAACCCGTAGGAGTTGCAGGAGCAGGTCACGCAGCGTTGCGTCACGGAACCAAGGAGTGTGCGGATGCCCGACGACATCGGATCGACCGTGCCACGCCGGCAACTCGGTCGGCTGCTGCGACAGTTCCGCAACGAGGCGGGGGTGACGCTCGACGCCGCCGCTGAGGCCCTCGAATACAGCCGGCAGAAGATCTGGCGCCTCGAATGCGGCCAGGGCTCAGTCCGTGTCCTCGACGTCAAGGCGATGTGCGAGCTGTACGGGGTGTCGCCCGAAATGACCGAGGCGATGCGCGGCCTGGCCGCGGAGACGAAGTCGAAGGGCTGGTGGCACGCGTACGGCGATGCGGTGCCGAGCTGGTTCGAGCTGTACGTGGGCCTGGAATCCGCCGCCGCCCACCTCCGCCGCTACGACGAGTCCCTGATCCCCGGGCTGCTTCAGACTCGCCAGTACGCGCTGGGACTCTTTCAGCCAGGCAGTCGGCTCAGCGTCGAAGAGCGCGAGCGCGCGGTCGATGTCCGGATGCAGCGCCAGGCTCTCCTGACCCGCCGCCTGCCAAAGCCGCCTCGATTGGAGGCTGTGCTGGCGGAAGCGGTCCTCCGACGCCCGGTCGGCGGCTCGTCAGTCATGAGCGCTCAACTTAGCCATTTAATCAGGGCCGCCGAGCTTCCCAATGTGTCCATAAGGGTCGTCCCCTTGGCCGCAGGACCCCATCCGGGCGCAGTCGCCGGCTCGTTCGTCATCCTCGACTTCCCCGCCACCAAGGGCGGCCGGGCGGCTCCCGAGCCGTCGGTCGTCTACAGCGAGTCGTTGACCGGGGCCCTCTACCTGGACAAGCCGGAGGAGTTGGCGGCTTACGACAACACCTGGAAGGGCGTGGATGCGCTCGCCCTCGGCGAGGCAGAATCGATGGACATAATAAGGCGCATCATGGGGGGAGACGCGGCATGACTGACCTGACCGGCGCCGTGTGGCGCAAGAGCACTCGCAGCGGCGACAACGGCGGTGACTGCGTCGAGGTTGCCACCAATCTCTGCGACGGGGTCGCTGTCCGCGATTCAAAGGATCCGGACGGGCCATGCCTCCTCTTTTCATCTACTGAGTGGGTCTCCTTCAACTTCGCCATCCGAAGGGACGCCCTGACGCGTTGAGACCTACGATTGGCGCCACGGCACGGGCGGTCTCAGCAACAGGCGCCGCCCTTGCCCACTTCCTCGCCCTACCTCAACTCTTCGTCTGGTTTGGACCAGCCGCCCGGAAGACGTAAGCAGTCCGGCCGGCCCTATCCCCCCTTCTCGTCTGTCGCATCAACGACAGAAATCTTCAACCTCGTCGTCACAGACAGGAATGTCTTCAAAACCGAAGGTGATTCTCCCTCGGACATTCTTTCACTAGACGCAGGGGGTCGATGTGGTTTCGAGTCTCGAGCGCACCTCAACCAAGCAGGACAGAGGTCATCAGCAGACCCCCCATACAGATGAGGCTTACCGGATCACAGCCTCGGGCTCCCTGCCCTCACCTCAGTCCACCTTCCTGATCTGCATGGCACTAATACTCTTGTTCGTCTTCGTCATCGCCGGCACACCGCCAGCGTGGGGCGGAGTCGTCAGATGGACCACCCGAGCACTCGCCGGTATGTTCTTGGTGCTTCTGCTGGCCTGGCACACCCGACGTCGCTACCACCGCCCCCAGACACGCTCGCACCGACCCACCAAGGTGTGGCGCCTGCCGGATAACCAGGTGAATGTCCTTCAGCGCAGCGCGGGTCAGACCAAAGCGCTCACTCGCTTGAACGAGGCGGATTCGGCGCGCGCTCGGGAATTCACTTCTGCGATCATATTTCCCTCGACCGTACGACAAAGAATTACCGAGCGTTATCAGCCGAGCCAGCGAACGCTCACACAGCGGGTCACAATCGACGCGCAGCTTGATCCGCGCGTGGTGCGGCAAATTTTGCACCCGAGAGCCAGCAGCGTCCCCCACCAGTCGCCGGTTCCGCCCCAGCGACAGTCCGGGACAGAAGGAACCTTGGCGGAAGGCAGTGCTTCATCGAACGACGTGGCGGACCGCTCTGGCAGTGTCCGCGAACAGCCCGTAATCCTGTTTCCCGTCCTGGTGCCCCGCAAGGGCGAGATGGTGGACAACCTTCACGTTCTTGCAGCCGACGGGAGCGCCCTGCCAGTCCTTTCGTACCGACAGTACCTTCAACTCGTGGCCCAGGTCCTCAGGACTCTACTTGACATCGCATACGGCACCGACATTTCTAAGAGCACCCACGGCAAGGCCTTCGACGCAGAGCAGATTGCACTCCGGGCGGTGATGCGCCGAGCCGGGATTATCGACCGGGACGACGACGATTCCGCCAGCGATGAGCTCGACCGGGCGGCGAAGTCGGCAGACGGTCCAGATGTGGTCAACCCGGCCGCGCTCCGACTCGCCCAACAACTCGTCAAGAAGCTCACCTCGAACTATGCGGTCGTCGCGGCGGTTCCCTGTCCGCCGGACGGTCGCTTCGTCGTGTCCTATGAGCGGATGATGACTCCGGCCCTCGAACTCGCGCCATTCAAAAATGGAGTCTTGAACTGGCTGAAGGCTAGGGCGCGGCTCCTGCTCGGCTCTCGCCCGGTAGACTTTTCCATAACACTGGACAACGCGTGGACGACGCAGAGCTATCACCTCTTGATCGACGCACAGGATGGAGTTTTCGTCGGCGTTCAAGAATCGGAAGAGCTGATCGACTATCTCGACGCGCACTGGAAGCGCCGTAAGGAGATCCGCCGGGAGGACGCCAAGAATCGGCGGTTCAATTCATCGACTACCGGCGGCTCCACCGTCGACACGACCACGCCGCCCCCGTACTACCGCTTTCGGCGCCGTGCAGGCCAGCGCTACGCGCACTTCTACACTCGATTCTTCCCAGAGCCAATGGAGGAACTCAAGAAGGAGCATGGCATCCCGAACGTCCGTTTCCGTTTCTACGAAGTTCCACCCGGCTCTGTCTTCCGGGCCGTCATAACGGCATCCGCCGCCGCGTTGCTGATCTGGCTGATCGGTTTCGTGGCCTCGCGGAGGGCCGACCCGGGCACGGACGTTCCCGCCTTCCTCTTGGTGTTTCCAGCGGTGGCCGCCGCCTGGCTGGGCTTCGACGGCCAACCCCAACGTCTTCTTGAGGGGACACTTGCGGCCAGGATCTCCCTGGTCACCACGGTTCTCTGCTCCATCGCCGCGAGCGGCCTATTCATGATCTACAAGGCCGACCTTCCGTACTTCCGCTGGGAGAACGTGGCGGACATGCAGATCTTGGGAATCAAGTCCGTGGCCTGGAGCGCGCTGACGGTCCTGGCGACTCTGAATGCGGCCGCGATCGGGTACGCGTACCTTGCACGCACTTGGGAGTTCATTCATCTCTCCGGCAGGGCCGACAACTTCGGGAGCGCAAAGGAGAACCTCCACTGAGGTGACACCCCTGCTACACTCAGCGCCACCTCAGCAGCACTGGACGCGACGGGCCTGCACCGAGAAGCACCTGCACGAGCGTCTCTCAGTTGATCCTTCCGATCATCTGACACGTATCACAGGAAGGAGCACCGGCATGGGGCTGTGGATAGGAGAAGACAACGCGATGGCGACCGACTCGGAGTATCACATCTCATCACATGACTGGCCGGCAGGATCGGAAGCGAACGATCTCACGTTCGAACAGGCGAACCAGGTCTTCGATCTCTTTGACAGCTATTACCCTTTGGCGGTCCAAGGTCTATCGTCAGTCACGATCCCCGTTCCACAGGAGACCGACGACTAATGTTACACACGCGGCCGCGTAAGCCACTAGCGGTCGCTGCCGGGAAGCCGAATGCCGCGACACCTGTAGCCCGTGTGTTCGTCGCGATGACGCATCCACATGACGACATCGAGCACCCTGATGATACTGATAGTGCTCGGCAGGCTGGCCTGACTCCGGAGGTCGGCCAGGCGCTGGGCTAGCAACCCGTCTTGATCATGTAAACGACCGTTCAGCCAGCACCAGAACCTTTTGCCTGTCCGGAAGGCACAGGCGACGACCTCGTCGTAGACCGGTACGAGCTGAGGCCGCTTGCGTGCAAGCAACTTCCCTGCCACAACCCAGCCGATCCCGTCGGCATTGCGGAGCAAGCGCCAAGCCAGGTCGGCTCGTCCTCCTCTGTCGATGAAGGGCGTGGCCGTGGGGTGGCCCAACGGAACATCTGTCGGTATCTCGCGTAGCTCGGCCGTCACGGCCTTTCCCAGCGGGCCCTGCAACAGGTTGAGAGCGGTACGTGGTGGCACCCGGACGCTGAGCAACTCGACCGCGATCAAATCCTCCGCCGTGATGATGTTGCAGGTCTCCAGCCGATCGCCGCCGCCTCCGAGCCGCTCGAACTGCCCGCCCGTGAACGCCGACCCGCCCGCGACTCCGAAGTACCGCTGCAGGTCGGTGACTGACTGCGGTTCGTCCAGGACGGCAAGAATCTGCGGGAGGGTCAGTGAATGTCTCACACTTCACCCCCGATTGCGACCCGCCGCCGGATCTCCTTGAGCGACACCACGTCGCCGGTTCGGGCGTCCTCCGCCGACCAGAAATCTAGTCCATCGGTGGCTCGCCGAGCGGCGGTGATTGACGTGCCGTACACCTCGGTCTTCACCGCCTCACCAGCCGCGCTCGGGGATCCGAGAGTCCGTCCGCCATAGCGGATGCTGCCGTCGGCGAGCAGCTCGGCGACATACTGCTTGCCGAGGTACTTGCCGTAAAGCCGGCTGCCCGGGCGCAACCGGCCGGCCCTGATCAGGTCGATCACCTTCAGCGCGCGTTCGGCGTCCGACACGGGCCGCTTGGGCACACGCCTTCTGCCGGGACCGACCGGCGGCAACTGCTGAGGCAACGTGGGAGTGGCGGCCACGTGCGCCGCGTGTACCGGCTCGACGTGCTCCACAATTGAGACGGGGCTGACAGTCGTCACGCTGGTGGGTGCTGCCGACGACGGGAAGTCGAACGTGGCACGGACCCTGATGAGACTGGACCGGATCTCGTCGCGGCTCAGTCTGGACAGGCGACGGTCAAGCATCGCCACCAGATCCGCCGCCGGCTCCCCGTCACCGAAGAGTTCGAGCAGCTCCCCGTGAACTTGGCGATCGACGAAGTAGCCCTTCCAAAGCTCTTCAATGCGGTTGTCCCGCATATTGTCCTTGCTCAGCAACGACAACATCTCCACCGCGTCGTCGAGGTCCTCCTCTAGGCGGACGGCGCGGAACAATTTGTGCTCGATGGGCACGGGCGCGTGGGCGTTGTAGATCCGCCATTCTGCGCCGTCGGTCAGCGCTACCCATTCGACCCCCGCCACCGCGGCATAGCTGATGGTCTGGTTGGCCCACCGCGGATCGTCCAGGTTCTCCCCGAGGCCTTTAGCCTCGATGAACAGCCGTGGTGTTCGCAGAAGAAGGAGGGCGTAGTCGACAGGGTTGTCCCTGCCACGTCGGCGATACTCACGGTGGACCTCGTCCGGGTCAAACAGGTCCCACCCGAGGGCCCCGATGACCGGCTCGATGAGCCCGGCCTTCGTGTTCTGCTCACCGATTCGCTGGTGCTGACGGCGGAAACGCGCCATCCGTTCGACACACTGCTTGAGCGCATCTTCCAGATCGAACATGCTCACCGTACCTCTCGTCATGCATCTACCTCGCCGGTCACGCTCTCGCCCAGTCGATCGAGATGTACCAGCAACATCTCGATCTCCCTCGCTGCGGGTGACTGCGGTCCGTGCAGCTCGGTGACGCTTCTATGCAGATCTGCGAGCTGGCGGCGGGCGGCGGTCACTTCGCCAACGCCGGCGGCGAGCATGGCGATCTGTTGCCGCAAGGGGAACAGCTCCGGCGAGCCCACCGGCATCACCTGCTGCTCCTCCGCGAGCAGTGAGCGCAACTCGGCCAACGCCGACGTCGCCTCGCCTAGCTCCGCCTGGCAGACCGCCGCCTGCTGCCGGCACTGCCAGATCAACTCCTGATCCGGGACCGGCCGCTCGGCCAGGTCGGGGATAAGCCGCTGGAACTCCGGCAACGCCTGCCGGAATGCCCCGGCCAGGACGTACAGGTTGGCCAGTTTGAGTCGCAGCTCCAGGATGCTCGGCTGCTTAGCGCCGCGTCCCTTCCTGAACGGACGCAGTGCCGTTTCGAGCAGTTGAGCAGCCTGGGTGAACCGCTCCTCCTCGGCGAGCTCCCAGGCGCGCTCTTCGACCTCGGTCAGTTCGTCGAGGGACAGCGGCTCGACAACCTCCGGCGCCGAGCGCGGCCGGACTATGTCCACCCTGGTCGGCTCCATCGGCGCACGGGGCGGTAGCGGACCGAACGGGTAACGGTGGGGCATGGTCGGGTCGACGGATTGACCGTTGGCGACCGTCACCGCCAGGTCGTCGGCCACGCCGGGCTCGACCACTCCGAGCGGCGCCAGGAGCTCGTACACCTCGGCGGCGGACCCGGGCCGGTCCTGCGGGTCCTTGGCGAGCAAGTGGGCGACGAGCCGCACGAGCACGTCGGGCACACCGGCGCGATGTTCGGTGACCGACGGGATGGGGTCGTTCATGTGGCGGTGCAGCAGGCCGAGGGCGCTGTCCGCGCGGTACGGCGGCTCGCCGGTCAGCAGCTCGAACAGCACGCAGCCCAGCGCGTATAGGTCGGCCCGCGGCCCGACCGCGCTGTTGAGCGCCTGCTCCGGGGCCATGTAGGTGGGCGTGCCGAGGGTGTGGCTGGTGGCGGTCAGCCGGGGCACGTCCGGGCCGAGCAGCGCCGCCACCCCGAAGTCGAGGACCTTGACCGATCCGGTCGGGGTCACCATCAGGTTCTGCGGCTTCAGGTCCCGGTGCACCAGGGAGGCGGCGTGCGCGACGGCGAGCACCGAGCAGATCTGCGCGCCGACGGCGGCTGCCCACGGCACGGCGAGCCGGCCACGCTCGGCGATCAGGTCAGAAAGGAGCAAGCCCGGTACGAGCTGCATGACGATGTAGACGTCGTCACCGTGGTGGCCGACATCGTGGACGCTGGGCACCCCTGGGTGGTCCAGCCGGGCCGTCACCCGGGCTTCGCGCATGAAACGCTCGACCGCGTTGTTCCGCTCGTTCTCGGGGATGGTGAGCTTGCGGAGGAACTTGATGGCGACGGGCCGGTCGAGCTTCTCGTCGAAGCCACCCCACACCTCCCCCATGCCGCCATGGCCGAGCGGGTACGTCAGCTCGTACCGGTCGGCCACGCGCTCCTGCGCCCGCATCCGTCTCCCCCTGTTCCCCGCAGCTGATTCCCTTGGTTCGAGCAGCTAGAACCGCTCGCCGTACACTTCAGCCAACTCCCGATACGCCTCGCGAACCGCGTCGAGGGCGGCCGGGTCGTGATCGGCGTTCTCCGCAGCCAAGGCCGCAAGCTCAAGGGCGGTCTGGATCCGGGACAGGTCTGCCTCGATCTGATCCCACAGCGCCCTCGCTTTCTCCCGCTGTTCCGCCAGCAAGTTCACGGCATGACTGTTGGGCGACGCGATCCGCGTCGGCTGGTGCTCCTGGCGAACGACCTGGGGACGAAGCTGCTGCCGACGACCGAGAACGTCAGCGGCCTCCCACAACACCTGGGCGAGCAGCTGCCCTCCCTCAGCCGGGTCGATTATTTTCTGAACGGCGGGTAGGGCAACACCGGCTCGCTCGGCCAACCCCATGAGGCCGAAGAATTCTTCGCGCTCCTCCACCCTCTCGAGCGTGTGGTGTAGTTCCGGGAACGCCGCCTGATCGGGCGCCACCACCTGGGCAGACGGCGTGTTCGACACGGTCGCCGCCAAGCCCAAGCCCAGCACGAGCGTGGCCAGAATGAAGACCACCAAGAAGGGCGCACCGTTGAGGGACAGCCCGAAGGCGCCGAGCACGACCAGCGTGGCGAGCACGATGATGCCAGCCACATTGGGAGAGTTCTGGCGCACCGGTACGGCTCGCAGGTGCGTGATACTTCCCCACTCATTCTTCACTCGCGCCCCGGACACCCTGAGCGGTGCGAGCGCCGCGACAGTCCTCGTGGCGTCGCTGCCGATCCAGAGGTGGAAGGGGTGGTCGGACGGGGACAACCGTCCTCCTCTCGAGAGGTATTCAGTTAGGCGATGCCCTTGCGGCGGCGGATCATCTGGTAGGCCTGCCGGCGCGCGAACTGGTTGAGCTGGGAGCGCAGGCTGTCGTCGTCCAGGTAGCGCTGCATCAGCTTGCCGTTGTCGTCGTGCCGGGACAGGATCACGTCCTCGATGCGCTTATCGCAGACCACGCCGAAGTTGCTCTCGTCGTTGACCATCGCGGCGGCTTCGAGGGTGCCGTCCTCGGCGAGGGCGACAATCTGCTGCTCGACCCAGACCTTGTCCGACTCGCCCAGCCCGATGCCGAACCTGTCATTGAACGCGTCGATCAGCTCGGACAACACGACCTTCTCCAGGTCACGCTGCCCGCCCGCTGCCCCGCCGAGGAAGCCGGGCAGCATCTGCTCGCCCTCGGGTGACAGGGACGCGTCATGCTCGCCGGTCTTGCTGACCCGCAGGTGGGTCAGCTGCACCTCACCGATGTCGACGCTTGGATCCTGTCGGCGGGGCAGCCGGTTGAGCAGCGCCCGCCCGTACAGGTAGAGCCGTTCCAGGTCCTCGTCGTGGTAGGGCACGACCTGGCTGAGGAACGCGTACATCCGGGTGTAGTCGCGCAGGGCGGACCGGAAGGTATCCGCGGCCTCCGGGTCGTCGGCGGCCAGGGCGTTGAAGCGCTGTACGGCCGGTTCGGTGAAGCGGTAGAGAGCGGCATGTGCCCGTTGCAGGCCCGTGTCGGTGGTGGCCTTCGCCTCGGCCGCGAGCAGAGCGTCGACGTACGCCTGCATCTCCGAGGTGACCAAAACCGGGTAGGCCGTCACCGCGTTCTGGGCGGTGTAGAGCAGGTTGGGGTCGGTTGGCGTGGTGGCGGCAGTTTCGAAGTACGGCTTGAACTGCTCGGCGATGTCGCCGGCCTCGTTGACGAAGTCGAGGACGAACACGTCACCCTGGGCCTTGAGCGGGTGGGTGCGGTTGAGCCGGGACAGGGTCTGCACGGCGGCAACGTTCTTGAGGAGCTTGTCGACGTACATCGTGGTGAGCAACGGCTGGTCGAAGCCGGTCTGATACTTCTCGGCGACGACCAGGATCCGATATTCGGTCGGCTGCTTGGCCTTCGGCGTGCCAGCGTGCTTGTCATCGGCGGCGGTGTAGGCGAACCGCTCGGGCAACTCGCCCTCGCTGAAGCCGTTGCTTCGCGCCTCGGTGTGCTCGACGCCGTCGACCTCCAGGTCGCCGGAGAAGGCGACCAGGGAGTCGCACCCTACGTAGCCCTGCATCTCGACGTACTTCTTGATGGCGGTGTGCAGGCGGACTGCGGCCTCGCGAGAGCTGGTGACCACCATGGCCTTGGCGCGGTTACCCAGGCGCGGCGCGGTGTGCTTGCGGAAGTGCTCGACGATGATCTCGGCCTTCTGCGCCTGCATCGTGGGGTGCAGGCTGGCGAAGCGGGCGAGCTGGGCGCCGGCCTTCTTCGGGTCGACCTCCGGGTCGTCGGGGTTGGCGTTGGCCAACTTCCAGTACGACTTGTAGGTCAGGTAATTGCGCAGCACGTCGAGGATGAAGCCCTCGTCGATGGCCTGCCGCATCGAGTAAGTATGGAACGGCTGCGGGTTGCCGGTGACTGGGTGTGGCGTGCCGAACAGCTCCAGGGTCTTCGGCTTTGGCGTGGCGGTGAACGCGAAGTACGACAGCGTCTCGTGCCGGCCCCGGGCCAGCGCCGACGCGGTGAGTAGGTCGCCCGACTCGTCCACGTCGTCGCTACCGAGCTTGAGCAGCACCTTCTTCAGCGCGGCGGCCGAGTCACCGGACTGCGACGAGTGCGCCTCGTCGACGATGACGGCGAACCGCTTGCCGCGAAGCCCCTGCACCTTGTCGAGGATGTAGGGGAACTTCTGCATCGTGGTGATGATGACCTTGGCGGTCTCGCCCTGGAGGGCAGCGGCGAGCTGGGCGGAGTCCTTGTCGATCCGCTGCACCACGCCGGGCACGTGCTCGAACTGGAAGACGGTGTCCTGCAACTGTCGGTCCAGCACCACCCGGTCGGTGATGATGATGACCTTGTCGAAGACCGGCTCGTTGGGACGCAGACCCTTAGCCCGGGCGTCCTCGTCGAGCGTCGGTGCGGTGTGCAGGCTGGAGAGCCGGTGCGCCAGCCAGGCGATGGTGTTCGACTTGCCCGACCCAGCCGAGTGCATGACCAGGTAGTTGTGGCCTGACCCGTTGCGGGCGGCGTGTTCGGTGAGCTGGGTGACGGCGTGCCACTGGTGGTAGCGCGGGAAGATCAGGTTCCGCGATTCCTTGTCGGTGTGCAGGAACCGCCGGACCAAATCCATCCAGGTGTCCGGGTGCCAGATCTGCTCCCAGAGGTAGGAGCTGCGGTAACCGGATGCACCCGCCGGCGGGTTGCCGGCACCGCCCGAGACGCCCGGCCCGTCGGAGCCGGTGTTGAAGGGCAGGAACCGAGTCTTGTCGCCCGCCAGCTTCGTGGTGACGAAGACCAGGTCGGGATCGACGGCGAAGTGCACGAGGGTACGCCTCGCGAAGAGCAGTTCCTTCGGATCGCGGCTTTCGCGATACTGCTTCTTGGCGTCCTCGATGGTTTGGCCGGTGAGCGGGTTCTTCAGCTCGGCCGTGGCGAGCGGGATGCCGTTGACGAAGAGCACCAGGTCCAGGGCGTTGTTGTTGCTCGTCGAGTAGGCAAGCTGACGGGTGACGGTGAGGCGGTTGGCCCGGTAGAGCTTGAGCGCGTCGTCGGTGATGGCGTGGGCAGGCTTGAAGTAGGCCAAGCGGATCAGGACGCCCTTGTCCTTGACGCCACGGCGGAGGACGTCGAGGGGGCCGCGCTCATCGATCTGCTTGGCGAGGTACCGCGCGAAGTGGCGCTGCGCCTCGTCCGGGTTGTTCCCGTGGTAGGCCAACAACCTCGACCACCCGTCGGGCTGGCTCGCGCCAACGAAGGCGAACAGTTCGGCGGTGTCGAGCCGGAGGTGCCGGTGATAATTGCTGGGCGTGCCACGTTGCCACCCTGAGCCGAGCAACGCACCCTGAATCGCGGCCTCGAACGCCGACTCCTGCTGAACAAACTTCACGTGCAGCCCCTTGCAATGACGTTACTGATGTTTTCTCAGGGCAGCCCTTGATCGCTGCATCACGACGCAAAACCAGCCGTTCTCCACAACTCGTTCGGACCGCAAGACGGGCACGTCACATCCATGCCGCCCTCACCATCGGTACCGCCTCCCCGAATCCTCGGTCAGTCTGAATCTTCCAGCTTATTGAGGGTATGGTCCGCGAGTTCGGCCAAAGATTGGCCTCCGGGGACGAACCAGCGGGTGGGCCCCTGTACGGCCTTCGGCCGGCCGCGCTCCCAGCCAGCCAAGTCCCACATTCGTTGCACCAGACCGGTCGGTGTGTACTGCCGTCCATCGACCCCCCATAACAATGGCCGAACTCGGTCGTTTACCCATGAAGCTTGAGCGCGCCGCGGGTCGTCCGCGAGCCACGACTCCAAAGCTGTCCGTTCGGGTCGATTTTGTCCCTGATAAAACAGAATCGTGCCGTCTTTGATTGCGCCCGCCTCTACGAGGGTCGGCACGGCATTGGGGCGACGAGCCGGGCGCGCCGGAGGGTAGATAGACAAGATGTCTGGGCTCGCGCTGCCCGCAGCCAGACTTGCAGAAACCGCTGCTGCCAGGAGCGTCAGACGTTTAGGGTTGGCAAAGGTGTTGGTGATCGACGATGTGGGCCCGAACTCGTCGTCGATAAATTTCACCACCCAAGCCGATACGAGAGGAACAAGCTGAGGCACGTCCGAAAGTGCCCGATCGAGATCGAACTCGGGTTTGGCGATATCCTGTAGCTTCAGTTCCCGCATTACCAGATGCGCGATTAAGAGTTCGCCCTGCTCTAGGACGGATTCCACGCGTCCCCGACGATTATTGCGATTATCTGACAGCACTGCCATAATGGCACGCAGCAAAAGCACCGTACGCCAAATCTCCAAGGCGGCGCGGGGCCGCCTCCGGAAAAGGATCGCATAGGCACCTTGCGGCCCTCGCTCCCACAGTAAGTCGAGATCTGCAATTGCTCGGGTGACAACTTCCGGATCCGGGTGAAGGCAGGCCAACGCTTCGGCAGCTTCTTCTACCGAACACCCCTCATCGGGGCGGACCTTGTCACCACGCATCACGACGTAACGCTGCGGTAGGGAGAGGCGAAAGTCTTCCTCGATGTCAGCCTGCGCTGGATCGAGCGCAATGAAGTCCCGGAGTTCGACCTTATTTTGCTTGTTAGTGGCCTGGGTAATCTGCAAGCCTAATTCGGATGGCGCATCCCGCAGCGAGATTACCTTCACTGACACGTATCCCACTCGTGTTGCTTTCGAATCCTGACGCGCAGCCTCGCTGACTGCCGAAACAGTCTGGGCCCCGTTGACAACGCTCGCGCCAGTGATCCTCAGTTTCACCGGACTCTCGGCGTCGTTCGGATCCCATACATCCGGTTCAACTGATTCGCAGAGCATGGTGATGCCATTGTTCAACGCGCAGAAGTTTGCCGGTTCGCGGAGCAGCGTGTTGACCATGCCCAGGTTCACCTCGGTCTGCCCGAGCGGCTTGCGAAGGTTCCGTTCGAAGAGACGATCACCGTGCTGCTCGTGCCAATCCGCAATCGAGCCGACCGCAACCTCGCCCTGCCAAGCTTCAAGCCGGCCGGACATCTTATGCCATGTACTCATGCTGACAGTAAGCTCAATAGGCGCTTCCCGCAGATCCTGCTGGAGAATCTGCCGGATGTCCCTCATCAGGAAGATCTCGTAGGCCAGCACGGGCCGATCCTGGTTGAATCTGTTGAACTCAGTGACTAGAGCGTCCAACCGACGTCTTACATCCCGCGAGACTGGCTGCGAGCCCATGATGACGAGGACGAGGGTGATTCGGCGCTGCGGGTTATCAAGGACTTTGGTAAGTTGCGGCTCAAGCGCCCGCAGTCGGGGATTGAAGTGCGAAAAGTCCCGTTTGGTAATTAGCCGAAATCCGTCGATGAAGCTATTGACCTCACCGACGGAAATACCCTTGTCGCCGTGATCACTCCACTTGCTTTGCACCAGCCACATCTGGGCGCTGCCGTCGGCGGCGACCGCATCGATGCCCTCGTCATGGAAACCATCCACCACTGCTCGGCCAGCGGTTACGCTGTCACAACCGGACAAACTGCGGAGTGCCAACGCCGCCGCCGCCCGGCTGCGGAACATTTGATCATTAGCGTCCCGGCGACCCGCTTCATCACTCATGTCGATCAGGCCCGTGAACTCTCGCTCCAGCGCCTTGCGGATTTGCCATGCCGCGAGCGGAACGTTGCCCTGTTTTGAGCCGTTCGATTCGTTCAAGGTTCCTCCCCCAGGAAGCTGACCACAAGCCAACTGCAGCACACCCGCTCAGCGGTCAAGGCTTCAGCATTCGATCGCCGTCTTGAAACTCCGCTTCTGATGCGCTGAACGCATACCTCCACTCCCCGCTGCCGTAACGTCGATCTGTCCGGTCACAGCGGCCGCGATCAGCGCCTGCCGTCGCTCGTGCATTAGTCGGAGGCCATCCCCGATCCTCCGCGCGGCGTCAGCGTGCTTTTCCTGCATTGAGGTGACTTCTGCAGTGAACGGGCCGAGGAGGTTGGAGGGAACACGGGGCACGAGGATGTCACCCACGTCCTGACCTCGCAGTTTGATAGTCTGCCCTGACTGGCCTCTCAAGAGCAGCGACACCTGCTCGCGGACCGGACGGCTGCCGAGGACGCAAGCAACAAACGAAGCCGGCCACTCGGGCTGAAGCCGTAGTCTGTAAAGAAGGTCACTTAACAAGAGATGCCGACCGCCTGTATCGGCAACGGTGGCGACCCCGACCATGGCAGGGGAGCCACTTCCCCGTGTCAGGAGCAGGTCTCCGTCGTTGACGACATAGCGCAAGTCCGGCTTGACGTCGGCCGGAAGGCGCTTGTGCGCCAAGGGATTGAAGATTCCGGTGCTGACGGCACTCGTCTTCAAGACGGCCCAAGTGTCGGGATCAGCAGGCACGTCCTCGCACTGGGGGCTCCACCCCTGTTCGATGCCTGACCAAATACGACGCAGAGGGACGGTGCCGTACTCGCTGAACCGATCAGATATCGCGGACGCCACCATCGCTTCAGACCGCTCGGTCAACAGCCTGATTTGGTCCTCCCTAGCCCGGGCTAGGGCGTCCATACGGGCCAACTCCGCATCTAGGAAGTCGGCGATTCGTCGCTGCTCGTCAATCGGAGGAAGATCTAAGGGAAGTTGCCGCACCCTATCCGCGCTCAGGTGGTAGATGTTGGCGCCACCCGCAATGGACGCGAACAAGCCCATTGCACGGGCTGCCTGAGCCCACCAAGCCAAGAAGCGGCCGTCCATCACTTCCGGCCTCGGCCGCACTCTCAGAAGCGTGTTTTGAAAGCAGACCGTACCTTCGATCTCACCACGCCATACGGCAGACGCGCCCACGACTGAACGACTACCGCTTCCTTCCGTCACCAACACATCTCCAGAGCGAAGCCCAAAATTCAGCTGCTCCCTCGGCGTGAAGTTCATCTCGAGGACATCCTCGAGGTCAAGGTTTCCATCTTTAACGTTGGCAGCGCGCAAGTACGGGACCATGTCGGGTCCCATAGCGTGCTGCGGAGCCCGCTGACGGCCAAGTACTACCTCCGCCGCTGTACGAAGCGTCGTGGCCTTCCAGGTCATCCCGTCACCTCGCCGAGCAGCGCCTGAATCTCGGCCTCCAGAGCTTTGATCTCGGCATCGATCTCAGCCAGCTGACGTGGTGGCTGGTAAAGGTAGAAGTGGCGAGTGAAGGGAATCTCGTACCCGATCTTCGTCTTGGTCTCGTCGATCCAGGCGCCCGGCATATGCGGCAGCACCTCGCCCCTGAGGTACTCGTGGATGTCTTCGTCGAGCGGCACATTCTCGTTGTCCCGCAGGTCGACGTCCGACAGCGGATTGCCCTTGCGGTCGGTCTGCACCTCCCCTTCCGGGTCGTTGACCGAGAACGCCTCCCACACCGCCTTCTCCACCGGCGCTGGCAGCTTTCCGAGCCCGTTCAGCTTCATCGCGAACTCAGCCCGCGTCGCGGACGAAGTGCCGATCAGCGACTTCGCCGCCGCCAGGAGCGACTCCCGCTCCGCGTACTTGAGGACCGCCCGCGCCTCCGCGAGCAGCGCGACCGTCTCCTCCGTGACCTCGAATCGCAGCCGCAGCGGACGCTCGACGGTGATCCGCTGGTAGCCGAAGTCGGTGGTCTTGAAGACCTTCACCTTGGCGTGCTGCGGGTGCTCCGGGTCGTCCGCGATGGACAGTGCCTCGACGTACGCCCGGGTCAGCTCGGCGATGTGCTCGTCGGTGAGCATCTTGCGCTTGTCGCCGAGGCTTTTGCGCATCTTGGTCCAGTAGCCGCGGCCGTCGAGCAGCACGACCTTGCGCCGGCGGGCCGGCTCCTTCCGGTTGGTGAGGATCCAGAAGTAGGTGGAGATGCCGGTGTTGTAGAAGAGCTGATCGGGCAGCGCGACGATGCCCTCCAGGAGGTCGTTCTCCAAGATCCAGCGGCGGATCTCCGACTCCCCCGACCCTGCGGCACCGGTGAAGAGCGGCGAGCCGTTGAAGACGATCGCGAGGCGGCTGCCGCCGTCCTCGGGGCGCTTCATCTTCGAGATCATGTGCTGGAGGAAGAGCAGTGAGCCGTCGTTGATCCGGGGCAGACCGGCACCGAACCGGCCAGCGTGGCCGCGAGCGTGCTCGGCCTTGATGAACTTCTCGACCTTCTTCCACTCCACCCCGAACGGAGGGTTGGCGAGCATGTAGTCGAACCGCTCGTCCTCGTGGCCGTCCTGGCTGAACGAGTTGCCGAAGGCGATCTTCGTCGGGTCGCCGCCCTTGAGCATCATGTCGGAGCGGCAGATTGCATACGTCTCGCCGTTGAGTTCCTGCCCGTACACCTCGACGGTGGCGTGCGGGTTGTGGGCCTGGATGTGGTCCTGGGCTTCGCTGAGCATGCCGCCCGTGCCGCAGGCCGGGTCGTAGACCTTGCGGACGATGCCCGGGGTGACGAGGTCGTCCTCGTCAGGGGCGAGGAGAAGGTTGACCATCAGCTTGATGACCTCGCGCGGGGTGAAGTGCTCACCGGCGGTCTCGTTGCTGATTTCGGAGAAGCGGCGGATCAGGTCCTCGAAGACGTAGCCCATCTGGTGGTTGGACACCACCTCCGGGTGCAGGTTAACTTCGGCGAACTTGGCGACCACCTGGTAGAGCAACCCTGCCTCGGCGAGCCGGCTGATCTGGGTGTCGAAGCCGTACTTGTCGAGCACGTCGACCGCACCGGGCGAGAAGCCGCCAATGTAGGCGCGCAGGTTGAGCGCGACGTGGTCCTGGTCGCCGAACGACGTCTTGAAGGACAGCTTGCTGGTGTTGTAGAACGGCAACCCGGCGGTCCGGCGCAGCACCGGTTCCATGTTCTGCACGCCCGCATCCTTGAGCTGCTGGTGCCGGGCGAGCACCGCGTCCTTCGCCGGTTCGAGCACGCAGTCGAGGCGCCGGAGCACGGTCAGCGGGAGGATCACCCGGCCGTACTCGGACTGCTTGTAGTCGCCGCGGAGCAGGTCGGCGACCGACCAGATGAAGTTCGCGAGCTCTTGGTGCTTGGTACTCACCAGTTTCCTTTCGATTGCCTTAAGTCAGGAGTATTGCTGCTGGCCCGCGTCGTCGGGGTCCCCCACTTGGGGGAGATGATCAACCGAGTGTCAGCGGGTCGTCGCTGACGGAGGATTCATACTTCGCTAGGCTCGCGAGTATGAGTCGGCGTGTGACGATCTCCGTCCCTGATGACGTGGCCGAGCAGCTGGATGCGCTCCCGGCCCGCCAGGTTTCCGCGTATGTCACCGAAGCGCTGCGCCGCCGTCGGATATCCGACGACATGCGGGCCGCTCTGCGGGCGGCCGGGCACGGCGAGTTTCCGTATGACCCAGCGGGCGCGGCACGGCGACTGGCGGCCCGCCAGGTGACACCGGAGATGCGCGAGGCGGCGATCGCCCGGGTGGCGGAGCTGTTGGAGCGTCCGGTCGACGAGGTCCGCGCCGACTTCGACCGGCCGAGTGCGGCGTGAGCGCACCGGTCTACGTGCTCGACACCGGCGCCCTGATGGCGTACGCCCAGGGCGTCGAGGCCGTCGGTGAGGCGATGGTGGGGGCGGCCGACGCCGATGCGACTGTCGCCGTGCCGCTGGTCTGCCTGCTCGAGGCGTACAGCCTGCTCGACCACACCGAGCACGAGTACCTGGCGATGCTGCGTCGCAACCCGGCCGTCCAGGTCCTCACGCCGGCCCTGCACGTCGACCGGGCCGACGACTGCCCGGTGATCGGGGGCATGGCCCGGCAGACCGGCCGCCTCGGTGCCGGCCACGCGGCGTTCCTCGCGATCAGCAGTGCTGCCGGCCTCATCACGTCTCGGGCTGATCAGGTGCGCAAGGTGCTCGGCTACGACTGGCCCATCGTCGAGGTCTGAGATCACTGCGGGTCGTCCGGGCGGATCGAGCCGCGCGCCAGGCCGTCCGCGGTGAGTTGTGCCAGCTCAGCACCCAGCGACGCGGCCTGCCGGATCGCCGACTCGAACGCGTCGAGACGCCGGAACGCATTTCCGTGCACCCGCTGCTCGTCGACCGACAGCCGCCGCATCTGCGCCCGTCTGATGTCGAACCGCATGGTGCTCGACAGACTCGACGTCTGCTTCTCGTTCGCCGACGTGCGCAGCTGGCCAGCCAGAAACCACGGATCCAGCGCGGACGGGTTGGGTCGCAACAGGTAGAGGTTGCGCCCCAACAACGCCCCCTCTTCGGTGATCACCCGAGGGATGAGCTGCCGCGCGATCACCGGCACCACCACGTCCCCCACCGCGAGGGGGATCTCCTGCCCGAAGCGGTCGTCAACCCGCCCGGACGCCGCCACCCCGGCGAGCACGTCCTGGACGGTGAGCACTGGTGGCCCGTCCGGTGCGGGTGTGGACGTGCCGGCGCGGACCGGGCCGATCAGTTGCAGTGCCCCGCTCTTCGCCAGCTCCCCGACCGTGAGGAAGAGTCCGTCCGGCCCGTCGGGTGCCGGCGTGACCTGCGGCAGTAACGCCGGCAGCTCGCCGACGATGGCGGCCAGTCGTTCTCTGGTGCGTACCAGATGCTCTCCGGAAGCCTCGCCCCCGACGGCGGGTTGCCGGCGGGCGGGGGTGAGGTCGACTTCCTCGTCGAGCAGTTCGATGACCGGGACCGCACGGGCGAACCCGGCCTCCTCGACGTCGCCGCCCGGGGCGGCGGCGAAGGCCCGCCACGCGGCCAGCACGCGCGGCGCGGTGTCGGCCAGGTCACCGCCGGCGGCGTCGATCAGCAGCGCCCGCGCCGGTGGCGGCGCGTCGGTCGCGGCCCGCCGCAGCACCCACAGATGCAGGGGTACGCCGTGCGGCGCCGCCACGCCCGGTGGGAGGGCGATGACGGCGCGCAGGTGGCCTCGGCGCAGCAGTTCGCTGCGAATGCGTTTGCCGGCGCGGCGGCTGGCGACCGTGGGTGGCATCAGCAGGACGGCGTGCCCGCCGACCCGCAGGTGGGCGAGGGCGTGTTGCGCCCAGGCCAGCTCAGGTTCGGTACGGGGTGTGGTGCCGACGATCCAGCGGGGGTCGTGGCCGAGTTCGTCGTCGCCCCAGTTGGTGGCGCCGAACGGTGGGTGGCAGACGACGGCGTCGACGGCGCGGCCGGCGAAGGCGTCGGCGCGCAGGGTGTCGCCGGCGCAGACTTCGCCGGGTACGTCGTGCAGCGCCAACCACAGGCCGGCGAGTTTGGCGAGGCCCTCGTCGAGTTCCTGCCCGTAGACGGAGGTGCTGCCGGCGCGGACGGCGGCTCGCAGGATGGCGCCGGAGCCGGCGGCCGGGTCGAGCACTGAGCCGCCGCCGACGCTGGCCAGCCCGATCATCAAATCGGCGAGATTGTCGGGGGTGGCGAAGGGGCGGCCGGGGCCGGGTGCGGAGAACCGCTGCCACAGCTCGTCGAACGCGCCCTGCGCACCCAGCTCGTCGGCGAGGGCGTCGACGTCGGGCAGCAGTGGCGCGAGTTGTGCATCGGGGTGGCCGCTGCGGGAGCCGCGCTGTCGGGCCAGCAGGAAAGCGCCGACCGCGGCGAGGCCGGCGGCCGGGGTGTCACTGGCTGCGGCGAGGTGTCGCCAGAGCCGGTCAGCGGCGGCCAGCTCGGGGAGCTTGCCCTGGGCGCGTAGCCACTGCTCGACCTGGATCAGGTCGAACTCTGGGCTCGCCGCCGTCCCACCCACCGGGGCGGGGAAGTCGGAGTGCCGTTTACGCCAGTTGCTGACCGCAGCGCGACCGACACCGGCGAGCCGGGCGATCTCCGCTGCCGTGATGGTCGGGTTCTCCTGCACCTCGAAAGTCTCGCACATCTGTCAAGCACGAGATTGTCTGTTGACACTGTTGTCAGACGATGCTCTTATTGACCCCGCAACGCTCACTTCAGGAGGACAACGATGCGCAAGACCACGACTCTCGCTTTGCTCGCCACCGGCCTCATCGCCCTGGGCTGCGGCTCCGGTGCCGCCGACAAGGCGAGCGACTCCAGCAGCGACAACAAGGCGAGCAGCTCCACCGGCGACGAAGGCGGTGCCAAGGCCGAGGAGAAGCCGGCGAAGACCGCCAAGATCGGGCAGCCGGCCCGGGACGGGAAGTTCGAGTTCACGGTCAAGTCGTCCAAGTGCGGCGTCGCCAAGATCGGCACCGACGTACTCGGCGCGAAGGCGCAGGGTCAGTTCTGCCTGGTCACGGTCAACGTGAAGAACATCGGCAAGGAAGCGCAGATGTTCGACGGCAGCAGCCAGAAGGCGTACGCGGCCGACGGCACCGAGTACTCCGCCGACTCCGGTGCGGCGATCTACGCGAACAAGAACGCCGAGACGTTCCTCAACGACATCAACCCCGGCAACCAGGTCAACGGCGTCGTCGTCTTCGACATCCCGAAGAACGTCAAGCTCACCAAGCTCGAGCTGCACGACTCGATGTTTTCGGGCGGCGTCGACGTCACCTTGGGCTGACCTCTCCCCCACCGACCGGGGCGGGCAGTCCACGCCCGCCCCGGCTGTTCACAGCCAACCTGTTCACAGAAGGACGGCCCTCCTGCTCTGTCCCACCTACCCGTACGCGAAGAAGTGGCGCGAGGCGGTGAAGCGCGGGCAGGCCGACGTGGACCTCGCAGCCCAGGGTCGGATCTTCGGCGAGGGCACGTTCCGCGTCGGTAAGGAGATCAAGCCCGGCACGTATGTGACCACCGACGTCGACGGCTGCTACTGGGAGCGACAGAACGCCTCAGGCGACACGATCGACAACTACTTCACCAACAGCGCCCGCCGGGTCCAGGTGACCATCCGCGCCTCCGACTACGCCTTCAGCTCCCAGAACTGCGGAGAGTGGCGCCCGGCGCGCTGAGCCGAAGCACCAACTTCCACCGCTCATCCCGGGCGGACCGACGACCCGTCGGTCCGCGGACACCACACGCCTGGAGACGACCATGACCCAACCTCCGCAGCCCACCACGCCCCTGATCGAGCTGATCTTCGACCGACTGGCCGCCGCTGACGGCGTCCCGACCGAGACCGCCGAGCTGGTCCTCGCCGCCCTCACCAGCGAGGACGACCTGACCGCCGCCCTCGCCGGCACGCCCACCCGGCTCGACTCCCGCTCCCCCGCCGAAGACGGTCCAACCGAACGGATCTGGCTGAAGTCGGTGACCGTCGCCGGGTTCCGCGGCGTCGGCCCGGAGCGGACCCTCCAGGTCGACCCGGGCCCGGGCCTCACCCTGGTCGTGGGCCGTAACGGCTCCGGCAAGTCCAGCTTCGCCGAGGCCGTCGAGCTCGCCCTGACCGGTGACAGCGCCCGGTGGGCCGACAAGACGAGCGTCTGGCGTACGGGGTGGCGCAACCTGCACAGCCCGGACCCGTGCTGGGTCGACGTGGAGTTGCGGGTCGACGGGGTGGCCACGCCGACGCGGGTGAACCGTGCCTGGCCGGTCGGGGCCGAGCTGGCGGACGCCGAGGTGACCGTCACCAGCGCCCAGGGTCGGCACACCGGCCTCTCCGAGCTGGGTCTGGCCCGCCCGCTGGAGCTGTACCGGCCGTTCCTCACCGCCGCCGAGCTGGGCAAGCTCGCCGCCGGCACGCAGAGCCAGCTCTTCGACGCGCTCTTCGCGATCCTCGGCCTGGACGCGCTCACCGACGCCGACCAGCGTCTGCTGCGCGCCGCCCGGCCGCACGACACCACCATCAAGGAGGTACGCGCACAGCGTGCCGCCCTGGCCGACGCGCTTGCGGGGATCGCCGACGACCGGGCCCGGCGGACCGCCGCGCTGCTGGGCGGCCGGGGTGCGGTCGACCTCGCCGCGGTGACGGCGATCCTCGACGAGCCGGACGAGGCGACCGCCGACCGGGAGGTGCTGCTCTGTCGGGAGCTCGCCGACCTCGCCCCGCCGCCGGTCGACGAGGTGACCCGGCTGGTCGGCCAGCTGCGGGAGGCGGCGGCCGAGGCGCTGCGCTACGACGGTGGCCGGTCCCGGGCCGCGTTGCGCAGCGCCGAGCTGCTTCGGCTTGCCCTGGAACACCACGAGGACGAGGGCGATGGGTCCTGCCCGGTCTGCGCCACCGGCACCCTCGACGGTGGCTGGCGTGCCGCCGCCGCGCAGTCGCTGACCGATCTTCGGCAGCGCAGCGTCGCCGCCCAGACGGCGACGACCCGGCTGACGGCCCTGCTGCGGCAGGCGCACCACCTGATCGACGACCTCGCGGTGCCCCAGGGCTCCGGGTCGGAGCCGACGGTCGAGGCACTGCGCGACGCCGTGGCCGCGCTGCGGGGCGTACCCGGGAAGCCAGCCGACCTGGCCAACCACCTGGCCGCGCGGTACCCGGCGGTGGTGACGGCGGCGGACGCGGCCCGCGCGTACGCCGAGGGGTTCCTGCGGCAGCGCGACACCGGCTGGCGGGCGGCGGCGGCCGACGTGCGCGAGTGGATGGCCGCCGCCGACGGACTGCCGGGGCGGGAGGCGACCCTGACCCGGTTGAAGGCCGCGCGCGCCTGGCTGAAGGACGCCGGTACGCACATTCGCAGCGAGCGGGTCACGCCGTTCGCCGGGCACTCGCAGCGGATCTGGGCGCAGCTGCGGCAGGAGAGCAACGTCGAGTTGGGCGCGATGACGCTGGAAGGCGCGAACACCCGACGGCGAGTGGTCTTCCCGGTCAGCGTGGACGGCGCCGACAACGGCACGGCCCTCGGGGTGATGAGCCAGGGTGAGATGCAGGCGCTCGGGCTGGCGACCTTCCTGCCGCGCAGCTGCGCCCCGGAGAGCCCGTTCCGGTTCATCGTGGTCGACGACCCCGTGCAGAGCATGGACCCGTCGAAGGTGGACGGTCTCGCACGGGTGCTCGCCGAGCTGGCCGAGCAGCGGCAGGTGGTGGTCTTCACCCACGACACGCGCCTGCCGGACGCGGTGCGCCGACTCGACATCGGCAAGGCGCGGATCATCGAGGTGACCCGGGCGGAGAAATCGGTGGTGACGCTGCGGCCCGGCTCCGACCCGGTGACCCGCTACCTGGACGACGCGTACGCGCTGGCGCGGAACGAGGAGATCCCTGCCGAGGTGCGCGGGCCGGTGGTCGCGGAGCTGTGCCGCTCGGCGGTGGAGGCGGCCTGCCAACGGACGGTCTGGCGGACCCGAGTGGCGCGGGGTGTTCCGCACGCCGACATCGAGGCGGCCATCGTGGACGCGTCCCGTCGGCTGGCCACCATCGTCGCGATGGCGCTGTTCGACGACCCCGATCGGGGCGGTGACGTGCGCAACGAGCTGCTGCGCCGGCACGGAAGGCGTCCGGTGAACGCGTACCAGGCGTGCCGGGAAGGCGTGCACGGCGCGTACCTGGCGGACCTGCCCGGCCTGGTCGCGGACGCCCGCCTCCTCGCGGCGGCGCTGTCGTGACCGCGCCGACGCCGCAGCGCTGCCTGGCGGCGGCCGACCAGTTGTTGCGCGGGTCCGGTCTGCTCGGTGCCGCGGCGGTCAGCGCCGGTTGGTGGCCGCGACGGCGGCGGAACTGCGACGCCTGCACACCGAGGTGAGCGTCCTGCTCACGCACCTCCAACCGGCAACTCAACCGCACTGACCGGCTGCCCCCGTCCCGCCGCCAACTTGTCACGGGATGTCTGGGCGAGCAGGTCAGTGCGACAGGTCCGGTGGCTTATGGTGAGAAACCGGGCACCCGGTGGGCGGGTGTCCGGTCCGGGCCGTGGGATTCACGCTGCTCAGCCGGAGGGTGGACCGATGACCGAGAACGCCCGCGACGTCGACGACTGCTGAGATGGACTGGGCCGGATGGGCGTTGTTCGGGTTGGTCGCCACTGCGGCGCTCACCGCGGCGATGATCACCGCTCAACTGGCTGGCCTGACTCGGCTCGACCTTCCCCTGGTGCTCGGGGCCTTCGTCACCGAGGACCCCGATCGGGCGCGGGTCGTCGGGTTCATTTTCCACCTGTGCGCCGGTCAGGGTTTCGCCCTCGGTTACGCGACCGCGTTCGCCCTGCTGCACCGTGCCACCTGGTGGATTGGGGCGCTGTTCGGGATTGTGCACGTCGGGATCGCGCTGACCGTGATTCTGCCGCTGCTTCCTGGGGTCCACCCGCGCATGGCCTCGCAGCGGGCGGGGCCGGCCAGCACGGCGGTGTTGGAGCCGCCCGGTCTGTTCGCCGTCAACTACGGCATCCAGACCCCCCTGGTCACGGCCGTCGTCCACGTCGTCTACGGGGCTTTCCTCGGGCTGCTCCTGCAAGCCAGGTGACCCGCTGTTCGCCAACGCGGCTCGTCGAGGAGCGTTCTCCATGACCGATGGGCCACCCATCAGCGACTACGGCCTGCTGAGCGACACCCGTACCGCCGCCCTGGTCGCGAGTGACGGCGGCATGGACTGGCTCTGCGTGCCACGCTTCGACGGCGATCCCCTGTTCGGCCGACTGGTCGGTGGCCCGGACGCCGGAACGTTCCGGGTCGGCCCGGCCGGGCCGGCCACTGTCGTCGAGCGACGTTACCGGCAGCACACCGCCACCTTGGAGACGACCTGGGCGGTGGGCGGCGGCCAGCTCCGCCTCACCGAGGCGATGGTGGCCGAGGTCAGCGGTCGCCTGCTGCCCACGACACTTATCGTGCGACGGCTGTCGGCCGAGCAGACAGCCCTCGACGCGGTGGTGGAGTTCGATCCCCGCCTTGGCGCACGGCACCGCCGGCCCCGGGTCCACCACCGACGTCAGGCCCTCGTGTGTGAGTGGGGGCCGCTCGCGGTCGCGCTGGACAGCACGCCCAGGTTCCGAATCGAACCGGGTCGGCCCACCTCGATCACGGTCCGGCCAGGCCGGCCGGTCACCTTCGTGCTGGCCGTGGCGCACCGCGAACCGGTGATCCACGTCGAGCCGACGGCCGCCTGGGACCTGCTCATCGAGGACGAGGCCCGGTGGCGGGCCTGGACCGCGGAGATCGACGAGCGGCTGCCTTTCCGGGAACACGTCGTACGAAGCCTGCTCACCTTGCGGCTGTTGACCTACTCACCCTCGGGAGCGCCGGTGGCCGCGCCCACCACGTCATTGCCCGAGGATCCCGGTGGGGTACGCAACTGGGACTACCGCTACGTCTGGCCCCGTGACGCCAGTATCGGCGTCAGCGCCTTCCTCAGCATCGGCAAGACCGACGAGGCCCGAGGCTTCCTCGCGTGGCTGTTGCACGCCAGTCGGTTGCAGCGGCCACGCCTGCCGGCGCTGCTCACCCTGCACGGCCGGCACGTGCCAGCGGAACGAGAACTGTCCGGTTGGCCCGGCTACCTCGACAGCCGTCCGGTGCGGATCGGCAACGGGGCCGCCGGCCAACACCAGCTCGACGGCTACGGCTGGGTGATCGACGCCGCCTGGGCGTTCGCTCAGGCCGGACACCGCCTCTACCCCGAGACGTGGCGGGCGGTGCGCGGTTTCGCCGACGTGGTCGCCGGTTGCTGGCAGGAGCCGGACGCCGGCATCTGGGAGGTACGCGAGCCCGCGCAACACGTTCATTCCAAGCTCATGGGCTGGCTCGCCCTGGACCGCGCCCTGGCCATCGCCGACACGCACCCCCTGCCGGACCGCCAACGTCGACGCTGGCAGAAAGCCAGAGATGCCATCGCCGCCGAGGTCCGGACCCGTGGCTTCGACCCGACGGCGGCCAGCTACGTCCGCAGCTACGGATCCCAGGAGCTCGACGCGGCTCTGCTCGTGCTGCCACTGCTCGGCCTGGACCGGACCGAGTCACCCCGGGTACGGGGCACCATCGACGCCATCCAGGGCCGGCTGTCCGCCGGCGGTCCACTGCTCTACCGCTACCCGCCCGGACATGACGGCCTCCCCGGCACCGAGGGCGCGTTCCTGCCCTGCTCGTTCTGGCTCGTTCAGGGACTTGCCAGCACCGGGCGTCGCCGCGCGGCCGTCGAGCTGTTCCAGGCCATGGTTGAGTACGCCAGCCCACTCGGCCTCTACCCCGAGGAGGTGGACCCCGCGACGGGTGCCCACCTCGGCAACTACCCCCAGACGCTGACCCACGCCGCGCTCATCCAAGCCGCACTCGCCATCCGAGACGCCCCCACGGGTGACGGGTCTGCCTGAGGGACCGTCTGGGCGGGAGGCTCGCGGGCCAGGATCCGGCGGTGTACGAGGAGTTTTGAGCGTCCCGGGCGGGGTCGTGGTCAGGGGGAATACTGGGCGGGTGGAGATTGACCGCCCGCGCCTGCTGCTGGTCGAGGACGACGGCGCGCTGAGCGCGCTGCTCACCGACCTGCTCACCGAGGAGGGGTACGAGGTCGAGGTGGCCGGCGACGGGCAGAGCGGGCTGCACCGCGCCCTGGCCCGCGACTACGACGTGCTGGTGGTCGATCGAGGGCTGCCCGTGTTGGATGGGCTGGGGTTGGTCACCCTGTTGCGGGCGCGGGGTGTGACGTGCCCGGTGTTGCTGCTCACCGCCCGGGGCGCCCTGGATGACCGGGTGGAAGGGCTCGACGCGGGCGCCGAGGACTACCTCGTCAAGCCCTTCGAGGTCCCTGAACTGCTGGCCAGACTGCGGGCGCTGCGCCGTCGACACCAGGACGCGGCGGGTCGGCTGCCGCTGGGGCGGCGACGGTGGCTGGACGTGGGAAACCGGCGAGTGCTCGACGACGACGAGGAGATTCCGCTCTCCGCCCGCGAGTTCGCCGTGCTGCGCGCCCTCGCCGGCCGGCCGACGAAGGTCTTCACGCGGGCCGAGCTGCTGAGTAGCGCGTTCGACCACGCCGACGCACCGGGCAGCGTCGACGCCTGCGTGCATCACCTGCGTCGCAAACTGGGCCGGGGCGCGATCCGTACGGTGCATGGTCTCGGCTATCGGATCGGCGCGGTCTGACGGCGTGGACGAGGCCCGACTGGTCCAGGCTCGACGGCGCAGTGTGGCGCAGACCGCCGGGGCGATCGGCGTGGTGCTGCTGCTGGTCGGCGCGCTGATGTTCGTCCTCACCAGCCGGCAGGAATCGCGGGCGCTGAACACCGAACTGGCTCAGGTGCTCACGGTGGCCGAGGACACCGACGACCCGCCGCCCGGCGAATTCCTGGCCCACCGGGCGGCCAGGTCCGGTGCCGTCGAGGTGACCGCAAGCGCCTCGCCGGAGCTGACCCGGGTCCTCAAAGACGCGGTGGGACGCCAGCCGGGGCGATTCGACACGGATGCGGGAGATGACCATCCGGTACGGGTGTTGGTCGCCGACCGAGCGGACGGCAGCCGCTGGGCCGTCGCCGCCGACCTCGCGCCGCTGCGCCAACGCCAGGGGCAGCTCGGCGTCGCGCTGCTGGTCGCCGAACTGGCCGGCCTGACGGGGGCGCTGCTGGCCGCGACGCTGCTCGCCCGACGGGCGGTCGCGCCCCTGGCCACCGCGCTGACTCTGCAACGCCGTTTCGTCGCCGACGCCTCGCACGAGTTGCGCACCCCGCTCACCGTGTTGCACACCCGTGCACAGGTGTTGGCCCGACGATCCCAGACGCAGCCGGCGGCACGACTCACCGACCAGCTCGACCAGCTCGTGGCGGACACCCGGGCGCTCGGCGACGTGGTCGAGGACCTGCTGGTGTCCGCCGCTGCCGAGCATCAGCCGCCACCGTCCGCGGTCGTCGATCTGAGCGAGGTGGCCCGCGAGGTGGTCGCGAGCATGCAGGAGTACGCCCGGGAGCGGACGGTCGAGCTGCGCGTGGAGACCTCCGGCCCGGCCCCGGTGCACGGGGCGCGCACGGCGCTGCGCCGAGCGACCACCGCCCTGGTGGACAACGCGATCGGGCACGTCGACGCTGGCGGGCATGTCGCCGTGACCGTGCGACGGCACGCCGATCAGGTGGCCGTCGAGGTCACCGACGACGGTGTGGGCCTCGACCCGGCCGAGGCGGACCGGCTCTTCGAGCGCTTCGCGCACGGCACGGCCGGGGCTGGCCGCCGGTTCGGGCTGGGCCTGGCGCTCGTGCAGCAGGTCGCGCACGCACACCAGGGGTCGATCACGGTGGCCGGCGCTCCGGGTGCGGGTGCCACCTTCACGTTGCTGCTGCCGGCATCCTGAGCGACCCACCGACGCCGCCGCTGATTCGGATGACGTTCGAGGACGCAAGAACTTCGCAAGAAATCGGCAATAAGGTGACGGGCAGTGACATCCCGAACGCCGAGGAGACCCCGTGCCCGACACCGTCAACGGACTGCCACTGCACCCACTCGTCGTGCACGCGGTGGTGGTTCTCCTGCCGCTGGCCGCGCTCGGCGTCGCCGCGCTGGCCGTACGACCGTCGTGGCGGGGCCGCTACGGCGGGCTCGTCGTCCTGATCACCGCGCTGGCGACGGCCGCGATCCCGCTCGCCACCTCCAGCGGGGAGAGCCTGGAGCGCCGGGTCGGCGACCCGGGTGAGCACGCCGAACTCGGTGACACGCTGATCTGGTTCGCCCTGCCCCTGCTGGTCGCCGCCGTCGCGCTGGTCTGGCTGCACCGCCGCGACACCCGCCCGAGCGGTTCCCGCCGAACGCCGAGGGCGCTCGCGGTGGTGATCGCGGTGCTGGCCGTGGTCGTGGCGGTCGCGAACCTGGTGCAGGTCTACCGGGTGGGTGACTCCGGGGCCAAGGCCGTCTGGGGCAGCGCCCCGGCCGCCTCCGTCGGGCACGGCGACGACGACTGAACGCCGCCAGGAGGCACGGCCACCCCGGGCGCGGGTGTGTGTCACGGGGCGTGACGCCCGCGGGCTCGGGCGTGACGACAAGCGGTATGACTCAGAGTCATAAATATTCCGGTGAGTCATACCGTTCAACGGAGCATCCCGTCCTGCCGCGGCACCCGGGCCAGCAACGACCCGGGTGCCGCGGCTCGGGCCTGAAGTACAAGAAGGACTGGCTGCCGTGCTCGCGTAGTTGAGGCGATCCCGAGGGCTGACACGTCCACGCGCGACCGATAACGTCCTTTCCGGACGATCGACGTCCACCCCTACGGAGGAGACGCCGATGTTCGAGGATTTCATGGGCGTCCCCGCCCACCCTCTCGTGCTGCACGCCGCGGTCGTGTTCGTGCCGCTGCTGGCCCTCCTGACGGTCGCGTACGCGCTCGTCGCGCCGATCCGGCCGCACACACGCTGGGTGCTGGGCCTGCTCGCCGTGGGCGCTCCGGTCGCCGCCCTGCTGGCGAAGCTCACCGGTGACGCGTTCTTCGCGCGCATGCGCTCCGCCAACCGCGTCACGCCCGAGTTCGTTCCGAAGCTGGAGGCGCACCAGGATTTCGGCGACCTCACCCTCTACGCCGCGATCGGGCTGGGGGTCGTGGCGCTGGCGCTGGTCTGGTTCGTCGCGCCGCGCGACGCCGAGACCGCACGCGCCGGTCGGGCGCTGACGCTGGTGTTGCAGGTGCTGTCGGTGGTGGCCGCCGGCATCGCCGTGTACTACGTGGTCCGTACCGGCGACTCCGGCGCGAAGGCGGTCTGGGAGGGCCAGTAACGAGCGCGGGCGCGGCCCGAGGGGATCGACGCGACGCCCACTCGCACCTAGCATGGCGGCGAATGGATCTTCGCGATTGGTCCGTGCCGAGACCCGGCAGCCAGCCCGACCGAAGGGAGACGCGCATGCGTCGACCCCGCCATCTCGCACTTCTCAGCGTCGGCGTGTCCGGTGCCCTGGTGCTGAGCGCAGCCCCGACCGCGGCCGCCGCTTCGCCCACGCCTCCCACGCCCACCGGCATCGTGGTGGCCGACGGCATGACCCAGCCGGTGTTCTCGCTCGCGGACGCCATCGAGGAGCGGGTGTACGTCCAGACCCCGGTGGACACCGACCATGACGGCCGTCCCGACCGGGTGGCGATCGACATCTCCCGGCCCCGGGAGACCGCCACCCAGGGCTTCAAGGTGCCGGTCATCTTCGAGCACAGCCCGTACCGCAGGGGCACCTGGGGTGACGTGCCGTACCCGAGCGTGCTGGTCGACGACCTGCCGCAGAACGGCCGGACCGACCGCTCCGGGCGGCGGGCGCTCGAGGTGGAGGCCCAGCGGGCGCAGGCGAAGGCCAACCTGCCCGGCTCGCTGGACGACTACTACGTGCCCCGCGGGTACGCGGTGGTGCTCGGCCAGAGTGTCGGCACCGGCGACTCGGACGGCTGCCCGACCAGCGGCGACCAGGCCGAGACGCTCGGCACCAAGGCCGTCATCGACTGGCTCAACGGGCGGGCCAGGGGGTACGACGTGAACGGCGCCCCGGTCACCGCCGGCTGGACCACCGGCGCGGTCGGCATGACCGGCGTCTCCTACAACGGGACGCTGCCCAACCAGGTGGCCACCACCGGGGTCAAGGGCCTGAAGACCATCGTGCCGGTCTCCGCGATCAGCAGCTGGTACGACTACTACCGGGCCAACGGCCTGGTGGTGGCGCCGGGCACCTTCCAGGGCGAGGACCTGGACATCCTGGCCCAGTACACGGCCGGGCAGGCCCGCGCCGAGGGGCAATGCGCCGACGAACTGGCGACGATCACCCAGGAGCAGGACCGCATCACCGGTGACTACTCGACGTTCTGGAAGGACCGCGACTACCTGGACGCGCGCGACGTCAGGGCGAGCGTCTTCGTCGTGCACGGCCTCAACGACTGGAACGTGAAGACCGAGCACTTCGCCGGCTGGTGGGACCAGCTCGCCAAGCGCGACGTGCCGCGCAAGATCTGGCTGCACCAGGGCGGGCACGGCGGGCCGGGCAGCAACGCGTCGGTGACCCTGCCGGACGGCCACACCTGGACCTACAAGCAGACTGAGAACCGCTGGTTCGACTTCTGGCTGTGGAACGTGCGCAACGGCATCATGGACGAGCCAACCGCGGTGCTCCAGCGCGAGGACCGGGCCTACACCACGTACGCCAACTGGCCCGACCCCGCCGCGCGTGAGGTCGGGTTGCGGTTCGCGGCGACCGACGCCGCCGCGCCGGGCGCTCTGACCACGGGCAAGCCGCCGAAGGCCAAGGTCGAGCAGCGCTTCGTCGACGAGGGCCGGACCATCCACCCGGACACCCTGGTGGCGAACCCGGACACGGCCAGCGCCAACCGACTCGCGTACCGCTCCCCCACGCTCACCCGGGACGTCCGCTTCTCCGGCCGCCCCGAGATGCGGCTGCGGATGGCCATCGACAACAAGCCCGACGCGAACCTCACCGCGTACCTGGTGGACTACGGGCCGGCCGGGTCGAGCTCCGCGCCGACCGTGGTGACGCGCGGCTGGATGGACCCGCAGAACCGCAAGAGCGCCGACCGGACGTCGCCGGTACGGCAGGGCAAGCTGTACGACTACCGGTGGACGATGGAGCCGAAGGACTACATCTTCCCGGCGGGCCACCGGATCGGCGTGGTCGTGTTCTCCACCGACCAGGAGTACACCCTGCTGCCACGGGGCGGCACCGAACTGCGGGTCGCGCCGAACGACAGTGAGCTGCGGCTGCCCGTGGTCGGCGGGCGGGCCGTACTCGGTTTCTGACGTCCTCGTCCCACGGGAGGGGCGGTCCGACACGTCGGGCTGCCCCTCCCGTCGCGTTTTCCACCAACTGCGTACGTATTGACAACTGTCGACATCGGGAACAGTCTGATGTGGTGAGAGCGCTCTCTCGCACCGGTTCACGGGCCACCACCCCGTCTGGCCAGGACACCCTCCGACGTCTTTCGGCGGCGGCGTTGGAGCTGTCCCTGACCCGTCCCCGACAGGAGTAAGAGATGGACAGGGCCGCACCCCTCTCCCACGTCCCCCGCCGGCTACACCTCGCCACGGCGATCGGCGCCCTGCTGACGCTCCTCGGCACGTACCTGGTCTCCACCACCGACCGGGCCGACGCCGCCCCGGTCGCCAACGTCATCCGGGTCGCCGAGTTCCCCGCCGACTGCGCGTACAGCCACCGGCTGCCCGACGACCCGATCGTCTTTCCCGGGCTGCCCGGGGCCTCACACATGCACAGCTTCTTCGGCAGCACGGTGACGAACGGCAACACCACGCTTCCCGACCTGGTGAAGTCCACCAGCACCTGCAACCCGGCGGTGGACGTCTCGTCGTACTGGGTGCCGACCCTCTACCGGGACAACGTCGCGGTGGAACCGGCCATCGCCACGTTCTACTACCTCGGTGAAGGTGTCCGCGCCGACGTCGTCGCCAACACCCAACCGATCCCGCAGGGCCTGCGACTCGTCGCGGGCAACGCGAAGGCCACCGGGCCGAACGACAGCATCGCCCGCTGGTCCTGCCTGCACGCCGGGCAGGTGCCGCCGTCGAAGGACTTCGTCAACTGCCCCGCCGGCACGATGCTGGAGTCGTACCTGGACTTCCCGCAGTGCTGGAACGGTCGGGACCTGGACTCCCCGGACCACAAGAGCCACCTGGCGTACCCGGTGAACCAGGCCTGTCCGAGCACCCACCCGGTGCACGTGCCGAAGTTGCGGCAGGTGCTGCGGTACCCGGTCAACGGCG
The DNA here is from genome assembly GCF_045161355.1 of Micromonospora sp. NBC_00617. Lineage (NCBI taxonomy): Bacteria > Bacillati > Actinomycetota > Actinomycetes > Micromonosporales > Micromonosporaceae > Micromonospora > Micromonospora sp. NBC_00617. The sequence continues at coordinate 1,540,019 of NZ_CP107751.1, read as the reverse complement.
ACCCGTCGCACTTCCGGCTGGCCTCCGGGCCGGGCTACACCATGCATGGCGACTTCTTCAACGCCTGGCCGATTGCGGAAATGGCCCGCCGGGTCCAGGACTGCATCCGGCCGGTCATCAAGTGCGGGCACGACGGCCGGCCGATCTGAGCCGACACCGTCGTACCCGAGAGGCGGGTCCGGTCACGCCGGGCCCGCCCGCCACGGGCGGAAGGAGGCCGTATGCGCGCTCACGCCGCGCTGCTCACGGCGGCGGTGCTCGTCGCCGGCTGCGCCGGCGGGTCACCCGCGGACAGCGCCGAGCCACCCACTGTCGCGCCGGCCGCATCCACACCGTCGAACGTCGAATCGGCGGGCTCCTTCAGCCCCACCGACATCGCCTGGCTGCAACTGACGGCCGCGATGACGGACCGGCTGCTACCGGTGCTGGACCTGGTGCCGACCCGGACCACCGACCCCGCCTGGCGACGGCTGGCCGCCGAGGTGCGGGCCAGCAACCGTGCCGACCTGACCCGGTCCCGCCAACTGCTGCGCGAGGCGGGAGCGCCGGCGACCAACCCGCACGAGGGCCACGACATGCCGGGCATGATCACCACCGACGAGCTGACCGCGCTGCGGTCGGCCACCGGGAAGACGTTCCACCGCCTGCTCGCCGCGCACCTGCGCGCGTACCTCACGCAGACGGTCCGGGTCGCCACCGCCGAACAGAAAAGCGGCGTCCATCCGGCCGCCACCACCCTGGCCACCACAGTGATCCAGTCCAACACCACCCACCAAACAAACCTGAACAACCTAACCCCCACCCCCACCCCGACTCGGTGATCAAGAGGTTTGCGTCATCCCACTGGCGTGTCGTGACGCGAACCTCTTGATCACCGCAGGAGGCGGCGTTGCCGCCGGTGCGGGGTGCGGCCCGGGTGACGCGGGGCGCACCCCAGAAGGGCTACGCCTTTTCGGCCGGCGGCGCGAACAGCACACGCGCGCGGAGCTGCCGGAACCCGGTGCGCTCCAACTCGGCGAGCACCGCGACGCGGTGGGCGTCCACGTCGGCGATCACCTCCCGGGCGCCTCCGGCGGCGAGCACCCGGACCGCCTCGGCCAGCAGCTCACCGCGCGCCGCGTCGTCGAGCAGGCCGAGGTACGCCAGCAGTGGATAGCAGGCGTCGCCGGCCGTGCCGACCAGGCCCACCGGCTGCCCGGCCTGCACCCCGACGCGCCACTGGTCGGTCGACTCCCCCAGCCAGGCCAGCGGATCGGTGGCTAGGTCGACGCCGCCGACGGCACGCGCGATCTCTGCGCCGGTCAGCACGTCTGGTTCGGCGACCCGGGCGACCAGGGCGTTGATCTCCGCCCCGTCGACGGGCGGTCGGAACGTGTACCGGCCGGAGGTCGTCGGCAGCGGCGTGCCCGTCCACGAGCATCGCAGCCGCTCACCCACCTCGACCAGGCCAGCGAGTCGGGCCGCCTCCATCGGCGCGGTGACCACGGCCAGCACCTCGGGTCGACGCCGCCAGTGCGCGGGCAGGGCCGCGTAGTACCGACCGGGACCTCCCAGCGCCTCGTGGGCGGCGTGCAGCAGCGCGGCCCCGACCTCCGGCTCGGCGGCCAGGTCGAACCGCTCCAGCCAGGGAGCGCCCACCGCCCCGGGCGGGAAGAGCCAGGCCGCCCGTCCGACCACCCGGCCGCCGAGCAGGGCGATCCAGGTGTTCTCGGGTCGGTAGCCGCCGCCGGTGATGCCGTCGGCGTACGCGATCTGCCGCAGTTGGGGCAGCGGATCGGTCATGGAGTCGAACAGGTTTTCCTCGCCCGCGACGAGCGGGCGGATGACCAGAGTGGTCATGGCGGACCTCCGGAAAGCGAGCGCCCCGGGTCAGATCCGCGTGGACGCCGGTGCGCGGAGGGGGCGCAGAACATCGGACATTGTTCTGACCTCCTCTCGGCTCGACGGCGTGCCCGCCAACATACGCGAGGCGCCATCAGCCCACAACGCTTTTCCGGGCCGGTTCACAACGTCGGGTTGGTCTCCGAGCCACCGAGCACCAGCGCGCCGACCGCGTTACCCGCCGAGGCGGCTCACAACTGGTCGACGTGGTCGCGCCACGAGTGCCGGGGCTCGTAGCCCAGCACCCGCCGCGCCTTGTCGATGCTGAGCAGGGTCCCGTGCTCGCCGAGGTCCTTGCGGATCTCGACACCCGGGTAAACCTCGGCCATCAGGCTGGCGCTCGATGAGGTCATGACGGTGTCGGCGTTGGCGATGATGAACACGTCCGCGCCCAAGGACTACATCTTCCCGGCGGGCAACCGGATCGGGGTGGTCGTCTTCTCCAGCGACCATGAGTACACCCTGCTGCCACGGGGCGGCACCGAACTGCGGGTCGCGCCGAACGACAGTGAGCTGCGGCTGCCGGTCGTCGGCGGGCGGGGCGCCCTCGGGTTCTGAGTTCGCGTCCGCGCCGCGGGTGGGGCGGCCCGACATGTTTGGGACTGCCCCACCCGCGCGTTTAGGTCCGGTCGCTGGTCGCGCGGAAGATAGCGGGCTGGGTTGTTGTTGCGGGACCTGCCGGGGGTTCGGCGTGCTCGCAGGCCGGAGTGCCGGCGCCGGGAACGGTCCGGCCGGCACAGGCGGGGGGCCGAGGCGGACCGGCGACGCTCAGGCGGCGTAACGGGCGGCGAGGTCGACGGGCGGCGAACCTGCCGTCGGGCAGGACCACGATCCCCGAACCCCGCAGGTGCGCCTCGGCCACCGCCGCCAGCAACTCCTCGGCGCGGGCGACCTCCCGGGGCAACGCCCCGGCCGCGTCCGCCGAACGCGGCGGCGACGACTGACCCCGCACGGCCCGGTCAACCGCGCCGGCAGCGCAGCCCCGCCGCATCCGGCAGCCCAGCCTGAACGATACGCAGCGTGACGTCCGCATGAGCGGAGGTCACGACGAGCGTGATGACTCAGGGGCATATTTATGCCTGTGAGTCATCACGCTCACCGGCACACCCGCCGCCCGACCAGGACGCGGAGCCTCAGCGTTGACTGGCCCGGTTGACACCCTTGTGCACCCGCGCCGTGCGGTCGATCAACTCGCGCAGCGCGCTCCCGTCGACGTCGTCGAGCCGCTTCAGGTAGAGGCATCCCTTTCCGGCGCGATGTGGACCGAGGCGGGCGAGGATCGGGCCGTACCGTTCCTCGAAACCACCCACCAGGTAGACGACGAGATGCTGTTTGCGCGGCGAGAAGCCGACCAGCGGCGCCTCGCCCGTACGCCCGCTGTCGTAGGTATAGCGATACCTGCCGAAGCCCACGATGCTCGGGCCCCACATCACCGCCGACTCGCCGGTCACCTCGCCCATGACCGCGCGGAGCCGCCCCGCGTCGGCCCGCTTACGTTCGTCGGGGATGGCTGCCAGGAGATCGTCGACGCTGACCTCGGTCGGGACCGTCACTGGCTGCTTCGATGTGCCCATCAGCTAATGCTGTCACGCGACTACGACGAAGAGTCGCCACACCCGCCCGCTCCGACAGCGAAGCGGCTCTCCAGAGATTTCGACGTGTCTCAGGGGTGGGACGTCGCCGCGCGCGGTCAACCTGACCATGCCGACCCATGCGGCTTGAATCGAGACCACGGTGGGTTGCTATCGACCGCTCTGCGACATTGGCGGGGTGTCCGCTTCTGCCGAGCGGTCGCTGCCGGACTGGAGATCAGAAGACGTCGTCGTATCCCTGCTGCCAGCGGTCGGCGTTACGGCGCCAGATATCCCGGGTCACCCACACGAACAGACCCCCGCCCAGGCCCGGCAGCACGATGACCAGGAGAGCCCAGTCACGCGTCGCAGCGGTCATCAGCAGAGAAATCGCCGTGAAGATTGCCGAGATGGCAACGCTCGGTTCCGGCCGCCGCAACCAGTAACGCAGCATCCCAGGCCGAGGCCGCTGTCCGCGCCGAGGAGTCGCACGATCCTTGAACTTTGGCAGCCGCTGACGCCCTCTGCGCTGGCGTCTCTTCCTTTTCCCCGGCCCCGACACACGACTCACCCGCGCAACAGCGGAGGCACCCGCCGGCCGAGCAGGTCGATCCCGCCGTGCGGAGTCAACCCGTGCGGGTTACCGAACTCCACCCGGCTCGCCCCGGCGTCGAACACCTCCGCGGCCTGGCCCGCGACGTGCTCGGGGGTGCCGGAGAAGGCGAACAGATCGAGCAGGTCGTCACCGATCAACGCGCCGGCCAGATCGTCCTCCCGGCGGGTGACGTGCTGCTGGATCCGCGCCAACAGGTCCGGATCCAACTCGATCGTCGGGTCGAGGGCGGCCACCACCGCAAGGTACATGGCCACCTCCCGGCGGCCAGCGTGCCGTCCTCGTCGACGACGGTGACCGCCCGATTTCGGCGTCTTCGGCTGGCGGCTGGTCACCCGCTCACGCCGCACCACCCTCCGGCGGCATCGCCGCTGCTCGTCTTGACACGCGCGGAACGCGGCGCTGACCGGGTGTAGAAAAGTGCAGCAGAACCGGGTGGCTGGGTGCAGCGCGTAGCGCCGGCCCGGCCGGCATCGTCGAGGCGTGTTTGATGAGCGAACGATGCCGTCTCTGGCATACGCGGAATCCCGACTGGGCGCGGCGCACCCCCGGATGCCGTTGGTGATCTTTTGGTTCTACCTGACGACCTGCGTGGCCGCGGCACTGTTCGGGCTGGTGCAGCCCACCCTGGCGATCGACCCGGTGATCATCCAGCTCAACCAGTTCGGGCCCGCTGTCGGTGTGCTGGCGGTGTTGCTGGCCTGGCGGCGTTGGCGACTTCCGCTGGCCACCGGGTTCGGCCTGTCCCGCGAGGTCCTGATCCGGCTGGTCGTCCTCGTTGTGCTGGCGGGAATGATCTTCGCTGTGTTCGTGGGAATCACCGAGCTGGCCGGTGTCTCGCGGCGCGGCATCCTCCCGGGGCAACTGCCGTACCCGTTCGGGCTGATTCTGGCCGCGCAACTGATCGGCGCCTGCGGCGAGGAGTTCGGCTGGCGGTGCTTCCTCCAGCCGTACCTGCGGGCCCGCTTCGGGGTGCTCGCCTCGGGCACCCTCGTCGGGTTGCTCTGGGGAGTGTGGCACGTCCAGGTCTTCAGTCGGGGGCCGATGTTCACCGCCAGCTTCCTGGCCATGGCGGTCGCGCTCTCGATCATGCTCGCCGTGCTGCAGGAGCAGTCCCGCCATGGAGTTTTGATCATCGCTGGTGGCTTCCATATGCTCGTCAACATCGGCATGCTGCTGCTGACCAGCGACTCAGATGGCGACGCCGTCCAGTTGTCTCTCACCGCGGCGTGCGTGCTCACCGCGTGCGGCGTGCTTCTCGTCGCCGCACGGCGTGGCATCGCGCTCACCCAATTCGTGGAAGGAGACCGGGCGTGAACGACATCCTTGCCTCGGAGCGCACCGACTGGCAGGCCCGGCTCGCGGCTCCCGGACGTGGCCTCGTGCTCGTCGGCCTGGCACTGGCCGAGGCCGTCGTGGCCTGCGTGGTCGCGGCCACCGCCACGCTGATCCCGCTCGGCATCGGGCTGTATCTCTTCCCGACCTCGGTGGCCTGGCTGTCGGGCCTGGCCGGCCGCTCCCGCGAGTATGCCGAGCGGTGGTCCGCGGTGACGGTGGCACGCCCCGAGCCGGCCCGGCCGGCCGTGCCCGCCGGGCTGCTGGGGCGGGTCGGCTGGTGCTGGCGAACCCTCACCGACCGCGAGTTCTGGTACGAGTACCGCTGGTCACTGATCGACCCGATCGTCGGGGCGTTCGTCGCCGCTATCCCGTTCTCGCTCGTCGTCTACGGCGCCTTCGGCGCGCTGGTGCAGCCGTTCGTCTGGCAGCCCATCGACCGTGCCGGCGGGAGCAACTGGTACGCGGTTGTGCACGTCAATACCGGGACCCGGGCTCTGCTAGCGGTGCCGATCGCAGTGGCAGTCACCGTGCTCGGGTTCTGGTGCGGACCGTGGCTGCTGCAGGTGCATGCCCGGCTGACCCGGGCGTTGCTCACCCTCGACCGGACCGAGGAGCTGACCCGCCGGGTCGAGCAGTTGGCCGAGACCCGGGCCGCAGCCGTGGACACTTCGGCCGCCGAGCTGCGCCGTATCGAGCGGGACCTGCACGACGGCGCGCAGGCCCGGCTGGTCGCCATGGGCATGAGCCTGAGCAACGCCGAGCGGCTGATCGAGCGCGACCCCGAGACGGCGCGCGCCCTGGTCGCGGAGGTGCGCCTGAACTCGTCGAAGGCGTTGCAGGAACTACGCGACCTGGTCCGGGGCATCCACCCGTCGGTGCTCGCCGACCGTGGCCTTCCGGACGCGGTGCGGGCGCTCGCCCTCGACAGTCGGCTGGATGTTCAGGTGGACGCCCGACTGGCACACCGGCTGCCGCCGCCGCTGGAGTCGGCGGTCTACTTCGCCGTGAACGAGCTGCTGGCCAACACGGCCAAACACTCCGGAGCGGACCGGGTCAACGTCGCCATCGCACTGAACGAGGGACTGCTGCGCATCCGGGTACGCGACGACGGGTGCGGTGGTGCGGACCCGTCCCGAGGGAGCGGATTACGCGGGGTGCAACGCCGGCTGGCTGCCTTCGACGGGACGCTCCGGGTAGAGAGCCCGGCCGGCGGCCCGACCTTGATCGAGTTGGAGATGCCGTGCGGGTCGTGATCGCGGAGGATCTGTTTCTGCTGCGGGACGGACTGGCCCGGCTGCTGCGCGACGGCGGGTTTGAGGTCGACGCGGTGGACAACGGCCCCGAACTCCTTGACCTGCTGCTCGACGATCCTCCCGGCGTGGCGGTCGTCGACGTACGGCTGCCGCCCTCGTTCACCGACGACGGGCTACGTGCGGCACTCGCTGCCCGTCGACGCCACCCCGGTCTGCCGATCCTGCTCCTGTCGCAGTACGTCGAGCAGCTTTACGCCCGCGAACTGCTTGACGACGGCGCCGGCGCGATCGGGTACCTCCTCAAGGACCGGGTCTTCGACGCCGAGCAGTTCCTCGACACGGTCCGGCGGGTGGCCGGTGGCGGAACCGTGCTCGACCCGGAGGTCATCACCCGGCTGCTGCGCCGCAACGACGCCAGAGGAACCGTCAGCGCCCTGACCGGGCGGGAACGTGACGTGCTCCAGCTGATGGCCGAGGGCCGCTCGAATTCGGCGATCGCCGCTCAGCTCCACGTCAGCGACAGCGCGGTCACCAAGCACACCGCGAGTATCTTCGGCAAGCTCGATTTGGCACCGTCTACCGACGACAATCGCCGGGTGCTCGCCGTGCTTGCTTACCTCAATCAGTGACCAGGCAGCAGCGAACGTGACCACTATCGAGAGTTGGGGCCGCGCCGTGCCCGCCGGGCGGGCGGACGTTGCACGGCGCGCCTACCAGGCGGCCCGCTGAGGACGACTACGTCTGATCCACGTGGTTCCGCCAGGAGTGGCGCGGCTCGTACCCCAGCACCCGGCGGGCCTTGTCGATGCTGAGCAGGGTCTCGTGCTCGCCCAACTCCTTGCGGATCTCGACGCCCGGGTAGACCTCGGCCATCAGGCTGGCGCTGGACCTGGTCATGACGGTGTCGGCGTTGGCGATGATGAACACGTCGGCGCCGGGCTGGTCGTGGGCGAGCGCGCGCTCGACCGCCTGCGCCCCGTCGCGGGCGTCGATGTAGCCCCACAGGTTCCACCGGCGCAGCGTCGGGTCGGCGTCGAAGGAAGGGAACGGAGCGTAGTCCTCGACGTCCATCACGTTGGAGAACCGCAGACCCACCATGACCAGTGCCGGGTCCCAGCGGCAGAAATGCCGCGCCATCTCCTCCTCAAGGGCCTTGTTCAACGAGTACGTCGACTCGGGCCGGGGCGCGTACGCCTCGTCGACCGGCGCGTACGGCGGTGGCGTGTCGAACGGCAGCCCCAGGACCGTCTCGCTCGACGCCCAGACGACCCGCCTGATCCCGGCCGCCCTGGCCGCGGCGAAGACGTTGTACGTGGCGGCGGAGTTGTTCGCGAACGTCGCCGCGTTGGACAGCAGCCCGGGCGCCGGAACGGCGGCCAGGTGCACGACCGCCTCGACGCCGCCGGGATGCTCGTCGGCGCCTCCGGTGAACGCCTCCACCACCTGCCCGTAGTCGGTCAGGTCGACGAGGAGGAACTCGCCGTCGACGTCGCGGGGGTCGCGCCCGCCGACGCGGTCCACCGCCAGCACGTCCACGCCCAGGCCGCGCAGGTGGGCGACCACGGCACGGCCGAGCTTGCCGGTGGCGCCGGTGACGACGACGCGTCCGGGGAGTACGGGATCGGTCATGGCCCCATCCTCTCCGGCTGGCTCGGGCATCCCGCACGCGGGTGCGTCCGCGCCCGGCAACCGCATCGATCAGGAATCGAGAAGTACGGGCCGAGGGCCCTGCCTAGCATGGCCAGCATGGACATCACCATTCACACGACAGTTCTTCCGCACGTCGACCCGGACGCCTCGGTGGCCTTCTACCGCGACGTCCTCGGCTTCGAGGTCCGCAGCGACGTCGGTCGGGGCACCATGCGGTGGATCACCGTCGGCCCGGTCGATCAGCCCGGCACGTCCATCCTGCTGGCGCCGCCGGCGGCGGACCCGGGCATCACCGAGGACGAGCGGCGCACCATCGCCGAGATGATGGCCAAGGGCACCTACGGGTGGATCCTGCTGGCCACCCGGGACCTGGACGGCACCTTCGAGAAGGTGCAGGCCCGCGACGCCGAGGTCGTCCAGGAGCCGACCGAGCAGCCGTACGGCATCCGCGACTGCGCCTTTCGCGATCCCGCCGGCAACATGGTCCGCATCCAGGAACTGCGCTGAGCCGTGTGTCTCGCCGCCTGGGGGCGCGCACGCGCCGAGGAACAGCGCCTGAACGACCTCGCCCGGCTGCGTCACGTCCCGGACGTGCCGTTGGTCGCGGCGGGGGCGACCGAACCGATCAGGATTCACGAGGTAAACGGGGGGAGACATGGCGAGCATGCCACCGCGGGGGCGTGAGGAGCGGCTCAGAGACACGCGCAGGAGACTGGAGAACGACGTCGACCTCTGGGTCGCCACGTCGGGTTCCCCGGACGGCGTGCACCTCATTCCGCTCTCCTACCTCTGGGACGGGAGCGTGTTTCTCATCTCGACGCCGCGCGCTTCGGTCACCGGCCGCAACCTGTTGGGGGACGGTCGGGTGCGACTCAGCCTGGGGACGACGCGCGACGTCGTCATCGTCGAGGGCGCCGCCGAGCCGGTGGACACCGCCGACCTCGGCCACGACCGGCGTGCGGCGTTCGCCACCAGGACCGGCTTCGACCCGAGCGGGATCGCCGAGCCCTACCAGTACTTCGTGATCCGGCCGCGGCGCATCCTGGCTTGGCGGGAGGCCAACGAGCTGCGGGGACGCGTCCTCATGCGCGACGGTCGTTGGCTCGACTGAGCCCTTCGGCCGCCCGCACGCCGCGATCCGCGTCCTGCCGTGCGCGGGCCGGGCGGGTGCGTACCGTGCAGGGGTAAACGCTCATGCGAGGAGGAGCCTTCATGTCCAAGCCACCGCTTCCCGAGGCCGCGGTCGAGATGCTGCGCAAGCCGAACCCGGCCGTCATGACCACGCTTCGCAACGGTGGTCAGCCGGTGTCCGCCGCGACCTGGTACCTGTGGGAAGACGGCCGGATCCTGGTCAACCTGGACGAGAGCCGCCGCCGGTTGGAGCACGTCCGCAACGATCCTCGGGTCTCCCTCACGGTGCTGGACGAGGCCGGCTGGTACACCCACGTCAGCATCATCGGGCACGTCGCCGAGCTGCGCGCCGACGAGGATTTCGCGGACATCGACCGGCTGTCCCGGCACTACACGGGCAATGCCTATCCCCGGCGTGATCGCGGTCGGGTCAGCGCCCTGATCGAGATCGATCGCTGGCACGGCTGGGGCTCGCTCAAGGACAACAGCCAGGTCGGCTGACCGTCCGCCGCGGGGACGGCGGCAGACGACGACAACGCCACCCTGACCAAGACGATCGGCCTCGGCCTGACGACCCGGTAGGCACGCGACGCCCGTGATCATGCGATGACCAGCGGTTGAACCGGAACGCCGACAACCACTGCGCATCACGTGATCACGGGCGCTGCCCATTCTCGGGGATCACCGCACGCACCGCGGCGTCGATGAGGGCGGTCACCTGAGCCATGTCCCGCGCATGGTGGACGTCCACCTCGGCTGACCAGCCGGGGTGGTCGAGCTGGACCGTCACGTCCTCCCGGCGGTGGGTGAGCCAGCCGGCGATCGCCTGAACCAGCACCATGACGGCGCCGGCGTCGTCGACCACCACACCCAGGACGTCGGACGGGGTCGTGGTCACCCCGTCCCGCAGACGGTCCTCGGCGCGCAGCCAGGACGCCAGCGAGCGCCGCGCATCGGCGGACGGAAGATCCGGACGGACCGAGAGCGTGATCGTCTCCGGCACGGCCTCCCCTTTCCAGACGACGACAGGCCACCCGCCATCCTGCCAGCCGGACCCGGCCCCGGCATCCCCCGCAGTCATCGGTGTCAATCAGCCCTTGACCGCCGCGTCGGCCCGCCCCATCGTCGCGTCCGTTCCGGATGGCCCCCCGAAGCGACTGGCGGGTGCCGCCGCCGTCGCGCTCCTGCTCGGTCTGACTCCCCTGCTCGGCGGCACTCCGGCCGCGAGCGGCGCTCCACCGTCGAGATGCAGCACCGACCCGAGCGCACGGCTGGGCGGCGTGCCCACCCCGAAGGCGGTGCTCGGCTTCCCTCTCGGGACAGGACAGGAGCGGGTTGTCACCAACGACGAGGCCCGCACCTACCTCGGGGCCGTCGACAGGGCCTCCGACCGGGTCGTCACGGGCGTGACGGCCACCAGCGTGCTCGGCCAGCCGCTGCCGTACGCGGTGGTGTCCAACGAGCGCCACGTGCGGCCGTCCGCGCTGCGAAAGATCGCCGACGACGTACGGGACCTGCGTGACCCCCGACGGACGAGCGCCCGGACGGCCGCGCGGACGGCGAAGGACAGCCCGGCCATCGTCTGGGTCACCGCGAACGTGCACGGCGGTGAGAAGAGCGGCACCGACGCGGCGCTCAAGACGCTGTACGAGTTGGCCGCCGGCCTGTCCTGCGAGGTCGCGCGGCGCAACGACAACCTGGTCACCATCATTGTCCCGACCCAGAACCCGGACGGCCGCGACGCGCCCCGGCGGCAGAACGAGTTCGGCTTCGACCTGAACCGGGACTGGTTCGCCCGCACCCAGCAGGAGACGGACGGCAAGCGGATCCGGGAGTTCGATCATCTGGGACCCGGCTCAGGTCTACGCGAACGACGTGGTCCGGATGGAGATCTGCGGGGCGATCGGTCCTACGGACTACTCGGGCTACTCCTGCAACTACACCACCTTCCGCAGCATCGACGGTTGACGGAAAGCGCTCGCCAGCACCGAGGATGCCGACCACGTCGCCCCGCGTCGGCATCCGGCCGACCCGTGGGGCGGTAGTGGAGTGCGGAAGCTGTGGAGCTGATGTCGTCGACGAATCAGGCGCGGGACGCCGTTGATTCATGCGCGAGATCAGCTCCACGGCGTCCATTCGATGGTGCCGCCCTCCCGTACAGGGGGGAATCATCCGTCCGCCGGCTACGACCGGTCGGCGACCTCGACGACGAACGCCCGCCACGACGCCGGCCCGAAGACCAGGGCCGGCCCGTCGGGGTCCTTGGAGTCCCGCACACCGACGATGCCGGGCAGATTGTCCGCAACCTCGACGCAGTTGCCGCCGCCAGAGCCGCTGCGAGTGGATTTACGCCACCTAGCGCCGATCAGGTCCATGACGTCACGACATCCTTCATCAGCTCGATCGACTGCCGGCGGGGAAGCGCTTCACTGCGAACCATCTCCCACCTCGACATGAGAGTATCCACATCGTCGTCTCGGTCGATGACGACCCCGCCGAGCTGGTTCTCCATCTCCCCCACCCACTTGTGCTCGGGCAGGCGTGCCAGGCTGAACGGCCCGGTCAGGCCGACGTGCATGCTGACCTCGTCCGGCAGCAGGTGAACGTTGATGTTTGGCCGCTCCGCGAGGGTGGTCAACTGCTTGATCTGCCCCGCCATGATGTCGCGGAACTCCGTGCCGGCGCGGCGGAGCACCGCCTCGGCGATGACGGCGACCAGATGCGGGGCGTTTGCCTTCGTCAAGATCGCCTGCCGGTCGATCCGGTGCGCCAGCCGCTTCTCGACCTCGTCATCGCTCAGCGTTTCGTTGCAGCGGATGACGGCCCGGCCGTAGCTCTCCGTTTGAAGCAGGCCCGGAACGAGGGTCGGTTGGAAAGACCTGAGTTGGGTCGCCGTGCGCTCCGCGTCGAGCCACGGCAGGAACCACGACGGTGCGCCGAGCTTGCCCACCATGCGCTCGAACAAGCCGCCGTTGGCGAATGCACGGTCGGCGCCCTTGATGAAGTCCATCGTCAGCGCTCGCGTCTCGCCCTCCACGGCGCTGACATGCGAGGCACTGAAGCCGGCACCTCGGCCGAACGCCTCCTGCGTCATCCCGGCGGCCCCTCGGGCTCGACGGATCTCGCCCACGATGAACGCGGCGAGCGGATGCGGTAAGTCGGCCATTCAAAGCTCCCCAAGCCGGAAGATCAATTACTCACGCCACTGCCCGGCGTGGAACGTTTCGCCAGCTCAGCCCGAACCGGCGAACCACCTTCCGAGCGTAGTGGACTCCACAGCAGAGTGTCACCAGCGGCGCGGCCGGTGGAGGACCCGAGACCCGGCGGACGCGTTCGTACCGGGGCCGCCCCTCTGGGCGAGCACTCACGGGGCGGCCCCTCCCAACGCCTGCCAGGGGGATGACCATGCCCATCGACCAGACGCCGCAGGTGCGATCCGGTGATCTGTTGCACCTGACCCGCGCCGCGAGCCCGCAGTTCGCCCGCCCCATCACGGTCCGCGTGATCCGCGCCCTCACCGACCGGCACACGTACCACGGTTGGTTGTGGATCGACGCCTACCAACTCGGACCAAACGGCGACGCCGTCGCCCGCCGCGAGCTGTACCTGATGCCGTCCGGCGCGCGCTGGCTCACCTCCCCACCAACCGCGCCCTCGCGGCCCACCGTGCCAAGGGGCCCCGTCGCGAAATCTACGCCAGCCGCGGCGACCCGGCCCGCCGCTCCACCCCGGCCCGCCGCTCTACCCTCGCCCGCCGCGCAACCCCGGCCCGCCGCGCAACCCCGACCCGCTGCCCGGCGACCCGTCCGGCGCGGTCCGATGCGGGTCGGCTGATGGCCCGTCGCGCTCCCGACCACCGACCGGTCCGTCCGACGTGGCGCTGCGGCACGTGTGGCATCGCCTGGCCCTGCTCGCCCGCCAAGCTCCGCCTCCTCGCGGCCTACCGGCTGGATCGCCCGGCTCTGCTGGCCCACCTGTCGGCGCTTCAGGCGGAAGCCGCCGCCCACCTCGCAGAGCTGAACCCGAGCACCCCACCCACCGACCTGACCGATCGCTTCACCGCCTGGGCCTCCGCCCGGTAGCCAACCGCGCTCCCCCGCCAAACCCCCGCAGATCTTGGACAGTTTCCGTTAGCGCCTGCCCCTCCCGTCGGCTACCGGACATCCGTCGGGCCGGATGACGACAGCGGCCACCGCACCTGCGGGGCAGGCTGGCCGGTATCGCCGACGACGGACGTCGGTCGAGGAGGCGCGCGGCCCATGGGCGTACCCCGGACAGGGTTGGCAGGGCGGGCGGCGCTCGCCGGCTGCCTCGCCGTGCTGCTGCTGACCACGGCGGTCGGATGCCGCCGGTCGCGTCCCGCGCCGGGCCCCTCGGGCGGTACGGCGACGGTCGGGCTCACCGCCACGGCGTCGCAGCCGGCGTACCGGGTGGGTGAGCAGGTCAACGTCCGGCTCAAGCTGGTCAACAACCGGGACGCCGAGTGCCGGCTGAGCCGAGTGGCGGACGGTGCGGTGACCGTGCTGTCGCTCACGCGCGACGGAGCGCCGGTCGCCCCCGCCATCGGTGCCGCCGCCTACTACCGGGACTTCACGGCGTACCTCGTCGAGAACCTGGTCCCGGTCCCACCGCGCGGTTCGGTGGAGCTGACTCTCGGCAGTGACCCGCAGAGCCCCGTCGGGGCGGCGCTGACCACCTCCGCCTCCGACGGGCGCGGCGGCGCCACCGTGACGTGGTGGCCGGTGGACCAGCCTGGGGCGTACCGGCTGGTGGTGGGCTACCTGCGGGCACCCCTGCCGGGGGTGCCGGCGGACGCCTGCGCCGCCACGGCCGAGCAGGGCACTGTCGACTTCGAGGTGAGGGGCGGGTGACCGGCGTGCGCGCGATTCGTCTGGGCGTGGTCCTGGCGGGGGTGCTGGTGCTGCTGGCGCCCCAGTCGGCGTCCGCCGTGGTCACCGTCAACTCCGACGTGCAGACGGAGTACGCGGGCTGCGTCGGGCAGATCCGCGGCTCGGGCAACGGCGCGGTGCTCGACGCGTTGCAGGCCCACCAGAAGACGATCAAGGTCCGCAGGCCGATCTTCGGCAAGGAGAGCGAGACGACGACGTACGTCCCGGGCAGCGATGTGCAGATCAACTGGGTGCCGGAGAACGACGGGCGCTCGTTGCCGGGCGAGGGGGCGGGTTTCACCGAGGACCAGTGCGCCACCCTCATCCACGAGATGAACCACGCCCTCGACCTGGCCAACGACACCGATCGGGGTCAGTTCTGCACCCAGGGCGGCCAGTTCGCCAGCGGCGTGGATCCGGCCGAGGTGCACGCGGTCCTGGCGGAGAACGCGTACCGCAGAGCCGCCGGATTGCCGCTACGCACGACGTACAGCGGTAAGAAGCTGCCGGCGAACGGCAAGGACTGCGACCCGCCCACGCCGCGACCGCCCTCCGGTGGGGGTTGCTCGACCTCCGTGATCGGCAAGGGGTACCGCTGCGCGAACAGCAACGGTGACCCGCATCTGCTCACCTACGACGGTCTCCGATACGACTTCCAGGCCGCCGGGGAGTTCGTGCTCAGCCGCTCGACAAAGGACGACTTCGAGGTCCAGAGCCGACAGACGATGTTCCCGGCCAGCTCGACCGTGGCCGTCAACTCCGCAGTCGCGGCGCGGGTGCACGGCGACCGGGTCGGCGTGTACGCGACGCCCGGCGGCCCCGCGGTCCGGGTGAACGGCGCACCGCCGGTGCTCGCGCCGACCGGGACGAAACTGCCGCGCGGCGGCACGCTCACCACCTGGGACGACCGCACGGTGACGGTGGACTGGCCGGACGGCACGCGGCTGATCGCGCACCCTCTCGGCGTGTGGGGGTTGAGCGTGAGCGTCAGCGCGCCGGACGCCCGGGCCGGGACGCTGGAGGGCCTGCTCGGCGACCACGACGGTGACCCGGGCGATGATCTGACCGTCCGCAACGGTAAGCGGGTGGCCCAGCCGCCCACGTTCGAAGCGCTCTACCCCGGCTTCGCCGACAGTTGGCGCGTCGAGGCTCCCCGGTCGCTGTTCGACTACGAGCCGGGCCAGGACACCGGCACGTTCACCGACCGGCGCTTCCCCGACCGGCTGCTCACCGTCGGCGACCTGCCCAACCGGGCCACCGCCGAACTCGTCTGCCGGCGGGCCGGCGTCACCGACCCGCAGACCCTCGCCGACTGTGTGCTCGACGTCGCCCTCACCGGGCAGGTCGCGTTCGCCACCGACGCCGCGCGGGCCCAGCGGGACGCCCCCGGCGCCGGTGACGTCACCCTGGAGGTCACCCGACCCGGCGCCACCGCCGCCCTGAAGGTGCCCGGCCGAGCCGGCCAGAAGATCTTCGTCGAGGTGCCGGCCGCCACCACGACGGACCGGTGCGGCATCCTGCTGCTGCTCGACCCGCAGGGACGCCAACTGGCGACCGGCTGTGTCATCTCCGGTGTCGGCTTCATCGACACCACCACGCTGACCGAGACCGGCGACCACCAGGTGGTGCTCGACCCGTGGGGCGCCGACCTCGGCCGCGCGACGGTACGGGTCGTCACCGTCACCGACGAGGAGAAGACGCTCACCCTGGACGGGCCGGCGGTGCGGGCGACCCTCGCCCAGCCGGGGGCGGTGAGCCGCCTGGCGTTCGACGGGCGCGCCGGCCAGAAGGTCTTCGTCCAGGTCACCGCCGCGACCCTGCCGGACCGGTGCGGCCTGCTGCGCCTGCGCGACCCGGCGGGCGCGGAGGTGGCCACCGGCTGCGTGATCGGCGGCCAGGGCAATGTGGACGGCTTCGTCCTGCCGGCCACGGGCCGCTTCGTCCTGGAGGTCGACGGGACTTCCACCGACACCGGCTGGGCGGACGTGCGGCTGCGCGACGCGCACGACGAGCAGGCCGACACCGTCGCGGACGGGCGGGCCGTCACGCTGACCGTCGGCCGGCCGGGCGCGGTGAGCCGGCTGCGGTTCCCCGCCGACGCCGGTCGCCGCGTCACCGTCGAGGTGACCGGCGCCAGCCTGTCCGACCGGTGCGGGATCCTGCTGCTGAACGGTCCGGACGGCGCGACGGTGGCCACGGGCTGTGTGATCGGCGGAAGCGGCAGGTTCGAGGCGGGCCCACTGCCGAAGAAGGGGACGTACACCCTCGTTCTCGACCCGTGGGCGGACGACACCGGGTCGGCCACGGTCACCCTGCGCCAGGCCGGGTGACCGTGCCGTTGAGCCCGTGGCCGTCACCGCCGGCCCGGCCCCGACCGACGACTCTGGCCGGGGCCGGCCGGTGATCGACCTCCGCCCAGGCAGCGGCCTGCCGCGGTGGCGCTACGCGACTCCGGTCCGCCACCGGTCGCAGGTGTCCGTAAGCCAGGCAGGCTGGTCCACGCAGGAGCGGAACCGGACGGTACGCCCCTCGCCGAAATTGTGGTCCCACTGCGAGCAGTCGCCATTGCTGCCCGGGTTGTAGTGCGACCCGGTCTGCAGGGACCCATCGATCCGGACGTACTCGTACGCGACGTACGAGATGAGGCCGTCCTCTCCCGTGTCGCAGTTCTCGAACTTGTCTCCGTAGCTGATGAACCTCGACCATGAGCCCGCCACCGAGGACGACGCGTCGGTTCCGGCATACGCGCTGCTGCCGGTCGCGAGGATCGTCGCTGCCGCGGCAGCGGCCACTACACTGAATTTTCCGATCTTGTTCATGCGACACCAACCACCCATACGCTACAGGGATCCGGGATCGGTCCCAGCAGGTCGACGCAGGCCCGGAACGTGACGCTACGACCCTCGCCGAAGTTGTGGTCGTACGTGGCGCAGGTGCCGCTTCCGAGGCCGTTGTACTCGTTGTCGTGCTGGAGACTGCCGTCCTTGCGGATGTACTTGTACTCGTTGTAGACGTTGAATCCGTCGGTCTCCGTGTCACAGACCTTGAACGAGTCGCCGTAGCTGGTGAAGGTCACCTTCGCGCCCGGTCCCGTGGCCACCCGGTCCGTGCCGGCCTGGGCGGCGCCGCCCGTGCCCACCAGTACTGCCGCGGTCGTCGCGGTGACGACGAGCGGTCGTTTCAGCCATGTCATCCCGGCTCTCCCCAATCTCTTCGCCAGCCCCGTTCTGGGCTGTCCCCTGACTATCGATGGCGGGTCTGGGACGGGTCTGGGACGGACCTGGTATCCGCTGACAGCACCGGGGTAATGCATAGGCGGTGGCCTCGGTGAGGAGATGCGGTGGCGGTGCGATTCGGCTTGCTCGGGGATGTTGTGGCGACTGTCGACGACCATCCGGTCGCCCTCGGGCACGCGCGACAACAATGCGTCCTGGCCGCCCTGCTCGTCGACATCAACCGGGCCGTCTCGGTCGACCAGCTCATCGACCGTGTCTGGGGTGAGAACCCGCCGCGGCGCGCCCGCGACACTCTCTACGGCTACCTCTACCGCCTGCGCCGCAGTCTGGCCGACGCGCCCGACGCGGCGATCACCCGCCGCCCGGGTGGGTACCTGATGGCCGCCGATGAGATGGCGGTGGACCTGCACCGATTCCGCCGTCTGCGTGACGAGGCCCGCGCCGAGCGGTCGGAGGACGACCGCCTCGCGTTGTTCGACCAGGCGCTCGGGCTCTGGCGCGGTGACCCGTTCTCCGGCCTGGATGCCTTCTGGCTCGACACCGTGCGGACGGACCTGGAGCAGGAAAAGCTGACGGCGGAACTCGAACGCGTTGATGCGGCGCTGACCGTCGGCCAGCACGATGCGGTGCTCGCGGACCTTTCGCGTCTCACCTCGGACCAGCCCGTGAACGAACGCCTCGCCGGCCAGATGATGCTGGCGCTGTCCGGCAGTGGCCGCTCGGCCGAGGCGCTGGAGCACTACCGGCGGTTTCGGGACCTGCTGGTCGAAGAGCTCGGCGTCGAGCCGAGTTCACACCTTCAGCAGCTACACCGGTCGATCCTGGCACCGGACATCGCCGCGGGTTCAGGTGAAATCGGGTCACCCGTTCCCCGTCAACTGCCCATGCCGTCCGGGTCGTTCACCGGCCGGTCCGGCGAGCTGGCACAGCTCGACGCGGCCCTGCGGACGTACGGCGGGACGACCGGAGCCGCGGTCGCCGTGAGCGGCACCGGTGGGATCGGCAAGACCTGGCTCGCGCTGCGCTGGGCCGCCCTCCACCTGGACCAATATCCGGATGGCCAGCTCTTCCTCAACCTCAGCGGTTTCCACCCGACCGAGCCGCCGATGACACCGGCGACCGCGATCCGGGCAATGCTGGACGCGCTCGATGTCGCCCCGAGCGCGGTGCCTGCGGATCTCGCCGCCCAGATCGGCCTGTACCGGAGTCTGGTGGCCGACCGACGGATGCTGGTCGTGCTCGATGACGCCCGGGATCCGGATCAGGTCCGCCCGCTGTTACCCGGCTCTGCCAGCTGCGCCGTCCTGGTGACGAGCCGGAACCAGATGTCCGGCCTGGTAGCCACCGAAGGAGTGCGTCCGCTGCCGCTCGGCTTCCTGAGCCGGGCGGAGGCGCTTCGCCTGCTCGCCGACCGCCTCGGGCCGGCAAGGGTCTCGGCAGAGTCTTGCGCGGCGGACAACATCGTGCGGGCGTGCGCGGGGCTGCCGCTCGCCCTGTCGATCGTCGCCGCCCGGACCGCCACGAATCCGGCTCTGTCGCTCGCGGACCTGGCCGACGAACTCCTCGATCAACACCACGGTCTGGACGCGCTGGCCGATCGCGATGCCGTCGCCGACGTGCGCTCGGTCTTCGCCGCGTCCTACCGGTCGCTCGGTGCTCCGGCGGCGACGCTGTTCCGGCTGCTCGCGCTGTATCCCGGACCGGACATCAGCCTGCCGGCGGCGGCCAGTCTCGTCGGGCTACCGGTCCCTCAGGTCCGCGAACCGCTCGACGAGCTGCTCGGTGCGCACCTGGTGCGTCTGACCGGCCCGGATCGCTACGCATGCCACGATCTGCTGCGGGCGTACGCTGGCGAGCTGTCGAACGAGACCGAGCGGACAGGCGCGGCCCGCCGGCTGCTCGACCACTATCTGCACGGGGCTTACGCGTCCGCGCTGACGATCGAGCCGCATCGGGACCGGGTGGACCTGCCGCTGCCGGCGGCGGGAAGCACCGTGACATCATTCGCCGACCACGAGCACGCACACCGGTGGCTGGACACCGAGCGACTCGTGCTCCTCGCCGCGGTCGAGCAGGCGGCAGCATCTGGGTTGGACGGTCACACCTGGCGGCTGGCCTGGGCTACGGCGACCTTCCTCAGCAGGCTGTCGCGCTGGACGGATCTGGCGACGGCCCAGCGCACCGCTCTGACCGCGGCGCGACGTGCGGACGACCTCGCCGGCCAGGCACACGGCCACCGCGATCTCGGCCTGGCGCTGCACCAGCTCGGCGAGCTGGACAACTCCCTGAGCCACCTCCACCGCGCCGGTGAGCTGTTCGGGCGTCTCCGCGACCCGGCTGGCGAGGCGTACGTCGCGCTCCATCTGGGCTGGGTGCACGAGGGGCAGGATCAGCACCACGAGGCGCTGGAGTGTGACGAGCATGCCCTCGCTCTCTTCGGCGAGGTCGGTCACCTGGTCGGGCAGGCGAAGGCCCTCAATGCCATCGGCTGGGACCATGCGCGCCTCGGCGACCAACAGCGGGCCGTGGATCACTGCCGGCGGGCCCTCGCTCTGCATGAAGAGCTGGGCAACCTGACCGGGGCGGCCAAGACCTGGGACAGCCTCGGCTACGTCCATCATCAGTTGGGCGACGCCGACGATGCCGGCGCGTGCTACCGGAAGGCGCTCGATCTCTACGAACAGTCGGACGATCGGTGGGGCAAGGCCGAGACATTGACCCGTCTGGGCGACGTGCTGCATGACAACGGTGACGTCGAAGCGGCCCGGCGCAGTTGGCTCCGGGCGTTAAGCCAGCTCAACGAGGACAATCGGGCGGAGATCGCCGAGCTGCGCCGACGGCTCGCCCGGGTCGCTTCGGCGTAGAGCCGCCTGCCGCGCCTTGGCGTGACGGTAGTGGTCCGGCCGGCCCGGCGAGCGGGCCAGCCGGACCGCGGTGTCAGCCGGTCGCGCAGACGGTGCCGTTCAGGGTGAACGCGGTGGGCAGCACGTTCGGCCCGCTGTACGCGCCGACGAAGCCGGCGCTCACGCTCGCGCCCGGGGCGATCTGCCGGTTGTCGTCGGTCGGGGTGACGCGCACGGCAGCGCCGACCTGCTCCCAGGTGGCGCTCCAGCCGCTGCTCACCTGCTGCCAGCCGGTCGGCCAGGTCCAGGTGAGCGTCCAGCCGGTGAGGGGCCTCGTCCCGTTGTTGGTGATCTCGACGCCCCCGATGTAGCCGTTGCCCCAGTCGTTGCCGGCGGTGAAGCGGACCGTGCACGCGCTGGTCGCCGGGCTGCCGGTGGCGAACGTCAACGGCGGTGAGGCCCAGGACACCCGGCCGGCCGTGTCACGGGCCAGCACGTTGACGGTGTACCTGCTGCCCGGCACCAGGTTGCCGACCGTGAACGACGTCGTCGCCGTCTCGCCGAACTGCTCGCTGACCGCACCGTTCTGCCGGTACACCTCGTACTTGGCGATCGGGCTGCTGCCGGCGGTGGCCGCCGGCCAGGTGATCGTCGCGCTCCGGTCGGTGACGCCGCTGGCGGTGGGCTGGCCCGGGGCCGACGGCCGTCCGGCGGTCGCGCCGGCCGGGCGCAGCACCAGCGTCGTCAACGAGTACGGCGGCAGCGTCCGGCTGGTCGCCGAGCCGGACTGGCCGGTGGCGATGCCCGTCGCGCCGTTGGTGAGGGTGGACACCGTCGGCGCGGCTGTCGACGGCGTGAACCCGGCGTAGTCGATGGCGACGTCGTGGGCCGCCTCCGGGT
This sequence comes from Micromonospora sp. NBC_00617, assembly GCF_045161355.1. Lineage (NCBI taxonomy): Bacteria > Bacillati > Actinomycetota > Actinomycetes > Micromonosporales > Micromonosporaceae > Micromonospora > Micromonospora sp. NBC_00617. The sequence goes on along the minus strand of NZ_CP107751.1, from coordinate 1,518,714 downwards.
CCTTGTTGATCAGCAGCACGGCAAGGTCGCCGTTGCCCCGCCGAACGGCGTGCGCGCTGATGAGTGGCTCGTCGGTGCCGGCGCGCACGAACTGGTCGCCGGTCTTGGCGAAGAGCTTCATCATCGTCAGAGCGTGGTACGGCGCGAACGGCGTGTTCAACGGCGGCTCGCACACCGAGCCGTCCGCCGTGCAGCCGCCGCTGGACAGCATGCCGAAGTCGCCGTAGTCGGTCTGGCCCGCCACCTCGCTCACCGTGCCGATGCCGTTGTGCACGTTCCACCACTGGGCGGTGAAGACGCCGTTCTCCAGCAGCCCGCTGTACGCGTCGGCCAGGAACAGCGCCCCGGGCTGGGTGTTCTGGCCGGCGCCGACGTTCAGCTCGGTGAAGCTGATGCCGATCCGGTCGGCGTTCGGGCCCGCGTACCGGCTGAGCTGCTGCCGGAGCAGGTAGGTCGCGTCGGGGAGCTGGTTGGTGCGGGTCAGCGACTCGGCGGCGGTGCCACCCGGGTACCAGTGCACGTCCACGAAGTCGATCTTCGGGCCGGCGAGGGAGAGCACCGTCTGGTTCCAGGAGCCGGGGTCGCTGCCGGCGGTGATCCCGTCCGGCCAGTTGCCCGGCATCGTGAGCACCGCGCCCACCCTGATGCTCGGGTCGACCGCCTTCATCGCGTCGGCGTACTCGACGACCAGCCGCGCGTACTGGCTGGCGCTCTTGTCCGGGTGGTCGTCCGCCTCCCACGCCGACCCGTAGAGCCCGTTGCCGTAGTTCTCGTTGCCGATCGTCCAGTACCTCGCGCCGTAACCCTTGGTCACGTTGGCGTAGCGCACCCAGTCGGCGGCCTCGGCCGGCGTACCGGTGCCGTAGTTCGCGATGATCATCGGTTGGGCGCCGACCCGCCTGACCGCCGCCATGAACGTGTCGAAGTCGGTGTTCGGGGCGACGTATCCGCCGGGTGCGGTGTGGTCCTTCCAGTGGTAGATGTCGGCGTACGAGCCGCCGGGATAGCGCATCATCTGCACACCGGCGTCGCGCAGCAGGTCCGACGTCTCGGCGGTGCCCAGGTTCTGGTCCCAGATGGCGTGGTTGACGCCCAACGCGGTGTCGGACACCCGCGCCAGTCCGGCGCGGGCGTTCACGGTCACGGCGACGGCGCCGGGGTCGGCCGCCGCCATCGCTGTCGGAGGGTGGATGCCGGAGAGTGCGCTCGCGGCGAGCAGCACGCCCGCCAGGAGCGCCGCGCGGCGGTTCGGTATCTGCATGGCTGGGTTCCTTCGGGAAACGACAGTGAGTCACCCGGCCGGCAGGGAGCGACGCGGCGGCGGGCGGACTCGTGGACGGACAGGCCCCGGCGCCCCATCGCTCGTGCTCCGTCCCCCGGGATCCGTGGTCCGGTCCCGGCTGCCCAGTGGACGGGCGTCAGCCCCGCGCGCAGCGGGTTATCGACGGCCAAGAATGTCATGGTCGAATCGGGGATCTCAAGTGGACCCGCCGAAGCAGGCGCTCCCACGAGTGAACTGACGTCATACGTTACGTCTTGACGAACGACATGTTATCGCTCACAGTCGATGCGAGGCGCGCCGCGTCCACGGCTCACCGGGAGAGCCCGCGCTGGTCAGGGCGCCCTTCTTCCCGCGCGGCACCCCCCACCACCACCGCTGCACTCACTGTGAAGGAATCGCCGATGAGATCAAGGCTCGCACTGTTGGCCGCCGGTTTGGCGACGGCTCTGGCGACGATGACGGCGGTGGTCACCGTCGCTACTCCGGCGTCCGCCGCGACGCTGACCCAGGTGACCAATTTCGGCACCAACCCGACGAACCTGCAGATGCATCTGTACGTGCCGGACCGCGTCGCGGCCCAGCCGGCTCTCCTGCTCGCGCTGCACTACTGCGGCGGCAGTGGCCCGGCGGTCCATTCCACTTTCGGACTCAGCTCGCTGGCCGATCGCTATGGCTTCATCGTGATCTATCCGTCGGTGACCCGCAGCAGCAAGTGTTGGGACGTCTCGTCGGCGCAGGCGCTGCGCCGAGACGGTGGCAGTGATCCGATCGGCCTCAAGTCCATGATCGACTACGTTCGGAGTCGTTACCCGGTCGATTCGAGCCGGATCTCCGTGGGCGGGTTCTCTTCCGGGGCGATGATGACCAACGTCATGGTGGGTCTCTATCCGGACGTGTTCAACGCGGGGTTCAGCTCCTCCGGGGTTCCGTTCGGCTGCTTCGCCACCACGAATGGTTCGGAGTGGAACAGCGAGTGCTCCGGCGGGCGGATCGTCAAGACGGGGCAGCAGTGGGGTGACCTGGTGCGCAACGCGTATCCCGGATACTCGGGCAAGCGTCCGAGGTTCCAGATCTGGCACGGCACCACGGACACCACGCTGAGCTACGTCAACTTCGGCGAGCAGATCAAGCAGTGGACCAACGTGCTGGGCGTCTCCCAGACCCCCAGCTACACCGACTACCCCCAGACCAGCGCCACCCGCACCCGCTACGGGGGCACCGGCGGCACCGCCCCCGTCGAGGCGATCAGCTTCCAGGGTTACGGCCACTCCATCCCCTTCGACGCCGCCCAGGCCATCCGCTTCCTCGGTCTCGACACCACCAGCCCCACCACCCCGCCGCCGGGCGGCACGGCGGCACCGCTGCGCAACGTCAACGCCGGCCGGTGCCTGGACGTCCCGTCCAGGTCGCAGACGAACGGCACCCAGGTGGCGTTGTGGGACTGCAACGGCGGCACCAACCAGCTGTGGACGTCGACCACCAGCAAGCAACTTCAGGTGTACGGCACCAAGTGCCTGGACGCCGAGGGCGCCGGGACGACCTCCGGCACCCGGGTGATCATCTGGGACTGCAACGGCGGCGCCAACCAGCAATGGAACCTCGGAACCGACGGCACGGTCACCGGACTCCAATCGGGCCTGTGCCTCACCCCGAACTCCGGGGGCACCGCCAACGGCAGCCCGGTGGTCCTCTCCACCTGCAACGGCGGGACCAGCCAGAAGTGGACCAGGAGCTGATGCGGTAGCCCGATCGGTTTCACCGGCGACGTTGCGGCCCGGCCCCGGGATCCTTCCCGAGCCGGGCCGCCCTGCCGGCCGCGTGGTCAACGCGTCGCAGCGGTGCCGCGTAGTCCAGTCGCGAGCACCGCGGGGGGCGACACACAGCGCCACCGGTTGGTAACGTGACGACGGCTCGACGGTGATGGACGCCGATGTTTTCCGGGGGGTCGGCATGTGGGCGGACGATGCCGCGCTGGACGCGGCGGGGCGTCGCCTCGACGAACGGGTCCGGCAGCACTCCGCCGCACACACCGCCCGACAGATCCTGGAAACCACCACCGCCGCTCACGCCGACCTGCTGCGGCAGATCACCAACGCCACCGCCGAGACCCTCGGCGACGATGTGAGCGCTCAGGCCATCATCGACTCCTACCGCAGCCGACTCCGGCCCGACCCGGGTTCGAGCGATGCCCGGCGGTGACGAGATGCGGGTCGAGCCCGACGCCCTGACCATCCACGCCGCCCACCTCGACCGCATAGCCGACCGCGTCGACACCGCCCGTCAGGCCGGTCAACACGTCCGGCTGGGTGCCGACGCGTACGGGCAACTCTGCGCGATCATGCCCACCCTGCTGGACGGACTCCAGCGCAGCCTGGTCGGCGGCGTCGGCGCCGCCGCCGAATCCGTGCGGGACACCGCCGGGAGGCTGCGTGTCGGCGCCGACCGCTACCGGGCCTCCGACACCCGTGCCGAGCAACGTCTGCGTCACCCCGAGGGCGGACGGTGACGGTCAACCCGCCCGTCGCATCCGCCACCGCCACGACACCCACGGCCTGGGCCGGCATCTGGATCTGCGAGGACATCGACCTCATCGCCCAGGGCGTCCGCAACGGCAGCTGGATCGACGGCAGCCTCGGCGTCGTCAGCGCCAGCCTCGACGCCCTCGCACTCGTCTCCGACCCAGTCGGCGCACTCCTGCAGTACGGCATCGCCTGGCTCATCGAACACGTCAAACCCCTCAGCGAAGCCCTCGACTGGCTCGCCGGTGACCCGGCCGCGATCACCGCCCACGCCCAGACCTGGCGTAACGTCGCAGCCTCCCTGCACGACGAGGCCGCCGCGCTCGCGGCCGCCGCCCGTGCCGACGTCGCCGGTTGGGGCGGTAGCGCCGGCCCCGCGTACCGGAACTGGGCCGCCGAACAGCGACAGGCCATCACCGGCCTGGCCCAGGGCGCCGACACCATGGCCGCGATCACCGAGGGCGCCGCCGGCCTGGTGGCCGCCGTTCGGCTCCTCATCCGCGACGCCATCGCCACCTGCGTCTCCCGCCTCATCGTGTACGCGGGCGAACTCGTCGCCACCGCCGGCCTCGCCACCCCGCTGGTCGTGGAACAGGTGACGACCCTCGTCGCGTCCTGGGGCGCGCGCATCGCCCGACTGCTGCGCGCGCTGCTGGCCAGCCTCCGCCGACTCGTCCCGGAGATCCGCCGCCTCGGCGACCTCATCGAAAAGCTGAGACACGCCCTGGGTCCGCTGCAAGGTGGAAGCCCTGGCCGGTCGGCCAGGGCTCGCGCGGAGCAGCTTGATGTCCATGGCGGTCACAGCACACGTCCCCGCGACGTCGATGACTACGGACGGCAAGAACGCTGGGCAGGAGAGGCGTATGACGCGATCCGTCAACACGACGATGTCGGCACGATCGCTGATCATCTCGGGGCTGCCTCTCGTCTCGACGGCTCCACGGGCTTCACCCGGGAGGAGGTAGCGCAGATCCGGCGACACGTTTTCTTCGACGAACATCCGATGGACGACTATTCGGGCGGGATCATCCGTCAACGGTACGATCCGAGCGCACCGATGGCTGAGGCGTGGCTCCGGCTGCGGCGCGGCGATCCGTTACCGCAGGACTACGTTCTTCTGGAACACGAACTGGCCGAGCTGCGGTACTACGAGACACATCCCCAGGCGGATTACCGGGAGGCGCATCTGGCCGCCAACAAGGTCTCCAACTGGGAGTCGTCGATTCCCGGTCCCACCTACGAGGACTACGCGACCAAGGGAGGTTAGCGCCATGGGCATGATGGTGGCCGCGAGGCGGATCGACGCCACCGCGATCGAAGTCCGCTATGAGTTCGGATTCGAAGACAGGTTCGATCGGATTCTCACGATCGACCCCAGCACGCTTGAGGCACACGTCGAGGATGGTGACTTCAACTCGGCTGCCAGCGCGATCACGGCGAAGATCGTCAGCGCCTGGCGTTCAAGCGGCGAATTCCCTCCGAGGATGCTGTTCGCCAGTTGAGGCAGCCGCTGTTCTGCACCACAAACCGGTACGATGCGTGCATGAGTTCCGAGGCGGTCGGCAGGTACATGCCCCCTGTCGTGACGCTCGACGACCTCACCGCGATGATGGCCGCAGACGAGAACCACCGGTATGAAATCAGCCCCGAGGGAGTCGTCTCGATCATGCCGCCGCCGGGATACGCCCACGCGATCATCGCGACCCGGCTCATGGTGTGGCTCGCGCAGGGCGGTGTTTCGGCGGATCGCGTCGCCCAGGCGGTCGGGCTTCGAATCCCCGGTCGCGATGGCGGTGTCGGTGGACGCATTCCGGACCTGGTCGTGTGGAGCAAGGCTCAGACGGACGCTGTCTGGCTCCCCGTCGCCGACGTGCTCCTCGTGATCGAGATAGTCTCGCCGGGCTCGGAGGGTGTCGACACGGTGACCAAGCGCAATGAGTACGCTGCTGCCGCCATCCCTCAGTACTGGGTGGTCGATCAGGATTCGACACAGACCGTCACCATGCACCGTCTGGAGGGCGAGCACTACGTTGCCCGCGCGACCATGCCGCTCGCCTGGGTCCTCAACACCGCCCCGGAGGAGCACGACCTCGGCTGAACCCGGGCCCGTCGTCACACCGCGGTCCGCATACCCTCGCGGGATGCGGAGACGACTCGGCGCGGCCAGGCGGTGGCACACGGAGCATCGGCGGCTCGTCCGTCGTACTCTCTTCGGGTTGGTGGTGGGTGCGGTGGTGCTGGCCGGCGGCACCGTGGCCAGCGTGTCGTGGGTCCGCGGCGAGTCGGACGGCCACCTCTACAGCGAGGCCGATGTGCCGGCGGCGCCGGTGGCCCTGGTGCTCGGCACCAAGGTGGACGCCGACGGTACGCCGTCGCCGATCCTCGCGGCCCGGTTGGAGATCGCCCAGCGGTTGTTCGAGCGGGGCAAGGTGATTGCGATCCTGGTGTCTGGCGACAACATGAACGCCGACTACAACGAGCCCGAGGCGATGCTGCGCTGGTTGGTCGACCGGGGGGTGCCGGCGCGCAAGGTGGTCCTCGACTACGCAGGTTTCGACACGTACGACTCCTGCGCGCGCGCCCGGCAGATCTTCGGCGTGGAACGGGCGACGGTCGTGACCCAGTCGTTCCACCTGCCCCGGGCCGTGGCGCTGTGTCGGCGTCTCGGCATCGACGCCCAGGGGGTGGGCGACGACAGCGCGAAGCAGTACTCCCGGACGTGGCGGTTCGGTTCCCTACGGGAGAACGGCGCCTGCCTGAAGGCTGCGCTGGACGTGCTGTCCGGCCGGGAGCCCGCGCACCTCGGTCGCCACGAGACCGGCGTCGAGGACGCCCTGCGCGACGTCTGAGCACGGTCGGCGTACCACAAAACAAGCCGCGACGGCCCCGCGGTCAGCGGGGCGGGCGGGCGCTGTCGCGGACGACGAGTTCGGTGGCGAGTTCGATACGCGGGCTCTCGGTCTTCTCGCCCCCGGCGAGCCGCAGCACGGTTCGGGCGGCCAGCATGCCCATCTCGGCCAGGGGCTGGCGGACCGTGGTCAGCGGCGGGGAGCACCAGCGGACCTCCGGCAGGTCGTCGAAGCCGACCACGCTGATGTCGTCGGGCACCCGCAGGCCGCGTTTGCGGACCGCCTCGTAGACACCGAGCGCCATCTGGTCGCTGGAGGCGAAGATGGCGGTCGGCGGGTCGGGCAGGGCCAGTAGTTGCGTACCCGAGGTGAAGCCGGCCTCGTGGTAGAAGTTGCCGGGCCTGATCAGCGCGTCGTCGACGGCGACGCCGGCGGCGCCGAGCGCGGCGCGGTATCCGTCCATCCGGGCCCGGCTGCACATCAGGTGTGGTGGCCCGGCGATGAAGCCGATGCGGCGGTGGCCGAGGCCGAGCAGGTACTGGTTGGCGCTCAGGCTGCCCGCCCAGTTGGTGGCGCCGATGGTGGGCGACTCCTGCGGGTCGACACCGGCGGGGTCGATGATGACCACTGGCAGGTGCAGCCGGCGCAGCTCCGCCTGCAGAGGTGGGTTCACCATCGAGGTCACGAAGATGACGCCCTCGGTGGATCGGGTCCGCATGTTGTCCAGCCACTGCTTGGCCGAGGAGATCCGCCAATGGATGGCGGAGACGACGGTACCGACGCCACTGGCACGGGCGACGTCCTCCACCCCGCGGATGATCTCCACGGCCCACGGGCTGTCCAGGTCGTTGAAGACCAGGTCGATCAGCGCGGCCTCGGTCCGCCGGGCCTGGGTGCGGCGGCGGTAACCGTGGTGGTTGAGCAGCCGCTCGACGCGCTCCCGGGTCTCGGGAGCGACGTCGGAGCGACCGTTGATGACCCGGGAGACCGTGGGCACGGACACACCGGCCAGTCGCGCGATCATCGCGATGGTGACGTTTCGGCCGTTGTCGGAGCCCACGGTCCGCTCCTTTGTTCGGCGGGACGCTTCAGGTGGGTTGACGATCCGCTGCCGTCACCCCTTGACGCTGCCGGTCAGGCCGCCGATGAGTTGGCGTTCGGCCACGGCGTAGAAGCCCAGGGCGGGAATCATGGACAGCACGACGTAGGCGAGCACCCGGGCGGTGTCGTCGGCGTACTGGCCCTGGAACGCCTGGACCCCGACGGGGAGCGTCCACCAACTCTGGTCGCTGAAGACGACCAGCGGGAGCATGAAGTTGTTCCAGCTCGTCACGACGGCCAGCACCGAAACGGTGGCCAGGGCGGGACGGGCCATCGGCAGCAGGACCCGCCAGAAGAACCCGAAGGAGCCGCAGCCGTCGAGGACGGCGGCCTCCTCGACCTCGGCGGGGATGGTCCGGAAGAACTGGCGCAGGATGATGATGGTGATCGGCAGCCCGAACGCGGCCTGGGGCAGGATGACACCGAGTGGGTTGTCCAGCAGGCCCAGGCCGCGGAGCAGGACGAACAGCGGCAGGATCGCCACCGCGAACGGGAACATCAGGCCGATCGCGAACAGGGTGACCAGGAACTCGCGGCCCCGGAATGCGTAGCGGGCGAAGACGAACGCCGCCATCGCCGCCGCGCCGACCACGATGATGGTGCTGCTGACGGCGATGAGCAGGCTGTTGCCGAGCTGTCGCCAGAACACCCCGGAGGCGAAGAGGTCGGTGTAGTTCTGCGGCACCCACGGATCGGGCAGGCCCAGTGGGTTGGTCGACAACTGGCCGTTGTCCTTGAAGCCGCCGATCACACCGAACCAGACCGGCACGACGATGAGCGCGCCGACGCCGATGCAGATGAGGTGCAGGACGAGGCTGCGGGTCCGCTGGGCGTTACTGGTCGTGGCGGTCATCGCTGGCCTCCCTGGTTGGTGATCGCGCCCGCGGTGTCCCGACGCAGGACGATGCGCTGGTAGAACAGGGCGAAGACGAGGCTCAGCAGGAACATGACCATGCTGATCGCGCTGGCGTAGCCGACCTCGAAGCGGCGGAAGCCGTACTGGTACATCGTGACGGCCATGGTTTCCGAGGTGTGGATCGGGCCACCGCCGGTCAGCACCCACACCATGTCGAACAGTTGGATGGTGCCGATGACCGACAGGAAGATGCTGATGCGGATCGTCGGGCCGAGCAGGGGCAGGGTGACGTGCCGGAACGCCTGCCAGGCGGTGGCGCCGTCGGTGACCGCGGCCTCGGACAGCTCCTTCGGGATGCCCTGACGGGCGGCCAGGAAGAGCATCATGTAGAGGCCGAAGTACTTCCAGGACACCACCAGGAAGACGGCGAACAGCACGGTGTCCGGGTCGGCGAAGATGGCGCCCGCGTCGGCACCCAACCAGCGCGAGACCGACTCGCCCAGGCCCCGGTTCGGCGAGAACACCAGGGTGAACAGGACGGCCGTGGTGACCTCGGAGAGCACGTACGGGGCGAAGAAGATCAGCCGGTACGCGGCCCGGCCGCGCAGCGGCTGGTTGAGGAGCATGGCCAGGGCCAGCGCCGCGGGCAGTTGCACGGCAAGGGACAGCAGCACGAGCACGAGGCCACGCCACAGGTCGCCCCGGAAGGTCGGATCGCCGAAGGCGCGGGTGTAGTTGTCCAGCCCGACGAAGTTCTCCGGCAGCCCGAAGCCGTTCCACTTGTAGAGGCTGGCGTAGCCGGCCACCAGGATGGGCGCGACCACCAGCAGCAGGAACAGCGCCAGGGCGGGCGCCAGGAAGACGGCGAGGACGCCACCCCGCCCCGGCCGGGGCTGGCGGCCACGCTGTCGCGTGGTGCCCGGCCCCGGTGCCGGCGGATCGGTCGCCGTGTCGCCGCGCCTCGTGTCCGACACGGTCGATGGCCTGGTCATGCCTGCTCCACTCGGTTTCTATCGCCGGCTACGGATGGATACGGGGTCACGCTCAGACGGTCTTAGCCACCTGCGTGATGTCCTTGAGGATCGCCGCGGGCTGCTTCTTGCCGGCGATGATCTCGGCGACGCTGTCGTTGATCTGCTGCCCGAGCGCGGGCGCGTACGCCTGGTCGAGGTAGAGCTGGAAGCCGGTGTTCTTGGCCAGGGTCTCCGCGACGACCTTGTTGTTGACGTCGGTGATGGCGTCGGTGGCGTCCTTCACCGTGGGCAGCACCGCGCCGGTCTTCGCGGAACGGCGCTGGTTGTCGACACTCAGCAGGAACTTCAGGAAGTCGATGGTGGCGGCCGGCGCGTCCTTGCCGACGGCGAAGCCGTTGCCACCGCCGAACACCTCGGTGGCGGTGCCCTTGCCACCGTCGACGGACGGGAACGGGAAGAAGCCCAGCTTGTCGCCGAGGCCCTTCTTGCTGGTGGAGCTGGACGCCTGCACCGCCGGTGCCCACTGCCCCATCAGCTCCATGGCCGCACCGCCGTTGCCCATCGTGGCGGCCTGCCCGTCCGGGGAGCCGTACTCGGCGCCGAGGAAACCCTTCTGGAAGGGCTGCAGGTCGACGAGTTCCTTGAGCCGCTCGCCCGCGGCGACGAGGTCGGGGGTGTCGAAGTTCTTGTCGTCGACGGCCTTCTGCAGCGCGCCGACGCCGCCGATGCGCATGGCGAGGTAGGACCAGTAGAAGTGGGCCGGCCACTTGTCCTTGCCGGCGATGGCGACCGGGGTGATGCCGGCGGTCTTGAGCTTGCGGACCGCGTCGAGCAGGCCCGTCCAGGTGGTGGGGGGCTCGGTGATGCCGGCCCGGGCGAAGAGGTCCTTGTTGTACCAGAACCCGACCATGCCGATGTCGAACGGGATGCCGTAGATCTTGCCGTCGATCGTGTACGGCTGCATGGCGGCGGGCAGGATGCCGCCGACCAGGTCCTTCACGTCGTCAGTGAGGTCCTTGACCAGGCCCGCGTCGACCTGCTGCTTGAGCACGCCGCCGCCCCAGGACTGGAACAGGTCCGGCGGGTCGCCGGCCTGGGTGGCGGTGGTCAGCTTGGCCTTGAACGCCTCGTTCTCCAGCGGCTGGATGGTGAACGTGACGTTGCTGTGCGCGGTCTTGTACTCGTTGGCCATCGCGGCCCACACCGGCAGCATCGGCTCGGTGTTCTGGATGTGCCACCAGTTGATGGTCTGCGGGGCGTTCGGGTCGCTGGACTTCTCGTCGCCACTACAGGCGCTCAGCAGGTAGGCGCCGGCGCCTGCGCCGGCAAGGCCGAGCAGCGATCGGCGGGAAAGGTGCGCTGTCATGATCCATCCCTTCGGGGGACTCACGGGGTGCTCGGACGCCGGCCGAGCCGGCAAGGGTTCGAACCTGGATCTCCGGAACTTTCATTGCTTCGTCGGTATTACCGATCGATGGCCGGGACGCTACGAGTAGTTGCCCCAGCGGTCAAGACCCCTGTCCTATCGCGATAAGACCGGCTACCGTACGAGGGGCTTCCAGTGATCTGGTCCCCGCAAGTTTCCGGAAGTTTCATAGCCGCACAGAGGAGCCCCCGTGTCGACCGACACCGCTGACGTGGCGACCGCTGCCTGGTCGATCCGCAACCCCGTCCTCGCCGGGTTCCACCCGGATCCGTCGATCCTGCGCGTCGGCGATGACTTCTACCTGGCCACCTCGACGTTCGAGTGGTATCCGGGGGTTCGCGTGCACCACTCGCGCGACCTCGTCAACTGGCGCCCGTTGGGCGGGATCATCACCGACCGCCGCCTGCTCGACCTTCGGGGCTGCGGCGACTCCAACGGTGTGTGGGCGCCCGACCTGACGTACCACGATGGGGAGTTCCACCTCGTCTACAGCGACGTGGCCAGCTTCGCCAGTGGTTACTGGGACCCGCAGAACTTCCTGATCACCGCGCCCGACATCGCCGGCCCCTGGTCCGATCCGGTGAAACTGCACGGGCGCGGCTTCGACGCCGCTCTGTTCCACGACGACGACGGCACCAGCTGGCTGCTGAGCATGAGCGCCGACTGGCGACCCGGCCGCGACCGCTTCGGTGGCATCGAGATCCAGCAGTACGACCGAGCGGCGCGTCGTCTCGTCGGCCGGCCCCGCATCCTGTTCACCGGCACGCCGGTCGGAGTCACCGAGGGCCCGCACCTGTACCGCCACGACGGCTGGTACTGGCTGATCACAGCCGAGGGCGGCACGAGCTGGGAGCACCAGGTCACCGTGGCGCGCTCGCGGGAGTTGTTCGGTCCGTACGAGGTGGACCCGGACGGGCCGTTGCTCACCTCCGTCGGTCGTCCGGACCTGCCGTTGCAGAAGGCCGGTCACGGCAGCCTGGTCCAGACCCCGGACGGCGGGTGGTACCTGGCCCACCTGGTCGGCCGCCCCTACTCACCGCTGGGCAACTGCGTGCTGGGCCGGGAGACGGCGATCCAGCGGGTCGAGTGGTCCTCGGGCGGTTGGCCCCGGGTTCCCGGAGGGGTGCCCGCCGAGGAGGTCGCCGCTCCCGACCTGTCCCCGCATCCGTGGCCCCAGGAGCCCGCCACCGACGACTTCGACGCCGCCGAGCTGGGTTCCTGCTGGTCGACGCTGCGCCGGCCGGCCACCGCGGACTGGGTCGACCTGCGGTCCCGCCCCTCGCACCTGCGGGTGCACGGTGGGCAGTCGCCGGTGGGTCGACAGGCGCCGAGCCTGGTCGCGCGACGTGTCGGGGCGACGCACTGCTCGCTGGAGACCGTGGTCGAGTTCGACCCGCTCGACCACCGTCAGCTCGCCGGGATCACCGCGTACTACAACACCCTCAACTGGCATCACCTCTACCTGACCCGCGCCGACGACGGCCGTACGGTGCTGGAGCTGCTCAGCTCCGACAACGGGCGGCGCACCCCGTACCCCGAGCTGACCGTCGATGCCAGCGGCGTCGACCGGGTCGGTCTGCGGGCGGTGTTCGACGGGCCCGTGGTGCGCTTCGAGTACGACCTCGGCGCGGGCTGGCAGCGACTGCCGGTCGACCTGGACGCGACCATCCTGTCCGACGAGCACGCCGCTCTGATCATCGACGGGGAGCCGGCGGCGTGGGGCTTCACCGGAGCGTTCGTCGGCCTGTGGGTGCAGGATCTCGGCGGCGACGGGGTGTACGCCGACTTCGACCGGGCCACCTACCGGGAGCACTGACCACGCGGACGCGGCCCGGCGGGTGCCGTCCGGTCACCTCGACGCGCTCGTCAGCTCGTTCAGGCGCCGGAGCGCCCGCCGCGCGGCGTCCGGACCGGCGGGCACCAGCGGCAGCCGTACGGCGGCCGTCGGGATGCGACCCTGTGCGTGGAGCACCGACTTGATCACTGTCGGGTTGGGTTCGGCGAACAGCGCCGCGGACAGGCCCGCGAGTCGATTGCCGAGCGCCCGCCCCCGCACGAGGTCCCCGGCCTGCCAGTGCGCCACCAGCTGGACGAAGTCCGCGGTGGCGACCTGGGCCGAAGCCGCGATGGCGCCGTGCGCGCCGAGGGCGAGCAGCGGCGAGATGAGCGGGTCCTCGCCACCGAGCACGGCGAAGCCGGGCCGGATGTCGGCGAGGAAGTCGACGGTGTCGCCGTCGATCCCCCCGGTGGCGTACTTGATGCCGATGACGCCGGGCAGGCCGGCGAGCTGCCGAAGGTCGTCCGGGCTGAGCTGCTGCCCCGTGCGGTACGGGACGTGGTAGACGACCAGCGGCACCGGGCTGGCCTGGGCGAGGTGGGCGAAGTGGGCGAGCACTCCCGCGCCGCCCGGCCGCAGGAACGGGGGCACCAGGCAGAGCGCCGCGGTCACCTCGGGCCGGTCGGACAGGGCACGCAACGCCTCGACGCTGTTGGCGCCGACGAGCAGGTGCGCGCGGCGCGCACGGCAGACCGCGGACAGGACGTCGAGCACCGAGGCGCGCTCGTCGTCGCTGAGGGCGGCCGGCTCCCCCGTCGTGCCGAGAGCGACCACACCGGCCGCGCCGGCGTCCAGGGCGTCGTTCGCGAGGGCCGTCAGCGCGTCGACGGCGATGCCTCCCGCGAGGTCGAATGGCGTGATCAGCGGAACGTACAGGCCGGTCAGGGTCATGCCTCCACTCTCGGCTGAGCGACCAGGAAGGTCCAGTTCCGATTGCTCCACCCATCCGTAAGCTGAGCTGATGCTTGATGTCCGCCGCCTGGTCCTGCTGCGGGACCTGGCCCGCCTCGGCACCATCGCCGCGGTCGCCCAGGCGCACGCCTACACGCCGTCGGCCGTCTCGCAGCAGCTGGCCGCCCTGCAACGGGAGGCGGGCACCCGGTTGCTGGAGCGCACCGGACGCCGGGTCAGCCTCACGTCGACCGCCACCGCGCTCGTGCAGCACACCGAGGTCATCCTCGCCGCGCTGGAAGCCGCCGACGCGACAGTGGCGGCCGCCCGAACCGGTCTGCGCGCGAGCGTACGCATCGGGGCCTTCCCCAGCGCCGTACGCACCCTGCTGCCGGCAGCCCTGGCCACCCTGGCCCGCGACCATCCCGCGCTCGACCTCATGATCAGCGAGCTCGACCCGGTCGACATGCCGGCCGCCCTGCGGAGCCGACAGCTCGACGTCGCGCTGCTGCACGACTACGACATCGCGCCGACCCTGCCCGATCCAACGGTGAACTCGATCGCGCTGCTGGAGGAGACGGTCTTCCTCGCCGTGCCCGGCAGCACCGCCGACAACGCCGCCGCCGAGCCGATCAGCGCGGCACGCGACGCGCAGTGGATCCTCGGCAGTCCGGGCACGCTCTGCCACTCGGTCGCCCTGCACGCCTGCCAGCTGGCCGGCTTCACTCCGGCGGTGCGGCATCACGCCGACGATTTCACCGCCATGCTCGCTCTCGTGGCCGCCGGTCAGGGCGTCGCCCTCATTCCACAGCTCGCCATCGCGCAGCCCTCCCCGCAGGTCCGGCTTCTGCCCCTGGCCATGCGCCGCCGCACGCGCGTCGCCTACCGCAGGGGCGCGGGCGGGCACCCCGCGGTGCTCGCGTGCGTCTCCGCGCTGCGCGGCGCCACCACCGCCTTCCGCGATTGGTCCCGCTTGTCGCCATCGGACAGTTGATCGACGTACCACTATCTGTTAATACTGTTTTCTGAAGCTCGCGGTGCCCGCCGGGGCCGATCGCCGCGCCGGGCATTGACCGGCCGGCGGCACGCCGCCCCTTCCCCGAGGAACACCATGGTGCGCAAGAGAACAGCCGCCTACGTCGTGGGCACCCTGCTGATCGGCGTCGCGGCGGTCGGCTACGGCCTGCCGTCGGCCAGCGCCGCGACCGCCGGCCCGATCACCGGCCTCGGCGGCAGGTGCGTCGACGTCGCCGGCGCCAATCCGGCCAACGGCACGCCGGTGCAGCTCTACGACTGCAACGGCAGCGCGGCCCAGAGGTGGACGGTCGGCAACAGCGACAGCTCGATCCGCGCGCTCGGCAAGTGCCTCGACGTCACCGCCGCGTCGACCGCCAACGGCGCCAAGATCCAGCTGTACGACTGCAACAGCACCGGCGCCCAGAAGTGGACCGCCGCCAGCGGTGGCGCGCTGGTCAACACCGCATCGGGCAAGTGCCTCGACGTGACCGACCGGAGCACCGCCAACGGCGCCCGACTGCAGATCTGGACCTGCGGCGGCACCACCAACCAGCAGTGGACCCTTCCCGGCGGCGGCACCCCCACCCCCACGCCGACCGCCACCATCCCGGCCGGCACCAACCTCGACGACCCGGCGAAGAAGGACGTCGCCATGCAGCTCGTCTCGGCGGCAGAGAACTCCTCGCTCGACTGGCGCGCGCAGTTCTCCTACATCGAGGACATCGGCGACGGTCGCGGCTACACCGCAGGCATCATCGGCTTCTGCTCCGGCACCGGGGACATGCTCGAACTGGTCCAGGCGTACACCACCACCAAGCCGGGCAACGTGCTGGCCGGCTACCTGCCGGCGCTGCGCGCCGTCAACGGCACCGCGTCGCACGCCGGCCTCGACCCCAACTTCCCCCGCGACTGGCGCACCGCCGCCAACGACTCGGTGTTCCGGGCCGCCCAGGAAGCCGAGCGGGACCGGGTCTACTTCAACCCGTCGGTCCGCGACGGCAAGAACGACGGGGTACGGGCACTCGGCCAGTTCGCCTACTACGACGCGGCGGTCATGCACGGGTACGAGGGGATGCGCCAGATCCGCAGCCGCGCCCTCGCCCGCGCGAAGCCGCCGGCCCAGGGTGGCGACGAGCGGACCTGGCTCAACGCGTTCCTCGACGAGCGGGTCATCGAGATGCGCAAGGAAGAGGCCCACTCGGACACCTCCCGCGTCGACACGGCCCAGCGGGTGTTCCTCAACAACGGCAACTTCAACCTGAACACGCCGCTGACGTTCGCCGTCTACGGTGAGCAGTTCCGCATCGGCTAGCACCCTTCCGGCACGCACCGACGCTCAGGGCGCCGCCTCGCGGCGCCCTGAACCGTGCCCGGGCCCGGCCTTGCCTTGACGCTGACGACAAGGTTTAGCGTGGTCGCGACGGGCTGGTCGAGGAGGTCTGATGCTGATCGGCGAGCTGGCTGAACGAGCCGGCACGAGCACCCGGACGCTGCGCTACTACGAGGCACACGGGTTGGTACGCCCGCAGCGCTCGGCCAACGGCTACCGCGTCTACGACGAGGCGGAGCTGCGGGTCGTCCGGGAGATCCGGGCGCTGCTCGACGTCGGCTTCGGCCTCGACGACGTCCGACCGTTCGTCGCCTGCCTGCGCGCCGGCAACGCGTCCGGCGATGTCTGCCCGGATTCCGTGCTGGTGCTGCGGCGCAAGCTCGCCGAGGTCGACGACTACCTCGATCGGCTCACCGAGGTCCGTCAGCAGTTGCGTACCCAGCTCACCCACGCCATCGCGCACCGGGAGAAGACATGCCCCAGGAAACGACCGTCCGCCCCCTGATCACCATCACCGACGCCACGTTCGCCGAGCTGGTGCTGGCCAGTGACCGGCCCGTCGTGGTCGACTTCTGGGCCGAGTGGTGCCCGCCCTGCAAGATGATCGAGAAGAGCCTCGTCGAGCTGGCGCAGGAGTTCGGCGACCGCATGATCATCGCCAAGCTCAACTCCGACGACAACCCGCAGACCACGCGCCGCTACACGGTCATGTCCCTGCCGACGCTGCTGGTGTTCCGTCGGGGCGAGGTCGTCGGCTCGGTCGTCGGCTCCCGGCCGAAGCTCCACCTGCGGCAGAGCCTGACCCTGCACGCGGGCCTGTGACCGGCCGGCGCCGGTCGAGTGCCGCCTCCAACCTCGTTCGGTCCGTGCCCGCGCCTTCCTGACGCGGGGCGGTCCCGCGCGCCGGCTTGACCTCAACCTCGCACGAGGTTCTAGCCTCATCGCGGAGGTACGGCATGAGCATGGAATTTACCGCGTGGACGTCTCTGCACCACGCGATGAACGCGAAGGAAAAACGACCGCTGTCCCGTGTCACCCTGAAACGCATCGTGGAGTTCGCGCGGCCGCACCGGACCCTGATCGTCAGGTTCCTGCTGTTGAGTGTGGTCACGGCGGTCCTCACGGTGGCGGCACCGGTCCTCGCCGGACGGGTGGTGGAGGCGATCGTCGACGGCGCCGACAGCGGCGTCGTGATCCGGTTGGCGGTGCTGATCGCCGTGATCGCACTGGCCGAAGCCGGCCTGGGTCTGGTGACACGGTTCCTGTCCGCCAGCATCGGTGAGGGGCTCATCGTCGCGCTGCGGACGGCCGTCTTCGACCACGTGCAGCGCATGCCGGTGGCGTTCTTCACCCGCACGCGTACCGGTGCGCTGGTCAGCCGCCTGAACAACGACGTGATCGGTGCACAGCGAGCCTTCAGCGACACTCTGTCCGGAGTGGTCGGCAACGCTGTCACCCTGGCGCTGACGCTTGCGGTGATGCTCAGCTTCTCGTGGCAGATCACGGTGCTCGTGCTCGTGCTGCTGCCCATCTTCGTCCTCCCGGCGCGCCAGATGGGTTCGAGGCTCGCCCAGTTGCAGCGTGAGGCGGCCGAGCACAACGCGGCCATGAGCACGCGGATGACGGAACGCTTCTCCGCGCCCGGCGCGACCCTGGTCAAGCTCTATGGGCGGCCGGCGGAGGAGTCGGCCGAGTTCGCGGCGCGGGCGCGTCGGGTGCGGGACATCGGCGTCCGCACCGCCATGCTCCAGTGGGTCTTCATCACCGCGCTGACCGTCGTCGGCTCGCTGGCGCTGGCCCTGGTCTACGGGCTGGGCGGTCTCTACGCCCTCCGGGGCAGCCTCGACGCCGGGACCGTGGTCGCCCTCGCGCTGCTGCTGTCGCGCCTCTACGCACCGTTGACCGCGCTGGCCAGCGCGCGGGTGGAGGTGATGAGCGCGCTGGTGAGCTTCGAGAGGGTGTTCGAGATCCTCGACCTCACGCCGCTGATCCTCGACAGGCCCGACGCCCGCCGGCTTCCCGACGGGCCGGTCGCTGTGGAGTTCGACGGGGTACGGTTCGGCTACCCGTCAGCGGACAAGGTGTCGCTCGCCTCCCTCGAGGACGTGGTGAAGCTCGACGCCCGCGGCGGCGAGGAAGTGCTGCATGGGGTGTCGTTCCGCGCCGAGGCGGGGCAGATGGTCGCCCTCGTCGGCTCCTCTGGGGCGGGCAAGTCGACTATCGCGCAGCTCGTCCCCCGCCTGTACGACGTCGAGGACGGCGCGGTGAAGCTCGCCGACGTCGACGTACGCGACCTGTCGGCCGAGTCGATCCGGACGGCGCTGGGCGTGGTCACCCAGGACGGTCATCTCTTCCACGAGAGCATCCGCGCCAACCTGGCGTTCGCCCAGCCGGACGCGACGGAGGACGAGATGTGGGAGGTGCTCCGGCGGGCCCGCCTCGACGACCTGATCCGCACACTTCCCGATGGGCTCGACACCGTCGTCGGTGAACGCGGCTACCGGCTGTCGGGCGGGGAACGGCAACGGCTCACCATCGCGCGGCTGCTGCTGGCCCGTCCTCGCGTGGTCATCCTCGACGAGGCCACCGCGCATCTCGACTCCACCTCCGAGGCCGCGGTTCAGGAGGCCCTCGCCGAAGCCCTGACGGGCCGCACGAGCGTGGTCATCGCGCACCGGCTCTCCACCATCCGGGCGGCCGACCAGATCCTCGTCGTCGAGGACGGACGCATCGTCGAGCGTGGGCGACACGGCGATCTGCTCGCCGCCGGCGGCCGGTATCAGGAGTTGTACCGCACCCAGTTCGACCAGGACCAGCCGACGATCCAGGAGCAACGCGTCGCCGTCTGACGCCGCGACCAGAGCCGCCGCCCGCCTCGGGGGATCCCCGTGACGGGCGGCGGCACCGGACGGTCAGTCGTCGTCGTCCGTGTCGTCGGCGTCACTGCCGTCGTCGTCGACCGGCTCCTGCTCGGCCTTGACCACCGAACCGTTGTCCCGGTCGACGTCCACCTCGTGCTCGGTGTCGCCGGCGACGATCTCGACGCTCCACACCGGCCGGCCGTGCTCCTGCTCGGCCTCGACCTCGACGATCCGGCCGCCACCGGCCCTGGCGAGGGCGATCTCACCGGCGCGCTGCTCGTCGACAGCGCTGCCGGCCGGCGTGGTGCCGGCGGACGGCGTGCCGCTCGACGGCGTACCCGATGGGGTCCCGGCGGACGGCGTGCCGCTGGTGCCCGGCGCGGCGCTTGTGGCGCTGTCGTCCGGCGCGTCCGTGCCCGTCGGGGCGACGGTCGCCGCGGCGAGCGCCGTGTCGCCGGTCCGCGTGTCGTTCGCGGCGGCGACGCCCAGCGCGACCCCGGCCACCGCCAGCACCGCCGAGCCGCCGACCGTCGCCAGAAGCAGATTGTTGCGCTTCATCGTGGTGTCCACCTCTCCTCGGTTGTCGACTCCGAGGATCGGCTGAACGGGGATAGCGCCGCGCTGTCCAAACGCTAAGGCCGGGTTAAGCCCGCGCCGAGCCCCGGAACCCGCGTTGGCCGGACGTGGTCAGAGCGTCATCTTCATGAAGACGTCGGCGCGGGCGTACGGCGGCAGCGGGATCTCTTCCGGGCTGACGTGCTGGAAGCCGGCAGCTTCGTAGAGGTGCACCGCGTTCGCGAGCTTGGCGTTGCTGCCCAGGAACAGGGTGGCCGCTCCGAGCTGGCGGGCGCGCTCGATCGCGGCCTCGATGAGCTGGCGGCCGAGGCCCTTGCCGCGCGCGGCCGGGACCACCGTCATCTTCGACAGTTCGAAGACGTCGTCCGAGCTGCGGACCAGGGCGACACAGCCGACGATCTCCCCGCCGTCGCGGACGATAAGCACGTCGCCGCCCGGCTCGACGATGGCGGCGAACGGGTCGTTGAGCGTCTTGCGGTCCGACTCCTCGATGGTGAAGAAGTGGGAGATCCACTCTTCGTTCAGCGCACGGAAGGCCTCGGCCTCCTCGGCGGTCGTCATGGACGTGACGGTCAGCGTGCTCGAATTCATGGTTCGATTCTCCGGCCGCCACCATCCGAACGTCCAATATCTTGTTCCGGGTCATTCGTATCCTAGAGGTATGGAACCTGAGTTGCGTCATCTGCGCTACTTCGTCGCAGTCGCCGAGGAGCTGCATTTCGGCCGGGCCGCAGTGCGGCTGCGGATGGCCCAGCCACCGCTGTCGCAGCAGATCCGCCAGCTTGAGGCGATGATCGGCACGCCGCTGTTCGTGCGTACCTCCCGGTCGGTGGCGCTGACACCGGCGGGCGAGGCGTATCTGGACCGGTGCCGGCGGGTGCTGGCCACCGTGGCCGATGACGTGCACGAGGCGGGCCGCATCGGGCGCGGCGAACAGGGGCGCTTCGACATCGGTTTCGTCAGTTCGGCGATCCAGCTCGGGCTGGCGGGGCCGATCCGTCGTTTCCGCGAGCGCCATCCGGCCGTCCACCTACGCCTGCACGAGGCGTACACGTCGCACATCGTCGACCGGTTGTTGAACGGCGAGGTCGATCTCGGCGTCGTTCGGGACGCGGACGACGACGACCTGGTCGGCGTCACGTTTGCCACCGAGTCCTTCGTCGCCGTCCTGCCGGCCGATCACCCGCACGCGGGAGACCGCGCGATCAGCGCCGCGGTGCTGCGGGACGACCCGTTCGTCTTCTTCCCACGAGTGGCCGGCGAGCGGGCCTACCAGCGCAACCTCCGGCCGTGCTTGGAAGCCGGCTACACACCGCGCATCGTCCAGGACGCCACCAGTTGGGCCACGGTGGCGCACCTGGTCGCGGCCGGCCTCGGGGTGACGATCGCACCGGCGAGCGTCTCCGCCGTCGTGCCCGCTTCGGTGGGAGTGCTGCCGTTGACCGACACCGAGGCCACCACCGAGGTGCGGATCCTGCGCCGCCGCGATGACGGCCGGATCACCTCGACGGGCTTCGGGACCGCGGGGCACGCGTCCTGATCTGCTCGGTGCGGAACCAGCCGTACCCCGGCGCGGCTAGCCGCGCCTGTTGAGTTCCGCTTCGAGCCGCTGCACGAGCGTCTTGCGGTCCTTGCCGGCGTGCTCGTTGCGCAGGGCGGTCCTGAGTTCCCGCGTGTCGAGGCCACGGACCAGCTTGGCGGCCTCGGCGACCGACATCTCCGACATCCGGCCGGCGGTCGTGGCGTCTCGACGCGCCTTCTTCGCCGGCCCGGTGTTCGCGACGTACTGCCTGCCGGCGCGGGAGGCTTCCCGCTTCTTGGTGTCGGTCGCCCGCTTCTGGCTCTCCGACATCTCGTCCCAGGCCTTCTTGGGCAGGTAGCGGCTCGTCGTGCCGTCCTTGCGCGCACGGGTGTCGCCCTCTTTGGTCTGCCACTTCTCGTTGCCCCAGCGCTGGAGCGCTTTCTGCCGCTCGTCCTTTTCGCCCAGGAAACCGCCGCCGCGCTTCTTGTACTCCTGGGTGACCAGCTGTGACTTGCGTGCCGACCACTGTCCCGGCCGGCCGCCCTTGTCGGATGCCTTGATCTCTTCCTTGATCTGCTCTCTGAGCTCGGGTTTCGTATACCGCGCCATAGGTGGCAGCTACCCGGCGTCGCAGCGGCTATCCCTCTCGCCGCGACGTTGGCGGGCCGAGCCGGAGCAGCACCTGCGCCCCGCCCTCCGGACCGGACCGCAGCTGCAGCCGACCCCCGCCGGCCTGCGCGGCGCGACGGGCGATGTCCAGGCCGAGCCCGGTCGACCCGGCGGCGCTGGCACCCCGTCGGACCGATCCCGCCGGCATGCCCGGTCCCTCGTCGGCGACGGTGAGCAGCACCTCGCCGTCGCCGCGTGCGAGCCGGACGGTGAAGGGCGTGCCGTCGGGGGTGTGCGCGAAGACGTTGCCGAGCAGGGCGTCCACGGCGGCCGTCAGGTCGTCGGCGGGCACCCCGACGGTGAGGGGGCCGGGGACCAGGTCGAGGTGCACGGCCCGACCGGTGTCCTCGGCCAGCACCGACCAGAACGCCACCCGGTCCGCGACGATCGCGGCAGCATCCGACGCGGCCGACCCCGGCGTCGGCGCGCGACGCCAGCGGGCCTGCTGGATCAGACCGGTGACCGCCCGTTCGAGCCCGTCGGCGGCGGCGGCGATCCGGGCCGCGTCGTCCGGGTCGCGCAGCGACTCCGCCTCCAGCCGCAGCGCCGTCAACGGTGTCCGCAGTCGGTGCGACAGGTCGGCGACCTGCTCGCGCTCCTGCCGCAGGAGAACCTGGATCCGGGCCGCCAGGTGGTTGAGAGCACCGGCCACCTCACGCAGCTCCGCCGGGCCGGCGGGCGTCACCCGGGCGTCCAGCTCGGCGTTCGCCAGCCGGTGCGACACGGCGGAGAGGTCGCTGATCGGCCGTACCAGCCTGCGCGCCAGCCGGTCGGCGACCGCCAACCCGATCAGCACCAGCACCACACCCAGCAGCGCCAGCACCACCCAGGCTCGGGTCACCCCGGCGGTCAGCTCCTGCCGCGGCACCACGATCCGGATCACGCCGGTGCCGTCCGCCCGACCCTGCACGGCGATGACCACCTCCCGGCCGGCCGCCGACTCCCCGGTGAGGCTCTGACCGCGCGCCGCCAGGGCCACCGCGGGCGTACGGGGGGCCTGGGCGCCGAGCACCGTGCCGTCGGGCAGGAAGACGCTCACCTGTCGACCGGACTCCGCGGCGAGCTGCTCGACGGTGAGTCGGATGGTCGGCGCGTCAGCGGTGCCGACCACCGGCACGAGACTCTGCGCGTCGGCGGTGGCCCGCACGGTGGCCCGGTCCTGGGCGACGGTGCGGACCAGCAGCGCCAGCGGCACCAGGAAGGCGACGAGCGTGAGCACGCTGACCGCCGCGACCAGCAACGCGAGCCGTGCCCTCACGGCGCCTCCAGTCGTACCCCGACGCCGCGCACGGTGTGCAGGTAGCGGGGCTGCTGGGCGCTCTCCCCCAGCTTGCGGCGCAGCCAGGACAGGTGCACGTCGACCGTCTTGTCGGCGCCGCCGTACGGGATCTGCCAAACCTCGGTGAGCAGCTCGCGTTTGGTGACCACCTGGCCGGGCCGCCCGGCCAGGTGGTGCAGCAGGTCGAACTCGCGCGGCGTCAGCTCCACCACCGTGCCGTCCAGGGTGACCTGCCGGGACCGGCTGTCGACACGCAGCCCGCCCACGACGAGGGACACCTCCTGCGCGTCGGCGCTGGCGGGGCCCCGCCGCAGCACGGCCCGGGCACGGGCGTCGAGCTGCGCGGCGGTGAACGGCTTGACCACGTAGTCGTCGGCGCCCGCGTCGAGGACCCGGACGATCTCGGTCTCGTCGTCGCGGGCGGTGGCGACGATGACCGGCACCGAGCTGACCGCGCGCAGCATCCGCAGCAGCTCGCGTCCGTCCAGGTCGGGCAGGCCCAGGTCGAGCACGACCAGGTCGGGTCGGTCCTCCAGCGCGTCGCGCAACCCGGCCATCGCGGTCGAGGCCGCGGCCACCGCATGGCCGCGTTCCCGCAATGCTCGGATCAGCGGCGTACGGATCGTCAGGTCGTCCTCGATGAGCAGCAGGCGGGCCACAGCAGGCAGGCTAGCCGCTGCCGCTGCCGGCGAGACGCACGTTAACCGTGCCTTAGCCTCCGGATGTGCTGGCGACAACCAGCGATCGGGGATAGTCGGTGCATGAGCCGTCGTTCTGTCCTCGTCGCCACCGGGTGGGTGGCCACGGTCGCCGTGGCGACCCTGATCGGGCTGGGCGCGATCCGACTGGTCGGCGAGAGCATCACCGGCACCCCGGGCGGGATACGCAGCGAGGCGGAGATCGAACGGGCGCTCGCCTCGGAGCCGGCGCCGGCGCCCACCGACACCACCGGCAACGGCCCGACCGCGCCCGGCACCGCGCCGCCCGGCACCGCCACAGCGAGCGCCGCGTCGCCGGGCCCCGGGGTCCGCCGCAGTTTCGCCACCGGCGGCGGCACGGCCGTGGCCGAGTGCGGTGCCCGCGGCGTACGCCTCGTCTCCTGGGCGCCCGCGCAGGGCTACCGGGTGCACGAGGTGGACCGGGGTCCGGACGACGACGTCGAGGTCACGTTCGAGGGGTCGGCCGGCAGGCACGAGTTGAAGGTCCGTTGCATCGGCGGGGAGCCGGTGGCCGTCGCCGACGACTAGCCGCAACGCCAACGGCCGCAAAGTTGACTGGCCGGTCAGGCCCGGTCTACCAGCGAAAGCGGCCCGCCACGGCGCCGCCGGGAACGAGGGCGGACGGTCGAGCATGACTCCCCGTTGATGTCCACCGTGATCAGTTGTCATGCTCGCCATCCCCGAATTACGAGCCATCGATGTATTGACCCGGGTGTGGCGGTCCAGACACGGACCGCAAATATCTGGACAGGCAGGCTCAGTCGACGCCGATCCACGGCCGGGTCAGGTGGGCGGTCGCCAGCACGGCACCCCGGGCGCGCGCCTCGGCCAGCACCCACTCCCGGCTGCGTCGGGCCGCCACCGGATCCGCCTCGAACCGGTAGCCCACGCCCGGGTCGACCAGCTGCACCGCGTGCACGGACTCATGTGCACCCGTTCGCCCAGCGACCGCAGCGACAACTGCTCGTGCAGGTGCCCGCGCATCCACTCCAGCAACTCTGGTAGCGGGTCGCCGGGCGGGGATCCGAGCGGCGCGTCGACGAACTGGGCCTGGCCTCCGCTGCGGTAGCCGGCGCGTACCCTGGCCCGGCACTTCCACCGGCTCACCGGGATGTGCGCACACCAGTGGCTCACCCGGGAGCGGGTGCTCGCCGCCCAGCGCATGCTGGAGGCTCCGACCGGGACCGCCTGAGCGCCTGCGGAGGCCGGCCCGACGGGAGGCCGCAGAGCGGGCGACGCCGCAGGTCAAGGCCGAGCAGCATCGAGATCTGTCAAGTTGGCGACACTTTGTCGATCACACGGTTCCGGCCTCGACTAATACCATAGGGCCATGTCACCAAAGGTCTCGATTGTCGTCACGGACCGCCACCGTGATCTGGGCCCGAGAGCCGGTGCCGACGTGACCTTTCTGCCGCTCGCCGAGGACGACGGCGTCCCGGTCTACCCCAACGCGACCCCGACGCTGATGCGGGAGCTGGCGGCCGCGGGTTTGGTGGCCGAGACCTGGCATCCCGCCGCGGAATGCGAGTTCGTCGCGTCGCGTGGCCCGGTAACCGACACTCTGCTCCAGATCGTCGCCGGGGTCGGCTCCTCCGCAGGGTGGTACGCCCTGCTGTCGCTGCTGCGCCGGCGCACCGGGCAGGTCACCGTACGCGCCGTTGTGGACGACGGCGTCCAGCGGCGGCGCGTGGAGGTGACCGGCGAGGCCGCCGACGTCGTCGAGGCGCTGGGGATGCTCGACCCGTTCCGGTCGGAGCCCTCCTGATGGCGCTGGCCGGGATGACCCGCCGAGTCCCCGCCAGTGAGCGGTGACATGAGGCCCGCTCGGGAGGCCTCGCGGCGCTACTCGCCGGCCGTCGTAGAGGAACGCCGCCGGCTCGTGGGGCAGATCGCGACAGCCATGGAGACGTCCTCGGTCATCCGTGACCCGGGCAGCCGGCAGTTGCTGCTCCAGGAGCTGAACCACGCGTTGGCCGGCGCCCTGGGCTACCGCGAGCTGAGCCTGCTGCGACCCCAGATCGTCGAGCTCGTGACGGTGTGCGTGGATCGCCCGGGCGGGCTGCGCCGCCTCGTCGACTGCATGGAGCTACTCGACCCAGGCAGCGAGCACACCGTCACGCTGCTGCGCCTGGCCGACGAGTGGCACACGGTCGAGCTGTTCATCGACTACGACTTCCCCTGGCTGCGCGACGTGCTGTCGGCCGTCGACGTGACCGGGGAGCTGCGGCGGTTCGTCGCCGAGACCCGCGCGACCCCGCCCCCGCCCTGGTGCCGGACGGCCTGGGATCTTCTCACCCACCTCGCGTCGGCGAACTCGCACGCCTCGGTGCCGCCGTGGCTGACGCTGCTGGACAGGTTGACACCGGCCGTACCGGAGACGGTTCAGGAGCGGATGCGCGACTTGGTCGCGCAGTTGGCCCGGGACTGGGGAGTCACCGAACAGATCGAGGCGTCCCAGCCGGATCTTCCAGCGCCCGTCGGCACCGCCTACCTGGTCATCCAGTTCGAGAAGTACGGCGGCGACGACGACAGCTACATCATGTCGCACTGGTATCAGTGGTCGTCCCCGGTGTGGCAGCCGATTCGCGGCGAGGACCGGCGCGTCTGGTACGGGGAGCTCGAGGCGGCCGTCGACCAGGTCATCAACGAGACCGAACGCCGGTGGGCGGATCAGAGCGGTGCGGTGACCATCGAGTTCGTGCTGCCCTGGCAGCTGATCAACGAGCCGGTCGACACCTGGCGCAAGGAACTCCAGTCGCCGCTGCCCAGCCCGCTGACGACGGAATATCCGCTGGTGATCAGGAGCCTGGACCGCATCCGCGCCGGCCACTGGCACCGGGTCTGGCGCAACCGTTGGCAGGGCCTACCCAGAAGTGACGGCGACCGGCAGCTGATCCACTGCGCGTCGCGGCACCAGGTCGACGTCCAGCTCCAGGCGGCCCTCAACAGCAAGAGCAGCGTCGCGGTGCTGGTGCTCAGCGAAACCCCGACCGCGAACAGCGACGGTGAGCGGCAACTGCTCGTCGGACTGCGGTCCGGAGTTCCGGCAATCGTCTGGCACCGGAACGCACCATCCACTAAGGACCTGTGCGAGACTGTCGCGTCGATGATCGGCGATCAAGTGTCCGGCCGAGGGGTGGTCGAGCTTCCGCGTCATGCCGCGCGCCTGCGGCAGCTCGCGTGGAGTGAGGACCCCGACGTGCTCGGCCCGCACGTGGGACACGGCTTGGTGATTTTGTTCGACGACCCGGACCGGCAGCCAGGACGCACGGCCGCCACCGACGACGGCAGGCGAAAGGTCTTAGCATGAGCGGCACCGACCACCGGACGTGGTGTGCCGCCGACGGGGCCCGCCGCCAGCGATCGGCGCGGCTCACCTCCACCTCGGCGGGTACGCGATGAGCCGGCCGGCCTCGGCGACCGCCACCGCGGGGAGTCGGCAGGCCGAGGCCCTCGGGCTCGTTCCGGCACGCGGCGGGCGCGAGCTCGTCGTGGTCGTCGACCACGACCCGGTGATGGAGTTCTGGGCCGACGAGGTCTCGACGTTCGTCGCGGTGCTGCGGGCCCAGCACGCCTTCGCCTCGGTCGAGGTGATGCGCCTGACGGTCGACGACGGCGCGGTGTGGGTGGCCGGCGAGTCAGGGGCGGGCAAGGCCCCGCCCGCCAGCCTGGTCGACTCCGCCGGCGAGCGGGTCATCTTCCTGGTGACGCACGGCGGGTCGGACGCCTGGCGGACCGGACTCGTCCATCCCGTACTGGCCGCGTGGGCCGGCAGCGTGCCCGTCGCCGTGGTCAATCTGCTGCCGCAGCAGCGCTGGCGCGAGCGGGGCATGGAAACGACCGAGGTGGCGTGGCGCCTCGACGGCGCGGGATCGGCGACCGCCCGGTCGCCCTGGCGGCTCAGCGGCCCGGATCTGCGCGCCCCCGACCATTGGGACGACGCCCGGCCGACGGCCGTGCCGGTCATCGAACGTGGCATGGACTGGTTGCAGCGGTGGAGCCGACTACTGGCCGAGCCGTCGGCGGGCGAGCTGCGGATGCCCGCGCTGCTCCTGCCGCCCGACGAGCCGACAGCCCGCCGACCGGGCCGGTCACTGACCGCTCACGATCTCGTCGCCCGGTTCCGGGCCACCGTGTCGCCCGCCGCGTTCACGCTGGCGACACGGCTGGCGGCCGCACCGCTCAACGTCCGGGTGATCCGCGTCGTGGCGCGCACCACGGTCCGCTCCGGACCGGAGCAGGTGACCGAGGTGCTGACGAGCGACCTGGTACGCCCGGTTCCGCGCACGGCAGCGGCCAGCGGCGACACCAGCATCAGGTACGAGTTCGTGCACGGCGCACGCGAGCGGCTCCTCACGCTCGGATACCGCGACCGCACAATCGAGGTCCAGCACCTCGTCGAGTACGAACTCGCACACGACGTGGAGGCGGTGCGCAACCTCACCCTCCGCGTCAAGGACCCGCGGAACGCGTCGTACGAGCGCGTCACTCCGGTCGCCGAGCCCTACCTGCGGGTCGAACTGGCTGTCCACCTCTCGCTGGGCGGGCCGAACCTCGTCGCAGCCGCACGGCTGGGTGAGTCGCTCGGCTCTCCCATCCCACGGCAGGTACGTCGAGTACTGCACCCGCCTTCCGTTATCGCCCACAGGACCATGGAGTCCGGAATGTCTGACAGAGTGAACTCGCCGGACCAGGGGGGCTCGTTCGGCAGCGCGCCCCACCTCACGCTGGACGCCGAGCGGGGCATCGTCCCGAGCAGCCGACCGACCAACGACCTGCAGCCCGCGCAATGGCTCGACGGGCAGCCGCCGGCCATCGTCGGCAACCTGCCGCTGCGAAACACCAACTTCACCGGGCGACGGGAGCTGCTCGACGGCCTGCACCAGCGGCTGAGCGCCGGCACCACCGCCGTGTTGCCGGAGGCGCTGCACGGCGCCGGCGGGGTGGGCAAGTCCCAGCTCGCCATCGAGTACGTCTACCTCCATCAGCAGGACTTCGACCTGATCTGGTGGATCCCGGCCGAACGACCGGCCCAGATCCAGTCCGCGCTGGTCGAGCTGGCGGCACGCCTGGAGCTGCCGGTCCCGTCCACCGCCAACACGGCGGTACCTGCGGCCCTGGATGCACTACGCATCGGGCGCCCGTACTCCAACTGGTTGCTCGTGTTCGACAACGCCGAGGACCCGGAGAGCGTCGAGCAGTTCTTCCCCAAGGGCGGTCCCGGCAGCATCGTCGTCACCTCCCGCAACGGCTCGTGGCGGGACGTGGCCAACAGCCTCCCGGTCGACGTGTTCGAACGGCAGGAGAGCATCGATCTGCTCCGCCGTCGCGGGCCCGACCTGGCCGTCAACGACGCCGACCGGCTCGCCGCGGCGCTGGGTGACCTACCGCTGGCCATCGAGCAGGCGGCGGCCTGGCGCGCGGAGACGCGGATGCCGGCCGACGAATACCTGGAACTCCTCGACGCCAACCGGCCGCTGCTCGACGACGAGAGCGTCCAGCAGGACTATCCGGAGCTCGTCGCTGCGGCGTGGAACGTGTCGCTCAACTGGCTGCGCGACCAGGACCTGCCGGCGCTGCGGCTGCTGCAGATGTGCGCGTTCTTCGCGCCCGAGCCGATCGGCAAGGTGCTCCTGTCGAAGCCGCGCGCGCTGCGCATCCATCCCGATCTCGATCTCCTCGTCCGCAACCCGGTCCGCCTCAACCGGGCGATCCGCACGATCGGCCGGCTCTCGCTGGCGCGCATCGACCACCGGACGAACTCCTTCCAGATGCACCGCCTCGTCCAACGGGTGCTGATCAACCAGATGGACCCGCAGGACCGGGACGCCCTGCGGCACGGCGCCCACATGCTGCTGGCCGGCAACGACCCCGACCAGCCCGACGACGCCGACCACTGGCCGCGGTACGCGCAGCTCTACCCGCACATCGTCGCCTCCGGGGCGGAGCGGTGCGGGAACGAACTCGTCCGGGACATGGTGCGCAACGAGGCCCAGTACCTCTGGCGGTGGGGCGACCATCTCGGCGCCCGGGACCTGGCCAAGCGTGCGTGGACGGCCTGGCGGGTCGACGGCAACGAGGCCGACCCGGACAGCCTCCGGATGGCGAGCTGGCTCGGCTTCATGCACTTCGTCGTGGGCGATTACGCCGCCGCGGCCAGCCTGAACGCCGAGACCCTCAAGCTCTACCGGCAGACCCTCGGCGAGGACCAGGAGGAGACGTTGGACGCGCTCGGCGCGGTGGCCGCCGACCACCGCGTCGCCGGCGACTTCGCCGGTGCGCTGGACCGCTCGCTGGTCGTCTACGAGCAGGCGAAGCGGAATTTCGGTGAGGAGGAGCCGTTCACGCTGCGCGCCGCGCACAACCTCGCCGTCAGCATGCGGTTGTCCGGCCTGTTCGGCCGGGCACTCCAGCTCGACGAGCAGTCCTACCAGCGCCGGGTGCAGATCTACGGCACCGACCACCTGGACAGCCTGAGCACCTTCGGCGGCATCAACCTCGACCGCCGGGAGTTGGGTGACTACGTCGCGGCGCACGCCAACCAGGAGACGGTGGTAGCCACGGCCCGCCGGATGCTGAGGTACGACGACCACCCGGAGGTCCTGCGGCAGAGCCACATGCTGGCGAGCTTCAGGCGCAAGGCCGGCCACCACCACGACGCCCTCGACCTGTCCAGCGACGTGCTCCGCCGGTTCCGTACCCGCTACGGCGACGACCATCCGGACACCGTGCTCGCGACGCTGACCTTCTCCATCGACCAGCGGCTGACCGGTGACCTGCGGGCCGCCCGGGAAGCGGCGGAGGTGGCGGTGGACGGGCTGCGCCGGCTGTACGGCGAGTACCACCCGCACGCGGCGGGCGCGCAGGTCGACCTGGCCGTGACGGTGCGCCTGCTGGGCGAGTGCGAACAGGCCCGCGAACTCGACGAGGCGGCGCTGGACCGGCTGACCCGGCGGCTCGGCGATTCGCACGCCCTGGTGCTGGTCGCCCGGATCAACCTGGCGAGCGACCACTACGACCTCGGCGACGCCGCCGCGGCGCGGGCCCTCGACGCGGACACCCTCGAACAGTGCCGTCGGGTGCTGGGCACCACGCATCCCACCAGCCTCGTGTGCGCGCTGAACCTCGCCATGGACCTACGCGATCTCGGACGCGACGCGGAGGCCGGCGCGCTGTTCGACACGAGCCTCGAGCAACTCCGGCAGACCCTCGGCGTCCGGCACCCGGCGGTCGCGGCGATCGGCGCCGGCGTGCGGGCCAACTGCGACATCGACCCGCTGCCGCTGTAGCGGCCGGTGTCCTCTCCGGCGGGTCAGGCAGTAGGCCAGCCCGCCGGATCTGCGCTGTCGAGCTGCCGGTCCCCCAGCCCCGCACCGATCCAGCCGGCCAACTCCAGAGGATCCGGGATGACCGCGGCCGGTCCGCGTGACCGCAGCCCGTGGAGCACGGCCAGGACGAGTTCCGGCCGGCCCAGTAGGGCCCGCGTCACCGGATCGCCGGGCTGGTCGACGTGGGCGAGGCCGAGACCCACCCAGCCGTGCACGCTGAATGGGTCCCGCCGCAGTTCGCCGAGGTAATCGGCACGCGCCCGTTCGACGTCGCCGGCCACGAGGGCCAGGTCGGCCGGGGTGGCGCCGGCCACCGTCGCACCAACATCGTCGGGCTGGGCGGCCAGCCGGTTGAAAGCGTCCGGGTCGAACAGCAGGTACCGGCTCAGCACGGCCCGCGCGTCGAGCAGGCCCACCGGCGGTTCGGCCCGCACCTTCGCGGTGCCGACGGCGTGGACCGCGTCCGCTGCCCGGGTACCGCGCCGCCAGGCTGCCGCGAGCGCGTCGTGGTCGGCGCGGTCGAGGACGATGTTGTGACCCCGCCACAACGCGTGGTGGTCCACGGCGGCGGCGTGCGCCACATCGCCGGCGGCGACCGACACGGGCTCGTCCTGGCATGCCGTCAGCTCCGCGGACAGGGTGTCGACAAACCGCTGACCATGCCCGGTCAGCCGACCGGACGCCGCGAGCACCCGCAGGATGCTCAGGGTCTGTCGCCGCCACAGCGCGAACTCGAAGTCGGCGGCTGCCCGCTGCCCCGGCGCGGCCCGCCGTCGGTGGACCCGCCAGAACTGGGTGATGCCGGCGAACGCGTACGCACCCTGTAGCAGGCCGGGAAGCGGCCTGGGATCGTCCCGCCAGGGGGCGTAGTAGCGGAGGCGGCCGTCGGCCTCGCAGAGGGTGAGCAGGTGGGTCAGGGCACCGAGCTTCTGATGCTGGGACTCGTGCACCAGGGTCACCGCCAGTTGCAGCGGGTCGTCGGGTCGGGAGAGCAGGATGCCGCCGAACGCCTCGGTGCCGGAGGCCGACAGCGGGCGGAACCGCTCGCGGGACGGCACCGGCGTGAAGGTGCGCACGATGCCGCCGATCGCCTCGGCGGGGCCGGGTTGCTCGTCGACCAGCAACGCCCAGGCGCGGGCGAGGTCCGCGCGCCAGCCGGCGATCTCGGACTGCGACAGCTGGTGCGGCGGCGTGGGGCCGCGCAGGTCGCGGTACAGGTCGCGGTCGAGCAGTTCGACCCGGAGCCCGGCGCCGCCCGCGCGGACCTCGATGACGACGGGTTCGTGCCAGTCCGGGTCGCCGGGTCGGCACCGTACGGTGCGGGCGCCGGTCTCCAGGTCGACCTCTCCCCCACCGTGCGCCCGGACCCGGACGACGTCGACCTTCGGCGGTACCGACGCGGCGCCCACGGTGGGCAAGACCGCCGTCCCGTGCCGCGCCGGGATGTCCAGTTCGAACGAGAGGCCGGCCCGGACGGCACTCGCCGCCGCGAGTGCGTGCAGGTAGCCGACGTCGGGCCAGGACGGCGCCGGGTCGCGGCTAGTACGCAGCTGGCGCAGGGTGTGTGCGGCCCAGCTGCCGACCTGCGGCCGGGCCAGGATGTCCTCGGTGATCTCTGGTGCGGCGCCGTACGCCCGGACCAGCAAGTCCCAGGCGTCGCTGGCGGGGGCGAGCGGACCGCAGGCGTCGGCCCGGTTGGCGCAGATGTCCAACAGGGCCCGCAGCACGATCAGCCGCCAGCTGCGCTCGGAACGCCAGAGCGCCGCGATGCTCTGGTCGTCGCCGGCCCCGGTGGCCAGGGCGTGGAAGTGTGCGTGTGGGAGGCGGGTCGGACCTAACGGGGGGGAATCAAACGACATGCTCCTCCGAATCCGGCCCGGCGGACCGTATCCGGCTCGGGAAGGAGCCGCTGTAGCCACTGATGCTGCCCCCCGAGTCAGCGACCCTTTCCGCTACCCGCGAGATCGCCGCAGTCATGCCGGTGGGGTCAAGGGATCGCAGCGTCGCCACGGTCACCGCCGACAAGTCAGGCAGCTCAGACTCGATACCGGCGAGGCGTTCCTCCATGTACGGCAACCCCCAAGTGATGACAGTCGATAGCGACATTATTACGTACCGCTGCATGCGGCGAAAGCGGCGAGCGACGGGCACCACAGGATGAAACGGGTTCCCGGCTTCCGATGTGGACGTCCGGCGAAACCCGCGCCGGGCGGTCAGGGCTTCGGTACCAGCCGCGCGGCGGCGTTCTCGACCCGGGTCATCGCGGCCTCGTCGGTGGCGAAGAAGCGGACCGCCTCGACGAGTTCGGACAGGGCACCCGGATACCGCAGGCAGGTCCGCACGACACTGATCGCGTCGAGCCGCGCCGCGCTGCTACGCCGGATGGCCGCGTACACCTGGCCACGCAGCAGGCTCAGGATCTCCTCACGGTCATTCGGCCGCAGGAACTCCGGTACCTCGAGCAGTGCCTCCACGAACGGACGCAGCAGGGCCGGGGACGGCGGCGCCGGAGCTGGTGGCGGCGCGCTCCCGGCCGCGGCCCCGTGCAGGACCAGGCCCTCGTCGCCGAGGGCGTTGCGGTGCCAGAGGTAGGTCGGGGTCTGCGCGGTCAGCCCGTTCGCCCGGAGCGCGGCGAACCGCTCCCGCAGCAGGGCCATGAGCCGCTCCGGCTGCGCGAGGCCGCCGGCCTCCCCGCCGTCGAGCAGTCGCAGGACCTCCCGGCTGAACAGCCCGGTACGCCGCACACCCAGGTTGGCCGCGACCTGGCCGAGACCGGCGGCGAACAGGACGTCCTGCTGGCGGCCGGCGACCGGCGCGCCAACGGGAAAGGTCTCGCTGCCGGGCACGTGAGCGCCGTCCGGTCGACCGTGCAGCTGGCACGCGTCGATGATCCACACCTGCCGGTCGCATGCCGGTACGAGGTCCGAGGCGTACGAGGCGAGCATGGCGTCGAGGTCGAGGGAGCCGGCATCGGTGACCGTGGCATCGGCGTAGTAGAGCTGCCGGTGCCGGTCGGTGTCGACCTGGCCGTGCCCGCCCCAGATCACGTAGAGGATCGGCGCCCGCCGCGCCGGCAGGTCGCGCAACAGCACCTCGCGTACGGTCGCCCGGTCGGCCGGACGCCGCACGACTCCCGGCGCGAGGGCGTCCGGGCCGGGATCGGGCGAGGACAGCACTGTCACCTGCCCGGGCGGCACGTCCCGGGCCACGAACCAGCGAGCGAACCGGACGGCGTCGTCGACCGGCCCGGCCAGGCTCCACTCGGGGCCCGCCGCGTACCGGTCGATACCGACCACGACCACGTGCACATCGCGCGGATCGCGGTCACGGTCCATCGTTCACCCCTCATCTGCGGTGCGGTCGGTGAGCCGTTCCAGGGCGGTCCGGGATCCGGTGCCGGTCGGTCCGCACCGCGGGGCACCTGTGCCGGTTCCGCCGGGGACTCCCGCCACAGTAGTGAGCGGTGGGCCTGCCGGCCACCCGCAGCGCCGGACGGCGGCCCCGGCCCGACCGGCGGTTTCGGTCGCGCCTTCGGCGCGATCTCCCGGTTCCGTCGCACCTCGGCGCGATCTGGCGGGCTCGGCCGCGACCCGGCCCGATCTGGCGGGCGCCGGGACGGGTGGGAGACCCGCTTGCGCCGGTGCCGCGGCGCGGGGCAAGGTCTGTCCATGATCTCGTACCGAAAGGGCGGCGACGCCCAGGCGCAGTGAGCGCCCCAACGCGGCGCGACGACGCCGCGAAACCATCGCACGCCGTGCGCGGCGGCAACCCGCACGAGCTGTGGCAGCAGGCCATCCGGATCCGCCAGGAATGGCTCGACCACGCCCTGTCCGCCCAGCCGGCCGACACGTCCACCGCCGAGCGGTGCCTGGCCGCCGTCTACGCCAGGGCGGGCCGGCCGCGACCCCGGTTCGAGTGGGTCGACTCGCCGGACAAGGCACGCCCGCTGATCACCGGCTGGCCCACCCTCGACCAGCTCTCCGCCCGCATCCGGGCCCCTCGGCCGCGCGGCACACCACCGCTGGCGTGCGACATCGCCATGGTCGTCTCCCAGTTGCGCGGCGCGCTGAGCGCGGGCGTCACGCACACCGACCCCGAACTGTCACCCCTGCGCGCGGGGCGCACCAAGGAACCGCGGCCCGAACTGACGCCGGCCCAGGCGTTCGACCGGGGCGCGCCGCTCGCCGTGGTGCTGCACCAGGGGGTACGCACGGCCCTGCACCGCAGCCTCGCGCACGGGTTCTACCTGCCCGTGCGGGCCGCGCTCGCCGGCGACGGCCCGGTGCCGGTGTGCTGGTACGGGCAGCAGGACGCGTCCTGGATCGCCTACTACGACATGCTGCACCGGCTCGGTCTCGCCCGGTACGGGCCGGACGAGGCCGCACACCTCGACGTCTGGGCAGGGCTGGCCCGCTCCTGCGGCTGGTGGTGGCCCGGCGAGGACGTCTGCGTGGTGGTGAACCGCCCGCAGGAGATCCGTACCGAGCCGGTACCCGGCACGGCGCACGACCAGATCCGACTGTCACCTCGCGGCGTGCGCTACCGCGACGGCTGGCAACCACTCCTGAGCAGGTGACCTGAGTCGCCGGCCGGGATCGGCACCGCTGCCGGTCCCGGCCGGCGCACCCTCCGCGCCGGCCCGCTTGCCGGCCCGCTGCACCATGGGCTCGGCGAGAGAGGAGCTGCCCATGAGGCGCCGTCCGGTGCGCAGGCGACCGCGCCGTCCGTCGCCGGCCCGAGCGAGGCACGCTGACGGACTGGCTGCAGGGCGTCTCGTCCCTGCTCGCGGTGCTCCTCGCGGCCCCGGCGTTGGTGGTGGCGATCGTGACGTACCGCGATCAGCAGCAGATCAACCGGGCGCAGCTGGACCTGACCCGGCTAAAGCGCCAGCGCTACGACCAACGCTTCGCGTCGCGCGTGGCCGCGTGGCAGGTCAGACGCGCGCCCACCTCCCCGAAGGACCCGGTGGACGTGCGGGTGCAGAACCGGTCGCCGGTTCCCATCAAGCGGCTGTACATCGAGGCCCGCTCCGAAGACGAGCCTGAGTGGCGCGACGGCCCATGGACCTTCGAGGCCTCGGTGGACGTACCTCCCTGCTCACTCCTGACGTTCCGGCTGCACGGCACACTGAATGGACGGCTCCTGGCGGTCCCGATGATGCGGATCAGCGTCGTGCTCTGGTTCGTCGACCCAGTCGGTTACTGGCAGGTCGGCGCGCACGGGGTGGTGCCGGCCCAGGCGGACGACTTCACCGCCTTGCCCAAGCGGGGCCGGGGCGGGAACGCCTCGACCACCGTCGGGTTCACCGCCACCGGCAACGGCGCCACGCCGGCCAGCAACCTCACCTGCACGGGCCCGCAGGGCGGTGGGTCCGCCCGCAGGAGGCGGGCGCGCGAGCCGCCGGGCCACGCCGCCTCGAAGCGCCCGGCCGGTGCCCCCTCGGCCGGGTCGCCGCCGGTGAGCCGCCGCGAACGCCTCGGGGCACCCGGCCCTGCGCCCCGCTCCCCAGGGACCGGCTACGTGACGCGGTAGGCGGTGTAGCGCACCCGGTCGGCCTCGCGGATCGCGGACGCCACGAAAACGCTCTGCTCCAGGACCGCCAGCGCGGGCACCGAGGTCTCCAGCCGTACGCCCAGGCGGAAGTAGTACTCGGCGGGGTCGACCGGCTCGCCGCGGAGCAACGCTTCGAGGATCTCCGGGCGTCCGCTGCGGACGCCGAACGTACGGAGGTAGATGTGGCCACCGTCGGCGGTGCGCGCCGAGTAGCGTGTGTCGATCTCGATGGCGCCGTCGGGGCGGACCACTTGCCAGTCGGCGCCGCCGGGGAGGATCTCCGCCTCGAACAGGCCGGTGATCTGACCGCCGACGATGGGCACGACGCGGCGGTGGCCCGCGCGGGTCACCCCGTGGTCCTGCAGCGCGCCGAGCCGGGCCGCCACCTCGAACGCGGCCTGCAGGCCGGGAACCGCGGGGGCGCTCACCGGGTCCCGCGCGGCGGCTCGACGTGGCGGCGGCGGAACTCGATGGGGCGGCGGCCCCGGTTGAGGCGTACTCATGGGGTGTCTTTGGTGTGCGCGAGGGCGTCGCGGAGGCCTTCCAACGCGGGCACCGCGGCGGCGAGGGCCGCCCGGTCCGCCGCCGACAGGGTGGCCGCGGCGCGGGCGACCAGGTCCCCGCTCACGAGGTCGAAGCGGTCGAACAGGTCGAGGGCCTTCGGGGTGGCGAGGACCTCGACGTGGCGGTGGTTACCGGGACGGGGGCGGCGCTGGACGAGACCGTTGCCTTCCATCGTAGTGAGGAGGTTGCTGACCGTCGAGCGGCTTAGCCGGAGTCGTTCGGCCAGCTCACCGGGACCGGACACGGTGCCCCGGGGCAGAGCCCGCACGATCTCGATCTGCGAGTCCGGAATCTCCGGCAGCTGCTCGGCGGCCCGGGCGGCGGCGAGCAGCGTGCGGCGCAGCGGTGAGATCACCGACGCCAGTCGCGCCGCGTCCAGCTCGGTCGCTTCCGGCCCGGTCACTGTAGAACGCCCGAGAAGACCGTCGGCGTCAGGGAGGGCCGTTCGTTGAGGTCGGCGGGCAGGAAGCCAGCCGCCTTTTTGTAACCGGTGGCGATCTCGTTGAGCTCGTCCGGGGGGATGACGTCGTGGATGTGCGCGAACCCGTCGGGGGCCCGCTCGTGAGCGAGCACCATCACCTGCTCCGGGCCGTGCCGCCGGTTACTCAGCACGAGCGCGGTGGTCGCCGGCCGCCGGTCGGTCTCGTAGGCGTCGAGCGCCTGCCGGACCGTCGAGGCGGTCGCGAGGTGGAAGGCGAGCGTCCGGGCGTCCAGGATCGCCTGCGACGCCCCGTTGGAACCGTTCGGGTACATCGGGTGGGCGGCGTCGCCGAGCAGTGTCGTGTTCCCATGGGTCCAGGTGTCGATCGGGTCCCGGTCCACCATGGGGTATTCGAGGATCTCGTCGGCGGCGGCCAGCAGTGCCGGCACGTCGAGCCACGGGAACCGCCAGCCGGCGAAGAGTGCGACGACCGGCGCGGGGTCGACGGTCCGGTTCCAGTCCGCGTTCGGCCCGGCGAAACCGGGACCGCGCCGCTCGGCCACCACGTTGATCAGGCCGGGAGCGATCGGGTACGCGACGAACTTCTGCTCCGCGTCACCGGCCATGATCATGGTCCGTCCGTCCAGGAAGCCGGGTGCCCGCACCGATCCCCGCC
Source organism: Micromonospora sp. NBC_00617 (assembly GCF_045161355.1). NCBI lineage: Bacteria > Bacillati > Actinomycetota > Actinomycetes > Micromonosporales > Micromonosporaceae > Micromonospora > Micromonospora sp. NBC_00617. The sequence continues at coordinate 1,480,464 of NZ_CP107751.1, read as the reverse complement.
ACAGCGTCAGCCCGTTCCAGACCGGCGCTCCCTCGCCGGGATGATGGTGCCGGCGCAGTATGGAGTGGATACCGTCCGCTCCGACGATCAGGTCGCCCGTGACGCGGACCTCCCCGGCCGCCGTTTCGAAGCGGGCGACGCCGTCCTGCACGCCGACGAGCCGGTGACCGGTGTGCACCGCGTCGGCGCCCAGCCGGTCCCGCACCACGGCGAGGAGTTCCAGCTGGAACCGGCCGCGGTGCACGGAAAGCTGCGGCCAGCGGTATCCGGCGTCCAGCCCGCGTGGCTCCCTCCAGATCTGCTGGCCGCGCCGGTTGTAGTAGGCCAGCGCGCCGGGGGCGACCCCCAGCCCCGCCACGCGCTCGCCGAGGCCCAGCTCGGTCAGCTCGCGAACCGCGTGCGGGAGGAGGTTGATGCCGACGCCAAGCGGGCGTAGCACGGCGGCGCGCTCGTAGACGGCGATGTCCCGGAACCCGGCCTGGTGCAGGCTGAGCGCGGTGGTGAGGCCCCCGATACCGGCGCCCACGATCACGATCGCCACATCGTCGTCCCCTCCGCGGCCGCCCAACCAACCAACCAACCGCACAGTTTGGTCACCAAATTGTCGCCCGTCAAGGCGCTTCCCAGTGGAATCTTTCGAAGAGAGGCGCCAGGTTAATCGCACCGCCACAGGCGATATTTACATTCTTGACAATCAATCTCGGGTGCATGACGCTGATCGACGCGGTCGGCCGGGCCCGCCGCACCTCACCGGCCCCGCTCCTCGGAAGCACCAGCGCTGCGCACGGAAGGGCTCGTCCATGAAGAAGGTCACCGCCCTCGCTGTTCTCGCCGGCGTCACGATCGCCCTGACCGGTTGTACGGATTCCGACGCCACCGATCCGTCGTCCGGAGCGAGCGGCGAACTGCGGAAAGTCCGCGTGGCGGCGCTGCCCATCAGCGAGACCGCCGCGCTGTGGGCCGGCATCAAGGCCGGCATCTTCCGCGAACAGGGGCTCGACGTGGAGGTGCTGCCCGCCCAGGGCGGCGCACAGGCCATCCCGGCTCTGATCAACGGCGACATCGACTTCGCCATCGGTCAGCCGTTCGGCCCATTCCGGGCCGACCTGCAGAACCTCGGCGTGGTGATCGTCGGAAACTACGCCTCGTCCTACGCCGACGGTGACGACATCAACGCCGTGGTGGCCTCGGCGAAGTCCGGCATCACCCGGCCGGCCCAACTCGCCGGGCGCAAGGTGTCGGTCAACAGCCTGGGCGCCGCCGGAGACGTCACCATAATGGCGGCGGTCGAGAAGGACGGCGGTGACCCCACCAAAATCAAGTTCGTCGAGGTCGCCTTCCCGGACGCGCCGGCCCAGCTCTCGGCCGGCAACATCGACGCCGCCTGGGTGACCGAGCCGTTCATCACTCAGCTGCGCAAACGCGGCGACGTGCTGGTCGTCGAGCCGTACCAGGCCACCGTCCCCGGCCTGGCCACCCTCACCACGATCACGTCGAGCAAGCTGACGGAGTCCGACGCCGCGCTGGTCACGGCCTTCTCGTCAGCCATGAAGAAGACGCTCACCTGGGCCAAGGACCCGGCCAACGAGACGAACCTCCGGCAGGCCATCAAGGACAATCTCGAGCTACCGGACGCGGTCGCGGACTCCGTGCGGCTGCCCGCGTTCGGCTGGGAGCTCGACCGGGCGAGCCTGGAGCAACTGGCCACCCTCGCCCAGAAGTACCGGGTGCTTGACCGGCGGCCCGACTTCGACCGCCTCATCCAGCAGCAGTAGCCCGCCGTGCGTAAGGTCCTGCTGGGCGCCACCGGTCTGCTGGGGTTCCTCGTGGTGTGGCAACTGGTCCCGACGCTGGGACTGGTCGACCCGCAATACCTGCCGTACGCCACGGACGTGCTCGGGTGGCTCGTCCAGGAGCTTCGCGACCTGGCGTTCTGGCGACGGCTCTCGCTCACCATGACGTCGTGGGCCATCGGCCTGACGGTGGCGACGGTCGCGGCCGTCGTCCTAGGGACGGGGATCGGGCTGGTGCCGGTCCTGCGCCGCGCGACGCACACCATTGTCGAGTTCCTGCGACCGGTGCCGTCGGTCGCGCTGATCCCGCTGGCCGTGCTGATGTTCGGCCTGCAACTGCGCGCCGCGCTGGTCATCGTCGTCTACGCCGCGTTCTGGCAAGTGTTCGTGCAGGTGATCTACGGGGTCGCCGACGTCGACACGGTCGCCCGGGACACCGCTGCAAGCTTCGGCCTCACCCGCCGCGAGCGGCTGCGGTACCTCGTCCTGCCGACCGCCCTGCCGTACCTGATGACCGGTCTGCGGCTCGCCGCGGCGGTCGCCCTCATCCTGGCCGTCACCGCGGAGATGGTGATCGGCAACCCCGGCCTCGGGCGCATGATCGAGCTGTCCCGCTCTGCCGGGGACGCAGTCGGCCTGTACGGCCTCGTCGTGGTCACCGGACTACTCGGTCTGCTGGTGAACGTCGTGTTCCGCGTCGTCGAACGCCGCTTGTTGGCCTGGCACCAGTCGGTCCTCGCGGACGAGGTGACCCGATGACCACCGCCGGCGCGGGAAAGGCCCGGCCGCGCGGCCCGATCCTGCGGGCCGTCGAGACCGTCCTGTTCGCACTCGGGCTTCCCGTGCTCACCGTGCTGCTCTGGGGCGTCTGGTCGACCGGATCGACGAACCGGTTCTTCGTCGGCCCGCTCGCCATCCTCGACGCGTTCCGGCGTACCTGGGTCGGCCCGGCGATCATCGACGACGTCCTGCCGAGCCTGTACCGGCTGACTGTCGGCCTGATCGCGTCGGTCCTGCTCGGCGTCGGCGCTGGCGTCGTCATCGGCCGGCTCCGCCCGCTGCGTGAACTGCTCGAGCCGCTGCTGGAGTTCTTCCGCGCGATCCCGCCGCCGGTGCTGATCCCGGTCGGGATGCTCGTGCTCGGCATCACCGACACGATGCGGGTGGTCGTCATCGTGTCCGGCGCCGTCTGGCCGATCCTGCTGAACACGATCGAAGGCGTCCGGGCCACCGACAGCGTGATGCGGGACACCGCCGACGCGTTCCGGATCACCCGGTGGGAGCGGCTGTGGCTGCTGGTACTGCCCGCGGCGAGCCCACGCATCATGACCGGCGTACGGCAGGCGCTCTCGGTGGCCCTGATCCTCATGGTGATCTCGGAGATGTTCGCGTCGTCCGCCGGCCTCGGTTACCGGATCGCCTACTTCCAGCGGAACTACCTGGTCGCCGAGATGTGGAGTGGCATCCTCCTGCTCGGCCTCATCGGCGTCCTCCTCGCGGTGGCCTTCGGCTTCGTCGAGCGTCGGGTCCTGCGCTGGTACCACGCAATGAAGGAGGTCACCCGTGCCTGACGTCAGCGCGCTGCTGAGGGTCGAGCACCTGCGGAAGGTCTATCCCTCCGCCCGGGGCGAGGTCGAGGCGATCGGCGATCTGAGTTTCACCATGCGTTTCGGGGAACTGGTGTGCGTCGTCGGTCCCTCCGGCTGCGGCAAGACCACCCTCCTGAAATGCCTTGCCGGCCTGCTCCGGCCCACCAGCGGCCTCGTCGAGATGGAGGGGTCGCCGGTGACCGGCCCCAGCCCCGCGATGGCCGTGGTCTTTCAGGAGTACGGCCGCAGCCTCTACCCGTGGCTGACCGTCCGAGGCAACGTCGAGCTGCCGCTTCGCCACAAGAAGCTCTCCCGCGCCGAACGCGGCCGGCTGGTCGGCGACGCCCTCGACGCGGTCGGCCTGGCGCAGTCGGCGGGTAGTCATCCGTGGCAGCTCTCCGGCGGGATGCAGCAACGGGTGGCGATAGCGCGGGCCCTCGCATACCAGCCCGAAGTGCTGATCATGGACGAGCCGTTCGCCGCAGTCGACGCGCAAACCCGCGGGGACCTGGAGGACCTCGTACGCCAGCTGCACCGCACGCGCCGGATCTCGACGATCTTCGTGACCCACGACATCGACGAGTCGGTGTATCTGGGCGAACGCGTGCTCGTCCTGTCCAACTCCCCCACCCGAGTGCAGGAGGACCTCGCGATCGATCTCCCGCCCGAGCGCGACCAGCTCACCACTCGGGCCCTGCCCCGCTTCACCGAGCTGCGGACCCGCGTCTACGAGCAGATTCAGCGGGCCAAGCGCGGGCCGGTCCCCCCGGGGCCGGCCCGTCGTCAGTAGACGCCCGTCCGGCTCGGCCCGGACCACAGGCCCGCGATCGGACCGACGGTCATTGAGGACAATGCCACCGGGCACCGGCGTTCGCCCGTCCGCACGGGCCTCGCAGCGGGCGGCGCGGGCCGGCTGGGCACCGACCGGGCAGCGGGGGCGCCGCGCATAATCATTCACCTGGCGACGTTGCCGACTCTGGCCCGATTCTGAACACCGGAGCGCATCAGTGGTGATCCCGTACGAGATGGCGGACGTCGTCCCCGACGTCGCCGGCTCCGTGCGGTTGCCCCGTCGTCAGGCGGGCAGCTCGCCGCAGGGCCTGGCGACGACGTTGATCGCTGACTACACCGCGCGTACGCGGGCCTGGCTGCCCTCGGCGTCGATCGTCGCGCTGCTCGCGGAGACCGGGGTCAGCACCGCCGGCGGCCGCACCGCCATCAGCCGGCTGGCCCGCCGGGGAGTCCTCGAGAACCACCGGGACGGCCGGCGCAGCTCGTACCGGCTGACCCGGACCGCCGCCGACGAACTGCTGGGCGGCGGGGCCTGGATAGCCGGATTCGCCGCCGGGGACGACTCGTGGGACGGGTGCTGGACGCTGGTCGCCTTCTCCCTACCCCAGGAGGCCAACGGTCACCGGCGCGCGCTGCGCGACCAGCTGCGCTGGCTGGGGTTCGCGTCGCTGTTCGACGGGCTGTGGATCTCTCCCGACGCGCTGAACCCGACCGTCGAGAACCGCCTCCGGGCCTTCGGCGTCGGTGCCATGAGTATCTTCCGGGCCCGGCACGTGGATCTGGCGAGCACGAGCGACCGGTCGCCGCTTGAGGCGTGGGACGTGGCCGCCATCGCCCACCAGTACGAGACGTTCATCCAGCGCTGGCGGCCGCTGCTCCCGCAGATCCGGACCGGGCGGATCACCGGCGCCCGCGCGGTCGCCATCCGCACCGAGGTCATGGACACCTACCGGCGGTTCCCCATCCTCGACCCGCAGCTGCCGATCGCGCTGATGCCCGCCAGCTGGCCCCGGGGCCGTGCCCGGGAGCTGTTCGTCTCGGTCTACGACGGCCTCGCCGCGCCCGCCGAGGAACACGTGCGCGCGGTCGTCGCCCGGTTCGCCGACTCCCCCGACCCGGGCATCCGCGCCCACACCACCGGGGATCTCCGCGCGGGCGCCGCCTGACGGCCTGACGCCGCGTCAGCCACGCCCGCCGCCGGTCGCCGGTGCCCGCGCTGCCGCCCGGACCGGCAGGTCGATCCGGGACGGGTGGGCGGGGTCGTGGGAGATCTCCTGCTCCGCCCGGACGGTGGTGGCCGCGGTGGCGGCCGGTTCGCCGGTGCCCGGATTGCGGGCGTAGCGCGGATGCGCCCCCGAGCTGACCTGCACGGCGATCCGGTGGCCGGGGGCGAAGCGGTGGAAGGCCGGCCACAGCGGCACGTCCAGGGTCACGAAACCGTCCCCGTCGGGCGGCGGGTCGGTGGCCGCCGTGCCGACGCTGCCGATGCGGCGGATGCCGTCGCAGACGCTCATCGAGCGGCCGTCGGGGTGCACGTCGCACATCCGCACGAACACATCGGCGCTGGCGGCCGTCGAGCGGAACCGGACCCGGGCGACCGGCTCCCCGGCGAGGACGACCGGGTGTGCCAGCGGTGGGCTGCGGAAGACGACCACGTCCGGGCGGCGTTCGTGGGCGCTGGTGTCGACCGGTCCGCAGCTCGGGCCCATGTCGGGGCCACCGAGCGCCGGTGTGGGCCGATCGGGGTCGTAGCTGTAGCAGGTGGTGCCCCCGGCGGGGATCGCCGGGTCGAGCAGCCCGGACGGGTGCAGGTACCAGCGCCGCGTCGCGGCGCCCGGGGGCGGCCACACAGGTAGGTCGTGCCACTGGTCCGCACCCGTGAGGAAGGCGCGCACGGGCGCCGGCCGGGTCGCGGGAGCGCCGGCGAAGTGTTCCTTGAGGAACGCGATCGACTCGGCGAGAAAGGGGCTCCGCTCACCGCGGTGGCCCCACGGGCCGATGGTCAGCCGGGGCGGGCGGCCGGCCGCGACCAGTTGGGCGTAGTTGCGCAGCTGCCAGGGCAGGAAGATGTCGTACCAGCCGGTGGCCAGGTAGACGGGTGCGGTCACGTCGGGCACCGATGCGGTGTGCGACTGCCGGGTCCAGTAGTCGTCGGTGAGCTTCTCGTGCGCCAGCCAGTCCTGGTACCAGCCGATCGGGTGGCCGACCACTGCGGTGTCGCCGCGAGACAGGGGCAGGACGTCGAGAGCCTCGGCCAGCTTCCGATCCGGGCGCCGTGCGAGCCGCGCCCGGATCAGGGCGCCGCGCGGGCCCCGCAGGGCCATCCGGCGCGACCAGCCGAGCGAGCCGCCCAGCGAGAAGGCGCCGTTGGTCCAGGTGACCGGACCGAGGCCGGCCATGGTGACGTTCAGGCACAGGGCGTCCGGGGCGTTCCCGGGGTCGTCGCGGCACATCCGTCCGGCCACCGCCCACTGGGTGTAGCCGAGGTAACTCTCCCCGTACGTGGCGACGGCGCCGGTGAACCACGGCTGGCGGCGTACCCACCGGTGGGTGGCCATGCCGTCGCACTCCTCGTCGAGCTGGGGCCGGAAGGTGCCTCCGGAGCCGCCCGTGCCCCGGCAGCTCTGCACCAGCACGGTGAACCCGGCCCCGGCCAGCGCAGGCGCGTGGGTGAGCGAGCCGTGCCGGCCGTACGGCGAGCGGACCACGATCGTGGGCAGCGGCGGTTCCCCGGCGCCGACCGGTTGGTACAGGTCGGCGACCAGTTCGACGCCGTCGTCCATCGGCACGCGCAGCCTGCGCCGCACGGTGAACGGGTAGGGCGGCCCCGGGGTCGAGCGGCGGGCACGTCGGAACAGGCCGGCCAGCCGGCGGCGGAGACCGGTCATCGCCCGTCCCTGTTCGGCCTCGGTCGCTGTGGTCAGGAAAACCGCATCACGCCGGCCTGGACGGGGCCGTCCTCGGACGGCTCCGGTTGGGTTCGATCGTATTCGCGCACGACTACCTCCCCTTGGGGCGAGCGACGGTGGGGCGGGGCCGGCGGGGGTGCCGGCCCCCGCAGTGGTGGGCCGGGCACCTCAGCCCTTGAACGCGCCTTCCATGATTCCCTGCACCAGCCGGCGCCCGACGAAGACGAAGAGCACCAGCAGCGGAATGGTGGCCAGGAACGAGCCGGACATGGCCAGGCCCAGATCGATGTCCCGGTTCTGCTGCAGTGCCTTGATGGCGATCTGGGCGGTGTAGTTCTCCGGCGACTTCAGCACGATGAACGGCCAGAGGAAGTCGTTCCAGGCGTAGACGAACGTGAACAGCCCCAGCACGAACGCCGCCGGGCGCACCAGCGGGAACGCCACCCGCCAGAAGATCTGCCAGGTGGTCGCGCCGTCCACCCGAGCGGCGTGCATCAGTTCGTCGTCAATGGTGTTGCCGATGTGCTGGCGCATCCAGAAGATGCCGAACGCGCTGACCAGCCCGGGAACGATCACCGCCTGGAGGCTGTCCACCCAGTTGAGGCGGGAGATGATCAGGTATTGCGGCACCACGGCCAGCTGAGCCGGCACCGTCATGGTCAGCACGACGATGAGGAACAGCGTGTTGCGGCCGGGGAAGGACAGCTTGGCGAAGGCGAAGCCGGCCAACGCGCAGAGCACCGCCTGCCCCACGGCGATGGTGCTGGCCACGATGAGGCTGTTGAGCAGGGACTGCACGAACGGCACGATGGTGAAGACCAGCTTCGCCAGGTGCAGGAAGTTGCCGCCGGGGGTGAGGTGCGGCGGGAGGGTCGTGGCGGTGGCGGAGTCCGTCGTGGCCACCACGAACATCCAGTAGAGCGGGAAGACGCTGACCAGGCTCGTGAGGGTGAGCAGGAGGTAGACCGTTGTCGGGACGCGGTCGGCGTGAGGCCGCCGGGCCCGATTGGGTGCGGCGGTCGAGAGTCCGGGCTTCATGGATGCTCCGAGCGGATGCGGGTGGCCAGCAGGTAGTTGAGGCCGGCGAAGGCCACCACGATGACGAAGAGCGCGACACCGACCGCCGCGCCGTAGCCGAAGTGGAACTGCCCGAAGGACTGTTCGTAGAGGTAGAGGGTGACGGTCTGACACTGCCGCGCCGCCCCGCAGGTGAGCCCGCCCACCGGGTTGGCCAGCAGAGGCTCGGTGAAGACCTGCAGGCCGCCGATGGTCGACGTAACGACGGTGAAGGCGATGATCGGCCGCAGCGACGGGATGGTGATGTGCAGGAACTGCTTCCAGCCGTTCGCACCGTCCGCCGCGGCGGCCTCGAACAGTTCTCGGGGGACCGCCTGCAACGAGGCGAGGTACAGCAGCGTGTTGTAGCCGGTCCACCGCCAGGCGATCATCGTGGCGATCATGACGTGGCTGCCCCACAGCGAGGCGGTGAAATCGATGTGCTCGAAGCCCAGCAGGCCGAGGAACCAGTTGATCATGCCGTAGTCCCGGTCGAACATCTGGGCGAACACGATAGTGGTGGCCGCCACCGAGGTGACGTAAGGAACGAGCACCGACATCCGGAACAACGTGGCCAGCCGCAGCCGCGCGTGGTTCAACACGTGCGCCAGGCCCAGGGCCAGGAGCAACTGCGGCACCGTCGACAGCATCCAGATGCTGAACGTGTTGCGCAGCGCGCCCCAGAAGCGCGGGTCGTGCACGAGGTCGGAAAAGTTGTCCAGCCCCACGAAGCGGTGTTCACCGATCGGATCCCAGTCGAACAGGGAGATGTAGAAGGTGAACAGCAACGGGAAGAGGCCGAAGATCAGGAACAGGATGAAGAAGGGCGAGATGTACGCGTACGGAGCCAGCCGCTCCCGTACGCTTTGCCGGATCTGGCGGTTGCGGCTGGGCCGTGGGAGGTCCGGTGCGGCGGCGGCCGGGCTGAGCATGGTGGTCAAGGCGTCACCTTCCCGACGCGCGGCAGCCGGGCCGGACCCGGCTGCCGCACATCAACCGTCCGTCATTCGCGTACCGCGTTCTTGACATTGGTCAGGGCGGTGTTCCAGGCGTTGGCCGGGTCCACCTTGCCCTGCTCGACGCTGGTGAGGGTATTGAGCAGTTCGGTGCCGATGGGCCCGTCCTTCGGGCCGAAGTAGAAGGGCTTGATCCCGACCACCGACTGGGTGTAGATCTTGCCGATCGGCGCGTTGTTGAAGAACGGGTCGGTCTTGCCGACCAGCTGCGGGTCCGAGTAGACCGACGGCGTGGTGGGCAGCGATCCCTGCGACAGGAAGTGCGCCAGCTGGCCCTTGGGCGACTGCATCTCGGAGATGTAGTTCCACGCCGCCTTCGCGTTCTTGGCGCGCTTGGGGATGGCGAGGAAGCTGCCACCCCAGTTGCCCGAGCCGCCGGGGATGGTGGCGATGTCCCACTTGCCGTTGGTCTCCGGGGCGTTCGTCTTCATCTGGCTGAGCATCCAGGACGGCGAGCACACCACCGCGTAGTCGCCCTTCTTCATGGCGGCGGTCCAGCCGGACGAGAACGATTCCTGCTTGGCGGAGATGCCCGCGGTGAAGGCCTTCAGCGTCACGTCGAACGCCGCCTTGACCTGGTCGTTGTCGTAGTCCAGCTTACGGTCGGCGCTGTAGTAGCGCTGGCTGCCCTGGTTGACCGCCTGGAAGAAGACGCTCGTCGGCGTGTTGTCCACGAACGGCTTGCCGGTCGTCTGGACGTAGGTCTTACCGACGTTGATGAAGTCGTCCCACGTCGGCCAGAGCTTGGCGACCGCCTCCCGGTCGGTGGGCAGCCCGGCCGCCTTGAACAGGTCGGTGCGGTAGGCGACCGCCAGGCCGCCGACGTCGGTCGGCACACCGATAATCTTGTTGTCCTTGGTGGTCGACTGCGCCATCACCCAGTCGAGGTAGTTGCCCTTGATGTCGCCCGCGCCCAGCGTGGTGAGGTCGACGAAGTTGTCCGGCGACTGCATGAACTTCGGCAGGTCGTCGGCCTGGATCAGCACCAGGTCGGGCACCTTGCCGCCGGCCAGCGCGGCGGTGAGCGCCTGGGCGGTCTCGGTAGTGGTGCCCACCTCGGTGAGCTTGACGCGCACATCCGGGTGCGCCTTGGTGTAGACGTCGACGTCGGCCTTCTGGTTGATGTTGGCGAATGACCAGAACTCGAACGTCTTCGTGTCGGCCGAGCTGGACGTGCCATCCGATCCCTCACAGCCGGCCAGGAGGAGGGCGGCTGTGGCGACGATGGCTGCGGCGGTGGTCCGGACGCGTTTCAACGGCCCTCCATGCGGTAATCGTGCGGGGCGGTGGTCGGGTGACCGCGGTGGATCGGAGCGACGGGCTTGCCGGCTGCGGGCACCGCAGGCAGCGGCTGACGGGCGGTCTCAGCGACGGGTCAGCTCTGGCCGCGTCGTAGGCGAGATCGTCGGTTCTCATCTCCGAAATCTATCGAGACTTTTACATGTCATGATTTCGTGCGCTGAGGCTACTAACTGCCACGTCATCCGTCAACGACTCTGCTGCCAGCAGGACCGCCCGCTGGCGGGGGGAGCTTCCCGCCCTCACCGCGCCGAAAGTTTCAGGTACCAGCAACCCGCCCGGGACCGGCGGAATCCGGTGGCGGCGGGATCGCTGCTGCGGGGCACGCAGGGTGCCGACGCCGAGGCGTACCAGCCGGTGGGCGACCTGTGGATCAGCTACCTGGACAGGGACGGCCCGGCCGGGGCGACCTACCGGCGCCGGCTCGACCTGCGCGACGGCGTCGCGGCGCTGGCGCGGGGCAGCCCTCCGGCAGGAGTGTTCGCGAGCGTCGGGCACCGCCAGCACCGATCAGCAGGATCAGACTACGGTTTCCACGCTGACCGGTGGTCGTCGCAGCGCCGGCGCGAGCGCCACCAGCATGCACAGACCGCCGACGGGCAGCAGGTCCAGCGTGACGGCCGGCAGGACGATGCCGACGAGCAGCACGGCGACGCTCCACCACGGCAGCCGCCGGTGAGCGGCGAGCATGCCCGCGAGGACGACCAGGCCGAGGAAGAACAGCTGCGGTACGACGTCGTAGAAGGCCACCTCGACGCCGGGAACACCCTTGAAATCCGCGCCGAGCGCCGACATCTCCGCCCGGTCGGCGGCCAGCAGCCCTTCGACGATGTCCGCGGCGAACTGCACCATCGTGGCGGCGAGCCCGACCATCGTGACGGCCACCACCGCCGTGCGCCACGGGCTGCGGCGCAGCAGGCCGGCCAGCGCCAGGACCACCGGCACGAAGCACACCATGCCCGCGAGGCCGACCAGGTGCGCTGCCTGCCAGTCGAACCCCGGGCCGTACGTCCCGTCGGACTTCCCCCACAGGCGTACGAGCCCGTAACCCACGATGCAGGCCGGCCCGGCGATCACGAAGAATGCGGCGCGTCTCATGGCAGTCATCGTCCGGTGGGCGGCGCTCGGCTGGCCTCCGGGCACAGCCCCGGTGCGGCCCCGGTTTCCGCCTCAGGTCTTTCACCGAGCAACCCTGAACCCATCACCGCCGCGACGGCGGGTAGCTCCTATAGTCGGGCGGTGGGCACCGAACAGGTACGGCAGGCGTACGCCGCGGTCGCGGATCTCTACATCGAACTGATCGGCACGCGGGAGAAGGTGGACCCCGACGACCTCGACCTCATCGGCCGGCACCTGGGGGGCCGACCCGGTCCGGTGTTCGACCTGGGCTGCGGCCCGGGTCACCTCACCGACCACCTTCGGTCGCTGGGTGTCGACGCCACGGGCATCGACGTGGTCCCCGAGTTCATCGCCCACGCGCGGGCGACCCACCCCGGCGGCAGCTACCGCCTCGGGTCGCTGGACGACCTCGACGTCGCCGACCACTCCGTCGCCGGCATCCTGGCCTGGTACTCGCTGATCCACCTGCCGCCGCAGCGCCTCGACGGCGTGCTCGCCACGTTCCGGCGTGCCCTGGCCCCGTCCGGGCGGTTGGTGCTGGGCCTCTTCGCCAGCGACGAGGTGGACGCCTTCGACCACAAGGTCATGACCGCCTACCGGTGGCCCGTCGACGAGATCTCCGAGCGACTGACGCGCGCCGGCTTCACCGAGGTCGAACGCCTGGAACGCCCCGACGGTGGCGTCCACCGGCCGCACTTCGCCATCGCGGCGGTCACCACCGACGGATGAGCGTGTCGGGAACACGCCTGCCCGCCAGCGAGCCGCCCCCACCACGGCCGCACGCCTGCGCACGGATCGCTCGCTCGGGCCGCGCGCAGCGGACACCCCGAGGAACCCTCAGCCGACGCTAAGACCGCTGTCACGGCCCGTTCCTAGCGTGTGCGGGCATGGCGACACCACACGTATACCTGCCGCCGACCGCCACCCGAGCGGCCGGCGCTGCAGCCTGGCTGAGCTGCGTCGCGCCGCGCCCGGCCGCCCGGCTGCGGCTGGTGTGCCTGCCGTACGCCGGTGCCGGCGCTGCCGCGTACCGCCCCTGGGCCACCCTCCTGGGCGACGACGTGGAGGTGTGGACCGCGCAGCTGCCCGGTCGTGAGCGTCGGCTGGCCGACCCGCCACTGAGCACGATGGACGAGCTGGCGCCCCCGCTGGTCGAGGCGATCGTCGAGCGGGTGCCGGGGCCGTTCGCGATCTTCGGCCACAGCATGGGCGGCCTGATCGGGTACGAGGTGGCCGCCCGCCTGGTCGCGCGGGGCGGTCCCGTACCCCAGCGTCTGGTGGTCTCGGCGGCCCGTCCGCCGCGCACCGCCGCGCCGCTGGGCGCGGCGCACCGCCTCGACGACGCGGCGCTGACCCGGTGGCTGCACGACCTGGGCGGGATCCCGGACGAGGTGCTCGCTGACCCGGGCCTGCTGGAGCTGATCCTGCCCACCGTGCGGGCCGACCTGACGGTTGTCGCGTCGTACCGGCCGGCGGCCGTGCCGCCACTGCCGCTGCCGGTGGACGCGGTGGCGGCGGCCGACGACCCCCTGGTCAGCCCGGACGAGGTCGCCGGCTGGGCGGCCTGCACCGACGCCGGTTTCTCGCTGACCGTCGTGCCCGGGGGTCACCTCTACCTGCACGACTCCCCTCCCCCGCTGTCCCGCCTGCTCGGCGGCGGGCCGGCCGCCGACCGCGCGTACGTCGAAGGGGCCACCCGATGACCCAGGACCTGCACCCGGACCTCGCCGACCTCACCCCCGAGCAGCGGGAGCTGCTGGCCCTGCGGCTGCGCCGAAGCCGTGCCAGCCAGGACCGTGCCAGCCAGAGCCGTGCCAGCCAGGCCCGCGCCGGCCGCCCCGACACCGCCGTGCCGACGCCCCGATCGGGCGGCGTACCGGCCAGCTATCCGCTCTCGTTCACCCAGGAACAGCTCTGGTTCCTGGACCGGCTGGAGCCGGGCACGCCGGTCTACAACGTGCCCTTCGCCGAGCGGATCACCGGTCCCCTGGACGTCCCGGCGCTGCACCGGGCGATCGACGCGGTGGTGGCCCGGCACGACGCGCTGCGGATCGTGTTCGCGAGCGTCGACGGCGTCGTCACCCAGCGGGTGTCGGACGCCCTGGAGGTGCCGCTTCCGGTCCTCGACCTGACGGCGCTGCCGGAGTCGGAACGGCAGGCGGCGGTCGACCGGGAGGTCGCCGCGCACGCGGCCGTCACCTTCGACCTCACCAGCGGGCCGCTGCTCGCCGTCCGGCTGCTCGCCCTCGCCGACGACGAGCACCTGCTGCTGGTGACCGCGCACCACATCATCTTCGACGCCTGGTCGGCCGGCGTGTTCGTCGAGGAGCTGGTGAGCTGGTACGGCGAGTTCGCCGCCGACGTGCCGGCCGGGCTGCCCGCGCTGCCCACCCGCTTCGTCGCGCACGTCGCCGCCCGCCGCCAGCCGGAGGCGGAGCGGGAGCTGGCCGGTCACCTGGCGCACTGGCGGGAGCGGCTCGCCTCGGCGCCGGCCCGCTCGACACTGCCACCGGACCGCCCCCGGCCGCCGGTGCAGACCCACCGTGGCCGGAGCCTGCCGTTCACCGTCGACGCCGAGGTGGCCGCCGCCCTCGCGGGACTGGCCCGCAGCGCCGGCGCGACCGTCAACGCCGTGGTCCTCGCCGGGCTGACCGCTCTGCTGCGGCAGGCCACCGGCCAGGACGACCTGCTGCTCGGCATGCCCGCCGCCGGCCGGGCGAGCACCGACCTGGAGCCGCTGATCGGCTGCTTCGCCACGATGCTGGTGCTGCGGGTGGACACCGGCGGCGACCCGAGCGTGCGCGACCTCGTCCGCCGGGTGCACCGCACGGTCAGCGAGGCGTACGCCCATCAGGAGGCCCCGTACGCGCGGGTGGTGGAGGAGGTCCGGCCGGTCCGCGATCCCAGCGTGAACCCGCTGTTCCAGGTGCTGGCGACCATGACCGACGGCGGTGTGCAGCAGCGGCGGGCCGCCGGGGTCACCTTCCGGCCGGTGCCCGCCGAGAGTGGCCTCACCGACTTCGACCTGTTCGTCAGCCTGACCGCGCACGGTGACCGGATCGACGGCGCGGTCGACTTCAACGCCGACCTGTACCTCGACGAGACGATCGCCGCGACCGTGGGTCGGCTGCCGGAGCTGCTGCGCGTCATGGCGGACGCGCCGGACCTGCCGCTGTCGGAGGTGACCGGGCTGCGCCGCCACCGCATCGCCCTGGCCGCCACCTTCACCGTGGACCCGCTGCGCGATCCGGTGGAGTTCTGGCTGCGCTTTCTGCGCGTACCCGCGTCGGTGGAGCTGGCCGGGTACGGCCAGCTGGTGGCCCACCTGCTGGCCGGGCCGACGGCCGACGCCACGGTCTGCCTGCTGCGGTTCCAGGACTGGCTGCGCCGGCAGGACCACACCGCCGTGGACGCCGCCCTGGACGCGGCGCTGGACGACCTCGACGCGGCGGTGGCCGCGTACCGACGGCGGACCGACGCACCGCTGCTGCTGGTGGTCTGCCCCGGGTCGCCGCGCGCCGCCGACCGGATCGGCCAGCGGTCCGGCCGCCTCGACGACCGGCTGGCCGCGTTGGCCGCCCGCACCCCGGGGGTCCACGCGGTCTGGGCCGCCGACCATGCCGGCGCCTACCCGGTGAGCGAGGTGAGCGACGAGCGCGCGGACGAGTTGGGCCACGTGCCGTACACGGGCGAGTATTTCGCCGCGCTGGGCACGACCGTGCTGCGTGAGCTGCGACGGCTCGTCGGCCAGCCGCGCCGGCTCGTGCTCGTCGACGGCGAGCGGCTGCCCGTCGACCGGCTCGCCGACGCGCTGCCCGGTCACGAGGTGCGGGCGTACACGGCCGCCGCGCTCGCCGACGCCGACCCGGCCACCACTGTGGTGCTCGACGCCGACCCGCAGGCGGTCGCGGCGCTGCGCGAGGCGCACCCCCGGGTGCTGGCGCTGGCCGTGCCCGCCGGGTGGGACGAGCTGCGCCGGCTGCTCGCCCACGTCTGGCCGCTGGACCCGCCCGTGCCGGCGCCGGCCACCGGGGCGAGCGGGTTGCACACGGCGATCGGGTCGGAGCGGGCCGCGTACCTCATCGAGGAGTTGAGCACGGCTGCGGCGGTCGCCGACCGGAGCCGCCCGGCCCCGGCGGCTGTCGCGGCGGCCGACGGCGAGATCGTCGCGCCGCGCACCCCGACCGAGGAGCGGCTCGCCGGCCTGTGGGCCGCCGCGCTCGGTGTCGAGCAGGTCGGTGTGACAAGCGACTTCTTCCACCTCGGTGGGCACTCGCTGCTCGCCACCGGCCTGCTGTCGCAGGTGCAGGCCGAGTTCGGTCGCGAGGTGTCGCTCTACACCCTGTTCACCAACCCGACTGTGGCCGGGCTCGCGGCCGTGCTGGACGCCGACCCGGACGCCACCGCGCTGGCCCCGCTCACGCCCGCCCCGCCGGGCGTGCCCGCGGTGGCCTCCTCGGCGCAGGTGCGGCTCTGGGCCCTCGACCAGCTCGGCGACGACGTCGTCCGGCACAACACCACCGCCGCCGTGGAGCTGCGCGGCGATCTCGACACGACGTCGCTGCGCCGGGCGTTCGACGACGTGCTGGCCCGGCACGAGGTGCTGCGGACGACCTTCGCCGACCGGGGCGGCGAACCGGAACCCGTGGTACGCCCGCACGTCGACCCGTGGCTGGAGACACTGGACCTGACCGGGCTGCCGGCGGCCAAACAGGCCCGGGCGCTGCGCCGGGCGGCCGCCGAGCTGGCCGCGCACCGGTACGACCTGGCCGCCGGCCCGCTGGTGCGGGCCCGCCTGCTGCGGCTGCCCGACCAGCGCTGGCACCTGCTGCTCGGCATGCACCACATCGTCTGCGACAACACCTCGTGGAGCATCCTGCTCGACGACCTCGCCGCCCGGTACGCCCACCACGCCACCGGCGTCGACCGGCCGCTGCCCCCGCTGCCGGTGCAGTTCACCGACTACGCCCGGCACCAACGCGACTGGTTGGCGTCGAGCGCCGTCGAGCCGCACCTGGCGTACTGGCGGGAGCGGCTGGCCGACGCGCCGCCGCTGCTGGACCTGCCCACCGACCACCCCCGCCCCGAGGAGCGTTCGGACGTCGCCGGCTACCAGGCTCAGCGGCTGGGCACCGGGCTCGGCGCGGCGGTGCGGGAGCTGGCCCGGGCGGAGGGGGTCACCCCGTTCGCCGTGCTGCTGGCCGGCTTCGCCGCCCTGCTGCACGCCGAGAGCGGGCAACCGGACCTGGTGCTCGGCGTCCCCACCGCCGGCCGGGAACGCGCCGAGCTCGCCCCGCTGATCGGCTGCTTCGCCGACCTGCTGCCGCTGCGCCTGGACGTGGGCGGCCGGCCCACCTTCCGGCAGCTCGTGACCCGGGCGTACCGGACGGCACGGGAGGCGTACCGGCACCAGGGGTTGCCGTTCGCGACCATCGTGGAGGCGCTGCGGCTGCCCCGGCAGGCCGCGTACCACCCACTGTTCCAGTGCGTGCTCAACGTCCTCGACGGCGCCGACGAGCTGCCGGAGTTCGCCGGGCTGGCCGCCACGCCGGTCGAGGTGCCGAGCGTCGGTGTCGACTTCGACCTCTTCCTCAGCGTCACCTGGCAGGGCGACGACCTGCACGCCGACCTGGCGTACCGGGCCGACCTGTTCGGGCCGGAGCGGATGGTCCGGCTGCTGACCGGGCTCGCGAAGGTGCTCGACGACGGGGTTCGCCGCCCGGACGCCCCGCTCGCCGGGGGGCGGCGCCCGTCGGTCCCCCGCCGCCTCGCCCCGCTGGCGCCCCGGCTGGTCGTCGGCGGCACCGTCGAGGTGCCGGGGCTGGCGGCGACCGTCCGCTTCTGGACGGGGCTGCTGGGCCTGCCGCACGCCCTCGAACAGCTGCCGACCGGCGCGCTGCTGCGGCTGCTGCGCGACCCGGCCGCCGGCCTGGCGACCGGGCGACGGGACCACAACGTGCTGATGCTGCGCTGGCAGGACCGGCGGACACCCGGTCCGCTCGGCGCGGGCATCGTCGGGCTGCGCGACTTCCACACCGAGCTGCTGGCGGCTCTGGACGTCCACCGGGGGCACAGCGCGGCGGCGCTGACGCTCGTGGTGTGCCCGCCGTCGCCGGCGTACCGGACGTCACCGTGGAGCGCGGTCTTCGCCGAGCTGACCGCGCGGCTGGCCGAGGCCCGGCCCGACGTCGACGTCGTCGCGGTGCAGGCGTGGGCGCGACGCTACCGGGTGCCGGAGCTGTCCGCCGGCGACGCCTGGTCGCCGGAGCTGGCGGCGGTCACCGCGACCCTGGTGGTGCGGCGGGCGGTCCGGCACCCGGCCCTGCGCCGGCTGGTCGTACCGGCCGGGCCGGCGCACCGGCAGGCGGAGCTGGCCCGGCTGCTCGCGGCCCAGGCCCGCTCCGGGCGCGAGGTGCTGCTCACCACGACGCCGCAGGGCGCGGACCTGTCCGCGCTGGTCACCGCCGGGATCATCGGGTACGCCCCGACCCCGCCCACCGACACGGCCACGCTGGTCCTGCACCCGGCCGCCGAACCCGCGCCGCCGGACGCCCCGGCGCTGCCCTTCGACCCGGCGAACGGGCCGGTGGACGTGCTGCGTGGCCTCTGGTCCCTCGACGCGGACGTCTCCGAGGCCGCCGACGCGCCGGTCGACCGGATTCCCGCCGGCCTGCTCGCCGAGGTGGCCACCGAGCTGGGCGACGCGGCGGCGCTGCGCGGCGCGGTCACCGACGGGTACCGGCGCTCGGCCGACCGGGCCGCCGCCGCGCCGCGCACCGACCGGGAACGTCAGCTCGTGGCGATCTGGTCGGAGCTGCTGCGCACCAACCAGCTCGGCATCAACGACGACTTCTTCGCCGTCGGCGGTGACTCACTGCTCGCGATGCAGCTCGTCGCCCGCTGCGCGACGGCCGGCATCCAGGTCACCCCGCGACAGCTCGTCCGCCACCCCACCGTCGCCGAGCTGGCCGCCAGCCTCGGGGAGTCGACGGTGGCGCTGGACGCCGAGCAGGGCATGGTGCACGGCGACGCGCCGCTGACCGGCGCGCAGCGCTGGTTCACCGACCTGGTCGCCCCCACCATGGGCCGGCCCTCCCTGTTCAACCACCCCTACTACCTCCAGCTGGCCCGCCCGCTCCCGGCCGACCTGCTCCGCGAGGCGGTCCGCCGGCTGGCGGCCCAGCACGACGCCCTGCGGCTGCGCCTGACCCGAGCACCGGACGGGAGCTGGCGTCAGCACCACGCCGACCCCGCCGACGCGGTCCCGTTCGTCAGCCACGACCTGACCGGGCTCGGTGTCGACGAGCGGGAGGCGGCCGTCGAGGCCCGCTGCGCCGAGGCGCAGACCGGTCTGGACCTCACGGCCGGCCCGCTGGCCCGGGTGGCGCACTTCCGGCTCGGCCCGGAGCTGCCCGACCGGCTGCTGCTCGTCAACCACCACCTCGTCGTCGACGCGGTCTCCCGGGGCGTGCTCCTGGCCGACCTGGAAACGCTCTGCGACCAGCTCGAACGCGGCGTCGAGCCGGCGTTGCCCGCGAAGACCACGTCGTACCGGGCCTGGGCGCGGCGACTGGCCGAGTACGCGGGCTCGCCGCACCTGCGCGAGCAGGTGCCGTTCTGGCTGGCGCAGGCGGACGAGGGTGTGCTGGCCCGACTGGCCGACGAGCCGACCGCCGCGCCGTTCCGCCTCGGTGACCTGGGTCTGGCCACCGTCACGTTGGACGAGGCGGCGACCCGGGGACTGCACGCCGCCGCCCGCCGGCTGCACGCCAGCGTGCGGGACCTGCTCGTGTGGGCCGTGGTGGCCACGGTCGCGGGGCGTACCGGGGGCGCGGTCACCGTCGCCACGACCGGCCACGGCCGGGAACCACTCTTCGAGGACGTCGACGTCAGTCGCACCACGGGATGGTTCCAGGTGCTCTATCCCCTGCGGCTGGAACTGCCCGCCACCACCGACGCGGCGCGCTCGGTCCGCTCGGTGATCCGCCAGCTCGGCCGGGTCCCGGACAACGGCATCGGGTATGCGCTGCTGCGCCACCTCTGCCCCGACGACGACGTACGCGCCCGGTTGGCCGCGACGCCGCCGCCGCTGGTCGCGGTCAACTACATGGGCGGGTTCGGCTTCGACGACGTCGCCCCGGCCAACCAGCTCCTCGATGTCTGCGCGGCGCCGTTCGGGCCGACCGAGGACCCCGACGGGCACTGGCCCTTCCCCTTCGACGTGACGGGGTCGCTCACCGGCCCCGCGCTGCGCGTCGATCTGAGTTACGCCACTCCGGCCTTCCGGCCGGAGACCGCTGAGAACCTGCTCGACGGCATCCGGACCAGCCTCTTGCGCCTGGTCGGGAACCACGGGCAACCGCCACGGCAGTAGGAGGAGACCCCCATGGCGTTCCGACGCCCGTCCCGGTTCGCCGGGTTCACCACGATCTGGTTCGGCCAGCTGCTGTCGGCGCTCGGCACCCGGATGACGAACTTCGCCCTGAGCATCTGGGTGTGGGACGCCACCGGCCGGGCCTTCGACCTGACCATGCTGATGGCGTTCGCGTTCGGCGCGACCGTGATCTTCAGCCCGATCGCCGGCGCGCTGGTCGACCGGTGGGGGCGACGACTGACCATCGTGCTCAGTGACGTCGGCTCGGCGATCACCACGGCCGCCGTGCTGCTGCTGTTCCTCACCGGCTCGGTCGAGGTGTGGCACCTGTACCTGGTCAACCTGGTCACCGGCGCGTTCCTCGCGTTCCAGCTGCCGGCGTACCAGGCGACCATCACGGTGATGATGGAGAAGGGCCAGTACCCGAGGGCCAACGCGATGATGTTCGCGGTCCGGACCATCCCGGTGATCTTCGCTCCCGGCTTCGCCGCCGCGCTGCTCGGCCTGATGGACATCAAGGTCATCCTGTTCATCGACGCGCTGTCCTACCTGGTGGCGATCGGCGCGGTGCTGCTGGTGCAGCTCCCACCCGTGCCCCGCTCGACGCAGCAGGACGAGGGCGGCTTCTGGTACGACACGATCTACGGCTTCCGCTACATCATGGCCAGCCGGGCGTTCACCGGGCTGGAGGCGATCATGTTCGCCATCAACGTGCTCGCCGCGGTCGGCTTCGCCCTGCTGGTGCCGCAGATCCTGGCCCGCACCGACAGCAGCACCAACGCGGTCGGCCTGGTGCAGACCATCGGCGCGGTGGGCGGTGTGGCCGGCGCGCTCCTGCTCGGGCTGCTGCCCAACACCCGCCACAAGATCCGCCGGATGCTCATCGCCATCCTGGTCTTCAGCGTCCTCGGCCGGATCGTCTACGGCGTCGGGGACAGCATCATCGTCTGGTCGATCGCCCTGCTCTTCCTGCACCTGTCCATCCCCTTCATCGACGGGTACGCCCAGTCGGTGTGGCAGGAGAAGGTCGAGCCGTCGCACCAGGGCCGGGTGTTCGCCGCCCGCCAGTTCATCGAGGACCTCGCGTACCCCGGCGGCACCGCCCTGGCCGGTATCGCCGCCGACCGCTGGTTCGAGCCGATGATGCGCGACGGCGGGCCCGGCGTGCCGTACTTCGGCTGGCTGGTCGGCAGCGGACCGGGCGCCGGAATGGGCCTGATCTTCGTGATCGTCGGCCTGTTCGGCATCGGCGTCGCGGCGGCCGGCTTCGCCTCGCCGAGCATCCGCCGGATGGAGGTCGACCTGCCCGACTACGACGAGCCGACCGACCCACCCGCCCCGCTGCCGTCGCCGAGCGGCACCGACGAGCTGACCGACGACCGCGCGGTGGTGGCGAAGTGACGCTGACCGAGGTGGTGGCCGGGGTCCTGGAGGTCGACCCGGCCGAGGTGACCGACGAGTCCGGGCCGCAGACCATCGGCACCTGGACGAGCCTGCGGCACCTGCAACTGGTGGTGACCCTGGAGGAGGTCTACGGGCTCTCCTTCGCCTTCGAGGAGATCCGCGACGTGCGCAGCGTCGGCGAGCTGCGCACCGTGCTGCGCGCCAAGGGCACGGAGACCCGATGAGCGCCGATCTGTTCGCCCGACGCACCCGCTGGCAGGCGCTCACCCGCCAGCGGCCTGCGCCGGCGCTGCGCGTCGCGCTGCTGGCCAGCTACACGGTGGACCCGCTGGTGCCGTACCTGGGCCTGGGCCTGCACGACACCGCCCTGCCCGCCACGCTCGCCGTCGGCCCGTTCCAGCAGGTCGTGCAGCAGTGTCTCGCCACCGACGGCTTCCTCGCCGAGGCGCGACCCGACGTGCTGGTGGTGGCGCAGCGCCTGGAGGAGGCCGGCGACCCCGGTCCGGCCGGCGACGCGTGGGCGGCGGAGCTGCTGGCCGGGGCCGAGGCGGCCGTGACCGCCGCGCGCCGGCACGGGGCCCTGCTGGTGTACGTCCTGCCGGCCGTCCCCGTCTCCCGACCATACGGGTCGGCCGACGCGATGCACGCCGACGGGGTGACCGCCAGCGCCACCGCCGTCCGGCAGCGGCTGCGCGACCGGCTGGCCGGCGATCCGTGGGTGCTGCTCATCGACGCCGACGAGGCGGTCCGCGCCGTCGGTGACGAGCGGGCGTACCACCCGGCGCTGTTCCGCTTCGCGAAGGTGCCGTACACCGAGGAGGTCTTCGCGCGGCTCGGCGCCACCGCCGCCGCGCTGGTGGCCGCCTGGTTCGGCGCGGGCTGCCGAGCGCTGGTGCTCGACGGCGACGCTCTGACCGCGGCGGCGCACCTGCTGCCGGCGCTGCGCGAGCTGCGCGCCGCCGGCGTACGCGTGGCGCTGCGGGCCACCGGCGCCGACTGGTGGTCGAGCGCCGACGCCACCGACCTGCTGAGCGTGCTGGACGGCTGGGTCACCGACGAGCGGCCCCTGGCCGACCAGCTCGCCGAGATCGCCGACGAGCTGGACGTCGCGCCGGCCCAGCTCGTGCTGGCGGGCACCAGCCCGGCGCAGGCGCCGCCGCGACACGTTCCGCTCGGCCCCGATCCCGCGCTCTGGTCGGACGAGCTGCGGGCGGCGGGACTGACCGACCGGCTGCCGGTCCGACGGTGGACCGGCGGCCCGTCCCGACCTGCCGTCACGCCCGCCGAGCTGTCCCTGGACGACTTCGTGGCCGGCCTGGACGTGCACGTCGACTACCGCCCGGTGGCCGCCGACAGCGTCGCCGAGGTGGCCGAGGTCGTCGCCCGGGCGCACGACTTCGCGCTGGCGCCCGCCCCACCGGCCGCCGCGTTGGCCGAACGGGCCGCCGACCTGCTGGCGATCCGGGTACGCGACCGGCTCGGCGACTACGGCACCTCGGGCCTCGTCGCGCTGGACCGGACCGTCGACCGCTGGACCGTCGACGTCTTCTCCCTCTCCTGCCCGGTGCTCGGCAAGGGCGTCGAGGCGGCCGTGCTGCGGGAGGTGACCCGGCGGGCGGGCGCGGCCGGCGCTGGCGAGGTGCTGGTCCGCTTCACCGACACGGGCCGCAACGGCAGCGCTCGACGTTTCCTGTCCGAGTTGGACGGTGTCGCGCCCGCCGACCCCCGGGTCCGGCTGCGCGCCGCCCACCCATCCGACGACGACCCGCCGCCGCCGACAGCGACAGCATCGACGCCGCCGACAGCATCGTCGGCGACGGCAGCAACGGCAGCGACAGCCACGGCGGTACGGCGGTGAGCGCGCCGCCGGTCGGCGTCGGGGTGGCCGCCCTGGCCCACGTCCTCGGCGAGCCGGTCGACGTGGCGGCTGCCGCGGCCGCGTACACCCAGGATCTGGACCGGTTGCGGTCCTGGGAGTACCGCGCGTTCCACCGGGCCGGCCCCGGCGTCGGGGTGACCGACCTGGCGGTGGTGGCCGGCGGCACGGCCCTGGACCGGGCCGGGCTGAGCGCCGCCGACGTGGACCTGGTGGTGCTGGCCATCCCCGACCTGGCCGAATACCTCTACTGGGACCCGGCCGCGCACACCCAGGCCCGACTCGGCGCGCACCGGGCCGAGGCGGTGCTGCTCAACCAGGCGTGCGGCGGCGGGGTGGCCGCGTTCGACACGGTGGCCGGGCGGTTCGCCACCCACCCCGAGTACCGGACGGCGCTGCTGATCGGCGGGAACCGGGTGTGCGAGCCGTACTGGAACCGGATGGAGGTGAACACCAGCGTCTTCTCCGACGGAGCGGCGGCGGCCGTGCTGGTGCGCGACCACGACCGGTGCCGTTGGCTGGCCACCGAGACGATCACCGACGGCCGGTACGCGGGCTTCATGCGCATGCCCGTCGGTGGCGCGGCGCAGCCGTTCACCCCGGACGGCGGCACCCCTCGCGTCGGTGACCCGGCCGACCGGCTCAACGAGTTCTTCGCCGGGGACGTACGCCGGATGTTCCGGTTCGTCGCCACGATCCGGGAGCGCAACCGGCAGGTGGTGGAGACGGCGTGCGCCCGGGCGGGTGTGACGCTGGCCGACGTCCACCGGTTCGTGCACTTCCACGACAACGCCCGGCAGTTCGCGGAGCTGGCCAAGGACCTCGGCGTCGGGTTGGAGCGGACCAACGTCGAGCTGGCCCTCGCCCACGGTCACATCGGCTGCGCCGACCAGCTCATCGGCCTGGAACGCCACCTCGACAGCGGCGAGCTGACCGACGGCGACCTGGTCGCCCTGACCAGCACCGGCAGCGGCATGCACTGGGTCTGCACCCTGCTACGGGTCTGACCGGCCGCACCATTTCGACGGGAAGGAACACCGAACATGAGAGTCGAGGAGGTCCTGCACCGGATCCGCCGGCTGCGCCGACCCGACGCGGCCGCCGATCCGGAGCTGGCGCCCGGCCTGGTCCACCTGGACGACGCGGCGGTCACCACCGTCGCGTCCGCCGGTCGGCTGCTCGCCGACGTGCCCGTCGAGAAGCTGGCCAGCCCCGACTTCCCGCTGCGTCCGCTGCGGGTCGCGGTCACCGGCACGTTCACGCCGGGCACGCTGGAACCGCTGCTGCGGGTGGCGCTGCTGCGGATCGGCATCGCCGCCGAGATCCACGTCTCCGGCTTCGACCAGCTCGTGCTCGACCTCAGCGACCCGCGCTCGGCGCTCGCCGAGTTCCGGCCGGACGTCACGCTCTGCCTGCTGCACGACGGCTGGTTCCTGCCCGCCGAGTGGGACCCCGGCGACCTGGCCGGCCTCGCCGACGTGCTGGGCGAACGGGCCGGCGTGCTCGCCGCCGCGCTGCGCGGGTACGCGGCGCGCAACGAGGGCGCGGTACTGCTGCACACCGTGCCGCTGTCGCCGTTGGAGCACCGGGGCCTGGTGAGCTTCCGAGGCCGGGCCGAGCTGGGCCGCATCTGGCGGGAGCTGAACTCCCAGCTGTTGGAGCTGGGCGGGCGGGACACGACGTACACCCTGGATCTGGAGACGCTGCTGGTGGACCACGACGGTCCGGTGCGCGACGAGCGCCTGTACCGGTTCGCCAGCATGGCGTGGACGCCCACCGTGGAGCGCCGGTACGCCCACGAGGCCGCCACCTTCTGCCGCGCGGTTCTCGGCCGGACGGCGAAGGTGCTCGCGCTGGACCTGGACAACACCCTCTGGGCGGGCGTGCTCGGCGACGACGGGCTCACCGGCATCCGGCTGGGCGCCGACTATCCCGGTAACTGCCACCGGGACGTGCAGCGTCGCGCCCTGGCGCTGCGCCGGCAGGGCGTACTGCTCGCGGTGTGCAGCAAGAACGACCCCGACCTGGTGGCCGAGGCGTTCACGCAGCACCCGGACCTGCTGCTGCGCTCCGACGACTTCGTCGCCCAGGCGGTGAACTGGGGACGCAAGGACGAGAACCTGCGCCAGCTCGCCACCACCCTCAACCTGGGCCTGGACGCCGTCGTGTTCGCCGACGACAGCCCGTTCGAGTGCGACCTGGTACGCCGCGAACTGCCGACCGTACGGGTGGTGGAGTTGGCCGGCGACCCGGCGGGTTTCCCCACCCGACTGCTCACCGAGGGGCACTTCACCGTGCTGGCCACCGGCGCCACCGACCGGGAACGCACCGAGCTGTACCGGGCCCGCGCCGGGCGTGAGCGCTTCGCCGCCACGTTCGACTCGGCGGCCGACTACCTGCACGAGCTGAAGCTGCGCGTCACCGTCCGGGAGGTCGACGAGCACAGCCTGCCGCGGCTCGCGCAGCTCGGGCTGCGCACCAACCAGTTCACCATGACCGAGCGCGCGCACACCGAGGCGCAGACCCGGGCGCGCGCCGACTCCCCCGAGCACCTGGTGCTCACCGTCGAGGTGACCGACCGGTTCGGCGCCGAAGGGCTGGTGGGCGGCCTGTGGCTGGACCGGACCGACCCGGACGCCTGGGTGATCGAGAACTTCGTGCTCAGCTGCCGGGTCTTCTCCCGCGGTGTCGAGCAAGCGGCGCTGCACCGGGTGGCGGAGCTGGCCCGAGCCGCCGGCGCGACCCGGCTGGAGGCCCTGTTCCGGCCCACCGCCCGCAACAAGCCCGGCGGGGCCGTCTGGCCGTCGGCCGGCTTCACCGTGGCATCCGTCGACGACGGCACCACCCGGCACGTGTTGCCGCTGCATCCCCCGCCCCGGCTGCTGCCGGCGTGGATCGCCCTGGAGGAGGGAGACATCCGTGCCTGACCTGTTCACCACCGTCGCGGACCTCATCGAGCAGGTCGCGGACGTACCGGCCGAGGAGATCTCGCCCGACGTCCGGTTCGCGTCGCTGGCCAACTGGACCAGCCTGGAGGCGCTGCGGCTGCTCTCCGCGCTGGAGGACGACCTCGGCGTACGCCTGGACCTGCGGGCGTACCTGGCGGTGAACGCGGTCGGCGAACTGGTCGACCTGGTCGCCGGCGAGCTGGACGGGGCCTCCCGGTGACCGCCACCCGCACCGAGGCGCCGCCGATCGCGCCGACCCGGCTCGCCGACGCCGACCTGGACCTGTTGCTGCTGATCCGGCACTTCGAGCTGGCCCTGCTGGACATGTTCGGCCGGGGTGAGCTGCACGGCACCACCCACACCTGCCTGGGCCAGGAGTACGTGCCGGTGGCGCTGCGCCCGCTGCTCACCGACGGCGACTTCGTGTTCAGCAACCACCGGGGCCACGGGCACTACCTGGCCCGGTTCAACGACCCGCACGGCCTGCTGGCCGAGGTGATGGGCCGCGAGGGCGCGGTGTGCCAGGGTGTCGGCGGCAGCCAGCACATCCTGCGGGACCGCTACCTGTCGACAGGCGTGCAGGGCGAGAGCGTGCCGGTGGCCGCCGGGGTGGCGTTGCACCTCAAGCGCACCGAGCCGGGCCGGCTGGCGCTGGTCTACCTGGGCGACGGCACCTGGGGTGAGGGCGCCGTCTACGAGGCGCTCAACATGGCCGCGCTGTGGGGCCTGCCGCTGCTGCTGGTGGTCGAGAACAACGGCATCGCCCAGTCCACGCCGACCGACGCGCAGCTCGCCGGCAGCATCGGCGGGCGGGCGCGGGCGTTCGGCGTGGACCACCTGCGGGTGACCTGCACCGACACGGAGGTGGTCCGGGCCGCGCTGACGCCGGTGCTGCGCCGGGTCCGCGAGCGGTCCACACCGTACGTGGTGGAGCTGCTCACGCACCGGGTGGGACCGCACAGCAAGGGCGACGACAGCCGTCGCCCGGACCAGATCGCGCACGCGCGGGCGCACGACTGGTACGCCCGCTACGCGCAGGCGTACCCGGAGCAGTTCGGCGCGCACGACGAGCGGCAACGGGCGTACGTGGCGCAGGTGGTCGCCGACGTCGCCGGCCGGCCGGCGAGCAGCTGGGCGGAGGCCGACCGTGGCTGAGCGGGTGGTGGAGAACCTCAACCAGGCGTTGCACGCGCTGCTGGCCGACGATCCCGCGCTGACCGTGCTCGGGGAGGACCTGGTCGACCCGTACGGCGGGGCGTTCAAGGTGACCCGGGGACTGTCGACGCGCTGGCCGGAGCGGGTGCTGTCCACCCCGTTGAGCGAGGGCGGCATCGTCGGCGTGGCCGGCGGGCTGGCCCTGGCCGGGCAGAGCGCCATCGTCGAGATCATGTTCAGTGACTTCGTGGCGCTGGCGTTCGACCAGATCCTCAACTTCGCCAGCAAGTCCACCGCCATGTACGGCCGGCGGGTGCCGATGCGGCTGGTGGTGCGCTGCCCCACCGGCGGCAACCGGGGGTACGGCCCGACACACAGCCAGAGCCCGCTGAAGCACTTCATCGGCATCCCCGGCCTGAGCGTGCACGAGGTGTCGCCGTTCCACGACAACCGGACGGTCCTCGCCGGCATGCTCGCCACCGGCCGGCCGGGACTGCTCTTCGAGGACAAGGTCCTCTACACCACCCGCATGTACGCCGACGGCGTCGTGGACGAGCTGTTCCGCTACGACCTGATCGGCCCGGACGCCGACGTCGCCCGGGTCCGGGTGGACGAGGAGGAGCAGGCCGACTGCGTACTGGTCGTACCCGGTGGGTTGGCCGCCCGGGCGGTGTCGGTGGCCCGGGAGTTGCTGCTGCGCGACGACATCGTCTGCCAGGTGCTGGTGCCGTCGCGGCTCTGGCCGCTGGACGTGGAGACCCTGCTGCCGCCGATCGCGCGGGCCGGGCGGGTGGTGGTGGCCGAGGAGAGCACCGCCGGCGGCACCTGGGGCGCGGAGCTGGCGCAGGTCGTACATCGGCGGCTCTGGGGATTGCTGCACGCGCCGGTACGCCTGGTGCACTCCGCCGACAGCGTCATCCCGACCGCCGCGCATCTCGAACGCACCGTGCTGGTGCAGGACACCGGCATCCGCCAGGCCGTGAAGGAGGTCGTCAGTGGTGACTGACCTGGTCGTCCCCAAGCTCAACAACAACGACACGACGTACGTCCTGCTCGACTGGCTGGCCGAGAACGGCGAGCAGGTGCGCGTCGGCGAGCCGATCGCCGAGGTGGAGACCTCCAAGGCGGCCGAGGAGCTGCTCAGCGACGGCGACGGCGTCCTGCACCGGCTCGTCGAGGTCAACCAGGAGTGCGCCCCGGGTGACGTGATCGGTCGCGTCTTCGACAGCGAAGAGGCCCGCCAGCACTTCCTCGCCGAGGCGGTCGCCCCGGCTGTCGTACCCCTGCCGGACGGCTCCCCCGGCGGGCCGGTGCTCACCGACTCGGCCCGGGAACTCGCGGCGGCGCACGGTCTCGGCGACGACGAGCTGCGCGGCCTCGGCAAGGCGGTCGTGCGGCGTACCGACGTGGAACGCCTGCTGGCCGACCGGTCGGCGGCGCCCGCGGCGACGACCGAGCCGGTGGTGGTGGCCGCGGCCGCCGCGCTGGCGACCGGCGACGGCCCGGAGCCGGACGATCCGCGCCCGGTGCACGCGCTCTCCCGTGCGCAGCGCGCGGTGGCCGCCGTGGTCACCGAGTCGCACCGGGAGGTGCCGGCGGCGCTCGCGGTGATCAAGGTCCGGGCCGACGCCGCCCTCACGGTGGCCCGTGACCTGACCCGCGCCACCCGCACCCTGGTCG
Organism: Micromonospora sp. NBC_00617; assembly: GCF_045161355.1. NCBI lineage: Bacteria > Bacillati > Actinomycetota > Actinomycetes > Micromonosporales > Micromonosporaceae > Micromonospora > Micromonospora sp. NBC_00617. The sequence goes on along the minus strand of NZ_CP107751.1, from coordinate 1,451,454 downwards.
GCCTGCCGGAACTGCTGGTCAAGGCCATCGGCGGGTTGCGCGAGGACCACCCGTTGCTCTTCGCCTCCCCCGGCGACGGCAGCAGCGTACGACTGGCCGAGGCGGCCCACGTCGGCGTCACCATCGACGTCGGTACGGGGCTGTTCATCCCGGTGGTCCGGGACGTGGAGGAGCTGACCTGCGCGGAGATCGCCGAGACGCTGATGGACTTCCGCTCCCGGGCCGGCGGTGAGGGTTTCCGGGCGGGTGAGCTGGCCGGCGGGACCATCGTCGTCTCCCTGCACACCGACCCCGACGTGGTGCTCGCCGGGCCGATCGTCTTCCCCGGCCAGACCTGCGTGGTGGCGATCGGCGGCACGCAGGATGAGTTGGCGCTGGACACCGACGGTCGGGTGGTGACGCGCCGGTTCGTCAACCTCAGCGCCGTCTACGACCACCGGGTGGTCAACGGCCGGGAGGCGGTCGCGTTCCTGCAAGCCGTGAAGGCGGCCCTGGAGTCCCCGGAGCACCTCGCCTCGGACCTTCCGTGAGCAGGGGCGGCAGCTCCGCGCGGCGGGACAGGCTGGCAGCGGCGGTCAGGCAGAGCGCGGCGGCGGCGACCAGCGGTGGACGGCCGCCGAGGTGGACGGCGGCGGAACCGAGCGGGATCGCCAGGACGAGAGGCCCGAACATCACCGTGTTGGCTGTCGCCGCGACCCGGCCGAGCAGCGCCGGCGGGGTGTGCGTCTGCACGGCGGTCACCGCCGCGACCAGGGTCCACGGCAGCCCGATGCCGGCGATCGCGGCACCCGCGACCGTGGCTGGCCACCAGGGCAGACAGCGCGCCACGCAAGCCGCGGCGAACAGCACGGCCCCGGCAACGCCGACGGCGGCCGGTCCGCGTCGGGTGAGGAGCCGTCCGACGAGCAGTCCACCGAGGATCGAGCCCGCGCCCTGCGCGCTGGCCAGGACTCCCAGGAACGTGCTCGGCAGGCGTAGATCGGTGATGACTATCGCGTAGACGGCCGCGGTCGTGAAGCCGGACATGGCGATCGACACGGCCGCGAGCACGAGCGGTACACGGGTCGTCAGCTGTCCCGACAGGACCGACAGCCCGGCGCGTGGGCCCTGGTGCCGCGGGGTCGACCGCTCGGGCGGGATCCGGTTCAGGCGCACCGCCAGGTACAGGACGGCGACCAACAGCGGCATGGCCGCGCTGAGGACGGCGACCGCGTGGCCGCCGTGCCAGGCGTAGAGGCCCGCGCCGACCCCCGGGGCGACGAGCTTCATGCCTTCCTGGGCGCTGGAGCGCCACCCGTTCACATCGCCGAGGTCCGTTGGCGAGAGCGCGGACGGCAGCAGCGCAGTCTCGCCCGCATCGACCAGGACGTAGCTGACACCGTAGGCACACGAGACGGCGAAGATCAGCCAGGTCTGGCCCGGGCCGCGTACCGCGAGGAGCGTCAGCAGCGCGGCCGCCAGCAGGAGGTTGACGGCGATCACCAACGGTCGTCGGGGCGCGTGGTCGAGCAGGCCGCCCAGCCATGGCCCGGCGAGCACCGGGGCGTACACGCAGAGCCCGGCCAGGGCGGCCAGGCCGGTGGAGCCGGTGAGGTCGAGAATCCACATGCCGGATACGAGGGCCATGGCGCTGCTGCCGAAGCCGGACAGTACCGAGATCGCCACGAACAGGCTCGCGTTGCGCCGCATCGGCCCTCCAGGTTGAGTCGGATCGACTCACATCCTGATTCTTGAGCCTGGCCCCGGCAATACCGACAACTGACGTCAATGATGCGTTGACAATGCCGTGCCCATCGTCGTCGCCACCGCCCGCACCGACGGTGGCAACCGGTCGCCCGCGGCGTCGAGGTCGGCACGGAGGTGCAGGGCCAGCGCGTAGAGCGAGCCCGGGTCGGCGTCCAGAGCGGCGTCGACGGTGCTCCGCACGAGTGCCGCCCGGTGGAACCGCGAGTCCCACCGCCGGTCCGTCGCGATCCAGCGGCCCAGCTCGGCCACCGCGCCCCGCAGCGTCACGATCTGCGCCGCGTAGTCACGGTCCAGGTCATGCCGCCGAGCACGTCGAGCGGCCAGAAGGCGCTGCCTGCGTTGCTCGGCGGCCTGCCGACTGCCGAGCCCCAGCGCCGTCGCGATCTGCGCCCAGGTCGCGCCCTCGTGACGCGCCCGGTCGATCAGCTCCGCCTCCCGCTCGTCCAGGTGCGTACGAGCGGCACGGACCCCGGCCAAGCCGGCCAACGGCGTCGTCATTCGTCAACATTACATTGACAGTTCGACGACGAGGACGCCTGACCGCTGGGGTGCACCTGACCTCCGGGCGACGCTGTAGAGCTGCCCCAGATATGGGGCAGCGAGCCCACCTCATATCTGGGGCAGCTCTACAGGCAACAGAGAGGGGCCTGCGGCCTCAAGGCCGACGGGCACGACGGTGGCTAGTGGACGCTCAGCCCGGCGATGAGGATCTTGACCATGCGGCGCGCGTCATAGCGGGGGTCGCCCGCGCCGATGCAGAGGTTGCCGACGCCGCGCAGCAGCTCGACGGCGCTCAGGTCGGTACGGATCTCGCCCGCTGCGGCGGCAGCGTCGAGCAGTTGGGAGCACACCGGCACCAGGCGGTCGAGGAAGTAGGTGTGCAGGGTCTGGAAGGCGGCGTTGTCGGACTGCAACGCCTCGGCGAGACCGTGCTTGGTGACCAGGAAGTCGACGAAGAGGTCGATCCACTGCGCGAGGGCAGCATGCGGCGTGCCAACGGTGGCCAGCAGCCTAGGACCGGCCTCGGCGCAGGCCTCCACCTGGTGCCGGTAGACGGCCACGATCAAATCCGCGCGCGTCGGGAAGTGCCGGTAGATCGTGCCGACCCCGACGCCCGCCGTGGCGGCGATCTCGCGAACGGGAACGTCGACGCCGGACGCCACGAAGGCTGCGGCGGCGGCGTCCAGGAGCGTCGCCTCGTTGCGTCGCGCGTCCGCCCGCTTCCGTGGCGCCGGCTCCCGCGGCGACGCCGCTCCCGTCGATCCGCCGTCGATGTCGGCCACCGCGCCCCGACCTCCCATGATCAGTGTTGGCAAACGGAACCATGTTCCGTATATTGGTTAGCGGAACACGGTTCCACTTGTTCAGGATGCCAGAACGGGTGGGCCACGACCAGCCACACCCCTTGAGCACGGAGGATCAGCAATGCAGTACCGCACGTTGGGTCGTACCGGCGTCCAGGTCAGCACACTCGTGCTGGGCGCCATGAACTTCGGCAAGCTGGGCCACACCAGCCAGGACCAGGCCACCGCGATCGTCGACGCCGCCCTGGAGGGCGGGATCAACCTGATCGACACCGCCGACATGTACAGCCAGGGCGAGTCGGAGGAGATGGTCGGCCGGGCGATCGCCGGCCGCCGCGACGACATCGTCCTGGCCACGAAGGCCGGCATGCCGATGGGCGACAGGCGCGACCACCGGGGCAGCTCACGCCGCTGGCTCGTCACCGAGCTGGACAACAGCCTGCGCCGCCTCGGCGTCGACCACGTCGACCTCTACCAGATCCACCGGTGGGACCCGACCACCAGCGACGAGGAGACGCTGTCGGCGTTGACCGACCTGCAGCGGGCCGGAAAGATCCGCTACTTCGGCTCGTCGACCTTCCCCGCGTACCGGATCGTGCAGGCCGAGTGGGCCGCGCGGGAGCACCACCTGAGCCGGTACGTCACCGAACAGCCCAGCTACTCGATCCTGCAGCGCGGGATCGAGAGCCACGTCCTGCCGGTGACCGAGGAATACGGGCTCGGCGTGCTGGCGTGGAGCCCGCTCGCCTCGGGCTGGCTCTCTGGCGCGGTCCGGGCGGGCCGGGAGATCACCACCAGCCGGTCGGCGATCCTGCCGGAGCGCTTCGACACCGCCCTGCCGGCCAACCGGGCCAGGATGGATGCCGTCGAGCAACTGGCCAAGGTCGCCGACGGGGCCGGCCTCACCATGATCCAGCTCGCGCTCGGGTTCGTCACCGCGCACCCGGCCGTGACCAGCGCGATCATCGGTCCCCGTACGATCGACCACCTGCACTCCCAGCTCGCCGCCGCGGACACCGTGCTCTCCGCCGACGTGCTGGACGCGATCGACGCGATCGTCGCGCCGGGCGTCGACCTCGCCGCACACGAGAAGTTCGACACCCCGCCCGCCCTGCTCGACCCGGCCCTGCGCCGCCGCTGACCCCGACGCGGGCACCACGTCGGTGCGCCGCCGACGTCACTCGCCTGTTCGGTGACCCACCGCTCAGCCGGCGGCGAGGTGTTCGCGGACGCCACGGGGACGCATGTCGGTCCAGGTGCGCGTCACGAACTCCAGGCACTCCTGGCGGCTGCCGGCGCAGCCGGCGTCCCGCCAACCGTCCGGCACCTCCTTGTGCCGGGGCCACAGGGCGTACTGCTCCTCGTCGTTGACCACCACGCGGTGTTCGTCAGCCATCGGGGTTGCCTTCCTCGTGTCGGGCCAGATGCAGCTCGCGGGCGAGACTCTCCGGGGACAACGCCCGGATCTCCGCGAGCAGGTCGGTGAGGTCGCCGTCCGTCGGCGGGGAAACCGCCGGGGGTACGGCGGGAGCCGGCCGCGCCAACCCGGCGACGGTACGGGCCAACGCGGCGGGCGTGGGCGACTCGAAGATCGCGGCGGGCGGCAGGTCGACGCCGAGCGCGTCGCGCAGTCGCGCCACCACCCGGGTGCCGAGCAGCGAGTGCCCGCCCAGCTCGAAGAAGTCGTCGTCGGGGCCGATCTCGTCGACGCCGAGCAGATCCAACCAGATCCGCCGCACCACCTCGTACGGCTCGTCGCTCGGCGCGGTCGCCGTCGAGGCCGCCGCCGATTCCGCCGAGACCGGTGGCGGTGCCACGGTGACCGGCGTGACCTCGCCGGCGGGTTCCGGCCGGTACGCGTCGACCCAGTGCCGCTCACCGGCGAACGGGTACGTGGGCAGGGGCACCCGCCGTCGTCCGTCGGCGCGACCGTCGGGCCAACGCACCGGTGCCCCGGCGAGCCAGAGCCGGCCGACGGCCAGGGCGACTTCGTCGTCCTCACCGGTCGGGGTGCGATCGGCGGGCAGGCTGGTCAGCACCGGCACCCCGCGTGCGGCGTCATGCTGTCGGACGAGGGTGGCCAGGGTGCGACCCGGACCTACCTCCAGCAACGCGTACCGCTCACCGAGCAGCAGGTCAGCGGCGGCGGTGAAGTTGACCGGGCGGCGCAGCTGCCGCACCCAGTAGTCGGGGTCGGTGGCCTCGTCGTCGGTGAGCCAGCCGCCGGTCACGTTGGACACGACCGGCAGCCTGGGCGGACGCAGCGGTACCTCCCGCAGGTGCGCGGCGAAGCCGGCCAGAGCCGGGTCCATCAGGGCCGAGTGGAACGCGTGGGAGGTGCGTACCTCCCGGCAGGCCACCCCTTGCCCGCGCAGGTCGGCGGCGAGCGCGGCGACGGCGGTGGTCTCGCCGGAGACGGTGGTGAGGTGCGGCGCGTTGGCGGCGGCCACCTCCACCGCGGCGGGCAGCAGCGCCGTCACCTCGTCGACGCCGAGGGCCACCGAGAGCATCGACCCGGGGGCCTGGGCCTGCATGAGCCGGCCGCGGACGGCGACGGTGGCGAGCGCGTCGGGCAGGGTGAAGACGCCGGCCAGGCAGGCGGCCACGTACTCGCCGAGGCTGTGTCCCGCCAGCGCGGCCGGGTGTACGCCGTGGTGGCGCAGCAGTTCGGCGAGGGCGTACTCGACGGCGAACAGGGCCGGCTGGGTGAGCCGGGTCTCGTCCAGCTCGGGTACGGCCGGCACCGCGTCGCCGGGTGGGCAGAGCAGGGTCCGCAGGTCCACGTCGAGGTGCGGGCGCAGCAGGTCGGCACAGCGGTCGAAGGCCGCCCGGTAGACCGGTTCGGTGCGGTAGAGGGTGCGGCCCATTCCCGTGTACTGCGCGCCCTGGCCGGGAAAGAGCAGCGCCACCCCGGCCGGCGTACCGCTGGCGACGCCGGTGCGGACGAGCGCCGAGTCGCGGTCGGCGAGCTGGGCGGCGGCGGTCGTGGCGTCGCGGGCGACGGTGGCGAGCCGGTGGCCGAACTCCCGTCGGGTGCGCGCGAGGGTGTACGCGACGTCGGCCAGCGGCACGTCGGGGTGCTCGCTCAGGTGGGTGGCGAGCTGGTCGCGGGCCCGGTCGAGCGCGTCGGCGTCCCGGGCGGAGAGCACCAGCAGCTGCGCGGACCCGCGGTCGTCGGGGCGGTGATCCGCCGGTTCGGCGGCCTGGAGCACGACGTGGGCGTTGGTGCCGCCGATGCCGAAGGAGCTGACCGCCGCGCGGGACGGCGTGCCCAGGTCGGGCCAGGGCTGCGCGGTGGTCGGCACGTGGAACGGTCCACCGGTCAGCTCGGGGTGGGGCTCGGTGCAGTACGGGCTGGGCGGCACCACCCGGTGGTGCAGCGCCAGCGTGGCCTTGATCAGCCCGGTCACCCCGGCGGCGACGTCGAGGTGACCGAGGATCGACTTGACCGAGCCGAGCGCGCACCGGCCCCCGTCGGCCTCCCGACCGCCGTCCGCGCCCGGTCTCGCGTCTGCGGCCCGGAACGCCTCGGCCAGGGCGCGCAGCTCGATCTGGTCGCCCAGCTCGGTGCCGGTGCCGTGCGCCTCTACGTAGCCGATGGTGGCCGGGTCGACCTCGGCAACCTCCTGGGCGGCCCGGATCGCGGCGACCTGACCGTCCACACCGGGAGCGGTGAAGCCGACCTTGACCCGGCCGTCGTTGTTGATCGCGGAGCCACGGATGATCGCGTACACCGTGTCGCCGTCGTCGCGGGCGTCCGCCAGCCGGCGTAGGACGACCACGGCGGCGCCGTCGCCTCCCACGGTCCCGGTGGCGCGCACGTCGAAGGGGCGGCAGTGCCCGTCGCGGGACATGATGCCGCCGGCCTCGTGCCGGTAGCCGGTGCCGGTGGGCAGCAGCACGTGCGCGGCGCCGGCGAGCGCGACGTCGCACTCCCGGGCGAGCAGCGCCTGCGCGGCGAGGTGCACGGCGACCAGCGACGACGAACAGGCCGTCTGCACCGCCACGGCGGGTCCGCGCAGGTCCAGGTGGTACGCCACCCGGGTGGGCAGCGAGTCCTTGTCGTTGGCGAGCATCAGCTCGTACTCGGAGACCGAGTCGAGCCGCGGGTTGCGGAACAGGTGGTGCAGGAGATAGCCGCTGGCCGCGGCGGCGGCGTACACGCCGACCAGCCGGTCGGGGTTCCCGGCGAGGTGACCGGCGCGTTCCAGGGCGGTCCAGGCGGTCTGCAGGAAGAGCCGCTGTTGCGGGTCGAGCAGCCGCGCGTCACGGGGCGAGTAGCTGAAGAAGCCGGCGTCGAACCGGTCGATGTCCGCCAGCGCGCCGTGCGCCGGCACATGATCGGGGTGCCGCCGCTCCTCTTCGGTGAGGCCGGCGGCCGCCAGCTCCGCGTCGGTGAACCGGGTGATGGTCTCCTCCCCGGCGAGGATCCGCTGCCACAGCTCGTCGACATCGGCGGCGCCGGGAAAGCGGCCGGCCATCCCGACGATGGCGATCTCCAGTCCGGTCTCCTGGTCGGTCACGCTCGTCCCTCCCCCGCCGGCACCGGGCGGGCCCGGCGAGCCCGGTCGGCCAGCGCCTGTTTGCGTTCGTCTCGTCGCCGGCCGCCGGCCGGTGGGGCCGTCGGGGCGGCCGTGCCGTCGAGGAACCGGGCCAGCAGCGCGATGGTCGGGTAGCGGAACAGCTCGACGGCGGGCACCGGTCGGCCCAGCCGTTCGGTGAGCCGGGTCTGCACCCGCGCCAGCAGCAGTGACGTGCCGCCCAGGTCGAAGAAGTTGTCGTCCGCGCCGACGTCGTCGACGCCGAGCACCTGCCGCCAGGTGTCGGCGATGGCGCGTTCGACAGCGCCGTTGGGTGCCACGTACGCGGCGCCGAGGTCGGCGCGGGCCACGGCGGGGGCAGGCAGCCGGGACGGGTCGAGCTTGCCGCTGGCCGTCACCGGTAGGTCGGGGACCACCACGAAGGCGCTCGGCACGAGATAGCGGGGCAACCGCCGCAGCAGGCTCTGGCGCAGCTCGTCGATCGCCAACCCGTCGCCGACGAGGTAGCCGACCAGTCGTCGACCGCCGGGCGCGTCGGTCCGCACCACGGCGGCGGCCCGGCGCACCCCCGGGCACTGCCGCAGTTGGGCCTCCACCTCGCCCAGCTCGATCCGATAGCCGTTGATCTTCACCTGGTTGTCCGCCCGGCCGAGGAAGACCAGTTGCCCGTCGGCACGCCAGCGGACCAGGTCGCCGGTGGCGTACATCCGCTCGCCCGGTGTCGGCGCGTACGGGTCGGGCAGGAAACGCCCGGCGGTGAGCGCGGGGTCGCCGTGGTAGCCGCGGGCCACTCCGGCGCCGCCGAGGTGCAGCTCGCCGGGCACCCCGGGCGGCACCGGCCGCAGCTCGGTGTCGAGCACGTAGGCGCGGACCCCGGTCAGCGGCCGGCCGATCGGCAGCTCGGCGTCGGCGGGTGCGCAGCGGGCGGCGGTGGCGGTGACGGTGGCCTCGGTCGGGCCGTACCCGTTGATCAGGAGCCGGTCGCACGACCAGGCGGCGGCGACGTCCGGGGCGCAGGGTTCGCCGCCGACGGTGAGTATCCGCAGCTCGGGCACGGCGGCGGGGTCCAACGCGTCGAGGACCACCGGCGGCAGGTCGGCCACCGAGACACGGTGCCGGGTGAGCGCGGCGGCCAGGTCGGGGCCGGGGGTGCGCTCGTCCGGGCCGAGCAGGCGCAACGTGGCGCCCGCCGTGAGCGCGGTGACCACATCGGACAGCGCCACGTCGAAGCTGATCGAGTGGAACTGCAGGACCCGGTCGTCGGCCCGGACGCCGACCAGCCGGGCCTGCGCCGCGGCGAGGTTGCTCAGCCCTCGGTGGGTGCCGACGACGCCCTTGGGCAGTCCGGTCGAGCCGGATGTGTAGATCAGGTAGGCGGCGGCGTCGGGGTGGACGGCCGTCGGGAGCGGGGCGTCGACTGCCTGCGGCTGCTCGTCGAGGCGCAGCAGCGGCACGCCGGTGGTGGGCAGCGCCAACTCCGCGTCGGCAGTGGTGACCACCAGCGCGGCGGCGGAGTCGGCGAGCAGGTGCGCCAGCCGGGCCGCCGGCAACTGCGGGTCCAGGGGCAGGTAGACCCCACCGGCCCGGAGTACGGCGAGGAAGGTGACCACCCAGTCCGGGCCGGCGGGCAGGCAGACCCCGACGGTCGTCTCGGCCCGCACGCCCCGGGCGGCGAGGGTCCGGGCCAGGCGGTCGGCCCGCCCGTCCAGCTCCCGGTAGGTCAGGGCCTGATCGCGGTACGCCAGAGCGATCGTCTCCGGTGCCGCCGCGGCCTGGCGGGCGACCAGCTCGCCCAGGCTCGGCTGGTCCCGCGGCGCGGACGCGGCGGCGGCCCAGCGGTCCACCAGCTCCCGGCCGGCGGTCGCGTCGAGCAGCGGCAGCCGGTCCACGGGGGTGTCCGGGGCGGCGAGCGCGGCGGTGAGCAGGGTGTCGAGCTGGGCGGCGAGCGCCCGGGCGGTGGACTCGTCGAAGAGCCGCGTCCGGTACTCGATCCGCCCGTCGATGCGGCCCTCGTACGGGATGACGGTCAGCGTCAGGTCGAACATGGACGTGCCGGTGTGCGTCTCACCGCTGGCCAGGACGCTCACCCCGGGCAGGGTCAGCCGCTGCTCCCAACCGTCCTCGACGGCGAACATCACCTGGGCGAGCGGGTGGCGGCCGGCGTCGCGGACCGGGCGCAGCTCCTGCACCAGGGCGTCGAACGGCACCGGATCGGTCAGCGCGGTCAGGGCGGAGTCCCGCAGCCGATCCAGCAGCGCGGCGAAGGTCAGTTGACCGTCGACCCGGCTGCGCAGCACCAGGGTGTTGACGAAGAAGCCGACCGCGGTCTCACTGTCGAGCGTCTGCCGGTTCGCCACCGGGGTGGCGATCAGCAGGTCGGGCTGCTGGCTGCGTCGGTGCAGCAACGCCGCCCAGGCCGCCGCGAAGATCATGTACGGCGTCGCGCCGGTGCGGCGGCCCGCCTCGGCGACCCGGTCGGCCAGCTCCGGTGGCCAGGAGAACTCGATCTCGTGGCCGGCGTCCTCCAGCTCGGCCGGGCGGGGCCGGTCGGTCGGCAGGTCGAGCCCTGGCGGGGCGCCGGTCAGCGCGTCGCGCCACCAGTTGAGGCGCCGGGCCAGCTCGGTCGGGCCGAGCAGCCGGTCCTGAGCCAGCGCGGCCGGCACGTCCCGGGGCGCCGGCGGCAGCGCCGGACGCCGCCCCTGGAGCAGGGCCGCGTACGCCGTCGACAGCTCCTCGAACAGCAGACCCATGCTCCAGCCGTCGCACACCACGTGGTGCAGGGACAGCAGCAGCGTGAAGTCGGTGGGGCCGGTGCGACACAGGGTGGCCCGCACCAGCGGCCCCCGGGCCAGGTCGAACGGGCGTACCGCCTCGGCCGCGGCGTACTCGTCGATCCGCTCCGGCGCGACGTCCTCGACCACCAGCGGCAGGCCGGTCGGCGGCAGGACCAGCTGGTACGACTGCCCGTCCAGCGGCACGAACACCGTGCGCAGCGCCTCGTGCCGCGCCACGACCTCGTCGAGCGCGCCGCGCAACGCGGCCACGTCCAGGTCGCCGCGCAGGTCCACCCGGTACGGCACGTGGTAGGCCGGGCTGTCCGGGCGGAGCTGCGCCAGCAGCAGCATCCACTCCTGGGCGGCGGTGAGCGGGTGGATGCCGTACCGATCGCCGTCGGCGCGGATCGCGGCGAGGAACGCCCGCCGCCGCTCGGGCGGCAGGGCGTCCACGCGCTGGCGCAACTGCACGGGTGTGCGGGCTCCGATCATCGGGCGATCCCCTGTTCGAGCTGGTCGAGCAGGCCGGCGAGGTCGGCGGGTGGCGGCCCGTCCGACGCGACCGGCACTGCCGCTTCGGTGGGCTCGACCGGCACCCCGCCGATCTCGTCGGCCGCGGCGGCCAGCTCGGCCACCGTCGGGTGGTCGAAGATCAGCCGGAGCGGCACCTCCGCGCCGATCGCGGCGGCGAGCCGGGAGCGGACCCGGGTCGCCTTCAGGGACCGCCCGCCAAGGTCGAAGAAGTCGTCGTCGCGGCGGCGCACCGGCACGCCGAGGACGTCCTGCCAGATCTCGGCCACCGTCCGCTCGGTGGGCGTCCGCAAAGCGTCGTCGTCGTCGCCCTTCGCGGCGGTGTCGGGCGCGGGCAGCGCCGCGACGTCCACCTTGCCGTTGCGGTTGAGCGGCAGCCGCGGCACCACCACGAACACAGCCGGCACCAGGTGGTCGGGCAGTTGCTCGCGGGCCCGCTCCCGGACCGTCTCGACGCGCACCCCGTCGTCGGGCACGACGTAGGCGACCAGCCGGGCGTCGCCGGCGGCGTCGCGGTCGGCGCGCACGATCGCGTCCCGCAGCAGCCCGCCAGCGCGCAACGCCTCGGTCACCTCGCCCGGCTCCACCCGGTACCCGCGGATCTTGACCTGGTGGTCGGAGCGGCCGACGAACTCGATCAGCCCATCCGGGCGTTGCCGGACCACGTCGCCGGTGCGGTAGAGCCGACCACCGGTGCGCGGCCCGAACGGGTCGGGCACGAACTTCTCGGCCGTCGCGTCGGGGCGGCCGAGGTAGCCACGGGCCACCCCGTCCCCGCCGATGAACAGCTCACCGAGCACCCCGGGCGGCACCGGTTGCAGGAGCCGGTCCAGCACGTACACCCGGGTGTTGGCGACCGGGCCGCCGATCGGCACGATCGGGTCCGCGGCGGTGAGCCGGGCGCAGTCGTACGTCGTGGTGTAGGTGGTGGCCTCGGTCGGGCCGTACCCGTTGACCAGCGTCGTGTCCGGGCAGGCCGCCCGGAGCCGGTCCACTGCCGTCCGGTCGGCCTGCTCGCCGCCGAACGTCAGGTAGCGCAGCGCGGCCAGGGCGTCCGGCGCCTCGGTCGCCACCTGCCGAGCCACGGACGTGGTCAGGAACATCATCGTCACGCCGGTGTCGCGCAGCCGGGCGCGCAACCGGTCCGGCACGATCACGTCGTCGATGTCCAGGTCCGCCAGGCAGGCGCCGTTGAGCAGGGCGCCCCACACCTCCAGGGTCGCCGCGTCGAACGACATCGTGGCGGCCTGTCCCATCACGTCGTCCGGGCGTACGTCGACGAAGTTGGTGTCGCGGACCAGCCGGACGATGTTGCGGTGGCTGACCCCGGTGCCCTTGGGGCGGCCGGTGGAGCCCGACGTGTACATCACGTACGCGAGCTGGTCGGGGTGGATGGTCACCGCCGGCGGGTCCGCGGGGCCGTCGTCGTCCGGCAGCCGGTCCACGACGATCCGGGGCGTGCCGTCGTCCGGGAGCCGGTCGGCCAGCGCGGCGGTGTGCAGGATCGCTCCCGGTGTGGCGTCGCGGCACATCAACGCCAGCCGCTCCGGCGGGTATCCGGGGTCCAGCGGCAGGTACGCGGCGCCGACCTTGAGCGTCGCCAGCGCGGCGATCACCCAGGCGGTCGTGTCGGCGAGGCAGATGCCGACCAGCGTCTCGGCGCCGATCCCCAGCCGGCGCAGCCGCCCCGCCAGGTGGTTGGCACGCCGGTCCACCTCCCGGTAGGCGAGGACCCTCTCGCCGTCGCGTAGCGCGGGCGCGTCCGGGGTCTGCCGCACCCACTGGGCGAACAGGTCGGGCACCGACTTTTCGCGCGGATAGTCGGTGTCGGTGGCGTTCCAGTCGATCACCACCTGCCGTTCCGTCGCCGGGTCGAGCAGCGGGAGGTCGGACAGGCGTGCTGTGGGCCGTTCCTGCGCCCGAGTGAGGAGCACGGCCAGCGCCGCCCCGATCGACGTCGCGTGCGGGTGGTGGCTCACCGTGGCCGCCGGCCGTTCGTCGGTGTCGTCGATCAGCAGCCGCACCGCACCCCGATAACCGGAGGGTGCCTGATCCGAACTAATCGATACCACCGGCCGATAGTCGGGAACCGTTTCGGGCAATTCCGCGTCGTGCTCCCGGGCCTCGCGCAGAGCCGTTCGGACCAGGTCCCGCAGCTCGGTCCACGTGGGATCCTCGGGCAACCGGACCCGCACGGGCAGCCAGCGTCCCGAGCCGGTCGGCGCGGCCGGCGTCTCGGCGAGCAGGTCCCGGCCGCCGGCCCAGCGGTGCAGCAGCGCGAACAGGCCAGCCAACGAGCTGACCTGCGGCTCGACCGAGTCACAGGGCAGATTCGCACGGGTGTCCACGGCAGGGGCGGTCGGTGGCGCGAAGGGCAGGTCCGGCGGCTCCGGGAGGTCCGTGAGCTGTCGTTCCCAAAAGGCGGAAAGGCCAGGGAAAACTGTCTGTTCGGTCATCGGATCTCAGCTCCGATCGGCGGGTGACACGCAATGCCGGGAAGTCTGGACCGCGCCCGTGCCAGTTGCTTGTAGGGGCCGTTCGGGTGCCGTTGCGGCGGTCTGAGGGAAACCTGAGTGCGCCTTTATGCCGATAGCGCATTGCAGTCAGTAAGTACACCGACTCTTTTGGTTATGGCGATGCCGCTCGATGAAGACAATGATCGTGCCCGGGGGGAAGCCACGCCGGGGGCGACGACTCGTAGTGCCCGGTTGTCTCTTCGCTCGCCTGAGCCTCCACGAGAGAACACAGGAGCGGTGCATGTCCGGAGACAATGTCAACCATGCCTGGCGCCCGTCGACGCCGGCTCGCAGCGAAGGTGGGGACGAGGCATCGACAGCAGAACGACACTCTGCGGCTGGTGACCCGGGGCGGGCGCTGCGTCGCCTCGCCGCCGCCGGTGACCGCGCGGCCGCGCACCTGTGGCTCGCCACCCAGCCCGACCTCCTGGCCGCGACACCCGACCCGGCCGACGCGCCGGTCGCGGAGATCTGGCGCGCGGCGCTGCGGCACCACCTCGCCGGAGAACCGCACCTGGCGGCGGCCCGCCTGGCGACCGCGCCGATCGGCGCGACCGGCCCACACGCCGTGCAGATGTACTGCCACGCGGCGGTGCACCATCTGCTCGACGACGACATCGAGCGGGCCAGCGCCGACGTCGAGGAGGCGGCGCATGCCGCCCACGCGTGCGGCGTCCCGACCGCCCACCAGGCGTACGCCCGGGTGGTCGTGCTGCTCGCCGCCGCCACCGGCGACGCGGCGGCGACCCACGGGCGCGCGGCGGCGACCCACGGGCGCGCGGAGGCGACCGACGGACTGCGCCGGGCGGACGCCGACCTGCTGCGGTTGATGGTCCACCTGGACCTGGCCGGTCACCTGCTGTGGGCTGGCGACGCCGCCGACGCGCTGCGGCACGCCGAGGCGGCCGTCCGACTGACCGAGGTGGCGGGTGACACCGGTTTCGAGCCGTACGCGCTGACCCTCGCCGCCGTGGCGAAGTGTCAGCTCGGCCGGTTGGAGGAGGCCCTCGCCGACGGCGCCGCAGGGCTTCGCCTGCGGGAACTGGCGGGAGTCGCCGCCGACGAGGCGATCTCGTTGGCCGCCCTCGGGATGGTGCACCGCCGCCGGCGGGAGCCGCGGCAGGGCCGGCAGGCGTTGGAGAGCGCCCTGGCCGCGGTGGGCAGCGGTCAGCCGCGCATCGTCTCGCCGGCCTGGGTCCTGGCCGAGCTGGCGCGGATCCGCGCGGCCGACGACCTGTGCGCCGCGCAGGATCTCGCCGAACGGGCGGTCACCATGGCCCGGGAGCCCGAACGGCCGTACGCCCTGCTGGCCCGCGGCTGGGTGGCGCTGCTGCGCGGTGACACCGCCGCCGCCCACTTCGACGCCGCCGAGGCCCGCACCGGCGCGACCGTCGGGCGGCGACGCGCCACCCTCGTCGAGGCGCTCCAGCTCACCGTGCTCGCGGCGGACGACCCGCGCGCGTCCGCCGGGCTGCTCGACGACGCCGCCGCGCTCTGCCGGGAACTGGGCGACCCGGCCGAGGAGGCCACCGTCCAGCTGATCGCCGCCCGGCTACAGGGGCGGCAGGCCCGCCGCGGCGCCGAGGGCGCCGAGCAGAAGCTGCGCCGCTGCGGGGTACGCCTGGACCCGGGCGTCGCCGACGGGCTCACCGCGATCACGCTGCGCGTACCGGCGGTGGTCATCCACACGCTGGGCGACTTCCGGGTGTTCCGGGCCGGCGCCGTCGTCCCGTACGGCGAGTGGCAGTCCAAGAAGGCACGGGACCTGCTCAAGATCCTCGTCGCGCACCGGGGACGCGCCGTGCCCCGGGCCAGGCTGATGGAGCTGCTCTGGCCGGACGAGTCACCGTCGCGTACCGCGAACCGGCTGTCGGTGCTGCTGTCCACGTTGCGCCGGGTGCTCGGCACCGGACGCCGCACCAGCGGCCGGGGCGCGGTGCTGGCCGACCGGGGTTCGGTGGCGATCGACCTGGACGTGATCGACGTGGACGTCGAGACGTTCCTGACCGCCGCCGAGGAGGCGCAGGTCGCCGTGCGGGGCGGACACCCGGACACGGCCCGTGCGCTGGTCCGCGCCGACGAGCTGTACGGCGGGGACTTCCTCGCCGACGACCCGTACGAGGACTGGGCGCAGCCGCTGCGCGAGGAGGCGCAGGTCGCGCACACGAGCGTGCTGCGGGCTCTGGCCCAGCACGCCTCGGACACCGACCAGAAGCTGGTCTACCTGATGCGGCTGGTGCACCGGGACCCGTACGACGAGGACGCCCACCTGGAGTTGGTGCAGGTGCTGCGCGCGGCCGGGCGGCACGGCGAGGCGCAGCGGCGGTACCGCACGTACGTCGAGCGGATGCGGGAGTTGGGCATCGCGCCGGCCGGCGGCGAGGCGACCGGCCCCGACGCGGGGCCCGCCGGGGCCGGCGGCGGGCAGCACGTCGACTCGTCGGCCGGGGCGCTGGCCCGGTGGCGGGCGCCGGCCGCGCAGGCCCGGCCGTGGACGACGGAGTTGGGCGGCGCCCACCGCCCGACCGGCGTCCCGGCGCAGCGGACGGGCAATCCGAGGAGGCTCATTGAGCATCCGGCCTGACCGGGCTCACCGACCGTCGCCAGCCGCGCCGAGGCACTCCCGCCGGACGGAACCGGCCCCGCGAGCGCGCCAGGCAGCTCACGGGACCGGCCCCGGATCGGGCGTGCGGGTCAGTGGCGGGGCTGGTAGCTCTTCGGCAGCCGCATGCCACGCTCGGCCATGATCGCCCGGACCCGGTTGGGGTAGTTGGTGATGATCCCGTCGACGCCCATGTCCATCAGCGCGGACACGGTGGCCGGGTCGTCGCAGGTCCACGGAATGATCTTCAGGCCCCGGGCGTGCGCCTCGGCCACCATTGTCGCGTCCGGGTAGAAGCGGAAGTTCGGGTCGCTGATGGTTCCGTTCTGCGGGAAGCCGTAGTTGGGCGACAGGGCGGTGACGCCGGGGATGGCGGCGGCGGCCCGCACGAAGTCGCCGTCGTAGTCGTCAACGTCGATCCCGCCCAGCCAGGGGGACGCGCCCGGCTGGCCGACCTGGAGGAAGTCGTAGTTCGTGAGGGCCACCAGCGGCCACTTCGGCGCGAGCCGGTGCATCTGGCTCAGCGCACCCCAGTCGAACGACTGGATGGTGACCTGCTTCTCGATGCCCGAGGAGTGGATCTCCTCGAAGACCCGCCGGACGAACAGCTCACGGGGCGCGGTCTGCTCGGGCGCGCCCGCCTCGACCTTGGTCTCGATGTTGAGGGTGATCTGCTTGGCCTGGTAGCTCTTGACCAGGCCGAGGACGTCCTTCAACTCGACCATGCGGAAACCCTTGACCTGCTCCTGCTCGGGAAAGCCCGGAAGCTGCTGGTAGCCGCAGTCCATGGTCTTGAGCTGGGCGAGGGTGAGGTCCTTGATGTACTTGCCGACGTACGGGTACATCGGGTCACCGGCCCTGACCGGTGCGGTGTCGGCGCATTTCTGAGCGCTGATCTGGCGGTCGTGGTTGACGACCACCTTCTGGTCCTTCGTGATCTGGGTGTCCAGCTCCAGCGTGGTGACACCGAGGCGCATCGCCTTGCCGAAGCCCTCCAGCGACTCCTCGGTGGTCATGCCGATGCCGCCGCGGTGGGCCTGGAGGTCGAAATGGGTCTTCTGGGGGTGCAGCGCGCTGGCGGTGTCGACGGTCGACGCGTGCGCGGCTACCGGAGCGGCGAGCGCGGGCAGAACGGCGAGGCCCGCCAGAACGTGACGCAGGGACATGGTGCAAACCTCAGCTCTTGGGGTGCAGATGCCCCGGCGAGGCTAGGTGGGAGGTGATCCGGCACGGTGAAACCGCCACGTGCGGGGTGTGAACGCTCGCCGAACCCTCGACGGCCGTGGCCGCGACACGACGGACCTGACGGGCAGCACGTTCCGCGCCGGGAGTTCACCGACGGGTGCCCACGGTGATCCGATCCGGGGGCCGGACCGCCCCAGCCCGCCGTGCGGGGCGATCCGGCCGGCGGTCAGCTCGCCCTGCGGGAGACCGTTGACCCAAGGTGCGGCCGGCTGCCGTCGCCGCCCGGCAGACCAGGTCGCCGCGAGCGACCCGAATCGACATCCGTCAAGGTGTGTCGATGGCGGAAGTATTGGTAGCACCTTGGCGCAGTGTCAACGTTTATCGGAAACATTGCGAGACCACCTGGCGAGCCCTGCCCGCCGCACGGCCCGTCGAGCCTGGCCAAAGCCCTGATCAATCACTCAACAACCGGGGTCTCGGCGACGGCCGCCGCCGATTGATCGGATCTCCGGCGAGAGTTCCGGGAGATTTCCGGATCATGCCATCGTGGACGCCGGAAACGAGGGCGACCAGCTCGGACCGTCGCGGCCGGCGGATCGCCATTGTGGAGACATCCCGGCTGCTCCCGCCTCGGGTCGAGCGCGAGAGCGGCTCCTGATGGCTCCGGCGGGGGTTCCGGAAATTGTTGACGCGTCGGAATTCTCGCTGCAATACTCCGATCCATTCTGGTCGATGCGATCCCGCTTCCGGCGGGCTTCGGTCGATCTCCCCACCCACCACCCACACGTCCGGACCGGACCGTGCCGCCCGCACACACCGGGGCACGTCCGACCCGGTAGAAGGGGCACAGATGAGCACTGTCTCCGCTGGCACGCTCGTACGGTCGAGGCGACTACGCGCGGTGCTGTCCATCCTCGCCACCGCCGTCGCGACGTGCGGCGTCGTCGTCGTGGCCACCGCGACGCCGTCGAGCGCCGCCACCTGCAACGGCTACGTCGGGCTGACCTTCGACGACGGTCCGACCGGCAGCACCAGCGCTCTGCTGAACGTGCTGCGCGCCAACGGCGTACGGGCCACCATGTTCAACATCGGGCAGAACGTGCAGAACAACAGGTCGGCGGCGCAGGCACAGGTGGCCGCCGGCATGTGGGTCGGCAACCACAGCTGGAGCCACGCCCACATGACGTCGATGAGTCAGTCCCAGATGCAGTCCGACCTGTCCCAGACGAGTTCGGCGATCCAGTCCGCGACCGGCAGCCAGCCGCAGCTCTTCCGGCCGCCGTACGGTGAGACGAACTCGACCCTCCAGTCGGTCGCCTCGTCGCTCGGGATGCGGCAGGTGATCTGGGATGTCGACTCACAGGACTGGAACGGCGCGAGCGTCAGCCAGATCGTGTCGAACGCCAGCCGTCTCCAGGCCGGCCAGGTCATCCTCATGCACGACGGGATCCAGAACACCCGGGACGCCATCGGCCAGATCGTGGCCAACCTGACCAGCCGCAACCTCTGCCCCGGCATGATCTCGCCGTCCACCGGTCGCGCGGTCGCACCCGACGGCGCGACCCCGCCACCGGGCAGCACGACTCCCCCGCCCAGCAGCACGACCCCGCCGCCGTCCGGCAGCTGCACGGCGACGGCAACGACGCCGAACGTCTGGGGTGACCGGTACAACACCTCGGTCACCGTCAGCGGCACCAGCACCTGGACCGTGGTGGTCGCCCTCACCGCGCCGCAGAAGGTCTCGACCATCTGGAACGGCAGCGCCACCTGGGACAGCAGCGGCTACGTGATGACCGTACGCCCCAACGGCAGCGGCAACACGTTCGGCTTCACCACGATGTTCAACGGCAACAGCAGCGCCCGACCGCAGATCCGCTCCTGTACGACCGGCTGACACCGCGACGGTCCTGCGTGGCGCCGGCCGGACGCCACGCAGGACGCGTAACTTGACCCGGTCACACCGTAAGGATTGCCGCTGGCCGCCAGTCGACTCCGTCCCAGGCCGTACGTCCTGGGCCAACCGCCGACCACGCCGCGCGGCGCCCGAGCCGTCGGGGTCTGGCGCCGCGTTCCGTTCTCAGCTCATGGTGGCCAGCAGGTCCCGGCAGGCCCGCTCGCAGGCGCGACACGCGTCGGCGCAGACCCGGCAGTGCTCGTGCTTGTCGGCGTGCCGGGCGCACTCGTCCCCGCACGACCTGCACGCGGTGGCGCACGCCTCCAGCAGGCTGCGCGTCAGGTTCGCGTCGTAGCCGGTGTGCCGGGACAGCACCCGGGCCGTGGTCGTGCAGATGTCGGCGCAGTCCAGGTCCGTCCGTGTGCACTTGGTCAGGTCCGCGACCAGGTCCTCGCTGAGGCAGGCGTCGGCGCACGCGGTGCAGGCCTGGGCGCAGTCGGTGAGGGCGTCGATCGTCGCCGCCAGCTTCGCCCGGTCCAGGTTGATTGATTTCGGGTACGTCTCCAGCATCGGCGTCGTGGTGCTCGGCATTCGGGAGGCCCCTTCTCTCGGCTGCCTGGGCCCTACCCGAATTGTCCCGATACACACCCGTCGCCGGCCGCCGATGCCCGGTCTCGTCCACGTCGCCGCCAATCAGTCCGCCACGACGAGCGCCTGCGGCGCAGCGGACTTCATCCGCGTACGCAGCCACTTGAGCTGGATGGCGGTCTCCCCCTCGCACTCGCGCACCACCGCGAGCAGGTCCTTGTCGCGCACGCCGTAGGCGGCCTGGCCCACGACGGTCCAGGTGATGTCGCACTCGGCAGCCATCAGGTAGAGATCCTGCAGATCTCGGAGCAGGCCGATGCCCCCGGTGCGGGTGCCCGTGAACAACTGCGAGTGCAGCCGGTCGGGTTCGTCGGGCGCGTCCTCCCGACCGCGCCGTGCCGACACGGCGTGGAAGGCTCCGCGCGGCAGCGGCCCGACGTTGGAGCGGCGGCCGGGGCGCATCGCCGCGTGCCGCTGGTCCGGCCGATCACCCGACCGAGTTTCCGGACAAAAAGGCTCATCTCCGAAGAACTCTCCCGTAATACCGTGAGGTTCGTGCCACCGGACCAGGATCGTTCTGGTCGATCGCTGGCGGAACCCACATCGAGAGGATCGGACCATGCGCGACCTATCTCGTCGCGAAGTACTGAAGGCGACGGCGGCCGTCGGCGCGGGCGCCGCGGTTTTCCCCGGCATCGTGGCCGCCGGCACCCCCGGGTTCGCGGCCGACGGCGGCCCGGGTCCGTCTACCACCGCGGAGTGTCCGCCGGCGGAGCTGACCGGCCGCATCGTCCGCCCCCAGGATCCCGGGTACGCGAACGCGAGCCTCGGCTGGGACGAGCTGTTCGTCCGCTACCCGCTGGTCATCGTCTTCGCACAGAACACCCAGGACGTGGTCAACGCCCTGACCTGGGCGCGGCAGAACGACGTCGCGCTGCGGGTCCGCAGTGGCCGGCACAGCCTTGAGGGCTGGTCGAACGTCGACAACGGCATCGTGATCGACGTGAGCGAGCTGAAGTCGACACACATCGACTATGCGAGCCGCACCGCACGGGTGGGCGCCGGGCTCAACCAACTGGAGGCGGTCACCGCGCTCGGCGAGCACGACCTCGCGGTGACCACCGGGACGGAAGGCAGCGTGGGGCTGTCCGGCGCGACCCTCGGCGGCGGTCTGGGATTCCTCACCCGCTACGTCGGGATGGCCTGCGACAGCCTGATCGGTGCGGAGATCGTCATCCCGTGGGGCAGCAACGGCGCGAAGGCGATCGAGGTGGACCTGCACAACCACGAGGACCTGCTCTGGGCCCTGCGCGGCGCGGGCAACGGCAACTTCGGGATCGTCACCTCGCTCACCTACCGGGCGACGCCGCTGCGCAGCGTCGCCTACGTTCAGGCGACCTGGGACGGCCTCGGCGACCTGGAGGAAATCTTCGACACCTGGCAGCGCGTCGCTCCCTTCACCGACTACCGCCTGGGGACCCAGGTCGAGATCCACAAGTCCCAGATCCTGCTGTTCGCGGTGCTCGCCGACGGTCCGGAGGTGGAGGCGAGGGAGCTGCTGGAGCCGATCCTCTCGATCGGCAGTCCCGAGGTCACCGTGCAGACCGGGGGCTGGGGCGAGATCTACACGGGCTTCCAGATCCCGACCGAGGACGAGCCCGCCAAATGGAAGTTCTTCTCGCAGTTCTCCAACAGGCCGTTCCCGCGCAAGGCGATCAGCGTGGTCCGCGCCTTCATGGAGGAGGCACCCACGGACGACAGCAACTTCTTCCTCCAGGCGTTCGGCCGTGGGGCCCAGGCGCACGAACCCCGTGGCGGCTCCGCGTTCCCGCACCGCGACGCGCTCTTCTACTCCGAGCCGGGCGTCGGCTGGGGCACGCGCGGGGAGCCGGACAGCGGAGATGCCCTCACCCCGATCGCACAGACCTGGATCGCCGAGTTCAGCCAGGCCCTGCGGCCGTACGTCGACGGCGCCTACGTCAACGTGCCGAACATCGGGATGGCGGAGTGGGAGTCGGCCTACTGGGGGTCCAACTTCTACCGACTGCGCAAGGTCAAGGCGAAGTACGACCCGCACAACGTCTTCCAGTACGAGCAGAGCATCCCACCCGCGACCTGCTGAAGCGACGGCCCCGGGCCACGCGTGGGCGTGGTCCGGGGCCGCGGCGCGCGGCGACAGTAGTGGCCTCTCGCGGAGTGCGCCAGCCAGAGCGAGCAAAGCGGCGCCACCTTTTGCCGTCCGTGAAAAAAGATCAGCTCCTTGTGAAGAAAGCCTCACCCCGGTGAGGATATTCGGATGCGTCGTCTCCCTCAGAGTCTCGGCCGGCTGGTCGCGGGCGTGCTCGCGCTCGCCCTCGCCACGGCGGTCACCCTGCTCGCGTCCGCTCAGCCCGCCGCAGCTCACGGGACGCTCGCGATGTCCACTCCCGAGAGCGGCGCCACGGTGCAGGGGCCGTTGACGTCGGTGGCGCTGTACTTCACCGAGAAGGTCGGCGCCAACGCCTACTTCACGGTCACCGCGCCGAACGGCGTCCGCGTCGACAACGGCTGGACGTACGGGGAGCCGAAGGCGCTGACCAAGCCGGTGCGGGAATACTTCCTGGTCGACGGCCAGTTCCAGCCACGGGAGTACACGACGGGGTTTCCGGCGGTGGTGTCGGTCGCGCACCTTCCGGCCGCTGGCCAGTACTCGGTGAGCTACCTGTCGGTGGCCTCCGACGGTGACGCGGTGCGCGGCACGATGACGTTCCGCTACACCGGCCGGGCGACCAAGGCGCCGCAGGGTTGGCAACCGCCGACCCAGCAGCCCGACCCCGCGCTTCTGGCCGCCATCGACCAGCACGCGTCCACCGGGCAGCAGCCGGTGGCCTCGGCGGCGCCCGCCGGCTCGCCCAGCACGGCGCAGGCGGCGCCCGCCGTGCCCTCGGATGGGCGAAGCGGCCCGGGCGCGCTGCTCTGGGTCGGTGGGGCGGTCGCGGTCCTGGCGGCGGTGGCGGGATTCGTCCTCTGGCGTCGTCGCTCGTCGCCCGCGGGTGGACCGCCTGGCCGGGCCCGCGCGTCGAAGGCTCCGGCGGGCCGGGGCAGTCGCGTCGCACCGTCGGCACGCAAGCCCGTCGCCAGCAGGAACGCGGCAACCGCCGCCAAGAACGCGGCAACCGCCGGCAAGAACGCGGCAACCGCCGGCACGAGCGCGGCAACCGCCGGCGGCGGTCGCGCGGCCGGTGGCAGACAGCGAAGCGCCGCCGTACCCGCGGCGCGCAGCAGCGGCGCGCTCGCCAGCGCGCGGAATCCGGTCGTGGTGGAGCCCGCGCCGGCGGGACGGCCGGCGCCCTCCGCGCAGGCCCTGGCCACACCGGAGGAGGCGTCGCCCGCCGACCGGTCGCGGCCCGAGGCGCAGGACAGCACAGTGGTACGCGGGTCACGGCTGACCAACACCCACCTGGCGCTGCTCGTCGGCGGGCTGGTGGTGGCTCTGCTGGCCGGCTTCGGGCTCGCCCGCATCGGCACCGGCGACGCGTCGCCGTCCGGTGACGCTCGTCGGCCCGCGGCCGCCGGCGGGGTGCCGACCGGTTCCGGGGAGGCCCTGTCGGCCGGTTCCGGGCACGACCACGCGCCCGGGACCGGGCCGCACTCGCATCCGGGGGACGTCGGCGCGGGTGAGACGCTGGCGACCGGGACGACGGTCAGCGCGGGCGGTTACACGTTGCAGCCCCTGGAGCGGACCCAGCCGCCCGGCGTACGCGCGGACTACCGGTTCCGGATCGTCGGGACCGACCGGCAGCCGGCGACGCGTTTCGCCATCGTGCACGAAAAGCCGTTGCACCTGATCGTGGTGGGGCGCGACCTCGGCGGCTACCAGCACCTGCACCCGACGATGGCGTCCGACGGCACCTGGAGCGTCCCCCTGACACTGGCCCGGCCGGGTGGCTACCGCGTCTTCGCCGACTTCTCCGTCAACGCCGCCGACGGTCGACAGGTGCCCCTCGTGCTGGGCGTCGACCACCACGTGCCGGGCGCGTACGCCCCGGCCGCGTTGCCACCGGCCCAGGCGCAGGCGACGGCCGGGCCGTTCACGGTGTCGATGACCGGGACGCCCACCGCCGGGGTGACGGCGCCGGTGCGATTCCAGCTCACGCGCACCGACGCCGCCGGGCCGGTCCAGCCGCAGCGGTACCTGGGCGCGTACGGGCACCTGGTCGTCGTTCGCGAGGGTGACCTCGGGTACGTGCACGTCCACCCGGAGCAGGAGCTCGTCGACGGCGCGGTCGCGTTCTGGCTGACCGTCCCCAGCGCCGGCCGGTACCGGGCCTTCTTCGACTTCCAGGTCGACGGGAAGGTCCAGACCGCCGAGTACACGATCAACCTGCCCTGACGGCTGGCCCAGGCGGGCGGGCGGCACCGGAGTCACCCGGATGTCGCCCGTCCGCCGCCTCGGCGGTGCGGCTCACCCGCCGGTGTGCCCTCGTGCCCCGGTCGCTCCGGAAAGTCGCGGGAACCACACGGGCTCACGCCCCGACTACCTCACCGGGGCCGCGACCACGCGACAGAGCACGCCGGGCGAATTGCCAGCACGAGGAGTGCCCTCGGGCACCTCCCGACAATCCCGATGGGACAACCATGTCTTTGACCGAGCTGTCCGGCACGCCGACGCCGGAACCCTCCCCCGCGGCGGGGCCCCCGGCCCAGCCGACCCGGCGTGCCTCGCCGTTGGGCGCGCTGCTGCTCCGGCTGCACTTCTACGCCGGCATCCTCGTCGCACCGTTCCTGGTGGTCGCCGCGCTGACCGGGCTCGCCTACACGGTCGCCCCGCAACTGGACGGCGCGCTCTACGGCGACCAACTGACCGTGGGCGCCCACGGTGACCGTCCACTCCCCCTCGCCGACCAGATCGTCGCCGCCCGCGCCGCGCATCCCGCCGGCAGCATCGCCACAGTCGTGCCCGGGGACGACGACCGGACCACCCGGGTGGCGTTCTCCCTGCCGGAACTCGGCGAGAAGGTGCACACCGTCTACGTCGACCCGTATACCGGGGAGGTCCGGGGCCAGCTGACCACCTGGTTCGGCTCCACACCGGCCACCACCTGGTTGGACGATCTGCACCGCAACCTGCACCTGGGCGTGGTGGGCCGACACTACTCGGAGCTGGCGGCGAGCTGGCTCTGGGTGCTCGCTCTCGGCGGGCTGGTCCTGTGGTGGCGACGACGCAGCGCCTCCCGGTCCACCGCTCGGCACCTGTTCGTGCCGAACCTGTCCACCGCCAGGGGTGTCCGCCGCACCAGGGGGTGGCACGCCACCACCGGAGTCTGGCTGGTCGTCGGTCTGCTGTTCCTGTCGGTGACCGGCCTGACCTGGTCCCGCTACGCCGGAGCGAACTTCGGTGCCGGCCTCGACGCCCTCGACGCGCGCTCCCCCGAGATCTCCACCAGCCTCACCGCCGGCCCGACCGAGAACGGGGGTGGCCACCAGCACGGCGACGCCCCGGCGGACGGCGTCGTCGACCCGGCGGCCTTCGACCGGGTCCTGACGGCCGCCCGTACGGCCGACCTCTCCGGGCCGGTCGAGATGACCCCGCCACAGGAGCCGGGCGCCGCCTGGATCGTCACGCAGATCGACAACACCTGGCCGGTCGCGAAGGACCGGGTGGCCGTCGACCCGGCCGGTGCCACGATCACCGCCCGCAGCGACTTCGCCGACTGGCCGCTCCTGGCGAAACTGAGCGGCCTCGGCACCCAGGCCCACATGGGTGTGCTCTTCGGTCCGGTCAACCAGATCCTGCTCGCCGCGCTCGCCCTCGGGCTGCTCTGCGTCGTCGTGTGGGGTTACCGGATGTGGTGGCAGCGCCGTCCGACCCGCGCCGACCGCCGGGCGCTCGCCGGCACCGCACCGGCCCGAGGCGGTGTCCGCGGGCTGCCACTCTGGACCGCGCTGATCGGCGTGCCGGTGGCCGTGGCGGTGGGTTGGGCCATACCCCTGCTCGGCCTCAGCCTGCTCGCCTTCCTCATCGTCGACGTCCTGGTCGGCGCGGCGTCTCGCCGTCGACGCCCCGCCGCGACACCCGTCTCCCCGGCACCGGCTGGGCGCTGACCAGACCGGCCCGATCCCGGCCCACCGTGATCAAGACGGGCCGGCCTCAGCTCGACGGGAGGGCGTCGCGGTACGCCCTCCCGTCAGCGCACCGAGGGCGCGACGGCCGCGACACGCGTCGATGGTGTCGTGATGAGCACAGCATCGGCTCGGGGATTTGTCCGGTTCCGCCGGTCTGTTCCCCAGATTGGTGGAACGATGGCTGTCGTGGGAACTGCCGAGACTGCCATGCCTGCCATCTCGCCGCTCGCCGGCGAGCCGATCAAACGCGCGGATGCCGAACGGCTCGCGGGGGTGCTGAAGGCGTTCGCCGATCCGGCCCGCCTGCGGCTGCTCAGCCTGATCCAGGCCGCCCCGGAGGGCGAGGCCTCGGTCACCGACCTCACCGCGCCGCTCAACCTCTCTCAGCCGACCGTGAGCCATCACCTGCGGATTCTCACCGAGGCCGGTCTGATCGAGCGCGAGAAGCGCGGCGTGTGGGCGTATTACCGCATCGTGCCGTCGGCGATCGCGGCGATCGCCGACCTGCTGACGCCGCCCCGCAAGCGGCCGACGAAGAAGACCCGCTGAGCGACCGCCGCGTCGGTGGCGGTCGTCGTCACCGGACCCGGGCGACGGCGGCGTTGAACGACACGTCCTGTACGGACGGCCGCGGCTGCGGCGCGTCGTCAGCGTGCCAGCGCGCCACCGACACGACGCCGGGCTCGACGAGCTCCAACCCGTCGAGAAGGGCCGCGAACTGCTCGGTGGTCCGGGCCTGGAACCGGCCGTCGCGGTTGTTGGCTTCGAGCTGGGCGGTGACGGCGGGCGGCAGGTATTCCCAGGTCACGTGCGAGGCGACCACGTAGCTGCCGGACGGCAGCGCCGCGATGAGCCGATCGAGGATGCCCTTGGGGTCCTCGTCGTCGCGGATGAAGTGCAGGATGGCCACCAACATCAGCGCGACGGGCTGGGTCAGGTCCAGTGTCGTGCGCAGATCGGGATGGGCGAGGATCGCGTCCGGCTCCCGCAGGTCGGCGTCGAGGTAGGCCGTCCGCCCCTCGGGCGTGCTGGACAACAGCGCGCGGGCGTGGGCCAGGACGATCGGGTCGTTGTCGACGTACACCACCTGTGCCGACGGGTCGATGCCCTGGGCAACCTCGTGGGTGTTGTCGGCGGTCGGGATGCCGGTCCCGATGTCCAGGAACTGCCGGACGCCGTGCCGCGCCAGGAAGCGCACCGCGCGTTGCAGGAACATCCGGTTCTCCACGGCGGAGAGCCGGATGGTGGGCATCGCGGCCGCGAGCGCGTCGCCGGACTCCCGGTCGGCGGCGAAGTTGTCCTTGCCCCCCAACAGGTAGTTGTACCTGCGGGCCGGGTGCGCGACGGAGGTGTCGATCCGGTCGGTCGCCGAAAGGTCTGCACCGCGTGATGTCATCCGGCCTCCCCAGTGCTGCGCGTCTTCCACAAGGTACACACCTCGTCGCCGGTGGGCAGACCCCGTCAACCCCCGTTCAGGTCGCGCAGCTCCCGACAGTCGCCGACGCGCCGCCCGGGTCCGGAGCCGGCTCCGCGCCGCATACCCCGGCGAGGAGGTCGGCGGTGGTGTGCGCCTGAATGCCGGGCTGCGTGCCGTCGGCGAACCGTGCGACGACCGACCGGACGTGGCGCGCGGCGGGCTCGGCGAGGCCGTCGTAGACGGCTTCGAACAGCTCCCGGGCCGGCTGTCGGAGCCATCCGGGCGGCAGCAGGTCCAGCGGCAACCGGGGGTCGAGGGTGGGAAACCGCCGGAAAGTGTCCATGACCTCGGTACGCGCCCGCACCGCCGCCGCGCCGTCGACGGCTCCGGATCGCAGCATCGGCACCAGGGGCGTCCACCGTTGCAGGAACTCCTCGTAGTGCCGTCCGATCGCCTCGATGTCCCAGGCGTCGATGGGAGCGCGCTGGCCGATCACGTCGAGCGCGGCCTGTCGCCCGCGAAACACCGTGACGGCGCCGAGGGTGAATCGGGCAAGCTGCGCCCTGCCCCGCGCGCTCAGTTCGTACGGCGAGATCCACAGACCGTCGTACAACGGCGCGTACCCGAGCCAGCGGAGCTGGCCACGCAGGGCCCGTCGCTGGGTGCTGTGATCCTGCGGCAGGGAGAAGGCGACGATGGTCCAGCATCCGTCCCACGTCGTGACCTCGGTGGTGGCGGCCAGGATCCAACTGCCGCCGCTGGACAGGTTCGCGGCGGCGGCGCGGCTGATCCGGTAGGAGCTGCGCCGCCCCTCCCGGCTGCCCTCCAGCACACCCCGACGGGCCAGGCGGCTGATCGCGGCGCGTGCGCCGGCAGTGCTCACCCCGGCCTCGGCGAGCAGCGCGACGAGGGCTGCGGACGGGATCCGCGCGCGGTTCCGCAGGGTGTAGTCGGCCAGCAGGGTCACCGCGAGATCCTGCGGCGAGCTGCCGGCCTGCCGCCGGGGCAACCGCGGCGGGTCGTCCCCGTCGTCGGGATAGATCTCCTCGATGGTGAAGGGGCTTGCCACAGGCGCTCCCGGCTCGACTCAGGGACGGTGCACCGACTGTAGACGGACGGCCCGCGCCGCCGGGCCCGTCGCGGCGGGCACGACCACCCATGCAATTGAGATCCGTCGATTGACACTTCGGCGACCGCGAGGAACACTATCTGCTACGCGACGCCGCACGGAGCCGGGCACAGGGCAAGCACACGTAGTGGGCGAGGCGCGATCACCACGGGCAGTCGGCCGCACCCGTGACCGCCGCGCGACCACACGCAACCCGCACAGGTGATCGAAGGAGTCGTCCCCGTGAAGATCCGAAGAAAACTGCTGCTCGGCCTGGTCACGTCGCTGGCGGCGGCCGGCCTGGTGGCACCCGCCCTCCAGCCCGCGTACGCCGCGTCCCTCACCGAGGTGACCAGCTTCGGCGACAACCCCGGCCGGATGCGCATGCACGTCTACGTGCCCGACACCCGCCCGACCAGGCCCGCGATCGTGGTCGCCATGCACGGCTGCGGAGGATCGGGCCCCGGCTTCTACTCCGGCAGCGAGTTCGCCGCCCAGGCCGACCGGTACGGGTTCATCGTGATCTACCCGACCGCGACCCAGCAGGCCGGGTTCGGCAACTGCTTCGACACCTGGTCGGATGCCGCCAAGCGCCGCGGCGGCGGCAGCGACCCCGTGTCGATCATCTCGATGATCCGCTACGCCCAGCAGCAGTACGGCGGCGACCCCGACCGGGTGTACGCCACCGGCAGCTCGTCCGGCGGCATGATGACCAACCACATGCTGGCCCTGTATCCCGACGTGTTCAAGGCCGGCGCGGCGTTCATGGGGGTCCCCTACAACTGCTTCGCCAACGCGGCGGACTATCCGCCCGGGAGCAGCCAGTGCACCGGCGGGAACATGAACCGCACCCCGCAACAGTGGGGTGACGCGGTCCGTCAGGCGTACCCCGGCTACTCCGGCCCCCGCCCGCGCGTGCAGTTGTGGCACGGCACCAGCGACACCCTCGTGCCGTACTCGCTGCTGCAGGAGGCCATCGAGCAGTGGACCAACGTGTTCGGGCTCAGCCAGACACCCACCTCCACCGACACACCGCAGACCAACTGGAACCGGCGTCGGTACGCCGACGCGAGCGGGACCGTTCAGGTCGAGGCGTACAGCATCCAGGGCGCCGGGCACACCCTGCCCGCCGGCGGTATGGCCGCTGCCGCGGTCGCCTTCTTCGGCCTGACCGCCCCGCCGAACCCGACCACGCCGCCGCCCAACCCGACCACGCCGCCCCCGAACCCCACCACGCCGCCGCCCAACCCGACCACGCCGCCCCCGAACCCCACCACGCCGCCCCCGAACCCCACCACGCCGCCGCCGGGTTCCGGCGCGTGCCGGGTGAGCGTCGCCATCAACGCCTGGAACACCGGCCTGACCGAGAACATCACCATCACCAACACCGGTGCCAGCGCCGTCAACGGCTGGTCGCTGGTCTTCACCCTGCCCGGCGGGCAGAGCGTCACCTCGGGCTGGAACGCGACCTACTCCCCCGCGTCCGGCCAGGTGACGGCCCGGAACGTCGCCTACAACGGCAGCATCCCGCCGAGCGGATCGGTCACCATCGGCTTCCAGGCCACGCACACCGGCAACACCGCCCAGCCGAATTCGTTCACTCTCAACGGCGCGACCTGCACGATCGCCTGACCACGGGCGACAACCCGGGCCGAGCTGTCCGAGCCCGTACGAGATCGAGCCGGCCTCGTCGCGCGCAGCGACGGGGCCGGCTCGGAGCAGGCGTCGGGTGGCCGAGTCGACTAGACGAGTAATTCCTAACCGTGGCTGGGGCGGTGGGCGTAGCCGGCGGCCGGCGGTGACCGTCAGTCACCTCCGTGGGGGCGGATGCGGTCGTAAGCGGTATACCTCAGAGTCATATTCATACCTCTGAGGTATACCGCTCGACAGCACATCGACGCGGCGGGCAGCCAAAGCGGATCATCAACACCAAGCGCACCCCACGCCCCGACGAACACCTACTGGCACAACCGCAACACCGGCCAACCCGTCACCCGATCCCTGATCGCCTACGACCACTGACCAGGATTAGGACTTACTCGTCTAGTTTCCCGCGGGCACCTGGTCCTTGACCTCGTCGTAGCCGACCGCGCCGGGCGCGTCGGTCGGCGCGTAGATCACGCGGAGCACGCCGGTCGGGAACACCTCGGTCGCCGTCACCCGCAGGTGGTACGGCGTGTCACCGTCGTCGAACAGCCGGCGGCCCTTGCGCGCCGCCACCGGGTGCACCAGCAGGCGCAGCTCGTCGACCAGCCCGGCGGCGAGCAGCTGCTGCACCACGGAGATCGACCCGGGAATGAGGATGCCCTTGATCCC
The DNA here is from genome assembly GCF_045161355.1 of Micromonospora sp. NBC_00617. Classification (NCBI taxonomy): domain Bacteria; kingdom Bacillati; phylum Actinomycetota; class Actinomycetes; order Micromonosporales; family Micromonosporaceae; genus Micromonospora; species Micromonospora sp. NBC_00617. The sequence goes on along the minus strand of NZ_CP107751.1, from coordinate 1,420,827 downwards.
GGCGTCGGCCTTGAGCGCGGCGACGGCCGCCGGGAGATCGCCGTCGATGATCTCCGAGTTGCGCCAGGAGAACTCCAGCGGCTGGCGGGAGACGACCACCTTGCGCACGTCCCCGAGCTGCTTGGCGAACCCGGCGTCCTCGCCACCCGCCGCCTCCCGGTCGGGCCAGGCTCCGGCGAAGCTGTCGTAGGTCACCCGGCCGATGAGCAGCACGTCGGACGTGTCGTAGTCCTCGGTGACGGCGCGGCCCATGTTGTCGTCGAAGTACGGGAAGTGCCAGTCGGGGTCGATCTCGGCCACGCCGTCGGCCGAGATGAACAGCGTGGAGATGACCTTCGCCATCGGAGTGCTCCTTCAGGTCAGGTGCAGTCGGCAGAGAGACGGCCACAGCATCCCAAATTCGTCGGCCACCCACCGCCTCTCGAACCGCGCGCCGCCCAACCGAACCCGCCGAGAACAGCGGAACCTGTCAGGGTCGGTGACTTCCACTGGACGTTCCGCCTGGCTGAACGGCTCCTGCACGACCCGCACGACCTGGTCCGCAAGGCGGTGGGCTGGATGCTGCGCGAGGTGGGCAACCGCGACCGGGCGGCCGAGGAGGAGTTCCTGGCCCGGCACCACCGGGTCATGCCGCGCGTCATGCTGCGGTACGCGATCGAGAAGTTCGAGCCGCAGCGACGCAGCGAGTACCTGTCGGGGCTGGGCTGACCGCCCTCCCGTGTTCGCCGGCAGGACACGGACGAGCCCCGGTCGATCGCTGACGGATCGGCCGGGGCTCGTCGGTGAGCGCAGGATCAGGCGAGATCGAACCGGTCGAGCTCCATGACCTTCGCCCAGGCCGCGACGAAGTCGTGCACGAACTTGTCGCGCCCGTCCTGGCTGGCGTAGACCTCGGCGAGGGCCCGCAGCTGCGAGTTGGAGCCGAAGATGAGGTCGACCGCGGTGGCGGTCCACTTCACCTCGTCGGTGGCCAGGTCGCGGATCTCGTACACGTGCTCGTCGGACTTCGACGCGTTCCACCGGGTGCCCGGGGAGAGCAGGTTGGCGAAGAAGTCGTTGGTGAGCACACCGGGCCGGTCGGTGAGGACGCCGTGCTGGCTACCGCCGGTGTTGGCGCCGAGCGACCGCAGACCGCCGACGAGGACGGTCATCTCGGGCGCGGTCAGGTTCAGCATGTAGGCACGGTCGACGAGCAGCACCTCCGGCTGGGTCTTCTCGCCCGGCCGCAGGTAGTTGCGGAACCCGTCGGCGCGCGGCTCCATGACCCGGAAGGACTCGACGTCAGTCTGCTCCTGGGTGGCGTCGGTGCGGCCCGGCCGGAACGGCACGGTCACCTCGACACCCGCGTCGCGCGCCGCCTTCTCGACCGCGGCCGAGCCGGCCAGCACGATCAGGTCGGCGAGCGAGATCTTCGCCCCACCGGCGGCGTTGAACTCCTGCTGGATGCCCTCCAGAGTGCTCAGTACCGACGCGAGCTGCTCGGGCTGGTTGACCTCCCAGTTGCGCTGCGGCTCGAGTCGGATCCGCGCGCCGTTGGCGCCACCGCGCTTGTCGGTGTACCGGAAGCTCGCGGCGGACGCCCAGGCGGTGGAGACCAGCTGGTCGATCGTGAGACCGGCCTGGAGGACCTTCGCCTTGAGGGCGGCGATGTCGGCGTCACCCACCAGCTCGTGGTCGACGGCCGGCACCGGGTCCTGCCAGAGCTGCGGCTCGGCCACCCACGGTCCGAGGAAGCGCTCGATCGGGCCCATGTCGCGGTGCAGCAACTTGTACCACGCCTTGGCGAAGGCCAACGCGAACTGGTCGGGGTTCTCCAGGAAGCGCCGCGAGATCTTCTCGTACGCCGGGTCGACGCGCAGCGACAGGTCGGTCGTGAGCATCGTCGGCTTGTGCTTCTTCGCCGGGTCGTGGGCGTCCGGGATGATCGCCTCGGCGTCCTTGGCGACCCACTGCTTCGCGCCACCCGGGCTGGTGGCGAGCTCCCACTCGTAGCCGAAGAGGATCTCGAAGAAGCGGTTGCTCCACTGCGTCGGGACGTCGGTCCACGTCACCTCGAGACCGCTGGTGATCGTGTCGGCGCCCTTGCCGCTGCCGTGGGTGCTCAGCCAGCCGAGGCCCTGCGCCTCCAGCGGGGCGCCCTCGGGCTCCGGGCCCACGTGGCTGTCGGCGACGCCGGCACCGTGGGTCTTGCCGAAGGTGTGACCGCCGGCGATGAGGGCGACGGTCTCCTCGTCGTTCATCGCCATCCGGCGGAAGGTCTCCCGGATGAAGTGCGCCGCCGCCGCCGGGTCCGCGTTGCCGCGGGGGCCCTCCGGGTTGACGTAGATGAGGCCCATCTCCGTCGAACCGACGCCGGGCGCCATCTCCTTCTCGGAGGCGTACCGCTCGTCGCCGAGCCAGGTGTCCTCCGGGCCCCAGAAGATCTCCTCAGGCTCCCACACGTCCTCGCGACCGAAGCCGAAGCCGAAGGTCTTGAAGCCCATCGACTCCAGGGCGACGTTGCCGGCGAGCACGATCAGGTCGGCCCAGGAGATCTTCTGGCCGTACTTCTGCTTGACCGGCCAGAGCAGCCGGCGGGCCTTGTCCAGGTTGGCGTTGTCGGGCCAGCTGTTGAGCGGGGCGAAACGCTGACCGCCGTCGCCGGCGCCACCGCGACCGTCCTCGATGCGGTAGGTGCCGGCGGCGTGCCAGCTCATCCGGATCATCAGGCCGCCGTAGTGGCCGAAGTCGGCCGGCCACCAGTCCTGCGAGGTGGTGAGGACCTCGACGATGTCGCGCTTGAGGGCCTCGACGTCGAGCTTGGCGAACTCCTTGGCGTAGCTGAAGTCCGCACCCAGCGGGTTGCCCTTCGACGAGTGGGCGTGCAACACCGAGAGGTCAAGCTGGTTGGGCCACCAGTCCCGGTTGGTGCGCGGACGACCACCGGTCTTCGGGGTCGGCGAGTCGATCGCCGGGTTCTCGCTCTCGCTGCCGTGTGCGGTCACCGAGTCGTGCGCGACCGGGCAGCCGGCCGCGGCCTTCTCGTCCACGCCCTGCGCGCTGGTGGGGCGGTTGTCCTGGGTGTCGCTCATGTACTTCCTTCCGAACTGGCGGATCACTGGGAGGTGCGAGCGGCCGCGCAACCGGGGCAGGTGCCCCAGTAGACGACCTCCGCCTCGTCGACCACGAACCCGTGGTCATTCGAGGCGGTGAGACAGGGGGCGTGGCCGACGGCGCACTCGACGTCGGCGATGGCACCGCAGGAGCGGCACACGACATGGTGGTGGTTGTCCGCCACCCGGGACTCGTAGCGGGCGGTGGCGCCGGCAGGCTGGATCCGGCGTACCAGACCGGCGTCGGTGAGCACCCGCAGTACGTCGTACACGGCCTGGTGGGACACGGTGGGATGCTCCGCCCGCGCCAGCGCGATCACCGCGTCGGTGCCGACGTGGGGGTGGTCACGCAGGGCCGCGAGCACCGCCAGCCGGGGCCGGGTCACGCGCAGCGAGGCGGCTCGCAGTTGCGCCTCGAAGTCGGGCATCACCCGACGAACATTAGCTCACTTTTTTGGAACGGATCAAGTTTCAGCCGATCCGGCCCGCCGAAGTGGCGGTGACCTCTCCCGGGACCCACTTCCCGCGCCGCCCGCTGGCTGAGGTCCGGAAAGTCTTCGGAAATTTCGGCGACTTCCGGCCGAGGTGGGGCCTGCTAGCGCCGGCAGTCGTATGACGATACCGAACTCTGACTGACTACTGACCTGGATTGACACACTTCCCTTCCGCAGGCGGAGGCGAGAGCGATGCTGCCACGGCGTTTCCGGAAATTGTTGACAAGTGGACGACCGGGTTAATACGGTCGCCATCGACGACGTTCAATCAGCGTCAGCACCAGCCACCACGGCCCACTCCTCCGGTCGTCGTGCAGGACGACCGGCCAACCACCACCACGCGGCACGACGCCGTGGCCGTTACGAGGAGGAACCACCCACATGACCGACACCAGCCACACCCCCACCAGGCGAGGGAGGCGCGGCCGCATCCGGCTGCTCCTGGGCGCCGCATGCGCCGCCGTCCTGGCCGTCGCCGGCACGGTGACGGCGACCAACGCGTACGCCGAGGCCGACCGGACGCTCACCTCGAGCCTGACCGGCACGCACAACGGCTACTACTTCTCCTTCTGGAAGGACGGCGGCAACGCCAGCATGACGCTGCGCGCCGACGGCCGATACTCCAGCAGTTGGGACCGCAGCACCAACAACTGGGTCGGCGGCAAGGGCTGGGCCACCGGCTCGCGGCGGACGGTCAGCTACTCGGCCAACTACAACCCGGGGAACAACAACACCTACCTCGCCCTGTACGGATGGACGCGCAACCCGCTCATCGAGTACTACGTGGTGGAGAACTTCGGCAGCTACAACCCGAGCAGCGGCGCCCAGCGGCTGGGCACGGTGACCACCGACGGCGGCACCTACGACATCCTGCGCAGCCAGCGGGTCAACGCCCCGTCGATCGACGGCAACCAGACGTTCTACCAGTACTGGAGCGTCCGCCAGCAGAAGCGTTCGAGTGGCACCATCACCACCGCCAACCACTTCGACGCCTGGGCCCGCGCCGGCCTCAACCTCGGCACCAACCACAGCTACCAGATCATGGCCACCGAGGGCTACCAGAGCAGCGGCAGCTCCGACGTCACCGTCCAGGAGGGCAGCGGCGGTAACCCGACCTCCGGGCCCACGACCGGTAACCCCGGGACCGGCACCTGCAACGCGACGCTCTCCGCCGGTCAGCAGTGGGGCGACCGCTTCAATCTCAACGTCGCGGTCAGCGGCACCAACAACTGGGTCGTCAGACTCGGCCTCGGCGGCGGCCAGAGCATTCAGAACAGCTGGAACGCCTCCGTCAGCGGCACCAGCGGAACCGTCACCGCCAGGCCGAACGGCAACGGCAACAACTTCGGGATAACGATCATGGCCAACGGCAACTGGAACTGGCCGACGGTCAGCTGCGCCACCGGCTGATCCCGACCGACACCGCGCACCGACACCCGGCCCCGCCGCCACGCGACGGGGCCGGGTGCTGCGCCTGCCCTTGGTGCGACCCCGTCGGCTCCAGCCGGTGGGTCAGAGCCCCTGTCCGATCTCCACGAGATAGCCGTCGGGGTCGCGGAGGTAACAACGGATCTCGGTGCCGTGGTCCTTCGGCTCGGTGAGGAAATCCGCGCCACGGGCCTTCCACTCGGTGTAGAGCGTGCGGATGTCCCGGACCCGGACATTCATCGCACAGCTCAGGGTGTTGGCGTCAACCGGGGCCTTGGCCTGGACCGTCGGCTTGTCGTCCGTCGGGCCGCCCTCGACGTTGATGATGATGTAGCTGTTGAAGAACTTCATGATCAACGGGTTCGCGTCATGGACGCACGTCGCCCCGAACACGCGCTCGTAGTATTCCCGCGACCGATCGATGTCCCGGACGATGAGCAGCGTCGCCAGGAACATGCCGTCTTCAGGCTCGAAATAGTCGGGAGCCGGGTTGGCCAGGGTCATAGCCACCTCTTCGTCGCCTGCCTCCGCTGGATGGGCGCGACGGGGTTCCCGCCAGGGTGGGGCCGAAACCGGGAACGGCCGGGAGATCACGAGTACATCAGGTGCAGCGTCATCCCGGCGTCGGCGTGCCCCAGGTTGTGGCAGTGGTTGGCCCACATTCCCGGATTGTCGGCCCGGAACGCCACCTCCCACACCTCACCCGGCCGGACGTCGAACGAGTCCAGCCACAACGGACTTCCGATCGCCGCCTTTCGGGTGCGGGACAGCACGAGGACGTGGTGGCCGTGCAGATGCCACGGGTGCACGGTCTGCGACCGGTTGACGATCGTGAAGCGGACGACGTCGCCACGGCGGACAACTTGCGGTGGGATGTCCGGATCGGCCGCGCCGTTCACGGTGTGGGCGTAGCGCGGGAGCAGTCCGTGCAGGTCGAGACCACGATCGAGGACGATGGTGAACTCCCGGTCGAACCGGGTCCACGGCGCGGGAGCCGGCACGCCGTAGGTGAGCGGGTCCAGGACGGGCCACCCGCCGGTCGCCGTCGACACCTCCCCGGTGGAATAGACCAACCGTGCGTCGACGAACAGCGCCACCGGGGTGGCCGGCGCGGTGAACACCAGGTCGTAGCGGCCTCCGGCCGGGATCAGCACGGCGGTGTCCGCAAGCGGCGTCGGACCCCGCAGATCAACGCCGTCGATCGCGGCCACCCGGAAGGTGGTCCCGGCCAGGGCGTAGCGGTGCGTCGTGTTGTCGGTGTTGATCAAGCGCAGCCGTACCGGCACACCGGCCTCGACCCGCTCCACTCTCGCCGTGGGCAGCGGACGACCCGCCAGGGTGTGCACCGGCACGGTGACGTCGTTGCCGGTTGTCGGCCCCGGGCGCACCACCAGGACGCCGTAGAGGCCCATCCGCACACCGACGTCGGACACCGCGTGGGTGTGGTACCAGTACGTCCCGGCCTGATCGGCACGGAACCGGTAGACGAACTCCTGGCCGGGCAGCACCGCTGCCTGCGTCACACCGGGCACCCCGTCCTGACTGTTCGGCACGTCGTACCCGTGCCAGTGCAGGGTGACGCCCCGCCCGATGTCCCGGTTGCGCAGCGTCACCTCCACGACGTCGCCGACGGTGGCGGTCAACTCCGGCCCGGGTACCTGAGCGTTGAACGCCCACGCCGCGACGTCGCGGCCACCCACGTTCACCCTGGCCGTCCCGGCCGTCAGGGTGAACCGCCGAGTGGGTTCGTCGGTGGTCCGGATCTGCGGATAGCCATGATCATGCGGTACGGCGGGCGCGGTGTCCGGGGCGACGGCCAGCCCGGTTCCGGCCAGCAGGGCCGCGACCGTCACCACGGTGGCCGCGCGGGACACCATCCGGGACGGGCGCGCGTCGAGAAAGCGCCACGAGACCGCCGCCGCCGTGCCGACGCCGGCGACCGCGAGCAGCCCCGTCGACGCCGACGCCGGATAGCCGTGCAGGATCGTCACGAGCAGGGCGCCGCTCACGGCGTACCCGGCGTGCAGGAGCGGGACCGCGGCGGACCGGATGTCGCCCGCGGCCCGCAGCAGCCGCGGCCCAGCGACGATCACCGCGGCGAGCGACAGGGGCGCGGCGATGAGGACCTTCTCCGCGGCGAACCACCAGCCGGCGCGGGCGAGCGCGATCACCGCGAGCGCGCGGCCGAGCGTGGCGAGCAGCGCGACGGCGGCCAGCCCGAGTGCGAGCGGACGGCGCCGGACGGCCGCCGCTACGCCGCCACCCAGCCACCCGGCGGCGGTGAGAACGGCGAGCACGAGGTCCGCCACGAGCAGCGAGCCGGTGGTCATGCCGGCTCCCCCTCCCGGACGGCCTCGCGGGTGTCACCCACCGGCACCGGACCGCCCAGCCTCCGCGCTGCCCGCAGGACGCCGACCACGACGTGCACCGCGACGATGCCGTTGAGCGCGTGCAGCCCGCCGAGGGTCAGGCCGAACGCGGTGCTGACTCCGGCGGCGTCGGTGGACGCGTTGGCGAGCATGGCGAGAAGCGCCTGCACGACGACGAGGCCGAACGGCAGGATCGCCAGTCCGACGAGTCGGCCCGGCGCCTTCGCCAACGCGGCGAACAGGGCGGTGAGCAGGGTGAGGACGGGGATCACGGCCATGCCGTTGGCGCTGTGCAGGGCGTACGCGCCGTCGCCTCCGGGCTTCGTGAACGCGCCGACGGCGGCGAAGACGAACTGGACGGCGAACGCGACGAGCAGCAGGGCGGCGCTGACGACGAATGCCTTACGCATGGTGAGCTCCTAGAGGTGCGCCGAGGCCAGGGCCTGGGCGACATGGTCGGTGGCGGTGATCGCTCCGTACGCGACCAGCCGGACGAGGTCGGCGTCGGCGGGGTGCGACAGCCGCCAGAGGGCGACGTCCCCCACGCTGATCGCGCTGGGCGCGAACGCCGCCAGCAACGCGATCCGGGTTCCGATGCGGTCCCTGCCCGGCACGTCCCGGACCAGGTCGACGGCCCAGTCGGCGGGCCGGGCCGGAATCCGCCCGTCCTCCCAGCGCGCGGTGGCCGTCACGGTCTGGCGGGCCACGTCGCCCAGCAGGTCCCCGCCCCGGGTGGCGGCGGTTCGCAACGAGGCGTAGGCGACGCCGACCGGGCTGTCCCCCGCCCAGGCCGGCGGCGGCGTCGGACCCGCCTCGAGGAGTGGGAGACTGCGACCGGGTGCCCTCGGCTCCCGGGCGGCCCTGGCGTACAGCCGGCCCCCGACCGAACGCACCAGCGGTGAGCGTTGCAGGCCGCCGGGGAGCAGGTCGGGGTCGAGCAGCGCCGAGACGATCCGGTTGATGAAGTGGAAGGCGAGCAGGGTGCCGGTGACCTCCGGGCGGTACGGGCTGCGCCAGTCGGCGGCCCGCGGGCTGCGGCTGTTCTGGGCCCAGCGGGCGAGTTCGGCGTGCCTCGGGTCGGATGGCGTCCCGCCCCGGGCGACGACCTCGGCCAGCCCGTGCTCGCCCAGGGCGTGCAGCAGCAGCACGTGGGCGTCGACGCAGAACTGACAGCGGTTGGCCCGGGACACGGCCGCCGCGACGAGTTCGCGCTCGACCCGGGACGTGTCCCCGGCGAGCAGGGCCTCGCGCAGCAGCGACCAGGTCGCGGCCAGCACCTCCGGCACGGCCGAGAGCACCTGGAAGGTGGGCAGCGGCCCGAGGAAGTCCTCACGCGACTGCTGGTAGACCTCCGCGGTGCGGCCGGTGGCCGCCTTCGTGGGGATGGGGGTGAAGAAGCGGTATGTCATGAGGTCGATGCTTGCCGCGGCGGGCTGGGAAAACGTCGTTCCGCCGCAGACACTTGCGCCGGCGCGATACCACGCCAGTGGTACGTCTGATCTACCGCACGCGCGGGATGCTCCACGGACGACGGCCGTTCTACAGTGCGACCATGCGCCGCGACCTGCCGTACGCCCTCAGTGGTCTCGCCCTCGGCGGCCTGCTGCTCGGCAACGCCGCGCTCGCACCGGACGCCGCGACCGTCGGGGCCCTCGACGTCGCCCTGGTCCTGTCCATGGCGGCGGCCCTCGCGGTGTGCCGGCGGTACCCGGTGGTCGCGCTGGGCGTGGTGACCGCCGCCATGCTGGCCCTGCACATCCGGGTGCACTCCGGGGTGTCCGCCGCCTTCCCCGTTCTCGGCGTGGTCTACCTCGCCGCCTGGCGGGGTCGCCGGGCGGCCGCCGCCGTGGCCAGCGTCGCCTTCCTCGGTGGCTTCCTGGCCCGCGACGTCTCGGTGGCGCCGGCCGACCGCCCCAACCAGCTGATCGTCGAGCGGACGGCGCTGCTGCTGGGATGGTTCGTGGCGGCCAACGTCGCCGGGCTCGTCGGCCGGCAACGCCGGGCGTACCTGGAGCAGGTCGAACAGCGGGCCATCGAGGCCGAGCGCACCCGCGAGGAGATGGCGTTGCGGCGTGCCGGGGAGGAGCGTCTGCGCATCGCCCGCGACCTGCACGACTCCCTGACCCACAGCATCTCGGTGATCAAGGTGCAGGCCGGGATCGCCGTGCACCTGGCCCGCAAGCACGGCGAGGAACCCTCGGCCACGCTGCTGGCGATCCAGGAGGCCAGCGGTGCCGCGATGCGGGAGCTACGCACCACCCTCGACATCCTGCGCGCGCCCGAGGACGACCGCGTCGGGCTGGCCCGGGTGGACGAACTCGCCGAGCGGACCCGGGCGGTCGGCGTGCCGGTCCAGGTCACCGTCAGCGGTCGGCCCCGGAGCCTGCCCGACGAGGTCGACCAGGCCGGCTACCGGGTCGTCCAGGAGGCCCTGACCAATGTGGCCCGCCATGCCGGCCCCGCTACCGCGCACATTCACGTCGAGTACGCCCCGGCCGGGCTGACCGTCGCGGTCACCGACGACGGGCGGGCGTCACCGGCGCGGCCCCCGACACCGGGGGTGGGACTGCGCGGTATGCGGGAACGGGTCACCGGACTGGGCGGCACACTGCAGGCCGCCGCCCGCGACGACCACGGGTTCACGGTGCGGGCCACGTTCCCCCTGGACGAGCCGGCATGATCCGGGTCCTGCTCGCCGACGACCAGGCGCTGATGCGAGCCGGGTTCCGGGCGCTGTTGGAGGCCGAGGACGACCTGGAGGTCGTCGGCGAGGCCACCGACGGCACGTCGGCCGTGCACCTCGCGCGACGCCTGCGCCCGGACGTCGTGCTGATGGACGTGCAGATGCCGGGGCTCGACGGCATCGAGGCGACCCGGCGCATCGCCGCGGATCCCGACCTTGCCGCGATCCGGATCCTCATCCTCACCAACTACGGGCTCGACTCCTACGTCTTCGCCGCCCTGCGAGCGGGCGCCAGCGGTTTCCTGCTCAAGGACGCCGACCCCGCCGACCTGCTGCAGGCCGTCGCCGTCGTGGCGCGCGGCGACGCGCTGCTCGCGCCGACCGTCACCCGTACGCTGATCAGCGAGTTCGTGGCCAGCCCACCGCCAGCCGTGCCGGCGGCGGGTCGGGACGTGCTGACCGCCCGCGAACAGGAGATCGTCGAGCTGGTTGCCCGAGGGATGACCAACGACGAGATCGCCCTGCGCATGGTGATCAGTCCGTTGACGGCCAAGACGCACGTGAACCGGGCGATGACGAAGCTGCACTGCCGTGACCGGGCCCAGCTGGTCGTGTGGGCGTACGAGTCGGGACTGATCACGCCGCGCCGCCGGTGACCGTGCCGTCCCGGCGGCGCGGCGCGAGCCCGGTGTCAGGACCCGATGGCGATGGCGAAGACGTGCATGGTCGGCACGTTCGCGGCGGCCCGTGCGCTGATGTTGGGCAGCACGACCTGGGTCACCGCCTTGCTCTGCAACGCGACGCCCACGTAGTAGATGCAGGCCGCCGTGGCCTGGCGGGCGTTGTTGGGCCGGTTCTGGTAGGCGGACACGATGGCGGCGGTCGCCCCGGACTGCGGCCCGCCGTACCAGTCGGGGGTGCTCAACGTGAACGTCTGGCGGGTGCCGTCGGCGTACACCACGGTGCCCGTTCCCGACACGGCGCCGTAGGTGCCGGTCAGGAGGAAGCCGAGCGTGCTGCCGGTGCCGCTGACGCCGATGGTCTGGCCCGAGGCGATGGCGTTGTCGGCCGTACCGGGGCTGACGTTGGGCCAGCGGAAGTTCACTCCGTTGCGGCTCACCGTGCCGCCCGGGCTGGCGCCGGCCTGTGCCAGGGCCTGCGCGGAGAGACTGGCACCGTTGCCGTCGAAGTTCGCGACGTTGGTGTTGCTGTCGTTGCTGATGCCGGCGTTGGTGAAGCTCTGCTCCAGCGTCGGCGTGGCGGCACCCGTGCTGCTGACCCGGTAGGTGCGTCCCGCCTGCACGGTCACCTCGACCAGGTCGGACTCGATCCGGGTGACCCGGGGCGACGTCCCGTCGGCGGTGTCGACGACGCTCACGGTGCCGGTCAGGAACCGCGACCGCAGGCGGACGGTGCCGGCGCGGTCCGGTCGCACCAGCACCTCGGTGGCCGTGCCGCTCGCCCACGTGATGCTGACCGTGTGCCCACCGCGGCCCCGCAGGCCGGTCACCCGGCCGCTGGGCCAGGCCGGCGGCAGCGCGGGCAGGATGTGCAGCTCACCGATGTGGCTCTGGAGCAGCATCTCGGCGATGCCGGCGGTGGCGCCGAAGTTGCCGTCGATCTGGAAGGGCGGGTGCAGGTCGAACATGTTGGGGGCGAGCCGGGCGGTGGTGGCGAGGTAGCGGATCAGGTCGTGGGCCCGCTTGCCCTCCTCCATCCGCGCCCAGAAGTTGATTTTCCAGGCCAGCGACCAGCCGGTGCCGTCGTCACCGCGCAGCGCCAGCGTGCGGCGGGCGGCCTCGAACAGCTGCGGGGTGCCGCGCTTGGTGATCTGGTTGCTGGGCGCGAGCCCGTAGAGGTGGGAGATGTGCCGGTGGTTGGGCTCGGTCTCCACCCAGTCGTACAGCCACTCCATGATGTTGCCCCGCGAGCCGATCTTCATCGGCGCGAGCCGGTCCCGGGTGGCGCGGACCTGGGCCCGGAAGGTGCTGTCCACGTTGAGGATCTCGCTCGCGCGGGCGCACGCGTCGAACAGGTCGCGCAGGATCTGGTTGTCCATCGTGGGACCGGCGCACACGCTGGCGTTCGCGTGGTGGCTCAGCTCCGGCGAGTTCGACGGGTTGGTCACCAGATAGCCGAGGGTCGGCTCGGTCACCAGCGTGTCGAGGAAGAACTGCGCGGCGCCCTTCATGGCCGGGTAGTTCGCCCGCAGGAACTCGACGTCACCGTTGAACAGGTAGTGGTCCCAGATCAGCGTGGACAGCCAGGCACCGCCGGTCTGCCACATGCCCCAGAACGCGCCGTCCACGACGGCGGTGGCCCGCCACGCGTCGGTGTTGTGGTGGGTGACCCAGCCGCCCGCGCCGTACTGCACCTGGGCGGTACGGGCGCCGGCCACCGACAGGTCGCGGACCATGTCGAACACCGGGTTGTGGCACTCGGCCAGGTTGGTCGTGTTGGCCGGCCAGTAGTTCATCGGCAGGTTGGCGTTGATCGTGTACTTCGAGTCCCAGGAGGGGGTCAGCGAGTCGTTCCAGATGCCCTGGAGGTTCGCCGGCTGGGTGCCGGGCCGGGACGACGAGATCAGCAGATACCTGCCGAACTGGAAGAGCAGCGCGGAGAACTGCGGGTCGTTGACGCTGTTGTGCTGCGCGATCCGGACGTCGGTGGTCTGGTCGGCGGCGGAGGTGCGGCCGAGGTCGAGGGTCACCCGCCCGAACAGCGCCTGGTAGTCGGCGACGTGCCGGCTGCGCAGCTGGTCGTAGCTGGAGGCGCGCGCCGCGCTGAGGCGCTGCCGGGCGATACCCCCGTAGTCGCCACCGACGTTGCGGTAGTTGACATAGCTGGAGCCGATCGAGATGAGCAGGGTCACGCTTGTCGCGTTGGTGACCCGCAGGGTGCCGCCGGAGCTGGACACGGTGCCCCCGCTGACGGTGGCGTTCGCCAGGGCGAGGAAGCGGACCTGCCCGGTGACGCCCTCCTGACTACCGGAGACGCCGTCGAGACCGATCGTCGTGCCGTCCGGGCTGGACACCGTCGTACGTTGCGGGCTGTCGAAGGTGGCGGTGAAGCTGATCGATCCGCTGCGGTCGGCGGTCAGCCGCATCGCGATGACCTGGTCCGGCGCGCTGGCGAAGACCTCACGCTGGTAACGGATGCCATTCAGGACGTACGACGTCGTGGCCGTGGCGGTGGTGAGGTCGAGCGTGCGGTTGTGCTGGGACGCCCCGCTGGCCGAACCAAAGGCCAGCCGGAGGTTGCCGACGGTCTGGTACGCCAACTGCCCGCCGGGGTTGCCCATCATGGTCTGGTTGATGAGGTCCTGGGCCTGGGTCCACTGGTTCGCGTTGACCAGTCGCCGGATCTCCGCCAGCGCGGCGGCGCCTCTGGTGTTGCTGGGGTCGTGCGGCCCGCCGGCCCACACGGTGTCCTCGTTGAGCTGAAGTCGCTCGGTGTCGGCGTTGCCGAACACCATGGCGCCGAGCCGGCCGTTGCCGATCGGCAGGGCCCGCAGCCAGTCGGTGCCGGCGCCCTCGTCGTACCAGAGGGCGAGGTCGTTGGCCGCCAGCACCTGCGGCGGTGCGACGGAGTCAGCTTGGGCGGTGGCCGTCCAGGGCAGCGGCAGCAGGGCGCCACCCGCGCCGGCCGCGCCGATCTTGAGGGCCTGCCGCCGGGTCAGGTCTGACATCGATCCTCCAAACGGTGACCGATGCGGCCACCCAAGCGCGACAACGACGACCCCCGATGGTGGATCCGCGCGGTGACGCCGGCCTCGCTGCGCAGCCGTTGGCAGACCCTCGGACGGCCAAACGTCCGATGTGTTTCGGGAAGATTACTCCGGTGTCACGCAATAGGCAACGGTCGATCGCCGGGAGGATCGCGGGTGGCGACCCGACCCTTATCGGGAGAGTTCGGACTAGCCCGGGACGATGGCGGAGGCCGGCGACCACGGTGAGCATCCGCACCACCGACACACCTCGCCTATACATCCGACGATTCCTGTCGGGCCAGTTCTCGTCCTGACCGACGCGGTCCGGCCCGCGTCCTTCGTGGACACGGTGGTGGCGGGAGCGGTCCGGCCGCCGCCCCCGCCCATCCGATGGCTAACTGGCGTACGTCTCGAACTCGCCGACCCGCGGCGTACCGCTCGAGCTGTTGATCCTAAAGGTGATTTTGCTCAGTGCCGTCGCGGCGAAGGTGATCACGCCCGCGCCACTGCCGGAGGCCAGGACCGCGCCCGTGTCGTGGTTGACGAGCTGCCAGGAACCGATGGAGCCCTGGGTCCCGGAGGGCTCCCGAATGATCACTCGGGACACCCGGGTGGCCGATCCCCACTTGATCGAGATGGAGCCGGTCGATCCGGCCGGCGACCAGTAGGTGCTGATGTCGCCGTCGCGCACGTTGCCGTAACTGGTCCCGCTGGCCTTGCTGGAGCCGTCGGCACCGGCACCCAGACTGAGGTTGGTCCCACTCGTCGGCGGCGGGGTGGTCGGCGGCGCGGTGGTCGGCGCAGCCGTGGTCGGCGGCGGCGTCTGCGGCGAGCAGCTCCCGTCGGAGACCCGCAGGCCCGTGTTGGCGCCGGCCGTCTGCCGGACGACATCCGGTACGCAGCTCGCGCCGTCGAGGCGGTACGCGTACGGGATGCTGACGGTGGTGTTGGACGTCGGGTTGGGGCCGGCGGGGTAGTTCTCACTGCCGGCGCTGGACCAGGTGACGTTGTCGAAGGTATTGCCGCTGACCTGCCAGTAGCCGCGCTCGTTGGTGTAAAAGGTACCCAGGACGTCCTTCGAGTTCCGGAAGTAGTTGTTCTCCACCTTGGCCCGCGCACCGGCCCGGGAGTTGATGCCGGACTCGTGGAGGCTCACGTAGTGGTTGTTGTAGATGTGCGCGATGCCGCCGCGCAGCAACGGCGTACGGGAGTCGATGTTCTCGTACAGGTTGTGGTGGAACGTGATGAAGCCGTTCGAGAGGTCGCTCTCGCTGGAGCCGATGAGGCCGCCACGACCGGAGTTGCGCAGGATGCTGTACGACAGGGTCACGTACTGGGTGTTGTCCTTCATGTCGAACAGGCCGTCATAGCCCTGCGACTCCCCGCCGGACGCCTCCAGGGTGACGTGATCGACCCAGACGTTACGGACCGTGCTCTCCATGCCGATGGCGTCTCCACCGTTGGAGGTGGGCGAACCCGACTTCTTGACGTTCCGGACCGTCACGTTCTGGATGATGATGTTGCTGGAGTCGCGGATGTGGATGCCCAACTGATCGAAGATCGCGCCGCTGCCGACCCCGATGATGGTGACGTTGCTGATCTGCTTGAGCTCGATCACGCCGTCGGCGGTGTTACAGCTCGAACCCGACACCTTGCTGGTGTTGCCGTGGTTGATCGTCCCCGTCACCTCGATGGTGATCGGCGTGCTGCTGCTGGCTCGCCCGCACAGCGCCGCGTGGATCGCGGTGCCCGTGCTGGCCCGTACCGTCTGCCCGCCCGCGCCGCCGGTGGTCCCACCGTTCTGGGTGGCGTAGCCGGTGGCGGCGCCGGCCGCCGCCGACGCCTGCGGGATGGACAGTGTTCCTCCGACCGCGATCCCGACAGCGGCCGTGGCCAGCGCTGCCTGAAGTCGCAGTGCGACTGGTCGTCTCATGTCGCGTCTCCTTCGTCGTCGTCTCGATGTGCCGACGGCAGCGGCGATCGACGCGTCGACCCTTTGCGGGTACGCGATTTCAGTCGATCACTGGGCATTGGCGGAAATCAATCGCCTGCTCATCGCCGAGAATGTCGTCGCCCTGGCGTGCGCGGCGAAACCGCTGGCCAAGCGGCACGTCGTCGGAAGCGCATCCCGATACGCGCCCGTCCAGTTCGAGGTGAAACATCGATGCAACGCAATCGTAGGAAAGCGGTTTCCCTCTGGGCAAGGGTTAGCGTTTGCAGGTTTTTTGCAGACGTTGGTCGCGCCGGGGCGCACCGGCCCGGGTCAGCCGGTGCAGTCGGTTCGGCCCGGACGACTCATGGCCGTCCGGGCCGCATTGTCGACGAGCAGGTCCTCGGCCGTTCCCGCGCGCCCTCGGGCCCGAGGGAACCAGCCGGCAGCACCTCGTCGGTCAGCAGTTGCGCAGGCAGCGCACGAGAAGGTGCTCACGACCATCGCCCGGGTCGACGCCCAGATCCGTCGCGCTGGAGCGGAACACGATCCGGGCCCCGTTGGCCGAGAGCGTTCCGTCGAAGCTGTCGCCGTTGCCGGTCGCGCCGGTGGCGGTGGCGCTGACCGCTGTCGTCCGGCCGGTGGAGAGATCGCGCACGAAGACGTCGCTGACGAGGCCGTTGCCGTCCTGCGGGACGAGGTCCGAGGCCCACGAGTAGAACGAGACGAAACGACCGCCGGCCGCGAGTCGACCGGAGGTGCTGGAGCTGTTGCCCGCGCCCGTGCCCCTGCGGTTGGCGCTGGCCAGCACGGTGGTGTCGGCGATCAGATCACGGACGTAGACGTCCCCCGTTCCGTTGGTGTCCGCCGGCAGGTACGGCTCGTACGACTCCCACGACACCTTGGTGCCGTCCCTGCTGATGCTCGGGTTCGTCCCGCTGAGGAACGCGCCCTCGGCCGCCGGCAGATTGACCCGGACCGTCGCGCCGGACCGGAGGTCGCGAACGAAGATGCCGGTACCGCTCCCGCCGTCGCCGATCCAGTCACCCGACGCGCTGAACACCACCCGCTGCCCGCTGCCCGAGATGGCGACCTGGTACACCGAGAGGTCCGTGCCGCCGTCGGCCTGCTGGCTGACCCGGGTGGTCCTGTCGAGCTGCATGTCGTGGACGTACGCCACCTGCCCGTAGAGCAGGTGGCCCTCGTCGTCCAGGTCGCCGGTGAACGTCGTCACGATGAAGGCGGTGTAACGGCCGTTGTCGGAGATCGTGGCACCGCTGCTGCTGCCCCGGATCTGCCGCCCGCCGGCGAAGGCGCTGACCCGGGTGGTGACCCCGGTCTGGCGGTCGTGCACGAAAACGTCGCGTTCGTTGTTGGTGTCGCCGGGCACGAGGTTCGACGCGTACGAGGTGAATGCCACGTAGCGACCGTTGCCGGAGATCGCCGCGGTGTACGTGGCCCCGTCGTCGGCCGGCTGCCCGCTCCGGCCACCGCTGACCAGGGTGGTGGTGCCGGTCTGGGTGTCCCGAACGAAGACGTCCGTGTTGTCGTTGACGTCGCCCGGGACGAGATTGTCCGAGGTCGAGGCGAAGGCGACGTACCGCCCGTCGCTGGAGATGGCCGAGCCACCGACCCCGCCGTTGCCGGGCGTGCCGTCGGGGGCCACATCGACCAGGGTGACCGCCCCGGGCCCGGCAGCGAAGGCGGGCGCGGGCGTCAGAAGCAGGGTGGTCACACCGACGATCGCCACGAGGGTACGGGCCCCCAACGAAGTACGCATGGGCACGGAGCCTAGCGATCCGCGCCCTCCGACGATGTCCCGTGCCGGCCTAGCGGTGGACGGACAGCGCCCGGGGCCGTGACGCCCCGCCTCCTGCTCGCCTACGCGTGACGCATTGACAGGCACCACTTGACGAAATAAATTCCTGGCAACAAGAAACTGTTTCGCACGCTCGCTGTGCGGCACTCACCCGCGAGCCCGCGAATGAGCAGCGAGGCCGGCCCCGCTCCAGGAACCGGCCGACAGAGGAGGGTGCCACAGTCCCGCTGGACCCGTTCGCCGCACCATCGCAGCCCCGCCGTCGCTCGCGCATCCGCGACCGATGGCACGAGGCCCGATCTGGTGCCGACATCCCGGCCGCCGCACCGGCGTTCCCCGGTGTTCCCTCCGCGCCCGTCTGCGCGACGCGAGGGTCGGTGACCGGCAGGTGGTGTCGAGGGTTGCCACGCGGGGCTGAACTGGACAGGCGAATTCTCGACAACGCCCCGCCGCGCGCTTGGGAGCGCTCCCGAGCAATCTCACGAGGTACCGCCTGACGCTCTGCGAACGACCGATCCACCGGATGCGTCGGCCGCCACCACCCCCTTCAGGAGAAGTCTCATGAGAAAACGAAGAGTGACCAACGCCGCCCTGGTTTCGGCCGGCGCCGTCCTGCTGGCATCGACCGCTGTCGCCCTGGCGGCGCCGGCCGGTGCCGCAGCCGCCGGCTGTGCGGTGGACTATGCCGTGTCGTCGCAGTGGCAGGGCGGCTTCGGCGCGAACGTCACCATCACCAATCTCGGCGACGCGGTCAGCAGTTGGACGCTGGCCTGGTCCTACAGCGCTGGCCAGACGGTCACGCAGGCGTGGAACACGACTCTGACCCAGAGCGGCGCCGCGGTCACCGCCAAGAACGTCAGCTACAACGGGGCCATCCCCACCAACGGCACGACATCGTTCGGGTTCAACGGCTCGTGGACCGGCAGCAATCCCGATCCGTCCAGCTTCGCGCTCAACGGTGTGACCTGCACCGGCGGCACGACGCCGACCACGCCGCCGCCGACCACGCCACCCCCGACGACACCGCCGCCGACCACGCCGCCACCCACCACCCCGCCACCCACCGGGCCGGCGGACATCACGGTGAACAGCGCCACCCGGTACCAGACGATCGACGGCTTCGGGGCCGCGCAATCCATCTGGGGCAGCGCCTGGTCGACGACCGACACCCAGACCCTGGTCGGGTTGGGCCCGAACCAGCTCGGGCTGTCCATCGTGCGCACCGGCCTCTCACCGGTGTCCAGCGAATGGTCGACCCACGTGAACTCGTTGAAGACGGCGAAGTCGTACGGGTCCGGCGTGAAGATCCTCGCCTCACCGTGGACGGCGCCGGCGGCGTGGAAGACCAACAACAGCCGAACCAACGGCGGCAAGTTGAAGACCGACTACTACGACGACTACGCGAACCACCTGAACAGCTATGTCCAGTACATGCGCGGCCAGGGCGTCACCATCGACGTCACGTCGGTGCAGAACGAGCCGGACTGGCACCCCGACTACGACTCGATGGACTGGAGCGGCACCGAGCTGCGCAACTTCGTCCGTGATCAGGGCACGAAGGTGCAGAACAGCAAGCTGATGGTCGCCGAGGCCGTCAACATGAACTACGGCTACACCGATCCGACCCTGAACGACGCGACCGCCCGGAACAACATCGGCTACATCGGCGGGCACCTGTACGGCACCGAGGCCTCGGGCCGGCTGGCGCCGTACCCCCTGGCGGCCCAGTACAACAAGCCGGTGTGGATGACCGAGTGGAACTACCACGAGGCGGACGGCAGCGGTTCCAACATCTGGGGTAACCCCGCCAACCTGGCGGTCTGGAACGAGACGCTCGACGACATCATGCGCACGGTGCACAAGTCGATGGAGGCGAACTGGAGCGCCTACATCTGGTGGTACGGCAAGCGTTACTACTCCTTCATCGGCGACGGCGAGGCGGCCTACGGGACCACGGCGGGTGCTCCGCTCAAGCGCGGGTACGCGTTCTCGCAGTACGCGAAGTACGTCCGGCCGGGCTATCAGCGGGTGGCCCTGACCAAGAGCTCCAAGGCCTCGCCGCTGGAGGTGACCGCCTACCAGGGCGACGGCAAGATCACGCTGGTGATCCTCAACCGGTCGAACAGCGCGGTCACCAACGCCGTGATCCAGGCGCCGCAGAACGTCAGCAAGGCCGAGTACTACCTCACCTCGCAGAACGCCAACGCGGCCAGCCAGCCGACCAGCGTGAACGGAGGACAGGCCACCATCAACGTCGGCGCACGCAGCATCTCGACCCTCGTGTTCACTCTCTGACCGCTCCCGGGAGTCGGTCGCGAGGCGACCGGGCGTGGGGGTGTGAGCGACCGCGCGCTCCCCCACGCCCCACCCCGCCAGCGCGCCGGCGTCGCAGGGCCAGGTCCACGGCGGCGTCGGGCCACCACGGATGATTGAACGTGAAGCCCGCGGCGGAGAGCCGGCCCGGGGCGACGCGCCGGCTCTTCAACAGCAGTTCGGTGTCCGACCGGAGCACGAACGCGCCGATCTCCGCCATCAACCTGGTGGCCGGCAGGCCGACCGGCATCCGCCAGGCCGACCGCAGCGCCCGCATGAGTTCCCGCTGTGGCACCGCGCCGGGCGCGGCCAGGTTCACGGGCCCGGCGAGGTCGTCACGGTCGATCAGGAAGCACACCGCGCGAACGAAGTCCTGGTCGTGGATCCACGAGACGTACTGCCCACCGCCCGCGACCGGGCCGCCGAGCCCGAGCCGCGCGAGCCAGCTCAGCACATCGAACACGCCACCGCGGTCGGGGCTCATCACCATGGCCGAGCGCAGCGCGACCTTGCGCGTGTGGGGAGTCACCGCCCGCTCCTGCGCGGCCTCCCAGTTCTGGGCGATCTTGACGCTGTACGACCAGTACCCGGGCACCCCGTGCTCGCCGCCGCCGAGCACGCCGCCGCGCTCGTCGTTGGCGCCGTCGAAGCGGTGCGCGTAGATGGTCGCGGTGCTCATCTGCATCCACACCCGGGGCGGCCGGTCGGCCACGGCGATGGCCTCGCCGACAACCCGCGCCGACTCCACCCGTGAGCGCATCATGGCGTCGAGGTTCTCCGGGGTGTACCGACAGCTCACGCTGCGCCCGGCCAGATTGATGACCACATCGCTGCCGTTGATCTGCCTGGCCCAGTCGCCGAGCGTGACGCCGTCCCAGCGAACCTGACGCGCGCCCCTGGGCGAACGGGTCAACAGCACCACTTCGTGACCCTGCGCGGTCAACGCCCGGTCCAGGATCGCGCCCACCTGGCCGGTGCCGCCCGGAATGACGATCTTCACGGTCGACCCTTGACCGACACGAGTTTTTGAACATGTTCAACCATGCTCCGAGCGTACGACTGAACAGCCGCAGGATCAAGATCGATCGCCGCGGCTCCCTCGCTGCGGGGAGCGCCTTCCCCGACAGGAGGGGACCGCTCCCGTCGGAGCCCCGCGAGGATCGGACGCATGACGACACCGGCAGCGATCGCGCGCAGGAGCGGCAACGGCCTGACGTACGCCGTACTCGCCTGGGCCGTGACCTACGGCGGCGTACGTCTGGCGTGGACGATCGGAGAGGCGCCGGAGTTCGGCCCGTTCGGGTCCGATCTGCTCGGCTTCACCGGCTGGCGGTCGGTGGCGTTGTGCCTGGCCGCAGGCGCGTCGGCGGTCGCGCTGGACCGGGCGGCGACCTGGCGGCCGATGCTCGCGGGATTCGCCTGGGCCCTCGGCGGGGCGCTGGTCGCGGCCGCCGCGATCCTGCTGCCGGAGTTGGTGAGCCTCCTGCTGTTCGCCCCCGGCCCGTCCTTCGATCCGGTGGCGTTCGCGAGCCGACTCGGGTGCGTCACCGGAGCGGCCCTGCTCGGCCTGGCCACCGCCCGCTACCAGCGGCGCACCCGGGGCGACTGCCCGGACTGCTGCCGGACGGGCCGACCCGGCCGCCGGCGTTCGGCCGCGCCGTGGGCACGCTGGGCCGCGTACGTGGCGGTGGCCGGCCTCGTGACCCGGTTCGCGGCCCAGGCGGTGGTGGGCTTCGACAGCCTCACGCGGGACGCCTCGGTGATCGGGTTGGAGATCGGTCTGGTGCTGGCCGGGGTGCTGTTACCGCTGGCACTGGTGCGGCACTGGGGTGAGGTCTGGCCGGGATGGGTGCCGCTACTCGCCGGCCGTACGATCCCCCGCCGGCTGCTGCTGGTGCCGGGCTTCGGGCTCGGGGCGGCCACCGTCGCCTATTTCGGCATGGGGCTGGCGCAGGTGGCGTCCGGGTCGGCCAGCGAGTTCTCCGACGCGTTCCTCTGGGTGGCCATGTCGGCGTACTGCCTCCTGGGGCTCGGCCTCCTCGCCGCGTCCAGCGACTACCACCTGCGCACCCGCAGCGCGTGCCGGTCCTGCGGTCGCTGACCCACCGCACCCCGGCACACGCCCGACATCCGCCGGTCCCGGTCAGCCGGGGTCGCGGTCGTGGACCTCCCGTCGGCGGGGCGCAGGAGCCCGGCCGAGGGAATCCTCCCGGGCCGGCACCGTCCGCTGGCCGCGTGCGGCCGAGCGTGGCGCGGGCGGAACCGGCAGCCGTGGCGCCTCGCCGGCCTCCGCGCGCAGGTGCTCGGTCTCCTGCACCAGGTAGTGCGGTCGACGCTTTGTCTCGTAGTAGATCCGGCCGATGTACTCCCCGATCACGCCCAGGATCGTCATCTGGATGCCGCCGAGCCCGATCACACTGACGATGATGGTGGTGTAGCCGGGAACGTCGATGCCCTTCTCAACGGCGTCCGCGACCACCCAGGCCATGTAGACCAGCGCGATGAGCGTGAGGAACAGGCCGCCGTAGATCGCCAAACGCAGTGGCCGGTTGTTGAACGACAGCAGGCCGTCGAACGCGTAGTTGAAGAGCTTGCTGAACGTCCACCTGCTCCGCCCGGACTGCCGGGTCTCGTTGGGGTGGGCCACCACCGCCGTCCGGAAGCCGATCCAGGAGAACAGTCCCTTGGAGAAGCGGTTGTACTCCGGCATCGCCAGGATCGCGTCCACCGCGAGTCGGGACAGCAGACGGAAGTCACCCGCCCCGTCCTGCAGGCGCACGTCGATCCACCAGTTGATCACCCGGTAGAAGGACCGCGAGGCGACCATCCGCACGAACCGGTCACCGCGCCGGTCCCGACGGGCGATCACCTGATCGAAGCCCTGCTGGTACAGCATCACCATCTCGGGCAGCAGCCGCGGCGGGTGCTGCAGGTCGGCGTCCATGATGACGACCGCGTCGCCGGTGGCCCGCTGCAACCCGGCGAGCATCGCCGCCTCCTTGCCGAAGTTCCGGCTCAGCGACGTGTAGCAGACAGCGGGGTCCGCGGCGGCGAGCCGACGCAGCGCCGCGAGGGTGCCGTCCTCGCTGCCGTCGTCGACGTACACCACCTCGACGTCCACGTCGGGCAGCTCGGCGAGGGCGGCGCACACGGTCTCGTGCAGCCGCTCCACCGACGCCTCCTCGTTGAAGCAGGGCACCACGACGGACAGTCGCACTGTCGTCACCCCTTTCCGCCCGCACCCGGGCAATCGCCGCCGACGCCGGCCGGCCCGGCGCCCGCGCGGTCAGAGGTGGTAGACCAGCGTGCCATCGAGATCCTCCCGGGTGATGCCCAGCCCGTCGATGGGCCGCGCCGCGATGCCCTCCCACGGCGTCCCCGCGGCGCGACTCGGCACGAACAGCACCGACCGCACGCCTATCCCCCGCAGGTACGCCACGCTGCCCGCATCGGGGAACGACGCCACCGCCGTCCGGGTCTGCGCCTGGCTGACCGGCTCGAAGCCGGCCAGACCGTTGGTCACCCGGGGGAACCCGTCGGTCGTCCACAACATGTACGTCAGATCGCCCAGGCCACCGGCTGGCAGCACCAGGATCGGTTCCTGCACCGTCCGCATCGCGGCCGGTGGCTGTGGCACGGTCGGGTGGGGTGTCCGGTTGACGCCCTCCAGGGTGACCATGGTCAACGGCACCAGCAGGACCAGCGGCGTGAGGATCCGCGTCCACTGGCGGGGCGAGGACTCGCGCAGCGATTCGGCCAGCGCCGTCACCGCACCGGCGGCCAGCACCGCCAGCAGCAGGCTCGTCCAGTGCATCATCCGCCCGGGGGTGCGCAACGCGTCCCAGCCCGGCAGGAGCGTGGACAGTGTCAGGTAGCCCGGGTCGCCGTCACCGCCGAGCGTGGCGCCCAGACCCAGCAGCACCGTGCCGACCACGCCGAGCCCGAGCGCGACCCGGTGCCGCAGCGGATACGCCGAGAGGAACAGCCCGGCCGCGGCCAACCCGATCAGCATCATCCCCGGCAGCAGCGCCATCTCCGGCGGCCAGGACAACTGTTCGCGTGCGGCGGCGTGCCGCTCGCCCCACAACCACGAGTCCGCAGGCGCGGTGACGAACCCGATCAGCGGAGGCGAGAACATCTTCGTCCAGTCCAGCGTCCGCTCGGCCTGCGGGTTGAGATCGACGACGCGCAGGTAGACCATGCCCAACAGCAGCGTCACCGCGCCGAACGCACCCCCACCGACCAGATCCGCGAGCAGCAGCCGCCGGCCGAACGGCGGGCGCTCCCGCCGCCGCCACCAGGACCAGCCGTAGCAGCCCGCCGCCACCAGCACCGCGGCCAGCAGGAAGTACACCAGCGGCAGGCCGATGCCGAAGCCGAGGGTGACCTGCCAGGCGGCGACCAGCCACCCGGCCAACGCCCAGCCGGGCCGGCGGAGCTCCGGCCGGTAACCGTGGCGCAGCGACCAGCCGTGACCCCGGGCCAGCATGGCGAGCGACAGCGCGATTCCCGCGCTGGACAGGATGTTCAGGTGCCCGGAGTGCGCCAACCGCCAGGGCGCGTACGCCCACGCGATCGCGGCGACCGCCCCGCCCCACCGGTTCGCGCCGAGCTGCCGCGCCAGGGCGTACGCCCCGAGCGACGCCAAGGCGTGCAGCAGCACGTACAGCACGTTGTACCGGATCACGGCGGCCTCGAAGCCGGACCCCAGCATCCCGATCGGCGCGTAGCCGAGCAGGGTGTCGCTGTAGGCGTACGTGTACTTCTCGGGGTAGAACGTGTTTGAGTGCCAGAGGTCGGCCGGGTTGCTGAGCAGAGCGTGCCCCGACCAGGCGACCTGCCACGCCTGCAACAGCGGGTCGCCCAGGTCACCGGGGATCGTGCTCGCCGGGTGCCGCAGCGTCGGCCAGGTCAGCACCACCGCCACCAGCAGGCTCGCCAGGACCGCCACGGTCCATTCGGAACGGGCCCAGCGCCATCGACCCCAGTCGGCCGGTGGCCGGTCGGCGGAGATCGGCTCGAGCGGCGCGTTCTCCGTGATCGGTGGCGGGGTGGCGGACCGGATAATCATGAAATAGATGCTCTCCAAGAGTGCTGCCCTTGTCCATCCGCTGTCCGAAGCGTGGGTGCGCGGGCACTGGGTTCAACGGTCCGATACCGATGGGTGTCGCGGTCAGCGGCGACGGTGGCGCGGACGAGGTGCGTCCGCGCCACCGCGCTGCCGGTTCAGCGGGTCAGGTGGCTACCCGACACGGACCAGTTGCCACTGCTGGTTGTTGCCGCCCCAGTCGGCATACTGCACGATGTTGCCGCCGTCGGCGGTCGACGCGCCCTGCACCTCGACGGCCTTGCCGCTGTTGCGGTTGATCAGGCGCAGGTAACCGCCGGAGGACTCGGCCAGCCGGAACTGCTGGTTGGTGCCGTTGCCGTCGCTCCACTGCACGATCGCCGCGGAGTCGGCGGTGGAGAAGTTGTAGACGTCCAGCACCTTGCCGGAGTTGCGGGACTTCAGTCGGTAGTAGCCGCCACCGGAGTCAACGAACTGCCACTGCTGCCACGCGCCGTCGTTGCGGGCCCACTGGTCGATCCGCGCGCCGTCGGTGGTCGCCCGCTCGTACACGTCGAGCGCCTTACCGCTGTTGCGGTTCACCAACACGTACCAGGCGGTGGTGTCCACCCCGGTGCCCGGCGGAGGCGTGGTGGGCGGGGTGCTGCCCCCGTTGAGGGCGTTGAGGACGGAGGTGTACGCCGCCTTCTTGTTGCCCGAACCATCGAACAGCAACGCGTTGTCGGACCCGCGCCACGAGTCGCTGTCGCGGACGCCCCAGGTGGTGATGCCGGTGCAGCGGGCGACGGCCAGGCAGGCGCGGGTCACCGAGGCGTAGATGTTGGCCTGGTTGGAACCGGTCATCACGTCGAGCTCGGTGATCTGCACGTCGACGCCGAGGTCGGCGAAGCGCTGCAGGTTGGCCTGGTAGTCACCGGCCAACGTGGTGCCCAGGTGGGACTGGAAGCCGACGCAGTCGATCGGCACGCCGCGGGACTTGAAGTCGCGCACCATGTTGTAGATGCCGGTGGACTTCGCGTTGATGCCGTCGGTGTTGTAGTCGTTGTAGCAGAGCTTGGCGCCCGGGTCGGCGGCGCGGGCGGCGCGGAACGCCGCCTCGATCCAGTCGTTGCCGGTGCGCTGCAGGTTCGAGTCCCGTCGCCCGCCGCTGCCGCCGTCGGCGAAGGCCTCGTTCACCACGTCCCAGGCGTAGATCTTGCCCCGGTAGTGGGTGGCGACCTGGGTGACGTGGTTGATCGCGGCGTTGCGCAGCGCGGTGCCGGACATGCCCTGCGCCCAACCCGGCTGCTGGGCGTGCCACAACAGCGCGTGCCCCCGCACCCTCATGCCATTGGCCTGAGCGTGACTGACCAGACGATCACCACCGCTGTAGTTGAACCCACCCTGGGACGGCTCGGTGGCGTCCCACTTCATCTCGTTCTCGGGGGTGACCTGGTTGAACTCGCTGTTGAGGATGCCGACGTACTGGCTGTTGGAGAGCTTGCCCGTCGCGACGGCGGCGCCGAAGTAACGGCCCTTCTCGGCCGCCGAGGCCTTCAACGTCGTTCCGGCGCTGGCCATGGGCGCCAGCGCCATGGTCATACCCGCGGTCAGCGCGACCGCGAGGGTCGCCGTCGCCAGCAGAGCTTTCTTGGGTCTCATGTCGTTCCTTTTCAGTGGTTGCATCGGTGGTGGTGATGTGCCACTTCACTCAGGACGGACTGGTCCCGACGGCGGGCGCCGGCGTGAGCCGAGGAATCCGGAACGATCATCCTGGGCACTGCGCACCAGCGCACGCAGCCTGGCCGGCGCTCGCCGGCGACCACGCGAGTCCTGAGACGACGTCCGCTGCCCGGGGACGCCGTGCTTCGAGGCGCGACCGCAGGACTCGCCCGGTGAGTCACCGACGCCGCCGACCTCTGCATCGAGAGTGAGCGATAACATGCTGTTCGTCAAGACGTAACGGGCCGGCCACATAGCCGCCCGGCCGAATCGCTTCGCGGAGCGTGCCCCATTGCCAACTGTCGACGTCCGGGCGGGAACGCGTCGACGATCCGTGCCGCCCCGACGTGGTAGGTGCACCGCGCAATGGTCTTGTTATCGCTCACAGTCCAGGTCACCTGCCCCGCGTACCACGAAGGCGCGCAGCGGGGGTCCTCGCGCCGCGCGCGCCCGGCGAAGCTGGACCGGCGCGGTGGCCGCGGATCTGCCCGCGACAGGTGTAACCCGAGTTACCCGGGGGCAACAGTCCGCGCATGGATGGGACGGCGTGAGGCGGCCGAAGCGGTGTTCGCCGCCGTCGACGCTCAACGCAGCGGCGTTCGGAGCGGCAGCACTGGGGGCGGCAGCACTGGGGGCGGCAGCACTCGGCGCGGCCCTGGGCGCCGAGCCCGCGCACGCCGCCCCGTCGCCGGCACCGTCACCGACCACCCGCGCACCGGCAAAAGACGCCACCGCACCGGGGATCGTCGGGTCGCTGCTGCACGACGTGGTCGAGACACCGCTGGACGTCGGCCAGTCCCTGCCGACAGCCGTCCCCCTACCCGTGCCGACGACCGTCCCACTGCCCGTGCCGACGGCCGTCCGACTGCCGCTGCCGAGCGTCACCGCTGCGCTGTCGGTCGAACCGTCCACCGCCGCGCCAACCCGACGACCCCGGGCGCGACAGTCGTCCCCGCCGCGCGTTCCCTCGGCCTCGGCCTCGCCGGCCGCACGCACCACCGCGCCACCGTCGCCACCGCCGCCAACCCACGTGACAGCGCGAGCGTCCCGGGCCAGCCTCCCCGGCACCGTCGACGGTCGCGTGCCGACTCGAACGCTGGCGACGTCGACCGCTCGACCGCTGTCGGCACCGACCCCTCCCGCCGGCCCCCTCCCGGGGCAACCGGCATTGGTGCTGGCATTCGTGTCCGCACCCGCCGGCGCCAGCGCCGGCGAGCCCGACCAGAAGGCGTCGGCGACGAACGGGCCGCCGCCCGGCGCAGCGCTGCGCCGGGGGCGTGCCGTCCTCCCCTTCGACAACCACGCCACCAGCCGGCCCGTGGAGCGGGGTCCCCCACCGCCACGGCAACTCCTGATCTGTCACCCGCGTCCACGACGTTGATCAGGAGAGATCATGGAACTAGCCGTTATCTGGGTACCGGCCGACATCGAACCGTCGGAGCACGCCATCGCGGCGTGTCTGACCCACCTCCGCCGGCATGACTACCGACTGAACGGGATCACGCGGGCGCCGTGGGAGGCCGTCGAGCAGAAAATGATCGACGGGGAGGTGGACGTGGTCGTGATCGCCGACCGCGCTCATCTTCCGCCGGACCGGTCGCCCCGGATCGAGGTGGCCGCCCCGGCGTCGAGCGCCGACGAGGCCGGACCGGCGCCCGGCACAGACCTCGACTGAACCGACGAAGCACCCCGTCCATGCCGGACGGGGTGCTTCGTCAACGGTTGACGCGGGACGTCAGGAGATGACCACGTCGCGGTAGTAGTAGCGCAGGATCGCCTGGTAGCTGCTGCCCGAGTTGGCGAGGTCACGCGAGCCGTACTGCGACAGCCAGTCCCCGTCCACCCAGCCACCGCACGCGGTGGTGGTCGCGCAGTAGTGCGCCCGCAGGATGTTGCCGCTCCGGGTCATCCGGGTCGACCAGGTCCGGTCCACCGCCGCCGACGTCGACGTCTGCGCCGACGACGGCCGGTAGACCTGATCGCCCGTGTCGTCACGAACGTCGTAGCACTGGCCGCCGGAGGTCTTTCGGGTCGAGTGCAGCGCCCAGTACCAGCCATAGCTCTTCACGGCCATCGCACCGGCGTCCAGCGAGGCAGCCGGCCAGCTCGTCACCCACTCGTTCGGGAGGACGTTCTTGACGTACGTCTTGAAGTCGACCCGGTCGACGCGCCCGAGACTGACCCGGTAGACGAGGATGGTGCTCGGCAGCTTGCTGTTGGTGCCGTCGGTGCTACAGCCCGTCGGCCCGCTCACCAGCTCGTGCGAGGCGTTGTTGTTCTTCAGCGTGGCGTTGAGGTTGCCCTTCGCCCCGGCCGCGAAGTCCTGCGTCGCACCGGCGAAGTTGCTGTTGAAGTAGACCCGCACGGTCTTGCCGGTCCGGTTCCACACCGACGCCGCGTTGTTCTTCACGCACAGGCCCTTGCCGGCGCCCGCGCCCTTGAAGTCGTAGCAGGTCGGTTGGGTCGTGCCGTAGTCGTCCAGCGAGTCGGTGAAGTCGGAGACCGAGCCGGCCTGGTCGCTGTTGTAGTAGTAGCAGAACTCGCCGCTGTCGCAGCCGCCGTCACGATCGGCGGCGGACGCCGCACCCGGCGCCACCGCGACGCCGACGAGTACCGCCACCAGGACGGCCAGGATGCCCGGAACTGCTCTGAACGGTGCGTACG
Source organism: Micromonospora sp. NBC_00617 (assembly GCF_045161355.1). NCBI lineage: Bacteria > Bacillati > Actinomycetota > Actinomycetes > Micromonosporales > Micromonosporaceae > Micromonospora > Micromonospora sp. NBC_00617. Next base: position 1,391,557 of record NZ_CP107751.1, on the reverse strand, counting down.
CACGCATGCCGGTCACCAGCTGCTCGGGACGTACGCCCAGCCCAGGTAGTCGGACCGGTCCCGGAACGTGCTGGTCTGGTAGACGGTCGGCCCGGTGCTGATGGCGCTGTTGCCGCCGATGGAGAGCATCACGTGCCCGGCCGACGTGGTGGACGTGAAGAACACCGCCGTTCCGGCCGGAGGCACCGAGCCCGTGTGGATGCGCCCGTTGTCCTTCTGCCACTGGTAGTGCGTACGAGCCGTGGCGAACCGGCCGCTGGTGCCGAACGCCCGCTCGACGAACAGCTCGCATTCGTTGTTCCAGTCGGTGTGCCCGAGCCGCGCCTTCGCGAACGCGACGGCCTCGGCCGCGCGCGGGTCGGCCGGGTTGCTGCCACCGGTGCCGCCGATGTTGTGCGAGGCGTTGTTGTTCTTCAACGTGGCGTTGAGGTTCGCCTTCGCCCCGGCCGCGAACGACTGGCTCGCTCCGCCGTAGTTGCTGTTGAAGTAGACCACCACCGTCTTGCTGGTGCGGTTCCACACCGACGCGGCGTTGTTCTTCACGCACAGGTCCTGACCGTTGCCCGCGCCCTTGAACTCGTAGCAGGACGGCTGGGTCGTGCCGTAGTCGTCGATCGACCCGGTGAAGTCGGAGATCGAGCCGGCGTGGTTGCTGTTGTAGTAGTAGCAGAACTCGCCGCTGTCACAGACTCCGTCGCGCGACGCCGCCTGCGCCGGTGAGGCGACCGCCACGATGGACGTGGTCATGGCGAGTGCGGCGCCGACGACGGCGAGGTTCCTACGGATTTTCATGGGTGTCCTCTCGGGGACGATGAGCGATGGTTGGTGAGTCGGTTCGGGTGCGGGTCACTGCCCGCGCTGGTACTGCTCCCAGGTCTGGATCGGGATCCGGGGGCCGTCGTCCCGGCCACGGTCGGCCAGGCCGTTCATGCCGAGGTGGTAGTCGCCGGTCTGGTGCTGCGCCTGGCTGGACAGATCCGTGTCGCTGATCGCCGCGGCGTGGATGTGCCACGGCCAGTCGCCCTGGCTCGGGCTACGGACCCAGGCGGCGAAGCCGACCTGGCGGAGGGCCCGGACGACGGCGGTGCGCCGGGCCGCGGTCATGCCGGTGACCGCGATGTCCACCACGCCCCCGCCGTCATGCGTGCCGGCCGAGGTCGGGTCACCCCCGGGGTTGTACGAGCCCTGCTCGAGCACCAGGGTCTGGCCCAGCAGGCGCTGCGCCTCGGCCAACATCGCCTGGGTTCGGGCGTCGACGACGTACCCGTCGCGCGGGACCTTCGCGCCCGGTCCGATCGTGTTGGCGACCGTGAAGCGGTTCTGCCCGAGCTTCGTCAGCGACGTCGCCCCGGGCAGGCCGTTCGCGGCCAGACCGGTGTAGCCGAGCGAGCGCTGGTAGGCGGCGTACGCCGAGACGGTCTCGGTGCCGAAGTAGCCGTCGACCCACTGCGCGTTCAGCAGGTTCGAAGCCTGAAGTGCCTGCTCGACGGCGAGCACGGAACTCTTCGCGCCGGGAGTCAGGGTGTGGTCCGCGCGGCGGGGGTCGATCTGAGCGGCCAGGACGGTGGCCTCCATGTCCACGACAGGCCGCGCGGCCGTGGCGGCGGTCCGCTGCGCTGTGGCGCCGGATGCCGCCGCGTGGGCCGGGACGCCGACGGCCACGCAGAGCGCGGCGAGGCCGACGGTTAACCAGGGACGGCGCAAGATGGGTCCTCCTCGTAGCTGGTGAGTCGTTCTCGGTGCGACATCACCCTGCGAGAAGTGCCCTGCTGTTCGGTACCCCCGGTGTCCTGTCAGATCCGTCAGACCGTCACCGACCTCGATGAATGCGGTGTTGTCAGTTTGGGTCGAAGCCCGTGCCTGACATCGAACGTTCGCATCGGGGCGACGCGGCGCCCGCGACCTGACCCTCAGGCGGTCACGGTAACCATGAAGTACACCGGCCGCCGGGTGGGGAAGTACGCCCGCCCGGCCTCGTCGACCATCTTCCAACTGACCCAGCACTTGCCGGGGCGGCTCGGCGCGATGACCCGAACACGGATCATCACCTGCTCGCCGGGCGGCGTGTCACCGATCGGCACCCGATCCGGCGTCTGGCAACCGTCACCGTCGGCGGTCGGGTCCATCCGCGCCAGGTACCGGTTGTGCCAGTCGACCTTTCCCACGTTCTCGAGAGCCCACACCTTGTCGAACTGGGCGTTCACCTTCACCTGGGTGCCGTCGGGGATGGTGACGTCGGCGACGAACCTGCTCGAGTCCCCGGGTATCAGCGAATCCGAGAACGCCGTCGTGGACGGCGACGCCACCGGTGGCGGCGAGGCGGTAGGTGTGCCGAAGCCGTCCCGAGCCGACCGGCCACGAACGGTCACGCCCAGGACGGCGGCCACCGCCACCACCAGCACCACCGCGGCGGCGTTGAGCCACGGGAGGCGACGCCGCCGCGTACTCACGACGCCATCCTCGGCCCGCGGATACTCCACGACCTGCAACACGCCCTGCTCCGTCGGCGCAGACGCGGCGATGACCGGCGCGAGGTCACCGTCCTCGCTGGGCTCGGGGGCCATTCCCGGGCGCTGCGCGTCCTCCCATCGGCGCCGCCACAGGACCTCGTCCGCCTCGCAGGCTCGGACGAACTCCCGCGTGGTCTCCCACGAGGGAAACCTGGTCCCGGCGGCGGCCTCGTGCAGGGTCGTGTGCGAGATCCGACCTGATCGTCCCGCCATCTTGCGGAACGACGGGTCTCCCGCGGCGCTGCGCAGTGCCCGCAACTGCTCGGCGAACCTCTCGGCGGCCCGTCCGTCCTGACTCGACTCCGCGGCAGCAGGCTGGTCTTTCATCCGTCCCCCATGTCAGACGACTCCGTCAGACGTTGTCAGAGCGTGTCAGAGGCTACCGAACGGGCCACGGCGAGCATCAATGTGGTGCATCGACGACACGGGGATCGACGGTCCCGGTGCATTGAAGGAGGTCATCGATGAAGAGCCTTTCCCGACACGGCGTACGCATCCTCGCGGCCGCTGGGCTGGCGGTGCCCGCGACGTTGGCGTTCGCCGGCCCCGCGCACGCCGAGACGAACCCGCGCTGCGCGGGCTCGGTGCAGATCGGCGCGACCGCGTACGTCACCGTCGGCGGGCAGACCGCCGCCTCGGTCAAGCAGTACAAGGGCTGCGGCAAGAACTACGCCTACACGTACGTGTGGCAGCAGTACCGCGCCAGCCACGGCTCCTACCAGGTCTGCACCTCGATCGTCACCGGAAGCACGCTTCGCGACCTGCAGTGCTCAAGCGGCCCGGACGTCTGGTCGCTGGGCGCCGACACGCTGACGGTGTGCACCCGGGCTCTCGGTGGGATCTCCGACGTGGCGCAGAAGGAAACCGAGGTGCGCTGCTGACCGGCACGGGTGGGCGTCCGGTGCCGCGGGCCGGGGATCACCAGGCACGGCCGGCGGCACCGCGCCACCGTCGGGTGGCGGGACAATTCAGGTGTGCAGGGTGGGTCGGTAGATGAGTTCCTGGGAACGGCCGTCGAGCGTCCGGCTCTCGATCAGCTCCAGGTCGTAGTCGGCCGTTCCGTGGAAGATCGGCTCCGTTCCGGTCTGACCGGTGACCACCGGAAAGAGCGTCACCTGGATGAGGTCGACCAGCCCGGCGGCCAGCAGTGCCCGGTTCGTCGAGAGGCTGCCGTGTGACCGCAACGGCACCTCGGACTCCTCCTTGAGCTGGGCGACGACGTCGACGGCGTCACCGCGCACGACGGTGCCGTCCGGCCAGTCCAGGGGCCCCTGCACCGTGTTCGACACGATCGTCGCCGGAAGGTTGATCATGCGGGTGACCCAGGCGTCCCGCACGTCGGACTCCTCGGTGCTGTCGGCCAGCATTCCCACGAATATCCGGTAGGTGCCGGCGCCGAAGACCATGCGCTGGTCCTCGCCGTACGTGGCGAGGCGGCGCTCCAGCAGCTCCGGGCCCTGCTTACCTCAGTAGCCACCCCAGTTGCCGGTGGTGCTGCCAAAGCCGTCGAGGCTGGTGAAGACGTCGAAGGTGTAGGTGGCGGTCACGATGGTCTCCTCGGGTGGGTGAGTTCGGTACGACGCGTCCGCAGGAAGGCACGCTCGGTCTCGTTGCTGGTCAGCGCGATGGCCTGGTCGTAGGCGGCGCGGGCCTCGGAGTCGCGTCCGAGCCGGGCCAGCAGCTCGGCACGGGTGGCGGGCAGCCGGTGGTAGCCCGGGAGGTCGATGTCCTCCAACGCGGCGAGGGCTACCGCCGGCCCGTGCACCTCGGCGACCGCGACGGCACGGTTGAGCGCGACGACGGAGGTCGGTGCGAGCGCGAAGAGCTGGTCGTACAGTGCCAGGACCTGCGGCCAGTCGGTGGCCGCGCCGTCGGTGTGCACCGCGCCGATCGCGGCCTGGATCTGGTACGGGCCGGGCCGGTTGCGCCGCAGGCAGCGCCGGACCAGGTCGTGACCCTCGGCGATCAGTGCCCGGTTCCACAGTGACCGGTCCTGGTCGGCCAGGAGCACCAGGTCGCCGGTCGTGCCGAGCCGGGCCGGGCGACGTGCCTCGGTCAGCAGCAGCAGGGCGAGCAGGCCCAGGACCTCGGGCTCGTCGGGCATCAACGCGGCCAGTTCGCGGGCGAGCCGGATCGCCTCGGCGCACAGGTCCGTTCTGATCAGCGGCCCGGCGGTGGACGCGTAGCCCTCGTTGAACATCAGGTAGAGCACGGTGAGCACGGGCGGCAGCCGGTCCGGCAGCTCGTGTTCGGCGGGTACCCGGTACGGGATCCCCGCGTCCCGGATCTTCTTCTTCGCGCGCACGATCCGCTGCGCGATGGTCGTCTCCTGCACCAGGTAGGCCCGGGCGATCTCCGGTACCTCGAGACCGCCGAGCAGACGGAGCGTGAGGGCCGTCCGCGCGTCCGGGGCGAGTGCCGGGTGACAGCAGGTGAAGATGAGTCGCAGCTGGTCGTCCTTCACCGGTCCCACCTCCTGTGGCTCGTCCTGTTGATGGAGCAGCAGGGCCTGGGCGTGCCGGGCCTCGCGGGTCGACTCCCGGCGGAGCCGATCGATGGCCCGGTTGCGCGCGGTCGTCACGATCCAGGCGCCGGGGTTGGGCGGCAGGGTCTGCCACTTCTGCAACGCCGTGGTGAAGGCGTCCTGGACCGCCTCCTCGGCGAGGTTGATGTCACCGAGGAGGCGGGCCAGGGTAGCGACGCAGCGGCCGTACTCCGCGCGGTAGATGCTCGCCAGGTCCATGTCGGGCGACGGCTCCCGCTCAGGCTTGGGACAGCTCGTCGAACGGGCGCACCTCGACCGGGCCGCAGGCCGTCGCGCACCGCTCGGCCCAGGCCAGCGCCTGGTCCAGGTCCGCGCACTTGATCACCCAGAATCCGGCGATGTGTTCCTTCGTCTCGACGAACGGCCCGTCGCTCATGGAGGTGGCGCCGTTCTCGACCCGGACGACGGTGGCGCTGTCAGGTGACGTGAGCCCGCCGGCGAAGACCCAGGCGCCCGCGGCCTGCATGTCGTTGTTGATCCGCCCGGTCTCCCGGAACATGACCCCCATCTCCTCGTCCGACGGCGTCGGCGCGCCCTCGACGACGTGCACGGACAGCAGGTACTGCTTCATGATGATCCTCCGATAGTTCGACGATGAGTGGGGAACAGGTCAGGCGGCCAGGCGGCGCGCGACAGCCGGGATCACGATCGCGGCCGCGACCAGGTGGGTGAGCATCAGCAGCGCCCTGGTGGCCGTCCCGGCGTCGGCGAGCACGTCCGGCACCAGGGACAGGACCGTCAGCACCACCGTCGTACGGACGAACGCGCGCCGCGGGCGCTGCGCGAAGCGGGACAGCAGCACGGCGAGGAGCACGCCGATCGACGAGAAGACGGCGGTCAGCACGCCGAACCCCGGCACCGGAATCGGGGCGCCGCTCACGTCGAGGCTGATTCCGGCCGCGTGGCCGGCGGCGGCGACCGTCATGGTGGCGGCGCTCGCGGCGACCGTGGCGATCGCACCGGCCCCGATCAGCGCGCCGAAGGCCGACGTGGTGGTGCGGGTGGTCTGCGCGGTGGTGGTCATCGTGCCCTCCAGCGGGGTGTGGCCCGTCTCGATTCCGGGCTCTCACCATGGCTACGAAGAGAGCCGGTCCCGATCGACAGGCGCACCCACAATATTTTCTACTGCGAGGTGGTTCGCTGGTTCCAGTCCGGCGCCGACGAGATCGTCGACGTGCAGTGCCACCGGCCCGGCGGCACGCGCGAGGACACCCCGTTCACCGTGCTCTGGACGACCAGTTCGGGCGTGCTGCCGGCCGGCACCTCCCACGCGTACGTGCAGTGGGGCGGCGGCGTGGTGGTGCAGTCGTACAACTCGACGGGCGTGGTGAACACGGTCGGGCCACTGGGGTCGGGCAGTACCTGGTGCGGCTGCCCGGGGTCGGGTTGGCCGGGGTACTCGCCGGCGACGTGCAGGTCACCGCCGTACAGCCCAACGCCGGCCCCCGGCGGTGCAAGGTCTACTCCTGGGCCGCGGTCGGCAGCGACGTGCAGGTGTACGTCTTCTGCTACGACCAGGCCGGCGCGTTCACCAACACCGACTTCGCCCTGTCGTACCACCGCCGGCGACCGGTGATCGGCTCCCTCGCGCCGCCGTCGTACTTTGGTTACCTGGGCACCGCCGTCGGTGGGCCGACCAACGACAACTCGGTGCTCGGCGTCGGCGCGAACACGGTGGCGCCGCTGGTGCCGGCCGGCCGCTACCTGGCGACCTTCCCCCAGATCGGGCTCAAGGAGACCCACGTCCAGGTGGTGGCGCAGGGCGCCGGCAGCAACTACTGCCACCTCACCACCCAACCATGGACGTACACCACCAACGCCGACGTCGACGTGATCTGCTTCGACAACGCCGGCGTCGTCACCCCGCACCGCTTCCTGGACACCTTCATCTCCCGGCTCTGACGTCACCACCGCGCCGGCGGTGGCCGCTCGCGGTCGCCGCCGGCACGATGAAGCCGCGCCACCCGACCGAGCCCCCAAGATGCGGGCCATGACGGGGCCCTCGCCCGGGGGCGGGAGCGTCAGAGCGAGCGGAGCCGCTCGCGGAGCCAGGCGCGGTCGGGGTTCACCACAGCCTGACCGCCGAGCACGACGGTGGGCACCGTCTCGTTGCCGCCGGTTATCGCCCGAACGGCGGCGGCACCCGCCGGGTCGTGCCAGATGTCCACCCAGTGTGCCCGCCGAGCGAGCCGGCCAAGTGAGAACCGGAGCTGGAGGCAGTAGCGGCAGCCGGGGCGCCAGTACACGATCGGCAGCCCGTCCGCCGCGCTGGCCCGTTGCGCCTCGGCGGCGCCCACCGAGCGGGGGAAAGCCCACGGCGACAGCAGCAACGCCAGCACCAGGAAGATCAGGAACTCGACACTGCCGACCACGGGTAACCCGGCGGCCAGTTGAGACACCAGGACCGCCACGCCGAAGGTCGCCATTCCGACTGTCAGGGCCCACCGCCGCGCCACTCTGGGGACACTACCGAACGAGCGGCTGCGCGTTCTCGCCGACCTGGTCGGGACCTCGGGTCGCACCCCCGGCAGACATCGCGGGCGCGGTGGCCGAATCCGGCCGACGACCAAGCGCATCACCAGGTGCAAATATGTGAGTGCATCGCTACTATGGGTCAGCAATCCAGAGGGATGGGGGGTAGTGCCCGCGTGCGAAGTCCCGTCAACGGAACCGCGACGATGTCTGTGCCAAGCCGGCCGGCTGCGCTCGTGGCCGGCCGACTACGCGGGCTCGCCCGCCGGTTGGTGCTGATCGCGGCTGCCGTCGGGGCCGGCTTCCTCCTGGCCGCCCTGTTCCAGGGGCCGGCCGCCGCCGACGGGATACGCAGCGACCACGGCGACGAGCCTCATCGGCAGATCCGCGCCCTGGTCGAGCCGATCGCACGGCTCACGGTCACCGAGCGCTCCGCGGGTGAGCGCCCGCGCGTCGTGCGGGCCGACGAGCCCCGCCAGGATCGGCCCCGCGCCCCGCTGGCAGGGGCCATCGGCAGCGTCGTCGACCCCCGTGACGTGACCCCCTCGATGCCGCCTCGTCGGTCGACGGCCGCATCGCCCGGGTCCGTGCCGCTGCCCCGGGTCGGCGCAGCCGTGCCGCCCGGGGCCGCCGAGCGCGCAAGGCTCCGGCCCGACTCCCCAGCACCCGAGGCTCATCGTCCAGTTCGCCGTGGGCACCCGTCCCGGCCGGACGCCGATCCGATGCCGCGGCCGGTCCCCGCCGCGGCCAAGGCACACGCGTTGCCCGTACCGGCCGGATCTCTCGCGGTGGGCCTGATCACCACCCCACTGCCGCGCGTCATCACCATCGTGCGGACCGTGCCGATCCAGCCTGTCATCGTGGCACTTCTCCGTGTCACGGACGCCCTTCTACCGCCCGCTCCCAGGGCGGTGATCCCTCCGGCGACACCTCCGCTGACCGCTCCCCCGGCGCCCGGCCCGGCCACCATGCCGGTGACCGTCTCGCCACCCGCAGCGGCCGTGCCGACACCACCGGCGCGCTCGCTGATGTCGCCCGTCCGCGCCGCGCCGGTGGTCGTATGTGCCACGGCAGCGCCGCCTCCCGTCGCGTCGCCGCCGATGTCCGTCGCCGTCCCCGCGCGTCCCACGGCCTCGACGGGGCACCTCGACGCGCGCCCGGCCCCGTTGGCCGCGACCGGCGACCTTCCCGGCCGACCCGTCGTACCGGTCGACCAGGATGCCGCCGGCGTCGACGATGGATCGACGGCGGGGCCGGGTCTGATCCGGCCGGTCGACCGGCAGTCGCCCCTCGCATCCGAGGTGCCCTGCGAACTCGTGCCACTCCTCGTCGAGCGCCACGCTCCGTCTGCGATCGCCCGCCCGGGCTGAGGCGGCTCGACCGACCCGGATGGCCGGCCGACACGCTCGGACCCATCCGCTGGCCTGGTCGATCAGTGCCCGTGCCCGTCTGCCGTGACGGTGCCACGGGCCCATGCCTATCCGTCCGTCGCGCACGCCCCTACTGACCAGCCCGTGGACGTTCCGGGAGCGGTGGCCGGTGTGACGCGTACCTGAGATCGGAGAAACGTGGTGATCCACGTTGTCGTCGCCGAGGACATGGGTTTACTTCGCGGTGCGCTCTGCGCAGCGCTGTCAGGTGAGGAGGACATGAAGGTGGTCGCCGACGTCGAGGGTGTCGGCGAACTGTTGACGGTGGTGCGCCGGTGCAGACCCCAGGTGGTGGTGCTGGCGCTGACACCGGAGTCGCCCGACCCGGTGGAGATGGTCACCCGGATCAGCGCCGAGGCGCCGCACGCCGCCGTGCTGGCGATGAGCCCTCGGTGGAGCCCCGCCCTGGTGGAGGCCACGCTGGCGGCCGGCGCACGCGGCCTGCTCGGAAAGGACAGCTCCCTGGTGGAGCTGGTGCGGGCGATCCGCGCGCTCGCCGCCGGGGAACGGGCGATCGACCCGGCCGCCGCGGTGGCGGTGCTGAGCCCTCCGGAGATCCCGTTGACCCCTCGGGAGATGGACGTGCTGCGGATGGCGGCCGAGGGTCTGCCCCTGAAGGAGATCGCGGCCCGCCTCTACCTGGCACACGGGACGGTGCGCAATCACCTCTCGGTGATCCTGCGCAAGACCGGTGCTCGAAACCGGTTGGAAGCGGTCTGGCGTGCGCGGAGTAACGGCTGGTTGTAGCCGTTGGGGGCGGGGCCGGCGAAGGTGTCCGGAACCGCCCCCGTCGCCGTGCGGGCCCCACCGATGCGTGTTTGAATATCGACGTAGTGTGATCGCCTTCGGAGTGCGGAAAGGTTCATCGTGATCCGTACCCTGCTCGCCTTGGACGGTGCCCTGGTGCTGGGCGCGCTGTCGTTCGTCCTCGCCGCCGAGGACGACATCCGTGTCGTGGCGGAGGTGGATCGCGGCGACGCGGTCTCCGCGGCCGTCCGCGCCCAACGCCCCGACGTGGTGGTGGCCGACCTCGACGTCGTCGAGGGAGTCGATCCGAGCCGCTTCGGTCGGTGCCCCGTCCTGCTGCTGGCCCACCCACATCGGGCACGGCGACTGCGCGGCCTGTTCTGCCCGACCCGGACGGTCGGCATCCTGCGCAGCGACGCGGGCCCCCAGCGGGTCATCGACGGGATCCGCCGGCTCGCCCGCCGGGAGCCCGTGCTCGACGCGGATCTCGTCGTCGCTGCGCTGCGCTCGAACGGCCCGCTGACCAGCCGCGAGACGCAGGTGTTGACGCTGACAGCGGCCGGGGCGCCGGTCGCGGAGGTGGCGGCGTCGCTCGGGCTCAGCCGGGGCACCGTCCGCAACCATCTCGGTCGCATCACCCGCAAGGTGGGTGCGCGCACCCGGGTGGAGGCCGTACGGATGGCACGCGAGGCCGGCTGGATCTGACGGCGCCGTCGGCTCGGGCGCGCGGTTCAGCTCAGCCGCGCACCCGTTCGGGACAGCGCCACCGGATCGTCCCAGCAACCGACGAGCGCCCGGTACGTGGCCGAACGGGCCATCAACTGCTCGTGCGTACCCACCACGGGCTCGTCGCCGTCGAGGACCAGCACCCGATCGGCCCGCAGCGCGGAGCTGATCCGGTGCGCGATCACCACGAGGCTGCCGGGCCGCCGGGCGAAGGCACTCTCGACGGTCGCCTCCAGCGCCGGGTCCAGGTGACAGGTCGCCTCGTCGAGGACCACCAGCGGGACGGGTGCCAGCCAGGCCCGCACCGCCGCGATGAGCTGCCGTTCACCGGCGGAGAGCAGAGCCGGCACGACCGGCGCGTCCAGACCGCCCAGGCGGGTCGCCAGGGGGCGCGCACCGAGTTCGGCGAGGGTGACCTCCAGCAGGTCGTCGTCGGCGTCCGGTCGCAGGTAGCGGAGGTTGTCGGCGAGGCTGCCGGTGAAGACGTACGCCTCCTGCGGCACCAGCACTCTCATCCGGGCCAGGTCGGCCGGCTCGGCGTCGGCCACCGTCGCGCCGGCCAGGCGGACCGTGCCCGCCTGCGGCGGCACCAGACCGGCCAGCAGGGCGGCCAGGGTGGACTTACCCACGCCGCTCGGGCCGACCACGGCGAGGTGATCCCCCTCGGCCAGCGTCAGTGCGAAGTTCCGGAGAACGGGCCGGGCGCGCGGGCCGTAGCCGAAGGTCAGTCCGCGGACCTCGACGGCCGGTGAGCCGTCGACCGGACGGGCCGGCGGGCGGGCGCGTGGCGTCCGGGCGGTGGGAGCGGGCAGGTGGGGTTCATCGGACACCGGACCGGCCCGCAGGATGTTCTCCAGGGTGACCGCGTACCGCAGCCCGCCGCCGCCGATGCCCTGCACCAGCGTGTGCAGTGCCGGTTGCAGGCCGGTGGAGACGTAGATCAGCGCCCCCAGCACCGCGCCCGCCGTCAACCCGCGTTCGACCAGCCACGGGGCGGCCGAGAGCAGCACGACCAGCGGCAGCCAGCCGCCGATGGCGAGGCTGAGGCTGCGGATCACCGCCATCCGGGCGAGGGCGCGCTCGGCGGCGGCCTGTGCCGACACCTGCCGTTCCACGTCGGCCGTGACGCGTGCCTGCGCGCCGCAGGCCAGCACGTCGCGGTGACCGGCCAGCGCGGCCGACGCCGACTGGCCGAGTTGTTCACCAGCCCGGACGTACGCGCGCTGGTGCCCGGCCATCGCCGGCAACGCGGCGAGGAACACGACCAGGCCGGCGACCAGCGGCGCGGCGGCCAACGCCGCCACCACCGGCGCCAGGGCGAGCAGACCGAGCAGGGCCGCGCCGGCGGAGAAGAGGAAACCGCGGGTCACCATCAGCAGACCGGCGAAGGTGTCGCGGACGATCTCCATCTGGTGGGTCAGCCGGGTCACGGCCCCGCTGTCCGGGCGACCACCGGCCCGGGTGGCGTCGCGCAGGGCACCCCGGACCACCTGAGCGGCCACCTCGTCGCGGAACGGCTCGACCACGGCGCCGAGGCTGCGGTACGTCCGACCGGTCGCCGCCGCGCCGACCAGCACGGTCACGGCGAGTACCCCCAGCCACGCCAGGCCGTTGAGGAGCCGGCCGGCCAGGAAGCCGTCGTCGACGGCGCGCGCGACCAGGAGGCCGGCGAGCAGCGCGGGCAGCGCCTCGACGAGCGACCAGCCGCAGAGCCGGGCGAGGTCGCGCCGGCGGGCCCGCAGCGCCCGCCAGGTCACCCGTCGTACGCTCAGACGGCTCACAGCCCACCGCCGGCCGGCTGGAAGAGAGCACGGTAGTCCGGGTCGGCCCAGAGTCGCCGGTGCGGCGCCAGGCCGCGCAGCCGACCGCCGTCCAGCCAGGCGACGAGGTCGGCCGCAGCGGCCGCCGCGATCCGATGGGTGATCACCAGTCGGGTTCGCTCGCCGCCGCGTCCGAGAACCGCCTCGGTGATCCGGTGCTCGGTCGCGGTGTCCAGGCTGGACATGGCGTCGTCCAGGATGAGCAGCCGCTCGGCGGCGAACGCCCGGGCCAGGCCGAGGCGTTGGGTCTCGCCTCCGGACAGCGGTGTGTCCACCAGTGGGGTGCGGTAACCGTCGGACAGACGGTCGATCACGTCGGCGACCGCTGCCCCGCGGGCCCCCGAAAGGACCGCCGGCGAGGCGGGTCTCCCGTCGGCCGGCGGCGTCGCGGACTCGACCGGCAGCGCCAGACCGATCGCGTCATGGACTGTCGCGCCGATCAGCACCGGCTGGTCGAACGCATAGCCGACGGCTCGGCGCAGCGCCGCCCCGTCGAGGTCGCGCAGCGGCACGCCGTCCAGTCGCACCTCACCGCCGTCGGGGTCGTGCAGCCGTCCCGCCACGGCGGCCAGGGTCGACTTGCCGGCACCGGACGCTCCGACGACGGCCACGATCGCGCCGGCCGGTACGTCCAGGTCGATGCCGTCCAGGATGGGGCGGCCGTCGTCGGCGTGCACGCGTACCCCGCGCAGTCGCAGGGCTCCGCCGCCGGGTGGAAGGGGTCGCTCGCCCGCCGGCGCGGCGGGCTCTGTCAGCAGCTCGGCGACCCGGTGTGCCCCCGCGCGGCTGCGGACCAGGTGGTTCAGGGTGGCGAGCACCCCACCGAGGCCGGCGCCCATGGCCGCGTACCGGACGGCGGCGACCAGTTGGCCCGGCGTGAGCCAGCCCGCGGTCAGGGCGTACCCGCCGACCGCGATGACGCTGAGGTTCAGCAGCGGCGCCACGGCGGAGGTACGCGCGCTCGCCCGGGCCAGCAGTTCCCACGCGCGCCGCCCGTGCAGGCCCAGCTCCGGTAGGGCCGCCAGCACCCGGTCCTCCTCACGGTGGACGGTGGCGGCGGCGGCGATGGTCCGGGCGCCGGTCAGCGACTCCAGCAGTCGGCCGGCGATGGTGCCGAGCACCCGCTGGTATCCGGCGGTGGCGGCCGAGGCGTCGGCCACGAAGGCGCGCATGAGGACGGCGAGCAGGCCGAGGCCGGCGAGCAGGGTGATCCCCAGGACCGGCTCCATGATGGCGAGCGCGACGACGCTGCCGAGTGGTGGAAGCACCGCGACGATGGCCAGGACCACGGCGTTGCCGGCCTGTCCCGCGTCGGCGGCCTGGCCGACCAACCGGCCGACGAGATCACCCACCGGATAGCGGCGGGTGGTGCGGACATCCACGGCGAACAGGTGACGCAGCAGGCGCCGGCGCAGTCCGGCGGTGGCGCGTGCCGCACCGAACCCGCTGGCCAGGTCGGTGAGGGTGTCGACGCAGACGAGGACGACGACCAGGGCGCCGGCGACCACCGCCCACCAACCGGAGCCCCCGGCGAGGGCGGCGTCGACGGCACGGCCGAGGGCCGCGGGCAGCAACAGTTCGGCGGCCGCGCCGAGCAGCGCGACCGCCGCGAGTCCACCGGTCCAGCCGCCGCCGGCCAGAACCGTCCGCCTCAGCAGCCGGTCCCCCGCCTCGAACGTCGGCATCGGTCCTCCCAGTGCTACGCGGTCGCCCTGGGTGGGCACGTCTGCCCGCCCAGGGCGACCGCGTTCTGCGATGGATCAGTTGCAGGTCGTGACGGAGAGCGAGCTGTCGCCGCAGAGCAGCAGGCTCGCCCGGCTACCGCCACCCGTGCGGTCGGCCGGAGCCATCTCCAGGCCCTGGAGGTCCAGAAGCGCCATGTCGTTCACCTCCCTTCCATCCATTCGTCGATCCTGTCGCCCCCGCTGTCGCGAGGGAGTCTCTGCGCGCCCGACAGGGGCGCGAGGAAGGGCAGCACCGGCGGCTCGTCGTGTCGCGCACAGGCCAGCGCGTAGAGCACGCCGGCGGTGCCGGTGCCGAAGTCCATGGAGAGCCGCAGCAACTGCTCGCCGGGGAATGCGGTCCCGTCCCGGTACGGCAGCGCGTGCCAGGTCAGCCGGTCCACCTGTGCGGCGAGTTCCCGGCGGTCGACATCGTGGGCCGAGGCGGCGAGGTAGGCGATGATGCCGGCACGGCCGGCGAAGAGCCCGGACTGTGCGTAGAACGGTGACCGCGCCGCGCGGCGGATTCCCGCGCTGGCCTCGGCGAACCGGTCGTCGGCCCGGTGGCGCAGGTACGCATCGAGGACCAGCCCGATACCGACGCTGCCGTGCGCCAGGTACGGCATGGTCCGCCAACCCTCGTTGACCTCCAGGGCGCCGTCCGGCCGCAGCACACACCGGCGCAGATCCTGGCGCAGCGCCGTGGCGGCGTGCCCGAGCAGTTCCTCGTCACCGCTGAGCTCGTAGAGCCGCAGCAGCATCAGCGCCGGTCCGGTCCGGCCGCGCAGCAGCCCGGCGTACGGGTTGCGTCCGCCGCTGACGTCCGGGCCCGGATCGTCGGCCAGTTGCCCGATCACCCGCTCGGCGGCCCGCCAGGCGGCGTCGCGCAACGACGCCTCCCCGGTGCGCCCGGCCAGCTCGGCCAGGTTGAGCGCGATCCCGGACAACCCGCTCGCCAGGCTGTGGTCGAGCCCGTCCAGGGGCTCGCGCAGGCAGATGTCGAGCACGTCCAGCGCGTCCTGGCGGCGTCCGAGGTGATCGAGGGCGTAGGCCACACCGTGCAGGCCGTCGTAGAAGCCGCAGCGGGTGCCGGACGGTGGCGCTGTCGCTCGCCGCACCAGCCAGTCCTCGTGCTCGGGCCAGCGACCGGCGCCGCTTTTGTCGAGCGCGTACAGCACTCCGGCCGCCCCGTGGGCGAGGTTGAGGCCGCCGCTGCGGAACTGCTCGATGTCGCCGGGGAAGAGCCGGTCGTCGCGCTCGGGGGTGGCGCTCGCCAGGATCGCCGTGGTCAGTCGGTCCCGCGTGGTGGGCCACTCGTCCGCGTCGGGAGCCCCGTCCGGGTCGGCGACCTGGGGGCCACCGGTGATCTCCTCGACGGCCGGGTCGAGGAAGGACCTCGGCACCGGGAAGTTCGCGGCGATGATGTCGGCCAGGTGAGCCGCCTTCGCCGGAGCGAGCCGCACCAGCTGGGTCAGGGGGAGGAACAGCGCCAACCGCAGGCACGCCAGGGCGTACCGGTCGACCGCTGGGCCGGTTCGGTCCCGCGGTGCCGCGAAGCCCTGGTTGCGCAGTCCGGGCCGGCGGTGCCCGGCGATCGGGGCGGCCACCTCGAAGTCGACCAGGGCGACCTGGTCGTCCGGCCGGATCATGATGTTGAACAGGTGCAGGTCACCGTAGACCAGGCCGCGCTCGTGGATCGCCGCGACGAGGGACTCGACCTGCTCGTGGATGTGCCGGGCCCAGCGGGCGTACGCCGCCCGGTCCTCGTCGGTCGCGTCGGCGTCGATCAGCGGGTACCGGTCGACCAGCACCTTGTTCAGCGGCCGACCCTCGATGAACTCGAGCGCGAGGAACCGGTGCTCGCCGAGGGCGAACTCGTCGTGCACCCGCGGCACCTGCGGCAGGTCGGCCAGTTGCCGCAGGGCCTGCGCCTCGCGGGCCAGCCGGGCGACGGCGTCCGTGCCGTCGGCGTCCAGGCCGGCGTGTGGTCGGGCCTCCTTCAGCACCACCTCGGTGTCGGTACGCAGATCCCGGCCCACGTACAGCCCACCGCCGTTGGAGAAGTGGATCACCCGCTCGATGCGGTACGGCACCTGGTTGGTGCTGGTGTCATTGCGGGCGGCCAGGTGCGGGCCGAGGAAGTCGGGCAGGGTCACCCAGGACGGGACGTGGAAGACGGGCTCACGGCGATCCGGCACCAGCGCGCCGGAGTCGTCCTCGATCGCCGGCACCACCTGACCGTCGGGTGAGTGGCAGTAGCGGGCGGCGAAGCCGCCGTAGCGCACGTGGACCGGGCCGTCGCCGTAGCGGAGGTCGCTGAGGATGTACGGTCCGGTCTCGCCGGTGAGCAGCTCGTCGAGCTCCTTGCAGACCAGCTCCAGTTCCGCGTCCTCGCGGGGGTAGACCGTGATGAACTTGCCGCTGGCGGCCCGCGCGGCGTACTTGGAGTTGCGCAGCAGCAGCGTGCGGGGCCCGCGGAGGAACTTGAAGGACAGGCCGCGGGGGACGCAGTAGTTCCAGACGGCGTCCAGCACCCGCTCGGCGTTCGCCAGGCCCGCCGACACGTGGATCTTCCAGCCCTGTTGCGGCAGCGAGCCGCCGTCGGGCGCGTAGATCAGCCAGTCGTCGAGCGGCTCGCGACGCCAGCCGGTCGGGATGGGGCGCTCGGCGGCCGGGAAGACGGGCTGTGCGACGGCGCTGCCGAGCGAGTCGTAGAACAGCCGATCCGCCGCGCAGTAGCTGTCGTAACGTTCGTCCACCGTCCCGCCTCCTCTCGAACTCGGCCGGGCTGGTTGTTCCGGCGTTGAATCGAGTTTCATCGACGGGTGGTGGTGCGCCCCAGTGCGCTTAGTCACGGACTTCGATGCAGGGCGCATCGGTACACATGACATTAGTCAGGCCCGTGAGGCCGGCGCCGCGATCACCGCCCACCGGCCCGCACCCGAGGACGCCCGCGAACCTCGTTGGCGCTTTCGCGGCCTGGCGAGCCCCTGACCTGGGACTACTTCGATGTGGTCGGTGACGCAACGCGTTCGTCCGCTCACCGGCCTGCTCGTTCTTGACCCTCGACGCGAGCGGAACTTAGACTCCGGTGATTGTTAGCGTTAACAGTCACGTCACTCGATCGAAATCGGAGAGGTCATCGCCACCGGGGTCACCGTCACTCTCGGTGGCGGCGCTGCGAACCGGTGCCGACCGGGCCGATGGGACCGCGACGGCGCGTACCACCACCAGCCAGGAGGACGAGACATGACGAACGATCAGAACAAGCCGGTACGCGACGAGCCGAGACTGCTGAGCCGACGAACCATCCTGACGACGATGGGGGCCGTGCCGGTCGCGACGGTCGCGGCGGTCGCGGGGGCCACGGAAGCCTCGGCGGCGGCGGCGACCATCAACCTGTCGGCACAGCGGCAGACGATCCGAGGCTTCGGTGCCATGGCCCACGCCGCGTGGATCGGCGACCTGACAGCCGCCCAGCGGGAGACGGCGTTCGGCACCGGCGAGGGCCGGTTGGGGTTCTCCCTGCTGCGGATCCCCGTCGGCGAGAACCAGGCGGACTGGAGCGCTGACCTGGCGACAGCTCAGCGCGCGGCCGAGCTCGGCGTGACCGTCTTCGCGTCGCCGTGGAATCCCCCGGCCAGCATGATCGAGACCTTCACCCGCGGCGGTCAGACCAACGCCAAGCGCCTCCGGTACAGCTCGTACGGCGCCTACGCCCAGCACCTCAACAACTTCACCACCCACCTGCGCGACAACGGGGTGAACCTGTACGCCATCTCGGTGCAGAACGAACCCGACTACGCGACGGAATGGACGTGGTGGACGTCCACGGAGATGGTCCGCTTCCTGCGGGAGAACGCCGGCTCGATCAGCACCAGGGTCATCGCCCCCGAGTCCTTTCAGTACGTGAAGTCCATGTCGGACCCGATCCTGAACGACTCCACGGCCCTGGCCAACGTCGACATCATCGGGGCGCACCTCTACGGCACGTCGTACTCGAACTTCCCCTACCCCCTGTTCAAGCAGAAGGGTGCGGGCAAGGAACTCTGGATGACGGAGGTCTACTACCCGAACAGCAACACCAATTCCGGCGACGCCTGGCCCGAGGCGCTCGACGTGGGCGAGCACATCCACCACGCCATGGTGGACGCCGAGTTCCAGGCGTACGTCTGGTGGTACCTCCGGCGCAGCTACGGCCCCATGCGCGAGGACGGCCAGATCAGCAAGCGCGGCGCCATGATGGCGCACTTCGCCAGGTTCGTCCGCCCCGGGTACGTGCGGATCGACGCGACGGCGAACCCGGCGTCGAACGTCTACGTCTCGGCGTACCGGGGCGGCGACACCGTCGTGATCGTCGCCGTCAACAAGAACACCTCGTCGGTGAGCCAGCAGTTCACCCTGTCGAACACCTCCGCGTCGGGCAGTGTCACGAACTGGCTGACGGACGGGAGCCGGAACGTCGCGCCCCAGGGCGCGCTCACCATGTCGAACGGCTCCCTGACCGTCACGCTGCCCGCGCGCAGCGTGATGACCCTCGTGGCGAACGTGAGCGGCGGCACCAGCACCGGGGACACCTACAAGCTGGTCCACGCCGATACCGGCGTGGTTCTCGGCGTGCAGAACATGTCCACGGCCGATGGCGGCCTGGCCGTGGTGTGGGGCGACACCGGCACCGCCGACCACAACTGGGGCAGGGTCACCGACGGCAGCGCGTTCCGGTTCCGCAACGCCAACAGCGGCAAGGTCCTCGGCGTCGAGAACATGTCGACCGCCGACAACGCCCGCGTTCTGCAGTGGAGCGACAACGGAACCGCCGACCACCGCTGGACCCTGGTGGCCAACAGCGACGGCTCCTACCGGATCCGCAACGTCAACAGCGGCAAGGTGCTCGCCGTCCTCAACGGCTCCAGCACCTGGGGCGCCCAGGCCGTCCAGTACACCGACAACGGCAGCACCAGGAACAACTGGCGCCTGGTACAGGTCAGCTGACCATCTCGCAGCACGGTTCCGGGCCGAGGGCATCCGGTCGGCCCGGAACCGCCGCCTCGACAGTCCACGCTGACCTGCCCGGGCCACGGGGCCCGCGTGAGCCTCAACCCGGTGGCTGCTCCTTCGTCAGGTGCAGCAGCCACCCCTCGCCGGTACGGATGAGCGCGTACCGCCTGCGGTCGGTGCGCCCGTGCAGCGTGAACAGCATCCGACGGTCGGTGCGGTCGTGCTCCTCCCAGGTGCCGATGTCGGCGATCGACTTGTCGGCATCCTCGTAGGTGAGGTGATCAAGGTGGTGATCGGGCACCGCGATCGCGAGCCGGTTGTCGCTGGGACTGTCCGGCAGACCACGGGGAACCGCCCACGAGCGCAGCACGCCGTCCTCCTCGAGCCGCAGGTCGAAGTGCGGTCGGGGTTTGCGGTGGTGGTGCAGGACGAAGGCGGGGCGCACCCTTGCCATTGTCGACGACCTCCGGCCCGGCCGCCGGTCAACCGGGTCCGTGACGAGCACCGCGTTCGGGTTCAGCCGCGCGGCCGCACCAGCCCCGCGTCGAACGCCGCGATCACGAGCTGTGCCCGGTCCCGCACGGGGAGCTTCGCCATCAGGTGCGTGATGTGGGTCTTCACCGTCTTCACCGAGATCGCCAGGGCGGTCGCAATCTCGTCGTTCGACAAGCCGCCGGCGATCAGCGTCAGCACCTCGATCTCACGGCCGGTCAGTCGCCGCATCGCCGGCGTCGGCCGATTGGGTCGGGGCGCCGTGACGTAGTGCGCGACGAGCCGGGTGAGGATCTTCGGCGCGAACAGCGATTCACCACGGTGGGTACGGCGGATCGCCTCGATCAGCTCGTCGGGGTGAGCGTCCTTGAGCAGGAAACCCGACGCGCCCGCGTGCAACGCCTCGTAGACGTACTCGTCCAGCTCGAACATGCTCAGGACCAGGACACGGGCGGTGGACAGCGCGGGGTCGGCACAGATGCGACGGGTGGCCTGGAGGCCGTCGAGGCGCGGCATCCGCACGTCCATCAGGACAACGTCGGGGCGGGTGGCGCGGGCGCACACCACGGCATGCGCGCCGTCGCCGGCCTCGCCGACCACGGCCAGGTCGGGCTCGTTGTCGATGATCGTGGCGAGGCTGCGTCGGAGCAGCGCCTGGTCGTCCACCAGAAGCACGCGGATGCCGCTCACGCCGCCTCGTCCCGGATCCGCGCGGTAAGACGGAAGCCCGCGTCGACGTGCTCCGCCGACAACGTGCCACCGAGACCGCCCACCCGCTCCCGCAACCCGGCCAGCCCGTGGCCGGCACCCGGTGAAGCGCGCCATCCGTCGACGGACGGGCCGGCGTCCGCCACCGTGACCACCACGTAGGTGTCGTCCCGGTACACCCGCACCCGCACGTCCGTCGGCCCCGCGTACCGCGCCGCGTTGCTGAGCGCCTCCCGCACCGTCTTGCACACGGCGAGCTGTACACCCTGCGACACCGGGCCGAGCGGCTCGACCGTCAGCCGTGCCCGAATACCGGCGAGCGACGCCCCGTGCACGATGCCGGGCAGGTCGTCGAGGTTCTCCACAGGCGCACGGCGGTCGGCGGCCGACGGCTCACGCAGGACCGTGAGCATGCGGCGTAGCTCGGCCGTCGCGTGCCGGCTCGCGTCCTCGATATCGGTGAGCGCCACCGCCACCTCGGCAGGCTTGGGTAGGTGCCGGGTGGCCGCCGCGCGGACCGTGATCAGACCCAGGCCGTGCGAGACGATGTCGTGCAGGTCGCGGGCAATGCGCAGCCGCTCGGCGAGCACGGCCTCGGACGCTGCCCAGGCGGTCAGTCGCGACTCGTAGGCGACTCGGTCGGCGCGGGACCGCCGCACCGCCCATATCGCGGCCGCGACAGCGACGCCGACTATCAGCGGCGGCAGTATGACCGCGACCGGGCCCTGCGCGCCGACCGTACACATGACCATCACCAGCACGCTGACCGCCACGGCGACCAGCGGCACGGCCCTGGACCGCCCGGAGGGGCGCGGATGGGCGTTCACCACCCCGACTGTAGTTCTCAGACCAGGGTCTGACGGTCCACGGACCGACCGGGCCGTGCGGATCCGAGAACGGTCCGATGTGTGCGGGCCGGATCACCTGTTCACTCGATTCATGATCACTATTGATCGCGTCAGCAAGACCAAGGGCAGGACACAGATCCTGTGCGACGTCACCTTCGAGGCACGACCCGGCCGGGTCACCGGCTTCCTCGGGCCGAACGGAGCCGGCAAGACGTCGACGCTGCGTATCCTCCTCGGCCTGGACGAGCCGCAGAGCGGGACCGCGCTGATCTGCGGGCGCCCCTACCGGCAACTGCAGCGTCCGCTGACGACGGTCGGCGCGCTGCTCGACGGCAGCGGGGCGCACCGGGCCCGCACGGCCCGCGCCCACCTGCGCTGGGTGGCCGCCAGCAATGGCCTGCCGGATTCCCGCGCCGAGGAGGTCCTCGAGGTCGTGGGCCTGACCGGCGAGGCGCGCAAGCGCGCCGGCCGTTTCTCCCTCGGGATGAGCCGCCGGCTCGGGCTCGCCACCGCGCTGCTCGGCGACCCTGCGGTGCTGGTCCTGGACGAACCGGTCAACGGTCTCGACCCGGCCGGGATCCGCTGGATGCGTGGGTTCCTCCGCGACAGCGCCGCGCAGGGCCGCACGGTCCTCCTCTCCACCCACCTGATGGGGGAACTGGCGGAGATCGCCGACGACGTCATCGTGATCAACAAGGGCCGGATTCTGATCCAGGGCAGGCTCGCCGACGTCACCGGCGATCACCGTACGCTCGAGGACGCCTTCTTCGCGCTGACCGCCACCGAGGCGGGTGACCCGTGGTGAGCCTGGTCCGCGCCGAACTCCGTAAGCTGCTCGGCCTGCCCACCGCCTGGGTCGGCCTGGTACTGGGCACGTTGACATCACCCGTGGTCGTCCTGCTGAACGCGCCGTACACCCGCCGTGCGATCGCCGACGGCACCCTCACCGACACGTCCGATCTGGGTCTACGCGACCTGGGTATCGGCCTGATCGGTCCGCTGGTCCTCGGTGTGATCGTGGTGAGCAGCGAATACACATCCACTGGTCAGGATGCTCCCGGCAGCCGCCAACTCACCGCGACGCTCACCGCGGTTCCCCACCGGCTGCGTCTGCTCGCGGCGAAGACCACAGCGCTCGTGCTGGTCGTCACGGCACAGGCGGCGGTCACCGTAGCCGCCACCCTCACCCTCACTCAGGTGCTGCACGGCGCACACGCGCCGACACCCGCCCCGATCCGAGTCGCCGCCGCGATCCTCTACTGGACGCTGACCGCGCTGCTGGCGTACGCGATGGTGCTGATCACTCGCAACGGCATCGTGCCGCTGACACTGCTGATCATCAACAGCTCCGTCGTGTCCGTGTCGTACCTGCTGACGAAGGTCACCGACCTCGCCGTCTACCTGCCGGACATCGTCGGAGCGCAGATGTTCATCCGCAGCGCGGACTTCCCCGTCGAGGTCGCTCCGGTGACCGCCGGTCTGGTGATGACGGCCTGGGTCGTCGCGTTGCTCGCGGTCGGCGCCGTTCTGTTTCAGGGGCGGGACGTGTGAACGCCGCCCGCGCAGAACTGGTCAAGCTGCTGACCCTGCCGTCGCTGCGCCGGACCGCACTGCTGACCTGGACCGCCAACCTCCTGCTGACGTGCGCGTACGCTTCCGCCGAATCCCGCGGTGAACCGCTCGGTGGCGACGCCGCACTGGCCCCGCTCGGCTACACCCAGGCCGGCTTCCTGGTGCTCGGCGTGCTGGCGGCCTCGTCGGAGTACCAGGAGGGCGGCCAGATCCAGACCACACTGCTCGCGATGCCCCGGCGCCTGTCACTGCAGGCGGCGAAAGCGCTCGCGCTGACCGCTCTGACGCTCCCGCTGGCCGCCGCGACGGCGGTCACCAGCACCCTGCCAGCCGACGGGGTCACCTGGACACCCGTCGCGACCGCGTACCTCACACTCAGCACGCTGCTGGCGGCTGCTGTCGCCTGCATTGTCCGCCGGGCTGTGCCCGCCGTGGTCCTGCTGCTCGGCCTCTACTTCATCGCCGGCCCGCTGCTGCGGGCCGGCGCCCGCAGCAGCGCCGCCTACCTGCCGGACACCGCAGCCCTCGACCCGGCCCACGGCGCCGCCGCCACGATCACGTGGACGCTCTGCGCGCTGACGCTCGCCGCTTTCGTGTTCCACCACCGCGACGCGTGACACCCAGCCGGTCGGTCTGGCGCGGTCAGCCCAGGTACTTTTCCCACGGGCCGGTGATGGCCAGGGTGAGGCCGGGGTCCTGCATGTTGACGAAGAGCACCTTGCCGTCGGCGCTGAAGGTCGGCCCGCAGAATTCCGAATCGTTGAGCTGGTTACGGGCGATCGGGTATGTCGGGCCGCCCGGGATCGTGCTGAGCACGTGCGAGGCGCCCGAGCCGTCCTCGGCGAGCACGAGGCTGCCCCACGGGGTGACGGTGACGTTGTCCGGACCGTCGAAGGTGAGGTCGGTGTACTTGAGGTCGATCTCGTGGTTCTGGATCAGGGTGTAGCGGCCGTGGCCGGCGTCGTAGACGGCCATGCCGTCGTGGTCCGACGGGGTCGTGCCCTGGCCACGGTCGAGTCGGGTGACGCCGGTCCGGGTGACCACGGTGTAGCTGAAGCCCTCGGGCAGGGCCAGGATCCCCTTGGGGTCGTCCACCAACGGCGGGAAGGGCAGGTGACTCCGCAAGCCCTGCGAGTGCGGCCGGCTGGGGCTGGCCTGCGCCAGGGAGGGCAGGCCACCGGCGACGGCAAGGCCCACACCGGCGGCGGCGCCGCCAGCGAGGAAGGTACGACGGGAGGAAGGCACGCGGATCAGCTCCTGGTCACGGCAAGTGCGACGGCTGAGAGCCAACTCCGGCCGACGGACATCAACACGTCACCCGGGGGGGTCGCGTGGTGACATCGGAGTGAAGAATCAGGGGCGCGCGCCACCTCGCCGAGCCGGCGGTGCGGGCGCTCGCTTCACCGGGCTCGCCGTGGCGATGTCCAGCCCTGCTGATGGAGCCGTTCGATGCCGTCGAGCAGCAGGTCCAGCGCGAACTCGAACTCGAACTGGTCATCGCAACCCTGCCCGACGACCGACTGGTCGTCGTGGGACGCCGCCCCGGCGATCTCCGCCAGGTGCGGGAACTGGGCGGCGAACTCCGGCGGCAGGTCGGCGGGCGGTTCGGTGCTGGTGGTTCCGGAGCGACCGGCCTGGCGGGAGGCGTCGAACAGTTCCTGGCTGAAGCCCAGGACCCGGCTGCCCATCGTGTGCATCACGTGGTGGGCGAGGTTGGCGGAGAACCCGCCGGCCTTGAAGGTCGCGACCACCGAGTCGAGGTAGGCGAGGATGGCCGGCGTCGCCATGTTCCGGGACTCGATCGCGAGCGCCGCCCAGGGGTGCCGGCGCAGCACCTCCCGCGCCGAGAGGATGCGCCGGCGGATGGCGTCCTTCCAGTTGGTGTCGGACGCGGGCGGGTCGATCTGGCCGACGATCACGTCGATCATGCCGTCGAGCAGTTCGTCCTTGTTGGCCACGTGCTTGTAGAGCGCCATCGGCACGACGCCCAGATCCTGGGCGAGGTTGCGCATGCTGAGGGATTCGATGCCGGCTTCGTCGGCGAGCGCCACGGCGGCACGCAGGACGCGATCCCTGCTCAGCGGCGTCCGGCGCAGCGTCTCAGCCTGCTCAGCCATCTCGTCCTCGTCCTGTCCGGCGGTTGTTGAACCATAACCGCCTTGACAGGTGTACGGCGTACACCTACCGTCAGTGTACGCCGTACACCCCTCGGGAGGGATCATGAAAGCGATCGTTCAGGACCGATACGGCCCGCCGGAAACCCTCGCGCTCGCCGACGTCGCCACGCCGACGCCCGCCCCGGGCGACGTGCTCGTACGGGTCGAGGCGGCCTCGCTCAACGCGTACGACTGGCATGCCATGCGGGGTGATCCCCGGATGGCGCGGTTGGCGATGGGCCGGACGCGGCCCCGGGCGCGCATCCGTGGCCGCGACTTCGCGGGCCGGGTCGAGGCCGTCGGCGCCGACGTCCGGCAGGTACGGCCGGGCGACGCGGTGTTCGGCGACCTCGGCGAGGCCAACGGGGCGTTCGCCGAGTACGTGTGCGTGCCCGAGACGATGGTCGCGGCGATGCCGGCGAACCTGACCCCGCAGCAGGCGGCAGCCCTGCCGCTGGCCGGCGTCACCGCGCTCATGGGGCTGCGCGACGCCGGGGGCGTCGGGCCCGGCCACCGCGTCCTCATCAACGGCGCCTCGGGCGGCGTCGGCACTCTCGCCGTGCAACTGGCCAAGGCGCTCGGCGCCACCGTGACCGGGGTGTGCAGCACCCGCAACGTCGACCTGGTCCGCTCGCTCGGCGCCGACCACGTCATCGACTACAAGCGCGACGACTTCGCCCACGGCGCGGACCGCCACGACGTCGTGTTCGACCTGGTCGGCAACCGCTCACTCAGCGAGCTGCGGCGGGCGCTGACACCGACCGGGACGCTGGTGCTCTCCGGCGGCGGCGTGTACGACGGTGGCAGCCTCATCGGCCCGGTCGGGCTGATCGCGCGCGGACGGCTGCTGGCCCCGCTGGTCCGACACCGCATCGTCACGCTCGCGACGACACCGGGCCGGCAGCACCTCGACGCGCTGGGCGCTCACGTCGAGGCCGGTCGTCTCACCCCGGTCATCGACCGTACGTATCCCCTCCACGAGGTGCCCGCGGCCATCCGGTATCTCGAAGGCGAGCACGCGCGGGCGAAGGTCGTCATCACCATCTGACGGCCACCGCTCGACGACATTCTCCGGTGACACCAGCGGCGCGACGCGGCCCAACGGAGGGTCGTGCCGCGCACCGCGACGGCCCGGCCAGCATGAGTGGAGGCAGGGCCGTCGATTACGGTGACCATGAACGGGGGGTGGGCCATGGTGTGGGAGGTGTCGCCGCGAAGGGCCGGGGCCGTGCTCGTCACGCTCTCCCTCGCCGCGTTCGCGTTCATCACGACGGAGTTGCTGCCCGTCGGCCTGCTGACCCACATCGCACCCGACCTCGACCGGTCCCGCTCGCAGGTGGGTCTGCTGGTCAGCGGGTACGCCGTCGTGGTCGTGCTGGCATCCGTGCCGCTGGCCCGGCTGACCCAGCGGATTCCCCGGCGGCACCTGCTCGGCGCCACCATGTTCCTGTTCGCCGTCGCGAACGCCGCCGCCGCACTCGCCCCGACCTACGCGGTGCTTGCCGGCTCGCGCCTCGTGACCGCTCTCGCCCAGGCGCTGTTCTGGTCCGTCGCCACGGCGACCGTGATCGGGCCTTTCCCGGTCGCGGTGCGCGGCCGGGTGGTGGCGCTGTTCGCGACCGGGGCGACGCTCGCCCCCGTCCTCGGCGTACCCCTCGGCACCTGGCTCGGGCAGCAGGCCGGTTGGCGCGCGGCGTTCGCCGTGCTCGCCGGAGTCGGTCTGGTGATCGCCGCCGCGGTGGTCGTCCTCCTGCCCTCGTATCCCCCGGCGGCGGGCGGCGCCGCCCGGGGAACCGCACCGGACGGGCGGCGCTTCGCCGTGCTGCTGATCGCCACCGCCCTCGGCATCGGCGGCTTCATGACCCTGCAGACCTACATCACACCGTTCCTGCTCGACATCAGCGGCTTCGCCGACGCAGCCCTCGCGCCGCTGCTGTTCGCCGCCGGCACCGCGGGCGTCCTCGGCACCCTGGCCGCAGCCCGAACTCTGGACACCCGGCCCATCGGCTCCCTGCTGACGCCGCTGAGCATCGGTACGGCCGCGTTGTTCGGCATGTACGCGCTCGGCACGCTCCGGCACGGCACTGTCGCATTCCTCGCCGGGATCGGCCTCGCCTACGCGGCGTTCGGCTCCGCCGTGCAGAACCGGATGCTGCAACTGGCTCCCGGCAGCACCGACATCGCGTCGGCCGGCGTCAGCACCGCCTTCAATGCCGGCATCGCTGGCGGATCGCTGCTCGGCGGCGCCCTCCTGCCCACCTCGGGGGCACGCCCGCTGGCGCTCGCCGGTGGACTGCTGACGCTTGCCGCCCTCACGCTGCTCGCCGTGGACACGCGGCTGCGCCACAGTGGCGGGTCCGCGCCGACCATCGCCCGCCCCCCGGCCAGCCGCGCAGTTACGCGGTAGGGCGGTAGGGCGCACCCGCCCGGACGGGTACGGCGTTCGACGATCGGCGGAGCGAGTCCTCGCGCCGGCTCGGGGAGGGCACTTCGGCGGACTGCCGGCCCCGGCAGCACATGCTGTAGGGCGACGGGTCGGTCGACCTGGCACGGAAGGCGTAGGCACCGCCTTCGACCAGACCGGAGAGGGCTGCCGTGGTGACCGCGAATCGGGCAAGATCGTCCATACGAAGGCCGTCCACGACGGATGGTGACGGCTACGGGTCCGTCCAGCGATCTAACTGTGCTTCCGGCCAGACCCGCCAGGCGTTGTGCCTGCTGAGGAGGGTCCCCGTTTACCCGGTATTCGGCGTGACACACCTGCCGCTGAACGTTTGGCTGGTCCTGCCGCCGGCAAGGAGATGGCGGTCTGAGGGATGCGCCTCAGCGCCGCGTCGTCGCGCGCTTGCTACCGGTGTCCATAGCGCCGGTGAGTGGTGGCGGCCGTGGCAGCGAGCCAGACACCTACGGCGGTGGTGATGGCGGCCAGGACGAGTCCGGTGACGCGGATGGGTGAGGTGGTGAGCGTTTCCCGGAAGACGGTGATCCCGATGACGACGCTGGTGATGGGGTCGGTGAGGGTGAGTGCGGTCAGGGGTGCGGCGAGGCGGCCGTGCTGGAAGGCGGTCTGGTTCAGCAGCAATCCGATGGCCGCGACGCTCACGAGGGCCAGGGATGTCCAGCTCAGCAGGGTGTCGATGAGGTTGCCGTGGTATCGGCCGGTGAGGTCTTTGACGAGGGCTGCGGCGAGGCTGTAGGCGAGGCCGCTGGCGGTGCCGAGTACCGCACCTTGTGCGGCGCCGGTGAGACGGTGCGCTGCCACGACGCAGATCGTCATGACCAGTGTCACACAGAGGGCCGGGCCAGCCCAGGATGTGGCCGGGGCAGTGGCGAGTCCAGCGCGGGTGTCGGCGAGAAGGAGGAAGGCGGTCAGTCCGGCTATCCCGATCGCGGCGGCGAGCAGGTCGCGGCGTGCGATGCGTCGGCGGATGAGGGTGGCTTCAATCAGGATTGCCATGAACAGGCCACTGGCCATGACGGGTTGGACGACCGCGATCGGTCCGAGTCGAAGCGCGGCGACTTGGAGTGCGACGCCAGCGGAGTCGGGAATCCAACCGGAGAGCCAGAGCCGGCTTCTCAAGAGTCGCAGGAGCAGCCGAGGGTCGAGGGCGCCGTGTGGTGGCTGCTGCTGCGCAGCGCGTTGGTGTAGTGCGGAGGAGAGGGCGAAACAGAAGGCCGCAGCGAGCGCGAGTGGGATCATGCTGGGGTCGTCCGGGAATTGTGGTCGGCACCCGAGCGGATCATCGTTGGTAGTCGGTCTCGATGGCGTCTGAGACGAGGGTGGCCATATCGGTGGCGGTGACGGGAGGGGCGGCTGGGTTTTCCTCGGTGGCGTTCAGCGCGTACAGCACCGGTCGTAGCTCAGTAGGTGTGGTGACGTAGGTGGTGAGTCCGGCGTCGGCGAGTACCTGGGCGTTGGCGCGGCCGTGTCCGGCGATCGGCCGGTAGGTGACGGTCGGGAGGCCGCAGGCCAGGGATTGTTGGCAGGTCAGTCCGCCGGCGTTCTCAACGACGAGGTCGACCGCCCGCATGAGGGTGGGCATGTCGTCGACCCAGCCCATGACGTGTCCGGGGAAAGTGTGAAGTCGGCGACGTAGGTCGTCGTTGCGTCCGCATACGACGACTGGTGTGACGCAGCCGGTGGCGAGGACCTCCGCAGCGGTGCGGGCCACGTCACCCACGCCCCAGGACCCGGCGACGATCAACGCCAGTCGGTCCTGCTCGGGCAGGCCGAAACGGGCACGAGCAGCGCGTTTGCATAGGGTGTACATCGATGCAAACTTGCTGGAGATCAGGGGATCGACCAATCGGACGTGGGATGCTCCGCGTGCGGTGGCCTGCTGCTGCGTCGCGTTATGGATTACGCAGTAGGTGTCGATGCCGGGTGACACCCAGGTCGGATGGACCACGAAATCCGTGACATAGGTGAACACCGGTGCGGTGAGCTGTCCCGCCCGGCGCATCGGCCCGAGAAGCTGGTTGGCGAACGGAAAGGTCGTCACAACGAGGCAGGTGTCCGACGGTATCCGCGACAGCATCCGCGGTGCGGCCATCCGCAGCGCGGCCCGGATCGCGGTGACCGCCAGCGACGAGCGGTCAGTGATCGTGAAGAGCGCGTCATAGCCCCAGGGGACCCACTGGAGCATGGCGCAGTAGCCCTCCCGGACGACCGCGTGCAGAGGCCTCGGCAGAGCCGCGAAGAAATTGAGATGCTCCACGACGATCTCGTCGGCGGCGAGCCGGTCGGCCAGCTCAGTGGCGGCGGCGTCGTGGCCCGCGCCGATGTCGGCGGATACGACCAGGATTCTCTTCCGGCCCGGGCTGCCCCCGGGCTTGTCGCGCCTGGCAGGACTAGTAGGCAGCGCCCCGTCGGCGTTGGGCGGCCCGGGCCGAATGCCGTCCATCATGACAGCATCAAAGGCTGGGCGTCTCCCGTATGCCGTGGGTTCACCGGACGCGGTTACCCGCCCTGTCCGTCCCCATGCCACGGCGTGCCGTGGCCGGTACGGTGCCGTTTCGGTCGCCCGCGGTGTCGGTGCCCCCTGATGGGCGCCAAGCGTCCCGAGTATCAGCCCTCGATCACGGGCCCAGGTGATGAGGCGGGGCAGGACGGCCAGGGCGCCTCGCCAGGCGCCCGGGGTGGACGCACAGTCCGAATCGTGCAGCAGTACGGTGCCGCCACCGTAGAGATCCTTCCGGATCGTTTCCCAGATCGACTCCGGAGACCGGGTGGATTCCCAATCGCGTCCCCACGCCGTCCACAGGCGTGGAGTCAGGCCCAGCCGCCGGCATGCCAGCAGCGCCGACATCGTTAGCGCCCCGTACGGCGGCCGATACCACAACGGTGACGTGCCGGTGACGGCGGCAATGCTGTCCCGGGCTCGTGCGATGTCGGTGTAGGTCGCGGCGGGTGATCGCCACAACAGGTTCCGGTGTTCCCATCCGTGTACCGCGACCTCATGCCCGGCCGCGACCAACTCGCGGCCGAGCCCCGGATCACGGTCGAGCATACTGCCGAGCAGGAAGAACGTGGCTCGCACACTCTCGCGCTCCAACACCCCAAGAAACAGTGGGGTGGAGGCGCGGTCGGGTCCGTCGTCGAAAGTCAACGCAATCCGGCCGGCCGTACCCACACCGGCCAGACGCGGCCAGCACAGGCGACGCACCGCTCCGTTGGCGGTCACCACCGGCAGCGTTTGTACCGCCGCCCCACCGGCGGCGACCATTCCCGCCATCCATGGCCGCATGTCGGCCTCCCTAGTTGCGGCACTCGCTGGTTCCCGTTACCCATTTCTGTCGACGTCAGGCGGCGCGGCGGCGAGGTGGTTGGCCGACTCGGTCGGAGCTGATCGGAGCAGTCGTAGGATGCCCGCACCGATCAGGTAGACCACCAGCGTGGCGGGTGGTAAGCCGAGAGGCTCAGGTCTGGACATCGACACCATACTGTTGATCAAGAGGCCCATCACCAGGCCGGCGTAGCCGACAACGGTGAGGGCCGTGCGAAGGACCGGCGTCAACCGCCCTGCGGCCATGGCGGGACGCGAGGCGGGGCGGCGGCGTGCGGCGCGGGCCTCGATCCGTCCGAAGACTGCTACCAGCGCTGTCAGGATCACCGCCAACGCGGCAAGCCAGGGCAGCCGCCACGCCCACCATGCGCCGGTGCCCACCGACGCCGGGGGCAGCCAGTGCACAAGGTTCAACCCGCCGACGAGCAGCACGACAGCGCTGAGATGCCACAGGAAGACGGTGAGAACGACAGCATTGGCGGCGACCACCACCCGCCACGGGCCAGATCGAAGCAGCCACCGCTCGGCGCGGTGTCGGACCAGCAGGATGAGCCCGAGCTGCCCGGCGGCCAGCGCGAGAAGCGCGAGACTGGGAGGTGACGAGTTGTCCAGACGTTCGCCCGGCACGGTGATCATGCTGACCGGGTAGGGACCCACCACGGTGAGCAGCAGCAGGACACCGAACCCTACAAGGAACAGCAGCCCAGCGGTGGTACGCCCAACGGGCAACCGATGGGACAGCAGCCCACGCGATCGATCCTGGCCGGCCAGCGGCCTTGTCTCTCTTTCGGCGGCGTACGAGTCGTACCAGGCGAACCCGATCTGGTGGATGGCGAGCCAGCCGAACAGGAAGTTCCCGCCGGACAGCGGCCCGTGCCCGAGCAGGCGCCCGACGTCGCCGACGGCCACGAGTGCCACCAGCGTCAGCGGTACGACGAACCCGAGGCGCAGGTGCAGCCGGTACATGACCGGCGTGAACGCGACCACCGCTATGTAGGCGCTGAGGAACCACAGCGGAATGGTGGCGAACCCGACCACGGTGCGGATCTCGGCCGAATCGCCGCCGGCCAACCGACCGACAAGGCTTCCGGCCGCGAGCACGAGCAGCAGCACTGTGGTGGGGCGGACCAGTCGTTGACTGCGGGTGAGCAGCCACTGCGTCGCGGTCTGCCCCCGCCCCCGGCTGCTGGCCAGCGACGCGGCGTTGGCGAACCCGCCGACCAGGAAGAACACTGGGATTACCTGGAACAGCCAGGTGACAAGTCGGACCCACCGCAGCTCGTCCAGTGCCGAGAACCCTGTCAGGTCACCGGTGCCGTACGTGACGACGGTGACGGTCCAATGCCCCAGCACCACCAGACTGATCGCCAACGCACGCAGGAAGTCGACGTACCGATCCCGCCCCGCCGGAGTCCGTTCGGCCAGCATGCGCAGCTGACGCATGCGCCCCACCCTAGATCTCCGACCGCCGACAGCAGCCGCGTTTCGCGTGAAATCGGCTCCGATGGGTACCACCCCAGCAGGTGCAATCCCTTACGGTCGGCTTTACAGCCCGGCATGTGGACCAGCGAGGGCGAGAAGAGAGCCCCTGCGCCAGATCACCGATCCCGGCACTACAGCAGCCGGCCTGACCCAGAATGGGAAGACGTGGTGGGCCCCGCGCCGGTGGGGACCCGCGCGGTGCCCGCCTGCGAAAGAAGAGCGCGTGACCAGGCAACCCCCATCGCGACCGGACACCGCCGACAACCGGAAACCGCATGGCAGAGGCCGACGGCGTTTCCGCCTCCGGCAATGGGGTCCGGGCCTGATCTCCGGCGCGGCGGACATCGACCCCACCACGGTCGCGACCCTCGTAGTGGTCGGCGCGAGCACCATGTTCGGGCTCGCCTGGCTGACGCTGCTGATGATGCCGGCACTCGTGATCGTGCAGATCCTCGCCACCCGCGTCGGCGTGCTCTCCGGCCGCGACCTCCAGCAGGCGGTCCGTGACGGCTACGGCCGAACCGCCAGCGCCCTGCTGCTGATCTCCATACTCGGCGTCAACGTCGTCACCATCGCGGCCGACATCGCGGCCGGCGCCGCCGCGATCGGCCTCCTGAGCGGAGTCGACTCACCGTTGCTGGTCCCTGCCTTCGCCGCCGCCGCGCTGGGCCTCCTCCTCATCGGCAAGTACGCGAAGGTCGTACGAGTCTTCAAGGTGGTGATGGTCGGCCTGCTCGCCTACGGCGCCGCCGCAGTCCTGGCCCGCCCCGACTGGCTCGCGGTCGCACGAGGCAGCCTGATTCCGTCCATCCCGTTCACCCAGGCCCACCTCGCTGGCGCACTGGCCATCCTCGGTACCACCCTGACCAGCTACATGTACGTGTGGCAAACCGTCGAGCAGGTCGAACAACCCTGCCCGCGCCGACAACTCAAGATCCGCGAGTTCGACGCGGTAACCGGTGCCGGCCTGGCCGCAGTGATCTTCTGGTGCATCCTGGTCGCCAGCGCCGCCACCCTCGGCAGCCACCACGAACAGGTAGCCACCGCCGAAGAAGCCGCCCGCGCACTGCGCCCCCTCGCCGGACCCTACGCCAGCGACCTGTTCGCCATCGGCCTACTCGCCTCCGCAGTCATCGCCGTACCCGTCATCATGGCCACCGGGGGATACGCCACCGCCAGCGCCTTCGGATGGGCCCGCGGCCTCAACCGAACACTCCGTCAAGCACCCCGCTTCTACGGCATCGTCATCGCACAAACCATCGCCGGCACCGTCGTCGCCCTCAGCGGCATCGGACCCATCAAGCTTCTGTTCCTCGCCAGCCTCATCGCCGGCATCGCCACCCCACTCGGACTGGCCATGCTCACCCTCGCCGCCGGTAACCCTGCCCTTGTCGGCACAGCCCGCATCCCACGACCGCTACGCGCCGCCGCCTGGCTCATCACCGCCCTGATCACCGGCGTCAGCCTGCTCTACCTCACCCAACAACTACACCTGACCGGCGGATAGAATCACCCTCTCCTCCCGGCTTCGACCCGGGCGGCGTCCCGGTCAGCCCGAGCACGGCCCTCGCCGGATTCGTCAACGCTCTCGCGGGCCCGGGCGCCCGTCCGCCGACCGCCCTGGATGAGCAGGTCGCTCGATATCGCAGTCTGCTGGGCGGCCGGCGGGTGCTGGTCGTCCTCGACAACGCCGGCGACGCCGACCAGGTACGCCCGCTGCTGCCGGGCGCGCCGGGCTGCTTCGTCCTCGTCACCAGTCGGGACCAGTTCCTGGGTCTGGCCAGCGTGAACGGCGCTCACCCGATCACCCTGGACGTCATGTCCGGGGCCGACTCCCGCGAACTGCTGAGCCGACGCCTCGGCGCGCAGCGCGTCACCGCCGGGCCCGAGGCCGTCGACGCCATCGTCAGCGCCTCCGCCGGGCTGCCCCTGGCGCTGTCCGTCGTCGCCGCCCGGGCGGCCATCCACAGTGGGTTCCGCCTGATGGACCTGGCGGCGAGTCTGCGCTCGGTGACCGGGCGCCTGGATGCCTTCGACGGCGGGGAACCGGTCACCGACCTGCGGCTGGTCATGTCGTGGTCGTACCGGACCCTCGACCCGCACACCGCCCGGCTGTTCCGCTTGCTGAGCGTCCATCCGGGCCCGGACTTCGCCGTCGCGGCGGCGGCCAGCCTCGCGGGGATCACGCTCGCGCAGGCCGACCGCCACCTGGCCGAGCTGACTCGGGCCCACCTGCTCACCGAACACCGCCCCGGGCGGTACACGTACCACGATCTGCTCCGCGCGTACGCCGCTGAGCTGACGGCGGCAGAGGACAGCGACGCGAACCGTCACGCCGCCCGGTCCCGCCTGCTCGACCACTACCTCTTGGTCGCGTACGCCGCCGACGAGCTGGTCTATCCGCAGCGGGACCGGCTGCCGATCGACCCGCCGGGGCCCGGGGTCGCGCCGGTGGCGCTGGCCGATCGCGACGCGGCCATGTGGTGGTTCACCGACGAGCACCCGGTGCTGCTCTCGGCCCTGCGGCTGGCGAGCAGCCACGGGTTCGACCGCCACACGTGTCACCTCGCCTGGGCGATCACCACCTACCTCAACCAGCGCGGCTACTTCCAGGACTGGACCAGCAGCCTGCGGACGGCGCTGTCGGCGGCCGTCCGGCTGGCCGACGACCGGGCCGAGGCGTACGCCCACGGGGTGCTCGGCTTCGCCGACATCGCGCTTGCGCAGTACGCCGACGCGCAGCGCCACCTGGAGCTGGCGTACGACCGGTATCGGCGGCTGGGCGACCTCGCCGGGCAGGCCCGGGTCGAACTCAACCTCGGGTGGATCCATGACCGGACCGGGCAGCCCGAGCAGGCCCTCGCCCACGCCCTGGAAGCGCTGCGCCTGCACCGGCAGGCCGGACACGTCACCGGCCAGGCCTTCGCGCTGAACGCGGTCGGCTGGTCGCACAGTCAACTCGGTGACCACCACGCCGCGATCGAGAGCTGCGAGCAGGCACTGGCCCTGTTCACGTCGGTCGACAACGTTCTCGGCCAGGCGATCACGTGGGCCAGTCTCGGGCACGCCCACCTGCAGCTCGACGCGTTCGCGGAGGCGGTCACCTGCCACCAGTACGCCGTCCGCCTGCGTCGCGAGATCGGTCATCGACGGCTGGAGGCGGATGCGTTGGTGAGCCTCG
The DNA here is from genome assembly GCF_045161355.1 of Micromonospora sp. NBC_00617. Lineage (NCBI taxonomy): Bacteria > Bacillati > Actinomycetota > Actinomycetes > Micromonosporales > Micromonosporaceae > Micromonospora > Micromonospora sp. NBC_00617. The sequence goes on along the minus strand of NZ_CP107751.1, from coordinate 1,356,363 downwards.
GCGACGCCAACCTGGCCGCAGGCGACGCCGGTTCGGCCCGGGTGGCCTGGCAGCGGGCGCTGGACATCCTCGTGTCCCTGCGGGAGGCCGACACCGGCGCGATCGAGGCCAAGCTCGCCTCGCTGCGCTGAGGGGCCCCGAAGTGCCGGCCAATCTCCGGTCCGGCTCCTGTCCCGGCTCCGCGGCGGACGAAACGATGGCGAGGCAAGCCGCGCGACGCAGCATTGCGCGTGCGACCCACACCTCGACGACGATCGAGGGCAAACCACGGGCACTGACGATCAACAATTGACTGAGTGGCCGGGGTGCCTCTATAACGTTGTACGGGTGGTGATGGATGTCGATCGGATCACCATCGCCTGTGGGAGGAAATCCCGCCGACTTCCGCCGTCCGCGTTCGAGAAGCCACCCGATGCCCACCGCCCGCGCGCTGCGGGCTCAGCTGCACGGCCCGCGGCGACCCGCCCCTCGGAGACGGCATGACACGTCAGGTCCCCGCCCGCCCCGCCCTGCCCCTACTGCTCATCCTCACCCTCGTCGTCGGCGTGTTCGCCGCACCGGCCCGACCGGTGCAGGCCGCCCCGGCCAAGACACCGCCACTGACCACCCCGTGGACCAGCCAGGCGCTGGCCGGGACGCCCCTGCCGGAGTACCCGCGACCACAGATGACCCGACCGGACTGGCTCAACCTGAACGGGGAGTGGCAGCTGCGCCAGTCCGGCACCGACGACGCCCCGCAGTTCAACACCGATCTGCCCGAGCGGGTCAACGTGCCGTTTCCGGTGGAGAGCGCCCTCTCCGGTGTCCAGCGGGCCGCCAACGACAACCGCAACTACCTGTTCTACCGGCGCACCGTCACCGTCCCGCCGAACTGGTCGGGCCGGCGGACCCTGCTGCACTTCGGCGCGGTGGACTGGCAGAGCACGGTCTGGGTCAACGGCGTGCGGGTCGGCGCGCACACCGGCGGCTACGACGCCTTCACCTTTGACGTGACCCCGCAGCTCAACGGCGGCCTGAACGAGATCGTGGTGAAGGTGTGGGACCCGACCGACACCCGGCAGAACGGCAGCCTGCCCCCGATCGGCAAGCAGACCAAGCAGCCCGGCGGGATCTTCTACACGCCCAGCTCCGGAATCTGGCAGACGGTGTGGATGGAGCCGGTTCCCGCGGCGTCGATCAGCAGCGTGGACGTCTACCCGAACCTGGGCACCAACACCCTGCGGGTCCGGGTCTTCACCCGCGGCGACGTGAGCGGGCACAGCATCCTCGCCGAGGCGCTCGACGGCGCTACGGTTGTCGGCTCCGCCACCGGCGCCTTCACCGACTTCAGCGTCCCGGTGCCCAACGCCCGCCGCTGGTCACCCGACGACCCGTTCCTCTACAACCTGCGGGTCCGCCTGCGCAACGCCGGCGGCGCGACGGTCGACCAGACCACCCACTACTTCGGAATGCGGGAGATCACCACCGGCATGGTCAACGGGGTGCTGCGACCGAAGCTCAACGGCCAGTTCGTCTTCCAGGTCGGCACCCTCGACCAGGGCTTCTGGCCGGACGGGCTGTACACCGCGCCGACCGACGCCGCTCTCGCCTTCGACCTGCAGAAGCACAAGGACCTGGGCTTCAACATGGTGCGCAAGCACATCAAGGTCGAACCGCAGCGCTGGTTCTACCACGCCGACCGGCTCGGCCTGCTGGTCTGGCAGGACATTCCGTCGCTGACCGCGCAGAACATCGACCCCACCGATGCCCAGCAGGCGCAGTTCGAGAGCGAGGCACGCGAGATCGTCGACGAGCACCGCAGCTCCCCCGCGGTCGTCGCCTACACGCCCTACAACGAGGGCTGGGGCGAGCGCACCCTGGCCGACACCCGACGTGTGGCGCAGAACATCAAGAATCAGGACCCCACCCGGCTGGTCAACCCGCACAGCGGGCACAACTGCTGCCAGTCCCTCGGTGACCCCGGCAACGGTGACATCGACGACTGGCACGTTTACCTGGGTCCGGACTCACCCTCGCCATCGAGCGGCCGGATCGCGGTGCTCGGCGAGTTCGGCGGCCTGGGCCTGCGCACACCGGGCCACGAGTACAGCCCGAACGGGCAGTTCTTCGCCTACGAGTGGCAACCCACCTCCGCTGCGCTCACCGACCGGTACGTGGGGCTGGTGGAGGGTGCGCAGAACCTGATGCTCGGCAAGGGACTCAGCGCCTCGATCTACACCGAGATCGCCGACCAGGAGGGAGAGTTGAACGGCTTCCTCACCTACGACCGGCAGGTGGTCAAGATGGATCAGGCCCGCGTCCGCGCGGCCAACACCGCCCTCGTCAACGCGTCCAGGACGATCGGTAGCTCCGCCCCCGTCGCCCTGCCGGTCAACACCCGGCGTTCACTGCAGGTGACCACCCCCGGCTACACCAACCGGTACCTGCGCCACCAGAACAGCCTGGCGTACACGGAGGTGGTCGACGCGGGCAGCTCGGAGCTGCTCAAGAACGACGCGACGTACACCATCCGGCCCGGCCTGGCCGACGGCGCCTGCTACTCCTTCGAGTCGGTCAACTATCCCGGCCAGTACCTGCGGCACCAGGACTCCCGGGTCCGCAACTCGCCGAACGACGGGTCAGCGCTCCTGCGGGCCGACGCCACCTGGTGCGCCCGGGTGGGGCTGACCGGAAGCGGCGTTTCGTTGGAGTCGTACAACTTCCGCGGCAAGTACCTTCGGCACTACAACTCGGAGGTCTGGCTCAGCAACGGCACGGGCGGTGACGCCTACAACAGGCCCACCCTCTGGGCGGCCGACAGCACCTGGAACATCGCCGCCCCCTGGGCTCCCTGACAGCGGCCGACCGTGCTCTGACCGACGGTGCGGGCCGGCGGAGAGCCGCCGGCCCGCACCGGGTCACGTGTCGGCCTGCGCGTCGCAGAGCACGTCGATCTGCACGATCCTCGACGTGCCTTGGCCGCCGGCCGCGGGGACGTCAGCGTCCGTACGCGTGACTTCCCTTCCAGTCGTCCACCGGAGTGAGCGGAACCGGCGCCGGCCGCTGCACCGCCGTCGTCAGCTCGATCCGCCGGCCCTCGGCCACCGAGGTGAGCAGCGAGGTCATCGTTTCGAGTACGTGCAGCGCGACGTCGCCGCCGGCGCGGGGCGACCGCCGACCGTCGGCGCTGACCAGGTCGATCAGCCCGATGCCACGGGAGCCCCCGACGTAACCGGCCCGTGGTGCGAGAACGCGCCATCCGGTGCCGCCCAGCGGAAAGACACGGACGTCCCCGTCGAAGGTGTTCGGATCGGGTACGGCGAGCGTGCCGGTCTCCCCCTGCACCTCGATCGGCGCGGCCGTCGTCGCGACACCGTCGAAGCTGGTGGTGATGGTGGAGAGAGCACCGTTGGCATGCTCAAGCACACCGGTCACGTGAGTGTCCACCCGCGCCGGGATGCGCTGGCCGTTTCGGGGGCCCGAGCCGATGACACGCTCGGCGCGCAGACGGCTGGCGGCGCCGACAACCGCGCGAACCGGCCCGAGCAGATGGATGAGCGCCGAGATGTAGTACGGCCCCATGTCCAGCAGCGGGCCGCCGCCCGGGGCGTAGTAGAAGTCGGGGTGGGGATGCCAGCGCTCGTGTCCCGGTGTGACCATGACAGCCGTCGCCGACAGCGGGCGTCCGATGAGCCCGCCGTCGATCGCCGCCCGCGCCGTCTGCGTACCTGTGCCCAGCACGGTGTCCGGCGCGCACCCGACGTGGACGCCAGCCGTCAAGGCCCGCTCGATGATCGAGCGACCGTCCGGGAACGTCACGGCCAGTGGCTTCTCGACGTACACGTTCCTGCCCGCCTCGATTGCGCCGAGTGAGATCTCGGCGTGCGCCGCGGGGATCGTGAGATTGAGAACCGTCTGCACGTCTGGGCGAGCGAGCAGACGTTCGACGCTCATCGACTCGGCGCCGGGGATCGCGGCCGCTACCGAGGCCGACCGGAGGGCGTCGAGGTCGGCCAACGCGACGATACTCACCGCGGGGTGGTTCGCGAGGGTGTCGAGGTACGCGCGGGAGATGACCCCGAGACCTACGATGCCGACGCGGTGCGGGTCGCCCACACCATCCCCCTCTCGATGACGGTACGAACGTCCGCGTGCTCCAGCACGTCGAGGCTGTGCCCCGGCGTCGTCACGACGATGCGCCCGGCACCCCAGCGTCGCGTCCAGATCGCCGGCGAGGTGACCGGCCGGTGCCATGGATGCCACGCCTGCGTGGGGTGGGTGGTGACGGCCAGGACGTCGATCAGGTCGTCGTGCAGCACCCAGTACTGCTCGGTTACCAGGTCGAAGTCCTCGATGCCCGTGGTGATCGGATGCTCCCGGCCGAGGTCGGTGATGCGCACGGTGTGCGGCAGGAAATTGTCCTCCGGGCCGCCGTGGCGCTCGCACGGCTCCTTACCCGGGTGGGTCGCGAACTGGCCGCCCACCAGATGCAGGTATTCGGACGACGCACGGAACGCGTCCACGATCCCGCCGTGCCAGCCGGTGAAACCCGTACCGGCGATGACCGCGGCGCTCAGGCCGGCCACCTGGGCCGAGGTGATCTCCGACATCGTCATGCACTGCACGACCAGGTCGGTGTCGGCCATCGCGGCGGCATCGGCGTAGATCTCCGTCGACTCCTCGACCCGTACGGCATAGCCGCTTCGTTCGAGGAAGGGGAGGAACAACTCCGTCGCCTTGACCGGCTGGTGCCCCTCCCAGCCGCCCCGAACCACGAGTGCTCTCGGCTGCGCCACCTTCGCTCCCTTCCACGCTCCGTCGCCACCGGGCCGGCCGTTTCCGCCCCGGTGACGTGCCATCGGTGCCCGTGCTTGTCGAGCACCGAAACCGTACCCGTGATCGCGGGCCGGGTCGGAGTCGCGAAGCAGTCGCGGAGTGTGGACGGGGTCGCGCTGGTTCGGCCGGGGCCCCACGTCGGGCCCCGGCCGAACCTCAGATCACGGACGTCACGACCACCGCCATGGCCGGCAGCAACGCCGTGGCGACCGCCGCGGACTGCACCAGCCGCCGTGGCCCGGGACGCCCCAGGTCACTCACGCTTCCACGACCGGCGAGAATCGCCACGACCAGTGGACCGGTGAACGCGCCACCGAACACCAGCCCGCTCCACTGCGGAGCGACGTTGAGCAGCGCCGCCACCAGCAGCACCCAGGTCGTCGCCGACACCCGGAACGTGCTCCACATGAGCCCGGTGTCCAGGCCCCAGATCATCGGCGGAACCCACCACGGGAGGTTCTCCCGATGGCCCAACTCCTTGGACGTCTGTCGGCGAAGCCCGGGGGCGTACGAATCCGTCCGGATCGCGTGTACGTCGAAGGACGCCGCCACCAGTGCCGCCACGAGACACAGCCCCACTGTGAGCTGGGCATCGAGCCGCCCGGCGAACAGTGTGCCGACCTGGTACAGCGACGCGGTGACGAAGCCCGCCATGGCGATGTGCGCGACGGACAACACGGCGACGAACCGCAGACCGCTTCGGACGAGACGGGACGAGTCCCCTTGCACGAAGGGGCGGATGACTCCGATGAAGGACTGGCCTCAAGGGCTGAAGAGCTGGGCGAAGCCCGCCACCGCGGCGAGCACGATCGTCCACAGAACTACCATACGTACCAGATCGAGCAGGCGAAGGGACCGGACCAGCACGAGGTTTTGCTCTTGCTGCACTCACCGCAGCCGTACGTGCGGCTGCCGCTGGTGCAGGTCCAGAACGTGCGGTAATAGCCCGACGGGCAGGTGTAGCGATCGGGTTCGACCGCGTAGTGGCACCGGGTGCAGCTGGCCAGCGAGCAGCAGGGCGAGCCCAGGCAGTCGGCCACCGCCGGGGATGCCTTCAGTACGGTGGCCAGGCCGGCGACGACCGCGGAGGCCGCGCCCATGAGCGCAAATCGGCGGCTACGACGGCGGTCGGTGAGCACCGCCGTCTCGGTCGGTGTCACGCACTCCATCTGATTGGTCATAGCCGTACGGTTCCTTCCTTGGCGACGGGCAGGCGGGACGGGACGGTGCGGGCGTTCAACAGCGGTTGCAGTTGCCGGAATGACGGCAGTGTCTGGGCCAGGAAGGCCTCACCCGAGCGGTAGAGGACCACCGACGGGACGGTGTCGATGCCGATCGCCCGCGCGACATGTTCGTCGACATCGATGGTCGCCCGGTCGATTGGCATGTTCAGTCCTTCGAGCCAGGCGCGGCCCTCCTGCTCGGAATGCGCCTGCTGCAGGACGATCCACACCAGTTCCAGGTCTTTGCGGCGTAGGCTCTCCGCGATTGACCGGCAGGTCGTGCAGGACACGGACAGGAAGAGCAGCGCGAGATGCGGCTGCTCGTCGAGCCGTGCCGGGAGCCCGACCAGGGAGGGTCTGATCGAGTCGTCCATCGGGATCGGGATCGGCGACGGGTTGTCTTCGAGCTTGAGGGACGTACGGATCAGTTCGAGGGTTTGATATTGGTCGATCAGCGCCAACACGCAGATCCCCATCAGCACGCTCAATGCGGCGACGACGACCCAGAGGAAGCCCATTGACTCTCCAACACTTTGAGGTAGCTCCAGCTCCGCAGGGCCAGAGGCAACAGCTGACGGACGACCGTCGCCAGGCACAGCACCAGCGCCGTCACCGCGACGGCGTCCGGACCGACGAGCAGATCCGATGAGTCACGGTGCGCCGTCCAGGCGACGGCGAGCCAGAGCGGGAGCAGCGCGAGCTGCGTCCAACCCAGCTTCGCCTCGGACTTGCCGCCGAAGCAGGCACAGCGCACCGAGGCGCCCCGTACCAGAGCGATCGACGCCGCACCTGCGAACGACGCGCCGAGCGCGATGACCAGGCCCGCTGTCACCCAGGCACGCGGTGCGGTCAGCAGGAGGACCGCGGTGACCAGCTCCACGCCGCTGACCAGCACGGCCAGGACGCGCGGACGCGGCATCCTGAGCGCGACGAGCGTGCGACGGAAGGCAATGGGCGCGGCGAGCTTCTGACCCGCGGTGTAGAGCAGGACAGCCGCCGCGACGATCCGCACCGTTGCGTCGATCATCGGCACCAGCTCAGGCCGGGACGACCGCGAGGACCTGGGCGTCGGCCAGTTCCGTGTCCAGGACGCAGACCCGCACACGTCGTGCGGTCCGCTTGTCGAGCAACGGCGAGGCGGCCAGCCGCTGGCCCGCGACCGCATAGCCGCTGCCGTCGCGCTTCGGCACTCCGGTAACCCAGTGCACCACCGGCACGGCGGCTACGGCGAGGTCGGGCCACAGGTCGGTCACGGTGACCAGGTCACCCGGTCGTGGGGTGATCCCGTCCGGGAAGCCGGCGAACGGAACACGCTCCGCGGCCCGGAGCGCGGTGCGGTTCGCCACCTTCGGCGTGCCCACCACGGCGCCGCCGGCCGCTACCGCTGACACGCGGGCCAGCTCACCGCGCGAGCCGGCCTGTGCCGCATCCGTCCCCGGGTCGGCCGATGCCGACTCGCCCGAGACGGCCACCACGGCCACTGTCGATCCCACCACGGCGCCAACCCGTAGGATTTGCCGCCGCGATAATCCCTTTTCCTGGTTCATGCGTACTCCTCGGTTTCTGGTCCATGAGGACGATGTACCGGTATCGGCGCCCGAATCGAGCGAGAACCCGCGGGTCCGGAGCCACACCGCGGCGGGACTGGGGCTATTCGGTCGACCACCCCGCGGGGGTCGCCTCGACCGTGCTGCTGATCGACCCCCCCGGGGCCGCCCCGGGGCGCTCCGGATGGTCCTGACACGACGGTGCCTCCCAAGGTGGTGACGACGGCGTCCGGACGATCGGCAACATCGAAGCGTCTCCGGACATCGATGCTGCTCGAGCTAACTGCCACCACCGTTTCAAGAGAACAAATCAGGGGTCCAGATCCCGGCGGTGTTCTTGAACAGATCTTGACCAAAGCAACCACGGCACGTGGTGGCCACACCGAACGCACCTATGTGGACTCCTGAGCCCCAAGGGCGTCGAAGCGTCGCAGGAACGTGGACGGCGCGGTGATCGGCGGACCCGGACGGCGGATCCGGTGTGGACGTCGACGGGCCGTCGGGGGCGTGTGGATGGTGAGATCATTCCCAACGTCGTGGATTCCTACGGATCGGACCGGGGCGTGGACCAAGTGGAGGAGGGCCTGCAGATCCGGCTGCTGGGTCCGGTCGGCGTGTGGCACGGCGCCCGCTGGCTGGGTCCGTCGGCCGCGCAGCAACGCACCGTGCTGGCCATGCTGGCGTTGGACTGCGGAAACATCGTTCCCATCGATCGCCTGGTGACGGCACTGTGGGGCACGGCACCGCCCGCATCGGCTCGTAACGCGGTACAGGGCTGCGTCTCCCGGCTACGGGCCCTGCTCAACTCGGTTGACCCGCCGCCACGCACGGCCGCGCTGGTGGGGGTGGGGACCGGCTATCGGCTGACCGTCGACCGGTCCGCGGTGGATCTGCACGACTTTCGGGATCTACTGCGGTCCGCGCGCACGTGCGAGCCGCAGCGGGCTCGTGAGCTGGTCGACCGCGCTCTGCGCCGATGGCGGGGGCCGGCGTTGGCGGACGTCGCCGGCCCGTGGCTGGACGAACTCGTCGCCCCGCAGCTGAACGAGGAGCGGTTCGCGGCGGTTGAGCTGCGAGCCGACCTCGACCTCCGGCTGGGCCGGTACGGTGACATCGTCGACGATCTGTCCGACCTCATCGCCGACAACCCGGCCCGGGAGCGTTTGGCGCTGGCAGTGCTCATCGCGCTGCACCGGTGCGGCCGTCGGGTCGACGCGCTGACCATGTTCCGTCGGGTCCGCGAGAACCTGGTCGAGAGGCTCGGCATCGAGCCGGGCGAGGAGCTCCAGCGGGCCTATCGCGCAATGCTCGCCGGCGCCGAGCCCGCCGCGGAACCCGCGGGGCAGCGGGTGCGGGAACCGACGGGCGTGGTGCCGCGGCAACTGCCGGCGGCCACACCCGGCTTCGTCGGCCGCCAACGCGAACGGGCCCTCCTCGACGAGGTGCGCAAGGAGCGGACGACACCGGTCGTCGTCGTCTGCGGCCCAGCGGGGGCAGGGAAGACCAGCCTGGCGGTGCGGTGGGCGCACGACGTCCACCACCATTTCCCCGACGGACATCTGTTCGTGGACATGCGCGGGTTCCACCCTCGTCCACGCCGGACCCCCGGTGAGGCGCTGCCGCTGCTGCTGGACGCGCTGGGCGTCCCCGCCGACCGGATACCGGCCGAGCCGGACGCGCAGGTCGCGCTGTACCGTTCGGCGCTCGCCGGTCGGCGCGTTCTGCTCGTACTGGACAACGTCGCCGACGCCGACCAGGTGCGGCCACTCATTCCGGGCGGCCCGGACTGCCTGGTCGTGGTGACCAGCCGGGACAGGCTCAGCGGCCTGGTCGCCCGGGACGGTGCCGCTCGGCTCACTCTCGACGTCCTACCTGCCGCCGACGCGGTGGAACTGCTCGTCGGCACCGCGGGGGCCGAGCGGATCAACGCCGACCCGGCCGCTGCTCGGGAGCTGGCCGAGATCTGCGGGCACCTGCCGCTGGCTCTGCGCATCGCCGGCGCCCGCCTGGCCGACCGGGCGCACGTGAGCGTGCGCAGGCACCTCGACGAGCTGATCGCGCGGGGCCGGGTCGCGCAGCTGCGGGTCGAGGGTGACGACAGCACCGCCGTACGGGCCGCGTTCGACCTGTCGTACCAGGCGCTCCCCGCCCCAGCGGGTCGGGTGTTCCGGCTGCTCGGGCTGGTGCCGGCACCGGCCGGCCTCGCCGTGCCCGCGGCCGCGGCGTTGACCGGCCTGCCCTGCGACGACCTCGAACCGCTCATCGACACCCTCGCCCGACTGCACCTGATCCGAATCACCCGGGCAGCCCGGATCGTCAGCCACGACCTGCTGCTCGAGTACGGAGCGCAGCTCGCCGCCGAACATGGCGACGCGGCCGACAATGCCGCCGCCGTGCACCGGCTGCTGCACTTCTACCTGCATGCTGTCGCCCGGGCCAGCGCCGCGCTGAACGGCCCGTCGCGGCTACGGCTGCCGCCGGATCCACCGCCGACCGGCGTACGGATCCCTGAGCTCGACGATCAGGCACACGCCCGCGAATGGCTCGTTGCGGAGATGGCGAATCTGGTGGCGGCGCTGGAACACGCGGCTGCCGACGGCCGAGACCGGATGGCGTGGCAACTCGCCCACGTCCTGTACGACTTCCTCCGCATGCGTACGCCGCTGAGCCAGTGGCGGTCGATCGCCCGGACCGGGCTCAAGGCGGCCCGCCGCGACGGCGACCTGCGCGGCGAGGCGGTGTTGCGACAAAGCCTGGGACTGCTGCACTGGCGTACCGGCGATCTGCATGCCGCCCGCGCCGAGTACGAGGCGGTCGCGGCGCTCGCCGCCCGAGCCGATTGGCAGGTCGGCGCCTCGGCGGCACACTGCAGCATCGGCATCGCACTGGCCCAGCTGGGCCAGCCCCGGGCCGCGATCAGCCGGTTCGAGCAGGCCCTCGTCATCGATCGGGAGATCGGCGACCGCCGAGCCGAGGCCGGCACGCTGGCAAACCTGGCGGCCGCCTGCGAGGAGGTGGGCGAGTTGGCCGCGTCCGCACGGCACGGCGAACTGGCGATGAGGTTGCTGCGGGCGACCGGCCAACATCTGGGCGCCGCCGTGGCCAGCGAGAACCTCGCGCTGGTGGCCCGGGAGCTCGGCCGACTCGACGAGGCGCGGACGGCAGCGGAGGAGGCGGTGCGCGTCGGTCGGACGATCGGCGCCCGGCACGAGGAGGCCGCTTCGCTCACCACGCTCGGCCGCGTGCACAGTGACGCGGGACGCTGCGCGGAGGCCGAGGAGGTGCTCCATCTCGGCCTCGACATCGTCCAGGGACTGCCCGACGGCCGACTGGAGGTGGTCACCCAGACCGCGCTCGCCGAGGTACTGCTTCGGCAGAACCGACTGGCGGAGGCGAGCCGCCGGCTCGATCTGGTGCTTGACATGGCGGATCGGATCGGCAACGAGCGCACCCGGGTCGAGGCGCTGATGCTGCTCTCCGATCTCAGCGCGGCCCGCAAGGAGTTCGACAGCGCCCACGAGCACGCCACCGGTGCGATAGCGGCGGCCCGCGCCGGTGGGTACCGGCTGGTGGCCGGTCAGGCGCGCAGCCGGCTCGCCGCCGCGAGACTGGGCCTCGGCGATCCCGCGGGGTGCCTCGTCGAGGGCCGTCAGGCGCTGCGCGTCCAGCACCGGGCAGGGCAACGTCTCGCGTACGCCCGCACGTTGATGACCGTCGGCGGCGCGTACGCGGCGCTGGGCCGTCCGTCGGCGGCTCAGACCCGATGGCGGGCGGCACACGAGCTGTTCCGGAAGATCGGCGCCGCCGAGGCGGCACCGCTCGGCTAGCCGGGACGCCGATCAAGACTCTCTCAAGTTCGATCGCGACGCCTCGACTGCGAGTCCATCAACCGAACAGTATTTCGTGCGGAGCAACCATGCCTCGCGTCCTCGACGTCCGCTCGTCCGATTGCCGCCTCAGCCAGAAATCAGCGCCGGCTCAGCGCTGTCGGCTGTTATTCGCGGCGGAACGTCCCCCCGCCGTTCGGGACTGACGAGGTGCGTCGACGACGTCGCCGGCCGCGCTGGCCGCTGGCGATCCCGCTCTCGCCGCGCGGCGGGTGGGCGCCGCGACGACGACAGGCGGGGCGATGCGGATCTTGCTTGTGGAAAACGACCGGCGGATCTCTGCGGTCACGGGTTCGACACTGCGCCGGTGCGGTTATCAGGTGGAACACGCGTCGACCGGTGCCGCAGCGCTCGTGGCGGCCCCCTGCGACCTGGTCCTGTTGGATCTCGGTCTGCCGGACGGCGACGGATTCGCCGTGTGCCGGGCACTGCGGGAACGCAGCGCCGAGCTGGGCATCATCGCGGTCACCGAACGGGGCGAAGAGCGCGGCGGCATCGTCGGCCTGCGGATGGGCGCCGACGACTACGTCGTCAAGCCGTTCGCGATGGACGAGCTTCAGGCGCGCGTCGAGGCGTTGCTGCGACGAACCGCACGGCAGGGTCCGCAACCGTCCGACGTCATCGACGTCGGTGGGTTGCGGATCGACCTCTCGGCCCGCACGGTCCACGTGGACGCCCGGCCGGTGTCGTTGACCCGCAAGGAATTCGACATCCTGGCCTCGCTCGCCCGTCGGCCCGGCCTCGCGCTCGCGCGCGAGCGCATCATGCTGGACGTGTGGCAGACCACCTGGTCGGGCCGGCACACCCTGGCGGTCCACGTGGCGGCGCTGCGCGCCAAACTGGGTCGGCCCGAGCTGATTCAAACGGTACGGGGACTCGGCTACCGCCTCCCCACCGAGTGAGTGAGGCCGCCCAGTCACCGAGGATCGGGGCACCGGCGCGACAAGCGACCATCAGTTTGCGTGACACGCATATTTGCGGGGCGCGCAATTAATGCTAGGGTGGTGGCATGACGGGGCTGCGGGAGCGCAAGAAGGCCGAGACGCGGGCGGCGCTCGGCTGGGCCGCGATCCACCTCACCGCGGAGCGCGGCTACGACAACGTCCGCGTCGAGGACATCGCCGAGGCGGCCGGCGTCTCCCCGCGCACCTTCAACAACTACTTCTCCAGCAAGGCCGAGGCGATCGCCTCCCGTCACCTCGACCGCAGCCTGCGCACCGCCGCCGCGCTGCGCGAGCGCCCCGCCGACGAGCCGCTCTGGGCGGCGCTCACCCAGGCCTCGCTGGAGCAGTTCACCCGCGGCCCCGAGGTCGACGCCATGCCGTCGCCCGCGCATGCCCAGTGGGTGGCCGGCGTACGCACCATGCTCGCCGAGCCCGCCCTGCAGGGCGAGCGACTGCGTGCCGTCGCGATCGCCGAGGCGGAGTTGGCGGCCGCAGTCGCCGAGCGCACCGGCACCGACCTCGCCACCGACATGTATCCGAGGCTCGTCGCGGCCGCCGCCAGCGCCGCCGTCGCCGTCGCCATGCAGCACTATCTCGACAGCCCCGACCCGCCCGCCCCGATCGAGCACCTCATCACCGACGCCTTCACCCAGGTCGCCGCCGGCCTTCCCGCGCCGCCCCGCTGAGGCCCCGCCCCTCGCTCACGGCACCACCCCAGCCACTTCTTCAGCCGCGTCACACCCCACGGCGGGCCGGCCGCGTTCCGCGCCTGCCGGGGCGACGACGCACGCCCCGAAGGGATCACTGCCATGATCGATGTCCTCATCGTCGGAGCCGGACCCAACGGCCTCATGCTCGCCGGCGAGCTGGCCCTGGCCGGCGTCCACCCCGTCGTCCTGGAACGCCACGCCACACCCACCGGCGAGCCCCGCGCCAACGGCCTCGTCGGCCAGGTCGTCCGCCTGCTCGACCGGCGCGGCCTCTACGCGCGGCTCAGCGGCGAGAGCGCCCCGCCGTCCCCCCAACCAGCCTTCACCTTCGGCGCGTTCCCGCTGGATCTCACGGTGCTCGCGGAGAATCCGCACTACGTGCTCGGCGTGCCGCAGGCCCAGCTGGAGGCCACCCTCGCCGCCCGCGCCGCCGAGCTCGGCGTCGACCTGCGCCGCGGCCACGAGGTCGTCGACCTCCGCCAACGCCCCGACGCGGTCGAGGTTGACCTCGCCGACGGTACGCAGCTCACGTCCCGTTTCCTCGTCGGCGCCGACGGCGGCCGCAGCGTGGTGCGCCGCCTCGCGGGCATCGAGTTCCCCGGCGTCACGAACGACCGGTCGGTCTCCCGCACCGCCACCGTGACCGTCCCCTCGTCATCCCTCGATCCCGAGACCGGCGGCCTGCGCGTCCCCGGCTACGGCCTCGTACCGCCGTTCCAGCACACCCGCACCGAGCGCGGCCTGATCGCCTGGGCCCCGTTCCCCGGCCGGCCGGCGATCCTGAGCACGACGGAGTGGCCCGACGCGCCGACGGGCGACGAGGCCCCGATGAGCCTGGCGGAGCTACGCGCGAGCGTCGCCCGGGTGCTCGGCGCCGACGTTCCGCTCGGCGAACCGGACGGCCCCGGCCTGCTGCGACGGCTGGCCGGCCAGAACACCCGCATCGCCGCCCGCTACCGCGCCGACCGGGTGCTGCTGGTGGGCGATGCCGCGCACGTGCACCCGGCGATCGGCGGCCCCGGGCTCAACCTGGGCCTACAGGATGCCGTCAACCTGGGTTGGAAGCTCGCCGCCACCGTGCGCGGCTGGGCGCCGCAGGGCCTGCTCGACACGTACGAGACCGAGCGCCGCCCCGTCGCCGAACGGGTCGTCATGTCCACCCAGGCGCAGTCCGCGCTCATCGGCCCCGGCGACGAGATCACCGGCCTGCGGGAACTCTTCGCCGAACTGCTGCGCAAGCCGGAGGTGACCGGGCACATCGCGGCGCTGATGTCCGGCGCGGACATCCACTACCCCGCCGACCCCACCGATCCGTTGGCCGGCCGGTACGCCCCCGATGTGGCCGTGCACGCCGATCACGGCACGGCACGCCTCGCCGAGCTGACCCGCACCGCCCGGCCGTTGCTACTGGATTCCACGGGTGTCTACGCCGAGGTGGCCGCGCCCTGGCGAGACCGGGTCGACGTCGTCGCCGGCGCGTTGCGGGGCACAACCGCGACCGCCCTGCTCGTACGCCCCGACTGCTTCGTCGCCTGGTCCGCCGGGGATGCGGACACGCTGCGCGCCTCGCTCACCCACCACTTCGGTCTGCCCGGCTGACCGGCCACCGACCACACCGACGAAGAATCAGCCGGTGATCACCGGCCAGGCGTAGGCGAGCAGGGCGCAGGCGGCGCCCAGCAGCGCGAACGAGACACCCCGAGTGGGCAGCGGCAGTGCGGCGAGCACGATCAGGATGACCGCGATGATGTAGAGAAATGCCTGGGCCGACATGGGACTCTCCTCGCTCATGTGAGTTGATGGGGACCGACGTTGACCGCCGGGGTGACGCCCCGCTCCTGCGCGAAAGCCGCACGGGCGGGCCGGGCGCGCGGGCTTGATCAGCCGTCCGGCGTGAAGAGCCCCTGAATGCCGACGACGATCGCGATGAGACCGAAGATCGCGAGCAACAGGCGGACGCCGGTCGCGCCGTCCGACCGCTCCTCGCGTGACGCCGGCCGGCCGGTCAGCCGGCCCCACAACAAGGCGAGCCCCACACCGATCCCCACCACCTCGAAGTGGAACACCCGAGGGCCGGACACCATGTGGACGATGAGGTAGTAGCCGCCGGTCACGAGCGCCACGAGACCGACCACCCACGCGATCGGGGCCGCCCGACCAGCGAGGCGACCCAGGTCGTCACCGACGCGTGGCAACAGCCGCAGCACAGAGACGGCGAGCAGGAAACCACCAACGATGTTGGCGAGGTCGAGCAGCAGAGCCATGATCACGAGGTTCTCCGTCGATCGAATGATCAGCCGGTGGGAGCGTACCCACGGACCCGGTCGGTTGAAACGAGATCTGGCGGCCGACGGCGTCCCGCCGACGGTCGGCGGTCGAGGGACCTGTGGCGAAAGGCCCCGGTACGATGGATTCCGGTGCGCCGGGAAGTCTGGTCGGCAGATGGTTCCGACCCGTCTTTCGAAAGTTGGCCCGCTTGTGCCGTCGAACACCCAGTCGCCCCCTCGTGTCCTCGGCCGTGGTTCCTGGGCTGAGGCCCGCCGCATCGCCGACGTGCTGCGCAAGGAGACGATCGGTGGCGCGCTGCTGCTGATCGGTGCCGTCGTGGCGCTGATCTGGGCGAACTCACCCTGGGCCCACCGTTACCAGGCGATGACGGCGCTCACCGTCGGGCCCCACGCGCTGCACCTTGACCTGTCGCTGGCGATGTGGGCGGCTGACGGGCTGCTGGCGATCTTCTTCTTCGTCGCCGGTCTCGAACTCAAGCGCGAGTTCGTCGCCGGCGATCTGCGTGATCCGCGCCGGGCCGCGGTTCCGGTCGCCGCCGCGGTCGGCGGCGTACTCGTGCCGGCTCTGCTGTACGCGCTGGTGAACTGGGGCGGCGCGGTGAAGGGCTGGGCGGTTCCGACCGCCACCGACATCGCGTTCGCCCTCGCCGTGCTGGCGGTGATCGGCCGGCATCTGCCGAGCGCGCTGCGCACCTTCCTGCTGACCCTGGCGGTGGTGGACGACCTGCTGGCGATCGTCATCATCGCGGTCTTCTACACCGCCCACCTGTCTCTGCTGCCGCTGCTGGCGGCAGTGCTGCCGCTGGGCTTGTTCGCTCTGCTGGTGCAGCGTCGGGTGCGCTCATGGTGGCTGCTCCTGCCGCTGGCGTTCGCAACCTGGGCGCTGGTGCACGCCTCCGGCGTGCACGCCACCGTCGCCGGGGTGCTGCTCGCCTTCGCCGTACCGGTGCTGCGCTCAACAGGGGCCGGCCCCGGGCCCGGCCTGGCCGAGCACTTCGAGCACCGATTCCGGCCGATCTCCGCCGGCGTCGCGGTGCCGGTGTTCGCGCTGATGTCCGCCGGAGTGGCCGTCGGCGGGCTCAACGGCCTGGCGCAGGCGGTCATGGACCCGATCGCCGTGGGCATCACACTAGGTCTGGTCGTCGGCAAGCCGATCGGCATCCTGCTGGCAACCTGGCTCGTCGCCCGGTTCACCCGGGCCCGACTGGACTCGGGGCTGGCCTGGATCGACGTGGTCGGCCTGGCCGTGCTGTCCGGCATCGGGTTCACCGTCTCGCTGCTGATCGGCGAACTCGCCTTCGGTATCGGCACCGACGCCAACGGCCGGGCCAAGATCGCCGTGCTGGCGGGCTCCGTGCTCGCCGCCGCGCTCGCCACGATCATCTTGCGGACACGCAATCGCGCGTACCGGCAGATTTACGAGGCCGAGCAGATCGACCGTGACCGTGACGACGTTCCCGACGTCTACCAGGAATAGGTCCGCCGCGCACGGGCTGCCAGGCCGCATCAGCGCGGGCGACGCGGCGTCCCGGGCGTATCGTCGGTGCGTGCGCGCGAGCGATGTGGCCATCCCGATGGAAACCGTCACCGAGGACATGCCGGCCCGAGAGGCCGCGCGGATCCTGGCGGCGCAGGACCTGCCCGGCCTGATCGTGGTGGACACCAAGGGCCGCCCATCGACGGTGCTGGCCGGCACGCAGGTGCTGCGGATGGCGCTGCCGTCCTACTGCCAGGACGATCCGGCGCTGGCCCGGGTGATCGACGAGGCCGCCGCCGACGTGATCCTGGAGGGCATCGGCGACCGCACCGTCGCGGACCTGCTGCCCCGCAACCGTCCGGACCTGCCGGCGGTCGGCGCCGACGCCACCCTGCTCGAGGTCGCCTCGGTGATGGCCCGATCGAATGTGCCGCTGGTCGCGGTCGTCGACCGCGACCAGGTGATGACCGGCGCGATCACCCTGGACGGGCTGCTCGACCGGATGCTCGGCACCTGAACGTCAGAAGAATCGCAGCCACAGATACGGCACCGCGATCGCCACCGAGATCACGGTGACGATCAGACCGTACCTGGTGAAGCCCCAGAACGTGATCTTGTGCCCCGCGCGTTCGGCGATGCCGAGCACCACCACGTTCGCCGACGCGCCGACGGCAGTGGCGTTGCCGCCGAAGTCAGCTCCGATGGCGAGCGCCCACCACAGCACCTGAGCCTTACCGAGCCCACCTTCGGCGTTCACCAGCTCGCTCACGATCGGGCTCATCGTCGCCACGTACGGGATGTTGTCCACGATCGCCGACAGCCCCGCCGACGCCCACAGCAGCAACATGGTGGCTGGCCACAGCTTGCCCCCGACGGCGTCGGTCGCCGACCGGGCGACGCTGTCGATCACCCCGGTGGCGACCAGGGCGCCGACCATGACGAACAGGCCGGCGAAGAACACCAGCGTCGGCCACTCGACGTCCTTGACCACGTCTTCCGTGTCCAGCCGCGACAACGCCAGCAACAGCAGGCCACCGAGCACCGCCACCACCGAGGGCTCCAGGTCCAGCACCGTGTGCAGGCTGAACGCGAGCAGCACCGTGCCGAGCACCACCAGGCTGATCACCACGAGGCGACGGTCGCGAATCGCGTCCGCCTCCCGCAGCGCCATCACCCGGGCCGCGCGCTCGGCGTCGTAGCGGAACGCCGTGCGGAACATGATCCGACACAGGCCGATGAACACGACGAGCACGATCAGCACCAGCGGGGCCATGACGTTCAGGAAGTCGGTGAAACTCAGCCCCGACCGGCTGGCGATGATGATGTTCGGTGGGTCGCCGACCAGGGTGGCGGCGCCACCGATGTTGGACGCCATCACCTCAGCGATCAAAAACGGGATCGGCGGCACACCGAGTCGCTCGCACACCAGTAGCGTCACGGGCGCCACCAGCAGCACGGTGGTGACGTTGTCCAGCGCCGCCGACACCACGGCGGTCACCACAACCAGGATCACCATGATCGGGAACGGACGGCCCCGGGCCTTCTTCGCGCTCCAGATCGCCAGATACTCGAACAGGCCGGTGCGTTTCAGCACACCGACGATCAGCATCATTCCCAGCAGCAGGAAGATGACGTTCCAGTCGATGCCCGCCTCTTCGGAGAAGAACGCGTGCTCGGCATCGGTCGCCCCGATCGCCAACATGATCGATGCGCCGCCCAGGGCCACCGCCACCCGGTTGATCTTTTCGGTGGCGATCAGGACGTAGGCGGCGACGAACACGGCCACCGCGATCCAGGCCAGGATGCTCATTCGGCGCTTCTCCGGTTCTGGTCAGCCGTCATCGCAGCGCCGACCAGGCTTCCCGGCACACCTGCGGTCAACCTATCAGTCTGGGTGATCGGCAACGGGTTGGTGTGCCGGCCTGACCGACCCGCCACGGCACCGCACCACCTGTTCACCGACGACGACTGACAGGGGGTGGAGCGGGCGACCCGGAATGCCGTAAGAGTTCCGAAAGGGCTCGCGACCAGCTCGACGGCTGCGGTGGTCGTACGCTGCGGGTGTGGGAAAATGGATCTTCCGGTCGCGGGTGGCGTGGGCCGGTCTCGCCACCGCTGTCCTCGTGACGGCTCTGGCCCTCTACTGGTTCCAACCATGGAAGCTGTTCACCGACACGTACGTCGACGAGGCGGTTCCCCCCGTGGGAACGACGTCGACCGCGCCCACGTCCGCGTCCACGGCTCCGGCGGCGACACCGGCCGGGAACACGATCCTGACCGCCGGTGAGTTCGTCACCCACGAGCACCGGACGACCGGCAGTGCCGAGATCCACCGGCTCGCCGACGGGCGCCACCAACTCGTCATCCGGAACCTGAACACGTCGAGCGGGCCGGACCTGCGGGTGTGGCTGACCGACCAACCGGTCACCCTCGGCAAGGCCGGGTGGCGGGTGTTCGATGACGGCGAATGGGTAGAACTCGCCAGGCTCAAGGGCAATCAGGGCAACCAGGTGTACGAGATACCGGCATCGGTCGACCCGCGCGACTTCCGGAGCGTCTCCATCTGGTGCAAGCGATTCGCCGTCTCCTTCGGCGCGGCCGACCTCAGGGTCGTCTGACGCGCGGACCGGGGACTCACCCGTTGCGACGCCGGCGGATGCGGCGTCGGTACGGCACGCCCCCGGCACCGGTCACCAGCTCGGTACCGGGGGTGCGGACCACTGTGGATCCCTCGTCGCGGTGGGACGAGTGTCAGACGGCCGTGCGCGACCACTGCTGGTTGGCGCCGGTGTTGCACGGATACTGCTTGAGCACCACCCCGTCCGCCGTCGACGCGGCCGGTACGTCCACGCACTTGCCGCTGTGGCGGGCGCGGAGTTGGAAGTAGCTGCCGTTGGTGACCATCTGGAACTGCTGGTTGGTGCCGGTGCCACAGGTGTACTGGACGAGTTCGGCGCCGTCGGCGGTCGACGCGCTCACCACGTCGAGGCACTTTCCGCTGTGTCGGCTGACGATGCGCCAGTAGCCACTGCCGGCGTCCTGGAACTGCCACTGCTGCCACGCGTTGCCGCCGTACGTGTACTGGCCGACGCGGGCTCCGTTGTCGGTGTTCGGTTGCTGCACGTCCATGGCCTTGCCGCTGTGGCGCACGTTGACCCGGTAGAACGTCCCCGTCGTGGGCGGAGGCGTCGTCGGGTCGCCGCCGCCGATGGTGTCGCCCCATGCGTACCGGATCCGGTCGGCGCCGGAGGTGTTACGGACGGTCAGGTTGAGGTCGGTGCCGCTGCCGGTGAGGGCGAACATCGAGTACCAGTCGTAGCCGATGCTGCCCGTCTTGCCGCCGAGGGCGGGCCAGTAGGTGCCGCCCATCTGGTTGTCCCGCATGACCTGCGCCATGGCACGGATGTAGCGCACGAAGTTGTCGGTGCTGCCCGCGTCGGCGTAGTTGCGACCGTCGTTCATGGGTGCGCCGAACTCGGTCGCGACCGCGCGGGAGGCGCAGTTGCCGAGGCGTTCCCGGATGTGGCTGCGGAAGCCGTCGTAGGTCATCGCGCCGTAGAAGAACGCGTAGTAGTGAAAGGACAGCAGGGTCGAGTTGAAGCGGCTGTCGTTGCAGATGTCCCGCAGGTCCTGGCTGAAGCCGGTGCCGCCGATCAGCACCCGGCCGGGCACCGCCGAGGTGTGGTAGCTGAGCCAGTTCGCGGCGACGTTGCGCCACTCCGTCGAGCTGTAACCGTGCGGCTCGTTCATCGGCTCGAAGTAGACGTTGGTGTTCGAGCCGTACGTGTTGGTCACCGTGGACCACATCGTGTTCCACGCGGCGAGGTTCGTGATCCGGCCGCCGGAGGCGGCGCCGTCCTCCCAGTAGGCGAGGATGACTTTGAAGCCGCGGGCGGTGGCGGCGTCGATGGCGCCTCGGTAGGCCTCCCACCACGCCGTTCCGACCGTGTGGGTGTTGATGGGCAGCCGGACGGTGTTGACCCCCATGGTGGACGCCATGTCGTCGTAGAGGGCATTGGCCTTGGCCCGCACTGTCGCGTTGCTGTCGGACGAGCTCAGGCCCTGCACGACGAGCGGGGTGGTCTTGAAGTTGTCACCCAGCACCGCCCAGTTCATGCCGCGGAACTGGCTGGTGGCGGCAGTGGCCGGCGACGACGTCACGACGACGATGCCGACCAGCGCGGTCATCGCGCTCACCAGAGCGATCAGGAGCCGGCGCAGCGGCCGAGTGCTCGGCGGCACGTGTCCGTGAGACAGCCTTTTCCGTTTCATGACAGATCCAATCGGTGTGGGGAGACGGGCGGTGTTCAGGTGGTCAGGCGGAAGGTGGCGTCGGCACGGCTCTGCGCATCGCTGACCGGGTCGAGCCGGAGCAGGTAGTTGTAGTGCCGGATGTAGCGGTCCGGGTGGCTGTATGCCTGGAAGGACGTCCAGGAGGAGTTGGCGAGGCCGGCGACCTGCCGGAAGGTGGCGTCGGCGGCGAAGGTGGCGGTGCCGTCGTTGGCTTCCAGGCGGAAGTCGAACCCGTAGTGGCGCAGGTAGTAGCCCGGGTAGTTGACCGACTGGATGGAGACCGTCCCGGAGCCGACCAGCCCGGGCACCAGCCGCCACTGGCCGTCCTGGGCGGGGCTGACGTTCGGGTCGATGCGGACGTCGTAGTCGTAGTGCCGCACGTACCGGTCCTGGAGGTTGTACGACTGGATCCGGTTCACCGCCGTGACGGGCCAGCGCGCGAGCACGCGGTTCTGCTCGGCGGCGGTCAGGTTGAGGATCGAACCGTGCCGTTTCCTGGTGCCGCCCATGTCGTACGAGCCGGACGCCGGCAGCCGGAAGCTGGCCGGGTTCGACGGATTGGTGGTCAGGACGGGCAGGTAGCCGCGCCCGCTGGCGTACTGGTCGAGGTAGAGAACCCATTCGTTGCGGGAGTTGAACCGCATCCACATCGGGCCTTCGACCTGGGAGCCCGTCAGCCCGATGCCCGACAGGTTCCCGAGCGTGGCCCAGGTGCCGAGGATGGAGTTGCTGCCTTCGAGGGTGATCTGGCCGTCGCGAGACGCCCGGACGTAACGGTAGCCGCCGACGCCAGGCGGCACCTCGACGATCTGGGTGTCGATGATCTCCTGGCTGCCGGGCCGGCTGAGGTAGACCTGCGGCGTGGTGACGCTGCGGAAGTCGGCCGTGCGCGCGTAGTAGATGCGATGCTTGGTCACCCCGTTGAGCGGGACGTTCGTCGCCCAGTAGAGGACGTAGTCGCCGGTGGCCGGGTTCCAGATCGCCTCCGGCGCCCAGGCGTTGCGTCCGTCCGGAATCGCGCCGGCGACGTTCAGCAGCCACGGCGCGGACCAGGTGACCAGATCGGTGGACTCCCACACGACGAGGTTGCGGCTGCCGTTGTTGACCGCGGTCGACCAGTCCTGGCCGCAGCCGATGCACAGGTCCGTGGCGATGATCCAGTAGCGGTCACCGGCGGGCGAGCGGACCAGGGCGGGGTCGCGGACGCCACGGGTGCCGACGGTGGATCGCAGCACCAGCCCGCCGTTGTTGAGGTCCGTCCAGCGTAGGCCGTCGGCGCTGTGCGCGAGGTAGATCTGTTGACCGGTCGCGGACTCGCCGGTGAAGTGCGCCATCAGGTAACCGACGGCCGGGTCGAGCGCGAGGGCTTCCTTCGGCGTCGCCACCGACCAGGTGGTGAACAGCAGGCACGCGGCGAGCGACACCGCGTAGAGCCGGGCGAGGACTCTCGACATGGGTCCTTCTCCTTCGCGGAGGGGCGGGCGACAACACCCCGAGCCGACCTACATGTGAGCGTTAACAGCGACGAGGGGGCGCGTCCCAGGGCCGCGCGGTTTAAAGCGGTGGGTGACCTGCCGTGCCGGTGTCGCCGACGAGGCAGACGCCATGTGTCCAGATCATTAAGTACGTGTTGCGGACAAGTGTTAGCGATCGCATCTGGAGTGTCAAGGCATCGAAGATGCTCGTTCGACTTGGCCGAACAGAGCGCCCCGAAGGGTGAAACCGCTCTGCGGGCCTGCGCCGGAGTAATCGCGGACGTCATACGTCACACCATGATGCTAGTCTATGTGATGCGTGGCTCACCGCCGGCCGACGCCGCGGCGACCAGAACCGGCCGCCGCGGCGTCGGCACCGCCCTCGACGGTCTGCGAAGGACCGTCGCGCGGCTCTCTCGCCGGTCGGTGACGCCCCACGCCCACACCACCAATGGATCTTCGTCCACCACAAGGAGGCGCAGCTGTGCCACTTCGCAAACTCACCAGCCCCTGGATAGGGGCCGCCATGGCGGTCCTGGTTCTCGTCGCCGTCG
The DNA here is from genome assembly GCF_045161355.1 of Micromonospora sp. NBC_00617. Classification (NCBI taxonomy): domain Bacteria; kingdom Bacillati; phylum Actinomycetota; class Actinomycetes; order Micromonosporales; family Micromonosporaceae; genus Micromonospora; species Micromonospora sp. NBC_00617. The sequence continues at coordinate 1,333,150 of NZ_CP107751.1, read as the reverse complement.
GGGCGTACGTCATCATGGCTGGCGGATCGGCCTCGGCCGCCACCACCGCCGGCTGCGGCAAGGCGCCCGGCCTGAACAGCGGCACCCACACCATCCAGAGCAGCGGAAAGACCCGCAGCTTCATCCTTCGGCTGCCCGACAGCTACAACAACACCTATGCCCACCGGCTGGCCTTCGGGTTCCACTGGTTGGGGGGCACCGCCGAGCAGGTCGCGTCGGGCGGCACCGACGGAGCCCCGTGGGCCTACTACGGCATGCTCTCCCATTCGAACAACACCACGATCTTCGTCGCGCCGCAGGGCATCGGTAACGGCTGGGGCAATTCCAACGGCGAGGACGTGACGTTCACCGACGACATGGTCCGCGTCATCGAGAACGCGCTCTGTGTCGACACGACGCAACTCTTCTCGGTTGGGTTCAGCTACGGCGGCGCGATGAGCTACTCGTTGGCGTGTTCCCGGCCGACCGTGTTCCGTGCGGTCGCGGCGATCGCGGCCCCGGGGGCGATCAGCGGCTGCAGCGGCGGCACCCAGCCAGTGGCGTACCTGGGGATTCACGGCGTCAACGACAACATCCCGAACGGACGGGCGCTGCGCGACAGGTTCGTCCGGAACAACGGTTGCGCCGCGCAGAACCCGCCGGAACCGAGGGCGGGCAGCCTGACCCACATCACCACCGCCTACTCGTGTCAGGCCGGCTATCCCGTGGTCTGGGCCGCGTTCGACGGCGGCCACCAGCAAGGTCCGGTGGACGGGTGTGCCGGCTGTGAGAGCGGCGCGCGGAGCTGGGTCAAGCAGGAGGTGTGGCGGTTCTTCACCCAGTTCGGGTCGACCGTGCCGCCGACCAGCCCTCCGCCCAGCACTCCCCCGCCCACCACTCCCCCGCCGTCCGGCCAGCAGAACGTGCTGATCGTGGGTAACCAGTCCGGCCGCTGTATCGACGTCCCCGGCTCCAGCACCACCAACGGAGCCCGTCCGGCGTTGTGGGACTGTCACGGTCGCACCAACCAGCGCTGGACCCACACCGCCGGCCGCACCCTGACCGTCTACGGCAACAAGTGCCTGGACGCCAGCGGGGCGGGTAGCAGCAACGGCACGGCGGTCATCATCTGGGACTGCAACGGCCAACCCAACCAGCAGTGGAACCTGAACTCCAACGGCACCATCACCGGAGTCCAATCGGGGCTCTGCCTCGACGCCGTCAACTCCGGCACGGCCAACGGAACGCAACTGCACCTCTGGGCCTGCCAAGGCAGCGCCAACCAGCAGTGGAGCACGCGCGCCTAGAGCCGCATCCGGCAACGCTGAGCCTGCCGGAGACGCGCCGCCCGGGTCCTGTCCCGGGCGGCGCATGGCCGTCCGGCCGTGCGGGGCAGGCATCGTTACAGCCCCACACTGCGCAGGGTCGGCACGGACTTGCCCACCCAGGCGAGGTCGGCGTCCTCGCGGGCGCCCTGGGTACGTTGTGTGCCGGCCAGGAACCACAGGAAGTACGTCGTGTAGCCGGGCGCGCTGACCACGGTGTGGTACCCCTCGGGCATCATCTGCATCACGTGGTCGCGGATGGTGACGTTCTCCTCGTACCCGTCGTCGGTGTAGACCCGGCTGATGCCGAACCCGTTCGCCGGGTTGACGCGGTAGTAGTACATCTCCTCGTGTGCGGCCTCGGCGGGCAGGTCGTCGACCTTGTGCCGGTGTGGCGGGTAGGTGCTCCAGTTGCCCGAGGGCGTGTACGTCTCGCCGACGATGAGCCGGCGGGCGGGCAGGTCCGGTTGGGCGATCTCGGTGAGGATCTGGTGGTAGGTACGGCCGAAGTTGGCCGCTCCCCAACGGCCGGTCGCGACCTCCTCCGGCGCGATGACATACGGGTCGGTAGCCAGCTCGCTGGGGGCGCTGGGGAGGGCGATCTCGGTGTCGGTGACGGCCTCGACGGTGATCGAGGAGCCGGCCGGCAGGTAGACGGAGTGCGGCTTGCCGGAGAACACGTCCGGACGACTGCCGACCTGTGGGAAGTGGTGGCCGGCGACGGTGAAGCTGGCCGTGCCACCGAGGATGACGGCCAGGATCTCCCGGTCGCCGGACTCGCCGGTCCAGGACTCGCCGGCCGACAGCCGCAGAAGGGTGAAGTCCAGCAGGCGGCAGGGATTGAAAGGCAGCGCGTTCCGGCCGTGGGCGGCGGGAATGGAGCAGTGGTAGCGGTAGTCCATGGTCACCTCTCGGAGGATGCGGGGCGGTGCGGGTCGGTCGCGGTGGTTACCAGGGGCTGGTCCAGCCGGGGATCGTGGCGCGGGTGAGGGCTTCCAGGTAGAAGTAGTCGCCCCACAGGGTTCCCTCGTCGACGCCGACGCCCTTGGGTTTGTCGTAGACGCCGTGCAGGATCAGCGCGTTCGAGACCGGATGGCCACCTGTGGAGTAGTTGTCGATGAGCGAGCGCAGGATCTCCGCCGCGGCTGTCCGGTACCGGCCGGCGCTGGTCGGGTCGGTCAGGCTGTCGGCGAGTTCGACCAGGCCGCAGGCGGCGATGGCAGCGGCCGAACTGTCCCGCTCCTGACCGCTGCCGTCGCCGAACTCCAGGTCCCAGTACGCGACGTGGTCGTCCGGCAGGCTGGCGAGGAAGCGGTCCGCGCAGATCCGCGCGGCGGCGAGCAGCGCCGGGTCTCCCGTGTGCCGATGGTTGAGGCTGAACCCGTAGATTCCCCAGGCCTGGCCACGGGCCCAGCAGGAGTGGTCGGCATGGCCCTGCTCCGTTTCGCCACGGAGTGGCGCGCCGCTGGCGGGGTCCCAGTAGAAGGTGTGGAACGTGGTGCCGTCCGGGCGCAGGATGTGCTGGCGCAGCTGGGCGGTGTGCCGGCGGGCCGCGGCGGCGTAGCGGTCGTCACCGGTGGTATCGCTGGCCCAGAAGAGCAGCGGTGTGTTCATGAGGCTGTCGATGATGGTGCGGCCCCGTTGGCGGGGGTCGTTCAGGTCGCCCCAGGCCTGGATGATTCCGGCGGGTTCGAGGACGCGCGTCATCAGGTGGTCGGCGGCGGCGAGAGCCGCGTCTCGAGCCCGCGGATCGCCGGTACGGCGGGCCGGGGTGACGCAGGCCAGGGTGTAGAGGAACCCGAGGTCGTGGGTGTCCAGATCGATGCCGTCGGTCATCCGGGCCGCGAAGCTGTCCACGTGGGACAGCGCGGCCCGACGGTGGCTCTCCGCACCGGTCAGGTCGTGCGCCAGCCAGAGCATCCCGGGCCAGAAGCTGGTGGTCCAGCCGACGTTGGCGCCCTCGGGCTGGCCGGCGCTCGGTGGCCGGAGCGGGTAGCGGTTGGCGGCTGTGGTGTCCGCGGGGTAGCGGTCGCCGAAGGTGGCGATGTTCGCGTCGACGGTGCGTATCGCGGCGGCCACCGCTGCCGCCGTGGCCTCTGCGTCGGAGCTGGGACGGACGTCGGTCGCCGTCATGGATGCTGTTCTCCCTCGTGTGTCCGGTCCGGTGCCGGGCAGGTGTGTCATCGGCGTCCCGGCTCGCCGGCCGGGACGTGTGGTGTTCAGGTGCGCTGGGGTGCGGTCGCCGGTGGGTCGAGGGCGGCGCGCAGGGTGAAGCGGCTGTTGGCCCATACGACGTAGAGCAGTGGCGCGGCGGCGAGACCGAGCGCGATCGCGGGGCGGGCCGCCAGGATCTGGGCGAACAGCGCAAGCACGAGCAGAGACGCGGCGGTGAGGTACCACCGGCGGACCGCCAGATACGGGCAGGCGCGGGCCACCTCGCGCAGCGGCGCGGTGGGCCGGTCGGCGACGGTCACCAGAGCGAGCAGCGTGGTCGCGACGGTGAGGACAATCAGGGTCGCCAGGATCGGCAGGGCGAGTGCGCCGACCCGGTGGCCCCACGCGACGCGGGCGTCGACGACGAGCACGACCAGGGCGGCAATGGCTACCGCCGTCCAGAGCATCGCCGGCCGGGCTGTCGCTCGCCAAGCCCGGCCGTAGGTGCGCAGCACGCCGCCCGAGTCGCCCGCGGAGTAGGCGGACATGACGGCGAAGACCGCACAGAGCCCGGGCGCGCAGAGCGGGGCGGTCAGCGCGTACAGCGGCCAGGAGCGCGCCGCCTCGGTGGTGAACGCGAGCGTCACCAGTGGCAGGCAACCGAGCACCAGCAGCAGGTTGGTGACGAGCGCGGCGTAGATCCCGTCGAAGATGGCGGTGATGGTGTGGTGGCGCGAACGCATGGGCCTCAGCCCTTCAGTCCGGTCGAGGCGATGCCCTCGATGAAGTAGCGCTGGCCGAGCAGGAAGATGACCACGACGGGCAGCACGGACAGCACCGAGCCCGTCATGATCAGCGCGTACTCGGCGTTGTACTGGGAGATGAAGGTGTTCAGCCCCAACTGGATGGTGCGCAGCTCCGGACTGCGCAGGTAGATCAGTGGGCCGAGGTAGTCGTTCCAGGTGGTCGTGAACATCAGCAGGGCCAGGCTGGCAAGTGCCGGTCGGGACAGCGGCAGGATGATCCGTCGGTAGATGCCGAACTCGCTGAGCCCGTCGACCCGGGCCGCTTCGCTGAGCTCCTCGGGGATCGTCTCGTAGAACTGCTTCATCAGGAACACGCCGATCGCGCCGAACGCCTGCACCGCGACTATCGACCACAGCGTGTTCGACAGGTGCAGCTTCGACATGAGGATGAACTGCGGGATCATGTACGACTGCCAGGGCACCGCGATCGTCCCGACGTACGCCAGGAAGAGCAGGTTGCGGCCGGGAAAACGGACGCGGGCGAAACCGTAGGCGGCGAAGCTGCCGGTGAACACCTGTAGGAAGGTGACGGTCACCGACAGCAGCAGGGTGTTCCACAGCCACGTCGTCAGGTCCGAGCGCTGCCAGATGTCGACGTAGTTCCGCCACACCACGGGATCGGGAAGCCAGGTGATCGGGATGGTGAAGACGTCGTTGTTGGTCTTCAGCGACGCCACCACCATCCAGAAGAACGGCAGCAGCAGCCCGGCCGCCGCGAGCACGAGGGCGGCGTACCCGACCAGCCGCCAGACCCGGGACCCGACACGTCGGGCGGACGCTCTGCGGTTGCCGGGCGCGGCGATGGCCGGGGCGGGCGTGGAGAGGTCGGTCGCGGTCATCAGCTGTTCCCCCGCTTGTTGACCATGAACTGGATGACAGTGATGCCGAAGCAGATGGCGAACAGGACGATGGACACCGCCGAGGCGTAACCGAACTGGTTCTCCTCGAAGCCCTTCTGGTAGATGTACTGCGAGAGCACGAGTGTGGACTGGCCAGGGCCGCCGCCGGTCATCACGAGGATGAGGTCGAAGACCTTGAAACTCTCGATGGTGAGCAGCACCGTGACGAAGAAGGTGGTGTGCCGCAGACCGGGGACTGTCACGTGCACGAACCGCTGCCACGGTGAGGCGCCGTCGGTCTCGGCCGCCTCGTAGAGCTGGGCCGGGATGGTCTGCAGGCCAGCCAGGAACAGCAGCATGTAGTAGCCCATGTACCGCCACGTGCCGACGATGATGACCGCCGGCATCGACCAGGTCGCCGACGCGGTCCAGCCCGGCGGGTTGTCCACCCCGACGGCGCCGAGGAGAGCGTTGATCGGGCCGTACTCCGGGCTGAACAGCTGGTTCCAGACGACCGCGATCGCCACGATCGAGGTGATGTAGGGAAAGAAGGCGACGGTGCGGAAGAACCGCACGCCGCGCAGTTTGCGGTTGAGCAGCAGCGCCAGCCCGAGTGCTGCCGCGAGGGTCAGCGGGATGTGGAAGACGGCGTAGTAGACAGTGTTACGCAGCGCGGTCCAGAAGCTCGCGTCGCCCCACATCCGCCGGAAGTTGGCGGTGCCGGTCCAGTCGGCCACCCCGAAGACGTTCCAGTCGGTGAACGCCACGTAGAACAGCACCACGACGGGTAGCAGGGTGAGCACGGCGAAGCCGACGAAGTTGGGCAGGATGAACGACCAACCGGCGACCGTGTTGCGCCACGCAAGGCGCCGGTACCTGGGCCGCGTGCGCGGCAATGTTGCCATGGGAAGTCTCCGGAAGCGTTCGGCCTGGCGGCGGGTCCGGCGTGCGGCACAGAGGCACGCCGGGCCCGCCATCAGCTCACTGGTTGAGGACCTCGTTCTTGGCGCGGACCTGCGCCTTGCTCAGCTCCGCGTCGACGCCCTTGCTGTCGGAGAGGATCGCTGAATGCGTCTCGTTGAGGAGGTTTTGCAGACCGGCGGTGTGCTTCGACACGGGGTTCTCCGGCTTGATGGTGTGCGTGGCGTAGGCGAACTTCGACAGGTCGTCCTGCGGTACGCCGTCCAGGTTGAACAGCGTCGCCGTGACCGCGTCGGTGACCTGTGCCGGGGTGATGCCGATCCCGGCCAGTGCCTTGCCCGCATCCGGGCCGGCCGCGTACCTGAGGAATTCCTTGGCCGCGGCGGCCTTCGACTTGCTGATCTTCGGGTTGATCCCCAGGGCGGTCGGATCACCGAAGGTGACAGGCGTGGCGGACGTGCCGGTGGTGGACTTGTCGAGCTGCGGCGCTGGTGCCATGCCCCACTGGAACGTGTCGGCGTCACCGCTCTTGCGCTGGCTGAGCAGCGTGGCCACGTACCAGGTGCCCATCAGCAGCATCGCCGACTGCTGCTTGCCGAACTGCGCCTGGTAGGTGAGTTTGTTGGTCTTCGCCGTGCCGAAGGTCGGCTGCGCGCCGGCCGCCTGCAGGTCCAGTGACCGCTCGTAGTACGGCTTCAGGTAGCTGAAGTCCCCGGAGAGCAGGTCCGCGTTGGGGGTCTGGGCGAGCGCGAATCCCTGCACCGTCGACTGGAAGGTGTGCTGGTAGGCACCGCTCGCCTTCGAGCCGGCCGCCTTCAGGCCGGTGCTGAGCCGCTTCGCCGCGCCGGCGTAGTCGTCCCAGGTCCAACTGCCGTCCGGCGGCACCACCTTCGCCTTGGCGAACAGGTCCTTGTTGTAGTAGAGCACCCACGAGTCCTGCCGGTACGGCACCGCGTACGCCTTGCCGTCCACCTGGTACGACGCGAGCGCCGGCACCGAGCCGAGACCGGAGGTGACGTCGGAGACATCGAGCAGCTGACCACCGCTCTGGTACGTGTAGAAGTTCTTGAGGGTCTTCATGACGTAGACGTCCGGGGCAGTGCCGGCGGCCAGGTCCGTGATCATCTGGGTGTCGTAGTCGTTGCCTGCGGCGTACTCCTTGAGCTCCACCGTCACGTTCGGGTGGGTCGCCTTGAAGCCGTCGGCGAGCGTCTTGAACTCGGGGGTGGACGACAGGCTCCAGCCGGCCAGGGTGATCGTCACCGGGGCATTGGGGTCGACTGGCTCGTCTGCGCCGCCGCAGCCGCCAAGAACAAGCGTCAGGGCCGTCGCGGCGCTGATGACGGCCGGTATCGCACGCTTCATCCCTTTCTCCTTAGGTCAGGGGCCCGAACGGGCCCGCGCTGCTACCAGGTCGCCTGGCTGGGCCTGGCGTACTCCGTGTCCAGCTGGGTCGATGTGCTGATCCCGTCGGGCCAGTCGACCACCGCGTGGAGGCCGAGGGCGTCCTCGGCGACCACGGCCTGGCACGCCTGCCCGACCGTCGCCGCCGGCGTCGTGGACAGCTCGATGAGGGTGGCGGCCCATGCGCCCGGCCGGACGGAATGGTCCAGCCAGGGCACGACCAGCCCGCCAGCCAGGGGTCCGCCGTCCGGAACTGTTGTGGCGTCGGCGGTTCCGCCGCCGTGCAGGCTCTCGAGCCGACTGGTCAGGCCGGCGCCGGTCACGGCCGCCGCGCTGCCGCGAAGGGTTGTCGTCGCATCCCCGGCAATGGCCCAGCCACCGATCCGGAGCCGCAACGCAGCGGCGTCGACGCCGTCGGCGAGGCCGTCGACGCGGGTCAGTCGTAGCTCCCAGGGACCGCGGACCAGCGAGTACACGGTGAGGTGCCCGGCCGGTCGGGACGGGCCCACGCGGCCGCCGCCGTGATCGCGTTGGCCCGGATCCGGGTCGACCCAGTGGGCGAGGGCACGTGACCCGGCCACGCCCACGCCGTCTGTGGTGACGTGCACGGTCAGCAGGCGCATGCCGGCGCGGTGGGTGACCCGGCCCGCGTCGTCGACGAGAGTGACGGACTGGTCGAGCGGGCTGGTCCAGCCGCTGTCGTCGAGGACGGGGCTGGTGGCGGTGGAGTAGCCCAGCCGGGCGTAGAGCGGGGAGTCACCGACGGTGGCGCCTTCGACGGCGTGGTCGGTGCCGTGGTTGACGACGCGGACGATGCCGTCGGCGCGAGTGCCGGAGACCAGCCAGCCGGGCGCGTGTATCGCCCGCACCTCGTCCCGCTCCTCGATTGGCAGCGGCTCCTCGGGAGTCGTCCAGACCGGATGGTCGGCGGGCAGCGCGATGCCGAGCAGGCCCTTGCTGGCCCAGTACGGCGAGCCCGGTCCGGAGTACGACTGCGCCAGTCGCGGCCACGGGCCGTGCCAGCCGAGGGTGAGCAGCCCTCGCTCGTCCAGGGCGTCGTTGGCGACGAAGTGGCGCACGATGCGGGTGGCCGCGCGGCGCAACCGGCCTAGGCTGACCGAGGGCACGCCGGCGATCGCGCCGGCCCAGAACGGCGCCGCCGCGGCGAAGCGGTAGATCAGGCTTCGCCCCTGGATCAACGGTGACCCGTCGGCGCCCACGAGCGCGACCGCGTCGCTGAGGAAGCGGTCGAGGCTGGCCAGGTCGCGTTCGCGGCGCTGCTCGGCCAGGTCCGCGGCGCCGGCCATGCGCGCCCACAGCGTCGGATACAGGTGCAGGGCCCAGCCCGCATAGTGGTCGTACGCGCGGTGCGGCCCGTCGGACATCCAGCCGTCCCTGCGGGCGAAACCGTCGTGCGTGCCCAGGTCGGCGGCCATCTCGTCGAGCGAGTGCGGCCCGCCCACGGAACGCAGGAACGTCTGCACGACCAGCCGGAACCAGACCCAGTTGATCTGTGGGTACGTGTCGTCGCCGACCGCCGGGCGCAGGTAGTCGACCACCCGCTCGTGCACGGCGGACGGCAGCCGGTCCCAGATCCACGGGCGGGTCATGTCCAGGACCAGCGCGATGGAGGCGGCTTCCACCTTCGCCTGGGGGTGCTCGTCCAGGCGCACCCAGCGGTCGGGAGAGCTCGGGTCGGTGCCGGCGGCGATGCCGGCCGCGTACCTGTCGACGAGCTCGTCCAGACCCACTCCCTGGGCCCCCGCGATGCGGAAACCGGCCAGGAGGAAGGTGCGGGCGAAACCCTCGAGGCCGTCGACGGCACGCCCGTAACCGCCCTCCGACCCGGGAAGGTTGACGAGGGCGTGGCCGGGCGACGCGAACGGCCGGACCGCGGCGAGCATCCGGTCGGCGAGGGCCAGCCAGTCATCCCGGCTCCAGGTCGCGGCATCCGAGGCCGTCCCCGGCGTCAACCGGCCGGTCGTCCCGGTCGTCATCCCAGGTCCTGTCGCATCGATCCGTCTCCGTGGAATGTGGCGAGCGGGGCGCAGCCATGAATGTGACGCGCCGGCGTCCGCCGGGTTTCCGAAGTAAAACGCTCACATCCGAGCAAGTCAATGCTGTTCTCAAACCAGACGAACACATACGATCAAAAGGGCACACGTCATCACCCGTGACCGACCGCGACCGGGACCACCGATGCACGCTCCAAAACGGACCGTCCAGGGTCTAATGCTCCAGCTGGAGCTCGCTTGCCCGGCCCGCGCGACCCGTTCGACCCCGGCTCCCACAGCGAGCGGTCGGTACCTTCAACTCCATAACTGATCTGATACGATCAGAATCGTTCATAATCGCTCGGTGAGCCCGAGAGGTCCCCCATGACCAAGGACAGTCCTGTCGTCGCCACGGCGGAGACTTCCCGCGCGCCGCTTCAGGTCGCCCGCCGCCAGCAACTGTTGGCAGCCCTGCAACGCGACGGCTCGATGCGCATCTCCGACCTGTCGCACGTGCTTGGCGCCGCGCCGGTCACCATCCGGCGCGACATCGCGGAGCTCGCCGCCGAAGGGTTGGTCCGCCGGGTCCACGGTGGGGTCGCCCTGATCCTGCCGGACGACGTCCCGGCAGCCGACGAGCCGCCCGCCGCGGGTCTGAACCCGCTGGTCGGGCGCGCGCTCGGCATGCTCGTGCCCTCATTGGACTACTACTGGCCGGACGTGGCGCGCGGCGTCGAGAGCGCCGCCCGCGAGCTGGACATGCGCGTGGTTCTGCGCGGCTCCTCGTACGACGCCGAGGACGACCAGCCGCAACTGGCCCGCCTGGTGGAGCGGATGGGCGTGGACGCGCTGATCATCGCGCCGAGCATGGACGCGCCGACCGCCGAGCGCACCATCGAGTGGCTCGACCAGGTCGGCGTCCCGGTCGTCCTGTTGGAACGCACCGCCACGGTGGGCAGCCATCACGCTGTCCTGGAGTCGGTGGTCACCGACCACGCGCTCGGCGCGGCCATGGCGGTGCGCCACCTGACCTCGCTCGGACACCGCAAGGTCGGCCTGGTGCTCGACGCCAACAGCCCCACCAGCCAGCACGTGCGGCGCGGCTGGCTCGACGCCACGACCGAGTGTGGCCTCGATTCGGACGCGACAGTGGTGGCCGTCGTGCCCGACACACGGTCACCGGAGCGAGACACGGTGCTCGACGGCGTGCTCGACAGGTGCCAGGCGACCGGGACGACGGCGCTGCTGGTGCACGCCGACGCCGAGGCGATCGCGCTGGTGCAGCACTGCGAGGAGCGGCACCTGTCCGTTCCCGGCGACCTCTCCATCGTGGCGTACGACGACGAGGTCGCCGGGCTCTTCAGCCCGCCGCTGACCGCGGTCCGGCCGCCACGGCGCTCGATCGGACGGGCCGCCGTGCGTCTCGTCGCCGACCGGCTCGCCGACCCCGACCGCCCCACCCACCGGGTCGTCATCAGCCCATCGCTGCGAGTCCGGGAGTCGACCGCGCCGCCGCCCGCGTAGGTGGCCTTCCAGCCCTCGGTCCCCCGCGACGGACATGGCACGATGGCCGTGTCCTGCGCCGCCGGTGGCCGGGCACGACGCTGATGGAGTCGGGATGTCAGAACTGGCCGGCACGCCGGTGCCAGGGTTGGCGAAACTGTGGACGCACGATCCGGTCACCGCCGGCCCCTATCGGCTGGTCGGCCGGCTGGGCGCGGGTGGGCAGGGGGTCGTCTATCTCGGTGAGGACGACGCCGGTGACCGGGTCGCGGTCAAGATGGTCAACGTCGATCTGAGTGATCCCCGGGCGCGGTCGCAGTTCGTGAAGGAGATAGCCGCCGCTCGCCGGGTCGCTCCGTTCTGCACCGCGCAGGTGCTCTTCGCCGAGGTCGACGGCGAGCGGCCCTACGTGGTCAGCGAGTTCATCGAGGGCCTGACCCTGCACCGGCACGTCCGCGAGCGCGGCCCGGTGACCGGAAACGCCCTGCACCGGCTCGCGGTCGGCACCGTCACCGCGCTCGCCGCGATCCACAGTGCCGGGGTGGTGCACTGCGATCTGAAGCCGGACAACGTGGTGCTGGGCGCGGACGGTCCCCGGGTGATCGACTTCGGCATCGCCCGCGCGTTGGGCGTCACCGAGACGGCGTCCAGCAGGATCATGGGAACCACGGCGTACATGGCACCGGAGCGGTTTCGCAACGACCCGGTCGGTCCCTGGTGCGACGTCTTCGCCTGGGCGGCCACGATCGCCTTCGCCGCCGGTGGTCGACCGCCATTCGGCAATGATTCGCTCTTCGCCGTGATGCACCGGGTGTTGAACGATCCGCCCGACCTGCCGGCGCTGCCTCCCGTTCTGGACGAGCTGATCCGGGAGTGCCTGGCCAAGGATCCGGCGGACCGGCCGGCCGCCGAGCGCGTGCTGGTGCGGCTGCTCCGGCAGGACGGCAGGGTCAGCGAGCCGCTACGTCGGGAAAACCTGCTCGAGGTCGGCAACGAGACCGCCGGGGCGCCGACGCCGGACCACCCGCTGCCCCCGCTCCCGCCGACGGCACCGCAGCCGCACCCGACGCAGATACCGACACAACCGACTGTGCCCACCCAGCCGCTGACGACACAGCTGGCGCACCTGCCGGTGACGACGCAGCCGGCGCACCTGCGGGTGACGGAGCCCGGCGTCGGTGCCGGAGGTGGTGGTGGCGGCGGGTGGCTGCGGCTGCGTCGTGAGGCCCGCGACGCCTGGGGCATCTCGACCGCCATCTTCCTCGGTTCGGCTGGTGCCGCCGCCGGCTACGTCGCGTCGAGCGCGGTCGGCCCCGCAGCCGCGGCCGGGGCGGTCACCTTCGTCGTGGTCTACCTGGTTCGGCTGCTGGTCGCGACGGCGGTCGGGGGCCGACCCGACCACGGGTGACCGGCGCGCTGGGGTCAGGGTCGCCGGCTGGCACCGGATCGATAGGTTGACTGCCACCAGCCGCCCGCCGAGGAGGACGTCCCGATGGCCCCATCCGCTACGCGTACGCGGCAGTGGTTGCCGTACACCGCCGCCGTCACCGCCGGGCTGGTGGTCATCGCCGGGGCGTTCGTGTTCGTCCGGCAGCGCGAAGCGGGCGCCGCCGACTGCGCCACCACCCTCCAGGTCAACTCCTCGACCGAGAAGGCGGCTCTGCTGGTCGAGCTGGCCGAGCGTTACAACCGCAGCGACCGGTCGATCGGCGGCGGCTGCGCCCAGGTGCACGTCAGCGCGCTGAACTCGGGCAAGGCCACCGAGGCGCTGGCCACCGGGTGGACCCACACCGGCCTGCCGCAACCACAGGTCTGGCTGCCGACGTCGAGCCTGTGGACCGGCCAGCTCCGGCTGCTCGACCAGGCCGCCGGGCGGGAGCCGCAGACCCCGGACCGCTACCCGTCGGTCGCCAACAGCCCGCTGGTGATCGCCATGCCGCTGCCCAAGGCCGAGCTGGTACGCAAGCGTGGGCCGTTGGGCTGGGGAGAGATCCTGGGTCTGTCCGGACGGGACGGCTGGGCGGGCTTCGGCAAGCCGGAGTGGGGCCGATTCACCTTCGGCAAGGACAACCCGAACCTGTCCACCTCCGGGCTGGCGGCGACCATCGCGACCTACTACGCGGCGGTGCAACGGTCCAGCGACCTGACCCGGTCCGACCTGGCCGACCCGGCGGTCACCCAGTTCGTCCGCCGGATCGAGGCCAACGTGTCGCACTACAGCGACGACTCGGTGGACCTGCTGCGCAGCCTCGCCGAGGCGGACCTGGCCGGCGGGGCGGGCAGCACGGACGACATGAGCGCCATCGTCCTGCAAGAGGAGTTGGTGGACCTCTACAACACGGGTGCGTTGAGTCCCCGGCAGGACGGGCAGGAGCGGGGTCGCCGGCCAAACGTCCCGCTGGTCGCCATCCATCCCAAGGAGGGCACGTTCAACCTGGACCACCCGTTCGTGGTGCTGCCCTCCGCCGATGAGCGGCAGCGCGCGGCAGCTGCCGACTTCCAGAAATTCCTGACCGAGGACGCCCAGCAGGAGAGCTTCGCCCGCCTCGGCTTTCGGGACCACGAGCGCCGTGCCTCGGCGGAGCTGCTCGCGAGCGTCGGCGCCGAGCCCGCCGCGGGGCTGAGCTACTTCGAGCCCCCGGACCCGCAGGTGGTCGGCGCGATGCTCGACGGTTGGCGCACGCTGCGCAAGAAGGCCAACATCCTGATCGCCCTGGACACCTCGGGGTCGATGCAGGCGATGGTCGGCACCCGTACCCGCTTCCAGGTTGCCTCGGCGGCGGCGGGCAAGGGCCTCGCGTTGCTCAACACCGAAGACCGGGTGGGGCTCTGGTCGTTCTCCTCGGAGACCAAGCAGCGGCCGAAGGGTCCTTACCGGGAGGAGGTCCCGCTCGGCGAGTTCGACCAGAAGCGGGTCAACAGCAGGATCGCCGGCCTGCATGTCGAGGGCGGCACCGCGCTCTACGCGACGGTCCGGGCCGCGCACCGGGAGCTGCTCGACCGATACGACCCGCAGCGGATCAACGCGATCGTCGTACTGACCGACGGCAAGAACGAGTACAGCAAGGACAATGACCTGGCCCGGTTGCTCGCCGAGGTCGCGCTGGACCCGCAGCGTCCGGTGAAGGTGTTCTGCATCGCCTTCGACCGGGAGTCGGACTTCGCCACCCTGGATCGGATCGCCAAGGCATCGTCGGGCAAGGCGTTCGACGCCACCGATCCCGCCAAGATCGACGAAGCATTCGTAAAGCTGGTCAGCAGCTTCTGACGCCTCCCCTGGCCGCACCGGGGCTGGCGCGGCGCTGGGCGGCAGTCCCGGTGCGGCGGTGCGGCGGGCCTGCACCGTCCCACGTCCTGCGCTCTCGCTGGTGACGGCCGGCCTCCGAACGACCTGGCGGTAGCGCTCGGTCGATCCGTAACAGGCCCGAAACTACCGGTTGAAAAACCTGGAACTTTCTGCGAGCCTGAGAGCCATCGATCGCTGTGAACGTTAACATGATCCACTCAGCTCTGGAGGCGCCGCACGCGACCGTCAGGCCCACCCGTCCGCCAGGCAGCCAGGTCCACCACCGGGAGCACCCAACGCCCCGCACCCACCTCCCGGCCGGCGACCGGGACTCTCATCACCACCCTTTATCCGCTGGTCAGACGGCCCCCACCGGCTCAGCTGCGGAGTGCACGCCGGAGCTGGGGTCCCGGCCCGGCCGGGCGGGCTCAGCATCGTGGCCCCGCCATTCGAGCGGGGCCTCCCCGTCGAACGGCGACAGTGATTTCCTACCCCCACCACCGGAGGATCAGCATGATTTCCCGGAACCGTCCCCGCGGGCGTACCCGACTCCGAACACGCACTTTTTCCGGAACAGCCGCGATAGTTGCGGCTCTGGTCGTGTCGATGCTGCCCAATCTCGCCCAGGCAGCCGAGACGACCCTCGGCGCCGCCGCGGCCCAGTCCGGCCGGTACTTCGGTGCCGCCGTCGCCGCGAACAAGCTCAGCGACAGCGCCTACACGACGATCCTGAACCGCGAGTTCAACGCCGTCACTCCCGAGAACGAAATGAAGATCGACGCGACCGAGCCGCAGCAGAACAACTTCACGTTCGGCAACGCGGACCGGATCGTCAACCACGCCCTCTCCCGGGGTTGGAAGGTGCGCGGGCACACCCTGGCCTGGTACTCGCAGCAGCCCGGCTGGATGCAGAGCATGGAGGGCAGCGCGCTGCGCAGCGCGATGCTCAACCACGTCAACCGGGTGGCCGGCTACTACAAGGGCAAGATCTACTCGTGGGACGTGGTGAACGAGGCGTTCGAGGACGGCAACAGCGGCGCCCGTCGTAACTCGAACCTCCAGCGCACCGGCAACGACTGGATCGAGGCGGCGTTCCGCGCCGCCGACGCGGCGGACCCGAACGCGAAGCTCTGCTACAACGACTACAACACCGACAACTGGACCTGGGCCAAGACCCAGGCCGTGTACAACATGGTGCGCGACTTCAAGTCCCGTGGGGTGCCGATCGACTGCGTCGGGTTCCAGTCGCACTTCAACGCCAATTCGCCGTACAACAGCAACTATCGCACGACGCTGTCCAGCTTCGCGGCCCTCGGTGTGGACGTGCAGATCACCGAGCTGGACATCGAGGGCTCCGGCACGACGCAGGCCAACACCTACCGCAGCGTGGTCAACGACTGTCTTGCCGTGGCTCGCTGCAACGGGCTCACCGTCTGGGGAGTGCGGGACTGTGACTCGTGGCGCTCGGGCGGCACGCCACTGCTCTTCGACTGCAGCGGCAACTCCAAGGCCGCCTACACGGCCGCCTTGGAGGCGCTGAACAGCGCCGGCCCCGGGACCACTCCCACGCCCACCACGCCGGGTCCGACTCCCACCGTCACGCCTACCGCGCCACCCGGCTCCGCCAGCGAGATCGTCGGCACGCAGTCGGGCCGGTGCATCGACGTGCCCAACGCCTCGACCAGCAACGGCACCCGGGTGCAGCTCTACGACTGCAACAAGCAGACCAACCAGGCATGGACCTACACGTCGGGCAAGCAACTACGGGTGTACGGCACCATGTGCCTCGACGCGGCCGGCACCGGCAACGGCGCGGCGGTGCAGATCTACAGCTGCCACAGCCAGAGCAACCAACAGTGGAACGTCAACTCCAACGGCACCATCAGCAGCGTCCAGTCCGGACGATGCCTGGACGTCTGGAGCACGACCAACGGCGCGCAGATCCAGCTCTACGACTGCCACGGACAGACCAACCAGCAGTTCCGGCTCGCCTCGCTCGGTGGCTAGCGGCCGGGTCTGCTGACGCTGCAACGCTGACGATCGGACAGCGTCGGGGCGGGCAGGTTCGGCACACGACCGGGCCCGCCCGCCCCGCACTCATCCACCATTAGGAGGTACCGACAGTGCGACGACCCGCAGACCATCCCCCGACCTCGGGCGACTCCCCTGCCGACCGAACGTCCTTGCGTTCTCGCGGACGGCTGCTCAAGCTCGCCGCGGCCGGGCTCGCCGCCGCGGTCGGGTTGTTCACCATGACGGTGGCGACCGGGTCGGCGTCGGCCGCCGACAACCCGTACCAGCGGGGACCGGACCCCACCGCGGCCAGTGTCACCGCCGTGAACGGCCCCTTCGCCAACACCTCGGTCAGCGTCCCGACCGGGTACGGCTTCAACGGTGGCCGGATCTACTATCCAACCGACACGAGCCAGGGCACCTTCGGAGCCATCGCGATCTCGCCGGGTTACACCGCGTTGTTCTCCGCCGAACTGGCCTGGATGGGCCCGTGGCTGGCCTCCCACGGCTTCGTCGTGATCGGCATCGAGACCAACAGCCGCAACGACTTCGACACGGCCCGGGGCACCCAGTTGCTCGCCGCGCTGGACTACCTGACGCAGCAGAGCCCGGTACGCGACCGGGTCGACCCGAACCGGTTGGCGGTCGCCGGTCACTCCATGGGCGGCGGTGGCGCGTTGAGTGCAGCCACCCGGCGTCCGTCGCTGAAGGCGGTCGTCGGTATCGCGCCGTACTCGCCGTCGTCGAACCTGGCCAACGACCGGGTGCCCACCATGATCTTCGCCGGCCAGGCGGACACGGTGGTCACCCCGTCCTACGCCACCGGCCTGTACAACAGCCTCCCGACCACGACCGAGAGCACCTACCTGGAGGTCGCCGGCGCGGACCATGGGTTCATGGTCGGGCGGTCGAACCCGGTGCTGGTCCGGACCATGCTGCCGTTCGTCAAGATGTTCATCGACAACGACGCCCGGTACAGCCAGTTCCTCTGCCCGCTGCTGGACTCCAGCGGCGTGGTCACCTACCGCAGCACCTGCCCGCTGCTGCCCTCGACGCCGAGCAGTCCGACGCCGACCACCACTGGAACGAGCACCCCGACACCGACGCCCAGCGTCACGCCCACCACCGGACCCGGCTCCGCCAGCCAGATCGTCGGCACGCAGTCGAGTCGGTGTCTCGACGTGCCGAACGCCTCCCGCACCAACGGCACGCGGGTGCAGCTCTACGACTGCAACAGGCAGACCAACCAGGCATGGACCTACACCTCGGGCAAGCAACTACAGGTGTACGGCACCATGTGCCTGGACGCGGCAGGCACCGGCAACGGCGCGGCGGTCCAGATCTACACCTGCCACGGCCAGACCAACCAGCAGTGGAACGTCAACTCCAACGGCACCATCAGCAGCGTCCAGTCCGGACGCTGCCTGGACGTCTGGAGCACCGCCAACGGCGCCCAGGTCCAGCTCTACGACTGCCACGGACAGACCAACCAGCAGTTCCGGCTCGCCACCCTGAACTAATGATCATGGTTGGACCGAACCGGGCGGGCTCGGCGTCACGCCGGGCCCGCCCGGGCGTGCGGCGGGTTACCGTCGCTCACGTGCCGGTCCCGGTCAGTGGCGCCGTGCTCGCACGCACCACGAGCTTGGGGACGACCAACGGCAGGGACTGCGGCACCGAGTCGTCGATGGCCTGGGTGACGGCCGTGATGGCCCGTTGACCGACCGCGCCGAAATCCTGCTGGATCGTGGTCAACGGCGGAATCAGGTACGCCGCCTCGGGGACGTCGTCGAATCCGACGACGGAGATGTCCTGGGGCACTCGCCGCCCCCGTTCATGCAGCGCGCGCAGCACGCCGATGGCCATCTGGTCGTTGGCGGCGAAGACCGCGGTGGTCCCGGGCATCTCGCAGATCCGCAGTCCGGCGACATAGCCGCTGTGAGCCATCCAGTCACCCTGGACCGGCTCGGGCGGGCGTAGGCCCGCCGCACTCATCGCCGCACGCCAGCCATCGCGTCGGGCGCGGGCCTCCGCCCAGTTGAGCGGACCGGACACATGCACGATCTCCTGGTGCCCGAGGCCGAGCAGGTGGTCGGTCGCCATCCGGGCGCCGAGCACCTGGTCGACGCCGACGGTGACGCTGGCCCTGGACAGATCACCCTCCACGACCACGAAGGGGACGCCGGATCGGGTCATCCGCACCACCTCGAGAGCCTCGTCGTTGCCGGCGATCATCACGACGCCCTCCACGCCGACGCGCATGAGATGTTCGGTGGCGTCGCTGAGCGCCCGCACCGTCACCTCCGAGAGGCTCACCGAGGTGGCGAAGTAGCCGGCAGCGCGGGCGGCATCCTCGACACTGCGGTGAATGCTCGTCGGACCGAACAGCGTCCTGGCCGTGCCGATGATGCCGATCATCCCCGAGCGTCCGCGAACCAGCGCGCGGGCGGCGGTGTTGGGGCGGTAGTCGAGCCGTCGGATGGCCTCGAGAACCCGCTCCCGCGTCTCGCGCCTGATGGCGGGTGCCCCGTTGATGACCCGGGACACCGTCTGGTGCGACACGCCCGCCAGGCGGGCGACGTCCGCCATCACCGGTGGCCGATGGGCGGCAGTCACCGCTTTCTCCGCGTGAACTCGCACTGGCGGGCCGTCCGTTCTTCCATGAGTCGTTTCCTCGTACGTTCCTGGGCCGTCAGTGTGAGTGACGGGGCACTGCGCTGCCGCTGCCGCCGACGAGGAAGTCGAGGTCCGCGCCGCTGTCGGCCTGGAGAACATGCTCGCTGTACAGCCGCGTCCAACCTCGGTCGGCCACCGGCGGTGGCGGTTCCCAGGCGGCACGGCGTTCGGCGAGTTCGGCATCGTCGACCAGGAGGTCCAGGCGGCGCGTGGTGACGTCGACTCGGACCAGGTCGCCGGTGCGCACCAGCGCGAGAGGTCCGCCCACGGAAGCCTCCGGCGCCACGTGCAGGACGCACGTGCCGTAGCCGGTGCCGCTCATGCGGGCGTCGGAGATCCGCACCATGTCCGTGATGCCGTCGGCGAGCAACCGGCGGGGCATGGGCACGTTGCCCACCTCCGGGAAGCCGGGGTAGCCGCGTGGTCCGGCATTGCGGACGACGATCACCGTGTCGGGGGTGACGTCGAGGTCCGGGTCGTCGGCGGCGACGACGTACTCCTCGATCCGGTCGAAGACGAGCGCCGGGCCGGTGTGCGTGAGGAGGTGGGCGGAGGCGGCGGAGACCTTCAGCACCGCGCCGGACGGCGCGAGCGACCCGCGCAGCACGACGGTGCCCGAGCCGGCGGGCTGGAACGGCTCCTCCAGGGTGCCGATGACGTCCCGGTTCCAGCACTGGACGCCGTCGACGTTCTCCGCCACGCTCCTGCCACTGACGGTGACGTGGTCGGTGTGCAGCAGCGGGGCGAGCTCCTTCATCACCACCGGAAGGCCGCCCGCGTAGGCGAAGTCCTCCATCAGGTACGCACCGGACGGCATGAGGTTGACGAGCATGGGCACGTCGGCGGTGAGGGTGTCGAAGTCCTCCAACGACAGGGGCACGCCGAGGCGTCCGGCGATCGCGAGCAGGTGCACGACGGCGTTGGTGGAGCCACCGATCGCCGCGTTGACCCGGATCGCGTTCTCGAACGCCTCCCGGGTGAGCACCGAGGACAGCCGCTGGTCCTCGTCGACCATGGCGACGATCCGGCGGCCGGCGGCCTGCGCGAGCGCGTACCGCCGGGAGTCGACCGCCGGCACAGCGGCGGCCCCCGGCAGTTGTACGCCCAGCGCCTCGGTCACGCACGCCATCGTGGAGGCGGTGCCCATGGTCATACAGTGGCCCCGGCTGCGGGACATGCCGACCTCCGCCTCGGCGCAGTCGGCCGCGGTCATCCGCCCGGCCCGCATCTCCTCCGTGAAGCGCCAGACGACGGTGCCCGAGCCGATGTCCTGGCCGCGGAACTTGCCGTTGAGCATCGGCCCGCCGGTCATCATCAGCGTCGGCAGGTCAACGCTCGCCGCCCCCATCAGCAGGCCGGGAGTGGTCTTGTCGCAGCCGGAGAGCAGGACCACCCCGTCGAGCGGGTTGGCGCGGACCGACTCCTCCAACTCCATCGCCAGCAGGTTGCGGTAGAGCATGGTGGTGGGTCGCATGAGCGGCTCGCCCAGGCTCATCGCCGGGAACTCCAGCGGCAGACCGCCGCTCTCCCACACGCCCCGCTTCACCGACTCGGCCAGGTCGCGCAGGTGGGCGTTGCAGGGCGTCAGCTCCGACCAGGTGGTGGCGATGCCGATCACCGGGCGGCCGTCGAAGACGTCGTCCGCGAAACCCTGGTTGCGCATCCAGGACCGATGGATGAACCCGTTACGGCCTTCCGCGCCGAACCACTGCCCGCTGCGCAGCGATCGATTCGTCGTCGACATCAGCACACCTTTCTGTTCATCCGCCCGCCTAGCTGGTGGGAAGGGCGGCCTACCGGAGGCCTCCGACGGACAGTCCGCCGCGCCAGTGTCGTTGCAGGCTGAAGAACGCGATGACCAGTGGGATCACGGACACGAGCGAGCCCAGGATGATGAGGCTCCACAGCGAGGTGCCTCCCGAGTTGTTCGCGGAGGCGATCCCCTGCCAGAGGCCGAGGCCGACGGTCACCGGGAAGAGCCGGTTGTCCGAGAGCATGGCCAGGGGCAGGAAGTAGTTGTTCCAGGACGCCACGGCCGACAGGAGCAGCACGGTGACCACCGCGGGGCGCATCAGCGGAAGAGCGATCTGGATGAACGTCCGCACCTCGCCCGCGCCGTCGACCCGCGCCGCGTCCAGGAGTTCGTCCGGCACCGCGTCGCGTGCGTACACGTGCATCAGGTAGACGCCGAACGGGTTGAGCAACGACGGGAGGATCACCGCCCAGACCGTGTTCGTCATGCCGAGCCGGGAGAACATGATGAAGGTCGGGATGACCAGGGCGGTGGCGGGCACCATCAGCGCGCCGAGCACGACGGCGAAGCTGAAGCGCCGCGCGGCGAACCGGTACTTGGCGAAGCCGTAGCCGGCCATGACCGAAAGGACCGTGGCGCCGATTCCGCCGGCGATGGCGTACAGGGTGGAGTTGAGGATCCACCGCAGGTAGATGCCGCCGTCGTAGGTGAAGAGCTGCTTGAGGTTGCCGAGGTAGTCGACCTGGTCGGTGAACCAGAGGGTGTTGCCGCCACCGAACAGGCCCGGCGCGTCCTTTGAGCTGTTGACGATGACCCACCAGAACGGCACGAGGAAATAGATCACCAGGAAGCCGAGGAGGATCTGCAGAGGGAGATAGCGCTGCGGGCGGCGAGAGCCGGCGCGGACGCTGACACGGTCGGTCATCTACAGGAAGCTCCTCCGCTTGCGGGTGAAGAACAGGAAGGCGTACACGCAGATGAACACGATGCCGCCGAGGGCGAACGAGATCGCCGACCCGTAGTTGAAGTTGGCGAGCGAGAACGCCTGCTGGTACGCGTACATGTTGGGCGTGAAGTCGGACCCGATCGTGCCCGCGGCGAGGTAGCGCAGGATCTGCGGTTCGTTGAAGAACTGCAGGGTGCCGATGAGCGAGAAGACCAGGATCAGGATCAGCGCGGGCGCGATGAGCGGGATCTTGATGCGGGTCGCGATCTGCCATCGTCCGGCGCCGTCCATCCGGGCGGCCTCATAGAGCGTCGGGTCGACTCCCTGCAACGCCGCGTACAGGATGATCATGTAGTAGCCGGCCCACTGCCAGGTGACGACGTTGAGCAGGCCATAGAAGATCAGGTTGCTGCCCAGGAAGTCGGGTGCGGTGGCGCCGAACAGCCCGAAGATGTCGGTGAGCGGGCCGAAGCCCTTGCTGTAGAGGAACCCCCACATCACCGCCCCGATGACGGTGGGGATCGCGTAGGGAAGAAAGATCATGAGGCGGGAGAAGCGCGCGAACAGGGTGGTCACCGCGTCCAGAATGAGGGCCATCACCAGCGCGAGGACGATCTGCAGCGGGATGGAGACGAGCGAGAAGCGGATGACGAACCACGCCCCGGACAGGAAGCTCGGGTCGGTGAACGCCTTCACGTAGTTGTCGAAGAGGACGAAGCTGGTGCCGCCGATCAGCTTCTTCTGAAAAAGGCTGAGGTACAGCGCGTACGCCAGCGGCGCGATGAGGAACGCCAGGAAGACGACCCCGAATGGCCCGACGAAGAGCCACCCCATCAGGTGCTCGCGGAGGTGCACCTTGCCACGGATCTTGCGCGTCTCATTCTGGGGACGCCGTGCGCGCTTCTCGGTCAGAGGTGTCATCTTTGGTCTCCGGGACGTGGACGCTGGGGATCGTGGGTGGGCCGGCCGACCGGTGCCGGCGCGGCCCACCCATCCGGTCACTGAACGGTGAAGCCCTGTTCCTTGGCGTACTTCGCCACGTCGTCCTGGAGCTTGTCGGCAGCCTGTGATCCGGTGACGGAGCCCTTGATGATCTCGCTGACCTGCTTGGTCATGGCGTCGAGGTAGTACTGACCGAAGGGCGCGTAGGCGACACCCTTGTAGGCCTCGGCGGCGGGGAGGTAGACCTCCTTGTTCGCCTGCTGGCCGTCGAAGAACGCCACCTTCAGGTCGACGAACGCGGGATCCTTGAGCGCCGTGAGGTTCAGCGGGAAGATGATCTGGTTGGTCCAGCCGTCGGTGAGTGACTCCTTGTCGGCGTAGAGCCCGTAGGCGACCTTCGCCGCCAGCTCCGGCTTCTTCGCCTGCTTGGTCACCGAGAAGGCCGATCCGCCCCAGTTCACCTGCACCGGGTTGGCCGAATCCCACTGCGGCAGCGGCGCCACCGCGAACTTGCCGGTGTCCTGGCCCTTACCGACACCCGCGCCGGTGAGGTAGCCGGGCGCCCAGGCCGCCGAGATGTACGTCGCGTAGTTGCCGTTGATCACGCCGGAGATGTACTCCGGGGTGAACTGGTCCTGCGTACCGATCAGGCCCTTTTTGGCGAGGCCGCCCCAGTAGTCCAGCACGTCCTTGGACGCCTGGTCGTTGAGCTTCACGCCGATCGACTTCGGCTGCGCCGGATCGAAGGTGAAGGGCGCGGCGCCCTTCTGGATCTGCAGCGCCATCAGGACCGCCGGGACGTTCGCGCCGAGATCCCCGAACAGCGGACCACCGGCGTCCTTCACCTTCTGCGCGGCCTGCTCGTACTCGGCCCAGGTCTTCGGCGGGGTGATCTTGTACTTGTCGAAGATGTCCTTCCGGTAGATCATGCCCATCGGGCCACCGTCGACCGGGACGCCGTAGACCGCGTCGCCGACCGACACGTCCTTCCAGGCGCCCTCGCCGTAGTTGGCCTTGACCGCGTCGTAGCCGTACTGCTTGATGTCGACGAGCGCGCCCTGGATCTGGAAGGTCGGGATCCGGTCCGCCTCGACCATGATCACGTCGGGCGCGCCGGTGCCCGCCGAGATGGCCGTCTGGAACTTGTCGTACTCGTCGCCGCCCTGCCCGACGTTGGTCCAGCAGACCTGCACGTCGTCGTGCAGCTTGTTGAAGTTGTCGACGACGAGCTGCGTGTTGGGGTACCACCCCCACATCGTCACGACCGGCACGTTCTGCTTGGTGATGGTGTTCGTGCAGTTGCTCGCGTCGCTGCCGCCCTCGTCCGAGGAGCAGGCGACCAGGCCGCTCCCGGCCGCGAGCATGGCGACCGTGGCGAGTATGCGTCTTCTCTTCATTGAGATGGTTCCCTTCGGAGGTGGCGGTGCACAGGCATCGATGCGCTGGCGGGCGCCACCGGGGAAGGAGACCCTGCTCCCGGTGGCGTCGCCTGGGAAGGCTCCTAGCGCTTGAACAGACGCGGCGCCAGGTCGATGAGGTTCTTCTGCCACACGTCCCAGCCGTGCGGGCCGGGGGTGACGCCGTCGAACTCGTAGCGGATACCGAGGGTGTTCAACGTGGTCAGCGACGCCATGAAGCTCGGGTACACGAAGTCGGTCTGGTCGCCCACGTACAGGCGCAGCATCTTCGTCCCGTTGTTGATCGCCGCAACGTCGACGCCGGTGCCGCTGCCGAAGCCGGCCGAGAGGGCCGCCACGTAGGCGAACTCCCCCGGGTAGGCCCGCAGCACGCCCAGCGCCTGCCCGCCGCCCATCGACAGGCCGGCCAGCGCCTGCTGGGACGGATCACTGGAGATGTGGTAGCGGGCACGGGCCGTCGGCACGATGTTCTCCAACAGCTCCTTGTTGAAGTTCGACGAGTTGCCGTTGCCCATCACCACGACCATGGGCGTGAGGTCGCCGTCGAGGAACTGGTGGTCGAGGATCTGCTTGGCGCGTCCCATCTCGACCCAGTCCGTGTAGCTCTGGCCGCTGCCGTGCTGGAGATAGAGGACGGGATACGGCTGCGCCCGGCCCGGGTCGTACCCCGGTGGGGTCCACACCAGCGCGGTGCGATCCTGCCCCGCCACCGTGCTGGTGTAGGTCATGCTCTCGACCTTCCCGCCCTGGCCGGTCCGCACGTCCGACAGCAGTCGGGCGCCCGGCCCCGGGAGGAGGAAGGTGCTCCACATCGGTTCGGAGGTCACCTTCGTCGGGTTCGAGACGTCCTTGAACGGAACCCGGTCGACGATCAGCCGGTAGTAGTAGAACCAGGGCTTCAGCGGCCCCACGGTCGCCCGCCACCGGTCGCCGTCACGCGTCATCGGCACGCGCAGCCAACTGCCGCCCGGCGCGATGTTGGCCCACACCGTTACGTGCTGAGCGTCCGTGAAGTCCGTGGTCGTCTCGAAGGTGACGAACCCGCCCTCGCTGACGAACGGCGTCGGGGTGGTGCCGGCCGGCGGCGGGCTGAACTCCCGCTGCAACGGCTGGTGACCGGCACTCGGCCCGTGATCCGCCACGTGCCGGAACAGCCGCGGCAGGAAGTCGACCAGGTTCTCCTGCCAGGTGGTCCAGTTCGCGCCGCCGTCCGGGTTGACCCCGTCGAACTCGAACCTGACATCGGCTCGATCCAACGCCTTCATCAGCCGGTAGGTGGCGTTGTACGCGGGATCGGTGACGTTTCCGGTGTAGAGGCGCAGCA
Source organism: Micromonospora sp. NBC_00617 (assembly GCF_045161355.1). Taxonomy (NCBI): domain Bacteria; kingdom Bacillati; phylum Actinomycetota; class Actinomycetes; order Micromonosporales; family Micromonosporaceae; genus Micromonospora; species Micromonospora sp. NBC_00617. The sequence continues at coordinate 1,307,867 of NZ_CP107751.1, read as the reverse complement.
ACCGGACGTCGCGGTTGATCGCCTTGGCGTCCTTCCGGTCGATCGCCGGAGCCGCCGTGCCCGAGAACCAACCGACGTAGCCGAACTGACCCGGCTTGGCGAGCGCGGCGGCCAGCGCCTGCGTGCCACCGTCGGACACCCCCGCGATCGCCTGGTGCGCCGGATCGCGAAGGACCCGGTAGTTGTCAGCGACCGCCTTCCGCAGGTCCTTCAACTCCCGATCGTCCGCGCTGTCGGCGATCACCACCACCATCGGCTGCATGACGCCGGCCGCCGAGATGTTGTCGAGGATCTGCTTCGTGCGGCCGAGGTCGAGCCAGTCGGTGGCGACTACACCGTCACCCGACTCCAGGAACAGCGTGGGGTAGCCCTTCGGCTTCTTGGCCGCGTAGCCGGGTGGTGTCCAGACCAGGGCCGAGCGCTGCTCGCCGCGGACCCGGTAGGTCAACGTCCCGACCGTGCCGCCGGCACCGGGAGGGGCGTCGGCCAGCCAGCGTGCCGAGTCGCCCGCGACCAGGAAGGTACTCAGGAGCGGGTTGGACGCCACGCTCGTGCTGTTCGTCGGGTCCTTGATGGTCTTGGTGTCGTCGGCAGTGAGCTGGTACTGGTACAGCCCGGGCTTCAGCGCGCCGAGCACACCGGACCACACGTCACCGCGACGGGTCAGACCGAATTCCGCCCAGGTGGCGGACGGACCGAAGTTTCCCTCGACGACGACCTGCGAGACCGCGCCCAGGTGCTCCTGGACGTACGCGGCCGGAACGGCGAACGAGGCGTAGCGGTCCTGGGAGACGTCCAGCCACGGCGAGTCCGCCGTCGCGGGTTGCGGCGCGACCAGGGCGGCCGCGATGGCGACGACTCCGGCGGTGAAGGCCGCCGAGAGCCGGCGTACGCCCAGACGGCGTAAGCGCCCGTGATAATGTTCGGTTGTCACGCTCCACTCCTTTCATGTGCCGGCAGCGGATGCGACCCGCTGGCCGGCTCAACTCATCGGTGGATCTCGCCGTGCTGTTGCGTGCACCCCCTTCCGGCTCTCGCCACCGGCGCACCCGACGTGACCACTCCAGCGGGAGCGATCCGGCCCTGGTGCCCGTGGACGGATGTCACGGTCGTGCCGCGCTCTTCGGTGCTGCGGTCGAGCTGCGGACCACGAGGCTGGTCGGAAGCACTATCTGGTTCGGTTCGTCCCACTCGCCCGTCACCAGTGACTTGAGCATCCGCGCGGCTTCGTAGCCGAGCTGATACATCGACTGGTCCACGGTGGTCAGACCCGGCTCGGTCAACGCCGACTCCGGAATGTTGTCGAACCCGACGACGGACAGGTCCCCGGGGACGGAGAGCCCCAGCTCCCTGGCGACCTCCAGGACCTTGAGGGCCATCCCGTCGCTCGCCGCGAAGATCGCCGACGGCGGATCCGCTCGTCGTAGCAGGGCGCGCGCCAACGGGGTCGCGGACTCGGGGTTGAAATCCCCCCTGCCGATCAACGTCGGGTCGACCGGGACGCCGGCCTCGGACAGCGCCGCCCGGTAGCCCTCCTCCCGCGACCACGCCGAGGCCAGGCTGTCGCGGCCCGCGATGAACCCGATGCGCCGATGGCCCAGGCCGAGCAGATGCTCGACCGCGGTGGTGGCGCCCACGAGGTTGTCGGCGGTGACCGAGGGCGCCGTCGAGCCCCGCACCGGGTCGATGGCCACGACCGGCGTCCGGCTGCGCACCTCGCCCCAGGGCGTGACGACGATGCACCCGTCGGTGAGGGTGCCCGACAGGCGGGTCAGGTGCCGCTGCTCCCAACCCTCCGAGTATGACCCGTAGAGGTCGCTGTTGGCGTAGATGATGAGGTCGAAGCCGGAGCGACTCAGAGCCTTCATGACCCCCTTGAGCACCTCTGCCGTGTACGACTGGAAGCTGTGCGCCACGAGGCCCAGAACGTTGGTGCGGCTGCGTCGGAGGCTCGACGCCACCAGGCTCGACTCGTAGCCGAGCTGCTCGATGGCGGTACGGACCCGAGCGATCGTGCGGGCGCTGACGCCGTAATGCCCGTTGACCACGCGCGAGACGGTGGCGGTGGAAACGCCGGCGACCCGGGCGACATCACTCATTGTTACCGGCGCATTGGCTTCAATCATGCCGCTCTCTCTGGACTGCAATCGTTATCGGTTACGTTTCCAGGATGTTGCCAACGTAACCGACAACGATTACGAACACAAGACCTTTTCGGGCGCACGCAACCCTCGATCGGAAGGTCCTAACGGGATGCTCGCACGGTGAACTTCCCACCGTGGCAACCGATCCGAAGAACGCGATCGGTTGCCACTACCGGCGGCCGATGTGGACGGCGATATGTGCGCCAGCTCTACCCGTCGACAACGGGACGGCACTCTCCGTAGGAACCATTCCCGGACGTCGGTGAACGCTCACAGACGTGACCGTCGACGGTCCCGGGCGGCAGCGGCGCCCGGGACGGGCGTGCGGGCACGACATCCACACCCGCGGGGGGGCGGCGTGCTGCGGAGCCGCCCGACGCGGAGATTGACCACGGGCACCGTGTTCCCCTACGCAAACGTAATCGGTAACGTTTACATAGATCGAGAACGTAATCGATGATCATGGCGATGTCCAGAGCTCGCACCGACCCGCCACCCCTCGGTCCCGGCGCCGCGATGCAGATCTCGACGTCGGGGCCTCGCACGAAGGGAGCCCGCCCTGAACACCCACCTCGACGAAGCGCCGGAGCGCTCGGCCGGCCGCACGAACCCACTCCCCCACCGCGCCGCGCCGCCGGTCCGACCCGGACGCAACCAGCAGGGAGGGCTGTCGTGAACACCGCGCGACTGCTCCTGGATCCACGTCGACGCGTCGCACCGGTGCCGCGCCGGCTCTTCGGCTCGTTCGTCGAGCACCTGGGTCGCTGTGTCTACACCGGAATCTACGAGCCGGACCACCCGAGCGCCGACGCGGACGGCTTCCGAGGCGACGTCCTCGCGCTCGTCCGCGAGCTGGGCATCACCACGGTCCGATACCCGGGCGGCAACTTCGTCTCGTCCTACCGGTGGGAGGACGGCATCGGCCCGGTCGACAAACGACCGGCCCGGCTCGACCTCGCCTGGCACAGCCTGGAGACCAACGCGTTCGGGCTGGACGAGTTCATGCGCTGGGTCGGCAAGGCGGGCGTCGACCCGATCATGGCGGTCAACCTCGGCACCCGTGGCACCGCCGAGGCCGTCGACCTGCTGGAGTACGCCAACCACCGCGCTGGGAGCCACCTCGCCGACCAACGCCGCGACAACGGCGCTGTCGACCCGTACGGGATCCGGCTGTGGTGCCTGGGCAACGAGATGGACGGCCCGTGGCAGGTCGGCCAGCGCAGCGCGACCGAGTACGGGCGGCTCGCGGCGCAGACCGCGAAGGCGATGCGGCGTTTCGACCCCGATCTCGAACTCGTCGCCTGCGGCTCGTCCTACCTCGGCATGCCGACCTTTGGCAGCTGGGAGCGCGACGTGCTGACCGAGGCGTACGACGACGTCGACCTGATCTCGCTGCACGCCTACTACCAGCCGGTCGACGACGACCTGCCCAGCTTCCTCGCCTCGGGCGAGGACATGGACAGGTACATCGACGCGGTCACCGCCATCGCCGACTCGGTCGGCGCGATCCGCCGGTCGACCAAGAAGATCATGATCGCGTTCGACGAGTGGAACGTGTGGTACCAGTCGGCGGCGCCGTCCACGCCGCCCAGCGGAAAGGACTGGCCGGTCGCGCCGCCCCTGCTGGAGGACCACTACAGCGTGGCCGACGCCGTCGTCGTCGGTGGCCTGCTGATCAGCCTGCTGCGGCACAGCGACCGGGTGACCGCCGCGTGCCAGGCCCAACTGGTCAACGTCATCGCACCGATCATGACCGAACCGGGAGGCTCGGCCTGGCGGCAGACCATCTTCCACCCCTTCGCCCGCACGGCCCGGCACGCACAGGGCGCCGTCCTCGACGTGCTCCTCGACGGGAGCACGACGAGTACCAACCGCTACGGCGCGGTCGGCGCGGTCGACGCGGTCTCCACCTGGGACGACGGCACCGGCGAGATGACCGTGTTCCTCGTCAACCGGGTCATCGACACCGCGGCCGAGGTGACCGTCGACGTCGCCGGCGCCCAGGTGGGCGGGATCATCGAGTGCGTCACCGTCGGCGGCGCCGACCTCGACGCCAAGAACACCGCCGACGGTCCGGACCACGCTGAGCCGCGCGCCAACGACACGGTCCGGGGCAGCGGCGCCAGCGTCCAGCTGACTCTCCCGCCCGCGTCCTGGACCATGCTGCGACTCCGCGCCACCGACGTGACCCCGTAAGCCACCCCGGCCGCGCAACCCTGGCATCCACCAGGGGTGCGCGGCCGGGGCTTCCCCACCACAGGGAGTACGGAGTCGAGCGTGGCCCTACCGGGCGTCGACTTCGACCCGGCGAGCGCTAACAACGTTGCCTGCCGAAAACAGCACCATGAATTGCATTGATGGTCAAGATGGGTTCGGGGAACGGGATCAGAAAGTGCCGTCTAAAACAATTCTGGCACGCTTCAGCGGCGCCCCAACGGCTGGCGCGCGAATTCAGTTTCATCAAGAAATTCGCGCGCCAGCCCCGGTTACCCACAAAGGCCCCCGAAGGAGACCGGCAGACGCGGTTATTGGGCCGCTGGCGCCAACCTCCCATCGACTCGCCGGGGAATGGCGGTGTACTCGTCGCGCAACTCCTCGGGAAGGACCCAGGCCGGGGCGTCTTGCCACGCCAAGGGGCGGAGGAACCGTCGGATCGAGGTGGCGCCCACCGACGTGTGCACGGCGTTCGTCGACGGCCAGGGTCCACCGTGGTGCTGGGCCCACGACACCCGGACACCGGTGGGATAGCCGTCGAAGACGATGCGACCCGCGCGGGCGGCGAGCACGTCGACCAGCCGGCGTACGACGTCGGCGTCGTCACCCGAGCCACGATGGACCGAGCCGGTCAGCGACGGGGGCACGGCGTCCAGCGCGGCGTCGAGTTCGGTGGCGTCGTGATACCGGACCACGACCATGAGCGGACCGAAGCACTCGTCGGCGATCTCGGCGGTCAGGCCCGGCAGATCGACCTCCAGGAGCCTCGGTGCGGCGGTGAAGCCCGTGCCGGCATCGGCCTGGCCCCGTGCCGAGACCCGGGCACCGGCCCGCTCGAACTCCGTGGCCCGGCTCTCGTACGCGTCCCGGATGCGCTCGTTGAGCAGGACCGTGCCGCCCGAGTTGGCGACCTTCTCCCGCAGGGCGTCGACCAACTGGTCACCGCCCCGGTCCGCCGGGATGAACGCCAGGCCGGGCTTGGTGCACAGTTGACCGCCGGAGGCGGTGAAGGAGGCGAACAGACCCTCGGCGATCTGGTCGCCCCGGTCGGCGGCCGCGGCGGGCAGGACGACGATCGGGTTCACGCTGCTCAGTTCGGCGTACAGGGGAATGGGGTCGGGTCGTTCGTCGATGGCCGCCTGGATGGCGCGGGCGGCGTTGACCGAGCCGGTCAGGGCGGCCGCGCGGATCGCGGGGTGACGCACCAGCGAGCGGCCCGCCTGCTCCCCGTACACGATCGCGATGACACCTTCGGGCCCGCCCAGGTCGCGGACGGCCGAGGAGATCGCGGCGGCGGAGGCGTGCGAGGTCAACGGGTGCGACGGGTGGGCCTTCAGGACCGTGGGACAGCCGGCGGCCAGCGCGGCGGCCGTGTCACCGCCGGCGACGGAGAAGGCGAACGGGAAGTTGCTGGCGCCGAAGACGGCGACCGGCCCGAGGGGTACGAGCATCCGCCGCACGTCCGGGCCAGGTCCGAGCGGTGTGTCGGCTGCGTGGTCGATGGCCGCCTCGACGTACGCCCCGTCGCGCAGCACCTCGCCGAACATCCGGAACTGGACCGCGGCCCGGGTGAGTTCCCCGTCGAGTCGCGCGTGGCTCAGCCCGGTCTCCGCCTCGGCGGCAGCGACCAGATCCACCCGGTGGGCCTCCAGCGACGCGGCGATCGCGTCCAGCAGCTCGGCCCGGCCACGCCTCCCGAGATCGGCCAACCACCGCGTCGCCCGGGACGCCTGACCGGCGATCGTCTCCAGCCGGGACTCGTCGGTCTCGGTGAGATCCGTCGCGCGACGCTGACCGTCGCGCGGATCGACAGTGCTGACCACGTTCACAGCAGTCCTCTCCTTACCAGATTGCCCATGAGATCGCGGACGCCGAAGTGCCAGGGCTCGCACTCCTCCGCGTGCCGCACCCGGTTGACCAGAGTGCCGAGTGCCGGGCAGCTGATCCGTACCACGTCGTCGACCTTGTGGGTGAAGCCCTCGCCGGGGCGGTCGCGGTCCTGGATGGGCGCGAACATGGTGCCGAGCATCAGGGCGGCCCCGTCGGGATAGTGGTGGTGCGGACCGATCAGCTGCCGCACCAGCTCCTCCGGGTCGCGCGACATCTGGGTCATCTCCGAGACCGCCTCCAGCAGGAAACCGTCCTCACCGTGGACCTCCAGGCGCACCTCGAGTTCGCGTACCCGATCCATTCCGAACCGGTCGTCGAAGAGCCGGATCAGCGGACCGAGCGCGCAGGAGGCGTTGTTGTCCTTGGCCAGGGGAAGCAGGAGCGCCGAGCGGCCCTCGATGTCGCGCAGGTTCACGTCGTTGCCGAGGGTGGCGCCGACGATCCGGCCGCTGGACTGGACGACGAGCGTGATCTCGGGTTCCGGGTTGTTCCAGGTCGACGCGGCGAGCACGCCGACCGGAACGCCGGTGCCGACGGCGCTGAGGATCTGCCCCTTGGTGAAGATCTCGGCGTCCGGGCCGATCCCCACCTCCAGGTACTGGCTCCACATGCCCTCGGCGACCAGCAGGCTCTTGAGCCGGTCCGCCTCGGCCGAGCCCGCCTCCAGGTTGTGCAGGTCGACACCGATGTCGGCGAACATCCGTTGCCGAATGTCGGCCGCGAGCGCCAGATCTCCCCGTGCCCGCTCCTCGATGACGCGTTCGATCATCGAGATGGGGAAGGTCACGCCGGCGGCCTTGAGCGCCTGGAGGTCCACCGGGGCGAGCAGCCAGGGCCGATTACGGTCCCGGGTCGCGGCCCCCGTGTTGGCCAGGATCTCCCCGAAGTCGCCCACCCGCGCCCCGTCGAGCCCGGCCACGGTCGCGGCGGGGTCGGGCAGCTCGCAGATGTCCCGTACGGTCGGGAACCGGTGGCTGAGGTCGATGACCTCGCCGTTCCGCACGGCCACGGGCGTGGGGCCGTCGACGGACGGGTCCCAGATCCGGCCGATCAGAACAGCGTCCACATCGTCCGGCAACGCCTCGGCGGCGGTCCCGGCCCAGTCCGCGCCGGCGGCCCGCCCTCGGGGCCGTGGGACCGTCATGAGCCGCTCTCCAGATTGAAGAAGGACCGCTCGTCCCGGGGACGGATGTCGTAGACGGCGTCCTGGAACATCCGCAGCGGGTGCGGTGTGAACGGATGCTGTTCGATCGCGGCGAGATCCACCTCGATGCCCAGACCGACACCGGTCGGGATGAGGATGTCACCGTCGGCGGTCAGCACCAGTCGCTCGTTGGTGATCTCCGGACGCCAGGGCACATCCGTCGCCATGATCTCCAGGTACCGGAAGTTGGGCAGCGTCGCCCCGAGTTGCAGGGTCGCGGCGGTGCTCAATGGCCCGCTCGGGTTGTGCGGCGCGAAGCCCACATAGCTGGTCGCGGCGAGTGTCGAGATGAAGGCCAGCTCCGCGATCCCGCCGGCGTGCGTCACGTCGGGTTGGACGAAGTCGACCGCCTGGCGGGCCAGCGCCGGCGCGAAGCCCTGCCGGCCGTACCACCGCTCCCCCGCCGCGATCGGCACTGGCGACGCGCGGCGGATGTCGACGAGCGCGTCGAGGTTGTCGGGTGGGCAGGGTTCCTCGAACCACACCGGGTCGAACTGGGCGATCTCCTTGGCGACCTTGATCGCGTGGCGGACGTCGAAGCGGCCGTGCCCCTCGACGAACAGCTCGACATCGCGGCCCACCGCCGCACGGACGGCGTCGATCTGGGCGAGCACCCGGTCCAGCTGCGCGGTGCTGATGGTGAGGTCGTAGTTCTCGAACGGGTCCCACTTGAGGCCCCGGAAACCGGACTCCACCGTCCGGCGCGCGGCGGCCGCGTAGTCCTCCGGCGTGACGGCGCCGGAGAACCAGCCATTCGCGTACGCCCGGACCCGGTCGCGGGTCGCGCCGCCGAGCAGTCGGGAGACCGGTACGCCGAGCTCGCGCGCCGAGATGTCCCAGAGGGCCATCTCCAGCGAACTCAACGCGGTCATGATGACCGGCCCGCCTCGCCAGTACCAGTCCCGCGCGGTCTCGTAGAGGATCTTCGAGATGCTTGTGGGGTCCAGGCCCACCACCGCCTCGGCCAGCTCGGTGATGGCGCCCTGGACGGCCCGTTCCTTGCCCTCCAGGGTGGCCTCACCGAGCCCGACGATCCCCTCGTCGGTGTGGACCCGCACGATCACGAGGTTCGTGCGGTAGAAGTCGACGACCAGCGTGTCGACAGAGGTGATTTTCATAGTTCGGCTCAACCCTTCACCGCGCCGGCGGTCATGCCGGAGACCACGTACTTCTGCACCAACAGGTAGAAGGCGACGGCAGGCAACGTGAACAGGAAGGCGACGGCCATCACCGTCTGGATCGGTGTGCCCAGTTCGCCGATGAAGCCCGCGATGCCGACGGAGGCGGGCTGCAGGTCGGGGTTGAAGATGAACGTCACCGCGAACACGTACTCGTTCCAGGCGTGGAAGAAGGCGATGACCGCGGTGGCCGCGATCGACGGCGCGATGAGCGGCACGTTGATGCGGGTCAGGGTGGTGAAGGGCCGGGCGCCGTCGGCACGCGCGGCTTCCTCCAGCTCCTTCGGGATGCCGTCGATGGCGCCCTTGAGGATCAGGGCGACGATCGGCAGGACGAAGGCGGAGTTCACGAGGATGAGGCCGGTCAGCGAGTCGAGCAGGTCGAAGCGGCGGAACAGCGCGAACAGCGGGACGACCATGAGCGCCTCGGGAAGCATCTGCGTGAACAGCAGCACGACGGTCAGCACCGCCTTGCCCCCGAACGAGAACCGGGACAGCGCGTAGCCGAGCGGGATGCCCAGGCCGACGGAGAGAACCATCGTGCCCACGGCGATGATCAGGCTGTTCAGCAGCCACCCGGCCGCCTTGCCCTCGGCCAACGCGTCCACGAAGACCCCGAACTGGCCGAAGTCGGGCATGAGCCGGGGCCGATCGGCGAAGAGGTCACTGTTGCTGGACAGCGCCGTGACGAACATCCAGTACAGCGGGAACACCGCGACACCCAGCACGGCGAGCACGGCGACGACCCGCGCGGTGACACCGAAACGGAAGCGCCTCATCGGACGTCCCCCTTCTCCACGGCACGGGCGACCAGGCGACTGCCGATGATGACGATGAGCGAGATGACGACGCCGACCATTCCGATGGCCGCCGCCGATCCGAGTTCCTTCGAGTCGAAGGCCTGCGAGTAGAGGTCGATGACCAGCGTCTCGGTGGAGCCGACCGGCCCACCCTTGGTCATCAACCAGATCAGCTCGAACCGCCGCAGCGACCAGATCGTCATCAGCAGCGCCAGCAGACCCACGGTCGGCTTGATGACCTGCCAGGTGACGGCGCGGAAGGTGGCCCACCGTCCCGCGCCGTCCACGGTCGCGGCCTCGTTGAGCTCCTGCGGGACGGACTGCAACGCGGAGAGCAGCACCACGGAGGTGAACGGGAACAGCTGCCAGATCGTCGTCGCGAGCACCGCCGGGAGCGCGTACCGCGGGCTGTCCAGGATGGCGCCGCCGGGCACCCCGAGCCCGACCGCGTCGAGGAAGCGGTTCACGATGCCGTACTGCGCGTTGAGCATCCAGGTGGCGACGAGCGCGACCGCGATTCCCGGGGCGGCCCAGGGGACGGTCACGAGCGCACGCGCCACACCACGGCCCCGGAATTTCCCGTTGAGCAGGAGCGCGACGACGAGCCCGGCGCCGATGGCGACGACGACGCAGGTGATCACGTAGACGACGGTGATCAGCAGGGTGCGGTGGAAGTCCGGGTCACCGAAGACGCGGTTGAAGTTGTCGAGCCCGACCCATTCACTGCGAGTGGGGTTGAGCAGCCTCGTCCTGGTGAAGCTGAGGTACACCTCCTGAACGAGGGGTACCGCCTGGAAGACGAGGATGAACAGGGCGGCGGGCGCCAGGAACAGGTACGGCGTCCACTTGCTGCCCAGCGGGCTGGGCCGACGCCCGGCCCGGCCTGGGGGTGTTGTCTTCGGCGTTCCGGTCTGCTCGACCACAGTCATCGGGTTCGATCCTCCTGAGGAAGGACGCTGCCGGCGCAGGAACTGTCGCGCCGGCAGCGTCGCCGCGTCGAGCTGTCAGCGGACCAGTTCGGTCGCCTGCTGCTGGGCGCGATCCAGCGCCGACTTGAGGTCGGCCTTGCCCTGCAGTGCCGCGACCACGTTCTGCACGACCACCTTGCGGATGTCCGGCGTCTTGGCCTCGAACCCCAGGACGATCTGCGGCAGGCCGCTCTCGGTGAGCCCATCGAAGACGGGAAGGAACGGGGTGGTCTTGAGCGTCTCCGCGCTGCGCTGCGTGGTGGTGGCGACGCTGCTCGCGCCGAGGATCTCCTGGAGCTTGACCTGGTTCTGCGGCTCCAGCGCCCACTTGATGAAGGTGGCCGCCTCGTCCTTGCCCTCGCTCGCCTCGTTGATCACGATCGGCGCGAGGAGCGCGCCCTGCTTACGGACCGGGAACGGGATCGGCGCGACGTTGAAGTTCAGCTTCGCATTCTGGCCGCGGGTGGCGGTCACGTACCCGCCGTTGTTGAGCTCCATCCCGACCTTGCCCTCGGCGAACATCCGCCGGAACGTCGCCGCGTCCGCCCCGCGCGGGATCACGTTCGCGTCGTACAGGTCCTTGAACGCCTGCAGGCCCTTGAGGTTCTCGGGCGAGTTGATCGTCAGGTTCTTGCCGTCGGACCACGCGCCGCCGAAGCCGTAGACGTAGTTGAAGATGTCCTGCCAGACGCCGGCCTCCTCGGCCTCCGTCTGGCGGAACGCCAAGCCGAAGACATCACCCTTGGTCAGCGACTTCGCCGTGGAGGCGAACTGCTCGTAGGTGGTCGGCGGCGTCGGGATGAGGTCCGCGTTGTAGAACATCGCGTAGTTGGACGCCTCGAAGATGACGCCGTGCCGGACCCCGTCGTGGACCATGAACTGGTCCGGCTGCTTGAGCAGGTCGTACTTGCTGGCGTCGACGAGCTTGTCCAGCGGCGCGACGAGGCCGGCGTCCGAGGCGGCCTCGAACTCGGGCATGTCGAAGCGGACCAGGTCGGGGCCCTTGCCGCTGCCCATCTGCGTGAGCACGGTCTGTCCGAAGGTCGGGTACGGCACCGCGGCGGCCGAGACCTGGATCTTGGTCTGGCTCTGATTGAACTCGTCGAGCCACTTCGTCAACTGGGGCCCGCGGCCGGGGTCGCCGAAGGTCGAGGCGGCGAAGGTCAGTTTGGTGACCCCGTCGCCGGAACCGCCGTCGGAGCCGCAACCGGTCAAGAAAGTGGCGGCCAGACCGAGGGCACATGCCGCCCTGGCGAGGCCGAAACGAGCGCGCTGCTTACCCATCGTTACTCCAGTGTTACGAATCGGCGTCGAGCTGAGGAAATTGCAACGATCGTAGCGACATGTGCAACGGTGTCAAGTGGCGGTTGCGCATCACGTCAACTACATTGCACATGATGCAATGGCAGCGACGGTGTCGTACCGTCGCCCCGAGGGGAGACAGAGCCTTGGCGCAATCGATTCGCCGCGCGATCGACCTCATCCGTCGAACGGCCGAGCACCCGCTGTCCCTCACCGAGGCTGCGGACGTGCTCGGCGTCCACAAGTCCACGGCCCTGCGGATCCTGCAGACACTGGAATCGGCGCGCTTCGTCCGCCGGACCGGAGCGGGCACCTACGTGCTCGGCAGTGGACTCATCGAGCTGTCCGAGCTCGCGCTGGGCTCGATGGACCTGCGCCAGCCCGCCGCCGCGCACCTCCGGGCGCTGCAACGCGAGACCGGCCACACCGTCCACCTGGCACAGCTGACCGGTGACGAGATCATCTATATCGACAAGGTGGACAGTCCCGCGTTCGACGCCGTCAAGCTGCCCTCGCGGATCGGGCGCGCGGTGTCCATCTATGCGAGCGCGGTGGGCAAGACGATCCTGGCCTACCTACCGCGGGAGGAACGCGACCGTCTCCTCTCCCACGTCCTGTTCGAGAGATTCACCGCGACCACCTTCACCGATCACGACGCCCTCGAAGCCGAACTCGCCCGCGTCCGGGAGTGCGGCTGGGCCGCGGACAACGGCGAGCACGACGCCTACGTGATGTGCGTGGCCGCACCGATCAGGGACTCGCGAGGTCAGGTCATCGCCGCCGCTTCGATCACGGCGATCGAGGTCATCGCGAGCCTCGACCAGCTGAAGCGCAACCTCCCGCTCCTCCTGGAGACCGCCAGCCAGATCTCGTACGAGCTCGGCTACCCGCGGCCCTCCGCGAACCCGGACGGTGACGGCCGGTCCGCGACCTGACCGGGCGGTCACCACACCGAGCCTGCCTCCGCGGCGCACCGCTGATTAGATGTGCTGATGGATCCGTGGGAAGCAACACTGCTCGTCATCGCCACGATCGGGGCGGTCGCGGCTGCGATCGGAGGCTGGTCCCAGGACAGACGCAGCTCGGCGGCCCAGCTCGCGGCGTTGGAGCGCAAGCTCGACCTGGTGATGGATCACCTGGGCATCGCCGCGCCCGTGGAACCGGAAGTGCTCCGGCACCTGGAGAGCGGCCGCACGATCGAGGCGGTTCGCGCCTACCGCAAGCAGACCGGCACGAGCCTGGTCGAGGCGAAGCAGGCGGTGGACCGTATCGCCGACCAGCTCCATCTTGAGCGGTAGCGCGCCTTCGCTCGGATTCCGGCCGGGATGCCGAGTCGGCATCGGCCATGTTGACCGCGTTTCCCGGACCCTCGATCGAGGGCCCCGTCGACGAACTTTCAAACCTCCCTTCCCGGGACTGACCCTCGAAGACGCTCGATGCGCTCTGGCGTAATCCCCAGGCCAACCGGTGCCTCGACATCCCCGCGTCCACCCCGACCAACGGGCGGCAGTTGCAGATCTACGAGTGCACCGGCACCGCCGCGCAGAACTGGACCCTGCCGTGACCCGTCCGCCCACACCCCCGCAAGGAGCCCTCATACGCGGGCGCCTCATCGCCGTTGCCGCCGGACTCGCCGCCACCAGCGTCCCGGCAGCAGGTGCGCGGCTCTTCACCCGCACGGTGGGAGGCGAGGACATCCACACTGGCCCCCCCGGCGGCGGCTGTGAAAATGGGGGCGGTTGGCCGTGCCTCGATCCGGTAGGACACGACTCTTCGCCAGGTTCGTCCGTCGCGGCACCGGGCTCAAACCCGCGAGGCGGCGTCGTAGTCGCCGCAGGCGTGCGGTGCCGTCGCCCGCTCGGCCGCTGTCCCCCGAACCCTTACGAGCGAGCGCGGATGACCGTCTTCCCGGTGATCCGTTCGGTCGGATTGAGAGCGGCGACGGCGTCATCGAGGTCCGCGACGTTGCCGATGTTCGTCCGCAGTCGCCCGTCCCGTATCCGCCGGACGATCTCCCCCAGTTGGGCGCGGTCAGGCGTCACGACGAAGTCGATCGCCAGGCCGTCCGCGGGCCGTACCTCGGGCGGCCCGACGACGGAGACCAGGATTCCTCCTGCTCGAATCAGGCCTGCCGACCGCTTCCCGATGACGCCGCCGATGACGTCGAAAACCAGATCGATTCCACCGACGGCTTCGAGGACGTCGTTCTCGAGGTCGACGAACTCCTGCACGCCGAAGTCGAGCGCCTTTTGACGGTCGGCAGCCCGCCCGGTGCCGATGACGTAGGCGCCGAACTCACGTGCGAGCTGCGTCACCATCGAACCGACTGCGCCGGCCGCGCCATGCACGAGGACGCTCTGCCCGGTCTGAAGGCGGCCGTGCTCGAACAGTCCCTGCCAGGCGGTCAGGCCAGAGATCGGCAGGCTCGCGCCGACCGTGAAGTCGACGTCGCCGGGTAGCGGCGCGAGGTTGCGTGCCTCGACGGCCACGTACTCCGCCAGGGTGCCGTCCCGGGTCCAGTCCATGAGGCCGAACACCCGCTGTCCCACCGTCAGTCCCGCCGTGCCATGCCCGAGAGCGGTGACCACTCCGGCCAGCTCGTGCCCGGGTATCGACGGCGTCCGGTCACGTCCGAGGCGATCGGTCCAGGTCGAGGGCCACGCCGTCTCGGTCGGGACGAACCCCGACGCATGAACCCGAACGACGACGTCGTTGAGGGCCGGTTCCGGCTCAGGCCGCTCCACCAGCGTCATCCCGGCTGTTCCCGCAGCCTCGTCCGTCACCACAATCGCCTTCATCAGATACCTCCCTGTATCCAGCGGCGGCGCTGGAACACATCAAGTCGTTCCTCGTGCGGCCGGTCGGTGAGCCGACCCGTGCGTCGTCACCGCAGTCGCGTCAGGCCGGGTTGGCGCCGGCCTGGCCGAAGCCCTCCTGGGCCGCCCCGCGTACCAGGCTGTTGGCCCGCTCCGGCTCGTACCCGCTCGCCCGGAGCAGGTCGCTCGCCGCCGTGCGCAGCTGGGTCACCATGGCGGCACTGTAGGGCCGCAGGCCCTCTGCGTCGGCTTGTCCGGCCAGGCGCCCGATGTCCAGGGCCGCCTGCTGTGTCTGCTCCGGGGCCTTACCCTTGCGGACGTCCTGACGAAGCAACCGGAGCCCGTCGGCGAGCCGCTCCACGGCGGTCGCGAGCTGCTTGGGCACCGGTTCGTCGTATTCCAGGCTCGTGGTGGCCCAACGGGCCAGTTCCTGGGACTCGATCGCCACCCGCTCGAAGTGCTGCATACCGCGCTTGTAGCGCTCCACATCGTGCCGGCGCCGCCACCGTGCCGGCGCGAGGATCACCACCTCGTCGGCGCCGGACAGCGCTTCGTGCAGCCGATCAAGGTCGGGCCCCACGCCCCGGAGCCGGTCGAGTGCGTGTCTCGCGAGGTTCGGGTCGCGTTGTCGCAGTGCCTGTGCGACCTGCCGCAGTTGTGCGGAGAGCGTTTCTGTCACTGGCGCGGCGGTGTGGTCGAGGACGCGCATCGGGTTGACCGGCAGCAGCAACCCCACCACCGCCAGTCCCACGACGCCACCCACGACAGCGTCGAGGATCCGGGGCATCTCAAGGTCCCGCGTGGTCGGCGACAGCGTGGCGATCAGTACCGCGGTACCGCCGGCATGCGCGACCAGCGCGCCACTGCGTCCGGTCAGCAGCAGCGCCACGATGATGGCGAGCGTGACCACCAGGCCGATCTGCCAGGGCCCGAACCCGATGGCGAGGATCAGAAGGTCACTGGTCAGCAGGCCCAGCCCGACGCCGACCATGAGTTCGAACGTTCGCCGGGCGCGTTGCCCGAGGGCGGCGACGATCGTTCCGACCGCCGCGCTGGGCGCGAAGACCGGCGCCGACCTGTGCAGCAACTCGTGTGCGATCACCCAGGACAGCGCGGCGGCGAGTCCGGACTGGACGGCGAGAAGGAGCATGATTTCGAGTTGGCGTACCCGGGACCTGCCAACCTCACCGCCCTGGCGACGGGCTCGTCCCGCGATCTCCTGGGCCTGCACACCGAGAACGTCGTGGGCCGGCCGGCCCTTTCGGTCGGAGGACATTGCCGTGGTTACCCCGGTTGTTCCTCACGAACCTCGGCGGGAACGGCATCTTCGTCACCACTGCAAGGTTTGTCCAGGTCACACCGGGCTTCGGCCATGGTGCTGCACACACCCGGGAGGGGCCGGCCGAGTGCTACCCCGCCGGCCCCTCCCGGGTGAGATCACCGTCCGTACAGCTCGAATTCGTAGAGCGAGAAGCCGTACGAGGTGGCCCGCTTGACCCCGTACACCCGGACATAGCGGGCGGTGACCGGGGCGAAGGTGGCGTTGTCGACGCCACCGTTGCCGGTGGTGGTGGCGAACACCGGCGTCCAGGAGCTGCCGTCGCCGGAGACCTCGATCCGGTACGAGGTGGCGTACGCGGACTCCCACCGCAGCACCGCCCGGCTGACCGTGCGGGCCGCGCCGAGGTCGATTCGCAGCCACTGGTTGTCGTTGTAACTGCTGGCCCACCGGCTGCCGAGGCTGCCGTCGACCGCCTTGTCCGGGGTGTAGCTGGTCAGGAACTGGGTACTCGACGCGGCGGTCGGACGACCCTGCGCCAGGTTCGCGACGTCGTCGCCCCGACGTGCCGGGAACGAGACGACCTGCTGGTAGGTGGGGCGGTTCTGCCAGGCGATCAGGGGGTGGGTGATGCCGCCGAGCCCGGACTGGGCGATCGAGTCGGCGCACCACTGGTCGCCGGCTCCACAGGACTTGTCTCCGGGGTAGACCGTGGTGGCCGGCACCGCGGCGGCCTGGCCGAGCGTGTCGAGCAGGGCCTGGCGGCACCTGCCGAGGTTGCCGTTGCCGCAGTACCCGCGGCCCAGCCCACCGGCCACCGGCTCGCCAAGGACGGTGCGCAGGTCCTTGTCGACGTAGCCCCACCAGCCGTACTGGAACGACGAGCCCTTGTGCGCCTGCCCCTGCGACGCCCAGCTCGCCGTGCCGTCGCGAGCGCCGTTCTGGCCGCCCGACGGCGCCTCGTTCACCTCGATGGCGTCGACAAGCGCGGCGTAGAGGTCCGGACCGAGGCCGGGGCGGAACTGCGCCGAGGCCAACAGCGGCCACCAGGCGTCGAAGATCCGGATGGCGTCGGCGTGCTGGTAGACCTTGGAGCCGGGGGACGTCTCCACCCGGCGGACCCCGGCCTGCTGCCAGGCGCGCAGCTTGCCCACCGCGTCGGCCAGCGCCGGGTCCGTGACGGGCGTGCTGTCCAGCACCCGCAGCAGGTCGCCGAGAACCTGCTGGCCGCGCAGGTCGGTCACCGCCGCATCCGCCATGATCTTGACGACGTCGGCGCGGCCGAGCTTGCGCTGGGCGATCGCGGCACGCACCGGACCGTCGAGCAGCTGAGCCCGGTGTACGGAGCCGAAACTGAAGTTGCCGTCCGCGGCTCCGAAGTCCCGCGCCTGCTTGTTGTTCCAGCTCACGTAGTAGTCCTGGTTGACCGACTGCGGGTGGGCCGACGCCGGGGTGTAGGTGGCGTCGTTGGTGTCCGGGTTCCAGCCGGCCCACTCGTACGCCGGTTCGGCCTTGGCCGGCAGGTTCGGATCGGCGGTGGCCGGACGGACCGGGTTCGAGCCGGAGTTGAAGTACGCCGCCTCGGTCGAGTTGACGTAGAACCAGTTGAACGCGTACCCGACGCTGGCGGCGGACGCCTGGAACGCCGCCGCGCTGCCCATCGCCGACGGGTCGTTGTAGGCCTGGAAGCCGATCGCCGAGTCGGCCTCGTGTCGGTAGGTGGACCGCAGCTTGGTGAACGCGGTCGGCTGCCCGTCGACCAGCCCTCGGTACGCGACCAGCCCGTACCTGGTGCGCAGCGCGCGCAGCGTGTACGACCCGGCCGGGGTGGAGTCGGCGAGCGTCGGCGACCAGGAGTTGCGCTGCTCCAGCGCCTCCATGGCGAGGCACTGCCCGTGGTAGAGGTAGCGGTTGGTGCGCAGCGTCGGGGCGCTCCCGTCGATGGTGCACAGCGGCACCGCGTACGTGTCGGTGAGGTCCTGCGCGGCGGAGGTCGCGCTCCACGCGTAGTCCTGGCCCCGGCCGAGCAGCACGTAGAGGTTGAGCCCGGCGAACGCGGCGCCGCGCGCGCTGATTCCCGGCCCCTGCAGCTCCTGGAGCATCAGCAACTGCGGCGCGAAGTAGCCGGTCTGCGGCCCGAACACGGCGACCGGGTTGCCGGTGGTGGTGTGCCGCCCGGAGACCACTACCGCGTTGGACATGCCGTGCGCGCGCAGGTTGGACACGCCGCCGAGCAGCCCCTGGGTGGCGGTGCTGACGCCGGTGCGCGCGGCGGCCCCGCCGCTGGCGCCGTAGGCGAGGGGCTCGGCGACCACCGTGCCGGCGTCCGGGAGCACCGCGCTGGTCGCGCCCGGCGGCGTCGCCCCGTACGGGAAGCTCTGCCCGTCGTGCAGGGTGAGTACGGTCTCCGGGTCGTTCTGCGACCGGAACGCCGTCCACACCCGGTCCCCCTCGGTGGTGCCGTACTTGGCCCGGGCGGCCACCCGGACCAGCGCGGACTGGATCTCGCTGCCCCCTCCCCCGCCGAAGAGCCCGCCGACCACACCGGCGGTGGCGATCAGGTCGGTCATGGTGAAGTGCGTCGGCTTGCCGGCGCCCGCGAGCACGTACTCCCCGGGGTAGTTGTCGTCGGCGATCGACCTGTCGACGTAGGCGTTGATGCCGGCGATGTAGTCGCCCACGTCGGTGTAGAGCTGCTGACCCCGGGCGCCCTTGGTGCGCAGCGCGTCCACCTGGGCCTGGAGGTCCGCCTCGGAGTAGGGCGAGGTGGCCCAGATGCTCTGCTCCAGTTCCCGGTTGCCGGGAGCGCCGCCGGCGAACGAGGTGAGCGTGCCGCGACCGGCGTGGCGCAGCAGGTCCATCACCCAGAGCCGGTCCTGGGCCCCGGCGTACCCGGCGCCGAACATCGTGCCGGCGCGGGTGGTGCCGGTGACGTGCGGGACGCCGGTGGCCTTGTCCCGCACGATGGTGACGTCCGCGCGCGGCGAGACGGTGCTCTCCACCTGTGCGGCCGGGACGCCGAACGAGGCGTCGTTGTAGAAGTGGGCGATCTGCTCGTCGGTCAGCCCGGCGTAGTTGTAGACCAGGTTCGCGTACTCGTCGAGCTGGTCGCTGGAGTGCGCCGGGCGGGTGCCGAGCGCCTGGTGCGCCAGGATGGCGACCAGTGTGGCGTTGCCGTTCTGCCCGGGGGGCAGGATGTCGGCGCACTGGCCGAGGCAGTAGTCGTTGGCGGCGAACGTGCTGGCGGCGAACGCCGGTGCGGGCGGTGTCACCGTCAGGACGCTCGCGGTCAGGGCGGCGGCGGTGAACGCCGCGAGCCGGTTACGGAGAGCGGGACGAGGCATGGCGATCCTCCGGGGACGCGGAGTCGGGCCGTTCGGTACGCCCGGCTTCCGGTGCCGACGTCTCGCCCTCCGCGCCCGGGCGTTACACCAGGAGGTGAGAGTGACTCATGTCTATCTCCGGGCAATGATCGACGCAGGAGGCCCGTTCCGGATAGCCGTCGTTCACCACGCGCCAATGCCGACGTTTCACCGCCTTTCACTCCCGGCGCGCGGTCCCTCCCGCCCCAACTCCGACGACCTCGGGCTCCCTGATCACCCGCAGTGGCACCGGTTGCCAGCGGATCTCCACGGCGTTACGTTGAGATGTCATCGACGATCGTCTACACCTCAGGTACGGGGGCCGCATGTCCACGTCTGTCACTCGCCGCAGCGTCCTGGCAGGTGGCGCCGGCGCCGCCATCGGCCTGGCGCTGCCCGGCGCCGTCGCCCACGCCGGTGGCCGCCACAGCACCAGCGTGAGCTTCACCCTCGACGCGAGAACGCTCGACGGCGGTGAGCAGGTCACCTCGGTCACCCTCGACACCAGCCGGCTCGGCCCGATCGACCCCGCCGGCCTCACCCCCGGCACGTTCACCGTGCATGCCAAGGCCACCAGCCCGATCCCGATCGCTCCCGGCGATCTGATCTTCAGCGAGTACGACCTGGACCGCACGGTGACAGCGGCCCGGCTCGACCGGCACGGGAACATCGTGCTGGAGCTCAGCACCGCCGAAGGTCAACTCGGCGGTGGCACCCTCGGCTACATCGTGAGCAGGGGCCGCAACGTCCGGCTGGACCTCGTCTACACCATCACGCAGAACAACCCGCTCGTCCGGCGACACGGCCCGCCGGTCACCATCACGCGCTTCGTGCAGGGTCGACTGTCGAACCCCGAGGTGGACGCCTTCAGCCACCACGTCTCGGGCTCGGGGCTGAAGTACCGGTTGTACTCCCCCAAGCGATCGCCCCGCCACGGTCGGCAGCCACTGATCCTCTGGCTGCACGGCGGCGGCGAGGGCGCCTCACTGCCCGACGACTACTACGACAACGAGACCACGCTGCGCGCCAACCGCGGCGCGCTGGGCTTCGCGACACCGGAGGCTCAACGGATCTTCTCCGGCGCGTACGTCGTCGCTCCGCAGAGCACCTCCTACTGGATGGAGGACGGCCCCCGGTTCGCCCCGCTGATCCGCGAGATCGTCCAGGACCTCGTACGCCGCAAGCGGATCGACCCCGACCGGATCTACGTGGTCGGGTGCAGCAACGGCGGCTACATGTCCCTGGAGATGACAGTCGCCTATCCCGACCTGTTCGCCGCGTCGGTGCCGATCTGCGGGGTCGTCGAGCCGCTCAGCGGGGAGGGCCCGCCGCTGATCACCGACGCGGAGCTGTCGAGGATCCACACCCCGACCTGGCTGGTCGCCTCGCGCGACGACGACACCGTGCCACCCGAGACCAACACGATCCACGCCCACGACCTCATCGAAGGATCACTGATCACCCTGTACGACCACGTCGTCTGGAACGGCTACCAGTTCCCCGGGCACTGGTCCTGGATCTACGTGGCCCGCAACGACCCGAGCCGCGACGGCACCCACATCTGGCAGTGGATGGCCCGCCACCGTCGGTGATCCGTCGCACGAGGTCAGCGTCCGGGTCGCGGACACCCCACTCCGCTGCTTCCGCGGCAGCCAGCCAGGTCATCGAGGGTGGCCCCGGCCTGCTCGGCGTCGGGGTCGTGGCCGTAGAGCCATCGGAGGTGACTCAGGTCGACCTGCCGGGCAAGTTCCTCGTCGCGGGCGCGCTGCGCCGGCCCGTCGGGCAGGTGGAAGAGAGCGGCCCGGTGCCGGGCCTGCCGGTGCACCTCCGCCACCCGGGGGCGGCGCGCCCGCTCGTACCGGTCGAGGGCGGTGACCGGGTCCGCAGCGAGCAGGTCGGCGACGAGCAGGGCGTCCTCCAGCGCCTGGTTGGCGCCCTGCGACAGGTACGGCAGGGTCGGGTGCGCGGCGTCGCCGAGCAGCACCAGCCTGCGGCTGTGCCACGGCCCGGTGATGTCCCGGTCGTACAGGCCCCAGCGGCTGACCCCGCGGGCCGCGCCGATGACCCGGCGCACCTCGGGATGCCAGCCGCCCAGTGCGGCGGTCAACTCCTCGACGGCCACGTCACCGGTCTCGGCGCTCCGCGCGCAGACCGCGCTGACGTGCACCGTACGTCGGGCGGCGATCGGGTAGTACGTGACGTGGGCGTCGGGCCCGAACCAGAAGAGCACCCGGGGTACGCGGCCCAGCGCGGGCACCTCGTCCACCGGAAGCAGGCCGCGCCAGACGGCGTAGCCGGAGTAGCGCGGACTGTCGTCGACAAGCGCGGGACGCACCACGGAGTGCACACCGTCGGCCCCGATGACCAGGTCGGCGGTGTCACTGGTGCCGTCGGCGAGGTGCAGCGTGGCCTGCGTCTCGTCCTCGCTGACGCGCACGACGCGCCGGCCGAGCCCGAGGTCGGCGGCCGGCAGGAGCCCGACCAGGCCGCGCTGCAGGTCGGCACGGTGGATGAGCACGTACGGGGCGCCGAAGTCGGTCACGCACGCGTCGCCGTGTGGGACGGCGCTGAGGAGTCGGCCGTCATCCCAGCGTCGGATCTCGATCGATTCGGCGGCCACGCCGTGCTCGCGCAGCGTCGGGCCCACACCGAGGCGGTGCAGGATCCGCACCCCGTTCGGGGAGAGCTGGATGCCGGCGCCGACTGCGGCGAACCGGGCCGACTGCTCGTAGATGCGGTACTCGATTCCGTGGTGGCGCAGCAGCGCGGCGACTGCCAGTCCGGCCACCCCACCGCCCACGATCGCGATCCGTGTCATGCCGCCACCCCGCCCGGCTCGTACCCGTACAGCCAGGCACGGGCGTCCAGGTCGGCGGCCTGGCGCAGCGCCACGTCACGGGTGGCCTGGTCGGGGCCGTCGGCGAGGTGCATGTGCCGAGCCTGCGCGCGAGAGGCGCTCTGCACGGCGGTGGCCCGGGGCATGCGCTGGCGCTGGTAGCGCAGCAGCCGGTCGGGGGCGTCGGCGCGGGAGGCGCCGCTGAGGCAGGAGGCCAGCTCGACGGCGTCCTCGACTGCCTGATTGGCGCCCTGGGCCAGAAAGGGCAGCATCGGGTGGGCGGCGTCGCCGAGCAGTGTGACCCGCCCGACGGACCAGGCGGTCAACGGTTCCCGGTCCCACAGCGCCCAGTACCGGACCTCGCGGGCGGCTCGCGTGACGGCGGCGACCGGGGCGTGCCAGCCGTCGAAGGCGGCGACCAGTTCACCCGGATCCACTGTGGCCGACCACGATTCGACTGGCGGCTGGCGCAGGGGGGCGATGGCGGCGAAGGCGAGCGCCCGGCCGCCGCTCACCGGATAGCAGACGAAGTGCCGGCCCGGACCGAGCCACATCCGGGCCACCGGCGTACGGGCGCCCGCCGGCAGTCGGTCCATCGGCACCAGCCCACGGAACACGCCCAGGCCGGAGAAGACAGGCGTGTCCGGGACGAGCGCCGCGCGGACCGCCGACCGCAGCCCGTCCGCGCCGATCACCACGTCGGCCCGGTGGGTGCGGCCGTCGGCGAAGGTGAGCACCACCTCTTCGCCGTCACGGTCCACCCTGACCAGTGGTCGGCCCAGATGCAGTCGGGTGGGGTCCACCCGCGCGTGCAGTGCGTCGCGTAGGTCGGCACGGTGCATCCCCAGGTACGGCGCGCCGAAGCGCACCTCGCAGGCCGCGCCGAGTTCGGTGCGGGCCACCGGCCGGCCGGACCAGCCGTGGATCTGCGTCGCGGCGAGTCGGACGGCCCGGGCGTCGAGCGTGGGCCGCAGGCCGAGCCGGTGCAGGGGCCGGACCGCGTTCGGGGAGAGTTGGACGCCGGCGCCGACCTCGGTGAGCCGGTCGGCCCGCTCGAAGACGTCGTAGGCAGTGCCTGCCGCGTCGAGGGCCGCGGCCAGGGCCAGCCCGCCGATGCCGGCGCCGACGACCGCCACCCGCGGGCTGCTCATGACGGGTTTCCGTCCGGGTACGCCGCGGCGAGCCAGGCGTAGGTGCGCAACTCCTCGAAGAGGCTGCGGCCGAGCCGGTTGTGCAGCATGTGGACGTGGGAGAAGAGGATCTGGGCGGGCGGCGTGTCGCCGCTGGCGGTGATCTGCTCGGCCAGCTCCGCGATCGCGGTGTGCCAGCTGCGGAACGGGCCGTGCGCGTCCGGGTCGGGGACCGGGCCGGTGGGGTCGACGGCGCAGAGGGCGGCCAGCTGCTCGGGCGTGGTCCCGGAGTTGCCGGCCCACACCCGCCAGGCGTCCATGCTGCGGCGGTAGAACTCGGCCTGCCGTTCCCGGCCGCCGAGGGCGGCCGCAGCGGCGATGGTGCCGCGCAGTCCCAGGCCGGTGCGCAACCCCTCGGAGGGCCGACTGGGCAGCACGGCGACGACGAGTTCGCTGGACAGCTGGAACAGCCGCTCGGTGGCGGGCATCAGCGACCGACCGCCGTAGCGCAGGTGCTCCGGCTCGTAGACGGCCCGGTGCACACCCGGCGGCATCAGGTCGAGCACCTGCCGGTCGGCGCCGCGTTCGGTGGCGGCGAAGGTCACCGCGCCGGCCCGGTAGCCGGCCTCGTCGAGGGGCTCCTCGTCGTCGGCCAGCCGGCCCGCCTCGGCCAGCCGGTCGCGTAACGCCTCCTCCACCCGGTGGTACGCCGCGGAGTCCAGGTCGCCGACCCGGAATCGCAGGTGGGTGCCGGCCTGCCAGAAACGCATGAAGAACCAGGGCCGACCGTCGAGTTCGGCGGCCACGGGCCGGATCACCTCCTGGATCACCCGGTCCTGCACGGAGCGGGCGTCCGAGGCGAGGTGCAGGTGCCACGAACTCCACTCGGTGGGCCGGATCGCGGCGGGGTCGGGGCGGAGCACGGTCTGGGTCACGGCATCTCCTCTGTTCTCGATTGCGGGGTTCGCAGACCCGGGTCACTGCACGCGCTCACGGCACCTCTTCTCACAACCTGATGTCGAGCAGCCCGCCGCTTGCATGCCGCGGGGTGCCCACCACCGCGGCGAGCGCGATCATCTCGTCGCCGGCCAGGCCGAGCAGGTCCCGTGTCGCGTTCTCCACGAACGCCCGGACCGGCCGGGCGAACAGGTCGGCCGCGCTGGCCGCGAGGGAGAGGCCGTGCGCGGCCCAGCCGACTGCGTACTGGGTGGCCGTCCAGGCGGTCGGTCCGTAGGCGGCGTGCAGCTCCCGGGGGCGGACCGACAGGAACCACACCATTGAGGCGTGCCGGACGCCGCAGCCGTCGGTCGGGGTGAGCGGGTAGCCGTACGTCGCCTCCAACTTCGTGGTGATCTCCGGGTCGGCCCGCTGCAGGACGAGCTCGCCGTCCGGCCCGACCCGGTGCACGCCGTCGGCGTACCCGTCGATGTCGCGCAGGGCGACCGAGACGGTGATCCCGTCGCGGACGGCGGCCAGGGTGGGCCCGGGTGCCGGCACGGCCAGCCAGCGTGTGATGTCGTGCACGACAGCCGCCGGCAGCCGCCGACGGCGGGAGTCGAAGCCGGGCCGGCCCGCAGGCATCCGCCCCGAGTTACGACGCCAGCTCAGCTCCGCCCAGTCCGGCGCGGTGGGCGCGGCAGCCGCGCCCACAGGTACGCCGGAGCCGAGGCGGGCGGGTGGGTCGGTGAACGCCTGCTCCCGGTTCACCCCGGCCACCTCGGCGAGGACCGGATCGGGCGACTCGGCAGGCGGGTCGACGGGCGACTCGGCGGGCGTTGGTCCGGGCACCTGAGGGGGCGCACCCAACCCGACGGTGACCGGCAGCGACCACTCCCCGACGGGGTCGAGCCCCACCTCGGCGAGCACCGCGGTGGCCTCGGCGTCGGGCAGCCGCACCCACGCCGGCACCCCGAAGTGATGCAGGCCGATGGCGAGCGCACGCAGCGCGTAGCCGGTCTCGATGGCGACCAGCGAGCCACGGAACCAGCGGTAGCCACGCGGGATGCGGGTGTAGCGGCCGGTCAGCGCGATCTGCCGGGCCCGGGGCGAATGCCCGGGTACCGACAGGGTGGTCAGCGCGTGCCGGTCGGGATCCAACAGCGCCCAGTGCTCCCCGTCGTCGGCGAAGACCTGCACCGGGTACAGACAGCGCGGCGAGGCGTAGCCGCGGTGGGGGTTGTAGACGTTGTCCGGGTCGTACCACTGCGGTCCGTACGCGGCGACCAGGGCGTGCCCGATCGGGTCGGCCACCTCCCCCGCCACCTGCCCGTGCGGGTACGCGGTCCGCCCCAGCAGCTCCGCCGTTCCGTAGGGCAGTGGGCGGCGGGCGCCTCCCATGGCGGCAGCCGGGGTGGGCGGGTGGACGTGCGTCTCCATCGGAGGCACCGGCTCGGACAGCCAGGGCGGGATCACGGTCTCGTCCGCCCCGGCGGCGTACGCGTGCCAGAGCGACTCCCGGCCGATGGTGTGGTCGGTGTACGGGGCGGGAACCCGCAACCCGGCGCTCACGGGAACGGGTGGGGATCGTAGGGCAGCGGACGTCCGGCCTGGGCGGTGCCCGCGAGCGCGGCGGCGAGCCGGGGCTGGCCCAGCAGCCGCTGCTGGGCGTGGCCGAAGCACATCGGCAAGATGCCGGGTACGACCATCTTGACCACCGAGATGCCAACGTCGCGGTGCTCCCGGGTGCTCTGGTCGACAAGCACCATCCGGTCCATGCCGGCAGCCGCGTAGAGCTCCCGGACGTGGTCCAGGGCGCCCCGGACGTCACCGGCGGCGGCCCGGTCGAGCTGGCCGGGCCAGTCGCCGAACGCCTCGGCGATCGTGGTCTCCGGGCCACCCAGCACGGCTGTGGCACGGGCCAGCGTGGCCGGATGCATGTAGTAGCGGGGGTGATGGACCAGCTCCTCCATGTTCCACGGGTCGGCCAACATCGGCTCGATGTCCGAGGTGTCCGGGTCCTGCGGGTCGGTGACGAGCTGGGCGACCTCCCGTAGGGCGCCCCGGATGGCGGTGGCCGGGTTGGCGCCGGACCCTCCGGAGTGGAAGGTGGCCGGGAATCCGCCGGTCCGGTTGACGGCGAGGGTCCACACGATCGGCAGGGCCACGTCGTGGGTGGCGACGAGGATGTGGACGTCGAAGCCGCGGGCGTGGATGAGGTTGATCAATGCCTGACTGTCCGGGTCGGTGATCGTCGAGGTGGGGATGACCGGCAGCGGGGTGGCCCGGTGCCAGGCGATCAGGAAGGCGTCCCGCTCGGCGAGTTCGAGCAGCGAGTGCAGGGCCGCCTCCTCCAGGCAGGAGCCCGCCGCGCAGCCGCTGGAGGAGTCGTAGAAGTGCTTGCGGTTCTCCCGCGGGTTGGCCCGGCGCGCGGCGCGGGCGGCCCGACGGTTCAACTTGTACCGGTATTCGTACTGGTAGAAGCCGATCTCCGCGGGCACGAGCACCGGCTGCCCGGTGCCGAGGTCGTGGCCCCACACCCAGTCCATCGGGCTGTCCGGATGCACCGGGAGCACCCGGGCGGTGGGGTGGGCGAGCTGCTCGTCGGTGTGCCCGCCGAGGGTGGCCGGGTCGAGGGCGTGGTCGGCGACCTGGCGGTAGGTCAGCCCCTGGAGCACCGGCGCGTCGAACGGGAAACCGCCGAGGCGCTCGTAGAGCTCGATGAGACCTACCGGTTCGGCCTCCCGGAAGGTCATCGCCCGGCCGTGTCCCCACGCCGGCGCGTCCGGCATGATCGACATGCTCATGGCAAAGGGCGCGGCCGACTCCAGAATGATCTTCTGGACCGGGCCGAACCGCTCATTGACGACCCGGTCGCGCAGAGCCCCCGGAACGACCAGGCGGGCACCGTCCGCGGCCCGCGTGGGGTCGCCCGGTGCGGCCGGGTGACTGCGCAGGGCCAGCGGCTCCGGCCGCCAGTCCAGGTCCGGCTGGAAGCGCGGTGCGCAGGACGTGCAGTAGAAGTGCCGCGGGATCCGGTGCCGCCGCACCCCGGCCGGGCCGACCACAGCGAGCTCACCCGGGGCCAGCGGCACGTCCGCCAGGTTCCGGGCAGCCGCCGCCAGCAGATCCGGCAGCAGCGGGTCGCCGGTGCCCGTCCGCCAGCGGTTGAGGTCCAGGCGGGCCTGCAACGGGTGCTCCAGCACCGAACGCTCGCGGGACTCGGCGCAGACCGGGCAGCCGGCGTCGGTGCCCGGTACCCAGCGCGGGCCGATCTGCACCTCGTCGTCGTACACCCGCACCGACAGGTGCTCGCGGCCGTCGGCGGCGCTGCGGCGCCACTGCTCGGTCTGCCAGGTCAGGTGGAATCCGCGGTCGAGCGTCACTGTGGCGTGGACCGCGAGCAGGGGGGCCAGCGCGGCGAGCCACTCGTCGACGGCGTCGACGGCGAACCCCGGCCCGAGGTCGGGCCGGTCGGTGTCAGTGCCCATCGGTCTGCTCCTCGATGTCGCCGGTCACCTCGACCGGGCCGTACCAGAACGGAAGCTCACCCAGCACGGGATCGGCGTGCCGGGCGCGGCCGCGGAACCGGCGGCCGGTTGCCGCAGCCAGCGCGGTGACCTGCTTGCGCAGCGCGTCCACCACGCCGTCACCGGCGAGCAGCAGGGCGTCGGTGTGCAGGGCGGGTGCCGGCTCGCCGCCAGCCGCCCGGACCTGCTCGGCGATGACAGCCACCCCCACGGCGGCCCGGACGGCGGTGTCCGCGTCCGGCCCCCATGCCACGCCGAGCGTGTCACCGTCCGGTGTGCACACCCGGGCCAGCCGCCAGTCCAGGCCGGGGACCGCGCGCAGGTCGACGACGTGCGGTTGGGCGCCCAGGCTCTGCCGGATCCGGTGCGTCTCCGGGTCCAGGTCCGCCGGGTCCACCGTGTGGGCCGGCTCGGCTTCCGCGGCGAGCAGCCGCAGTGCGCCGTCGAGCAGCCACGTCTCCTCGGTCAGTCCGGCCGCGCCGCCGTCGGCCGCCCGCCGCATCCCCTCGATCGCCGCCGCGACGTACGCGGTCTGGAGGTCGGGTCCGCCGGCGAAGACCGAGCCGGTTCGGCCGTCGCGGTACGCCAGCTCGCGCTGTGACAGCGGTAGCTGGGGCAGCTCCGGTTCCCGGTCACCCCGGGTGTACGGACCGGTCCAGCGGGTGGTGAGGGCGGAGACGGCAGGGGTCAGGTCGTCGATCGTGGGCAGCGGAACGGGGTGGGCGTCGTCCAGCAGGTGCCAGCGCTCGTCGTCGGCCAGCGGCGTTCCCAGCACCACCCGATCGGCGGTGAGCACGTCGGAGTGCACGACGTGCGCGTCCCTGCGGGTGTCCTGACCTGCGATGAGCGTGAACAGCAGGTGCGCGGCGAGCGCACCGGCCAGCGCGTCGGCGACCGGACGGGCGGCTGGCGGCACGGCGTCGGCCACCGCCTGGCCCAGGACCCGGTCCCGCCACGCCGACCAGACGGCGGCGGTCGCGGTGTCGGTCACCACCGGCCCGGCCACAAGCACCCGGTCGTCCAGCAGCACGGGCAGCACCGGCGCCGCGGCCGGCTCGGGCGCCGCGCCGGCGACGAGGCAGCGGATCACCGCGTCGAATCCGGTCAGGTCGTCGGCCGCGTCCCGCGCCTCCACCGCACCGATCCCGGCCCGCAGCAGCCCCCGCACCGCCGGCCCGGTGACCTCGACCGGGCCCACCACCGCGACCCGCGCCGCCCGCACCGCCGTGAAGGCGGCGTACGGATCCGCGGAGACCGCCTCCAGGTACGCCAGCGGGCCGGCCCACCGCCGCCGCTCGGCCTCGTCCGGCTCGGCGACTGTGTGCGCCGCGAAATCCAGGAGCAGGTTGTGCCGCCGTAGCTGGTCGACCAGGTGGCGGACGACAGGCCGGGCCCGCTCGGTGCCCAGCGCGGTCACCATCTCGTCCTCGGTCGTGCCGACGTCCAGCAGCGGCACACAGGTGTCGGCGACCCGGAACAGCAGCGTTGAGCCCCGCAGGACGAGCTGATCGCGGCCCCCGGCGAGGTAGACGCCCTCGGGCGTCGGCGCGTAGTGCAGGTACGGTCGCGCGCGCAGTCTCATGACTTCTTCCCTCCGTACTGGAACAGGCCGCCGGGGCGCCTGCCGATCTCGACCACCCACTCGTGGGCGTGCGTGCCGTCGACCACCCCGGGAAGCGCCTCCTCCAGGTAGTCCACGGCCTTCCCGTCCGCCCGACGCTCGAGCATCCGCGGCAGCACCCGGGTGCCGAGGGCGGAGGTCAGGTCGACGTACTGCGGCTTCTGCTTCTGCCGGCGGGGCATGATGTCGGCCGGGCGCAGCGACCGGGGCGCCTCGTCGTCGAAGGCGGTCTTGACCACCACCTCCTCCGGTACGCCGTACCGGCCGCGCCAGCCGGTGAGGGCGAGCAGCCGCTCGGGGCCCTCCGGCGCGGCCAACGCCCCCTCCAGCTCGGCGCCGCCGTACCAGCGGCGGCGGCTCACCACCACATCGCCGACGGCGATCCGCGGCGCGATCCGGGTACGGGCCCGGTCCCACGGGTTGCCGCCGTGCCAGAGATCCAGCAGGTAGTTGTTGAGTCGGCCGCCGGTCGCCAGGCAGGACGCCACCGACAGTGGCGGTGGGAACAGCCCCGGGTGGCCGGTGCCCAGCGGCAGCACCCGCAGCCGCTGCCCGTGGGCATCGGTGACCGCGAGGGTGTCGGTGTCCGGATCGTGCGCCAGACGCAGGGCGTACCAGTCGTCCGGACCCAACCCGTCCGGCAGCACGCGGGGATGGGCATTGACGTTGAGTCGGTGCAGCCCCAGGTCCTCCACGACCCGCGCGCCGTCCCAGCCGAAGCGCTCGGTGAGCCGGTCGGCGAGGTACGGCAGCGCCCGCCCGCCGAGCCGCCGGTCGCCGTCGAGGAAGCGGGAGTAGAGCATGCCGTGCCCCGGCAGCCCGTCGTTGACGACAAGCCGGTCTCCCGCCCACTGCGTGAGCACCCCGTAGCTGAGCGGGTCACGCCGGAACTCCTCGGGCAGCTCGGCGACGAGCTCGTACGCCTGCTCGGCGGACCACCGCACCTCGGGCTCGCCCGCCTCTGCGGCCCGGGTGATCTCCGCCCGGGTCCAGGCCATGATCCGGCGGCGCAGCGCGTAGAGGCGCAGCAGCGGGTCGTTGCCGACCGGGCTGTCGTCGGTGAGCGTGGCGGCGTACTCCCCGGCGGCCACGGCCTGCGCGGACACCGCCTCGACGAGTTCGTCGGCGTGGTCGGCGAGCGGGACGCCGGCGCCGACGCCGAACCGCCCGACGAAGGCTCGGGTGGTCATCATGCGAACGTCGTGCAGCCAGTCGAAGACCGACAGCAGCTCCACCGCCGCGCCCAGGTCGCTCAGGTTGCCCCGCACCGGCTCGGTGTTCACCGTGGCCGGCGGGAGGAGGTAGTCCTCCTCCACCATCACCTGGGCCGGCCGCTGCGCCAGCCCGCTGACCCGGGCCAGGTCGGCGCGCAGGGTCGCCAGGTCAGCGCCCCGCTCCAGCACCGGTCCGTCGGCCAACCGGGACAACCCGGCACGCACGTCGGCGAGGGCGTCGGCGGCCGGGGTGTCCGGCCGGTCCAGCTGCTCGGCCAGGTCGGCGTCGCCGTCCTCGGCCTCGTTGAAGGTGCACAGGATGCCGCTGTCCAGTGCCCGCAGCACGATCTGCTCGGCGTCGGGCAGTGGGCAGCCGGCGTGCGTGGACACGTACGCGGCCACCGCCCGGGCCGGACGCGGGCCCATGGCGATCGCGTCCATCAGCAGCTTGATCGGGCCCCGTAGCGGCGCCGAGAGGCGCTGGTAGCCGCCCTCGGTGGGGCGCAGGAAGAACAGCGCGCCCTGCTCGGGCTCCACTGCGGAGGTGGGTGACAGCCCCACCCAGGCTCCGAGCCGTGCCGCGCCCACCGGGGGGTTCAGCCCGCCCAGCACATAGGCGATCATGACGCGGTCCAGACTGGGGAAGGAGTGCGCCCCGGTGAACGGCACGCCGCGCGGGTCGACCCCGTCGGCGCCCGGCACCGCGATGCCGACAGCTGTGAACCGGGCCAGCGGGCTGGTCCGGACCATGGCCCGGGTGACGTACTGGATCAGGCCGCGCTCGGACTTGCGGGCGCGGGCGGCCACAGGTTGGCCGGTGGCCACGACGGCCCGGTAGCGCTCGGCCTCCTCGTACACCTCGGGGGCGAGCAGAGCCAGCGAACGGCGCAGGTCCTCGTCGCCCAGCAGCCCGGCGAGCGTGCCCCGTTCCCGCTCGGCCGCCGCCGGGTGCTCGGCGATGAGTCGGGCCCGCAGCTCGTCGCGGCGGTGCCGGGCGGCGACCCAGGCGGCCACGGCGGGCAGATGCGTCAGGTCCGTGCGGGGCTCCCGGTCCCGGGAGATGGCGCGGCGGGCCTCCACCAGGCGCTTGCGTTCGGTCTCGTCGGAGCTGGCACCGATCAGCCGGTAGAGATCGTCGGCGCAGCGGGCGGCGCTGTCGGACAGCGCCCGGTCCACGTCGGTCAGGTCGGCCAGGAGCAACCGGAGCGTCGGGTCGGCGAGGCGGGCCCGGCGCAGCGGGTTGATCCGCAGCTGCCAGAGGGGCTCCGCCGGCGAGGTGGTGGTGCTCGGGGCGAGAGGCGCCGGGGCGGCGGGGGCGAGGGTCATGCCGCCCTCCCCGCGGCCGCGACGACCCGGACCCGGTCACGGGTGAGCCGGTCCTGCCAGCTCTCACCGAGCACCTCGTCGACCAGCTCGCTTATCGCGTAGCACATGTAGTAGCGCTGCATCGGCGACACGGTGAGCAGCGGAAGCTGCTGGTAGAAGAGGTTGATCAGCACGCGGTAGGCGGCGAACCACTGGGTGGTCCGGTCGTAGGCGCCCGACGCGGCGACCCTGCGGTGGAACTCCGTGTCCGGCTGGTCGCCGGTCGGCACCACGTCGGGGGCGCTGGGCGGGCCCATCGCGGCGGTGTCCACGCTGCCGGTGATCTCGTCCAGCAGGTCGAGGCTGAGCGTGCCGTCGGTGACGGCCGCGTCGAAGGTGCCGGCGCAGTAGGCGAACGCCGTCCGCCAGGCCGCCGCCGGGCCGCTGGGTGTGCCGGCGAGCCGCTGCTCGACCACCGGGCGCAGCACCGCAGCCTCCCGCGCCAGCCGCTGCGCGAAGACCGGGCGTACGTCCCGGGTGGGCCGCGCCCAGGCCAGGAACGCCTCGACGTGTGACCGGAACGAGTAGACGCCATGCGCCAGCCCCAGGAAGTAGGAGTCGGCGAGCGCCGCGAAGGCCTCGCCGAGGCGGACGGTGCCCTGCTCGGGCCGGCGCGCCAGCTCGTCCACAGTGTCCAGCAGCGGCGTGGTCAGGACGCTCTGCGCCACCTCCCAGCCGGGCAGGGCGCGCAGCGCCGGCTGCTGGGGTCCGGTGTCCTCCCGGCGGAGCAGCCGCACCGCGCCATGCTCGGCCATCGGCAGGTACGGCGGGGGCACCGCTTCCAACCGGCCGAACTCGCGCGCCTGGGTGAGGTAGTCCTCCTCGCTGAGGGCACGTGCCGGGTCCAGTGGACCGGCGTCCAGTTCCGCGGCGACTGTGGCCCAGTCGGCCGCGCCCCCGGCGCCGCCGTAGGCGACGACGTCGACGTGGGGACCGTGCCGCCAGCCCCGGCGGAGGTGGACGACGGCATTGCCGTCGCCGTGCAGCGCGCGGGCCACCGGCACCACGGATCGTGCCAACCAGGGAAGCGTCACGGGCCCCCTGGTATGGAGCCGCACACCGATCACGTCGGTGGCCGGCTCATACGCCTCGGTCGTCATGTCGACGCACCTTTCCGGAATTGTCTCGACGAGCAGGAAATTCGCTGGTAATTCGATTCTCGACCCGCGCGGCGATTGCACAAGAATGTTGCTGACAACTGTCAGCAATCCGCTGACGGCTCGTCCCGGCGGGTGGTTTGCGCCTTTTGAACGACCTACGCTAGGGTCTACTCATGTCAGCTGACACCGGCGCACGTCAATTGGGCGGCGAGTCCGTGAATCGCCGAGGCCCGCTCGCCATGGGCGTCGTCACAATGATCGTCTACGGGTTGCTCTGGCTGATCGTGGGTGTGAGCGGCCTACCGGTGCCCACAGGCGTCCGGCTCGCCCTCGACCTGGCCGCCGTGGTCGTCGCGGGCGCCCTCCTGGTGGCCGGCCGGCGGCTGCGGGCGCGCGGTCCGTCCCGGGTCCGCCGCGTCCACCCGCATTCGATGCGCTGGTTCCACCTGATCAACCTGGCCCAGACCGTGTTGATTCTCGCCGCCGTCTTCGGGCTGCTCCGGGCTGGTTCACCAGGGCTGATCGTCGTGGCCGTCTGCCTGGTCGTCGGCCTGCACTTCCTGCCACTGGCCCGGATCTTCGACGTTCCCGGCTACCTGTGGACCGGCGCACTGCTGATCCTGGTGGCAGCAGTCGGCGCGACGGCGTACGGTTTTGACACGGGCAACGAGACCGTACGCGTGGTGGTCGGCCTGCCGGCTGCCGTCGCGCTCTGGTCAACCGCGCTGGACGTGTCCCGGCGCGGATGAACGAGGGCCAGGCGCACCGACGTCGGCTGCACTCGTCCAACTTCGACTTGGACGAGCACAGCCGACGTCAGCCGTGTCAGCAGGTGCTTGGCGAGCGGGTGGGTGAGGGAGACGGCGCCCCGGTGCGGTCGCTCGACGCGCCCGCCGGCTGACTCTCGCCGTCCTTCATCCACTGTGTTCCGTCGCCGGTCCGGCTGGTGTCGGTCCGACCGTGACTGTCGTTCAGCAGGTGCTGGACGAGCAGGTCGAGGAGGAGGACGAGGTGCCGATGCTGCCGCTCGACGCGCCCAGCTCCGGCAGGGCCACGCCCTGGGCGACCTCGAGGACCTCCAGGTCGGCGATCTCGAACGAGTCGAAGGTCTTGTCGTCCTGGGCGGTCGCGTTGGTCTCGTCGATGCTCATGTCATTTCTCCTTCTGCTGTGAAGGGCTTTTCTTCAACCCTTCCGGTGAAATCAATTCTGGCCTCGCCCACCGATCGTGTCCATGCTTTGTCAGCGCCTGCTGACACATATCACGGTGGCAATTACACACGCGCCACCCCGTTATCGCGATAGGGCCGCCCCGGGCGACGTGAAGGCCTCTCGGAAAAGGCCCGCACCAGGCCGGGACGGCCCCACGCAGCGCGGTTTCGGCAGGTCATCGGCGACCCAGCTCCTCGCCGGCCCGCAGCGCCCACTCCGCGCCGTTGAGCAGCTGCCAACCGTCCTCGGTGCGCCAAGTGCCCAGCTCACCCGCCGGCTGGCTGCCGAGCAGGAAGTCCCCCACCGACGTCTCGCGCAGCCAGTCCAACCGCAGCACCCGGGCGGCCAGGTCGGCGTCGCCGATCCCCAGCCCGCACGGCGCCAGCCCCATCGCCGTCGCCACGAGGTACATCGTCTGGTAGACCACCCCGCAGTGCCGCAGCGTCATCCCGTAGGCGATGCCCGCGTACTTCCAGGACAGCCGCTGGAAGCGGGAGGTCAGGGTGATCAGCACGTCACCGTCCGCCTCGCCGCCGGTGGCTCCCGCGGCGACGTCCAACATCGCCGCCTGGTCCGCCGGGTCGTCGTTGACCAGCACCAACCGGTGTGCCACGGAGTCGTAGAACCAGATGCCCGGGTCCAGGCCCGCGCAGCGGCGCACGGTCAGGTACAGCTCGATCTCGTACGCCGACCCGCCGGTCGGATAGGGCCGCCCCACGATCTCGTTGCCCGTCGGGTCACCCTCGGCACCGCGCAGCACCCGGACCCGACCCACCCGGTAGAGGAACTCGCCGAGCTGGCGCAGGGTGAGCGGCTCCGCCCCGTAGGAGCGGATGGACCTGCGGCCCTCCAGCGCCACTGTGAACGCCGGGTCCCGGGCCAGCACCTCGTCGAGGTCCGGCCGGTACAGCTCCACGGTGCGGCCCGCCGGCGGCTCCTTCACGGCCGGCAGCGGCGGGATCTCCCCCCGGTGCGGGTAGATCCCGCCGATCGGGTCGTCGTAGCGACCGGGGCGGGTGCGCGAGTGGAAGAGCAGGTCGTGAAAGGACCACTGCCGCAGTGTCACGTCCGTCTCGGACTCGAAGCCGCCGGCGCCGTCCGCCGCGTCGACGAGCCCCGCTCCGACGAGATGACCCAGGAGCGTGCCGACCGCCGCGACGTCGAGGTCGTCGCCGGCCAGCTCCATCGGGGTACGCGGGGTGCCCAGCTCGGCCACCAGCCGTCGGGCCGCCGGATGCACCAGGAGCACCCGGTGCCGGGCCAACGGCGACTCCAGCACGAGCGCGCTTTCCCGGGAACGGCAGAAGGCGAAGCGGGACAGCCGCACCCGGGTGGTCGGGGCCACTGCGGCAGCCGCGTACTCCGTTCCCGGCGCGGTCCGCTCCAGCCGCAGCATCTCGCGGTCACCCGCGACGACCCCCCGGGCGAGCAGGTGGGGCGCCCGGTCGAGAAACCCGCGCAGTTGGGCGGCCTCCCGCCCGGTCAAACCGCTGAGCAGGTCGGCGGGGTCGACCGGCCCGTCGGCGAGCCGGCGTAGCGCCGCGCCGAGCCCGCTGCCGACCTGCCGCATCGCGACCACACCGGCGGGGCTGGTGAGGACGACCCGGCCGGCTTCGAACTCCGCCCGGACGTCGTCGCGGAACCCGACGACCGTTCCGTCGGTGAGGGGTGTCGTCTGCATGGTGCACTCCGTATCCGTCGCGGGGCTGGGTCCTGGGTCTCGCCGCCACGGATTCCGGACCTCGCCGGACACGACGCAACGAGGCGCCGCCGCCACTGTCACCGCCCTCCCTGGCCGCTGTCATCGACGGATGACGCGCGCACCGCGCTCCGGTGACACAGGTCATGCGGGGTTCGTGACACCCGTACCGGCATCCGTGACGGACATCGTGGTGGTGCTGGCGAGGCGTTCGCCCGGGGCGGAGGCTGGCCGGGCCCCCTCCTGCTCGGCTGCGGGCGGAGGCCGCGGACGGGAGGTAACTGTGGAGACCGGCGAGGCGCACTACGTACGGCGGCTGCTGGACGCCCTGCAACGGCGGCCCGGACGGCCCGTCCTGCACCGACCGGAGGGCGCGACGACAGCCGGCGCGCTCGCCGCGGCGATCCTGTCGACAGCCATCGGGCTGACCCGCGCCGGCGTGGCCCGCGGGGAGACGGTGGCCGTGCTTACCGAGCCGAACGTGCCGGCCATGCTTGTCACCCGGTACGCCGCACACCTGCTCGGCGCCACAGTCACGCACGTGCGCTCGATGAACGCCCGCGCCGACGGCGAGCATCTGTCGACACTCGCCCGCCTGCGGGTGCTGCGCGCCACCGGCGCACGCACCCTCGTGGTGGACGCGGCGAACGCCGCGCGGGGTCGGGAGTTGGCCGCCACGGCGCCGTCGCTGACCGTACTGGCCGCCGACGAGCTGCGCCGGCACCTGTCGGGTCGCCTTCCGAGCGCCGCCTGGAACCCGACCGACATCGCTGTTGTCGACCTGACCAGCGGCAGCTCCGGTGACCCGAAGCTGGTGCAGCAACCGTTCGGCGCCCGCGACACCCGGATCCGGGTGTCCGCCGGCGACGGCTCGCCGGACTGGCCGGTGACCATGCTGTCCGTGACCCCGGTCAGCCACGCCACGTCGACAATGGTCGACGCGGTCCTGATCGGCGGGGGCGCAGTGGTGCTCCGCGACGGCTTCGGCCTGGACGAGGTGGTCGACGCCGTCGTCCGGCACCGGGTGACGGACGTCTACCTGGCGGTGCCGCACCTCTACCAACTGGTCGACCGCCCGGAGGCCGCCCGGCGGGCGCTGCCCTCGCTGCGCCAGGTGCTCTACAGCGGCACCTTCGCCGCTCCGACCCGGATCGCCCAGGCGGTGACGCTCTTCGGCGAACGGCTGACCCAGCTGTACGGCAGCACCGAGGCCGGCGGCATGTGCACCCTCACCCCGCTCGATCACGCCGAGCCGGAACTCCTGCCAAGCGTCGGCCGTCCCTTCTCCTGGGTGGATCTGGACATCCGGGAGGCCGACTGCCGTACCGCGACGCCTCGGGGAACCATCGGTGAGGTCTGGGTACGCGCGGCGACCACGATGGCCGGCTATCTCGGCGACCCGGCCCTGACCGCGCAGACGATGCACGGCGGCTGGTTACGCACCGGCGACCTGGCCCGCCTCGACCGCTACGGATACCTCCACCTCGTCGGGCGCATCGGCAGCGTGATCAAGGCGAACGGCTTGAAGATCCACCCGTCCACCGTGGAGCGGGTCCTCCTCGCCCATCCGGCGGTGGCCGACGCCGTCGTGTACGACAGACGCGACCCGCGCCACGGCGAGACCGCCCACGCCGCGGTGCAGCTGCGTCCGGGGGTCCGGTGTGGCGCCACCCAACTGCGCGACCACGTCGCAGCAGGTCTCTCGCCGGCGCACGTGCCGGCCGGCTTCTCGTTCCTGGACAAGCTGCCGCTTACCGTGTCGGGAAAACCCGACCGCGTCGCCCTCCGCGCCGCCGCTGACTGACAGCCCGTTCAGCCGGATTGGCACGTCCGGTTGGTCGCCGCGTGACGACGGTTGGCCGGAGAGTAGCGATGGTAGGACGAGTGGCCCCCTAACGCCGGCGCCGTTGATGCGAAGCTGGCCGGGTGACGATCAGGGTTCTGCTCGCCGAGGACATGAACATGGTCCGCGGCGCTCTCCTGGCACTCCTCGCCCTGGAGCCCGACATCGACGTCGTCGCCGAGGTGGCGTCCGGTGACGACATCCTGCCGGCGGCGCTGGCGCAACTGCCGGATGTCGCGGTGCTCGACATCGACCTACCGGGAATCAACGGGCTGACCGCGGCAGGCCTGCTGCGCGAGCAGTTGCCGAGCTGCCGCTGCCTGATGCTGACCAGCCTCGGCCGGCCGGGCAACCTGCGCCGGGCGATGGCGGCGCACGTCGCCGGCTTCATCCTCAAGGACGCCCCGCCGGAGATCCTGGCCGACGCCATCCGGGGGGTGGCGGCGGGCCGCCGGGTGGTCGACCCGCAGCTGGCGCTCGCCGCCTGGGACAGCGCCGAATGCCCGCTTACCACCCGCGAGGCCGAGGTGCTCCGGCTCACCGAGAAGGGCGCCGAGCCGACCGAGATCGCCACGCGGCTGTTCCTGTCCCCCGGGACCGTCCGCAACTACCTGACCACGGCGGTGACCAAGCTCAACGCCCGAAACCGGATCGACGCGATCCGGATCGCCCGCGACGCCGGCTGGCTCTGACCCCGGCCGCCCGACCCGGCCTGTCGACCCCGCCTCCCGGACCGGCCGCCCGGACCGGTCAGGACGCGAGCTGCGTGGGCGCCTCCACGGCGGCGGGCAGGCTGACCGGCAGCTCCGCCCGGAGCCGGAACCAACCGTCCGGCGAGCAGCTCGTGACCAGGCGGCCGCCGAGCGCCCCGGCCCGGTCGGAGAGGTTGCGCAGCCCGCTGCCCCCGTGCTCGGAGGGCTGGCCGAGCCCCTGGTCGGCGCCGTCGTTGGCGATGGTGAGCAGCACGCGCCCGCCCTGCTCGGTGACCAGCACCTCGCAGTTGCGCGCCCTGCTGTGCCGCAGCAGATTGGTGACCCCCTCGCGGAGCACCGTGGCGAGCACTGTGCTGACCGCCTGCGGCAGCTCGGGGTGGTCGATCTCCATCCGTACCCGGATGTCGGCGGCGACCAGCACCGACCGCGCCGCGCGGGCCTCGTCGCCCAGCGACATGTCGCGGTAGCCGCTGGCGAGCTGTCGGACGTCAGCCAGGGCCTGCCGCGAGATGCCCAGGATGTCGTCCAGTTCGGCTAGCGCACGGTCCGGGTTGCGGACCACCAGCCGCCGGGTCAACTCGCTCTTGAGGGTGACCGCGGAGAGGCTGTAGCCGAGCAGGTCGTGCAGGTCACGGGAGAAGCGGAGCCGTTCCCGGATCACCGCCAACCGGGCCAGTTCGGTGCGGGTCGCGTGCAGTTCGCGGACCAGGATGGACATCTGGGACAACCCGTAGACGATAAGGCCGGTCAGCACCGTGGACACCGTCGTGTACGCGACGAGCAGGACCTGTGTGGTCATCGCCGACTGGATCACCATGGTGCCGAACACCGTCGCCGCGAAGGCCACCACCGAACGAGGAGGTGCGAGCATCAGCAGGAAACTGCCCGCGACGAAGCCCGGCATCCCGACCCAGGACTGGCCGAAGACGAGAAACGGGAGAAAACCGAGCAGCGACTGGGCAACGAGCAGCCCCAGACGGGCCGGCCCGGCGAGCCGACGGGCCCGATCGGTCAGGAAGAACAGTTGCAGTGACAGGAGGCCGCTCATCGACACCAGGGCGAGCACCACAGCGCGGGGCTCGTGCACCGACTCGACGATATTGAGCAGCGCGACCAGGCTGAGCCCGGTGACGACTGTGGCGACCACGACCCGGGCCAGTCGCGACGCCGTCGGGCCGGTGCGAAGGTCGTCGTTGAGCGGTCTCGAATCGTCTGGTGGTGTCTGGTCCATGTGCACGCCCCCCGAGCGCCGATCTTCCCCGCGCGAGCCTGTGCGTTCGGACCCTCGCGGCGGCTCCGCGATGACGGCGGAGTTCGATGGTAAGGTCTGCGTCGCCCGCGCGGGGGGCAGCATCACTCGTGCGTCCGCCCCGCCGACCGCGCGTCCACACCTGTCGCCACCGCACGCTCGGTAGGCGTAACGGTGACCGCCACGCCAGTGGCGAGCAGATGTGCCACCGCCTCACCGACCAGCGCCGCCGGCAGTCCGGCGGCCGTCGTCAGCGCCGCCACGGTGCTCGGCGCGGCCAGCGCCTCGACAAGCGGGCCGCCGTTCGGACGGTGCAGGACGACCCGGTAGGCGCCGCCGGGAATCTCCAGCACCAGGCTGCCCGAGTCGCGGCGCGCCTGGACCGCCGGGGAGAGCCACACCTGACGGTCCGCGGGCTGCGGCGTCACCCGGAACACCGCCCTCGGGGTCAGCGGTACGGCCGAGAGCCACGGACCGAGCCCGTCGTCCAGGCCCACCGACCGGACCACCACGTGCTGAAGGCCGTCCAGCAGCGCGGACAGCCGGCGGCGCAGGTCCTCGACGCCGTCGTCGGCGACACCCCGGAGAACGTTCTCCAGGGATACCGGGCCGAAGCTCATCCGGCGCAGCGACTCCACAGTCGTCGGGTCCGGATCGGTCACCCGGATCTCACCCCACCGGGTCAGCAGCAGCACGCTGCCGTCCGGGGCGCCGGTCTCCACGAGCACGTCCTCCGGAAACGACCAGAGTGCGACCGTCCTGACCTGGTGGCCGGGTTGCCGCCACGACATGTGGCTGTTCACCTGGGCCCTCCTCACTCCGGCAACGCGCAGGATGGATCAGACGAAGATCGGGATCGGGTTCAGGTCCTCGTACCGGGTGGCGTGCTCGACCCGTCCGAGTTGGACGGGCAGGTCGTAGAGGCGCCCCGGTGCGAACCTGGCCCAGAAGTGCCGCAGTCCGGGTACGAGCACCTTCACCACCGGCAGGCCGATGTCCGGGCGCGTCTGGTCGAGCACCAGCAGCTCCAGGCCGCGCGCCGCCACCGCCCGCTGCACCGTACGGATGTCGTCGCGCAGGTCGGTGCCCGGGACGTAGCCGTAGTCGGCGGGTGTGCGGGCCGACACGTCGGCGTTCGGCCTCAACCAGGGTTGGTTGGCAACTGTCGCGCTGGCCCACCAACGGCGGGCCTCCGGGTCGTCGCAGGCGTAGCCACGCCCCTGGGCGTCCACCTCCACCACGGCGGGCAGCAGCTGGTTGACCTCCGTCAGTGCCCGGCGCAGCGCCACCGCCGGGTCGAGATGCGCGCCGAAGCCGAAGACGATGTCCTCCGCCGGCTTGTCCGTCCGACGGGACAGCGCCACGAACGTCGGCACACCCAGGTCGGCGGTCAGGTCCAGGGCCCACACCTCACGGTGCAGCCGGCGGTGCACCTGCCGCAGTTCGACAATCCACCCGTCGGCGAAGGCGTCCAGGTCCACGCCCGGCTGCCGGGTGCGGTTGTACCACCACAGCGCCACCGCGTCCCGCTCCACCAGCTCGAAGAAGCCCTGGCAGATCGCGTCCTCCAGGCTGGCGCCAGCGGCGTTGCCGTTCGAGTCGGCCCGCAGGCAACGCTGGCTGGCCTCCGCCGGGGTGCCGTAGTAGAGCAGGGCGGTGGGGAGCAGGCG
The DNA here is from genome assembly GCF_045161355.1 of Micromonospora sp. NBC_00617. Classification (NCBI taxonomy): domain Bacteria; kingdom Bacillati; phylum Actinomycetota; class Actinomycetes; order Micromonosporales; family Micromonosporaceae; genus Micromonospora; species Micromonospora sp. NBC_00617. The sequence goes on along the minus strand of NZ_CP107751.1, from coordinate 1,266,593 downwards.
CTGCCGCCCGGCGGTCAGCGACCACACAGGCGTCCAGTCCAGCTCCACCTGCTCGTCGAAGCGCGGACCGATGTACTGGAACGCCGAGTGCCGGGTGTTCCAGGCGGCACGGCCGGCGTACTGGCGATCGTCGAACAACTGCACCGAGTTGGGGTGGACGGCCTCGTCGCCCAGGTCGGCGAGGCGAGCCCGGATGCGCAACTCGTCGCCGTGGAAGGTGCCCGACTGGCGCTCCAGCGCCTCACAGAGCGCGCTCACCCGAGCCTGCTCGGCGGTGGCGCCCTTGCCACCGTGCTCGCTGCGCAGACCACGGCGCAGGTCGTCCAGGCCGCGCACGTCCAGGGCCAGGTTGGCGCCGGCACGGTAGGAGTGCAGGAACTCCGGCCCGTGTGTGTCCCGGCGGATCTCCCGAACCAGCCCGGTGACCGGGCTGACGAGGTGCTCGTACCGTTGCCACACCTGCTCCGCGGAGAGCGCCCGGTGCCCGCCGCCGTCGGTCGACGCCTTGGGCCGGCTGACCGTAGTGACCGGGCGGCGTGTGCGCTCGCGGACCAGCTGCGGGTCGCCGCAGGAGGGGCACTGCGGGCGGGCCCTCAGCTCATGATGCCGCCCCTGGAGGGTGAGGGTGTCCACAGTCCACACCGCCTGCTGGCCGGCGTAGCGGTGGCCGGCCAGCCACTTCGTCGCTTCGAGGGCGACGAGTTGGGCGGCGACGGCTGTCGACGACGGCACGGCGGCGACGGGACGGGGCACCGGCCCGTTCCGTCCCAGGACACGCTGCACGTACGCCTCAGCCCGCCGATGCAACCAGAGCCGGTGCGCAAGGCAGTGCCAGCAGGCCTGACCCGGTCGCAGCACCGGGCCGATCCAGAGCTGGGTGCCGACCGGGCGGGCCAGCAGCCAGGGCCGAGCGGTCTCGCGCTGCCGCCGGTTGACCGCGGCCAGCTCGGCGTCGAGGTAGTCGGCGCAGAGCACCACGTCCAGGTCGGCGGCACCCTCGCCGGTCGTCGGGGCGAGGCCGGCAGTGGCGCAGGCCTCGCGTACCGCGGTGTCGTCGACCCCGCCCACGGTCTGGATCCGGACAGTGGCACCGGTCAGGGCGGAGGTCGCGGCATCGCTGTCCAGCCCGGCCGACTCCCAGTACGCCACGGCCCGCCGGTCATGCTGTCCGGCACCTGTCGTACGGGCGACGAGCAGCCCGGCCTCGGCCAGGTCGCGGACCAGGCCCGCGCACTCCGCCGGGGCGTCCCGCAGGACTGTCGCCACGTCGCGGGTGCCGTCGAGCAGCGGGGTGAGGTGTTCCATCCGGGCCGCCTGGACGGCAGTCACACCGTGCTCCGAAAAGAGGTACGTCGCCTCGCCGGCGACAACCTCCGGGCGCAGGTGCCGCCGGAAGCCCACCAGCGACGGCTCCGCGACCCCTGTCATCTCAGGCGACCCGCTCGTCGTGGGCGGCGTCCGCCAGGCAGATCCAGGTGAAGGCGGCGGCCGCGGTGTCGGAGGTCGTCCACGTGTCGTGCTGGCTGATTCGCAGGCCGGAACCCGCACCGGCGGGGCCGCGGAAGACGTTGGCAGTGCTCGCCACACGGGAGTCGCGGTCGGGTGCGGTTGAGTGCGCCATGGTGATCCTCGTTCCAGGTGGGGCAGGGGATCAGGCTCGCCCTGCGATGGAAAAATGGTGTCGTCGCGGGGGGTGGCCCCGCCAGTGCCGACGTCACCGACCCGACGTGAAAAAAGCACATCGACGCGACATGAGAATTTCAGGTCCGCCGACTGTGCAAATCTCATGTTCGCCTCGGGATCGGCGCACTGTTCCGATCACGGCCGCGCCGCCATGCTTTTGGGCAACGTCGGAATGGCTCCGCAACACCGGCCAGCGACGAATCCTCTCACCAGCGGGGTGGCCCAATGAGCATTCGAATTGTCGTCTGCGACGACCACGCTCTGGTCCTGGACGCGTTCGCGGAGACTCTGCGGACGGTCCCGGGCTTCGAGATCGTCGGTCTCGTCAACGGCGGCCAGCACGTGGTCGCAACGGTCCGGCAGCTGCGTCCCTCCATCGTGATCCTGAGCATGGGGATGGCCGGCGCCGACTGCCTCCAGCTCGCCCGTCAGGTACGCGAGGCACTCCCCTCCTGCGGTGTCGCTCTGATCGCCGGCGCGCCCACCCGAGCCCTTGTGGATCGCGCGGTGGAGGCGGGCGTCCTCAGCGTGATCCCGAAACACGCGCGCCTGTCCCACCTGGTCGGCGCGGTCCGCGGCGTGGCTGCCGGTTGTCTCACCATCGACCCGGCCCTGATCGGGCCGCCCGGGGCGCGGGCGCAGGCCCTGTCCCACCGCGAGAGGGAGATTCTCAGCCTCACCGTCGGCGGCGCCTCGGTGAAGGAGATCGCGAAGGAGCTCTTCCTCTCCGCCGGGACAGTCCGCAACCTCTCCTCGTCGGCGATGCGCAAGCTCAAGGGGCGCAACCGCTTCGACGCCGCCCGCATCGCCTACGAGCAGGGCTGGCTCTGAAAACGGCGCTGTGACATCTGTCCCGGTCCGCGGTGATGTCGGTAAGCGACGCCGCTCTCCGGCCGCCGGACGCCCTAGCGTCCGGGAAGACCAATCGAAAGGGAAGAACCGTGACAGAACCAGAGCACCCCCGATGAGCGCGCTTGTCGTGGACGGACTGCGCAAGCGGTACCGCGACCACGAGGCCGTGGCCGGCATCGGCTTCACCGTCGAGCAGGGGGAGATCGTCGCCCTCCTCGGCCCGAACGGCGCCGGCAAGACCACCACACTGGAGATCCTGGAGGGCTTCCGCAGCCGCGACGCCGGCCGCGTGGAGGTGCTGGGGCGTGACCCGGGCGACCGGGCCGAGCGACGCTGGCTGCGGGAGCGGGTCGGCCTGGTGCTCCAGGACATCGCCGTGGAACCGCACCTGCGCGTGCGGGAGACGATCGCCCGCAGCGCCGGCTACTACCCGGCCCCCCGTGACGTGGACGAGGTAATCGAGCTCGTCGGACTCGGCGAGAAGCGCGACGCCAAGGTGAAGGACCTCTCCGGCGGGCAGAAGCGCCGGCTGGACCTCGCCCTCGGCGTGATTGGCGACCCGAAGCTGCTCTTCCTCGACGAGCCCACCACCGGCTTCGACCCGACCGCCCGCCGCGGCGCCTGGGAGGTCGTCCGCAGCCTGCGCGATCTCGGCACCACAGTCGTGCTGACCACCCACTACATGGACGAGGCGCAGGCGCTCGCCGACCAGATCGTGGTGCTCAACGCGGGCCGCGTGGTGGCACAGGGCACCCCGGAGACGATCGGCGGCCGAGACACCGCCCGGACCCGGATCCGCTTCGCCCGACCCGACGGCGTGGCACTTCAAGAGCTGCCCGTCGTCCCCAGCGAGATCGACGAGACGACCGTGACCCTGGAGGTGGACGACGCCACCGAGGTGTTGCACCGGCTGACCGGCTGGGCGCTGGCACGCGGGACGTCGCTGCACCAACTGGCGGTGGAGCAGCCCACCCTCGAGGACGTCTACCTGAGCCTGACCGGCGACGCCGCTGGCCGGCCCGAAGCCGCGCCCACGTCACGTCGGCCGCGCCGCAGGAACCGGAGGGCAGCATGACCACGTTGAATCCCGTCGCCGTCGGCGTCACCGACGAGACTTCCGACCACCCGCGCCGCCGCCGTGGCGACCTGGCCGTGCTGCTCCACCAGATTCGGTACGAGCAGCTGTCGTTCTGGCGCAACCCGCAGGCCATGATCTTCACGTTCGTCTTCCCGATCGCGTTCATCGCCATCATCGGTGCGGTGTTCGGTGGCGGGGAGGCCAGTGACTTCTTCTACGGCCGCACCGGCATGCAGTACTACACGGCGACGATCGCCGCCGTGTCGGTCCTCGGGGCCTGCTACGGCCAGCTCGCCATCGCGCTCGCCGCCCGACGGCAGACCGGCGTGCTCAAGCGCCTGCACGCCACCCCGCTGCCGGCCTGGATCTACTTCGCCGGGCTCCTCGCGCACTGCCTGATGGTCAGCGTCATCGACGTCATCCTGGTGGTGAGCGTGGGCGCGTTGTACGGCGCGCCGGTGCCCGCCGACTGGGCGTCGGTCGGTGTCACGCTGCTGCTGGGCTCGGTCTGTTACTGCGCCCTGGGTGCGGCGGTCGCCTCTCTGGTCAGCAACTCCGAGGCGGCGCCTGCGGTGGTGCAGTTCGTGCAGTTTCCGCTCGTCTTCATCTCCGGCAGCTATTTCCCCATCCACTCCGACACGTTGAACACCCTGGCTGGGCTGCTGCCCGTGAAGCCGTTCAACGACGCCCTGTTGTCGGCGTTCACCACCGGCGACGGCCTGCACTGGAAACAGCACGGTGTCCTGCTCGCCTGGGGTGTGCTGGGCACCCTGATCGCTGTCCGTCGGTTCCGCTGGGATCCGCGCCCGGAGTGATCCGCGGCCGTACCGGCCCGCCAGCACGGCGGCGTCCGGACGGTGAGTTCCGGCCCTGGTTCCGGAGCTCGCCGCCTGGACGTCGCCGTTTCCGCGTACGACTGCTGCGGCTGCTGGGGCTTCCTGGTCGGTGCAGGGGCGCGGCACGGCGTGGACGCGGGCGCCCGGTCAGCGGTGTGCACGCAGCTGGATCGCTCACTGTGGCACCACAGGCCCCCTCGGTGACCCTCCCGCGTCCGCCGGGGGCCGCACGGCCGCCTGGACGCACGGCATTCGGCACTGATGGATGGTGGGCGGGGTGGGGCCTCCCCGGTCCGCGTGCGGGCCGCGCCAGCCACAGTCGTGCGGCGTCCGGCACAGCGACTGCGCCCGACCCTCGGCCGAGGCCGTGGATCGGGCGCAGTGGATCGGGCGCTGTGGATCGGGCGCTGTGGACGCCGGGTGTCAGTGGGCGAAGGCGGTGAGGTTCCAGCGCTGGCTGCGCAGTCGCTCCTGCCAGGGCTCTCCCAGCACGTCATCGACGGTCTCCGCGATCGCGTGGCACATGTAGTAGCGCTGCAACGGGGACACGGTCAACAGCGGCAACTGCTGGTAGAACAGGTTCGTCAGCAGGCTGTACGAGGCGAAGAACGGCGACGGAGACTCGGTCACGCCCGACTCCCCCACCGCCCGGTGGAAGTCGCTGTCCGGTTCACCGGCAAGGCGCCGTCGCGGTCCACCGTCCGGGCCCACCGAGTCGACCAGGTCCGGGGTGAGCACCCCGTTCGCGGCCGCGTTGTCGAGTGCGCCGGCGCAGTAGCCGAGCGAAGCCCGCCAGCCCGATGCGGCTGGGGACGGCGCGTCGGCGAGCCGGTCGGCCACCACCTGCCGGATCTGGTCGGCATCCTTGGCGAGACGGTTGGCGAATGTGGTCCGGACCTTGCCGGCCGGCTTCGCCCAGGCCAGGAATGCCTCCGCGTGCCAGCGCAACGAGAGGGCCCCGTACGCGGTGCCGAGGGCGTGTGTGTCGGCGAGCGCGACGAACGCCTCGGCGAGGCGTACGGTCGCCCGTTCCGGGTGGGCCGACAGCTCGTCGACCAGGCGCATAAGCGGCCGGCCGAGCATGCTGCGGACCACGTCCTTGAGCTGGTTGAACGTCGGCGCGGGCTCCTCCATGCCGGCGGCCCAGAGGAACTCCACCAGGCCGTGCGTCCGCAGGGTGCCGTACGGGTGTGGCAACCCCTCCAGCCGGCCGAACTCCTCGGCCTGAGCCAGGTACACCTCCTCGGTGAGCGCGGTGGCGGGGTCCAGCGGCCCGGCGTCGAGCCGCGCGGCGATGGAGTGCCATGGCGGTGGCGGGCCGAAGGCGCGCCGCGCGATGATGTCCACGTGCGGGCCGTGCAGCCAGCCCCGCCTGAGATAGACGATGCGTCCACTGCCCTCGGCGAGGGTCCGCGCGACCGGCACGACGTGGTCGGCGAGCCATGGCAGGCTCACCGGCCCACGTGTGTACAGGCGCAGACCGGTCACGCCCGTGGTGTCCAGTTCCACTGTGTGCGGCGGCACGGCGTCAGCCAGCATCTTCATGACCTCCCATAGGCATCGGAAACCGTCCACTGGTGCCGGTTCGGATGAGCGGTTCCGCCGACTGCCGGCGGCCGTTCCGCTTCGGATCATCCGGGCCTGCGAGCGCTGCGGGATAGTGCTGGAAACGATCCGCTGACAAGTGTCACCCCGCTTTGTGCGCGGCCGTGAAAAACGCACATGACGGAACGTCAGCGGGACGATGACAAGTGTCCCCGACCGACCCACCGACACCTTACGGATGGCCTTTCGCGCCCCATCATCAAGGCGTGGCGCAATGGCCCGGACCGGGCCGCCGGACGCACCGGAATTCGCACCACCCCGTTTCAGGAAAGGACCACCGTGTCCACTCGTCGTCAGTTGCTGCGCCTCGGTGCGGCGTCGGGCATCCTCGGCGCGACCGGTGGCCTCGCCTGCCTCGCCGACCGCCTGGCCGACACGCCAGCCGTGGCTGCCACCGTCGCGCCGCCGGTCGCCGTCCCGGCGCCGTTCACCGTTGCGCTCACGGTGCCTCAGACACTGCGGCCGGTCCGTCGCACGGCCACCACCGACTACTACTCGGTCACCATGCACCGCCGCCGGTTGGAGATCCTGCCGGGCACCCGCACCGAGGTCTACACCTACAACGGTGAGCTGCCCGGCCCCACCATCCGGGCCCGCTCCGGTCGCCGCGTGGTGGTCCGGCAGCGCAACCGGCTCGACATGCCGACCGCAGTGCACCTGCACGGAGGGGCCACCACGCCGGGCGACGACGGTTCCGGCGGTGTGACGATCGCCCCCGGCGGGGAGCGCGTCTACACCTACCCCAACCACCAGCCGCACGCCACGTTGTGGATGCACGACCACACCCACCACATGGAGGCCGAGCACCTCTATCGCGGGCTGAGCAGCCTCTACCTGCTCACCGACGCCACCGAGGAGGCCCTGCCGCTGCCGCGCGGCTCCTTCGACGTCCCGCTGGTGTTGCGCGACGCCCACTTCGGCGCTGACGCGCAACTGGTCTGGACCATGGACGACGTCGAGAACCGGAACACCATTCTGGTCAACGGCCGGCCGACGCCCCGCTTCACAGTGCAGGCGCGGCGGTACCGGCTGCGCCTTGTCAACTCCAGCAACATGCGCATCTTCCTGCTGCGGCTCGCCGACAGCGGGATCTTCAACGTGATCGGCTCGGACGGCGGGCTGCTGGAGACGCCTGTCGACACGCCGTACCTGCTGCTGTCCCCGGGGGAGCGGTTGGAGGTGGTGGTCGACTTCGCCCGCTACGCGCCGGGCAGCTCGGTGGTGCTGGAGAACCTCATGGGCCCGGGGCCGACGGGCCAGGTAGGCCAGGTCATGCGCTTCGACGTCGTACCGGCGGCAGCGCCGGATCGCAGCGCGGTGCCGGCCCGGCTGCGCACGCTCCCGACGCTTCCCACCCCGACCGTACGGCGGCAGGTGGAGTTGCGGATGGACGAACCGGGGACGGGCCACCGGGCGTACATCGACGGAAAGGTCTTCGACCCGGCCCGGATCGACACCACAATCGCGTGGGGCACGACCGAGGAATGGACGGTGACGAATGCGAACACCACCATTCCCCACAACTTTCACATGCACCTGGTGCAGTTCCGGGTGCTCGATCGCGGGCCCAATCCGGCCGACCCCACCGAGTTCGGTCTGAAGGACACCGTGACCATCTTTCCCGGCCAGTCGGTGCGCCTACAGGCGACGTTCAACACCTGGCGTGGTGTCTACCCCTATCACTGCCACATGGTTGACCACAGCGGGATGGGCATGATGGCCCAATTCAGAGTCGTCTGATCCTGACCTGCTCGAAAGAGACTCCCGGCCCACCGGACCGGGCCGCACACCTTCGGGACAGGAAGGATGAGAATGCCACTACACAGCCACTCGGCACGGTCGTTGCGGCTACGCCGACTGCACCATCACAGCACCGCCGGTCTGGTCGTCGCGCCTGTCGACCACAGCATCGCAGACGGCCCGGTGGTGACGCCGAGCCAGCCCATCGACCGGCTCGTCGGCCAACTCGCCGGCGGCGGTGTCGACGCGGTCGTGGTGCACAAGGGCAGCATGCGACACATCAGCCCGGACCGGTTCGCCGACATGTCGCTCATCGTGCACCTCAACGCGAGCACCAGCCAGGCGGCCGACCCCGACGCCAAGTACGTCGTCACGGCGGTGGAGGAGGCGATCCGCCTCGGCGCCGACGGGGTCAGCGTGCACGTCAACCTCGGCTCCCGCCAGGAGCACCAGCAGATCCAGGACCTGGCCCGGATCGCCGACTCGTGCGACAGGTGGAACCTGCCGCTCATGGCGATGATGTACCCGCGTGGGCCACGAATCGACGATCCCCGTGATCCGGCCCTGCTCGCACACGCGGTCACCATCGCCGCCGACCTCGGCGCGGACCTGGTCAAGACCGTCTATCCCGGCTCGGTGGCGGGGATGCTCGACCTCACCAGCATCTGCCCGATCCCGGTCCTGGTCGCCGGAGGGCCGCGACGGGGCAGCGAGACCGAGCTGCTCCGCTTCGTCGCCGACGCGCTGGCCGGTGGGGCCGCCGGAGTGGCGATGGGTCGCAACCTCTTCCAGGCCCACGATCCGGAGCAGCTGGCGCGCAGGGTGGCGCGGCTGGTGCACCGCTACCCGATGGAACAGATCGACGACCTAGAGGGAGGACACCATGACGGGCAACAGACTGTGCTGGCTTGACATTCGGGCAGCCGGCGGGGCGACAGCAGCCATTCTCGAGGAGGCCGTACACCAGGGTCTGGACGCCGTGGTGGCGTCCGACCCGGCGGCCTTCGCGGGCCTGCCACCGACGCTGGGCAAGGTTCTGCTGGTGCGCGGCACCGAGTTGCCGGACGACCTCGGGGAGGCGGACACGGTGGTGCTGCCCGGCCCGCGCGCGGAGCGGGCTGCGCAACGGAAGGCGCATCCCGGCGTCCGCTTCGGTCGGTACGTCGAGATCGTCGACGCGCCGACCCTCGACGAGGCGTGTACGGCGGCCCGCGACGAGCAGCTCGCGGTCCTGGACTTCCGCGACCCCACCAAGATCCCGCTGGAGATCGTGCTCGCCGCGGCTGCCGAGTCCGAGGGGACGATCGTCACTGTTGCCCACGACGTGCCCGAGGCCGAGATTCTCTTCGGGGTGCTGGAGGTCGGTTCCGACGGGGTGCTGATGGCCGCCCGGTCGGTGGGGGACGCCACCGCCCTGCGCCGCGCGGCGACCGGCCAGCACGGTGAGATCCCGCTGGTGGAGCTGGAGGTCACCCAGACGCGGCACGTGGGCATGGGCGAACGCGCCTGCGTGGACACCTGCACGTACTTCGGGCAGGACGAGGGGATCCTTGTGGGTTCCCACTCCAAGGGAATGGTGCTCTGCGTCAGCGAGACGCACCCCCTGCCGTACATGCCGACCCGGCCGTTCCGGGTGAACGCCGGCGCCATCCACTCGTACACCGTCGCGGCGGACGGACGGACGCACTACCTGAGCGAGCTGGAGGCGGGCAGCAAGGTGCTCGCTGTGACCACCAAGGGTCAGACCCGGCTGGTCACTGTCGGCCGAGTGAAGATCGAGACTCGGCCGCTGATCTCCATCGACGCGGTCGCGCCGAACGGGCAGACGGTCAACCTGATCCTTCAGGACGACTGGCACGTGCGGGTGCTCGGGCCCGACGCGGTGGTGCTCAACTCGACCGAACTGCAGCCCGGGGACCGGATACTGGGCCACCTGCCCACCGCCGATCGGCACGTCGGCTACCCCATTGAGGAGTTCTGCCGCGAACAGTGAGTGACTGTCGCGCGCAGAGGTACGCCCCGCAGGGCTTCACTGACTGCGGGGCGTACCTCTGCGCGACGACCCGGGCAGGTCTCACCGCCACGGGCAGCGGGATGCACCGCCGCGCGACGTCGGCGCGCAGACGGCGTCAGGACGCGGCGACCTACCAGAGCGAGGAGCCGCAGGGTGCCTACCAGGTCAACAGCCGAGCCGTCTGCTCGACAGGGCGATATCGTCGACCCAGAGGTCGAACTCGCCAGGTGTCGTGCCGCCCTGGTAGAGCTGCCAGCCGATCTTCACGGTGTCGACAGTCGGCAGGACGAAGGGAACGTCGTTGCCGCCGTGGTCGCTCGTGGAGGCGGTCAGCTCCGGATTCGCCACGCCGTCGATCCACACCGCGACGCGGTTGTCCGCCGCGTCCATCTTCCACTCGACGCACTGCCAGGTGTCCTCGACGACCGGTGCGGACTCCCGCCAGTTGGTCCAGTCGCCGGTCGGACCGCCGTCGGCGCCGACCCCCCAGAAGGTTCCGGGGACCGTGGGCGCGTACTGGCCGCCTACCGGACGGACGACCTCCCCACTGCCGGCGCCTGTCGCTTCCACAAGTGTGAAGTGCGCCCAGTCCGGGGCGGTGGGGAAGGCATCGACGCGCAGGCGCATCCGGCCGTAGAAGCGATTGCCCGGCGCGGCGAAGTCGTCGACGCGCAGGAAGGCGCGTCCGTTGTCAACGGTGTGGATGTGCAGCACCTGGTTACCGCGACGGGCACGTTCGACGGTGAGCGTGCCGTGGCGGGTGTCGACACCCCAGTTCACCGTGCTGGGCCCTCCGGGAGGCAGTCGCTCGAAGTCCTCACAGAAGAGCAGGCCGCGGGGGCACGAGGACTGAGGGCCGCCCGACGCGCCGGCTGGAACGCCGCCGGCTGCGGCGCCGAGGATCAGGGCGGTGCTGAACACCGCGAGAAGATTGCGCATGGTCATCCTCCATGACGGCTGGTCCCCCGCCACACGGGCCGGACCAGCAGGAACATTCGGCATGGCTTCGGTCGGCCGGCAACCGGCCGACCGAAGCACAGCGGGTTCGACCTACCACTGCCGCACACCCGGGCCCGGAGCCGGGTGGCTCCGGGCCCGGGTCAGCGTGCTGAGGCGGCGCGCTGGTGCGTGTCGCCGGTCAGGGGCTGGTGCAGGAGAGGCTGCCGGGCGCGGCGTTGCTGCTGCCGTTGACCAGGAAGCCGAAGGTGGTTGAGGCGTTCGCGCCGAGGGACCCGTTGTAGTCGGCGTTACGGACGCTGACCGTCCCGCTGGTGCCGGTGTTGATGCCGTTCCAGACGTTGGCGATGCTCTGCCCACTGGCCAGCGTCAGCCGTACGGTCCAGCCGCTGAGGGCGGCGGACCCGTTGTTGGCCACGGTGACCTCGCCCTGGAAGCCGCCGCTCCAACTGTTGACCATGCGGTACGTCGCGGTACAGGCACCCGGCGGCGGCGTGGTCGGCGGAGCCGTCGTTGGCGGAGCCGTGGTCGGCGGAGCCGTGGTCGGCGGAGCAGTCGTCGGCGGAGCAGTCGTCGGTGGGGTCGTGGTCGGCGGCGTGCCCGGCACTGTGGTGGAGGCGGCGTTGAGAGCGTTCAGGACGGCGGTGTACGCCGCCTTCGGGTTGCTGTTGCGGTCGAACAGCAGCGGGTTCTCGCTGCCGCGCCAGGAGTCGCTGTCCCGGATGCCCCACGTCGTGATCCCGACGCAGCGGGGGACGTTCATGCAGGCCTGAGTCAGGCCCTGGTACTGGCTGGTCGAGGCGTTGGTGACGTCGGCCTCGGTCAACGCCACGTCAACCCCGAGGGCCGCGAAGCTGGACAGCGTCTGCTGGAAGTTGCCCGGCAGCGAACTGCCACCGGTGAAGTGGGTCTGGAGACCGACGCAGTCGACCGGGACGCCCCGGGACTTGAAGTCCCTGATCATGTTGTAGACGCCCTGCGTCTTGGCGTACGTCCAGTTCTCGATGTTGTAGTCGTTGTAGCACAGCTTCACGCTCGGGTCCGCGGCGCGCGCGGTCCGGAACGCCACCTCGATCCAGTCGTTCCCGGTGGACTGCAGGTTCGACGACCGCCGGCTGCCGTTCTCGGCGAAGGCCTCGTTCACCACGTCCCAGTAGGCGAGCTTGCCCTTGTAGTGGGCCATCACGCCGTTGATATGGCTGATCATCGCGGACCGCAGGGCGCTGCCGCTGAGGCTGCCCCAGAATCTCGGCTGCTGGGCGTGCCAGGCCAGGGTGTGACCACGGACCCGCATGCCGTGCTGGGTGGCCCAGTTGTAGATCGCGTCACCGTTACGGAAGTCGAACTGACCCTGGTTGGGCTCGGTGGCGTCGGGCTTCATCTCGTTGACGGCCGTCATCATGTCGAACTCGCGGTCCGCGATGGTCAGGAAGCCCGAGTCGTTGAGACGGTCGGCCCCCATGGCGGCACCGAAGTACCGGCCGCTGCGCTCGGCGGCGGCCTGCAGTGTGGTCCCGGGCGGGCCGCTGAGATCGGCGCGGGCGAAGGTCGCCACGGCCATCGAGGACACGATGACCGCCAGGGAGCAGGCCCCGCCCAGAAGCAGCCTGGCGGCGCCTCTGGTTCGGTGTCTGGGTCGAGCGGGTACGTCGTTCATCTGCGTTTTCTCCTCGGTGTGACCACCGGCCGCTGCCCGGTCCGCCCGGTGGATGAAGCGCACCGGCGTCGTACGCCCGTGCGGTGTGACCCTGCCCTGCCGCGATGTTATATCGAATCAATTCGATCTGCGCGTCCGGCGGTCGATAGTGTTGACGCATCGTCCGGCGAGCGACGAGCGGGACACCGACGGCGACGTGACGGGATCGCTGCGGTAATGGCGATGCGGCGGAATCTGCTGGTGCCCCCGCACTCGCCAGGATGGCCACGTCACTGAGCATCGACGGGCTGCGCTTCCCCGGCCCGCCCGGGCCGAATCCACACTGACGCTCGCCAATGTTGCCAGAGTGGACGCAGACGTGCTGGAATGGCTCATATCGCCGCAGCACGGGGGCAACCGCGCTGAGAACGGCCAGTACGGGAGCATCGTAGGGGCGGCAGCGCGTCTCTGTGACGGACGCTCGCATGCCCCATCGCCGGGCCATCGCCAGGACGGCGGGCACTCTGCCGGGTAGGCATTTCCCCGCCACACGTATCCCCGGCACGCGACCCCGATGGCCGACGCGCTCGACGGCTGAGATGCCGGAGCGTCCGATTCGGCCTGCCAACGCACCAGAACCGGCGACGAGGTGAGAAGCGATCATGGATTCCCGAGAGAGTTTCGCGGAGCGGTACGGCCGCCGCCCGCTCTGGGCGGCGGCGGTCCTGCTGGCGGTGTTGGTCGGCGCGGTCGTACTGGTCACTCGGGCCGGCCCGGAGGCGGAGCCGGCGGATCTGCAAGCGCAGATCGTGGCCCGGATGCGGACCACGCTCGAACAGGCGGACCCGGGGCAGCACAACCACGCCGGACACAGCGCCCAGCAGGGGGACGCCGCGGAGAAGCCGCCTATCATCTGCGGGGTTCGCGTCTACGGCTTCGAACCGGCCGAAGCCACCGCTCTCGCCGACGTCCAGAAGGTCTACGGCTTTCACCTCTGTGGAGTCGCCGAGCAGAAGCGCCCCTGGGACGTGGCGGTCAAGCTGGCCGGCCCTCTGATCATGGACATGTCCACCGACCCTCCGGGCATCCAGGTCGTCGAGGCGACAGCCGACGTCAGGTTCGTCGACCGACTGCGGGAGATGTTCCCGGCCAAGTACGCGACGTTGGCACAGGAGGAGGCGCTGACCCCCGCGGAGATGGCCGACCAGCGGCGCCGGTACGACGCCGCAGCCGGGCTCTGACCACGGCGGACGGCCGAGCAGGGTCCGTGGACCCGTCATCGATCCGGCGATCTCGGACAGCTTGCTTCACATCCCCCTATAGATAGATCAGCATTGATATTTGAGTTAATAGATGCAACAGTGGCTTTGGGAGCGTTCCCATGCTGATCTCTCGTACCGAGGAACGGAGGATGAACAGTGCGTTCACACACGTCCGATCAATCCGGCGGACGACCCCGGTCAACCGTCCGGCGGTCCCTCCAAGCGCTCGTTCTGATGTTCGCCATGGTGGTCGGCACGCTGCCCTGGACCGGCGCGGCCCAGGCCCACGGCACCGTCATCAGTCCGGCGACTCGCGCTTACCAGTGCTGGAAGACCTGGGGCAACCAGCACACGAACCCGGCCATGCAGCAGCAGGACCCGATGTGCTGGCAAGCGTTCCAGGCGAACCCCGACACCATGTGGAACTGGATGAGCCAACTGCGGGACGGCCTCGCTGGCCAGTACCAAGCCCGCACGCCGGACGGGCAACTGTGCAGCAACGCCCTCTCCAGGAACGACGCGGTGAACCAGCCCGGACCGTGGAAGGCGACCACCGTCAGCCGCAACCTCACGGTCCAGATGTACGACCAGGCCAGCCACGGTGCTGACTACTTCCAGGTCTACGTCACCAAGCAGGGGTTCAACCCGGCCACCCAGCGGCTCGGGTGGGGCAACCTCGACCTGATCGCGACGACCGGGCGCTACGCGCCAGCGCAGAACATCTCGTTCAACGTCTCGCTCCCCGCACGCAGCGGGAACCAAATCCTGTTCGTGATCTGGAGGGCGTCGCACCTGGACCAGACCTACATGTGGTGCAGCGACATCACCATCACCTGATCGGCAGGTCCGACCGGCACGGCACCACTTCGGCCCAGGGCGCGTTGGCACCCTGGGCCGGAGTGCCCTTCCGGTAGCACCAGGAGCCGATGAGCCATAAATCGACTCATACCGAGGTTTTGTGGAACGTTCCCCGACCGCGCCTCCACCCACCTGCTCGAGGAGCTGAACATGCAGCGACGGCGTTATCGCCCGGCCACCATGCTGGCCGGGCTGCTCACCCTGGCCCTGTCCGCGCTTCTGATGCCACCGGCGTCGGCCGCCAGCACCGCGGCAGCCGGCGCATCGCACACCAGTGCGGCACCACTCGCTGAGCTGACCGTGGTGTCCGAACGGGTGGCGTTCGGTCTGCAACGTCCGATCGCGCTCACCGGACTGCCGGACGGTCGGATGCTGATTGCGGAGAAGAACGGCACCGTCCGCGCGTACCACCCCGACACCGGCCTGGCGGCAGCGCCGGTGCTCGACCTGACCGCCCGCATCGACACGTCGGACAACGAGCGCGGCCTCCTCGGCATCACGCCGGCGCCGAACTTCGCGCGGACCGGGCTCCTCTACGTGGCCTACACGAGCCTGCCGGCCGGCACGCTGACCCTGGCGCGAGTGCCCCTCGGCGCTCCGGACCGGCTGCAGGTGCTGCTCACCCAGGAGCACGCCGAGTACGGCAACCATAACGGCGGACAGGTGGCCTTCGGCCGCGACGGCTACCTGTACTGGTCCCTCGGCGACGGCGGCAACGCGAACGACCCGTTCAAGAGCGGTCAGAACCTCGGCACACTGCTCGGCAAGATTCTGCGGATCGACGTCAGCCGCACCTGCGGGAGTAAGCCCTACTGCGTGCCCTCCGACAATCCGTTCGTCCGCACGCCGGGTGCGCGGCCGGAGATCTGGGTCTACGGGCTGCGCAACCCGTGGAAGTTCTCCATCGACCCGGTCGACAACTCACTGTGGATCGGCGACGTCGGCCAGGGCCTGATCGAGGAGATCAACCACATCCGCCCGGCGCAGCGTGGCGCGAACCTGGGCTGGTCCTGCAAGGAGGGCACGCCGGTCTTCGACCAGACCCAGTGCCGGCCGGGTGTGCGGCTCACCGACCCGGTCGTCGAGTACGAGCACTACCTGACGGAGAACTGCTCCATCATCGGCGGCCTGGTGTACCGGGGGTCCGTCACCCCCGAGGCGCGGGGGACCTACATCGCGAGCGACTACTGCTCGACCCGCGCGTTCGCCGTGCGTCCAAAGTCCACGGGTGGCTACGAGTCCGCTGAGATCGGCACCTTCCCCACGCAGCCGACGGCGTTCGGCGCGGACGTGAACGGCGAGCTGTACGTGCTCAGTGACCTCCCGGGATGGCTGAGCAAGGTGCGGTTCGAGCGGGTCCCGCCAGCCGCTGGCACCGGAGTGACGAACCGCTGAACCGCGGGGCGATCCCTCCGCGTCCGGGACACGAGTGTGGACGGCCGCACACGGGCGGCCGTCCACGCCGGGCCCGACCCCCACCGCTTCGCCTACCGCCCCACCCGGCTCCGCCAGTGAGATCGTCGGCACGCCGTCCGGCCGGTGCACAGCCAATCGGCACTGCCGGGATGAGAAGACAGTTCTGGTGGGAGTCATGCGGTCCAGACGCGGTTTCCGCGGGCGGCGTCCGCTACAACGATCACGAGTGGCGGACCGGGCCCCTCTGGGAGTTCTCCGGTAAGTGACCGTGTCCGCTACCCTCTGCCCGCGTTCAGGGCTGCACCGAAAGCTTCGACGCTGGGCGTAGCAACTCAGTGAGACACCCAGGTACGCGGCAGGGGCCGTCTCGGTAGACCGAGACGGCCCCTGTGGCGGCATCACGGATCATCAACGCCCGCCGCCGCATCCGCATCGCGGACCCCGTGATCGCATGGCGCGAACTCCTTCAACCTTGCTGGACCCGGGGTCCAGTTCGCCGAGCGTAGGACGCTGGGGACGGGCGCCCGAGTACGTGCTCCTTTGGGCACCCGCCCCCGGCGGGGGTTGGTCAGCCGCGTCGCCACTTCTGGTTGGCGCCGCCGTTGCAGGTCCACAGCTGCAGGACCGCGTCGTTGTTCGGGTCCCAGTCCTTGATGTCGACGCACTTGTTGGCCTGCGGATTGACCAGGTCACCGGCGCCGCTGAGAACGAACTGCTGCGCGGGGTTGCCGGAACAGGTGGCGATCTGGATGGCGGCACCGTCGGCAGTGGAGCCCCAGGCTACGTCCATGCACTTGTTGTTCTGGGTACGCAGCGTGCCGCCGACGAACTCCCAGCGCTGGTTCGTGCCGTCGGTGCAGTTCCAGACGATCAGGCGTTGACCGTCGTTGAAGTTCCAGTTCGGTACGTCGATGCACTTGTTGTGCCAGTTGCTGACGATCCGGCTGGAGTCGGTGGCCGGGGGCGGCGTGGTGGGCGGCGGGTTGCCGCCGGTGAAGGGCGAGAGAATGATCGCCGCCGAGCGGGGGTCGCCGTGGTGCACCAGCGACTCGAAGCCGCCGACGTCGTCGTAGGCGAAACCGTACGCCTTGCCGTCGGCCATGTTGGCGTGGACGATCCGCGAGTAGTGGTTGGGCGCACTGTTGCGGTAGAACTGGTTCGCATCCAGCACCGGCTCCTGCGACGAGGTGCCCAGGGTGCCTCGGTTCAGCGCTGTGCACAGCGTCCGCTTTATCTCCGGCTCGATGAACGGTGGCGTGTTCGGGGCGTTGAACACCCCGTCGCAGCCCCAGACGTTGGCCGTGCTGGGCTTGGCCACCGTGGCGACCTGAGCGCCGGCAGAGTCGGTGAAGACCATGGTGTTGCCGTTGGTCCGGCCGAAGAACCGCCGGTTCGGCTCGTTGACCCGGGGCACGACGGTGAGGGTTCGGCCCGTGTAGGCGTTCCACGCCGAGGTGATGTATCCGTCCAGGTAGTTCGGGCTCATCAGGCCGGCGTCCATCGCTTTGCCGGGCGCGAGGACCCGCAGGACGGTGCCGTCGGAGCGGGTGTACACGGAACGGGCGAAGTCGCCGTTGGCCCGGATCTGGTTGATCACGTTCTCCCGGCCGTTGGCGACCGGGTCGCCGGTGCGGATCGTCTGCCCGTCGGCACCGGTGACGCTCACGCCGTGCGGGACGGCGAACATGTCCACCTGGGAGCTGTTCAGCCACAGACCCGAGTCGTTGTAGGTGAACTCGGACCAGTCGAACAGGATGTCCCGGTTCGGGTCCCCGCCGGCCCAGGGTGCGGGTTGGACAAGCCCGTCGGGGCTGAGACGGAAGTCCAACTTCCGGCCGAAGGAGAAATAGATCCGGGCCGAGATGAACCGCGGGAAGCGTACGGTGACGCTGCCTCCATTGCCTGGGCCCGAGATCGCGACGTCCGGCGCGGGGGTCGGCGGCAGGCCACCAGCGGGCCAGGCAGAGAACTGTCCGGCGGCGTTGACGTAGCCGAGCCGGCCGCCGGGGCGAATGTCCTGCCCCAGGATGTAGAGGAACACCGCCTCACCGCGACCGGAGTTGTTCGTGACGGTGACGGGTAGGACATCAGGCCCCACCGCGTCGGCCGGCTCCGGCCTGACGGTGACCATCGGAACAGCGGTGACAAGGACCGCCGCGGCGACGCCGAGAGCCACCCTGAGGCGGCCTAGCATCGACAAGCTCTTGTTCACCCGGAACCTCCTGACATCGGCCTGGCCCATCCTGACGGCCAGAATGAGTCCGAGAGAGCGCTCTCACAGCCTGATAGTCATCGATGGCAAAGTCAACGGCAACCGTTAACTTTGTTGCCTTATGGTGCGGAGGTCATCAGATCCTCGACCAGGCCGAGCAGCCGAACTGACGAGCACGGCACCGGTGGATCCAGATATCAAGATCCGCAAGGGGTGCCGTGCTCGCCGTGTCATCATCGCCCATGGTCTCGGCCGGTCGCGCTGCGGCTGATCTGACCGCTGTCGGCGCTCACCGCGCCGGCTGGGGCTCCACTCCCCGACTGATCCGCAGGGTCAGCACATCGGTGCGGACCGTGATGTGCCCGTGGAAGAGGGCTGCGCCATCCGTCCCGTAACCGATCTGGGTCGCGGTGACCAGCGGATGCCCGACCGCCACGCCGAGCCGGGCGGTGGATTCCTCGTCGGCGAGCACGGCGGAAAGTTCGATCTCCGCCCGCCGCACCGGCATGCCGGTCGCGCTGGCGAGGAACTCGAACATGTCCAGGTCGATGCTGACCAACCCGGACGGGTCGAGGTCGCGGCCGTCGAAACGGAGCGGCAGATGGTCACGGATCCAGGCCGCCGCGACGCCGTCCACGGCGAAGAGCCGGTCGACCCGCCACACCGGCGAATTCGGCTCCAACCCGAGCACCTTGGCGCAGTCAGCCGGGCAGTTCGCCCGGCTGACCGCCGCGTCCTGAAGCGTCGGCTGGTGGCCCGAGGCGGTGATCCGGTCCCGCAGCGCGGTCACGTCACCGATCGACACCGGCACCCGCTCGGCGCCGTCGTGCACGAAGGTGCCGATCCCCCAGGTACGGGTCACCACTCCCTCGACGGCGAGTTGGCCCAGCACCTCACGCACGGTGGCCCGGCTGACCTCCAACCGGTCGGCCAGGTCCCGCTCGTTGGGCAGCTTGTCGCCCGACCGGAACTCACTGCCGATCAACTCCCGTAGCCGACCGTGCGC
Organism: Micromonospora sp. NBC_00617; assembly: GCF_045161355.1. Classification (NCBI taxonomy): domain Bacteria; kingdom Bacillati; phylum Actinomycetota; class Actinomycetes; order Micromonosporales; family Micromonosporaceae; genus Micromonospora; species Micromonospora sp. NBC_00617. Next base: position 1,247,438 of record NZ_CP107751.1, on the reverse strand, counting down.
GGCCTGTAGCGCGGTTTCGCGCCGAGCCATCCGCCCTCACCTCATCGCTCTCCGTTGCCGCCAGCGGCGTACGGAGTGTAGTTCGTCGGTGCCCTCTCGGCCGATCGGCCAGGAGCGCATTACCAGACCTGTTCGAGCACCCGGATGGTGTTCCCGCCGATCACCTTGGCGATCTCGTCGTCCGAGTAGTCGTGCGTGACCAGCCAGCCGACGATGTTTCCGAACGCCTCGCCCGGGTTCTCCAGCCCGGACACGTACTCCACCCGAGGGTGCTCCGGCCGGTTGCCGGCGTCGTGGGCGTAGTTGCCGGCGTACGTGTTGTGTACCCCGACGTGGTCGCCGAACATGGTATCCGGGCCGAACGTGACGTGGTCGATGCCAACCAGGTCGACGCAGTAGGTGAAGTGGTCCATCACCGACTCGATCGAGTGGTGCTTGTGCGCCTCGGAGAGGGTGGTGTGCGGAGCGGCCTCGATGCCGATCACGCCACCCCGCTCGGCGCAGGCCCGGATCACCTCGTCCGGCTTCATCCGGGAGGTGTTCCAGACCGAACGGGCACCGGCGTGGGTGATGAACACCGGCACCCGACTGGCCTCGATCACGTCCAGGCAGGTCTGGTCGCCGGAGTGCGAGATGTCGATGGCGATGCCGAGCTTGTTCATCCGGTCCACCGCGCGCCGACCGAAGTGGGTCAGTCCACCATCGTGCTTCTCGGAGAGGCCACCGCCGAGCATGTTCGCCTGGCTGTACGCGATACCGAGCTGGCGGACACCGAAGCCGTACAGGATGTCGATCCGGTCCAACTCGTTCTCGATCGGGCTGCTGCACTCCAGGCCGGCGACCAGGGCCAGCCGACCGTCCCGCTTCGCGGCGTGGATGTCGGCCAGCGAGGTGGCCAGGAAGACGTGGTCCTGCTTGTAGAGGTCGCTCATCCGCATCCCGAGGGCGTAGATGAGGTCGTTCCACTTCCAGCCGTTCTCGCTGGTCACGCAGGAGGCACCGGCCATGAAGTTGTCGAAGACCGCGGTCAGACCGGAGCGGGCCAGGCCCTCGTAGCCGGTGCGCTGGCGCGCGGTCCGGTTGTAGGCCCGCAGTTCGCGGACGTCCTCGGGCAGGATCACCGGGTGCTCGTGCAGCGAGATCGCGGCGTGCTCGGTGAGCAGCCGGGTCACCCGCTCACGCTGGGCGTCGTTCAGTCCGAGGTCGTGCTCCGGTACCCGACCGACTTCCTTCGCCAACGTGAACACCCGGTAGTCCGTGTGCGGCTCCAGGTACGAGTACGACCTGTGGCCCTGGTGCCGGGGGGCGGGTTCTTGCAGCAAGAAACTTTCTCCTTTGAGGACGGTCACCGGCCGTTACGCGGCCAGCGGGAAGTGACAGGCAACCGGATGCTCACCGACGGCCAGCAGCGGTTCGGTGGTGGCACAGGTATCGGTCGCCTGCCAGCAGCGGGTCCGGAACCGGCAACCCGACGGCGGGTTGACCGGGCTGGGCGGGTCGCCGGCCAGCAGGATCCGCTGTCGCTGCTGGCGGCCGGCCGGATCGGGCACCGGCACGGCGGAGAGCAGCGCTTTGGTGTACGGGTGCCGGGGCGATTCGTAGAGGTTGATCTCGGGACCGGTCTCCACCAGCTTGCCGAGGTACATCACGGCCACCCGGTCGGAGATGTGGCGCACCACCGACAGGTCGTGGGCGATGAAGACATACGCCACACCAAGCTCCTCCTGGAGCCGTTCCAGCAGGTTGACCACCTGGGCCTGGACCGACACGTCCAGCGCGGAGACCGGCTCGTCGCAGACGATGACGTCGGGGTTCAGCGCGAGCGCCCGGGCGATGCCGATCCGCTGGCGCTGCCCGCCGGAGAACTGATGCGGGTAGCGGTCCAGGTGCAGGCTGGCGTCGAGACCGACCAGGTCGAGCAGTTCCTTGATCCGCTCGATCCGGCGCCGGCGGTCCAGCACGTCGGGGTGGATCTCGAAGGGCTGGAGCAGGATCTCCCGGATGGTGCGGCGGGGGTTCAGCGAGGTGTACGGGTCCTGGAGCACGATCTGGATCCGTCGGCGCAGCGCCCGCAGCTCACGCCCCTTGGCCTGGTGCACCACCGACGTGCCGAAGCGCACCGCGCCCGAGGTGGGCTGCTCCAACCCGACCAGCATCCGGGCCAACGTGCTCTTGCCGCAGCCGGACTCGCCCACCACGCCGAGCGTCTCGCCTCGGCGCAGGTTGAAGGAGACCCCGTCGACGGCCTTGACCACCCCGCCGGAGGTGAACGGAATCCGCCCCTTGACCGGGAAGTGCTTGACCAGGTTCTCGACCCGTAGCACCACATCATCGCTGGGTGGCACCGAGCACCTCCTCGTGGTGGTGGCAGGCGCTGGCCCGGTTGGCCGGCAGTGCCCGCAGCGGCGGCAGGGTCCCCAGGCATTCGTCGGTAGCCCGGGGACAACGCGGGTGGAACGGGCAGCCGGCGGGGAGCCGGGCCGGGTTGGGCGGGACGCCCGGGATCGCGTAGAGCTGCTCGTCGCGCCGGTCCACCCGGGGCATCGAGGCGAGTAGCCCTTCGGTGTAGGGGTGGGCCGGACCGGCGAAGATCTGCTCGACCGTGCCGCGCTCGACGATCCGGCCGGCGTACATCACCGCCACGTCGTCGGCGACCTCGGCGACCACCCCGAGGTCGTGGGTGATCAGCAGCAGGCCCATTCCGCTGTCCCGCTGGATCTCCGCGAGCAACTCCATCACCTGGGCCTGCACGGTCACGTCCAGGGCGGTGGTGGGCTCGTCGGCGATCAGCAGGTCCGGCTCCAGGCAGACGGCCAGCGCGATCATGATGCGCTGGCGCATACCGCCGGAGAACTGGTGCGGATAGTCCCGGATCCGGTCCTTGGCCGCCGGTATCCGTACCCGGTCGACCAGCTCGATGGCCCGGCGCCGGGCGTCGCCCTTGGACATGCCCCGGCGGACCCGCAGCACCTCCATGATCTGGTGCCCCACGGTGAAGACCGGGTTGAGCGCGGCCATCGCGTCCTGGAAGACCATGCCGATCTCTTCACCACTGAGCCGGTCGCGCTGCTTGCGCGGCAGGGTGAGCAGCTCCCGGCCGCGCAGCTGGACCGAGCCGGTGATCGTGGCCGGCGGCACGTCGAGGATGCCCATCACCGTCTGCGCGGTGACGCTCTTGCCGGAGCCGGACTCGCCGAGGATGGCCAGGGTCTGTCCGGAGTCGACCTGGAGCGACACCCCGTTGACCGCCTTGACCGGCCCGCTCGGGCCGGGGAACGCGACCTGCAGGTCGGCGATCTCCAACAGGGTCATCGCAGCACCCCGGCTCTGCCCAGGAAGTCCCGCACCAACTGCTGGAACTTCTCGGGCTCCTCAAGCTGCGGCGAGTGGCCGGACTTCTCGAAGACCACCAGCTCGCCATTCGGGACCAGGTCCGCGATGACCTGCGAGGCCTCCACCGGGGTACGCCAGTCGTGCCGGCCCACGGTGACCAGGGTCGGGCAGGTGATCGACGGCAGCTTCGGCTTGAGGTCGTAGCGGGGCATGTTCTGCCCGAAGGCCGCGTTGTGGGTTCGGTAGTGGAACCGGGTGGCGGCCAGCCGCGCCTCGTCCTTGGCCGGGTCGTGCTGGTGGTCGTAGAGCGGCAGGATGGCCTTCCAGTACTCGCGCAGCTGCTCGTTGCTCTCGAACCGGCCGGTGCCGATCCGGTCGATGGCCCACTCTGGAATCACCCCACGGTCGGTGTTGCGGGCCCGCTCGACCGCCAGGTAGTCGAACGCGGTGTCCGCCGCGGTGTCCCGCAGCACCAGCGCGGAGACCCGGTCCGGGTGGGCGATGGCGTACTCCAGGGCGATGAACCCGCCGTACGAGCCGCCAGCCATGACAATCTTCTCGTAGCCGAAGTGCTCCCGGATGGCATCCACATCGGCCACCCACTGCTCGTGCGTGAACGGCTCGTCGTCGCTGGACTCGCCGGATCCGCGGGCGTCGAAGACGATGACCCGCATCCGGTCGGCGAACGGGCCGAACGAACGTTTCGGTTCGTTGCGCGAGCCGAGACCGGGCGCCCCATGGTGCACGATCATCGCCGGTGCGTCGGTCGGGCCGAACGCCTCGACGACCAGTTCAGCGCCGTTGATTTTCATCGGACCCCCTCGATGACGTTGGATGCCAGGTCGCGCGGGTAGCCGGTAAGCCGGCGCGGACCGGCCTCCTGCACCAGGACCGTGTCGGAAATGCGGTAGCCGGCGTGGCCGGGAACGTAAACACCGGGCTCGCTGGAGAGCAGCATCCCGGGCGCGAGCACGGTGTCGTCGCCGTCCTCGACCCACGGCGCCTCGTGGTTCTGCAGCCCGATGCCGTGCCCCTGCCGGTGCCGGATGTAGTCGCCCAGTCCCTGCTCACGCAGCACGTCCAGGCAGATCTTGTTGACCTCGGCGCAGGTACGACCGGCGATCATCGCCTGGGTGCCGACCTCCTGCGCCTCCCGGTCGGCCTCGTAGTAGCGCACCTGCTCGGCGGTGGGTTCACCGATGATGAAGGTGCGCTCGCTCTCCACGAACCGGCTGGCCACCGCCGCGCCGAGGGAGAGGATCAGCGTGTCGCCCGGCTGGATCCGCCGACGGGTCGGCAGGCCGTGCGGCAGGGCCGAGTTCGGACCGGCGTAGACCAGCCCGCCGGCCAGCTTGGTGGTGTAGAGGACCAGGTCGTACTCGGCGTACATCCGGTCGGTGCCGTACCCGATCACGTGCCGGGCGATCTCGTCCTCGCGGGGCAGCGATCCCCCGCTGGCCAGCGCCTCCTCGATCAGTGCCCGCCCGGCGCCGAGCATCTCGTCGCAGATCCGCGCGGCGGCCTCGTGGAACGGGATCTCCTCGGGGAACTTGCGCAGCCGCAGCTTCGCCACCGCGTCGGTGGTCTCCAGGGTCGCCCCGGCGATGGCCTGCGACAGCGCCTTGAACGCGCCGACCGACACCCCGGCGCTCACCCCGACCCGGCGGACCGGGCCGCCGGGACGAGACAGCGCCGAGGCGAGCGTCTGCTCGGCGGTGACCACGCCCGGGTACTCGAAGTAGGTGACCATCGGGACGGTCACGCCCTGCTGGGCGGCGTACTCCTCGTCGAGGCGCGGGATCACCAGCAGCGGGTCTCCCGCACGCGGCATCCAGAGGTAGACCGGACGCTCGGTGGCGATGTAGAAGAAGCCGCTGAGGAAGGCGACGTCCGCTGGGGACGTGGCCAGGAAGCCATCCAGGCCGCGGGCGTCAAGCGCCTCGCCGAGTCGGCTGCGGACGCTGGTGTAGAAGGTTTCCGGCAGTCGCATGGGTCAGCCTCCGTTGCGGCGCGGGTCGCGGGTGTCGTTGAACCGCGTACCGGCGAGGGTCGCGGCCAGCACCAGGAACAGAATCGCCAGGGACGGGAACAGCGTCTGCCACCAGGCGATCGCGATCGTGCCGCTGCGTTGGGCGTTGAGCAGGATGCGTCCCCAGGACCAGACGTCCGGGTCACCGAGGCCGAGGAAGCTCAGGCCGGCCTCGGAGATCACCGCTCGGGAGGCGGTGATCAGCACGCTGACGACCATCAGCGAGACGACCGCGGGCAGGATCTCCCGGGTGACGATCCGCCAGCCAGTGGCACCGAGCACCCGGGCCCCGTCGATGTAGGGCATCGAGCTGATCACCAGGCCCTGCGATCGGATCAGCCGGGCCACCTCCGGCCAGGCGAAGAATCCGATGATCAGGGTCAGCGTCCAGACGCTCGGGTTCACCACCGCAGCCAGCATGATCATCAAGGGCAGGGTGGGCAGCGCGAGCATCACATCGGTGATCACCATGGCGACCGAGTCGATCGGACGGAAGTACGCCGCGGCCAGGCCGATCGCGGTGCCCATAACGATCGCGATCAGCGAGGCGGCCAGGCCGATCACCAGACTGGTCCGGGTGCCCCAGACCACCTGGGCGAAGATGTCCTGCCCGAGGTCGTCGGTGCCGAACCAGTGCGCCCCGGACGGGGGTTGCAGCACGTCCGGGCCGGCGCCGCTGGGCTCGTCGGCGATCACCGACGCGAAGACCGCCATCAGCACCATCACGAGCAGCACCAGCACCGACAGCGCCACCGTGGGCTGACGCAGGTAGCCGGACCAGGAGGACCGCTTGGGCGCGGCCGAGGCCGGCGGCAGTGCCTGCTCGGTCAGCACGGGGGCGCTCACGGCACCCTCCCTTCGTTGGTGGCGGCGAACGGGTCCGGGCGACGCGCACCGGCCGGGGCGCTCGCGTCGAGTTCTGTGTTCGCGGAGGCGGGGATCCGCCCCGCCAGGCTCCGCGCGCTCACAGCCGGATCCGGGGGTTGAGGACCGCGTAGAGCATGTCGGTCAGCGCGTTGGCGATCACCACGGTGACGGCGAGCATGATGAACGCCCCCTGGATCACCGGGTAGTCCTGCTGCCCGACCGCCTCGTAGATCAGCCGGCCAACCCCTGGGAAGGCGAAAACCGTCTCGGTCAGCACCGCGCCACCGACCAGGGTGCCCAACTGCAGACCCATCAGGGTCAGCGCCGGCAGGATCGCGTTGCGCAGGCCGTGCTTCCAGACTCGACGCCGGGCCGAGAGACCACGGGCCTGCGCGGCGCGGATGTAGTCCTCACCGAGGACCTCGATCATGTTGGTGCGCAGGGTCAGCGCGTACGGGCCGAGCTGCACCAGGACCAGGGACAGCACCGGCAGCACCAGGTGGTGGGCCAGGCTCAGGTAGGCCGCCACGCCCCGGGTGTCCGGGTCGATCGCCCCACCGATCGGGAACCAGCGGAGCTGTGCCCCGAAGAAGACCAGCAGCAGGATGGCGACGCTCGGCACGAAGAGCGCGTTCGCGCTGATCCCGAAGCCCTGCAACGCGCGGTCGAGCCACTTGCCGCGGTTGACGGCGGCGGTCACGCCGATCGGGATACCGACGGCGATGGTGAGGATGAAGGCGCTGCCGGCCAGCAGCAACGTCCAGGGCAGCCGCTCGAGGATGATGTCGGTGACCGGCTGGATCTGCCGGAACGAGATGCCCAGGTTGCCCTGGACCAACTCGCGCAGGTACGACACGTACTGCTCCCACAGCGGACGGTCCAGGCCGTACGTCTTGAGCAGTGCCGCCTGCATCTCCGGCGTCATGTCTCCCTCGACCATGAGGGTCGTGGGGTCCCCCGGCAGGAGCCGGAGCAGGAAGAACGTCGAAGTGATCGCAATCCATATGGTCAGGACTGCCTTCAGCGCCCGGCTGAGTACGAAACGCACCATGGGGGACCCCTCCTTTCCCTCTAGTTCTGGGTTACTTGACCGGGGTGACCTGGGCCAGCGAGTACGCGGTGACCATGCCGAGCAGGTCCGACGGCGACGGGACGAAGCCGGTGAACTTGCTGGCGTTGTAGGCGAACTGGAAGTTCTCCACGTACAGCGGGGTCAGGTACGCCTGCTCGTGCACGACCTTGTCAAGGTTCTTGATCTTGGTCTTGAACGCCTCAGGGTCGGTGGTGCCGGCCGCCTCGTTGATCAGCGCGTCCACTTCCGCCGACTTGAGCAGGTTGTAGTTGATGCCACCCGGGTTGCTGGACAGGTAGGTGCTGCGCAGCTGGTCCATCGGGTTGTCGAACACGCCCCACTGCGAGGCGTCGATGTCGTACTCGCCGTTCTTGGTGCGGGTGAGGAAGGTGTTCCGCTCCACGCACTCGTTCTCCAGCTTGATGCCGGCCTTGGCCGCACTCTCGCGGAAGAGCTGCACCACGCGGGTGAGGTTCGCGTTGGACTGGTCGCACGCCACACCGAACTTCAGCTCGTCGAAGAAGCCGTCGTTGTTGGCGTCCTTGTAGCCCGCCGCGCTCAGCTTGGCTTTTGCGCCCTCAGGGTCGAACGGGTACGGCTGAATATCGGTGTTGTCGTACTCCGAGAAGATCGGCGAGATCGGACCGGCCATCTGCTGGCCGTCGCCCTGAAGCACGGCCGAGATGATCGACTTGGTGTCCACCGCCATCGACAGCGCCTGCCGGACCTCCTGGGCGGCCAGGTTCTTGTTCTTCATGTTGTAGGTCAGGTGCGCGAAGCCGAGCGCGCCGACCTTCTTCAGCTTGATCTTCTCGTCGTTCTCGAAGGTCTTCGCCGCCGAGATCGGCACCGGGGTGCCCATCATGTCGATGTCACCGTTGCGCAGCGCCAGCATCATGGTGTTCACGTCCGGGTAGACCCGGTACTCGACCTGGCTGACCGCGGCCTTGCCGTTCGGCGCGAGCGGGTAGTGCTCGTTGCGCTTCATGACATAGCGCTGACCCTTGGTCATGCTCTCCAGCACGAACGGCCCGGCACCGACCCAGTTCGAGTCGTTGGGGAACTTGGACAGGTCGCCGGCCGGCTCGAAGATGTGCTTCGGCACGATCGACATCCAGAAGCCGACGCCCTCGGCGAACGGCGCATACGGCTGGGAGAGCTTGAACTTGACCGTGGCCGCGTCCGGCGCCTCGATCGACTCGACCCAGGTCAGCTTCGCCGCGACGTTGCCGAGCTTGTACTTCATGATCATCTCGGCGCTGAACTTGACGTCGTCCGCGACCACCGGCTTGCCGTCGGTCCATTTGAAGTCGTCGCGCAGCACGAAGACCGCGGTCTTGCCGTCGTCCTCGTAGCGGTACTCCTTGGCCAGCTCCGGCGCCTTCTTCGCGTTCTCGTCGATCCGCAGCAGGTGCGGGTACATCGCGTTGAGAATCCACGAGTCGGTCTTGCTGAGCGACTGGAGCGGGTTGAAGTTGCTCACGTCGGTGGTGGTGCCGATCCGCAACACCGAGTCCGACGGCGAGCTGCTGGAGGACGAGTTGTCCTCGTTCAGACCGCAGCCGGAGATAGCCAGCGTGGCCGCCACGCCGAGCGCGACAGCGAGCCGCCACCGACCTTTGACTGTCTTTTTCACCAAACCTCCTGAAGAACCCGGATGATGTTGCCGCCGATGACCTTGGCGATCTCGTCGTCGGAGTAACCGTGCGTGACCAGCCACCCGACGATGTTGCTGAAGCACTCCGCCGGGTTTTCCATGCCGCTCACGTAGGGCACCCGGGGGTGGTCCACCACGCCGTGGGCCTTCCCGATCGCCAGGTGCTGGGTAAAGCTGTCGTGCAGCCCGACGTGGTCACCGAAGTTGGTGTCCGGGCCGAACGCCACGTGGTCGATGCCGACCAACTCGACGCAGTAGGTGAAGTGGTCCATCACCGACTCGATCGAGTGGTGCTTGTGCGCCTCGGAGAGGGTGGTGTGCGGAGCGGCCTCGATGCCGATCACGCCACCCCGCTCGGCGCAGGCCCGGATCACCTCGTCCGGCTTCATCCGAGGGGTGTTCCAGACCGAACGGGCACCTGCGTGGGTGATGAACACCGGCACCCGACTGGCCTCGATCACATCCAGCGAGGTCTGGTCGCCGGAGTGCGAGATGTCGATGGCGATGCCGAGCTTGTTCATCCGGTCCACCGCGCGCCGACCGAAGTGGGTCAGCCCACCGTCGCGGTCCTCGGAGAGGCCGGATCCGAGCATGTTCGCCTGGCTGTACGCGATGCCCATCTGGCGGACGCCGAAGCCGTACAGGATGTCGATCCGGTCCAGCTCGTTCTCGATCATCGTGGCCGCTTCCAGACCGGCCACCAGGGCGATCTGGCCGTTGCGTTTGGCCTCGAAAATCTGTTCCAGCGTGGTTGCCACGACCACGTGGTCCTGCTTGGCGACGTCGGCGAAGCGCAGGCCGATGTCGTAGATGACGTCGTCCCACTTCCAGGCGTGCTCGCTGGTCACGCAGCCGGTGCCGTTCATGAAGTTGTCGAGGACCGCGGTCAGGCCGGACCGGGCCAGGCCCTCGAAGCCGAACGAGTTGCGGCCGGTGCGGTTGTAGTCGCGCAGCTGCGACACGTCGGCCGGCAGGATCTTCGGGTGCTCGTGCAGCGAGATGGCCATGTGCTCGTGCAGCAGCCGGGAGACCCGGGCTCGCTGGTCGTCGCTCAGGCCGAGGTCATGTTCTGGCACCCGGCCAATCTGTGGCGCGAGCTCGAAGACCTTGTAGTCAACGTGCTCCGTCAAGTAGTCGAAGGACCGGTATCCGGCATAGCGGGGGGCGGGTTCCTGCACTCGTCAACTCACCTCGTCAGGTTGGAGGCATGAGGAATGAGGTCTGACCTCATGCCTTGGCTGAAGTTAGCGAGAGGCACCCAGCCTGGGAATACCTCGTGACCTGACCGTTACCGGAAACCGCCAACCCTCCCGCTGGTCGGGACGGGGTCAGGGAACCGCAGCGGTCGGCGGAGTCGAATCACCCCGAACGCGGCGTCGCGGTCGTGCGGTAGCGCTCGACCTCCGCGGGGGTTAACCGATGCATCCACACCGGAGCAGGGTGCCGTGATCGCCTGAGGTGCGCCCGGTGGTTGCAGGTCACCGGGGCCCGCCACGAGGCGGCGCTCGCGCTGGATCTGCCGAGGGTGGCCGACTCGGGCTACGAAGGCGCTGGCCAGAACATCTACGCCCGCGCGTGCGAGACGCCGAATCGACCAACCCTCCTCCCCCTCCGGGGCCGATCCGGAGTTCGCTGTCGACCGGCCCGCAGGGGTCTACTCTGAAGATCTACCCGACACTCGAGGTGACGCTCCGACGGCAACTCCGGAAGGGCCCGACGTGACCGCAGAGACCCCCGGCGGCTCAGATGCACTGATGCCCGCCGCATTCATCGGCCATGGCAACCCCATGAACGCTCTCGAGGTCAATCGATACACCACCTCGTGGAAAGCGTTCGGCGCCGCGGTGCCGCGGCCCCGTGTCATCCTGGTCATCAGCGCGCATTGGTACACCAACGCCACCGCCGTCACCGCGATGCCCCGGCCGCGGACCATCCACGACTTCTACGGCTTTCCGCAGGCGTTGTTCGAGGTGCAGTACCCCGCGCCCGGGCTGCCCGAGCTGGTTACGGAGATCAGCGACGCCGTTCACCCGACCTGGGTCGGTGCCGACCTCGACAGCTGGGGCATTGACCACGGCACCTGGTCGGTATTGACGCACGCTTTCCCGGACGCCTCGGTCCCGGTCGTACAGCTCAGCATCAACGCCGACAAGCCCTTGGACTACCATTTCCAGCTCGGCGCCAAACTCGCTCCACTGAGACAACGCGGAGTGCTCATCATCGCCAGCGGCAATGTCGTGCACAACCTACGCGGCATGGACTGGAAGCTGACCGACGACGGCTACGACTGGGCCCAGCGCTTCGACGAGGACGCCAAAACCCGGATGTTGACCAATCCGGGCGAGTTCGCGACGCTCGACACCCACCGCGACTTCCGCCACGCGGTGCCGACACCGGATCACTTCATTCCCGCGCTCTACCTCGCCGGTCTGGCCGCCACCGCCGACGCGCCGGACACCGACGTCCTCGTGGACGGCTACGCCTACGGATCGTTGTCGATGACGGCTTACACCCTCGGGCTCCCCTGCCCCGACGCCGCTGGCGAAGGCGGATCCCCACAGCCGCCCGACGACCTGCCGGCCGACGGCTCGAACATCTAGGGTTGTGCGCGACCTGACGGCAAGCGACTATTCGGCGCCGCGCCCGCGATCACGCTGCCAGAAGGAGCCTCCATGGTGACCACCGATCGTTATCTTGCAGTCGCCGGTCCACGCGAGCTTCGCGAGGGTGCCGTCACCACCACTGGGCCGCGCCCCGGCCACGTCCTGGTGGACATCACCTACACCGGCATCTGCGGCACGGATGTCCACGGCTACACCGATGGCCACATGCTGCCACCGGCGGTGTTCGGCCACGAATGGACCGGCTCTATCTCAGCCGTGGGAGACGGGGTGCAGGGGCTGCGGGTCGGCCAGCGGGTGGTGGGCGGCGTGGGGCCGGCGTGCGGCCACTGCCTCCAGTGCGTCGCCGGCCACACCAGCAACTGCGACACGGTTTTCGCCGAGGCCAACGGGGTCGACGCCGACGCGCCGGCGTACGGAGCCTTTGCCACCCAGGTGCAGGTCTCGGCGCGGCGGGTGATCCCGGTCCCGGAGGGCCTCTCGGATGTGGAGGCAGCGCTCGTGGAGCCGACCGCGGTCACCTTCCACGCGGTGCGGCGTGTGGCGGCGGAGTACGGCGTGACCACCGTCGTCCAAGGTGCCGGCCCGATCGGTCTGCTGACCGCCCAGAACGCGCGCAATGCTGGAGCCGGGCCGATGATCATCTCTGAGCCCTCACCGGTCCGGCGTGCGCTGGCCACCAGGTTCGGCTTCACCCAGGTGGTCGAGCCCGCGGAGCTCCGGCCCGCGCTGGACGACCTCACGCGAGGCATGGGTGCCGACGTGGTCTATGAGTGCACCGGCGTTCCCTCGCTGTTCCAGCCGTCGGCAGAACTGGTACGGCGGGGTGGCACGCTCGCGTTGCTCGGCTATCCGTTGGAAGACTCAAGCGTCAGCTACGGCGACTGGCAGAGCCGCGAGCTGACGGTGATTGGCTCCCTCGCCTACCACCACGAGGACTTCGTCGGCGCCATGCGTGCCATCGCCGCGGGTCGCATCGACGTGACATCACTACATACGGGCACCTTCGGTCTGTCGTCGCTGAAGGACGTCCTCGAGGAACTCGACACGGGCAAGAGCGAACACGCCAAGGTGCTGATTGATCCGAAGCAGAAGGGCCAGAACTGACCTGCACGTGTAGGGGCCAGCACGGCGGCTACATCCAGATGTACTCCTCAGCGATGGCGCCGTCGCGCCATTTCGCTACTGTCACCATCCGGCTGCCGTCTTCGAACTCGCCCACCACGCAGGTCCACTCCCCCGACCCGAAACCGATGGGGTGCGACTTGATCTGGACCGGCCTGCCCCCGGTGCTCTCGGCGAACGCCTGCATGGCGTCGATGTGCTCCTGGGCGCCGTGAGTCTGCGGTTGCCCTTTCAAGTCCACGAGCACATCATCCGTGTGGTAGCGGGCGAACACTCCGTTCCAGTCCGCCGGGTTCCACCCCTTGAAGTCCAGTTCGTCCATGCTCTTCAGGTTACGGGTGACCTGGTCGTCGCTCATGACACGATTCCCTTCCAAGGCCGATCGGCGGGTACGTCCCAGAGCAAGCCTATGGAAACGTACGGGAGCTATCAGGCGAATCGTGACGCCTGTTGCCTCAAGTCCGTGATGTGGCGACCTTCCTCGATCAGCCGCCGGCTCCAGCAGTCCCGTACCGAGGATGCTGGTGCCGCTGCTGGTAGCCGCTGACCTCGATGTCTGCCGCCGGGTCACCTGGTCCGGTGAGTGCGCTCGGCACCTACCGGCGGCACGCACTTACGGCCGCCAGGTGGGACGGGTTAGACCAGGGTGACCGCTTGCCGCAGCGGGTTCCGAGCAGGCCCTGAAGGGGGTTGAGCACCGTGCCGACCGATCGCCCCAGTTCCCGGATCGACCGCGCCGAGGCGGTCGCGGACGCGATCCTGTACGAGGGCTATCTGCTCTATCCCTATCGGCGCTCATCGGGCAAGAACCGGGTCCGCTGGCAGTTCGGGGTCCTGGTGCCCCCGATCTGGGCGGCGGCGCACGGCCTGGTCGACAGCGGCGTGGCCGGCTCCGCGGAGTCGCCGTGGCAGCAGACCGAGTGCCTGCTGGAAGCGCCAGACCCGGCAACCGTCCGGATCCGGCTGCGGTTCCTGCACCTGCAACGCAAGCTGACCGAGCAGCGGACGGCCGGCGGGTACCGGCCGGTCGACCGGATCGAGGTCGGTGGCCGCACGGAGCTCAGCTTCGACGAGGCGGTGCCGCGGGAGTTCGACATCGAGGCGTCGGTGGGTGACCTGCGGCGGGGCCGCCGGCTGGACGTCCGGCTGCCGGGTGGGGAGGACGTCGAGCCGCTGGTCGACGACCGGGGCGAGCCGGTCGGGCGGGTGGTGCGCCGGCGCTGGCCGTTGTGCGCGTCGGTCACCGTCTCCGCCGCCCCGGCCGAAGCGCCGTTCCCCTTGCTGCGGCTCGTGATCCGCGTCGAGAACACGGAGGGGACCATCCCGCCGGACAGCCCGCGGGACGAGACGTTGCGCCACTGCCTGCTGGCGGCCCACACGCTGGCCACGGTCAGCCTGGGGCGGTTCCTGTCCCTGCTCGACCCGCCAGAGTGGGCCCAGTGCGCAGCCCGGGAGTGCCGCAACGTGCACACGTTCCCGGTGCTCGCCGGCGAAACTGGCAGCGCCGACGTACTGCTCTCGTCGCCCATCATCCTCTACGACCACCCGCAGATCGCGCCGGAGAGCCCCGGCGACCTGCACGACGCGGCCGAGATCGACGAGATCCTCTCGTTGCGGACGCTCACGCTCTCCGACGCCGAAAAGCGAGAGGCGCGGGCCACCGATCCCCGGGCCGCCGCGATCGTCGACCGGGTCGAGGCCATGCCGCCTGCGGTGTTCGAACGGTTGCACGGCGCCATCCGGGCCCTGGCACCCGTACGCCCGGGTGGCGATGCCGCCCCCGACCCGGAACGGCCGTGGTGGGAGCCCGGCGCCGATGACGCGATCGCGCCGGAGACCGAGACGGTGCTGGTCGCGGGCGCTCTGCTGGCGCGGGGCAGCCGGGTCCGGTTACGGCCCCGCCGGCGGGGCACGGACGCCCACGACATGTTCCTGGAGGGCCGTACCGCCCGTGTGGAGCAGGTTCTGCTCGACGTGGACGGGTCACGATTCCTGGCCGTGACGGTGGACGACGACCCGGGCGCGGAGCTGCACCAGTGGTACGGGCGCCTGCGCCACTTCCGTCCCGAGGAGGTCGAACCGTTGACCGGAGAGGTGGCGACCCCGTGAGCGGCGCCGTGAGCAGCCCCGACGGCGGACGGATCCTGGTCGCCGGCATCGGCAACATCTTCCTCGGCGACGACGCGTTCGGCGTCGAGGTCGTCCGGCGGCTGAGGGAGGCGGTCCTCCCACCAGGGGTGGATGTGTCCGATTACGGCATCCGGGGGATGCACCTGGCCTACGATTTGCTGGACGGCCGCCACGACGTGCTGGTCCTGGTGGACGCGTTGCCGATGGACGAACCGCCCGGGACGTTGGCCGTACTCCAGGTGGACCTCGACGATCCGGGCTGGACGCTACGGCCGGCCGACGTGCTGGACGCGCCCGCCGCCGACGCGCACGGCATGGATCCCGAATCGGTGCTGCGCCTGCTGCGCGGCCTGGGCGGGAGCGTCGACCGGGTCCTCGTGGTGGGTTGCCGTCCCGCGGCCCTCGACGAGCGCATGGAGCTGTCGGCTCCGGTGGCCGCCGCAGTCGACGAGGCGGTCCGGACGGTGACGGGCATTTTACGGGAGGAAGCCGCGCGGCTGGGGCGCGGCGAGGGGCCGGCACCAGGCACGCCCGCAAACGGCAGCGAACGGGGGGTGAGCACACATGCATGAAACGGGTCTGTCCGAGGCGATCGTGGCGGCGGCGGTACGGCGGGCCGCCGGCCGCCGGGTCACCGGGCTGCGGGTGCGCATCGGTGGTCATCCGGTCGACCGCGACGTCGTCACGCAGGGCATCCAGCTGGCCGCGGCCGGCACGGTCGCCGCGGACACCGCCGTCGACCTGGTACTCGAACCGATGACGGTGGCCTGCAACGGCTGCGGCCGCAGCGGGCCGGTCGACGACCACCTCGCAATGGTGTCCTGCCCCCAGTGCGGGGGCGTCGACATCGACGTCACCGGCAGCGACGACGTCGTACTGGAATCGATCACGTTGGACAGCGCCGGACGGGGGGCGGCCTGATGGACGCCACGGAGTTGCTCCGGCACGACCACCGCGTGGTGGAGCAGCTGTTTCGGGACTATCGGGCAGCGGAATCGGACGCGCAGCGCCGCGGCGTCGTGGAGATCCTCATTCGCGAGCTGTCGAAGCACGCCGCACTGGAGGAAGTTCTCTTCTACCCGTTCGCCGCGAAGGTCCTGGCTGACGGCCAGGTCGACCGGCACCTCTCCGGGCACCGGCCGATCAAGGAGTTGCTCCTTGAGCTGGACCGCAGCCGGACCGGTGATCACGCGCAGGACGAGCTGATGGAGCGGCTGGCGTCCGCCGTCGCCCGGCATGTGCGGGACGACGAGAACGAGCTCATGCCGCAGCTGTGCGCCCGGGCCGACGAGCAGGCCCTCCGCGAGCTGGGCCAGGAGATCGACCACGGCAAGCAGCGGGCCCCGACGCGCCCGCACCCGCACGCGCCGGACAAGCCGCCGGCGCTAACCCTCGCGGTGCCGGTGGCGGCCATCTACGACCGGCTGCGGGATCGGATGCAAGGGAGGCCACGCACATGACGCAGGGCACGGGCGACACCGCGATGATTCCGCAGGAGAACGGGTTCGACGAGGTCACCATTCTCTGGATCTCCGAGGGCATGAGTTGTGACGGCGACACCGTGTCGATGACGGCCTCCGGTCAGCCGGCGATCGAGGACGTCGTGCTCGGGCTCATTCCCGGCCTGCCGAAGGTCAACCTGCACAACAAGGTGTTGTCGCCGACCGCCGGCGGCGAGGAGTTCCTGGCGCCGTACCGGAAAGCGGCCCGTGGGGAGATGCGCGAGCCGTTCATCCTCGTCATCGAGGGTTCGGTCCCGAACGAGAACATCAACGGCGACGGATACTGGACGTCGTTCGGCAACGACGAGACCACCGGCGAGCCGCTGACCGTGAACTGGTGGATCGACCAGTTGGCGCCGAAGGCGTGGGCGGTCGTCGCCGCCGGCACCTGCGCGACGTACGGCGGCATTCACGCCATGGCGGGCAACCCGACCGGCTGCATGGGCCTGGCCGACTATCTCGGGTGGGACTTCCGGTCACAGGGCGGTCTGCCGATCGTCAACGTGCCCGGCTGCCCGATCCAGCCGGAGAATTTCATGGAGACCCTGACCTGGGTGCTCTACCACGCCGCCGGCTCGGCACCACCCCCGCCGCTGGACCACATGCTGCGGCCGCAGTGGCTGTTCGGCAAGACCGTGCACGAGGGCTGCGACCGGGCCGCCTACTACGAGCAGGCCGACTTCGCCAAGGACTACAACTCGCCCAAGTGCCAGGTGAAGATCGGCTGCTGGGGGCCGGTCATCAACTGCAACGTCCCGAAGCGCGGCTGGATGGGCGGCGTGGGTGGCTGTCCCAACGTCGGCGGCATCTGCATCGGCTGCACCATGCCGGGCTTCCCCGACAAGTTCATGCCGTTCATGGACATGCCTCCCGGTGGCAGCCTCTCCACGCTGATGATCAAGCCGTACGGCGCCCTGATCCGCCGCCTGCGCAGCATCACCAACGTGACCGCCAACAAGGAACCGAAGTGGCACCACAACGGTCCTGAACTCACCAGCGGCTACAACCCCCGGTGGCGCCCGTACGCCCCAGCAGATCCCCGTCGACAGGCGGCAGTGGAGAGGAACAAGCCGTGACCGCGACGAAACCGAAGCCGGCCGTTGGCCAGGAACCCAGCGAACTGGTGGAGATGGCGTGGGATCCGATCACCCGGATCATCGGCAACCTCGGCGTCTACACCAAGATCGACTTCACGAATCGGGTGGTCGCCGAATGCCACACCACGTCGTCGCTGTTCCGCGGCTACTCGGTGTTCATGAAGGGCAAGGACCCGCGGGACGCCGGCTTCATCACCAGCCGGATCTGCGGCATCTGCGGCGACAACCACACGACCTGCTCGGTGTACGCGCAGAACATGGCGTACGGCATCAAGACCCCGCCACTGGCCGAGTGGATCATCAACCTCGGCGAGGCCGCCGAGTACATGTTCGACCACACCCTCTTTCAGGACAATCTCGTCTTCGTCGACTTCTGCGAGGCGATGGTCAAGCAGACCAACCCGAGCGTGCTCGCCCTGGCGGAGAAGACCGCCGCGCCCGGCCGGGACATCCACGGTTACCGGACGATCGCCGACATCATGCGGGCCTACAACCCGTTCGAGGGTGAGGTCTACAAGGAGGCGCTGAAGGTCAGCCGGACGACCCGGGAGATGTTCTGCCTCATGGAGGGCCGGCACGTTCACCCGTCGACGGTCTACCCCGGTGGCGTCGGCACCATGCCGCAGCCGTCGCTGTTCACCGACTACCTGAGCCGGCTGATCAGCATCCTGGACTTCGTGAAGAAGTCCGTCGCCCTGAACGACGACATCTTCGACTTCTGGTACGAGGCGCTGCCCGGCTACGAGGAGGTCGGCCGGCGCCGGGTCCTGCTCGGCTGCTGGGGCGCATTCCAGAACCCCGATGTTGTCGACTACCGGTACGAGACCATGACGAACTGGGGACGGGCGATGCACGTCTCGCCCGGCATCGTCGTCGACGGCAAGCTACTCACCACGGACCTGGTCGACATCAACCTCGGCATCCGCATCCTGCTCGGCAGCTCCTACTACAAGGACTGGGTGGGCGAGGAAGAGCCTTTCGTCAAATACGACCCGCTCGGCAATCCGGTCGACATCCGCCACCCGTGGAACCAGACCACCCTCCCGGATCCCGGCAAGCGCGACTTCGGCGACAAGTACAGCTGGGTGATGAGCCCCCGCTGGTTCGACAAGAACACCGGGGACCATCTCGCGCTGGACACCGGTGGCGGCTGCTTCGCCCGGCTGTACACCACGGCGCTGGCGAAGATGGTCGACACCCCGTATGTGAAGTCGACCGGGCAGAGCGTGCTGATCTCGCTCCCGAAGAGCCAGACCCTGCCCGAGATGACGCTGGAGTGGAAGATTCCGAAGTGGTCGAACGCCCTGGAGCGGGACCGCTCGCGGGCCTACTTCATCGCGTACGCGGCGGCCATGTCGCTGTACTTCCTGGAGCGGGCGATGGAGCGGATGCGCGCCGGGGACATGCGGGTCTTCACCGAGTTCGACGTGCCGGACGAGGCCATCGGGTGCGGCTTCCACGAGGCTGTACGCGGCACCCTGTCGCACCACCTCGTGATCAGGGACCGCAAGATCGCCAATTACCACCCGTATCCGCCTACGCCGTGGAACGGCAGTCCCCGCGACAGCTACGGCACCCCAGGGCCGTACGAGGACGCGATCCAGAACATGCCGATCTTCGAGGAGAACGGCCCGGACAAATTCAAGGGCGTCGACATCATGCGGGCGGTGCGCAGCTTCGATCCCTGCCTGCCCTGCGGCGTGCACATGTACGTCGGCGGCGGCCGCACCCTCAAGAAGATCCACTCGCCGATGTTCGGCGCGTCGCATGGGTGAGCAGCCGGACCTCCCGCGGCTCGACGATGCCGCCGTCGAGCCGCGGCTGGCCCGCCTGGACGCCGTGCTCGCCCAGCTCGAGCAGACCCCGGGCCGCACCGCCGAGCTGGCGCTGGAGGCCGTCGAGGTGCTGACCGAGGTGTACGGCGAGGCGCTGGCCCGGGTCACCGACCTCGCCGCCGGCAGCCCCCGCGCGCTCGACCGGCTCACCGACGACGAGCTGCTGCGGCACCTGCTGCTGTTGCACCGCGTCCATCCGGATCCGCTGGACCGGCGGGTGGCGCGGGCGGTCGACGACCTCCGGCCGCAGCTGCACGCGCAGGGTGCCGAGATCGCGCTGATCGGTGTTCAGGACGAGGTGGCGCGGATCAGCCTGTCCGCCAGGTCGTGCGGCGGTGGCGGCGCGGCCCTGGGGGATCTGGTGCGGGAGCAGGTGCTGACGTTCGCGCCGGAGCTGTCCGCCGTCGACGTGGTGGCGCCCGCGCCGGCTCCGGCACTGATCCCGGTCACCGCTCTGTGGCAGCGGCCGGACCGGCCCGAGGCGGCGACGACGCGCGCCGCCGGGCCGCTGGCGTTGGGTGGCGCGACATGACCACGGGCGCGCTGCAGCGGGCGATCCGCCGCGCCGGGCAGCGCGCGGCCACGGTCGACCGCTGCGGCATGTGCGCCGGGCCGGTCCGCCCCGAACACCGGCACGTGTGGGACGAGCAGGACGGGGAGCTGATGTGCGCCTGCACCCCGTGCTCCCTGCTGTTCGAACGCGAGGCGGCCGGCGGCGGCCGGTACCAGCTCCTCCCCACCCGGGGCAGGCGGTTGACCGGGCTGTCCGCCGACGAGCTCGGCGTGCCGGTCGGCCTGGTGTTCTTCGTGAAGCAGCCGGACGGCCGGGTGCTCGGGCACTACCCGAGCCCCCTCGGCACGACCGAGTCGGAGATCCATGCCGGCGCCTGGCGGGCCATCGAGGCACGCTCACCCGCGCTGGCCGAGCTGACGCCACGGTTGGAGGCGTTCCTGGTGTGGACCGGCACGCCGCACGGCGGCGGCCAACAGCGGCACGGCGGCGACCAACAGTGGGTGGTGCCGCTCGACGACTGCTTCCGGCTCGTGGCGCTCATCCGGCAGCACTGGACGGGCATGTCCGGGGGAAGCGCGGTGTGGCGGGAGATCGCGAAGTTCTTCGACGATCTCGGCCGACGGCATGGTCGGCCATCCGGTAACGACTGATGGAGGGAACGGTGATGGGCGAGATCCGAGTGGGCGATCCCGATGTCGAACTCGACGCGCCGGCGCACACCAAGGGCGTCGAGGAGGGCAACTCGCGGAGAAGGAAGCAGTCGGGCCATCACGATGACGGGACGGTGGATGCCCGCCGCTCGACCGGCATCCGGCCCAAGAAGCACGGCCCGATCCTGCCGATCATGCCGAACCTGCCGCCGGGTTGAGCCGGCGTGGTCCGAAGGAGGTGAGCTGTGCGAAAGCTGTTGGCGTTGGTGGCCGGCGTCGCCGTGGTGGGACTGTTCTGGAAGGAACTTCCCGCGCTACGGCGCTACATGAAGATCGAGAGAATGTGACCGGGGAAGGACGAACGAGCCGATGTGCCTAGGAATCCCCGGCGAGATCGTCGAAATCAAAGCCGGCCGCGACGACCTCGCCATCGTGGACGTCGTCGGCGTCCGGCGGGCGATCAGCATCGGCCTGCTCGGTCCGGATCAGGTAGGCATCGGAGACTGGGTGCTCGTCCATGTCGGGTTCGCCATGTCGAAGATCGACGAGACCGAGGCGGCCGCCACGTTGGCGATGCTGGCCGGCCTCGGGCAGGCGTACACCGACGAGCTGCAGGCGCTCGCCGAATCCGACATCACCTAGGAGCGGTGGTTCCATGCGTTTCGTCGACGAGTACCGCGACGCGGACAAGGCCCAGGCGTTGGCCACCCAGATCGCCGCATTGTGCGAACCGGGACGGCAGTACAAGTTCATGGAGGTCTGCGGCGGTCACACGCACACCATCTACAAGCACGGGATCGAGGACTACCTGCCGGAGCAGGTCTCACTCGTGCACGGGCCGGGATGCCCCGTCTGCGTGATCCCGATGGGCCGGATCGACGACGCCATCGCCCTGGCCCACGAGCCGGACGTCATCATGACGGCGTTCGGCGACATGATGCGGGTGCCCGGCGGCACCGGCTCGTTCCTCGACGCCAAGGCGGCCGGCGCGGACATCCGGATGGTGTACTCACCGTTGGACGCGCTGAAGATCGCCCGAAACAACCCGGACCGCCGGGTGGTCTTCATGGCGATCGGGTTCGAGACCACCTCACCGTCGACCGCGGTGACCGTGCTGCGGGCGGCAGCCGAGGGGATCGACAACTTCTCGGTCTTCTGCAACCACGTCACCATCCTTCCGGCGATCAAGGCGATCCTCGACTCACCGGACCTGCGACTCGACGGCTTCCTCGGGCCCGGGCACGTCTCCACCGTCATCGGCTGCCGACCGTACGAGTTCATCGCCCGCGACTACGGCAAGCCGCTCGTATGTGCCGGGTTCGAACCGCTGGACCTCCTGCAGTCGGTCTTCATGCTGCTCAAGCAGCTCGCCGAGGGCCGCTGCGAGGTGGAGAACCAGTACACCCGGGTGGTGCCCTGGGACGGCAACCTGCGGGCGCTGGAGGCGATCGGCCGGGTCATGCAGCTGCGACCGTACTTCGAGTGGCGCGGCCTCGGCTTCATCTCGCACTCGGCCCTGCGGATGCGGGACGAGTACGCGGCGTACGACGCCGAGCGGCTCTTCGACGTGCCCGGGGTACGGGTGGCCGACCCGAAGGCCTGCCAGTGCGGCGAGGTGCTCAAAGGAGTGCTCAAGCCCTGGGAGTGCAAGGTGTTCGGCACCGCGTGCACGCCGGAGACCCCCATCGGCACGTGCATGGTCTCCTCGGAGGGCGCGTGCGCGGCCTACTACAACTTCGGCCGCTTCACCAGGCAGCGGCTGACAGATGCGGTCCGGGCATGACGACCGAACGCACCGCCGGGCGGGCCGAGCGCCCGGTGGCCGAGACGGAGGCGACGACCGAGCGCGAGCCGGGGCGGCTGTCGCCGGAGCAGCAGGTGCTGAAGCGCATCGAACGGGCCCGCCGGCGCGCGCCGAAGATTCGGGAGAGCCGGATCACGCTCGCGCACGGCGCGGGTGGGAAGGCGACGCACAGCCTGGTCGAAGGGCTGTTCGTCGAGGCGTTCCGCAACCCGACGCTGGAGGCGCTCGAAGACTCCGCCGTGCTCTCCGTGGGCACCGGCCGGCTGGCGTTCACCACCGACTCGTACGTGGTGTCGCCGCTGTTCTTCCCGGGCGGGGACATCGGCGACCTCGCGGTCAACGGCACCGTCAACGACCTCGCGGTCAGCGGTGCCCGGCCGCTGTACCTGTCGGCCGGGTTCATCCTGGAGGAGGGCTTCCCCGTCGCCGACCTGCGGCGGATCACCGCCTCCATGGCCGCCGCCGCGGCGCGCGCCGGAGTCCAGGTCGTCACCGGCGACACGAAGGTGGTGCAGCGGGGCAAGGCCGACGGCTGCTACGTCAGCACGGCCGGCGTCGGGGTGCTGGAGCGGCCGCTGAGCCTGGGCGCCGCGCACATCCGCCCGGGTGACGCGGTCGTCGTCTCCGGGCCGATCGGCGACCACGGAGTCACCATCATGCTCGCCCGCGGCGAACTGGACATCGCCGCCGACCTCGCCTCGGACACCGCGGCGCTGCCCGGACTGGTGGACGCCCTGCTGGACGCGGCTCCCGGGGTGCGGCTGCTGCGCGACGCCACCCGCGGCGGTGTGGCGACCGTCCTCAACGAGATGGCGCAGGCGGCGCAGGTCTCCGTCATCGTCGACGAGGCGTCCGTACCGGTGCGGCCGGCCGTGACCGGCGCCTGCGAGCTGCTCGGCATCGACCCGCTCTACGTGGCGTGCGAGGGACGCCTGGTCGCCGTGGTGGACGGCACGCAGGCGGAGGCCGCTCTGGCGGCACTGCGCGGCCACCCGCTCGGCGAAGGTGCGGCGGTGATCGGCCGCGTCGCCGCCGACCCGCCCGGAATGGTGCTGCTCAGGACCGCGTTCGGGGGCACCCGAGTGGTCGACATGCTGGTCGGCGACCCACTCCCCCGCATCTGCTGACGACGGTCCGAACGCGCCTACAGCCTCCCGGCCGGGTGTTAGGAAGGGCCCCCTCCTATGCAAGAAGCGATAGGAAGGGGCCCTTCCTTACACGCGGTCCGGGCGGCGGCCACCACCGCCTGGCCGAGCGAGATACCACCGTCGTTGGGTGGCACCCGCGAGTGCACCAGCACCCGGAAGCCGTCCCGCTCCAGCCCGCTCACCACCCGGTCGAGCAGCAGCACGTTCTGGAAGACCCCGCCGGAGAGCGCGACGGCGGTCAGGCCCGTGTTCTCCCGGACGACTCCGGCCGACCGGACCACCGCGTCCGCCAGGCCATGGTGGAAGCGCGCGGCGATCCGGCCGGGATCCACGCCGGCGAGCAGGTCGTCAACCACGCACCGGACCAGCCCGCGCCCGGCCTCCAGGAGCGGCACGGGGCCGCCCGCCTCAACCGGGTAGCCGCCGCGCTCGTCACGGTGGGCCCGCTGCTCCAGGGCGATCGCGGCCTGCCCCTCGTACGTGACACGGTCGTGCAGGCCGAGCAGCGCCGAGACGGCGTCGAAGAGCCGGCCGGCGCTGGAGGTACGCGGCGAGTTCGTCACGGTCCGCGCCAGCGCCACCACCGCGGGCCACTGCCGCTCGTGTCGGCGCAGCACCGGCAGCTCCGGTACGGCGTCGCCGTAGATCTCGTCGAGGTAGGCAGCCGCCATCCGCCACGGTTCGCGTACCGCCGCGGCCCCACCCGGCATCGGCAGCGCGCCGAGGTGACCGACCCGCTCGAACCCGGTTAGGTCCGCGACGAACAACTCCCCGCCCCAGAGGGTGCCGTCCGGGCCGTACCCGAGACCGTCGAAGGCGACGCCGATCACCGGGCCGGGGTCGCCGTTGTCGGCCAGGCAGGACGCGATGTGGGCGTGGTGGTGCTGGACGCCGAGCAGTTCGACGTCATCGCGCTGCAGGGCGTACTTCGTGGACAGGTACTCGGGATGCAGGTCGTG
Organism: Micromonospora sp. NBC_00617; assembly: GCF_045161355.1. Taxonomy (NCBI): domain Bacteria; kingdom Bacillati; phylum Actinomycetota; class Actinomycetes; order Micromonosporales; family Micromonosporaceae; genus Micromonospora; species Micromonospora sp. NBC_00617. The sequence continues at coordinate 1,223,095 of NZ_CP107751.1, read as the reverse complement.
GGCGACGACCTGCGGCCGGACGTCGAAGAGCCGGGTGAAATGCGCGATGCCGTCGGTGAACGCCCGCAGCGTCTCGTAGTTCTCCAGGTCGCCGATGTGGTGCGACACGAACGCACGCCGTCCCTTCGCCACGCAGAAGGTGTTCTTCAGCTCCGCGCCGCAGGCCAGCACCGGCCGGTCGAACCGCCACGGCAGCGTGATCGGGGCGGGCACGTAACCGCGGGACCGCCGGACCGGCAGTTCCCGGCCGCGGAACACGCGGACCACCGAGTCGTCGGTCCGGACGTGGATCCGCCGGTCGTGCACGAGGAAGCCGTCGGCGATCGGCGCGAGCCGCCGACGGGCGTCGTTGTCGCGGTGCGCGATCGGTTCGTCGGAGACGTTGCCGCTGGTCAGCACGATCGGCATACCCAGCCGCCCGAGCAGCAGCTGGTGCACCGGCGTGTACGGCAGCAGCACCCCCAGTTCGCGGTTGCCCGGCGCCACCGACCCGGCGACCGGGGCGTCGGCGCGGCGGGGCAGCAGCACCACGGGACGGCGGGGGCCGGTGAGCACCGGCTCGACCGCCGGCGCCACGTCGACCAGGGTGCGTGCCGTCGGCAGGTCGGCGGCCATCACGGCGAACGGCTTCTCCTCGCGGTGCTTGCGGGCGCGCAGCGCCGTGACGACCCGATCGTCGTCGGCTCTCGTGGCAAGGTGGTAGCCGCCGAGGCCCTTGACCGCGACGATCCGGCCGTCCCGCAGCCACCGTACGGCGGTGTCCAGGGGGTCACCGGGGACCGGGGCGCCGTCGGCGGTGACGAAGCGGAGGGCGGGACCGCAGGCGGGACAGCACACCGGCTCGGCGTGGAAGCGGCGGTTCCCCGGGTCGGCGTACTCGGCGGTGCACTCGGCGCAGAGCGGGAACCCGGCCATGGTGGTGGTGCGCCGGTCGTACGGGACGTCCTCGACGATCGTGAACCGCGGGCCGCAGTTGGTGCAGTTCGTGAACGGGTAGCCATGGCGTCGGTCCGCCGGGTCGGCCAGCTCGGCGAGGCAGTCCGGGCAGGTGGCGGTGTCCGGGGAGATCAGGGCGTCCCGGCCGGCGCCGGTGACGCTGCTGACGATGGCGAAACCGGGCCGGCCGGTCGGCGGGACCGGCTCGGTGGTGAGCCGCTCGACCTCGGCGAGGGTCGGCGCCCGCCGACCGAGGTCGGCCACGAAGGCAGCCAGCCGTTCCCCGTCCCCTTCGACCTCCACGAAGACGCCCGCGGTGTCGTTGCCGACGAAGCCGGCCAGGTCGTACTCGGTGGCGAGCGCGTGCACGAACGGCCGGAAGCCCACCCCCTGCACGATGCCCTCGACGCGGACGTGCACCCGCCGCACGCTGGCCAGGTCCATGACGACCGGTCAGAGTTCGTCGGCCAGCGCCTGCTGGGTGAGTTCCCAGAGCACGTGGTAGACCGTCGTCTGCGCCTCCTGGACCCGGTGCACCGATGCCGACGGCACCACGAACAGGTGGTCGACGAACTCGGACTCGGCCATCCGGCCGCCGTCGTACCCGGCGAGCCCGATGGTGAGCATGCCGCGCCGGGACGCCTCCTCGAATGCGCGCAGCACGTTGTTCGATCCGCCGCTGGTGGACAGCCCGACCGCGATGTCCCCGGCCCGGCCGAACGCCGCCAGCTGCCGGGCGAAGACCACCTCGAACCCCACGTCGTTGGAGAGTGCGGTGATCAACGCGACGTCGTGGGCCAAGGAGATGGCCGGCAACGGGCGGGCGACCGCCGGTGGGTGCAGGAACAACTGCGTGATGTCCTGCGCGTCGGTGCTGCTGCCGCCGTTGCCGAACGCGAACAGCGTGCCGCCGGCCCGGAAAGCCGCGGAGCACCGGCGGGCGCAGTCGACCAGCTGCTGCCCGTGCTCGGCGACAAGGGATTCGCGCAGGGCGACGATCTCCGCCGCCTTCGCCGCCGTGGACTGCGCCACCTCGGCGAGCACCGCGTCCACGTCGGTCGGTCGGGTGTCCAGGAACGGGTAGAGCGCTCCGATCGCGCCCTCGATCCCGGCGCTCACGGGGCCACCGCAGTTCGCGACTGCGGGGCTCGCAGACCCGGCGCACTCCTCGCGCTCACGGGGCCACCGCGGTTCGCGACTGCGGGGCTCGCAGACCCGGCGCACTCCTCGCGCTCACGGGGCCACCGCGGTTCGCGACTGCGGGGCTCGCAGACCCGGCGCACTCCTCGCGCTCACGACCGCTTCTCCACCACGGCGATGGCCTCCTTGGCGTGCACCAGCACCACGTCGCCCGGTCCGGCGTCGACCAGGGCCACGCTGACCTCCTCCGGCCCGGCGTCCGTGTCGACAATCGCCAAGCCGCCGGCCAACACCTCCCGTATCCGGACGGCGACCGCCGCATCGGAACAGGTGATGCACACGTCGTCGTGGCACTCGGGCACGGCCCGGGTCGTCGTCGCCGGCTGCGGGTTCACCGCACCAGCTCCGGCTCCAGCAGTCCGGGCTGCTCGAACAACACATGCACCAACTCCCACAGGATGTGATAGATCGTCACGTGCACCTCCTTGACGATGCACGGGTCCTCGGAGCGTGCGACGACGACGTGGTCGGCGATTGCGTCCCGAGCGATGTCACCGCCATCGCCACCGAGGAGTCCGACGGTGAGGAGACCGAGGTCGCGGGCCGTCGCCAGACCGCGCCGCACGTTGGCGCACCGGCCATCGGCGGACAGGCCGAGCGCGATGTCCTCCGGGGCGGCGAGCAGGCGCAGCTGAGCCGCGAACACCTCGTCGAAGCCCTCCGCCCGGGCGATCCCGGTGAGGGTGGCGGCGTCGTTGGTCAGCGAGATCGCCGGCAGGGCCCGTTTGCCCACGATGACCGGGTGAACGAACTCCACCACGATGTGCTGGGCATCGGTCGCCGGCCCGCCGTTGCCAAAGACGATCAGCTTTCCGCCGCGGTGGAAGCGGATGGCCATCTCGTAGCAGGCACGGGCGATCTGCGGCGCGTCGCCGGCGAGCGCCTGCGCCGGGGCGACCCGGCGGGCGAACGCGCGGCCAACCGCCGGCATCACAGGGGACTCCATGCTCCTCCGTTCAGTGGGCCGCGGCGTACCGGTCGGTGGGCAGCGGCGTACCGGTCGGCGCCCCGGGACGCGCCTCGCGGAAGGCGCCGGCCGAGCGGCGCAGGCAGGCGCCGATGACCTGGTCGAGCTGCGCCAGCCGGACGGTCCACGACCGGAGATCGTCGCCGCCCTTGGCGGTGAGCCGGTAGCACCGGCGGGCCGGCCCCGCTCCGGCGGTCTCCCACACCGAGATCAGCGACCGGTCGCGCTCCAGGCCGCGCAGCACCCGGTAGACGTGGCCGGGTTCCACATCGGCCATTCCCAGATCCCGGAGCCGGTCGATCAGGTCGTACCCGTGGCCGGGCCGTTCGAAGATCAGGAGCAGGAGGAACGGATGCAGCAGACCGCGCAGCTCACGTCCGTGCAGCTCACGTCCGTGCATGCCAATCCCTTCCTGGCGTAGGGCACCCGCGTTTCATGCAGCTAAGCACACTTTCTTCCAATAAGTGCGGAATGCCCGATTGTTTCGAACCAGATCAACGCCGCGGCCTGCGGCCGGAGAGCGTCCGGAATCGCAGGCCGCGGCGCGATCGTGCGAAGGCGTACGCCCGGATCAGCCGCCGCTGTTGGAGCGGGCGGGGGCGGGCGCCGACCCGCCGGCCACCGGTCCCGGCTGCGGCGTGGCCGTGACCGTGACCGTGGGCCTCAGCCCGACCGGTACGGGCAGCGCACTGCCCTTGGCGAACTCGTCCCAGCCGACATTCCAGGCCGTCCAGCCGTTGCCCGGATCCAGCGCCACCTCGGTGCCCTTGACCGTCACCAGGTCGCCGACCTGTGTGATCCCCATCAGCCAGTCGGCGTTCTCGTTGGAGACGTTGGTGCAGCCGTGCGAGACGTTGGCGTTGCCCTGATCCCCCACCGACCACGGTGCGGCGTGGATGAACTCGCCGCCGTTGGTGAGCCGCTGGGCGTCCTCGACGTCGACGATGTAACCGCCATTCGGGTCACCCATGGTGTTGAAGGTCGTGTAGTCGAACTTCTCCATGATCACCATGGTGCCGCTGGAACTCGGCGTGCTCGGCTTGCCGAGACTGACCGGAATCTTCCGCAGCAGCTTGCCGTCCTGGTAGACCGCCATCTGCTTGGTGGCGTTGTCGATGTCCAGCGACACCTGCCGGCCGATCTTCGAGGTGCCCGACCGGTCCGCGTCGCCGATGGCGTCCTTACCGATCGGCAGCCCTTCCAGCGCGCTCCGCACGCTGATCTTCGTGCCGGGCTGCCAGAAGTCGGGCGCCCGGTACTCGACCTGCTTGCCGTCGTCCAGCCAGGACCAGGTCCCCGGCTGGGGCGGATCCGTCTTCACGAACAACCGCCGCTGCACGTCCGCCCGGGCCTCCTTCGGAATCGCCGGGTCGAACGTGACCACCACCGGCATGGCCGTCCCGTACGTCTGGTCTGCGGCGAAATTCAGGACGGTGGTCACGGCCTGTCTGTTGTCCGGTTTCGCCATTGTCCTGAACGTCGCTTTCTGCGTGGTCGTCCGCCCCTTGCCACCGGTCGCGGTCACCTCCGCCGTGTACGTCCGCGAATTCTGCAACGGCTTGGCCGGCACCCAGCTCGACCCGTCCTCCCGCGGCTCGGCCGGCACCTGCGCACCCTTGTCGTCGGTCAACCGCACCGAGGTGATCTTCCCGTCCTTGACGGTGGCCCCCACCTCCGCGCTGACCGGCACGTCCCCCGCGTGGTCGCCGGGTGTCACGGTCAGTTGCGGCGGTGCCGTGTTCACCTGTCGGGCTCCCGGCAGGCGGTCGGCGGTGCATCCCGCCAGGACCAACGGTGTGGCCGCGATGGTCACCGACAGCAGCCTCAATCGCTGCCTCAGTTCCATATTGTCCCCCCGTTCATGGCTTTCCCTCCGCCCACATTTTCGCCATAAACGAGAGATGTCTGCGGCGATTTCAGCGGAACCGTCGAGCAAAGCTCCGGAAACCTTTCCCCGCGCATTCACTTATGGCGTGAACCGGCCCGGTCATTTCCGTTCGTGACCATTCCGACCACAGTGGGTACGCCACTGCTCGCCCATCCCGTCCCGGCCGCGTTGCGCCCGGCGCTTCCGCTTACGGCGACTCGGCCCGGGAGGCACCCGCAACTCCCGGCTGATCCGGATCGAGCGCGACTGCACCGCCGTGCGCCGGTTCGCCAGCAGCGCACGGATCGCCGTCGGGCCGGGCACCTCCGGCAGGCACTCCGCCGCCCTCCCGGCTGCCATGAAACCGGACCGTCGGAAGAAAGCCTCGCGAAGAAGCAGAAGGAACGCGAGCCCGCTGCGGTGGCGGATTTCGAGCTGTCGCTGGACTACTTTCGGCAACCCGGCCGGGCTCGCCAGATTGGCGAATTACGGTGCATTGACGTGACCATCATTCGCGTTACCGCCGTAGCACTCAGCGCCTTTTTGGCCACGCCGGTTGTGGTGGCCGGGTCACCGACGCGGACGGCCGCTACGCCCGACCTGCCCTGCCCGGCCGTGAAGCCGGCGGTGCCGCCGCCCGCCGTAGCGTCTCCACCACCGGTCGGTGCCGCCGATCGGGCGGTCGGCGGCGCCGCGCTGGCCACGACCGGCCTGGCCATTCCGGTGGGTGCGCCGACGGCGCCGGCGGTGACGGCCACCTCGTGGCTCGTGGCGGACCTCGACAGTGGCGCGGTGCTGGGCGGGTGCGGCCCGCACGAGCTCCGCACGCCCGCCAGCGTGCAGAAGATGCTGCTGGCCGCGGCCCTGATGCCCCGCCTGGACCCGACCCAGATGGTCGAGGTGACCCGGGCTGATCTGCAGGATCTCGATCCGGCCAGCTCGCTGATGGGGGTGGTCGAGGGTGGCCGCTACTCGATCGAGAGCCTGTGGCTGGGGCTGCTCCTCAAGTCGGGCAACGACGCGGCCAACGTGCTGGCCCGCGTCGGCGGCGCCGCCGCCGGCCGGCCGGGCGGGGTGCAGGCGATGAACAACGAGGCGCACCGGCTGCGCGCGAATCAGACCCACGCGGCGACGCCCTCCGGTCTGGACGGTCCCGGCCAGTACACCAGCGCGTACGACCTGGCGCTGATCGCGCGGGCCACCTACGCCCGCGAGGACTTCCGGCGGTACATCGCGACCCGGGTGGCCCAGATAGCCGGCGACGCGGGCACCCCGGGCTTCGCCATCACCCATGACAACACGCTGCTGGACCACTACCCGGGAACGCTCGGCGGAAAGACCGGCTTCACCGACCTGGCTCGACAGACGTACGTCGGGGTGGCCGAGCGCAACGGGCGGCGGCTCACGGTGACCCTGCTCGGCGCGGAGACCGCGCCGCTGGGCAGCCTGGGCGAGGCGGGAGCCCTGCTCGACTGGGGCTTCGCCCTCTCCCCCGGCGCGTCCGTCGGCCGCCTGGTCACCCCGGGTGAGAAGACGGACGACCATGCCGCGTCCGCCGGCGAGGGCGAGCACCACGGTCAGGCCGGGGACCGGTCGCTGCTGTCCTTCCCGGCGGTCCTCGGCCTCGGCGCCGCCGCGGCCCTGGCCGTCGTGCTCCTGGCGGCGCCCCGGTGGCGCAGGGCCGTGCGGCAAGCATCGCCTCGGCCGCCGGCTCGCCGTCCCGCACCACGTAGCCGCGCGCCGCGTCGAGCGGCCGGATCACCACCCGGTCCGGACCGACCAGGAAGCTGACTTCGGCCGTCGCCCTGCCAACGTCCCCGCGATTTCCCGCTCGGTCACCCCCCGTTGGGCGCGGTGCCGGCGCATGTGAGGATGCGACGCATGCGTGCCGTGATCTTCGACGAGTTCGGTGTCCGGCCCCAGGTCCGCGACGTTCCGGACCCGGTGCCGCCGCCCGGGGGCGCCGTCATCCAGGTCGAGGCGACCGGCTTGTGCCGCAGCGACTGGCACGGCTGGCAGGGGCACGACCCGGACGTCCGCCTGCCGCACGTGCCCGGCCACGAGTTCGCCGGCGTGGTCACGGCGGTCGGCGCCGGCGTACGCGGCTGGCGCTCCGGCGACCGGGTCGCCGTGCCGTTCGTCTGCGCGTGCGGGCAGTGCCCGGCCTGCCTCTCCGGCGACCAGCAGGTCTGCGAGCGGCAGACCCAGCCCGGCTTCACCCACTGGGGCTCGTTCGCTGAGTACGTGGCCGTGCAGCACGCCGACGTCAACCTGGTCCGGCTCCCCGACGAGCTGGGCTACCCGGCCGCGGCGGCGCTCGGCTGCCGGTTCGCCACGGCGTTCCGCGCGGTGCTCGGCCAGGGGCGGGTCGCCGCGGGCGAGTGGGTGGCGGTGCACGGCTGCGGCGGCGTGGGGCTGTCCGCGGTGATGATCGCCGCGGCCTACGGCGCCCAGGTGGTGGCGGTCGACGTCGCCCCCGGCGCGCTCGAACTGGCCCGCCGTTTCGGGGCCGCGGTGTGTCTGGACGGCGCTGCCCTCACCGGGCCCGGCGCGGTGGCCGCGGCCGTCCGGGAGGTGACCGGCGGCGGCGCCCACCTGTCGCTCGACGCCCTGGGCAGTCACGCCACCTGCACCGCCTCGATCGAGAGCCTGCGGCGGCGCGGACGGCACGTGCAGGTCGGCCTCCTCCCCGCCGCCCAGGGCCGCCCGGCCCTGCCGATGGATCTGGTGATCGCGTACGAGCTGGAGCTGCGGGGCAGCCACGGCATGGCCGCGCACGCCTACCCGGAACTGCTCCGGCTGGTCACCACCGGCGTGCTGCGCCCCGCGGAGCTGATCACCCGCACCATCGGGCTCGCCGAGGTGCCCGACGCGCTGACCGGAATGGACCGGCCCGCCCCCGGCGGGATGTGCATCGTCCAGCCCTGACCAGGACGACGCTCGGGTCGGACAGCGGACACGTCCCCGGTACGCGTAGGCCGCGGCGTAGCTCGTCGCCGCGGGATCAGTCTGGATCGCGTCGTCCCGGCCGGCGGCGGTCTCGCCGGCGCTGGAGCAGCGCCGCGACGAGCAACGACCCGGCGGCCGCCGCGCGCCCCCAGCGGCGCAGGGCCGCCCGGACTGGCCGGGTCGGCGGCGGGGGCGGTCCCGGCACCACCACCCGGTCCATGCCGGGGTACGCCAGCCGGGCGGCCTCGACCGCTTCCTCCTCCGACCTGACCGCCCGGTTGGCGGTGAGGGTCAGCCCGGCCTCGTCCCGGTAGCGCCACCGCCACACCTCCCCCACCGGCCACAGCTCGATCCGCTCCCCCGGCCGGTCCAGGGCGGGGACCTCGGGTTCGTCCTCGCCGCTCGGGCGACGGGGCGCGGGACGGGCCGCCCGGCGCAGGTCGGCCCGGGTGAGTTCGCCGAGCGAGGCCGCCTCCCCGCGACGCAGCGCCCGGGCGATGAAGAACGCGAGCGCACCGGTCAGGAGCGGCAGGACGAGCACCAGGACCCGGAACAGCGACAGCAGATCGTAGACCGGCACCCGGAGCAGCCGGGCGAGGATGTCGTCGCCCGCGGCCACCACGAGGACCACGAAGAAGGTCAGGGCGCCTACGCCGATGCCGAGCCGGACCGGGTGGTCCCGGGGCCGGTCGAGCAGTTGGTGCTGGCGGCGGTCGCCGGTGCGCAGCCGTTCGGCGAACGGCCACAGGTAGAGCGCGGCGAAGGTCAGCCCGCCGAGGACGACGCCGGGGAAGAACGGCTGCGGCACCAGGTACCCGCCGATGCGGAACTCCCACGACGGGAACAGGCGCAGCGCGCCGTCGCCCCAGGCGATGTACCAGTCCGGCTGGGCCGGTGAGGTGGACTGGGCCAGCTCGAACGGGCCGTACAGCCAGACCGGGTTGATCTGGACCAGCCCGCCGAGGGCGAACAGCACCGCCAGCAGCCACAGGAAGAGGGCGAGCGAGCGCAGGGCGTACCCCGGCCAGAGCCGTGATCCGACCACGTTGTGCTCGGTCCGACCCGGGCCCGGGAACTGGGAGTGCTTCTGCCGCACCAGGATGCCCAGGTGCAGCGAGATGAGAGCGACGAGGACGGCCGGTACGAGCAGCACGTGGGCGACGAACAACCGGGGGATCATCGCGTCGGAGGGGAACTCGCCGCCCAGAGCCAGCGCGGTCAGCCACGTACCGACCAGGGGGATGGACTCCACCACCGAGGTGAGGATCCGCAGACCCAGCCCGGAGAGGAGGTCGTCGGGCAGCGAGTAGCCGGTGAAGCCGTTGGCCAGGGCGAGGGTGAGCATGGTCACGCCGATCAGCCAGTTGAGCTCGCGCGGCTTGCGGAAGGCCCCGGTGAAGAAGATCCGGGCCAGGTGCAGCACGATCGCCGCGACGAAGACCAGTGCCGCCCAGTGGTGGGTCTGCCGGATCAGCAGGCCGGCCCGCACGTCCCAACTCAGCCGCACCGTGGAGGCGTACGCGGCGGAGGTGGTCGCGCCGTCCAGCGGGGCGTAGGAGCCCTGGTAGACCCGGTCGGCGGAGCTGGCGTCGAAAAAGAAGGTGAGGTAGACGCCGGTGAGGATCAGCGCGACGAACGAGTAGAGCGCGAGCTCGCCCAGCATGAACGACCAGTGGTCGGGAAAGACCTTCGCCAGCGCCCGGCGGGTGATCGGGGAGAGCCGGAGTCGGTCGTCCAGTGCCCGGGCCAGGCTGTCGATGATCATGGCCGGCTCCAGAATCCCGCGCCGGGTGGCGAGGTGAAGTCGTCGGTGGCGCGGAGGAAGCCGTCCGGGCCGACCTCGATCGGCAGCCCTGGCAGCGGCCGCGCCGCGGGGCCCGCGACCGGCCGGGCACCGGCCAGCAGGTCGAACGACGACTGGTGGCAAGGGCAGAGCACCCGTCCGGTGCCCTTCAGGTAGAGCCGTACCGGACAGCCGGCGTGGGTGCAGAGCACCGACCAGACGACCAGTCCGCCCAGGTGCCCACCGGCGGGCTGGCGGGTGAACCGCTCGGGGTCGAGGCGGACCGCGAACGCGGGGGCATCCCCGACGTCGAGGTTTCCCTCGGGGAAGACCCCGACCAGCGTGTCGGCGGGGACGTCCGCCGGCCGCAACGGCCGTCCCTCGCCGTCGACCAGCCGGACGCCCGGCCCCCACGGGGTGTCCTTCAGCGCCCGCGCCGGGCGTTGCCGGTCCCACGGGAGCAGGGAGCGCAGCGGGAACAGCGCGGCGACGCCGAGGGCGGTCAGCGCGAACCCGAGCGCCGCGAGCAGACCCCACCGTCGGGTCGGGCTGTCCGGCTCGTGGATCACGGCTGCGGTCATCGCCTGCTCGGCCGGGGTCGGGGTGAAACCCTCGTGCTCCTCGACGTAGCCGCCGGTCGGGATCAGCCGCCGGGACCAGACCGCGAGTCCCACCGCGAGGCCGGCGAAGGCGACCGCCAGGCACACCCCCTCCCACTGGGTGTCGCCGCCCAGCCCGTACGTCACCGCGAAGCCGACCGCCCCGGCGGCGCTCACCAGGAACGCGCCGACGATCCGACGGCTCGCAGCCCGCTCGGCCCGCGACGGAGTCCGACCCCTCACTGTCCCGCCCTCCGGCCCAGCCACCGCACGGCACCGACCAGCAGCGCGAGCACCACCACCCAGGCGAGCAGCCCCTCGGCCAGCGGACCCAGCCGGCCCAGCGGCTCGCCGCCCCGGTCCAGCCGCTCGCTGCGCAGCCGCCGCACGTAGCCGGTCAGGTCGTCCACCTGCCGGTCGGTGAGCACCTGGCTCGGGAAGGCCGGCATCAGCCCGGGCCCGACCCGGACCGCCTCGGCGACCTGGACGGCCGAAGCGTCGTACAGCGGCGGCGCGATCCAGCCGTTGGTGAGTACGGCACCCGAGCCGGTCGCCCCGTGACAGGGCGCGCAGTTGGCGGCGAAGAGTTCCCGGCCGGACACGATGTCGCCGGGCGCGACGCGGGGGATCTGCGGGCCACCGCCGCCGAAGCTGGCCACGTGGCCGACCAGCGCCGAGATCTCCTCCGCGGAGAAGACCGGCGGCCGGCGTTCGGCCTGTGGCACCTCCTGCGACAGGGGCATCCGGCCGGTGGAGAGCTGGAAATCCACCGAGGCGGGGCCGACGCCGAGCAGGGACGGTCCCCGCTGCGACCCCTGCCCCTGCGGGCCGTGGCAGCTCGCGCACTGCTCCAGGTAGAGCTGGGTCCCCAGGTCGGTGGCGGGGGTGGCGGCCGGGGCCGGGGTGGCCGGGCCGGGCGCGGGCGTGAACGCCACCGGACCCACGGCGAGCACCAGGACGGACCCGGCCGCAAGAATCCGGCGCGGGTGCAGGGCGGGCAGGGTCACCTCTCGTCGTCGCCGCATCCGTCAGTCCAGGGTGTAGAGGTACGCGGCGATGTCCTGCGCGTCGATCGCGCTGACGCCCAGGTTCGGCATGGCGGTACCCGGCTCGACGGCCTGCGGGTCGGTGATCCACCGTTGCAGGTTGTCCGCGTTGTTGGGCAGCTCCCCGGCAACGTAGGAACGGGCGCCGAAGCGGGTCAACGGCGGCCCCACCAGCCCGTCGGCCCGCCCGATGCCGGGGATGGTGTGGCACGAGCCGCAACCGTACTGGGCGATCAGCTGCGCACCCCGGTCCGGCCGGCCGGCGCGGGACTCGGGCGGCGGTGGTGGCGACGTCGACGCGCAGCCGGTCGCGGCGACGACCGGCAGCGCCGCCAGCAGGGCTCCCAGCATCCAGAGACGACGGCTCATCAGGACTCCTTCAACTGGGAGGACGTCAACGCACCATCCCTTGCGTGTGCGGCGCCGGTCGCCGCGGGCCGGCCCGGGCGTGCCGCGACGAGGCGGTCGGGTCGCTCCCGCTCCAGGCGCAGCAGCCAGCCCAGGAAGACCGCCAACGCCGCCACCAGCACGACCAGGTCCATCGGTGCCCACATCAGCAGCCCGGCGAGCTGCTGGTCGGCCAGCGGTTCGGGGCCGAGGACGCGCGCCGGATAGACCGGTTCGGGGGCGAAGGTGAGGGCCGCGCCGAGGGCGGAGGCGGGCAGCATGGTGCCGACCAACAGCAGCACCGACACTGGCGCGGGGGTGTGGTGCCGAGCCGCGCCGAGCACGGGCACCCACAGCAGCCAGGCCGCCGTCACGAGGCTCAGGTGCTCCGCGGCGTGCACGACCGGGTGGTCCACCGCGGCGACGTACGGGCCGGGCAGGTGCCACAGCCACAGGGCGGCGGTCTGCCCCGCTCCGGCCAGCAGGGCGTACCGGGCCGGGCGGCGCAACCAGCGCAGCGGCCCGGCGGCCCGCCAGCGGGCCAGCAGCCGGCGCAGCGACCGGGGCGCGGCCAGGGTCAGTGGCAGCCCCGCCGTGCCGGCCGCCAGCAGCGGGCCGGCCACCAGCACGAACAGCATGTGCTGGGTCATGTGCCCGGCGAAGGACGACTCCGCCAGCCGGTGCAGCGGCCCCTGGTCGGCCGCCAGCACCACCAGCAGCCCGCCGGCGAACGCGGCCACCCGCCAACCCGACACGATCCGGCCCCGGCCCCGGCGTGCCCACAGCTCCTGCACGCCCCGGCCGTAGCCGGCCGCGATCAGACAGAGCACGGCGACGACCAGCATCGTCAGCAGGCCGTCCGCGACGTCGCTCGGGCCGGGCCCGTGGGCCCCGTAGGCCCCGTAGCCGCTCACCCTTGACATGGTGGAAACACCAGCACGGCGACCCCACCGAGCACGATGATCGTGAGGAACATCAGGTTCGCCCAGAGGCCCACCACGGCGAGCATCCGGGAACGGCCGATCGCGCGGTCCTCATCGCCGGCCGACTGCGCCTGCGCGGTCCGCCGCCAGATGAGCGCGGCCACCAGGAGCGATCCCGCGGTGGCCACGGCCGGAACGACCACGGCGATGCCGACGGCCTGCCAGAGCGGCAGGCCGGAGACCCGGTCGGACCCGGCGGCGCAGGCCAGTTCGTCCAGGCTCCAGGCGGCGAGCAGGTGCACCGCCCAGGCGACGGCGCCGCCGAGCACGCCGTACCAGAGCAGCAGCCCGCCGGCCAGGCGGACCCGGGGACCGGGCTGGACGCTCATCACAGCCGCGGGGAGAGGTAGATGGTGAACAGAATGGCTACCCACACCGTGTCGACGAAGTGCCAGTAGATGGCGACGTTGCGGACCCGTTCGTGGCGGTGGGCGCCGAAGCTGCCCCCGCGCAGGGAGGCGGCGAGCAGCCAGCCGATCATGGTCAGGCCGACCAGGACGTGCAGCCCGTGGAATCCGGTGACCACGTAGAACAACGAGCCGTAGACGTTGGTGGTCATGGTGAAGTGCGCCAGGTCCTCGTGGTACTCGATGACCAGCAGGGCCATGAAGGACAGCCCCATCACCAGGGTCGCGGCGAGGCCGGCCCGCAGGCGCCAGCGCTGGCCACGCCGGATGCCGTGTTCGGCCCAGACCACGGGCAGGCTGCTGGGCACCAGCACCGCGGTCATCACCAGCGGGATGAGCAGCTTCGGCTTGTCGATGCCAGCGGGCGGCCACTGCGGGCCGTACTGGAAGCGGAGGTAGAAGTAGCTGCCCAGCAGGCAGGCGAAGAGGGTGGCCTCGGTGGCCACGAACATCACCATGCCCCACCAGCCGGTGGGCCGGCCGACCGGCAGTTCCGTGCTCAGCGCCTCGGCGCCGGTGGCCGCGGTCACGATGCCGCCCCGGTCCGTCATGACGCGACTCCGAGTTCCTCGTCGGGGCAGTGCGCCGGCCAGAGCCAGGCCGCGATGGTCGTTAGCACCGCCAGCGCGGCGATGATGGCGATCGGATACCAGGCCAGCAGCAGAGCGACGAAGAAGACCAGCAGCGCGCCGGCGAGTATGAGCGGTTTGAAGGTGGACTCCGGCATCTCCACCGCCCGCTCGGGGCGCGCGTCCAACTCGCTGGTGAACAGGGTGCGCCGGCCGTCGCTGAGGATCCGGTCCTCGGTCGCTCCGGAGGTGATCGACTCTGTGGTGCGCTCGTCCCAGACGGGATGCAGGCTGTGCACCCGAGGGATCACCGGGAAGTTGTACGGCTCGGGCGGTGAGGCCGCCGACCACTCCAGAGTGTCACCCTCCCACGGGTCCGCCGGCGCCGGCCGGCCCCACCGCACCGTGTGCACCACCCCGATGAGCACCAGCAGCAGGCTGACCCCGAGCAGGTAGGCCCCGACGGTGCTGATCAGGTTTCCCACATTCCAGCCCAGGTCGCCACCGTATGTGTAGATCCGCCGGGGCATGCCGAACAGGCCGTACAGGTGCATGGGGAAGAACGTGACGTGCATGCCGATGAAGAACAGCCAGAAGGACCACCGGCCGAGCCGCTCGTTGTACATCCGGCCGGTCATCTTCGGCAGCCAGTAGTAGAGGCCGGCGAGCATCGGGAAGACGGCCCCGCCGATCAGCACGTAGTGGAAGTGGGCCACCACGAAGTACGAGTCGGTGACCTGCTGGTCGAATGCGGTCAGCGCGAACATGGCGCCGGTGAAGCCACCGAGCACGAAGGTCACGATGAACCCGATGACGAACAGCAGCGGCACCCGGAGCACCAGCCGGCCGAGCAGCATGGTGGCCAGCCAGGCGAAGATCTGGATCCCGGAGGGGATGGTGATGACCGTGCTGGCCGCGCTGAAGAAGCTGTACGACAGTTGCGGCAGCCCGGTGGCGAACATGTGGTGCACCCAGACGCCGAACGAGATGACGGAGATCGCGACGATCGCCAGCACGATCAACGGGTAGCCCACGACCCCCCGGCGGGTGAACGCGGGCAGCACGGCGGAGACGATGCCCAGCGCCGGCATCACGATGATGTACACGTCGGGATGCCCGAAGATCCAGAACAGGTGCTGCCAGAGCAGCACGTTCCCGCCGGCGGACGGGTCGAAGAAGTGGGCGCCGAACCGGCGGTCGAGGAAGAGCAGCGCGTTGTCCGCGTTCAACGCCGGCAACGCGAAGACCACCATGAACGCGGTGGCCACGATCGCCCAGACGAACAACGGCACCCGGTTGAGCGACATCCCCGGCGCGCGCAGCTTGAGCGCGGTGACGATGAAGTTGATCGCCGCCGAGGTGGTGGAGATGCCGAGGAAGAGCAGGCCGAGCGTGTAGACGTCCATGTGCAGGCCGGGGTTGTTGCGTACGTCGCTGAGCGGCGCGTACGCGAACCAGCCGTTGTTCGGCGCCGCCCCTAACGGCAGGCTCGCCCACATGAACAGCCCGGCGAAGAGGAACACCCAGTAGCCGAAGGCGTTCAGCCGCGGGAACGCCATGTCCCGGGCACCGATCATCAACGGGACGAGGAAGTTGCCGAAGCCGAACAGCATCGGGGTGGCGAACAGGAAGATCATCGCCGTGCCGTGCATCGTGAAGAGCTGGTTGTACTCCTGCGGCGACAGGATGCCCGCCTCGGGCCTGGCGAGCTGCGTACGCATCATCATGGCGCTGAGCCCGGCGAGGGCGAAGAAGAACCCGGCCGTGACCAGGTAGCGCCGACCGATCTTCTTGTGGTCCACGGTGGTGAACCAGGCGCGCAGCGACCGGGGCTCGTCCCAATGCTCGGTGAGCCGGGCCAGGTCGTCCCGGCTGACGCCGGACGGTGTGCTGGTGGTCGTGGACATGGCCACTACTCCAGTGACCGCAGGTAGACGATGAGGTCGGGCAGCCGGGCGGCGTCGACGGGCTGCGGGGGCATGGCGTTGCCCGGCTTGACGGTCTGGGAGTTGGCGATCCAGCCGCCGAGGTGCCCGGCGTCGTTGGGCACCGCGCCGGCGCCGATGCTCCACCGGGAACCTACGTTCGACAGGTCGGGCCCCACCCGCCCCTGGGCGCCGCTACCCCGGATGGAGTGGCAGGCGGCGCAGGTGCCCTGCACGAAGGTCTGCTGACCCCGCCGTTCGGCGTCGGTCCGGGGCGCCGGGGCCGGGGCGTCCAGCCGGGCCCGCCAGGTGTCGAAGTCGGCCCGGGGCTGCGCCACCACGAGGAACGCCATGTGGGCGTGCTGGGTGCCGCAGTATTCGGCGCACTGGCCACGGTAGCGACCGGCCTGGCGTGCCTCCAGCCAGGTCTCCCGGGTCTCGCCGGCGATGAGGTCCGTCTTCGGCATCAACTGCGGCACCCAGAAGCTGTGCAGCACGTCGTCGGTCCGCAGACGTATCCTGACCCGCTCCCCCACCGGAATGTGGATCTCGTTGGCAGTGGCTCCGGAGGAGCCCGCGTAGCGCACCTCCCACCACCACTTGTGCCCGGTGACCTCCACGGTCAACGCGTCCCGGCCGGGGCCGGCACCGAGCGCGGCGAGATCCCGCAGGCCGACTCCGTAGACGGCCACCAGGATGATGAACGGCAGCCCGGCTCCGGCGACCGCCACGAACCGCAGCGGCTGGCTGTGGCGCACCCGGGCGGCGCCCCGCCGGAACACCAGAGCCCAGGCGAGCAGCGCCATGACCTCGGCGAACACCGCCACGGAGATCCAAAACAGCAGCCACCAGAGGCCGTTGACCCGGGTCGCCCCGGCGCCGGCGGGATTCAACGCCGACGGACTGTTGCCGGAGCAGCCGGCGAGCAGCAGCACGCCGGACAGCAGCGGAAGCACCGGCCGGGGTCGGCGCTGCCGCCGGGCCGGGCGTGAACTGGTCTCCGCCGTCGTCTTCACCGGGGAGAACCCTAGCCGCAGTCGCCCGACTTCACCCTTTTTATTCCGAATGCAAAGGAATAGGGGGTTGAGAACCTTATGGTGGGCTCCAGTCCCACCTTCGGTCAAGCGCCTCCGGGACGCGGACAGCGGTACAGCGCCCTCGGGACGCGGACAGCGGTACAGCGCCTCCGGGACGCGGACAGGGAGATCATGCAAGCCTCCACGGTGGACCTGGCCGCGGACACCGCCAGAGCGGCCGCCGCGCGTCGGACGATGGCCTGGGCCGCCGGTGGGCTTGCCGCGGCGGCCACGGTGGCCGGCGGGTGGCTCGCACCCCCCGACCAACTGCAGGGCGACGCGCAGCGGCTGATGTACCTGCACGTCCCCGCCGCCTGGGTGGCGTACGCCGCGTTCGCGGTCGTGCTCGCGGCCAGCGGGGCGTACCTGATGGGTGGTGACCTGCGCTGGGACCGGTTCGCCCGGGCGGCGGCGGAGCTGGGGGTGGTGCTCACCGCCGCCGCCATCGCCACCGGCTCCCTCTGGGGGCACCTGGTCTGGGGCACCTGGTGGGCCTGGGACCCCCGCCTGGTCAGCACGGCCCTGCTGCTGCTCGCCTACGGCGGCTACCTGGCGGTGCGCCGGACGCTGGTCGAGCGGACGGGGGCGCGCGACGGGGGTGACCACCGGGTGGCGAAGCCCGCCGCCGTCGTCGGGGTGGCCTGCTCCCTCCTCATACCCGTGGTGCACTTCTCCGTCGTCTGGTGGCGTTCGCTGCACCAGCAGGCGACGATGCTGGCGCCGCACCGGCCCCCGATGGACCCCCGGATGGCCACCGCGCTGCTGCTGGCCGTGGCCGCCGCGACCCTCGCCGGCTCCTCCGTCCTGCTGCACCGCGTGGTTCGCCTGGAGCGCCGCCTGGGTGCCGAACCCTCCCCCGCCGCCGAGCGCATTCCGATGGACGTCGGATGATGCGCCGCAGGGCGGGCCGGGTCGCCCTTTTCGCGGTGCTGCTCGCCACCGGCGGGCTGCTGGTCACCAGCGCGCTCCGCGACACCGTCACGTACTACCGGACGCCGGGCGAGCTGCTCGCCGACCCGGACGTCGCGCGGCACCGGGTCCGCCTCGGCGGCGACGTGGTGCCCGGATCGCTGCGCCACGACGGTGACCTGGTCGTGTTCCGCCTCGCCGAGGGCAGTCACGAGATCACCGTCGAGCAGCGCGGCGCACCTCCAGAGACGTTCCGGGAGGGCACCGAGGCGATCGTCGAGGGCAGCCTGTCCACCGACGGCGTGTTCCGCTCGGATCGGGTGGTGGTCCGCCACGGCAACGAGTACCGGCCGTCGTCCGCACCTGCGGCTCCCGTCGATGCTCGGTGACCTCGGCACCGCCGGGCTGGCCGTCGGGCTGGCCTGCGCGACCCTGACCGCGCTGCTCTGGCTGCGGGTAGCCCTGTTCGGCACGGCCGTGCGCACCGCCCGGATCGGCACCGCCGCCAGCCTGGCCGCGGCCGCCCTGGCCTGCGCCCTGCTGGAGACGGCGCTGCTACGGCACGATTTCAGCGTACGGTTCGTAGCCGAGAACGGTGGCCGGCACGTCCCGCTCTACCACACGGTGACCAGCCTCTGGTCCGCCCTGGACGGTTCGCTGCTGCTGTGGCTGCTGGTCCTCGGCGGGTACGCGGCGCTGCTGGCCCGGCGCGCGTACCCGCCCCGGCTGCACGCGTACGCCATGGCGGTGGTCAGCGTGATCATGCTCTTCTTCTTCGCGCTGTCCACCTTCGCCGCGAACCCGTTCCGCCCGATGAGCCCGGTCCCGGTCGACGGCCCCGGGCCGAACCCGCTGCTGCAACAGCACCCGGCCATGGGTGTGCACCCGCCGCTGCTCTACGCCGGCTACCTCGGCCTGGCCGTACCGTTCGCCTTCGCGCTGGCGGCGCCGCTGGCCGGGCGGGAGGGCGCGGGCTGGGTGCGGGCGGCCCGCCCGTGGGCGCTGGTCGCCTGGGCCGCCCTCACCGGCGGCATCGGCCTGGGGGCCTGGTGGTCGTACGCGGTACTGGGCTGGGGTGGTTACTGGGCGTGGGACCCGGTGGAGAACGCCTCCCTGCTGCCCTGGCTGACCGCCACCGCGTTCCTGCACACCACCCTGGTACGCGGCCGGGCCGCCTGGCACAGCGCGCTGGCCTGTGCCAGCTTCCTGCTGGTACTGCTCGGCACCTTCCTCACCCGCTCCGGCGCGGTGGCCAGCGTGCACGCCTTCACCGACTCGCCGCTAGGCCCGATGCTGCTCGGCTTCGTGCTGCTGGCGGTGCTCGCGTCGACCGTCCTGACCGGCCGTCGGGCCCCCGAGCCGGCCCGTCCTGGGCGCCCACCGGCGCTGTCCCGCCCCACCCTCGCGCTGGTCAACGGCGTACTCCTGGTGACCATCGCCGCGGTGGTGCTGATCGGCACGATCCTGCCGCTGCTGTCCGCCCCGGTCAGTGGCACGGGCGCCTCGGTGGGGCCCGCCTACTACCAGCGGACCGCGGTGCCGCTGGCGGTCGTGGTGCTCCTGGTGATGGGCGTGGCGCCCGCGGTGCGGGTCCGCGACCGCTCGGCGGCGCTGCGGCGGCTCGCCGTTCCCGTCGGCGCCGGCCTGGGCACCGTGGCCCTGGTCGGCCTGCTCAGCCGGCCCGGTCTGGCCGCGCTCACCGCGTTCGGTGCGGCGGGATTCGTCCTCACCGGCCTGACCGGGGAGGCGGCTTACCGGCTGCGGCGGCCCGGCCCGCACCGGCGACCCGGCCGGCTCGGCGGGCTGGCCGCACATGCCGGGCTCGCCCTCGTCGCGGTCGGCGTGGCCGGATCGTCGGCGTACGCCCGGGACGCGGAACAGACGCTGCGGGTCGGCGAGACCCTGCGAGTCGGCGACGTCGCGGTCCGCCTGGACGGCGTGGAGCGCACCGGCGGCAAGGAAACCATGACGGTGCGGGCCCGGCTGGCGGTCACCGCATCGGGCCGGGCCGCTCCGGCGCTGACCCCGGCGCTGCGCTACCACCCCGCCCGGGACACCGCCGTCACCGTGCCCGCGATCCGCGCCGGCCTGCTGGGCGACACGTACGTCACGCTGATCGCCGTCGCCGCGGACAGCGGCAGCGCCACCGTACGGCTGGCGGTGAACCCGCTGGTCGGCCTGCTCTGGGCCGGCGGCGCGCTGACCGCCGCCGGCGGGTTGCTCGCGGCCGTCGCCACCACCCGCTCGCGGACCCGCCCGGCCGGCCGCGGCGAGCGCCCACGGCCCACCCCGGTGGCGGCCGGCGCCGGAGCCGAGACGTGAGGCGCCCGACCCTGCGGCGCCCCGGGTGGCTGCGGGCGGGTCCGGCGATGGTGCTCGCGCTCACGGTCGCCGTCGGCGCGCTGGTCGTCGTCGGCCTGCGCGCGCCCGACCCGTCGAATCCCGAGCAGACTCCGGCGGTGGCGGGCAGGCCCGCCCCGGCATTGTCCGGAACCACCCTGGACGGTGGCCGTTTCGCGCTCGCCGATGTGCGGGGCCAGGTGGTGCTGGTCAACGTATTCGCCTCCTGGTGCGGGCCCTGCCGCGACGAGCTGCCACTGCTGGTGGACGCCGAACGGACCTGGTCCACGCGCGGCCTGCGGCTGGTCGGGCTGAACATCCGCGACGGCACCGACGCGGTCCGGGCACTGCTCGACGACACCGGCGCGACGGGGCTCACCGTGGTGCCGGACCCGGACGGCACCCGGGCGGTCGAGTGGGGGGTGCGAGGCGTACCGGAGACGTTCGTGGTGGGCCGCGACGGCCGGCTCGTCGACCGGCGGCAGGGCGTGGTGACCCGGCAGTGGCTGGAGCAGCGGATCACGCCGCTGCTGGACGGATGAGCTGGCGGCGCGACTTGCGGCCCGCCTTGCGAATCTCGACAGGATCCAGGCGACATTCCCTGGTGGCGTTCGTGCTCAGCGCGCTGGCCGTCGCGGCCGGCGTGGGGCTGGCCCGCTCGGCGGACGACCACGGCCGGCCGGACCCGGTCCTCGCGGTCGCCGCCGAGCTGCGTTGCCCGGCCTGCCAGGGCGAGTCGGTGGCGGACTCCCGGTCACCGATCGCCGCGGCCATGCGGCAGGTGGTGACGGACCAGGTCGCCCAGGGGCGGGACCGCGACGAGATCCGGCGGTGGTTCGTCCAGCGGTACGGCGCGGACGTGCTGACCGATCCGCCGGCTCGCGGGGTCCGGCTGCTGCTGTGGGGCGTACCCCTGCTGGCCCTGCTGGGCGGCGGTTGGGCGGCCCGGCGGACGCTGCGGCCCGGCGCCGCCCGGGCCCGTCCCGCCGCGCCCTGGCGACCGGACGCCCGGGGCGCGCGGCGGGTGTGGCGGGTGGCGTCGGTGGGCGTGGTGGCGCTCGTGGCGTCCGTCGCGGTCGTCGCCGACCGGCTCGACCCGCCCGCCCGGCCGGCCCCGGCCGACCCGGTCGCGGTAGCCCTCCAACTCGCCCACGACCTCGAGACGCAGAACCGGTACGACGCCGCGGCGCAGATGTACCAGGAGGCGTTGCGGGACCGGCCCGACGATGGGATCCGGCTGCGGTTCGCCTTCGCGCTGCTGCGGGCCGGCGACGGCGGCGGCGCGCAACGAACCGCCCGAGAGGTCCTGGCCCGCGAGCCGGATTCCCCCGACGGCCTGCTGGTGCTGGGGCTGGCGCAGCGGAACAGCCGGTCCGCCGAGGCGGACCGGACGCTGCGGCGTTTTCTGACCGTCGCACCGGCTCATCCGGCCGCCGCGGAGATCAAGCGGCTGCTCGCCGCAGGTCAGTCCACCGGGCGCTGACAGCCCGTGACGCAATCACCGTCGGTCGCGGGGAATCAGAACTTCGCGAGCAGGCCCGCATCCACGGGAATCGCGACCCCGGTGACGTAGCGGGACTCCTCCGACGCCAACCAGAGCATCGCGTTGCTCACGTCCTCGGGCTCCACCCACGCCACCGGTAGCAGGGCCAGGCCGCCGAAGACCCGGGCCACGTCGTCGAGGGTCGGGGTTTCCACACCGGGGATGTACGCCCTCAGCAGGCGTTCGTTCATGGCCATCTCGGTGTTGACCATCCCCGGGTTGACGGTGTTCACCCGGATGTTGTGCTCCCCCAGCTCGTTCGCGAGGGTGCCCATGAGCCCCTGGAGCCCATGCTTCGACGCGGTGTAATGGGCCTGGTTCGGAGCGCCGATGAGCCCGGCCGTGGAGCTGATGATGACGACCGATCCGCCGCGGCCACGCTCGATCATCCCTGGCACGACGGCCTTGACCGCGTGCCAGGCGCCGACGAGGTTGACTGCGAGGATGTCCTGCCATTGCTTGTCGGTCAACTCGAGCGCGGGGTTCTGGTTCGCGATGCCGGCGTTCGAGACGAGGATGTCGATCCCGCCGAACTTCTCGGTCGCCTCGGCGACCGCGGCATCAAGTGCACCCTGGTCACGCACGTCGGCTGTGCGTGCGATGATCCGCCGACCCGCAGCCTCGACCAGGGCGGCGGTCTCGGCAAGATCTGCCGGCGTGCCCTGGCGGTAATCGAGGTCCGGCTCGTTCCGGGCCAGGTCGACCGCGACGATGTCCGCGCCCTCCTGAGCAAGCCGCACCGCGTGCGCCCGACCCATGCCGCGCGCCGCCCCGGTGATGAACGCTGTCTTTCCCTCAACGCGCCCCATGGCGGTTCGTCCTTTTCCTGGTAGGTAGGCGAAGCTCGCCCACCGATGTTGGTACTCGCACACCCGAGACAACGTGATCCCCACAACCCGTCCGACGAAACGGCAGCGCCGGAAGGCGTCTGTCGGGCTCGTGAAGCAGGCAGCCGCCCCATTGACCCCACGCACCTCAGAGCCACCCGGCAGGTGACAGAAGGGACGCTCCCCGCGTCCGCTGCCGAGCCGGCCGTCAGGACCCTGGCCGCCGCGCCGCGAGCTGGATCTGCAGCGCCAGCCGGGTACGCGGCGACTCCAGGTCGATGTGGGCGACCTCGGCGAGGCGGCGCATGCGGTGCCGGAGGGTGTTGGGGTGCACGTGCAACTGCCGGGCCGCCTTGTTCGGGTCACCCTGCTGCTCGAGCCAGGCGGCGACCGTGGCGACGTAGTCGGTGCCGTGCCTGCGGTCGTGGGCGACGAGGGCGGGCAGCGGCCCGCCGACCAGCAGGTCGGGCTGCGGTACGGCGGTGACCACGCGGTGCACCACCACGTCGGCCCAGGCGTCCTCGAACCGCAGTACGGATCCGTGCTGCCGGGCCGAGCCGCGCAGCGCGAGCAGCTCCGCCGCCTCGGCGCGTGATCGGGGCAGGTCGGTCAGCTCGGCGGCGACGCCGCCGGACCCGGCGCCCAGCCCCGGGTCGTGCACGGCGATGTCGCGGATCAGCCGCTCCAACCAGAGCCAGGAGCCGGGCAGCTCGCCCCGGTCGACCACGACGGCGAACAGGACGTCTCCGACGTCGGCGATCAGCGGTTGGCGCCAACCGTGCCGACGGGTGATCGACTCCCACAGGGCCAGGTTGTGCACGATCTCCTCGGTCCCCCCGTGCGCCCCGAGCGCGACGACCCGCCACGGCCCCTGGGGCAGGCCGAGTTCCTCGCGGCTCATCCGGGCAGGGGCACGCAGGGCGGCCTTCAGTCGCTCGGCGGACACCCGGCGGGCGACGTCCGCCTGCACCCGGAGGCGGAGCAGGTGCAGCGCCAGCACGGACGCCGTGCCTTGGAGATCGCGCAGGCGCTCGTCCGGCACCGGGCCGTCCACGACAGCCCAGATCGAGCCGAGCAGCTCACCTCCGGCGCGGATCGGGATCACCAGCCGGGGCAGCGTCCCGTCCGGACCCTGCGGCACGAAGATCAGTTGCCTGCCCTTCGCCAACTCGCGGAAGACGCCACGGGAACGGAAATGTGCGATCACATCACCGGGAACCCGCCGTCCGACGATGGTCGAGACCCGCGCGGGGTCGGTGCGATCTTGACGCGACGAGTAGGCGATCACCCGGTACTGGGCGTCCTCGATCGTCACCGGCGCGTCGACGATGGCGGCGGTCGCGTCGGCGAGCGCGAACAGCTCGTCGTACACCCCGGTTTCCCCGGTCTCCAGCGAGCCGGGCGCGACGGGCCGGTCGATCACACCCCGGAGCAGCCACACGAGTTGGGTCCACGACCCGTGGCTCTGCAACTCGACCAGGGTCAGGTCACGATCGGCGGCGGACGACGTCACGTCGGGGTGCGAGGCGAGCGGCGGCTTGAGGACGAGGCCGGCCGCCGCAGCCGCCGCGCAGCGCTCGATCACGGCAAGGGCCTGATCCGGGGTGGCGATGCCCGCGCCGAGGACGAGGTCGCCGCTCTGACCGGTCGGCGCTTCGTCGAGTTCGGCGAGGGTCACGTCGCGGACCTCCGCCGCTTTGGCGGCGACGACGACCTTGAGCAGCGCGGCGCCGACGGCGTCGACGATGCCAGCAACGGTGATCATGACCGAATTGTGCCTCGGCATTGTTCGTTTCGACCAATCGTACGGACGAGCATTGGCCTGGCGGAACAATGACGTTCCGCCGCACTGGAGACAGGATGGGGCCGATCTCAGTTGCCGTGAAGGAGACAACGGATGTCTGCCATCGAGTCCGCGCCCAGCCCTCAACGCGTCGCCGTCATCGGTGCGGGGATGGTCGGGCTGGCCACCGCCTGGTTCCTGCAGGAGCGGGGGGTCCAGGTCACCGTGTTCGACCGCACGGGAGTGGCGGCCGGCGCCTCCTGGGGCAACGCGGGCTGGCTCACCCCCGGCATCACCACTCCCCTGCCGGAGCCGGCGGTGCTCCGCTACGGCCTGCGCGCCGTCCTGAGCCCGTCGTCGCCGGTCTACGTGCCCCCGCGCGCCGACGCTCGGCTCCTGCGGTTCCTGGCGGGCTTCACCCGGCACAGCACCGCGGCCAAGTGGCGGACCGCGATGCGGGCGTACATCCCGATGAACCGCCGCGCGTTCGAGGCGTTCGACGCGCTGACGGCCGGCGGGGTCGAGGCGACGACGCACGAGGCGAAGTCGTTCATCGCGGCGTACCGGACCGAGGCCGAACGGTCGGTCCTGCTCGATGAGCTGGCGCACATCCACTCCGCCGGCCAGGAGATCGAATTCGACGTCCTGACCGGGGCGGAGGCACGCGAGGTCGAGCCTTCGCTGTCGGACGGCATCGGCGCCGCGATCCGGCTCCACGGCCAGCGGTTCATCAACCCCGGGGAGTACGTGCACGCACTCGCCGAATCCGTCCGGGCGCGCGGTGGCGCGCTGGAGATCGGGGCGGAGGTGGTGACCGTTCACGACGAGGGAGCCGGGGTCCGCGTGGTGACCTCGGCCGGCGCGGACGAGCGCTACGACGCGGTGGTGCTGGCAACCGGCACCTGGCTCGGCGACCTGGCCCGGCGCTTCGGGGTCCGGACCGTCGTGCAAGCCGGCCGCGGCTACAGCTTCAGCATCCAGCTCGAGCACGTCCCGGCCGGTCCGGTGTACTTCCCGGCACAGCGCGTCGCCTGCACCCCGCTCGGTGACCGGCTGCGCGTCGCGGGAATGATGGAGTTCCGCAACGCCGAGGCGCCCCTGGACCGTCGCCGTGTCCTGGCCATCGCCGAAGCCGCCCGACCGCTGCTGCGCGACGCCGACCTGGACGCCCGCACCGACGAGTGGGTCGGTTCCCGCCCCTGCACTCCGGACGGGCTGCCGCTGATCGGCGGCACCCGGTCGCCGCGGGTCTTCGCCGCCGGCGGCCACGGCATGTGGGGCATCACCCTCGGCCCGCTCACCGGCAAGCTGCTCGCCGAGCAGATCACCACGGGCCGCCAGCCCACGGAGCTGCACCCCTTCGACCCGCTGCGCTGAGCCCTGGTCGGTCCGTCGGGCGAGTGGCTGGTCGACCTGACCGGTGACCTGATCACCTGGCGGCGCGCGCACGAGAAGGCCGCCGTCGCCGTGCGCGGGCCTGCTCAGCCCCGCTCGGGTTCGCCGGTCTGCTCCCACATGGACTTCATCTCGCCGAACGCCTGCTCCATGATCTGGACCATGGCGGCGCGGGCGCGGTCGCCGTCGCGGCGCTGGATCGCCTGCGCCACGTCGGCGTGCAGTTGGAGGGCCTGCTCGTGCGGGTAGTGCGGCATCAGGTCGTAGTGGTGGCGGCCGGTGAGCACCTCGGCCACCAGGTCCTGCAGCTTGACGAACATCTCGTTACCCGAGGCGACCAGCACCCGCCGGTGGAACTCGATGTCGAGGTCGAGGAAGCGCTCCTCGTCCCCGGCCTTGCCGGCGGCCCACATCTTGGCCGCCAACCCGACGAGATCGCTCGCGTCGTCGTGGTCGACGCGGCGGGCTGCCAGCCAGGCGGCGTGCGGCTCGACGGCGGTCCGTAGTTCGGTGATCGAGCGCATCTGCGCCATCCGGCCCTCGGAGGCCAGTCGCCAGCGGATCACCTGCGGGTCGAAGACGTTCCAGTCGCGTGCCGACCGGATCATCACCCCGACCCGCCGGCGGGTCTCGATGAATCCCATGGCGGCGAGCACCCGCAGGACCTCGCGGACGACCGAGCGGGACACGCCGTACCGGTCGACCAGCTCGTCGATGTTCAGGACGGAGCCCGGCGTCAGCTGACCGCCGCAGATGGCGGTGCCGAGGTGGTCGAGAACTTGTGCGTGCAGCCCGGCCTCGGCAGGGGCCTTCTGTTGGACAGCTGCAACCCCTGATGAAGACCGGTCCACGCCATGGAGCGTATCAGTTGAACATCACCCCTTGAATAAATCCGCTTTATCGGCCTAGCATCCGGACGTTAAGCGGACGTTAACTGCGAGGTCGCGCTCCACCCCCGAAGCGGCGACCAGGACAGAAGGAGAGATGGACGTGCGGCGTCGATCGATATTGGGAACTTCTCTGGCCGTGGTTGCCGCCATGGGCCTGTCGGCGTGCGGCGGCGGCGGTGACGACAGCGCCTCGTCGAAGACCGTGCGGGTCACCCTGGCGAACCACGTGTGGACGGAGAACATCAAGCAGGCCCTGCCCGAGTTCGAGAAGCAGACCGGCCTGAAGGTCGAGATCACCCAGCTCGGCGAGGACCAGCTCTCCGACCAGTACAACGTGAAGCTCAACGCGGGCTCCAGCGACCTCGACGTGATGATGTACCGCCCCCTGCAGGAGGGGAAGCTGTTCGCCAAGAACAAGTACCTCGCCGACCTGTCCGAGAAGGTGAAGGCCAACAAGGACTGGGACTTCAGCGACTTCCAGGCCGGCCCGGTGGACGCCACCTCGTACAAGGACAAGGCGGTCGGTGTCCCGATCATCACCGAGCAGGAGGTCCTCTACTACCGCAAGGACCTGCTGGGCAAGGCCGGTCTGACCGCTCCGCCGAAGACCCTCGACGAGCTCAAGGCGGCCGCGGCCAAGATCAAGGCTGCCGACCCGAGCATGGCGGGCTTCGTGGCGCGTACCGGCAAATCGCCGGCCGTCACCCAGTTCTCCAGCTTCCTCTACAGCTTCGGCGGTGACTTCGTCGACAGCAGCGGCAAGGCCGCCGTCAACAGCGAGCAGGCCAAGCAGGCGTACGCCTACTACGGCGGGCTCCTCAAGGACCACGGCCCGGCGAACGTCAGCACCGACATGAGCTGGCCCGAGGCGATGGCGATCTTCACCCAGGGCAAGGCCGCGTTCTACACCGAGGCCAACTCGCTCTACAAGAACGCCACCGACCCGGCCAAGTCGAAGGTCTCCGACACCGTCGGCTTCGCGCCCTTCCCGGCCGGCCCCGCCGGTTCGAAGCCGTACAACATCCCCTCCTGGGCGCTGGGCATCAACGACAACTCCGAGAACAAGAGCAACGCCTGGAAGTTCGTGGAGTGGGCGACCAGCAAGGAGCAGACGCTCGCGCAGCAGAAGTCCGGCGTGCCGGGCGCGCGTAGCTCGGTCTGGGCCAACCCGGAGGGCACGGCCACGTACCCGAAGGACCTCGTCGAGGCCATCGCGGCCAGCACCAAGGAAGGCGTGGGTCACGACCGCCCGCTGGTCAACAAGGTCGCCCAGGCCCGCGAGATCGTCGGCCAGCCGATCGTCGACGCCATCGCCGGCAAGGATGCGACGGCGGCGGCGAACGCCGCCAACGAGGCGTTCCAGAAGTTCCTGGACGACGAGGCCAAGTAAGCCTGGCGCGGGGGTGGCCGGGCCGTCCGGCTCCGCCACCCCCGCCCGGCCCGCCCACCCGGAGATCTCATGGCAGCAGTGACCACCCCCACCAGACCCCGCGCCTCCGCCACGCCGGACACGCCCGGCTGGGCCCGCTGGGCCAACGACCATCGCAAGTGGCTCTTCGCGGCGCCGGCCATGGTCTTCGTCGCCGCGCTGATCGTCTTTCCGCTGGCCTGGACCGGATACCTCAGCCTCACCGACGCCGAGGGCTCGGTTCGTGCGGAATCCGAGTTCGTGGGCTTCCAGAACTACGTCGAGGTGCTCTCGGACACCGACCGGTTCTGGCCCGCCGTAGGCCGGACCGCCGCGTTCACCATCGTCGCGCTGCTGTTCGAGGTCGTCCTCGGCATGGCGGTCGCGCTGCTGCTGTGGCGGCCGTTCCGGGGTCAGAAATGGGTCCGGGTCGCCATCCTGATGCCACTGGTCGCCACCCCGGTCGCGGTCGGCATGATGTGGCGGCTCATCTTCGACCCGAACATCGGCATGGCGAACCAGGTCCTCGGCTGGGTCGGCATCGGACCCCAACCGTGGCTGGCCGGCCAGCACTCGGCGCTGCCCACGACGATCTTCATCGACGTCTGGCAGTGGACCCCGATGGTGGTGCTGATCCTGCTCGCCGGCCTGACCTCGCTCTCCGACGAGCCTCAGGAGGCCGCGCGCATTGACGGCGCCAGCGCCTGGCAGCGGTTCCGGCACGTCACCCTGCCGCTGGTGATGCCGACCGTGATCGTCGCGATCCTGCTGCGCGGCATCGACGCGCTGAAGACCTTCGACATCCTCTACGCCACGAAGGGCCGTGGCGGCGGCTCCTTCCACGAGGTCGAGACGCTCAACGTGTACGCCTACGGCCTGAGCTTCGACTACAACGAGTACGGCATCTCATCGACGGTCCTCATCGTCTTCTTCCTGATCATCATCGGATCGATGTGGGCCCTGACGTCGCGTAGGAAGGAGGCCCAGCGATGAAGTCCCGCCCCGCCTACCGGGCGTTCCGCCTGGTGGCGCTCACCGTCGTGGTGATCGCGCTGCTCGCACCGCTGATCTGGATGGTCGCCGCGTCGTTCAAGACGAACGTCGACATCTACGACACGGGCAAGGCGCTCGTCTTCTCACCCACCCTGGACAACTACGCGAACGTCCTGGAGCAGGCCAACTACGTCGAGTTCATCGGCAACAGCCTCTGGGTGGCCTTCGCGGCCACCGTGCTCTCCATCGTCCTCGGTGTGCCCGCCGCGTACTCGATGAGCCGCTTCAACATGCGCAAGTCCGCGCTCGTGGTGCTGATGGCGCGGGTCATCCCCGGCGTCTCCCTGCTGGTGCCCTGGTACTACGTCTTCTCCAACCTGAAGATGGTCGGCGGGTTCAGCGTGCTCATCCTCAGCCACATGTTCGTGTCGCTGCCGCTGGTGGTCTACATCATGATGGGCTACTTCGACAGCCTCCCCATCGAACTCGAGGAGGCGGCGCTCGTCGACGGGCTGACCCACATCGGCGCATTCCGCCGGATCACGCTGCCGCTGTCGATTCCGGGCGTGGCCACCGCCGGCATCCTGTCGTTCATCTTCTCCTGGAACAACTTCATGTTCGCCCTGGTGCTCTCCGGCGCCGACACGAAGACCCTGCCCGTCGCGATCTTCGACTTCGTCGGCTACGCCAGCATCGACTGGGGCGGCCTCATGGCGGCGGCCAGCGTCGTCACCCTGCCGATCATGCTGATCGCCCTGTTCGTGCAGAAGTACGTCGTCTCCGGCCTCACCGCTGGCGCGACGAAGGGCTGAGGACATCGTGACGACAATCGCTCGGGTCGAGACCTTCCTGGTCGCCCCCCGCTGGCTCTTCGTCCGCGTCGAGACCGAATCCGGGATCGTCGGCTGGGGCGAGGCGACCTGCGAGGGCCGCTCGGAAACCGTCCGCACCGCCGTGCAGCAGCTCAGCGAGCTGCTGATCGGCCGGGACGCGCTGCGGATCGAGGACCACTGGCAGACCATGACGAAGGGCTCCTTCTACCGGGGCGGCCCGATCCTGGCCAGCGCCGTGTCCGGTCTGGACCAGGCGCTGTGGGACATCGCCGGCAAGCGGTACGGCGCCCCGGTGCACCAACTGCTCGGCGGCCCGGTCCGGGACCGGATCCGGGTCTACGGCTGGGTCGGCGGCGACGAGCCCAGCGAGGTCCGCGACCACATCGCGGCGCAGGTCGAGGCCGGGCTGACCGCCGTCAAGATGAACGCCTCGGGGCGGATGAGCCCGATCGCGTCGGTCGCCGAGCTTAACGGGGTGGTCCAGCGGGTCGCCGCCGCCCGGGAGGTGCTGGGCGACGAGCGTGACGTCGCCGTCGACTTCCACGGCCGGTTCACCCTCGCCAACGCCCGTCGCGTCGCCCCGCTGCTCGAGCCGTACCGGCCGCTCTTTCTCGAAGAGCCGGTCGTACCGGAGAACTCCCACCTCATCGGCGACTTCGTGCGGTCCACGACCACGCCTGTGTCGACCGGCGAGCGGCTCTACAACCGGCAGGAGTTCCTGCCCGTCTTCCAGGCCGGCATCGCGGTCGCCCAGCCGGACCTCTCGCACGCCGGCGGGATCTCCGAGGTACGCCGGATCGCCGCGCTCGCCGAGGTGTACGATGTGCAACTCGCTCCGCACTGTCCACTCGGGCCGATCGCCCTCGCGGCGTGCCTGCAGATCGGCTTCGCCACACCCAACTACCTGATTCAGGAACAGAGCATCGGCATCCACTACAACCTCGGCGCCGAGGTGCTCGACTA
Organism: Micromonospora sp. NBC_00617; assembly: GCF_045161355.1. Lineage (NCBI taxonomy): Bacteria > Bacillati > Actinomycetota > Actinomycetes > Micromonosporales > Micromonosporaceae > Micromonospora > Micromonospora sp. NBC_00617. Next base: position 1,192,517 of record NZ_CP107751.1, on the reverse strand, counting down.
CGTCGTGGAGACCACGCCGCTGCTCTTCGTCGACGGGCACATCGAGCGGCTCACCGCGCCCGGGCTCGGCATCGAGATCGACGAGCAGGCGGTTCGGGCCGCGGACAAGCGTGGGCACGTTTGGCGCAGCCCCACCTTCCGGCACCCCGACGGCTCCTACGCGGAATGGTGAGCATGACCCTCGACCTGACCGGCGAACTCGCCGCGGCGCGCGTACTGGGGATCATCCGCGGCACCGACACGGCCGCCGCGATCGCCACCGGCGTGGCCCTGCTCGACGAGGGCGTACGCGTCATCGAGGTGGCCCTCACGACGCCGGGAGCGTTGCGCGCCATCGACGCCATCCGGGCGGCCGCGCCGGCCGGTGCGCTGGTCGGCGCGGGGACGGTGCTCACCGCCACCGACGTCGCCGACGTGGCCGCCGCCGGAGCGCACTTCGTCGTCACCCCGGCCGTCGTCGAGTCCATCCCCGAGGCCGTACGCCGCGGACTGCCGGTCGCCGCCGGGGCGCTCACCCCGACCGAGGCGTACACCGCGGTCCGGATGGGGGCGTCCGCGGTGAAGCTCTTCCCCGCCTCGCTCGGCGGCCCGGCGTACCTCAGGGCGCTGCGCGACCCGTTCCCGCAGCTTCCCCTCGTCGCGGTCGGCGGGGTGGGCCTGGCCGAGATGCCCGCCTACCTGGACGCCGGGGCCATCGCCGTCGGCGTCGGCGGCCCGCTGGTGGGCGACGCCGCGTCCGGCGGCGACCTCGACGCGCTGCGCGCCCGGGCGCGCGCCTATTTGGCGGCGGCGACCCACCGGCCGATCTCATGACCGCAGTCGACGTGCTCACCTTCGGCGAGTCCCTGGTGTCGCTGCGCACGGCCGGACCGCTGGCCGTCGGGGGTGCCCTGACCATGCACCTGGCCGGCGCGGAGTCCAACGTCGCGATCGGCCTGGCCCGGCTCGGCCACCGGACCGCCTGGGTCGGCCGGGTCAGCGGCGACGAGCTGGGCGAGTACGTGCTGCGGCAACTGCGCGCCGAGGGCGTACGCGTCGACGGCGTGACCACGGATCCCGCCCGGCCCGCCGGGCTGATGTTCCTGGAACGGCGCACCGCCGACGTGACCCGGGTGCGGTACCACCGGGCCGGCTCGGCCGGGTCCGCCCTGAGCGTCGAGGACGTGCGCACACCGGTCGCCGAGGGCGCCCGGGTGCTGCATCTGACCGGGATCACCCCGGCGCTGTCCGACAGCGCCCGCGAGGCCACCACCTGGGCGGCCGAGGTGGCCTCCCGGTCTGGGACGCTGGTCTGCCTCGACGTCAACTACCGGGCCCGGCTCTGGACCCGGGAGGCGGCCCGCGCGGCGCTCACCCCGTTGGCGGCGCACGCGTCGCTGGTCATCGCCTCGGCCGACGAGCTGGACCTCGTCGACGAGCCCGGGGCGGACGAGTCCACCGTCGCCGCGCGTCTACTGGCGCGCGGCGTGCGGACCGTCCTGGTCAAGCTCGGCGTCGACGGCGCGCGGGCGCACACCCGCGAGGGCGTCCGGCACGTCGCGGCGGTGCCGGTGACAGCGGTGGACACGGTCGGGGCCGGTGACGCGTTCAGCGCCGGCTACCTCTCCGGCCATCTCGACGGGCTCGACCTCGACGGCCGCCTGCACCGCGCGGTCACCGTCGGCGCCTTCGCCGTCGCCGGTCACGGCGACTGGGAGGGTCTGCCACGCCGTGATGAACTGTCCCTTCTCGACGGACACGAGACTGGAAGCACCATCCGCTAAACCCGCCCAGCGCGGCACCTGAGAAAGGCACCCCGTGAAGATTGTCGCAGCGGACGTCATCGTCTCCAGCCCGGACCGCAACTTCGTCACCCTGAAGATCACCACCGACGACGGGGTCACCGGTCTGGGCGACGGCACCCTCAACGGGCGGGAACTGTCGGTCGCCTCGTACCTGCGCGACCACGTCGTGCCGCTGTTGATCGGGCGCGATCCACACCGCATCGAGGACACCTGGCAGTTCCTGTACCGCTCCGCGTACTGGCGACGCGGCCCGGTGACCATGGCGGCGATCGCGGCCGTGGACGTCGCGCTCTGGGACATCAAGGCCAAGGCCGCCGGCATGCCGCTCTACCAGCTGCTGGGCGGCGCGTCGCGGACCGGCATCATGGCGTACGGCCACGCCTCCGGGCGGGACATCCCCGAGCTGTTCGACTCGATCCGCCACCATCTCGAACTCGGCTTCCGATCCATCCGGGTCCAGACGTCCGTGCCGGGCATCAACGCCGTCTACGGGGTCGCCGCGCAACCCAGCGCCGACGGCAAGCGGTACGACTACGAGCCGGCGCAGCGCACCCCGCTGCCGGCCGAGGAGGACTGGGACACCCGCTCCTACATGCGCCACCTGCCCGGCGTCTTCGAGGCGGTACGCAACGAGTTCGGACCCGAGCTTCCGCTGCTGCACGACGGTCACCACCGGATGACCCCGATCCAGGCCGCCCGGCTCGGCAAGGACCTCGAACCGTACGACCTGTTCTGGCTCGAGGACTGCACTCCCGCCGAGAACCAGGAGGCCCTGCGCCTGGTCCGCCACCACACGACCACGCCGCTGGCGATCGGCGAGGTCTTCAACACGGTGTGGGACTACCAGACGCTCATCCGCGAACAGTTGATCGACTACGTCCGGTCCGCCGTCACCCACACCGGCGGCATCACCGCCATCCGCAAGCTGCTCGACTTCGCCGCGCAGTACCAGATCAAGTCCGGCATCCACGGCCCGACCGACATCTCACCGGTCGGCATGGCCGCCGCCCTGCACCTCGACCTGGCTATCCACAACTTCGGCATCCAGGAGTACATGCAGCACGGCGCTCTGACCGACGAGGTGTTCCGGCAGTCCTTCACGTTCGCCGACGGTTACCTCCACCCGGGCGAGCAGCCGGGCCTGGGCGTCGAACTCGACGAGGAGGCCGCCGCGAGGTTCCCGTACGTGCCGGCCTACCTGCCGTTCAACCGGCTCAAGGACGGGACCATCCATGACTGGTGAGCAGGGCGCCGCGGCCAGCCGGCACCAGCCGCCCCGGCATGTCGTCGTGATGGGCGTGTCCGGGGCGGGCAAGACGACCGTGGCCAGGGGAATCAGCGCCCTCACCGGGCTGACCTTCGCCGAGGCCGACGAGTTCCACTCCGAGGCCAACGTGGCGAGGATGCGCTCCGGCGTACCCCTCGACGACGACGCCCGCTGGCCCTGGCTCCGCGCCCTCGCCGACTGGATGGCCAGCCGTAACGCCGAGGGCGTTTCGACGGTGCTGGCCTGCTCGGCGTTGAAGCGGTCCTACCGGGAGGTGCTCCGGCAGGGGCCACCGAGCGTGGACTTCGTCCACCTGGACGGGACGGCGGAGGTCATCCGGGAGCGGATGGCCCAGCGCGCCGGGCACTACATGCCGGCGAGCCTCCTCGACTCTCAGCTGGCCATCCTGGAACGGTTCGAGCCGGGCGAGCCGGGGCTGGTGCTCGACGTCGCGCTGCCTCCGGACGAGCTCGTGTCCGCCGCGGTGAACCGTCTCGGGCTGGGCGCCGGAGCCGCCGCCGTGGACGGGTAGCCGTCCGATCTCCATCTGGGTGACGGCCTGACGGCCGGCTGACGCTCTGCGACCCCCCACCATGGGTGCTCCGTGTCCATGTCCCCAGCGCTGAAGCTGGGCACCGTGGGCAACGGCGCGTCACACGGCTGCGGACATCGGGATGACCGGACCGTCGTCGTTGATGTCCGGTCCGAAGAACGTGAACACCACCAGGTCCTGATGGCCCGGGGTTCTCCACGATCGAGTAGACGCCGTGCCGAGCGCCCCGGCCGGTCCCGTCATCAATACGACGACGTCACCGTGGCGATCCCCAGAGAAGCGTCCCGCCGCTGGTCGGCGGCCCCGCCTCGGGTTCGATGCCAGGTTGGAGGAGCCCCAGTGGTGACGACCAAGCTCGGGGCACACTCCGCCGACAGCAGGCCCGGCTGCGCTGTCAAACCCGGTGCGGGACAGCGTCGCGTGGAGGTCAAGGAATGGCTCGACCGATGGGCCGGACTGCGGCTGGAGATCTAGCGCTCACGCCAAGCGAAGGAAGGGTAGCCCCGACAGGACGTCCTCTTCACAGCTACCTGAGCGGATACGCGCCGGATCAGCGGCGCGGCCCGCACGGGCGGGCAATGGGGTTGTGCCGACTCTGCCTACGCCGCAGGTTCCAGTACGACGACTGGGATCTGGCGGGTGGTCTTCTGCTCGTAGTCGGCGAAGCCTGGATAGGCGGCCTTCTGCGCGCTCCAGATCCGTTCCCGCTCGTCCCCAGTGGCAACTCTGGCGACCAACTCGACCTTGTCCGTACCGATCTCCGCTTGGACCTGCGGGTGAGCGAGCAGGTTGTGGTACCAGTCGGGATTGGTGGGCGCACCGGCCTTGGACGCGAACACGGCGTAGCCGCCGTCCACCTTCTGGTACATCATCGGGTTCACGCGGGGCCGGCCGCTCTTGGCGCCGATCGTGTGCAACAGCAGCAGCGGCGCCCCAGCGAACTGACCGCCGACCTGCCCACCGTTGGCGCGAAACTCGACGATGATCTTGTCGTTCCAGTCGCTCATGCCTTCTCCTTGCCTCCGCGAACCGGCTCCTTAAACACGATTCTGACAGTCTCAACCGGTCGTGACACTGCGAGCACGCAGCAACGAGCGCGGCGGCGACAATGCGTAGCGTTCGGTTCGCGGCAGGTGCGGACGTCGAAGGCTGCGGTGTTTGGCTTCCGGGCGGCCGAAGATACCGGCCGGCTCAGCTCTTACAAGTCCTCGGGACGCGCAGAACACCCATGTCGATGTGGCTGGCCGCAACATCACCGGAGGGCGGAGGGCATCTTCGAGTTCCAGGAGCTGTTCGATCAGCTCCATGGCGCCCTTTGTCGCTGGGACGTGTGGGCGGCTGCGTACCTAATCGGCGGGGGATGCTCGGACGACAGGTTCATGGATTTCCGGGCGGGAGTCATCGCGCTCGTCCCGGCGGAGGAAGCACGACAGCAGTTGCCTGAACTCGTGCGGGTGCTCGATCGCCGGCACGTGCCCGCATCGGCCGAGCACGTGCAGACGGACATCGGCGAGGTGTTCGAGCAGGGGCTGAGCTGCCGTCCCGAGCGGGGTGACTCGGTCCTCGGCGCCGTGCACGAGCAGCACGGGCGCGCGGATTGCTGCCAGCGTCTGTGCCGAGAGGGTGAGCTCGTCGACCCATCGTGCCCTGGGTGGAGGGAACAACGACGCGAATGCGGCCGCCCCCGCTCGCATCGCGGTTGCACGGGCATCGACGGCCGCATCGGTCACGAGCGCCTGGTCGAGGACGAGGCGACTCAGCATGTCTCGTGCCCCGATCGGGCCGGCGGGGGCGGCCCAGATCGCGTCGAGCTCGGCGGACAGCGGCGCCCCGGGGGCGCCCATCGTCGAGACCGCCACGACACGGGTGACCTGCTGGGGGCGGGCGGCCGCCAACGCCAGCGCGACGGCGCCGCCCATGGAGTGACCCACCACGGCGTAGGACTCGATACCGAGAGCATCCATCAGGCCCGCGGCCTGTTCCGTCCACAGCCGGAGCCCACCCCTGGAGCTCGCCGGGACAGGTGTACGGCCGAACCCCGCCTGGTCAGGAGCCACCAGGTGCCAGGACGTGCCCAGCGCCTGCGCCGTCGTCGCCCAGGCGCCGGACCCGGTCGTGCCGGGTCCGGAGCCGTGCAGCATCAGCACCGCGGGCCCGGTGCCGCTCTCCAGGACGTGGACGGGGGAACCGTCGACGGTGACGGTCCGAAGTGCCGTCACCGGGGCAAACCAGGTGTGCTCATGCCGATGCGGAGTTGACGGACTTCGAGAAGAGCTCCATCATCGCCCTGCCGAATTGCGGCATGTCGGGCCAACCCCGGCAGGAGACGAGGTTGCCGTCCACGACGTCGGGAGCGTCGATGACCGTCGCGCCCGCGTTCTCCATGTCACCGGTGATGGGCGGGAAGCACGCCGTCTTTCGACCCTTGAGCAGCCCGTACACCGCTGGCACCTGCGCGCCGTGGCACACCAGCGCGATGGGGAGGTTGCGCGCGAAGAAGTGCTCGGTGATGCGCCTGACGTCGGCGTCGACCCGGATCCACTCGGGGGCGCGTCCACCGGGGATGATGAGGGCGTCATAGCGCTCGACGTCGACCTCGGCCCAGGGCACGTCGACCGGCAGCTTCCGGCCGTTCTTCTCCACGTAGGCGTCGGAGTTGGGGTCGAACTCGTGGATGACCAGCTGCACGTCACGCATCGTCCGTGACGAGACGTCGACGTCCCAGCCGCCCTCCTGCACGCGATAGTAGGGATACATGGTGTCGAGTTCCTCGGCGGCGTCGCCGGTCAGGAGCAGCGCTCTGGGCACCTGCTTCTCCTCGCATGTGGGACGGGTGAGGTGGATCAGATCCAATCCGATCTGATCGAGTTAGCATTCCTCGGCCCAGCCCGCCCGTCAACCCTCCACCGCCATTGGGTCCGCGTCCTTGACCTCGTCGAACAATCGCCGGAAACGCTCGCCGGACCGCAGGATGTGCCGACGCATCGCGTAGGCGGCGGCGTCGGGGTCACGCGCGGCGATCGCGGCCACGACTTCCTCGTGCTCGGCCATCGCGAGGTGAGTGACCTGGGTGTCGTGGTGCAGCCGGAAGAGGTGCACGTGGCTGTGCAGGCGAGCAAGCGTTTCACGGATGACCTGGTTCTCCGCGCTCTGGGCGACGAGATCGTGAAAAGCGGCGTCGCGTAGCCCGAAGGCGCCGTAGGCCAGCAGCCCGCTGCCCCCCTGCAGTTCCGCCATCTCCTCCAGCATTCGTCGCAGACCGGCCACCTGCTCCGAGGACGCCCGTTCGGCGGATCTGCGCGCCGCCGCCGGCTCGAGGAGCAGGCGAACCTCGAGCATGTCCTCGAATCGGTGACGAGTGATCTGGGGCGGAATGCGGTAGCCGGCATGGGGCACACGCACAACCAGGCCCTCGGCCTCCATGCGGTTCAGGGCGTCTCGGATCGGCGTCTGCGAGACCCCCAGTTCCCGCGCCAGGACGTCGATCGTGACGCGGGAACTGGGCTCGATCCGTAGCGACATCAGCTGTCCGAGCAGCGTGTCGTACACCTCGTCGGCAAGCCGGCCGCGAGATCTTTTCGGCGGCGTTCCACCCGGCACGGCCCTACGGCCCCGCCCGATCATCGCTTCGTCGTCCATCGTGACCTGAGGTCCTTTCTTGCGCCTTCGAGAACCTGTTGACACCAGTCACAACGCTGCGGCATGCTGACGCCCCCACCGGATCGTATAGGAAATGTGACGGATGATCTTCATCCTCCACCATCGCGGCACCACCCGCCATGGCGACTTCGATCACCTGGAGGACTGCTCGACGGCCTGAAGACCCAGCACATCGCGGCGTACTCGTGACGCCGCTCCCGGGTCGGCCCCCGCGACAGCCCAGTAACACGCCTGAACGACCCAGCAACTGCTCGGCGAAGCACATAGCGAGGCTCTAGAAGTTCCCACCCAGAAAGCAGGCGAGAAGATGCGAAATCCGAAGCGAGTAGGAATAATGTCCGTTCCCGGCCGAAAGGTGCGGCTGGCGGCGGCGGCCATGCTGCTGGTCGCCACGACCGTGACGGCATGCGGCGATGGTAAGGACGACGGCGGGAAGGCGAGCGCCCCCAAGGCACCGGCGACCATCCCGGAGCTCACCAAGGACCCGCTGACTCTCAGCTTCATCTGGTTCGACTGGCCCCCCGCCAAGGCACTGGAGACCTTCGCGAACGCCGAGTACAAAAAAGAGCGGCCGAACGCGACCATCAAGGTCAACACCGTGCCGAACGCGAACTGGCACGACTCGATGTTCACCCAGTTCGCCGCGCACAAGACCGACTTCGACATCGCGATCCTGGACTCGCAACACATCGGCGAGGCCGTGACGAACGGCAACATCCTCGACCTCACCGACTTCGTCAAGCAGAACATCGACGTCAATGCCTACAACCCGTACCTCCTGGCGGCCTACGGCCAGTTCCCCCAGGCGGAGACGGGCAAACGCGACGAGAACGCCAGCCTGTACGGACTGCCGCTGCTCGGCGACACCTGGACGATGATCTACCGCAAGGACCTGATCGGCGACAAGCCACCGCAGACCTGGGACCAGATGATCTCAGTCGCCGAGAAGTGCCAGGCGGAGAATCCTGGCGTCAGCGGGCTGGCTTTCCACCAGGCCAACGGCTCGGACGCCGCGGCCGTCACCTACAACACGGTCAACGGCGTCTACGGCGGCAACCTCTGGGACGCCAAGGCCCGCAAGATCGACGGCGTCCTCAACGACGCCGCGGGCCAGGAGGCGATGGACGTCCTGGTCAACAAGATGAAGCCGCTGACCGCCAAGGGCTCCGGCAACTGGTTCATCGACGAGGTGAACGCGGCGGTCGCCCAGGGCAAGGCATGCATCGCGTTCAACTGGATCGCCGCGAGCGGTGGCCTGCTGGACCCGAAGCAGTCGACGCTCGGCACCACCCGGGAGCAGATTCTCGACAAGCTGGGCTTCGCCACCCTGCCGAGCCAGAAGACGAACCTGGTCCCCCTCGGCGGTATGGGGATGCACGTGTCGGCCTACTCCTCCGCGGCGAACCAGGCCGAGGCCCTGAACTTCATGAAGTGGTTCGAGCAGGCTGACATCCAGAAGAAGTGGGCCGCGGCTGGCGGCGTGCCATCGCGTACGGACGCCCTGGAGTCGCCCGAGTTCCTCAACGCCGGGCCGTTCAACCAGGTGTACACGGACTCGGTTCCGCGGATGCGGGACATGTGGAACGTGCCCGAGTACGCGCGCCTCGTCGACATCGAGAACACCAACGTGAACGCGGCTCTCAACGGCGCGAAGAAGCCGAAGGATGCGCTCGACGACATCGCCAAGGAGCAGCAGGGCGTGCTCGACTCCGGCGGCCGCAAGGGCGGCGGCGGACTGTGAGTGACCCCGTCCCTCTGACGACCGACAACCCCGGGCAGGTGGCGTCTGTGCCGCCACCTGCACCGGGTCGGTCCCGTCGGCTGACCGACCGCGGGCTCGCCGTGGGCTTCATCTCCCCCGCGCTGCTGCTGTTGCTCGCCATGTCGGTGTTCCCGTTGCTGTGGGCGTTGTACCTGTCTTTCACCGACTACTCGGCCACCCGCGGAGGGCCCGCCCATTTCATCGGGTTCGGGAACTACACCGCCATCCTGACGTCGGCGCAGGTCCACCAGAGGGCCTTGACGACGTTGATCTACGTGATCGGCGCGGTCGGCCTGCAGACCGTGCTCGGTTTCGGCATCGCCTACCTGATCTCACGGCGTACGCACGGGCGAGGACTGCTGACCACTCTGTTCCTGGTCCCGATGATGCTGTCGCCGGTCGTGGTCGGGCTGTTCTGGCGATTCATGCTCGACGCGCAGTTCGGCGTGATCAACAGCATGCTCGGCTCGTTCGGCCTGGGGCAGGTCGAGTGGCTCACCCGGCAGCGAACGGCATTGATTTCCCTGGTCGTGGTCGACACCTGGCAGTGGACGCCGTTCATCATGCTCATCGCACTCGCGGGCCTGACCGCGGTTCCCAAGTATTTGTACGAGGCCGCCTCGATCGACCGGGCGTCCGAGTGGTTCAAGTTCCGCACCATCACTCTTCCACTGGTGTGGCCGCTGCTTCTCATTGCCGTGATGTTCAGGGCCATCGAGGCCTTCCGGCTGTTCGACCTCGTCTACATCCTCACCAACGGAGGCCCGGGTGTCTCCACCGAGACGTTGTCGTTCCACGTCTACAAGGTCGCGTTCCTGGGCTTCAACACCGGAACCGCCTCGGCGTACGGGATCCTCATGGTCCTCGTCGTCATCGTCCTCACGCAGTTGTACCTGCGCTACCTGAACAAGCTCAAGGAGGACTGATGGCCGTCTCCGTCGACGAGGCCGTGTCCACAGGTCCTGCCCGGGATCACTCGCCCCCCGCGCGCCGCCTCGGCGGCCGGGGCCGCTCCGGGCTGGAGGTCGCGCTGCTGATTGTGCTGGCCGTCGTGATGCTCTTTCCGGTGCTGTGGATGATCGAGACGTCCATCAAGGAAAACCGGGACGTCTACGCCATCCCGGCCAAGTTCTTCGGCTTCAAGGTCACGATGGACCATTTCAAGGACGTGTTCGTCGCTCCCGGCGGCGGTCGCTCGGCCTTGTCCGTCTCGTTTCTCAACTCCGCCGTGGTCGCGGGGGCCTCCACGGTGCTGGCCACCGTGCTGGGGGTCCCGGCCGCCTGGGCCTACTCACGCTTCGGCGTGAAGGCCAAGAAGGACCAACTGTTCTTCATCCTGTCCACCCGCTTCATGCCGCCCGTGGTGGTCGTGATCCCGATCTTCCTCATGTACCGCCAGGTCGGACTCATCGACAGCAAGCTCGGGCTGATCCTCATCTACGCCGCGTTCAACGTCCCGTTCACGATCTGGATGATGAAGGGGTTCGTCGACGAGGTACCCGCCGAGTACGAGGATGCCGCCATGCTCGACGGCTACACCCGTCTGCAGGCGTTCTGGAAATTCACCCTTCCCCTGCTCCTGCCCGGCATCGCCGCGACGGCGGTCTTCGCACTCATCTTCTCGTGGAACGAGTTCGTGTTCGCCATCTTCCTCACCTCCAGCGACGGCGTGCGGACGGCTCCGCCCGCCATCGCCGGCCTCATCGGTGGCACCACGACGGACTGGGGTCTCGTGGCCGCCGCCTCCGTGGTGTTCGCCCTACCGGTGCTCGTCTTCGCCTACCTGGTGCGCAAGCACCTCATCGCCGGTGTGACGCTCGGGGCGGTGCGACGCTGATGGCAGGCATCGAGGTGACCGCCCTGCACAAGCGCTACCCGGACGGGACGGTAGCGGTTGATCACGTGGACCTGTCCATCGGTGATGGCGAGCTGTTCGTGATGCTCGGCCCTTCGGGTTGCGGCAAGACGACCACGCTACGGGCCATAGCCGGCCTGGAAAGGCAGACGACGGGCGACATCCGCATCGGCGACACGCTGGTCAACGACCTGGCGCCCGCCGAGCGCGACATCGCCATGGTGTTCCAGTTCTACGCTCTGTACCCGCATCTGAGAACCCGCGACAACCTGGCGTTCCCACTGCGGGCCGAGGGGCTGCCCAAGCCGGAGGTGCACAAGCGGGTCAACGAGGCCGCCCGGCTGATGCGGCTTGGTCCGCTCCTGGACCGGCGACCGCGCCAGCTGTCCGGCGGAGAGCAGCAGCGCGTCGCGCTCGCTCGCGCCCTGGTGCGGCGACCGCGCGCATTCCTCATGGACGAACCTCTCACCAATCTGGACGCGGAGCTGAGGGCGGACATGCGCACGGAGATCAAGCACCTGCAGGGTGAGCTGGGGGCGACGATGGTCTATGTCACCCACGACCAGGTCGAGGCGATGTCGCTCGGTCACCGAATCGCCATCCTCAACAAGGGCCGCGTCGAGCAGATCGGCACGCCGCTGGAGGTTTACGACCGTCCGGCGAGTCTTTTCTGCGCCGCGTTCATCGGCTCCCCGCCGATGAACCTGGTTGAGGTGGAGGTGGCCGACGGGAAGCTGCGCAGTCCGGGCGGACTGGTCCTCACGCCACCGCCAGGCCTGCCGCGCGACCGTCGCCTGGTCGCAGGCGTCCGGCCGGAGGCGCTGGAAGTCACCGAACCAGGGGCGGAACGTTCGGTCCCGGCCCGCGTGGTCTCGGTGGAGTGGCTGGGTGACGAAATCATCTACGTGGTCGACCACGGCGGCGAGCGCGACGTACGGGTTCGGATGCCACCGACTGTCCGTTTCGCCGCTGACGCAAAGGTCGGGCTGCGGCACACCGGCGGGACTCCGGCGGTCTACGACGTGCGCACGGAAGAGCTGGTGGCCTGATGGGAACCGTGTCAGCGCACGGGCTGAGCAAGTCCTTCGGGAAGGTCCAGGCCCTGGACGGGGTGACGCTGGACGTGCCGGACGGCTCGTTCTTCGTCGTGCTCGGGCCCTCCGGGGCAGGCAAGACCACGACCCTGCGAGCGATCGCCGGCCTGGAGAAACTCGACGCCGGGTCGGTGCACCTGGACGGGAGGGACGCGACCGGTGACACCCCGGCCGCACGCGACCTGGCCATGGTCTTCCAGAGCTACGCCCTCTACCCGCGACACACGGTGTACGAGAACATCGCTTCGCCGCTGCGGGCACGCCGCTGTTCTTCGAGTGAGATCGCCGCAGCCGTCGAGCAGATGTCGAGCCTGCTGCACATCGAACGTCTGCTGCAGCGTCGTCCCGCACAGTTGTCTGGCGGTGAGATGCAGCGGGTCGCCCTGGCCCGGGCGCTGGTCCGTCGCCCGCGCGCGTTTCTCATGGACGAGCCGCTGACGAACCTCGACCTCAAGCTCCGCGTCGAGATGCGCACCGAGCTCACCCGCATCCACCGGAGCCTCGGAGCAACCTTCGTCTACGTGACCAACGACCAGGTCGAGGCGCTGTCCATGGCCGACCAGGTCGCGGTCCTCAAGGAGGGGAAGGTGCAACAGGTCGGAACGCCGACCGAGGTGTACGAGCGTCCGGCCAACCAGTGGGTCGCGGGATTCGTCGGGAGCCCGCCGATCAGCCTGCTCGCCTGCCGCGCCGAGGGAGATCGTCTGGTCGGTGCGGAAGGCTGGACGCTGCCGCGGCCCCGCTGGACCACGGCCGAGGACGGTCGTGCGCTGCTGCTGGGCCTGCGCGCGGAGGACCTGTCCGTCGAGCAGCGTGGGGACGCGTCGTTGTCCGGGGAGCTCTACGGGCTCGAGCCGCTCGGTGACCGAACGCTGGTCGACGTCCGAGTGGGGACGAAGATCGTCAAGGTCAAGGCACGACCCACCGTCACCGGTACGCCGGGCGAGCGGCTGCAGGTCACGGTCGACCTGGACCGTGCGCACCTGTTCGACGCGGACACCGGGCTGTCGCTGTCGGAGGCTGGGAGGTAACCGCGCCGGGTGGGGACGGCACCATGCGTCCGTACGCGGCAATCGAGCCTCGGCGGACCGTCACCGGTGAGCACCGCCCGACGACGCTGAGACGGCCGTGGCGATCGGTGGTGCCGGGCGTCGCCCCGCGGACCGGGCCAAGTCCACATTCGACGGGCTCGGCGAACCTCGCCCGACGAGGGCGGGTGACCCGTCCGTCTACGCGCACAGCGCGATCGCTGCGGCACGCCGGACATCACCAAGAAGATCACAGGAGGCGACGCGATGAGTGACCCGATGAACGCCCTGGCCCCCGAGCACCGGCGGCTCCGGATCGGCGACGCCTGGCGCGACGCCGCAAGCGGAGCCACCTTTGCCGTCGAGGACCCGGCCACCGGCAAGACCATCGCCGAGGTGGCGGACGCCGACGTCGTCGACGGGCTCGCCGCCCTGGACGCGGCGAGCACGGCAAGGGCGCAGTGGGCGGCGACCCCGCCGCGGAAACGGTCGGAGCTGTTGACCGCGACGTACCGGGCACTGACCGAGCGATCCGAGGAGGTCGCCCGGCTGATAACGCTCGAGATGGGCAAGCCGCTCGCCGAGGCTCGGGCCGAGGTGTCCTACGGCGCCGAGTTCTTCCGTTGGTTCGCCGAGGAGGCGGTGCGCGTCGAGGGGCGCTACAACACCGCTCCCGCAGGTGGGTATCGCATCCTCACCGTGCCGAAGCCGGTCGGACCGTGCGTCTTCGTGACGCCCTGGAACTTCCCGTTGGCCATGGGGGCCCGCAAGATCGCTCCCGCGCTGGCCGCGGGTTGCACGACGATCACCAAGCCGGCAGGCCAGACGCCACTGACCATGCTGTTCCTGGCCCGCATCATGGAGGAGGTGGGCGTTCCCCCGGGCGTCGTCAACGTGGTGACCACCAAGCGTTCCGGCGCGGTGGTCTCCGCCCTGCTTGCTGACAGTCGGACCCGCAAGCTCTCGTTCACCGGGTCGACCGAGGTCGGGCGCGTGCTGCTCCGACAGGCGGCGGACAACGTGCTGCGTACGTCCATGGAACTGGGGGGCAACGCGGCCTTGATCGTGTGTGCGGACGCCGACCTGGACGTCGCGGTCGACGGCGCCATGGTGGCCAAGATGCGCAATATCGGGGAGTCCTGCATCGCGGCCAACCGGATCTACGTCGAGGAGCCGGTGCGCGAGGAGTTCACGGCCCGCTTCGCCGAGCGGATGGGCGCGCTTTCGATGGGCCATGGTCTCGACGACGGCGTGGACGTCGGGGCGTTGATCGACGATGCCTCGGTCACCACGATCGACGAGCTCGTCACCGACGCGGTCGATCGCGGCGCCCGGGTCGTGGTGGGCGGCGAGCGTCCGGATGGGCCGGGCCACTTCTACCCGCCCACGGTCCTCGTCGACGTGCCCGACGATGCGCGGATGCTGCGGGCGGAGATCTTCGGCCCGGTGGCGCCGATCATCTCGTTCACGTCCGACGACGAGGTGCTGGCGAAGGCCAACGACACCGAGCATGGCCTGGTCGGATACATCTTCACCCGGGACCTGCAGCGGGCGCTCCGGTTCGCCGAAGGGCTGGATACGGGAATGATCGGCATCAATCGTGGCCTGATATCGGACCCGTCAGCTCCGTTCGGAGGCGTGAAGCAGTCCGGGATCGGCAAGGAGGGGTCGCACGAGGGCATCCTCGAGTACCTCGACCTCACCTACGCGGCGATCGACCTACCGTGACCAGGCTGCTGCTCCGGCCACCCGGCGCCCGCGCCTGCGCCACCCGGGCGGCCAACCCTGACGACGCCGTCGGGGTCTCGCAGGTGACCTGGAGGTCCCCCCAACACATCGCCGCCGACGTTCGAGAGAGGCACTGACATGCTTGAGACCGTCCGCGGACCACGCCAGCTGATAGTGGGCGAAGGGGTCGCGCAGAACATCCCACGAGTGGTGGCCGAGAGTGGCTCGCGAGTCCTCATCGTGACCGATGAGGTTCTCCTACGGCAGCCGGGCGTGGCCGAGATCGTGGCCGCGGTGCGGGAAAAGGTCGAGATCGTCGGGGTGTTCTCCGACGGAACTCCAGACGTGCCACTCGCCGATGTCGCCCTGGCCGTCTCGGCCGCCGCCGAGGTGGACGCCGACGTGATCCTCGCCATCGGGGGTGGCACGGTGATCGACCTCGCCAAAATCGTCGGCGTCATCCGCCGTCACGGCGGGACGCCGCGCGACTTCTACGGCGAGTCGAAGGTGCCGGGGCCGACGATTCCTCTCGTCGCGGTCCCGACGACGTCAGGCACCGGCTCCGAACTCACACCCGTCTCGGTGTTGACCGACCCGGACCGCGAGCTCAAGGTGGGGGTTTCCAGCGTCCACATCGTGCCCGACTTCGCCATCGTCGACCCCGAACTCACCTACACCTGCCCGGCGACCGTCACCGCCCACTCCGGCATCGACGCGTTCTGTCACGCGGTGGAGAGCTACACCGCGCGACCCCGGGCCCACGGACCGCGCGACCCGGTGGAGCAGGTCTTCCTCGGCCGCAACCCGATCACCGACCACTACGCGCTCCGGGCCGCGGAGCGGATCGCCCGTAGCTTGCGTCGCGCTGTCCGGAATGGCGGCGACACGGACGCGCGCGCGGACATGTCCTATGGGTCCATGCTCGCCGGGCTCGCGTTCTCCCACGCGGGCAACGCGGCCCCGCACGCTCTCCAGTACCCCATCGGCGCGGCCACGCACACGCCGCACGGCCTGGGCGTCGGGCTGCTACTGCCCTACGCGCTGGACGCGGCGAGGGATGCCATCGGCGACCGGTTGGCCATCCTCGCCGGGGTGTGCGGGCTCGACGTGACCGACGCCTCGGATGCCGAGGCCGCGGACACGTTCCTCACCTGGCTCGACGGGCTCCTTGCCGACATCGGCATCCCTGCCACCCTGGCGGACATCGGCGTGGCACGCGCCGACCTCCCGCGCTTCGCGGAGATGGCCGGTGGCGTCACCCGCCTGATCCAGAACCATCCAGGCCCGACCGACACCGCCAGCCTGACCGCGATCCTCGAAGCGGCCTGGACCGGGGACCGGACCCGACACTCCTGACTCCGACACCAGGACCAACGTCGATACCGGCCGGCGCTGGGCGTACGCGCTCGCCTCTCCTGCTCACGCTATCGGTGACGCCATCACGGTCGACCGCACAGGGCGGTCACCACAGTTGGCGTAAGCCGTCAGCCCGGTCGGGACGAAGTTGGTCAGTCGTGGCCGGTGCCGATGTGGCGCAGGCGGTGGGCGGGTATGCCCGCCGTCACCAATTGATTCGCAATGGTGGTCGAGGGGTGATCCAGGAAGACGGCGACACATTGGTCATCGCCGAGGTTGCAGGCAGCGGCGAAGGTGCCGACGTTGATGGGATCGAGTCGGTGGACCTCGCGCAGGTCGATGACCAGCCGCAGCGGTCGGTCATGCCGAATGGCCCGCACGACGGTGCGACGGAGGTCGACCGCGTCGTCGACGTCGAGCGATCCGTGTGGTCGTATGACAAGGGTGCCGTCCGAGTTGGTGTCGACGGCGACCGTGGCGCCGGCCATCGCGTTACCTTTCGTCACCTGATGTTTCCCGAGCGGTCAGGTTAAGGGCTGCGAGACGAACGGTCGATCCGTTGGTGCGAATGTTCACCCGGTCACGGTCAGATCACGAGCGCGGCCGCGATCAGCACGGCGACCGCGTCCGACCACCGTTCATCCACGCTCGCGTGGTGCCGGCGCAAGCAGCCGCATGGGCGCGACGTCGGCCAGTGGTTTGGCGTCGGGGCTGGGTACGCTGCGAGGCAGCAGCGCGGCGAGGCCAGCGCGGGTGGCCAGCACGATCAACCGGTCCGTGCGGACCAGTGGCCGACGTTGCGGCAACGACCAAATGGTCTGTCCCGCCCGACCGGTCCGCACCGCGATCACCCACACCGTGCCGGGCTGAGTGACGTCCTGGCAGTACCGGCCCTCGAGTTCGGACCCGGCGCCAACGGGGAGCTCGGCCACCAGCAGTACCCGGCGGCCGACCGAAATGGTGTCGATAACCTGCTGTCCCATCATGGCGGCTGCGAACGCCGGCGCTGCCAAGGATGAAACGCTACGTGACTCGTTGATGCCCAGAATGCGCTGCGTGCGCTCCGCGAAGCCGTCGTCGAAGAGCCGTAGCACCAGCCGCAATGAGGGCTTGGACGCTGTCGAGCGTGCTCGGTGCGCCTCGTGCGAGGACCGCCCGGACAGGGCGGTCTCCAGGTTGGTGACATCGTCGTCGGTCAGCACCACCAGCGCCCGGGAGGTGGGTACGGACGCGGCTCGTAGTGTCTCGGGGCGGGTCGCGTCGCCGACAATCACCGGCAGGCCCAGCTCACGGGCGACACCGATGCCGCGCGCCGACTCCAGGCGGTCGACGGCGACCACGGAGATGCCGACAGAATGCAGTTCTTCCAGCACCCGCGTGCCGATGTTGCCAAGCCCCACCAATACGACGTGGTTGTCGATCGGCCCGATCATGCCGCCAGCGGCGACCGCCAGCCGGGCGCGCACCAGCGAGTCCACCACCAGGGCCGTGACGGTGGGAAGTAGCGCCACTCCGGTGGTCACCAGCACCGCCGCGGTCACCTTTTCGGTGAGCGGTGCGGCGGAGTCGGCCTCGGCGCCTCCCATCGCTGTCAGCAGCGCCAGGTAGAAGGCCTCCGCGAGGTTCACCCCGCGGGTGTACGCCAGCAGGATGCTGGCCGCGGCGAGTAACGCGGCCGTGCCGGCCAACGCCAGCCGAAGATTGCGGCTGAACACCAATCCGAGGGCTCGAAGCAGGCGTGGCCGTCGACGCGCCGGTTCCATCCGGGGCCGCCCGTACGCGCGGACAAGCACCAGGTCCGCCGAATCCTGGTCCGCTGGAAGGACGACCGGCTCCGAGCCCGTCGTATCGGCCAGACCGCACACCACATCCACACCGACCGGGTCGACGGCGCTGCGCATCGCGGTACGCAACAGCTCACCGTCGGGCAGCCGCAGGTACGTCGGCGTGGCGTCCCCGAGCGTGGCGGCGACGAACGCCGGTGCGGCGATCTCGGATCCGGAGAGTACGGCGCAATCCCCGAGCATCGAGGCCACGCCCTCGCCGAGCACCGGGTTGAATAGTCTGACCACCAACCGGACATCCGGAGCCAGATCCTTGATGATCATGGCGGCGTCCACATTGCTCACATCATCGCCACCAACCAACGCCACGGCCGCAGCCTCCCGGACTCCAGCCTGACCGAGCACCTCCGCGGTCAGGCGCCGAGCGGTGATGATCTCCGGCTGTCCCTCCGCCGCCCTGAATTCCGAAGCGAGATCGGCAGGGTCGGGTACGTGGTCGCTCGACGACGGTAGGACCACGGTGACCGGGACGCCGTAGCGGTCCACCAGTTCGGTGACCAGACGGCGAGCCACCGCACCGTCCCCGCAGACGACGAACCGCTGTCGATCCGGCTCGGCAGCGGAGCTCTGTGTGGTGTCATCAGACACAGTCGAAGGGTAGACCGGCGTCGCACGCGGACCCGGTTGAGCGCCGGCCGTCGAGCACAGCCCGAGCATGGCGGTCACCGCCGCTCGGTGTCCTCGGATCACATCGGGTGTGGCGGTGGACACGAACCGTTGGCTCCGCCGTCACATCCGGGCAGTGCGACGTAGCGTTGAGGGCTGGCCAGGGCGGGCTCGCATGCCGCACGCCTGGATCACGCCAATCCGCGAGGTGAAGATGGTGAACACCCGGTGCCCGTGACGAGTGGCCCGCAGGTGGTCCCGCTGCCGCCGGTGGTCACCGCACCGGTGACCCCGGCGGTGTTCCGATCCCCCTCGGCCCCGGCCCGCCGCACGCTTGTCGACATTCTCGACGACTCCGTGCGCGCGCACGCCGACGCGGTTGCGATCGACAACGATGGCACGGCACTGACGTACCGCGACCTGGCCGATGAGGTCGAGGCCGTACGGAGATCGCTGGCCGGGCACGGCATCGGTGTCGGTGACCGGGTGGGCATCCGGATCGCTTCCGGCACGGCCGAGCTGTACCTGGCGATCCTCGCCGTTCTCGCGGCGGGCGCGGCCTACGTGCCGGTCGACGCGGACGATCCCGAGGAACGCGCCGAGCTCGTCTTCGCCGAGGCAGGGGTCGTCGCAGTGCTCGGTGACGGCTTGGCGGTGTCGCTCCGGCGTACCCCCGGGGGTCGGACCGGCCGGCCTGATCCGGACGACGACGCCTGGATCATCTTCACCTCCGGCTCGACGGGCACCCCGAAGGGTGTAGCGGTCAGCCACGGCGCGGCGGCGGCCTTCGTGGACGCCGAGGCGCAGGTGTTCCTCGCCGACGACGCCAACGAGGCGATCGGCCCGCAGGACCGGGTCCTGGCCGGGCTGTCGGTCGCGTTCGACGCGTCCTGCGAGGAGATGTGGCTGGCGTGGCGGCACGGCGCGTGTCTGGTGCCGGCCGCGCGGTCGCTCGTTCGCAGTGGCGTCGACCTTGGTCCGTGGTTGGCCGAGCAGCGCATCTCGGTCGTGTCGACCGTGCCGACACTCGCCGCGCTGTGGCCGGTCGAGGCGCTGGAGGAGGTCCGGCTCCTGATTTTCGGTGGGGAGGCCTGCCCACCGGAGCTGGCGCAGCGCCTGGCCGTCGAAGGTCGCGAGGTCTGGAACACCTACGGACCAACCGAGGCGACGGTGGTCGCCTGCGCCGCACGGATGACCGGTGAGGGACCGGTACGCATCGGGCTGCCGCTGGCCGGCTGGGAGCTTGCCGTAGTTGACGCCTCCGGCACCCCGGTCGCCATGGGTGAGAGCGGCGAGTTGGTGATCGGCGGGGTGGGGCTCGCCCGCTACCTGGACGCGGGCAAGGACGCCGAGAAGTTCGCGCCGCTGCCCGCGCTCGGCTGGCAGCGGGCGTACCGCAGTGGTGACATCGTCCGGGCGGAGCCCGAAGGGCTCCTGTTCGTCGGCCGCGGTGACGAGCAGGTCAAGCTCGGCGGACGCCGGATCGAGCTGGGTGAGATCGACGCGGCACTGCAGTCACTGCCCGACGTGGCCGGTGCCGCGGCGGCGGTGCAGCGCACCGCCGCCGGCAACCAACTGCTGGTGGGGTACGTGGTTCCGCACGACGGCGTCGCATTCGATGCCGCGGCGGCGGCGCTGCGGATCCGTGAGCAGCTGCCGGCGGCGCTCGTGCCGCTGCTGGCCGTGGTGGACGCGCTGCCGACCCGGACGTCCGGCAAGGTGGATCGGGCCGCGCTGCCCTGGCCACTGGCCACCCCGCAGGCCACGGCGGCTGAGCTGACCGCCACGGAGGAATGGCTCGCCGGTGGTTGGGCAGAGATCCTGGGCGTACGCCCCACCGAGGCGGACGCTGACTTCTTCACCCACGGCGGCGGCAGCCTGAACGCGGCGCAACTGGTGGCCTGGATCCGGCGCCGGCACCCGCGCGTCTCGGTGGCCGACATCTACCTTCACCCGAAACTGTCGCGGCTCGCGGCCGTGCTCGACGCGCTCGACACCACGGCGGCGACGCGCCGGGAGGTCCGGCCGACGCCGAGGCGTGCCGGGCTGATCCAGGCCGCGATGATGGTTCCGATACTGGTGCTGGTCGGGCTCCGCTGGCTGACCGTCCTGGCCGCCCTCGGCAACGTCCTCGCCCTGCTCGCGCCAGCACCCTGGGCGCCGGCCGTGTCCTGGTGGTGGGTGGCGCTGGGCTGGCTCCTGCTGTTCAGCCCGCCGGGCCGGATCGCCGTGGCTGCCGCGGGAGCTCGGCTGCTGCTGCGCGGAGTGCGCCCCGGCAGCTACCCGCGCGGTGGCGGCGTGCACCTGCGGCTGTGGGCCGCCGAACGCCTCGCCGAGCTGACCGGCGCCACCAGCGTCGCCGGAGCATCCTGGATGATCACTTATGCTCGGGCCCTCGGCGCGCAGATCGGAGCCGACGTCGACCTGCACTCCGCGCCGCCGGTCACTGGCCTGCTGAAGCTCGGCCGCGGCGCGGCGATCGAGCCGGAGGTCGATCTGTCCGGCCACTGGGTCGACGGCGACGTCGTCCGCATCGGCAGGGTTCGCGTCGGTGCGGACGCCCGGGTCGGGTCCCGCAGCACCCTGATGCCGGGCGCTCGGATCGGCAAGGGCGCCCGCGTCGCCGCGGGCTCGACGGTGGCCGGCGCCGTACCGGCGAACCGCCATTGGGCCGGCTCACCGGCCGCAGCCGCTGGCAAGGATTCGGACGGGTGGCCCGCGCAGCGTCCCCCTCGTTCGCGGGTGGGGGCACGCCTCTGGCCGCTCGCGTATGGGGTGACCGCCCAGTTGCTGGGGCTGGTTCCGGTCGTGGCGGCCCTACCGGCGCTCGCACTGCTCGGCTGGACGCTCGCCGTCCGCCCGGCGGTCGGCGCGGTGCTGGCCGCCGTTGCGGTGGCGACCGTCGCCTACGTCGTGAGCTATGCGCTGCTCGTGCTCGGGGCCGTCCGGACGCTCAGCATCGGCCTGGGCGCCGGGTATCACGCGGTGCAGGGGCGGGTGGCGTGGCAGGTCTGGACGACCGAGCGGCTGATGGGGATGGCCCGGGTCGGGCTGTTCCCGCTCTACGCCAGCCTGTTCACACCGGTGTGGTTACGGCTGCTGGGCGCCAAGGTGGGGCGCGGCGTGGAGGCTTCCACCGTGCTCGCGCTGCCGGCGATGACCACGGTCGCCGACGGGGCCTTCCTGGCCGACGACACCATGGTCGCGACATACGAGCTGAGCCACGGGTGGCTGCGCGTCGCCCCGGCCCGCATCGGTAAGCAGGCATTCCTCGGCAATTCAGGAATGGCGGCGCCGGGGCGTTCGGTGCCGAAACGTGGCCTCGTCGGTGTGTTGTCGTCGGCGCCGTTCAAGGCGAAGAAGGGCTCATCGTGGCTCGGCGCACCGCCGATGCCGCTGCGCCGGACCGTCGAAGCGGCTGACACCAGCCGCACCTTCGACCCGCCGGTCCGGCTGAAGCTGGCCCGGGCGGCGATCGAGTTGTGCCGGCTCGTCGCGGTGATGTGCGCCGCCGCCTTGGCGATCGGCGTCCTGGCCGTACTCGCGCTCGTATGGCGGGCCGCCGGATGGTGGGCGGCCGCGCTCGCGGCCGGGCCGGTGCTGCTGGGCGCGGCGATCGTCGCCGCCGCCATCGCGACGGCCGCGAAATGGCTGCTGGTCGGGCGCTTCCGCGTCACCGAGCGCGCGCTGTGGACCTCCTTCGTCTGGCGCAACGAACTCGCCGACACGTTCGTGGAGGTCCTCGCCGCGCCGTGGTTGGTCCGCCTCGCGACCGGCACGCCACTGCTGACGGCATGGCTGCGCGCGCTCGGTGCGAAGATCGGCCGGGGCGTCTGGTTGGAGACCTACTGGCTGCCCGAGTACGACCTGGTGCGGCTCGGCGACGGCGCGACGGTGAACCGCGGTTGTGTCGTGCAGACCCACCTGTTCCATGATCGTGTGATGAGTATGGACGAGGTGACACTGGGCGCGGGAGCCACGCTGGGCCCGCACGGCATCATCCTGCCGGGCGCGAGCATCGGCGCGCGGACCACCGTCGGCCCCGGTTCACTGGTGACCCGCGGCGACGCCGTGCCAAGCGACAGCCGATGGCTGGGTAACCCGATCACCACCTGGCCGGCGCCAGCGGCACGGTCGGCATGAATCCGAAGGCGTCGACGTCGAGCGGCGCAACGCCCGGTGCCGCCCGCTCCGGCGACTCCTACCTGCCCGAGCACGGCAACGGCGGCTACCGGGTGCGGCACTACGACCTCGACCTCCACTACCGGGTCGTGTCGAACCGCCTTGGTGGCCGGGCGAACCTCACCGGGGTGGCCCTGCAGTCGCTGTCGCGGTTCACTCTCGACCTCGCAGGGCTCCGCGTCCAGGACGTTCGGGTGGACGGGCACCCGGCGAAGTACCTGCACCGGCCGAACAAACTTCAGATCAAACCCGAGCGGCCCATCGGCGCCGGGGACACTTTCCGGGTGGAGGTCCGGTACGCGGGAAGGCCGGCGCCCATCCCCGGCCGATGGGGCGACATCGGATGGGAGGAACTCACCGACGGGGTGCTGGTGGCCAGCCAGCCCAACGGGTCACCGTCGTGGTTTCCGTGCGATGACCAACCCGGCGCCAAGGCCACCTTCCGGGTGGCAGTCACGACCTCCTCCCCGTACACCGTGCTGGTGACCGGTGATCCGGTGCTCCAGCGGCGGGGTGCGGGCGGCACGACCTGGGTGTACGAGCGGCGCGAACCCACCTCGCCGTACCTGATGAGCGTCCAGATCGGACGCTATGAGTTGCTGGATCTGGCGGTCGGTCAAGTGGTGCAGCGAGCCGCGATCCCGCCCGCGCTGCGCCGGAACGCCGCCCATGACTTCAGCCGGCACGGCGAGATCATGACGGCGCTACAGCGGCTCTTCGGACCTTACCCATTCCGGGAGTACGTCGTCGTGGTCGCCGACGACGACCTCGACGATCCCGTCGAAGCGCAGGGCATGGCCATCTTCGGGCGGAACCACGTGGACGGGCGGCGCACGCACGAGCGACTTCTCGTCCATGAGCTGGCCCACCAGTGGTTCGGCAACAGCCTCACGGTGGCGGACTGGCGGCACATCTGGCTCAACGAAGGCTTCGCCACCTACGCCGAGTGGCTGTGGTCCGGCGTTGGCGGCGACCTTCCAGCGGACGCCTTGGCCGCGCAGTGGTACGCATGGGTCGCGGATCGGCCGCACAGGGTCATCATCGCGGATCCCGGCGTCGACCGGATGTTCGATCCGCTGGTCTACAAGCGCGGCGCGCTCACGGTGCACGCCCTGCGGAAAAGGGTCGGCGACGAGGCGTTCTTCGCGCTGGTGCGGGCCTGGGTCGCCGAGCACCAACACGCGACGGTGACGACCGAGCAGTTCCGGCTGCACGCCCAACGCTTCGCCCGCGAGCCTCTGGATGATCTGTTCGGCGCCTGGCTGGACAGCCCGACACTGCCCCCACTACCTCTCTGACCCGGCCGGGACGAACAGTCTCGCGAATCCGAATGCGGGTCTCCGGAACGACCGACGCCGGGCGCGGCCCGTCCGACGTAGACCCGTGTCGGCGGGCACCCGCCAGTCGTGTGGTCGGCGTGGGCTTGTCGTCGGCCAGCAGCAGCCGGCGTCGTCGACCGTGTCGTGCAGCCGCCGACACTCCCCCATCTGGGCCGATTCCCGCGGCTGGCGGCCGGGTCACCGGAGCTGTCGTTGCTCCGCTGCGCGTTCGCCGGTGGCGAGTACTTCAGCCGCGCAGGCGTCGGCGGCGTCGAGGTTCCCCGAGAGCGCCAGGATGTCGGCCGTCACTGGGCCTCGTCGGTTCCTGCACGGGCCCGCTCGCGGCGCGCAGCCCGCCGGCCACCCCAGATCCGTGCCGCGATCACCAGCGCCACGACCGCGAACAGCACCTCCCCGCCCAGGCCGAGCCGCCGCTCCAGCAGCCCATACGAGGCGCCAGCCAGGTAGCCGAGCGCGGCCACCGCCGCTGCCCACAGCGCCCCGCCGGTAACGTTGGCCAGTGTGAACGTGCGCTGCGGTATGCCGCTCATGCCCGCCAGGCCCGGCACCAGCGCCCGCAGCGCGGCCGCCCAGCGGCCGAGCACCACTGCGGCGGCGCCCCGCCGACGGATCAGGTCAAGCGCACGACGCAGCTCACCAGATCGAACGAACCGGCGCGGCGTCCGGTCCAGCAGCCGCCGGCCGTAACGGCGGCCAACCAGATAACCCACCTGGTCGCCGAGGGCCGCCCCGGCCAGTGCCACAACCACCACCGCCCACAGCGGCAGCCTCCCGTCGTGGGCGAGGACTCCGCCGACCAGCACGGCCACCTCCCCCGGCACCACCAGGCCAAGGAAGGTCGACGCCTCCAGCGCCGGGAGGAGGAACGCCAAGACGAGCACCAGGGCGGGTGGCAGCGCCACCAGCAGGTTGAGCACCTGGTCCATCCGGCAATTGTCACCCCATGACCAGGGTCTGGGCGCGGTGACAGCCAGACCCCTCCCTCCGCATCTCTGGCAGGACACCGGCAGCAGAGCTTTCACGATCGCCGTCACCGCACTCGCCTCGGCATCGGCCCGCTATCCGCCGGCACTGGCCGCCGCGTCGCCACCCTCGTCGACCTGAGAAGCTCTGGAAGAAGATCGCCGCCAGCGCCGTCTGGGTACGACGCACAGGGGTACGCGTCAACGTGGCGGCGAGGCCTGCTCCAGTGGGCGTCCGTTGGCTCGGATCGCGTCCGAGACGGCGACGCCGAGCAGGACGGCGGCAGCTGCCGCAGCGACACTGAGTGGCGGCAGGCCGACCATCACCGGCGCTATGGCCACGAGGGCGAGGATCCCGATCGGCCGCGGTCGGGACACGCGGGCGAAGGCCACGTGCTCGAATAGTGAACGCCCGGCGAGGTAGAGCGTGGGCCCGCCGAGGATGGCGCCGACCCAGGCGGGTCTGGCGTGTCCGGATGGATCTATCAAGACGATCTCGGAGCCGGCTGAGGTGACGAGGATGCCGGACACCATCAGCAGGTGAGAGAGCTCGGCCGACCGACCGAGTCGGCCTGGGTCGCCGGATGCCCCGATGGCCTCGCCCAAGATCTGGCCGGCTCGGTAGAAATAGATCCGCCACAGCAACACCGTGGTGAGGAACGACAATGTAAGAGCCAATGTTCGTTCATCCACAATCGGACCACGTAGAAGACTCGAGCCGGAGGTCAGGATGGTCTCACCAAGCGCCACGATGACGAGCTGCCAGTAGCGTTCGGCCAGGTGCTCGCCGGCGACGGCCCACGGGGACACACGCGAGCGGCCCAGCCCCGGTACCGGCCAGCCGAGTCTGCCCCCCAGGTAGTCGATCGCCAGGGCCAGCGCCCACAGCGAATTGCGCGTCAACTCTGGTTCGAAGGCGCCGGCGAGCCACGGCACGGCCGACGCGCCGAACCAGACGAGCGCCAGCATGTTGACGCGGCGCAGATCGTGGCCCCGCAAGGTAACGACGAAGAAAAGGGTTCGGCCCACCTGAATCGCGACGTACGTGCTCGCGAAGAGTAGGCCGGTCTCGGTGAGAGCCCCGGATATCGCGACCGCCAGGAGCAGACTCCCGAACATCGTCGCGAGGACAACGAACTGGATCTCCGGCTGGAACGGGTCAAATCTGCTGGTCACCCACGCCGTCTGGGTCCAGATCCACCAGACGGCCAGTAGCAGCAGCAGAGTCTCGCCGTTTTCGGCAAGGGTAGTGGTCAACGTCTCGGCGACGTGACCCCTGGTATAGTCCAGCACCAACTCGTGCACGATCCGGGTGAGCGCGAAGACGTACACGAGATCGAAGAACAGTTCCAGGAAGGTCGGCCGCTGCGGACTCTCACGCCGGCGCAGCAGATTGGCCACTCTTCTCGTCGTCACCGGCCCGCCTGCTTCGTCGGCTTGTCGTTGAAGCAGTCGTACCACGTGGCCGCGCCGTCCACAGATAAGACGCACTCCCGATGACTGAATTCCTGACGGCCGATGAGGGCTGCGGGTCGACCTGGCCCGCGACCTCGTGGGTTACCGGCAGAGCGGAATGCACCTAACCGACGAGGAGTTGCTCGAGCTGATCCGCGACCTCGGCGAGGTCCTGGCACCGCGACTGGCCCTGCCTCCGTCGCCCGAGCGGACCCGGCGGATCCTCACCACGATCCTCGTCCCGTCGACCTGAGTCTTCACTGATGATGGGACCGGCAGGCGCAGGCCTGGCCGTCAACATGCTAGAGCAGGCCGCGCGAAACCCCTGGTCCTCCCCCACAACCCGGCAATCAACCGCAGGGGGTGCCTGAACCGGACCACCTTCGCTGGATCGACACGACCCATCCGCCCTGACGAACGGCGAGGTGTCAGCGGATTACCGATCAGAAACCCCCCGCCCCGTCGTCAGTTCTGGTAGCCCCCTTGCACGGATGGAAGGATTCATGACCATGACCGACGCTAGACCGCGGGGCGCCGACGAGGCCACGTTCATCGCAGCGGTCCGCTCAAGGGACACGGCGCGGTTCGCGCAAATGACGGAGCGTCACCGCCGTGAATTGCTGGTGCACTGCTACCGGATGCTCGCGAACTACGAGGACGCCCAGGACATGACGCAGGAGACGTTCCTGCGAGCGTGGAACAAGCGAGAGTCGTTCAAGGGCCATGCGGCCCTGCGGACCTGGCTATACCGGATCGCGACGAACGCCTGCCTCGACTTTCTGGAGAAGCGCAACGACCGCACGCCCGTGACTGCCGAGCTGCCGGGCGCGGGCTCGGAAGTGCGCTACCTGCAGCCCTACCCGGACCAAATGCTCCCGGAGGACCCGCAGGAATCGGTGGTGGCGCGGGAGACGATCGAGCTGGCCTTCATCGTCGCCGTCCAGCACCTGCCGCCGCGGCAGCGGGCGGTGTTCATCCTGCGCGACGTCCTCGGCTGGCCGGCGTCGAAGGCCGCCGACGCCCTCGAGCTGACCGTCGCATCGGTGACCAGCGCACTGCAGCGGGCGCGCGTGACGATACGCGAGCAGTTGCCCGACCGCCGCCTCGACTGGCGGAGCCCCGCAACGCACGAGCTGTCGAAGGACGAGCGCGCCGTGGTGAAGTCGTATATCGATGCCCATGAGCGCAACGACCTCGACGGGCTGACGGCTCTGCTGCGCGACGATCTGCGCTTCGCGATGCTTCCGAAGCCGGGCACCTTGATCGTCACGGCCAAGGACGCGGTGGACGGCTGGGTCTCCAATGGGCTCTTCCAACGCGGCTACGACGACTGGCGCTGTATCACCACGACGGTCAACCGCATGCCTGCGGCCGTGCTGTACCTCCGCACCCCCATCGACCCGAGGTACCGGCTATTCAACATCGCGGTCCTGCACATCGTCGGCGGGAAGATCGCCGAGCTCACTGGATTCGACGCCACCGACAAACCATGGCTGGACCTGCCCCCGACACTGTGAGCACACAAGTTCCCATCGTCGACGACGCACCGGCCAGCGTCACCGAAGTCACCGCGGAATGAGCACCCCGACCAGCTGGACACCAACGCGACAACGCGAGCACCACCGCCCCGCCAGCGTTGCCGGCGGGGCGGTGAGCACGTCAGGAAGGATGTCGACCTGGCCGTACGAGCCGAGCACTCGGCTCGTGTTCATCGCCTCGTCTCGTATCGGGCCAGCACTACGCCGCCGGAGAAGGTCCGCGTCTCCACGAGGTTCAGATTCACCCAGGTGTCCAGCGCGGTGAAGAACGGCGTGCCGCCGCCCACCAGGACCGGGTGGGTGACCAGGGCGTATTCGTCGATCAGCCCGGCCCGCATGGCCGCCCCGGCAAGCGTCGCGCCAACGATGTCCATCGGGCCGCCGTCCTCGGCCTTGAGCCGGGTGATCTCGGTGGCCGCGTCTCCGGTGACCAGGCGCGTGTTCCAGTCGACCGTGCTGGTCGTCGAGGAGAACACCACCTTCGGCATGTCCCGCCAGCGGCGGGCGAACTCGATCTCCGCCGGTGTGGCGCCGGGCTGCTGGTCAGCGGTCGGCCAGTGAGAACTCATCGCCTCCCACAGCTTGCGCCCGTACAACGCCAGGCCAGTCACCCCCACCCGGTCGGACCACCACTGGAACAGCTCGCCGCTCGGCGACGAGTCCGGTCCCTCACCCTCACTCCAGCCAAGGTCGCCGCCGGGTGCGGCGATGTAGCCGTCCAGGGTCACATTCATCGCGAAGGTCAGTTTCCGCATCCTGCCAGCCTCCTGTGGGTTGATCTCGCAGGTACAGACGGGCGCGGCGCGGAAACCTAATCGGTCGGAGCCCCACGCTCCCTCACCGCCCACCGAAGGTTCCTGGATCAGGTGGCAACTTCACTGTGTCGCGTTCTCAATGCGCAGCGATCAGCGGATACCCGGCCCTCGGCGGCCCCAGAACCTGCTCGGCCCGCGACTGATCTATCGGCGTGGCCGCCCCTGACTGGGGCGAGCGGGCACACACCGTCGTCGCGCCGCTCCGGCCACACACCGGAGATGAGCTCGCAAAGCACCGCGGAGCGGCGACGGCCTACAGGCAGGTACCGCGAGGCACCGATCGCCGCCGGTTCGGCGGCAAAACCGGGCGGCATCGGCCAGCAGCGGTATGAACCGCTGCACCCACCGGAACACGGTGACGTGATCGACCTCGACGCCCCGTTCGACCAGCAGCTCCTCCACGTCCCGATACGAGAGGTTAAAGCGTAGATACCAGCGGACCGCGACCACGATCACCTCTGGCGGGAACCCGAACCCGGGATCACGCCGGACAGCCCACCGGAAAGGTTGACTCCAAGACCGTCATCTACGGCGCAAGTGTCCAGTGCGACGGGTCCAGCGCGGTGAGCCGCTCCCACCTGGCGGCCCGGCCGGCGGGCCCCGTTTCAGTCGTCCCCTGTATCCGGTCCACCCGACGATTATGCGTGCATCCGTGCAATCATTTCTGGGTGAAACTGTACGTGGAGGGCGGTCCTTCGTCGACCGCGGAGCACGATCGGCTGGTTGACGGCTTGTCCGCGCTGAGTCGCGCCCTGGTGGGGATTACCGCTCGGGCGCTGGGCTCACTGAACGCCGAGGTGACCCTGTCGCAGTACCGGACACTGGTCATCCTGGCGTCCTCCGCCCCGCTGCGCACCGTGGATCTGGCGTCCTCGCTGGGAGTGCACCCGTCGACCGCGACACGGACGTGCAATCGCCTGGTACGCCGGGCACTGGTGGCCCGGCGTCATCGGCATGACGACCGGCGGGTCGCCTGGTTGACCCTCACCGAGGCCGGCAAGACGCTCGTGGGCGACGTGATGCGGCACCGGACCGCCGAGATCCGGCGGCTCCTCAAGGCAGCCGAAGTCGAACGCCCGCAGACACCCACAGATCTGATCAACGCCCTGGTAGTCGCCGCCGAAGAACCGACGGAGGAGTCCTGGTGGCGACGCTGGGAGCAGTCCAGCGCCAGCCCCTGACGGCCCCGGCAAGCGCTCTCATCACGCTGACGCTGGTGGCACTGGAACTGCACATCGGGCGGGAGGTCCGGCTGCGGGTGCACGCGTCGGAGGACGGCGAGCAGGAAGCCCTCGAGGGGAGGCCAGCCGGTGGCGGCAACGTCACCTCTGATCCGACCGGTGCCGTTAGCGCCAGGTCCGCGCGGGCGACGGCGGGCCGGGCCGACGGAAATGGTGACGGGCCCCGCCGAACCGGCGGGGCCCGTCAGGTGGCCGACGTTCAGGAGAGGGTATTCAGGAAGTCAGGATTGGCCTTCAACCACTCATCGACAGCCTTCTCCTCGTCGCCCTTGTGGGTGTTGAACATCAGGTCCTCAAGGGACGCGAGCTGCTCACCGTTCATCGTGAACTTCTTCAGCATGGCGGTGACGTCGGGGAAGTCCGCGCTGAAGCCGGTACGGGCGAGAGTGTTGATCTGCTCGGCCTGGCCTAGGGTGCCCTTGGGGTCGGCGAGGTCCTTCAGGTCGTACTTGGCGTAGGCCCAGTGCGGATGCCAGAGGGTGACCGCGATCGGCTTCTTGTCGGCGAACGCGCCATCCAGCGCGGCCAGCATCGCCGGGGTGGAGGAGGTCTTCAGCTTCATCTTGCCGTCCAGCCCGTACTCCGGGATGACCTTCTCCTGGGTGGCCTTGGTCAGGCCGGCGCCCGGCTCGATGCCGATCAGCTGGCCGTCGAAGGTGTCGGCCTTACCAGCCAGGTCGGCCAGCGAGTCGACGCCCTCGACGTACGTCGGGACCGCGATGCTCAGGCTGGCGTCGTCGTACCAGACGCCGAGCTTCTCCAGCTTGTCGCCGTACTTCTCCAGATAGGAGGCGTGCGTCTGGGGCAGCCAACTGTCCAGGAACAGGTCGATGTCGCCGTTGGCGAGCCCGCCGTAGACGAGACCGGCCTCCAGGTTCTTGAGCTCGACCTTGTAGCCCTTCTCCTGCAGGATGTCCTGCCAGAGGTGGGACGCCGCGATCGCCTCGTCCCAGGCCATGTAGCCGATGGTGATCTTCTTGCCCTTGTCGGAGGCGTCGTCCTGTTCGCCGCAGGCGGCGGCGCCGCCCAGCGCCAGGGTGGCGGTGACGGTGAGCGCGAGGGCGCGCTTCAGTGTCGCTAACAAAGGGGTGTCCTTTCCTTGCTTCGGGTATGCCGGCGGGCCCGCGTACGCGGGTGGAGAGTGCCGGCGCGGAGCGATGGTCAGGCGGCCTGTCGCGCGAGGCGTTGCGCCCGCGCGGACGGGAAGCGGTCGCCCGCCGAGTCGGTGAGCCGGTCGAGCACCACGGCGAGGATCACGACGGCGATCCCACCTTCGAAGCCGCTGCCCACCTCGACCTGGGACAACGCGAACATGATCACGTCGCCGAGGCCGCCGGCGCCCACCATGCCGGCGATCACCACCATGGACAGGGCCAGCATGATGACCTGGTTGACGCCGGTCATGATCGTGGGCAGGGCCAGCGGCAGCTTGGTCCGCAGCAGCACCATCCACGGTGGCGCGCCGAACGACTCGGCGGCCTGGACGATCTCCTTGTCGACCTGGCGCAGACCCAGCTCGGTCAGGCGGACACCCGGTGGCATGCTGAAGACCAGGGTGGCCAGCACGCCCGGCACGGTGCCGATACCGAAGAAGAAGATCGCCGGAATGAGGTAGACGAACGCCGGCATGGTCTGCATCAGGTCCAGCACCGGCCGGGCCACCGCGGAGGCCCTCTTGTTCTCGGCGACGAGCACGCCCAACGGGATCGCCATCAGCAACGCCAGGGTGCTGGCCACGAGCACCTGCGCGAGGGTGCTCATGGTCTCCTTCCAGTACGGCATCCCGGCCACCAGGCCAAGGCCGACTGCCGTGCCGAGGGCGAACTTCCATCCGCGCAGCCACCAGCCGAGTCCGGCGAGCAGCAGCACGACCACCACCGCCGGTACGCCGTTGAGCAGGTCGTCGAGCGGTCGCACCAGCGCCTCGACCACGGCGGCGACGCCGTCGAAGAGCGGGCCGAGGGTGGCGGTGGCCCAGTCGACGGCGGCCTCGGTCCAGGCGCCCAGCGGCACCCGGGGCAGCCAACTGTCCAGCGGTGACCGGGTCAGACTCACGCCGGCTCTCCCTTCCTCGCGACCAGTTCCGCCTGGTCCTGGTCCGGCGTCGGCTCGTCCGGAGTCGCGGCGGAGAGCGCGCTGAGCAGGGTGATCCGGGGAATCACCCCGATCAGCCGGTCGCGCCCGTCGAGGACGGCCACCGGGTGCTGGCTCTGCGCGCAGTCGGCGAAGAGGTCGGCCACCGCCGTGTCCGCGGTGACCGTGCGGACCCGCTCGGTCGACACGTAACCATTGAGGTGAGGGCGGCCTTCGCGGAGGGCGCGCAACACCTCGTCCTCGGTGACCGTGCCGAGGAACTTCTTCATCGGTCCGGTCACGTAGACCACCGAGGTCTGACTCTCCCGCAGCGCCTTTGCGGCGACCCGGGGACCGGCGTTGACGTCCAGCACCTGCTGGGGCTTTTCCATCACCGACGCGGCGGTGAGGATCCGGGTCCGGTCGACGTCGGCGACGAACTGCGCCACGTAGTCGTTGGCCGGGTCGGTGAGGATCTCCTCGGCGGTGCCGATCTGGACTATCCGTCCGTCCCGCATCACCGCGATCCGGTCACCGAGCCGCATGGCCTCGTTCAGGTCATGGGTGATGAAGATGATCGTCTTGCCCAGCTCGGCCTGTAGTTCCAGGAGTTGGTCCTGGATTTCCCGGCGGATCAGCGGGTCCAGTGCCGAGAACGCCTCGTCCATCAGCAGGATCTCGGTGCCGGCCGCGAGCGCGCGGGCCAGCCCGACGCGCTGCCGCATGCCACCGGAGAGGTCGTGCGGCAGGTTGTCCGCCCACTCGGTCAGACCCACCATGCGCAGCGCGTCCATGGCCCGCTCACGTCGCTCGGCCCTGGGCAGCCCGGCGACCTCCAGCGCGTACCCGGCGTTCTCCACCACCGTCCGGTGCGGCATGAGCGCGAAGTGCTGGAAGACCATGCTGATTTTTTCGCGGCGCAGCTTGCGGAGCGCTGCCGGCTTCAGCGTGGTCAGCTCGACCCCATCGACCCGCACACTGCCCCGGGTGGGGCGCAACAGACCGTTGAGCATCCGGATCAGGGTCGACTTCCCGGAACCGGAGAGGCCCATGACGACGAAGATCTCGCCGGGGCGTACCTCGAAGTTCGCGTCGATCACGGCGGCCGTGGCCGGCAGCCCGGCCAGGGCCTCGGCCCGGGGCCGGCCGTCCGCCAGACGTCGTACCGCCTCGTCGGCTCGACCGCCGAATATTTTGTAGAGCGACTGCACTGTGAGCGCGGACACGATCCCCCTTTCGACGGAAACCGGCTGGCGTACCGCGCCATCGGTGCCATCTTCGCGTCTCATCGTCGATGTCAGCATCGATCACGTTCAGCGGGCCACGTGGGTCCAGCAGCGAAACATACCGACGCCATCGCAATACATCCAGTCGGAGCCGCAGATTGTGTAATCGCACACAGGAAGCTGGGCCGCACCGGTGCGGAATGCGCCGTCCACCAACGCCGGCCAGCCGCCCGTTGACATCGCAGGACCGGCGACATTCGCTGCGCTCCGCGCCGATTGTCCTACTCGCCGGCATCCCATCGGCCGGGTCAGCACCTCATTTTTGGGGGGATCCAGAATTTGACGGGACTGACAGAGAACTGTCATGAAGCTGTCATATTCCGGCGCAGGCCGACCCCAGCATTTCGCCCGCTGAAAGGATGACGGCTCACCGGTGCAGGTGGGCCGGAGACGAGCGACCGCCAGCGAATAGCTGCCGCACGCCTCTTACCACAGCCCTTTTCGGCGGTCTGCGCTCCACCGCTATTCTTGATCGGGTAAGGGTTGTACCGGACGGGCCGCCAAGGCAAAGGGAGGGAACCGTGCGGTGGCGGGACCCAACCGCCAGTGGCCGGCGCTCTCGTCGTGCAGCAGAGCGGCGAAGCAGGCCGGCGAGTCGAACCCGGGGCAGGCACACCCCCCCGAGGTCCACCACGAACCCGAGGTCGCGGTGCCGGTAGGGCCGGCGCCGGCCCACCCCGTACGACGCGGCGATGTTGTCCGCGGCGAGCCGTCCCTGCCGTACGGCGTGCTGGGCGGTCATCGGGGTGATCTCCCCCGGCCGGGACGGGTCCGGCACGGCGGCGGCGTCGCCGCACGCCAGGATCTCCGGGTGACCGGGCGCGGCGATATACTCATCGACGGTGATCCGCCCGCTCGTCACGGGCAGGCCGGTGGCCTCGACCAGCGGGTCGGGCCGGACCCCGACGCACCACACCAGCGTCCGGGACGGCACGAACCGGCCGTCGCTGAGCCGCACGCCGTCGGCGTTCGCCTCGGTCACCGACGTGCCCAGACACACCTCGACGCCACGCTCGCGCAACACCCCCTCGGCGGCTGCGGGCATCCGGTCGGCGAGACCGGGCAGAAACCGGTCGGCGGTGTCCAGCAGCAGCCAGCGGGGGCGTACCCCGCCCAGCCCTGGGTGGCGGCGTGCGATCTACGCAGTGAACAACTGCCCCTGCGCGGCGACCTCCGTGCCGGTGCAGCCGGCGCCGACCACGACGAACGTGCAGCGGGTCTCCCGCTCGGCCGGGTCCTCGGTGGCGTCGGCGAACTCGATCTGCTGGATCAACCGCTCGTGCAGGTGCGCCGCCTCGGGGATGCCCCGGAACCCGTGCGCGTGATCGGCCACTCCGGGGATGGGCAGCAGCTTGTTGACGCTGCCCGCGGCCAACACCAGCCGGTGGTACGCCAGCCGCCCCTGGCGCCCGTCCACGTCGGTGTACGACAGCGTTCGCCCGTCCACGTCGACACCGCCGACCTCGCCCACCACCAGCTGGAACCCCGGGCAGCGTGTCCGCCAGCGGCACCGCGACCCGGTGCGGGTCCAGCACACCCCCGGCCACCTCGGGTAGCAGGGGCAGGTACAGGAAGTAATCGGTCGGATTGACCAGGACCACGTCCGCGGCGCCCCGGGCCAGTCGGGCCAACCGGCGTGCGGCGTGAAGCCCGCGAAGCCGGCTCCGACGATCGGGATCACAGGTCGCCACGACATTCTCCATCCGTCGAGCTTCCGTCTCCTGTCCCCTTCAGACCGCTACCCGCGTCGAGGTGCGGGAAAACGACGATCTGATCCGGCCGTACCCGTTGGTCCGTTTCAAGGCGCCGACGATGGGAAGACGGTGACCCATGCCGTCCGAGGGCACCCGCCGGTACGACGCCGACGTCGGTGCGGGACACCGGATCCACCACGCCCCGGACCGGGGAATTCTGCCGCCACCGGTGAGTGACCTGCCGCCGGCCGGCAACCGGGGCGGCGGTGCCAGGGACAACGCCCCGACCCCGTGACCGGAGGCCAACTATGCCAGCCTCGGAGATTTCCCCGGCGGTACTGCGGGACTACGCGCTGCTCGCCGACGGACATCGAGGTGCCCTCATCGGCCCGGATGGTGATGTCGGCTGGCTCTGCGCACCCGGCTGGTGCGACCCGCCGCTGTTTTCGGCGCTGCTCGGCGGTCCGGGTCGTTTCCTCGTAACGCCGGCGACGGAACGCTTCGTCTGGGGCGGGCACTACGAGCCGGGGTCGCTGATCTGGCGCAGCAGGTGGGTCACCACCGACGGGATCATCGAGTGCCGGGAGTCTCTCGTCGCACCGGGTCAGGAGCACCGGCTGGTGCTGTTGCGGCAGGTACGGGCGGCGGAGCGACCGGCACGGGTGCGTGTGGTGCTGGACCCGCGCGGCGACTTCGGCCGCCGCCCGGTGCGCGAGGTCAGCCGGCACGCCGACAGGTGGACAGCCCGCGCCGGGCCGCTGTACCTGCGGTTGCACGGTGGTTCGGGCTTGAGCTCCGCCGCCGACGGCTCCCTCACCGGCGAGCTGGTCGTTCCGGCCCGGGGCTCGTACGACCTGATGCTCGAGGTGTCGACGGCGCCGCTGGAACAGCCCGGTGAGGAACCCGGGGAACTGTGGCGGACCACCGAGCAGCACTGGAGCTCGGTGGTGCCGGAGCTGACCGGGCCTGCGCACCGCGACGCCACCCTCGCGTACGCGGTCCTCCGCGGCATGACCCGTCCGGGCGGTGGCATGGTGGCCGCCTGCACCACGGCGCTGCCCGAGCGGGCGCTGGCCGGACGCAACTACGACTACCGGTACGCCTGGATCCGCGACCAGTCCTTCGCCGGGCAGGCGGCTGCGCTGGTCGGCCGGTACGACCTGCTTGACGACGCGGTCGCGTTCCTGACCGCGCGGCTGCTGGCCGACGGGGACGCCTTGGCCCCGGCGTACACCGTGAGCGGCGAACCGGTGCCGCACCAGCAGCGGCTCGACGACCTGCCCGGCTACCCGGGCGCCAAGGTCCGTACCGGCAACTGGGTACGCGAGCAGTTCCAGCTCGACGCCTTCGGCGAGGTTCTACTGGTGCTCGCGGCGGCGCAGCGGCTCGATCGGCTCGACAGTGACGCCTACCGCGCGATGCGACTGGCCGCAGCGGTGATCGAGCGGCGCTGGTCGGAGCCGGACTCCGGCATCTGGGAGTTACCCCCGCGGCAGTGGACGCATTCCAAGCTGACCTGTGTCGCCGGGTTACGCGCCGCCGCGCGTGTCGGCTCTCGGGACCTGGTCGGACGCTGGTCCGCGCTGGCGGACGGAATCCTCGCCGACGCCTCCGCTCACGGCCTCGGTCCGGGAGGCCGCTGGCAGCGCGCCTACGACGACCCGCGCATCGACTCCGCGCTGCTGCTGCCCGGCATCCGAGGCGCCCTGGCGCCGGACGACCCCCGTACCGAATCCACCCGGCGGGCCGTCCTGGCCGAGCTGACGGAGGACGGCTACCTCTACCGCTTCCGACCCGACCGGCGGCCCCTCGGCGACGCGGAGGGTGCCTTCCTGCTCTGCGGGTTCATGGCGGCGCTCGCTGCCTGGCAGGCCGGGGACGCGGTGAGCGCCAACCGCTGGTTCGAGCGCAACCGGGCCGCGTGTGGGCCACCCGGGTTGTACACGGAGGAGTACGACGTCCGGCAGCGGCAGTTGCGCGGCAACCTGCCGCAAAGCTTCGTGCACGCGCTGATGCTGGAGACGGCGGTCACGCTGGGCCAGGTCGACCCCTGCCGGTGACAAACGGGCCGGTCGAGCGGGACCGGTGGCGCCGCGACACCCGGACGCCGGGTTCAGTGCCGACGCCAGGCGGCCAGGCCCGCCGCCGTCCCGGCCAACCCGGCCGCGATGAGGCGACGGTGGCGCGACAGCCATGCCTGCGGGCTGTGCCCGTGGGACCGGCCGGCGAAGCCGCCCCGTGCCCCGTAGTCGCGCCCGCCCGGCCCGTCCAGCGGATGCCACAGGTTGTTCGGCCGATCCGGGTCGGCGGGGCGGCCGGTCTGCTGGGACCGGTAACCCGTGCGGGCCAGGTAGCGGTCGAGCAGCCCCGGCGCGACCCGGTTGCCGAGGATGGTCAGCACCGTCGAGGTGCCCACCCAGTACTCCCGCCGGTAGGGTCGGTCCGCGGCACCGACGATCGCTCGGGCCGCCACCTCCGGCTGGTAGATCGGTGGCACCGGTTCGGCGTGCCGAGGCAGCCGGGACAGCAACCAGTCGAACTGCGGGGTGTTCAGCGCCGGAAGCTGCACCATCGTCACCCGCACCCCGCTGCGTTCGTGCAGCAGTTCGCAGCGCAACGACTCGGTGAATCCCACGATCGCGTGCTTCGCCCCGCAGTAGGCCGTCTGCAGCGGGATACCCCGGTACGCCAGCGCCGAGCCCACCTGCACGATGGTGCCCCGGTCGCGGGGGGTCATGTGGGAGAGGGCGACACGGGTGCCGTGCACGTACCCCAGGTAGGTGACCTCCGTGGCCCGCCGGAACTCTTCCGGGCAGGTTTCCTGGAACGGCGCGAAGACGGAGCTGAACGCGTCGTTGATCCACAGGTCGATCGGCCCCAGTTCCGCCTCGATCCGTCGACCGGCGTCGACCACCTGTTCGTAGTCGGCCACGTCGACCTCGATCGGCAGCGGTCGGCCGCCCGCGCTGCGGACCTCCTCGGCGGCGGCGTCCAACCCGACCCGTCCCCGCGCCAACAGCGCGACGGCGATACCCCGCTGGGCGAGCAGACGTACCGTCGCCCGCCCGACCCCGGCGCTCGCGCCGGTCACCACCGCCACCCGCACGTCACGTCCCTTGGCCATGTCGACTCCCGTCGCCTCGTGCCTCCTGGCCACCGGCCGGGGCCGGCGACCAGCGCTACCGGCCGGGGCCGGCGACCAGCGCCAGCCCCGTCTCCGGATCCACCCGCTTGCTCAGTTCGGGCGCGACCTCGCTGACGATCACCTCGAGCGTCGGCCACACCCGGGCGGACAGCAGGTGCCCGCCGACGGTGCTGCCGTCCTCGCGGCCGAGCACCGCGTGCACGTGCAGCACGGGCTCGTCCTGATGGGCGGCCACATCACCCACCAGGGACAGCACCTCCACCTGCTGCCGCACCGGGATACGGCGGTAGTCGCGCGCCTGCCGGTCGAACCAGCCGACCTCCGCCTCCTGGAAGCCACCGACGGCGGTCACCCGGCCGGCGCGCAGGTCGTACCGGCGCAGCGCCGAACCGATGACGCTCACCGGCTCCTCGCCCGGATCGCACACGACGACCAGTACGCGGCCGGTCGGTTGGTGCAGTTCCTGCGTTCTCATCGGTCCCCTCGATCTCGTGCGACGACGGCCCCCAGCACCGCCCAGGCGGCGGCGACGGCGGCGTCGGTCAGGGCGGCGGGCCGTTGCCGACGGTCGACGGCGGCCAGGGCGAGCGCGGCGACACAGTGAATGGCGTCGACCGCCGCCCCGCCGGCGAACACGCCCCGGGTGGGCCGCCAAAGGGTCACCACTGTCTGGGCGACGTGCCGGGCACCGAGCACCCGCAGCGTCACCACGGCCGTGGTGGTGACGGGATCCACCGGGCGCAGCAGCCAAACGGGCGCGAGCAGCAACAGACCACCCCAGGCCAGCCTGAGCCCGACCTCCACGCCCCCCAGTGGCAGCCGCCCGATCAGGTCAGCCATGTCAGGCCACCCGGTACTGCTGGGCGAGATCCGAGCGGAACTGCACACCGTTGCCCGGCCGGTCCAGCGGTACCCGCGCCGCGCCGCCAATCGCCGGCTCCGTGCCGTCGAAGAGCATCGACTCGATCCGGACGTGGTCGTGAAACCACTCCAGGTGTCGCAGGTTCTCGACGCCGGCGGCGACCGGCAGGTGCTGGTGCGGGGCGCAGTGCCCGGACACCTGGAGCCCGGCCGCGGCGGCGACCGCGGCGGCACGGAGGAACTCACTGATCCCGCCGCAGCGGGTGACGTCGATCTGCAGGCAGTCCACGAACGGCGTCATCCGGTGGAAGTAGGTCAGGTCGAAGCCGTACTCCCCCGCCGCCACGTCCGGCAGGACCTGGTCGCGGACCAGCCCCAAACCGGCGAGGTCGTCGGAGCTGACCGGCTCCTCGTACCAGCGCACGTCCAACTCGGCCGCGGCATGTGCCACCCGGATCGCCTGCTTGCGCTGGTAGGCGCCGTTGGCGTCGACGTACAGCTCGGCGTCGTCGCCGATGGTGCGCCGGGCCGCCGCCATCCGGGCGAGGTCCCGGGGCACCTGCGTGCCGCACGACTCCCCTATTTTGATCTTCACCCGAGGTATGCCCTGCTCGTGGACCCAGCCGGCGAGTTGCCGGTGCTGGCGCTCGTCGTCGTAGGTGGTGAAGCCGCCGCTGCCGTAGACCGGCACCTCCCGGCGGACGGTGCCGAGCATCCGGGCCAGCGGCAGCCCGTGCCGGCGGGCCTTGAGATCCCACAGCGCGCAGTCCGCGGCCGACAGGGCGAGCCCGGCGACGCCCGGCCGGCCGGCGTTGCGCAGCCTGCGGCGCATGCTTGTCCAGGCCGCCGGTACGTCGTCCGGGTCGAGGTCGGCGACCAGCGGAGCGAACAGATCCGCCACCACCGCGACGACGGCCGCTGGCCCGTACGTCCAGCCCAGCCCGGTCTCTCCGTCGGCGTCGGCGCGTACCAGCACCAGGGTGGTGCTGGTCCACGCCAGGGTGCCGTCTCCCTCCGGGGCGTCGGTGGGCACCCGGTACGCCTCGGCGGTGAGCCGGATGCGGCTCACCGCGTCCACCGCCGCAGCAGGGTGCCCAGCCCGGCGAGCGCGGCGACGCCGACCACCCCCGCCGCCGTCCAGCGGGCGAGCACCGACGGCGGGTGGGGCCGGTCACCCCAGTGGCGCTCCGGCCGACGCGGCACGGTGCGGTCGTGCAGGCCCGCGCGCAGCAGCTCGGCCAGGTGGAGGGCCGACCGTCCGCCGGAGGCGCTCTGTTCGACCTGGGTGCGGCAGCTGAACCCGTCGGCGAGAATCACGTCGGTCTCGGCGGCGTCCCGGACGGCGGGCAGCAGCACCCGCTCCGCGCATGCCTCCGACACCTCGAAGTGGCCCTTCTCGAAGCCGAAGTTTCCCGCCAGACCGCAGCAGCCCGAATCCAGGAACTCGGCGTCCACCCCGGCGGCGGACAGCAGCGCCTGGTCGGCGGCGGTGCCGAGAATGGCGTGGTGGTGGCAGTGGGTCTGGATCAGGGCGTGTGCCTCGACCCGCGGCGGCTGCCAGCCCGGGCTGTGGTCGTGCAGCAGCTCCGCGAGGGTGACGGTCTGCTCCCGCAGCCGGGTCACGTCGTCATCGGCCGGGAACAGCTCGTGCGCGTCACTGCGGAACACCGTCGTGCAGCTCGGCTCCAACCCCACGACCCGCGTGCCGGCGCGCAGGTGCGGGCGCAGCACGTCGACGGTGCGACGCAGCACCCGCTTGGCGACGCCGAGTTGCCCGGTGGAGATCCAGGTCAGCCCGCAGCACACCGGCTGTTCCGGCACTCGTACCCGCCAGCCCGCGGTCTCCAGGACCTCCACCGCGGCGCGCGCCACCCCCGGGTGGAAGTAGTTGGTGAACGTGTCCGGCCAGAGCAGCACCTCCCCGCGCGAGCCGTCGCCGCTGGGGGTGCGGTGGGCGAACCAGTGTTGAAACGACTCCGGGGCGAACGCCGGGATGTCACGGCGTTTGTCGATGCCACCGACGGTCTTCGCGAGCCGGTTCAGCCCGGGGGCCTGAGCCAGCGCGTTGACCGTACGTGGCAGCCGGGCGGCGACGGTAGCCACCAGCGGCAGCCAGCCCATCGAGTAGTGGGCGCGGGGGCGCAGGCGGCGGGCGTAGTGGTGGTGCAGGAACTCGGCCTTGTAGGTGGCCATGTCCACGTTCACCGGGCAGTCGGCCTTGCACCCCTTGCAGGCCAGGCAGAGGTCGAGGGCGTCGCGCACCGCCTCCGAGCGCCAGCCGTCGCCGATCGTGCCGCCACGGGCGGTGCCGTCGAGCATCTCGAACAGCAGCCGGGACCGACCTCGGGTGGAGTGTTCCTCCTCTCGGGTGACCATGTACGAGGGGCACATCACTCCCCCCTCCTGGCGGCGGCACTTGCCGACTCCCACGCAGCGCAGCACCGCGTTGCCGAAGCTGGCCCCGTCATCGGGGTAGGCGAAGACCGTGTCGACGGCGCCGTGGTCATAGTCGGCACCGAGCCGTAGGTGACTGTCCAGCCGGTACGGCGGCACCACCTTGCCGGGGTTCATCCGGTCGTCCGGGTCGAAGATCGCCTTGAACTGACCGAACGCCCTGGTCAGCCGATCGCCGTACATCTTGGGCAGCAGTTCGCCTCGCGCCTGCCCGTCGCCGTGTTCCCCGGAGAACGAGCCGCCGTAGGAGACCACCAGATCGGCGGCGCGTTCGATGAAGGACCGGAAATCCCTGATCCCGTCGGCCGTACGCAGCTGGAACGGAATGCGGGTGTGCACGCACCCCTGCCCGAAGTGTCCATACAGGGACGCCTGCTCGTAGCCGTACTCCCGGTAGAGGCGCTGCAGGTCACGCAGGTAGTCGCCGAGCCGCCGCGGATCGACCGCGGAGTCCTCCCAGCCGGGCCAGGTGTTGTCCGCGTCCGGCACGTGCGCGGTGGCGCCGAGCGCGGACTCCCGGACTCCCCACA
This sequence comes from Micromonospora sp. NBC_00617, assembly GCF_045161355.1. Classification (NCBI taxonomy): domain Bacteria; kingdom Bacillati; phylum Actinomycetota; class Actinomycetes; order Micromonosporales; family Micromonosporaceae; genus Micromonospora; species Micromonospora sp. NBC_00617. Next base: position 1,150,404 of record NZ_CP107751.1, on the reverse strand, counting down.
TCCGTTTCTCGTCGGCGGGGTCGGCGAACTCGTGCACCCGCGGCCCGCCGTCCCGACGGACCGCGGCGATGAGACGCTCGGCCGCCTCCCGCGCCTGCTGCGGCGTCTCGCCGCCGAGCTGGACCATCAGCCAGGCGCCGCCGGGAGGTAGCTCCTGCAGGGCGTGCGGGTGCAGGCGCTTGCGCCGCTCGAAGCTGACCAGCTTGTCGTCGATGCCTTCGAGCGCGATCGGCTGATGCTCCAGGATCCGCGGTACGTCGTCTCCGGCGGAGGCGATGTCCGGGTAGCTGAGGAACACCATCGTCTGCGCCTTGACGATCGGCACCAGCTTCAGTCGCGCCCGCAGGATGGTGACCAGTGTCCCTTCGGAGCCGACCAGGGCCTGGGCGACGTGGAAGGTCTTCTCCGGCAGCAGGCTGTCCAGGTTGTAGCCGGAGACCCGACGCGGAATGTCCGGATAGCGGGTGCGGATGTCGGCCAGGTACTCGTCGCGCAGCGCCCGCAACTGCCGGTAGATGTGCGCCTTGCGGCCACCGTCGCGCTGGATCCGGTCGTACTCGTCGTCGGTGGTCTCCCCCACCCACATGCGGGTGCCGTCGTAGAGCAGCACCTCCAGCTCCACGATGTTGTCGACCACCTTGCCGGTGCGCTGGGCGGTGGCACCGCAGGAGTTGTTGCCGAGCATGCCGCCCAGCGTGCAGTGGTCGTGGGTGGCCGGACGCGGTCCGTACTCCAGCCCGGTCGGCTTGAGCTCGGCGTTGAGTTCGTCGAGCACGATGCCCGGCTCGACCAGGCAGGTCCGCGTCTGTTCGTCGACCTCGATCAGCCGGTGGCAGTACTTGGACCAGTCCAGCACCACGGCCGTGTTGGTGCACTCACCGGCGAGGCTGGTGCCACCGCCGCGCGAGGTCAGCGGCGCCTGGTGGCGGCGGCACACCGCGACGGCGGCGACCGCCGCCTCCACGGTGCGGGGCACCACTACCCCGAGCGGCACCTGCCGGTAGTTGGAGGCGTCGGTGGAGTACGCGGCGCGCGACCCGGCGTCGAAGCGGACCTCCCCGTCGACCGCGTGGCGCAGGTCGGCGGCGAGGGCGTCCAGGTCGATGTCGTGAGCGGGTTCGGGCGGACGCAGGGCCGGTTCCGGCAGCAGAACCTCGCTCATGAACGCAGCTCGTTGAACTTGTCACGGGCGACGGTGGCGAGGGTGGCGACCTTGTGCGGTTGGCCGCGCAGGAACGCCTCGGTGAAGTGTTTGGCCTGGTCGTATTTGATCTTGCCGGGCATCGGCGGTTCATTGGGATTGACGTCGCAGTCGACCAGCGCCGGCCCGGGGTGCGCGAGCGCTTCCCGGATCGCGCCCGGCAGGGCCTTCACGTCGGTCACCTTGACCCCGAACGCGCCGCAGCCGCGCGCCCACGTCGAGAAGTCCGCCTCCGGCTGACGGTGCCGCACCGCGTACTCGGGGTAACCGAGGATGATCTGCTCCCACAGGATCTGCCCGTACGAATTGTTGTTGTTGATCACCACCTTGATCGGCAACTCGTGCCGGACCGCGGTGAGGAACTCGGCCATCAACATGGCGAATCCGCCGTCACCGACGAACGCGATCACCTGCCGGCCCGGGTAGGCGTGCTGCATGGCGATCGCGTAGGGCAGGCCGGGCGCCATCGTGGCCAGGTTGCCCGACAGGTAGAACTCCCGGTCGCCGCGGATGGTCCAGTGCCGCGCCGACCAGGTGGCGATCGTGCCGGAGTCACAGGTCAGGATGGCGTCGTCGGCGGCGGCCTCGTCGATGCAGCCCATCAGGTACTGCGGCGCGATCGGCGACCGCTGCGGGTCCACCAGGCTGGTCATCTCCGCGCGCCATTCGTCCATCTTGCGCTGGTACTTCTTCAGGAACGAGCGGTCCGGGCCGTGGTCGAGCATCGGCAGCAGGTCCCGCAGCGCCAGCCGGGCGTCCGCGCAGACCGGGGCCTCGACCGGCAGCCGCATCCCGATCAGGCTCGGGTCGACGTCGATCTGCACCACCTTCGCCTGCCCCGGACCGGGCAGGTACTTCGCGTAGGGGAAGGAGGTGCCCACCATCAGCAGCGTGTCGCACTCCTCCATCAGCTCCTCGCTCGGCGCGGTGCCGAGCAGACCGAGCCCACCCGTGGTCAGCGGGTGGTCGTCGGGCACCACCAGCTTGCCCGGCAGCGTCTTGACGATGGGGCTCGCGAGGGCCTCGGCCACCGCGAGGACCTCCGCGCGGGCGGCCCGCGCACCGACACCCACCAGCATGGCGACCTTCCGGCCGGCCTTGAGCACCTCGGCCGCCTTCGCCAGCTCCCGCGGGTCCGCCGGTAGCTGCGGGTACGACACCACCGCCGCGCTCATCGGCGGCTTGCCCGGGCTGACGTGCCGGTACGGGTCCTCGTCGGCCGCCGCGACCTGGACGTCGTTGGGGAACGTCAGGTGCGCCACCGTCCGCTTGCTCAACGCGTTGCGGATCGCCAGGTCCACCACCGCCGGCATCTGCTGCGGGTTGGTGACCATCAGGTTGTACGACGCCACGTCCTGGTAGAGCTGGGTGGTGTGCACCTCCTGCTGGTAGTGCGAGCCCAGCACCGAGGTCTCCTGCATGCCGGTGAGCGCCAACACCGGCACGTGATCGAGCTTCGCGTCGTAGAGCCCGTTGAGCAGGTGAATCGCTCCGGGGCCGGAGGTAGCGCAGCAGACCCCCAGCCGGCCGGTGGCCTTGGCGTAGCCGGTGGCCATGAACGCCGCCGCCTCCTCGTGGTGCACCAGCACGAACCGCAGCTTCTCCCGCTGCCGGCGGAAGCCCTCCATCAGGCCGTTGATGCCGTCGCCGGGCAGGCCGAACACGGTGTCGACCCCCCACTCCACCAGGCGTCGGGCCAGGCTCTCGCCCACGATCTCCTGCACGTCGTCCTCCTCGTTCCGGGGGTTCATCCCGTCCTCGGCCCGTTCCCGCCGCCGGACGGCAGCCGTCCTCGACCTCGGTCACGGCAATGCGCACGGTGTTAGATCCACTCGCGTACCCCGCCGCCCCGGAGATCCGCCGCCTGCTCGGCCGTTGAGCAGCGTCAGGACCGGCGCCGGGACCGGGCCACCAGGTAACCGAGGAGCAGTCCGCCAGCGAGCAGGGCCACCGCGCGCGGCGTGATCGCCGAACGCAGTTTCCCGAGGCCCGCCTTCGGGTCCACCACGCTGCCGGCGACGTCACCCGCCGTTCCCACCACCACGTCACCGAGCTTGCCGAGATTCACCCGACCCACCACCTTTCCGAGGCCGCCGGCTACCCGGCGGGCCGCCCACGAAACACTCACTCGTCCCGACCGGTAAATACCCGCTCCGCGGCGGGCTGTTCACCGCCGACCACCAGCACCTCGTCGCCGGCCCGCAGCACCGTCGCGCGCCCGAGCCGGACCTGCTCGCCGTCGCGGCTGACCGGGCTCACCCACACGCCCTCGTCCCGGCTCAGCTCGAACAGCGGCCGGCCGTCGGCCGGGGCGCCGGACGCGACCGTGTAGTGCCGCAGCCCGACCGGCTCGCCCTGCACCCGGATGCCCACGGCCCACGGTTGCAGCGGCGTGGTCCGCATCGGCACCCGGCACCAGCGGGACCAGCCCGCCCTGCACCACGATCGAGAACGCGACCACGGCGAGAACGATGTCGAACAGTCGCAGGTCCTGCTCCAGGTCGGCGGTGAGGATGAAGGTGCCCAGCAGGATCGGCACCGCGCCCTTGAGGCCGGACCAGACCACGAAGATCCGCTCACCCCAGCGCAGGCGGACCGCGGTGAGCAGCCCGCCGACCACGATCGGCCGGTTCACGAATGTAAGCAGCACGGCCAGTGCCAGGCCGGTGAGCCAGGCGCGCTCGGTCACCATGCTGCGCAAGGACACGATCAGGCCGATCAGGCCCGAGCAGGCCGGGATCTCGCCGAGGCTGGCCAGGGCGCCGTGGAAGCGTTGGATCTCCCGCTTGAAGGGCGCGCGGGCGTCGCCGACGACGATGCCGGCAAGGAACGCCGCGAGGAACCCGGAGCCGCGGGCCAGGGTCGCCACGCCGTAGATCGACACGGCGGCGAACAGCACCTGGAGCGGGTAGAGACTCTCGTCCGGCAGTGATACGCGGCGCATCAGTTGCAGGATGAGCGGACCTGACCGACGGGACCCTGCTCGTGCTGTCGGAACGTCCATCCGAACTGGCTACGCCGCAATCGGTGAGCGTACGGGGCACGGTGACGTCGTTTTCCCACCGCGCCCTCGCATACCGCTATCGCCTTGGATCTGCAGGACCGTACCGGGCTTTCGAAGGAGGGCGAGCCCTCGTGGCGCAGGAGGTGACAGTGTGGGACTGAGCACCTCGTCGTGGTGAAGCTGCCGCGTGGGGCTGAGATCAACGAGGGTTGATCAGTGGGGTGTAGTCGGCGCGGACGAGGGGCTGGTCGGACAGCGAGCCGTCGGCGCGGGGTACGGCCAGTGGCTTGCCGTTGCGCAGGAATGTCACGGAGGTGACGTCGTCGCGGCTGGTGAGGGTGCAGACGATCTGCCCGAAGGCGAGGACCTCGTCGCTGCGGCCGGCATCGTCGCCGGGTTCGTCGACCGCGACCTGGGCCTGCGTGCCAGTCACTGTCACACCGGCGGCGTTGACTGCCCCCGGCAGCGCGCTGGTGAGGTCCTTGGCGCGTTCCGCGGCGGTGGGTCCGCCGAGCAGATCCCGCAGCTGGTCTCCGATCGTGGCTGGGCGGTCGGCGCGTCGGGGCACCGGGATGATCCGATTGCCGCGGACCATGCAGAGCGTTTCGCTGGCGGGGCCGGCCGGCGCGGTGGCATCGGCGGGGGTCGACCTCTGAAACGGGCCCGGCGGGGGTTGCACGGTACGGGGCGCGTCATCGGCCGGGATGCCACAACCGGTCAGCAGCGCGACGAACGCCACCGCGACGAGACGACGATGGTTCATGTCAGGCAGTCCATCAGGGTGATGCGGAAGCGGGCGCCGCCGCCGGGGCGGTCGGTGACGGTGATGTGGCCACCGTGCGCGGCGGCGTGCTGCGCGATCAACGCAAGGCCGAGACCGGTGCCGTCACCGGCACCACGGGTGTGGGCGGCTCGACCACGAACGAAGCGTTCAAAGATCACCTCGCGGTCCTCGACAGGCACCCCCGGGCCTCCGTCGTCGACCTCGATCACGCCAGCGCTGCCGTCGTGACTGAGCACGACTGACGTCGGGCCGCCGCCGTAGGTCACGGCGTTGTCGAGCAGATTCGCCAGCACCTGCGCGAGGCGTCGCCGATCGACCCGCCAGGTCGCGGGCGTGGCCGAGGCGAGGTGAACGATCGAGCCCGGCAGGTCGAGGGTGTGGCAGGCGTCGCGGGCCAGCGCCGCCACGTCCACCGAAGTGCGGTCGGCAGGCTGGTCGCTGCGCGCCAGGTCGATCAGGTCGTTGACCAGCCGCTGGAAACGGTCGATCTCGTCGGCGACGAGCCCGGCCGCGAGAGCGGTTCGCTCGTCCTGGTGTTGTCGGCGGCGGGCCAGGACGCTTGCCGCCGCGGCCAGGGTCTGCAATGGCGAGCGCAGCTCGTGGCTCACGTCGGCGGCGAAGCGGCGATCGCGTTCGATGCGGTGGGCGAGCCGGTCGACCATCTGGTTGAACGAGGACGACAACCGGGTCAGGTCGGGGTCCGTAGCCGGGTCGAGGCGGGCGGTGAAGTCACCGGCGGCGATCTTCTCAGCAGCGTCGGCGACCGCCGTCAACGGCCGCAGGCCGTGCCGGGTGGCGTACCACCCGAGGGCGGCGCCGGACCCGGCCACCATGATCGCAACGGTGGTCAACGCGAGGGCCAGCACTCGGAACGTCTGCTCCAACTCGAGCAGTGAGTTGACCTCGAAGTACGTCGCCGTCGCGGACAGGGGCACCCCGACCACCAGGGCGGTCTGGCCGTTGACGCGGACACGCTGCACCGCCGGCTTACCAGCGGCGACGACCTGTCGCAGGTCGGCCGGGATGGCGGTGGTGGTGCCCGGGTCGGCGGTGCGGGCGTACCACTCGCCGTCGAGGTGCAGCACAGGCCGCCGGCTGCCGCCGGTGTCCAGCGACCGGAGCACCTCCACCACGTCGGGTGTGTCGGTGTCCAGGCCGGCGCGGACGACGGTGGCGTCGAAGTAGGCGGCGCGTAGGGCGGTGCGTTCCCGCTCGTCGATCAGGGATCGGCGGGTCAACTCGTAGGAGACGAGAGCCATCGACGCCGCGAGCAGGAGCGCGCCGACGGCGAACGCCGCCGTGACCCGGGTGCGCAGGCCGAGACGTCTCATCGCTGCAGCTTGTAGCCCAGACCCCGCAGGGTCACCAGGTGCTTCGGGTTCGCCGGATCCGGCTCGATCTTCTGCCGCAGCCGGCCGACATGCACGTCGACGAGCCGTTCATCACCGTTGTCGTACCCCCAGACACGGCTGAGCAACTGCTGGCGGGACAGCACCCGGCCGGCGTGCTCGGCCAGCTCGCAGAGCAGCCGGAACTCGGTGCGGGTGACCGGTACGGGCTGGCCCGCGCAGCGGACCTCGCCCGCGTCGGGGCTGATCTCCAGTTCACCGAAGGCGAGCACGGGCACCGGCTCCGGCACCTGCCCCGAGACGGTGCTCCGGGCACGGCGGCGCAGGGCGCGCAGTCGGGCGGTCAGCTCCTTGATCGCCACCGGCTTGACGACGTAGTCGTCGGCGCCGGCCTCCAGGGCGGCCACGATGTCGTGGGTGTCGTCGCGGGCGCTGACCACCACGATCGGCACGTCGTCATCCCGGCGGATCTGCCGGATGCACTCGAAGCCGTCCAGGCCGGGCAGCATCAGGTCGACCAGCACGTAGTCGGCCGGGGCACGGCGTTGGGCGCGCAGGCCCTCTTCGGCGGTGGCCGCACCGACGGCCTCGTAGCCCTCGTCCTCGAGGGCGAGCAGCAGCGCCAGGCGGATGCGGTCGTCGTCCTCGATCACCAGTACGGCCGTCATACCCGGCATCATCCCCAGACCAGGGGCCCGCCAGCCAACCCTGACGACCGGCCGACGGATTTGTCACGTAACTGTCATATATCCGCGCGGTGACCGCCAAGTGGGCACGGCACGGTCGTAGGCGACTGGGTCCGTGAATGGGAGGGGCACGCCTGTGACAGGGCCACTGGCGCCTACGCCGTGCACGCTACCGCTGGTCGAGGTAGGCGTCACCGAACTCGACCGGAACTGCCTGCCGGCGGCCGGAGCCGTATTCGACCAACTGCTGGCCCTGCATCCCCAGCGGGTCATCATCGACCTGTCGAGGTGCCGGCACATTGACGCCGCCGCGATCGGCCTGCTGCTCGAGGTGCACCGGCGGTTGGCGCGTGCCGACGGTGTCCTCACCATCCGTGACCCGAATCCCCGTATCGCGCGCATCCTGCACAACGCCCGTCTCGACCGGGTCCTGCAGATCGTCACCAGCTCCCCGTCGTGCGCGCCCGTCCCACCGACCGAGGGGCATCAGCCTGATTCGGCACAGCCGGCGCTGGTCGCTCATGGCCGAGCGTCGGTGCAAGGCCCGCGCTGACGAGCCCGGTAGTCAGATCGGCGTGGGCACGCTTCTCGCCTCCGCCATTGACGACAGACGGCGTCGTTTGCGCCTGACTCCTTACGCGCGGGCTTCCAGAGCATCAGTCCAACCCCCCGGAAGGACACCAGAATGACCGTCGTCCCGGACGACCACCTGATGACACTGATCTGCGACACCTGCGGCGATTCCGTCCGGGCCAGCGCGTGCGTGCTCCCCGACGCCGAGGTCGTCTGGACCTTGGTATCCGAGCAGGGCTGGAGCGGCTCCCCCTTCGCCACCGGTCCGCACCGCTGCCCGCACTGCAGCCTGCTGCCAACTGCCAGCGGCGGCACCGCGCAGTGCGACAACCACGGTCCGGGAGGCATCCTCGGCATCGACCACCTTGACGACGTGACCGTCGTCGTCGCCACTGGCGACATCTCCCTCGACACCGGTGACACCCTGCGCGCCGCCCTGCGCCACGCGGCCGACATGGGGGGACACGTCGTGGTCGACCTCACCCAGGTGCACGTCATCGACTCCACCGGTCTCGGGCTCCTCGTCCGCGCCCACTGTGATGCCCGCGACCGTGGCGTCACGCTGTGTCTGGCCGCGCCGTCGCGGTTCATCCGCACGGTCCTGCACACCATGCGCCTGGAGGCGGCGTTCCCGATCTTCGACAGCCGTGACGATGCCCTCGATCAGCTGTCTGGCGGGGCGCTGTCGGGTTCTCTGGCCTCCCCGGCCGCGACAACCGCTCGCTCCTGATCGCAGCCCTCAACGGTGAGCTAGCCGATGAGACCAATATTGGCTCGACACGGGCATGGAATACCAACTGCGGATTCCGCACCGCTCAACCACAGGGAGTCCCGTTTAATTGCACTGCCCGTTACCAGGCGAGAACTGGTTTGCCGACGACTCGGACCAGCCCCAACCGGACCGCGAGGATCTGCGGATCGAGGCGCTGGTCGCCCAACGCCTGAGCGGCGACTGGACCACCCGGCAGCAGCAGATCATGGGCCCTCTTGTAGAGACACCGCAAGGCGAAAACCCATTAAAGCCCTGACCAGCATTCTTACACGCTCGGCGCCGACTGGACCGCCCACCACTCCTGGTCCCTTTCACTAGCCGTCGTCACGACCTGGCGCCGCCGCGAGGAGCTCACCACGTCGGTGCATGGACATCATCGCCGGTCTGCAGGCCATTGCCGCGCAGAAGGTCGATGAGGACTGCTGCCTGACTGTGTTCGATGTCCTTGCTGGCAGTCAGGCAGCGTGATCGGAGTGGTGCTGGCCAGCTTCCGGAGCCGCTCGATCGTCACTTGCGACTGAACGTCTTGCAGTTCGATCAGGTAGCGGCGCCGGAACTCGACGAATCGCTCGGGTTGGTGGCCGTACCAGCGGCGCAGCGGGGTGGACGGCGCGATGTGCTTGATCCACTCGTCCAGGTAGACCGCTTCCTTGGTCAAGCCACGCGGCCACACCCGATCGACCAGCACCCGAACGCCGTCATCGGGCGAGAGACCGTCGTAGACCCGTCGAATGGTCACCGCCTTCATCGGTCCTCCTTGATGTGGATGCGCTGATCGCTCGCGACTACCACGGCGACCACCGTGTCAGGGTCCCGCCAATCTTCGCGTGGTGCGCTCGTCGCGGGACAGATGTCTGGCAAGCCGGTGTCGTGATCACCGCACTGCCGATGGTCGGCAGGTTGGGGCGGTCGACGTGACTGGTGACGACACCTGTGCAGGTCCGAGGCACAGGCAATCATTGATCGTGGTCGAGGCAACGTACGCGGTCGGGCCTGGTCGGCAAGGAGCCGCCACAGTCAGCGTCGGTGGTCAGGTCACGCCCTCCCCCAGCGCACCGCCGGCACCAGCGGCCCTCCGAGCAGCGTGGTCACGACGATCCGAGCGCCACCGTGACAACCGGTGGTAGCCGCGGGAGCCGTCGCCGACGTGATCGCCCGTGAAACGAGAAGGAGTTAGTGATGGAGAAGTTGTCGTTGACCGCGATCGCCGATGGGCTGCTGAGCCATGAACTCGGCGCGTCGAGTCGCTTGGGCATGCGCATCGTTGATGGTGGACGTCTGCGTCCGCTCCGCCAGACCGTGATCGCGTTGACCCGTGGCGAAGAGTTGGACGAGCACGAATATCGCGCCAATGCGACCGTGCAGGTGCTGCGCGGTCGGGTACGGGTCACTGTCGGCGATGACACAACGGACGGCTTCCCCGGAGAATTGCTGGTTGTGCCCGGAACATGGCACACGGTGATCGCGCTGGACGACACGGTCGTGCTGCTCACCGCGGCTGAACCCACGCCGTCGATCGCGGCTGACGAAGCGAATACCGATCGGGCCGCTTCCTGTCAGCGTCGGAGCAGGAGTCAACGCTGGCCTGTGAACACACGTCTGCGCTGACCAAGACGACGCATCGTTGGGAACGTGCGGCCGTACAGGTCGGTCGCGGCCGTTGACGTCGATGATGGCCAGACCCATGGTGTCGCTGCGGCCCGCCGATACCCGCAGTGGCTACGCCCCGCGGCTACTTGGCACTCGGCCACGTACTCAACGGTGGCCGGTGCCCACGGTTTCCCGCACCGAGGTTTCCCGCGGTGGACTCGCGCCGCCTCGGAGGCCAGCCACGAGTCGACCGCTAGCTGGGCCTCGGCCGGCACATCCTCAGGCTTCCGTCTCCGCGGGTGCGATCTCCGTGACACCTCCCATAAAGAGGAGTCTGGGATTCTCTTTATCGGTAGGGTTGCGATGTGCGGCTCAACAGATCCACAGACATCAGTCTTCGCATCCTCATGCTCGGTGCGGCGTGCGACGACCGGCTCACCATCGACGAGCTGGCCGAGGCACTCGTGGTCCCTCGGCATCACTTGGCCAAGGTGGTGCAGCGGCTGCAACACCTGGGCTTGCTGGAGACCGTCCGCGGCCGCAGCGGCGGCGTCCGCCTCGCCGCCACCGCGCACAGCACCTCCATCGGTGGCCTGGTGCGTGAGCTCGAGGGCGAGACCGAAGTCGCCGACTGTGAAGGCGAGCGGGCCTGCCCGCTGAGCCAGGCCTGCCGGCTGCGCGGAGCGCTGCGCCACGCCCAGGAGGCGTTTTACGCCACCCTCGACCCGATCACCGTCGCTGACCTGAGCGCACCGCCTGCCCGGCAGGTGCTGCTCAGCCTCGGCCGCCGGTAACCGTCCCACTGCTCGCCTGGAGGAACCATGCTGTCTACCACCAGTGTCCCAGTCATCGAGGCCACCCTGCCGATCGTCGGCAGGCACCTCGACCAGATCTCCGGAATCTTCTACGACACGATGCTCGGCGAGAACCCGGAGCTGCTCAATCTGTTCAGCCGCAGCGCGCAGGCCACGGGTGAGCAGAAGAGCGCCTTGGCCGGCGCGGTGGCCGCGTTCGCCACGCACCTCGTCGGAGCGGGACCGGACGCCGTGGTCTTCGACCACCTCGTCGAACGCATCGCGCAGCGGCACTGTGCGCTGGGCATTCGCCCGGAGCAGTACACCACGGTCGGTCGCTACCTGATGGGCGCCGTCGGCGCCGTCCTCGGCGACGCGGTCACCCCGGCGGTCGCCGCCGCCTGGGACGAGGTCTACTGGCTTTTCGCCGCCCGGCTGATCGGTCGCGAGGCACGCCTCTACGCCGAGGCCGGAGTCGACGGCGCCAACCCGTGGCGCGAGTACGTGGTAGCGAAGAAAATCGCCGAAGCGCACGACACGGTGTCGTTCATCCTGACCCCCGCCGACGGGCGGCCGACTCCCGCCTTCCTGCCGGGCCAGTACGTGACGGTCGCCGCCGACCTGCCGGACGGCAGCCGCCAGCTGCGGCAGTACTCCCTCTCCCAGGCAGCCACCGGCGGCACCCTGCGGATCACCATCCGCCGGGTACGCGGCAGCGGAGGCACCCCGGACGGCGTGGTCTCCAACTTCCTGCACGACGGGGTGAGGGCCGGCTCCCGGCTCCGGCTGAGCCACCCGTACGGCGACCTGACGCTGCGCGACAGCACCGCGCCGCTGGTCCTGGTAAGCGCTGGGGTGGGCATCACCCCGATGGCCGCGATCCTGGATCATGTGGCCCGCACCCAGCCGACCCGCGAAGTCACCACCGTGCACGCCGACCGCAATCCCGAACGACACCCGCTTCGACAGGACATGCACAGCCACGGCTCCCGGCTGACATCCTTCACCGCGGTCGTCTGGTATGAGGAAGCGAGCGACGCCCCGGGTGCGAACCAGGGCTTCATCGACACCGACAGCATCCCGCTCGACCCCGGCGCCGACGTCTACCTGTGCGGCCCGGTGCCATTCATGCAAGCGGTGCGCGCCGGGTTACACCGCCGTGGGGTGAACGACGAACAGATCCGCTACGAAGTCTTCGGCTCGGAACAGTGGCGGTCCACCCCGATCCCCGCAACCGTCTGATCAACACTTACTGATAGACGCTGCCGCCGGAGCTGATCGGCATGGTTGACGCATCCGGGGCGGGACGAACCTCGTCGGAGGTTGTGTCCCACGCCGGAGCTGCCATGCTTGGCCTTGACCTGTCAATCCGCGTCGCGGTCCGAGGGGACCACCATCACCGGGCACGGCGCATGATCGATCAGGCTACGCGACGTTGATCCCATCACCAGTCCACGGAAGCCGCCCAGGCCGCGCGAACCGACAACGAGCAGACTGGCCGAAGTTCGACGGCTGAGAGTCATCAATGAGCCATTTTCATCCTGCGTAGCGGTTCGCTTCGGTGTGGTGCAGGACGAGGATGGCCTGCACGATCGGGGTGGCGCGGCGTGGGCAGCAGCGCAGCTTGGTCAGAATCTTCCAGGTCTTGAGGGTGGCGATGGCGCGTTCGCCGCGAGCGCGGATTCTCGCGTGCGCCCGGTTCACTGCCTTCTGCCGGCGTGACAGCTTCGGCCGGAAGCGGCGCCGCTTGAACGGTGTGCGCACGCTGCCGCGGGCGCCCTGGTATCCCTTGTCGGCGAAGGTCATCACATCCACGCTGGTCAGCGCGTCGATGATGCCGTGGATGCGGGCGGCGGTGAGGTCGTGCGCCGAGCCGGGCAGTGCCGGTGAGACCCACACGAGCCGACCGGCGGCGTCGGCGATGACCTGCACGTTCACGCCATGGCGCTTGTGTTTTGGCCAGGTCCTCGGCGACCGCGGCGAGCAGCACGATTGCTTCCTGTACGTAGCGCCAGGCGGTGGCGATGCCGACCTCGAACCCGGCGGCGAGCCGGGTGTAGGTGTCGCCGTTGCGCAGGTGGGCCAAGGCAAGCAGCGCGGGATCGTCGAGGGGTAGGACAGCACAGGCGAGGCTCCCGGTCGGGGCATCGGATCTTGGTCGACTGCTGTCTTACCTGGAGCCTCGCCCTCATCGATCTCCGGGCTCGCTACACCCGCCCTAAGCTGCAAGATCAGCTTGGAAAGGGCTCAGGGGATCACCGAAGCCGGTTCCACCGCGTCGTGGACGGCCGTCGGCACGTCCTACGCGACCCACGGCGAACCGATGATCCCGCTGTACATCTTCTACTCGATGTTCGGGTTTCAGCGCACCGGCGACGGCCTCTGGGCGGCCGCCGACCAGATGACCCGCGGCTTCCTGCTCGGCGCCACCGCCGGCCGGACCACGCTCAACGGTGAGGGCCTGCAACACCAGGACGGCCAGTCGCTGCTGATCGCCTCCACCAACCCGGCCTGCCTGGCCTACGACGCGGCCTACGCGTACGAACTCGGCCACATCGTCCGAGACGCTGCGCCGCCACTTCCGTATCGATGGTCCTTCAATCGCTCTACGCGTGATCCAGGAGCTGACGGCGAGTGGAGCAGTGGAATCAGACACGCTCCGCAAGGCATCCGCAACCTTCGGCCCAATCCCCGACGACGACGCGGTATGAGCTCGCGGTTCTTCGCGCGACTGGCAACGCCTTCTCAACAGTACGGACCGCGATTGGGCAGCTGGCATGGTGGACGTGTCGGTACGCGGAGACGCCCAGAACCGTTCCCGCGCGCACCTCGGGTCCGCGGCGCTGGAACTGGTCAAGGTCACGGCGCAACTGTCAGCCGACGTACTACTGCTCACCTGCTGAAAGGCAGAGGAAGGCGTACCCCATGCAGTCGACCCATCTCGACACGCCAGTACGTCACCAAGTGCCTGGAGCACATCGCGATGGGCGACATCTACCAGGTGCAGATCGGCCACGAGTTGCGGGTCGAGAACGACGTGCCGCCCGGGTGACCGGTCCTCGTGAGTGCCGTGCCTTCGCCGATTCACCCAAGGGCGAAGTCGGCGAAGGTCAGTTGGTCGACGGCCCGCGCAGGGCCTGACCGTCCCGACCACGAGCGATCCGGCTGCCGTCCGGGGGTCAGTCCTCGTCGTCCTTTTTCTTGTCGCGGTTCATGGCCAGGTCGAGCGCGAGGACGCTGCCGATGATGAGCAGCGGGTCGACGCCGGCGCTGACCTGCACGGCGTAGGTGTCCCGGATTGTCAGCCACCGCTTGGACACCGTGGCCACCTCGGTGCCGTCGCGTTCGATGACGTACTCGTGGTTGAGCAGGTCACCCTTCATATCCAGGTCGTCGGGCCCGGGCACGTCGATTGTGAACTTGTCGCGGAACGGCGTGAGCAGCCTCTTGCGGACCTCTGCGGCCTTCTCGCCGCCGATCCGGATCTCGTACGTGGGACGCAGCGCCACCAGGTGCCGGTGCAGCGTGGCGACCTCATGCCCGGCGGCATCCTCGATGACGACCTTGTTGCGGACGCTGAGCACCTTGCCGTCGACGTGGAAGACCTTGGTGCCGTGCTCGTCGAGCACGTCGAAGTCGTCGCCGATTGAGAAGAATCGCTCCCTGATGACAAACATGATTCGATTCTCCCCCACCGAGCACCGACCTGCCGGCCGCGCTGCGGCGGCTTCGGCCGGTGCGTCACGACGATCACCTGGTCATCCTGGTGGTCCCCGGTGCGACCGTCGGTGAGCCCCGGTTGACCTCCGCGGGCTGCCTGGCCACGATCATCTTTACCACCTCGTACGCCGGCAGACCGCACCGAAGCGCCTACCCGTAAGCCCGGCATGCGACGCTCAAGCTCCGCGACCAACGGGCCACGCCGCGTGGCCCCCGGACACCACCGCCACAGCCGCACAATTACCGACATGACCGCACGACACCCCCGATCCCACACCCCTTGTGCCCGGAGGAACGTAGACAATGGACCACGCAACCCAGCTCATCCAGGAGCGGAGTGCCCCGCCGGCCACGCTGGTGATCTTCGGTGCCTCTGGTGACCTGACCCGGCGTAAGCTGCTGCCCGCTATCGAGAGCCTGGCTCGGCACGAGCGGCTCCCGGACCAGTTCGCGGTGGTCGGCGTCGCGCGCACGTCGATGACCGACGAGCAGTTCGCCGAGAGCGCCCTGGGCGACCGCACTCTCGCCAGCAGGCGCCAACTCCAAAGTGGCGTGCGGTACGTGGCCGGCGGCTACGACGACCCGGAAACCTACAAGCGGCTCGTGGAGACCCTCGACGAGTTGGACGCACAGCGGGGCACGTCCGGCAACCGGCTCTTCTACCTGTCCACCCCGGCCGGGGCCTTCGAGCCGGTGATCAACGGACTGGCCGGTGTCGGGCTCAACCAGCCACGCGAAGGCTCCTTCTCCCGCCTGGTCATCGAGAAGCCGTACGGGCGCGACCTGGCCACGGCCCGCGAGCTCGACGGCGTCGTGCACAGCGCGTTCGACGAGCACCAGGTCTTTCGCATCGATCACTATCTGGGCAAGGACACCGTCCAGAACGTGCTGGCGCTGCGCTTCGCGAACTCGATCTTCCAGCCCATCTGGGATCGCTCCTGGGTCGACCACGTGCAGATCACCGTCGCCGAGACCCTCGGCGTCGGCAGCCGCGGCGGCTTCTACGAAGACGCCGGCGCGATGCGGGACATCGTGCAGAACCACGTACTCCAGGTCCTCGCGCTGGCACTGATGGAGCCACCGGCCTCATTCGAGGCTGAGGGCCTGCGCAACGAGAAGGTGAAGCTGCTGCAGGCGATCCGGCTCCCCACCGACCGGGACATCGCCGAGGCCGCGGTCCGGGGACAGTACACCCGGGGCGGCACCCGCGAGGAGCTGATGGCCGGCTACCGCGAGGAGACCGGCGTCGACCCCCTGTCGCGGACCGAGACCTACGCCGCCATGCGGCTCAACGTGGACAACTGGCGCTGGGCCGGGGTGCCGTTCTACGTACGCACCGGCAAACGCCTGCCGGCCCGGCTCACCGAGGTGGCACTGCAGTTCCAGCGACCGCCGCACCTGCCGATCCCGACCGACCAGCTCACCGGCCTCGATGCTGACGCGCTGATCCTGCGAATCCAGCCGAACGAGGGCATCTCGCTGCGCTTCGGTGCCAAAGTGCCGGGCCACTCCTTCCGGGTCCGCACCGCCACGATGGAGTTCTCCTACGACCAGACGTTCGCCGAGGAGTCCCCGGAGGCGTACGAGCGTCTGCTCCTGGACGCGCTGATCGGTGACGCGTCGCTGTTCATCCGCAGCGACGAGGTGCAACAGTGCTGGCGGATCGTCGACCCGATCATCGACAACTGGAAGCAGGACAACTCGCCGATTCCCACCTACGAGGCCGCCTCCTGGGGCCCGACCGACGCCGACCGGCTCATCGGCCGGCACGGCCGCACGTGGCGCAACTCCGCGTGACCCCGCCAGACTGGGTCCGGTCGATGCACGTAGCTCGATCGGTAGACGGGCATGGATCGAGTGCGGCGGTACCCGTCTGACCTGACCGACGCCGAGTGGGGCACTAAAGTATGGAATGCACGAAGAACTCCGGCTCGCACCTACCGGCACAGATGGCACGGACGGCACCGTCGAGCAGCGGCTGATCGCGTTGCTCGACGAGGGAGGCGCCGACTACCGTTCCCTCGATCACCGGCCGGAGGGGCGCACCACCGAAGTCAGCGCCTTGCGGGGCCACCCCGCAGGGCAGGCGGCCAAGTGCATAGTCGTGCGCCTCAAGATCACCAAGAAGGAGTCCCGGTACGTCCTGGCGGTCGTGCCCGGGGACCAGCGCCTGAACCTCGACCGGCTGAAGGAGCAGTACCAGGCGCGGCACGCCATGTTCGCCGATGCGGCGACGGCCGAGCGGTTGACCGGGTCGGCAAGCGGCACCATCGTGCCCTTCGCCTTCGGTCCGGAGCTGGACCTGATCGTCGATCTCGGGCTGCTGGAGCACGAGAAGATTTTCTTCAACGCGGGCTCGCTGGAACGCTCCGTCGGCCTGCGGACCGCCGATTACGTCCGACTGGCGCAGCCTTCGGTGCACGCCATCGCCGAGCCGGAGCCCGAGGTACACCGGACCGGCGAGCCGCCCTGGTAGAGGGCGGCGGCCTACGGCAGACGCCGCGCCGTGAGGACCGGAACGGCGTCGTCGGTTCCGCGGACCGGCACGGTGGCTTCGGACGACGTGGCTTCGGACGACGACGGCCGCGGTAGGCGCACCGCACCGACCGCGACCCCGGAGATGACCAGCACGCTGGCCAGGATCGTGACGGCGGTAAGGGGCTCACCCTGGAAGACGGCCGCGGCGCCCAGACCGAACACCGGTATCAGCAACGCGTAGGGGGCCACCGCTGTGGCTCCGTGGATCCGGATCAGGTATCCCCAGATCGCGTAACCTAGCAGCGTCGCCACCCAGGCCACGTACACGGCGGCGACCACACCGGACACCGACAGCGAGCGCAGCGCGGCGAGGTCTTCCTGAACGCCCTCGAAGACGGCCGAAAGGATCAGCAACGGAAGGGGAGGAACCACGCTCACCCAGACCATGAACCGGAACATGTCCGGCGGGTTGGCCTTGCGGGTCGCGATGTTCGCCAGTCCCCAGCAGGCGGCAGCAGCCAGCACCAACAGGAACCCGGCGACCGGCGTCGTCCCACCGAGCCGCGTGCCCACCAGGACGATCCCGGCCATGGCGACGCCCAGGCCGGCCAACTGCACCACCCTGGGCCGCTCGCGCAGCAGCAAAGTGGCGAGAACAATGGTGAACGCCGCCTGACTCTGCAACACCAGGGAAGCAAGTCCGGCCGGCATGCCGACGTGCATCCCGATAAAGAGGAAACTGAACTTCAGCACGCCGAGCACTATTCCGACGACGAGAACCCACCGCCAGGCGACCCGTGGCGAACCGACGAAGAAAACCGCCGGTATCGCGGCGAGGATAAAACGCAGAGCGGAGAAGAGCAGCGGCGGGAAGTCTTGCAGGCCCACATCGATGACAACGAAGTTCACGCCCCAGACCGCCGCGACGAAAACGACCAGCCCGACATGAGTCGGCTTCATCGCGATCTCCTCACCGCCCAACCTCCTACCCGGCACGCGCCACCGGACCCGACCCATGATGTCTCATCCGGCGTCGCCGCCAAGGACCCGAAGGCTGACACTTTCTAATGGGAGTTCGTTAGCATGGCTTCATTACACGATCTGGGCCGGCTGCGTGCGCTGCACGCCGTGGCGACCTTCGGTTCCATCAGCGGGGCCGCGTCGGCGCTCGGCTACACACCGTCCGCCGTGTCACAGCAGATCGCCAAGCTGGAGCGGGAGGCCGGTGCCCCCCTTCTCGACCGCGAGGGACGCCGGGTGGCGCTGACCCCCGCTGGGCAGATCCTCGCGCAGACGGCGGGGGAGGTGCTGGCGGCCCTGGAGCGGGCGGAGACCCGACTGAAACTCCAGCACGGAACGCCGACTGGCCGCCTCGCGCTCGCCGCCTTCCCGACGGCCTGCCGAGGACTCCTGCCGGACGTGCTGGTGCAGCTGACCCGCCGGCACCCCGGCCTGGACCTCCGCGTGTCGGAGGTGGACCCGCTCCGCGGCGTCGACCTGGTGGCCGAGGGAGAGGTGGACGTCGCCGTCGTACACGACTGGCACAACACCCCGCTGGTCGTCCCCGACGGCTTGCGGTGCACCCCGTTGGGCGACGACGTCGCCGACGTGCTCCTGCCGGCCGGGCATCCACTGGCAGGCCGGGACGAGGTTTCCGCCGATGATCTGGTCGCCGAGCGGTGGATCAGCCAGCGGCCCGGATCGATGTGTCACGCGTGGCTGCTGCGAACTTTCGCCGAGCGGGGCCGGCAGCCCGACATCACCTGCCAGGTGGACGAGTACCAGTCCCAGGTGTCGTTGGTGGCCGCCGGGCTGGGCGTCGCGTTGCTGCCCCGGCTGGGCCGTGTGCGCCTGCCGTCGGAGGTCGTGACACTGCCGCTGCGGCCAACCAGCTCCCGGCAGATCATGGCCGCGTGGCGGGCGAGCACCAGCGACCGGCCGGCGATCACCGCCGCCCTCGACGCGTTGCACGAAGCATCCGCTGCTTGGACCGTCCACTTCGATTCCCCGAATGTCGCGATGTCCTCACGACGTTCGACGACTGGCTGACCAGGAGCCTTTCGGCCATTTCCGATAGGTCGAAGTGATGCGCTTGGGCGGGGCCAGGTTCAAACTCCGAGATTGCGACTTGACCACCTGGCACTCCCTCCCCCATTGTAGGGATCGAACGGGTTGTCGGACGGGGGCGCAATTGAGGTTCAATCACAAGGCCGCTCCATGGTGGGCCGCCGATGTCATTGCCGATGCTAAACGAAGTCTCATCCGATAGCTGTTCGGCTTCTCATTTCCCGGGTCCGGTCGTGACGGACGACGACAATCACCCGATGCCAGAAACACCGTAAAGG
Organism: Micromonospora sp. NBC_00617; assembly: GCF_045161355.1. NCBI lineage: Bacteria > Bacillati > Actinomycetota > Actinomycetes > Micromonosporales > Micromonosporaceae > Micromonospora > Micromonospora sp. NBC_00617. The sequence goes on along the minus strand of NZ_CP107751.1, from coordinate 1,131,108 downwards.
CACGCCATATCCGTACGCCCGGGCAATTTCACCGAACCGGCTGCCCGAACCGGCGTCGCTCAACCGCAACGTCGTCCTCGTCGCCTACGGCGGCGGCAAGGACAGCTCGTACACCCTCGCCTTCGTCCGGGCGATGCAGCTCGTCCTCGCCGAGATCTACGGCAGCACCTTCCGGATGCTGAGCGGGCCATCACCACCGACGTCCGCACCGATCTTCAGTTCTTCTCCATCTACGACGACACGGCATACGCCTCCGGGGACCACTGGGATCTGCTGACGGAGTTCCTCGGCTTCGTCTTCGACGACGTCGCCTTCAGCTTCACCGAGTCCGACTGCGGCAACCCGGCGCTCATGGCGCACCTGCGGGCACTGAAGACCGAGCGACGCCACGGCCGGACGTACGCCGAGGGCCTGGCCGAGTACGTCGACTTCGCTCTGGGCCTGATGCGCCAGAAGGAGTTCCCCGACCGCCTCATCACGGTGATGCGGGAGCGCTACTCCGGTGCGGCAGCCGTGGCCCGGATGCGCTCGGCGATGCAGGCGTACGCGATGGAGGCGTACGGCCTGACCGACGAGCAGCTCGTCGCCATGGTGTACGCGCCGTTCACGGAGAAGGGCCTGCACCTGGACCGCTACCTGAGCAATGAGCAGCCGGATCTGGTGAGCGCAACCGAGACCATCCACGAACTGCTCGCCGAGGACGTGGCGCCGCCGGCCGGGGACGTGGCGGCCCTCGCCGACCGGCTCCAGCGCGTCGCCGGACTCACCCTCGCGCAGCTGCGGTTGCTCTATCACAGCTCGCTGCGGCTGCCGTCCACCACGCCGGTCAAGGGCGAGCTGATCGACGCGATCCTGGAGGGCGACCCGCACAAGAAGGTCGTCCTCAGCCTGTAATCGCGCCGGGGACCAGCCACCCCGGCAGGACAAGCTTGAGCACCGACGGGAGTTCGCAGCGGTCGGGCAGCGCCACCACCCTGCCCGCGCGGTACGGCAGGCCGAATCCGGCCACCGGCCGGATGTGCTCCTCTCCGACGAAGCCCAGCTGCTCCGGCTTCATGCCGGCGGCGAGGCCGAGGCACAGCTTGTCGGGCAGGAGACCGGTCGCCGCACCCGCATTGGTCATGGTGAAGTGCCCGCCGGCGCGCGCGGCGATCTCGTTGAGCTGGAGTCTGCCGTCCACGTCGCCCCACACCTCGGCGTGGAACGAGGACGTCCGGACGTTGGGCAGGGCCGCCACGACCGCCTCGACGATTTCCACCAGGCCACGCCCGACGGCCGAAGCCGGGTCGAGCATGACGGAACCGAAGGAGCCGACGTGCTCGCCCACAGCGCGCCCGGTCCCGAAGCCGTAGTACTGCGACGGGATGAGGTAGAGGAACTCGCCGTCGTGGCGCACTCCGTCGACGTGGTACATCACCGAACCCGCCATCGGCTCGACGACGCTGTGCGCGGGCACATCGGCGGAGAGCCGGCCGAAACAGTCCGACGCTGCCTGCCGCGCGCCTGATTCGTCGTAGACGAAAGCCGCGGTCTCGCCGGCCCAGGCGGACCGGGACTTGAGGACGAGAGGATATCCCAGCTCGTCGACGGCATTCCAGAAGTCGACCGCGTCGTCGACGCGGTACGAGGGCCAGACGTCGAGACCGGCGGCGGCGACCCGCCGCTTCATCTCCAGCTTGTCGCGGTACGCCCGTGCGCTCTCGACGTTCTGGCCCTCGATACCGAATTTCTCGCGAATACGCGCGGCTCGTACGACGTCCCCCTCTCGCGGGGCGAACAGGAGGTCGTACGAGGAGTTCCGGAGCAGTTCCATGACCCGTCGCTCGACGGCCCCGGGGGTGTAGTAGTCGGGCACCTCCTCGAGGAGTTCGACCTCCTCCGGAACCCCACCCGCCAACCTGTCCCGCACACCCTCCCTGGTCAGCACGGTCAGGCTGAGGTCGCCGTGTCGTCGGGCGACATCGGCGTAGTCAGCGATCATGGCGGCATTGACGTCCAACGACAGGGCGCATTCCAGGACGAGGACCCGCACCGGGCTTCCTCCAAGACGATGGCGGGATGGCTGCGCGGCCGGCACGCCGAGCAGCGCTCCTCATCCCAGCACGCCCGGACAGCGACCAGTAGTGACGTTTTCTTGGGGCAGACATAAGTACGGCTTTACGGCCGATCCGACCGAAGCGGCGTCCCCACTGCGGTTCGGGTGGTCCCGCGGGTTCTGCCTGTTCCGACCGACTCCCCGCCGACGGCCGTCGAGCGCCCGCGCAGAAGATCTTTTCTTTGCGGCCGGTTTCACCATCCAAGACGGCGCAGCAGAGCGGCGATGACCGGACGATGCAGGCGTATATGCTCCCGCCATGGATCGTCCCGTGAACGTGGGTATGCTCGGTTGCGGCAACGTCGGAGCGGCTTTCGCCGAATTTCTCCTGGGTCGGGCTCCCGATATCCAGGAAATCAGCGGCATCGATCTGATCCTCAAGCGCATCGCCGTACGGGACGCGGGGAAGAAGCGCTCGGGCCTGCTGGCCCCGCTCATCACCGACGACGTGCGGGCGATCACCGACGCCGACGACATCGACGTGGTGGTCGAGGTGATGAGCGGCATCGAGCCCGCCCGCGCGTACGTGCTCGCCGCGCTCCGCGCCGGCAAGCCGGTCGTCACCGCCAACAAGGAACTGATCGCCAAGCACGGCCCGGAGCTGTACTCCGCGGCCGACGCCAGCGGCGTCGACCTCTTCTTCGAGACTGCCGCCGTCGCGTCCGTGCCGATCCTGCGCGTACTCCGGGAATCGTTCCTCGGCGAGGACATCACCAGCGTCCTCGGCATTGTCAACGGCACGTCCAACTACATGCTGACGCGCATGTCCGAAGAAGGGCTCGGCTACGCCGAGGCCCTGCGCCAGGCACAGGAGGAGGGCTACGCCGAGCCCGACCCCACGAACGACGTGACGGGCGCGGACTCCGCGTCGAAGCTGGCCATCCTCGCCTCGCTCGCCTTCAAACGCGCGATCGCCGTCGACGACGTCGAGCGCGAGGGGATCGACAAGCTCGATCGCGACGACTTCGACATCGCGGCGCGTTTCGGATACGTGATCAAATCGATCGCCAAGGCCGAGGTCTTCGGGGCGGCCGGCTCCGGCGAGCGCGAAATCGGCGTCCAGGTCTTTCCCGCCCTGGTGGACAAGAACCATCCCCTCGCCAACGTGCGCCACACGTACAACGCGGTGTTCCTCAAGGGCGGCGCGGCCGGCGACCAGATGTTCTACGGTCACGGCGCGGGACGGTTGCCCTCCGCGTCCGCTTTGCTCGGCGACCTGGTCACCGCGGCGGACCACCTGCGACGCGGCACCCACCGGAGGGTGCCGCTCGGCAGCTCCGCGGTGCTGCGACCGACTGAACGGCTGGCGCACCCCCACTACCTCAAGTTGGAGGTCACCGACGCGCCGGGCGTCCTGTCCGAGGTGTCGGGGGTGCTGGGCCGCCACCAGGTGTCCATCCGCTCCATCACCCAGGAGGACCGTGCCTCGAAGGCGCGCGTCGTCTTCATCACGCACCGTGCCGAGGAAGGCGCGATGCGGCAGGCCGTGGCGGAACTGTGCAGCCTCGACAGCGTCCTCGGCGTCGGCGGCATTCTCCGCATCGTGGAGGCTTGAGCTGTGCCCCGCTCGGAAAGTGGGGCACAGCGACCAGGCGTCAGGACCGGGGGATGCCCGGCGGGTTGACCTCCGACTTCGGCAGGGCCTCCGCCTGTAACCCCCACCTCTTGAGCACCTCGGTGTAGGTGCCGTCGGCCATGACGACGTTGAGCGCCTTGGCGACGGGCTCGATCAGGCCGTTCTCCTTGCGCACGGTGGCGCCGATCCGCCCCTCCAGACCATCGCCACTGCTGGAGAACGTGCCGATCACCTTGGTCTTGCCGCTCGCGGCGGCGTGGTAGGCACCCGCCGGGCCGGGGCCGAGGTAGGCGTCGACCCGGCCGGAACCGAGCGCCAGGTAGTAGTCGGCGGGATTCTGGAAGTTCTTCCCGGTGACCGCATCGAGGTTACTCGCGCGGTTCTGCCGGTCCCACGTCCGCAGGAGCTGTTCCTGGTTGGTACCGGCGGTCACCGCGATGGTCCGGCCGGCGACGTCCTTCGGGCCGCGCACGGCCCAGTCCGCGTCCCGGGGCGCCTCGAAGGCGACCTCGTCGGCCCGGTAGGTGGCGAAGTCGTACTTCTCCTTGCGTTCCTCGGTCACCGTCACGTTGGTCATGGCGAGTTCGTACTTGCCGCTGTCCAGTCCGATGAAGATGTTCTCCCACGACACCGTGTGGAAGCGCGGCTTCAGGCCAAGCACGTCCGCGACCAGGGTCGCCAGATCGGGCTCCACACCAATCACCGTCTGGTTGTCGGTGGCGTAGAAGCTCAGTGGCGGCTCGGTGCCGGCGAGGTTGACGATGTCCAGGAACCCGTCCTCGCGGACCGGCTCGGGCACCGAGTCGGCGATGGCCGCGACGCGCTGGGCGTGCAGCCTGTCCTGACTCGGGGACAGGTTCATCTGGGTGCCGTCGGCAGCCTTCGCCGGGGGCGCGGCCTTCTCGGACTCGGGGTTCGCGCAGCCGGTCACCACGAGGGCGAGGCAACAGGAGAGGGCGGTGAGGGCTGCGGCGACGCGCCCTGACGGGTGTCTCATTCGCGGATCCTGACGTTGGTGTCGGATGGTGCAGGTCATGGGCGGGTGGAGCGGTCAAAGGACCTTGGCGAGGAACGCCTGGGTGCGTGCGTGGCGAGGGGCGTCGAGGAGTTGCTCGGGCGGACCCGCCTCGACGACGACCCCGCCGTCCAGGAAGATCACCGTGTCAGCGATCTCACGGGCGAAGCCCAGTTCGTGCGTGGCCACCACCATCGTCGTGCCTTCCCGGGCGAGGTCCTTGATCACCGTCAGCACCTCGTTCACCAGCTCCGGGTCGAGCGCCGAGGTGGGTTCGTCGAAGAGGAGGAGGACCGGCTCCAGGGCGAGGGCCCGGGCGATGGCGACGCGCTGCTGCTGCCCGCCCGACAGTTGACGCGGATAGGCCCCGCCCCGGTCGGCGAGACCCACGCTCGGCGGTCGACTCCCCCACCGTCGAGCGCGAATCCGGCGACGTACACGAGATGGGCCACCCCGCGCAGCCCAGTCGCCACCGAACCGCCGTAGGAGTGGCCGAGGACCACGGGCGGCTCGGGCAGCGTGTCGACGAGCCGCTGGACGTGGACGGTGTCGGCGGCGAGCGAGCCGCGCTGGAGCCGCGGCGTGTGGACGGGGATCCGGTGGCGCCGCAGCGCGGCGCGCAGCGGCCCGAAATGGCGCGGGATGTGCCAGCGCCCCGGCAGCAGGACGACGGGAGTCATCCGCTCGGCCGCTCCGCGAACCGCTGCCGCAGTAGCCCGCCGAAGGTCAGCAGCACCGCGTCGGTGTCGGCGAGTCCGTGCAGGACCACGTCGGCGCCGGCCGCCGTCAGCCCTCCCGCGTCTGCCGGGTAGCGCGCCACTCCCACCGCCCGGACTCCATGCTCACTGGCCACGGCCATGTCGCGGGGGGGGGGGGGTGTCCCTATGGTTTTGTCAAGCGGCGACGGTTGCGGTAGGCAGCGGGCGTTGCTGGTAGGGGACCTTGTCGCGGAGCATCGCGAACAGGACGTCGACGCGGCGTCGGGCGAGGCAGATCAGGGCCGCGTTGTGGCGTTTGCCTTCGGCGCGTTTCCGGTCGTAGTAGGCGCGGCTGACCGGGTCGGCCAGGGCTGCGAACGCGGCGAGGAAGAAGGCGCGTTTCAGCTGTTTGTTGCCGCCCCGGGGTGGGTGTTCACCGCGGATGCTGCTGCCGGAGCGGCGGGTGACGGGTGCCAGGCCGGCGTAGGCGGCCAGATGGCCTGGGCTGGCGAACGCGGTGCCGTCGCCGACTTCGAGCAGGATCCTCGCAGCGGTCCTGACGCCGATGCCGGGCATCGAGGTCAGGACCTCGGAAAGAGGGTGCGCATCAAGCATCCTGTCCACCTCGACGGCGACCTGGTCGCGCTGTTTGAGCACGTCGCGCAGGCTGTCAGCCAGCCGGGGCAGGACCGTTTCCGCAGCGGCCGTGCCCGCGACGACCACGGTCTGCTCGTCCAACGCGGTCATGACCTGCTCGATGAGACGTTCGCCCATGCGGGGCGCGTTCTTGCTGGCGATGGCGGTGAGTTTGCGGCGGCCGGCCTTGCGCAGCCCGGCCGGTCCGCCGCAGCGCGACAGCAGCTCCAGGACGGCTTTGTGCTGCACCTTCGGTCCCAGCACCCGTTCCAGAGCAGGGTGGATTTGCGTGAGCAGCCCGCGGATGCGGTTGGCGACCCGGGTGGCCTCGCCGGCCAGGTCGTCGTCGAAGCCGACCAGGACCTCGAGTTCGGCCAGGGTCTCGTCGCCGACGTCGACGCGGCGCAGCGTGTGCGGCAAGGTGCGGGCGGCGTCGGCGATCACGTAGGCATCGCGGGCGTCGGTCTTGGCGCTGCCGGGGTGCAGGTCGGCGATCCGTCGCATCGCGAGTCCGGGCAGGTAGGCCACTTGATGACCGCACGCTCGGGCTACCGCGACGGGCAGCGCGCCGATCGTCGCGGGCTGGTCGACCACGACCAGGACGCGGCCGTGGCGGCCGAGCTTGTCGAACACCTGCCGCAGTTTCGCCTCGGTGTTGACCAGCGCCGCGTCGTGCAGCCGTTTGCCGTCCCGAGTCAGCGCGACGGCGTGGTGGCCGTCCTTGCCGACATCGAGACCGAGAAACACCTGGTAGTCGCCGTGCACCGCATCGCCTCCCCGCGACGTCACCCGTCAACCCGGTCGATCAGGCGTCGACTGCCGGCAGCCACGTTACGAAGAGACCTACCCCAACAAAACGGGTGGCCGTGTCCCTATCAGCGGTCCATCGGCGCCACCCGGCCCGGCGACAACACCCCCCGGATCATCCGTACGACAGGGGCAGTAAGTCATACCGAGCCGGGCGACCGAGCAGTCCCCGGCTGGGGACGATCAAAAAGGTAACGGGGGGGGGGGACCCCCACGATGATCACTCGGGCCGGCGGGCAGTCGACGCCGAGGACCCGCCGGGCCCGCTCCCGAGCCGGCGGTAGCAACGCGGCGCGCTCCTCGGCCTCGTCGCCGTACGCCCGATGGCCAGGTCCAGATGCCGGTCGAGGCCGAAGGCGCGCAGCTCTTCCCTAGACAAGAAGATCATCGACCAAGGGCTGTTTCCGTGATCGGTCAGGGTCCCCACAGGACCCTCGAAGGTTAAAAAAGCGAGTTCACGAACACCGCAACACCGACCTCTGCGACCCGGCGTCCCTGCGCGATCTCACGCTTTGCCCGGGTTGAGCAGTGTGCGCCGCGAGAGCGGCCAAGCCACGTTGGCCGCATGCCGTGCGACACCCCACGCCGCTGGACGTGCCGGCTCACCAGCCGCCCGCCATGGCCTTCGGCGCTGCCATCACCCCGTTCTTTCCCACTCGGGGAGGCCTCTACAAGAGCCGGGGCGGCTCAACCAACCGGCGGCCCAATTCCTCACCACGACCCCGATACGACCGGGCATCCCCGGTTCGGCTGGGGATGTCAGGCAGCAGCGTCCCGGTCAGCGGAACCGCAGTTTCGTCTCGTCACTACATCGCGCAGCGCCCTGACGAAGAACCAGAGTGCGATCAGGAGCACCGGCAGGACGGCCCACGACCGCCAGCTTCTCTCGGCGAGAACGTCGGGCGTGCGGATACCGGCGAGAAGGAGCATCAGGCCGGTGATGAGCAGCCGCACCCACGGGTTGGATTTCTTCACCATGCCCAGCTCCGTCGGTAGGAGACACCGCGACACGAGGACCACGACAGCCCGCGGGTCCACTGGTTGAGCGTGGCGCACATGCCGTTGTAACCTCTCGCTCCCCAGTCGTGGGTGCGGTCACGCCAGAATCGGCCTGCCGTCTTGAGATTGTCCCAGTCGCCGCCGATGGTATCGGCGAAGCCGGTCTTGTAGCCTTCGCCAAAGACACGCGAGCCGCACTTGCGCCAGTTGCTCCGACATCCCTTCCAGCCGATCCTGGCCACCCGCTTACTGACCTTCCAGCCGGCCTTCCCCAGTGGTGGAGGTGCTGGCGGCGAGGTCGCCGTCGGGACCACAGACGTTGCGGGTCACGTCGCCGGTGGCAGTGTCCTCGACGATCCACCGTGGCTTGTCCGAATCGTCGCCGTAGTGGTTGAGCGTCGTCGTGGCATTGGACCACGACCCGTCGGTCTCCGTCTCGACGGTGACCGCGCGGTACCGGTGGGCGAGGTCCAGTGTCCAGGTACGGCGGCTGTCACCGAGCTGCTGACGATGGATCAGGTCGTTGGCGTAGTAAGTGTTGGTCATGCCGCCCGGCAGATCGGTGATCCGACCGAACGCGTCGTAGACGTATCTGTTGTCGGTCAGCCGATCAGCCGTGCCGTACGCGTGTGTGTCATGCGCCTGGGTCACGTCCTCCTGGCAGTCGCCCGCCGCGTCCGGGCCGTAGACCCACTTGCCCTTCCGGTTGGAACGGTTGTCGTACTCGTAGGACCGGGTGACGCAACCGTCGCTGGTCGCGCTGCTGTGCTGGGTTTTGACCAGCCGACCGATCCGGTTGTACTGGTGGTTCTTGCTGCCTCCGGTGTAGGTGTCACGCACCACCTGGCTGGCGTTGTTCTGCACAACCGACTCAAAGTAGATCATGGCCCCGTCGGAGTCCCGCGTGTACGTGCGCTTCACCGGTTGCAGATTGGCGTCCAGTCGGTCGGTCCGGGTCAGTCCGCCGGGATACCTCAGCTCGGTCAGCTGTCCGTCGGGCGAGTACCGGGCGCTGAAAGTGCCCGCCATCCCAACCCTTCCAGCGCCCACACAGCCGGCTCCGGCATCGGCACCGCCACCCACATAGGTGGCTCGCTCGCCGAAACGAACTGCTGCGGTCCACCAACGCAGCCGCTCATAACCGCTGCGCACAGTCTGACCTGTACGAACGAGAAGCCGCGGGTGGAGGCAGGTGCAGTTGAGCGCCGTGGTGCGCTATTGGTGTGGTGCAACGGCGTTCAGGACCCTTCGTTGCTCCCACCCTGCTCCCTGAATCCGGGGCCCGTGACCCTGGCACCGCCCAGGCACCTCGGGACTCCGCTTCGGCACGTCTTCACCGAGCAGCGCGAGGCCGCGCTTGGCCTACGCGACCGGGCGCCAAGGCGCAGCGCGCACGGTCAGCGCCAGATCCGGGTACTCGGCCGCGATCTTGAAGACCCAGGGCAGGATGATTCATCACCGAGCGTGTAATCCATACCGGGCTGATCGGAAGGCCCGCGTTTACCGGACGCGCTTCTCGCAACGCCGGCACGCGACGGTGACGGGGGTGGTGCCGGCTTCGGCGGGGTAGTCCAGGGCCGCCACGTCGCGCCAGCCGCTGCGGGCGTAGAACCGGCGGGCCCGGGTGTTGCCGACCGCGACCGCGAGCCAGGCGGTGTCGAATCGTTCGGCGACGGCCTGTTCGGCGGCGGCGAGCAGCGCATCGGCCACCCCGATACCGCGGGCCGGCCTGGCGACGTACACCTGCTCCACCTCGTCCCGGCGGACGGTGACGAACCCGACGAGCCGCGCATCGCACTCGCCGACCGTGGTGGTGTGCAGGCGGGGCGGCACCCGGTCACGGAAGTCGGCGAGCCGCCGGTGCCGGTGCAGTGCGGCGGGGACGTGTCCGATGTGCCCGTCGCGCCAGCCCGCGTACCACAGCACGGCAATCGCCTCGATGTCGTTAGGTTGCGCGGGGCGCAGTACGAGACCAGCGGCATGAGCCATCTCGTGCCTCTTTCGTCGCCAGAGACTTGCATTGCTAACTTAGGGTGCTAAGATATCGCTCATGAACCATCCGAACAACCTCGGGCTGGAGCTACACACGCTGGTGTCCCGCCTGGAGCGTGCCGGTGACCGCATCCTGCGCGCCGACCACGGCATGTCCTACCGGCGGTTCATGGTCCTGGTCATGGTCGGCGAGCTCAAGGCATGCACCCAGCGGGCGCTGGCCGACAGCCTGGCGGTGACCGAGCCCTCGATCAGCCGGATGATCGCCGCCCTCGCCGGCACCGGTCTGCTCACCGTGACACCGGACCCGGCCGGCGGCAACCGGCGCCGGATCGCCCTCACCGACGCTGGCCGAGAGCTGGTCGAGCGGGCGGGCACCGAGCTGATCGGGCGGCTCACCGAGCTGGTGGAGTCCAGCGGCGTGCCGTTCGACGCCTATCTCGCGCACACCCGACGGCTGAACGCCGCCCTGGGCGGCGGCTGAGACACCGGCGCACGCGCCACCACACCAACCCGGACCACCATGAGGAGTTTCGCCATGCCGACCACCTCCACCGCGCGGACGGTCAGCTCCGCCGACGGCACCACCATCGCGTACCACACCACGGGTGCCGGCCCCGACCTGATGCTCGTGCCCGGAGCGCTCAGCGACGCCGCCGACTTCGCCGGGCTGGCCGAGGCGCTCGCCGGCACCTTCACCGTGCACACGGTGCAGCGGCGAGGCCGCCGGGGCAGCGGCCCGCTCGGACCCGGATACGGCATCGAGGCCGAGTGCGCCGACCTCGCCGCGGTCCGGGCGGCCACCGGTGCCCGGTACGTCTTCGGCCACAGCTTCGGCGGGCTGGCGACGCTCGAAGCGGCCCGCCGGGACCCGGGCTTCGACAAAGTGGCCGTCTACGAACCCGGAGTCAGCGTCGATGGCCTGATTCCCACCGGCTGGATCCCACCGGCCCGCCAACTTCTGGCCCAAGGCCGCCCGATCGACGCGTTCGCCACGTTCTCCATCGCCACCGGCCCGAGCGCGGCGCGCCGCAACCCCCGCTGGCTGATGGCCGCCATCCTCCGGCTGGCCTTCCGCGGCGAAAAACGGACGAAGGTCGTCGAGCTGCTCGAACCGGCCCTGCACGAGCACGCGGAGGTCGGCCGGCTCGACAACAGCTACCCCCACTACCGGGAGGTCTCCGCCGACGTGCTGCTGATGACCGGCGGCCGGAGCGACCTGGCGCACGTCGCCCCCGCCATCGCCCGGCTCACCGAGGTGCTCCCCTCGTCACGGGTACTCACCTTCGGGAAACTGAACCACTTCGGACCGCACCACCGAGGCGAGACCGAGGTCGCCGCGGCACTGACCACGTTCCTGCTCGACACCAACAATTAACGGTCGCCGGGGTGGAGGGCCCGGTCAGGGCAACGCACGTGGGATCGATGTCTCGAATGACGGAGCTGGGGCGGACTCCGGCAGGCTCACCCGCAACGCTCCACATCGACCTGTGCACGCCTACGAACGTGGCCTCTACGAATGCCTGGTCGCCCTGACCGACTGAGCGCAGCGGCACCGCGTAGCCATCACCGCCTGCGCGAGGCGTATGACAACGGGCGTCGACCCGCCGGAGACTGATTCCCATGCGGGTGTCGAAGCCCCATCCGGCGCACCGGTGACGGTCATGCCCTGAACGTGCGGCGGTAGGTGTCCGGCGGCACCCCGACCGAGCGTTGGAAGTGGCGGCGCAGCGTCGTCGCGGTGCCCATGCCAGCGGCCGCCGCGATCGCGTCCACGCCGTCGTCGGTGGTCTCGAGCATCTCCTGCGCGCGCCGGACCCGCTGGATCAGTAGCCACTGCAGCGGGGTGGTGCCGGTGACCGCGTGGAACTGCCGGGTCAGGTGGCGGGCGCTCAGGTTCGCCTGCCGCGCCAGGTCCGCCACGGTGAGCGGCTGGTCCAGCCGCCGCATCACCCACGGGATCAGATCGGCCAGCGGATGGTCGTCCCGAACCGGCACCGGCGTGGTGACGAACTGGGCCTGGCCACCCGCCCGGTGCGGCGGCACCACCAGGCGACGGGCGACGATGTTGGCGACCGCCGACCCATGGTCACGCCGGACCAGGTGCAGGCAGAGGTCCATCGCCGCGGCCTTGCCCGCCGAGGTCAACACCTCGCCGTTGTCGACGTAGAGCACGTCCGGGTCGACCGTCACCCGGGGATGACGCGCGGCCAGTTGCCCGGTGTGTGCCCAGTGTGTGGTCGCCCGCAGGCCGTCCAGCAGCCCGGCGGCGGCGAGCACGAACACCCCGGTGCACAGGGAGACGACCCGGGCGCCCGCCCGGTGGGCCACGCGTACCGCCGCAACGAGGTCGGCCGGCGGGTCGGCGTCGACGTCCGCGAGCGCGGGGACGATCACCGTGCCGGCGCGGGCCAGGTCGGCCAGGTCGCCGTCCGGCTCCAGCAGGAACCGGCCGACCCGCACCGGCCTCGTGCCGCAGACGCTCACGTCGTACCAGGGGCCGGGGACGGCGTCGGGCGGCGAGCCGAAGACCTCGTAGGCCAGGGCCAGTTCGAAGTGGAGCATCCCGTCGGTGGCGGCGATGGCGACGGAGCGCGGGACGACAGCCATGTCGGGAATTGTATGGGGCGCGTCCTTCCAGACACTGGCGGCGATCATCCGGCCCGATGAGGATCTCTGGCAGTGGATCACTTCGAGGCACAGGGAGCTGGACATGGCGACGATCGGGAACATCGCGGTCTATGGCGCGTACGGGCACACCGGGCGGTTCGTGGTGGCCGAGCTGCGCAGGCGCGGGCTGGTCCCGCTGCTGCTCGGCCGGGACCGGGACCGGCTACTGGCGCTGGCCCAGGACCATCCGCATGCTGAGGCACGACCGGCGTCGGTCGACGATCCGGCCTCGCTCGACCGGGCCCTCGACGGCGCGGACGCCGTGATCAACGCCGCCGGGCCGTTCGCCTCGACCGCCGGCCCGGTGGTCGAGGCAGCCCTGCGCGCCGGCATCCCCTACGTCGACGTGGCGGCGGAGATCGAGGCGAACCTCGACACCTTCGCGCACCACGCCGAGCGCGCCCGCGCCGCAGGTACCCTGGTGGTGCCCGCGATGGCCTTCTTCGGCGGCCTCGGTGACCTGCTGGCCACCGCCGCGATGGGCGACTGGACGGCCGCGGACGAGGTGCATGTCGCGTACGGCCTGACGAGCTGGCACCCCACCGGCGGCACGCTGGCCTCGGGTGCGGTCTCGACCCAGCGGCGCGGTGGCCGCCGCCTCCGCTTCACCGGCGGCCGGTTGCGTCACCACGACGACGCGCTGCCCACCCTGGAGTGGCCCTTTCCCGCCCCACTCGGCCCGCGGCCCGTGCTCGGCGAGTTCACCATGGCCGACGTCGTCACCATCCCCAGCCACTTGGCCGTGCCCGAGGTCCGCACCTACATGACCACCCAGGCGGCCGCGGACCTGGGATCTCCCGAACCCACCGCGCCGACCGCCGTCGACGAGCGGGGCGGCTCCGCGCAGACGTTCGTCGTCGACGTCCTCGTCCGGTCGGGCGACATGGAACGCCGACTGGCCGCTAGCGGTCAGGACATCTACGCCGTCAGCGCGCCGCTTGCGGTGGAGGCCGTTGACCGCATCCGCACCGGGCGTACCCGGACGAAGGGTGTCGTCTCCGCGGGCGCGGCCTTCGACGCCGTGGACTTCCTCGACGCCCTCTCCACGCACCTCACGGTGCACCGTCCGGCGGACGTCCGTAGCCGGTCGCCCCTCTCGAGGGGGTAGCGTTGGCGCACCGCCGGATCGGCGGCGGCGCCGCCTCAGCTAACGGCTGCGTGCAGCATCTGTGGCGGCAGGCGCAGCCACCAATGCGCCACCATCAGGGCCAGGGCCGGAAACGGCGGATCTTCCGGTCCGGCCTCGATGCCACCGAGAAGCTCGTGGAGGCCGTCGGTGGCTCTCCGTAGGTCAAGGCTCGCAGAATACCCACATCCAGCGCCGACCGGATTGGGCCCAGGGAGCATCGATCAGACGGGGCTCACGAGGGGTGACCATGTCTTGCATGCTGTGTGGCATGCGGTCACCGGACGACCACCGCTCCCGATCGAGGACCAGACGCGACGAGCGGGGACGAATCATCATCGATTCCTGGACCCACCCTCTGCCTGTGGCGCTCCTGGCCGGACTCTGCTCGTTGATTCTGCTGATGCTGGCACGCCTGACCCTCGCCGGACGTGCCGCGTCGGTAGTGACCGGCCTGCTGGCGGTGGTTGTCTACTGGGCTCTGCCCTACGCCTATCTCGGGCGGGAGCACTCCGTTCGTGAGGACAGCCGTCTGCTAGGAAAGGTACGAGTACATGACGCGCTGAGCGTCGGGGATGTTCCGACCCACCCTTGGTGGTGGAAAGAAAGTGGCGAGCCGGCCGACCGCTGATCCGCCTGGCCGTGCTGGCGACCGTGCCGGTCAGCATTGCGTCCCTGGCCTTCCACAGCTGGGTGATCAGCACGGCCACGATGATCCTTCCGGACCATTATTCGTATCTCCCCGTTGAAGATGGTGACCTGCCCACGCTGCTGTGGGGCACGGGTTGGCTGGCGTCGTTCGGCGCACTGTCCTGGGCGCGCTCGACGCGACGCAGAGCCTTCCGGGACACCGTTGACGCCCTGGTCGAGCGGGAGAACCTCGATCCCCACCTGTCGGAACGGAACCACCTCCACCGAGAGACCACAGAGCTGAACCGCCAGCGAACGGAACTCGGCAGCATCGTGGAGAGCCTGCGGGATACCGACGACGCAGCGCGTTCCGAGGGGGTGCCACCGGGCCTCAGAACCACCCTCGATCGTCTTGTGCGGCTGACCGAAACGGCCCTCAGCAGCACCGAGACAATTCTGAAACGGGACCAGGAGGCCACCGAACGAGCTGATGCCGAGAGGCGGCAGAGCGTCCGCCGCGAGCGGTGGATGCTCGTCATCGGAGCCCTCGCCGGTCTGCTCCTCGCCATCCTCAGCCACCAGTTGGGGCTTACCTCAGGGCCCCGGCAAAGTCGTCAGGTGATGCCGAGCAGTGCCAGCGGGCGGGTGCTGTCGCGGGCGTGATGCCGGCTCGCGGCGGCGATGTTGGTGATGCCGGCGGTGCGGAGTGCGCCGATCGCGGCGTTGCGTAGGGCGGCCATGACCTCGGGTCCGGTGCCGGTGCGGCCGCTGTTCAGAGTGCCGCGGAAGTTCGACGAGGGTCGGTGGGGTCGATGTCTGACGGTCTCGGAGCATTGTTCGGGAGTCTCAAGATTACGAGCACAGTTTGGGCCCGTGGGGATGGCCCGAGATCGCACTACGCATCAAGGGTTGCCTGCAGCGTGGCGAGGGTGCTCTCGATGATGTCATAGAGCTTGCGGTCGTCGTCGGTCTCGAGCCATGCGGTGACCGACACGTACATCAGGGTCGCCGACGTCTCGGCGAGCAAGGCGGCCCGGGTCGGATCGAGGCCGCGGGCGTGGAGACCGTTCCGCAGCGCGGCGGCCAGCGTGGCCCGCTTCTGCAGCTCACGCTCGCGCAGGCCGGCGTCGGTCGCGACGATGGCTCGCCATTGCCGGATGGTGTCCTTACGGCCCTCGAACCGAGCCTCGGCGACGGCACGCAGACCCTCCAGGATGATGGCCAGCGGGCTGGTGTCGGCAGGCGCCTCGGCGACGAGTTGCTCGGCGTATGCGGGCAGTTCGGCCTCGTCGGCGAAGAGCACCTCGCGCTTGTCGGCGAAATGCCGAAAGAACGTGCGCGTCGTCAGGCCGGCCCGCGCGGTGATCGCCGGCACGGTGGTCGCGGCGAAGCCCTGCTCGGCGAAGAGATCGAGGGCCGCCTGCTGCAGCCGTTCGCGCGCGTCGGGTTGCCATCGTGCCATCCCGGAATCATACCCACGATGACATGGCGTGTCATTGACGATATAGTCATGACACGGCGTGTCGTCACTGGGACGCTCGCCGCACCAGGGCGGAGCTGTGCCATGACAGACGTGTGGATTCTCGGCGGGACCGGCCGCAGCGCCCGGGCGATCGCCGCCGAACTACAGAACCAGGGCATCCGGCCGGTACTGGTCGGTCGAGACGCCGGACGGCTCGCGGCCGCGGCAAACGGCCTGCCGACGGTGGTGGCCGGATCCGTCGACGAGACGGCGGACGCGATCCGGCGGGAACGGCCGGCCGTAGTCGTGAACACGATCGGGCCGTTCACCGACACCGCCACGCCGCTGCTGGACGCGTGCCTGCCGTCCAGCGACTATCTCGACCTGGCCAACGACCTCGCCGCGGTATCCGCGACCCTCGACCGCGGCGACGCGTTCGCGGCCGCCGGGCGCACCGCTGTCACCGGTGCCGGGTTCGGCGTGACCGCCACGGAGAGCATCGTGGTGAAGCTGTGCGACGGACGCCCGATCCCGCGGCGGGTCCGAGTCGACATGGTTCCATCGCTGATCGTCGAGGCCGGCGTCGTCGGCGACGCGCTCGCGGGCACCCTCGTGGAGGGCCTGCCAGGGGTTGAGGGCGGCAGGAGGTTCCAGGGCCGGCGGTACCGCGATGGCCGACTCGTGCCCGACAAACTCGCCGGCGACCCGATCCGGCTCGTCCTGCCAGACGGTTCGACCGTCACCACGGCGAGCATGCCGCTCGGCGAGCTGATGGCCGCCCAGCGGGCCAGCGGCGCCGCGGACGTGGTCGCCGCGTCCAGCGAGGCCCCGGCATCGCCGGTCGTACGCGCGATCCTGCCAGCGGCGACCGCGCTGCTGAACATCGGGCCGGTCCGCGCCTTCGCGCGCCGGCGGCTGGCCGCGGTGCGGTTCAAGGCGACACCGAAGCCTCGCGAGCACTCGTGGGGCCACGCCGTCATCGAGTGGGCGGACGGCAGCACGCGCGAGGGCTGGCTGCGCGTCGGCGAGGCTCAGGCCTGGACGGGCGCGGTGCCGGCCGAGATAGTCCGCCGACTACTCGGCGGACAGAGTAAGCCAGGCGCGTACACCCCGGCGGCGCTTTTCGGCCCTAACCTGGCCGAGTCCTGCGGCGGCGAGTACCAGATCCTCGAAACATAGCCGCCGCCAGCGCCAAAGCCGGGACAGCCTGGGTGTCCACCGGGAAACCGCTCACGGCCGGATCACCGGCACCACTTGGCCACGCCGACCCCTCGCACGTTGATCAACCACCTGCTGCCCGCGTTCGACCCCGGCTAGGTGCTCCGGCTGCTGTTCACCCGGACAGCCAAATCAGCCTGAGTAAGACCCAGCGAACCACGCCGTTCGGCAAGCTTCGCCCCGAGTCGGCGCTTTGCCTCCTGCACCTGCTGCGGATCGATCGATCACGGACTCTCGACCTCCACGAGCGCGCCGCCGAACCTGGCGGGCCCAGCCGACACAGAGCGAAACCCACCGTAACCGACCACGCACGCCCGCGCGAAGATCAGCGACTTGGCGTCGCCACGGTACGCCACGCCGCCGCTCGGGAACGCGCAACGCGATCGCGTCGAGCCGGTCACCGTTGCCGAGCGTCGGCAATCCGGGGCGGTGGGATCCACAACGTGTCCCACAGGACAGCGCACACCTCCGAGCACCACGACCGCTGTTGTCGTCTCCGATCGTGGCGACGCAGCGCGATCGGCCAGATGTGCAGACGGCGATGTCGAGCTGGGTTGTTCCCGGGCAACCGCATGATCCTGCCGTTGACCGGCAACTTGCCGGCCCGGAACAGGAGGCGGCGGCCCTGTTTCCCGGGCGACGGAGGCGGCCAGGCTATCAGTCACGTGATCTCACCGGCACATGCCTGCGCCGGCGAACACCCAATGCTCCTGTCAGAGAGGCGAGGATGAACTTGTCGAACGCGCTGACTGCGCAGGACCTGATCGGATTCTCCGAGCAACGTGGCGGCCACCGTGTATCAATTTTCCTGCCCACTCCGCGGGCGAAAGCGGCGGCTGACCGTCATGGCCTTCGCATCAAGGGCCTGCTGAGACAGGCTGGCTGAACTACCAGCCTGAAACGCAAACGGTACTGTGCCTTTGGCGCGCTTTCGGTCGGTCGACGTGCCGGCAGCCGTAACGCTCGCGTTCTTCGGAACTTAGCGCAGGAGGTTCACCGCTCTCATTCAAGCCTGCGCTGGTCACCGCGCCGACGAGGGCCGGAGCCTGCTGGCGCACAAATCGTTTAGCCATATTGAGTACGTCGAGCGGCCAGCCTCAGCCTCGCTGTCATGTTGCGGTGGCCGCCAAGTCGTTAAGGGCCGCGTTGATCACGGGCCAACACAAGCTGACGGTATCGCGGTCTGGAGCATGGCCGATCTTCACCTGCGGACGACCGCGAGGTCAGCGTCGCGAACGATGTCTGCCATGGCCACGTGGAGCATGACGCCCGGTGACTGCTGCTCTTGGTTCTCTGGCTGCTTATCGGGACGGATGAGGGGCCGCCCCTGGTTGTGTGCGATCTCGAAGCCTTCGATGGCGAGGACGCTGTTGAGTAGCTCGGTGACCTCGGCGGCGGCCAAGGGCTCGTTGCGCTGAACGTATTCACCTCGGTCAGCAAGGCGGCAGACGAGCGCGTCGATGGCCCCGGGTGCGTCTCGACGTTGACGGAGCTGGTTGGTGAGCCAGCTCCGGCGCTGCTCGCCGTTGTTTGGCGCGACGGTCTCCCAGCCGGCTTGTTGAAGAAGCTTGGGCAGCTCGGCCCCACGCCGCCTACTCAACTACCTGCTGCTGCAGTACCCGAGGTTCGCTCAGAAGGCCGGCGACGCCGCGGATGTGGTAGGTGCTCATAAAGTCGTAGACGTCCAGCGCCGTGCCGAACTCGTCCTCGATCTTCGCAAGGACCTCGACCGCAACAATCGAGTCGCCGCCGAGGTCCAGAAAGTCGTCGTGCACGCCGATCCACTTGAGGTTCATGGTGCTGGCCCAGATCGACAGGAGCCGCTCTTCGACGCCGTCGACCGGACCTTCGAACAGGGTGCACGTGCCGGCGATGACGGCGGACCGGACGTATTCGGTGTCGAGCATGTTGCCGGCGAGCGGCATGGTGTCGACGAGCAACACACCGTCCAATCCACAGCCCGCACCGAGGCGGTCCCACACGTAGCCACGAAGCTCCGGCCCGCTTACGTACTGGGAAAACTCGACCACGCCGATCGTGACGTCCCGATCGTCGTGGCGGATCGTCGTCGCCCGGGCATCACGCACGGCCGGATGCCCCAGCAGGGTGGATGCGAGCTCTGCCAAGCCAACCATCAACCGCTCCTTCAGTAACGGCGGCAATCCGAGCCGACGGCGCGGATTGACAACAGTCGCCAATGTGCCACGGAAGCTTGAGTGGTCGCAGAGAAGAATCGGCAGAAGTTCCGGAAGTGGTTGACTGCCGTTGCTTCTTACCGCCTATCCTTGCCCGCGCCGGCGGAGGGAACCACAATTCTCCCGAGGGTGGCGAACCTGCGACTGTTCGCTATTCGACGCCATATTGTCACCGGCCAGGGGGTAATGGACGATGAACGAGATCAGCTATGCACAGTCGTCGCTCGTCGAAGAGGACAGGCCAAGCACTACTACAGAGCGGGCCATCGCCGAGGTGTGGGCCGAGGTACTGAATCTCGACGAGGTCGGGCGACACGACAACTTCTTCGACCTCGGCGGCCATTCGGTGCTCGCGACGCAGGCCGTGGCCAGGTTGTGCGTCGCCCTGGACCGGCAGCTGCCGGAGCGGGCCTTGTTCGACTGGCCGACCGTCGCGACTCTGGCCTCGGCCCTGCCCGGCTACCCCGTCGCCGAACAGATTGCGCCCATCAGGCGCCGGTGAGCGACAGGTCCGGTGGGCTCCGGGACCGAAGCAGCGCTGCCTCATCCCGCGGGTCGGACAAACCGATCAAGCCGGAACCACACGACATGCCGGATCCTCACGACATCGAGCGACCAAACTATCGTTCAGAATTTACCGGGGTTTCGTCCGTCACAGCTCATCAGTAAGACGATCTGTAACCGGTCAAACCGCCTCCCGACGAATTGAGGTTACTCGCGGTATCCCTGCTCCGCGGCCCCGCTCGAGTGCGCCCGGTTGCCGCCCGAACGACTTCCGGAACAAACGTGATTGATGATCGTCGTTCCGTGATACCGTATGCTGGCCGACATGGTGCGAGTCGAGTTCCGGGTTCTCGGAACATTGGAAGCCGTGGTCGATGGTTCCCCCGTGCCGATAACCTCCCCGCGGCAACGTATAGTGCTGGCCAATTTGCTGATGGCCGCCAACCATGTCGTGACCGTGGAAAAGCTGATCGGCGCAGTTTGGGACGATTCCCCGCCGACCAGCGCGCGTGGTCAAATCCAGATCTGCATCTCCGCGTTGCGCCGGGCTCTCGGCAGTCCGGAGATCATCGACACCAGCCCACTCGGGTACTCCATCCGGGTGGACCGTCAGCAGCTCGACTACCTCATGTTCGACGACGCTCTCGCCCGGGGCCGGTCCGCCGCAGCCAAAGGTCGGCTGGACGAGGCGCTGACGTACCTGGACCGCGCGATCGACATCTGGTCCGGACCGGCGTTGGGCGGGGTGCCCGGCCGGGCCGCCGAAGTCGTCTCCCACCGTCTGGAGGAGCGGCGGATCATGGCGCTGGAGGACCGCGCCGAGATCCGTCTGGGCCTGGGCCGTCATCGGGAACTGGTCGAGGAACTGGTCGCGTTGACCACGGAGTACCCCCTGCGGGAACGCCTGTGGGGGTTCCGGATGCTCGCGCTGTATCGGTCAGGACGGCAGGCAGAAGCGCTGGCGACGTACCGTACGGCCCGCACCAACCTGGTGGGCGAGCTCGGCATCGAGCCGAGCCAGTACCTGCGCAAGCTGGAACGCGCGATCCTCAGCCAGGACAGCAGCATCAGCGGCGAAGTGGACGACAAGCGAACCGAGACCGCCACGAGCGTGCACCGTCCGCAGGAGTTGCCCGCAGATCTGCCGGACTTCGTCGGCCATGCGGCGCTGATCGAAACCCTGACCGCCACGCTGACCAGCGAGGACACCAAACAGGTGCCGATCGCGGTCATCACCGGCGCGCCGGGCTGTGGAAAGACCTCGCTGGCCCTGCACGTCGCGCACCTGTTGCGCGCCAAGTTCGTCAACGGCAGCCTGTACGCCTGCCTCTACGGGAGCACCACGCAGCCACGCTCGACCGAAACCGTACTCAGCGACCTCCTGCACGGACTCGGCGTCGCCCCGGCGGCGATCCCGGTCGCACCCGGCCAGCGGATCAACCTACTACGGAGCCAGCTCGCGACGCGGCGGCTGTTGATCGTGCTGGACGATGTGGGCAACGAGGACCAGATCGCCGACCTGCTCCCCGGCGTGCCAGGCCCGGCGGTGCTGATTACCAGTCGCCGCCGACTCGCCGGCATCCCGGGCGCCCGAGCCGTCGACGTCGACATGATGTCGGCCGACGAGAGCCTTACCCTGCTCGGCCAGATCTGCGGAGAGCAGCGGGTCGCCGCGGCGCCCGAGGCCGCGGCGGCGCTGACCGAGATGTGCGGTGGCCTGCCCCTGGCCGTGCGGATCGCCGGGGTGCGACTGGCTGCGCACCCGCACTGGGCCGTTGGCACCCTGCTGGACCGACTGCGCGACGAACGGTCTCGGCTGGACGAACTGTCCCACGGTGACGTCGCGGTCCGCTCGCTGCTCGCTGACGTGTACGAGTCCCTCACCGTGCCGGCGCAGACTTTGTTCTGGCTGCTCAGTGCATTGGAGCTACACGAGTTCAGCGCCTGGACCGCGGCGGCTCTGCTGGACTGCGATTCGAGGCAGGCCACGGCGCTCCTCGACGAGCTCGTGGACGTTCGGCTGCTGGAGGCCCACCTTTCCGCGCTCACCAAGCAACCCCGCTACCGATTCCACGAGCTGGTGCGGGTGTTTGCGAGCGAGCACCGGCTGACGCAGGACGACCGGGAGACCTGCATAGTGGCGGTCACCCGATCGCTCGGTGCCCTGCTCGCCTTCGCCGAGGAGGCTCATCATCGAATCTACGGGGGGCGGTTCGCGGTTCTGCACGGCACGGCACCCCGATGGGCCGGCGCACGTGCCGAATTCGACCGCTTCCTCGGCGATCCCACCGCCTGGTTCGACGAGGAGCGCATCACGCTGGAGGTGGCGATCCGCCAGGCGGCAGAGCTGGGGCTGGACGAACTGTGCTGGGAGTTGGCCACCGTATCGGTTGCCATGCATGAAAGGCGCGGCCTGTTCGCCGAATGGCGTACGACTCACAACATCGCGCTGGAGGCCACCAGCAGGGCCGGCAATCGCCGGGGCAAGGCCGCCGTGTTGGCGTCACTCGGCTCGCTGGGCGTAGCCCAACACGCCGAGGACGATGGCGAGAACCTGCTGCATGCGATGAGCTTGTTCGATGCGGTCGGCGATCAGGCAGGGGTGGCATTGACGCTGCGCAACCTTGCGCACCTGGACCGGATCCAGGGTCGACCCGACATG
The DNA here is from genome assembly GCF_045161355.1 of Micromonospora sp. NBC_00617. NCBI lineage: Bacteria > Bacillati > Actinomycetota > Actinomycetes > Micromonosporales > Micromonosporaceae > Micromonospora > Micromonospora sp. NBC_00617. The sequence goes on along the minus strand of NZ_CP107751.1, from coordinate 1,108,823 downwards.
GCGGTGCTGCGTTACGGGCAGGCGCTGGAGAAGTTCCGGGCAGTCGGCGACCTGGGCGCACAGGCCCATGTACTGAGTGGACTCGCGCGTAGCCACCTGGATCTCGGAGCCCCGGAGCGGGCCGAGATCCTGGCGAAAGAGTCGCTCGCACTGGGTGAACAGCTGGGTAACCGGCGCCTTCAGGCCCAGGCGTTGTACCGGCTCGGTGAGGTGTTTGCCGACTCAAAGCAGTCGCTGGCTGCGAAGGCTGTCTTCCAGTCGGCACTGGATCTGGCTCGGGCGCAGGACGACCGTATCGGCCAGTCCTACGCCCTGATCGGCCTCGGCGGGGCCATGTTGGAGCAGAACGAGTTCACCGCCGCCGAAATTCACTTCAGCGAGGCGGTCGAGATCTGCCGGATGACGCAGGAGCGGAATGTTCATGCACACGCCCTGTTCGGCCTCGGCCGGGTGTACCAGGGCCGGGGTGAGTTCGATACCGCGGAACATCTCTTCGTGCAGGCCGCGAACGCGTTCGCGATGCAGGAGAACAACCCGTGGCACTCACGTTCCATCGACGAGCTGGGCGCGCTGCGCCGGGCCGCCGGCCGGCTGATGACGCAGAGCAACAAGAACGAGCCGGCCGGCGAGGTGAAGACCTGACCGCGATCAGCCCCGCTGGCCGGCCAGCCGCCAACGTTCGAGCTTCCCGGCGGCCGAGCGCGGCACCTGATCGACGAACGTGACCCGCGTCGGCACCTTGTAGTTGACCAGACCAGCCCGGCAGTGCGCCATCAGCTCACCGGTACTGACCGAGGCTCCCGGCCTGCACACGACGTAGGCGCCGACCGTAGAGCCCAGCACCTGGTCCTCGGCCGCCACCACCACGGCGTCCAGCACCGCGGGGTGTTCCAGCAACTGCGCCTCGACCTCGTTGGGGTAGACCTTCTCACCGCCCACGTTGATCACGTCGTGCCGACGGGGGGTGAGGAACAGATAGCCGTCCGCGTCGAGCCATCCGAAGTCGCCGACGCTGGCGAAACCGTCGGCCGTCGTTTCGAGCACCTGGCTGCCCAGGTAGGCGTCTCCTCTGGAGACCCGACCGGCGCGCATGAACACCTTGCCGGTCTGTCCCGGGCCGAGCCGGTTCCCGGCGTCGTCCCTGATGCTGATCTTCGTAAAGAATCCCCGGCCCACCGTGCCCGGCCGCTGTTGCCATTCGTCCCCCCGCACCAGGGTGCCGCCGATGTTCTCGGTCGAGCTGTACACCTCGTACAGGTGTTGCGGCCCGACCAGCTCGATCCACCGCTTCTTGGTGAACGAGTCGCACGACGCAGCCGTGTGCATCACCGTACGCACGCTGGCGAAGGACGCCGGGTCGGGCTGGAGGAGCATCAGGATCGTGCGCATGTGTGCCGGGGTCAGCTGGATCCATTCCACGGCGTAGCGCTCGACCAGCTCCACCGTCCAGGCCGGCAGGAAGTACGGCGGCAGAATTGTGGTGTTGCCGTCGAGGAGCCCGTCCAGCAGCGTGGTGAACGGGGCCGCGTGGTGCAGCGGGCCGAGAATCAGTTGCCGCTGACCGGCCCGCCAGCCGGCGCGACGGCGCAGGGGCAACGGCACCTGGTGCGGATCGTAGCCGAGTGGTCCGGGCCGAATCGCGATCTTCGGCCGGCCGGAACTGCCGCCGGTGGGCAGCAGGTAGGCGATCCGGCTGGCCATCGCCGCCGGCGACCGCGCCGGTCGTCCCGCGTCGGCGTCGGCGTCGGCGTCGGCGTCGGCGTCGGCGTCGATGAGTTGGGCCTGTCCGTACGTCTGACCGATGAAGTTGAGGAGCTTTTCCCGCTCGGGTACGGGTGAGGCCGGGTTCAGCGGCAGCAGTGGCAGTTCCGCGGAGAGGACGGCCACGATGTCGACCACCGACTGGATCGTGTTGTTCGCCTCGATCGCGACCACGCCCGGACCGGTCTCCCGGGCGGCGGCGTCCACCAGTGCGTCCGCCCGTCGACCGCTCCGCTCGGCCAGCTCCCGCCACGTCAGTACCTGCTCGACGAAGTTCTCGTCGAAGCCGACGACCGCAGGCCGATCGGCTGACATCTCCGCGATATCGGTGATCCGCTGACGGATCGATACGCTCATTCGAGCCTCCCACAATCGAGTGCGTCGTCATCCACCCGGCGGTCGGCGACCTGCCGGACGGGCCGGCCGAGTGGACGAACGCAGACCCACCCGGCAGACCTGGCCGGCGCACACATGATGGACGCAGGTCGATGATGGCCCGCCAGGGCCGGCACACGCAGAGAACAACCGGCAGAACAACGCACACGACCCAGCCCCGAGTCGCTGCCGGTCCTTCTCTACTGCGCGGCGTGGCGCGCTCAATAGCCTGGCGCACATGGTCTCACCAGGGCACATCGACAGTGCCGCGCCGAGCACCCGGACGACGCGGACCCACCAGGCAGCCGGAACCCGCGCGCCCCGGCGTCGGGGGCGATCGGTGAGCCTGGTCCCACGGCCACCGGTGACCGTGCGGTTCCACGGAACGCGATCGGCCGAGGGGCCCCTCAACATCGGCCAGTACAACATTCTGCAGTGGCTGCGTCGTGAGTCGGAGCAGTTCTTCGCGGCCGTCGCGGGGGAACTCGATGTTCCGGCCGCGACCGTGGTCGATGACGTCGCCCGAGCACTCGCGGTCCTGATCGAGCGGCACGAAGGACTACGTACGACCTACGTGGACGGCGTCGAACCGCAGCAGTTCGTGCAGGCCACCGGCGAGCTTGTCGTAGAGGTTTACGCGATCGAGGCCGCTGACCCACAACTCGTCGACCGGGCCAGCCTGGCCAGGGACCTTACCCGGCGGTTGCGCGCCGCGGGGGCGTACCGCATCGGCGAACTGCCGGTCCGGGTCGCCCTCGCGGTGTCATCCGGTGACGCGTCCACCAGCTTCGCCGGGGTGGTGCAGGCCGCGGTGATCGGCTGCTCGCATCTCGCGGTCGACTATCAGGCCATGGAGATCATCAAGCGGGAGTTCGCGGACCTGATCCGTGACCGCGATGCACGACCGGCCGGCGGACCACCAATCCAGCCGTTGGACCTGGCCGCCCTGGAACGTTCGCCCAAGGCCCTGCGGCACGAGGAATCGGTGCTGAGCTACTGGAAAGACCGGTTCTCCCGCATGCCGCAGTGCCTGTACCCGGTCCCGCGGGTCGCCGCCGGCACCGAGTCGGTCTCCGTCGAGATGACCTCCGCCGCAGCCGGGATGGCGTTGCGAGCGGTGACGGCGCGCACCAGGACGAGTCGCGCCAGCGTCGTGCTGGCGGCGATCGGCGCGGTGCTCTCGCACCGGACCGGCGTACGGGAACTCGTGCTCCCCACCCTGTCGGCCAATCGTTTCGAGCCGCACCTTCGGCAGCACGTCGGCAGCCTCGCGCAGCTCGCGTCGATCACGCTCACGATCAGTGACACCACCTTCGACCGGCTGGTCCGGCAGGCGTGGGCTGCCGTGGTCGACGCGAGCCGGCACGGCCGTTACGACGTGGACCGGCAGAGTGCCATCGCACGCCGCATCGAGCACGAGCGCGGCGTCGTATTCGATTGCGAACCGCTGTTCAACAACCTTGTCATCGAGTCCGGTCGGGCGGCAGGACGGGCCACGGCACCGGTACCCACGCCGGATGAACTGGTCGCCGCGCGACGCACGACGCAGCTGCGGCGGCAGCCGATGCCCGCCGGGACCACGCTGATCCGCTTCGATCTCTACGGCACCGACGGACAGTTGCGTCTCGGCTGTTGGAGCAGCGACACCGGCCGTATCCCCGACGACGAGGTCGAATCGCTGCTCCTGGCGGTCGAGAACCTGTTGATCGCGGCCGGGTCCGCTGACCTCGGCGCCCGAGGGATCCGCGACTCGATCCCGCTCAGCCCGGTGCAGCGGGGCCCCGGCTGGCTGCTCGTGGACGGCTGCTGGATCGAGGTGGCCGAGGTGCAACGGTTGCTCGACGACAGCCTGCCGTCGACCGGTGCCAGGATCTTCGCGGAGGTGGACGGCCTGCCGTTGGTCGCTCATCTGGCGCGGACCGAGGCCATTCGCACCCCCGAACAGGCCCACGCCGCTTGCCTGGCAGCGGTGAAGGCGTATCCGACGGCGATGACACCACGGCGCTACGTCATCTGCGAACGCGTCCCGGACAACCCCGACGACCCGGGCGCCTGGCTCGACGTGTGCCGCCAGGGATCCGGCCGAAACGTCGGAGCCGGCGACCCGGGGTCCTGCTGATCCGACCCGACCACCAGATGCGATGAAGGGAGCCGACGGTGACCACGAGCAACATCACGCCCGTACGCCTCATACCCGCGGTATCAAGCGATGAGTCGACACTGCCCGCTGTGCTGACCGCGCCCAGCAGTGGCGTACCGGCCGAGAGTCAGATCGCCGGGATCCGGGAATCGGTCCGTCGGCAGCTGCACACCCACGGCGCGGTCCTGCTGCGCGGCTTCGACATCGGCAGCGTCAGCGGGTTCGAACGGGTCGTCCGGGCGGTGTCCGGTGCGCCGCTGTCCTACGCCGAGCGGTCGTCACCGCGTAGCACCATCGAGGGCCAGGTCTACACCTCGACGGACTACCCACCGACCGAGGAGATCTTCCTGCACAACGAGAACTCGTACCAGGCGACCTGGCCGCTGACGCTGTTCTTCTACTGCATCACCCCGCCCGACACGCAGGGTGCCACGCCGCTGGCCGACACCCGCCGGATCCTACGGTCGATCGATCCGAGCGTGCTGGAGGAATTCACCCGGCGCGGCTGGACGGTGGTACGCAACTTCACCGAGGGCTTCGGGGTGCCGTGGCAGCAGGCGTTCAACACCACCGACCGGACGGAGGTCGAGCGCTACTGCGCGCGTAGCGGTGTGGAGGTCCAGTGGGTCGGGCGCAACGGCCTGCGTACGACGGCCCGCCGCCGGGCGGTGCACCAGCACCCGGTGACCGGCGAGACCGTCTGGTTCAACCACCTCACGTTCTTCCACGTGACCACGCTGCCCGAGGAGGACTGCGAGGGGCTGCGGGAGATGTTCGACGAGGCGGACCTGCCCACCAACACGTACTACGGCGACGGCGGGCGAATCCCCGACGAGGTCGTGGCGCACCTGCGCGACTGTTACCGAGCCGCCCAGCGCCGCTTCGACTGGGAGCGCGACGACGTACTGGTCGTCGACAACATGCTTGCGGCTCACGCCCGTGAGCCGTTCACCGGGCCACGCAAGATAGCCGTGGCGATGGCCGAACCATTTCCGGCTTCGTGAGAAAGGTGGCACCTGACCGACGGAGGGACACCGCTGCGGCGGCCCTCCGTCGGCCTGCCCGGGAGAGGCTGATCAGCCCCACGGCGTGTCGCCGGCAACAGCGACCACCGACATGGCCGACGGGACGATCAGGCGCGGACCGGAAACCATTGAAACTAGCAACTCAGTACCCCTTGTCTGCTTCGGTTCTTGTGCCGGCTGCCGCCGACAGAAACGAAGCTATGGCCGGCCGTTTTCGGCTCCCCATCACGACGCTTTCCTCGCCGGCCGCTGCCTACCCGATCGGCGATAGCGGTGTGAAGGTGCCCGGGACGACGGTTGAGCAAGAATTGCCTACTCTCCGTCAACGAAGGCGACCCTCCTCATGGCCTCATGGTTGGACCAGCGGACCGCTCCGCATGTCGGCACCGCAACGCTGATCTGCATACCCAGCGCCGGTAACGGTGACTTCCAGTTCGACCGATGGCCCGACACCGTCGGCCCATGGTGCGTTGTCCGCCCGCCGGTCGTCGGCGACCTGGGCGGCCAAGCACCGGGAACGCGGTCTGCGGCCCAGCCCCCTTCAGGGTTGCCGGAGCGGGCCGCGGAGCTCGTGGCGGACCTCAAGCGCCGAGGGGTCGAGAAGTTCGCGTTGTTCGGCCACGAGGGTGCCGCGCTGCTCGGCTACCAGGTCGCGGTCGAGCTGGACCGGCGGGGCGCGCCGGCACCGCTGCGCCTGTTCATCTCGGGCTGTCCCGCACCCCAGTACCTCAGCCGCTATGCCGGCGAGGCGCACACCGAACCGACCGACGACGAACTGACCGAGCGGGTGCTGGCGACCGCAGTGGCCATGGGCACCATCCCGCTGCCGTCGATCGTCGCGGCCGGCGCACGGGCACTCCGGGCCGAACTGGCCGCGTTGCGGGCCTATCAAGTGCCCCACCCGGCGCCGCTGCGCTGTCCGCTGACCGCGATTCGGTGGCTGGACCAGGGCATCGAGGCGGAGGTGGTGGCCGGCTGGTCGGCGTACGGGGACACCGATCTGGTGCAGTTGCCCGGGTCCGGATTGAGCTATGCGACCGAGCCGGCCGATCTGTTGCGGGTCATCGGTGACCAGATGCCGGCCGCTGACCGCCGTCGGCCAGCCGAGTGGTGACGACGGCACGGTCGCCTCGCCCGCGCAGCCTCCGCTGATCCGCTGCCGACCGTGGGAACGACCAACCGCACCCGAGTGACACGTCGTCCGTGGCTGCACGCCGGTGTGCACCCACGGACGACGGACTCAGATCAACCCGGCCGCTACCCCACAGGCCACGGCGTGGGCGCGGTTGCGAACCTGCAACCGCGCCATCATGTCGTAGATGACGTTCTTCACCGTGTGGTTGGAGCACAGCAACGACCGAGCGATCATCGCGTTGTCCTGGCCCTCGGCCATCAACGCGAGCACCCTCGTCTGACGGGGCGTCAGCGGCGACCGGCCGGCCGTCCAGGACGTTTCGGCCTGGTTCGGCGTACCGGTGCCACCAAGCACCCCGACCAGTACCTCGTGCGGCAGCCGGACCTCCCCGTCCCGGGCGGCCTGCACCGCAGCGGCCAGTCGGCTCGGTGTGACGTCGGCGAAGCGGAGCATCACCAGAGTTCCCGAACGCAGTACGCGTACCACGTCCGTCGGTGAGAAGCGGTCGGCGACCAGCAGCGTCCGCTGCGCCATGGACCGCGGCCGCGCCGGGCACGCCGTCAGCGCCTCGTGCACCGTGTCGACCGCCGTGACGATGACGGTGTCCGGTGATTCGTACGGGTCGGGCACGGGTGTGACGCCGGCACGCCGCAGCGCGGCCAGCACCTCGGCCCGGATGGTCGCGTTCGGGGCCACCACGTGTGCAGTCAATGCCATCATGATCTTCTCCTGTTCGCCGTTCACAACATCCCGGCCCGCAGGGCGAAGGCCACCGCGTGGGCCCGGTTGCGCAGCCGGAATCGTCGCGTGATGTCATGCACGACACTGGTCACCGTTCGCGTCGAGTAGCACAGCTCCTTGGCGATCTCACCGGTCTCCCGGCCCTCGGCGATCAGCCGCAGCACCGCGCGCTCGCGGTCGCTGATGTTCGGCGCCAGGGTGCCGGCCGGAACCGCCGGCGCGGCGAGCAACCGGTCGAGCATGTCCGGCGAGACCGTGCAGTCCCCCTCACCGGCGGCCAGCACGGTGCGGGTGAGCCGCTCCGCGGTCGCCTCCCGGCGCCGAAGCAGGCCGCGCGCACCCGCCGCGATGGCTCGCAGCGCGTCAGCCGGCTCCACCTCGGGCACGACGAGCACCACCTCGGGCCGGTCCGCGGCGGTGCGGACGGCCCGCACCGAATCCAGCGCGTCCTGGCCCAGATGGTCGACCACCAGAACCGTGACCGCCGCCTTCTCCCGCGTCGTCACCACCGCGATGTCCGGGCACCCGAGCATCGCGCTCGTCACGCCCGCCTCCAGCACGGGGTCGGTCGCCATGACGTTGACCCACATCGGTTCGCCCATCACGCCTCCTTCGTCGTCACGCCGGGGCGTGGCGTCGGAATGTCCTGGCCGGATGGTTCCGCGACGAACTAACAGGTCGCTGTCGACTCGCTGTCGACTCGCTGTCGGCCGCCGGCGCAGCCTGATAGCGGAGCATCGACTCGCCATCGTCGCGTCAGCGCCGGTCGTCCTACCCGTAAGGCGACGGCCGGCTGCGCCGGCGGCCGACCCGGTGGCGGCAGCCTTCCCGTATGTCTGCCGACTCTTCTCTGCAGGCGATCCGTGTTTCCGTGGCACATTGACAACCGTTGTAGATCCGTGCCGAGAACGTCGATTGCCGCCGTTACGGAAGGAGCGGTTGATGGAGGCCGTCAGCTCATCTCCGGCCCTCCTACCTGGACGGACACGAATCGGAAAAGCAAGGGTCGGTACCGAAAAATCGCCGAATCAGCAGGACGTGGGTGAACCAGTGATTAGTTCTGACGTCAGTGACATCGCCGCAGACCTTGCGGCGAACGCCACTCTTCTGGAGATCGCCGAGAATCTGGGACTTTCGCCGCTACTCGATCGCGGGACGCCGTTCACGCTGGCCGAGGCAACGACCGCGACCGGCGTTCCCGAAGCTCGCGCTCTCCTCTTCCTGCGCGCCATGTCCGTCGCCGGGCTGCTGGAGCGCGACGCCGAGACCGGGCCGTTCACGCCCTGCGCGGAGCTCGCGGACCGGCGGTACGAGGCGGGCTACCTCTCCTGGTCGCTCAGCGCGAACCGGCCGTACATCGATCACGCGGAGCGGTTTCTGCGTGAGCCGGACGCGGCCGGCCGCCAGCACCAGCGCGACGGCAGACGGGTGGCGGTGTCGTCCCGCTGGATCGGCTCGCGCGGTTTCTATCCCGGAGTGCTGTCCGAGATCATCAGCCGCAAGCCCCGACACATCGTCGATCTCGGCTCCGGCGCGGGCGCGCTGCTGATCCGGCTGCTGACCGAGCTGCCCACCAGCACCGGCGTGGCCCTGGACCTCAGCCCGGCAGCGTGCGAGGAGGCCGAACGCGCCGGTCGCCACGCCCAGGTGGACGACCGGCTCACGGTGGTCAACCGGTCCGTCGAGACGCTCGTCGACGACCCCGCTGCACTCGACGGCGCGGACATCATCCATGCCGGCTTCGTCATGCACGATGTCGCTCAGCATCCCGAGGTCTTCGCAGGCGTCCTGCGGGCCTGCCGCGAGCACCTCGCCGACGGCGGCTGCCTGGTGGTCACCGACGCGGTGCCGTACGTGGACACGCCGGGCGAGCGCGCCTTCAGCGCCCTCTTCAGTTACCTGCACGAGAGCTCGATGGGCGTACGGCTGCCGACCGAGGACCGGTGGTGCGAACTCTTCCGGCAGGCCGGTTTCTCCGAGGTGGCCAGCACCGCCCTGGGAATGCCCGGCAGCCGCCTCTTCGTGGCCACGCGATGAGCCGGAACGGCGGAGCAGCGACGCTGGCGGAGCACGACGCCGAGCGCATGGCCATGGCCCTGTACGAGGCGCGGAGCAACCGCGTGCCGATCGCTCCGTTCACCGACGCCTGCCCCACGCTCGACGCGGCCGGCGGATACGCCGTCCAGCGCCGGCTGACCGAACTGCTGATCGCCGACGGCGAACGGGTGATCGGCTACAAGGCCGGGCTCACCTCCGCCTCGATGCAGGAGATGTTCGGGGTCCACGCCCCGGACTACGGCCCGGTGTTCGCCTCGACCGTCCGCGCGGACGGTGCGTGCTTCGCTCGCGGCGAGTTCATCTCGCCGAAGGTGGAAGCCGAGATCGTCTTTCGGCTGGCGAGGCCGTTGACCGGTCCTGGCGTCACCGTGGAGCAGGCCCACGCGGCGATCGGAGAGGTCATCGCCGGTCTCGAGATCGTCGACTCCCGGATCACGGATTGGCGCATCCGGTTGGGCGACACGATCGCCGACCTCGCCTCGAACGGCGCGGCCGTGCTGGGACGCTCGATCCCGGCCAGCGCGGAGCTGGACTACCGGCTCGTGCGAATGGCCTTCCGTCGCAACGGGGAGTTGGTCGCGTCCGGTCAGGGCGCCGACGCCCTGGGCAACCCGGTGGCGGTGGTGGCGCTGCTGGCGAACCTGCTGGGCGAAAGTGGCGTCACGTTGGAGGCCGGCCAGTTGATCATGACCGGCGCCCTGCACGCCGCGGTCCCGTTGAGCCCCGGTGACACCTACACCGCCGAATTCGATCATCTGGGCTCGGTCACTCTGCACGTCACCAATACGTAGTCCCGACGCGGGTAGGAAGGCGATCTCCTCGATGAATTCAGAACGACGGCTGTCAGCTGGGGTGCTCGGCGCCGGGCTCATCGGCGTCGACCTGGCGGTGAAAGTCGAGCGCTCCGCTGCACTAGACCTTCGCCTCGTCGCTGGTCGGACGGCCGACAGCCCGGGCCTCAAGCGGGCTGCTCGGCTGGGGCTGCCGGCCGCCAGCCGGGGTCTGTCGTCACTTGCCGACCTCGACGAACCGCTCGACGTGGTCTTCGACGCCACCAACGCCGGCTCGCACGCCGAGCACGCCGAGGCGCTGGCACCGCTCGGCACGCTGCTGATCGACCTCACACCCAGCCGGATCGGGCGCATGGTCGTCCCCACGGTCAACGGCGCGGAGGCCGCCGCTCACCGCGACCTGAACATGGTGAGTTGCGGTGGGCAGGCATCGGTGCCGATCGTACGAGCGATCACCCGAGCGCACCGCATCGACTACGTGGAGGTGGTCGCGACCGCCGCGACGCTCAGCGTCGGCCGCGGGACCAGGCTGAACCTCGATGAGTACGTGGAGACCACTCAGGACGCGCTCCGCGAGTTCACCGGCGTCGGGGACGTGAAGGCCATCCTCAACGTCAGTCCGGCTCGTCCTCCGGCGACCTTCAGGGTGGCCATGTCGCTGGTCGGCGAGGGCCTGACCCACGAGTCGGTGCACCCGCTCGTGGCGTCCGCCGCCGCCGACGTCCGTGCGTTCGCCACCGGCTACACCGTGACGAGTTGCATCGTGAACGACAACAAGGCGTTCATCGCCGTGGAGGTGACCTCCGCAGGCGACCAGATACCCGCCTACGCGGGCAACCTCGACATCATCAACTCGGCTGCGATCCGGGTCGCCGAGCGTTGTGCGGTGCAACGCCGACCGATCGAGGCCATGGAGGTCGTGTCATGAGCCAACAAGCTGCGGAAAGTTCGCCGAGACAATCGATCCTGATCCACGACCCGACGCTGCGCGACGGGCACCACGCCGTCCGCCACCAGCTCGGGCGGGAGCAACTTCGGGCGTACGCTGCCGCCGCCGACGCCGCCCGGGTACCCGTCGTCGAGGTGGGACACGGCAACGGCCTGGGCGCCTCGTCCCTGCAAGCCGGCCGAGCCCTGCTCAGCGACGAGGCGATGCTGTCGGTGGTCCGGGATGCGTTGACCACCACCAAGCTCGGCGTCTTCATGCTGCCGGGCTGGGGCACGACCGAGAGCATCCGGCTGGCCGTCTCGTACGACGTCGACCTCGTCCGTATCGGCACTCATTGCACCGAGAGCGACCTGGCCGAGCGGCACCTCGGGCTGCTGCGCGACGCGGGCGTCGACGCACACGGCGTGCTGCTGATGAGCCATATGGCCAGTCCCGAGCGCCTGGCCGAGGAGTGCACGCGGCTCGTCGAGTTCGGTGCGACCGGCGTCGGCATCCTCGATTCCTCCGGCCACTACCTGCCGCAGGACGTGGGCACGCGGATCGCGGCCATCCGGTCCGCCGTCAGCGTGCCGGTGATGTTCCACGGGCACAACAATCTCGGTATGGCGGTGGCGAACTCCATCGCCGCCGCCGAGGCGGGCGCCACCATCCTGGATGCCTGCGCCCGGGGGTTCGGCGCGGGGGCCGGCAACACGCAGCTGGAAGTTCTCGTGCCCGTGCTCGAACGGCTGGGCTATGACACCGGCATCGATCTCTATCGGCTGCTGGACGCGGCGGACATCGCCGAGCGGGAGCTGATGCCCGCGCCGCCCACCATCGACTCGATCGGCGTGGTGAGTGGTCTCGCCGGAGTGTTCTCCGGGTTCAAGAACCGGGTGCTGGACGTCGCCGCCCGCGAGGGCGTCGACCCGCGCGACGTCTTCTTCGAACTGGGCCGCCTACAGGCGGTGGCCGGGCAGGAGGACCTCATCGAGGACGTGGCGCTCGCGTTGCGTGCCGGGTCCACGGGTCAGCTTGAACGGACGACAAGCCATGTTTGACCAACTCAAGACCATCCTGGTCGAGGATCTGCAGATGCGGACCGAGGACGTCGTGGCCACGGCCGATCGCGTCGAGGTTGGCCTCGACTCCCTCGCCGTGGTCGAGCTGTCGGACCTGCTCAGCAAGCGGCTGGACATCCACATCTCCGACTACGAACTGCTGGAACTCGCGACGGTTGGCGATATCGCCGAGCTGGTCGCGGAGCGCTGTCGTGCGTGAGGCCGCGGGGCCGACCGCCGGAAGGTCCCATGCCGTCACCCGGGCCCTGTCGCGCAACGAGTCACCGCACGGCCCGTTGCCGGACATCGTCGCCGCGGTCGCGGCGAGCAGCCGGGACGTCAACCGCTATCCCGACCCGGCGTGTACCGACCTGACCGTGGCGCTCGCCCGGCGGCACGGTGTCGAACCGGATCGGGTGGCCGTCGGCGCCGGATCCTGTGCGTTGCTCCAGGCGGTGTTCCAGCTCGCCGGGCCGGGTGCGACGGCCGTCTACGCCTGGCGTTCCTTCGAGTACTACCCGATCCTCGCCGGCCATCTGGGGGTCCACTCGGAGCGGGTGCCACTCGCCGACGACGTGCACGACCTCGCCGCCATGGCCGATCGCATCACCGCCACGACCCGGCTGGTCGTCATCTGCAACCCCAACAACCCCACGGGTACGCTGCTCGGCCTGGACCGGCTGCGCGCGTTCCTCGATCGCGTCCCGCCGACCTGCCTGGTCGCCCTCGACGAGGCGTACTTCGAGTACGTCGACGAGCCGATGGGAACCGGCGGTCTCGCGTTGTGCGACAGGTATCCCAACCTGGTGGTGCTGCGCACGTTCTCGAAGGCGTACGGCCTGGCCGGGCTCCGGGTCGGCTATCTCATCGGCGCGGCGCGCATCGTGGCGTCGCTGCGCGAGATGACGCTGCCCTTTGCGGTGAGCGCGCCGGCCCAGCAGGCGGCGGTCGCCGCCCTCGCCCTTGAGGACGTGCTCCTGACGCGGGTCCGGCAGACGATCGCCGAGCGGACCCGGGTGCGGGCTGCCCTGCTGGCCGACGGCTTCGCGGTCCCGGCCAGCCAGGCCAACTTCCTGTGGCTCGGGCTCGGCGAGAACGCGGACCCGTTCGGCAGTTGGTGTGCCCGGGTCGGAATCGAGCTGCGGGTCTTCGACGGGGAGGGCGTCCGGGTGTCGCTCGGTTCGCCCTCGGACAACGACGCGTTCCTCGCGGCGGTACACCAGTGGCGCGTCCGCAACGCACCGGAACTACTCACGACTGGAGCGCTGAGATGATGTCCGAGATCACAGCCCTTCACCGGAAGGTGATCGTCGCGCCGGGAATGTGCAGCGGCGGCTCTCTGATCTTCGGGCGGATCGGCGACTGGACGTGGGAATCGGTGGCCGAGACCTGCCGCACCAACGTGCACGCCGCCCGTACCGCCGAAGGCCAACCGACCTACCTCTCGTTCTACTACTACCGGGTCCGGGGCGGGAAGGTCGTTCATCCGCACGGCCTGGCCTTCGGTGACGAGCTTGAGGTGACGTCGAGGGTCTTCCAGTTCGGCAGCGGCTCGGTTCTGACGTTGCACCGGCTCGCGCCCGCCGGCTCCGGCCTCGGCACCGCGTTCCTCGATCCGGCGGAGGTCTACGAGACGCCGGACCCGGAGTGCATGTACGCGGAGACGCTCAACCGGTGGATCGCGCGCGGCAATCCGGGCAGCAACCGGGTTCTCTCCGAAACCGTCCCCGACGGCTTCGACAACGCCGACCTGCCGCGACTCCCCAATCAGTTCTCACCGCGTACGCTCGTCGGCCGCGCCCGCGGTGCGGGCAGCTTCCTCACCCCGGCGCCGCCGGGATTCGCGGTCGCCGGGGGCGAGCTGTCCTTCGAGTACGCACTGGACGCCGTACGGGACATCAACGGCGCCGGGCTGGTCTACTTCGCCTCGTACTTCTCGATCTTCGACACGGCGCTGTTGCGTCTGTGGCGTGGGCTCGGCCGCACCGAGCGGCAGTTCCTCCAGCGGCGGGTGGTCGATCAGAAGGTGGGCTTCTTCGGCAACGCCGACTTGGGCTCGCTTTTCACCGTCACCGCCCGGAGATGGCAGAACGTCACCGACCCGCTCTCCGAGATCGCCGACCTGGAACTGCGCGACTCCGCCAGCGGTCGGCTGCTGGCCGTCGCGGCGATCGAGACGGAAACCCCTTCGACGCTGGCCTGAGGACGGCGTCGACCCGACAGACTGCGAGCCCGGCCGGCACCCCACCGGCCACGCTGATGGGCGCGGTTGCGAACCTGCAACCGCGCCCATCAGCGCATAGCTGACCTTCGTTAACCGGGTGGGCCGCACTTGCGCACCGCGTCCTCGCAACCGCCCGCACCGGGTGGGCGTCACACCGCACCGGCCGGACTGAAGCTCTGCCCTTGAGCTACGCCCGCGCGATCGTCGTCGGAGGACCGGGCACCAGGGCGCTTCCTCCGCGTCATCACACGGTGCTGTCCGGGCCGACGTCGGCCCGGACAGCACGTCCTTCACATCTGTCGGGTGAACCGTTCCGCGAGGAACCAACCCTGGTTCGCGGGCACTGGGCCCGAGCGGGCTACCCAGCAGCTGCCGTCGCAGGCTCGGGCTGCGGGCTGGTCAGCGCCACCGGATTGAAGTGCCGCAGTGCCACCACCAGGTTGACCGCAGCGAGGGTGGACAGGGCCGCGAGGACGAGCAGGGTCGTCGTCACGCCGAAGCGGCCGATCGCCATCCCGCCGGCCAAAAAGCCCAGCGGGCCGGCGATGTTGCTGATGGTCATGACCGCCTGGATCACCTTCGCTCGGATGTCCGCCGCGAACCGGGTGGCCAGGATGCTGAAGAACGGAGCGTTGGACAACGGAAGCGCCGCACCGGACACCGCGAGCGCGGCGACCAGGACCGGCACCGGCACGTCGAACAGCAGCACCCACCAGGGCAGGACGAGCTGGAAGGCTGCCAGCCCGAAGACCATCGTCGGGGACAACCGGCTGCCGATCAGATAGCTGACGGCCGCCCCAGCAATCGCGCCGGCACCGAAGCCGGAGAGCAGCAGCCCACCGACCCTGGCATCGCCGGCGAAGCGGGCGAACGCCAGCAGCGGCAGCGCGAGCATCAGGACCCGCATGAGGAAGCCGAAGCTGACAGTCGTGACCATCACCCGTCGCAGGAAGTCGTCCCGGAGCAGTGCGCGTACCCCGGCCAGGATTCCGGAGTGGTCCGGGGTCTGCCGCTCCTGCGGTGCCGGCGTCGCCGGCTCCGTCCGCCGCGTGCGCGGGACGAACCGCCACAACAGCAGACCCGACACCGCCGAGGTCACGGCGTCGAACAACAGCACCTTCTCCGCGCCGAGCGTCGCGATCAGCACGCCCGCTATGGCCGGGCCGGTCAACGCGGCGATGTTGAAGCATCCTTCCAGCACGCTGTTCGCCCGCATCAGCGCCTTCGGGTCCGGACCGGCGAGTTCGGTGGCCAGGTCGCGTTGCGCGGCGAAGTAGGGCACTCCGAGTACGCCGATCACCGCGACGATCGTCAGGAGCAGGGGAAAGCTGAGCAGGCCCACCGCGGCCAGCGCGGGTATCGACGCGATGGCCACGAACTGCGCGAAGTCGATGACCACCATGGTTCGGCGTGCGCCGTACCGTTGGATGACCTCGCCGCCCGCGAATCCGAGCACCGCCATGGGGAGCACCGACACGGCGAAGACCAGACCCGCCCGCGGTGCCGAGCCGGTGCTCTCCAGCACCAGCCACGGCAGCGCGAGCGTCGTCATCTGGGTCCCGACGGCGGACCCGGCGCCGGCGGCATACACCGCCGCAAGGGCCCGTCTGGTGGTGCCCGGTGCGGGAGACGGCGCGGTCGACATAGCGTTCACCGTCGGCCGGCCGGCTTGTCGATCAGCCCCGTCAGAATGCCGGCGAGGTCCGGCACGTATTCCTTCATGACCGAGAAGTGCTCACCCTTCGTGCGGTGTACCCCCAGCCCGGCGGTCCGCTCGCGCCACCGTTGGAGGTAGTCGTGGTAGCTCTGGCCGGAGCTGACGACCTCGTGCTCGCCCAGCGCCAGCTCGTCGCTGACGATCAGATCCAGGTGACCGGCGTACGGGCGGTCCCGGTAGGACAGCACCATTTCCATCACCTCCTCCCACATCCGCGCGCCGGGCAGCCACATCGTTCCCGCGCCGCGCTCGGGGAGCGTGATCCCGTCGTTGCCGACGATGTCGTCCACGATGTGTTCGAGCAGCGCCAGCGTCTCCTGCCGGAGCACCGAGGTGTCCTCGTCCGGCGGCGCCGCGTCGAGCCGCTCCAGGTTCGTCACACACTGCTTGATCAGCCCGTACTCCGACCAGAGGTGCTCCTTCTGCCAGGCGTCCTGCCCCGGGTCGAGCAGGATGAAGGTGACCTCCTCGCCTTCGGCCATCAGTCGGCTGGCCATCTCGGTGCTCACCCCGCTGCCGCCACACCAGCTGAAGATCCGGTACGGCCCCTGCGGGACCGCCTCCCGCAACTCCGCGAGGTAGCGGGTCGCCATGTCCTCCGTGGACGGCACCGAGCCGGTCGACGGGTCGCGGCCCGGCCATTCGAAGGCGACCACCGGCAGATTCGGATCGAGGTGCTCGGCCAACCGCCGGTACCAGTGCGCGCTGCCGCCGCCGGGGTGCACACACACCAGTGGCGGCTGGTCGCCGGTCCGGCGCAGCCAGAGCAACGCCGTGACCGGCTGCCGCTCGCCGTCGATCGACGCGGCGAGCGCCGCGAGCGTGCGGTGCTCGACGAAGGTTCGAACGGTCGTCTCTATGCCGTGCCGGTCCCGCAGCATCGCGATCGCCCGCAACGTCAGCAGGGAGTGCCCGCCGAGGTCGAAGAAGTCGTCGTCACGGCCGACCCGGGGCAGGTGGAAGACCTCGGTCCAGACCTCGGCGACGGCCACTTCCGTGGGCGTACGCGGCGCGCTGTATTCCCGTACCGACGTTCCCGCCGCCGGCCGGGGCAGCGCGGCCCGGTCGAGCTTGCCGTTGTTGTTCAACGGGAGCCGGTCCAGGCGGACCCAGGCCGTCGGGACCAGGAAGCCGGGCACTCTGCTGCGCATCACGTCACCGAGCCGGGCGGGGTCGGCCGGGCCGCCCTCGTCGAGCACGACGTACCCGACGAGCTGCTTGATGCCGTCCACGCCCTGGTACGCCGCCGCCGCGGCAGCCCGCACCGTAGGCAGCTCGGCGATCGCGGCCTCCACCTCGCCCAACTCGACGCGGTGCCCACGAATCTTCACCTGGTGGTCGCGCCGCCCGATGAAGTGGATCGTGCCGTCCGGATCCTGGCGGACCATGTCCCCGGTGCGGTAGAGCCGGTTTCCCGGCGCGTGTCCGGACGGGTCCGGTACGAAGCGTTCGGCGGTCAGGTCCGGACGGCTCTGGTATCCGCGCGCGACGCCCGGCCCCCCCAGCAGCAGCTCACCCGGCACGCCGAACGGAACCGGGTCGAGGTTCTCGTCGACGACGTGCACGTAGGTGTGATTGATCGGCTTCCCGATCGGAATGACGTCGGTGAGCGCCGGCAGTGGGATCCGTGGGTGGACGGTGGCGAACGTGGTGCTTTCGGTCGGGCCGTACCCGTTGCTGACCAGCACGCCGTGTTCCATCGCCTTACGCACCTGCAGCGGCGGCAGCACCTCGCCGCCGACCACCACTTCCCGTATCCCGGCCAATGCCTGCGGCCGAACGTCCATCATGGTGTTGAAGAGGCCGGTGGGCAGGCACAGCACGGTCACCCCGTGCCGGCGCAGGAGCTCGTCGAGCTCGTCGGCGGTCGGCGTTTCCGGGGCGACGACCAGCCGCGCCCCGTTGCACAGCGCGCCCCAGAGCTCGAACGTCGACGCGTCGAAGGCGAGCGTGCCGGCTTGCAGCATGACCTGGTCGGCGTCCAGCTGCGCGTAGTCCTGGCCGTGCACCAGCCGAACGACGCCACGGTGCGGGACCAGCACGCCCTTCGGACGTCCGGTGGACCCCGACGTGTACGTGATGTAGGCGAGGTTCTCCGGTGACAGCGTCACCTGTGGCGCGGTGGTCGACCGGCTGCCGTCCGACCACCAGTCGGAGTCCAGGTTCAGCGTGGTCAGCCCGGCACGCGCCGCGAAACGGTGGGCGTGGGTCGGTCCGCTCACCAGGACCTGGGCGCCGGAATCATCGAGGAGATAATCGATGCGGCCGCCCGGATACTTGGGGTCGAGCGGCAGGTAGCAGCCGCCGGCCTTGAGGATGCCGAGCAGCGCGACCACCGTGTCGATCCCGCGGTCCATGCAGACCGCGACGGGCGTTTCCAGGCCGACGCCGTGCTCACGAAGCGCCAACGCCAACTGGTTGGCCCGGGCGTCGAGTTCGCCGTAGGTCAGGCGCGAATCGCCGCACTCGAGTGCGACGGCGTCCGGCCGGGCCTGCGCCTGAGCCGTGAACAGGTCGGTGACGCACGCCTCGGGCAGGGCGGGCCAGTCCTGCTGCGGCTCGGTGAACCGGTGCGCCGGGGTCGAGCTGAGGTCGACCGGATTCGCGCCGTCGTCGGCGATCATCGCGGTGAGCAGTTCGAGGAAGGTCTCACCCAGGGCGGTAAGCCGCTCCTGGGTCGCCCAGCCGGCCCGGCACTCCAGGCGCAGCTCGCCGGGGAAGGTCAACGTGACCAGGGTGAACTCGTTGGGGCTGTCGTCGACGACCGTGCCGAACACGTCCTGCTGTGCGTCGAGCACGTGGAAGTCGAGGTAGGAGAAGATGCTGCTGATCAGCGGCGTACCGGTGCCCCAGGCGCGCTGCATCGCGGGGATCGGGTAGCGCCGGTGCGGCCAGACGGCAAGCTCCTCGGCGAACACGGCGCGCACGAGGTCGCGCCAACGGGGCGTACGCAGGTCCACCGCGAACGGCACCGTGTTGAGGTACATCCCCATCACCTCGTCGCCGCGCAGCAGTTCGGGCCGGCCGTTGACGACCAGACCACTGAAGAACCGCCGCTGGCCGGTGATGACGCCGATCATCGCGAGGTGCGCGGTGTGCAGCACGGCCTTGAGCGAGGTCTGCGTCCGCGCGGCCAGCTCACGCAGCCCCGGTTCGAGATGCCGCCAGGACATCCGCAGCTCCGGCACCGCGCCGTGGCCGGCCGGGGCGGTGTCCGCCGGCAACGCGATCCGGTCGTACTCGCCGACCCGGCTCCGCCAGAACCGTTCGTCCGGCCCGGCCGACAGCGATCGCCGTTCCAACCTGACGAAGTCGGCGTACCGCCCCGGGGGCGGGGGCTTCAGCGCATCGGGGTCCGCGTCCCGGATCGCCCGGTAGGTGTCCCGCAGCTCGGCGATGAGGGAGTGGTGGCTCCAGCCGTCCAGGATGGCGTGGCACTCGGTGTGGGTCAGCACCCACGTCCGCTCCCCGGTGCGGTGCACGTGCCAGCGCAGTTGCGGCGCGTGATCGATGGGCAGCATCGCCAGCTTCATCGTCTCCCGGTACCGCTCCAGGATGTCCTGCTGCTCAGCTTCCGGGAGCTCGCGCAGATCGTCGAAGCCCACCTCGACCCGCGCCTCGGCGTGGACGAGTTGCATCGGCTCGGTGTAGCCGGACACGTCGAACGTGGTGCGCAGGATCTCGTGCCGGTCGACCAGCCATTGCGCGGCCTGCTGCAACGCGGCCAGCGAGAACGGGCCGTCGTCGACGATGTCGAAGCTGGTGACGTTCTGGTATGCCGGGTGCGAGCCGTTGACCAGCATCTCGTACACCATGCCGGCCTGCACCTGACCCATCGGGTAGGCGTCCACCAGGCCGTCGGGGAGCCGGTCACGGTCGGCCGGGTCGAGTTGCTCGAACGGGCCGACCGGCGGCTCGTCCGCACCGGTCGCCGGCCGGTCGGCGAGCGTCGCCAGCTGCGCCGCGGTCTGGTGCGTGAAGATGTCCTGCACCGACAGGTTCAGCCCGCCCCGGCGCAGGGTTCCGATCGCGCGGATGGCACGGATCGAGTCACCCCCGACGTCGAAGAACCGGTCGTGCACACCGATCCGTTCGATGCCCAGCGCCGCCGCGAGCGCCTCGGCGACGACGCCTTCGGCCTCGGTGCGGGGGGCGACGTACGCTCCGGCCGCCCAGGCACGGCCAGGTGTCGGGGCCGGCAGCGCGCGCCGGTCAGTCTTTCCGCTGGTGGTCAGGGGCAGCGCGGGCAGCAGCTGCCAGTGGCTCGGGATCATCGCCTCGGGCAGTCGACCGCGCAGGAACGACGCCACGTCGCTCACCTCGACGCCGGCGTCCGTGTCCTGGGCGACGAGGTAGCCGACGAGCTGGCCGTCGTGCACCGCGACGGCGACCGCGGACACTTTCGGGTGCTCCGCCGCCACCGCCTCGATTTCGCCGAGTTCGACGCGGTGCCCACGGATCTTCACCTGGTCGTCGAGCCGGCCGAGGTAGTCAATCCGGCCGTCCGGCAGGTACCTCGCGAGGTCACCGGTGCGGTACAGCCGCCCTCCACCGCCGGACTCCTCGAACGGGTCGGGAACGAACCGCTGTGCCGTGAGCCCCGGGCGGCTCAGGTATCCGCGGGCCAACTGCACGCCGCCCAGCAGCAGCTCACCCGGCACTCCGATCGGGACCGGTCGCAGGTTCTCGTCGACGATGTAGGTGCGCGTGTTGGCGATCGGCCGTCCGATGGTGACCGGCGTCCCGGGCACGCACCGCACCGCGGTGACGTCGACGGCCGCCTCGGTCGGCCCGTAGAGGTTGTGCAGCTCGCAGCCGATCCGCTCGTGGACGGCGGCGACCAGGTCGGCGGGGAGCGCCTCGCCGCTACAGATCATTCGGCGCACCGACGGCAGCGGCCCGAACGACTCGGCCAGGAACACCCGCAGCATCGACGGTACGAAATGCAGGGTGGTGACCTGCTCGGTGGCGATCAGGTCGGCCAGGTAGTGCGGGTCGCGGTGGCCGTCGGGCCGGGCGATCACCAGGGTGGCCCCGGTGATCAGCGGCCAGAAGAACTCCCACACCGAGACGTCGAAGCTGTACGGGGTCTTCTGCAGCACCCGGTCGGAGTCGTCCAACCGGTAGGCGTCCTGCATCCAGCGCAGCCGGTTGACGATCGCGCGGTGGGTGACCACGACGCCCTTGGGCCGGCCGGTCGAGCCGGACGTGTAGATCACGTACGCCGGGTGGTCCGGCCCCGCCGGGGTCGTGCTCGCCGGCGCCGATCCGCTGCCGGTGATGGCCGGTTCGCCGTCGGTGAGCACGATGGTGACACCGGCGTCGGCACACATGTAGTCCCGGCGCTCGGCCGGGTGGTCCGGGTCCAGTGGCAGGTAGGCGCCGCCGGCCTTCTGGATCGCCAGCAGGGCCACCACCAGCTCGATACTGCGTCGGCGGCACACGCCGACGATCGACTCCGGCCCGACGCCCGCGTCGACCAGGTACCGCGCCAGTCGGTCGGTCCGCCGGTCCAGCTCGGCGTAGGAGACATCCTCGCCCTCGAAGCGGAGGGCGACGGCGTCCGGGGTCCGGGCCACCTGTCGCGCGAACAGCTCCGGCAGGGTGCCGGTCGGGTACGCCACCTCGGTCTCGTTCCACGTCCGCACCACCAGCTCCCGCTCCGCCGGTGGGGACTCGACCAGCTGGCTGATCGGTGTGTCCGGCGTGGCCGCGATGCTGCCGACGAGAGTGGTGAAGTGGCTCGCGAACCGCTCGACGGTGTCCCGGTCGAACAGCGCGGTGGCGTAGTTCAGGAAGCCGGCGAGGGTGCCGTCGGGCTGGTCGACGACCACCAGGGTCAGGTCGAACTTGGCGTCGCTCTCGCCGACCGGCAGTTCCTCGGCGCGTAGTTCGCCGACGCGGCGGGCCGTGGAGTCCCCGTTGGCCCACAGGAACATGGTCGAGAACAGCGGGGTCCGGGACGCGTCGCGCACCGGGGCCAGCTCGTCCACCAGCCGTTCGAACGGGAGTTCCTGATGGGCGTAGGCGCCGAGCGCCATCTCCTTGACCCGCCGGAGCACCTCGCGGAAGGGCGGATCGCCGGACAGGTCGGTGCGCAGCACCAGCGTGTTGAGGAACAAGCCGATCAGGTCCTGCACCTCGGCCCGGTCGCGACAGGCCACCGGGGTGCCGATCGTGATGTCGTTGCTCCGGCCGAACCGGCCCAGCGTGATCGCGTACGCGGCCATCAGCACCATGAACGGCGTCGCGCCGGACTGGCGGGCGAGTTCGTGCAGGGCTCGGGCGTCCGGCGCGGACACCGCGAACGGGACCAGGTCGCAGGCGCTATCCCGGACCTGTGGGCGGGGCCGGTCGAGCGGCAGTTCCACCGCGGTGGCGCCGGCCAGCGCCTGCCGCCAGTAGTCGAGCTGACGGTCCAGCTTGGCACCGGACATCGCATCGCGCTGCCACGCGGCGAAGTCCGCGTACTGCACCGGTAGGGGCGCCAGCGGGGACGGCCCGCCGGTCAGCGCGGCGGTGTACAACCGGTCGAGCTCACGCCACAGCACCTGCTCGGACCAGCCGTCGAAGGCGATGTGGTGCAGGGTCACCACCAGCGCGTGCTCCTCGTCGGCCAGCCGCGCGAGGGTTCCGGTCAGCACCGGGCCGGTCGCCAGGTCGACGGGTGCCCGGTCGTGGGTCATCCAGCCGGCGATCCGTTCGTCCTGCGCGGCGGGGTCGAGGCCACGCAGGTCCACCTCGTGCAGCGTGGCCGGCTGCGGAGGGTCGATCACCTGGCCCGGTTCACCGTCGACCACCACGTAGCGGGTGCGCAGCACCTCGTGCCTGGCCACGATTGCGTCCAGCGCCGCCCGCAGCGCGCCGGGTTCCAGCGGCCCGAACAGGCGCAGGCCGGTGCTGGCCAGATACTCCGTACCACCCGGCCGGACCTGGTCGAGAATCCACAGCCGGCGCTGCGCGAACGACAGCGCGGGGGGCGTCTCACGCGAGACCCGGGTGATCCCCTCGTCCGGCGCGGCGGTCGCGACACCTCCGAGCCTGCGCCGAAGCAACTCCGCGCGCAAACCGGCTCGATCGATTGTCTCAGTCACAGGGCACCATCCTGGGAAAGCAGTTCGCTCATCTGGGCGTCGGTCAACTCGTCGAGTTCCGCCGTGATCAGGTCGGTCACCGCCACCGCCAGCTCGGCCACGGTGGTCACCTCGAACAGGCAGCGCAGCGGGACCTCCACGGCGAAGGCCGCCCGCAGCCGGGCCAGGACCCGGGTGGCCAGCAACGAGTGGCCACCGAGCCCGAAGAAGTCGTCATCGACGCCGACCCGGTCGACGCCGAGAATGTCCGACCAGATCCCGGCGATGGTCTCCTCCGCCGGGTCCCGCGGTGCCACGTACCCGCGGGCGCCGTCGAGTTCGGACGGTGTCGGATCTGGCAGCGCCGCCCGGTCGACCTTCTTGCTCGGTGACAGCGGCAGGGCCGCGACGGTGACCCAGGCCGACGGGATCATGTACGAGGGCAGCGACTCTCGTAGGTACGCCCGCAGCTCGTCGAGGTCGGGTCCGGTGTCGTGAGGCCACTCCAGGTAGGCGACGAGCCGCTTGTCGCCGAGCCCGACGTCCTTCGCGACGACGGCAGCCGCGGACACCGCGGGGTGCCTGGCCAACACGGCTTCGATCTCGGCGAGTTCGATCCGGAAACCCCGAATCTTCACCTGGGTGTCAAGGCGGCCGAGGAAGTCGACAGCGCCGTCCGGCCGGAGCCGCACCAGGTCGCCGGTGCGGTAGAGGCGCGCTCCCGGTTCGGTGGCGAACGGATCGGGCACAAACCGTTCCGCGGTCAGCTCCGGCCGGTCGTGGTAGCCACGGGCCAGGCGCACGCCGCCGAGGTACAGCTCGCCGGGTACCCCCACCGGGAGCGGACGCAGCTCCGCGTCGAGCACGTACACCCGGGTACCGGCGGCCGCGCGGCCGATGTGCAGGGTGGCCGTGCTGCGCTCGTCGGCGAGATCGCCCGACACAGGGTTGAACATGCAGGTGACGGTCGCCTCGGTCGGCCCGTAGGTGCAGAGGAACCGGCCGGGTAGGCCGGTCGCCGCCCAGCGTTGGGCGTCGTCGACGGTCACCACGTCCGAGCTGATGTTGATGGTCTTCATCGCGGTGAGCCGGTCCACGCCGGACTCCATCATCTCCCGGTAGTACGCCGGGGTGATCTCCATGATCGTCACGCCGTACTGCGCCAGCTTGACCGGCAGCTCGCTGGGCGTCCAGAAGACCGGATCGCTCACCACGATCGTGGCACCGGCGGCCAAGGTGGCGCCGATCTGATCCATCGCGACGTCGAAGGTGAGTGCCGAGAGCAGCACGACCCGTTCGCCCGCGCGGATGCCGTACTGGTCGGCGACCACCCGGCAGTGGTGCGCGTACGCCCGATGCGAGATCATCACGCCCTTGGGGCGGCCGGTCGACCCGGACGTGTAGATGATGTACGCGAGGTTGTCCGGCACGGTGACCGATGCCGGGTCGGCCGTTGGCCGGCCGCTCGCCCGGTCCCCGTCGTCGACGACCAGCACCGGCCGGTCGTGCCCGGCGAACCGGTCGGCGAACGCGCCGGTGGTCACCACCAGGTGCGCTCCGGCGTCGGCGAGCATGTAGCGCAGCCGCTCCGGGGGATGTTCCGGGTCGAACGGCGCGTACACCCCGCCGGCCTTGAGCACCGCCAGCAGCACCACGACCGGTGCGATCCCGCGCTGAAGGCACGAGCCGACGATGACCTCCGGACCGACCCCCATCGCACGGAGCTGGTGCGCCAACTCGTTGACCCGGGCGTTCAGCTCGGCGTAGCCGAGCCGCTCGGCGCCGAACACCACGGCGGTCGCCTCCGGAGTCCGGGCCGCCCACTGTTCGAACAGTTGCGATACCGAGAGGTGCCGTTCGCCGGGCGGGTCGAGCAGGTCCAGCCGGTCCGCGTCGGGGTCCGCCCATTGGTGCACGATCGTGTGGCGTTCGTCGGCCGACAGCAGATCCAGCTCGCTGATCCGGGTCTGCGGGGCGGCGGTCACGCCGCCCAGCAGGCGTAGGTACTGGCCGGCGAGGCGTTCGATCGTCGAGCGGTCGAACAGCGCCGTGGCGTACTCGAACCAGCATTCCAGCCGGCCGTCCGGCTGCTCCATCACGGACAGGGTGAGGTCGAACTTGGCCACCGACAGGCCGCTGTCCAGGCCGGTCGCGGCGCACCCGGCGAGGGTGGACGCCGCGTTACCGGCACCGGTGTGCTGTACCTCGAACATGATCTGGAACAGCGGGTTGCGGGACAGGTCGCGGTCCGGTTGCAGGGCGTCGACGAGGTGTTCGAACGGCACCTCCTGGTTGGCGAACGCCTCCAGAGCGCTCCGGCGGACCCGGTCGACCAGGTCGAGGAAGGTCGGGTTCCCGCCCAGGTCGGCCCGGACCACGAGGTTGTTGACGAAGAAGCCGACCAGGTCCTCGGTCTCCGGCCGCGTCCGACCGGCGACCGGGGTGCCGATCGCGATGTCGGTGCGGCCGGTGTGGCGGCTCAGCAGCACGTCGAACGCGGCCAGCAGCACCATGAACAGGGTTGCGCCGATCTGGTTGCCCAGCTCGCGTACTGCTGCTCCGGTGGTCTGCGGAATATCGACGATCAGCATTTCGCCGCGCAGGTCACGCCCAGGCTGGCGGGGCCGGTCGGGGGTCAGCTCGACCGGCACGAGCCCGGCGAGACGGTTTCGCCAGTGCTCGATCTGGTTGCCGATGGTGCCGTCGGCCTGCCGTTCGCGTTGCCAGGCGGCGAAGTCGGCGTACTGCACCGGAAGCGGCTGCGTCGACCAGGGGGTACCGGCGAGCCCTGCCACGTACGCCTCGTTCAGCTCGCGCAGGAAGATGCCCAGCGACCAGTTGTCGAAGGCGATGTGGTGCAGGGTGATCGCGACCAGGTGTTCGTCGGCCGCCGTGTGCACGACCGTGACCCGCAGCGGACGCTCGTGGGTGAGGTCGAACGGCCGGGCGCTCACCGCTTCGATGATCGTCCTGGCGCGCTTCGCGGCGTCCGCGGTGCCGGTCAGGTCCACCACGTCGAAGGGCACCGGGCCGGGGGGATCCACGAGTTGCAGCGGAACACCGCTGTCCCCGACGTAGCGGGTGCGCAGCACCTCGTGCCGGGCGCTGACCTGCTCCACCGCGCGGCGCAGCGTCGCGGTGTCCAGCGTTCCGGTGAGGTGGTACACCATCGGGATCAGGTATTCCGCGCTGCCCGGTTCGAGCTGGTCCAGGAACCACAGTCGTTGCTGGCCGAACGAGGTCGGCAGGGTGCCGTCGCGGGGTACGGACACGATCTGCGGCTCGCTGTCGGGTGTCGTGCCCGCGTCGATCGCCGCGGCGACCCGCTCCACGGTCCGTCCTTCGAACAGGGTGGCCACCGTCAGCTCCAGCCCGAACCTGCGGCGCAACCGGTGCGCGAGCCGGATCGCCAGCAGCGAATGCCCACCCAGCGCGAAGAAGTCGTCGGCGACGCCGACCCGCTCGACCCCGATCAGCTCGCCCATGAGGGTGGCGACGGCCCGCTCGGTCTCCGTCCGTGGGGCGCCGTGACCGGCGGCTACGTCATCGGGCTCGACGTGATCCGGGTCGTCGCCGGGTGGGCGGCTGCCGGGGGGCGGCAGCGCCGACCTGTCGACCTTTCCGTTGGACAGCGACGGCAGCGCGGCCAGCGGGACGATGCTTGCGGGAACCATCGCGGCGGGCAGCCGGGTGCCGAGGAATCCAGACAACTCGTCGGTCTCCACCATCGCCCCGGCGGTCGGCACCACGTAGCCCGCGAGTTCCAGGTCACCGGTGACGGATCGGTAGGAGGTGACCACGGCCGCCGCGACCGACGGATGCGCCCGGAGCGCGCCCTCCACCTCACCGGGTTCGACACGCACCCCCCGCACCTTGACCTGCGCGTCGAGGCGGCCGACGAACTCCAGGACCCCGTCGTCACGCCACCTGGCGAGGTCTCCGGTGCGGTACCACCGCTGGCCGGGCCGGGTGGCGAAGGGATTCGGGGTGAAGCGTTCGGCGGTGAGGTCGCCGCGCCCGGCGTAACCGCGGGCGAGGCCGACACCGCCGATACACAACTCACCCGGCACGCCGATGGGCGCGAGCCGGCCGGCGGAGTCCACCACGTACAGGTCGACGCCGGGTAGCGCGGCACCGATCGGAACCGTACCGTCGGTCTCGCCACGCGCGTAGCGCCACGCGGTCACGTCGATCGAGGACTCGGTCGGTCCGTAGGTGTTGTACAGCTCCACCTCCCGCACGCCGAGCAGTCGCTCGCACAGTTCGGTCGGCAGCGGCTCGCCGGCCGAGCACACCAGCCGCAGCGCGTCGCAGGCGGCCAGCTCCGGCTCCTCGACCACGGTGCGCAGCACGGACGGGACGAGTTGCACCACGGTGATCCGGTACGCGGCGAGGGCACCGACCATCACCGCGGTGTCGCGGTGCGCGTCCTGCGGCGCCATCACCACAGAACCGCCGGACACCAGCGGCGCCAGGAACTCCCACATCGACGCGTCGAACCCGATGGTCGTCTTCTGGAGTACACGGTCGGTACTGGTGAGCCCGAACCGGTCCACCGCCCACAGCACCCGGTTCCGGATCCCGCCGTGACTGATCACGACGCCCTTGGGGCGACCGGTGGAGCCGGACGTGTACATGACGTAGGCGGCGCTCGCGGCGTCGAGCGCCACCGGCGGCGGTGGCGTGGCGCGGGCGATGTCGTCCCACTGCTCGTCGAGCACCACCACCGGGGTCTGCTGCGGAATCCGCTGTCGCAGCGCCGTGTCGGTGAGCACCAGTTCGACGCCCGCATTTTCGATCATGAACTCGAGTCGCTCGTCGGGCAGGTCGGGTGCGAGCGGGACGTAGACCGCGCCGGCGGTGAGCGAGCCGAGCAGCGCGACCACGAGATCGGTACCGCGGTGCAGGGCGACGCCGACGGCGGTTTCCGCGCCGACTCCGCGAATGCGCAGGAAGCCGGCCAGGTTGTCCGTCCTGGACCTCAGCTCGGCGTAGGTCAGCTCGGTGTCACCACAGACCACGGCCACCGCGTCCGGCGTGGCCTCGGCCTGCGCCCGGAACAGGTCCGGCAGCAGCGCGTCGGTCGCTCCGCGCGGTGCGGGGTGCCAGCCGAGCAACTGCTGCTGTTGCGCGGCCGCCACGGTCGACACGTCGCGCAGCGGCGTCTCCGGCGCCGCCGCCAGGTTCTCCAGCAGCGCCACGTAGTTGTCGGCCATCCGCTGGATCCGGGCCCGGTCGAAGAGCGCGGTCGGATAGGTGATCCGGGCGACCCAGGATCCGTCCGGCTCCTCGGTCATCTGAAGCGACATGTCGAAGGTGGCACTGCGTACGGGGGTCGGCACCCAGTCGACCTCGATGCCGGGCAGACTCGGCGGCTCCCCCTGGCCGTTCAGGACCGCGAACCCGACCTGGAAGAGCGGGTTGCGGGACAGGCCGCGGTCCGGTGACAGTTCGGCGGCCAGGCGTTGCAGGGGTACGTCCTTGTGCTCGAAGGCGTCCAGGGCCGTCTCGCGGACCCGGCCGAGCAACTCGACGAAGGTGGGATCGCCGGACAGGTCGGTCCGCAGCACCACCGTCTGCGCGAGCGAGCCGATCACCGGCTCCAGCTCGACCCGGTTCCGCCCGCTGGTCGACACCCCGACACCGAAGTCGAGCTGGTCCGCGTAACGGCTGATCAGGAGCTGGTAGGCGGCCAGGAACACCATGAACGGGGTCGCCCGGGCGGCGCGTCCCACGGAGCTGATCCGGGCCGCCAACGGGGCCGGCACCGCGAACGCCACCACGTCGCCGGCCGGTTCCCAGGCGGCGGGGCGCTGCCGGTCCGTGGGCAGTTCCAGTGACGGCAGTCCGGCCAGTCGCTCACGCCAGTAGTCCAGGTGCCGGACGAACGCCGCGTCGTTCGCGTCCCATCGGCTCCGTTGCCAGTCGGCGAAGTCGGCGTACTGGAGCTCCAGCGGCTCCAGCGGCGACTTCTCGCTGGCGGCATGGGCCGCGTAGAGCACGCCCAGCTCCCGGGCGAGGATGCCCAGCGACGGGCCGTCGAAGGCGATGTGATGCACCACCAGCATCAAGATCGCGTCAGTGGGGGAAAGCTGCACGAGGGTCAGCCGCCAGGGAGCTGATTCACGCAGGTCGATCGGTGTGGTCACCGCCGCCTCGCCGATCTCCCGTACCCGTCGGTCCTGTTCAGCTGCCGGGTGCCCGGTGAGGTCCACCACCGTGAGGTCGGCCGCCGCCGGCTCGTCGATGATCTGCACCGGCTGTCCGTCAACCGTCGAATAGCGGGTGCGCAGAATTTCGTGCCGGCCGGCGATGTCAGTGAAGGCGGCGGTCAGCGCCGCCCGGTCCAGCGGCCCGCGCAGCCGGAATCCCCAGTGCAACAGGTACTCCTGGGTGCCGGACCGGACCTGGTCGAGAAACCACAGCTGCTCCTGCTCGAACGACAGTCGGAGCTGGTTGTCGGTTTCGAGGATGTCAGTCATGCGCACACCTGCTGCTTTGTCGGTAGGAAGTCATCCAATGTGGTGCCCAGGCTGCGGCCCGACGCCGCACGCCGGACCAAATCGGCCACTGCCAGATCCAGGCAGCCGAGTCCGAACGGGGAGAACACCGTCACGGCTTCGTCGCTTCTGACGTACCGCTCACCGGCCACCAGGACTTCGCCGAGCGAGGCGGCGATGAAGTCGCGGTGGCCGGCTTCCTGTTGGGCCAGGTCCAGCGATGTCGCGGCCCGGCACACGTGGTCCGCGTCGTCGACGATGTTCACGCTGGAGCGGATCGAGTCGGTGGTGAGGTCACGCAGGGACAGATGCAGCACCAGCGTTCCCGGGCGGCAGTGCTCGGTACCCAGGTGCGGGGCGCTCGCCGTCGTAGCCAGGCACACCAGCTTGTGGCGGGACATGGCGTCGGCCGCGTTCTCGGCCACGTCGATCTTCAACGTCGGCCAGACCGACCGCGCCTCGGCGGCGAAGGACTGCGCCCGTTCGGCGCTGAGGTCGTACAGGGTCACCGTGTCCAGCGTCGGCAGCACGGTGCGCAGATACCTCAGCACCTCGAAGTTGATCGGACCGCAGCCGACGAGCGTCACCGCGGATTCCGGGCTGGACGAGGAGAGCGTGGACGCCGCCAGGGCGGCGCTCGCGGCCGTACGCCCGGCCGAGATCGCCGACGCTTCGAGGATCGCCTCCGGCACGCCGGTGTGTACCGAGTTCAGGATCATCACGGCCGAGGCCCGGTGCATCCCCCGGTCGAGGTTGCCGGGGAAGGATGACACCCACTTCACCCCGCAGGTCGGCGTCTCATCTCCCAGATAGGCCGGCAGCGCGATGATCCGCTCGCGCTCCCCGTCGGGGAAGCGGAGGAAAACCGACTGCGGTACCCGGGTACGGCCCAACGCGTGCGACCGGTACGCCGCCTCCACTGCGGACACCACATCGCGCTCGCCCCCGTCGAGGACGGAACGGACCTCACCTGCTCCGAGAATCAACATGGTGCCACCTCCATGTCGGGCTTGGTCCACAGGTGCGACACGTCACCGAAGTACGTCATGACCCAGTCGTCGTCGTAGATGGTGTCGAGGTACCGCTCACCGCGGTCGGGAAAGACCATCGCGCAGGTGGCCCCGGGTCGGATCTGATCGCGTATCTGCTCCAGGCCCGCCACGACGGCACCCGACGAGCCACCGACGAGAATCGCCTCGCGGGCGGCCAGCCGGCGGCACGCCACAATTGCGTCGAGATCGTCGACTCGGACCACGATGTCGGCCAGATCGCTGCGGTACAGCTTCGGACGCACCGATGCGCCGTGGCCGGGAATCATCCGCCACCCCACCGCTGGGCCGAATATCGCACTGCCCAACGCGTCCACCGCCACGATGGTCACCGGCAGTTGGTGCGTCCGGATGTATTCGGCGCACCCCCGCAGGGTGCCGCAGGAACTCGTGGCACAGAACAGGTAGTCGATGTCCGGCAGGGCGCGCACGATCTCTCGTACGGTCGTATGGTGTGCCTGCGGGTTGAGCGGGTTCGAATACTGGTCCGGGCAGTACGCGTGATCGATCGTAGCGACGAGTTCACGCACCCGACGGATGCGGACGGGCAGGTACTCTCCGGTGGCCGGATCGACATCGGTGACCACCTCGACCTGCGCGCCCAGCGCCCGCATGATGGCGATGTTGTCCTTGTTGGTGCGCGGGTCTACCACACAGATGAAGCGAATTCCGTAGTACCCGCAGACCTGCGCGAGCCCGATTCCGAGATTGCCGGAACTGGACTCGATCACCACCGATCTTCCGGGTAAGAGCCGCCCGTCGTGTATGCGTTCTCGCAGCATCTCCAGCGCCGAGCGGTCCTTGATACTGCCGCCCGGATTGTGCGACTCCAACTTAGCGAACGTCCTGAACGGACTCTCGGGGTCGAGCTTCACCAGCTCGACGATCGGTGTCGCTCCGATGGTCGCCAGCACTCCTGACCCGGTGGGGGTTTGTTCGGTCATAGAGCCGCTCCTCGAATTGCATCCGCCGCGATGCGCCTACTACGAGATTCCTCCGCACCATCGAGACAGCGCAGGGAAGAACATGCAGACTCACCGGTTGACGCCGGCAGCAGTTCTGCCGGAGGTTCTTCTGTTTTCTTCGTACTGCTGCTGCCGGCCGCGCCGTTTCCACCCGAAACGATCACCACCGCACGGCCGGCAGATCCGCGCCGTAGGGCGCCGGCCAGCGCTACCGCACCGCTTGGTTCCGCGCTGACACCGGCTCGGCGAAGGACACCCAGCGCGTGGGTGATCGCCTCGTCGGTCACGCCGATCAGGTCGTCGACCCGGTGCCGAATGATCGGCCAGGGAACCGCACCGGGTCGTTGCCCGCGCAGGCCGTCGGCGATCGTCATGGACGGTGGCAGCTCGGTCGGCGCACCCTGGGCAACGGAAACCGCGTAGCGGCGTGCGGACATCGGCTCCACCCCGACGACCCGCACCCGCCGGGACAGCGCCGACGCCGCCAGGCAGACGCCGGCCAGCAGGCCGCCACCGCCGGTCGGTACGAAGATCGTCGTGACGCCCGGCACCTGTTCGAGCACCTCAAGCCCGACCGTGCCGGCCCCGGCCACCACCAGCTCGTCGTCGGAGGAAGGCACGAAGACCGCCCCGGTCGCCGCGGCGATGTCCGCGGCCCGGCGGTCGCGTTCGACCACGCCGCCGGTCACCTGGACCACGCTGGCGCCGAGTGCCCGGATCGTCCGGGCCTTGCCGTCGCTGGCCCCAGCAGCCATCACGATCGTCACCCTGATGCCCAACGCGGCACCGAGCATGGCGACGGCGATGCCGTGGTTACCGGAGGAACCCGCCACCACCTCGTCGGCGTACCGGGTAAGCATCGCGTTCGCCGCGCCCCTGATCTTGAACGAGCCGCCGCGCTGGCGGTGCTCGGCCTTGACCAGCACCCGCGAATCCAGCGGCAGCACCGGAGTGCGATCCACCAGGCCGGTGATCCGGTCGGCGGCCAGACGCACGTCCGCGAGGGTGGGCCCGACACCTGTCGTCCTCATGGCCCGTCCACGGTGACCGCCCTGCGGTCGGTCTTGCCGCTGACCGTCGTCGGTAGGCGGTCGATCCGGGCGAACCGTCGCGGGATCATGTAGTGGGGCAACGTCATCGCCAGGTGGGCGCGCAGCGCTGCGTCCGTCACCTGCGCCGACGCGGCGGCGACGTGCGCGATGAGGAAGACCCGGCCGCCGGCATCGGTACCCGCGGTGACCACCGCGCCGGTGACGGCGGGATGGGCCAGCAGCGCGCCCTCGATCTCGGCCGGGTCGATCCGGTAGCCCCGGACCTTGATCTGCCGATCGATGCGGCCGAAATACACGAGGCCACCGTCGGGCAACCGACGCGCCAGGTCACCGGTGCGGTACATGCGCGCGCCGGGCGCGCCGTGTGGGTCCGGCAGGAACCGGTCCGCGGTCAACCCCGGCCGGCCGCTGTACCCGCGCGCGACACCACATCCACCGATCCACACCTCGCCGACACCGCCGTCCGGCACGGCGTGCAGCTCGTCGTCGAGCAGATGCACGCTCACGCCGTCGATCGGTGTCCCGATCAGGTCGACCGTCGTGTCCGGGACCGGCGGCACGGCGAAGCGGGTCGAGGTCATCGTGGTCTCGGTCGGGCCGTACTGGTTGATCATCCGTCCGGGCACCCGGTCGCGGCCACCGGCGACGAGGAACGGTCGCAGCGACTCACCGCTGGACACGGTCAACCGCAGGTCGGGCAGATCGCTGCGTCGCAGCGACGTCAGGAAGGTCGGGGTGGCCGACAGAATCGTGTTCACCCCCCACCTGCGGAGGGCCGCAACGAACTCACCGGCGCGCAACAGGGTGGAGCGCGGCACCAGGACCACCTGCCCGCCGGCGACGAGCGGGGCGAACGTGTCGCGGATCGAGGCGTCGTACCCGAACGGCGCGAGTTGCAGCACCACGGTGTCCGGACCGAGTTGGTAGTCGTCGACGATGAACCGTAGGTAGTTGGTGACGCCGCGGTGCTCCAGCAGTACCGCGTTCGGCGGCCCGGACGAACCGGAGGTGTGACTGACGTAGGCCAGCGATCGGGGCGACAACGGTCGCAGGGGTGCCGGCGCGTCAGGCGCGTCGACGAACACGGTCGGGCCGTCGATGGCGAGGTCGTGCTGCACGGCCCGGGCCGGTGTGGTGACCAGGAACCGGGCCTGGGCGGTGCGGACCATCGCCGCCAGTCGCTGATCGGGCAGCTCGGTGTTGAGGGTGAGGAAGGCGCCGCCGGCCCGAAGCACGGCCGCCATCGCGATGACGGCCTCCGGGCCCCGGTCAACCATGACCGCGCAGACCTGCTCCGGTCCGACGCCCCGGGCGACCAGCGCCCGGGCCAGCCGGTCGGTCCGGGCGGCGAAGTCCTCGTAGCACAGGGCGGTGTCCGGGGTGACGATCGCCGGTGCGTCGGGCCGGGTCGTGGCGTGGGTCAGGATGTCGTCGAGAAACGTGGTCACCGCCCCGCTCCGCCGCTCGGCCGGTCGACGACGCACCACTCCAGGACCGCCCGGGCGCTGTGGTACTTGTTCTCGGCTTGGGCGAAGGCGATGCTGTCGGGACCGTCGAGTACCGCCCCGGTCACCTCCTCGCCCCGATGTGCCGGCAGGTCGTGCATGAACACCGCGCCCGGGCAGGCCGCCATCAGAGCCTCATTGACCTGGAACGGGGCGAACTCGGAACGCCAGTCGGGCGTCGGCTTCGTCGAACCCGTGGTCTGCCAGCGGGTGGTGTAGAGGACATCCACCGGTGGCAGGCCCGACAGGTCGTGCCGCTGTTCGACCCGCGCGCCGCTACGCCGGGCGGACACCGCCGCCTGGTCGAGGTACCGCTGCTCCACGCCGTACCCGGGCGGGGTACGCAGGTGCAGTTCGGCGCCGGGGTACCGGGACAGCGCGAGGGTCAGCGCCGAGGCGGTGTTGTTCCCCTCCCCCACGTACAGCACCCGTACGCCCTCGACCCGACCGAAGTGCCGGACGATCGTGGTGAGGTCGGCGAGGGCCTGAGTCGGGTGTTCGACCGCACTCATCGCGTTGATCACCGACATGCGCTTCTGGGCGGCGTACGCCCGAAGCTCGGACTCCGGCCCGACGGTGCGGGCGACCAGGACGTCGAGCATGCCGAAGAGCACCGCGCCGGTGTCCTCCACCGACTCGCCGGTGGCCAGTTGCAGGTCGTTCGGGCCGTACGTGATCAGGCCGGCGCCGAGACGCAGCGCACCGGCGGAGAACGCGGTCCGGGTACGGGTGGAGGTCTTGCGGAACAGCACGCCGACGACCGCCCCGGACAGGGGCTGGTCGGCTCCCGCGGAACCACGCGAGTACTCGGCGCCGCGCTGGACGATCCAGCGCAGTTGGTCGTCGGAGAGGTCGTCGATGGAGATCAGATGGCGTCGCTCGGTCATGCCGAGCCCCCTTCCAGGTGGCGATCGGCCGTGACCCCAGAGCCTGCGCGAGGTGCGGACCGTCGAACAGGGAGGGAGCCGCACGACGCGTCTGCGTGTTCGTCTCTATGGGCGGTACGCGTGGGCCCGGCAACATCGGGCTCAGCTATCCGGATCACCCGACCATGCCGGAGGGGTCATGACTGACGACGGTGTCTACCGCGTCGTGCGCAACGACGAGGAGCAGTACTCGATCTGGTGGGCCGACCGGGAGCTGCCGCTCGGCTGGACCGCCGAAGGGACGTCCGGGTCGAAGCAGGAGTGCCTGGACCACATCGGGAAGGTGTGGTCGGACATGCGGCCGCGAAGCCTGCGGGAGCAGATGGCCCGGGCCTGACGGCCGAAGTCCGTACCGCACCACACCTCATGCCGCCCCGCCGAACATGGCGTGCGGCGGGGCGGCAGCACAACGTCCCGTCGCCGAGGGCCGGCAGCTCAGGGTCGTGGACGCAGGCAGCTACATCGACGCGGCTCCGAAACCGTAATGGACGGGCAGCTCCAACTCCGAGGAGACATCATGATGGCCCCGACTATTGAGTCAGAGGTCCGTAGTTACTGCCGAAGCTGGCCGATCGTGTTTGACCACGGGCGTGGCAGCCGAATGTTCGCCGACGACGGCCGCGCCTACCTTGACTTCTTCGCCGGCGCGGGCGCCCTCAACTACGGCCACAACCATCCGATCCTCAAGCGAGCCCTGCTGGACTACCTGGAGCGGGACGGGGTCACCCACAGCCTCGACATGCTGACCGCCGCCAAGCAGGACTTCCTCGCCGAATTCGCATCGCAGGTACTCGCCCCCCGCAGCCTGGACTACCGCGTGCAGTTCACCGGACCCACCGGTACGAACAGCGTCGAGGCGGCACTCAAACTCGCCCGCAAAGTGACCGGACGCCACACCGTCGTCGCCTTCACCGGCGCCTTCCACGGCATGTCACTCGGCTCACTGGCCGTCACCGGAAACGCCACCTTGCGCGCAGGTGCCGGCGTCCCACTCGGAAACACCTGGCGCGTCCCGTACGACGGCTTCGCCGGTGGCCAGATCTCCGGGCTCACCCTGCTCGACACCATGCTCGCCGACAGCAGCAGCGGAATGGACCTACCGGCCGCCGTCATCGTGGAGACCGTGCAGGGCGAAGGCGGCATCAACCCGGCCCGCGCGATCTGGCTCGCCGACCTCGCCGAGCTGTGCGCCCGCCGCAAGGTGTTGCTGATCGTCGACGACATCCAGATGGGCTGCGGTCGCACCGGCCCGTTCTTCAGCTTCGAGCACGCCGGAATCACTCCCGACATCGTCTGCCTTTCCAAGTCCATCAGCGGGTACGGCCTGCCGATGTCCCTTACGCTCTTCCGCCCCGAACTCGACGTGTGGCAACCCGGCGAACACAACGGAACCTTCCGCGGCAACAACTTCGCCTTCGTCACCGCGGCGGCCGCGCTCAAGGAATTCTGGGTCGACAGCAAACTGGAGAAGCAGACAGCGGAACGGGACATCCTGCTTGAGGCGAGGCTGGCGGAACTCGCCGGTCGGCACCGGGCGCAGGCAGTGACGTCACGCGGCCGGGGCCTGGTGTGGGGTCTGGCCTTCCGGGAACCGCAGCTGGCCCGACGGGTCGCCCAGGAGGCGTTCGCCCGTGGGCTGCTGGTGGAGATGTCCGGATCCGCCGACGAGGTGGTGAAGCTGATGCCGCCCCTGACCCTGACGGATGAGGAACTGGCCGAGGGCCTCGACATCCTGAAGCAGTCGGTGACGGCAGCGGTCGACCGCTAAGTGGGTGTCGGTGACGATGAACCGTTTCCGGCCGTTGATCTTCTTGCCGGCGTCGTAGCCGCGGGAACCGCGGGACACCGTGTCGGCGCCTTTCACGCTCTGCGAGTCGATGATCCCCGCCGTCGGCTCCGGCTGACGACCGTGAGCCAGGCAGACCTGCTCGCGTAGTTCGGTCAGGATCCGCTCGGTCACACCCCGGTTGTTCAACCGCGTGAAGTGCGCGTACACCGTCTGCCACGGCGGGAAGTCGACCGGCAGGTACCGCCACGCGCAGCCGGTACGCACCACGTACAGGATCGCGTCGATGACGGCCCGGCGGGCATGCTTTTACCGCATGACCGGCCAGCCAGCCGAGCACGAGGCCCACCAACACCGCCCCGAACACCCCCCACAGCGCCGCCGTCACCTGGTCGGCCCAGGGCTGCGCGCCGATGCCGGCCAGGGCGAGGACAACGAGGGGGAACGCGAGCCCGTCGTTGCCGCCGGACGCACCGCTGATCACCTGCCGCAGCCGTTCGGGCAGCTGACGCTCGGCCGGGCCGCCGGAGACGATGCTCGAGGCCAGCACCGGGTCGGTGGGGGTCAGGCAACTGCCGAGCAGGGCGGCCAGACCCAGCGGCACGCCGAGCACCAGCCAGGACAGCCCGGCACTGAGCACCGCCATGCCGACCATGCCGGCGGAGAGAAGCAGGAGCACCGGCCGCAGCACCGCCCGGTAGCCGGCGAGGGAGAAGCGCAACGCGACGGCCATCAGGGACACCGCCAGCAGGGCGCGACTCACCTCACGAGTCAGCTCGGCGCCAGCCTGTCGGCGACGTCGACCAGGCCGAACACCGGACCCACCAGCACCCCCAGGCCCAGGGCCAGCAACGGCTCGGACAGTACGGTCCGACGGATGGCGCTCGACCAGAAGGCCAGCAGGACACCAAGACCCCCGACGAGGGCGTACGCGAGCAACAGCAAACTCATGCCCGCCCGCTACCCGCCGGGCCACCGGCCATGCCCGACTGGCGGTGCCGACGCCTCACTTGCGGCGGGCGCGGGCGGTAGCCCGGGCGTTGGCCTTCTCGATCGCCTCTACCAGCTCACCCTTGTTCATTTTCTCCGGGTCGTCGATGCCGACCTTGCGGGCCACGTCGTCCAGATGGCCCTTGCCGGCGTTCGCGTCCACCCCCTGCGCGGTGGGCCGGTCGCGGTCCCGCGAGGCCGGAGTGCCCTGCGCCGCCTGCGGGTCCGAGGGGCCCTTGTGCTCCTTGGGCTCCCAGTGATCGCCGACCTTCTCGTGGGTGTGCTTCAACGACGCGTACGCGGCCCGGTGCGCCCGCTCGCCGTCACCGTAGCTCTCCTCAGCCGACTCCAGCGTCTTCTTGTACGTGCGAACCGCCTTGTCGTCCGAGCGCGCGATGGTCGACGGTACGTCGTCGCGCATCTCCTCGGCCTGCTCGTGCTTGTCCGGCACGACGTCTCCCGTCCTCGGTCCTGTCACCTGCCCAGTTCGTCGCGGGCGGCGTCGACGCCGGCGGGCAGCACCCGACCGGCGGTCTCCGTCACCATGTCCCGCACGTCGTCGGCGAGGCGGGCCGAAGGGCCGCCGGCCGCCCGCAGCTGCGCCAGCCCGACCCTGCCCAGCAGCACGGCTGCGCCCAGGTAGCCGGCGGTGAGACCGGCGGCGGCCAGCCGGCGCGGAAGCATCGTCTCCAGCATCCGCAGCACGGTGGCCGACGCGGCTCCGGCGCCGAGCACCAGGCAGCCGCCTGCGGCTGCCAGCAGCACGATTCCCAGGCCGGCAGGGCGGGCCGCCTCGCCCACCTGCGTACGCACGGCCCGGACCTCCTCGCGGACCACGTCTGCCACGTCCTCGGCCAACCGCCCGGTCGCGCTGGTACGCCGCCCGTCCGATCCTGTGGTCCCCTCGCTCATCGCACCTCCCGACTGCGCCGCCGCGTGCCTCCGGCGTACCCGGGTAGGACGGCCGCACACCGCTAGCCTTCCTCGTTGTCCAGGTCGACCCGGTGCGCCGTTGCCGGGCCACGGATGCCGGTAAGCTGTCACAGGGTGATCGATGACCCCCGCCGGCGCGGCCGTGACGACGACGCCCGCCTCAACGGTCTCGCCCATCAGCTGGACAAGCCGATGGGCATCCTGGGGCCGCTCTTCCTGCTATTCGTCCTCGCGCAGGCGTTCCTTCACGACGAGCCGCTCAGCACCGTGCTCACCATCACGAGCTGGATCCTGTGGGCGGTCTTCGTCGCCGACTTCACGCTCCGTGCCTGGCTCGCCCGTCACCACGCCAGGGAGTTCTGGAAGCACAACTGGTGGCAACTGATCTTTTTGGCGGTGCCGTTCCTGCGCTTCCTGCGCGGCGAGCGCTCTGCGGGCGGCCCGGGGCGGTGGCGTGGTTGCCGCCACCATTCGCGGGTCGCGTTCCGCCGGGCGGCTGCTCACCGACCGGCTGGCCTGGCTCGCGGCGGTGACCTTGGCCGTCATCCTCGCGGCCGGGCAACTGCTCACGCTGACCGGCTCCTATCGCAGCTTCCCCCAGGCCCTGCACGACGCGGCACTCACCACCATCACCGGGGAACCGCTGGGCGCGGGTGACACGTTCGCGCAGATCCTGGAGCTGGTGCTGGCCGCGTACTCGGTGGCGGTGTTCGGCACGCTCGCCGGCGCCCTCGGCGCGTTCTTCCTCAGCCGGGGGCGGGCGGAGGACGAACCGGTCGACCGGACGAGTGACCGCGCCCGACAGGGGCACCCGTTTGACCCCGACCGGGATGGGAACGCGACGCGCGGCGACGGCGCGGAACAGCCGTGCCGCGTAACACGGGGAGGCCGACATGGATGACCGCGAACGCCTGCACGAACTCCGTCAGCAGGCTCACGACGCCGGCATCGAGGGCAACTCCAAGATGACCGAGCAGCAGTTGCGCGACGCGCTGCGCATGGTGGGCAAGGGCGAGCAGCCGCAGATGGCCAAGCACAACGCCAAGCGGTAACGCCGGCGGCTGGCGGCAACGGCCGTCCCGCCGGTGCCGCCAGCGCCTGGCCAGCCGATGTCGAGGCTCAGAATTTTGGTCAGGGCCGCAGCAGGACCGTGGCCCTGGCCTGGTCGCGTCGGGCGAAACGCTCGTACGCCCGGGGTGCCTGGATCAGGGGCAGCGAGGCGGTCCCGTGGAACGACGACCCAGCCCCCGTACTTACACTCGGCGAGTCGACGAGGCGGCGGACCGCGTCAGGAGCCGAAAACAGCGGGGCCGCGGCCCACCCGTGGTGACCGTTCAATACACCCAGACCCCGGGTCTTCTTCGGCAGCACGTCGTGGGCCCACAGCCAGTCCATGGCTGGCAGCGTCACGCGGACGCACCCGTGCGAACGCCGTGCACGGCGGGACGCTGGTGTAGCCGGGGATCGCGATCCCCTGCTCATGGAAGTATTTCGGCCGGTACAGGCGGCCGAGCGGGCCGTCGCGCTCGCCGACTTGCGCACGGTGGCGCTGCCCGAGCACCTGCCCGACGTCCTGCGGCGCCTACATGGATGAGCACGGCCGGTGCCACCTGCGGGGTCGTCCTGCAAGCCACGAGGAACGGCGGTCTTCTCTGCGGCCGTGCCGCAGAGAACGGAGAACGCCCTCTCAGGCTGGCGACCAGGGCACGGTCGGCTGCAGCACGGCCTCCTGCAGCGCCACCGTGCGCAATCGGGTGACCTGCTGGTACGCCGGGTCGGCGACCATCGCGCAGAACGCCTGCCGACTGGGGTACTTGACCAACAGGACGGCGTCCCATGCCTGCCCGTCGTCGGCCACCAACGCACGACCGCCCGCGCCGGCGTAGATGACCTCGCCGCCGTAGCGGGCAGGAACGTCTGGTCGTAGGCGACTGGGCCCGTGAATGGGAGGGGCACGCCTGTGACAAGGCCACTGGCGCCTACGCCGTGCACGGTACCGCTGGTCGAGGTAGGCGTCACCGAGATCACCGATCGCCACGGCCGCCGCCTGCAGGACCTCGTCGGCCGGGCGACTAGTGTCCTGCGCCGGGTATTCGTTGAATAATTGTAGGGTCGGTGGGTGGCGCGTAGAGGTCGGCCGGTGGCCGAGGTGACGTTGACAGATGAGGAACGCGCGACGTTGGTGCGTTGGTCGCGGCGGGCCAAGTCGTCGCAGGCTTTGGCGCAGCGGTGTCGGATCGTGCTGGGCTGCGCGCAAGGCAAGTCCAACCAGGACGTCGCTGTGGAGTTGGGGATCTGGCCGCAGACGGTGGGCAAGTGGCGCAACCGGTTCGTCGCGCGCCGGTTGGCAGGTCTGGTCGACGAGCCGCGGCCGGGCGCACCGCGCAGGATCGGTGATGAGCAGGTCGAGCAGGTCGTGGTCGCCACCTTGGAACGCACGCCGAGCGATGCCACGCACTGGTCGCGGGCGTCGATGGCGGCCGAGTCCGGGTTGTCCCGCTCGACGGTGGGCCGGATCTGGAAGGCCTTCGGTCTTCAGCCCCACTGGGTGGAGACGTTCAAGCGAGCCTCGATCGCCTCGGGCAGGCCGGTGAGCCCGTCGCAGCAGGCGATGAGCACGTCGCGCACGCCCCGGTTACGCAGTTCGGTGCAGACCTGCATCCAGAACTTCGCGCCCTCGCTCTGCGCCACCCAGATACCCAGGACGTGCTTGACCCCATCGGCGCCGACACCAACGACGAGGTAGCAGGCCTTGTTGCGCACCGTGCCGCCGTCGCGGACCTTCACCATCAGGCAGTCGACGTAGACGATCGGGTAAACCTCGTCCAAGGGCCGCTGCTGCCAGGTCTTGACCTCGTCGAGGACCTCGTCGGTGATGGTGGAGATGGTGTCCGGGCCGACCTCGGTGCCGTAGACGCGGTGCAGGTGATGCGCGATGTCCCGCACGGTCATCCCACCGGCATACAAACTGATGACCACATCCGACAGGCCACCGAGGCGGCGGGCGTTCTTCGGTAGCAGCATCGGAGTGAACGTGCCCGCCCGATCCCGGGGCACCTTCACCTCGACCGGCCCGATCTCGGTCTGCACCGTCTTCGCGGTGCTCCCGTTGCGCGAGTTGCCCGACCCCTTGCCCGCCGGATCATGCTTGGCATAGCCCAGATGTTCCCGCAGTTCGGCCTGCAGCCCCCGCTCCAGGACCACCTTCACCAGCTCCGACAGGAACCCGCCCGGCCCGGTCAACCGCAGCCCATCGCCCTTGACCTGCGCCAAGACCGCGTCCAACGCCTGCTCGTCGACCAGCTCAGCCACCGCCCGACGAGCCGCCGCGCCCGCAGCGGCCTCGTCCAAGCCCGGCCCGGCCAACGGCAGCCGCGGCCCGTCGGCAGCGATCCGATCGACCAACTCCGCGAACTCACCAGCATCATCGCGCTCAGCCCGCACGCCCGGGCCCACCATCGGGTAACTCATCCACTCGGTCCTATCTGTGCTAGCCGGACTCCACCGGCCTTAACGGAAATTCGACATATTCCGTTACACAGATCTCCCTACAGGCCCCCGGCGCCGTGCAGCGGGTGTGGGACGCCCGAGGCATCAAGCCGCACCTGGTCGAGACGTTCAAGCTGTCCAACGACAAGCGGTTCGAGGAAAAGCTCGTCGACGTCGTCGGGCTGTATCTGAACCCGCCGGACAAGGCGGTGGTCTTGTGCATGGACGAGAAGTCCCAGATTCAGGCACTGGACCGCACGCAGCCGAGCCTGCCGCTCAAGCCCGGCCGGGCCGGCACGATGACCCACGACTACAAGCGCCACGGCACCACCACCCTGTTCGCGGCCCTGGACGTGCTGACCGGCAAGGTGATCGGCAAGTGCTTCACCCGCCACCGCCACGACGAGTTCCTGCGCTTCCTACGCACCATCGACACCACGGTGCCCCGCAAACTGCAGATCCACATGATCGTCGACAACTACGGCACCCACACCCACCCCAACGTCAAGGCATGGCTGGCCAAACATCCCCGCTTCCACCTGCACTTCACCCCGACCAGCTCGTCCTGGCTCAACCTGGTGGAGCGCTGGTTCGCCGGCCTGACCGACAAGATGATCCGCCGCGGCGTGTTCCGCAGCGTCGACGACCTCGTCACCGCGATCGAGGAGTACCTGCGCGTACA
Source organism: Micromonospora sp. NBC_00617 (assembly GCF_045161355.1). Taxonomy (NCBI): domain Bacteria; kingdom Bacillati; phylum Actinomycetota; class Actinomycetes; order Micromonosporales; family Micromonosporaceae; genus Micromonospora; species Micromonospora sp. NBC_00617. The sequence goes on along the minus strand of NZ_CP107751.1, from coordinate 1,065,917 downwards.
CAACGACGACCCAAAGCCGTTCGTGTGGACCGCCACAGCCGAATCGATCCTGGTCAAGGTCCGACGTGGACGAGTCGCCCTCCAACAAGCGGCTAGTCAAAACTGAGACAGAACACTAGTACGCAGCTAGTGCTCCGGTAGGCAGTCCAACCGGACGCAGCAGGCCCCGGGACGCGGCGCGAGCCGGGGCAGCAGGTCGGTACGTCCCGCACCGTCGATCATGCCGGCGAGGATCGCGTGGTTGAGCCCGCACACCAGGGCGGTCTGCCGGGTGGCGAGGGCGTGGAACGGGCAGTTACGCAGCAGCACATGGTCGCTGAGCGTCTCGGGTTCGAAGCCGAGCCCGGCGAGCACGGGGATGAGGTCCTCGCTGGCGTCGCGTACCCGCGCGCCGATATCCCGGCCGCGTTGCCGGGCATACCGCCGTGCCGCCTCGGAGGCGTCGTGCGGGTCGTCGGCAACCGCGTCGGCGAGGATCTCGGCGATGAGCTCGTAGCGCCGCTCGGGAACGGTGATCGCCACGCCGTCGCCGGCCGCCTCGTAGACCTTCGGCGTCCGGCCGCGCCCCCGGGGCTGGTCGGCCGGCGTCTGGTAGTGGGACCGCAGCAGGCCGGACTCGACGAGCTTGTCGAGGTGGAACGCGGTGAGGTTGCGGGACATGCCGTGCGCCTCGGCCGCCTCCTCGCGGGTGACCGGGTGATCGGCCCGGCACACGTAGTCGTACAGCGCCCGTCGGGACCGGTCGACGAGCGCGGCCATCGCGCTCCAGCGCTCCCCCGTGCTCATGCCGAAAGGTTATCACCAACGATGGCTATTGAAATTCTCAACGTGGTGCGGCAGCATGATCGATATCACCAATGAGCGTTGGTGAAAATCACCTGGGGGTTCCCGTGCGACCCATGGATCAGGCCAAGCACCCGGTGACCAACCTGGCCGGCCGCTACGGCCACCCACTTCATCCCGCGCTGGTGGCGGTGCCGATCGGCGCCTGGGTGGCCAGCTTCGCCTTCGACCTCGCCTCCCGGTTCGGGTCCGGGCCGCAGGGCCTGACCGACGGCGCACGGTGGCTCATCGGCCTCGGCGTCATCGGCGCGCTCGCCGCCGCGCTCGCCGGCTTCCTGGACCTGTTCGCCATCCCCACCGGCACCCGCGTCTTCCGCACCGCGCTCGCGCACATGGCGATCAACCTCGCGGTCACCGGCGCGTACGCGGTCAACTTCGCCCTCCGGGGTGCCGGCCCGCCGGGTCCGGTGGCCGCGGGACCGCTGGCGCTCTCGGCGATCAGCCTCGCCGGGCTGGCCGTCGCCGGTTACCTCGGCGGCGAACTGGCCTACCGGTACGGCGTACGCGTCGCCGACGAGACCACCCAGGCGCGGGGCTACCACCGCGCAGACAAGGAGAACTCCTGATGGCCATCGCCGCACTCGTCACCTGGCTGATCACCGCCGTCGGTGGCTTCGTCATGCTCGGCACCTGGATCAGCCACGGCGGCCACCGGCCGGGAAGCGGCAGTCGACTCGCGCCGGGCCTGGTGTTCGGCCACTTCGCCCTGGCCGTGATCGGGCTGGTGCTGTGGATCGCCTACCTGGCCGTCGACAACGACGTGCTCGCGTGGGTCGCGTTCGGGGCACTCCTGCCGGTGGCGCTGCTCGGATTCACGATGCTGGCCCGCTGGATCCCCGCCCGCCGGTCCGGGACCGCCGAGTCCCGGTTCCCCGTACCGGTGGTGATCGGCCACGGTCTGTTCGCCGTCGCCACGCTCGTGCTGGCCGCGCTCGCGGCCCTCGGTGTGGGAGGTCGCTGAGGTGAGTGTCACCGCCCTGCGGGTGCAGCACCAGCGTCCCCGCCGCGACCCGGCCGCCGCCGAACGGGCGGCGGCGGAGTTCCTGGCCGCGCTCGGCGTCGACCTGTCCGCCGACGGGCTCGCCGACACCCCGGGCCGGATGGCCCGCGCCTACGCCGAACTGCTCACCCCGCGCGAGTTCCAGCTGACCACCTTCGACAACGACGAAGGCTACGACGAGCTGGTGCTGGCCCGGGCCATCCCGATCAGGTCGGTCTGCGAACACCACCTGCTGCCGTTCGTCGGCGTCGCGCACGTCGGCTACCTACCCGGCGAACGCATCCTGGGCCTGTCCAAACTGGCCCGGGTGGTCGAACTGTTCGCCCACGGCCCACAGGTCCAGGAACGCCTGACCAAACAGATCGCCGACTGGCTGACCAGCCAACTGCGCCCGCGCGGGGTCGGCGTGGTCATCGAAGCCGAACACCTGTGCATGACGCTGCGCGGCGTCCAGGCCGTGGGCAGCAGCACCATCACCTCCACCCTGCTCGGCACCCTGCGCGACGACCACCGCTCGCGCGCCGAGTTCTTCACCCTGACCGGGATCGGCACCCGCTGATCGACGCACCTCGAAAGGAGCTGGACCGATGTCGAAGACCGGCACGTTCGTGATCGTGGGAGCCGGGCTCGCCGGCGCGCGGGCCGCGCAGACGCTGCGGGAGGAGGGCTTCGACGGCGGGATCGTCGTGCTCGGCGACGAGCCAGAGCGACCGTACGAGCGGCCGCCACTGTCCAAGGGCCTGCTGACCGGCGGCGCCGAACCCGACAGCGTGTTCGTGCACGACGCCGGGTGGTACGCCGCGCACGACGTCGACCTGCGCACAGCCGCCGTCGCCGTCGCCGTCGACCGCGCCGCCCGGGAGGTCCGGCTCGCCGACGGACAGCACCTCGGCTACGACAAGCTGCTGCTGGCCACCGGCGCCACGCCCCGCGACCTCGCGGCGCCCGGCACCGACCTGGACGGGGTGCTGCGGCTGCGTACCCTCGCCGACAGCCGTCGAATCGCCGCGGCGCTGGTCGACGGCGCGCACATCGTGATCGTCGGAGCGGGGTGGATCGGCCTGGAGGTCGCCGCCGCAGCCCGGCAGCGCGGCGCCACCGTCGACATCGTCGAAACGGCCGCGCTGCCGTTGCGCCGGGTGCTCGGCGACGAGATCGCCCGGGTGTTCGCCAACCTGCACCGGGACCACGGCGTCACCTTCCACTTCGGCGCGGAGGTCCGCGAGATCCGCGGCAGCGATCAGGTCTCCTCGGTCCTGCTGGCCGACGGCACCGAGGTGCCCGCCGACGCCGTGGTGGTCGCCGTGGGCGTGCGGCCGAACACCGAACTGGCGACAGCGGCGGGCCTCACCGTCGAGAACGGAATCGTCGCCGACGCGTCCCTGCGCACCGCCGACCCGGAGATCTACGCCGCCGGTGACGTCGCCAACGCCTACCACCCCGTGCTGCGCCGGCGCCTGCGCGTCGAGCACTGGGCCAACGCACTCCACGGCGGTGCCGCGGCGGCCCGCGCCATGCTGGGACAGCCCGTCAGCTACGACGACCTGCCCTACTTCTACACCGACCAGTACGACCTGGGAATGGAGTACGTCGGACACGCCCCGCCCGAGGCGTTCGACCGGGTCGTCGTCCGGGGCGACGCCGCCAAGCGCGAGTTCATCGCCTTCTGGACCGCCGGCGGGCGGGTGCTCGCCGGCATGAACGTCAACGTGTGGGACGTCGTCCCGTCGATCCGGCGGCTCGTCGCGGCAGCCCAACCGGTCGACCTCGACCGACTGGCCGACCCCGCCGTGCCGCTCGACGAGCTGCAGCCGCCGCCGGTGTCGGCACCCGGGACTCAGATCGGGTAGCCGACGTCATTGCGGAGCCGGCCGGCACCCACCGGAGTCGGCCGGTCCCGACGTGACCGCCCACCTCGGACGGCGAGAGGATCAAGTGGTGAACGTGAGGCGGTACACCCCCCAGTGGCCACTTTTGTAGACGGCGCCGGGATCACCCCAGGCCGCCACGGAAATATGTGCGTGCGCGGCTTCCCGATAGCTGCCGGACGGACGGCAGGCAGTCGGGCTCTCCTACCGGCAGACCACTTCCGCCTATCCGCACGGGGCCGGGTCCTGGATCGTGGCCAGCGACAACCTGGGCCACCGGTCCGGCCTGACCGCGGCGGCCGGGTTGATGATGGACTAACCTCTTCGCGGCGCCGCGCCGTTACATGAAGTAGCGGAGCCAGACGTACAACCAGGCGATCAGCGTGCTCAGAATCGTGACCACGATGCCGTACTTGGTGAACTGCCAGAACGAGATCCGGTGCCCGTTCCGCGCCGCGATGCCGATGGCCACCACGTTGGCACTGGCCGCCACCGCAGTGCCGTTGCCGCCAAAGTCCGCGCCGAGGGCGAAGGCCCACCAGAGCGCCTGACCGGTTTGCGGGTCTGGCGCTTCGGCGACCAGCCCCTCCACCACCGGCGCCATCGTGGCGACGTACGGGATGTTGTCGAAGAAGGCGCCGAGCACCGCGGAGCCGAGGAGCAGGGACGTTGCCGCAGCGAAGAAGTTGTCACCCACCACGTTGATCGCCCACTCGCCGATCGTGCCGATGACACCGGTATGCACCAGCCCCGCGACCATCACGAACAGGCCCATGAAGAAGACCAGCGTCGGCCACTCCACCTCCTCCAGCACCTCGGAGATGTCCAGCTTCGAGACCAGCACCATCACCCCGGCGCCGACCAGGGCGACCAACGACGGGTCGATGTGCAGCACGGAGTGCAACCCGAAGCCGAGCACGACAAAGCCGAGGACGATCAGGCAGCGCACCAGCAGGCGCACGTCGGTGATGGCCCGCCGCTCCTGCAGCGCCATCACCGACGCGACGCGTTCGGGGTTGTAGCGGAAGGACTTGCGGAACAGCACCCGGGTGAACAGCACGAACACGGCGAAGATCACGACGACGATCGGAGCCATGTGTACGAGAAAGTCGCCGAACGTCAGCCCGGCCCGGCTGCCGATGATGATGTTGGGCGGGTCGCCGATCAGTGTCGCGGCACCGCCGATGTTGGAGGCCAGCACCTCGGCGATGAGGTACGGCTGCGCCGGGATGTGCAGCCGGTTGCAGACCACCACGGTGACCGGGGCGACCAGCATGATCGTGGTGACGTTGTCGAGGAACGGTGAGGCGACGGCCGTGATCAGCATCAGCAGCACCATCAGCCGGTACGGCTTGCCACGGGACTTCTTCGCGGCCCAGATCGCGAGGTAGTCGAAGATCCCGGTCTGCTTGATGACCCCGACAATGATCATCATCCCGAGCAGCAGGAAGATAACGCGCCAGTCGATGCCCTCGTGCTCGGAGAAGAAGACCTCGGCACCCGGGATCAACCCGAAGACGGCCATCGCCGCGGCGGCGATCAGCACAACCTTGACCTTGTCCACCTTCTCGGTGGCGATGAAGAAGAACGCCACCACGAAGATGACGAGCGCGATGACGGCGCTCATCGGGCGGACCCCGGCGGTCCGGAACCGACGCCGGCCACGGCCCGTTCGGCGAGGTCTCTACCGAACGGGATGACGTCCGCGTTGGGCAATCGCCGGGCAGGCGTCACCGCAGGACTGTGGAACATGGAATTACCTCCGGACGATGGCGTTCCGCGGTGCGGTACGCCGGGCGGATACGAGGTCAGGCGCGCGCGCCCGCCGGAACGCGGGGCGCGCGGGTGGCGCAGGGCTCCCGGGCCCAGACCGGTGCCGAGGGCTTGTCGGCGACGGCCACCGGAGTAGGCCCGCCGGGTGGCGTCAGGCCCGCGACGCGCGACGGACGTGCGACGCGCAGGGCAGCGCGGATTGCAACGCGCAGAGCGACACACGTGGCAGCGCGCCCCGTGGCACGCACAGCGACACAGGTGGCAGCGCGCGGGGCGCCACACAGCGCACCGGCCACGCGGTCACGGTGGTGGAGGTAGCTGGCACCCGTCGGGCGGGTGCGCCGGATCAGGCGTCCGGGTCCGGAACGGCCAGCCGGGCGAGCATGCTGTCCAGGGTGATCGCCCCGACGAGTACGCCGCCTTGGTCGACCACTGCCACCAGCGGGCTGCGCTGGCGGGCCATCAGGGCCGCTACCTCGAGCAGGGTCCCGTCCAAGCCCACGATGATCGGCCGAGCGGCGTCGTGGACCAGGCAGTCGCCGACGGTGAGTGTGCCCAGTTCCTCCCAGAACAGATCGGCGTGGGCCTCGTCGATGGCCCGGGCGAGCGCCGAATCCTCCTGGTACGTCCGTGGGACCGCCAGGCGGAGCACCTGGGTACCGGGCAGCACCGTCCGGGGCCGTCCCCGATCGTCGACGACGATCAGTCCAGGCAGCCTGTTGAGCGCCATCAGGCGCACGGCTTTCGCCACGGAATCCCGGACGGTCACCGTCGGAACTGTCACGGCGATCTCTCGTGCTTGCATAACACCAATCCTTGGGACATGGCCCAGCTTCGGCCAACGCTCTCGGGCGATCCGGCCACCGGCGGCCCCTGCTCAGGTGTTCCGCCGACCCGGGTACCAGCGAACCACGGAAACCGTCGGAGAGCTGACCATCCTCGCGCCGCAAGATCACGTGGAGTCGCCGACCAGCTCGGAGAAGCGCCGTTCGAGGGTGGCCAGCCGGTCGGCGACCGGGCGGCTGTGCAGGATCTCGGCGAGCTGATCGGCCTCGTCGTGTTCCATCACGATGCGTTCGACCGGTACGTCCGGGTCGTCGGCGCCGTAGATCAACAGCAGCCGCTGATCGAGGTTGTCCACGAGCGTGCCGAATCGCTGCCCGCCCCTGGTCCGGAAGTGGTGCACCACGCCGATCCCGGGGACCGTGGTATGGGTGATCTGCACTGTGCCTCCGCTCGGGTAGGGGGCCGTCGGTCGGGGAAGTACGGTGGCTGGACGGGAGCTGGCTACCCGGCCTGGCCCGGTCGACTTCCCGGTTTCAAGCATCCGGGCACGGCAGGCCCGCCACCATTGGGTCCAGCACCCATCTCCACCCGGGTGGAGCATGTAGGAACCGCTGGTGCGGGGGGCAGATGTTCGCGACCTGATCAGTGGCGCGCCGGATGGACAAAACCGCCGTGTCACGCCGACGCTGGCGACATGACCAATACCGCCGTCCGGCGAGGCCGCCCGTCGCGACGCCACCTTCCGCGCGGCCGACCGCCGACGCAGGCCCTGTTCCGCCGACTGTTCGCGCTCAACGGCCTGGTCTTCACCGTCGGAACGCTCGTCCTCGCGCTCTCCCCCGCCACGGTATCCTCGCCGGTGCTGCTCACCGAGGTACCCGTGCTGATCATCGGGCTCGCGCTCATCCTCGCCGTGAACGCGCTGCTGCTGCGAACCAGCCTGGCGCCGCTCGGCGCGCTCACCACGCTGATGCAGCGGGTGGACCTGCTGCACCGCGGTGACCGGCTGGTCGACAGCGGCAACGGCGACCTCACCAACCTGATCGAGACCTTCAACGCGATGCTCGACCGGCTGGAGGCCGAACGCAGCGCGAGCAGCGCGCACGCGCTCGCCGTTCAGGAGGGCGAGCGGCAGCGGATCGCGCGGGAACTGCACGACGAGATCGGGCAGAGCCTGACGGTCGTGCTGCTCGGCCTGAAGCGGGCGGTGGACCGAGCCCCGGAGGAACTGCGCGAGGAGCTGCACGCCGTACAGGAGACCGTCCGGTCCAGCCTCGACGAGGTGGGGCAGGTCGCCCGCCGGCTGCGCCCCGACGTCTTGGAGGACCTCGGGCTGCACAGCGCTCTGAATGCCCTCGCCACGGAGTTTTCCCAAGTCAGCGGCGTGCCGGTGACGAGGAAGTCGGATCCGGACGTACCGGCCCTGAGCGCCGAGATGGAGCTGGTGATCTTCCGGATCGTTCAGGAGAGCCTGACGAACGTTGCGCGTCACGCGCACGCCACGAAGGTGGAACTGTCGCTGCGGGCCGAGGACGACACCGTGGTGCTGAGGGTCGCGGACAACGGGACCGGTGACGTACGCCACGAGGGCGCCGGGATCCGCGGCATGCGGGAACGGGCGTTGCTCATCGGCGCGCGTCTCACCATCTCCGCGCTTCCCCGGGGCGGCACCGAGGTACGCCTGACCGTGCCTATGATGGCCGAGGGGAGTTAGCGGTGACCGTTTCCAGAACGAGGATTCTGCTGGCAGATGATCATGCACTGGTCCGTCGAGGGCTACGCCTGATCATCGACGCCGAACCGGACCTGGCGGTGGTCGCCGAGGCGGCCGACGGCGCCGAGGCGGTGGAGGCCGCCAAGGAGTCGGAGGTCGACCTGGCCATCCTCGACATCGCAATGCCCCGGATGACCGGACTCCAGGCAGCCCGCGAGATCTCCCGGCGGGCACCGGGCATCCGCATCCTGATCCTCTCGATGCACGACAACGAGCAGTACTTCTTCGAGTCACTTCGGGCCGGCGCCTCCGGCTACGTGCTCAAGTCGGTCGCCGACCGGGACCTGCTGGAGGCCTGCCGGGCTGCGATGCGCGGCGAGCCCTTCCTCTACCCGGGCGCGATCACCGCGCTCATCCGGGACTACCTGCACCGCGACCGGCAGGGAGAACGGATCCCGGAGAGCATCCTGACCCCGCGCGAGGAGGAGATCGTCAAGCTGATCGCCGAGGGCAACTCCGCGAAGGAGATCGCCGAGGCGCTGTTCATCAGCGTGAAGACGGTCGACCGGCACCGGGCCAACATCCTGCAGAAGCTCGGCATGCGGGACCGGCTCGACCTCACCAGGTACGCGATCCGGGCCGGCCTGGTCGAACCGTGAGCAGGGTGGTGGTGTGCGGGGCTGCGGACTGTCAAGCTGCTGATGGGCTGGTCATGACCGGGATGGCGGCCTGGTTGACGTGGTTGCTGTCGGGTTTGTTGATCCATGCCCGGTCGGGCAGGCGGGGCGGTAGCGGGCGGCGGCGGCCGAACCGTTGCGGGTGCGCGGCCCAGGCCGCGTCGCGCCGGCTACGGCGAGACCGCGGGCCATCCGTATCTCACTGTGTCGATGCTGTACAGCCTCTAACTCCTGGTCCGGCGCGGCTGAGCTACACAGCCGCCATCGATGTAGGGCAGACCTGGCCCCGTGATGACCAACGAGCGCCTTGATCACGTTGTCCGCCCCGCATAGATTTCATCCTTGTGGCCTACGGGGATACTACGACGACCGATGTCCGATCCCGGCGTCGGTTGCCATTGGTGCTCAAACTGTCCGGCCTAGCGCTTGTGGTCGCGGTCACGGTGGCGTTGACTCTGCTGGCTGTCGACAGACGCAGAGAAGCGGAGGCACGCGATGGGGTGCAATGGTGCCACCAAAAGGTCGTCCAGCGGGCGCTGGAGGACCAGAAGGCCACCGAATCAGCTGAGGTCCGGTTCCTGGGGGAACAGTTTGTCATCGGCCAGAACGATGCTGGACGACCCGACATCGCGGTTGACGGTGCCGTGTCGATCGGCGGGGTGGAGTCACGCTACTTATGCGGCCGGGAGTACGCGGACGGCACTGGCCACCTGACAGTGCACTGGGCCAATGAAAGGACTGGACAGGGCTAGCTGTGGCAGTGATCGGACGGCAGGCAAGCGGGTCTCCTCCTCGGGCACTCGCCAGACCTTCCAGGCTCCCGGGACGGGGACAAGGTGGAGCGTCCTGCCGGACGAGTCTCAATGATGGTTGTCAAGCCCGGGGTTGTCGGGCCTGATCCGGCTGGCCGCTCTGGGCCATGACACGGTGGGGCAGGTAGCTGCGTCGGTGGCGGTGCAGCCGTTCTGTTCGCGGAGGCGGCGCCACTGCTCGTGGGCGGCGAAAATGCGGTTCAGGCCGTCGCGCTCGTCTCGTAGTTCCAGGAACTCGTCGAGTAGGTCGAACAGGCTCTCGACGGTGCGGGCGTCGAGGTCGGGGTCCATGTCGCCGACGTCCTTGGGGCCGGTGGATTCGGCCAGGTGAGCGACGGTGCTCCACCAAACGTGGTTGTCGAGGCAGCCGGCTTGAGTCACCAGCCACGGTTGGAAGCCGGTCAGCAAGGTCCCTGCGTTTGCCTGGTTGCACCCTTCGATGAAGGCCACGACACTGGCGAAGTCTTCTCGGATGAGCCACATCCTGGGCCGCTTGCGGATGTTGGCGAACAAGTCCCGGTAGTTGGTGATCGTGATCGTCACCGCTGGATTCTGCCTGGCTGTTGGCTGTCCATGCGCCCGCGGTAGGGGTCTCCTCGGTCGAGCAGCCCTGTGGGTGTCCGGCGGGCACCGACTCTGACGCCTTCGGTGCCCGCCGACGAGGTCAGCGTTTAGGAAGCCCTGCTCAGAGGTTCGCAATGGGACGGTGTCAGATGACGGACTCGCGACAGGCTTCAGCCCGCGCACCTGCAACGCTTTGCGTCGATCTACAGCACGCCTGCAGACGCGGCGTTAGGCGATTCGAGACGATGCTCTGCCGATCAACGGAGTTCGAAGAATGCCTTCCATCCACCCAGACAGGGTGCAGTTCGCGTTGAATGAGTTGGCTGACCGGCTGGTAGTTCCAGCTGACTTAATCTCTGTTCACCGAGATGACCCCGCGCGAAGTCGCAGCCGCCGCTACCAGAGCATCCGTTACGGAGCTTTTCTTTTCACCTACGGGCCATTCGAGCGCTTCTTCAACCGGCTAATCGAACTACATGGCGGGCCAAGTCAAGGTTTATCGTTGACCACGGACAAGCTGAGATCGACCTTCGAGCAGCGACTCGCGGTGCCCAACCTGACGAAAACGTGGAAAGCACGGGTTCGAGTGGCTCCCGGCCAACATGGTGGTAACAAGCGTTGGCGCTGGACTTACCTGGCTGGACCCGACCTTCGGGACTACCTGCTCGATGCTCGCCGGCTGCGGCACCTTCTGGCCCATGGCGCCGATCCGAGCGACGCAGAGAACTTGTCTATGACGCTATACGTGCGCCGCAGCGACGGCGGACGCTCAGTAACTCTGATGTGGGCGGAGGGTTTTCTGCAAGCGGCACAGGACATCGCATCATCGACCGCACGCCGGCTTGCAGGCGGGGACGTTGCCCTACCGGACTGGCCGCAGCCGGTACGGTCCGGTGTCAGTGCGCGACTACCGGATGCTCCATACCAGTAGGTCGATCGAGCTGAGACCCTTGCCGATGAGGCGGTAGGACGCCTTGACCGAATCGGTGGCTGTGGCGACGCGGTCGCCAATACGCGCGGATCGCGGCATGAGCGGAAGCCGCCGTCCTCAGGAAAGATGCCTGCCATGACCGAGATCTCGCTCTCCGTGCCGGCTTATGACCCCGCGATAGGCGTCGTGGCGCCAGCTGAAGGCGGCACCGTCACCGTCGAGATCGTCAACGGATCAGTCGAGATCTTCGGTGACCCTGCTGGTCTCCGGGACCCCGCACGAATGTGCCTGGCGTTGGCAGACCCGCGGGCACCGGCCGGCGCGCATATTCACCTCGACCCCGGCATCAACCCGCTTGATCTCGGTTCCGCCTCCCTCATGCTTGCCCGCCACACGGCGCCGTCGAAGCCGTAGCCCCCTATCCGCGGCTACTTGTCCGTGCGTAATCTTCGGTGGTTTCGCTCGGTTCGCCGTGAGCGGCTGCATGCCGTTGGCGGCCGTCAGGTCGGTGCGGACTGGAGGGTGTCCGCGACCGGGTGGCGTGCGGCGGTCAGCGCGGGGATGGCGGTGAGCGCGGCGATGGCGAGCAGGACTCCGAGTGCGGTGGCGAGCAGCCAGGAACCGGGTGGGTACGGGACCTCGTCGGTGCTGAGGGACGCAACAAGCCCGATGCCGGTCGGGATCCCCACGGCGACGCCGGGTATGGCGGGAAGCAGTTGCGCTGCCGCCAGGCCCACGCCGGCCTGCGCGGGCGTGGCACCGAGCGTCCGCGCGACGGTCAGCGGCTGCCGGGCGTCGAGTACCGCGGTCCAGGTGCTCACGACGGCGTTGATGAGCGCAAGGATGCACAGCACGACGGTGAGCAGGACCATGGCCTGCTCGCCCCGTTCCCACCGGGGATTGGCGAGTTGTGTGTAGCCGAGGTCGAAGTGCACTACACGGGTGTTTTCCATGAGTATGGCGACGAGCGTGGTCGTGGTGATCAGGGTGTTCACCATGACGAGTCGGGCGCGGCGCGGCCGGCGCGCGTTGATGCGCACTCCGATCAGCAGGGCGGTGGGCAGCCGGCGTGACAGCCAGATGCGCCACCGCCGGCGCCGCGGCGGCGTTGCGGTGTCGGCCAGTGCGTGAACGGTGCTGGTGGCGGCGGCGCGCACCACCGGTATCAGAGTCGCCGCCACAGCGATCGTGAGGGCGAGGGCCGTGACGGCGATCGCTATGCGCAGCGCGGGGGGCTGGGCGTTGACGGAGCCGATGAGTCCGGCGCTGGGGCGGATCAGCACGGGTGCGGCGAACCAGCCGGCGGCCAGGCCCGTGGCGGCGGCGGCGAGCCCGATGACGAGGTATTCGGCGAGGTGGACGGCGGCGATCATGGCTGGTCCGGCGCCGACGGCCTTGAGCAGCCCCACCCGGCGGCGCTGGCCGATGATCCGGCCCGCCACGATGCCGGCGACGCCGGCCAACGCAAGGCCGGTGAGCAGCCAGCTGCCGACGAGCAGCACCGTCCGCGCATCGCTGTACAGCCGACCGTTGAGGTAGCTGATCTCCTGCCAGGTGGTGAGTTGGTCGCTGACGGTGTACGTGGTGCTGGCCGCCGGGTCGGCGAGTTTGAGGTTCAGGGTGTACGACAGCGGCTGTTCGCCGGCGAGCGTGGCGATGTCGCTGTGGTCGACCCAGACCAGGCCGCCGCGCTCGACCAAGATGCTGCCGGGGTAGTGCCACCCGGCGTACGGATACGTCGCTCTCGCGGCGGTGACCGCGGTCCCGATCACGCGCAGCGGATGGCCGTCGATGTTGACCGTGTCGCCGGTGCGGATGCCGAGGGCGTCGGCGAAGAAGCGCTCGACGACCACGCCGCCGGGGCGTACCCAGGTGCCGTCGGTCACGGCGGGCCGGTCGGTCGATACGGGTGTGGTGTCCCGGCCCTCGACGACGGCGTGCGCGGACTTGCCGCGGGCCGTCATTGTCAGGTAGGCGATCGGGAAGGGGCCGCTGTGATCGGTGACGCCGGCCGCGGTGGTCAGCGATGCGAGCTCGTCCAACGCGGCCTGGCCGGTGGCCCGGGGTGTCGCGATCACGTCCGGGCCGACGGTGGCGGTCCGGGTCTGCTGGTACGGCCGGTCGGCGATTTCGTTGAGGGTGAGGCCGAGGGTCAGCGTCGCGGTGGCGGCGGTGATCGCGAGCAGGAGCAGTACGGTCTCGGTGCGCCGCCGGCGCAGGTCCCGCACCAGCAGCCGGCAGACGAGCAACAGACGTCCGGCCATGTCAGCGCCACCCACCGTAGACCGTACCGGTGGTGGTGCCGGCGAGCCGGCTGTCGTCGGCGAACGACCCGTCACGCATGGAGATCACCCGGTCGGCGACCGCGGCGATGCGCGCGTCGTGGGTGACCACCACCAGCGTCTGCCCCGTCGTACGCAGCTCCTCGAACAACCGCAGCACCTCCAGGGTAGCGGCGCTGTCCAGGTTCCCGGTGGGCTCGTCGGCCAGCACGACCAGCGGCTCGTTGCTCAACGCGCGGGCGATCGCGACCCGCTGGCGCTGGCCGCCGGACAATGCCGACGGCAGGTGCTTGGCGCGGTCGGCGAGCCCCACCCGGTCGAGCAGAGTCATGGCGCGCTGCCGAGCCCGGCGCGGCGACTGTCCGGCCAGCAACGCGGCCAGCTCGACGTTCTCCACCGCGGTCAACTCGTCCATGAGGTGGAACGACTGGAAGACGAAGCCGATGTGATGCCGCCGCAGCCGGGCCAGGCCGCCCTCGCTCATCCCGTCGATCCGGTGCTCGGCCAGCCAGATCTCGCCGTCGGTCGGGCGTTGCAGCCCGCCCAGCAGGTGCAACAGGGTTGACTTCCCGCAGCCGCTTGGACCCATGATCGCCAACGTCTGCCCGGCGGGCACGTCCAGGTCGACCTCGTCGACCGCGCGGACCAGTGCGCTTCCCCGGCCGTACCACCTGGTCACCCCGCGTGCCCGCAGCATCGTCGATCCCGTCACGCCCCCGCCTTCCCCCCGGTCCGAGCACGCTCGGTCCACATGCGCTCGCACGCTTCCAACCACTCCAGGTCGGCCCGCAGCCGCAGCACGACACCCTCCAGCAGCAACCCGGCAACCGGGTCCACCGACCGGTCCAGTGCGGCCCGCTGGGCGTCACGCAGCCGGCGCAACACCTCCCGCCGCTGGGCGTCGACCAGCGCCACGGGATCGGCCAACCGCGCCGTCACGGCGGCCACCAGCTTGAGATGGAACTCCGCGAGGTCCGGCTTCGGCCAACTCACTTCGGCCAGCCAGGCGGCGACCCGCTGCTGCCCCGCCGAAGTCAACGCGTACACCCGCCGGTCCGGCCGGTCCGGCAGCCCCTCGGCCCGCTCCGAGGTCACCAGCCCGGCCTTCGCAAGCCGGGCCAGCGTCACGTAGATCTGCCCGGCGTTCATCGCCTCGCCGAGCGGACCGAGTGCGCCACGCATCCGGCTACGCAGCTCGTACCCGTGCGCCGGCTCCTTCGCCAGCATGGCCAGCACCACATCCTGCACCCAGACACACCTCCGTCGACCGACAATAGATAACCGCTATCTATAGCGCTGTCAAATCGGAAGGGGAGGGGCGCAGCCAGACAGAGCCGGCCGCCTACCTCGATGGTGTTCTGCGCGGATGTGCTAGAGGCGGCAAGGATCACAGCCCTCGCTGATCAACGACGCCACGTGCACGCTCATCGGCATGAGCGGATGCCACCCGACCACGACCAGGACCACCAGTGCTGACGCCTTCGGATTCGCCGAAGAGGTCTCCAGCCTGAAGGGCCAGGTCAGAGCACTGCACGTGGGATCGGTGTCTCGAATGACGGAACAGCGGCGGACTCCAGCATGCTCACCCGCAACGCTCCACATCGATCTGCAGCACGCCCACCGACGCGGCCTTAATACTGCAACGGCAGTAGGCGAATCGAGTTCGACTCGCGTTCGTTGGTCTGCCTGTGACGGACGTTGATGTTGATCGTTGGCATTGGGAGTTGGACCGGTTGCATGCTCGGATCGGGCCTCGGTTTCGCCGGTCGGAGCCGCGGCGGCGTGCGCGGCAGTACCTGTGTGGGCTGGTGTCGGGTCTGGGCCGTAAGAACGGTTGGACCTTGGCTGAGCAGGCCGGTGATGTGTCGCCGGACGGGATGCAGCGGTTGTTGCGGTGGGCGGACTGGGATGTCGACGCGGTCCGTGACGATGTTCGGGACTACGTGGTCGAGCACCTCGGCGCCCCGGCCGGAGTGCTGATCGTCGACGACACCGGGTTCCTGAAGAAGGGCACCCGGTCGGCCGGGGTGCAGCGGCAGTACTCCGGCACCGCGGGGCGAACGGAGAATTGCCAGGTCGGGACGTTCCTGGCCTACCGGTCAGCGAAGGGTCACGCGCTGATCGACCGGCAGCTCTACCTCCCGGCGTCGTGGACCGATGACCGGGACCGGTGTCGGGCAGCGGGGATCCGAGGTGCAGTTCGCCACGAAGGTGCAGATGGCCCGGGACATGTTGGCCCGGGCGTTGGACGCTGGGGTGCCGGTCGGGTGGGTGACGATGGACGAGGCCTACGGCCAGTCGAAATCCCTGCGGGTCTGGTTGGAACACCGGGATGTGGGTTATGTGGTCGCGACCCGCCGCAACGACGACATGATCACCACCACGATGGGCGCCGCCCGGGCGGACGCGCTGATCGCCGCCCTGCCGGCTCGGGCGTGGTGCCGGCTGTCCGCTGGCGCCGGTGCGCACGGGCCTCGGGAGTACTGGTGGGCGCGGGTGCCGGCGCGTATCTGCTGGCAGCCTGGCCGGGGGCACTGGCTCCTCGCACGCCGGAGCATGACGACCGGGGAGATCGCGTACTACGTCTGCTACGGACCACGCCGCACCCGCCTGGTCGACCTGGCCCGCATCGCGGGGGCGCGGTGGGCGATCGAGGAGTGCTTCCAGCAGGCCAAGAACGAAGCAGGTCTCGACGAGTACCAGGTCCGTGACTGGCGAGCCTGGTACGCCCACATCACCCTGTCCATGGCCGCCCACGCCTGGCTGTCGGTCGCGCGATCCCTTACCGCAAAAGGGGATCCAGCTCCGGCGACGACATGATGATCGGCTACACCGTACCGGAGATCCGAAGACTGCTCACCGCTCTCATAGTGCGATCAACTCAACCACCAGAGCGCGTCTGGGCCTGGTCCCACTGGCGCCGACGACGCCAACACCAAGCCCGGACCTGCCACTACCGACGACACGGCTACCCCTAACCAACTGCCGTTGCAGTACTAAGCCCGAGTTGTTCGAGCGCGACGTGCCGGCCGTCGCGAGGATCACGCCGAGCACGAGCCAGCAGACCTGGGCGGTCGACAGCTGCTCGTCGGCGATGGCGAGCCCGACCGTTGCTGTTCCGGCGACGACCGTCACGGCGCGCACCAACGCTGAAGCATCAATGCGGCGAGTGCGCTTGTTGCCGGAACGGTCGACCATGTCTTCCATGATGCCCGAATCCAACTGCCAGTACGCCGTTCGACCGTCCGTGCACTCAGCCGCGACGCCCGGGCCTGGCTCACGTATGGGTAGCGAGCGGACCGGCCCGAGTCTGTTCGGATCGGTAGCTCGTGTCCCACCGTGATTGATCGCGGCCGACTCGGGCGCACAAACCGTGCCCCCGAGTCGGCACGACAATCGGCAGCCCGTTACCGGCGGCCGAACTTGACACTCATCTCTGCCACTGGTCAGGCGGGTACGAACTGCCACTGCTGGTTGGTCCCGCCGTTGGCGGTCCACTGCACGACCTGCGCCCCGTCGCTGGTCGAGGCGGCGTAGACGTCGGCTGCCAGTCCGCTGGCCTGGCTGACGATGGTGTAGTAGCCGTCACCGGTGGGCCGCAGGTACCACGACTGGTTGGTACCGCCATTGGCCGACCACTGCTGCAGTTGCAGACCCGCCGTGGTGCTGCCGCCGTTGACGTCGAGGACCTTTCCGGAGGCGGTGTAGCGCAGGGTGTAGGCGTCCTGCGTGGTGCTGATCGTCCAGGTGGGAGTGCCGCTCTGCTGGACCGCCTTGGCGCCGTCGGCGGTGGAGTTGCCGGCGATGGCGAGGGGCTTTCCGCTGTTGCGGTTGACGATGCGGTAGGTGCCGGGAGTGGGCCCGGTTCCGCCGCTTCCGCCGAGGTTGAGGTACTCGACCGCGTCGGTGAAGACGGTGCTGCCGGACTTCGTGGTCGACAGCTGCAGGTACACGCGGCTGCCGGTGGCCGGGGCGGTGAAGGAAACCGGTTGGGTGACCCGTGAGCCGAGCGGGACGGTCAGGGTCGTGCTGCCGGACGCGACGACCGCGCCGGTGGGGCTGTCGAGCCGGGCGGTCCAGGCGAAGCCCACCGAGGTGTTGGTGAAGTCGTCGTTGAACACGGTGATGGTGCGGGTCACCGTGGCGTTGCGGGCGTAGCTGGGTACCGCCTGCGGCAGCGGGAAGGTGCCGTTCGAGTCCGAATTGCCGGAGGCGGACCAGTACGGGAGATCGACCGCGGCCACCGGGTTGAACGCCGCCTGCACGCGCTGGATCTGCGGGTTGCTCCACGGGTCGGGCAGGTTGTCCGCACCGTAGATCGGGTGACCGCCCTCCTCCGGGGTGAAGTCGGTGCTCCGCACGCCGGGCACGACGCTGGCCCAGGCGGACAGCAACGTGTACGGACGCAAGTCGGTGGCGCCCTTACCGCGCTTGGCCAGGGTTGCCGTGGCGAACCACTCGAAGCCCTGCTTGTTGTTGCATGCCGGCCAGATGAACTCGCCCTCGCCGTCGGGCCGCCCGTTCACGCTGACCAGGCCCTCCCCGTACCTGCCGAAGCCGTCGACGTAGTGCGGGATCACCGCGAAGTTGGCGTACGTCATCCCGGGATACAGGCTGACATTGTTGCCGACGCCCACCTCGACAATGATCGGCCGGGTGCCGTCGGCGCCGTTCATCGCCGCGTACAGGTCCTTTTCGAACTGTTCGGAATCCTGGCCGCTCTGGTTCGGCTCGTTGTTCTGGCTCCAGCGGATGATCGCGGGGTGGTTGCGGTCGCGCAGGACCAGCGCACGGGCGTGGTTGATCATGTTGTCGCGCCCGACGGAGTTCTGCCACTCCTGCGAGGATTGGGAGCCGCGAATCGCGACCTCGTCAATGATCATCAGGCCCATCTCGTCGGCGACATCCAACATGTACGGGCTCCCGGGCTCCTGGTGGATGCGCACCACGTTGTAGTTCAGCCGCTGGTAGTTGTCCACCGCCTGCGGCCAGCCGCCGTTGCCGGACGACGGGGGCAGGAAGCCGGGCAGGGTGTGGTACGCGTCGCCCTTGCCGTTGTTGTTGATCCGGTCGTAGTCGGCACCCTGGAGGTTGTCGCCGCGGAAGTTCACGCGCACGCCGTTGAGGTAGTAGTAGTCACCGTTCTGGGTGGCCTCCCGGAACCCGAACCGGTACTCGGCGTCGCTCGTCCGGCCGTCGTCGGTGACGGCATGCACCGTCAGCCCGTGCAGCTGCGCCCGGTACCCCGACCGGTACGGCACGTTGGGCCACCAGTACGAGGTGCTGTCGAGGTTCCACGCGACCGGCCCGACGGTCACGGTCACGGTCGAGCGGGCCGCCACGGTGACCGTACGGCTGGGCAGTGCCGGGTAGCTGAAAGCCGTTCCGTTGTTGGACGACAGCGACCCGGTCAACGTCACCGACCGGGAACTGCCCGACGTGTTCCGCACCGTCACGTCGTAGGTCAGCGTCTTGTTCGCCACCGACGTACGCACGAATGTGTCGCTGACGTACACCGCCGGGTACACCCGCAGGAACGCGGACCCGAAGATCCCCTGGGGGACCGCCTCGGACCACGTGGCGGCGTCGGGCACCAGGTACCGGCCGTTGGATGCCTTCAACGCGCCGCGGCCCTTCACGTTCACGGTGATCGTGTGGGTGGTGCCGGGCGCCGCGTATGCGCTGATGTCGAAGTTCGACGGGGTGAACGCCGTCGTCTGGGTGGCGACCACGCGGCCGTCGACCGACAGTGTCGCCTGGTGGTTGACGGCGCCGAACTCGATCCAGGTCGACTGCGGCTGCCCCGAGTCCGGCACGGTGATGCTGCGCGAGTACACCGCCTCGTTCACGTCGGTGAAGCCCTGCTTGTACCAGCCGCCTCCGGGTACCGCGATCGTGGTCGCCCCCCGACCCGCGGGCGTGAAGCCCCAGGTCCCGGCCAGGTCGACCGAGGCGATCGCGGCGTTACCGGCCGCCACACCGTCAACACCGGCGGCCGCGACACTCTGCGTCGCGACCGGCGCGGCCAGGGCCGACCCGTGGATCGCCAGGGCCACGCTCGCGGCGACCACGGCTACGGCCAGCCCTCCAGCCGCTGCCGGCAACCAGCCGCGCCGGCGGGCGTTCGAACGATGCATGCCAACCTCCTGTGACTCATCCGCCAGCTCCGCGACACCGGTTCAGGGCACAGCCTCAAGGCCGGTACTCGAATCGATTCGACAAATCTGCCGGCGTCGCCGACCACCCGGGAAGGGTGACTGCGGCCCGAATACATAGATATGTATTAATGGGTGCATCGAGTGTAAAGTCAAGGTTTCGAGGCGGTTACTTCCTGCTCCTGACGCCGCGCAGGCTTCGAGTGGCCGCCAATGAGTACGACCCTTCCGGAGTGCTAGGGCATCGCGTTCAGCCATTCCGTGTCGCCGGCTCACCGACGCGGCGCCGATCGAGTAGCGAATCGATTCGCCTCTGCGGCACCCAGCCGTGTGACACGTCGAAGGCGTGGACAGCACTGCGGTCCTCGGCGAAGTCGGCGGGCGGCCCGGCCTGACCTGTTCGGTTCGGAACTGGAGTTAGGGTGTTGGCAAGGAACGTGCTTTGCCAGCGTCAGGGCGGGTTACGGGATCTTGATGGCGAGTGCCTGACTGCGTAGACATGACTGCGCAATCATACAGGACTATGGCCGGCGATGGGAGGTGCCGTGACGCGACTGGCGAGGCCGGGCGGAAGCCCTCCGACGCCGCGCAGCGTGGACGTCGCGCGGCTGGCCGGCGTCTCCCAGAAGACGGTGTCCAGGGTCCTCAACGACGAGCCGTATGTCTCGGCCGACGTGCGCCGGCGGGTTCTGGACGCCGCCGCGGAGCTCGGCTACCGGCGCAACCAGGCGGCCCGGGCGCTGGCCTCCGGGCGGACCCGGTCGATCGGCGTGGTGACGCTCGGCAGCGCCTTGTACGGGCCGGCGTCGTGGCTCATGGGCATCGAGCGGGCGGTCCGGAAGGTGGGCTACACGCTGCGGGTGGCCACCACGATCGAGGGCGACCCGGGCGGCATCGCGAGCGCCCTGGCGTCGCTGCTGGACCAGGGCGTGGACGGCGTCGTCATCTCCGAGCCGATCGACGAGGGCGTCGGCCTCATCAGCGTCGACGTGCCGGTCCTGGTCCTCGGCACGCCGCCCACCTTCACCGCGCCGCAGGTGGTGACCGCCAGGGTCGGCGCGGGCCGACTCGCGCGGGCCGCGACCGAGCACCTGCTGAAGTTGGGGCACGCGACCGTCCATCACCTGGCCGGCCCGCAGCGGTGGTATTCGGCACGGGACCGTCTCGCCGGCTGGCGCGAGGCGCTGCGAGCCCACGGTGCGGACGAGCCGCCGGTCGTCGAGGGCGACTGGTCGGCCGCGTCCGGCTACGCGGCGGGCCGAGAACTGGCCGGCGACGGCACCGTGACCGCGGTGTTCGCCGCGAACGACGACATGGCGATCGGTCTCATCCGCGCGCAGCTCGAGGCCGGGCGCCGGGTGCCCGAGGACATCAGCGTCGTCGGGTTCGACGACATCCCGGTCGCCGCCTACGTCACTCCCCCGCTCACCACCGTGCGGCAGCCGTTCGACGAGGTCGTGCGGCAGGGCCTCGCGCGGCTGGTACAGGTCATCGAGAAGCCGGACGTCGAGCTTCCACCGGCGGCCGACCGACCGGTCGAGCTCGTCGTCCGCGCCTCGACGGCGCCACCACCGCCCCGGCCGATCCCGGGAGGTAACCGCCGAGCGATCCCCTACGCCCACGGTGGCCCGCACGGTCAGCCCGCCGGCAGCGAAGTCCCATCCACCCAGCCCTGATCAGCTTCGATCTGTCCACCTACGGCGGCACGTCACCCGAGGCCCGCACCGGCCGTCACTGACGAGCGGCGGTAGCACCCGCGTGCGGGCGAAGATTGCAAGCTCATTGGATCAATCGACGCCCCGGCTTTCGATGCCGCCACGGCCATACCAGCACCCAACAGCCCACCAACCGCCGGTGCAAGATCCTCTACCTCAGGGAAGACCACGTCATGGCAAGACTCGCCGACCATCCCCGCCTCCCTAGCGGGATCCAGACTCCATCCACGCAGCCGTCAGATCTGTCCATCCTGCCGTCGCACGTCCCTGACGCTGATCAGGAACGGCAGATTCCCGAAGCACCTCTCCCCCAGGGCCCCCGCAAAGTCGTCAGGGGCTGTCGCTGCTGGTGACGGTGTGCACGTCGTGGCGGGAGGTGGGTTCGCGGTTGGGTTGTCCGGGTGGCCGTCCAGGACCTGGCCGGGTGGGTTCGGTGCACTGGCGGGACAGGCGGTCGTCGGGCGGATGTGACGAAATACGCGGCGGACGTGGGCCGGGGTGAGTCGTTCGGGTCGGGCTGGTCGCTCCTACGGGTGGCGCAGGTCAGCGGCGAGGGGCCGGGCCAGCCGGAGTTGGGTGTGGGCAGCGATGAAGTCCGTGGGCCGCGGCCGGCGCTCAGTACACGTAGACGCTGTTGGAGTTGTAGCTGATCGAGCCGTAGGAGCCAGCGGGCATGATCTGGTAGTAGCTGCCGGTGCAGTTGGTGCTGGTGTACAGGCGGGCGGGCTGGTTGGCGGTGTTGCGGGCGGACTCGGCGCGGCCGTTGCCCCAGCCGTGGGCCGCGAGGCTGACACACGTGCCGATGGTCGGGTCGGCCGCCTGCGCGGTGAAGCGCTCACCGGTGTAGTTGGTGCCGTCCCACAGGCAGAGCGTGCGGGTTGACGCGCACGTGCTGTCGGCCGCCGCACCGGTGGCGGACGCGTTCACCGGAGTAGCGGTCAGCGACAGCGCCGGGGCGGCGGCGCAGAGCACGGTGGCCACCAGCAGGCGGACGCGCGTGGTTCCGTTGGACATGAGATCTCCTCTAAACAATGGCGATACTGACCGAACTAGGGGATGAAACGGGTGGGGTGAGCGCCTCCACGGGCACGAACCGATACCCGCGCGCGAGGAGCCCTTCGATAATCGGCGGCAGGGCCGCGACGGTCTGCGACCGGTCGCCACCGCCGTCATGCAGCAGGATGACCGAACCGGGACGGGCCCGGTCGAGGATCCGGCGGGCGATGACATCGGCGCCGGGCATCGCCCAGTCCTCCGCCTCGGCGTCCCAGAGCACGACCGTTGGATCCAGCTCGCGCAACCAGCCGATGACCTGCGGGGTGCGCGAACCGTACGGCGGCCGGAAACACGACGGCACCGGTCCGCCGCTCGCCGTGGCCACCGCCTCGCCGGCCCGCTGCACCTGGTCCGCCAGCTCCGTGCGGGACAGCTCCTGCAGGAACGGGTGGGACCAGGTGTGGTTGCCGACCTGGTGGCCCTGCTCCCGCATCCGCACCAGCTCGTCCGGATGGCCTCCGGCGTGCAGGCCGACGCTGAAGAACGTGGCCGGGACGCCATATCGTTCCAGGACGTCCAGGACCTGACCGGTGTACGGCGGCTGGGGGCCGTCGTCGAAGGTCAGCGCTACCTCCGGCCGGGCCCGGTCGCCGTGGCTCAGGCAGCGTCCGGCCGCCGTGGCCGCGGCGAGGGCCGGCTCGCTGCGGGCGATGACGGCCGCCAGCTCGTCCTCGCGGCCGGTCTGGGTGCCGCGGTGGCGTTCCAGCCGGGTCAGCGCGGAGAGGTCGCGCTGCGCCGCCCGGGCGATATCGATCGCCGGAACGGAACCGAACCCGGGCCGGGGCGGCAGAACGTGTGGGTCGGCCCGGTAGACCGGCAGTCCGGCCGCCATCAGCTGGCCGTCGACTATCCCGTTGGTGCTGTCCACCACCGCAGATCCGGCGGTGGTGCGCACATACGCCACCAGGGCCGCGAGTCGTCCCCGGCCGAACAGCACCAGCTCGACCGGCTGCCGTCCATGCTCGTCGACGACCGCGACCTGGTAGCCATCGGCACCCCACGCGACTGCCGCGTACCGCATGTTTCCTCCTTCCGTCGGTCTTGCCTCACACCCCGGGGACGCACACCGGGGTGGACTCACACCCGGACTGGCAGCGCTACCCCCAGCCTCTCCAGCAGCTGCTCGACACCGTCGTCGTCGATGACGAGCGGCGGCACGATCAGGACCGCGTCGCTCTGCCGGCGCACCAGCAGCCCGGCGTCCCGGGCACGCTCCACCACCGCGGTCGCGGCGGCCTCCGAAGTCAGCTCGATAGCGACGATGAGCCCGAGCCGCCGGACATCGACCACGTCACCGGACCCGGCCAGCGGCGCCAGCCGGTCCAGCAGCGCGCCGCCCAGCCGCTCGGCGCGCTCGATCAGCTGCTCCTTCTCCACGACGTCGAGCGTGGCGAGAGCCGCAGCGCAGGCGACGGCGTGGCCGGACGTGGTGTGCCCGTAGCGCAGGCCGCCCAGCACCGGATCGGCACTGAAGCTGTCGTGCACCCGGTCGGTCACGGTCACAGCCGCGATCGCCGCGTAGCCACCGGCCAGGCCCTTGCTGGACACCACGATGTCGGGGATCACATCCTCGCGGTTGACCGCGAACATCCGCCCGCACCGGCCGTACGCGGTGAACACCTCGTCGACGACGAGCAGCGCACCGACCCGGTCACACAGCTGCCGCAGGCCGGTGAGGAAACCGTCCGGCAGCACCACACCGCCGCCGACGTTGAGGAACGGCTCGACGACCACCGCGGCCGGCGGCTCGGCCGAATCCGCGTCGATCGCCCGCGCGAACGCCTCCAGCAGCACCGGGAGTGACTCCGGCCGGCGCAGCTCTCGCGGCGGCACCGGCAGGTTGACGAGCGTGGCCGGCACCGGAGCGGGCAGCGGGTGCCGGTTGCGCGGCAGGCTCGACAGGCTGCGGCTGAGCAGTGTGGCGCCCTGGTAGCCGCGGGCGAACGAGATGACCCGCGACCGGGGGCGGCCGGCGTGCTCGGCGAACTGGACGGCCATCAGCACGGCTGCGTCGATGCCCTCGGAACCGCTGTTGACGAACAGCGTCCGGTTGAGCGGGCCGGGCAGGTAAGACGCGAGCCGCTCGGCCAGGACGCCGGCGAGCTCGTGCGTACTGAGTGACAGGTCGACGTGCTGCAGCCGGCCCGCCTGCTCGGCGAGGCTGCGCACCACGGCCGGGTGCGCGTAGCCACACGTCGAGTTGAGCGCCGATGCCTCGATGAACTCCCGTCCGTGCACATCCCAGAGCCGGTAACCCTCGCCGTGCGAGAACATCGGATGCGACCGCTCGGGGTCCACCGGCGACCAGGTGTGCCAGACGTATCGGCGGTCGCGTTGCCCGGCCGGGTCTGCGCCGAGGTGCCGCTGGTTGCTGCTGGCCATGGTCTGCTCCTCGTCCGCGAAAACGGGTGCCGCCCTAGTTGGCAACTATTGCCTGACGAGGTTACCAAACTTGCCAAGAGTTTGCGCTGCTCGGAACTCCACAACTCCGTTACGCACCGAATTCGCCCCAATACACCAGCGGGCAGATGTGCCAAAGTTGGTCCAATGGCGACCTGACCTGGCATAGTAGGCACACGATGCATTGTCGGTCGGTGCCAGCATGGAATGCCGACTGCGAGGAACCAGCGAGGAGCAAATGTTCGAGCAGCCGACCTTCGGCCAGCGCCTCCGGGCCCTGCGGATCAAGCGTGGGCTGTCACAGGCGTCCCTCGCCGGCGACGTGATCTCGACGGGCTATCTGTCCCGGCTCGAGTCCGGCGCCCGCCGCCCGAAGTTTCGGGTCGCGGAATACCTGGCGAAGCGGCTGAATGTGCCGATGACCGAGTTCGAGGCGCCACCGGGCGAGGCCGGTCCGGCCGCCGTCCAGACGTCGGTCGTGGCGCCGATCCTGGCCGCGGTCATCTCCGGCGCCGACGACGACATCGCCGACACGCTCGCGGAAGCGTTGCGCACCGGCGAGGAGTGGGATCCGGCGCTGCGCTGGGAGGGCTTGTGGTTACTGGCCGGCGCACGGGGCCGGCAGGGACGCGTCGACGACGAGTACGCGTTGTTCGGCGAGCTCGTCGAACTGAGTGACGAGCTGGGCATCCCGACCCTGCAGGCACGCGCCCGCACCCAACTGTCCCGCTGCGCCCGCATCCGGGGTGACAACGTCGCGGCGCGCGAGCACGCGGCTGAGGCGCTCCGGTTCGCCGACGAGATCCCGTTGAGCGACCGCGTCGCCGCCCTACAGTCCTTGGTCTCCGCGGAGGCCGAGCTCGGCCTGGTCGGCGAGGCGCGCACGCACGTCGACGAGCTGTGCGCGCTGACCGAGCCGGCCGGCGACAAGCACCATGCGGAGGCGCTGTGGGCCGCCGCCACCGTGCGCGTGCGGCAGAACGACCATGCCGGCGCCCGCGAGCTGCTCGAGCAGGCACTGCTCATCCTGGACAGCCGCCGGGACCTGGTCATGTGGATCCGGCTCCGGCTGGCCGCCGCCTCGCTGTATCTACAGGCCAGCCCGCCCGTCACCGACCACGCCCGCACGGTGCTGGAAGAGGTAGCCCCGGTGATCGGCCTGGTCGGCACCGAGCTGCACCAGCAGCAACTGCTGACGCTACGCGCCCACCTGGCGTTCGGGGAAGACCGGCTGGACGAGGCGCGGGAGATCTGCGCCCAGGTCGGCGACGAGCCGGCCCTGCTGTCGTTCCGGGACCGCATCCGGTTCGGCGCGCTATGCGGGCGGCTGCGGATCGCCGACGGCGACCACGAGGGCGGCATCGAGGCACTGCAGAGCCTGGCAAGGCAGAGCGAGGCCGCGCACAACCTCGAGCTGGTCGCGGAGATCTGGCGCGTGCTCGCCAAGACGCTCGCGGCCGGATACCCCGCCGCGCCGAAGCAGAGCCGAGCGCGCTCGCGCGTCCGCTGACAATCTTTCCGGTACGGGCTGGGCGCGCTCCCATGATTCGGGTTGCCACCATGGACAACCTCGTGACAACCTCGAACCATCGATGACATCGAGGGTGCACATCACGGGGAGAAACACGTGCAACCAGATCCGGCAACGATGGTTGGCCTGGCCACCGGTCTCCCGGCGGACAGTCGGAGCGGCAGTGTCGCCGACAGTCCCCGCGCCCGGGAGGCGGCACCGGCGCACCCTCGAAGCACCGCGCCGGTGCCCGACGACCTGGTGCCGCTGACCGACACCCAGCTGCTCTATCTCACCCGCCACCTGCTCGATCCGAGCGACCTGACGTCGCACTGCCTACTCACCTGGGTGGTCGACGGGCAGCTGGACCGGGAGGCGCTGGCCGTGGCCGTCGCGGCGGTGCACCGGCGGCACGAGCCGCTGCAGGCGGCCTACCGCGCGGAGCCCACGCCCGTCGCCCAGGTGCTCGACGTGGACCCGCCGCCGCTGGAGGAGCTCCCCGACCAGCCCTCCGTGGACGCGGCCATTGCCGCGCTCCGCGCGCTACTCGCGGGCGAACTGCTCGTCGAGGAGGCCGACGTCTGGCGGGTGGCCGTGGCGTCCGCCGGGCCGCACGCCGTGATCGGGTGCGTCGTGCACCACATCGCCTTCGACGGGTGGTCGGAGTCGGTGCTGGCACGGGATCTCGCGACGGCGTACAACGCGGTGGTGCGCGGCAGGGATCCCGCCTCCGTCATGGCGGCGCCCCGGAGACTGGCGCACGTCCACCGCCACTATGTGCGTCGCCGCGCGGATCCGGCGCTGCACGCGCGACGCGAGCAGCAGCGCATCGAGCTGGCCGACGTCCCGCCCTTGCGATGGCCCACGGAACCAGCCGAGGCCGCGGCCGCGGGTCCGGAGATGATCCACGTGTCGCTGCCGGCCGACGTCCGGGCCGGTGTGCGGCGGTGGTCCGCCCAGACCGGCGCGAACGAGTTCACCGTGCTGCTCGCGGAGTACGCCGCAGCGTTCGCAGAGGCGACCGGCCTGCGGGACTTCACGATCGGCGTGCCGGTGTCGCAGCGGCACGACCAGGACCTCGACGACGCGATCGGCTGCCACACCGCGCTGACCTGCATCCGGCTGCGCGGTGCCGCGCTCAACGGCGGGGCGGCCGGCGTCAGCGCGGTGGGCCGGCTCTTCAGCACCACGCGGGACGTGCCGTTCCAGGATCTGATCCCGCCATCGGGCCAGTCCGGAGAGCCGTTGCCGCCGATCTTCCGGACCCTGTTCGCGGTGCAGGACGACACGTCCGTCCAGCTGCCGCTCGACGACCTGCGCACCACGTTCGTCCGCCAGCCCTATCTGGACCTGCCACTCGACCTTTACACGGAGTTGTGGCCGGCCGACGACGGGCTGACGTTGACGGTGTGCTTCCGGCCCGACACGGTCGCGCGGTCCTGCGCCGCGACGATCGCCGGGCTTTATGAAGGGCGGCTTCGTCCCAGCACCACGGGAGGCCGGCCATGACCACAGCCGTGACACCGGAGGTGCTGACCGATCCGGAGCTGCACGCACACGGCGACCCGCACGAGGTGTGGCGCTGGATGCGCCGCCACGCGCCGGTGCACCGCCACCCCGCGACGGCGCTGCCGGCGTTCTGGTCGATGACCCGCTACGACGACGTGCGTGCGGTCTACCGCGACCCGGAGACGTTCTCCTCCCGGCACGGCGTGCTGCTGCGCCCGGTCGACCGCGGTGTGGATCCCGGCGGCGGCCTGACCCTGGCGCTGTCCGATCCGCCGCGGCACAAGCAGTTGCGAGCCGTCGTCGCCGACTGGTTCAGCACCCGGGCCGTGCGCGATCTGGAGGAGACGACACTCCAGGCGGTGCGCGACGTGCTCGACCGGCTGCCCGCCGACGGCACCTGCGAGTTCGCGCACGACGTCGCCGGGCGGCTGTCGATGTACCTCATCGGCGGCATCATCGGCGTGCCACGCCACGACCACGAGCGCCTCTTCCGGTGGACCAACGAGGCGTTCGCCGCGGGCGTGTCCCTCGCTGCCCATCAGGACCTGATGCGGTACTTCATCGACCTCATGGGCCGGCGCACCGCCGAGCCCACCGACGACCTGGTCAGTGCCCTGCTCGGCGGCACGATAGACGGCGAGCTGCTCACCGAGGAGGAGATCCTCCTCAACTGCGAGAACATCATCGGCGCGACGGAGAACGGCGGGCTCGCCGTCGCCGGCGGCATGCTGGCCCTCGTGCAGCACCCGGACGAGTGGAGGCGTCTCGCCGAGGATCCGGAGGCACTGCCCGGCGCCGTCGAGGAGATCCTGCGATGGACCTCCAGCGCGACGCACAGCATGCGCACGGCGACGCGGGACTGCGAGGTGGCCGGCCAGACCATCGCCGCCGGTGACCGGGTGGTGCTCTGGGTGCCGTCGGCCAACCGGGACGAGGACGTGTTCCCCGAGCCGTACCGGTTCGACGTGGGCCGCAGCCCGAACCGGCACCTGGCGCTCGGGTCGGGCGAGCATTTCTGTCTCGGTGCCACGCTGGCCCGCAGCCAGATGCGCCTGCTCCTCAAGGAGCTGCTGGAGCGTACCGCGCGGATCGAACTGTGCGGGCCGGTGCACCGGATCAGCTCGATCGCGGTGTCCGGCCCGGAGTCACTGCCACTGCGCCTGGTCCCACGGTAATTGAGGCCCTCTCCGCCCTGAAGGGGTGGAGATTCCGGTCTGCTACGCCCCCGAAGGGGCAAGCTCCCGGCGGGTTACCGCTTCCCTGCGCGGTGCCGGCACGGGTGCCGGTCTTACCTGCGCTCCACGGTCGTTGAGGTCCGCCCGTCCGGCGGCCCTGATGATCCTGGCGGCGTTCACGTCCCGGTCGTGCAGGCTCCCGCATGGGCAGCCCCACGTCCGAACGTTGAGCGCCATCTTGTCGTTGATCCGGCCGCAGTCCGAGCACATGCGCGTCGACGGGAAGAACCGATCTACCCGGGCGAAGGTGCGCCCATACCGGGCGGCCTTGTACTCCAGCATGGCCACGAACTGCGACCACCCAGCGTCGTGCACCGACTTCGCCAACCGTGTCCGGGCGAGACCGGCCACGCACAGGTCCTCGACGAACACCGCTTGGTTGTCACGGATGATCTGCGTCGAAAGCTTGTGCTGCCAGTCCCGCCGGGTGTCCGCCACCTTCGCATGCGCGCGGGCGACCTTCCGGACGGCCTTCTTGCGGTTGTTGCTGCCCCGCTGCTTACGGAACAAGCCCTGCTGCAACCGGCGCAGCTTGCGGGCTGCACGGCGCAGGAACTTCGGCGCGGTCACCTTCGTCCCGTCGGACATCACCGCGAAGTGCGTCAACCCCAGGTCGATGCCGACCTCCGAGTCCAGCTCGGGCAACGGCTGGTCGGCGGTCTGCACCACGAACGAGGCGAAGTGCCGACCGGCGGCGTCTCGGACCACCGTCACCGACGTCGGCGCAGCCGGCAACTCCCGCGACCAACGGACTTCCAGATCGCCGATCTTCGGCAGCCGCAGTCGACCGTTGTCGGCGAAGCTGGTCAACTCTCTCAAGGGTGTGTCCAGCCGGCGGCTGCGCCAAGAGTTCCCTGACCTTGTCCGCCGCTACTACCGCGCCAGCCGCCTGTGGTCGGCGTCGTACTTCGCCGGCTCCGTCGCGGGGCACCCCTGAGCGTCCTGAGGCAGTACATCGAGCAACAGAACCATCCGGTCCAGGGCACACTCGGGCCTTGACGGCCCTCCCGCACGGCCTTTCACCACCACCCTGAAGGCGGTGCACCAGCCGGCATTTCGGTAGCAGTCCCCGGTAGGTAGAGCCGGGTCAAGCCCGCGGAAAGAGTGCCTCGACGAACGCGTTGCCGAACGTGCCGCCGGGGTCCATCGTCTCCAACAGCTTCACGAAGTCGGTGGCCCGCGGATAGGCGGCGACGATCTCGTCCGGCCGCATCAGGGTCAGCTTGCCCCAGTGCGGCCGCGGCTGGAACGGGCGCAGCCGCTCCTCGACCGCCCCGATCACCGGCGTCACGGCGGCCAGGTCGTCCACCCAGGTGAAGTGGACGGTGACCGTGTCCCGGCCGCACGCGGGGCTGAGCCACAGCTCGTCGCCGCGCACCGCGCGCAGTTCGGAGATCTGCAGGACCGGCGCCATTATGTCGCCGAGCCCGCGCAGAGCCGCGATCGCCGCGGCGGCGGACTCGCGCGGCAGGAAGTACTCGGACTGCAGCTCCGCACCGGACCCGGGGACGTAGTCGGGGCGAAAGTGCGGCAGCCGTTCATGCCACGGACCGGGCCGGTCTTGCTGCTCGGTGCAGTTGTCGGCGGGCTGCTCGGGCACCGGGTGCACCGGCGCGGTCGCCGCGCGGCCACCCGCCCAGTTCCCGGCCGGCCGGTCGGTGCGCCGCTTCAAGAACACGACGGCCCGGCCGGTGCGCCACGAGGTGAAAAGACTCACGCTGTACGCCGCGGCGAACACCTCGTCGAGTCGTGCCGCGATCTCGTCCAGCGGCACGTCGAGCCGAACCCGTTGCGCCACCTCGTACGCCGGCTCGATGTCGAGCGTCAGCCGGGTCACGATCCCGAGCGCGCCGAGGGTGACCACCGCGCCGGGAAACCCGGCGGGGTCACGGTCGCGGTCGAGCTCGACTAGGTCGCCGTCGGCGCCGACCAGCTGGATCGCGCGGACGGCGGCGGCCAGCGACCGTTGCGTCTCGCCGGATCCATGGGTGCCGGTGGAGCACGACCCGGCCACCGAGATGTGTGGCAGGGACGCGAGGTTGGCCAGCGCGAAGCCGGCTCGGTGCAGCCTGCTGGCCAGGTGCGCGTACGTCGTGCCGCCAGAGACCTCGACGGCGCCCGCCTCGGCGTCGATCCGCACCGTGTCCGGCATCCGGTCCATGCGGACGAGTTCCGCGGTGGTGTCAGCGGCGCGGCTGAACGAGTGGCCGGTGCCCAGCGCGCGGATACGAGGGCTGCCGGACACCGTGCGGCGCAGTTCGTCGAGCGTCGTCGGCCGGTGCAGCCGGGTGGCGCCGTAGGTGAGGTTGCCCGCCCAGTTGTGCAGGGGCGGCGAGGTGCCGTGCATGCGAGCTCCGATCGTCGGGGGCCGGGCGGTCACGTCCGGCGGAACGCCTGCCAGGTGCTGTAGACCATCTCCGGCAGGCCGTTGCTGGCCTTCCAACCGAGATCGCGCCCGATTTTGTCGACCTCGGCCACCACCTCGGACGGGTCGCCGGGCCGCGCGGGCTGAATCTCGACGTCGACCGGCAGACCGGTCACCTCGCGGACGGCGTCGAGCACTTCGAGGACCGAGTAGCCGTCGCCGGTGCCGACGTTGTACACCTCCGCGCACGCGTCGGTCTCGAGCCGGGCGACTGCGGCCGCGTGCGCGTCGGCGACGTCGGACACGTGCACGTAGTCACGCACGCCGGTGCCGTCCGGGGTGGGGAAGTTGCAGCCGCAGACCACGGCCGGCTCGCCCGCGGTGATCCGCCGGAACACCAGCGGGAAGAGGTTGTCGCCGTTGGTCTCGCAACACACCGGGTCCTCGACACCCACCACGTTGAAGTAGCGCAGGGCGATCCAGGACAGCCCGTGTGCGTTGCCCGCCGAGCGGAGCATCCACTCGCACATCAGCTTCGTCTCGCCGTAGGGATTGATCGGCTCGGTGGGGGTTTCCTCGTCGACCCGCGTCGCCGCCGGCCGGCCGTAGACCGCTGCGCTGGACGAGAAGAGCACCCGCCGGACACCCTTCTCGACCATCGCCTCAAGGAGCACCCGCATGTTCTCGACGTTGTCCCGGTAGTACCCCAACGGCTCCTCGACGGACTCGGGGCCGGACTTGCGGGCAGCGAGGTTGACGACGCCGGTGATCCGGTGCCGGTCCAACGCGTCGCAGACGGCGTCGCGGTCGCCGCTGCTGGCGACGATGAGCGGCACGCTCCGCGGGACCCGTTCCCGCCGGCCGTTGGACAGGTCGTCGAGCACGACCACCCGCTCGCCCTCGGTGTGTAGTCGGCGCACGACGTGCGAGCCGATATACCCCGCGCCGCCCACCACCAGCCAGCTCATGATGTGGTCCGAAGATGCTTCATGACGGTTGTCCTCCGCTGCGGAACCGCTCGGCTGTGCCTGCCATGACAATATGGATGTTGCCAATATTCGCCTAACATTGCCAGCCTAGGCAACCCCATGCAACAGTTGGCGGGACCGCACCGCGTCGAAACTGGAAAGGACCTACCATGGCCGAATCCGGCGTCCCGCCCTCCGCCCCCGCCGCGCAGCGTGTCCTCGTCGGCGCCTGCGGGATGGGCAACGGACACGCGTCCCGCCAGTTGAACCTGGTGAGCCAGCTACAGCAGCGCGGGCACCAGGTCGCGATCGTCACCTTCGGCGACGGCATCGCCGCGCTCGACGAGGCGTTCCCCGCGCACGTGCCGATCGCCGTGCCCACCCACCATCCCGGAGGCTGGGTCGCAATGACGCCAACCGGCATCGATGTCAGCCGCAGCGCCGACAACGGGCGCGCGCTCGACCCGCGCGGCGACGCGTGGAACTTCGCACTGTGCGAGCAGGTCGTCGAGCAGCTCGGCGGCGCGCCGGACGTCGTGCTGACCGACTACGAGCCGGCCAGCGCGCAGATCGCGTACATGCTCGGCTCCCGCCTGGTCACCACCGAGCAGCAGAGCAAGTTCCTGATGTACCGCACGCCCGACGCCGGTGGCTACACGCGTTGGCACGAGGCGGCAAAGCTGCGGTACTTCTTCCCGGCGGCCGACCACCGGATCGCCTCGTCGTTCTTCCCGATGGAGTGGGACCGCGACGAGCGGTACTCCGGCGAGCTGATCGAGCCGATCCTCCGCCCGGACATCCCGCTGCTCGTGCCCGAGGTCGACGACACGTCGGTGGTGGTGTACCTGTCGCCGTACGCGCCGCTGCACCAGGATCCCGCCGGGTTCCTGGCCGCGCTCGCCGAGTTCCCGCAGGTCACCTTCACCGTGTTCACCAACCGGCCGATCGACGACGCACCGCAGAACGTCACGGTGTCCCCGTTCGACCGGCAGAAGTTCACCGAGGCCCTGCGCTCGTGTTCGGCCGTGGTGTCGACCGCCGGCCACCAGCTGCTGTCGGAATGCCTGTACCTGCACAAGCCGGTGCTCGGCCTCCCGTTTGACGTGTACGAGCAGCAGTTCAACGCCATGATGCTCGAACACTTCGGTATCGGCATGCGCTCGGACGGGCTGAGCCCGGACGTGCTGCGGACGTTCCTGGCGGGCCGGGAGGAGTTCGCCGCACGCGCCCGGGACCTGGCTGCCCGCCGGTTCACCGGCTCGTCGGCGGGCCTGCTGGATCGCATCGGCCTGTGAGTCCGGGGGGGCCGCTGTGCGCATCGCCTTGGTGCCCGGGATCTGGTCCTACGGGATCGGCTCCGCGTCGACAGTGCTGTCCGTCCGTGAGGCGGCGCTGCGGTCCGGCGACGAGCCGGTCGTCTTCTCCGGCCCGCACTTCGCCCCGCTGTTGCGGCGGATGGACGTGGCCGCAGTGCCGCTGCCCGGTCTGCCGGCCACCGACTATCCCGATCAGGATGACGTCCTGCGACTCGATGACCTGCTCTCCCGCTCGGTGTATACGGACAGCCGGTTCGTGACGGAGCTGATCGAGCGGCAGTGTGGCCTGCTGGTGGAACACCGCATCGACGCGGTGTTCCACGACTACGACGTCACCTCGGTGGTGGCCGGACGGCTGCTCGGTGTGCCGGTGGTCTCCCCGGTCACCTGGCCGGACCACAGCGGCTTCGGGGCGGGCAGCAGTGGTTTCCAGCCACCGGCGCGCGCCGCCACCGCGGCATTCGGTAAGGCGTTGGACCGCTTCGGCCTGACTGCTCCGCCGGACTTGTCGCAGCTCCTGTTCACCTGGAGCACCCGGCTGGTGTTTCCGCTGCCGCCGGTGCTCGACCCGATCGTCGCGCTGCACGCAGACGGTGAGTATGTCGGCCGGCTGGCCTGGGACGCGCTCGACCGCGCGCTGCCGTCCGGCGTGGCCGATGACTGGCCGCGTCCCGGCCGGGTGGCAGTCC
Source organism: Micromonospora sp. NBC_00617 (assembly GCF_045161355.1). Classification (NCBI taxonomy): domain Bacteria; kingdom Bacillati; phylum Actinomycetota; class Actinomycetes; order Micromonosporales; family Micromonosporaceae; genus Micromonospora; species Micromonospora sp. NBC_00617. Next base: position 1,031,749 of record NZ_CP107751.1, on the reverse strand, counting down.
TCGCCTACAGCAGCGGCCCGCCCACGGACGTGCCGGAGTACTTCGCCCGGTGCGTGGCGGCGTTCGACGGCACCGACGTCGACGTACTCATCACCGCCGGCCGGGTAGATCCCCGGTGGTCGGACCGGTCGCCCGCCGGAAACGTCCGGGTGGCCCCGCTCGTGCCGCTGCGGCGACTGCTCGACCGCGCCGACGTGCTGATCTGCCACGGCGGCCGCAACACCCTGGCGAGCGCGGTGGAGGCGGAGGTGCCAGCGCTCGTGTTCGCCGGAACCGACCCGGAACGCGGCTACTTCGCGGACATGCTCGCCCGGCAGGGCCTGGGGCTCAACTGTGCCGACGAGGACTGGTCGGCGCCGCGCCTGCGCGCCCTGGTCCGCGGGGCGGCCGGGCACCGCGCGGCCGCGAGCCGAGGGCCCGGTTCAGGGACCGGCGGCGCGGACCGGGTCGTCGAGGTGCTCCACGAGGTCGGCCGGTCCGACGTGCTCACCAACAGTGGGAGGTTTTCATGACATCCGAGCAGTACAGCGACCATTACGGCACCGAACTGACTCTCCGGCTGGTCGGCATCGCCGACCGCGGGCCGCTGGATGACGGCCACGCGCTCGGCGAGTTCCTACGCCGGATGGTGGCCGCCGTCGGCATGCGGATCATCGCCGGTCCGGCCATCGGGTCCGAGGACGGCTCACCGCAGCGGGCGGGCCACTCCGCCGTGGTGATCCTGGCGGAGTCGCACGCCGCGGTGCACACCTACCCCGGTCTCGGCGAGCTGTTCTTCAACCTGTTCTCCTGCAAGCCGTTTGCCGAGGAGACGGTGTTCGAGCAGTTCCGCGAGTTCGTCGGTGACTTCACGGTGTTGGAGCGCACCTCGGTGCGCCGGGGTGAGGACTGGCCGCGCGCAATCGAGCGGGCCGTCCGCCACTGGCACGACGTCCGGCTCACCCCTCAGGTGCCGAGCCCGCGCCGGCCGCGGAGCGCGCCGCCGCGGCGGACAACAGGTCGTGCACCCCGGCGAAGCTGAGATCCCGGTCGAGCAGACCCTCGATGATGGCCGGCAGCGCCGCGACGGTCTGCTGTCGGTCACCGCCGCCGTCGTGCAGCAGCACGACCGACCCGGGTTGCACCTTGTCGAGCACGGAAGTGCTGATGTGCCGAGCGCCGGGCAGCGCCCAGTCGAAGCCCATCGCGTCCCAGAGCACAACGATCGAGTCCAGCTCGTCGAGGTGGCGCAGCAGCTGCGGTGATCGTCCGCCGTAGGGCGGGCGGAACAGCACCGGCGGCTCGCCGCCGGACGCCCGCGCGATCGCCTCACCGGCACGTTCCACCTGGGCCGCCACCTCCGGGCGGGTGAGCTCCGGCAGAAACGGGTGGGACCACGTGTGGTTGCCGAGCGCGTGGCCCCGCGCGACGATGTCGGCGACCGTGTCCGGGAACGCGTCGGCCAGCATTCCGACGCAGAAGAACGTCGCCCGGACCGCATACCGGTCGAGGATGTCCAGCACCTGGCCGGTGTAGGGCGGCAGCGGCCCGTCGTCGAAGGTCAGCGCGATGGCCTGCCGGTCGCGGGCGCCATTGGTGAGGCACCGCCCGGCCGCGGTGAGTTCGGCGACCACCTCCACGCTGGACGCGAAGCCGGCGTTGAGGTCCTCGCCCCGGCCGCCCAGCGTCCCGTCGGCCAGGTCCAGTGGGGCGAGCCGGGCCAGGTCCTGCTGCGCGGCGCGGGCCAGTGTGCCCGCCGCCACCGACCCGAACCGCGGACGCGGCGGCAGGACGCCGGGATCAGCCCGGTAGACCTGGATCCCGGCGACGGTCAGGTGCCCGTCAATCAGCCCGTTGGTGCTGTCGATCACCGCCACCGCCGGCTGCTCGAGGGCCCGCAGGTAACCGGCGATCCCGCCGGCCCGCCGCGCGGGGAACCGGGTCGCCGGCCGCACCGCCCGGCCCGCCTCGTCGACCACCTCGACCTCGAAGCCCGCACCGTCCCAGGAGATTCCCGAATACCACATGAAGCTATGCTGACCGTTCTGGCAATATTTGGCAACTGCATGACTCACTTGGCATGCTTGGAGGCAGCGACATGTCCGACGAGAGTTCCCGGGTGCCACACCGCGCCGTCCTCGATCGCGCGGTCACGTGGGTGTGTGCCGCGCACGACGCGACCGGCCAGCAGGGCGTCTCGGCCGGCTACGACCTGCGATGTGGCTGGCAGCCGCCGTATCCGGAGACCAGTGGATACCTCATCCCCACCCTGCTGCGGGCCGCCGAAGCGCTGGACCGGCCGGAGCTGGCCGACCGGGCCGCGCTGGTCGGTGACTGGCTGTTGGGCCTGCAGCGCGCCGACGGCAGCTTTCCCGGCGGCATGGGCGTCGACGGGTCGCCGGTCGCGTTCGACACCGGCCAGATCCTGCTGGGCCTGCTCGCGCTGTGGCACGACACGCGCCGGGCGCCGGTACTCGACGCGGCGGTCCGGGCCGGTGCCTGGCTGCTCGCGGCACAACAGCCGTCCGGCACGTGGCTGTCGCACTTCGATGCTCCGAACACATACTCGTCGCGCATCACCTGGGCGCTGGCCGAGCTGTGGCGGGTCACCGCCGAGCCGGGCCTCCTCGCGGCCGTCGGCCGGTCCCTCGACTGGCTGAGCAGCCAGGTCCGCCCCGACGGCTGGATCGACGGCATGGCCTTCAGCCCGGGCCATCCGCAATGGACCCACACGATCGGGTACACGCTGCGCGGCATGCTGCGCACTGCCGACCTGGTCGGCGCCGAGCTGCCCGAGCCGGCGGGCCGGTGCGCCGACGCCGCGGTACGGTGCGCGACGGGGCTGGCGGCACTGCGCACCAACCTGGATCCGCTGCTGCCCGGCGAGATCGGCCCCGGTTTCACGCCGCGAGCAGAGTACGCATGCCTGACCGGCGACGCCCAGCTGGTCACGGTCTGGCTCGACGTCGCCCGCCGTACCGGTGACGTGGGCATGCGCGCCCGCTGCGACAGCGTTCTGGACCGGCTGGCGCAGCTGCAGGTACAGCAGCCGATCGAGCCTGCCACGGTGGGCGCCATCGCGGGTTCCTGGCCACTGACCGGCGGCTTCGAGCCGCTGACGTTCCCCAACTGGGCGGTCAAGTTCCTGGCCGACGCCGTCCTGGACCGCACCACGCGCTGACACCCGCACGCCGCGGGCGCGGGACCACCTTCGGTCCCGCGCCCGCCGAGTCATCCCCGTTGTCTCATCTGGGCCAGTCGATGTCCGAGCTAGCACCAACCGTCCGGCTCACGCACCAGAAAACCATGGGTGTTGTCTCCCCCCGACAGCATCACCTTCCATCGACTACTGTCTCCTGGTAACGCCGGTTTGAAACAAAAATCATTCAGCCGGTCGCTGAAAACCGCTGAAGTGCCGCTCGTCGAACAGATCCGGCCACGACGCGCCGAGACCCAGCTCGCGCGCCCGGGTCAGGGAAGCGCGCCAGTAGGGCTTGACCTGAGGCCACTGGATCCCGGCCTGGCAGTACGACGCGTCGATGAAGTAGCGGTCCCGGCCCCCGCCACCGGGGAGCGCGCGACGGGCGTGGAAGAGCGCCGAATGCAGCACGACGGTCGAGCCGCGCGGCAGCCGGTCGATCACCACCTCGCCGGGCAGCGAGTCGGTACCCGTCGCGGCGCGGGCGTCCTTCTCCGCGACTTCGAGGTGCGAGCCGGGCAGGACGACCAACTGCGCGGTGTCGGCGTCGAGGCCGTCGAGGTAGTGCAACGTGTGGATCATCGTGTACGTCCGGTCGGTCTGCGGCTGTTGCTCGTAGTCGTGGTGCCACGCCTTGCCCGGACGCTCCGGCTCCTGCCGGTCGCTGTGCAGGTGGTGAAACGCGAACGACGGGCCCATCAGCCGGGTGAGCACCGCCATCAGCGGCGGGTGTGTGATCAGCTCGCCGTGCGCCGGCATCTCCAGCTCCAGCACCTGCGGCACGCCGTGGGTGTCCGGATCGATGCTGCACTGGATCGACTGGGCACGCAGCCCTTCGTCCACCCACCGGTCGACCTCGGGCCGGATCCGGTCCACCAGGTCGTCCGGCAGGAAGCCGGGCAGGATCAGGTAACCGGACCGACGGAACTGGTCGACATCCAGCGACGCGGCCAGGCCGTCGACGGCCGGTCCCGGTGTTGCGGTGCGCGGGGTCATGTGATCCCTCCACTCTCGTCGTGAACGGTGTTGCCGGTCAGTTGTTGGCATACCCGGCCGCCGCGTTCCAGCAGCCGGCGCAGCCAGTCCCTACGGGTCTGCTTCGCGGTGCGGGAGACGACCGCGTCCGGGACCCACTGGTCGAAGCTGTGGAAGGCCCCGGACCAGACGTGCAGTTCGGCCTCACCGCCGGCCTGCCAGATCCGCGTGACGTAGGCGGTCGCCTCGTCCCGCAGTGCCTCGGCGGACCCCACGTCGACGAATGCGGGTGGCAGGCCGGACAGGTCGGCGGCCCGGGCCGGCGCGGTCAGCGCGGAGACGTCGGCCGTGCCGCGGCGTTCGCCCAGCAGCGCCGTCCATCCGGCGCGGTTGGAGGCGCCGTCCCACAATCCGGTGCGGCGGAGCTGGTGCTGTGCGGGCGCGTCGCACCGGTCGTCGAGCATCGGGCACTGCAGCATCTGCCCGAGCAGCGGCGGGCCACCACGGTCGCGGGCGGCAAGAGCCAGCCCGGCGGCCAGGCAGCCGCCCGCGCTGTTGCCGCTCACCACGATCCGCTCCGGATCCAGCCCAAGCCCCGCGGCGTGACGCGCGAGCCAGACCAGTCCCGCGTAACAGTCCTCGCGCGGTGCGGGGTCGGGGTGCTCCGGCGCCAGCCGGTAGTCCACCGCCACGACCGCCAATCCCAGCGCCTGCGCCCGGTCCAGGTCGTCGGCCAGCTCCGCGGTACGGGTGCCGCCAGCCACCATCCCGCCACCATGCGTGTGATAGATGACCGGATACGGTCCGACGCCCGTGGTGGGGCGACACAGCAGCAGCGGCACCTCCGGCGCGCCGGGCGGACCCGGCGCGGTCAGCTCGGTCAGCTCGAACACGCCGGCCCGCCGGATGTCCTCATCCGGCAGGCGGCCCGCCGCGGTGCGCGCGCGCCGGTCGGCGATCAGCTCCGGGCTGAGCGGGCCGGGCATCCCGGCCAGGATCGCCGACAGCGGCGCGGCCAGCTCGTGGTCGACCGCGGGCGGCGGCCCGACCGTCGCGGGTGCGTCGTGCAGCGCCGTCACCGGGTCACCGCCAGCGCGTTGCGGAGCAGCTCGTACGGCGGTTCGTCGACCAGATAGAAGTGGTGCCCGGCGACGACGTGCTCACGGAACCCGGCGGTGGTCAGCTCCGGCCACGGGCGCTGGTCGGCGTCGGTGTCGTCCGCGCCAACCACCGCGGTGACCGGGCAGTGCAGCACCGGTTCCCGCCGATGACGGTAGGCGTGGAACATCTCTCCGTCGCTGCGGATGTACGGCAGCACCAGCTCCCGGAAGAACGGGTCGTCGAGCATCGCCGCGTCGGTGCCGCCGAGCGCGGCCAGCCGGAGCGCGAGTTCGTCGGCCTCCAGCTCGGTCGGCGGCGCCACCTCCGGCAGCGGGCCCGCGCGGGAGCCAGACACGATGAGGTGTGCCGGCCGGACACCCAGCTCCTCCAGCGCGCGGGCGGTCTCCAGCGCCACGACCGCCCCCATGCTGTGCCCGAACAGGGTCAGTGGGACGTCGGTGTCTGCCAGCAACTCGCCGAGGGCGTCCGCGATGTCCCTGCCGAGCCGCACCATGTCGGCCGGTGGCGGCTCGTCGATCCGTTCGGCGCGGCCCGGGTAACGCACCGCCAGTACGTCGGCACCGGGCAGCTGCGTGGCCCAGTCACGAAAGAACCCGGCGGAGCCGCCGGCGTGCGGGAACGCCACGAGGACCTGCCGCAGTTCGCGGCACTCGACACTGCGCTGGAACCACCGGTCCGGCTGCGCGCTCATGCCGACCGCTCCCCCGAGTTGGCGCGCTGGCGCCGGGCCCGCACAGCGCGGGCGCGCCGGGCGACGGCCGCGCTGCGGTCCGGTGCCGACTGGCCGGTGCTCGTGCCACCCGCGGTGACCAGGTCGGCCTGCGCCGACACTGTGGTGTGCTGGAAGAGCGCCACCACGGAGGGCCGCACGCCGGTGTGCCGTTCGAGGGCGTCCTGCAGCTGGAACATCGCCAGCGAGTGCCCACCGAGGTCAAAGAAGTTGCCGTCGGCCGGCACCTGCGCGATTTTCAGCACCTCCGACCATGCGGCCGTGACCCCGGCCACCACTCCCGCCTGCGGCGCCTGTGGGGCAGGTGCCGCGGTCGGCTCGTCCGCGGCGGCACGCAGCTGCTCCCGGTCGACCTTGCCGCTGAACGTGAGCGGGAAGTGGTCCAACACGCGGATGTGGGATGGGATCATGGCCTGTGGGAGCCGCTCGGCGAGCGCGTCGTGCACCTGCTTGGGGTCGATCCCGGGGTCCGCGCGGACGAAGCCGACGAGAACGCTGTGGCCGGAGTCCGGGAGCACGACGGCGTCGCGGATGCCCGGCACGGCGGCGAGGGCGGACTCGACGGCGCCCAGCTCGACCCGGTGGCCCCGGATCTTCACCTGGTGGTCCTGGCGGCCGACGAAGTGCAGCGTGCCGTCCGGGTTCCAGCGAACGCGGTCGCCGGTGCGGTACATCCGCGCGTTAGCAACAGGGGTGAACGGGTCGAGCGGGAAAGCTTTGGCGGTGGCGTCGGGCCGACCCAGGTAGCCGGCAGTGACGCCCGCGCCGCCGACGCACAACTCACCGACGGTGCCGGGCGGTACCGGCCGGAGATCGTCGTCCAGGACGTACAGCCGGGCACCGGGGATCGGCCCGCCGATCGACACCGGCCCGGGCGCGTCGAACGCGCGGTAGCTCGCCCACACCGTCGCCTCTGTCGGGCCGTACTCGTTGACCAGGGTGACGCCGGCCCGGAGCTCGGCGAAGTGCCGCTCGACCAGCTGCTCGGGCAGCGGCTCACCAGCCACCACGACGGTCTGGAGGCTGTCCAGCGCGCCGACGCCGGCCCGCCGGGCGGCGTCAAGCAGCACACCGTACAGCGACGGCACACACAGCGTTTGCGTCACGTTGTGACGGCGGATCAGCTCGACCAGCTGCTCCGGGTCGCGGACCTCCGCACGGGACGCGACGACCAGCGTGCCACCGGCGGTCAACGTTCCCCACAGCCCGGCGACCGAGGAGTCGAAGGCCAGTGGCGACACGAGCAGGAAGGTCGGCGCGCCGGGGTAGACCAGCCGGCGGGCCAGCGTGGACGCGGCGAGTTGCCCGTGCGTGACGAGCACGCCCTTGGGTTCGCCGGTGCTGCCGGAGGTGTAGATGACGTAGGCGCCGGCGTCGTCGGACACGAGTTCCGTGGAGGGCTCCGCAGGCTGTCCGTCCGGTTCGTGCTCCCCCGCCAGCACGACCGGGACAGTGGTCCCGGCGAGGCGCGACGCGTCGCCACCGGCGCATACCACGGCGGCGACCCCGGCGTCGTCGAGCACCTCGGTGATCCGGCGATCGGGCCAGGCGGGGTCGACCGGGACATACGCGGCGCCGGCGCGCAGGATGCCGACGACAGCCGCGACCATTGCCGGTGACGGTTCGGCCAGGACGCCCACCCGGGTGCCGGTCCCGGCACCGGCTGCGGCCAGGTCCGCGGCCAGGCGGGCGGACCAGGCGTCCAGCTGCCGGTAGCTGACGCAGGTGCCGCCGCCGCGAACCGCGGGATGGCCCGGCCGGCTGTGGGCGTATCGGATGACGGCCTGGTGTACCGGTTCGCGGCCGGTCTCGGGCAGTGGCGCGCCCAGGCCTGCCGTGGCTGGCTCGACGGTGACTGTCATTGCTTCTCCTCAGGTCTCGGGGTTCAGGAGGTGGTGCCGGCCGCGGCACTGCGCAACTTGTCGCGGACGAGGGCCGTCTGCCGGCCGAGCGTGCGACCGGCGAGCAACTCGCGTAGCGGCACCCGGAGCCCGAACTCCTCGTGGATGCGGCGGGCGAGTTGCGTGATGAGCAGCGAGTCTCCGCCCAGCGCGAAGAAGTCGGAGTCGTCGTCCAGGTCGCCGTGTCCGAGCACCTCGGCCCAGAGCTTGGGCAGCACGACGGCGGGGGCGGCAGCCGGGACCTGGTCGGCCGGTGCCGGACCGGCTGCCGGGCCGGCTGCCGCCACCGGGGCTCGCGTCGCGGCCGCTGCGGCCACCGGCGCCACCTCCGGCGCGCTCCATCGCCGGTCGGCGAACGGGTAGCTGGGCAGGTGCACGGGCCGGCCACCGTCCGCGCCGAGCAGTTCCGGCGCCAGCGGCTGCCCACGCGTCCAGAGCGTGCCGAGCGCGTCGACCACTTCCTGGGCCGGCCTTTCGTCGCGCATCGGCAGCAGCGGGACGGCGTCGAGACCGGCGGCCGCGGCGAGACCGGACAGCACCCGACCCGGCCCCACCTCGATCGCCAGGCAGCCGGGCAGCCGCTCGGCGACCGCGGCCAGGCCACCGGCGAAGAGCACGGGGCGGCGGGCCTGTGCGACGAGGTCGTCCGCCGAGATCGGCTCGCCCGGCTCGATCAAGCGTCCGCTGAGGTTGCTCGCGTAGGGCACGGCCGGCGGGCGCAGCGTGACACCGGTCAACGCCTGGGCCAGCGCGGGCAGCGCCGGCTCGATCAGGCTGCTGTGGAACGCGTGGCTGGTCGGGAGCACCCGGGTCAGGACCTGGTCACCCAGCCAGGCGCGGAACCGCCCGATCTCTTCGTCCGGTCCGGCGACCGCGCAGCTATCGGCGCCGTTCTCGGTGGCCAGTTCGAGGTCCGCACCGGCGTCGGCGAGCAATGACCGCGCGGTCCCCGGGTCGCAGCCGAGCGCCAGCATGCTCCCGCGCGGGCAACCGTGCATCGCCTCGCCGCGGGCGGCGACGAACCGGGCGGCGTCGGGCAGGTCGATCGCGCCGGCCAGGCAGGCGGCGGTCAGTTCGCCGAGGCTGTGGCCGACCAGCGCGGCCGGGGCGACGCCGAGTCCGATCAGGGCCCGGCCGATGGCGTACTCCATCGCGAACAGCGCCGGCTGAGCCAGCACGGTCGCGGCCAGGTCCTCGGCCGGGAACTCCGGGTCGTACAGCGCGTGGCGCAGGTGCGCGGCGAGCGCGGCGCCGTACCCCCGCAAGCATGCGTCCAGTTCGTCGGCGAACCCGGGCAGCACGGCGGCCGGCCCGATCGCCATGCCCGGCCGTTGGGTGCCCTGCCCCGGCAGCAGGAACACGACCGGCGCGGGACCCCCGGTCGGGCAGGCGCCACGGACCACACCGGCGGCGTGCTCGAGGCGCTCAGCGACCTCCGCGGCGGTCCGGCCGGTGACTGCCAGCCGGCTGTTCAGCGGGTTCCGGCCGGTGGCCAGGGTGTACGCCACGTCGGCCAGGTCGGGCTCGGCGCGGCGCAGGTGGCCGGCGAGCCGGTCCGCCGCACGGTCGAGGGCGTCCGTGCCCGCGGTGGACAGGACCACGAGCCGCTCCCGCTCCGGCCGCGGCGGGACCACTGGCGCGGGCGGCGGCTGCTCGACGATGACGTGGGCGTTGGTGCCGCCGATGCCGAACGAGCTGACCCCGGCGCGCCGCGGCTCCGGACCGGTCCACGGACCGGCGGCGGTCGGCACGTACAGCGGGCCGCCGGCGACATCGAGCAACGGGTTGAGCTCGGTGAAGCCGGTGACCGGCGGCACCACGCCCTCGCGGAGCACCCGCATCGCGCGGATCAGCCCGGCCAGCCCGGACGCCGAGTCGAGGTGGCCGATGGTGGACTTGAGTGCGCCGACCGCCACCTGACCCGGGTGCGCGCCACCGGCCGACAACGCGGCGCTCGCGGCCGACCACTCGATCGGGTCGCCGACGTGGGTGCCTGTCGCGTGAGCCTCCAGGTAGCCGATCGAGTCCGCGCCGACGTCCGCGGCGGCGAGGGCGGCGACGATGACTGCCTCCTGACCCTCGGCCGACGGCGCGTAGTAGCCCGCTTTGGCGGAGCCGTCGTTGTTGGTGGCCGTGCCGAGCAGCACGCCGTACAACGGCGGGCCGTCAGTGACGTCGGCGAGCCTGCGCAGCACGACGCAGGCGACGCCGGAGCCGGCCACCACGCCGTCGGCCCGCGCGTCGAACGGGCGGCAGTGCCCCGACACCGACTGGATGCCGCCGGGCACGTGCAGGTGGCCGGCCTGCGGGTAGTCGATGCCGGCGGCGACCACGACGGCCTGGTCGCACTCGCCGTTGATCAGCGCCTGCACGGCCAGGTGCACGCTGACCAGCGACGAGGAACATGCGGTGCGCACGCCGAGCGCCGTGCCGGTGAGGCCCAGTTTGTACGCGATGAGGCTGGCGATGAAGTCAGGCTCGGTGCCGTGCAGTGCCTGGTCGAGCGTGAGCGGATCGAGCGGGCCGGCGGCGAGCATCGCCCGCAGGTAGCCGCTGCCGCTGTCCGACGCGTACACGGCGGTGGTGAGGTCGGCGGACCGCACGGCGGCGTCCTCCAGGGCCGCCCATGCCGATTCGAGCATGAGGCGGTGCTGCGGGTCCATCAGCTCCGCGTCGCGGGCGCTGATCCGGAACAGCGCGTGGTCGAAGCGGTCGGCCTCGTCGAGATGTCCCCGCACCGGCACGTAGTCGGGGTCGTCGGCGAGCTCCGGCGGAACCCCGGCGGAGAGCAGGTCGGTGCGGTCGAGCCGGGTGGTGAGCACCCGGCCGGCCAGCACGGCATTCCACCAGTCGTCCAGGTCGGCGGCTCCGGGGAACAGGGCGTGCACGCCGGTGACGGCGATGTCGAGCGATCGGTCGCGGCTCATGTCCCCAGGTTGCCTCAGTAGGCAATTTTAGGCAACATGGGAGGCGCCTGACTGGAAACACGGGACGGGAGGCAGTCGTGCGGAACGATCTCAACGAGGGTCTGCACCAGCGGGTCGCGCGGTTGGCCCGGCTCCGTCCCGACGCCGTCGCCCTCGTCGCCGAGGAGCGCCCCGTCACCTACGACGAGCTGGACCGCACCGCGGACGGCTGGGCCGCGCGGCTCGCCGGCGCCGGGGTCGGCCCCGGCAGCTGTGTCCCGGTGGTTCTCCCCCGTGGCACCGACCAGGTGACGGCGCTGCTGGCCGTGTTGAAGACCGGCGCGGCGTACGCGATGCTCGACCCGGCCTGGCCGGCAGCGCGCCTCGGCGAGGTGACCGCGATGCTGCCCGCGCCAGTGCTGATCGCCGACCGCCCGGTGCCCGGCGTACGCCGTCCGGTGTGGACACCACCGGAGGAGCCACTGTCCTTGCCGCCGGACTTCCGGCCCGCCGAGGTCGGCGGCCACGCGCCGTGCTGCGTGTTCTTCACCTCGGGGACGACCGGACGGCCAAAGGGCGTCCTCACCCCGCACCGGGCCACCGCGCGGCTGTTCATGGAGGGGACGTTCGCCACGTTCGGCGAGCACACGGTCGTTCCGCTGGCGGCACCGTCACCGTGGGACGCGTACTCCCTCGAGTTGTGGGCAGCGCTGCTGAACGGCGGCACGTCGGTGATCGTCGCGGAGCCCTACCTGACGGCCGGCGCGCTGCGCGAGGGCGTCTCCCGCCACGGCGTGACGACGGTCTGGCTGACCAGCAGCCTGTTCGACATGGTCGTGGACGAGGACCTCGGCGCATTCGACGGGTTGCGACAACTGATGATCGGCGGCGAACGGCTCTCCCCCACGCACGTGGGCCGGTTCCTGCGGCAGCATCCCGATGTGCTGTTGCTCAACGGATATGGCCCGGTGGAAAGCACGGTATTCACGACGACTCATCGGATCCGCCCGGAGGACGCCCGGCGGGCCGGCGGTGTTCCGCTCGGCCGGCCCGTGCCGGGCACCGAAGTGCTCGTGCTGGACGGCGACCGGCCGTGCGCGCCCGGTGCGGTCGGCGAGATCTGCGTCGCCGGCGCCGGGCTGGCGCTGCGCTACCTCGGCGACGACGAACTGACCGCACAGAAGTTCGTGAACGTCACGGCCGACGGCCGGACCGTGCGCGTGTACCGGACCGGCGACCTGGGCCTCCGCGACGCTGACGGGCTGCTGCACTTCCGCGGCCGCGCCGACCGCCAGGTGAAGATCCGGGGGCACCGCATCGAACCGGCGGAGATCGAGCGCCGCGTCGAGGAACTGCTGCCGGTGCGCTCCTGCCGGGTGGTGGCAGACCGGACCGGCGGCGGCGAGCCCGCGTTGGTCGCCTGGTGCATTCCCGAGCGGCCCGGCGACCCGCTCGACGGTGCCATCGGCACGCTGCGTGAGGTGCTGCCCGCCTATCAGGTGCCGACGGCAGTGCACACCGTCGGCGCGTTCCCCGTGACGCCACAGGGCAAGCTGGACGAGCGGGCACTGCTCGCCACGCTCGATCCCCGGCCCATGCGCGCCGTAGGGGTGACCACGGCCGCTGACGGCGGCGAGGCGCTTGTGGCCGAGGTGTTCGCCGAGGTGCTCGGCCAGGACAGCGCGCCGGTCGACGTGCCCTTCACCGAGCTGGGCGCCAGCTCACTCGACCTGGGGCGGGCATGCGCGCGGCTGGCGGCGCGTCTCGACCGCCCGGTGCCGCTGGTCCGCCTGCTGGAACACCCGAGCGCGCGGGCCCTCGCGGCGTGGCTCCGCGCGGACCAGCCGGCCCCGGACACCCCGGATGGCGACGCGGTTCCGCTCACGCCCATGCAGCTGGTCTACCTCACCCGGCACCTCGTCGACCCCGCCGACCGGACCGGGCACTGCCTGCTCACCTGGGTCATTGAGGGCGATCTGGACCACGCGGCGCTGGAAACCGCGGTGGGGGCGGTGCACGCGCGGCACGAGCCGCTACGCGCCGCGTACGTGGCCGACCCCCGGCCGATGGCGGAGGTCCTCGACATCGATCCGCCGCCGCTGGAGGTGCTGCCGGCCGCACCCTCGGTGGAGGAGGCGATGGCGGCGCTGCGGCGGCTCTTCGCGGACGAGTTGGTGATCGGCGAGGCCGACGTGTGGCGTGTGGCGGTCGCCGGGGCCGGCGATGCCACGGTGTTCGGTTGCGTGATCCACCACATCGCGTTCGACGGCTGGTCGGAGGCGGTACTCGCGCGGGACCTCGCGACGGCGTACAACGCCGCCCGGTGCGGTGCCGAGCCGCCCGCCAAACCGGCTCCGCCGTCCCTCGCCCACTCCTACCGCGACCACATCGCGCGGGTCGCGGCCAGCGGGACCGACGTTCGGCCCGACCGCGCGGGGTACGCCGGCCCGCCGCCGGTGCGCTGGCCGGGCAGCCCGGCGGACGGTGCCGGCACCAACGGCCCCGGGCTGGTTCCGACCCGGATCGAGCCGGCGGTCCTCGCCGCGGTGGACGACGCGGCCCGTTCTGCCGGCGTCAGCCGGTTCGCCGTCCTGCTGTACCACTTCGGCGCCGCCCTGGCCGAGGTCACCGGTCAGCGGGACCTGGCCGTGGGCGTGCCGGTGGCGCAGCGCCACGGCGCCGGATCGGAGCTCGCCGTCGGCTGCCACCTCACGATGCTCTGCCTGCGGCTGCGGGGTGCCGCGCTCGCCGATGGCCCGGCCGCCCTGCGCGCGACCGGGCAGTGTTTCGGCGACGCGTTCGCCGCACAGGACGGGCCCGCGTCCGAGCTGGCGTACCAGGTGCTCTTCGCTCTGCAGGACAACGCACCTGCGGAGCTGCGCCTCGACGGGGCTCGCACAATGTTCGTCCGCCAGCGGTACCTGGACCTCCCGCTGGACCTGCACGTGGAGCTCTGGCCGGAGGACGACGGCCTGCGGCTGACCGCTTACCACCGGCCGGAGCGGGTCGCCGAGGAGACGGCACGCGACCTGGTGAAGCGCCTGGACGAGCGGCTGCGGGCGTGAATCGGGCGCCGGTCACTGGGCGTCGCGCCACGCCACCCAGCGGCGCAGCGCGCCGAAGTCGTAGTCCGGGCCGGACACGCCGAGGGTGAACAGCGACACTCCGAGATCGCGCAGCTGCGGCCCGAGGTCCTCGGGCTCGCCGGCCGGCGACGGCCCGCCGCCGATGCTGCCGGAGATCTCAATGTCGCCGGGGTCACGACCGATCTCGGCGCAGTGGCGGTGCAGCACCGCGATCTTGTGCCGCATCGTGTCGACGTCGCCGAAGCTGTGCCAGCGGTCGGCATACCGGGCCACGAGGCGCAGCGTCCGCCGCTCGCCGCTGCCGCCGATCAGCAGCGGGATCGGGCGCACCGGCGGCGGGTTGAGCGCCCTCAGCCGCGCCCGGATGCGTGGCAGCGCGGCGGCGAACTCGTCCAGCCGCTCGACCGGAGTGGCCGGCGGATAGCCGTACTCGACGAAGTCCTTGTCGAACCAGCCGGAGCCCAGCCCCAGCACCACCCGGCCGCCGCTGATGTGGTCGACGGTGCGCGCCATGTCGGCCAGCAGATCCGGGTTTCGGTATCCGCTGCACGACACGAGCGGCCCGAGCTCCACCCGCGTTGTGGCTTCGGCCCAGGCGGCCAGCATGGTCCAGCACTCGAAATGCCGGCCGCCGGGGTCGCCGGTCAGCGGGAAGAAGTGGTCCCACGTGCAGACCATGTCGACGCCGAGTTCCTCGGCCTGCACGACGGCGGTCCGGATCGCGGGGTAGTCGGCGTGCTGCGGCTGCACCTGGACGGCGATGCGGACGGGTCGGACCGTCACGTCGGTGTTCCCACACGCGTCGTCCGGTACTCGGCACAACTGGGCATCCCGCGCTCCTTGATGAGATCGTTCATGTCGAAGAAGTCGATGACCGGCCGCACGGCGAGCAGCCGGGTGATCGGCGTGTCGTACTTGTCGGCGATGTAGTAGCGGTTGCGCATCGCCATCGCCTTGTCCAGCCCGAGCTTGGGGTGCGGGTGGTGGAGTGCGCCGGCGTCGCGGTCGATCAGGAAGACCGCACCGTCCTGGTGCAGCCGGTAGGCCAGGTCGATGTCCTCCGAGCCCCAGGTGCGAAACTCCTCGTCGAACGCGCCGACCGCGCGCACCTGCCTGGTGCGGGCCGACACGTTGCACGTCCAGTACATCAGCCACGGCGCCGGCAGGTCGCGCAGCCGATCGCCGACGCGCGTGTAGAAGTCCTCGCGGATGTCCAGCCACCGGCCCTCGCGGCGCAGCAGCCCGATCGTGCCATCGACGTCGTCGAAGTCGAGCGTCTCCTGCATGTCGCCGGCGTCCTCGTTGGCGTAGTTGAAGCAGTAGACGTAGCCGATCACCGCGGCCGGCTGCTCGGCCGCGTGACTGCGCAGGTGAGCGCGCAGGCAGCCGGAGTGCGCCAGCACGCCGGAGTCGAGAAAGACGAGGACGTCACCCCGCGCCTCGGCGATGCCCATGTTGCGCGCGGCCGCGACCCGGAACCCCTCGTCCGGCTGGAAGAAATACCGCACGTCCAGCCGGTCGCGGAAGCCGGCAACCATTGCCTCGGTGTCGTCGCTGGAGCCGTCGTCGACGACCAGCACCTCGAACGCGTCGGTCCCGATGTCCTGCCGGGTCAGCGCGTCCAGCGTCCGCCGCAGCAGGTCCATCCGGTTGTACGTGGGGATCACGACGCTGCACGCCGGGGAGTTACCCGCCATCGTTGCGCTGCCCTCCGTTCTCGGCCGACGAGAGTCATCGGCGTGGATGCGAAAGCTCATCTAGGCAACAGGCTAAGCAGATTTGTCAAAAGTTGCCACGCGGACGGCTGCGTGGTCTGCTTTTGACTGATACTTGGACGACGCGGCGGGAGTCGAACATGAAGGTGATACGGCGCGAGCGCATCCGGTCCTGGCTGCGGATGACGGCGCTGCTCCGGTACGCGGGGTGGGACGTCCTGGTGCCGACGGTGGTCCTGGCGATCCTGTCCGGGTTGCTGCCGGCGGCGTTCATCGTGGCGATGGCCCGGGTGCTGACCCGTCTGACAGAGGCGGGGGGCACCACCGGTCTCGGCGGCGTGATCAGCGAGGCCGGGCCAGAACTGGTTTTCGCGTTCGTCACGCTCGCCGGGCAGCAGCTGGTGCCGCCGTTCCAGGAGGCGCTCGCGAAGTGGGCGGGGCGCCGCATCGACGCGCACGTCCTCGGCGACCACCTGTCGGTGGCGCTGCGGGCGCCGCTCGACCGGGTGGAGCAGGAGCGCGCGGTGTCGGCGATGGCCGAGATCAGCGACGCCTACCTGCGCGCCGCACCGACGCCGGGCGTGGGCGCCGGCGTACTGCCGATGCTCGCGGGCCGCTACCTTCAGCTGGCCGCCGCGCTCGCGCTGGTCGGCGCGACGGTGTCGTGGTGGGTCGCCGTGCTGCTGCTCATCGGGGCGCTGGTGATCCGGTTCGGCCAGCGCGGTGCGCTCGCGACGTTCACCGACGACTGGGCCCGGTTCGGCGACGCCCGTCAGCGGATGAACTACATCCAGGCGCTGGGCATCGAGCCGGGTGCCGCCAAGGAGATCCGTGTGCTGGGCCTGCTGCCGTGGCTACAGCGGCGCTTCACCGCCGAGTCCGACGGCTACCTGCGGCCATTGTGGCGCCGCCGCCGCGAGGTGTACCTGCGGCCGTTCCTCGGTTACACAGCGATCGGGTTCGTGGTCGCGGTCGCGTCGTTCGTGCTACTCAGCGGGTCGTACGACCCGGCGGAGGGCGTCGCGGTGCTGGTCGTCGCGGTGCAGGCGATACTGCTGCCGCTGCGCTTCGGCGCGTACTTTCCGGAATGTGACGTCCAGACGCAGTACGGCCTGCAGTACCAGAACACCATGGCGGAGTACCGGGAGCTGGTCGGCGAAGCCGCCCCGACCGAGCGGCGTGCCGTCACGGCACCCCGCGTGGCGCCCGAGGATCGCACACCACACGAGATCCGCTTCGAGGACGTGCGCTTCCGCTATCCGAACTCCGAGAGGGAGATTTTGCGCGGACTGGACCTGACGCTGGCCGCCGGCCGGTCGACGGCGCTCGTCGGGATCAACGGCGCGGGCAAGACCACGCTCGTCAAGCTGCTCGCCGGTGGCTATCCGCCCACGTCCGGCGCGGTGCTTGTCGACGGGCAGGATCTGACCGCCCTCGACCCGCTGCGGTGGCGACGCGACCTGGCCGTCATTTTCCAGAAGTTCGTCCGGTTCGACCTGAGCCTGCGAGAAAACCTGCACCTCGGCGCGGCGCATCTGCCCGTTGACGAGGAGGCGATGCACGCGGCGCTCGCCCGGGCCAACGCTGTCGACGTGCTCGACCGCCTGCCGTCCGGACTGGACACCGTGCTGTCGCCCGAGTACGAGGGGGGCACTGGCCTGTCCGGGGGCCAGTGGCAGCGGGTGGCGCTGGCCCGCGCATTCTACGCGGTGCACCAGGGCGCGACGGTGCTCGTGCTGGACGAGCCGACCGCGCAGCTCGACGTGCGCTCGGAGGTGGACTTCTACGACCGGTTCCTGGAGCTGACCGAAGGGCTCACCACGCTCGTGATCTCGCACCGGTTCTCCACCGTCCGCCGCGCCGACGCGATCGCGGTGCTGGGGGACGGCCGGATCACCGAGTTCGGCGACCACGACCAGTTGCTGTCGGGTTCCGAGACGTACGCGTCGATGTTCCGCACCCAGGCCGGACGGTTCGCCGCCGCGGCGGCCGAGGGACCGGCCGACTACCACGCAGGAGGCCGCTCGTGAGAACGTTGACCGCCGCCCGGGAACTGCTGACGATGGCGTGGCGGATCGACCGGAGCAAGCTCATCCGGTCGATCCTGCTGCTGCTCGCCGGGTTCCTGGCCACGCCGTTCATCGCGCTGGGCCTGCGCGAGCTCACCGACGCGCTGCTCGCCGGCCGCACCGGATGGGCCGCCTGGCTGGGCGTGCTCCTCGCCGGGCTGCTGCTGGTCGAGCTGATGGGCGGGCACTTCGCCCACCTGCTCTACTTCGAACTCGGCGAACAGTCGCACACCCACCTGCAACAGCGGTTGTTCACCGCGGCTAACGCCGGTGTGCCGCTGTCGCAGCGTGAACAGCCCGACTACGCCGACGACCTGCAGGTCGCCCAGTCGCGCACGTTCGAGATCAACCGGGCGCTCGAGTCGATCCTGCAGTTCGGCGGACTGGCGCTGCAACTGGCCGTCAGCACCGTGCTGATCGCCCGGCTGCACGTGGTGCTGGTGCTGGTGCCATGCCTGGCGGTCTTCCTGGTGATGGCAAGCGCGTGGGCGCACCGCGAGGTCGAGCGTGCCCAGGAGCGCGCGGCCGAGGAAAACCGCCGCGCCCGGCACTTCCTCGAGTTGTCCACAGCGCCGGAGAGCCTCCTGGAGCTACGGCTGTGGGGTCTGCAGGACGAGGTGGTGGCCCGCCACACCGCCGCGTGGGAGGCGGCCACCCGGCGGCTGGGGCGGGGCCAACTGCGCGCCGCGTTGGGCAAGGTCGTCGGGCAGTTGGCGTTCGCCGCCGGATACGCCGGCGCGCTGCTGTTCGTGTTCCAGCAGCTGGCCGAGGGCCGGGCGACGGTCGGCGACTTCGTCATGGTGCTCGCGCTGACGGTGCAGACGACCATGCAGATCATCACGGCGGTGGGCCTGCTCGGTGTGTTGCAACAGGCGGGGCGGACGATCGCCCGGGTCGAGAAGCTCGGTGAGCCCCGTCCCGGCGCGGAGCCGGACCCGGTGGAGGCGACAGTGGCGGACGCCGACCCGCCGGCCGGCCGCGGCATCGTGCTGCGCGACGTTTCGTTCACCTATCCAGGTGCCGACCGCCCGGTGCTGGACCGGATCAGCCTGACGCTGCCGCCCGGCGGAGTGGTCGCCGTGGTCGGCGAGAACGGTGCCGGCAAGAGCACGCTGGTGAAGCTGCTGTGCGGGCTGTACCGGCCGACGGGCGGGCGGATCTGGTTCGACGGACGCGACGTGACCGCCGCCACCCCCGACCGTCCCACCACCGCCGCCCTGTTCCAGGACTTCGCGCGGTTGGAGCTGGCGGTACGCGACAGCGTCGGCGTCGGCGCCGTCGACGGTGAAGTCATCGCCGACGACCGGGCCGTTGCGGACGCGATCCACCGGGCGGACCTCGACGACCTGCTGGAGCGCCTGCCGGACGGGCTGGGTTCGGTGCTGGGCTCGCGATACGAGCACGGCGCCGAGCTTTCCGGTGGCCAGTGGCAGCGCGTCGGTCTGGCCCGGGCGCTCATCCGGGAACGACCGGCACTGCTCACGCTCGACGAGCCCGCCGCGGCGCTGGACCCGATGGCCGAGCACGCGCTGTTCGAACGCTTCGCCGCGGCGGCGCGGGAACAGGACGTCCACGGCGCGGTGACCGTGTACGTCTCGCACCGGTTCTCCACCGTGCGGATGGCCGACGTCATCGTGGTCCTGAAGGGCGGCCGGGTCGACGCCTACGGCACCCACGAGGAGCTGATGCGCGCGGGCGGCACCTACGCGGAGCTGTACACGATGCAGGCGCGGGCGTACGCCTCAGCCTGATCCGCCGGCACGTCAACGCTGGCACAGAATTTGCCAAGCTTGGCAACGTGTGGCAACGTCTTCTGTATCCGCCGAGGAGGATGTGTGATGGACCGTCGACCAGACTGCAGTGTCATCGTGCCCACCTACAACCGGGTCGCGCTGCTGGCCCGCACGCTCGACGCGCTCAGCCGCCAGGAGATGGACGGCCGCCGGTTCGAGGTGCTGGTGGTGGACGACGGGTCGACCGACGCCACCGCCGAGGTGGTGGACACCTTCCGCGAGCGCCTCGACCTGCGGTACTTCTACCAGCCCGACGAGGGCTTCCGGGTCGCCGCCGCGCGCAACGTCGGGATTCAGCACGCCGCCGCCGAGGTGTGCGTCTTCCTCGACTCGGGCGTGCTGGCCCACTCCCGTTGCGTGCGAGCCCATCTGGACAACCACACCGGCGCCACCTCGGTCGCGGTGATCGGCTACGTGTACTGCTTCAACCACAACAACGAAGACGCCGAGCAGATGCACGCCTCGCTCGACTTCGACGACGTCGACGGCACGATCGCCGCGCTGGCGGAGCAAGGCCGGTGGCTGGATGACCGCGAGCACTTCTACCGCCGCTACCCGGGCGACGCGATCGCCGACCTGCCCGCACCCTGGCTGATGTACTGGACGTGCGACGTGTCGGCCCGCACCGCCGACCTGCGCGCGATCGGCGGCTTCGACGAGGCGTTCCGGTCCTGGGGATACGAGGACGTCGACCTGGCCTACCGACTGCACCGAGCCGGAGCGCGGTTCGTCGTCGACCGGGCGGCCAGCGCGATCCACTTCCCGCACGACAAGGACCACGCGCACAACAAACGGGCCGCCGCTACCAACCTCCGGTACCTCATCGAAAAATACGACACCCCGGAGATCCGGGTGCTGTCCGCGGACCCGCCCGTCGGCTACTTCGACATCAACGACCACCTGCTTGAGCGGCAGACGCAGGCGAGCAACGCCGGATGAGGTGACGGGATGTCGAGTAGCGTGCGCAGCCCTGACGTTCTGGTCGTCGGCTCGGGCTTCGCCGGGTCGTGGGCGGCCAAGGAACTGACCGAGGCCGGCTGGCAGACCCTCGTGCTGGAGGCCGGCCCGCCCCGCGCGGCACGCGACGTCCCGCGGCGCTTCCCGTCCAGTTCCGACGAGCCGGCCGACGAGCCGACCCTCGGACCGGGCTGTGCCGCGCCACGCCTGGACGGTGCACTGCCGGCGACCCTTCCCACCCCGGTCGGCAACCCGGGGCAGCACGTGCAACGGGTTCACCCGGGATTCGGCCCGCGCGGCCCGCACCTGTTTGTCGACGACGACGAACACCCGTACCGGACGCCCGACGACCAGCCGTACCACTGGATCCGCGGGATGCAGATCGGCGGCCGGTCACTGACCTGGGGCGGCACCGCGCTTCGCCTGTCGCGCTACGAGCTGGACGCCGCGCCGCTCGACGGCTGCACGTTGGCATGGCCGGTGCGATACGAGACCCTCGCGCCCTACTACGCGCTCGTCGAGGACGTGCTGTGCCCGACCGGCAGCCGCGAGGGCCTCCCCCAGCTACCCGACAGCCGGTTCCGGCACGAGCCGCCCGCGCTGACCCCCGCGGAGAAGGATTTTCGGGAGGCGTACCGGCCACCTGGCACCCACCCGGTCCCGGTGCGCTTCATCCCCGACGAGAGCGGGCGGGAGGGCTGGCCGCGATTCACGATGCAGGCCAACGCGCTGGCCGCGGCCGAGCGCACCGGCCGGTTGGAGCTGCGGCCGAACGCCGTCGCCACCGACGTGACGATCGACCAGGACAGCGGCCGGGCCACCGGCGTCCGCTACGTCGACACGACAACCGGCGCCCGACACCACGTCACCGCGCGGATCGTCTTCCTCTGCGCGGGCACTGTCGAGACCGCCCGGCTGATGCTCAACTCGCGCGGCCCGCGCCACCCCGACGGGCTCGGCAACACCAGCGACTGGGTCGGCCGCGGACTCATGGACCATCCGGTGTTGGCGGCCTCGGGCGTGCTCGACGGGCACCCACCCGCCGATGGGTACGAGTGGTCCGCGCGGCAGCGTGGTCTCATGGTCCCGCCCGCGCCCACCACAGGCGACGTCCGGCCGTTCGGTCTATGGGTGACGCTGCAACGGCTCACCACTGACGGCGTACCCGTCGGGAGCATCGACGCGCAGGGCGAGATGCTCCCGTACCGGCACAACCGGGTCCGACTCGACGGCCGCACCGACCGCTGGGGCGTGCGCACGCCGGTCATCGAGTGCGCGTACGGACCACACGAGGACCGCCTGTACACCGCGATGCGTGCGGCGGTCGCCCGCGCGGCCGAGGCAGCCGGTCTGCGCCTCACCGGGGTCGCCGACGCACTGACGGTGCCCGGGCTGAACGTCCACGACATGGGTACGGCGCGGATGGGCGCCGACCCGGCGACCTCCGTGGTCGACGCGAACAACGCGTGCTGGGACTGCCCGAACGTGTTCGTCACCGACGGCGCCTGCTTCCCTGGCGGCGGCTGGCAGAACCCCACCCTCACGATCATGGCACTTTCGGCGCGTGCCGGCCGGCACGCCGCCGGGCTGCTCCGCGACGGCGTGTGGTGACCGTGGTGGACGAGGTGGACGGCATGACCGGCACTGTCGGACAGGTCACGATCACCGGCGTCACCGGGCTCATCGGCCGGTCGCTGTGCGAGGTGCTGACGCGCCGCGGTGTCCCGTATCGGGGCCTGGCCCGGACACCGGAGCGGGCCCGTACCGTGGTCGGCGCCCAGGCCGTCGTGGCCGGATCGATCGCCGATCCGGCCGCGCTGACCGAGGCGTGCGAGGGCAGCGCCGCGGTCGTCCACCTCGCGCGCTCCTCGCACGATCTCGCCGACCTATGCCGCTACGACTACCCGGCCCTGCACGCCGTCATCGCGGCGGTGAACGCCAACCGGGCCGAGCTGCATTTCGCCTCCAGCCAGGCGGTCTTCGGCGACGCACCGGATCCGCCGCCGCTGCTCGACGATGACAGCCCGCCCAACCCCACGACGGCGTACGGCGCGATGAAGGCCGCCTGGGAGCGGACCGCCCGGGCGGCGTGCACGACCCCACCGGTCGTGTACCGCCTGCCGATCGTCGTCCCCGACCGGCTCGCCGACGGCGCACCGTGGTTGCGGGAACTGCTCGGCACCGGCTTCTGCCACCTCACGCCGGACGGCACGACCCTGGTGCTGCGCCCGGCGGATGCCCGCTTCGCCCACGCCGGGGTGAGCTTCGTGCACGTCGACGACGTGGCGGAGACGATTGCGGCAAACCTCTTCCGCGCCGAGGCGCGCGGCACCGTCGCGATGCTCGCCGATCCGGAATACGTCCGCTTCCGCGAGTTGGCTGAACTGTTCGCCGGCCTCGCCCGCGACCGCGGCTTGACGGTGCGCGACGAGTGGCCCGACCCGGCCAACGGCGCGGAGCTGACCGGCGCGATGTACCGCTTCGACCCCACCCGCGCCGCGAAGTGTCTCGGCTTCGCCAGCCCGAACGGACCCGAACGACTACTGGCCAAGGCGGCCAAGTGGTTCACCGCGACTCTCGATGCCCACGCCACCGTCTGACCTCCGCAGACAACCGGCCGGACCGACCGAAGGCAGGAGCAGATGCACACCGATCGTCTCAAGTTCAGCATCGTTGTCCCGTTCAAAGGCCGCGAGCGCACCCTACGGGTGGTCCTCGCCGCGCTGGCCGAGCAGACCATGGATCAGGCGGAGTTCGAGGTCGTCGTCGGTGCCATGGAGTACTCCACGGAGTACGTGGAACTATGCCGCGAGTTCACCGACCGCCTCACCGTCGTCTCGGTGATGACGACTGGGGAGTGGAACGTGGCCCGCGCCCGCAACCTGGCGATCCGGCACGCGTCGGGTGAGGTGGTGATGACCCTCGACGCGGACATCGCGCTGCCGCCGGACTCCCTCCGCAACACCTACGACCGGTACTTCGCCCATGGCCAGAACCTGTGCGTGATCGGGCAGGTGGTCGGCTACGAGGCGGCGATGAATGAGCACAGCAGGAGTGCCAAGGTGCTGCCGTGGGACCATTACCGTGCGGTGCTGGCCGACCTGGCCGCCGACGGCGGGCCGTGGGACTACCGGTGGACCGACCGGTACGCGTCGGCGCTCATGAGGTTCCCGTGGGCGTTCGTCGCCACCGGTCTGACGGCCATCCCACGCCGCCTGGTCGAGCAGCACGACCTCTACTTCGACGAGAACTTCCGCGGCTGGGGACCCGAGGACCAGGAGTGGGGCTTCCGGATCTCCCGCGCCCACATCCCCATCGTGCACGCCGCCCCGGTGTTCGGTCTGCACCTGCCGCACCCGCGCGACCTGGCCGTCAACGAGGTGGCGGCGTGGACCAACAACCGGTATTACCTGGCCAAGTGGCCTCGGTTGGACCTGGAGTTGGCGCTCGCCTTCGGCTGGATCGGCGCGGACGAGTGTTACGCCGAGGTGGAGCGCGAACTGGCCGCGTGCCGTCATGGGGGCCGGCGACCGTCAGTACTTCGCGGTCCGGTGGGCGGCCGCGACACGGTCGTCGTCGGCGCCCTCGTCGACCCCCGCACCCAGGCGGCTGAACCGGACGTGGCGGCGCTCTTCGACCGGGGCAGCCGGCCGGAGATCCTGCCGCTCACCGGGTTCGCCCTGCCCTACCCGGACCGGTCCGTCGACGAGGTACGGGTACTCGCCGCGGTGACCGGCCTGAGCCCGCGCTATCGCGAGGCCATCCGAAAGGAGGCCACGCGGGTGGCGGCCCACGCGTCAGATGTCGATGTTTCCGCCGAGCCCGCACTCCAGCACGCCGGTTGATCAGTCCCCGGTGGTTTCGAGCTCCTCGGCCCACAGGCGGCGCATCTCATCGCAGTCGCGCAGCACGTCCCCGAGCCGCCCCCGACCCACCACCCGCCCCTGGTCGAGCACCACCACCTGGTCGGCTCGCTCCAGCGCCTCCCGCCGGTGTGACGCGACCAGCAGCGTGCCCGGGCCGCGCCCCTCGCGCGCGGCCCGGGTCACCCGGTCCCAGAAGAGTGCCTCGGTCTCGCCGTCCAGTGCCGACGACAGGTCGTCCAGCACCAGCAGATCGGGTGCGCGGACGAGGGCCCGCGCTGCCGTGGCGCGCTGTATCTGCCCGCCGGACAACCGGACCCCGCGCGGCCCGACGAAGGTCTCCAGACCCTCGGGCATCGCGGTCACGTCCTCGTCGAGCGCGGCGAGGTGCAGCGCCCGGTCGACAGTTTCACCCGGCCAACCGAGCAACACGTTCTCCCGCAGCGTCGCGGAATACAAGCGCGGGCGCTGACCGGCGTACGCCACGCGCGGCGGCACCAGGAACGTGCCCGGGTCGGCGACCGGCCGGCCGTTCCACCGGATCGTGCCGGCCTGGGCCGGGACCAGCCCGAGCATCGCCCGGATCAGCGTCGTCTTGCCGGAGCCGACCGCACCGGTGAGGACGGTGATCGAGCCGCGTTCGAGTCGCAGGTCCACGTCGTGCACCCCACGGGTCCCACCGTCGTGGTGGGCCGTCAGGCCACACACCTCCAGCACGGTCAGCGGATCGTCGTGCGTCGTCACCGGCCGCGCGTCGGGCGCCGGGGTGTCGCCGAACCACAGTCTGGTGTCGCGCACCAGGTCGGTGGGTGTCTCGCTGGCGGCGAGCAGCCGGTTGAGCCGTTCCGTCGCCACGACCGCCTGCGGCACCTGGAACAGCATCGCGCCGATGCTCCGCGGCAGGGCGGTCAGGCCGCTGACGTACGTGGTGAACAGGGCCAGGTCGCCAACCGTGAAGGCACCGCCGCGCATGGCAGAGGCGGCGAGCAGCAGCACCAGGCCGATGCCGATCTCGACGCTGGCACCGGTGCCGGCGTCGAGCAGGTCGGTGGCGAGCCGATCGCGGACCGCTGCCCGCCGCCGCGTCGCGTTGTGCTGGCGCAGCCGGGCCAGCACGTGCGAATCGGCGCCGGCCGTCTTGATGGTCAGGATCCCGCTGAACATCTCGCCGATGTACGCGGTGACGGTGGCCCCGCCTATCTGCGCCCGCGTATGCAGCCGCTTCACCGTCCGCGCGGCGAACGTGCTCAGGACGGCCACGGCCACCATCGGCAGGACCAGCATCAGGCTGATCCTCCAGTCGATGCGCACCGTGATGACGAGGGCGCCGACGGTGAACAGCACCGCACCGGCCAGCCGGATGAACTCGTCCGCGAAGTCGACCAGGCTCGCCACGTCCGAGCGCAGCCGGGCGAGCGACTCACCGGACGAGTCGGGTAACCGGTCGGCGGCCGGCCCGGGCGCGGTGAAGATGGACCGGAGCGCGTTGCTGCGGAGCACCGACGCGGCGGCGTCCCACCAGTAGACGCCGTAGGCCCAGGCGATGAGCATCGTCAGCCCGCGCACCAGCTCCGCGCCGACGAACGCCGCACACAGCCACCACACGGCGCTCAGGTCGACGGGCTGCCCGCCGCTGATCCGATCAAAGATCCACTTCAGGAGTACGCCCCCGGCCAGCGGCAGGACGCTCACCGGGAGCCAGAACAGCGCGCCGAGGACATACCGCCGCAGGTCGAACCGGATCAGCCGGGCGACTACCCGCACCATGTCGTTCATCGGGCGGCTCCGGTGAGGTTGAGCAGGCCGACGAACCGGCTGCGCGAGTCGGCGAGGAGGTCTGTGCGGTAGCCGAACTCCACGATCCGACCACCGGAGACCACCGCGATCTTGTCCATCCGGGACAGCACCGACAGCCGGTGGGCGATGACAACGCCGGTACGCCCCGCCAGCAGCCGATCGATGCACTCCTCCACCCGGCGCTCCGTCGCCAGATCGAGCCGGCTGGACGGCTCATCGAGCACCACGATGCCAGGGTCGCTGAGCAGGGTGCGGGCGAACGCCAGCAGCTGCGCCTCCCCGGCCGACACCCCGCGCAGCGCGGAGTCCAGCCCCTCGGGCTGCGCGGCGAACCACTCGCCGAGACCCACCTCGTGCAGCACCGCGCGTAGCCGGTCGTCGTCGGTGTCCGGCCGGAACAGCGTCAGGTTGTCGCGGATGCTGGTGGAGAAGAGCTGGACGTCCTGCGTCACCATGCCGGCCCGCCGGCGCAGCGACGCGCTGTCGACGTCCCGCAGGTCGAGCCCGCCGAGGCACACCGCCCCCGCGTCCGGGTCGTACATCCGCAGCAGCAGCCGCGCGATCGTCGTCTTGCCGCTGCCGGTCCGCCCGACCAGTCCGAGCGACTCGCCCGGCGCCAACTCGATATCCACATCGAACAGCGACGGTCGGTCGCCACCAGGGTAGGTGAACGACACCCGGTCCAGCCGTGCCGACAGCGGGCCGGTGGCCGGTAGCTGCCGCGGGTGGACCGGCTGGGGCAGCACCGGCTGGTGGCCGAGCAGGTCGGCGACCCGGGCGACGCTGGCCAGCGCCCCCTGGTAGGCCCGCAGCTGGTCGATCAGCCGTTCGAAGGGCGCCCGCAGCAGCAGAGTGTATTGCAGCAGCAGCACGGCGGTGCCGACGGTCAGCGCACCGGCGTTCAGCAGCCACGCGGCCGAGCCGAGCACCACGGCCGTCCCACCGGCGAACGCCACCGACACGCCGGCCATCACCGCCACGCCGATCCGCGCGGCCCGGTACTCCGCGTGGTACCAGGCGGCGCTCGTGCGGTGGAACCGGCTGAGCATATGCTCCCCCGCGCCGTTCGCCCGGAGATCCTCGGCACCGGCGAGCGACTCCTCCAACTCGCCGTACAGTGCTGCGCTCGCCGCCCGCGACCGGGTCGCTGACGGCACGGCCCAGCGCTGCCCGCGGGCCATCGCCAGGAACACGACTAGGCAGTATCCGGTCAGCACCGCGCCGAGCCGCACGTCCACGAGGAACACCCCGACCACGATGGCGGCGAGCAGCAGGACGTTCACCACCACGTCCAGCAGGAACGCCACAGCGAAGTCGGCCACGGCCGCCACGTCGCCGTCAACCCGTTCGATCAACTCGCCGGGCGGATGCTTGCCGTGGTATCCGAGGTCGAGCGCGAGCGCGTGCTCCGCCAGGCGCTCACGCAGCCGGTTGGTGCCGTCCCAGGCGAGCCCGTTGGCGAGCCAGCCGGTCACCGTCCTCGCCGCCAGGGCGGCGATCGCGAGACTCAGATATCCGACCGCGACGAGCACCAGGTGCCCGGTGCTCGCGCCCGTCATCGCGTCGTCGACGAACCGCAGCGTGAACTGCGGCGCCAGCACCGGCAGCACCGTGGTCGCGAGCACCGACACGACCAGCGCGAAGCCCAGCCGGCGGCCGGGCAGGAGGCTGCGAACCACCAGGGCGCGCCCGCGCGCGCCGGCGGACGTGCCGGTCACCGGCCGATCGCCGCGAGCGCCGTGAGATCGTCGGCCGTGAGCCGCCAGGATGCGGCCGCGACATTCGCGCGCACCTGCTCCGGCGTCGTGGCACCGGCGATCACCGAGGCAACCGCCGGCCGGGCCAGCAGCCCACCGATTGCGACATCGAGCATCGAACGGCCGCGCTCGCGTGCGTACGCCTCAATCTTCTCGATGGCGTCCCACGGCGCGGAAGCGAGCCACGGCTGGTATCGGTCGGTGGTCATCCGGCTGCCGTCCGGCGCCGCCTGGCCGCGCCGGTATTTCCCGGTGAGCAGCCCGCTCTCGAGCGGGAAGTAGGGCAGCAGGCTGAGACCGAACCGCTCACATGCCGGGATCACCTCGGCCTCGGCGGTGCGGGACAGCACGCTGTATCTGTTCTGCGCGCTGATGAACGGCGTGAACCCGCGCGTCCTCGCCAGCCAGGCGGCGTCGGCGATCTGCCAACCAGCGAAGTTGGAGTTGCCGACATACCGCACCTTGCCGGCCCGGACCAGGTCGTCCAGCGCGGCCAGCGTCTCCTCGATTGGGGTGCCCGGGTCGGGCTCGTGCATCTGGTAGAGGTCGATGTAGTCGGTGTCGAGCCGGCGCAGCGACGCCTCGACCGCGCGGGCGATGTAGCGGCGGGACCCGCGGGCGCTGAAGTCGGGCCCGTTGACCCCATCCATGTCCATGCCGAACTTCGTGGCTACCACGACGTCGTCCCGCCGGCCCTTGAGCGCGGCGCCGAGCATGGGCTCCGACGCGCCCCGTTCGAGGCCGTAGATGTCGGCGGTGTCGAAAAAGTTGATGCCCGCGTCCAAGGCGGCGTCGACCACCGCACACGCCTGGTCGAGCTCGATCATGCGGCCGAAAGTGTTGCACCCCAGGCCGACCACCGACACCCTCAGCCCGGACTCGCCGAGGCGGCGGAACTCCATCATGCTCGGGCCTCCGTCCGGGTCGCATCGTGCGCGCCGGCGATGAGGATCTCGTTGATCTCGAAGAGGCTGATCATCGGCTCCACCGCGAGCAACCGGGTGACCGGGGTGTCGTACTTCTCAGCCACGTAGCGCCGGTTGCGCGCGGCGAGCTGACTGTTGTGCGACCAGTCTTTCGCGTGCGGGTAGTGGATCGCCCCGGCGTCGCGGTCGAGCACGAACACCGCGCCGTCGCGGTGCAACCGGTAGGACAGGTCGATGTCCTCGGCGCCCCACGTGGTGAACGCCTCGTCGAACCCGCCGACCCGGCGCAGCTGCGAGGTGCGCGCCGACACGTTGCACGTCCAATAGAGCGACCACGGCGCGGGCAGGTCACGCAGCGGGCCGGGGTGCCGGGCGTAGAACTCCTCGCGCAGGTCGAGCCACCGGCCCTCGCGCCGCAGCCGGGCGATAGTCGCGTCGACGTCGTCGAAGTCGAGCGTCTGCCGCATCCGCTCGGCGTCCTCGTTGCTGAGGTTGAAGCAGTACACATAACCGATCACCGCCGCAGGCTGCTCGTTATCGTGCCTGCGCAGGTGCGCCCGCAGACAACCGGAGTGCAACAGCACCCCGCAGTCGACCATCACGGTCACGTCGGACACGGCGTGGCGGATGCCCATGTTGCGCGCGGCCGAGACCCGGAATCCCTCGTCCGGCTGAAAGAAATACCGCACCTGCAGTCGGTCGGTGAACTCGGCCATCACGTCCGCGGTGCCGTCGTCGGAGCCGTCGTCGACGACCAGCACCTCGAACGCGTCGGTGCCGATGTCCTGCGCCGTCAATGCTTCCAGGCTGCGCCGCAGCAGGGCCGCCCGGTTGTAGGTGGGGATGATGACGCTGCACGCCGGAGTGATATTCATCGCCGCCTCTCAACGTCGCATGCGATCGGATTTTCACCGTAACACAGATGTGGCAACGCGTTTGTCCACTGTTGCCAGAAGTTGCCAAGGTCTCTGACGCGTGGTTCGCTGAGGGTTGACGACACCTACACCTACGGGGGTGCCATGGACATCCACATCATGCTGGCCATCGACGACCACTACGTCCCGGGCGCCGCGGTCCTGGCCCACTCGGCCCGTGCCGAGCTGCGGGACGCCCACACGCGGCTGGTCTTCCACGTCATCGACTGCGACCTGAGCACGGAGCGCCGGGCCGAGCTCAGCGATCTCCTGGGCCGCTCCGGGCACCTGCGGTTCCACCGCATCTCCGACCGGCTGGGGCTGCACGGCCCGAGCCTCTGGTATTCCGACGCGGCCGTCGCCCGGCTGCACGTCGCCGAGGTCATTCCGCCCGACGTGTCACGCCTGCTCTACCTCGACGCCGACCTGCTCGTACTGGAGGACCTCACCACTCTGTACACAGTTGACCTGGGCGGCAACGCGCTCGGTGCGGTGCTCAACGGTTTCGCGCCGAACCGTTCCCTGGTAATCACCGACGAGGGCGCCCGGCAGATCCAGACCGGTGCCGTGCCGCCCGGGCACTTCAACTCCGGCGTCCTCCTCATGGACATGCAGCGCTGGCGCGCCGACCGGATCAGCGAGCGGGCGATCGAGATGCACCGCCGCTACGGCGCGGACACCACCCACGCTGACCAGGACATCCTCAACCACATCTGCGCGGGCCGCTGGACACCGCTGCCGGAGAAGTGGAACAAGATGATCGAGCACCCCGTGCTGGGCAAGTTCGGGGCGGGCCGGATGGATGAGCTAACCCGGCGCGAGGGCATCGTGCATTACGTCGGCGCGGTCAAGCCGTGGCACGACGAGTTCCCCGACAATCCGTTGCGGAACTTGTACGAGCACTACGCCGCCGATGTCGTCAGGGCATGACTGTGTGGAGCTGCAGGGTTTTGAACCCCTGCGCTTACCGAACGTCACGTTCTACAGCTTGTCATTGATCGTCGAACTTCGTCGCTGACCTGCACAGACGCACCGTCGACCAATCAAAGGGTCTGTGGATCTAACGGAGACCTCTTTGCTGCCGGCGGCTTGACAAGAGAGGTGCCGTTAGCGAGGCCCTGTCTCACATTCGGTGGTGACGGGGGGTGGTGGGGTTCGTTGCTTCCTATGTGGAGGTTGTCAACAAGCTCATACAGGTGGTGTTCTCGGGGTTGTCCCCGCTGGTCATCGAGGACGTGGTCGACGAGGGCGAGCGGATCGTGGTGCGGGCCCGGACGCCGCAGGACACCGCGGTCTGCCCGATGTGCGGGGCCTCGTCGAGACGGGTCCACGGCTATCACTGGCGGACGGTGGCCGATACTCCGGTCGACGGGCGCCGGGTGGTAGTCCGCGTGCGGGTGCGGCGTCTGGTGTGCCCCACGCGCGGCTGCCGCCACACCTTCCGCGAACAGGTTCCCGGGGTGCTGGAGCGATACCAACGCCGCACGGCCCGGTTGAACAGGCAGGTCAAAGCCGTGGTCAAGGAGTTAGCGGGCCGGGCAGGATCGCGTTTGCTGGCGATACTGGCCATGGGCCTGTCCCGCCACACAGCCCTGCGCGCCCTGCTGCGCATCCCGTTGCCCACCGGGCGGACGCCCCGTGTGATCGGCGTCGACGATTTTGCTCTGCGCCGACGGCACCGCTATGCCACCGTGGTGATCGACGCCGAGACCCATGAGCGGATCGAGGTACTGCCCGACCGCACCGCCGATACCCTCGAGGCGTGGCTGCGCGAGCATCCCGGCGTCGAGGTCGTGTGCGGCTCGGCTACCTACGCCGAGGCCATCCGCCGCGCTCTGCCCAACGCGGTGCAGGTCGCGGACAGGTGGCACCTATGGCACAACCTATGCGCAGACGACCCTGCAACGCTGGCACCAGGTCCACGGCCTCCTCGACCAGGGGGTGGGCCTGCTGGAGTGCGCTCGCCGTCTGCAGTTGGCCCTGAACACCGTCAAGCGCTACGCGAGAGCCGACCGGCCCGAGCGGATGCTCCGCGTCCCCAAATACCGTGCCAGCCTCGTCGACCCCTACCGCGAACACCTGCGCAAACGCCGAGCCGAGGACCCAGGCGTCGGCGTCAAACACCTCTTCGAAGAGATCAAGGCACTCGGCTTCACCGGCTGCCTCAACCTCCTACACAAGTACATCAACCAAGGCCGCGCGGACGCCGACCGCAGCCACATCTCCCCACGCCGGCTCGCCCGGATGATCCTCAGCCGGCCCGACAACCTCAAGCCCGAGCATCGCAATCTACTGGCACGGCTCACCGCAGCCTGCCCAGAGATGACCCAACTGGCCGCCACAGTCGGGCGCTTCGCCGAACTCCTGACGCCTCAGCCGGGAAACACCGACCGGCTCTCGCTCTGGATCGTTCAGGTCCGCGCGGCCGACCTACCTCATCTGCACGCCTTCACCCGCGGCCTGGAACGCGACCGCGACGCCGTGAACGCCGCGCTCACGCTTCCCCACAGCAACGGCCCCACCGAAGGCGTCAACACCAAGACCAAACGGATCGCACGTCAAATGCACGGACGAGCGGGCTTCACCCTGCTTCGCCACCGCATCCTCCTCGGATAGCAGCACCCTCCGTCACCACCGAAAGTGAGACAGAGCCGTTATTTGTACAGTCCCTTCCCCGGTTGCCATCGCCAGGGTGTTCACCACGGCAGGATGCGCACAGAGTCAGTGATGGTCGTGATGCTCGCCGCAGTGCTCGGAGTCCTCATAGCCGGGTCAGTGATGGTGGAAGCCAACTCAGACCTTCTGAAGGAACGTAGCGGAATCCGAGGACCGGGCGCGGAGGTCAGCGAGGCGATTCCTCAGCGCTGATGTCGGTGACAGTCGCGCCGTAGGCGGCGACCAGGGCGTCCGCGTCGACGAAGGCGACGCGCCCGCCGGTCCCCGCGCCCACGGCGATACGGCGGCCGACTATTCGCTCGTCGGCGACGACCGGCCAGGCCGTGGTCGACCCGATCGGCGTGACGCCGCTCCGGTAGCCCGTCGCGTCGAGGGCCACTCCGTCGTCGGACATCCGCAGCTTGTTGACGCCCACCGCCGCGCGGAGCTTCGGCCACGAGATCTTGCGGCCGCCGGGGATCAGTGCGAACAAGAAGCTTCCGTCGTGCCGCTTCACGACGAGCGACTTCACGATGTCGCCCGGCTCGACGCTGAGCAGCTCGGCTACCTCTGCGAGACTCTGCGCCTCCGGATGCTCGACGATCTCAACGTCGAGATCCGCGCGCGACCGCGTCCGCCTCGAACCGCTCCGCGCCGTCCATCACACGATCTGCGTCGCTCATTCTCCACCTCTCGGGCTTGAGCACGCAGGAATGTGACCCTCCGCACGGCGGTCACAATAGCCCGCAGGCCTCCAGAGCACAAAGCAACCGGTCGAGTGAGGAACCTGATGTCAGCCGAGCTGCTCAACCGCGCTTTGAAGCGGCGTCGGTCACAATCTGCCACATCTCGTAGTTCCCGCATTCTGCAGTGATCTCAGCCGTCGCCTGAGCCGCGGCGAAGAAGTCGTCGGCCATCGGCGAGGTGCGTGACGCCGCCATCGCGATGAATACCTGGTCGGGCGCCAAGCCCGAGACGGGCACGTAGCTGATGTCCGGCCGTGAGTAGAACACGGTCTCCGAACGCCCCACGAACGAGATGCCGCGGCCGGCCGCGACGTGCTCGAGCTTCTCCTCCACCCCGCGCACCCGGAGCCCGGAGTCGGGGTGCGGGCGCCTGGTGGGCTGCGTGCTCGCCTCGGCATGCCAGATCAGCGGCTCACCGGCCAGGTCGGCCTCGGTGACCTCCTCCTTGCCGGCCAACCGGTGATCGACGGGCAGCGCCACCATGAGCGGCTCGGTGTAGAGGGGAGTCAGGCGCAGGCCGGTCTCGTCGATGGGCAGCCGTACATAGCCGACGTCGACGCGGCCGTCGAGCAGCATCGGGGCCTGGTCGTCCCATTCCATGCGCTGCACGTCCACGACCACGTCCGGATGGCGGCCACCGAACTCCCGCGCCGCGGGAATGACCGGGATGCCGGCCCGAAAACCGATCACCAGCCGCTGGCCGCCACGGGCGGTCGCGGACACCCGGCGCCGGACCGCGTGCGCGGAGGCGAGCAGCGGACCGGCGTCGTCCAGGAGTTGTCGGCCCGCGTCGGTCAGCGTGACGCCGTGGCTGTCCCTGGTGAACAGGGAGGCGCCGAGATCCTGTTCGAGCGCGCGGATCTGCCGGCTAAGCGCCGGCTGCGCGATGTGCAGATCGTCGGCGGCGCGGCCGAAGTGCAGCCTGTTGGCGACGGCGACGAAGTAGCGCAGCTTGCGCAGGTCCAGATCCATGGGGGCCCTCCAGGTCCGGCAATGCCTCGAGGGTATCACCACGGCTGAAACAGGTCTTGGACACCCGTTCCGGCCAATGGCATCGTTCATGACAGCCGCGAGAAATCGGTACAAGAATTCGGGATCGGCATTTGATGGCAGGCCTGAAACCAGGATGAGCACATCAATAATTGGGCCTCTTCCGTTCCCGTTTCGGAAACCCATCAATTCAAAGGAGTGACCGTGGGAAAGCTCGATGGCAAGGTCGCGGTGATCACCGGTGGATCCACCGGCCTGGCGCTGGCCGGGGCCAAGCTGTTCGTCGAGGAAGGAGCGTATGTCTTCATCCAGGCGCGGCGGCAGGAAGCGCTGGACGACGCCGTCAAGCTGATCGGCCGCAACGTGACCGCCGTCCAGGGTGACGCGTCCGACCTGGACGACCTGGAGCGCTTGTACGACACCGTCAAGCGGGAAAAGGGCTCGATCGACGTGCTGTGGGCCAGCGCCGGGTTCGGCGAACCTGGTGTCCTCGGCGAGATCACCGAGGAACAGTTCGAACGCTCCTTCTCGCTCAACGCACGCGGAACCCTGTTCACCGTGCAGAAGGCCCTGCCACTGATCAACGACCACGGCTCGATCC
This sequence comes from Micromonospora sp. NBC_00617, assembly GCF_045161355.1. Lineage (NCBI taxonomy): Bacteria > Bacillati > Actinomycetota > Actinomycetes > Micromonosporales > Micromonosporaceae > Micromonospora > Micromonospora sp. NBC_00617. The sequence goes on along the minus strand of NZ_CP107751.1, from coordinate 997,068 downwards.
TCATGACCGGTTCCAACGCGTCCCTCGGCGCCTTCCCCGGCTGGAGCCTCTACGCGGGAAGCAAAGCCGTCCAGCAGGCCTGGGCCCGTGTCTGGCTCAACGAGCTGCGCGACCGCAAGATCCGGGTGAACGTCCTGACCCCCGGCCAGGTCGGCACCGCCAAGCAGGAAGAGCTGTTCGACGAGGCGACGAGGGCCGCATTCGAGTCCCTCATCCCCCGCGGAACGATGGGCCGTCCCGAAGAGATAGCCAGCATCGCCCTGTTCCTCGCCTCCGACGACTCCAGCTACGTCAACGGTCTGGAACTGGTCGCCGACGGCGGCACCACCGCTATCTGAACCACGCACGAACAAGTCAGAGCGGCGCCTGGAGAACAGGCGCCTCGAGCACAGAGAAAGAGGCACACCTCATGAGCAGCATCACGTTCATCGGTGCGGGGAACATGGCCCGCACGATCGGCACGCTCGCTGTGGCGGGCGGCAACTCCGTCGAGATCATGGCACGTGATCGCTCCAAGGCCGAGGGCCTGGCCAAGGCTCTGGGCGGCGGCACGACGACGGGCGAGTGGGGCGCCGTCCCGTCCGGGGACATCGTCATCACGGCCGTGTTGTACGCCGGTGTCGTTTCGACCGTCGCCCAGTACGGAGACGCCCTCGCGGGCAAGACCATCGTCGACATCAGCAATCCCTTCAACGCCGCGTTCGACGGCCTGGCCCACAGCGAGGCGACCTCGATCGCGCAGGAGGTCGCCAAGGTGGCCCCGGCCAACGCCAGCGTGTTCAAGGCCTTCAACACCATCTTCCGTGGCGTTCTGGAGAACGGCCGGCCCGACGTCTTCTTCGCCGGTGACGACCCGCGGGCCAAGGCGGACGTGGCGGCATTCATCGAGAGCCTCGGCCTGCGCCCGCTGGACGTCGGCGGCCTGAAGATGGCGCACTGGCTCGAAGGAGCGGGAGTGCTCACGGTAGGCCTCGCCGGCAACGGGATCGGCCACGGGAACTTCGCCCTAGGCGTCAACGAGTTCACGGGCTGACCCAGCTGCCCCTCGGGGGTCACCAAGCAGTCGGCGAACAGAATGCCGTGCGCTCTGGTTGGTCGATGGACCACCGGCTCGCCGCTGTCAGACATCAACAGTGGCGAAGGAATTCGCCCGAGGAGGCTCAACGCAATGCAGCTCGGTTTCGTGATTCCTGTTGTCGGGCCCGCTGTCAGCGACGCCCCCGCCCTGAGCGCTTTCGTCCGCGGACTCGAGGACCTTGGCTACGACACCCTGTGGATCGGTGATCGCCTGGTCACGCCGGTTGATCTGGGCAGCGGCTATCTGGACCGAGGGCCGCAGATGACCCGCTCCCTCGATCCGATGCTGCTGTTGACCGTCGCTGCGGCGGCGACCAGCCGGGTGCGCCTGAACACCAGCACGCTCAGCACGTTCTACTACGAGCCGCCGCACCTGGCCCGGCAACTGACCACGCTCGACGTGCTCAGCGGCGGACGCCTTGGCGTCGGAGTCGGGGTGGGGTGGATGAAGCAGGAGTACGACGTGGCCCGCAACGCGGACTGGAGCCGGCGCGGCAGGATGCTCGATGACACGCTGGCGTTCCTGCAGGCGTGGTGGACGACCAGTCCCGTGTCCTGGGACAGCGAGTTCTTCACCATGGCGCCGGTCCACGCCGGCCTGCGTCCGGTCCAGGTGGGCGGGCCGCCCATCTGGATCGGTGGTGCCAGCGAGGCCGCGATGCGCCGGGTCGGCCGCAGCGGGGTGGGCTGGCTCGGGGTCGAAGGGCCGGCGCCCGCTGCGTCGATCAGTAGTCAGGACGAGGGTGCCGGCCGCCTGTGGTCGATCGCGCGTCGAGCGGCGCAGGACGCCGGTCGCGATCCCGACGCACTCAAGACGGCCATGCGGATCAACCTCGATCCGGGCAAGTCCGTGGACTCGGTCGCGGACCAGCTGAAGCGGTACGCCGAGTCCGGTGTTGACGAGGCGTACTTCGATGCCTTCGCGATGTTCACCAGCCTTGACCAGCTGCTCGACTTCGCCGGCGAGGTGATCGCGCGTACCGGCCGGTTGTGACCATCTAAGAAGCGACCAGCCAATAAACGACCACCTAAGAACGACGGACGGGCAAGCCGTTCGATTCAGACCAGAGGAAAAGAGTACTCATCATGAGCAGCATCAGTTTCATCGGCCTGGGGGGCATGGCCCACGCCATCGCCTCACGCGCGGTATCGGGCGGCCACTCCGTTCAACTCATCGGCCGCGACCAGGCCAAGGCCAAAGGCCTTGCCGCCGAGCTCGGCGTCGGGGCCACGGCGGGGACCTTCGGCGCCGTCCCTGTGGGCGACATCGTCGTCCTCGCCGTGCCGTACGCCAGCGCCGTGCCGGTCATCGCCCAGTACGGGGATGCCTTGGCCGGCAAGGTCATCATCGACATCTCCAACACCTTCAACGCCGACGCCACCGGGCTTGTCACTCCTGAGGGCACGTCCGGCGCGCAGGAGATCGTCAAGGCGGCCCCGGCGAGCGCGCACGTCGTGAAGGCGTTCAACACCGTCTTCGGCCACGTCCTGGTCCAGGAGCGTCCGTTGGACGTGTTCTTCGCTGGAGACGACGCACGGGCCAAGGCGAGCGTGTCGGCGTTCATCGAGAGCCTCGGGCTGCGTCCCCTCGATGTCGGCGGCCTGGAGATGGCCCGCTGGCTGGAAGGGGTCGGGCCGCTGCTGATGGGCCTGGCCCGGAACGGCGCGGGGACCTTCGACGTCGCTCTCGGCGTCGACTTCCCCCGCTGAGCCCACCCCGGCTGAGCCCACCCCGCACCACCAACGCTTCCCCCGCATCACTCACAAGGAGTAGTACCGTGCGCGTCTTCGTCACTGGCGGGACCGGCCATTCCGGTTCGTACATCATCCCGGAGCTCGTCACCGCCGGGCACGAGGTCACCGGCCTGGCCCGGTCGGACACCGCAGCGGCGGCGCTATCCGCGCTCGGCGCGAAGGTACGCCGCGGCGACCTCCAGGACCTCGAGGGGCTCAAGGAGGCTGCTGCGGACTCCGACGGCGTCATCCACGTCGCGCACCGGCAGGACCTGCTCCCGTCCGGCGGGGTGGCCGCCGTCGCCGCCGCGGAGCTTCCGATCATGCTCGCGTACGGCGAGGCTCTCGCGGGGACCGGAAAGCCGCTGGTCGCGGCGGGGAGCATCGGCTCGCCCGGCAGCGGGAGGGACCTGGGCCGTCCGGGCACCGAGAACGACCCGGCCCTTCCCGTCGGCGACGAGCACAAGGGCACCCTGCGGGCCCGTAACGTCGTGGAGGCCGCCGTCATCGGGCTCGCCGAGCAGAACGTGCGGTCCTCGGTCGTGCGGATCGCCAACATCGCGCACAGCACGACCGACCAGGGGGGCTTCCTCCCCACCCTGATCGCGCTCGCGAAGGAGAGGGGCTTCGCCGGCTACCCCGGAGACGGCGAGAACCGGTGGAACGCCGTGCACGCCCGTGACGCCGCCTCCTTGTTCCGCCTGGCGCTGGAGAAGGGCCCGGCTGGCAGCTACTGGCACGCGGTCGAGGACGGAGGCATCCCGTTCCGCGAGATCGCCGAGGCCATCGGCAGCCGCCTGGGCGTGCCCGCCGTGAGCGTCCCCCTGGACGAGCTGATGCTGCCGGGATACTTCGGGTTCCTCACGAACGTCGCCACGCAGAGCTACCCGACGTCCAACCTCATCACCCGCCGCACCCTCGGCTGGGAACCCGCTCAGCCCCGCCTCCTCGCCGATCTGGACAACGGCCACTACTTCTCCACTACCTGACAGCAGGAACCCCCATCGCAACGCGTCCGGCATGACAAGGACAAGGCCCTACTGGAAGGACATCGAGAACATGACAACCGTGGGGTTCATCGGAAGCGGATCCATCGGCAGCATCATCGCGCGGCTCGCCGTCACGGCCGGCCACCAGGTCGTGCTCAGCAACTCACGCGGTCCCGAGACGCTCGCGAACACGGTCGCGGAACTGGGGCCGCGGGCCTCCGCGGCGACGCGCGAGGAAGCCGCGGCGGCCGGTGGCATCGTCGTGGTCACGGTGCCGGTCACGGCTTTCCCCGACGTCCCCGCCGCGCCGCTGGCGGGGAAGACGGTCATCGACACCTGCAACTACGGCCCCGATCGTGACGGGCACATCCCCGAGCTCGACGGCACGTCGCTCACCTCGAGCGAGCTGCTGCTGCGGTACGCCCCGGACGCCGAGCTCGTGAAGGCGTTCAACACCATCTATTTCAAGCACCTGCTCTCACTCGCCCGCCCGGCGGGGGTGGCCGACCGCTCATACCTGCCGATCGCCGGCGACTCCGCACCCGCGAAGGCAGCGGTGACCGAATTCATCGCCTCCATCGGGTACGGCGTGGTGGACGCGGGACCGCTGGCCGACAGTTGGCGGCAGGCGACGGGCACGCCTGTGTGGGGAACCCCGTACGGGCCGGCCTCGAACGAGAAGGGCCGGCCAGCCGGCGCGGACGCCATCCGCGCGGCACTGGCCACCGCAACGCGATAACCGCAAGCTGGCGCGGGCCGCAGTACGACCCTGGCCGTGTTGTGGCCCCGTCCGCTTACCCACGGCTGGCCCAGCACCTTCCTGGAGCTCGCCGACCTCGGCCGGCGTCTCGCGGAACCGTCGAAGCACGGTCGTGACCCGGCCGACGCGTTCACGGTCATCGTTCCCTCGCTGCCTGGTATGCGTTCTCACCGCAGCGTCCGACCCTCCCGCCCGGGCTCCAGACGCACGAGATCTGGCACCGGCTCATGAGCGTCGAGCTCGGCTTCGACCGGTACGCAGCCCACGCGGCGACCTTGGCGCCGGAATCACCTCGCGCCTCGAAGAAGCCAATCAGGATGCGCTGGTGGGTATCCATCTGCTCGCCGTCGCCGCACCCCAGGAGTACGACCCAGCGAGCCTCACCCCGGACGAACAGGCCTACCTCGATCAGGTCGCCACCTGGAGCGCCGAGGACGGCGGCTACCAGCACCAGCAGAACACCCGCGAGTCGGCGACCCTGCGGGCCATCGGCCTGAGCAAGGAACAGCTACGCGGCATGCTCGCCGTCGAGGGCGTGCTCATCGCCGGCATCGGCCCGATCCTCGGCATCGTGCTCGGGCTCGTGTTCGGCTGGGCCGGCGCGGTTACGGCGCTGTCCCTCATGGGCGACGTGCGGTACACCGTCCCGTGGACGGACCTCGCGGCGGTCCTGGCCATCGCCCTCCTCGCTGGGCTCCTCGCCTCGGTGCTACCGGCGCGGGCCGCGGCCCGCGCCTCACCCGTGGCAGCGCTTGGGGCGGAGTGACGACCGCCCGTCGCCGTGCGCCACCCTCAGGTCACCAGCCCGTTGCGGTAGGCGTAGACCACCGCCTGCACGCGGTCGCGCAGACCGAGCTTGGCCAGGAGGCGCGACACGTACGTCTTGACCGTCTCCTGGCTGATCACCAGGGCCGCGGCGATCTCGCCGTTCGACAGGCCGTCGGCGATCAGACGCAGCACCTCCAGCTCGCGCCGGGTCAGCGCCGTGTCGCCGGGGGCGCCCTCGGTGGGCCGGATCCGCGTCGCGTACCTGCCGACGAGCTGCCTGGTCACCTCGGGCGCCAGCAGCGCCGCCCCGGAGGCGACCGTGCGGATGCCGTTCAGCAGCTGCGCCGCCGGGGCGTCCTTGAGCAGGAACCCGCTCGCCCCGGCGCGCAGCGCCTCGTAGACGTACTCGTCCAGGTTGAACGTGGTCACCACGAGCACCTTGACGGGACGCGCCACCCCGGCGCCGGCCAGCAGGCGGGTCGCCTCGATACCGTCGAGCACCGGCATCCGGACGTCCATCACCACGACGTCCGGGTTCAGTCGCCCAGCGAGGTCGACGGCGGCCCGCCCGTCCTCGCACTCGCCGACCACCTCGAGGTCGGGCTGGGCGTCGATGATCGTCGCGAACCCGGTGCGGATCAGCGCCTGGTCGTCGCACACCAGGACCCGGATCGCCGCACTCACGACCGGCTCCCGGTGGGGATGCGCGCCAGGACGACGAATCCGCCGTCGGCCCCGCGGTCCGCGCTGAACTCGCCACCCAGGGCTTCCACCCTTCCCCGCAGCCCGACGAGCCCCCGACCGCTCCCGCCGGGAGACCGCGGGCGGGCGCCGACGAGGGCCTGCTCAGGTCCGGTCCCGGCAGTGCTGATCTGCACGGTGATCTCCCGTTCGTCGTAGCGCACGCCGACCGCCGTCGGGCTGCCGTGGGCGTGCTTGAGGGCGTTGGTCAGGGACTCCTGCACCACCCGGTGGGCGACCAGCTCGGCGCTCCCGGCGGATTCCGACTGCGTGCCCTCCTCGGTGAGCTCTACCGGCTGCCCGGCCTGACGGGCCTGCTCGACGAGCGTGTGCGGGTCCCGGAGGAACGGTGCCCGGGCCGCGCCGTCGTGGCCCGGGTCGAGCAGGTCCAGGAGGTTTCGGAGGTCGCCGATCGCCCGCCGGCCCGTGTCGGTGACCGCATTCAGTGTCTCGTCGAGACGATCGGGGGCGTCTGTCAGGTACCTGGCAGCCTCCGTCTGCACGACCATCGCCGTCACGTGGTGCGTCACGACGTCGTGCAGCTCGCGGGCGATCCGCGTGCGTTCCGCGGTGCGGGTCTCCTCGGCGACCCGGAGGCGCCGTTCGGTCTCGGCGACCCGGGTGGAGCGCAGCCAGGAGCCGACGGCCCACACGAGGACCAGCGCCAGGTAGAACGTCAGGTACCCGTCCGCCCGCTCGGTACCGCCGACCAGGTCGATCGCGAGCGCCAGCACCACATAGGCACCCGAGAGGAGGATCGTGACCGTGCGGCGACGGTGTTCCAGGTAGGCACCCGCGCTCAGCAGCGCGATAGCGAGCCCGGCGCCCGCGAGCGTGTGGTAACCCCGGAGCTGGTCGAGGGCGAAGCCGAGGAACACCAGGACGAGGCAGGCGGCCGGCCACCGCCGGCGAACGGCGAGCGGGAAGCACTGGAGGACGATCGCCACGACGGCCAGCGCGTCGAAGGGACGGGTCGGCAGCGCGCCGACCTCCGTCCCCAGCCCGTGCAACGCCGGCACGATCGATGCGACCGCCGGCAGCAACGCGAGCGGCAGGTCCCGGACCGTGACATCGAGCTGCCGCCACCGGTCCAGGACCCGCCGGAGATCGATCACCGGGAGAGCCTAGCGGCCACGTCCGCCCGGGCCGAGCGACGGACGGGGACCACGTGACCACGCCGGTAGGCGAGCCACATGAACACGCCGGTGGCCAGCACGCCGAACACCACCGCGTAGACACTGGCCTCCGGTCCGAAGTCGCCGCCCGTGACCAGCACGGGACCCGAGATCGTCGCGTCCAGCAGGCCCTGCGCGGTGTTACTGCCGGACACCTCGGTGCTGAAGATGGCGCTCGCGGCGATGTTCCAGCCGAAGTGCAGACCGATCGGCACCCACAGCTTGCGGGTGGCGATGTACGCGGCGGTCAGCATCCCGCCTGCCTCGATGGCGATAGCGACGGCACCCAACAGGGTCGCGTTCGCGTTGGCCAGGTGGATCAGGCCGAACAGCGAGCCGGTCAGCGCGAGCGCGATCCAGGTTCCGGTCCAGCGCTCGATGTTGCGGAACAGGACACCGCGGAAGACCAGTTCCTCGGCCACAGCGGCACCCGCCATGATCCCGAGCAGGCTGACGGCGCTCGCCGGCGAGCCCAGGCCGTTGATCGTGTAGTCACCGAAGAAGGCGATGTTCGCGATGACTGCCCCGAACAGCGCAATGCCGAGCAGCGTGCCCCAGCTGACCCCGGCACCTGCTCCCTTCAGCGACACCTCGAGGGGGGCCCGGTGCTCGGTTCGCCGCACCACCCAGCCGTAGACCAGGACCCCGACGACGGCCGTCAGCAGGCCGGCGACGAGCGCCAGCCAGGGGGTGTCCTTCACCGCCGCCGTGCCCAGATTGCCGAGGACCCAGACCGCCGCAACCGCCAAGAGCTGCCATACCAGACGCACGATGACTCCTTTGAGAAGCCGCGGCGGGAGCGTCGCGGGGTACCCCGAACGCTATGGATTTGCCCGCCCAAAGTAGTCACCGCACGGTGGACATTCGCAGGTAGCTCGCACGGGGGACAGACTGGGCTGCACCGGGCAGCCCCGCCCGAACGTCAGCAGACGTACTGGCTCGGCGTCGACGACGAGCAGTTCTACGACCCATACGCAGGCCAGTAGGTAGCGGACCCATTGCGGTCGAAGTAGGCGCGACCTTCGGTGGGGTTGCGGAGCTGGACGGTGGCCATGATGTGCAGCACCGGGTTGATCTGCCGGTTGCCTGCGCGGGAGAGTCGGTGGCGGACCTGCTCGCCGGAGGATGCGTCGATGGGGGCGGTGCCGCTCCAGGAGGCGAAGTGGGCCCGGTTCGGGAACCGGGTGATGTCGCCAACCTCGACCAGCAGCCGGGCGGCGCCGGAGGGTCCGATGCCGTGCAGGTCCATCAACGTGGTCCCGGTGGAAGCAACGAGCTCTTTCAGTTCCTTGTCGGCTTCCTTGGAACGCCGGTAGACGCGTTCGAGGTCACCGATCAGCTCCGCAGCGACCCGGCGTCGGGCTTTGCCGACCGTGTCGCGGGGTCGGACCGTGGCCAGCAGTGCCTTGGCCCGGGCGGCGGACAGGCTCTTCTTCGCCCCACCCGGAATGAGTTCCAGCAGCAGTTGGTGTAGCTGGGGCGCTACCGGCTGCTGCACGCCGCCGCCCGCCTCACCCGCACCGCCCGCCGAACCCGGCTGGCCATCGCCACCGACTGGCCCCCGACGAACGCGCTGGTCACCGCGTTCAGCCGCCTCGCTGCACTACCACGCCCCGCCATCTGAACCATCACCCCGAGCCCGACAACCACCACGGAGGAACCCGGCCCACGCGCCGGGCCTTCACCATGCCCGCACCCAGCACGGGCATTCTCAATGCCGGAATCATCGAGCCACGCCTACCAACATCCACCCAGATGAAAGACCGAGGCTAGCCAGCCCTCAACTACGGCGGCACAGCAAGGAACAACGCCGGGCCCTGGGGTCGGGTCAGGTTCAGGCGCCAGGCCCACCGACCCGCGCCGGGTCAGCGTCACTGCCAGCGATGGTCGAGAGGTACTCGCGGATGACCGCGTCAAAGTCGGGAGGGGGCAGCAGGCCTAGCGATTCCGCGCGTTTCGTGGCGAAGCGCGCGGGCCAGCTGCCGACGATGGCGAAGACGGCGGGGTCTTCGGTCCAGTCGATCAGGTCGCTCGTGCCGGCACCGACCACGCGTTCCAACGCTTCTACCATCTTGCTGGGCGTGGTGGTGAGCGCTGGGAGGTTCAGCGCGGTACGGCTACCCCAAGTCACGTCGTCGGCCTCAGCAGCCCGGATCAGTCCGTCGATCGTGCGGCCTGGCGAGGAAAGGGCGATGGGGGTGTCGGGTGGCACCGGACAGTTGGCGCGTTGCCCCGCGATCGGCTCTCGAATGATCCCGGAAAGGAAGCTCGATGCTGCCGCGTTCGGCTTGCCCGGTCGCACGGAAACGGTCATCAGGCGGACACTGCGTCCGCGGACGAACCCTTTGCGGGTGTAGTCGGCCAGGAGTTGCTCGCCGATGAACTTCTGTGCCCCGTAGCTGGATTGCGGTGTCGGCAGGGTGTCGTCCCGCACGGTCTCGACTGCTTCGCCCGCGGGGTTGGTGCCGAAAACTGCAAGCGAACTCGAGAAGACCAGTACCGGAGGCGCGGAAAGCCGGCGAGCCCATTCGAAGAGGGCGCGGGTGCTGTCCACGTTCGTGCGCATGCCGAGGTCGAAGTCGGCCTCGGCGGCACCGCTGACGACGCCGGCGAGGTGGAACACGAGGTCGGCTGTGCCCACGGTGGGCAACTGCGCCTCCAGCTCGCCGGTGATCGGTACCACTCGCGGGTCTGCGAGGAGGTCCGGTTGGGGTGCTACCAGATCGACCAGCAGAAGTTCCTTGACTGCACGCGGTGCTGCGCCACCGACGCCGACCTCCCCGCAGAGGAGGCGGCGCGCCAACAGGGTGCCGAGGAATCCCGATCCCCCCGTGATCATCACTCTCATGCCGGTTTCTCCGATCTATTAGATGCCTTTTCCAACCGCTCGACGACGTCAGCCAGCGAGGTGTCATCGCCGACGTTGCCGGCGAACACCACGTAGGGCAGATCGGCGGCGAAGCCGCTGGCCGCCTCCCACAGCGACACGATGCCGTCGAGGATCGGCCCTCTGATCCAGGCCCGATCCATGCGAAGAGCCTGGGTTGCCACGTCGGAGGACGTGATGCCCCCCTTGGCGATGACAAAGGACGGGCGGCGTTGTCCGACGATCCGGGCGGTCGCGTCCACCAGCGCCGAGCTCACCGTCCGAGCGATGTCGAGGCTCCCGTTGGCATCGACCCCGGTGACGAGTTGCCGTGATGTGCGCAGCACCACCAGGTTGTCCGCCAATGCTGTTACTGCCTGCCGCACCAGCTGCTCGACGTGCGAGGCTCGGACCGCCGGATCCATCACCATTGCGACGTCCAGTTCGAGCTCGGTAGGGAAACGACGCTGTCGCAGCACGTCGAGCTGCCGCGTGGTCAGACCCACGTGCGAACCGACGACGACCAGGCCGTGGGCGTCGGGATCGACCAGTTGGGCGAGGCGCTCGTCGTCGATGCGTGAGCCGTCCTCCTGCCCGAGTCGCGCGCGTACGAACGACGGCCCGACCCGTTGGACGATGCCGACTCCGGCACGTTCGGCCGCGATGATGTCCAACACCGCCGAGCGCAGATCGTCGTCGGTGGCCGCGTCGATCGCCACGATTTGGCCGTGCCGCGCTGCGGACAGGACAGCCCGCAACGCCCCGCCGCCAGCAGCCCGGATGTCCGTGAGGTGGACCTCGGCCACCTGGGCAGCACGGAGACGACCGCCGCTCTTCTCTTCCACCCACTCCGCGAGGCGCGATGAGTGGTATCCGAACGTTGCGTCGCGCGCGTACTCGCCGTCGGCGATGGGCGCGAGACCGGCCGGCCCTGCCGCCCAGTGGACTCCATCCACGGTGACGCGTCCGGCGTCGATGTACGCCGGCGCGAGGAGCACCGCGTCCGTGTGTTGGCCGTGTTCCGCGAGGACCTCGGCCAGCACATCCGTTTCGAGGGGAAAGTGACCTCGAAGCGTGGAGTCGCCCCGGCTCGCGAACGTGAGCTGCACGTCTTCGAGTCGAGCTGCCTCCAGGCACGCCTTGGCTACGTCACGGTTGCGTTCGGCCGCTGCGGCCGGGGAGAGGCTTCGGGTGTTGGTGAGCACGTAGAAGCCGGATGTCCCCTGGCGCAGCGCCCACCGCACATCCTCGACGTCCCATCGCGTGAGCACGGGGACGTCCCGGACGGTCTGCGTGCCGGTCGGGTCGTCATCGAGCACGACGAGCCGGCGTGCCCCGCTGAGATGGGCGCGGATCTCGGCTGCGGTGACGCCGCGAGCCGGGGGTAGCGCCTTGGCCCAGTTCGCGTCGCGTGGGGCGACGAGCTGATCGCCGGACCCCGTCATTCGACGCCGCTCGCAGCCAGGAGCAGCCGCATGCGGTGCGCCGCCAGTGCGGGATCCGGGAACAGGCCAATCTCGTCAGCGAGCACGAAGAGATCAGTGAGGTGCTGCAGCGAGCGGAATCCTTCCCGACCGGTGACCATCCGGAAGTGGTTCTGGTGCCCGGACAGCCAGGCGATGAACACGGTGCCGATCTTGTAGCGGTCGGCCGGTGCCTCGAACATCTTGACCGCAAGGGGGATCGAGGAATTCATGGCCTCGACGAAGCCCGCCTCGTCGCCCCTGTCGAGCGCGGAGAAGCCCAGGGACGCGACAGGGGCGATGGGGTCGAGCACACCGAGGAGCCCGTGGCTGTGGTGCTCACCATCCCCCAGCAGGAGGTTGGTGTACCCGTAATCGTCGCCGGTGTAGACCTTCACGCCTTCCGGCAGGCGCCGGCGGAACTCCATTTCGAGCTCCTCGTTCAGCAAGCTGAACTTGATCCCGTCGAGGCGCGCCGAGTTCTCCTCAGCCATGCGGACGACGACATTCATCGCCTCGACGGGGTCGGCGTGTCCCCAGTATCCGGCGAGCGAAGGATCGAATCCGGTTCCGAGCCAGTGCACGATGGCGGGCTTGTCCACCTGGGCGAGGACCTGGCCGTAGGCCTTGAGGTAGTCATCTTCGTTGCGGGCGGCAGCGACAAGGGCGTGGCTGGCGCGGATCACCGCGGCGCTCCCTTGGGCCTGGACCCAGTCGAGCTGCTCGAGATACGCGTCGACGATCTCGCCCAGACCGGGGTCGCGGGACGTGATCTGGTCGGTGCCTACGCCGGCCACGACCGCGGCGCCTTCCTCCCTCGCGGCGGCCACGCCCAGTCGGATCAACTCCTTGGCCTGCCCCCACTGGAGGCCACCAGGACCGCGCTCGGAGGTGTCCATGCCTTCGGCGATGCCCACTCCGTAGCTGAACAGGTGCTTGCGGAACGCGATCGTGGCCTCCCAGTCGATGGGAGTCTGCTCCCCCGGGGTGTAGTCAGCACGAGCGTCCGCGACGACGTGTGCCGCGGCGAGCACGGTTCGGGAACTGAAGGGCCCCTGATGGCGCGGGTAGTCGACTGGTTCGTGCATGGCATGCACTTTGGTTCCGCCGTCAGCGGTGGGAATGGTGAGCTTGGCGGTCGTGAGCGTGTCCACGAATTCTCCTCGAGCAAAGCGTTGGTAGTTGGGCGGTCAGTCAGGACCAGGCGGGCCGCCCGCCCGTCGCCTCGCGATCCGACTCGGAGCCGATGACTCCGGCCGACTTCAGCTCGGCGATCTCGTTGGGGCTGAACCCGGCCGCACGGAGGACTTCGTCGTTGTGCTGGCCCACCTTGGGGGGCACCATGCGCAGGCGGGCCGGGGTCTCGGAGAGCGAAACCGGCATGCCGACGAAACGCACTGGTCCGATTCCGGCGACCTCCGCCTCGAGCACGAGGTTGTTGTGCCGAACCTGCGGGTCGTCGAAGACGGCGTCATAGTCGTGGACGGGCGCTACGAGGATGCCCTCCGCCTCGAACCGAGCCATGATCTCGTCACGTGGGAAGCGCGCGATCGCGTCCGCCAGCAGGTCGCGGGTCTCGTGGACGTGTTCGGTCAGCCCCTCGATGCTCTGGAAGCGGGGGTCGTCGATCTGCTCCGGGGTCAGGCCGCAGGCGCGCGCGGCCCTTCGCCACTGCTCGTCAACGTAGTACTCCCCGATGAGCGTGAACCACAGGCCGTCGGCGGCCTTGTAGTAGCCGTAGAGCGCTGTGTTGCGTGCGTGGGCGATGTTGGCTGGCGGGCGGGGATAGCGCTGGCCGGTGTTCAGGAACGTGGTGCCCTCTTGCAGGTGCGTCGTGATCGCGGCGTTCATCAGGTTCGAGTCCACGATCTGCCCGCGGCCCGTGCGTTCCCTGGCCGCCAGCGCGGCCATCATGCCCAGGGCGAACTGCATGGAGGCGACGTAGTCGATCATGAACGTGCCGCTCGGCATCGGGCCGGTTTCCTCGGTGCCTGACAAGGCCATCAGCCCACTGATGGCCTGCGCCGCCAGGTCCTGTCCGCGCCGATGGGTATACGGCCCACTGAGACCGTACCCCGAGGCATATCCGACGATGATGCGTGGATTGACAGCTGACAAGGCGTCGTAGCCCAGCCCGAGGCGGTCCATGACACCCGGCCGGAAGTTGCTCGCCACGATGTCGGCGTCCTTTGTCAGGTCCAGGATGAGCTTGCGGCCCTCGACCGACTTCACGTCGACGCTGATGCTCCGCTTGTTCCGGTTCGTCGCGGACCAGTGCGGGCTGTATCCATCGCCGATGAACGGGACCTGATTGCGCCCGATCTCACCCACGTCGATGCGCTCGATCTTGATGACGTCGGCCCCGAAGTCGGCGAGCATCTGGGTCGCGGACGGGCCCTGCTCGAGCTGGGTGAAGTCGAGGATGCGAATTCCCTCGAACGCGTCGGTCACGATGAGATCAACCTTTCTGTGTCTGCGGCCGGAAAAGACGGCGGGTCATCCGAGGCGGCGCGGAGGCAGGCAACGCAGCCCCATCGGCTCCGGACGGAACAATCGGCCGTCCATTTCTCGAAGTGGTTCGCGGATGATGGGGGTGAAGCCCATGCGTGCAAGGACGTGGTGCTGCAGGTCGACTCCGGGCGCGATCTCGATCAGTTCGATGCCGTCAGCGCCGAGTCGGAATACCGCTCGCTCGGTGACGTAGAGCACTCGTTGTCCCGCGCGGCGCGCTCGCCTCCCGTCGAAGGCGATGCGCTGGACTCGATCGACCAGCTTGCCGTAGCGGCCGTCTCGTACGATCTCGAGGCGGCCCTCTCCGACGCGCACGTCGAGGTCGCCACCGCGGAAGGTGCCGCAGAACACGACGGTCTTGGCCTTCTGGCTGATGTCGATGAAGCCACCGGGACCGATCGGTGTTCCGTCCACGCCCGCCACGTTGACGTTGCCTTCGGCGTCAATCTGGGCAAACGCCAGACCCGCGAAGTCCAAGGCACCGCCGTCGTACAGGTCGAACTGGCTCGACATGTCCACGATCGCCGTCGGGTTGATGGCAGTTCCCGAATCCAGGCCCACGCCGGGCAGGCCACCGAACACACCCTGCTCGATGCTGAGGGTGAACCGGTCGAGGAAGCCCTCCTCGAGTGCCACGTATGAGATGCCGTTCGCCATCCCGACACCGAGATTGGCGAGATCGTCTTCGTGGATCTCCTGCGCGGCTCGACGCGCCACCACCTTTCGGTGGTCGAAGGGCAGCGGGGTGATGGCCGTGGGCCGGTTCGGCTCCACGCCAGTTCGCCGGGGGTCGCTGCGGGTGATGGGGGTCTGATTCGGCCAGTCGGTGATCACGACGTGATCCACGAGTGCTCCGGGTACCTTGACCCGGCCGGCGGGGAGCTCCCCTGCGGCGACGATCTGTTTCACCTCGGCGACCACCGTGCCGCCGCTGTTGTGGACAGCCTGAGCGATGGCGAGGTTGTCGCTGAAGGCGGCCTCGTCGTCCATCGCCAGGTTGCCGTGGACATCGGCCACCGTGGCGCGCAGCAGCCCGAAGTGCACGTCGAAGCGGGGGTAGAAGAGCCACTCGCGTCCCGCGAGGGTGATCAGCTCGCTGAGACCTTCACGAGTACGGTCGTTCATCCGCCCCCACTCCTGACGGGGGTCGACGAACGTTCCCAAGCCGATATCCGTGAACAGCCCCGGTCGTCCGCCAGCGATCTCCCGGTACAGCAGCGAGATGGTGCCGGCGGGCAACCCGACCGCCTCGACCTGGTTGCCGGCAATCGTTTTCTGCTGGCGGGGCGAGAGCACGAAATGCGAACCGACAAACCTGCGCACCAAGCCAGGAATGGCGATGTGGTCGATCCCGCGGCCCTGGAGGTCGCCGAGCCCCATGACGTGCACGACCGTCAGGTCGTTGGGCGCCCGCTCCTTGCCCCAGCGCTGCTCGAGGGCAGCGAGCAGCGTCTCGGGCACCTGCAGGAGAGAACCGCTGCCGCCCACGGCGAGAGTGACGCCCGACGGGACCAGCGCCACCGCATCCTCGGGCGTCAGCACCAGCCCGGGGCGCCGAGGGTTGTCCCCTGGAGTGGGCTTGAGGGTGAGCGTCATGATCGACTAATCCTCTTTACCCAGGAATCTCGTGACACCTTCGCTTAGTTCACTACTCGCGAAGATGTGCTCCAAAGCATCTGACGCACGCACCAGGCCCGCGTTGAGCGGCAGATCGGTCGCCTCATCGACAAGCTGCTTTGCCAGCTGAAGCGACAAGGCACTGCGAGATACGAGAAGGTCGGCGAGTTCGACGGCGCGCTCCCACGCGGAGCCGTCGACGACCTCGGTCGCCAGCCCCCAACCCAGGGCCGTTACCGCGTCGATGGTCTCCCCGGTCAAGAGCAGCTGCTTGGCCCGTCCCGGTCCAACGAGCTTCGTGAGCCGTTGACTCCCGGTCGCGGCGAGCGCGCCGATCTTGACCTCCGGTAGCCCCAGGCGGACGCCGTGTCGAACCACTCGCAGGTCGCACGCCAGGGCAAGCTCCAGGCCGCCGCCCAGCGCCGGTTGGTCGATGGCGGCGATGGTGGGGAACGGCAGCTTGGCGAGCATCCGCAACATGCGGTCCTCGACGAGTACCTTGCGCTCAGCGGCTTGCTCGCCCAACGCCGCAAACTCACGCATGTCGCTGCCGGCACAGAATGCCCGCCCGCCGGCTGCACCCAGGACGAGGACTCGTGCGTCGGATTCGGCTGCACGCCGGAAGGTTTCGGCCAGGTCGGCGAGCATGCCCAGCGTCATCAGGTGCAGCGGCGAGTTGTCGAGTCGCACCAGCCACACGGGGCCGGACCGGTCGAGCCGGACCGCCGGGGGTACGGTGCCGCCCATCAGAGCATCACGTCCCCGCCGCAAACATTCAGCGTCTCCCCCGTGATATAGGAGGCGTCGTCAGAGGCGAGGAACGCCACGGCGGCCGCCACCTCCTGGGCCTGGCCGGTGCGGCCGAGCGGGATGGTGGCAACGCGGTTGGCCAGCATCAGCGCCGGATCCTTGTCGACCATGCGGCCGAGTTCGACGTTCGCCCGCTGGGCCAGCGGCGTGTCGATCCGGCCCGGAGCAACCGCGTTGACCCGAATTCCCCGTGGCGCCAGCTCAGCGGCGAACGTCTTGGTCGTGCTGATGACCGCGGCCTTCGACGCCGCATAGTTCGCCGACATCACATTGGGCAACACCGCCTGGATCGAGGCCACCGTCACGACGCTGCCGCCGTTCGACAGGAGCCGCGCCGCGAGTTGGAGGGTCAGGAACGTACCCCGAGCATTCACGGCCAGTACGCGGTCCCAATCCTCCACGCTCAACTCCAGTAGCGGTCCGAAGGTCTGGATACCGGCGTTGGCGACGACGACATCAACCTGACCTAAAAGGCCGCCGAGCGAGGCCAGCGAGGCTGAGTCCGAGACGTCGACCGTCGCGGACTCGGCGGAGCCGCCGGCGGCCCGCAGGACGGTCGCCGCTTCTCGCGCCAGGTCCTCGTTCACATCAGCAACGACGACATGTGCGCCCTCCGCGGCGAGCCGCTCGGCGATGGCCCGTCCGATCCCTTGGCCGGCTCCGGTCACCAGCGCGCGGCGATCCACGAACCGGAATGCGCTGCCGACCGTCATGACTTCGCGTTCGGCAGTTCGATGCCGTGGAGCACGCCCAGCCGCTCGAAGTGCTGGTAGATCCGGTCGGCGTACTTGCCGAAGGCAGGAGATTCCCCGAGCGCGATCGGCCGCGGACGGGGCAGGTCGACGACGATTTCATCGACGATTTCTCCCGGGCTGGGGCTCATGACGAAGATCCGATCGGAGAGCCCGACGGCCTCCTCCACGCTGTGGGTGATGAACAGGACCGTGGGGCGCCGCTCCATCCACAGCGCCTCGAGGTCGGTACGAACCTGCAACCGGGTCAGCGCGTCGAGCGCACCGAAGGGCTCATCGAGCATGAGAACCGACGGGTCGTGCACGAGCGTCCGGATCAGCGACACCCGCTGGCGCATCCCGCCGGAGAGCTGACGGGGGTACTTCTTCATCGCCTTGGTCAGCCGCAGTCGCTCGAACAACTGCTCTGCGCGACTGCGGATCTCCTGCTCGGGTAGGCCGCGGATCGTCGCTTGCAGCATGACGTTGTCGATAGCGGTCCGGAACTCGAGGAGAAGGTGATCCTGGAACGCGATACCCACGTCCGTGATGGGCCGCTTCACCGACTCACCCCCGACGCGGATGTCGCCGGTCGTGCGGTCGAGCAGTCCGGCGACCATGAGCATGAGGGTGCTCTTGCCGCATCCGGAGGGGCCGACGATGGAGATGAACTCGCCGGGCTTGATGTTCATGTCGACCGGCTTCAGCGCCTGGAACGGGTTCGGGCCGTCCAGTCCGAAGGTCTTGCTGACGGACTCGATGGAGATCGAGGCTTTCGTCCGAGCGTCGGCCGCGGTTGCGCGTGCGATCATGACTGTGCCTTCCCACTTGCATCGACCCCGCCGAGGGGCACCTTGGACAGAAGCTCCACCTTCTGCCCCTCCTGGCAGACGCGGCCGTCCTGGTCGACGACGCGCACGTCGAAGGTCACGATCGCTTGAGTCGGCTTGGACGCACTGTCGCGCATCTCGGCAACCGAGTACTCGACGAAGATCGTGTCGCCGATGAAGATCGGGGCCTTGAACCTCCAGTCCTTGATTCCGAGAAATGCGACGGCGGTGTCCCGCAGCATCTCGGTGCGGGGCCACATCAGGCCGTGCGCGTAGGCCAGGCCCAGCATGCCGTGCGCGATCCGTCGACCGAATTGGCTGGCTTTCGCGTAGACGTCGCTGGTGTGCACCTCGGAGAAGTCACCGGTCAGCGCGGCGAACCCGAGAACGTCGGCGTCGGTGATGGTCCGTCCCGGGCTGCGGAACGCAAGTCCGACGTACAGGTCCTGGTAGATCAGTCCTTGCCGCGGAATGTCGTGTGGCACGTGATCCCTCCTTTCCACAGATCAGTGAGAGGTGTTCGCTGCGGGCTCACTTCGCGGCCAGCGGCACCGGCTTGCCGTCCTGGCACTGCTGCATCTCCGCCTCGGCGGGAAGGAGGTCGTTCGAGTAGTACGTGGTGGCGTCCGTTCCGGCGGGCAGGAGCCCGATCGAGGAGAGCAGGTCCTGGGTACGGCTCCAGCTCTCGGCGGGCGCCTTGCCGACGGCCGTGGCGCCGCCGGCGCAGAACAGCGGAATAATCGCGTTGAGCTCAGCCAGGCTCTGCTGCTCGTTCGAGTTGGGGAAGTACGTCTTGACCGCCGCGGCGCCAGCCTTCGGATCCGCGATGACAGCCGCCCACCCCTTGAGGCTCGCTCGGATGAACGCCTTGACGTCGTCGGCGTTGTTCTTCAGGTAGTCCTCGTTGGCGAACACGCTGGTGCTGACCGTCGGAACCCCATAATCCGCGAACGTCCAGTTCTTGGTCTGCGCGCCCTGCTGCTCCAGCTGCACGCCGTACGCGTCGGTCGAGCCGAGGATGGCATCGACGCGCTTCTGCAGCAGCGCCTGAACCAGGGACTCCTTGGGCAGGCCCACCTGCTTGATGTCCGACGGCTTCATGCCGTTCTTTTCCAGCAGGATGGGCAACATCGCGGTCTGCGAACCGCCGGTCGGCACACCCACACTGCGGCCCTTCAGGTCCTGAATCGCGTTGATGCCGCTCGACGTCAGGGTCGTCACCTGGTTGGGGCTGGACTGGTAGACCGTCATGATGTTCTTCATGGGGGCGCCCTTGGCGATGAGGGCGCTCGTGGTGGCCGCGTCCGCGTATGCGACCTGAGCCTTGCCCGATGCGACCATCTGGGCGGTGACGCCGGAGCCGGCGCCCGGAACGATCTCGACGTCCAGCCCTTCCCCCTTGTACAGGCCGTGGACGGCGGCGTACTCGAAGCCCGCGTTGAATCCGCCCGCGGTGAAGTTGAGCTGGAAGGTGAAGGGCTTGAGCTTGGTGCCGTCGGCGCCGACGGAGGAGTCGCTCGAGCCGCCGCCGCAGGCGGTGAGCGCCATGGAGGCGGCCAGCACGGACGCGACCAGCGCGGATCGCCGGGGGATGTGGCGCATGTCTTTCCTTCCCAGGATCGTCGTCGATCCCGTTTAGTGAGGTGGTGCGTGGTGGAGGGGGGTGATCAGTTAGTTGTTACGCGCGCGCTGCCAGGGCGTCAGCAGCCACTCGACCAGCTCGACGAGGTAGTTGAGAGCGATTCCGATGATGGTCAGCACGACGAGGACGGCGAAGATCAGCGTGGTGTCCAAGGTGCTCGTGCCCTGGAGCAGCAGGTAGCCCAGCCCGGTGTTGGCTCCGACGAACTCGGCGACGAGGGCTGCCGTCGCGGCGAGCGTCGCCGATGTCTTCAGCCCTGAGAAGATCACGGGCAGGGCGGACGGGAACCGCAGATAGCGGAAGGTCTGCCAGCGCGACGCGCCCATCGACTTGGTGAGGTAGAGCATCCGGTCGTCCAGAATCCTGAAGCCGCTGATGCTCGCCACCAGGAGCGGGAAGAAGGTCATCAGGATGGTGAGCAGAATCTTGGACTCCATGCCGAAGCCGATCCACACCACGAAGAGGGGGGCGATCGCGATCTTGGGAACGAGCTGCATGAAGACGACCGGCGGGTACACCACCTGCCTGGCGACGCGACTGAGCGCGATCATCAGCCCGAGCGGGATGGCCGTCACGATGGTGATACCGAGACCGGCCACGATCTCGGTGAGCGTGACGCCGGTGTTCTCCCACAACAGCGGGAAGTCGTTGGCCATGCGGGCGAAGGTTTCCTGCGGGCTGGGCAACAGGTACGAGGGGATGTCAAACGCCTCCACCGCGCCGGCCCACAGAGCGACGATGGCCGCGAAGACCCCCACCGGGATGAGGTCCCAGGCGAGCTTGCGGAGTCGGCGGGGCCGATAGGTCGTCGCCGCGGAGGTCTCAGGCGCCGCGACGGCCTTCGGAACCCCGGCGGTCGTCGGGGAATCGGTTTGCATGGACATCGTGAACCTTTCGTTCATATCAGCGGCTCAGCCGGCTAGCGCCGGGGTGTGGGCAGCGCCTGTCGCGAGGATCGACTCGATCGACGACCTGAGCAGCCGGGCGGTGGAGTGCGCGGGCTGCCCGTCGAAGCGGTCCGTGAGAACTTCGACCTCGAGTGGTCCCGAGAAGCCCGCATGTCGCGCGATCGCCACGAACCCGGCGAGATCGATGACCCCTTCGCCGGGTACTCCGCGCCCACGGGGAAGGTTGACGGTGGGTACGAGCCAGTCGGACAGGTGCACCGCGAGGATGCGGCCGTCGGCGTGCGCGAACTGCGCCGCCAGATCCGGATCCCACCAGAGGTGGTAGGAATCTGCCGCGATGCCGACCCAGCGAGAGTCGAGCGCCTCGACCATGCTGAGCGCCGCGCGAAGGGTGACGAGCGCGGATTTCTCGGCAGCGAACATGGGGTGGAAGGGCTCAAGGGCGAGGGCAACCCCTCGGTCCTCGGCTTCGGGCAACAGTGCCTCCAGCACCCGAGCGGCTCGCTCGAGCGTGGCCCGTGCACTGTGCACTACGGGGCCGACGACGACGACGAGATGGTCGGCACCCAGTTCCGCGGCGTCGTCGAGAGCCTGCAGGCTGGCGTCATCCGCCGCCCGCTGGTCGGGTTCGACGAGATACCCCCCTCGGCAGACGGCGTGAACCGAGAGTCCCGCACGGCGCGTGGCCATGCCTACGGCAGACGCCGATTCGAAGCTCGGGGCGTGTCGCCAGATGTTCAGGGCGTCGAAACCGGCGATCGCGGCGGCCTCGGCGAACTCGTCGGCCGACACCGAGAGGAAGGTGCCCTGGCTCAGGACCGTGGGTCGGGTGTGCGTGTTCGCCACCATGAGGCCTCCCTGACTCCCGGACCGACTGGAACGCCGTTGCTTAGCGGAACGGTATTCCAGTACTGTCGACAGCGCAAGGGGCACGTGGAAGATTGGGTCACGTCAACTTCCCCGCAGCCGATGTGGGCGAGTGCCAATAGAAAGTGGTGGATAATGGTTGCTGCTGGGACACTGTCACGCGGCTTGGCGGTGCTCTCCTGCCTTGTCGGTGAGGTCGAGGGCGTGCCTCTAGCTCGCATCTCTGACCAATTGGGACTTCCCAGGAGCGCGACCCATCGGATCCTCGCGACACTCACGGACGAAGGCTTCGTCTTTCAACTCAAACCGTCGGGCAACTACGCGCTTACGCTCCGTGTCGTCGGCCTGGGGTTACGACACCTGGCGACCTCTACCATCACCGGGCTCGCCAAACCTGTCCTGGCCCGCCTCGCTCGCACCTCAGGCCAACTCGTCCGCCTAAGCCTGGTCGACAGGGAGCAGTTGATCTGGGTCGCCAAGGAGCAGGGCGCAAAGTCCGGACTCCGATACGACGCTGATGTGGATCACGGCCACGTGATTCCCCTCGACTCGACCGCGACGGGGATCGCCTGGCTGTCCGCGCTTCCCGAGGACCGGGCCCTACGGCTCGTCGCCCGGCAGGAGCCGCCGCGACGGCACCCGGTCGGGCCCGGCATGCCGCGCAGCCTCGCCGACGTGACGGCCCGCATCCGCGAAGCGCGAGAGCAGGGCTGGGCGCGCGTGCATGAGAGCAATGAACGAGGGATCTCAGCGATGGCCATGCCGCTGGTGGATGCGCACAGCGGCGAGGCGCTCGGAGCGGTGAGCATTGCCGGACCGAGCATTCTCCTGACCGAGGACCGGGTGCGCGAAATCGTCCCGGCTCTGCAACAAACTGTCGACGAGCTCGGGGGCATTGCCGCAGCACTGGCGGGCGAAGCCCATCGCAACGAGTCGTAGGGCTCTGTTGCGTTGAGCGTTGGCAAGGCCGAGTGGCCCAGAGCGGTACATCGATGCGGCCGACTCTCTTCAATGGCGCCTGAAACCACACCTGAGGTTCCCCCGTTAGCGTGGAGGCCGGACCTAAAGGGATAGATGGTCATGGCTGAAACGAGGAGACGGTTCGACCGGGAGTTCCGTGAGGGCGCCGTGCGGATCGTGCGGGAGACGGGTAAGCCGATCGCGCAGGTCGCTCGGGATCTGGGTATCAACAGCGGCACCTTGGCGAACTGGGTGGCGCAGGACCGACGGGATCGGGGTGAGGCCGCCGCCGGCGGGCTCGGTGAGGACGAACGCGCCGAGCTGGCTCGTCTGCGCAAGGAGAACGCCGAGCTGGCGATGGAGCGTGATGTGCTCAAGCGATCCGTGGTCCTGTGGGTCAAGGAGGCGACGAAGTGAGCGTGGCCGGGTTCGTCGCCGCCCAGAGGACCGAGCACGCTGTGCCGCACGCGGTGACCTGTCGGGCGCTTGGGCTGTCGCAGTCGTGGTTCTACAAGTGGCGTGACCGGCAACCCACCGCGCGGCAGACCCGCCGCGATGCCCTCGATGAGGCGATCCGGGCAGCGTTCGACGCCTCCGGCGGCACTTACGGCTCCCCGCGGGTGACCCTCGACCTGCACGCCGACGGGTGGCAGGTGTCGGTCAACACCGTCGCGGCCCGAGCAACCCCGGAGGACATCTCCCATGACAACCCAACCATCCGCCACGGCGCGAGTCGTCGGCGCATCGAGCTACAGCACCACCATCCCGCCCGCCCACGAAGCCGAGTGCTGGCATCGCCGTCCAGTCCGCTTTCTTTCACATCGGGGCAGCGGAGGCCAAGGAGCGAACGACGCACGCCCACCGACGCGTGTCCCGGCCGGGGCAACCGCCGGACGGAGGCGCATGACGCTGCCGCCCGATCACCAATATCAACAACGCAAGGAGCCGGATTCGGCAACGATCGCAGCAGCGGACGAGCGACTTGACCAGCCCAGCGAAGACAACGGTTCATGGACGGTCGACAACGTCGACGGCGGTGCAACGACCGGGGTCACCAGCGTGGCGGCGCCCGTTCAGCCACCCGAGCTACACCCCGGCGCCGCCGCCGCCCCACTCATCGACGATGCGACCTTCGAGCAGGCCCAAGCACTCCTGCAACGGCGCGGACGAGGAACCGGCGGTCAGCACGTCAGGCGGCGCACCCGCAACCCGTACGTCTTCCGCGGCATGATTTACTGCGCCGCCTGCGACCGACGCGTGCAGGGCCAGTACAACCACGGCGACGCCTACTACCGCTGCCGCTTTCCGCAGGAGTACGCCCTCGCCAACCAGGTCGTACATCCCCGCAACGTGTACCTGCGCGAGGACGCCCTCACCGACCCGCTCGACATCTGGCTGGCCTCCGCCTTCGCACCCCACCGCATCGAACAGACGATCACCGCGATGGCCGACGCCCAGCCCCTGGATCATCCGCCCGCACTTGCCACGGCAGCCCAGACAATCATCACCGCATGCGACGCCAAGCTGGAGCGCTACCGGGCGGCCCTCGACGCCGGTGCCGACCCGGCGGTAGTCACCGGCTGGATCGCCCAGACCCAGGCCGAACGCGCCCGCGCCGAAACCGACCTCCACGCGAAGGTGGGCAACAGCCCGCGCCGGATGAGCCGAACAGAAATCGCGAGCCTGGTGACGGCGGTCGGCGACTTCGCCGCCGTGCTCCGCGACGCCGACCCCGCCGACAAGGCCGAGGTCTACCGGCAACTCGGCCTCCGGCTCACCTACCAGCCTGAAACGCAAACGGTGCGCGCTGAAATGGATCTCAACGCGCACCGTGGGGTAATGGTTTGTGTCCGAGGGGGGACTTGAACCCCCACGTCCAGCATCCATGCACCAGATGGGTGCTCATGCGCCCAATCTACCAGCAGCGCGGAGCGGCAGTTCCGAGTCCTGAGCACAGGTCTCGTAAACCCGCCGAGCAGCTCGCTAAGGGACGTCTCGTATCTAGGTGAAGGCGTTTCCCAGCGCCGGCCCGGCGGTCAGCCGGTCAGGATGATGTTGTGAAGGTTGGCGATGCCGGAGGCGGCGTCGGCCAATGTGTGGGCGGCGCGGCGGTAGTCGCGCAGGATCTTGAAGCACTTCATCCTGGCCAGAGCGTGTTCGACTCCGGCGCGGACGGTGCGGTGGTGGCTGTTCAGCTCTTCTTTCCAGGCTGGCAGGACGCCGCCGTCGGCGGGCTTGCGGTACGGGATGATCACCTCAGAGTTGCCGCGGTAACCGCCGTCGGCCATGACGGGTCGCCCGGCCAGCTTCTCTTCGATGCCGCTGGTGCGGAAGACGATCGTGTCGTTTCGATTGCCGGGCTGCGGGTCGCCGACAGCGATGACCAGGCGGGTGCTGGCGTCGATGGCGACCTGCAGGTTCGTCGAGTACCGGTAGTTCTTGCTCTTAGTGGCCAAGCGGTGATCGCGGGTGGGGATCAGGGTGCCGTCGACGATGGCGATCTGGTCGACCGGCCGTCGGCGCACCGGTGCCAGGGCCAGCAACGGGCCGAGGGTGTCGATGACCCGGTGCGCAGCGGAGTGCGACACCCCGAACAGCGGACCGATCTGGCGCATGGTCAGGTTCGTGCGCCAGTACACGGCCACCAACAGCACCCGATCGGGCAGGTCGAGAGCCCATTGCCGGCCCGGCCGCCCGTCTCTAATCGCGTCACCGCCACGCTCCGCGACCAAGTGGACCAGCTGGCGGAACTGGGCGGGCTGCAGCCCGGTGAACGGGAAAATCCAAGCCGGGCGGGCTGCGGTGATCACCTGCACCCGGGCAGCCTGACCGACCATCTCAACCAGACAGTCGCCGGGGTAAGCAGACCTCCCTTGGACGACCTTCGAGTGGTGCTGGAATCCTGCTCAGATGAGCCAGGACCAGGCGCAGGTGCTGTCCCGTGTTACCAACTTTGCCGTCGTGCAGCTTTCGGGTAGGGCATTCCCCGGCATCCACCTGCAGGGCGATACGTTCGCTGCCCTGCTGGTACAGCTGGCGGACGCGGCGCGCCTACTGCGCCATGACCCCGGCGACCGCGCAGCTCTCGACGAGCTGGACGACGCAGTCGGAGAGTTAGAGCGCTTCCTCGGCTTCTACGAAGCGACGCTCGCGGAGCGAGGGATCCAGCGGCCGTACTGATACGGCGGTCACCGGCGGATGCTCACCTCGAAGACCACCGTCGGTCGGACCACCGCACCAGCGACGGACATCTCACCATCGTCGAGATACGAGACGTCCCTTAGGAGAAGTCCACAGCTCGCTCAACCGGGCTCGACGCCGGTCCAAGCGTCTCGGCTGATGGCTGTCGGCATGGTGTGGTGACGGATGCCAGGGATTTGGGGCACGACCTTGGAGGATCACCATTCAATCACGGCGGCCGCTCTCGCGCCTGAAGAACTGTCGGAGGCAACAACTACCCTGGTGTCTAGCGGCAACCCATCACACAGCGGGGGTGGTAGCGATCAGGAGTGGTAGAAGCTACGAGCGCCAGGTCATGCGGTATCTCACCGAGGAAGATCAGCATGTTACGTTCGAGCTCGATGCAAGAATCCTCGATAGGAGTCAGCGCTATCGCCGTCAGGTCGACATATGGCTACCGAAGTCTCGCGAAATCGTGGAGTGCAAGAATCATTCTCGAGTCGTGGGCGTGGGAGTGGTGGACGCCCTCGTGGGTGCAATCGACGACACCGAAGCCCACGGCGGACGGATTTTCAGTAACAGCGGATTCACCTCGATCGCCCGAGCTAGGGCGGAGAAGGCAGGAATCAGTTGTATTAAACTTCCGTACGGTGATCAAGTCGAGTTCTTTCACACATCCAAAGGTGGAGGCACATACTACGGTGACTACTTGGACCTGTGTTGGGCCTCGACCAAAGGCTGCGACAGCGTAGGAAGGATCAATTACTGCGACGAAGAAGGGGTCGACTTGCCGATAGTTGTAGGCAGTAGTGTGGATTGGGGAAATGTTCAGATGCGCGGCTTCATTGCCTATATCCTTCTGGCGCACCAGCTCGGGAAGCCCCCAGCAGAGTGGACAGTCGACAACTTCGTCTATGAGCATGGCAACATGTTCGAGTCCGGATTCGAGTGGACAATCAACGAAGGAAAGGTAAGCCACCTGGCGGTGGCATGAAATATACGACGCTGCAGCCCGACTACGGACTGGGTACCCAGAACCAGAGACTCCCTACGTTCCATCTCCGGGAGATGGGCCGATAAGACCTTGGGTGTTTACCCCTCGCACTCCGACCGGCGCCGAGAGCAGAGGGTGCGACTCACCCGTTAAGGCTGCCAAAGCTCGGGCGACCTCGTAGACGTCGGCTCGCACATAGGTGCTGGTAGTGCCGGCATCAGACCTGCCATTGTGACCTGCGAACGCTCGGGCTACTGCATAGCCGAAGCTCCGCTCCACCCAGGTCAAGGTTGTGTGGCGTAGCCAATGCGTGCTGACCTGCTGGGTAGCCACCCAAGGCAGGTGCTTACCGAGGCGCTGCCACAGATGGTCGTGGCGCCGGCTTGTGATGGGCCGACCGTTCCGGTATCTGAGCAACCGATCAGTCGGTTTGCCACCACCTCGGTCATCAGAATGCCCCGCAAGCTGAGTGGCCAGCGTAGGTGAGATCGGTTGCCACCGCACGGTCTCGCCCTTCTCGTGCAGCTGGACCATGCACTGCTCCATATCGAGATCCGCGCGGCGGAGGGCAAGCCCTCCGCCCCTCCTGCACGCAGTCTCGATATGGAGTCGCAATATCAGGGCATCGAGCTCAGGGTCGTTTCCGGTGGTGGCAGCGACTTCGTTGATCGAGGCAAGCTGCCGCTCGGACAGGGCCCGCCTCGTGCTGGCCAGGCGTCGGGGCTTGGGCACCCGCTTGGCAGGGTTGTTGAACTCGGTGATGAGCCCGTCGGCCTCGGCATAGCTGTAGAGGCACCTGAGCGAAGAGATGAGGTGCTCCGCGGCCGTCCGCCCGCCGCGAGAGTTTCTTCGCACTACGAGCTGGTCCTTCATGCGCTCGGCGAGCTGCCTGATCTCCAGCGGCGTCGGCTCGTTCAGGCGGCGGCTGCCCCAGACCTCTCGGACCCTGTTCCAGTAGGTACCGTAAACCCGTCCCGTGCCCGCCGTTACCGCCTCAGATACGCGTTCGATGTACTCGTCGAACGTGGGGACCATGCGAGGTGTGCTCTGCACGGTCAGGAGCTGCTCCGGCGTTACCCCTAGCCGAGCCAGAAGGAGCCGAGCCGCCTCCAGTTCGTCGCCCCCGCTGAAGGCCGACCCCATCACGCTGCCTCACGTACGCCGTATCGCGAAACCATGAGCTCAAGTGCGCTCATCGTGTAGACCAGCAAAACGGGGCGGTCCGGGTATGCCAGCACCAGGAGACGATGACCTCGTTCGACGCCGCAGCTCCGCCGCACTGAGGACGGCAGCACCAGGTGACCTTGCCGGTTGATCGTCCACCGCGCGCAGCGCCGCGCGGTCACCGTGATCACGTTGTCCCTAGCGACGAGGTCGATGGGACGACCGGCGAACCACCCGAGGGCTTGTAGTGGCCTGCGGTCGGCCAGACGGCCGCTTACGTCGACGGATGTGACTGCGCAATGTACCGCCTGAGGCTTGAGGGCCCGCGCAAGGGGCGGCAACGGCAGGCCGCGGGCGATAAGGCTGTAGTGGTCGTAGGGACCGGCTCCCAACTGACCATCCTCGGGTCCCTTGCATGCCGATACGGCTATCTCACCCTGTTCATGCAGCACGCGATCACCTCCCGTGAGCAGCAGACCCCAGGCCAGACGTCGCTGGTGGCTTCGTCCCGCTGTGATTAGTGGGAGTGCTCCCCGACGCCAACTCGAACCATGCCGAGATCCGGCTACCGTGCCGCTACCTGTGAGCGCCACGGGAAGCGGCAACGGTAGCGCTTCGCCGCTGGGCCAAGCGCAACCCAGGCTGCGCCGTCGCAACGAGGCCACGCCTGCCGTTCCACATCTTGGACACCGGCGAATATAGACGCGTGTGGAGCGAGGCATTCCAACGCGCCGCAGCAGCTAACCCAGATAAGCCGCAGATCTACAAAAAGAGGTCTGCGGTCTTGGGGAGGCCGACTGCCGCGAGATCGATGTCTAGCCAGGCGGGCTCGTCGCCGTAAGCGGCTGCCCACCAGTCGGTGTGCTCGGTCGCCTCACTGGAGAGAGGAACGATGATCGTCTCGCGCACGAGGTAGGGATGGGTGAGTCGTCGGAGGAAGACTCCGGACGCCGAACGACCGGTAACCGCTTGGGCAGCGGCATCGTTACCGTCGAAGTTCACCCCGGGCCCACTCGACAGTACGACACCGTGGGCGTTCGCAGGCCAGGTGATTCTGCTGCGGATCAAGGCAGCGATTGCATCGATGCGGTCTGCTGGCTCCATCGTGGTCCACGCTGTGAACTGAAAGAGCCCATCCAGGCAGTCCACGCGAACCCAGGCAGGCAGCGGGCCGGCGATCTGCGCAGCCTTCTTAGCGAGAGTTCGACCGAGCCGGTGCCAGCCGTCACGGTTTTGGGGAGCGCCGGTGAAGCTGGGTCCCGGCGGTGACAAGTCCGGGTAGATCACCACCACTCCAAGATCCCCTCGGAGCACCTGCACCTCGTGCGACTCTGCTGCAACAGACGCAAGGACGCCGACGGCCCTCAGCCACTCCCACGTCTCGGTTTCGTCCATGTGATCGTCCAGCGCCACTACACAGGTCACGTCGTGCGTGCGCTCGATTCCCCTGATCACGGCCTGAACATGGTCTTCGTAGTTTTCCCACGCCATGTCGACGGCTCCCCGAGGAACCGTGGTGGTCTCGACCATCCACGGCCTTTGCTCTGGGTCGATAAGGAGGTCCGCGTTCTTGACTGAGCCGGGAATCGGCGGCTCGAAGCTACATGGCGTTCCGGAGCTTGCTGCCGCCCGAGCAACCTCCAGTTGAAGCCAGGTGTGCCGCCAGGTTGCGGTATCCACGCCCTTCCTCATGTTGGTCCGGACTTTCGCGAACGTAGACTCACCGGCCGCAGCGTCCAGCCAGAGCGCCCATGACAGCAACTGAGGTAGCGCGTAGCGGTGAGTACCCACGAGCAGCAGTTCGCGTGGCACCCAGCCTTGCTTCTTGTACTGGCGGCCCAGCCAGCTCTCCCCGAGGTGCATGCGCAACCGACCGACAGCCCACCGTGCTGCGGCAACGCCATTGTCGGGCAAGCCATTGCGGACGATCATCTCGTCGATTAGCTGCCAGGTCGGTCCAGCCTCGCTCATCTCGTCAGGATGGTATCGATGAGCCCTCCGTACAAGCTTCTTTTTTGGCGGACAGGATCCCCTACCGCAGGGGAGAAGCCTGGTCGGCGTCGTCCTCGGCACACCAACGAGTGCAGCGGTGCTGTGAAGGATGCGCCGCGGTATCCGTCCAGCCCGAGGGCAAAACGGCGTCAGGTCAGATGGGTTGCCGCAGAGCTACCGCAATGGCAGGGCCGGAGGGCCGGTCCGGAAGGACCCAGCGCGGGAGGGCATCCAAGCCGAAAACCCACCGCTCCCCAACCCGTTCCTGTTCACCGAGTCGCATCGCCGTATTGACTCGTGCTTGTTGCCGGCGACGCCGTCGGAGAGGATGAACCAGTCCGCAGCGATCGACCGCCGCGTTGCCCTCTCGTTGATCGGTCGCCTGCAGGTCGTCGCCTTCCTCAGTAGGCGCTTGGCCCGGCTGCGCGCCGGACCAGCGCCGCAACGTCATCAAGAATCTCGTGCGGCTGCCTCAAGAGGTCGAGCGGGTGATGGATGATCTCTATCGTCGTATTCCGGATGTGCTTGCGCTCCGGCGGAGTCGTTCCCTTCGCGTATACCAGCCATCCAGCTCGCACATCGAGGGCAGCACAGTAGGCGAGCATCTGGTAGGTGTCTCCGTTCGGGAAACCCGACGTTGGATGCTCAAGCTTGTACTTTGCATCGAACACCGCGACGGGTCGGCCGTCGACCAGGTAGACCAGGTCGGGCCGAATCGGGATGCTCTGTTCGGCATCCAGATAGGTCCGATACTGCTCCTCCGCAACTCCTGGACAGGATCCGAGCGCCTCGCGGATCGCGGCGGCTACGAAGTTTTCGAAGACTGTGGCCATGTTGACGGCGAAGGCAGCGATTGCGATGCCGCCGGCATCGGGCTCCACGGACTGGTTATCGAGGATCAGCTCGGCCAGCCGGAGTGCGGGCACATACCTCATGTTGATCCGACTGGGGCTCCACAGGGGAACCGGCGCATGGGGTGGAAGTACGGGTACCCCGGCAAGGCGTGCGTCCAGCCGCTCTAGCCGCTCCCGTGCGGACGGCAGGAGCCGGGGCACGGCCAACATTCGGCGTACAGCGGTGCGGAGCAGGCGGTTCTCGACGATATCGACGGTCCAGTCGTCGAACTGCACCTCGATCGGCAGCGGTATGGCTGGCCGACGGGCGAACTGCTCGGCGAATCGAACGCGTCCCCGGATCAGAGGGAGTGCCTCCTCGAACGATGTGTACCCCTGCAGGAGACCACCAGCGAGGGCCCGCTCGGCCTGCCGGATCAATGACTCCGCCAGTGCCGGCCATAGTCCTGACGCCGGTGCCGCAGTTACGTCCTCCGGGCGGAACCGCGGATCTTTCGCGTACCCGAGAAAGAACAGCAACCTCACCACGCCGACCTTCGGCTGCACCTGGACGTCGAGGTCTCCAGCGCGGACCGCACCCACCTTGCCGCCAGGTCGAATACGCCAGCTCCTGCGCTCGGGGGTCAGCTTGACCAGGCCGGACGCCCGGAGTACCCGAACCTGAGCGTCGTCGAGGGGCCGCAGCACACCACTGGTATCCAGTTCCGGCAGGATGACCGCATCCACGCTGTCCACTGCTACCGCACGTCATCCGAATCATCGGCAATAACGACGGAAGCGGTTTGGGCACGGACCGCAGCCAGTCCGAATCGGCTGTGCACCTGCGCCCGGCTGAGTCGACCGTAGTAGTGCTCCTCGAGCAGCGGCAGCAGATCGTGCCGCCAGACGCGCTGGAGCGCAGCCTCATCGTCGAGGCCGGGCCGCATGAGATACGACGGCCCAATCTTGAAGTCGTGGTCTTGGGCACCGATCAGGGTGTTGAGTGAGGCCAACAACCCGGCACGCTCGTCGTCTTCGCGGCCGTTGGCGGCAAGCCAACTCCCGAGAACATCGCGAACCGGATCCTCGTCGGGGTGTAGTTCGATGAACGCAAAGCGGCGTCGGATGGCGGCGTCGATCATCGCGATCGACCGATCAGCCGTGTTCATCGTCCCAATGATGAACACGTTGGGCGGCAAGTTGAAGGCCTCGGACGGCGAGTACTGCAGCCGCACAGTGGATTCGCGGTACTCGAGCAGGAAGTACAGCTCACCGAAGACCTTGGCCAGGTTCGCCCGATTGATCTCATCGATGATCAGCACATACGGGCGGTGCCGGTCGTTTCTTGCCTGCGAAGCGATCTCCCGCAGCGGGCCTGGTGTCTTAACAAAGCTCACTGCGCCGCCCTCGACGTTCTCGACCGGCCGGAATCCTTCGAAGAAGTCCTCGTAGGCGTACGAAGGGTGGAACTGCACGAGGCGTATCGCGTCACGCTCGGCCACGTGGCCCGCCAGCGCTCGGGCCAGGTAAGTCTTTCCCGTACCTGGTGGACCGCACAGAATGATCTGCGACCGTTCCTGCCAGAGCTCGAGCAGTTCGGTGAGCCAGGCCCTGCTCATGTGTACATGCTCCGCCAACGCCGCGGTGGCGGCGTTGAGTTTCAGGGTTACGGGGCCGACCGCTCGGTCCACGACGTTCGCCGTACTTGCCATGCCCGTTTCCTGCTCTACCTGGCTGATTGACTCGAAGAGCTCGATCAGCACTGACAGTGCACCGGTCAGATCAACTACGTTGCCCTGCTGATCCAGCTCCGCTGGCAGGGGCGCGGAAAGCGCGGCAGCATCGAGCGACGCGACGGCCCACTCGGCCGGCCGGCGCAGCTCACTACCGGCTGCGGCCGGACGAAACTCCGGCCCGCCGGCCAGGATTCCCAGATACATCCGGTCGTCGATGAGCGTCGTCACAATGTCGTCACTTTCCATCTGGCTGAGGAAAGCATGGAACTCGTTGGCGTAGCTGACACGTTGGGCGTAATCGAGATGCTGGTATCCGATGTCCACGGCCGACCGAATATCGGCCCGGGACGCGCTTAACGCGACCTCCCCGAGATGCGAGGCGCCGAGGGATACGAACGATTCTTTTAGCCAGTCAGCCAACAGGCCAGGACCACCTTGACCCGGACGGATCAGCCAGGCTCGCCGTTCACCGGACGGCCTCTCCTTGACTCGCCACTGATTCACGAATGGTGGCAGGTAGTAGTCCACTGGCTGGCCGGTCTCGCTCTGGATTCTGGCGGTGATCCCAAGCAGATCGCGATTGATAGATGGCGTGCGATCATCTGGATCGCTGAAGGCGTCGCGGATCGCCCGCTTGTGTCCAGTGTTAACGATCGGCAGGAAGTGCGTGGGAAACCGCAGATAGAGAAGCGATTCTCGCAGGGATGGAACGATCTTGGCCTTGTCCACCAGGGCCTGCCACTCCCAGGGGTCGGCCAGCGCACGCTGCCGGCGGTCGGGCGAGATGGTCCACCACTCGCACAGGAAGACGACTGCGTCCGCCAGCCACTTCCAGATCATCGTGTGGCCGCCGATGCCGCCGTTCCATGTCCCCTGCTCGAACGCGGCCAGCACTTGCTCAGGGATGGAAACTGGTTCCTTCATCCAGCCGAGCACTGTGCTTACCCGTTCGCGCAGCTTGCCGGCACTCAGGTTCACCAACGGTAGTCCCTGCAGCGTCAGCAGCTCCGCTGCCAGTTGGATCGCGAGGTCGGATCCAGTGTCGAGCTGCCTGTGCAGCTTGACCATGAACGAATCCGTGCCGGTATCGACCCGTTCGTTGTACAGGTGGAACAGCTCTTCCGCTGTTTCCGCGCTCCAGACTTGCCACCCGGGCGTGAAAAGGGATCCGCCTCGATTCAAGCCCTGCTCGAGGAGCTCCCAGCCAACACGGCGGACCAATTCGTCGTCGCGGGGAGGGATAATCGCAACACTATCGTTCATGATCCGCTTACTCCCCTAGCTGATCGTCAGGTCCATAGGGCGCAAAGCTCAGGTCGGGTAAGGCTGGGTCGACCGGTGAGGGGCGATCAGCTTGACGAACCGCCTGCTCCACACCAACCTCAGCCACACAGAGAGAACCGAGGTCGAAAGAATATCCGCTGGAGTCGACCGGTCAAGCTCTACAAGAGAGGGGCCCGGCTGGGTTGGTCGTTGGGTCGAGGCAGCTGCCACCACCGCGCGGGTACTGCCAACCATGGTGGGCTCAAGATCACCCCGACGATCACCTCCTCGCCAAGTACGAATCGATCTTGAGCGTCAACTTTTCCCACGCGACGAGCACCGCCCGACGCGAGCTCCGAGCGACTATTCGGCTGCTTGAGGATGAGTAGCGCCGGAAGGCAGGATCCCGGCTCCCCCAGGGCGATGCGGTGACGCTCTACGAGCTAGGCGTTCGCAAGGCGCTGCCGCGACCTATTGATGTGAGCGCCTACCCGCTACCGTGATGCCATCGGGGATCATCGTTGGGGGGATCGGTGCGGCCGAGTCGACGTCCACCTATCGCTCTTCAGCTGTCATTACTGATCATCGCCGTCCTGCTGGAGATCGCGGCCAACTTCTTCGCTAACGCCGACACGTCACCGCTGACCGCCGGGATCCGTCAGGCCGCCGGTCCGGCGTTGATCGTCCTGCTGGTGGTGCTGATCGTCGGGAACGGCTTGGTGCTGTGGTGGCAGGCGCCTCGCAGTCCGCGGCCGATGTGGCGGTCGGATCGCAGCCCCTATCCCGGGCTCTCGGCCTTCACCGAGCAGGACGCGTCGGTGTTCTTCGGCAGAGATGAGCAGGTCACTGACCTGGTGCGGCGGATGCACGAGCTGGGGCTGGACGCGTCCGCCCGGTTCGTCTGCGTTACCGGCGCTTCCGGCAGCGGCAAGTCATCCCTGGTCCACGCCGGCATCGTTCCTCGGCTGCGAGAGGGGCGGTGGCAGGTGTTGCCAGCGGTCACGCCGGCGGGTGAGCCTCTCGGCGTGCTCGCGGACCTGGCGGTCACTCTGGGCGCAGCCGACCGCGCCTCCGCGTTGAGGGAGGTGCGGTCCCGCCCGGACAGCCTCGCCCGCCACCTGACGGCCTGGCGGGCTCGTAAGGGACATCGCCATGGGCGCGTCCTGCTGATTCTCGACCAGCTCGAGGAACTGGTAACACTTTCCAGTGACGCCGAACAGGCCACGTTCCTGGAGCAGATCGCGACGGCGCTCGACGCCGACCGGAGGCTCTGGGTTGTCGCGACGCTCCGTGTCGAGTTCCTCGCCGACCTCCTCGCCGGGCCCCGCCCGGAGCTCTTCGCTAGCCCGGTTGCGCTGGGCACCATGCGGCCGGCGGACCTCGTCGCGGTCGTGGAGCAGCCCGCCCAGCTCGCCGGAATGCGCTTCGAGGACGGCGTCGTCGACCAGATCGTCGCCGACACCGCCACACCGGACGCGTTGCCACTGCTGGCGTACCTGCTTCAGGAGCTGCACCGGGCGTCTGGCCCGGGCCAGACGGCTACCCGCCAGGCGTACCAGGCACTCGGCGGCGTCGCGGGGGCGCTGGGCCGCCAGGCCGACAGCGTCATGGCGGACGTGCGGCGCGAGAGCAGCACTGAGGACGTACTGGCCACCCTGCTCCGTCTGGTAGCGATGGAGGGTGCCGAGCCGACTCGGCGCCGGGTGCCGCTGCAGGACCTGTCTGACATTCAGCGTCGGGTGATCGGCGTCTTCACCGATGCTCGGCTGCTGACCATCGACGTGACCGACGGTGAGCCGTACGCGCAGGTCGCACATGAGGCGTTGTTCCGCCGGTGGGCGCCGCTGCGCCAGCAGGTGGAAGCGCGGGCGGAGCAACTGCGTCGGCGTACCGAGCTGGAGCGGTGGGCAGCGGACTGGGTCCACGCCGGGCGCAGCGCCGACTACCTGCTCACCGGGGAACGACTTGAGTTGGCCGGGCAGTGGCTGGAAGCGATGGAGTCCGCCGGCCAGGACAGCCCCGCCGCCCGCGCCCTGGTGAACGCCTCCCGCAGCCGGGACACCGCGTTCCTGCACCGAGTGTCCGAGACGATCGGGCAGTTCGCGCTCGGCAACGTCGACCGCTACCCGGAGCTCGCGGTGCTGCTGACCTCGGCTGCCCTGCAGGAGTGTCCACCAACGCCGATCGCCCGCCGGGCCTTGATGGCAGCGCTGGCGTTCAGCCACACCGAGGCGGTGCTCGCCGGGCACACCGACGCCGTCCGCGGAGTCGCCTGGTCACCTGACGGCGCCCATCTCGTCACCGCCTCCAGGGACGGCACCGCACGGATCTGGCACGCGGACACCGGCACCGTCGTGCGGGTACTGAGTGGGCATACCGGCATGGTGGACGCCGTCGACTGGTCACCCGACGCTACCCGCCTCGCTACCGCCTCCCGCGACGGCACGGTCCGGGTGTGGGACGCCGCAACGGTGGCAACGGTCGCGGTGCTGCCCTGCGCAGACGTGGCACGGGGCGTCACCTGGTCCCCCGATGGGTCCCGCCTCGCCGGATCGAGCCGGGACCGGACGGTCCAGGTCTGGGACACCACCACCTGGCGGCTGACCGCCCGCTTGCTCGGCCACGAAGGAGACGTGTGGGGCGTGCGGTTTGCCCCCGACTCCCGCCGGCTGGCCTCCGCCTCCCACGACCGGTCCGTCATCGTCTGGAACCTCACCACGGCCAAAGCGGAGCGGAGGCTAACGGGGCATGGTGACTTCGTCGAGGCCGTCGCCTGGTCCCCAGACGGGAACCAGCTCGTCACCGGATCCGGCGACCAGACGGTACGGATCTGGGACGTGACCACCGGTGAGACCCGACACGTCATCGGCGGACAGGGATCACCCGTCTGGTCGGTCGCCTGGTCCCCCGACGGTCGCACCGTCGTGTTCGCCAGCGGCGACGGCAGCGTCCGCGCCTGGGATGTCCACCGGCTGCGGGAGATGGCTGAGCTGCGGGGGCACTCCCAGGTCGCCTGGTCCGTCGCTCTGTCCCCTGACGGACGACGAGCAGTCAGTGGCTCCGGCGACGGCACCGCCCGTCTGTGGACGATCCAGCCGCGCGGCGCCGAACGGTGCCTACTAGCCGGACACGACGGACCGGTCAGCGCTCTTGCTCTGGACCGGACAGCGAAGATCGTCACCGGCGGCGCCGACGGCACGGTCCGAATCTGGCAGCCGGACGGCACGGCTGACGTGATGGCTCTGCCTGAGCCGGTCTTGGCGGTCGCCTGTTCGCCGACAGCCGACCTGATCGCCGTGGCCGTGCGCGACGGATCGATCCACCTGATCGGCACCGACAGCGATGTGCAGATTGGGGCTGAGGCGGAGTCGCTGGCCTGGTCACCGGACGGGTCCCGGCTGGCCGCAGGCTGCAAAGACAATTCCGTACGAGTGTGGGACGTCCGCACGAGCAGTTCTGCCGGCGTTCTGCGCGGACACGCCGACTGGGTGGGCACGCTCGCCTGGTCACCGAGCGGTCGGTACCTCGCCTCCGGCTCCGACGACCGAACCGTCCGGGTCTGGGACATCGAACACCCCGGCGAGAGCACCGTTCACTCCGGGCATCAGAACTATGTGGACGGGCTCAGCTGGGCACCCGACGAGCGCCGGCTCGCCACCTGCTCCGCCGACTGGACGGTCCGCGTCTGGGACCTCAGGGGCACCGACCAGCCACGGGTAATGACCGGCCACGACAAGCGCGTCCGCTCGGTGGCCTGGGCACCGGACGGCCGACGCCTCGCGTCCTGCTCAGACGACCGCACCATACGGATCTGGGCCAGCGCGGACGACGACCAAAGCGAGGTGGTCGGCGTTCACCGCGACGCTGTGACCAGCCTGGCGTGGCTGCCGGACGGGCGGCAGATCGTGACTGGCTCAGTGGATGGCACTGCCCGTGTCTGGGCGGACGCCGTCGACGTGGATGAGCTGACCGTGGCAGCACGCTCACGGGCGTTCCGTGCCCTCACGAACGACGAACGGCAGGCCCATCTACTACCTGGCCATGCGGACTCATAGCGTCTGCTCGACCTCGCGGGTCTCCTCGCCAACCAGGTAATCGTCCGGGTCCAGGCCGAGCGTCTTGCGACGCTCCGACGCCCAGTAGGCGGCGTTGGCCTCCTCGAACGACTCAGGTCCATCGTGGGAGATCACCCAGACGTGCTGATTCCGCTCGCGGTCCTTCCACGACCCATGGATCTCGAAGCCGAGATCACGGCGCAGCGGGACGACCAGCTGCTGCCACCTATCCACCCACTCATCCAGCAGCCCAGCCCGGACCGTGTACGTACGGATCTGCACAGTCCTTGCCATACCCGCCACCTCATTCGTGCCGTGATCCCAGGGCCTTACGCCATCGACCCTAACCGAAGCTGTGGAACCAAGCCGGCCACGGAATCCACCACCGGACGACGTCGGGCAGCCGCAGCGAGCGAGCCACTCCATTCCCGAAGCATCCGCCATCCTGTCTGCCATCGACCCGCCCGCCGGGGAGCGGGCCGCCGCCCGGCCCGCCACCGCCTGCGGACCTCGACGGCTGGTACGGACGCTGGCGGGCCGGGCGGCGGTCTGCTCGGCTTGCCCGGGTCGTTGGCAGACAGGATGGCCTACCGCCACCAACCTCGGAGCCGGCGGCCGCGGACGGCCCCCGGCCATCCAGGAGCCGGAGCGCCCCCGCCGGAGGCGCAATGACCGCAAACCACGCGTCGCGCAACTCGCCGACGCAGCCGGGGCCCTCCCTCACATCGCGCATGGTCACTCCGCCCCGCCCGGAGACCGCGCCCGGTCACCGGGGCCGAACCCACGTAGTGCCGCCCGTCGTGCCACCCGAGGGCCGAAACACTGCTGACTCCGATTCGGGACATCCCGGAATGCGTCCCCACCTCACATCTTGTCCTCTGCCTGGAGATTAGAACATCAGTACGCGTTGGCTAGGCCATTGGCTTGCGCGTGTTGCTGGCATGAGGTCGGCGCGCGGGATATGTTGTGCGGCTCGCTGCTGGGCCGACCTTCGGCCCACCCATCGTTGTCCGGCACTAGACAAACGCGGCGACTGTCCACGGCCGGCAAGCCGAAAGGGCTCTTTCGTGGTCGCCGAACACCCTTCGCAGCGCGTCCTGCTCACCTGGGCTGACATCACCGCCGCTGCAGCAGAACTTGAGCCGGATATGCGGGACCTGCTTCTGGAGCTAATCCAGGCCAAGAACCCGAATCTGGCAACGAGCGTCACCACCGCTGACGGGCCTTGGTATGTACGGAACGTGCATGTCCGGGGTCACATAGGAGTCGCCGAGGAAGCGGTCGACCTGCCTCTGAAGCCAACTGCGGGCCTCACGATCGTCACCGCGCGCAACGGCACCGGTAAGACGAGCATCGCCGACGGCGCCCGACACACCCTTAGCAGCGGAACCAAGCGGTCCTACCAGATACTGGCGAACAACATTCATTATCCGCACCGCGACATTGTCACCACAGTCAGCAATGGGCGGCGCGACATAGAGATTTTCTGCGGGGCAGATGAGGTTGTTCAATGGCGCAACGCGGACGGTTCGCTCAGTACGCCGCCCAGCGAGTGGACGGAGGCATTCGAACGCTACATGCCAGTGCTGCTGTATCCGGAGATGTCCCAGGTCATTCAAGATCCGAGCAATCTACACACGTTCCTAAAAGACGCGCTTGAGTTGACCGCACTCGAAGAACTACAGGCCCTGCTCAAAACTGACCGGGACAAGGGCGCGGTGGCCAGGCGCCTTGTGGAGGCCGCCCACACGAGCGCCCTCAACGGCATCGTTAAGGCGGGCCAGGAAGAACTGGCCAGGACGGTGCGGAACTGCGGCGCGTTCCCGGACGAGGAGGCCCAGGCTCGGATCACGGTCTTGACCGAAACCTTGCCGGAGACGGCACCGCCGCCGCTGGGCCTGCCCGACACCTGGGCGGTGGATGACGAGCTTCGCGTACGGACCGTCAACGCGCTCGTCCGGCTGGACAACGCCGTCGGTTCGGATGCGGCCGGGGCAAACGCGCTCCTAGCGGTGCTTCAGAAGGCACTTGCCCTCGGTGACGCGCGGCTCGACGACCTCCGTGACCGGGACGTATGCCCGGTCTGTGGGGCGGCCGGGCACGAGTGGATGCGGCGTGCCTCCGAGGATGCCGACCGGCTGAGGACGGCTACCCGGGAACTGCGCAATGCGAAGGCCGCCGCAACTACGGCGGTGGGCGACCTTGGCAGAAGCTTCCCGACCCCGCTGACCGAATCGCTGCGCCGGGCACTGACCCAAGTGACGGATTCCGCGACTGAACTACGGATTAGGCAGTGGGACCGGCTCGTCCGCCTGGCCACAGAGTTCGCCACCATGGCGCCATCCGTGGCGTCGCTGACTGAGGCGCTTGACGAGAGCGCCGATCTAGTCGGTTGGTACGGGGAGGTCCGCGACGGCCTTCTCGCCCGGCGTGACGACGTCATCGCCGCACAGGCGACGGTCCGCGCGCACATCGGATCGTGGATGGACGTCCGCAGCCAGGAACGGCCGGCGCTGACAAGGCTCGCTGTGGCCGAGCGGCTGGACCGCAAGGTCGACCAGTGGATCCGCACCGCGCGTGAGGACATCTTCGCACCCATCGGAAGGGAGGTGATGGAGTTATGGTCCGTGCTCAACCCAGACGCGGACCTCAAGCTGACCGGCATCACCCTCACCGGCGGTACGAGGATGCGGCGAAATGTGGCGTTGGACCTCGTCGACGGCGACGTCGCGCTGCCGGCCGGCAAGAACAGCTCCGCGGTCCTAAGTACCGGCCAGCGCAATGCACTCTCGCTGGCCACGTACCTGCCCCGTGCTACCCAGCCAGAGAGTCCGTTCGGATTCCTCGTCCTCGACGACCCGATCCACGCGTTCGACACCTGGCGAGTGCGGTACCTGGCTCGGCACCTCATGACCCTCGCTGAGCGCTTCCAGGTCGTCGTGTTCACTCACGACGACCGCCTCTGGCGCGAGCTTCGTGGCCTGGGCGCAATGCCGACGCACATCCGTATGGACCGGCACGGTGACGGCCGGCCGCAGGTCCGAGTGAAGCACGTGGCCAGCCCAGGGATTCAGCGGCTTGACGAGATCCAGCGAATCCTCGGGGCGGAGAAGGGAGCGTCCATCGGAACCCCCGCCGCCGTCACCGCAATGACGCTTGCCATCTGCCGGCAGGCCGTCGATACCGAAGTCGTCGCACAGATCGAGATGCTGGGCCGGCAGGTCGGCTCACCCGAGGCCACAGTCGTCGCCGACCTTCGAAAAGCGCGGAAGACTCTCGACCAGTTGGCGCTCCTAAACAACTATGCCCGCCGCGCGGGCCTGCGAGCCATCGACGTCAACGGCTTCACGCCGACCGTGCACGCACTCAACGGCGGAGCGCACGGCCGCGCCCCCGAGGGAGACGCGCAGCTTTGGATACGCCAAACTCGGAAGATCATTAAAGCCGTCCAGCAGATCGGGAGCTGAGATGGCAACCTACCCGGACGTCGAGCTAGCGGATCTCCAGGCCGCCTACCGGGGGTGGCCCGGTGGCACGGCCGAAAAGGCGGCGCTCGCGGCGCTGGTGCTCCGCGTTCGCATCGAGCGCGCAGCGGCCAGGCTGCCCAGCACGGTGATTGCTGCGAAGCCGGACATCTCGATGATCGAACGACGGCTGTACCTCAGCATCGGTGAGCCGGGGCTGTCGCCAGAGGCCCAGCTCTGCCGCATGCAGACGATCGCTGGCGCGCTAGAGGCATACGTCGCGATCTGCGAGATCCTGCACGGCCGCAACCCAGATCCGACACCTCCTCTGAAGGATATCGATGCATGGACTTCGGCCGTCGATGCGCTCGAGAAAGACCTCTACCCGGCTCCCGCGGCCGCCCGGGACCGAACGTTGCAGGGCACAACTACGGGAGGGTAAGTCGCAATGACAGCTGGCCAACGGCCACGCCTGGTGTGCGGCTCGGAACCCGTCGAGCAGTGGGCTGGTAGACTCGCCAGCACCCACGGTCAGACCTGTTTGCCTCCGAGCCCCGGCGTATTGGGCTTCCGTCCCCTACGAGTCTGTGCGCCGGTTCCGCTTCCTGTCCTCGGCGGCGACGCCTTCGCCCGCCAGTAGTCGAACTTCACCGCGGCGGCCTGCGTGTCGAGATGGTTCGGGCCGAGGAGCCGAACCCGTTCTCGGTACAGGTCGGCGTATGCGCTTGCCGCTCCGCTGGCGTCCGCGGCCTGCTCCCGCCAATACGCAAGGTTGCCACGAGCGACCATGCAATGAGGGTGATCGGGGCCAAGGACTCGCAATCGGTCAGCGAGCACCTCCGCGAAGGCCTTCGCCGCGCCAGCGGCATCACCTGCCTTTCCCTGCCAGTGAGCGAGGTTGCCGCGTGCGGCCAAGGTGTGCGGATGGTCCAAGCCGAGAACCCGTACCCGGTCGGCAAGTAGTAGCCGGAGTGCCGCGATTGCACCCGCAGCCTCTCCTGCCTGTATGTGCCAGTACGCCAGAGCTTCATGCGTCCGAAGAACGTCGGGGTGATCGGCGCCGAGGGCACGCACCTGGTCAGGAAGCAGTTCACGGAGTACCTCAGCCGCGCCAGTAGCGTCCCCAGCTTGCCCGTGTAGATCAGCAAGGTTGTTGCGGGTGAACATGACGTCAGGATGAGTGGGGCCGAGGACTCGCGACAGATCGGGGAGTAGCTCGCGGTGCGCGAGAATTCCTCCTGCTATGTCACCATCCTTTCCCCGCCAGGTGGCGAGGTTCTGACGGGTGGCGAGGGTCTCAGGGTGATCAGAGCCGAGGACGCGAACCCGATCGGGCAATAGTTCCTGAAGCAACTCCGCTGCGCCAGCGGCATCGCCAGCCCGCCCACGCCAGCAGGGCTGTTGCGTAGTCGGTGGCGGAGCATCTGAGCTGGGAGTTTGGGCGGAACTGGGGTCCATGTAGGACGGGTGCGATCCGTTGGTGATCATGAGGTTGCGAAGCCAATGATCACGAGAAGGACCGCACCCGCCGATGCCATCATCACCTACCGCAATGCTGCTGCCCCACCGGCCTACCGGTATACCCCTACCGACTGCGGTCACTGAGGGTGAACATCACAGCCTGATCGTGGCGTTGGCTACGGT
Source organism: Micromonospora sp. NBC_00617 (assembly GCF_045161355.1). NCBI lineage: Bacteria > Bacillati > Actinomycetota > Actinomycetes > Micromonosporales > Micromonosporaceae > Micromonospora > Micromonospora sp. NBC_00617. The sequence continues at coordinate 954,294 of NZ_CP107751.1, read as the reverse complement.
GCCCGATCCGCGTGGCCTACGTGGCCGGCGCTATCCGCTGGTGAGCATCCTCTCCGTGGCGGTGTGCGCGGTGCTGGCCGGGGCGTGCACGTTCGCCGCGATCGCCGACTGGGTGCGAGATCTGGACCGGACGGCGTGGGGCCGGCTCGGGTTCACCGACCGGGTGCCCGCGGCCACGACGATCTGGCGGCTATTGATCCGTATCGACGCTGAGGTGCTGTCGGCGGTGCTGGCCCGATGGCTGCGGGCTCGGGCGGCGCCGGTCGTGGTGGCCGGGCGGCGGTGGCGCCTCGTCATCGCCGTCGACGGCAAGGTCGAACGCGGCGCCCGGCTTGCCGACGGGCGTCAGGTCCATCTGCTGTCGGCATACGACACCAGCACCGGCATCGTGCTCGCCCAGGTGCAGATCGCGGCGAAGTCCAACGAAATCCCCGCGTTCACCCCGCTGCTACGCCAGGTCGCCGCCCAACTGGGATCACTGAACGATGTCCTGGTCGTCGCGGACGCGCTCCACGCCCAGACCGGCCACGCCGAACTACTCGCCGCCGACGGCGGGCATCTGATGGTCGCGGTCAAGGGAAACCAGCCCACCCTGCACGCCCAGCTCAAGACCCTGCCCTGGGCGCAGGTGCCGGTCGGCTGCCAGACCCGCGAGACCGGTCACGGCCGTAAGGAGACCCGTACCGTCAAAGCCGTCACCGTGAACACCCCGGGCGGGCTCAGCTTCCCCCACGCGCAGCAGGCCGTCCGGATCACCCGAACCCGTACGATCAAGGGCAAGACCACCCGCGAGACGGCGTACCTGACCGTGTCTCTACCCGCCGAGCAGGCCCAACCCGCCGACCTCGGCACCTGGGCCCGTTCCGAGTGGCATATCGAGAACCGCCTGCACCACGTCCGCGACGTCACGCTACGTGAAGACGCCCATCAAGCCCGGACCGGGAACGGCCCCGCCGTCTTCGCCACACTCCGTAACACCTCGATCGGATACCACCGCACCAACGGTGCCACCAACATCGCCCGAGCCACCCGACGCGCCAACCGTCGACCGCACGACCTCATCGACGCCGTGACCAGGAGCAACCCGACAACGCAATAGCCCTGCCCACGCCAGTTAGCGACGTTATGCCGTGCGCCGAGGGTCTCTGGATGGTCGGGGCCGAGGACCCGCAGCCGATCCAGGAGCAACACTTCAAACTCGGCCACCGCACCAGCAGCATCGCCCACCTCTCCGCGCCAGTAGGCAAGGTTGCCGCGGGTCAACAGGGTTTCAGGATGATCGGGACCAAGGAGCCGCAGCCGATCCAGGAGCAACTCCTCAAAAGCCGCCACCGCACCGGCAGCGTCGCCCGCCTGCCCCCGCCAATGGGCGAGGTTACCCCGGGTGGCCAGGGTGTCGGGATGGCCGGGGCCGAGGACGCGCAGCCGCTCCACGAGCAACACTTCAAACTCGGCCACCGCACCAGCAGCATCGCCCGCCTGCCCCCGCCAAAAGGCAAGGTTACTTCGGGTGACCATAAGATCAGGGTGACCACTGAAGGAACGGCTTTGGTCAATAAGTAGTTCGTGCAGCCCACTGTCTGCAGCGGCAAGATCACCAGCAGTCCCCTGCCAGTTGGCCAGGCGACCCCGGACCTCCAGGGCGTAGGGGTGATTGGGGCCGACAAGCCGACTTAGGTCAGCCAACAACTGCGCGAGCAGAGCAGCCGCACCAGCCGCATCCCCGGCCCTCCCCGACCAGTTGGCGGCACTGCCGCGGGTGACCAAGGTATGCGGATGGTCCGGACCGAGACGTCCAGTCGAAATCTCCTGCAGACTCTGGAAGTAGTCGCGGGCAGCAGCTACGAGCCCTGATTCCCCGAGGCTGCTTCCGCTCCGCAGCAGCACGGTATGTACGCCAAAATCGGCGCTGATGAGGCTGCTCTCGCTGACCACCTGCAATGCGGCTGTGTTGGCTCTGAATGCCTGGGCGTTGGTCCCGACGTCTCCACGGGCGGGCCATGACAGCATGAGGGCATCAGCCGCGACCCGCGCCAGGGTGCGCAAGACGATAGCCGACGTGGCCTCCCGGACAACGCGTTGCACCATGGCGTGTACTCGTACGCTGCGACCGCTGCCATCTAGGCTCGCGAGGCTGAGACGGTGCAGCAGGCGCAGCGCATCATGTGTGTCGTCGTCGTCGATCGGCCGCCCGACTCGCTCAGCAAGGTAGGTGGTGATGGCGTTGGTGGCGAACAGTTCGGTGGGGATTCCGTTCGGGTCGAGCTGCGCCGCCAGTTCCAATATTGGTCGCGCCACGCCTCGCGTACGCTCGTCGGCCGCGTCGATTGACGGATTCCAGGTGAGTCCCACTGGCGCTGCCTGGTCGTCGGGTAGAGCGTGCGGTGCAAGGTCATGAAGCCGGCGGCGCCTCAGTCTCTGTCGGTACTGTGAGCAGGTTAAGTCCTGGTCAATGAGGTATGCAGCGGCCTGTGCCAGGGCCAGCGGTAGGTGACCGAGATCTTGGGCAAGCGCTTCGGCCTCATCAGGACAGTGCAGCGCATCCGAGAGTTTGCTTCGCAGATACTGGGTCGCCTCGTCGGGAGTGAACAGAGAAACGTCAATGACGTTCCGGCCAGCCAAAAGCGCCGCATCCCGCCGTCGTGTAGTCGCCACCACGTGACCGGACGGGGTATTGGGGGGCCATAGGCCCAGTAGATCTGCGGGATCGACGAGGTCGTCGAGCACTACCAGCCATCTGCGCGGCGTGCTGGCCAGCCAGGCCAGAAACCGGACTGCCCCGTCGTTGGAATCTGAATCTACGACGCCGGTCACTTCAGCAGCAGCCTGCGCGTAACGAGCAATTAGCGCGGTACGCGAGGCGGCGGTGACCCATACGAGGAGATCAACTCTTCCCTCCCGCCACCAGCGATCTGCCAGCGCGGTCGCAGCTTGCGTCTTGCCAACACCACCCGGACCAGTCAAGACCTGGCCAAGCGCCAGCGTTTCACGATGATGATCAACCAGCGCGGAGGCTAGCTGCGCGTCAGCCAAGCGGTCCAAGCGTCCCTGCGCAGGCGGCGGAAGAACGCCGACTCGGACCGGCCAAGTCACCGGCCGCGGCGGCAGGTAGAGCTGGTTGACTTGAACCCCGTGATCACCAACCTGCACGCCCATGGCGTGGCGGGCATCGATGGTCCACCTCGCATCACCGGGCCCAACCGTTGCCATCAGTTGAACGAGTTGTGTTGGACGTTGTGGTCGCCAAGCTGCACGCCCCGCGCCTCGCGAAGATCCGCCAAGTAGCGACTGGCTCCCATTCCACCCGAATCGACCGAAGAGAGAATTGCCCGCGCAGCTGAGAGAACTTCCTCATCACGGTCAGCATCCGCCTCGACCAGCGCCGCACTCAACTCCACTCGCCATTCACCAGAGGCATCCTCAAGTCCCTCGATGGCCCCAACTACTCGATTGCTGCCTGCCAATCGCTGACGCAACAAGTCCCGCAGGTCTGCATACGCGTCGACCACCAGCGCCTTCGCCGAGTCGGACACCCCAGCACCAGCCCCTGCGGCCAAGGCGGCAAGGATCATCTCGACACCAGTCACCACTTCACCTTTCAGCAGGCCAACGACACATTGTTGCAGGGCTTCTCAAGGGTTCTCAGGGCACGTAGCAGCTGCGTTGGGGATTCGAGCCTCACCACCCACGGCTCCCTGTGGGCTTCGGACGAGTTTCTCCTCGCACCACATCAACGGTTGCATACGCTGGGCTATTAGCCTGTGGCCTGGTCCGCGACTCTGCACTCAAGGCCATTTATTGATCCTGGAGGTCACGCCAGGCTAGGTCAGTGAGCGTCTCACCCGTCTCGACGGTCCAGCGCGCGGTTCCCTGAACAGCAACCGGGTGCTTTTCCCGGCCGGCCTCCTCCCATATTCTCATGATCAACCCGGACGGTGAATATTGCTGGCCGTCTGCCGACCACAAGATCGGCCTTGATCGATGAGGAACCCACGTGCCTCGCGCTCGTCGAGCGTCTGCAGCCAACCAGTCCCGCGTAGCCTCGATTTCAGCGGCCAGCGGGGTGAGCAGTGTGAGAGCCGCACCTTCGTCTAGAAGGCCTCGGTCGATGATGACCGAGACCGCATTAGGACGGCGCTTACGTTTGGTGGGTGGTACGCGTCGGTACTTGTTGTGGACATTGATGCTCTCCACCTCCGCTCCGGTGAGCACCTTCTGTGTCACTTCGCGACAGCGGTCGACATCCGCGCATACTGATCGAATCTGGGACCGATCCGAGTAAAGGGCATCGATCACCGCGACAACCGTCGGTAACAGCCCCTCCACCAAGTCTCCGACTTGCGCAAGTGCCTGCGCAGCCCAATCGAGTCGGGGGTCAGGCTCGTCGATGGATTCGGTGTCGAGCTGCTGAAAGACCAGATGCGTGAGCAGGTAAACACCATGATCCGCGAGCGCGGCACCGCGACCCTCGTACCGAGGCTTCAGGTCGTGGAGTGTCCGCCGCACCTGGCGTAGGACCTGCACCGCGTTCCACAACAGGTAGACCCCCGGCTGCGGCCGAAAAAGAACGTCGTAGATTCCTTGCGAGCCTCTCTCCCAGAGCACGTCGAGAGTCGTCGCCATGCGAGCCGCGTATTGGCTATCGGGATGGGCGCAAGCAAGGGCACAAGCGGCTTCCACGACCGAACATCCAGTGTCTGGCTCCGGCTCAAGCTCACCGCGGCGAACACTGTAGTCGAGCCCCAACTCGGCGCGCATCTCCTCCAAGATCGATGCCTGCACTGGGTCCAGCGCAATGAAGTCTCGATACTCAACCTTGTTCTGCCGGTTGGTCGCCTGAGTGGCCTGTTTTGCGAATTCGACAGACTTGCCCGTCACGATGACACGAACGCCCACCTGCGCTGACGCGACATCGTCGTCTGCCTCGAGGGCTTCCGCCACCGACTTAACTGTCTGGGCACCATTCACCACGCTTGCGTTTTTCAACGTCAGCCGAAGCGGGCGAGACTGCGGCGCACGCATTGACTGCTGGACGCGTTCAACCGATTCGCAAAGGATCGTGACGCCATTGTTGAAGTACCAAAAGTGGGCAGGCTCATCAACCAACGTCTCAATCATCTCGTTGTTGATAGGCGTGCGGCCAAGCGGATTACGAATGTTTAGATGGGAGAGATTGTAGCCGTTCTTCGCCCAATCGGCGACTTGGTCGGCCTGGACGACACCCTGATAAGACTCGTAGGGGACCGTGATGGGAAACCACGGGAACAGCTCCGCTTCCAGATCGACGGGCCGAGGCGCCATATCCTCACGCACGGAGGTCCAAACTTCAGCAGAGAGAATAATGCGGTTGTCGAGAACAGGGCCATGACGGTTGAACTCGGTCTCTCCACCCTCGACGGCGGCCAAAAAGCCCGCGGTTACCGGCTCGGCACGCATCAGCACGATCACCTGCGTCACAGGAACCGGTCCGCTGGACATGACGGTCTTGGCTGACTCGGCAAGGGGCCGGCCGCGGAAGTTGAACGGAGTGAAGTTTTCGTCGTCAATGAGCCGCAGCCCGGCGAGCAACTCCATCACCGCAGACCGCTCGGACTTGGCGTTTCCGTACTTACTCCACTTTGCCTGAACGAGGAAGACGTGGGGGTCGGGACCATCTATCACGGCAATCGCATCGATGCCTTGGTCTCCGTCGCCATCGATCACGGCAGCAGCCGCGTCCTGCGGCGTCCAACCCGTCACCATCCGCACGGCTTGCGCCGCGAGTGCTCGGGAAAGCGCGCGCGGCGTACGCTCCTCCTCCGGCTTGTCCTCGAGATCACTGAGGTCGAGAAGGCCCGATTCCACATAGACTGATCGAAGGGCTGCTTCAACCTGTCGCACCTGGACGGCCGTCTCTACTTGACTAGAGCCGCGTCGAATCGAGCTCAAACCTTCGCCCCCTAGTTCCGCAGTTTCAGACCACAGTGGACGTCTCATCCTACGCGTCTGAGCCGGTGGAAGCTTACCTGCAGCCAACAGACGACATCGATCAACCTGAGCCGCTGCGGGCCTCTCCGCTCCAAGGTCATCGTCGCGGTTGTCGGCAAGTGGCACGGCTATCCCCGAACACCCCATTCGGGCATCTTCATCAGTACGCTAGTGCCTGCCTCTCCGGCTGGCCGAGCAGCGCGATGAGTCCGGCGAACACGACAGGTCGCCGAGACGTCGTGTCTCGTCAGTCAACGAGGTAGTGAGCCTCGATGTAGGCGACGGTGGAGTCGTATGGCTCCCCCACCGGCTTCAACATGTACCGGCGGAAGACGGCGGCGGTGGCGCGGCGGACGCCCCGGTTGCGAGCGTCTGCGTTGTCCCATGATTGGGCGAGGGTCCGGGTGACCACCTGGTCGATTTCCTCGGCCAGGTTCCTCTCCGTGACGGTGAGGCCGGGCGGTGCGTGGTCGTGGATGATCCGCGACAGGACGCCGACCCGGTCGTCGTCCAGCACTACGATGGCTTCGTCGGGGTGTTTCTCGGCGTTGACGATGGCGCGGGCGATCCGGAGTGCTTCGGCCAGGAACTCCAGGGCGTCCTGGGCGTTCTGGATGATCCTGTCCCGCAGGAGCCTGATCCGCTCGGCGAGGGCGGTGTACTTCGCGGACCCTGGTTCGACCCCCTTGTCGAGGGCGGCCTTGATGTGGTCCAGGATCTCCGCCGCGGAGGGGGGTGTCTTGTCCTCGCCGTCGTCCTTGCCGGGCTTGGGGCGGACGAGGGCCATCAGCTCTTTGAGGATGGTGATGCCCTGGGCGTCCAGGACGAGGGCTTCCTCCTGGGAGGCGACCACGGAGAACGAGTGGACGTGGGCGTTGATGATCTCTAGGACCATCGGTCCCAGCTCGCCCAGCCGTTCCTTCCTCTCCTCGTCGGAGGACTTCTTGAACAGGGTTGTGTACACGGATCCGAACAGCCCGAAGCCGTCCCGGTACTTGGCGATCCGCTTGTCGGTGTTGATGAGCGGGTACAGGCGGGCCAGGAGCCGGTAGTCCTTGGAGAACACCTCGGCGGCGCCGGGGTTGGTGTCCAAGAAGGCGTTGATGGCCCGCACGGACTCGTATCCGTGGACCGTGAGGTTCAGGTCGTCGGCGTCTGCGAGGAGGTCTTCGATGCGGGCGAAGGTGGTTCGGAACTCGGCGACCAGCTCGGAAACATCGGTGACGAATCCGCCGCCCTCGCCGGTCCCCTCGGCGGTGGGGTCGACGACGGCGCGCTGCACTTCTTCGGCCAGGCCGATGTAGTCCACGACCACGCCGGCGGTCTTTACGAATCCGGTCGGGGATACCCAGGTGCGGTTCGGGCGGGTTATCGTCTGGAACAGGGTGTGGGCCTTCAGCGGCTTGTCCAGGTAGAGGACGCCCTCGTTGGGGGCGTCGAACCCGGTCATCAGCTTCGCGGTCACCACCAGGAAGCACAGCGGGTCGTCAGGTGTGAGGAACCGCCGCTTCTGTTCCTCCTCCTCGGCCTCCGAGAGGCGGTACGGCCGCATGGCGGGGTCTTCGTCCTTGGAATCGGAGACGGAGATGTTCACCTCAGCGGTAATCCGGGCGTGCTTCCCGACCTCGGTCAGCACCTGTGAGGCCTCGAAGCCGGCCAGCAGATCGTTGATCTTGTCCGTGTACGCCACGGCCAGTTCGCGGTTGTAGGCGACGACCTGTGCCTTGAGGCCGTTGCGGTAGGCGCCGGCCAGGTAGTGATCGACGATGTCTTGGCAGACCGTGTGGATGCGGTCGGGGTTGGCGAACACCGAGGTGAGTCGTCCAAACTTGCGGGACAGGGCCTCACGGTCGGGGTCGCCGAGGTCGAAGTCGTCGGCGAACTGGTCGAACTCGGCCTGCAACTCCTGGTCGTTCATCTCGAACGAGACCGGGTGCGGATCCAGCATGACCGCGACGGTCGCCTCGTCCTGTAGAGACCTCGACACGGAGTACCGGTGCAGCACCCTGCCCGGGTCGGCCTCCTCGCCGAAGAGGGCGAAGGTGTCGGTGGCGAGGTTCCTGAGGGGGGTGCCGGTCATCCCGAAGAACTTCGCGTTAGGCAGCGCCGCGCGCATCTGCTCTGCCAGGGTGGGCCTACTGGGCAGTCTCCCCCGGTCCCGGCTGACGACTTGGGTGCGGTGCGCCTCATCGACCAGCACGATGATGTTGTCCCGGGTCGACAGGTCCTTGCCGGCATCGGCGAACTTGTGAACGGTCGTGGAGATGACGCCGCGCACGTCGTCGGCCAGCAGAGAACGCAACTCCTGGCCGGTGGCGGGCTGGTGGAAGTAGGCGTGACCCATCGCCGAGGTGAACACCCCGGAGGTCTGCCGGACGAGCTGGGTACGGTCCGAGAGCAGGATGATCGTGGGCGACTCGGTCCGGGTGTCGGCCAACAGTAGCGAGGCGGCGAACACCATCAGTAGCGTCTTCCCGCTGCCCTGGTGGTGCCAGATCAGGCCCTTCTGGCCGCCGGCTACGACCCGCTCGTGGATCAGGTGGGCAGCTTCCATCTGCGGATAGCGGGGCAGGTACTTCTTGTCCACCCCGCCGCCGGAGGTGTCAAACAGGGCGAAGTTGGCGAGCATGTCGAGGACGGTGGCCGGGTTGAGCAGCAGCTCGACGGAGCGCTGCACGTCGGCCTGGCCCGACAGGTTCTCATCGTCGGCGGTGGACCGGAACGGCTGCCACAGGTTCGTCGGCGCACCGGCAGCGCCGAATCGCAGCTTCAGCCCGTCAGAGGCGACGGCGAAGACGTTGGGGGTGAAGAACCACGGGTACTCGGTGGCGTACACGTCGTTGATTTCGCGGGCGGCGTCAGCCCACCCGGACTTCGCGGTCGGCGACTTCACCTCGACCACCACCAGTGGCAGCCCGTTGACCCAGTACACGAGGTCGAACCGGCGGGAGGTCTTGCCGGGGACGGTGATGGTCACCTCGTCCGAGACGACCAGCGTGTTGGCGATCGGGTGCTTGAAGTCGATGACCTTCAGGACGTGCCACACGCCGCCGGCATCCCGGAACTCCTTGTGCCCGTGCAGCAGGCGCAGCACCTGCTCGTTGGCCCGCACCAGCCCGCCCTCAACAGCGTTGACCGTGGCGATGATCTCCTCGACCACCGCGTCCACGTCGAACCCGTCGATCACCCCAGGGTTGAGTCGGACGATGGCGTCCCGCAGCTGGCCGGCGACCACCGTCTGCGTCGTCTTCCGCGGTAGTGACCTGCCCGCTAGGAAACGCCAGCCCATCGGGAGGGACCACTGGACCATCAGGTTTTGGAACTCGCGCTCACGAACGCCCCTCGCCACGGCTCAGACCTCCAGCTTGGCGGACTGGATGTCAATGGTGTGGTTGAGCAGACCCGAGAGCAGTGCCAACCGCGCCTGACGGAGACGTTCCGCCTCAGCACGCAGGGCGGCGACCTGCGTGTCCATCGCGTCAGCCATTCCTGAAATACGCTCCTGCTCATCACGAGGCGGCACGGGCATAACGATCTTATTGAGGTTCGCGGCGGAGACGCGAACCACCTTGGTCTCGCTCGTGAACCGACGTTTCTGGTGCTGAAACAGGGGCGAGGCGAAGAAGTATGAGACGAACTTCGGGTCTAGATCATGGCGAAAGATGAAGCAGTCGTCGTGAACAGCCACATCATCATCACCCAACCAAGCAACCGCCTTGCCGACGTCTTCGACGTTCTCGCTCGTGCCGGCGATTACTACATCGCCGGGCCGTGCCAGGCGCATCGACCCACGGAAGCTCTCAGGCAGGTACGTCACCGTGCGTGTAGCCGACACCCCGTAGTCCGTATAGATCTGCCCGTAGTGGATGCATCCCAGGCCGGACTTCACGTAATCGCTCTTCACGAACCGACGGCCGCGGGCGAGCGTTCCAGCTTCCGACAACGGAGCGGACGACCATCCTTCACCGCCACGGGAGAGTAAGTCCCCCAGAGCAGCATTACGGACTCGAAGGAGGCTTTCTGCCTCAACCTCGAGTGCTGCGGCCTGTTGGTCTACCACGCTGACAACCTCGACTATGCGTTCCTGGAGAGGCAGAGGCGGGATGTCCATGACGATGTCGAGGAAGTCTGCGGGCTTCACCCGCTCGCGCCTGCCGCCCATCCCCTTCGACACACCTTGGAGCGCGTCCCACATGTTCTGCGTCGTGGTGAGGATGCGGAAAAAGTCGGCGTCCGCGTCAGACACGAAGGTAAAGGTAGGGAACTCTTGAGATGCGAACGATTCCGGCAGGCCGCTGGGCGTTACCGTAATCGCGCCTTCGAATGCCTTGAGCCGGCTGTAGACGAGCACGCTGGGGCCGATCCGGTTGAGTTTCTTGTAGGCCGTCGCGCTTCCTGCGACGGGATCGCGGTAGAGAAGCCCTCTCCCCCTGTTCAGGACTCCTACGGTCGGATAAATCCGATCCGGGTCCACGTCGACGAGCTCCACATCCGGTGTGAGGAACCGGGAGAGAGGTGCCCGAACCCACCCCTCTCGTCTGTCAGCTGCCGCGTCATTGCTCCTCGGGTCACTCATCGAATCCCTTAATCCCCGCGTCCGCAAGGACGGCGAGCATGTGCTGCTCGGTCTTCTGACGCTCGGCTCGGGCGAGGTTGTAAGCCTCGATCAGGGTAGGCAGGTCCGCCTGCTCGGTCGTGGTCTGCTTGATGTAACGACTGATGTTGAGGTCATAGCCGTTCGCCGCGATCTCGGTCGCGGATACGAACCGGGCGGTCAGTTCACCGTCTAGTCTTTTTCGCCCTGGTGGGCGGCCCGTTCCTGGGCTGAAAATGGGGGTTCGGTCGCCCGTTGACGTCGTTCCTCCTTGGTCGTTCAGGCCGTCGTCTAGTCGGGCGCTGGGAGTCACGTTGTGGGCCCTTCACTGTTGCTTCGAGCACGCGGATTAGCTTCGCTCCTGTCCCTGTGACTCCTGCGGGCGGCCGGCCCGGATGGTGCTTCGGCGTGGGAGGTTCACGGTGTTGGAAGAAACCCCAGACGACGCGCGGGCCGTGGAACGGGTCGCGGCATTGGATATCGGCAAGGCCGAGGTGGTGTGTTGTGTGCGGGTGCCCAGCCCGTCGGGGTCCGGGCGGCGGGTGCAGGAGGTACGTACCTTCACCACGATGACCCGGTCCCTGCAAGCCATGGGTGACTGGCTGGGCGGGCTGGGCGTGACCCGGGTCGTGATGGAGGCGACGTCAGACTATTGGAAGCCGCCGTTCTACCTATTGGAGGCGGCCGGGTTCGACGTGTGGCTGGTCAATGCCCGGGAGGTCAAACATCTGCCGGGTCGGCCGAAAACCGACAAACTCGATGCGGTGTGGCTATGCAAGATCGCGGAGCGGGGCATGGTCCGGGCGAGTTTCGTGCCGCCGGCCCCGATCCGTCAACTGCGGGATGTGACCCGTTACCGCGTTGATCTGGTCGGTGAGCGGGGTCGGGAGAAGAACCGGGTGGAGAAGCTGCTGGAAGACGCGCAGATCAAACTGTCGGTCGTGGCCAGCGACATCTTCGGGGTGTCCGGCCGGGCGATGATGGACGCCCTGATCAGCGGGCAGCGGGACCCGAAAGCCTTGGCGCAGCTGGCCCGCACCCGAATGCGCACCAAGCTGCGGGATCTGGAAGAGGCATTCGTCGGCCGCTTCGATGAGCACCACGCGTTCCTGCTGGCCCGGATGCTGGCCCACATCGACGCGATCAACGCCGACATCACCGCGGTCGAGGACCGGATCGAGGAACTGGTGGCCCCTTTCGCGCAGGCGGTGGCGAGGCTCGATGACATCCCGGGCATCAGCGTCACCACCGCCCGGGCCATCATCGCCGAGGTCGGTTTGGACATGACGAGGTTCCCCACCGCCGCGCATCTGGCCTCGTGGGCGAAGTTCGCTCCCGGAGTGAAGGAATCCGCGGGCAAAACCAAGGGCAACGCCTCAACCGGGCACGGTAACCGCTACCTGGCCCGGGCCTTGGGAGAAGCCGCCGTCGGCGCCGCGCGCACGAACACGTTCCTCGGTGAGCGCTACCGCAGGATCGCCCGGAGGCGGGGGAAGAAGAAAGCCATCGTTGCTGTCGGCCGATCCATCCTGGTCATCGTGTGGCAGCTCCTGGCCACCGAACAGGCCACCTTCACCGATCTTGGCCCGGACTACTACGACAACCGCGGCGGCACCCAACGCGCCGTCCGCAACCACATCCGCGGCCTGCAAGCCCTCGGCTACCAGGTCACCCTTCAAGCCGCCGCATAACCTCACCACCAACCCGAGCCCGGCGACGCTGCGCGCCGCCAGGCGCTGCCGCACGTCAACTCAACGTCATTTTCGGATTAGGGCGACCGTGTTGGCGTCGGCGTCGATGCCCGCGTGGTAGGCGGTGGCGAGTTCAGTCGGTGGAAGCATTTGCCTCGACGAGTTCGGTGAATATCTCGGAGGGCTTCTTCCAATCGTGGATCTTACGGGGTCGGTCGTTGATCTCGGAAGCCACCATCGCCAGGTATTTGGGGTCGGAGGTGATCGGGACGCCCTTGGGGAAGTACTCCCGCAGGATCCGGTTGGCGTTCTCGTTGCTGCCGCGTTGCCAGGGTGAGTGCGGGCGGGCGAAGTACACCGGCAGTCCGGCGGCGGTGATCCTCGCGTGGCCGGCCATCTCTGACCCGCAGTCCCAGGTCAACGACCGGGCCAGCTGCGGCGGTAGCGTCCCGGCGGCGGCGATGATCGCGTCGCCGACGGTCAACGCGTCCCGCCCGGTCAGCGGGACCAGGACCACGAACCGCGAGGTGCGCTCGACCAGCGTCGCCACCGCGCTCTTGCCGCCCTTGCCGATGACCAAGTCGCCTTCCCAGTGCCCGGGGACCTGCCGACCCTCAACCTCGGCGGGGCGTTCGTCCAGGTAGCGGGGCTCACGGATTCGCGGCGCAGGCGCCGGACGGGCACCGCCACGCCGGGCCGTGCGGCCGGTACGCAGCCGGATCAACTCCCGCGCCAGAGTGGACACGGGCTGGGCGTACACCCACTGGTAGATCGCCTCATGAGACACCCGGTAAGCCTGATCGTCGGGGTAGTCGAACGCCAGCCGACCTGCGATCGACGCCGGCGACCAGCCCAGCCGCAGACGCTCGCGTACCACCTCCTGCAGGCCCGGCGCACGCTCGACCGCCCACGTCTTCGGCCTGCACCGGGCGACCGTAGCCGCCGCGTCGGCCGCCGCGGCCCGGTACCCGGCCCGGCCACCGTGCCGGGCGACCTCCCGCGAGACCACCGACGGGTTCCGGCTGATCAGGACCCCGATCTGCTTGTACTCCAGGCCTTCGGCCAGGCCACGGGATATCTCTTCACGGTCAGCCAAGGTCAATATTGCGCGCACGGCGGAACATCCTGTCCCACCGAACCATCAAGATCAAATGCTACGACCGGCTGAACCTGCCGGTTACTGTGTCAGAGATGTCAGCCTCGGCGAGGACGTTGCGGTTCTTGGCTTTGATGAACCGCTTGGAAGCGTCGATGAACAGCACCCCGTTCTTGCGCTCGTCGATTTTGGTGCCGGGGGCACGGAAGACAAGGATGCAGGTCGGGATCGTTGTGTTGTAGAAGAGGTTCGGCGGCAGGCCGATCACGGCTTCAAGCAGATCGTCGTTAAGGACGCGCCGACGGATCGAACCCTCCGGGCCGCTGCGGAAGAGGACGCCGTTAGGCAGGACAACGCCAGCGCGCCCCTTCTTCGGGTCCATGCTGTGGATCATGTGCTGCACGAACGCCCAGTCCGCCGACGACTGCGGAGCGACACCGCCGAGGGCGCGCGGGTCCTTGGTCCAGGGTTTCCACTTCAGGCTGTAGGGCGGGTTGGCGACGATCACATCGAACTGGGCGATAGAACCGTCCGGCTTCTTGAAGCGCGGGTCCTTCAGGGTGTCGCCGACCTCGACCTGGAACTGAGTGAGGTTGTGCATGAAGAGGTTCATGCGTGCCACACCCGCAGTGTCCGGTACAGCCTCCTGCCCGTACAGGCGGAGCGTGTAGCCACGCCCGCCGTGAGCCTTCAGCAGGTTCGCGGAGGCGATGAGCATGCCGCCCGACCCGCAGGTCGGGTCGTACACCGACTCGAAGCTCTTGGGGGCCAGCACCTCGACGATCAGCTCGACGACCTCGCGCGGGGTGAAGAACTGACCGGCGCGGGTGCCGGAGCCGTCGGAGAACCGCTTCAGCAGGTACTCATACGCCCCACCGAGCACGTCATGGGACATGTTGCCCTCGTGCATTTTCGGGGTGCGGTCCATCGCCTGCATGACGGCTGCCAGCACCTCACCTGGCAGCACTTCTTCAGAGGTCCAGGTCATGGACCCGAAGAGGCGGGAGAACTTGTCAGGGTTGGCTGTCTCGATGGCTTGCAGGGAGGCGCGGACCCGTTGGCCGAGGCCGGGCTGGGTGATGGTGGCGAGGATGGACGACCAGGAGGCGCGACGCTGCTGGACGGTGTCGGGGTGGATGAACGGGATCTCGAACGACTGGTAGTCGCGGTACTCGATCTCGTGGGCTTCCTCGGCGGAGAGGCCGTCCAGGAGGCCCTCGTTGTCGGTCAGGAACTCCTGGTGGTGGTGATCCCAGGTGTCCGACAGGTACTTCCAAAACATCAGCGGGAACACGACCGAGGAGTATTGCGCTTCGGGCATCGCCACGCGCAGCTCGTCGGCGGCGTCCCACAACCGGTTCTCGATCTCCTGCTGCGTCACTGCCATCAGTGGGTGTCCTTGCTCGTCAAAGGGGCGGCCCGAAGGCCGCAGTGTTCCTGCCGGTCACCCTATTTCGGGGATCCAACCGACTCTGCACCGGTTACCGGTGCCGTAGCCGGCGATTCGTTCCACGACGGCAGCCTGCTCTGCATCGCCGGCCCGGAAGTAGCGGGCGGTGGTGTCGAGGGAGGCGTGGCCGAGTAGGGCTTGCACCTGGGCGGGGTCGGCGCCGCCCTGGCAGAGTCGGGTGGCGTAGTTGTGACGGAGTCGGTGCGGGCGCAGGCCGGGAAGTGGGCGTCGGCACCGGCGGCCAGGACGATTTGAGTGATTTCGGAGGTGGTGAGCCGGCCGCGTTGGCCGGTCCACAGCGGTCCCGGCTCGCCGCCGCGGCGGCGGATCCAGGCGGTGAGCCGGTCATGGGCTGGAGCGGGCACTGGGACTTGGCGGGCTTCGTCGCCCTTGCCGTGCAGGCGGATGGTGCCGTGCGGGCGGTGAGGGTGAGATCGGCGACGTCAAGGCGGACGCACTCCTCTGCCCGCGCGGCGGGCGTAGAGCAGCACGGCGACGATCGCTGCGTCGCGCATGGCGCGGCGGTCGGCGGCGCGTTCCACCGCGCCCTGCTCCTTCGGCGTGAGCGCTTTGGGCTCGCCGGGGCGCGGTACTCGGGCGCGTTTGGCCTTCAGCCGTAGATCGCCGCCGACCTCGTAAAGGAGGTCGGCGGCGAGGGCCTGGTTGACATGAAAACCTGGCTCGTTATGCGCTGCGCATCGCCGATGGCGCCTTGAAACCCGTCCTGGTCGAGGAGATCTACGTCAAGTGGTTGCTGGCTACGGAGTGCAGCTTGGCGTTCCGAGGCACGTGGGAACGGATTGCCGGCTGGTGGCCCTCGGGAAGAGCGTGGCAGTTGTTCGGCGAGGTGATCACGGAACATGTCAGCAGCGGAAGTTGGTCGTGTGCACCAGCACGAACCCGGCCGACAACCCTGAACACCAAATGACCCTCGGCCACAGCCGCCATCCCGAGGCCGCCCCCTTCCTCTGGGGCAGGCCCCCTCTGGTGCTGCGATACGTCACAACGCCGGCCGGCTCGATCGCTTGGCGCCAAACGCTCGCAGATCGACAGGAGGCCGCCGATCGCAAGGCGACTCAGGACACTGAAGAGCAACAACGCGTCAGGCGCACCAGGCCTTGATCGCTGAACGCGTTCATGCCGCCGTCGTGGGAGGCGCCGCGACCGAGCGCGACATGGTCGGTGCCACCGGATACAGCCGAGACGAGGTACGCGACGCGATCCACGCGCTCGTGGCCTGCGGCCGACTCACCTATGACGGACGCACCGGCTGGGGTCGCCACCAACGCTGGCAAGCAACAGCCCAGCGGGTGTCTGATGGTGCGTCCGAGACTTCAGCCGCTGACCCAGTAGCCGGCCCCGTCGCCCGTACTTCCCGGGGCAGACAACTGTTAGCGACGCTTCTGCACTGTCTGCCGGATCTGCATCAACGCTCGCTGCTTAACCGCCCCCGCAGGTGTCCCAGCCAGCCCTGCGCTTCCTCTGGCGAAACACCCTCCAGCAGTCAAACGAGCCGCTCTTCGCCTAGGGCTTGATGGACTCGGACGGCGGCCTGCTGCAGGTGCGGCAGGATCGGCCGCATCGCGGGGTGGCGGTCGTCCACGATCGCGGCGAAGGCCGTGCCGAAATGTTGTCGAGCCAGGCCGCTGCCTATTCGCGATTCACCGCAGTCACCACTCGCCCTGCCAGTGCGGTGGGCGCGACGGCGAGCCATTTCGGGGCGGTCGCCGCCTGGCTGGTGAAGAAGGCAACCGCGCCGTCGATCGGCATGTTCGCCAGAACTGGACGACCTTGTCGGGTGCTACTCTGCTCTGCGCAAGGACGGTGATCCAGTCGGGCATCTCGGCAAGGATCACCGGCGCGGCCTCGGCGGATAGCTGCGACAGAATTCCAGCTCGTTGGTCGTACTGGGTCCTCAGCAGCAGCTCGGCGGCGACCGCCAGCGGCATGGTGGTGAGCGCCGCGGCTGCGGCGGTCCGTTGCATCGCGCCGAGGATGTCACCGACAACCTCGTCGTCCATCTCGGTCAGCACTTCGACGGCCCGAGCGGCGGGCACCGCGTCGAGCCGGCGAGCGGCCTCCGACGCAGGCATGTCCGCCAGCTGCCCGACCACGTCCTCGACGGGCAGTGTCTCTGCCCCGGTCGGCCTCGGAGTCTCGGTCGGCACTCAAGGCGCGGCAGCCGGGCCACCCGCACGTCACGGGGCGGTAGGCCGGCGCATTCGGTCCGGCGGCGCTCCGGTCGAGCCGTGGTCACCTGCTCGGACTCGGGCGTTGAGACTGGCAGGGTCGCGTAATCTAAATGTCTTGTATTCGTGTTTATGGCTCGTCCAGCAATCACGGTGAGTCACGCCGAGCATGGTGCTGGCGGCGAGATCTGCATCCACGATCATCGTCTGAGGACGCGAGTTGTTCCGGTGCGGCGGGGCCTGATTCGTGTCACGCGTCGGCGGGCCAGGCGCGGCGTACGGCGTCGAGGGCGGTTTCCTGGTCGGCGCCGAGCAGCCGTGCCTGCCGCAGGTAGGCGGCCGCGTGCCGGTCGAGCGCTTGGCGGTGTCCGTCAGCGGGTGGCGCGGGCGCCTGGTCCGCGACGCGGGTGCCGCCGCCGCGTCGGGACCGGACCAGCCCGGCCGCCTCCAACTCGCGGTAGGTGCGGGCCACGGTGCCGACGGCCAGGCCGAGGTCGCCGGCGAGCTGCCGCAGCGGTGGCAGGCGGTCGCCGGGTTTGAGCGCTCCGGTGTGCATCAGGTCGGACAGTTGCCGGCGCAGCTGCTCGTATGGGGGCGTGGGGTCCTGCGTGTCGACCCGCAGGGTCGGGGTGCTCACGCCGACACCGGGGCGGGCCGGGCGGCGCGGGGGCCGGGGCGAAGGACGGCGACGGAGCTCCAGGCCAGCAGGACGGTCCAGGCCGGGACGAGCAGGAACAGCCCCCAGGCCGCGGCCGTCCACCACAGGGGCCGGCACGGGCTGGACAGCAGTCCGGCTGCGGTGACCAGGCTAATCCCGATGAGCGGGATGGTGACCAGCACGCCGCAGGCGCCGGTGACGGCGGTGGCGGAGCGGCGCCGCTCGGCGTCGTCGCGCACCAAGTCACCGGCGGGGGCCTGCGGGCGGGGACGCCCGACGAGCCGGTGCATCGCCAGCGCGGCGATCAGCACGCCGACGCCGACGACCAGGGCGAGTGGGAGGCTGTAGAAGGAGCCGGCCCATGGGCCGTGGGCGCCGGCGAAGTCGCCGCAGTCGTAGGCCAAGGCGCGGCCGGCGCGGCCGAGGTCGTCGGCGGAGCCGGCGGCGGTGGTAGCGGCCAGTAGGACGGCCAACGCGGTGCCGGCGGCGGCCACCGCCCGGAACGGTCGGCGTGGCAGGTAGTGGCGGACCTGCCGGGTCTCCAGAGCGGCCTGGCGGGTGCTGCCGGCGGGGCGCGCGACGACCCGGCTTTCTCCCGCCACCACTCCGGCCAGCACGCAGAGCCCGAACAGGGGTGCGGCCAGCAGGACGCCGCGTCCCAGCGGGTCGTAGCCGGCGGCGACGGCGGCGACCGCCGCCCCGAGGGCCAGGCCGGCCCACCGCCAGCGCCGGGTGGTGCGTCGGATGTGCTCGGTTGCGGGCTCGCCCGCCGCGGACGGGCCGGCCAGCGCGACGCCGAGCAGCGGCACCAGCAGGAGCCCCACAATCCATGCACCAACCACGATGACACCTTCCTTGTATCAAACGCTTGATACAAGCGAGGATGCCGAGACACCTTGGTTGTGTCAAGTGGTTGATACAAGCGAGGTCAGCCAGACAGGCTCAGCTGCTTCGCTTCGGCGGCGGCCTGGCCAAGGCAGGCCGGTGAGTCTGGCAGGGTGTGCGGTAATCCAACCGTCTTGTATTCACCGCTCGCCAGTCACGGTGCGTTGCGGGTTGGGCTGTAGCGGTTCCAAGTGCCGCCGGCGGCGGCGTGGTGCCGTTGGGTGGTGTGGTGGTGGAAGCCGAGGGCCTGGGCGACGACCGGTGCCGGGGCCTGGAGCACGAGCTGGCGCAGTGCGGCCAGGCGGCCGGGGACGGTCGGGATACCGAGGTCCCGGATGAGCGGGGCCATCGTGCCGACGGTGAGGGGCTGGCCGGCGCGGCGGCCGGGGAACAACCAGCGGGCGTCGCGGTTGGTGGCGGTGCGCATGTTGGTCCGCTGGTCGTGCAGTGCCAGCAGCAGCTCGGCGACGGGTTCCGGGACCGGTGTCGGCGGATCGCCGAGGTGCAGCAGGACGTCGGGCCCGGTGGTGTCGATGTCGTCGATGGTCAGGCGCAGGATGCGGCCGAGGGGTTGGGCGTAGAGCAGGACGAGGATCGCGGCCACGCGGGTGCGCAGTCCGCCGGTCTCGTCGGTGATCAGCTTGCGCAGCAGCGCGAGACGACGGTGCTGGGTGATCGGGGCCTGCTGGCCGGGCCGGTAGGGAGGAATCTCCAGGCGGGGCATGTGCCCGGCGCGTGCGGCCCAGGTCAGGAATGGCTTGAGGAGTTGCCGCTGGTGCGGCCGGTGGTCGACGAGCCAGCGGTCGAGGTCGGCCTGCCGCAGGGCAGCGAGGGCCACGCCCTGCTCCTGGGTCCAGGCGAGGAAGTCGTCGGCGCGCAGGACCTGCTGGCCGAGGCCGTTGCGGGTGGCGCGGCTGATGGGTCCGCGTTCGGCGCGGCGCCGGAGCCAGGGCAGGGTGTGCCAGGTGGTGTACTGGCGCAGCAGCCGGCGTTGCTCAGCCTCGGTGACGGTGTCCAGGTGTTCGAGCAGCCACCGCTCGAACAGCATGACCTGCTTGTCGATGCGGGGTAGGACGTCGCACTGCATGAGCAGCTCGCGTAGGTGGGCGGCGACGCGCCAGGGCCGCAGGCGGTGGAACGCCCCGTGGGTCAGCTCAATGTCGCCGCGTCCCAGGCCCCGCAGCAGATCGGCGGCCCCGGCGGAGCGACCGTGCCGGGATGAGACCCATGCCAGGCCGGAGAGTGGGTTGTCCATGCTGGTCAGCAGCTCGGCCAGCGGCACCAGTTCGGGCCGGACGCGTCCGGTGCCGTCGTCGAGGAGTTCGGCGACGCGCCGGGTGACGGTGCAGCGGGTGCAGCGGCGGCCGGCGTGCAGCTTGCCCTCCTGCCCGCACTCGGCACAGGCATAGGAGATGGAGAATCCGGCGCAGCTGGTGCAGATTGGCGCCTGGTCTTCGGCGCGCAGTCCGGCCAGGACCCGGTCGAGGCCGCAGCTGGGGCAGCGGCCATGGGTGCGTAGTGCCCGGTCGTGGCAGGTGCGGCAGACGTGCCCGTCGGGCCAGCGCGCCGCGAAGTTGCCCCGCCGACCGCAGCGGGCGCAGTCGCGGATGAACCAGCGTTCGTACTGCTCGGCGGTGGCGTAGTGGCGGTCCATCAGTCCGGTCGCACGCGGGCCCGCCGGGGCCGGACCGTGGCCAGGTCCACCGGCGCCGGGACGTCTCCGGCGACGGCCTTGCGCGGGGCGACGTTGGCCGCCGTGGTGACAACCAGGTCGGCGGGGGTGACGTCCAGGATGTCGCACAGCGCGGCCAGCACCGGCAACGACAGCCGCTCGGGGGTGCCGGTGACCAGCCGGTGGACCTGGGAAGCGGACAGGTCGATGCCGCGTTCGTGTAGCAGCGGCACCAGCTCAGTGGCGGTGAACACGTCGCGGGCGGCCATCATCTCCCGCAGCCGCCACCGGTAGCTGACCTGCCGTTTCATGCTCATTGCGCCCTCCGGGCCGGTCGTAGTGCCGCGTCCATGGTCGCGTCGAGAGCCTGCCGCAGTGTGCGGGTGCGGAAGTCCGACGACACGCAGGTGTAGATCGCCGTGGTGGAGGCGTGTTCGTGGCCGACCTGCTGCTGCACGAACAGCGGATCCCAGCCGGCCTCGATCAGGTGGGTGACGTAGGAGCGGCGCAGGGAGTGGAAGTCCAGCCCGGCGTCCAGGCCGAGGGCGTCGCGGTAAGCCGACAGCCGCGCGTTGATCTGCGCCAGCCCGACCCGGGGGGCCCGTTCCGAGGGCCACAGCGCCGGATTGCCCTCGACGGCCAGCAGCGGCCGGATGTCGCCGATCCACTCGGCGAGAACCTCCGGCACCCACCCCCAGACCGTCAACACGCTGCGCCGCTTCGGCGCCGAGCCCTTCATCGCCTTGCCGTGGCGCACGTAGAGCACGCCGTACTCGCCGAACTCCTCGGCGTGCGGGTTGCGGCCAAAGTCGGCCACGTCCAGCATCCTTGTCTCGTTGCGCCGCAGCCCGTACCCGTAGGCGATCTTGAACAGGGTGGCGTCTCGGAAGGCCGGCAGCCAGCCCTTGCGCCCCGCTGCCCTGATCCTGGCGACCTGCTCGTCGGCGTAGTCCAGCAGCGCCTGCACCTCGTCGAGCGTGAACGCCCGCTTGGCCGGATCGCCCTCGGCCGCGGCGACGTGGACCGCGGCGTTCCACTCGTGGACCACCTGCACCGGGTGCGTGCCGAAGCGCTTCTCACACTCACCGACCCAGCCGTAGGCCGGATCGGTGAGGTACGCGCAGAACATCCGGACCGCCTCCTGGTAGCCGCGCAGCGTGGAACGGCGTACCCGGCGCACGGCCCGCAGATCGGTGCACCACTCGTCGACCAGCTGCGGAGTCCACCGCCACGGCAGCGCCTGCGCGTGCGCGGCGAACGCCCGCACCGCCCGCTGCCTGTTCTCCACGGTGCCGAAGGACAGGTTCCGCGCGAGCTGCTGGTTACGCCAGCCGTCGAGCATCGCCGTGAACACCTGCTCGTCCGGCCGCAGCAGCCGCAACCCGTCGGCGAGGTGCAGGGCCGCCAACCCCGGCGTGGCGCGTTCCACGTCCACCGACAGTGACCTCCCCCCGCTCGCATCAGATGCGAGATTTTCGCATCTGATGCGATCCGCTTGTCAAACGGGCAGGTCAACGCGGGTGTTTGGCGCCCGCCCCCGCGGCGAGGGCGCGCCTATAACGTCCACGGCCGACGGCTGCTACCTTCGCGACCACCAGCGCCAGCCTTGACCGCGCTCGCACGCACACTGTCGCGTATTCGCATCAAATCGAATACGCGACGGAAGGAAGATCGGAACGAAAACTGGCGCTAAGACTCGGCGAGGTTGGCCTGCGCGGCGAGCTGGAACGCAGCGAACACCAGCCGCGCCCAGCTCAAGGTCGTCATCGGTGGTCTGGGGAGCACGAACTCGTCGGGGTAGTCGTCGGGCCGCCACGCCAGGCATGCCTCGTTGTCGACGCTCAGTGGCGGCAGCAACCCGCGGTCCGGGGCCAGCACCTTCGGCTCTGTGAACACGTCCTGCTCGTGCAGCCCGGAGGCGGCGTAGAAGGACATCCACGTCTCTGAAACTTGCAAAGTGCCGGTAGCCTCCTCGCTGATCCATGAGGACGCCGACCACCCCCGGGAAAGCGGAGTAAGCCCCACGATGACCAGCGAACCGACGGCCGACGGCACCGACGAGCACCGACGCGACGATCCGACCGGCATCCAAGAGGAACCATCAGGTGCCGAGACCTCCGCCGGAGATCGTGAGACCCCCGCCGCGGGGGACGAGGCTGGCGTGGAGTTGACCGGCGGCACGTGGAAGCCGGTCCTCCCGCCGGAGGTGATCGAGAACATCGTCGGCGCGTTCCGCCCGCAACTGCCTGCCTTCGACAAGATGCTGGGCAACCAGTTCCGCACCTTCGTCCCGAAGATCACGGCCGTGGTTGCACCGCAGTTCGCTGACCGCTTTCAGCTGATCGACTTCAGCAAGATCGCGGAGCCTTTGCTGCCGGACCTGTCAGCGATCATGCCGAAGGTCATTGCCCCGGGCCTGACCGAAAGCTTCCGTGACCTGCTGCAGCAGATCACGGACAAGATGCCGCCCAACTGGCCTGAGCAGGCCGACTTCGATCTCGTGTTCAAGGTCATTCAGGAGGACGGCATCCCACTGGTCTGGGTGCCTCGCCCGGAGATCGTGGCGGACCTGCTGGCCGCCCCTGACCGTGACGCGAGGGTCAAGGTGCTGACGGCCCGGGCCGCCGATGTGGCGCACGACTGCCGGGAAACCCTCGGCCAGATCACCCGCCCCGACCTCGTGAACATGCTGCCGATGGCATCCAGCGCCCTGGACGCGTACATCGACGGCCACCACGCACCCGCACAAGCTCTGTCCGTCGCGGTCGTCGAGACCGTCGTCACCCGGACGATCGGCAAGTACCAACAGGCCAAGACCTTCGCGAAGATCGACGATCCGAAGAAGCTTGGCATGGCCGAACTGCGCTTCCGCGCAGCCTTGGCGCCGATCGCACCGTTCTACGTCGCCTGGTGGCCCAGCTCGAACGACCCGATGCCCGAGCAGCTGAGCCGGCATGTCACCGTCCATCAGGCCGACCCCGCGCACTACACCCACGGCAACGCCACCGTGGCAATCATGCTGCTGGCCTCGGTGTTGCGCGGCGTCCAGGAGTATCTAGACCTCACGAAGCCTTCGCCCCCCTAGCCGCCCAGCTGTGGATCTCACCCCGGATCCACGGCAACGCCGGGCGGCGCCCGCGGGCCGTGATGCGGCCCGCGGCAGATCACGCGGACCGGTCACTATCGTGTCGCCGGCGGCGTGCAGCCGGGAAAAGGAGACCAGACGATGGAACTCGGAGATGCGGCGACGTGGGCGGCTGCCCTCATCGCAACCGGCGCGGCGGTCTGGTCGTGGCGTAGCGCGACCGCTGCGAACAGGTCCGCAGTTGCCGACGAGCAGATGCTCCACCACCAGCGAACCCCCCAGTTCACCGCGCTGGTCGAGGACATGAACGGCGACTCCACCGGCCACGGCGGCACCCCGCGTCTGATGCTGCAGCTGGTCTCCCCGCAGGCAGTGGATTCGGTGGAGGTTGAGCTGGTCACCCCGGAAACCGTGTTCCCGCCGTCGCAGAACGGGGTGGAGCCGGGTGCGCCCCGACGCATCGCGGTGCGCACCGACGGCGCCGGCACCCCGGTGCCCATGGCTGTGGGACAGGAGGCCCGCTGGAGGATCGCATTCCCCGCGGTGGACGCGGGACCGAAGGCCATCCCGCCCGTCGACGTCGTCCAGCTGGTCGTTCACGCGGCCAAGGGCAAGGCCCGCTGGGATGTCCTGGTGAAGGCCCCGGTGGAAGCCCGGCAGAAGTACCAGGGGGCCAGCGAGCAGTTCAAGAAGCTCAACCGCTACCTGACCGGCAAGCAATAGCCTCCGGCCGCCCACGGCAAGAGGGGCCCGTTCAACGCCCCCTGGCCGGGACCTGACACGGCCGACAACGCCTATGGCGAGCCGTAAGCCAAGGGTGTGTGACTGGGTCGTGGACTGCGGCCACATGTGGCTCTGCCTGGATGCGACCAACCGGCGCCTGTCCCAGCCTGTTGCCGGAGGGTTGGCTGATCCCATAGAGCTGGACCGCGAGGTCAACGCCGTTCTGGCCCACCACAAGGCTTCCCGATCGGCCTCTACCATCCGACATCTCACCGCGCAGCTGCCGCAACTGACCTCACGGAACCTGCTACCAGGCACCCGATTCGTGCCGCTGATCGTTATCCCGGAAGATGGCCTGCCCTGGACCCTCGGTGCACCGCAGGGTCCAGGAGATCTTGGCAGCGTCCGGGACGCTGCAAGCCAGTCACGGACGCCGCTGGGCGCCATCACCGTGGACGATCTTGGTTTGGTAGAGCGTGCCGTCGAGGAAGGCGCGAACGCGGGCGACCTGCTAAGCCGGTGGCGCTCCGAAGACCCGGAAGTGCCGCTGCAGAGATTCCTGCACACCCGTGGAATGCCGCTGCGGCGGCCTCGGCGGGAAGTCGAGACGTTCGAGCGGCTCACAGACGAGCTCCTGGATCGGATGACCGGTTATCAAGACGGCGTCACCGGGTCCTGATGCGATAGAACGCATCGAAGTGGTCGGCCAAGTCCCGGCAGAGCACCGAAAGCTGGGTACACGACCTCGCCTTGTGGACCGGCGAATGGGCCAACCATCGGACCTACGGCCGCCAGTCAACCCATGAGCCATAACCGGGGCCACCCTCTCGCCACGCGGCACCGGCAGCGGTCGGCCCAACTCCTCAACTAGCCAGCAGGCCCGCTGGGGACCGCACATCAGGTCACTCAACCGGACAGGTCCATGGCGGCCCGAACAGAGAACCAGCTGCGCTGCTCCCAATCTGCTCCCAATGTAAGCAGCACATACGGCGAAGCCCGTTACCGACTGATCCGGCAACGGGCTTCTGACCTGCACAAACTGAGAGTGGGCGATGCTGGTATCGAACCAGCGACCTCTTCGGTGTGAAACAGGATGCCGCACCGACTCTGACCTGCGGAAACGTGGAGCCGCAGGTCGACGTGGATGCCGTTGGGCGCTGTTCGGCCCCGTTGAGCGCAGTTGGCTGCCGTTCAGTGCGCCCGGTTGCTCCCATCCCACTCCCCCGATTCCCGGCCCCGCGATGGCCAAATCCGGGAGCATCGGGCACGAGCTGATCGCTCCGTGTGCGGAGTGCGGGGCAGCGACGGCTGGTGTCGTCACCGAGACGGTCGACGGGGACAGGCTCGCTTGGGCGATCTCATGGGCTGCCATCGGCTCCACCATGACACCCAGCGGCAGCCAACGGCACGTCGGTCAGGACCTCGCCCCGACACCGCTCCCACGAACTTCCCAGAGCCTGATCGTGGAGGTGGAGGTCGACCAGGACTTGGAATGGGCCGATCTTCTCGGCGTCGCTGAACCGCGTTGGCGGAGGCGTTCGATTCATGGGCGCTCCTCCTCCGCGACGAAGACATTGCGGAGAGCCACCATGCGGACGAAGGCCTGCTACGCGTCGGGGTGAGATCGCTGTAGCTGTGACCGGTCGATTGCGCCATCGATGACCAACGCATGGTTGCGGAGCACACACCGCCCGATGCACCCTCCGATGCTGCGGCGGACGGCTGTAGTATCAGCGCATGCGCACTCAGAGTGCGCACCAATGCGGAAAATCTGTGTCCGAGGGGGGACTTGAACCCCCACGCCCTATACGGGCACTAGCACCTCAAGCTAGCGCGTCTGCCATTCCGCCACCCGGACCTGCTCGTTCAGCCTACCTTGCCGCTCAAATGATCTTTCCATCCGAGGTCGGCACGGCGAGCCGCACGGGGAGTTACTGTACACGGCACTCGTGGATCATGCACATCGCCCACTGGTCCCTGCCGAATCGCACTCCCGCCCCTGCTCACACCCGTCACGCGAGGTCACCGAAGCGGGATCGGGTGTGAGCCGGGTAGCGTCGGCGGCCCGGTGACGGGCAGCATTGCCCTGTGTCCCATCCCTCTCCTCTGGCCGCCGTCCAGCAACGGGCCCTCGCACTGCGCACCGAGGGCGACCTCGGCACTGCCCGCCAGCTGCTCGCGGACGCTGTCGGGTCCGTCCGTCCGCCGTACGGCGAGGACCATCCCGAGACGCTGCACACCGCGCACCTGCTGGCCCGTCTGCACCGCGAGGCGGACGACCCGCTTGCCGCCCGCCGGGTGCTGGAGGAGGCCTTCGCGGCGGGCGAGCGGCGCTGGGACCATTCCGAGCCGACGATGCTCGCGCTCGCCTTCGAACTGGCCGAGGTCGCCGAGGAGTTGGGCAACAGGCACGAGGCCCGCCGCAACTACACGCGCGTCGCCAGCGCCGGGCCCGCCGTGCTCGGTGAGCACCACCCGGCGGTACGCGCCGCCCGCGACTACCTCGGCGAGGCCAGCCCTGGCCCGAACCGGCCGGACGTCGGGCCGCCGACGCCCGGCTCCGCTGCCACGACGAAGGACTCCGGCGCCGGATCGGCGTTGACCGGTCCGACGCTGTCCCTGGCGACCCTGGCCGCGATGCGCCCGGCGGCGGGCGACCGTCCGGCCTCCCCGTCGCCCTGGGCCCCACCGCCTCCCCCGACTCCCGCCCATCCAGCACCGGCCGCGTCCGTCATGTCGCCGCCGCCAGCCAGCCGTCCTGTTCCGGCCGCGTCCGTCATGTCGCCGGCGCCGGCGCCGGCCACGCCCACCCATCCGGTGCCGCCGCGCCAGCGGACCGAGCAGCAGCCGCCGGCGTCACCCCGGCCACCGGTCGCGCCGCCGCCTCAGGCGGCCGGCCGGCCGCCGGCGTACGTCCGGCAGCAGCCACCACCCGTACCGCCGCGTCAGCGCACGAGTGATCAGCCGATCCACCCGGTCGTCGAGGCACCGCCCTCCGCGCCGTCGGCTTCGGATCCGGCTCACCTGCCGGCCCATCCGGCGACTCCGGCCCCGGCAGCCGCCGCGCAGACCTCCGCCGCGCCCTCGGCACCCCCACCGTCGGCTCCGGCTCCGCGGTGGGCAGACCCGACCATTCAGGTACGGCAGATCGAGCCCCTGCTGGCCGAGGAGGCCGCCCGGATCGCAGTGACCGGGCCGAGCGGGGCGACCCGCACGACGGACGGGCCGGGGCCCTCCGGGACGGTCCCGACGACCCCAGACGTGGGGACCTCCCGCCCGGTGAGCGGGCCACCCCTGCACCACGCGGTCGGCGCGACGCCCGCCGCGCCGCAGCCGGTCTCCGCGCCGCCCGTGCACGTCGGCCCAGCCTCCGCACCGGCCGTGGGCTCTTCGCATCCGGTGTCGGCTCCGCCCGACCACGACCAACCCGTCTCCGGGCCGCCCGACCGGCCCCACCCCGCCTCCGGCCCACCGGCGGCCCACACCCAGCCGGCGTCCGGGCCACCCGGCTACGGACCGCCGGTCTCCGCGCCGCCCCTGCACACCTACCCCGTATCGGGGCCACCAGCGCAGCCGTTCCCGGTGTCCGGACCACCCGCCCACAGCCAGCCCGTGTCCGGACCACCCGCCCACCCCTACCCCGTGTCCGGACCACCCGCCCACCCGTTTTCCGTGTCCGGACCACCCGGCTACAGCCAGCCCGTCTCCGCGCCGCCGGTGAGCGCGCCGCCGGTGAGCGCGCCGCCGGTGAGCGCGCCGCCCTGGGGACTGACCGCTCCACCCTGGAGCAGCAGCGCGCCGCCCCCGCATCCGCTGCCCACGGCTGGCGGGATCCCCGTGGACCCGTCCCCGACGGACACCGCAGGGACCACACCCAATAGCGCGGCCACCCTGGGCGGCGCGGTCACACCGAACAGCACGACCACACCGAACAGCACGGTCGCCGTGGGCGGCGCGGCCACCCTGGGCGGCCGGTCCACAGCGGGCGGCGAGAACATGCCGGTCGCGAGCCCGCCGTTGCCGACCGTGCAGGGTGAACCGTCGGGGTTCGCGTCCGCGTCGACGGAGGTGTTCCCGGCCGTCGGGCCGGCGCCGGCCCCGCCGCGGGACACGACGGCGGCGCCCCTGGCGCCCGTTACCTACCGACCGTCGGCCACCGTCACGCAGCCGCCCGCCGCGCAGTACCCGTCCGGTCAGCAGTACCCGGGGCAGCCCTCTCAGCCGAGCCACGAGGTGTACCCGGGGCAGCGGTATCAGGAGAACCCCTACTCGACCGCGTACGCCGATGAGAGTGTTTCGACGGGCCGCAGCCGGGCGACGCTGATCGGTGCGGCGGTGGCGGCCGGGGTTGCCCTGGTTGCGGTCGCCGGCCTGGGTGCGATGGTGCTGAACCGCGACGACGCGCCGCCTCCGCCCGGGGGCGCGGTGACGGCGGCGCCGACGGTGACCGGCCCCCCTCCCGGTGACCTGAAGCTGCGCGACGACGTCGTGACGATCACTCTGACCTGGACGGATCCGTCCGGGGGTGCGGTGCCGTTCATGGTCGCCGGTGGACGGGCCGGTCTGGCGCTCGGGGTGATGGCCACCGTGGAACCGGGGCGGACCAGCCACACCGTCAACGGGCTCAGCTCCCGGGTGGACTACTGCTTCACGGTGCTCGCGGTCTACTCCACGGACAGCTTCGCCACCTCAAGCCAGGTCTGCACCAACCGCGAACGGTCCACGCCGCCAAGCTGATCGCGAACGGTCCACGCCGCCGAGTCGACACAGTCGGGTTCGCGATCGTCGGGCTGAGCTGGGCGTCCACTGCGCACGCTCGGTATCCACAGGGGTGACGGTGCGGGTTTCCCCGTTCCCGGCCGGGCCATATGATGGCACCCGGCTCAGGGGAGGGGTCGCCGCGAGGCGTACGCCACCTGCCACGACTCAGGGAAGGCAGCCGGCTGTGGCCAGCATCGACGACGCCGAGCGGACCGACGCCCCCCGTTCCCGGTCCCGACTGCGCGGCGGGCTGGTGACGGTCGGCACGGTCATCGCGCTGCTGGCCGCCATGGGGCTGACCGTCCTGGGGCTGGGGGCGGCGGACAACGCGGTGGCCAACTACGACGCGAGTTCCTGGCTGTGGAGCGGGGTACGCAGCGAGCTGGCCCGGGTCAACGGGGTCACCGCCCGGGTGGACACCCGCACCGAGGTTCCCGGTGCCCGCCGGCATCCGATGCAGGTCGCCCAGACCGATCGGCTGCTGATCCTGCGTGATCTGCAGACCGGGCAGATCAGCTCGCTGGACCTGGCCACCCTGCAGCTCACGGCGACCACGCCGACCACCCCCGGCCTGGGTGTGAGCGTCGCCCTGCACGAGGACGCGGCGTTCGTCGTCGACGCCGTGCAGGGCATCGTGCGGCAGCTCGACCCGCGGTCGTTGAGCCCGGTCGGCGAGCCGGTGCGCTATCCCCCGGGCATCACCGGTGGCACGTTCGACGGCGAGGGCCGGCTCTGGATCGCGGTGCCCAGCGAGGGCACCGTCTCGGCGATCACCGCCGCGAAGCTGCCGTCCGCGCCAGCGTCGGCCGCGCCGGCAGGTAGCGGGCTCAGCCCGGAACGGGTCGAGACGTACGACGTGGCTGACGCCAGCCACGAGCTGGTGGTCTCCACCCTGGACGACGGGGTGGCGGTGCTCGACCGTACGGCCGCCCGGCTGGTGCGGGTGCAGCGCGGTGAGGTCCGCCCGACGTCGCTGACACTGCCCGGCCCGGCGGCGATGCCGACCCGCACCTCGGGGTCGCGGGTGCCGGTGACGGTGCCCGCCGAGCGGCGGGTGTTGGTCGTGGGTGACGTCGGTGAGGAGCGGGCGTTCACGGTGCCGGGCAGCGGCGACCGGCTGAGCCCGGCGGTGGCCTGGGCCGACCGGTTCTACTGCGCCGACGAGGCGACCGGCACCATCTACTCCTTCGACGCGGGCGGCCAGTTGGTCGACACCATCAAGGGCAGGGCGAACGGGCCGCTGGAGATGGAGGTGCGGGAGAACCACCTCTTCATCAACTCGCCCGACTCGGCGACGGCCCGGGTGGTGGACGACAAGCACCAGGTGCGCGAGGTCGACAAGTACGCCAACGACGTGCTGGGCGGTGACCCGCCGCCGGCTCCCCCGCCGCCGCCCCCGCCGAAGAAGCCCCGGGTGGGCAAGCCGAGCGCGCCGCGCAGCGTCACCGCCGCCGCCGGCAACGCCCAGGCTCGGGTGAGTTGGCGGCCGGCCGCCGCGAACGGCGCTGAGATCATCAAGTACGTGGTGCAGGGTGCCGGTCAACGTCTGGAGGTGGGCGTCAACCAGCGTTCGGTGGAGGTCAAGGGGCTGACCAACGGCGAGACGTACCGTTTCGCGGTGCACGCCGTGAACGCCAAGGGGGACGGCCCGGCGCGCAGCAGCAACCCGGTGACCCCGACCGCCGCGGTGCCCGATCCACCGGCCAGCGTCACGGCGCAGGAGCGGCCGGACGGCACGGTGGTGGTGAAGTGGCCGGCCGCGAACGGGCAGGGCAACAAGATCGCCAAGTACGCGGTGACGGCCACGTCGGCGGGGACGAACGCGCCGGCCGGCGAGTCGACGAAGACGGAACTGGTGGTGCCGGCCGGTGAGTTGGAGTTCGGCACCCAGTACGCGTTCACCGTCGTGGCGGTCAACGACAAGGGCGCCGGCTCGGCGGCGTCGCCGGTGAGCAACACGGTGGTGCCGTTCGCGGCACCCGGCCGGCCGCTCGACCTGCAGGCCGGTACGGTCGCCGACCAGCCCGGCGCGGTCACCGTGCAGTGGTCGCCGGCCGAGGCGAACGGCCGACCGGTGACGAAGTACCTGGTGGACGTCGGCGGCAAGACGAGCGAGGTGACCGAGACCCGCACCACCGTCACCGGGCTGGGCAACGGCCAGAACGTCACGGTGAAGGTGAAGGCGGTCAACGAGGCCGGGCCCGGCCCGGAGGCCACCGCCACGGCCCGTACGGTCGCCGCGCCCCGGGTCACGGTCACCGGCTCGTCGGCGACGGCCACGTCGGCGACTGTCACGTTCACCGTGGACGCGGGCGGCGGCAAGGCCACCTGCTCGCTGAGCACGTCGGGTGAGCCGGCGAAGGCCGGGGCGTGCTCCAGCATCACGATGACGGGGCTGACGCCGGGCACGGCGTACACGTTCACGGTGACCGCGAGCAACGCCGCCGGTAAGGACACCGCGACGAGAGCGCAGAAGACACAGCCGCTATACGGGATCGCGACGTGTCGCAACGGGGCGTCCGGGCCCGAGTCGACTTACTGTGATCGGGATCGGGACGGCCGCAACGGCAACGAGATCTTCTCGGTCACCCGGCAGGACAACGACAAGCAGGTGGGTTGGGCGGAGCCGGGCACCCGGCTGCAGGCGTACTGCAAGAAGTCGGGCGAAGAGGTCTACGCCTACATCTACAACAACGACAAGCGCAGCACCTGGTGGGTGCAGGTCGAGTACAGCGGGAAGAACTACATTCCCTGGGCCTGGCTCAACCTGGAAGGCGGCGACAACATCAACGTCCTGCCCACCTGCTGAACCACCAGCCGAGGAGCACCACCGATCGTGAACACCCACGAGCCGCTCACCCAGCCGGAGGTGCAGGGCTTCGCCGCCCTGGCCGCCCGGCTGGCCGAGAACGTCAACGCGGTGGTGCTCGGCAAGCCGCAGGTGGTCCGGCTGGCGCTGACGGCGCTCTTCGCCCAGGGTCACGTGCTGCTGGAGGACGTGCCGGGGGTCGGTAAGACGACCCTGGCACGGGCCATCGCCGCGACCGTGAAGGGTCAGTGGCGGCGCATCCAGTTCACGCCCGACCTGCTCCCCTCGGACGTGTCCGGTGTGACCATCTTCAACCAGGCGAGCCGGGACTTCGAGTTCCATCCGGGGCCGGTGTTCGCCAATATCGTGATCGCCGACGAGATCAACCGGGCGTCGCCGAAGACCCAGTCGGCGCTGCTGGAGGTGATGGAGGAGCGCACGGTCACGGTGGACGGCGTCCGGCATCCGGTGCCCGCGCCGTTCCTGGTGGTCGCCACGCAGAACCCGGTCGAGATGGACGGCACCTACCGGCTGCCCGAGGCGCAGCTCGACCGGTTCCTGGTGAAGCTGTCCGTCGGCTACCCGGACGAGGCGGTCGAGGTGGAGGTGCTGCGCGGCGCGACGGTCCGCTCCCCCGAGGCGCTCGCCCCGGTCACCGACACCGCGACCGTCGGGGAGATGGTCCGGATGGCCCGCCGGGTGCACATCGCCGAGCCGCTCTACGCGTACGCGGTCCGGCTGGCCGCCGCCACCCGCACCCATCCGCAGGTACGCGTCGGGGTCAGCCCTCGGGGCGTGATCGCGTTGACCCGGGCGGCGTGCTCGTACGCGCTGATCGACGGTCGGGGCTGGATCATGCCGGAGGACCTGAAGGCGCTCGCCGAACCGGTGTTCGCGCACCGGCTGCTGCTGACCCCGGACGCGCAGGTGCGCGGGGTGACCCCTGCGGAGGTGCTGCGCCAGGCCATCGCCTCGGTGCCGGTGCCGCTGCCGTCGGGGCAGCCCGCCCCGGTGCAGGGCTGACCGGCAGCAGCGCCATGGGGATCACCGCCCGCGGAATCGGGCTGCTCGTCGCCGCCGTCGTCCTGCTCGGCCTGGGATTCGGCTTCGCGTACCCCGAGTTGACGTTGCTCGGCGCGGCGGCCGGCGCGGCCGTCGGCTACGCGGCGCTGACCGCGGCCTGGCGGCCCCGACTGGTGGTCAGCCGTCGGGCGGACCCGGACCGGGTCGCGCGCGGAGAGCCGGCGAGCATGACGCTTACCGTCCGCAACGCCGGCCGGCTGCGCTCGGCGAACCTGCTGGCCGAGGACCGGTGCGGGAGCCGTGCCGTGCCGGTGCCGCTGCTGCGCCTGCGGCCCGGTCGGGACACCGAGGTCCGCTACGACGTGCCGACCGACCGTCGCGGGGTGGTGCCGGTCGGTCCGCTGCGGGTGACCCGGCGCGACCCGTTGGGTCTGGTGGCGTTGGCCCGCCCGTACGGCGGGACGACGCCGGTCTGGGTGCATCCCCGGATCCATCCGCTGACGGCGGTGCCCACCGGCGCGGGGCGCAGCCTCGACGGCCGGGTGGACGGTGTGCCGCACGGGTCGATCACGTTCGACTCGCTGCGGGAGTACGTGGTGGGTGACGAACTGCGTCGGGTGCACTGGCGCACGAGCGCCCGGGTCGGCGAGCTGATGGTGCGCGAGAACGTGGACACCAGCCTGCCCCGCCTGGTCGTCCTCCTGGACAACCGGGCCGCCGCGCACCCGCAGCGGTCCGCCGGGGTGGCCGAGTCGTTCGAGTCCGCGTGTGAGGCGGCGGCGTCGGTCGTCACCGCCGCGCACCGCGCGGATCTGCCGGTGTTGATGCTGCTGGTCGGCCCGGAGCTGATCGAGCGCGGCCCGGCGGGGGACGCCGAGATCGGGCCCCTGGACCGGCTCGCCGCCGCCGACCTGTCCGACGAGGCCGAGGCGCTGCGCGCGGTCACCACCCGGCTGCGCCAGGACCGGCTCGGCGACACGCTGATCTTCCTGACCGGCCCCGGTGGGCGGGACGGGTTGGGACATGTCGGCGCGCTGCGCGGCGCGTACCCGTCGGTGGTGGTCGGGGTGTTCGGCGCTGCCGAGCCGACGCCGGCGGGCACGGCCGGCCTGGTGGTGGTCGACGCGGTGGACGGCGCGCAGTTCGCCGCCGAGTGGGACGGGGTACGCCGGTGGTGACGGGCATCGCGCCGCAGGAGGAGACGGCGGCCCCTCGACAGGCGCCACCGGCGGCCGGCGGACCGAGCGCCGCAGAGCGGGTGGTACGCGCGTTGCGGGCGGCCGTCGTGCCGCTGGCGCTGATCACGCTCACCGCGCTCGCCGGGGTGGTGCTCGGCCGGGTGTACGCGGGTGACCTGCTGACCCGGCTGGTGATCGGCGCGGCGGTGGGCTCGGTGCTGGTCAGCGTCGCCGCCCGACGGCTGCCGTCCTGGCTGGTCGCGCCGGTGTCGATGGCGGCGATGGCCGGGTGGACGCTGTGGTCGTTGCGGCTGGCCGCCGCCCGCGCCGACCTGCCCGGCAGCCTGCTGGAGGTGAGCGCGGACGCGGCACGCAACGGCATTCCCCGGCTGCTCACCGCGATGATTCCCGTGGAGCCCACACCGGACACGGTGCTGGTCCCGGTGGTGGCGGCGTGGCTGGCCGGTCTGGCCGGGGCGGAGGTGGCGCTGCGCACCGGCCGGGTGCTGCTCGGCTACCTGCCGGCGGCTGGGCTCTACGCCGCGGCCCTCTACGTGGTCGGCCCGAACGCCGAACCAGCGATCGGGACGACCATTGCCTTCGTCGCGGTCGCGGCGGTCGGGCTGGCCGCGCCGACGGGTACGCCGTCGGCCGGCGGTGACCCGACGGCCGGTCTCGCCCCGGGGATGCGCGCGGCGGTGCGGCTTCGGCTGGCGGTCTCGGCGGCGCTCGGCGTCGCGCTGGTGATCGGCCTGGTCGCGCTGCTCGGCCCGGTGGTCGCCGGTCAGGTCGACGGGCGTCCGGTGGACCCGCGCCGGTACGTGGAGCCACCGCAGGTGCAGACGCTCGACGAGAACCCGCTGATCCGCATCTCCGGGTGGGCGCTGCGCCCGGAGCAGAAGCTCCTCGACGTGAGCACGGTGGGCGCCACCCCGTCGGCCGGCGGAGCGGACGACCCGAAGGCGACCGGCGGCGTGGACGACGCAGCGACCGGCGACGCGGGCGACGCGAAGGCGGGCCGCAGCGTACAGATCCGGTTGGCGGTGCTCAGCGACTACGACGGGATCACCTGGCGGGTCGGTGCGACGTACCGCAACGCGGGGCGGATCCTGCCGGCCACCGCGCCGGCCCGGGACAGCACGGTGGATACCGTCCGGCAGGAGATCACCGTGGCGGAGCTGAGCGGTCGGCTGCTGCCGGCCGTGGCGACGCCGCGCGAGGTCAGCGGGGCGCGGGTGGCGTACGACCCGGCGACGGGAACGCTGATCAGGCCGGAGGGACTGACGCCGGGGCTGCGGTACACGGTGACGTCGGCCCGGGAACGCCCGGACAACAACCTGCTGGCCACCGCGAACGTGCCGGCCGGCGAGGAGGTGGCCCGGGTGCTGCGGGTCGCCGACGGGGTGCCCGACCCGCTGCGCCGGTTGGCGGCACAGCTCGCCGAGGAGAACGGCGCCCCGTACGCGCGGGCGGTGGCGATCGAGCAGTTCCTGGCCGAGCACTACCGGGTGGTGGCCGACGCGCCGAGCGGGCACGCGTACCCGAACCTGGCCTTCTTCCTCTTCGGTCCGCGCAACGGCGGCGGGCAGCGCGGGACGTCGGAGCAGTTCGCGGCGGCGTTCGCGGTGCTCGGCCGGCTCTCCGGTCTGCCGACGAGGGTGGTGGTCGGCTTCTCCTGCAGTGGGCAGGGCCCGGTGCGGGCCGGTGATGCGTACGCCTGGCCGGAGGTGCTCTTCGACGGATTGGGCTGGGTGGCGTTCGACCCGCTGCCCCGCCCGGAGAACGAGCCGAGGCCGGTGGAGGAGGACTTCCGCCCGACCCCGGAGGACCCGCCGCCGTCGGAGGCGCCGGCGCCCACCGTGGAGCCGACCGCGTCGCCGGAGCCGGTGGCCGCCCCCGAGGGCCCGCCCGCACGGGGTGGCGTGTCCACGCCGGTGCTGGTCGCGGGCGGCAGCGGTGCCCTGCTGCTGGTGGTGGGGGCGCTGCTGCTCACTCTGTTGGCGATGCGTCGCTCCCTCACCCGCAAGCGACTGGCGGGGGGTGACCCCGGCCAGCGCATCGCCGGCGCCTGGCGGGAGGTCACCGACGCGTTGCGACTGGCCGGCCGCCCGGTCGGCGACGACCTGGCGGCGACCGAGGTGGCCGCGCAGGCCCGCCAGGCCCTGGCCGAAGCCCGAGCGGGCACGACCAGAGGCGGCGCATCCGGCAGCGCCACGACCGGAGGCGGCGTGCCCGGCGGCGGCGCACCCGGAGGCGGCGTGCCCGGCGCGGAGCCGGCCGTCGACGAGCTGGCGACGCTGCTCAATCAGGTGGGTTTCGCCCCCGAGGCCGCGGCGGCCGATCAGGCGGCCCGCGCCGCCGAGGTGGCCACGGCCTACATCGCCGACCTGCGCTCGGCCCGACCCTGGTGGCGCCGCCTGCTCTGGTCCGTGCACCCCTCCCCCCTCCACCAGGCCCGCCGGTCCCCCCACTCCCACCCCCGCCGCCCCCCGCGGTGATCAAGAGGTTCGCGTCATTTCAAGACGTCCCTGACCCGAACCTCTTGATCACCGGTGGCGGACTGGGGGCTGGTCGTGACCGCGGTGACCGTCAGCGGCTGACCCGGGCGCCGGCGAACTGCGACCAGCCGGCCACCAGTTCGGTCACCACCGCGACCAGCGGCTGCAGGTGGGTGGCCGGATAGAAGTGGCCGCCCGGCATCGAATGGCATACGAACTGCCCGGACGTGTGCCGTGCCCAGGCCCGCGCGTCATCCGGGGCGACCCGCGGATCGTGCTCGCCGACCAGCGCCGCGATCGGGCACCGCAACGCCCCGGTACCACCGGGATAGGTCTCCAGCGCGCGGTAGTCGTTGCGGATCACCGGCAGGCTGGCCCGGACCAACTCGGCCTGCACCGGGTCGGTGATGGCCGCGCCGCTGAGGATCTCCACCTCGATCAGCAGCGCCGCGTCGCTGAGCAGGTGCACCTTCGCGTCCCCGGCACGCGACGGCGGTCGGGCCGCGGAGGCGATCAGGCCCAGCGGCGAACGGCCGTCGCGTTCCAGGCGGGCCGCTAGCTCGAACCCGACGGTGGCGCCCATGCTGTGGCCCAGCACCGCCGTGGGCCGGTGCGACCAGGGCAGCAGCGCCCGCTCGACCGATTCGGCGAGCACTTCCAGGTCGTCCACCAGGGGTTCGGCGAGCCGGTCCTGGCGGCCCGGGTACTGCACGGCGAGGACCTCGATGTCCGGGGGCAGCGCGCGGGCCAGGGCGAAGAAACTGGACGCGGACCCGCCGGCGTGCGGCAGGCACACCAGCACCGGGGCGTCGGCGGAGGCGGTCGTGAACCGTCGTACCCAGCTCTCGGTCGTCATGCCGCTCCCCCGTCGCCGGGCTTGGGAAACCATCCCCGGTTGATGAAGAAGTCCACCTGGCGGCGGAAGAACTCGCGAGTCACCGGCGGGCAGGCGATGTCGCTGCCGTCCAGGGCGGCGACCGTCTCGCGGTCGTCCACCGGCGGGTAGAAGCGGTCCGGCGCGGCCGCCATCACGTCGAACGCGTCGAGCAGTGGAAGCAGCGCGTTGGCCGGGTCGCCGATGATCGCCGCCCGCCAGTCGTCGGCGGACCGTTCGGTCAGCGGGTAGCCGGTACCGCGCAGCTCTTCGATCATTTCGTCCAGCCCGATGTCGCCGTGCCCGGCCACGTGGAAGGTGCCGCCGGCGGTCTGCTCCTGCCGGGAAATGTGCAGGATGGCCGCGCTGGTGTAGTCGACCGGCATCAGCCGGAACCGCACCGGAATGGGTTCCGGGACGGCACCGCTCTGCACCATGCCCTTGAGCGCCAGCCACACGTAGTCGCGGCTCTGGCAGGCCCCGGAGTACCGGTCGCCGGCGATCAGGTCGATGCGGTAGATCGAAACCGGCAAACCCCGGCCGCGGGCGATCTCGATGATCTGCTCGGCCACCCACTTGCTCTGCGTGTAGCCGGTGGGCAGCCGCTCCCCCGGGCCGGCCGGGTCGCCGACACGCAGCCCGGCGCCGCCGGTGTCACGTCCGACGTAGACGCCGAGGGTGGACACGTGGTGGACCGGCACCGTCCGGAACCGGGCGGCCAGTCGCAGAATCTCGGCGGTGCCGCCGACATTGGCGTCGCGCACGGTCGCGTACGGCTGCACCCAGTTGACGGCCGCGCCCGCGTGGTAGACGGCGTCGACGGTGCGGGCCAGAGTGTCGTAGTGCTGCTCAGTCAGTCCGAGCCGGGGCGCGGCCAGGTCACCGGGGACGACGACGATCCGGTCCTGGTCGATCTGGCCGGTCAGGCCGTACCAGTCGAGGTTGTCCATCAGCCGCCGGCGTGCCTCGTCCGGTCCGGCACCGCGGACCAGGCAGTGCACCCGGGCCCGGGTCTGGCTCACCAGATCGCGCAACAGGTAGGCGCCGAGGAAGCCGGTAGCGCCGGTGAGCAGCACCTCGCGCGGGTCGGCCACGACCCGGTGCAGCTCGTCGGCAGGCCGGATGTCGTCGGCCAGGGTGATGTCGGCGGCGAAGTCCGGCCCGGCGGGCTGGTCGGCGCCGCCCAGCCGGCCGGCGAGGTAGCCGGCGGCGTCCAGCAGGGTCGGGTGGTCGAAGACGAACGTGGCCGGCAGCCGGAGCCCGGCGACCGCGCCGAGCCGGTTGCGGAACTCGACGCCGGTCAGCGAGTCGAAGCCGAGGTCGGACAGGCGCTGGTCGGCCGGTATTTCACCGGGGTTGGCGTGGCCGAGCACGGCGGCGACCTCGGCACGGACCAGGTCGACCAGCCGGTCGCGGCGCTCGCCGGCGGGCAGCCCGGCGAGTTCCTCGAGCAGGCCCGCCTGCGCGGCGTCGTTGCCGGCGGCCTCGCGGCGGGTCAGGCGCAGCACCGCGTCGAGCATGGCCGGCACCTGGTCGGGCCGCGCGCGCAGAGCGTCCGGGTCCAGGGGCGCGACCACGACGCCGGGTTCGCCGAGGGTGAGCGCCGCGTCGAAGAGCGCCGTCCCGGCGCCGGTGGCGATCGGCGGGTAGCCGGCGCGGGCGATGCGGTCGATGTCGGCGACGCTGAGCTCCCCGCCGGCGCCGCTGATCTGCCAGACGCCCCAGGCGATCGAGGTGGCTGGCAGGCCCTGCTCATGGCGGTGGGCGGCGAGCGCGTCCAGGAACGTGTTGGCGGCGGCGTAGCTGGACTGGCCGGCGCCGCCGATGACCCCGGCGAGCGAGGAGAACAGGACGAACGCGGTCAGCGGCAGGTCGCGGGTCAACTCGTGCAGATGCCACGCGCCGTCGGCCTTGGGCCGCAGTACGGCGTCGAGCCGCTCGGTGGTGCCAGAGGTGATCAGGCCGTCGTCGATGACACCGGCCGCGTGGACGACTCCGGTCAGCGGGTGCTGCGGTGCGATGCCGTCCAGGACCGCGCGCAGCGCCTCGCGGTCCCCGGTGTCGCAGGCCGCGATCCGCACCCGCGCGCCGAGTCCGGTCAGCTCGTCCGCCAGCTCCGCAGCGCCCGGCGCGGCGGGTCCGCGGCGGCTGGTCAGCACCAGGTCGGTGACGCCGTGTGCGGTGACCAGGTGCCGGGCGAACAGGGCGCCCAGCGCGCCGGTGCCGCCGGTGATCAGGACGGTGCCGCCGGGCGTCCACTGCGGAGCGGACGCGGTGGCGCCGACCCGGTGCAGGCGCGGGATGAGGATGGTGCCGGAGCGGATGGCGGCCTGCGCGACGCCGCTGGCGGCGATCATCGACAGGATCGGGTACGGGTCGTCGTCATGATCGATGTCGGCCAGCACGAAGCGGCCCGGGTTCTCCGACTGCGCTGAGCGGAGCTGCCCCCACACGGCGGCCGCCGCCGGATCGGTCACCGGACCACCGGCCGGGACCGCGCCGCTGGTGGTGATCACCAGGGGAACGTCGGTGAGCCGCTCGTCGGCCAGCCACGCCTGCACCAGGGTGAGGACGCGGCTAGTGTGCAGGTGTGCCTGCTCGGCGGTGCGTGATCCGGCGGGCTCGCCGCCGCAGTCGTACCGGACGGCGGTGGCCGCGGCGGCCCGGTCCAGGGCGGCGCGCAGCCGGTCGGGGTGGTCCGGGTCGGCGGGCATCAGCGGGGCCCAGTCGTGGTCCGGGGTCGGGCCGGTGACCTCGGCGGGTGTCCACCGCACGGCGAGCATCGCATCGGGCACCGGCTGCCGCCCGGAGGTGTGCGCTCCGCGTTCGGCGGCGCCGAGGGTCGCGACGAGCCGGCCGGTGCGGTCGGCGAGGACCGCACTGAACCCGCCGCCGGTGGCCGGAGTCAGGCGGGCGCGCAGGGTGGTGGCGCCGGTGGCGTGGACGTGCCAGTCGCTCCAGGCGTGGATCGGGCCGTCGCCCGGGGCCACGTTCAGCAGGGCGTCAAGCAGGGCCGGATGCAGAACGTACCGGTCCGCCTCGCCGGCGAGGTTCTCCGGAAGGGTGACCTCGGCGTACAGGTGCGGTGAGTCGGTGACCGCCTCGGGCGCGGACGGCCAGTCCGCGATCGGTTCCTGCTCAGCGGTGATGGTGACGCCGAGGGTGCCCTCGGCGTGCCGGGTCCACGGGCCGTCGCCGTCACCGGGGCGGGCGTGCACGGTCACCGGGCGCCGGCCGCGCTCTCCGGGCGCCCCGACCCTGACCTGGACCTGAAGGCCGCCCCGGGCGGGCATCTCCAGCGGGGTGATCGTGCACAGTTCGCGGACGGTCGTGCAGCCGGTCTCGTCGCCGGCGCGGGCCACCATCTCCAGCAGGGTCGCGTCGGTGACCGCCGGGTTGCCGGAGCCGGGCAGGCGGGTGGTGAACACCGTCTCGTCGCCGCCGGCCAGGGACACGGCCGCGCCCAGCAGCGGGTGGGTGGTGTCGCGCAGGCCGAGACCGGTGGCGTTGCCGGTGCGGCCGGCGGCGACATGCCAGTAACGGGTGTGCTCGAACGCGTACGTCGGCAGCGGAACGACCCGCGGGTTCGTCCCGGCGAACGGGTGTTCCCGGTCGACGGGCAGGCCCTGGGTGTGCAGGTGGGCGAGGGCGAGCTGGAAGGTGCGCACGGCGTCGGTGTCGCGGCGCAGGGTGCCGCCGACGAGCGCGTCGACGCCCAGGTTGTCGCGCAGCGAGGCGACCAGCACCGGGTGCGCGCTGACCTCGATGAACGTGCCGTGCCCGGCGTCGGCGAGGGCGCGCAGGGTGGTGGCGAACTCGACCGGCTGGCGCATGTTGGCGTACCAGTAGCGGGCGTCCATGCCGGTGGTGTCAAGGCGCCCGCCGGTGACCGTCGAGTACAGCGGCACGGTCGCCGCTCGGGGCCGCACGTCGCGGAGGGCTTCGAGCATCTCCTGCTGTACGACGGCGACGTGCGGCGAGTGCGACGGGAAGTCGGCCGGGAACCGCTTGGTGCGCGCGCCGGCCGCAACGCACTCGGCGACGAACTCGTCCAGGGCCTGCCTTTCGCCGGCGACCAGCACCGACGCCGGGCCGTTCTCGACCGCCAGGGTCAGCCGGTCGGCGAAGCGCCCCAGGCGCCGCTCGACGTCGGCGCGGGGCAGGCCGATCGCGGCCATCCCACCGCGCCCTTCCAGCCGGCGGGCGAGCCGGCTGCGGACCGCGATGATGCGGGCGCCGTCGGCGAGGGAGATCGCGCCGGCGACGACGGCTGCGGCGATCTCGCCCTGGGAGTGCCCGACGACGGCGTCCGGCCGGATTCCGGCCGCCTCCCACAGGGCGGCAAGAGCCACGTGTACGGCGAACAGGGCCGGCTGCACCACCTCGATGCGGTCCAGGGCCGGCGCGCCGGGCACGCCGCGCAGCACGTCGTCCAACGACCAGTCCAGGTGCGGTTCGAACGCCTTGACGCACTCGACGACGCGGGCCGCGAACACGTCCGAGGAGGCGAGCAGCGCGGTCGCCATCCCCGGCCACTGGCTGCCCTGGCCGGGAAAGACGAACACGGTACGACCCCGGTCGGCGGCCGTGCCGGTCATCAGATTCTCGGCGCTCTCCCCGGCGGCGAGCGCGTCCAGGCCGGCCAGCACGGTGTCCCGGTCGGCGGCCACCACCACCGCCCGGTGCGGGAACACCGTACGTGTGGTGGCCAGCGAGTACGCCACGTCGCGCAGGACGTCCGGGCGGTCGCTCGCGGGCAGCGACCGTACGTGGGTGGCGAGCCGGGCGGCCTGGGCCCGCAGCGCGGCCGGTGTCTTCGCCGACACCGCCCACGCAAGCGGCCCCGCGACCACCGTCTCCGGCTCGTCGCCGGACGGCTCCCGGGTTTCCGGTGCCTGTTCGAGCAGCAGATGGGCGTTGGTGCCGCTGGCGCCGAACGCGGAGACCGCGCCGCGGCGGGGTCGATCGGTGCCCGGCCACGGCCGGGTGGTGGTGAGTAGTTCGACGTCGCCGGCCGACCAGTTCACGAACGGCGACGGCTCGTCCAGGTGCAGCGTGCGGGGCAGCACGCCGTGCCGGATGGCCTGCACCATCTTCACGATGCCACCGACCCCGGCGGCCGCCTGGGCGTGCCCGACGTTCGACTTGAGCGAGCCGACCAGCACGGGACGGCCCTCGGGGCGGCCGGCGCCGTACGTGGCCAGCAGCGCCCCGGCCTCGATCGGGTCGCCGAGCCGGGTCCCGGTGCCGTGCGCTTCGATCGCGTCAACGTCGACGGTGGTCAGCCCGGCGTCGGCGAGCGCCTGCCGGATGACCCGCTCCTGGGCGAGCCCGTTCGGGGCGGTGAGCCCGTTGGAGGCGCCGTCGGAGTTGACCGCGCTGCCGCGGACCACGGCCAGCACGCGGTGACCGTTGCGCCGCGCGTCGGCAAGCCGCTCCAGCACGAGGATCCCGGCGCCCTCGGACCAGCCGATCCCGTCGGCGGCGGCGGAGAACGGCTTGCACCGGCCGTCCGGGGCGAGTCCCCGCTGCCGGGAGCCGTCCAGGTAGCCGCCGGGGTGCGCGGCAATGTACGCGGCACCGGCCAGCGCCAGGGTGGACTCGCCGGAGCGCAGCGACTGGGCGGCCAGGTGCACCGCGACCAGCGCCGACGAACAGGCGGTGTCGATCGACACGGCGGGGCCCTGCAGCCCCAGCGTGTACGCGATCCGCCCGGACGCCATGCTGCTCAGCTTGCTGGTCATCTGGTAGCCCTCGAACTCCTCCGGCGGGTCGAGGTCCAGGTAGCTCTGCTCGACCAGCCCGGCGAACACCCCGGTGCGGGACCCGGTCAGCGTGCTCGGATCGATGCCGGCGTTCTCGAGGGCCTCCCACGCCGACTCCAGCAGGATCCGCTGCTGCGGGTCCATGGCCAGCGCCTCGCGCGGGGAGATGCCGAAGAACGCGGCGTCGAACAGCCCGGCGGTGGCCACGAAGCCGGCCTCGCGGATGTAGATGTGGCCGGGCTTGGCCGGGTCCGGGTCGTAGAGGGCGTCCAGGTCCCAACCGCGGTCGGTCGGGAACGGGGTGATCTCGTCGCGTTCCTCGACGGCGACCCGCCACAGCTCGTCCGGGTCCTGCGCACCCGGGAACCGGCAGGACATGCCGACGATGGCGACCGGGTCGCGCTGCGGGTTCTCCATCTCGGCAATGCGGGCGCGCGCCTGCTGCAGGTCGGCGGTGACCCACTTGAGGTAGTCGACCAGCTTCTCTTCGTTGGACATGTGCGGTCCCGTCCTCGGGTCAGCCGGCTCGGCGGCCGAGCTCGGTGTCGATCAGGTGGAAGATCTCGTCGGTGCTGGCATCGGCGATCCGGGTGCTCGGGTCGGGTCCGCTGGCCGCGGGGGCGCCGGTGAGCCGGTCCAGGACGGCCCGCAGCCGGGCACCGGCCGGGGCCAGCGCCGGGTCGCCGGGTGTCCGGCCGGTCAGGGCCGCTTCGAGCTGGTCGAGCAGGCTCGGCAGGTCAGCGTCAGGCACGCCGGCGGGCAGCAGGGTGAGCAGGTGCGCGGCGAGCGCGGCCGGGGTCGGGTGCTCGAAGACGACCGTGGCGGCCAGTTCCAGGCCGGTGGCCGCGCGGAGCCGGTCGCGCAACTGGACGGCGGTCATCGAGTCCATGCCGGTCTCCTGGAACGGTCGGTCGGCGGGGATGGCCGTGTCGCCGGTGTGGCCGAGCGCCGCGGCGCTGTGGCGCA
Source organism: Micromonospora sp. NBC_00617 (assembly GCF_045161355.1). NCBI lineage: Bacteria > Bacillati > Actinomycetota > Actinomycetes > Micromonosporales > Micromonosporaceae > Micromonospora > Micromonospora sp. NBC_00617. The sequence goes on along the minus strand of NZ_CP107751.1, from coordinate 910,410 downwards.
GCACCAGGTCACGCACGGCCCGCTCGCGGTCCGCGTGATCCAGCCCGGCCAGGGTGGTGGCGAGCGTCGGGGCCGGCTCGGTGGGCGCCGACTGAGGTTCCGGGGTACGGGCGGTGCCGGTGGCCAGCCAGTAGGCACGGTCGTGGTCGAACGCGTACCGGGGCAGGTCGATGCGGGTGGCGCCGCTGCCGGCGAAGTAGGCGGACCAGTCCACGGCCGCACCACGTGACCACACCGTCGCCAGCGCGTCGAGCAGCGTCGTCACCTCGTCGCGGTCGCGGCGGCCGGCCGGCACCGCGCCGTCGACCAACGCCGAGAGCGCCGCGTCCGGCCCGACCTCGAGGAACACACCGATGCCCTGGTCGCGCAGGGTGCGTACGGCGTCGGAGAACCGGACGGTGGCCCGGATCTGCCGGGTCCAGTAGTCCGGGTCGCTCCACTCGTCCTGCACGGCGTTGCCGGTCACCGTCGACACCGCCGGAATCGTCAGTCCGGCGTAGTCGACCATCTCGGCCTGTTTGCGGAACTCCGGCTGCATGGGCTCCATCCGGACCGAGTGGAACGCGTGCGACACGGTGAGCCGCCGGGTGCGCCGGCCCCGACCCGCCCACCGGGCCACCACCGCCGCCACGATCCGCTCGTCGCCGGAGATCACCACCGAGTCGTCGGCGTTGACGGCGGCGATGTCGATCTCGTCGCCGATCTCGGCCTCGGTGGCCTGCACGGCGGCCATCGCCCCGCCCGCGGGCAGCGCCTGCATGAGTCCGCTGCGGGCGGCCACCAGCACGCAGGCGTCCGGCAACGACAGCACGCCGGCGACGTGCGCGGCGACCAGTTCGCCGATCGAGTGCCCGGCGAGCGCGTCCGGCCGTACGCCCCAGGACTCCAGCAGGCGGAACAGGGCAACCTCGAACGCGAACAGGGCGGGCTGGGTCAGTCCCGTCTCGTCGAGTCCGGCGCCGCTGTCGATGGCGGCGCTCAGCGAGGTGGGCAGCAGGCGGTCGAAGATGTCGCAGATCTCGTTGTAGGTCGTCCGGAAGATCGGGAAAGCGGACCGCAACCCGGCGCCCATGCCGACCCGCTGCGCGCCCTGCCCGGTGAAGAGGATCGCAAGGCCACCGGTGCCGGCGGTGACGGGCACGGCGTGCTCGACATCGGTGCCGATCACGACCGTGCGGACCGGGAGCGCCGCGCGGGTGGCGAGGGTGTAGCCGATGTCGGCGAGGTCCGTGCCGGGGTGCTGGGTCAGGTGCTCGCGCAGCCGGGCGAGCTGGCGCCGCAGCGCCGGCTCGTCGCGGGCGGAGAGCACCCACGGCAGGACCTGCGGTGCCTGCTTCGCAGCCGGCCCGGTTGTCGGGCCCTGTTCCAGGATGACGTGCGCGTTCGTGCCGCTGATCCCGAACGACGACACCGCCGCCCGCCGTGGACGGTCCTCGACAGGCCACGACTGGGCCTGCGACAACAGACGCACTCCCGAGGCATCCCAGTCAATCTCCGACGACGGCGTCTCGCTGTGCAACGAACGCGGCATCACCCCGTACCGCATCGCCTGAACCATTTTGATCACACCACCGACCCCCGCCGCCGCCTGCGCGTGGCCGATGTTCGACTTCAGCGAACCCAACCAGACCGGACGCCCGGAACGACCGTAGGTCGCCTGCAACGCCTGAACCTCAATCGGATCGCCGAGCCGGGTACCCGTGCCATGACCCTCCACCACGTCAACATCCGTCACCGTCAGGCCAGCGGTCGCCAGAGCCTGGCCGATCACCCGCTCCTGCGCAGGGCCACTCGGCGCGGTCAGCCCGTTCGACGCGCCATCCTGATTCACTGCCGAACCACGCACCACAGCGAGGATCTGACGACCGGAAGCGACCGCGTCCGACAACCGCTGGACCAACAGCAAGCCGACGCCCTCGGCCCAGCCAGTACCCTGCGCGTCATCGGCATAGGAACGGCACCGGCCATCCACCGCCAAGCCGCGCTGCCGAGAGAACTCCACAAACGTGTTCGGCGACGACATCACCGTCACCCCACCCGCAACCGCCAGATCACACTCACCGCGCTGTAGAGCGGACACCGCCCAGTGCAGGGCCACCAAAGACGACGAACACGCGGTGTCGACCGTCACCGCCGGACCCTCGAGCCCGAACGTGTACGCCACCCGCCCCGACACGACGCTGCTCGCGCTGCCGCCGGCGAGGTAGCCCTCCAACTCCGGGGGCACCTCGCGGACCCGTGCGCCGTAGTCGCTGTACATCGCGCCGGTGAACACGCCGGTGTTGGAGCCGCGCAGGGTCGCCGGGTCGACGCCGGTGTCCTCGAACAGCTCCCAGGTCGTCTCCAGCACGAGCCGTTGCTGCGGGTCGGTGGCGAGGGCCTCCTTCGGCGACAGGCGGAAGAAGTCGGCGTCGAAGCGGTCGGCGTCGTACAGGAAACCGCCGTGCCTCGTGATCGACGTGCCCGGGTGGGCCGGGTCCGGGTCGTACAGCGACTCCAGGTCCCAGCCGCGGTTGGCCGGGAACTCCCCAACCGCGTCGACCTCCTCGGCCACCAGCCGCCACAACTGCTCCGGCGAGCCCACCCCACCCGGAAACCGGCAGGCCATTCCCACGATCGCGATTGGCTCGTCCGCCTCGGCGCGCATCCGCTCGGCGGGCGGCGCCTCGGCCGGGTCGCCGCCGAGTTGGGCGGACAGGTACGCGGTCAGCCGCTCGACGGTGGGGTGGTCGAAGGCGAGCGTGGCGGGCAGGCGCAGCCCGGTCGCGGCGCCGAGCTGGTTGCGCAGCTCGACCGCGGTCAGCGAGTCGAGCCCGAGTTCCTGCAACGGACGGTCGGTCGGGATGGCCGTTGGGTCGGCGTGGCCGAGCACGGCGGCGAGCGTGGCGCGGACCAGGTCGGAGGTGGCCCGGTTCGGCTTCGGCGGTGCCGCTGGGCGACGACGACGCGGCACCAGCTCCCGCAGCAGCGGCGAGGCGTCGGCGGCGTCCAGCGCGGACCGGTCCAGGCGGGTCGCCGCGTACACCGGTTCGGTGCCGGCGATGGCCTGGTCGAACAGTGCCAGCCCGGCCGCGGTGGACAGCGGCCGCAGGCCGAGCCGGGTCAGGCGGCCGCGGTCGGTCGCGGACAGGTGTCCGGTCAGCGCGCTGTCGGCCTCCCACAGCCCCCAGGCCAGGGAGACGGCGGGCAGCCCGGCGGCCCGCCGGTGCGCGGCGAGCGCGTCCAGGAAGGTGTTGCCGGCCGCGTAGTTGGCCTGCCCCGGTGTGCCCACCAGGCCGGCGAGGGAGGAGTACAGCACGAACGCGGACAGGTCCCGGGTGAGCTCGTGCAGGTGCCACGCACCGTCGATCTTGGGTCGCAGCGTCCGGTCGAGGCGGGCCGGGTCGAGGGCGGTCAGCACGCCGTCGTCGGTGATCCCGGCGGTGTGCACGACGGCGCGTACCGGATGGTCAGCCAGGACCGCTTCGAGGGCGGCGCGGTCGGCCACGTCGCAGGCGGCGAAGGTGACCCGCGCGCCGGCGGCGGCGAGCTCGTCGCGTAACTCGGCGCCGGGCGGCGTCTCGCCGCGGCGGCTGAGCAGCAGCAGATCCCGGGCACCGTGCTGGTGCACCAGGTGGCGGGCCAGCGCGCGGGCGAGCGTCCCGCCGCCGCCGGTGATCAGGATGGTCCCGTCGAAGCGCGGCGCGGTGCCGGCCGGGGCGACCGGGACGGCCGGGACCAGGCGCGGGGCGAAGAGCACGCCGTCGCGGATCGCGAGCTGTGGTTCGCCGGCCGCGACGGCGGCCGCCAGCAACTCCGGGGTGCCGGGCACGTCGGCGTCCACGAGCGTGATCCGGTCCGGGTGCTCGCTCTGCGCCGAGCGCAGCAGGCCCCAGACGGCGGCGTGGATCAGCGAGGGTGCTTCGCCGGGTGCGGTGGCGACCGCACCGCGGGTCAGCACGACCAACCGGGTGGCGGTGAACCGGTCCTCGGCGAGCCAGTCGCGGACCAGGGTGAGCACGTGCGCGGTGGCGGCGCGCACGGCGGCGGGCAGGTCGCCGTCCGGCGGTGGGCCGGGCACGGGGGCGAGCACGACGTCCGGCGGTTCGGCGGCCAACGCGGCCAGGTCGGACGAGGCGTGCAGCGTCGCCCAGCTCGTGCCGGGTCGCGGATTCCCGGCGGCTGCCGGGCGCCAACGCAGGGGCAGCAGGTCGGCTGCCGGCGCCGGGGCGCCGGAGGTGTCCAGCGGGCGCAGCGCGACGGCGTCGACCCCGGCCAGCGGGGTGCCGGCGCTGTCGGCGACGAGCAGGGCGTACGTGTCGGCGCCCGCCGGGGTGAGCCGGACCCGCGCGGTGGTCGTCGCGCCGGGCCGGAAGCGTACGCCGGCCCAGCTGAACGGCATCCGGGCCGGCGCTTCCCCGGCCACACCGGGCAGCAGCGCGTGCAGGGCGGCGTCGAGCAGTGCCGGGTGCAGGGCGAAGTCGCCCGAGTCGACGCCACTCACCTCGGCGAACAGCTCGTCGTCGCGATGCCACAGCCGCCGCAGGCCGCGCAGGCGCGGGCCGTAGCCGTAGCCGAGGTCGCGAAGCCGCTCGTAGGTGCCGGTCAGGTCCAGCTCGGTGGCGCCGACGGGCGGCCACTCGCGCAGGTCCTCGACGGGTTCGGCCGGCGTCTCGGTGAGCTGCCCGGTGGCCACCGGGTACCAGGTGCCGTCGGTGGCGGCGTGGATGTCGACGCGCTGGTCGGCGGCGCGGACCGCCACCTGCACGTCGACGCCGGCCTGCGGTGGCACCGTCAGCGGCGTGAGCAGGGTGAGCTCCGCGATCCCGGTGGCGCCGGCCTCGTCGGCGGCACGCCGCGCCATCTCCAGTAGCGCCGTGCCCGGGACGATCACCTGACCGTTCAGCGTATGGTCGGCGAGCCAGGGCTGGGTGTCGGTGTCGAGGTGCCCGGTCAGCAGCAGGTCGCCGGCGCCGGCCGAGCGGACGGCGGCGCCCAGCAGCGGGTGCCCGGTCGCGGACTGGCCCAGCGCGGCGGCGTCCGGGACGGCGGCACGCGGGCTGAGCCAGTAGCGCTGGCGGGCGAACGCGTACCGGGGCAGGTCGACGTGCGGGCCGGTGCCGCCCGGGAAGTAGCTGGAGAAGTCGACCGGCACGCCACGTTTCCACAGGTCGGTCAGCGCGCCGACGACGGCCGGGACCTCGGGGCGGTCGGCGCGGCAGGCCGGGACCGCGCCGTCGACCAGGGCGGACAGCACCGCGGTCGGTCCGATCTCGACGAAGGTGGTCACGCCGAGTTCGCGCAGCTTGCGTACGGCGTCGGCGAACCGGACGGTGGCGCGGACCTGCCCGGACCAGTAGCCGGGTCGCTGCCATTCGTCGCGGACCGGGGCGCCGCTGACCGTGGAGACGGCGGCGAGCTTCGGTACGGCGTACGTCAGGGTGTTCGCCTGCTCGCGCAGGGCGTCCAGCATCGGGTCCATCCGGGCCGAGTGGAAGGCGTGCGAGACCGTCAGGCGGCGGGTGCGCCGGCCGCGGCCGCGCCACAGCGCCTCCACCCGGGCGGCGGCCCCCTCCTCACCGGAGATCACCACCGCGTCGTCGGCGTTGATCGCGGCGACGTCGACGCCGTCGGGCAGCGTCGGGCGCAGCTCGTCCTCGCTGGCCTGGATCGCGACCATCACGCCGCCGGGTGGCAGGGCCTGCATCAGGGTGCCACGGGCGACGACGAGCCGGGCCGCGTCGGGCAGCGTGAGCACGCCCGCGACGTGGGCGGCGGCGAGTTCGCCGATCGAGTGGCCCACGACGAAGTCCGGACGCAGCCCCCAGGAGGCGAGCAGGCGGAACAGTGCGACCTCGAAGGCGAACAGCGCCGGCTGGGTGAAGCCGGTCTGTTCCAGCCCGTCGCCGGACTCGATGACCGGGCGTACCGGGCGCGGCAGCCAGCGGTCCAGCTCCGCGCAGGCCGCGTCGTACGCGTCCTCAAAGACCGGGAAGGCCGCGCGAAGTTCGCTGCCCATCCCGGCCCGCTGCGCGCCCTGCCCGGTGAACATGACGGCGAGCGCGCCACCGGCGGCGGCCGGGGCCGGTTCGGCGGCCGCGAGCGCGGCGCGCAGCTCCCCCCGGCTGGTCGCGGTGATCACCGCGCGGGTCGCCAGAGCGGGACGAGCGGCGAGAGTACGGCCGATGTCGGCGACACTGGCCTCGGGGTGGGCCTCGGCGAACCCGGCCAGCTGCTCGGCCTGCGCGCGCAGTCCGGCCGCGTCGTGCGCGGAGATCAGCCACGGCACCACCGGCGGCGCGGGTGGCGGGGTGACCGGCTGCGGCACGGTGTGTTCGAGGACGACGTGCGCGTTGGTGCCACCGAAGCCGAACGACGAGACCGCCGCGCGGCGCACCCCGTCGGTCGCGGGCCAGTCCCGGGCCTCGCGCAGCAGCGTGACACCGCCACTGTCCCAGGCGACGTGCGGGGTCGGCTCGTCGGCGTGCAGGGTGCGCGGCATGACGCCGTACCGCATGGCCTGCACCATTTTGATGACCCCGCCGACCCCGGCGGCGGCCTGGGAGTGCCCGATGTTGGACTTGAGCGAGCCGAGCCAGACCGGCCGCCCGGCCTGGCCGTAGGTGGCTTGCAGCGCCTCGACCTCGATCGGGTCGCCGAGCCGGGTGCCGGTCCCGTGTCCCTCGACCACGTCGACGTCGGCCGGGCGCAGGCCCGCCGCGTCCAGGGCGCGGCGGATGACGCGCTCCTGGGCGGGGCCGTTCGGGGCGGTCAGGCCGTTGGAGGCGCCGTCGGCGTTGACCGCGGTGCCGCGGAGCACGGCCAGCACCCGGCGGCCGTCGCGGATCGCATCGGACAGCCGCTGCACCAGCAGCAGGCCGACGCCTTCGGCCCAGCCGGTGCCGTCGGCCGCGGCGGAGTACGAGCGGCACCGGCCGTCGGTGGACAGGCCGCGCAGCCGGGAGAACTCGATGAACGCGACCGGGGTCGACATGACGGTCACGCCGCCGGCCAGGGCCAGGTCGCACTCGCCGCGGCGCAGCGCGGAGGCGGCGAGGTGCAGCGCGACCAGCGACGACGAGCAGGCGGTGTCGACGGCGACGGCGGGGCCCTCCAGCCCGTACGTGTAGGCGAGCCGCCCGGCGGCGATGCTGCCGGCGCTGCCACTGAACAGGTAGCCCTGGAACTCGTCCGGCGGCAGGCCGGGCCGGGTGCCGTAGTCGCTGTACATGGCGCCGGCGAAAACGCCGGTGGCGGTGCCCCGCAGCGTCGCCGGGTCGACCCCGGCGTCCTCGAACGCCTCCCACGCCGTCTCCAGCAGCAGCCGCTGCTGCGGGTCGGTGGCGAGGGCCTCGCGCGGCGACATCCCGAAGAAGTCCACGTCGAACAGGTCGGCGTCGTGCAGGAAGCCGCCCTCGCGGGTGATGGAGGTGCCCACGTGGTCGGGGTCGGGGTGGTAGAGCCGCCGCAGGTCCCAGCCCCGATTGTCCGGGAACCCGCCGACCGCGTCGACGCCGTCGGCGACCAGGCGCCACAGCTGCTCGGGGGTGCGCACCCCGCCCGGATAGCGGCAGGCCATGCCGACCACGGCGATCGGCTCCTGCTGGCTGTCCTGCACCTGTTGCAGACGCTGGCGTACGTCGCGCGCATCGGCGATCGCGCGCTTGAGGTATTCGCGAAGCTTCTCTTCGTCAGCCATGGGGCCACCCACTCTCCAGGTCGGCGATCACTCGGACTCGTCGACGAGCGCGAACAGTTCTTCATCGCTGGCGGCCGCCAGGTCGGCACCGGCCGGTCCGGCACCGGGTTGGACGATCTTGAGCAGGGCGTGGAGCCGTTCGGCGAGATCGGCGGTGTCCCCCGCCTCGACCGCCGCCGCCAGGTTCTCGCCGATCCGATCCAGATCGGCCAGCAGCGCCCGCGCGGCGGCCCGCGGGTCCGGAGCGACGATCCGGTCGAGGTAGGCGGCGAGGGCGCCGACGCTCGGATGGTCGAAGACCACCCCGGCCGGCAGTTGCGTGCCGATCGCGGCACCGATCCGGTTGCGCAGCTCAACCGCGGTCAGCGAGTCCAGGCCGAACTCCTGCAAAACCCGGTCCTCGGCCAGGGCCTGCGGATCGGCGTAGCCCAGCACGGCGGCAGCCTGCCCGCGGACCAGGCGCAGCAGGGCGGGACGGCGTTCGGCTGCGGGCAGCGCGCCGAGCCGGGCCGCGGCCGGTTCGCCGGTCTGGGCCGGGCGTGGGCCGGCGGCCGGCACGAGCGCGCGCAGCAGCGGCGGAACGGCACCGGTGGCGCGGACGGCGGCCAGGTCGAGGCCGGTGAGCGCGTACAGCGGCTCGGTGCCGGCGGTCGCCGCGTCGAACATCACCATCGCCGCTTCCGTGTCGACCGGGCGCAGGCCGAGGCGGGCGAGGCGTTGCCGGTCGGCGTCGCCGAGGTGCCCGCTCAGTTCGCTGGCCTGCGCCCACAGCCCCCAGGCGAGGGAGGTGCCGGGCAGTCCGGCGGCGTGGCGGGCAGCGGCGAGGGCGTCCAGGTACGTATTGCCGGCCGCGTAGGCGGCCTGCCCGGCGGTGCCGAAGAGCCCGGCGACCGAGGAGTAGAGGACGAACGCCTCCAGCTCGCGCTCGCGGGTCAGCTCGTGCAGGTTCCAGGCGGCGTCGATCTTGGCGGCCAGGACGCGGTTGACCTGCTCGTCGGTCAGCCCGGTCAGGACGCCGTCGGCCACCACGCCGGCGGCGTGCACGACGGCCCGCACCGGGTGGACGGCCAGGACGGCGGCCAGGGCGGCGCGGTCGGTGACGTCGCACGCGGCGAAGGTCACCCGCGCGCCGGCGGCGGTCAGCTCGTCGCGCAGTTCGGCGGCGCCCGGTGCGGTCTCGCCGCGGCGGCTGAGCAGCAACAGGTCGCGGGCGCCGTGCCGGGTGACCAGGTGGCGGGCCAGGATCCGGCCGAGCGTGCCGGTCGCGCCGGTGAGCAGCACGGTTCCGGCCGCCCAGTCGGGCGCCGTGCCCGGTGTGCCGGTGGCCCGGACCAGCCGGGGCACGAGGAGTTGTCCGTCGCGTACGGCGAACTGCGGCTCCGTCGGGGGCAGCGCGGGCGGCGACACCGGGTCGTCGTGGTCGACGTCGAGCAGGACGAACCGGCCCGGGTGCTCGGTCTGGGCCGTGCGGATGAGCCCCCACACCCCGGCGTGGGCGGGACCGGCCGCCCGGCGGGTGACCACGGCGAGGCGGCGCTCGGCGGTGCTCTCGTCGGCCAGCCACCGCCGTACCCGGTGCAGCGTGTCGCGGACGACGTCGCTCGGGTCGGTGCCGGTGACCTCGTACACGTCCACAGTGGTGCCGGGCTCGGACGCGGCGGGAACCCAGGAGACCGTCAGCAGCGGGTCGTGCGGCATCGCGCCGGCCAGGGGCCGCAGGCTCAGCGCCCCGGCACGCAGCACGGGCGTACCGAACTCGTCGGCGGCGGCGACCGCGACGGTGTCCGGGCCGGTACGGGCCAACCGTACGCGCAGCTTGCGGGCTCCGGTCCGGTACAGCCGCACGCCCGCCCAGCTGAACGGCACGACGGCCGGCCGGTCGTCGGCCGCGACCCCGGGGAGCAGGGCATGCAGGCCGGCGTCGAGCAGGGCGGGGTGCAGCAGAAACGCGGCGTCGTCCTCGTGCTCGACCTCGGCGTACAGGTCGTCACCGGCGGTCCACACCCGACGCAGGCCCTGGAACGCCGGCCCGTACCGGTAGCCGTGTCCGGCGAGCCGCTCGTAGGCGCCGGCCAGGTCGACCTCGGTGGCGGCCGGCGGCCACTCGGTCGCGTCGACGGCGGGTTCGTCGTCCTCGCCCGGGGCGAGCGTCGCCGTCGCGTGCGAGGCCCATTCGTCCTGCTCGCCGGCGCGGGCGTGCACCTCGGCGGCGCGGTTCCCGCGATCGTCCGGCGCGGCGATCAGCACCTGCAACCGCAGCGTGCCGTCGTCCGGTACCACCAGGGGCGCGGTGACGGTCAGGTCGGCGACCCTCGGGCAGCCGGTCTCGCGACCGGCGCGCAGCAGCATCTCCAGCACGGCGGTGCCGGGGATCAGGACCGCGTCGCCGACCCGGTGATCGGCGAGCCAGCCGGTCGCGGCGGCGCGGCCGGTGAAGACCATGCCGTGCCGGCCGGCCAGCTCGGTGCCGGTGTGCAGCAGCGGGTGGCCGAACCCGCCGTCGGTGTCGGCGGGCGGCGCCGGGAGCCAGTAGCGGTCGGCCTTGAAGCTGTACGTCGGCAGGTCGGTGTGTCGCCCGCCGGGGAACACCGCCGCCGGGTCCCAGGTCGCGCCGTGCAGGCGCAGCTGGGTGAGCCCGGCGGCGATCCCGTGCGGCTCGGGCCGGCCGGGCGGCAGCAGCGCGGCACAGGTGGCGTCCCGGTCCGCCGGCAGGCACTGCTGGACCAGGGCGGTCAGGGTCCCACCCGGGCCGATCTCCAGGTAGCGGCCGACGCCGAGGGCGTCGAGCTGGCGTACGCCGTCGAAAAAGCGCACCGTCTCGCGGATGTGCCGGACCCAGTAGCCCGGCTCGCGCAGCTCGTCCGGGTCGGCGAGTTCCCCGGTCAGGTTGGAGACGATCGGGATGCGCGGCTGGTGGAAGTCCACCTTCGCCAGCGCGGCGAGGAAGTCGTCCAGCACGACGTCCATGTGCGGGGAGTGGAACGCGTGGCTGACCGTCAGCAGCCGGCAGGCGACGCCCTGCTCGTCCCACCACGCGGCGAGGCGGTCGGCCGCCGGAGCGTCGCCGGAGACGACGGTGGCCTGCGGGCCGTTGACCGCGGCGACCGCGAGCGCCTCGTCCAGTCCGAGGCGGCGCACGTCGGCGCGGACCTGCTCCTCACTGGCGCGGGCGGCGATCATCACGCCGCCTTCACGGGCAGCCTGCATGAGCCGGCCGCGGGCGGCCACGACCGCGCAGGCGCCGGGCAGGTCCCACAGACCGGCGACGTGGGCGGCGCTCACCTCGCCGATGGAGTGGCCGAGCAGGTAGTCCGGGCGTACGCCGTGGTGCTCGACCAACCGGTAGAGGGCGACCTCAACGGCGAAGAGCGCGGCCTGCGTGTACGCGGTCTGATCCAGCATGGCCGAGTCGGCGGAGCCGGGCTCGGCCCACAGGACCTGGCGCATCGGCCGGGGCAGGTGCGGGTCGAGCAGGTCGCAGATCTCGTCGAAGGCGCGGGCGAATTCGGCACTGGTCTCGTGCAGCTCGCGACCCATGTCGAGGCGCTGGCTGCCCTGCCCGGTGAACAGGAACGCGGTGCGGGCGCCGGTGTCGCGGACGGCGCGTGCGGGCAGCACCGCCGGGTGCGGCGTGCCGGTGGCCAGCGCGTCGAGCCCGGCGAGGGGGTCGTCACCGACGACGGCGGCCCGGTACTCCAGCAGGGGCCGGGTGGCGAGGGTGTAGCCGACGTCGACGGGGTCCGTATCCGGATGACGGGTCAGGTGCTCGCTCAACCGGGCCAGCTGACGCCGCAACCCCGGCTCATCGCGAGCCGAGAACACCCACGGCACAACCGGCGACCGCCGCCCCGCGACCGGCTCGACCACCGGACCCTGTTCCACAATGACATGCGCATTCGTGCCGCTGATTCCGAACGACGACACCGCCGCCCGCCGCGGGCGGTCCTCGACCGGCCACGACCGGGCCTGCGACAACAAGCGCACCCCAGAGGCATCCCAGTCAATTTCCGCCGACGGCGTCTCGCTGTGCAACGAGCGCGGCATCATCCCGTACCGCATCGCCTGCACCATCTTGATCACGCCGCCGACGCCCGCCGCCGCCTGCGCATGACCAATGTTCGACTTCAACGAACCCAACCACACTCCATCCCGCGAACGACCATAGGTCGCTTGCAACGCCCCAACCTCAATCGGATCACCCAGCCGGGTCCCCGTCCCATGACCCTCCACCACATCAACATCCGCGACCGACAAACCAGCAACCGCCAACGCCCGACCAATCACCCGCTCCTGCGCAGGACCACTCGGCGCCGTCAATCCATTGGACGCACCATCCTGATTCACCGCCGAACCACGAACCACAGCCAAAACCCGACGACCAGCAGCAACCGCATCCGACAACCGCTGAACCAACAACAACCCCACACCCTCGGCCCAGCCCGTACCGCCCGCGCCATCAGCGAAAGAGCGACACCGACCGTCGACCGCCAAACCACGCTGCCGAGAAAACTCCACAAACGTGTTCGGCGACGACATGACCGTCACCCCACCGACCACCGCCAGATCACACTCACCACGCCCCAACGCCGAAACGCCCAAGTGCAAAGCCACCAACGATGACGAACACGCCGTATCAACCGTCACCGCCGGACCCTCGAAACCAAAGGTGTACGCCACCCGCCCGGACACGACGCTGGAGAGGTTTCCGGTGAGCAGGAAGCCTTCGAACTCCGGTGGGGCGCTGCGGCGGCCGGCCGCGTAGTCGTCGTACATGGCGCCGGTGAAGACGCCGGTGTTCGAGCCGCGCAGCGTCGCCGGGTCGATCCCGGCGTCCTCGAACAGCTCCCAGGTCGTCTCCAGCAGCAGCCGTTGCTGCGGGTCGGTGGCGGCGGCCTCGCGGGGGGACATGCCGAAGAACTCGGCGTCGAAGCGGTCGGCGTCGTACAGGAAACCGCCGTGCCTCGTGATCGACGTCCCCGCGTGGTCCGGATCCGGGTCGTACAACGACTCCACATCCCAACCCCGGTTGACCGGGAACTCCCCGACCGCGTCGACCTCCTCGGCCACCAGCCGCCACAACTCTTCCGGCGAGCTAACCCCACCCGGGAACCGGCAGGCCATCCCCACGATCGCGACCGGCTCGTCGGAGACCTTCGCGACCGCCGGAACGACCGGCGCGCTCTCGTCGGCGCCACCACCGAACTGGGCGCTCAGATGGGCGGCGAGCGCCTCCGGGGTGGGGTGGTCGAAGACCACGGTGGCCGGCAGGCGCAGTCCGGTCGCGGCGCCGATCTGGTTACGCAGCTCCACGCCGCCCAGGGAGTCCAGGCCAAGTTCGCGGAATGCCCGCCGCGGGTCGACCCGGTCGGTGCCGCGATGTCCCAGGACGGTGGCGGTGGCCGCACGCACCAGTTCCAGCGTCCGGTCCTCGTCGAACTCCACGACCCGGTCATCGTCGAACGAGACGGCAACCTGCGCGACGGGTCGCGGTTGGTATCGGGCCGGCGCGATCAGGGCCGCGTCGGCGCTGATCGCGGCGTCGAACAGGGCGAGGCCGTCGGCGGCGCCGAGCGGGGCGAAGCCGGCCCGACGCCAGCGGGCGAGGTCGTCCTCGCCGAGGCCGGCGCCCATCCCGGCGGTGCCGTCCCACAGCCCCCAGGCCAGCGACAGCGCCGGCATCCCGGCGGCTCGCCGGTGGGCGGCGAGCGCGTCCAGGAAGGTGTTCGCGGCCGCGTAGTTGGCCTGCCCGGGTGTGCCGACCAGGCCGGAGACCGAGGAGAAGAGCACGAACAGCGCCGGTGGCCGGTCCCGGGTGAGCTCGTGCAGGTGCCAGGCCGCGTCGATCTTCGGACGCAGCACGGTGGTGATCTGCTCGTCGGTGAGGGTGGCGACGGTCGCGTCGGCGAGCACGCCGGCGGTGTGCAGGACACCGGTCAGGGGGTGCTCGGCGGGGATCTCGTCCAGCACGCGGGCGAGTTGGGTGCGGTCCGCCGCGTCGGCCGCGACCGCGCGTACCCGGGCACCGTGGGCGGCGAGTTCGGTGACCAGCTCGGGCAGCCCGGGGGTGTCCGGGCCGCGGCGGCTGAGCAGCAGCAGGTGGCGTACGCCGTGCTCGGTGACCAGGTGGCGCGCGAACCGGGCGCCGAGCCCGGCGGTGCCGCCGACGATGAGCACCGTCCCCGCCGGGTCGAGCCGCCCACTCACGGCGCCGGCCGGCGCCGCCGGGACGAGCCGGGGCGCGAGCAGCTTTCCGCCCCGGACGGCGACCTGCGGTTCGCCGGTGGTCAGGGCCCGGCGCAGCTGGAGGTCGTCGGCCGCCTCGTCCAGGTCGACCAGCACGACCCGGCCGGGATGTTCGCTCTGCACCGAGCGCACCAGTCCCCACGCCGTGGCGGCACCGAGACCGGTGACGTCCTCGCCGGGCAACACCTGCACGGCGTTGCGGGTGACGACGGCGAGCCGCTCGTCGCCGGGCAGCCGCCCGCGGATCAGCCGGGCCAGGTCGAGGGCCGTGGTGTGTGCCTGTCCGGGCAGCTCACCGGGCGCGTCGGTGGGCACGACGGTCAGGATCGGCCGCGAGGTCCCGGCGCTGACCTCGACCCAGTCGATGGTGTGCAGGCGAGCGTCGGTGGCGGTCACCGGTCGTACGGTGACGGCGTCGACCGTGGCCACCGGCGACCCGTCGGCGGCCACGAGCCGCAACCCGACCCCGTCCGTCCCCGCCGGGGTGAGCCGGACCCGCGCCGTGGCCGCGCCGTGCCGCGCGACCTGCAGACCGGCGATCACGAACGGCAGGTCGATGGTGTCCGCGTCGCCGGTTCGCCGGGACAGGAGCTGCCAGACCAGGGCGTGCAGCGCCGAGTCGAGCAGCACCGGGTGCAGGCCGTAGCCGGCGGCGGTGTCGCGCAGCCCGTCCGGCAGGCCGACCTCGGCGTAGACGCCGTCGCTGTCGTGCCAGAGACCGCGCAGCCCGCGAAAGGCCGGACCGTAGTGGTAACCGGCGTCGGCGAGGCGGGCGTAGACGTCGGCGATCGGTACCGCGGTCGAGCCCGGCGGCGGCCACGCCCCGGCCGGTCCGGCCCGCTCCGGCACGGCCGGGGTGAGCAGGCCGGTGGCGTGCCGGGTCCACTGCTCCTCGCCGGTGTCCGCCGCGGCGTGCACGGTGAACGCGCGGCTGCCGTCGCCGGCCGGGGCGGCGACGGTGATCTGCACGCGCACCGGCGCGTCCAGCCGCAGCGGTGCCTCCAGCGTCAGCTCCGCGACGCGCGGGGCGCCACACGTCAGTCCGGCGCTCAGTGCCAGCTCGGCGAAGGCCGCCGCGGGCAGCAGCGCCCCCGATCCGACGACGTGGTCGGCCAGCCACGGCTGCTCGTCCGTCGACAGCCGGCCGGACAGCACGACCTCGTCCCGTCCGGCGATGCTGGTGCGGGCGCCCAGCAGCGGATGCCCGGCGGGCATCAGGCCGAGGGTGCGCACGTCGCCGCCACCCTGCGGCGCCAGCCAGAAGCGTTCCCGCTGGAACGGGTAGGTGGGCAGATCGGCGCGCGCGTCACCGGGGGCGAGCAGGTCGAGATCGACCGGTACGCCGTGGACGTGCGCCCGGGACAGCGCCCCGGCCACCGACCGGGTGTCGGAGTGCCCGCGACGCAGCGCCGCGATCGCCGTCACGTCCGGCGGCAGCGTCCGCGCGGCGAGCGGTGCGAGCACCGCGTCCGGACCCACCTCGACCAGCAGCCCGGCACCGGCCTCGACGAGCGCGGTCACCGCGTCGGCGAAGCGGACCGTCTCGCGGATCTGCCGGGTCCAGTACTCCGCCGTGGCGATCTCCTCCCCGGCGAGCCGCCCGGTGACCGTGGAGATCAGCGGCAGCCGGGGCCGGTGGTAGGTGACCTGCTCGGCGACCGTCCGGAACTCGTCCAGCGCCCCGTCCATGTGCGCCGAGTGGAAGGCGTGGCTGACGATCAGCGTCCGGGTGCGGCGGCCGCGCGCGGCCCAGCGCTCGGCCAGCGCGGTCACCGCGTCGGCGTCGCCGGAGACCACCACGGCGTCGGGGGCGTTGACGGCCGCGAGGCTCACCTCGGCGCTCAGTTCCGGCTCGACCTCGGCGGCACCAGCCTCGATGGCCGCCATGGCGCCACCCGCGCGGGCGTCGCGCATGGCACGGCCGCGGGCGGTGACCAGGCGGGCCGCGTCGGGCAGCGAGTACACCCCGGCCAGGTACGCGGCGGCCAGCTCACCGATCGAGTGCCCGGCGAGCAGGCCGGCCCGCAGCCCGTGGTGCTCCAGCAGCCGGGCCACGGCGACCTCGACGGCGAACAGGGCGGGCTGGGTCCAATCCGTCCGGTCGATGTCCTCCCCGGCGTGCACGACCTCGCGCAGCGGCCGGTCCAGGTGCGGTGCGAAGGCGTCGCACACCTCGTCGAAGGCGGCCGCGAAGACCGGGTCGGCCTCGTACAGCTCGCGGCTCATGCCGGGGTACTGCGCGCCCTGCCCGGTGCAGAGCAGCGCCGTCGGCGCGGACACCCGCGCCTCGCCGGTGACGACGTCCGGATGCGCGCTTCCCGCGGCCACGGCCGCAAGCCCGCCGAGCAGGGCCTCGAGGTCGGTGCCGAGGACGACGGCGCGCCGTTCGAAGGCGGTCCGTCCGGTGGCGAGCGTCCGCGCGACCGCGGCCGGGTCAGTCTCTGGCGCGGCGCTCAGCCGCTCGTGCAGGCGGCGGGCCTGCTCGGTCAGGGCGGCACCGGTGCGCCCGGAGACGGCCCAGGCAAGCGGGTACGGACCGGCCGGCGCGGGAGCGCCCGGCCCCGGATCGTCGCCCTCCTCGAGGACGACGTGCGCGTTGGTGCCGCTGACCCCGAACGACGACACCGCGGCGCGACGTGGCCGGTCGCCGCGCGGCCATTCCCGGTCCCGGGTCAGCAGGCGAACCCCGCCGGCGTTCCAGTCGACATGGTCGGTGGGCCGGTCCACGTGCAGGGTTCGCGGCAGGCGCTGGTGCCGCATCGCCTGCACCATCTTGATGACTCCGCCGACACCGGCGGCCGCCTGGGTGTGGCCGATGTTCGACTTCAGCGAGCCGAGCCACACCGGATGGCCGGCCTGCCCGTACGTGGCCCGCAGCGCGTCGGCCTCGATCGGGTCGCCGAGGCGGGTGCCGGTGCCGTGCGCCTCCACGGCGTCGACAGCGGTCGCGTCCAGGCGGCCGTCGGTGAGCGCGTCGCGGATCACCCGCTCCTGGGCCGGGCCGCTGGGGGCGGTCAGGCCGTTGGACGCGCCGTCGGAGTTGACCGCGCTGCCCCGGATCACGGCGAGGACCCGGTGACCGTGGCGGCGCGCGTCGGCGAGCCGCTCGATGAGCAGCAGGCCGGCACCCTCGGCCCACGAGGTGCCGTCGGCGGCCGCGGCGAACGACTTGCTGCGGCCGTCGGGCGCCAGTCCCCGCTGCCGGGAGAACTCGACGAACATGCCGGGGCCGGACATCACCGCGACGCCGCCCGCGAAGGCGAGGGTGGATTCGCCGGACCGTACCGAACGCACCGCCAGGTGCAGCGCGACCAGCGACGACGAGCAAGCGGTGTCCACGGTGACCGCCGGGCCGTGCAGGCCCAGCTGGTAGGCGATGCGCCCGGACATCACGCTGGCGGTGGTGCCGGTCAGCACGTGCCCGTCGACCTCCGAGCCGGCGATGTGCATGCGCGGTCCGTAGTCGAGGTGGGTGCCGCCGACGTACACGCCGGTGCGGGTGCCGCGCAGCGAGCGCGGGTCGAGCCCGGCGCGTTCGGCCGCCTCCCACGCGGTCTCCAGCAGCAGCCGCTGCTGCGGGTCCATGGCGAGCGCTTCCCGCGGTGAGATGCCGAAGAAGTCGGCGTCGAACAGCGCCGCGTCGTAGAGGAATCCGCCCTGGTCGACGTAGCTGCGGCCGGGCCGGTCGGGGTCGGGGTCGTGCAGGTGGGCGTCCCAGCCGCGGTCGGCCGGGAACACGCCGACCGCGTCGACGCCGTCGGCGACCAGCCGCCACAGGTCCTCGGGGGAGGCGACGCCGCCCGGGTAGCGGCAGGCCATGCCGATGATGGCGACGGCGCCGTCGTCGCCGGTCTCCTCGGCCGTCACGGCCGCCGTGCCACCGGAGTCGCCACCGGTGCCCCCGGCCAACGCGGCCGCCGTGCCACCGGAGTCGCCGCCGGCTTCGGCCAGGTGGGTCACCAGGTCGCCGATGGTCGGCCGGTCGTAGATCAGTGCCGCGGGCAGCGACCGGCCGGTCGCGGCGGCCAGGGCGTCGCGCAGCTCGACGCCCATCAGCGAGTCGAAGCCGAGGTCGCGGAAGGTGGCGTTCGGATCGAGCCGCTGTCCCGGCGCGATGCCGAGCACGGCTGCGGCGTGCTCGTGGACCAGGGACGCCAGGTCGGTGGTCGCCGGGTGCCGCGGCGCGACTTCGACCGGCGCGGTGCTCACGGTGTCGAACCAGTGCCGGCGTCGCTGGAACGCGTACGGCGGGAGCTCGGCTCGCGGGCCGGGGCCGCAGGCGGCCGCCCAGTCCACCGGCACGCCCCGCACGAACGCCTGGGCAATCGCGGTGGTGAAGGTCCGTGGTTCGTTCCGGTTCGCCCGCAGCAGCGGTACGGCGGACGCGCCGCCCGCCTCGGGCAGGGCCGCCGCGATCAGCGCGCTGCACACCCCGTCCGGGCCCAGCTCCAGGTAGGTAGCGACGTCCTCGGCCGCCAGCGCCCGGATCGCGTCGTGGAAGCGCACCGGCCGGCGAACCTGGGTGCTCCAGTAGCCGGGGTCGGTGGCCTCGTCGTCGCGCAACGCCCGCCCGTGAACGGTGGAGATCAACGAAATCCGGGGCGGGCGCGGATCCAGCCCGGCCACGACGGCGTGGAACTCCTGGAGCATCGGCTCCATCAGCGCCGAGTGGAAGGCGTGGCTGACGCTCAGACGGCGGGTGCGGTGCCCGGCGGCCCGGAACGCCTCGGCGAGTTCCAGGACGGCCGGTTCCGGGCCGGAGATGACCACGGCGGCCGGCCCGTTGATCGCCGCGAGGTCCACGCCGGCGGTCAGGCGCGGGCGCACCTCGTCCTCGGTGGCCTCGACGGCGACCATCGCGCCGCCGGCCGGCAGGGCCTGCATGAGCCGGCCCCGGGCGGTGACCAGGGTCGCCGCGTCGGCCAGGGTGAACACGCCGGCGACGTGCGCGGCGGCGATCTCGCCGATGGAGTGTCCGGTCACGTGATCGAAGCGCACTCCCCAGGACTCGGCGAGTCGGTAGAGGGCGACCTCGACGGCGAACAGCGCCGGCTGGGTGAATCCGGTGTCGTCGAGGCCGTCCCCGGAGACGATCACGTCGGTCAGCGGCCGGGGCAGCAACCGGTCCAGGTGGGTGGCGATCTCGTCGAATGCCTCGGCGAAGCGCGGGAACACCGCGTACAGCTGCCGTCCCATGCCGGCGCGCTGGCTGCCCTGGCCGCTGAAGACCGCCGCCACGGGTCCGGGCGCGACGGCTCCGGTGATCAAATTCGGCGCTGGGCGGCCGGCGGCCGCCGCGTCGAGAGCGGCCGGGTCGGCGTCGAGGATGACCGCGCGGTGGTCGAAGACCGTACGGGTGCCGGCGAGCGCCCGGGCGACGTCCGCGGGTGGCGGCGGGTCGTCCCGGTTCAGCCAGTCACGCAGCCGGGCCGCCTGCGCGCGCAGCGCGTCCTCACGCGCGGTGACCACCCAGGGCAGCACCGGCGGGACCGGGCCCTCGGGCTGCTCGGGGGTCGCGGGCGCCTCGGCCAGGACGACGTGGCAGTTGACGCCGCCCATGCCGAACGAGCTGACGCCGCCGACCAACGGTCGGGTCGGGTCCGGCCACGGGCCGCGTCGCTGCTGGACTTCGAGGCCGAGCTCGGCGAACGGGATGTCGGGGTTCGGCACGCTGAAGTTGCGGCTGGCCGGCAGCTCCCGGTGGGAGAGCGCGAGCAGGACCTTGAGCAGTCCGACGACGCCGGCCGCGGCCTCCAGGTGGCCGACGTTGGTCTTCGCCGAGCCGATCCGCAGCGCCTGCGCGGCGGGGCGTCCGACGCCCAGGGCGGCGCCGAGCGCCTGGGCCTCGATCGGGTCGCCGAGCCGGGTTCCGGTGCCGTGCGCCTCGACGTACTGCACCTGGTGCGGGTCGGTGCCGGCCCGACGGTACGCCGCGCGCAGCAGGTCGGCCTGCGCGTCGGCACGGGGGACGGTCAGCGCCGGCGCCGCGCCGCCGTGGTTGACGGCGCTGCCCCGGATGACGCCGTAGACGCGGTCGCCGTCGGCCCGCGCCTTCGCCAGGGGCTTGAGCACGACCAGCGCGGCGCCCTCGCCGGGGGCGAAGCCGTTGGCCCGGGCGTCGAAGGCGTAGCTCTCGCCATCCGGGGAGAGCGCGCCGAAGCGCCGTTCGGTGACGTGGTCGCCGAGCAGCGCCAGGTTGATCCCGGCGGCGAGGGCGAGGTCGGCCTCGCCGGTGCGCAGGCTCTCGCCGGCCAAATGCACGGCGACCAGTGAGGAGGCCTGCGCGGCGTCCACGGTGAGGCTGGGTCCGCGCAGGTCAAGGAAGTAGGAGACCCGGTTGGCGATGATTCCGCGGCTGAGGCCGGTCATCGAGTGCTGGGTGATGGCCTGCTCGCCGTGCCGGCGCACCAGGTGGGCGTAGTCGTCGCGCAGCGCGCCGACGTAGACGGCGGTGCGGCTGCCGGCGAGGGTGGCCGGGATGATGCCGGCGTCCTCGAGGCCCTCCCAGGCCAGTTCGAGCAGCAGGCGCTGCTGCGGGTCGACGGCGGCCGCTTCGCGGGGCGAGATGCCGAAGAACGCGGCGTCGAAATCGCCGGTGCCGTCGAGGCGGCCCGCCCGCGTGCCGTCGGCGCCGGTGCGCAGGCCGCTGCCACCGGCGGCGAGCAACTCCCAGAACGCGCCGGGATCGGAGGCGCCGGGCAGCCGGCACGCCATACCGACGACTGCGATCTCGTTCATCATCCGCCTTCCGGGTGGACCTGGGGATCTCCCACCCTTCCGGCCCTGCCTCAGCAGGCGGTAATGAGGCGGTAACCCAAAGTGGATGAGTGCACCGTTGCCCGGCGGTGGGGTCGGCAACGACCGCGCCCGGTTAGCGTCGGCCACCGATGACTTCGGACACCACACGGAGGGAGCACGCCATGACCGTCACACACGAGCAGCTGGTCGACGCCGCACGCGAGCACGGGGAGCGATACGTCGAGGCGTTCAACTCGGGAGACGTCGACACGATCAACGCGATGTACACCGAGGACGCGATCTCGGTGTGGGAGCCGGGCAACCCGCAGACCGGTCAGGCCCGGCGCGACTCCCTCGCGGAGTTCATCAGCCAGAAGCCGCAGATGCGCGCGACGCTGCGCGAGTCGCACGTCACCGGCGACACCGCGCTGCTGGTGGTGGATTGGGCGATCGACGTGGAGACGCCGGAGGGTGCACAGCACCTGGAGGGCGTGGGCCTGGACGTGCTGCGCCTGGGCGCCGACGGCCAGTGGCGGTTCGCCGTCGACAACCCGTTCGGGCAGAGCCCGGCGAACTGAGTGCACGACGCGGAAGGTCCGTCCCGGGCGTGCCCGGGGCGGACCTTCCGCGTGCAAGGGCGCCGGTCAGACGGTGGCCGGTACGCCGAGGCGCACCGGGACGACCTCGTGCCCGTTGGAGACGAACGACTCCACCGGCGGCAGTTTCTCCACCGGCTCGGCGAGCCGCAGGTCCGGGAAACGCTCGAAGAGCGCGGGCAGCGCCACCGAGGCCTCCAGCCGGGCCAGCGGCGCACCCAGGCAGTGGTGCACGCCGTGGCCGAACGAGATGTGGTTGCCCCGCTCGGGGCGGCTGATGTCGAACGCGGCCGCGTTGTCGCCGAAGACCTTCGGGTCGCGGCCCGAGGCGGCGAAGTTGACGAGGATGGCGTCGCCCTTGGCGATCGTCACGTCACCCAGGTCGATGTCCTCGACGGCGAAGCGCAGCGGCAGGCTGCCCAGCGGGGACTGCACCCGCAGCGTCTCCTCCACCACGTCCGACCAGGTCGCGGCGCCGCTGCGGACCAGCGCCAGCTGCTCGGGGTGGGTGAGCAGCAGGACCGCCGCGTGATCGAGCAGGTTGACGGTGGTCTCGT
This sequence comes from Micromonospora sp. NBC_00617, assembly GCF_045161355.1. Taxonomy (NCBI): domain Bacteria; kingdom Bacillati; phylum Actinomycetota; class Actinomycetes; order Micromonosporales; family Micromonosporaceae; genus Micromonospora; species Micromonospora sp. NBC_00617. The sequence continues at coordinate 888,598 of NZ_CP107751.1, read as the reverse complement.
GGCCGGCGGTGTACATCAGGAAGATGGTGTCGATCAGCTCGCGCTCGGTGAGGCCGACGCCGCCCTCGTCGCGGACCGAGACCAGGCCGCTGGCCAGATCGTCGCCGGGCGTGGTCCGCTTCAGCTCGATGAACCCGGCGGCCAGCTCGTAGAGGGCCGCCTCGTTGGCGCGGGCCTCTTCCTCGCTGGCCGAGGTCTGGAAGATCGCCTGCATCCGCTCCAGCAGGTCGTCGCGCATACCGGCGGGAATGCCCAGCAGCTCGGAGATGATCAGGGTGGGCAGCGGGAAGGCGAAGTTCGCCCGCAGGTCGACCACGTCGTGCGGGCCGGCGGTGGCCATGCCGTCGAGCAGCGCCGCGGTGACCTCCTCGATCCGGGGCCGCAGCGCGGCGGTACGCCGGGCGGTGAATGCCTTGGCGACCAGCTTGCGCAGCCGGGTGTGCTCCTCGCCGTACGCGGTGATCATGTTGTGATCCTGGACCCAGATGGCCAGCGGCCAGGAGCGCGCCAGCTCGCCCTCGCCGTTCTCCCAGGCCGGCCAGTGCCGGTACGCGTCGCGGGAGACCCGGTCGTCGGTGAGCAGGCGCTTGATCAGCGCGTGACCGGTGATCGACCACGCGGGGACCTCACCGGGCAGTTCGATGCGGGTGGCCTCGCCGCGCTCGCGCAGCGCGGCCGCCTCACCGTGAATGTCCGAGCCGGCCGGATCGATGGCGTACGGGCATTGGGATTGCTTCGCTTCGGCTTCCATGGGACACCCCGAATCCTGGCGATGAATTGTCACCGGCCACGGTAGGCACGGACTCGTCATCAAACGCTCACGCACCGGTCTATCCACCACACTTACTTCCAGGTAAGTACGGACATATGAGTCCCTACTTGTGTCTCGACATTTCCTGCGGAAGCCTGGCAGCACACCGGGTTTCGGAAACGATGGCGCGCGCCTCGGCGTGGGCTGGCTGGAGACAAGTCATTGAGCAGCTACACGGGTAAGAAGGCAGTGATCACCGGTGGCACGATCGGCATGGGTCTGGCTACCGCCAAGGCACTGGTCGACGGCGGTGGCGAGGTCCTGGTCACCGGCCGCAACGAGAAGAACCTCGCCGCCGCGCAGACCGAGCTCGGCGACGCCGCGCGCGTGGTGCGCTCGGACACCGCCGTGCTCGCCGACATCGAGCAGCTCGGCGAGACCGTGGAGAAGGAGTTCGGCCAGATCGACCTGCTCTTCGTGAACGCGGGCTTCGCCCAGCCCGGCCCGTTCGGGCACGTCACCGAAGAGCTGTATGACAACACCTTCAACGTCAACGCCAAGGGCGCGTTCTTCACCGCCCAGCGCCTCGCACCGCTGATCAAGGACGGCGGCGCGATCATCTTCACCACCTCGGTCGCCAACGACTCCGGCAACCCCGGCATGGGCCCGTACGCCGGTTCCAAGGCCGCCGTCCGCGCGTTCACCAAGGTCATCGCCGCCGAGCTGCTGCCCCGCAACATCCGGGTCAACAGCCTCAGCCCCGGCTTCATCCACACCCCGACCGCGGGCATCACCGGCGCCACGCCCGAGTTGCTGGCCGTCTTCGAGAAGGTCGGCGACACCATCACCCCGATGCGCCGGCACGGCTCCTCCGAAGAGGTCGCCCGCGCCGTGCTCTTCCTCGCCTTCGACGCCACCTTCACCACCGGCGCCGAGCTCAACGTCGACGGTGGTCTCGGCCAGCGCCTCAACCGCCAGCAGTAACCCCGATCCGTCGCTGCGAGGCGACGCTGTGCCTCCACAGTGGCACAGCGTCGCCTTTTTTTGCGCATTGTCGCCCAACGGCACTCACCGGCCGGTAATCGGCGACTCACCGCGTTAGCCGTGAAGCCGCGGTTACTCCGCCATGACCAGGTTCAGGTGGTTGTCTGCCACGATTCCTGCGTTCCTTCCGGACGTGTGCAGCGTCGAGCCGACAAGGAGACGGAATGACTACTCGGGAAAATGGCGTCGAGGCCGTGCTGAGCGCCGTACGCAAAATGGTTCCCCAATTGCGGGAAAACGGCCTGGAAGCCGAGGACCGACGCTGGTTGCCCGACGAGAACCTGCGTCTTCTCGAGGACGCCGGCGTATTCCGGATGGCCACTCCCGACTACCTCGGCGGCCTGGGCTTCTCGGTGGCCGAGCAGGCGGCCGTGCTGTCCGAGATCGCCCGCGGTGACGTGTCGACGAGCTGGATCGCCAGCGTCTGGGTCTCCAGCGCGTGGATGGCCACGCTGTTCCCGGAGGAGATCCAGAAAGAGGTCTTCGCGACACCCTCGGTGCGCATCTCCGGCGGCTTCACGCCCTCCGGTGTGCTGAAGGCGACCGACGGCGGCTACACGCTCAACGGGTCGTGGAAGTTCAACTCCGGCTGCCGCGGCGCGCACTGGAACATCGCCACCTCGCTGATCGAGCACCCCGACGGCCGGTACGAGGAGGCCATCGCGATGGTGCCGATGAGCGACTTCAGCATCGCCGACGACTGGAACACCTCGTCGGTCGCGGCGACCGGTAGCTGCACCTCCACCGCCGAGAACGTCTTCGTACCGGCGCACCGGGTGATCCCCGGCGACGCGGCGGCCTTCGAGGCCGCGCTTGCCGAGCTGCCCGCCGACTGGCAGCCGACCGGCCGCGAGTACGGGCTCTACAGCTTCATCATCGCGCAGGGCGTGGCGACCCTGATCGGCGCGGCCCGCGGCGCCCTGGACGCGTTCCTGGACCGGCTGCCCGGCCGGGGCATCACCTACACCCCGTGGACCGAGCAGAAGCTGCACCCGCTGACCCAGATCCAGGTGGCCACCGCCGACGCGAAGATCGCCGCCGCCGAGGCGTTGATGGGCCGGGTGTACGAGACCCTGCAGCGCCGCGCCGACGCGGGCGAGCTGCCCACCCTGCAAGAGAAGGCGGCCATCCGGGGCCACAGCGCGTACGCGGTCGAGCTGGCCAAGGAGGCGGTCGCCATCCTCTTCAACGCCAGCGGCGCGACCGCCATCCAGCGGGCCGTGCCGATCCAGCGGTTCCACCGCGACATCCAGGGCCTGGCCCTGCACGGCATGATCCTGCTCAACTCCAGCCTCGAGGTCCACGGCCGCGTTCTGCTCGGCCTGGACCCGGAGACGCCGCTGCTCTGACGAGCCGGCCGTTACACCCCGTCCCGCCACGCCGGGCGCGGAACGTCTCCACGTTCCGCGCCGGGCGTATGTCACGGGACCCACTTTTCCCGGCGAACCGGGAGATCACACCGTCCTGCGCGAGGGGGCCGGACGGTGCCACCTGTCGTCCCGCGCGACGCGTGGGCACGACCATCACTGGGGGGACCCAACATTGCGAGACCAACCCACCGCACCAACGACCGCACTCTCCGGCCACCGGCTGTCGCGGCGCCGGCTCGTGCAGGCCGCCGGCCTGACCGCGGTGGCCGCCTCGGCGGGCACCGCACTGGGCTCGCCGGCCCGCGCCGATTCACCCGGCACCAACCGTGACGTGATCGTCGTGGGCGCCGGGTACGCCGGCGTCACCGCGGCCCGCGAGCTGCGGGCCCGGGGCTTCCGGCCGGTCATTCTGGAGGCCCGGTCCCGCATCGGCGGCCGGACTTGGACCACCACGTTCGAAGGCAAGCAGGTCGAGCTCGGGGCACAGTGGATCGGCCCGACGCAGCCGCTGGTCAACGCCGAGGTCCGCCGGTACGGTCTGAGCACCCTGACCGGCTCCATCCCGTCGCGGCTGCTGATGCCGTCATTGTCCGGCCCGGCGGCGGTGGATCTGGAGAGCGGCGACGCCCGCTACGGTGCCCTGATGGAGCGGCTGTTCGCCGGCGCCCGGGACCTGTTTCCGGACCCGCTGAACCCGCTGGCCAACCGTGCCGCGGTGGTCGCCGCCGACGGGCTGACCCTGCGCGACCGGCTCGACCAGCTCGGCCTGACCGCGGAGGAGCGGCTCTGGCTCAGCGGCACCACGGCCGGATACTCCGGCGGGGACAGCCGGATCGGCGCGTACACCGCGCTGGCGCACTGGTGGGCGCTGGCCGGGTACAACGTGGCCGGTTACGACGCGGCGATGTCGCTGCGGATCTCCACCGGGATGACCGGGCTGTTGCAGTCGATGCTCAACGACGCGCAGGCCGAGCTGCACCTGCGCACGGCGGTGGCGTCGGTGACCGACACCGGCGGCGAGGTGCGCGTGACCACGACCGCCGGGGTGACGTACCGGGCGCCCTGGGCGGTGATCGCGGTGCCGGTCAACGTCTGGAAGACGATCGCGTTCCGGCCGGGCCTGGCCGCGGTGCGCGCGCAGGCCAGCGCCCAGGGCGTCGGTGTGCCACACAGCAACAAGATCTGGATGAAGGTCACCGGCCTGCCGGACCGGGTCGCCGCCCGGGGCACTGAGGGCGACCCGTTCACCACCCTGCTGTCGCAGGGCGACGTGAACGGCGGGCAGCTCATGGTGGCCTTCAACAGCCTACCGCCGGTTGACGGCACCAGCGTCTCGGCGGTCCAGCGGGCCCTGCGCTATTACCTGCCCGAGGCCTCGGTGACCAGCGTGCTGGCCCAGAACTGGGGCACCGACCGGTATTCGTTGGGTGGCTGGGCGCTGCGCCGTCTCGGCCAGCTGTCCACCCAGCAGCCCGCCATCCAGACGCCACAGGGCCGGCTGGCGTTCGCGTCCGGTGACATCGCCACCGGCTGGATCGGTTTCGTGGAGGGCGCGATCGAGTCGGGCCTGCGCGCGGCCGGCCAGGTGGCCGCGATGGGCACCCCGGCGCTGGCCGCGGTCTGAACCCGCGTCGGTGAGCGTGACCGCCGTGCACCCGGACGCGGGCCACGGCGGTCATGCCGGCGACGGCGGGGCCGCCCCGGGACGGAACCCGCCGCCGAAGAAGATCAGCCCGTCGGCGCCCGTTCCCCGCAGGCTGTTGATGACCGAGCCGACAAAGATCGAGTGGTCGCCGGAGTCGTGCGCGTCCACCAGGACGCACTCGATCCAGGCCAGCGCGCCGCTGAGCAGCAGAGCCCCGGTACGCGGCCCGGGATGCCAGTCGAACGGTTCGAACTGTGACGCGCCCAGCGGACGGCTCTTGTCGGCGAAGTAGCGGGCGTGCCGTTCCTGGTCGGCGGCCATGATGGAGATCGCGAAGCGGCGCTCGGAGCTGATCGACTTGTGCATGACCGCGCTGTGCGCCACGCAGCAGAGCACCTGCGCCGGATCGAGGGATACCGAGCTGAAGGCGTTCGCGGTCATGCCGTGCGGATGCTCGCCGCCAACGGTGAGCACGATGACGCCGGTGGCGAACATCGACATGACCTCACGCATGGTCGCCGGCACGGGCGGTTCCTGAAGGGACATCGCTGCTCCCGTCCGAGGGGACTCGTGATCGAACGTAGTTGCGGCGTGGCAGTCGGTATCCATCACAAGGTCATCGCGTGGCAATCCGCGCCACGCGAGGACGCTTACCGCGCCGAGACCGTACGCTGCCGGGCCGTAGTCGACCCGCCGGTAACGTCCCCGGCGAATCCGGCCCGTACCTGCTGACGCGGACGAGGAGCCCCGATGACCACCACCGAATCCCACGCACCCGAACTGGCCGAGCCGCAGATGCTCGGCTTCCTCGCCCAACTCGGCATCGACGTCGAGTTCATCCGGGCCGAGGGGGACACGCTGTTCTACCGCGACGGCGCCGGCGAGGACGTGCCGGTGCTCGATGTCGCGGGCGGTTACGGCGCGCTGATCCTCGGACACAACCATCCGGAGATCGTCGACGCGGCCCGCGACTTTTTCGCCGCCGGCCGGCCGGTGCTGGCCCAGGCGTCCCGGCAGAGCGACCCCACGCTGGTGGCGCGGCTGCTGAACGACATCCTGCGGCGCGAGTTCGGCGATCCGGAACCGTACTACGCGGTGTTCGCCAACAGCGGGGCCGAGGGCGTCGAGGTCGCGATGAAGCACGCCGAGTTCGCCCGGGTGCTGCGCGTACAGGATCTGCTCACCGAGATCGAGACGCACCTGGCCGCCGTGGTCGAGGCGGTGGACTCGGGCGCCGCGCGCGTACCGGAGGAGGTCCTGCGGCGCCTCGGCGCCGAGCCCGGCGACGGCCCCGGCATCCTCGCCGACCGGGTCCGCGCCGCCGTGGCCCAGCAGGCCGCCCAGCCGCCGGTCTTTCTCACCTTCGCCGGGTCCTTCCACGGCAAGCTCGCCGGTTCGATCCAGCTGACTCACAACGCGGGCTTCCGGGTCCCGTTCGCCGGGCTGGCGGCGAGCGCCCGGTTCGTTGCGTTCGAGCAGCCGGGCGCGGTCGCCGAGGCGGTCGAGGCAGAAGGGGTCGACGTGCCGGACCTGCTGGTCGAGGGCGGCGAGATCAGACTGGTACAGCGCCCGTTCCCGACGGTCGCCGCGTTCGTACTGGAGGTGATCCAGGGCGAGGGCGGCATCCGGATGGTCTCCGCGCCGATCGCCGCCGAGGTTCGGGCCGCCGCCGACGCGGCCGGGATCCCGGTCGTGGTCGACGAGATCCAGAGTGGGATGGGCCGCACCGGCGCGTTCTTCGCCAGCTCACACATCGGTCTGCGCGCGGACTACTTCGTGCTCGCCAAGGGGCTCGGCGGTGGTATCGCGAAGACCGCGGTCACCCTGATCAGGGAGAGCTGCTACCGCCCGGACTTCGAGCTGCTGCACAGCTCGACGTTCGCCCGCGACGGGTTCTCGACCGCGCTGGCGCTGCGCACCCTGCGGGTACTGGAAGCCGACGGCGGCGCCGTGTACCGCCTGGCCGCCCGGGCCGGTGAGCGGCTGCGGACCACCCTGGAGAAGGTCCGGGCCGACTTTCCGGACGTGGTGGCCGAGGTCCGCGGCCGCGGCCTGATGCTGGGGGTGGAGTTTCGCGACCAGTCGACGTCCCCGCTGCCGCCACTGCGCGAGGCGACCGCGAACGGGATTCTGGGCTATCTGTTCTCCGGCTATCTCTTCCGGGCGCACCGGATCCGAACCTTTCCGACCGCGAGTGCGGTGAGCACCCTGCGCCTGGAGCCGTCGGTCTATTTTGGTGACGAGGCGGTCGCCGAGCTCGACGGCGCGCTGCGCGCGTTGTGTTCTCTGCTGCGCACGGGCGATCCACGCCTCTTCGAGACTGCGTGACCACAACGACACGTTGCGTTCGGATCGCGCCCGTGGCACGGTGGTGGCGGGTTTCGGCGGCCGTGACCGGCGCGGCCGCCTCAGTCCCGGCAACGACAAGGGTGTGATGCATGAGCGTGCGAGCGCGACCACCGTTCTGCGGCCTCGACGCCTCGATGGAAGTCATCAGCGGCAAGTGGAAGGTCCTCATCCTCTGGGCCCTGCGCGACCAGCCCCAGCGGTTCGGTGCCCTGAAACGGCAGGTGCCGGGGGTCAGTGAGAAGGTGCTCACCCGCCAGCTGCGCGAGTTGGAGGAGGATCGGATCGTGCGGCGCGAGGCGCACGACGACCAGACCGGCCTGCGCGTCGAGTATTCGCTCACCCAGCGCGGCGTCGACCTGTACAAGGCCCTGGAGCCGCTGGGCGACTGGGGCCGGCGCTATCTGACGCCGGCCCGCCAGGACGAGCTGGCGCACAGCTCAACCGGCAACGCATGAGGTCGTCGTAGCGGTCAGATACCGCGGCGGCCGCATAGCCAGCAGCGACCGCAGATGGCGGCGGCGCTCGTCGGGGTGGGTGCCGGCACTCGCGCCCAGCAGCTGGCGCAGCCAGCCACCCAGCCCGCGCGCCGCCTGACCGTCGGCGCTGTCGAGAAGCCGGTCGACCGCGGTGTCCGAGAGCGCGTCCAGCGTCAGCGTGGTGATGTGCCGCTTGCCACCGCCCCAGCCGGGCCGTACCTCGAGCAGACACGGCTGGGCGGAGGCCACCACGAGCAGCGGCACGTCGGAGACGTCGGCGAGGCCGTTGACCATGGTCAGCACGTCGTCGTCGGCATCGTGGAGATCGTCGATCAGCAGCACCAGCGGCCGGTCCAGTGGCACGTGCTCCAGGAACTGCCGCCACGCGCCCAGCTCGGCCTGCAGGTCGCCGAGGTGGTCGCGGTCGGCGTCCGGATCGACGTAGGCCCGCAGGCACGCGGCCAGGGTCCGTTGCCGGTCCGGGTCGCGGACGAGGTTGCGCAGCGTCCGGTCCAGCTTCGTCTTCCGCACGTCGACGGAATCGTCCTCGTCCACCTCGCAGAGCGCCAGAATCAGCTCGCGCTGCACGGCGAAGGCACCGCTCACCGCCTGCTCCGCGGCGCCGCCGGCGGCCACCGGGAACCGGGCCACGTGGGCGAGGCCGCTGATGACGTGTCGCAGCTCGGCCAGGAACCGGGTCTTGCCAGTGCCGGATTCGCCGAGGATGGTCACCAGGTGCGGGGTGTTGCGATAGCGTGCCCGCTCCAGCAAGTCGCGGATCAGCAAGAGTTCGAACTCGCGCTCGACCAGCGGGATGCCGTCGTAGGCCGCCTCGTCGAACCGCAGGCCCCGCACCGTCCACTCCCCCGGCTCGGCGAGCCGGTCACTGCGGTACACGTCATCGACGTCGCAGCGGGTCTCGTCGCAGATGCGGATCTCACCGTCGCCGGCACGGGCCAGTAGGGCGTGACAGCGGTCGAGGACCTGGCCGGTGGCCGACGACAGCGCTCCCCCGTCCGGCGACTCGTAGCGCACCAGCGCCGATCCGGTGACCACCGCGGCCCGGAACCGCACCGGTGGGCGGGCCACCTCGTCGCCGGAGTCGCACAGGCGTTCGCGCACGGCCAGCGCCGCGAAGACGGCGCGCTGTGCCCCGTCCTGGCCACCGTCGGCGGGAAAGACGGCCATCGAGATAGGACCGATCGCAGCGGTGGCCTGGCCACCGAGGTGCTCGACGCGCCGGCGGGTGTCGTCCGCGACGCCGGCCAGCAGCGCGTCGGCGTCGGGATGCCCGCTCGACCGGCTCTCGTCGTCCACCTGCGTGCTCACCAGCAGCACGCTGACCTGGCGGCGGGCGCTGGCTGCGGCCGCGACAGGATCGGCCGGTGGCGCGACGAGGGGGGCGCGCTGGGCGGGGATACGCGCCGGGACGGGATCGGCGGCCGGTGACACCACGACGGCCGGCTCGCCGGTCGTCGTGGTGTCCACGTCGAGTGCCGGATCCTGGGCCAGGATCGCGTTGTGCAGCACCTGCAGGTCCCGGCCGGGTTCGAGGCCGAGTTCCTCGACCAGGTAGGTGCGCATGCGCCGGTAGACGTTGAGCGCGTCGGCCTGCCGGCCGCTGCGGTAGAGCGCGAGCATGAGCTGCTGGCAGGAGCGTTCGCGCAGGTTGGAGCCGCAGACCATGGTCTCCAGGTCGGCGAGCACGCTCTGGTGCTGGCCGCAGGCGAGCTGGGCCTCGAAGTAGTCCTCCAGGGCGTCCAGCCGGGAGTTTTCCACGGCGGTCAGCTCCGGCCAGACGATGTCGGCCTCGGTAAGGTCGGCCAGCGCCGGGCCGCGCCACAGATCGAGGGCCTGGCGCAGCATCGCGGCCGCGGCGGCGGGCTCGCCCCGGGCCAGTCGCTCGCGCCCCGTGTCGGCCTGGGCCTGGAACTGGACGAGGTCGACGCTGTCCGGCGCGACGACGAGCTTGTATCCGGGTGACTGGGTCATCAGCTCCACCTGGTCGGCGCCGTCGGCCGCGGCCAGCACCCGCCGCAGGCCCCACACCGCGTTCTGCAGGATTTTTCGGGCCGAGACCGGCGCGTCGTCGGCGGGCCAGAGCGCGTAGAGCAGCTGACTGGTGGCGACCACCCGGTTCGGTCGCAGGAGCAGGTATCCGAGCGCTGCGCGCTGCTTGGTTCCTCCCAGTGGCACCGCCCTACCCTCGTGCACTACCTCCAGCGGCCCAAGGACACCAAATCGCATACTTCCCCCGAAGAATGGCGTTTCTCGATCTATCGAGCCCTATGTCTATACCGTTATACCAAGTCGATACATCCTTTTGTGACCTGCGCCACACGGCCGCCTTTAGGGCAGGATAATGAGCTGCATCGGCGGGCTTTAATTGCTGTCGGGAACATTTCACGAACGTTAAATTTTGCTTCCCCCGGCCAGGGTGCCGGCACTGGATCGCCGATCGCGCCACCGCCGTCGCCGATCCGCACCGCCTCTTCCCGTCCGAGTCCCACCCTCTTACGCACGTGTGCCCGACTCGGACTCTAGTGGGCCCACCCGCCCCAAAGTAAGTACGGACTCAAAGGTAAGTACCCACCCGAGTCTCCTCCGGAGACCACCGGTGAGTAACCGACCAGGCACCCACCGTCGCATCTGGACGGTTACCGCAGCATGACCGTCCGTCGCGGCGTTCGTGGAACGCTTCGGAGGCGGACCCCCTGCCATCCCTGGCGCCGAGCAGACAGGAGCACCGACATGACCATGATCAACGAATCGACCATTCCCGACGACCCAGACCTGCAGAACGAACTGTTCGTACGAATTTTCAATTCCGGCGACGGCGCGTTGTACGACTCGATGTATACGCCGGACGCCATATCGAACATCTCCGGCGCACCGTTGACCGGAGCAGAACGCACGCAGTTTTTCAAGGACTTTCTGGCCACCGGTCCGAAGATCGCGTCGAAAGTATCCCAGACCTACACCACCGCGGACACGTCCCTGCTGATCGTCGACTACCAGTTGGAGCTCCCGCAGCCGGACGGCAGCACCGCGACCGTGCGGGGCACCTGCACCGACGTGCTGATCCGCAACGCCGAGGGCCAGTGGCGACTGGCCATCGACCGCCCGGTCCCCGACGGCGCGCACGCCTGAGCACGCGACGTCCCGGTCCCCGTCCCACGCCGGGGACCGGTCCGGCCGACCCGCTCCCGCGCCAACCTCGCACAAGGAGAATCCATGACGAGCGCCAGGCTCGACACGCGTGCGGACGAGATCCGTACCCTCCCGGACGCCCTGCAGCTGCGTCGCGAGCGCCAGTCGGACGACGTGGCCTACGTGTCCCTACGCGACGGTGAGGTGCCCGACGAGACTCTCACCTACGGCGAACTGGCCGATGCCGCGCACGAGCGCGCCGTCCGCTTCGCCGCCCTCGGACTGGCCGGGCACACCGCGGTACTGCTCTACCCCTCCGGCCTGGAGTTCGTGCGCACCCTGCTGGGCTGCATGACCGCCCGCACGATCGGCGCGCCCGTGCAGGTGCCGCGCCGCCGCGACGGCCTGGCCCGGATCCGGCGCATCGCGGACGACGCCGGGGCCACCGCGATCCTCACCACGGCGGCCGTCAAACGCGACCTGCAGGACCGCTTCGGCGACGCCCCCGAACTGGCCGGGCTGACCCTGCACGCCACCGACGAGCCGGCCATCACCGGGCTCGCCGAGCTGCCTGAGGGGCCACGGCCGGACGACATCGCGCTGTTGCAATACACCTCCGGCTCCACCGGCGAGCCCAAGGGCGTCATGGTGACGCACCGCAACTTCCTGCACAACGCCCGCGAGACCGCCGAGCTGTGGCCGCTCGAACCGGACGCCACCGTGGTCAACTGGCTGCCGCTCTTCCACGACATGGGCATGCTCTTCGGCGTCGTCATGCCACTCTGGGGCGGAATCCCGTCGTACCTGATGGCCCCGGACTCCTTCATCCGGCGCCCGGCCCGCTGGCTGGAGGCGATCGCCCGCTTCGGCGGCACCCACTCCGCCGCGCCGAGCTTCGCCTACGAACTGTGCGTGCGCGCCGCCGCCGACGGGCAGACCGGCGACGTCGGTGACCTGTCCCGCTGGCGCGTCGCGGCCAACGGCGCCGAACCGGTACGCCGCCACGTGATCACCGCCTTCCTCGAAGCGTTCGCTCCACACGGCTTCACGCCGTGGGCCATGTGCCCTGGCTACGGGCTCGCCGAGAACACCCTGAAGGTCACCGGCACCGACGAGCACCGGCCACCCCGGATGGCGTGGTTGGCCGCCGGCCCGCTCGGCGACGGCATCGCCGAGTTCGCGGCCGAGCCCGGCCCCGACACCCTGCCCGCGGTCGGCAGCGGCAGCACGGTGCCCGGCACCACCGTACGCATCGTCGACCCGGCCACCCGCCGCGAGTGCCCGCCCGGACACGTCGGCGAGATCTGGGTCAGCGGCCCCTGCGTCGCCGCCGGGTACTGGAATCGGCCGGAGCTGTCCGAGGAGATCTTCCGCGCCCGGATCGAGGGCGGCGACGCCACCGGCTACCTGCGCACCGGCGACCTCGGCTTCGTGCACGACGGCGACCTGTTCGTCACCGGCCGCCAGAAGGACGTGATCATCCGCAAGGGTCGTAACTTCTACCCACAGGACATCGAGGAGTCCGCCCAGCACGCCGTCGACGGGCTGCATCCCAACTGCGCGGCCGCGTTCTCGGTCGACGACGGCAGCTCCGAGCGACTGATCGTGCTTGTCGAGGTCGACGGCCGGGTCGCCCGCGTCCCCGGCATCGCCGCCGCCCACGACGCCATCCGCGCGGCGATCTGGGACCGGCACCGGCTGGAGGCCGACGAGATCCTGCTCGTACGCCGGGGCACGCTGTCCAGGACCTCCAGCGGCAAGGTGCAGCGGCGCGCCTGCCGGCAGCGCTACGAGTCCGGCGCGCTGACGCCGTTGACCGCGGAGGCGCAACGATGAGCTCGCACCGGGGCTCGACGATCCTCGGCGTGGGCGCCTACCGCCCCGCCCGGATCGTCGGCAATGACGAGGTCAGCGGACCGATCGACTCCTCCGACGAGTGGATCCGGCGGCGCTCGGGCATCGTCACCCGCCGCTTCGCCGGCCCGGACGAGACCGTCGTCAGCATGGCGGCCGAGGCCGCGCGCAAGGCCGCCGCCCAGGCCGGCACCGATCCCCGCGACCTCGACGTGATCCTGCTGGCCACCATGTCGCTGCTGCACCAGTCGCCGCCGGCCGCGCCGCAGGTCGCCGAGCTGATCGGCGCCCGGGCGGCGGCCGGCATGGATCTCAACGCCGCCTGCTCCGGCTTCAGCTACGCGCTCGCGCTCGCCGACGGCTTGATCCGATCCGGCGCCCGCCGCGTCGTGGTGGTCGGCTCGGAACGGATGAGCGACCTGATCGACCGCACCGACCGCAGCACCGCCTTCCTGTTCGGCGACGGCGCCGGCGCGGTCGTGGTGGGCGCCGCCGACACCCCGGGCATCGGCCCGGTCGTCTGGGGCAGTGACGGCAGCCGGCACCACCTCATCGCGCACGACGCCGCCTGGGGCGAACCCGGTACCCGCCCCTACCTGCGGATGGTCGGGCCCGAGGTGTTCCGCTGGGCGATCGAGATGATCCCCGACATCTCCCGACGCGCTCTGGCCGCCGCCGGCACGGACCCGAGCGAACTCGCCGCGTTCATCCCCCACCAGGCGAACCTGCGCATCGTCGAGGCCGCCGCCCGCGTCCTCGCGCTGCCGGCGCACACCGCGGTGGCCCGCGATGTCGTACACGCCGGCAACACCTCGGCCGCCTCGGTCCCGCTCGCCATGGAGGCTCTGCTGGCCCGCGGCGAGGCCGGCTCCGGCGGCCGGGCACTGCTGGCCGGATTCGGCGCCGGGCTCACCTACGCCGCCCAGGTGGTGACGTTGCCGTGAACATGACCACCGCCGAACAACTGGCCGAGCTGCGGCGCCGCCGCGAGCGGGCCCGGCAGCCGTACGACCCGCGTGCCGTCCAGCGGCAGCGGGAGAAGGGCAAGCTCACCGCCCGGGAACGGGTCGAAGCCCTGCTCGACGCCGACTCGTTCGTGGAGTTGGACGCGCTGGCCCGGCACCGCTGCCACACCTTCGGGATGGAGCAGGAGCGTCCGTACGGCGATGGCGTGATCACCGGTTACGGCACCGTCGACGGCCGGCCGGTCTGCGTCTTCGCCCAGGACTTCACCGTCTTCGGCGGCAGCCTCGGCGAGGTGTACGGCGAGAAGATCATCAAGGTGATGGACCTGGCGCTGCGCACCGGCACCCCGATCATCGGCATCAACGACTCCGGCGGCGCCCGCATCCAGGAGGGCGTGGTCTCCCTGGCCTACTACGCGGAGATCGTCAAACGGCACGTCGAGGCATCCGGCGTCATCCCCCAAATCTCGATCATGGTGGGTCCGTGCGCGGGCGGCGCCGTCTACGCCCCGGCGATCACCGACCTCGTCGTCATGGTCGATCAGATCTCGCACATGTTCGTCACCGGGCCCGAGGTGCTGCGCGCGGTCACCGGCCGGGATGTCGACCACGCGGAGCTCGGCGGCGCGACCAGCCACAACAGCGTCTCCGGCAACGCGCACTACCTGGCCGCCGACGAGAAGGACGCCTTCGACTACGTCCGCGCGGTACTGGCCCACCTGCCCTCGAACAACATGGCCGAACCGCCGGTGCTGACCGTCCTCGGGCCGGAGACCGCTCGCGACCTGACCCTGGACGAGATCATTCCGGATGACCGGAACCGACCGTACGACATGGTCACGGTGATCGAGTCCGTCCTGGACGACGGCGCGCTGCTCGAGGTGCAGCCGCTGTTCGCCCGCAACATGATCTGCGGCTTCGGCCGGATCGAGGGCCACAGCGTCGGCGTGGTCGCCAACCAGCCCATGCGGCTGGCCGGCGCGCTGGACATCGACGCGGCCGAGAAAGCCGCCCGGTTCATCCGGCTGTGCGACGCCTTCCACCTGCCGGTGCTGACCTTCGTCGACGTGCCCGGCTTCCTGCCCAGCCCGGAACAGGAGCGCGGCGGCATCATCCGGCGCGGGGCCAAGCTCATCTACGCGTACGCCGAGGCCACCGTCCCGATGGTCACCGTGGTCACCCGCAAAGCCTACGGTGGCGGTTACGGGGTGATGGGCTCCAAGCACCTGGGCACCGACGTCACCCTCGCCTGGCCCACCGCGGAGATCGCGGTGATGGGCGGCGACGGTGCGGTCAGCGTGCTGCACCGGCGCGCACTCAAGGACGCCGCAGATCCGGGCGCGGAGCGCGCACGCCTACGCGAGGAGTACGAGCGCACCCTGTGCAACCCGTACCTCGCGGCCGAACGCGGCTACGTGGACGAGGTCATCCTGCCCAGCGAGACCCGCTCCCGGATCGCCGGAGCACTGCGGGCCCTCCGGGACAAGCGGGTGACCCGCGCGCCCCGCAAGCACGGGAACATCCCGCTGTGAATGCCACGTCACCCGATCCTGACGAGGTCGCGGCGGTGCTCGCCGTTCTCTGCCTGCTGACCCCCGCCGCGCCAGCCGCCGCGCCGCCCGCCCGGCGGCGCCGGATCGTCACGTCGCACCGCCCGGCCGTGCTGTCCCGCGGTCCCGGCGTCTGGCGGCACAGTGCCTGGACATGACCAGCACGGGGAGATCGAGATGCGCAAAGTACTGATCGCCAACCGGGGCGAGATCGCCGTCCGCGTCGCTCGCGCCTGCCGGGATGCGGGCCTGACCAGCGTCGCCGTTTATGCCGAGCCGGACCGGGACGCACCCCACGTGCTGCTCGCCGACGAGGCCCACGCGCTGGGCGGCCAGACCCCGACCGAAAGCTACCTGGACGCTGGCAAGCTGCTCGCCGCGGCGGACGCGACCGGCGCCGACGCGGTGCACCCCGGTTACGGCTTCCTGTCGGAGAACGCGGACTTCGCCCAGGCGGTGATCGACTCCGGGCGGGTCTGGATCGGGCCGCCGCCGGCGGCGATCCGGGCGCTCGGCGACAAGGTGCGCGCTCGCGCCATCGCCCGGCGCGTCGGCGCACCCCTGGCGGTCGGCACCGAAAAGCCGGTCACCGGCGCCGACCAGGTGATCGACTTCGCCCGTGACCACGGCCTGCCGCTCGCTATCAAGGCCGTACACGGAGGGGGTGGTCGCGGCCTCAAGGTGGCGCGGACGCTCGGCGACATCCCAGACCTCTACGCCTCCGCGGTACGCGAGGCGAGCGTGGCCTTCGGCCGCGGCGAATGCTTCGTCGAGCGCTACCTGGAACGTCCCCGGCACGTCGAGACGCAGTGCCTGGCCGACGCGCACGGTTCGGTTGCGGTGATCTCCACCCGCGACTGCACGCTACAGCGCCGCCACCAGAAGCTGATCGAGGAGGCGCCCGCGCCGTTCCTGACCGCCGAGCAGGACGTCGAGCTGCGCCGGGCCTCCAAGGCGATCCTGGCCGAGGCCGGCTACGTCGGCGCCGGCACCTGCGAGTTCCTGATCGCCGCCGACGGCACGATCGCATTCCTGGAGGTCAACACCCGGCTCCAGGTGGAGCATCCCGTCACCGAGGAGGTCACCGGCATCGACCTGGTGCGGGAGATGTTCCGGCTGGCCGCTGGCGAGGCTCTCGGCTACGACGACCCGCCGGTGCGCGGTCACGCCATCGAGTTCCGCGTCAACGCGGAAGACCCCGGACGCCAGTTCCTGCCCGCGCCCGGGACGCTGACCCGCTTCGACCCGCCGTCCGGCCCCGGCGTGCGCCTCGACGCCGGCGTCCGCTCGGGCACGGTGATCGGTCCGGCCTGGGACTCGCTGCTGGCCAAGCTGATCGTGGTAGGTGCGACCCGCCGGGAGGCCCTGCACCGCGCCCGGCGGGCGCTACGCGAGTTCACGATCGACGGCACGGCGACCGTGCTGCCGTTCCATCGTTTGATCGTCGAGGATCCCGCCTTCACCGCCGAGCCGTTCGCGGTTCACACGTCCTGGGTGGAACAGGAGTTCGCCGGCCAGTTGGCCCCGCAGGAACCGGCGACCGGCGCGGAAGCGCCGCAGCTGCCGCGCCACACCGTGGTGGTCGAGGTCAACGGCCGTCGCATGGAGGTCTCCGTGCCGGCCGGGCTGGCCGCACCGGCGTCCCCGGCGACGCCGCTGCCGGCGGCCCGCACCCGCCGCCCGCACCGCGCCGCCCCCGCCGGCACCAGCCTCACCAACCCCATGCAGGGCACCGTGGTGAAGGTCGCCGTCAGTGAGGGCGAGCACGTCGAGCAGGGTCAGCTGGTCGCGGTCATCGAGGCGATGAAAATGGAGCAGCCGCTGACCGCGCACCGCGCCGGCATCATCAAGGACCTGCGGATCATCGCCGGCGACGCCATCCCGGCCGACGCGGTCATCTGTGAGATCAAGGACTGACCGGCCGGCGGTTCGAGGCGCAGGTGGGCGGCGCGTCAGGCGGTGAGGCGGCGGACGAGTTTGCGGAGGCCGGCCTGCCAGCCGTCCGGGTCCTCGGCGCGACGGCGGGCATAGTCGGCGACCTCCGGGTGCGGCAGGATCAGGAACCGCTCCTCGGCCAGCCCGGCGATGGTCGCCTCGGCGACCTGGTCCGGGCTGAGCACCGCTCCGGAGGCGGCGATCACCCGGGCGCCCAGGTGGCCCTCGACGATGCCGTCGGCGAGCATCGGGGTGTCCACACCCTGCGGGCAGAGGGCGCTGACCCGGATGCCCCGGTCGCGGTAGGTGATGGCGAGCCACTCGGCGAAGCCCACCGAGGCGTGCTTCGTCGCGGTGTAGGCGGCGTCGCCCACCGCGGTCAGCACCCCCGCCGCCGAGCAGGTGTGCAGCAGGTGGCCGCCGCCGCGGGCGAGCATGCCGGGCAGCACCGCTCGGGTCGAGTAGACGTGGGCGAGCACATTGACCCGCCACGCGCGGTCCCAGGCCGCGTCGTCGACCTCCACTCCCCCGCCGGTGGTCACTCCCGCGTTGGCGCAGAACAGGTCGATGCGGCCGAAGCGTCGTTCGGTGTCGTCGACGAGCGCGCGGACCTGGGCCTCGTCGGTGACGTCGAGGGCGGCGGCGTGCGCCACCGGGCCGATGCCCTCGGCCACCGCGTGGGCCGCCTCGGCGTCCAGGTCGGCGACGACCACCGCGGCGGCGCCCTCGGCGGCGAAGCGCCGCGACAGTGCCGCCCCGATGCCACCGGCGCCGCCGGTGACCACCGCGATCCGGTCGGTCAGGTTCACGCGGACGCTCCCACGGGCTCGGTGCCCAACCGGGCGATGAGGGTCATCAGGGCGGCGGCGCTGCCGGCGGTCACCTCGGGGGTGGGCAGCAGTGCGAGGACCGGCACGTCCACGCCGGCGTCGGCGTAGCGGCGGACCTGGGCCCGGCACCGCTCCGGCGAGCCGTGCAGCACCAGGGCGTCGACCAGCTCGTCGGGCACGGCCGCGCTGGCGGCACGCCGGTCACCCGCCGCCCAGGCCTCCCACATCGGCGCCAGCGCCTCCGTACGGCCGAGCCACCGATGGAATTCGGCGTACGCCGGCACGGTGAGGTAGCTGGTGATCAGCCGGCGGCCGAGCGTGCGGGCGTACGCGGTGTCCTCGGTGGGGCAGACGAAGATCCGGGCGGCGATCTCGAAGCCGGCACGCCGCTCGCCCAGCTCGGCGAGGGTCCGCGGCACGTCGTCGGCGCTGAGCCAGTTGAGGATGACCCCGTCGGCCTCGGCGCCGGCTAGTCGGAGCATGCCCGGGCGCAGCGCGGCGAGCAGGATCGGCGGCGGCACCGCCGGTGGCCGTTCGAGGGTGAACCGGCGCACCGTGAAGGTGTCGTAGACCTCGTCGACCGTCTCACCGCGCAGCGCGGCGCGCAGGAACCGCAGGACGTCGCGGGTGCGTCGGAACGGCTCGTCGAACCGCACCGCGTTCCAGTCCCGCACGAGCACCGGCGAGGACGCGCCGATGCCGAGCGAGAACCGGCCCGGCGCGGCCTCGGCCAGTGCCGCCGCGCTCATCGCGAGCAGCCCGGGGCCACGGGTGAAGACCGGGGTGATCGCGGTGCCCAGCCGCAGCCGCGGCTGCCACGCCGCGGCGAGGGCCAGCGGGGTGAACGCGTCGGTCCCGGCGACCTCGGAGGACCACACGTCGGTGAACCCGGCGCGATCGAGGGTCGCGTAGACCGCCTGGTGATCGGCCAGCGGGATCCCGCCCAACGGCACCGTCATGCCCCATCGATTCGTCACCGATCGATCGTGCCCGTTGACGGGGCCTGCGAGCAAGATCCCCGAAGTGGGCAGAATCGCCGGTTCGCGGCCGCGCGTACCGGCCGGGGTGCTACGACTTCGAGGTGGACCGGAGCACCGGCGCAGGCCGCTGACCATGGCTCCCAGGGCGGCGGGACACCTGGAGCCGGTCCCGGCGGCGGCCGCGCCCGGTCGGGCCACGTTCCTGGAGCTCTTCTTCGACCTGGTCTACGTCTTCGCGCTCACCCGGATCTCCGCGCGTGCGTTCGAGGACCTGACCGAGAGCCCGGCGCGGCAGCAGGGCTGGGCAGCGGTCACCGGCGGCGGCAAGACGTTGCTGTTGCTGCTGGCGCTCTGGGCGGTCTGGCAGGGCACCGCGTGGACGACCAGCCGCTACGACCCGTATTGGGGGCCGCTGCAGACCGTGGTGCTGACCGCGCTCGTGAGCAGCATGGTGATGGGGGTCGCGATCCCCGGGCGTTCAGCGAGACCAAGCTGATGTTCGCGGTGGCGTAGGTGGTCGCGCAGGTGACCCGGCCGCTGATCCTGTCGATCGCGTTGGGGCCGCATCCGTACCGTCGGTTGAAGGTGCGGATGACAGTGGTGTTCGCCGTCAGCGGGGTGCTCTGGATCGGTGGGGCGTTGCTGGCCACCAACGGACAGGTGCTGCTCTGGGCGCTGGCGCTGCTCATCGAGTACCTGGCCGGGCGGTACGGCTGGCCGGTGCCGGGCCTGGGCCGGTCGACGGTTTCGAGGTGGGAGATCGCCGGGGAGCACCTGGCCGAGCGGTACCAGCAGTTCTTCCTCGTGGCGCTGGGCGAGACGATCCTGGTGGCCGGTTTCGCGTACAGCAAGGGCCCGTACGGGTCGAGGCACGCGTGGGCCTTCGCGCTCGCGGTGGCCACGTCGATCATGCTGTGGCGGATCTACGTTCAGCGCGCCGGGCAGATCCTGGCCGAGGCGGTGATGAAGGCCCGCCACCCGGCCAACATCGGCCGCTCGGCGGCGGACACGCACCTGGTCATGGTGGTCGGCCTGGCCGCCACGGCGGTCGGCTACGAGTTGATCATCGACCATTCGCTGGGCCATGCCCCACCGTCGTGGCTGGCCATGGCGCTCGGCGGACCCGCGCTGTTCCTGGCCGGCCGGGCCCGCTTCGAGTACGAGGTGTTCGGGCGGGTCTCGCCGTCGCGCTGGATCGCCATCCTGGTGCTGGCGGCGGTGGCCGTACCGCTGCTGTTCCTGCCGGGGCTGGCCGCCTCGGCCGCCGGAGTGCTCGTGCTGGGCGGCGTCGCGGTCGCCGACGCCCGCCGGGCCCGGGGCGCACCGCCGGAGGCAGCCGCGACGCCGTTCTGACCGTTCGGCGTACGCCGAACGGCCGGTTAGTCTCGGCGGGTGACCTTCTCCCTCGTCGCCCGATCCGCCGACGGCCGCCGCCACGGCGTCGTCGTGGCCAGCAGGTTCCTCGCCGCCGGGGCGCTGGTGCCGGCCGCGCAGGCCGAGGTCGGCGCGCTGGCCACCCAGGCGCACGTCAACCTCGCCTACCGCCCGCAGGGGCTGACGCTGCTCCGCACCGGGGTGGCCGCCGCCGACGTGGTGGCGGGCCTGGTCGCCGCCGACGCCGAGCGGGAGTACCGGCAGCTCGGCGTGGTGGGTGTCAGCGGGCCGGGCGCGAGCTGGACCGGCCCGGCCTGCCACCCGTGGGCCGGCGGGCGGACCGGCGACGGCTGGGCCGCCCAGGGCAACATCCTCACCGGCCCGGAGGTCGTCGACGCGCTGGGCGACGCGTGGCTGGCCTCCTCGGCGCTGCCGTTCGCCGAGCGGCTGGTCGCCGCGCTGCGCGCCGGTGACGAGGCCGGCGGGGACCGGCGCGGCCGGCAGAGCGCCGGCCTGCTGGTGGTCGAGCGCGGCGGAGGGTACGGCGGCACCAGCGACGTGCTGATCGACCTGCGGGTGGACGACCACCCCGACCCGGTCACGGAGCTGGGTCGGCTGTTGGCCATGCACACCATGTTGTTCAGCCGATCCGACCCGGCGACCCTGCTCGACCTGAGCGGCGTGGTCGCCGACGAGGTGGCGACGTTGCTCACCGCGCTGGGTCACCCGGTCGGCGACGCCGGACCGGAGGCGGCGCTGTTCTCCTGGGCGGAGCTGGAGAACCTGGAGGAGCGGCTGGTGCCGGGCCGCATCGACCCGGTGGTGCTCACGCACCTGCGGGGCGTCGCCCCGCACGTTCCCGCGCCCCGTCCGGCGAGCTGACCGACCGGGCCAGCCCCGCACGTTTCCTGCGTCCGGCCCGGCGAGCTGACCGGCCGGGCCGGCGTCAGCGGCACCCGGTGACGAGTCAGCGGCCGAAGGCGAGCCAGCGGAAGCCGGCGGCGTCGCTCGCGGCCCGTTCCGGGCCGGTCAGCGCGGCACGTCCGGTGGTCTTGCGGATCAGGGTCAGCCGGTCCCAGCCCAACGCGGCAGGCGCGGGTCGCCCTGCGGTGAGCAGGTCGGCGATCACCGCGGCCGCGTGCGGGGTGAGCCACGGCGGGCGGTCCAGCGCCGCCGCCAGGTCCAGGCCGTGCACGCCCACCTCGACCACCCGGGTACGCAGGAACTCGGTGAGGAGCATCGCGTCGCCGTGCCGGGTCCGGACCACCCGATCGGACGGGGCGGCGGCGACCGCCACGTCGGCGGCCCGCCAGGCCCCCTCGAACCCGGTCGTTAACGCCTCCCGGTGCACCTGCCGCGCGTCCCGGCGGCCGCCGGCGATGCGGTCGGCGTCCACCTGCGGGGTGAATTTCGCCGCGCCGAAGTAGCGGGCGGCGTCCACCTCGGCGCGCGGCGGGGCGGGGGCGGCGAGCATGTCGGCCAGTCGTCCGGCGCCGGTGCGCACGTGCGCGAGCAACTCCCGGACGGTCCACGGCGGGCAGGGGGTGGGCCGGTCGAGGTCGACGTCGTCCACCTCGGCCAGGACCTCGGTGAGCCGTACGCATTCGGCACGGAACGCGGCACGAACCGGGTCCATCGGTCGGCTCAGCCCTTGACCCGGGGCACCAGCCGATGCACGACGGTCAGCACCAGCGCCATCACCAACGCCATTGTGCCGGCGATGCCGGCGGCGCTGCCCGCGTACCCGACCAAGAGCGGGCGGCGGCTCAACTCCTCCGGGCCGGTCCCGCGCAGGTCCACCAGCCAGGTGAGGGCCAGTCCGGAGGCGATCAGGGCGAGCACACCGGCCACGCCGAGCACGACCGCGGCGACGCGGTGGGCGTCGCCGGGCGCGATCTGGGCCTGCTCGCGTTGGGTGATCAGCAGGACGAGGCCCGCCAGCGCCGCCCAGACGCCCACCACCAGGTAGGCGGCGACCGCGTCGCTGGGTCGGTGCCAACCGGCGGACAGGGTCGCCACCCCGGCGAGGGCGGCGTAACTCGCGCCGACGAAGGCGCCGACGGCACGTACCTTGGGCGGCAGGACCAGCATGAGCGCGACCGCCACCGACGCGGCCACGGCGGTGTGCCCACTGGGGAGGCTGTTGCCCACCGCGGCGCGGTCCGGGTCGAGGCCGAGGTCGGGCCGACTCAGGCCGTACTTGAGCAGTTGGGTGGAGACGTTCGCCCCGGCGATGAGCAGCGTCGCGGTGACGGCCAGGGCGATCCGCCCCCGGATGAGCGCGATGAAGCCGATCATCGCGGTGGCGGCGAGCAGGGAGACCACCGACATCGCGTTGAGGATCCGGTCCACCGGCCCGTCGATGCGGTCGTGGCCGATCTGGTTGCCGGTCAGGGCGACCGTGTCGACCCACTGGCCGATCTCGGTGTGCACGGCCACCCGCCAGACGGCGAGGAAGGCGGCCGCCTGGACGAGGGCCAGTACGACCAACCAGACCGCGGTCCAACCCCGTGCCGTCGCGCGCATCCGCACACCGTAGCGGCCGGTGCCGGCCGGTTGGCCGGTGGCCCACCGGCTTCCGCCGGTTAGGTTGGGGCGGAGGCGAGGAGGTGGCGGTGGGCGGCACACCGGAGCGGGAGTCCGGCCAGGTCGAGCCCGGCCCGGACCGGGCGACGGCGGCCGGTCCACACGGCGGGGGGACGGCCCCGGCCGAGTCCCTGACGGACCTGCTGGGCGGGCGACGGGGCGCGGTGGACGCCACCCTGCCGACGGTGGCGTTCGCGGTGGGCTGGCTGATCGGGGGCGAGTCGCTGTGGGCCGGGGTGGGCGCGGCGCTCGCCGTGGGCGTCGTGGTGGCCGGCGTACGGCTGCGGCGGGGTGACCGGCCGCGCTCGGTGCTGATCGGGCTGCTCGCCGTCTGCGTCGCGGCGCTGATCGCGGTGCGGACCGGCCGGGCCGAGAACTTCTTTCTGATCCAGTTGCTGTCGAACGCCGCCAGCGCGCTGGCGTGGGCCGTGAGCATCGTGGTGCGCTGGCCGCTGCTCGGCGTGCTGGTCGGCACGGCGCTGGGCCAGCGGACCCGGTGGCGGCGGGACCCGGCGCTGCTGCGCGGGTACGGCCGGGCCAGTTGGGTGTGGACGGCGACCTATGTGGTGCGGGTGGCGGTGTTCGTCCCGCTGTACCTGAGTGGGCAGGTGCTCGCGCTCGTGGTGGCCCGGATCGCGTTGACCTGGCCGCTGGTCGCGGCGGCGCTGGCGGTGAGTTGGGTGGTGCTGCGCCGGTCGTTGCCGACCGGGCACCCGGGGCTGCGTCACCCGGTCACCGGTGACCCGGACGTCCGGCCCGGCGAGCAGGCTGGGAAGGGGCCCCGGCGGGCATAAAAGTGGAGAGGCCGCCACGGGGGGAGCGGCCTCTCCGGTGACGTACGTTACTCCGTCATCCTCTGTGGCGTGATCCCGCGACAGCCGGAATTTCTGGGCTTTTTCGCGCCAGTCTTCAGTCCGGGCGGTGGGGTGGGCCGGTCGACCCGCTGCGTTGGCCAGATGACCGGCCCACCCCGGCCTGACCGTGGGTGTCAGGCCGTCCGCCGGCCGGGTCCCGTCGTTCCCCCGGACCCGGCCGAACCCCGGGGTGGGCGGGGCACTCCACCCACCCCGGGTCGCTGTCAGCCGTTCGGGAACAGGGTCCCGTAGTCGGCGTACGCCATGGCCACGTCGGCCTGCGCCCAGAAGCGGTGGTAGTTGAAGCTGGGCTCCGCACCACCGTTCAGGTACGCCTGCACCTTGGGCCAGTCCGGGTCTTTCTTGTAGAAGGACCGGATGTCGAGGAAGCTCTTGCCGGCGGCGATGGCGTCGCCGTTGGGCATCTTCCCGGTCCAGCCCGGCGGGACGTAGAGGCCCTGCCCGGTGGAGGCGTCGTAGACGTCGTCGAAGCGCTTGTAGTCGCCACGCGTCTCGGTGGTGGAGACGCCCTTCGCGTCACTGGCGGCGTCCAGCGCGTCCAGCAGGCCCTTGGCGGTGGTCTTCGCCGCCGCGTTGCCCGACTTGGCCGCGTACGCGATCAGGATCCGGGCGTAGGAGGCGGCGACGCCGACGTCCTGGCCCTTGCTGATCACCTCGACGTGCAGGTTGGTGTTGGGCTGCGGGCTGGACGGGTTCCAGGTGGTCGGCTGACCGGTCCACTTCATGTCCGACGGGATCGACCAGTTGGTGCCGACGGTCGTGTTGGCGATCGCCCACGGCACCCACTTGTCCAGCAGCGCCTTGGCCTTCGCGTTGCCGGTCTGCAGGTACAGCTCGGCGATCCGCTGCATCGACCACGCCTGCATGCCGAACCACTGGTTCGACGGCGGGTCGTTGTAGACCGGGTCGACGTCGTAGAACATGCCGTAGAAGGTGCTGGTGCCCGACGGCGGCTGGGCGTAGCTGCCGTCCCAGCTGTTGGTCGCGCCGCCGGCGATGCCGCCCTCGGACGACTGCAGCCAGGTGTAGAACTCCAGCTGCCGGTCGAAGCTCTTGGTCCAGTCGGCGACAGCGGTCGACGACTGCGGCTTGAGCTCCGGGGTGTTGGTCAGCGCCCAGGCCGCGAACGGGTTCTGGTAGCCGAAGTGGTTGTGGCTGGAACCGATCCGCCAGGACCAGTTCTGGCTGGCGTCGTACGCGCCGCCCCAGGCGTAGTACCAGGACAGCAGGTAGTGTGCCGAGTCCTTGCCGGTGCCGGCGGGGCAGGTGCTGGCCCCGACGCAGTTGCCGATCTTCTTGAAGTACTTGTCGAACATCGCGTACCGCAGGTAGTCGCCCATCTTGGCGGCCTTGGCCACGGTGGCGGCGACGTCGGCCTGCTTGCCCTGCGCCTTGGCCCAGGTCAGCGCCCAGTAGGCGGCCTGCACGGCGCGGGCGTCGGCGTCCGGGGCGTTGGTGTACTTCCACTGCTTGGCGGGAGCGCCGGTGTCCTTGACGAACAGGTCGAGGTAGCCGTACTGACCGCCGTGCTTGAAGGTGTCGCAGGACGGCTGCGGGATGGTCTCCCACACCGACTCCTGGGTGCCCCGCTGGAAGGTGTTGATGTACGCCGGCTTGGTGGTGCCGTCACCGCAGCGGCCGAAGCCGTAGGTGTTGTCGACGTCCATCAGCCAGTGCATGCCGTAGATGTCGCCGGTGCCGTAGGTGGACTGGAGCTCCGAGCGGAGCGGGTCCTGCCCGACGGAGATGTTGGGCTGCAACGCCGAGGGGTACTGGCTGGGCAGGTTGTACTCGGCGGCGTACTGCGGGGTGCCGGCGGAGCCCGCGGTGGGCTGGTCGGCGTGCGACGGGATGATGTACTTCTCCATCACCGTCCAGGCGTTGTTGAACGGCGCCCAGTTCTGGGTGACGCGGCCGTACTGGGCCTCGAGCCAGATCCAGAAGCTGAACGCCTCCGAGGTGGTCTCGTGGCCGTGGTCGGGCGCCTCGACGATCAACGTCTCGACCGAGTGGTACGGCACGCCCTCGGGGCTGAAGTAGCCCGAGTTCTTGATCTTGCCGTACTGGTCGAGGAACTTCTTGATGTAGGCGTTGTCGCCGCCGGGGGTGTCGTTGTCGATCTCGGTGGCGGTGACCGTCAGGGGCGCGAGACCGGTGGCGGACGCGGTGATGGTGGCGGTGCCGCCGACGGTGTCGGCGTCCTCCGCCGCGGCGACCGTGATGGTGACCCCGGTGTTCCAGTTGGTCGGCGTCAGCGTGACGCTGGTCGGCGAGACCGTGACGTCGGTGTCGCCGGTGCGGGTGAGGGTGACCGGCACGTTGCCCGTCGGCGCGGCGCTGAGCTTCAGGTTGAAGGTGGTGGTGCCTCCCTCGTTGACGCTCACCGCGGACGGGGTGGCGATCAGCCTCGGGCCGGTGGCGGCGGCGACGGTGAACGACTTCTCGTCGACCCCGATGCCGTTCGCGTTGTCGTACGCCTTGGCCTGCACCGTGTAGTTGCCGGCCGGCAGGGCCTCCTGCGTGTACGCGTACGGCGCGGTGGTGTCGGTGTTGATCAGCAGGCCGTTGCGGTAGAACTCGACCTTGCTGATCGTCCCGTCCGGGTCGCTGGCCGTGGCGGTCAGCGGCACGTCGGCCGGGGCGGTGAACGGCCCGCTCGGCAGGGCGAGGGAGACCGTCGGCGGCTGGTTGGCCGGGGTGCCGTTGCAGGGGGTGCCGTTCAGGGTGAACGAGGTGGGCTTCGGGTTGCTGCCCGAGTAGGAGCCGTTGAAGCCGATGGTGGTGGAAGCCCCGGTGCCGAGGTTGCCGTTGTACGACTCGTTGGTCGCGGTGACCTCACTGCCGGACTGGCTGAACCTGGCCGACCAGCCCTGGGTGACCCGCTGGCTGCTGTTCGGGAAGGTCCACTTGAGCGTCCAGTTGCTGACCGCGTCGCCCATGTTCTTGATGGTCACGTTCGCGGTGAAGCCGGTGTTCCAGTCGTTGGTCGCGTAGACCACGTCGCAGGCGGGTGCGGCCTGCGCGGCGCCGGCGGGCAGGGTCACTCCGCCGATGGCGAGCGCGGCGGCGGCGAGGATCGCCACTCGGCGGCGTCGTGCCAGTTGTCTCATGTGCGCGGTGTCTCCTCGGACCAGGCCGGGGTGGTCCCCGGCGAGGCGCCTCCCCGCGGGTGTGGTGGTACGCGGGGGATTCGAGGCGCCGGGAAGGTGGTCGCCCCGGGCCCGGCCGGGGTGCGGCGGTGCGGCCCGCGCGGGAGGGGGTCCCGCCGGCTGCGCTCGGGTGCCGTGACCGGAAGTCGTGCTGCCGGCTGCCCTCGGCGGACCCGCGCCCACGCGATCTGGCTCCTGTCGCGTTGAATCGACAGTGTGCCATGGAAGCGCTCCCACAACAAGCGCGCGGGGGGCGGGATCACCCAGTTGTTTCGATCTCGTTTTGGGTCTTTCACAAAGGCGTGACGAGCGTTACAGTCGCAACATCGGTCGATGGGAGCGCTTCCATCGACAAAGGTTCCAACTGGAAGATCACCGGGACCGTCCTCGTGGCGGCCCCGGGGAACCAACCCGAAGGCCGACGGCGGGCCAGCCCGGACGCCGCCGTCAGCCATCATCCCGCCACAGGGAGGGAGGTGGAACCAGAGCCACTCGCGTGGCCCGGCTCCCGCGCGACACGCACGGCAGGACCCAAATCTCGCCCGTGTGTGTGCAGTTACGGTGGGGACGGGGGTTGCCCTCCCCCGTCCCCACACTAAACCCCCGTACACAATGGGAAAAGAGGCCGACGGGACAGGCGCGAAGCGCCGCCCGGTCGGCCTCGTTCGCTGTCCGGGGCCCCCACCCGCCTCGACCCGCCAATCCGGCCGCCGTGACGGCCGGCTCACCGGGCCGGCCGCTCCTGGCCTATCCTGGGAGCGCTCCCGAATCTCGGCGGCGGCCCCGTATCCACGAGGAGAATCCATGTCGATACCTACCGGGCCCGCCGGCCCGCTGCGCTTTCCCCGCGACTTCGGCTGGGGCGCGGCCACCTCCGCTTACCAGATCGAGGGCGCCGCCAAGGAGGACGGCCGCGGCGAGTCGGTCTGGGACACCTTCAGCCGTGTCCCCGGGCGCACCCGCAACGGCGACACCGGCGACGTGGCCGCCGACCACTACCACCGGTACGCCGAAGACCTCGACCTGATGCGCGACCTGGGTCTGCGCAGCTACCGCTTCTCCATCTCCTGGCCCCGCGTCCAGCCCGACGGCACCGGCGCGCCCAACCAGCGCGGGCTCGACTTCTACCGCCGCCTCCTGGACGGCCTGCACGAGCGCGGCATCGCCCCGATGGCCACCCTGTTCCACTGGGACCTGCCGCAGGCGTTGCAGGACGCCGACGGCTGGGAGTCCCGCGACACCGCCCACCGCTTCGCCGACTACGCCGACGCGGTCTTCACCGCCCTCGGTGACCGGGTGCCGGTCTGGCTCACCATCAACGAGCCCAAGACCGTCGTGCAGAACGGCTATCTCATGGGCCACCACGCGCCCGGCCGGCAGGACCCGGACGCCGCCTACCTCGTCGCCCACCACCTGCAACTGGCCCACGGCCTCGCGGTCCGCGCGCTGCGCGCCGCCAACGGCACCGGCCGGATCGGCCCCGCGCTCAACCTGCACCCCTGCTACCCCAC
This sequence comes from Micromonospora sp. NBC_00617, assembly GCF_045161355.1. Taxonomy (NCBI): domain Bacteria; kingdom Bacillati; phylum Actinomycetota; class Actinomycetes; order Micromonosporales; family Micromonosporaceae; genus Micromonospora; species Micromonospora sp. NBC_00617. The sequence continues at coordinate 860,204 of NZ_CP107751.1, read as the reverse complement.
CGACGACTCCCCCGGGGCCGCCGCCGCCGCCCAGCTCTACGACGGCTACGAGAACCGCCTCTACCTCGACTCGCTACTCAAGGGCAGCTACCCGCAGGACGTGCTGGCCGACCTGGGCCCGCAGAGCCGGATGGTGCGCGGCATCCGCGACGGCGACCTGGCAGTGATCTCGTCCCCGGTCGACCTGCTGGCCGTGCAGTACTACACGCCCATCTACGTCACCGCCGACGGCAGCACCGAACACCGGTGGCCGACCTCCGAGGCCGGTTGGCAGCAGATCTACCCCGACGGCATGTACGACATCCTGACCCGGGTCACCCGGGACTACGGCCCGATCCCGCTCACCGTCACCGAGAACGGCCTGCCCACCCCCGACACCCTGGCCGCCGACGACACCGTCGACGACAGCGGCCGGATCACCTTCCTGCGCGACCACCTGGCCGCCGCGCACCGCGCCATCAGCGCCGGGGTGCCGCTGGAGAGCTTCCACGTGTGGTCGATGCTCGACAACTTCGAGTGGGACGAAGGGTACGACCAACGCTGGGGCCTGGTCTACGTGGACTACGCCACCCAGCGCCGGGTGCTCAAGCGCAGCGCCCACTGGTACCGCTCCGTCATCGCCGAGGGCGGTTTCTGAGCGGGCCGCCCGGACGGCCGGGCCCGGACGGCTCGGCTCCGGGTGAGCCGGTGACCGTCCGGGTTCCGGTCGGGAACGTTCAACGGGGCAGCGCCTGCTGCAACTCCGCCCGCAGGGCAGGGGTGAGCATCTCCCCCGCCTGCTTCGCCAGCCGGGCCATCTCGTAGCCCACCACGCCGATGTCCGCGTCGCCGGCCGCGAGCGTGGCCAGGATCGACCCGTCGCGGACCTGCATCACGAGGAAGTAGCCCCGGCCCATCTCAACCACCGTTTGCTTGACGATGTCGCCGTCGAACATCTGCGCCGCGCCCGCCGTGATGCTCATCAGCCCGGACGTCACCGCGGCGAGCTTGTCCGCGTGGTCGCGGGGCAGATGATCGGAGATCGCCACCAGCAGCCCGTCGGAGGAGACCACCACCGCGTGCGCCACACCCGGCACCCGCTCGGCGAACGCGCTCACCAGCCAGCTCAGGTCACGTGCCTCCTGGCTCAACGTCGTCACTGTCGTCGTCCTCCTTCGTCGTGCCCCCACGAGGGTGGCACCGGTATCTCGGTGGTGTCCTCGGCCTCGGCACGCCGTACCCCGCTGTAGAGCCGGGAAAGCATGCCACCGACCGCCTCCGGGTCCAGCTCGGCGCGCGCCGGCGCCGACTCCGGCTGGGCCGGGCGGGTGACCGCGGAAAGTTGCGCCATCGGCACGCGGATCGGCAGGCCGCGCTCGTTCGTGCCGGCCGTCACCGGAGTGGCGGGCGGCGCGGCCGGGCCGGGGGCCACCGCCCCGGTCGGTCCCTGCCGGGACCACCAGCCGCCGTCATCGCCGCCGGCGGCGGCCGGCGCCAACACGTCCTCGGCGCGTACCGGCACGGGGCGGGTCTGGCGCGGCACGGTGGCGGCCGGCGGGCGACCGGCCACCGGCAGGTCCAGCGGAGCGACGGCCGGTCCACGGGCACCAGCCGACCGGGGCGCCCCCGGCATCCGCTGCGCCGCGGCGCCCCGCGCCGCACTCGCCGCCAGCATCCGCGCCGGCGCCGGCGGATCCAGCTCCACCGAACCGGCCGGAGCCAGCAGGGCGGCCGGCAGCACCAGCCGCGCGACCAGACCGCTCTGGCCCGCGTCGAGCTGCACCCGCACGCCCAGCCGGCTCGCCAGGTGGCTGACCACGAACAGGCCCATCCGCTCGACCGCCGCGACGTCCGCGGCCGGCGGTTTGGCCAGCACCGCGTTCGCCTCGGCCAGCGCGGCCGGGCTCATGCCCAGGCCGTCGTCCACGATCTCGATCAACGTGCCCGAAGCCTCGACCCGGGCGGTCACCAGCACGACCGTGTCCGGACGGGAGAACGCGGTCGCGTTCTCCAACAGCTCGGCCAGCATGTGCACCAGTTCCCCGACCGCGTGCCCCAACACGTTGACCTCGCCCACCGAATCCAGCCGGACCCGCTGGTACTGCTCGATCTCGGCGGCGGCTGCCAGCAGCACGGTGCCGAGACCCACCGGACGGTTCCACCGACGGGTGGAGTCCGTACCGGCAAGCACCAGCAGGCTCTCGTCGTTACGGCGCATCCGGGCGGCCAGGTGGTCGAGCTTGAACAGGTTGCCGAGCTGGTCCGGGTCGCTCTCCTCGCGCTCGAGGTCGTCGAGCAGCTCCAGTTGGCGCTCCACCAACACCTGGCTGCGGCGGGCAAGGTTGACGAACATCGCATTGACGTTGCGACGCATCAGCGCCTGCTCGACGGCGACGGTCACGGCGCTGCGGTGCACCGCGACAAACGCCTCCGCCAGCTCACCGATCTCGTCGAGTGAACGGACCACCGCCGGCGCGACCTCGATGCTCGGCACCCCGCCGGTGACGGTCCGCAGCCGATCCAGCGCGTCCGGCAGCTCGACCTGCGCGATCCGCAGCGCCTGGCTGCGCAGCAGCCGCATCGACCGGGCGACCGACCGCCCCACCAGCAGTGAGATCAGCAGGGCGACCAGCAGCACGGTGACGACACCGCCGACCACCAGCAGGGTGGCCCGCAACTGGCCGCTGCTGGCGTCATCGGCCTCGCGCACCGCGTCGTCCAGCACCCCCGCCTCGACCTGGCGCAGCAACTCCTGGCGCTGTTGGCTGGCCGACCACCACTGCTCCGATGGCAGCACCTCGGGCGCGGCGTTCCCGGCCGGCAGGCTGCGCTCCTCCAGTTGGGTGGCGACCAGGAACAGCGGGTTCACCGAGGTCTCGTCGTACCGGCGGATCTGGTCCGTGGTGGCGGCCACCCGGAACGCGCCGAGGGCGGTCAACTGCTGGGCACGCAGGTCGGCGAGGACCACCCGGTCCTCCGTGCCGTACCGGCCGGCACGGGCGCCGGCGTAGAGCTGGGCGCGGACGCGCGAGGAGAGCTCCTTGACCCGGGCCAGCTGCACGTAGCGCAGGACCGAGTCGCTCAACGCCGCCCGGTCCTGACCCGGCGTCGGCTCGGCGAGCAGATCCAGCAGCGCGCCCACGGCCCGGTGGTAGTTGCTCAGGATGGTGTCGTTGCTGAGCACCGCCGGCGGGATCGCCGGACGGATGTCGATCACCTGGTCGTACGCCTCCTGCGCCTCGGAGAAGGCCACCCGCCAGGACGCGTCGGCGTCGGCCAGCGGCCCGGCCGCCCGACTCAGGTCGGCCATCGCCCGGTCGGAGGCCGCCTGCAACGGTCGCAGCGCGGTCGCGGCGGCCTGCCGGTCGCCACCGCGGCGCAGCTCGCCCAGCTCACCCGCCGAGCGGTCCCGCTCCTGTTGAAGCTGGTGCACCACCGCGGTGATCTGCCGGCCGATGGCGACCTGCCGGGAGAAGTCGTTCAGCGCGGTCGTCCGGCCGACCAGGGCGCTGGTCTGCACGCCCGCGAGCACCAGGAACGCCAACGACGGCACCACGAGCACGGTGGCCAGCTTGGTGCTCATCCGCCAGTCCCGCAGGCGGAACGGCGAGCGGCGTCGATGCGGAACGACGCGGACGTCGAAGCGTCGCCGGCGGTGGTTCGAAACCCCGCCGGTCGCCGGGTCGGGACCTGCCGCCACCCTGCCTCCTCCTCCTGCCGCGTCCACCGCGACCCGGGGAGCGCAGTCCATCCAACCAGGCCCGGTAGCGCTGTCAACGGCCCGGGCAGGGCGGAAGTTCAGGAAGGATACTGCGGGTGGGATCGTCCTGTCGTGGTCGGTAAGACCAGCTCATCCGTCCGGCCGATGTCGGCGAGCCCGGCTGCCGCACCAAAGCGGCCCAGCGCGACCAACGCGGCGCCGGTGGCACCGATCTCCGGGTTCCGTTGGTGCGACACCGGTCGCGGCGCGAGCGCGGCGGCGAACGCCTGCCGCCACCACACCGAGGCGGCCACCGCGCCACCACCCAGCACCACCCCGACCGGTTTGTCGACCGTGGACTCCAGCACCGCGAGATCGTCGGCGACCAGCTCGCACAGCCCCTGCATCAAGCCGGCCAGGATGTCCACCGCCGTGGTGCTGAAGCTCAGGCCGCGCAGCTCGCCCGAGCCCGCCGGCGCCAAACCGGGCGGCCGGTCGCCCCCGAACCGCGGGTCGGCCGGCCGGCCGCCGCCCGCCGGCACCAACGCCAGCGCCGCGTCCAGCTCGTCCCCGGAGGGCAGTCGCAGCTCCCTGTTCGCCCAGGCGAACAGGTTGCCACCGCTGGAGTACGCCGCCCCGGTCACCACGTGGTCGTGGTCGACCCGGTAGCGCCAGAGTCGTTCGGGCAGCCGCGGCAGCGGCTCTCCGGCCGGGATCCGCTGCATCAGGCGTACGGCCGCGGACGTGCCCACCGTGACCGCGGCCCGGCTCGGGTCGGCGCAGCCCGAGCCGACGTTCGACGCGCCGCCGTCACCCACCGGCGGCGTCCACCGGGCCTCGGCCAGCTGCGGCCAGCGGCGGGCGCGGTCGGGCCGGAGCCGGCCGTGCCAGTCCAGCTCACCCAGGGTCGGCAGGTCACGCGGTCGCGCGCCGGCGAGCGTCAACGCCTCCTCGTCCCAGCGCAGTGTGCGCAGGTCCAACAAACCCGTGCCGGAGGCCTGGGAGATCGACATGGGCGCCGCCTGCAGCAGCTCGCCCAGCACGTACTCCGGCAGGCCGACGAACCGGGCGATCGGCGTGCCCGACTGTTCCCGCAGCCAGGGCAGGCGCATCGACCAGTAGGAGCGGTGCCACCAGCAGCCGGTGCGCTGGTGGAAGCCGTCCGGGTCGGCCGGGCCGGACGTGTCGCCGACCGGCGCGGGCCGGGTGTCCAACCAGGTGACGACCGGGCCGAGCGGAGTGCCGTCGCGGTCCAGCGGAAGCACCGAGTGCCACTGCGCGGAGGTCGCCACCAGGTCGACGTCGTGCAGGTGCCCCGCCTCGGCCAGCTCGTCCAGACACTCGATGAGACAGGCGAGGTAGTCGGGGCCGGAGAGCGTGCCGGTGCCGTCGTCACCGATGGCGAGGTTGACCTTCCGCCGGGCCAGAGCGCCGGGCAGCGGCTGGGTTCCCCCGTCCAGCACCAGTCCGCGTACGGAGGAGGTGCCCAGGTCGAGCGCGAGAATGTTCATCGCCGGTCAAGTTACCCGGTGCCGGCCGCGCGGGACCGAAGGTCCGGCCGGGCGTACCGGTACGTCCGAAGGGGTCCCGAGCCGGGCCGCGGCCGCGTAAGGTGGACCGCATGCTCGCGCACCCAACCTCCTGGTGGCCCGCCGACCCGGCGGCCACCCCCCGCGCGTAGCTCCATCCACGCGGCCGCCACCGAGGCGGCCGCCGGATCTCCCGGCCCGGATGGCCGCCACCGCTGGCGGCGCCCGGCCCACGGAGACCACGATGACCAGCCTGACCCACCTGACCGACCTGCTCGCCGCCATCTCCCGTGGCGACGACCCCGGCCCGTTCGCGCTGCTGCGCCGCGAGGGCGCCGACGAGCTGGAACTCTTCACCGGCGTCGTCGCCACCGTCGACCGGCTGGCGGACATCCCGCTGTCGCCGGGCGCGCCCGGGGCGCGGACGCTGGCCCTGGTGCCGTTCCGGCAGATCGCCGAACGCGGCTTCGCCTGCGTCGACGACGACGCCCCGCTGGAGTGCCTCCAGATCCGCGAGCACCGGCGGATCCCCCTGGCCGAGGCCCTGGCCGCGCTGCCCGACCAGCCGGTCCGCACCCGCGACGCCGCGTTCGACGTCAGCGACGAGGAGTACGCGGGGATCGTGCAGCAGGTGCTCACCGAGGAGATCGGCCACGGCGAGGGCGCGAACTTCGTCATCCACCGCACCCTGCACGCCACCGTGCAGGGCACTCCGCTGGTGGCGGCGCTGGCCGCGCTGCGCCGGCTGCTGGTCGCCGAGCGCGGCGCCTACTGGACATTCGTGGTGCACACCGACACGCGGACCCTGGTCGGCGCCAGCCCGGAACGACACGTCAGCGTCGACGACGGGCTCGTGATGATGAACCCGATCAGCGGCACCTTCCGGCCCAGCGGCGACACCCCGGACCGGGAGGCGCTGCTGCGGTTCCTCGCCGACCCGAAGGAGGTCGAGGAGCTCTACATGGTGCTCGACGAGGAGCTGAAGATGATGGCGACCGTCGCCGAGCACGGCGGCCAGGTCATCGGCCCCTACCTCAAGGAGATGTCCCACCTGGCGCACACCGAGTACCTGCTCGCCGGGCGGGGCACCCGCGACGTGCGGGAGGTGCTGCGGGAGACGATGTTCGCGCCCACCGTGACGGGCAGCCCGATGGAGAACGCCTGCCGGGTGATCGCCCGGCACGAGCGCCGGGGCCGGGGCTACTACGCGGGCGTGCTGGCCCTGCTCGGGCACGACGACGCCGGCCGCCAGACGCTGGACGCGCCGATCCTGATCCGTACCGCCGAGATCTCCCCCACCGGCCAGCTGCGGGTGCCGGTCGGCGCCACCCTGGTCCGGCATTCCACGGCGGCCGGCGAGGTGGCCGAGACGCACGCCAAGGCCGCCGGAGTGCTGGCCGCGCTCGGTCTCGGCCCGGCGGCGCCCGCCGGCGACCGCGGGCCGGTCGTGCGGCTGGCCGACGACCCGGCGGTACGCGACGCGCTCGCCGCGCGGAACACGCCGCTGGCCCGGTTCTGGCTGGACCAGCGGGCGCCGGACGCGCCGGGGCTGCCCGGGTTGGTCGGTCTGCGGGCACTGATCGTGGACGCCGAAGACACCTTCACCGGCATGCTGGCGCACCAACTGGGCGCGTTGGGCTTCGCGGTCACGCTGCGGCCGTGGCACGCCGGTGGCCCGGTCGACGAGTACGACCTGGTGGTGGCCGGGCCCGGGCCGGGTGACCCGGGCAGCGCGGACGACCCGAAGATGACCGCGTTGCGGGAGCTGCTGGACGGGCTGCTGGCGACCGGCCGGCCCACCCTCGCGGTCTGCCTGGGGCACCAGGTGCTGGCCGGGCTGCTGGGGCTGCCCCTGCATCGTCGGGACGCGCCCTATCAGGGGTTGCAACGGGAGGTCGAACTGTTCGGCGGGGCCCGCCGGGTCGGCTTCTACTCCTCGTTCACCGCACGGGCCGAGGTGGACCGACTGCACACCGCGTACGGGACGGTGGAGCTGGCCCGGGACGCGCGCGACGGGTCCGTGCACGCCCTGCGCGGGCGGGGTTTCGCCGGGGTGCAGTTCCACCCGGAGTCGGTGCTCAGCCCGGACGGGCTGACCGTGCTGATCGAGTTGCTGGCCGATCTGCTGCCGGCGTCACGCCCGGCCCGGCAGGCATCGCCGGCTGGCCCGGCCCACCAGGCGTAGCCGACCGGCCGCGCCCGCCCGGCATAGCCACCGCCGTCATGGGGTAGGGCTGGTGCGACCGGTGGTGTGAGCGGGCCGAGAGCCCCCGCCCGCGCCACCGGTCGCACCATCTGTCAGCCGCCCAGGCCCTGCTTGAGCGCGGCGCCGACCTGCACCGCCCGGCGGGCGGTGAGGGCGCAGGCGCCCAGCGCCACCGCGTCCGGGGCGATCTCCCCGTTGTTGCTGGTGTGCGAGGCGCCGTACGGGTTGCCGGCGATGAACTGGCTGGAGTCGGTGTAGCCGGGGGGCACCACGACACCACCCCAGTGGTAGAAGACGTTGAACAGCGAGGTCAGGGTCGTCTCCTGCCCGCCGTGCGAGGTCGCTGTCGAGGTGAAGCCCGCGTAGACCTTGTTGGCCAGCGCGCCCTGCGCCCACAGCGGACCGGTGGTGTCGATGAACTGCTTCAGCTGGGCGGCGATCATGCCGTACCGGGTGGGCGATCCGAAGATCACCACGTCGGCCCAGGCCAGATCGTCGATCATCGCCTCGGGCACGTCCTGGGTTTCCAGGTGGTGCGCCTGCCAGCCGGAGTTGGAGCGGATCGCCTCGTCCGGCGCCAGCTCCCGCACCTTGCGCAGACGTACGTCGGCGCCGGCCTCGCCCGCGGCCTCGCACGCGGCCTGCGCCATCTGGTACGTGATGCCGGTGGCGCTGTAATAGATCACCGCTACCTTGGTCTGGGCAGCCATCAGATTGTCCCCTTCTCGTCTCGGGTCAGCTCCCGCGACTACCCCCCAGGTGCGGTGACAAACGACGCCGACGGCGGCCTTCCGGTCGTCCGGGCTCAAGTTTTCCGCAAGTTCCCGGCCGTTTCGGCCCGGTCGTCCGCGTGGGCGGCCATCCTGATGCCATCGGTGCCGGCGCGATCCTGGCGCCGGATGGCATCGGGCGCCTGAACGGGGGATCGCGCTCCGCTGGCAACGACGCTGGCGCAGCGCGATCAGGGGTACTTCCCGAACCTGTCCGGCCGGTGCGCTCAGTGGACCAGCGCCGCCATCAGCCGATCCAACTCGCCGGCCGGGTCAGCGGTGAGGCCGGTGTGCACCGGGCCCGCCTGGATCATCGTGCTGCGGGGCGCGGCCAGCCAGTGGAACCGTTCGCCGAGCCGCATCCGGGTCGCCGGCCCGGCACCGCAGGTGGTCCGGTCCAGGGAGTCGAGCACCGCGGCCACGGCCGGCAGATCGACATCGGGCGCCAGCGCGCGGACCCGATCGGCGTCCAGGTGCGTCCGCGCCGCCAGGAAGTCACGCTGCTGGCAGTAGAGCAGCACCCCGACGTTGATCTGCTCGCCGCGCTCGATGCGGGGCACCAGCCGGATGAGGGCGTACTCGAACGGATGCCTCACGCCACGCTCCCCGCCGGTAGCCAGTCCGCCGGCCGGGCGACCCGCCGCGACAGGTGTGCCACGTACGCCGCGCGCGCCGCGTCGGCCGAGTCGAAGTCGGCGGCGGTCAGCCACTGGGCCGGCACCAGCGCCAGCACCTCCCGCAGCAGCTCCGGGGTGACCCGGGGGGTCAGCTCGGCGTCGGCCTCGGCCAGCCGCGACGCGTACGGCTCCAGCACGTGATCGCCCGCGCGGTAGGCCCGGTGCACGGCGGCGTCGGCGCGCGGCCAGTTGTGGTGGAAGTACAGCGCGGCGCCGTGGTCGATGAGCCACAGCTCCCGGTGCCAGACCAGCAGGTTCGGGTTGCGCCAGCTCCGGTCCACGTTCTCCACGTACGCGTCGAACCAGAGCACCCGGGACGCCAGCACCGCGTCGACCGGGTGTGCGACCGGGTCGAAGCCGAGCGCTCCCGGCAGGAAGTCCATCCCCAGGTTGGCGCCGCCGCTGTTGCGCAGCAGCTCCTGCACCTCCTGGTCGGGCTCCGCCCGCCCGATCACCGGGTCGATGTCGAGGACCACCAGCGGCGGCACCCGCAACTCCAGCCGGCGGGCCAGCTCACCGCAGATCACCTCGGCGATGAGCGCCTTGGGCCCCTGGCCGGCGCCGGAGAACTTCGCCACGTACGTGCCGAGGTCGTCGGCCTCCACGAGGCCCGGCAGCGAGCCACCCTCGCGCAGCGGCGTGACGTAGCGGATGGCGTTGACCTGGCGGAGCACGTCGCCCACCCTACTGGGGGCCGCGCCGCGACCCGCCGCCTGTCCTCGTCGAACGTGCTCCGCCGTCCGGGCGGCCCGCGTCAGTCGAGCTTGCCGCGCAGCTTGTCGACCTGCGTCTGGAGGCGGTTCACCGCGTTCTCGTTGTTGACGAAGGTGGTGATGCCCGCGGCGAGGCCGAGGCCGATCAGCACCGCCAGGATGCTCAGCACCAGACCGCCGATCGACACCCCGCGGCCGGTCACCCCGGGTCGTTGCGCCATCTTGAGCCCGACGATGCCGAGGATGATTCCGATGATGCCGAGCACCAGCCCCAACCAGGCGAGGATGGCGGTCAACACGCTGAACAGGCCGGCGACGCCGAACACCAGCGCGAAGGTGGCGGCCGCGCTGGTCTTCGCGCTGGCTTCCCCCCGGTGGCTCCGAGACCCGGCCGGTACGCCGGCACCCCGGGCCGGCTCGTTTGCGGCAGTCATGAGACTCCCCCTTCGTACGCGCGGCTCGTGTACTTCCGGTGGGCCGCCTTCCCGCTGCTCGGGTGGTTATGCACCGGAGCCACTGTCGGCCGGGTGCCCTACCCTGACGCAGCCACCTCCGGGGAAGGGAGTCCGATGACCAGGGAACTCACCGCGTCCGAGGCGCTCGGCCTGCGGATGACGAGCCTGCTGCTGCGACCGCACCCGAGCATCCGGCCCGGCGCGGTGGCCGAGGTGGTCGAGTGGTTCGGCGCGATGCAGGCGCAGGATGTGGCGAGCGGGCTGTGGTCGCTGGGCGCCCGGTTGCCGGGGTGGACCAGATCCGACGTACAGGCGGCGCTGGAGCGCCGTGAAGCTCTGCGCACGTGGCCGATGCGGGGCACCGTGCACCTCGTTCCCCCCGCCGACACCCGCTGGATGCTGGAGCTGACCGGCGTCCGCTCGCGGGCCGGCGCGGCGACCCGTCGCACGCAACTCGGGCTCACCGAGGCCGACGCGGACCGGGCGTTGGACGTGCTCGGCGCCGCGCTGGTCGGCGGACGCCGGCTCACGCGGGCGGAGTGCCTGGCGGCCCTTCGCGCGGCGGGCCTGTCGACGGACGCCCAGCGGGGCTACCACCTGCTCTGGTACGCGAGTGTGCGCGGGGTGACCTGCGTGGCGCCGAACGTCGGCACCGACCAGACCTTCGCCCTGCTCGACGAGTGGGCGCCGGAGCAACGCCACCTGGATCGGGACGAGGCGTTGGCCCTGCTCGCCCACCGCTACGTCCGCGGGCACGGGCCGGTCACCGCCCGCGAGTTCGCCGGCTGGAGCGGCCTCACCCTGACCGACGCGCGGCGCGGCCTGGCAACCGCCGGCGAACTGCTGAGCACGGTACTCGTCGACGGCGAGCCGATGCACGTGGACGCGGCGCTGTGCGACACGGCGTCGGCCGGTGCGCGCGCGCCGCAGGATGACGTGCTGGCGCTGCCCGGCTTCGACGAGTACCTGCTCGGCTACCGGGACCGCACGCTGATGCTCGACCCCGCGCACCAGGCGGCCGTGGTGCCCGGCAACAACGGCGTCTTCCAGGCGACCGTGGTCCGCGCGGGCCGGGTGGTGGGCGTCTGGAAGCGCGCGCTCGGCCGGGCCGCCGTCACCGTGGCGATCCGGCCGCTGACGACGCTGGACGCTGGCGAGCGAGCCCGGGTGGAGAAGGCCCTGGGACGGTACGCCGACTTCCTCGGGCTGCCCGCCCGCTACGACTGGTCGGCCTGAGGGCTGCGCGCCTCGGACCGGCGCGGGGCGGACGATCGGGGACGCGCGGCGGTGAGCAGGTCGCCGACCCGCGTCACCCGCGGGTCGGCGCGGATCTGCGCCACGGTCGCCGGCAGCGGCAGCCTCCAGTTCGGATACTCGTCGACCGTGCCCGGCATGTTGGGCTGGCGCACCTCGCCCAGCACGTCGTAGAGGGAGACGCCGAGCAGCCGGGTGGGGCTGGCCGCGAGCGCGGCGTGCATCGCCACCACCACGTCGTCGTCGGGTGGGCCCGGCTCGCCGCCGGGCGTCGCCCCCGGGTCGGCCGGCTCGGGCAGCAGCGCCTCGTCGCGCAGCATCGCCAGCAGCCGCTCGCGGTCGGCGGCGGCCCGGGCCCGCTCGACCGCGACATCGGTGCCGAGCAACGTCAACTCGTCGCGGACACGGACGTGCTCGCCGGTCAAAAAGCCCGACGCGGTGGGCAGGTCGTGGGTGGAGATGGTGGCCAGCGCGTTACGCGGCCAGCGGGTCGGCGGGATGAAGTTGCCATCGTCGTCCCGGGCGAACCACAGCACGGTCGAGCCGAGCATGTTGCGCCCCCGCAGGCCCCGGGTCACGGCGGGTTGGACCGTGCCGAGATCCTCGCCGACCACCACCGCGCCGGCCCGGTGGGCCTCCAGCGCGAGGATGCCGAGCATCGCCTCGGCGTCGTATCGGACGTAGGTGCCCTCGGCGGCGCTGGCGCCCGGCGGCACCCACCACAGCCGCCACAGCCCCGCGACGTGGTCGACCCGCAGGCCGCCCGCGTGCCGCAGGGTCCGCCGTAGCATGTCCCGGTACGCCGCGTACCCGGTCTCGGCGAGCCGGTCCGGCCGCCAGGCGGCGAGGCCCCAGTCCTGGCCGAGCTGGTTGAAGTCGTCCGGTGGGGCGCCGACGCGTACCCCCTGGGCCAGGACGTCGGCGAGCTGCCAGCCGTCCGCGCCGCCCGGGTCGATGCCGACGGCCAGGTCGTGCACCACGCCGACCGGCATTCCCGCCGCCCGGGCCGCCGCGGTGACGGCGTCGAGCTGCTCGTCGCACAGGTATTGCAGCCAGGCGTGGAAGGCCACCCGGTCGGCGAGCTGCCGACGCTGCTCGGCGACCGCCGGGGCGGCCGGGTGGTGCAGCTCCGCCGGCCAGGCACGCCAGTCGTTGCCGTGCCGCTCGGCCAGCGCGCACCAGGTGGCGAAGCTGGCCAGCGCCGGGTCCGCGGCCAGGTCGACCGGCTGGGCGTACGGGTGCAGCAGCTCCAGGGCGTGCCGCTTGGCGGTCCACACCTCGTCATAGTCGATCAGGTCGCCGCGGTCGGGGCGCAGCGCGTCCACCACCGCCCGGGTCGCCGGGTCTGCCGCGGCGTACGCGGCGGTGTCACCGACGCGCAGGTAGAGCGGGTTGACGAAGCGCCGACTGGCCGGTGAGTACGGTGAGGCGGCCACCGGATGCGCGGGCCCCACCGCGTGCAGCGGGTTGAGCAGCACCAGCCCGGCGCCCGTGGCGCCGGCCCAGCCGGTGAACTCGGCCAGGTCGCCGAGGTCGCCCATGCCCCAGGAGCGTTCCGAGGTGAGCGCGTAGAGCTGGACCATCCAACCCCAGGTGCGCGGCGGCACGGGCAGCCGACGGGGCACCACCACGAGCGTCACGTCGCGGCCGGCGCAGCCCAACCGGTGCCAGCCCAGCGGCAGGTCTCCCGGCACTTCGCCGTCGACGTCGCGGCGGCCACCGTCCTCCAGGGTCACCACGCCGGGGCCGGGCAGCGCCCGGGTCGTGCCGTGGGTCAGCACCACCGTCGCCGGCAACGCGGCCGAATCGACGGCGCGGGCGGCGGCGAGCGCGTCGGCCACGGCGGCCGGGCTGGTGGCGTCCACGCCGAGCAGGCCGAGCACGCCCACGACGGTCTCCGGTGCGCCTCGCCGATCTTGCACTTTCGGTCGCGACACAGGGGACATCCGGCCCATGTCGACAACCGAAACTGCAAGATCGGCGGGAGGGGCGGCGGGGTTCAGTCAGCTAGCGCGCCGGCTGACCTGCCTTCGTGCAGGGTGAGGTTGCGGCCGTTGGTCGGGTCGAACAGGTGGATCTTCTCCAGGTTGAACCAGACCCGGCGGGACTGTCCCTCCGCGACCGGCGACTCGGCGGACAACCGGGTGACCAGGTTGCCGCCGGTGCCGGCGAAGTCGCCCGCGCCCGCGTCGGCGGCCAGCTCCTCCAGCTCGGCGGCGCTGGCCCGCTCCCCCTCGACCGTGAAGTAGACGTACTTGTCCGAGCCCATCGACTCGACGATCTCCACGGGCGCCTCGAACTCCAGACCCCGGCGGCGGGTGTCCTCGTCGACCAGTTCGGCGTCCTCGAAGTGCTCGGGGCGTACGCCGAGGATCAGCTCGCGGGGCGCGTCGGCCGCCTCCAGCTCGCGGCGGACCCGGTCGCCGAGCGGCACCTCGCCCAGCGCGGTGTGCAGGCTGCCGTCCAGCACGGCGGCGTGCAGGAAGTTCATCGACGGGGAGCCGATGAAGCCGGCCACGAAGAGGTTGCGGGGGTGGTCGTACAGCTCCTGCGGAGGCCCGACCTGCTGGATCGCGCCACCCCGCATGATGACCACCCGGTCGCCGAGGGTCATCGCCTCGGTCTGGTCGTGGGTGACGTAGACGGTGGTGGTGCCGAGCTGCTTCTGCAACCGGGACACCACCGTGCGCATCTGCACGCGCAGCTTCGCGTCCAGGTTGGACAGCGGCTCGTCCATGAGGAACGCCTTGGGCTGGCGGACGATCGCACGGCCCATCGCCACCCGCTGACGCTGACCGCCGGAGAGGTTGGCCGGTTTGCGGTTTAGCAGCGGCACCAGCTCCAGCACCTTGGCCGCCTCGTCGACCTTGGCGTTGATGGTCTCCCGGTCCAGCTTCGCCAGGCGCAGGGGGAACGCCATGTTCTCCCGCACGGTCATGTTCGGGTACAGGGCGTAGGACTGGAACACCATCGCGATGTCCCGGTCCCGGGGGGCCTTGTCGTTGACCCGCTGGCCGCCGATGCGCAGTTCGCCGGAGCTGATGTCCTCCAGGCCGGCGATCATGTTGAGGGTGGTGGACTTGCCGCAGCCCGAGGGGCCGACCAGGATGACGAACTCGCCGTCGGCGATCTCCAGGTCGACGTCCTGCACGGCGACGGTCCCGTCCGGGAACCTCTTGCTCACCTTGTCGAGCACGATGTCAGCCATGACTATTCACCTATCCCTTGACTGCGCCGGAGGTCAGGCCGGACACGATGCGGCGCTGGAAGAAGAGAACGAACAGGATGATCGGTACGGTGATCACCACGGCGGCGGCGCAGATCGCCCCGGTGGGGTCCTCGAACTGCGACGCACCGGTGAAGAACGACAGCGCGGCCGGCACCGTGCGGGACCGCTCGGTGGAGGTCAGCGAGATGGCGAACAGGAAGTCGTTCCAGCAGAAGATGAAGACCAGGATCGCCGTGGTGAACAGGCCGGGCGCGGCCAGTGGGGCGATCACCCGACGGAACGCCTGTGCCTGGGTGGCGCCGTCCATCTTCGCCGCCTTCTCCAGGTCCCAGGGGATCTGCTTGAAGAACGCCGACAGCGTGTAGATCGCCAGCGGCAGCGCGAAGGTGATGTACGGCAGGATCAGCCCTGGCCAAGTGTCGAAGATCTTGAGCTGACGCTCGATCTCGAACAGGGGCGACACGAGGGACACCTGCGGGAACATCGCGATCAGCAGGGAGACCCCGACCAGCAACCCCTTGCCGGGAAAGTCCAGCCGGCTGATGGCGTACGCGGCCATCGCGCCGAGCACCACCGCGATGAGCGTGGCGATGAGGGCGATGCCGATCGAGTTGACCAGCGCGCGGACGAACTGGTCGGTGTCGAAGATCGTCCGGTAGTTGTCCAGCGTCCACTCCCGGGGGATGAAGTTCCCGTCGGTGAGGGTGGCCGGCGTCTTGAACGACAGCGACGCGATCCACAGCACCGGGACCAGCGCGAAGACGACCACGAGGACGTCGAGCAGACCCCAGCGCACCTTGGCCCGGGTGGTGGTTTCGACAGCCATGTCAGCGCCTCTCGGAGTCGTCGCTGCCGGGCGCAGCGGTGCCGAACAGCTTCACGAAGACGAAGGCGATGATCGCCACGGTGATGAAGATGAGCACCGACATCGTCGAGCCGATGCCGAGGTTGAGACCCCGGATCAGGTTGTTGTAGGCGAGCATCGACACCGACGAGGTCTCGTTGCCCCCGGCCGTCAACACGAAGATGTTGTCGAAGACCCGGAACGCGTCCAGGGTGCGGAACAGCAGCGCGACCAGGATCGCCGGCTTCATCACCGGCAGCATCACCTTGGTGAACTTCTGCCAGGAGGTCGCCCCGTCGGTGGAGGCGGCCTTGAGCAGGTCCTCCGGGACCAGCGCCAGCCCCGCCATCAGCAGCAGCGCCATGAACGGCGTGGTCTTCCAGATCTCCGCCAGCATGATGATCGCCAACGAGCTGGCCCGCTCGGTGAGCGGCGCACCATCGCTGAACAGGTCGGCCAGGTAGCCGGTGCCGGGCGTCCAGGCGTACCGCCAGGAGAACGCGGCGACCACCGTGACGATGCCGTACGGGATGAGCGCCGACGTGCGGACCAGGCCGCGCCCGACCAGCGTGCGGTGCATGATCAGCGCCAGCCCCATGCCGAGCACCAGCTCGACGGCCACGGTGACCACCGTGATCAGCGTGGTCACCCCGAACGCCGTCCACCAGAACTCGTTGGTGAGCACGGTGACGTAGTTCTCCAGCCCGATGAACTCGCGCTGGTCGGGAAAGCGCAGGTCGTAGCGCTGCAACGACAGCCAGACCGAGTAGATGATCGGGTACGCGGTCACCGCGACCATCACCAGCGCGGCGGGCGCGCAGAGCAGCCAACCGAGTCGGCGTTCGGCCTTCTTGTTCTCACTCAGCGGCGGCCTGCGGCGGCCGCCCCGCTGGGTGGGCACGGTGGTGGATCGTTCCGCCTCGGCGCTCACCTGCGCGCCGGCCGGCGTGGCGTTGACACTCACGGCAGGACCCCCTTGGACTGGAGGGCGTCGGCGATGGCGCCGCGCAGCTCATCGGCCGTCTGTTGGCCACGGATCGCCGACGGCGGCGACAGGATCGCCGACATGACTGTCGAGATGCTCTGGTAGGCCGGGGTCAGCGGACGCGTCGCCGGGTCCTTCAGCTCTTCGAGGATGGTGTCCTTCATGGGGTACGCCTCGGTCATCTCCGGTTCGTCGAAGACCGCCTCGATGGTCGGTGGTACGCCGTCGTTGATGGCGGAGAACTTCTGGTGCTCGGGGCTGCGCAGACACCGGGCCGCCTCGAACGACTGCTCCGGGTGCCGGGAGTAGGAGCTGACCGCCAGGTTCACGCCGCCGATGGTGACCTTGCTGGGGGTGTTCTCGTCGATGCCGGGCACCCGCGCCCAGCCGACCTGCTTGGCCAGCTCCGGGTCGGCCTCCTGCAACGCCGGGTAGACGAACGGCCAGTTCACCTGGAACGCGCCCGAGCCGGACTGGAACTCCAGCCGGACCGGGTCCTCGGTGGCGTTGCTGAACGACGGCGACGTCACGCCCGACGTGGCGAACCGCTGCAACTGCTCCAGCGCCCGGACCGTGCCGTCGTCCATCACGGCCTTCTTGCCGTCGTCGGAGAGGACCTTGCCGCCGGCGCTCTCGGCCAGGGTGTTGTAGAGGACGACCAGGCCCTCGTACTGCGCGCCCATGGTGAGCACCTGGTACGGCTTGCCCTGGTCCTTGAGCTGCTTCGCGGCCGTGATCATCTGGTCCCAGGTGGTCGGCGGCTGCGGCACCAGGTCCTTGCGGTACCAGAGCAGTTGGACGTTGGTGTTCTTCGGCGCGGCGTAGAGCTTGTCCTCGTAGCGGGCGGTGTCCAGCGGCCCGGCGAGGGTGCCCTGCTCGACGTCGGACTTGTCCTGGCCGGTCCACTCGAGGATCCACTTGGCGCTGGCGAACTCCTGGGTCCAGGTGACGTCCAGGCCGAGCACGTCCATCCCGGTGTCCTCGGCGGCGAGCCGGCGCACCATCTGCACCCGCTGGTCGTCGGCCTGCCGGGGCAGCACCCGGTAAACGATCTTGTATCGTCCCTGGGCCTGCGCGTTGCAGTCGTCGACCACCTTCTGCAGGTTCTGCTCCGGCGGGTAGTACAGGTTGATCGTCGGCGTACCGCCGCCACCGTCGCCGGCACCGCACGCGGCCAGTGGCGCGGCCAGTGCCAGCGCGGCGGCTGCGGCACCAAGCCGGGCAGCCGGCCGACGCCGGTGTCGAGCCGTTTCGGGGTCCGTCATCGCCCTCCCCCTCTCTTCGGCGAGAAACCGGGGAGGGGCATCCGCGCCCCGGCGCACGGCGAGACTTCCGAGCCCTGGAGCTGCGGAAACGCCCCGACTCGGATGCTCTGTGCGGCTACACTGCCCCACCCGCGAAGTCACGAAACCTGCCTGCGCGCTGCCGCTGCACCGACCCCGCCGGATGAGTGAGGATGCCGCAGTATGACAGTTGCAAGCTGCGCGTATGACAGAGCCGCAGCGTCGCTGCTGCCGGAGCGGGCGCAGGACCTGCCGGAGCTGACCTTCTGGCAGCGCAGGATCCACCGCTTCGACCTGGCCGCTGCCGCCGTGGCGGGTCTGACCCACGACGCCGCGGTGCTCACCGGTGAGGGGCCCGGGTACTCCGAAGGGGTGCCGCTGATCC
Source organism: Micromonospora sp. NBC_00617 (assembly GCF_045161355.1). NCBI lineage: Bacteria > Bacillati > Actinomycetota > Actinomycetes > Micromonosporales > Micromonosporaceae > Micromonospora > Micromonospora sp. NBC_00617. Next base: position 842,195 of record NZ_CP107751.1, on the reverse strand, counting down.
ACTTCCCCGGATGAACTCCGGTGCGCCGCCCAAGTAAGGGGTACGAGCGGAGTCAGCCCCGGGCCCGCGCCCAGGAGAGGAAGCGCTCGGTCATCCGGGCCGGCGGGTGGTCCGGGTGGAGTTGGGTGAGCTGGTTCGTCGCCTCATGCATCAGGGTGCCGAGGTAGATCAGCAGCGCCGTCCGGCTGCCCCGGTACTCGGTCAGCAGGGCGAGCTTGGCCGGCTGGCAGGGCCACTCCTTTCCGCAACTGCGGCACCGCCAGAGCGGGCGCATGGCGACGTGCGGGACGGGCGGCCGGACCACCATCACCGCCACCGCATCGCGTGCTGCTGGTCGCTCCACCACGTGACCGTGCTCCGCACATCGACCTCCTCGGGTGGTGAGGGCGGGGCCGCTCCCGCACGGGGAACGGGAGCGACCCCGGGGCAGGGCCCGCCGCCGCCAATTCCGGCCACCAGCGGACCCGCCACTGGTGACAGTCTGGGGTGACACGACTACCGTCGATACGTGCTCAGGGCATCCGTGCAGCTCAACGGCCCAGGTGAGCAGCCCTGGCGGACACGCCGATCCACAGTGAGCGGAGTTTGGAGAATTGATGGGGACCGTGACGGACTACGTGCTGGAGGAGCTTCGCCTTCTCCGGGCGGGGCTGGGGCTCAGTCAGGACGACTTCGGCAGGGGCATCGGATATTCGGGTTCGCACGTCAGCTCGGTGGAGACCGGCGGGCGACCACCCACGAAGGAGTACATGCGGGCGGTCGACGCGCACCACGAGACCGGCGGGCGCTTCCTGCGCATGCTGGAGAGGCTGGCCCAACTGGACGCCGAGCCGGCCTGGCTGCGCGAGTGGATCGAGTTCGAACGCGAGGCAACCACGCTGCGCTGGTTCGAGCTGTCGTATGTGCCGGGTCTCCTTCAGACCGAGCGGTACGCCCGCGCCACGCTGGCCGGCGGGCGGTTCGATGCCGAGGATGTCGACCGCATCGTCGCCTCTCGGCTGGAGCGGCAGTCGATCCTGCACCGCCCGCGCCCGCCGCAGCTCATCGCCGTCCTGGACGAGGCCGTGCTCCGCCGGCCGGTGCTCGATCAGCCAGGGCTCATGGTCGAGCAGTGCGAGCACCTTGCCCAGGTGGCGGCAGCGGAGCATATCCAGGTGCACGTCGTGCCTGCGGATGCTGGGATGTACCTGGGGCTGGCAGGCCAGTTCATCATCGCCGAGTTGCCCGATGGAACTCGGGTAGCCCACGCCGACAACCAGCTCACCGCGCAGATCATCGATGCGCCAGCGGACGTCGCTAAGCTGGCGAAGACGTGGGAGATCGTGCGGAACGAGGCGCTCCCCCGCCGGCAGTCAATCGAGCTGATCAAGGAAGTGGCGAAGTCATGGACATGATGACCCCGCAGTGGCGGAAGTCGACCAGGTCCGGCGGCAACGGTGGGTCCTGCGTCGAGGTCGCCGACAACCTGCCGAACGTGGTGCTGGTACGGGACACGAAGGACCGGGACGGCGGCACCCTGCACGTCGATCCGGCGGCCTGGAGGGCGTTCCTCGGTTACGCCAAGCGGCACTGACCCCCACAGATCCACCCCGACCAGGCATGCTGGGATCATGATCGCGCGCTTCAAGGACCTCTGCCTGGACGCCTCCGCCCCGCGCTCGCTGGGCGCCTTCTGGGCGCGGGTGCTCGACGGAGAGCTGGCCGACGCTGGCGGCGACGACACCCGGGTCGACCCCCGATCCGCCCGCTCCGACGCCGAGTCGATCTGGGTGAACGAGGTGCCCGAACCCCGGACCGGCAAGACCCGCGTACACCTGGATCTGCGGTTGCCTGGTGCGGACCCGGCGGCGCTGCTCGCGGCCGGCGCCCGACTGGTCCGCGACCCGGCCGGCGACGCCGACTGGTGGGTGCTGGCCGACCCGGAGGGCAACTCGTTTCGCGCGTTCGGAGCCCACGAGGACACTCGGCCGGGTCCGTTCGAGCTGGTCGTGGCCTCGACCGACCCGGCCGCCCAGGCGACCTGGTGGACCGGCGTGCTCGGCGGCACCGTCGAGCACGGCTCGGGCAGCGCCTCGGTGGTCGGCGCGGCCGGGTTCCCCTGGGAGCGATGGGTGTTCGACGGGGTGCCCGAGCCCAAGACGGTCAAGAACCGGATGCACTGGGACGTCGAGCTGGTCGAGCCGGAACCGATGGCGCTGATCGGGGCCGGGGCGACGCTGCTGCACGAGCCGCTGGACGAGGCGCACTGGTGGTGGGTGCTGGCCGACCCGGAGGGCAACGAGTTCTGCGCCTTTCCGCCACGTCCCACCGGGTGAACGACCGACTATCCAGCGCGGGCGGCGTCGACTAGCGTTTCCCTAGCGCCGCAGCCAGCGCGTTCGCCGCCGACGTCGACACGCCTCCGGCCGGCCCAGCCTGCCCGATCGGTTGGTTATCGCGGGAACGTCCCACCGCCGCGGCACCGGTTCGGCAGGATCGTCCCAATGAGGGAGGTGCCGTCGTGCAGGACACCCGCGCTCTCGCCCTGACGTTCGAGGTGAGCGGCCTGCCACCGGTCAAGACCGAAGCGTTGTCCATCTTCGCCGCCGGGCATCGGCAGGCGACGAGGGTCCGCACCCTGCTCCAGGCCGCCTTGGGCGCGGCCCAGCGCACCGGCTGGACGCCGTTGCCTGGGCCGATCGAGGTGGACCTGGTTCTGCGCTGTCCGCCTGGGCACCGGACATCCGACGCCAGCACCCTGCTCGGCGGCGTCTGCGCGGTGCTGCAGGACAAGAAGCGGGTCTCCACCATCGGCCTGGCGCACCTCGGCGTCCTGGTGGATGTCGCCCTCTACGACGACGACCGGCAGATCCGCCGCTTGTCGTACCACGAGGAGCCGGCGGAGGACTTCTCGTACCAGGTGCGGGTCGCCGCCGTACCGACCGGCGTTTGACCGACGGCCGCGGTGGGGTATCGCGGACGCCGACGAAGGGAGCACCGATGTCGGAGCCACATGTCACGCTCGACCCGCGCGGGCTCGATCCGGTGCAGCAGAAGCTGCGCGGGCCGCTGGAGGACCAGCTGACCTCGGCTCTCCAGGCTGCCACCGACCGGGTTCGCGCCAGCTACGCCGGCGAGCCGGTCGAGCAGGTGTGCCAGCGGCTGTTGGACGAGACCCGCTCCGGGTTGCACCCCGACATCGCGGCCGGGTTCAACCCGGACATGGACGAGTTCTGCCGGGTGGCAATCTCGATCGTCCGCGGCGGGTCCGACGAGCCGGACGCCCACCACACCGGCGACGGCCGGCACCGCGCCTGACGGGCCGGCACCGATCGCAGTGGCCGGGTCAGGACCGGGTCCGCAACTACCCGGTCCTGACCCCCGGCCGTCCGGCGGGGAGCGGACAGGTCCGGCACCCACCGCGCACGTGGGCGCGGCACGACGCCACGCGGCCCGGCGGGGAGGTCCGGGCCGCCCTGCACTCAGCTCCACGGTGCCCACCCGCCGGACACCGGTGCGTTCCCGGCACACCCCGAAAGGCCGTGAGCGCCGGCTCAGGTTAGGCGGATCCCGACGGGCTGGACAAGCGTTGCGGGACCGTCCGCGACGTGACTGATCTCAAGGGGAAAAAGCGGCATGTGCGCGTAACGCAACCATGATTTTCGACGCTGTTCGGATTCGACGGTCAAAAATGCCGGAGCAGGTCGCGGAAGGCCGCCAGCCGCAGGATGCCGTTGTCGGTCGGGTCCAGCTCGTCGTCCTCCAACACCCAGGTGTTCTCGTTCGGGATGAACACCGCGTTCAGCCCGGCAGCCCGCGCCGGCAGGATGTCCGACTTCGGGGAGTTGCCGATCATCCACGCGTCGGCCGGCTCGAACCCGTGCTCGCGGATGAGCCACCGGTAGGTGTCGACGTTCTTCTCGGCGACGATGTGCGCCGCCCCGAAGTGGTGCAGCAGCCCGCAGGCATCCAGCTTGCGCTGCTGCTCCTCCCGCTCGCCCTTGGTCAGCAGCAGCAGTTCGTGCCGGCCGGCCAACTCGTCGAGCGCCTCGGCGACACCGGGCATCAGCTCTACCCGGTGCTCCACCAGCGCCAGGGCCAGCCGGTCGATCTCCTGGCGCTCGGAGTCGGTGGCCGGCCGTTCACGCAGCCGCTCCAGGCACTCGGCCAGACTGCGCAGGAAGACCTTGCTGCCGTACCCGTGCGCCACCGCGTTGGCCCGCTCGATGTCGTCGAGGATCGCCCGGGTCTCCGCCCGGTCCAGGGTGGGGTGGTCGAGCCAGGCCAGGAAGTCGTCGATCACCCGCTCGAAGACGACGTTGTTCTCCCACAACGTGTCGTCCGCGTCGAAGATCAATACCTGTGCCCGTCGACGAGCCGCCTGGTCCGCGGTCATGCCGGCACCTCCTCGCGATCATGCTCGTGCGGACGCGAACTCTAGGGCATTGCGCCCCGGGCACCCAGCGAATTCCCGTCCGCCGGGCAGGGCCACCACAGCAGTCTCTCCATGATCATCGCCTCCCGCTCCTCCTGCGCCTCGGGGCGCAGCCGGCCGCCGCGAGTGAGCATCACGACGCCGTGCAGCAGGCTCCAGCCCACCTCGGCGAGGATGTCCGGATCACGCCCCTGGGCCAGCGGGAGCAGGGCCGCCCGCAGCGCGGCGAAGACCGCCCGCGGCGCCGCCGGCACCCCGGCCGCGCCGAGGGCGAGGTCCGGGGTCAGCGCGAGCATCGCGTCGTAGACAGCCGGATTGGCGTACGCGAAGTCGAGGTACGCGCTCGCCATCACCGCCCAGGCCCGCTCCGGGAAGGGGTTGTCGGCGTGGGCGGCGGTCAGCGCGGCGGCCAGCGCGGCGAAGCCGTGCACCGCGACGGCGGCCAGCACCGCCTCCTGGTCGGCGAAATGCCGGTAGAGGTCGCCGACGTCCACGTTGGCCCGCTCGGCGAGTCGTCGGCCGTTCAGCCCCGTCCAACCCTCGGCCTCGGCCAGCTCGCGGGCGGCCGTGACGATGAGATGTCGCCGGTCCTCTTCGGTGGCCTCCTCGGCAGGTACGGACACGGGCCGAGCGTAACGACCAGCACTGTTCGTATCCGCTTCATGACGGATTGGCGACTGTTCGCCTCCTCCGCAGATCGGCAGCCGAGGCGGCCTCACCACGCCACCGACACCACTACATCCTGGATCGAGCACGATCATGCGCGGTACGCAGGGCGCGGCGAGCGGGGCGCGGCGGGCCGACTGCGCGGGTCAGCGGCGCAGGGTGAGGATCAGGTCGGCGATCAGGGCCGTCCAGCCGGTCTGGTGCCAGGCGCCCAGGCCGGCGCCGTTGTCGCCGTGGAAGTACTCCGGGAAGGCGATCAGGTCGCGCCAGTCGGGGTGGGTCTGGAACAGCCGCGCCGCGCCGTAAATCGGCCGGCGACCCCAGTCGTCCTGGGTGAAGAGCGAGATCAGCCGTGCGGACAGGTCGTCGGCGATCTCGTCCAGCGAGCGTTTCACCCCGGAGCGGGTCGGATACTCCACCTGCAGGTCGTCGCCGAAGAACGCCGCGTAGTCGCGCAGCGCGCTGATCAGCAGGAAGTTCGTCGGCATCCAGATCGGCCCGCGCCAGTTCGAGTTGCCGCCGAACAGGCCGCTCGTCGACTCGGCCGGTTCGTAGCCGACGGAGAACTCCTGCCCGCCGAGGGTGACGGAGAACGGCTTGTCCAGGTGCGCGCGGGACAGCGTCCGCAGGCCGAAGTCGGAGAGGAACTCGTCGGGGTCGAGCATCGGGGCGAGCAGCCGGACCACCTGATCCTGGCCGACCATGGACAGCAGCCGCTGCTGGCGGCCGTCCGGGCCGAGCCGGCGGGTGCCGATCACCTGGGCGTACTCCGGGCGGTTGGTGAGGAACCAGCGCAACCGCGCGCCCAGCTCCGGCAGTCGGTGCAGGGTCTTCGCGGTGAGGCGGGTGGTGGCGGCCAGCGGCAGCAGCCCGACCACCGAGCGGACCTTCAGCGGCACCTTCGTGCCGTCGGCGAGGCGCAGCACGTCGTAGAAGAAGGCGTCCTCGTCGTCCCACAGCCCCTGCTCGTACGCGGCGGCGGCGATGTAGAGGAAGTGCTCGAAGAACTTCGTGGCGGTGTCCACCCACGTCCCGTCGTGCTCGGCCAGCACGATGGCCATGTCGAGCAGGTTGAGGGCGTACATGGCCATCCAGCCGGTGCCGTCGGACTGCTCCAGCACGCCGGCCACCGGCAGCGCCGCCGAGCGGTCGAACGGCCCGACGTTGTCCAGCCCGAGGAAGCCGCCCTCGAAGACGTTGTTGCCGCCGGTGTCCTTGCGGTTGACCCACCAGGTGAAGTTGAGCAGCAGCTTGTGCATCACCCGGCCCAGGAACTCGAAGTCCTTCCCGCCGTCGATCTCGAACACCTTGAGCGCCGCCCAGGCGTGCACCGGCGGGTTCACGTCGCCGAACGCCCACTCGTACGCCGGGATCTGCCCGTTGGGGTGCAGGTACCACTCGCGCAGCAGCAGCAGGATCTGCTCCTTGGCGAAGCCCGGATCGACGCGGGCGATGCTCACGCAGTGAAAGGCCAGGTCCCAGGCCGCGTACCAGGGGTACTCCCAGGGGTCGGGCATGGAGATGACGTCGAAGCTGGTCATGTGCCACCAGGCGCTGTTGCGCCCGTGCCGGCGCCCGGCCGGCGGGGGCGACGAGCCCGGGTCGCCGTCCAGCCAGCGCTTGACGTCGAAGTGGTAGAACTGCTTGCCCCACATCAGCCCGGCGATGGCCTGCCGCGCCACCAGCGCCTCGTCCGGGGTCGCGGCCTCCGGGATCACGCCGGCGAAGAAGCGGTTCGCCTCGGCCCGCCGTGCCCACACCACGGCCTCGAAGCCGTCCCGCAGGTCGGCCGGGGGCGGCGGGGCGGCGGCCGGCGGCGACGCGGTACGGGTCAGCCGCAGCCGGATCTGGCGCTGGCCGCCGGCCGGCACGTCGAGCACGTAATGCAACGCGCCCTTGGTGCCCTCGCGGGCCGGGTTGACCGTGGGGGCGCCGTTGACCACGTGGTCGTTGATGCCGTCCTTCGGGTACGGCGAGCGGCCGGGCAGCCCCCACAGCCGCTCGGCGTTGGTGTCGTTGTCGCAGAGCAGCGGCACCGGGCCGCCGTCGCCCTCCAGCAGCAGCTGGCCGAGCACCCGGTGCTCACCGACCAGCCGGGTGCCCTCCCCGGTGAGGCGGGGGATCCGGTCGCCGCCGGGCAGCCCCCAGGCCCAGGTGTTGCGGAACCACAGGGTGGGCAGCACATGCAGGGTCGCCGCCCGGTCGCCCCGGTTGGCCACGGTCACCACCATGCACAGGTCGGTCGGTGACGCCTTGGCGTAGTCGACGGTCACCGCCCAGTACCGGTCGTCGTCGAAGATCCCGGTGTCCACCAGCTCGTACTCGGTGTCGTCCCGGCCGCGCAGCGCGTTCACCGCGACGAGTTCGTCGTACGGGAAGGCGGCCTGCGGGTAGTGGTAGCGCCAGCGCATCCAGGAGTGGGTGGGCGTGGAGTCCTCGTACCACCAGTACTCCTTGGCGTCCTCCCCGTGGTTGCCACCGTCGCCGCCGAGGCCGAACATCCGCTCCTTGAGGATCGGGTCCTTGCCGTTCCACAGCGCCAGGGCGAAGGCGAAGGTCTGACGGTCGTCGCAGACGCCCGCCATCCCGTCTTCGTTCCAGCGGTAGGCTCTGGACCGCGCATGGTCGTGCGGGAAGTAGTCCCACGCCGTACCGTGCTCGCTGTAGTCCTCCCGTACCGTCCCCCACGCCCGTTCGGACAGATAGGGACCCCATGCACGCCAGTCCTGCTCCCCCGAGTCGGCCTGGGCGAGCCGGAGCCGCTCAGCGTCGGGGGGCGAGGCGTCGGAGGACGATCGGTCAGTGATCACGTGCACATCTTTGACGCCGCCGGGGTACTTCACCACAGCGGCCATTCTCGTCGTGGCGTGTTACACCTCGCCGGCGGTGGAGGAAAGTTGATCGACATTCACTTCGGCCCGCAGGTCTGCGGCGAGCTGACCAGCGCGTCCAGCCGGGAGTGGCTGGTGCCCGACGGCCTCGGCGGGTACGCGATGGGCACCGTCGGCGGGCTGCGGACCCGCCGCTACCACGGTCTGCTGGTGGTGCCGGGCGAAACTCCCGCGTCCCGCCAGGTGGGACTCGTCAGTCTCGACCCGGCGGTCACCCTGCCCTCCGGCGCCCGGGTCCGGCTCGGCGCCCACGAGTGGTCCTCCGGCGTCGTGGACCCGCGCGGTTTCGAATTGCTGGAGCGCTTCGAGCTGGTCGACGGGCTGCCCCGGTGGCGGTGGCGGATCGGCGGGGTGGTGATCGAGCGGGAGCTGGCCATGCTGCCCGGCCGCTCCTGCGTGGCGGTGGTGCACCGGCTGGTCGCCGGCGGACCCGTCCGGCTGGAGCTGTCGGCCGCGTGCACCTGGCGTGACGCGCACGGCGAGCGGCGGGCCGACGGTCCGACCCCGCAGGTCGAGGCGGTGGCCGACGGCGCGGTGGTCGAGGGCGCGTACCGGCTGGCCGGCCCGGGCTGGGCGCCGGAGGGGCAGTGGTGGCTGGGCGTGCACCACCGCGAAGAGGCCAACCGTGGATTGAACGCGGACGAGGACCTCTGGTACGCGGGACGCTTCGTCGGCGAGCTGGAACGCCCGGGCGACACGGTGTCGGTGCGGGCCTGGGCCGGTCGACTCGACGAGGAGCCGCCGCCGGCCGCCGAGATCGTGGCGACAGCCCGGCGACGCAACCGGCAGGTGGTGGCCGCGGCGCGGCCGGCCGACGAGGTGGACGCGACGCTCGCACTGGCCGCCGACGCGTTCGTGGTCCGTCCCGGCGGCGCGGCTGTCGACGTGGTGGCCGGGTACCCGTGGTTCGGCGCCTGGTCGCGGGACACGATGATCTCGTACGAGGGGCTGTTCCTCTGCACGGGCCGGGCCGCCGAGGGGCGCGAGCTGCTGCGGGCGTACGCGGCGACGCTGTCCGAGGGGATGCTCGCCAACACGGCCGACACCGGCCGGGTGGAGTACAACACCGTCGACGGCACGCTGTGGTTCCTACACGCGGTGAGCCGGCACGTGACGGTCACCGGCGACACCGATCTCGGCGACGAGTTGCTGCCGGCGCTGCGTGCCGTGATCGACGCGCACGTGGCCGGCACCCGCTACGGGATCGCCGTCGACCCGGCCGACGGGCTGCTCACCCAGGGCGCCCCGGGCACCGCCCTGACCTGGATGGACGCCCGCGTGTACGGGGTGCCGGTCACCCCGCGCACGGGCAAGCCGGTGGAGGTCAACGCGTTGTGGATCAACGGGCTGGCCGGTCTCGCCGAGCTGGCCGAGCTGGCCGGGCAGGACGCGGGCGAGCTGTGGCGGCGGCACGCCCAGGCGACCGCGTCGTTCCGGGACCGCTACCCGGCCCCGACCGGCTGGCTGCACGACGTGCTGGACGCGCCCGCGCCGGCGTACCCGCTGGGTGGGGCGGCCCTGCACGACGACGACGCCCTGCGCCCCAACCAGTTGCTGGCCTGGTCGTTGCCGTTCGCGCCGCTGGAGCCGGACGAGCCGACGCTGCGCCGGATCGCGACCGGGCTGCTCACCCCGCTCGGGCCACGCAGCCTCGCCCCGGACTCGCCCGAGTTCGTGGGTCGGCACCGGGGTGGCCCGGCCGAGCGGGACGGCGGCTACCACCAGGGCACGGTGTGGCCGTGGCTGCTCGGGCCGTACGTGGACGCCTGCCGGCGGGGCAAGATGTCAGTCGATGACGTATTGATTGGTATTGAGTCCCATCTGACCGAATATGGGCTAGGCTCGGTAAGCGAGACGGCCGACGGCGTCGCGCCGCACTCCGCGACCGGCTGCCCGTTCCAGGCGTGGTCGGTGGCCGAGCTGCTGCGGGTGCGCCGAAAGGGCCAGTAGCGCTTTACACGACCGCAACGGCGGTGTCTCCGCTGGTTATCTCGGCCCCGGCAGGATTGGCCCCGATCCAGACGCGACGGCGACACCGACTCCGGTGTCGGTCGGCGCGCGCCCGGGGACAACTCAAAGGGGGCCGCATGTCACCCGACGCCCACGTGATCGACATCCACCCCGCCCGTCAGCTGCGGGTGCTGATGCTCTCCTGGGAGTACCCGCCGGTACTCGTCGGCGGCCTCGGCCGCCACGTCCACGCCCTCTCCGTCGCCCTCGCCGCCGCCGGCCACGACGTCACCGTCGTCACCCGCCACGCCGACGGCGCACCCCTGGAGGAATACGCCGACGGCGTCCGCATCCTGCGCGCCCCCGAAGACCCCGTCACCTTCCCCCTCGCCACCGGCTCCCTACTCGCCTGGACCATGGCCTTCAACCACACCCTCACCCGCACCGCCCTACGCGCCACCCAGGCCGGCAGCTACGACGTCATCCACGCCCACGACTGGCTCGTCGCCCACACCGCGACCACCCTCGCCGAACACCTCGACCTGCCGCTGGTCACCACCATCCACGCCACCGAGGCGGGCCGGCACCAGGGCTGGCTGCCCGAGGAGATGAACCGCACCATCCACGGCGTCGAGCACTGGCTCAGCGGATCCTCCACCCGGGTGATCACCTGTTCGGGTTACATGCGCGCCCAGGTCAGCGCGCTCTTCGACGTGCCGACCGGGCTGGTCGACGTGGTGCCCAACGGGGTCGACGACCGGGCCTGGCGGGCCCGCCCGCGCGCGGTCGCCACGGCCCGCGCACGGTTCGCCGCGGACGGCCCCCTCGTCGGGTACGCCGGACGTCTGGTCTACGAAAAGGGCGTGCAGCACCTCGTGCACGCGGTGCCCCGGCTGCGCGAGCGGCACCCCGGCCTGCGCGTGGTGATCGCCGGCGACGGCCCGTACCGCCCCGAGTTGGAGGCCGAGGCCCGCCGCCTGGCGCTCGGCTCGACCGTCCGCTTCACGGGCTTCCTCGACGCCACCCAACTGCCGGCGGTGCTCGGCGCGACCGACGCGACAGTGGTCCCCAGCCTCTACGAGCCGTTCGGCATGGTGGCCCTCGAAGCGGCCGCGGCCGGAGCGCCCCTCGCCGTGGCCCGCACCGGCGGCCTCGCCGAGATCGTCGAGCCCGGCGTGACCGGCGTGACGTTCCCGCACAGCGACCCGGCCGCCCTCGCGGGCGCGGTCGACCAACTGCTCGGCGACGAGGTCTTCGCCCGGCGGGTGGCCCGACGGGCCCGCAGCATGGTCGGCGAGCGGTACGGCTGGGCCAGCATCGCAGCCCGCACCGCCGCCACCTATGCCACCGCCCGTCGCGAGCACGGCCCGCTCCAGGCCCAGCGGGCCGCCGCCCGACTGGCCGGTGGGCGCGGCCGGATCGCCATCCCGGAGGGCAATCTGCTCGCCGCCACCGACCACGCCGCCTGCTGAGCCAGGTCGGACGACCGATAGGTGACTTCCGATCCGCTGGTTAGGGTGTACCCCCGAACAGCGGCTGAGGAGGAGCGTGGGCAGGTGCTGATCGCCGGTCGGTACCGGCTGCTCGACCTGGTGGGTCGCGGCGGCATGGGCCGGGTGTGGCGAGCCCGCGACGAGATGCTGCACCGCGAGGTCGCGGTCAAGGAGGTCGTACCGCCGAGTTGGTTGGCCGACCACGAGCGGGCCGAGCTGCGCTCGCGCACGCTGCGGGAGGCGCGCGCCGCGGCCCGGCTCAACCACCCCGCCGTGGTCCGCCTCTACGACGTCGTCCCGGTCGAGGGCAGCCCGTGGATCGTGATGGAGTACGTCCCGTCGCGCACCCTGCAGGACGTCATCGACGCCGAGGGGCCGCTGGAGCCGGCCCGCGCCGCCCGGATCGGCCTGGCCCTGCTCGACGCGCTGGAGGCCGCGCACACGGCCGGAGTGCTGCATCGCGACGTCAAACCGCAGAACGTGCTCGTCGCCCACGACGGCCGGGTGATGCTCGCCGACTTCGGGCTGGCCACCTTCGACGGCGGGGACGGCGCGATGACCCGCCCCGGGATGGTGCTCGGCTCCCCGCAGTACGTCGCTCCGGAGCGGGCCGCCGAGGGCGTGTCCACCGTGGCCGCCGACCTGTGGTCGCTCGGCGCCACCGTGCACGCCGCCGTGGAGGGCCGCTCCCCGTACGCCCGCAGCAACGCGATGGCCACCCTCAGCGCCCTGGCCGCCGGCCCACCCGACCCGGCCCCACACGCTGGACCGCTCGCGCCGGTGCTCGCCGGGCTGCTGCGCCGCGACCCGCGCGACCGCCTCGACCACGACGGCGCCCGCCGACTGCTCACCGCCGCGACCGGCCGCGCCGACCCGCCGCCGGCGACGGCGGCCCGGGCCCACCGCACGCCCGTGCCCGTGGACCTGCCCGACCAGGACCCCACCGTTCCGTTACCCGAGCCCGGCCCACCCACCTCCGACTCGACCGCGACGGGCCCAACCGACACCGGCCCGACCGCCGACAAGGGTGACCCGGCCCCGACGAGCGCGGCCTCCACCGCGACAGCCACAGCCCCTCCGAGCGTGGGCGGGCGACGTACCATGCGCCGGGCCGCTCTGGTCGTCACGGCGCTGCTGGTGGCGGCGGCAGCCGGGGTGGGCACCGCGCTGGCCGTCGCCGGAGACGACTCGGCCGACACCGCCGGCCGGTCCACCACGCCACAGCCGGACCGTCCACGCGGCGGCGGCGGACCCAACGGCGGTGGCGGCCTCGGCCGACCCGGCCCGCCGCCCGGCGAGCGCGACGTACCCCCGCCACCATTCGCCTGCGTACGCCCGGACATCGTCGGCGTGCCGGTGCCGGCCGGGTCGCCGACCCCCGGCGAACGCTTCCGGCCGCCGCCCGGGTGGGTGTGGCACGCCGACACCGCGGGCTTCCGGGTCTCCGTGCCGGCGACCTGGCGCTACTCCCGCGAGGGCGGGGTGGCCTGCTTCCAGGACCCGGCGACCGGCCGGGCGTTCAGCGTCACCGAGGGCGGCGGCGCCGATCCGCTGGCCCGGCTGCGTGCGAACCGCGACGCCGGTGTCGACTCCGGGGCGCTACCGGGGTACGACGAGATCCGGCTCGCCGCGGATGACGACGGGGCGGAATGGGAGTTCCGGTGGAAAGCCCCGTACGCCGTCTGGCTGCACGCGCGGCGGCAGATCGTCGGCGCCGGCCGCTGGACGTTGGGATGGATCACCGACGACCGGGACTGGTCCGCGGCCGACGCGGACTGGACGGCCGCGCGAAACAATTTCCGACCACCCCGCTGACCTGCGCCGTACGGCCGTGATCGGCCCTCCGTCCGGCGTGGATCGAGGCTGCTCAGCGGATGAGAAAAGTAGCCTGGGTGGTTATCGTGTAACCCGGGGTGACCGAGGGGCGCGCAGTCGCCAATAGAGTAAGCGACGGAATGCGATGGTGAACTTGACGGAGTGGGGGAAGCGGGAGGGTGTCCATCCGGTTACGGCGTATCGCTGGTTCCGGGAGGACAAGCCGCCCGTGCCTGCTCGACGAGTTGGCGGGCTGATCCTGGTGGAGCAAGCCGCTGGGGCGTCACCGTCGGAGACCACGGTGGTTCACGCCCGGGTGTCGTCGGCCGATCAGAAGTCCGACTTGGATCGGCAGGTCGCCCGGGTGACGGCGTGGGCGACCGAACAGAACCTCGCCGTGTCACGGGCGGTGACCGAGGTTGGTTCGGCGTTGGACGGGCGGCGCAAGGCGTTCCTTGCCCTGCTGCGGGATTCCGCCGTGTCGACCATCGTGGTCGAGCACCGCGACCGGTTCGCCCGGTTCGGCGCCGAGTATGTGGAGGCGGCCCTCGCGGCGCAGGGCCGCAGGCTGTTGGTGGTGGACCCGGCCGAGGTGGACGACGATCTGGTGCGTGACGTGACCGAGATCCTTACGTCGCTGTGTGCGCGTCTCTCGGGCCGTCGCGCTGCCGCGAGCCGCGCCTGTCGCGCGGTTGATGTTGCGATCGTCCCGGACGCTGTGGTGTGAAGACCGTCCAGGCGTATCGGTTCGCTCTTGACCTGGCTCCGAGGCAGGAACGCGCGGTGCTCGCGCACGCCGGGGCGGCGCGGGTGGCCCACAATTGGGCGCTGGCTCGGGTGAGGGCGGTCTTGGATCAGCGGGCCGCCGAACGCAGCTACGGGATGCCTGAGGAGCACCTCACTCCCGCGGTCGGGTGGACTCTGCCGGCTCTGCGTCGGGCATGGAACGGCGTTGAGGACGAGGTGGCGCCGTGGTGGGCGCAGTGTTCGAAGGAGGCATTCAACACCGGCCTGGATGACCTGGCCCGCGCGTTGAAGAACTGGACCGACTCCCGGGCGGGCAACCGCGCCGGTCGGCCGGTCGGGTTCCCTCGGTTCAAGTCCCGTCGCCGGTCGGTGCCGTCGGTGCGATTCACCACTGGCGCGATCCGCGTCGAGCCCGACCGTAAACATGTGGTGCTGCCCCGCTTGGGTCGGTTGAAGCTGCACGAGTCCGCCCGCAAGCTGGCCCGACGTCTCGACAACGACACCGCCCGGATCATGTCGGCCACGGTGCGACGTGACGGCGGACGCTGGCATGTGGCGTTCACCTGCGAGGTCGAACGGAGCGCTCGCGTCGCGTCGCGGCCCGTGTCGACGGTCGGTGTCGATGTCGGTATCAAGCGCCTCGCGGTGCTCTCCACAGGTGAGTTGGTGCCGAACCCGCGTCACCTCGGCGGTGCTCTGCGCCGTATTCGCGGGATCGGTCGGGCGGTGTCACGCAAGGCTGGACCGGACCGGCGTGCCGGCGTCCGCCCGTCGAAGCGGTGGCAGCGCGCATCCGTGCGGCTGGCCCGGCACATCGCCGACGCCGGGTTCGCCGAGATACGTCGCCAGCTCACCTACAAGACCAGCTGGAACGGCGGCCGGCTGATCACGGCCGACCGGTGGTATCCGTCCTCGAAGACCTGCTCGGGTTGCGGCACGGTGAAAACCAAGCTGGCCCTGTCCGAGCGTCAATACCAGTGTGAAGCCTGCGGTCTGGCCCTGGACCGGGACCTCAACGCCGCACGTAACCTCGCCGCCCTCGCGGCACAGGCAACGACCGCCGGGAGTGGCCCGGTGGCAGCACGTGGAGCCGACCAGAAGACCTGCCTACGCGGGCAGGTGGCTGTGAAACGTGAACCCGGCACGGCAACCGCCGGCAAGACCGGGACCGTCCCACCGCAAGGCGGGACTACCAACCATGCGCTTACCAAAGCGCACTGAGAGGTAGCGGAGCGACCGTGCGGCAGTTGCTGATCGCGGGTCGGTACCGGCTGCTCGACCTGGTCGGCGCCGGCGGGATGGGCCGGGTGTGGCTGGCCCGCGACGAGATGCTGCACCGGGACGTGGCGGTGAAGGAGGTCGTGCCGCCAGCCTGGCTGACTGAGGCCGACCGCGCCGAACTACGACTGCGGACGCTGCGCGAGGCCCGCACGGCGGCCCGGCTCAACCACCCCAACGTCGTGCGTCTCTACGACGTGGTGCACGACCGGGAAAACCCGTGGATCGTGATGGAGTACGTGGCGTCCCGGTCGGTGCAGCAGATCATCAACACCGAGGGCCCGCTGAGTCCACAACATACCGCCCGGATCGGGCTGGCTGTGCTCGCGGCGTTGCGGGCGGCGCACGGCGCCGGCGTGTTGCACCGCGACGTGAAGCCGCACAATGTGCTGGTCGCCGACGACGGGCGGGTGGTGCTCACCGACTTCGGGCTGGCGACCTTCGACGGCGGCGACGGGGCGATGACCGGCCCGGGCCTGGTGCTCGGCTCGCCGCAGTTCGTGGCGCCGGAGCGGGCCCGCGAAGGCGTGTCGGATCCGCGTACCGACCTGTGGTCGTTGGGCGCGACGCTCTACGCCACGGTCGAGGGGCAGTCCCCGTACGCCCGGTCCAGCGCGATGGCGACGCTGAGCGCGCTGGCCACCGAGCCGCCGGACCCGATGCGTCGGGCCGGCCCGGTGGGTCCGGTGATCACCGGCCTGTTGCAGCGCGATCCCTGGCGGCGGTTGACCGCCATCGAGGCCGAGCAGCTGCTGCGCGCCGCGGCCGCCGACCGCGACCGGCCGGCCGGGCCGCCCCTCTCCTCGGCGGTGGCGGCGGTCCGCAGCGCGGGCCGGTCCGCCGCGTCCACCCCGGTCAGCCCGGCCGGGCCGCCGGACGACGCGGCCCCGCCGATCCGGCCGCCGACCCGCCCGCCGGCGGCCCGCCCGAACGGCCGACGCGGGCGGCTGATCGCACTCAGCTGCGCGGCGACCGCCACCGTCCTGCTCGTCGTCGGAGGTGTCACGGCGGCGCTGCTCAACCACCGGGACGAGCGGATGCCGCCGTCCGGCGCCGGAGGTGGCGCGACCGCCACCCGACCGGCCGCGTTCGCCTGCGCGGCCCCTCCGCCGCCGACGGCCACCCCGGTGCCGTCGGTGTCGCCGCCCAGCGACGTGCGGTACGGGCTGCGGGACGGGTGGACCTGGCACGTCGACCCGGCCGGCTTCCGCATCGCCGCGCCGGTGGCCTGGGCACGCTGGACCGAAGGGGCGGTGACCTGCTTCCGGGAGCCCAGCGGGGCTCGGGTGCTCAGCGTCGAGGCGGGGCCGCCGCAGGTCGATCCGGTGGCGCACTGGAAGGCCGAGGAGAAGCGGCTCGTCGGCGGTGACGCGCTGCCGGGCTACCGCAAGTTGGACATCTCGGCGCTCGACGTCTTCGACGGCGGGGCCCTCTGGGAGTGCAGTTGGGAGAACGCGGCCGGCGAGCGGGTGCACAGCATCCGGCTGCTCGCCAACACCTCGGCCGGACGCGCCTACACCGTCTCGTGGTTGACAAAGGAGTTCGACTGGCAGGTCAACGCGGCATACTTCGTGATGATCCGGCAGAGCTTCACGCCCACCCTCTGACACTGTCCGTTGTGGACGTCCCGACTGACGCCCCTGCGACACCGGCGCTGGCTACAGTGGCGTAGTTTTGGCGCTCAAGATCCCTGGGGAGGGTGAGCCGAGATGATGGGACCGTCGCACGCGCTGTCCGGCGCGGCGGTATGGCTGACCGGGTCGTGGGCGCTGGACCAGTTCGCCGACTACCACCAGTCGCCGCTGGCGCTGGCGGTGGGCACGGCGGTGTGCGCGGGCGGGGCGCTCTTTCCCGACCTCGACCTGTCCGGCAAGGTGACCCGCAACCAAGGCGGCGCCACCGTCGCCCGCACGTTCGGGGTCTTCTCGCTCTTCGTCGCCGAGGTGGTGGAGAAGATCTCGCTCGGTGTCTACTACGCGACGAAGCTCAGCAAGGATCCGCGTCGCAACAACGGGCACCGGACGCTCACCCACACGCTTCCGTTCACGTTGCTGGTCGGCTGGGGCACCACCGCCCTCTGCGCCGCGTACGGCAAGTGGGCGGTGATCACGATCCTGTTCTTCATGTTCGGTCTCGCCCTGCGCGGGCTCTTCGACAAGTGGGCCGAACGGGCCGGCTGGGTGATCGTGACGCTCGCGTCGGCCGGCGCGGCCTGGTTCACCTTCGCCAACCTACCGGGCGGGCGGGGCTACCCCCTGATCGGCACGGCCGTCGGGGTGGGCTGCTTCGTGCACATCCTCGGCGACATGATCACCAGAGCCGGGGTGCCGATTCTCTGGCCGATCCCGATCCGCCGACGCATGTGGACGATGATCGGCCTGCCCAACAGCATCGCGCTGCGTACCGGCAGCAAGACCGAGGTGGTCGTGCTGCGTACTGTGCTGACCGTGGTCTCGGTGCTCGCCACCGTCGGCCTGGTCGCGCCATCGGTGCTGCAACGGTTCAACATCGACGTATGACCGACGCCGCCCCCGTGTCGAGCCTGTCGTCACCGCCAACCGAGGACGCGCGGGTGCCGGAGTTCTGGCGCGCGCTGGGGCTGCCCGGGCTGGCGGACGTGCACGTGCACTTCCTGCCACCGAGGCTGCTGCGCCGCGTGTGGGAGTACTTCGACGCCGCCGGGCCGCTGGTCGGCACCGAATGGCCGATCCGCTACCGGTGGAGCGACGCGGACCGCGTCGCCCACCTGCGCCGCCTCGGGGTACGCGCGTTCAGCGCGCTGGCGTACCCCCACCGACCGGGCATGGCGGCGGACCTCAACCGCTGGACGTTGCAGTTCGCTCGGGACACCCCGGGCTGCCTGCCCTCGGCGACCTTCTTCCCCGAGCCCGACGCCGCCGCGTACGTCGAGGCCGCGCTGGCCGACGGAGCCCGGCTGTTCAAGGTGCACGTGCAGGTCGGCGACTTCTCCCCCACCGACCCGGCACTGGACGAGGTGTGGGGGACGCTGGCCGACGCCGAGGTGCCGGTGGTCGTGCACGCCGGGCACGCCCCAGTGGGAACGACACACACCGGGCCCGCCCCGTTCGCCGACCTGCTCGCCCGGCACCCCCGGCTGACCGCCGTGGTGGCGCACCTCGGTGCGCCGGACTACCGGGCATTCCTCGACCTCGCCGACGCGTACGAGCGGGTCCGGCTGGACACCACCATGGCGTTCACGCCGTTCTTCGACCGGTTCGTGCCCTTTCCCGCCGACGAGTTGCCCCGTCTGCACGACCTGGGCCTCGCCGGCAAGGTGCTGCTCGGCAGCGACTTTCCCAACATCCCCTACCCGTACGTTGACCAGCTGACCGGGCTGGCCCGGCTGGACCTCGGTGACGACTGGCTACGCGCGGTCTGCTGGAACAACGCCGCCACCCTGTTCGACCTGCCGTAAACCGCCCCAGCCGGCGCCGCCCCGCGCCCCGCGCCATGATCGTGCTCGATCCTGGATGTAGTGGCCTCCCAACGGTTCGAGGGGACTCTTTCCAGGATCGAGCGCGATCATGGCGCGGCGGCGGTGCGCGGGGGCTCAGGAGGCGGGGTCGGCGGGCCCGGCTTGTTTTCGACATCGGCTATTGACGTCGCCGTAACAGGTGGCCTAGCGTCTGTCGAACCGCTTCGTCGAAACGCTTCGACGATCACTCGGGAGCGATTCCACGCCGGGCCGGAGGAGGTGCGCGGTGGCCACGATGCACGACGTCGCCCGCCTTGCGCAGGTCTCGGTCAGCACCGTGTCGTACGTGCTCACCGGCACCCGGCCGATCTCCCAGGCCACCCGGGACAAGGTGCTCGCCGCGATGGCCGAGCTCGACTACCAGCCCAACGCGATGGCCCGCGGGCTGGCCAGCCGGCGCAGCCGCATCCTGGGCCTGCTGATGCCGATGGACGAGCGCGGCCTGGGCGCGACCGAGACCGCGTTCGTCACCGGCGCCGCCGCCGCGGCCAGCGCCGTCGGCTATCACCTGGTGCTCTCGCCGGTCGGCGGCGGCAACCTCGCCGACCTGCGGCGGCTGGCCAGCCAGCGGATGCTCGACGGGGTCGTGCTGATGGAGGTGCAGCTCGCCGACGAGCGGGTCACCGTGCTCCAGGAGGCGGGCGTGCCGCTGGTGCTGATCGGGCGCACCGGGGACACCACCGGGCTCTCCTACGTCGACATCGACTTCGAGCAGACCGTGCGGGAGGCCGTCGCGCACCTGGTCGGCCTGGGACACCGCCGGATCGTCTACGTCAACCACTCGGCCGCCACGCTGGCCAGCGGCTATGGTCCCGCGTTGCGCACCCGGGACGCGTTCGTCACGGCGATGACCGGGCACGGTCTGGAGCCGGTCATGATCCCGGCCGAGGACAGCGCCGCCGGCGGGCGGGCCGCCCTGGCCGCCGCGTTCGCGCGGACGCCGGAGCTGACCGCCGTGCTGGCGATGAACGAGACCGCGATCTTCGGCATCCTCGGCGAGCTGACCGGACGGGGGCTGTCGGTGCCCGACGACGTCTCGGTCGTCTCGATGGTCACCTCGCCACAGGTCGCCGAGCTGGCCACCCCGGCGCTGACCGCGATGACGTCGCCCGGGTCGGCCCTGGGCCGGATCGCGATCGAGGCGCTGGTGCGCCACCTGGACGGGCCCGGTCACGAGCGCCACCAGCAACTGCTGCCGTGTGCGCTGGAGATCCGGGGATCGACCGCCGGGCCACGTCGGCCGGCCTCGGTCAGCGTCGAACCGTCTCCGACGAGCGGGGGCTGACCAGCCAGAACGGCCCGCCGCCGCGCGGCAACGCGACGACGGGCCCAGTGAGATACCGGGCTCGATACTCAACGAGGAGGATAGCAATGCAGCGATTCCGCCGGATCGTCGCGGCGATCGCCCTGGCGGCGACCGCGACGACCACCGTGGCCGCGTGCGGCGGTGGCGAGAGCGAGGACGACAGCGGGGCCAAGACCCTCAAGCTCTGGCACTACGAGAGCGAGAACAGCGCGATGGGGGTCGGCTGGAACCGGGCGATCGAGATCTTCAAGGCCGAGCACCCGGGCGTCGAGGTGCGCTTCGAGCGCAAGGCGTTCGAGCAGATCCAGCAGAACGCCGGCATGATCATCAACTCGTCCGAGGGCCCGGACATCATGGAGTACAACAAGGGCAACGCGACGGCCGGCCTGCTGTCGTCGCAGGGCCTGCTCACCGATCTGAGCGCCGAGGCCGACAAGCGCGGCTGGGCCGGCAAGCTCAGCCCCAGCCTGCAGACCACCGCCCGGTACAGCGACAAGGGCGTGATGGGGTCGGGCAACTGGTTCGGCGTGCCGAACTACGGCGAGTACGTCACGGTCTACTACAACAAGGACCTGTTCGACCGCAACGGCGTCAAGGTGCCGACCACGCTGGTCGAGATGACCGCAGCGATGGACACCTTCGTCGGCAAGGGCGTCACGCCGCTGGGCATGGCCGGCGCGGAGTACCCGGCCGGCCAGCTCTTCTACCAGTTGGCGCTGTCCAAGGCCGACCGGCAGTTCGTCGACAACTACCAGCTCTACAAGAACCCGGTCGACTTCAAGGCGGACCCGCTGAAGTACGGCGCGGACACCTTCGCCGAGTGGGTGCGCAAGGGCTACGTGGCCAAGAACTCGGCGAGCCTCAAGGCCGAGGACATGGGCACCGCGTTCATCGCCGGCAAGACCCCGATGATCGTCTCGGGCAGCTGGTGGTACGGCCGGTTCAAGACCGAGATGAAGGCCAACTGGGACACGTTCCTCTTCCCCGGCAACACCCTCAATGCCGGGTCGTCGGGCAACATCTGGGTGGTTCCGTCGAACAGCAAGGCCAAGAGCCTGGCGTACGACTTCATCGACATCACCCTGCGTCCGGAGATCCAGGACCTGATCGGCAACAACGGTGGCGTCCCGGTCGCCGCTGACGCCTCGAAGATCAGCGACCCGAAGGACCGCAAGCTGATCGAGGACTTCAACACGGTCAGCAAGCAGGACGGCCTCGCCTTCTACCCGGACTGGCCGGTGCCCGGCTACTACGACGTGCTGGTCGGTGGCTTCCAAGGCCTGATCAACGGGTCCAAGTCCCCCGATCAGGTGCTCGACACGATCGCCAAGCCGTACGCCGATGGCGTCAAGGAGATCACCGGCAAGTGACACGGCGAGCGGCGGGCACGACCGACACGACCGGCGTGCCCGCCCGCCCCGCCGGGAAGGATCTTCCATGGCAGTCTCCGAGATCGTCGCCGCCCCACACCCGACGGCGACCCCCACCCCGCGCAAGCCCCGCCGCGGACCGCGCGGCCGCAACGCGGCGTACTGGCTCTACCTCCTCCCCGGGGCGGTGCTGTTCGTCCTGGTCATCGGCGCTCCGCTGGTCGGCACCGTCTACCTGTCGCTGACCAAGTGGTCCGGGATCGGCGACCCCACCTTCGTGGGGTTCGACAACTACCAGCGGCTGCTGCACGACGACGTGTTCTGGGCGTCGTTCCGCAACACCGTGGCGATGATCGTCGCGATGGTGGTGGTGCCCACCCTGCTCGGGCTGCTGCTCGCCTCGGTGCTCTTCGACGTCATCGGGCGCCGGTTCAAGCCGCGTACCGCCGCGGCGCTGCGGGCCGCGTTCTATCTGCCGCAGGTGCTGCCCGTGGTGGTGGCCGGCATCGTCTGGGGTTGGATCCTGCGCCCCGACGGCGCGTTCAACAGCCTGCTCGACGCGGTCGGCCTCGGCGCGCTGCGCCACGACTGGCTCGGCGACCCGGGCACGGCCCTGCCGGCCGTCATGGCGGTGATGATCTGGGTGCAGATCGGCTACCCGGTGGTCGTGTTCATGGCGGCGTTGCAGCGGGTCGACCCGGAGCTGTACGAGGCGGCCGAGGTCGACGGCGCGAACTGGTTGCACCGGTTCCGGGCGATCACCCTCCCGCAGATCCGGCCGGAGACCTTCGTGGTCGCACTGACCTGCACCATCGCCGCGCTGAAGGTGTTCGGGCCGATCTTCGCGCTGACCCGGGGTGGCCCGGAGAACGCCACGAACGTGCCGTCGTACTTCGCGTACTACACGTTCTTCAAGAAACTCCAGGTCGGCTACGGCTCCGCGATCTCCACCGTGCTCACGCTGATCATCGTCGTGGTGGCCGTGGTCTTCATCTGGATGCAGGCGCGCAGCGAGCGCCGGGACCGGGGGTTCTGACATGGCCGTCACGCTCACGCCGGCGCCCACACCGGTGCAGCGGCCCGTCCGCGACCGGCACCACCGCGGCGTCAGCCGCTGGGTCGTGCTCGTCCTGGTCACCCTCGGCGCGCTCGTCATGCTGGTGCCGTTCGCGTTCATGCTGCTCAACGCGTTCAAGTCGCCCGGCGACTACTCGTCGGGCGGGCCGCTGAGCTGGCCGGGCGAGTTCTACACCAAGGGTCTGCGGACGTACTGGACCGAGGTGAACTTCCCCCTCAAGCTGTGGAACTCGGCGCTCATCGCCGGCTCCGTGGCGGTGCTCGGCGTCGTCGTGTCCCTGCTCAACGCGTACGCCCTGGGCATCGGCCGGGTCCGCGGCCGGCTGTGGATCGTCGGGTTGTTCCTGCTGGCCAACATGCTGCCGCAGGAGGCGCTGATCTACCCGCTGTACTACGTGGCGAAGGAGGTCGGCCTCTACAACACCCGACTCGCGGTGATCATCATCTTCACGGTGATCCAGAGCGCGTTCGGCACGTACCTGCTGGCCTCGGTCCTGGGCACGTTCCCGCGCTCGCTGCTGGAGGCCGCCGCGCTCGACGGCGCCGGCAAGTGGACGGTGCTGTGGCGGGTGGTCTTTCCCAATCTGCGGCCCACGCTCGCCGTGCTCCTCATCTTCTTCTTCATCTGGACCTGGAACGAGTTCCTCATCCCGCTGGTCATGCTCATCGACAACCAGACGCAGACCATCCCGGTCGCGCTCGCGTCGTTGCAGGGCGACCGGCTGATGGACGCCCCGACCACCAACGCCGGCGCGTTGATCAGTCTGGTGCCGGCCATCCTCTTCTTCCTCATCTTCCAGCGCACTCTGGCGCGCGGCATCACGGCAGGAGCCGAGAAGTGAAGTTCACCGACGGGTACTGGCAACTGCGCCCGGGGGTCAGCGTGCTGCGCCCCGGCACAGTCGAATCGGTCGAGCCGGACGAGCGCGGCTTCACCGTCTTCGCGCCGGCCGGTCAGATCACCGGTCGGGGCGACACCCTGAACCGGCCCGTCGTCACCGTCCGGTTCTTCTCCCCCGCCCCCGGCGTCGTCGGGGTGACCATCGGTCACCACAGCGGCGGGCTGCCCCGCGAGCCGCGCTTCGGGTTGACCACCGACGACGCGCACCCGGTCACCGTCGACATCACCGGCATCACCGCGTCGCTGACCACCGGCGAATTGACCGCCCGGGTGGCGCTCATCGACGGCTGGCGGGTCGAGTTCCGGCACGGCGATCGGTTGATCACCGCGTCCACCGCGCGCAGCGTCGGCATCGTCACCGACGGTGAGGGCCGCCGGTACGTGCACGAGCGGCTCGCCCTCGGCGTCGGCGAGACGGTGTACGGGCTGGGCGAGCGCTTCGGCCCGTTCGTGAAGAACGGCCAGACCGTCGACATCTGGAACGCCGACGGCGGCACCGCCAGCGAGCAGGCGTACAAGAACGTGCCGTTCTATCTGAGCAGCGCCGGCTACGGGGTCTTCGTGGACCATCCGGAGCACGTGTCGTTCGAGGTCGGCTCGGAGGTCGTGGCGCAGAACCAGTTCAGCGTCGAGGGCCAGTCCCTCACCTACTACGTCATCGACGGGCCCACCCCGAAGGACGTGCTGCGCCGCTACACGGCGCTGACCGGCCGGCCGGCCCGGGTGCCCGCCTGGTCGTACGGGCTGTGGCTGTCCACGTCGTTCACCACCTCGTACGACGAGAAGACGGTGACCGAGTTCGTCGACGGGATGGCCGAGCGGGACCTGCCGCTGTCGGTGTTCCACTTCGACTGCTTCTGGATGCGCCAGTTCCACTGGGTCGACTTCGTCTGGGACCCGGCGACCTTCCCCGACCCGGCGGGGATGCTGCGCCGGCTGCACGAGCGCGACCTGAAGGTGTGCGTCTGGATCAACCCGTACATCGCGCAGCGCTCGTACCTCTTCGAGGAGGGCCGCCAGGCCGGCTACCTGGTCCGCAATCCGGACGGGTCGGTCTGGCAGTGGGACAAGTGGCAGGCCGGCATGGCGCTCGTCGACTTCACCAACCCGGACGCGGTCGCCTGGTTCACCGGCAAGCTCAAGGTCCTGCTGGACATGGGCGTCGACTGCTTCAAGACCGACTTCGGCGAGCGCATCCCGACCGACGTGGTGTGGCACGACGGCTCGGACCCGCAGCGGATGCACAACTACTACGCCTACCTCTACAACAAGGCCGTCTTCGAGCTGCTGGAGACCGAGCGGGGCGAGGGCGAGGCGGTGGTGTTCGCCCGCTCGGCCACCACTGGCGGGCAGCAGTTCCCGGTGCACTGGGGCGGCGACTGCGAGGCGACGTTCGTCGCGATGGCCGAGTCGCTGCGCGGCGGGCTGTCCCTGGCGTCGTCCGGTTTCGGCTACTGGAGCCACGACATCGGCGGCTTCGAGGGCACCCCCGATCCGGCCGTGTTCAAGCGGTGGATCGCCTTCGGGCTGCTCTCCTCGCACTCCCGGCTGCACGGCTCCGGTTCGTACCGGGTGCCGTGGGCGTACGACGAGGAGGCCGTCGACGTGCTGCGGCACTTCACCCGGCTCAAGCTCAGCCTGATGCCGTACCTGGCCGCCGCCGCGCAGGAGGCGCACCGCGACGGGATTCCGGTGATGCGCCCGATGATCGTGGAGTTCCCGAACGACCCGGCCGCGGCGCACCTGGACCGGCAGTACATGCTCGGCCCCGACGTGCTGGTCGCGCCCGTGCTCAGCGCCGACGGCCAGGTCACCTACTATGTGCCCGCCGGCACGTGGACGCACCTCGTGACCGGCGCGCAGCTCACCGGCCCGGCCTGGGTCACCGAGAAGCACGAGTTCGACAGTCTGCCGGTGCTCGCCCGGCCGGGCGCGGTCATCCCGTTCGGGGCGCGCTCCGACCGGCCCGACTACGACTGGGCAAACGGCGTGCAACTGCGCCTCTACGCCCCGGCGCAGGGACAGCGGCAACGGGTACGGATCCCGTCGCCCGGCGACGGGCCGGGCGCGGAGTTCGAGGTGAGCTTCCGCGATGGCGTGGCCACCGCGGAACTGGTGGCGGGTGACTCGTCGGCGTACCACTGCGTGGTCGCCGGGACGGAGGTAGCAGGACGATGACGGCACGCACCTTTGCGGAGAGCTTCCTCTGGGGCTCGGCCACGGCGGCGTACCAGATCGAGGGCGCGGCCACCGAGGACGGCCGAGGGCCGTCCATCTGGGACACCTACAGCCACACCCCGGGGCGGACGCTGAACGGCGACACCGGTGACGTGGCCGCCGACCACTACCACCGCTGGCCGCAGGACCTCGACCACATCGCGGAGTTGGGCCTGGGCGCGTACCGCTTCTCGATCTCCTGGCCGCGCGTGCAGCCGGGCGGGTCCGGCCGGTTCAACCAGGCCGGCCTGGACTTCTACTCCCGGCTGGTCGACGGCCTGCTGGAGCGCGGCGTCCGCCCGGTCGCCACCATGTACCACTGGGACCTGCCGCAGGAGCTGGAGGACGCCGGTGGGTGGCCGGTGCGGGACACCGCGCTGCGCTTCGAGGAGTACGCGTCGGGGATCGTCGCCGCGCTCGGCGACCGGGTGCACACCTGGACCACGCTGAACGAGCCGTGGTGCTCGGCGTACCTGGGCTACGGCTCCGGTGTGCACGCGCCGGGGCGGACCGAGCCGGCGGCGGCGCTGGCGGCGGTGCATCACCTGAACCTGGCGCACGGCCTGGCCGGCCGGGTGGTTCGGGAGTTGGCCCCGACCGCCGAGCTGTCGGTGACGCTGAACCTGCACGTGATCCGCCCGGCGTCCGACTCGGCGGCGGACGTCGACGCGGCCCGCCGCATCGACGCGCTGGCCAACCGGGCGTTCCTCGGCCCGATGCTGAACGGGGCGTACCCGGCCGACCTGCTGGCCGACACGGCGGGCGTCACCGACTGGTCGTTCGTGCGCCAGGGCGACGAGAAGGTGGCCGCCGTTCCGCTGGACGTGCTCGGCGTCAACTACTACTCGAGCACCCTGGTACGCGCCTGGGACGGGCACTCGGCCCGTTCGGACGCCGACGGGCACGGCGCGTCGGCGCACTCGCCGTGGGTCGGCGCCGACGGCGTCGACTTCCTGCCGCAGCCCGGCCCCCACACGGCGATGGGGTGGAACATCGACCCGCCGGCCCTGACCGAGCTGCTGCTGCGGCTGGGCCGGGAGTACCCGGGCCAGCCGTTGATGATCACCGAGAACGGCGCGGCCTTCGACGACGCCGTGTCGGCCGACGGCCGGATCCACGACGACCGGCGGATCGACTATCTGCGCCGGCACATCTCCGCCGTGGCGGACGCCCGCGAGCAGGGCGTGGACGTGCGGGGCTACTTCGTCTGGTCGCTGCTGGACAACTTCGAGTGGGGCTACGGCTACGACCGCCGGTTCGGGATCATCCGGGTCGACTACGACACGCAGGAACGCATCTGGAAGGACAGCGCGCACTGGTACGGGCGGCTCGCGGCCACTGGTCAGCTCGACTGAGCGGTCCCGCACGGTGTCACTATCCGTGGGTAGCGCGTCATGGCGCCACGCCGGTCGCGCCGACAGACTCAGGGCATGGTTGAGCACGTCACCGTCGTCGCCTTCCCGGGTGTGCAGTCCCTCGACATCGCGGGGCCGTGGGAGGTCCTCACGGGGGCGAACCGGTATCGGACGGCACGCGGTGACCACCGGGCGTACGACCTGAGGCGTGGTCGAAGAGCCGGACGCGCGCATCATCACGGCCGCCGGCGTGTCGAGTGGCCTCGACATGGGGCTGAGACTCGTCGAACTCCTCACGGACCGGACGACCGCGCAAGCGGTGCAGCTCTGGATGGAGTACGACCCGCAACCGCCCTTCGACAGCGGCCACCCCTCCCGCGCGACCCCCGAGGTGATCGCACGAGCGGCGGCGTACGAGAGCGCGGCCAGAGTGGCCCAGTGACCCTGCCCGGTCGCCGAAGCGCTAGACGAGTAAGGCCTAACCCTGGTCAGCGCCGTGTAGTTCCAGGTCGAGTTGGCTTTTGAGGGTCACGCATCATCGGTCCACAGGTCGGTGTCCGCGGCAACCGCCCGGATCGCCCGCTTCAGCTACGGCAACGCCGGACCGCACCCCGAGCAGTACCTGCACCACGGTGAGAAGGGTGTTGATGATCCGCTTTGGCTGCCCGCCGCGTTGATGTGCTGTCGAGCGGTATACCTCAGAGGTATGAATATGACTCTGAGGTATACCGCTTACCACCGCATCCGCCCCCACGGAGGTGACTGACGGTCACCGCCGGCCGCCGGCTACGCCCACCACCCCAGCCACGGTTAGGAATTACTCGGATTAGACCCCGACGCGCTGCGGCGGGACGGTGAGGCCGTAGAGCGCCATCAGCTCCGGGGTGTCGACGCGACTGCCGTCGGCCACCGAGTCGCAGGCGATGTCGACGATCTGGTCCTTGTGCGCCAACAGGTACGGCCGGGCGCCCACATCGGCGCTGGCCAGCGTCGCGATGCCGGGCCAGTGCCGACGGCCGAACAGCATCGGGTACCCGCGCAGCCCGTCGTAGGTGGCGCAGACCAGCACATCCGGGTACGGCAGCGCGGCCACCCGGCTGACCGCCGCGGCGGTCAGGCCCGGCATGTCGACCGGCACCACCACCACCGCCTCGATCCCCGCGTCGTCCATGGCGGCCAGGCCGGCACGGATGGACGAACCGACCCCGGTGCCCCACGCCTTGTTGATCACAACGGTCGCCTTGCCCAGGTCGGCGGTCTCCCGGACCTGGTCCGCGGCGGCCCCCAGCACGACCACGATCTGCTCGCAGCCCGCCTCGGTCATCGTGTCGATCATCTGGTTGACCAGGGGCTTCTCTCCCTGGTGCAGCAGCGCTTCGGGACCGCCGATGCGGCGTCCCCCACCTGCGGCGATGATCATTCCTGCGATCCGGTTCAGCTGCGCCCCCTCAAGCACGGGACCGACCGTGACGACCGGCCCCCTCCTACGGACACTGCAACGAGGAGGGCCGCGCACGAGTGGCGGGGCGAAAAGGGAAAATAGTGCAACCGTTACGCACCGGACCGCCAGCGGCGAGGCCGCGATGGCCTCCTCCGCGACCGCCGCAGCACGAAACGGCCCGGCGACCTACGGACGCGCCCCGGGTGGCTGATCGACTCCACATCGCCGAAGTGGCGGCATCCAGGCGCCTGGATACCCTCATCTCGGCGATGTGGAGTCGATCATCGCGCGATGACCTCCGCAGAGCCGGCCACGCCGGCCAGACCCGCCTAACCGGCCACGCCGGCCAAACCCGCCCAACCGGCCACGCCGGGCCTGACCCGCAGAGCCGGTCAGGCCGCGTCGGCGTAGCAGTCGACGATGGACAGATCCAGCGGGAAGCGCACCGGGGTATCGCCGAACAGCAGCGCGGTGGCCCGCTCGCCCGCCCTGCTCACCGCCGCCGCCACGGTCTCGGCCTGCTCCGCCGGACAGTGCGCCAGCACCTCGTCGTGCTGAAAGAAGACCAGCTCGGCGTCGGTGTCGGCCAGCTCGGTGCGCAGCGTGGCCAGCAGCGTCGAGGCCCACTCCGCGGCGGTGGCCTGGATGACGAAGTTGCGGGTGAAACGCCCCCGGGACCGGGCGGCTCGAGCCCGGGGGCTCTGCCGATCGGCCGCGGCGTCCCGATCGGTCGGCCCCTCGTCGGGATCACCGAGCCCGACCGAGCCGGGTGGGCAGGTGCGCCCCAGCCACGAACGGACCAACCCGCCCGCCTCGCCGGTGCGCGCGGCCGCCTCGACGTAGCCGAACGCCGTCGGGTAGCTGCGCTTCAGCACCGCCAGCGCGGGCACCGCCGCACCGCCGGTCTGCCCGTACATGGCCCCGAGCAGGGCGACCTTGGCCCGGGGACGGTCACCGCCGAACGAGTCCCGGGCGAGCGCGGCGTACAGGTCACCGGCGCCGCCCGCCGCCGCCAGCCGCGCGTCCCCGGAGACCGCCGCCAGGACGCGGGGCTCCAACTGGCCGGCGTCGGCGACCACCAGCCGCCAGCCCGGGTCCGCCACCACCGCCCGGCGGATCACCTTGGGAATCTGCAACGCGCCACCGCCCCGGGTCGCCCAGCGGCCGGAGACCACCCCGCCCGGCACGTACTCCGGCTGGAACCGACCGTCGCGCACCCACTGCTCACGCCAGGACCAGCCGTGCGCCGTCCAGATCCGGTACAGCTCCTTGTATTCCAGCACCAGGGGCACCGCAGGATGGTCCACCCCGCGCAACACCCAGGCCCGGGTGTTGGGCAGCTCCACCCCGGCCCGGGCGAACGCCTTGAGCAGCTCGGCCGGGGAGTCGGCGTGCAGCTGGCGGACGCCGAAAGCGTCGGCGATCCGGGCCGTCAACTCGGCCAACCGGCGCGGCGGCCCGCCGACCGGGGACGGCTCCCCCAGCAGGTCGGCGAGGATCGCGTCGTGCACCTCGGCCCGCCAGGGCAGCCCGGCGACGCCCATCTCCACCGCGATCAACGCGCCGGCCGATTCGGCGGCCACCAGCAGCCGGAACCGGCCCGGGTGCTCGGTGGTGGCGAGCCGGGCGACCTGGTCGGCGTACACCCGGGTCAGTGCCTCGATGCCCGGCCCCGGCGGACCGGGCAGCGTGTCGAAGAGCGCGCCCTGGCCGTGCCCGGGTGGCGCGGCGGCGCGCGGCGGCGGGTCGGCCGGCACCGCGGCACCGGTCAGGCGGGCCCAGGCGGCGGCCAGCGAGCGGGGCTCGCCCCAGCGGCCGGCGTGCCCGAGCAACAGAGCCTCGGTCAGCTCCACGTCGTGGCACCGCTCGACACGAACCCCGGCCCGCAGCAGCGCCGGGTAGATCGCACCCGTAGCGGCCCAGACCCACCGCGGGTGCTCGGCCGCCTCCCGCGCCGCCATCGCGGCCGCGAGGTCGCTGACGGTCTCGGTCGGGCCGACGGGTCGGCCGGCGGCGTCGAGCGGACGCAGCTCTCCCCCACCGCGTTCGCCCGCCACCACCGCCACCAGCACGAATATGATTCTGCCCTCCCCCTCCGACAGGAAAACCGGTCGGTAGGTCGGCCCGGTGCTCGATAGCGTGGCCAGGTGCCTCCCCAGATCCCACACTCCGACCCCGGCACCCCCGACACGCGCGGTCCGATGCGGTACCTGTGGTGGCTGGTCCGCTGCCAGCCCTGGCGGGTGCTACGCGGCAGCCTGCTCGGCACGGCCTGGATGGTCGGGCTCTCGGCCCGGCCCTACCTGATCGCCCGTGCCGTCGACGACGGCCTGCGCGCCCGCGACAGCCGTGCCCTGGCCCTGTGGGTCGTGACGATCATCGTGGCGGGGGTGGCGTTGTCGTACCTGGGCATCATGCGACACCGCACGATGACCTTCATCCGGGAGGACGCCAAGGCCCGCTCGGCGGAGGTGCTGCTGCGTCAGCTGTCCCGGGTCGGCGCGGCGCTGCCACGCCGTTCCGCCGCCGGTGAGGTGGCCACCGTGGGCGGTTCCGACATCGACTGGTCGGCGCAGGTGCTGACCCTGACCGGGCCGGGCGTCGGCGCGATCGTCGCGTACGGGGTCATCGCCGTGGTGCTCTGGTCGATCTCCCCGCCGCTCGCGCTCTGCGTGCTGGTGGGCATGCCGGCGGTCGCGCTGGTCGTCGGGCCGCTGCTGCGCCGACTGGAACGCGCGGAGTCGGTCTACCGGAGGCAGCAGGGCGCGCTCACCGCCCGGTCCGGGGACATCGTGGCCGGGCTGCGCGTGCTGGCCGGGGTGGGCGGCCGGGACCTCTTCGCCCGACGGTACGCGGCCCGATCCCAGGACCTGCGCGCCGAGGGCTACCGGGTCGGCGCGGTCATCAGCTGGATCGACGCGGCGACCGTCGCCATCCCCGGCCTGTTCCTGGCGGCGGTGGTGTGGCTGACGGCCCGGATGGTGGTCAGCGGCGCCGTCAGCGTCGGTGAACTCGTCGCCGTCTACGGCATCGTCGCGAGCCTGATCGTGCCGGTCTGGTTCCTCCTGGAGGGCAGCCATCAGCTCATCCGGGGTCGGGTCGCCGCCCGGCGGATCACCGACCTGCTCCGGCTCACCCCGGACGACGTCGGCGGGCCGGGTCGCCGGTGGCCGTCCGCCGTCCCCGACGCGCGTCACCCGCATGCGGTGACCGCGCCGGACGGCCCCGCCGACCTGCACGACCCGGTGACCGGGCTGACCGTACGCGCCGGCCAGCTGACCGCGGTGGCGGCCGACGACCCGGCGGCGGCCGTGGCGCTTGCCGACCGGCTGGGCCGGTACGTCGTCAGCGACACCACCTGGGGTGGCATACCGCTGACCGAGGTCGCCCTGGACGAGGTGCGTGCCCGGATCCTGGTCGCCGACCACGACTCGTACCTCTTCGGCGGGACACTGCGTGACGTCCTGCGCCCCGGGACCGACGACGAACGGCTCGGCGCCGCCCTGCGGACCGCGTCGGCCGACGACATCGTCGACGCCCTCCCGGCCGGGCTGGACACCCCGCTGGACGCCCGGGCCCGGACGCTCTCCGGCGGTCAACGCCAACGGGTCCGCCTGGCCCGGGCGCTGCTCGCCGAGCCGGAGGTGCTGATCCTCGTGGACCCGACCTCGGCCGTGGACGCGCACACCGAGGCGCGGATCGCCGAGCGGCTGCGGACCGCTCGGGCGGGGCTGACCACCGTGGTGCTCGCCACGTCGCCGCTGCTGCTCGGCCGCGCCGACGTGGTCGCGCACCTGAGCGCAGGCCGGATCACCGCCACCGGCACCCACGACGGCCTGCTCGAATACGCCCCGGGCTACCGTCACCTGGTGGCCCGCGGCGACGACGATCCGGTCGCCGAGCGCCCCGCCGACGCCGAGGAGGCGTACCGGTGACCCGGCTGCCGATCGCGGACCGCGGCACCGTACGCCGTGCCCTCCGCGACATGATCAGCCGGCACCGCCGGGCCGTCGGCGTCGTACTGGCGCTGCACAGCGCCGCCGCCCTCGCCGGGCTGGCCCCGCCCTGGTTGCTGGGCGTCATCATCGACCGGGTCACCGCCGGCGCCGGCGTGGCCACCGTGGACCGGCTGGCACTGGCGATCGCCGGCTGTGTCCTCGTCAGCGCCCTGCTCTCCCGCTACGCCCAGTACGCCGGCCACCGCTTCGGCGAACGGGCCGTCGCCGAGCTGCGCGAGGAGTTCGTCTCCCGCACCCTCGGGCTGCCGGTCTCGGTCGTCGAGCGCGCCGGCGCCGGTGACCTGGCGACCCGCAGCTCGGTCGACGTGGCGACGGTCGGGACCACCGTCCGGGAGGTGGTGCCCACCATCGTCATCGCCTCGGTGCAGTTGACGTTGCTGTTCGGGGCGGTCTTCCTGCTGCATCCCCTGCTCGGGGTCGCGGCGCTAGCCGGGCTGCCGTCGATCGTGGCGGTGACCCGGTGGTACCTGCGTCGGGCCAGCTCCGCGTACCTCACCGAGGGCGCCGAGGCGGCCGAGTTGACCGAGGCGTTGACCACCACCGCCGAGGGGGCCCGCACGGTCGAGGCGCTGCGGCTGACCGACGACCGGATCCGGCACGGCACCAGCCGCGTCACCCGGCTGTGGCAGGCCCGGCGGGCGACCCTCGCGCTGCGGACCGTGTTCTTCTCGGTCGTGGAGGCCAGCTATCCGCTGCCCGTCGCCATGGTCCTGCTCGTCGGGGGCTACCTGTACGCCGCCGACCGGGTCTCGCTCGGCGCGGTGGTCGCCGCCGCGCTCTACCTCCAGCAGGCCATCGACCCGATGGACCGGCTGTTGCAGTGGACGGAGCAGGCGCAGCGCGGCTTCGCGTCGTTCGCCCGGGTGCTCGGCGTCGGGCTGGTCCCACCGGAGTCGCCCGGCACCACGGCCACCGTGCGGGGCGAGCGGCTCGTCGTCCGCGAGGCACGGTTCTCGTACGCCGACGGGCACGACGTGCTGCACGGCATCGACCTGGACGTGCGGCCCGGCGAACGGCTGGCGGTCGTCGGCCCGTCGGGCGCCGGCAAGTCGACCCTGGCCCGGCTGCTGGCCGGCATCGACGCGCCGCGGCGGGGCGTCGTCAGCATCGGCGGTTGCCCGGTCACCGACCTGGACCCGGCCGAACGTCGGCGGCGGATCGCCCTGGTCACTCAGGAGCACCACGTCTTCATCGGCTCGGTACGTGACAACCTCGCGTTCGCCGCGCCGGACGCCTCGGACGAGCAGATGCGCGCCGCGCTGGCCACGGTGGGCGCTGACTGGTACGACGAGCTGTCCGAGGGGCTGGACACCGCGCTCGGCGACGGCGCCCGCCAGCTCGGCGCGGCCGAGGCCCAGCAGCTGGCGCTGGCCCGACTGGTGCTCGCCGACCCGCACACGCTGATCCTGGACGAGGCGACCGCCGCGCTCGACCCGAGCACCGCTCGGCGGACCGAGCGCGCCCTGGCCGCCGTGCTCGTCGGACGGACCGTCATCGCCATCGCGCACCGGCTCAACACCGCGCACGACGCCGACCGGGTGGCCGTCCTGGCGGACGGCCGGATCACCGAGATCGGCAGTCACGACGAGCTGGTGGCGGCCGACGGGGCGTACGCCGCCCTCTGGCGCTCGTGGCACGCTCACGCCGACGAGCGCCAGAGGTGACGGTCTACTTCACCGCGCCGGAGGTGAGCCCGGCCTGGATCTGACGCTGGAAGACCGCGTACACGATGATCATCGGGAGGATGGCGATGGTCAGCGCGGCGAACAGCCCGGACCAGTCCGCCTCGTAGCCGGCGTTGACCGAGATGTCGGCGATGCCCTGGGTGAGCACCCACTTGTCCTTGGCGTTGGAGAGCAGCACCAACGGGAGCTGGTACTGCGCCCACTGTCCGATGATGTTGAAGATCGCCACGCTGATCAGACCGGGCTTCGCCATCGGCATCATGACCTGGAAGAACAGCCGGGTGTGCCCGCAGCCGTCGATCATCCCCGCCTCGGCCACCGACGTCGGCAGCGTCTTGAAGAACGCGGCCAGGAAGAAGATCGTGAACGGCAGCGAGTACGCGATGTAGACCAGCACCACGCCCTGGTAGGTGTCCAGCATGCCCAACTGCTTCACCACGAAGAAGAGCGGCACCAGGGCCAGGAAGACCGGGAACGCCAGCCCCGAGACGAACAGGTAGTAGATCGCCCGGTTGCCCCAGAACCGGTACCGCGCCAACACGTACGCCGCCATCGAGCCGAGCAGCATGGTGCCGAAGGTGCTGCACGAGACCACGAGGACGCTGTTGAGGAAGTACCGGCCGACGTTCGCCTTGGTCCACGCCCGACCGAAGTTCTCCCACCGCAGCTCCGCCGGGAGCGTCCACGGGCTGCTGAAGATCTCGCTGGTGTTCTTGAACGCGGCGAGGAAGGTCCAGAGGATCGGCACGATCACGATCACCGCCCACACGGCGAGCGCGATGTGTCCCAGGCCGGCGAAGAGCCGCACCTCCGAGCGGGGGTCCTTGCTCCCCCGCCCTGCGGCTGCCGGGTCGCCGGTCTTCGGCGGTAGGGCCGCCGGCGTCGGCGGCAGCGTCGACTGGGGGTTCATCAGTACTCCACGCTTTCCCGCTTGGTGAGCCGCAGCGTCAGCGCCGCGAACGTGAGGGTGAGGAAGAACAGCGCCACGCCCATCGCGGAGGCGTAACCGTACTTCGAGTAGACGAACGCGTTGCGGTAGATCTCCATGGCCAGCACGGTGGTGGCGCCGTCCGGGCCGCCACCGTCGACCGAGAGCACGGCCACGATGGCGAACGCGTCGAACGCCGCGATGCCCAGATAGACCCACGCGACCTGGAGGGTGTCCCAGAGCAGCGGCAGGGTGACCCGGAAGAACAGGGTCACCCTGCTCGCCCCGTCCATCTCCGCGGCCTCGTAGATCTCGCCCGGGATGGAGGCCATCCCGGCCGAGAAGAGCACCACGTAGAAGCCGACGGCCTGCCAGACCAGCACCGCGAGGATCGACCAGAGGGCCAGGTTCGGCTTGACCAGGAAGAGGATCGGATCCAGGCCGATCTTCATCAGCACGCCGTTGATCAGACCCGACTCGTTCGGCCGGTAGACCATCTGGAACAGCACCGCGATGATCGCCACCGCCAGGACCTGGGGGAAGAAGAACACCACCCGGTAGAACTTCGCCCCCCAGACCCCCTGGCGTTGACCGCCGCTGCTCTTGCCACCCACGTTGAGCAGGAAGGCGAAGAACAACGCGATGGCGATGGTGATCAGCGGCAGGGCAAGCAGCAGTACGCCGTGGTGCTGGACCGCCTTCCAGAAGGCGCCGTCGTCGAGCAGCCTCCGGTAGTTGTCGAAGCCCACCCACTGCGGGGCGGAGAGCCCTCGCCAGTTGGTCATCGAGATCTGGAACGCCTGCGCGTACGGCCAGATCACGAATGTCACGTACAGCGCGACCGGGGCGAACAGGAACCCGATCACGAATGGATACTTGCCGTGCCGCATGACCCTAGCTCCGATCGATCAGCGCTTGAACTTGGCGACCGAGCTGTCCTTCTTGATCGCGTCGGCGCGCTTCTGGATCCGCTCCACGAAGGCGTCCGCGTTGATCCGGCCGAACATCAGCTCGTTGGTGGCGCTGCGCGCCTCGGTGTCGAGCTCCTTGTACCAGCCGTCGAAGTACAGGTTGAACACGTCCTGCCCGGCCGCCTTGAGCGCGGCCTGCGAGCTGGCCACACCGGGCGGGAAGGCGAAGCCCTCCGAACCGGCGGTGACCACGGTCGGGGCCTTGACCACCTCGGTGAAGCCCTTCGCGCCCGCGGTGGACAGCATCTGGCGCATGTACTCCAGGCCGCCCTTGGGGTTCTTGCTCTTCGCCGAGACGAAGTAGCCCTCGCCCGCGGTGGCCCGCAGCGCCGTGGCCGGCAGCTTGTCCGACGCGGTGAGGCTCGGCACCGGCATGAGCTGGTAGTCGAAGCCGGCCGGGGTGTCCTGCTTCTGCTCGCCCTCCAGCCAGTCACCGCTGGGGTACAGGGCCACCTTGTACTGGTTCTGCCGCAGCTGCACGTCGGTGTGCTTGAGCCCCTCGAAGCTCTTGTCGCTGAACTTCGCCCCGACCTCGGCCCACGCCGTGGCCGCCTGCTTGACCGCGTCCTGCTTCCAGGCGCCGTCCTCCAGGTTGTCGATGTTCTTCAGCACGTCGACGCCACCGATCTTGGCGGCCTGAGTGAGGATCACGTTCCACTGGTAGTACGCCGCGTTCGCCCCCGCGTACCCGTAGGGCGTGATGCCCTTCGCCTTGATGGCGGTGAGCAGCTTGATGAAGTCGTCCCAGGTCTTCGCCGGCGCCCAGCCGTTGTCCTTGAACAGCTTGGCCGAGTACCAGATGCCGAAGACGGTGGAGACGTAGTACAGAACGTACGGCTTGCCGTTGAACGAACCCGCCTCGACGGTGCCCGGCACCACGGTGTCGCGGACCTTCTTGGCCGGGTCGTCGACCGACGGGGCGTCCCACAGCTCGGTGAGGTCCTGGAGCTGACCGTCGGCGACCAGCGCGCCGAAGTCCATCAGCTTCTCGCCCGAGTTGTTCACGAACTCCGGCGGGTTGCCGGACGCGAACCGCGGCTGGAGCACCGTGGAGACGGCCTGGGTGGACTGGTGCTTGATCTCCGCCTTGGGGAACGCCTTCTTGTAGAGCGGCTCGTGCACGTCGGTGGCGTACTTCTCGCCGTAGCCACCGTTGAAGATGATCACCTCGATCGGGGCGTCCTCCTTGACGCCCAGCGGGTTGGCCGCGCTCTTGGTGCCTTCGGCGGCCTTCTCGTTGTCCTTGTCACCGCCGCTGCTCGTGGCGCACGCGCTGAGCAGGCCGATGGCCGGGGTGGCGAGCATGCCCACGGCGGCGGCGCGACGCAGCACCGTGCGACGGTCGAGTGCGGCCGGGTGCTCGGGGGTAATCGACATCGTCGTCTCTCCTTGTGGAATGTCGGGTCAGGCGGTGCGCCGGAGACGCCCGGCGTACCGCGACTCGAGGGCGATGTTGTGCTCGTCCCCACCGGGGACGTTGGCGGAGAGGTAGATAGGGGGTACCTCCCCGGCCTGGTGGAACCGTCGTACGACCTCAGCGGTCAGCAACTGCGCCAGCAGCGCGGTGGTGACCGAGGAGACCGCACAGACCGCGCCGCCGCCCTCGAGCGGCAGCAGTGCGTCACCGTACGGCGCGCCGTTGTCCAGCACGACG
This sequence comes from Micromonospora sp. NBC_00617, assembly GCF_045161355.1. Lineage (NCBI taxonomy): Bacteria > Bacillati > Actinomycetota > Actinomycetes > Micromonosporales > Micromonosporaceae > Micromonospora > Micromonospora sp. NBC_00617. Next base: position 804,521 of record NZ_CP107751.1, on the reverse strand, counting down.
TCGGCGAGGTCGGCGAGCCGCTGACCGGACGGGTGCCGTGGGGCGACCCGTGCGGTGTGCTCGACCGAGGTGACCGCGATCAACGGGTGACCGCGCTCGGTGACCAGCGCCGCCAGCTCGACCACCGAGCCGTTGATGCCGGACTGGGACGCCACCACGAACACGTCGCGCGGCTGGGGCGCCGCGAGCGCGTAGATCTGGTGGGCGATCCAGGGGTCGCGTTCCAGCTTGGGGTCGGCGAGCACGTCGCGCGGGGCGTCGCCGTGCACCACCAGGTCCCGTACCGAGAGCCGGTTGGTGGGGACCAGCCCACCGGCGCGGGCGACCAGCTCGGCGGCGAACGCCTCGGAGTGCCCGGCGCCGAACGCCTGGAGCACACCGCCGGCGCGCAGACTGTCGGCGATCAGGTCGGCGGCCCGGGTGATCCCGTCGGCCTCCGAGTCGAGCAGGCGGTCGAGCACCGGGCGGACGGCGTCCGCGTACCCCTGGGCACTGATCATGAGAGGGCCCCTTTCGCGGCCTTGTGCCCGTCGACGGCCTGCGCGGTGCGCCGGAAGGCCGCGTGGGCGCGGTCGTGGGTGCGCTGGGCGACGGCGATGTAGAGCAGGTCGAGCACCACCAGTTGCGGGTGGCGGGCGGAGAGGGCGTCCGGCCGGAAGGTGGTGGCCTGGCTGGCGGTGAGCAGCACGATGTCGGCCAGCTCGGCCAGCGGCGAGCGGGGGAAACCGGTGAGGGCGACAGTGGTGGCGCCCCGGCTGCCCGCCTCGGCGAGCATCTCGATCGTCTCGCGGGTCTGGCCGGTGTGCGAGATGCCGAGCGCGACGTCGCCGACGCCGAGCAGCGCGGCGCTGGCCAGCCCCTCGTGCACGTCGCTCCAGGCCCAGGCGGCCACCCCGATGCGGTGCAGGCTGAACTGCATCTCCTCGCCGACCAGGGCGCTGCCGCTGGCGCCGAAGATGTTCACCCGGCTGGCGCCGGCGATCGCCACCGCGGCGCGTTCCACCTCGCTGAGGTCGAGCAGCGCGGCGGTGTCGTGCATGGCCCGGGTGTCGGCCGCCATGATCTGGTCGAGCACCCGCGCGAGGGGGTCGCTGGGCTGGATCTCGCGGCCGATGTCGACGGTCCAGCCGGCCGAGCGTGCCCGGCCGGTCTCCGCGGCGATGCCGAGGCGCAGGTCGGCGTACCCCTCAAAGCCCATCGCCCGGCAGAAGCGGGTGATGGTGGCCGGGGAGGTGCCACTGCGTTCGGCAAGCTCCACAATGGTGGAGCGCGCGGCGGCCTCCGGGTCGCTCAGGACGTGCTCGGCGACGCGGCGCAGCGCGCCGGTCAGCTCGGCGAGCCCGTTGCGCACCCGGGCCAGCACCCCGTCGGAGGGTGAGTTCCTTCGGTCGGTCACGTGGGGGTCGACCACCGCGGTCCCCGCGGCGATGTCCACCTCGTGATCAACCATGGGTCGCCTCACCTTTCCGAAAAGACTGTTAACTGTTAGTGGTAAAAGTTCTTACTGAACCGCCCTCTGTGTCAAGACTGTGGGCGAAGTTTTCAAACTGTTACCTGGCGCACAGACCTCCACTCCCGACCGAAGTTGCCCCACGCGGCCGCGCCGACCAGCATGAACAGGCCCAGCACCGCGCAGCGCAAGGAGGCCCGTGCCGATGTCCGACACCGTCGTGGTCGGTCTCGACGTCGGGGGTACGTCCACCCGGGCGACCGCCCTGACCCTCGCCGGCGAACGCCTCGGCACCGGCCGAGCCGGCGGCGGCAACCCCACCAGCCACGGCGCCGAGCGGGCCGCCGCCGAACTGTTGGCCGCGCTGCGCGCCGCGCTCGCCGACGTCGACCCGACCCGGGTGGCCGCCGGCACCATCGGGCTGGCCGGCGCAGCCCGAATCCTCGCCGACCCCGCCGGACGCGCCGCCTTCGACCGGGCCTGGCACGACGCGGGCCTGCGCTGCCCGTACGCCGTGCACGGCGACGCCCTGGTCGCCTACGCCTCCGGCACCGCCGAGCCCGACGGGACGGTGCTCATCGCCGGCACCGGCGCGATCACCGCGCAGGTCGTCGACCTGCGACTCGACCGGATCGCCGACGGCCACGGCTGGCTGCTCGGCGACGCCGGATCGGGCTTCTGGCTCGGCCGCGAGGCGGTCCGCCGGCTCCTCGCCGACCTGGACGCCGGCCACGCGCCGGGCACGCTGGGCGCGGCGGTGCTCACCGACCTGGTGGGCAGCACCGACGTCGCTCCCCGCCCCCGCGACACCGTGGACGCCACGATCCAGGCGGTCACCCGCCGGCCGCCGATCGAACTGGCCCGGCTCGCGCCACTGGTCGTCACCGCCGCCACCGACGGCGAACCGGTCGCCACCGCGCTGATCGCCGAGGCCGCCGCCCACCTCGCCGGGAGCGTCGGCCGGATCCGCCCCGCCGGGGCGACGACGCCGGTCGTACTCGGCGGTGGGCTGCTCACCGCGGGCACCCCGCTCGCCACGGCCGTCCGCGCCGAGATCGGCCGACGCTGGCCGTCCGCGCCCCTGCGCACCGCCGGCGACGGGGCCGCCGCGGCAGCCTGGCTCGCCGCCCGCGCCCTACCCGAGGTCACCGACCCGGCAGCCCTGCACGCCCGACTCTTCCCCACCCCCTGACCGCCCCACCCCGGGCCGCCCCGGGCCGGGCCCGACCGCGCGCCGCCCCCTGCACACCATGCCGCACCGGGTCACACTGAGCGAGCCGGGCCGGTAATGCCGCGCCGGACCGGGCCACCCGGGCGAGCCGGACCGGCAATGCCGGGCCGGGCGCGTCGGGCCGCCACGGGTCATGATCGTGCTCGATCCTGGAAAGAGTGCCCACCTCACGCCCCGAGGCCACTACATCCTGGATCGAGCACGATCAAGGCGTGCGCCGCTGCCCACCCGCCGCCAGCCCGGGCCTCTCGGGCCGGGGCCGGGAGAGCCGGGAAGCCCGGGCCGCCCACGGCAAGATCCGCACACCCGCCTCCACGGCAAGATCCGCGCACTTTCGGGGAAACTGCTGCCTCACGACGAGCTGAGACAGCAACTTCACCGAAGTTGCGTCGATCTTGGACGCCGGGCGGCACGGGCGGGCGCCGAGCGGGCGGGCGGGCGCCGAGCGGGCGGGCGGGCGCCGAGCGGGCGGGCGGGCGCCGAGCGGGCGGGCGGGCGGCGCGGGTCGGGACCGTGTGATCAGGAGCGGTCACTGGTCGGTGGTGGATGCCACCGGGCGGCGCGGTCGCTGTGGCTCGCCTCGGCGGGTGGCGGGTGAGCCGCCACCCGTGCCGTCCTACTTGAGCTGACCGGCGGTGAGGCCGGCCTGGACCTGCCGCTGGAAGGCCACGTAGATCGCCAGCACCGGCAGCACCGCGATGCTCAACCCGGCGAAGAGCCGAGCGTAGTCGCCCGCGTAGCCCTGGCTGACCGACAGCGCGAACAGCCCCTGGGCGAGCATCCACTTGGACTCGTCGCCCTGCATCAGCACCTGCGGCAGCAGGAACTGGTTCCAGTGGCTGAGGAAGTTGAAGATCGCCACGCTGATCAGTCCCGGACGCGCCATCGGGAGCATCACTCGGAAGAAGAGTCGGAAGTGACCGCAGCCGTCGACCATGGCCGCCTCGGCCACCGAGGTCGGCAGGGTCCGGAAGAACGCGGTCAGGAAGAACACCGTGAACGGCATCGAGTACGCCGCGTACACCAGGATCAGTCCCGTCCAGGTGCCGAAGAGGCCGGCGTTGCGGACCACGAAGAACAGCGGCACCAGGGCGAGGAACACCGGGAACATCAGGCCGCCGACGAACAGGTAGTAGACGACCTGCCGGCCACGGAACTCGTACCGGGCGAAGACGTACGCGGCGGCGGCGCCCATCAGCATGGTGAGGCTGACCGAGCCGGTGACCACCACGAGGCTGTTGAGGAAGTACCGGCCGATGTGCGCCCCGGTCCACGCACGCGCCCAGTTGTCCCAGCTCAGCGACGCGGGCAGCCCCCACGGGTCGGCCAGGATCTCGCCGTTGGTCTTGAACGAGCTGAGGAACATCCACAGCAGCGGCAGGACGGTGAGCAGGCCCCAGAGCAGCAGGAAGCCGTGCGAGAGGGCGTTGGCGACGCCGAGTTCCCGGCGGACGGGACGGTCCCGACCCGGGGTCGACGTCGGCGCGGCGACGGTGGGCTGGTCCAGTGTGGTCACGAGTACTCGATCCGATCGCGCCGGCCGACCCGCAGCGACAGCACCGCCACCGAGAGGGTCAGGAAGAACATCACCACGCCGATCGCCGAGGCGTAGCCGAACTTGGTCTCGCTGCCGAAGGCGGTGTCGTACATCCGTACGCCGATCACGTCGGTGGAGAAGTTCGGTCCACCGTTGGTCATGAGCTGCACGAGGATGAACCCGTCCAGGGCGAAGATGGCCAGGTAGACCCAGGCGACCTGAACGGTGTCCCAGAGCAGTGGCAGGGTGATCCGCCGCAGCGTGGTGAACCGGGACGCACCGTCGAGCAGCACCGCCTCGTAGATCTCCTTCGGTACGGCCGACATCGCGGCGCCGAACAGGACGACGTAGAAGCCGACGTTGCTCCACACCATCACCGCCAGCACACACCAGAAGGCGGTCGCCGGGTCGCCGAGCCAGGTCGGCGCGGGCAGGCCGACGGCGTGCAGCGCGCTGGTCAGCAGCCCCTTGTTGGGGTGGTAGACCTCCTTGAACAACAGCGCGATGATCACGACGGAGAGCACCTGCGGGAAGAAGTACACGGTGCGGTAGAACGCGCCGCCGCGGACCCCGGTGACTCCGGCGCGGCCCCGGCGCCCGCCCAGGGCGAGCATGGTGGCGAAGAAGAGCCCGAACCCGATGGTCAGCACGGGCACCAGGGCGAGCAGGATCGCGTTGTTCTTCAGCGCGTTCCACACGTAGTCGTCGTGCCACAGCGCCTTGAAGTTCGCCAGCCCGACCTGGTTGGCGTCGGCCGAGTAGCCGAGCCAGTCGGTGGTGGAGATCTGGAACGCCTGCAGGTACGGGGAGACGACGAAGAAGACGTACAGCAGCACCGGCGGCACCAGGAACGTGACGATCAGCGGCCACTTGCCATGTTTCACGGTGGACCTTTCCCAAGGTGCGGCCGGTGGGGGCGCGCTCGCCCCCACCGGCCGGGCTGTCAAGCCGCTCGCTTGTACTTCTTGATCGAGCTGTCCTGGGCGATCGAGTCGGCGCCCTTCTGACACTGGTCGAGGAACTCGGCCGGGCCGATCCGGCCGCTGAAGAACTCGCCGCAGGCGGCATCGACGAGGGGCTTCTCCAACTTGCGGTAGTAGTTGTTGTAGACCCAGTTGAAGCCGTTGGCACCGGACGCGTCCAGGGCCTTGACCACGGTGTTGAGCCCGTACGGCAGCTCCACGCCCTCGCTGGCGCCGGCCACCACGGTCAGGCTGGCCACCCTTTTGGTGAAGTCCTGGGCGCCCTTCTTGGAGAGCATGGTGCGGAAGTACTCCAGGCCACCGGCGACGTTGCGGGCCTTGGCCGGCACCATGAACGGCTCGCCGGCGGTGCCTCGGATCGCCTCGAACGGCAGTTTGTCGCCGCTGCCCAGGCTGGGGGTGGGCGCGATGGTCATGTTGAACCCGGCCGGGGTGACGTCCTTCTGCTCGCTCTCCAGCCAGGAACCGCAGGAGATGAAGGCGGCCTTGCCCTGACACCAGGCGGTCTGCGACTGCTTGTGGTCCAGGCCGGGCGAGCCCTCCAGGATGAACTTGTCCTTGACGATCTGGTGCCACGCGTCGGCGGCGGTCCGCATCGAGTCGGACTTCCAGGCGTTCGGCTCCAGGTTGTCGATGGCGGTCGCCACCGACGGCCCGCCGAGCTTGATGGCGGTGGCGATCAGCGGCCAGCTCATGTAGCGCGGGTGCAGGCCCGCGTACGTCCAGGGGGCGATGCCGGCCGCCTTGATCTGCTTGCAGAGCGCGATGTGGTCGTCCCAGGTCTTGGCGTACTCCCACTTGCGTTCGGCGAACAGCTTCTCGGAGTACCAGATGCCGTAGGCGGTGTAGGTGTAGTTGAGCACCAGGAACGTGCCGTCGTACGACCCGACCTCGACCGCGCCGGGCAGCAGGGTGTCCTTGACGGTCTTGCCGGGCACGTCGAGGCTCGGCGCGGCGAGCAGCTCGCCCAGGTCGGCGATGGCGTTCTGGCTGACCAGGCCGTTGAAGTCGATCTGGCTGGCGCCGGAGTTGTTGACCACGTCCGGCGGCGTGCCGTCGACGAAACGCGGCTGGAGGGTCTTGCTGATCTCCTGGGTGGCGGAGTGCTTGATCTTCGCCTTCGGGTACTTCTCGGTGTACATGGCCTCGTGGGCCTTGGCGTACTCCTCACCGAACCCGCCGCCGAAGATCACCACCTCGAGCGGGGCGTCCTCCTTGACGCCGAGCGGGTTCTCGGCGCTCTTGGTGCCCTGGTAGGTCTCGGCATCGCCCTTGTCACCGCCGCCGGTCGCACAACCGGTCAGCAGACCGGCGGCGGGGGTGGCCAGCAGACCGGCGGCGGCGCTGCGCCGCAGGATCTCACGCCTGTTCATCAAGTCTCCTCGGTTCGGGTCGGGCGGTCGCCGGGTAATGGGGAAGGCGTCCGTCGCGCGAGGCACGGGGGTTGTTGCTTGTCTTCAGTTAGCGCAAAGTTGCTGAAGAATTTCTACGGCAGCGGCGCGCGGACTTCAACCCCCGGCAGCCGAACCGTTATCACCACCGGGCACCGCCGGCTCGCATAGCCTGGGGTGATGGGCCGCCTGCGCCAGCTCGCCGAGCGCACCCCGGCGGGCCGGGAGCGGTACGTCGACCTGCTCCGCGCCCTCGCCATCACCATGGTCGTTCTCGGACACTGGAGCATCGTGGTGATCGTGCGCAACGACTCCGGGCTGCCCACCGGGCACTCCGCGCTCAGTGACCTGCCATGGGCGTACCCGCTGACCTGGGTGGCCCAGGTGATGCCGGTCTTCTTCCTGGTCGGCGGTTACGCCAACGCGGTCTCGCTGGCCCGCCTGCGCGCACGGGGCGGCGACGCCGCCAGTTGGCTGCTCGACCGCAGCGCCCGGCTGGTCCGCCCCACCAGCGTGCTGGTGCTGGTGCTCGGCGGCGCCGCCGCCGTGGCCCGGCTGCTCGACACCGACCCGACCCGGATCCGCGAGGTGGTCTGGTTCGCCACCATCCCGCTCTGGTTCCTGGTCGCGTACCTCGCGGTGGTCGCGCTCACCCCACCGATGTACGCGCTGCACCGCCGCCTCGGCCTGGCCGTTCCGCTGGTGCTGGTCGCCCTGGTGGGTCTCGGCGACCTGGGCCGGCTGACCGGGCCGGTGGAGCTGAGCTACGGCAACTACCTGTTCGGCTGGCTGGCGATACACCAGCTCGGCTTCGCCTGGTACGACACCCGGCAGGCAGCCGGGCCGAAGCCCGCCAGCGAAGCCGCCCCGCCGGCCGACGCCGCCGGCCCTCCGGCCCCCGGTGAAACCGGCCCGCCGTTTGACGAGCATTCGGGGGTACGTCGCCGCCGGCTGCCGACCTCCCTCCGGGCCGCTCTGGTGTTCCTGGTCGGCGGGCTGGCCGCGCTGCTGCTGCTCACCGTGCCCGGCCCCTGGCCGGTGGCCATGCTGAACGTGCCCGGCGAGAGGCTGGACAATGCCAGCCCGCCGAGCCTCGCGCTGCTGGCCGTCGCCGCCACCCAACTCGGCCTGGTCCTGCTGCTGCGCGGCCCCGCGGAGCGCCTGCTGCGGCGCACCGGCCCGTGGCAGCTGGTGATCGGGGTCAACCTGGTGGTGCTGACCATCTTCCTCTGGCACCTGACCGCCGCCATCCTGCTGATCGGGCTGCTCGACGCGACCGGGACCCTGCCCGCACCGGAGGTCGGCTCGGCTGCCTGGTGGGCGTGGCGGGTGCCCTGGCTGCTGCTGCTCGCGGCCGTCCTGACGGTGCTGGTCGCCGTCTTCGGGCGGGTGGAGGTCCACAGCAGCGGGCACCGCACCGGGCACCGGGCCAGCCGGGGCACCACGACCCGCACGGTGCTGACCGTGGCCGGTTACGCCGCAGTGGTGTTCGCACTGATGCTCAACAGCGCGACCCCGAAACTCGCCCCGGAGCCGCTCGGCATGCCCGCCCCGGCCCTGCTGGCGTACCTGGCCGGGGCGGGCGTGCTGCGTCTGCTCAGGTCTGGGTGGGGAACCCGAGGTTGACCCCGCCGTGGCGCGGGTCCAGCCACCGGCCGGTGACCGTCGACGGCCTCGACTGGCCCGCGTACGCCGAACCCCTCGCCCAGATCGCGGACCTGGTCCGGAACGCCGGATAGGCGGCTCACCGCACGGTGGGTGGCTCGGCCGCCGGCCGCAGCGATCTCGACACGCGTCTCGGCGGGCTGGCCCGGGCAGAACTGCGGCGGCGCAGCGGCAGGTGCAGGACGGTGGCGACCACCGCGAAGGCGGCCCAGCCGGCGCCCAGCGCGACGGCCGACGAGACGTCCTGCAAATAGTGGTACGCGGTGAGGAAACCGACCAGCGCGAGGCTGTTGCGAGCGAAGTGCCCGCTGAACTCGAACAACTGACGGCGAGCCTCGACGGCGACCAGCACCCCCGAATACGGGAATGTCACCACCATGCCGCGCAACACCGCGCCGAGCACCGCGGTGAGGATCGCCCCGACGAAGATGACCAGCAACTTGAGCAGCGCCGGCAGACCGTCCGGACGGCCTCCGGCCGGCGTCGCCGCCCGGGCGTCCGCGTCGCCGACCGCGGCCGGTCCGGCAGCGGCGGCGTCCGCTCCGTTGGCTGCTGCGGCGGCGGCGTCGCCTGCGCCGGCTGCGGCGGCGGCGCGCGTACGGGCGTGACCGCGCAGCAGGAGCATGGCCGTCAGCCAGAGCACGAGCGTGGCGGCGAGGGCCGCCTCGAACGGGATGTCGACGGCCAGCAGACCTGCGCTCAGCGCCACGTAGACGGCGATCCCCGCGCCGTCGGCGAGCAGGATGGGCCAGCGCAGCCGCTGGTGGGTGACCGCCACGGTGACGAAGAAGAGGTTGAGCCCGAGCACGCCGAGCACCTGCGCGCCGCCCACTCCGTAAGGGGTGCTGACCAGGGCGAGCGTCATCGGAAACGGAAGGCTGTAGACCAGCGCGCGGAGCCTGATCGAGCGGATCACGCTGACCGCCCAGACCACGGCCGTCACCAGCAGGACCGCACTCACCGTCATGGCTTCCCCGTCTCGGCCGTCAGTCCTGGAAGGTCGCGGCGTTCACGCAGACGTCGAACACGCGGGTGAGGCGCTCGACGTCCGTCCGGTTGACCGAGAACTGGTTCTCGCCGACCTCGCCGTGCGCGGTCATCCGGGCCTCCCAACAGCTCGACCCGTCCCAGACTGTCAGATTGACGAGGAGCTGTGGACTGACCACACCGAAGGGCAGCAGACCCACCCGTGCCCCGGCCGCGCGCTGCCGCTGCACGAGCGCGGACAGCTCGTCGGTCAGCGTGGCGTAGACGAAGACCCGGGTGATCCGGACGCCCCGCTGCAGGGCCGCGACGTTCGCCTCCCAGTAGCGTCGGCCGATCTCGCTGCGCCACCAGCTCAGCTCCCCGCTCACCCGGGGCATCACGTTCGTCAGCGCGTCGAGCCGGTGCACGCAGCCACGGGTCGCGCCGACCAGGTCCTCGTCCTCGTCGCCACGCCGGATGATCCGCCCCTGCGCGAGCTGCTCGGCCTCCAGCCGGAACTGCTCGTAGCGCCGCTGCGCCTCCGCCGCGACCCGCGTGCCCGCGTGCTGCTCGGCCGCCTCCCGGATGGCCCCGGCCAGCTCGGTGGTGGTGTGGACGAGCCACGGCGGCCCGTCCAGCAACGTCCGCAGGTGAAACCGGCGCTCCGCGCGGGCCAGCGAGTCCACCAGCAGCGAGATGGTGATGCCCATCAGGCCGGCCAGCAGCGACTCCACCCCGGAGGCGGCGTTGGTGAGGTCGAGCATGACGCTGAGGGTGATCGACAACGTGATGCCGACCAACGCCACCGGGTCGGTGTGCGGCACCAGACGCGCGAAGCCGCCGGAGGCGCCGCCGCGCTCGCGGGGCCGCCGACGGGCCACGTCACGGACCATCGAAGTCCCCCAATCCGCCGGTGCCGCCAGGGTAGATGCCAGCCACAACCCGCAGGCACCGCCGGATGACAGCGGTAGCATCCGGCAGGTGCAGAGCGCGGATGCGGCCCCGTCGCCTTCGACGGTCGCCGAGCAGATCACGGCGGACGTCCGGGCCTGGGTCGACTCCGCTGCGCTCCGCGGCCTGGTTCGGCACTTCGGCGGTCACTGGCCGACCGGCGACCTCGCCGAGGCGCTGCGGTTCCTCGATGACTTCTCCGCCCGGCACTGGGACTTCCGGCAGGGGCGCGAACGCCCGGACGCGCGCGAGCCGACCTTCGACGCGCTCACGTCCAGGCTGGTCCTCGACGCGGCCGCCGCGCTCGGCATGGTGCGTGCGGTGCCGCCGGCCCGCCCGGCGTACGCCCACCTGGTCGTGCTGGGCGGCCTGGCGCACGCCTGCGTGCGTCGCGTCGCGTACGCCGCGCATCTGCTGCGCGCCGGCCTGCGGGTGACCGGCGAGGTCGCCGTGCTGGGCAGCTTCCGACCACTGTCCGAGTGGGAGCGCGCCACCATCGCCGACGCGGGCCTGCCGCCGGACGAGACCGAGGTGGACGTGCTGGACACGGCGGTCCGGCAGGTGTTCGGGGTGACCGCCCCGACCGAGCAGGACGGCGTCGACGCCGGCCACCCCCACCACTCCTGGTCGTCGCGGACCTACCGGCCGACCGGCCTGCCACCGGTACGGGTGCTGGCCGCGCCGTCCAGCGACCCCGACCGGCGACGCGCCCACACCGCCGACACCCAGCGGTTCTGGGCCGGGCACGTCCGGCTCGCCCCGGGTGACGAGGCGCTGATGGTCACCGCGCCGATCTACGTGCCGTTCCAGCACTGCGACGCGCTACGCACCCTGGCCGTGCCGTACGGCTGCGCCATCGAGACCGTCGGGGTGGACCCGACGCTGGCCGACCTGGCGGTGCTACCCGAGCAGACCCTCACCCCCGGGCGGTACCTACAGGAGACCCGCTCGGCCATCCGCTCGATGCGCGCCCTGCACCAGCAGGCCGCCCGACGGTGACCCGACCAGACCGGCCGACCCGGCGCAGGACGGTAGTCTCGGCCAGGCCAGCCGTCCGTGAGGTGAATCCGCCGGGCCCTACGCCCCGGCGGTGTCGGCGACGGCCTGGGCGAAGACCTCGGAGCGGTGCTCGAAGTTGCGGAACCGGCCGTAGCTCGGGGCGGCCGGGGACAGCAGCACCACCCCGCCGGCCGGGGTCACCTCCCGGGACAGCCGGACCGCGTCCACCAGGTCGTCGACCAGCTCCGTCCGCACCTTGGGCAGGCCGTCGAGCGCCTCGACGATGCGGGCGCCGCTGTCCGGGATGCCGATCACGGTCAGCTCCCGCTCGGCGAGGTGCTCGGCCAGCGGCGTGTAGTCCAGCCCCCGGTCGTTACCCCCGACGATCACGGTCAACGGTCGCCCGTCGTACGCGTCGATGGCGTGCATGGCCGCGTACGGGCTGGTGGCCAGGGTGTCGTCGACGAAGGTCAGGCCGGACGGGTCGGTGATCTCGGTGAGCCGGTGGGCCAGCCCCTGGAACTCGGCCACCGCGACGGCGAGGTGGTCCTTGGCGGCCACCACGTCGATGCCGAGCGCGTCGAGCACGGCGAGGGCGACGCACAGGTTGCCCTCGTTGTGCCGGCCCACCAGCGGCAGCACGGCGCGGGGGAAGAGCGGCTGGTCGCCGAGGTGGAACCAGGGCGTGCCGTCCGCGCCGGTGGCGACGTGGGTGGTGTCGGGGCGGCCGGCCCGCACCGCCGGCAGCTCCCCCAGCTCGGCGGCGAGCCGTGGGTCGGCGCCGTTGACCACGATCGTCTGCGGATCGTGGGCCAGCAGGTTGAGCTTGTCGCGGTAGTACTCCCGCTCCCCGCCGTGCGCGTCCAGGTGCTCGGGGAACAGCGCGGTGACCACGGCCACCCGGGGCGAGTCGGTGAGGTCGCTGCACTGGTAGCTCGACAGCTCCAGCACGTACAGCTCCGCGTCGGGCAGGTCGAGGGTCGGCACCCCGATGTTGCCGCCGAAGACGTTCGGGCGGTCCATCGCGGTGAGCAGGTGGCTGATCAGGCTGGAGGTGGTGCTCTTGCCTTTGCTGCCGGTCACCCCGACGGTGCGTGCGGCGTGGTCGGCCATCCACAGCGCGGTGCCCTGGGTGACCGGCACGCCGCGTCGGCGCAGCTCGACCAGCCAGGGATGGGTCTGCGGCACGCCGGGCGAGCGGACCACCACGTCGGCGGCGGCCAGCCTGGCGAAGCCCGCCTCTCCGGTGACCAGCGGGGCCGCCTCGGCCAGCGGACCGTCCCAGGGCAGGGACAGGAAGTTGGCGCTGTCGTCGACGGCGACCAGCTCGGCGGGGCCGTGCGCGGCGATCGCGGTCACAGCCGCCCGGCCCTCCCGACCGGCCCCCCAGACGGCGACGGTACGTCCGCGCAGGTCAGACAGGCGCACTGGGCTCTCCTCGGGGGTCACGGCGGCGGCAGGGCGGGGGCCCGGTCCGGACACGGCCGGACGAACCAGGGCCTAGTATGGCGTGTGCCCAACGAGCAGCTCCGGCGGATGGACGCCTTCACCTTCCCGTCCTACTCGATCGACTTCGCCACCGGTGAGGTGTTGTTCGACTACGCGCTGACCGGTCCGGCCGGCGAGCAACGGTTCACCGAAGTGATCACCCTTCCGTTGCCGGCGCAGCCGCCGTCGGACGAGACCGTGGCCACCCTCGGTCGGGTGCTGGAGGTGCTGCACCTCGTCGCCGGGGTGAGCTACTACAAGGTCGCCGCGCCGCCCCGGCTGGTGCTGCCGGCGCCGCTGGGCGCGGCCACCGTCGACTACGTCACGGCCGTCTACACCAAGGGCCTCGCGGAGTACGCGTACCGCAACCAGTTGCCGCACGTGCTCGAGTTGCGCCCGGAGGTGCCGGCCGGCTCGCCGGAGTCGCCGCGCGTCTACGACAACTCCGATCGTCGCCCCCTCTCCGCCGTCGGCGGCGGCAAGGACTCGATCGTGAGCTTGGAGGCGCTGCGCCGCGCCGAGCTGGACCCGGTGCCGTTCTCGGTCAACCCGAACCACGTGATCGTCTCGGTGAACGAGGCGTCCGGGCTGACCCCCCTCGCGGCCCGACGCCGCATCGACCCGGTGCTGTTCGACCTGAACGCGGCGGGCGCGCTGAACGGGCACATCCCGGTCACCGCGATCAACTCGCTGATCGCGGTGGCGACGGCGGTGCTGCACGGGCTCGGCCCGGTGGTGATGTCCAACGAGCGCTCCGCGTCCGACCCGAACCTGGTCTGGAACGGCCACGAGATCAACCACCAGTGGTCCAAGGGCGTCGAGGCCGAAGGGCTGCTGCGGGGGGCGCTGGCCGAGCACGCCGGCCTCACCGAACCGTACTTCTCGCTGCTGCGTTCGCTGTCCGAGCTGCACATCGCCCGGCTGTTCGCCGAGTTCACCCGGTACGACGACGTGGTGACGAGCTGCAACCAGGCGTTCAAGCTGCGCGACGCGTCCGAGCGCTGGTGCCGGGACTGCCCGAAGTGCCGGTTCGTCTTCCTCGCGATGGCCCCGTTCATGCCGCGTGAGCGGGTCACCCACATCTTCGGCGGCGACCTGCTGGCCGACCCGGAGCAGATCCCCGGCTACCGGGAGCTGCTGGGCGTGGACGGGCACAAGCCGTTCGAGTGCGTGGGCGAGGTCGAGGAGTCGGTGGTGGCTCTCGGCCTGCTCGCCGAACAGGACCAGTGGCGCGACGCCCCAGTGATCAAGGCACTGGTGGAAGCCGTACCGGAAACGGCCTGGTCCGCGGTGGCGACGTCGGACGTCTTCACCCCCGGCGGCCTTAACCACATCCCCCCAACCTACGCAAAAGCCCTAACCTCCCTCTCCTAACCCCCCACCCCTCCCCTCCCCCTCTGACCCCGTTGATCATGAAGTTATTGCCACTCTCATCGGCGCGTCTTGGCAATAACTTCATGATCAACGCGGGAGGTGGCGGGGGCTATGCGGGCCAGGCGTCCGTAGACCCTGCGCGTCGACGATCAGCGCGTGCACCGCCTCGGTGATCCGCACGAACGGGGTGGCCCGGCGCAGCTCGACCAGGGGCAGGCCGCGCCGCTCGGCGGCGGCGGCCATCACCCGGGGTGCACCGCTGACGTACCGGCGGCCCAGTTCGACGACGAGCCCGGAGACACCGACGTCGGCGAGGTCGCCGATGAACGCGCGCAGCCCCGCGTCGTCGGCCGGCAACCCGATGCCGGTGGTGAGCACCAGCTCACCGCCGCCGAGCAGGGTGGCGATGTCGGGTACCTCGGCGACGTGCACCCACCGGACCGGCCGGTCCAGCCCGGCGTCCCCGGCGACCACACGGGGAGCGCCGTGGCGGACGGGGTCCAGGGCGAGGACCTCACGGACGGTAGGGAACACGGCCGACACGCTACCGTCCGTGACCCCGGACCTCGATCTGCCGAGGCCGCTCAGTCGACGCCGAACTCCATGGCGGCGCGGTCGAGCGCCTCGTCGGCGGCGGAGGCGACGCCCCGGGAGGCGATGGCCTCCGCGCCGCCCTCGGGCATCGCGCCGATCAGCCCGGTCGAGGCTGCCTGCGCGGCGCCGATGATCCGCTGGGGAGCCGCGCCGCCGACCATGCCGAGGGAGGCGTACTGCTCCAGCTTCGCCCGCGAGTCGGCGATGTCCAGGTTGCGCATGGTGAGCTGGCCGATCCGGTCGGACGGGCCGAACGCCGAGTCCTCGGTGCGCTCCATGGACAGCTTGTCCGGGTGGTAGCTGAACGCGGGGCCGGTCGTGTCCAGGATTGAGTAGTCCTCGCCCCGGCGCAGCCGCAGCGTCACCTCGCCGGTCACCGCCGTGCCGACCCAGCGCTGCAACGACTCGCGCAGCATCAGCGCCTGCGGGTCGAGCCAACGGCCCTCGTACATCAGGCGACCGAGGCGGCGGCCCTCGCTGTGGTAGTTCGCCAGGGTGTCCTCGTTGTGGATGGCGTTGACCAGTCGCTCGTACGCGGCGTGCAGCAGGGCCATGCCGGGCGCCTCGTAGATGCCCCGGCTCTTGGCCTCGATGATCCGGTTCTCGATCTGGTCGGACATGCCCAGGCCGTGCCGGCCGCCGATGGCGTTGGCCTCCAGCACCAGGTCGACGGAGCTGCCGAACTCCTTGCCGTTGATCGTCACCGGGCGGCCCTGGTCGAACCCGATCGTGACGTCCTCGGTGGGGATCTCCACCGACGGGTCCCAGAACCGGACGCCCATGATCGGGCTGACCGTCTCGATGCCGGTGTCGAGGTGCTCCAGGGTCTTCGCCTCGTGCGTCGCGCCCCAGATGTTGGCGTCGGTGGAGTACGCCTTCTCGGTGCTGTCCCGGTACGGCAGGCCGCGCTCCAGCAGCCATTCCGACATCTCCTTACGCCCACCCAGTTCGGTGACGAAGTCGGTGTCGAGCCACGGCTTGTAGATGCGCAGCTGCGGGTTGGCCAGCAGACCGTAGCGGTAGAACCGCTCGATGTCGTTGCCCTTGAAGGTCGAGCCGTCGCCCCAGATCTGGACGTCGTCGGAGATCATCGCCCGCACCAGCAGGGTGCCGGTCACGGCCCGGCCCAGCGGGGTGGTGTTGAAGTAGGCCCGCCCGCCGGAGCGGATGTGGAAGGCGCCGCAGGTCAGCGCGGCGAGGCCCTCCTCGACCAGAGCGGCGCGGCAGTCGACCAACCGGGCGACCTCGGCACCGTACCTGAGCGCGCGACCGGGCACCGAGCCGATGTCGGGCTCGTCGTACTGGCCGATGTCGGCGGTGTAGGCGCAGGGGACGGCGCCCTTGTCGCGCATCCACGCGACCGCGACCGAGGTGTCGAGGCCGCCGGAGAAGGCGATGCCGACACGTTCGCCGATGGGCAGGGAGGTGAGAACCTTGGACACGGGGAAGATTATTCAGCAAGACGCATGGTCATGCAAGCGGATCGTCGCGACCCAGTTCCCAGAACGCCACCGCCGCGGCGGCGGCGACGTTCAACGAGTCCACGCCGCGCCGCATCGGGACGACCACCCGCACGTCGCTGGCCGCCTGCGCCGCGGCGGTGAGGCCGGGACCCTCGGCGCCGAGCAGCAACGCCGCCCGCGCGCGCTGCGCCGGGGTCAACCGCGAAATGGGTACGGCGTCCGGCGCGGGCGTCATGGCGAGCACGGTGAAGCCCGCCTCGCGCACCTCGTCGAGCCCGGTGGGCCAGCGTTCGAGCTTGGCGTACGGCATCGCGAAGACCTCACCCATGCTGACCCGTACGCTGCGCCGGTACAGCGGATCGGCGCAGGACGGCGACAGCAGCACGGCGTCGATGCCCAGCGCGGCGGCGCCCCGGAAGATCGCGCCGAGGTTCGTGTGGTTGTTGACGTCCTCCAGGATCACCACCCGGCGCGCGGCGGCGAGCACCTCGGCCGCCGTCGGCAGCGAGCGGCGGTGGAACGACGCGAGCACCCCCCGGTGTACGTGGAAACCGGTGGCCCGTTGCAGCACGTCCTGGGTGGCGGCGTAGACGGGCGCGTCGCCGGTGTCCAGGTCGGCGAGCTGGTCGACGCGCTTGGCGTCGACCAGGTACGACCGGGCCGGGTAGCCGGCGCGCAGCGCCCGGCGCAGCACCAGCTCGCCCTCGGCGATGAACAGGCCGTGCGGAGGCTCCCAGCGGGTGCGCAGCTCGACGTCGGTGAGCGCGCGGTAGTCGGCGATCCGGTCGTCGTCAGGGTCGGTGATCTGGTGGACGGGCACCCGCCGATTCTGCCGGACGGTCGACCCCCGCTCCGGATGCCCGCCGCACGGGGTGTTTTGTCCGGTCGAGACGGGGAACGACCGGTGAAGTACCGGACTCGACGGGAAGGACCAGCCAGGTGAGCGCAGACCACACGGCACCGCCCGAAGCGGGTGCCCTGCCCCGGCGACCGACCGTCGCGGACCACATCGTCTCCCGCCTGTTCAGCTGGGGCGTGCGGCGCTACTTCGGCTATCCCGGCGACGGCATCAACGGCCTCACCTCCGCCCTGCAACGCACCAACGAGCGCGCCCAGTTCGTCCAGGTCCGGCACGAGGAGACCGCCGGCTTCGCCGCCTCCGCGCACGTCAAGTACGGCGGCGGGCCGCTGGGCTGCGCGCTGGTGACCAGCGGGCCCGGCGCCATCCACCTGCTCAACGGCCTGTACGACGCCAAGCTCGACCACCAGCCGGTGGTCGCCCTCGTCGGGCACACCGCGGTCACCGCCGAGGGCGGCGGCTACTACCAGGAGGTCGACCTCCTCGCCCTCTACAAGGACGTCGCGGCGGCGTTCCTGGCCCAGCTCGACCATCCGGCGCAGGTGCGTCACCTCGTCGACCGGGCGTGCCGCACGGCGCTGTCCCGGCGTACCGTCACCGCCCTGGTGCTCCCGTCGGACCTGCAGGACGAGCCGGCCATCCCCGACCCGCCGCACGCGCACGGCTACTACCACACCAGCAACGTGCCGAGCAGCACGCCGACGGTTCCGCCGCAGGCCGACCTGCGCCGCGCCGCCGAGGTGCTGCGCGGCGGCGAGCGGGTGGCCATGCTGGTCGGGCAGGGCGCACTCGGCGCGCAGGACGAGGTCCGCGAGATCGCGCACCGGCTCGGCGCCGGGGTGGCCACCGCGCTGCTGGGCTTCACCGTTGTCGACCATCGCGAGCCGTGGGTGACCGGCGCGATCGGACTGCTCGGCACCCGGCCCAGCTGGCAGCTCATGACCGGCTGTGACCGGCTGCTGATCGTGGGCAGCAACATGCCGTACTCGGAGTTCTACCCGCCGCCCGGTCAGGCCCGCGCGGTGCAGATCGACCTGGACGGCACCCAGCTCGGGCTGCGCTACCCGACCGAGGTGAACCTGACCGGCGACGCCCGCCCCACCCTGCGGGCGCTGCTGGACGAGCTGGGCCCCGGCCCCGGGCCGACCGCCTGGCGGGCCGAGATCGCCGAGGCCACCTCGGCCTGGCGACGCGTCCAGCGCGACCTGGCCGCGCAGAGCGCCGACCCGGTCAACCCGCAACTGCTGTTCACCGAGCTCAGCGACCGGCTCCCCGACGACGCGATGCTCGCCGTGGACTGCGGCACCGCGACCGCCTGGTACGCCCGGCACGTGCAGGTCCGACCCGGGATGCTGGCCAGCCTCTCCGGCACGCTGCTGTCCATGGGCGGGGCCATGCCGTACGCCCTGAGCGCCAAGTTCGCCCACCCGGACCGGCCACTGGTCGCGCTGATCGGCGACGGGGCGATGCAGATGAACGGCGTCAACGAACTGATCACCGTGGCGAAGTACTGGCACGGCTGGGCCGACCCGCGGTTCGTGGTGCTGGTGCTCAACAACCGGGACCTGGCGTTCGTCAGCTGGGAGCAGCGCTCCTCGGAGGGGATGCCGATGTTCCCGGACAGCCAGCAGCTGCCGGACATCGGCTACCACCAGTGGGCCCAGGTCCTCGGGCTGCACGGAGAGCTGGTCGACTCGCCGGAGCAGGTGCCCGGCGTCTGGGAGCGAGCGCTGACCGCCGACCGGCCGGTCGTCATCAACGCGCTGGTCGACCCGGCCGAGCTGATGCTGCCGCCGCACTTCACCGCCGAGCAGGCCCGCAAGACCGCGGCGGCGGTGCTACGCGGCGACACCGACTGGGCCGGCATCATCCGCCGCGGTCTCCCCGCGACGATCGCCAGCTACCGCCCCCGCCGCCGCGAGCGCTGACCCCCGCCGGGTCAGCCGCGCCGGTCGAGCCAGCGTTGCAGGGCCGAGCGTGGGTCCTGCTCCCGGGTGGGCTGCTGGCGCTCGGGGACGACGGGGCGCTCCACCGGGCGGCGGGGCTCGCCGGCCAGCTCACGGCTCGGCGCGACGAACGCCTTCTCCGGCTGCCCCTTCACCGCCGTGGCGATGATTCGGGCGACCGCGTCGATCACCTTGCTCTGCACCGCCGAACCCACCGAGTCGGCGGGGTCGTCGGGGTTGGCGGCGATGCCGGCGACGGCCACCTGCGGGGTGAAGCCGACGAACGTCTCGGTGGCGTTCTCCTCCGAGCTACCGGTCTTGCCGGCCACCGGCCGACCGTCGAGGATGTCGTTCACGCCGGTGGCGGTGCCACCGTTGCACTGCCCGTACGGCGACTGCTGGCCCACCGGGCAGCGGGCCGCGTCCGTCGCGGCGCGCGCCACGTCGGCGTCCAGGACCCGCTTGCAGGACGGCTGGCCGACCGGCACCTTCGCGCCCTTCGCGTCGGTCACCGAGACCACCGGCACCGGGGTGCAGTAGGTGCCCTCGGCGGCCACCGTGGCGTACGCGTTGGCCAGGTCCAGCGGGGTGGTGGCGGCGACGCCGAGGGTGAACGAACCCCAGTTCGCGGCGTTGTTCTTGGCGAAGGCGGCGTCCGAGTCGGCGCGGAAGGTGATGCCGAGCCGCTGCGCCATCTCGACGACCTTGTCCTGCCCGACCTGCTCGGCCAGCCAGACGAAGTAGGTGTTCACCGAACGGCCGAAGCCGTCCCATATCATCCGGTACCCGTCCATCCACTTCGGGTTGGCGTTCGCCGGGCACCAGCGGCCGTCGCAACTGCCCGGGCCCTCGGCGGCGTACCGGGTGGGCAGCTTGGCGGGGGCGTCGAACCCGGTGGAGAGGGTACGGCCCGACTCCAGCGCGGCGAGCATGGTGAACAGCTTGAACGTCGAACCCGCCTGGTATCCGTCGACACTGGCCCCGCCGGAGATCAACGGGTTGACGGTGTTCGGGTAGTTCGCCTGCCCGGCCGGGTTGTCGGCCAGGCTGTAGTGCCGGTTGACCGCCATCGCCAGCACCCGACCGGTGCCCGGCTGCACGGCCGCGATCGGCAGGGCGCGCTTGTTGTCGTACCCGTACACCCTGGTGGCCTGCTGTTGCGCGGTGGCCTGGACCTGCGGATCGAGCGAGGTGACGACGGTGTAGCCGCCCGAGCGCAGGGCCTGCTCGCGCTCGGCGGTGGTGGCGCCGAAGGCCGGCTGGGTCAGCCACCACTGGCGCAGGTAGTCACAGAAGAAGCCCCAGTCGTCGTGGCCCCGGGCGACGGCGGTGCAGCCGTTGGGCTGCGCGGTCGGGTGCAGGGTCAGCGGCTCCGCCTTGGCCTGCGCGGCCTGCGCTGCGGTGATCGCGCCGGTGGCGACCATCGAGTCCAGCACGTACGACCGGCGGGCCAGCGCCTCGTCCTTGTCGCCGCCGATCGGGCTGTACGCGTCCGGGGACTGCACCAGGCCGGCGAGCAACGCCGACTCGGCGAGGGTCAGCTTCGCCGGCGGCTTGCCGAAGTAGCGCTGGCTGGCCGCCGCGATCCCGTACGCCCCGGAGCCGAAGTAGGCGATGTTCAGGTACCGGTTGAGGATCTCGTCCTTGCCGAGGCTCTTCTCCAGCGCGCCCGCGTACCGGATCTCCTGGAGCTTGCGGCCGACGGTCGGGTCGGTGGCGGCGGCGCGCTCCTCCGGCGTGCGGGTGGGGTCGGTCTTGAGCACGTTGCGGACGTACTGCATGGTCAGCGTGGAGCCGCCCTGCTCGGCGCCGCCGCCCTTGACGTTGGCGACCAGCGCTCGGGCCAGGCCCCGCAGGTCCGCGCCGCCGTGGTCGTAGAACCGCCGGTCCTCGGCCGCCACGATCGCCTGCCGCATCACCGGGGCGACGTCCGCCAGCGCGACGTCGGTGCGGTTCACGTCGTAGAACGTGGTGAGCAGCGTCTTGCCGTCGTTGGCGTAGAGGTACGAGCGCTGCGGGGTGGCCGGGGTCTTCAGCGAGGCCGGCAATGCGGCGTACGACCCGATCGCGGCGCGCGCGGCGAACCCGACCAGCAGGTTGCCCGGGAGCGCGGCCACGGCCAGGACGAGCCCGGCCAGCACGCCAGCGAGCAGCACGGTGAACAGCCGCGACAGCGGCGAGCGAGAGGCGGCCATGCTCCCCAGGATTGCCACAAAAACCGCCAACCGACCACCCCCGAAACCCAACTGTCACCAACTTCACGCCCCCACGGCCCCCTCCCCCTGGGTGGGTTTTAGGGGGTTGGGGTGCTCAGGCTGGCGTTGGCGGCGTCTCGGGCGGTTTCGCGGGGCATGAGGCGGCCGGAGCGGTAGCCGATGCCGATGCCGGCGATCAGCACGAAGATCGCGCCGAACGTCTGCAGCGAGCCGATCAGGGCACCCCCCAGGCCGAGCAGTGGTGCGGCGATGATCAGCATGACTCCGTCGCCGATGCTGAAGGTGCCGGAGCGGGCCACCGCCCACCCGGTCAGGAGCCAGCCCACGCTGTAGAACGTGGCGCCAAGCAGGACCAGCGAGCGCGCGGTGGTGCCGAAGACCGGCGTCTGCCCCTCGAGCCCGGCGAAGGGCAGCATCAGCACGGTGCCGGCGATACTGACCAGCAGACCGGCGGCGGCCACCCGGCGGCTGCGCGTGGCGGCCAGCAGGCCGGTGAGGGCCAGCAGCGCGAGCAGGCCCAGCCACACCGCGGCCACCCAGCCGATCAAATACACGGCCCGGCCGTCGGCGGGATAGGGGTCGTTGCCCACCCCGCCGTCGCTGGCCATCGCCACCGCGCCGTAGAGAATGGCGTACGCGGGCAGCAGCCACACCGCGGCACGCGCGAACCGGCGTACCGACCAGGCCCAGCTGGCATTCGTGGCCGGGGCGCCCGGGGTCGGCTCGCCCAGGAAGGGCAGTACGCCGAACCCTCCACCGGTGCTCCGGGAGCCCAGCGGGGCGACCGGGTCGTGCGCGCCGGGCACCGGGGCCGAGGACCACATCCGATTCGCCGGATCCTTCATGCGTCACCTCGCTCGTCCGCGAGCGGTGCGAGACGCGCCGGGGCGCCCCGATTGCCTGGTCACCACCCGTCCTAGGACCGATCGTGGCAGGCATCGGAGCGCCCCATGAGCATTTCTCGCATTAACGCCGTGCGTCGGAGCCTCGGTTCGAGGCTCGCCCGGCCCGGCCGGCGTGCCGGATCAGCCGCGCTCGCGCTGGTCGGCCGGGTCCTCGGTCAGGCTGGCCGGGGTGACCGGCTCCGGCGCGGGCAGCCCCTGCGGCTTGTTGCCGCCGGTGGCCTGCGCCTCGGCGACGCGTACCTCGTCGTGGATCTGCTGGGCGGCGTCCGCCGCGGCCTGCGCCGCCTCCGCCGCCTCGCGCTCCACCTGGCTCGCGTGGTCGGCCGCCTCCGGCGCGGGCAGGTCCCCGACCATCTGGCTCAGCCCACCGAGCGCGCCACCCATGCCCTCCAGGGCCTTGGTCAGCTCGGCCGGCACGATCCAGACCTTGTTGGCGCTGCCCTGGGCGATCTGCGGGAGAGCCTGCAGGTACTGGTAGGCGAGGACCTTCTGGCTCGGGTTCGCCTGGTGGATCGCGTCGAACACCGTCCGGATCGCCTTCGCCTGCCCCTCGGCCTGCAGGATCCGGGCCTGCCGATCACCATCGGCCCGCAGCACCGCCGACTGCTTCTCACCCTCGGCGGTGAGGATCTGCGACTGCTTGTGCCCCTCGGCGGTCAGGATCGCGGCACGGCGGTCCCGCTCGGCGCGCATCTGCTTCTCCATCGAGTCGCGGATGCTGGCCGGCGGCTCGATCGCCTTGATCTCCACCCGGGTCACCTTGATGCCCCAGCGGCCGGTGGTCTCGTCCAGCACACCGGACAAATGCCGGTTGATCTCGTCCCGGCTGGTCAGGGCCCGCTCCAGATCCAGCGAGCCGATCACGTTACGCAGCGTGGTGACGGTCAGCTGCTCGATGGCCTGGAGGAAGCTGGAGATCTCGTACGTCGCCCGGACCGAGTCGACCACCTTGAAGTAGAGGACCGTGTCGATCGAGACCACCAGGTTGTCCGAGGTGATCACCGGCTGCGGCGGGAAGCTGACCACCTGCTCCCGCATGTCGACCTTGGTGCGGACGGCGTCGATGAACGGCACCAGCAGGTTGAGGCCGGGGTTGAGGGTGCGCTTGTACTTACCGAGCCGTTCCACCACGTCCTGGCGCTGCTGCGGCACGATCCGCACCGCCTTGGCCAGCGTTATCACGGCGATCAACGCCACCGCGATCACCAGCACCCCGAATATCGTCATCCCGTTCACCCTCTCGCTTCCGGCAGCTCGCCGGCGGAAGAAACATCGTCCTGCCAGACCAGGGCGGTCGCGCCCCGGACCTTTATCACCCGAACCCGCAGACCGGGCTCGAAAGTTTGCGTCGTGTCGTACGGCCGAGCGCTCCACAGCTCCCCGTCAATCTTGACGAGGCCGCTGTCGGCGTCCACCCGCTCCAGCACCAGCGCCGTGGAGCCCTCCATCGCCTCCACGCCGAACGGCTGTTCGCCGCTCTCCAGCGCCGAACGGCGGTGCCGCTTGATCACCGGCCGCGCCACCACCAGGCTCAACGCGGATACCACCGCGAAGATCAGGGCCTGCACCGCCACCGGCGCACCCAGGGCGGCGGCACCGGCGGCGGCGAAAGCCCCAACCCCGAACATGATGAGAAAAAGGGTCGTCGTGAAGATCTCGGCGACCGCCAGCACCACACCCAAAACGATCCACACCACGGCGTCCACACCACGATCCTGACACGTGGATGCACGAGCAGCCCACCCGCAAAGATCAGTAGGCTCGGCGAGGCCCCGCCCCGACAATGATTTGGCAGCCCGACCCAAGGAGATCCCGTTGACCCTGCTGCCCGAGACCGCCCGGCAGATCGACGCCCGGGTCGCGCAGGCCCAGGCCGACGGCCACACCCCCTCGCTGGTGCTGGGCGTGGTGCGCGACGGCACGTTGGCGCACCTGGCCGCCGCCGGTGCGCACCCCCGCCCGGACGCCGACCTGCAGTACCGGCTGGGCTCGATCAGCAAGACCATGACCGCGACCCTGATCATGCAGTTGCGCGATGCGGGCCGGCTCGCCGTCGACGACCCGGTGGAGCGCCACCTGCCGGGCACCGGCGTCGGCGCGCTCACCCTGCGCCAACTGCTCGCGCACGCCAGCGGCATCCAGCGCGAACCCGACGGCGACTGGTGGGAACGGGCCGCCGGCGTGGACCTCACCACCCTGCTCGCCGGGGTCAACCCCGACAAGATCGCCTACCCGCCGCACCGCACCTATCACTACTCCAACCTGGCGTACGGGTTGCTCGGCGGCGTCCTCGAACGACTCACCGGGACGCCCTGGGCCGACCTGCTCAGCGAGCGGATCCGCACCCCGCTGGGCCTGCGCCGCACCACGTACGCGGCCACCGAGCCGTTCGCCCGTGGCTACGTCGTGCACCCCTGGCACGACACCCTGCGCGAGGAGCCGCGTACCGACACCGGGGCGATGGCCCCGGCCGGGCAGCTCTGGTCGACGATCGAGGATCTGGGCCGCTGGGCCGCCTTCCTGGCCGACCCCGACCCGTCGGTGCTGGCCGCCGAGACGCTGACCGAGATGTGCTCCCCCGTGGTGATCAGCGACCAGGAGTCCTGGGGACACGGCCACGGCCTCGGGCTGGAGCTCTTCCGGGAAGGCGACCGGGTGTACGTCGGACACGGCGGCTCCATGCCCGGCTACGTCGCCTCGCTGGCCGTGCATCGGCCCAGCCGCACCGCGGTCGTGGGCTTCGCCAACTCCTACGGTTTCCGTACCGGCCACATCGGCGGGCTGGGCCGGCAACTGCTCACGCTGGTGCTGGACGCCGAACCCGCCCCGGCCACCCCGTGGCGCCCGGCCGCCGCGCCGCCACCCGCCGAACTCGCCGAGCTGACCGGCCGCTGGTGGTGGATGGGCACCTCCATCGAGGTGTACGCGGACGCCGTCGGCGACCTGCACGCCGGCCCGGTCGGCGCACCGAATCTCCGGTTCGTTCCCGAGGGCCCGGATCGCTGGCGGGGTCGGGCCGGTGGGCAGGACGGCGAGATCCTCACGGTGCGCCGCGACGGGCAGGGCCGCGCGGCCGCGCTGGACATCGCCACCTTCGTCTACACCCGCAGCCCCGACCAGGAGCCCTGACTGGACGTTTGTTTCGCGTTCGCGTCAGTAGCGGCCGATTTACGTCTCGACCTCGTCAGGGCAATATGCCGGACCTGGCCTGGAATAACCACATCCTGGCCAGCTCTGCCTTGACCAGAATCAGAGCATTTCAGCCCGCGATCGTGTCTGGTTCACTTTCACCCAACATCGACGTACATGAGGTCCGTCGATCCGACCCCCAGACGCCGTACGCCTGAATCATGACCGCGCGACGAGCCTATCCGTCCGACCTGTCCGACGCCCGCTGGGCCCTGATCGCACCCCGCCTGACCGCCTGGCGACAGGCCCGCACCGACGCCGGCGTCAGCGGCCGCACCCCCACCCACGACCTGCGCGAGATCTTCAACGCCATCCTGTACGTCAACCGCACCGGCATCACCTGGCGCTACCTGCCCCACGACTTCCCACCCCACCCGACGGTCTACGGCTACTTCGCCGCCTGGAGCAAAGAAGGCATCTTCACCGACCTGAACTACCAGCTCACCGGACTCGTCCGCGACCACCACGGCCGCACCATCACACCCACCGCATCCATCATGGACAGCCAGAGCGTGAAGACCTCCACCAACGTCCCACTGTCCACACAGGGCACCGACGCCGGAAAGAAGATCGTCGGCCGCAAACGCGGCATCATCACCGACACCCTCGGCCTCCTCCTCGAGCCCGCTTGCCCGAACGTACTCCGGAGCGGCGCCGCGGGCGCGAAGTGCGCTTGATGGGTGCAAGGTTGCGATTCCATGTAGATGTGACTACCAGCTATAGCTGGCACTTGCCGATGACAGTGCGCCGGGCGGCCTTCGGTGGAGACGGTCGCCACACCCCGACCGCCGCCATCGACAGCGGGTGCGGGCGGCGCGTTGGATCGGGGTATGTCTGCACACTTTGACGTGGTGGTGCTCGGGGCGGGTCCGGGAGGCTATGTCGCCGCGATCCGCGCGGCTCAACTGGGATTGTCGACGGCCATTATCGAGGAGCGGTACTGGGGCGGCGTGTGCCTCAACGTCGGCTGCATCCCGTCCAAGGCGCTGCTTCGCAACGCCGAACTGGCCTACCTGGTCACCCACGAGGCGAGGACGTACGGCATCCGGGTCGACGGGCAGGTCAGCCTCGACTATCGTGCCGCGTTCGACCGCAGCCGTAAGGTTGCCGACGGGCGCGCCAAGGGCGTCCGGTACCTCATGAGGAAGAACGCGATCGTTGAGTACGAGGGACGGGCCAGCTTCACCGACCCGCACACGCTGGCCGTGGCCCGCAAGGACGGCGGCACCGACACCGTCACGTTTGACCACTGCATCATCGCCACCGGGGCGACCACCCGGCTGCTGCCCGGCACCGCGGTCAGCGACCGGGTCGTCACGTACGAGCAGCAGATTCTCTCCCAGGAGTTGCCGGAAAGTATCGTCATCGCCGGGGCGGGCGCGATCGGCGTCGAGTTCGCGTACGTCCTGCACAACTACGGCGTGCGCGTGACGATCGTGGAGTTCCTCGACCGGATGCTGCCGCTGGAGGACGAGGAAATCTCGGCCGAACTTGCCCGCCGCTACAAGCGGCTCGGCATCGAGGTACTCACGTCGACCCGGGTGGAGTCGATCGACGAGACCGACGACCGGGTCCGGGTGACCGTGTCGTCCAAGGGCGGCGAGCAGCGCGTGCTCGAGACTGACAGGGTGCTACAGGCGATCGGCTTCGCGCCCCGCGTCGATGACTATGGCCTGGAGAAGACCGGGGTCCGGCTCACCGAACGGGGCGCCGTCGACGTCGACGCCCGCTGCCGGACCAGCGTGCCGCACCTGTTCGCGATCGGCGACGTGACTGCGAAGCTGATGCTCGCGCACGCCGCCGAGGCGATGGGCATCGTCGCCGCCGAAACGATCGCCGGCGCCGAGACGATGGAGCTGGACTACACCATGATCCCGCGGGCGACGTACTGCCAGCCGCAGGTGGCCAGCTTCGGCCTCACCGAGGCGCAGGCCCGCGAGCGAGGCCACGACGTGCGGGTGGCGAAATTCCCCTTCAGCGCCAACGGCAAGGCGCACGGCCTGGGCGACACTGTCGGCTTCGTCAAGCTGATCAGTGACGCCAGGTACGGCGAACTGCTCGGCGGGCACATGATCGGTCCGGACGTCACCGAACTGCTGCCCGAGCTGACCCTGGCGCAGCAGTGGGACCTGACCGTGCACGAGCTTGCCCGCAACGTGCACGCCCACCCGACCCTCGGCGAGGCGGTCAAGGACGCCCTGCACGGGCTCGCCGGACACATGATCAACATGTGACGCCGCGCGGGGTCGGCCGTCCCTCCAAGCGGCTGAAGGCGGCGATGGCCCGAGCCCGCTCGGCCGGTTCCGGGAAGAGCCGGACGATCATGCCAAGGCTGACCGCCATGGTGAGCGCTCCGCCGATGCCCTGGAGGAAGCGGGCGGCGACCAGCACCCCCGGCATCGCTGGTGTTCCTCCCAGGTTTCGATGTCTCCATCAAACCCGGTGCGGAACACCCGGGTACCACCCGGACACGCCACCTGAACCACCGCCACGGTCTGCGCCGGAATCTCCACCGACACCCTGGGCCTCATTGACATCCGGGCACCACACTCCATAAGGGACATACGGCCGCCGCCAAGCTCGAACACCCGCCGGCTACAGCGAGTTAGCCAACAGAGTCCGGCAAGGTAGTTGTATGTCCGATTTAGGTGATTCCAAAGAGTTGTAGCGGCCGGTACGGGTTTCGACTGTTGTGGCGTAGGGCTTTGGCGATGTTGGTGACGCCGGCCAGTCGGAGCAGGCTGATGACGGTGTTGTGGAGGGCGGCCATGGCCTGCGGGGCGTTGCCGATGCGGATTTGGTTGGCGTCCTCGCCGAAGGTGACGTCACGGATGTGGTGCAGGGCCTCGATGAGTCAGGAGCATGAGCACCGCGCCCGGCGCTGTGATAGCCGCAACCGCGGCGCTCGCACCGGTGCCGGCACGCGTCCACCGGCCTGACGTCGGCAGCTTCATCGTCCGTCCCGCGCTGCTTCCTGCTGGTGCGCACGAGACGTTCGCATCAGGGCGACATAACCGTCCTCCAGGCTCGGGACCACGGCCTCGGCGCCGGCCGGCGGAGTCTCGGCAACGAAGCGGTAGAGCATGCCGTTCGACGCGGCTTGCGCGTTGACCACGGTCAGGTCGCCGACTGGCGGAGCACCGGTGGTGTGCAGGCTGAACGTCCTGCCGTCGGCCGCCTCGACCAGGCCGTTGGTGCTGCCGTGGTACGCCAGCCGGCCGGCGTTGAGCACCGCCACCTCCGGGCAGGTCTGTGCCACGTCGTCGAGGATGTGCGTGGACAGGATGACCGTCCGGTCGCCGCCGAGGCCGGCGAGCAGTGTGCGGAACCGCATCCGCTCTTCGGGGTCGAGGCCGGCCGTGGGCTCGTCGACAATGATCAGCCGCGGGTCGCCCAGCAGAGCCTGGGCGATGCCGAGGCGGCGTCGCATGCCTCCGGAGAAGCCGCGCACCCGGCGGTTGGCGTGCTCGGTCAGCGCCACCCGTTCGAGCAGCGACCCGACCTGGTCGCGGCGGACCCGCTTGTCGTCGATGCCCTTGAGCAGGGCGACGTAGTCGAGGAACTCCCGCGCGTTCAGGTCGGGATACAGGTCCAGGTCCTGCGGCAGGTAGCCGAGCGCTCGGCGGACCGCCTGCTTGCCTGCGCCGGTGGCCATGTCGTGGCCGCCCACGATCACCCGGCCGGCGGTGGGGCTGATCAGTCCCGTGATGATGCGCATCAGCGTGGTCTTGCCGGCCCCGTTGGCACCGAGCAGCCCGATCATGCCGGGCGTCAGCGACAGGGAGAGCCGGTCGAGGGCGCGCGCGTCGCCCTTGAAGGTCTTGGTCAGGTCCGTGATCTCGATGTCCATCGGGTCTCCGGTCGGCGTCAGAGGCGGCGTCGGGCGAGCGCGCACGACGCGGTGAACAGCACCGCGCTCATCGCCACGACGAGGATGAGGTTGACGGCGGCGGTAGCAGCGGACGGGGCGGGAGCGGCGAAGGCGCCCTCGCCGGCCCAGATGGTCGGTGCGTGCAGCCAGCCGCCGGCGATGTAGTCGCCCAGCGGGGACAGCAGCGTCCCGGTGACCGTGGGGATCGGCACGATGCTGGTGCTGAGCAGGGTGGCCCAGAACCAGACGGCCACGGCGATCACCCGGACCACCGCCATCGGCAGCACCAGCCCCAGCGTGGCCGCGAAGGTGGTCAGCAGCAGAGCGCTCGGCACGGTGACCGTGCAGAACGCGACCACCGCCCAGCCCAGGGTGGACACGTCACCGGTGGTAAAAGTGAGCACGACAGCCACCACAACCAGCGCCGCGGCCACGGGTGCGAGCGCCGCGGCGAGGCTGCCGGCCAGCGAGCCCAGCATCCGCGCCGCGAGGCTTGAGGGGGTCGCCAGCAGCAACTCGTTGAGCCCGCGCCGGGTGGTGCCGGTGAACCGGTCGGCCAGGGCGACGCTCAGCCCGACGATCACCAGCAGGTTGAAGCTCAGTGACCAGGCACCGACCCGGGCGGCTGCGGTGTCGAGCTTGGCCGACTCGGGCGACAATATCTGGAGGATCAGGCCGATGGCGAGCAGCGGCAGCACCGCCAGCCACACCACCTTGCGGCGCGCCGCCATCTGGAACTCGTACTTGATCGCACCGGCCAGTGCCGGGCTCAGCAAACGACTCATTCCCGGCTCCCGTGGACGAGGCGCTCGGAGGCACCGAGCTTGCGAAGGGCCAGGACCGCGAACGCGATACCGGCGAAGGAGAGCAGCGCCCGGTTGACCTGCCACACCCCGATGAAGCGGTCGAGGTAGAAGATCTGCAGGAACCAGAATCCGATCACGATCACCGAGGCGCCGCTGACCGACCGCAGCCGGGCGGTGGCCCAGGCACCGGCACCGATGAACAGCAGCGCCGGGCCGAGCGGCACCAGGATGGCCGCGATGCCGTGCGCCGGGTGGTTCCACTGGTTCCGGGCGATCAGCACGATGATCAGCGTGGCGGCGGCCAGCAGAGTCACGGCGGTGACCACGAGCAGGCGGCGCAGCACCGTGCGCGGATAGGGTGTGGGCAAAGTGGACTGCAACTCGGGCATTCGCTCCCGGCCGACGGCGGCGACGGCGGCGATCCCCGCGGTGATCGGGAAGACCATCGCCACCAGCCGCACCATGCCGAGACCGACCGCGTCGGCCGTCCCTGCGTTCGCGGCGGCCGCGGCGAAGGAGGCGGAAATGATCCCGCAGGTCGCCAGCCAGGGCAGCGTGAGGCTGGCAACGCCGCAGCGTCTGGCCTCGAATCCCCAGATCTCAACACCTGTCACAACGGGTACGTAGCGGCGGGGGCCCGGGTGGTTCACCGATCTCCGAAGGAAATCTGTTTCGTGCCCGGAACCAGCCGGACCGCGAGCGCCAGGAGGAGCACGGACACGACGGCCGGCACGGGGGAACCGGACCAGATCGCATCGAGCACCGCTCCGACGCCCACATTGGGCACGCGCCGCTGTGGCAGGTCGGCTGCCACCGCGGAGAACCACACCAGGACCCCGGCCACGCTGCCGAGCCAGTACGCCCGCCAGATCGTCAACAACACCGCCACCGAGGCACTGAGGAGCGACGGGCCGAGCCAGCCGGAGATCAGCACCAGGGTGTCGACGGAGTGATCGAGCAGGGCGGCCAGCCCGGTGGCGAGGAGCGCCGCTGTCAGGTCGACTGCCAACACCAGCACCAACCGTGCCAGGAACACGGCACGCGGAGTCACCGACAGCACCATGAGCAGCTCCCGCCTCGGGTCGGT
This sequence comes from Micromonospora sp. NBC_00617, assembly GCF_045161355.1. Classification (NCBI taxonomy): domain Bacteria; kingdom Bacillati; phylum Actinomycetota; class Actinomycetes; order Micromonosporales; family Micromonosporaceae; genus Micromonospora; species Micromonospora sp. NBC_00617. Next base: position 773,550 of record NZ_CP107751.1, on the reverse strand, counting down.
CCGCGGGCCACAGACGGCCAGGCCGCCAGCCAGGAGAAGGAGGCTGACCAGAGCACCGAAGCCGGTGCCCCGCCAGCCGGGGTCGGGCACGAGCACCGCGAGACAGACCGCCAGCGTGAGCCCGACCGCGGTGAGCGGGAGCAGGAGGCCGGGGACCAGCCGGTACTGGGCCGTCACCAGTTGCCGGGCCAGCCGCAACGACCGCCGCAGGCCCGGTCGCGGGACGGTGCCGGGCTCCGGGGTGTCAGCGACCGCACCGGCCGCGACCGCGCGGCGTTGAGCGGCCAGCATCGGTGCGATCAGCGCGTCGAACGACGGCACGGCGGCCGGGCCGGTGAGCATCTGGTCGGCGGTCCGAGCCGCGGCCGCCAGCCGTGCGGTGGCGGTGACCCGGTCCGCGCACGCCGCGCACCCGGTCAGGTGGGCCCGCACCTGCGGGGTCAGCGGTGCGGTGGGATCGGCGGCCCGGACCAGCGCCTCGTCATCGAGATGGGCCATGGCTAGGTCCGGCCGGGTCCGATGGCGGCGGCCAACCGGACCCGCGCGTGCGCCATCCTGCTCTTCACCGTGCCGACCGGAACGCCGAGCACGGCGGACACGTCCCGGTACGGCAGTTCGTCGACGACCGTCAGGATCACCACCTCACGCAGATGGTCCGGCAGCGCCGCCACAGCGTCCGCCAGGGCCATCAGATCCGCTTTGACCAGCACCTGGGCCTCGATGTCCACGGTGGGATCCGCCACCGCCACCGCTTCGGAGAGCTCGGTCGTCGGCGCCGACTGCCGGCGCAAGCGGTTGTGGGCCTGCCGTCGGGCGACGCCCAGCAACCAGCCACGCACCGACGAGTCACCCCGGAACGAACCGGCCGCCTGCCACACTGCCAACCATGCCTCCTGCATGATCTCCTCCGCCACCGACCGGTCGGACACCAGCCGCTGCAGCAACCGCAGCATCGTGCCGGCGTGCCGCCCGTAGAGCTCACGTAGCGCGTCCTCGCTGCCCTTGGCCAGCGCCTTCATCAGCTGCTCGTCCGAATCCACTGCCATGTACGTAGCCACTCCCGCCCGCGCGGTTCACGCCGCAGCCGGGGATTTTCAGTCGCGCCTCCGGCAATGTCCTCGGCGGGATCGCCGCCCGCGTTGGCGCGGGCCGTCCACCTGATCCCGGCCCGGCCAACGGCGTCTCGACGGCAGAAGTCAGACGAACCGCCGCCGGTGATGCCGCTCAGACCCGCACGATCATCTTGCCGGTGTTGCCGCCGTGCAGCATCGACAGGAAGGCGTCCACCAGGTTCGTGATGCCGTCGACGACCGTCTCGTCCGTCATGATCCGCCCGTCGCGCAGCCGGGGCACGGCGAACTCCTCCAACTCGCCCTGCAGGTGCCGGTAGTCGCGGACCAGGAACCCTTCCAGCCGCAACTGCTTGCCGACGATGTCGAAGAGGTTGCGCGGAGCCGCTGGCGGGGTCAGCGCGTTGTACTGGGCCACCGCCCCGCACCAGGCGATCCGGCCGTGGTCACGCAACGCATCGATGGCCGCCGCCAGGTGGTCCCCACCGACGTTGTCGAAGTAGACGTCGATGCCGTCCGGTGCCGCCGCGGCCAGTTGGGCACTCAGCTCACCCGCCGAGTAGTCGATCGCGGCGTCGAACCCCAGGTTGGTGACCAGGTGCTTCGCCTTGGCCGGGCTTCCGGTGCTGCCGATGACCCGGTCCGCACCCAACTGCCGGGCGAACTGACCGACCGTGCCGCCCACCGCGCCGGCCGCGGCCGAGACGAACACCGTCTCTCCCGGTTGCACACGGGCGATGCGGGTCAACCCGACGTACGCGGACAGCCCCGTGCCGCCGAGCACCCCCAGGTACGCGGTGAGCGGCACGCCGGGCACCGCGGGAAGCACCCGGACCTCGGCCGGGGTGACCAGCGCGTGGCTGCGCCAACCCTGGCGGTGGAAGACCAGGTCGCCGACGTCGAGCCCAGGAGCGGCCGAGGCCACCACCCGACCGATCGACCGGCCCTCCATCGGCACCCCCAGGCCGTCGGAGTCCATGGCCTCCCGCATGTACGGATCGACCGACAGGTAGACGTTCTCGACTAGTGCCTGCCCGGCGGCCGGCACGGGAGTGGGGATCTCGAGGTAGGCGAACTGCTCGGGGCTGGGCGCGCCGTGCGGCCGCGCCACCTGGTGTACGACGACAGACATGCTGATCAGCCCACCCCGATCAGGCGGGCAGGACCAGCGTTTTAGCATATTGCTAAATGATTACGTACCAGCTCACCGTCAACGACCTCGCCGACATGCGGTTCGCGTACTCGCCGCTGCTGGAGACCGCGACCAGCCTGTGGGCGCTGCGCTGGCCGGAACGGTACGTCCTGCACCTGCCGTGGATCCGGCGGGCCCGAGCGGCACTGGCCGACGCGCCCGGCGCCCGGCTGGAGATCCTCGACGGTCTGCTCGGTGCCGAACGCGGCTGGCTGCCTGACTTCGTGACGCCCCGGCCGGAAACGCCGCTGCCCGAGTTCGCGGACGAGTTGCAGCGGGTACGGGACACGCCGGTGACGTCGGCGGTGACCGACTTCCGCGCCGTCTACGGACGTCACCCGCTGCCGGCCGTCACCGATCCGGCCGTCGTCGCGGACACCCTGCACTGGTACTGGCAGCTCGCGATCGAACCGTACTGGCCCCGCATGCGCGCCGTACTGGAGGCCGACATGCTGCACCGGGCCCGGCTGCTCGCCCGCGACGGCGCCGGGGGGGTACTGGTCGAACTCGACCGCCGGGCCCGCCTCACCGACGGTTACCTCCGCCTGTACGCCGGTCACGCGCTGGACTACGACGTCGACGTCGCCGGCCGGGGACTCTGGCTGGTGCCGGCCCTGTTCCTGCCACAGACGGTCAGCCCTGTCGGCCCGGATCAACCGCCGACGGTGGCCTATCCAGCGCGCGGCATCGGCACGCTGTGGGAGTCCGCCCCGTCCCGGCCCCCCGAGGCGGTCAGCGATCTGATCGGCGCCGCCCGCGCTGGCCTGCTGACCGCGATCGACGGCCCCGTCTCCACCACCGAACTGGCGCGGCGGCTTGGGGTAACCCCGGGAGCGGTGTCCCAGCACCTCGGTGTGTTACTCCGGGCGGGTCTGCTCAGCCGGGCCCGGGCCGGCCGGGTGGTGCTCTACGTCCGGACGGACCTCGCGGAACAACTGCTACAAGGCGGTCCGGCCGGTGGAAAGGCAACCGATGACACCGACAAGGTCCACCCGGTACCAGGGAAGTCGGGGTGACGGGCCCGTAGGACACCCCGACTTCCCTGATACCGAGTTGATCAAAGCTGCCCTGCGGGCGGCTGCGCTCCAGCTGATCTTGGCGAGGAAGCGGGCGAGGTGCGGGTCGAACCTCGCCGGGTCGGCGGCGGCTATCTCGGCCGGCGACCACCAGCGGGCGTCCGCAAACTCCGTCGATCGAGCACGAACCGCTTCCCGCGATGCGCGGGAAGCACGAACCACAGGCTGACGTCGGTGTGCCCGTGGTCGATGCCGACCGTACGCGTGACGGTCAGGAACACCGGCTGACCATCGAGGTTGTCGGCATCGATCCCGAGTTCTCCCCGTGCCTCCCGGCGGGCGGTCTGCACGGGGTGCTCGTCCGGCTCGACGTGGCCACCGGGCGGCAGCCAGAGGCCGGCGTTGACGTGGTCCACCAGCAGGACACTGCCGTCCGCGGCATCGACCGGCACGACGTACGACACGAGATGACGCGATGGGGCCGCTGGCTTCACCTGGCGAAAGACGTCCTCGGTGGCCGTCAACCATCGTAGGGTGTCCGCCCGGTGCTCTGCTTCCAGCTCGTCTCTCCCCGTCGGTCATGTCGAGTCCGACCACCTGCTTGACGAATCCGTCCCAGCACATGCACGACAGCCGGCCTTGGTCCTAACACCCGTACGAGGGGTCACAGCACCCATGCGTCTCTGTCTAACTTTCGGCATGTTCGTTTGGTCGTACCAGTTTGGGCAGGTTGATCTGTATGCCGGCACCGGCCGCGACCGGGTCGACCGCTGTCCGAGGCCTCATTGACGCCGGCGCCGGAGCTGTCGCCCTTGCAATTCGTGCCCGTGCGACCCGCTGTGACCTGCGGTGGGAGACGTCCGGATGGCGCTGTGAGCCGCTGTGAGCGGGAACCGTGTTCGCCGGAGCACACAAACACGGGTTTGAGGGTGCGGAATTCTTCCCGCCCGGCCCGTGCCGGGCACCCGGGAGGTTCCGCCCGCCGCCGGGCCCGGACATTGTCGGGCCGCCGCGAGCTGGACGCCTCGGGTGCCGCGCAGTGCTTGGTGCGCTGACACCTCATCGAACACCGCAACCCGTGAGGGAGGACGAGTTCCTCCCGAGGCCAGTGCGGCTGATTGCGCGTCCCGTTCTCCGGGTCCGGTGGCGGTCCCCTTGACCGTCCGCTAGCGCCCCCGCCGCCCCACCCTGGTGACGGCAACGGGGCTGGAGGTGACCCCCTCATGTCCCGCATCCCGGCACGACTGCGTGCCCTCACCCTGCACCGCACCGTCCGTCTCGCCGGCCGGACCGCCGCCGTCGCGGCCCAAGTCGCTCTTCTCCTGTCCGTTCCAGCGGCGGCGTTCGCCGACACGCGCGAGCCGGTGTACATGGCGGTGAACTCGCTGCCGGTTGTGATCGGCAACCTGCAGGCGTGGCTGATGGGCATCCTCGCCGCCGTCGCCACCCTGTTCCTCGTCCTGGCCGGCGTCTACTGGGCTACCGCCGGGGGTGACCCGGCCCAGGTCGACAGGGCCAAGGGTGCGCTGAAGAACGCCCTGGTCGGTTACGGCCTGGCGGTTCTCGCGCCGGTGCTGCTGCAGGTCGTCCCAGGGCATCGTCGGAGGCTGAGGCCGTTATGGGTTGGCTGCTCGATCAGATCCTGGACTGGCTGGCGGCGGCGATCATGGCCTGTCTGGACGCGCTGACCGGGGTGATCAGCAGCGCGCTGCTGGTCACCCCGAACGTCACCGCGCTGCCGCAGGTGCAGGCGTTGACCGGCCGTTCGGTCCTCGTCGTGGACACCGTGTTCGTCCTGGCGTTCATCGCCGCTGGCGTGCTCACCATGACCGCCCGCGGCAGCGAGGGCTCTCGCTACACCGTCAAGGACCTCATACCCCGGTTGATCGTCGGCTTCGTTGCCGCTCACTTCTCGCAGCTGTGGTGCGGCGCGCTCATCGATCTCGCCAACGCCCTCACCGCCGCCCTCACCACGCCCGAGGGTGACAGCGACGGAGCGCTGCGAGAGATCAAGGCTCATATCGCCGCCGGGCAGGACAAGATGGCGGTGCTGTTGTTCGTCGTCTGCGTGGCCATCATCGCGGTCCTGCTTGCCAGCACCGCGTTCAGTGTGATCGTCAGGTTCGCCGTCGTGCTGGTGCTGACCGCGTTCGCTCCCCTGGCACTCGCTTGCCACGCGCTGCCGCAGACCGATCCGCTCGCCCGGCTGTGGTGGCGCTCCTACGCTGGCATCCTCGCGGTGCCGGTGGTGCAGGGGTTCACCCTCTACGCCGGGCAGTGGATGCTCACCGATCCGGACCACCTGCTGCCCGTGCTCGGGCTGCCGGTGGATCCGGGCGGGGTGATCAACCTGTTCGTGGTCATGGTCATGCTGTGGACCACGCTGCGGGTGCCCGCTCTGATGCGCCGCTACGTGGCCGCCGGCGGCGGTGGCGGGGGCGCGAACAAGCTCGGCGCGGCGGTGCGGGTGATCGTGGTGCAGCAGGTCACCCGGTCGTTACCCGGCCTGGGCCGGATCCGGGCGGTGACCCGATGAGCCGCCTCGACCGGGACGACGAGCCGGGGCGGGCGCGGATGCCGACGGGCGCTTCATACTGCCCTCTCTGCGAGTCTTGTTGGGGTTGCTGGATTCGGACACTGAATCCGGGTTCAGGGGCGCGGGTCGTGGACTGGCTCGGCGTCGTCCGGCCAGTTCGACGTGAAGATCCAGTCGAGGCCATCCTCCCCGGCTGTATCCAGATGGGCAGCGCGACGCAGGCCGGCGCGTGCGGCGACCCTGAGCGACGCCGTGTTGTCAGGTCGGACTCTCGCGATGATCGGCTGGTCGGGCAAGTGCGCGATTGCCCAGTTGACGACTGCGGTGGCGGCTTCGGTGGCTACTCCGTTGCCCCAGGCCTGCGGGTCGAGGCGGTAGAAGAGGTTCAGAACAGTGCGGCCATGCAGCTGCATCAGCTTGATGCCGCAGAAGCCGAGCGGCTGGTGGGTCTGCAGCTGGCTGTGGACCGTCCAGTAGCCGAAGCCGTGCTGGTTCCAGTGCTCGTTCCAGCGTTGGTAGCGATCCTCGGCTTCTGCCCGGTTGGCAAGGGCGTCAGCGGGATTGTGGGCGTAGGCCCTCGGATCGCTGTGGATTCGATAGATGGTGTCGATGTCAGCGCGGGTCGGGCGGCGCAGCGACAGCCGAGGAGTCAGCAGTTGCTCGTTGTCGATCAGGTCGGCGTGGCCCATGTCTGGATCTTCTCCTTCCGGTTCCGGCGCCGCCGCGTCGGGGTTCGACTTGGTGGCGGATTCGGCACGTCAGGTAATCATTGGTCGCGTGGGCTTGAGCCGGAACGAGGCGGCGACTTTGCGCCGGTAGATGGCTTGGGTGTCGAGGTCCCAGGGGATGCACCAGCGCCCGCTGGGACCCTGGCGGGCGGGGGCCTGTCCGTGAGCGAGCCAGTTGTAGATGGCATCGGCAGGAATGCCAAGCTCGGCGGCGGCTTGCTTGACGCTGACCTCGCCGGTCTGGACTGCGACGGTGCGAGGTCCGCGGATCGTGTGGTAGGCGCGGACGCGGGCGACGCCAGCCTTGGTCCAGCGGTGACCGCGTCCGGTGCGAAGCCCTTGCGCGTTGAGCATCTCGGCGAGTTGCTCGCTGGTGTGGGTGGCACCGTGGCGGCGGATCAGGTCGAGCGCGGCGGCGGAGGTGCGGCCGGGTCCGATGCGGCCGGCGGTGATCTCGTCGGCGGCGCCGGTGTGCCAGCGCACGCCGATGCGAACTTCGTCCTTGTGCTGTTCGGGCAGCAGAGTGACATCGGCGATCAGGGTGCGCAGCAGCCGTTTGCGGTCGCGGGCCTGGGTGTCCGGGTGGTGCCACAGTTTCGGCAGGTCGGCGGCCAGGGCCAGCAGGGCGTCGCGTTCGGGCAGTGGTGGTGGGGCCGCTCGGGCGGTGGCCAGGGCGGCTTCAGCGTCGGCGAGCGCCTGGAGCTTGGTTTCCCACTTGCTCTCCAGGGTTCGGGCGACGAGCCGGTTGTCGGGGTCGACGTTGCTGAAGGCGCGTTCGGCGCGGTCGGCTTCGTAGCGGGCGCGTTCGACGGCGAGTTCGGCGGCGCGGTGGCTGCGGGTGTAGCGGTCGGTCAGCTCGTCGGCTGACGGACCTGCTCGTCAGGGTCGACGATCACCTCGCCGTCGTCGTAGACGAAGCCGACAGCCAGCGGCGAACGCAGTTCACCACGGTGCGCGGCGGCCAGTTTCGCGCCGTGCAGGCGGCCGGTGAGCAGGTGCAACTCGGCTTCGCTCATGCTGCCCTTGAGGCCGAGCAGGAGGCGGTCGTTGACGTCCGACAGGTCGTAGACGCCGTCGGCGTCGACCAGCAGCGTGTCGGTGAGCCGGGCCAGTTCCAGCAGCCGGGCGAACTCGCCAGACCAACGCGCGAGCCGGGACACCTCCAGGCCGAAGATCGCGCCAACCTCGCCGCGGCACACCCGGGCCAGCAACTCGGTGAACCCGTCGCGGTGTGCGCCGAACCGGCCGGACACGCCCAGGTCGGCGTCGATGGTCAACACTCCGCCGGGTGACCAGCCCATCTCCACCGCGGTCGCGGCCAGCCCGTACTGCCGGGTCGTGGATTCGCCGTGCACCCGGACCTGCACCACGCTCGACTGGCGTACATACACCACCGCCAACCTGCCGCGATGCGATGCGGTGATCTTCGACGAGGCCTTCACCGCGACCTGCCCCGGCCAGGAGCACCGCGGCGGTCATGTTGGCCACCGCCATCACCGCCTCGACCTGGTCCCAGCCGGCGTCCACGCCTCATCCCCGTTCGCACCGTCCGGCCGGGTGATCCTGCACTGTCTGCACTGTCCACAACAGAGACGATCATTCCTCATCTCCGCTGTCGTCACGCAGCCGGCATGCCAGCGCGTCAACCAGCTTCCGCGCGGCGGTAAGGCCGTCAACGGCAAACCGCTCTGGCAGCACCTCGGGTCCGCGATCGGTCCATGACTGCGGCAGCGAGATCCGCCGCTTGCCACCGTCGACCTCGCACACGAACACCAGTACGCCCCTTATTCGGGCGGTGAACAACACCGGTAACTCCTCACCCGTCAATGGGTGAAAGGGTGTGTAACGACCAATGAATCCGAAGAAGAACTTCGACGACGAGCCCTATAGAGCTCGTATCCCGGCCGACGTCGACGCCCCCGACAAGGTGCTTTACGGGCTGACGTTCCGGCAGTTGGCCATCCTCGCCATCGCCGCCCTCGCCTTCTACGGCGCATGGCGGGCCCTGCACGACCTGCTGCCGGCGCCGGTGCTGCTCGGCGCGGCTGTCGTCATGGGTGGGCTGGTGTTCGGCATCGCCGTGGGCCGCCGCGACGGGCTGTCCCTGGACGTGTGGCTGCTCGCTGCCGTGCGGCACTCGCGGGCACCGCGGGCCCTGTCGACCACCGACACGACGTCGAAGACACCGGATTGGGTGCAAGCCCCGAGGAGCAGGGTGGTGCTGCCCGCGCCGTTGAAGCTGCCCGCCGACGCGATCGCCGACAGCGGGGAGATCCGCCTTGGCAGCGCCCGGGCGGCGATGGTCGCCGCCACCAACGTCAACCTCGCTCTGCGCACCCCGGACGAGCAGGTCGCGCTCGTCGACACGTTCGGCCGGTGGCTCAACTCGCTGTCCACGCCGACGCAGATCGTCGTGTCCGCGCAGCCGGTCGACCTGCGCTCTCACGCGCGCAAACTCGCCCACGCGGCGGACGAACCCGGACTCCGGGGGCGTCGTGTGGTGGGACCGGTGGGCGCAGGAGAACCACAACTCGGTCGTGCTGGCTCGCTCCGGCGCGGGCAAGAGCTACTTCGTCAAACTCGAGATCCTGCGGAACCTGTACCAAGGCGTTCAGATCGCAGTCGTCGACCCTGAGGACGAGTACCTGCGACTCGCCGACGCCGTCGGCGGGACCGTCGTGCGCCTCGGCCATGCCGGGGTGAAAGTCAACCCGCTCGACCTGCCCGCCGGAGATACCCGTCCGGACGTGCTCACCCGCCGCGGCCTGTTCCTGCACACCCTCACCGCGGTGCTGCTCGGGCAGCAGCCGCCGCCGGCCGAACGCGCCGCCCTGGACCGGGCGATCCTGGCCGTCTACCGGCAGGCCGGCATCACCGCCGACCCGGCCACCCACCACCGCCCGGCCCCGCTGCTGCGCGACCTCGCCGCCACCCTGCAAGCCGACGCGGATCCCGCGGCGCGGCAGCTCGCCGCCCGGCTCGCCCCCTGGGTTGAAGGGTCCTTCTCCGACCTGTTCGACGGGCCGACCACCACCCGCCCGGAGGGGCACCTCATCGTGTGGTCGCTACGGCAGCTGCCCGACGAGCTACGCACCGTCGGCACGCTGCTCGCCCTCGGCTCCATCTGGCGCGACGTTGACGCCCCCGGCCGGACCAGCCCGGCCACCCGCCGCCTCGTCGTCGTCGACGAGGCGTGGCTGCTCATGCGCGACGGCGAAGGCGCCCGGTTCCTGTTCCGCATGTCCAAGGCCGCGCGCAAGCGCAATGCCGGGCTGACCGTCATCACCCAGGACGTCGGCGACGTCCTCGGCACCGACCTCGGCCAAGCCGTGGTCGCCAACGCCGCCACCCAGGTGCTGCTCAAGCAGGCCCCCCAGGCCATCGACGACATCGGCGACGCGTTCGGCCTCACCGCCGGGGAACGGCGGCTACTGCTCGCCGCCCGAACCGGGCAGGGGCTGATCATCTCCGGCACCAACCGCAGCAGCTTCGAGGCCATCTCCTCGAACGGAGAGCACCTGGTGTGCACGACCCGGCCGGCGGAGCTGGCCGCCCTCGACGACGAGGAGGCAGACGACCTATGAGAGCACCAGGTATGACTATGCCCGCCTCGCCGGCACCGGCGCCCAGCCCTTCGGGGCCGGGCGCCGGGTTCGTGGTGCCCCCGACCGGCCCAGGCCGATGGGTCGTCGACGGCGCGCAGTGGGCCACACAGCGGCCGTCGTTGCTCGCCGTGGCCGCCGCCGGGCTCGTCGCCTACGTCGCGGCGCGCAACCTCCTCCAGGTGTGGCGGCACCGCCGGCACGCCGACGGCGCTCGGTTGGTCACGATGGCCCCGCCACCTGAAGTCGACCCGCACGGCGCCGCCGCCCTGTGGGCGAACCTCGCGGGAACGCTGACCCCGTCACGGCGGCGGCGTCTGCTCTACGGCAGTCCTCACGTGGCGTGGCAGTACACCTGGACCGGGCGGCAACTGCTCATCTCGGTATGGGTGCCCGGCACCGTGCCGCCCGGCGCTGTCGAGGCCGCGATCCGCGCCGCGTGGCCCGGCGCCGCCTGCATCACCGACGACACCGCCACACCCCCGATCCCCCTCGACGTACCGGCGGCGATCGGCGGGCACCTGCTGCCCACCGCCGCCGAATGGCTCGCCCTGAGCACCGACCACGACAACGACCCCCTGCGGGCGCTGATGTCCGCCGGGTCCCGGCTGCGGGCCGACGAGTACACCTGCGTGCAGGTCCTCGCCCGCCCCGCCACACCCCGCCGGGTCCTGCGCGCCCGACGGGCCGCCAGCCGGCTGCGCGACGGCAAGACCGCCGTACCGGCGATCAACCCCGCCGCCCCACCGCGGTGGCTCATCGAGCTGTTCCTGACAGCGCGCACCGGCGGGACCAGCCGTGCCGCCCCGCCGGCCGGGCGGCGGGACCCGGGGATCGAGCGGGACGTGCGGGCGATCCTCGACAAAACCTCCCACCCGCTGTGGCAGACCGCGATCCGCTACGCCGTTGCCAAGGACACCCAGCGCAGCGGCTCGAGCCCGCTGGAACGGCTTCCGCGGGGTGGCCGACACGATCGCCTCGTCGTTCGCGGTCTACTCCGGCCGCAACCGCCTCACCCACCGCACCCGCATGTCCGCGCCCCTGGAAGTCCTCGCCGGCCGGCGCCTCGGCTCAGGGTTCCTGACGTCCACACCCGAGCTGGCGGCGCTCGCGGCGCTGCCCCGCGACCTCGCCGTCCCCGGCCTCGACCGGGTCCGCGCGAAGTCCATGCCCACCCCCGTCGCCGTCCCCACCGGCAGCCGCGGCACGAAAGTCCTCGGCACCGCCGAGGTCGGCGGCCACGGCGTCGCCCTGTCCGTGCCGGATTCGCGCTATCACCTGCACGTGATCGGATCCACCGGCTCGGGGAAGACACGCTGCTGGTCAACATGGCCGTCGACGACATCAAAGCCGGCCGCGGCACCGTCGTCATCGACCCCCACGGCGACATGGTCCTGGACATCCTCGACCGGCTCCCCGCGAGCGTGGCCGACCGGGTAGTGCTGTTCGACCCCGACCAGCCCAACCCACCCACGTTGAACCCGCTGTCCGGCGATGACCCGGACCTGGTCGTGGACAACCTCGTGTCGATCTTCGGGAACATCTTCGCCAAGGCCCACCAAACGCTTTCCAGTCCGGCGAGCACCTGATCCGGCTCCAACCGGGTGACTCGACGACCGCCACCTGGGGTGTCCAGTTGCGCTGACTACGGCAATCGTCCCGCCGGCTCAGCGGTTCATCAGGTACGCCACCACGATCGCCGTGACCAGCGCCAGCGCGGCCAGCACCGCCGCGGTGATCTTGGCTGCGCTGTACGGGCGCTCGCCGATGACCTCGCCGGTCCGGGCGTTGACCAGCACCTGGTACGACCGGCCGGCGTGCAGGTACGCGGCGATCCACACCGGCAGCAAAAGCAGCTTGTAGGTCACGTCCGCGTAGGTGGTGTCCACGGAGTTGACCCGCTGCTCGTCACCGCCGATGTCCGACCGGCAGTCCCGCTCGATCACCGGCGCCATCCGGGCCTTCGCCTCGGCCAGCCCCGCCTCGGGCTCGGTGTCGTACCGCAGGGCGTGATAGCCGGCCAGGTAGTCCCCGTGGTACGCGACCGCCTCGGCCAGTGGCCACGGGGTCAACTGGTCCAGCCTCTTCTCTGGCAGGGTCGTGGTGGCGGGCACCAGCACGTCGTCGAAGTCCCGACGGACGGTGCCGCTCGCCGGGTACCACCGGGTGTGCCGGACCTGCCGGGTGCGCGTCTCCTGCCGACCGTCCACCGTCACCGTGTACGTCTCGGTGACGTAGTAGTACTCGCCGCGCTGCCCCTGGTAGTCCGACACCGTCCGCGCGTCGAACGTCCAGTGCGGCAGGTAGGTGCCCTTGAGGGTCTCCGCCTCGCTGATCTTCTTCAGGCTGTTCGGCGCGAACCAGCGGCTGCGGCACCACCGACCCAGGGCTGTGCACACACCCGGCTGATCCACCGTGAACGGCAGCACCGCCTCCGGCGCGACCAGCTCGATCGCCGCGGCGTCCGCCACCAGCGGCGTGGCGCAGAACTGGCAGCGCTGGGCGAGCGCGTCACTCTCGGTCCGGGCGCCACAGCCCGGGCACACGTAGGAGTACGCGCCGACGCTGGCCGCCGGCCTGCGCGGCCGCGCGAGCAGCCCGGCGTACGGGTACTCGCGCACCTCCCGGCCGGCACCGGCGATCTGCTGCTGGTGGCCGCAGTACGGGCAGCGCAGCATGGTCGTGCCCGGTGAGTACTCGACCCGGGCACCGCAGCCCCCGCACTGGTACGACGGTGGGGAGACGGCCGTGTCGCTCATCAGCGCGCCCTCCCCTTGGAGCGCCATGGCCCGCTCGCGTACGGCGTCATTGCGGCGGCAGCGGCGGTGGGACGGTGGCCAGCACCGACGCCAGCTCCGGCACCTGCGAGGCCGGCTGCCACTGCGCCAGGCCGGACCGCCACACCAGCGTGTCCGGGCCCAGGGTGCCCGCGGCCACCCGCTCGGCCAGCCCACCGAGGTCGAATGGGCCCTGCCGCTGGCCGGCGACGCCGACGTACCACTGCGACTGGTTTGGCAGCGGCGGCGGCTCGGTGGCGGCCGGCGGGGTGCCGGCGCCCGCCATGCCCCGGGCCAGCTGCTGGCCCGCGGCCATGCCCATGCCCAACCCGATGCCGGTCCCGGCGCCCCCGCCCGGGTTCTTCGCCGCCTCCTCCAGGGCGGTGGCCGCCTGGTAGCGGGTGAACCGGTCCAGGTCCCCGACGGCGCCCATGCTGGTCCGCTTGTCCAGCGCCCGCTCCACCTCCGGCGGCGCGGAAACGTTTTCGATCACGAACTTGGGAATTGCGATGCCGACATCGGCCAGTTCCTCGGTCAGCACGGCGGCCAGCCGCCGGCCGATCGCGTCCTGGTGTGCCGCCAGGTCAAGCAGCGGCACCCCTGCGGTGGCCAGCGCGCCGCCGAGCCGCCCCACGATGAGCTGGCGCAGGTATTCCTGCACCTCCTCGGTGCGGAACTGCGGATCGGTGCCGACCAGTTCCCGCAGAAGCTTCTGCGCGTCCACCACCCGCGCCGCGTAGGCGCCGAAGGCCCGCACCCGGACTACGCCGAACTCGGCGTCCCGCAGGATCACCGGGTTCTGGGTGCCCCATTTCATGTCGGTGAACTGCCGGGTGTTGACAAAGTACACCTCGGCCTTGAACGGCGAGTTGAAGCCGAACTTCCAGCCCTTGAGGGTGGACAGGATGGGCAGGTTCCGGGTCTCGAGCGTGTACGTGCCGGGCGCGAACGTGTCGGCGATCTGCCCCTCGTTGACGAACACCGCCGTCTGGGACTCGCGGACGATCAGCCGGGCACCCATCTTGATCTCGTTCTGGTACCGGGGGAAACGCCAGACGATCGTGTCCCGGCTGTCGTCCAGCCATTCCACGATGTCAACGAACTCGCCCCGGAGCTTGTCCATCAGCCCCATGGTGTTGCCCTTCCCCTCGCAGCCGGGGTCACCGGCGTCGCGGTGACGATAACAAGTGCCCACAAGGCGTACCTGGTCACGCTGTTGGCATCGACGTACCGCAGGGGGTGCCGGGTCAGGCAGGCGGAGCGCGGCCCAATGCGGTGAGATTGCCCGTGTCGGCTCGTGACCGGGCTGCTGCCGCCGGGCTGGGATGGACGGATGCCGCGCCCTATCAGCGGCATGTGCGTGCACCCAATCGTCGAGCGCGCTGGTAGCCGACCGAAGGAAGCACCGCCTGGGATTTTCGAGGACCATGACCTCGTCGGTCCGGAGGACGACGCGCTTGAGGAGATGGCCCGCTCGATGCGGCAGTACTGTATTCGTGGGCGTCGGGCTCGTGCAGCCTCACATCCGGGATCTCAGCTCGTCGACCTCGCAGCCTGGCGAGGACGGGTCGAAGCCGGGCTCGACCAGCCAGCGGACCGTCCGCAGGCTTCGCAACGACCACCACGCGCGGATCACGTCGAGGTCGACGTCGGTGCCGTAGCCGGCGACGACGTCGCCAAGGTGCTCCTCGTGTCCGAGCGTCAAGGTGGCGAGGTCGTACAGGGCATCGCCCTGGGCCGCCTCGGACCAGCCGATCAGGCCGGTGATCTCGTCAACGTCGACGAACACGTGGGTGATCTGCAGGTCGCCGTGTGTGAACACCGGTGTCCACGGCCGGAGCGCAGCCTCGGCAACCCGGCGGTTGCGCGTGACCAGGTCGGTGGGAAGGACGCCGTGATGACCTACTCGCATTCGCTGTCGAGGTGCGATGCGATCTCGTCGAGGCTCCAACCGGGCCATGACGGCAGCGGCGCGTCGTGCAGCGTTCGTGCGGCGGCACCTGCCGCGGCCCATGCCGCCGACGAGGCGGTTGACGGCTCGCCGAGGCGGCCGAGTGCCGTGTCTGGGAGGGCGGCGAGCGCGAGCACGGGCGGCTTCCGCCACAGGAGCTCCGGAGTCGGGATCGGCGCCGTGGCCATCGCCTCGACCTCGACGTCGGTGCGCGTCTGATCAGCGTCGATCTTCAGGAACACGTCACCGACGCGCAGGGTCGCGCGCTCGTGATGGGCGACGACGTCGCGAACCTCATGCCGTCGTTGGACTTCGACCACGTCGTCGCGAACCTGCCTGACGCGCGTCAGCCTGGTCTCCCCGGGCTCATGCTCGATGAGGTGCTCGCGGCCATGGAGTCGGTCGTCGATTCCAAGTCGGACGTTGAGGCCGCGCCGGTCCTGGTGGTCTGGGCTGAGTCGCTTCGAGAGCTTCGCGCATGGCTGCTCCGGCCCGCAGTGAAGGGCGTGACGATCAGCCTGGCCTACTTCCTGCTCACCACGTGGTGGATGCAGGTCAAGACAGAACACCCGGATATGGCCGGCGTCATAGAACCTCAGCTATGGACGGCAGTGGGGATTCTGGCGACCCTTGCGATAGGGGCAAAGAAGAAGTAGAGCTTCGCCCTGCCATCCCTACGCTCCTATGGATGTCAAGCTCCGTCGGCCGCCGTCTCGCCAGCGGAGCTTGACTCCTTCGTCCCGAAAGAATGATCAGCCGTCGATGAGCTGGGCGAGTGTCTTGGCTGAGCTGCTGAAACAGTCCGCCATCGTCCATGGGCGTCCGGCGTCGGCCGCCCCGGTCGTCACCCAGCTAGTCACTCGGTCCACGGGCGGGCTTCCGGCGTCCGTACCTGCGTGGGTTCTAATGGGCGCATGCCTAATCTCCCCACCCCCTCGCTTCTCTCCTACCTGCGGTTCCCTCTATGGATCCTCGTGTTGCCCTTGCTGCTGTTCGCTGGTCTTCCTACCCTGATGTTGGCCGGTCAAGGCGAGTTCGGCGCAGCGATCCTGGTGTTGAGCAGCAACGTCAACGCGATCATCCTCGGCCGGCTGCTCCTCGCTAGGAATCTCCTCGGGAGGGGAAAGGTGAAGCCCGAGGACTTGGCCTGAACGCGTTCACCAACTCGCCCCTCGCCTGCTAGCCATCCCGATGCTCCTATGGATGTCAACCCCGACCCCTTGACCCCCAGGCAACCAACACCACAGCGTGAGCTGCTGCCCTTTGGCCGTTGACCTGGCAACGCGGTCCGCCATCGTCCGTGCTCGTCCGCTGGCGTCCGCACCGATCGTCACTCCGTTAGTCACCCAGGGTCGCCCGCCTCGCCCACCCGCACAACATCCTCACGGGTCGCCCGCCATACATGCGGGGGCAACGCCTTGTTGAGCTACAAGCGCTCGCTGGATAGCAGTTGCCCGCCGCCGACCAGCATCGCCACGCCCGCCAATATCATCAACACCCCAAAGAACCTGTCGAACACGATGAAGAAAGCGCGGCGTCGAGCCAGTCGGTCATCTGTCCACCGGAAGGGACTAAGCGGGCGCACGATCTGCATCGATAGTTCTATATGCTTTGTCGCGATGCCGCGATAGTCACTCGCGAGGGCCGCTCCAATCACGATGAAGAGCACTCCCAACAAAAGCCCGAGCAAGACCCGCCACATCACGATGCCTCCGCCGAACGACTCCCGGGCAGCCCCGCTGACACAGCGAGACTAGACGACATCCTCAAGCCATCCCGTCTGCCGCCGACCCGCCCTCCTGGGGAGCGGGCCACCACCCGACGAATCCCACTCCGCCAACTGGTCCCGGATCACCCGCAGCATGTTCCAGCCGGGCACGAAGGACAGGTGGGTGACGGCGACGGTGGCCCGGTCCGCCACGTCAAGCGGATCTTGACGTACGGTCGGACTGTCAATCCCCTGGACTCGTGGAGGGCTCCGTTATGCGGCCTGGGCCTCCAGGGCGCGGGTCTCTGATCGTTCGTAGTCGATGGGTGAGCGCCAGTCGCAGACGGAGTGCCGGCGGCGTCGGTTGTAGAACTCGGTGATCCGGGTGGCGATCTTCAGGCGGGCTTCGGTGCGGGTGCGGAACGTGCGGCGGTGCACGTACTCGACCTTGATGGTGGAGAAGGTGGCCTCGGCGACGGCGTTGTCGAAGCACGACCCGACCCGGCCCATCGACTGGCGCACCTTCCACCGGGCGCAGGCGCGGACGAAGTCGGCCGAGGTGTACTCGCTGCCCCTGTCGCTGTGAAAGATCACCCCTTCGACGCTGCCGCCACGGGTGACGGCGGCCATGTTCATCGCAGCGACGACCAGCCCGGCGTCGTGGTGGGCGCCCATCGCGTAGCCGAGAATGCGACGCGAGTAAAGGTCGATGACGGTGGCCAGATAGAGCTTGCCCTCGTCGGTGCGGATCTCGGTCATGTCGCCGAAACAGGCGACATCCGGCGCCGGCGCGGTGAACACCCGCTTGATGGGGTCCGGCGCGGCCGGACGTTTGCCCGGGCGGGTCAGGCCCCGGCGGCGGCGCTTGATACGGGCGGCCAGGCCGAACTCGGCCATGAGCTGCGCGATCGTGTTGTCGGAGACCTGCCAGCCCTGCTCGCGCAGCTCGATGCCGATGCACGGGCTGCCGGAGGTGCCGCCCGAGTCGTCGAAGACCTTCGTGACCGCGGCTGCCAGTCGGGCACGCCGGTCATCGCGGGGCGTTGGCGGCCGGTCGCGGTCGAGTAGCCGGGAGGAGTTCCACCTCCCGGCTCTCGCAGATCCGTACGTGAACCTCTCGGTTCATACGGCTCTTGTCACCCTGGTCACCAGACAGCGGGGCCGGTGTTGACCCAGGTCCAGTGAGCGAAGAATCGGGGGTACCGCTCGGTGACCCCCTGCCACGCCTGCTGCGCCTTTCGGCGTCCCTTTAACCTCCGGTACTTCTTGCGGACCCAGCGCATCAGGTAGGCATTGATGCGTGTCAGGAGGGGGTACAGCGCCGACCGGTAGAAGGCGCCGTAGTAGTTCATCCAGCCCCGCACGACCGGGTTGATCTTGCGTGCGAGGTCGGCGAAGGACTGATTGGTGCGCTGGTGCAGTCGCCAGGACCGCACCTGCGCGCCGATCTTCTTCAAGGCGTCCCTGCTGATCGCGGGCATGAACGAGGTGAACATCTTCCCGTCCTTGTCCCGCGCTCCGCGTGGCTGGAAGGTGTATCCGAGGAAGGTGAACGAGGTGTGCTCATGCGAGCCACGTCGCTTGCCGTCCTTGCAGTACACGACCTGGTCTTGTCGGGGTGTAGCGCTCGAACCGGACCGTGGGGAACTCCCGAACCATCCACGTGTCGAACGCGTAGTGCAGGAACAGGTTGGCCAGCACGGGCGAGACCGCCGACCCCTGCGGGGTTCCACGGTCTCGATGCTGCAGGGTCCCGTCGGGCAGTTGCAACGGCGCTTCAAGCCACCGCTTCACATACAGCACCACCCACGGCACATCGGTGTTGGCCTGCACCGCCTTGACGACGAGGTCCCACGGGACGCTGTCGAAGAACTTCTGGATGTCCAAGTCGATCACCCAGTCGGTCTTCCAGCAGCGTTTCCGGCATGCAGCCACCGCGTCCAACGCAGACCGCCCAAGGCGGTAGCCAAACGAGTCCGGATGGAAAATCGCTTCGACCTTCCGTTCCAGCTCGCCCGCCACCACTGTCTGAGCGACCCGGTCGGCCACGGTGGGCACCCCGAGAATCCGGGTCCCTGCGCCATGCGACTTCGGTATCTCCACCGCACGCACCGGCGGCGGAAAGTAGGTGCCCGACGACATCCGATTCCAGATCTTGTAAAGGTTGTTCTTCAGATCCTTCTCGAACTCCTCGATGGCCACCCCGTCCACGCCCGGTGCGCCCTTGTTCGCCTTGACCTTCTCGAACGCCTCCTGAACCACCCACTTCGAAATCTCGAACGGTTTGCCTGACAATTTCAGCTCGTCCACGCGACTCCTCCCGAGCGCAGCCCGGTTGATCGAACGAACAACAGCCACGGATGACCCGGCCCCTTGGCTCCACTCCCATTACAGAAGCTTCATCGCTACTACGAGCCGGTCCGCCAGCAGGACCCGCGACGGTACTCACGCCCTCACGGTTTCAGCCGCTTGGGACACTCCCTCTCGCCCGCCCCTGCTCAGGCCGGACAGTGTCGGGTCCTGCCTTCTCACGTTCCACGCAGAAGCCGCAGATCAGGCTCGCGTCGCCTCCATGCCGGACACCACCTGGCCAGTCGGCGGGCTCCCGCCAGACTCATCCCGGGATCAAATGGACACCCCGGTTTCGATGTCACCTGTTGCTATTTCGACACGTCAGCAGCGATTCACTTGCGCTCGCCTTCCTGATCCCCACCTGACACGTCCAGCGCGCCTTTTCCACATCGCTCACCACGAACGGCATCCAGCCGCCGCAGCATGTGGTGGTTTGGAGCCTCCCCCGCAGGGCGACTCCGAAGGGCCAAACCTTCATCTCCTGCGCAGCACCGCTTCACGAAGATCTACCTACATCAAGCTCCCTTCCACGTTCGTGACACACCCATTTGTAGAACCACGACTCGGACACTCCGAGGGCCCGGCAGGCCACCGCGTGCGGCACGTCATGCTCGGTCCTCTGGGAAGCGATGAACCCGGCCACGCTCACCGGCTCGTCGCTTCCTTGACCCACAGGACCACGGATCGCTTGAGGACTCACGCTCCAACGCCAGCTCCGCGTTCTCCCGCCGCAGCCGGGCCAACTCCGCCCGTTCGTCCTCCGACAACTGCCCGGCAGCGGCCTCACCGCGAGTCTCGCGGTCCTTCTTCACCCAGTTCGCCAGGGTCCCGTCGTTGATCCCCAGGTCACGCGCGACCTGGGCGATCGACTTACCCGTCCCGCGCACGATGCGCACCGCGCCCGCCCGGAACTCCCGATCGAACTGGCGTCTCGTCTCAGCCATGAACCTCTATCCCCTCAAGCTCTGGCCTCCACGCTACGAGGGGAATGGCAAGCAGCTCCTGAGAACCGCCCGCCCGTCGCCCCGGCACCGCCGCCGGGGCGACGGGTCAGGCCGGCTCGGTGACGAAGTCGATGAGGCGTTCCATGGCGTTGATCAGGGGGGTTTCCACGTCGGCGAAGCTGTTCACCCGGGACAGGATGTGCCGCCACATGTCGGCCGGCTCGGCCACCCCGAGGGCCGCGCAGACCCCCTCCTTCCACGGCTGCCCCGGCGGCACGACCGGCCACGCCGCGATCCCCAGTGCCGCCGGTTTGACCGCCTGCCAGACATCCACGTACGGGTGGCCGGTCACCAGCACGTACGGCGAGTTGACCCGGGCCACGATGCGGCTCTCCTTGCTGCCCGGCACCAGGTGGTCGACGAGCACGCCGAGGCGTCGGGTCGGGCCGGGGCCGAAGTCGCGTACGTCGGCGTCCAGGTCGTCGATGCCGTCCAACGGCTCGACCACCACGCCCTCGATCCGCAGGTCGTCGCCCCAGATCCGCTCGACCAGGGCGGCGTCGTGGATGCCCTCCACCCAGATCCGGCTGGCCTTGGCCACCTGGGCGCGGACATTGTCCACCGCCACCGAACCGGACGCGGTACGTCGGCGGGCCGCCGGCACCGGCGCGCGGCTCGGGCGGCGCAACGTCACCGGACGGCCGTCGAGCAGGAACGCCGCGGGCAGCAGCGGGAAGTTGCGCCGCCGGCCGTGCCGGTCCTCCAGCACCACCGCGCCGGCCTCGAAGCCCACCACCGCTCCGCAGAACCCGGAGTCGGCGTCCTCCACCACGAGATCCGGTTCGGCGTCCACCTCGGGGGTGACCTTCCGCCGCCGCCAGTCCCCCGCCAGCACGTCCTCGCCGTATCGCCCCGCCATGTCGATCACGCTAACGCCCCCACCACCACCCCGCCCCCCGACACACCGCCCCAGCCCATCGATCAGGGAGTGGATTCGAAGCGGCCCAGGGTGCTCTCGACCGGCGCCGGCCAGACGGCGTCCTTGAGACCGAGGGCGTCGCGCAGGTAGGCCCAGGTGAGCCGCTGGATCAGAGCGACCCGCTCGGGGCTCTCGTCCAAGGCCGCGCCGCGGGCGAGGATCGGACGAAGGGGGCAGTTCGGGGCAGGCAGGGCGGCCGGAGCGGCAGTCGAGACAGGGCCACCGATGACCACGTACCCTTTCGGCATGTCCACCCCCGCAACGGGCGCGGCCACGCTTGCGCCGCGCCGGTCGAGCCGGTTCGTTGCCTGGGTGCGCGCGTGGCGTGCCGGGCTGGTGCCGTACGACGAGGTCGCCGACGCCATCGCCGGTGACGAGGAGCACCTCGTTGCGGACGCCCCCGGCACCTGGACCGACGTCCCGCTGGGCGCCGCGCTGCCCACCCTGGCCAAGCTCTCCCCCGACGAGATCCGGCTGGTGCTGCCCGCGCCGGGAGACCCGCGGGGTCTGCCCGGTCCCGGGGACTTCGCTGGCGCGGCACTGGTGGCGGGCGAGGCGGTGGTGGCCGGTGGGCTGGGTCTGATCCCGCAGGTGCGCAGCCACACGTCCGGCTCGGGGGACTGTTTCGAGACGGTGCTGTGGCGGGTGTACCCGCTGCCGGCCAACGCACCGGCCGCCTCGCTGTCGCTGCCCGGCGCCGCCGAGGCGGAGGCCGAGCTGGCCGCCGCGCTGGCCGAGACGACCGCCGCGCTGACCCGGCTCGACGTGGCCCAGTGGCGGCCCGAGTTGGCCGGAGCGCTGGCCGCGCTGCGCCGCCCGGACGGCGCCACCGATCTGCCACCCGGCTTCGACCCGCGGGCTCGCCGGCTCTTCGCCCGGGCCGCGGTGCTCGACCGGGTGCTCGCGCTGGCCGGGCACGCCGCCCCCGGCGGCGCGATCAACAACTACGAGGCCCAGCAGCGCGACGCCGCACTGCGCCCGCTCACCACTGCCTGCCGCCAAGCGCTGGTCGCCGCCTGCAACGCCCCACTACGCCCCTGACCCCCCTCCCCAGCCCGCCCTCCCCACCCCACCCCGCGTCGATCTTGCACTTTGTGTTGCGGCATAAGGGGCATCCCGGCCATGTCGGCGACAGTAAGTGCAAGATCGGCGAGAGCGGGGGCGCGCGGCGCGCAGCGCCGTCAGACCTCGTCGAGCAGGTCGGCGACCGAGTTGATGATCCGGGACGGACGGTACGGGTAGCGCTCCGCCTCGGTACGGCTGCTGATGCCGGTGAGCACCAGGATGGTCTCCAGCCCCGCCTCCAGACCGCAGAGGATGTCGGTGTCCATCCGGTCGCCGATCATCGCGGTGGTCTCCGAGTGCGCGTTGATGGTGTTCAGCGCGGAGCGCATCATCATCGGGTTGGGCTTGCCGACGAAGTACGGCTCCACCCCGGTCGCCTTGGAGATCATGGCGGCGACCGAGCCGGCGGCGGGCAGCGCGCCCTCCACCGACGGGCCGGTCACGTCGGGGTTGGTGCAGATGAACCGGGCCCCGTCGTTGATCAGACGGACCGCCTTGGTGATCGCCTCGAAGCTGTAGGTGCGGGTCTCGCCGAGCACCACGTAGTCCGGGGCGAAGTCGGTGAGCACGTAGCCGACCGCGTGCAGCGCCGTGGTCAGGCCGGCCTCCCCGATGACGTACGCGGTGCCACCCGGCCGCTGGTCGGCGAGGAACTGGCCGGTGGCCAGGGCCGACGACCAGATCGACTCCTCCGGCACGTCCAGGCCCATCCGACTCAACCGGGCCGTGAGGTCCCGCGGGGTGTAGATCGAGTTGTTGGTCAGCACCAGGAACGGCTTGCCGGAGGCGCGCAGCCGGTTGATGAACTCCGGTGCGCCGGGCACCGGCTGGCCCTCGTGCACCAGCACGCCGTCCATGTCGGTGAGCCAGCTCTGCACGGGCTTGCGGTCATGCATCGGTGCTCCCAGCGGACGTCGGACGGCGGGTCGGTACGCAGCACACGGTGGGGCAGGTGTCCCACATCGGCAGCTCGCCGAGGCGGCGACGCAGCTGCGCGCCGTCCGGGTCGGTCCGCTCGGTGACCAGCTCACGCACCATGGTCACGAACCGCGGGTCGGTGCCCGGGGTGCCGGCCCGAACGAAGTCCAGGCCGAGCTGCTTGGCCGTCTCCAGCGCCTCGGTGTCGAGGTCCCACACGACTTCCAGGTGGTCGGAGACGAAGCCGATCGGGCTGACCACCACGCCTGTGGTGCCGCCCTCGGCGAGGGTGCCCAGGTGGTCGTTGATGTCCGGTTCCAGCCACGGCACGTGCGGGGGGCCCGAACGGCTCTGCCAGACCAGGTCGTACGCCAGGTCCGGGGCGGCGGCAGCGGCCACCAGCGCGGCGGCCTCCCGCAGTTGCGCCTCGTACCGACCGCCGTGCGGGCCGGCGTTGGCCGCCATCGAGGTGGGGATGGAGTGGGCGGTGAACACCAGCCGGGTGGTGTCCCGCCTGGCCGGGTCGAGCTGGCCCAACGCGGCACGGACGGCGTCGACGTGCGGCTCGATGAAGCCGGGATGGTCCCAGAACTGGCGGATCTTCTCGATCACCGGGGCGTCCGGGCCGACGGCGGCGCGGGCGGCGGCGATGTCCTCCTGGTACTGCCGGCAGGACGAGTAGCCGCCGTACGCGCTGGTGACGAAGGCCAGCGCCCGGGTCACCCCGTCGTCGCGCATCTGCGTCACGGTGTCGGCGAGCATCGGGTCCCAGTTGCGGTTGCCCCAGTAGATGGGCAGGTCGAGACCGTGCGCGGCGAAGTCGGCACGGACGGCGGCCAGCAACTCGCGGTTCTGCTGGTTGATCGGGGACACCCCGCCGAAGTGCTGGTAGTGCTCGGCGACCTCGGCCAGCCGCTCGGGCGGCACGCCTCGGCCCCGGGTCACGTTCTGCAGGAACGGCATCACGTCCTCGGGCCGCTCCGGGCCACCGAAGGACACCAGCACCACCGCGTCGTACGCCATGAGGTCATTCTCGCCCCTCGGCCGCGACGGCCCCTGCTCCGGGGTCATCCACGGTGTTAGGAAGGGCCCCCTGCTCTACCGTAGGCGTTAACAGGGGGCCCTTCCTTGCAGCGTCAGGAACCGACGGCGTGGTAGCCGCCGTCGACGTGCACGATCTCGCCGGTGGTGGCCGGGAACCAGTCGGAGAGCAGCGCCAGGCAGGCCCGGGCGGCCGGCTCCTGGTCGGTGAGGCTCCAGCCCAGCGGAGCCCGCTCGGCCCAGGCCTCCTCGAACTGGTCGAAGCCGGGGATCGACTTCGCGGCGATGGTGCGCAGCGGTCCGGCGGCCACCAGGTTGCTGCGGATGCCCTGCTTGCCCAGGTGCATGGCGAGGTAGCGGGACGCGGACTCCAGGCCGGCCTTGGCCACGCCCATCCAGTCGTAGACCGGCCACGCCTTCGTGGCGTCGAAGGTCAGGCCGACCACCGCGCCGCCGGCCGACATCAGCGGCAGCGCCGCCATGGCCAGCGACTTGTACGAGTAGGTGGAGACGTGCAGGGCGGTCGCCACGTCCTCCCAGGGGGCGTCGAGGAAGCCGCCGCCGAGGCAGCTCTGCGGGGCGAAGCCGATCGAGTGCACGACGCCGTCGAGGCCGTCGACGTGCTCCCGTACCCGGTCGGCGAGGCTGGCCAGGTGCTCGGTGTTGGTCACGTCGACCTCGATCACCGGCGCGGGCTCGGGCAGCCGCTTGGCGATCCGCTCGACCAGGGAGAGCCGTCCGAAGCCGGTCAGCACGACCTGCGCGCCGTTCTCCTGGGCGAGTTTCGCCACCGAGAAGGCGATCGAAGCCTCGGTGATCACACCGGTGACGAGCAGCCGCTTACCGGCGAGCAGTCCGGACATGCAGGGTTTCCTCCGTACGTTGTCGAAGCGCTGGTCAGTGGCCCATGCCGAGGCCGCCGTCGACCGGGATCACGGCGCCGGAGACGTACCCGGCGCCGTCCGAGGCCAGCCAGGTGACCACGGCGGCCACCTCGTCCGGGCTGGCCATGCGGCCGGCCGGGATGGACTTGCGGATCTCCGCCTTGCGGTCGTCGCTGAGGCTGGCGGTCATGTCGGTGTCGATGAAGCCGGGCGCCACCACGTTCGCGGTGATGTTGCGGCTGCCCAGCTCACGGGTGATCGAGCGGGCCACGCCGACCAGGCCGGCCTTGCTGGCGGCGTAGTTGACCTGACCCGCGCCGCCGGAGAGACCCACCACCGAGGAGATGAAGATCATGCGGCCCCACTTGGCCCGCAGCATCTTGCCCGAGGCCCGCTTCGCGACCCGGAACGCGCCGGTGAGGTTGGTGTCCAGCACACCGGTGAACTGCTCCTCGGACATCCGCAGCAGCAGGGTGTCGTCGGTCATGCCGGCGTTGGCGACCACCACCTCGACCGGACCCAGCTCGGCCTCGACGGCGCTGAACGCGGCGTCGATCGAGGCCGCGTCGGTGACGTCGGCGCGCACACCGAACAGCCCGTCGGGGGCATCGCCGCTGCGGTGGGTGACCGCCACCCGATCGCCCTGCTTGGCGAAGGCCTGCGCGATGGCCAGGCCGATCCCCCGGTTACCCCCGGTCACCAGCACGGTACGGGCCACGGTTCCTCCTTGCGAATGGTCAGCACGGACGCGTCGGAGCCTAGGCGTTACCGGTAGGTAAGCGCTAACGGGAGCCGCATCACACCGTGGTACGACACGAGGATCAACCCCTGGTGGCACGCCCCGTGACGGGCTCGGCCCGTAGCCTCCGGGTGGTGAACCGGCAACCGATCGCCGTGGCCCTGCGGGCGCTGCGGCAGACCCTGTGGGGCCCGGACGCCCCGCCCGGTCGACCGCTGCTGGCCCGCTTTCCCCGGCTGGCCCGACCCGCCGCCCCGGTCGGGCTGCTCGCCGCGCTCGGCCTCTTCTGGATCACGCTCACCGTGGAGAGCAACTGGGGTCTGCCGGCGCCGATCGCGGTGCTGTTCGCGGCGATGACCGTGGCGCCGCTGCTGGCGCTGCCCCGACGTCCGCTGCTGGCCTGGCGGCTCACGGTGCTGGCCCTGCTGCTGTGCACGTTCAACGCGCCGGCCGACCTGCCCGGACCGTGGACGCCGCCGCTGGCGCTCGGGTCGGTCGCGGTGGTCGCGGTGGTCATGGCGCGGGTCGACCGGCCGGTGCTGGCCTGGGTGGTGGCGATCACCGCGGTGCCGGTGCTCACCCTGGTGCGCCCGGAGAACCGGGCCGCCGTCCTGGCGCTGCTCGGCGCGCTGGCGATCGTCGGTGACCTGATCCGGCGCAACCGGCTGTCCCGGCGGGCGCTGGCCGCGCAGACCGAGCTGAGCGAGCGGGAGCAGGAGCGCCGCGCGGTGCTGGAGGAGCGCACCCGGATCGCCCGCGAGCTGCACGACGTGGTGGCCCACCACATGTCGCTGATCGCGGTGCAGGCCGAGACCGCGCCGTACCGGCTGACCGACGTGCCGGCGCCGGCGGCCGCCGAGTTCGCCGCCATCGCCGGCTCGGCCCGTGACGCGCTGACCGACATGCGGCGGCTGCTGGGGGTGCTGCGCAGCGAGGCCACCGGCCCGCAGACCGCTCCGCAGCCCGACCTGACCGACCTGGGCCCGATGGTGGACGCGGCCCGCCGCGCCGGGCTGCCGGTGACGCTGGACGTCGACCCGCTGGGTGACGGGCGGGTGCCCGCGCCGGTCGGGCTGGCCGCGTACCGCATCGTGCAGGAGGGGCTGGCGAACGCGGCCCGGCACTCGGCCGGCGCCGCGGTGCGCGTCACCGTCCGCGCCCGTCGATCCGGTCTGGGAGTACGCGTCGAAAACTCCCCGGCCGACGCCCGACCGACCGCCGACGGCAGTCCGGGGCACGGGCTGACCGGCATGCGGGAGCGGGCCACCTCGCTGGGCGGTACGTTCACCGCCGGGCCGCTGCCCGACGGCGGTTACGCGGTGGCGGCCGAACTGCCGTACGAGGCGGAGAGCGGAGACGCATGATCAAGGTGCTGATCGCCGACGACCAGGCGATGGTCCGGCAGGGCTTCGGCGCGTTGCTGGCCGCCCAGCCGGACCTGCTCGTGGTGGGTGACGCCGCCGACGGCGCGCAGGCCGTCGCCGCCACCCGCCGGCTCGACCCGGACGTGGTGCTGATGGACGTGCGGATGCCGGTCATGGACGGGTTGGAGGCCACCCGCAAGCTGCTGGGCGACCGCTCGGCGCAGCGCCCCCGGGTGCTCATCCTCACGACGTTCGACCTGGACGACTACGTGTACGAGGCGCTGCGGGCCGGCGCCAGCGGCTTCCTGCTCAAGGACGCGCCGGCGGCCGACCTGGTGCAGGCGGTGCGGGTGGTGGCGGCCGGGGACGCGCTGCTCGCCCCGGCGGTGACCCGCCGACTGATCGCCGAGTTCGCGGCCCGCCCGGACCACCGCCGACCCCGCCCGACCGACCTGGCCGGGCTCACGCCCCGCGAGACCGAGGTGCTGCGGTTGATCGCCCGGGGTCGCAACAACGCGGAGATCGCCGGTGACCTGGTGGTGGCGGAGCAGACCGTGAAGACGCACGTGGGGCGGATCCTCGGCAAGCTGGGGCTGCGCGACCGGGCCCAGGCCGTGGTGCTGGCGTACGAGACGGGTCTGGTCGCCGCCGGCGAGTAGCCCCACAGGACCAGCCGCGAAACGGCTCCCCGGTGCGACGCCCGCGACCCGTGCGCCCCCGCACTCTCCCTCCGGACGACATACCCGGAGGGAGAACGTGATGCGACGACGAGGTGCCGCCCGCTTCGCACTGAGCGCACTGCTCGGCGTGAACCTGGTCCTGCCCGCTCGGCCGGAGCCGGTCGCGGCGGCGGGATTCGTCGAGGCGTACCCGGTCACCGCGGCGGCGATGCGCGCGGCTGGCCCCCCGTACGCGGACTGGGCGGCCGACGGACGCCGGTTTCTGCTGTTCGACGAGCGCGGTGACGGCCGGGCCGTGGAGGTGATCGGCGACCTGGCCGGCGCGGACCGCATCGCGGTGTTGGTGCCGGGGGTGGGCAGCACGCTGACCGACTTCGACCGCGGGTTGGGCGGGGTGGCCCGGCGGGCCCCGGGGGTGCAGGCCACGCAGCTGTACGGGCAGCTGCGGTCGGCCGACCCGACGGCGCGGGTCGCGGTGCTGGCCTGGCTGGGCTACGACCCGCCCGACGGGGTGGTGACCGCGGTCAGCGACGCCAGCGCTCGGCGTGGGGCGGTCGGGCTGGCCCGGCTGCTGCGGGAGCTGGCCGCACGTCGTCCCGCGGCGACGATCACGGTGATCGGGCACAGCTACGGGGCGTTGGTGGCGGCGCTGGCGGCGACGCACGCCCCGGCGCAGGTCACCGACGTGGTCAGCCTCGGTGGCGTCGGCGCTGGGGTGCAGCGCGCCGCCGACCTGCGTGACGGACTGCGGTTCTGGGCGGCCGAGGCGCCGTCGGACTGGATCCGCCGGGTGCCACCGCTGCGGCTGCCCGGTCTCGGCTACGGGCGTCGACCCGGCGATCCGGCGTTCGGCGCCCGGCCGCTGCCGGTGGACGGGGTGGCCGGGCACGACAGCTACCTGGCGACCGGCAGCGCCACCCTGGTCGCGGTCACGGCGGTCGTGCTGGGCGCCGGCCCGGTCGAGGACGCCCGGTGAGCCGCGACCGCACGGTCGACGCGCTGCGGGCGTACGCGATCGGTCAGGTGGTGCTCGGGCACTGGCTGGTCACCGCTCTGGTGCTGGCCGGCGACGGCGGGCTGCACCAGGCCAGCCCGCTGACCACGCTGCCCGACCTGCGCCCGGTGACCTGGGTGTTGCAGACGCTCGGCCTGTTCTTCTTCGCCGCCGGCTTCGGCTCGGCCCGCTCGCTGGCCCGGCACCGGGGCGGGACGGGTCGCTGGCTGGCCCGCCGGTCACGCCGGCTGCTGCTGCCCACGGTGGCGCTGCTGGGTGCCGGCGCCGCCGTGCTGCTGGCCGCCACCGTGGCGGGCGCACCCGACGACACGCTCGCCGTCGGGCTGCGACTGGCGGTCAGTCCGCTCTGGTTCCTGGTGCCGCTGCTGCTCCTGGTGGCGGTGAGTGGCCCGCTGCGCGCCGCCGTACGCCGGTGGGGGCTGGCCCGCTGCGTCGTGCCGGCGGTGGCCG
This sequence comes from Micromonospora sp. NBC_00617, assembly GCF_045161355.1. Classification (NCBI taxonomy): domain Bacteria; kingdom Bacillati; phylum Actinomycetota; class Actinomycetes; order Micromonosporales; family Micromonosporaceae; genus Micromonospora; species Micromonospora sp. NBC_00617. The sequence goes on along the minus strand of NZ_CP107751.1, from coordinate 744,539 downwards.
TGGTGGCGGCGAGCGACGTGGCGGTCCGCCTGCTGCCGGACGGCGTGACGGTGGCACCGGTCAGCGTGGTGGCGGCCTGGGCGGTGCCCTACCTGCTGGGCCTGGCGTACGCCGACGGGCGCCTGGCCGGGCGGCGGACAGCCGGCCTGCTGGCGGCCGGTGGAGCCGCGGCGCTGGCCGTGCTGCTGGCGGTGGGCTACCCGGTCAGCGCGGTCGGAGTGCCTGGGGACGGGGTGTCCAACCTGAACCCGCCGTCGCTGCTGGCGGTGGCGTTGGCCCTCACGCAGGTCGGGCTGGGACTGCTGGCCCGGCCCGGCTGGGAACGGTTGCTGGCCCGACCGTTGCCGGGCCGGGCGGTGACCGTGGTGAACCACAACGCCGTGCGGATCTACCTGTGGCACCAGCCGGTGCTGGTCACGGTGACGGCGCTCACCGCCCGGGGTGGCCTGGCCCTGCCCGGGCTGCACACCGCGCCGGACGGGCCGACGTGGGTGCTGGCCCGGTTCTGCTGGCTGCCCCTGCTCGCCGCGGTGCTGGTCACCGTCGTGCGCACGGGCCGCCGGCAGGGGTCGACGGACGGCCCCGACCGGTGGCGTCGGCCGGGCGGTGGAGCGGTCGCCGACCGGTCGGCCGAGTGCGTCCCGACACCGGCCCAGGTGTACGATCATCGACGTTCCGGCCCGGTCGACTTGCAGGAGGTGATCGCTGTGCGAGATAGCGATCCTCCTAGTCGTGGCCGGGCCGATGGTCAGCCCCGCTGAGCCACGACTCAGTCTGGCGAGCTGACCCCGCTCCGCTCCCCCACCGCCTCGGCTGACGCCAGGCGCGTGTGCCGCGCCGTCCGGTTTCACCGGACGGTCGCCGGGAGCCGCCCGGTCACGACTTCGTGTGCGCGTCCCCACCCCCTGCGGTCCGCCCCCGCACGCGGACCGTCCAGCCGCCACTCGGAGCCGTCCATGAGCCGCTACGTCGCCCCGCTGGGCTTCACCCTCGCCGCCGTCTGGGTGGCCGTCGTCTTCGTCCTGGCCGGCGGCGGTCACTGACCACCGCCGGCCCGTTCTCTTTCCTGGTCGTCCGCCGCCCTGTCTCTTTCCTGGCCGTCCGCGCCCTGGCCGGCGGTCAGAGCATCCGTGACGACCAGAGCAGGCTGAGCGCGCCGGCGCAGAGCGCCAGCAGCAGTGCCAACCCCGCGTACCACTGGGTCACCTCGCGTGGCTCGGTGCGGAACCCGATCGAACTTCCCATGTCCTGGTAGACCTGCTTCAGCTCGCTCACCGACGCCGCCTCGTAGAAGTAGCCCTCGGTGGTCTCGGCCAGCTCCGCCAGGGCCAGCCGGTCCACCGGCACCCGCTGGAGCTGCCCACCGATGTCGACCTGACCGTTGTCGGTGCCGAACGCGATGGTGGAGACCGGCACGTTGGCCGCCTGCGCGGCGGCCGCCGCCTCCTGCACCGACCGACCCGAGGTGCGGAACCCGTCCGAGAGCAGCACGATCCGCGCCGGTGGGATACCCGCCGCGCCGTCGGCCGGCACCGACCGGATCGCCTCCAGGCAGGTGAACACCGCCTCGCCCGTCGCGGTCGCCTCGGCCAGCACCAGCCCGTCGATGGCGGCGGTCACCGCGCCCCGGTCCTTGCCCGGCGGCACCAGCACGTTGGCCGCCTTGGCGAACGAGACGAGACCCAGGTTGTAGCTCTCCGGCAGCTCGCCGACGAACTGCTTGGCCGCCTCCTGCGCGGCCTCCAGCCGGTTCGGCGCCACATCGTCGGCCTGCATCGACAGCGACACGTCGATGGCGAGCATCACAGTCGCCCGTTCCAGCGGCTCCTTGGTGTCCACCGCCGGACGGGCCAGGGCGGTGGCGAGCACCAGCAGGCAGAGCAGGAACGCGGTCGCCGGCACGTGCCGCCGCCAGCCCAGACCCTTGGGCGCGACGGTCCGCAGCAGGTCCACGTTGGTGAACCGCATCGCGTACGCCCGGCGGTGCAGCTGCCGCCAGATGTAGAACGCGGCGAGGGCGAGCACCGGCAGCACGGCCAGCAGCCACCACGGTTGCAGAAAACGGATCATCGTGTCGTCCCCCGGGTGCGGGCGTGCCGCTGCGCGGCCACGAAACGCACCATGTCCAGCAGCCAGTCTCGGTCGGTACGCAGACGCAGGTGGGCCGCGCCGGCGCCACGCAGCGCGGCGGAGATCGCGGCCCGTTGGGCGGCGGCGGCCTCGGCGTAGCGCTGCCGCAGCCGCGGGTCGGCGGTCTGCACCTCGTGCAGCTCACCGCTCTCCGGGTCGACCACCGGCAGCACGCCCACGTCGGGCAGTTCCAGCTCGCGCGGGTCCACCACCTCGATCGCCAGCACGTCGTGCCGGACGCGCAGCTTGCGCATCGGCCGGGCCCACTGCTCGGTCGGCGCCAGGAAATCCGAGACCACCACGGCCACCCCGCGTCGCCGGGGCGGACGGTTGAGCATGTCGACGAGCGCGCCCAGATCTCCCCGGCCGGGCTGGATCGCGGTGCCGGCGACGGCCCGCAGCAGGCCCTGCGCCTCCTTGCGGCCTGAGCGGGCCGGCAGTCGGGTGAGCACCCCCGGCCCGACCGGCGGTGGGCCGCCCCGCCACCGTCGCGCCGGTGCGGACGCGCCGCCACCGGTGCCGATCACCGCGCCGATCCGGTTGCCGCCGCGCACGGTCAGGTGGGTGATGGCGGCGGCGGCGGCCACCACCACCTCCCGCTTGAGCCACTTCCCGGTGCCGAAGTCCAGGCTGGCCGAGAGGTCCAGGGCCAGCCACGTCTCCAACTCCCGATCCGCGACCGTACGCCGCACGTGCGGCGTCGTGGTCCGCGCGGTCACCGGCCAGTCCATCCGGCGTACGTCGTCACCGGGGCGGTACTCCCGGGACTCGCCCGCCTCGCTGCCCGGGCCCGGGAGCAGGCCGGCGTAGTCACCCTGGAGCAGACCATCGAGCTTGCGGGTGACCAGCAGCTGGAGTCGGGACAGCACGGCCTCGCTGCGGTCGGGGGCGGGACGAGGGGTGGGTGAGGTCACGGCCGCTGCCCGGGCCAGCCGGCGCCCGGCGGCGGGGTACTCGGCGGCGGGGTGGCCTGCTGTCGGGGCGCGACGGCCGGGAGCGGAATGGTCGACATCACCCGGTGCACGATGTGGTCGGCCGGCACGTCGTCGGCGAGCGCGTCGTAGCTGAGCACCAGCCGGTGGCGCAGGATGTCCGGGGCGATGTCCTGCACGTCCTGCGGCAGGGCGTAGTCGCGCCCGCGCAGCAGCGCCAGCGCGCGGGTGGCCCGGACCAGGCCGAGCGAGGCGCGCGGGCTGGCCCCGTACTGGATCAGCTGGGCGACGTCCGGCATGCCGTGCTCGGCGGGTGCGCGGGTGGCCAGCACCAGGCGCACCGCGTAGTCGACCAGGGCGTTGTGCACGAAGACCTGGTCGGCCTTGCGTTGCAGGGCGATCAGCTCGGGGGTGTCGAAGACCGCCGTCGGCTCCGGGGCGGTAACGCCCATCCGGTAGACGATCTCCCGTTCCTCGGCGTCGGTCGGGTAGCCCACAACGATCTTCATGAGGAAGCGGTCCCGCTGCGCCTCCGGCAACGGGTAGACGCCCTCCTGCTCGATCGGGTTCTGCGTGGCCATCACCAGGAACGGATCGGGCACCCGGTGACTCTCCCCGCCGATGGACACCTGGCGCTCGCTCATGACCTCCAGCAGCGCCGACTGCACCTTGGCCGGAGCGCGGTTGATCTCGTCGGCGAGCAGGAAGTTGACGAAGACCGGGCCCAGCTCGACGTCGAACTTCTCGCTCGACTGCCGGTAGATTCGGGTGCCCATGATGTCGGCCGGCACCAGGTCCGGGGTGAACTGCACCCGGGCGAAGGACCCGCCGACGACCTTGGCGAGGGTCTCCACGGCCAGGGTCTTGGCCACGCCGGGCACGCCTTCGAGCAGGCAGTGGCCACGGGCGAGCAGCGCGACGAACATCCGCTCGACCATCCGGTCCTGCCCGACGATCACCCGCTTGATCTCGAAGAGCGCCTTCTCCAGCAGGGTGGCGTCCTGCGCAGGGGTGGTCACCGGTGGTGTGGTCACCGGCGCGGGTGTGTCCGGTGCCGCCCCGTTCGGCGTCGGGGCGTCGGGCGTGGTCGGCTGGGCCACCGGTCCTCCACAGCGTTGGTCGGTCGTCGCGGCAGGTGCGGTATCAAGACTCGCACGCCTTCCTGAGTGTCGAGGTGGGGAGAAGCCGATTTTCGCCGCGGCGTCCAATGCCCGAATCGCGTGTCACGGGTGGACAGGGACCGGCCCGCCGCGTGTACGATTCACCCCGTCGCCGGGCGGCTCCCCCCGTGGCCGCCCGGCGCTCAAGCTCTCCGTCCGGCCGCCCTAGACTGACCCGGATGAGCCTCCCCTCCCCTGCCGACGAGCCCCTGGTCTGCTCGGCCCGGGGCTGCCGCGCCCCCGCCGTCTGGGCGCTGGAGTGGAACAATCCGCGCCTGCACACCGCCGATCGGCGCAAGACCTGGCTGGCCTGCGCCGAGCACCGCGACAGTCTCGGCGAATTCCTGAACGTTCGCGGCTTCCTTCGTGCCGTCACTCCGGTGCCCGGATCGCCTACCCTCGACACGTGAGCGAGCGCAGCGAGCGACCGATGAGGCACGGCAGCGTGGCGCTCCGCGCCGCCGACGGGCAGGGAGAGGCGGCGGCACACGACGCACGGCTCGTGCGGCGTTGCGGCGCACGGAACGGCGCCCGCCGGTGAGCGCGGAAGACCGCGTCGACCGTCCGACTTCCCCCGACCCCACCTCCCCGGCCAGTCCGCCGTCCCGCGTCGCGCCGCCGCCCGGCGCGTTCGGGGCACCCGGCACACTCGGTCCGGACCCATCCCCACCGGACGTGTCATGGCCGGCCCCGCTGCCGCCGAGCGCCCTGCCCCCGTCCGGCGGGCACGACGCCGGTCCGCCCCCGTCCAACCTGCCGTCGCCGGGTCTCCTGCCGCCGGGCACTGCTTCGTTGACCCACTCCGGTGCGCAGTCGTCGGGGCGGGGGCCGCTGGAGCCCTGGCCGGACACCGTCCAGTGGCAGCCGATCTCCACCAACCTGATCTGGGTGGAGCTGATCCGGCTCGCGGTCGTGGTGGCCATCGGCCTGGCGGTGACCGCGATCGGTTGGGCGTTGAGCGGCCACTGGCTGTTCGGGCTCGCCCTCGCCCTCGTGGTGGTGCTCGGCGGGTGGCGGGCCACGGCCATCGTCCGCGCGGTACGCGCCTGGGGCTACGCCGAGCGCGACGACGATCTGCTGGTGCGGCACGGGCTGCTGGTCCGGCGGCTGTCCATCGTCCCGTACTCCCGCATGCAGTTCGTCGACGTGAGCGCCGGCCCGCTGGAGCGTGCCTTCGACCTGGCCACCGTGCAGTTGCACACGGCGGCGGCCGCCAGTGACGCGCGGGTGCCGGGGCTGCGTCCGGCGGAGGCGTCCCGGCTGCGCGACCGGCTCACCGCGCTCGGCGAGGACCGGGCGGAGGGGCTGTGACCGCCCGCGCGGGCGACCGTCGGCACCGCCGAGGGCCGGCCCGATGAGCGACGGTCCCGCCGAGCCGGGCACCCGGCCGCCGCTGCCCGCCGGCAGCGCGCCTCCCGCCGGCCCGCCCAATGCGCCGTACCCCGCTGCTCCGCCTGCTCCGCAACATCCCGCTGGCCCGCCTGCTTTGCCGTACCCCGCCGGACCGCCTGGGGTGCCGCCCGGCGCGGTCTACCCGTGGCCGGCGTCGTCGGGCGGCGGTGACGGTGAGCCGCGGCACCGGCTGCACCCGCTCAGCCCGCTGCTACACGGTGCCAAGTCGCTGGTCGTGGTAGTCGCGGGCTTGTCCTGGTCGACGCTGTCGCGGGTCGGCTTCGGCTGGTTCGCCGCCATGGTGGTGGTGCTGGCGCTCGGCGCGACCGTGCTGTCGGTGATCAGCTGGTACAACACCGGCTACCACGTGGTGGGCCGCGAACTGCGGGTGCACGAGGGGCTGCTCTGGCGGCGTACCCGGGCCATCCCGTTGGAGCGGTTGCAGGCCGTGGAGGTGGTCCGGCCGCTGCTCGCCCAGCTCACCGGCCTGGCCGAGCTGCGCCTGGAGGTGGTCGGCGGGGGCAAGACCGAGGCGCCGCTGGCGTACCTCGGAGTGGCCGACGCGGCCCGCCTGCGCGAGCGGCTGCTGGCGCTCGCCGGGCGGACGGCCCCGCCGGGCGTCACCGCGCCCTCGGCGGAACCTGGGACGCCGACGGCCGCGCCGGGCCGGCCACTGCACGCGGTGCGCAACCAGAACCTGCTGGTCAGTCAGTTGCTCACCCCGCAGGCGTTCCTGCTCCCGTTCGGTCTGGCGTTCGTCGTGGTGCAGTTCGTCACCGCCGAGTCGTGGTCCTTCGTCGCGGTGGCGAGCACGCTGACCGCGATGGCCGGTGTGCTGCTGCAACCGATCCGCCGGGTCCTCGACGACTGGAACTTCCGGCTGGCCCTCGACGGCGGCACCCTGCGGGTGCACAACGGCCTGCTGGAGACGCGCGCCCAGACCGTGCCGCTGGCGCGGGTGCAGACCGTACGGGCCACCTGGCCGCTGCTGTGGCGGGTCAACGACTGGCTGCGGCTGCGGTTGGAGGTGGCCGGCTACTCCGTGGCGGAGGCCGACGACCGCAACCGGCCGGACCGGCTGCTGCCGGTCGGGGACCTGCCGACCGCGACGATGATCGTCACCGAGGTGCTTCCGGGCGTACGCCTGGACGCGCTGACGCTGAGCCCACCACCACCCCGGACGCGCTGGCTGCACCCGCTCGGACGCGGCGCGCTCGGAGCGGGCCTGTTCGAGCGGGTCTTCGCCACCCGGTCCGGACTGCTCACCCGGCAGTTGGTGATCGTGCCGTACGCGCGGATCCAGAGCGTACGGGTGGTGCAGGGGCCGGTGCAGCGCCGACTGGGGCTGGCGACCGTGTACGCGGACACCGCTGGCGGTTCAGGCGCGGCCGCCCAGGACCGGGACCTCATCGAGGCGTGGGCCCTGGCAGCCGAGCTGACCACCCGAGCAACCAAAGCCCGCCGCACGCCCTAACCCACCAACCCCACCACCCTCCGATGATGATCATCAAGTTGTCGCCCCGACACGTCGAGCGAGCGGCCGATAACTTGATCGACGGAGCCTGGGGTGGGGGCCGGGCGCGGGTCGGTCAGTGGTCGGCGGGTATCGCTGGTTGGTCGCCTGGTGTGGGGTGCCTGTCGGCCGATGGTTCGGGCGCGACGGTCCGCCCTGGTGGTGCGTCGGCGACCCCCGCTCGGCGGGCCCGTAGCGCCGCCCAGCCGCGCTCAGCCAGCCCGACGACCAGGTAGGTGAGCCCGACGTACGCCCAGCCCACCAGCACGTCGATCACGTAGTGCTCACCGGAGTAGACCAGGGTGAAGGTCATCGCCAGCGGGTACGCGAGGAGCAACGGCCACCAGCGCCGACGGGTGGTGTGCAGGAAGAACAGCACCACGAACAGCGCCCACGCCGTGTGCAGCGACGGCATCGCGGCGACCGGGTTCGAGGCGATCTGGCCGGCGTTGAGCACGTTGCCGGCGCCGTGCATGCCGAACGCCTTCCAACCCCGGGTGGAGATCCGGGCGACCTCGGTGAGCAGGCCGTTCTGCGCGGCCCACCAGGGCGGGGCGGCCGGGTAGATGAAGTAGGTAACCAGGCCGGCGGCGCAGAGGAAACCCCAGCGCCGCATGTAGGCGGCCCAGCGGTGTCGGTCACGTAGCCAGAGCACCGCCGCGGCGGCCAGCGCCACCACGAAGTGCGAGAAGTACACCCAGCTCGCCGCCACGTCCCACCAGTGCACCTGCGGGCGGTACAGGTGCTCCTGCAACCAGATGGTGGGCACTTCACCGCCGGTGGCCCAGCCGAACATGAACCGGTCGGCGACGATCAGCTCCATCGCGTGCGGGGTGGCCCCGTTGTCGGCGAACCCGCGCGAGAGGTTGTAGATGACGAACAGCAGCACCACGGGCACCCAGTCCCGGGCGAAGCGCAGGTGGCTGCGCCACGGGCGGTCGCTGTTCCAGGCGATGGTCCCGAGCCAGATCCACACGAAGGCGTACGTGGGGTCGGTGGGCAGCCCGATCGCGAGCCAGGCGGCGACGAAGGCGACCGCCCAGACCGTCATGGCGACGGTGCGCCGACGGCCACCGTCCGGGGACGCGGGCGGGTCGGTCCGGGCGGGGGGCTGGGGGTCAGTCACGACGGCCATCGCCGTCAAGGTTAACGACGGGTACGGCATCGACCGACGGGGACCACCCGGGGACGCCGTGCACGCGTGGGCGGCGGTCGGTGTGCGGATCGCCGGGCGCGTGCTCGACGGGCTCGGCGAGCACCTAGGCTGACGACCATGCAGGAGCAGCCCGAGCCGGCCTTCGCGCCGGGTCTGACCGCCCAGGTCGAACTGACCGTCACCGACACGGACACCGCCCAGGCGGTCGGTTCGGGGGACGTACCGGTGCTGGGCACACCCCGGGTGCTCGCACTCGCCGAGGCGGCCACCGTCGCGGCCACGGCGACCACGCTGCCGCCCGGGTCGACAACGGTGGGCACCCGGGTCGAGTTGGAGCACCTCGCGCCGACGGTGGTCGGGCGCACGGTACGGGCACAGGCTCTGCTCGCGGCGGTCGACGGTCGCCGGTTGTCGTTCGAGGTCACCGTCGCGGACGGCGACCAGACGGTGGCCCGGGGCCGGGTCGACCGGATCATGGTGGACCGGCAACGCTTCGTCGACCGGGCCGGGCGGTCGTCGTGAGCGCCGGGTTCACCGAGGTCGCCGACCGGGTGTACGTGCTGCGCGAGCCCCTGTTGCGGGTCAACGTCACCCTGGTCGTCGGCGACGACGAGGCGCTGCTGGTGGACACGCTCTCGTCGGCCGGGCAGGCCACCGAACTGGCCGCCGCCGTCAGGCAGGTCACCGACCGTCCGCTGACGCTTGTCAACACCCACCACCACTACGACCACTGCTTCGGCAACGCCGTCCTGGCCGGCGACCCACCCCGCCCGGTGTACGCGCACGAGCGGGCCGCCGCGGCCCTGCGCGACGAGCCGGAGCGGCTGCGCCGGGAGGCGTACGAGGAGGTGCGCACGGAGCACCCGGAGCTGGCAGCCGAGCTGGCCGACACCCCACTGCTCGCTGCGACGCACACGGTGCACACCGAAACCCCGCTCGACCTGGGTGGCCGGCGGGTGCTGCTGCGGCACCCCGGGCGCGGGCACACCCACGCCGACGTGGTGGTGCACGTGCCCGACGCGGACGTGCTCGTGGCCGGCGACCTGGTGGAGCAGAGCGGCCCGCCCGCTTTTGAGGACTCGTACCCCCTGCAGTGGCCGGACGCGGTCGCGGACCTGCTGCGGCTGACGACGGCGCGCACGGTGGTCGTGCCGGGCCACGGCGACCCCGTGGACGTCGGGTTCGTCCGCGCCCAGCACGCCGACCTGGCGCGACTGGCCTGGCTGATCCGCGCCGCGCACGCCGGCGACGCGCCACCGGAGCGGGTGGCCGCCGAGGCGCCCTTCGGCGCCCGCGCCGCCCTGATCGCCGCCCGCCGCGGCTACACCGAACTAAACGGAACGGTCTGACCCCCGGCTCCCGCCGGCGGGGCGGGGTCAGGGGTTGAAGCGGCGGTTGACTTCGGTGCGGGTGGGCATGGCCGTGGCGCCGCCCGGGGATTCGCAGACGAGGCCCGCCACGCGCAGCGCGAAGGCCACCCGTTCGACCCAGCCCGCCGGCTCGTCGGGCTCGCCGTCGAGGAGCAGGTCGGCGATCAGCGCGGCCATGACCGAGTCGCCGGCGCCGGTGGCGTCGATGGCGTTGACCTTGGGGGCCGGCACCCGTACCGGATCCGCGCCAGCGGCGGCCAGCACCGCGCCGGCCGCGCCGAGCGTCACCACCACGGTGGCCGCGCCCAGCTCACGCAGGTACGCGGCCACCCCCTCGACCGGCTCGCCCGGGTAGAGCAGCGCGGCGTCGGCGGTGCTCAGCTTGACCAGGTGCGCGCCCGCAGCGAACTCGGCCACCACCTCGCGCAGCCCGTCCAGCGCCGCCGGCCCGTCGAGCAGGCGGGGGCGTACGTTCGGGTCGAAGACGCGCAGCCCGGCGGCGAGCGACCAGGCCCGGCGCGCGGCGGCCAGGGTGCGCGGTTGCACCAGCACGACCGAGCCGCAGTAGAGCACGTCCGCGCCCTCCAGCAGCGCCAGGTCCAGATCGTCTGCCCCGAACAGGCCGTAGGAGGGCGGCTCGCCGTAGAACCGGAAGTCGGGCTCCGGCCCGGCGTAGGTGACAACCGCGAGCGTGGTCGGCGCCGGCGCCGTGACCGCACCGGCGAGACCGACGCCGACATCGGTCAGGAAGCCGCGGATCCGCCCGCCCAGCACGTCGTCGCCGAGCGAGCCGACGAACTGCGCCGCACCGCCGAGCCGGGTCACCCCGACAGCGACGTTGAGCGGCCCACCGCCGATCGCCTGCCGGTAGACCCGTTCCCCGTCGCGCTCGGTGTCGAGCAGGTCGACGAGCGCCTCGCCGAACACCACCGCGTACCCCATCGAAGTCCCTTCGTCGTCGTCAGCCGGCAGCGCCCCGGCGTGCCGCCGGCCGGCCCGCCGCGGGCGATCGGGCGGACCTGGTCGGCTGGGACCAGGCTGGCACAACGAACGCCCTGCTGGGCGGCGATGACGCGGTACCGGTGCCGGCGTCAGCCCGGGTGGTGGATCGGCCCGTCGAGCGCGGACAGGGGCCGGCCGCTGCCGCCCCAGCGGGCGGCGACGATCTGCGCGGCGACGCTCACGGCGGTCTCCTCGGGCGTACGACCGCCGAGGTCCAGCCCGATCGGTGAGGCGAGCCGGTCGAGCTGCTCCGGGCTGAGCCCGGCCTCGCGCAGCAGCTTGTGCCGCTCGTCGTGGGTGCGCCGCGACCCCATCGCGCCGACGTACGCCAGTGGTTGGCGCAGGGCCAGCGCCAACAGCGGCACGTCGAACTTCGGGTCGTGGGTGAGTACGCAGACGACGGTGCGCGCGTCGACCCGGCCGGCGTCGATTTCGGCCCGCAGGTAGCGGTGCGGCCACTGCACCACCACCTCGTGCGCGTCCGGGAAGCGTCGGTCGGTGGCGAAGACGGCCCGGGCATCGCAGACGGTCACCCGGTAGCCGAGGAACGCGCCGATCCGGGCCACCGCGGCCGCGAAGTCGATCGCCCCGAAGACGATCATCCGGGGCGCGGTGGCGTACGCGGCCACGAAGAGGCTGAGGCCGGCGCCCCGGCGCTGCCCCTGGTAGCCGTACCGGAGCACGCCGCTGTGCCCGGCGGCGAGCAGTCCGAGCGCGTCGTCGGTCGCGGCGTCGTCCAGCCGGTCGTCGCCGAGCGAGCCGGTCACCTGCCCACTGGTCAGCACCAGCCGTCGGCCCAGTCGCCGGGCCGGGTCGGTCGGGGCCGCGCCCGGGGGGTCGCCGGCGTCGGCCGCCACGCAGGTGATGACCGCGGCTGGTTCGCCGGCCTGGCGCGCGGCGGCGACCGCGTCCAACTGCGTGCGGGCGTCGCCGTCGACCCGCTCCACGAACACGTCGAGCATCCCGCCGCACGTCAGGCCCACGGCGTACGCCTCGTCGTCGCTGACGCCGTAGTGGACCAGCTCCGGTACACCGGTGTCGAGCACGTGGCGGGCACGCTCGTAGAGGTCGGCCTCGACGCAGCCGCCGGAGACGCTGCCGGTGACCGTGCCGTCGGCGGCCACGAGCATGGCGGCGCCGGGCGGCTGTGGCGCCGATCGCCAGGTGGCGACGACGGTGGCCAGGGCGACCGGCTCGCCGGCGCGGCAGCGGCGGTGCAGGTCGTCGAACACGTCGGGCACGCGCTGCCGCCTCCTTCGTCTCGTCGCCGTCCGGTCTCCCCCGCACGACCGGCACGGCGACGTGCGCCGCCCCGACGCGGGAGATCTACCCGGACGGCCGTCGTCGCCGTGGGGATGCAGACCATCACTATAGGAGAGAAGCCGCCAGTCCGATCCGGAGACGGGTGAGCCGACGACGGCACGACTGGTCGCGCCACCCGCGATTCGCACATCGAGGATCGACTATTGCGCCGACGGCCGGTGACGTGATGGGATGACGCATACCGGGCGGTGCGAGGGCTGCCGCGCCGCCGGTTGCCGGGTTGGTTCGACGCGAGGGCACCGGTCCAGGACAGGACCGTTGATGGCGTGTGTCCGCTGGCCGCACTTCGGCCGGGGCACGTCACCGTGATCGCCGCATCCGCCCCCACGGCGCTGCGCCGACACCACAACCCCACCCGATTGCGGCGGGGCGGCTCAAGCGGCACGCCTCGCGAGTCAGGAGAACCCGTGAACCGTTCCCGTACGGCCGCGTTGCTCACCGCGGCCCTTACCTTCGCGCTGGGCGCCGTAGCCCTGGCGTCCAGTCCGCAACCGGCGGCCGCGCACGGCGCGGCGATGACGCCGGGTGCCCGGACCTACCTGTGCTGGCAGGACGGCCTCAGCCAGACCGGTGAGATCAGGCCGAACAACCCCGCGTGCGCCGCCGCGGTGGCACAGAGCGGGACGAACTCGCTCTACAACTGGTTCAGCGTGCTGCGCTCGGACGCCGGTGGCCGCACCACCGGCTTCATTCCGGACGGGCAGCTGTGCAGCGGTGGCAACACCGGCTACCGGGGCTACGACCTGCCCCGCACCGACTGGCCGCTGACCCACCTGACCTCCGGCGCACGGCTGGACTTCCGGTACAGCAACTGGGCGCACCACCCGGGCACCTTCTACTTCTACGTCACCAAGGACAGCTGGAGCCCGACCCGGGCGCTGGCCTGGAGTGACCTGGAGGAGCAGCCGTTCCTGACGGTGACCAACCCCCCGCAGCGCGGCGGCGTCGGCACCAATGACGGTCACTACTACTTCAGCGGCAACCTGCCGTCGGGTAAGAGCGGCCGGCACATCATCTACTCGCGCTGGGTGCGCTCGGACTCGCAGGAGAACTTCTTCGGCTGCTCCGACGTGGCCTTCGACGGCGGCAACGGCCAGGTGACCGGTGTGGGTCCGGGCGGCTCGAACCCGCCCACCACGCCGCCGCCCACCACGCCGCCGCCGACCACTCCCCCGCCCACCACGCCGCCGCCCACCACGCCGCCGCCGACCACCCCGCCGCCGACCACGCCGCCGCCGTCGACCGGTGACTGCATGGCCGTCTACAAGGTGACCAGCGCCTGGCAGGGTGGCTTCCAGGGCGAAGTCACGATCATGAACCACGGCAGTACGCCGTTCGCCGGCTGGACCGCGTCCTGGACCTGGCCCAACGGGCAGGCGATCAATCAGATCTGGAGCGCCACCCAGACGACGTCCGGCGCCTCGGTGACGGCGACGAACGTCTCGTACAACGGCACGATCGCACCGGAGGGCACGACCACGTTCGGCTTCCTGGCCAGCAGCACAGGGACGAACGGCATCCCAACGGTCACCTGCGCCCGCCGCTGAGGATCCCTGAAATGATCAAGAGGTTTGCGTCACCCGGAGTCACTCGGGTGACGCAAACCTCTTGATCGACAGGGTGGGGTCGCTGGTCAGCGGACCATGGAGCCGACCACCGGCTTCGTCAGCAGAGCCGACTGGTTGCGCTGGATGCCCGGGTCGAGCGTCTTGGCCACGAAGATGGCGTGCCAGATGCAGAAGATCAGCACCGTCCACACCTTGCGGGAGTGGTCGGCCTCCTCCCGCTTGTGCTCGTCGAGCAGCCGCAGAGCGTACGACAGGTCGAGCAGGTCACCCGCGCCCGAGGTGCTCAGCACGTGCCGGGCCCACTCGTACATCTCGCCGCGCAGCCAGACCCGGGTGGGCGTCGGGAAGCCCAGCTTCTTGCGGTTGACGATCGCCGGCGGCACGACACCCTGCAACGCCTGACGCATCGCGTACTTGGTGGCGTCGGAGCGCGGCGGCAGCTTGAGATCCACCGGGATCTTCGCCGCGACGTCGAAGACCTCGCGGTCGAGGAACGGCACCCGCACCTCCAGCGAGTGCGACATCGAGATCCGGTCGGCCTTGACCAGGATGTCGCCGCGCAGCCAGGTGTAGAGGTCGACGTACTGCATCTTGGTGACGTCGTCCAGCTCGGTGCACTCGGCGTAGATCGGGGCGGTCACGTCCGTGTAGCGCACCGAGGGGTCGTAGCGGCGCAGCAGGTGCTGCTTCTCCTCCTCGGTGAACATCCGGGCGTTGCCGTAGTAGCGCTCCTCGATCGGGGTGGTGCCGCGCTCCAGGAAGCTCTTGCCCTTGACCCCCTGCGGGATCGCCTTGGAGACCGCACGCAGGCCCTTCTGCACGCCGCCGGGCAGGCCGTTGACGGTGCCGAGCGACAGCGGCTCCCGGTAGATCGTGTAACCGCCGAAGAACTCGTCCGCGCCCTCGCCGGAGAGCACCACGGTGACGTGCTCGGCGGCCTTCTTCGCCACGAAGTACAGCGGCACCAGCGCCGGGTCCGCCACCGGGTCGTCCAGGTGCCAGACGATCTTCGGCAGCGCGTCGATCATGTCCTGCGGACCGATCTTGGTGGGGATGGTGGTGACGTCCAGGTGCCGGGCCGACTCCTGCGCGACGTCGATCTCCGAATATCCGGGCACGTCGTAGCCGACGGTGAAGGTCAGGATGTTCGGGTTGAACTCGCGGGCCAGCGCGACGACCGCGGTCGAGTCGATGCCGCTGGACAGGAACGACCCGACCGGCACGTCGGAGCGCATGTGCATGCGTACGCTCTCGCGCAGCGTCTCCCGGATCTCGTGGTAGAGCTTCTGCTCGTCGTCGACCGGCGCGGGCCGGAACACCGGCCGGTACCACCGGCGTACGTCGATGCGCCCGCCCGGGGACCAGGTCAGGTACTCCCCGGAGCCGATCCGGTTGATGCCCTTGTGCAGGGTGCCGGGCTCCGGGACGTACTGCAGGGTCAGGTAGTGGCTCAGGTTGGCCGTGTCGACGCCCGCGTCGCCCTGGTAGCTACTGTGCGCGAACGGCAGCAGCGCCTTCTTCTCCGACGCCAGGTAGAGCCCGTCGGCGGTCTCCAGGTAGTGCAGCGGCTTGATGCCGAAGTAGTCACGGGCACCGAACGCGCGCCGTTCCTGCCGGTCCCAGATGACGAAGGCGAACATGCCGCGCAGGCGGGTGAGCACCTGCTCGCCCCAGAAGTGGTAGCCGGCGACGATCACCTCGCCGTCACCGGCGGTCGCGAACTGCGCGCCGAAGTTCCGGACGAGCTCGTCGCGCAGCTCGATGTAGTTGTAGATCTCACCGTTGAAGGTGAGCAGATAACGACCGTTCGCGTAGGGCAGCGGCTCGTGACTCGACGCGACGTCGATGATGGCGAGCCGCTTGTGGGCGAACACGCCGTCCGCGTACCGGCCGGAGGCGTCGCCGACCACCTCGACCCCTGTCTCGTCGGGGCCGCGGTGGTGCAGGCATTCCAATGCTCCGGCGATGTGGTCGCGGTGCGCGGCGGCGTTGCCGTTCGCGCTGAAGAAGGCCAGGAGTCCGCACATGGTGGTCATCTTTCCACGCGGTCCGTCGGCCCGTCGCAGCCGTCCGTCGATCCGGAGCGCTCCGGCCGCCACCAACACGAACCGGGCACGCGGTACCGTCGGGACCAGCAACGAAGCGGAGGGAGCGGCGCAATGACCGAGGAACGCACCGACGGTACGCCGACAGACGGCACGGAATCGCACGATCCGGACTTTCCGGAGGCGTTTCTGTCCTTCATGCGGCAGGACTGGCGGGACACCGAACTCCCGGTCACGCCCCGTCCCGAGGCGCCCAACTACGCCAAGCGCCGCGCCGCGCTCTCGGCGGCCTTCCCCGGCGAGACACTTGTCATCCCGACCGGCGGCGAGAAGGTCCGCGCCAACGACACGGCCTACCCGTTCCGGCCGGGCAGCGACTTCGCCTACCTGACCGGCGACCACGACCCGGACAGCGTGCTGGTGCTGCGCCCGAACGGCTCGGGGCACGACGCGACGCTGTACATGCGGCCCCGCTCGTCCCGGGAGACCGACGAGTTCTTCCGCAGCCGGCACGGCGAGCTGTGGGTCGGCCGGCGACACACCCTCGGCGAGAAGTCCAGCGAGCTGGGCCTGCCCACCGCCGACCTGACCGGCCTGGAGGCGGCGCTCGCCGACCTGGCGCCCGGTCGCACCCGGGTGCTGCGCGGCTTCGACGCCCAGGTCGACGCGGCCGTCCGCCCGTACGACGGGGTCCGCGCCGAGGGGCAGCCGCCCCGCGACCGGGAGCTGGCGATCGCCATCTCGGAGCAGAAGCTGGTCAAGGACGAGTGGGAGATCGGTCAGCTTCAGGACGCCATCGACGCCACGGTGCGCGGCTTCGAGGACGTGGCCCGGATCCTCCCCGCCGACCGGGCCGTCTCGGAGCGCCTGCTGGAGGGGATCTTCGCCCTGCGAGCCCGCCACGACGGCAACGACGTCGGGTACGGCTCGATCGTTGGCGCCGGCGAGCACGCCACGATCCTGCACTGGGTGCACAACCACGGCGCCACCCGTCCGGGTGACCTGCTGCTGATGGACATGGGCGTCGAGGGGCGCAACCTCTACACCGCGGACGTGACCCGGGTGCTGCCGGTCAACGGCCGGTTCACCGCCCTGCAACGGCAGGTCTACGACATCGTGTACGCCTCGCAGCAGGCCGGCATCGACGCGATCCGGCCCGGCGTGAAGTTCAAGGACGTCCACCTGACCTGCATGCGGGTGCTCGCCGAGGGCCTGGCCGACCTGGGCCTGCTGCCGGTGAGCGTGGACGAGGCCATGGACGAGAAGTCCTCGGTCTACCGGCGCTGGACGCTGCACGGCTTCGGTCACATGCTCGGCATCGACGTACACGACTGCTCGAACGCCCGCAAGGAGACGTACCGCGACGGCGCCCTGGGCGAGGGCTACGTGCTGACCGTCGAACCGGGCCTGTACTTCCAGCCCGAGGACGAGCTGGTCCCCGCCGAACTGCGCGGCATCGGCATCCGCGTCGAGGACGACGTCCTGGTCACCGCGACCGGCGCGGTGAACCTGTCAGCCGGCCTGCCGCGCACCGCCGACGAGGTGGAGACCTGGCTGGCCGAGCAGCGCGACGCAGGCCCCCGCCTGCCCGCCTGACCCGGTACGACCCCCGGCGGGCCCCGCCCCCGGTGCCGGCGACGTTTTCCGTCGTCCTGACACCGATGGCGGGGCCCGCCGCTGTTTGCGCTGCCCAGGTCCTTTCTCCACGCCCTGCGCCTCGGTGTACCCACCGCGACCAACGTGAGGCGAATGCGGGCTTTTTTCGGATACGTCCGCCTCGCGAGGATCCTTCTCATACGGTGTGGATAACAGGCTGCAACCCATTTGTAGCTGCTCGTGCCGCTCAGGTGGTACGAGCCCGTCTGGTAGCAGGAAAGGGCGGAAGGCTCTGATGTCCAACGACGTAACGACTCCCGACGGCGGGGCCCCAGCGGCCGCGCCGTCGACTAGGCGACGCAAGCTGTGGGTCGCCACCGGCGTGGCCGGCCTGACCGGCGTCGTCGGTCTGGCGGCACTGGGCGGGCTGGCTGCCCGTGACAACAAGTCCGACGACGCACAGCGGGCCAGCGACTCGCAGGCGGCGCCGAAGCAGAACGTCAGCGATGCCGGCCCGGCCGCAGGCCAGGACGACGGTAAGGACCGGGATGAGCGTGGCGAGGACCGGGATGTGCGTGGCAAGGACCGGGATGAGCGTGGCGAGGGCCGGGATGAGCACGGCAGGGTGCGGGAGGTGCCTTGTGACGATGAGAAGCTGATCGAGGCGGTCGATCTGGCCAACCGGGACCAGGGCGGCACGTTGAAGCTGGCCCCGCACTGCACCTACGAGTTGAGCTTCGCCGACAAGAAGTCCGGCACGGGTCTGCCGACGATCCGGCAGGAGATCACGATCAAGGGCAACGACGCGACGATCAAGCGGGACTCCGAGGACGCGTTCCGGATCTTCCGGGTCGCCGACGGCGGCGACCTGACCCTGAAGGACCTCACCGTCAAGGACGGCAACGCCGCCGAGTTCAAGTACGGCGGTCCGCAGGGCCCCGGCGGTCCGCAGGTTCCCGGCGGTCCGCAGGTTCCCGGCAGTCCGCAGGTTCCCGGCAGTCCGCAGGTTCCCGACGCTTCTCAGGCGGCCCCGGAGAAGCCCGCGCCGCCGAATAAGAAGGACGGCGAAGCGGACGGCGGTGCGCTGCTGGTCGAGCGCGGCGGCAGCGCCCACCTGGAGAAGGTCGAACTGACCCGCAACAACGCCGAAGGCAACGGCGGCGCCATCGCCAACTTCGGCCGGGTCGACCTCGACGACAGCGAGGTCGAGAACAACCACGCCCGGGAGAACGGCGGCGGCATCTTCAACGTCGGCGTACTCAAGATCAAGGGGTCCTCCGACGACAAGGACTGGCCCTCCCACGGCCAGGGCGGGTCCGCCGACGGCAAGAACGAGTCCTCCCACGAGCGGGATCGCGAGTCCCGCATCACCAACAACACCGCCGGCGACAACGGCGGCGGCATCGCCAACGGCCGCGGCAAGCACGAGGAACACGGCAAGGACAACGAAAAGAACAACGACTACTGGCCAGGCGTGCAGGGCCGCGACGAGGCCGGCAGCGTGGAGATCTTCAAGACCTCCATCGAGGGCAACACGGCCAACGGCAACGGCGGCGGCGTGTTCAGCTCCAGCGGCTTCGTCAAGATCGTCCTGTCGAGCATCAAGAAGAACACCGCCTGCGAAAGCGGCGGCGGCATCTACGCCCGCAACACCAACCTCGACCTCGAGAAGGTCACCGTCGCCAAGAACCACGCCAGCAAGGACGGCGGCGGCATCGTCAACACCGGCGGCGAAGAAAAGAAGAAGGAAGACCCGTCCTACAGCGGCGACAAGAAGGAACAGGAAGCCACCGCCACCATCGCCGACAGCGAGATCGTCGAGAACACCGCCGGACGCTTCGGCGGCGGCATCTTCAACGGCGACCCCGACGTCAAGCTCAAGGAAGGCTTCGAGGAGCACGACAACAAGGACGACAAGGACGACAACGCCCGCCTCACCCTGCGGGACACCGAAATCAAGGCCAACACCGCCCTCAACGGCGGCGGCATCTTCAACAACAAGGGCACAGTCACCCTGACCAAGACCCGCGTCACCAAGAACACCGCCACCGACTCCTCCAAGAAGCACCGAGTCGCCGGCGGCATCCTCAACAACGACGGCACAGTCCGCCTCGACGAAAAGTCGACCATCACCAACAACGACCCCACCAACTGCGCCGGCACCGTCAAGGACTGCTTCAACTGACCAGCGCATGATCGCGGGAGTCCCTTTCCGCCGCGCGGCGGAAAGGGACTCCCCTCCCCGCGTCGCCCACCCGGTTGTGGTGCGTCGCGCGTCAGGAACGCGTGCCGCCGGAGGTGGCCGCGCGGTCATCGGAAGTGACCGCGCCCTTTCCGCCCTCCGCGACGCCCTTCGCCATCCGTGACGCCCCTGCTGCCCGGCCGTCCGCCGTGCTGTCGGCTGCACCGCCCACATACCTAATGTGGGCTTTTTTCGCATACGCCCACGAGGCGAAGAAGGTTCTCATACGGTGTTCTTCAGCAGCTACAACCGATTTGTAGCGAAGGCCGCCTCGCTGTGGCGAAGCGACCTTGTCGGGTACAAGGAGAGGGCAGAGAGCTCCGATGTCCAACTACCTTCGCAATAACGATGGCGCCAACCGTGAGACGACCTTTCCGATCCGTCGTCGCCGGCTCTGGCTCGCCACCGGCATTGTGGGCCTCACAGGAGCGGTCAGCCTCGCAGGGGTCGCCTATGCGACCACCGGGGCCACCGGTGCCCACCGGTTGACCGACCTGAAGTGGTCCACGGCTCAGCAGCTCACAAAGGACGACGGTAAGGACCGGGATGAGCGTGGCAAGGACCGGGATGAGCGTGGCAAGGACCGGGATGAGCGTGGCAAGGACCGGGATGAGCGTGGCGAGGGCCGGGATGAGCACGGCAGGGTGCGGGAGGTGCCTTGTGACGATGAGAAGCTGATCGAGGCGGTCGATCTGGCCAACCGGGACCAGGGCGGCACGTTGAAGCTGGCCCCGCACTGCACCTACGAGTTGAGCTTCGCCGACAAGAAGTCCGGCACGGGTCTGCCGACGATCCGGCAGGAGATCACGATCAAGGGCAACGACGCGACGATCAAGCGGGACTCCGAGGACGCGTTCCGGATCTTCCGGGTCGCCGACGGCGGCGACCTGACCCTGAAGGACCTCACCGTCAGGGACGGCAACGCCGCCGAGTTCAAGTACGGCGGTCCGCAGGGCCCCGGCGGTCCGCAGGTTCCCGGCGGTCCGCAGGTTCCCGGCGGTCCGCAGGTTCCCGGCAGTCCGCAGGTTCCCGGCAGTCCGCAGGTTCCCGACGCTTCTCAGGCGGCCCCGGAGAAGCCCGCGCCGCCGAATAAGAAGGACGGCGAAGCGGACGGCGGTGCGCTGCTGGTCGAGCGCGGCGGCAGCGCCCACCTGGAGAAGGTCGAACTGACCCGCAACAACGCCGAAGGCAACGGCGGCGCCATCGCCAACTTCGGCCGGGTCGACCTCGACGACAGCGAGGTCGAGAACAACCACGCCCGGGAGAACGGCGGCGGCATCTTCAACGTCGGCGTACTCAAGATCAAGGGGTCCTCCGACGACAAGGACTGGCCCTCCCACGGCCAGGGCGGGTCCGCCGACGGCAAGAACGAGTCCTCCCACGAGCGGGATCGCGAGTCCCGCATCACCAACAACACCGCCGGCGACAACGGCGGCGGCATCGCCAACGGCCGCGGCAAGCACGAGGAACACGGCAAGGACAACGAAAAGAACAACGACTACTGGCCAGGCGTGCAGGGCCGCGACGAGGCCGGCAGCGTGGAGATCTTCAAGACCTCCATCGAGGGCAACACGGCCAACGGCAACGGCGGCGGCGTGTTCAGCTCCAGCGGCTTCGTCAAGATCGTCCTGTCGAGCATCAAGAAGAACACCGCCTGCGAAAGCGGCGGCGGCATCTACGCCCGCAACACCAACCTCGACCTCGAGAAGGTCACCGTCGCCAAGAACCACGCCAGCAAGGACGGCGGCGGCATCGTCAACACCGGCGGCGAAGAAAAGAAGAAGGAAGACCCGTCCTACAGCGGCGACAAGAAGGAACAGGAAGCCACCGCCACCATCGCCGACAGCGAGATCGTCGAGAACACCGCCGGACGCTTCGGCGGCGGCATCTTCAACGGCGACCCCGACGTCAAGCTCAAGGAAGGCTTCGAGGAGCACGACAACAAGGACGACAAGGACGACAACGCCCGCCTCACCCTGCGGGACACCGAAATCAAGGCCAACACCGCCCTCAACGGCGGCGGCATCTTCAACAACAAGGGCACAGTCACCCTGACCAAGACCCGCGTCACCAAGAACACCGCCACCGACTCCTCCAAGAAGCACCGAGTCGCCGGCGGCATCCTCAACAACGACGGCACAGTCCGCCTCGACGAAAAGTCGACCATCACCAACAACGACCCCACCAACTGCGCCGGCACCGTCAAGGACTGCTTCAACTGACCGACGGTCAGCGAACGGATCCACGCAGGGTCCGGCCCCCTACCACCTCGGTGGCAGGGGGCCGGATCGTCGTGGGATCAGTTCTGGACGAAGACCGCCACGCTGCGCGCCGGCACGGTGAACGTGCCGCTCGCCTGGTCGAACGAGGCGGTCCGCAGCACCGGGTCGGCGGACTCCCGCAGCACCGGGTGCAGCGCCACGTTCGCCCCGCGCAGGCCGGTCACCGTCTGGTTCGCGGCCCCAGGGGTGGCGTTGAAGACGACGGTCACCGACTTCCACTTCCCGTCCAGCCCCCGGGCGTCCAGGGTCATGGTGAGCACGCCCGGCGTCTCCTTCTCGCCGGAGAGCGGGAAGGCGACCCGCTGCTGCACCTGGCCGGCGGTGGCCAGCCCGAACACCGGCGAGGACTCCCGGATCCGCAGCAGCTCCGCGTACCGGGCGTCGGCCAGGTTGATCGCGGCGCAGTCCGGCACCAACTTCGGATCGGCCAGCAGCGGCTTCGCGTACGGCCACTTGTCCTGGTTGTCCTGCGCTGGCGGCAGGCCGGCGCCGAACCCGTTGCCCCGCTCGCAACCCCAGCGGATCTGGTTGAACCAGTCACCGGAGTTGAACGAGTTGCGGTCCAACGACTTCGACCGCAGCCGTTCGGTGCCGGCGGTGACGAACCCCGTGCCCTGCCCGAGCGCCACCGTGCTCAGCGCCAGCACCTGCATCCGGGAACGGTCCGCCGGGGTGGTGGCCTGCGGCAGCTTGTACGCCAACGCGTCGTACAGGATCTCGTTGTCGTGCGCGTCGACGTAGGTGACGGCCTCCCCCGGCGCGGCGGTGTAGCCGGCCGGGGAGCCGTTGTAGTCCACCTGCGCCCCGGTGACCGTGCGCCCCGAGGTGTCGGTGAACCGGTAGTCCCGCAGGTTGCCCGTGAGACCCACCTTGATCAGGTCGTGGGCGTGCAGCAGGCGGGCCTTCTGCGTCGCCGCCGACCCGTTCACCGGGTCGCCGTTGGGGTCGGTGTAGAGCCCGGAGGCGAAACCCTGCGCGCGGGGGTTGGCGTCGAACGGCCCGCCGCCGCGCACGGCGTCGCGCAGCCGGTCGTTGAACGTGCCGATGCCGGTGCCGGCCATGTTGGCCTGGGTGGCCTGCACGAACCGGGCGTCGTTGGCGACCTCGCCGAAGTTCCAGCCCTCGCCGTAGAGCATGATCGCCTTGCCGTCCACCCCGTCGCGGGCGACGGTCAGCCGGTCCAGCGCCGCACGCACGGCCACGATGTTCGCCTTCGGGTGGTGGCCCATGAGGTCGAACCGGAAGCCGTCCACCTTGTACTGCCTGGCCCAGGTGACCAGCGAGTCGACGACCAGCTTGCCCATCATCGCGTGTTCCGGCGCGGTGTTGGCGCAGCAGGTGGAGTTGGCCACCGTCCCGTCGTCGAGCAGCCGGTGGTAGTAGCCGGGCACGACCTGGTCGAGCACCGACTTGTCGTCGACGCCGGCCGCCGCGGTGTGGTTGTAGACCACGTCCATGACCACCCGCAGGCCGGCCTCGTTCACCCCGGCGACCATCCGCCGGAACTCGGTGGTCCGCGCCGCGCCGACCGGGTCGACGGCGTACCCGCCCTCCGGCACGGTGTAGTGCAGCGGATCGTAGCCCCAGTTGTAGCCGTCGGTCTCGGCCACCGCCGCCACGCATTTCTGCTGCTCCTCGGAGTCCGGCGGAAATGCCGCCAGGTCACAGGCCGGCTGGCGCTGGTCGGCCCGCTTCTCGGGGATCGTGGCGAAGTCGAACGCCGGCAACAGGTGCAGGTGCGTGACACCGGCGTCGCCCAACGCCCGCAGGTGGGTCATCCCGGCGGTTTTCGGGTCGGTGAACGCCAGGAAGGTGCCCCGGCGCTGCGCCGGCACGGTTTCGTCGGCGATGGAGAAGTCGCGCACCGACAGCTCGGAGATCTGCGCCTTCGACGCCGGCACGGCGGCCGGCTTGCGCAGCGTGCGCCAGCCCGGCGGGGCCAGCGCCGGATCGTTCAGGTCGACCAACTGGCTGTGCGTGGAGTCCGCGGCGAGAGCCACCGAGTAGGGGTCGGTGACCGACGCGGTGACCATCCGCTGCGCGGCCGGCTGCCACGCCTGCACCTGGTAGCGGTAGTACTTCCCCGCCCAGGCGTGGCTGCCACGCACCGACCAGACGCCGGTGCGGTCGTCGCGGCGCATCGGCACCGTCTTCGGCGCGGCGGCGGGTGAGTCGAACAGTTGCAGCGCCACCGTCCGGGCGGTCGGCGCCCAGAGCGCGAGGCTCGGCGTACGACCGGCGAAGGTCGGACCGAGCGTGACCTGGGTGGCCCCGGAGTACACGTCGTCGAGCACGCCGGGGATCTGCACGCCGGTCGCGGCGAGCAGGGCGCCCGCCGCGTCGCGCTCGGTGACCAGCAGCTGCCCGCGCAGCGCCGCCGGCACCTTCGCCAGGTCACCCCGGTCCAGGGTGAAGGCCCGGTAGGACCACAAATGCGGGAACGCCGCGCGCTGGGCCTCGGTGAGCCCGTTGCGCTGCGCCCGCAACGGCAGACTGGTGTACGTCCCGGACAGCTCGCCGTCGACGACGCTCACCCCGCCGGTGGGGGCGGCCACCAGGGCGTACACCCGACCGTCGGTCGGTGGTGTCTGCCAGGCCACGGTGGACCTGTCGATCCAGTGCGCCTTCTGCGTGCCGATGTCGGTGTCCCCGCCTGCGCTGGTCGCGGTCGACGGCAGCAGCCGCCCCGGGGTGGCGGCGAGCAACCACACCTCCCGGCCGGCGCTGGCGACGTCGAGCCGCTGGTCGTCGGGCAGATCCTTGGTGTCGCCCTGGTGGATGATGTAGTTCAGCCCGGTGGCGCCGGCCACCAGCGGCACCCGGAACACCGCGCCGAACGCGTCGATCGACGTCGGCGTGAGCGGGGTGGCCCACTCGGTCGGGTTGGCCGCCCCGTCCCACAGGTGCAGGCCCCACCCGTCGTAGTTGCCGTCGGCCCGCCGGTAGTGGATGAGGGCGGTGCCCTCCTCGACCGGCGGATCCGGTTGACCGGTGGCCGCCTGCCGGCTCGGGTAGATCGCCGGGTCACCCTGCTTGAGCCAGACCTCACCGGTGGCCGTCACGTCGATGCTGCGGTCCTGGGCGACGTCCTTGGTGCCATTCTTGTCGACCACCACGAAGCCCACCGACTTCGCGCCGGGCTTGAGCTTCACCCAGGCGAACCGGCCGTAGGAGTCCTCCCCGGCGAACGGTTGCCCCTTGGGCCACTCGGTGACGTACGCCGGGTCGATGTCGCCCCAGGCGTACAGCCCCCAGTCGTCGTACCCCCCGGCCGGACGCTGGTAGTGCACCACCGCCCACTCCCGGGACCCGCCCTGCTCGGGCGTGCCGACGACGGCGACGGACCGCGCCGTCGCGGTGCGGCCACGGCCGTCGCGCACGACGGCGCGGTACTCGATCCGGGTGCCGCCGGCCAGGCCGGCCAGGTCGTGATGCACGGTGTACGGCGCGTGGTCGGCGCTGCCCAGCAACGTCCACCTGCCGCCGGCCACCCGGGCCGCCACGGTGACGGTGGCGAGCGGGTCGCCGGTCACCTTCGCGGTGACGGCGGCGCGGGTGGCCACCGACGCGTCCGGCGCGGGCGTGGTGATGCTGATGGTCGGCTTGCCGGTCGGCTGGGCGATGGCGGTGCCCGCGCGGTACACGGCCGCCGACAGCGGCGGAACGGTCAGCGTGAGTTTCCCGTCGCCGCCGGCCTGTTCGCCGCCCGATGCGCCGTAAATGCCGGTGAAGGTGGCGCCGGCCGACCAGGTGTCCACGGTGACAGTCTGCGCGGTCTCGGCGTTGTTCACCGCCACCACGTACTCGGTCCGGTCGGCGGGGGCGATCCGGGAGGCGGCGAACACGCCGGGACCGTCGGCGGCGTACCGGGTGACCTGGATGCCGTCGCGCAGCGCGGGGTGCGCCTGGCGCAGCCGGCCCAGCTCGGCGATCGTCCGGTACAGCGGGTGGCCGGTGTCGAACTGGTCGCTGGCGTGGGTGCGGTCGGTGCCGAGCAGGTCGTCGTCGAGGTAGTCGGGCACTTTCGAGGCGAACATGTCCTGCCGGGCGTCCTTGTCCCCACCGGGGCCGGTGAAGCCCTGCTCGTCGCCGGAGTAGACCACCGGCTGGCCACGGGTCAGGAACATCAGCTGGTGGGCGAGCTGGTCCCGGCGCAGGTGGCTAGCCGGGTCGGTGCCGCCGCCGGCGATGAACGACCCGATCCGGCCCATGTCGTGGTTGCCGAGGAAGGTGGTCAGCCGACCCGCGTCGGTGTCCCGGGCGGCGTAGAGGTCGTCGCGGGCGTACACGTCGGCGAGGGCCTTCGCCGAGCCGGCGCCCGCCGTGTAGCCTCGTGCGGCCTCCTGGAACGCGAAGTCGATGGTGGCCGGCAGACCGCCGCGCCGCACGTACTCCGACGTGATCTCCGGGTTGGCGCTGTAGACCTCACCGAACAGGAAGAAGTCCTTCTTGCCGGCCTTCTCGGCGGCTCGCTCGACGCCCCTGGTGAACTGCGGCCAGAAGTCCATGTTGACGTGCTTGACGGTGTCCAGCCGGAACCCGTCGACGCCGGTCGCGCCGATCCAGTCGCCGTACGCCTTCGTCATTCCCCGCACCACCTCGGGACGCTCGGTCCACAGGTCGTCGAGGCCGCTGAAGTCGCCGTACTCGCTGTTCTCGCCGGAGAAGGTGGAGTCGCCCCGGTTGTGGTACATGGTCGCGTCGTTGAGCCAGGCCGGCACCTTCACGGTGGCGTCGCCGGGCTCGGGAAAGACCGGCGTGTACGGGCCGGAGTTCCGGTCGACCGTGGGAAAGTCACGACTGCCGTCGGCGTAGTTGCGGTCCTCGAAGGCCCGCCCCTGCGCGTCGACGTACGGCGAGGTGGCCTTGTCCACGTAGGCGTAGGAGTCCTCGGCGTACGTGATGACGTCGGCGGTGTGGTTGACCACGACGTCGAGGTAGACCTTGATCCCCCGCCGATGCGCGAGCGAGACCAGCTCCTTGAGCTGCGCGTTCGTGCCGAAGTGCGGGTCGACCTGGGTGAAGTCGGTGATCCAGTAACCGTGGTAGCCGGCCGAGACGTCGTCGCCCTTGCCCTGCACCGGACGGTTCTTGAAGATCGGGGCGAGCCAGATGGCGGTGGTGCCCAGGCCCTGGATGTAGGCCAGCTTGTCGATGACGCCCTTGAGGTCACCGCCGTGGTAGAAGCCCTTGTCGGCCGGGTCGAGCCCGGTGCGCAGCCGGCCACCGGTCAGGCCACCGGAGTCGTTGCGCCGGTCGCCGTTGGCGAACCGGTCCGGCAGGACGAAGTAGAACTGCTCGGCACGCGCGGTGTCGTCGCCGGCGGCCAGCAACGCCTCGGCGGTGGGCTCGTCGCGCCACTGGACGGCGCCGGCCGCGGCGAGGGGGTCGGTGCCGGACGCTCGGGGGTCGGCGTCGGCGCCGAGGGGCCGCGTGGAGTCCGGCGTACCGACGAGGGTGAAGGTGAGCAGGCAGACGAGCGCGAGCAGGGCGGTACGCGGGATCGGCGGGGGTTTCATCGACGGCCTTCCTCTGGTCGTGATTGGCCGCACGCTAACCCTTGCCGAAACAATCAGCAATACCTTGCAAACAAAGTCGTAACCGAGCAGGTCCTTGCGGAAGTGCAGCTCAGAATCCGCTGCAGCGCACTCCGTCGACTGTGCAACCCCGCGGCGTCGTGGACGCCCGCTCCAGGTGGAACCGCAACGGCACCGACCCGTCGGCCGGCACGTCCACCCCGCTGACGTACGTGAAGCTCCCGTCGGACTGTCGCAGCGTCCCCTGTGGCACCCCCTCCACCCAGGCGGTCACCAGCCGCCCACCGGCGAAGTCGAACCGCACCGTCCAGCCATGGTCCGCACCCGACGCGTTGACGATCAGCACCTCGCCGATGAAACCCCCGTCGAAGCTCTGCACGACCCGGTACCGCCCGCTCATCGCGCGTGGCTGCTGCGGCGACGCCCCGGTCGACGGTCGCAGCGAGGTCGGAGCCACCGTCGGGCCGACCGCCGGCGGCCGCGACATGGCCGGTGTGCTCGGCGGCGGCCCGCTCGCCCGCGGCGACAGCCCCGGCAGCACCGGCGCCCTCTCCGGCAGCGGCGTCGACGACGCGTCCGACGGCGCGACCGGCGCCTGCGGCAACGGCAACCCGGCCGGCGGCGGCCCGTCGTCGCGAGCCGGACTACGCCCCCGGTACGCGCCCAGGGCCACAAAGAGCAGAACCACCATCACGACGAGGCCAGCGCACGCCACGATCCACGGCGACGACGCGATGGCAGCCGGACCGTGCGACGGCCGCGGCGCGCGACGCATGCCGGACATGTACCTCCCTCAGCGGGCCGTCCGGGCAGCGTAGCGATCGACGGCCCGGCCCGGAAGCAGCGACGGCCGTCACCGCCACCGGTTCAGCCGAAGCGGCAGTCGACGCCGTTGACCGTGCACCGCACCGGCCGCTGCGCCGACCCCTCCCAGGCCAGCCGCAACCGCAACGTCTGCGTGTCACCCGGAGCCAGCGCCGCCCCGCCGCTCACCACGAACTCACCGTCACCCTGCGCCGACACGGAGATCCCCGGATCACCGCTGACCCGCAGGCCGCGCATGTTCTCCTCGAACGCCAACTCCACCCGCCAGTCCGCCGACCGGGCCGACTCGTTCGTCAGCGACAGCACCGCCTCCGTCGCGTTCCAGCCGTCCGTACCGACCTGGTACCGGGCGGTCACCGCCCCGCTCGCCGGCGCCACCGCCCGGGCGCTCGTCCGGGCCGGCGACGGCGAACCCGTGGTGGCGCGCGGCGACGGCGCGCGGCTGCTCCGCGACGGCTGCGGCGACGCCGTCCGCTGCTCCAGCCCACCCGACGTCGGCTCCGACGACGCCGTAGCCGGCACGGTCGGCAAAAACACCGGCGGCGCGGCCTGCGACGCGCTCTCCCGCTCCCGCGTACGGAACGACAACAGCGCGATCACCAACAGCACCACCAGCGCGCCGATGCCGAGCAGCACCACGATCCACGGCACCGACAGCAGCACGCGCGCCGTCCGCGGACCTCCCGCACCGTCCGGCCCCAACGCCATCAGGTCTCCCCTCGTCCCACCGACGCGACAGCGTAGCCAGCGGCGGCCGGGCCGAAAACCTCGCGGGTACAGATCGGACCGACCGGCCCACCCGACGCGGAAAACGGCTCGCCCGCGTGGACGGTCCGCCAGCGGTCAGGCCGTCCGGACAACGGTGCAGATCAGCGGACCCGCACCCGACGTACGCAGCAGATAGCGGTACCGCTCCCCCGGCACCGCGTACCCCCGGCTGTCCAGGAACTCCCACTCCACCGACACCATGGTCAGCAACGCCGACACCGGCTGCACGTCCTCGATCCGAGCATGCGCGGCGATCAGCTCCCGATCCTGGTAGTCGGGCGCGGCACCCACGAAGGACAGCGCGACCGCAGCAAGGGAGGTGAACGAGAAGCTGTACGTGTCGGCCACCACCAACCCGGGCAGGGCGTAACAACCGGCGAGCGACGGCAGGTCGCCGGAGGTCATCGCGGCGCCGTACCGGTCGAAGAAGCCGGTCAGCGCGTCGAGATCGGTGGAGGCGTTCACGCGACAGCAATTGCCGCTCACGGGGCGGGCCAAACCTCAGCGGGGCGGAACCCGCACCTCGATCTCCGCACCCAGCCGGGCGGCACCGGTCAACCCCAGATCGTCACCACTCCAGAACCGCCCCGGGTCGTACCAGTTTGGACGCTTACCGGCGGGCAGCAGACCCATCGCCTCGTAGGTCACCGCCACCACCTCGGCGCAGTACGCCGTCTCCAACGCCCTCTCCCGCCCGGCCGCGCTGGCCGGAGCGGCTGTTGTCCCCGGGTCGGCCGCAGCGCCCGAAGCGGCCGTTGTCCCCAGGTTCGCCGCGGTGCCCGAACCGACCGGGTTGGCCGCAGTGCCCGGAGCGGCCTGATTGGGCCAGGTCGCCTGGGCGGCCCGCGACACGGCTCGGAGGGCGGCCCGGCCGGGGCCCGGCAGCGACGGCACCCGACCGCGCACCCACCGCCACGCCAACTGGGCGGTCGACGGGAACGGCGTGCCGTCCAACCGCGCGACGGTCCGCAGCACCGCCCGCTCCATCTCCCCGTCCGCCGGCGGGTCGAGCTGCCGCAGCCAGGCCCGCTGACCGTACCGGTTGGCCCACACGCAGACCGCGTCCCGCAGGTCGTGCAGCTGCACACCGCGCTGATGCGTGCCGGACCACAGGTCCGGCAGCGATCGGCCCAGCTCCGCGTGCCACATCAACGGCGGCATGTCGTCCAGCACGACCGCCATCCCGACGTGGTTGACCGGGCTGTTCGTGGTGAACTGGATCGCCCGGTCCGGCACGCTACGACCCCGGAACACCCACACGTCGCCGGTGCGGGTCAACTCGACGGCCTCATCCAGGCTGATGCTCATGAGGGTCTAGCCTAGGCCGATGCGGCAACGAATGCGGTGGTGGAAGGTCCTCGGGCTCGCCGGCCTCGCCGGAGTCGCGGCGTCCGGTGTGGTCATAGCGCGGGCCGAGCGGCGCCGGCGCGCGTACACGCCGGAGGAGATCCGGCAGCGGCTGCTGGAACGTCACGCCCAGGCCAGTGCGGCAGCGAAACCCGCCGACCCCGCCTGACGACCCGGGCGGGGTTGAACCGCCCCGC
The DNA here is from genome assembly GCF_045161355.1 of Micromonospora sp. NBC_00617. NCBI lineage: Bacteria > Bacillati > Actinomycetota > Actinomycetes > Micromonosporales > Micromonosporaceae > Micromonospora > Micromonospora sp. NBC_00617. The sequence continues at coordinate 714,154 of NZ_CP107751.1, read as the reverse complement.
CAGCCAGACAGCCACCCACGCGGTCCCACCCGACCCATCCGGCCGGCCGGGTTATCGGCGGGCACAATCCCGCCGGACCGCATGATCGTGCTCGATCCTGGATGTAGTGGCCTCGCCGGCAGGGTGTGGGCCCTGTTTCCTTGATCGAGCACGATCATCCGATTGGGCGCAGGGCCGCGCGGGGATGATCCACTCGGGTTCGCCGATGTCGGGGTGTTCCGCGCGTCCGGATACCCCGAGATCGCCGAAGTCGAGTCGATCACCATCAACCGGTGTCGGATGTCTGGTTCCGGTGGGTGGTTTGTCCGGTGCCGGCGTGGGTGTCCTGTGGTCGGTGGCACCTGGGCGGCGGAATCGGTGGCCCGGCGGGGTCGTTATACCTGGCATGGCCCCGCGACCTACGGGCTAGCGGCGCACGGCAGCCGTCGGGAACAACCCCGCCGGCCGCCACGGTTACCCCCCCCCGTTACCTTTTTGATCGTCCCCAGCCGGGGACTGCTCGGTCGCCCGGCTCGGTATGACTTACTGCCCCTGTCGTACGGATGATCCGGGGGGTGTTGTCGCCGGGCCGGGTGGCGCCGATGGACCGCTGATAGGGACACGGCCACCCGTTTTGTTGGGGTAGGTCTCTTCGTAACGTGGCTGCCGGCAGTCGACGCCTGATCGACCGGGTTGACGGGTGACGTCGCGGGGAGGCGATGCGGTGCACGGCGACTACCAGGTGTTTCTCGGTCTCGATGTCGGCAAGGACGGCCACCACGCCGTCGCGCTGACTCGGGACGGCAAACGGCTGCACGACGCGGCGCTGGTCAACACCGAGGCGAAACTGCGGCAGGTGTTCGACAAGCTCGGCCGCCACGGCCGCGTCCTGGTCGTGGTCGACCAGCCCGCGACGATCGGCGCGCTGCCCGTCGCGGTAGCCCGAGCGTGCGGTCATCAAGTGGCCTACCTGCCCGGACTCGCGATGCGACGGATCGCCGACCTGCACCCCGGCAGCGCCAAGACCGACGCCCGCGATGCCTACGTGATCGCCGACGCCGCCCGCACCTTGCCGCACACGCTGCGCCGCGTCGACGTCGGCGACGAGACCCTGGCCGAACTCGAGGTCCTGGTCGGCTTCGACGACGACCTGGCCGGCGAGGCCACCCGGGTCGCCAACCGCATCCGCGGGCTGCTCACGCAAATCCACCCTGCTCTGGAACGGGTGCTGGGACCGAAGGTGCAGCACAAAGCCGTCCTGGAGCTGCTGTCGCGCTGCGGCGGACCGGCCGGGCTGCGCAAGGCCGGCCGCCGCAAACTCACCGCCATCGCCAGCAAGAACGCGCCCCGCATGGGCGAACGTCTCATCGAGCAGGTCATGACCGCGTTGGACGAGCAGACCGTGGTCGTCGCGGGCACGGCCGCTGCGGAAACGGTCCTGCCCCGGCTGGCTGACAGCCTGCGCGACGTGCTCAAACAGCGCGACCAGGTCGCCGTCGAGGTGGACAGGATGCTTGATGCGCACCCTCTTTCCGAGGTCCTGACCTCGATGCCCGGCATCGGCGTCAGGACCGCTGCGAGGATCCTGCTCGAAGTCGGCGACGGCACCGCGTTCGCCAGCCCAGGCCATCTGGCCGCCTACGCCGGCCTGGCACCCGTCACCCGCCGCTCCGGCAGCAGCATCCGCGGTGAACACCCACCCCGGGGCGGCAACAAACAGCTGAAACGCGCCTTCTTCCTCGCCGCGTTCGCAGCCCTGGCCGACCCGGTCAGCCGCGCCTACTACGACCGGAAACGCGCCGAAGGCAAACGCCACAACGCGGCCCTGATCTGCCTCGCCCGACGCCGCGTCGACGTCCTGTTCGCGATGCTCCGCGACAAGGTCCCCTACCAGCAACGCCCGCTGCCTACCGCAACCGTCGCCGCTTGACAAAACCATAGGGACACCCCCCCGCACGGCCGAGCACCACCACTGGCCGGGGCGTGTGGCAGCCGCCGGGAACACCCCGCCGGCCGGCACGGTTACATCCCCCGCACGGCCGAGCAGCACCACCGGCCGTCTCCGGTCCGGGAGGAACGTCGGCGGAATGCCCCGCCACCCGGACCCGTTACACCACCCCCCGGGGACACTCCCGTGCAGGCCCCTCGCCGGGCCGCCGGACCCAGTCCCCGTGAACTTCCCCGCCCGGCACACCACCCCCCCGTTTGTGTGTCGTCGCGGTTTCCCCCGATGCAGAGGAGCACGCCATCATGCGTACCGATCTGATTCGTAAGACCGCCCTGACCGCTGCCGGTCTGGCTTTCACCGGCGGCGCCATCGCCGGCCCCGTGACCACCGCCTACGCCGCGTCCGAGGCCAAGCCCGCGACCACCACGCAGTCCGACCGCAAGCCCTCGGGTGAGCGTCAGCTCGGAGTGCGGTACGAGGCGCAGCCGAACTTCTACTACTGCGGCCCCGCCGCCGCCCGTAACGCCCTGTCCGTGCAGGGCAAGGACATCAGCGTGGACGCCATGGCCAAGGAGATGGGCACCACCGAGGCCGGCACCAACAGCATCAACGACATCACCCCGGTGCTGAACAAGGAGACCGGTAAGAACGACGCCTACCGCAGCGTCGAGATCAGCAAGCCCACCGCCGACGCCAAGCAGACCGACCAACTGCGCGCCGACATCGTCAAGACCGTCGACGACGGCCGCGCCGTGGTCGCCAACATCGCCGGCACCACCACCGACACCAACGGCGGTGTGCACTCCTTCGAAGGCGGGCACTACATCAGCGTCGTCGGCTACCGCGACAACGGCAACACCGTCACCATCGCCGACTCCGCCGACCCCAACACCGCCTCCTACCAGGTGAGCGTCGAGCACCTCGCCGACTGGATCGCCACCCGCGGCTACGCCACCAGCTGACCCCACCCAACACACCACCGACAAGGGCCGGACCCCACCACGGGGCCCGGCCCTTTTCGGCATGTCCGGGTCAGCGATCCCTGCCGGTGCGGGCCGGCCCCGTGGTCTGCGCCGACTCCGTGGCCTGCGCCGGTCCCATGGACTGCGCCGACTCCGCCGGCTCGGCCGCGCTCACGCGGTGGGCCCGTCGGCGTAGCCACCACGTGCTGGCCAGCCCAGCGAGCACCGCGAGGACCAGGCCGGCCCAGGAGATGTCCTTGAGCCAGTGCTCGGCGGCCCGGCCGACGGTGAACAGCAGGTACGTGGTGCCGAACGCCCACACCAGCCCACCGGCGGCGTTGGCCAGCAGGAACCGCCGGTACGGCACGTGCAGTGCCCCGGCGAGCGGACCGGCCAGGATCCGCAGCAGCGCCACGAACCGGCCGAAGAACACCGCCCAGACGCCGTGCCGGGCGAAGCTCTGCTCGGCCCGGGTGAGCTGGGCGGGGCCGAGATGGCGGGGGAAGCGTCGGCCCAGCCGGGCCAGCAGCGGGCGGCCGCCGCGGCGACCCACCGCGTACCCGATGGAGTCACCCACGATCGCGCCGGTGGCGGCGGCCGTGGCCACCCACTCCGGCTCCACCACTCCGGTGGCCGCTAGCAGGGCCGAGCTGACCAGGACGATCTCGCCGGGCAGGGGGATGCCCATGCTCTCCACGCCGATCACGCCGGCGACGAGCAGGTAGACCGCGATCGGCGGCAGCGACACGAGCCAGTGCTGGACGTCGAACACGGTTGCCCCTCCTCCGACCGGACCCTCGAACCCTACCTGCGGCGGCCCGCCCGACCGGGCGGCCTTCGGCAAGGACCCGGCAGCGGGCTGAGCGGGCACGCGCACACCCCCTACCCGTCCTAGGAGGCTAGGGGTGAGGCGGCGGGCGAACCGGGTGGCTGAGTTGCGTAACTAGCAAGACGGACGTACGGTTTTATTTGAGAGCGCAATCGGCGGTAAGTGTTACCTAACCTCGGCGGCACTCCGGCCGGTGCGACAGACTGCTCAGGACTACTCACGGTCGCTGGTGTGAAGGAGTACGACGTGGCGAGCCTCGACACCTTCGGTGCGAAGACCCAGCTACGCGTCGGAGACGCGAGCTACGAGATTTTCAAGATCGACAAGGTGGACGGCCACGATCGGCTGCCGTACAGCCTGAAGATCCTCCTGGAGAACCTGCTGCGGACCGAGGACGGCGCGAACATCACCGCCGACCATATCCGCCAGCTCGGCGGGTGGGACCCGACCGCCGACCCGAGCGTGGAGATCCAGTTCACCCCGGCGCGGGTGCTCATGCAGGACTTCACCGGCGTGCCCTGCGTGGTCGACCTGGCCACCATGCGCGAGGCCGTACGTGAGCTGGGTGGCGACGCCACCAAGGTCAACCCCCTCGCCCCCGCCGAGCTGGTCATCGACCACTCGGTGATCGCCGACCTGTTCGGCCGCGAGGACGCGTTCGCCCGCAACGTCGAGCTGGAGTACGAGCGCAACAAGGAGCGCTACCAGTTCCTGCGCTGGGGCCAGACCGCGTTCAACGAGTTCAAGGTCGTCCCGCCGGGCACCGGCATCGTGCACCAGGTCAACATCGAGTACCTGGCCCGCACCATCATGGAGCGGGGCGGCCAGGCGTACCCGGACACGGTGGTCGGCACCGACTCGCACACCACGATGGTCAACGGCCTGGGCGTGCTGGGCTGGGGCGTCGGCGGCATCGAGGCCGAGGCCGCGATGCTCGGCCAGTCGGTCAGCATGCTGATCCCGCGGGTGGTGGGCTTCAAGCTGTCCGGTGAGATGCCGGCCGGCACCACCGCCACCGACCTGGTGCTGACCATCACCGAGATGCTGCGCAAGCACGGTGTGGTCGGCAAGTTCGTCGAGTTCTACGGCCCCGGCGTGAGCGCCGTGCCGCTGGCCAACCGGGCCACCATCGGCAACATGTCGCCGGAGTACGGCTCCACCGTGGCGATCTTCCCGATCGACGCCGAGACGATCCGCTACCTGGAGCTGACCGGCCGCGACGCCGCGCAGGTCGCGCTCGTCGAGGCGTACGCCAAGGAGCAGGGCCTCTGGCACGACCCGGAGGCGGAGCCGGCCTACTCGGAGCGCCTGGAGCTGGACCTGGGCTCCATCGAGCCGTCGCTCGCCGGCCCGAAGCGCCCGCAGGACCGGGTGCCGCTGGGCGCCGCCAAGACGCTGTTCCGCTCGGCGCTGACCGACTACGTCGCCGACGACTCCGTCGGTGAGCGCGACCTCAAGCCGGGCGTGCCCCGCGAGGAGCTGCCGCGCGGCGCGAACGGGCCGGCCGACGAGGCCAGCGCCGAGTCGTTCCCGGCCAGCGACCCGCCCGCCAACGAGTTCAGCGACCCGGCCGACGAGCCGCGCGACCTGGAAACCGCGGCGGTGGGCTCGGGCGGCCGGGCCAGCAACCCGATCCGGGTCACCGGCGCGGACGGCGCCGAGTACGAGCTGGACCACGGCGCCGTGGTGATCGCCGCGATCACCTCCTGCACCAACACGTCCAACCCGCAGGTCATGATCGGGGCGGCGCTGCTGGCCCGCAACGCCGTGGAGAAGGGCCTGACCCGCAAGCCGTGGGTGAAGACCACCCTCGCCCCGGGCTCCAAGGTCGTCATGGACTACTACGAGCGCGCCGGCCTCACGCCCTACCTGGACAAGCTCGGCTTCAACCTGGTCGGGTACGGCTGCACCACCTGCATCGGCAACTCGGGCCCGCTGCCCGAGGAGGTGTCGGCGGCGGTCAACGAGCATGACCTGTCCGTCGTCTCGGTGCTGTCGGGCAACCGGAACTTCGAGGGCCGGATCAACCCGGACGTCAAGATGAACTACCTGGCGTCCCCGCCGCTGGTGGTCGCGTACGCCCTCGCCGGCACGATGGACATCGACCTGGCCAACGAGCCGATCGGTGAGGACAGCGACGGCAACCCGGTCTTCCTGCGGGAGATCTGGCCGAACAGCGCCGAGATCCAGGACGTCATCGCCCAGGCGATCGGCGCGACCGGGTTCAGCGCCGCGTACGCAGATGTCTTCGCCGGCGACGAGCGGTGGCAGTCGCTGCCCACCCCGACCGGCGACACCTTCGCCTGGGACAGCGACTCGACCTACGTGCGCAAGCCCCCGTACTTCGAGGGCATGCAGCGCGAGCCGAGCCCGGTCGTCGACATCTCGGGCGCGCGGGTGCTGGCCAAGCTGGGTGACTCGGTGACCACCGACCACATCTCGCCGGCCGGCTCGATCAAGGCCGACTCGCCGGCCGGCACGTACCTCGCCGAGCACGGCGTGCCGCGCCACGAGTTCAACTCGTACGGCTCCCGCCGGGGCAACCACGAGGTGATGATCCGGGGCACGTTCGCCAACATCCGGCTGCGCAACCAGCTGGTGCCCGGGGTGGAGGGCGGCTTCACCGTCAACCACCTCACCGGCGAGCAGGCCTCCATCTACGACGCCTCGATGGCCTACCAGGAGGCCGGCATCCCGCTGGTCATCATGGCCGGCAAGGAGTACGGGTCGGGCTCGTCGCGGGACTGGGCGGCCAAGGGCACCATGCTGCTGGGCGTCCGGGCGGTCATCGCCGAGTCGTACGAGCGGATCCACCGCTCCAACCTGATCGGCATGGGCGTACTGCCGCTGCAGTTCCCGGTGGACGTCACCGCCGAGTCGCTCGGCCTGACCGGCACCGAGATGTTCACCATCACCGGCGTGACGGCCCTGAACGACGGCGACACCCCGCGTACGGTGACGGTCACCACCGACACCGGCGTGGAGTTCGAGGCCGTGGTGCGGATCGACACCCCGGGCGAGGCGGACTACTACCGCCACGGCGGCATCCTGCAGTACGTGCTGCGCCGCATGATCGCCAACTGACGTCGTACACCTCAGAAGGGCCGCTTCCCGCGCTGGCGGGGAGCGGCCCTTCCACGTCACCGCCGACGGACGCTGGCGCTCGACCCGGCAGACCGAGCGGGTGAAACGCTTATCGGTCCCGCGCCCCGGGTTGCTGCGTCGGGCCCTTTGCTCTGCTTCAACTGGCGCAACGGCAGTGGCCTGTCAGTGTTGCGCCCGTTGAAGCAGAGCAAAGGACAAAAACGTGGTACCGCCAGCTCAGGATCCTGACCAGATCCTCGCTCAGCTGACCCCCACCCCACCCGAGCGCGTACGGCCTACCGGGCGAGGTCGGCAGCTCGGTCGAGCAGGGCGCGGCGCTCGACCGCCGAGTCCACCGCTGCCGCCGCCGCCCGGAACAACGCGGCGGCACGCGGCCGGTCACCCTGCCGGGCCACCAGATCGGCCTCCACCGCCACCGCCACCGCCACCGGGTGACCGTCCAGCCCTCCCCCGGCGCGCGCGGCGTCGAGCAGGACCAGTCCGGCCGCCGGCCCGTACGCGTAGCCGTGCGCGACCGCGCGGTTGAGCGCCACCACCGGCGACGACCGGAGCCCGAGCAGGGCATCATAGGCGCGGGCGATCGCCGGCCAGTCGGTGGCCTCGGCGGACTCCGCGGTGGCGTGGCAGGCGGCGATGCGGGCCTGCCACGCGTACGGTCCGTCGTGCCGGACCCGGGCCAGCGCGGAGAGCCCGTCGGCGACGGCGGCCCGGTCCCAGCGGCGGCGGTCCTGCCGTTCCAGGGAGAGCAGGTTGCCCGCGGCGTCGCGGCGGGCGTCGCGCCGGGAGTGCTGGAACAGGACCAGCGCCAGCAGCGCGGCGACCTCGGACTGCTCGGGCATCAGCCGGTCGAGCAGGCGGGCCAGCCGGACCGCCTCGTCGGCGAAGGCCGGCTCGCCGTCCACGGAGTATCCCCGGGTGAAGAGCAGGTACAGCACGGCGAGCACACCGGGCAGCCGTTCGGCCAGCGCCGGCCCGCTCGGCACCCGGTACGGGATGCCGGCCTGCGCGATACGGGTCCGGGCGCGGGTCAGCCGGCGGGTCATCGTCGACTCGCTGACCAGCAGGAGCCGGGCGATATCCGCGGTCGGCACCCCGCAGACCGTCCGCAGCGTCAACGCCACCCGGGCCTCGAACGCGAGCGCCGGATGGCAGCAGGTGAAGATGAGTCTCAAGCGGTCGTCCTCGACGTCGTGCTCGGGCTGCGCGTCCGTCGGCGCGAGCACCGCCAACTCGTGCAGCTTGCGGCGCTCCACGGTGGCTCGGCGCAGCACGTCGAGCGCCCGGTTGCGGGCCACCGTCATGAGCCAGCCACCCGGATTGACCGGCACACCGTCGCCGGGCCAGCGCTCCAGCGCGACAGCGAGGGCCTCCTGAGCGCAGTCCTCGGCCAGCGCCCAGTCCCCGGTCAGTCGGATCAGGGTCGCGACGATCCGGGGGTACGCGTTCGCGCCGGCGGCCGCGACGGCCTGCGCCGCCGCGACCGCGCCGACGTTGTCGGGCGCACCGGTCTTGGTGTCGGTGCGGGTCATAAGGATCAGGCGGACAGGCTCGCGAACGGGCGCAGTTCCAGCCGCCCCTCCCGCGCCATCGGGTGGGTGCGCGCCACCTCGATCGCCTCGTCGAGGTCGGCGCAGTCGAGCAGGTCGAAGCCCACGATGACCTCCGTGGTCTCGGCGAACGGCCCCTCGGAGACGAGCAGTTCGCCGTCGCGGACCCGGACGGTGGTGGCCGCGGTGGTCGGCGCCAGCACGTTTCCGGTGACGCGACGGCCACGGGCGTCGTTGTCGGCCACCCACGTGTGGATGTCGGGCAGCTCGCTCGGGTCGGTGTCCGGTGCGGTGTCGGTGCAGACGAACATCATGAACTTCATCTGGCGCTCCCTCGTGTGTCCGGGTGTCGCCAGCATGACGAACGGCCGGGGCCGTTCCGGACACGAGTGCCCGGAAAAAGTGACCCCGACCGCCGGTCAGTCCGTGCTGGCAGCGCGCCGGCGGGCCTCGCGGGTCTTCATGGCGTGCTCCATGAGGGTCACGAGCACCTCCTTGCTGGACTCGCGCTGGCGGGCGTCGCAGAGCAGCACCGGCACGCCCGGGTCGAGGTTCAGCGCGGTCTGCACCTCGTCGAGCCGGTATTTACGGGCGCCCTCGAAGCAGTTCACCGCCACCACGAACGGGGTGCCCCGGCCCTCGAAGTAGTCGATCGACGGGAAGCAGTCGGCCAAACGCCGTGTGTCGGCCAGCACCACCGCGCCGATCGCCCCCAGCGCCAGCTCGTCCCAGACGAACCAGAACCGGTCCTGCCCGGGTGTGCCGAACAGGTAGAGCACCAGGTCGTCGCTGATGGTGATCCGACCGAAGTCCATCGCCACGGTGGTGGTGGTCTTACCCTCCACCCCGGACAGGTCGTCGATGCCGACGCCGGTCTCGGTCAGCACCTCCTCGGTGCGCAACGGCCGGGTCTCGCTCACCGCGCCGACCATGGTGGTCTTGCCCACGCCGAAACCACCGGCGACCAGGATCTTGATCGCGGTGGGCAGTGGCGTCGCTCCCGCCGGCCGGTCAGAGTGCCCGTAGTCCATTGATTACCGCCTCGAAGATGCTGTTGTCGGGAAGACCGGCCGTGGTCTGGGGTTCGCGTACCTGCACGAGGTTGCGGGCCGCCAGGTCGCCGAGGAGCACCCGGATGGTCCCCACCGGCAGGTCGAGGTGGGCGGCGATCTCGGCGACGGACTGTATTCGCTGGCACAGGCCGACGATCGCCAGGTGCTCGGGACCGAGACCCACCTCCGGCGTCACGTCGGCTCGGGTCGCGGTGACCAGGGAGATCAGGTCGAACGTGCCGGTGACCGGGCGGGCACGCCCGCGTGTCACCGCGTACGGGCGCACCACCGGGCCCGCATGGTCATCCACCCACTGATGCTCTGCGGACTCCCCCTGCACCGTCATGGCCGTTACCTCTCGCCAGCCGACTGTTCGGTGCCCCGCGACGGGGAGGCCACGTACTTGCCGACCCGGGTGACGAGCATCGCCATCTCGTACGCGATGAGACCGACGTCGGCGTCCTCGCTGGCGAGAACCGCCAGGCAGGCGTTGCGGCCGGCGGCTGTGACGAACAGGAACGACGACTGCATCTCGATGATGGTCTGCTGCACCTGCCCGCCGCCGAAGCGCTTGCCGGCGCCCCGGGCCAGGCTCTGGATGCCGGCCGCCATCGCCGCGAGGTGCTCGCCGTCGTCGCGGCTCAACCCCTGCGAGGAAGCCATCAACAGCCCGTCGGTGGAGAGCGCGACCGCGTGCTCGGCCTGCTTCACCCGGCCCACCAGATCATCCAGCAACCACGTCAGGTCGGCACTCGAAGCCGTCTTCTGGGCCACTTCGTCGTCCTCTTCTCGCCCGGCAGTTGCGCCGTATTCGTCTTGGGCTTGACCGTCACACCGCGCGGGAACCCGCAGCACCGGCGCTCGGTCAGGTGGCTTGTGGTTCCTCGCCGGTCGGCTCGGGCGTGCCGCTCGCCGAGGCGTCGGACGCGCCACCGAGCAGTCGCGCCGCGTCGGTCCGACCGCGCCGGGTGCCGGTCTGATACGAGCTCATCATCCGGCGTACCTGATCCGGCGGCCGAACCACGTCCTCCTCGTCGGACTCGGTTGCCGCCGGGTCGTCGCGCAGCTCGGGAACGATGTTCGCCTGGCGGACGCGGACCGGCAGGCCCGAGCCGGTCCGGTCCGTCTCGGCCCGCGCCGGGGTCGGCCCGCCGTCGCCGGCCGGCTCGCTGCCGCCGCCGCTCGGCCCGACCCGGTCCACCGCGGGCAGGCCGGTGGGCACCGTCGGGCCCTCCAGGGCCGGCTGGCCCAGGCCACGCCGGGCCCGGGCGGGCAGTTCCGCCGTCGGGGCGCCCAGGGTCGTCCGCTGCCGGGTGGGGAGTACGACGTCGGTGTCGGTCCCGTCCACCTGCGGCTCGGTCGGGATGCTGCTCTCAGCCCGCGCCGGGGCGAGGGGAGTCACCGGCTGCGCCGCGCCCGGACCGCTCGTGTCCGTCGCCGTGGCGGCCAGCGCGACCGACGAGAGGCTGGCGGAACGGCCGCCGTCGGCGGGACCGGCGGCGGACGGGCCCGAGGGCAGCGCGATGGCCGGCGGCCCGACGGGAAGCACGCCAGAGTCCTCCGGGTCGGTCCCGTTCGCGGTGACCAGCTCCAACGGAATGAGCACGACGGCGGTGGTGCCGCCGTACGCCGACTCCTTGAGCCGGACCCGCACGCCGTGCCGCTCGGTCAGCCGGCTCACCACGTAGAGGCCCAGCCGGGCGGCGTTGGCGAGGTTCAGCTCGGACTGGTCGACGATGCGGTGGTTCGCGGCGGCCAGGTCCTCCTCGCTCATGCCGAGGCCCCGGTCCTCGATCTCGATGGCGAACCCGTTGGCCACGAGCTGGCCGCGGACCTCGACGGTGGTGTGCGGCGGTGAGAACGACAGGCCGTTCTCGATCAGCTCGGCGAGTAGGTGGATGATGTCGCCGACCGCCCGGCCGGCGAGCGAGACGGGCCCGAGCGGCAACACGTTGACCCGGGTGTAGTCCTCCACCTCGGCGACCGCGCCGCGCACCACGTCCACCATGGGGACGTTGCGGCGCCAGGCCCGGCCCGGGGTGGAGCCGGACAGCACGATCAGGTTCTCCGCGTTACGCCGCATCCGGGTGGCCAGGTGGTCGACCCGGAACAGGTCCTCCAACTCCTCCGCGTCGTGTTCACGCCGCTCCATCGCGTCGAGCAGGGTGAGCTGGCGGTGCACCAGCGCCTGCGTACGGCGGGCCAGGCTGAGGAACACGTCGCGGACGTTGCGGCGCAGCTCGGCCTGCTCGACGGCGGTGTTCAGGGCGGTCTCCTGGACGGCGTTGAACGCCTTGCCGACCTGGCCGATCTCGTCGGTGCCGAACTCCAGCGGGGGCGCCTCGGTGGCGACGTCGACCTCCTCGCCGCGACCGAGGCGCTCGACCACCCGGGGCAGCCGCTCGTCGGCGAGCTGCCAGGCGGCCTCCCGCAGCCGTTCGAGCTGGCGCAGGAGGGTCCGAGCCGTGGTGATGGAGACGACGACCGAGGCGATGACGGCGAGCAGGCCCAGGCCGGTGGCGAGCACCAGCCGGACGACGACCATCACGGCCACGCTGGTGGCCCGGCCGACGATGCCCTCGCCGCCGTCGATGACGGCGTCGTTCACCTCGGCCAGCGCCGGCTCGACGGTGCCGCGCCACTGCTCGGCGCTGACCGGCAGTTGGGTGGCCGGCCGGCCCTCGCGGATGATGCTGTCCTGTACGGCGCGCAGCCGGGTGAACGCCTCGCCCTCGACGAGCTGCCGGTAGCGGCGCTGGTCGGCGTCGGCGAGCCGGGCCCGGGTCTCCTCGCCGAGGAAGCGCTCGGCGCCGACCAGGCTGACGTAGCGGGCGTACTCCGGCCCACTCATTCGGCCGTTGCCGAAGAGGCCGCTGAGCAGCGCGTCCTCCTGGGAGATCAGTTCCTTCATCCGGTTGAGCTGGATCAGGGCCGCCGCGTCGGCGGCGATCTCCTTGTCGTCCAGACTGCCGGTGACGTCGTAGACCTGGAAGATCGACTCGATGGCGCCGGTGTAGGCGTCGGCGGCGGAGATCCGGTCCACCTTGCGGGCGAGCACGTCGGCGCGGGTCTGCTTCAGTCCGTCGATCTGCGCGATCGTGGCGTCCAGCTGGGCGGCGAGCGCCGAGCTGCCGGCCACGTCGACCTGCCAGTTGCGGACCGAGTCGGCGAAGTCCTCGGCCAACTGCGCGGTCTTGCGCTGTTCGGCCTCCAGCACCGCGCGCTGCTCGGCGTCGGGGTTGCTCAGGTACGCCTGGGTCAACCGCCGCTCCAACTGGAGCTCCTGCAACAGCGGCTCGGTGGGCGTGTAGACCCTGCTGTTGATCAGCTGAACACCGAGCAGGTTGAAACCGTCTCGCAGGGTCACCCATGCCGCGAACATCCAGAGCGCGACCAGGGAGAGCAGCAGGGCGACAACTTTGGTGCGGATACTCGTACCGCGAGAACGCATTGAACCGTCCCAGGCAGGGCGTTGACTCAGCTCATCAACGGGTGATCATGGAAGACGACGTCCCGCCGCAGCGGGGCGTACGGGGCTGAGGCTCTGCGTACGCTAGCAGTGTCCACACAACCCCTCAAGTTGTTGTTTTTGTTGCTGGGTAACCACAATCCACCACCGAACGGTCGGCATCCGCCAGATGGACGGAGGCCAGCCGGCAGGCGGCCAGCACTGCTGCGCGGACGATCGCAGTAGGACAGTACAGCTCCTTGCCGTACCACAGTGGAGGGTCGACCCGCCCGGACGGCCGGTGCAGGTAGGCGTGGCCGCGCGCCACCGCGTCGTCGACCCGGGGCGCCCCGGTCGGCGCGGCCAGCAGCACCTGCAGGGCGTACGCGGTCTCCTCGGCCGTGCCGCCCCACCGCCCCCACGAGCCGTCGGCGCGCTGGCTCTCCAGCACCCAGCGGGCCGCCCGGTCCACCGCCTCGGCCGCCGTGCCGCCGCGACCGAACTCCGCCAGGGCCAGCACGCAGCAGGCCGTGGCGTAGTACGGCGAGGCGTGCCACCGATCCTGCCAGGGGCCGTCGGCGAGCTGGTGTGCCGGCAGCACGATGCTGAGCCGCTCGATCGTCCGGTGGTAGCGCGCGTCCGCGCCGGGGTGCGCGGCCACGTGCTGGCCGAACGCGTCCAGCACGTGCGCGTTGGTGGTGAGCGAGAAGCCGTCCTCGCTCCCCGGCCAGGTGCAGAAACCGTCCGCTGTCTCGTACGCCCACAGGCTGGCCGGGTCGGCGGGGCGGCCGAGCCGGGCCAGCGCGTGCAGCGTGACCGAGGTGGTGTCGGCGTCGGTCGGCAGGCCCTCGCCGGTGGCGACGCCCTCGGCGGCGGTGGCGGTGGCCAGGGTGCGCAGCACGGTCGCCGGCGGATTGACCGCGACACCGGCGCGGCGCAGCCCGCTGAGCACCCAGGCCCGCTCGAACACGGTGATCGGGGTCGGACAGGGCACCGGACCGTCGTTCTCGCGGATCAGCTCCCGCAGGAAGGCGTGCGCGGCGGGGCCGGCGTCCGGGCCGGCGGCGGTCAGCCAGGCGGCGGTCGCAGCGGGCGAGGCGCCGACGGCGGTGAGCGTCGGCCCGCCGTCGGCCGGTGTCGCGTCCAGCACCTCGTAGAAGTGGGCCAGCTTGGTCGGCAGCGCAGCCCCGACGGCCACCGCGGCCCGTACCGCGCGCAACCGGTCGGGGCCGAGCCCCGGGGGCAGGGTCAGCGGCGGGCGGGGCAGCCGGTCGGCGGTCGCCCGGTCCAGCCGGGTCAGCCGGTCGTTGATCGACTCGACCAGCGCGGGGACGATGAGGTCCAGCGCCGGGGTGTCCGGCAACGCCCGCGCGTGCGTGGTGAGCAGCCGGCCGGTGAGCGCGTCGAGTCCGCGTGCCACCGGGGCGGGCAGGTCCGCACCGGCCCAACCGCCGTCGGCCAGCACCGCGAGCAGAGCGTCGGTGGCGCTGAGCGTGGGCACCAGGGCGTACCCGTCGGGTGGGCCCCACGCGCCGTCCGGGCGCTGCTCGCGCAGCAGGAAACCGATCCGCCTGTGGTGCCCCGGCAGCCAGGCCGCACCGGCGACGAGCCGGCCGCTCTCGTACACCGAGGGGGCGACCTGCCCCCACGGCCGCAGCGCCAGGCCGGCGATCAGCTCGCGCGCGGCGTCGGTGGTCGGCTCGGCCAGTACGCGCGGGGAGCCCTCACTCATCGCGTGCTCCCCAGAAGTCCGACAGCTGGTAGAAGCCCCCCGTGAAGGAGATCTGCCGGTGCAGGTAGTCCGCCTGGCGGGGGCAGCGTTCGGCGAGGGCGGCCAGGTCGCCGCGGGACCGGGTGGTCAGCTCGGCGAGCCGGGCGTGCACCCGCGCCGGGTCGTCGACCAGCAGCAGGGCGTTCAGGTCACCCCACTCGGCGTCCCGCTCGTGCGTGGCGAGGTCGTTGACCAGCCGCAGCACCCGCTGCACGCCACGTCCGGCGTCCAGCAGGTCGGTCAACTGGGCGAGGGTCCGCTCGTCACCAGTGGCGATCCAGTGGGTGACGTTGACGAAGGAGCAGGCGGAGTTGTCGGCGTTGTCCAGGTAGCGGTCGAGGTCCGGCAGACGCCGCCCGGTGGTCGGGTCGGTGGGCAGGTTCTTCCAGTCCCACTCGCGCGACACGGCGGCGAACATCCGCGCCAACTCGTCGCGCCAGATCGGGCGCAGCCGGGCGAACGCCGGCACGGTGGCCAGCTCGTCGCGCAGGTCGGCCAGCAGCCGCGCCAGGTGGCGCCCCGGTGGCGGGGTGGCGCCGTCGGCCACCGCCAGGCAGTCGGTCACCACCTGCCGGACGTCGTCGGCGGACTGGGCGAGGTAGTCGACCTGCCAGTCGGCCGCGAAGGCCCAGAGCGTGGTGCGGGTGGTGATCCGCAGTTCGGCGGCGGTGTGCCAGGGCGCGATGAAGGCGACCACGGTGGCCACCGAGCTGAGCAGCGCGGCGTCGAACGGCGCGGCGTCGAAGAGTTCGGGGTGGGCGGCGGTGACGCCCTGCAGGTCGCGGACGCCGCGCACGGCGAGCGCGCACACCCTGCCCTGCTCGGCGACGGCGTCGGGCCCGGCCTGCACGGGCCACGGCACCCCGCTCATGAGACGACCGGACGTTCGACCGGAGTGACGATCAGCTCGGCCCGCTGCTTGGGTTGCAGCGAGGCCCCGAGCCGTGGTGTCAGGCCGACGGGCTCGCGCAGTCGGAAGCGGTAGCGGCTCAGCACGGTGCTGACGATGAGCTGCGCCTCCAGCAGGAAGAGGTACTGGCCGAGGCACTGGTGTGGGCCGCCGCCGAACGGGAAGTAGGAGTAGCGGTAGCGCCGCCGGGGCTTCTCCGGCGCGAAGCGCTCCGGGTCGAACAGCGTCGGGTCGTCCCAGAACGTCGACATTCGCTGGGTGACGTACGGGCTGACCAGCACGGTGCCACCGGCCTTGATCCGCACACCGCCCAGCACGTCGTCGCGCACGGCGGTGCGGGGGATCATCCAGCCGGCCGGGTAGAGCCGCAGCATCTCGTCGAGCACCATGCGGCCGTAGCGCAGCTGCGGCAGGTGCTCGCGGCCGACCCGTTCCGCGCCGACCACCTGCTCGATCTCGTCGGTCATCCGCTCGGCCACGTCGGGCCGGGCGGCCAGCACCGGCCACAGCCAGGAGAGCAGGGCGATCGTGGTCTCGGTGGCGGTGGAGAACATCGCCACCACGTCGCCGCGGATCGCGTACTCGTCGGGTTCGCTGCCGTCGGCGCGCGGCCGGCAGAGGGTGGAGATGATGTCGTCGCCGTCGGTGGGCCGGGCCCGGGCCTCCCGGATGATCGGCAGCACCACCTCGTCGATGGTCCGCACGGCCTGGTTGAAGGCACGGTCGCGGGGCATCGGCACCGCGTACGGCACGAAGGGCACCAGCAGGCGCGGGAGCATCGCGGTGGTGAGGGTGTCCAACGCCGCGCTGATCCGCAGCGCGTCCGGCACCGAGATGCGGTCGGCGAAGAGCACCCGCATGGTGGTCCGCAGCACGATCCGGGTCAGCTCGGCGCCGCCGTCGATCGGGCGGCCGTCGCGGGCCGGTTCCAGCCACTCGTCGACGGCTTCGTTGATCGCCTCGGCCATCCGGTCGACGAGCGTCTCGGCCCGCTTCGCGGTGAACAGTGGTTGCAGCGCGCCGCGGCTGGACTCCCAGATGTCGCCCTCGGCGACCAGGATGGCGTCGCCGACGATCCGGCGGACGGGCCGCCACAGCAGGCCGTCGCCGTCGCGGGTGTAGTTGGCAACGTTGTCCCTCAGGACGCGTTGCAGGTGCTCCGGGTGACTGACGAGGTAGGGGCGGAACGAGCCGAGGTTCAGCCGGACGACCTCACCGCCAGCGGCGTCCGCGAAGCCGACCAGCGCGCCGAGTGGGTCGCGGATCAGCGCGGGCAGCGCGCGACGGAGCGGGATCTTCCGAGGTTCGGTGCTGACGGGGGCGGGGCCGACATCGGACACCTGGGACATGCAACGTCTCCTCGTCGTTCCGCCGGCCTGGATTGTCCACTTCGGCCGAACGGTACTGTGGAACTTTCACCTTCTGGGCGACGGAAGCATCTCACCAATTTGGGGGCACCTCTAGACCTGTGACCGGTGAGATTCCACCGACGCGCCCGACGGATATCGATGTTGATGGCGGTCCTAGATCCTGAATGGACAGTTAGGATGCGGCACCGGTGCAGGTCGCACCCGTACACGTTGGGGTCGCAGCCGCCAGTCGGCCCGCGTGCCGGCAGGCCCGCCGGCCGCTCGGCCAACGGTGCCGCCCGGCGGGTCGCACCCGTGCGATCCCAGTGGGCGGGCGGCGCGCGGGTGAGCCAGGAGGCACCGGTACCTGCGAATCCGGGCGATGTCGGGCACCCTGTGCCAGGCTCTGTGGCATGGACGACAAGACCATCCTGAACCGGATCTCCGAGCTGGTCGACGAGGAACACCGGCTGCGCGCGGACGCCCAGGCCCACGAGTCGGGCACCGAGGGCGAGGCCAGCGAGCGGCTACGCGCCCTGGAGGAGTCCCTCGACCAGTGCTGGGACCTGCTACGCCGCCGTCGGGCCGCCCGAGCCACCCACGGCGACCCGGACTCCCAGGGCGAACGCCCCAAGCCCGAGGTCGAGCGCTACCTGCAGTGACGGGTGGGGGCGAGTCGGGCAGCCGCTCGGGCCGCCCGACCCGCTCCGGTCAGCGGATGCCCGCCTCCCGCAGCAGCTCCCCCGTCAGAGCACCGGGGTCGACCAGCTCGGTGCTCAGCCCCCGGGCCACGAACCAGGCGCTGACCACCCGCACGTCGCGGGCCAGGAATTCGGGCCCTTGCGGGTTCGCCACCACGTCGACCACCTGCGGCAGATCGATCACGACCAGCCGCCCGGAGTGCACCAGCAGGTTGTACGGCGACAGGTCGCCGTGGGCGTAGCCGGCCCGGGCCAGCACGCGCAGCGCCTCGACCAGTTGGCCCCACAGGTCGCGCAGCTCCGCCGGGTCGGGCCGTAGCTGGGCCAGCCGGGGCGCGGCCAGCCCCGACTCGGCGTCGCCGACGAACTCCAACATCAGTTCGGTGCCCCGCAGCTGCACGGGGTAGGGCACGGCGATCCGGTCGTGCCCGGCGCCGATCTCCCAGAGCCGGGCCAGCGCGTCGAACTCGGCCGCCGCCCACTGCCCGGCGATCATCTGCCGGCCGAACGCCGTCCGGCCGGCCATCGCCCGGTTCTCCCGGGACCGCCGCACCCGGCGACCTTCCAGGTAGCCGGCGTCGCGGTGGAACAGCCGGTGCTCGGCGTCCCGGTATCGCTTGACCGCCAGCAGGCAGGACCGGTCCGTGTCCGGTACCGCACGGCGGACCAGGTGGACGTCCGCCTCCTTACCGGTCTTGAGCACACCCAGTTCGGTGTCCTTGGCGGCCAGCTCGGTGACCAGCCACTGCGGGTGCGGCGCAGGGCCGTGCACGGCGTCGTCCCACGACGACCAGCGTTCGCCGGTGGCCGGGTCAGGTTCGCCGTCGGGGTCGGCGAGCGGCTCGGTGGGCCGCCCGCGCTTCAGAAACTGCGGTTCGTCGTCGTCGAAGCGGCTCTTGCCGCGGCTGCGGCGCTCCAGCGCCGGCAGGTCATGATCGCGCACTGTGGTGAGGTTCCCTTGGTCGAGGCTGAGTTAGGAAGCTGGAAGCGACCTGCGAAGACGGCCATGACCGACCCCCTCTCCTCGACCGGGCGCACGCCCGGGTGCACGATGCGCCGCCCATGCTGCCGTCGCCCCGACGGCCGGTCAATCGAATTACCGCTGCCGCCGCCCCGGCCGGCGCACGCCGCGTCCGGCGGCGGCGAACCGTGAGCCGCTCCCGGCGACGGGCCGCCGACAGCGGTCGGTCTCCCGGTCCGCGGCCGTCAGCTCGCGAGCACCGTGGCGACCGCGGCGATCAGCCCGTCCGCCGTGCGGCTCGGCGCGAACCGGACGTCCGACCAGGTCCGTCCCCGGTGCAGCCAGACGCTGGGCAACCCGACGGCCGCAGCGCCGCCGATGTCCGCCTCCGGGCTGTCGCCGACCACCCAGGCGCCGCGCAGCGGCATCCGGACCCGCTGCGCGGCGAGCGCGAAGATCCGCGGGTTGGGCTTGCTGACCCCGGCCTCCTCGGAGATGACCCAGTCGGCGACGTACCGGTCCAGGCCGGTACGGCGGATCTTGGCGTCCTCCACGCGTACGGTGCCGTTGCAGACCACCACCGGCACCCAGCCCGCGTCGTCGGCGATCCGCAGCGCGCAGGCGGTCAGCGGATCGAGGCGGGTCTGCGCCACCACCCCGTCGTGCAGCTCCTCCACCAGGTCGATCGAGGGGATACGCAGCTCGTAGCGGTCCCGGATCGCGTCGGCCAGGTCCCAGCGGTCGGTCAACCCGTCCGCGTCGATCGAGAGCAGCCAATCGATGTCGGTGGGGGGCGCGCCGATACCGTCCAGGAAGCGCTCACCCCAGCGGCGGAACGGCCCGGCCCGATCCAGCAGGGTGTTGTCCAGGTCCAGCAGGAGCAGTGGCACTCGGGCACCCTACGGGACCGACGTGCCCGCCAACAGATCCCGCGGGTGTCGACCTGACGGTGGGCTCAACCGGTCAGCAACACCCGTGGGCCGCCCTGGGCCGGCAGCAGATCGGCGAGCATCGAATGGGCTGCCCGGGTGGCCGTGAGCTCGGCCGGATCGAGTGTCGCCGCCAGCACCGCCGTGCCCTCGTCAGCGCCCCGGGCGAGCGTACGTCCCTGCGGGTCGTAGATCGCCGCGCCGCCGTTGAACCGCCACGGGTCGCTGCCGCCGACCGCGTTGGCGAAGACCACGAACATCGTGTTGTCCAGGGCCCGCGCGGCGTAGTACAGGTCCCGGCGGTGCTCGGAGCCGGCCAGGTAGCCGCTGGGGCACAGGTAGGCGTGCGCGCCGTCGAGCGCGGCGGCCCGGCCGTGCTCGGGGAAGCAGCCGTCGTAGCAGATGCCCAACCCGAGCCGCCAGTCGTCGAGCAGCAGCGTGGCGCCCCGACCGCCGGGGGTGAACAGCGCGCGCTCGTCGCCCCACAACTGCTGCTTGTCGTACCCGACCCGGATCGTGCCGGCGCGGTCGACCACCAGGGCGGCGATGGTGCGCCGGCCGTCCGGGTGCCGCGCCGCCGCCCCGACCACCACGGTGATCCCGGCCGTGCGCGCCGCGGCGCGCAGCGGATCGAGGCGGGCGTCGGCGACCACCCCGGCCGGGTCGGCCGCCACGTCGGTACCGACCGGGTCGGCGGCGAGGGTCGGCGGGTGGTACGCGCACAGGTACAGCTCGGGGAGGACGGCCACCCGGGCACCCTGTCCGGCGGCCTGACGGACCAACTCGGCGGCTGCCGCCGCGTTGCCGGCGACGTCACCGGGGACGGGGGTGGCCTGGACGGTGGCGACGGTCAGCGCCGCGGTGGGCGTGGGGTGAAGCGGGGTCACCGGAGGATGGTAAACGGCACCGCACCAAGCCGTACGTACGGTTTGCATGGCCCGGGGTGACCTGCGACGATCGACGTGTGCCCAGAGTAAGCCAGGACCAGCTCGACGCCCGCCGGCAGGAGATCCTCGCCGCCGCGCGGGCGTGTTTCGCGCGGCTCGGCTACGAGGGAGCGACCGTCCGCCGCCTCGAGGAGGCCACCGGGCTGTCCCGAGGCGCCATCTTCCACCACTTCCGGGACAAGGACTCGCTCTTCCTCGCCGTCGCCGAGGACGACGCCGCCGCCATGGTCGAGACGGTGGCCCGCAACGGTCTGGTGCAGGTGATGCGCGACCTGCTGGCCCGCGCGGTCTCCCCCGACACCACCGGCTGGCTGGGCAGCCAACTGGAGGTCTCCCGCCGGCTGCGCACCGATCCGGCGTTCGCCAAGCGCTGGGCGGAGCGGTCCGCCGCGATCGCCGCGGCGACCCGGGACCGGTTGGCCCGCCAACGCGACGCCGGGGTGCTGCGCGAGGACGTACCGATCGACGTGCTGGCCCAGTTCCTGGAGCTGGCCTACGACGGCCTGGTGCTGCACCTGGCAATGGGCCGACCGGCCGGCGACCTGGGCCCGGTGCTCGACCTGGTCGAGGAGGCCGTCCGCCGCCGCTGAACGCCGGCCGCACACCGGGACGGGGACCGTGGCGGTCGTGCTCCACAATGGGGCCGCCGATCCCCTCCGGCGACAGGAGCAGCCGATGATCGTCCTCGCCGCGTCGGGCGACACCTGGGGCATCCCCGGCCCGACCTTCCTCCGGCTCTACCTCGTGGCGGCCGCCGTCGTGGTCGCCCTCGCGGTGCTGCACCGGGTCCGCCTCGCCACCGAAGGCGGGCACGCCGCCGCCGACCCGCTCGGCCCGCAACAGGTCGCGTACCTCAACGGTGGGCCCGCACTTGCCGTGCACGCCGCGCTCGGCGGGCTGCGCGGCAGCGGGGCGATCGGCGTACGGCCGGACCGTCGGCTGACCACCGTCGGGGCGGCGCCGACGGGGCTCACCCCGTTGGACAGCGCCATCCACTGGGCGGCCCACCAGCACTCCCGCGTCCGGGACCTGGGCCAGAACGAACGGGTGGTCACCGCGCTCGACCAGCTCCGCACCGGCCTCGAAGAGCGTGGCCTGCTCGTGAGCCCGACGCGACGCGCCACCGCACGGCGGTGGGCACGGCTCCTCGCCGCGCTGCTGGTGCTCGGCGTGGTGCGGCTGTTCGCCGGCCTGGCCAACGGGCGGCCCGTGGGCTACCTGCTGCTCACCCTGGTCGGGGTGCTGGTGGCGGTGCTGCTGCTCTGGCGGGTACCGCAGACCAGCCGGGCCGGTCGCGCCGCGCTGCGCGACCTGCGGAACCGGCACACCCACCTGGCCCCCGCCTCGGCCCCCGCGTACGCCACCTACGGCGCGGCGGGCGCGGCGATGGGCGTGGCGCTGTACGGCACGGCGTCGCTCTGGGCGATCGACCCGGGCTTCGCCGAGCAGGCCGAGATCCAGCGCCAGGCCATCGCCAGCAGCGGCTGGTCGTCGGGCTCCGGATCGTCGAGCAGCGGCAGCTCGTGTGGCGGCGGCAGCTCCTGCGGTGGCGGCAGTTCCTGCGGTGGCGGCAGTTCCTGCGGTGGCGGCGGTGGGTGCGGCGGATGACCGCCCCGTCCGGCGTCGGCATCGGCTGGCGTCCCGAGATCGCCGGTTTCGTGGCCGAGCTGCCCGGGCTGCGCTTCGCCGAGGTGGTGGCCGAGTCGGTGCCCGCGACCGGGCCGCTCCCGCCGGGGCTGGCGCAGCTGCGCGAGCGCGGCGTGAGCGTCGTACCGCACGGAGTGCGGCTCTCCCTCGGCGGCGCCGAGCCGGTCGACCCGGCCCGCGTCGCCCACCTGGCCGCGGTGGCGCAGCGGCTCGACGCCCCGCTGGTCAGCGAGCACATCGCCTTCGTCCGGGCCGGCGGGCTGGAGGCCGGGCACCTGTTGCCGCCGCCGCGCAGCGCCGAGGCGGTCGACGCGGTCTGCGCCAACGTGGCCCGGGCGCAGGCCGAGCTGCCCGTGCCGATCGCGCTGGAGCCGATCGCCGCCCTGTTCGACTGGCCCGACGACGAGCTGGACGAGGCGGACTTCCTCACCGAGATCCTCGACCGCACCGGTGCGCTGCTGCTGCTGGACATCGCCAACGTGCACGCCAACGCCCGCAACCGGGGCACCGATCCGCTCGCGCTGCTCGACCGGCTGCCGTTGGACCGGATCGGTTACGTGCACGTGGCCGGCGGGGCCGAGCACGGCGGGTTCTACCACGACACGCACACCGATCCGGTGCCGCCGGAGGTGCTGGAGCTGGTCCGCGCGCTCTGCGCCCGGCAGCGACCACCGGCGCTCCTGCTGGAACGCGACGGCGGCTACCCACCGGCCGCCGAGCTGCGCGCCGAACTGGACGCCCTGGCCGCCGCCGCCGGCTTCCCGGCCGTGACGTGACGGGCGCCGATCCCCGCGCCGGGCTCGCCGCGCGGCAGGCGGAGCTGGTGGCGACGCTGGTCGCCGGAGGTCCGCCGCCGGCGGGGTTCGCGGCCGGGCCGCTGGCCGCCACCCGGGCGGCGCTGCGCCGCAAACGGGCCGGTGAGGTGGCCCGGCACTGGCCGCTGCTCGCCGCCGGCCTCCGCGCGGCGTGGCCGGCGACCTTCGCCGAATGGGCCGCCGAGCGCCCCACCGCCGGGTCGCTGCGCGACGGTTGGGACCTGGCCCGGGCGCTGCGGGAGCGCGGCTCGCTGCCGCCGGCCGGCGCCGAGGAGCTGGCCGTCCGCGAGGCGGGCCTGCGCTATGACGGGCGTCGGGCGCCGCGCCCGCGCCGGCTGCCGGCCGTGGCCCGCGCCGGCGGCGCCGTCGCGGTGCAGATCGCCGGTCGGGTACGTCTGGTGCGCCCCGCCGCGCGTCCGCCCGCCCACCTTGGCGGGCCCGAGCCGGATGCGGCAGGATCGGCGACATGGATCTCGGACTGACCGACCGGGTGTACGTGCTCACCGGCGCCTCCCGCGGCCTGGGCTACGCGACGGCGCAGTGCCTGGTCGCCGACGGCGCGCGGGTGGTGCTCTCGGCCCGCGACGCCGACGCGGTCGACGCCGCCGCGCAGGGGCTGGGTGGCCCGGACCGGGCGGTCGGCGTCACCGCCGACCTGGCCGACCCGCAGACCCCGGAGCGGCTCGTCGCGGCGGCCCGGAAGCACTTCGGCCGGATCGACGGCGCGCTCATCTCGGTCGGTGGCCCACCCGCCGGCACCGCGGCGTCGATCACCGACGAGCAGTGGCGGCACTCCTTCGAGACCGTCTTTCTGGGCACCGTCCGCGCGGCGCGCACCGTCGCCGCCGCGCTGCCCGACGGAGGCGCGATCGGGCTGGTGCTCTCCACGTCGGCCCGCGGCCCGGTGCCCGGCCTCGGCATCTCCAACGGCCTGCGGCCCGGCCTGGTCGGCGTCGCCAAGGACATCGCCGACGACTACGGCCCGCGCGGCGTACGCGTGGTCGGCCTGCTGCCCGGCCGGATCCTGACCGACCGCAACCGGGAGCTGTTCGCCGCCACCGGCGACCCCGAGCGCGCCCGCGCCGAGGCGGAGGCGAGCATCCCGCTGCGACGCCTCGGCGACCCGGCCGAGTTCGGCCGGGTGGCCGCGTTCGTGCTCTCCCCCGCCGCGAGCTACCTCACCGGGATCACCCTGCCGGTGGACGGCGGCGCGCTGCGCGGCCTGTGACAACGGACGGCCGAGGCGGCGCTCCGACACCCGGCCCAGGCGGCCGATCCGGCGCTGTGCCGCCCGCGCTGGGCCGTCGTGCCGGCGCGGGTGCCGCGCATCCTCGACCGACCAAGGCGGAGTTGGCCGCCGCCACCGACCGGAGCATCCCCGACGTGCTCGCGCCCGCGCTGTCGGTGCTCTTCGTCGGGATCAACCCGGGCCTGTGGTCGGCCGCGACCGGCTGGCATTTCGCCCGGCCCGGCAACCGGTTCTGGCCGGCGCTGCACCTGGGCGGGTTCACTCCCCGGCTGCTGCACCCGAGCGAGCAGGGCGAGTTGCCGGCCCTCGGGCTCGGCATCACCAACATGGCCGCCCGGGCCAGCGCCCGCGCCGACGAGCTGACCGCCGAGGAACTTCTCGACGGCGCGGCGATCCTGACCGACAAGGTGGCCCGGCACCGGCCACGCTGGGTGGCCGTGGTGGGAGTGACCGCGTACCGGATCGGTTTTCAACGCCCGAAAGCCGCCTTCGGGCCACAGCCGGAGTCGCTGGCCGGGGCGCGGCTGTGGGTGCTGCCGAACCCGAGCGGCCTGAACGCGCACTTCACGCCGATCACGCTGGGCGCCGCGTTCGCCGAGCTGCGGGCGGCCACCGGCCTGCCGGCCCGCCGCCCCGGCTGAGGCCGTCGTCACCTCGTCGAATCCAGGTCCCGTACCGCTGGCATCAGACGAGACGCTGGATGCGGACCTTCGGGCGCTCGTTCCTCAGGTGGCCCTGCTTGTGCTGGCGAACCTGCTCGTCCCAGACCTCCTGGTCGTAATCCGGGCCCGGGGGAACCCATCGGTGGGAGCCATCGCTGTAGTGGAACTTCTCGTCTCCTGGACGCAGGATGCTCATCTCATCCAACCGAGGAATCGGTAGTGCAGGCGGCCGGCGGGGACATGAATCAGATCCTGGGTCGCCTCGACAAGCTGTGCGGCCAGATAGAGCGCAAGCGACACCCGGGCACGGCGATGCTCCATCAGCAACTCCCCCCGGCGGGTCTGGCAGGGCCAGTCCATCCCGCAGTCACCGCACGCCCAGGTGTGCCTGATCGGATGGTGCCTCGTCATCGCGGACTGTCCTGACTGGGCCAGTGACCACGGTTGATCGGGATGCGGTGACTGCTGCGGCAGGGAAGTTCCGCTCCACAGCGGCAAATTCGCCGCCAGTGCCGCCAGGACCAGATCGGGCGGTGCCGGCGGGCGAAGGCCAGGGCTGCCGCCAGCACGTACTCGTCATAGGTGACCCGCCTCATCGACTGTCGTCTCCTCGTGCTGCAGCTCTCGAAGGCGTGGATGCCCGATCGCGGGGGACGCGCCGGACATCCACGCCGGCAAGGACGACCCACAGCGCCAACCGGGAGAATCGACCTCCCCCGAAACCTCCCACAGGTACCGTTGGGTGGTCAAGGGCTGACGTAGGTGGTCTACTCGTGTTGCCAACCGAGGGGATCACTGTGCCACCGCGTTACCGCTATGAGCAGATCGCCGATGACCTCGCTGAACGCATCGCGTCCGACGAGTTTCCGCCCGGCTCTAAGCTGCCCAGCCGACGTGAGCTGATCGAGCACTACGGAGTCACGGAGCCCGTGATTGACCGCGCCATGCAGGTCTTGCGGATCAAAGGAATGACCGAGACCCTGCCAGGCGTGGGCGTCTTCGTAGCCGAATAGCACGATGCAGCTGCTTGAGCGACGCGACCGAGCCGACCGAACGGGCCGCTTGGGTGCACCGTCGTTACCCCCGCCGTGGGCGGTTCATCTGCGATGTCCGGCGAAGGTAGGGACGGTCCTCGCCGTGTCCATTCCGCCGGAAAGGTGATCCAGATGACCGCCCAGACTCGCTGGCAGGCATGGCATGAGCCCTATGCCGATGAGACGTCGACGCTGTCGGGTCGACTGCGGCTCGTGCAGCAGCACATCGCCTCGTGGCTTGATCAGCGTTCGGGCGAGCGGCTGACCGTGGTGAGCGCGTGCTCGGGGCAGGCACATGACCTCATCGGGGTCCTTGCCGCACGGCCGGATGCTGCTCATCGGGTCCGCGGAACCCTGCTTGAGTACGACGCCGGCAACGTAGCGGCCGCTCAGACCGCCGCCAGTCGGGCCGGGCTCACCAATCTCGTCATCAAGCAGTCCGACGCGGGCCAGCTCTCGTCATACGCCGGTGCGGTGCCGGCCGATTTGATGCTCATGGTCGGGGTCTTCGGCAACATTCCGGACGCCGACGTGAAGCGAACGATCGCTGCCCTGCCCCAGTTGTGCGCCGAGGGTGCCACGGTGATCTGGACTAGGGCGCGACGTGCACCGGACCTGACGCCAGCGGTGCGGGGGTGGCTTGGGGACGCCGGCTTCGTGGAGGTCGCGTTCGATGCCCCGGACGACGTGCGGTTCTCGGTCGGCGTCCACCTGTTCCAAGGCACCCCGCAACCGGTGAACGGCATGGGGACGATCTTCACTTTCCGGAACTGACGGCTCTGAGCGCTCGGACGGTCGGATCGAGCCCAGGCGATGAGGCGCTGGGATTACTGAGATCATCGACGCATGCGTGACGAGGACCTCGTAGGACTGTGGGACAGCGGCCCGTACGACTACGGGGCGATGGAGACAAGTTCGGTTTGCCTCAGGGGCGATGGCACCGGGTGGACCGCATGGGCGAACGCCGTCGGCGGTGCCTCGCTGAGTAATCTCACCTGGAGTTGCCCCGAAGAGGGTGCAGTTGAGATGCGATATACGTGGACGGTGTCGGGCAGCGGCTCCCCTGGTACACCACCCGTCCTCGTCGAGATCGAAGAGGACGGCCCCGACCACACAGTGGTTCGCACGCGGTACGCGGTCCGCATCGACACACCGCCCTTGGGCGATGGCCCGGTCACCAGCTTGCACGTGGATGAGAGCGTCGAGTTCGCTCGCCGCTTTGCTCTCCTGACTCGGGACGTCGATCCCGCCGGCCCACAAACCACGTGACCCCTTCGGCATGAACGAGCGGGTCAGTTGGCGGCGGCGGGCGGCATCGCCTCGTCGGCGACGTACGTGCCCAGGGGCATGACCACCGGCTCGGGGCCGGTCGCGTCCGCGAAGGGCCGGGGCGAGTCGGCGACCGCGAACTGGGTGCGGTACAGCTCGGCGTAGAGCCCGCCGACCGCGACCAGCTCGTCGTGGCGGCCCCGCTCGACGATCCGCCCGCCGTCGAGCACGAGGATCTGGTCGGCGTCGCGGACGGTGGAGAGTCGGTGCGCGATCACCAGGGCGGTACGCCCGGCCAGCGCCACTGACAGGGCCCGCTGCACGGCCGCCTCGCTCTCCGAGTCCAGGTGTGCGGTCGCCTCGTCGAGGATCACGATCGACGGGGCCTTGAGCAGCAGTCGGGCGATGGCGATGCGCTGCTTCTCGCCGCCGGAGAAGCGGTAGCCGCGCTCCCCCACCGTGGTGTCCAGCCCGTCGGGC
Organism: Micromonospora sp. NBC_00617; assembly: GCF_045161355.1. Taxonomy (NCBI): domain Bacteria; kingdom Bacillati; phylum Actinomycetota; class Actinomycetes; order Micromonosporales; family Micromonosporaceae; genus Micromonospora; species Micromonospora sp. NBC_00617. Next base: position 686,560 of record NZ_CP107751.1, on the reverse strand, counting down.
AGCGACCGGACGAGGTCGGCGACCTGGGCGCCGGCGAGCGCCGCCCAGATCTCGTCGTCGGTGGCGTCCGGCTTGGCGTACCGCAGGTTCTCGGCGATCGTCTCGTGGAACAGGTGCGAATCCTGGGTGACGACGCCGATCTCGTCGCGCAGGGAGGCGAGTGTGGCGTCGCGCACGTCGGTCCCGCCGACCAGCACCTGACCGTCGGTGACGTCGTAGATGCGGGAGACGAGCATGGACAGCGTCGACTTGCCGGCGCCGGACGGGCCGACGAGGGCGACCATCTGCCCCGGCTCGACGCTGAACGAGACGCCCTTGAGCACCGGCTCGTTGACCGTCCGGTCGAGGGTGGCGACCTCCTCCAGCGAGGCGAGGGAGATCTCGGCGGCGCTCGGGTAGCGGAAGCGGACGTCGCGAAAGTCGACGCGACCGTTGCCGCGGGGCACCGGCACCGCGTCGGGCTTCTCGACGATGCCGGGTTCGAGGTCTAGCACCTCGAAGACGCGGTCGAAGGAGACCAGCGCGCTCATCACGTCCACCCGGACGTTGGAGAGCGCGGTGAGCGGCCCGTACAGCCGCGTGAGCAGCAGCGCGAGGGTCACCACGGTGCCCGCGCTGACGCCGCCGGTGACGGCGAGCCAACCGCCCAGGCCGTAGGTGAGCGCCTGCGCCAGCGAGGCGACCAGCAGCATCGCCACGAAGAACGTCCGGGAGTACATGGCGGACTGGATGCCGATGTCACGCACCCGCTCGGCCCGGTCGGCGAACCGGCGGGCCTCGATCTCGGGCTGGCCGAACAGCTTCACCAGCAGCGCCCCGGCCACCCCGAACCGCTCGGTCATGGTCGCGCTCATCTTGGCGTCGAGGTTGTACGCCTCGCGGGTGATGTCGGCCAGCCGCCGCCCGACCCGTCGAGCCGGGATGATGAAGATCGGCAGCAGCACCAGCGAGAGCGCGGTGATCTGCCAGGAGAGGGTGAACATCACCGCGGCGGTGAGGACCAGTTGGATGACGTTGCTGACCACACCGGACAGGGTGGAGGTGAACGCCCGCTGGGCGCCGAGAACGTCGTTGTTGAGCCGGCTGACCAGGGCGCCGGTCTGGGTGCGGGTGAAGAACTGCAACGGCATCCGCTGCACGTGGTCGTAGACCCGGGTACGCAGGTCGAGGATGATGCCCTCGCCGATGCGGGCCGAATACCACCGCTGGGCCAGGGACAGCAGCGCGTCGGCGACCGCCAGCCCGGCGATGAACAGGGCCAGCTTGACGACGAGCCGGCCGGCCTCGCTGCCGCCCCGGTTGATCGCGTTGATGACGTCACCGGCGAGCACCGGCGTGGCCACGCCGATGATGGCGGCCAGCACCACGGTGGCCAGGAAGACGATGATGTCGCGCCGGTAGGGCTGGGCGAAGGCCACGATGCGGCGGGCCACGCCGCGCTTGAGCCGGTGGGTGGAGACCTCGTCGCGGTTACGCATCGACCGGAGCATGCTCCACCCGGCCATGCCACCGCCGGACATCGGGTTGGACACCGCTCACCTCCGGGTCGTCGGGTGGACCACACACGTCAGGTCAATTCTCCCGACGACTCTGACAACCTCTGTCGTAACCCGGATCTTCCCGTACGGTCCTTACTATTCTCCGCGGCCGGCCAGATCCCGCAGGCGGCGGGTCTGCGCCTCCCGCTCGGCGCGCTGCTGGTCGGCGTGCGACCGCCCCGCCGCGCCGGCGAGCAGGGCCTTGATCTCCACCACCGCGTCGCGGGGCCCGGCCAGCAGGCCCGCGGTCAGGTCGCGGACCGCGCCGTCCAGCTCGGCCGGCGGTACGACAAGAGTGGCCAGGCCGATCCGGTCCGCCTCGGCGGCGTCCAGCCGGCGGCCGGTCGCGCAGATCTCCAGCGCCCGGGAATAGCCGACCAGCTCGACGAGGCGCTTCGTGCCGGCCAGGTCGGGCACCAGCCCGAGCGTCACCTCGGCCATCGACAACTTCGCGTCGGCGGCCAGGACCCGCAGGTCACAGGCCAGAGCGAGTTGGAAACCCGCGCCGATCGCGTGCCCCTGCACGGCGGCCACGGAGATGACGTCCGGCCGGTGCAGCCAGGTGAAGCCGGCCTGGAACGCCGCGATCTGCTCGGCGCACTCCTGCTCGGGCAGCGTGGCCAGCTCGGCGAACGACCCCGGGCCGGAGGCGCCAGCCACCGCGAGGTCGAGGCCGGCGGAGAACGCACGCCCCTCGCCACGCACCACCACCACCCGGACGTCGCCGGGCAGGTCGCGGGAGAAGTCGCTCATCGCGCGCCACATCGCCGGCGTCTGGGCATTGAGCACGTCGGGCCGGCACAACGTCACCGTGGCAACCGGCCCGTCGCAGGTCAGCCGAACCCCGGTCGCCTCGGCGGTCACCGGGCTGCCCGGGGCGCGGCGCTGGTGAACGACGCGAAGGGGCGGGTCACGCCTTCTTGCGGCGCCGGGCACCGCCGCGCTGACGCAGCTGAACCCCGGACTCGGTGAGCACTCGGTGGATGAACCCGTAGGAACGGCCGGTCGAGGCCGCCAGCGCGCGGATGCTCTCCCCCGACGTGTACCGCTTTACCAGGTCCTTGGCGAGCGTCTGACGCTCGGCTCCGACGATCCGGCGACCCTTCTCAGTGCTGGTGGCTGTGCCAGTGGCTGCCATGCTGTGTCCTCACGTCCCAGACTGTGCGGTTCGGATACGGTCCCACCTATTAGACCGCCTCGGACGATCATGCGCCAGATATCAACTCTTCGCCAACCGACACGCTATGCAATGTCAGCTTCCCGATAGAGTGATCCTCGCGATCGGTCCCGGCACACCGTCCGGAAGAGCCACCGCCGAGCGGCGACGCCTCGGCCCGTACGCTCCCGGGCGTGATCGACCTGCTGGGCACCACGGCCGGAGCGGCGGTGGTCTTCGCCGCCACCGACATCGACGACATCGTCATTCTCACGCTGTTCTTCGTGGCGGCCCGCACCACCGGCCGGCCCCGCACCTGGCAGATCGTCGCCGGCCAGTACCTCGGCATCGGCGCGCTCGCGCTGGCCAGCGCGGTGGTCGCCGCCGGGTTGCTGGTCGTGCCGGACCCGTGGACCGGGCTGCTCGGCCTGCTGCCGATCGCGCTGGGCATCCGCGCGCTGCGCGGCTCGGACGACGACGAGCCGGCCACGGTCGTCACCGGGACACTCGGCGTGGCCGGGGTGACCATCGCCAACGGCGCCGACAACGTGGCCGTCTACGTACCCGTGTTCCGGGCTCTCGGCCCCGGCGACAGCGCGGTCTTCCTGCTGGTCTTCGTGGTGTTCGTCGGCCTGTGGTGCGCCGCCGCGGCCTGGCTGGGTGGACACCGCAGGGTGGTCCGGCTGGTGGAGCGCGCCGGCCACTGGCTGGTGCCGGCGATCTTCGTCGCCATCGGCGTGGTGATCCTGGTCAGCTCCGGCGTGCTCAGCCGGTTGGTGGACCTGTTCGGCTGAGAACGGGCCGGGCCGACAGCCTGGCCCGGACGGGAACCGGTGGCACGACGCCCGACCCGGACAGCCCCGAGCCCGACGGCCCGAGCCGGCCCGGTCAGGCCAGCTCGACCAGTTCGAGGAGGTCGTCGCTCCAGGCGTCCTCGTCGCCGTCGGGCAGCAGGATCGCGCGGTCGGGCTTGAGCGCCAGCACCGCGCCGGGGTCGTGCGTGACCAGCACGATCGCGCCCGGGTAGTTGGCGATCGCGTCGAGCACCTGCTCGCGGCTGACCGGGTCGAGGTTGTTCGTCGGCTCGTCCAGCAGCAGCACGTTGGCGCCGGAGCAGACCAGCGTGGACAGGGCCAGCCGGGTCTTCTCGCCACCGGAGAGCACCCCGGCCGGCTTGTTCACGTCGTCGCCGGAGAACAGGAACGCGCCGAGGATCTTGCGCAGGTCGGTGTCGGACTGCTCGACGGCGGCGGCGCGCATGTTCTCCAGCACCGTCCGCTCCACGTCCAGCGTCTCGTGCTCCTGGGCGTAGTAGCCCAACCGCAGCCCGTGCCCCGCGTGCACCTCGCCGGTGTCCGGGGTGAGCAGCCCGCCGAGCATCCGCAGCAGCGTCGTCTTGCCCGCGCCGTTGAGCCCGAGGATGGCCACCCGGGAACCCCGGTCCACCGCGACGTTGACGTCGGTGAAGATCTCCAGCGAGCCGTACGACTTGGACAGGCCGGTCGCGGTGAGTGGCGTCTTGCCGCACGGGGCCGGGCTGGGAAAGCGCACCTTGGCCACCCGGTCGGCGACGCGCACCTCCTCCAGGCCGGAGATCAGCTTCTCGGCGCGGCGGGCCATGTTCTGCGCGGCCACGGTCTTGGTGGCCTTGGCGCGCATCTTGTCGGCCTGCGCCATCAGCGCGCCGGCCTTCTTCTCGGCGTTGGCCCGCTCCCGGCGGCGGCGGCGCTCGTCGGTCTCGCGAGCCTCCAGATACGCCTTCCAGCCCAGGTTGTAGACGTCGATCACGGACCGGGTGGCGTCGAGGAACCAGACCTTGTTGACCACCGACTCCAGCAGCGCGCCGTCGTGGGAGATCACGATGAGGCCGCCCTTGTGGTTGGCGAGGAAGCCGCGCAGCCAGGTGATCGAGTCCGCGTCGAGGTGGTTCGTCGGCTCGTCGAGCAGCAGGATGCCGCCGCCGTTCTCACCGGCGTCGCGGAACAGGATCCGCGCCAGCTCGATACGCCGACGCTGACCGCCGGAGAGGGTGCCGATGGTCTGGGCGAGCGCGCGGTCCGGCAGCCCCAGGTTGGCGCAGATCCGGGCGGCCTCGGCCTCGGCCGCGTACCCGCCGAGGGCGGCGAACTGGTCCTCCAGCGCGCCGTAGCGGCGGACCAGCTTCTCGTCGGCGTCCTCGGCGAGGCGTTCCTCGATCTCCTTCATCTGGGCCATCAACACGTCCAGGCCGCGGGCGGAGAGCACCCGGTCGCGGCCGGTGACCTCAAGGTCGCCGGTGCGCGGGTCCTGCGGGAGGTAGCCGATGGCGCTGCGCTGGTCGATCTGCCCGCCGTACGGCTGCCCCTCGCCGGCGAGCACCTTCAGGGTGGTGGTCTTGCCGGCACCGTTGCGGCCGACCAGGCCGATCCGGTCACCGGGCTGCACACGCAGGGTGGTGTCGGACAGCAGGATCCGGGAGCCGGCGCGCAACTCCAGGCCGGTGGCAGTGATCATCTTGTGGGACTCGCTCTCGGGGTCTGGAAGGCTGACTCAGGGCACGCGAAAGCGCCGGCGGGCGGTGGGCCCGTCGGCGCGGGGCGGTTCAGCCTTCGCAGCGCGGCACGGGACAAGTGTACCGGGCGTTCCCTGGCGACCCGCCCGGATTACCAATCAAGATCATCGGGTACCGGAACGCCTGTCCGGACCCCGTCCGGCACTGAAGCGACGAAACGACATACACCAGACATTCATCGGCATACGGCGATCGGGGTCAACATGGAACTCAACGAGCGGGCCGAGCTCGACACCTCCCAGGCCAACGACCTGGGTCGAGGCGGCGGCTCGGGCGGCGGCGGCATCGGCATCCCCATCCCGGGCGGCGGCGGCCGGGGCGGCATCATCGGCATCGTGGTCGCCGTGCTCATCGCCCTGCTCGGCGGGGGCTTCGGCCTCAACGCCATGACCAACGGCGACGAGGGCGGCCAGGCCGGGGGTGACGACCTGGACCAGGTGTGCTCCACCGCGAACCCCGACCGTCTCGACGACGCGCGCTGCCGCAACCTGCTCTACGTCAACAGCATCCAGGCCTACTGGCAGAAGGCGTACCCGGAGCTGGGCAACGGCAAGTACGAGCCCACCGACACCAACTTCTTCCAGGCGGCGGTGAACACCGGCTGCGGCCAGGCCGACTCGGGCGTCGGCCCGTTCTACTGCCCCGCCGACAGGCAGGTGTACATCGACCTGAGCTTCTACGACGAGCTGGCCACCCGGTTCGGGGCCAAGGGCGAGTTCGCCCAGCCGTACGTGCTCGCCCACGAGTACGGTCACCACGTCCAGAACCTGCTCGGCACCAACGCCAAGGCCGGCCAGGGCAACCAGAGCGGCCCCCGTTCCGCCTCCGTGCGGCTGGAGTTGCAGGCCGACTGCTACGCCGGCGCCTGGGCGAAGCACGCCACCGAGAGCAAGGACAAGACCGGCCGGCAACCACTGTTCACGTCGATCACCGAGGCCGACATCAGCCAGGCCGTCGACACCGCCGAGGCGATCGGTGACGACAGCATCCAGGAACGCTCCGGCGGGCGGGTCAACCCGGACCAGTTCACCCACGGCACGTCCGAGCAGCGCAAGCGCTGGTTCACCCAGGGCTACGACCGCGGCGACCCGAAGAACTGCGACACCTTCGGCACCGACCAGCTCTGACATCCGTACCGCACCGTCGTGGCAGGTCCTTCGGGGCCTGCCACGACCATGTTCGCCGTCAGTCGAACCGGGAGACCCGGTAGTGACCGATCAACGTCTCCCCTGCGACCCGCCGTCGCTGGTGAGGGCCGGACGGTCCGCACATCCGACGGAACGCGCGCCGCCGACGTCACTGGGCGAGGTTGGGCTCCGGGTCGCGCAGCCGGATCCGTACCGCCCGGGCCGCGCCCACCGCCGCGACCAGCACCGCGTGCCGCGGCTCCGGCACGTCGAGCAGCCGCTCGGCCCGCAGCGGCACGAGCGGGGCCAACCGCCGGTCGGCCAGCACCGTGTCCACCGCCCGCCGGTCACCGCCGCAGACGAGGGCCGCGAGCCGCGCCGCCTCCGGCAACAGCAGGCGTACGGCCAGGTCCGCCGCGTCGCCCAGCGCCGCCTTGGCCTGGTTGTCGCGGCGGCGGGCGAACCGGTGCTGCGACCACCCCCCGGCGGCGGTGCGCCCCTGCACGTACCGGGTGTCCACCTTGGAGACCACGAGGTCGGGGCCCTGCGCCACACCGATCGCCACCGCACCCTTGCGGGCCAGCAGTAGGCCGAGCCGGTGCGGTGCGCTGGCGGCGGCGACGAAGGCGGCCACGTCCGCGCCGACCGGAGCGCCCGGTGCGGCGTACAGCTCGGCGGTGGTCCCGTCGGGGGCGGCGAGCAGCAGGCCGTACTCCCGCGCGGTGGTGGTGGGCGGGCCGTGCCGGTCGGCGAAGCCCTCGACCCAGCGGCCGACGCGGGCCGGGTCGACCTCGACCCACCGGCCGCCCCCGGCTGCGGGTCGACTGGTCACGGCCCCGACCGTACGCCACGGCGGCTCGGGTCGGGGCGTCGGGCGGGTACGGCTCAGCCCGGCAGCAGCGCCGCCACCGCGAGCGCGGCGATGAGCGCGCTGGAGACCAGGCCGGTGACCAGCCGGCCACGCGGCCCGGTCAGCGCCCGGCCGACCACCGTGCCGCCGCCCGCGTTGAGCAGTTGCCAGCTCGCCGACGCCAGGAACACACCGGCCACGAAGAGCCCGGCGGTCAGCCCGTTCGGGTCCGCGGTGTCCCGGCGGCCGAGCACCAGCGCGGCGAAGTAGAGCACGGTCGTCGGGTTCAGCAGGGTCAGCCCGAGCACCACCGCGTACGCCCGCCCGGGAGTGCGCAGGCCCCCGCCGGCCGATGGCGCCGGCCGGGCGCGGTGGGTGGTCCACGTGCGCCAGAGGCCGTGCGCGGCGAGCCCCAGCAGGACCACGGCGGCGACCACCCGCAGCGGACCGGCCGCCGGGGCGACGACCCCGGCCAGGCTCGCGCCGCCGAGCGCGGCGACCGCCGCGTAGAGCCCGTCGGCCGTCGCCACCGCGAGCGCCGCGGCCGCGCCGACCCGGAACGAGGTACGGGCACTGAGCCCCAGGATGAGGATCGCGATCGCGCCGACCGGGATGGCGACGCCGTACCCGGCCACCAGACCGGCGAGAAAGGCGCCGCTCACGACGACGGGCGACGGGTCGAGGGCACCCCGGGCACGGTGCGCTGTCGACGCGCGGCGGTGGCCGCACGGACAGAAACCTGCATCGGGTACGCCTCGATCACAGTCGGCATCCTGCGCGCCACACCCAAGCCCCCGCAACGGAGTTTCCCCACGCCCACGGGCCCCACGCCACGAGCCCGCGCCACGGTGTGACCGCGCCACGGTGTGCCTCGCGCGCCCCATGCGCCCCATTCGCCCACGCGCGGCCCCACGGGCCCCACGCTCGCGGCCCCCCACGCACGCGCCCCACGCACGCGCGCCAAGCGCCCCGCGCCCCGCGCCGGCGAGCGCCCGAGAGCGCGAGCCCGCGAGCCCGCGAGCCCATCCGAAGGCGAGCCGCGAACGCCAACGGCGACCCGCCCAAGATCGTGCTCGAACCAGGATGTAGTGGCCTCGGCAACGCGTCGAGGGCACTACATCACTGATCGAGCACGATCTTGGCCGTCGGGGCCGATCAGTGCTGCGCTCCGGGCCGCTCCGCTTTGAGATCAAGCTAGCAGACCGGAACGATCCGTTCCAGTAGCGATTTCCCGCGTATCCCACAACGGATCGAGCGCGGCACCCAGGAGGGCACCGCGCTCGACGACTGTGGGACGGGGTCGGGTCAGACGTTGAAGCCGAGGGAACGGAGCTGGTCCCGACCCTCGTCGGTGATCTTGTCCGGTCCCCACGGCGGGAGCCACACCCAGTTGATCCGGATGTCGTTGACGAGGCCGCCGCCCGGACCGGTGGTCAGCGCCTGCCGGGCCTGGTCCTCGATCACGTCGGTCAGCGGGCACGCCGCCGAGGTGAGCGTCATGTCCAGGGTCGCGACGTTCTCGTCGTCGACGTGCACCCCGTACACCAGGCCCAGGTCGACCACGTTGATGCCCAACTCGGGGTCGACGACGTCCTTCATCGCCTCCTCGATGTCGGCGATCATCGCCTTGCTGACGCCGCCCGTCGAGGTGGCGGCGTCGCCGGCACCAGGTGCCGCAGCGCCGTCGGTCGTCGCAGCGCCGTTGGTCGCAACGGCGTCGGTCTGCGGCGCCGCGGTGGCGTCACCGGCCTCCGGCGTCGCCGCGGTAGCGGTGTTCTCGCTCATGCCGTCCCTCCGGTTCGCTTCGTGATGCCACCCGGCACCACAGTGCTGCTGGAAATCGTTCGCTGACGCTCGCTCACGCCTTCACCTCCGGGCCCACGCCCACGCCCACGCCGGCGCGTGCCGCGGCGTCCTTGAACGCCATCCACGGCAGCAGCGCGCACTTCACCCGGGCGGGGTAGCGGGCCACGCCCGCGAAGGCCACCCCGTCACCGAGTACGTCCTCGTCGGGCGTGACCTGGCCACGTCCGGACATCAACTCGACGAACGCCTCGTGCACCTCGAATGCTTCCCCGGCGTCCCGACCGCGCAGCAGTTCGTGCAGCACGCTCGCCGAGGCCTGACTGATCGAGCAGCCCATGCCGTCGTACGAGATGTCGTGCAGCACGTCGCCGTCGGTGGCCACCCGGACGGTGATCTCGTCGCCGCAGGTCGGGTTGACGTGATGCGCTTCCGCGACCAGGTCGGCCGCGTCGTCGGCGTCGCGCAGGCCACGGCCGTGCGGATGCTTGTAGTGGTCCAGGATGATCTCCTGGTAGAGCTGGTCGAGTTGCGCCATCAGTCGAACACCTTCCGCGCCTGCTCCAGACCGCCCACCAGAGCGTCGATCTCCTCACTGGTGGTGTAGAGGTAGAACGAGGCTCGGGTCATCGCCGGGACGCCGAACCGGCTGCACACCGGCTTCGCGCAGTGGTGGCCCACCCGCACCTGCACGCCGAGCGAGTCGAGCACCTGGCCCACGTCGTGCGGGTGCACGTCACCGAGGGCGAACGAGATGGTGCCGCCGCGGCCGATCGGCACGGTCGGGCCGAAGATCCGCACGTCCGGCACCGTGCCGAGAGCGTCCAGCGCGTACGCCGTCAGCTCCTTCTCGTGCCACTGGATGGCCGGCATGCCGACGCCGGTCAGGTAGTCCACCGCCGCGCCGAGCGCGACCGCCTCGGCGATCGGCGGGGTGCCCGCCTCGAAGCGGGCCGGCGGCGCGGCGAACGTCGACCGGGCCATGGTCACCGTCTCGATCATCGAGCCGCCGCCCATCACCGGCGGCATGGCCGCCAGCAGCTCACCGCGGCCCCAGAGCACGCCGATGCCGGTCGGACCGAGCATCTTGTGCCCGGTGAACACGATGTAGTCGGCGTCCAGGTCGACAACGTCGATGGGCAGGTGCGGCACCGACTGCGAGCAGTCCAGCAGCAGCAGCGCGCCCACCTCGCGGACCCGCGCGGTGATCCGGGAGGTGGCGTTGACGGTGCCGAGGATGTTCGACACGTGCACCAGCGAGACGATCTTCGTCCGTTCGGTGACCAGATCCTCCAGGCCCGACTCGTCCAGCCGACCCTGGTCGGTGACCGGGAACCAGCGCAGGGTCGCGCCGGTCCGCTCGCACAGCAGCTGCCACGGGACGATGTTCGAGTGGTGCTCCATCTCGGAGATCACCACCTCGTCGCCGGGGCCGAGCCGGAACCGGGGGTCACCGTCCGGGCGCAGCGAGGCGTTCGAGAAGGCGTACGCCACGATGTTGATCGCCTCGGTGGAGTTCTTGGTGAACACCACCTCGTCGGTGCTCGGCGCGTTGATGAACGCGCTGATCTTGGCCCGTGCCCCCTCGTACGCCTCGGTGGCCTCGGTGCCCAGGGTGTGCACCGAGCGCGACACGTTGGCGTTGTGCCGCGCGTAGTGCTCGTCGAGCACGTCGAGCACCTGACGGGGCTTGTGCGAGGTGTTGGCGCTGTCGAGGTAGACCAGCGGGTGCCCGTTGATCTCCCGATCGAGGATCGGGAAGTCGGCGCGCACCCGGGCCACGTCGAAACGCGGCACGTCGTCGTACTGCGGCATCCCCTCAGGGATCGCGATGCTGGTCATCTCGGCAGCGCCTTCCCCACTCAGGCCTTGGCCGTGCCGGCCCCGGCGGCGTACCGCTCGTAGCCCTCGGCCTCGAGCTTGTCGGCCAGCTCCGGGCCGCCCTGCTCGACGATCCGGCCGGCCACGAAGACGTGTACGAAGTCCGGCTTGATGTAGCGCAGGATCCGCGTGTAGTGGGTGATCAGCAGCACGCCGGTGTCGCCGGTGTCGCGGACCCGGTTGACGCCCTCGCTGACCACGCGCAGCGCGTCCACGTCGAGGCCCGAGTCGGTCTCGTCGAGGACGGCGATCTTCGGCTTGAGCAGCTCCAGCTGGACGATCTCGTGCCGCTTCTTCTCACCGCCGGAGAAGCCCTCGTTGACGTTGCGCTGGGCGAACGCCGGGTCCATCTGGAGGCGCTCCATCGCGCCGCGCAGCTCGCCGCCCCAGGTGCGCAGCTTCGGCGCCTCGCCGTCGATGGCGGTCTTCGCGGTGCGCAGGAAGTTCGCGACCGAGACGCCGGGCACCTCGACCGGGTACTGCATGGCCAGGAAGAGGCCGGCGCGGGCCCGCTCGTCGACGGTCATGGCCAGCACGTCCTCGCCGTCGAGGGTCACCGAGCCGCCGGTGATCTCGTACTTGGGGTGGCCGGCGATCGAGTACGCCAGGGTGGACTTGCCGGAGCCGTTCGGGCCCATGATGGCATGGGTCTCACTCGACTTCACGGTCAGGTCGACACCGGCCAGGATCGGCTTGAGCTCACCCTCGGGCAGCTTGACCGACACCTTCAGGTCGCGGATCTCCAGGGTGCTCATTATCGGGTCACTCCATTACTCGGCGTCAGGCTGAGGTAGATGTCGCCGTCGCGGACTTCGACGGGGTAGACGGGGACGGGTTCGGTGGCGGGCAGGCCGGTCGGCGTGCCGGTGCGCAGGTCGAAGCGCGAGCCGTGCAGCCAGCACTCCAGCGTGCAGCCGTCGACCTCACCCTCGGAGAGGGCGACGGCGGCGTGCGAGCACTCGTCGTACGCGGCGTAGAACTCGCCGTCCTCGCCGTGCACCAGGGCGATCGGGGTGCCGTCGACGTCCGCGCTGATCGCGGTGCCCTTCGGCACGTCCTCGGTGGAGCAGATACGGATCATCAGGCGCCCGCCTTGGCCAGCCGGGCCTCGATCGCGTCGCCCAGGCGCTCGCGCAGCTCCTCGACCGGGATCTTGTTGATCACCTCGGCGAAGAAGCCGCGGACCACCAGGCGGCGGGCCTCACCCTCCGGGATGCCCCGGGCCATCAGGTAGAACAACTGCTCGTCGTCGAAGCGGCCGGTCGCGCTGGCGTGGCCGGCGCCGGCGATCTCGCCGGTCTCGATCTCCAGATTGGGTACGGAGTCCGCCCGCGCGCCGTCGGTGAGCAGCAGATTCCGGTTGATCTCGTACGTGTCGGTGCCGGTCGCCTCGGCCCGGATCAGCACGTCGCCCACCCAGACGGTGTGCGCGTCCGCGCCCTGCAGGGCGCCCCGGTAGCCGACGTAGCTGCGGCAGTCCGGCACGGAGTGGTCGACCAGCTGGCGGTGCTCCAGGTGCTGGCCGCCGTCGGCGAAGTAGACGCCGTACAGCTCGGCCTCGCCGCCCCGGCCGGTGTACTCCACGCTGGTGAACTGGCGCACCAGGTCACCGCCCAGGCTCACCTGCACGTGCGTCACCCGGGCGTCGCGGCCGAGCTTGAACTTGAGGTGCTGCGCCTGCACCGCGTCCGGCGCCCAGTCGGCCACGGTGACCAGGGTCAGCTTGGCCCCGTCGCTGACCGACACCTCGACGTTGTCGGCCAGGGTCGCCGAACCGACGTGCTCCAGCACCAGCGTCAGCTCCGCGAAGCGGCCCACCTCGACGAAGGTGTGCCCGAAGGCCAGACCCTCGCCGCCGTCGCCGACCACCCGCACGCGCACCGGGGCGCCCACGACGACATCGCTCGCCACCGAGAGCAGCAGCGCCTGCCCGGCGCCGCCGTACGCGAGCGCGCTGACCCGGTCGACCGGGGTGAGCACGCTGCCCACCCGCGGGTCGTCGGCGCCGATGCGCTCGATGGCCACGCCCTCGGGCAGCTCGCCGTACTCGTGCCGGACCGTGCCGGCGCCGGCCTGCGCGTCGCCCGCGAGGCCGCGCAGTCGCTTGAGCGGGGTGAAACGCCACTCCTCCTCCAGGCCGGTGAGGGCCGGGAAGTCGGCGACGTCGTACGAGCGCAGCGCCTGCGACTTGGTGCTGGGCGGCGCGGAAGCCTGGGTAGTCATGTCTTCCTTGGTCTGTCTGTTCTGTGACGACGAGGTTGGGTCGGGGTGCGGGCGGGCCGAGGTTCCGGCCCGCCCCGCGGGAGCGGCGGCGTCAGCCGACCGCGCCCTCCATCTGAAGCTCGATCAGGCGGTTCAGCTCCAGGGCGTACTCCATCGGAAGTTCCTTGGCGATCGGCTCGATGAAGCCACGCACGATCATGGCCATCGCCTCGTCCTCGCTCAGGCCCCGGCTCATCAGGTAGAAGAGCTGGTCGTCGCTGATCTTGGAGACGGTCGCCTCGTGCCCCATCGACACGTCGTCCTCGCGGATGTCGACGTACGGGTAGGTGTCCGAGCGCGAGATGGTGTCGACCAGCAGCGCGTCGCACTTGACCGTGCTCCGGCTGTGGTGCGAACCCTCCAGCACCTGCACCAGACCGCGGTACGAGGTGCGGCCGCCGCCCCGGGCGATCGACTTCGACACGATCGTCGAGGAGGTGTGCGGCGCGGCGTGCACCATCTTGGCGCCCGCGTCCTGGTGCTGACCCTCGCCGGCCATCGCCACCGAGAGCACCTCGCCCTTGGCGTGCTCGCCGGTCATGTAGACCGCCGGGTACTTCATCGTCACCTTGGAGCCGATGTTGCCGTCGACCCACTCCATGGTCGCGCCCTCGTGGCAGACGGCGCGCTTGGTGACCAGGTTGTAGACGTTGTTCGACCAGTTCTGGATGGTCGTGTACCGGCAGCGCGCGTTCTTCTTGACGATGATCTCCACGACGGCGCTGTGCAGCGAGTCCGAGGAGTAGAGCGGCGCGGTGCAGCCCTCGACGTAGTGCACGTACGCGCCCTCGTCGACGATGATCAGCGTCCGCTCGAACTGGCCCATGTTCTCCGTGTTGATCCGGAAGTAGGCCTGCAGCGGGATCTCCACGTGCACGCCCTTCGGCACGTAGATGAACGAGCCACCGGACCACACGGAGGTGTTCAGGGCGGCGAACTTGTTGTCGCCGACCGGGATCACCGTGCCGAAGTACTCCTTGAAGATGTCCTCGTGCTCGCGCAGCGCGGTGTCGGTGTCCAGGAAGACGACGCCCTGCTCCTCAAGGTCCTCACGGATCTTGTGGTAGACGACCTCGGACTCGTACTGCGCCGCGACACCGGCGACCAGCCGCTGCTTCTCCGCCTCCGGGATGCCCAGCCGGTCGTAGGTGTTCTTGATGTCCTCGGGCAGGTCCTCCCAGCTGGTGGCCTGCTTCTCGGTGGACCGCACGAAGTACTTGATGTTGTCGAAGTCGATGCCGGTGAGGTCCGCGCCCCAGGCCGGCATCGGCTTGCGGCCGAACAGCCGCAGACCCTTGAGGCGCAGGTCGAGCATCCAGGCCGGCTCGTTCTTCTTGGCCGAGATGTCCCGCACCACCGCCTCGTTGATGCCGCGCTGGGCGACCGCCCCGGCGGCGTCCGGGTCGGACCAGCCGTACTCGTAGCGACCGAGGGCGGCGAGCTGCTCTTCCTGGGTCAGGGGCTGGACGATCTGCTCGGTCATCTATCTGTCCTCACAGTGGTGACGGGATTACCGGATTGGGCGCGGCCCGGCTGGGTCGGGATGTGCGTGGTGCACACCCCATCGCCGTGCGCGATGGTGGCCAGGCGCTGCACGTGGGTGCCGACCAGACGGGAGATCACCGCGGTCTCGGCCTCGCACAGCTGGGGAAACTCGGCGGCCACGTGCGCCACCGGGCAGTGGTGCTGGCAGAGCTGACCGCCGGAGGCGATCGTGGTCGCGTTGGCAGCGTAACCCTCGGCGGTGAGCGCTCCGGCGAGTGCCTCAGCCCGCGCGAGGGGGTCGTCGCCGGCGTCCTCCATGGCGGCGCGGCAGCGCGACTCCAGCGCGGACACCTGCTCGGTGGCGAACGCCTCGACCGCGTCCGCGCCTCCGCTGCGGGCGATCCAGCGCAGCGCGGCGGTGGCCATGTTGTCGTAGTGGTGCGTGCCACAGCGGACCCGGGCCGCCTCGGTCAGCACGAACACCTTGGCCGGACGTCCGCGACCGCGGCTGCCCCGCACCGTCTGGTCGCGGGCGACGACGTCACCGTCGGCGAGCATCGCGTCCAGGTGCCGGCGGATCGCCGCCGGGCTCAGGCCGAGCGCCAGCCCGAGCTGCGCGGCGGTGGTCGCGCCCCGCTCCAGCAGCAGTTGGGTGACGCGGTCACGGGTGGAGATCTCCGTCGTGGCGCCGCCCAGCGCCGACGACGAGGCCCCGACGAGGGCGGACGCGGACGCGCCGACGGCCTGGGCAGCCGTCGGCTGGGGCCCGGAGAGCGCCGCCGCGTTTTTCACAACGCCAACGTTACGTAATTACCCGGAGGGTGGCAAACGCGGGTCCCGGTGATCCGAACCACCGACCCGGCGGAGTCGGACGAACCTCGATCACTACGGTGCGTAGGATTTGCGCCGTGAACCGCATCGTCCGTCCGGTCTCCGGTCTCCTGCTGCGCCGCCTCGCGCTCGCCTCGATCATCGCGAACGTCGGCATCGTCGTCACCGGCGGGGCGGTCCGGTTGACCGCCTCGGGCCTGGGCTGCCCCACCTGGCCCCGGTGCACCGACGATTCGTACGTCACCACGCCCGAGATGGGCGTGTACGGGGTGATCGAGTTCAGCAACCGGATGCTGACCTTCGCGGTGGGTCTGATCGCGCTCGCCACCGTGCTGGCGGTCCTGGCACACCGGCCCCGCCGCCGCGGGCTGCTGACCCTCGCCGTCGCCGTCTTCCTGGGCATTCCCGCCCAGGCGGTGATCGGTGGCATCACGGTGCTCACCAACCTCAACCCGTGGGTGGTCGGGCTGCACTTCCTCGCCTCGATGGCGGTGCTCGCCGCCGCGTACGCCCTCTGGCGGCGGGTCGACGAACCGGACACCCCGCCGGTCGCCGTGGTGCCCTCCCCCCTGCGCATGCTCGCCCGGGTCACCACCGGCGTCACCGTCGCGGTGCTGGTGATCGGCACCTGGGTCACCGGCAGCGGCCCGCACGCCGGCGACCACGGCGCGGCCCGCAACGGACTGGACCCAGAGTCGATCTCCCAGGTGCACGCCGACGGCGTCTTCCTGCTGATCGGCCTGTCGGTGGCGTTGATCTTCGCGTTCCGCGCGGTCGGCGCGGCGCGGGCCACCCGGGCCGCCGTCGTCCTGCTCGCGGTGGAGCTGGGTCAGGGGCTCATCGGCTTCGTGCAGTACTTCACCCAGGTGCCGGCGCTCCTGGTCGGCGCGCACATGCTCGGCTCGTGCCTGGTGCTGCTCGCCGCCCTCGCCGTCCAGTGGTCCACCCGTGAACGCCGCCCGGCAGCCCCGGCGTCGCAAACCACCGCGACCGAGGCCGAAGCCGTCCCAGTCACCGCCTAGCACCCCCGCACCCCGTACCCCGTACCCCGTACCCCGCACCCCGCACCCCGCACCCCGCACCCCGCACCCCGCACCCCGCACCCCGCACCCCGCACCCCGCACCCCGCACCCCGCACCGATCTTGCACTTTCGGGTGGCGAAATGCGCAGCCTTGCGCCTTTTGCTGGGACAGAAAGTGCAAGATCGACGTGCTGGGAGGGGCGGGCGCCGACGCCACGATCGTGCGCGAACCACGAAGTAGTGGCCTGCACGGCACACCGACACCACTCGATCCTGGATCGAGCACGATCATGCCGAGGCGCGGGCGAGCCGACCCCCAACCAAGGGACGACGCCGCGAGCGCGGCGAAGCAACCCTGCGCCCGCTCAAGATCTGCACAACTTCGGGGATGTTGCTGCTTCCGGGGCGCCGGTGGCAGCAGCATCCCCGATACTGCGCGGATCTTGGGGGGGTACGCCCAGGGCCAGGCGGCGGGGTGGGAGATCAGGCTCGGCGGGTCAGGTGGGTGGCTATCGCGGCGGCGAGGCGGTCGGGGGCGCCGTCGGCGTACCCGATGAAGAGCGACGGCTCGGTCAGCTCCAGTTCGACCAGGACGGGGTCGCCGTCCGGGCCGGGGATCAGGTCGACCCGGGCGTAGAGCAGTCGACGCGGGCCACCGGGCACCGCGGCGAGGGTCCGCTCGGCGACCGCCAACTGCTCGGGGCGCGCGGCACGGGAGCTGATCTCCTCGGCCTTGTAGAGGCCGTCCGGGCCGAGATCCGGACCGGTCAGCATCGGACCCTTGCGGATGGCGTGGCTGTACGCGAGCCCGTCCGGGCCGGCCAGGAAGAGCAGCGCCGTCTCGCCCTCGCTGTCGACGGCGCTCAGGTACGGCTGGACCATGGTCGTCCGGCCGGCGGTGGAGAGGCGGCGTACGTGGGCCCGAGCCAGGTCGCGGTGCTCCGGGTCGGCCAGGTCGTACCGGCCGGTGTCCTGGCTGCCGGCGCTGACCGAGGGCTTGAGCACGTACTCGCCCGTCTCGGCGGGCGGCGACCAGGTCTCCCCCGGCTCGACCCAGGACGTCGGCACGGTCGGCACCCCGGCGGCGCTCAGCTCGGCCAGGTAGCGCTTGTCGGTGTTCCACCGCACCACGTCGGCCGGGTTGACCAGGGCGGGCACGGACGCGGCCCAGGCGACGAACTCGTCGCGGCGCAGGGCGTAGTCCCACGGTGAGCGGAGCACGACGAGGTCGTACGAGGACCAGTCGGCGTCCGGGTCGTCCCAGACGACCGCCTCGGCGGCGATCCCCCGGGCGGTGAGCGGGTCGAGGACGAGACGGTCGTCGGGGTCGAGGTCGACCAGCTCGGTGCAGGTGACGAGAGCGACCCGGGGTTCCCCCCGGGTCGACTGGTGGTGGTTGGTCAATTCAGCTGTCTATCTCAACGGGCCATCGTGCGCCGGGCCATCGACCGCCAGAGGTCGTTGCTCGGTCGCATCTGGTCCATCAGTTCACGCTCCCAGGCGTTCTCGACGGTGACTCCCGCCTTGGCGCACGCCTCCCGAGCGGTGACGGTGTCCTCGGCGAACTGGTCGCCCCACTCACCGTCGGCACCCACGAGGACGATCCGTGCGCCGCGCTTACCGACGTACTCGATGACGGCCTTCGCACCGCCGTGCCCGGCGGCGAACGACTGGAGGCCCGCGACCAGGCCGTGCGGGGCCTGCTCGCCGGCGGTCTGCTCAGCCGTCAGCGTCGTATCGGAACCATCTGCCATGACGCGAAGCCTAAGCAGAGTTGCACTTGCGCGTGCGAGAACCATGAACCTTTTGTGATGCCAATTACCTACAGGTTTAAGGAAGACCACAGGCTTCCTGCCCGGTTATATCCGGATTTTCCCGCACTAAGCACGTGGGCAAATCAGGGTTCAGTGCCCGCAGGTTGAGTCGATCCGACTCATGCCGAAAGTTACTCTCATGTGACGTTAAACCCGGACAACTCATCCACGACCATGATTAGTCCGCGGACTTCCAGTGCGCTGCGGGGACGTCCGCGCGACAGGCGTCAGATCAGCGCGTCGAGCGCGACGGCCACGAAGACGATCGTCAGGTACGTCGTCGACCAGTGGAACAGCCGCATCGGCTTGACCGCATCGCCGCGGGTCGCCCGCCGGCAGAGCCGGTGCGCCTCGACCAGGAAGATCGCGCCCACCACCAGCGTCGGTACGCCGTAGATCGCGCTGAGGCCCAGCGGCCAGACCGCGAGGGAGGTGAGCACGGTGAGCCACGCGAAGATCAGGATCTCGGCGTTCACCCGCCGGGTGGAGGCCACCACCGGCAGCATCGGGATGCCGGCGCGGGCGTAGTCGTCCTTGTACTTCATCGCGAGCGGGTAGAAGTGCGGCATCTGCCAGAAGAAGACCACGGCGAACAGGCCCCAGGCCGCCGGGGCGAGCCCGCCGGTCACCGCCGCCCACCCGATCAGCACCGGAGCGGCCCCGCAGGCGCCACCCCAGAACGTGTTCGTCGGCGTGGAGCGCTTGAGCCAGAGCGTGTAGACGACGTCGTAGTAGACGATCGCGGCGAGCGTCAGCCCGGCCGCGAGCAGGTTGGTGAACGCCGCCATCAGAACGATCGAGATCGCCGCCAGCACCAGACCGAAGACGAGCGCGCTACGCGGCGACACCGTGTGCGCCGGCAGCGGACGCCGCTTGGTCCGCCGCATCAACTGGTCGATGTCCCGGTCGATGTAGCAGTTGAGCACGCTGGCCGCCCCCGCGGCGAGCGAGCCACCCAGGAGCACCACGGCCATCAGCCACAGCGACGGCAGTCCCCCGTCGGCGAGCATCATCGCCGGGACGGTGGTGACCAGCAGCAACTCGACGATGCGCGGCTTGGTGAGCGTCACGTACGCCGACACGATCGCGCGCACGTCCCGCGGCGCCACCGGGCCCTCGGCCGCCCGCGCCGGGGGTTTCCCGCCGGGGTTGCTCGCGGGGCGCTCGGTGATCATGCTCACGGATTGCCACCTTCCGGCATCGGCACGGGGAGATCGAGTCGGGCGGGTCCCGCTCGGGGGCCGCACACCGACCCACACACTACGCGTCGTCGTTTTGGCTGCCCGGCCGACCCGACAACGGTGCGGGCCGTCACACCACCGGGTTGAACGTCTGGGCGCAGAGTCACGTATCGCACACCATGCGGAGATCCCCGGGCGCGCGTTTAGTCGCGCTCGATAGGGTCATCAGTGAGGGTTCCGCCCATCTGCCGAGGAGCACAACCATCGTGGCTGCCAACCGACCCGAGCACTCCGAACTCAACTGGTCCGACCTCGATCGTCGGGCCGTCGACACCGTCCGCGTCCTGGCCATGGATGCCGTCGAGAAATCCGGCAACGGCCACCCGGGCACCGCGATGAGCCTGGCGCCCGCGGCCTACCTTCTCTTCAACCGGGTCATGCGGCACAACCCGGCCGACCCGAACTGGCCCGGCCGGGACCGGTTCGTGCTCTCCGCCGGGCACTCCAGCCTGACCCTCTACATCCAACTGTTCCTGTCCGGCTACCCGCTGAGCCTGAACGACCTGAAGTCGCTGCGGCAGTGGGGCTCGCTGACCCCGGGTCACCCGGAGCACGGTCACACCCCGGGCGTGGAGACCACCACCGGCCCGCTCGGGCAGGGCCTGGGCAACGCGGTCGGCATGGCCATGGCGGCCCGTCGCGAGCGCGGCCTGTTCGACCCGGAGGCCGAGCCGGGCATGTCGGTCTTCGACCACAACATCTGGTGCATCGTCTCCGACGGCGACATCGAGGAGGGCATCAGCCACGAAGCCAGCGCCCTCGCCGGGCACCAGCAGCTGGGCAACCTCACGGTGGTCTACGACGACAACGAGATCTCGATCGAGGACGACACCCGCATCGCCAAGAGCGAGGACGTGGCGGCCCGCTACGAGGCGTACGGCTGGCACGTGCAGACCGTCGACTGGCGCAGCGGTGACGCCGACCAGGGCGACTACCACGAGGACGCCGAGGCGCTGTACCGCGCGCTGGTGGCCGCCAAGGCCGAGACCGACCGTCCCTCCTTCATCGCGCTGCGCACCATCATCGGCTGGCCCGCGCCCAACAAGCAGAACACCGGCAAGATCCACGGCTCGGCGCTCGGCGCCGACGAGGTGAAGGCCACCAAGCGGATCCTCGACTTCGACCCGGAGCAGACCTTCCAGGTCGACGAGGAGGTGCTCGCGCACGCCCGCAACGTGATGGGCCGCGGCGCGGACGCCGAGCAGGAGTGGACCGTCTCGTTCGACGCCTGGAAGAAGGCGAACCCGGAGCGCACGGCGCTCTACGAGCGGATGGCCGGCCGGGTGCTGCCGGACGGCTGGACCGAGGCGCTGCCGGTCTTCCCCGCCGACGCCAAGGGTGTGGCCACCCGGGCCGCCTCCGGCAAGGTGCTCGAGGCGCTCGCGCCGGTGCTGCCGGAGCTGTGGGGCGGTTCGGCCGACCTGGCCGAGAGCAACAACACCACCATGAAGGGCGAGCCGTCGTTCATCCCGGCCGTGCACGCCACCAAGGACTTCCCCGGCCACGAGTACGGCCGGACCCTGCACTTCGGCATCCGTGAGCACGCCATGGGCGCGATCCTCAACGGCATCGCCCTGCACGGCGGCACCCGCCCGTACGGCGGCACCTTCCTGGTGTTCAGCGACTACATGCGCCCGTCGGTGCGGCTGGCCGCGTTGATGAAGCTGCCGGTGACGTACGTCTGGACGCACGACTCGATCGGCCTGGGCGAGGACGGCCCGACCCACCAGCCGGTGGAGCACCTGACCGCGCTGCGCGCCATCCCCGGCCTGGACGTGGTCCGCCCGGCCGACGCCAACGAGACCGCGTGGGCGTGGCGGCAGGCGCTGGAGAACACCGACCGGCCGACCGCGCTGGCGCTGAGCCGCCAGCCGTTGCCGACCCTGGACCGGGACGTCCTGGGTGGCGCGGACGGTGTCGCCAAGGGCGGCTACGTGCTGGCCGAGGCGTCCAACGGCAAGCCCCAGGTGATCATCGTCGGCACCGGCTCCGAGGTGCAGCTCTGCCTGACCGCCCGGGAGCGGCTGGAGGCCGACGGCACGCCGACCCGAGTCGTCTCGATGCCCTGCCAGGAGTGGTTCTACGAGCAGGATGAGGCATACCGGGAGTCGGTGCTCCCGCGCGGGGTAAAGGCACGGGTGAGCGTGGAGGCCGGGATCGCCATGTCCTGGCGCGGCATCGTCGGCGACCTCGGCGAGAGCGTCAGCCTGGAGCACTACGGGGCGAGCGCCCCGCACACCGTGCTCTTCGAGCAGTTCGGGTTCACCCCCGACCGGATCGTGGCGGCGGCACACGCCTCGCTGGCCCGGGTGGGCGACATCACCGGTTTCACGACCGGCAACTGAGGGAGCGTGGACGGCATGACGGACAAGCTGAATGAGCTCACCGCCGCGGGTGTGGCGGTGTGGCTCGATGATCTTTCCCGGGTACGTTTGAGCTCCGGCGGGCTGGACCAGCTCCGCCGTGAGAAGCACGTCGCGGGCGTCACCACCAACCCGACGATCTTCGCCAAGGCGTTGAGCGACGCCGACGAGTACAACTGGCAGCTGCGTGACCTCGCCACCCGTGGTGTGGACGTGGAAGAGGCCGTCCGGATGCTCACCACGTACGACGTACGGTGGGCCTGCGACGTGATGCGCCCGTCGTACGACGGCAGCGCCGGCGTGGACGGCCGGGTCTCGATCGAGGTGGACCCGCGCAGCGCACACGACGCGGACAAGACGGTCGCCGAGGCCAAGGCGCTGTGGTGGCTTGTCGACCGGCCCAACCTCTTCATCAAGATCCCGGCCACCGAGGAGGGCCTGTCGGCGATCACCGACACCCTCGCCGAGGGGATCAGCGTCAACGTCACGCTGATCTTCGGTCTGGACCGCTACTCGGCGGTCATGGAGGCTTTCCTGGCCGGTCTGGAGCAGGCCAAGGCGAACGGGCACGACCTGTCGAAGATCGGCTCGGTCGCGTCGTTCTTCGTCTCCCGGGTCGACTCCGAGGTCGACAAGAGATTGGACCGGATGGCCGACAAGGCCGCCGACAGCGCAGGCAAAGAGCGCGCGCTGGGACTGAAGGGGCGTGCCGCCGTGGCCAACGCCCAGCTGGCGTACGAGCGCTACACCGAGGTCTTCTCCTCGGACCGCTGGAAGGCCCTCGAGGCCGCCGGAGCGCACCCGCAGCGGCCGCTGTGGGCCTCCACCTCGACCAAGAACCCGGACTACCGGGACGTGATCTACGTCGAGGAGCTGATCGCCCCCGGCACGGTCAACACCATGCCGGAAGCGGTCATCCACGCGTACGCCGATCATGGCGAGACCCGCGCCGACACCATCACCGGCGCCTACGACGCGGCCCGGAAGGTCTTCGCGGACCTGGAGTCGGTCGGGGTGGACATGTCCGACGTGATCGCCACCCTCGAGCGCGAGGGCGTGGAGAAGTTCGAGGCGAGCTGGCAGGAGCTGCTCGACGGCGTCAGCAAGTCGCTGAAGGCGGCCGGCACCGGCACGGGTGCTCCGAACAAGGCGGCCAAGGGCAACGCCAAGGCCGCCGAGAAGGCCGGTGGCGCGTGAGCGACCGAATCAGCACGCAGCGAAGCGGAGTGACGGCATGAGCGACCTTCTGGCAGGGCCGGTGGAGGCAGCCGCCGGGCTCGCCGTGTACGGCGCGGACGCGGTCGACAAGTCCGCGCCCGCCTCGACCCGGGAGGCGCTGGCCAAGGCCGGCGTCCCCGGCAAGCTGGCCGCCAAGGACGCGGGCCTGTGGGGTCCGGACGCGGAGGCCGAGGCGAAGATCCGGCTCGGCTGGGTGGACACCCACCGGCGCAGCCGGGAGCTGCTGGCGCAGCTCGCCGAGCTGAGCGCGGAGCTGGCCGACCTGGACCACGTGGTGCTCGCCGGCATGGGCGGCTCGTCGCTCGCGCCCGAGGTGATCACGCGGACGCTGGGCCGGCCGCTGACCGTGCTGGACACCACCGACCCGGGCCAGGTCCGGGCGGCCCTGGGTGACCGGCTGGAGCGCACCGTGGTGGTCGTCGCCAGCAAGTCCGGCTCGACGGTGGAGACCGACAGCCACCGTCGCGTCTACTGGCAGGCGTTCCTGGACGCCGGGATGACCGAGGCGGAGGCCGGCCGGCACTTCGTCATCGTCACCGACCCGGGTTCGCCGCTGGAGGCCACCGCGACCGAGATGGGCGCGTTCACCGTGCTCGCCGACCCGAACGTGGGCGGTCGGTACTCGGCGCTGACCGCGTTCGGGCTGGTGCCCTCGGCGCTGGCCGGCGTCGAGGTCGCCGAGCTGCTCGATCAGGCCGACGCGTTGGCCGAGTCGCTCGCCTCCGACCGCGACAACCCGGCGCTGGCGTTGGGCGCCGCGCTGGGCGCAGCCGCCACGCTGGCCCGTGACAAGGTCGCCCTGGTGTCCGACGGCACCGGCATCGACGGCCTGGGCGACTGGGCCGAGCAGTTGATCGCCGAGTCGACCGGCAAGGCCGGGGTGGGCATCCTGCCGGTGGTGGTGGAGTCCCCACAGAGCCCCGGCGCCACCGGGCCGGACGTGCTGACCGTCAGCTACGGCGGCGCGCTGGCCCCCGGTGACGTGCCGGGCGGCGGCGCCGCGCCGGACGTGGCCGTCAACGGCCCGCTCGGCGCGCAGTTCCTGGCCTGGGAGTACGCCACCGCGGTGGCCGGCGTGGTGCTCGGCATCGACCCGTTCAACCAGCCGAACGTCACCGAGTCCAAGGAGAACACCAACAAGATCCTGGCCTCGGGCCTGCCGGTCCAGACGCCGTCGTTCACCGAGGGCGCGATCGAGGTGTACGCGCCGCAGGGCGCGCCCGGTGACCTGGCGGGCGTGCTGCGCTGGCTGCTCGACGGTCTCGGCGACGACGGTTACCTCGCGGTGATGGCGTACCTGGACCGTTTCGCCGACGCCGACGCGGCCCGCCTGCGGTCGCTGCTGGCCGGCGCGTCCGGTCGGCCGGTCACCTTCGGCTGGGGGCCACGGTTCCTGCACTCCACTGGCCAGTACCACAAGGGCGGCCCGCAGGTGGGCAGCTACCTTCAGGTGACCGGCGCGGTCACCGAGGACCTGGCGGTGCCGGGCAAGCCGTACTCCTTCGGCGAGTTGCAGGCGGCACAGGCCGCCGGCGACCGGCAGGCCCTCGCCGGCCGGGACCGGCCGCTGCTGCGGCTGCACCTGACCGACCGGGCAGCCGGCGTCGCCCAACTACTCGACACGGCCGGTGAGCTGCGGGCGTGAGGACGGACGACGTGACTGAAGCGGAGCGAGGAGGCGGTTTGGTGAACCCGCTACGCGACCCGCAGGACCGCCGGTTGCCCCGGATCCCCGAGCCGTGCGCTCTGGTGATCTTCGGGGTGACCGGCGACCTGGCTCGCAAGAAGCTGCTCCCCGCGGTCTACGACCTGGCGAACCGGGGGCTGCTGCCGCCCGGTTTCGTGGTGCTCGGCTTCGCCCGCCGCGACTGGGGTGACGGCGACTTCGAGACCCTCGCGTGCGAGGCGGCCCGCAAGCACGCCCGCACCCCGTGGCGGGAAGAGGTGTGGGCGCGGCTGGTCGGCAACATCAAGTTCGTCGGCGGGTCGTTCGACGACGACGCGGCCTTCGACCAGCTCGCCTCGACGCTGGACGACCTGCGGCAGACCCACGGCATCGCCGGCAACGCGGCGTTCTACTTCTCCATCCCCCCGGCCGCGTTCCCCGTCGTGCTCAAGCAACTGGCCCGCACCGGGATGGCCGACAACGAGAAGTCCGGCGGCTGGCGCCGGGTCGTGGTGGAGAAGCCGTTCGGCAACGACCTGCCGTCGGCGAAGGCGCTCAACGACCTCGTCGACGACGTGTTCACCCGCCAGGACGTCTTCCGGATCGACCACTACCTGGGCAAGGAGACCGTCCAGAACATCCTGGCCCTGCGGTTCGCCAACAACCTGTTCGAGCCGCTGTGGAACTCGAAGTACGTCGACTCGGTGCAGATCACCATGGCCGAGGACGTCGGCATCGGCAGCCGGGCCGGCTTCTACGACACCGTCGGCACCGCCCGTGACGTGCTCCAGAACCACCTGCTCCAACTCCTGGCGCTGGTAGCGATGGAGGAGCCGACCAGCTTCGACGCCGACGAGATCCGCGCCGAGAAGCTGAAGGTGCTCAAGGCGATCACCCTGCCCAAGGACGTGGCCCGGGACACCGTCCGCGGCCAGTACCTGCCCGGCTGGGTGGGCGGCGAGCGCGCGGTCGGCTACCGGGAGGAGCGGGACGTCCCCGCCGACTCCACCACGGAGACGTACGTGGCGGTGCGGCTCGGCATCCAGAACCGGCGCTGGGCCGAGGTGCCGTTCTACATCCGGGCCGGCAAGCGGCTGCCCCGGCGGGTCACCGAGGTCGCCATCATGTTCAAGAAGGCGCCGCACCTGCCGTTCAACGACGCCGACATGGAGTCGCTGGGCAACAACCAGCTCGTCATCCGGGTGCAGCCCGACGAGGGCGTGGTGCTCAAGTTCGGCTCGAAGGTGCCGGGCACCACCATGGAGGTCCGCGACATCGCGATGGACTTCCAGTACGGCGAGGCGTTCACGGAGTCCAGCCCGGAGGCGTACGAGCGGCTCGTCCTGGACGTGCTGATCGGGGACCGCACCCTGTTCCCGGACGCGGCCGAGGTCGAGCAGAGCTGGCAGGTGATCGACCCGCTGGAACACGCCTGGGAGGGCACCACGCCGGAGCCGTACCGCGCCGGCGAGTGGGGGCCACGGGCGGCCGACGAGATGCTGGCCCGCGAGGGCCGCGCTTGGAGAAGAGCATGATCGGGCTGTGGGACACCACCGGCAACGAGGTGGTCAAGGCGCTGGCCGCCGAGCGGCGCAGCGCCGGTGGTGTGGCCAGCGGCATGGCGCTCACCCTCATCGTGGTGGTGGACGAGAAGCGGGTCCGCGAGGCGGAGGCGGCGGCGACCATCGCCGCTGCCGCCCACCCGTGCCGGCTGGTGGTCGTGGTCCGCTCCGACATCGAGCGGGAACGCAACCGGTTGGACGCGGAGATCGTGGTCGGTGGCCGACTCGGCCCCTGCGAGGCGGTGGTCACCCGGATGTACGGGCGGCTCGCCCTGCACGCCGAGTCGGTGGTGATGCCGCTGCTCGTGCCGGACGTGCCGGTGGTCACCTGGTGGCACGGCGAGCCGCCGGCGGAGATCGCCACCGACTTCCTCGGGGTGGTCGCCGATCGGAGGATCACCGACACGGCGCAGGCCGCGGATCCGGTGGAGGCGCTGCGCCAGCGCGCCCGGGACTACGCCCCGGGTGACACCGACCTGGCGTGGGCCCGGATCACCCCGTGGCGGACCCTGGTCGCCGGGGCGTTCGACACGACCGAGGCGAAGGTCACCGAGGCGACCGTCGTCGCGCCGCCCACCGACCCGACGGCGGCGCTGATGGTCGGCTGGTTGTCCAGCCGGCTGGGCATCACCCCACGCCGGGTCGACACCAACGAGTTCCCCCGGATGCGGGAGGTGCAGCTCAGCTGCGCCAACGGCGACCAGCTCACGCTGACCCGCGAGGAGAGCATGGCCGTGTTCCGGCGGACCGGTCAGGACGACCGGGCCCTGCCGCTGGTCCGTCGGCCGCTCGGCGACGAGCTGGCCGAGGAGCTGCGCCGACTGGACGCCGACCAGGTGTACGCGGAGGCGCTGGGCGCGACCGCCGGTCTGCGGGGTCTGGAGCAGCGCCCCCCGCAGCGGGTGCATGTCTGGAAGGATCCGGCCACGGCCCAGCGCGCCGAGGCCGGGGTCACCGCGCACACCGGCACGAGCGGCGAGAGCTGAGCCGGAACGCCCCCAGCACGACGTACGGGAGGGCCGGGATGGTTCCGGCCCTCCACCGGAGCACCTCCGGGCGTACCGGCCCGGAGACGACGCGACAGCGACCGCCCAGCGGTCGGGAAACGAAGGCCCAACCCATGAGTGAGGCGAGTGTCGCCGTCCACGCCGACGCCGACCTGCTGGCGCAGGCCGTGGCGGCCCGGCTGCTGGTGAAGTTGCTCGACGCCCAGGCCGACCGGGGCGAGGCCGCGATGGTGCTCACCGGTGGGCGCATCGCCGCGGCCGTGTACCGGGCGGTCGCGCAGTTGCCGGCCCGCGACGCGGTGGACTGGTCCCGGGTCGACGTGTGGTGGGGTGACGAGCGGTTCCTGCCCGCCGGCGACCCGGAGCGCAACGAGACCCAGGCCCGCGCCGCCCTGTTGGACGTGGTGCCGCTGGACCCGGCCCGGGTGCATCCCATGCCGGCCTCCGACGGGCCGGCCGGCAACGACCCCGAGGCGGCCGCCGCCGGGTACGCCGACGAGTTGGCCCGCGCCGCCCGGCCGGGGCACGCCGCGCTGCCGCACTTCGACGTGCTGATGCTGGGTGTCGGCGAGGACGGGCACGTCGCCTCGGTCTTCCCGGAACACCCGGTGCACTACGAGACGCGGCCGGTCAGCGCGGTGCGGGGCAGCCCGAAGCCGCCGCCGGTGCGGACCACGCTCACCCTGTCGGCGATCAACACCGCCGAGGAGGTCTGGCTCGTGGCCGGCGGCGCCGACAAGGCACGTGCGGTGGGCATGGCGCTGGCCGGCGCCGGCCCGGTGCAGCTGCCGGCCGCCGGGGTGCACGGCGTGGACCGTACCCGCTGGCTGCTGGACCGCGCGGCGGCCGCTGACGTGCCCGCCCGGCTGCGCAGCCTGCGCTGAGCGACGGTAAGGGCCTCGACACGGGGCCCTTAGCTAACTTTCGCCCCGGCGGCGGCGCAGCGCGGCGAGCGCCTCCGCCAGCAGCGCCTCGCCCTCCTCGGCGGTACGCCGCTCCTTCACGTACGCCAGGTGGCTCTTGTAGGGCTCGGCGCGGACCCGTCCGGGCGGGTTCCGCGCGTCCAGACCGGCGGGGAGCCCGCAGCGGGGGCAGTCCCACAGCGGCGGCGCCGTGGCGTCGGCCGCGATGCGAATGTCGGTCTGGTGGTCGTTGCGACACCAGTAGGTGACGACCTGTCGGGGTGCGGGTTGGTGCCGCTCGTCCGGGCGCATGGGTGCGGACCCGACGCGGGCGCCGCGGATGACGTTGCCACTGGGCACGGCTGCTCGCTCCTGTCGTCGGAGGGGACCCGCCGCCGTCGGGGATGGGCGGCGGGCGACGCGGTGCAGCGGAGAAAAGACTGCGCGCGGCCCGTCGAGTGACGGACCGCGCGCAGATTGTACGACTTCGCGGGCCTGCTCAGGTGCCGCTGCTCAGCTGGAGACGGAGCCAGAGCCCCAGCCCGACGATCGCGGCGAACCAGACGACCGCCACCAGAACGGTGTAACGGTCCAGGTTCTTCTCGGCCACCGAGGAGCCGGCGAGGCTGGAGCTGACACCACCGCCGAACATGCTCGACAACCCGCCACCCTTACCGCGGTGCAGCAGGATGAGCATGGTGAGCAGGATGCTCGTGATGACCAGCAACACGATCAACGTGTATGCGAACCAGATCGGCATGGCTGGGGGCAGTCCTCTCGTAGCGATCCTCGCCCGGACAGGTCGGGCACGGCGGCACCGGCCGGTGGACGGGCGGTGTCCAGGATAGCGAGCGATCAGCGAGCGATGTGCTCGGGGAACCGGCAGATCTGCGCGAATTCTTCGGCGTCCAGGCTGGCGCCGCCCACCAGGCCGCCGTCCACGTCCGGCTGGCCCATGATCGAGGCGACGTTGGACGCCTTGACCGAGCCGCCGTACAGGACCCGGACCGCGTCGGCGGTCTCGGCGTCGAAGCGCTCCGCCAGTCGCTGGCGGACCGCGCCGCAGACCTCCTGCGCGTCCTCGGGCGTCGCGGTCTTGCCGGTGCCGATCGCCCAGACCGGCTCGTACGCGACGACGATTTGGCGCACCTGCTCGGCGGTGAGCCCGGCGAGGCCCCCACTGAGCTGGTCGGCGCAGTGCGCCACGTGGGTGCCCTGCTCGCGGATGTCCAGCCCCTCCCCCACGCAGAGGATCGGGGTCAGGCCGTGCGTGAGCGCCGCCTTCACCTTCGCGTTGACCACCCCGTCGTCCTCGTGGTGGTAGGCCCGCCGCTCGGAGTGCCCGACCACCACGTACGTGCAGCCGAGCTTGGCGAGCATCGCGCCGGAGATGTCCCCGGTGTACGCGCCGGAGGCGTGCGGGGAGAGGTCCTGCCCGCCGTAGCCGATCAGCAGCTTGTCGCCGTCCACCGCCGTCTGCACGGTGCGCAGGTCGGTGAACGGCGGCAGCACGACCGTCTCGACCTCGGTGAGCTGCTTCTCGGTGAGACTCGCGGCCAGCTTCTGCACGAGCAGGTTGGCCTCGAGGTGGTTGAGGTTCATCTTCCAGTTGCCGGCCATCAACGGCCGGCGGGTCGTGCTCGCCATGCTCAGTTCTCCAGGGCCGCGATGCCGGGGAGGGTCTTGCCCTCCAGGTACTCCAGGGAGGCGCCGCCGCCGGTGGAGATGTGACCGAAGCTCGACTCGTCCAGCCCCAACGCCCGCACCGCGGCGGCGGAGTCGCCGCCACCGACGACGCTGAACGCGTCGGCCTTGGTGATCGCCTCGGCGATCCCCCGGGTGCCGGCCGCGAACGCCGCCATCTCGAACACGCCCATCGGGCCGTTCCAGAAGATCGTCTTCGCCTGCGACAGGGCGGCGGCGAACCCGGCGACCGTCTCCGGGCCGATGTCCAGGCCGAGCCGGTGGCTCGGGATGCCGTCGACGCGGACCGTGTCGTGCGCGGCGTCCGGGGCGAAGGCGTCCGCGACCACCACGTCGACCGGCAGCATGATCTTGCCGTCGGAGCGCTCCAGCAGGTTGCGGCAGGTCTCGACCATGTCCTTCTCCAGCAGCGAGGTGCCCACCTCCAGGCCCTGGGCCTTGAGGAAGGTGAAGCACATCCCGCCGCCGATGAGCAGCCGGTCGACCGTGGGCAGCAGGGCCTCGATCACCGCGAGCTTGTCGGAAACCTTGGAACCGCCGAGCACCACCACGTACGGCCGCTCGGGCTCGCTGGTGAGCGTGGAGAGCACCTCGACCTCACGCAGCACCAGCCGACCGGCCACGTGCGGCAGCCTCGCCGGCACGTCGTAGACGCTGGCGTGCTTGCGGTGCACGGCGCCGAACGCATCGTCCACGTACGCGTCGCCGAACGCGGCGAGCTGGTCGGCGAAGGCGCCCCGCTCGGCCTCGTCCTTGCTGGTCTCCCCCGCGTTGAAGCGCAGGTTCTCCAGCAGGGCGACCTGGCCGTCGGCCAGGCCCGCGACGGTGGAGCGGGCCGAGTCGCCGACCGTGTCGGTGGCGAAGTGCACCGGAGCGCCGAGCAGCTCACCGAGCCGGCCGGCGACCGGGCTCAGGCTGAACTGCGGGTCCGGCGTGCCCTTCGGGCGGCCCAGGTGCGAGCAGACGACCACCTTCGCGCCGGCCTCGACCAGCGCGCCGAGCGTCGGCAGCACCGCGCGGATTCGACCGTCGTCAGCGATCCTCACTCCGTCCGGAGTGCCGCCTTGCGGCGCGGAGGCGGAGTTATGATCGTCGATCGCGCCGGTCTGCTTGTCGAGCGGGACGTTCAGGTCGGCGCGCACCAGCACGCGCCGACCCGACACCCCCTCGGCGAGCAGGTCGTCGAGGGTCCGGATGCTCACAGCGACGAACCGACCAGCTTGACGAGGTCGACCAGGCGGTTGGAGTAGCCCCACTCGTTGTCGTACCAGCCGACGACCTTGACCTGGTTGCCGACGACCTTGGTCAGCGGCGCGTCGAAGATGCACGACGCCGGGTCGGTCACGATGTCGGTGGAGACGATCGGGTCCTCGTTGTAGACCAGGATGCCCTTGAGCGGGCCGTCCGCGGCGGCCTTCAGCGCGGCGTTGACCTCGTCCACGGAGGTCTCGCGACCCACGTTGACGGTGAGGTCGGTGACCGAACCGGTCGGGATCGGCACCCGCAGCGCGTACCCGTCGAGCTTGCCCTTGAGGTCGGGCAGCACCAGGCCGATGGCCTTGGCGGCACCGGTCGAGGTCGGGACGATGTTCAGCGCGGCGGCCCGGGCACGACGCAGGTCCGAGTGCGGCGCGTCCTGCAGGTTCTGGTCCTGGGTGTACGCGTGGATCGTCGTCATCAGACCGTGCTGGATGCCGAACGTGTCGTGCAGGACCTTCGCCATCGGCGCGAGGCAGTTGGTGGTGCACGAGGCGTTGGAGATGATGGTGTGCTTCGCCGGGTCGTAGGTGTCGTGGTTGACACCCATGACGACGGTGACGTCCTCGTTCTTCGCCGGCGCGGAGATGATGACCTTCTTGGCCCCACCGTCGACGTGCGCCTTGGCCTTGGTGGCGTCGGTGAAGAAGCCGGTCGACTCGATGACGACGTCGGCGCCGACCTCGCCCCACGGCAGCTTCGACGGGTCCTTCTCGGCGTACGCCTTGATGGTCTTGCCACCGACGGTGATCTCGTCGGCGGTGGCCTTGACCTCGTACGGCAGGCGGCCGAGGATGCTGTCGTACTTGAGCAGGTGGGCGAGCGTGGCGTTGTCGGTCAGGTCGTTCACCGCCACGACCTCGATGTCGGCGTCGGACGCCAGCACTGCCCGGAAGAAGTTACGGCCGATTCGGCCGAAGCCGTTGATGCCAACCCGGATGGTCACAGGTCCCATCTCCTCGCGTTCTGGTCCGCCGGCTTCAGACAACGGGCCGGCGGGAATGGTGTGCGCCGACCGTTGGAGCCGGCCGTCGACGGTTCATCTCGGCCACCCCGCCGCGCGGTCTGAGGACCTGACCGCCCGAGGCGGTGGGCACGACGAGAAGTGCCGGGTGTCGGCCCCCTTGCCGTACTCAGCGACCTTATCCGAGCGTGCGAGACCACGCTGCGCCGGGTCGTGCTCCCGGGCGCACCGTACGGCCCCACCGTCCTATCAGACCACGAGCATGTCGGGCGTGACGGCCGCTTCGGTATCCGGGATGCCGAGGTCCCGGGCCCGCTTGTCGGCCAGCGCGAGCAGACGGCGGATCCGTCCGGCGATGGCGTCCTTGGTCAGCGGAGGCTCGGCCAGCGCGCCCAGCTCCTCCAGCGACGCCTGCCGGTGCTCCAGGCGCAGCCGGCCGGCGTCGGTCAGGTGGTTGGGCGCCTCGTCGGCCAGGATCTCCAGCGCGCGGGTGACCCGGGCGGCGGCGGCGACGGCGGCACGCGCCGAGCGGCGCAGGTTGGCGTCGTCGAAGTTGGCCAGCCGGTTGGCGGTGGCCCGCACCTCGCGGCGGACCCGGCGCTCCTCCCAGGCCAGCACGCTGGAGTGCGCGCCGATCCGGGTGAGCAGCGCGGCGATCGCGTCGCCGTCCTTGACCACCACCCGGTCCACCCCGCGCACCTCGCGGTTCTTCGCGGTGATGCCGATCCGCCGGGCCGCGCCGACCAGCGCCAGCGCCGACTCCGGCCCCGGGCAGGTGATCTCCAGCGCGCTGGAGCGGCCGGGCTCGGTGAGCGAGCCGTGCGCCATGAACGCCCCCCGCCATGCCGAGACCGCGCAGCAGACGTTGGCCGCCACCACGTGCGGGGGCAGCCCGCGCACGGGCCGGCCGCGCACGTCCAGCAGGCCGGTCTGGCGCGCGAGCGCCTCACCGTCCTTGACCACGCGGACGATGAAGTGGCTGCCCTTGCGCAGCCCACCGGACGCCAGCACGTGGATCTCGCTGGGGTAGCCGTAGACCTCGGCGATCTCACGGCGCAGCCGACGCGCCACCGCGCCGGTGTCCAGCTCAGCCTCCACCACCACCCGGCCGGAGACGATGTGCAGCCCGCCGGCGAAGCGCAGCAGCGCCGCCATCTCCGCCCGCCGACAGCAGGGCTTGGGCACGTCGACCCGACTCAGCTCGTCCTTGACCGCAGCCGTCATCGCCATTGTGCGTCCCCTCACGGACCTGTTCCGGCGTGTCGCCGGAGATTACGTACGTGTCTAACGATCGGCGCCCAGGACAGGCACCAGCGCGGCGCCCAGGGCAGCCGGATCATGGCGGGGAGTGCCGTCGGTGACGGCGACGGGGGCGAGGACCAGGCGGGCACCCAGCGATTCTGCCGCACGTTCGACCGGTTCACGGTCACCCACCGCCTTGGCGTCCGCGAGCACGAGATCGACCTTGAGTTCGGGCAGGTACCAGCGCAACGCCGCCAGATGATCGGCGACCGAGAGGCCGAGGGTCTCCTTCTCCGCGGCCAGGTTCAGTGTGACCAGCCGCCGGGCCGCGCTGGACACGATCGCGTCGGCCAGCTGCGGCACCAGCAGGTGCGGCAGCACACTCGTGTACCAGCTCCCCGGCCCGAAGATCAGCCAGTCCGCCACGCCGATCGCCGCCAGGGCCTCCGCGCAGGCCGCCGGGGCGGCCGGGGTGAGGCGCAGCGACTCGACCCGCCCGGTGGTGACCGCCACCTGGTGCTGACCGCGTATTGTGCGCACCTCGTCGGGGGCGCTCGGGCCGGCGCCGCGCACCCGCGCCTCGATGCCGACCGGCTGGCGCGACATCGGCAGGACCCGGCCGACCGTGCCGAGCATCGCCCCGGCGTGTTCCAGCGCGGCCACCGGGTCGCCGAGCAGCTCCATGAGGCCGCAGAGCACCAGGTTGCCCACCGCGTGCCCGGCCAGGCCGTCGGCGCGCGCCGCCGTCGGTTCCGCGCCGCGCGGCTCCGGGCCGCCCGCCGCCGCCAGGTCCGCGTCGGTCCCGCCTTTCGGGGGTACGCCGAGCGCCGGCACGGCGGCGAAGCGGTGCTGGAACAGCCCGGCGCTGCGTCGGGTGGCCGGGTGGTCTCCGGCCAGCGCCACCAGCGCCTGGCGCAGGTCACCGGGGGGCAGACCGCCCCGTTCGGCGCGCAGCCGGCCGCTGGAACCGCCGTCGTCGCCGACCGTGACCACCGCGGTGATGTCCAGGTCGAGTTCGGGGGCGCAGTGGCGCAGCGCACGCAGCGACGCGGACAACCCGTGCCCTCCGCCGAAGGCGACCACCCGACGCGCCGTCATTCCCGCCCCAGGTCGCGGTGCTGCGCGTTGGCGGCCAGTCCCGACTGACGCAGCCGACCGGCCAGCTCCTCGGCGATGGCCACGCTGCGGTGTTTGCCGCCGGTGCAGCCCACGGCGACCGTCAGGTACCGCTTGCCCTCCCGCTCGAACCCGGTGGTCGTGGCGTTGACCAGGTCGGCGTACGAGGCGACGAAGGCGTCCGCGCCCTCCTGACCCAGCACGTACGCGCTGACCGCCTCCTCCCGCCCGGTGTGCTCGCGCAGCTCCGGCACCCAGTACGGGTTGGGCAGGAACCGGGCGTCCAGCACGAAGTCGGCGTCCGGCGGCAGGCCGTACTTGAAGCCGAACGACAGCACGGTGACCCGCAGCCGGCGGGCGTCCTCGCCGCCGAACAGCTCCTCGATGCGCCGGCGCAGCTGGTTGACGTTCAGGTGGCTGGTGTCGATGATCACGTCGGCCTGGTCGCGGGCCTCCTCCAACAGCCCGCGCTCCACGGCGATGCCGTCGGCCAGCCGCCCGTCGCCCTGCAACGGGTGCGAACGTCGGACGCTCTCGAAACGCCGGATCAGCACCTCGTCGTCGGCGTCGACGAACACCACCCGGGGCGAGAAGCCCCGCTCCTTGAGCTCGCGGATCGCCCCGGCGAGGTCGGTGGAGAAGGCCCGCGAGCGCACGTCCAGGACCATCGCGGTACGCCGGGCGGCGCCGCCGGCCTTGAACGCCAGCTCGGCCATGTCGAGCATGAGCGCCTGCGGCAGGTTGTCCACGACGTAGTAGCCGACGTTCTCCAACGCCCGGGCGACGGTGCTGCGACCGCCACCGGACAACCCGGTGACCACCACCAGGGTGGTCTCCGACTCGGTCGCCGGCTGCCCGTCACCGGCTGTGTGCGCCTCGCTCACCCGTACCCCCAAGCCGTGGCGCCGCGGCCGCCATCGGCCGCGATTGGTCAATCAGCGACTCTATCCCGCCGACCGGGGTCGGGTCGGGCGCGTCCGCACCCGGGTAGCGCGGGTCGCCCTCCCGACAGCCGTCACCTCGGATGACGACCAGCAATCATCTATACGCTCGTCGTGATCGCCGCAGGTCAAGGCCGACATCCGGGAGGGGCATCCGCGCGGTCTCCGCCGAGCACGTCCGGGATCTGGGCCGCTTCGCGCCGCCGCGCGGCCTGGCCAACCGGTCCAGCTTCCCGCTCGCTCGTCCGGTGTTCCCGGGTGCGCCGGGCGAGCGGTGTCGGGGTCGGCTCGTAGACTCCGCGAATGGCTTCCCCCACCGACCTGCGTACCGAGGACGCGCTGCCGGTGCTGCGCCGGGTGTTCGGCTACGACGCCTTCCGCGGCTTCCAGCAGCAGGTCATCGACCATGTCGTCGCCGGTGGCGACGCGCTGGTGCTGATGCCCACCGGAGGCGGCAAGTCGCTGTGCTACCAGATCCCGGCCCTGGTCCGCGACGGCGTCGCGGTCGTCATCTCCCCGCTGATCGCGCTCATGCAGGACCAGGTGGACGCGCTCACCGCGGTCGGTGTCCGCGCCGGCTTCCTCAACTCCACCCAGACCCTGGACGCCCGGCGGCGGGTGGAGGCCGCGTTCGTCGCCGGCGAGCTGGACCTGCTCTACCTGGCCCCGGAGGCGCTCGGCGTCCGGTCCACCCTTGCCCTGCTCGACCGGGGGCGCATCTCCCTGTTCGCGATCGACGAGGCGCACTGCGTGTCCCAGTGGGGGCACGACTTCCGGCCCGACTACCTGGCCCTGTCGATGCTGCACGAGCGCTGGCCGCAGGTCCCCCGCATCGCGCTGACCGCCACCGCGACGAGCGCCACCCGCCGCGAGATCGCGACCCGACTCAAGCTCGACGACGCGCGGCACTTCGTGGCCAGCTTCGACCGGCCCAACATCCAGTACCGGATCGTGCCCAAGCGGGAGCCCCGCAAGCAACTGCTGGCCCTGCTGCGCGACGAGCACCCCGGCGACGCCGGGATCGTCTACTGCCTGTCCCGCGCCTCGGTGGACAAGACCGCCGAGTTCCTCGTCGCCAACGGGGTCGCCGCCCTGCCGTACCACGCGGGTCTGGACGCGGCCACCCGCGCGGCCAACCAGCAACGCTTCCTGCGCGAGGACGGCCTGGTCATGGTGGCCACCATCGCCTTCGGGATGGGCATCGACAAGCCGGACGTGCGCTTCGTCGCCCACCTCGACCTACCCAAGTCCGTCGAGGGCTACTACCAGGAGACCGGCCGCGCCGGCCGCGACGGGCTGCCGTCCACCGCCTGGCTGGCGTACGGCCTCCAGGACGTGGTCCAGCAGCGCAAGATGATCGAGACGTCCGACGGCGACCTCGCGCACCGGCGCAACCTCGCCGCACACCTGGACGCGATGCTCGCGCTCTGCGAGACGGTCCGCTGCCGACGGGTGCAGCTGCTCGAGTACTTCGGTGAGACGACCCCGACGGCCTGCGGCAACTGCGACACCTGCCTCAACCCACCGGAGTCGTGGGACGGCACCGTCGCCGCCCAGAAGCTGCTCTCCGCTGTCTTCCGCCTCGACCGCGAACGCAACCAGCGGTTCGGCGCCGGGCACTGCATCGACATCCTGCTCGGCAAGCAGACCGACAAGACCAGCCAGTACGGTCACGACTCGCTGACCGTCTTCGGCATCGGCACGGAGTTGAGCGAGGCCGAGTGGCGGGGCGTCGTCCGGCAACTCCTCGCCGAGGGGCTGCTCGCCGTGGAGGGCGACTACGGCACCCTCGCGCTGACCGAGGCCAGCGCCGACGTCCTGGGCCGCCGCCGCACCGTCACGATGCGCCGCGAGCCGGAGCGGCCCGCGTCGAGCCGGTCGTCGAAGCCGCGCGGCGCGGCCACCGTCGTCGCCGAGCTCACCCCGGCGGCCGCGTCGGTCTTCGAGCGGCTGCGCGCCTGGCGGGCGGCCACCGCCAAGGAGCAGGGCGTCCCGGCGTACGTCATCTTCCACGACGCCACCCTCCGGCAGATCGCGGGCGACGCGCCCACCTCGCTGGCCGAGCTGTCGCGGGTCAGCGGCGTCGGCGAGAACAAGCTCGCCAAGTACGGCGAGCAGATCCTGGCCGTCCTCGCGACCGACTGACGGCATGCGACAAGGGCCGGGCCCCGTGGTGGGGTCCGGCCCTTGTCGGTGGTGTGTTGGGTGGGGTCAGCTGGTGGCGTAGCCGCGGGTGGCGATCCAGTCGGCGAGGTGCTCGACGGTGACCTGGTAGGAGGCGGTGTTGGGGTCGGCGGAGTCGGCGATGGTGACGGTGTTGCCGTTGTCGCGGTAGCCGACGACGCTGATGTAGTGCCCGCCTTCGAAGGAGTGCACACCGCCGTTGGTGTCGGTGGTGGTGCCGGCGATGTTGGCGACCACAGCGCGGCCGTTGTCGACGGTCTTGACGATGTCGGCGCGCAGTTGGTCGGTCTGCTTGGCGTCGGCGGTGGGCTTGCTGATCTCGACGCTGCGGTAGGCGTCGTTCTTACCGGTCTCCTTGTTCAACACCGGGGTGATGTCGTTGATGCTGTTGGTGCCGGCCTCGGTGGTGCCCATCTCCTTGGCCATGGCGTCCACGCTGATGTCCTTGCCCTGCACGGACAGGGCGTTACGGGCGGCGGCGGGACCGCAGTAGTAGAAGTTCGGCTGCGCCTCGTACCGCACTCCGAGCTGACGCTCACCCGAAGGCTTGCGGTCGGACTGCGTGGTGGTCGCGGGCTTGGCTTCGGACGCGGCGTAGGCGGTGGTCACGGGGCCGGCGATGGCGCCGCCGGTGAACGCGAGACCAGCGGCGGTCAGGGCGGTCTTACGAATCAGATCGGTACGCATGATGGCGTGCTCCTCTGCCTCGGGGAAAACGCGACGACACACAAACGGGGGGGTGGTGTGCCGAGCGGGAAAGTTCACGAGGGACCCGACCCGGCGGCCCGACAGGGGGCTGCACGGGAGTGTCCCCGGGAGGTGGTGCAACGGGTCCGGGTGGCGGGGCATTCCGCCGACGTTCCTCCCGGACCGGAGACGGCCGGTGGTGGTGCTCGGCCGTGCGGGGGGTGTAACCGTGCCGGCCGGGCGGGTGTTCCCGGCGGCTGCCGCGCGCCGCTAGGCCGGGGGCGCGGCGCCATGCCAGGCATAACGACCCCGCCAGGCCACCGATTCCACCACCAGAGTGCCACCGACCACAGGACACCCGCGTCACAACGGGACAAATCGCCCACCGGAACCAGACGTCCGACGCCACTCGCGGTTGATCGACTCGACTTCGCCGATGTGGCGGTATCCCCACGTCCGGGACACCCCGACATCGCCGAAGTCGAGTGGATCATCCCCGCGCGGCCCTGCGCCCAATCGGATGATCGCGCTCGATCAAGGAAACAGGGCCCACACCCTGCCGGCGAGGCCACTACATCCAGGATCGAGCACGATCATGCGGGGCACGTGGATTGTCGCGGGTGGCTACCCGCGGGGCGTCGCCTACGCGCTGGGGGTCGCCTACGCGCTGGGGGTCGCCTCCGCCGTGGGCGTCGCGTCGGCGCTGTCGTCGGCCTTTGTGCCCTTGTCGAGGGCGGCCAGGATCGCCTCGGCGGTGCGTCGCCCCACCCCGGGCACTTCGGTGATCTCTTCGACGGTCGCCGTGGAAAGTCGCTTCAGCGAGCCGAAGTGCCGGAGCAGCGCCTTGCGGCGGACCTCGCCCAGGCCGGGGACATTGTCCAGCGCCGACTCGGTCATCCGCTTCGAGCGACGCTGGCGGTGGAACGTGATGGCGAAGCGGTGCGCCTCGTCGCGGACCCGTTGCAGCAGGTAGAGACCCTCCGAGGTGCGCGGCAGGATGACCGGGAACTCGTCGTCGGGGAGCCACACCTCCTCCAGCCGCTTGGCGAGGCCGCACAGCGCGACATCGTCGATGCCCAGGTCGGCGAGGGCCTGGGCGGCCGCCACGACCTGCGGGGCGCCGCCGTCGACGACCACCAGTTGTGGTGGGTACGCGAATTTCCGCGGCCGGCCGGTGGTCGGGTCAACCAGGATGCCGACCTGCGGATCCGTGGCGCCTCCGGGCGCGGTCGGGTCGTCGGCCGACTCCACGCCGACTTCGCCCGTCTCGGCCCGCGCGTCGAGGTAGCGGGCGAAGCGGCGGCGCAGCACCTCGGACATGGCGGACAGGTCGTCGGTGGCGCCTCGCACGATGAACCGCCGGTACTCACTTTTGCGGGGCAGCCCGTCCTCGAAGACCACCATGCTGGCGACCACGTCGGTGCCCTGGATCTGGGAGATGTCGAAGCACTCGATGCGCAGCGGCGAGGTGCGCATGCCCAGCGCCTCACTGATCTCGTCCAGCGCCTTGCCCCGGGTGGTCAGGTCGCCGGACCGCTTCAGCTTGTGTCTGGCGAGGGCGTCCTTGGCGTTGCGCTCCACCGTCTCCATGAGCGAGCGCTTGTCGCCGCGCTGCGGCACGCGCAGCGATACCCGACTGCCCCGGTGGCTGCTGAGCCATTCGGCCAGCGCGTCGGCGTCGGCGGGCAACTCGGGCACCAGCAGTTCGCGGGGCACGTCGGCTTCGCCGTGCTCGCCGCCGTACACCTGCGTGCAGAAGTGGTGCACGAGGTCGCCGGTGGTCAGGTCCTCGGTCTTCTCCACGACCCACCCGCGCTGGCCGCGGACCCGGCCGTCGCGGACGTGAAAGACCTGCACGGCCGCCTCGAGCGGGTCGTCGGCGAACGCGACCACGTCGGCGTCGGTGCCGTCGCCGAGCACCACGGTCTGCTTCTCCATGGCCCGGCGTAGGGCGGCCACGTCGTCGCGCAGCCGGGCGGCCCGCTCGAACTCCAGCTGCTCGCTCGCCTCGGTCATCTCGCGCTCGATCTTGCGGACCATGGTGTCGGTGCGCCCGGCCATGAAGTCGCAGAAGCCGTCGACGATGGCACGGTGCTCGTCGGCGGAGACGGTGCCGACGCACGGCGCCGAGCACTTGCCGATGTAGCCCAGCAGGCAGGGACGACCCACCTGGCCGGCCCGCTTGAACACGCCGGCCGAGCAGGTGCGCGCGGGGAACACCCGCAGCAGCAGGTCGAGGGTCTCCCGGATGGCCCAGGCGTGCGAGTACGGGCCGAAGTAGCGCACACCCTTGCGCTTCGCGCCGCGCATCACCTGCAGGCGCGGGTACTCCTCGTCGAGGGTGACGGCGAGGTACGGGTACGACTTGTCGTCCCGGTAGCGGACGTTGAACCGGGGGTCGTACTGCTTGATCCAGGTGAACTCCTGCTGGAGCGCCTCGACCTCGGTGCCGACGGTGATCCAGTCCACCGACTCGGCGGTGGTGACCATCTGGCGGGTGCGCTCGTGCAGGTTCCAGACGTCGCCGAAGTAGGAGTTGAGCCGGCTGCGCAGGTTTTTCGCCTTGCCGACGTAGATCACCCGGCCGGTGCCGTCGCGGAAGCGGTAGACCCCCGGTGACTCCGGGATGGTGCCGGGTGCGGGACGGTAGGTCGAGGGGTCAGCCACGTCGACAAGCGTAGTCCGCACCCCCGACACCCACCGCGAGCACTTGATCCACTCGGTTTCCCGGACGTCGGGGTGTCCGGTGCCTACCGGCACCCCGACGTCCTGAAACGCCGTCGAGCCGCGCGTCAGGCGAGGGAGATCTGGTCCCCGGTCACCTTGATGTCCTTCGGCGGCAGCGGCTTGGTGGCCGGACCGGCCTTCACCGAGCCGTCCTCGATCGAGAACTTGCTGTTGTGGCAGGTGCAGTTGATCGTGCCGCCGTCGACGTTCGTCACCGGGCAGTTCTGGTGCGTACAGATCGGGCTGAAGCCCTTGAACTGACCGGCCACGGGCTGGGTGATCACCACGCCCTCGGCGGCGAGGACCTTGCCGCCGCCGACCGGGATATCGGCGGTGGTGGCCAGCGACTGGGCGTTCTGCCGATCCCCGCCACCGGCGTCGCCGGTGCTGGGCACAGCGGGGCCACCGCTGGTGGGGGCACCGCTGCCACTGCCGCCGTCGTCACTGCCGCAAGCCGCCAGGACGACGGCCGCGCCGACCGCCCCGACGCCGGTGAGCAGGGTACGACGGGTCTGCGTACCCGGACCGGTCAGCGCCTGATCGTCACTCATGCCTCGCCTCTCGCTCGCCCGCTGCGCCGGTCGAATTTCCGGCCGCACTTGTGCACACGGGCAACTGTGCCGGATGGTTCACGGCGGCACAGCGCCGACCCGGGAAATGGGACGAGGGGCGAGGACCGCGCCGAAACCCCGCCGGCCCTGAGAGCACGACCGTGGGCGCATCGAACGCAAAGCCGCCCTCGGTCCACCCCGGCCCCGCCGGAGCAGGGGTGGACCGATGCCGCCGTGGACGGCTGAGGTCAGCGCGCGCCGGCCGGCACCTTGCGGGCGGCCCGCGTCTTGGTGGCGCCGTTGGCCTTGGCGGCCCGGGTGGTGGCCGCCGCCGCGCCCGTGGCCTCGCCGTCGAGCTTGAGCACCTGGCGCAGGAACTGGCCGGTGTGGCTCTCGGGCACCTCGGCGACCTCCTCCGGGGTGCCGGTGGCGAGCACCATGCCACCCCGGTGGCCGCCCTCCGGACCCATGTCGATGAGCCAGTCGGCGGTCTTGATGACGTCGAGGTTGTGCTCGATGGTGATCACCGTGTTGCCCTTGTCGACCAGGCCCTCCAGCACCATCAGGAGCTTGCGGATGTCCTCGAAGTGCAGGCCGGTGGTCGGCTCGTCGAGCACGTAGACCGTCCGCCCGGTGGAGCGCTTCTGCAGCTCGGAGGCCAGCTTGACCCGCTGCGCCTCGCCGCCGGAGAGGGTCGGCGCGGGCTGCCCGAGGCGGACGTAGCCCAAGCCGACGTCGACAAGCGTCTTGAGGTGCCGGTGGATGGCCGGGATGGCCGAGAAGAACTCGGCGGCCTCCTCGATCGGCATCTCCAGCACGTCCGAGACGGTCTTGCCCTTGTAGTGCACCTCCAGGGTCTCCCGGTTGTACCGGGCGCCCTTGCAGACCTCGCAGGGGACGTACACGTCGGGCAGGAAGTTCATCTCGATCTTGATAGTGCCGTCGCCGGAGCACGCCTCACAGCGACCGCCCTTGACGTTGAACGAGAACCGGCCCGGCCCGTACCCCCGGACCTTGGCCTCGGTGGTCTCGGCGAAGAGCTTGCGGACGTGGTCCCAGACCCCCGTGTAGGTGGCCGGGTTGGAGCGCGGGGTACGGCCGATCGGCGACTGGTCCACCCCGACGACCTTGTCCACGTGCTCCAGACCGGAGACCCGGGTGTGCCGGCCGGGCACCAGCCGAGCGCCGTTGATCTGGTTGGCCAGCACGGCGTACAGGATGTCGTTGACCAGCGTCGACTTGCCCGAACCGCTGACCCCGGTGACCGCGATGAGCTGGCCCAGCGGGAACGAGACGCTCAGGTTGCGCAGGTTGTGCTCGCGCGCGCCGTGCACCACCAGCTCGCGGGCCGGATCCTGCGGGCGGCGGCCCGTCGGCGTCGGGATCGACCGACGACCGGACAGGTACGCCCCGGTGATCGACTCCTTGTTCTTCAGCAGGGCCGGCACCGAGCCGCTGTGCACGATCTTGCCGCCGTGCTCGCCGGCGCCGGGCCCGATGTCGACGATCCAGTCGGCGACGCGGATGGTGTCCTCGTCGTGCTCCACCACGATCAGCGTGTTGCCCAGACCGCGCAGCCGGATCAGGGTCTCGATCAGCCGGTGGTTGTCGCGCTGGTGCAGACCGATCGACGGCTCGTCGAGCACGTAGAGCACGCCGACCAGGCCGGAGCCGATCTGGGTGGCCAGCCGGATGCGCTGCGCCTCGCCGCCGGAGAGCGTGCCGGCCGGCCGGTCCAGCGAGAGGTAGTCCAGGCCGACGTCGAGCAGGAACCGCAGCCGGGCGTTGATCTCCTTGAGGACGCGCTCGGCGATCATCTTCTGCCGGTCGGTCAGCTCGATGCCGGCGAGCAGGTCGGCGCACTCCCCCACCGACAGGTTGCAGACCTCGGCGATGCTCTTGCCGGCGAGGGTGACCGCGAGCACCTCGGGCTTGAGCCGGGCGCCGCCGCACGCCGCGCACGGCACGTCGCGCATGTAGCCCTCGTACTTGTCGCGGGACCACTCGGACTCGGTGTCGGAGTGCCGGCGCTCGATCCACTGCACCACGCCCTCGAACCCGGTGTAGTAGGAGCGCTCGCGACCGTACTTGTTGCGGTAGCGCACGTGCACCTGGTCGTCGGAGCCGTGCAGGATCGTCTTCTGCGCCCGCGCCGGCAGCGCCCGCCACGGGGTGTCGACGTCGAAGTGCTGGGCCTCGCCGAGCGCCTCGAGCAGGCGCAGGAAGTATTCCAGGTTGTGCCCGGTGGACCAGGGTTGGATGGCGCCCTCGCGCAGGCTGCGCTCCGGGTCGGGGACCAGCAGCTCCGGGTCGACCTCCTTCTTGGTGCCCAGGCCGGTGCACTCCCGGCAGGCGCCGTACGGCGCGTTGAAGGAGAAGACCCGGGGCTCGAGATCCTCGATGGCCAGCGGGTGGTCGTTGGGGCAGGCCAGGTGCTCGGAGTAGCGGCGCTCCCGGTCCGGGTCGTCCTCCGGCAGGTCGACGAAGTCGAGCAGCACCAGCCCGCTGGACAGGCCCAGGGCGGCCTCGACCGAGTCGGTCAGCCGCTGCTTGGCGCTGGGCTTGACGGTGAGCCGGTCGATCACCACCTCGATGGTGTGCTTCTCCTGCTTCTTGAGCTTCGGCGGCTCGGTCAGCGGGTGCACCACGCCGTCGACGCGGGCGCGGGCGTAGCCCTTGGCCTGCAGCTCGGCGAAGAGGTCGACGTACTCGCCCTTGCGACCGCGGATCACCGGCGCGAGCACCATGAACTTGATGCCC
Source organism: Micromonospora sp. NBC_00617 (assembly GCF_045161355.1). Taxonomy (NCBI): domain Bacteria; kingdom Bacillati; phylum Actinomycetota; class Actinomycetes; order Micromonosporales; family Micromonosporaceae; genus Micromonospora; species Micromonospora sp. NBC_00617. The sequence continues at coordinate 642,127 of NZ_CP107751.1, read as the reverse complement.
TCGGCCATGGCGAGGACCCGGTCGACGATCTGCTGCGGGCTCTGCCGGGAGATCCGCTCGCCGCAGACCGGGCAGTGCGGCTCACCGATGCGGGCGAAGAGCAGACGCAGGTAGTCGTAGACCTCGGTGATGGTGCCGACGGTCGAGCGCGGGTTACGCGAGGTGGACTTCTGGTCGATCGAGACGGCCGGGCTCAGGCCCTCGATGAAGTCGACGTCGGGCTTGTCCATCTGGCCGAGGAACTGCCGGGCGTACGAGGAGAGCGACTCCACGTAGCGCCGCTGCCCCTCGGCGAAGATCGTGTCGAAGGCCAGGCTCGACTTGCCCGACCCGGACAGCCCGGTGAACACGATGAGAGCGTCCCGGGGCAGGTCGAGACTGACGTCACGCAGGTTGTGCTCGCGCGCGCCACGGATGATCAGTCGGTCGGCCACAGTGCGTGTACTCCCGGGAGAAGACGAAGCGAAGGATCTGTCCCGCTCTGGGTGAATGTGAGCGGTCGTGCGGGCGCGGAAATCACGCCTCGGCAACTCTAGCCCCGAGGTGTGACAGTTTCCCCCGCCCGCACATTCCCCCAGCTCAACCCGGTCGGCCGCACCACGCGCCCGCCCGTCAGTAACCTCCAGGCGACGGAGGCCGGGCCGCCCTGCGCCGTGCCGAACGCCACCCGCCGCGCCGCTCGGCGGCCAGCCGTGCCTCGCGCCGCCGGCGCTCGTGGGTGACCTCCGACTGCAGACGCCGCCAGCTCTCCCACCGGCGGGTGGACAGCTCGCCGGTCCGCAACGCGTCGTGGACCGCGCAGGCCGGTTCGCCGTCGTGCCGACAGTCGGCGTACCGACAGCCCTCGGCCAGCCCGGCGATGTCGGCGAACGCCCGGTCCAGCCCGGCCACGCCGTCGAGCAGGCCGACCGCGCGCACACCGGGTGTGTCGAGCACGGCGCCGCCACCCGGAATCGGCACCAGAGCCCGCCAGGTGGTGGTGTGCCGGCCCTTGCCGTCGACCCGACGGATCGCCTGTGTCGGCATCATCAGCGCGCCGGCGAGCGCGTTGACCAGGCTCGACTTGCCAGCGCCGGACGGCCCGAGCAGCCCCAGCGTGCGACCCGGCGCGACCTCGGCGCGCAGCGGGTCCAGCCCGGTGCCGCGCTCGGCGCTGACCGGCAGCACCGGCACACCGGGCGCGATCACGGCGAGCTGGCGGGCCAACGCGTCCGGGTCGGCGGCGAGGTCGGCCTTCGTCAGCACCACGAGCGGCCGGGCCCCGGACTCGTGGACCAGGGAGAGCAGCCGCTCGATGCGGCCGACGTCCGGCTCCGGGTGCACCGGCTCCACCACGGCGGCGGCGTCGAGGTTGGCGGCCAGCACCTGGCCGCTGGCGTCCTTGCCGGCGGTACGGCGGATCAGCGCGGCCCGCCGGGGCAGCACGGCCGCCACGGTGATCCGGCGGTCCGGCCAGTGCGTGAGCAGCACCCAGTCCCCCGCGCAGGGCAGTGCCGAGGGGTCCTGGGCGGCGGCGGCCAGGACGGACGGGCCGAGGCTGGCCCGGACCGGGCCGTCGGCGGTGAGCACCGTGCAGACCCCCCGGTCCACCCGGGCCACCCGGCCGGGGTGGTGCTCGCCGCGTCGAGCGGCGTACGTCGCCCGGTCGGCGTCCCAGCCGAGGGCGGTCAGATCGATCGTCATGGCATCCTCATCGGTGTCGAGCTGGTGATGGCGGAACACGCGTGTCACGTCCGGCATGAACACCACCTCCGTCCGACGTCCCGGTGCCGCTTGTGACGCCGACGGTAGGGCGCGGGACGACGCGCCGAAAGCGATTTCCGCGACGACGGCGCGGCGCGGGCCCGCTAGGGTCGACGCGTGACCACGGATCCGCTGCCGCCGCAGGGCGCGGTGGACGACACCACCACCCGACCGCCGCGTGCCGGCGACGGCCTGGGCGGCGGGCACCGACGCCGGCGCGGGCCGGTCGCCCGTCGCGCTCCTCGACGACCCGCGGCGCACCGCACACCGGTCCGCCGGGACGCTCGCGGCCCTGCCGGTCGAGGCGTGGGCCACGCTCGCCGTCGACCCCGACGGTCCCCTGCCTACTTCACCGGAACGGATATGGACACGTCATGACCTACAGCGGAGATGTCACCCACGGCGGCCCGCCGGCGGTACGGGAGTTGGACGGGCTCACCATCAGCAAGCTGTCGGTGGGCCCGATGGACAACAACGCGTACCTGCTGCGCTGCACCGGCACCGGCGACCAGGTGTTGATCGACGCCGCCAACGAGGCGCCCCGGCTGCTGGAGTTGATCGGCGACCGTGGTCTGGCCGCCGTGGTGACCACCCATCAGCACATGGACCACTGGGTGGCGTTGGAGGAGGTGGTCGCCAAGACCGGCGCGCGGGCGCTCGTGCACGCCGACGACGCGGCCGGGCTGCCGATCGAGGCGGAGCAGCTGGCCGATGGCGACACCGTGGCGGTCGGTGACTGCGCGCTGGAGGTCATCCACATCAAGGGCCACACGCCCGGTTCGATCGCGCTGCTCTACCGCGACCCGGGCGGCACCGGCCACCTGTTCACCGGCGACAGCCTCTTTCCCGGCGGCGTCGGCAATACGGACCAGGACCCGCAGCGCTTCGCCGCGCTGATCGACGACGTCGAGCACAAGCTGTTCGACCAGCTGCCGGACGACACCTGGTTCTACCCCGGCCACGGTAAGGACAGCACCCTGGGAGCAGAACGCCCAGCCCTCCCCCAGTGGCGAGCCCGAGGCTGGTAACCCCCAGCCCCAAGCCAAAAGCCCGAGCCCGAGCCCGAACGCCGAGCCCCGAGCGATGGGTCACCCAACGCTGACCGAACACCACTGAAGATCCAAACCACCGGCGGATCGCGGCACCACCGGACGAACCGCCCCCACGACGGGGGCGGGGGCCTGCCGTGCCCGGCGCAGGGATCAAGCCTGACCGCCCGGAGCCGGGCACGGCAGGCCCCCGCCCCCGCACCGCAACCACGGCAGACCCACCCACCAGCTCAACCAGCAAGAGCAGAGAACCGCCGCCGCGCCCCCACCAACACGACGAACGCCAGCGCCAGCCCCACCCCCGTGGTCACCAGCAGCGGGCTCGGCGCCTGCGGCAGCAGCCCGGCCAGCGACCGCGACGCGGTGCCCAGCGCCAGGTAGAGACCGGCCCAGGCGGCCGCGCCGAGGGTCGCGCAGCCGAGGAACCGGCGGTACGACATCCGCAGCCCGCCGGCGGCCAGCGGCAGCAGCGTGTTGAACACCGGCAGGAACGGCGCGACCATCATCATCCGGCCACCGCCGTGGTTGAGGATTCCCTCCGCCGCGCTCCAGCGCGACTCACCGATCCAGCCCCCGATCCGGCTGTGGCGCAGGCGTTCGGCGTAGCGGCGACCGACCAGGAAACTCAGCGACCAGCCGGCCAGGCAGCCGGCCAGCACCGCGGCGAAGGTGGCCAGCCCGGTGGACGGGCGGCCCACCCCGACCGCGGCCAGGATCGCCACGTCGCCGGGGATCAGCACACCCAGCAACGGTACGGCGTCGAAGAGCATGACCAGCCCGAGCGCGCCCATCAGCACGAGGATGGGCAGTTCTTCGACCTGGGCCAGCCATTGCGTCATGCCTCGTACGCTATGGCCGCCGCACCACCGTGGACATCAGGTCGCAGCCCCCAGCGCCCCCTGGTATCGGCCTCGGGGTCGCCCCTGAGGGAGCCCGCGCGTCACGCGGGTCGCAGCACCTGCACCCGGCGCAGCGACGAGTCCACCGACGGTTCGGTGGTGGGCACCGGGTAGTCGGTCAGCACCCGCAGCCCGTCCTCGGGCAGGTGCCCCCGGCCGGGGTCCCCGACCAGCACCTCGGCACCGGAGGCGGCGGCCCGTTGCAGGAACGGCAGCATCCTCTCGGCCATCGCGCGGCTGTAGAAGACGTCCCCGGCGACCACCAGGTCCGCGTCGACGCCGACGTTGTCGAGGAGGTCGTCCCCGCTGGCCTCGACGGTGACCCGGTTGGCGCGCGCGTTGACGGTGATGGCCGCCACGGCGTACGGGTCGATGTCGTTGGCGACGACGTCGGCGGCGCCGGCCAGCGCGGCGGCGATGGCCACCAGCCCCGAGCCGGCGGCGAGGTCGAGGACGCGGCGTCCGGCGACCAGCTCCGGGTGGTCCAGCAGGTGTCGGGCCAGGGCCTGGCCGCCGGCCCAGGCGGAGGCCCAGTACGGCGGTGGCAGTGCGTGACCGGCGAGCGCCTCCATCCGGGCCCACCAGACGATCGCGTCCTCGGCGAGGTGCAGCCGCACCTCCGGAACGAACGGGGTGGGCACCAGGTGGAGCCGGTCCAGGCCGGAACCGGGCGCGTCGATCTCGCGCTCCAGCTCGGACAGCGCAGTGGCTGCGGCACCCCTCATCGGCGCAAGCATGCCGTAGCGGAGGGTGGTCGGGGCGGCTTTCGCGTGCCGGCGCGCACAGAGTTCATCTGAGTTCGAGTAAACACCTACGGCACTTCGGCCGGCAGATCGGGGTTTCGCCCGTTACTGTCGAACAGGTACGGGCGACCATCGGCCACGGGCCGGTGGTCCGCCGCTTTGAACAGGGAGAGATGCATGGCAACCGGCACGGTTAAGTGGTTCAACTCGGAAAAGGGCTTCGGCTTCATCGAGCAGGATGGTGGGGGGCCGGACGTGTTCGTCCACTACTCCGCCATCGCGACGAGCGGTTACCGGGAGCTCAACGAGGGCCAGAAGGTCGAGTTCGAGGTGACCCAGGGGCAGAAGGGCCCGCAGGCGGACAACGTCCGCCCGATGTAGCTCCGTGCCGGTGACGGCGGTCGGTTCTCGGCCGCCGTCGCAGTGCACTCAAGACGCTGCCGGGGCGGCGGGCAGGTCCCGCCGCCGCCGGAGCGGTCCAACCAGCAGGATCAGCGGGGTGATCGCCAACCAGGCGGTCATCACGCCGATCGCCGTGCCGACGCCGTAGCGGGCGCCGAGGGCTCCGGCCAGCACGGCCGCCAGCGGGATGGCACCGAAGTTGAGCAGGTGCATGCTCACCGTCACGCGGCCGAGCAGGTGGTGCGGCGTGTACGTCTGCCGGAAGGCGCCCTTGACCACGTTGCCGATGGCCACTCCGAGGCCGATCAGCACGCCACCGAGGGCCGGCCACACCAGCCCGGCGCCGGGTGCTGCCAACGGGATGAGCAGGGCGGGTGGGCCGGTGAGCGCTGCCCCGATCAGCATGGCGCGCGCGGTGCCGCACCGGCGGGCCAGGGCGGTGGCCAGCAGCGCGCCGATGATTCCCCCGACGCTCATCACTCCGACCAGCAGGCCCACCAGGCCGGGTGCGAGCCGCAGCTCACGCACCAGGAACACCACCAGGACCGCCTGGTAGCCGGTCAGACCGATGTTGCTGGCCGCGCCGAAGACCGTCAGCACCCGCAGGTACGGGTCGCGAATGACGAAGCGCAGTCCCTCGGCGATGTCCCGACGCAGCGACCGGGACCGGTCCGGCCGGGCGGGGCGCGGCTCGGCGGTGCGGATGCGCAGCAGGAGGCCCGCCGAGAGCAGGAATGTGAGCGCGTCCAGCAGCAACGCGGCGACCGCCCCGGTGACCTGGGCGATCAGGCCCGCGATGCCGGGCCCGACGACGTAGCTCACGGTCTGCGTGGCCTGTAGTTTCGCGTTTCCCTCGGGCAGTTGCTCGGGCCGCAGCAGCACCGGCAGGTAGACCTGGTCGGCGGTCTCGAAGAAGACCCGCGCGGTGCCGGCGCCGAGCGCCACCAGCAGCAGCTGCTCGACGGTGAGGCGGCCCAGGGCGGCGGCCACCGGCACGCTGAGAAAGGCCAGGGCACAGAGCAGGTCGCAGACCACCATCAGGGGCCGGCGGGGCAGCCGGTCCACCCACGCGCCGGCCGGGAGGCCGATCAGCAACCAGGGCAGCCAGGCCGCGGCGGTGAGGACCGCCACCTGGAAGGTGCCGGCGTCGAGCACGGCGACCGCCACCAGGGGCAGCGCGACGGTGGTGACGTTGCTGCCGATGCTGCTGACCGTCTGCCCGGCCCAGAGCAGCCGGAAGTCGCGGTGCCGCAGCAGCCCGCCGGCCGGTCGGACCGGGCTCGGGTCGGTGCGGGTGGCCGCGGTCACGGCCGGGCCGGTACGCCGTGGACGAACACGAACACGGGCTGCCGTTCCTGGCCGTCCTCGGGCGGCGGCCGGTCGGCCCAGCGGGCCAGCAGATCGGCCACGTCGCGGCTCAGCTCGAACAGTTCGTCGGGAGTCAGGTGCAACCACCTGTCGGTGGAGAACGGTCCGTCGCGCCAGGCGGCATGCGCCGAGTCGTCGGCGGCGTGCCAGGCTCGGGCCAGGGCGACGTGCCGGTCCAGGTTGAGTGAGGTGGCGGCGTCGGCGACGGCTCGGGCGGCCGGGTCGGCGTCGAAGTCGGTGTTGGACCAGCGCACTCCCCGGCTGACGAGCTGCCACCACCGTTCGCGGCGGTCCCGGGCCAGCTCGGGAGCCTCGGTGACGAGGTCGGCGGCGGCGAGCACCTTGAGGTGGTGGCTGACGTTGGCGGGGGCCTGGTCGGTGCGCTCGGCGAGCAGCCCGACGGTCGACGGGCCGTGCACCTTGAGCACGTCCATCAGTCGGCGGCGCAGGGGGTGGGCCATGGCGGCCAGGGCTCGCGAGTCGGTGACCAGGCGTACGTCGGGGTTCTCCACGAGACCCAGCGTCACATCCGCAACAGCTCTTGCGCAACAGCTATTGCTCAATAGCCGTTGCGGATGCCCCGAAGAGAGGCGGCCCGGTGGGACGGGCCGCCTCTGACTCAGGCGACGAGCCGGCGGGCCAGCTCGTCGGCGACCTCCTTGGCGAGGCTCGACGGGATCGCGGCGGCGATGCGCTCCGGGGTGAGCTGGGCGAGGACGGCCGCGACGATCGCGGGCACGTCGACCAGGTCTTGGCCGGCCAGCGCCGCCGACAGTTTGGCCACCTGCCCGTACGTGGACTGCACGGCGGTGCCCAGAGCAGGCCCGGACCGGCCGAGGTTCTGGTTGACCACCGCCGCTGCGATGTCCTGGATCAGGCCCTGGCGGTCCTCTGCGGTCATGGCCATGTCGTCGTCTCCCTCGATAAGCCCGATTTCGGTCAGGTAGCGGCGGAACAACGGCCGCTGGTCGCGGCCGGCCTTGATCGCGTCGCGGAAGAAGCTGAAGTGGGTGTGCCAGCGGTGCGAGCTGTCCCCGCTGGTGCGCTTGCCGAGCCGGTCCCACCGCTTCACTGTGGTGCCGTCGGGGCTGTAGATGATCTCGCGGATGTCCCGGGTGTCCGCCGCGTTCGCGACGCACTGACCCACACACCAGAGTGAGAAGCTGGCCAGGGTGTGCGTACCTCCGCCGGAACGGACCTCGAAGCCGCCGACGTCGAGCGCCGCCGCGTCGAGGGTCAGGCCATTGCGGTCCCGCGGCGACTCCACCACGGAGTAGTCGTTGGGGACGACCCGGTCCGATCCGCAGTGGTAGCCGCCCCGGTGGGCCGGGTCGCCGACGATCCCGACCTCCGCCGGTTCCAGGTCGGCGTCGCGGACGGTGTTCGGGTCGACGTTGAGGTGCGTGAGAAGGAGACTTCGGACGGCCAACAGGTTCGCCGGAGCCCGGGTCATGGGGCCCCCCTTCCGATTGACGGGGCCGGGCACGACGTCACACCGCGTACGCGGTGCTGGGCTTCAGGCGAGCCCGGCCTACTGGTGCACGGCGCCGGGCGTTGACCCAACCATAACGCGCAAAAAACATGAATGCCCAGCTCAGGCGGGGTCTATTCGAACTGGACACTGCGCGGGGCAGTGTGGACGGTCGGCAGCCACAGCGCCGAGGGATGCGTCGGATCGTGCAGGACCTGCCGCCAGCCGGCACGCAGCGTCACGGCTGCGCCGAGGGGTTCCCCACTGCCCGGGTTGCGCGCCCAGCGCGGGTGGGCACCGCCGGCGACCTGAACGCGCACTCGGTGCCCGGCCGCGAACCGGTACGCGGTCGGCCAGAGCGGCACCGGTACCCGCAGCGCCCCGGACCCGTCGGCGGCGAACCGTCCGGGCGCGACCCGGACCAGTCCGTCGCACACGTTGCGGGAACGCCCGCGCCGGTCCACATCGCACAGCCGGACGTAGACGTCCAGGTACGCGAGCTCGCTGCGGACGTGGATCTCCGCGCGTACGGCGCCGATCACCTCGAGCGCTTCGGTGAGGGGAGCGCTGGTGTACGTCAGGACGTCGGGTCGGGCCTCGACGTGCCGGTTGTCCACCGGGCCGGCCCGCTTGGCGACCAACAGCGGGCCACCGAGCGACGGGGTGGGGTCGGCCGGGTCGTACCGGAACTCGTCCGGCGCCGAGGGGTTCGACGGGCGGGTCGCCAGCTCGCCTTCGGGGTGCAGGTGCCAGGGGGTGTCGGTGGCCGGTGGTGGCCAGTCCGGCAGGTCCCGCCAGCCGCCGTCGGCACCGCCCACGTGCAGCCGGACCGGGGCACCGGAACCCTCGGCGGGCCGCCGCCCGTCGGCGGCCCGCGCCCCGCGCCCAACTCCCGACCCCGCGCGCCGGTCCGCGGACCCGCCCAGGTGCTCGTCCAGCCAGGCCAGACCCTCGCGCAGCGCGGCCACGAAGAGGCCGGGGCTGCCGTGCGTCCACGGGCCGATCACCAGCCGCGGCCGGGCGCCCGCGGCGCGCAGGGTGGCGTGGTCGTCGAGCTGGGCGGGCAGGAAGATGTCGTGCCAGCCGGTGACCATGACCACGGGTGCGCGCACCCGGGCCACCCGGTCGGCGAAGACCCGGCTTCTCCAGTACGCGGCGTCGGGGTCGTGGTGGCGCAGCCACTCCTGGAAGAAGGGAATGGTGACGCCGGTGGCGACCCGGTCCGCCCGGTCCAGCGGCAGGTGATCCAGTGCGGCCGCCAGGCGGGGCTGCCCGCGCTTGAGTTCCCACTGCCGGGCCAGCCTCGGCACGGTCTGGGCGTGCAGCAGCTCGGCCCAGGTCAGCACCGTGTCCAGGGCGAACGACTCCCCCGCGTACGTCGAGTCCCGGGTGGACGACGCGGTCACCACCGCGACCATCGCGCGCAGGTCCTCGCCGGCGTCGGCGGCCAGCGCCCACTGGGCGAAGCCCTGGTAGCTGACGCCGAACATGCCGAGCGCTCCGGACCACCAGGGCTGGCGGCGCAGCCAGTCCAGGGTGTCCACTCCGTCGTCGCGCTCGTGCACCAGCGGGGCGAACGTGCCACCGGAACCGCCGGTGCCCCGGCAGGCTTGGATCACCGCGTGTCGACCGCGCGCGGCGAGCAACCGGCCGAGCAGCCGCAACGGCCCGCCCCGCCCGTACGGGGTGCGGATCAGCACGGTCGGGGCGGGAAGGTCCCCCGGGGCGTAGTGGTCGGTCCGCAGCACGACGCCGTCACGCGCCCGGACCGGGATGTCGCGGGTGACCCGCACCGGGCCGGGGCGCACGGCGGGCAGCCGCAGCGCGACGGCGGCGAGGCGGGCGACGAGCCGGCCCGGCACGCTCAGCCCGTCGTCCGACGGGGTGGTTCGGGCCGGGCGGCGCGGACGGCGTCGCGGTGCCCCCGCAGCGCCTCGCCCATCTCCGCCACGAACCGGTGCACCACCTCCAGCTCGTCCTCGCTGAAGCGGTCCATCACCGTGTCGGTGCGGGCGCCCAGCGGCCGGAAGAACTCCATGGCCAGCGCGGCGCCCTGGTCGGCGTAGTGCAGCAGCACCTTGCGCCGGTCGACGGTGTCCCGGTCCCGGCGGATGTGCCCGGCCCGCTCCAGCCGGTCGATCAGGGCGGTGACCGAGCCGGACGACAGGTTGAGCTGCTCACCGAGGCGGCCGGGGGTGATCGGGTCACCGAACAGCTCGGCGTCCATGACCGCGATCAGCGCGTTCAGGTCGGTCGGGTTGAGCCCGTGCAGGTTGGCGAAGGCGTGGCCGACCTGCTGGGCGTCCACCGCGTACCGCCGGAGGTTGTTGGTGATCTCCGCGGCCAGCTGATCGCGGCGCGTGTCGCGCCGTCGGTACATGCCGTGAGTCGCCACCTCGCGCCGCTTCTCCCCGTCGTCGGTCCCCGGGTTGCAGCATAGAACAGCCGCCGATAATCTCGTTTATCAAGATACTCGACTCTCGAAGGATCTCAGGGGTTCCCGATGTCTGTCTTCACCAGGGTCGCGCGGGGGCGGCTGGCCGCCTGGCTCACCGTGGCCGCCGCGCTCGTCGTCGGCGCGGCCGTCTTCGGGATACCCCGGCCGGACAACCCGGCGCCGGTCTCCGCCACCGGCCTGTCGGTGCAGTGGGAATCGACCCAGGTGCAGCGCCTCCAGGACCAACTGCCCGCAAGCGACGTCCAGCCGGCCATCGTGGTCGTCAGCCGCAGCGACGGCGGGGCGCTGAGCGAGGCCGACCGGGCCGCCCTCGCCGCCCGCTCCGGCGACCTGGGTCGCTTCGCGGTCGGTGGTCAGGTCAGCCCTGCGCAGGTCTCCCCGGACGGCACCGTCGCGCTCGTCGCCGTGCCGCTGGACACCGCCGACGGTCAGGAGACGGTCACCGAGACCGTCGCCCAGCTGCGCGAGACGCTCACGGACCTGCCCGACGGGCTGGCCGCCGAGGTCACCGGCGCCCCCGCCTTCACCGCCGACCTGTCGTCGGTCTTCGAGGGCGCCGACGTCACCCTGCTCGCGGTGACCGCCGCCGTGGTCGCGTTGCTGCTGCTGATCACGTACCGCAGTCCGTTCCTGTGGATCGTGCCGCTGGTCGTGGTCGCGGCGACCGAACAGCTCACCCTGCGCGCGGTGGACACGATCGTGCCGGCCGTCGGCATCAACCTCCAGCAGGGCCAGGTCACCGGCATCGCCAGCGTGCTGGTCTTCGGCGCCGCCACCGACTACGCGCTGCTGCTCATCGCCCGCTACCGGGAGGAGCTGCGGCGCGAGGAGAACCGCTTCGCGGCGATGCGCGCCGCGCTGCGGCGTACCGCCGAGCCCATCCTGGCCAGTGGCGGCACCGTGGTGCTCGGTGTGCTCACCCTGCTGCTCAGCGAGCAGGAGACGAACCGGGCGCTGGCGGTGGCCTGTGCCACCGGTGTGGTCTTCGCCATGCTCTCGGCGCTGTTCGTGCTCCCCGCCCTGCTGGTGCTCTTCGGTCGCGGCCTGTTCTGGCCGTTCGTACCGCGGGTCGGCGGCCCGGTGCGCGAGGGCCGGCTCTGGGGCCGGCTCGGCAATGCCGTGCAACGCCGTCCGGTGGTCGTCGCGGTGTTGGCCACCGTGCTGCTCGGCGGCCTGGCCCTCGGTGGGCTGGGGATCCGCACCGGCCTGTCCGAGACCGAACAGTTCCGGGCCGAACCCGAGGCGGTGACCGGCGCGCAGACGCTGGCCCGGGCGTTCCCCGCCGGCAGCACCCAACCGGTGGCCGTGCTCACCACCCCGGCGGCGGTGCGGGCGGTCACCGACGCCGCCACCGCCGTTCCCGGCGTCGCCTCGGCGCGTCCCGGCGACGCGGGCCAGGCCGTCGCCCAGGTCGACGTGGTGCTGGACGCCGAACCCGGCACGACCGCCTCGGACCGCACGATCGAGGCGCTGCGCGACGCCGTCGCCGCCGTTCCCGACTCCGCTCCCCCGGCCGTCGCCGGCGCCGACGCGCCCGGCGGGGCGATCGTCGGTGGTTCGGTGGCCGCCACCTACGACTCCGAGCAGGCCAACGACCGTGACCTACGGCTGATCCTGCCGATCATCCTGCTGCTCGTCGGCGCGGTGCTCGTGCTGCTGCTGCGGGGCCTGCTGGCGCCGGTGCTGCTGGTGCTCACCGTGATCGCGTCGTTCTTCGCCAGCCTCGGCGCGGCGTGGCTGCTCTTCGACCACGTGCTCGGTTTCCCGGCGCTCGACAGCGGCGTGCTGCTGCTCGCCTTCGTGTTCCTGGTCGCCCTCGGCGTGGACTACAACATCTTCCTGGTCACCCGCGCACGGGAGGACGCCCGCAGCGCGGGCACCCGCGATGGGATGCTGTCCGCGTTGCGGGTCACCGGAGGTGTGATCACCAGCGCCGGTGTGCTGCTCGCCGCGGTGTTCGCCGTGCTCGGCGTGCTGCCGCTGATCACACTCACGCAGATCGGCATCATCGTCTGCATCGGCGTCCTGCTCGACACCCTGCTGGTCCGCACGGTGCTGGTGCCGGCGCTGACCTTCCTGCTCGGGGACCGCTTCTGGTGGCCGGGCCGGGTCGACGCCGACCCGGGCGTCGACGCACCGGCGACGCGCGAGCCGGTGACCGCGCGGGACTGACCGCCCACGCGACGGGGGCGGGGCCGGGAACCACCCGACCCCGCCCCCGTCGACGTGTTCAGTAGCCCAGGCAGACGCACTCGGTCATCAACGCCCGCACGTTGCGCACGTACGACGGGTTGGGGATGGCGAGGGGCCTGCCCTCCTGCGCCACCGCCCCGTGCCCGTAGTTGTACGCGGAGATGACGGCGTTGAGCAGGCAGGAGTCGAGTTCGGCGGTGCACAGGTCCGCGTCGAGGCGGAAGTCGGACTCGAAGTACATGTCGCCGATGTACTTGGTCAGCCAGGCCAGGTAGTTGGCCCCCAGGTACGCGTTGTCCCGGTAGCCGGCGATGTCGTAGCGCTGCTCGAACCGCTGGTTCATCCAGGTGGCGGTGCCCAACATCACCTGCATCAGCCCGACGCCGCCGTCGCACGCGTAGATGTTGGACTGCCAGCCGCTCTCCTGCCAGGCGGTCGCCTTGACCAGGTTGAGCGGAATCTTGAGCTCCGGTGCGGAGCTGGGCCAGTAGGTGCGGTTGGCGGCGTCGGTCAGCGCCGCCTTCACGTCGGCGCGGCTCGCCTGGGTGCCCTTGTAGCTGGGCTTGCAGGACGAGGGGGCGGGCTTCGGTGGCGCCGGCGGGACCTGCGTCTCGGTGGGCGCCTTGGCGACCGCGCGCGGCTTCGGGGCCGCCGTCGTACGGGTCGGCTTCTTCGAGGGCGTCGGGGAGGCCGAGGCGCTGCGGCTCGGGGCGGCGCCCATGGCCGCCACCGCGCTCGGCGAAGGGCTCGGTTCGGCAACGGCCTCGTCGATCGGGGTTTCGTCCGTCGGCGCCTCGCTGACCGAGACGGGGGCGGCCTGGTCCTGCGGGCGTTCCCCCTGGCCGGCGCAGCCGACCGCCCCGCCGGCGAGCAGGAGCCCGGCGAGCACGAGTGCGCCCACCCGAGGTGTCCGTTCACGCATGGTGGTCCTCCCCCGTCTGACAGTCGCCGCAGATTAGCAAGGTTCCACCGGTCGCCGGGGCCCCTGCGACGGCCGGACCGGGCCGGTCGACTCCTCCCGGTTTCCCCACGGTCCGGTCCCTGGTGGCCCAGGCGACCATGAACACCACCGTCCACAGCACACCGAGCAGCACCGCCACGGCCGTGCCGCTCGCCGTGTCCAGGCCGAGGTAGAGCCGGGCGGCGCCGACCCCCAGCACGCCCGCGGCCGCGGCCGTCCACGCGGCCACCGCCACCGGCCAGTGGGCGCTGCGCGACACCAGCCACGCCAGGGTGCACAGGCTCGCCGCGACCACGGCGTTCTGGGTCGAGAACGGAACGGCCTCGTGCCCACCCGGACCACCACCGGGCGTCGATGTCAACTCGGCCACCACGGCCAGCACCACCAGCGGCACGAACGCGCCCGCGGTGCCGACCACACTGAGCAGATCCCTGCGCCACGGCCGGTTCCGCCACGCCAGCACCGCCGCCACCAGGGCCACCAGGGCCACCAGCACGATCAGCACCCACCCGCGTACCAGCGACACCACGACCAGGGTGGCGTCGGCGGCGTCCGGGGTCCGGCGGGCGGTGAACCAGGCCCCGATCGCCCCGTCCAGCGCCGCCAGCCCGCTGTTGTGCACCACGACGGCGAGCAGGCCGGCGATGGCCAGCCCGGCGGCGAAGAGCAGCAGCCGCCCGGCGGCCAGGTTGAGCAGCAGCGTCCAGGCCGGCCCGATCCGCATGGCCACCAGGAAGAACAGCACGCCGTAGCGGGCGCTGAGCCAGCGCACCGGCGGCAGCGCGGCGGCCCGGGACAGCAGCGCGCGTACCGGGTCGGGGTTGCGGCCGAGCCACCGCCCGGCGAGCACCACCCCCAGCAGCCCCGCCAGCAACGCCAGTGCCGCGCCGGTGGCCCGGCCGAGCAGTCGCGAGACCGTGTCGTACGACTCACCGGCGAGGTGGCCGAGCAGCACCGAGCCGCCGACCCAGGTGACGATGCCGGCCAGGTTCCAGGGCGCGAACCGCCGGTACGACATGCCGGCGGACCCGGCCAGCCGGGGCACCAGAGTGCGGGCGAAGGCCACCCAGCGCGCCGCGAACACGCCCCTGCCGCCCAGGCGGGCGAGCATCGCGTCGGCCCGGCGCCACCGCTCGGGCCCGACCCGGTGGCCCAGCCCGGCACGCAGCTTCGGGCCGAAGCGCCGCCCGGCGCGGAACGCCAGCGCGTCACCCATGAACGCCGAGACGATCAGCGCGAGCAACGCCGGTCCGAGCCGCAGGGTACCGTTGTAGGTGAGGAAGCCGACGAGCAGCAGGGTAGCCTCACCCGGCACCAGCAGGCCGAAGATCACCGCGGTCTCGCCCGCCACGATCAACGCGGCGACCAGGTAGATCCACAGGGTGGGCAGGCCCTGCACCCAGGTCAGCAGGTCGTGCACGCAGGCCCCCGGGACACGGGAGCCAGCATGCCAGCCGGTGCAACGACCGGCCCAGCAGTTTCACCGTAGATCAGGGGCACCTGGGGGTGACCCCGACGCAGCCTGCGCGAGCGCGGGCGGAAAGATAGAGGGTATGCAGCTTCGCACCGACCTCCGCAACGTCGCCATCATCGCTCACGTCGACCACGGCAAGACCACCCTGGTCGACGCCATGTTGCGGCAGGCCGGCGCCTACGGTGCCCGTGGCGAGAACACCGAACGGGTGATGGACTCGGGTGACCTGGAGCGGGAGAAGGGCATCACGATCCTGGCCAAGAACACCGGCGTGCGCTACCTGCCGGCGGACGGCTCCGACCCCGTCACCATCAACATCATCGACACCCCCGGCCACGCCGACTTCGGCGGCGAGGTCGAGCGCGGCCTGACCATGGTCGACGGTGTGGTCCTGCTGGTCGACGCCAGCGAGGGTCCGCTGCCGCAGACCCGCTTCGTGCTGCGCAAGGCGCTGCGCGCCCGGATGCCGATCATTCTGGTGATCAACAAGGTGGATCGCCCCGACGCCCGGATCAAGGAGGTCGTGGACGAGGCGTACGAGCTCTTCCTCGACCTGGACGCCGACGAGGAGCAGATCGACTTCCCGATCGTGTACGCCTGCGCCCGGGACGGCATCGCCTCGCTGACCCAGCCCGCCGACGGCTCGGTGCCCGACGACAGCACCTCCCTGGAGCCGCTGTTCCGCACCCTGCTGGACACCATCCCGCCGCCCGCGTACGAGGACGGCGCGCCGCTGCAGGCCCACGTCACCAACCTCGATGCCTCGCCGTTCCTCGGTCGGCTGGCGCTGTGCCGGGTGCGCCAGGGCACGATCAGCAAGGGCCAGACGGTGGCCTGGTGCCGCACCGACGGCAGCACCCAGCGGGTCCGCATCTCCGAGATGCTGATGACCGAGGGCCTGGAGCGCAAGCCGGCCGAGACGGCCGGTCCGGGCGACATCATCGCGGTCGCCGGCATCTCCGACATCATGATCGGTGAGACCCTCGCCGACGCGGAGAACCCGGTCGCGCTGCCGCTGATCACCGTCGACGAGCCGGCCATCTCGATGACGATCGGCACCAACACGTCACCGCTGGTGGGTCGGGTCAAGGGCTCCAAGGTCACCGCGCGGATGGTCAAGGACCGGCTCGACAAGGAGCTGATCGGCAACGTGTCGCTGCGGGTGCTGCCCACCGAGCGGCCGGACGCCTGGGAGGTGCAGGGCCGCGGCGAGCTGGCGCTGGCCATCCTGGTCGAGCAGATGCGCCGGGAGAGCTACGAGCTGACCGTCGGCAAGCCGCAGGTCGTCACCAAGGAGATCAACGGCAAGACCTGCGAGCCGGTCGAGCGGTTGACCATCGACGCGCCCGAGGAGTACCTGGGCGCGATCACCCAGCTCCTCGCGACCCGCAAGGGTCGGATGGAGCAGCTGGTCAACCACGGCACCGGCTGGATCCGGATGGAGTGGCTGGTCCCGGCCCGCGGCCTGATCGGCTTCCGCACCGAGTTCCTCACCGACACCCGGGGCACCGGCATCCTGCACCACGTCTTCGAGTCGTACGAGCCGTGGTTCGGCGAGCTGCGCACCCGCAACAACGGGTCGCTGGTCGCCGACCGGGCCGGCGCGGTCACCGCCTTCGCGATGATCAACCTGCAGGAGCGCGGCCAGCTCTTCGTCGACCCGACCACCGAGGTGTACGAGGGCATGATCGTCGGGGAGAATTCGCGCTCCGACGACATGGACGTCAACATCACCAAGGAGAAGAAGCTCACCAACATGCGGGCCTCGACCTCCGACGAGACCGAGAAGCTGATCCCGCCGCGCAAGCTCTCGCTGGAGCAGGCGCTGGAGTTCTGCCGCGAGGACGAGTGCGTCGAGGTCACCCCGACCGCGGTGCGCATCCGCAAGGTGGTGCTCGACCAGCAGCTGCGCGGTCGGGCCGCCGCCCGCCGTAAGCACGCCGGCTGAGGACACCAGCACCCCGGCACCGGGCGCGTCGACCGCTTGCGGCCGACGCGCCCGTCCGCTTTCCGGCAGGGGTACGCGGGCCCGCCCGCCCCGTGATCGGCTACGGTCACCGGCATGACCTGGGATGATCTCGACGCCCATCTGGACCGGGTGCCGGGCACCGTCTCGGCGTACGTGGGTCGACTCGACGCGCCCCCGACCTGGACCCGCCACGCCGACGCCGGCCACTACGCCGCCAGCACCATGAAGGTGGGGGTGCTGGCCGCGCTGCACCGCGCTGCGGAGGCCGGCGCGCTGGAGTTGGACGCCGACGTCCCGGTGATCAACGAGTTCGACTCGGCCCAGCCCGGCGCTCCCCGCTTCTCCTGCGCCCCGCACTACGACAACGACGACGCCGTCTGGGACCGGCTCGGCAGCGCCGCGCCCCTGGGCTGGCTCGCCGAACGGATGATCGTGCGGTCCAGCAACCTGGCGACCAACCTGGTCATCGGGCACGTCGGGTTGCCCGCGGTGGCCGAGGTGTGGTCGCTGGCCGGCGCCCGCAACAGCGTCACCGGCCGGGGCATTGAGGACTTCGCCGCCCGCGAGGCCGGCATCACCAACACCGTCACCGCCGCCGACCTGGCCGCCCTGCTGGGCGCGCTGGCCAGCGGCGCCACCACTCCCGGCCGCCTCGCCTCGCCGGCCGGCTGCGCCGCCATGCTCGACGTGCTGCTCGCTCAGGAGCACCGCGAGGACCTGGCCGCCGGCCTGCCCGAGGGCACCCGCGTCGCGCTCAAGAACGGCTGGGTACGCGGCGTGCGCCACAGCGTCGGCGTGGTGCTGCCCGACGACGCACCGCCGTACGTCATCGCCGTATGCACCACCACCGACCTGGCCGACGGCGACGAGGGGGTCGAGGACGACGCCTGCCGCCTGATCGCGCACGTCTCGGCGCAGGTCTGGGCCGCCCGCCACCGCCTCTGACCCCGCCACCGCCTCTGACCCCGCGGCCTGCCGGGCGGCGGCTCACTCCAGCAGGTGTGCCCGCAGCGCCCCGACGACCTCATCGGTCAGCCCCAACCCGTCGCGCAGGTACGCGTCGAACGAGCCGTGCACCCGGCGCACCTCCTGGTAGCCGGCGTCGAGGTACTCGGCGCGAACCTCCAGCACCGGCAGCACCGCGTCGACGTCCAGGCCGGGCTGCCGGCGTCGCATCGCCTCGATGATCACCGCGCGGAGGCTGTCGGTCAGCTCGTTGTTGCGCAGGTACTCGGCGCGGATCGCGGCCTCGTCCACGCCGAGCGCGGTCAACAGGACGACGGTGAGCCAGCCGGTGCGGTCCTTGCCGGCGGAGCAGTGGCAGAGCAGCGGCAGGTTCTCCGGCCGGGCGGCCAGCCGGACCGCCGCGCCGAAGTTGACCCGGGCCGACTCGCCGGTGACGAACCATCGGTAGATCTCCGCCATCGCCCCCGCCGTGCCCTGCCGGGCCAGCTCCGCGTACGCGTCGAGGTCGTGGCCGAGCAGCACCGCCGAGACGTACGTGAAGACCGGGTGCTCCGGGTCGTGCACCGGCAGGTGCACGACCCGTGGCTCGCCGGCCAGCCGGTCGACCGGGGCGAGTGCGATCTCCGCGGAGGCGCGCAGGTCGAGCACGCAGGCCGGGCCCAGTTTCGCGAGCACGGGCAGATCCTCGTCGGTGAGCCGACCCAGCGCCGGGGTGCGGATCAGGCGTCCGGCGCGCACCGTCCGGCCGTCGGCGCCGCGCAGCCCGCCCAGGTCACGGGCGTTCGGTGCGCCCACCAGCTCCCAGTCCCGTACGCCCATCCGGTCTGCCCTCCCGCCGTGTGTCTGCGTATAGGGTGCCCCAATGACGATCTCGGCGGTACGCACCCACCGGGTTTCTGCCCCCTTACACACCCCGTTCGTCACCGCGCTGCGCCGTACCACCACTGTGGACACCCTGGTCGTCGAGCTGATCGACGCCGACGGTCGGTCCGGCTTCGGCGAGGCGCCGCAGGTGTGGCAGGTCACCGGCGCGTCGGTCGCCGGCGCGCAGGCGTGCGTACGCGAACTGCTCGGCCCGCTGCTCACCGGGCGTGACCCGGACGAGCTGGTGGCCCGCTGCGCCGAGGTGCAGCGCGCGGTGGTCGGCAACGAGGCGGCGAAGGCCGCGGTGGACGTGGCCCTGCACGACCTGGCCGCGCAGCGGCTGGGCGTACCCCTGGTGCGGTTGCTCGGCGGCACCACCCTGCGGGTTCCGACGGACGTCACCCTCGCCGCGGGCGACGCGGTGGACCTGGCGGCGGCCGCGCGGCAGCGGCAGGCCGACGGCTTCGGCGTGCTGAAGCTGAAGGTCGGCACGGACGCGGCCGGCGACCTGGACCGGGTACGGGCGGTCCGCGCGGCGGTCGGCGCCGGGGTCCGGATCCGACTCGACGCCAACCAGGGCTGGACGCCGCGCGAGGCGGTCCGGGTGATCCGTGGCATCGAGGACGCCGGGCTGGACGTGGAGCTGGTCGAGCAGCCGGTGGCCCGCTGGGACCTGGACGGGTTGGCGTGGGTCAGCGACCGGGTGTCCGTGCCGATTCTGGCCGACGAGGCGGTCTTCGGGGTCCGCGACCTGGTCGAGGTGATCCGTCGTCGGGCCGCCGACCTGGTCAACGTCAAGCTGGCCAAGTGCGGCGGGCTGCACCCGGCGCGCACTCTGCTGGAGCTGGCCGCCGCGCACGGGCTCGGCACGGTGGTCGGGTCGATGATGGAGAGTCAGGTCGGCATCGGCGCGGCGGCGAGCCTGGTCGCCGCGTACGGCACCACCGCCGTCGCCGACCTGGACGCCGCCTGGTGGCTGGCCTGGTCGCCGGTGCAGGGGGGAATCCGCTACGAGGGACCGACAGTGGTGCTGCCGGATGCGCCTGGCCTGGGCATCTCCGGCCTGGCTGAAGTAAAGGTGCAGACCCGCGGTTGATGGCCGTTGGTTTCTTTCATAGGGTTCCCCTGAACAGCCGACACGAGCTGGGGGTTGACGTGGAGCTGCAACCGGGCCGCGAGGCCATCGTCCGGGTCGCCGTCGCGACGCTGTGGTCCTCCCCCGAGGCGGTCCGACCGGTCGACGGTCCCGCGCTCAGCGCCGGCGCCGACATCCCGACCTGGGTTCGCGGCATGGACACCGACCAGCAGGTCGGCGACTGCGTGCTGAGCCAGCTCCTGCTCGGCGAGCGGGTGCTGATCGACGAGCTGCGCCCGGACGGCTGGGCACGGGTCGTCGCCGTCGAGCAGCCGGCCGCCAAGCTCGATCCCCGCGGCTACCCGGGTTGGCTCCCCGCCGGCCAGCTGACCCCCGTGGATCCCACCGTCAGCGGCGACCCGCTGATCGTGGACGCCACCGTCACCGGCCTGCACGCCGCCCCGGGCGGGCCGGTGGCGCTGCCCGGCGTCGTCGTCGGCACGCGCCTCGTCCCGGCCGGCCCGGCCCGCGACGGCTGGCGACCGGTCCACGTCCCCGGCCAGGCCGCGCCGCTCTGGCTGCCCGACGGGCAGCTCGTCCCGGTGCCGGCCGAGCCGCCCAGCGCCGCCGACGCGCTCGCGGTGGCCCAGCGGCTGCTGGACGTCGCCTACATCTGGGGCGGGCTCTCCGCGTACGGCATCGACTGCTCGGGCCTTGTTCACCTGGCCTGGCGCCGGTTCGGCGTGCTGCTGCCCCGCGACGCCGACGACCAGGCCGTCGCCACGACCCCGCTGCCCCTGGGCGCGGAACGTCCTGGCGACCTCTACTTCTTCGCCCGCCCCGGCCGCAAGATCCACCACATCGGCATCGTCACCGCCGTCGCCGACGACCCGACGGACCGGCGGATGCTGCACGCCTGCTACCGGCGGCGACGGGTGCTGGAGGAGCAGCTGCCGGCCGACCGGACGGCCACCCTCGTCGGCGTCCACCGGGTCTGACCGGTCGAGCCCGCACTGCGGGCCCGACCGGCGGTGGTTCAGCGCCGGATCCCGGTCAGCTCGCGGCGCCGGTCCCAGGCGGACTTGGCCAGGCTGGCGACGGTGGCGATGCCCAGCGTGCCGATGATGACCAGCAGGGACAGCCAGATCGGGATGTGCGGCGCCCACCCGACGTGCTTTCCGCCGTTGATGAACGGCAGGTTGTTGTCGGCAAGCGCCTCCAGCACCAGCTTGACGCCGATGAAGCCCAGCACGACAGCCAGCCCGTAGCTCAGGTAGATCAGCCGGTCGAGCAGGCCGCCGAGCAGGAAGTAGAGCTGCCGCAGGCCCATCAGCGCGAAAACGTTCGCGGTGAAGACCAGGTACGGCTCCTGCGTGATGCCGAAGATCGCGGGGATCGAGTCCAGAGCGAAGATCAGGTCGGTGGTGCCGATCGCGATCATCACGATGAGCATCGGGGTGAACAGCCGACGCCCGTTCTCGTGGGTCATCAGCTTCGCGTCGTTGTAGCCCTTGGAGATCGGCAGCGCCCGGCGGCTCCACCGGATCAGCAGGTTCTCCGAGAACTCGTCCTCGTCCGGCTCACCCTGGCGGGCCAGGTTGACCGCCGTGTAGATCAGGAACGCGCCGAAGATGTAGAAGACCCAGGAGAACTGCGAGATCAACGCCGCGCCGGCGGCGATGAAGCCACCGCGCATCACCAGCGCCAGCACGATGCCGATGAGCAGCACCTTCTGCTGGTACTGCCGGGGCACCCCGAAGCGGGCCATGATGATGACGAAGACGAAGAGGTTGTCCACCGAGAGGCTGTACTCGGTGAGCCAGCCGGTGTAGAACTGCCCCGCCGGGCTGGCCCCGGCGGCCAGCCAGACGCCGACACCGAAGAGCAGGGCGAGGCCCACGTAGAAGGCGACCCAGAGGCTCGATTCGCGCACGCTCGGCTCGTGCGGGCGCCGACCAATGATCAACAGGTCGACGAGAAGCACCGCAGTCAGTGCGACGAGGGTCCCCGCCCACACCAATCCGGACACGTCCAACGTTCATTCCTCCGGCAGACACGCGGCGTCGGGCACACCGTACGCCCCCTGGGGGCTGGCGTGCCGCTGTCGCTCACTCTGGTGACTGTCGGAGGTCTCTTCCGCCCCCGACCCGGGAACGGGACGGCGACCGACGAAGCCGGGTCGACGCCGAGGTGCCGGCGATCGTCCGTGCTGACGACTTCGTCACGGGGGAATACTCCCCTCCTCAGTGACCATTGTTGCCCACCACTCGCCGTGATCACACCCCGGGCAACGGGTGTCACCGCGCACCCGTTGCCCCCGGGTCGCCGGGAAGACGGCACACCGCCTCCGGCTTCCTAGGAGGCTAGTGTGTGCCCGGGGCGGCGCCGGCCGGCGCGACACCCCCACGCCCCTGCGCGCCTACGCCGTGGGAGGCTTTGCGGCATGGTGCTTGAAGTCGCGCTGATCGACGTACTGCCCGGACACGAGGACGCGTTCGCCGCCGCGTACGCCCAGGGTCACCCGGTGCTCGCCGGGACGCCCGGTTGCCGGTCGGTGCGGATGACCCGGGGCATCGAGTCCCCGACCCGGTTCGTGCTGCTGGTCGAGTGGGACTCGGTCGAGGCGCACGAGAGGAACTTCCGGGACACCGAACGGTTCGCCCAGTGGCGGGCGCTGATCGGGCCGCACTTCGCCGGGCCACCGCTGGTCGAGCACTTCCTCGACGTACCGGCCTGAGGGAAGCTGTCGTACCCCGCGGTTATCGTGCCTCCCGCACGCGCCGGTCGCCGGCCCCGACGGGCTCGGGGGCGCCGGGTCCGGGGGCCGCGCGGGCAGCACCTGCCCTCACTCGCCGACGCGGCGGGCCAGCGCGGTGACCGTCTCCTCCGGTGACAGGGCGGCCGCCAGCAGCGCCTCGGTCATCCGCTCGTACCGGTCGACGTCGAGCACGGTCGCCAGGCGGACGTCGGTGGTCAACGCCTCCAGCATCACCGTCCGCGGATCCGCCGGGTCGGGGAAGGCATACCAGGAGTACGGGGTGAGCGGGTGCAGCCCGCCGCCGGCCACCCCGCGCGGCAGCAGTCGCACCGTCACGTGGGCCAGGCCAGTCACCGTCACCAGGTGCCGCAACTGCTCACGCCAGACGTCGACCGGCAGGTCACCCGGGTCGCACACCGTCTCGGCGAGCACCGCCGTGTAGCGCGGCGGCTCGGCCCGGCGCAGCACCTCCTGCCGCAACGCCCGGGCGCGCACCTCCGCCTCCACGTCGACCTGCGGCGCGAGCAGGATGCCGGCGGCGACCCGCGAGCGGGCGTACGCCGGCGTCTGGAGCAGCCCCGGCACGACCGCCGGCTGGTACTCGACGATGTCGGCCGCGCCCGCCTCCAACTCGGCGTAGATGCGCTGCCGCTCGCTCATCTCGCCGAGCGTCTTCCACCAGCCGCGGCTGGTGGCCGCATCCCGGGCGATCACGATCAGCGCGTCACGGGCCGACGCCGGCACCTGGTAGATGTCGAGCAGGTCCAGCACGTCGGCGAGATCCGGACGGCTCTGCCCCAGCTCGATGCGGGACAGCTTCGACGTCGACGCCCAGCCCAGCCGGTCGCAGACCTGCTCCAGGGTCAGCGCCTCGCGCCGACGTAACTGGCGCAGCTCGGCGCCGAGCCGCGCGCGTCGAATGACAGGACTTGTTGGCAACGGCATCCCCGCCCTCCCATCGAGGGAGCGTACGCAGGACGATCACCCAGTGCAATAGCTTGCTTGCGCACCGCAACCGAATGGTCGGCCGGCGGGCCGGGCGAGGACGCGTTCGGGTAGCCCGGCCCATGCCGGCCGGGCCGCCCTCACTTCACCCCGGCGGCGTCCATGCCACGCAGCTCCTTCTTCAGGTCGGCGACCTCGTCGCGGATCCGCGCCGCCAGCTCGAACTGCAGCTCGCGGGCGGCGGCCAGCATCTGGTCGTTGAGCTCCTGGATGAGCTGGGCGAGGTCGGCGCGGGCCATCCCCTCCCGGGACGGGGTGGTGGCGGTGGACCGACTGCGGCTGCGGGTCTCCTTGACCGGCGCCTTGCCCCGGGAGAGCTGACGCGCCGCACCGCCGACCCGGGAGTTTTCGGTGTCCTCCGCCTCGCGGTAGATGTCGTCCAGAATGTCGTGGATCTTTTTGCGCAGCGGCTCCGGACTGATCCCGTGTGCCTCGTTGTGCGCGATCTGCTTGGCGCGACGTCGGTCGGTCTCGTCGATCGCCGCCGCCATCGAAGGGGTGATCTTGTCGGCGTACATGTGCACCTGGCCCGAGACGTTCCGGGCCGCCCGCCCGATGGTCTGGATCAGCGACCGGCCGCTGCGCAGGAAACCCTCCTTGTCGGCGTCGAGGATCGCGACGAGCGACACCTCGGGCAGGTCCAGACCCTCACGGAGCAGGTTGATGCCGACCAACACGTCGTACTCGCCCTTGCGCAGCTCGCGCAGCAGCTCCACCCGGCGCAGGGTGTCGACCTCGGAGTGCAGGTAGCGCACCCGGACGCCGTTCTCCAGGAGGTAGTCCGACAGGTCCTCGGCCATCTTCTTGGTCAGCGTGGTGACCAGCACCCGCTCGTCGCGGTCGGTCCGCAGCTTGATCTCGTGCATCAGGTCGTCGATCTGGCCCTTGGTCGGCTTGATCACGACCTGCGGGTCGACCAGCCCGGTGGGGCGGATGACCTGCTCGACGAACTCACCCTGGGCCTGTTCCAGCTCCCACGTGCCCGGGGTCGCCGACAGGCAGACCATCTGGCCGACCCGCTCCAGGAACTCGTCGAACCGCAGCGGCCGGTTGTCGGCGGCGCTGGGCAGCCGGAACCCGTGGTCGATGAGCATCCGTTTGCGGGAGGCGTCACCCTCGTACATGCTGCCGATCTGCGGGATCGTCACGTGCGACTCGTCGACCACCGTGAGGAAGTCGTCCGGGAAGTAGTCGAGCAGGGCGTGCGGCGGGCTGCCGGGCAGCCGCCCGTCCATGTGCATCGAGTAGTTCTCGATGCCGGAGCAGAAACCCACCTGCCGCATCATCTCGATGTCGTAGGTGGTGCGCATCCGCAGCCGCTGCGCCTCCAGCAGCTTGCCCTGGCGCTCCAGCTCGGCGAGGCGCTCGGCCAGCTCCGCCTCGATGTCGCGGATGGCCCGCTCCATCCGCTCCGGGCCGGCCGCGTAGTGCGTCGCCGGGAAGATCACCAGCTGGTCGACCTCACGGACCACGTCACCGGTCAACGGGTTGAGGTAGTAGAGCTTCTCCACCTCGTCGCCGAACAGCTCAATGCGGACCGCCAGCTCCTCGTACGCCGGGATGATCTCCAGCGTGTCGCCGCGGACCCGGAAGGTGCCCCGCTGGAAGGCCATGTCGTTGCGGGTGTACTGGATGTCGACCAGCCGGCGCAGCAACTGGTCGCGGTCGAGATCCTGCCCGACCTCGACCCGAACCGCCCGGTTGAGGTATTCCTCCGGGGTGCCCAGGCCGTAGATCGCCGAGACGGTCGCCACCACGATCACGTCGCGACGGGTGAGCAGCGACATCGTCGCCGAGTGCCGCAGCCGCTCGACCTCCTCGTTGATCGAGGAGTCCTTCTCGATGTAGGTGTCGGTCTGCGGAATGTACGCCTCGGGCTGGTAGTAGTCGTAGTACGAGACGAAGTATTCGACCGCGTTGTGCGGCAGCAACTCGCTGAACTCCTTGGCCAGCTGCGCGCAGAGCGTCTTGTTCGGGGCGAGCACCAGGGTGGGGCGCTGCAGCCGCTCGATCAGCCACGCGGTGGTGGCACTCTTGCCGGTGCCGGTCGCGCCGAGGAGCACCGTGTTGCGGTCGCCGCGCCGCACCCGGCGCTCAAGGTCGTCGATGGCGGCCGGCTGGTCGCCGGCCGGCTGGAATTCACTGACGACCTGGAAGCGGCCGTCGAGCCGGGGAATGTCGAGCGCCATGACCTCAACGGTACGCCGCAGGTCCGACACGTTCGGCCGTCGCGCAAAGTGCGTGATCGGCTTCGATATTCCCATTGTGTGGCCCATGTCACCGGGACTACCCTCTTCATGTAGGCCGCTCGCGGCGGCCGACCGGGCCGGAGGCCAGGCCGTCATCACGGCCGGCCGCCCCCGGCACAGCGGTCGCAGCACCCGGCTCGTCCGGCGTGCGCACCCGTGTGGTCGCGCTCGAGGCGCTGACCGGCCGCCGCGAGCGCCCCTGCCGCTTCACCTCCAACTCGTCATCCTCAGCTCGTCACCCCGTGCCGTCCCGCCCGTTTCACATCCGTGGACACCTCTTCGGCCCCGGCGCGCGGCCCCCTTCCCGACACCACCCGCGCTGGCGACGCAGTCCGCACCGGCGGCCCGTCCTGCGGCCCCGGCGGGCACCCGCGCGAGACGGACTCCCCCGACACCGACAGCGGCCCCTCCCGGGCGAGCCGTCGTCGGCGTACGGTGCTGCTGCTGCTCGCCCTGACCGCGGTGACGTCCGCGACGGCGCTGGTGGCCGGGCTGCTGAGCTGGGCTCCCGACCCACCCGAGCCGGCCCGACCGCTGACCGTCGCCGAGGCCGAGCGGCTGGCCGCCATGCGGGTCACCAACCTTCGGGACCTGCGCGCCGGCCTCCATGTCACGGTCGGCGCCGGCGCCGCCCGTACCGAACTGGTGGGCTGGGTGGACTGGTCGCGGCCCCTGCTCTACCTGGATGTGGGCGGGCCGGGGGCGGGTGCCGAGCGTGGCCTGCTGCAGAGCGCCGGACCGGTGCTGGTCACCCGTCCCGACCCGGCGGCCGTGCCCACCCCGGCCGCGCCGCCCCTGGTGCCACCGGCGGACCGCTGGCGGCTGCACCACCTGACGCCCGGCGCGGGCCTGGCACCGGTCCTCGACCTGCTCCTCGGCCTCGCCGCCGACCGACCGGACCCGTCCCCGGCGATCGGCGGCGGCGATGCCCGCTGGGTCGCCCGGGACGTGGTCGCGGCCGGGCCGGTCGACGTCCTGCAGGCGCCACTGCCCACCGCGATCCCACCCAGTCCCGGCAGCGCGGCGACGGGCGGCACGGCGGCGACCGGTCCGGACGGGTCGACCCGCTACTGGCTCGACCGGGATGGCCGACTGCACAAACTGGTGACCCGGTTGCCCGGCGTCGGGCCGGTCACGGTGCTCCTCAACCGGATCGACCGTCCCACGCTGTGCCCGGTCGACGCGCTCGGCGGCCGACCCGGGCTGCCCCGCGCGCTCACGGATGGGGAGCACCGCCGGCTGGACCGGCTGGCCGCCCGGCTGCGCGGCCAGGGCGGGGCCACGCTGACGCTGACCGCGCCGGTGGGCACGGACACCAACCTGCGGGGCGCCGGCTGGTTGAGTTGGGCCACCCGCACGGCGTACGTGGCGGTCGCCGACCTGGGCGTACCGGGCCGCCGGACCCTGCTGCGCCGCGGCGCGGCCGGCCTGTCCCGGACGGACGTGCCGGCCGACGCCGGTGGCGGTGGCACCGCCGAGGCCCCGGGCCGGCCGCCGTTTCCGGTCCCTGCCGGGTCGTGGCGGCCCACCCGGTCCCCCCGCGACGACCTCGATCTGCTGGTCGACGCCGCAGTGGCCGCCGCCGGGCCGGTGGCGCTGCGGGGCGCGGCCGTGCGGGTACGCGAGGACCTCGCCGCCGGACGGATCGTCGACGTCGTGGAGCTCCGCACGGCCGACGCGCGCCTGCGCTACTGGATCGACCGCGACGGGTTACTGCGCCGGGTGGAACTGCACACCGGCCCCGGCGCGTGGGCGCAGGTGGACCTCAGCCCCGCCGTCGTGCCCCGCCTCAACCCGCCGCCGCACGCCGCACCACCGAGCGGCCCGCCCCGGCCCGGAGCACGCTGACCACACGCACGTGGGCGTGGTGGCACGGCTCTCAGGGCCGCCAGCCGGTCCGCGCGGCCCACTGCTCGGCCCGCAGGTACTCCTCGTCGAACCAGGGGTCGCGGGCCGTGCCGGAGTCAGCGACGTGCGGCGCCGCGTCGACCAGATCCCGCTTGAACAGCAGGTACGTGGCCCGCTGATCCGGATCGGCGCGGAGGTGGTCACGCATGAGCAGCGCGTACCGCCAGCCTGGCGACTCGGCCTCCCGCACGTGCAGGCGCACCGGGCGATCCGGGTCGGCGCTGCCGTGCAACCGCTTCTCCCACCGACCTCGACCCGCCGGGCGCGGATCGTCCCACCAGTGCCCCGGCACGCGGGGAAACCCCGCGTTCGCCAGCCGGTCGGCCAGCGGTCCGTCGGCGTCGGCGAGGCTGGGCACGGCCACCTGCACGTCGATGACATCGTCGGCGGCGAGCCCGGGCACCGCGGTCGCACCGATGTGGTCGATCCGCACGTCCGCCGGGGCCAGCGCGTGACGGATCCGGGCGGCCAGCCGCGCGTACTGCTCGGGCCAGCTCGGATCGGCATCCACCCCGTCGCCGCGGCCCGACAGCGGCACGACCCGCCGCTGCCGCACATTGTGCTCGTAGGGTCGCAGCCGCTGCCGCCACAGCGAATCCACCGCGGCGTGCAGCGCCACCAGAGTGCCGTCATTGGTCAACACCACGTCCGCCACGGCACGCCGACGGGCGTCGTCGGCCTGCGCGGCGATTCGTCGCTCGGCCTCCACGCGGTCCATCCCCCGGTCGCGCATCAACCGCTCCAGCCGGATCGGCACGGCCGTCTGCACCACGACCACCAGGTGGTACGTCGGCGCGAGCCCCACCTCCACCAGCAGCGGTACGTCGTTGACCACGATCGCGTCCGGTGCCGCCGCCGCGACCAGCTCGGCCGTACGCGCCCGCACCCGGGGATGGGTGATCGCCTCCAACCGGCGGCGGGCGGCCTCGTCGGCGAACACCACGGCGCCCAACGCGGCGCGATCCAGCGCGCCGTCGGCGTCCAGCACCTTCTCCGAGAAGGTGGCGACGATCTCCGCGAGGCCCTCCGTGCCCGGCGCGACGACCTCCCGGGCAACCTGGTCCGCGTCGACGAGCACCGCGCCCAACTCCACCAGCCGCGCGGCCACCGCGCTCTTGCCCGACCCGATCCCGCCGGTCAAACCCACCCTCAGCACCCGACCAGTCAACCGGATCACGAGCCTCCCCGCCAAACCCACCCCCGCCCCCGGCACGCCGGTATGACCCGCGCCTCCCCGCTCGCCCACGCGGCCCTCCCGGACGTGCGCCCGCCGCCTGGAAGATCGTGCTCGATCCAGGAAGTAGTGGCATCCCGACCGCTCAGAGGCCCCTACATCCACGATCGAGCGCGATCTTGCCGCCCGGCCACTACGACACGAAGCGCGGGCACGGACGCGAAGCGCGGGCACGGACACGAAGCCCGGGCACGGACGCGAAGCGCGGGCGGCCAGCATTGAGCGGGTGCGGGTATGGCGAGGGCCCCGCCCCCGGCGATCGGAAAGATCGCGGGGACGGGGCCCGTCGTCGTTCAGCGGGTCACTTACCGCCGGCGAGCTTCTCCCGCAGAGCGGCGAGCGCCTCGTCGGTGGCCAGCGTGCCGGCCGGCTCCTCGGCCTGCCGGCTCGGGGCCGGGCTGGACGAGGAGGTGGTGCCGCCACCGGCGGCCGGAACGGCCGGAGTCGGGTTGGCAGCGGCCTCGGCGTCGGCGGCGCGAGAGGTCTGCACCTGCTTGGTGTGGGCCTCCCAACGCTGACGGGCCTCGGCGTACTGGTTCTCCCAGGTCTCGCGCTGCTTGTCGTACCCCTCGAGCCACTCGCCCGTCTCCGGGTCGAAGCCCTCCGGGTAGATGTAGTTGCCCTCGGCGTCGTAGGTCGCGGCCATGCCGTAGAGGGTCGGGTCGAAGTGCTCCTCGCCCTCGACGAAGCCCTCGTTGGCCTGCTTGAGCGACAGCGAGATCCGGCGGCGCTCCAGGTCGATGTCGATGACCTTGACCATGACCTCGGAGCCGACCTGGACGACCTGCTCCGGGATCTCCACGTGCCGCTCGGCCAGCTCGGAGATGTGGACCAGGCCCTCGATGCCGTCGTCCACCCGGACGAACGCACCGAACGGCACCAGCTTGGTGACCTTACCCGGCACGATCTGCTGGATCGCGTGGGTGCGGGCGAACTGCCGCCACGGGTCCTCCTGGGTCGCCTTCAGCGACAGCGAGACGCGCTCGCGGTCCAGGTCGACGTCCAGAACCTCGACCTCGACCTCCTGGCCGACCTCGACGACCTCGGACGGGTGGTCGATGTGCTTCCAGGACAGCTCGGAGACGTGCACCAGACCGTCGACGCCGCCGAGGTCCACGAAGGCGCCGAAGTTGACGATCGAGGACACGACGCCCTTGCGGACCTGGCCCTTCTGCAGCTTGTTGAGGAACTCGGTGCGCACCTCGGACTGCGTCTGCTCCAGCCAGGCCCGGCGGGACAGGACCACGTTGTTGCGGTTCTTGTCCAGCTCGATGATCTTGGCCTCGAGCTCACGCCCGACGTACGGCTGCAGGTCGCGCACGCGCCGCATCTCGACCAGGGACGCGGGCAGGAAGCCGCGCAGCCCGATGTCGAGGATGAGACCACCCTTGACCACCTCGATGACCGAGCCGCGGACGACACCGTCCTCGTCCTTGATCTTCTCGATCGTGCCCCAGGCCCGCTCGTACTGCGCCCGCTTCTTGGAGAGGATCAGACGACCCTCCTTGTCCTCCTTCTGGAGGACCAGGGCCTCGATGTGGTCACCAACCGTCACAACCTCGGCGGGGTCCACGTCGTGCTTGATCGACAACTCCCGAGAGGGGATGACACCCTCGGTCTTGTAGCCGATGTCGAGCAGGACCTCGTCCCGATCGACCTTGACGACGGTGCCTTCGACAATGTCGCCGTCGTTGAAGTACTTGATGGTCTCGTCGATCGCGGCGAGGAATGCCTCCTCGGAACCGAGATCGTCGTGGGTGACCCGGGTGGCGCTCGAGGGGGCCTCGATGCTGCTCGTCATGTGGGCGGTTGCTCCGGTCGGATGGGTTGTCACAGCAGGCTGGTGTCGCGGTGACCTGTTCGCGCCAGCGGATCCGTCGCCGGGCACACCGGACGATCACCTACTGGGATCATGATGTGCTCCGTCGACCGCGCACCTGCTCCCTGCCGAGACACACGATCCGCGAGCGCATCGTCTAGCCTACCGTGCGCATTACCACAGCGTGCAAGCCCTCCCGACTCGTCGACGCGTGATGACCTGCGAAAGCCGAACAATCGCCCAGAAACGACCCCTCCTGTCTCGTACGTCACAGCGGCCCCAGGCGCCCTCGGACGGGCGGCCGGGCGAGGCGGCCATCGATCCGCGCGCCACGCCCGATCGACGCGGCTCTTCCGGAAATCAACGCTGCCCACCGGTCCGCCGCGCCACGACTTCGTGGAAATCGAGTGGATCAGGCCGCGCCGCCGCTCCCATCGGGTTGACCGGGGCCTAGCGTGAGCGCGTGGATGACGACAGCCGGGTGACCCGGCGCCGGGTGGGTGACGCCGAGGCTCGGCGGGCCAACCGCGGCTGGTGGGACACCGACGCCGACGACTACCAGGCCGAGCACGGGGGGTTCCTCGGCGACGTGGACTTCGTCTGGTGCCCGGAAGGGCTGCGCGAGGCCGATGCCCGCCTGCTCGGCGACGTGTCGGGGCGGCGGGTGCTGGAGGTGGGTTGCGGCGCGGCGGCCGCCGCCCGCTGGCTGGCCACCCAGGGCGCCTGGCCGGTCGCCTTCGACCTGTCCGCCGGCATGTTGCGGCACGCCGCGCAGGCCGCCGACCGCACCAAGGTACGCGTACCGCTGGTGCAGGCCGACGCGCTCGCCCTGCCGTTCGCCGACCGGTCGTTCGACGTCGCCTGCACGGCGTTCGGCGCGATCCCCTTCGTGGACGACTCGGCGGCCCTGCTCGCCGAGGTGCACCGGGTGCTGCGCCCGGGCGGCCGGTGGGTGTTCTCCGTGACCCACCCGATGCGCTGGATCTTCCTCGACGATCCCGGCGAGGGCGGTCTGACGGCCGTGCACTCGTACTTCGACCGCTCCCCCTATGTCGAGCAGGACGACGCCGGCGTCGCCACGTACGTCGAGCAGCACCGGACCCTCGGAGACCGGATCCGCGAACTGGTCGGCGCCGGGTTCCGGCTGCTGGACCTGGTGGAGCCGGAGTGGCCGCAGGGGCACGAGGGGATCTGGGGGCAGTGGAGCCCGCTGCGGGGGCGACTCTTCCCCGGCACCGCCATCTTCGTCACCGAAAAGCCAGCCGACTGAGCGCGTCGCACCTTGGGTGCGACCTTTGTCCCATCGATCGCCGGTAGGCTCGACCCCATGAGCGCGGAGCCCATCCCCACACCACCTGGCCCCTGGTGTCCGGACCCGATGCGGCAGCAGCGTGCCGACTACACGCTGGAAGACCTGCTCGCCCTGCCGGACGACGCCCCCCGCGTCGAACTCGTCGACGGAGTTATCCAGGTGACACCATCCCCCACCCTGGGCCATCAAGACATCTCGTTCCTCCTACGTCTATGGCTTCACTCACGTGTGCCGGGCCATCTCCGAATCGCCCAAGCGGTCGGAGTCGGGCTCAGCTTCAACACGAGTCGACAGCCGGACGTGCTGTTGTGCCGCGCCGAGGTGCATTCCGACCGGTCTAGGCTGCGGGCGGAGGACGTCGTCCTCGCTGTGGAAATCGTTTCGCCGGGCACCCGACGGATCGACCGATTCGCCAAACCCGGCGAATATGCTGCCGCCGGCATCCCGTTTTACTGGCGGATCGAGCAGGATCCGGTGCACGTCTACGCGTACCGGATCGGCGACCGGGTCGGGCCCGGCGGTGAGCGGCAGTACGAGCTGGTCGCCGACGGCGCGGACGTGATCGAGCTGACCGAACCGTTCGAGATCAAACTGCCGATCGCCGAGATCACGCCGTAGTCGGCCGCTTCGGCTGGTCGTTTCGCTCCGGCGGTGTCGGGTAGCCGGAGCGTATGGCCGAGCAGAGGGATTTCCGCGAGGGTGACCACGTCTCCTGGGCCAGTCACAGCGGCCGGGCCCACGGCGTGGTCAGGGAGAAGCTGACCGATCGGACGCACGTACGCGGCCACACCGTGAACGCGACCGAGGACGAGCCGCAGTACCGGATCCGCAACGACGACTCGGGCCGGGACGTGGCCCACCGACCCGAGGTGCTGCGTCATGAGCGGCCGTGACGAGGGGCGCGACACCTACCGGGAGTTCACCGAGGCGGTGAACATGAAGCCCGGTGAGCTGTCGTCCTGGCTGGAGACCGACGAGTCGAAGCAGGTCGGCTGGCACAAGGGTGGTCGCTCCGGCGGCGGCGAGTCGGTCGGGCACGACTCCGGGCGGAAGATCGTCAACCTGTTGCGCCACAAACGCGACGACCTGTCCGAGGGCGACTACAAGCACATGCGCAAGGTAGTCGGGTACGTCCGCCGGCACATGGCCCAGCGCCCCTCCGGCGACGTCCGCGACACCAAGTGGCGCTGGTCCCTCATGAACTGGGGCCACGACCCCATGAAGTAACCCACCGACCAGGGATCACCAACAAGGACAGACCGAGATCAACCTACGGGGCGACGGCCGGCAGCAACGCGACCCGGGCGACCCGGTCGGGGTTCCGGGGCAGCCCGACCCGCTCCGGGCGGTCAAGCTTGATCCCTGCGCGGGTCGGGCTGCCCCGGAACCCCCACCGCAACCAGAAAATCAGTGATCAGCGCTGTTCCAGTCCCGGCCTTCGCCGACCGACACCTCCAGCGGCACCGACAGCGGGTACGCCCCACCCATCTCGCGCCGCACCAGCGCCTCCAACGTCTCCCGCTCACCCGGGGCGACCTCGAAGACCAGCTCGTCGTGCACCTGCAACAGCATCCGGGAGCGCAGGCCGGCGTCGGCGAGGGCGGTGTCGACGTGCAGCATCGCCACCTTGATGATGTCGGCGGCCGACCCCTGAATGGGGGCGTTGAGAGCCATCCGCTCGGCGATGTCGCGACGCTGCCGGTTGTCGCTCACCAGGTCGGGCAGGTAGCGGCGGCGACCCAGAATGGTCGAGGTGTAGCCGTCCTGACGGGCCCTGGCAACGACCTGGTGCAGGTAGTCGCGCACTCCGCCGAAGCCGGCGAAGTAGTTCTCCATCAGGCCGCGGGCCTCTTCGGTGTTGATGTTGAGCTGCTGGGACAGGCCGAACGCGCTGAGCCCGTACGCAAGGCCGTAGTTCATCGCCTTGATCTTGCGCCGCTGGTCCGGGGTCACCTCGTCGACGGGCACGCCGAAGACCGACGAGGCGGTGGCGGCGTGGAAGTCGGCCCCGGAGTTGAACGCCTCGATCAGCGCGTCGTCCGAGGAGAGGTGCGCCATGATCCGCATTTCGATCTGGCTGTAGTCGGCGGTGAGCAGGCACTCGTACCCCTCGCCCACGACGAAGGCCCGGCGGATGCGCCGGCCCTCCTCGGTGCGGATCGGGATGTTCTGCAGGTTGGGCTCGGTCGAGGAGAGGCGCCCGGTGGCCGCCACCGTCTGGTTGAAGGTGGTGTGGATCCGGCCGTCGTCGGAGACGGACTTGAGTAGGCCGTCCACTGTCGACTTGAGCTTGGCGACGTCGCGGTGGCGCAGCAGGTGGGCCAACACCGGGTGCGGCTGCTGCGCGTAGAGCCACTGCAGGGCGTCGGCGTCGGTCGTGTAGCCCGTCTTGATCTTCTTGGTCTTCGGCAGGCCCAGCTCGGTGAAGAGGATCTCCTGCAACTGCTTGGGCGAGCCGAGGTTGAACTCTCGGCCCACCGCCTCGTACGCGCCCTGCGCCGCGGCCTTCACCTCGGCGGCGAAGTGCGCCTCCAGCTCGGAGAGGTAGTCGGTGTCGGCGGCGATGCCGGTGCGCTCCATCCCGGCGAGCACCCGCATCAGCGGCAGCTCCACCCCGGCCATCAGCCGCGCGGACTGCTCACCGTCGCGGGACAGCTCGGCGTCGATCGCGTCGGCGAGGTCGAGGGTGGCGCGGGCCTGGAGCATGAGGTTCTGCTCGGCCACCCCCTCGTCGCCCAGCCCGTCGAGCGTGAGCTGCCCGGTTTCGGGCGCGTCCACCCGCAGCTCGCGGTGCAGGTAGCGCAGGGCCAGGTCGGTCAGGTCGTAGGACCGCTGGTCGGGACGGGCCAGGTACGCGGCGATCTGGGTGTCGCGGACGATGCCGGCCAGGTCCCAGCCGTGTGCGGCGCAGGCCAGCACCGCCGGCTTGCTGTCGTGCAGCACCTTGGGCCGCTGCGCGTCGGCCAGCCAGCCCGCGAGGGCGCCCTCGTCGGTCGGGTCGAGCCCGGCCGGGTCAACCCAGGCCGCCGCACCCCCGGCGGTGGCCAGCGCCAGACCGGTGATCGAGGCGCTGTGTCGGCGGTTGGGGCCGGTGTCGAGCTTGACCGCCAACCCGACCGGGGTGCCGGTCGGGGCGTGCGTGGTCAGCCAGCCGGCCAGTGTGCCGGGCTCGGTCAGCACTTCGCCGGTGAGGTCGAAGCCGGACTCGGCCTCCGGCTCGACCGCTTCCAGGTATTGGTAGAGACGGTCGCGCAGGATGCGGAACTCGAGGGTGTCGAAGACCTGGTGCACCGCTTCCCGGTCCCAACCGGTCCAGCGGGTGTCCTCCGGGCGAAGCGGCAGGTCGAGGTCGGTGATGAGGCAGTTGATCTCGTAGTTGCGGATCACGTCGGCGAGCCGCTCTCGCAGGCTGTCGCCGGCCTTGCCCTTGATCTCGTCGGCGCGGGCGATCACGCCCTCCACCCCGCCGTACATGGTGATCCACTTGGCGGCGGTCTTCGGGCCCACGCCCGGCACGCCGGGGAGGTTGTCGCTGGTCTCGCCGACCAGCGCGGCCAGGTCCCGGTACTGCTGCGGCCCGACGCCGTACTTCGCCTCGATCGCCGCCGGGTCCATCCGGGCCAGGTCGGAGACACCCTTGCGCGGGTAGAGGACGGTGACCTGGTCGCCGACCAGCTGGAACGCGTCCCGGTCACCGCTGCTGATCAGCACCGACATGCCCTGGTCGCGGGCCTGGCAGGCGAGCGTGGCGATGACGTCGTCGGCCTCGAAGCCCTCCTTCTCCACCACCGGGATCTGCAGCGCGGCCAGGACCTCCTTGACCAGGCTGACCTGACCCTTGAAGTCGGTCGGGGTCTCGCTGCGGCCGGCCTTGTACTCCGCGTACTTGTCGGTGCGGAAGGAACGGCGGGAGACGTCGAAGGCCACCACGATGTGGGTGGGCTGCTCGTCGCGCAACACGTTGATCAGCATCGAGGTGAAGCCGTACACCGCGTTGGTCGGCTGACCCGTCGTGGTGGAGAAGTTTTCCACCGGCAGGGCGAAGAACGCCCGATATGCCAGGGAATGTCCGTCGACGAGGAGCAGGCGCGGCGTCGTAGCTGTCACGGCAGCGACTCTAGTCCGCCGCTACGACAGACCGGGACACCGGCACGGCCGTCGGACGACCGTGCCGGGTACGGCTCAGAGCACCTTGGCCAGGAACGCCTTCGTCCGATCGTGCCGGGGGTTGGCGATCACCTCGCGCGGGTCGCCGGACTCCACCACCACGCCGTCGTCCATGAAGACCAACGAGTCGCCGACCTCCCGGGCGAAGCCGATCTCGTGGGTCACCACGATCATGGTCATCCCGTCGCGGGCCAGACCCTTCATCACGTCCAGGACCTCGCCCACCAGCTCCGGGTCCAGGGCGCTGGTCGGCTCGTCGAAGAGCATCAGCTTCGGCCGCATGGCCAATGCCCGGGCGATCGCCACCCGTTGCTGCTGGCCGCCGGAGAGCTGACCCGGGTACGCCCCGAGCTTGTCGCCCAGCCCCACCCGCTCCAGCAGTTGCGCGGCCCGCTCCCGGGCTTCGGCCTTCTTCGCCCGGCGCAGCAGCACCGGCGCCTCGACCACGTTCTGCAGGGCGGTCATGTGCGGAAAGAGGTTGAACCGCTGGAACACCATGCCGATCGCCCGGCGCTGCGCGGCCACCTCCTTCTCCCGCAGCTCGTGCAGCTTGCCGCCGCGCTCCCGGTAGCCGATCAGGTCGCCGTCCACCCGGATCCGTCCGGCGTTGATCTTCTCCAGGTGGTTGATGCAGCGCAGGAACGTCGACTTGCCCGAGCCGGAGGGCCCGAGCAGACAGCACACCTCGCCGGCCCGGACCTCGAGGTCGATGCCCTTGAGCACCTCGAGAGGCCCGAACGACTTGTGCACCTGCTCGGCCCGGACCATCAGGCCGGACTCCACCGCGGGCGTGCCCGTCTGGGCGGGAATGAGCTGCCCGGTCAATGTGTACCTCCTCCGCCGCCGTATTCCGCGCCGAGCGTACGGAGCCGGATCCGCGCCCGCTCGGTCCGCCCGTATCCCTTGGCGAAGTGCCGCTCCAGGAAGTACTGCCCGAGCAGCAGGATGCTGGCCAGGAAGAGGTACCAGAGAACGGCCGCGACGTACATCGGGAAGATCTGGAACGTGCGCTTACCCACCGCGTCGAGCTGAAAGAAAAGCTCCATGCTGTACGGCACGGCCATCAGCAGCGACGTGTCCTTCAGCATCGCGATGGTCTCGTTGCCCGTCGGCGGGATGATCACACGCATCGCCTGCGGCAGCACGACCCTTCGCAGGATCTGGCCCCGGCTCATGCCCAGCGCCGCGGCCGCCTCACTCTGCCCCTCGTCCACCGACTGGATGCCCGCTCGCACGATCTCCGCCATGTAGCCCGCCTCGGAGAGCGCCAGCCCGAGCAGACCGGCCACGAAGCCGGTCAGCACGTCCCGGGAGGTGAACCCGAAGGCCCGAAGCTGCAGGTTGTCGATCCCGAAGAGTTGGCCGAGCTGGGTGTCGAAGGGCACGCCGAACTCGATCCGGCTCCACAGGATGCCGAGGTTGCCGAAGACGGCCAGCAGCACCAGCCGGGGCACCGCCCGGAAGACCCAGGTGTAGAGCCAGGCGACCACCCGCAGGATCGGGTTGGTCGAGAGCCGCATGATCGCCACCACGATGCCCAGGGACACCCCCAGCAGCATCGCGCAGATGGTCATCAGCACCGTGCCGCGCAGCACTCCCTCGATGATCGGCGGCCGGAACATGTTGTCGACCATGAACGACCACTTGAACTTGTCGTTCGTGACGAGCAGATGCACGAACATCGCCGCCAGGACCGCCAGCACCGCGATGGCGGCCCAGCGGCCGGGGTGCCGCACGGGCACGGCCTTGATCGGCTCCGGCCGCGCCCGTACGGTTGTCTCTTCGTCGGTTGTCATGGCGCGTTACGGGTTGATCGCGGGGTCCGTGATCGCGCCGTCCCCGACCTTCCACTTGTCCAGGATGGTCTGGTACGTCCCGTCCGCGATCAGCGCCTTCGTCGCGTCCCGGACGGCCTCGGCGAACGCGGTCTGCTCCTTGGCCACCACGTACCCGTACGGCGCCGCCTCGTACATCTTGTCGAGCAGGTCCAGCGCGCCCTCGGACTGGGTCACCGCGTACACCCCGACCGGGTAGTCGGCCAGCATCGCGTCGTCCTTGCCAGAGGCCACCGCGGCGGTCGCCGCGTCCTGGCCCGGGAACTGCTCGATGGTGATCGCCGGCTTGCCGGCGTCGGTGCACGCCTTCGACCGCTTCTCGATGTCCTCGACCTGGACGGTGTCCTTCTGCACGGCGACCTTCTTGCCGCAGGCGTTGTCGATCGAGACGCCGGCCGGGTTGCCCTTCTTGGTCACCCACTGGGTGCCGACCTGGTAGTAGCTGACCATGTTGGCCTGGGCCTTGCGCTCGTCGTTGACGGTGAACGACGAGACGCCGACCTCGTACTTGCCCGAGCTCACGCCGGTGATGATGGCGCCGAAGTCCGCGGAGACGAACTCCGCCTTCAGCCCCAGCTTCGCGGCGACCGCGGTGAACAGCTCGATGTCGAACCCGATGGCCGTCTTGCCGTCGGTGTCGAGGAACTCGGCCGGTGCGTAGGACGTGTCGCTGCCGATCACGATCTTGCCGTCCGCCTTGATCGCGTCGGGCACCTTCCCGGCCAGCGCCGAGTCCGCAGCAGCGGTCACGGACGGGCCCGCGCCGGGCTGCTCGGTGGCTTCCTTGTCGCCGCATCCGGCGACCGACACGGCCAGCAGCACGGCGCCGGTGAACCCGACGGCCGCCCGGCGGCCACCACTGATGTTGAACATGTCCTGCTCCTTGCGTGAGGGGTGTGACGGCCGCTCAGGCCACGCCGAGGTATGCCTCTTTGACCGCCGGGTCGTGCAGCAGCTCGGCACCGGTTCCGCTCTTGACGATCCTGCCGGTCTCCAGCACGTACGCCCGGTGCGCTCGAGCCAGCGCCTGCTGCGCGTTCTGCTCCACCAGCAGGACGGTGGTGCCCTGCTCGTTGATCTCCTTGATGATGTCGAAGATCTGCTGGATCAACATCGGCGCCAACCCCATCGAGGGCTCGTCGAGCAACAGCAGCTTGGGCCGGCTCATCAACGCCCGACCGACCGCCAGCATCTGCTGCTCGCCGCCGGAGAGGGTACCCCCGTGCTGCTTACGTCGTTCCGCCAGCCTGGGGAAGAGATCGAGCACCCGGGTCAGGTCCTGGGCGATCCCGGCCCGGTCGCGCCGGGTGTACGCCCCCATGTCCAGGTTCTCCAGCACCGACATGCCGGGGAAGATCCCCCGACCCTCGGGCGCCTGGCAGAGCCCCCGCCGGACCCGCAGGTCCGCTCGGAGCTTGGAGATGTCCTCGCCCTCGAAGCGGATGCTGCCGGTGGCGATCGGCCGGATCCCGGAGATCGCCCGCATGGTGGTCGACTTCCCGGCGCCGTTGGCGCCGATCAGCGCGACGATCTCCCCCTCGGCCACGGTCAGGCTGATGCCGTGCAACGCCTGGATCCGCCCGTAAAGCAGGCTCACATCGTCGATCTCAAGCAACATCGTCCGGAACCCCCAGGTACGCCGCGATCACCCTCGGGTTGTCCCGCACCTCGGCGGGCAGCCCTTCGGCGATCTTCTTTCCGAACTCCA
This sequence comes from Micromonospora sp. NBC_00617, assembly GCF_045161355.1. Classification (NCBI taxonomy): domain Bacteria; kingdom Bacillati; phylum Actinomycetota; class Actinomycetes; order Micromonosporales; family Micromonosporaceae; genus Micromonospora; species Micromonospora sp. NBC_00617. The sequence continues at coordinate 602,497 of NZ_CP107751.1, read as the reverse complement.
GCACGACGATCCGGTCGGTGACGCCCATGACCAGGCGCATGTCGTGCTCGATCAGCAGCACGGTCACGCCGGTGTCCCGGACCTGCCGGATGAGCTTGAGCAGTTCCTCCTTCTCCGCCGGGTTGAAGCCGGCGGCCGGCTCGTCCAGGCAGAGCAGCACCGGATCGGTGGCCAGCGCCCGGGCGATCTCCAACCGCCGCTGCTCCCCGTAGGAGAGGTTGCGGGCGAACTCGTGCAGCCGGTGCCGGATACCGACGAACTCCAGCAGTCGCTCGGCCTTCTCCCGCCCCTCACGCTCCTCGCGCCGGTGCCGGGGCAGCCGGAACAGCGCGGAGATCACGCTGGTCTTGTGGTGCGCGTCCGCGCCGACCTGGACGTTCTCCAGGGCGGTCATCTCGGGGAACAGCCGGATGTTCTGGAACGTTCGGGCCATGCCCAGCTGGGTGATCTGGTGGCGCTTCTTGCCGCTGATCCTGCCGCCACGGAACCGGATCTCACCCTGGGTGGGCTGGTAGATGCCGGTCATCGCGTTGAAGCAGGTGGTCTTGCCAGCCCCGTTCGGACCGATCAACCCCAGGATCTCCCCCTTGTAGAGGGTGAAGTTGACGTTGTCGAGCGCCACCACGCCGCCGAAGCGCAGCGTGACGTTGTCGACCTCCAGCAGCGGCTCCCGGTCGGGGGACGCCTCCATCGCCGGCGGGCCGGCCTGCGCTGGAACAGCCGGCGTCTGATCGGTGTCACTCACCGACGATCACCTCCTTGCGGCGGTCCTTGAACTCCGCCGCCCGTCGTCGGTTCGGGATCAGGCCCTCCGGCCGGAAGATCATCATGATCACCAGCACCAGGCCGAAGAACAGGAACCGGTACTCGTAGAGCTCCACGCCGAACAGCTCGAGGCCGCGGAAACGCTCGATCATGTACGCCACCAGGCCACCGCCGACGATCGCGCCGACGATGTTGCCCGAGCCACCGAAGATCACCGCAGCCAGGATGATGATCGAGTTGAGCAGCTCGAAGTTCTGCGAGTTGACGAAGTTCTGCTTACCCGCGAAGAGCGCGCCAGCCAGGCCGGCGATCGCGGCACCCGAGGCGAACGCCCAGAGCTTGAACTTGAACGTCGGCACGCCCATCAGCTGGGCGGCGTCCTCGTCCTCCCGGATCGAGATCCAGGCCCGGCCGACCCGGCTGTGCGTCAGGTTCCGCACCCCGATCACCACCACGATGATCAGCGTGAGCACCAGCCAGTAGTACGGCCGGGCGTCCAGCACGCCGAAGAACGGCTTGCCGTCGGCGTACTTGCCGGGCGGGTGCGGGATCTGGTTGAAGCCCCGCTGGCCCTTGAGGAAGTCCGAGCTGACCGCGGCGATCCGGATCATCTCGGCGAAGCCGAGCGTCACGATCGCCAGGTAGTCACCGCGCAGGCGCAGCGTCGGCGTACCGAGCATCACGCCCGAGAGCATGGTCAGCCCGATCGCCAGCGGCACCACGAGCAGCCACGGCCAGAGCGTCTTGATGTTGCTGCTCGGCGAGGTCAGCACCGCGACGGTGTACGCGCCGACGGCGAAGAAGCCGAAGTAGCCCAGGTCGAGCAGGCCGGCGAAACCGACCACAATGTTCAACCCGACGGCCAACAGCACGTAGATCGAGACGGTGAAGAGCACCTGCGTGAAGTTCGCACCGGGGGTCGGAATCGGCCCGAGGTACTGGTAGAACTCCTTGTTCGGCAGCGCGTAGAAGAACGCGATCACCGCGACCAGCAGCGCCCAGCGCACCCAGCGCGGCGCGCCGTGCCACCGTTGCCCGACCGCCTCGCGGCCGGAGCGCACCCTCTCCAGGACGGTCGTCATGCCCGTGCCCTCCCCAGCGATTCGCCCAGCAGACCGGTCGGCCGGAACATCAGCAGCACCACCAGCACCGCGAAGGCGGCGAAGTCCTTCCACTGGCTGCCGAACAGGCCGGCGGCGTAGTTCTCCACCACGCCCAGCAGCAGGCCACCAACCAGCGCCCCGCGCAGGTTGCCGATGCCGCCGAGCACCGCGGCGGTGAACGCCTTGAGCCCCAGCAGGAAGCCGACGCTGTAGGTCAGGGTCTGGATCCGCACGTCGTAGAGCAGACCGGCCACACCGGCCATGGCGCCACCGGTGATGAAGACCATCAGGATGATCCGGTCCTTGTTCACGCCCATCAGCGCGGCGGTGTTGGCGTCCTGGGCCACGGCACGGATGCCCCGGCCGGTGCGGCTGCGGTTGATGAAGAGGTCCAGCAGGACCATCATCAGCAGCGCCGCGCCGATCGTCAGCAGTTGCACCGCGTCGATCGGCACGCCGAAGACCTCGAACAGCGGCTTGCCGCTCACCAGGCTCGGCGCGCCCTCGGGCCGTCGGCGGGTCCAGATGCCGAACGCCTCGGAGATCGCGATCGAGGCGCCGATCGCGGTGATCAGGAAGGCCAGCGGCGGCGCGTTGCGCTTACGCAACGGCCGGTACGCCACCCGCTCGATCACCGTCGCGGTGCCCGCCGACGCGATGGCGGCGACGATCACCGCAACCAGCAGGTAGAACAGGATCGAGCCGACCCCGCTGACCTGCGAGTTCTGGTCGAGTCCAAAGCCGTTCCAGGTCCAGATCGCCGCGAACGCGCCGGCGATGAACACCTCGGAGTGAGCGAAGTTGATGAGTCTCAGCACGCCGTAGACCAGCGTGTAGCCCAGGGCGACCAGGGCGTAGATCGCGCCCTGGGTCAAGCCGGTCGTGGTGAGTTCTCCGAAGTTGGAGAACAGTCCATTGAAGTCCAAGGAGGACGCTCCATCACGTCTGGAGAGGGAATAAAGGTGCGGCCGGGAGCGAGCAGCTCCCGGCCGCACCCGCGATCACAACTCAATCGCCGTAGCAGCGACCAACATCAGGACTTGGGGATCTCCTGGTCCGGGACAACCTTGCCACCGACGACCTTGAAGGCCCAGACCTTGACCTGCGCCGGGTCGAGCTCGCCGCCCTCGACGAACTTGTAGTTCGCCGCGACGCCCTCGCCGGTGTAGCCCTTCACGAACTCCAGCAGGCCCTCGCGGGTGGTCTTGCCCGCCTTGATGCCGGCGAGCAGGATGTTCGCGGCGTCGTAGGCGGTGTCGCTGTAGGTGCCCGGGTCGGTGCCGTTGAGCGCCTTGTAGTCCTGGCCGAAGGTGCCACGCGCCTCGGTGGCGGGCTGGCACGGGCAGGTGAGGATGGTGCCCTCGGCCGCCGCTTCACCGGCGGAGGTGATGTAGGCGCCGTCGTTGACGCCGTCGCCCGCGACCATCGGAGCGGTGACCCCGGCAGCGGTGAGCTGCTTACGGATCAGGCCAGCCTCCTGGTAGTAGCCGCCGTAGAAGATCGCCTTGACGTTCGCGGCCTTGGCCTTGGTGACCGCCCCGGAGAAGTCGGTCTGCTTGCCCTCGCCCTGGACCTTGTCCGAGCCGACGACCGCCGAGCCGAGCACCTTCTTGACCTCGTCGGCCAGGCCGACGCCGTAGGCAGACTGGTCGTCGATGACGTAGACCCGGTCGGCCTTCATCACGTTCTTGATGTAGGTACCGGCCGCCGGACCCTGGCTGAAGTCGTTGCCGACCACGCGGAAGAAGGTCTTCCAACCCTGCTTCGACAGGGTCGGGTTGGTCGCGGAGGCGGTGACGGCGACCAGACCGGCCTCGTTGAACAGCGGACCGGCAGCCTCCGTCTCACCCGAGTAGGCCGGGCCCACGATGCCCAGGATCTTGGCGTCGTCGATGGCCTTCTGGGCCAGACCCGGCGCCTGGTCCGGGCTGCCCTGCGAGTCCAGGGGAACCAGCTCGACCTTGCAGTCGGCGTTCTCCTTGTTGTACTTGTCGACGGCCAGCTTGACACCGTTGTTTTCGTTGATGCCGAGCGCGGCGGAGCTGCCGGTCAGCGCGCCGAAGAATGCGATCTTGCTGCCGCAGGCGTCACCCCCGGCCGACTCTTCGCCACTGGAGCATGCGGTTCCGCCGGCGACGAGCGCCACCATGGCGACTCCACCGATCACACGCGCGAGCTTCTGCCTCAAGGCCCGAACCCTCCTCGTCCCATGGTCCGAACCACCCGCTGGTTATTGGCCCTTGCGGGGGCGGACGAACCAGACCGTCGTCGCCGGTCTGGGGCCGGACGTTATCCCACCGTGAAGCTGTGACGTAAGCCCCAATCGAGCGGGTTGACCGAACCGTTACACGCCGTGGCTGATTGGAGCCGATCGCTGTAAGAACCTTCGGCTATGAGGCATCTTCACCTTTGCCTCGTCGACAATGGCCAACGGCCTTCCGCCACCTACCGATCGACGTCTGATACCCCCGCCCACCAGGCACGCGACGTTTTCCCGTCGTCCGCCACCAGCAGCAGTCGATCTCCCGTCGAGGTCACCGCGACCGCGGTGTCTCCGCTATCGGGTACCGGCTGCGGCATGGCCATCGACCGCCACGACTCGCCCACATCGACCGAGAGCCACAGTCCGTGACGGTCCCCGTCCCTCGTCACCGCCACCAACCCCGGCCCGACGGCCAGCAGCCCGGCCGCCGACGCCACACCCGGTCCGGCCGCCCCGAAACCGCCCGCCGGCCGCCAGCCCTGCGCGGTCAGCCGCCAACTGCCGAATCCGGCCCGCACCGGCCCCACCGCCACCGGCACGTCGCCAAGCACCGCCACCCGTTGCGCCTGCCCCCGCCCGTTGACCACCGGCAGGGCGGCCCGCCGCCAACTCCGGCCGTCCGCCGAGAACCAGGCCAGCGGCGCCAGCGCGGTACCCCCGGGCGGCAGCAGCGCGCCCACCACCAACCAGCCCGACGGAACGGCGACCGCGTCGTACGCCGCCGTTCGCCCCCGCTCGTCACCGGCCAGTTCCGGTGCGCCCTCCACCAGCACGAATCCGGTCGCGTCCGGGGAGATCCAGACCGCCGCCCCGTCGATCCGACTACCGGCGATCAACCAGCCCTGCGGCCCCGCCGCCAGCCGGGCCACGTTGACCGCGCGCGGCCCCGCGTACCGCTCGAAGGGCGCGTCCACCTCATGCAGCGTGCCGTCCGGCGCCTGCCGCCAGGTGCCGATGCGGGGATTGCCGTGCGCGCCCCCGCTCTTCGCCCCGACCGCCGCCAGCCGCCCGTCCCGGCAGGCCGCCGCGGAGAGCATGTGCTGCCGGCCGTAGAACGTCACCGGCGCCGTCGGCAGCGGCACCCAGGAAATGGCGTCCGGGCTGCTCCAGGCGGCCGGGCGGGTCTCCCCGGCCTGATCGACCACGCCGCCGACCACGTACCACCGGCCGGCACAGGCGGTGGCGTCGCGCAGCGCCGGTCGACCCGGCGCACCTGGCGTGGCCGGCAGGACCACCGACTGCCAATGCGGCCGGACCGGTCGCGGCTTCGCGCAGTCGGGACAGGCCGAGGAGGAGCCGCAGGCGGCCACCAGCACGGCGAGAACGCCGAGCACCGCCCCCATCCGCCGCGACACGTTTCGATGCCGGTCAGGAGGTTGGCAGGGTCTCCTCCCCGTCGGCGGTCTCCGCGAGGATCCGCTCCGCGACCTCCTTCATGGTCATCCGGTGGTCCATCGCCGTGCGCTGGATCCACTTGAACGCCTGCGGCTCGGTCATCCCGTACGTGGTCATCAGCGCGCCCTTGGCCCGCTCCACCGCCTTGCGGATCTCCAGACGGTCGGTCAGGCTCGCGACCTCGGCCTCCAGTGCCGCGACCTCGGAGTAGCGCGACAGCGCGATCTCCACCGCCGGGACCAGGTCGCTCTTCTGGAAAGGCTTCACCAGGTACGCCATTGCGCCCGCCGCCCGGGCCCGCTCCACCAGGTCACGCTGGCTGAACGCGGTCAGGATGATCACCGGGGCGATCCGGGCACCGGCGATGCGCTCGGCGGCGGCCAGCCCATCCATGATCGGCATCTTGATGTCGAGGATGACCAGGTCGGGCTTCAACTCCTCGGCGAGGCGGACGGCGGTCTCACCGTCACCGGCCTCCCCCACCACCTCGTAACCCTCTTCGACCAGCATCTCGGCGAGGTCCAGCCGGATCAGCGCCTCGTCCTCGGCGATCAGTACGCGCCTGCGCTCGGTATCCGTCGGCATCTCAGCCACCAGCCCTACCCCCACCAGCTCGAACTCGACACCCGCCCAGCCGGGTGTCACCGCCCTCAGCGTAGTAGGTAACCTATCCAAGGCGGGAAACTGAAGGCCCCTGTAGTCCAACGGCAGAGACAATGGTTTCAAAATCCATACAGTGTGGGTTCGAATCCCACCGGGGGCACCAAACTTGTCGTACAGCTGTTCCAAACTCATTTTGTGCATCCACCTGAACTGCGCATACAGGCGCGGCAGCAGCACCTCGCCGGCCTCACGGTCGCCGAGGTCGCCCGACGCCTGAGACTTCCCTACCCAACCGTCCGGGGCTGGTGCAGGGAGCGGGATGAGCCAAGAAGGCACGACACCGCACTACGCTGTTTTCGCTGCCGGTCCGACGTCAAGAATCAGACAGATCCGTCGGCATACCTGTACCTGCTCGGCCTCTACCTGGGCGACGGGCATCTCGTCACCACCGCTCGGGTTCCGGTGCTGCGCATCGCGTGCAGCAGCAGCTGGCCAGGCTTGATCGAGGCGTGCGACGCAAGTATGCGGCAGGTGCTCGCCGCGAAGGTGCAGCGCGTCCAGCAGCCCGGGTGCGTCAGCGTGCAGAGCTCCGGTAAGCACTGGCCGTGTCTGCTTCCTCAGCACGGCCCCGGCAAGAAACACGAACGGCCAATCATCCTGGCCGACTGGCAGCGCAATCTCGTTGCTGCGCACCCGGGCGACTTCCTGCGCGGCCTGTTCCACTCGGACGGCTGCCGGTTCGCCAACCGAGTTACCGTGCGCGGCAAGGCATACGTCTATCCGCGCTACATGTTCGTCAACGAGTCGGCCGACATCATGGAGCTGTGCCAGTGGGGCCTCGACCTGCTCGGCATCGCCTGGCGGATGAACCGACACAACTCGCTCTCGGTGGCGCGGCGAGGAGCAGTCGCCACACTGGACCGCCACGTCGGCCCGAAGTCCTGACCGCCGCCTACGCCCGAGCCATGGCCGGCGCGCCGATGAAGTCCATGATCGCCTTGTTGACCTCGTCGGCGTGCATCCATGGGATGCCCCGTGCGGGGCGCCCTTGGTCAGGCGAGTGTGTCGAGCGCCTGGGCGAGGTCGGCGCGCAGGTCGTCGGGGTCCTCCAGGCCGACGGAGAGGCGCAGCAGCGCGCCGTCGGGCTTCGCGTCGCCCTCGACGGGCCGGTGGGTGAGCGACGCGGGGTGCTGGATGAGGGTGTCCACGCCGCCGAGGGACACGGCGTGGGTGATCAGTTGGCAGGCGGCGGCGACGGTGGCGGCGGCGGACGCGCCGCCGCGTACCTCGAAGGCGAGCAGGCTGCCGGGGCCGGCCATCTGCCGGCCGACCAGCGCCGCCGGGTCGTACACCGAGGGGTGATGCACCCGGTGTACGGCGGGGTGGTCGGCGAGCCAGCCGGCGAGTTTCTCGGCGGTGGCCTGCTGGGCGCGGACCCGCAGCGGGAGGGTCTGCAGGCCGCGGTGCAGCAGGTAGCCGCCGAGGGGGTGCAGGATCGCGCCGGTGACCGCCCGGACCTGACGCAGTCGCACGGCCCAGTCGGCGTCGCAGGCGACGACGCCGGCGAGGACATCGCCGTGCCCGCCGATGCTCTTGGTGGCGCTGTGCAGGACGAGGGCGGCGCCGTGCCGGGCGGGTTGTTGCAGCACGGGGGTGGCGACGGTGTTGTCGACGAGCAGGGGTACGTCGCCGGCGGCGGTGGCGAGGGCGGCGATGTCGACGAGGTCGAGGGTGGGGTTGGCGGGCGTCTCGATGACGACCAGCGCGGTGTCCGGGCGGATGGCGGCGGCGACCTCGTCGGGGTGGGCCCAGGTGACGGTGGTGCCGAGCAGGCCGGTGGCGAGGACGTGGTCGGTGCCGCCGTAGAGGGGCCGGACGGCGACGATGTGGCGGTGGCCGTCGCGGGTGGCGGCGAGCAGGGTGGCGGTGAGGGCGGCCATGCCGCTGGCGAAGGCGACGGCCTGGGCGGTGCCCTCCAGCTCGGCGAGGGCGGTTTCGAAGCGGGCGACGGTGGGGTTCCAGAGCCGCTGGTAGACGGCGCTGCCGTCGGCGGGCAGGGTGCCGCCGGTGGCGAGTTGTTCGTAGGCGTTGCCGCCGTCGTCGACCGAGGGCAGTGGGTTGGTGGTGGAGAGGTCGATCGGGGGCACGTGCACGCCGAGCGTGCGCAGGTCGTCGCGGCCGGCGTGTACGGCCCGGGTGTCCACCGTCGTCATGCCGGTAGCGTCGAACATCTACCGCCTGGCGGGCAATAGTTCGACAGATCATTCTGTCAGGCAGCCTGGTTTTGGTGGCGGATTCGGGGAATGATGGCGGGATGCCCCCTGAGCCGAACGATGTGCGGCCGTATCCGGCCCTGGACGAGGTGGACCGCGCGATCCTCGCCGAGTTGGCGGCGGACGGCCGGCTGCCGAACAACGCGCTCGCCGAGCGGGTGGGGGTGGCGCCGTCGACGTGCCTGACGCGGACGCGGGCGTTGCGCGAGCGCGGGGCGATCCGCGGTTTCCACGCCGAGGTGGATCCGGCCGCGCTGGGTCTGCCGTTGCAGGCATTGGTGTCGGTGCGGTTGACCGCGCACGAGCGGGCGGCGGTGGACGCGTTCCGGGCCCGGTCGGTGCGCCTGCCCGGGGTGGTGTCGGTGTTCCACGTGGCCGGTGCGGAGGATTACGTGCTGCACGTGCGGGCGGCATCCGGTGACGCGTTGCGGGACTTCGTGCTGGATCATCTGGCGGTTGATCCGGTGGTGCAGCACACCCAGACAAGTCTGATCTTCGAGCAGGCCCGCGGGATGGGGTGAGCGGCGGTCGGAATGAACGGGCAGGCCAGGGAGTTGGCACTGCGTGTGATCACCGTACCGTTGTCTGTTCTTGATCTTGCCCCGGTCGCTCGCGGGACCACCGCCGGCGCGGCCCTGCAGGCCACCACCGAGCTGGCCCGCCGCACCGAGGCGCTGGGCTACCACCGGTTCTGGGTGGCCGAGCACCACAACATGCCGGCGATCGCCAGCTCCGCGCCGGCGGTCCTGCTGGCGCACCTGGCGGCGAACACGTCGACGATCCGCCTCGGCTCGGGCGGGGTGATGCTGCCCAACCACGCGCCGCTGGTGGTGGCCGAGCAGTTCGGCACCCTGGAGGCGCTGCACCCCGGTCGGATCGACCTGGGCATCGGGCGGGCCCCGGGCACCGACCAGGTGACCGCGCTGGCGTTGCGGCGCACCATGGAGGGCCTGTCGGCGGAGGGTTTCCCGCGTGAGCTGGCGGACCTGATGAACTACTTCAGCGGGGAGAAACCGGGGCAGATCATCGCCACCCCGGGCCGGGGTGAGCAGCCGGCCGTCTGGCTGCTCGGCTCCAGCGGCTTCAGCGCCCAACTGGCCGGCCTGCTGGGTCTGCCGTTCTCGTTCGCGCACCACTTCAGCTCGGCGAACACGCTGCCGGCGCTGGCGCTGTACCGACAGAACTTCCGGCCGTCGCAGTGGCTGGACAAGCCGTACGCGATGGTGGCCGTCAACGCGGTCTGCGCCGAGACCGACGAGCGGGCCGAGTGGCTGGCCGGGCCGAGCGCGCTGTCGTTTCTCAAGCTGCGCTCCGGTCGACCGGAGCCGCTGTCGACGCCCGACGAGGCGGCGGCCTACCCGTACACCGAGATCGAGCGGGAGTTCGTGCTGCAGCGGCGCGACGGTCAGGCGCTGGGCTCGCCGGGGACGGTACGCCGACAGTTGACCGAGCTGCAGGAGCGCACCGGCGCGGACGAGCTGATGCTCACCACCCTGGTCTACGACGTCGCCGACCGGGTGCGGTCGTACGAGTTGATCGCCGAGCAGGTGGCGGGGGGTCTGCGCCGGGACGCGTGAAACACGATCTTCACGTCAGCGTCACCCCCGCGACCCGGACGGTGCCTAATGTTGGTGCCGGTGGTGGTACGGCATTCCCGGTCGGGACGGGTCGGAAATGCCGCGGTGTGGAGCACCGGGCTGCAGCTGTGCGGATTCCGCGGCTGCGGCCCGGTGCCTGCCACCTTAGGCGACCCCGATCAGGACCGCCACTGTCAGATCAACGCAGGTAGATGTTCGGGGTGGGTGGGCTGGCCATCTGATCGCCGATGAAGAACCCCGGGTGTGGCGGCTGGTTGTAGGCGGTGTTCTGCCACGCGATCGCCACCCGGTACTGCGGGTCGTGCATCAGGGTGTGGATCCGGGTGCTGGTCGGAGTGGGCGTGCTGTAGATGCGCAACGCCCGACTGTCGGTGGTCCGCCAGATCACCTCCTCACGCCAGTCGCCGAGGAGGTCACCGGAGAGCGCCGGCGTCGACTTGGTGCCGTTGTTGGACGCCACTCCGCTGCCGTCGAGCAGCCGGGTCTCGCCGCTGGTGCCGTACTTGTCGATCTTCGTGCCGTCCAGCAGCTCGCGGACCGGGTCGCCGTCCCACCAGGCGAGGAAGTTCATCGACGACGGCTTGCGCCCCACGTTCTGCCCGCGCGTGTTGGCCAGGCCGGAGGCCGCCGCCGACCACGACTCCGCCCCGGGGCTGCCCGCCCAGATGTCCGCGGAGACGCCCCGGCCGTTGTCGCCGGAAGCCGGCGTGGACCACAGGATCTGACCGGTACGGGCGTCCGCGAACCAGGAGCTGGGCTTGCTCGCGTCCTCGTCGACCTTGAACACCTCCAGGCCGGCGCGGCCCGGGTCGAGGTCCCCGACGTGCAGGGCGTCGCCGTGCCCGTTGCCCGTCGAGTAGAGCAGCCGCCCGTTGTCGTCGATGGTGGCGGCGCCGTAGACGATCTCCTGGCGGCCGTCGGCGTCGACGTCGGCTACCGAGAGCTGGTGGTTGCCCTGACCGGCGGCGGCGCCGTTGCCGGAGGCGTTCGAGTCGAACGTCCAGCGCTTGGTCAGCGTGCCGTTGCGGAAGTCCCACGCCGCGACGACCGCCCGCGTGTAGTAGCCACGGGCCATGATCAGCGAGGGACGCTGCCCGTCCAGGTAGGCGGTGCCGGCGAGGAACCGGTCCACCCGGTTGCCGTACGAGTCGCCCCAGGACGACACGGTGCCACGCGGCGGGTCGTAGTTGACGGTGGATGCGATCGCGCCGGTCTGGCCGTTGAACATGGTCAGGTACTCCGGGCCGGAGAGCACGTAGCCGCTGGAGTTGCGGTAGTCCGCCGACGACGAACCGATGAGCTGGCCGGTGCCGGAGCGGGTGCCGTCGGCGGTCTTCATGGCGACCTCGGCGCGACCGTCGCCGTCGTAGTCGTACACCTGGAACTGGGTGTAGTGGGCGCCGGCGCGGATGTTGCGGCCCAGGTCGATCCGCCACAACCGGGTGCCGGTCAGGGTGTACGCGTCGACGTAGACGTTGCCGGTGTAGCCGGACTGGGAGTTGTCCTTGGCGTTCGACGGATCCCACTTGAGCACGATCTCGTAGGTGCCGTCGCCGTTGAGGTCACCGACGGAGGCGTCGTTGGCGCTGTAGGTGTAGCTCTCCCCGCTGGGGGTGGTGCCCCCGGCCGGCACCTGCAACGGCACGTCCAGGTAGCCGTTGGCGAACTGCAGGGCGGGCGCGGACGCCGCCTGCTCGGCGCCGCCCACCACAGCCCGCACGGTGTACGCCGACCCGGCCGCCGCGCCGCTGTCGAGATAGTTGGTGGCGCCGGTGATCGGGGTGGCGTTGACCCTGGTCGAGCCCCGGTAGAGGTTGAACGCCACGCCGGAGGTCTCGGTGCCGAGCAGCCGCCAGGACACCAGGTTGCCGCTGCCGGAACGGACGCTGATCAATCCTCGGTCCAGGTTCTCCATCTGCTTCGCCCCGGGCGCAGGCGTGGTGGGTGGCGGCGACGTCGGCGGTGGAGTGGTCGGGGGCGGCGTGGTGGGCGGTGGCGTCGTGGGCGGTGGGGTGGTCGGTGGCGGGGTGGTCGGACCGTCGGTGGCCGGCGCCCCGGTGCAGGTGACGCCGTTGAGCGCGAAGCTGGCCGGCGCCGGGTTGCTGCTCGTCCACGAGGCGTTGAAGCCGAACGAGGCGGTGCCGTTGGTGGCGAGGGCACCGTTGTAGTCGACGTTGCGCGCGGTCACCTGGGCGCCGGACTGGGTGACGGTGGCGCCCCACGCCTGGGTGACCTGCTGGCCGGCGGCGTACGACCAGGTGAGGGCCCAGCCGTTGACCTCCTCGCCGAGGTTGGTGATGGTGACGTTGGCGCCGAAGCCGCCCTGCCACTGGTTGGTGACCTGGTAGTCGACGCGACAGCCGACGGCGGCGGCCGAGGCGACGACCGTGCCGACGGTGCCGGCCACGACGGCGGCGGCCGTCGACGCGGCCAGCAGGATCAGCCGTTGTCGTAACGGGTGCATGAACTGCCTCCGGAGGGTCCGGTGATGACCGCTGTGGTCCACCTGCCCTGCCCGGGAAGCACGGTGAACGGCCCGCCGCCGCGGCGACGAACGGCGATCTGGTCGGGGTGACACGCCCTGGAACTCGCGGATCCGGCTCAGCCGCATCGTAGGGCAAGCGCTTTCCGCTCCGCAATATTGACGGTTGTCACACCCTGCCGTGAACCGTGTGCTCTTGCCCCGCGGTGGGGATGCCTGATCAACTCGTACGGTGAGCGCCCCGCACATGGACCCGGACGAGTTCCGCCGCGCCGGCCACGCCGTCGTCGACTGGATCGCCGACTACTGGACGACGCTGCACCAGCGGCCGGTCGCCCCGGCCGACCCGCCCGGGACCGTGGCCGAGGCCCTGCCGAGCGCGCCGCCCACCACCGGCGGCGAGCCGGTCGAGGCGGTCCTGGCCGATCTGGACGCGATCGTCCTACCGGGGCTGACCCACTGGCAGCATCCGGGTTTCTTCGGCTACTTCCCCGCGAACACCTCCGGCCCGAGCCTGCTCGGCGACCTGGTCAGTTCCGGGCTCGGCGTGCAGGGCATGCTGTGGGCCAGCAGCCCGGCCTGCACCGAGCTGGAGACGGTCATGATGGACTGGCTGGCCCAGCTCCTCGACCTGCCGCAACGCTTCCGATCGACCGGCGCCGGCGGCGGCGTCATCCAGGACTCGGCCTCCTCGGCGACCCTGGTGGCCACCCTCGCCGCGCTGCACCGCGCCAGCGCGGGCCGCTGGCGCGTCACCGGCATCGACCGGCGCTATCGCGCGTACACCTCCGTGCACGGGCATTCCTCGATCGAGAAGGCCGTACGGATCGCCGGGTTGGGCGGCGACGGAATCCGGTCGATCGACGTGGACCCGGACACCCAGGCACTGCGCCCCGACGCGCTGCGGGCCGCGATCGAGGCGGACCTGGCCGCCGGGGAACTACCCGCCATCGTCGTCGCCACCATCGGCACCACCTCCACCACCGCCGTCGATCCGCTGCCCGAGATCGGGGCGATCTGCGCCGAGTACGGGATCTGGCTGCACGTGGACGCGGCGTACGCGGGCGCCGCCGCCGTCTGCCCCGAGCTGCGCTGGTCGCACGCCGGCCTGGAGTACGCGGACTCCTACTGCTTCGACCCGCACAAGTGGCTGCTCACCGGCTTCGACTGCGACGCGTTCTGGGTGGCCGACCGGGCCGAGTTGATCGAAGCGCTGACCGTGCTCCCGGAGTTTCTGCGCAACGCCGCCTCCGAGTCCGGGGCGGTGATCGACTATCGGGACTGGCAGGTGCCGTTGGGTCGCCGCTTCCGGGCCCTGAAGCTGTGGTTCGTGCTGCGCTGGTACGGCGCCGAGGGGCTGCGGGCCCACATCCGCTCCGGTGTGGCGCTGGCCGCCCGGTTCGCCGACCGGGTCCGCGCCGACGACCGGTTCGAGCTGGCCGCGGCGCACCCGTTCTCGCTGGTCTGCTTCCGGCTGCGCGCCGACGACGACACCAACGCCGAGCTGCTGGCCCAGGTCAACGGCTCCGGACGTGTCCACCTGACCCACACCCGCGTGACCGGCCGCTACACGCTGCGGCTGGCCGTCGGCGCACCGCAGACCACCGAGGCGCACGTCGACGAGGCGTGGACGCTCCTCGCCGAGACGGCCGACAAGCTCCCCACCCGCTAACCCGCGCCCCGCTGGTCAGCGTGGGCCGGGCGTACCCGTTATGGCCAGATCCGCCGGCACCACGGCGGCGGGAACGACGGCCGGGGAGGCGGGAGCGACGGCGAGATCGGCGGGAGCTACGGCGGTCGCGACGGTGGCGCGGGCTCGGCGGGTGCGGCGCAGGGCCCGCACGGCGAAGACCAGCGCGGTCAGCCAACCGGCGGCCAGCAGGGCGTACAGGGTGGGGCGGAGCGGGCCGTCCAGCTCGGCGGACCGGATCAGGGTGCGGGCGTTGCTCAGCACGATCACGCCACCGACCGCCGCGCCCAGCAGTTGGGCGGGCACGATGCGCACCAGCCAGGCGGCCAGCGGGGCGGCGATGAGCCCGCCGATCAGCAGGGCCACGACGGTGGGGAGCAGGAACCCCTCCGTGCCCAGCCCGATCAGGAAACCGACGCTCGCGGCGCCGGCCACGACGAACTCGGCGGTGTCGACCGAGCCGATCACCTTGCGGGGCTCCATGCGACCGGAGACCAGCAGCGCCGGGGTGGCGACCGGGCCCCACCCGCCGCCGCCGGTCGCGTCGACGAAGCCGGCGACCAGGCCCAGGGGGCCGAGGAATCGGCCGCGCAGCCGTCCGCCGGCCCGGTCGGTACGCAGTGGTCGGGCGAAGCGCAGCAGCAGGTACGCGCCCAGGGTGAAGAGGATGGCTGCCATCCACGGCGCGGCTGACTCGGTGGAGATCGAGCTGAGCAGGGTGGCACCGGCGAACGCGCCGATCGCGCCGGGCAGGGCGATGCGGGCCACCACCCGCCAGTCGACGTTGCCGAACCGCCAGTGCGCGACCCCGGCCGCGAGCGTGGTGCCGATCTCGGCCAGGTGCACCGATGCCGAGGCCGCAGCGGGAGCGACGCCGACGACCAGCAGCAACGTGGACGAGGTCAACCCGTACGCCATACCGAGCGAACCATCGATCAACTGCGCGACGAGCCCGACCAGAGCGAGGACCAGTAGCTTGCGCACAAGCGCCCCCTGACTTTTCGGTATCTCCTATCGACTTGGTCGACAATGCGGCACGAGGCAGCCCGGGTCAAGCCCCCGACCGGGGGATGGGACGCCACCGCGAGGCGCAGCCGGGCCGGACCGCAACGCGACGTACCCCGGCAGTGCGACACATCCCCGCAGACCAACCGCCCGGGGGCGCCCGCGCGGGGGCGGCGCGACCGCGCACGCTCCACCACGGCGAGATCTTGGACAGTTTCCGTTCGCGCGGCGGGCGGAAACTGTCCAAGATCTCGCGGAAGCCGCGCCGCGGCAGACGTCCACGGTGGGTATCAGGCCCGGGTCGGCCGACGCTCAGGTGCAGGCGCGAGGGCTGGCGGCCAGCTCGGCGACGCGGGCGGGCGGAGTGCCCGCTGCCACCTCAGATCCAGGCGCGCGGGTCGGCGACCAGCTCCGTGACCCGGGGCGGCAACGTGCCGGCGGCCACGTCGGCGACGCTGACCAGTTCGAGGATCTCGCGCTCGCTGGCGCGCAGCGCGATCCAGACCTCCTGCAGGGCACGGGCCGGACCGTGGTAGCCGAGCTGTTCGGGGCGCTGCCCCCGGACGTGCGCGAGCGGCCCGTCGATCACCCGGATCACCTCCGCGAGGGAGATCTCCTCGGCCGGGCGGGCCAACCAGTAGCCGCCCTCCGGGCCACGCTGGGCGTGCACGATGCCACCCCGACGCAGTTGCAGCAGAATGCTCTCCAGGAACTTCGGCGGGATCTCCTGCGCACGCGCGATCTGGTCGGCGGTGACCGGCCGCCCCCGCCCGGGGCCACTGGCCGTCGCGGCGAGCTCGGCGGCCGCGCGGAGGGCGTAGTCGACCCGGGCGGAGAGACGCATGCCGGCAAGGTTAGCCCGCAGGTCATCCGGCCGGTTCGGCGACCCTCGGCCGATCGGTCACGCATCGACGATTAGCCAATAACGTCGTACGCCTGATCCATTACCCGGTGGGGCCCGGAATGCTGATTCGGAGCATCCTTATGCTGGGCGGGCGGTATGACTGCCGGACCGGTTACGGGGGCTCGGGCAGGACATTGATTAACACCCGGTTCCACCCGGGGGGAAGGCACCACGATGACCGATGTCGCCACACGCACCTGGGATGGCATGACCATCCCGATCGCCGGCACCTATCGCCTCGATCAGGCGCACAAGCGGATCGGTTTCCTGTCCCGCCACATGATGGTGAGCCCGGTGCGCGGCGAGTTCGCCGAGGCGAGCGCGGAGGTCTTCGTGGCGGAGGATCCGCTGCACTCCGGGGTGACCGCCACCATCGCGGCGGCCAGCATCTCCACCGGGAGCGCCGACCGGGACACCCACCTGAAAAGCGCCGACTTCCTCGACGTGGAGCGTTATCCCACGCTCGAATATCGAAGCACGGGCATTAACTGGCAGAGCAACGAGGACCCGATTTTCTACTGGGCCCGCCTGCGAAACCACCGATTCGGCGGACGAGGCAGAAGTCACAATCCCCCGCCGCAGTCCGAGGCCAGTCGATTCGTGCTCACCGGCGAGTTGACGGTAAAGGGGATCACCCGCGCGGTGGACCTTCAGGTGAATTTCGGCGGCGCCCGCCGTGATCCGTACGGGCAGAACATCTTCGGATTCAGCGCGACCGCCGAGATCAACCGGGAGGACTACGGCCTGCTCTGGAATGTCGCGCTGGAGAGCGGCGGTGTCCTGGTCGGCAAGACCGTGCAGATCGAAATCGCCGGCGAGGCCATCCACGCGGCGTGACAGGGCGGCCGACCCGGAGGCCGCCAGCGGATCAGGCGCCGACGCGGCGCAGCAGGCCCTCCTGTACGGCGCTGGCGATCTGCCGGCCGTCGGTGGTGAACATCCGGCCGGTGGCCAGCCCTCGCGCACCGGACGCCGACGGGCTCCAGCAGTCGTAGAGGAACCACTCGTCGGCGCGGAACGGCCGGTGGAACCACAGCGCGTGGTCCAGGCTCGCGCCGACCACACCGCCCGGCCCCCACACCTCACCGTGCACGGAGAGCACCGAGTCGAGCAGGGTGAGGTCCGAGGCGTACGTGAGGGCGCACGCGTGCAGCAGCGGGTCGTCGGGCAGCTTGCCGTCGATGCGCATCCAGACCCGTTGGTGCGGGTCGGCGGGCCGGTCGCCGGGGCGGACCCAGCCGGGCTCCCCCACGTAGCGCACGTCGATCGGGCGGGGGATCTGCCCCCAGATGCCCAGCCGCTCGGGATAGCGGGAGAGCCGGTCGGACATCGTCGGCACGTCCTGCGGGGCAGGCACGTCCAGCGGCGCGGGGGCCTGGTGGTCCAGCCCCTCCTCGGCCCGCTGGAACGACGCTGACATGAAGAAGATCGGCTTGTCGTGCTGGAGGGCGACCGCCCGGCGCACCGAGAAGGACCTGCCGTCGCGGATGTTCTCCACCTGGTACTCGATCGGCTCGACCGGGTCGCCGGGGCGGACGAAGTAGCCGTGCAGCGAGTGCACGAACCGCTCCGGGTCCACCGTGCGGCCGGCGGCGACCAGGACCTGACCGGCAACCTGGCCGCCGTACACCCGTTGTGGACCGACCGGGGGGCTCATCCCCCGGAAGGTCATCTCCCCGGTCGGGTCGAGGTCCAGCACTTCCAGCAGCTGGTCGACCGCTGCCTGGCCGACCGCGGCCCGACCGTCGCTCACTGCAGCGCCCGCGCCGACGCCGCGTCGACCAGCGAGCCGAGCTGGTGGACGCGCAGCGTGTTGGTCGAGCCGGGGGTGCCGGGCGGGCTGCCCGCCACGATCACCACGTAGTCACCCGGGTTGGCCCGGTCGAGGCCGAGCAGCGCCTCATCGACCTGGCGGAACATGTCGTCGGTGTGCTGCACGAACGGCATGAGGAAGGTCTCCACGCCCCAGGTCAGGGCGAGTTGGTCACGCACCTCGGGAACCGGGGTGAACGCCAGCAGCGGCAGGTCGCAGTGCAGGCGGGAGAGCCGCCGGACGGTGTCGCCGGTCTGCGAGAACGCGACCAGCGCCTTGGCGTTGATGGCCCGGGCGATCGACGAGGCGGCCACGGTGAGCGCGCCGCCGTGGGTACGCGGGTCGTGCTGCAACCGCGGCACCCCGATCGAACCGGCCTCGGTGGTCGTCACGATCTTGGCCATGGTGCTGACGGTGAGCACCGGATACTTGCCGACGCTGGTCTCGCCGGAGAGCATCACCGCGTCCGCGCCGTCGAGCACCGCGTTGGCGACGTCGGAGGCCTCCGCCCGGGTGGGGCGGGAATTCTCGATCATGGAGTCGAGCATCTGGGTGGCCACGATGACCGGCTTGGCGTTCTCCCGGCACAGCTGCACGGCCCGCTTCTGCACCAGCGGGACCTCGTCCAGCGGCATTTCCACGCCCAAGTCGCCACGGGCGACCATGACACCGTCGAAGGCCAGCACGATGGCCTCCAGGTGATCCACGGCCTCCGGCTTCTCGACCTTGGCCAGCACCGGCCGGAACACGCCCTCTTCGGCCATGATGTTGTGGACGAGCTTGATGTCCTCGGCCGAGCGCACGAAGGACAGCGCGACCAGGTCGACGCCGAGCCCCAGGGAGAAGCGCAGGTCCTCGGCGTCCTTGTCCGACATGGCGGGCACGCTGACCGCCACGTTGGGCAGCGACACGCCCTTGTTGTTGGAGACCGGGCCGCCCTCGGTGACCAGGCAGCGGATGTCGTTGCCGGTGACGTCGGTGACCTCCACGGCGACGCGACCGTCGTCGATCAGCAGGCGGTCACCGGGCTTCACCTCCTGCGGCAGCTTGCGGTAGGTGCAGGAGACCCGCTCCTTGGTGCCGAGGATGTCGTCACCGGTGATCACGACGGAGTCGCCGGTGCGCCACTCGTGCGGGCCGTCGGCGAACCGGCCGAGCCGGATCTTGGGCCCCTGCAGGTCAGCGAGGATGGCAACCGGCTTGCCGGACGCCTCGGACGCCTCCCGGACCAGTCGGTAGACCGCCTCGTGGTCGGCGTGGCTGCCGTGGCTGAAGTTGAGCCTCGCCACGTTCATGCCGGCCTCGACGAGGCCCCGGATGCGCTCCGGGGACGAGGTGGCGGGACCAAGAGTGCAGACGATCTTCGCGCGGCGTGTCACGCCCATCAGGCTAGTCTCTCCTTCAGGTCGGACTCGGGGCCGACCCCTTGCAGGCAGCGGAACAGGTGTCCAACAACACGCGGTGCGCGTCGGACCGGCGGGCGGAACCGCACCGGGAACGTTGTGGCGACGGGCAGCGGCGACCGCGCGCCGGGAATGGTACGCCTTTCGCGGCGGGCGGTGTCGGGGCGCTCCCGGCGAAAGCTCACTCCGAGTGCTCCGAAGCCGCACGGCGGCGGACGCGACATCGGGGGCGGCGACGGAGGCCGCAACGCCGTCACCAGCACGACACCCGTCGCTGGACCGACCGTCAGCTCTCGGCCTTGACCAGCGGAAACTCCAACGAGCCGGCCGGGCAGAGGAAGGTCAACACATCCACCCGGTAGAGGCCGGCCTGCACCGCGGGGTCCGCCTCCAGCACGCTGCGCACGTCGTCGACGCTGCCCGTGCGGGCCAGCCCGAAGCCGATCGGCGGCTCCGGCGTACGGGCCGGGCCGTCCACCGAGCCGGCGACGAGGATGATCCCGCTGCGCTGCAACGCCTGCATGTGCTCGATGTGCTCGGCCTGCAACCGCTGCACGGTCTCCGGGGGCAGGGCCCGGCCGGCCGCGCCGGGATAGATCACGATGCACTCGTACGTGTCGAGCGCGAAGTCGACCTGCGGCACTCCCGCCATGGTGCTCCCTCCGCCGTCGCGCCGGCACGCACCGGGCCGGCCGCCCGAGCCGGCGTCACCGGCACGCGCCCAGCGTCGCACGCCGACGACGGCGGTACCGGTCGCTCCGCGCAACTGCCCCCCGGGTCAGTCCACGGCTCGACGGCGAGGCAGCCACGGTTGGTGGTGGCGTGGTCGGCCGGCAGTCCGCCGCCCCGGCACGTCGGTCGGCCCGGGTGTCGACAGCGACTACGGTGGACGGTCCGGGTGTCGGTGGTGGGAGGTCGGGATGCGCGACGACGAGCCGGTGTCGAGCCCACTGCCGTACGCCGAGGTGACCGACGAGGCGTACGCCACGCAGGCCGCGGCGGGCTTCCGGCCGCAGGAGTTCGAGTTCGCGGTGGTGCTCAGTGGGCGGTGTCCTCGGTGTGGCCACCCGAGCACCACCACGCTCGTCGACGAGGTGTACCGCAAGGACGCCACCGCCCCCGATCCCGGTTACCGGACGCTGCTGTGCGAGTGCGCGGCCGAGCACCCGGGGCGTCCCGCCGGGCTGCGCGGCTGTGGGGCGTACTGGACGCTGTGGCTGGAGGTCGAGGCGTGATCCGGCTTCGTCCGGGGCCGCCCGCGACCGTCGCCGACCTGCACCGCGCGCAGCAGCTGGCCGGCCTGCTGCGCGGCGAGCTGGAGCGGGTCCGCGCGGCGGCGGTGGCCTGGCGCAACGGGCTGGGCGGCCTGCTGGTGGCGCTGGTCGGGTTCAGCCTGATCCGGGGCCGCACCGATGTGACCACGCTCACGGCGGGCTGGGGCGCGCTGGTCGGGGTTCTGCTGCTCGCCGCGCTGGCCGCGGGCGTGGCCGGGGCGCTCGCGCTGCTCCGTGCGGCGCACGGCCGGTTGACGGTGACCCCGGTGGCGGCGCTGCCGCCGACCCCGCTCGGCGACCACCTGGAGGCCCTGGCGGCGGTCCGGTCCCTGCGGACCGGGGTGGGGCTGGTGCTGCTCTGCACCGCGCTGCTGGTCGCAGCCGTCGGCGTGACCTGGTACGCCCCCGCCCGCCCCGCCTCCGCGACCGTCGGCTCCCCAGCCGTCAGCGTGCCGCGGACGCCGGGCGTGGCGTGCGCCCCGTGGACGCCTGCGAGCAGGTCGGGCGGCCGTCAGGGGCCGAGGTGGGCGTAGCCGGCCCAGGTGTCCGGGTGATCCGGCAGGGCCTCGCGGAGGTGGCGGACCGCCGCGTGCAGGGCCACGGCCGCGCGGTCCGGCGCGATCCCTCCGGGCACGGACAACCCGTCGTACAGGTCCTTGCAGAGCCGCGCGGTCAGCGTGTCCGAGATGGACCACAGCGCGCCGATGACGTGCCGGAAGCCGACCAGTTGGAAGGCCGTGCCGAGCGTGAGCGCCTCGTCGGGCAGGGCCGCCCCACCGCGTACCGTCTCGCAGGCCGAGAGCACCGCCAGCGCCGCCGGGTTGCCGGCCGGCCGCCACAGGTCCCGGACGTGCAACGCGCCGCCGGCCAGCTCCAGCCGACCCCAGGCCGGGGCGCGCAGGTCCTGCGTACCGTGACAGGACAGGTGGGCGACCGGCTGGTCGGGCAGGGCGGCGAGCACGGCCGCCGGGGTGGCCACCGGGCCGAGCAGTGAGCGGACCCGAGGCACGTGCTGACGGACGATCTCCTCCTCCCGCGCGACGCCGGGCAGGTCGGCGAGGCCGGGCGTCTGGGGCATGCCGACGAACACCACCGAGTCGACCGGTTCGGGCCGGGCCGGGACGCCCCGGCGCGCGTGCGCCAGCGCCCGCAGCGACGCCGTGTACGACGGAACCACCCGGTCCAGCACCCCGTCGCCACCCTCGATCGGACCGGCCGCGTGCAGCGGCAGCAGGGTGAGCGCCCCGGTGGGACACCACCACAACCGAGGCCACTGTCCCACCGACCCGCCCACGCCGGCCGACGGCACGGAGGGCGGTTCGACGCCGGCCGACGGCGGCGCGGGCGGTTCGACGTCCGCCGACGGCGCGGCCGGTGAAGGCCGGTCGAGTACGGGTGCGGCGACGACCCGCCACAGCCAGTCCAGTGTCTGGGCGACCTCGGTGCGGGCCGCCGATCGACGACGTTGTACCTGCGGCTGCGGGACGTCCGGCGGCGCCGGCTCGGTGAGCACCGCGATCGCGGCCAGGAAGGTCGCCGTCCGGACGACCAGCTCGTCCAGGGTCAGCTCCGGCAGCGGCACCACGCTGACCCGGCCCTCGGCGACGACCAGCGCGTCGCAGCGCCGGGCTGCCACGTTGACCAGCACCACCGGACCGTCGGCGGCGGCCCGGGCCAGCTCGTCGAAGGGCGGTGGACGGAGGAAGTCGGCGAAGCCGGGCCGGTCGCGGATCTCGGTCAGCAGCTGGCGACGGCGGGTGGCGAGGTCGTACCGCTGCTCCGGGCTCGGTCCGGCGGTCGCTGTCAGGCCCGCCGTCGATGCTGCCCCGGCCGGCGCGGGGAAGTCGTCGAGGGCGTCCTGGAGTTCGGCGAGGCGGGCGGCCAGCCGGGGGGCCTGCGCGCGCAGCGCGGCCAGGTCGGCGCCCGCGTCGTGGGCGCGGGTGAGCAGGACCCCACGGCCGTACTCCAGCAGCTCGACCGCGCGCCGCGGGTTGTCGAGGGCGATGGCGACCGCGGCGGCGTCGCTGGCCAGCCCGGGGAAACGCCCGAGCAGGCGGGTCTGGTCGTCGGGGTCCATGCCGTGCCAGGCCACCAGGTCGATCAGCTCGATCGCGGTGGCGTACCCGTCGAGCGCGGCCGGAAGGTCGCCGGCCTGGGCGATGTGCGCCGCGTACCTGCTGGCGGCTACCGCTCGCAGCAGCGATGGGGCGGACTCGACGTGGGCGGCGGCGTACAGCGCGGCCGTCGCCTCGGCGAGCGCGTCGGACCCGCCCACACCGGCGGCCGCCGGCGCGGCGGCGACGCCGGGATCGGAGCTGGCGGCGTCGGCCACCGCCTCCAGGGCGGTCGCGAGATTGCTCAGACACATCGTGCGGGCCGGATGCTCGGCGGTCAGCTCGTCGACCGCTCCCCGGTACGCGGCCAGCATCGCGGTGGCGTCGGCGTCGGCGTGAGCGGCGCGGTAGCGCAGCAGCAGGGCGTAGGCGAGGTTGGTGAGGATCCGGTAATGGTCCGCGCCGACCGACTGTCGCTCGCTCAGTCGCCGGAGCAGTCGAATCGCCTCGTCGAGCGCCGGCAGGTCGTCGTGCAGGCGGTGCCGCAGCAGGTGGGCCAGCGCGTGGGTGCCGAGCGTCTGGACGTACTCAGTGGGGCCGGCCTCCTGTTCGGCCAGCTCCGCGGCCTCGCGCAGGGCGACCACCGCGGCGTCGGAGTCCCGGGCGACGCCGGCCGCGACCTGGTCGGCGGGCCCGCCGCCGGCGGGCAGTGCGCCGTCGACGAACAGTTCGACCCGGCGGTTCAGGGCGGCCCCGTAGTTGGTCAGCGCCGGCAACCGGTCCGGGTGCCCGGGTGGCGTCGTGTCGATCACCTGCGCCAGCACCTGGATCGCCTCGGTCAGGGTCGCCAGGTCCTGGGTCGAGGCGAACAGCGCCTGCAGCACCAGGCCCAGGTTCGAGCGGTACCGGGGCAGGGACGCGGCGTCCGGCCCGGCGGCGGCCACGGCCGAGCGCAGCGCGACCGCGGCCGGCTCCAGCAACGCCGGCTCTCCGGCCAGGTCGGAGAGTTCGCGCAGGGTGTTGCCGAGGTTGTTGAGCACGTGGTGACGCAGCGGGTCGGTACGGGGAAGCAGGCGTTCCGCCTGGGTCAGCGCGTCCCGTGCGGCGCGCAATGCGCTCACCCCGCCGAGGTCGGCGTGGCCGAGCGCCAGCGCGTAGCCGAGGTCGGCGAGCCGACGCGTTCGTTGGCCGGAGTCCCGGGCGGCGGCCACGCCGGCGCGCAGCACCCGTACCGCCTCGGTGACGTCGTCGGCCCGCTGCCGCAGCTCGTACCGTTTCGCCAGCAGACCGGCCATGGCGTGGCGCAGCTCCTCGCGATCCGTCCCGCCGGGTGTCGCGCCGGAACCGGCGGCGGCCCGGTACGCGTCGATCGCCGCGTCGAGGTCGACCGGATCGGCGGCGGCCTGGTGCCGGTCCGCGAGCAGGGTGGCGAGCCCCACCTGTGCGGTGCCGGCCAGCTCCGGGTCGAGCCCACCGAACCCGGTCAGCGCCGACCGGTACGCCTCGATCGCGGAATCCCGGTCGGCGGGCGTCCGGTCGCGCAGGAACCGCTCGGCGAGCGCCGCGCCGTGCAGCGCGGCGACCCGGGGATCGGCGCTGCCCCGCGCCGCGGCGAAGGCGTCGACCGCCTCGTCGAGGTCACCCGGGCGTCGGTGCAGGCGCCACCGGTCGCGCAGCCGCTGGCCGAGGTTCATCCGCGCCATCGTGCGCACCGGTGTGCCCGTGGCGGCGGCCCGGGCCGCGTCGCGCAGCACCGTGATCGACTCGTCCAGCGCGGCCGGGTCGCGGTCGACCTCGTACGTGTCGCCCAGGACGTTGCCGAGGTTGAACAGCCGCACGGGGCGTTGCGGGTCGCCGAGGCCGGTGGCCTCCAGGCTCTCCCGGTGCGCCGTCACGGCTGCCGGGAGGGCCCGTCGTCGGCCGAGGTGCTGGAACTGGTCACGGTGGACCTTGCCGAGGGCGGACAGGTAGTGCAGCCGCTCCGGCGCACCGGCCGGCGTACCGTCGAGGGCCTGGCGCAGCAGCGATTCGGCCTGGTCGGCCGCCCGGTAGTCGCGGCTGGTCTCCGCGGCGGCCATCAGCATGACGGCCTCGACGTAGCGGGCGCCGGCGGCGTCGGCGCCCGGCCCGGCCGACCGCGGGCCGGACCGGGTCGGCGGCGCCTCGGCGGGTGGGGCGTCGTCGCTGGGCGGTCGGTGCGCGTGCAGCAGGGCCAGCATTGCCGGCGACACCCGCTGCGGGGCGAAGCGCAGCAGGAACTGGGTGAGCCCGAGGGCCTGGCCGAGGTCGTCGGCGTCCTCGCCCGGGGGCAGCAGTTGGTACCGGTACCAGTGCAGGCAGGCCAGCAGGAACACGCCCTCGGCGACCCGCTCGGGCAGCGGCCCGTCCGTCGGCGTCGCGGTCACCAGGTCGACGACAGCCTCGGCGTCGCGGATCGCGCCGGAGTCGAGGACCGCACGGTGGTCTCGGGTGGCGTCGAAGCGGTCCAGCCGCTCCCGCAGGCGACCGACCGGGTCGGGTCCGAACCGTCGCCACATCGCGCCTCCCCCGGCCGGCCGCGCCGACTCGAATCAGGCGTAGCAGACCGGACAGGACGGGCGCTAGTGGCAGGACGACAGTGATCGCGTGCCGCCGGTCGGCGCACAATCGGGCGGGCGGCGGCATGATGGCCGGCTCCGGGGGGATGATCACGAGGTGGTGGGTTGTCTGTCTTGCTCGCCGCGACGAAGACGATTGGGGATGCGCGTATGGCCACCGACATCAGCAAGCAGCCCGCGAAGGCGTCCGGCACGTACCGGATCGGGGGCGACGTCACGGTCAACCGACTCGGTTACGGGGCGATGCAGATCACCGGGCCGGGCGTGTGGGGTGACCCGAAGGACCCGGCCGAGGCGCTGCGGGTGCTGCGCCGGGCGGTCGAGCTGGGCGTGACGTTCATCGACACCGCCGACTCGTACGGCCCGTTCGTGTCCGAGCTGCTGATCCGCGAGGCTCTGCACCCGTACGCCGATGACCTGGTCATCGCGACCAAGGCCGGGTTGACCCGCTCCGGGCCGGGCGACTGGCGTCCGGTGGGCCGGCCGGAATACCTGCGTCAGCAGTGTGAGCTGAGCCTGCGTCACCTGGGTCTGGACAGCATCCCGCTCTACCAGCTGCACCGGATCGACCCGCAGGTGCCGCTGGCCGACCAGTTGGGTGAGCTGGCCCTGTTGCAGCAGGAGGGCAAGATCCGCCACATCGGGCTGTCCGAGGTGAGCGTCGAGCAGATCGAACAGGCCCGCGCGATCACCACGATCGCCTCGGTGCAGAACCTCTACAACCTCGCCAACCGCAGCGCCGAGGACGTCCTGGAGTACTGCGAGCGCAACGACCTCGCGTTCATCCCGTGGTTCCCGATCGCCACCGGCGAGCTGGCCCGGCCGGGCGGCCCGCTGGACGCGATCTCCACCGAGCACGGGGCGTCGCCCGCGCAGCTCGCGCTGGCCTGGCTGCTGCGCCGCTCGCCGGTGATGCTGCCGATCCCCGGCACGTCCTCGGTGGCGCACCTGGAGGAGAACGTGGCCGCGGCCGACGTGCGGCTCACCGACGACGAGTTCGAGGCGCTGACCAAGGCGAGCTGAGCGAGGCGAGCCCCAGGCAGTGCGGGTGGTCCCGGCCGGAACCACCCGCACTGCGGTCAGACCGCGAGGCAGTTGGGTCGCACCGGGCCGTCGGTCAGGGCGCCGCGCACGATGGTGTACGCGGTCCCGTCGAGCACCAGGCCGAGGTGCCCGACCACCCGCAGCGGGCAGTACGCCTGGATGAGGACGTTCGTCGCCCCGTCGTTGACGGCGGCGTTGCCGGTCGGACGCACCAGCTCGTCCTGGAGTGTGCGGACGGTGGTGTAGCGCACCGACCCCGGGGTGTCGTCCCCGGCGTTCAGGTCGGCGAGAAACGCGGAGCCGATGGTCATCTGTTGGCAGGCCACGACGCCGGCGCAGCTGCCGAGGCCGAGAAACGCCACGATGTTGGCG
The DNA here is from genome assembly GCF_045161355.1 of Micromonospora sp. NBC_00617. NCBI lineage: Bacteria > Bacillati > Actinomycetota > Actinomycetes > Micromonosporales > Micromonosporaceae > Micromonospora > Micromonospora sp. NBC_00617. The sequence goes on along the minus strand of NZ_CP107751.1, from coordinate 575,859 downwards.
ACGTACGTGCCGTACTGGGGTGTGCCCAGACTGACGTACCGGCCGATGCTGGCGGTGCCGCCCAGGCGCTTGAGGTAGTAGCGGCTGACCAGGCCGCCCTCGGAGTGGGCGACGAGGTCGACGGTCGCCGCGCCGGTGCTGGCGCGCACCTGCTCGACATAGCCGGCGAACGCGCGGGCCGAGGTGGGAATGTCACCGAGGCCCAACCCGGGCAACTGGTAGATGAAGGTGCGGTAGCCGTCGGCGCGCAGCCGGGCGGCGATGGGCTCGTACGCCACGGCGACGCCGCTGAGCCCGCCGACCACGATGACCGGGTTGGCCGCGGCAGCGGCGGCGAAGGAGGCGGCGGCAGCTGGTGCGGCGGCAGCCGGTGCGGCGGCAGCCGGTGCGGTGGGGGTGGCGGCGGTCGCGGCGCCGGTGGACGCCAGCAGCGCGGCGGTGGCCAGGGACACGACGAGGACGGTCTTTCGGAGCAGCATGGCTGCACCTCCGGGGGGAGGCACCCGGCGAACCGGGCAGGTGGGTGGGGGTGTCCGGTCGACCGTGCGACGATCATGCCCGCAACAATTTAGAAACGTCAATGACTTGTTACGCGCCGGTAACCCGTTGTTCCACTGAAGGCGCAAAGCGGCAATTCGGCCTCCCTCCACAGCGGACACCGGCGTGAGCACACGTCGATGGCCAACGGAGTCCGGGCGGTTCGCCGCCCGGGCTCCGGCATGCTCGGGAGTACGCTGGCCGCTCCCCCATCCACCGTTCGTCGTCTTCAGGATGCGCCCATGTCCGAGTTGCTGACCGCCGACCGCATCGAAGAGATCGGCGCCCTGGGCGTCAAGAGCCCCGACCCGGCCGCGCTGGTCGCCGAACTGGTGAGCGCCGTCGACGAGGGACGCCTCGCCGACCCTGACTACATCGGGTACGCGCTGCTCGTCGCCGCGGACATCCTGGAGCAGGCCGGTGACCTGGCCGACGCGCTCGCCCTGGCCACCCGCGCCATCGCCGAACAGCCCGATGAGGACGCGTACGCCCGAGCGGTGCGCGGCGGTCTGCTGCTGCGCCTCGGCCGCTCCGACGAGGGCATGGCCGAGCTGACCGAGCTGCGTCCGCTGCTGGAGACCAACCCCAACGCCACGTACCTGGTCGACGAGCTTGCCGAAGCCGGCCACACCGACCTGGCGTTGGAATGGCTGACCGGGGCGCTCGACACGATCCTGGAACGAACCCGGACCCAGCAGCACGAGTCCGAGGACGCGCAGGACGAGGCCGCGGCCATGATCTACGGTCTGGCACAGCGGCGGCACAACCTCCGCGAGGAGATGGGCCTCCCGCACGACGAGTACGACAACCTCGCCGACCGGCTGCGCGCCGCGAGCACCCACGCCCTCGACGCGCTCGACGACGGCCCCGCGACGCTGCTGTACTGGCCGGAGGCCGATTTCAACGCGTTGCTGACGCGCTGGCCCGCGCTTGTCGACAGCTACCCGAAGACGTGGGACGAGCACCGCAGTCAGATCGAACGCGCGCTCGCCGAGGCCGCCCGGCTGGGCGGCGCGGACCTGGGCGTCGTCGCCGGCACCGTCGAGGGCCTGGCCGCGTTCGCCGGCGACGACCCCATCGATGAGGAAACCCTCGACGAGTACGCCGACAGCCTCGACGAGGTGGGCCTGACCGCCTGGCCGCCCGGCCGCAACGACGCCTGCTGGTGCGGCTCGGGCGCGAAGTACAAGAAGTGCTGCCTGCCCCGCTCGCGCGACTGACCCGCACGGGTGCCGGGGCACTTTCCCCGGAGAGACGTATACCTGTGAGTCATAAATATGACTCACAGGTATACCGCTCTCACCCCCGTCCGCACGGACGACCTTCGTATCCGCCGCATCGATGGCCGTGGCCGGTCCAGCGCGGCACTCCACGTACGATCGACACTTCCGCTTCAGCCGGGGCGGATTCGGCGATGGAGGCGATGGCGTGACCGCGCAGGAGCAGCACGAGACGATCGAGGACAGTCCGGTCGGCTGGGTGGCCAAGCACATTCGGCGGTACGTGGAGACCGACGGCGCCGACGGCGGCACCTTCCAGGGCTACCCCGCGCTGCTGCTCACCACGCGCGGTCGCCGCTCGGGCACACTTCGCCGCACCGCGTTGATCTATGGCCGCGACGGGGACGACCACCTGGTGGTGGCGTCCAACGGCGGTGCTGCCACGCATCCCACCTGGTACCTGAACCTGAGCGCCGACCCCATCGTGGAGGTCCAGGTCGGCGCGGAACGGTTCGCGGGTCGCGCCCGGACGGCGTCCACCGAGGAGCGGGCCCGGCTGTGGCCGCTGATGACGAAGGTCTTCCCGACGTACGCCCGCTACCAGAGCAACACCGACCGGGACCACCACCATCGCGCTGCTCGGGCTGTCCCTGTTCGCCCTGTTGACGCCGTCGCCGGCGAGCGCGGCGAGCACCGTCGAGGTCACGTCCGCGACCCTGGTCGCGAAAGGCGTCGCCGTGGACCTCACCCTCACCGTCACCTGCGACGCTGGCCTCTCCGGCGGCGCGGAGCTGATCCTGCGCCAGCGCTCGGGCAACCGGGTGGCGTACGGATCGGGCTGGGCGCCCGTCAACTGCTCCGGCCAACTCAGGCAGTGACCGGACGGGTGTACGCCGAAGGCGGCGGCTTCGCCTTCAACCGGGGCGTGGCCCTTGCCACCGGCGGCTTCGAGCTGTGCGGCCAGGACGTGTGCGACTACCCGCGCTTCGAGGGCGAGGGCCGCATCACCCGCTGATCCGGTCGGACGCTCTAGCCGGGAAAGCGGATGACCGGCAGGTCGCCGCCGTCGCCGTACGCCTTACCCTCGCTGGTCAGCACCGAGGCATCGTGCTCCAGCACAGCCATCACGGCAGCGGCAAGGTCAACCCGACCGGTAACCACGCGCCAGTAAGCCAACTCCTGCCAGTCCTCCCCCCAGGTCGGCAGCACCGCGCAGGCGGGACGGTCGAGCAATCGGTGCAGCACCGCACGATCACCCGGATCGTCCACCACCGCCAGCACCTCGGCCGCGACCACCGCCGGCACACCGAACCGGACCCCGTCGTGGGCAACCTCGTGGATGGGCTCGGCGACGTCCATGGATCCGGCCACGTAGGCGAGCAGCGCGGACCGATCCAGTATCAGCCGGACCGACGGCGCCTCGGGACTCGTCATGCCGCCGGGGCCTGACTGCCGGAGCCGTCGAGCATGTCGGCCGCAGCGCGGCGGGAACGATCACGAAGCGCGGCGCGGCGACCAGGCGACCACTCCTGCTCGACCTGAGCACGTTGGGCCCTGGCGCGGGCCTGTCCCTCCGCCGTCACGGTCATGCCCCGACGGGTCAACTCGGCGTCGAGATCCTCGGCACGCATCCGTGCCCGGATCGTGTCCACCACGTACGCGCTGGCGTTGGGCTCGCGCTCCAAGCGCTCTGCCACGTCCTGCGGAAGCGAGAAAGACCTCTTGCTCACCGATCCGGTCATACCAGAGAGCCTATCTAATCGCACCGCTTAGTGATAGCGACACGCCAGTCACCTGCATTCCGGCGCTCCTGTGAGCGCTAGGTGTCCGTGGGTTGGGCGGCGCGCGATGACAGTGCCTCCGCGATGGCGGCGAACTCGCGCAGCGCCGCCTCCAGGTCCTCGACGATCTCCTGGGCGATCACCTCGGGCGGGAGCAGTGCGTCGGCGTCCTCCAGGGAGGCGTCCTTGAGCCAGGTGATGTCGAGGTTCACCTTGTCGCGGGCGATCAGCTCCTCGTAGGAGAAGGCCCGGAACCGCTCGGTCTCGACCCGCTCGGCGCGATCCTTGCCCGGCAGGTAGCAGTCGACGAAATCCTGGAGGTGTTCGCGTCGCAGCGGATTCTGCTTGAGCGTGAAGTGTTGGTTGGTGCGGAAGTCGTACACCCAGAGTTTTTGGGTCCACGGGTCTTCACGGGCGCGCTTGCGCTCGAAGAAGAGCACGTTGGCCTTCACCCCGCCGGCGTAGAAGATGCCGGTGGGCAGGCGCAGCATGGTGTGCAGGTCGTACTGCTTCAGCAGCCGGCGGCGGATCGTCTCCCCCGCACCGCCCTCGAAGAGCACGTTGTCGGGCAGCACGACTGCGGCCCGACCGTCGATCTCCAGCAGCGAGGCGATGTGCTGGACGAAGTTGAGCTGCTTGTTCGCGGTGGTGGCCCAGAAATCGTTCCGCTCGATCTCCCGCTCCTCGCGGGTGGAGCGGCCGTCTTCACCGATCATGCGAATCGAGGAGCTGCGGCCGAACGGCGGGTTCGCGAGGACCAGGCTGTAGCGCCGGTCGGGCTCCTTGCCGAGCGCGTCCCGGATCGCGATCAGCGAGTCACCGCTGGGGGTGCCGATGCCGTGCAGCAGCATGTTCATCGCGGCCAGCCGGGCGGTGCCGTCGACCAGCTCGGTGCCGGTGATCGCGCCGTTGGCCAGCCGGCGTCGCTGGTCCGGGGTCAGGTCACTGCCGTGGTGCCGCTGAATGTGGTCGAACGCGGCGAGCAGGAAGCCGCCGGTCCCGCAGGCCGGGTCAGTGATCGTGTCCTCGGGGGTTGGTTGCATGCAGTCGACCATCGCGGCGGTCAGCGCTCGCGGGGTGAAGTACTGGCCGGCGCCGGACTTGGTGTCTTCGGCACCCTTGGCCAGCAACTCCTCGTAGGCGTCACCCTTAACGTCGACGCCCGCCTGCGACCACTGCTCCTTGTCGATCAGGTCGACGATCAGCCGCTTGAGCTTCGCCGGATCCTGGATCTTGTTCTGCGCCTTGCGGAAGATCGTGCCGAGCGTGCCGCCCTCCCGGGCCAGGCCGGTGAGGATGTGGCGGTACTGCACCTCAAGCGCGTCGCCCTCGGCGTCGAGCAGCGTCTGCCAGCTCAGCTCGTCGGGCACGATCTGCTCGGGGCGGATCTGCCGGTTGGCCCGCTCGTCGGCCATCTTGAGAAAGAGCAGGAACGTCAACTGCTCGACGTAGTCGATGGTCGAGACGCCGTCGTCGCGCAGCACGTCGCAGTAGTTCCAGAGCTTCTGCACCAACCGGCGCGAATCCACAGTGCTCACAGCGGCAGTGCCTCCTGCTGATAGTCATCGCCGGTCACCCTGGTCGGCGGAGCCGCCAGCTCTTTTTGTGTACGCCGGGAGCGCGCCTTCTGCTTCGGTGGAGCGGCTGCCTGTTCGGCTCGGATGCGTGCCAACAGCTCCGAAGCCGGCTCGTCATCCGGGTCTTGAGCTACAAGATTTCCTGCAAATGCCTGGCGTAGCAAGGCGGCATACAACTGGTCCGACCTTTGAGCTCCCGCACGCAATTCTTCCGACAGCCTACTCTCCGATTCGGAGAGAGATTTGACGCGCTCAACGATGCGCTGCTGAACATCCAACGGAGGGATGGGTATCTTTATCGCGCAAACGGTCGATCTATTCAAGGCCAACTGCTGTCCTCCCGCAGCAGCACGTCGAGTCTCCGAATAACGGGATGTTAGGAACGTATAAACATACTCGGGAAGGATGGACGTCTCGGATACCCTAATCGAAGCACAATTTTGATTATGGGCAGCTTCAATGTCGAGAATTGCCGCCTGGCCGCGCGTTTTACCCTCACCGATCATCGCGAGAAGAACAGTTCCTGGCGGATGAAGTCGCGTCGCCGGCTTACCTAGAGCATCTCGGGAGATAGTCTCGCGCGTTGTCGAAATCCTGCAGAAGGAAACCTCGCCGCTGGACACCCACGGGACTGGGCCATCCCAGAGCTTCGGATCCGAGCGACTGGGAGTGGAGCCAACGAATACCTTAAAGAGATCCCCTATAGTTGACCAAGCCCAAGAGGGAGGAACGGGCCAGTCACCTTCAGGGAGGATGGCTTTCCGACCAGCAAGACTCTCCACCAGCTCGCCTCCGCTACTGCCTGCGGTCTCATTAGACGAAAGCAGACCGCGAACTGCCGAGCGTGCAACCGCTAGGCGGCCGGTAAGCATCTTCTTTTGAGCGGAAACCAGATACCTTCTACCAGAATCCACAGCAGACAGATGACCTTCTAGTGCGGCTACGATTCTGCGCTGCTCAACGAGTGGCGGCACCGGCACCGGGATCTTCTTCATGGCATTCTGAGTGAGCTTCAGGCGCGTGGTGCCATTCGCGAAACCTCGATAGTTGAACGTGTTCAGGAAATGGTGCAGGTACGTTCTATCGAGCATTCCGCGAGGGCGGATAACGTGGGCGTGATTATTAACCCAGGCTGGCCCCGAAATAAGATACGCTTTCGGCTTGAATGGGTCAAAAAATTGCACACCATCCTCACCCAACAGCACAAGGTCTTCATCAAAAAGTGCCTGGTCGATGCTGCCAACGCGACCAGTTGCTCCGTAGTACGGGACCGCTCCTGGTCGCTGCGCCCTTTCCCTTGAACTTACTGGCACCCGTCTACTGTCGAGGACATCGACGAGATCTCCGAGAGGTGCAGCGGTCCAGCCCACTGGTAGATCGGTCACGCGGACAACTCCTGGTTCAGCTCGTTCAGCAGCGGCTCGGCGCGCTTGCCGAACGCGCCCGCGTACCCGTCGATCCCGCCCCGCTCGCTGAACGGTGCACCCTCCAGGTCATCCGGGGTGATCTCCACGCTGACCGCTATCACGTCCTTGATCCTCTCCAGCCACCACGCCTGATCGGCAGTGAACGTAGCGCCCGCCTGTTCCTGCCGGAGCAGCCACCCACGGAAGCGCTCCTCGACAAGGCTGCGGTACGGGCGCAGCTCCTGATCCAGCCCCAACTCATACCGGATGAGGCTGACAAGATCCGTCACCCCCCTGCTGCCCGCCGAATCCGCGGTGCGGCCGAGCAGCACGTACGACTTCCACAGCGACTCCGGCGTCCACGCCTGCGGCGGCCGGGCGATCCGCGCCGCCAACTCCTTGAGCTGGTCGTACCCGACTCTCCCCCGCCCCTCGTAAAAGACCTGCAAAGCAGTGATCTCGTCGCGGTGCTGCTCCAGGTAGTCGTGCCAGCTCTTCACGGTGACCTGGGCACGTTCCTCAGGCGGTACGCCGGCCGCCGAGATCAGTTTGTCGGCGTTCACCTCGTCGATGGTGATGTCGTGCGCGCGGCGGATCTCCAGGATGCGCTCGCGCAGCGCCGGGTTCGCGGCGAGCGGGCGCAGCGCGCCGGCCAGCAGGTCACGTACGGCCTCCGGCCCAGCTTCCTTGGCCGGATTGAGTTGCTCCGGGGCCACCGCGTCGACGAGGCCCCGCACGATCCCGGTTAGCGGCTGATCGGCGAGGTCGGCCAACTCGGCACGTTCGTCGTCGGTCAACTGCTGCTCCAGCCGTGCCAGCCGGGCGGCGAGGGTGGCTACCTCATCTGAGTTGGCGGTCAGGGTGCCGGCCTTCTTGAGCAGGTCGCGCAGGGAGATCTGGCGTTCCGTGTGCCGTTGCAGCGGCACCGCTTCGTCCAGGTCGGCTTCGGTGACGCCCACGGCGTCGACGATGACGAACCGGTCCTTCACCTCGGCGTCGGGCGTAACGGCCTGGAACTCGGCGGCGTCGATCGTGCGGGCGCCACGGCCCTTCATCTGCTCGAAGTAGGTGGCGCTGCGCACCGGCCGGAGGAAGAAGACGCACTCCAGCGGGCGTACGTCGGTGCCGGTGGCGATCATGTCGACGGTCACCGCGATGCGCAGCTCCGGGCTGTTGCGGAAAGCCTGGATGAGGGTGTCCGGGTTGTCGCCACCCTTGCGCGAGGCGTACGTGATCTTCGCGGCGAAGTCGTTGCCCCGCCCGAAGACCAGCCGAACCATCTGCACGATCTCTTCGGCGTGGTTGTCGTCCCGCGCGAAGATCAGCGTCTTGGGCACGGTCGATCGGCCGGGGAAGATCTCGTCAAAGAGTTTCTTCCGGAACGTCTCCAGCACCAGCTTGAGCTGCCCCTTGGAGATCACTGACCGGCCGACCTGACTGCCGCCGTACGTGAAATCGTCCTCCAGCTCCTGGTAGCGCTCGGCCCGGGTGCGGCGGTCGCGCAGCGGCACGACGGTGCCGGCCTCGATGTCGGCGCCCTTCTCGGTGATCTCCGTCTTGATCCGGTAGACGTCGAAGCTGACGTTCACGCCGTCGGCGACCGCCTGCTCGTAGGTGTACTCGGAGACCAGGTTCTGCTGGAAGAAGCCCAACGTCTGCTTGACCGGCGTGGCCGTCAGCCCGACCACGAAGGCATCGAAGTACTCGATGACGCCCCGCCACTTGCCGTAGATCGAGCGGTGGCACTCGTCGACCACGATCAGGTCGAACGTCTCCGGCGGAAGCTGCCGGTTGTAGGCGACCTCCGCGGGCTCGTCCAGCTCGTAGTCGTCGTACGCCCGGTCGTCGAGGTCCGGGTCGGGCAGGTCGTCGCCGCGCAGCGCACCGTAGAGCCGCTGAATGGTGGAGATGACCACTGCGGACGAGTCGAGCATGCCGGCACCGGACAGCCGATCCACGTTGTACAGCTCGGTGAACTTCCGCCCGTCGTCCGGGGTCTGGTAGCCCGCGTACTCCCGCAGGGTCTGCTTGCCGAGGTTGTTCCGGTCGACGAGGAACAGGATCCGGGTGGCGCGGGCGTGCTTGAGCAGCCGGTAGCTGCTGGTGACCGCGGTGAACGTCTTGCCGGCACCAGTCGCCATCTGGATCAGCGAGCGCGGCCGATCCTCGGCGAGCGAACGCTCCAATCCGTCGATGGCGTCCACCTGGGCGGGCCGCAGGCCAAGCCGGTCCAATGCCGGCATCCGACGCAGCCGCGCCCGCAGCGTCGGCGCTGCCGGGTCATCGTCGGCCTCCCGCATCCACCGCGCGAATGTCTCCGGCCGGTGAAAGGTAAAAATCTCACGGGTACGCGGAAACGGGTCGAGCCGGTTGACGAAGGCCGTCTCGGTGCCCGTGGCGACGTAGCCGAAGGGCAACGGGTCGTCCCGGTGCCACGCGGCGATCTTCTGTTCGGCGGTGAGCCCGTTGAGGTAGCGGTCGAGCTGCGCCTCCACGCCACGCGGCGCGGTCCCCTCCCGCTTGGCCTCGATCACGCCGACCAGCCGCTGGTTGACGTAGAGCAGGTAATCAGCCCGGCCGGTCGCCAGGGTCACCTCCCGGACGGCGACGCCGGTGCCCGCGTACAGGTTGATCTGGCTCTCGTCCTGAACGATCCAGCCGGCCGCACCCAACTGCCGGTCGATCTCGACCCGGGTCTGCATCTCGTTGAGTGGTTCGTGCGAGGCACGACGCGCGCGGGCGATGAACTCCTCCCGGCGAGCGGCCGAGACTTTCGGCGTCCCCTTGCTGTCGAGCGCCGCCTGCTCCGCCTCGGCGGACGGCGCCAAGCTCGCCACCAGTGCAGCGGCCTGATCACGACGGGCATCGGCATCACGAACGGCACGATCCGCGGCGACCATCGCATCCGCCTGGGCCTGCGCCAGCGACGCCTTGCCCTCCAGCAGGAGCTTGGTCTGGGCCAGCTCGTCCTTGTAGCGCTGAATCTCCGCGTGGAGCCCGTCCGCGATGCTCTGCGACACCTGGCGGGGCGGCGGAGACGGCGGCACGAACCCGAGCGGAGTCCTGTCGCCGGTCAACGCCCGGTGAAACCAGACGCCCAACTCGAAGCAGGTGCGCAGCATGTCGAGCGCCGCACGCACCTCGCCCAGGTGATCGTGTACGGCCTTATTGCCCTGATCGCGGAGACGGTCGAACGCGTGGTACGTCTCCGCGACCAGCGTGCCGTCGCCATACAGCGCCTGGACCCGGTGGTAGAAGTCGTTCTTCTGTGGCTTCGCACCGGTGCGGCGAACGAGGTCCTTGGCCAGCTCGTCACCGAAGGCGCGGATCTTGAACATCGCCGCCTGCGCGTCGACGTAGACGAGCAGCTCAGCGCCCGCGCCGTACCAAACCAGTAGCGGATGCTCCTTGAGGAACCCGAAGTTGGCGGACTGCTCTGCCAGACGTCGTACCTGTCGAGGATCCACGACACTCCACGTCGCTAGCCGTCGGGTGAACACGTCAGGATAGGGAAGATCACCGCCGCGCACAGCCCCCACCACGCACGGTGACACCTATCCGACAGCATCTTCTGGCAGAACCTGTGTTCTACAAGGGTGTCGCCCGGACCTATAGGATCGGAATCGGGCTTGACACAACAGTTCAGAACCGACGGAATCACCGACAGTAGCTAGCGTCGGAAAGCAAGCTGAGGTGGGAGGTGGTAAGCGGATGGCTACCGCGCACGATGTCGCTGCCACAGTGCTCGGCAACCTCGGCAGCGTCACCGCCATGAAGCTGGAGAAGTTGGTCTACTACTGCCAGGGGTGGCATCTGGCACGTGAAGGCACCTTGCTGTTTCCCGAGCCGATCGAAGCTTGGCGGGAAGGGCCGGTGGTGCCGCCCCTCTACCGGCACCACCGTCGGCAGCTCACCGTGTCTGACTGGCCGCACGGGCAAGCCTCCCACCTGACCCCGGACGAACGAAGAACCGTCCGGTGGGTCACAGATCAGTACGGAAAGTTCTCGGCGAGCCAGCTGTCCGTTATGACACACAACGAGCTTCCCTGGCGGGCTGCGCGGGGTGGGCTTCCCGAGTCGGCCAACTCGTCGGCGAAGATCAGCACGGACCTCATGCGTACCTACTACGCCCGACAGATCGCAGACTCGGAAACTGCCGTCGGTCTCGCAACCGCGAACGCTGCCCTGGAAGGCGCTGAGTTCGATCAGAACTGGCAGGACAAGCTTCGCGACGTGGCAGCAGGGGTGGTCAGCGCGGACGACCTGATCTCCGAAGAGATTGCTCGCCTCAAGGGTGACTGATCCGTACTGTTGGCCGGGGACCGACTGCCTCAAGAACAAGCTGGGCATCACCGACCCGGACCTCCTCCGGGAAGCGGAGTTTCGCCTGACCTCGATCCGGGAGGTTCAGGCATCGCGCATGATCATTCCCGGCAACTACGGCCTCGACCATCTTCAGACGTTCCACCGGCAGCTCTTCGGAGATCTCTACGAGTGGGCCGGACAGACCAGGACCGTCGACATCAGCAAGCCGGGAGCGCGCTTCTGTCACTGGCGCTTCATCGACGACCAGGTCAGCGCGGTCCTTGGTGGATTGACTGCGGATGGCTTCCTTCTCGGCCTCAAGCACGAGGTGTTCGTCGAGACGCTCGCGCACTACTACGGCGAGCTGAACGTGTGTCACCCGTTTCGCGAGGGCAACGGCCGGACCATCCGTTCCTTTCTTCGGCAACTTGCCGCCGCCGCGGGCTTTCTCCTCGACTGGTCGGAACTCAACGAAGCCGACAACATCGAAGCGTGCCGTGTACACCTGGCCACGACCGACACCGGGCGCCTCGTCGCGGTTCTGCGTCCAGTTGTCCGCCGATTGAGCTGATGTTCCTCAACGCGCGATGTGGGATGGTCGGAGCCCACCGGCATGGCTTGGCGAAGCCCTACAGCAGGCCCACCGCGTCCCGGCTAGCCGGACCAGGTACGTCCGGTCACCCCGCCGTCTCGATCGCCGCTTCCACCTTGTCCAGGTAGTTGAACCACCACTCCCCCTGGTCCGGCTGGGAGGCAGTAGCGAGAAGATTGGCCGCAACGACGAACACGGCGGTCGCCCCCGCCGCGTTGGTTAGGAGGGGTAGCGGTTTGCCCGCCGTCACAGCGATCAGGAGGGCATGTACGTTCTGCACGGAGACCTCGGCCCACTGTTCCTGATGACTGATGTCGCGTGCCAGTGCGTTTACTTGCTGGTGCGATGGTGGGCCGTCATGGACCTCGAACAGGACAGCGGCGTTTACCGCGAGCGTCAGTTCGACAGCCTTGGTCAACCGCTCCTGGCTGCTGCCGAGGGCGTCAAGGGCGCTGTCGAATCTGTCGGCATCGCGGTGCACAGCGGCATCCAAGACAGCTCTGACCAGAACCTCGACCTCGTCATCGATCCTCACGGCTCGGTCCTCCGTCTCGGTGCTTCGCTCTCCAGGCTTTGAAAGACCCGGCTGCCGCAGTAGTCGCCAGCAGAGTACCGGCTAACGCCTTGACGGTCGTCGGCAAGAACTCCTGGAAACTCGCGTAGGCAGCGGCCGTGGCGGAGGTCCACCACCCTATCGACTCGCTGCTGAGACGCTGTCGGCGCGAAGCAGGCGGCGCAGCCTGGTTCCGATGTGAACTGTTGAGCCGCCGAGGTACCGCAGCCCTAATGACCGGTCTGACGGCTGCGGGTGGTTGGTGGGTTGTGCTACCACCACCCGTGGTCAGTTTCCCAGTGCGCGGACCTTGGCGATCGTCTCCTGGACGTGCTGCTTGGCCGGCTCACCGCCCTGGGACGCCTGCGCCAATGCCTGGCGGTACGCGTCGATCATGCCGACCAGCGGCCCAGCGGCGACACCTTCCAGCGCACCGGCGACAAGGGTTCGCGCCTCGGCCGCGTCCTGTGCTGCCGCTGCGGTCTTGGCCTTCGCCTCATCGAGCTTCTGCGACGCCGCCGCCAACTTCGCGATGATCTGCGCTGCGCTCACGCGCATCCTCCCCCTGGTCGACCATCGCCTCCACCACCGCACCGGCGGAGACCACAAGGGAGCGTACGAGATCCGCGCACTAAGCGCGACCACCCGCTTGCTGAACCGTGATGTGAGAGGTGCCCCAGCGAGAATCTCTAGATCTTGGACACCTTCCGTCAGCTGAGAACAGTAACTGTCCAAGATCTCAATAGGCACCGCAGATAGCGGCCCGACCTCAGTCCTCAGCGACGTAGACGCCGACGCCAGGCACGCCGACGACGAGTCCCTCCGCCTTCAGGGTGAGCATCGCGTTGCGCACGACGATCGCGGAGACGCCGTGAATCTGGCAGAGCTGGGTGGTTGACGGCAGCTTGTCGCCGGGCGACAGCTCGCCCGAGGCGATCTGCTTGCGGATGTGCTCGGCAAGCTCAACCCACTTGGGGCTTGGTGGCATGGCGGTACTCCCTGGTCAGCACCGCCATTCGACCACTCTTCACCTTGTTATCGCAAGTGATAGCTTGACTGCGATAGCTTGTTATCCTAGGCTTCGAGCTGATCAGCTCCCTGGTCAGCACCCGAGGAGTTGGTTCTTTCCCCACCGCGCAGGAAGCGCCCGGTCGGCCGGTCCCCCCGTCCGGCCGGGCGTGCCGGGGCGTGCCCGCACGCCGCCCCCACCGCATCGCCACCGGGCGGCACGTGCCGCCCGAGCAACGCCCTGACCAGCAAGGAGACGACCGGACGGGAGCACCCGATGCCCGATCGACCCGACGACCAGCCCACCGACCCACCCTCCCGACACCCACCAGGCCAGCGTCTCGTGTCCGAGCAGGACGTCGAGGATGCCGACGACACCCTCTTCGCCCATCCACCGCGCGTGGTTCGCAGGTGGGTCTGCGGCTGCGGCAGGGACTACCCGTGCACCGACGTGCTGTTCGCCCGCCTGGTCAAGGCCACCGCCGAGGCCGAGCAGTGAACCGCCGAGGCTGCCGGTGAACGCGGATGATCTGCACGCGCACGCCAACCAGCAGGTCATCGAGGCGAGGATGAAGGTCGCCGACCACGTGACGGAGGCGTACACCGGCATCTGCCGGAGCTGCGGACGGCCTGGCCCGTGCGACGAGCAGCGGGCCGCGCGGGCCCGGCTGGCGCACTTCGGCGGGCCGGTGGATGACCTGCGCGACGCCTGGCTGGCCACGATCGCCGCCGCCGACCGGGCCGGTGCGCACCTGCACGGCGCGGGACCACCCGGCCGGAGGCTGCCCTGGCAGGACGCGGTCACCGAGTGCTGGCGGGCGCTCGGTCTGGTCTACGCCGGCCTGGCTGCCGATCGGGCGTCGCCGGTGACCGCGAGCGCGGGTGAGCTGCTCGCCGGGCTGCGGGCAGCTCGCGTCGACGCGGACCGGGCCGCCGCGCTCGCCGCCCGGACCCGGTGGCGGTTGGCGGCGGCCGAGGACCGACTGCGGCGTACCCACATCGTGGCGGACGCGGTCGCGGCCCGGCACTTCGCGACGGCCATCACCCGGTTGGACCTGGTCGTCACCCGGCTCGCGATCGGCGGCTGCCGCATCGACCGCTCGGTGGCGGCGTTGACCGGCGAGCCGGCCGCCTCCGCACCCGATTCCCGGAGAAGCAGCACCAGCACCAGCACCAGCGAGATCGCACACGGCTGCCGGGTGGCGAGCGGCCTGGTGACCAGGCGACGCCGACGGAGCAACCTACTCACGATGATCAGGGGGCGACAGTGGTGACAGACCCGCACGCAGCGCTGCGCGGCCTTCTGGCGGGACGGCTGCGCGGGCACGAACGGCGGCTGCGCCGGTTCACCGAGGCGGACTGGCGGCGGTACGCGGACCTGCTCGCCGGGGCGCTGCTGGTGGCGGTGCGGCGGCGGTTCGTCGCCGGGCAGGACCGGGCGCCGGTGATCCGGTTCGTGGCGTCCGCGCGGGAACGCTACGACGCCACCGGAGTGGACGTCGAGCCGGCGCTGGCCGAGGCGTTGGTGTGGGCGGCGCTCGGTGAACGCCCTCCGGTGCCCGACGACGCGCCGGCCATCGTCGCCCGGACGGTGCTGCTGCTCGGCCTGCTGGAGGACGAGGGCTGCACCGACCAGGAACGGGACGACGTCCTCGCGGCGGCGGCGCACGCCGCCGACAACGCCGCACGGGGCGGCAACGAGCACCGGGCAGGCGTGCGGGACCAGCAGGAGACCCGCTAGGAAGCCGCCACCGGGAACCCTCCCACACGACTCCTCGACGGGCCCAGGACGACAATTCCCCGCTGACTCTGGCACTCTGGCGGGCGTCACGGCGGGGAGGAAGGGACCACGGGGTGGAAGGGCTCAGCCGCACCCAGCGACCACTGGACCACGATCAGGTGCAACGCTTCGTCGCGGCGTCGTTCGGCGCGGACCGCCGGGTCGTGGACTGCGGGCCGATCCTGGGCGGCGGCTTCGCGACGGTGTGGCGGGTGGCGCTCGACGACGGACGCGAGGTCGTGTTGAAGGTGGCACCACCGCCCGACGCGCCACTGCTGCGCTACGAGCAGGGCCTCGCCGCGGCCGAAGCCCGATACTTCCGTCTCGTGGCCGCGCGCGCGCCGCAGGTGCCGGTGCCGCCGCTGCTGCACCACGGCAACGATCCGGACCTCGGCGAGTGGCTGGTCACCGACCTGCTGCCCGGACGGTCGCTGTGGGAATGGGCCGAGGGCGAGCAGCACCTCGACGACAGCCCCGCCCGCTACGACTTCGGCGTCGCGATCGCTGCGCTGCACCGGGTGACCGGCGACCACTACGGGTACGGCGGCGGCCGCGCGAGCGGCGTGACGTGGCGTGCGGCCTTCGCCGCCATGCTCGACGACCTGCTCGCCGACGCGGCGGACTGGGACGTACGGCTGCCCACCTCGCCGGCGCGGATCCGGGAGCTGCCCGAGCGGTACGCCGGGGTCCTGGACCAGGTACGCCGGCCGGCGTTGCTGCACTTCGACAGCTGGGACGGCAATGTGCTGGCCGAACCCGACCCGGCTGGCGCCCTGCGCCTGCGCGGAATCGTGGACGGCGAGCGGTTCCTGTTCGGCGATCCGCTGCTGGACCTCGTGTCACCCCTGTTGTATCGCAGGGTGGAGGACGACCCCGACCACCCGTTCCTGCGCGGCTACCGCGCCGCCGCGGCCGATCCGGTCGTCTTCGACGAGTCCACTCTGCGGCGGCTCAGCCTCTACCGCCTGCACCTGTACCTGTTGATGACGGTCGAGATGCCCAGCCGGGGAATCACCCGGGAGAATCACCCGGACCGGTTCGAACGGCTGGCCGACCTGCTTGATCAGGAGCTGACCGAGCTGGGGCGTGCAAGTCCGTCGGCCATTGCAGGCGGTACCGGCTGACGTCCTCGGAGGCGGCCACGCCGGCCCTCATGAACATCGTCAGCACGGCGTCGCGCGCCCGCCGCTCGCGGGCGCCGCTCGGAAACTTCAGGCTGCCGGTACGGCGAGCGAGCCCGGCGACCGTCGCCACCCGTGGCTCGCGCAGCTGTTGGAAGCGCACGAAGGCGTCACCGACGTCGCCGGCCGTGGCGAGACACCGGGCCAGCACCAGTGCGTCTTCGAGCGCCATGGAGCTGCTCTGCCCGTCGTGCGGCGGCATCGCGTGCGCCGCGTCGCCGACCAGGCACATCCGGCCGCGGCTCCAGCGCGCGGGCGGGACGAGGTCGTGCACCGGCCACCGGATGATCGGACCGGTGCTGGCATCGATGATGGCGGGGATCGGCGGGTGGTCTGCGCCGTGCAGCTCGACGAGCCGCTGCCGCCACCGGTCCATCGGATCAGCCCGTGGCCCCGCCACCACCTCCCCCTGGCCGGTGAGCAGGCTCTGGAACCAGACGACCTCGCCGTCCGGCAACGCCTGGTAGCCGAAGAACGCGGTGCCGCCGAACGTCAGACGCAGCACTTTGTCCGGTGCGATCCCGTCGACCCGCGGGGCCGAGCCGCCGCCGTCGAGGACTCCGGTGAACCGGGCCGGCGGATGCTCGGGGAACATCGTTCGACGCGTGTGCGAGTGCACCCCGTCGGCGCCGATCAACAGGTCACCGCTGTGACTCGATCCGTCGGCGAGGGTGGCGACGACCCGGTCGTGCCCGTCATCGCGCAACCCGACGACCCGCTCACCCTCGACGATACGGACGCCGGCGCGACGGGCCGCCTCGCGCAGCACCTCGCCGAGCCGGTCCCGGCGGATCAGCGTGCTCACCTGGTTGTTGCTGCCGATCTCCCGTCCCCGGTGGTCCTGGAAGGAGATGCGGTCAGTGGGCGTACCGGCGGCGTCGACCGTGGCGAGCAGGCCCAGGTCGCGCAGCACGGTGCGGCCGTTGTCGGCCAGGCTCAGGTGCGACCCGAGCGGTCGCTCGCGCGGCGGCCGGGCCTCGAGAACCGTCACGCGCCACCCGATCCGGCGCAGGAAGAGACCGACCGCCGTTCCGGCGATCCCCGCCCCGACGACCACGGCGTGCCCAGGATTGATCATGTCGAGCCAGCCGTCACCGGCGGCCCGAAAGGACCTGTCGTACCCATTTGCTCCCCCGTGTGGCGGGCGCTGTGGACACGTCCGCCGCCCCGACCGTAATCACGACGGCCGCAGCGGTCAAGGCAGCAAGATCCATCAATGCGAGGGTTGACACCGGCATAGACGGCCGGAATGCTGTGGGAGTCCTGCTAACCGAGGCGGGGCCACGTAACCGGGGGAATCGGCCTTTCACTGCATTCGCCTGTGCGCGGCTCCATGGCCATCACTGGAAGTTTCGCCGCCAGCGAATGCTCCGAATAGTACGGCCGTCGTTCACGGTCGCTGTCGAATGCTGCGGTTCCTGCCGCGAAGAGCATCCGAAGTAGCGCGTGGACAATTGTCGCACCAGCTCGGTCGATCGCTGGTCGGACTGCTGAACGGTGATTCCATCCGTCATCCGACGGTGGCGCGTCATGCACCCCTAAGCACGGCGTAGGGCCACGGCCTCACTTCCGACAACCGCATTCTTCGGGAGGTGTCGTGATGAAGAACAACTCGGCCGGCTGACGCAAACAAATTATCTTTCGTCCCGATGAGCGTGTGTCGCGTCGCGGCACACGCTCATCGGCAGCGCGACCGTTCCCGCTCGGGAAGGACAGGTGTGACCCCGGAGACGACCCACCCGATGACCCTCGGCCAACTATCGGTCTGGCGGGACATCGAAAGAATGCATCCGGAGAAGTGGTGGGAGGGCAACCTCTGCTTCTCCTGGTCGTTGCCGGAAAATGTGACCACGGTGGACGTCTGGCGCGCGGTCGGCGCGCTCGGCATGCGGCACGCCTCGCTGCGCACGACGTTCGACGTCGAGGACCGGGCAGATCCGCGCCAGCGCGTCGCGGTGGATTCCCCCGCCGACGTGGTCGCCGTGGTACGACAGCCCGACGGCGAGACGGGGATGTCCCGGATCGAGACCGAGGAGATCCAGCGGGCGTTCACGCTCACCACCGACCTGCCGTGGCGGGTGTGGCTGACCGAGAGCGACGGCCGCCCGCGCGAACTGTTGGTCGTCATCCACCACATGGCGGCCGACGGCGCGGGCATCAACACCATGGAGCGGGACTTCTACGCCCTGCTGGCCGGGGAGACGCTGCCACCGGCGCCGCAGCCGGCCGACCTCGCCACGCGGCAACGGTCCGGCGAGATGGACGCCAGACTGCTCGCCGCGGAGTCGTACTGGCGCAAGGTGCTGTCGGCGGCGCCCCGGCGGACCCCTCCCGCACCCGGGCCGGTGCTCCGGGCGACGATGCACACCGGCATCCCCGAGCCCCTCCTCCGCCAGGCGGCGCGCGGCATCGGCGTCACCGTCGCGGGGGTGCTGCTGACCGCGTACTGCCGGGCGATCATCGCGACGGGCACCACCGGCACGCCGGTCCTGCTCTACCCCATGTCGTCCAACCGTTTCGACCCGGCAGTCACGTCGCTCGTCACGTCCATGAACCAGTGGGTGCCGCTGCTGGCCGCGCCGGAACCGGACGAACCGTTCGCGCACACCGCGCGCACCCTGTACGTACGGAACATGCGGGCCCTCAAGCACGGGGTCTACGACCCGGACGCGGTGGCGCGGATCCGCGAGGACGCCGAACGGGAGGGCGGGCCGCTCGACCCGGGGTACCACTTCACCTTCCTCCTGCCCCCGATGGTGGTGCAGCCGCCGGAGACGATCCAGGAATCGCGGATCGAGTGGCACGTGCCGATCCGCTCGACCGGGCCCGGCTTCTACCTGATGGCCAACGCCGACACGACGGTCCGGCTGACCGTCCGGGTGATCCGCGAGGGCTACCAACGCGCGGAACTGGAGGCCCTGCTCGTCACCATGCGCGACGACCTGCTGGAGCTGGTCGGCGCGAACGCGGAGGCCGCCGGATGACCACGACCGCGCCGGCCACCACCCCGGCGGTCACGCCGAGCCTGTGGCGTCACCGGGACTTCATGACGCTGTGGACCGGCCAGACCCTCAGCGAGACCGGTTCTGCGGTGTCCACCCTCGCCGTCCCGCTCATCGCGGTGTCCGTGCTGAACGCGTCCACGTTCTCGGTGAGCCTGCTCCAGGCCGCCGGGATGGCGGCGTACCTGCTCGTCGCGCTGCCGGCCGGAGTGATCGTCGACCGGATGCGCAAGCGGCGGCTGATGGTGTTCTGCAACCTGCTGCGGGCCCTCGCGATGGGCACCATTCCGCTGGCGTTCTTCGCCGGTGAACTCACCATGGCGCAGTTGTGGCTGGTGGCGGCCCTGTGCAGCGTCTGTTCCGTCTTCTTCGAGGTGGCCTACCAGTGCTACCTGCCGACCGTGGTGCGCTCCGACCAGCTGCTGGACGCGAACGGCAAACTCAGCACCACGTACTCGGTCGCGCAGGTCGCGGGTATCGGGCTCGGCGGAGGACTGGTCGCGGTCTTCGGCGCGGCACGGACGGTCCTCATCGACGCGGCCTCGTTCGCGGTCAGTGCCGTCTCGCTACTGCTGATCCGGCGCTCGGAGCCGGAGGTCGCCGTGCCGGAGGGCCCCCGGCCGCGGCTGCGGGAGGAGATCTCGGCCGGCCTGGCCTTCGCCTTCCGGCATCCGGTGCTGCGCAAGATCGTCGCGGCCAGCGGCACCCTGAACGTGTTCAGCCAGGTGATCTACGCCCTCTCGGTCATCTACCTGGTCCGGGTCCTCAAGCTGACGCCGGCCGAGGTGGCCGTGCAACTGGCGCTGGGCACGGCCGGCGGCATCGCCGGTGGCCTCGCCTCCGGCAAGCTGGCGCGACGGATCGGCACCGCCCGCATCATCTGGGTCTCCCTGCTCGGCCTCGGCTGGACGATGCTGCTGGTGCCGTTGGCCGAGCCCGGCTGGCGGGTCGCGTTCTACACCGTCGGCATGACCGGCTTCGCCGCGCTCTGCGCGATCTACAACGCGGCCCAGATCAGCTACCGGCAGCAGATGTGCCCGCCGGAACTGCTCGGCCGCCTCACCGCCGGGGTCCGCTGGATCGTGTGGGGCGCCCTGCCGATCGGCGCGGTCCTCGGCGGTGTGCTGGGCACCTGGCTCGGCGTCCGCGAGACCCTCGTGATCGCCGCCCTCGGCGTCTGGGCCTCCGGGCTGTGGGTCTACTTCTCGCCGCTGCGGAAAATGCGTGACTTCACGCCCGTCCCCGAGCCGGCCAGCCAGTCCTGACGGGCGGAGGGTCGCCGGCGAGGCGCGCGGACGTCAGCGGTTCGGGCCGGCCAGCGCCGCCCACGTACGCGCCACCCCGGTGCGCAGGTCGGTGACGGGATGCCAGTCCAGCAACGCCGACGCGCGCCGGACGTCGAGCCAGATGTCGCGCCGGTCGAAGGCCCGACGGTCCGCGTACCGGATGGTCACGGGCCGACCGACGGTCGCCGTCACCACCTCCAGCAGCTCGGCGAGGGAGGTGGGACGGCCGGCGCCGACGTTGAGGACGGCGCCGTCGAGCGCGTCGCGGGTGTCGCGGTCCAGGTGACGGTCCCACACCGCCAGCAGGGCGGCCACGACGTCGTCGATGTAGACGTAGTCGCGGCGGGTGGCCGGGTCGCCGAACACCTGCAACGGCCGGTGCGCGGCCGCGGCCTCCAGCCAGTGCGACACCACGCCGAGCCCACCCTCGGCGCGCTGGCCGGGCCCGTACACATTGGACGGTCGCAGCACGACCGGCCGGAGATGGTCGCCCGCCTCGCGCAGGGCCTGCTCCTGGGCCAGCTTCGCGCGGCCGTAGACGCTGTCAGGGCCGAGTGGGCAGGTCTCGTCCACCGGCGGCGGCACATCCGGCCGGTACGCCGTACCACCGGATCCCAGCAGGACGAAGGTGGGACGGCGGGCGCCCAGCTTGCACGCCTCCAGCGCGGCGGCGAGGGCACGCTGATCCAGCTCGATGAGTTCGGGCTGGCTGACGGCCCTCTTCGGGGTGACCGTGCCGGCGGCCCAGAAGACCAGGTCCGCCCGCCGGATCGTGTCGGCGTAGCGGTGTTCCTCGGCGGCGTTGCGGGGTCGGGTCACCCGTTGCGGAGGCCGGCGACGGCGTTCGAGCGCACGGCACAGATTCGCGCCGATGAACCCGTCCGACCCGACGACCACCGTGACCGGGGCGGGGACGGCGCTCACCCCGGGACCTCGGTCTGCACGGCTCGCGCCGCCAGGTCGGCGGCGTAGTCGGCGGTCCCCTCGCGGGCGGCCAGCAGATTTCGGTGCAGGGCCTCCAGCAGGTCGAGGGAGTATCCGCTGTCGCGCCACTCCTGCTCGGTGACGCCGTAGCCCAGCCGGCGCCACAGGTCGGCGTTGACCTGCTCGTGCGCGCCGAAGGGCGCCAGCAGCACGATCGGCGTGGCCGACCAGAGCGAGTCGATCAGGGTGCCCCCGCCCGTCTTGCAGAGCATGGCGACGCGGTGCCGGGCGAGATCGAACGAGTCGTGGTACGCCGCACCCCGTCGGTACCGCACCGTGCCGTCGAAAAGAATCTCGCCGAACGGCGGGAAGCCGTCGTCCTGCCAGGCCTCCCACTCCGGGTCGATCATGAACGCCCGGCAGCCGGGGGGCAGGGCGGACACGTCGGCCGGGTCGTGGGTCACCACGTCGACCAGCAACCCCGCTCGGGCGAGATCCGCCGCACGGTCCCGGTAGGTGCCCAGCCCCCAGCCGCCGCCGTGCGCCAGCAGGCGGCGCTCCCGCCGCTGCCACGGCACCGGGGCCTCGTCGCCGACGCGGATGCTCGTCGGCGCGGTGCCCCGCTCGGCGTCGAACATCCACACGTGACGGAAACGCTCCGTGCGCGCCCGGAAGAGGTTGAAGGAGGCGGTCGGCGCGGCGTCAAGGTGGCAGATGTCGACCCGGGGCGTTCGGGACGTGAGCGCCTCGTACCGTTCGACGACGGGCACCCAGAAGCCGGAGAAAATCACCACCTGGTCCACGTCCGCGGCCCGCCAGCGGTGCAGCAGTTCGCCGACAGCGGCGTCGTCGAGCGCCGGCATCTGATCACGCACCATGCGCTGGGCGGCCACCGCGAGCTTGAAGTTTTCTCTGAAGGCCAGCTTGGCGGCCCTCAGCCGGTCGAGTTCGTCGGGTCGCAGCAGCCGCTCGAACACCTCCACGCGCACCTCGATCCCGAGGGCTCGCAACCGACCCGCCAGGATGAGGGCCGGTACGTGGGTGCCGAGCGTGGCGCCCGACGTCAGCAGCACAATCGCCATCGTTGCTCCGATCGTCGGGAGTCAGGTGACGAGACTCGGGGCGCCGGCCGTCGCGACGAGCAAATTGCCCACCTGCGCTTCGAGGGCGACCCGGGCCGCGTCGTCCGGGGCGAACACGGCGAGAAAGAGCCGTCCACGGGGCGGGGTGAGCGTCCCCGAGGCCAGCGGCAGCACCCCCGGGTCGTCGCCTCGAAACAGCAGTTTCGCCTCGTCCAACGCGGACACCAGCCTGGCCACCGTGTCGCCGGGCCGCACCGGCGTCGTACGGCAGCGCAACCAGGACCGCAGGCCGACCGCCCGGGCCCGCCGGTCGAGGTGCAGGTTCAGCAGGCCCATCGATCGTCGGGCGTTGACCTCCAGCACCGGTACGACAGTGCCGTCACGCAGCCGCAGTCCGTCGACGCAGACGGGCCCGGTGTAGCCCTCGGCCGCGAGCGCCGTCCCGACCCGCGCGATCACCTCCCGGTGGGCGGTGGTGTCGAGGTTCGCGTGCTGAGCCGCGGGCAGCGGACCGGAGCCGCGGTAGGCGAACTCGGCGTTGTCGACGTGCTGGACGCCCCGCCACCGCACCGCGCCGCTCGGGTCGACCTCCAGGTGGGTGGAGAAGCTGGACGCCTCCTCGAAGAGGGGTTGCACCAGCAACTCCACCCGAGCCCCGCGCGCGACCTGCCGCTCCAGGTGCCGGACGACCGTGTCCAGCACCCGGGGGTTGCTGACCCGCAGGGCGCCCCGGCCGGCGACCCCGTACGGATCCTTGAGCACGACGTCGGCCGGCGCGTCCTCCACCAGTCGCCGCACCTGCCGGGGCGTGGTCGCCAGGACGGCGCCACCGGGCAGGCCGGCGTCCCGGACCAGGTCGTTCGACCAGACCTTGGAGTTGACGCGGGCGACGACCTCGACGGCGGGGACCGTGGCACGCAGGCCGAGTCGGTGCACCGCCACGGAGGTGTCCGGCCGGACGGCGTAGAACGCCGCGGCCCACCCGGACATCCCCGGCAGGGACGTGCCGCCAGCCGACGCCAGACGCTCCTCCACCGTGGCGTCCTGGTGACCCGGCACCGCCGCGACCCGTGGTGCGATGCCGGCGGCCGCCAGCGCCTCGACCAGGGCCTGGTCCATCGGCTCGGCGGTGAGCAGCAGATCACCCGGGGCGCACCCGACCGCCAGCAGCTCGTCCATGCCGCGACGTCCCCGGCTGCCACCTGCCGTCGGGCCGGCGGGCAGCCCGGCGAGATCCTCCGGCCGCCACGCCGCCTCCGCGTCGAACGAGCCGAAGTGAACGGTCCCGCTCACCTCACCGGCCGTCGCCGTCGAGGGCGAAATGGCAGAACGCCTTCACCGACTCCAGGTGGATGCTGTCCAGCGACTCGAAATCGATCTCGACGTCGAACTCCTCCTCGACGGCGAGCAGGAACGTGATCATGTGCAGCGAGTCGATCCCGAGGTCGAGCAGCAGATTCGTGTCCGCCGTCACCTCCTGGGCCAGCGCCGGATCCTCCAGAACCCGCGCGAGCAGGACCGCCATGCGGGTGAACACCTCTGCCATGCGTTCACTCCCCGCTCAGGTAGAGAAGGATGCACTTCGAGCACACCGGCATGAGGCCGCTGTCGCGCAGGATGCCGCGGACCCGGGTGAAGCGTTCGCTCTGCCAGATGTCCTGCATGGACTGCTCGCTCAGGTCGCCGATGACGAACTCGGGGAAGAACTTGCACGAGCTGACCCGCCCATCGGCGTGGATCTCGATCCGGTTGGACACCGCCAGGCAGCGGCTGCGCCGCTGGGCGGGACGGGAGGTGCCACGGATGAAGTCGTCGATCTCATCCTCCTCGACCTGCGGCTGGTAGCGCACCCGCAGATCCCACACCCGGCTCGCCAGCCGCGCCATCGAC
The DNA here is from genome assembly GCF_045161355.1 of Micromonospora sp. NBC_00617. Lineage (NCBI taxonomy): Bacteria > Bacillati > Actinomycetota > Actinomycetes > Micromonosporales > Micromonosporaceae > Micromonospora > Micromonospora sp. NBC_00617. The sequence continues at coordinate 551,735 of NZ_CP107751.1, read as the reverse complement.
TCCTTCAGCACCGGCAGGTACTGCTCGGGCAGCGCGTACGTGTACGAGTGCCACGTCGGCTTGTCGCCCGGCTCCGGCGGGTTGAGCCACGAGAACGACTCCTCGTAGAGCCGGTCCATCGCCGACGCCGTCTCCGGGCTGATATACCACGGCAGGAGCCAGTAGACCGAGTTGAAGCCGGTCTGCTCGGCCCACTCGGTGAACTCGTACATGCGGCCGACCATGTCCTCGCTGACCATGCACGCGACGGACAACTCGCCCTGGTACTCGCCGCGCCGTTGGAGGTCGAGCATCGCCTCGACGTTGCGCATGGTCCTGCGGAACGATCCCTTGCCCCGCAACGCCTCGTGCTCCGGCTCGAAGCCGTCCAGGCTGACCAGCAGATTGAGTCGTGGCCCGATGGTCAGCAGGTGTTCGGCGTTGCGCTCCATCAGCAGGCCGTTGGTGCACATGTTGACCACGCGCGGCACGGCGCCCAGCAGCTTGGCGATCTCTCCGAATCGGGAGTGCATCAGGGGCTCGCCGCCCCACAGGAAGACCTTCGCCTGCTCGGGCGCGGTCGTCTCCAGCACGTCCCGGATGACGTCGAGGTCGAGCTCGGAACGCTTGCGCTGGCTGTCGTAGTTGTGGAAGAAGCCCTGCTCGTTCCACTGGAAACAGTGGTGACACCGCAGATTGCACCGGTAGGTCAGCTGCATGCTGACCTCCTGCGGCAACGCGGTGGCGTAGAGGGGATCCGCCGCCAGGTTGCGGCGCGTCGCCGACCGGATCGCCACCGTCCGGCGCAGATCGTGCAGTTCCCCGGACGTGAAGACCTTGTTGGTACGTGGGTAGGACATGCAGGCTCCCCGCTCGTCTGCCACGAAACGGTCACTCCTGCCCGGGGCAGGGGACATCGCTTCGCCAGAGTCGTGACTGGATCGGGGGCCGTTCGCATCCCTACATGCGCACGAACCCCCGGTATCACACAAGGAACCGGCGGCGGCAGTCCGACGTGGATGTGAGTGTCCTGCTCACCCCGCCACGGGTCGTTAACCACCCTGACACATGAGCTCTTCGTCGTAAACCCCGCGTGCTCCGCCTTTCGGCCACTCGGCTGCGCCTCAGCGCAGGGCGCGGAACAGCAGCAGGTAGGCGCAGTAGCCCAGCGGCACCAGCAGGAAGCAGATCAGGAACCCGAGCGGCAGGTAGCGGGGTGGGGTGCCGGCGACCATGGCGGGTCTCCCCCATCGGCCCAGCACCAGGTAACCGCCGAAGAACGCCAGCGCCGGCAGCCCCGCACAGATCCAGGCGCCGAGGGTGAACCCGTCGACCAGGCCGACCCCGGAGGCGAGCACGAGGGTCAGCATGAGCACCCCCGCCGCCGCCCCGCACGCGGCGTAGACGGCGACCGCCCGCGCCAGCGGCGACCACGTCGGCAGCAGCGCCGGCCGTTGGGCCAGCAGCTCGACCTGCTGCCCGTGCCGGTCGGCCTCGTCGGCCATCCGCCGGGCCAGTTCCAGCTCCACCACCGGGTCGACCGCCGCCGCCCGCTGCGCCGGCACCCCCGCGCCCGCCGGGCTCACCGCCGTCGGCAGCGCCAGCCGCGCCTGTATCACCGGCACTTCGGGGTACGCCCCGACACCCGCCCGCCCCGGCACGCCAGCTGCGCCGGCGGACCCGCCGTCCCCCGATCCGCTCACCATGGGCGAGCCGGACCCCGCCGGCTGGCCAGGCGGAGCGTCGTTGCCCGGCGCGACGGTCGGGCCGGCCGGTGGCTGGTCGATGCCGATCGCGCGGCCGAGCTGGTCGAGGCGGTGGCCCTGCGCGATCAGCCGCTGATGCAGATAGTCGGCGGCGGCGTGCAGGTCACGACGGCGCTCGGACTCGGCTGCGGCCTCCCGCTCGCCGGCGCGGCGGTGCTCGGCGAGCTGTCGGGCCAGCGCCGCGTACTCCTCGAAGGACACTGTCAACGCTCCCCGTGCGGCTCGTACCCGTCGCGGGCGAACGGCACGATCAGCCTGGTGCGCTGGTCGTGTCGGTCGACCAGCAGCGCCCGGTCGGCGCGCGGCGTGTAGGCCAGATCGTGCACCCCGAGGTGCAGGGCCAGCTCGGCGCCGGGCACGTTGAGCGCGACGAGACAGGCGACGTCGTCGCGGTTCTGGGTGCCGCCGAGGTCGTCGGAGAGCCGCCGCAGGCCGCGCCACCAGCCGAGCAGGTGCACGCCCTGGGCGGGGCCGTGGCGCAGCAGCGTACGCAGGTCGTCCAGGCCGGAGCGGAACGTGACCGGGTCGGCCGCGCCGAGGACCGGGGCGGCGGCGTCCATCCCGAACACCACCAGGTATTCGCGGCCGGCCGGCTCGGCGGCCAGCGTGGCGATCCGGTCGCGCAGGCCGGCCGCGTCGAGGCGGTGCACCGGGTGACCGGCGGCCCGCAGCACGCTCTCGGTCTCGGCCGCGACCGGGTCGGCGGCGGTGACCAGGGAGGCCACCTGGAACCGGGCGTCGCCGGGGGTGTGTTGGCGGGCCAGGCTCAGCGCGGCGGCGCGCAGCACGTCCGCGCCGGCCGGTGCGGTGCCCACCACGGCGAGGTGCCGGCCGGGGGTGGAGTCCATCAGGAACAGCGCGGTGGTGCCGTGCACGTCGACCGTTCGGCCGACCAGCGCCATGGGGCGTCGGCCACCGGGGCGCAGCCCCGCGAAGGTGGAGTCGTCCTCGACGCGCGCCGCCTCGTACCCCTTGAAGACCGCCGGGGCCCGCGAGCCCGGCGGGCGGGCCTGCCACAGCTCGTGGCGCAGCGCGGCGAGGTCGGCCGCGGCGGCGTGCGCGTCGGGAAAGCGCAGCACGGTGTCGGCGCCGACCGCGCCGGCGGCGCTGTTGACCACGGCGGAACCGATCGGCAGGGCCGCGGCGGCGTCGTTGAGCTGGTCGAGGACACCCCCGCCGCCGGGCAGCGCCACTCGCAGCGCGAACTGCCCGAAGATCGCCTCGGCCCGACCGTAGAGCGCCTCGATGCCGGTCATGCTCTGACTGGCCAGCACCAGGTGGATGCCGTAGGAGCGGCCCTTGCGGGCCAGCTCCTCCAGCAGGTCCACGGATTCGCGGGCCAGCGCGTCGTTGCCGGCGAGCAGCACGTGGAACTCGTCGATGACGGCCACGATGCGCGGCAGCGGATTGTCCCGCGGCAGGTCGGCGAGCTTGGTGACGCCGTGCCGCTTCAGCGCGGTGGCCCGGCGCTGTGCCTCCCGGCGCAGCTCGCGCAGCACGGCCAGGCCGTACTCGCGGTCGGATTCGATGCCGACGGCCCGGGCGTGCGGCAGCCAGGACGGGTCACGCCCGGTGGGTACGAATTCGGTGAAGCTGACGCCCTCCTTGAAGTCGAGCAGGTAGAGCTGCAACTCGGCCGGCGAGTAGCGCGCGGCCAGCCCGTAGAGGACGTCCAGGAGGAAGACGGTCTTGCCGGCGCCGGTGCGCCCGCCGACCAGCCAGTGCGGGGTGGCGTCGTCGAAGGCGACGGTCAGCGGCGCGGGGCCGGCCCGGCCGACGACGGTGCGCAGCCCGTTGGCCGCGGACTCGGCCCAGCGCCGCTCGGGCAGCAGCTCGGCGAAGGGCAGCGCGTCGGCGCGGCGGGCGGCGGCGCCGAGGTGCTCGGCGAGCGCGCGGACCGAGGCCGGCGGCGGGTCGCCGTCGAGCAGCACCGGGGCGGCGAGGCCACTGCCGTCGGCGCTGAACGGGACGCCGGGCGGGTCGCCGACGTGCGCGTACCCCTCGCTGACCCGCAGGGCGGTGGTGCTGCCCAGCGGCGGTGCGGTCTCGCCGGGCAGCCGGGACGGATGGCCGGCGAGGAGCACGCAGACGGCGGCGGCCGGGCCGGCGTGGGTGAGCGCGGCGAGCCGGGCCAGCTCGCGCGGCGGCGGGGCGGCGGTGGCGACCACCAGCAGCAACTGCCGGGTGGAGGGCTCGGCGTGCTGGGCGGCGCGGGCATGCCGTTCGGCCGCGGCCAGCAGGGCGACCACCTCGGCCTCGCTGGTGGCCGGCGGGTCGAGCACGCCCGCGTCGAGCAGCGGGCGCAGCGGGCCGAAGGTGGCGCCCAGCGCGGCGGTGTCGATGCCGGCGACCCGGACCCGACCGGCCGGCGCGGTGGCGACCAGCCGCAGCACCAGCGCCCGCAGCAGCGCGCCGACGCGCCCGTCCCGGGCGTCGGTGTCCAGTGCCAGGTGGTGGCCGCTACCGAGCGGCAGCAAAACCGGGAAGCCGCCGTCCGCAGTGGACGCCTCGCCGATGCGCACCGCGGCCGGTGAGTCGGTCAACGCGGTGGCGCCGGGGGTGGGGGTGGCCAGCGCACCGCCGAGGCGCGCGAGTCGGACCACGAGGTCACCCCCGCCCGACTGCGGCGGCGGAGCCGGCGCCGCGCCGAGCACGCCCCGGGCGGCATCCAGGTGTGCGCGGGCCGCCCGGTGGGCGGTGACCGCCTGCCCGTACGCCGACGCGAGCCTGCCCACGCTCTGCCTCCCACGCCACGGCCGTCCGGTTCGCCGAAACCCTAACGGACAGCGGTGACACCGGGACAGTAGCGACCCGCGCTTTCGCGACGGCCGACGCCGTGACACGCCCGCAGCGCGCCGGGCCGGCGACGTTCACAGTTGTCGATTAGGTTGGCGGTGCGTACACCCGATGGAGGGAGTCCACCTCGTGCGACGAGTCCTCACGGCGGCCACCGCCGCCCTGACCCTCACCGCCGCCGGCACCATGCTCGCCGGCGCACCCGCCCCGGCCGCCCCGACGGGCTGGGGCCGGCCCGTCGTCTCGGCCGCGCCGCAACCCGGCGCTCCGGGCCTGAACGACACCTACTTCCCCGACTACGGCAACGGCGGCTACGACGTCTCGCACTACGACGTCCGGCTGCGCTACGAGCCGGCCACCGACCGGCTCACCGGCACCACCACGATCCTCGCCACCGCGACGCAGGACCTCTCGGCGTTCAACCTGGACTTCCTGCTCGACGTCGAGTCGGTGCGGGTCAACGGCTGGGAGGCCCGCACCGCCAGAGCGGGCGCGCACGAGCTGGTGGTCACCCCGGCCCGCACGATCACCCGGGGCCAGCAGCTCACCATCGTGGTGCGCTACGACGGCATCCCATCGGAGACCCTGGTCGGCGGCTACACCGGTTGGACGCGCACCGACGACGGGGCACTCGCGGTCAACGAGCCCGAGTCGGCGTGGTGGTGGTTCCCGAGCAACGATCACCCGCTGGACAAGGCCACCTTCGACATCTCCGTCTCGGTGCCCACCGGCGTCGAGGTGATCAGCAATGGCGTGCAGCCCCGGCCGCCGGCGGCCGAGGCCGGCAACCGCACCCGGTGGATCTGGCGGACCACCTCCCCCACCGCCACCTACCTGGCCTTCATGGCGATCGGTCAGTACGACATCGTCACCGACACCACGCCGGGCGGTCAGCCGGTGATCAACGCGTACAGCACCTCGCTGGGTGCGCTCGGGCCGGCCGCGCGGGCCAGCATCGAACGGACCGGCGAGATCACCGACTGGGAGAGCGGGATCTTCGGCCCGTACCCGTTCGAGGCGCGAGGTGGCGTGGCCGGTCCGGTGGACGGCATCGGCTTCGCCCTGGAGACGCAGACCCGCCCGGTGTACGGCCCGGGTTTCTGGCGTCGCGGCGCCAACACGTACGTGGTCGCCCACGAGAACGCCCACCAGTGGTTCGGCGACTCGGTCTCGGTGGCCGAGTGGCGCAACATCTGGCTCAACGAGGGCTTCGCCTCGTACGCCGAGTGGCTCTGGTCCGAGGAGCAGGACGAGGGCACCGCGCAGGAGGTCTTCGACTTCGCCTACGCCAGCTACCCCGCAGACGACGAGTTCTGGCAGGTGCTGCCGGGTGACCCGGGCGCGGACCGGGTCTTCGACAACGCGGTCTACGACCGGGGCGCGATGACCCTGCACCAGCTCCGGCTGGCCGTCGGCGACGACGCGTTCTTCGCGATCCTGCCGGCGTGGACGGCCGAGCACCGGTACGGCAACGGCACCATCGAAGAGTTCCAGGCGCTGGCCGAGCGGATCTCCGGTCTGGACCTGGACGAGCTGTTCACCACCTGGCTGTTCACCGCGGGCCGGCCCGACGTGGCCAGCGCCGCCCGCAAGGCCGCCCCGCCGGCCGAGCCGAAGTCCTGGGCCAAGATCCGGGAGTCCCACGAGGCGCACGAGGCGCACGGCCTGCTGTCGCACTAGCACTAGCGGCAGTCGTCACCCGGGAGGCCCGTCGCCCAGGCGGCGGGCCTTTCTGCGTCCCCGCTGGTCCCGCCGGAGCGATCTCACCTACCACCGCTGCGCCCCGTCGCTCCTCCCCCACGCGTCCTTTGCTCTGCTTCAACGGACGCAACACCGGTTGTCCGACTATCGGACGTGCGGTGTTGCGTGGAGTGAAGCAGAGCAAAGGACCCGCAGAGGTGGTTGGCCGCCGGGCCGGAGTCGTCGCCAGCTGTCGGATTCGGGGTGGACCGGGTCGCGCAGGCTGCTGCGGAGCCGGTCGATCGCGTCTCAGGACGCCGGCGTCACCGAACGGTCCACGGTCGCCGGGGACCCCGCCGCCTCGGCCGTGCTCGCCTCGACGGCGCGGATGTGCCGGTAGGCGAACCAGAGCGGCGGGAACGCCCCGACCGCGAAGGACAGGTCGATGAGCGTCCAGAACCACGGGATGTCCCGGATCGGGCCGCAGATCAGCGCCAGCGGAACGATCCCCGCGCAGGCAATCATGCCGACCTGCACCACCCAGACGTTGCGCACCGGGTCACGCAGCGGCCCCCAGAACGCCACCGCCAGCACCAGGTGGGCGAAGGCCAGCCAGTCGGTGCCGTAGAGCAGGAACGGGTAGTCCTGCCCCGCCGTCACGAGGCCGGTGTGGACCCGCTCGATCCAGTCGACGAGCGCCGGCACCTGGCCGGCGATCGGGTCCAGCGCGCGCAGCAGCCAGCGCACCTCGATCTCCAGCGGGAAAGCGGTGGCACCGCTCAGGAAGAGGCCGATCAGCACGATCCACAGCCATCGACGCGTACGCCGCAACCGCTCCTCGATGTCCATGACCGCAGCGTAACGATGATCTTCGTGCCGGTTCGGCCCGCCAGCGGTGACAGCTGTCTCACCGACGTCCGGCCGGCGCGGCAGGTGTCTGCCGCGTCGGCCGGACGGCGCCGAAACTCCTCAGCGAACGGCCAGTCAGCGAACGGCGAGCGGCTGCGCGGCCGGACCGACCGGCGCTGGCAACGCGCCGGCACCACCCAGGTAACCGTGGATCGCGGCGGCCGCCGCGCGCCCTTCGGCGATGGCCCACACGATCAGCGAGGCGCCCCGGTGCATGTCACCGGCGACGAACACGCCGTCGGCGGCGGTCTGCCAGTCGTCGCGGGCGTCGATCGCCCCCCGCGGGTTGCGGGTCACCCCGAACTGCTCCAGCAGCGGCTGCTGCTCGGTGCCCTCGAACCCGATCGCCAACAGCACCAGATCCGCCGGCAGCTCCCGCTCGGAGCCCGGGACGACGGTGACCATCCGCCGGCCGTCGCGCTTCTCGACAGTCACCTCGGCGATCCGCATCGCGCACACCTGGCCGGTGCCGTCGTCCACGAACTCCTGCACGGCCACGGCGAAGACCCGCTCGCCACCCTCCTCGTGCGCCGGGTAGCTGCGCAGGACCCACGGCCACGTCGGCCACGGGTCCCGGGCCTCGTCGCGCTCGCTCGGCGGCTGCGGGTACAGGTCGAGCTGGTGCACGCCGGCGGCGCCCTGCCGGTGGGCGACGCCGAGGCAGTCGGCCGCCGTGTCCCCGCCACCGATGATCACCACGTGCTTGCCGGACGCGTCGATCGGCGTGCCGTCCGGCAGCACCGCGCGGGTCGCCCGGCCCTCGCCGGTGACCGCCACGCCAGGCCCGCCGCCGGCCGCCGTGGCGACCGCGCGATTCGCCGCGACCAGGTGCGCCATCGCCTGGTGTACGCCCCGCAGCGCCCGCCCCGGGGTCTCGGGGGTGTCCCGGCCCTGCAAGGCCCCGCAGGCCAGCAGCACCGCGTCGTGCTCCGCGCGCAACTGCTCGGCGGTGACGTCGACGCCGACGTTCACACCGGTGCGGAAGCGCACCCCCTCGGCGGCGAGCTGCGCCAACCGGGCGTCGATGTGCCGCTTCTCCAACTTGAAGTCGGGGATGCCGTACCGGAGGAGGCCGCCGATCGCGTCGTCGCGCTCGTACACCGTCACGGCGTGACCGGCGCGGGCCAGTTGCTGGGCGGCGGCCAGGCCGGCGGGCCCGGAACCGACCACGGCGACCGACCGGCCCGACGGCGCCGGCACCGGGCGCGGGGTGAACCCGCGCGCCGCGGCCGCGTCGGCGATCTCCACCTCGACCTGCTTGATGGTGACCGGCTGGCCGCCGGCGATACCCAGCACGCAGGCCGCCTCGCAGGGCGCCGGGCAGAGCCGGCCGGTGAACTCCGGGAAGTTGTTGGTGGCGTGCAACGACTCCACCGCGGCGTCCCAGTTGCCGGTGCGGACCAGGTCGTTCCAGTCCGGGATGCGATTGCCCAGCGGGCAGCCGTCGTGGCAGAACGGGATGCCGCAGTCCATGCATCGCGTGGCCTGCTCGCGGATGAGGTCCTCGCCGGCCGGCGGGTACACCTCCCGCCAGTCGCTGATCCGCACCGGCACCGGGCGGCGGGCCGGCAGCCGCCGGTCGTAGCGCAGGAAACCGTTCGGGTCAGGCACGTGCCACCTCCTGGGCAGCCACCCGCGGGGCGGGCGGCACCGGCATCGCCGGCACAGCGGGTGCGGTCAGTTCTGTCATGACCGCGTCGTCGACGTCGCGGCCGGCTGCTTCGGCGGCCCGCATGATCTCCAGCACCCGGCGGTAGTCGCGGGGTACCACGGCGGTGAACTCGGACACCGCCTCCGGCCAGCGCTTGAGCAGGTCCTCGGCGACCGCCGACCCGGTCTCGGCCACGTGTCGCTGCACCAGCTCGTGCAGCAGCGCCTGCTCCTGCTCGCCCAGCGGCGCGAGGTCGACCAGTTCGGTGTTGACCCGGGCCCGGTCCAACAGGTGCACGAACGCTGTCCCGCCGGACATGCCGGCGGCGAAGTTGCGGCCGGTCGCGCCGAGCACCACCACCGTGCCGCCGGTCATGTACTCGCAGCCGTGGTCGCCGACGCCCTCGACGACGGCGACCGCGCCGGAGTTGCGGACCGCGAACCGCTCCCCCACCCGGCCGCGCAGGAAGACCTCGCCCGCCGTGGCTCCGTACAGGATGGTGTTGCCGGCGATGATCTGATCCTCCGCACGCTGCCCCGGCTCGGCGTCGGGGTCGAGGAACGGCGCGGCGGCGTCCGGACGGACGATGAGCCGGCCCCCGGAGAGGCCCTTGCCCACGTAGTCGTTGGCGTCGCCGTGCAGACGCAGGGTCACCCCGCGCGGCAGGAACGCGCCGAACGACTGCCCGGCGGTGCCGTGCAGCACGAACTCGACGGTGTCCTCGGGCAGGCCGGTGCCGCCGAAGCGGCGGGTCACCTCGCCGCCGAGCATCGCGCCGACGCTGCGGTGCTCGTTGCGCACCGCGACCTCGACGCGGACCGGCGTGCCCTCGGACAGCGCCGGCCGGGCGAGCGCGATCAGCTCGTTGTCCAGGGCGTGCTCCAGGCCGTGGTCCTGGGCGCGCACCCCGCGCCGGGCAGCGCCGGCGGGCAGTTCCGGCAGGTGCAGGACGGGTGCCAGATCGAGCCCGTGTGCCTTCCAGTGCGACACCGCCGGGGCCACGTCGAGCAGTTCGGTCTGCCCGATGGCCTCCTCGATGGACCGGAAGCCCAGCTCGGCCAGGTAGCCCCGAACCTCCTCGGCGAGGAACAGGAAGAAGTTCTCCACGAACTCCGGCGTGCCCGTGTACCGCTCCCGCAGCACCGGGTTCTGGGTGGCGATGCCGACCGGGCAGGTGTCCAGGTGGCAGACCCGCATCATCACGCAGCCCGAGACGATCAGCGGCGCGGTCGCGAAGCCGAACTCCTCCGCGCCGAGCAGCGCCGCGATCAGCACGTCCCGGCCGGTCTTGAGCTGGCCGTCGACCTGCACGGTGACCCGGTCACGCAGCTTGTTGAGCAGCAGCGTCTGCTGCGCCTCGGCCAGCCCCAGCTCCCACGGGGTGCCGGCGTGTTTGAGCGAGTTCATCGGGGACGCGCCCGTGCCGCCGTCGTGGCCGGAGATCAGGATGACGTCGGCCTTGAGCTTGGCCACACCGGCGGCGACGGTGCCCACACCCACCTCGCTGACCAGCTTGACGTGCACCCGGGCGGCCGGGTTGACGCACTTCAGGTCGTGCACGAGCTGGGCCAGATCCTCGATGGAGTAGATGTCGTGGTGCGGCGGCGGCGAGATCAGGCCGACGCCGGGAGTGGCGTGCCGGGTCCGGGCGATCCACGGCCAGACCTTGTTGCCGGGCAGCTGGCCGCCCTCGCCGGGCTTGGCGCCCTGGGCCATCTTGATCTGCAGGTCGTCCGCGTTGACCAGGTATTCGCTGGTGACACCGAACCGACCGCTGGCGATCTGCTTGACCGAGGAGCGCCGCAGCGGGTCGTGCAGCCGATCGACGTCCTCGCCACCCTCGCCGGTGTTGGACTTGCCGCCGAGGCGGTTCATCGCGATGGCCAGCGTCTCGTGCGCCTCGGCCGAGATCGAGCCGTACGACATGGCGCCGGTGGCGAACCGCTTGACGATCTCGGTGGCCGGCTCGACCTCCTCGATCGGCACCGCCGGGCGGACGCCGGTGCGCAGGGTGAACAGCCCACGCAGCGAGCCGGCCTGCGCGGCGAGCGCGTCGACCTTCGCGGTGTACTCCCGGAAGACGTCGTACTGCCGGCTGCGGGTGGCGTGCTGGAGCAGGAAGACCGTCTCCGGGTTGAACAGGTGCAGCTCACCCTCGCGGCGCCACTGGTACTCGCCACCGACCTCCAACCGGTCGGAGGCGGCGGAGCCCGCCGGCGGCCAGGCCAGCGCGTGTCGGGCGGCCACCTCGGCGTGCACACCGGCCAGCCCGACGCCGCCGATCCGGCTCGGGGTGCCCCGGAAGTAACGCTCGATCAGCCGGGTGTCCAGGCCGACCGCCTCGAAGACCTGCGCACCGCAGTACGACGAGACCGTCGAGATGCCCATCTTCGACATGATCTTCAGAACGCCCTTGCCGAGCGCCTTGGCGTAGTTGCGTACCGCGACCGTGGGCGGCACGCCGGCCAGCGCGCCCGTGTTGATCATGTCCTCCACGGACTCGAACGCCAGGTACGGGTTGACCGCCGCCGCGCCGTACCCGATCAGGACCGCCGCGTGGTGCACCTCTCGGCAGTCGCCGGACTCCACGATCAGCGCCGCCTGGGTACGCGTCTGCTCCCGCACCAGGTGCTGGTGCACGGCGGCGGTGAGCAGCAACGACGGGATCGGCGCGAGATCGGCGTTGGAGTCCCGGTCGGAGAGCACCAGGATGCGCACGCCGTCCTCGATGGCCTCGGAGACGTGCCGGCAGATCTCGATCAGTCGCGCCTTGATCCCGGCGGCGCCCTCGCGGATGCGGTACAGCCCGGAGACCCGCACCGCTTTGAAGCCGGGCAGGTCGCCGTCCTCGTCGATGGAGAGGATCTTCGCCAGCTCGTCGTTGTCGATGATCGGGTGCGGCAGCACGATCTGTCGGCAGCTCGCCGCGCCCGGGTCGAGCAGGTTGCCCTCCGGCCCGATCGTCGACACCAGGCTGGTCACCAGCTCCTCGCGGATGGCGTCCAGCGGCGGATTCGTCACCTGGGCGAAGAGCTGGTGGAAGTAGTCGTAGAGCAGCCGCGGCCGGGTGGACAGCGGCGAGATCGGGGTGTCCGTGCCCATCGAGCCCAGCGGCTCCGCGCCACTACGCGCCATCGGCGCGAGCAGGACCTTCAGCTCCTCCTCGGTGTAGCCGAAGGTCTGCTGGCGGCGGCGCACCGAGTCGTGGGTGTAGACGGTGTGCTCACGCGGCGGCAGGTCGTCCAGCTCGATCAGCCCGGCGTGCAGCCACTCGCCGTACGGCTGCGCGGCGGCCAACTCGGACTTGATCTCGTCGTCGTGCACGATCCGCCCGGCCACGGTGTCGACCAGGAACATCCGGCCCGGCTGGAGTCGCCCCTTCGCGACGACGTGGGCGGGGTCGAAGTCGAGCACGCCCGCCTCGGAGCCGAGCACCACGAGGCCGTCCTCGGTCTGCCACCAGCGCCCCGGGCGCAGCCCGTTGCGGTCCAGCACCGCGCCGACGATCTCGCCGTCGGTGAAGGCCACCGACGCCGGACCGTCCCACGGCTCCATGAGGCTGGCGTGGAAGCGGTAGAAGGATCTCCGACAGTGGTCCATGTCGGGGTCGTTCTCCCAGGCCTCCGGGATCATCATGAGGACCGCGTGCGGCAGGCTCCGCCCGGCCAGGTGCAGCAGCTCCAGCACCTCGTCGAAGTTCGCCGAGTCGGAGGCGGCGGGGGTGCAGACCGGAAAGACCCGCCGGATGTTGCCCGGCACGTTCGGCGAGCGCAGGAGCGCCTCGCGGGCCTGCATCCAGTTGCGGTTGCCCCGGATCGTGTTGATCTCGCCGTTGTGGGCGATGAACCGGTACGGGTGCGCCAGCGGCCAGGACGGGAACGTGTTGGTGGAGAAGCGGGAGTGGACCAGCGCGATCGCGCTCTCCACCCGCTCGTCGCGCAGGTCGGGGTAGAACGCCGGCAGTTGGTCGGGCGTGAGCATGCCCTTGTAGACCATGGTGCGGCTGGACAGCGACGGGAAGTACGCCGGCACACCCCGCTCGGCGGTCTCCCGCTCGGCCTGCTTGCGCAGGCAGAAGGCCACCCGGTCCAGGTCGATGCCGCTCAGCGCGGAACCGGCCGGCCCGGCGGGCGAGTCGGTGAGGCGGTGGGCGGCCACGAAGACCTGCCGCACCCGGGGCATGGCCGCCAGGGCGGTGTCGCCGAGGCCCTGCGGCTCGATCGGCACGTCCCGCCAGCCGAGCAGGTCCGCGCCCTCGACCAGCGCGTACTTCTCGACCACCCGGCGGGCACGGGCCTCGGCGGCGTCGTCGTCGGGCAGGAACACCAGGCCCGTGGCGTACTCGCCGGCCGGTGGCAGCGTGACGTCCGCGACCGCGCGCAGGAACGCGTCCGGGACCTGGATCATGATGCCCGCGCCGTCACCGGTGTTGGGCTCCGCGCCCCGGGCGCCCCGGTGGTCCAAACGGCAGAGCGCACCGAGCCCGTTGGCGACGACCGCATGGGACCGTCGGCCGTGCATGTCCGCCACGAAGGCCACCCCGCAGGCGTCGTGCTCCTGCGCCGGGTCGTAGAGGCCCTGGGCGGGCGGATGGGGGCCGGGCGTCGGGGACTTCTGTGGGCTGTGCGGGTGCGGCTGTGTGATGTCCGCGTACGGCTGAGCCACCGGGCCTCCTGTCGTCACTCAGGTTGGATCATGGTGGGGACGACGTCGGCCCGTGGGTCTATTGAGTCTACGTTAGGGCTGAGGGCACAAGGCCACTCAAGATTGATCACACCGTCCAGAGTCTGGGACGTGTAGTCTCGCGCAGTGGATTCGGTGCACAAGGACATCTTCGACCGGTTGGAACGTTTCTACGACGCGGTGCCCCGCGACGTCGCCGGTGCCGAGGACCACGGCAAGTTGGTGCTGTTCGTCCGCGAGGGTGCCGGCTGGCCGTTCTACGCCCGTCCCCGGATCGGCGTCACCGAGGCGCCGTCCCTGGCCGACGTGACATCGGTGCGGGAGCGCCAGCGGGAACTGGGCCTGCCGGAGGCCTTCGAGTGGGTGCACGAGACGACCCCGGAGCTGTTGGCGGTGGCCCGCTCGGCGGGGCTGAACGTGCTGGAGGCCCCGCTGATGGTCCTCGACCCGGCCGCGTTGCCCGACCCGGCGACGCTCTCCGACGTACCCGTGCGGGTGCTGGCGGCGGACTCGCCCGACTTCGCCGCCGACGTGGCCGCCCGCCGGGCGGTGGCGGCCGTGGCGTTCGGCGCCGCGGGCACCGAGCCCGGCCCGGCCGGGCCGGCCGAGCGTGACGCGGCGGTCACCGAGTTGGAGCTCGCCGCGCTGGATGAGGAGCGGGCCCGGATCGCCGACGGCCGGCGGATCTCCGCGCTGGCCGGCACGCCGACCGAGGGCGCGCTGGCCAGCGGCATGGCGATGCGGGTGGACGACGTCGCGGAGATCGCCGGGGTAGCCACCCTGCCGGCCGTCCGCCGTCGCGGCATCGGCGCCGCCCTGACCGCCACCCTCGCCCGTGAACTGCTCGCCGCCGGCACCGGCCTCGTCTTCCTCTCCGCGGGCAGCGAGGCGATCGCACGGGTCTACCTGCGGGTCGGCTTCCGCCGCATCGGCACCGCCTGCATCGCCGAGCCCGCCGCCCTGATCCCCTGAACCGCGCGGTTTCCCGGAGCCACGGGGACGGTCAGGCCGGCGGACGCCACTGCGCCGCGGAGGCGGCGGCGCTGGAGAGCAGCCGCGAGTTGATGGTGCCGAGCGCCGCGTCGCGGGCGCGCAGCGCCAACCGGCCCCGGGTCTGGAGCACCGCCGACATGCGCCGGGTCTGGCGGACCACGGTCGCCGCCCGGGGACGGCGCACCCGGTCGTACGTCTGCACGGCGTCGGGCAGGCGGGCCTCGCGCAGCAGCGAGGCGAGCGTCGCGGCGTCCTCGAACGCGAGGCAGGCGCCCTGACCGAGGTGCGGCGGCATGGCGTGCGCCGCGTCACCGAGCAGCACCACCCCGCCCGGCCCGACTCCGAAGCCGTAGGCGCGGGGCAACGGGCGCAGCTCACGGACCTCCTGCTGCACCAGGTCGCTCGGGTCGGTGGCGTCGAGCAGCGCGGCGATCGGCGCCGGCCAGCCGGCATACCAGCGGCGCAGGAGGGCGAGCTGGGTCTCCGGCGGTTCGGGGCGGGGAGCACCAGCGGCGGTGGCGACCCAGTAGATGCCACCCCGGCTGGAACCACCCGATGAGCCCCGCTCGCCCAGCGAGGCGGCCACGAACCGGTAGCCCGCGCCGAGGACCTCCCCGGCGATCGGCTGGTCGGCGGGCAGCCGAGGCGCCCGGTACCAGGGGATGACAGCCCGCCAGGCCGCACAGCCCGAGCTGACCACGCCGGACTCGGGGGCCAGTTGGCGACGGATGACGCTGTCCGTGCCGTCCGCGGCGACCACCAGGTCGGCCTCGATGGTGTGCCGTCCGTCGCTCACACCCGGGCGTTCGCCCGACTCGACGCGAACGTGGCGAACGGTCACCCCGGTACGCAGCTCGACCCGGTCACCGAGGCCGGCGATCAACGCGTCGTGCAGGTCCTCCCGGTGCACCACCACCGGCATCCGGTCGGCCGGCGTCGGCCGGGGTTGCACCAGCCAGTGCCCGTCCGGGCGGCGGACCCCACCGTCGGGCAGCGGGGTCGCGATGGCGGCCAGACCGGCGCCGAGGCCGAGGGCCTGCAACGCGCGGACGCCGTTGGGCCAGAGCACCACGGCGGTCGGTTCGGGGCGGACCCGCTCGGCGCGGTCCAGCAGGGTGACCTGCCAACCGGACCGGGCCAGCGCGCCGGCGACCGCGAGGCCTCCGACCCCGGCGCCGACCACCACCGCGCTTCGCATCGGTGCCGCCCCCGCTCAGCTGTCCCGGTCGGCGGGGCGCACGCCGGAGGCGTCGGCCCGGTCCTCGTCGCGCGCCTCCCGCGTGTCATCCACCGGCTCGTCGGCGCGGGTGCTGGCTGCCTCGTCGTCGGTCGCCTCGGCGTCGAGCGGCTCGGCGCCCTCGGGGCGTACCTCGTCGTCCGCCTCCGGCGGCGCCACGCCGGTGTCCCGCCAGGTGTCGTACTGCTCCTCGCTGACCACCCGGTAACCCTCGGGGGCGGCGGCACGCGCGCTGGTCTGGCCCTCGGAGAGGTCGACCTGGGACAGGTCGGACGTGGTGGGCGGCGTGGGGGTGCCCGCCAGACCGATCGGGATCAGGTACTCCCGGGGGCCGCGGACCCGCACGAAGTAGACCAACGCGCCGAGGAAGACCAGGGCGGCCGTCCAGACGTTGAGCCGTACGCCGAAGATCTGGTTCGCCTCGTCGGTGCGCATCAGCTCGATCCAGAACCGGCCGACGGTGTAGCCCATCACGTACAGCGCGAACGCCCGGCCCCGCCCGAGCCGCAACCGCCGGTCCAGGATGAGGACCAGCGCGACCACGCCGAGATTCCACAGCGCCTCGTAGAGGAACGTCGGGTGGTAGAGGCCGGGTTCGAGGATCGGCTGCCCAGCGTCGTCCCGCAGCGCGTGCCCCGGGTTGTCCGGGTCCATCCGGTGGATCTCCAGGCCCCACGGCAGCGTCGTACGGCCACCGAACAGCTCGTTGTTGAACCAGTTGCCGAGCCGCCCGACGGCCTGGGCCAGCGGCAGCCCGGGCGCGAGCGCGTCGGCCACCACGCCGAACGGAATGCCCAGCTGGCGGGCTGCGATCCACGCGCCGATCGCCCCACCGGCGACGGCGCCCCAGATGCCGAGACCGCCCTCCCAGATGGCGAACGCCTTCAGCGGTTCGCCACCGGCGCCGAAGTACTTCTCCGGAGAGGTGATCACGTGGTAGATCCGGGCGCCGATGATGCCCGCGGGCACCGCCCAGACGGCGATGTCGAGCACCGCCCCGGGCGCGACGCCGCGCTGACGCAGGCGGCGTTCGGTCACCCAGCAGGCCAGCACGATGCCGGCGATGATGCACAGCGCGTACGCCCGGATCGGAACCGGCCCGAGCTGCCATACCGCGGTGCTGGGACTGGGCAGGGCCGCCTGGGGGGACAGCGAGGCGATGGTCACGGGTGCACACGCTACCGCTGCGCACCCCCGCAGCGGCACCCCGGGCCGCCGCGCACGGATCCCGATGACTTCTGGTTTGCGCCGCCGTACGCTCTTTGTCCATGAGCGTGCTCACCTGGGCGGTCGCCGCGGTCGTCACCGACGACGCCGGCCGGGTGCTGCTCTGCCGCCAGGGCCGGGGCCAGCGCCGGTACGCGTTGCCCGGCGGCCGGCTGCGCCCGGCGGAGAGCCCGGTGCGGGCGGCGCTGCGCGACATCCGCGCCGAAACCGGCTGGGAGATCGACCTGGTCGACCTGGTGGGCGTCTACCACCTCGACGGTCCGACGACGCAGACGCGGGCCGGCCGGGCCGGGCCGCTGCCGGACATCCTGGTGCACGTGTTCCGCGCGCGTGTCGCCGCGGGCCGGCCGAGCGCCGACCCGCCGCCGGGCTGCCGGCTGTCCTGGCACGCCCCCGGCGCGCTGCCCGAGGCCGTCACCCCACTCACCCGGGCAGCCGTCACCGACGGGCTCGCCGGCCGCTCCGGCGTCCTGCGCCGCGTCTCCTGGGCGCTCGACACCGTCACCCCCACGCCGCCGGGCCGCCCCACCGCGCAGGACCGGCCTGCCGCGCAGGACCGCAGTGCCGCGCAGGCCCGCAGTGCCGCGCAGGACCGCAGTGCCGCGCAGGACCGCAGTGCCGCGCAGGACCGCAGTGCCGCGCAGGCCCGGCCGAGCGCGGATCGCGATGAGCGGTCGGGGGCCGGTCAGCCGCCGGAGCAGCGTGGCGAGCCGGCAGCCGACCCGTCCCTTCTGCCCTGACTCGCACTGCCGGTGATCCACTGCCGGTAATCCCGCTGCCTGACGCCGCACGGTCTGACGCCGCGCTGGCCCCGGCCGGGGCCAGCGGGGGCCGCGAGTCGTTGATGCCCTGCGCCTTGGGGAGCACACCCGCTGAAGAGCCGTATACCTGTGAGTCATAAAAATGACTCACAGGTATACGGCTCTTCAGCAAAAGGCACGCCGGGCGCTCATGCCGTCCGTTGCACCGGCCAGCCCACACGCCAGGCGGGGGCCGAGTTCAGCGGGCGGGGTTGCGGACGCCCTCGGCGAGTTCGGCGCTGAGGGCGCGCAGCGCGGCCAGCCCCTCGGCCTCGGAGGAGGCGTCCAGCACACAACGGACGAGCGCGCTGCCGACGATCACCCCGTCGGCGTACCCGGCGACGGTGCTGGCCTGCGCGCCGGTGCCCACGCCCAGACCGACACCGACCGGCAGGTCGGTGACCGCGCGAACCCGCGAGACCAACGTGGGGGCGGCGTCGGACGTCCGCGCCCGAGCGCCCGTCACCCCCATCACGGCGGTGGCGTAGACGAAGCCCCGGCAGTTGTCCACGGTCATCGCCACCCGGGCGTCGGTGGACGACGGCGACACCAGGAAGGTGCGGTCCAGGCCGTGCGCGTCCGAGGCGGCCAGCCACTCGGCAGCCTCGTCGGGGATGAGGTCCGGCGTGATCAGACCGGTGCCGCCGGCGGCGGCGAGGTCGCGGGCGAACACGTCCACGCCGTACCGCTCGATGGGGTTCCAGTAGGTCATCGTGACGACCGGCGCACCGGTCGCCGCGACCGCCTCGATGATGCGCAGCGCGTCGGACGTACGGACGCCGCCGGCCAGCGCGATGTCGCTGGCCTTCTGGATGACCGGGCCGTCCATCACCGGATCCGAGTACGGAATCTCGACCTCGATGACGTCGACGCCGGCCTCGACCATGGCCGTCATGGCCGCGATGCTGCCCTCGACGGTCGGGAACCCGGCCGGCATGCAGCCGACCAGCACGGCTCGCCCGTCGGCCCGGGCCTTGTCGAAGGCCACTCCGATGCGGCTCATCTCAGTGCTCCTTGTCGAGGATGCCGAAGTAGTCCCCGGCCGTGTGCACGTCCTTGTCGCCCCGGCCGGAGAGGTTGACCACGATGGTGGGCTCCCGGCCCAGCTCGGCGGCCAGCTTCGGAGCCAGCGTGACGGTGCCGGCGAGCGCGTGCGCGCTCTCGATCGCCGGGATGATCCCCTCGGTGCGGCAGAGCAGCTCGAACGCGGCCATCGCCTCGGCGTCGGTGACGGGCAGGTAGCTGGCCCGGCCGGTGTCGTGCAGCCAGGCATGCTCGGGCCCGATGCCCGGATAGTCCAGGCCCGCGGAGATCGAGTGCGACTCCAGCGTCTGCCCGTCGGCGTCCTGCAGCACGTACGTGCGGGCGCCGTGCAGCACACCCGCCGACCCGCCGGTGATGCTCGCGGCGTGCCGACTGGTGGTCACCCCGTCGCCGCCGGCCTCGAAGCCGTAGAGCCGCACGTCCTCGTCGGGAACGAAGGCGTGGAAGATGCCCAGCGCGTTGGAGCCGCCGCCGACGCAGGCGGTGACGGCGTCCGGCAGCGCGCCGGTCAGGTCGAGGCACTGCTGACGGGCCTCGTCACCGATGCCCCGGACGAAGTCACGGACCATCGCCGGGAACGGGTGCGGCCCGGCAGCGGTGCCGATCAGGTAGTGGGTCTCGTCAACGTTCGCCACCCAGTCGCGCATGGCCTCGTTCATCGCGTCCTTGAGGGTGCGCGAACCGGTGGTGACCGGGACGACTGTGGCGCCGAGCATCCGCATCCGGGCCACGTTGAGCGCCTGCCGTTCGGTGTCGACCTCGCCCATGTAGACGACGCACTCCAGGTCGAACAGGGCGGCGGCGGTCGCGGTGGCGACGCCGTGCTGGCCCGCCCCGGTCTCGGCGATCACCCGGGTCTTGCCCATCCGCTTGGTGAGCAGTGCCTGGCCGAGCACGTTGCGGACCTTGTGGGCGCCGGTGTGGTTGAGGTCCTCACGCTTGAGCAGCACCCGCGCGCCGACCTTCGCGGAGAACCGCCGGGCCTCGTAGAGCAGCGACGGCGTGCCCGCGTAGTCGCGCAGCAGCGCCCCGAACTCGGCCCGGAAGGACTCGTCCGCGATCGCCGTACGCCACGCCCCGTCGAGCTCGTCCAGCGCGGCCACCAGGGCCTCGGGCACGAACCGACCGCCGAAGCGGCCGAAGTGGCCGGCGGAGTCGGGCTGCGAGCCGGCCACCGGGGCCAGCGCATCGGCGCTCATCGGAAATCCTCTCGGTGGGGCGTCACACCGGCGCGGGTCAGCGCACCGGCCGGGGCGTCGCCGGGTGGTTGCCGGCGTTGACCAGTTCGGCCACCGCCTCGCGTGGGCTCTTCTGGGTGACGAGGCCCTCGCCGACGAGGACCGCGTCCGCGCCCGCGGAGGCGTACCGGATCAGGTCGTGCGGGCCGCGGACACCGGACTCGGCGATCTTGACGACGCTGCTCGGCAGGCCCGGCGCGATCCGCTCGAACACCGTCCGATCCACCTGAAGGGTACGCAGGTCACGGGCGTTGACCCCAATCACCTGGGCACCGGCCTCCAGGGCCCGGTCGGCCTCCTCCTCGTCGTGGACCTCGACGAGCGCGGTCATGCCCAGCGACTCGATCCGCTCCAGCAGGCCCATCAGCACGTTCTGCTCAAGGGCGGCCACGATCAGCAGGACCAGGTCGGCGCCGTGCGCGCGCGCCTCGTGCACCTGGTAGCTGGAGACCACGAAGTCCTTGCGCAGCACGGGCACGGTGACCGCGGCCCGCACGGCGGCCAGGTCATCGAGGGACCCGCCGAACCAGCGCCCCTCGGTCAGCACGCTGATCGCCCGCGCCCCGCCCGCCGCGTAGTCGACGGCGAGATCGGCCGGATCGGCGATCTCGGCCAGCCGGCCCTTCGACGGCGAGGAGCGCTTGACCTCGGCGATGACCGCTACGCCGGGCTTACGCAACGCCGCGTACGCGTCCAGTGGTGGCGGCGCCGCCGCGGCCAGTTCACGGATCCGTTCCAACGGAACCTGTTCCTGGCGTCGGGCGACGTCCTCGCGCACGCCAGCCAAGATCTCGTCGAGCACGCTTACGGACGCCGCCTGACCGGCCTCGTCCCCCTCCGCGTGCGCATGCTCAGCAGTCACCAACGGACTCCCCTCTCCGGGTGTCATGGGCCGATGCTAGGGGCAGCCGACCGACGCCGGGAGCCGGGGGTATGGCGCTGCTCACGAAAAGGGCTGCGGCATAATGGCCGACCTGCCGTGAACGGGATGTCACGCAGCGCCACCTCCGTTATCGACCGCCGCCACACGACGGGAGCCCGGCGGCCCCGGTCGAACCGGGCCGACCCATCGATCATGCCACCGCTTCCGGCTCGCCGCCCGACGAGAACGACGCCGATCGATGCTGTGAGCAAGCTCAAGGCCGAACGGCCGGTCCCAGGTCGCGGGCATGGCGGGACAGTTGACCGGGCGGTCACCCCGGCGAAACGTCAGCCGGTCAACATCGTCCTCGGGCAGACTCGATGACGCGCCTGCCCGACCGTCGCCAACTCCTCGTGCGGGGTGACCATGAGCATTGTCGAGTCGAACCCGAGCATCGGACTGACCACCATCTCCCGGACCGTGGCGTCACTCGCCGTCGGCGTGGTGCACACCCTGGAGCGGGCCGTCGTCGGCGAGGGCCGGATGCGCACCGCACGCGGCAACGCCTGGGAGGCGGTCTGCGCCGACCGGGCCCGCGCCGACCGACGCGCCGAACTGGACCGCCTGGTGGCCGAACTGGCCGCCGCCCGCGCCGCCGCCGCCCACCCGCAGCGGGAGCGTCAGCCGGTCGGCTGATCAGCCGGCCGTCGGGTCCTCACCCCGGTCCAACGCGTCCCAGGCCTCGGTGGTCCGCCGCCCGGCCATCCGACCCGGTGGGGCAACCGTCGTGGGCTCACTCTCCGTGACGGTCCGCGTCGGCCGCTCGTACCGGGCACCCATCGCCGGCCACCCGCCGCCCCGCAGCGCCGTCCACCCGCCGCCCACGGCGGCGAGCAGACCGCCGAGCAGGCACAGCGCCGGCCACTGCCGGCTCACCACGCCGTCGAGATCGGCCACCAACCCGTAACCGCCACCGGCCGCCACCGCCAGGCCCAGAACGCCCAGCAGCACACCCAGCAGCCGCCGCACCCCACCCCGGGTGGCCAACACCGCGCCACCGCCGGCCAGCGTGACCAACGCCAGCGCCGGCAGCCACGGCAGCAGGGCCGCCCCGCTGCGGGCCTCGCGCACCGGCGGCAGCGGCGCCGGCCGCGCGGTCACCTCGACCGACCAGCCCCGGGTCGCCGCCCACAGCGCCAGGGCCGCGCCCGCCAGGCAGAGCAGCACGGCGTACGTCAACTGGCGCCGACCCCCCACGCCCCCGCCGCCGGTCTCCCGCCGGTCATCGACGCTCACCGTGCCGACTTTTCGTTCGCGACTGCGGGGCTCCGCTGCGCTGCACTCCTCGCGCTCACCGGGCCGACCTTTCGTTCGCGACTGCGGGGCTCCGCTGCGCTGCACTCCTCGCGCTCACCGGGCCGCCCTCAGCGTTTCCGCCGCGGCGATCGCGGCCAGCACGGCGGCGGCCTTGTCGCGGGTCTCCTGCTCCTCGGCGGCCGGATCCGAGTCGGCGACCACCCCCGCGCCGGCCTGCACGTAGGCGCGACCGGCACGGATCAGCGCGGTCCGGATGGCGATCGCCATGTCCAGGTCGCCGCCGAACCCGAAGTAGCCGACCGTGCCGCCGTAGAGACCGCGGCGCACCGGCTCCAACTCCTCGATGATCTCCATGGCCCGCACCTTGGGAGCGCCGGAGAGCGTCCCGGCCGGGAAGGTCGCGGCGAGCGCGTCGAACGCGGAACGGTCGTCACGCAGATTGCCGGTCACGGTGGAGACGATGTGCATCACGTGGCTGTACCGCTCGATGGTCGCGAACTCGGGCACCTGGACGCTGCCGGGCTCGCAGACCCGGCCCAGGTCGTTGCGGCCCAGGTCGACGAGCATCACGTGCTCGGCGCGCTCCTTGGGGTCGGCGAGCAGTTCGGCGGCGAGCCCGGCGTCCGCCGTCGCGGTGGCACCGCGTGGCCGGGTGCCGGCGATCGGATGCAGCAGCGCCCGGCGACGCCCGTCCGCACCGGCGGTGACCTTCAGGTGCGCCTCCGGCGACGAGCCGACGATGTCGAACCCGTCGAAGCGCAGCAGGTACATGTACGGGCTGGGGTTGCTGGTGCGCAGCACCCGGTAGACGTCCAGCGGATCGGCGTGCGTCGCCCGCTCGAAGCGCTGGGACAGCACGATCTGGAAGCACTCGCCCGCCCGGATCGCCTCCTTGGCGGCCTCCACCGCCTTCAGGTAGCCACCCTCAGGCGTACGACAGAGGACCTCGTCGACCGGTGGACGCTCAACCGTGGAGATCATCGGTGGGATGGGCCGGGACAGCGCCGTGGTCATCGCGTCGAGGCGGCCCACCGCGTGGTGGTACGCGGCGGTGACCTGCGCGTCGCGGCCCGGGGTGTCCAGCGGTGGCAGCACCGCGTTGGCCACCAGGATCGCCGAGCCGTCGTAGTGGTCGAGCACCACCAGGTCGGTGGCGAGCATCATGCCCAGCTCCGGCACGCCCAGGTCGTTCTCGGTCAGCTCGGGCAGCCGTTCGAAGCGGCGGACGAGGTCGTAGCCGAGGTAGCCGACCATGCCCCCGGTCAACGGGGGCAGACCGTCGGACGGGTCTGCGAGCGGGCCGGCGAGCGCCGCGACGGTGTCCCGCAGCACCCGCACCGGGTCACCGTCGGTGGGCAGCCCGGCCGGCGGCTGGCCGAGCCAGGTCGCCACCCCGTTCCGCTCGACGAGGGTGGCGCTGCTGCGCACGCCGATGAAGGAGTACCGCGACCAGGCCATGCCCGCTGAGCCGACGCCCTGCTCGGCCGACTCGAGCAGGAACGTGCCGGGCCCGCCGGCGAGCTTGCGGTAGACACCCACCGGGGTCTCGGCGTCGGCCAGCAGGCGTCGGGTGACCGGCACGACGCGCCAGCGGGCGGCCACGTCGGTGAAGGTGGTCAGGTCGGGGCTCACCGCGCCGTCGGTCATGTGCCGGCCCCCGTCACCGGCAGTTCGGTGAAGAAGCAGGTCCGGTGCCCGGTGTGGCAGGCCGCGCCGACCTGGTCGACGCTGACCAGCAGCGCGTCGCCGTCGCAGTCCAGCGCGACCGAGCGCACGTACTGGTGGTGGCCGGAGGTGGCGCCCTTGACCCAGTACTCCCGGCGGCTGCGCGACCAGTAGGTGGCCCGGCCGGTGGTGAGGGTGCGGTGCAGCGCCTCGTCGTCCATCCAGGCGACCATCAGCACCTCGCCGGAGTCGTGGGCGCGCACCACGGCGGCGACCAGGCCGTCGGCGGTGCGGCGCAGCCGGGCCGCGATGGCCGGATCGAGCCGGGACGGACGGGACGGCGTCGACGCCGCCGGGCCGCTCGGATCGCTGGGGACGCCGGTCACCGGCGCGTCAGGTACGGGCACAGTTACCCATTGTCCTGCACGCGGCGCGGGCACCGGCGACGACTCCCGCCGAGGGTTCGGCGGGTGGCCCACGGGCCGGGCGAGCTGGGCCACGTAGCGGTCCAACCGGCCGTCGACCAGGGCGTCGGCCAGGTCGGCGCCGGCCGCGCCGGCGATCTCGGCGGCGTACGGGCGGATCAACGGCAGGATCCCGGCGACCAGCCGTACGGCGGCGGCCCAGAGCTGCCCGGTGCCGCCCGGACGCAGGCCGAGGCAGAGCAGCATGTCGTCCCGGTAGCCGGCGGGGGCGACCGGCAGCTCCAGGGCGGCCGCGAACGCCGCCCGCCGGGAGGACACCCGTACCGACGGGTTCGCCGGGCGCAGCACCGACGGGCAGAGCCGGGCGAGGTCCGCCACGGCGAGCCGGACCCCGAGGCGGTCGGCGGCGGCCCGGGCGGCGGCGGCCTTGCCGAGCATGGCGATCAGCTCCTCCAGCCGGGGTGGCTCGGCGGGCTGGCAGAGCACCGGCAGGTCGATCCGGGGCCGCCAGTGCGGGTCGGCCCAGAGCAGCCGGGCCGGCGTGGTGACCGGCAGCCCGAACGCCCAGTCGGCCGGCTCGCCGAGCCGGTGCACCCAGGAGCGGACGTCGCGGGCGGCCACCGAGACGTGGGTGACCCGGCCGGCGGTCTCGGCCAGGTACGCGCGGCGGGCAGCGTACGGGGAGCCGCCGACCAGCACGTCGAGGTCGACGTCGCTGTGCGCGGTGGCGGCCCGTCGGGCGTGACTGCCGCGCAGCAGGATGCCGACGACCGGCCGTTCAGCGGCGTCCCGCAACCGCGCGGCCCAGTCCTCAAGAAATCCGCTGTGCGGTAACGGAGCGTGACCCACGGCGTCATCGTGCCGTACGCCCGATCAGTACGCAATGCCCGTTGCCGGACCTGCTGTCCGGTCCGAAGCCTACTGCCCGTTGTGATGCTGGGTGCGACGGTGGGCGCTGCCGGGGAAGCGGGCCGTTGCGCGGACGGCGTTATCTCATCTAGCGTTGAGTTCAACAGACGATGAGTTTTTCGGAGGTGCGTGATGCACGACGCGATAACCGTCCGCGACCTGGTGGTCAACCGGGGCGGACGGCGGGTGCTGGACGACATCAGCTGCGCCGTGCCGCGCGGTGCCGTCACCGGTCTGCTGGGCCCCAGCGGCAGCGGCAAGACCACGTTCATGCGCGCGGTGGTCGGCGTGCAGCTGGTCAGCGCGGGGACGGTCACCGTGCTGGGCCAGCCGGCGGGCACCCCGGCGCTGCGCAACCGGGTGGGCTATCTCACGCAGGCGCCGAGCGTCTACGCCGACCTGACCGTCCGGGAGAACGCCCGCTACTTCGCGGCCCTCTACGGCCGTGGTCGTGCCGAGGCCGACGAGGCGGTCAGTGCCGTCGGGCTGGCCGAGGCGGCCGGTCAACTGGTCGCCACCCTCTCCGGCGGTCAGCGCAGCCGCGCCTCGCTGGCCTGCGCCCTGGTCGGCGACCCGGAGCTGGTCATCCTCGACGAGCCCACCGTCGGTCAGGACCCGGTGCTGCGGGCCGACCTGTGGGCCCGGTTCCACGCCATGGCCGCCGCCGGCACCACCCTGCTGGTGTCCAGCCACGTCATGGACGAGGCGGCCCGCTGCGACCGGCTGCTGCTGATCCGCCAGGGGCGGCTGATCGCCGACGACAGCCCGGACGCGATCCGCGCCACCGCTGGCGTGGACGACCTCGACGAGGCGTTCCTGCGACTGATCAAGGCCGGGGAAGCAGAAGCGTCGACGGGACGGGGAGCGAAATGAACGTGCGGATCCTGGCGGCCACCACCGGCCGCATCCTGCGTCAGCTCCGGCACGACCGGCGCACGATCGCGCTGCTCGTGCTCGTGCCGGCCGTCCTGCTCACCCTGGTCTACTTCATGTACGTCGACCAGCCGACCCCGCCGGGGCAGCCGTCGACGTTCGACCGGATCGCGCTGGTGATGCTGGGCATCTTCCCCTTCGTGATCATGTTCCTCGTCACCAGCATCGCGATGCTGCGCGAACGCACCTCCGGCACCCTGGAACGGCTGCTCACCACCCCGCTGGGCAAGCTCGACCTGCTCTTCGGGTACGGCATCGCATTCGGTCTGGCCGCCGCCGCGCAGGCCGCGGTCGCCGCCGGTGTGGCGTACTGGATCTTCGACCTGCGGACCGTCGGAAGCAGCGCTCTGGTGATCGGGATCGCGGTGCTCGACGCGGTGCTCGGCGTCGCCCTGGGCCTGCTGTGCAGCGCCTTCGCCCGCACCGAGTTCCAGGCAGTACAGTTTCTGCCGGTCGTGGTGATCCCTCAGCTCCTGCTCTGTGGGCTGTTCGTGGCCCGCGACCAGATGGCCGGCTGGCTCCAGGCGCTCAGTGACGCCTTCCCCCTGTCGTACGCCATCGAGGCGTTGCAGGAGGTCGGCGCCAACGCCGAGCCGACCGGCACGATGTGGCGGGACGTGGGCGTGGTGCTCGGCGCGGTGGTGCTGGCGCTGGTGCTCGCGGCGGCGACCCTGCGCCGGCGCACCGGCTGACCGGCCCGGCGGCGACCCGCGCCCGCGGGTTGCCGCCAGCCGTCGGGGCGACCGACGGCGTCAGCGGACGAACGAAGGGCGGCGATGACGCGGCGGACCGGCCGGCGACCCGGCAACCCGGACACCCGGGAGGCGATCCTCGACGCGGCGCGGGCGGCGTTCGCCGAGCGCGGCTTCGACGCCGCCTCGATCCGCGGCATCGCCGCCACCGCCGGGGTGGACCCGGCGCTGGTGCACCACTATTTCGGCAGCAAGGACCAGCTCTTCCTGACCGCGATGAACTTCCCCGTCGACCCCGGCCAGATGGTGCCGAGGGTGCTCGCGGGCGACCGGGACGGCGTCGGTGAGCGTCTGGTGCGGACGTTCCTGGGCATCTGGGACTCCCCGGCCGGCAGCGCCGGGGTGGCGCTGCTGCGCTCGGCGGTGAGCAACGAATGGACCGCGCGCCTGCTGCGGGAGTTCATCACCACGCAGGTGCTGCGCCGGGTGCTCGACCAGCTCGACGTCGACCCGGCCGAATTGCCGCTGCGCGGCTCGCTGGTCGCCACCCAGCTGATCGGGTTGGCGATGATCCGGCACGTGGTGCGCATGGAGCCGGTGGCGTCCGCCGACCCGGAAACCCTGGTCGCCGCCATCGGCCCCACCATCCAGCGGTACGTCACCGGACCGCTGCCGACCGGAACGTAGAGCGCCCGTTCCACGGCGTCCAGCAGCCTGGCGCTTCGTTACCGGGTCTGCTCCAACCAGGAGGCGTACAGCAGGCCGTAGACCGAGTCGGCGTCGTGCACCAGCTCGTCGTGCGGGCCCCGCTGCACGATGCGACCCCGGTCCACCACGATCACCTCGTCGGCAGCCTGGGCGGTGGAGAGCCGGTGCGCGATGGCGAGCGTCGTACGACCCCGCGTGACGGCGTCCAGGGTGCGTTGCAGTCGCACCTCGGTCGCCGGGTCCACCGCGCTGGTCGCCTCGTCCAGCACCAGCAGGTCCGGATCGGCCACGTACGCCCGGGTCAGCGCGACAAGCTGCCGCTCCCCGACGCTCAACGCCTCGCCACGCTCCCCGACGGGCGTGTCCAGGCCGGCGGGCAGACCGTCCAACCAGTCCGCCAGGCCCAACTCCGTGAACGCGGCGCCGAGCTGCTCGTCGGTCAACTCCGGCCGGGCGAACCGGACGTTGCCCCCCACCGTCGCGTCGAACAGGAACCCGTCCTGCGGCACCATCACCACCCGGGAGCGCAGCGAGTCGAACCGCACCTGCGCCAGCGGCACCCCGGACAGCAGCACCGCTCCCGCCGACGGGTCCATCAGGCGGGTGAGCAACTTCGCGAAGGTCGTCTTGCCGCTGCCCGTCTCGCCGACCACCGCCACCCGGCTCTTCGCCGGGATCTCCAGGTCGATGTCGTGCAGCACCGGCGGGCCACCCGGATAGGCGAACCTCACCCCGGCGAACCGGATGTCCAGCGGGCCAGCCGGCAGGTCCCGTCCCTGCTCCCCCGGGTCCGCCACGTCCGGGGCGACGTCGAGCACGTCCAGCACCCGCCGCCAGCCCGCGATCGCGTTCTGCGCCTCGTTGAGCACCTCGGTGGCGATCTGCACCGGCTGGATGAACAGCGTCACCAGGAAGAGGAAGGCGGTCAGCTGGCCGATCGACAGCGTGCCGTCGACCCCCAGCGTCACCCCGAGCACCACCACGCCCGCCAGCGCCAGACCGGCCGCGAGCTCGCCCACCGAACTGCCCACGATGCTGATCCGGATCGCCCGCTGCTGCGCCAGGCGCTGATTGTCGATCGCGTCGTCCAACCGCCGGGCGGTGCGCCCCGCGATGCCGTACGCCCGGATCACCGGCGCGCCCACCACGCTCTCACCGATCGCGCCCAGCAGCGTGCCGGTGCGCTGACGCACCGTCGCGTACGCCGCGCCGAGGCGACGCTGCAACTGCCGGATGACGAGCACCGCCGGCAGGAACGCCACCAGCACCACCAGGGTCAGCTGCCAGGAGTACGCCAGCATGACGGCCGTCGTCACCACCAGCTGACCCAGGTTGACCAGCAGGATCACCCCACCCCACTGGAGGAACTGGGTGATCTGGTCGACGTCGCTGGTGACCCGCGAGACCAGCGACCCACGCCGCTCCGACTGCTGGTGCAGCATCGACAGGTCGTGCACGTGCCGGAACGCCCGCGTCCGCACGTTCGCCAACGCCGTCTCGCTGACCGTGAACAGCCGGCGCATCATCAGATAGCCGCAGGCCGTGGTCACCACGAGGATCGCCGCGGTGACCGCCACCACCGACCAGACCACGTCGAGGTCCAGACCACCGACGATGCCGCGGTCGATGCCCTGCTGGACCGCGACCGGAACGGCCACCCGGCCCACCATGTAGACCAGGGCCAGGCCCAGGGTGGCGGCCAGGCCGGTGCGCAGCTCCGGGGAGAGCGCCAGCCCTCGCCGGAGGGTCTGCCAGGTCGTCTCCGTCCGCGCGTCCCGCTCGTCAGTCGTCACCGTCGTACTCACCGGGCTCGCCTTTCGTTCGCGACTGCGGGGCTCCGCTGCGCTGCACTCCTCGCGCTCACCGGTCCACCTCGATCTCCAGGCCCGACGGCAACTGCGCCACCTCGTCGTCGTACGCGCGCTCCTGCGCGCGGTCGACCTCCGCCTGCTCGTACGCGGTGACCAGGTCCACGTACCCTCCGACGGTGGCCAGCAGCTCGGTGTGCGTGCCCCGGGCGACCACCCGGCCCTGCTCGGTGTAGACGACCTCGTCGGCGAGGGCGATGGTCGCCCGGCGGTACGCCACCACCAGGATCGACGCGGCCGGCACTCCCGGCTCGCCCGCCGACGCCCGCAGACCGGCGAGGATTGCCGCCTCCACGCGAGGGTCCACGGCGCTCGTCGCGTCGTCGAGCACCAGCAGGCGTGGCCGCCCGGCCAGCGCGCGGGCCAGCGTGAGCCGCTGCCGCTGGCCGCCGGAGAGCGAGGTGCCCCGCTCGCCGACCATCGTGTCCAGTCCCTCCGGCAGCGCGGCGACGAACCCGTCCGCCTCGGCCAGGCGCAGCGCCGCCCAGACGGCCTCGTCGTCGATGCCCGCCCGGTCCAGGGCGACGTTGGCCCGCACGGTGTCGTCGAAGACGAACGGCACCTGCGCGACCAGCGCGACCGTGCCGGCCAGCGACGCGGCGGTCAGGTCGCGCACATCCACGCCGTCCAGCTCGACGACGCCGGAGTCCGGGTCGACCAGGCGTACGGCCAGCGACGCGATGGTGGACTTCCCGGCGCCGGTCGGCCCGACCAGCGCGACCGTGCGGCCGGCCGGCACGGTGAAGCCGACCTCGCCGAGCACCTGCGCGCCGGCCTCGTGCGCCTCGGCCGGCGGGTAGGAGAAGTGCACGTCGGTGAACGTGAGCGTGGCCGGCCCCGGGGTGGCCGGGTCGAGCACTGTCTGCCCGTACGGCATCTCGCCGGTGGCGTCGAGCACCCGGCGCACCCGGTCCCAGCCGGCGACGCTGCGCGGCAGCTCGGCCAGCACCCAGCCGATGGCCCGTACCGGGAAGGCCAGCACGGTGAAGAGGAAGGCGACGCTGACCAGCTCGGTGACGCTGATCGCGCCCTGGCGCAGCCGGAACGCCCCGACCACCAGCACCGCGAGGGTGCCGAGGCTGGGCAGCGTCTCCAGCAACGGGTCGAAGACGCCCCGCAGCCGGCCGACCGCGATCAACGCGTCGCGCAGCTCGCCGGCGCGACCGGCGAACCGGGCCGTCTCCTGCGCCTCGCGGCCCATCGTCTTGACCACCAGCGCGCCGTCGAAGCTCTCGTGCGCGATGCCACTGACCTCGGCGCGCAACCGCTGCGCCCGGGCCTGCCGGGGCGCCATCCGGCGCGAGTAGACGACGTTGAGCGCGAACAGCGCGGGAAAGACCGCGAGGCCGACCAGGGCGAGGGCCCAGTCGGTGGCGAACAGCGAGACGATCGCGCCGACCAGCATCACCAGCGTGCCCACCGCGAAGGGCAGCGGTGCGATGGGATACCAGGCCGCCTCCACGTCGGAGTTGGCGTTGGACAGCAACGTGCCGGTGGCGTTGCGGTGATGCCACGACAGCGGCAGGTCCAGGTAGCGGCGGGTGACCCGGCGGCGGTAGGCGGCCTGGAGCCGGTACTGCATGTAACCGGCGCCGAGCCGGCGGCCGAAGATGCCCACCACCCGCAGCACGCTGATCCCGAACAGGGCGACCGCGGCCAGCGCCAGAGTGCCGACGCCCACCTCGCCCCGCGCGATGGCCGGCACCACCACGTCGCCGACCACCGCGCCCACCACGTACGCGCTGACGATGACCATCGAGCCGAACAGCACACTGCCGATCACGGCAACCGCGAAGATCCGCGGCTGCTCCCGGATCGCCTGCCGCAGAACCCCCAGCCCTCTGCCGAGCACGTCCCGACTTGTCCTGCTCGCCACGCTCTCCCCCGCCGTAAGCCACAATTATCACCCTCATCCTTACCGTTGCGAGCCGGCGCCGCCGACCCGGACGGGATATGTCGACCATCACGTACCGGACGTACGGGCTCAGGGGGTGCGGTCCGGCGTCCACCGGCGCGCGACGGCGGGTCCGCGGGCCTACGATCGGGCCATGTCGCGGTACGCCCGAGCCGAGCGCGAGGCGCTGGCCGATCTCTTCCTGGCCCTCGGGCCCGACGCGCCGACGATCAACGAGGGCTGGGCGACCCGTGACCTCGCCGCGCACCTCGTGTTGCGCGAGCGCCGTCCGGACGCGGCCGGCGGGATCCTGCTGGCGCCGCTGCGGGGGCACGCCGAACGGGTCCGCCGGCGACTCGCGGCCGGGCCCTACCCCGAGCTGGTGGCGCAGGTGCGCCGGCCGCCGGTGTGGAGCCCGATCAGCAACCCGCTGACCGACGAGCTGGTCAACACGGTGGAGTTCTTCATCCACCACGAGGACGTGCGGCGGGCCGTCCCGGGGTGGCAGCCGCGCGAGCTGTCCCACGGTTTGCAGGCCACCCTGTGGAAGCAGGTCGCCCCGCTCGCCCGGCTGTCGCTGCGCCGCTTCCCGGCGGACCTCTACGTGCAGGCGCCCGGTCACGGCGAGGTCTCCGTCGGCCGTGGTGGCGAGCGGCTGCGGTTGGTGGGCGCCCCGGCCGAGTTGACCCTGTTCCTTTCCGGCCGGCAGCGGGTGGCGAGGGTTCAACTGGACGGTTCGGCGACGTCCGCGCGGCAGCTCCGCAACGCCAGCCTGGGCATGTGACTTTCTGCGCTTAATCGGTCACGAAGGTGAGGGCGACTGCCTCCATCCCAGCGATGCGCGCCGATACCTCCTCCCGTACGCTTCAGCGCGCCGTTCCGCGCCGGGGCGGCACGATGTGGGGGCACACGATGCGGAGCTTCGCGATCTCGGCGCTACGGGAACCCTCCTTCGCGGCGGGGCGCCACAAGAACACGGCTCGGGTGGCCAGCGAGAGCGTCGAGTGGGCGCGCGCTCTCGGTCTGGTCGGTTCCGGTCATCAGGTTCATCGACTACAACGGGCAGACGCCGCCGGCCTGGCCGGCCGGGCCTGCCCGGAAGGGCCGGCACAGGGGTTGCGGCTCCTCACCGACCTGATCTCCTGGCTGTTCGTCATGGACGACGCCTGCGACGAGGACGGCCTCGGGGCCGACCCGGGCCGGCTGGCGCCGGTCATCGCCGCGTTGCTCGACGTGCTGGACCGGTGCGGCGACCCGCTGACGTCACTGCCGCCGGACGCCGGCCCGCTGGGCGCCGCGCTGCACGACCTGTGTCGCCGGACCCGGGCCGAGGGCCGGGCGCCGATGCTGCTGCGGTTCGTCAGTCAGCTGCGCCAGTATCTGCTGGCGCTGCTCTGGGAGGCCACCAACCGGGAACGCCGGCGGGTGCCGGGGCTGACGGAGTACGTCCAACTGCGTCGGCACATCGGCGGCGTACACCCCTGTCTCACCCTGACCGACCTGGCGTCGGAGCAGCCACCCGGGCCGGCCCGGCGTGCCGATCCGGCGCTGGCCGCCCTGGACCTGCTGACGGTGGACCTGGTCTGCTGGTGCAACGACCTCTTCTCGTACGGCAAGGAGAGCCGGACCGACCCGGACGCGCACAACCTGGTGACGGTCATCGCCCAGGAGGGCGGCCTGGCCGAGGCGGACGCGTTGCGGGCGGCCGCCGACCGTTTCAACCGGGGGTTGACGGAGTACCTGGCGGCGGAGGAGAGGTTGCTGGCCAGCGGTGTCGAGGCGTTGCGCTCGCCGCTGGCCGCGCGGCGCAACTGGGTCCGGGCAACCTACGACTGGTCACTCGTGGCTGCCCGCTACGCCTGATCCGGGGTGGGTCGGCCGGCCGACCAGGGCGACCGGTCGATCACCAGCACTAGCCGATGCCCGTGCCAGGCAATACTCTTCGGTAACCACCGTGACGTGACAACCGTCACGCCACCACCCCCGAAGGCGGCTACAGCGATGGCTCTCGATGTACCGTACCGTTCCATCCCGGACATGTTCCTCAAGCGCGTGGCGGCCACCCCCGACCGACACGCGTTCGCGTCCCCGACCCCTGACGACTCGGGCCCCGACTGGCTGACCTGGGAGCAGGTCGGCCAGCGCGCCAAGGCCGTCGCCGCCGGCCTGCACGCGCTCGGCGTCGGCCAGGAGAATCCCGTCGCCATCCTCGCCAACACCCGGCTCGACTGGGTGGTCGCCGACCTCGGCATCATGTGCGCCGGCGGGGCGACCACCACCGTCTACCCGACCACCGAGCCGGCGGACGCGACATACATCATCGCTGACTCCGCCTCGCGGGTGCTCTTCGCGGAGAACCCGGCGCAGGCCGCCAAGATCGCCGGAGCGGACCTGCCGGCGCTGACCCACGTGGTGCTCTTCGACGGCACCCCGGACCCGAGCGCCGCGGTTCCCCAGCTCACCCTGGCCGACCTGGAGGAGCAGGGCACCCGCGCGCTGGCCGCCGAGCCCGATCTGATCGATCTGCTGGTGGCCGGCATCGGCCCGGACCACCTGGCCACGCTGATCTACACCTCCGGCACCACGGGCCAGCCCAAGGGCGTCGAGCTGCTGCACGCCGGCTGGTGCTGGGAGGCCGTGGCGCAGGCCGAGGTCGGCCTGCTGCGCGACGACGACCTGCAGTACCTGTGGCTGCCGCTGGCCCACTCGTTCGGCAAGACGCTGCTCTGCGGCGCGATCCACGTCGGCCTGCCCACCTACGTCGACGGCCGGGTGGAGAAGCTGGTCGACCTGCTCGCGGTGATCCGGCCGACCCTGATGTGCGGCGCTCCCCGGGTTTTCGAGAAGGTCTACAACCGGGCGGTGACCACCGCGCAGGGCGCCGGCGGCGCGAAGGCGAAGATCTTCGCCTGGGGTGTCCAGGTCGGCAAGGAGAAGGTCGCTCTGGAGCAGGCCGGCAAGCCGGTGCCGGCCGGGTTGAAGCTGCGCTACGGGCTGGCCGAGAAGCTGGTGTTCAGCAAGCTCCAGGCCCGCCTGGGCGGAAGGATACGGGTGCTGGTCTCCGGCGCCGCTCCGCTGAGCCCCGAGATCGCCACCTTCTTCGCCGCCGCCAACCTGCCGATCTCCGAGGGCTACGGCCTCACCGAGACCAGCGCCGGCAACTTCGTGAACCCGCCCTCCGGGCTGCGGATCGGCACGGTCGGGCAGGCGATGGGCGACCTGGAGTGCCGGATCGACACCGACGGCGAGATCCTGGTCCGTGGCCGGCCCGTGATGCGCGGCTACCACAACCTGCCGGAGGAGACCGCGGCCGCGTTCACCGAGGACGGCTTCTTCCGCACCGGTGACATCGGCAGCCTGGACGAGCAGGGCTACCTGCGGATCACCGACCGCAAGAAGGACCTGGTCAAGACCTCGGGCGGCAAGTACATCGCGCCGTCGCACATCGAGGGGATGTTCAAGGCGATCTGCCCGTACACCTCGCAGGCGGTCGTGGTCGGTCAGGCCCGCAACTTCTGCACGATGCTCGTCACACTGGACCCGGACGCGATCCGGGGCTGGGTGGCCGGCGGCCCGCTGGAAGGCCGCGACTACACCGAGATCGTCGCCTCGCCGGAGGCGCAGGCGATGGTCGAGGAGTACGTCGCCCAGCTCAACGCCAAGCTCAACCGCTGGGAAACGATCAAGAAGGTGGCGATCCTGCCGCGCGACCTGACGATCGAGGATGGCGAGATCACCCCGTCGTTGAAGATCAAGCGACGTGGCGTGGAGAGCAACTTCGCCGCCGAGATCGACAAGATGTACGCGGGCGCCCTCGTCGAGCTGTAGGAACGGTCCGCCGGTGGCCCCGCGCCCGCTCGGGTGTGGGGCCACCGGCGCGTCGACCGGTGGCCCGCCGGGCTCAGGCGATGACGGACGGCTCCCGCCATCGCTGCCGGCCGGTCCGGTCCAGGTCGTAGCGGACCGTGGCGATCCGCTCCACGGCCTCCACCAGGTCGGCGGCCGGCAGGGTGAACGGCAGCCGCAGGAAGCGTTCCAGGGTGCCGTCGAGACCGAACCGGGGGCCGGGCGCGAGCCGGACGCCGACCTCCTCGGCGGCGCGGGCGAGCGCGCTGGAGACCGGGCCGTCCAGCTCGGCCCAGAGGGTCACGCCGCCGCGCGGCACGGTCACCCGCCAGTCCGGAAGTCGGTACGCCAGCGCGGCCAGCAACGCGTCGCGCTGGGCGGTGAGCTGGGCCCGGCGGTCGGCGACGATGGCCGCCGCGTCGTTGAGCAGGTGCACCGCGACCAACTGGTCGAGCACCGGGCTGGACATGTCCACGCCGACCCGGACGGCGGCCAGCCGCTGCACCTGCGGCGCGGAGGCGCGTACCCAGCCGATGCGCAGGCCACCCCAGTACGGCTTGCTCATCCCCCCGATGCTCACCACCCGGGAGTGCCGGTCGAACGTGGCCGTGGGCGGGGGCAGCTCGGTGCCGTCCAGCGGCAGGTCCACGAAGGACTCGTCGACGATCAGATCGGTGCCGACGGCGTGGGCCGCGGCGACCACCTGCTCGCGCAGCGCGGACGGCATCAGGTGCCCGGTCGGGTTCTGGAACTCCGGAATCAGGTACGCCAGCTTGGGCCGGGTCTGCCGCAGGCTGCCCAGCAGCAGGTCGGACTCCCAGCCACCGGAGTCGGCGGACAGCCCGTGCGTCGTGATCCGGGCCCGCCGGCTGGCCAGCGCGGCGAGCGCGTTGGGGTAGGTCGGGGATTCGACGAGCACGCTCCCGCCGGGCGCCAGGGCGAGGCGCAGCACCAGGTCCAGGGCGTGCTGGGTGCCACTGGTGACCATGATCTGGTCGGCCGAGGTGGGCAGCCCTCGCGCGGTGTAGCCGGCGGCCACCGCGTCGCGCAGCTCGCCGATCCCGGTCGGGTGGTAGCCGGCCCCGCCCAGGTAGCGGGGCAGATCCTCGACGGCGGCCCGCGCGGCGGCGAGCAGCTGCGGCGGGGCCGCCAGCGCGGCGACGCCGAGGTCGATCATCTCCCGGTCGTCCAGCGGGGTCCACAGCCCGGTGCTGGCGACCCGGTGGTTGCCGGGCAGCATCGTCCAACTGCCGGCGCCCCGGCGGCTGGCCAGGTGCCCGGTCTCGCGCAGTTCCCGGTAGGCGGCGGTGACCGTCGTGCGGCTGATCCGCAGCGCCTCGGCCAGCTCGCGTTCGGCCGGGAGGCGTACGCCCAGCGGGAGCCGGGCGTCGGCGAGCAGGCCGCGCACCGCGCCGGCCAGGGCGGCGTAGTCGGGACTGCGACGACGGCCCGGGAGGGCGTGCCACTGCCCCAGCAACCGGGCCAATTGGGCACCTCGAACCTGAGCTGTCATGGCCACTCCTCGGATATTGGCTTCTTCTGCCGGGAGGATTGGCACCTAGGGTGGCATGCATGGCACTGATTGGCAATCTGCGGCAGCGGCCGGTGCGACGGCTCAGCCAGCTCTACGCCGGGCTCGTCCTCTACGGGGTCAGCATGGCCCTGATGATCCGCTCCGACCTGGGCCTCGACCCGTGGGACGTCTTCCACCAGGGGCTGTCCGAGCTGACCGGGCTCTCCTTCGGCACGGTCACCATCGGCGTCGGCGCCCTGGTGCTGCTGCTGTGGATCCCGCTGCGCCAACGGCCCGGCCTCGGCACCGTCAGCAACGTGGTGGTGATCGGCCTGGTGGTGGACGCGACCCTGGCCCTGCTGCCCACCGGCGGCCCCCTCGCCGTCCGTATCGCTCTGCTGGTCACCGGGATCGTCGCCAACGGCGCGGCCACCGCGCTCTATCTCGGCGCCCGGTTGGGTCCCGGTCCACGCGACGGGCTGATGACCGGCTTCGTCGCCCGGCGGCCCGGGCGCTCGATCCGCCTGGTGCGCACGGTCATCGAGGTCACCGTGCTCGCGCTGGGTTGGCTGCTCGGCGGCACGGTCGGCCTGGGCACCATCGCGTACGCGCTGGCCATCGGCCCACTGGCGCAGTTCTTCATCCCGCTCGTCGCGGTGCCTCTGCCCGGGACCGGGGACGCCCAGCCGGGCCCGATCGCGGACAATCCGTCCGCGGTCACCGCGGGTGATCCACCGCGAGCCGCGGCGGCGTGAACGTTCACCGACCGTTCATGGGCCGGCACTCCGCGATGGTGAAAGCGGGCTCGTTGGAGGGTGGGTGTTCCCTTCCGCGACGCTCGCCGTCATCATCTCTGCATGGGGGAGAACGGTTGGCGCTGGAGCGACGCCTGGATCTTCGTGTCGTTGGTGATCGCGAGCGGGGCCGGACGACACCGACGGTCCGCGACGAGTCGTCGGCCGGAGGGCGTACGCCTGACCGACGTGCTGTCCACCGCCGATCACCTCAACCAGGCGATTCCACAGCGACACGAGGTGGAGGCCGCGGTGCAGCGGCTGGTCGGGGCGGGCCTGGTCACCGTCGTCGACGGCTGGTTCCGCATCACCACCGAGGGTGAGCAACTCTGGCGTACCCGGCCGCGCGCCGGGGTGGCGACCATGGTGGACACCGTGCAGGGCGTGCTGAGCCGCCGGCACGCGCCGGGCCGCGCCGACTGGATCCTGGACGAGGCCGAGCACGCGGCGGCAGTGCAGGAGTACGCGGTCCGGTCGATCCCCACCCCCCGCCGGTCACCCGAGGGCCACTCCGGCGGGCACTGAGCGGCCTGGAGATCGCAGGCTTCGTGAAGACGTTCGGCGTCGAGGAGCCGGCGTATGAGTTCCGCGCCGATGCCCTCACCGCGCCGGTCGGGGTGCACGACCCACTCCATCACCGCGAACTTGTCGGCGTTCCGGAGGTGGGCTGGCGGCTCGGTGTCGGCGCGCGTCCACCACCGGCCGGCGGGCATCGTCCACCCATAGGCGGCACCGACCAGTGCGCCCGCGTCGTCGGCGGCGACGAGTGTGAACCGGGGCGCTGCGTCTCGCCGGGCAGGCCGGTGGCGAACCCGGCCACCTGCTCCGGTCCCTCGTTGTACGGCGGCTCCGCGTAGACGACCGCGTACAGGCCGACCAGCGCCGGAAACAAGGCAATAGCCGATCCGGGGGTGTGCGCGGTGTACGTCACGGGCATCCGCGGGCGGGTGGTGTTTCGAGGCGCAGGTGTCGGTGGCTGCGATCCGCGCGAATGTGGATGGAGCCCGGTGAGTGCGCCCACTCCGGGGCAGGTGGCCGGGTGGTGGCGGATTCTGGCCGAGCATGAGCAGCGGTATGGGCGATGCCCGGTCTGCGGCACGCGGGCCCGGTGCTGGGTGCGGGCGGGAGCGCTCTCGGATCTAATCGCGCACGACTTGTACCACCTGGGTCCGCCGTCGCCGTTCGAGTCCTCCAACGCATCCTCGCCCTGACCGCCGTGACCTGGCAAACGTCTCATCTAGACGAGTAGGTCCTAACTCAAAACGGGGCTGGGGTTGCGGCGAAGGGCGCTGGCCATCCGCTTTGGCTGCCCGCCGTGTCGATGTGCTGTCGAGCGGTATACCTCAGAGGTATGAATATGACTCTGAGGTATACCCCTGACGACCGCATCCGCTCCCACGGAGGTGACCGACGGTCACCGCCGGCCGCCGGCTGCGCCCACCGCCCCAGCCAGGGTTAGGAATTACTCGGATTAGGCGCGGGAAGCAGTTGGCAGGGTAGATCTTGTTTCCGTTACGACACGAGACGGAAAGAATCCAAGATCGCGAGCGACGGCGGTTCCGGCAAGGGGCGGTGACCGATGCCTCAGCGCACGGGGTGACCGCTGCGGCGCAGGGCGTCCTTGACCTCGCCCACCGTCAGCTCGCCGAAGTGGAAGACGCTGGCGGCGAGCACCGCGTCGGCGCCGGCCCCGATCGCCGGTGGGAAGTGCGCCACCTCGCCGGCCCCGCCGCTGGCCACGACCGGCACGTCCACCACGGCCCGGACCGCGCCGATCAGCTCCAGGTCGAAGCCGGCCTTGGTGCCGTCGGCGTCCATCGAGTTGAGCAGGATCTCCCCCGCGCCCAGCTCGGCCACCTGCCGCGCCCAGCGCACCGCGTCGAGGCCGGTGCCGCGCCGGCCACCGTGGGTGGTGACCTCGAACCCGCTGGGTGTGCCGCCGGCCGGGGCGCGGCGTACGTCGAGGGAGAGCACGAGCACCTGCCGGCCGAACCGGTCGGCGATCTCGGCGATCAGCTCCGGCCGGGCGATGGCGGCGGTGTTCACGCCGACCTTGTCCGCGCCCGCGCGCAGCAGCGTGTCGACGTCGCCGACCTGCCGGACCCCACCGCCGACCGTCAGCGGGATGAAGACCGACTCGGCGGTGCGGCGCACCACGTCGAGCATGGTGCCCCGGTCGCTGGAAGACGCGGTGACGTCGAGGAAGGTCAGCTCGTCGGCGCCGGCCCGGTCGTACGCGGCGGCCAGCTCCACCGGGTCGCCGGCGTCCCGCAGGTCGAGGAAGTTGACCCCCTTGACCACGCGCCCGGCGTCCACGTCGAGGCAGGGGATCACGCGCACCGCCACCGTCATGCCGCCACCCTATCCCCCGCGCATGGCACGACGGCCGACCCGACCGGGCCGACCGCCGTGCGCCATGTGCGGGTGCTCACACCCGGACGAGCATCTTGCCCAGGTTCTCGCCGCGCAGCAGGCCGAGGAACGCCGCCGGGGCGTTCTCGATGCCGTCGACGACCGTCTCGTCGTAGGAGAGGGCGCCCTCGCGCAGCCAGCCCGCGACGTCGCGGACGAACGCGTCCCGCAGGTGGTTGTGGTCGCGCACCAGGAAGCCGCGCAGGGTGAGCCGCTTGCCGATGACCAGCGAGAGGTTGCGGGGCGCGGCCGGCGGCTCGGTGTCGTTGTACTGGGCGATCATGCCGCAGATGGCGGCCCGGCCGTGCAGGTTCATGGCCGAGATCGCCGCCTCCAGGTGGTCGCCGCCGACGTTGTCGAAGTAGACGTCGACGCCGTCCGGTGCGGCGGCCCGCAGCGAGTCGCGGACCGGCCCGTCGTGGTAGTCGAACGCGGCGTCGAAGCCCAGGGCCCGCAGCCGCTCGACCTTGGCGGCCGAGCCGGCGCTGCCGATGACCCGGCCGGCGCCCTTGAGCTTGGCGATCTGGCCGACCAGGCTACCGACCGAGCCGGCCGCTGCGGAGACGAAGACGGTCTCGCCGGGCTTCATCGCGGCGACCTCCAGCAGACCGGCGTACGCGGTCAGCCCGGTCATGCCGAGCACGCTGAGGTAGGCGCTGGCCGGGGCGAGCCTCGAGTCGACCCTGCGCGCGCCGCCGGCGTCGAGCAGCGCGTACTCCCGCCAGCCCAGCCCGTGCAGCACGGTGTCGCCGACGGCGATGTCGGTCGACTCGCTGGCCACCACCTCGCCGACGGCGGCCCCGTCGAGCGGGGCGTCGAGGGCGTACGGCGGCACGTACGACTTGACGTCGTTCATCCGTCCCCGCATGTACGGGTCGACGGACATGAACTGGTTACGGACCACGATCTGGCCCGGTCCGGGCGTCGGGACGTCGGTCTCGACGAGCCGGAAGGTGTCCTCGGTGGGCCAGCCCTCGGGGCGGCTGGCCAGGTGGATCTCACGGTTGCTGGTCATCGGGTGGTCGTCCTCTCGTCCGCAGGTGGGGTCCGGGTCCGCGACGTCAGGCGGCCAGGGCCTCGCGGACGGTCAGCGCGACGTCGATGTTGCCGCGGGTCGCGTTGGAGTACGGGCAGACCTGGTGGGCCTGCTCGACGATCTGCTCGGCGGCGTCGCGGGCGACGGCGGGCAGGTCGACGACGAGCTGCACGGCGAGCCCGAAGCCACCGCTGCCGTTCGGGCCGATGCCCACCTCGGCGGCGACCACGGAGCCGGTCACGTCGGCCTTGGCGCGGCGGGCGACCAGGCGCAGGGCACTGTGGAAACAGGCCGCGTAGCCGGCGGCGAAGAGCTGCTCGGGGTTGGCGGCGCCACCCGCGCCACCCATCTCCTTCGGCACCGCCAGGTCGAGCGCGAGAGTGCCGTCGGAGGTCTCGACATGGCCGTCCCGGCCATCGCCGGTGGCGGTCGCGGACGCGGTGTAGAGAACCTGCATGAGAGTCACTGCTCCTTCGGTCGGTGGATGGTCTCGGTGACCCGGGTGAGCGTGTCGCGCAGCGCGACAAGCTCGGCGATGCCCAGACCGGTGGCCTGCGCGATCCGCAGCGGGACGTCGCACACCTGCTCCCGCAGCGCCCGGCCCCGCTCGGTGAGGCCCACCTCGACCCGCCGCTCGTCGCGCGCCGACCGCCGCCGCACCACCAGGCCCGCTCCCTCCAACCGCTTGAGCAGCGGGGAGAGCGTGCCGGAGTCCAGCCGCAGCTCGGCGCCCAGCTCGGACACCGTGGGCGCGTCGTCGGGGCGTTCCCAGAGCACCAGCAGCACCAGGTACTGCGGGTAGGTCAGCCCGAACTCGTCGAGGATCGGCCGGTAGACGTCGGTGAGGGCGCGCGACGCGGCGTAGAGCGCGAAGCACACCTGCCGGCGCAGCACCAGGTCATCGGTCACCACCGAACCGTAACGCGCAATTAAGTTGTGCACAACTGATCGGCTCGGAACGCGGCCATGACGAGGACCACCGGCAACTCAGCGCTCGCCGACGAACGCCTCCAACTCCACCTCGACCAGATGCTCCGGATCGAGCAGACCCGCCACCACCACCAGCGTCGCCACCGGACGGACCGCCCCGAAGACCGCGTTGTGCGCCCGACCCACCTCGTCGGCGTGCAGCCGGTCGGTCACGTACATCCGGGTCCGGACGACGTCACCCGGCTGCACACCCACCTCGGCGAGCGCCGCCAACCCGATCCGCAACGCCAGCGCGGTCTGCGCGGCGGCGTCCCCGACATGCGCCACCCGCCCGTCGACGGTGGCCGTACAGCCAGCCGTCCAGGCCAGGTCACCGGCCCGGACCACCCGGGAGTAGCCGTAGCTCTGCTCCCACGGCCCTCCCGAACCCAGCCGGGTGACCGTCACGCCTCGGCCAACGTGCGCAGCGCCTCGGCCACCGTGAACGCGCCCGCGTACAGCGCCTTGCCGGCGATCACGCCCTCCACGCCCAGCGGCTCCAGCGTGGCCAGCGCCCGCAGGTCGTCCAGGGTGGACACGCCACCCGAGGCGATCACCGGCCGGTCGGTACGCGCGCACACCTCGCGCAGCAGATCCAGGTTCGGCCCGCGCATCGTGCCGTCCTTGGTGATGTCGGTGACCACGTACCGCGTGGCGCCCGCCTTGTCCAGGCGCTCCAGCACCTCGTACAGGTCACCGCCGTCACGGGTCCACCCCCGCGCGGACAGGGTCTGACCGCGTACGTCCAGCCCGATGGCGACCCGGTCGCCGTACTCCCCGACGACCCGGTCGCACCACACCGGGTCCTCCAGCGCGGCGGTGCCGATATTCACCCTGCTCGCCCCGGTGCCCAACGCCGCCCGCAGCGACTCGTCGTCACGGATGCCGCCGGACAACTCCACCTGCACGTCCAACTGGCGCACCACCTCGGCGAGCAGGTGCGCGTTGGTGCCCCGGCCGAACGCCGCGTCCAGGTCGACCAGGTGGATCCACTCAGCGCCGTCGCGCTGCCACGCCAGCGCCGCGTCCAACGGGTCGCCGTAGACGCTCTCGCTGCCGGCGGCGCCCTGCACGAGCCGGACAGCCCGGCCGTCGGCGACATCCACGGCGGGTAACAGGGTGAGGCTCAACGTCATCTCCTCGATCAGGTACGGCGGTCCAGGGCGATCACCACGATCGCCGGCAGTACGAGCAGCAACAGCACGATCAGCGCGACACGCAACGCCAGATCGTCGACGAACGTCCAGATCAGAATCATCGCCGCCCCGGTGAGCAGCACGATCGCCGCCCGCTCACCCCGCGTGTGCCGAGCCAACCGGCCCGTGCGGCCCCGCCGCAGCTGCGGCGTCAACCGGCGGACGACCGCGCGGCGGCGCTGCCGACGCGCCACCCGACGCTGCCGGGCAGCCCGCTCCCGCGCCAGGTCCGCCTCACGTTCGGCCCGCCGACGGGCCCGCTCCCTGCTCACCGCGACGCCCGCCCGTCGGACGCCGGACGGTGCCGGCGCTCAGTCACCGGCGGGCAGAGTGGCGAGCCAGTTGCGCAGCAACGCGGCACCGGTGTCGGCGGACTTCTCCGGGTGGAACTGCGCCGCCGACAGCGGCCCACGCTCCACCGCGGCCACGAAGTCGGTGTCATGGTGCGCCGTGGTCACCACGGCCCCCGCGGCCGCCAACGCCGCCGGGTCACCCATCGCGTACGAGTGCACGAAGTAGAACCGGCTCTGCGGCGGCAACCCGGCGAACAGCACCGACCCCCGGGGCGCGCGGACCGTGTTCCAGCCCATGTGCGGCAGGCGGTGCGCGGCCAACCGGGTCACCCCGCCGGGCAGCAACCCGAGGCCCTTCGTCACCACCCCGTGCTCCTCGCCGTACTCGAAGAGCACCTGCATGCCCACGCAGATGCCGAGCACCGGCCGGCCCGCGGCCACCCGCTCCGCGATCACCGGCCCGGCGCCGAGCGCCTCGATACCCGCCATGCACGCCGCGTAGGCGCCCACACCCGGCACCACCAGACCGTCCGCGACGGCAGCCGCGGCGAGGTCGTCGGTCACCCGGACGGTCGCGCCCGCCGCGGCCAGCGCCCGCTCCGCCGAGCGCAGGTTGCCCGAGCCGTAGTCGAGCACCACCACGTCGGCGGTCACGACCCCGACTCCGGGATCAGCCGGAGCACCCCGGCGGCCGTGGCCAGCAGCGCGAGCAACGCGGTGATCACCACAGCGCCCCTCGGCGCGCCCTGCCGGTGCAGCGACCACACGCCACCCACCAGCAGCCCGGCCAGGATCAGCAGCAACGTCGGCAACGCGGCACCCATCAGAACGACCTTCCCTTCGCGACTGCGGGGCTCCGCTGCGCTGCGCTCCTCGCGCTCATCA
Organism: Micromonospora sp. NBC_00617; assembly: GCF_045161355.1. NCBI lineage: Bacteria > Bacillati > Actinomycetota > Actinomycetes > Micromonosporales > Micromonosporaceae > Micromonospora > Micromonospora sp. NBC_00617. The sequence goes on along the minus strand of NZ_CP107751.1, from coordinate 507,515 downwards.
GAACCACTTTCCCTTCGCGACTGCGGGGCTCCGCTGCGCTGCGCTCCTCGCGCTCATCAGAGCGCCCCCTTCGTGCTCGGGATCGCGCCCGCCGCCCGCGGGTCGATCGCGGTGGCCTCGCGCAGCGCCCGGGACACCGCCTTGAACTGGGCCTCCACCACGTGGTGCGCGTCCGGATGCCCACCCGGACGTGCCGCGCGCAGCACGTCGACGTGCAGGGTGATCCGGGCCGCCTGGCCGAACGACTCCCAGATGTGCCGGGTCATGCTGGTCGGGTACACCGGCCCGATGTACGGCGCGAGGACCGGTTCGTCGTGCACCACGTACGGCCGGCCGGACAGGTCCACCGCGGCCCGCACCAGCACCTCGTCCATCGGGACGGTCGCCGAGCCGTACCGCCGGATGCCGGCCTTGTCGCCCAGCGCCTGGTCGAACGCGGCGCCCAGCGCGAGCGCGGTGTCCTCCATCGTGTGGTGCGCGTCGATCTCCAGGTCACCGACGGTGCGCACGGTCAGGTCGTAGCCGCCGTGCCGGGCGATCTGGTTCAGCATGTGGTCGTAGAAACCCACGCCGGTGCTGATCTCGGCCGTACCGGTGCCGTCGAGGTCGATCTCGACGAGGACCTTGGTCTCCTTGGTGATCCGCTCCACCCGGGCGGTCCGGCTCATTGCATACCTTTCGGTCGCGACTGCGGGGCTCGCAAGCTCACTCCTCGCGCTCCCATCGCACAGTCTCCATCGCAGCTAGGAAGGCGTCGGTCTCGTCGGGGGTGCCGGCGGTCACCCGCAGCCAGCCGGGCAGGCCGACGTCGCGGACCAGCACCCCCTGCGCCAGCAGGGACTGCCAGGCGGTGGCCTGGTCGCCGCCGGACTCGAACAGCACGAAGTTGGCGTCGCTGTCGGCCACCCGCAGGCCGCGTTCGCGCAGCGTCGCGACGATCCGGTCCCGCTGCGCCATGATCGCGCTCACCGTACCCAGCAGGGCGTCGCGGTGGGCCAGCGCCGCGCGGGCGGCGGCCTGGGTGAGCGCGGACAGGTGGTACGGCAGACGCACCAGCTGCACCGCCCGCACCACCGCCGGGTCGGCGGCCAGGTAGCCCAGCCGGCCACCGGCGAAGCCGAACGCCTTGCTCATCGTGCGGGTGACCACGAGCCGCGGGTGGCCGGGCAGCACCGCGAGGGCGCTGACCGTGCCCGGCCGGGCGAACTCGGCGTACGCCTCGTCGACGATCACCATGCCGGGCGCGACGTCGAGCACCGCGGCGACCACCGCCGGGTCCAGCGCGGTGCCGGTGGGGTTGTTCGGCGAGCAGAGGAAGACCACGTCGGGCCGGTGCTCGCGGACCTGGGCCACCGCCTCGTCGGCGGTCAGGCCGAAGTCGACGCCGCGCTGGGCGGGCACCCACCGGGTGCCGGTGCCGAGGGCCAGCAGCGGGTGCATCGAGTACGCCGGCACGAAACCCATCGCGGTGCGCCCCGGCCCACCGAACGCCTGCAACAACTGCTGCTGGATCTCGTTCGAGCCGTTGGCCGCCCAGACGTGCTCGACGGTCAGGCCGTGCCCGAGATATTCGGCCAGGTCGGCGCGCAGCGCCACCGCGTCCCGGTCCGGATAGCGGTTCAGGTCGCGCAACTCGGCCGCGAGCGCCTTGCCGATCGCGTCGACGACCGGCTCCGGCACCGGGTAGGAGTTCTCGTTGGTGTTGAGCCGCACCGCCACGTCGAGCTGCGGCGCCCCGTACGGCGACAGCCCGCGCAGGTCGTCGCGGATCGGCAGATCATCGAGCGAGGTCACGCCACCCCTTTCGGAAAACGGGCCTGCACGGCCTGGCCGTGCGCCGGCAGGTCCTCCACGTTGGCCAGGGCGACCACGTGTGGGGCCACCTCGCGCAGCGCGGCCTCGGTGTACTCGATCAGGTGCACGCCGCGCAGGAACGACTGCACCGACAGCCCGGACGAGTGTCGGGCGCAGCCGCCGGTGGGCAGCACGTGGTTGGAGCCGGCGCAGTAGTCGCCGAGCGACACCGGCGACCACGCGCCCACGAAGATCGCTCCAGCGTTGCGCACCCGCAGCGCCCACTCCCGGGCGTCGACCGTCTGGATCTCCAGGTGCTCGGCCGCGTACGCGTCGACCACCCGCAGCCCCGCCTCGAGATCGTCGACCAGGACCACGCCGCTCTGCTCGCCGGTCAGCGCCGTGGTCACCCGCTCGGCGTGCTTGGTGGCCGGCACCTGCCGGGCCAGCTCCGTCTCGACCGCCTCGACCAACGCCAGCGACGGCGTGACGAGCACGCTCGCGGCGAGCGGGTCGTGCTCGGCCTGACTGATCAGGTCGGCGGCGACGTGCGCCGGGTCGGCGCTGTCGTCGGCCAGGATCGCGATCTCGGTCGGACCGGCCTCGGCGTCGATGCCGACGACACCCCGCAACAACCGCTTGGCGGCGGTCACCCAGATGTTGCCCGGGCCGGTGACCAGGTCGACGGGCTCGCACCGCAGCGCGCCCGCCGGGTCGACGGCGGACCCGTACGCCAGCATCGCCACCGCCTGGGCGCCACCCACGGCGTAGACCTCGTCGACGCCGAGCAGCGCGCACGCGGCCAGCACCCGCGGATCGGGCAGGCCGCCGTTGTCCTTCTGCGGCGGGCTGACCACCACCAGCGAGCGCACCCCGGCCGCCTGGGCCGGCACCACGTTCATCACCACCGTCGACGGGTACATCGCCAGGCCGCCGGGGACGTAGAGGCCCACCCGGTCGACGGGCAGCCACCGCTCGGTGACCGTGCCGCCGGGCACCACCCGGGTCGTGTGGTCGGTGCGCCGCTGGTCATCGTGCACCCTGCGGGCCCGGGCGATCGACTCCAGCAGCGCGGCACGCACCGCCGGGTCGAGCACACCCTCGGCCTCGGCGATCGCCTCCACCGGCACCCGCAGCACCTCCGGTGAGATGCCGTCGAACCGCTCACTGGCCTCCCGGATCGCCGGGTACCCATGCTCCCGGACCGCCTCGACGATCGGCTTGATCCGCTCGACCGCCACCGACACGTCGAGCTGGGCACGGGGCAGCAGGCGGCGCGGGTCCACGAGGCCGTCGCGCAGGTCGATCCGATTCAGCACCCTTGCGAGTCTAGGCGGCCCGCCCGGAGCGCACCCCGGCCGCCCGCTCGGCGGGACGGTGAGCCGGGCCACGCCGCCACGGGCGCGATTGGTTAGGCTCGACCACGTGACCGCACGGCTGCCGGTGTTCCCGCTCGCAACGGTGCTCTTTCCCGGGTTGGTGCTGCCGCTGCACATCTTCGAGGAGCGCTACCGGGCCCTGGTCCGGCACCTCGTCGGCCTGCCCGAAGGCGCGTCCCGCGAGTTCGGGGTGGTGGCCATCCAGGCCGGCTGGGAGGTCGCGCCCTCGGGGCCGAGTGCCCGCGCGGGCACCGGCGTCGGCGACGTCACCCTGCACGAGGTCGGCTGCACCGCCGAGCTGCGCCAGGTCACCGAGCTGGCCGACGGCGGCTTCGACATCGTCACGGTCGGCCGCCGCCGATTCCGGATCGCCGACGTCGACGACGCGTCGGCGCCCTACCTGACGGCCGCCGTCCAGTGGCTGCCCGAGGCCTCCGGGCCGGACGAGGTGGCCGACCTGCTGGCGGCCCGGGTGATCGCGGTGTTCCGGCAGTACCTGGGGCTGATCCGCCCCGACCCGGAGGAGATCTCCGAGCAGCTGCCGGAGGACCCGACGGTGTTGTCGCACCTGGTGGCGGCCACCGCCGCGCTGACCGTCGACGACCGGCAGCGGCTGCTGGCGATCGACGACACCGCCGCCCGGCTCCGCGCCGAGCTGCGACTGCTCAACCGCGAGGCGGCTCTGCTGCGCCAGGTGCGGGCGGTTCCGGTGCCGCTGTCGGAGCTGGCGTCCCCACCGACGCCCAACTGAGGGCCGCCGGGTCCGACTCCGGCCGCAGGTTCGGCCAACGCGACCAACCGGCCAGCAGGGTGTACGTGACCGCGGCGCCGAACGCCGGCAGCAGCAGGTTGCCGTGCGGCACCGGCAGCGCACCGAAGAGCCAGTCGATTCCGCCGGCGCGCAGGTCGGCGGGTTTGGTGAACGCCTGCCCGGCCGGGGCGCTGTCCAGCAGCCGGTCGAAGGTCGCCAGCCCGATCCGACGCCCCACCTGCCAGGCGACCGGGGCGGCGGCCAGTGTGCCCAGCACCACGCCGAGCAGCCCGACGGGGCCGCGCTGCCGGCGCAGCAGGAACCACACGGTCAGCGCCGCGAGCACCCCGAAGGCCAGCCCGAGCAGGCTGAACCAGCCGTCCGCGGCGATCGGCTGCTCCGGCTGGGGCTCGGCGTAGATCGCGCCCTCGGCGGTCTTGAGCACCGGGGTGTCCGGCGCGATTGCCGCCCAGAGCAGCCCGAGCGGCCCGCCCAGCACGGCTAGGGCGAACACGACGCCGAGCACCGTCGCCACGGTCCGCAGCGGGCGGCGCGGCTCGACCAGGGTCAGCTCCGGCTCGCCCTGGTACGCCGTCGAGGCGGGACCCTCGCCGGCGTCGAACCCGGGCGGCGGCGCGGCTGCTGGCGGCACGGCCGACTCGCTCTCGGTGGGCGCCGCACCCGACGGTGGGGGTGGGGCGGGCCGGTCGACGTCGTCGACGTGCCGCTCAGGGTCGGGGTTGTCCGGGCTCACCCGATGATCCTCTCAGGCCCCGAGACGGGCCGGGGCGACGGTGGCGGCGAACCAGCTCACCGGGCGAACGGCTCCGCCATGGCCGCGGCGGCACGCAGCCACGCCTGCCGGGTCTCCGGCTGGAGCTGGTGGTACTCGATCGACGAGCCGGTCTCCAACGCCGGGTCGTACGGCACGACGGCCACCGCGCGGGTACGCGTCGCGAAGTGCCGCTCCAGGTCGTCCTGCAGGGGCGAGCGGCCGGGCGTGGGGCAGGAGATGAGGGTGACCGCGTTGTCGGCCAGCTCGCCCATGCCCTCCTCGTGCAGCAGGTCGAGCATCCAGTCGGCGCTGAACGCCGCGTCCTCACGGGGCACGGTGGTCACCACCAGCTGGTCGGCGGCCTGCATCACGGTGCGCCAGTTGGCGCTCTCCACGTTGTTGCCGGTGTCCACGCAGACCACGTCGTGCGTACGACGCAGCAGCTCAAGCACCCGCTTGACGGTGAACTGGTCGAGTCGCTGGGCGAAGCGCGGGCTCTCCTCGCCGGCCAGCACGTCGTACGAGCCGTCGGAGGCGTGCCGCAGGTAGTCGTCCAGCCGCTCCAGCAGGGTCGCGCCCTCCAGGATCTCGATCTGGGCCAGGTCACCGATCAGGTGGCGGATGGTGCGCGCGTGGCGGGCGCTGCCGGCACGTAGCCCCAGGGTGCCCCGCAGCTCGTTGTCGTCCCAGGCCAGCACGCCCCGCCCGCGGACGCTGCCGACGGTGGCGGCGGCGAGCACCGTGGCGGTGGTCTTGTGCACGCCGCCCTTGGGGTTGGCGAACGCGAACACGCGGGGTGTGCCCAGGTCGCGGCGGAGCACGCCGGTGGCGCGTTCCAGCTCCTGGTCGACGCCCTGCGGTCGCCACTCGATCCGGGCGGGGTAGCCGCGCTCGGCGATGGCCGAGCCCGGTGGCGGGGTGACCGCCGGGGCGGGCGGCGGGGTGACCGGTGGCGCGGCCGGCGGTGGCGCGACCGCCGGGACCGGCGGGGTCACCGGCGGCGCGGGGCTCGGGTAGCCGGTCTCCGGCTGGTAACCGGTCTCCAGCAGCGCGTACCGCGACTCCCCCGCCGGGTTGCCCGGCCGGTAACCGTTGTCCAGGAGGGCGTAGCGCGACTCCGGCTCGGCCCGGCGCGGCGGCGGCTCGGGCTCGGCCTGGTAGCCCGGGTCGGCGCGGTACGTCGGGTCGGCCCGGTAGCCCGGGTCGGCGCGGTACGTCGACTCAGCCCGGTAACCCGGCTCCGACCGGTACACCGGCTCGGCGCGATAGTCCGGCTCGGCCCGATACGTCGGCTCAGCCCGATACTCCGGCTCGGCCCGATATGCGGGCTCGGCACGGTAGCCCGGCTCGGCCCGGTACGCGGGCTCGGCACGGTAGTCCGGCTCGGCCCGGTACGCCGGCTCCGCCCGGTAGTCCGGCTCCGACCGGTAGCCCGGTTCGGCACGGTAGGCGGGATCGACCCGGTAGGTCGCCTCGGGCCGGTAACCGGGCTCCTGGCCGTACGACAGATCGGCCGGATGCCCGATGGCCGATGCCCGCCCCGCGTAGCCGTTGGGGGCCGCGCGCCGCGGCAGTGGGTCCGGTGGGGCCTCGTCGGCCCGACGCTCGGGCTCGGGCTGCTCAGCGGCCCGGCCGCCCAGCCGGGCGCGGTCCAGCAACGCCCGCCACCTCGGCGCTGGTTCGGCCGGCCGGCCCCAGCCGGTCTCACTGCCCTCCACGGCCCGCCCTCCCAGCACCATCGATCTCTGTCTGACAGGCTACGAACCAAACCCTATTCGGACCACACCTGAGCACGCACACCACCCGGCGCAGATCACGACGGGGAGGGCGCCAGCAGCCCGGCGTCGGTCGCGTCCGGGGAGGTGGTGACCCCCGGCGGGGCCGCCTCGGTGGGCTCGGCCGAGGGCGACCCGGGTGACGGAATCGTTACGAGCGGTGCAGGTTCCGACGATTCGCCCATCGGCACCGGCGGCCTCGGCGTGCTCGACGTCGACCCGCCACTCGCCCGCGGCGTCGGGTCCGGGCTCGGCCCGGTGTCGGCCGGCGGGCGGACCACGTCGCGCTGCTCGGGCAGCGGCGGCGTGAAGACCGTACGGTCGAGTCGGTACACCTCGGGCGCCGGATCGACGGCCCGCACCTCCGGCCGGGAGGCCACGCCCCGCAGCGCCTCCGGCGCCGCGCGCACCACCGCCGCGTAGACGCAGGCGCAGCCGGTGCGGTACGCGGCCGCCTCGGCGCTCGCCACGTCTGCCCCGGTGACGTACCGCTGGCGTAGCTCGCGCTCGGCGGCGCCGTCGCCGCGCACCTCGGCGGCCCTGGCCCGGTAGTCGGCGGCCTCGCCGTCCTTGCGGGCGGCCACCTGTGCCATCTGAGCGACCACGTCGTCCGGCACCCGCGACGCGGGGATCCGGACGATCTCGGTCTGCCGGCCGGGCAGCGGCACCCGGCCGAAGACCGTCGACACCGACACGTCACCGAGCACCGCGGCCAGCCGCTGCGGCGGCAGGTACGCGTCGAGCACGACCAGGGCGTACGTCCCGTCCCCGGTAGCCGGGGCCGTCGGGCTCAACGCGGCCAGGTCGGCCGCGGCCGAGCGCAGGTAGCCGGGGACCCAGTCGCCGTCGGCCACCCCGACGCGGGTCACCTCGCCCACCGTCCGGTCGCCCACCGGAGCGTCGTCGGCGGCCCACACGGCGGTGCCCAGCACCGCCGCCGCGGAGAGCACGGCGGCCCAGGTGAGCACCCCGGACCGCCTCGACCGGTCACCGAGACGGGCCACCGCCCGGGTCAGCGGCGGCAGCAGCCGTTGGTCCAGCTGCCGCAGCAGGTCGCCGGCGCGCACAGGTGGGATCCCCTCGTCGGATCGATGTCGGGTGGTCGCCGCTCAGTCACGCAGGATCTCAAGCGCACGTTCCAGATCGTCAGGGTAGTCGCTGACGAACCGGACCTCGTCCCCCGAACGGGGGTGCAAAAAGCTCAGTTCGCGGGCGTGCAGCCACTGTCGGGCCAGGCCGAGACGGGCCGAGAGGGTGGGATCGGCGCCGTAGGTGAGGTCACCGACACAGGGGTGCCGCAGCGTGGAGAAGTGCACCCGGATCTGGTGCGTCCGGCCGGTCTCCAACCGCACGTCGACCAGGCTGGCCGCCGGGAACGCCTCAAGGGTGTCGTAGTGGGTGATGCTCGGCTTGCCCCCGGACACCACCGCCCAGCGGTAGTCGTGGGTGGGGTGCCGGTCGATCGGCGCGTCCACGGTGCCCCGCAGCGGGTCCAGGTGCCCCTGCACCACCGCGTGGTAGCCCTTGTCCACCTCGCGGTACTTGAAGGCCCGCTTCAACGCCGTGTACGCCTGCTCGCTCTTGGCCACCACCATGATCCCCGTGGTGCCCACGTCGAGACGGTGCACCACGCCCTGCCGCTCGGCGGCCCCGCTGGTGGAGATGCGGTGCCCGATCGCGGCGAGGGCGCCGATCACCGTCGGGCCGGTCCACCCCGGGCTGGGATGCGCGGCCACGCCCACCGGCTTGTCCACCACGACGATGTCGTCGTCGGCGTACACGACGCGCAGGCCGGGCACCGCCTGCGGCACCACGGTCGGTGGGGCGACCGGGGCCGGCAGCGTGACCTCCAGCCAGGACCCGGCCTTGACCTTGTGGGAGTTGGGTCGGGCCGCGCCGTCGACGAGGGCGTCACCCGCGTCGACCAGGGCGGCGGCGGCGGTACGAGAGAGGCCGAACAGCCGGGACACCGCCTGGTCCAGGCGCATGCCGTCGAGGCCGTCAGGCACGGGCAGCGAACGGTGGTCGCCACCAGCGGCGAACGTGGAGGTCATGCGCGCTCCCTCTGCTCGGCGTCGGCGGTGGCGCCCGCGTCGGCGGTGGCACCGTCGCGGCCGGCCCGCCCGCCGTCACGCTGGCGACCGGTCAGCTCCAGCAGCACGGCCAGCAGCACGCCGCAGACCAGCGCGCTGTCGGCCAGGTTGAACACCGGGAAGTACTCGCCGTACGGCCCGAAAACGCTGATCATGTCGACCACGTGGCCGTGGAACGGAGCGGGCGCCCGGAAGATCCGGTCCATGAGGTTGCCCAGCGCGCCACCGAGCACCAGGCCGAGGGAGATCGCCCACGGCAGGGAACGCAGCCGCAACGCCATCCAGACGATCCAACCGACCACGCCGATGGTGATCAGCGGGAACACCCAGGTGTAGTTCGCACCGATGCTCCACGCGGCACCGCTGTTGCGGGTCAGGCTCAGGTAGACCAGCCCACCCAGCACCCGGGCCGGCTCCCGGTCGCTGAGCGCGGCCAGCGCGAGGTGCTTGGTCAGCAGGTCGGCCAGCAGGGCCACCAGGGCCACCCCGGCGAGGATCGCGACGGCCCGGGGTCGGGGCTTGCCGCCGTCCGGGTCGGTACGGCCGGGTTCGGCGGGCGGTGCTGCGGTCATGCGCTCCCCATCGAGGTGTCTCGGCGGTGATCGCTCACCGTCTCATCGCAGACGGGGACCGGGCGTCAGCGCCGCTCCTCCAACTGCTTGCACGTCACACACAGGGTGGCCGACGGGAAGGCGGCGAGGCGCTCGACCGGGATCGGGTTGCCGCACCGCTCGCACCAGCCGTAACCACCCTCGTCGAGGCGCTCCAGGGCGCGCTCGACCTGCGTGATCCGTTCCAGAATGCTGTTGGCGAGAGAGATCTCCTGCTCCCGCTCGAACGTCTTGGTGCCGGTGTCGGCCTGGTCGTCCCCGGCCGAGTCCGTCAACCGATCGCGCTGCAGCTCGGTGATCTCGCTCAGCGTCTGATCGTACTCGGCGCGCAGCTCGTCCCGCCGCGCCGCCAGCGCCGCCCGGATCTTCTCGGTCTCCGCCGCGCTGCGGGTGGCCTTGGCCACCGGCTTGCGGCCGGCGGTCCTGGTGTCGGCTGGCTTCGCCATGGGTCGCTCCTCGGCCGCGGAGCCGCTCGGTAGCGGCACCTGGTCAGGGGCGCCGACAAAGGCGCCCCCAAGTACGAAAAGGGGCGCACGGCGACGATGGCCGCGCACTCCGGAGGTTGGCAAGAATACGGAACGTACAGGCGTCCGACAACGTGGCGCACCGTCGTACCGCTCAACAGCCCCGAGCCCTGCCTAACTGGGGCAAAGGGAACGCTAGCAGATCAACCGACCACCTCATCCCCGTACTCGCCAAACCATCGGGCCAGCCGACCCCGTCGGCTGACCGCCCGCAGCCGCCGTTCGGCGGCGTCGCGCACCCCACCGGTGGCGACGATCAGCAGGCTGTCAGCAGTTTTCAGCCGGGTGTCCGGGCCGGGCACGAAGCCCACCCCGTCGCGCAGCACGAGGGTCACCGAGGCGCCCAGCGGCAACCGCAGCTCGTCGACGTGCACGCCGGCCAGCCGCGAGCCCGGGGGCACCTCAAGTTGGAGCAGATCGGCCCGCATCCGCTCCAGCGGCGCGGTCTCCACGTGGATCTCGGTGGCCTCGGCCGGCGCGGTGACCCCCAGCCGGCGGGCGAACGGACCGAGCGTGCTGGTCTGCACCAGCGTGAAGATCACCACCAGCACGAACACCGCGTCGAAGAGGCGCTCCGCGCCCGGCACCCGCTCCGAGAGCGATATGGTGGCCAGCACGATCGGCACCGCCCCGCGCAGCCCGGCCCAGGACAGGAACGCCTGCTCCCGCAGGCCGAGCCGGAACGGCAACGCCGAGACGGCCACCGACAGCGGCCGGGCCAGCAGCACCAGCGCCAGACCGGCGACCATCGCCGGCAGCACCGCCGCGTCCAACCGGCCCGGCGAGACCAGCAACCCGAGCAGCACGAACAGCCCGATCTGGGCGAGCCACGCCAGCCCGTCGGCGAAGCCGAGAATCGCCTGCCGGTGCGGCAGCCGGGCGTTGCCCAGCAGCACCCCGGCCACGTAGACGGCGAGGAAGCCCGAGGCGTGCAGCACGGCGCCGGCGGCGTACGCCAGGACGGTGATCCCCACCGCCGCGATCGGGTACAGCCCGGCGGACGGCAGCGCGGCCCGGCGCAGCGCCCACCTGCCGGCGACGCCCGCAGCCACGCCCACCGCCGCGCCGGCGCCCAGCTCGTAGCAGACCAGACCGACCTCGTACCACCACGGATGCGACCAGCCCGCGTGCGACAGCAGCACCACCAGCAGCACCACCGGGGCGTCGTTCATGCCCGACTCGGCCTCCAGTGTGGCCACCAGCCGCGGCGGCAGCCGCAGCCGTCGCAGGGTGGCGAACACGGCCGCCGCGTCGGTGGAGGAGAGCACCGCGCCGTAGAGCAACGCCAGCCGCCAGTCCAGACCCAACAACAGGTGTACGACGATGCCGACCACCACGATGCTGACGATCACGCCGACCGTGGAGAGCGCGGAGGCCAGCCCGAGGATCGGGCGCAGCGCGCTCCACCGGGCGGTCAGACCACCCTCGGCGATGATCACGATGAGCGCGCAGAAGCCGAGGGTCCGGGTCAACTCGACGTCGTCGAAGCGGATACCCAGCCCGGCCTTGCCGATGGCCACGCCGAGCGCCAGATAGAACAGCAGGCTGGGCACCCCGAGGCGGCTGGAGAGCCGGACGGCGCCGACCGCCACCAGCAGCACGGCCGCGCCGAGCAGCAGCGCGATGTCCAGCCCGGGCGTCACGGTTGCCGAGCCCGGGCGGTCCTCACCCTGCGGATCCGTCGCGCAGTCGGTGCAGCACGTCGGCCAGCTCGGGGTCGGGCCGGTCGACGAGGAACAGCTTGTCCCGGCTGGTCGCGCCGGTGCGCAGCGACACCGTGGCCGCCCGGACGCCCAACGCGTCGGCGAGGGCACGGCGGGCCGCCTCGGTCGCCCGACCGTCCACGGCCGGAGCGTGGACCGCGATCACCAGGGCGGGCCCGTACGTGCCGTCGAAGCGGCCGCCGACGGCGTTCCGGGAGGCGCCAGGCTTCACCCGTACCGCCACGGTCAGCGCGTCCTGCGGGGGCACCGACACCGCTCTCAGATCGGCCGGGCGTCGGTGAGCAGGGCGGTGGCCGGCGCGCACGCCGCGCACGGCGTGAAGCCCAGCTCGACGGCCTCGGCGACCGGAAGAGACTCGGGCACCCGGCCGGCCAGGCGCGGGCACCCGGCCAGGTGGTAGCGGGGCCGCCCGTCGACCACCACGACGGGGTCGGGCAGCCGGGAGACCCGGGCTGCCTCGGCAGGGGTGATCGGCTGCTCGGCAGGCTCGTCGGCCAGCGCGTCGACCGACGTCGTGTCGGAGGGGTACGCCTCGTCACTGCGGGCCACGAAGGGCGACGCCGGGCTGACCGGCGAGGAGCGTGACCCGTCGGCCGGGGTCACGAACGACGCCTCGGGCTCGAACGGCGGGGCCGCGTCGAAGGGCGGGGCCGCGTCATAGGGCGGGGCCGCGTCGAAGGGCGGGGCCGCGTCGCGGTCGGACGGCGGCTCGGGTGGTTGCCGCCACCCGGTGCCGCCGTTGCCGACCGTCGAAGGTACGTGCTGGACCGGCACATCCGGCTCGGCCAGCGGCGGACCGTACGCGACACCCGCCTCGGCCTGGCTGGCCCTGCGGAACGTCGCGCGGTCCCGCGGACCGGCCCGACCGGGATCCGCCATCGCGCGGTTGGCGGCTGCCTGGCGGGCGCCCACCACCAACGCGACGGCGGCCAGCAGACTGGCCGCGATGGAAATGGTCAACAGAATGCTGGAGCCACCGGCCAGGCCGAACACCAGCAGCACCACAGCGACGAGGATGAGCAGAAGACTCGCGACTATCACGGCTCACCCCCGCCGCGTCGTACCGTCCAGGCAGGGCCGGCGACCGTCACCATCTGCGGACAGCGATCGCCGGCCGGTGCTCAGCGTCCGGCTTCGAGGGCGCCGGAGCGCCCGCCGCCGTACGAACCGGCGAGACCTGCCGCCGCCAGCCCGTTGCCGCCGGCGACCCGGCCCGCCTCGGAGCGGGTCATTTCGGCTTCGAGGCCCTGGCCGCGACCGTCGAGGTCCCGCAGCTGGCTCTCCAGGTAGGCCTTGAGCCGGGTGCGGTACTCGCGCTCGAACTGCTTGAGCTCCTCGATGTGCTTCTGCAGGGCCGTGCGCTTGGCGTCCAGGCCGCCCATGGCCTCCTGGTGCCGCTGGCGGGCGTCCCGCTCCAGGGCGTCCGCCTTCGCGCGCGCCTCGCGGGTCACCTCCTCGGCCTTGCTCCGGGCCTCGGACAGGAGCTGGTCGGCCTCGCGGCGCGCGTCGGACACGTGGTCGTCGGCGGTGCGCTGGGCCATCATCAGCACGCGCAGGGCCTGCTGCTCACCGTCACCGGTGACGCCGCCGGCCGGACCGCCGGTCGCGCGAACCTGCTCCAGCTCGGCCTGCATGGCGCGGGCGGCCTGCTCGGCAGCGGACTTGTCGCGCTGCACCCGGTCCAGCTGGGCCTTGACGTCGTTGAGCTCCGCCGCCAGTCGGGCGTCGCCGCCGGGGCCGGCGGGGGCGCCGCCACGGCCACCGCGCTCCACCTGGGCGCGCAGCTCGTTGTTCTCCTCGATGAGACGGGCGAGCTCGCGCTCGACCTCGTCCAGGAAGGCGTCGACCTCCTCCTCGTCATACCCCCGCTTGCCGATCGGCGGTTTCTTGAAGGCGACGTTGTGGACGTCGGCCGGGGTCAGCGGCATCGAAACTCCTCGGGTCAGTTGCGGCCGCGAAAGCGCGTCGGTCATCAGGCAGATGCCCTGATCGACGGCCCTAACACGAACTCCATCAGCACGAACAGGATAACCAGGAGCACAAGGGAAGCCAGGTCGATGCTCACGGTACCAATTCGCAGCGGAGGGATCACACGCCTCAACGCGTTGAGAGGGGGATCAGTGACGCTCCACACGGATTCCAGTCCTGCCGATGCGCCGCGTCCCGGCTGCCACCGCCGGCCGTACTGAAGGACGGCGCTCAACACGAACCGGGACAGAAGAAGAAGCAGGAAGACATATAGGACCAGGTACAACACTTGCAGTAAGATCGACAACACGGTCAGCGACGTCCCTCGGGTCGGGCGGGGTCAACTCAGGCTGAAAAAACCGCCCTCAGCGATCTTGGCCTTGTCCTCCGCGGTGACCTGGACATTGGCCGGTGAGAGCAGGAACACCCGATTGGTCACGCGCTCGATCGTACCGCGCAGCCCGAACGCCAGACCGGCCGCGAAGTCAACCAGACGGCGGGCGTCGGCCTCATCCATCTCGGTGAGGTTGATGATCACTGGTACGCCGTCGCGGAAGTGCTCACCGATGGTGCGCGCCTCGCGGTACGTGGTCGGGTGCAGCGTGGTGATCTGGTACCGCTGCTCCTCCTCGGGCACGGCCACGCGCTCCCGCGTCACGGCCTGCGGCGCGAGGGCCAGATTGTCGCGCGTGTGGTACGTCAACGCGCCCGACGTGTCACCGGCCGAGGACCGCGTGATCGACCGTACGCTGGACCGCTCGGCCCGCTCCGGACGCTCACCGTCACCGCGGTCGGACTCGCCGCCGCGCCCGGTGGACCGCTCGGAGAGCCGGCCCCGCTCGCTGGCGCGCGGCCGGGGAGCCGGTGGCTCCTCGGCGTCGTCGTCGTCCTCGTCGGCGAACTCCTCGGCGTACCGGCTCTGCCGGTAACGCGACTCGCGGTAGCCACCCTTGTCGTAGCCACCGTCGTCGTAGGCCCGCTCGTCGTCTTCCTCGACGAGACCGAGCCAGACCCCCGCCTTGCGCAGTGCACCCATCCCGCGCCCTTCCGTCCGCCGTGCGGCACTCGCCCCCGTGCCATGTCGCCCGTCGCGAGTGGACAACCATGCCCATCGGACCGGAACGGCAATCCCCCTGGCGCGCGATTCGCGTCGCGCGTCACGACCCCCACAAGGATCCGCCGCCCTGAAACAACACTGATGTAATTTGCCTGTCTCGCGGTCAGGCTACCGCAGCGTGGGACGCATTCCGAGCAACGCGCTACCGACGCGGACATGTGTCGCGCCGTATCGGATCGCGATTTCCAGGTCGCCGCTCATTCCCGCCGACAACGCTGTCGCTCCCGGATGGAGCGTCCGAAACGCATCGGCCACCTCGGCCAGTCGAGCGAAGGCCCGCTCCGGTGGCCACCCCAGCGGCGCCACCGCCATCAGACCGGCCAGCCGCAGCGCGGGAGCGTCGGCCACCGCCGCGGCGACCGCCTCCAACCCCACGCCCTCATCGGCCGAGTCGGGCAACGCGCCGCCGCGCGCCGGGTCGCCGTCGATGCTCACCTGCACCAGGGCGTCCAGCGGTCGTTCCCGCTCCGCCGCCGCGTTACCCAGCGCGCGGGCCAGCCGCACGCTGTCCACCGAGTGCACGACGTCGGCGTAGCGCACGACCGAGCGGGCCTTGTTGCGCTGCAACTGCCCGATGAAGTGCCAGCGGGGGCGTACGCCGGCCGCAGCCACCTCGGCGGCCTTGCCGGCCGCCTCCTGGTCGCGGTTCTCCCCCATGTTCCTCACCCCGAGCCCGGCCAACGCCAGCACGTCACCGGCCGGGTACGTCTTGGTCACGGCGATCATCGTGACGTCGGCGAGGTCCCGGCCCGCGTCCGCGCAGGCGTCGGCGATCCGGGCCCGCACCTGGGCCAGGCCCGCCGCGAGTTCGGCGCGGCGGTCCGGCCGTACCGTGGCTGAACTGTCGGTCATCGGCGGCGCTCAGGAACCGTTCTTGAGAAAGTCGGGCACGTCCACGTCGTCGAAGAGCACCCGGCGCGGCGACTGGGCCGGAGCCGGCAGGGTGGCCGGCGGCGGCACCGGGGTGCTCTGCGGCGCCGGCTGGTTGGTGTTGGTCTTGCGGGTCGGCTCTGCCGCCTTGTACGCCGGCGTGCCACCGTCGAAGCCCGCCGCGATGACCGTCACCCGCACCTCGTCGCCGAGCGCGTCGTCGATCACCGCGCCGAAGATGATGTTGGCGTCCGGGTGGGCCGCGTCGGTGACCAGCTGGGCCGCGTCGTTGATCTCGAACAGGCCCAGGTCGGAGCCGCCGGCGATGGAGAGCAGCACGCCGCGCGCGCCGTCCATGCTCTGCTCCAGCAACGGGCTGGAGATGGCCGCCTCGGCCGCCTCCACCGCGCGATTTTCCCCGCGGGCGCTGCCGATGCCCATCAACGCGCTGCCGGCGCCGCTCATCACGCTCTTGACGTCGGCGAAGTCCAGGTTGATCAGACCCGGGGTGGTGATCAGGTCGGTGATGCCCTGCACACCGGAGAGCAGCACCTGGTCGGCCGTGCGGAAGGCGTCCATCATGCTGATGTTGCGGTCACCGAGCGCCAGCAGCCGGTCGTTCGGGATGACGATCAGCGTGTCGCACTGGTTGCGCAGCTCGTCTATCCCCGTCTCGGCCTGCACCTGGCGGCGCTTGCCCTCGAAGGAGAACGGACGGGTCACCACGCCGATGGTCAGCGCGCCGAGCTTGCGGGCGATGTTGGCCACCACGGGCGCCCCGCCGGTGCCGGTGCCGCCACCCTCGCCGCACGTCACGAAGACCATGTCGGCGCCCTTGAGCACCTCTTCGATCTCGTCGCGGTGGTCCTCCGCGGCGTTCTTGCCGACGTCCGGGTTGGCCCCGGCACCCAGGCCACGGGTCAGCTCCCGGCCGACGTCGAGCTTGACGTCGGCGTCGCTCATCAGCAGCGCCTGGGCATCGGTGTTGATCGCGATGAACTCGACGCCCTTGAGCCCAACCTCGATCATCCGGTTGACGGCGTTGACGCCGCCGCCCCCGATGCCGACGACCTTGATGACCGCCAGGTAGTTGTGCGGAGGTGTCATCTCCGGTCCTTTCCTTCGAGATTGGCTTCGGCCGACCGGGTACGGCGTGGCCAGACCAGCGGCCGACGACAGCTGTCACCAGCGAGAGTCAGGGCTGAACCCTCACCCTCTACTAGAGGCTTACAGTTATGTCAACCACTGAACCTCTTCGGGGCAACGTAAGCGCCACCACGCGATGAGCCAAGGACCCGACCGGCGTGTCGCCGCCGGAGCGCGACTCGTCACGTCCGGAGCACGCTCACCGGTCAGCGGAAGGTCACCACGTCCGGCGCGCTCACGTCGATGCGGTCGCTGTCCTCGTCGAGCAGCGCGGTGGCCACCCGCGCCTTGTCCGTACCCCGCGTGGCGTCGCCCCAGACCACCGTGCGGTCCCCGCGCAGCCGCAGGCTGATCCGGGCCAGGCCCTCCACGCTCAGGTCCACCAGCTCGGCCCGCAGCTGCGGGGTCAGCGCCCCGAGCACCTCCAGCGCGGCCCGGGTGTCCGGGTCGTCGGCGGCGGGCCGGGTCACCCGCACCAGCGGCAGCCCGGCGGGGCGGCGGGCCACCGTCTGGAACGCCACGCCGCTGCGGTCGACAAGCGCGAACGCGTCCGCCTGCGGCACCACCGCCACCGCCGTCCGCTCGGTCACCCGGACCACCAGCGTGCCCGGCCAGTCCCGTGACACCGTGGCCCGCTCCACCGGCGCCAACGCCCCGACCCGACGCGCGGCGGCCGCCAGATCCACCCGGGCCAGCGGCACCCCGTCGGGCACCCCCACCGCGTCGCGCACCTGCACGTCCGTGACCAGCTTGGTGCCCTCCACCGTCACCGTGCGGACCCCGAACAGCCCGGTGCCGAGGACCGTCCAGGCGATCAGCCCGAGAAGGGCCAGCACCCCGGCGGCCACCGCCCACGGCAACGCCGCCCGCATCCGACGCTGCCGGGCCCGGGCCATGAAGCGGCGGGTCGACGCCGGCACCGCGTCGCTGCCGGCGCGGACCAACTGCCAACGCCGGACCGGACCGCGCCGTGGGGTGCCGCCGTCGGCGCCGCTGGTCCGCCGGCGGGCGGGGCCGGGGCTCATCCGGCCGTGGGGGCCGCGCCGTCCGGTGCGGCGGCGCCGAGCGCCGCCCCGTCGCCGCCGGCCGTGGACCCGCCGGGCACCGGCTGGCCGATCGCCGGGGTCGTGGCCACCGGATCGACGGTCGCTTCCGGCGCGGAGCCGGCGGTACGCGCGCCCAGGGCGGCCAGCAGCTCGTCACCCATCAGCGAGATCGGCGGAGCGCCCATGGTCACCACCACGTCCCCCGGGCGGGCCCGGCGGACCACCTCGACCGGCGCGGCGTCCCAGGAGTCGACGAACACCTTCCGGTCGGCCGGCAGCGCCACCGCGTCGATCAGCGCCGCCGAGCCCTCACCGGGCTGGCGCAGCTCGCCCGGCCCGAAGACCTCCAGCAGCACCACCTCGTCGGCGATGGCCAGCGCGTCGGCGATCTCCGCCTGGTTGTCCCGGGTGCGGTACAGCCGGTACGGCTGAAAGACGACGATCAACCGCCCGTCCCCGGCCACCTCGCGCAGCGTCTGCATCGCCAGCGTCATCGACGTGGGGTGGTAGGCGTACTCGTCGTAGACCAGCACGCCGTCCGCGACGCCCTTGCGCTCGAAGCGCCGCCGCACGCCGGGGAAGACCGCCAGCGCGGCCTCCGCCGCCTCCAGCGGCAGCTTGAGCAGGTACGCGGTGAGCACCGCCGAGGCGCTGTTGAGCCCCATGTGCCGCCCCGGCACCGGCAGCCGGAACTCGCCCAGCGACCGCCCGTCGATCGCGGCCAGGTAACGCACACCGCGCGCGGAGGAGACGATCTCGGTCAACCGCAGGTCGGCGTCCTCGGCCGCGCCGTAGGTGAACACCCGCCGCCCCTCGGCGCGCAGGGTCGCCGCCAGCCGCCGACCGCCCGGGTCGTCGGCACACGTGATGATGAACCCGTTCGGGTCGGTGAGGCGGGCGAACTCCACGAACGCCGCCTCCAGCGTCGCGTAGTCGCCGTAGGTGTTCAGGTGGTCCGGCTCGACGTTCGTGATGATCGAGACGTACGGGCGGTAGATGAGGAACGAGCGGTCGCTCTCGTCGGCCTCGACCACGAAGTACTCGCCGGTGCCGTGGTGCGCGCCCGAGCCGACCTCGGAGATCTCCCCGCCGATCACGAAAGACGGGTCGACCCCGGCCTGCTGGAGCACCATCGTCACCATCGAGGTGGTGGTGGTCTTGCCGTGCGTGCCGGCGACCGCCACCGCCCGGCGACCGGTCATCGCCGCCGCGAGAGCCTCCGAGCGGTGCAGCACCCGCAGGCCGCGTCGACGGGCCTCGACCAGCTCCAGGTGGTCCTTTCCGATGGCCGAGGAGTAGACCACGGTGTCCACGCCGTCGAGGTTGGTCGCCTCGTGGCTGAGGTAGATGGTGCCGCCGAGCGCCCGCAGACCCGCCAGCGAGGGCCACTCGCGCAGGTCGCTGCCGGAGACCCGGATGCCCCGGGTGAGCAGCAGTCGGGCCACGCCGAGCATGCCCACCCCGCCCACGCCGATCAGGTGGACGGCGCCCAGGTCCTCGGCGGTCAGCGTGCCGGCCGGGGTGAACTGCGCGGTCACCGGGCCACCGCCTCGAGGACGAACGAGCGCAGCGCCTCGTCACCGTCACGCCGCCCGTACGCCGACGCGGCGGCGCCCATCGCGTAGAGCCGTTGCGGGTCGCGGATCAGCGGGATGACCGCGCGCTCCAGCCAGTCCGGGGTCAGCTCCGCGTCGTCGACGAGCAGCCCGCCGCCGGCCTCCACCACGGGCAGCGCGTTGCGCTTCTGCTCCTGGTTGCTGTGCGGGTACGGCACGAAGATCGTCGGCAGGCCGATCGCGGCCACCTCGGCGACGGTCATCGCACCGCCCCGGGCCAGCATGAGGTCGGCCGCCGCGTAGCCCAGCTCCATCTCGGACAGGTACGGCAGCGTCACGTACGGGACCGGCAGGTCGGTGGGGATCGGCACCGGCTCGTTGCGGGCCCCCATCACGTGCAGCACCTGCACACCGTTGCGGGCCAGCTCCTTGGCCGCGCCGGAGACCGCCAGGTTGATCGAGCGGGCGCCCGACGAGCCGCCCGCGACGAAGAGCACCGGCAGGTCCGGGCGGAGCCCGAACCGGGCGCGGGCGGCGTCGCGCAACGCGTACCGATCCAGCGCGGCGATGCTGCGGCGCAGCGGCACCCCCACCACTGTCGCGTCGCGCAGCGACTCGGCCTGGCTCGGCTGGTGCGGGAAGCCGACCGCGATGTTCTTGGTGAACTTCATGCCCAGCCGGTTGGCCACACCCGGCGGCACGTTCACCTCGTGGATCACCATGGGCAGCTCACGACGCCACGCGGCCAGGTAGGCCGGCACCGAGACGTACCCGCCGAAGCCGACGACCGCGTCGGCGCGTACCTCGTCGATCACCTTGCCCGCGGCGCGGGCCGCGGTCCACATCCGGCCCGGGGTGCGGACCAGGTTCATGTTCACCGACCGGGGCAGCTGGTACGCCGGGATCTGCCGCAGGTCGTAACCCTGCGGCGGGATCAGCTCGTTCTCCATGCCCTTGGGTGTGCCGAGGCAGGTGATCCGGACGCCCGGGTCGTGTCGGCGCAGGCAGTCGGCGAAGGCGAGCAGCGGGTAGATGTGCCCCCCGGTGCCACCTCCCGCAAGCACCACCGAACGCAGCGGACCCATCAGCGTCTCCTCTCGCTCGCCGTACCCTGGCGGCTCCGGCCCTGCCGGGCGCCGCGCGGTGCGGCCTGGTCGTCCTGGCGCCGCTCGCGGGACCGGGGCACGGACCCTCGGCCAGCCGGCGGCGACGCCGGTCGGCGACGCCGGCCGGGAAGCGGCGGCAACGGGGCCCAGAGTAGTCGGACCCACCGGGCCGGCGGACGGGCATGCAGCGCTCTGGCCGCATCGGGTTCGGCGCGGGCGAAGGACGCCAGCATCCCGATCGCCGCCAACGTCACGACCAGGGCACTTCCGCCGTCGGAGATGAACGGCAGCGGCAGGCCGGTGATCGGCAGCAGCCCCACGACCCCACCGATGTTGATCACCGCCTGGCTCACCAGCCAGGTGGTCACCGCGGCGGCCGCCAGCCGCCGGAACGGGTCGTCGACCCGTTGGGCGATGCGCAGACCGGTGTACGCGAGCACCGCGAACAGGCTCAGCACCACCGCGCAGCCGATCACCCCCAGCTCCTCGGCGACGATCGCGAAGATGAAGTCGTTGTGCGCCTCGGGCAGCCAGTCCCACTTGAGGCTGCTCTTGCCGAGGCCCACGCCGAACCAGCCGCCGTGCTCGATGGCCAGGCGGCCCTGGTAGAACTGATAGCAGGGGTCACCACACTGATCCGGTGGCGGCGGGTTGAGAAAGAGCGTGAGCCGCGCCAGTCGGTAGTTCTCCGCGCCGCGCTCGCCGGAGCCCGCGCCCAGCGAGGCCACGGCGATGAGCAGGCCGACGCCGAGCAGGCCGATCACGGTCAGCGCGCCGAAGACGCGCGCCCGCACCCCGGCGGCCCAGAGCAGGCCGACGACCAGCGCCAGCAGGCAGAGCATGGTGCCCGTGTCGTTGTAGCCGACCAGGACGAAGAGCAGGCCCATGACCGGGAAGAGCGGGGTGGCCAGCTCCCGCCACCAGCCCAGCGCGGCCCCCTTGCGGGCGATGACATGCGATCCCCACAGCACCAGCGCGAACTTGGCCAACTCGGACGGCTGCACCTGGATGCCGCCGACGAACAGCCAGTTCAGCCGCGCCTCGACCGGCCCGAACACGACCGACTTCTGATAGGTGAGCCGGCCGTAGGCCACCAGCAGGTTGAGCACCAGCAGCAGCACGACCGAGGTGATCAGCAGCGGCCGGCCCAGGGTGCGGTACGTGCTGGCGGGCAGGCGCTGACACGCCCAGAACGCCCCGATGCCGATCACCGCGAAGATGGCCTGCTTGGTCACCGACGCGGAGGCGTTGCCGTCCTCGGCGTAGTCCTTCACGCTGGTCGCCGAGAAGACCATCGTCAGCCCGATGAGCAGCAGCAGGCCGGCGCTGGACAGCAGCAGGTAGTAGGACGCCAGCGGCCGGTCCAGCAGGCCACGCAGCGCGGCCAGTCCACCGGCCGGATCCAGCCCGCGCAGCGGGGCGGCGGCGACGCTCTCCGGCTCACGCGCCGCCGAGCCAGCCGCACGTCCCGGGGCGCCCGGCTCACGCGCTCCGCGACCCGCCTCCCGCGCTGCGCCATCCACCTCCCGCGCCGCACGACCGGGCTCGCGGGCCGCGCCGTCCGCCTCGCGGGCCGTGCGATCGGGCTCGCGGGCCGTATGCGCCGTGCCCGGTGACCGTCGCGGCCGACCGGCTGTCCTGTCCTCGGTGCCTGGTTCCTCCCCCACCCGGACATCATCACCGCTCGGCACGCCCGACAGGCCCACAACGACGCACCGGGCGTGTCGGGCTTCGCTCCCGGGGGAAGGGTGCCTCGCCCCTTTGCTCTGCTTCACCCCACGCACCACTGCTGGCGTACGAGTGTTGCGTCAGTTGAAGCAGAGCAAAGGAGAGTTCGACCACCCTGCCACCCCGGCGGCGACACGCTCACCGCATCGGCCAGCGGGCCGGCCGAACAGGGTGACCGAACGGTGTGGATCAGGTCATGTTGGCGAGGAACTCGCTGTAGAACAGGCCCAGGGCGATGGCCACACCGATGCCGGCGATGATCCAGAACCGGACCACGATGTTGACCTCGCTCCAGCCGGCCAACTCGAAGTGGTGCTGCAGCGGCGACATCCGGAACACGCGTTTGCCGGTGGTCCGGAAGGAGATGATCTGGATCACCACGGACATCGTGATGATCACGAAGAGCCCGCCGATGATCGGCAGCAGCAGGATGGTCCGGGTGGACATCGCCATGCCGGCGATCAGGCCGCCCAGGCCCAGCGCTCCGGTGTCACCCATGAAGATCCGCGCCGGGGACGTGTTCCACCACAGGAAGCCGACACAGGCCCCGGCCGCGGCCCCGGCTATCAGCGCGATCTCCAGCGGGTCCCGGACCGAGTAGCAGTACGCCTGCGTGTAGCTCGGGTCGGCGCACCAGTGCCGGTACTGCCAGAACGCGATCAGCGCGTACGCCGCGAGGACCATCACCGAGGCGCCGGTGGCCAGACCGTCCAGACCGTCGGTGAGGTTCACGCCGTTCGTCGCGGCCATCACCACGAAGATGAAGATGATCACCGCGCCGATCTTGCTGACCTCCAGGGCGTCGATGTCCCGGATGAAGCTCAGCGTGGTGCTGCCCACCGTCTCGGTGTTGGTCTTCGCGCCCGTCGCGTCGGTCATGGTGCTCGGGAAGTACAGCGCCACCACGCCGAAGACCGCGCCGACCAGGATCTGGCCGAGCAGCTTGCCGCGCTTGTTCAGACCGGCGCTGTTGCGCTTGCGCACCTTGAGGAAGTCGTCGAGGAAGCCCACCGCGCCGGAGAAGACCATCAGCCCCAGCAGCACCAGCGCGGTGATGGTCGGCTCCACCTGGGCGATCTGCAGGTCCGGCAGCGTGGTCAGCGCCAGGTGCCCGGCCACGTACGCGATCACCGTGGCCAGGATGAAGACCACGCCGCCCATCGTGGGCGTGCCCTTCTTGCCCTGGTGCATGGCCGGGCCGTCGGACCGGATCGGCTGGCCGGCCTTGAGCCGGGTGAACACCTTGATCGCGATCGGCGTGCAGAACAGTGAAACCAGGAAGGCCACCCCGATGGCGACGATGACCGCCCTCATGCGGCGCCACCCTCGGTCGCGTCCGTGGGGCTCGCAAGCCCACTGCGCGCGCTCCGGGCGGCCTCCTCGGCGGCGTCGGCGCGCAGGGCGTCGGCCACCTCCCAGGTCCGATACCGGGAGCCCTTGACCAGGACGACATCGCCCGGCCGTAGTTCGCCCCGCAGCACCTCGACGGCCGCCGCCTGATCGGTGAGCAGCACCGACTCTCCTCCCCAGTTCCCTACCGCTGTCGCGCCTTCGTGGATCGGCGCGGCCGGCTCACCCACCACGAGCAGCCGGTCGACACCCAGCTCGGCCGCGAGTCGGCCGACCTCGGCGTGGCCGTCGCGCTCGAACGGGCCCAGCTCGGCCATGTAACCGAGCACCGCGACGGTACGCCGCCCCCGACCGAGGCTGGCGAGCGCCCGTAGCGCGACCGCCATCGAGGCCGGGTTGGCGTTGTACGAGTCGTCGATGACCGTCACCCCGTCGGGCCGGTCGAAGACGTCCATCCGCCGGGTGGACTTCAGCCCCAGCGCGCCGAGCGCCGGGGCCAGGTCGGCCAGCGGCATGCCCAGCTCCCGGGCGACCGCGGCGGCGGCGAGGGTGTTGCCGACCTGGTGACGGCCGGTCAACGCGAGCCGCACCGGCGCCCGCCCCTCCGGCGTCACCAGGGTGTACGACGGGTGCCCCCGCTCGTCGAGCGTGACGTCCTCGGCGCGCACGTCGGCGTCCGGCGCCTCGCCGTAGCGGACCACCCGGGCCCGGGTGCGACCCGCCATGGCGTCCACCCGGGGGTCGTCGGCGTTCAGCACGGCGAGGCCGTCGGCCGGCAGCGCCTCGACCAGCTCGCCCTTGGCCAGCGCGATGTTGTCCTGCGAGCCGAACTCGCCGATGTGCGAGGTTCCGACGTTGAGCACCACCGAGATGCGGGGCGGCACCAGCTCACACAGGTAGCGCACGTGCCCGATGCCGCGAGCGCCCTTCTCCATGACCAGGTAGCGGGTGTCCGGCCCGGCCAGCAGAGCCGTGTAGGGGTGACCCAGCTCGTTGTTGAACGACCCGGGCGGGGCCACCGTGGCGCCGAGGCGGGCGGTGAGCTGGCCGATCAGGTCCTTCGTGGTGGTCTTGCCCGAGGAGCCGGTCACCCCGATCACGGTCAGCTCGGGCAGCCGGGCCACCGCCGCGCGGGCCAGCCGGCCCATCGCGGTCAGGGCGTCGTCGACCAGCACCATCGGCACGTCGGGCACCTCGCGGGTGCCGAGCACCGCCACCGCGCCGGCCGCCAGCGCCGTCGCCGCGTAGTCGTGCCCGTCGACCTTCTCGCCCGGGAAGGCCACGAAGAGCGAACCGGGCCCGACCTTGCGCGAGTCGAACTCGACCGAACCGGTGACGGTGGCGGCCGGGTCCGCGTGCACGAGCCGCCCGTCGACCGCCGCGGCCACCTCGGCCAGGGTCAGCGCGATCACCGCTGACCCGCCCGGTCGGAGAAGCGGGCCCGCAGCGCGTCGGCCAGCTCGGTGCTGTCGTCGAACGGGAACATCTCGCCCGCCACCTCCTGGCCCCGCTCATGGCCCTTGCCGAGCAGCGCGATCACGTCGCCCGGCTCGGCCAGTCGGACCGCCTCGTCGATCGCGTCCCGGCGACCGGCCACCTCGATGATCCGGGCGGCCGTGCCCGCCCGGTACGCCCCGGCGAGCACCTCGGCGCGGATCTGGGCGGGGTCCTCGGTACGCGGGTTGTCGTCGGTCACCAGCACCACGTCGGCCCCCTCGGCCGCGGCGGCGCCCATCACCGGGCGCTTGCCCCGGTCGCGGTCCCCGCCGGCGCCGATCACACAGATCAGCCGGCCGGCGCTCAGCTCGCGCAGCGCGGCCAGCGCGGCCACGATCGCGTCGGCCTTGTGCGCGTAGTCGACGACCCCGCGCACCGGCGCGACGACGTCGACCAGTTGCAGGCGGCCGGGCACGCCACCGCAGGCGGCCACGCCGGCCGCCGCGGTCACCGGCTCCACCCCGGCGCCCACCAGGGCGGCGATCGCCAGCAGCGCGTTGGCCACGTTGTGCCGCCCGGGCAGCGCCACACCGGCGGTCAGCGCCACGCCGTCCGGGCCGTGCGCGGTGAACCGCTGCGCGTACCCCTCGCCGTCGACGCCGTCGGCCCACCACGTAGCGGTCGGGTCGCCGGCGGCCGAGTAGCTGACCGTCGCCGGTTTGTAGAGCGGCTTGAGCGCCGGATCGTCGTGGTTGAGCACCTCGACCGCGCACCGGCCGTCGAAGAGCTGCGCCTTGGCGGCGAAGTAGTCGGCGCTGTCGGCGTGGAAGTCCAGGTGGTCGGAGCCGAAGTTCGTGTACCCGCCGACGGCGAAGCGCACCCCGCCGACCCGGCCCATGGCCAGGGCGTGGCTGGAGACCTCCATGACCACGGCGGTGACGCCGCGCTCCCGGGCGGTGGCCAGCATCGCGTGCAGGTCGGTCGCCTCCGGGGTGGTGCGCACGCTGTCGATCACCAGGTCACCGAGCCGGGTCTCCACGGTGCCGATCAGCCCGGTGGTGTGCCCGGCGGCGCGCAACCCCGACTCGACCAGGTACGCGGTGGAGGTCTTGCCGGCGGTCCCGGTCACGCCGATCACGGTGAGCGCTGCCGTCGGGTCGCCGTACACCGCCGAGGCCAGTTCGCCGAGCACCGCGCGGGGGTCGGGCACCACCAGGGCGGGCAGGCCGCTCGCCGCCGCCAGCTCGGCGCCGGCCGGGTCGGTCAACAGGGCCACCGCTCCGGCCTCGGCGGCGCCGACGGCGAACTCCGCGCCGTGGCGGCGGGCGCCGGGCAGGGCCGCGTACAGGTCGCCGGGGCGGACCTCCTGGCTGGCGTGGGTGGCACCGGTGACGACCACGTCGGCGGCGTCCGCCGGGAGGTCGACGGCGAGTCGGACGGCGAGGTCACCGAGCCGGACGCCGGTCACGGTACGTGGACGTGGATTGCCGGGCACGGCGTCAGACCCTACCCGGTCGTCCGGTGCCGGCCGCACGCCGCGCCTGATTCTCCGCCGCACGGGATCGCGCGGGCACACGCTCCACGGCCATGGCCGGTCGGGGCGCCGTCGGCGGCACGCCGCGCCCTCTTCACCCGGGCCGGCCTCGCACCCCTGCCTGCGGGCGGTCACGCTCACCGGGGCAGGGCCACCACAAGCGGAGCGCGTGGGGTTCGCTCCTCGGTCAATTCGCCGAGGAGCGAACCCCACGATCGCGAGCCGGGGCGGAACCTGTCAGCTCCCCGCGCGCCTCGAAGAAGGCGTCACTGGCCGTAGCGCGCGCAGACGCTCGTGTTGGTGACGAACAGGATCGTCTTGCGGGTTTGCGGACCGTAGACACCATCGTCAGGGATCGAGTGCGACCGCTGAGCCGCGGCGAGGGCGGAGGCCGTGTTGCTGCCGAAGTTGCCGTCGACCACGAGGGGATATCTCGCGCCATCTGGGTCGACTTTTGAACGCGGGAAAACACGTGACGCGAACGGCGGAATATCTCGGATTCCGCGGACGACAGCACGCTTCCCGTGACCAGGCGTGCGGACAAGGGGCTTTGCCCCGCCCTCGCGCGGGGGCAGCAGCACGCTCACATGCTTCCCCGTAGCGAGTCTTCAGCAGCGACGTCTCGGCCCAGAACTCGGCAAACGCAACCGGCCTTGTGCCGGTCAGCGCACAGAATGGGACACGACCGCCGGGACGGCGGTTAGACTCCTGCCACTGTCAATTGGCTGTCTGCGGGCAGCGTCGACCACGCTTGCCTACTCAGGACAAAGCCAACCGTGTGCTATGTCGCTGCTCGTGCGGTGACCTTCTTCAACGTTACTCCCCGTGGATTGTGGCGCCCGTGCCGTTCGATCA
The DNA here is from genome assembly GCF_045161355.1 of Micromonospora sp. NBC_00617. Taxonomy (NCBI): domain Bacteria; kingdom Bacillati; phylum Actinomycetota; class Actinomycetes; order Micromonosporales; family Micromonosporaceae; genus Micromonospora; species Micromonospora sp. NBC_00617. The sequence continues at coordinate 480,376 of NZ_CP107751.1, read as the reverse complement.
AGCAGGGGCATTGCAACGTCCTGTCGGGCTGCCTCAATGATGTCAATACCTTGCACTCACCCGCCGCGTGGCGCGCACCGCCGAGCGACCCGCGCCGACCATTGCGTCGTGCGCGGGTCGCCCTGACCTGGCCTATGGGAAAGGGTCGAATTTCGGTGACGGTTCCGTCGAGGGCGGCACCCGATAATGCCGCAGCGTGAAGGCCATCGCCTCGCGGAAGGCCGGCGCGGCGACCGCACCGCCCCCACCGCCGGGGCTCCAGACGAAGACCGCCACCACGTAGCGCGGGTTCTCTGCCGGTGCCATTCCGATGAACGAGCCGACGTCGCCAGGCTGCTTCTTGCCGTTGTCGTAGCGAAAGCCGGTGCCGGTCTTGCCGGCTACCCGGTAGCCGGGTACCGCCGCCGCCAGGCCGGTGGCCCGCCCGTCGGGTCCGTCGACCGTGGTGACCGCCTCCAGCATGGTGCGCAGCGCCGCCGCGTTCTGCGGGCTGAGCACCGAGCGCGTGGTCGGGGCGGCAGACGGCGTGTGCTTGCCGCTCACGCCGTCGACCGTCTCCTTGATCAGGCGCGGCTGGACGTAGGTGCCGTTGTTGGCGATCGCGTTGAAGGCGGCGGCCATCTGTAGCGGCGTGGCGTCCACGCTGTGCCCGATCGGCACCGACCCGTACGACGACCCGCTCCACTCCTCGGCCGGGAGCACCCGGCCGGATGCCTCCCCGGGCATCCCCTCGCCGGTGCGCTCGCCCAGCCCGAACCGCTTCTGGTAGTCGATCAGCCGGTCCCGGCCGAGCTTGTCCGCGATCTTGATGGTGCCGACGTTGGAGGAGAAGGCCAGCATCCCGGGGATGCTCATCTTCCGGCCGTTCGCCCGGTGAGTGTCCGGGATGACCGTGTCACCCACCAGGATGCTGTTCGGCACCGGGAACGTGGTGCTCGGCGTGATCACGCCCTCCTGGAGCGCCGCGCCGTAGGTGATCGCCTTGTGCACCGAGCCCGGATCGACCACGAAGGTGGTGGCCGCGTCCTCTCGGTCGGCCGGCGAGTTGACCTTCTCCGGCGCGGCGGCGTCGTATCCGGGGTAGCTGGCCTGGGCCAGCACGTCGCCGGTCTGCACGTCCAGCGTCACCAGCGCGCCGACACTCCCCTTGACCTGCGCCATCTGCCGCTTGAGCACCTGCTGCGCCTGGAACTGGAGGTCCCGGTCGATGGTGAGGCACAGTGAGCTGCCCGGCTTGGCCGGGGTCGTCTTGCTGTAGCCGCCGGGGATCGGCGCGGCGAGGTCACCGAGGCCGGCCTCGTACACCCGACGGCCGTCCTGCCCGGAGAGCAGGTCGTCGTAGCGGGCCTCCAGGCCCTCCAACCCGTCCATGTCCTGGCTGGTGAAGCCGATCAGGTTGGCCGCCAGGTCGCCGCCGGGCACCTCGCGGCGTTCGTCGCGGTGCACCCCGATACCCGGCAGGTCCAGCGCCAGCACCTGCTTCGCCGTCGGGATCTCCACGCCGCGGGCCAGGTACTCGAACCGGGACGGGTTGCCGTTCTCGAGCTTGCGGGGCTTCATCAACTCGGTGAGCTTCGACACCGGAATGCCGAGCAACGGAGAGAGCGCCTTGGCGGTGGCGGCCTGGTCCTTGATCAGCGTCGGGTCGGCGAACACGTACCGCGCCTCGACGCTGTGGGCCAGCGGCTCGCCCCGGAAGTCGTAGATCGCGCCGCGCGGCGCGGGCAGCTCGACCGTGCGGGTCCGGTCGGCGACGCCACCCCCGGCGTACGCCGGGGTGTCGACCGCCTGCAGGAAGACCAACCGCACCCCGATGACGACGAAGAGCGCAAGGGTGAGCACGGTGCCCAGGCGCAGCCGCAACCGCGGGTCGGCGAGCTTCGGCGGGCGCGGCGGCTTGCGCGACGGCCGGCGGGCCGCCGGTCGGTCGGCGCGGCCGGGCGCGCGCGGCGTGGTGCGGCGGCGCGGCGGCGGCTCGTCGCCGGCCGGGCCGCGCGGGGTACGCGGCGCGACGGTCCGCACGACGCCGCCCCGGCCGGCCGCCGGAGCGTCCCGCCGGCCCGAACGGGCGGCGGCCCGGCCGCCGTCGAGCACCTGCAACGCCGGCCGGAACGGGTCGCCGGAACGGGTGCTGCGCGGGGTACGCCGCTGCTCGGTGGCCCCGCCGCGCGCCGGTGTGCCCTCGCGGACGGTCCGGCCCCTCGGGGTGTACGCGCGGGCGCCGGAGATGCCCCCGATGCCCGGCTCACCGGCCCGCGACTCCTCGTCGGCGGGCCCGGCCGCACGCGAAGAACCGCGCCGGGACCCCGTGGGGTCCCGGCGCGGCTCGTCCGACCTCGGTGGCACTGGTCAGCCTCCCGCGCCCTGGCTGGTGACCGACGGCTCGCCGGTCGCCGGCTTCGGCACGCCGATGGGCTTGCCGTCCGGCATCCGGATGTACGCCGGCTCACCGGCGTCCACCAGACCCAGCCGCCGCGCCTCGGCGGTCAGGTTGCCGGGTGCCTTCGCCTCGGCGATCTGCTTGTCCAGCTGCTGCTTCTCCAGATCCAGCCGGGCCTGCTGCTGCTGCAGCTTCTCCAGCCGGAACGCGTTCTCATTGATCTTCGTGTTGACCGCCAGGATGCCCAGCACCCCGCCGACGACCAGCACCACGATCAGCGCCGCGAACGGCGCACGCGGCACCGACACCGGCGGCGGTGGGGCCACCCGCAGCTGCGGCGGGCGGGCGGTAGGCGCGACGGTGGCCTTCTCGGCCGGTCGCAGCGCGGCGCTGCCCTGGGTGGGAAACTCGCGCGCCCCCCGGGCGCGAGCCTCCCCCTGCCGGTTGACTCGATCGATGCGTGGCGTACGGTTTTCCACGCGCGTGGCTCGCTCCGCCGCGGTCCGGCCCCCCGACCGCGGTGCGCGCTGCCCGCCGCCGGTTACGTCCCGGCGGTCGCGCTTGTCAATGTTCATGTCCCCTCCCCCTCTACATCCGTCCCTCTGCCGTCCCGGTGCCCCTGATCCCCCACGGATCAGGCTGACCCAGTGCCCGGTTGGTGCATCCCCTTCACCCTGCGGCGGGACCGTTCGCGGTCGGTCCGCGCCTGTTCTGTCGCGTTCGGGTCGAGTCGAACCGCTGCCCGCAACCGCACCGAAGCGGCGCGCGGGTTCGCGGCGACCTCCGCCTCCCCGGGCAGTTCGGCGCCCCGGCTGAGCAGCCGGAACGTCGGACCGGACCCGGGCAGCTCAACCGGGAGGTCGATCGGGCCCTTACTGCGGACCCGATCCGCGAGCGCCGCCTTGGTGAGCCGGTCCTCCAGCGAGTGGTAGGACAGGACCACCATGCGACCGCCTACGGTCAAAGCGTCGAGCGCGGACGGCAGCGCCGTCTCCAGCGCTGCCAGCTCTCTGTTTACCTCGATCCGTAAAGCCTGAAACGTTCTCTTTGCCGGGTGCCCGCCCGTTCGTCGCGCTGGCGCCGGAATGGAATCCCGCACCAGCTCCGCCAACCGCGCCGACGAGGTGATCCGAGCGCGTTCCCGCTCCCGGATGATCGCCGAGGCGATCCGGCCGGCGAACTTCTCCTCGCCGTACACCCGCAGCACCCGGGCCAGATCCGGATGGGCGTACGTGTTGACCACCTCTTCGGCGGTCACCCCCCGCGTCTGGTCCATCCGCATGTCCAGCGGCGCGTCCTGCGCGTACGCGAACCCGCGGTCGGGCGCGTCCAGTTGCAGCGACGAGACACCCAGGTCGAACAGGATCCCGTCGATGCCCGGATAGCCCAGCCGCTGAAGCACCTCGGGCAGCTCGTCATAGACGGCGTGCTCCAGGTGCACCCGATCGGCGAACCGCGCCAGCCGGACCCGCGCGTGAGCGAGCGCCTCGGTGTCCCGGTCGAGCCCGATCAGGACCGTCTCCGGGTGTGCCTCCAACACCGCCTCCGCGTGCCCGGCCAGGCCGAGCGTCGCGTCGACGTGCACCGTCCGGCCGCCTCGACCCAGCGCGGGGGCCAGCAGCTCGAGACACCGCTCGAGCAGCACCGGCACGTGCGTGCCGCGCAACTCCCCCATGTCGACCCCCACTGGTTGAAACGTCCGTTCTTCTCGTGCGCCTGCCGTGGCGACGGCGCTGCCGTCGTACCGCCAGATCCCCATCCGCTCCCGCCTGACACCGGACGCCCGCCCGATGACTGGATCGTGCGCCTGGCACCGGGGAAGGGGTGCCAGGAACTCGAAAGCGGCTGGAGATCTCGCAGTACGTCGGGCGCCGTTCCGCCCTACAGACCGCCGGGCAGCACCCCCTCCTCGATGTCGGCGAAGTCGTCTTCGCTCTCGGCGAGGTAGGTCTCCCAGGCGACCTTGTCCCAGATCTCCACCCGCGTGCTCGCGCCGATCACCACCAGGTCACGGTCGAGCGCTGCGTACTGGCGAAGGTGCGCCGGAATCGTCACGCGGCCCTGCTTGTCCGGCACCTCGTCGTGCGCGCTGGCGAAGAAGACCCGGCTGTAGGCCCGGGCCGCCTTGTGCGTCATCGGCTGCGCGCGTAACTGCTCCGCGATCCGCTGGAACTCGGGTGTCGGAAAGACATAGAGGCAACGATCCTGCCCTTTGGTGACCACGACACCCCCCGCCAGCTCATCCCGGAACCTCGCCGGAAGGATCAACCGGCCTTTGTCGTCCAGGCGCGGAGTATGGGTGCCGAGGAACATCCGGCCCTACCCCCTCGCCCTTGAGCGGCGTTCGCGGCGCCGCTGACCCCCCGGGCCGGTGAGCCCTCCCGGCCTCACCATTGGGCCCCACCTTACTCCACTTCCCTCCACCTGCAACCAGATTCGCCCGCGTGGCGCGTCCGATCCACGCGCAAAACCGCACGTCACAGGGGGTGGAGCGGAGTGGAGGGCCGGAGCCCTCCCCCGGCGTGGTCCGCTTTCCGACATAGATCGACTCCGTCCGGTGGAGCACGAACCGACCCCTCGCGCGGACGCCACGGCCGAACGGTTCACCGTCGGCGGCGATCTGGCGAGGCGGGCGGTCCGGTAACCTCGCTCGCGTGACGGACGCGAAAATGCCCCTACGGGCCAAGGTGGCCAGCTCCGTGTCACGGACCGCCGCGGCGCTCTCCCGGGCCGCCGGCCGTGGCGACGGATCGGTGATCGGCGGATGGATCGGGCTGAAGATCGACCCGGACCTGCTGGCGCACCTGTCGGCCGGACGCGCCATCGCGCTCGTCTCCGGCACCAACGGCAAGACGACCACCACCCGGCTGGCCGCCGCCGCGGTCGGCGTGCTCGGCCGGGTCGCCACCAACTCCTTCGGCGCCAACATGCCCAGCGGGCACACCTCGGCGCTGGCCAAGGCCGGCAGCACCCCGTACGCGGTGCTGGAGGTCGACGAGCACTACCTCGCCCAGGTGCTGGAGTCGACCGAACCGCACGTGGTCGCGCTGCTGAACCTCTCCCGCGACCAGCTGGACCGGGCCAAGGAGGTCGCCATGATGGCGCAGCTCTGGCGCGCGGCGCTGGTCCGGCACACCGACGTACGGGTGGTGGCCAACGCCGACGACCCGCTGGTGGTCTGGGCCGCCACCCCGCCGGGCGACCCCGCCCGCGGCATCAACCCGCCGCACGTGACCTGGTTCAGCGCCGGCCAGCGCTGGCACGACGACTCCTGGGTCTGCCCGGAGTGCGGCTCCACGATCCAGCGCTCGGGCGAGCAGTGGTGGTGCACCGGCTGTGCGCTGCGCCGACCGGAGCCGAACTGGGTCGTCGAGGACGAGGGCGTGCTCGACCCCACCGGGGCCTGGCACAAGGTCTCCCTCCAACTGCCCGGCAAGGTCAACCTCGGCAACGCGGCGACCGCGCTGGCCGTGGCGGCCGAGTTCGGCGTACGCCCCGTCGACGCGGTGTCCCGCCTCGGCATCGTCACCTCGGTGGCCGGCCGTTACGCGCAGGTCGACAAGGACGGGCGCAACATCCGGCTGCTGCTGGCCAAGAACCCGGCCAGCTGGCTGGAGGCCTTCGACATGGCCGACGACGCGCCGACCCTGCTCTCCATCAACGCGCGCGACCCCGATGGTCTGGACACCTCCTGGCTCTACGACGTCGACTTCGCCCCGCTGCGCGGGCGGCAGGTGTTGATCACCGGCGACCGGGCCTACGACCTGGCGGTCCGACTGGACGTCAACGACGTACCGTTCCAGCACGTACGCACCTTCGACGACGCGATCCGGTCGGTCCCGCCCGGGCGGCTGGAGGTCATCGCGAACTACACCGCGTTCCAGGACATCCGAGCGGAGTTGGACCGTGTCATCTGAGAGCCTTCGCATCGTCTGGATCTACCCCGACCTGCTCTCCACCTACGGCGACCGGGGCAACGCCCTGATCCTCGCCCGCCGGGCCCGCCAGCGCGGCATGCCGGTCGAGGTGCTGGAGGTCCGCTCCGACCAGCGGCTGCCCGCGACCGCCGACATCTACCTGGTCGGCGGCGGCGAGGACGGCCCGCAGGCGTTGGGCGCCCAGCGGCTGATCGCCGACGGCGGCCTGCACCGGGCGGTCGCCCAGGGGTCGGTCGTGTTCGGCGTCTGTGCCGGCTACCAGCTGCTCGGCACCTCCTTCTTCGCCAAGGGTGTCCAGTGTCGCGGGCTGGAGCTGCTGGACCTGCAGTCCGACCGGGGCGAGAGCCGGGCCGTCGGCGAGCTGGCCGGTGAGATCGACCCCCGACTGGGCCTGCCCCCGCTGACCGGTTTCGAGAACCACGGCGGTCGCACCCGCCTCGGTCCGGAGGTCGCCCCGCTCGCCCGGATCACCACCGGGGTCGGCAACGACGGCGCCACCGAGGGCGCGTGGCGTGGCAAGCTGCTGGGCACCTACTCGCACGGCCCGGCACTGGCCCGCAACCCGGCCCTGGCCGACCTGCTGCTGCGCTGGGCCACCGGGGCACACCAGCTGCCGCCGCTGGACGACACCTGGTCGGACCGGCTGCGCAACGAGCGCCGCGCCGCAGTGGCCTCCGCCCGGGCATGATCCGAGCCGTCCGGCGGCTGCTCCGGCAGCCGTCGGCCGTCCGGTTCGTCCTGCTCGTCGCACTGATCGGCGGCTGCGGGCTGCTGCTGCTCCTGGTGCCCCGGCCGGATCCGGCGCACCTGCCGGAACTGGCCGACCGGTTGGGCGGCCTCGCTCCGGTGGCGGCGATCCTCGGTGGAGCGCTGCTGCTGGTCGCGCTGGTCCCCCGTACCTTCATCACGCTCGCCGCGGGCGCGATCTTCGGCCCCCTGGAGGGCGCCACGTACGCCCTGGGCGCCGCGCTTGTGGCGGCGGCGATCGGGTTCACGGTCGGCCGGCTGCTCGGCCGGGAGTTCGTCGCCGAACGGATCCGTGGCCGGCTGGCCCGCCTCGACCGGTGGTTCGCGCGGCAGAGCGTGTTCGGCGTGGTCACCGTCCGGCTGCTGCCGATCGCCGGCTTCGGGCTGGTCAGTTACGGCTACGGCACGACCGGCGCGCGGGTCCTGCCGTTCCTGGCCGGCAGCGTGATCGCCTCCGCGCCCACCGCCTTCGGGTACGCGGCCATCGGCGCGGCCGTCAGCTCCCCCGGCCACGTCAACTGGTACGCCGCCGCACCGGCCAGCCTCGGTCTGATCGCCAGCCTCGTGCTCGTCCACCAGTGGTGGCGCGGCGAACGACGCCGCCGGATTCCGACCTGACCATCGGGCGGCGTGGCTCGGGCGGCGGCGGGGTGTCCGTCGACCGGTATGACTCAGCGGTATGAATATTCCGCTGAGTCATACCGCTCTCCGCGATGCCCGGCTCCACGGCCGTGACGCTGCGTGTCGCCGTCCGGCGACCGCGCACCGGACTGAACCCTGACCCGCGCCCCGCCGCCAACCGGATGGAAGGGGCGGGGCACGGGTGGGACCGAGCCGCCCGTGATCAGGCGACGACCGAGACCAGCCGGCCCGGGACCACGATGACCTTGCGGGGTTCCTTGCCCGCCAGCGCGGCGGCCACCGCGTCCAGGGCCGTCGCGCGGACGGTCTCCTCGGAGGCGTCGGCGGGGACCTCGATGCGGCCACGAACCTTGCCGTTGACCTGCACCGGATAGGTCACCGTCTCGGCCACCAGCAGCGCCGGGTCGGCGGTCGGGAAGTCCGCGTACGTCAGCGAGGTGTCGTGGCCCAGCTTGCGCCACAGCTCCTCGGCCACGTGCGGGGCGAACGGCGCCACCATCAGCACCAGTGGCTCGGCCACCTCCCGCGGCGTGGCCGACAGGCCGGTCAGCCCGTTGGTCAGCTGGATCAGCTTCGCGATCGCCGTGTTGAACCGGATGCCGTCCATGTCGCCACGGACCCCGTCGATCACCTTGTGCAGCAGTCGGCGGGTCGCCTCGTCGGCCGGGTCGTCGGTGACCCGCGCCGCGCCCGTCTGCTCGTCGACGATCGCCCGCCAGACGCGCTGCAGGAACCGGTACGAGCCGACCACCGCCCGGGTCTCCCAGGGGCGGGACACCTCCAGCGGGCCCATCGACATCTCGTACACCCGGAAGGTGTCCGCGCCGTACGCGGCGCACATGTCGTCGGGGGTCACCACGTTCTTCAGCGACTTGCCCATCTTGCCGTACTCCCGGTTGACCGTCAGGTCACCCAGGTAGTAGGCGCCGTCGCGCTCGACGACCTCCTCGGCCTGCACGTAGCTGCCGCGCGAGTCGGTGTACGCGTACGCCTGGATCATGCCCTGGTTGAACAGCTTGCGGAACGGCTCGAACGACGACACGTGCCCCAGGTCGAACAGCACCTTGTGCCAGAACCGCGCGTACAGCAGGTGCAGCACGGCGTGCTCGGCGCCGCCGACGTACAGGTCGGTGCCCCCGCAGTCGCCCGCGGCGCGCGGGCCCATCCAGTACCGCTCGTTCTCCGCGTCGACGAACCGCGAGTTGTTGGTCGGGTCCAGGTAGCGCAGCTCGTACCAGCAGGAGCCGGCCCACTGCGGCATCACGTTGGTCTCGCGGGTGTAGCGCTTGGGCCCGTCACCCAGGTCCAGTTCCACCTCGACCCAGTCGCGCCGCCGCGACAGCGGGGTCTCCGGGTTGGAGGCCGCGTCGTCCGGGTCGAACGTCTTCGGGGAGAAGTCGTCCACCTCGGGCAGCTCGACGGGCAGCATCTCCTCGGGCAGCGCGATGGCTGCGCCGGTTTCGTCGTAGACGATCGGGAACGGCTCACCCCAGTAACGCTGGCGGGAGAACAGCCAGTCGCGCAGCCGGTAGGTCACCGCGCCGGTGCCGTGCCCGTTCGCCTCCAGCCAGGCGATGATCGCCGCCTTGGCGTCGGCGACCCCCAGGCCGTTCAGGTCCAGACCACGCTCGGGCGCAGCGCTGTTGATGGCCGGGCCGTCCCCGGTGTACGCCTTGCCGTCGAAACCCTCCGCCGGCTGCACGGTCCGCACGATGGGCAGCTCGAACACCTCGGCGAACGCCCAGTCCCGCTCGTCCTGCGCGGGCACCGCCATGATCGCGCCGGTGCCGTAGCCGGCCAGCACGTAGTCGGCGATGAAGATCGGGATCTGCCCGCCGGTGACCGGGTTGGTGGCGTACGCGCCGATGAAGACGCCGGTCTTCTCCTTGCTGTCGGACTGCCGCTCGACGTCGGTCTTGGCGGCCGCCGCCTTGCGGTACGCCTCCACGGCCTCGGAGGGGCTGGCGTGCCCGCCGGTCCAGGCGTCCCTCGTGCCGTCGGGCCAACCGGCCGGCGCCAGCGTGTCGACCAGCTCGTGCTCGGGCGCCAGCACCATGTAGGTGGCCCCGAAGACGGTGTCCGGGCGGGTCGTGAACACCCGGATCGGTTCCCGGGTGGTCGGGAAGTCGATGTGCGCGCCGGTGGAGCGACCGATCCAGCTGCGCTGCATCAGCTTGATCGGCTCGGGCCAGTCCAGGCTGTCCAGGTCGTCCAGCAGCCGGTCACCGTACGCGGTGATCCGCATCTTCCACTGCTTCAGGCTGCGCTTGAAGACCGGGAAGTTGCCCCGGTCGGAGCGACCGTCGGCGGTGACCTCCTCGTTGGCCAGCACGGTGCCCAGCCCGGGGCACCAGTTCACCGGCGCCTCCGAGACGTACGCCAGCCGGTGGTCGTCGACGACCTGGCGGCGCTCGGCGACGCTCAGCTCGGCCCACGCCCGGCCGTCCGGGGTGGACCGGTTGCCGCCCTCGAACTCGGCGATCAGCTCGGCGATCGGCCGGGCCTTACCGGCGTCGCGGTCGTACCAGGAGTTGAAGATCTGCAGGAAGATCCACTGCGTCCAGCGGTAGAAGTCGGTGTCGATGGTCGCCACCGACCGGCGCTCGTCGTGCGCCAGCCCCAGGCGGCGCAGCTGCGACTTGTACCGCTCGATGTTCGCGACCGTCGTGGTCCGGGGGTGGGTGCCGGTCTGCACGGCGTACTGCTCGGCGGGCAGGCCGAACGCGTCGAAGCCCATCGCGTGCAGCACGTTGCGGCCGGCCATCCGCTGGTAGCGGGCGTAGCAGTCGGTGCCGATGTAGCCCAGCGGGTGGCCGACGTGCAGGCCGGCGCCGGACGGGTACGGGAACATGTCCAGCACGTACAGCTTCTCCGCCCCGGCCCGGGGGTGGCTCGGATCGGCCAGCGGACCGGTCGGGTTCGGTGCGTGGAAGGTGCCCTCGCGCGCCCAGGTGTCCTGCCAACGGGTCTCGATCTCGTCAGCCAGGGCCGCGGTGTACCGGAACGGGGGGATGTCGCCCGCCGGTGCGGCTGCCTCACTCATCGTTTCTCCTCGCTTCGCTTCGCTTCGTCTCGGCACCACCGGGCCGGACCGGCGGCGGGCACAAAAAAGCCCCTCGCGCAGGAGGGGCCGCCGTGCTGTCGCGCGTTCAGCGCATCCAGCACGGCCCGGTAAGAAGCAGGAAGACTCCGGCCATGCCCGGCAGTGTACCCCGTCGCCGACGGGGCCGGAGGAACCGTCGGCGCGCTCGGGTCGATCCCCCATCTCGGCGAATATCCGTGCGTAAGCGGCGGACTACCTGCGGGGGTCGGCGAGAACGACAAACATGGTTAGCCTGAGAGGCCAGTGAGAATCCTGCGGCAAACGAGGCTCGACGTCGCGAACCCAACGGCGGGTCCAGGTGCTCTCTACAGAGCTGCCGTGACGGCGACGAGGAGGAGGCCCGTGACACAACAGACCTGGGACGAGGTGGGCGGCCTGTTGCCGCACGACGAGTTCCGCGCCGCCAGCGAGGCCATTGTGGCCAACATCGAGCAGGTCATCGAGGGTAAGACCGCCACCGTGCGGCTGGCCCTGGCCGTCCTGCTCGCCGAGGGCCACCTCCTCATCGAAGACGTCCCCGGCGTCGGCAAGACCAAGCTGGCCAAGGCCCTGGCGCGGTCCATCGACTGCACGGTGCGCCGGATCCAGTTCACCCCCGACCTGCTGCCCAGCGATGTCACCGGCGTCAGCGTCTACAACCAGGAGACGCACGACTTCGAGTTCCGCCCGGGCGCCGTCTTCGCCAACCTGGTCGTCGGCGACGAGATCAACCGGGCTTCGCCGAAGACCCAGTCGGCGTTGCTGGAGTGCATGGAGGAACGGCAGGTCACCGTCGACGGCGTGACCTACCAGCTCCAGACCCCGTTCATGGTCATCGCCACCCAGAACCCGATCGAGATGGAGGGGACGTACCCGCTGCCCGAGGCGCAGCGCGACCGGTTCACCGCCCGGATCGCGATGGGTTACCCCGACGCCGGCGCCGAGCTGGCCATGCTGGACGGGCACGGCGGCACCGACCCGCTGAACGAGCTGCGCCCGGTCTCCGACGCGGACATCGTCCGGCGGCTCATCGCCACCGTCCGGCAGGTGCACGTCGCGGACGTCGTCAAGCAGTACGCCATCGACCTGGTCACCGCCACCCGGGAGGCCCCCGACCTGCGCCTCGGCGCGTCTCCCCGGGCGACCCTGCAACTGCTGCGCACGGCCCGCGCGGTCGCCGCGCTGGAGGGCCGCGACTACGTGCTCCCCGACGATCTGCAGGCCTTGGCGGTGCCGGTGCTCGCGCACCGGATCATCCCGACGGCCGACGCGCAGCTCGCCCGACGCACCACCGACGCGATCGTCTCCGAACTGGTGCACCGGCTGCCGTTGCCGCACGACCGGCAACGCAGCCCCTACGACACCCGACCCGCCACCGGCAACGGTCGCGCGCCCTACGAGCCGCGGAGGCCGTGACGTGCGTGCCGGGCTGCGCGGGTTGACCACCCGCGGGCGCTCGTTCCTCGCGGCCGCGATCGCGGCGGCGATCTCGGCCATCATCCTGGGCGAGAAGGACCTGCTCCGGGTGGCCGTGCTGCTGGCCGTCCTGCCGCTGCTGGCCGCCGCCTACGTGGGCCGCAGCCGTTACAAGCTGGCCTGCAACCGGTCGCTGGACCCGCACCGGGTCCCGGTCGGGGCCAACTCGCGGGTGGTGCTGCGCCTGCAGAACCTCTCCCGGCTGCCCACCGGCACCCTGTTGCTGGAGGACCGGCTGCCCTACGCGTTGGGCAGTCGGCCCCGGGTGGTGCTGGAGCGGCTCGGCGCGCACCAGGCCAGCTCCGTGGCGTACACGGTGCGGGCCGATGTGCGGGGCCGTTACGACGTGGGCCCGCTGGTGGTTCGGATGACCGACCCGTTCGGCCTCTGCGAGCTCACCCGCTCCTTCCCCAGCACCGACCACCTGACGGTCATCCCGCAGGTCACCCCCCTGCCGTCGGTCCGGCTTCCCGGGGAGTACGCGGGCAGCGGCGACAGCCGGGCGCGTTCGGTGGCGGTGCACGGCGAGGACGACGCGGCGACCCGGGAGTACCGCCGGGGCGACGACCTGCGCCGGGTGCACTGGAAGTCCACGGCCCGCACCGGCGAGCTGATGGTGCGCCGGGAGGAACAGCCCTGGGAGAGTCGGGCCACGGTCGTCCTGGACACCCGCGCGTACGGCCACCGGGGCGACGGCCCGACGTCGAGTTTCGAGTGGGCGGTCTCCGCCGCCGCCAGCATCGCCGTGCACCTGCGCCAGGCCGGCTACAAGCTGCGCCTGGTCACCGGCTCGGGGGTCGACGTGGACGCCGCGGAGGGCGGCGGCGACGGTGTGCTGCTCGACCACCTTGCCGAGGTCCGTCTGGACCAGCGGGCCGACGTGACCGGGCTGGTGCAGCGGGTTCGGCAGCGCGCCGACGGTGGTCTGATCATCGGGCTGTTCGGCATGGTGAGCGTCGCCGAGGCCGAGTTGCTGGCCGGGCTGCGCGGCAACGGCGCGACGTGCGCCGGTTTCCTGTTGGACAGCTCCACCTGGCTGAGCCTCCCGGAGAAGGCCCGCGCCGAGGCCGAGCACGCGCACGGCGCGGCGGTGCTGGCCATGGTGCACAGTGGCTGGCGGGTGGTCGGCGTCGACCACGGCAGCCGACTGCCCACGCTGTGGCCGCAGGCTGGCCGAGGATCCCAGGGCTTCGCCCTGCGCGCCGCGCTGGCCGAGACGGTCGCCGGCGGCGTGCGATGAACGGAAGGTTCTCCTCATGAGCGCCAGCCGGAACACCGGCGCGGTGGCGGCCGCCGCGACACTGCTCGCCGCCGCGCCGCTGTCGGCCATCTTCCAGACCTGGACGTGGCTGATCCAGTGCGCGATCGCGGTCGCCGTGGTGGCCGGGGTCGCCGCGCTGACGCGGCTCGTCCGCGCACCGCTCTGGGGTCAGGTGCTCGGCATGCTGGCCGCCCTGTTGCTCGCGCTGACCTGGCTGTTCCCCAGCGGCAGCGAGCTGCTGACCTTCCTGCCCACGCCGGCCACGATCGGGCACTTCGCCGACCTGCTCGCCGGCTCGATGCAGGACATGCGCTCGTACGGCGTCGAGGTTCCGGACACGGACCCGCTGCTGTTCATCACCGTGCTCGGCGTCGGCGGGGTGGCCGTGCTCGTGGACGTGCTGGCGGTGGGGCTGCGGCGGCCCGCGCTGGCCGGGCTGCCGATGCTCGCGATCTACTCGGTGCCGGTCGCCGTCTACGTGGACAGCGTCCCCGCGACGCCGTTCGTGGTGGGCGCCGCCGGTTACCTGTGGCTGCTGGTCACCGACAACGTCGACCGGGTCCGTCGGTTCGGCCGGCGGTTCACCGGCGACGGTCGTGACGTGGACGTGTGGGAGGCGTCGCCGCTGGCCGCCGCGGGCCGTCGGCTCGCCGTGGTCGGCGTGGTGGTCGCCGTGGCGCTGCCACTGGCGGTGCCCGGCATGACCGGTGGGCTGCTCGACACGCTCTCCGATGGCACGGGCAGCGGCACCGGCCGGGGCACGGGCGGCTCGTCCGGCCGGATCGACCTGTTCGCGTCGCTCGCCGGCCAGCTCAACCAGTCCGAGGTGGCCGACCTGGTCAAGGTGACCACCTCCGAGCCGGACCCGTTCTACCTGCGCTACGCGGTGGCCGACGACCTGCGCCCGAGTGGTTTCCAGGCCCGCGCGGCGAGCGGCCGGCCGGCCAACCGCGATCTGCCCAACCCGAACGAGCGGGTCGGCCCGGGGGTGCAGCAGACCGAGTACCAGGCGACCGTCGAGGTGACCAAGAGCCTCAGCATGTCCCTGATGCCGGTGTACGCCGAACCGGTGCGCACCCAGGACCTGAACGGCAACTGGCTCTACGACCCCAACCAGCAGATCATCTTCTCCAACCGGGAGAGTTCGCGGGGGCGTAAGTACACGTTCGACTACATCCGTTCGACGTACACCCCGGCGACCCTGCGGGCCGCGAAGCCGCTGCCGGCCGACCACCCGGTCCGCCGGCAGCAGACCGCCACCCCCGGCCCGGTGCCCGAGGTGGAGAATCTGGTCAAGGGGCTGACCCAGGGCAAGCGCACCGACTACGACCGGGTCCTCGCGATCTACCAGCACTTCTCGGCGGACAACGGATTCAAGTACCGCCTCAGCACCGAGAGCGGCAGCAGCGGCCAGGACATCGTCAACTTCCTGACCAACAAGGTCGGCTACTGCCAGCAGTACGCCGCCGCCATGGCCTGGCTGGTCCGTTCGGCCGGCATCCCGGCCCGGGTCGCGTTCGGCTTCACCAACGGCAGCAAGCGCGACGGCGACACGTACACGCTGACGAATCTCAACCTGCACGCCTGGACCGAGGTCTTCTTCGACGGGATCGGCTGGGTGCCGTTCGACGCCACCCCGGCGTACGGCGTACCCGGCTCCACCCGGTCGGCCTGGGCTCCGGACACTGACGCGCCCGAGCCGTCCAGCCCGGAGACGGGCGCCACGGACAGCCCGACGGGTCCGGACTCCTCGGCGGGTCCGGCCGGCCCGGACAACGCCGACCGTGACACCGACTCCGGGCTCTCCCTCGGTGGTACGGAGCCGGCCGAGCAGCCACCGGTCTGGCCATGGTGGACGGCGGGCGTGCTGGCTTTGTTGGCGCTGCTGGCGGTGCCGGCGCTTCGTCGACTGGCGCTGCGTCGACGGCGGGCCGGCCGGGCGGACGCCACGGTGGCCGCCGCCATGGCGGACGACACCCCGTCGGCCGACGGCAAGCCGGTGATGGTGGTCGAGGCGGACGCCACCCGCGCTCGCGCGGACGCGCACGCCGCCTGGGCGGAACTGCTGGACACGATGGTCGACTTCAAGGTCCGGGTGGACCAGACCGAGACGCCCCGGGCGACCGCGGATCGGCTGGTCCGCGATGCCCTCGCCGACGACACGGCGGCGGTCGGAGCGGCGCGGCTGCTCGGCCGGGCGGAGGAGCGGGCCCGGTACGCGCGGGACCCGCTGACCGGCGAACCGCTGCCGCCGGCGCTACGCGCGATCCGCGGCGCGCTCGCCACCCGGGCGGATCGACGGACCCGGCTGGTCGCCAGCGTGCTGCCGCCCTCGGTGCTGTTGCGCTGGCGGATCGCCCTGGCGGACGCGTCCGGCCGTCTGGTGGCGCTGACCGGACGGCTCCGTTACCGGCTGCTGCGCTGGAATCCGCGGCGGATGCTGGCCGACCGGGCGGCCCGCTGACCGACGTCTGTCAGGTTCGGGGCGGCGGTCACCGACCGTCGCCCCGAACGTTCATCGACTCCAGGTCGGCGATGGGGACGGGGCCGAGCGTCTGGATGCGCCCCACCGGGGCGACCTGGAGTGAATCATCACGCCCGCCGAAGACGGGGGCGGGGAGGGCAGCGGGCACGCGGATACGACAGTGGTCGCCGGGGTGTGCCCGGCGACCCGCTCGTCGCGGTGTACGGCCCGCCTCAGCGGCGGGACGGGCTCAGCGGTGCCCCTCCGGGCGCTGCCGCCACCTGTCTTCCATCCGGTCCAGGATCGACCGGCGGCGACCGGACCGGCCACTGCGGGGACGACGACTCGTCGTGCCACCCACCACGTGCAGGTCAGGTGACTGCGCCCGCCGGTGCGACTGCACCGCGAACGCGGCCGACGCCAGCATGACGACGAAGCCCGCCACCGCCAGCGGTGGAGTCTTGATCACCGCGCCATAGACCAGTAGAGCCAAGCCAGCGATGATCACGCCGGCAGCGACGAGCAGGCGACGCCGCGCGTGGAAGCGCGGATCGCTGGCGCGCACGGCCGAGGCGAATTTGGGGTCCTCGGCAAGCGACCGCTCGATCTGCTCGAACAGCCGCTGCTCGTGCTCCGAGAGCGGCACGGCACTCCTCCCCGGTCACGTTGGTCGGGCCCACTCGGGCCGACAGACCGTGGCAGCCAACCGGCTGCTTACCCGCAAGTCTACGAGGGGGGTCGCGCGTCGGAAAGCGGGACGACCTACGGGTGGGGCGGATTTTCCTTTCGATGGGCGTCACGGTCGCCCATCAGACTGGCCGGACCTATGACGGACCGCCCGAATCGGGCAGCAGCGGCGTCCGCGGCGGCTTCCGCCTCCCGCCAGCCGCGCTCGGGCGCGCCGAGGGTGAGCTGCCGGGGAGCGCCCTGCGCCGGGGCGAGCCCTTCCACCCGGACACCGACGAGCCGGATCCGCTCGCCCGGGTCCAGTGCGGTGTAGAGCGCCCAGACCGTGTCGAACATCTCGCGGGCCGTGTCGGTGGGCACGCCGAGGGTGCGGGAGCGGTTGACGGTGCGAAAGTCGGCCAGCCGCACCTTGAGGGTGACCGTGCGCCCGACCTGGCCGGAACCGCGCAACCGGACGCCGACCTTCGCGCTGAGCGCCAGCAGGGCGCGGCGGATCTCCAGCGGGTCGGCCACGTCGGCGTCGAAGGTCACCTCGGCGCCGATCGACTTGTCGACGTGCTCGGGGGTGACCCGCCGCGGGTCACGCCCTGCGGCCAGCTCGTGCAGGTGCGCCGCGGACGCCGCGCCCACCGCCCGGCGGAGCATGCCCAGCGGCGCTGCGGCGAGGTCGCCGACGGTGGCCAGGCCGAGCCGGCGCAGTGTCTCGGCGGCCCGCTCCCCCACGCCCCACAGCGCGCCCACCGGTAGCGGGTGCAGGAAGTCCAGGACCTGCCCCGGAGGCACGACCAACAGGCCGTCGGGTTTGGCCCGGGTGGAGCCCAGCTTGGCCACGAACTTGCTCGGCGCCACCCCGACCGAGCAGGTCAGCCCCTGCTCGTCGACGACCCGACGCCGGATCAACCGGGCGATGGTCGCCGGGGAGCCGAACAGTCTGCGGGCCCCGGCAACGTCGAGGAACGCCTCGTCGAGGGAGAGCGGCTCGACCAGCGGGGTGACGTCCCGGAAAATCTGCATGACCGCCCGGGAAGCGGCCGTGTACGCGGTGGAGTCCGGTGGCAGGTAGACCGCGTGGGGGCACCGGGCGCGGGCCTGGCTGGTCGGCATCGCGCTGCGGACCCCGTACCGGCGGGCCTCGTAGCTGGCCGAGCTGACCACGCCGCGCGGGCCCACACCGCCGACGATGACCGGCCGGCCGCGCAGCTCGGGTCGACGGCGCACCTCGACGGCGGCGAAGAAGGCGTCCATGTCGACGTGCAGGATCGGGCTGGCGGAGTCGTCGGCGTCCGGCCCGAAGCGCGGATCGTCGCCCCGGGGCAACGATTGGCTGCGACCCATCCCGGCAGGTTAACCCGGGGGTACGACAGCACCACCGGCCGACCGGCCGGACCGCGCGCGGCGTCAGCCCCGCACGACCAGCAGCGGCACGGTCAGCTCGGCGGCGGTGTCCGCCCCGTGGTACGCCACCAGCCTCGACGCCATCGGCCGCTCGGTGCGGCTGGCCATGACGGCGTACGTGTCGTTGCAGGTCACCACCACGTCGCCGATCCGTTCCAGGTGCTGCTCGGGCACCGGCCCGAACCAGCCGGTGGCCACCATCTCCGCCCGGGTACGCACCCGCGCCGCGTCGCCGAGCACCGCCGACCAGGCGGCCACCACGTCGTCGACCGCGCCCGGCTCGGCGTGCAGGTAGCGCACCCGGGCCTCGCCGGCGACCACCCGGACCCCGTCGCGCAGCCGTGGATCGGTGTCCAGGTCGAAACGGTGCGCCAGGGGCACGTCGAGCTGCCCGTGGTCGGCGGTCACCAGCAGCGCCGCGTCCGGCGGCAGCCCGTCGACCAGCCGGGCGAGCAGGTTGTCCACCTCGGTTGCGGCGACCCGCCAGGGTGCCGAGTCGACTCCGCTGAGGTGCCCGTGCCGGTCCAGGTCGGCGTGGTAGCCGGAGACCAGGGTCGGCCCGTCGCCGGCGGACAGCGCGGCCAGCATGGTGGCAGCCACCTCGTCGGCGCCGGCGGCGCCCCGGAAGTCGCCGCCCCGGTTGGCGGCCAGGGTCAACCCGCTGCCGCCGAACTCCGGCCGGCTCACCACTGTCGTCGTCACACCGGCGGCGCGGGCCCGTTGGAGCTGGGTGGGCACCGGCTGCCAGCGCAGCGGCGGCGGGTCGGCGGCCCAGTCGGTGTGGGTGAGCACCCGGTCGGTGCCGGGCACCCGCACCGTGAAGCCGAGCACCCCGTGCGCGCCGGGCGCGACGCCGGTGCCCAACGTCACCAGGCTCGTCGGGGTGGTGGACGGGAAACCGGCGATGAGCGGCCGACCCACCGTCGCGGCCAGCCCGGCGAGGGCCGGCGCGTGCGGCGCGGCGGTCGGCACCTGGTACCAGCCGAGCCCGTCGACCAGCAGTACGGCGATCCGGCGTACCCCGGCCAGGGCGGGGACCAGCCCGAGCGGGTCGGTCGACCCGGGCACGCCCAGCACGGCGAGCGCGCTGGGCAGCACGTCGGCGAGTCGGTCCCCGCTGTGTGTCGGGCCGAGGACGGTCAGCGGCGGCGGCCCACCACCCGGCGCGACGGTCATGCCGGCCGGCGGGCGAACAGGTGCAGTTGGGCGGCCAGGTCCCGATAGGGGGACTGCGCGGCCAGCGCCAGTTCCAGCTCGACCAGGGCCGTGGACTGCCCGTCGGCGACCGAGGCGGGCAGCAGGTCGGCCAGCACGCGTACCCCGTGGATCTCCTCGACCGCCAGCCCGGCGGCGGTGAGCAGCGCGGCGGCGCCGGGGGCGTCGTAGCGGCGGCGCAGCGTGTCGCGCGGCCCGGCGGTGCCGGCCGGGTCGGCGGCCAGCGCCGCCGCGACCTCCAGATGACCGTTCGTGGCGCGGCCCAGCACGGCGGCGGCCCGCCCCGCGACCAGGACGCTCGCCGCGCCGCCGGGGCGCAGCGCGCTGGCCAGCGCGGCAACCACCGGGGTGGGGTCGTCGACGACCTCCAGCACGGCGTGGCAGAGCACCAGGTCGACGCTGGCCGGCTCGACCAGCCCGGCCAGGGCGTCGCCGTCGCCCTGCACGGCCACGATCCGGTCGGCGACCCCGGCCTCGGCGGCCCGACGGGTGAGCGCGGCCAGCGCGTCCGGGCTCGCGTCGACGACGGTGACCCGGTGCCCGGCGCGGGCCAGCGGGACGGCGAACCCGCCGGTGCCGCCGCCCACGTCCAGCACGGTCAGCTCGACGTCGCCGCGTCGGTCCAGCTCGGCGCGCAGCACCGACCAGAGCACGGCGGTACGGGGCGTCAGCGGCGGCCCGGCGAACCGGCCTCGGGTCTGCTCCACCCGATCGAGCCTAGTGGTCAGGACTCGGTGCCCTCGACCGCGTCCTCAGCCCGGGACCGGCGCTCGTTGGCCACCGGACCGTTGGTCACCTCGTACTCGCGGGGGCCGGTGAGGTGCGACGGCATCCAGCCGGCGCCCAGCCGGGTCCGTCGGGCGTTGGCGATTCCGCCGCCGGTGTACGCGTGGTTTCCCATCACTTGTCATTCCCCCTCACGGATCACGGGCCGCTCTGCCCGCTCCGGACGAGTCTCCCGCCCGGCGACGCCGGAAACCGTAATGTGGATCACTGGATCAGCGGAAGTCACGGGACGCGGGGCTGACCGGCGGTTCGATGGCGTCCAGCCGGTCGGCGACCAGGTTGGTCACCCCCTCGTGCCGTTGCAGTCGGCCCCGGACCACCAGCGCGGCGCTGGTGCGGGCCACCCGCCGGTAGCGCTGCCACAGCCCCGGTGAGCAGGTGACATTCAACATCCCGGTCTCGTCCTCCAGGTTGAGGAAGGTCACTCCGCCGGCGGTCGCCGGGCGCTGGCGGTGGGTCACGATGCCGCCGACCCGGATCCGCTGGCCCGGCTCCACCCGACCGAGCCGGGCGATCGGCACCGCGCCGAGCACGTCGAGCTGGCCCCGGATGAACCGGGCCGGGTGGCTCTCCGGCGACAACCCGGTGGCCCACACGTCGGCGACCAGCCGGTCCACCGCCTCCATGCCGGGCAGCGTGGGCGCCGCCGCGCCGGTCACCGTGCCGGGCAGCCGGCCCGGTCGGTCCTGGGCCGCCGCGCCGGCGGCCCAGAGCGCCTCCCGCCGGGTCAGCCCGAAACAGGCGAAGGCGTCCGCGGTGGCCAGCGCCTCCAGCTGCGCGGCGGACAGGCCGACCCGCCGGGCCAGATCCGGCATGTCGCGGTACGCCCCGCCGGCCGCCCGCTCGACCTCGATCCGCTCGGCCACGTCAGATCCGAGGGTACGGACGCTGGACAGCCCGAGCCGGACGGCCGGACCACCCAACCCCCAGGCGTGCGGCGGCTCCCCCGGCCCGCTGCCCCACCTGGTGTCCGGGGTGGACTCCAGCACCGCCAGCGCCCCGCTGGCGTTGATGTCCGGACGGCGGACCTCCACCCCGTGCCGGCGGGCGTCGTCGACCAGGGTCTGCGGGGAGTAGAAACCCATCGGCTGGGCGTTGAGCAGCGCGGCCAGGAACGGCCCCGGGTGGTAGCGCTTGAGCCAGGAGCTGGCGTACACCAGGTAGGCGAAGCTCATCGCGTGGCTCTCCGGGAAGCCGTAGCTGGCGAACGCGGTGAGCTTGCGGTAGACGTCGTCGGCCAGCTCGCCGGTGATGCCCCGCTCGGCCATCCCGGCGTAGAGCCGGTCGGCGATGCGGGTCATCCGCTCGACCGACCGTTTCGCGCCCATCGCCCGGCGCAGCTGGTCGGCCTCGGCCGCGTCGAAGCCGGCCAGGTCGATGGCGAGCTGCATCAACTGCTCCTGGAACAGCGGCACACCCAGGGTCTTCTCCAGCGCGTTGCGCATCAACGGGTGCGCGAAGGTCACCGGCTCCTGACCGTTCTTGCGCCGGATGAACGGGTGCACCGAGCCGCCCTGGATCGGGCCGGGCCGGATCAGCGCCACCTCGACCACCAGGTCGTAGAACTCGCGGGGCTTGAGCCGGGGCAGGGTGGCCATCTGGGCACGGCTCTCCACCTGGAACACCCCGACCGAGTCGGCCCGGCAGAGCATGTCGTAGACCTCCGGGTCGTCCAGCGTCATGTCGCCGAGGTCCAGACTCATGCCGATCATGTCGTAGCCGTAGTGCAGCGCGGACAGCATGCCGAGGCCGAGCAGGTCGAACTTGACCAGGCCCACGGCGGCGCAGTCGTCCTTGTCCCACTGGAGCACGCTGCGACCGGGCATCCGCCCCCACTCCACCGGGCAGACCTCGATCACCGGACGGTCGCAGATCACCATGCCGCCGGAGTGGATGCCCAGGTGCCGGGGGAACGTCTGCAACTCGTTGGCGTACTCCACCACCTGCTCCGGGATGCCCTCGACGTCGACCGTGGCGACCGAGCCCCACCTGTCGATCTGCTTGCTCCAGGCGTCCTGCTGACCGGGTGAGAAGCCGAACGCCTTGGCCACGTCCCGCACCGCCGAGCGGGGCCGGTAGGAGATGACGTTGGCGACCTGGGCGGCGTGCTCCCGGCCGTAGCGGGTGTAGACGTGCTGGATCACCTCCTCCCGGCGGTCGGACTCGATGTCCACGTCGATGTCGGGCGGGCCGTCCCGCTCCGGGGCGAGGAACCGTTCGAAGAGCAGCCGGTGCCGCACGGCGTCCACGTTGGTGATGCGCAGCGCGTAGCAGACCGCCGAGTTGGCCGCCGAGCCCCGGCCCTGGCAGTAGATGTCCTGCTCGCGGCAGAACGAGACGATGTCGTAGACCACCAGGAAGTAGCCGGGAAAGCCCAGCTCCTCGATCATGTTCAGCTCGTGGTCGAGCTGCGCGTACGCCGTCGGGTGCGCCTGCGGCGGGCCGTACCGCTCGCGTGCCCCGTCGGCGGTCAGCTTGCGCAGCCAGCTCATCTCGGTGTGCCCCGGCGGCACCGGGTACGCCGGCAACTGCGGCGCGACCAGTTGCAGGTCGAAGGCCAGCTCGGCGCCGAACTCGGCGGCCCGGGCCACCGCCCCCGGGTACGCGGCGAACCGGGCCGCCATCTCCGCGCCGCTGCGCAGGTGGGCGGTGGCCGCCGCGGGCAGCCAGCCGTCGATCTCGTCGAGGCTGCGCCGGGCCCGGACGGCGGCGACCGTGGTGGCCAGCCGACGCCGGCCGGGGCTGGCGTAGTGCACGTTGTTGCTGGCCACCGTCGGCAGCCCGGCCGCGGCAGCCAGCTCGGCGAGCGCGTCGTTGCGGTCGGCGTCGACGGGATGCCCGTGGTCGGTCAGCTCCACCGCCACCGTCTCCGCGCCGAAGAGCGCGGTCAGCCGATCCAGCTCGCGGGCCGCCGCGTCCACCCCCTCGGTGAGCAGCGCGCCCGGCACGTGCCCCTTGCGGCAGCCGGTCAGCACCAGCACGTGGTCGCGCAGCTCGGCGGCGACCTCCTCCAGCTCCCCGTAGATCGGGCGGCCCTTCTCCCCGCCGCGCAGTTGGGCACGGGCGATGGTGGTGGCCAGCCGGGCGTACCCCTCGTGCCCGTGCGCGAGCACCAGCAGGTGCGCGCCGTGCGGGTCGGGCTCGCCGTTCTGCGGGCCAGGCAGCCCGAGGGACAGCTCCGCGCCGAAGATGGTCGGCAGGCCCAGCGTGCGGGCCGCCTCGGCGAAACGGACCACCCCGTAGAAGCCGTCGTGGTCGGTGACGGCGAGCGCGGTGAGCCCCAACCGGGCCGCCTCCTCGGCCAGCTCCTCAGGATGGCTGGCGCCGTCGAGGAAGCTGAAGTTGGTGTGCGCGTGCAGCTCCGCGTAGGGCACCACACCGTCGGGGCGGGGCAGCTCCGGCGGCTGGTACTGCTCGCGCCGGCGACTCCAGGCCGGGGAGTCCCCACCGTCGGCGTCCACGGCGAGCGGGTCCACCACGTGCAGGTGCCGCTCCTCGCGCGACCGCCCGCCGCCCGACCTGCCGGAGCCGCCGTCGGCCCGGCCGGAGAGCACCCGCTCCAACTCCGACCAGGGCATCTTCGGGTTATGAAAGCTCATCCGCCCGCGCCGCCCGCTCGGACCGCGCCGCCCGCTTCTGCCGGCCCGACGGCGGTGGCACGACCGACCGGCCGCCCGGCGGTGCCCGACCCCGCCAGCGGCAAAAGCCACGATGAGCGGCATGACTGTGAGTCATAAATATGACTCACAGTCATACCGCTCATCAGGACATCCGCCTCCCGGCCAACGCCGGTCATGGGCCGACCTGACTCAGTCATAGATCGCCTCCACCAGCCACTGCCCGGACTCCACGGCGAGCAGCAGAGCGGTGCCGTCGGCGAGGCTGACCTGGAACCGTGCCCGGCGGCGAGCCTCGGCCGGCGCCCACCAGCGCTCGTCCACCGGCCACGGCCCGGCCCAGCCCACGATCTCCGCCGGTCGGCCGGCGTCGACCACCAGCCGGGCGGGAACAGCGCTTACCGCCAACCGCGCGCTGATCACCACCGGCTCGCCGGCTGCGTCGTGCACGGCCGCGGCGAGCGGGCTGGGCAGCACCACGGCGGGCGCGGGCGGCGGTAGCCGACCCGGCCACGGCGGAACGTCGGGGCGGGCGGGGAGGCGTTCGTCGCCCCACGGCACCAGGCGCACCTGGTCGGCCGGGGAGCGCCCACCGCCGAGCACCGCCGTGACCACCGCCTCCGGGCCGAGGATGCCCTGCACCCGACTCAATGCCCGGTGCGCTCTCTCCCGCTCCTCGCCCGTCTCCCCCCAGAGGCCGGTCTGCAGGCCGGCCTGGGCGATCACCCCGTCCGGGATCAGCCGCAGCCGGATGATGCCGGCCGTCGGCCGGGCCGGGCGGGCACCGGCGCGGCCGTTGCTGCCGGAGAGCCAGCCGTCGAGCTGCCAGCGCACCCGGTCGGCGATGGCGGCGGCGGTGAGCAGGCCGTCGTGCCGCCACACCCGGTGCAACTCCTGCCCGTGCTCGGTGACCGCCTCGATGCCGAGCCGGGTGCAGGCCAGCCCGTGCCCGGCGAGCCGGTCGTGCAACTGCTCGGCCAGCGCGCGGGCGGCGAACGCCGCCGCGTCGACCCGGTCGATCGGCTCGTCGTACGCGGAGGTCACCGTCAGGTCGGTCGGCGGCTGCCGGACGGCGAGCGGGCGGTGATCCCGGCCGGCGGCCAGCCGGTGGGCCAGCGCGCCATCGAACCCGAACCGGGCCAGCACGTCGCCGGCCGGTAGCGCGGCGAAGTCGCCGAGGGTCCGCACCCCCAGCCGGCGCAGCAGATCGGCCAGTGCGGACCGGCCGAGCGCCTCGACCGGCATCCCGGCCAGGAACGCCGGTGTCCCGCCCGGCTCCACCACCCGGCCCGCGCGGGCGGCCAACCCCGCGGCGAACACCCCGTCGGCGATGCCCACCTGGCTCTCCACCAGACAGGACTGGGCGACATGCTCGATGAGCCGCTCGGCAGCCGCCTCCTCGCCGCCGAGGTAACGACTCGGGCCCCGGGCGGCGACCGCGCAGGCGCCCGGACGGACCACCTCGACGCCGGCGACCACCTCCTCCAGCGCGGCGACCACCGGCTCGAACGCCCGGGCGTCCCGGCCGGGGTCGTACTCCACGACGGTGAGCTGCGGGCAACGGCCCTGCGCCTCCCGCTTGCGCAGCCCTCGGCGCACGCCCTCGGCACGGGCCCGCTCGGAGCAGGCGACCACCCGGTTGGCGTGCAGCACGGCGACCGGACCGGTGGCCGGCACCCCGTCGACGATCTCGGCGGCGAGCACCGGCCAGTCCGGGCACCACAGCAGCAGGGTCCGGATCGGCGAGCCGGTCACCCCGACCCGACCAGGGCGAGCGGCACGGACGGACGGCCCACGGTCGACCGCACCGTCCGGGGAATGACCCGGGTGAGCTCGGCGCCGGGGAGCCAGACCTTGACCTCCTTGGGTCGGGCGGCCGCTCCGCGCCCGCGCGCCGAGACGGTGACCTCCCGGCGACGCAGCCGCCCCCGGCCCTGACCGAGCCCTTCCCAGACCCCACGGACCACCTGCAACGTCACGTCCGCGCCGTCCCACCGGCCGTACGGAACGAGCACGCTGCCGCGCTGCCGGGCCCGCGCGGCCAGCCGGGTGGCGACCGAGGCGGAGACCGCGGCGGGTACGGCGGTGACCACGACGTCCACCCCGTCGATCAGCGCGGCGACCACGGTGGCCCACTCGGGGCCGGGATTCGGCACCAGGGCCAGCCGGTCCAGGGCGATGCCCAGCTCGGCTGCCGCACCCGCGCCGAACGTCGGCACTCCGACCACGGCGCACCACGAACCGGCCCGGGATGCCTCGGCCAGCAGGGCCAGCACCAGCGAGGTGCCGCCACTGCGTCGGGGCTGACCGGCGGCGACCGCGATCGTGCTGCCGCGACGCAGGCCCCGGTTGGGCAGCAGGCCGGTCAGCTCGGGCGCCACCGGCAGCACCCGGTGGCCGCCGACCGGATCGGGTGCGCTCGCCGGGCGGACCAGATCGGCCAGTGCGGCGGAACCGACCACCATGCGGCCCGCCATTGGACCAACCCCCCGTCGTTGCAGTGGAACAGATCAGGACCGACGCACCGTGACGCCGGCCGCCCGGCTTCCCTTCCAGGCGGTCGGCGTCACGGCGGGCTCACGCGGCGAGGCCGTCCAGGGCCGGTTGGTGCGCCACGCCGAGCGCGGTCTCCACCACCGTGACGAACTGTTCGGCGGCGCGGAGCAGATCGTCGGCCTCCCGGACGCTGACCACCCGGGGGATGCCGGCTTCGGCGGCGGCTCGCTTGCTGGCCCCGGCGGCGAAGAACCGGGCCCACTCGTCGAGCTCGGGAGCGACGGCGCAGAGCAGGACCCAGACGCTGGTGATCCGGTTGCGCCGGCTCGGGGCGGGCCGGGCCCGGGCGGCGAGCAGGGCGGCCGCCGCACGCAGCGCCGCCAGGTGGGCGGCCGCGTAGCGCAGGCCGTCAGGTCGGGTCTGGCCGGCCTCGACCAGCCCACGACGGGCCAGGGTGAGGAGCTGGGCAGGGGTGCGGTGCGGCAGCACGTGCGCCGGCACCGTCGGTGCCTGAGCCGGGTTGGTCGGCATGGACTGTCTCCTCCACGTGGCCGGGGCGTCGGCCGGGGCAGTGATGCCGCCGACGAGACGCCGAGGTCGGGTGGTGCGGAGGAAGACGCACCGGGGGCGGCCGGCCGGGTGTGGATGCTTCCCCACACCACACCCGGCCGGCGTACCGGCGGGTTCGTCGCCCGCCGCCCGGGGGTCGTGGGCGGCGGGCGACGCTCCTGCCTGATGGGACCGGGCTCGCGACTGCCCGGAAACCCAGGTGCGGCCCGCGAAGCCACACCGCCCGGAGCTGGCGCCGCGAAACACCGCGCTCCGGCTGGTTGGAACGGGCGTTCGAGGCAATCGAACACTCGTTCTAACTGCTCCTGACAGTACACCTCCCCTCCGACGAAAATGCAACGTGTGACGCGCCGAGGCTCGCCGCCCGTACGCACCGAGGTGAACCGGCACCGGCGGACCGGGGAAGAATGACGGGATGCAGCCACACCCGAACGTACGGGCGGTGCAGGACGCGCTCGACGACGCCGGCGCGCTCGACGACGCCGGCCAGCCCAGCACGGTCCGCCTCCTGCCCGACGCGGTGCACACCGCCGCAGCCGCAGCCGAGGCGCTCGGCGTCGAGGTCGGCCAGATCGCCAACTCGCTGATCTTCAACGCGGACGACGCGCCGCTGCTCGTGCTCACCTCCGGCGCGCACCGGGTCGACACCGCCGGCCTCGCCGCGTCCATCGGCGTCACCCGGCTGCGCCGGGCCACCCCGGAGTTCGTCCGGAAGCACACCGGGCAGCCGATCGGCGGAGTGGCCCCGCTCGGGCACCCGCAGGCGCTGCGCACCCTGGTGGACACCGCACTGGCGGCGTACCCGCAGATCTGGGCCGCGGGCGGTGTACCGCAGGCGGTCTTCCCGACCACCTACGCCGAGCTGCTGCGCGTCACCGCCGGCATCCCGGCCGAGGTGGCGTGAGCGAGCGGCGCGAGCGAACCGGTCGGCACCGCAACGCCGTACCGGAGTTGGTCACCCTGCACGTGTGGCGGACCTCCCGCGGCGCGCTGCCCCGGGCGCTGACCCGGATGGCGGTGGACCCGCGTCGACTGCGGGCCCTGCCGGGCGTCCGGTTCGGCAAACTGCTGGGCACGGGGACCGGCACCGGCTTCGGGCCGGGTGACGCCGACCTGGCCCGGTGGGCGGCGCTGACCGTCTGGGACTCCCCCGCCGCGGCGGCCGGCTTCGACGACTCGCCGGTCGGACGCGCCTGGGCGCGGATCGCCCACGCCCAGGCCCGGGTCGACCTGCGCCCGCTGAGCAGCCGGGGCGAGTGGTCCGGCCAGCGACCGTTCGGCGAGCCGCCGGGCGGCCGGGTCACCGGCCCCGTGCTGGCGCTGACCCGCGCCCGGTTGCGGGCCCGCCGGGCGGCCACCTTCTGGCGGGCGATCCCGCCGGTGGCCGCCGCCCTGCGCGACGCGCCCGGGTTGCTGGCCCGGTTCGGCGTCGGTGAGGCCCCGCTGGGATGGCAGGGCACGGTGAGCGTGTGGCGCGACCCGACGGACCTGGTGGCGTTCGCGTACCGTCACCCGGAGCATCGGGCGGCGATCATGCGAACCCCCACCGCGGGCTGGTACGCCGAGGAGCTGTTCGCCCGGTTCGAGGTACGTGACGTGGTCGGCGACCGGACGGTCCTCGGATGGGTCGCCGACGGCGACCAGGCGACAGTGAAGGGTGGACGGGCATGAGGTTGGTGCGCTGGACGCCGGACGATCTCGTCCGACGGCTGGACGACGTGGTGGCCGTCTACGGCGAGGCGATGGGGTACCGCACCGACCTGCTGGAGGCCCGGCGCGGCTACATCGCCACCCACGTGCGCCGGCCCGGGTTCCGGGCCGTGGCCAGCCTGACCAGCGAGGGTCACCTCGCCGGCTTCGGGTATGGCTATCTGGGCGGCCCGGGCCAGTGGTGGCACGACCAGGTGCACCGGGCGCTGGACGGCCCGACCCGCAAGCGCTGGCTCACCCACTGCTTCGAGGTGGTCGAGCTGCACGTCCGCCCGCCGGCGCAGGGGCACGGGCTGGGCGCCGGGCAGTTGCGGGCGCTGCTCACGATGGCCGAGGGCGACACCACACTGCTGTCCACCCCGGAGGCCGAGGAGCAGACCTCGCGGGCCTGGCGGCTGTACCGGCGGTTCGGCTTCGTCGACGTGCTGCGCGACTTCCACTTCCCCGGTGACGAGCGGCCCTTCGGCGTCCTCGGTCGAGACCTACCGCTCGAGCCCCCGACGTCATGACCAGGCGGATCTCCTGGACGCTGCTCGCCGTCCTGGTGCTCGCCCAGATCTGCTACCCGTTGACCACCGGCGCCACCCGGGCCGGGCTTACCGTGGCCACGGTCGTGCTCGGCTGGCTGCTCTCGGTCGGCCACGCGCTGCTCAGCCGGGGCCCTCGGGTGGCGGCGGCGCTGGTCGCGGTGGCCACCGGCGGCGGGTTCGCGATCGAGGCGATCGGGGTGGCCACCGGTGTGCCGTTCGGCAGCTACGACTACTCCGGTGAGCTGGGCCCCAAGCTGGCCGGGGTGCCGTTGATCATCCCGCTGGCCTGGACCTGGATGGCCTGGCCGGCCTGGCTGGCCGCGGTCCGCCTGACCGGCGGCAACACCCCGACGGCCAGCGCCCCGGCGCCCGCCGGCAACACCCCGACGGCCAGCGCCTCGACGGCCACCGACAACATCCCGACGACCGGTGGCGCGACGGCCGGCCGGTGGATGGGCAGGATCGCGCTGGCCGCGGTGGGGCTGGCCGCCTGGGATCTCTTCCTCGACCCGCAGATGGTGGCCGAGGGCTACTGGGTCTGGCGGGACGCCACAGCGGCGCTGCCCGGCCTGACCGACATCCCGGTCAGCAACTACCTGGGCTGGCTGCTCTTCGCGGTGCTGCTGATGAGCACGTTGCGCCCGCTGGCCGGCCCGGCCGCCGAGCACACCGACCGGCGGGACCACCCGATGCTCGCGCTCTACCTGTGGACGTACTTCTCCAGCATCCTGGCCCACGCGGTCTTCCTGGACCTGCCCGCGTCGGCGCTCTGGGGCGCGGCCGGCATGGCGGTGACCGCCGTGCCGCTGGCGGTGACCCTGCTGCGCGCCCGCCGGCCCCACCACGCGCGCCGGGACGACCACCAACCGCACCGCCTCGGCGTCGACGCGACCCGATGACCGTTCTCTTCGCCCTGCTGCTCGCCGTCGCCGCGCTGACCGGGCACACCTGGGTCAACGCCACCCGGTGGCTGCGCCGGCCCACCGACCGACCCGACGAGGTCGACGAACCGGTGGCCGTGCTGCTGCCGCTGCGCGACGAGGCCGCCCGGGTCACGCCCTGCCTGCGCGCCCTGCTCGCCCAGCGTGGTGTGCCGGCGCTGCGCATCGTGATCCTCGACGACGGGTCCACCGACGGCACCGCCGACGTGGTCCGCGCGGTCGTCGGCGACGACCCGCGGGTCACCCTGCTCAGCGGCGTCGCCCCGCCACCGGGCTGGCTGGGCAAGCCGCACGCCTGCTGGCAGTTGGCCACCCGGGCCGACCCGGCGGCCACTGTGCTGGTCTTCGTCGACGCCGACGTGGTGCTCGCCCCGCACGCCGTGGCCGCGGCGGTCACCGAGCTGCGCGCCGCTCACGCGACGCTGCTGTCGCCGTACCCCCGGATCGTGGTGGCGACGGCGGCCGACCGGCTCGTGCAGCCGTTGTTGCAGTGGTTGTGGCTGACCTTCCTGCCGCTGCGGGCCATGGAGCGCTCGCGGCGGCCGTCGCTGGCCGCGGCGGGCGGGCAGTTCCTGGTGGTGGACCGGGCCGGCTACGCCGCCGCCGGCGGGCACGCGTCCGTCGCCGACAAGATCCTGGAGGACGTCGAGCTGGCCCGGGCCGTCAAGCGCGCGGGGAGGCGGATCGCCCTGGCCGACGGTTCCCGGCTGGCCATCTGCCGGATGTACGACGACTGGCCGCAGCTGCGCGACGGGTACTCGAAGTCGCTGTGGGCATCGTTCGGGCACCCCGGCGCGGCGGCCGCCGTGGTGACGCTGCTGCTCCTGCTCTACACCGCTCCGCCGCTGGTCGCGCTCGCGGTCGCCTCGACAGCTCCCCGGATGTCAATGGTTGCGCTCATCGCATACCTGCTCGGGGTGGCCGGGCGGGTGCTCACCGCCCGGGCGACCGGCGGCCGGTGGTGGCCCGACGCGCTCGCACACCCCGTGTCGGTCGTGGTCCTCGGTTGGTTGACGCTGCGGTCGTACCATCTGCGAAAGCGACGCCGCCTGACCTGGCGGGGCCGCCCGGTCAGCTAGGAGGGCGCGGCATGGCGCGGATCGTGGTCGTCGGCGCCGGGGTGGGTGGCCTGGCCACCGCCGCCCGGCTGGCCGCAACCGGGCACCAGGTGACAGTCTTCGAGGCCGCCGACACGGTCGGCGGCAAGCTCGGCCGGTACGCGCACGACACCCCGGCCGGAATGTTCCACTTCGACACCGGGCCGAGCCTGCTCACCCTGCCCGAGGTGTTCCACGACCTGTTCGAGGCGACCGGGGCGAAACTCGACGAGTACCTGGACCTGGTCCCGCTGGACCCGATCGTCCGGCACGTCTTTCCCGACGGCGGCCCGGCCCTCGACTCGTGCGCCGACCCGGTGGAGTTCGCCGCGCGGATCGGGGCCGCCTTCGGTGACCGGGCGGCGGCCGACTGGCAGCGGTTGTGGCGCCGGGCCGCACGGGTGTGGGAGGCCTCCTCGCGGGACATCCTGCGCCGTACCGTCGACTCCCCCCGGGACCTCGCGTCGCTGGCCTGGCGCGTCGGTGACCTGGCCGCCATCGCCCCGGGCCGCACCCTGCGCGGCCTGGGCCGCGGCCACCTGTCCGACCCGCGGCTGCGGATGCTGCTGGACCGGTACGCCACCTACACCGGCGCCGACCCGCGCCGGGCCCCGGCGGCGCTGGTCGCGGTCCCCTACGCCGAGCTGACCTACGGCGGGTGGTACCTGCGCGGCGGGCTGGGCACGCTCGCCGACGCGCTGCTGACCCGCTGCCTGGACCTCGGCGTGGTCGTGCAGACCGGCACCACGGTCACCCGGATCGACGCCGCGGGCGGCCGGGTGCACGGGGTACGCCTCGCCGACGTCACCGCGCCGGTGCCCGCCGACGTGGTGGTGGCCAACGTCGACGCGCTCACCGTCTACCGCGACCTGCTGCCACACGCGCGCCGGCTGGCCGGTCTGACCGATCGCAGCCTCGCCGGTTTCGTGCTGCTGCTCGGCGTCTCCGGCAGCAGCGGCCTGGCGCACCACAACGTCTTCTTCCCGCGCGACTACGACGCGGAGTTCGACGCGGTGTTCGGCGATCCGGGGCGGGGCGTCCGGGCCCGACCGGCGGCCGACCCGACGGTGTTCGTCACCGTGGCCGACGACCCGATGGTCCGCCCCGCCGGGCACGAGGCGTGGTTCGTGCTGGTCAACGCCGCCCGGCAGGGCACCGCCGGTGGCGCGGTCGACTGGCGACGCCCGGGGCTGACCGACGCGTACGCCGACCGGATCCTGGATGTCCTGGCCGAGCGCGGCGTCGACGTGCGGGACCGGCTGCTGTTCCGCGAGGTGCGCACCCCGGCCGACCTGGGCGCGGCGACCGGGGCGCCGGGCGGCGCGATCTACGGCACCGCCGGTGGGCTGCTCCGCCCGGCCAACCGGGGCCCGGCGCACGGGCTGTGGCTGGTGGGTGGCTCCAGCCATCCCGGCGGCGGCCTGCCGATGGTGACCCTCTCCGCGCAGATCGTCGCCGACGAGATCGGCCCCGCCTGGTAGACGCAAGGAAGGGCACCTTATTAACGCCTGCGGTATAGGAAGGGGCCCTTCCTAACATCGCGGTCAGCCGGCGTCGAGCAGCGCGCGGCGGACGGTGGACAGCAGCTGCCCCAGCCCGAAGCCGGCCAGCAGCACCCACACCGCGGTCGCCATCGTGATGGTGCCGGCGGCCAGCTCCGGCTCGATCAGGCCGGCCAGCCCGGCGACCACCAGGCCCGCCAGCGCGACCGAGACCCGGGTGGGTCGTTCGCCGACGGTCACCGCGCCGATGTCACGCATCCCGGCAGAGACCGCGCGGGCCCGGACGTACTCGTGCAGCCAGGACAACGCGCCGCCCGCGACGACCAGCACGCCCGGGGCGCCGACCAGCCAGAACGCCAGCAGCCACGCTACCTCGCCAAGCCGGTCGGCCAGCGAGTCGTAGACGTAGCCGAGTCGGGTGGTGCGGCCGGTGGCGACCGCCACCGCACCGTCCACGCTGTCGGCCACCGCGGCGAGCAGCACGAACAGCGCGCCGAGGAACGGGCCGTCGCCCGGCCGGGTCGCCAGCAACGGTACGCAGAAGCAGAGCAGCACCCCCGCCACGGTGACCGGGGTGGGGCCGACCCGCAGCCGACCCAGCACATACCCGACGTGGTAGGCGAACCGCAGCCAGGCGCGCACCACCGGCGCGGCGACCCGCGGGTCGAACCCGCCGTGCAACCGCGCCCACGCCGTGGCGTACTGGTCCCAGTTCAGCTGTGTGCCCACCTGAGGATCAACCGTCGTGCCGGGCATCAGGTGTCGCAGAGTCCGCGTTCACACCCGCGCGCCGGCCTTGAGGTTCTGCCAGACCTCTCGGGTGGCGGTGGACCGGTTGAGGGTGATGAAGTGGATGCCCGGAACGCCCTCGTCCAGCAGTCGACGGCACATGTCGCTGGCCTGCTCGATGCCGAGCCGGCGCACCGCCTCCGGGTCGTCGGCCACCCGCTCGAAGCGCGCCGCCAGCGCCGGCGGGAAGGGCGCCCCGGACAGCTGCACGGACCGCTCGATGGTGCCGATCTGGGTCACCGGCATCACCCCGGCCAGGATCGGGGTGTCGCAGCCGGTGGCGGCCACCCGGTCGCGCAGGCGCAGGTAGTCGTCGGCCTCGAAGAACATCTGCGTGATCGCGAACTCGGCGCCGGCCCGACACTTGCGGACGAACTGTGCGGTGTCGCTGGCCACGTCGGGTGAGCGGGGATGCTTGTACGGGAAGGCCGCCACACCGACGCTGAAGTCACCGGAGTCGCGCACCAGCCGGACCAGGTCCTCGGCGTAGTCGACGCC
The DNA here is from genome assembly GCF_045161355.1 of Micromonospora sp. NBC_00617. Lineage (NCBI taxonomy): Bacteria > Bacillati > Actinomycetota > Actinomycetes > Micromonosporales > Micromonosporaceae > Micromonospora > Micromonospora sp. NBC_00617. The sequence continues at coordinate 446,553 of NZ_CP107751.1, read as the reverse complement.
CTCGGGGTGCCGGACCCACTCGCCGCCCGGGTTGCCCGGCGGGTCACCGCGCACGGCCAGCACGTTGCGCACCCCGACCCCGGCGAGCCGGCCGATCACGTGCCGCAGCTCGGCCACGGAGTGGTTGACCGCGGTCAGGTGGGCCATCGGCAGCAGGGTGGTGTCGGTGGCGATCCGCTCGGTCACCGCCACGGTGGTGTCCCTGGTCGAACCGCCCGCGCCGTAGGTGATCGACACAAACGACGGACGCAGCGACTCCAGCTCGCGGATCGCCTGCCAGAGCAGCCGCTCCCCCGCCTCGGTCTTGGGTGGGAAGAACTCGAACGAGAAGGTCGGCTGGCGCTCACGGATGAGCTCCCCGATCGCCGGCTGCGGATTGGGGAGTACCGAGGGAAGACCGAGCGCCACGACCCGACTCTAGCGGGCGACGCCATCGGCACCCAGACGCTTCCCAACGGTGGGGAAGGCCGTCGTACCCCAGGGGTAGGAATGAGTGGCGCGGGAGGGGCGGTGGGGGCGGCCCAGGGGGTCCGGCGCGGGGGTCACACAGCCGAGAGGTGCACCTGTCCCGTCCCGCCGGACGGGTGGGTGTCACCGCGCCGACGCCCCGCCGGGAGGACCCATGACCTCGCCCCCACCGCCGCGCCGCCCCCAGCTCGGGCCGCTCCTGGTCCGGCATCGGCTGGCCCGGGGTTGGAGCCAGCGGCGCACCGCAGCCGAGTTGTGCGCCGCCGCGGGTGTGGCGACGTTGAGCCGCCACGAGGTGTCCCGGTGGGAACGGCAGCGACGCGTGCCCGACGGGTTCTGGCTCGGTTGGCTCGCGTTCGTGCTGGACGTGCCGGTGGTGGTGCTCGCCGAGGCGGCCGCGCGCACCCGACGGATCCGCTCGACGGCGGCCGGCGGGCCGGGCCGGCGCGGGGTGGCGGGTGCGCGGCCGGGCGGACGGGCCGGTTCGGGCCACGACGGCGGGCGACCCGGCGGGAGTACGCGTGGCGGTGGAGCGCGAGCCGGGGCGACCCGCTAGCGTCGTGGCGTGACCCACGCTGCTCCCGTTTCCCCCGTCGACCGTGCCAGCCTGCGGGAGCGGGTCGACCGGGCGCTCACCGAGTTTCTGGCTGGCCAGCGGGCCCGGCTGACCCGGGTGGACGAGGCCCTCGTCCCGGTGGCGGAGGCGATCGAAGCCTTCGTGCTCGGTGGCGGCAAGCGCCTGCGCCCGGCCTTCGCGTACTGGGGGTTCCGGGGCGCCGGCGGGGTGGACGGCGACCAGGTCCTCACGGCCCTCGCGGCGCTGGAGTTCGTGCAGGCCAGCGCCCTGATTCACGACGACCTGATGGATCGTTCCGACACCCGGCGCGGCGAGCCGGCGGTGCACCGACGGTTCGCGACCCGGCACCGGGCGGCCGGTTGGGGCGGCGACCCGGACGGGTTCGGTGACTCCGCCGCGATCCTGCTCGGGGATCTCTGCCTGGTGTGGTCCGACGAGCTGCTGCACTCCGCCGGTCTGGACCTGCGGGCGGTGGCCCGGGCCCGGCCGGTCTTCGACGAGATGCGCACCGAGGTCACCGTCGGGCAGTACCTCGACGTGCTGACCCAGGTCACCGGGGACACGTCGGTGGAACGGGCCAGCAAGGTCGCCCGGTACAAGTCGGCGAAGTACACCGTCGAGCGTCCGCTGCTGCTCGGGGCCGCGCTGGCCGACGCCAGCGAGGACGTCCGGACGACCTACTCGGCGTACGGGTTGCCGTTGGGCGAGGCGTTCCAGCTCCGCGACGATGTGCTGGGGGTCTTCGGTGACCCGGCGCAGACCGGCAAGCCGGCCGGGGACGACCTGCGCGAGGGCAAGCGCACCTATCTGGTGGCGGCAGCCGTGGAGGCCACCGACGACGCGGGCCGGGAGCTGCTGCTCAGCCAGCTCGGCGACCCGGACCTGGACGAGCGGGGTGTGGCCCGGCTACGCGAGCTGATCGACGCGAGCGGGGCGCTGGCCCGCACCGAGCAGCGGATCGTCACGCTCACCGACTCCGCGCTGGCCGCGCTGACGGCCGTCGACCTGGACACCGAGGCCCGCCAGGTCCTGGTGGACCTGGCCATAGCGGCGACCCGCCGAGCCGACTGACCCCTCGCCCTGACGTGCGTCGATCATGAAGTTGTTGCCCACGCGCGCGGCGTGTCGTGGCAACAACTTCATGATCAACGGCAGATCCGGCAGGGCCGGGAGGGGGTCAGAAGCCCAGGGCCTGGGCTCGGCGCTTGACCTCGCGGGCCTGGTCGCCGGAGAGGGCCGCGGCGGGGGTGTTGCCGGGCAGCGTGTCGTCCGGCTCGTAGAGCCAGCGCAGCGCCGCCTCGTCGTCGTAGCCGTTGTCGGCGAGCAGGTTGAGCACGCCAGGCAGGTGCTTGAGAACGGTCTCGTTGGCCACCAGCTCCGCGGGTATCCGGCGAATGCCGTCGCGGCGGACCGCCAACAACTCCCGGTCGCGGATCATCTGGTGCACCTTGCTGATCGACACGTCGAGCCGCTCGGCGACGTCGGGCAGGGCGAGCCAGCCCGCCGGGTCGGTGGGGCCGGCGAGCTCGGGGCCGGGTACGGCCTGGTCGGGTACGGATTCGGTCACCCGATCACCCTGCCACGCCGCGGCCGGCGAGGGCCACCGGCACCCCGCACGGCCAGTTCGCGCCCGCCGACGGGCACCCCCGGTGAGCAGCGGATCAGGGCCACCACCGAGGTGGCGACCACGACGGGACGGACCAGGAACGACTCCGGGCTGTAGCATCCTGTTCAACTCCCACCCCCTGGACACATAGACTCCCTGCCGATGGACACACAGGTCGCCGACACGTTGCTGGGCTCGCTGATCGACGGGCGTTACCGCATTCGCGGTCGCGTGGCCCGTGGCGGCATGGCGACCGTGTACACCGCCACCGACGAACGCCTCGAGCGCACCGTCGCGGTCAAGATCATTCACCCGACCCAGGCGCCCGAGGCACGGGCCCGGATCGCCAACTTCGTGGCCCGGTTCACCGACGAGGCGAAGACCATCGCCCGGCTGACCCACCCGAACGTCGTCGCGGTCTACGACCAGGGCACCCACGCCGGCCTGCCGTACCTGGTGATGGAGTACGTCCGCGGCCGTACGCTGCGCGACGTGCTGGCTGAGCGACGCCGGCTCAACCCGGACGAGGTGCTGGCCATCGCCGAGCAGATGCTCGCCGCGATCGCCGCCGCGCACCGGGCCGGCCTCGTGCACCGCGACGTCAAACCGGAGAACGTGCTGGTCGCCGAGGCGCCCACCGGCGGCGTCGCCAACCTGGTGGACAGCGTCGTCAAGGTGGCCGACTTCGGGTTGGCCCGCGCGGTCGAGGCCAGCGCCGACGAGGAGCAGGGCAACCAGCTGATGGCCACCGTGGCGTACGTCGCCCCGGAGCTGGTCACCGAGGGTCGGGCCGACCCGCGCACCGACGTCTACTCCGCCGGCATCGTGCTGTTCGAGATGCTCACCGGCCGGGTGCCGTACGACGGGGACCGTCCGGTGGACGTGGCCTGGCAGCACGTCGACCGGGACGTACCGGCGCCCTCGACGCTGGTGCCCGGCCTGCCGTCGGCCCTCGACGCCCTGGTGCAGCGCGCCACGCGGCGTGATCCCGCGGCCCGGCCCGCCGACGCCGGCGCGCTGCTGGCCGAGGTTCAGGTCACCCGGGACCGCCTGGGTGACGTCAACAGCACCAGCACCGCCGTGCTGCGCCGGGTGACGGACGAGCCGCCGGTCTCCCAGCCGACCATGATGGTCGCCACGGTCCGCCCGGCCGAACGGCCGACCTGGGCCCGCCTGCCCGAGGGCGCCAGTCAGGGGCCGGGCCGGCGGCGTGCCGCACCGGAGCCGGCGGAGGGTCTGGCGGCCCGGTTCGCGGCGCTGCGCACCACGGTGCTGGGCAATTCGCAGGGCCGGCTGGCCGTCGCCGCCGTGGTGGTGACGCTGGGCCTGGTAGCCGCGCTGGGCGGCTGGTGGTTCGGTGTCGGCCGCTACACGTCCGCCCCGCAGCTGGTCAGCCTGAGCAAGGCCGACGCGCAGGCCCAGGCCGAACGCGCCGGCCTGATCCTGGCGTACGGAAAGCCGCGCTACGACGAGAAGGCCCCGAAGGACAGCGTGCTCGGGCAGGATCCGGCGTCGGCCAGCAAGATCGTCAAGGGTGGCACGATCACCCTGACCCTCTCGCTGGGTCCGGAGCGCTTCCCGGTGCCGGACGTGATCGGCAAGGAGTACGAGCTGGCCGAGGCCGATCTGCTCAACGCCAACCTGGTGGTGGCCAAGGGCGCCACCCGCTACGACGACACCCTGCCGGCCGGCGTCGTACTGGACAGCTCCCCGAAGGTGGGCGCCGAGGTCAAGCCGGGCACGAAGATCACGCTCATCCTGAGCCGCGGCCGGGCGCCGGTGTCGGTGCCGAACCTGGTCGGCAGGAGCCTCACCGATGCGCGGGCCACCCTGAGCGGGCTTAACCTGGTGCCGGTGGAGACCTTCAAGGACTCCGACAAACCCAAGGACGAGATTCTCAGCCAGAGTCCGGCCGACGGCGCGGGCGTGGAGAAGGGCACCCAGGTCAAGCTGGAGATCAGCAAGGGTCCGCCGCTGGTCGTCGTGCCCCGGGTGATCGACCTGCCCTGCCAACAGGCCAAGCAGTTGCTGGAGAGCCAGGGTTACCCGGTGACCGTCGCGTTCAACCCGAACGCCACGGTCCGGATTCAGGCCCCGGGCGAGAATTCACAGGTGCCCCCGGGTACCCCGGTCACCATCACGTGTTTCTGATGCGGACGCTTCGTTCGCGGCCGGTGGGCGCGCACACTCCGACCTCCGGCGGGCTGGCCAGGGCGGCTCTGCCGTACGTCGACGCGACCGGCGCCGGGGCCGTGCAGGTGTACGTCTCCAACTCGCGTGGCTGGGCGCTGCCTCCGGGTGATCCGGCGCAGGACGCGCTGTTCCGCGAGGGCTGCGCCGAGCGGGGCATTCCGGCGTTCATCCACGCCTCGCTGCTGGTCAACCTGGGCTCACCCACGGCGGCCACGGTCGAGAAGTCGGCGCAGACGTTGGCGCACGCGCTGCGCCGGGGTGTGGCGATCGGCGCGCGGGCGGTGGTGTTCCACGCCGGCAGCTCGGTCGACGAGGGGTACGCCGAGGCGGCGATGCGCCAGGTCCGTCGCGAGCTGCTGCCCCTGCTCGACTGGGCCGCCGAGTTCGGTGGACCGATGCTGCTGGTCGAGCCGAGCGCCGGCGGTGGCCGCTCGCTCGCCTCCCGCGTGGAGCAGCTCGGGCCCTACCTCGACACGGTGGACCGGCATCCCATGCTCGGAGTCTGCTTCGACACCTGCCACGCCTGGGCCGCCGGGCACGACCTGGCCGCCGAGGGCGGCATGACCGCGACCCTGGACACGCTGGTGGCCACCGTGGGGCCCGACCGGTTGCGGCTGGTGCACGCCAACGACTCGAAGGATCTGTGCGGCTCGACCCGGGACCGGCACGAGAACATCGGCAAGGGCACCATCGGCGAGCCGGCCTTCGCGGAGCTGATGGCCCATCCGGCCACCGTCGGTGTCCCCGTGGTGGTGGAAACCCCGAGCGAGAAGCAACTCGGCCACACAGCCGACATAGCAACTCTAAACCGCCTAAACCCCTAACCCCCCGGCCCCGGGTTCGCCCGGCCGGGTTGATCAAGAGCTTTGCGTCAGATTCCGGTCTCCGGATGACGCAAAGCTCTTGATCAACAGGGAGGGGGTCAGGCGGCGAGGATCTTGGTCAGGGCGGTGGCCGCCCGGTCGATCGCGGTGTCGTCGACGCCCAGGTGGGTGACCAGGCGGGCGGTACGGGGGCCGAGCACCGAGACCAATACGCCGTCCGCGCGTGCGGCGGCGGCCAGAGCGCGGGCATCCAGCGCGTGCTTGGTCAGGTCCAGCGGGACGAGGTTGGTACGGACCGCAGTGGCGAGCACCCCGAACGGCGCGACCGTCTCGGCGAGCCGGGCCGCCCTCGCATGGTCCTCGGCCAGCCGGTCGACGTGGTGCGCCAGGGCGTACCGGCCGGCGGCGGCGAGGATGCCGGCCTGGCGCATGCCGCCGCCCATCCGCTTGCGGATCAACCGGGCCCGTTCGATCTTCTCCACGCTGCCCACCACCAGCGAGCCGACCGGCGCCCCGAGCCCCTTGGAGAGGCAGACGGACAGCGTGTCGAAGAGCCGGCCGTACTCGGTCAGCGGCACCCCGTCGGCGACGTGCGCGTGCCAGATCCGGGCGCCGTCGCAGTGCAGCGCCACGCCCGCGTCGTCGGCGACACCGCGCAGCTCCCGCAGGGCGGCCAGCGGGATCACGCCGCCACCGCCGCGGTTGTGGGTCTGCTCGACGGCGATCGCGCGGGTGGGCACGGCGAAGTAGCCGTCCGGACGGATCATCCGGGCGACCAGCTCGGGGTCGATGTCCGCGCCGACAGCCGGCCAGGTCCGCGAGGAGATCCCGCCGTACGCGGAGGCGGCGCCGATCTCGTACGTGACGACGTGCGCGTCGGCGTCGCAGAGCAGCTCGTCGCCGGGTGACACCAGCAGTTGCAGGGCGATCTGGTTGGCCATGGACCCACTCGGAGCGAAGAGCGCCGCCTCGTGGCCGAACAGCGCGGCGACCTCGGCTTCGAGGGCGTTGACGGTCGGGTCCTCGCCGTAGACGTCGTCGCCCACCTCGGCGGTGGCCATCGCCTCCCGCATCCCTGCGGTCGGCCGGGTCACCGTGTCGGACCGCAGGTCCACGAACTGGTCAGCCACTGTCATCCTTTCGACCGCCGGTGGCGGGTCTCGCGCATTTGGCCACGGTCATTCTTCTCGGCTGCTGACAGAGGGTCCGCCGGCTCAGCCACGGAACCTGCCTTTCGGCTGCCGACTGCGGGGCTCGCCAGCTCAATCAGCCACGCAGCATCTCCGCCACGAGGAAGGCCAGCTCCAGCGACTGCTGGGTGTTCAGCCGAGGATCGCAGGCGGTCTCGTACCGGTCGGGCAGGTCGAGGTCCTCGATGCCCTGGGCGCCGCCGAGGCACTCGGTGACGTCCTCACCGGTCAACTCGACGTGCAGGCCGCCGGGGTGGGTGTCCAGGCCGCGGTGCACCTCGAAGTAGCCGAGCACCTCGTCGACGATCCGGTCGAAGTGCCGGGTCTTGTAGCCGTTGGACGACTCGTGGGTGTTGCCGTGCATCGGGTCGCACTGCCAGACCACCTTGGCGCCGGAGGCGGTGACCTTGGCCACGATCGGCGGCAGGGCGTCGCGGACCCGGTGGTTGCCCATCCGGCTGATCAGCGTGAGCCGGCCGGGGATGTTGTCCGGGTTGAGCTTCTCGCACAGCTCGATCGCCTCGTCCGGGGACGTGGTCGGGCCGAGCTTGACGCCGATCGGGTTGGCGATCCGGGAGATGAAGTCGATGTGCGCGCCGGTGATCTGCCGGGTGCGCTCCCCGACCCAGAGGAAGTGCCCGGACAGCCCGTACGCCCGACGGTCGGAGACCCGGGTGAGCGCCCGGTCGTACTCCAGGGCGAGGGCCTCGTGGGAGCAGTAGAGGGTGACGGTCCGCAGCGCCTCGTCGTCGGTCATCCCGCAGGCCCGGATGAAGGCCAGCGCCCGGTCGATCTCCCGGGCGATCGCCTCGTAGCGCTCCCCCGCCGGGGAGGTCTTCACGAAGCCCTTGTTCCAGTCGTGTACCGCGTGCAGGTCGGCGAGCCCGCCGGCGAGGTACGCCCGGAGCATGTTCATCGCCGCCGCCGAGTTGGCGTACGCCCGGATCATGCGCTGCGGGTCGGCGACCCGGGCGGCCGGGTCGGCCTCCAGCGAGTTGATCATGTCGCCGCGGTAGGCGGGCAGGCCGCGCGCGTCGGTGGGCAGTGAGCGGGGCTTCGTGTACTGCCCGGCGACCCGGGCAACCTTGACCACCGGCAGCGACGCGCCGTAGGTGAGCACGATCGCCATCTGGAGCAGGGTGCGGGCGTTGGCCAGCAGGTGACTCTCGGTGTTGTCGACGAACGTCTCGGCGCAGTCACCGCCCTGGAGCAGGAACGCCTTGCCCTCGCAGACCAGGGCGAGCTTCTGCCGGAGCTGGTCCACCTCGTAGGGCGCGACGACCGACGGCACGGTGTCGAGCACCTTGCAGACCGCGGCGACGGCCGCCGGGTCGGACCACGGCGGGATCTGCTCGCGGGGCAGCTCCCGCCAGCGGTCCAGGCCGAGCGCGGCGTCCTCGGCGGAGTCGACGGTCGGTCGGCTGGTCTGCAGGCCCGGGCTGCTCACCGCGGGATGGCTCAGCTGATGCCACTCATGGCGCATGACAGAAAGCGTACGGCGACCGCGGGGGTGCCCGGGCGGCGAGGGGGACGGTTCCGGTAGATGGGAGACCAGTCCCGGTGGGCGGAGTTCAGGAAGGGGGCGAGGGGACGGCGTCGCCCGGCGACGGGCTGGCGGGCGGGGCGTCGCCCGGCGCTTCCCCGGTGATGCACCAGTCGCCGCCGTCGCGGGTGACGGTGAACACCAGCGGCCGGGTGGCCTTGCGCTTGCCGGCGGTGACCGACACCGAGACGCTGACCTCCTGGCCGCGCGGGCCGGACCGGACGTCGGTGATGGCCGCCTCGGGCACCTCGAAGTGATCGGCGAAGTCGCCGTTGGGGCCGGTCGCGCCCAGGTCGAAGCCCTCGTGCAGCAGCTCGCAGAGCTGGCTGCGGCCGGCGGCGACGTCCTTGGCGGTCATCGCGTCGAGGTACGCCTGCACGCGCTCGCGAGACCGGGTGCCGGCCTCCTCGGCGGGGGCACGCTCGGGCTTGCCGGTCGACTCGTCCTCGTCACCGCCGCCGATCCCGCAACCGACCAGGGCCGCCGGGAGCAGCACCAGCCCGGCGGCGGCGGCCGCCAGCCTGCGGTGGATCGGGCGCATGACCACCTCCGTCGACGGGGAATCGAGACGTGCCGAGCCGCGAGTCTGCCACATCGGGGCCGACCCGCCCAAGGCCGGCGGCCCGGCCGACGCTGGGCGTCGACCGGGCCGGTACGGCACGGGCGGGGAGAGGCGGTGCGGGCCCCTCCCCGCCGTGTGGGTGGTGCGTCGACCGTCGGCTCAGCCGAGGCCGCCCTTGATGGCGCCGATGAGCTCGCCGTTGCTCGTGTCGCCGGAGAGCTCCCAGAAGAACGCGCCACCGAGGCCCTGGTTGTTCGCGTACGTCATCTTGCCGTTGATGGTCGACGGGGTGTCGTAGCTCCACCAGTTGCTGCCGCACTTGGCGTACGCGGTGCCGGCGATCGTGCCGGTGGCCGGGCAACTGTTCTTGAGAACCTTGTAGTCCTCGATGCCCGCCTCGTAGGTGCCCGGCGCCGCGCCGGTGGCGCTGCCGCCCGGTGCGGCCTGCGTGACGCCCGTCCAGCCCCGACCGTAGAAGCCGATGCCGAGCAGCAGCTTGTTGGCCGGGATGCCCTTGCTCTTGAGCTTCTGGATCGCCGCGTCCGAGTTGAAGCCCTGCTGCGGGATGCCGGTGTACGAGGTGAGCGGCGAGTGCGGCGCCGTCGGGCCCTGGGCGTTGAAGGCGCCGAAGTAGTCGTACGTCATCGGCATGAGCCAGTTGAGGTTGCCGATGGCGCCGGCGTAGTCGGTGGCGTCGATCTTGCCGCCGTTGCTGCCGTCCGCCGTGATCGCGGCGGTGACCAGGGCGCTGGACCCGAACTTCGACCGCAGGGCGCCGATCACGTTCTTGAACGCGTTGGGGCCGCTGGTGTCGCAGGTCAGGCCGCAGGCGTTGGGGTACTCCCAGTCGACGTCGATGCCGTCGAAGACGTCCGCCCAGCGCGGGTCCTCGACCAGGTTGTAGCAGCTCTCGGCGAACGCGGCCGGGTTCTGGGCGGCCTGGGTGAAGCCGCCGGACCAGGTCCAGCCGCCGAACGACCAGATCACCTTGAGGTGCGGGTTCATCTGCTTGAGCTTGCGCAGCTGGTTGAAGCTGCCGCGCAGCGGCTGGTCCCAGGTGTCGGCGACGCCGTCCACGCTCTCCGCCGCCGTGTACGCCTTCTCGTAGTCGGCGTAGCTGTCGCCGATGGAGCAGCGGCCACCGGTGGTGTTGCCGAAGGCGTACAGGATGTGGGTCAGCTTGGCGGCGGAGCCGCTGGTCTGGATGTTCTTGACGTGGTAGTTGCGGGCGTAGACGCCCCACTCGGCGAAGTAGCCGACGACCTTCTTGCCGCCCGTGTTCGGCGGTGGCGTGGTGGGCGGAGCGGTCGTGGGCGGAGCGGTCGTGGGCGGAGCGGTCGTGGGCGGAGCGGTCGTGGGCGGAGCGGTCGTGGGCGGAGCGGTCGTGGGCGGCGCCGTGGTGGGCGCTGCCGTGGTCGGCGGGGTGGTCGGGTTGCCGCCGCCGCACGGTGCGCCGTTGACGGTGCAGTTCAGCGGCGCCTTGTAGGCGCCGGTGCCGTTGTAGCCCCAGCTGAACGAGGCGCCCGGCGCGAGCCCACCGGCCCAGCTCTTCTTGACCGCGACGTAGTGGTTGCCGCTGCTCGTGACGTCGGCGTCCCACGCGCTGCTGATGGTGGTGCCCGACGGCAGGTCGAACTCGATGCGCCAGGTGGCGACCGTGGCGCTGGAGCCGTTGGTCACGGTCACCTTCGTCTCGTGACCGGTCCCCCAGTCCTGCGCCTTGGCGAACGTGGTGGTGACCGTGCCGGCGCCGAACGCGGTCGTCATCGGCACCGCCGCGACGGTCACGGCGACCACGGCACCGGCCCAGAGGGCCCGGCGGAGCGATCTTTTCATAAGGCGTCTCCCGAACTGTTAGGAAACTTTCCAAAAGAGATGGTGAGACGGTACTCACGCCGTCATCAGTTCGTCAAGATGTCCATGTTTCGATTTCTTCTGGTGGTGGACTGCACCCACGCCGAGCCGCAGGTCAGCGGTCGGGGGTCACGGGCCGACGCGTAGCCTCGGGCCCATGACCGTCTTCGACATCCCGATCGACGCCCTCAGCGGCGGGCCCGCCGACCTCGCCCAGTACCGGGGCCGGGCGCTGCTGGTGGTCAACGTCGCCTCCCGCTGCGGTCTCACCCCGCAGTACGCCGGCCTCCAGTCCCTCGCGGACACCTACGCAGAGCGTGGCCTGGTGGTGCTGGGCGTGCCGTGCAACCAGTTCGCCGGGCAGGAGCCCGGCACCGCGGCCGAGATCAGCGACTTCTGCCAGGTCAACTACGGGGTGACGTTCCCGCTGACCGAGAAGGTCGACGTGAACGGGCCCGACCGGCACCGGCTCTACGCCGCCCTGGTGGACACCCCGGACGCCGATGGGCACACCGGGGACGTCCGGTGGAACTTCGAGAAGTTCCTGGTGGCCCCGGACGGCACGGTCGCCGCCCGCTTCGCCCCCACTGTCGAACCCACCTCCGGCGACCTCCGCACGGCGATCGAAAAAGCCCTCCCCACCCCCGCCTGACTCACCCCCGCCCGGCCCACCCCCGCCCGGCCGGCCCCCGCCCGGCCCGCTCGCGGTGATCAAGAGGTTTGCGTCAGGGGTGAGCCTCCACCTGACGCAAACCTCTTGATCACCAGATGGGGGGGTCGGCGGCGGCGGCGCTCGGACCGACCACCGTCGGGTGGCACATCCCCACCGGGCCGCTCGGCGGCCAGCGTGAGCAGTACGGTGTGCACAACCGGCCCGGGGCGCAGCCAGGCGTTCGCGCCGGCACACGCCGGCCGTCCGCGCAGCCGCTCCGCGTCGGGTAACCGGAATAACCCATCGCACCGGTCGGGAATGTGTCGTGGGTGGACGAAGTTGGGAAGAAGCATGACAACTGTGGGACTGATCGGCAGCGGCAACATCGGCGGCACCCTGGCCCGGCTGGCGGTGGCCGCCGGCTATGACGTGGTGCTGAGCAACTCGCGCGGGCCGGAGACGCTCACCGACCTGGTCGACGAGCTGGGCGAGCGGGCCAGCGCCGGCACGACGCAGGACGCGGCGCAGATCGGTGACCTGGTGGTGGTCAGCGTGCCACTCAAGGCGTACCGGGCGATGCCCGCGCAGCCGCTGGCCGGCAAGGTCGTCATCGACACCAACAACTACTACCCGCAGCGCGACGGGGCCTTCCCGGAGCTGGACGCCGGTGAGATCACCAGCAGCGAGCTGCTCCAGCGGCACCTGCCGACCTCGCGGGTGGTCAAGGTCTTCAACAACATCTACTTCAAGGCCCTCGCCGCGCTCCCCCGCCCGGCCGGGGCGGCCGACCGCAGCGCTCTCGCGATCGCCGGTGACGACGCCGCCGCGAAGGCCGAGGTGACCGCCTTCCTGGACCGGATCGGCTACGACGCGGTGGATGCCGGCTCGCTGGCCGAGGGGTGGCGTTACCAGCCGGACACCCCGGCGTACGGCACGCTCTACTCCGCCACGCCGACCGACTGGGAGCACCCCGCGTCGAGTGACGCCGAGAAGCTGCGCGCCGCGCTGGCCGCAGCCACCCGCTGAGCACCGCCGCCATCCTGGGACGACCGCCTACCGGGTGGCCGTTTCCAGGGCGGCGGCGAGTTCGTCGTCGTAGCTCGCGAGGGGCTGGCCGTCCCCGGCGTACGCGACGAGTCGGCCCTGCGCCATGCTCGCCGACCGGAACGAGAACGTCCGCGTACCCGGGTAGGCCGCCAGCAGGGGAATGTCCCGGGGCGCTCCGCCCGGGGCGGAGTAGTACGCCAGCCGGGCCACCCGCGCGGAGACCACACCGTTGACCCGGACCTTCGTCTTCTCCGCCCGGGCGCCGAAGGTGACCGGCGCGTCGGTGGCGTAGGCGGCGCACTCGGCCGGGCCTCGGCAGACGAAGAAATACCGTGGATTGACGACGTCGTCGAGGGCGTACGCCTTGAACGTCGGGTCCGCTCCGGCGGGCAGCGGTTGCACGGCGAAGAAGGCGAGAGTCACCGCGGCCGCGACGCCCACCCGCAGCCAGGCCCGGTCGGCGGCGGATCGCCGGTTGCTCCGGACTGTCGCGACCGCGACACCGCCGAAACCGGCCAGGCACAGCAGGCACACGCCGACGGCACGGGCGTTCTCGAACAGGAACTGCACGCCCGGCCGTGTCGACACCGGGCCGAGGACGGCGCCCAGCGAGACGACCATGGCGGCGAGCAACGCCGCGCCGGCCACCCGCTGGGTGATGCCGGACGCGCCGACCAGCAGCATCGCGGCGAGCACCGGCCACACCTGATGGTGGGTCCAGGACACCGGGGACGCGGCCACCGTGGCGCAGCCGACGAGGATCGCCGCGTGCCCGGGGCGGCCCTGCCCGGTCAACTGCCGGGCGCGCAGCAGCGCCGCCCCGCAGATCACCGCCACCAGCCCGGCCCAGAGCACGGGCAGCGCGGCCTCGTCGACCCCGATGCGCAACAGCATCCCGTGCACCGACTGGTTGCCCAAAGAGGCCAGGTTGCCGATCCGCGAGGTCTGCCGGACCGCCTCGGTCCAGTACGTCCAGCTCTCGTCGGGCAGCACGACCGCCGCCAGCCCGGCGCAGGCTCCGAACGTCGCCACCGCGCGGGCGGCGTCGCGGTAGCGCCCGGTGGCGAGGAAGTACGCCACGAACAGCAGCGGGGTCAGCTTGATCGCCGCGGCCACCCCGACGAGCACCCCGCGCAGCCGGGGTGGGCCGACGCCCATCCCGTCCAGCAGTGCCAGCAACACGATGAAGATGCTGACCTGCCCGAAACGCAGGTTGCTCTGCACCGGCGCCGAGAGCATCAGCACCGTGGCGGCCACCGCGACGAGCAGCGGGCGGTGCGACCGTCGGACGTGAAGCGCGACGCCGACCAGGCCGGCGATGGCGACGACCGCCGCGCACGTCGCCACCAGCCAGACACCCTGGAGCACGCCCTCGCTGACGGCGGTGATCGGGCCCAGCACCAGGGCGGCGAACGGCGGATAGGTGAACGGCCCGCCGTTTCGGGCGCGGTACTCGTACAGCGGCCGGCCGGCGTGCAGTTCGGACAGTGCGCCGTAGTAGATGTGCAGGTCCGAGAGCCGATCGCCACGCCTGAGCACGAGCACACAGGACACCAGCGCGGCGACGCCGAACGCCGCCCACGCCAGCGCCACCCGGCGATCCCGCATCGCCCGAGAATAGGCGAACGCGAGGCCGAGCGACGGCCCCGTCAACCGTTGGCCGCGCAGTCCAACGCCGACGAGCACGGCCTCGACTGCCGGGCGAAGGCGCTATTTCTGAAAGAGCACCGACGCGACGTCCGCCACGATTCCGAGAGCCCAATCCAACTGCGGACAGTCGTGCTGACCTTGACACTCCAGGCAGCCGCCCGTCTGCCAGGGTCGATCGTGCACTCGGGACCAGTGAGCGTCGAGGACCCGCTCCGCCGTGAAGAGTTCCGTCGCCCTGGACACCGGCTCGTCGATCGCCATCGGCCGCACCTTTCCCGAGGTCACGAGATGCACACCCTGGAGGGCGGAGGCCATGCGTCGCGCCCTCCAGGGGTGGATGGATCGAAAACCTCGGGGTGCTGAAGTCCAGAAGCGTCCGACCGCTGTCTCACTGTATCCACTGTCTCACTGTAGTCAAGTTCTCACTGTGCTCAGTCGAATCGCGTCGTCACTTGTCCTGCCCAGGCCCCGGCTGGAAGCATGATCTGCGCTGAAGTCCAGGAGAGCCGATCATGCCTACCAGGCCACCGCACTACCTCCGCGTCGCCGACGACATCGCGCGCAGAATCAACTCCGGGGAGTACCCGCCCGGCCATCAACTGCCCTCGGTCTCGGAAATTGGCGAGATCTACAACGTGGCACGATCGACCGCCTACCGGGCCATACGCGAACTGCACCAACGAAACCTGATCTACGGCCAACAGGGACAGGGCGTTTTCGTCGCCGAAGCGGAGTAGCCAGCGGCGAGGATCCGACCGCGTCTGCCTTCGGAAGAACGGGAACCGCGCGCCGGGCGTGCGTCCATAGCATCGGTGGATGGAAGCGACGAGCACACCGGCGTACGACGCTCACGCGGACTGGTACGAGAGCTTCATCTCCGGCGGGGGCGACTATCTCCGGCGGGTGCACGAGACTGTGGCGGACCTGCTCGGCACGGGGGTCGGGCCCCTGCCTCGACATCTGCTGCGGCACCGGCGCGCACGCGTCCGTGCCTGGCGACCTGGGCTGGACACCCGTGGGTGTGGACCTGTCCGGCGGGCAGTTGCGGCACGCGCGCGGTCGACTGCCAGTGGCCCGGGGGGACGCGAGCACCCTGCCGATCGCCGACACGTCACTGCCGGCTGCGATGTGCGGCCCCGCGTCCAGGGGGTCGGGAATCTCCCTCGCCGAGCGGCAAGATCGCGCTCGATCCTGGATGTAGTGGCATCCTCCCAAGGCCGAGACCACTACATCCTGGATCGAGCACGATCTTGCAGGGCAGCGCGGGCAGCACGGGCAGCACGGCGGGGAGAAACACCGCGCGCACAACTTGCGTCGGAGTCCCATACACGGGACTCTGTCCGTGGGTTGCCGCCCGCTCACCGAACGTGCCTTCCGGAGGCGACATGCACACGCTCCGTACCACGTCCCGTCGGCTCTTTGCCGGCGCTGGCGCGCTCCTGCTCGGCACCGCCCTCGCCGCCGCTGCGGCGGCCCCGGCCAGCGCGGACACCGTCGGCTACGTCCGCCTCGCCCACCTCTCCCCCGACACCCCGGCGGTCGACGTCTACCTGGCCGCCCCCGACGCCGCGAAGCCGAGAGTGTTTCCGGGCGTCGGCTATGGCGTGGTCTCCGACTACCTCCAGTTGCCCCCGGGGCGGTACGCGGTGGCGATGCGCGAGGCCGGCGCACCCGCCAGCGAGCCGCCGGTGCTCACCACCGAGGTGGCGGTGACCAGTGGCGGCGCGTACACGGTGGCCGGTGTCGGTCGGCACGCCGACCTGGGGCTGCGGGTGCTCACCGACGATCTGAGCGCTCCCACCCAGGGCCGGGCCAAGGTGCGAGTCGTGCAGGCGTCGGTGCGGACGCCCGTTCTCGACGTGGCCGCCGCCGACGGGCCGACGATCGCCGACGGCGTGCAGTTCGCCACCACCACTGACTACCAGCAGGTCGAGCCGGGCACCTGGAAGCTGCGCCTCACCGGCCCGGGCGGCCCGAGCACCGACGCCGAGGTGCGGCTCACCGGCGGGGCGGTCTACTCGCTGCTGGTGCTCGACGACAAGCAGGGCGGGCTCACGGCCGAGCTGCGCCGCGACGCCGAGGGCGGCACCGTCGTACCGGCCGGCGGCGTGGACACCGGCGCGGGCGGCACGTCCGACGCCGGCCTCGGCGCGTACCCCCTGGTGGCCGGCGGGTTGGCCGCCGTGGCCGGCGCGGCGAGCCTGCTCCTGTGGCGCCGGCGGCGGCGCACCACCTGGTGAGCATCGGGCCCGCCGCCGCCATCCGGCGGCACCGCGACCGCCGGGCGCCGCTGGCCGCGCTGGTGGCGGCCGGCGCGGCGGTCTGCCTGGCCGCCGGCACCGGGGTCGGGCTGGCCACCACCGGCCCGCCGTCGCCGGTCGCAAGCTGGTACCCCGGCTGCGCCGACGGCTGCCCGTCGGTGGCCGCGCCGCCGCGGCCGGCCGGTCCACCCACGCGGGTACGCGTGCCGCGCATCGGCGTCGACTCGGAGCTCACGGTGCTGGGCCTGGACCGCGCGGGTGTACTCGTTCCGCCGGCCGAGTTCGACACGGCCGGCTGGTACGGCGGCGGCCCGGCACCCGGCGACACCGGCCCGGCCGTGCTCGCCGGGCACCTGGACTCGCGCAGCGGCCCGGCGGTCTTCGCCCGGCTCGATGAGCTGCGTCCGGGTGACCTGGCCCAGGTGTGGCGCGGCGGGCGGTGGCTGTCGTTCCGGGTGACCGGATCGCTGCGTACCCGCAAGGACCGGTTCCCGACGGCCGTGGTCTACGGTCCGACGCCCGGCGCGGAGCTGCGCCTGGTCACCTGCGGGGGCGACTTCGACCGGCGGCGCGGGCACTACCGGGACAATGTGGTGGTGTTCGCGGTCGCCGACGGCTGATCAACTCGGCGTGCGGGATGTCGGGCTGTCCGGCTCGCCCCGATACCCCGGATTCCCGGATCCCGAGTCGATCACCGCCGGGCCGGACCGGGGTCAGACCGGGCAGGACCGGCGTCAGACCGGGCGGCGGCCGGCGAAGCCGCACTCGGCGCGGTGGTACCAGCGCACGTCGGAGTCGCCCTCCAGCCAGCACCAGAGCACCGCACGGCCGGCCCGCTCGCCGGGGAAGTCGAGCAGCACCGGCGCGATGCCCTTGACCTGGATCTCGTGCTGGTGCAGCTCCTCGACGACGGCGTGCAGCCGGGCCTCCAGCCCCTTCACCTCGGCCAGCCCGCCGAGCGCGCTGACGCCGTGGTCGGCCAGGTCGACGCGCAGCTCGGCGAGGTCGGCGCGGAGCCGGATCAGCTCGTCGACACGCGGCTGCAGGGTGGCCACCAGGTGCCGGGCCTGGGCGAGTGTGAACACCGCGCCAGTATGCACCGTCCCACCATTGCCAGAGCTCCTGGCGGGCACCTATCAGCAACCGTACCGGCTAGCTTCGGACATCCGACAAGCCCCAATAAGGGACTTGAACGGGTAAGTGCAGGGCTGCGGGTGTGGGAGCTGTGGACAGGGGTGTCACTTGCCGCTGCGCTCAGGTATACAGAGTTCTCCTCGCGGAGCAGCCTTACATTCTCGGGAAATCCGTCGGTGCAACGGAGGCTCACTGGCATGAGCGATGGTTCGTCCCCCACCACGTCCCCAACTCTTCGGTTCTTGTTCCGCTACCGCGATCTGGTCGCTGACACACTGCCCGAGCATCGTGCCGTCCTGCAGGAGCGGGGGTGGTGCTGGTGGGGATGGTGGAAGCGGCCCAACGAGCCTGGCCGGCTGGAGATATGGCGGGCTCTGGAACAGGAGACGCGTGCAGGGCAGCGGGTGCTGATTGGACTGTTCCACTCCGGTACGGGCAGCGTCCATCCGGCATCCGTCGAGCGGGTAGTCGTCCCGCAGGCCGACGATCTGGGTAACTATGTTTCGCTCAGTCCGCCCACCGCCGAGCATGATGGCGTTCCTCGGTACTACCGATCGAGTCGGCACAGTCGGGGCTGGTTGCGGCTGGTGGCCTTGGCCGAGGAGCCGATCGAGTTCTTTGGGAAATTCTCGTTCGCCTCGGCGCCGCCGTTGCCGCACCACCCGGCGAGCCAGCTGGAGCGGCTCGTGGGCAAGCGGATTCTAGACGCCGACGAGCTGCGCGCGATGGACACCACCATTTGGGAAATCCGGTCGGCCCAGCCGGGCGATTCCAATGAACGGTTCCTGGCCGCGTCGCAGCGTGAGGACGGCGCGTTGTCCGCAGAGCCGATCGCCTGTCCGGGGCCCTGGCTGCTGCACCTCACCGATCCGCACTACGCGACCGGCCGGTTCCGTCCCGAACATCAGTGGCGGCTGGAGACCGAGGACGGGGCGACACGCCCCACCATGGTTGATGCAATTTCGAACGCGCTCGCTCATCACCAGCGATCAGTCGGAGCGGTTCTCGTAACGGGCGATCTCACCTACGTCGCCGCCCGCGAGGAGTTCGACGCGGCTCGGGCCGGCCTCTTCAAGTTGACCAACGGACTCCTCGGCCTGGGCATGGAGCATCTCGTGGTCATTCCCGGCAACCATGACATCGCGTGGACCCGCAGTGACTCCTACGACTACGGGGCACCGGTTGAGGTGGCGCCAGCCGAGGCCACCGCCAACTACCGGAACTTCTTCAAAGCACTCTATGGCTACCCGGCTTCACCCCACCTCTCAATGGCTCGCCGCTTTGTCTTCCCTGGCGGCAACCTCGTGGATGTCGCCGCGGTCAACTCCAGCTCTCTGGAACAGGGCCAGTCGTTCCTGGCAGGCATGGGTCGTGTGCAGGAATCCGCATATCGAGAGGTGACGAGCGCCCTGACCTGGTCGAGTCCCGGCTCAGCCCTACGAGTGCTCGCGCTGCACCACCATCTCGCGCTGACCGAGGACCTGGAGTCGTCCGATGAATACGCCACCGGTTTCGGGATCGCCATCGATGCGCCCCGGATCCAGCGCATGGGCGCTCGCGACGGGGTACATCTCGTCGTGCACGGCCACAAGCATCGCGCGTTCGTCTGGCGAGCCGAGGCGTACCATCTCCCGGAATACAGCAACGAGCGCTGGGAGTTGGGGCGCTTCAACATCGTGGGCGGCGGAAGCAGCGGCTCGAAATCGTCAGACGGGCGGCGTAACTTCTTCAACCTGATCAGGATGGCCGGCCCGGTCGTGGAGTTGGAGATGTACCGGAG
Source organism: Micromonospora sp. NBC_00617 (assembly GCF_045161355.1). Classification (NCBI taxonomy): domain Bacteria; kingdom Bacillati; phylum Actinomycetota; class Actinomycetes; order Micromonosporales; family Micromonosporaceae; genus Micromonospora; species Micromonospora sp. NBC_00617. The sequence continues at coordinate 427,212 of NZ_CP107751.1, read as the reverse complement.
TCAACACGAAGGCGCGTTCGAACGCTTCATGACCTGGAGGGCACCCTTGGCCACTGGCACAGACGGCCGGCTGGAGATCGCTCCCTGGCAGGTCGTCTCTTCATGACCGCCCGACGCCCGCGCGTAAACGCTCTCATCCTCGACATGGACAACACGTTGTACGACTGGGTCGCTTACTTCGTGCCTGCGGTCCGAGCAATGGTGACCGAGGCCGCAAAGCTCCTCGACATGTCCGAGGATGAGCTGCGTGGCGACCTCCAGGCCGTACACCGCAAGCACGGCAATACGGAGCACCCGTTCGCGCTGCTTGAGACCACCGCCGTCGAGCGCCACCTTCCCGGCATGAGCCAGCGGGCACGACACGAGTACCTGCTGCCCGCCTTCGCCGCATTCAACGAAGTCCGACGACACCACCTTCGCCTCTACGCAGACGTTGAACGGACCCTCCAGGCCATCAAGTCAACAGGTTGTCGCATCGTGGGCCACACGGAGGCCAAGGATGTGAACATCAGCAGCCGAGCACGCGCGCTCGGGCTGGAAGCGATGTTGGAAGCCGTTTACGCGCCTCAGTTCATCGGACCACCGCACCCTCTGGGCGTCGATCGGCCATCGCCCCCTACCGCGATCGAGGTTCGTGTACTTCCGCCGACAGCACGCAAACCCAACCCCGACATCGCCCGTCGGATCGCCGAGCAACTCGGCGTACCGCCCAACCGCTGCCTGTATGTAGGTGACAACCTGAGCAAGGACGTCGTAATGGCCAAACGAGCGGGAATGTTCGCAGCGTGGGCGCGTTATGGCACCCACCACGACCCCGGGCTCTGGCGTGACCTGGTCGCGCTGTCCCACTGGGACCCCGCAGCCGTCAGCGCCGCAGAGAAGACGAGTGACGACCTGACCCGCTTTGGGCCTGACGTCACGTTGGACGCCTTTCACGAATTACCTGGGCACTACACATTCGCGGCGGACCCGGGATCTCGGCGATCTCAGTTGGCGTCCAATTGTCGGGCAGGCGGGTCCGCCGAATGAGCGAACCCGGCGCCGGGCTGGGTCGCTGACGGGGACCACGCGCTTCGCCGGTTCAGATCACCAATGTTGCTTCGAAACTCGCTGAGCCACTCGCCAGTCTCCGCCTCGACCAGCTCGGCTGTGCGCAGCACAAGCGTACGGATCAGTTTCTCACGGCGTCGTATCGCTAGATCCACCTCGTCGTCATCATGTGCGGTACTCAAGTCTGCGGTTGCCCAGTCCAACCTGAACTCGGTGAGTGCCCGCTGAAGCGCCTGCACGGTGGCGATATCCCGCATCCAGGCGGACGACAGCCCAAAAAAATGGTCGAAAGCCAGACAGCCACCCGCCATGGCGAGGAGGACATATCCCCAGCTGGCGCCACGGCCAGCGCTGGCCGCGCTAACCAGTGGTACGACACCTCCGGCGATTCCCAGCAGAATGGCGCATCCGCGCAGAATGCGGGAAGCTGTGCGGCGGATTGCCTTGTCACGCAGGTACCAGGCGACCGAATCCTCAGCCTGACCCTCCGCCCACTCACGCAGGCGCTGCAGGACAACCTCCGGCTGCTGCTCCGCGACCAGGACAGGGAACGGCCGGATGGTCATGTCTCGGCGGGGGGCACGACGTACTTCATGGACGCGGCCGTTGCCGGTTACCACGACTCCTCCGACCGTGTCAAACGGCGAGGGCCGCGCACAAACGTCAGATCGAGAATCGAAGGACGCTCTCGCCGCATACCAACAGCCCGCATCGCCAGGGCGCGGCGCTCAAGAGCAAACGCCGCTCCGGTAACGCGCGGACGTCAGTCGGCCTGGGCGGCCAGTTCGCGGGCGCGGTCCCGGGCGGCCTCCAGCGCGGCGAGCAGCGCCGCGCGTACGCCGTGCTTCTCCAGCTCGCGGATCGCGGAGATCGTGGTGCCGGCCGGCGACGTGACCGCCTCGCGAAGCTTGACCGGGTGCTCGCCGGAGTCGCGCAGCATCACGGCGGAGCCGATCGCGGTCTGCACGATCAGCTCGTGCGCCACCTGCCGGGGCAGCCCGAGCAGGATCCCGGCGTCGATCATGGCTTCGACCAGCAGGTAGAAGTAGGCCGGGCCGGAGCCGGAGAGCGCCGTGACCGCGTCCTGCTGTGACTCGGGCACCCGGATCGTCTGGCCGAGGGGCTTGAACATCTCCTCGGCCAGGGCGAGGTGTTCCCCGGTGGCGTACGCGCCCGCCGAGATGGCAGTCATCGCCTGGTCGACCAGCGCCGGGGTGTTGGTCATGACCCGGACCACCGGGGTGCCCTCGGGCAGCCGGCGGTTGAAGAAGCTGGTGGGCAGCCCGGCGCAGAGCGAGATGACCAGTTTGTCGGCGGGCACCTTGGGGCCGATCTCGTCCAGCAGCGCGGCGGCGTCCTGTGGCTTGACCGAGACCGCGAGCACGGCCGCCTCGTCGACGGCGGCCAGGTTGTCGACCACCCGGACGCCGTAGCGGGCGGTCAGTTCCTCGGCGCGGGCCGGGCGGCGGGCGGTGGCGAGCAGCCGCTCCACCGGCCATCCGGAGCGCAGCAGCCCGGAGAGCATCAGCTCGCCGATCTTGCCCGCGCCGATCACCGCGACCGTGTGCACCTCGGCTGACATCTCGGCCGTACCCCCTCGCGTCGGGTCGCGGCGCGGCGGGCCGTGGGCCCGATACGCCGCCGAACGTCGGGTGGCGGCGCGGCTGGGCCCGTGGCCCGCCGCGCCGCCTACCGTCGATCAGCTGCCGAAGAAGACCTCGGCCTCGGCGTACCGCTCCAGCGGCACGGTCTTCAGCTCGCGGGTGGCATCCGCGAGGGGCACCCGGACGATGTCGGTGCTCTGCATCGCGACCATCTTGCCCCAGTCGCCGTCGTTCACCGCGTCGATGGCCTGCAGGCCCAGTCGGGTGGCGAGCACCCGGTCGAAGGCGCTCGGGGTGCCACCGCGCTGGATGTGGCCCAGCACCACGGTGCGGGCCTCCTTGCCGGTCTTGGCCTCCAGCTGCTCGGCCAGCCACTGGCCGATGCCGCCGAGGCGGACGTGGCCGAACGAGTCCAGCTCCTGGTTGGCGAGCACCATCTGGCCGTCCAGCGGCTGGGCGCCCTCGGCGACCACGACGATCGGGGCGTACTGGTGCTGGAAGCGCTTCTCGACGTAGCCGGCCACCTGGTCGACGTCGAACTGCCGCTCGGGCAGCAGGATCACGTTGGCGCCGCCGGCCAGGCCGGCGTGCAGGGCGATCCAGCCGGCGTGCCGGCCCATCACCTCGACGACCAGGGTGCGGTGGTGGCTCTCCGCCGTGGTGTGCAGCCGGTCGATGGCCTCCATCGCGATGTTGACCGCGGTGTCGAAGCCGAAGGTGTAGTCGGTGGCGCCGAGGTCGTTGTCGATCGTCTTCGGCACGCCGACCACGTGCACGCCCAGCTCGTAGAGCTTGGTGGCCACGCCGAGGGTGTCCTCGCCGCCGATCGCGATCAGCGCGTCGACGCCCTGCTCGGCGAGGTTGTCCTTGATCCGCTCGACGCCGTTCTCGATCTTGAACGGGTTGGTCCGGGACGAACCGAGGATGGTGCCGCCACGGGGCAGGATGCCGCGGACGTCCGCGATGCCCAGGGGACGGGACAGACCCTCCAGCGGGCCCTTCCAACCGTCCCGGAAGCCCACGAACTCGTGACCGTAGGTGGCGACGCCCTTGCGGACCACCGCCCGGATGACCGCGTTGAGACCTGGGCAGTCGCCGCCGCCGGTGAGCACGCCGATACGCATGATCCGCTCATCCTCCTGGAGCATCAGGTGAAGCCCGATATGCCCCAGGTATGTGTCAGGTCAGACCATCGGCGCCATTGCCGGCCCGGGGCGGGCCGTCACTGCGAACTGTAGTCGGCGTACCTGCGCGATGACAGCGCGCCCCGGGAACCGCGGGTCAATAGGTCACCTCGCGGTTCTCGCCGGCCTCCGGCGGCTGGCCGGTGACGGCGGCCTTCGCAAACCCGAACAGATTGACCACGGTGCTGCTCGGCGAGTCCCAATACTCGGCGGAGCTGGCGTGCACCTTGATCAGGGTCAGGCCGGGCGTGTCCAGCCCGTCCGGGAACCAGGCCTTGAGCACCGGGTTCCACAGCCGCTGGGCGCGCTCGGCGTCGAAGCCCTCACTGGCGGTGCCCGAGACCGACACCCAGGCGTTGTGCTTCTGGTCCGAGAAGGCGACGTTGACCTCCGGGTTCACCCGGATCTGGCGCACCTTGGCGGAGTCGGCGTAGGCGAAGAACCACAGGTCGCCGTCGAACTCGGCCTCCTGCAGCCCCATCGGCCGGCTCACCTGCCGCCCGTCCAGCGCGATCGTGGTGAGCATGCAGATCCGTGCGGCGCGGACCAGCTCGGTGACCCGCGTCCGGGCCTCGACGATGCTGGTCGGATCGTTGCTCATGGCAGTCTCCCTCGGCTCGACTGGTCGAACCGTTGCCCGGGACAGAACCGGTCAAACCTGCAAAGGTACGACGACCGCTCAGCGCGCCGTCATCGTCCGCCAGCGGGCCAGGTTGTGCCGGGCGTCGACCAGGGCGTCGTGCCGAGCCGCGTCCGCGTCCGGCAGGGTCGGCCGGCCCCGGTCGTCCCAGAGCTGCCGCAGGTCCTTGGTGAACCGGGGGATCTCCCGGGGCAGCGCCGGCATCGCCCCCCAGAGCTGGGCGAGGACCACATGGTCGTACGCCGCGTACCAGGCCCACAGCTCCAGCTGCTCCCCCGGCCGGTCCCGGACCGGCTCCATGAGGAAGTCGTACAGGTCGTCACGGATGCGCTCCCGGGAACGCCAGGCACGGTCCGCCGGAGACGGCAGCCGGTCCAGCACGTTGCGTCGGACCCAGGGCACGGCTCGGGAGTCGTCGAACTCGGTGGAGACCGCGTAGAACTCGCGGCCGTACTCGTCGACGACACCGATCGACACGAGGTCGACGATCCGGCCGTCCTCGATGAACTCGCAGTCGTAGAAGTAGCGGTAGACCATTCCGGCCATCCTCGCCCACCGTCGGCCGACAGCGCCCGGCGGGGGCCGGTGCAGGGAGTACGCCGCAGCTCGCGACGGTCACGGAAGTGCTTCGAGGGGTGTACAGCAAGCGACCGGACCGTCATGATCTGATGTGTACCGCTACCGGACGCCGAATCGGTGTCAGTTCACCTTGTCAGGGCCATCAGGTTCACCCGGTGAGCGATTGTGTGGTCCAGGACCGGGGAGGGGTTGGGCCGTGGAGATGCGCCTGCCGGAGCCGGGTGACGCGCTCACGGGTGTCGAGATGTTCGCCGGGCTGGAGCCCGAGGTGCGCCAGCGCGTCATCGCGGCCGCTGTCCCGCGCACCTACCGCAAGGGTCAGTTGCTCTTCGTGGAGAACGACCCGGGCGAGTCGCTGATCGTGCTGCGCCGCGGCGCGGTCGCCGTCTTCCGCACGGCGCCGACCGGCGAGCGGGCGGTGCTGTCGGTGATCCGTCCGCCGGACGTGCTCGGCGAGGTCTCCCTGCTCGACGCCTCCACCCGGTCCGCGTCGGCCGAGGCCATCGAGGACTGCGCGGCGCTCGCCCTGTCCCGGGGCGCGTTCATGGAACTGGTGCACTCCAACCCACGCATCCTGGACGCGGTGATGCGCTCGCTGGGCGGCCTGATCCGTCGGCTCACCGAGCAGAACGCCGACCACGTCTTCCTCGACCTGCCCGGCCGGGTCGCCAAGACACTGGTCCGGCTGGCCGGCGAGAGCCAGGCCCCGATGATCACGATCGAGCTCAACCAGAGCCAGCTCGCCGAGATGGCCGGCGGTTCCCGCCAGAGCGTCAACCAGGCCATCGGCTCCTTCGCCAGCCGGGGCTGGCTGCGGACCGAGGGGCGCCGGATCGTGGTCACCGACGTAAACGCGCTGCGCCGCCGCGCCGGCATGAACGACCGTTGAGCGCCGCGAACGACCACTGAGCCGCGCCGCCGGGCTGGCGCGGCGCCGGCATGAACGACCGCTGAGCCGCACCGACGGGCAGCACGACACGACACGGCCGGGTCACCCGTGGGCGGCCCGGCCGTGTCGTCGCGTCACCGACGCGTGGTTCAGACTCCGGGGCTGCCCGGGCCGGCCCACTTGTTCGGACCCTTGCTGTCGCCGCCCGGGCCGTGGGACTGCTCGCTGACGATGCCCTCGGCCTGGAGCGTGGCGAGCGTGGCGGCGTCGACGTCCACCGACTCGCCCGCGGAGTGGTTGACCCCGTTGCCGTCGGTCCAGTCGCTCTCCAGCTTGACGTACACCATTGACCTGTCCCCCTCTGGTCGTTGATCGAAGATGTGGCGGACTGAATGTAGTCCGTCGGACCCATGGTGGACTGTCCACAAGCCAACAGGCCGGTACCTGACAGCCGCGCGGGCGGTGATACTCCCTGTGACGGGACGACGGGGGGCGTCGGCCCGGATCGCCATGGAGGGTGTGTCATCGCCGCGCAGTGTGGGCGCTGTGGACGAACGGCCGCCGACGGCGACCGCTTCTGCGGTGGCTGCGGTGCCGAGCTGGGTGCCGTCTGCCCGCACTGCCTGCGCCCCCTCGCCTCGGACGTCACGTTCTGCACGTCGTGCGGTTCTCCCCGGCCGGGCGCGGACCGGCCGGTCGCCGTCGCGCCGCAGGAGGACCGCCGCCGGGTGAGCGTGCTCTTCGTCGACCTCATCGACTTCACCCCGTACGTCGAGCGGGCCGACCCGGAGCAGGTCCGGGGCATGCAGACCGGCTTCTTCTCCGCGGCCCGCCGGGTCGTCGGCCAGTACGGCGGGGTGGTGGAGAAGTACATCGGCGACGCGGTGATGGCGCTGTTCGGCGCCCCGATCGCCACCGAGACCGACGCGCTGCGCTGCGTCCGGGCCGGGTTGGAGCTGCAACGGGTGCTCACCCGGTTCGCGCCCACCGGCAGCACCGAGATGCGGTTCCGGGTGGGGGTGGCCACCGGGGAGGCCCTCGTCGACGTGGCCGCCGCCCGCGACGGCGGGCAGGCGATCGTGGCCGGCGACGTGGTGAACACCGCCTCCCGGATGCAGTCGGTCGCGCCACCGGGCGGGGTGCTGGTGTGCGGCACCACGCACGCGCTGACCAGGGACACGATCCGCTACGAGGAGCAGCCCCCGGTCACCCTGCGCGGCCGGTCGTCGCCGACCGAGGTGTGGCTCGCGCTGTCGCCGCTGCGCCGCCTGCCGACCGACCGGGAGCCGGACACCACGCCGCTGGTCGACCGCGAGCACGAGCTGGGCATGTTGGTCAACGCCCTGCACCGGTCGCTGCGCGACCGGCTGCCGCAGGTGGTGACGATCTTCGGCCGGGCCGGCATCGGTAAGAGCCGGCTGCTGCGCGAGCTGTACCGGCACACGGGCCGGCTGGTCGACGAGCCGCTGACGTGGCGGACGGGGCGCTGCCCGCCGTTCGGGGAGAACGTCACGTTCGCCGCGCTGGCCGACATCGTCAAGACCGAGGCCGGCATCCTGGACACCGACCCGGCCGCCAGCGCGGCGCAGCGGCTGGCCGCCGCCGTGAGCGAGTTGGTCGGCCCGGGCGAGCGGGACCGGGTGGTGGACGCCCTGCGCCCGCTGGTCGGGCTGCCCGGCACGCCGCTGCCGGCGGAGGAGGCCGAGTCCGCGTGGCGGCGGTTCCTGCTGGCGTTGGCCGTCCGCCGGCCCACCGTGCTGGTCTTCGAGGACCTGCACTGGGCCGACGACGCGATGCTGCGCTTCGTGGAACTGCTCGGGGCGGCGGCCCGCGAGGCGCCGCTGCTGCTGCTCTGCACCGCCCGCCCGGAACTGGTCGACCGGGACCCGAGCTGGGCCGGGACCATCACCGGCTCGGTGACCATCACCCTGCCGCCCCTGCGCGACACCGGCATCGCCGCCCTGTACGCGCACCTGTTCGGCCAGGCGGCGTTCTCCGCCGACATGCTGACCCCGCTCATCGAGGTGGCCGGCGGCAACCCGCTCTACGCCCACGAGTACGTGCGGATGCTCATCGAACAGGGCGCGCTGCGCCAGTCCGGGCGGGGCTGGTCGCTGGACAAGCAGCTCGAACTGACCATGCCGGAGAGCGTGCACGCGGTGATCGCCAACCGGGTGGACCTGCTGGACGCCAAGGACCGCGCGGTGCTGCTGGCGGCCTCGGTGGTCGGGGTGCAGTTCTGGCCGGGCGCGGTGGCCGCCGCGCTGGGGCAGCCGGTCGAGTCGGTCGAGCGCGCGCTGCGCCGGCTGGAGCAGCGTGACTTCGTGCACGAGCAGGCCGCGTCGACGATGGCGGGGCAGGCGGAGTTCCGGTTCCGGCACGTGCTGGTGCGCGACGTCTGCTACCAGCGGCTGCCGCGCACCGAGCGGGTGGCACGGCACGAGCGGGCCGCGGACTGGCTCGACGCGCTGTCACACAGCCGCGACACCGACCTGGCGGAGGTGCTCGCCCACCACCGCTGGGCGGCCCACGAGATCGCCCGCTCGCTCGGCATGCAGGTTCGCCGGTACGCGGGGCCGGCGCGGCAGGCGCTGCACCGGGCGGCCCGCCGGGCGTACGCCCTGCACGGGCTGGACGCGGCGGCGAGCCACGCGGGTCGGGCGCTGGGCCTGGCCGACGACAGCGACCCGGTGGGCCGGCTCCAACTGGAGCTGCTCAGCACGGAGATCTCGTTCTATCGCGACGGCAACGCGTTCCTCTCCGGCGGCGGACCGGAGCAGGTGCACGCGCTGGCGGACCGGCTGTCGGCGCACGGCGACGACGCGTGTGCCGCCCGGGCGTGGACGCTGCTCGGTCAGGCGGCCTGGCTGCGCGCCGACCGAGGCGACGCGCTGGCCTGCCTGGATCGCGCGGTCCAGCTGTTCGAGCCGTTGCCGGACAGCCCGCAGAAGGCCGACGCGTACGCCGAGCTGGGCCGCCTGCACATGCTCAACTACGAGCGCGACCCGGCCGTGGCGGCGGCGGACACCGCGGCGGAGATCGCGGAGCGGCTGGGCCTGACCGAGGCGCGCACCAACGCGCGGATCACCGCGGCGACCGCCCGCTACCAGGCCGGTGACCGGGTCGGCCTGGACGAGCTGCACGCGATCGTCGGGTTCGCCCGCGCCGGTCAGCTGCTCGCGCTGCCCCGGGCCACCCAGAACCTGGCCTGGGCCATCCGCGAGGAGGGCGACTGGTTGCGCTCGAACGCCCTGCTCTCGGCCGCGCCGGCGCGTACGGCCAGCGGCCAGACGCTGACCACCAGCTATTCGGCCGAGGCGATGCGGGCCTGGTTCGAGGGTGACTTCAGCCGGTTGCTCGCCGCGGCGGAGGCGTTCGTGGACACCCCGACGGGCAGCTGGGACATGCAGGTGCGGGGGTTGCGCTGCTGTCTGCTGGTGCTCCGCGACGACGAGGACCCGGCCGACCTGGCCGACGCGCTGGACACCGCCCGACGCAGTGGGTTCCACCGCCTGCGGTGGACGATGTTGGGCATGGCGGCGCTGTGCCGGGCCCTGCAGGGCCGCGACGCCGAGGCGGCGGAGCTGATCGACGAGCTGGACCGGTCCTGGTCGGCGGTGCCGGCGCTGGCGAGCGGGGAGTGGATCGCCGCCGCCGCGTACGCCGCCGCCCTGGCCGGGCGGGACACGTCGGTGCGGGTCCGGGCGATGCTGGACCGGGTCGGACATCGCACGCCGTGGTCGGAGGCGGCGCTGCGGACGGTGACGGCGGCGGTGGCGGCGGCGGACGGCGACCACCGGCGGGCGGCCGAGCTGCACCTGGCCGCCGCCGAGACGTACGGCCGGATACCGGACGCCAGCGACCGGGTGCTGGCGCTGGCGTTCGCGGCGGCGGAGCTGACCCGCGCCGGCGACCCGGCGGGCGCCCGGGTGCCGCGGGCCGAGGTCCGCACTTTCGCGCTGCGCAACGACGCCCCGGGCCTGCTGGCGCTGACCGGCCGGCCGATCAGCCCGACCGGGCCGGCGGTGGCCTGCTGAGACGACTCAGGCGGGCACCGGCTTGAGTTTCTGCGCGTAGATGTCGACGTACTCGCGGCCGGAGAGCTCCATCAGCTCGTACATGATCTCGTCGGTGACCGCGCGCTCGACGAACCGGTCGCCGGCCAGCCCCGCGTAGCGGGAGAAGTCCAGCGGAGCGCCGAAGCGGATCCGCACCCGGTCGATCCGGGGGATGAGCGTGCCGGGCGGCTGGATCTCGTCGGCGTTGAGCATCGCCACGGGCACCACCACCGCGCCGCTCTCCAGCGCGAGCCGCGCGACCCCGGTCTTTCCCCGGTAGAGCCGCCCGTCCGGGGAGCGGGTGCCCTCGGGGTAGATGCCGGCCACTCCCCCGGCGCGCAGCACCCGCAGCTGGGTGTCCAGGGCGGCGCGGGCGGCCTGGCCGCCGGAGCGGTCGACCGGAATGGTGCCGGTGCCCACGAAGAACAGCTTGGTCAGCCAGCCCTTGATCCCCTTGCCGGTGAAGTACTCGGCCTTGGCCACGAAGGTGACCTTCCGCGAGATGATCAACGGGGTGAAGATCGAGTCGGAGAAGGAGAGGTGGTTGCTGGCCAGGATCACCGGCCCGGTCGCCGGCACGTGGCGCAGACCCTCCACCTGCGGGCGGAAGATCAGCTTGAGCAGCGGACCGAGGAGAACGTACTTCAGCAGCCAGTAGAGCACCGGCGTCCTTTCCCGTGGTGGGCCCGCGACAGCGCGCCATGCCGGGACACCGCCGTCGCCGTCGAGCCTACGAAGCGAGCGCTCCCACCACAACGGACGAACGACCGTCGTCCCGCACACCACCGGTGACGCTGGTGCTGCCGCTTCACATGGCAGCGCCGGCCAGACCGAAGGGTGTGGCGAGAACCGCCGCGAACAGCAAATCCCACGACGACGGCCAACAGAGCCATCGGAGGGACCTGAACCCGCCGTCCGTGGGCGGATCCCTTCCGGCCTGACAGGCGGGCCAATCGCAGCCGGGTCGGCTTCTCTGCCGCGCCACCCGGAAGCACGATCCAGCCCCAACGATCTGCGACCGCAGCCCGCAACCCGCAACCCGCTCAGACCGGCACAGAGCGCAGCGAACGCCACTCCGAACGGACCACGCCGAACGCCATGTCGGCCGTCGCCTCCCCGACCACCGGTTCAATCAGGAGTACGACCGCCACGCCCGCTGCCCCCACACCGCGGCGAGCATCATCCAGGCGTAAGCCCGTTCCTGACTCCGCAGATTCGCCTCGACGGAGTGCGTGGGCACCTGGACAGTCTCCCGACGCAGGGTGGGCGCCTCGTCGGCCAGCGCCGTCAACCAGGCCACCGGAGCGGCCATCAGACGCACCACGCGGCTGCCCGGGTCAGACAGCTTCGGACGGGTAGGAGGCCCGGTCATGGTGGTGATGACGAGGAACCTGGCGATGGGGCTCGCCAGCCTTCGTAAGCCCCATCGCCACATCCACGTCGGCGGCGCCAATCGGGTACGCCCCCGCTCGACGTCGTCGACCACCCGCCCAGGCCAGCGTCAGCTACTCCTGCGCGTCCGGATGCTCGTTCTGCTGCGCCTTCCACCGTAAGTACCGGTCGTACAACTCCTCCTCGTGCCGCCGTTTGCGGACATGCAGCACGCGAGAGGCGATGAGGAGTACGACGCCGAGCCCGAGCATCCCGTAACCGATGGTCCGGTCGGAGGAGACCATGGGCGTGGTGCTGAACAGCAGCCCCAGGAACAGTGCTCCCACGCCGAGGTAGAGCGCAATTCCGGGCAGTGTCTGCCGATACTCCAAGTGATGGCGGTCCGCGTAGGTCTGGAACTCCGGCGGAATGTTCAGCTCCTCGTACTTCTCAGTAGCCACGGGTGCCTCTCCAGTTGCTGAACTGAGCGCTACCAAACTGGATCCACGTGTTGCGGATGGTACGTCGCGGGTTGCGGTAATACGACTCCCGCCAGGAGTAACTCCGATTCTTGATCTTGCTTCCCCGCCACTTGATACGGGTGACGCCCCAACTCCGGACATACCGCGTCTTGCGGAAGGTCTTCGGAATCTTCACCCTGCGGGTGAGGCGGGCACCCGGCAGGAGCGCCTGGCCGATGTCCAGCGCAGACCCAACGATCGCCTGCCTCCTGGTCGAGCGTCCGGCCTGGTACATGCCGTACCGTCCGGCAACCGAGATACCCGCAGCCACCGCGCCGACCGCGACGCAGGCACCAGCGGTGGCCACCGCACACGCCGCGAACCCGGCGATCGCCAGTCCCGCCGAAACCTTGCCGCCGTGCTTGTTCCACCAGTTTCCGACCCGCTTCCAACTCCGCTTCCAACCCCACCGACCGTCGAGGTCGAAGCAGTTGATCGGATCACCGGAGCAGTAGTCGTAGTCGTTGGCGTTGCCGCCGGCAACGGGGTCGACCTGGAGGAACCGGCCGAGGCCGGGGCTGTACAGCCGGACTCCCATCAGGATGACGGCTCCCAGCGCATCGCTCGATCGCTGCTTACCGCCCAGCCACCCGTACCGCTGGTCGGCCTGCCCCGACGAGGCCGAGCCGAACTCGTCGAAATCGAAGAACTCCGGTTCGACCAGGGCGGTATCGATGGTCGCCGCCACATCGCCGTGGAGGTTGACCAACTGGAGTCGGACGTCGCCCGTGGCTGAGGTGGTGGCGACGAGATCGCCCTCGGGCCCGGACACGTTGCGCGTGACATCACCGGCGGCGACGTCCTCGGTGATCCAGCGCGGCTCGTCAGAGTCATCGCCATAGTGGTTCAACTTCGAGGCCGTGGTCACCGTACCCGTCATCGGTCAGCCGGTCCGCGGTGTCGTAGCCGTGCGACTGGGTGGACGTCGCGGTGCCCTCTCCGCAGGCACCGTCGGTGGCCGGACCGAAGCTGGCACTTCCCGTGCGGTTCGTCCGGTCGTCGTAGCCGTACGTTCGCGTGACGCACCCGTCGCCGAAGACGGTCTGGCTCAGCCCGGAGGTCGTCGACGTGGCGTACTCGTACTCGAGCACTTCGCAGCCGCGCTCCGGGGTGGCGAAGCGGCTCCTGTCTGCCGGCCCGGCTCGGGCCGACGCGACCCAGATGGATCGACTTCATCACGTGGGGTGATCGAGGGCGGGATCGAGGCCCGCCCGCCCCGCGGCGGACACCGGAATCAGGACCAGCGCGCCGACGGCGAACGCCACCCGAAACAAGATGAACCAGCCCGCCCCCGGGCGGTGTGCCGTAGGGCGAGGTCCTCCACCTCGTCCCCCGGCAGGCCCGCATACTCGATCACCTCGGCGCGGCGCTCCTCGGGCGTCTCGCCGTCGGCGTCGAGGAACCTCGCAACCGGACCCGCCAACCAGCGGGTAATGACCAGCGCCAGATCCATAGCGACCCATCGATGTGCAGCTTGCGATTCACCCCGCCCCCTTCCTTCACTGTAGGTATCCGCGGCGCCGCGCCACCGTCCGGCATCAGGTGGCCGAAGGCACGGTCGCCGGGCGGCACGCCGAGCAGGCAACCCAGCCAGGTCGAGCCGAGGCCCAGACCCCTCCGCTCCCGATCGCTGGCAGTTCAGCGGGTCGGCGCTCGGTGTGTCGAGTCACCCAGCCGCCGACGATCACCGAGATCGCACTTGTCGCGCAAGAACGGACAAAGAAACCCCGCCGCGACCTGCGGCGGCACCTCGGAGTTGGAAGACGCGACACAACGCACTCCCGGAACCGGCCTCCGACGTGTCACGATTCAGAGCACGGCGTGCGGACGGGCGCCGACGAGGCAGGGGCGGCCGCGCCGAGGGCGCGTTGAGGAGGATTGCCGGGTGTCAGCGGGTGGTGCCCGCCGGGGACGGCGGGACAACGGGCTCGACGCGAGCGAGTACGCCGTCGTCGGCGACGTCGATCCGCGCGTCGGCGAGCACCTGCTCGACGTGCTGGCCGCCGGTGGGATCGCCGCTTACCTGCAACCCTCCGCCGACCTCAACCCCGTCACCCGCACCACCACGGTTCCGGCCCGCCCGGTCGACCGGCTCTACGTCGACCGCTCGCACCTGACCACGGCCCGCGACTACCTCACCCAGCTCGCCGACGAGAGCGCCCCGGAGCAGCCGCCGGCCCGCGACGAGCCGGACATCGACGCCGAGTGGGCCCAGATCGTGGCCGGCTTCCACACCACCTCGACCGCCGACGAGCGCCCGTGGCCGGCAGCGGAGGACGTGGACGAGCGCGACGACCGGGAAACCCGGGACGAGCAGACGGCCGGGCCGCTCGCCCGCTCCGGCGCCGACGAGGCCGGGCCGACCACCACCGACGTCCGCCGGCTGCCGTCGGCCACCGACTTCTCCGGGATCTCGCTCGGCCGGGGCACCCGCGGTGACGAGCCCTCGCTGCTGGACGGTCTGGACACCTTCGGCGCCGATCTGCCCGACGACGAGGACGAGGGCTACCACCCGCCGCCACCCCCGCCACTGCCCCGGATCTCCAAGTACGCGGTGGTCGGCGCGCTCGCGGTGGTCGTCGGGTTCGTGCTCTTCCTCTTCCCGTCGCTGCTCCCGATCGACCGCTCGGCGGTCACCCTGTTCGGGTTCACCGGCATCCTGGCCGGCTTCGTCACGCTGATCTGGCGCCTGCGCCCCGGCGACGAGAACGACGACGACCCGGACAACGGCGCCGTCGTCTGACCCTCGCGCCGCCGACCGCATCGCGGGACGACGACGCCCCCCGCGCGGGGCGTAACAATGGTGTAACTTACTGTCAGTAGGAATACCGCCGTACGTCACTTCCCCCGCTGACTGACCGGTTTTCCCTTCCTCGTGGCGGTCAGTCCTCTGCTGATCGGAATGCCCGAGATGCGACAGAGTTCCCTCGTGGTGGTAGCCAACCGCCTCCCCATCGACGACAGCCAAGCGCCCGACGGCGCCTGCGAGTGGCGCCGCAGCCCGGGTGGGCTGGTCAGCGCGCTGCACCCCCTGCTCCGGCACACCCCGGCGACCTGGGTCGGCTGGGCCGGGGGCACCGGGGCCGCGCCCGCCCTGCCGGACGTGGACGGCGTCCACATGCACACCGTCGCCCTCAGCCACGAGGATCTGCGCGACCACTACGAGGGCTTCTCCAACGCCACGCTCTGGCCGCTCTACCACGACGCCGTCGAGCAACCCGAGCACCACCGCCGCTGGTGGGAGGCGTACCAGCGGGTCAACCAGCGCTTCGCCGAGGCGACCGCCGAGGTGGCCGAGCCCGGCGGCGTGGTCTGGGTGCAGGATTACCACCTCCAGCTGGTTCCCGGGCAACTGCGCGCGCTGCGCCCCGACCTGCGCATCGGGTTCTTCCTGCACGTGCCGTTCCCGCCGCCGGAGCTGTTCATGCAGTTGCCGCGTCGGGCCGAGCTGCTGCGCGGCATGCTCGGCGCCGACCTGGTCGGCTTCCAGCGCGCCCAGGCGGCGCACAACTTCGCCCAACTGGTCACCCGGGTGCTGGAGCTGCCCGCCACCGACCGCCGGATCGGCATCGACGACCGGGTCGTGCGCATCGGCGCCTTCCCGGTCTCCATCGACACGGCCGAGATGGCCGCTCTCGCCGCCCGCCCCGACGTCGCCGCGCGGGCCCGCCGCCTCCGCCAGGATCTCGGCGATCCCCGCCAGGTCATCCTCAGCGTCGACCGGATCGACTACACCAAGGGCATCGAGCAGCGCCTCAAGGCGTACAGCGAGCTGCTCGCCAGCGGCGACGTCAAGGTCCGCGACACGGTGCTGGTGCAGGTCGCCATGCCGAGCCGGGAACGCGTCGGGCAGTACCAGATCCTGCGCGAACGCATCGAGCGCGAGGTGGGCCGGATCAACGGCGAGTTCGGGCGGGTCGGTGAGCCCGCCATCCACTACCTCACCCAGCCCTTCGACCGGGCCGAGCTGGCCGCGCTCTACCGGGTCGCCGACGTGATGGCGGTGACCCCGCTGCGCGACGGGATGAACCTGGTCGCCAAGGAGTACGTCGCCGCCCGGGTGGACGACACGGGCGCGCTGCTGCTCAGCGAGTTCGCCGGCACGGCCGCCGAACTGTCGCAGGCGTACCTGGTGAACCCGCACGACCTGGAAGGGCTCAAGCAGGCACTGCTGACGGCGCTGCGGGCCAGTCCCGCCGACGTCACCGAACGGATGCGGGCCATGCGCGCCCACCTGCACCAGCACGACATCCGGGCCTGGGCGGGCTCCTACCTGAGCGCGCTGGACGAGCGCGGCGCCCTGGTCGGCCGCCTCACCAGCGGCGACGGCGCCCCCCTGGTGCCGCGCCCGGCGACCCGGGCCACCTCCGCCGCGCCGCACACCGGCGGCTGACCGGCGCGACCACTCACCGTGACGCGGGCTCCTTCTCCAGCCAGTCCAGGATCGCGTCGATCGGCTCGGCCCAACGCGCGTCGAGCATCAGGTCGTGCCCCATGCCGGGAAAGAGCAGCGGCGCCGAACCGTACCGGCGGGCGATCCGCGTCAACGTCGACGCCGGCACCACCCGGTCGTCCGGGCTGCCCAGCACCAGGACCGGCGGCGTGCCCACGGCCGGCTCGGCCTCCGGCTCGCCCAGCAGCGCCCACTGCGCCCGCCGACCGGCCCGACCCAGCCGCGCCACGTACCGCCGGGCCTCCTCGTCGGGCAACTCGCGGCTGAACAACTGCGTGCGGCTGAGCCGCAGCGGCCCGCCGAACACCGCCGGCAGCGTCCCGGCCGGGTTGCGGCGCACCGCCGCGGAAAGCACCCCCCAGCCGCCGAAGACCGGCGCCACCAGCACCGCGCCGCGCGCCGGGTAGCGCGCCAACGCGTGCGCCACCACGAGCGCCCCGGCGCCGTGCCCCACCAGCACCGCCTGGCGCGGCAGGCTCGCGGCCACCTGGACCACATCGTGGGCGTACGCGCGCAGCGTCGCCTCCGGCGCCGGCTCGCTGCCCCCGTGCCCCCGCAGGCTCAGCGCGTACGCCGGAAAGCCCCGTGACGCGGCGTGACCCAGCCAGTGCTCGGCGAACGCCCACGCGCCGTGCCCGAACCCGGGAACGAAGAGCAGCGGAGGCCGCCCCTGCTCCACCTCGGGAACGGCGCTGAGCACCTCGCGCCGTGCCGGCCGGACCGGCCGGGACCACTCCCGGCCCCGCATGATCCGCAGCTCGGTCACTGATCCTGCCTTCCGTTCGCGACTGCGGGGCTCGCAAGCTCACTCCTCGCGCTCACCGGGCCCACCTTCCGTTCGCGACTGCGGGGCTCGCAAGCTCACTCCTCGCGCTCACCGGGCCCACCTTCCGTTCGCGACTGCGGGGCTCGCAAGCTCACTCCTCGCGCTCACTTGGCCTCCAGGTCGTGCAGGGCGCGCTGGACGGCGCGCAGGTAGTCGGCGTGCCCGACCTCGAACCAGTGCCGGCTGCTGTCCTTGACCTGCCCCGAGTAGCGCTCCCCGGCCCGATCACGCACCCGCTGCGCGAACGCCGCAGCCCGCTCGGGCCGGTCCCGGCGGGCCCGCAACAGCCGGGCGAAGAGCACCGTCTGCCAATGCGCCAGGGTGAACATCCCGGAGTCCGGTTGCACGAGGCCGGCGACCGCCAGGGTGGGGTGACCCGGCGTGAAGGCGTTGAGCCAGAGCGTGGGCCGGCCCGTGCCGGCGCTGTCGCCGAACACCGACGCGTCGAGGAACTCGAACCGCGGCAGGTAGCCGGTGGCGAAGATGACCAGGTCCGGGTCGATCTCGCGGCCGTCGGCCAGCTCCACGGCGTACGGGCGGAAACGGGCCAGATCGGGCACCGGGCCGATCCCGCCGTGGCCCACGTAGTAGACGAGCTGGCTGTTGGCGATCGGGTGCGTCTCGTACACCCGGTGGTCGGGCTTGGGCAGGCCGAAGCGCGTCAGGTC
The DNA here is from genome assembly GCF_045161355.1 of Micromonospora sp. NBC_00617. NCBI lineage: Bacteria > Bacillati > Actinomycetota > Actinomycetes > Micromonosporales > Micromonosporaceae > Micromonospora > Micromonospora sp. NBC_00617. The sequence continues at coordinate 409,369 of NZ_CP107751.1, read as the reverse complement.
GCCGACGGTCAGGCGCAGCGTCCAGTGGTAGAGCCACTGGCGGACCCGCAGCGGCACGCGCAGCGCCAGCAGGGCGTCGTTGACCTGGTCGGCGGGGCGCCCGAGGACGTACTTCGGTGCGTACCAGTAGCCGCGCCGGGTGGAGTGCCAGCACCGCGACGCCTGCTGGGCGGCCTCGACGGCGATGTCACAGCCGGTGTTGCCGGCGCCGACCACCAGCACCCGCTTGCCGCGCAGCTGCGCCGGGTCCTTGTAGGACGACGCGTGCATGACCTCGCCGCGGAACTCCTCAAGGCCCTCGTAGCGGGGCAGTTTCGGCGACCAGTTGTGCCCGTTGGCGATGACCACGGCGGCGTATCGGGAGGTGCGCTCGGGCCCGTACCCGCCGGTGGAGCGGGTGGTCACGTCCCAGCGGTCCCCCTCGGCGGGCTCCACCCGGATCACCTCGGTGCCGAACCAGACGTGCGACCGCAGGTCGAAGTGGTCGGCGTACCGCTCGAAGTACGCCAGGAGCTGGCTGTGGTGCGGGTAGTCCGGCCACGAGTCCGGCATCGGGAAGTCGGGGAACTGGGTGAACGGCTTCGACGACAGCAGGTGGGTGCTCGCGTACACCGGGCTGCGGTCGTGTCGCCAGTTCCAGGCGCCGCCGACGCCGGTCTCCCGTTCGTAGCAGTCCACCCCGAACCCGTGCTCGCGCAGGTTCTTGATGGCCGTCAGGCCGCTGGCCCCGGCCCCGATGACGCAGACCGTGTCGCCCCGGTCGGAGAGCGGACGGCCGTTGGGGCTCTGCGCGGACGGGTTCGCATCCGGGTCGGGCCGGCCGTGGTCGGTGGAGGTGGACACCGGGACATCTCCTTTTGTGCGGCACGGGTGCCGGTCGCCGCGAAATCCTCTCCACATCGGAGCCGGATGTCCAGCCCCGGAGCGGACCGATCGGCGGGTACCGGCCGGTGGGGGGTCAGCCGGCGGTGGGCAGCAGCAGGTCGACGAGGACCGGGAAGTGGTCGCTGGCCCGGCGGGTCTGCGGGGTGTCCACCACGTCGTAGTCGACCACGCTGATCCGGGGATCGACGAAGAGCGCGTCGATGCGGCGGCGCGGGTCGGCGCACGAGTAGGTGAGCCGGTCCGCCCGGTCGGCGGCGATCGCCGCGTCGGTCAGGCCACGCGACACCGTGGCCCACGCCGGCCCGTCCGGGCCCTCGTTCAGGTCGGCCCCGGCCACCACCGGGCTGCTCGCCGCGTCCAGCCCTCGCCGGAACTCGGCGGCCTGCGCGGGCCGCTCGCTCGGGTCGGTGGACAGGTGCGACCCGGCGAGGGTGAACCGGGCGTCGCCGACCCGGCAGTCGGCGTACGCGGCGCCGCGCAGGTGTCGGCCCGGGGTCAGCGCAAAGCGCTGGCAACGGGTGCCGCGCACCTGCACCCGCAGGCTGGTCAACAGCAGGTTGCCCAGGGCGGGCAGACCCCCGGCGGCCACCACCAGGCCGAACGACTCGGCCAGGGTGGCGGACTTCTGCCGCCACCGGAACCGGCGCGGCCCCTCCTGCACGATCACCACGTCCGGCCTCGCGGCCCGGACCACCGCCGCCAGCGCGGCGGTGTCGTCGCGCTGGCTGTGGATGTTGTACGACACCACGCGCAGCGGTACGCCGGCAGCCTCACCCATCGCTGGCCCTCAGATCCGGCGGGCCAGGTCGGCCGCGCCGATCACCCCGGCGCTGTTGCCCAGCTGGGCGGGGAGCACCTCGGCCACCGGCAGGCGGCCCCGCTGGGCGAGCGCGTCGAGGTACGAGCGGCGCGTCGGGCCGAGCAGCAGGTCACCGGCGTCGATCACGCCGCCGCCGACGACCAGGGCCTGCGGGTCGAGGATCTGCGCCATGTCGGCGAGGCTGGTGCCCAGCCACCGACCGATCTGCGCGAACGCCTCGGCGGAGACCAGGTCGCCGCCCTGCGCCGCGGCGGTCACCATGTGGCCGGTGATCGCCTCGGCCTCGCCACCGGCCAGGTCCAGAAGGGCCGCGGCCCGCTGCGGTTCCTGTCGTGCGCCCGCGCGGGCGAAGCGGACCAGGGCGCTGCCGCTGGCGTACTGCTCGATGCAGCCCAGCCGCCCGCAGCCGCACTGGTGCCCGTCCGGCACGGCCAGCATGTGGCCCAGCTCCGCGGCGACGCCGTGCGCGCCGCGCATCAGCTCGCCGCCGAGCACGATGCCGCCGCCGACGCCGGTACCGATGGTGAACATGATCATGGAGTCGTCGGCGTCCCGGGCCGCGCCGTAGCGGAACTCGGCCCAGGCGGCCACGTTGGCGTCGTTCTCCACGATCACCGGCAGGCCGACGGCGCTGCTGACGTACTCGCGCAGCGGCTCGTCACGCCAGGCGAGGTTCGGGGCGAAGAGCACGGTCGAGCGGGTGGCGTCGATCCAGCCGGCCGCGCCGATCCCGACGGCCTCGATCGTCCGCCCGGCAGCCAGCTCGCCGACCAGCTCGATGATGACGTCACGGGTCTTGCCGACATCATCGGCGGGAGTGTCCCGTCGGCTCTGCACGAGAACCGTGCCGGTGTCGTCCACGACACCGCCGGCCACCTTCGTGCCACCGACGTCGACTCCGATGGTCAGCGTCACCGCTGCCGCTCCCCTCTGCTGTGCTGTGCTGTCCGGTCCGCGCGCCGATCACGCGCCGGTCCGGATCGCGATGTCCCGCGCTCAGGCGCCGCCGCCCGGCGCGTCCGCGCCGGTGTCGTCGGACGCCCGCGACGCGGGCACCGCGGGTCGGCTGGTCGGCGCCGGTGCGGCCACCGACCCGGCGTCGTCGACGGGTGCTGCGGTGGCCGGGGCGAGTGGGTCCGCCGTCCGGGTGGCGACCGACCAGACATCCCGCTCCGGCGCCGGCTGAGAATCATGCCCGGTGCGGGTGGCATCGCGCCACACGTGCTCGTCGTCGGTCTCGGCGGACCGGTCTGCCGGGGCGGAGGGCGGGGCCTCGTCGTCGCTGCTCGCGGCGGACGTCGGCTGCGCCGGCGCGGACGGCTGCGGTGCGGTCGTCGGGGATGGCTCCGGCGGTGCGAACGCGCGGAGCAGGCTGGCCACGCCGGCCGCGAGGTCTCCGGCGCCGGTGGCGAGGCGTTCGGCGAATTCCGGACTCGGATCACGTAACGCGGCGATGCCGCGACAGACCGGGCAGACGCAGCATTCGGCCGAACCGGTGGCGAAACCACCACCGCCGTGGGCGCCGCCGCCCGGAGCGGCGCTGTGACCGAGGACACCGGCCAGCATCCCGCCCAGCGGGCCGAACGCGCCGCCCGCCGACCCGCCGGAGGCCAGTCGCGCCCCCGCGAGCAGGGTGGCGACCAGACGCTCCGCTTCTTCCCGGGCCGAACCCGGATCCGTTCCGCCCACCCTCGGCTCCTCTACCCTGCCGCCGGACGCGTCACTGCGCCGCACCGAGTGCTTCTACCCGGCGCTTGAGCTGCTTCAACGCGGTGTCCATGATCATCTTCTCGGCCTTGCGCCGAAACATGCCGAGCATCCCCACCGACAGCTCGACCTCCAGCGTGTACGTCACCGTGGTGCTCCCGTCCGGGTTCGCCACCAGGTCGTACGAGCCGCGCTGGCTCTTCTGCATCTTCGAGGGGGCCAGCAGGTGCCATTCGACGCGGGACAGGTCCTCGGCGTACTCGTAGGCGAGCACGTACTCGTCGGCCATCACCCCGGCGTCGATCGCGAAACGCACCTGGCTGGCGTAGCCGTCCTCGTACTCCTCGATCACCTCGGCGTGGCGCACCGCCTCGGTCCACTCCGGGTAACTCGGAAAGTCACAGATGACCGCCGCCACCAGGTCCGGTGACGCGCCGATGATGATCGACTGGGTGGAGGAGTCCGCCATGGGGGGAGGCTACCCGGCGGGTACCGCCCGTACGCCGCGCCGCCCCCGCCGGGTAGGTTTCGACAGAGCCGACGACCGTGGATGGGCAGCGGCCCGGCCAGTGCGAGCACGAAGGAGTGCAGGTGCGCGAGTTTTCCGTTCCGCCGATCGTCACCGTTGGCGACGCGGCCAACCTCACCGACCCGGTCTGGGACAACGCCGAGGCCGCGCCGGACACCGTCCAGTTCGCCCGCGCCATTCGCTCGGCCGACGGCAACGGCACGACCTGGGCGGAGGTGACCTGCCGCCAGTTCCGCGACGAGGTGGCGGCGGTGGCCCGGGGCCTGATCGCCGCCGGCGTCGCCCCGGGCGTCCGGGTCGCGCTGATGAGCCGGACCCGCTACGAGTGGACGCTGGTCGACTACGCCATCTGGGCGGTCGGCGCGGTCACCGTGCCGATCTACGAGACCTCCAGCGCCGAGCAGGCCGCCTGGATCCTGGCCGACTCCGGCGCGGTCGCCGCCGTGGTGGAGACCGACGCGCACGCCGACCTGATCGCCGGCGTCCGCGACCGCCTGCCCGACCTGGCCCACCTCTGGCAGATCGACGGTGGCGGGGTCGACGATCTGGTCACCGCCGGCGCCGCCGTCGAGCCGGCCGAGGTCCAGCGGCGCCGCAAGGCCGTCCAGGCCGACGACCTGGCCACGATCATCTACACCAGCGGCACCACCGGCCGCCCCAAGGGTTGCGTGCTCACCCACCGCAACATGTACGCCGACATCGCCAACGCGGTGCCGGTGCTGCCGAACCTGTTCAACGCCGGCGCGGCCACCCTGCTCTTCCTGCCGCTGGCGCACTCGTTCGCCCGGCTCATCCAGATCGGCGTGGTGCAGGCCCGGGCCACCCTGGCGCACTGCGCCGACACCAAGAACCTGGTCGGCGAGTTGCAGGAGTTCCGCCCCACCTTCGTGCTGTCCGTGCCACGGGTGTTCGAGAAGGTCTACAACGCGGCCAAGCAGAAGGCCGAGGCCGACGGCAAGGGCGGCGTCTTCGCCCGCGCCGAGCAGGTCGCCATCGCGTACAGCGAGGCTCTGGAGACCCCGCGCGGGCCCGGCCTGGCGCTGCGCGCCCAGCACGCGGTCTTCGACCGGCTCGTCTACCGCAAGCTGCGCGCCGCGCTCGGCGGGCGGTGCCGCGACGCCATCTCCGGCGGCGCACCGCTGGGCGCCCGGCTCGGCCACTTCTTCCGCGGCGTCGGCGTGACGGTCCTGGAGGGGTACGGGCTGACCGAGACCTCGCCCGCCGCCGCCGCGAACCTGCCCACCGGCACCCGGATCGGCACCGTCGGCCGGCCGCTGCCCGGCGTGACCATCCGGATCGAGGACGACGGCGAGATCCTGATCTCCGGCGACCTGGTCTTCCAGGGCTACTGGCACAACGAGGCGGCGACCGCGGAGGCGCTCAGCGCCGACGGCTGGTTCCGCACCGGCGACCTGGGCCAGCTCGACGCCGACGGCTACCTGAGCATCACCGGCCGCAAGAAGGAGCTGATCGTGACCGCGGGCGGCAAGAACGTCGCCCCCGCGGTGCTGGAGGACCAGGTCCGCGCCCACCCGTTGATCAGCCAGTGCGTCGTCGTCGGGGACGCGAAGCCGTTCATCGCCGCGCTGGTCACCATCGACGAAGAGGCGTTGCCGACGTTCCTCGCGAACGCCGGGCTGCCCCCGGACACCCCGGTCGAGAAGCTGCGCGAGCACGAGGGCCTGCGCGCCGAGGTCCAGTCCGCGATCGACACCGCGAACCAGGCCGTGTCGAAGGCCGAGGCGATCAAGGTCTTCCGGATTCTGCCCCGCGACTTCACCGAGGCGACCGGTGAGCTGACCCCGTCGCTGAAGGTCAAACGACAGGTCGTCCACAAGACGTACGCGGCGGAGATCGCCGACATCTACCGCGGCTGACTACCATCCGTCACGTGCCCGCATCCGCATCCGCCACACCGCATCCGCATCCCCTCGCCGCGGCCGCCCGCCTGGTGATGCTGGCGCTGGTCGCGATCCTGACCCTGTTCGCCACCCGCGACGTCACCCAGCTGTGGTGGATCGCGCTGCTGGCGGTCGCCGGGGCGCCCTCCCTGCTCGCCCCGCAGCACCGGCTGATCGGGCCGCTGAGCCGGGTCGCCGAGGTGGTGGTGCTGGGGCTGGCCGCGAGCCAGGTCGCCGCTGTCGCGTCGATCGGGGGGACGGTCGACGGGCTCGGCGCCTCCGCGGTGCTGCCCTACCTGGCGGTGCCGGTGACCGTCACCGCCCTGCGCCGCCGCTTCCGCGAGGGCGCGGCGCTGCTCGCGGTGACCGCCGGCACGCTGCTGGTCAGCGGCGCGTTGACCCAGGTCGACGGCGGGCGTCAGCTCGGCCAGGTGGGCTACCTCGCGGTCTGCGCGCAGTGGCTGATCCTCGCCGCGCTGGGGCTCTACGCCGCCGGCACCCTGCACCGGGTGATGGCCGTGCGCGGGGACGGCAAGCCCCAGCCGTACGCCGAGGCGACCCGGCTCCTGACCCAGCTGCGGACGGTGGCCCGGCAACTGCCCGGGGCGACCCTGGACCCGGGCGGCATCTCCGAGCACCTGCTGGAGGAGCTGCGCACGGTGGCCCGGGCGGACCGGGGCGCGGTGCTGTCGGCCAGCGGCGGGGGCCGGCTCGTGGTGCTCGCCCAGGCCGGGGTGGACCGGGTGGACTGGGAGACGACCCTGGACGCGGACTCGGCGATCGCCGACGCCTGGGCCAGTCAGCAGGCCACGACGGCCGTCCGCTCGCAGTCGCGCTCCCATCGGGGCGGGGACGTGTCGGCGTTGATCGTCCCGCTGGTCGCCGGGGTGCGCACGGTGGGGCTGGTGGTGCTGGAGGCGGACGTCGCGCAGGCGTACCCGCCGCCGGTGGTGTCCCGGGTGACCGGGCTGACCCGGCCGGCCGCGCTGCGGCTGGAGGCGGCCCTGCTGTTCGACGAGGTCCGCTCGCTGGCCACCAACGAGGAGCGTCAGCGGCTGGCCCGGGAGATCCACGACGGGGTGGCGCAGGAGCTGGTGATGGTCGGCTACGGTATCGACAACGCCCTGGCCACCGTCTTCGACGACGCGGACGAGACCGCCGAGGCGCTGCGTACACTGCGCGGCGAGGTCACCCGGGTGATCACCGAGCTGCGGCTGAGCCTCTTCGAGCTGCGCAGCGAGGTGGACCGCCAGGGCGGCCTGGCCGCGGCGATCGCCGAGTACGCCCGGACCGTGGGCGCCTCGGGCGGGTTGCGGGTGCACCTGTCGCTGGACGAGTCCACCGCGCGCCTGCCGGCGGCCACCGAGGCCGAGTTGCTGCGCATCGCGCAGGAGGCGGTGACCAACGCCCGCAAGCACGCCGGAGCCTCGAATCTCTGGGTCACGTGTGAGGTGGACCCCCCGTACGCTCAAATTGAAGTGTCGGATGACGGTCAGGGGATGGCTGACCAGCGCCCCGACGGACGGTACGGTCTTGCGATCATGGCCGAGAGGGCGGAACGTATCCGGGGCCGGTTGGAGATCAGGCCGCGGCAACCCAGCGGCACGACCGTGGCGGTGGTTCTCGGTTCCTCGTCCCGGCGCGACAACGTGCGCGACAGCGCAGCACCAGAAGGGGAGTAACCCGAGGATGACCACAAGTCCGACACCGGCCACCCGCACCAAGGTCCTCCTTGTCGACGATCATGACCTGATTCGCAAGGGCCTGCGGCACGCCTTCGAGCGCGACCGCCAGTTCGAGGTCGTCGGCGAGGCCGCGACCGCGGCTGAGGGGGTACGCCAGGCCGGCGCCCTGCAGCCGGACGTGGTGATCATGGATCTGCGGCTGCCCGACGGCAGCGGCCTGGAGGCCACCCGCGCGCTGCGCAAGTCCAGTTCGTCGATGGGCATCGTGGTGCTGACCATGTACGCGGGCGACGACCAGCTCTTCGGCGCCCTGGAGGCCGGCGCGAGCGCCTTCGTGCCGAAGACCGCACCGGCCGACGAGGTGGTGGCCGCCGCGCGGCACGCCGCCTCCTCGCCCAGCGCGTTCACCGCCGCCGACCTGGCCGAGGCGATGAAGCGTCGGCTCGCCCCGTCCGGCCCGCAGCTCTCCCCTCGCGAGGGGCAGGTGCTGCGGCTGCTCGCCGACGGAATGAGCGTGGCGGGCATCGCGAAGCAGCTGTTCGTGAGCGAGTCCACCGCCAAGACGCACATCTCGAAGCTCTACGAGAAGCTCGGCGCCGCCAACCGGGCACAGGCGTTGATGACCGCGCTGCGGCTCGGTCTGCTCGAAGCGCCGGACGCCCCGAAGTTCTGATCCGCGCCCGCTCGTCGAGCGGGACACCGCGATCGAAGGTCCGTGCCGGCTCGCCGCCGGCGCGGACCTTCGCGTATCGACCGACGTCGGCGGAAATCTGGCGGCACGCTATGGTCTGGCGGGTACGTCGGGGGCAGAATACCCGCGCGGGCGACGACGCCCGCGTCGCGGACTCAAGGGGTTGAGCGCATGCAGCGGCCGGACTGGGCACCCGACACCATCGACATCGAGCGCCCGAGCGTCGCGCGGATGTACGACTACTACCTCGGCGGATCGCACAACTTCGCCGCCGACCGGGCCGCCGCGCAGGCGATGGTGGCCGCCGTCCCGGAGGCGCCGCTGATGGCGCAGGCCAACCGGGCGTTCCTGCGCCGAGCGGTCCACCATCTCGCCGAGGCCGGCGTCCGACAGTTCCTCGACATCGGCTCGGGCATTCCCACCGTCGGCAACGTGCACGAGATCGCCCAGCGCATCGACCCGGAGTCGCGGGTGGTCTACGTGGACGTCGATCCGGTCGCGGTGGCGCACAGCCGGGAGATCCTGGCCGGCAACGCCCGCGCGGTGGTCGTCCAGGAGGACCTGCGACACCCGGAGCGGATTTTGGCGCACCCCGACGTCCGCAAGCTGCTCGACCTGAGCCAGCCGGTGGCCGTGATGGTCGTGGCCGTCCTGCACTTCGTCTCCGACGACGACCGGCCGGCGGAGCTGCTGGCGACGCTGCGCGACGCGTTGGCGCCCGGCAGCTACCTGGTGCTGTCGCAGGCCAGCGACGACGGGCGCAGCGAGGACGAGCGCGCCGAGGCCGAACGGGTCTACCGACGTACCGACAACCCGCTCTGGATTCGTAACCGGGCCGAGCTGACCGCGCTCTTCGACGGGTTCGAGTTGGTCGACCCGGGCGTCGTCTGGGTGCCACAGTGGCGACCGGACACCCCGGAGAGCGCGGAGGACGCCGAGCGCGCGGTGTTCATGGGCGGCGTCGGACGACTCGGTGACTGAGTCGCCCGGGGAGGCCACCCGCCCGGGCACCTTCGCCCGCGCGTGGGCCAAGGCGGTCTCCGGCACGAGTTACCTGCCGATGACCCAGGCGCAGCTCGAAGCCCTGCTGCATCGGCTCACCGGGCAGTTGGCCGGCGCGCTGCTCGCCGAGCCGTTCGACCTGCGGGCCGGGCACCGGGTCGGCGCCGAGTTGGTCGCCGCGCACATCGCGTCCGCGGAGGGGCTGGGTCGTACGGTCGAGGTCATTCAGCTCCGGCTCGTGCGGGACCTGGGACTGGTGGCCGAGGACGTCGAGGACCGGATGGCGCGGCTGCTGGCCGCCGTGGCGACCGGCTACGCCCGCGCGCTGCGCGACCGGACGCTCGACGAGCAGGAGTCGATCCGCCGGGCCGCCATGATGGCCCGGACGCAGGCCGAACGGGCGCTGCGGGCCAGCGAGGCCCGGTTCCGCCACCAGGCCACCCACGACCCGCTCACCGGCCTGCCCAACCGGACGCTGTTCACCGAACGACTCACCGCCGCGCTCAACGAGCCGGGCCGGGGCGCCCAGCGCATGGGGGTGTGCTTCCTCGACCTGGACCGCTTCAAGGTCGTCAACGACAGCCTGGGGCACCAGGTGGGCGACCGGCTGCTGATTACGGTGGCCGAGCGGCTGCGCCAGGCCCTGGGTGAGCACCTGGTGGCCCGCCTCGGCGGCGACGAGTTCGTCATCCTGGTGGAGGACGCCAGCGGCACCGACGCCGTGGTGGAGGTGGCCGAGAGCGCCCTGGCCGCGGTCCGCACACCGGCGGTGGTCGACGGGCACGAACTCCAGGTCACGGCGAGCATCGGCATCGTCGAGCGGCAGGTGGCCGGGGCCACCCCCAGCGACCTGATGCGGGCCGCCGACAGCACCCTGCACTGGGCGAAGTCGGCCGGCGGGGCGCGCTGGGCGCTCTACGACGCCGAGCGCAACCGCCGCGAGCTGGCCCGCTACGCCCTCTCGGCGGCCATCCCGGCCGCGCTGGAGCGGGGCGAGTTCTACCTCGACTACCAACCGTTGACCTCGCTACGCGACGGCCGGTTGCTCGGCGTGGAGGCGTTGGTCCGCTGGCGCCATCCGGAGCTGGGTGTCCTGCGGCCGGACAGTTTCATCGCGCTGGCCGAGGAGACCGGCCTGATCGTGCAGCTGGGTGGCTGGGTGCTGGGCGAGGCGTGCCGCGAGGCGGAGGCGTGGTCGGCGGAGGGCGTCCAGGCGCCGTTCGTGAGCGTCAACCTGGCCGTGCGGCAGGTGCACCGGCCCGGCCTGGTGCAGGAGGTCCGCACGCTGCTGCGCCAGACCGGTCTGCCGCCCGAGCGACTCCAGCTGGAGATCACCGAGAGCACGATGATGAGCAGCGCCAAGGAGCCCGTGCGGGCGTTGCGGGTGCTGGCCGATCTCGGGGTGCGCATCGCCATCGACGACTTCGGCACCGGCTACAGCAACCTGGCGTACCTGCGGGACCTGCCGGTCACCGAGCTGAAGGTGGCCGGGGAGTTCGTGGCCGGCCTGCGCTCGCCGGCGGTGGGGCGTACCGACGAGCGGATCCTCGCCTCGCTGGTGTCGCTGGCGCACGCGCTGGATCTGACGGTGACCGCCGAGGGGGTGGAGACCGCCGGGCAGGCCGAGCGGCTGCGGGCGATCGGCTGCGACGCCGCCCAGGGCTGGCATTTCGGCCGACCGGCCCCCGCCGACCGCATCCTGGCCCGCATCCGCTGAACCCCCGGTGGTAGACAGCGTCTACGCCCACCTGGTAGACACTGTCTATGAGCGAGGGGGAGGCGGGCCTGCGCGCCCGACTGGTGGCCGCCGGGGTGGACCTCGTGCTGCGCGAGGGCCAGTCGGCGGTGTCACTGCGGGAGATCGCCCGTCGGGCGGGCGTCTCGCACGGCGCCCCGCGCCGCTACTTCCCCACCCACGTCGACCTGCTCTCCGCCATCGCCCGCGAGGGCTTCGCCGACCTCACCGCCCGCGTCGAGGAGACGCTGCGCGCGGCCGGCCCGGATCCGCGTACCCGCTTGGTCGCGCTGGCCCGGACGTACCTGGACTTCGCCGCGGCGCACCACGGCATGTTCGAGCTGATGTTCCGCCACGACCTGCTGGCCAGCGGTCGTCTGCGGCTGCGCGAGATGAGCCTGCCGCTGTTCACCATCCTGGTCGACCTGGTCGCCCAGGCACGCCAGCCGGCCGCCGCGCCCGCCCCGGTGCTGGCCGGCGCGCTCTGGGCCAACCTGCACGGCATCGCCCAGCTCTGGGCCTGGGGCAGCCTGCCGCTGGCCACCGGCGTCACCGACGACGACACCCTGCTGCGGGCCGCGCTCGACGCGCACCTCGGTCCCGCGCCGTGCTGAACCAGGAGAAGACGTGCCCCTGCTGTACGACATCGGCAAACTGACCGTCGGCACCACCCTGCGGTTGGGCTGGCGGCCCCGCGTGGAGGGGCTGGAGCATCTGCCGCGTCACGGCGGCGCCATCCTCGCCGGCAACCACCTGTCCGTCGCCGACGAGGTGTTCCTCGGCTGCCTGACGCCGCGCCACGTCACCTTCTGGGCCAAGGCCGAGTACTTCACCGGCCGAGGCCCGAGCGGCTGGCTCAGCCGGCGGATCGTCGCCGGCATGGGCGCCATCCGGGTCGAGCGCGCCGGCGGCCGGGCCGCCCTCACGGCCCTCGACGTGGCCGTGCCGGTGCTGCGCGCCGGCGGTCTCGTCGCCATCTACCCGGAGGGCACCCGGTCCCCGGACGGGCGGCTCTACCGGGGTCGGGTCGGCATGACCCGGCTCGCCCGCGATGCCGACGTGCCGATCATCCCGGTCGGTGTGCTCGGCACCGCCGAGGTCCTGCCGGTCGACGCGCGGCTGCCCCGCCGACACCCGGTCACCCTGCGGTTCGGTCCGCCGATCCCGGTCGCCGGGCGCGTCACCGGGCCCCGCGACATCCGGACGATCACCGACGAGGTGATGGCCGCGATCCAACGGCTCACCGACCAGGAGTACGTGCCCCGCTACGCCCCGCCCCGGCCGGCCCGCGTGGCGGGGCGTGGTGAGGGCGAGGCGTGACGGGGTGTCGCCGCACCTGAACACGGGCGGCGGTCAGCCGGCGAGCAGAGCCGCCATCCGCTGTGCCTGCGCCTCCCAGCGCCACTCCCGCTCCACCCACGCCCGACCGGCCGCGCCCAGTTGGCGGGCCAGATCCCGGTCGGCGAGCAGCCGGGCGACCCGGTCGGCGAGCTGGGCGACGTCGCGGCCACGGACCACATACCCCGTCTCGGACTCACGGACCGCGTCCGGGGCGCCGCCGGAGTCCCCCGCCACCACGGGCAGACCGGTCGCGGACGCCTCCAGGTAGACGATGCCCAGCCCCTCCACGTCCAGGCCGCGGTTGCGGGTGCGGCACGGCATCGCGTAGACGTCGCCGGCCGCGTAGTGCGCCGGCAGCTCGGCCGCCGGCACCGAACCGGTGAACACCACGTCCCGCTCGACGCCCGCCTGCCGGGCCAGCTTCTCCAGGGTCGCCCGGTACGGCCCGCCGCCGACGATCAGCAGCGCCGCGTCGGGCACCCGGCGGCGGATCTCCGGCAGTGCCCGGATCAGCATGTCCTGACCCTTGCGCGGCACCAGCCGGGACACACAGACCACCACCGGCCGGTCGGTCAGCCCCAACCGGGCCCGGACCGGCTCACCGTCCACCGTCGGGTGGTAGGTGTCCACGTCCACCCCCGGCGCCAGCCGGCGCAGGTCGGTCACCCCGTCCAGCACGCGGGCCAGCCGGACCCGGGTGTACTCGCCGAGGTAGGTCGTCACGTCGACACCCCGACCGATGCGCCGCAGCGCCGGCCGGGCGGCCGGCAGCGCCGCCCAGCCGACCTCATGGCCGTGGGTCTGCGCCACCACCCGGCGTACGCCCACCCGGCGGCGCAGGCCGGCGGCGAGCAACCCCAGCGGGGCCGCCGCGCCGAACCACACCGTGTCGCAGTCGTACGCGCGGGCGAGGCGGGCCGCCCGGCGGGCGATCAGCGGGGTGGGCAGCAGCACCCGGGTGCGCTCGCGGACCACCTCGAACGGCTGGTCGGCGTCGAACTTCGCGGCGCCGCGCCAGCTCGACGCGTACACGACCACCGACCCGGCCGGCTGACGCACGGCGAGGTTGTGCACGAAGGACTGGATGCCGCCCGGACGGGGCGGGAAGTCGTTGGTGATCAGCAGCGTGCGGCTCATCGGCCGGCCTCCCGGGCGTACGCGCGGGCGGCGGCCATCCGCTCCACAGTGGACGGATGCGAGGCCGAGTAGAGGTATTCCCAACGCGGCGGATCGGGGTCGCCAAGGTTGACCGAGCCGAGGCGGCGCTGCATCGACTCGAAGGCCACCGGGTCGCGGGTGAGCGCGAGCGCGTGCGCGTCGGCTCGCGCCTCCACCCGCCGCGACAGCAGCGCCTGCACCGGGGTGGCGACCAGACCAGCCACCGTGACCAGGGCGATCAGCAGCGCAAACGCGCGTGGATCGGCCACCGAGTCGACGCCGGCCAACCGCAGCAGCAGCCCCCACGAGCCGAGCAGGTAGAGCGCCACCACGGCGGCGGCGGCGCCCAGCGCCCCGGTCAGGGTGCCCACCGTGACGTCGGAGTCCTTCGCGTGGCCCAGCTCGTGCGCCACCACGGCGGTCACCTCGGCCGGCGTGCCCTCGTTCAGCAGCGTGTCGTAGACGACCACCCGGCGGGTCGGCCCGAGGCCGGAGACGTACGCGTTGACCGCCCTGGTGCGCCGCGAGGCGTCAGCGACCAGCACGTCGCGTACCGGCACGCCGTCGCGGGCGGACATGCTCATCAGCTCGGTGCGCAGCGGCCCCTGCTCCATCGGGGTGAACTTGTTGAACACCGGCTCCACCAGCACCGGCAGCACGAACGAGAGCAGCACCACCAGCAGGGCCGCGCCCGCCGCGCCGAACGCCCACCACCACCGCGGCGCGAACCGGATGACCGCGTAGAAGCCGAACAGCGCCACCGCGCCGATCACGGCGCTGACCGCGTACGACTTGAGCAGGTCGACGGCCCAGCCGCTCCACCCGTTGGTGCTCAGCCCGTAGCGGGTCAGCACGCTCTGCCGCCACGCGGAGAACGGAAGGGTGAGCAGGTCGGCGACGAGCAGCACGGCGAGACCACCGAGCACCGCCTGCGCGATCCAGTGCCCGCCGAACGGCCGGCCCACCAGCTCGACCAGGCGGCTGCCCAGCGGGGTGATACCGAGGGCGACGGCGATCAGCAGCCCGACGGCGAGCGAGGCGTAGCTCCCGGGGCGCAGCGCGGCACGGAACGCACGCCCCTTGGCCACCTGCTCCGCCGGGAGATCACGCAGCGCGGCGAGCTGGTCGGCGCGGGGCGCCGGTGGCCGGTGCCAGGGAATGAACAGCGCGGCGGCCACCAGCAGGGCCACTGTCAACCCGGCCAGCGTCAGCAGCGCCCAGCCGCGCGGGGTCACCGGGGCATCCCCCGCCGTGCGGCGCCGGCATGCGTGGCACCGACGGGCCCGCCGTGCTCGCGTCGTACCCCGCTCATCCCGCCGCTCCTCCCGCCGTGACCGCCCATCCTATGGCCCGCGAAAGCCCGCTTCGCCCGCGGTGTCACGCTCCGCCGGCCCGACCCGGCGCGGGTGGCCGGGCGGGAACTCAGGCCACCCGGCGGACCCGGCGCCCGGGGGCACCGGGCCGTGGGGCGGCGTCGGGCCGTGGGGCGACACCGGGCCGTGGGGCGGCGTCGGGCCGTGGGGCGACACCGGGCCGTGGGGCGGCGTCGGGCCGCGCGGGCGCGGCCAGCACCTCGACGTCGAAGCCGGCCCGGGCGAGCACCTCGATCGCCTCGACCTCGGCGGCGACCAGCCCGGCCGCCGGGGACGTCTCGTCGAACAGGGCGGTCAGCGGGCAGCCGGAACAGCCGTCGGCCCGCTTCGCGCACCCGTCGCAGTCGATGAGCATCGCACCTCCTGATCGCTCGCGATGCGCAGTCGACGTCCTGTCGTCGTCGCCCGAGCACCGTCGGTCACATCGACGCTATCCACCGGGTACGACAGAACCGCCCGCACCGCCCCGTTGAGGGCTAGATCGACTCCAGATCAGCGAAATCGGGGTATCCCGACCGGCCGGACACCCCGACATCGCCGACCTCGTGTCGATCAAGCGCCCCTCGGCCGAGGGCAGCCGGCCGCACCCGGTCTACCTGAACTGCTTTGGTCTGACACGCGATCCGGCCGCTGGCGCTGACGCACCAGCGGCCGGATCCGGACGTCACGGGTAGTACACCCGAGGGCTGGTGAAGATGCCGTGCAACGTTCCGCTGCACGTGTAGACCTCGACCACCGCCACGGCGGAGCCCTTGAAGTTGTTCATCACGTTGACGTTGCGGCTGATCGGTCCGAACCGGCCGGTCCGGCTGAGGTCGTAGTAGATCCAGGAGGTGTTGCCGTTGTTCGTGGTCCGCAGCTGGAGGTACGCCGTGCACCGGGACTGGTCCGGTGTGGCGTTCATGTAGAAGTCACCCACCACGGTCTGGTTGGAGCCCTGGTACGAGATGCACGAGCTGATCGGGTAGGCGCCGGTGCAGCCGCCCCCCGAGGCCGCCTGGGCCGGTCCCGGGGCGACGAGGAGCGCCGCCAGTGTGACAACCGTGCCGAGGATGGTGCCCAGCAGTCTTTTTCTCATACCGTTCGCCTGCCTTTGTCCGGTGCCCGACGGTGCCGGGCGGATGCGGACACCGTCGCCGACCGAACCTGCAAAAACCTCGCCGTATTCTTGCCCGCCCCGACGGCGCGGCCCGGGCGCGCGGTCAGGACCGGGCGAGGCGGCGCAGCAGCGAGTCGGCCCCCAGCGGGTACGCGCCGTGCCTGCGTACGCCGTCGGCGACCTCTCGGTCGGACGAGATCACGACGACCGGGCGGCCCGCCGGCTCGGCGCGGACCAGGCGACGGATCAGCTCGTCGGCGGTTTCGCCCTTGCGGGAGAAGAGCACCCGGACGCCGCGGGGCGCGGGCGGCAGCCCGTGCATCCGTTCAGCGCCGTCGAACACGACGGTGACCTCGTCGCCGGTCTGCGCGGCGATCCCGCCCAGGCCGGTGATGAGGCGCTTACGCTGCTGCTCCAGGGACATCTCGCCGAAGCCACGCTTGGTGACGTTGTAGCCGTCCACCACGAGGTGCGCCCGGGGCAGGGCGAGCAGCTGGTCCAGTCGGGCCGGGTCGTCGGTGTCGCGGGCACGGGCGGCTGGGCCGGCCGGGGCGGCGCCCGGCTGCTCGGCGAACGCGTCGGCGACGAAGTCGGCGGGGAGCTTGTCCACCGGGTCGAGCGCCAACTCCCGGCGCAGCCCGACGGCGGCCTGACCGATGGTCTCCAGCAGCAGCCAGAGGCGGGCGTCGTCGACCGAACGCGCCTCCTTTGCGCTGGCCCGGGCCACCCCGGCGGCGGCCTCCGCCTCGGCGAGCCGGGCGCGGGCGCGGCGCAGTTCGGCGTCCACGTCGGCGCTGGCGCGTGCGGCCCGGCCGCGTTCGGTGGCCAGGAGTTCGGTGGCCTTACGCTCACGGGCCTGCGTCTCGCGCAGGGTACGGGCCAGCTGACGGGACTCCTCGCGGAGCTGGCCCAGCTCCTCGCGGACCCGCGCCAGCTCGTCGCGGAGCTTCTCGGCCTCGACCCGGGCCACCGCCCGGTCGTGCTCCGCGCGGGTGGCCCGCTGCTCGGCCTCGCGGACCAGCTCGGCGACGACGGCGCTGTCCGCCTCGGCGCGGACCGCCGCGCCGCTGGCGTCGATCAGCTCGCGCCAGCCACGGGGTCGGGCCAGGTAGGCCAGCGCGGCCACCTCGACCGGATCGGCGGCGGCCGGCGCGGTGCCCTCGACCACGGCCGCGCCGAGGTC
The DNA here is from genome assembly GCF_045161355.1 of Micromonospora sp. NBC_00617. Classification (NCBI taxonomy): domain Bacteria; kingdom Bacillati; phylum Actinomycetota; class Actinomycetes; order Micromonosporales; family Micromonosporaceae; genus Micromonospora; species Micromonospora sp. NBC_00617. The sequence continues at coordinate 392,260 of NZ_CP107751.1, read as the reverse complement.
ACCGGCGTCGGCCAGCACCCGGGCGGTGACCCGCTGGCGGAACAGCGGGTCGGCGGTGAGCTGGGCGGCGATGGCCGGGGCACCGAGTCGGGCCCGGCGATTCGGGGCGAACTTGGCCACCCGGCGCAGCGGCACCGGCACCTCGTCGGCGGGCAGGGTGGGCAGCACGGCGGCGGTCAGCGCCACGATCCGCTGCCGGACCGGCTCGGGCAGCGTCGGCTCCGGCTCGACCGCCGGTTCGCCACCCGAATCGCCAGGTGTGTCACTGCTGTCCGGAACGCCCGCGGCACCGTCACCGCCGACCGGATCCTCCTGCGGGAGGTGGTCGTCGTACGGCTCGGTGAGGGGCATGTGGCAAGTCTCCCACCGCGACCGGGCCCACCGCCCGGTGAGTGAGCCGATCTCTCATCCTAGCCCATGGTGACTGCTGAGACCGCTGCGACGGGAGTGTCGGACCGGGGCGCTAGCGTGCCGCCGATGGCACAGGCAGAGGCAGAGTACGTCCAGGAGTCACTGGCCGGTCTCGACCCGGCGGTGGGCGGGGTGGACCCGGCCCTGCCGCTGTACGCGACGACCTTCGTGGTGGTCGACCTGGAGACCACCGGCGGCGCACCGGACGGCGGCGGCATCACCGAGATCGGCGCGGTCAAGGTGCGCGGTGGCGAGCACCTGGGTGAGCTGGCCACCCTGGTCAACCCGGGGCAGCCGATTCCGCCGTTCATCACCGTGCTGACCGGGATCACCCAGGCCATGCTGGTGCCGGCGCCACCGATCGAGCAGGTGCTGCCCAGCTTCCTGGAGTTCATCGCCGACGCGGTGCTGGTCGCCCACAACGCCCCGTACGATGTGGGGTTCCTCAAGGCCGCCTGCGCGAAGCACGGGCACCGCTGGCCCAATCCGCGTGTGCTGGACACGGCGGCGTTGGCCCGTCGGGTGCTGACCCCCGACGAGGTGCCCAACCGCAAGCTGGGCACCCTGGCCGCCTACTTCCGCACCGCCGCCCAGCCCACCCACCGGGCGCTCGACGACGCGAAGGCCACCGTCGACGTGCTGCACGGGCTGATCGGCCGGCTCGGTGGGCACCGGGTGGACACCGTCGGCGACGCCATCGAGTTCGCCCGCGCGGTCACCCCGACGCAACGCCGCAAGCGACACCTGGCCGAGGGGCTGCCCAAGGTCCCCGGCGTCTACATCTTCCGGGCCGCCGACGATCGGCCGCTCTACGTCGGCACCTCGGGCGACATCGCCACCCGGGTGCGCAGCTACTTCACCGCCGGCGAGAAGCGCGCCCGGATCTCCGAGATGTTGGGCGCGGCCGAGCGGGTCGAGGCGGTGGAGTGCGCCCACTCGCTGGAGGCGGAGGTCCGCGAGCTGCGGTTGATCGCCGCGCACGCTCCGCCGTACAACCGGCGGTCGAAATACCCGGAGCGGATGGTCTGGCTCAAGCTGACCGACGGGCCGTACCCCCGGTTGTCGATCGTCCGGGCCCTCTCCCCCACGGACACCGCCTACCTCGGCCCCTTCACCTCCCGGCGGGCCGCCGAGCTGGCCGCCGCCGGCTTCCACGACGCGGTGCCGCTGCGCCAGTGCACGCACCGGCTCTCGCTGCGCACCGTCACGCCGGCCTGCGCGCTGGCCGAGCTTGGTCGCTGCCCGGCGCCCTGCGAACACAAGATCACCCCGGAGGAGTACGACGACAGAGCAGCCGGGCCGTTCCGCACCGCGACCGCCAGCGACCCGCAGCCGGTGGTGGACGCACTGCTGGCGCGGATCGACGTGCTCGCGGCCGACCAGCGCTACGAGGAGGCCGCCGTGGTGCGGTCCCGGCTGGCCGCGGTGCTGCGCGCCACCGTGCGGATGCAACGGCTGGCGGCGCTGACCGGGATCGTGGAGCTGGCCGCCGCCCGACCGGCCGCCCGGGGCGGCTGGGAGCTGGCCCTGGTCCGGCACGGTCGCCTGGCCGGGGCTGGGGTGTCCCCGCCCGGCGTCCACCCGCGACCCACGCTGAACGCCATCCGGGCCACCGCCGAGACGGTGTCGGGCGGGCACGGCCCGGTGCCGTCGGCCACGGCCGAGGAATCCGAGCGCATCCTGTCCTGGTTGGAGCGGCCGGAGACCCGGCTGGTCGAGATGTCGTCCGGTTGGTCCTCGCCGGCGGGCGGGGCGGGCCGCTTCCGTGACCTGCTGGCGAAGGCCGAGAGCGGGGCGTCGCACCAACTCTCGACCGAACGCTCATGACCAACTGACCGATCGGACTACGTCGACTCCCTTAGGCTGTTAGAGAAGTGCAGTCCTGCCCGTTTCGTGGGCCTGCTCCCGATCGCCCGGTCCGGCGGTCGCGGAGCCGGGGTGAGGAGGTGTCCCTCGTGGACGTCGACGCCGGACACGGCGCCGCCCTGGGGGGCGCCCTGCCGACCCGGTCGGGTGAGCTGCCCCTGACCCGCCGACTGCGGTCGTTGCTGACCTGGCCGACCACCGACTCCGACCCGGTCACCCACCTGGTCCGCACCCATCGGGGCATTCACGCGGGCACCGATCCCGCCGTGCTGCGCCGGGCGTACACGATCGCGGAGAACATGCACCGCGGCCAGTTCCGCAAGAGCGGGGAACCGTACATCACCCACCCCCTCGCGGTGGCGCAGATCTGCGCCGAGCTGGGCATGGACACCACGACCCTGGTGGCGGCGCTGCTGCACGACACGGTGGAGGACACCCGCTACACGCTCCAGGCGCTGTCGGAGGACTTCGGCGGCGAGGTGGCCCACCTGGTCGACGGGGTGACGAAGTTCGACAAGGCGTTCTACGGCAAGGCCGCCGAGGCGGAGACGATCCGCAAGATGATCGTCGCGGCCGCCAAGGACGTCCGGGTGCTGATCATCAAGTTGGCCGACCGGCTGCACAACATGCGTACGCTCGGTGTGCGCTCCGCGGCGTCCCGGGAACGGATCGCCCGCAAGACCCAGGAGGTGCTGGTCCCGCTCTGTGACCGGCTGGGCATCCAGACCCTCAAGCGCGAGCTGGACGACGTGGTGCTGCTGCACCTGGAGCCCGACGAGCACGCCCGGCTGGCCCGGCACGTGCACGATCGGCCCGGCTGGGACTCGTACCTCGACTCGGTGGTGACACGGGCCCGGGCGGCGCTGCGCCGCGGCCGGGTCGACGCCGAGGTGAGCCCGCGCCCCCGGCACCTCTACTCGATCTGGAAGGACACCATCGCCGGCGGCCACACCGCCCCGTTCGACCTGCCCCGCATCTCGGTGGTGGTCGACGGGCCCGCCACCGACTGTTACGCCGCCCTGGGCGCGATCCACGGCACGTGGCGGCCGGTCCCGGGCCGTTTCAAGGACTTCATCGCCTCACCGAAGAACAACCTCTACCGCTCGCTGCACACGAGCGTCTGCGGCCCGCAGGACCGCACGGTGGAGGTGCTGATCCGCACCGAGGAGATGCACCGCTCGGCCGAGTACGGCATCGCCGCCGACTTCCGCTTTCCACGCTCCGGCGGCAGCGCGGCGGCCCGGGCCGAGCAGTTGGACTGGCTGCGCCGCGTGCTCGACTGGGAGCCGGACGCCGCCGACCCGGCGCAGTTCTACGAGTCGCTGCGCTGCGACCTCGCCGAGGGCCAGATCCAGGTCTTCGCCGACGGGCGTCAGGTCGTGCTGCCGGCCGGCGCCACACCTGTCGACCTGGCGTACGAGCTGGGCAGCCAGCGGGGCGACCACTGCCTCGCCGCCCGGATCAACGGCCGGCTCGCGCCGCTGAGTTCGGAGCTGGACGAGGGCGACGTGGTGGAGATCTTCACCGAGAGCGACGGCGACAACGGCTTCGAGGCCGGCGTGGCGCCGCGCGGCCCGCGCAAGGAGTGGCTGGGCTTCGTCAAGTCGCCGCACGCGCAGATGCAGATCAACAGGTGGTTCGCCGAGCACACCGAGCCGGGCATCACGATCAGCGACAAGGTCCGTCTCGGTCGGGCCACCATCGGGCTCGCCCTGCGCCAGCACAACCGCGGCCTCGCCAGCGACCTGCCGCTGCTGCGGCTCTCCGAGGAGTTGGGCTATCCCGACCTGGAGACCCTGCTGGTCGCGGTCTTCGACCGGGTGATCGAACCGGACACCGTGGTACGCCAGCTCATCGACCTGGTCGACCATCGCCAGTGACCGGCCCGGCCCCAGCGCGTCCGAGGGACATTCGTGACCACTAGCCTGGGGTCATGATCCCCCGTTCCCGCGCCACCGGTCGGGCCATCTTCTACCAGGCCTTCTACCGGTTGCCTCTGCCGGTGCGCCGTCGCCTGGTCAGGCTGGCCGTGCCCAAGTACATCGTCGGGGCGGTCACCCTGGTCCGTGACTCCGAGGCGACCGGCGCGGGCCGGCTGCTGATGCTGCGCCAGCCCCCCGGCAAGGGCTGGTCGCTGCCCGCCGGCCTGCTCAACCGGGCCGAGCCTCCGGTCGTGGGGGCCGCCCGGGAACTGTTCGAGGAGTCCGGCATCCGGCTTCCACCGTCCCGGCTGCGCCCGGCGGTGCCGAACGCGATCGTGCACGCCAAGGGCTGGGTGGACATGGTCTTCGAGACGGAGGTGCCGGCGTCCAGCACCGAGCTGGCGGTCGACGGCGCGGAGGTCTTCGAGGCCGCCTGGCATCCGCTGGACGACCTGCCCAAGCTGACCTGGCCGACGGCCCGGCTGCTCGCCTACTACGACATCGGGCCGCTGGCCGGGCAGTTCCCGCCTCCGGTGCCTGACACCGCGCCGTGAGCGGAACGGGCGGGCCGGCGGACGTCTGCGCGGTCGTGCTCGCCGCAGGTGAGGGCACCCGGCTGCGCCCGCTCACCGCACGGGTGCCCAAGGCGCTCTGCCCGGTCGGCAACGTGGCGCTGCTGGACCGGGCGCTGGCCCGCCTGACCGGCCTCGGCCTGAGCGGTCCCGCACGCGTCGCGGTGAACGCCTGCTACCTCGCCGACCAGGTGGTCGCGCACGTCGGCGATCGCGCCCACCTGTCGGTGGAGCCCGGTGACCCGCTCGGCACCGCCGGTGGGGTGGCCAACCTGCGGGACTGGATCGCCGGTCGGCCGGTGCTGGTCGGCAACGCCGACGCGTACCTGGCCGACCCCGCCACTCCCCCGGGCCCCGACGTGGCCGCGCTGCTGGACGGCTGGGACGGGGAGTCCGTACGCCTGCTCGGGCAGCCCGCCGCCGACCCGAGCGCGCCCGGCACCTTCGCCGGGCACTGCTTCACCGGCTTCTCGCTGCTGCCGTGGCGGCTGGTCCGCGACCTGCCGGTGGTCTTCTCCGACCTGGTACGCGCGGTGTGGCGGCCGGCCGAGGCGGCCGGCGCGCTGGAGGTCGTGCCCTACCCGGGCACCTTCTACGACACCGGCACCCCCGCCGACTACCTAGCGGCCAACCTGCACGCCGCGAGCGGCGACGTGCTGGTCGACCCGGCCGCCACGGTGACCGGGCGTTGCGTGGAGTCGGTGGTCGGCGCGGGCGCACGGGTCGAGGGTGACGTGCGCCGCAGCGTGGTCTGGCCGGGCGCGCTCGTCCGGAGCGGCGAGCGGCTGCACGACGTGATCCGGTTCGGCGACGGCGGCACGGTGCACGCCGCCGCCCACGGCTGACCCGCCCGCCCGCGCGCCGCGCCCCCGGTCCGGAAGCCCGCGGGCCCGCCGCTCGCCGCGCCACCGGCTCCGCGGGTCGGCAGATCGGTCGCGTCGGCGCGTCGGCGCGTCGGCGCGTCGGCGCGTCGGCGCGTCGGCGGGATGATTGGTACGAGCGGTATACCTGTGAGTCATAAATATGACTCACAGGTATACCGCTCGTCGGCAAAACGCCTGCCCAAGCCGCGGGCGTACCTGAAGCGACGGCCCATGGCGACAGCGCCGGGCACCCGACACCGAAACACCGACACCGAAACACCCGGCAACCGGCACCCGGCATTCGGCACCGACGACGGGCGCGGGAGGACGGGCGTCGGGTACACCCGACCCCGGTCCCGCCGGGAACATCTAGCATGGGCGACGACGCCGACGAACGGAGAATTGCCCCGTGATCACCGCGATCGTGCTGATCGACTGCGCCACCGACGCGATCCCCGAGGTGGCGGAGACCCTGGCCAATGTCACCGGCGTCAGCGAGGTCTACTCGGTGGCCGGGCACGTCGACCTCATCGCCATCGTCCGGGTCCGCGAGTTCGACCAGATCGCACAGGTCATCGCGGGCAGCATCTCCAAGGTGCCGGGTGTGCTGAACACGGAGTCGCACATCGCGTTCCGGGCGTACTCCCAGCTCGACCTTGAGGAGACGTTCGCGATCGGCCTCGCCGACGCCGACTGACCCGCCCGGCCGTGTGGACGGCCAGCGCCGGACGCGGCGCGGCCGGTCCACCCGCGTGGGTGGACCGGCCGTCTGGTGCCGCTGCGTCAGCTCTCGCTGGGAGCGGGCCGCTCAGTGGTGCCGAGGCCCGGTTCCGGGGACTCGGTGATGCCACCCGGAGCGGGCGACTCGGTGGTGGTGCCACCCGGAGCCGGCGCCGAGGTACCCGGGCTGGGCGTACCGCTGGCGCTGGTCTGCGGGACCGGGATGCCCAGCTGGTTGGCGAGCTGAACCAGCTCGTCGTAGTGCGTCTGCAGCGTCGGCAGAGCGGTCTGGGCCAACTGGACCACCGACTGCTCGGAGCCCTGCGAGATCTCCGTCTGGGTGGCCTGGATGGCCTGGACGTGACCGGCCAGCTCACTGGTCACCCAGAGCCGGTCGAACTCCGCGCCGCTGACGTTGTTCAGCTTGTCGATGACCGCCTGCTGGTCGGCCGTGGGCTCATTCGGCAGTTGGACGTTGAGCTGGGACGCGGTCTGCTGCACCGTCTGGTCCAGCTGGGTGTGGTCGGTCTTGAACATCGCGCCCAGGTCCTTGACCCCCTGGTTCTGGCCCTTCTGCTGAGCCAGGTCACCGGCGGTGATCTCGAACAGGTTCACCTGGTGCAGCGCCTGCAGATACTGGGTGTCCTGCGTCGACGGCTGTGCCGCGGCCTGCGCGGCCGCAGCCGGCGCGACGCCTACCAGCACCAGCGCGGCCAACAGGCCGAGGCGTTTGAGACCCAACATGCTTCCCCCCCTTGAGACGTTGGACCGCACGGATACCCGGCTCACGGGGGTTATTCCTGCGATCGCCCGACGCGCGGGGTCGACCGGTCCCGCCGTGGCAGTCCGACTCCTGCTCGGATGGGTGACGGGACACCGACAACGACGTGGCGCCCGCCGGAAGTCCGGCGGACGCCACGTGAGGTTGCGGTCGGGAGGTCAGTGGCGGCTCTCGCCGCTGCCGATCTCCGCGCGCTCGGGCCGGGGCTCGACCGGCGGGTGACCCGGCGAGACCGGCGCCTCGACCGGCTTCTCGATCGGGTAGAAGAAGCCCCGGACCGCCGGGCCGAGGGCCCCGAGCCGGTTCATCTTCTTCGGCACCACCCAGCCGACGTACTCCAGCTGACCGTGGCCGTCCGCGTGCCCGTTCGCCGCGCTCAGCGGCTGGTGCACCTCGACGAACCGGCCGTCCGGCAGGCGCCGGATGATGCCGGTCTCCACGCCGTGCGCGAGCACCTCCCGGTCGTGCTGCTGCAGACCCAGGCAGAGCCGGTAGGTGATGTAGTACGCCAGCGGCGGGGCCAGCAGCAGGCCGACCCGGCCCGCCCAGGTCATCGCGTTCAGGCTGATCTGGAACTTGTCGGCGATCACGTCGTTGGCGCCCGAGAGCGTCAAGACGATGTAGAAGGCGACGGCCATGGCGCCGACGGCCGTACGGGCCGGAACGTCACGGGGCCGCTGGAGCAGGTTGTGGCTCTTGCGGTCCTTGAGGTGCCGGGCCTCCAGGAACGGGTACATCGTCGACAGGCCGACCAGGATGCCGGGCAGCACGACCGTCGGCCAGAACAGCGGCGGGATGACGTACCCGTCGCCGATCGGGATGTTGATCTCCCAGGCCGGCATGAGCCGCGTCGAGCCGTCGAGGAACATGACGTACCAGTCGGGCTGGCTGGCGGCCGAGACCACCCACGCCTCGTACGGGCCGAACAGCCAGATCGGGTTGATCTGGAACAGACCGCCCAGCAGCGCGGTGACGCCGAAGACGACCATGAAGAAGCCGCCCTGCTTCAGCGCGTAGCGGGGGAACATCCGCTCGCCGACCACGTTGCCGTTGGTCCGGCCGGGGCCGGGCCACTGGGTGTGCTTCTGCTTGAAGACCAGGCCCAGGTGGGCGCTGATCAGCGCGAGCAGCAGACCCGGGATCAGCAGAACGTGGGCGATGAAGAACCGGCTGATGATGATCGTGCCGGGGAACTCGCCACCGAAGATCGACGACGTGAGCCAGGAGCCGATCACCGGGATGGACAGCATGATCGCCGAGGCGATCCGCAGGCCGGTGCCGGACAGCCCGTCGTCCGGCAGCGAGTAGCCGGTGAAGCCGGCCAGGAAGCCGACCCAGAACAGCAGCGAGCCGATGATCCAGTTGGTCTCGCGCGGCTTGCGGAAGGCCCCGGTGAAGAAGACCCGCAGCATGTGCACGACGATCGCGGCCATGAACAGCAGCGCCGACCAGTGGTGCATCTGTCGCATCACCAGACCGCCGCGGACGTCGAACGAGATGTTCAGGCTGGAGGCGTACGCGGCGGACATCGGCGTGCCCTGCAACGGCGCGTAGCTGCCGTTGTAGACCACCTCGGTCATCGCCGGCTCGTAGAAGAAGGTGAGGAACACACCGGTCAGGAGCAGCACGATGAACGAGAACAGCGCGATCTCGCCCAGCAGGAACGACCAGTGGTCCGGGAAGACCTTGTTCAGCAGCCGACGGAGCGGGGTGGCCACCTGGAAGCGGTCATCCACCCCCACCGCGGCCTTGCCCGGCGTGGCTGCCAGGTCAAACTTTCGACGCTTCATGGCCGCTCCCAGAAATCAGGCCCGACGGTCTCGGTGTAGTCGGACTTCGCCACGAAGAAGCCCTCGGCGTCCACCTCGATCGGCAGCTGCGGCAGCCGCCGGCTGGCGGGGCCGAAGATGGGCCGGGCGTTGTCGGTGATCAGGAACTGGGACTGGTGGCACGGGCAGAGCAGCCGGTTGGTCTGCTGCTCGAACAGGCTCGCGGGGCAGCCGGCGTGCGTGCAGATCTTGGAGAACGCCGCGTAGTTGCCCCACATGTAGTCGCCGTGGCCGATCCGCTCGTTGGCCCGGCGGGACTCCTGCGCGTCCGAGTCACGGAGGTGGATCAGCAGCGTCGGCGAGTCGGCGTGCCGGTTGCTCACGCCGTGCTCGATGCCCGGGAAGACCGTCAGCTGGCCGCCGGTGCTGATGTCCGCCGGGCGCACCGGGCGGCCGTCCTCGCGGACGAGGCGGATCCGCTCGCCGCCCTCGGGGGTGGCGAACCCGGTGGTGAACATCTGGTTGTTCTTGTGCGGCTGCGAGATCAGACCGCCGACCAGCGGCGCCGCCGCGACCGCGGCGACCGGCGCGAGACCGGCCAGCAGCGAGATGCCGAGCAGGGGACGACGCTTCACACCCAGTTCGTCGGCCATGTAGAGCATGGTCTGGCCGGTGATGGTGCGACCGTCGGCGTCCACCACGCCCTCGTGCCGGTCCTGGATCGAGACCTCCTTGGGCAGCAACTTCTTGCCCCAGGTCAGGATGCCGAAGCCGACGGCGAGCAGCGCGATGCCGAGGGTGGCGCCCAGCAGCGGCGTGTAGAACTTGTCGCCGCCGCGGCCCGGCGCGTACTGCCACGGCCACCAGATGTAGATGGCCAGGAACGCCGTCGCCGCCAGGCCGGTGAGCAGGAAGAAGCCGGCCACCACCCGGGTCAGCCGACGCTCGGCCTTGGTGCCGGGCAGCACCTGCGGCTCGTAGTGCACGATCTCGATGTCGTCCCGACGCGCGCCCTCACGGACGACGTCGAACCGGGTCAGCCTGGGGTCGTTCACGTCGAGCGGCTCCCGGCCCTGCGTGGCCTGGTGCTCGGTGTGCGTGCTCATGCCGTCACCTCGCTACGGGTGGCGCCGAGCGGCACCACGGCACTGAATCTGAAGATCCGCTCGGTCACGACTTGCCCGCAATCCACAGGCTTGCGAACACGAGCGCCACAATGCCCACCAGGAAGATCGCCAGGCCCTCAGTGGACGGCCCGTACCGACCGAGGTTGAACCCGCCCGGGTCCTGGTCGGTCTTCAGCGTCTGCTGGATGTAGGCGATGATGTCGGCCTTCTCCTCCGGCGTGATCTGGTTGTCGCCGAACACCGGCATGTTCTGCGGGCCGCTCAGCATCGCCGCGTAGATCTGCCGGTCGGTCGCCGGGTGCAGGCTCGGGGCGAACTTGCCGGACGAGAGCGCGCCACCGCTACCGCCGAAGGCGTGGCACTGCGAGCAGTTGATCCGGAACAGCTCACCGCCGGCCGCGACGTTGCCGTTCTGGTGGAGGTTGTCACCCTCCGGGACGATCGGGCCGCCACCCAGCTCCTGGATGTACTGGCCGAGCTGACGGGTCTGCTCGTCGGTGAAGACCGGCGGCTTGCGGTGCGCCTGGGCCTCCTGGCGGGCCAGCGGCATACGGCCCGAGCTGACCTGAAACTCGACCGAGGCCGCGCCGACGCCGATCAGGCTCGGCCCGCGGCCCTCGACGCCCTGGGCGTTGCGTCCGTGGCAGGTCACACAGCTCACGTCGAACAGCGCCTTGCCCTCGGCTGCGGCGCCGGTCAGCGGCGGATTGTCCTGCGCCTGCGCACCGGGGGCGAAGGCGGTGTAGGCGCCGCCGGCGAGCATCAGCGCGGCGAACAGCCGGACCGCGGCGCCCAGCCGGCGGCGGCCCCTGCTGCGCGCGGCGGGCCGCCCGCGCAACCGCGCGAGCAGACCGCGTCGGCGGTCGTTGTCAGAAGTCATGAGCTGTGTCCTTAACCGGTTGGACCTTGTCTCAGGGGACGGAGCAGCGGCGCGGTTCGTGACGCGCCAAGATCACTGAAGCCAGTAGATCATGGCGTACAGGCCGATCCACACGACGTCGACGAAGTGCCAGTAGTACGACACGACGATCGCCGAGGTCGCCTGCGCCGGGGTGAACCGGCCCATGGTCGTGCGGACCATGAAGATGATGAAGGCGATCAGACCGCCGGTCACGTGCAGGCCGTGGAAGCCGGTGGTCAGGTAGAACACCGACCCGTAACCGTCTCCGTTGATCTTGACGCCCTCGTGCACCAGCGTGCGGTACTCGTTCAGCTGGCCGAACACGAAGATCAGGCCCATCACGAAGGTGACGGTGAACCAGCGCCGCAGCGCGTGCACGTCGCCCTTCTCCGCCGCGAAGACGCCAAGCTGACACGTCACCGAGGACAGCACCAGGATCACCGTGAAGGTGGTCGCGTACGGGATGTTCAACAACTCGGTGTGCTTCTCCCACTGCTCCGGCGCAGCCGCGCGGATAGAGAAGTACATCGCGAACAACGCCGCGAAGAACATGAGTTCGCTGGAGAGCCACACGATCGTCCCGACGCTGACCATGTTGGGTCGCGTCAGAGAGTGGATCCGGCTCTTGTCAATGGCTGGGGCCGCAGTCACGCCGTCATTATTGCCCCTGACCGGGGCCGGCGATCAGCGGGGTGGCAAACCTGCGCCTTCCGTGGCCCGAGCGTCGGGGTCCGGTTCGCCTGGCCTAGCCTGAAAAGCGTGCTGCACGTCGATCCGATCCTCGCCGCCACCTCGGCCGTCCCGGCCGATGTGCTCGCGGCCACTCCGGCCGGCCCGTCGGTGCTCGCCGCCGGCACCGAGGCGACCCCGCCACCGTTCACCGTCGGCGCGGTGCTGACCGAGACCCGGCTGGACAGCTGGCTGGCCCTCGGCCTGGTGCTCGCCGCCGGCCTCTACCTCTACGGGGTGCACCGGCTGCGCGTCCGCGGGGACCGCTGGCCGATCGCCCGTACGGTGTTCTTCCTCGGCCCCGGCCTCGGCGGTATCGCGCTGGTCACGGTCAGCGGGCTGCACGCCTACGACACCGCGCTGCTGTCGGTGCACATGGTCCAGCACATGGTGCTCTCCATGGTGTCGCCGATCTTCCTGGCGCTGGGCGCACCGATGACGCTGGCCCTGCGGACCCTGCCCGTCGGGCCGCGCAAGCGCCTCCTGGCGATCGTGCACAGCCGCGTCGCCCGGGTCTACAGCTTCCCGCTGGTGGCGTTCGCCATCTTCGTGGTCAACCCGTTCGCGCTGTACTTCAGCGACCTGTACCGCTTCACCCTGGAACACGTCTGGGCGCACGAGCTGGTGCACGCGCACTTCATCATGACCGGCTGCGTGTTCTTCTGGCCGCTGCTCGGCCTCGACCCGCTCCCGGGCCGCTGGCCGTACCCGGCGCGGGCCCTGCTGATGCTGCTCTCCGTGCCCTTTCACACCGTGCTCGGGCTCACCATCATGCAGAGCACCACGCTCTTCGGCGGCGACTGGTACCCGTCGCTCAACCTGAGCTGGGCCGATCCCAAGGCCGACCAGGTGGTCGCCGGGGGCATCCTCTGGGCCGGCGGTGAGTTCGTCAGTGTGACCATGCTCGCGGTGCTGGTCGTGCAATGGGTGAAGCAGTCCGAACGGGAGGCCCGCCGGGTGGACCGCGAGCTGGACCGCCAGGAGGCCCGCGAGCGCGCGGCCGGCGCCGCGACGACCTGAGCTGCGCAGACGGTACGTTAGCGGCCGAGCGTCGGGCGGGATGTCGGCTACGTCACGTCGACCGGTACGATCGGCGGGCAGCTACGAGGTGGGAGCCTGTCAACCATGAGCGATCGTCTGTGCACCGTCCTGCTCTACAGCGACGACCCGCAGGTCCGTGACCGGATGCGGCTCGCTGTCGGCACCCGGCCCGCGCCCGGGCTGCAGATCGAGTTCGTCGACGCGTCGACGTACGCCGAGACCATCCGGCTGGTCGACGACTACGAGATCGACCTGCTGGTGCTCGACGGCGAGGCGAGCCCCGGCGGCGGCATCGGCATCGCCCGCCAGATCAAGGACGATCGGGACGACGCCCCTCCCACCTGCCTGGTGATCGCCCGCGCCGCGGACCGATGGCTCGCCGCGTACGCCGAGGTCGACGCGACGCTGGTGCACCCGCTCGACCCGGTGACCACCGGCAGCACGGTGGCCGAGCTGCTGCGGACGCACGCACCCGCCTGACGTCCCCCGCTCTCCGGCACCGACACGGCGCCGGACCAGCCGGCGCCGATTCCAGCCCACCCGCACTTCGTACGCTCGGGAGGCCCGCCATGGGCGATCGGACCTGGCCGCACCTGCTCAACTCGCTGCTGCGCGGCGAGGAGCTGTCCACCGCCGACACCGCCTGGGCCATGGGCGAGATCATGGCCGGCTCGGCGGGCGCCGCGCAGGTCGCCGGCTTCGCCGTGGCGCTGCGGGCCAAGGGCGAGACCTCGGCCGAGCTGGCCGGCCTGGTGGAGACCATGCTGAGCCGGGCCGTCCCGGTCGACCTGCCCGACGACCTGCGCTCGACCGCTCTGGACGTGGTGGGCACCGGCGGTGACCTCGCCCACACGGTCAACATCTCCACCATGGCCGCCCTGGTCGTGGCGGGCGCCGGTGTCCGGGTGGTCAAGCACGGCAACCGGGCCGCGTCCTCCTCCTGCGGCACCGCCGACCTGCTGGAGTTCCTCGGCGTCCCGCTCGACCTCGACCCGGACGCCATCGTGCGCTGCGTCACCGAGGCCGGCATCGGGTTCTGCTTCGCCGCCCGGTTCCACCCGGGAATGCGGCACACCGGGCCGGTCCGCCGGGAGCTGGGCGTCCCCACCGTGTTCAACTTCCTCGGCCCGCTGACCAACCCGGCCCGCCCCCGCGCCGGCGCCGTCGGCTGCTTCGACGCACGGATGGCGTCGGTGATGGCCGGCGTGTTCGCCGCCCGGGGCGACTCGGTGCTGGTGATGCGCGGCGAGGACGGGCTGGACGAGTTCACCACCGCCGCACCGACCCGCGTGTGGGCGGCGCAGGGCGGCGCCGTACGCGAGGCTGTGCTGGACGCGGCCGACCTGGGGGTCCCCCGGTCCACCCTCGGTGACCTGCGCGGCGGTGACGCCGCGTACAACGCCGCCGCGGCCCGTCGCCTGCTGGCCGGTGAGACCGGCCCGGTCCGCGACGCGGTGCTGGTCAACGCGGCGGCGGCGCTCGCGACCCAGGGGCCGCTGGACGGCGACCTGACCGAGGCGCTGCGCGCCGGCCTGGACCGCGCCGCCGACTCCATCGACTCGGGCGCGGCGGCGGCCACCCTGGACCGCTGGATCGAGACCGCCACCACCGCCGAGGCCGCCACGACCGCCTGATCCGCTGCTGGGTGGTCGACCCGGGTTCACGGGAGTTCGCGGTGTCCGGCCGGCCCGGACACCCCGACCTCACCGATGTCGAGTGGATCACGCGGGGCGGCCCCCGTCCGGGTGCCATCGGTGCCCGGCCGACGGTGCGCGGCCGGCCGGCGCGGAGATTTGTCGGACCCGCGTGGGAAACTACAGGCGAGTAGTTCTCCGCTTCCGTGGTGCGCCGCTGTCGCGTTTCGGGGGCGGTTCGCCTGGAGTGAGAGGAGACGCCCGTGTCGCAACGCGATCTCTACTGCGACGTCTGCGAGGGCGTGGCATCGTTCGAGGCGCCGCCCTGCGTCGACGGCCACGGCAGCGACTGCCCCGAGCTGATCTGCATCGGTTGCGGCGCGGCCGTGGTGATCGCCACGTTCGCCGCCCCCGTCACCCGGCTGGCCGACCGCCGACGTCGCCAGCCCACCCGGCGCCACGCCGCCTGACCCGCACTGCCCCGATCCGTCCCAGCTCGCCGACGTGCCGGCAGCGCCGGTGCGCCGCCACCCCCACGGCGCCACCACCTCCACGGCGCCGCCGTGGCGGCATCCCGCCACACCCACACCGCAGACTGGCGGCAATCCGGTGCGCCACGACGAAGGCCCGCTCCCCCGACGGGGTGCGGGCCTTCACGGTGGTACCGGATCGGTCGCGTCGGGCGGCCGGGTGGATCAGTGCTCGGCGGTGCGCCGGGTGCCGGTGTAGTACTCGAACAGCAGGCCACAGGCGGCGAAGACGACCGCCACCAAGCCGGCGCCGATCAGCCAGTACTGCCAGAACACTATGCCCAGCGCGGCAATCGCGGCGGCCATCGCCAGGCCGAACGGCCAGTAGCTGCCCGGGCTGAAGAAGCCGACCTCACCGGCGCCGTCGGAGATCTCGGCGTCCGGCCGGTCCTCCGGGCGCAGATCGATACGGCGGGAGACGAACCAGAAGAAGCCACCGCACATCGCGCAGAGCATAAATGACAGCAACAGGGCGACGGTGCCCACCCACTCGATGTTGCCGCCGGACTCACCGTGGGTCCAGGCGCCGTAGAGGATGGCCGAGCCGAAGAGGAACCCGGCGATGATCAGGAAGATACGCCACTCGGTCTTCATGCGGCTGCCTCAGCTTCCCGTGCCGGCCGGAGCGTCGTCCGGGTTGAAGTTGCTCTGCGTCCGTCGGGTGTCGAACGGCTGCGTTTTCTCCGCGTACGGCTCCTCGCCGATCGCGGCCAACGCGTCCTGAGTCGACTTGCCACTCTGCTTCGCCGCGAGGAACTGGTCGTACTTCTCCGGCGAGACCACCCGCAGCTCGAAGTTCATGAAGGCGTGGTAGCTGCCGCACAGCTCGGCGCAGCGGCCGACGTACGCGCCCTCGGCATCCAGACTGGAGACCTCGAAGACGTTGCGGATCTTGCCCGGCATGACGTCCCGCTTGAACAGCAGCTCCGGCACCCAGAAGGAGTGGATGACGTCGCGGCTGGTCTCCTCGAACCGGATGGACCGGTTGGTCGGCAGCACGAGCACCGGGATGACCTCACTGGTGCCGAGCGTCGACGCGGTGGTGCGGGCCTCCGTGCCCTGACCGTCGCGGTAGTTGAACTGCCAGTTCCACTTGAAGGCGACGACCTCGACCGTGACGTCCGGGTTCTTCGACAGCTTGTCGACGTCGGTCTGCACGACCGCCGTGTAGTAGAAGAGCACGGAGACGATCAGGATCGGCGCGATGGTGTAAAGGAACTCCATCGGCAGGTTGTAGCGGGTCTGCACCGGCAGCGCGTTGCCGCGCTTGCGATAGCGCACGACACACCAGAAGATCAGGCCCCACACGAAGACGCCGACCGCGAGCGCGGCGACGCAGGAGGCGATCCACAGGTCGTACATCCGGTGCGACTCGGCCGAGATGCCGCCCTGCGGCCAACCGAAGCCGCCGAACGTCTGGCCCACGTCACAGCCCGTGAGCAGAACCAGCAGAGCCACGCCCCCGAGACCGAGCCCGGCCAACCGACCAGCACCGCGTCCCCGGCGTCCACCGACCCCTGGGGCAGCACCGTGCCGTACGGCCGACGGCCGTACCTCCGAACTCCTTGCGACCACCTGGTCCTGCCTCCCTAGCGCGCCGCGGTGCGTCTTTCCTCAGCACCGGCGGCAAAGGCGTCACCGACGGTCGCAGATTACTCGACCATGACGGACTCGGCCGTGGTGGGGTCACTGTCCGCCCCCATCGGGGGGATCCTGGGCATAACGTCGCGATAGCGTACTGATCCGTGAGCGCCTCTTCGGTCTACCTGGACGCGGCGACCGCCGCGCCCCTGCATCCGGTCGCCCGGCAGGCGCTGCTGGCCGCCCTGGAAGACGGCTGGGCCGACCCGGGAAAGCTCTACAGCCAGGCACGCCGCGCGCGACAACTGCTCGACGCCGCCCGCGAGGCGGCCGCGCAGACGCTCGGCGTCCGCGCCGACGAGCTGTCCTTCACCAGCAGCGGTACGACCGCAGCCCACGGCGCGGTGCTCGGCGGCCTGGCGGGACGGCACCGGGCCGGGGCGACGCTGGTGCACTCCGCGATCGAGCATTCCGCCGTCCTGCACGCCGCCGAGCGGCACGTCGCGGCCGGCGGCGTCGCCCACGCGGTGCCGGTCGACCGGGTGGGGCGGCTGGATCTGGCCGCCTGGTCGACGGCCGTCCGTGCGCCCGGGGTGGCGCTGGCCGCGCTGATCACGGCCAGTCACGAGGTGGGCACCGTGCAGCCGGTCGCCGAAGCGGCGGCCGTCTGCGCCGACGTCGGGGTGCCGCTCTACGTCGACGCGGCGCAGTCGGTCGGGCGGGTGCCCCTGCCCGCCGGCTGGTCGATGCTCAGCGCCAGCGCCCACAAGTGGGGCGGGCCACCCGGGGTGGGGCTGCTGGCGGTCCGCAAGGGCACCCGCTGGGAGTCGCCGTGGCCGGCCGACGAGCGGGAGGGTGGGCGTACCCCCGGGGTGGTGAACCTGCCCGCGGTGGTGGCGGCGGCGGCGAGCCTGCGCGCGGCGGCGGCCGACGCCGCGGCCGAGGAGGCCCGGCTGGGGCCGCTGGTGGACCGGATCCGGGCGCGGGTGTCGGCCGAGGTGCCCGACGTCGAGGTGGTCGGCGACCCGGTCCTGCGCCTGCCGCACCTGGTGACGTTCTCCTGCCTGTACGTCGACGGCGAGACACTGCTGCACGCGCTGGACCGGCGCGGCTTCGCGGTGTCGTCCGGCTCGTCCTGCACGTCGTCCACGCTGCGGCCGTCGCACGTGCTGGAGGCGATGGGGGTGCTGTCGCACGGCAACGTCCGGGTCAGCCTGCACCGGGACACGACCGAATCCGACGTCGAGCGGTTCCTCGCCGAGCTGCCCAGGATCGTCGCCGGGCTGCGCGCCGACGCCGGGGTGGTGGGGCTGTGACGATGCCGGACGAGGTGCTCGACTGCCGGGGCCAGCGCTGCCCGCTGCCGGTGATCGCGGCGGCCCGCCGGATGCCGCAGGTGCCGGTCGGCACGGCGGTCCGGGTGCTCGCCGACGACCCGGCCGCGGCGGTGGACATCCCCGCCTGGTGCCGGATGCGCGGCCAGGAGTTCCTCGGCGCGGTGACCGGCCCGGACGGCCCCGCCTACGACATCCGCCGCACCCACTAACCCACCCCACCGCGCCCTCGCCCTCGCCCTCGCCCTCGCGATCTTGCACTTTCTGCGGGGACAAAACCGCGCATAAGCCGCGAAACAGCAACAGGAAGTGCGAGATCGCCGGGGTGGGGTGGGGTGGGGCGTGGGTGGGGGGTGGGGGTGGGGTGGGGTGGGGTTACGGGAGGAGGTGGGGGCGGATCTCGTCGGCGGCGGCGTCGCCGTAGGACTCGGCGAGGCGCTTGACGAACAGGTCGTGGCGGACGTCGTACTCCTGGGTGCCCACCGTCTCCAGGACCAGCGTGGCCAGCAGGGAGCCGACCTGGGCGGCCCGCTCAAGGCCGACGCCCCAGGAGAGCGCGGTGAAGAAGCCGGCCCGGAAACCGTCGCCCACCCCGGTCGGGTCGACCGCCCGGATCTCCCGGGCGATGGGCACGTGGATCGGGTCGATGCCGCGGCCGGCGATTTCCACGCCGTCCTTGCCCAGCGTGGTGACCCGCACCTTGACCAGGTCCAGCAGCTGGTCGTCGGTCAGCTGCGCCTTGCTCTGCAGCAGCGACTTCTCGTAGTCGTTGGTCATCAGGTACTCGGCGCCCTCGATCAGCGCCACCACGTCCTCGCCGGGCATCCGGGCGAGCTGCTGGGAGGGGTCGGCGGCGAAGGCGTACCCACGGCTGCGGCACTCGGCCGAGTGCCGCAGCATCGCCTCCGGGTCGTTGGCGCTGACCAGCACCAGGTCCAGCCCGCCGAGCCGGTCGGCGACGGGGGCCAGTTCGATGTTGCGGGCCTCGCTCATCGCGCCCGCGTAGAACGACGCGATCTGGCACATGTCGGTGTCGGTGGTGCAGACGAACCGCGCCGTGTGCGCCACCTCACTGATGTGCACGGAGTCACAGTCCACGCCGTGCCGCTCCAGCCAGGAGCGGTAGTCGGCGAAGTCCGCGCCCACCGCCCCGAGCAGTACCGGGCGCAGCCCGAGCTGCCCCATGCCGAAGGAGATGTTCGCCGCGACCCCGCCACGGCGGAGCACCAGGTCGTCCACCAGGAAGGAGAGGGAAACCTTGTGCAGCTGATCGGCGATGAGCTGGTCGGCGAAGCGACCCGGGAAGCTCATCAGGTGATCGGTGGCGATCGAGCCGGTCACGGCGATCTTCATGTCAACCCTCAGGGTCGGGAGCAGGGCGCGGTCAGCCTACCGGCCCGGCAACTCGGACGTGTCCGGTCGGTCGGGCAACGGCAACCCGCCGGTAACCGGCGCTGCGGCACCGCTCCCACCGTCACCCCGACACGACGACGGGGCCGTCCCGCAGGACGGCCCCGTCGTCGGTGGTGCGTGGTGCGCGACTCAGTTGAACGAGTCGCCGCAGGCGCAGGAGTTGCCCGCGTTGGGGTTGTCGATGGTGAAGCCCTGGGCGTCGATCCGGTCGGCGAAGTCGATCGTCGCGCCGGACAGGTAGGGGGCGCTCATCCGGTCGACGACGACCTCGACGCCACCGAAGTCGCTGACGACGTCACCGTCGAGCGAACGCTCGTCGAAGAAGAGCTGGTACCGCAGGCCGGAGCAGCCACCCGGCTGCACCGCGACGCGGAGCCGCAGGTCGTCGCGGCCCTCCTGCTCGATCAGAGCCTTGACCTTCTGCGCCGCGACGTCGGTGAGGACGACGGAAGTAGGGGCCTGGGCCTCGGTCGACTCGGTCTGCGCTGGCGTGGTCACGTGGAAGTCTCCCTGCGCGGTTTTGGGTCCGGACGCACTGGCCAACGCCGCGCGCCGTCCAGTGATTCCCGGTTGTGGTCCAGTTCCGATCGTACGCCGCCCCGGCCGGACGTACCCGCGTGGCGGGACCAACGCCCCAGGTCGGCCCGGACGCGACGGTCTGGACCGGGTGGGCCGAGCGCTCAGCGGCTCCACCGCCGGGCGCTCAGCGGCTCCACTGCCGGGCGCTCAGCGGCTCCACTGCCGGGCGCTCAGCGGCTCCACTGCCGGGCCAGTCGGGCGCCCAACTCGCGCAGCCCGTCGGCGGGACGGCTCAACGCGGCGTCGAGCCCGCCGGCGTGCTCCCCACCGAAGTGCTCGACCAGGCTGTACGCGTCGGTCACCCCCGCCGAGGCGGCCTCGCGTCGACCGGTGCTGACCTGGCCGGCCACCACCACGCAGGGCACCCCACGATCCCGGGCGGCACCGGCCACCCCGGCGACGACCTTGCCGCGCAGCGACTGGTGGTCGAAGGACCCCTCCCCGGTGATCACCAGGTCGGCGGTGTCCAGCGCGGCGTCCAGCCGGGTGGCCCGGGTGACCAGGCCGATGCCCGACTCGCAGGCGCCGCCGAGCGCGAGGATGGCCGCGCCGAGGCCGCCGGCGGCCCCACCGCCGGGCAGCGCGTCGAGCCCCGTCGGGCAGCCGGGAAGGTCCCGCTCCAGCACCGCCGCGAAACGCTCCAGGGCCGCGTCGAGCAGCAGGACGTCGGCACGGTCGGCGCCCTTCTGCGGGCCGAACACGTTGCTCGCGCCGTGCAGGCCGAGCAGCGGGTTGTCCACGTCGGTGGCGGCGACGAGCCGGGCGCCGCGCAGCCGGGGAGCGCCGTCGAGGGCGTCGACCGAGGCCAACGCCGCCCCGCCGTACGGCAGCGCCGCTCCCGTGGCGTCGAGCGCTGTCGCGCCCAGCGCGGCGAGCATGCCGGCGCCGGCGTCGTTGGTGGCGGAGCCGCCCAGCCCGATCACCACCGTCCGGGCCCCGCTCTCCACGGCGGCGGTCACCAGCAGACCCAGCCCGTACGACGTGGTGGTCTTCGGATCGCGTTCGGCCGTGGAGAGCAGGTGCAGGCCGCACGCCTGCGCGCTCTCCAGGTAGGCCGTCGCGCCGTCGACGGTGAGCAGGATCTCACCGGCCGCGGGCCGGCCCAGCGGGTCGACGGTCGACACCGTCACCCGCCGGCCGCCGAGCGCCTCGGCGAGCACCTCCACGAAGCCCGGCCCGCCGTCGGCGAGTGGCCGGATCAGCAGGTCGTCACCGTCGGCGACGCTGCGCCAACCGTCCGCCACCGCGGCGGCGACCTCCGGTGCGGGCAGGGTGCCGGCGAACTTGTCCGGGCAGAGCAGCACGCGCATGTCGAGCAGTGTGGCAGCCCACACTGAGCGGAGCTGCGGCGCGCTCGCGCTGTGGGACCATGGGCTACGTGACTTCGACCTGGGTGGAACCCTCCAACACGGCGACGGCTCTGCTGCTGCTCGGCCGGGGCAGCGACCCCGACACCGAGCGCGGCGTCGAGTGTCCGGGCGACCTGCCGGCGCCCAGCGACCCGGATCTGGTGGCCCGTGCCGCGGCGGCGAAGGCGAAGCTGGGCAGCAAGGTGTTCGTGCTGGGGCATCACTACCAGCGCGACGAGGTGATCCAGTTCGCGGACGTGACCGGCGACTCGTTCAAGCTGGCCCGGGAGGCCGCGGCCCGGCCGGACGCCGAGTACATCGTCTTCTGCGGCGTGCACTTCATGGCCGAGAGCGCCGACATCCTCACCACGGACGCCCAGCGGGTGATCCTGCCCGACCTGGCCGCTGGCTGTTCGATGGCGGACATGGCCGTGCTGGGTCAGGTCGAGGCCGCCTGGGACACGCTCACCGAGCTGGGCATCGCCGCCGAGACCGTGCCGGTGACGTACATGAACTCCTCGGCCGACATCAAGGGTTTCGTCGGCCGCAACGGCGGCGTGGTCTGCACCTCGTCCAACGCCAAGCGCGCCCTGGACTGGGCGTTCGAGCAGGGTTCGAAGGTGCTCTTCCTGCCGGACCAGCACCTGGGCCGCAACACGGCGGTGCTGGAGATGGGCCTGTCGCTGGACGACTGCGTGCTCTACGACCCGCACAAGCCCGGTGGCGGGCTCACGCCGGAGCAACTGCGTGACGCCAAGATGATCCTGTGGCGGGGGCACTGCTCGGTGCACGGCCGGTTCACCCTGGAGAGCGTCAACGACGTGCGGGCGCGGGTGCCCGAGGTCAACGTGCTGGTCCACCCGGAGTGCCGGCACGAGGTGGTCACGGCCGCCGACCACGTCGGCTCGACCGAGTACATCATCAAGACCATCGAGGCGGCCCCGGCCGGCTCGGCGTGGGCGCTGGGCACCGAGCTGAACCTGGTCCGCCGGTTGGCGCTGGCCCACCCGGACAAGCAGATCATGTTCCTGGACAAGGCGGTCTGCTACTGCTCGACCATGAACCGGATCGATCTGCCACACCTGGTCTGGGCCCTGGAGGAGCTGGTCGCGGGTCGGGTCGTCAACCAGATCACGGTCGACGCCGACACCGCGCACCACGCCCGGGTGGCGCTGGACCAGATGCTCGCCCTGCCGGGCGCGTGATCACTTTCCGTGACGTCCTTGGTACGCAAAAGTGCCGGATCACCGATTAATGCCACACACGCCGGTGTGACCGAGTCCTTTTCGTCACCGAGGGCTATGCTGCCGGGGCGAGGACGCAAGCGGGCCGTTTCGATATGGCCGCATTCGGGGTAGCGACAGAGTTCAGGCTCCCCACCATCGACACAGCAGCACCGACGCGCTGGAGGTTGCGTTGACCGACGACGTCCTGATCGTGCATGGAGGCACTCCGCTCGAAGGGCGGATCCGCGTGCGCGGCGCGAAGAACCTGGTTTCGAAGGCGATGGTCGCCGCACTGTTGGGCGACAGCCCGAGCCGGCTGTTCGACGTGCCGAAGATCCGCGACGTCGAGGTGGTCCGGGGTCTGCTCGGTCTGCACGGCGTCAAGGTGACCGACGGCGCCGAGGACGGCGAGCTCGTCTTCGACCCGGCGAACGTGGAGAGCGCCAGCACCGACCAGATCAACGTGCACGCCGGTTCGAGCCGGATCCCGATCCTGTTCTGCGGGCCGCTGCTGCACCGGCTCGGGCGCGCGTTCATCCCGGATCTGGGCGGCTGCCACATCGGCCCGCGCCCGATCGACTTCCACCTGCAGGCGCTGCGGGAGTTCGGCGCGACGGTCGAGAAGCGGCCCGAGGGTCTGCACCTGTCCGCGCCGAACGGCCTGCACGGCACCAAGTTCGCCCTGCCGTACCCGAGCGTCGGCGCCACCGAGCAGGTGCTGCTGACCGCGGTGATGGCCGAGGGTGTCACCGAGCTGCGCAACGCCGCGGTGGAGCCGGAGATCATCGACCTGATCTGCATCCTGCAGAAGATGGGCGCGATCATCAAGGTCCACACCGACCGGGTGATCGAGATCCAGGGCGTGCCGAAGCTGCACGGGTACACCCACCGGCCGATCCCCGACCGGATCGAGGCCGCCAGCTGGGCCGCGGCCGCGCTGGCCACCCGTGGCCACGTCGAGGTGCTCGGCGCGCAGCAGGCCGACATGATGACCTTCCTGAACATCTTCCGGTCCGTCGGCGGCGAGTACGAGGTCACCGACACCCGGCCGCCGAAGCTGGGCGACCCGGGCCAGGAGGGCGGCATCCGCTTCTGGCACCCCGGCGGCGAGCTGAACGCGGTGGCGCTGGAGACCGACGTCCACCCCGGTTTCATGACCGACTGGCAGCAGCCGCTGGTCGTGGCGCTGACCCAGGCCCGCGGCCTGTCGATCGTGCACGAGACGGTCTACGAGCAGCGGCTGGGCTACACCGAGGCGCTGAACTCGATGGGCGCCAACATCCAGGTCTACCGGGACTGCCTCGGCGGCACCCCGTGCCGCTTCGGCCGGCGCAACTTCAAGCACTCGGCGGTGATCGCCGGACCGAGCAAGCTGCACGCCGCCGACCTGGTCATCCCCGACCTGCGGGCCGGTTTCAGCCACCTGATCGCGGCGCTCGCGGCCGAGGGCACCTCCCGGGTGTACGGCGTCGACCTGATCAACCGGGGCTACGAGGACTTCGAGGCGAAGCTCGCCGACCTCGGCGCGCACGCCGAGCGCCCGTAACCTCGTCACACCTTCCGCGCCCGGTGCACCGCGATGTGCACCGGGCGCGAACCGTTGGCTACCCTTGCCGCGTGCCGTCGCTCTTTCGCCGCAAGTCCACCGACCTCGTCGACGAGGCCGTCACCTCGGTGACCCCCGAGGAGACCGCCGAACGTCCCCGGGGTTACACCCCGGCCAAGGGTCGGGAGACGCCGAAGCGGCCGACCGTCGGCCGTCGCCCGGCCGGCCCCACCCGCCCCCTCACGAAGGAGGAGGAACGGGAGCGGCGCCGCCAGCTGCGTACCGAGGCCGCGGCCGAGTTCCGCCGCGAGGGTGGCCCCCGCGACCGGGGCCCGGAGCGGCTGCTGGCACGCAACGTGGTCGACTCCCGGCGCACCGTCGGCACCTGGTTCTTCGGCGGCGCGCTGATCGTGCTGATCGGCTCGAACGCGGCGATGCCGCCGGCGGTGCGGCTGATCTCCAACGTGCTCTGGGGCGCGCTGGCCCTGGGTGTGGTCGTCGACTCGCTGCTGATCTGCCGCAAGATCGGCAAGCTGGTCCGGGAGCGCTTCCCGAAGACCGACCAGCGGATGGGCTCGCTCTACCTCTACGCCGTGATGCGGTCGATCACCTTCCGGCGCATGCGCGCTCCGGCTCCTCGGGTCAAGATCGGCGACAAGGTCTGATCCCGGTTTCGGCGAGCCCGCGTCGCCCCGGCGGCGGCCCCGGCCGCGTTGGGGGCAATGCACAGCGGGAAGCATCCGGGCAGCGGCTGTTCGTTGTACCGTGCGCGTAGTTCATCACGGTGAACAGGTCGCCCGTTGTTCGTCACCGCGAACGTTGATCCAATGGAGCGGACACGCATGCCTGGAGAACCGGCTGCCCCGTTGGCCACCATCGCTGCCGCGCTGCGCCGCGAACGGGAGCGCGTCGGTGTCTCGCTGGCCGAGCTGGCGCATCGGGCGGGGGTGGCCGAGTCGACGCTGTCCCACCTGGAGTCGGGGACCGGCAACCCGAGCGTCGAGACGCTCTGGGCGCTCGGCATGGCGCTGGGCGTACCGTTCAGCCGGCTCGTGGAGCCGGCCGACGTCGACATCCGGGTGATCCGCGCCGGGGAGGGGCCCCGGGTCCGTTCCGAACAGGCCGACTTCACCGGGACGCTGCTCAGCGCCGGCACGGCGCACCTGCGCCGGGACGTCTACCTGATCGAGTTGGAGCCGGGCGCGGTCCGGGAGGCGGACGGGCACACCCCCCGCAGCATCGAGCACGTGGTGGTGGCCGCCGGACGGCTGCGCGTCGACCCCGAGGCGGGCACCGTGGACCTCGGTCCGGGTGACTACGCGACGTTCCCCGGCGACACACCGCACCGGTACGAGGCGCTGGTCCCCGGCACCTTCGCCGTCCTCGTCATGGAGCATCCCTGACCCGATGTTCCGGTCCACCCCGGCGACGGGTGGGGTATCGTCAAGGCCAGATTGGCTTATCGGCCTAAATGTCCGGAACCATCGGATAACGTTTGCGCTCGTGGACGGTGCCACAGTGGCGGTGAACGAGCCCACGCCGTTACCCTCCATCCGCAGCCACGCCCTGCCGGAACGGGCGACCCGACCGGCACGCGAGGCCCCAGCGCGACAATGTGCAACGAGGTGACAACGCCGTGAGCGAGCGGACGCGAGCCGGCCAGCGGGGCGTGGCAGGCGGCGACCGGACGCCCATGGGCCAGCGGGGCTCGACCGCGGACACCTCACCGTCGACGGGGAGCGGCCACGCGGCCGGGTGTGGCGACGGGCTCGACGGATGAACGGCCGCTACACCGACCGGTGGCGGGACCCGAACGAGCCGCCCTGGGTGGCCGAGCCGACCACCGAGTGGCACCCCCAGTTCCCCGGCCAGCGCTACCCCGGCGACATCGGCGTCACCCACCAGCCCGCACCACCGCGCGGACGGGCGACAGTGGTCGGTCGTACCGAGGTGCCGCCGCTCGCGCCCACCCGACCGGACGGCACCTACCTCGGCCGCTCCTGGGCCGACGAGCCTCCGGGCGAGCCGGCCCCCAACGGCCGGTGGGGGGCGGACGACGAGCCGGGCGAGACACCGTCCTACGGCTGGTCGCGCAGCGACGAGCGCCCCGTCGACACGGCGCACAACGGCCGACCCGAGACCCCGCACTACGACCATGAGCCGTACCGCCGGCCGCTCCCCGAGCCGCCCCGGCGCGAGGAGCGCCGCTCCCCCGAGTCGGACCGGCGGACCGCCTGGTCCGACCGTCGTCCCGCCGACGACCGGGGACCGGCTCGGGAGGCCGCCTGGCACCGCGAGCAGCCCATGTCCGAGCGGTACGACGGCCGTGCGCCCCGACACGAGGCGGTCGACCGGGACCGGGCGTATCCGACAGCGCCACCCGTCTCCCCCGGGCCCTACTCCCCCGCACCGCGCAGTGACTCCGGCTGGGTGCCCGAGCCGGACGAGGCGCCGCGCCGACGCGGCACGTCGGAGAGGCCAGCCGCGAGTCACGACCGGCACCCCGGCGACGGGTACGGCACTCGACCGGCCAGGGGCCACGACGGCCGCCCGACCGACGGCTGGGCCGCCGAGGGGGCCGGCCAGTGGGCACCCGTGGACAGCCACTCCCGCTTCCGGGCCGACGGCCACCCTGACCGCCTACCCGACGACGCCCGCCGCTCGGAACGGGGCGTTGCCGACGACGCCCGCCGCTCGGAACGCCGGCCCGATGACGCCCGGCGGATCGAACGCCGGCCCGACGACGCCCGGCGGATGGAACGCCGGCCCGATGACGCCCGGCGCTCGGAGTGGGGCGTTGCCGACGGCCGGTCCCGCGTGGACGCTGGCCCCGGTGCGCCCACCGACCGGCAGCGCCGGCCCGACGAGGCATACGGCCCGCCACAGACGTCCAACGGCGGGCGGCGGCGGCGCCCCGAACCGGAGACGCCGGAGCAGCCCCGCCACGACGATGAGCGCCGCCGTCCCGATGTCGAGCCGCACCGGCAGCAACCCCGCGAGGCGGCAGCCCGCATCGAGGCGTACCCGGACCGTCGCCCGCGCGAGAGCGCCCGGCCGGAGCGGTACGGCGAGGAGGCGTACCGCGAGCCGCGGTCGCAGCCCGACCCCCGGTCGGGTGGCGGCCTGCCCTGGCCGGCGCCCGGTCCGGTGCACCCGGACCGCACCCGGGAGCCGGGTTACCGGCCCGAGCCGCACCGCGGCGCTGAGCCGGAGGTTTCGCCACGGCCGGCGACGCGACCCGGGCGGCCAGCGGCGGAGCCGCCCCGGTACGACGAACGGCCCGCGCGTCCCGCCGCGGCGGCGCCGCCCACCTCCGGCAGGGCCACCCCGGTCCCGCCCACACCCGTCTCCCCGGCCGCGCCCAGCACCGGCCGGACCATCCCGATCCCACCCACACCCGTCTCCCCGGCCGCGCCCAGCACCGGCCGGACCACCCCGGTTCGTCCGGTGTCGTCGGAGCGACCGGTGTCGCCGGCACCGCCCGCCGCGCCCGGCCGGGACCGGCCGGTGTCGTCGGCCCCCGTCTCCCCCGCCTCGGCGGATCATGGGTGGCAACCGTCCACGTCGTCCACTCGTGCGGAGCACGACCGGCCGGTGTCGGCCACACCGGTCTCCCCGGCGGACGTCCCCGTCTCCGGTCCACCGGCCGCCCGGCTGCGGCTGGAGTTCCTGCCCGCCCCGGTGGATCCTCCGGCCTCGGACGAGCGGCCGGAGTCGTCGCAGCGGCCCGAGCACCGCACACCCACCGAACCGGCTTCGACTGCCGACCCGCGCGCCACCGCGCCACCGCGCTATCCCGGCCCGGACAACCACCCGCACCCGGCGCCGCCGGCCCGTCCTGCCCCGCAGGACCAGCCCATGCACCCCACACCCGGTCAGCGGCCCTCGCCGCCTGCGGATGACCGCCCGCCGGTGGCGGCCGCCCCACCGGCCTGGCAGCGGCCGGAGCAGCACGCCAGCCCCGTGACGCCGACGTCTTCGGCACCCGCGCCGGACGCCCAGCCGGCGCTTCCGATCGCCCCGGGCGTACCGCGTCGCTACGTGCCCCCGGCGCCCTCGGAAGCGCCCGTGCCGGCTCCTGCGGAGCCGGCTGCGGCGTTGGCCCGGGGACCGGAAGCCTGGTTCAGCCCCGGCACCCAGCCGGTCGTGTCCGGCCAGGACGAGACACCAGCGGACCAGCGACCGACCGAGGAACCCGAGACCACCGGCGTCGTCGAGACGACCGAGGACTGGAAGCTCGGCGGCAGGTCGGCCGGCTCGCCGCCACACGCCGAGGACGAGCAGGACCCGTCGGCGGCGTCCGCCCAAGCGCTGGTCGGCGACCCCGCAACCGACCGACGACCCGACTCGGCCATCGAGGCCGCTGCGACACCGATCGCCGGACCGCTCGCCGAACCGGTCTCCCCACCACCGATCCGGCCGGTGTCCGCACCGCCAGCCGACCCGACCGCCGCACGCCCCGCCCCGCCCGACTCGGCACCGCCTGTCTCGGCACCACACGACGTGGCACGGCCGGTCTCGGCACCACCCGACTCGGCCTGGCCCGTCTCGGCACCGCCGACACCCGCGCCACCCGACTCGACCCGGCCCGTCTCGGCACCGCCGGGCTCCGCCACTTCGGTGGAGGTGGCCGACGGTGAGCGTCGCCCCTGGGTCGACGACCTCGCCACCCACGTGGAGCCCATCACCGAGCCGACCCCGACCGACGGACGGGAGCCGGTCTCCGGACCGCCGGCACACCCGGTCTCCGGTGCCCCACGCACCTGGTCGGACGACCTGGCCGACGATGCGGACGACGCAGCGGCAACCGTCGAGCCGGCATCGGGCGAGATCCACCGTCCGCACGGCGGTGAGCTGTACGCCGAGACGCCGGCGCACCACGACGAACTCGCCCCCGACGACGTCCACGACGCCGCCGACCCGACAAGCACGCCGACCGTCGACGCATCCACCGACGCGTCGGCGGACGGCCTCGCCGACTCCCCACCGTCGGACCGGCCGACCTCGGCGCCGCCCGCGTCGAACAGCGCGTACCCATCGACCACCAGCCCGGACACGATTGCCGACCCGGTCGGGTCGGGTCCGGCGACCGACGCGACGCGCACGCCGCCCGAGCCGGCGGCGGAACCGCCCACCGCGACGGCGCCCGTGTCCGCACCAGAGGCCGTGCACCCGGCGGCACTCACGCCGTCGGTCTCCGCACCGCCCGCCCCCGCCCCGCCGCCCGCACCCGTCCCCGCGCCACCTGCCGCACCACCCGCGGCGCAAGCACCCGCCCCCGCGCCAAAGGCCGCGCAAGCACCACCACCGACGCCAGTCTCCGCACCACCCGTCTCCGCGCCACCCGCTGCGCAGGCACCCGTCTCCGCGCCACCCGCCGCGCCCGTGTCTCCCGCCTCCGCCGTACCGCTCGCTGGCATTCCCGGTCCGCGCAGCGGGTCGTCCGACCAGGACCCGCCGGTGTCGGCGCCGCCCGCCACGGCGCCGGAGACGCCCCGTCGTTCGCTGGCCGATCAGGGCGACCCGGAGCAGGTCCTGGCCGCGTACCGCTGGCGGCTGGACCCGGTGACCCTGCGCGAGGAGCTGACCGAGCCGGACGCCATGCGGGCCATCCGGCGGCGGTTGACCGAGAAACTGGGCTCGGCCGTGGACAACAAGGCCCGTGCGCGGCTGCTGAGCCTGCGCGCGGTCGCCTCGCGGATCCTCGGCGACCTCGACGACGCGTTGGCCGACGGCCGGCTCGCCCTCACCTACGCGGAAGCCACCGGCGAGCTGCGCCGGACCGCGCTGGCCCAGGCCCGGCTGGCCCACGTCCTGCGCTGGCGGGGCGACTACGCCGAGGCCGACCAACTCTTCGCCGAGGCCAACTCGATCGAACTGCCCGACCGGCTGCGTGCCGCCCTGCACGAGCACGCCGGGCGGTGCTCCTATGACCAGGGTCGGCTGATGGAGGCGTGCCACCACTTCGAGCGGGCGCTCGACCTGCGCGGGGCCGGCGACGCCGAGCTGCTGGACCGGATCCGGGTGGCCCTCGACGCGGTCACCGCGCGAGCTTCGGCCGACGGCTTTGGGCCGTACCCCCGGAGTCGGGAAGAGGTGCTCGACCGGGACCGGCCCCCGCAGCCGGACCGCGACGGACCGCTGTGGGGTTACCTCGACCACGCCGGCGACGTTGTCATTCCCGCCCGGTACGCCGAGGCGCAGCCCTTCCACGACGGGCTGGCCTGGGTGCGGCGATCGGACACCGACCGGTGGTCCCTGATCAACCTGCTGGGTACGACGGTGATCCCGCCCTCGTACCGGGCGGTGCGCCCGTTCAGCGACGGCCTGGCCTGGGTGGTCACCGACGGCGGGTGGACGGCGATCGACCCGACCGGCGCGGTGCAGGTTCCGCCCAACTTCGCCGACGTACGGCCGTTCCGTCGAGGGTTGGCCGCGGTGAAGCGCGAGGGCTGGGGTGCGGTCGACCGGACCGGCCGGATCGTGGTGCCGACCCGATACCACGGCTTCGTCACCGAGCTGACCGACGCAGGTCCGGTCGACGGCTTCACCGACGAGGGTCTCGCGGTCGTCGACGTGGCCGGTCGGCGCGGTGTGGTGGACCGGACCGGCGCGGTGCTGGTCCAGCCGTCGTACCCGATGGTGGTCATCCACCCGGTGGCGTTCCTGGTAGGCAGCGGCAGCGGCAGCGGTCGATGGGGCGCGCTGGACCGGCGGGGTGAGCCGCTGATCGACCTGGTGCACCCCGATCGCGCGGCGGTGCTCGAGGAGATCGACCGGCTGTTGACCGACGCGAACCCGGTGCTCTGAGTCGCCGCTCGGCGATCGTGATCCACCGGAGCTAGGGTCGGGGCATGGAATTCCGACACCTGGGCCGTTCCGGCCTGATGGTCAGCGAGATCTCGTACGGCAACTGGATCACCCACGGTTCACAGGTCGAGGAGGACGCGGCGAACGCCTGCGTCCGGGCCGCCCTCGACGCGGGGATCACCACCTTCGACACCGCCGACGTGTACGCCGGCACCCGGGCCGAGGACGTGCTCGGCCGGGCGCTGCAGAACGAACGTCGCGAGGGCCTGGAGATCTTCACCAAGGTCTACTGGCCCACCGGGCCCGGTCGCAACGACCGCGGGCTGTCCCGCAAGCACATCATGGAGTCGATCAACGGCTCCCTGCGCCGGCTGCGCACCGACTACGTGGACCTCTACCAGGCCCACCGGTACGACTACAGCACGCCGCTGGAGGAGACGATGGAGGCGTTCGCCGACGTCGTGCACTCCGGCAAGGCGCACTACATCGGCGTTTCCGAGTGGACCGCCGAGCAGCTGCGGGCGGCCCACCCGCTCGCCCGGGAGCTGCACGTCCCGCTGGTCTCCAACCAACCTCAGTACTCGATGCTGTGGCGGGTCATCGAGACCGAGGTCGTGCCGGCCAGTGAGGAGCTGGGCATCGGCCAGATCGTCTGGTCGCCGATGGCCCAGGGTGTGCTCTCCGGCAAGTACCTGCCGGGGCAGCCGCCGCCGGCCGGTTCCCGTGCCACCGACGAGAAGTCTGGCGCGAACTTCATCTCCCGGTTCATGAACGACGACGTCCTGACCCGGGTGCAGCAGCTCAAGCCGCTCGCCGAGCAGGCCGGGCTGAGCATGGCCCAGCTGGCCGTGGCGTGGGTCCTGCAGAACCCGAACGTCTCGTCGGCGATCATCGGCGCGTCCCGCCCCGAGCAGGTGCACGACAACGTGAAGGCGGCCGGGGTGAAGCTCGACGCCGAGCTGCTCAAGGCCATCGACGAGATCGTCGAGCCGGTCACCGAGCGGGACCCGGCGAAGACCGAGTCTCCCGCCGAGCGGCCCTGACGCGGGTCCGGTCCGGTCGGCGCACCCGCGCCGGCCGGACCGGACAGCTCAGCTCAGCTCCGCCAGAACCGGATCAGGTCCAGGCCGGCGGCGTACAGCCACGACGGCAGGCCGAGCAGGTCACCGACCGCGAAGACGGCGTCGAAGAACCAGCCGCCGATGCGCGGGTTCCACAACAGCGCGAAGAGCAGAATAAAGCCGTACGGGGCGAACAGGTCGTACATCCTGCGCCACTGCGGGTTCAGCCAAGGCTGGATCATGTTGCCGCCGTCCAGGCCGGGCACCGGCAGCAGGTTGAGCACACTCGCGGTGAGCTGCAGGAACGCCAGCAGCGCCACCCCGGCCCAGAACTCCACCGGGCCACCGGACTGCGTACCGAGCCGCACCACCAGCACCAACAGCACCGTGAACAGCACGTTGGTCGCCGGGCCGGCGAGGCTGACCAGGGTGTGCCGCAGCCGCCCCCCGATGGCGTGCCGGTCCACCCACACCGCGCCGCCGGGCAGGCCGATGCCGCCGAGCAGCACCACCACCACCGGCAGCACGATCGACAGCAGGGGGTGGGTGTACTTGAACGGGTTGAGCGTCAGGTAACCGCGGTGGGCGATGTCCCGGTCACCGGCACGGTAGGCGACCACCGCGTGGGCGTACTCGTGCAGGCAGAGCGACACCAGCCAGCCGGACACCACGAACAGGAACACGTCGAAGCGGACGCTGCCGTACCCGTTCCAGGCCAGCACCCCGCTGACCGCGAAGAGCGCGACCAGGCCGAGGAAGACCGGGCTGGGCCGGAACGCCGCCTTGGGCACGCCGAGCACCAGCCCGTCGGCCCCCGGCCGGTCGTAGGCCATCACTCGGCCGTGGGCAGCAGGCTCATCCGGTACTCCACCCGGTCGTCCTCGACGAGGGCGACCGAGGTGACGCCGGACGCCGCGAGCTCACGCCAGGTCTGACCGATCCAGGATTCGGCGTCGGCCTGGCTGCCGAACGACTCCGCCGGGCCCTCCACCGTCTGACCGTCCGTGCCCTCGTACCGCCAGCTCCACGCCATGCCGCGTCTCCCCTCGCCGCTGAAGTCCCCGTGGGACGAACCCCCGCCAGCGTAGTCGGCCCGGCGCGCAACGGCCGCTCGCTCGCCCCCGCGGCAGCCCATGGGTTGATCAACCCACGTCGGTGCGGGCCGGTACGGTGGCTCGGTGCTGACTCGGGGAGTACTGCTCGGCGACCGGTACCGGCTGGGCGAGCGGGTGGCGACAGGCGGGATGGGCGCGGTCTGGCGCGGCACCGACGTGCTGTTGGAGCGCGAGGTGGCGGTGAAGGTGCTGCTGCCGTCGCTGGTCGCCGACGCCGAGTTCACCGCCCGCTTCCGCGCCGAGGCGCGGATGCTCGCGGCGTTGCGGCACCCCGGCGTGGTCGCGGTGCACGACGTCGGGCAGGCCGCGCTCGCCGACGGCAGCCGGGTCGACTACCTGGTGATGGAGTACGTCGAGGGCGAGCCGTTGTCGGCCCGGGTACGCACGGCGGGTCGACTGGACGCGGCCACCACCATGTCGGTGCTGGCGCAGGCGGCCGACGCCCTGCACACCGCCCACCTCGCCGGCATCGTGCACCGGGACGTGAAGCCCGGCAACCTGCTGGTCAAGGCGGACGGTCAGGTGGTGCTCGTCGACTTCGGCATCGCCCGGTCCCGCAGCATGGCCGGGCTGACCGCCGCGAACATGGTGCTCGGCACCGCCGCGTACATGTCTCCCGAGCAGGCCACCGGTCAGCCGGTCGCCGCCGCCACGGACATCTACGCCCTCGGGGCGGTGGCGTACTTCTGCCTGGCCGGGCAGCCACCGTTCGACGGCGACAACCCGCTCGCGGTGGCGTTGCGGCACGCCCAGGACGAGCCGGCCCCGCTGCCGCCGGACACGCCGCCCGCGGTGGTGGCGGTGATCGCGCGGGCGATGGCCAAGCGGCCGGCGGACCGGTACGTCAGCGCCGCCGAGCTGGCCGCTGCCGCCGCCGATGCCCGTGACGCGACCCTGGCCAGCATCCCGCCCTCCGCCCGCCCTCCGTGGGCGGTGGCCGCGCCCGCGACGCCCGTGGTGGGCGCCACCACCCCGCCGGCCCTCGCGCCGCCGGCACTGGGCGCCACCCCGGCCCTCGCGCCGCCGGCACTGGGCGCCACCCCGACCGTCGCGCCGCCGGCGTCGCCCGATCCGATTCCGACGCCGCCCGTGTCGACCAGCACGCCGACGCCGCAGCCGGTCCCGCCCATGGACCCGGCCACGCCACCGGCCTTCCGGGCCGGGCTGGCCGAGATCCGGCCAGCCGAGACCGGGCCGACCCGCGAGAATTCGTTGCCGACGTCGTCAAGCCGGCGACGCAAGCCGCTGCTGGTCGGGGTGGGCGCGATCGTTCTGATCGCGCTCGTCGGCGCAGCCGTGGCGGCGCTGCGTCCGGACGCCGTGCCGGGCGGGACGACCGGCCCGGCGGCGCTGGCGGGTGAATCCACGTCGGGCGCCGGCGTCGCGCCACCGACCGCAGACACCACCACCCCGGCACCCCAGACCAGCGGCACGCCGAGCGCCGACCGGACCGCGACCGCCACACCGACCGGCGGCGACCGATCGGGTACGCCCGCCAGCGGCAGCCCGGCCACCCGTAGCGCGGCACCGGGGACCACGCCGACCGGGGCGGCCAGCGGCAGACCGACGTCCAGTGGCAGCCCGGCGGGCCGACCCAACCCGTACACGGCTGCGCAGGCGTGCGGCAGCGGCTATCAGGTGATCGACTCGGCGACGCTGACCGACGGTGGCGGCCGCCGGCAGGGCCGCGTCTACCTGCTCTACCACTCGGGCAACGGCAACAACTGCGTGGTCACCCTCAAGGACACCGCGGTCGGGGCCAGGACGGCGGCGTCGGCGTACCTGGAGGTGCAGGGGCGGACCCGCAGCACCGACAGCGGGTCCTTCGACTACTACGCGGGGCCGGTGCGGGCCCCCGCCGCCGGCGCGTGCGTGAAGTGGGGCGGCGCCACCGGCGGGGTCAGCTACGGCAGTGGGTTCGAACACTGCGGCTGACCGCCTGCCGAGCGGGCGTCAGCCGGCCGGGTTTTCGCTGACGAAGGTCCCGCGCCCGGTGAAGGTGACGACCAGGCCGCGCTCTCGCAGTAGGCGGGTCGCTGCTCGGACCGTCCCGCGAGCGACGCCGTACTCCTGTTGCAGGTGAGCCTCGCTCGGGAGCGGTTGGCGCGGCTTCAGCTTCCCGGACGTGATCTGTTCGGCGAGGAGATCCGCGAGCTGAACGTAGAACGGCACCGGAGACATCTCGTCAATCATGATCGACATGCTATGGACAGTCTGCATGAGTAAGGCATGGGGTACAGGTAGCCTGCCCTAGACAGGCTGTACAGGATGAACAGGTTGGCCTACTGTGGGTGAGAGATTCACCGACGGTAGGAGGCCAGGTGCGCAGAGTTCGATTTGACGATTACCTGCTGTCGACGGCGCTGACGCTCGCGCGACGCCACCGTCCGGTGTGGTCGTGAAAACGGTGGCGCTACGTCTGCCGCTGCGGCGCAGAGCTGCCCTGCAACTGCCGCCACCGCATCCCGATCAACCGCAGGCACTGGCCAGGCGAGGACCAGTGACCCGGGTGCATGCCGTGACACCGCTCAACCCCGGGGATCTGCTGGTGATCGGGCCGGCGTGCTCGGTGCAGTTCACCGGGGACCGCATCCTCCGCGTCCGGCTCGTTTCCATCGGCGTCGTCGACCCGTACCACGACTGGTTGTGGTTGACCGGATACGTCCTCGACGTGAAGGGCAACGCCATCGCCAAGCGGGAGTTGTACGTCCAGCGCGCCGGCATCGTTGTCGAACAGAGGCGTCCCCCGCTGGCACCACGCTCTTCGGCACGGACGACGCCTGCTCAGCCAAGGGCGCGGACCGCCCGCGTACGAGCCAGCTAGAAGGAGCGGCCCAGGTCGCCCCGCACGGGACCGGTGAGCGTGCCGCGGTCAGTCCCCGATCATCCAGAGGAACTGGACGCTTGCCTGCAATGGACGCGGAACGGACTTTCGACCGTCGGCAGGGCTGGGGCGACGTGCCCAGACCCGGGGCATGAGAACTAAGGTACGGACATGTCCGTTGACGGGTGGAACACGGTCCTGGTGCTCGGCGGTATCCGGTCCGGCAAGTCCGAGTTCGCCGAGTCCCTGGTCGCCGACGCGCCGGTGGTTCGCTACGTCGCCACCGCGCCGGAGGGCGACCCGGAGGACACCGAGTGGGCGACCCGGCTGGCGACGCATCGCGCCCGACGACCGGGCAGCTGGACCACCGAGGAGACTGCCGGAGAGCCGCGCCGGCTGGCGGACGTGCTCGAATCGGCCGAGCCCAACGAGACGCTTCTCGTGGACGACCTGGGCGGCTGGGTGACCGTGCTGCTCGACCCGGAGCACCAGCCCGCCGACGACGTGGCGACGATCGCCGAACTGGCCGAGGCGATCCGCACCTGCGCGGCGCGGGTGGTGCTGGTGAGCCCCGAGGTGGGGCTGTCGCTGGTGCCGACCACCCCGCTGGGCCGGGCGTTCACCGACGCGCTCGGCGCGGCCAACCGCGCGGTCGCCGACGCCTGCGACGCCGTGGTGCTGGTGGTCGCGGGCCAACCGGCCTGGCTGAAGCCGGCACCCACCACCGCTGCCGCCGCCGCCCCGACCGTGAGCGCGTCGGCGAGCCCCGTGTCGCCGGCCGCGAGCCAGACCGGCGCACACCAGGCCGGCACGAGCCTGCTCGACGCCGAGCCCACCCCCGAGGTCCAGCTGCCCGACGTGCTGACCCACACCCCGCCGGTCGCTCCCAACCAGGAGCCCGGCAACCCCTGGGCAGCGCCGACCATGGCGCTGCCGATGGTGGCCACCGGGCTGGTCATCCAGCCGGGCATGGAGCTGCCGATGCCCGACGACTACGCCGGTCCGCAGGCGGTGGACCGGCTGGCCACATTGGACGTACCCGGTGCCGGGCTGGGCGTCCTGGACCGGGTGGTCGGCTTCGCCGCCGCCACCCAGGGCACGTCGACGCCGGCCGCCTGGGGCTCGGTGCGGGTGCTGCTGCTCAACGGCGACCACGCCGGCGGCGCGTCGGCCGGCACCGTCGCGGGCGAGTCGGCGCGTCGCGCCGCGCAGGCGCGCGCCGGGCGGGGCGCGCTGGCCCGGCTGGCCGCCGAGAGCGGCGCGAGCCTGCAGGTGGTCGACACCCCCGCCGCCGCGCCGATGGAGACCCAGCCGGCCCTCACTGGCGAGCAGGTCGAGTCGGCGCTGCGCTACGGCTGGCGGTTGGCCGAGCAGGCCGCCGACGCGGGCGTACAACTGCTGGTCCTGGGGGCGTGCGGCGCCGGCACCGAGGCGGCAGCGGCGGCGGTGCTGGCGGCCACGGCCGGCGCGGAACCACCGGCGGTGCTGGGCCGGGTGATCACCGACTCCGGTGAGATCGACGACGCGGCCTGGATGGTCCGCTGCGCGGCGGTGCGCGACGCGCTGCACCGCACCCGCCGCTCGCCGCGCGGCGCGAAGGACGTGCTGTCCGAGCTGGGCGGCGGCGACGTGGCGGTGGCCACCGGCGTGCTGCTGGGCGCCACCGCCCGCCGGGTGCCGGTGCTGTTGGACGGGCCGGTCGGGCTGGCCGCCGGGATGGTCAGCCGTGACCTGGCCGGGCAGGCGCGGCACTGGTGCCTGCTGGCCGACCACGGCCAGCATCCCGCGGTGCGGCTGGCCGCCGACGTGCTCGGCCTCACGCCCCTGCTCGACCTGCGACTGGACCTCGGCGAGGGTGCCAACGCCCTGGTCGCGCTGCCGCTGCTGCGCTCGGTGCTGGCACTGGCCGCCGCGCTGCCGGTGCACCCCTCGCTGACCGGAGCCGCCGACGCGGACCCGACCGACGAGCCGGAAGCCGACCCGGAGACCGACAACGCCGAGTCCGACTACGCCGAGCCGGCATACACCGGGCCCGACTACACCGACCCGGAGTTCGCCGAGCCGGAGCCAGCCGGGCCGGGCCCCACCCGCACGGGGACCGACGAGCAGCCGGCGTCGGGCTGGCGTGCCGGCTGAGTCGCGGCTCGTCGCGGGAGCCCGACTGGCGGTCACCACCTTCAGCACGTTGCCGGTACGCGCCGGGCGGATCGACCGCCCGGTGGCGGGTACCGCGATGGTTCTCGCCCCGGCCGTCGGCGCGCTGCTCGGCGTGCTGCTGGGCGGCGTCCTGCTGCTGACCGGCACGCTCGCTCCCCCGCTGGTGGCCGCTGGCGTGACGGTGGGCGCCGCCGCCCTGCTGACCCGGGGACTGCACCTGGACGGGCTGGCCGACACCGTGGACGCGCTCGGGTCGTACCGGCGGGGTGCTGGTGCCCTGGAGATCATGAAGAAGCCGGACGTCGGGCCGTTCGGCGTCGTCGCCCTGGTGGTCGTACTCCTGGTGCAGGCCGCGGCGCTCGCCGACCTGGCCGGCCGGTCCTGGCCCGCCGCCCTCGCGGCGGTGGTCGCGGCCACCGCGGCCGGGCGGCTGGGCGTGACGGTGGCGTGCCGGCGGGGCGTGCCCGCGGCCCGGCCGGACGGGCTGGGGGCCATGGTGGCGGGAACCGTCGGCCCGGTGGCGCTGGCCGTCGGCGCGGTCGCCGTCGTGCTGCTGGCGGTACCCGCGGTGCCGGGCCGCCCGTGGCAGGGGCCGGCCGCCGTCGTCGCCGCGCTCGCCGCCGCGGTGCCGCTGCTGGCCCACGTGGTACGCCGGCTCGGCGGGATCACCGGCGACGTGCTCGGCGCGACGGTCGAGGTGGTCACCACGCTGGTCTACCTGGGTGTGGTGCTGTCCGCCTGAAGCCGGCACGGCCGGCCGGGTAGCGTTCGGCTCGACAGCACCGGCACGGCCACCGGGGGAACCCACATGCTCATCACTGACGACTTCCTGCCCGTACCGGTGCCGGAGTCGCTCAGCGCGACCTACCTGGTGCCGATGGCGGGGCTGCCGAAGGTCAGCGCGAAGACGGCGGTGGCGGCGCTGACCGGCCGGCTGGCCGAGCCGGTGCACGGGCTCGCCCGGCAGATGCTGGACAGCCCGCTGATGAGCGTCGACACCCGGCCGATCGCCGAGTTTCCCGCGCTGCCGCCGGATCTGCTCACCGCGTTCGGCGCCACCGAGGCGCAGTTGGCCCGGCTGGCCGCGGCGACACACCTGGTCGTGGTCCAGGCGGAGTACCGGCCGGGGTGGCCGCCCGCGCACGAGTGGGCGGCCCGGGCGGTGGCGGCGGCGGTGGCGGAGTCCGTCGACGGCGACGTGGTGGACGTCTTCGGCCTCCAGTTCCTCGACCCGGCGACCGCGCTGCGCTCACTCCCCGACGAGCAGGGCCGCATCCGGCTGGTCGACTGGGTGCTGGTGCCGTACTCCTCGGACACCGAGGGGTTGTGGTTCACCACGAAGGGGCTGCGGCGCTTCGGTCTGCTGGAGTTGCAGACCCAGGGGGTGCCCGACCATCTGACCCGCGCCTGGGGCGCGGTGATGACCGGGGCGGCCCGCCGGTTGCTGCGGGACTGGACCGACGGGCTCACCGGCGAGGAGGTGCCGGCGTTCGTGCAACTGCCGGTGCTGGCCACGGTGACCGGGCACGACATCGCGGTGGCGTACGGCAACCCGGAGCAGCACGGCGCGACAGCCCCGGTGCTGCTGCGCCTGGAGCTGGACCCGGCGACCGACCCGGAGGCCGACTCGTTCCTGAGCCTGCGGCCGCCGGCCGGGCATCCCGGCCCGGACGGGCGCTACTACGCCGCCGCCTGCGCGACGTTGTTCTCCGGCATCCAGCCGGACGTGCGCTACGCGCGCTCGGGTGACGCGATGAGCCGCGCGGTCGCCACCGCCCGCGCCGCGCTGGGCGACGCCCGGGCCCGCTTCGTCGCCGGCCAGCTACCGGCGGAGTCGCAGCTGGTGGTCAAGTACGGCCTGCCGGGCGACGACGGCCCCGAGTACGTCTGGGCGGGCGTCACCTCGTGGGAGACCCGTGAGCGGATCGTCGGCGTCAGCGCCAGCGACGCGAACACCGACGAGAGCGTACGCATCGGCGCCCCCGTGGTGGTGGAGGCGACCGACGTCGTCGACTGGGCGGTCCTGAACGCGACCGGAGTCGTCGAAGGCGGCTGGACCCAGGCAGTCCTGGACTCCGGCGAACCCCCCACCACCCCAACCCCCTAACCCACCCCACCCCCGGCTCCCACCCGCACCGCCCCCGCCGCGTTGATCATGAAGTTATTGCCACGACACGCCGATGGCGGTGGCAATAACTTCATGATCAACCGCGTCCGGTGGGGCCGGCGTGGGAGTGGGAGTGGGAGGGGGTTTCGGGTTAGCGGGTTGAGGGGGTTACGAAGGGGGGTTTCTGCAGGCGCAGGGGGGCTTGGCGGCCTCGGATGTTGACCTGCACCTCGTCGCCTTCGGCCAGGTTGGCGTCGGTGTCCAGCAGGGCCAGGGCGATGCCCTGCTTGCGGGTCGGGCTGAAGGTGCCGCTGGTCACCGTGCCGACCTGCTTGTCGCCCACGTGCAGCGTCATGCCGGGGCGCGGGATGGCGCGGTCGACGGCCACCAGACCGCGCAGCGTACGCCGGGGGCCAGCGGCCTTCTCGGCGAGCAGCGCGTCGCGGCCCCAGAAGGCCGGCTTGTCCCACCCGACCGCCCAGCCCGAGCGGGCCTGCACCGGGGTGATGTCCAGCGAGAGGTCCTGCCCGTGCAGCGGGTAGCCCATCTCGGTACGCAGCGTGTCCCGGGCGGCCAGCCCGCAGGCGCGCAGCTCGAACGCCTCGCCGGCGGCGAAGAGGGCGTCCCACACGGTCACCGCGTGTTCCGCCGGCACCACCAACTCGTAGCCCAGCTCGCCGGTGTAGCCGGTACGGCAGACGGTCAGCTCCACGGCGGCGAGGCTGGCGGCGTCGAAGCTCATGTAGCCGTGCTCGGTGGGCAGATCGAGGGCGGCGAGCAGCTCGCCCGAGCGGGGGCCCTGCACGGCCAGCACCGCGTACGCCTCGTGCTCGTCGGTGACGGTGATCCGCTCCGGGGCGGCGGCGCGCAGCCGACGCACCACCTCGGCGGTGTTCGCGGCGTTCGGGATGAGGAAGACGTGATCGTCGGCGTACAGGTAGGCGATGACGTCGTCCA
Organism: Micromonospora sp. NBC_00617; assembly: GCF_045161355.1. NCBI lineage: Bacteria > Bacillati > Actinomycetota > Actinomycetes > Micromonosporales > Micromonosporaceae > Micromonospora > Micromonospora sp. NBC_00617. The sequence continues at coordinate 351,335 of NZ_CP107751.1, read as the reverse complement.
CCACGCCGCCAGTGGCGTCGTCGCAGCACAGCGTGTACTGCGCTCGGCCGGGCCCGATGCGGCGCAGGTCGTTGCTGAGGCAGGAGTTGACGAACTCGGCCGCGCCGGGGCCGGTCACCCGGGCCTTGCCCAGGTGCGACACGTCGAAGACCCCCACCGCCGTACGCACCGCGGCGTGCTCCTTGAGCACCCCGCCGCCGGCGTACTCCAGCGGCATCTCCCAGCCCCCGAAGGGGGCGAACTTGGCGCCGGCGGCGGTGTGCCGCTCGTGCAGCGGGGAACGACGCAGCCGGGTCGCGGCGGCGTCGGAGGTCACGTCGGTCATGGGTGGCAACTTACCGGGGGCAACGCCGCTGGTTAGCATCGGCGGGACCCCGTTGGCGTGATCGACGGGACAGCCCTGACGTCCGGCGGGTAAGTTCCGCCGGAGACCTTCATCGCTGGTACGCGACGTCGCGACCGGCCCGGCCCGCCCGGAGTAGCTTCAGTGACATCACCCCGCTCCACCAACCTGAGCCTGGTCGACACCGACCCGGCCGAGCTCGCCGTCGACGCGATCGTGATCGGCGTGCACAGCCAGACCGGAGAGCAGGGCGCCACCAGCGGCCTCGCCGGCACCCTGCTGCTCGCCAGCGGCGCGGAGAGCATCGCCGTCGCGTTCGACGGCAAGCTGACCGAGACCCTCGCGCTGCTCGGCGCGACCGGTGGGCCGGGTGAGATCATCAAGCTGGCCACGCTGGGCACCGTCACCGCTCCGCTGGTCGTCGCGGTCGGGCTCGGTCCGGAGCCGACGGGCGCCGCCCCGGCGCCGGAGACGCTGCGCCGCGCCGCCGGCGCGGCGGTCCGGGCCCTGGCGGGCGCGGCGAAGGTGGCGCTGAGCATGCCGCTGCCGGACGACGCGGACGCGCCGGCCGCGCTGCGCGCGGTCGCCGAGGGCGCGCTGCTCGGCGGGTACCGGTTCGCCGGTTACAAGACCCGTCCGCAGCCGACCCGGCGGGAGCCGGTGGCCGAGGTGCTGATCGCCGTTCCGGACGCCGCCGAGCCGGCCGCCCAGGCGGAGATCACCCGCGCGCAGGCGGTCGCCGGCGCGGTGCGGCTCAGCCGGGACTGGGTGAACACCGCCCCGAACGAGCTGCGGCCCCCGTCGTTCGCCGACGCCGTGGCCGCCGCCGCCCGTGAGGCGGGCCTCGGCGTCGAGGTGCTGGATGAGGCGGCGCTGGCCGCGGGCGGGTACGGCGGCATCATCGCGGTCGGGCAGGGCTCGGAGGCCCCACCGCGACTGGTGAAACTCACCTACACCCCGCAGGACGGCGGCAACGGCAAGCGGGTCGCGCTGGTCGGCAAGGGGATCACCTTCGACACCGGCGGTATCTCGATCAAGCCGGCGCAGGGCATGTGGGAGATGAAGTCCGACATGGCGGGCGCCGCCGCGGTGGGCGCGGCCATGCTGGCGATCGCCGCGCTGAAGCCGGCGGTGGCGGTCAGCGCGTACCTGCCGATGGCCGAGAACATGCCGTCGGGCACCAGCTACCGGCCGGGCGACGTGATCAGCATGTTCAGCGGCAAGAAGGTGGAGGTGCTCAACACCGACGCCGAGGGCCGCATGATCCTGGCCGACGCCATCGCCCGCGCGTGCGCCGACGGCACCGACTACCTGTTCGAGACCTCCACCCTGACCGGCGGTCAGGTGATCGCGCTGGGCAAGCGGATGGCCGGCGTGATGGGCACCCCCGAGCTGTGCGAGCGGGTCCGGACGGTCGGCGACGCGGTCGGCGAGCCGGCCTGGCCGATGCCCCTGCCGGACGACGTGCGCAAGGGCATGGACTCCGACGTGGCGGACATCTCGCAGGTCAACGCCGGGATGGACCGGGCCGGGCACATGCTGCAGGGCGGCGTGTTCCTGCGCGAGTTCGTGGCCGACGACGTGGCGTGGGCGCACATCGACATCGCCGGGCCGGGCTACCACTCGGGCGAGCCGACCGGCTACTGGACCAAGGGCGGCACGGGTGTTCCGGTTCGCACGCTGGTGCAGCTGGTCGAGGACGTCGCCGCCAACGGCTGAGCGGTAAGGAAGGGCCCCCTGTTAACGCCTGGCGTTAACAGGGGGCCCTTCCTTACCGCTACTGGTCGGGACGGCGCTTGCGGCGTTCGTTGAAGTCGCGCATCCGCTGCGGGTAGCCCATCAGCCGGACGTCGTACACCGGGATGCCCATCCGGTACGCGAAGCGCCGCGCGCCGTCCGGGCCGTCGATGCGGCGGCGGGTCCACTCCCCGTCGTCGGCGATCAGGATGACGGTGGTCTGGGTGACCGTCGTCCGGGGCTCGATGAACGCCTCCACGCCGCGCCGGCTGCGGATGAAGTTCGCGAGATGGTCCAAATCGCCGCTATCGGCCGCACGGTCGTGGCTCAGCACACGCGCCTGCTTCCGGCGCCGGAACAACCCCACCGAACCTCTCCCCCACGTCATGTCATCGACAACGGTGCCAAGGGTACGTGTCGATGACGTGTCGTTGGGCACCTCACTACGCGCCCTGTGCCCGGTGGTGACAAGATGACCGAGGTGGGGTGTGTCCGTGTTACCCCGTAGTGACCCCCGAATGCAGCGACGCGACCTGGGAGTTGGACGTGAGCGAGCCGAACGAAGCGACCTTCGACATCGTCATCCTCGGAGGTGGCAGCGGCGGCTACGCGACCGCGCTGCGCGCCGTCCAGCTGGGCCTGAAAGTCGCGCTGATCGAAAAGGGCAAGCTCGGCGGGACCTGCCTGCACAACGGCTGCATCCCGACCAAGGCGCTGCTGCACGCGGCGGAGATCGCCGACCAGACCCGCGAGTCGGAGCAGTTCGGCGTCAAGGCCGAGCTGGTCGGCATCGACATGGCCGGGGTCAACTCGTACAAGGACGGCGTGATCGCCCGCCTGTACAAGGGCCTGCAGGGCATGCTGAAGGGCAACAAGGCGATCACCATCGTCGAGGGTCACGGCAAGCTGGTCGGCAAGAACGTCGTCGAGGTGGACGGCAAGCGTTACACCGGTCGTAACGTCGTGCTGGCCTCCGGCTCGTACGCCAAGAGCCTGCCCGGCCTGGAGGTCGACGGCGAGCGGATCATCACGAGTGACCACGCGCTGACCCTGGACCGGATCCCGTCGTCGGTGATCGTGCTCGGCGGCGGCGTGATCGGTGTCGAGTTCGCCAGCGTGTGGAAGTCCTTCGGCGTGGACGTGACGATCGTCGAGGCGCTGCCCCGACTGGTCGCCGCCGAGGACGAGGAGTCGTCGAAGGCGCTGGAGCGGGCGTTCCGCAAGCGGAAAATCAACTTCAAGGTCGGCAAGCCGTTCGAGAAGGTCGAGAAGACCGAGAGCGGCGTCAAGCTGACCATCTCCGGCGGCGAGACGGTCGAGGCGGAGGTGCTGCTGGTCGCCGTCGGTCGCGGCCCGAACACCGCCAACCTCGGGTACGAGGAGCAGGGCGTCAAGATGGACCGCGGCTACGTGCTGACCGACGAGCGGCTGCGCACCAGCGTGCCGAACGTCTACGCGGTCGGCGACATCGTGCCGGGTCTCCAGCTCGCGCACCGGGGCTTCCAGCAGGGCATCTTCGTCGCCGAGGAGATCGCCGGGCAGACCCCGGCCGTCATCGACGAGGTCGGCATCCCGCGGGTCACCTACTGCGACCCGGAGCTGGCGTCGGTGGGCCTGACCGAGGCGAAGGCCAAGGAGCAGTACGGCGCCGACAAGGTCAAGTCGTACAACTACAACCTCGGCGGCAACGGCAAGAGCCAGATCCTCAAGACCACCGGCTTCGTGAAGTTGGTCCGGGTCGAGGACGGCCCCGTCGTCGGCGTGCACATGGTCGGCGCGCGGGTGGGTGAGCTGATCGGTGAGGCGCAGCTCATCTACAACTGGGAGGCGTACCCGGCGGAGGTCGCCCAGCTCGTGCACGCCCACCCGACCCAGAACGAGGCCCTGGGCGAGGCGCACCTGGCCCTCGCCGGCAAGCCGCTGCACGCGCACGCCTGATCACCCAAACCGCGGCGTCCGGCGACGGGCGAAGATCCCCCAAGGGGAATGAAGGAGTCTGGAGAACATGCCGGTATCGGTCACCATGCCCCGGCTCGGCGAGAGCGTCACCGAGGGCACCGTCACGCGCTGGCTCAAGCAGGAGGGCGACACGGTCGAGGTCGACGAGCCCCTGCTCGAGGTCTCGACCGACAAGGTCGACACCGAGATCCCGTCGCCCGCGGCGGGCGTGCTGAGCCGGATCGTGGTCGGCGAGGACGAGACCGCCGAGGTCGGTAGCGAGCTGGCCGTCATCGCCGGTGAGGGCGAGTCGACCGGTGGCGGCGAGGCCGCGCCGCAGGAGCAGGCCCCGGCCGAGTCGGTGGAGCCGGCCGCCGAGCCGACGGCCGCCGCCGAGGGCACGGCCGACGAGGTGGCGCAGGACGAGGCTCCGGCCGAGACGCCGGCTCCGGCCGCCGCGTCGTCGGGCGAGGGCACCGCGGTGAAGATGCCGGCCCTGGGTGAGAGCGTCACCGAGGGTACGGTCACCCGCTGGCTCAAGCAGGTCGGCGACACCATCGAGGTGGACGAGCCGCTGCTGGAGGTCTCCACCGACAAGGTGGACACGGAGATCCCGTCGCCGGTCGCCGGCACGGTGCTGGAGATCAAGGTCGCCGAGGACGAGACTGCCGACGTCGGCGCCGACCTGGCGATCATCGGTGCCGCCGGTGGGGCCCCCGCTCAGGCCAAGCCCGAGCCGAAGCCCGAGCCGAAGGCGGAGGCCGCGCCGGCGCCGAAGGCCGAGCCGAAGCCGGAGCCGAAGGTCGAGGAGCCCACCCCGGGCATGTCGTACAACGAGCCGGCCGCGGAGGCGGAGACCTCGGCGCAGCCGGCGCAGGCCGAGCAGGCGGCTCAGCCGTCCGCGCCGACCGCCGCCCCGCAGCGCCCGTCCGCCCCGGCGCCGGGTGGCGGCGAGGAGACCGCCGGGTACGTGACCCCGCTGGTCCGCAAGCTGGCCAGCGAGCACGGCGTCGACCTGGGCTCGCTCAATGGCACCGGTGTGGGTGGCCGGATCCGCAAGCAGGACGTCCTCGACGCGGCCGAGAAGGCCAAGGCCGCCAAGGCCGCGCCGGCTCCGGCCGCACCGCCGGCCGCCGCGCCGTCGGCTGCTGCGGCCAAGCCGGCCGCCAAGGCGCAGCCGAGCGCCAAGCGGGGCACCACGGAGAAGCTGCCGAGGATCCGGGCGACCATCGCCAAGCGGATGCAGCAGTCGCTGCACGAGACGGCGCAGCTGACCACTGTCGTCGAGGTCGACGTCACCAAGGTTGCCAAGCTGCGGGCCCAGGCCAAGGACTCGTTCCTGGCCAAGCACGGCGTGAAGCTGTCCTTCCTGCCGTTCTTCGCCCTCGCCGCCATCGAGGCGCTGCAGACCCACCCGATCATCCAGGCCAGCATGGACCTGGACGGTGGCACGATCACCTACCCGGCCGCCGAGCACCTCGGCATCGCCGTGGACACCGAGCGCGGGCTGCTCGTGCCGGTCATCCACAACGCCGGTGACCTCAACATGGGTGGCATCGCCAAGCGGATCGCCGACCTGGCCGAGCGCACCCGGAACAACAAGATCACCCCGGACGAGATGGCCGGCGCGACCTTCACGCTGACCAACACGGGCAGCCGGGGCGCTCTCTTCGACACTCCGATCGTGCCGTCGCCGCAGTCGGCGATGCTCGGTACGGGCGCCGTGGTGAAGCGTCCGGTCGTGGTCAACGACCCGGAGCTGGGCGAGGTCATCGCGGTCCGGTCGATGGTCTACCTGGCCATGTCCTACGATCACCGCCTGATCGACGGCGCCGACGCGGCCCGCTTCCTGACCGCGGTCAAGGAGCGGCTGGAGGGCGGCAGCTTCGAGTCGGAGCTGGGCCTGGCCTGATCCGCCGCAACGCCGAAAGGGGCGCCCCGGTCGTCGACCGGGGCGCCCCTTCGTCTCCGCCGCTCAGCCCTTGAGCAGATCGGTCGAGACCTTCCAGAGCCGCTCGGCGGCCTCCGGGTCCAGCGCGTAGTCGGCCACGCCCGTGCGCCCGCCGGGCTGGGCCGGGGCGGCCTGTTGACAGTCCTCGAAGTAGCGCCCACCCACGCCGTCGAGCAGCGGGGAGGCGGCGACCAGCACCGAGGTGGCGGCGCCCTGTTCGGCGGTCTTCCAGGCCGCCGCGTTGCCCGCGCGCAAAGCGGGGCATGGCCGACGCGCTGCGCCTGCGGGCTGACCCGTTCCGTCCTCCGGGCAGGCCGGACGCTGCCAGAGTGGAACCGTGGGCGGCTTCCGGCGGAGTGGACAACTGGGACCAGCCGTCCCGATCGCCCCCGGCGCCCGGGTGGACAAGTTCGAGGTCTTCTTCGACCTGGTCTTCGTCTTCTCGTTCTTCATCATCACTCGCGCCACGGCCGCGAACATCTCCGGTCGACAGCTGCTGCACGCCGCTCTGGTGCTGGCCGTGCTCTGGTGGTGCTGGGTGGTGCACAGCCTGGTCGCCACCCGGGTACGGCTCGGCGAGGGTTACGTCCCGGTGCTCATGGTGGTGGCGATGGCCGCCCTGTTCGCGTTCGCGCTGGCCCTGCCGGAGGCCTTCAGCGACCCGAAGGGCAGCGCCGGCGGCCCGATGCTGGTGGCCATCAGCTACGTGGTGGTCCGCGGCGTCCACATGATCCTCTACCAGCATGTGGTGCGAAACAGCCCGCAGGAGCGCCGACAACTGCGCCGGTTCCTCCCCGAGCTGGCGGTCAGCATCGTCCTGCTGCTGGCCGCCGCGCTGATCCCGCCGCAGATCGCCGACCCGAACCAGGCCGCGTTGATCCGGGACGGCCTGTGGATCGCCGTGGTGGTGGTCCAGTTCGCCACCGGCTTCATCGTCGGCACCTGGGGCTGGGGGGTGACCAGCGCCGAGCACTGGACCGAGCGCTACGACCTCATCCTGATCATCGCGCTGGGCGAGTCCGTCATCTCCACGGGCGTGGGCGGCAACCTGCTCGGCAAGCCGGTGACCTGGCCGGCGGTGACGGCCGCCGCGCTCAGCATCGTGGTCACCGCCGCCCTCTGGTGGGCGCACTTCGACTTCATCGGCCCGGCCGCCCGGATCGCCCTGCACGCGGCGGAGGGCGCCCCCCGGGTGGCGATGGCCCGCGACGCGTACGCGTACCTGTACCTGCCGATGATCGCCGGGATCATCCTCTTCTCCATCGGCAACGAGGAGATCCTGCACAAGATCACCGACCCGGCCGGTGGAATCGCCGAGAAGGCCGGCGGGCCGGCCGTACCGATGCTTCTCGGCGGGCTGATCTGCTACTACGCCGTCAACATCCTGTTCCAGCTCCGTACCCTGCGCACCCTCTCCTGGACCCGGGTGGGCGTCATCGTGGCGCTGACCGCGGCCCTGCCGGTCGGCCAGCGCCTGCCCGCTCTGGGCACGCTCACCCTCGCGACGGTGATCTGCGTGGCGCTGGTGGCCGTGGAGGTGATGGTGATGTCGACGTCCCGGCACGCGCTGCGCGCCGCTGTCTTTGAGGAGCGGACCAGCCACGAGGCGCACGAGGCCGCGTGGCGGGCCCGCTGGCACGACCTCCGGGAGCCGGACGAGCCGACCACGCCGTGACCGCTGGGGTAGGCTCCGGCACAGCGTCGCGGTGCACCCGGCACGAAGGCCGCCGTGGGCATGGAGACGCGGGGACAGCATGGGACGAACGTGCACCCGTTCAGTTCACCCGCCGACCGGCTCGCCGCCGTCGGCACTCAGATGATCGAAATCCACCTCTGGCTCGGCGCGGAGCTGGCCCGCCTGCGAGCCGACCTTGGCGACGTCCCCACCGGCGACGCCCGCCCGTCGCGGGACCTGCGGGCCCACTGTCTGACCTTCTGCGCCGCGCTCGGCCGCCACCACACCGGTGAGGACGCCGGGGCGTTCCGGGTCTTGGCCGTCGAGGTGCCCGAGCTGCGGCCGGTCCTGGCCAACCTGATCGCCGACCACGAGGTGGTGGCGGGGATCCTCGGGCGGATCGAGGAGGTGCTGGGCGACGACCGGCCGCTGCCGACCGCCCAGGTACGCGCCGAGCTGGACGGGTTGGCCGCCCTGCTGGAGTCACACTTCCGCTACGAGGAGAAGCGGCTGGTCAGCGCTCTGAACGCGCTGACCGGTCGACCCGGGACCGCCGAGCAACTGCTCGGCCTGACCGCGCCGACCGGCTGAGCCGAAATCGGCTCCCGCTCGCCGAAATGGCGGTGTCGCCGGCCTGGGAGACCGCCACATCGGCGTGCCGCAGCGCATCGCCCACGCCGGCTCGCCCGGTTGCGCCGGCCGTCACCGGTCGTCGTCCGGCGAGGTCCGGCCGGGCAGGCGCTCGTAGAAGCGGATCTTCTCCCGGAGGTGGTCGTACTGGCGCTGGAGCAGGCGCATCTGCTCCTCGACCTGCGCCGCGTGTCGTTGCAGCAGCTCGCGCCGCTCGTCGACGGTGTGCTCGCCCTCGCGGGCCAGGGCCGCGTACCGGCACATCTGGGCGATCGGCATCCCGGTGTCGCGCAGGCAGCGGAACAGCACCAGCCAGCTCAGGTCGTCGTCGGTGAAGACGCGCCGGCCTCCCGACGTACGACCCACGTCGGCCAGCAGGCCGATCTTCTCGTAGTACCGCAGGGTGTCCAGGCTGAAGCCGCTGCGCCGGGCGGCCTCGGCGGGGGCGTAACCGCTCATGTTCCCCGATGCTAGTTATCCCTTGACCTGGAGCGCACTCCAGGCTGGAGGCTGGTCCGCATGACGACGACACGAAAGCTGGGACGCAGCGGCATCGAGGTGAGCGCGATCGGGATGGGGTGCTGGGCGATCGGCGGCCCGCTCTGGGGTGACGACGGCCAGCCGTTCGGTTGGGGAGAGGTGGACGACGACGAGTCGATCCGTACGATCCACCGGGCTCTCGACCTCGGAGTGACCCTGTTCGACACGGCCAGCAACTACGGCGCCGGGCACAGCGAGCGCATCCTCGGTCGGGCCCTCGCGGGCCGCCGGTCCGAGGCGGTGATCGCCACCAAGTTCGGCAACGTCAGCGACGAGGCCACCCGACGGTGGCTCGGCACCGACGCCAGCCCGGCGTTCGCCGTGCGCAGCCTGGAAGACTCGCTGCGCCGGCTCGGCACCGACCACGTGGACCTCTACCAACTGCACATCAACGAACTGCCGGCGCCCGCCGCGCTCGACCTGGTCGGCACCCTGGAGGACCTGGTCGACCAGGGCAAGATCCGGGCGTACGGCTGGAGCACCGACAACCCGGCCTCGGCGGACGCGTTCGCGGCGGCTGGCAAGAACTGTGCCGCCATCCAGCACGACGAGTCGGTGCTGAGCGACAACACGGCGGTCCTCGCCGTCTGTGACCGCCACGATCTGGCCAGCCTCAACCGGGGGCCGCTGGCGATGGGCCTGCTCACCGGGTCGACCCGCGCGCTCGGCGCGGACGACGTGCGCGGTCGCGCGCCCGAGTGGTTGCAGTGGTTCACCGACGGCCGGCCCACGCCCCGGTGGGCGGCACGGGTCGAACAGGTCCGCGCGGCGCTCACCGCCGACGGGCGCACCCTGGCCCAGGGGGCGCTCGGCTGGCTGCTGGCCCGCAGCCCGCGCACGGTGCCGATCCCCGGCCTCCGCACGGTGGCCCAAGCCGACGAGAACCTGGCCACCCTAACCCTGGGCCCACTCCCCCCCGAGGCGTACGCCGAGGTGGAGCGCCTCCTCACCGACCTACGCCCCGTCGCGGAAGTCTGACCCCACCCCCACCTCGCCGATCTTGCACTTGCTGTCCCGACAGAACGGACCTTGCTGGGCAGAACGACAACACAAGTGCAAGATCGGCGAGGAGTGGGGCCGGGGCGCGTCCAAGGGTGACGTTTTCGACGAAGATAAGGGCATGCGGATCCTTCTGGCCGGCGCGTCCGGCTTTCTCGGCACCCGGCTGGGCGACCGGCTCGCCACCGACGGGCACGAGGTCACCCGGTTGGTGCGCCGACCGGCGCGCGACCCGCGGGAGCGGCAGTGGGACCCGGCGGCCGGCCATCTCGACCCGGCTGCGGTCGCCGGTGCGGACGCCGTCATCAACCTGGCCGGCGCCGGCGTCGGCGACAAGCGCTGGACCGACGACTACCGGCGGCTCATCCGCACCAGCCGGGTGGACAGCAGCAGCACGCTCGCGACGACGATCGCCGGGCTGCCGGCCACCGACCGTCCCCGGGCGCTGCTCAACTCGTCGGCCGTCGGCTGGTACGGCAACACGGGCGACCGGGTCGTCGAGGAGGACGCGCCCGCCGGCGAGGGTTTCCTGGCCGACGTCTGCCGGGTCTGGGAGGCCGCGACCCGTCCGGCCGAGGACGCCGGCGTACGAGTGGTGCGACTGCGCACCGGCCTGCCCCTGCACCGCGACGGTGGGCTGCTCAAGCCGCAGTTGCTGCCGTTCAGAATGGGCATCGCCGGACGGCTGGGCAGTGGCCGGCAGTGGCTGCCGTGGATCTCGATGGCCGACTGGCTGGACGCGACTCTCTTCCTGCTGGCCCACGACGAGATCGCCGGCCCGGTCAACGTGGTGGGGCCGCATCCGGTGACCAACGCCGAGTTCACCCGGGAGCTGGCCCGCCAGCTGCACCGGCCGGCGATCATCCCGATCCCCGCCCTGGCCCTGAAGGTGGCCCTGGGCGGCTTCGCCCACGAGGCCCTCACCAGCACGAGAGTCCACCCCGCCGTCCTGACCAAGGCCAACTACCCCTACCACCACCCCACGCTGCCGCAAGCCCTCCAGGCGGCCCTCACCGCCTGACCACTCCCCCAGTTGATCAAGAGGTTTGCGTCATCCGGGGGCCGGATTCTGACGCAAACCTCTTGATCACCGGGGCGATGGGGGGTTGGTCAGCAGCCGATCACCCAGTAGTTGGGGGCGGTCAGCTTCAGGGTGCTGGTGTAGAAGGTGTTGTAGAGGCCCATGCGCTGGTTGGAGCCGTTCGCGTAGGCGTAACCGCCGGACTGGTATGCCCGACCGGCGGTGACGTGGGCGTAGTTGGTCGCCGTCACGCAGGTCGCCGGCGTGGTCGGCGTCGGCGTCGGGCTGGCGGTGGGGCTCGGCGTGGCGGTGGGGGTGGCCGTGGGGGTCGGGGTGGGGGTGCCGCCGCCGCCGTTCAGGCCGAAGAAGAGCGCGTCGCGGTACGTCGAGCAGATGGTGTCCAGGAAGTACGCGCCAGCGGTGCCGCACTGGTCCGCGGCGGAGCCCGGGTCGACCGGGGTGCCGTGGCCCATGCCGGAGACCCGATAGAGGCGTACCTCGTCGTTGCCGTACACCTCCAGGCTGGTGTTGCCGGGCAGCGACGACGTGCTGGTCGGCGTCTGGGAGATCCCCCGCACGTTGGTCCACTGGTCGCGGGACTCGGTGCCGTTGAGCGGGGTGACCGTGGTGTCCGACGTGCCGTGCCAGATGGCCACCCGGGGGCGCGGGCCGGTGTAGCCGGAGTAGGCGCCACGGACCAGGTCGCCCCAGGCGGCCGGGGTCTTGTCCGTGCCCGGGTTCATGCAGCTGAACGCGTTGACCATGCTCGTGGCGCAGCGGTACGGAATGCCGGCGATGATCGATCCGGCGGCGAAGACGTCCGGGTAGGTGGCCAGCATGACGGCGCTCATCGCCCCGCCCGCGGAGAGGCCGCTGACGAAGACCCGGGAACCGTCGACCGCGAAGTTCGCCTTGGCGTGGTCGACCATCTGCTTGATCGACAGCGCCTCGCCCTGACCCCGGGCGGTGTCGCCGCTCTCGAAGAAGTTGAAGCACGAGTTGGCGTTGTTGCCGGAGGGTTGCTGGGCGACGATCAGGGCGAACTTCCACTGGTCGGCGTACTTCTGCCAGCCGGAGCCGGCGAAGTAGCCGGCGGCGTTCTGGGTGCACCCGTGCAGCAGCACCACGGCCGGGGAGTTGGCCGGCAGGTTGTCCGGCCGGTAGGCGTACATGGCGAGGTTGCCCGGGTTGGAGCCGAACCCGGTGACCTGGGTGAGGGTGGCGGCCTGGGCGGGCGTGGCGAGGGTGATCGCGCCCGCTGCGGCGAGGACGAGCCCGGCGACCGCACCGAGCAGCCGATTGAGGGTGGATGTGGAGCGGCGCACGGCGGCCTCCCGAGAGGGGCAGACTGTGAACTGGGTCACGGTCGAGTTGCCGAGACGTTACGACGATGTGTCGCCGCTATGACATGGGGCACACTCACACATTCACGGCAGCCGTTGTGTACGACGAATCATGGCCACCGAGGAGGCAGCGGAGTCGACAACAACCGCTGGTCTGACCGGCTCGTCCAGGTCCGGTTGGTAACGTCCGCTGCGTGCCGTCCTCCCCGTCGCTGGCCACCGGGCCCGCACCCGCGTCGCCGCCGCGCGCCCTCCGGGGCCGCTGGGCCGACCTGATCGTCGTGCTGGTGGCGCTCGCGCTCGCCGTCTGGGTGACCAGCGGCCTGTGGCGGGACCCGAACGTACGCGCGATCACCGTCAACTCCAGCGACCAGGCGTTGTTCGAGTGGCTGCTGGCCTTCGGCGGGCACGCGGTCACCCACGGGGAGAACCCCTTCTTCACGTACCTGATCAATGTTCCGGACGGCGTGAACCTCGCGGTCAACACCTCGATCACGGTGTACGCGGTGGTCTTCGCCCCGCTCACCTACCTCATCGGGCCACCGGCGACGTTTCTGGTGATCCTCACGCTGAACCTGCTCGCCACCGCGCTGGCCTGGTATTGGCTGCTCTCGCGGCACGTGGTGCGCAGCCGCCTCGCCGCCGGGGTCGGCGGCCTGTTCATCGCCTACTCCCCCGGCATGGTCTCGCACGCCAACGCCCACCTGAACTGGACCGCTGGCTGGCTGGTGCCGCTGCTGATCTGGCGGCTGTTCGCGCTGCGCCGCCCCGGGCACTGGCTGCGCGACGGCGTGATCCTCGGCGCTCTCGTCGCGGTGGCCTTCTCGATCGCCGCCGAGGGCCTGTTCTTCGCCGCCCTCGCGCTCGGCGTGTTCGTCGCCGTCTGGGCGCTGCACCCGGCCCACCGCGCCGAGGCCCGAGCCGCTCTGCCCACCTTCGCCCGCGGGCTCGGCGTGACCGCGGTGGTCGCCGGGGTGCTGCTGTCGTACCCGCTGTGGCTGCACTTCGCCGGGCCGCAGCGGTTCCACGGCACCGGCTTCGACCCGGTGACCCACTCTGAGGACATCGCCGCCTTCACCGCGTTCCCGCGCCGCTCACTGGCCGGGGAGGTCGGGCTGGGCACCTCGCTGGCGCCCAACCCCACCGAGGAAAACTCGTTCTTCGGGATCCCGCTGCTCGTGCTCACCGTGGTCTGCTTCGTCGCGCTCTGGCGACGCGCCGACCCCGGCCGCCGGGCAGTCCTCTGGGCGCTGGGCATCGTCGCGCTGATCTTCACAGTGCTCTCCTTCGGGCCGGTGGCGAAGGTCGACGGACGGCGCACCGACCTCCCCATGCCGTTCGACCTGCTCGGGCAACTGCCGGTGGTGAACGCCGCGCTGCCCGCCCGGTTGGCCCTGGTGGTCGCGCCGGTGATCGGGATTCTGCTGGCGTACGCCATCGATCAGCTGCGCGCCGCGCCACCCCGGTACCGCCCCACGGAGCTGGCCTGGGTGCTCGGGTTCGCGGCGGCTCTCGTGCCGCTGGTGCCCACTCCGTTGCTGACTCGCGAGCGGGAGCCCATCCCGCACTTCATCACGTCCGGCGCCTGGCGGCAGTACGTCTCCGACGGCAACACGTTGACCCCGCTGCCGCTGACCGTCGACATCTACCCGGACGGCCAGCGCTGGCAGGCGTACGCGCTGTCGCACCGGCAGGGCGAGTTCGCGATCCCGGGCGGCTTCTTCCTCGGCCCCGGCGGCCCGGACGGGCGGGGCCGGATCGGGCCGGTGCCGCGCACTCTGAGCGCGCTCATGGACGAGGCCGGCCGCACCGGGCTGGCGCCGATCATCACCGACGGCACGAAGCGGGAGGTCAGCTCCGACCTGCGGCACTGGCGGATCGAGACGGTGGTCCTCGCCGACGAGGTGCACGGCGCGAAGTTCGACGTCGACGAGGCGGCGGTCCGGCGTACCGCCACCGCCCTGTTCGGCGAACCGCAGCGGGTCAACGACGTCTGGCTCTGGCGCATCCCACCGGCTGACCAATAGGCAGCGGCGCGATCGACCGGGGCATCGCGGGCGGCCCTCATCGCGTGTAATGGGGTGATGCGAGAGACCGGCCGACAACTGCGACGCTGCGCTGCGGTCGGCGTCGCGCTGGCGCTCGTGGCGCTCAGCGCGCCAGCCGCCACTGCCGCCGCCAGCACCGCCGCCGACAGCACCGCTGGCGGCGACACGGCCGGCGCGGTGCCGTCCCGGTTGCACGACCCGTGGCTGTGGCAGGCCACCGTCGGGCAGCGCCCGACCGGCCCGGCCGCGTTGGTCTTCTTCACCAACCACACCCGCTACCTGGAGTCGACCGGTGTGCTGGTCGGCCGGGACGGCGGTTACCGGCTGATCCCGCTGCACGTCGCCGAGGACCCTGGGCTGCTCTCCTCCGACGGGCGCCACTACCTGCGGCCGTCCGGTGAGCTGCTGGACCTCACCACCGGCCAGCAGCGCCGCACGATCCACACCGAAATGCGGCCGCTGGCCTGGTCGCCAGACGGGCAGCGGGTCCTGAGCACCCGCAGCAACGACGATTCGGTGATCAGCTACGGGCCGGACAACCAGCCGCTCAACGACCCGGAGAAGCCCGACGACCTGTTCGTCGTCGACCCGTACCGGGGCACCGAGCAGCTGGTCGCGGCCGGCACCTTCGCCGCGCACGCCGCTGCGGCCTGGTCACCCGACGGTGACGTGCTGGCGGTGGCCGGTCCGCCCGACGTGCCCGCGTCAGTCGCCGAGCGACAGCGGCTGGTGGTCGTCGACCCGGATGGCGGCGACCCTCGCTGGCAGGTCGACCTGGGCGACCGACGAATGCTGGCCGGCCCGGCCGCCTGGCACCCGGATGGTCGACGGATCGCGCTGCTCGCCTTCGATGGCTGCGCCGGGCCGAGGTGCACGGGCGAGCAGGCGGCTGCACGCAGCATGCGGATCGAGTTCCTGGACGCCACCACCGGCCAAGCCGTCGGTCAACCGCTGCCGGTCAGCGCCTCGACAAGCCGGATCGTCGGCTGGCGCGGCGACGACCCGGTGGTGCAGCAGGTGAGCGGGACGGAGCAGGGCGAGGACCGGCGGACCATCCTCGCCGCGCTGCCGCCCGGTGGCGGGCGCGAGGTGCTGGTGACCGCGCCGGCCGGGTCGACCGACCTGACGGTGCCGGGTGACCTGCTGGCCCGGGCCGCGTTCGGTGGTCCGGAGCGCCGACCGTCGCCGTTCGCCGCCCCGCTCTGGTTCTACCTGACACTGGCCGTGCCGACGCTGCTCGCCGTCGCTCTCCTCGTTCGCCGCCTGCGTCGTCGTCAGGGTTCCGCAACGACCACGGACACCGGCCCGGCGTCGATCGCCTGAAGCCGGGCCCCACCAGGCCCGACCAGGCCCCGGTGAGGCGGCTCACCAGGGATCGTCGCCGGTAGCGGGACTACGCTGGACGCCGTGACGACGACGACCCCCGGCCTGACGGCCGTCCGTGCCGGCCTGCTCGACTACCAGGCAGCTTGGGACGAGCAGCGACGCCTGCACGAGTCGGTGGTGGCTGGCGAGCGCGGCGACACCGTGCTGCTGCTGGAGCACCCGAGCGTCTACACCGCGGGCAAGCGCACCGAGCCGTGGGACCGTCCGATGGACGGCACCCCGGTCGTCGACGTGGACCGGGGCGGCAAGATCACCTGGCATGGGCCGGGGCAGCTCGTCGGCTACCCGATCCTGCGGCTGCCCGACCCGGTGGACGTGGTCGCCTACGTACGCCGGACGGAAGAGCTGCTGATCGACGTGTGCGCCGAGTTCGGGCTGTCCGCCGGCCGGGTCGAGGGGCGCAGCGGGGTCTGGGTGCCCGAGGACGACCGAGGGCCGGCCCGCAAGGTGGCCGCCATCGGCATCCGGGTGGCCCGGGGCGTCACCCTGCACGGCTTCTCGATCAACTGCGACTGCGACCTGACGTACTTCGACCGGATCGTTCCGTGCGGCATCCGCGACGCTGGCGTCACCTCCCTGACCGCCGAGCTAAGCCGCCCGATCACCGTCGCCGACGTACTCCCGGTGGTCCAACGGCGCCTGTCCACCCTGGTCGAGGTCTGAGCGACGGGAGCGGGTCACCGCTCCCGCCCGCCGGCGCCGATCCGCGCCCGCAGCCACGGCTCCCAGAGCACGACGAGGCCGCCGACGCCGGCCCCGATCACCGTCTCCACTCCCCGGTCGTAGAGCAGCTGCCCAGGCGGACGGGCCACCGCGAGCTGCCCCATGAGCAGCGCCATCGGGGTGATGAACAGCAGCGCCAACCCGTAGTTGCGCCCCACCAGCAGTTCGGTGACGATCTGGAGCACCGCGACCACCAGCACGGTGGCGTACGGCGACAGCGCCGGGGCGAGCAGCACCGCGCTGGTCAGCAGCCCGAGCAGCGTGCCGAGGATCCGGTGCGCGGCGCGGACCAGCTGGGCAGTGACCCCCTCGGCGCTGAGCGGAGCGATCGCCGCCACCATCGCCCAGTACGGGTGGCCGATGCCAACAGCGGTCGCGGCGCTGCCGGCGAACACCACGGCCAGGGCATAGCGCACCGGCTGCCAGCTCCGTACGTGTGCCAGCCGGGCCGGCCGGCTCCGCTGCCGCCGCAGCACGCTACTCACGTTCCCGACCAGCAGGGAGAACAGGGCGCTCAGCCCGGCCAGCGCGGCGGCGACCGGCACGTCCGACACCACGTGCGGCGCCGAGGCGACCGCGCCGAACGCGAAAACCAGGAACAGTGGCCCCGGCGGGTGCCAATCCTGCGCGGTGGCCAGCACCGCGCCCAGCACCGCGACGGCCGCGGCCACCGGCACCGCGACCCACACCCGGGACGGCAGCGCTCCCACCAGCACGCCGAGGACCACCGACCCGGTGAGGGCCGCCCCGGCGCTGGCCTGCATGGCCGCCCGGGACAGGTGCACGTGGTTGCGGCCGTAGAGCGACGTGAACGCCCCGAAGACCGCGTACGTGGTCCAGCCCGGGCGGCCGGCGGCGAGCACCGCGAGTAGCGGCACGAGGACGCTGATCCCGGCCCGCAGCGCGACCCGGTGGGCGCCCGGTGCAGGCAACACGTGCAGCAGGCCGCGTAGCGTCGCCCGTACCTGCTCGCCCATCCCGCTCCTCACTCCCCAGGCCCACCGCCGTGACGCGGGTACCCGGATCCCGGGGTGTGATCCCCGGTCAGGGGGTTCGGCGCGTTGTCGAGTTGGGTGGGCAGCTCGCGGTGAGCGCCGGCCCGTACAGGTCGAACGGTGGCGGCGCGGCGGGCGGCCCGAGTGGACGTACCGTCGGGTCGGTCAGCTCGACCCCGGCGGGCGCCGTGTCGTTGGAGGTGGCCGCGCCGACCACCTCGACGACCGTCTCCTCGGTGAGTTTCTCCAGTTCGGCGCGGACGGCCGGGTCGGTGACGACCACCTGGGCCAGGCCGGCGGCGTCCCGCACGATCAGGAAGGCCACCGACTTGGGCAGTCGTCGGCGGTGCACCCAGCCGGCGATCCGCACGGTGGCGCCGACCTGGGCGGGCAGTTGGTGGGACAGGGTTCACCCCCGCCGAAGCGGGGGCCTCGTTCGTCGCCTGATGACCGGGGCCAGCCGGGCGGGCTCTACTGGGAACGGGGGTCGGTGCTCTACTCGGCTCCGTCGGCGCTGACCGTAGCACCAGATTCGCACGCGTGTGACGCTCATTTTGACTGCCCGGTGTCGGGCGTCACAACGTCTGTGGCGTGACGCCGGTCGCCTGCCGCACATAGACGACGGCCGTCCGGCGTAGGCTCGTTTCGTGACGATCGAGCACTCCGCGCCGACGACTGGCCAGGCAGCGCGCACCGCAACGGCCGCCCCCGAGGGGCGTCGCCTGCTGCGAATCGAGGCGCGCAACGCCGAGACGCCGATCGAGCGCAAACCGCCATGGATCAAGGTCAAGGCCAAGATGGGCCCGGAGTACACCCAGCTGCGCGGGCTCGTCTCGCGTGAGGGGCTGCACACCGTCTGCCAGGAGGCCGGCTGCCCCAACATCTACGAGTGTTGGGAGGACCGGGAGGCCACCTTCCTCATCGGCGGCGACCAGTGCACGCGGCGCTGCGACTTCTGCCAGATCGACACCGGCAAGCCGGCCGAGTTCGACGCCGACGAGCCGCGCCGGGTCGCCGAGTCGGTCGTTTCGATGGGCCTGCGGTACGCCACCATCACCGGTGTCGCCCGCGACGACCTGCCCGACGGCGGCGCCTGGTTGTACGCCGAGACGGTCCGGCAGATCCACGCGCTGCAGCCTGGCTGCGGCGTCGAGCTGCTCATCCCGGACTTCAACGCCGTGCCCGCGCAGCTGGCCGAGGTCTTCGGCTCCCGGCCCGAGGTGCTGGCCCACAACGTGGAGACCGTGCCGCGCATCTTCAAGCGCATCCGGCCGGCGTTCCGCTACGACCGTTCGCTGGACGTGATCCGGCAGGCCCGCGCCGATGGCCTGGTCACCAAGAGCAACCTCATCCTGGGCATGGGCGAGGAGCGGGCCGAGATCTCCCAGGCGCTGCGCGACCTGCACGAGGCGGGCTGCGAGCTGATCACCATCACGCAGTACCTGCGCCCCTCCCCCCGGCACCACCCGGTGACGCGTTGGGTCAAGCCGGAGGAGTTCGTGGAGCTGCGCGAGGAGGCCGAGGAGATCGGCTTCGCCGGGGTGATGAGCGGGCCGCTGGTGCGCTCGTCGTACCGGGCCGGCCGGCTCTACAAGCAGGCGCTCGACGCCCGCGCCGCCACCCCGGTCGCCACCGCCGGCTGACCCGCCGACAGCGCCGCACGGGCCGTGCGGCGTCCGAGTGTCATGATCGTGCGATGACCGCCGGGGTACGCGAACAGCCGCGCGGCGCGGGTCGACCGCGTCCGCGGCCCGGTTCGCGCCTCGGCCTGGTCGGCTGGCTCACCGGCCTGACAGTGCTCGCCGGGGTCGGCTACCGGCTCTGGCTGCTGGGCCACGCCACTCCCCCGACGAACAGCGACGAGGCCACCATGGGGCTGGCCGCGCTGCACATCGCCCGGGGCGAGGGCTTCCCGGTCTGGTTCTACGGCCAGCAGTACATGGGCACGCTGGAGGCGTACCTGGCCGCGCCGGTGTTCGCGCTGTTCGGGCCGTCCCTGTTCGGTCTGCGGCTGCCCACGCTGGCGCTGTACGTGCTGTTCCTGCTGCTGACCTGGCGGCTGACGCTGCGGCTGACCGGGGACCGCTGGTTCGCCCTGCTGGTGGTGGCGCTGCTGGCGCTCGGCGCCGACCGGGTGGTCAAGAACCAGTTGATCGCCGGCGGCGGCTACCCCGAGATGAACGCGGCCGGGGTGGCGCTCGCCCTGCTCGCCGTCGACCTGGCCGCCGGCCGGCCGGGGTGGCGACTCGCCCGCTGGGCGGTCTGGGGGTTCCTGGCCGGGCTGCTGCTCTGGGTCGATCCGCTGGCGCTGCCGTACGTCGTGGCGACCGGGGCGGTGCTGGTCGGTTTCCGCCACCGCGAGCTGCGCGGGCGGGCCGGAGCGCTGCTCGGGGCGGCCGCCGTGCTGGGGGCTGCCCCGCTGCTGGGGCACAGCCTGCTGACCGGCCGTAACCCGCTGCACGCGGTGCTCGCCGCCGGCGGTGCGGACGCCACCGCGAGCTGGGCGGACCGGCTGCACGGCGGGCTGCTGCTCGGGCCGCCGCTGGGCATGGGGTTCTGCGGCGCCGGGTCCTGCGCCACCTGGCAACTGTGGTGGGCGTACGCGCTGCCGGTGCTGCTGGTCGTCGCCGCCGGCACGGCCTGGCGGGCGCTCCGCCACCCGTCCGACGCGGACGCTGGGCCGCGCCTGGACGGCTCGGCCGGCTCTGGCAACTCGGGTGGCTCGGCCGGCTCGGCCGGTTTGGCACCCCGGCTCGCGGCGGCGATGCGGCTGGCTCTCGTGCTGGCCGCAGCGGCCACCCTCGCCGCGTACACGCTGAGCAGTTCCTCCGGTCTGACCCCGGTGGAGAGTTCGCGTTATCTGTCCACGCTGCTCATCTCCGTACCGGCGCTGCTCTGGCCGGCGTGGACGCTGGCCCGGCGCGGCGGCGGGTCGACAGCCGCGCGGTTCGCCGGGTGGCCGGTGGCCCGGCTGGCCGCAGTCGTCGTCCTCGCCGCGACGCTGGTCACGGCCGCGTACGCCACCGGGCAGGCGGCGCGGACAGCCCCGGCGACCCGGGCCGCCGAGGCGCGGCACGCCGAGCTGGTGGCCACGCTGCGCCACCTTGGCGTACGACACGTCCGCGCTGGCTACTGGACCTGCAACCGCCTCACCTTCGCGAGCGGCGAGAAGGTGGTCTGCGCGGTCGTCGACGACACCCTGCGCCCCGGCTTCGACCGCTACGCCGCGTACCGCCGCGAGGTGGAGCGTGCGGCGGCGCCGGCCTGGGTCGCGCCGACCGGCTCGCCGCTGGCGGCCCGGCTCGACGAGCGGCTCGGCGCCGGCCCGGCCGACCTGGACCTGGTCACCCTCGACGGCTGGCGGATCTACCTGCCGCGCGGCTGAGCAGACCGCGCCGCTCTCAGCGGGGCGCGGCGGGCTCGGCGAGCAGGCCGAGACGGCGGGCCAGCGCGGCGGCCTCCCCGCGGTTGGTCACGTCCAGCTTGGCGATGATCCGGGAGACGTGCACGCTGGCCGTCTTCGGGGAGATGAACAGCCGCTCGGCGATCCGGCTGTTGCTGTGCCCCTCGGCGACCAGCCGCAGCACCTCCCGTTCCCGGGACGTCAGCAGATCGGCCCCGGCCCCACCGTTGCCCGCCCCCCGCAGGCCGACCCGCCGCGCCAGGGTGGCGGCCGTCTCGGCCAGCGGCGTCGCGCCCAGCCGCCGGGCGATCTGGGCCGCCTCGGTGACCGCCGCCGACACCTCGTCGCGCTCGCCCGCCGCGGCGGCGGCCTCGGCCAGCGCCAGCAACGCCCGGCCGAGCGGGTACTGCTGCCCGTCGACGCGCCACGCCTGCACCGCCGCCCGCCACGCCGGCAACGCCTCGTCATCGGCCGCCAGCAGGGCGTTGACCTGGGCGGCGTGCGCCCGCGCGGCCGGGTGCCGCGCCGGCAGGTCGGCCGCGAGCGCGGCGACGGCGGCGGCCAGCTCCCCGTCGCCCACCCGGGCGGCGGTACGCGCGGCGGCGCTCAGCACCGGCCAACCCTCGCGGGGCAGGTGCGGCAGGCTGTCGTCGGCCACCGCGACGCGGGCCGCACGGACCGCCTCGATCTTGTCGTCGGCGGCCAGCGCCGCCTCGATGCCTAGCTCGTGCAGGGGCAGGCGGTGGTTCGGCCACAGGTAGGGCCGGCCGAGGAAGGCCAACGCCCGGTCGACCATCTCGCCGGCCCCCGGGTGCGCCCGCGCCAGCCGCAGACCGGCGCCCACCTGCAACCAGTGCAGCCCGGTGACGCCGGACAGGTCGATCCGGGCGGCCTCCGCGCAGACCGTCTCGGCCTCGTCCCACCGGCCCAGCGCGATGAGCGCCTCGGCCCGGTTGGACAGCAGGTACGCCCCGGCCGAGCGGCTGATCCCCACCCGCCGCGCCTCGGTCAGGCCGGCCTCGGCCGCCTGTGCGGACTCGGCGTAGCGGCCCAGCTCGCAGAGCACGTCCGACTGGAACACCTTGACCAGCACGAGAGCCGCCGTGTCCCCGGCCGCCTGGGCCACCCCCTCGGCACTGCCCAGCTCGGCCAACCGGTCCCCCAACCGCTGGTGACAGAGCAAAGCGATCCGCGTCGGCAGCAGGACCAGCTCCTCGCCGAGCGCCTCGGCGTCCGTGCTCGCCTCGGCGGCGACCCGGGCCGCCTGCTCAGGATCGATCTTGACCAGGTGGGCGGCGATGTCGGCGAGCAGCCGGACGCGCTCCACCCCGAAGGGCCCGCCCGCTGCCAGGCGGTACGCCTCATCCAGCTCCGGCCTGCCGTCGCTCTTGCCGAGCAGGGCCATCAGCCGGCCCCGCTGGTCCAGCAGGCGGGCGGCGCGCAGCGGCGCCGCGTCGGCGTCCACCTCGGCCAGTCCGGCGCGGGTCAACGTGATGGCGCGACTGAAGTCGCCGGCCGTCACCGCCGCGTCCAGGGTCTGCTCCAGCAACGCCAGGTGGTCCATGCCGAGCAGGTCGGTCGCGTCGGGCACCAGCTCCCACAGCTCCAACGCCCGTTCCAGCAGTCGACGCTGCTCGGCGTAGGCGTACCGGTCGGCGGCGGCGCAGGCCGCGACCCGCGCGGCGACCAGGGCGCGGGGGTGGTCGTGCGCCGCGTACCAGTGGTGGGCGATCTCGGCCGGGGCGCGGCCGGCGACGACCAGGTGCGGCTGGGCCTCGATCGCGGCGGCGAACCGCGCGTGCAGCCGGGCGTGCTCGCCGGGCAGCAACTCGTCGTGCACGGCCTCGCGCACCAGAGCGTGCCGGAACTCGTAGTCGCCGTCCGGGTCGGCCACCACCAGTTGGGCGGCGACGGCGGCGCGCAACGCGTCCTCCAGCTCGGCCTCGGGCAGGCCGGCGACCTCGGCGAGCAGACCGTGGGCGAAGCGGGTGCCGCCGGCCGCCGCGATCCGCAGCACCCGCTGGGCCGGCTCGGGCAACCGCTCCACCCGGGCCAGCAGCAGGTCGCGCAGCGTCTCGGGCAGCGCCGCGCAACCGAGCGGGGAGCCGGCGACGGCCAGCTCCTCGATGAAGAAGGGGTTGCCCTGCGTACGGTCGTGGATGTCGTCGACGGCACGGGGCGCCGGCTCACCGCCGAGCAGGTCGGCGAGGATCGCGCCGGTGCCGTCGCGGTCCAGCCGACCCAGCTCGACCCGCTCGACACCGCGTGCCCGGTCCAGCTCGGCGAGGAACGGGCGCAGCGGATGGCCACGCTGCAACTCGTCGGTGCGGTAGGTGCAGACCAGCAGCAGCCGGCCCGGCCGCGCGGCCCGGACCAGGAAACCGATCAGGTCCCGGGTGGAACGGTCCGCCCAGTGCAGGTCCTCGATGATCAGCAGCAGTGGCCGGACGTCGGCGAGTCGCTGGAACAGTTCGGCGACCAGGTCGAACAGGTATCCGCGGGGGGCGTCGGTCAGTGGTCGCGTGCTCGGGGCGGTCAACCCCGCCGGCACCCGGCCCAGCTCCGGCAGCAGGCGGGCGAACTCCGCCTCGTAGCCGGCGAAGACCTCCGCGCCGTCGGCGCGCAACACCGCGCGCAGCGCCGCGGCGAACGGGGCGAACGGCAGACCCGCCTCACCCAACTCCAGGCACTGACCGACCAGCACCCGGACGCCCCCGGCGGTGGCCCCGGCCGCGAACTCCTCCAGCAGCCGGGTCTTGCCCACACCCGCCTCGCCACCGACCAGCACGGTGGCCGGCTCGCCCTTCCCGGCGCGGCCCAGCGCGTCCCGCAGCGCCGCGATCTCACGCTGGCGGCCGACGAGGACGGAACTGGCGGCACGTACGGTCACGGGACCGAGCATGCCATGACCGGACGAAGCACCGGCCCCGCCGGTCGGCAGCTCGGACCCAGGCCCACCGACTGACGGCCCGGGCCCGGGCCCGTTGGGCGCGGTGGGTGCGGCGGTCGAGTTCACCGGCGGTCGTCACCCGTGCGGCGGGCCGGCTGGCGACGGCCCAGCCAGGTACGACCCGAGCGCGGCACCGACCGCGCCAGTCGTTCCGCCGCAGCATCGGCCCGCAGCTCAGCGGCGTGGGTACGGTGCACGGAGAGCAGGAAATCTACGTCGTTGCCGAACATGTCGGGCTCCTTCGTCGTGTCGTCGTCCTCTGCTGACGACTGTCCGCGCGAAGGCCCCGGCCCGGCATGGGCACACCGCCTCATCTTGCCCGGCCACACCCTCCTTACCCGCCCGGCCGGGACGCCTGAGGCGACGTAAGGTACTCAGCCGGCCGGCACCCGGACGCGGATCAACGCGGCCGGCGGGGCCCACTAGACTCTGCGGCATGGCAAAGCCCCAGGAGAAGGTCTCGTTCGGCCAGCGGCTGAAGCAGATCGGGATGGTGTTCCAGTTCACCGCCAAGCAGGACCGGTGGTTCGCGCCGCTGGTCGCCGCAGCGGTGCTCCTCCCGCTCGCGCTCACCGTGGTCGCGGTGATCCTCTGGAGCTGGATCTGGCTGCCGCTGGGCATCCTGTTCGCTCTGCTCGCGGTGCTGATCGTGCTGAACCTGCGGTCCAACAAGGCGATGATGAACGCCGCCGAGGGGCAGCCCGGCGCGGCGGCGCAGATCATGGACAACATGCGCGGCGACTGGCGGGTCACCCCTGCCGTCAGCTCGACCACCCAGATGGACATGGTCCACCTGGTGATCGGCCGGCCCGGCGTGATCCTGCTGGCCGAGGGCAACCCGCAACGGGTGCGCGGCCTGCTCGGGCAGGAGAAGCGACGGCTGGCCAAGGTGATCGGCTCCGCCCCGCTGCACGACTACGTGATCGGCCAGCAGGAGGGCGAGCTGCCGATCCGCAAGCTGCGCACGACGCTGCTGCGGCTGCCCCGCGCGCTCAGCGGCAAGGACGTCAACGCGCTGGACAAGCGACTCAAGGCGCTCACCGCCCGTCCGCAGATGCCCAAGGGCGCGATCCCGAAGAACATGCGGCCGCCGGGCGCCTCCCGCCAGTCGCGGGGCCGCTGACCCCTCAGGTGTACGCGAAGGAGCCGGACCCGCACGGGTCCGGCTCCTTCAGCCGCGCGGGGCGTCGACGATGACCGAGTCGACGAGGCGATCGTGCACGCCCCGACGGTGCTCATCCATGATCAGCGCGGGGACGACGAGCGCCAGCAGCACGCCCCGGGCCAGCGCGCGGAGCGCGCCGATCCGGCCCCCGTCGTGCCAGTTCACGCAGCGGACCTTGGTGATGTACATGCCGGGCGTCTGGGCGAAGAGGCCGAGGAAGATGCCGTACTCCAGGATCAGCACCAGCACCGGAGCCCAGCCGTCGCGTACCGGATCGGCGAAGATGTTGGCCACCAGCAGGCAGAGCACCCAGTCGATGATCAACGCTCCGAAGCGCCGACCCAGGCTCGGCGGGGTGAAGGTGGGATCGGTGGCCGGCGCTGCCGGGACGTGCGGATTGGTCACAGCGATCAAGGGTATCCGCGTCCGGATCGGGGCCTCGGATCGCCGTCACCACTGCGTGCCGATTCGGACCAATAACATCAAGTGTCATTACACTGGCACAGTCGGTACGGCGTTCGCGCAGGCTGAGTGCGTGGACAGGAGCGTCACTGACGCTCCGCGAGGGACGTAACACGGCAGAAACACTCAAGACATGGCCGGGCAACCCCCCGGCCATAGCGTCGCCAGGAGCCTAGCCACCCCGTGGACGTGCCAGGAGGATGTGTGTTCGCCAATCCCGAGGAACTGCTGCGATACCTCAAGAACGAGGACGTGAAGTTCGTCGACGTTCGTTTCTGTGACCTGCCCGGCGTGATGCAGCACTTCAACCTGCCGGTCGAGTCCGTCAACGACGACTTCTTCACCGACGGCCTCGCGTTCGACGGTTCGTCGATCCGCGGTTTCCAGGCGATCCACGAGTCGGACATGCTCCTGCTCCCGGACGTCGCCACCGCGTTCATCGACCCGTTCCGGGCGCAGAAGACCCTCGCGCTCAACTTCTTCATCCACGACCCGTTCACCCGCGAGGCCTACAGCCGCGACCCGCGCAACGTCGCGAAGAAGGCCGAGGCGTACCTCGCCGCGAGCGGCATCGCCGACACCGCCTACTTCGGTGCCGAGGCGGAGTTCTACATCTTCGACTCGATCCGCCACGAGACCTCGGCGCACCAGTCGTTCTACTACATCGACTCGGTCGAGGGCGCGTGGAACACCGGCCGCGAGGAGGAGGGCGGCAACCGCGGTTACAAGACCGCGTATAAGGGCGGTTACTTCCCGGTGCCCCCGGTCGACCACTACGCCGACCTGCGCGACTCGATCGTGCGTCGGCTCGTCGACAGCGGCTTTACCGTGGAGCGTTCGCACCACGAGGTGGGCACCGCCGGTCAGTCCGAGATCAACTACAAGTTCTCGACGCTGCTGCACGCCGCCGACCAGCTCCAGCTCTTCAAGTACATCGTGAAGAACGAGGCCTGGGCCAACGGCAAGACCGCGACGTTCATGCCCAAGCCGCTGTTCGGCGACAACGGCTCCGGCATGCACACCCACCAGAGCCTCTGGCTCAACGGTGAGCCGCTGTTCTACGACGAGACCGGCTACGCCGGCCTGTCCGACACCGCCCGCTGGTACATCGGCGGTCTGCTGCACCACGCACCGTCGCTGCTGGCCTTCACCAACCCGACGATCAACTCGTACCGCCGTCTGGTGCCCGGCTACGAGGCGCCGGTCAACCTGGTCTACTCGCAGCGCAACCGCTCCGCCTGCACCCGCATCCCGGTGACCGGCAGCAACGCGAAGGCCAAGCGCGTCGAGTTCCGCGTTCCGGACCCGTCGGCCAACGTCTACCTGGCCTTCTCGGCCATGATGATGGCCGGCCTGGACGGCATCAAGAGCAAGATCGAGCCGCCGACGCCGATCGACAAGGACCTCTACGACCTCCCGCCGGAGGAGTGGGGCGACGTCAAGCAGGTCCCGGACTCGCTGCCGGCCGTGCTCGACTCGCTGGAGGCCGACCACGACTACCTGCTCGACGGCGGCGTCTTCACCCCCGACCTGATCTCCACCTGGGTCGACTGGAAGCGCGCCAACGAGGTCGACCCGGTGCGTCTGCGCCCGACCCCGCACGAGTTCGCCATGTATTACGACTGCTGAGCTGCCTACGACTGCTGAGCAGTCCCCGCACCACCGGCCGGGCCGGCTCCGCGATCGCGGAGCCGGCCCGGCTCGTTTCGTCACGCCCCCCAACATGCCTTCGCATCCGATATATTACGGCGATGGATACACCGCTGCGCGAACCCACCTTCCTGATCCTCACCGCGCTCGCCGCCGAGCCGATGCACGGCTACGGGCTGATCCGCGAGGTCGCCGTCCTCTCCGACAACCGCGTGTCGCTACGCCCCGGAACGCTCTACGGGGCACTCGACCGGCTGGTCGACGCCGGTCTCGTCGAGGTCGACCGGGAGGAGGTGGTGGACAGCCGCCTGCGCCGCTACTACCGGCTCTCCCCCACCGGCGACGCCACCCTGAGCGCCGAGACCGAGCGGCTCCGGCGCAACGTCGAGGCCGCCACCAAGCGGCTGGCCGAGCGGGCCCGCACCGCCCGGCCGACCACCCCGCGAATCGCCGGAGGGTTGGCATGATCGATCTTGAGCGACGTTACCTGTGGCTGCTGCTCGCCTACCCCGCCGAGTACCGGCGCTCCCGTGGCGCCGAGATCGTCGGCACGTACCTGGACCTGGCCGCGCCGGGCCGCCGCTGGCCGGCGCCCGCGGACGCCGCGGACCTCCTGCGTGGCGGGCTCCGCCAGCGGGTACGCGCCGCCGGCGTGATCCACCTCGTCCCGGGCGTACGCCTCGCGGCCGCCGTGGCCCTGTTCACCGCCACCATTCTCGCCGGCATGTGGACGGTGCTCGAACTGCGCCCCGCGCCGCCGGGCTTCGGTGAGCCGTCGGTCGGGCCGTTCGTCTCGCTCGGCATCGTCGCGTGGGCCGGCTGGCTGCTCGCCGCCGCGGCGCAGGCGCTGACACCCGGCCGGTGGCATCGGCGCGCGGTCGCGCTCGCGGTGCTCCTCACGGTCGCGCTCGTCCCCGCCGCCGCGCTCACCGACCTGGCCCGCCCGCCGCTGTTCGTGCTGCTTCCCCAGGTCGGGTTGGGGCTGGTGGCGCTCGGCGCGTCCCGCGAGCGGCCGGTGTCGCTGCGGGTGACGCCGCTGGTCGCCGCCGTCGCCGGTCTGGCGGCGGCGGCGAGGTTGGCGCCGGAACTATTCGCCTGGACCTACCGCGGGGTGACGGCTGCTCCGGCCCTGCTCAACGCCGCCGCCGTGGCGGTGCTCGCGGCGGCCGTGCTGCTCGCCGTGGGACTGGCGCTGCGCGGCGACCACCGGGGCGGCTGGGCCCTGTTGATCCTGCTCACCCCGGTGGGCCTGCTGGCCCTGCAACCGCTGGCCGGGGCCGCCGACGGCATGCCGGCCGCGTTCGCCCCGGACTGGACGGCGCTCGCCGCGACGGCGGCCGTGGTCGGCCTGGTCGGTCCCGCCCTGCTGTCGGTGGCACTCGCCGTACGCGCCCGACTGGCCCGGCCCTGGACCCCCGACCCGACCTGGAACACGCACCGCTGACCGTCCATGCCCCGCACGTCCCTGCTCGCCGCTGCCGCCGCTGCCGCTGCCGCTGCCGCTGCCGACAGGATCGTGCTCGATTCGGGAAGTAGTGGCCTCGGCGGTTCGGCGATGCCACTACTTCCCTGTTCGAGCGCGATCGTGAGCATCGGACCGTGACCATCGACGTGGCGAGCGCTTCAGTCCGTTCTGACCGACCCGAAGGAGCAGGAACATGAGCAGGGCGGTCATCGCCACCGCGCCGGGGGCCTTCGTGAAGCGGGCCAGGTTGGTGCCGTCGGGCAGGGCCAGGAAGGCCGCCGTCCCGGCCGGCAGCACGAACCAGGTGGTCCGGGTGGCGGTGAGCGCGAGCAGTGCCAGCGGCCAGGTCGCGTACCAGGGGTAGAAGACCGGGGACAGGACCACCGTGGCGGCCAGGGCCAGGCCGGCGCCGTGCAGCGCGACCCGGGCGCGGTCCAGGGTCGGATCATCCGAGGCCCGCCGGTCCCGCCAGGCCCTGGACCACAGGACCACCACCACGATCGCGAGCAGCAGCAGCGCCACGGCCCGGACCACCGGCACCGCCCGCGGGTCCCGCCCGGCCAGCGCACCGGCGTAGTCCACCACCAGGCCGACGGCGGTGGGCGGCGACGTCCACTGCTCGGAGTCTGCGCTGCGGGTCAGCCCGCCCACCCAGCCGAACCCGAGACCGGACAGCGCCGAGGTGACCAGCAGCGCGGCCAGCAGCGCGCCGGCCAGAGCGCCGCCGTCGCGCAGCAGCGCCCGTACGGTGTGCCGGCCGTGCACCGCGGCCAGCGCGACGAACGGGGCCACCACCACGGCGGTGGCCTTCACCGTGACCGCCAGGCCGAGCAGCGCCCCGGCGGCGAGCAGCGCCCCCGGTCGACCCGGCCGTCGGATCACCAGCAGCAGCGCGCACAGCAGCAGCCCGAGCATCACGGCGTCGTTGTGCGCCCCGGCCACCAGGTGCACGCCGACCACCGGCGCGGCCAGCGCCAACCAGGCCGCCCGCCGGGTCGGCACGCCGGCCGCCCGCGCCAGGCCCGGCAGGCAGTACGCCGCCAGGAGCAGGCCCGCCACGGCGAAGACCCGCAGCGCCACGACCGTGCCGGTGAGGCCACCACCCAGAGTGACCGCGAGCGCCGCGAGCAGCACGAAGACCGGCCCGTACGGGGCAGGTGTGTCCCGCCAGATCGGCGCCACCGCCTCCACCCACGGGCAGCCGGCCGCCGCCACCGGAACCGCGTACGGGTCGACGCCGTGCGCGTACGTCCAGCCCTGGCAGGCGTACGAGTAGACGTCCCGGCTACCCAGCGGCGGCGCGACCAGCAGCGGCAGCGCCCACAGCCCGGCGGTGACGTACGCCCACCGGCCCGACGGCGCACCGGCGCGCAGTGACCACCAGGCGCCGACCAGCAGCGCCGTGCCGATGAGCCAGCAGGTCAGCGTCGCCGGACCGTGCGGGGCTCGCCAGATCGACACCGGTGTCGCGCCCAGCGGGGCGTCGGGCAGCGCCCCACCGAGATACCCGGCAACGGTGAGCAGGGCCGCGCCGACCAGGCCGGCGTACCGGGCACACCGGGCCGCCGACGGGCCGGGAAGCGGCGACGCGCCGGGAGTGGTCACCGGCGCACCTTCCCTCAGTCGGTGGCGACCGGCTGACGGGCCGCCCGAGCCGACCGTACCAACCGGATGACCAGCACGATCACCAACAGCGTCATCAGCGGCGCCCCGACCGACTTGGTGAACCGGGGCAGCCCGGTGCCGTCGGGCAGCACCAGGAACGACGCGACAAGCGCGACCACCGTGAACCATCCGGTACGCCGGGCGGTGGCCGCGAGCACCGCGAGGGGCCAGATCCAGTACCAGGGGTGGAACAGCGGAGCGAGGGCGACCGTGGCGGCCAGCGCCAGGGCGGCGTGCCACAGCGGCTCCCGGGTGCGGGCCCGCCACCACAGCCACACCAGCAGCAGCGCCAGCACGACCATGCCGATCCCCCGGGTGACCGGCAGGGCGTCGAGGTGCCCGCCGAAGGGAACCGCCAGGTAGCCGACGGTCTGGCCGACCGCCGTGGACGGCGACGTCCAGGCGATCACGTCGCCGCCTCGGGCCAGGCCGCCGACCCAGCCGAAGTCCAGTCCGGCGGCGAAGGTCACCCCGACCACGACGGCGACCGCGCCGCCGACGACCCAGCCGCCGTGGCGGATCAGCGCGCGGATCGAGTACCCGCCGACGATCGCGGCCAGCGCCGCGAACGGCACCACGACCAGCGCCGTCACCTTGATCGCGGCGGCCAGCCCGAGCAGCGCGCCACCGGCGAGCAGCGGACCGGGGCGGCCGGGCCGCGAGGCGATCACCGCCAGCCCGGCGACCAGCAGGCCGACCATCAGGGCGTCGTTGTGCGCGCCGCCGACCAGGTGCACGGCGACCAGCGGGCAGGCGAGCGTCAGCCAGACCGCCCGGGAGGCCGGCACGCCGGCTCGCCGGGCCAGCGCCGGCAGGCCGACCGCGGTCAGCGCCACCCCCGCCACGGCGATCAGCCGGAACACCACGATCGCGCCGGTCAGCGAGCCGGTGGCCTTGACCACCGCGCCGGCGAGCACCACGAACAGCGGCCCGTACGGCGCCGGCGTGTCGCGCCAGATGAAGGAGATGGTGTCCAGCCAGGGGCAGGGCAGCGCGGAGACGCCCTGCTCGTACGGGTTGATCCCGGCGGCGTAGCTGGCGCCCTGGCAGGCGTACGCGTAGACGTCGCGGCTGGCCAGCGGCGGCGCGATCAGCACCGGCAGCAGCCAGAGCCCGACGGTGACCAGCGCCCAGCGGGTCGACGGCACGCCGTCGCGCAGCGACCACCAGGCGTACGCCAGCAGCGCGGTGCCGACCAGCCATGCGGCGAGGACCAGCGGCCCGTGCGGGCCCTGCCAGATGCTGACCGGGGTGGGGCGCAGGGGTGATCCGGGCAGGGCGCCGCCGAGGAACGCGGCTACGGCGAGCAACGCCGATCCGGCCAGTCCGGTCCAGCGCGCGAGGTGGTGAGGCACGCCGGACATGCTGCCAGTACGGTTGTCGCGGTACGGAGGTGGGCATGCGGCGCAGTCGGGTGGTGGCGGTGGCCACCGGTTCCGCCGTCGTGCTCGGCGCGCTCTGGCTGGCCCTGCCGCTGATGGGCTCGGACCTCGCCGCCCAGGTCGCCCGGGCGGACTTCTTCGCCGCCCATGGCCTGACACCGATCGATCTGCGCTGGTACGGCGGGGTGCAGCAGTTCGGCTACAGCCTCGTGTCCCAGCCGGTGATGGCCCTGCTCGGCGTGCGGGTGACAGGTGCGTTGGCCCTGGTGGCGTCGGCCGCCGCGCTGGCCGCGCTGCTGGTTCGCAGTCCGGTGCCCCGTCCGCTGCTGGGCAGCATGGTCGGCGTGGTCACGCTGGCCGGCAACCTGGTCTCCGGCCGGGTGACGTACGCCCTGGGTGTCGCGTTCGGGCTGGCCGCGCTGCTGGCGCTGACTCGGGGCGTACCCCCGGGTCGGCGTCTCGCGCTCGCCGCGGTCGGCGCGCTGCTGGCCTCGGCGACGAGCCCGGTGGCGGGCCTGTTCGTCGGCCTGGCGGGCGTGGCGCTGCTGCTCACCCGCCGCTACGCCGACGGTCTGACGCTCGGTGTCGCGGCGGCCGTGCCGCTGGCCGCGACCGCGCTGCTCTTCGGCGACGGCGGCTGGATGAACATCAGCCGCACCGACACCCTGCGCGCGGTGGTGACCAGCCTGGTGGTGGCGGCGCTGGTGGCGTACCGGCCGGTGCGGTTCGGCGCGCTCCTCTCCACCGCCGGGGTGCTCGCCGCCGCGCTGGTCCACACCCCGGTGGGGTTGAACGCGACCCGGCTGGCGACGATGTTCGCGCTGCCGGTGCTGGCCGCCGCCGCCCGGCCGCCGGCCTGGCTCACCGCCCGCCTCGCCCGCCGGCACGCCGACCGCCCGGCCCCGCAAAGCGCCACCCCGCCCGGCACCACCCTGGCCGGCACCGCGACGCCCGGCGCTGTCCTGGCCAGCACCGCGACGCCGCAGCGGTCGCGGCGTGCCCGCCTGCTCGGCGGTGTGGGCCTGACCGCGCTGCTGGTGGCCGTCTGCGGGTGGCAGCCGCCGGTGGTGCCCGCCGACCTGCGCGGCATCGGCGACCCGACCAGCGCGCCCGGCTACCACGCGCCGCTGCGCGCGTTCCTGGCCGGGCAGCGGCTCACCGGCCGGGTGGAGGTGCCGCCGACGCGCAACTACTGGGAGGCGGCCCGCCTCGGCGAGGTGCCACTGGCCCGCGGCTGGCTGCGGCAGGCCGACATCTACCGCAACCCGCTGTTCTTCACCACCGTGCCCGGCGCGGCGGGCACCGGCGTGCCGCTGACCCCGGCCAGCTACCGGGCCTGGCTGGCGGAGAACGCCGTGCAGTACGTGGCGGTGCCGGACGCCCCGCTGTCCTGGGTGGGACGGGCCGAGGCGGAGCTGGTCGAGGGCGGCCTGCCGTACCTGACGCCGGTCTGGTCCGGCGCGCACTGGCGGGTCTGGGCGGTGGCCGACCCGACGCCGCTGGTCGCCGCGCCCGCCGAGCTGGTCCGCGCCGACGGCGCGGCGCTGACCTTCCGGGCCCCGACCGCCGGTCCGGTGGCCGTCCGGGTCCGGCACAGCCGGTGGCTGATGGCCTCCGGCGGGGCCACCGTCACCGCCGACGGGGCCTGGAGCACCGTCACCGTTCCCCAGGCCGGCGAGTACACCGTCGGCAGTTGACCGGCGCTACGCCTCCAGCACCCGCTGCGCGGCGGCGCGGGAGCGGCGGCCGGTGCGCAGGTACTCGTCGAGGAACTCCCCCGGGTCGTCGCGGCCAAGCAGCCGGACCACCCCGGCCAGCTCCACCCCGTGCCGCGGCAGCTGGTCACCGGCGCGGCCCCGGACCAGCATCAACGCGTTGCGGACCTGCGCGGCCAGGGACCAGCCGGCAGCCATCTCCGCGGCGTCCGCCGGGTCGATCAGGCCGGCCCGCTCGGCCGCCGCGAGGGCATCGAGGGTACGCGTGCCGCGCAGTTCCGGGATCGCGCCCGCGTGCCGGAGCTGGACGAGCTGGACCGCCCACTCCACGTCGGCCAGCCCGCCCCGGCCCAGCTTGGTGTGGGTGGCCGGGTCGGCGCCGCGCGGCAGCCGCTCGGTCTCCACCCGTGCCTTGATCCGGCGGATCTCCACGACCTGCTCGCGGGTCAGCCCGTCGGCCGGGTAGCGCACCGGTTCGATCATCGCCTCGAACTCGGCGCCCAGGTCGGCGTCACCACAGACGAACCGGGCGCGCAGCAGCGCCTGCGCCTCCCACACCCGCGACCAGCGGGCGTAGTACTGCGCGTACGCGGCGAGGCTGCGCACCAGCGGGCCCTGCCGGCCCTCCGGGCGCAGGTCGGCGTCGACACCGAGCGGCGGGTCGGGGGCGGGCACGCCGAGCAGTCGCCGCAGCTCCTCGGCGATGGCGTGTGCGGCGGCGCTGGCGGCGCTCTCGCCGCTGTCGGCGGGCGGGTCGTAGACGAAGAGCACGTCGGCGTCGGAGAGGTAGTTCGACTCGTACCCGCCGAGCCGGCCCATCCCGATCACCGCGAACCGCAGCCCTTGCGGGGCCGGTTGGCTGGCCCGGGCGGCGCGCAGCGCGGCGGCGAGAGTGGCGTCGGTGACGTCGGAGAGCGCCGTGCCGACCTCGGTGATGTCGGCCAGGCCGACGGCCGGCCGCGTCGTGCCGTCCGGCCGGGTCGGGGTGGGGGCGAGCGCGCCGGCGCGGCAGAGCACGTCGGCGCACGCCACGCGGACCAGTTCCCGGCGGCGCAGCGCCCGCACCGCGCGGGTCGCCTCGATCGGGTCGGCGTGTCGGGCCGCCGCCGCCAGGAAACCCTCCCGCAGCACCGCCCGTGAGCGCGGCGCCAACTCGTTCTCCTCGGCGAGCAGCCGCAGCGCCTCCGGATCGCGGGCGAGCAGGTCGGCGACGTACCGGGAGAGGGCCAGGACCCGGGCCAGCCGCCGGGCCACGGGACCGCCGTCGCGCAGCAGCCGCAGGTACCAGGGGGTGCTGCCCAGCTTGTCGGAGACCTTGCGGTAGTTGAGCAGCCCCCGGTCCGGCTCCGGCGCGTCGGCGAACTCGCTCAGCAGCACCGGCAGCAGGGTCCGCTGGATGGCCGCGGTG
Organism: Micromonospora sp. NBC_00617; assembly: GCF_045161355.1. Taxonomy (NCBI): domain Bacteria; kingdom Bacillati; phylum Actinomycetota; class Actinomycetes; order Micromonosporales; family Micromonosporaceae; genus Micromonospora; species Micromonospora sp. NBC_00617. The sequence goes on along the minus strand of NZ_CP107751.1, from coordinate 316,741 downwards.
CGGCTCACCCCGCCGGTGAGGGCCTGGAGGTGACGCAGCGCCCCCGCCGGGTCGGCGAACCCGAGGATCTCCAACCGGTGCCGGGCGGCCTCCGGCGTGAGCCGCAGCCCGTCGGCGGGCACCCGGGCCACCGACTCCAGCAGCGGCCGGTAGAGCAGCTTGGCGTGCAGCCGGCGTACCTCGGTGGCGTGGGTGACCCACTCGGCCCGGAAGCTCTCCACGGCGCTGCGCCCCGGCGTGGCCGTGAAATCCAGCGCGGCGGCCAGCCAGCGCAGCGCGGACGGCTCGGTGGGCACGGTGTGCGTACGGCGCAGGGCCTGCAACTGGAGCCGGTGCTCGACGCTGCGCAGGAAGCGGTAGCCGCGCAGCAGTGACTCGCCGTCAGCGCGGCCGACGTAGCCGCCGGCGACCAGCGCGCGCAGCGCCGGGATCGTGCCCGGCGCCCGCAGCGTCTCGTCGCCGCGGCCGTGCACGAGTTGCAGGAGCTGGACGGCGAACTCGATGTCGCGCAGCCCGCCGGGACCGCGCTTGATCTCGCGTTCCAGCTCCTTCGGCGGGATGTTGTCGATGATCCGGCGGCGCATCGCGCGGACGTCCTCGACCGCCTCGGGTCGTTCGGCGGCCCGCCACACCAGCGGAGCGAGCTGGTCGATCCACTCCTGGGCCAGCGCCAGGTCTCCGGCGGCCGGACGGGCCTTGAGCAGCGCCTGGAACTCCCAGGTGCGCGCCCACCGCCGGTAGTAGGCCAGGTGGCTGGCGAGGGTACGCACCAGCGGGCCCCGGTTGCCCTCGGGCCGCAACGCGGCGTCCACCGGCCAGGCGACCAGCCCGCAGATGTGGATCAACCGGGTCGCCACCAGGGTCGCGGCGGGCAGGTCGCCGTCCTCGGCGGCCACGAAGATCACATCCACGTCGGAGACGTAGTTCAGCTCGCCGCCGCCGCATTTGCCCATCGCCACCACGGCCAGCCGGGGTCGCTCGGTGCCCGCCGCCAGCTCGTCGACGGCGATTTCGTACGCCGCGGCCAGCGTCGCGTCGGCCAGCGCGGACAACGCCGCCATGGTCTGCTCCAGAGCCCGGCCGCCGGTGAGGTCGGCCGCCGCGATCCGCAGCAACGCCAGCCGGTACGCGGTCCGCAGCACCGCCACGGGGTTGCCGTCGCCGGCCGGTTCCAGACGGCCCTCGGCGATCGGCGCGAGCCCGTCCGGGGCGGTGCGCAGCGCCAGACAGTGCTCCGGGTTGGCCACCAGGTGATCACCGAGCGCCGACGACGCGCCCAGGACGGCGATCAGTCGACGCCGCAGCCCGGGATCGGCGTGCAGCTCCGCGATCAGCGACGAGCGCGCGCCGCTGCCGCCAGGCGCGCCGTCGCCGCTGATTCGCCGTTCGGCCTCGACGATGCGGTGCAGTTGGCGCAGCGCCAGATCCGGGTCGGCGGCCCGGGACAGCGCGGCGAGCAGCTCCGTGGCCGTCTCGTCGACCGGCTCCTGCTCGACCGGCTGCCAGAGGCCCAGCCCGTCCGGGCCGAGCAGGTCGGCGGCGCGGGCTCCGCCGTCGCCGTCGGCGACGCCGAAGCCGTAGCGGGCGAGCCGACCCGGCGCCCTCGTCGGCCGGCTCATCCGTGCCCGAGCAGCGGCAGGCCACGCCGCGTCGTGCTGTCGTCCAACTCGCCGAGGGCCAGCGCCGCGAACCGGGCGGCGAACGGCTGCCAGACCTCCTCGACGTCCACCATCACCGAGTCGCAGGCCGCCACGACCAGCTCCGGGTCGTAGCCCAGCTCCGCGAGCTGGGCCGAGTCGGTGGCCCAGTCGGCGATCATCGCGGTGTCGCACTCGATGTGGAACTGCAGCCCCCAGGCCCGGTCGCCGAGCCGGAACGCCTGGTGCGGGTAACGGGTGGAGGCCGCCAGCAGGGTGGCGCCCCGGGGCAGCTCGGTGATCTCGTCGGAGTGCCACTGGAGCACGTCCGGGATCAGCGGCACGTACCGGAACAGCGGGTCGCCCTCGGCGGCGTCGCGCCGGCCGACCACGCCGGGGCCGATCTCCGGCCCGGACGGGCTCCGCTCGACCAGACCGGCGTGCGCGGTGGCGAGCAACTGCGCGCCCAGGCAGACGGCCAGGGTCGGCACCCGGTACCGGACCGCCTTGCGCAGCAACCCCTCCACGGCCGGGAACCAGGGTGCGCCGGGCGAGCCGTCCGGCAGCGGGTACGCCTGCTGGTCGCCGCCGAGCACCACCAGCGCCGCGTACCCCTCCAGGTCGGCGGGGAGCTCGTCGCCGGCGTGCGGGCGGACCACCCACAGCTCCAGCCCAGCCTCGGTCAGCCACTCACCCAACCGGCGTGCGTCGTCCGTCGGGTCGTTCTCGATCACCAGCGCGGTTGCCACGCGTCGAGGCTAGCCGGTACGTCCCGCAGCGCCACGCCCCGCCACGGCCCACGTCGCTCGGATGCCCCCGCCCGGCACCGGGTTTGGTGGCCGACGCGTACACCGGCGTCGACGGCCCGACTTCGCTGCTCGTCCGGCTCCGCGGTGTCGTTAGGCTCTGCGATTGTGATCAACGAGGATTCGGCCGTCGTCCGCCCGCCCGTCCTGCGCCCCGGGGACACGGTGCTGCTGGTGTCACCGTCCGGGCCGACCTCGCCGGAGCGGGTCGCCCGGGGGATGGAGTTGCTCACCGGGTGGGGCCTGCGGCCAATGCCGGCGTCGAACGCGTACGCCCGCCACGGCTACCTCGCCGGCACTGACGACCTGCGGGCCGCCGACCTGAACGCGGCGTTCGCCGACCCGCAGGTACGCGGCGTCATCTGCACCCGGGGCGGGTACGGCGCACAGCGGATCGTGGACGCCATCGACATGGCCGCCGTCCGCCGCGACCCGAAGGTGGTGGCCGGCTTCTCGGACATCACCGCGTTGCAGCTCGCCCTGTGGCGGGGCGCCCGGCTGGCCGGTGTGCACGGCCCGGGGGCCGCCTGGCGGGACGAGCGGACGTCGCTGCGCTCCGCCGAGTCCCTGCACGCGGCGCTGATGACCACCGAGCCGGTGACCGTCGAGGCGGCGCCCACCGAGGAGACCTTCGGCGTACGGGTGCCGGGTCGCGCCACCGGCACCCTGCTGGGCGGCAACCTGTGCCTGATCGCCGCGTCGATCGGCACTCCGGACCTGCCCGATCTGACCGGCGCCGTGCTGTTGATCGAGGACGTGCAGGAGCCCCCGTACAAGGTCGACCGGATGCTCACCCACCTGCGCCGCGCCGGCGCGCTGGACGGGCTGGCCGGTGTGGCGGTCGGGCAGTTCACCGACTGCGGCGACGGCTGGGAGACCACGATCGTCGACGTGCTCACCGATCGCCTCGGCGACCTGGGCGTACCAATCCTCGGCGGCCTCCCCATCGGCCACGGCCCCGACCAGCTGACCGTCCCGGTAGGCACCACCGCAACCCTGGACACCGACACCGGAACCCTGACGGTCTCCCCCGCCGTCCGCTAGCCCCCGCCTCTCCCGGCGACCCGGCCCACCCACTTCCGCGCCGCCCTCCCGCCGCCCACCGCCGCCCTCCCGCCTCCCCACCGCCTCCCCACCGTGAGGTGTCCCTCCGTTGGCGACCACCAACCCTGACCGCCTGACCAACGACGACACAACCAATTGCACCGATCGCAGCCTCGATTGGCAGCCCGCTGCTCGACGGCAGCCGCTGCTCGATTGTCAGCTCGCTGACAGGGTCGCCACGGGTCGCGCCCAGGATCGCCCGTCACTGTCGGTGACGACATCGCGCATCACCGACCTTCTGGAGGACAGCATGTCCCGCACCATCCGTAGGAAGCACCTGCTGGCCGGCCTGGCCACCGCGGGCGTCCTCGGCGTGGGGATCGCCGCCCCGACGATCGCGTTCGCCGCGGACACCCCGACGCCGCCCCCGACCGCCAGCACCGCCCCCGCTGGCGGAGCGAAGGCCGACCGGCAGGGTGAGTTCGCCGAGGCGCTCGCCAAGGAGCTGGGTGTCCCCACCGACAAGGTGACCGCCGCACTGGAGAAGGTCCGCGAGCAGCACCGGCCCGCCGATCGTCCGGCGCGTCCGTCCGCCGAGGACCGGCAGGCCGCGCTGAAGGAGCGGCTGGACCAGGCGGTCAAGGACGGCAGGCTAACCCAGGAGCAGGCCGACGCCATCACCAAGGCCGTCGAGGCCGGCGTCTTCCCCGGCCCCGGCGGCGGCCACCGTGGGCCGGGCGGTGGCGACCACGGGCCGGGCGGCGGCCACCGTTGGCCGGGCGGCGGCGACCGCGGACCGGGCGGCTACGGCGCTCCCGCAGGTACGCCGGGCAGGTAACCCGACGGGTCGGCCTCCGACCATCCCGGGCAGGCGTGCCCCAGGGGTGGCAGGGGGTCGCCCGGCGTGATCCACTCCGTCTCGCCGATGTGGCGGCGTCCATCGCACTCGGACACCGCCACATCGGCGACCTGGAGTCGATCATGCCCGCGGGACCGGCGTCAGCCTCGGCGCGACGGGGGGCCGCACGCGCCAACCCCGACGCGACGGGGGGCCGCGCGCCCGCCAGCCCCGACGCGGCGGGGGCCGCGCGCCCGCCAGCCCCGGCGCGGCGGGGCAGCGCCCGTCGGCACCGGCGCGGGGCGCACGCGTCGGACCCTGCGGCGGGCGTCCGCTTCAGCCCTTGGCGCGCGGGATCCGCGCGCGTCAACCCTGGGTGGGCGGGGGTGCGAACACGCCGAGGCGATTTCCCGCCGGGTCGAGCAGGTGGGCGAGCGTGAGACCGCTGGGTGTGGTCCGCGCCGGCACCAGCACCTTCGCGCCGGCGGCCTCGGCTCGCCGGCAGGTCTGCGCAACGTCGTCGACCTCGGCATAGAACACCGCGTAGTTCGGGGACGTCCCGTCGGTCGCCCGGATTGCCCCGCCGATCCCGGTATCACCGCCGGCACCCGTCACCCGATAGGACCCGCCGTTACCCCCGCCCTGCTCCTCGAAGGTCCAGCCGAACAGCTCGCCGTAGAAACGTTCCGCCTCCTCCGGCCGGTCGGTGCCGATCTCGAACCAGGTGATGGGCGTCGTGGCCACGTGCTGCCTCCAGAGTTGCCGGGACGGCGGTTCGCCGTCGTCCAGAGCAGTTTCGGGGCCGTCGGCGACACCGTCCTGTCGGTGTTTGCCGGATCACCCGACGGAGATCGGTGCGAGCCGGACCCGACTCAGACCAGGCTCAGCGGGCGGACCCGTTCCCGGGGGATGTCGAGATCCGTCAGGCGGAGCTCCCGGACGACCACCTCGGGCAGCGCGCGGACGTCCCCGATCCGGTCGGTACGGAAGCAGCGCAGCTCGTCGCGCAGCCGGCACCAGGCGAGCAGATACCAGTGTCGCGGGTTGCCCAGGTAGCCCAGCGGCTCGACGTCGCGCACCGAGTCGACGCCGGCGCGGTCGGCGTACCGGATGCGCAGCACCCGCCGCGCGGTGACCGCGTCGGCGACGGTGGCCGGCACGGGCGTGGCCGGCCCGTCGCCGATCAGGTGCACCCGGCCGGCGAGGCGGTGCGCCTCGGCGGCGTCGGCGGCCGGCAGCACCGCCACCAGCTTGCGCAGCGCGGTGGCGCCCGGCCCGGCGAACGGGGTGCCGGCGAGCCGGTGCAGCGCGACGGCCATCGCCACCGCCTCGGCCGGGGTCAGGTTGACCGGCGGCAAGGTGCGGCTGCGGTCCAGGACGTAGCCGCCGGTGCGCCCGGGCTCGGCCCAGATCGGCACCCCGGCCTCCTGGAGCGCGCCGATGTCCCGCTCGATGGTCCGGCTGCTCACCTCGAAGTGGGCGGCCAGCCAGCGGGCGCTGCGCGGCCGGGGCGACACCGCCCGCAGCTCCTCGACCAGGGCGTAGAGCCGGTCCGTGCGGTTCATGCCCGGCACGCTACGACCGGGGTACGACGACCGGCCCCGGACGCGCGGACTCAGGCGACCCCGCTCGGGCGACCGGCCTCAGGCGATGCAGGCGCAGACGATCAGCGCCGCGCCGAAGTGCGTGGCGGCGCTGATCCGGGCCGCCGGGTGCGGCTCGGACGAGCAGATGACCTCACCGAGCTTGCCGGGGGTGAGCAGGTCGAGCACGAAGAAGGCCAGCGCCATGATGGCCAGCCCGACGAGCCCGAAGATCACGGTGGAGGCCAGCCCTCGGCCAAAGTCGCTGTAGCTGGTCAGGATCGCCGTGAAGACGATGCCGGCGATGCCGAGCTGGTTGGCGGCGAGCAGCAACCCCGCGTTGACGTTGCGCTCGACCCAGATCAGCTCCCGCAACCGCCCCGGGGTCAGCAGGTCGACGAGCCCGAACCCGGCAGCCATGAGCCCGACGCCCACGACCCCGAACACGACGCTCTGCCAGGCACCGCTGAGCAGATCCTCCAGCACCGACTGCCTCCCGACTCTCCGCCCGGAGGGGTACCGGCGCGATGATCGAGACGATAGCGGCAGCGCGCCACCGCGTCAGCCCCGCGACTACAGCGCCAGGTAACGCTGCCGCTCGTACGGGGTGACCTCGCGGCGGTACTGCTCCCACTCGGTCCGCTTGTTGCGCAGGAAGAAGTCGAAGACGTGCTCGCCGAGCACCTCGGCGACCAGTTCGGATTCGGCCATCACGTCGATCGCCTCGGCCAGGTTCTCCGGCAGCGCCTCGTACCCCATGGCGCGGCGCTCCGCGCTGCTCAGCGACCAGACGTCGTCCTCGGCGCCCGGCGGCAGCTCGTAGCCCTCCTCGATGCCCTTCAGGCCGGCGCCGAGCAGCACCGCGAAGGCGAGGTACGGGTTGGTCGCCGAGTCCAGCGACCGGACCTCGACCCGGGCGGAGTTCGGCTTGCCGTACGCCGGGACGCGGACCAGCGCGGACCGGTTCAGGTGCCCCCAGCAGACGTACGCCGGGCTCTCGGTGATCCGGTCCGGCAGCGCCAGGGGGAACAGCCGCTTGTAGGAGTTGACCCACTGGTTGGTGACCGCGGTGTACTCCCGGGCGTGGGTGAGCAGCCCGGCGATGAACGACTTGGCCACCTTGGAGAGCTTCATCGGGTCGCCGGCGTCGTGGAAGGCGTTGCGCTCCCCCTCGAACAGCGACAGGTGCGTGTGCATGCCGTTGCCCGGCTGGTCGGTGAAGGGCTTCGGCATGAAGCTGGCCTGCACCCCGGTGGAGAGCGCGACCTCCTTCACCACGTGCCGGAAGGTCATGATGTTGTCGGCGGTGGTCAGCGCGTCGGCGTAGCGCAGGTCGATCTCCTGCTGGCCGGGGGCCACCTCGTGGTGGCTGTACTCCACCGAGATGCCGATCCGCTCCAGCGCCAGCACGCCCTGGCGGCGGAAGTCGCGGGCCACGGCGTGGGTGGTGTGCTCGAAGTAGCCGCCGGTGTCCACCGGGGTGGGCACCGAGCCGTCCTGCGGGCCGTTCTCCAGCAGGAAGAACTCGATCTCGGGATGGGTGTAGAAGGTGAAGCCCTTCTCGGCCGCCCGGGAGAGCGCCCGGCGCAGCACGTGCCGCGGGTCGGCCCAGGACGGGCTGCCGTCGGGCAGCAGGATGTCGCAGAACATCCGGGCGCTCTCGCCGCTGACCCCGCCCTCGAAGGGGAAGACCTGGAAGGTGGTCGGATCGGGCATGGCGACCATGTCCGACTCGAAGACGCGGGCGAAGCCCTCGATGGCCGAGCCGTCGAAGCCGATGCCCTCCTCGAAGGCCGCCTCCAGCTCCGCGGGCGCCACCGAGACGCTCTTGAGCGTGCCCAGCACGTCCGTGAACCACAGCCGGACGAACCGGATGTCCCGCTCTTCCAGCGTACGGAGGACGAACTCCTGCTGACGGTCCACTTCCCCAACCCCTCGCGACACTCTTTTGTCCGCCTTGGTCGGGCTGTAGCCGACCTGACCGCCCAGTGTTCCCGGGCCTGGTTACGCAGACGTTACGCGAACCGCCGCCGTCCGTCCCCTCGTGTCCCGCCCGCCGAACGGTACCGATCCGGCCTGGTCGTCGCGGCGGCGCTCGCGCGTGGCCGCCATCTCGTCCGACGGTACGGATTGCTCCGGCCAGGCTGGGGCAAGATGAGGACATGCCCACCCTGCGTCTCGCCCTGTCCCAGGTCAACCCGACCGTCGGCGACCTCGCCGGCAATGCCGACCTGGTCCGCAGCTGGACCCGCCAGGCCGCCGACGCCGGCGCCCAGCTCGTGCTCTTTCCGGAGATGATGCTGACCGGCTACCCGGTCGAGGATCTGGTCTTCAGGCGTTCCTTCGTCGCCGCGTCCCAGGCCGCCGTCGAGCGGCTCGCCGCCGACCTCGCCGAGGACGGTCTCGGTGACCTGCCGGTCGTGGTCGGCTACCTGGACGCCGACGGGCCGCCGCAGGTCAGCGGGGACGCCGAGCCGGGCCGGGGTGCCCGCAACGCCGCCGCGCTGCTGCACCGGGGCACGGTTGTCGCCCGCTACTTCAAGCACCACCTGCCCAACTACGGCGTCTTCGACGAGGACCGCTACTTCGTCTCCGGCGACCAGCTGACCGTGGTGCGGATCGGCGGGGTGGACGTCGCGCTGACCATCTGCGAGGACCTGTGGCAGGCCGGCGGCCCGTTCGCCGCCGCCCGGCAGGCCGGCGTCGGCCTGGTGGTCAACATCAACGGTTCGCCGTACGAGCTGAACAAGGACGACATCCGGCTGCCGTTGGTTCGCCGCCGGGCCGCCGAGGCGAACGCCGTCATCGCGTACGTCAACATGATCGGCGGCCAGGACGAGCTGGTCTTCGAGGGCGACTCGATGATCGTCACCTCCGACGGCGAACTGCTCACCCGCGCCCCGCAGTTCGTCGAGCACCTGCTCGTGCACGACGTCGAGCTGCCGCCCGCGACCACGGCCCCGGGCAGCCGGAACGTCGCGGACGACATGCGGGTGGCGCACCACACGGTGGACGTGATCCCGCCCGCGCCGTCCGGCCCGGCCGCCGTCGGCGGGCTGATCGAGCCGGTGGCCGACGAGGCCGAGGTGTGGCACGCGCTGGTGCTCGGCCTGCGCGACTACGTCAACAAGAACCGGTTCGCGTCGGTGGTGCTCGGCCTCTCCGGCGGCATCGACTCGGCGGTGGTGGCCGCCCTCGCCGTCGACGCGCTCGGCCCGGACCGGGTGGTCGGGGTGTCGCTGCCCAGCCAGCACTCCTCCGAACACTCCCGTGAGGACGCCGCCGACCTGGCCAAGCGCACCGGGCTGGACTACCGCGTCGAGCCGATCCAGCCGATGGTGGACGCCTTCCTCGCCAACCTGTCGCTGTCCGGGATCGCCGTGGAGAACCTCCAGGCCCGGGTACGCGGCGTCATCCTGATGGCGCTGTCGAACCAGGAGGGCCACCTGGTGCTCACCACCGGCAACAAGAGCGAGCTGGCGGTCGGCTACTCCACCCTGTACGGCGACTCGGTGGGCGGCTTCAACCCGATCAAGGATGTCTGGAAGACGCTCGTCTGGCGGCTGGCGAAGTGGCGCAACGCGGACGCGGCCCGCCGCGGTGACACCGCCCCGATCCCGGAGAACTCGATCGGCAAGCCGCCGAGCGCCGAGTTGAGCCCGGGCCAGCTCGACAGCGATTCCCTGCCCGACTACGACGTGCTGGACCCGATCCTGATCGGTTACGTCGACGGCGACCTGGGCCGCGGCGGGCTGGTCGAGTCGGGCCACGACCCGGCCGTCGTCGACAAGGTGCTGCGGCTGGTGGATACCGCCGAGTACAAGCGACGCCAGTCGGCGCCCGGCACGAAGATCTCCATGAAGGCGTTCGGCCGCGACCGTCGTCTGCCGATCACCAACCGGTGGCGCGAGCACGGCTGACCTCGTACACCCGGGCCGGGTCACCGGACCCGGCCCGGCGCGGTACGACGTGCCCGGTGCGCGACGGTCGTGAGTGACATCTTCCACTGCGCCCTGCCGTCGCCGGGCCTGGCGGTGCGACGATCGCAACGGAACCCGGGGACCGCGCAGGCGGCCTCGAGGAAGGAGACAGTCATGACCGAGTCCACTCCGAACGAGGTGACCGCGCTGTACGGCGGACCGGCCACCCGTCGGATCCGCACCCGCGACCTGATCGCCGCCAAGGAGCGTGGCGAGCGGTGGCCGATGCTCACCTCGTACGACCAGTACACGGCGGGGATCTTCGACCGGGCCGGCGTACCGGTGCTGCTGGTCGGCGACTCGGCCGCGAACAACGTGTTCGGCTATGAGACCACCCTGCCGGTGACCGCCGACGACCTGCTTGGGCTGGTACGGGCCGTGGTGCGCTCGACCCGGCAGGCCCTCGTCGTGGGTGACCTGCCCTTCGGCTCGTACGAGGAGGGCCCGACCCAGGCGCTGCGCACCGCCGTCCGGTTCATGAAGGAGGGCGGCTGCCACGCGGTGAAGCTGGAGGGCGGCCGACGCTGCGCCGCGCAGATCGCCGCGATCGTCGGGGCCGGCATCCCGGTGATGGCGCACATCGGCTTCACCCCGCAGAGCGAGCACACCCTGGGCGGCTACCGCGTGCAGGGCCGGGGCGACACGGCCGACGAGGTGCTGGCCGACGCGCGCGCGGTGGCCGAGGCCGGCGCGTTCGCGGTGGTGTTGGAGATGGTGCCGGGGGAGGTGGCCAAGCAGATCACCCACGAACTGGCGATCCCCACGGTCGGCATCGGCGCCGGTCCGGACACCGACGCCCAGGTGCTGGTCTGGCAGGACATGGCCGGCCTGCGCACCGGCAAGGCGCCGCGCTTCGTGAAGCGCTACGCCGACCTGGCCGACGTCCTCACCGACGCCACCCGCCGCTTCGCCGACGAGGTCCGCGGCGGCGAGTTCCCGAGCGCCGAACACACCTTCTAGAAGGCCGCACGGGCCGCAGGCCGCGTCCGCGAGCCGAGTCCCGGGCCGCAGGCCGAGTCCCCGGACCGAGTCCGCAGACCGCAGGCCACTGGCCGCGGGCCTCGGGCCGCGGGCCGCGGGCCGCGGGCCGCGGGCCGAGTCCACGGGCTGCAGATCGCAGCCGCCACAACTCGCGATCTGGGCGGCAGTGTGGCCGGGTTGCCCGCTACCCGATCCTCGCCGACCCCGTCTCTATTGGGTACGACGAGGGGTGGCACGACCTGGAGCGGTGTGGGGCGGCGGGGGCCGGCGGCACGGTGTTCCCGTTCACCGGCTGGTCCCTCCGCTCCCAGTCTGAAGCGCTGACGGATCAATCGATCTTGGTCGCTGGAAATGTCGTACAGTTGTTCTAGTATCGGACCATGATGGAGGGGTTGGCGCAGGCAGAGGCCGCGGTCTCGGCCTGCGCCGACACGGCGGCCTGGGCCCTTTGCGCAGATGACCTCGTCGCCGCGCTCGACGCCGCGCACCGCATCGAGCAGCGCCTCGCCGCCGTCAAACTGGCCCTGATCCGCGAGCTCGACGGTCGAGGCACGCCCATCGCGCAGGGCGCGTCCTCCACCGCGGTCTGGCTGCGCGAGCGCCTGCACCTCACCGTCCCCACCGCCCGCCGCCTCGTCGACCTCGCCACCACCCTCGACACCGGCAACTCCGGCATACGACAGGCGCTGGCCGACGCCGACATCACCCTCGACCAGGCCCGCGTCATCGCCGACACCGTCACCACCGTCGAGGGCGCCGCCGGCAGCGCGGCCGCCGACAAGGCCGTCGGCTTGCTGGTCGAGTGGGCCGGGCAGTTCGACCCGACCCTGCTGCGCAAACTCGGCACCCGCATCCTCGACCACGTCGCACCCGACATCGCCGACCGAGCCGCCCAGGCCGCCCTCGACGCCGAGGATCGCCGAGCCACCCGCGACCGCCACGTCACCCTCTCCACCCTGAGCGACGGCCGCCTGCGCCTCACCGGCACCCTCGACAGCGAGACCGCCGGCCTGCTCCGCGCGGCCATCGACCCACTGACCGCGCCCACCGGCCCCGACGACCAGCGCTCCCCCGGGCAACGCCGCCACGACGCCCTCGCCGACCTGTGCCGACTCAGCCTGCGTACCGGCGGCCTACCCGAGCACGGCGGCGAGCCGGCGCAGCTCGTCGTCACCACGAGCTACGACAACCTCGTCCGGCAGCTCGGCGCAGGCACGTTGGACACCGGTTTCGACCTCGCCCCGGAGTCCGTGCGGCGCCTCGCCTGCGACGCCGCCATCCTGCCCGCCGTCCTCGGCAGCGCCGGCCAGACCCTCGACGTCGGCCGGCAACGCCGCCTCATCACCGGCCCACTCCGCCGCGCCCTCGTCCTGCGCGACCGCGGCTGCGCCTTCCCCGGCTGCGACCGCCCACCCCGCTGGTGCGACGCCCACCACATCCACCACTGGGCCGACGGCGGCGACACCAGCCTCGACAACGCGGTGCTCCTCTGCGGCCACCACCACCGACACGTCCACCACAGCGAGTGGACCGTCCGCCTCGGCCGCGACGGCCACCCCGACTTCCTCCCGCCGGCCTGGCTCGACCCCGACCAACTCCCCCGCCGCAACCACTACCACCGGCGGACGTGACACATCGAATCAGCCACGCACTGCGGTCAGGCATCGTCCCAGCCTCGTCGGTTCGCGGCCAAACGCTGCGCGCGCTCTTGAGCTGACGACCGTGCCCTCATGGCGCGACCTGGGCTGGGCATGGACCGGGCCCCAGCGCCTCAGCGCAGTACGGACCGGACCGGACCGGACCGGACCGGACCGGACCGGACCGGACCGGACCGGACCGGACCCTGGCATGGTGAGGATGTTTGTGGGCCATTCGCTCGTCCAATGCCCGCAGACCTTCACGCACCCCACGATGACCTCCACACCCAGCGCGGGCACCGCCAGCGCGGGCACCGCCAGCGCGTCGCCCCACACGCGACCGTCAGGGCGTACGAACGGCAAGAGTGTCGACCTGCCGGCTTGTTTCGGGCCATGGGTGACCGTCATCTGGATCTGTCGACTGGTAGCAGCGGCTAGTGCTCGCGCACCTCGCGAGTGTCGGGCAGGTCGAGGTACGCCAGCAGCCGCAAGAGCCCGCTCACGTGCGAAAGGTCGTGCCACAGCGACACGAAGCCCTCCGGATCTCCCGCTGCAGGAGGCTCCTCAGCTCTGCGAGGTCGTCCCCTACTCTGCCCGCAGTCGATCTCCACTCGGGCTGCTGAACCATCCGAAATGCCGCACTCAGGTCCACGTTCCAGTAGTAGTCAACGGCGAGCTCCGACAGCTGGATCTGCGGACCGAATCGGCTCTCCGCCGCGTCCAAGAGCATCGAGCACGCTCGGCGCAGATCCGCGATCCTCAGCACCGCATCAGCATCGGTCACGCGCCATGGTCGCTCAGGGCGCTGTCGCCCGACCAGCCGATTCAGATCTACCGGCCAGACTCTGGCCGTCATTGTCAAGAGTCGGGCGCCCGGCGTCCCTGCCGAGAGCCGACCCGCGCTCTCAGAGGTCGGTGACGCGGATGCCGGCGTGCGCCTTGTAGCGCTTGTTGATGGCGATCAGATTCGCGGTGAACGCCTCGATCTGGTGGGCGTTGCGCAGCCGGCCGGCGTAGATGCCGCGCATCCCCGGGATCCGGGCGGCGAGCGCTCCGACGATGTCGACGAGCTCCCGGTCTTCGGTGCAGATCAGCACGTCGAGGTCGATCCGGTCGACCTCGGGGTCGGCCAGCAGCGGGGCGCTGACATGGTTGAACGCGGCGCAGACGCGGGAATCGGGCAGCAGCGCGGCCGCCTGCTGGACGGCGCTGCCCTCGGCGACGGTGAGGGCGTACGGACCCTGCTTGTCGAAGCCCAGCGGGTTGACGCAGTCGACGACGATCGTTCCGGCGAGCGGCTCGGCGAGGGCGGCGACGGTGGCCGCGTGCCCGTCCCACGGGACCGCGATGATCACGACGTCGCTGCGGCGGGCCACCTCGTCGTTGGCCGCGCCGGTGATGGTGACGTCGGCCGGCATCCGGGGCAGAGCGGCGATCTCGGCGGCGGACTCGGCGGCCCGCTCCGTCGATCGGGAGCCGATCAGCACCGTCTGCCCGGCCCGGGCGAGCCGGTAGGCGAGGCCACGGCCCTGGTCGCCGGTGCCGCCGATGATGCCGACCGTAAGCCCGGACACGTCGGGCAGCGTGCTCGCTTCGTATGCCATGGGCTCATCCTCGCAAACCGCCCGGTCCGTCAGCAGCGCCCGCCGCTGTGACAATCCCCGCTACACGACTGCCCGCCGACGACGCCCCGCCGATGTGGTCACCCAGACCCGCCGACACGGCCGCAGGAACAGCCGACACGGCCCAACCAAAGCAGCCCCGAAGACCGCCCCGCAGCAACCGCCGGCACGGCCAGCAGGAACAGGCGGCTCAGGCCAGCTCGAACAGCACCGTGCGGGCCGCCGGGTCGGCGGTGACCAGGCGGACCCGGACCCGTTCGCCGAGCGGTAGTTCGCCGAGGCAGCGGCTGCGGACCGGTGGAGCGTCCAGGGCCACCGTTCCGCCGGGCGGGCGGGGTCGGGACTTGCCGTTGGGTGGGGCGTCGACGTCGAGCACCGCCGCGTCGAAGGTCTCACCCACCCGATGCTCCAGCAGCACCGCCTCGGTGAGCTCGACGGCGCCGCGGCTGGCCGCCGAGGCGGTCCGGTCGGTGCTGGCCATCACCTCGGGCAGCCGAGGCAGCGCCGCACGGGCCCAGTCGGGCACCTCGCGGCCCGCGTGCAGGGCCAGGCAGACCTCGGTGGCGTACCGGTCGGCGAGGCGCCGCAACGGCGCCGTGACATGGGCGTACGCGGCGGCCACCCCGCCGTGCTCGGGCTGCTCCGGCCGGGCGCCGTCGAAGGCGGTGTACGCGGCGCCGCGCATCAGCTCGGCCGCCTGGTCGATGAACGCGGCGGAACGCGGCTGCGCGGCGTCCAGGCCGGCGATCACCTCACCGGGGCCCGCGCCGTCCGGCCAGTGCACGCCCAGCGGGGCGGCGGCTGCCCGCAGGCGTTGCACCGCCTCCGGCTTCGGCGGTGGCATCGTGCGCAGCAGGCCCACCCCGCCGGCCAGCATGATGTCGGCGGCGGCCATCCCGGTCAGCAGCGAGATCTGCGCGTTGTGCTCCTCCATCGGCACCGGCCCGCGCAGCACCAGCCGCCAACCGTCACCGTCGGGCTCCACGTCCTGCTCGGGTAGCGGCAGGTTGATGGCCCCCCGGCGCAGCCCCCGGGCGGTCAGCCGGTCGCCGATCTCGGGCAGCAGCGCGATCGGCTCGGGCAGCCGACCGGCGTCGGCGGCGGCCTGCACCCCGGTGTAGTCGAGTTTCGCCCGGCTGCGCACCAGGGCGCGCTCCAACTCGACGGCCACGGTGCCGCCGTCGGCGTCCAGGTCGATGGTCCACACCACGGCGGCCCGGTCGTCGTCGGGCAGCAGGCTGGCCGCGCCCTCGCTGAGCGTCAGCGGGTGCAGCGGCACGTTGCCGTCGGGCAGGTAGACCGTCTGCCCGCGCCGCCAGGTCTCCTCCTCAAGCGCGCCGCCCGGCTGGACGTGCGCGGCGACGTCCGCGATCGCGTACCGCACCCGGTAGCCGCCGCCCGGCCGGCGGGCCAGGTGCATCGCCTGGTCCAGGTCACGGGAGGTGGCCGGGTCGACCGTGACGAACGGTATGTCGGTGCGGTCGACGGACGGCCGGGGTGGCGCGGCAGCCGCCGCGTCGGCCTCCCGTTGGGCGGCCGCCGGGAAGCCCTCGGGCAGGCCGAGTTCGCGGCGCAGCGCGCCGAAGTCGATGCGGGGCGCGAGTACGCGTCGGATGACCACGGGTCAATCCTGACAGCGCCGCCGGTGATCCGCTTCCGGTGACCGGCCGAGATCTCCGTCGGTGTCGAGTCGAGGCTGCCGTGCGCTCAGCCGGTCGCCTTCCGGGCGGTGCTGCGCGTACCCCGGGGGGTGGTGGCTCGTGCGGCGACCGGGCGGGCGGGTGACGTGCGGGCGGTCACCTTGCGGGCCGGAGCCTTGGCCGCGGTGGTCTTCTTGGCCGGGGCCTTCTTCGCCGCCGCCTTGCGGGCGGTGCTCGACGAGGTGCCGGTCGCCTTCGCGGCCGGCGCCTTCTTCGCCGGGGCGTTGCGGGCGCCGCCGCTCGGGCGGGTGGAAGCGGTCTTCTTCGCCGCCGTCTTCTTGGCGGGGGCCTTCTTCGCCGCGGTCGTCTTCGCCGGGGCCTTCTTGGCGGCCGTCTTCTTCGCCGTGGACGCCTTGGTCGCGACCTTGCGCGCGGGCGCCTTCGCGGCGGCGGTGGTCCTCTTCGCCGCTGCTGCCGTGGTCTTCTTCGCCGCGCTGGTCGTCTTCCTCGCCGCGCTGGTCGTCTTCTTGGCGGCGCTGGTCGTCTTCTTCGCCGTAGGGGTCGTCTTGCTCGCGGCGGTGGTGCTCTTGCGCGCCGGGGACGCCGAGGTCCGCTTCGCGGCGGTGGTCGTCTTGCGGGTGGCGGGCGAGGTCGTGGCCGGGGCCTTCTTGGCCGGGGCCCTCTTGGCCGCCGCGCTGGTCCGGGTCGCGGTCTTCTTCGCCGCCGCGGTCTTCTTCGCCGCCGCGGTCTTGGCGGCGGCCGTGGTAGCGGCCGTTCTGGTGGGGGTGGCCTTGCTCGCGGTGGTCTTGGTCGCGGCCTTCTTCGCCGGGGCCTTCTTCGCCGCCGTGGTGGTCTTCTTGGCCGGGGCACGCCCCGCGCCGCCGGCCGCCTTTCGGGCCGGCGCCTTCGCGGCGCCCGTGGTGGACTTGCGCACGGGGGTGGTCCGGCTCGCCGCCGTGTTGCGTTCCGCCGCGGCGGTCTTCTTCGCGGTGGTGCGTCGGGCGGCCGGACGGGTGGTGGCCTGCTGTGCTTCGGCCATCGTGGTTCCCTCCTCGGGGGACGTGCTCTCGCGTGCGTCCTCGCGGAGCACGAACTACCGCGACGCGGGCCGTCCCGCGCCGTCTACCTGTCCTCCCCGGCCCAACGGGCGTCCTCGGCCTCCCACGCCTCGTTCCGCTCCTGCACTCGCTGCAGGGCGTTCTCCGCGTCGGCCGCCGAGTTGTACGGGCCGAGGACGTGCTTCGCCGGACATACGTCGGCGTCCGTCTCGACCCGGTGATGCCGGGTGCACCAGTAGAACTGCCCACTACGCTCGCTGTCGCTCATGGGAATCACTGTGCACCGCGAACCGACTGACCGCCACCGGATCACACAAGTCGCCGAACCCTCTCCACAGTAGAGACGCTTACCACGCTCCGGGCGGAAACACGGAAAGAAGTGCAGGTGGGGGCACTGGGCGCGCGAGAAACGCCGGTGACCGAACGGTCGATTCCCGCGTACGACGGTCCGGGGCAGGATTCGTGGCCGTGATCAACATGGCGACCGGCGCGGGGGCGTGCCCGGGATGCGGAACCACCACCGCATCGCTTCGGGACGCGGTGCCGTGGTGCCCCGGCTGCGAGTGGAACCTGGACGCCTACGACCCCCGGCGGCGCGAGCGCGAGTTCGGCTGGACCTGGGTCGACCGGTGGACCCACCGGTTGGCGTTCCAGGCGACCGGGCGACAGTTTCGGCAGTTGGTTGGCCGTCCCCTCGGCGATGGCGGGTCGAACGCGGCACGGGCGCTGACCGCGGTGGTGTCCCTGCTGCTGATCGCGGCCGTGCTCGCCCTCGCGGTCGTCGGCGGGTGGCTGATCGTGGCGTTTCCCTTTCCCAACCTGGCGATCCTGCCGGGTGTGGCGATGGTCGGCCTGGCGATCGCTCTCCGGCCGCGGTTCGGCCGGGTCGACCCGGATCTGGAGGTGCTGTCCCGCGACCGGGCGCCGGAGCTGTTCGGGCTGATCGACGAGGTGGCCGCGGCGATCGGCGCGCCGGCGCCGGACGTGGTCGGTGTCGACGGCGACATCAACGCGTACGCGAACGCGGTCGGGGTGCGACGCCGCAGGGTGCTGGGGCTCGGGCTGCCGCTGTGGGGCTCGCTTTCCGCCGGCGAACGGGTGGCGTTGCTCGGGCACGAACTCGGCCACTTCGTCAACGGCGACCCGCGCCGGGGTCTGCTCACCCAACCCGCGTTCACCATGCTCGCGTCGGCCGCCGACCTGTTCCGGCCGGTACGGACCACCGTCGGGGCCGGGCTGGTGGAGATGGTGGGTGACGCGCTGGGCCGCGCGTTCCAGTGGGTGGTGTCCCGGGTGCTGTTCGGCGCGTACCTGGTGCTGGTGAGTGTGGCGCTGCGGGACAGCCAGCGCGCCGAGTACCTCGCCGACGACCTGGCCGCCCGGGTCGCCGGCACGGCGGCCGCCACCGACCTGCTCGACGCCCTGCTGGCCGTCGAGTCGGTCAAGTTGGCGGTACGCGTCCAGACGCGGGCGGGGCACGGCCCGGACCGCTGGCGGTCGGCGTTCGCCGAGGCCCGCGCGGCGAGCAGCGACCGGCTGCCGCTGCTGCGCCAACTGTCGGTCCGCGACGAGGCCTCGCTCTTCGCCGCCCACCCGCCGATCGGACTACGCCGCCGGATGCTCGCCGGACGCCCGTGGCAGGACCCGACGGTGGTGCTCACCCCCGCCCGGATGGAGCGGATCGACGCCGAACTGGCCGGGGAGTACGCGCGCTTTCGTCGTACCGTCGCCTGGTCGGGCTGAGCGCGGCGCGGCGTCGACGGGACGGCGGCGGCCGTCCACGCGCGGCCTATGATCGCCCGATGGCGGTACCGGACTACATCGTGGGGATGCGTAAACACGTCGGCCACGACCTGCTGTGGCTGCCCAGCGTCAGCGCGGTGATCCGCAACGACGCCGGCGAGCTGCTGCTGGGCCAGCGCTCCGACGACGGACGGTGGTCGGTGATCAGCGGTTTCGTGGAGCCGGGCGAGCAGCCGGCCACGGCGCTCGTCCGGGAGGTACGGGAGGAGACGGGCCTGGACGTGACGCCCGTACGACTGTCCAGTGCCGTCTCGCACCCGCACACCTATCCCAACGGGGACCACTGCGAATACCTGAACCTGGGCTTCGTCTGTCGGGTCGTGGCCGGCACCGCACGGGTCAACGACGACGAGTCGCTGGCCGTGCGGTGGTTCGACCTGGACCGACTGCCCGAGTTGGACCGGCATGCCCTGCTGGTCCTCGCCTACGCCCTGCGCGAGAACCCGTCGGCCGGCTACCTGCCGCCGGGTACGACCTGGGACGACGTCCCCGACTGAGCCGCGCCGTCAGGACGCGGCGCGCTCGACGGGGATCCACAGTTCGGCGTCCGCCGTGGTCCCGTCCGCGGACACCCGGACCCGGGAGATCTCCGG
Organism: Micromonospora sp. NBC_00617; assembly: GCF_045161355.1. Classification (NCBI taxonomy): domain Bacteria; kingdom Bacillati; phylum Actinomycetota; class Actinomycetes; order Micromonosporales; family Micromonosporaceae; genus Micromonospora; species Micromonospora sp. NBC_00617. The sequence goes on along the minus strand of NZ_CP107751.1, from coordinate 297,519 downwards.
TCCGGGCCGGCTGCGGTACGGGTTGGACGGAAACCACTGGGTGAAGACGTCCCGCCACAGGTACTGCACGGCCTGCGGAAACGCGCCGGAGGTGGTGAACACCGCCCACGTTCCGGCCGCCACCGGCAGCGCGTCCAGGTCCTGCGGTGGCGTGGCGCCGGTGACCGCCCCGTGCCAGTAGTCCAGTTCGCTGCCCTCAGCCCGATCGTCGGCGAGGTTGTCGCTGACGTTGACGATCCCGGCCGGCTCCTGATCGGAGAGCGCCTCGATCCGGGCGGTCGTCTCCGCGTCGATGCCGCGGATGAACGCGACGATCGCCGGGTTCATCCCCTCGTGCACCAGCGGGACGCGGGCCTTGCGTCCCACCAGTGCGAACGCGTCCTTCGTGACGATGCGGTACTCCATGCTGCCACTCCCTTCCACGGTGAGTCGGAAGGACATCCGGGGCTGGGCGCGCAGCGCTGCCCCCGTACGCCGTGCTTCTCCCGGCCCCACGCCGTGTACGGCGTGGAACGCCCGGGCGAACGCCTCGGCGGACCCGTAGCCGTAGTGCACGGCGACGTCGAGCAACGTCCGCTCCCCCGCCAGCACGTCCGCCCCGGCGACGGTGAGCCGACGCCGACGGATGTACTCCGACAGCGGCATCCCGGCCAGCGCGGAGAACAGCCGCCGAAAGTGGTACTCCGACGTCAGCGCGATCCGCGCCAGGTCGGCCACCTCGATCTGCTGGTCGAGGTGCCGCTCGATGTGCGCCATCGCCTCGTTGAGCCGCTCCAGCACCCGGATCTCCTTCCCTTACGAGCAGCAACGCTAGGCGGCAGGGCAGGGGGCCCACCCGACATCCGATGCCCGCATCGGTCGGGTAAGGCCCGCACCGATCGTCGTGTCGTAGCCTGGCGGACTTCGCTTCCACCGGAGGTTGACGTGGCCGAGTATCCGCAGGACGTCGTGCAGCGCTTCCACGGCACCCCCGAACAGGTCGGCGCATGATCCAGGTGGGCACGGGCTCCGGCAGGAAGCCCGCCACCTCCCAGCCGGCCCGGCGGTACAGCTCGACGTTGGCCGGGTTGCTGGTCCCCAGGATCGCCGGCAGGCCGTCGGTGGCGGCACGATCCAGCCCGGTCCGCATGACGGCGCGGCCCCAACCGCGTCCGGCGCTGTCGGGGTGGGTGCCCAGGACGCCGAGATACCAGAACGGGAACGCGGGCAGGGCTGCGTGCACGGCATCGTCGTAGCTCTGGACCCGGGCCTGCACGTCAGCGGGGTATCGTGCTTCCGCCGACGTCTCGTGGCCGGCCGCCGGTGGCTCCCAGATGGCGACCGACGCTCCCCCACCGATCGTCTAGATCGACGACCGGTGCACCCGCTTGTCGAAGAGATTCCCGAAGAAGGTGGCGGCGTAGCGCGGATAGGTCTCCTCGTCGGGGAACAGGTGCCGCAGCACGGGATCCTTGACGAACGCGGCGACCAGCGAGTCGACCACTGCTCGACGGTCCACTGGGGTGGCGATGGTGATCTCGGGCGCTTTCACAGCAGCCGACACTATCCGGAAAAGACGCCTTGACCCTGACACCGTGGCGGACCGGAGACTGGCTCCATGGACCTCGATGACTACCGGAGTCACTCCCCCTACAGCGACCCCGGTCGGCACGGCGGGCTTCTCGACGCCGTGGCGACCGACATCCCCACCGTGGCGGCGACCGCCCGCAACGTGATCGTCCACTACCGGGCCGGCGGCGTAGAGCTGCCCGACGATCGGCTGGACGAGGTGAACTGCCGCTGGGTGGACCGCATCCTGGACACGGACCAGTCCCGCTTTCCCCTGCCACTCACCGCTGAGCGCCCGGCCGTCGACCGGGTGGCCGGCTGCTGCCGGGACCACACGTTGCTCTCGGTGGCGGTGCTGCGCCAACACGGCATTCCCAGCCGCAGCCGGGTCGGGTTCGCCTCCTACTTCACGCCCGGCTGGCACCACGATCACGTGCTGCTGGAGTACTGGAACGGCGAACGATGGGTCTGGGCCGATCCGGAGATCGACCCTGCCGGCGACTGGCGGTTCGACGGCTACGACATCGACCCGACGGCAGGGCTCTTCGACTCGGCAGCACGGGTGTGGTCGGCGTACCGGGCCGGGGCGATCGACCCCGACGTCTACGGCGTGGCCCCGGAATCGCCGATCCGCGGCGCCTGGCTCATCCACGACTACGTCATCCAGGAGCTGGCTCACCGGCAGAAGGACGAGCTGTTGCTGTGGGACAGTTTCGGCGCGATGACCGACGACCTCACCGACGCCGACCTCACGCTCGCCGACGAGATCGCCGCCCTGCTGCTCGCCGCCGACGACGGCGACGAGGGCGCGGAGAAGGCGCTCACCGACCGGTACGCGACGGACAGCCGTCTGCGTCCCGGCGCTCAGGTACGCAGCTTCTCACCGGTCTCCAACACGGTGAGCACAGTCGATCTGCACCTCAGCCGAACGTGAAGGCGTACGCCTGGGCGCCGGGCTGGCCGAACGTGATCTCCAGGGTCCGCTCCCGGACCGCGCCGGCCTGGCGGACGAGCTGGTGGAGGCGGCCGTCATCCACGGGCCGGGAGCCTCGCCGTCGAGGAGTACCCGGAACGGGATCGACCGTCCCGTTCCGGGGGCCAGCACGAGATGCGCGTCGCGGGCGTGAAACCGGAAGGCGATGCTGCCGCCGGCTCGACCGACCGCGATGTTCTCCGACCCGATCGTCCACTCGCCCGACAGGGCCCACTGGTCAGGCTCTCGGGGAGGTCGTAGGCGCGGCGTTCGACGCGACCCCGCAGGTCGGCGGGGCCGAGCGGCGCGGAGTTGAGCCACTCGACCGCCCCGTTCAGCGGGGGCAGGTGCACGGCCATCTAGCGCAGCGACCGGAAGGCGGTGCGAAGCTCTTCGGAGAAGATCTTGGGCTGTTCCCAGGCCGCGAAGTGCCCGCCGACGTCCAGCTTGTTGTAGTACATGAGGTTCGGGTACGCCTGCTCCGCCCAACTCTGCGGGGCCTCGTACAGCTCGTCGGGGAAGACACTCACCGCCACCGGCACGGTGACGCCCTTGGCGGCGAAGAACGAGAGCTTGTTCTCCGCGTACAGGCGGGACGCGGAGATCGCGGTGTTCGTCAGCCAGTAGAGCGAGATGTTGTCCAGGATGTCGTCGCGGGTCAGGCCCGCCTGCGCCCCGTCGAAGACCTGCGCGATCAGGGCCAGGCTCTTCGCGTCGTGGTCGAGCAGGAAGGATGCCAGGCCGACCGGAGAATCCGCCAGCCCGGTCAGCGTCTGCGGTCGCGTCGCCATCATGAGGGCGTACGCGACGTGCTTCCACACGTAGTTGGCTTCCTCGGCGGCACGCATCTCATCGTCGGAGAGGCCGGACGGCAGCGAGCCCATGGCGTTGTTCGCGCCGGTGGTGTCGCCCTGGAACAGCAGGTCGATCTCCGGTGGGATCGCACCGGGCATGTTGGTGTGGATGCCGAGCAGTTCCGGAGGCGCCTGTAGGCCCATCTGGTCCACGATGACCGCGCCCCAGTCGCCGCCCTGGGCGACGAACCGCGAGTAGCCGAGGCGCGTCATCAGCTCGGTCCAGGCGGACGCGATCTTCTGCGGGTTCCAGCCTGTCGAGGTGGGCTTGCCCGAGAAGCCGTGGCCCGGCAGTGACGGGATCACCAGGTGGAACGCGTCCGACGGGCTGCCGCCGTGCGCGGTGGGGTCGGTCAGCGGCTCGATGATCTTCATCTGCTCGATCACCGACCCGGGCCACCCGTGGGTGACGATCAGCGGCAGCGCATCCTCGTGCTTCGAGCGCACGTGGATGAAGTGGATGTCGACGCCGTCGATGGTGGTCATGAACTGCGGTAGGGCGTTCAGCCGTGATTCGACCTTGCGCCAGTCGTACTCCTTTTCCCAATAGCGGGCGACGGCCTGGATCGTCGCGAGTGGAACGCCCTGCGACTGGTCGTCAACCGTTTCCTTGTCCGGCCAGCGGGTGGCCGCGATGCGCCGTTTCAGGTCGTCCAGGTCCGCCTGGGGAATGTCGACCGAGAACGGCCGAATCTCCGTGGTGCCGGGGCGAGTCTTGGTTTTGACAGCCATGCGTGTTCCTCTCCGTCTAGGTTTGCGCCTCGTGAGGGGAATCATGGGGTGAAGGCACTGCCCGGACTTGTGTGCCAATTCGAGATGGGCACGCCGCCGCCATATCTCGGAGCCTAGAACGCCGCGCCTCGGGCTCGTGGCGATACGAGCAGTCCCTCACTGGTCCTGCCCGGGGGCGGCTACGGCGTGCTCGGCGGCTCGGCTGACCTGCTCCCAGCCCGCCCAGGTGTCCATCCGCCGACGGGAGACGTCGAACGCCAGGTCGTACACCATGCTTCCGAGCAGGAGCCGCAGCGGCGGGTCGTCGCTGTCGACCAGGCGCAGCAACGCCTCGGCGGCCAGTCGGGGCTCGCTGTCGATCGAACCCTCCGCCCACTGTCGTTCCAGTTCGGCGCGCAGCGGCGCGTACGCCTCCATTGGGGTGGTGGCGCTCAAACTGGTGTAAAGGTCGGTCCAGTAACCGCCCGGCTGCACGATGCTGAGCTTGATGTCGAAGGCCGCCGCTTCCATTGCCAACGCCTCACTCATGCCTTCCAGGGCGAATTTGCTCGCGCTGTACATGCCGGTGCTCGGAAAACCACCCAACGCGGCGATGCTGGACACCTGCACGATGTGGCCGGACCGTTGGGCGCGCAGATGCGGCAGCACCGCCTGACTGACCCACAGCGCGCCGAACAGGTTGACCTCGAACTGGGCTCGCGCCTCCGCCTCGGTGAACTCTTCGACCATTCCCATGGACAGGGTCCCGGCGTTGTTGACGACGATGTCGAGCCGTCCGAAGTGCTCGACCGCGGTGGCCACGGCGGCGAAGACCGCAGCCCGGTCGGTCACGTCGAGGGTCAGCGCCAGCAGCCGGTCGCCGTGGCGCTCGTCGAAGCCGTCCCGGGTGATGGTCCGGGCGGCGGCGACCACCCGGTCCCCACGGTCGAGCGCGGCGTCGGTGAAGGCGCGGCCCAGGCCGCGGCTGGCGCCGGTGATGAACCAGGTGCGCATGTCGGAACTCCATCCCTTAGCGAGACGAGACGGTCCGTCTCGTTATGGAGGAGAGATTAGGCCGCGCCGCCCCGGCCGTCAAGACGAGACGGTTCGTCTCGTCACTGATATCGTGGGGCCCCATGACCCCCAACACGGCCCGCCGGAGAGAGACCTCCCGGCGCGCCATCCTGACCGCGGCCTTCGACCTGCTCCAGGAGATCGGGTACGCGAAGGTCAGCATCGAGGGCATCGCCGCGCGCGCCGGCGTCGGCAAACAGACCATCTACCGCTGGTGGCCGTCCAAGGGCGCGGTCATCTTCGACGCGTTCCTCATGCTCAGCGAGGCCACCGAGGGTGGGCCGCCGACCTTGCCGGACACCGGCGACCTGGCAGCCGACCTGACCCTGGTGCTCCACGCCACGGTCGAGGAGATGAACGATCCCCGGTACGAGCAACCGATGCGCGCGCTGGCCACCGAGATCGCGCTCGACCCCGAGCTGGCGGCCGCCTACGCCGAACGCCTGGACGGGCCGCTGAAGGAGGCCAAACGGCAGCGCCTGCGCAGCGCCCAGCAGGCCGGGCAACTCGCCGAGGACATCGACCTCGACGTGGCGGTGGACCTCATCTGGGGACCGTTGTTCAGCCGATGGCTGCAGCGCAGCGGACCGCTCACCGCCGAGTACGCCGACCGCGTCGTCACCACCGCCCTCGACGGACTGCGACCCCACCGGTGCGGCAGGTGACGGTCCGCTCGACGGCTTTGCGCTGCCGCAGCATCCTGCGGCAACATCAGGCGCCGTGACGGCACCAGACTCTGCCCCCAACAACGACACCCCGGTCGGCACACTCCGGTCACGTCGGCGGGTCAGACACTGGTTGGTCGGCGCCGGGGTCACCGCCCTGGCCGCCGTACTCGGCATCACCCTCGCCGTACGCGGTGGCGCGACCCCGGCCTGCGCCGCGCCACCGACCGGAAACACCGTCCACAAGGCAAAGGCCAGCTTCTACGACGCCGGCCGCTCGGGCGGCAACTGCTCCTTCCCCGGCCCACCCGCGGACCGGCTCTACGTGGCCCTCGGCTCGTCGGCGTACTCCGGGTCCGCGGCCTGCGGCAGCTACCTGGACGTGACCGGCCCGAAGGGCACGGTCCGGGTCATGGTCATGGACCAGTGCGGCGGATGCGGACCCGGCAAGATCGACCTTTCCGACGAGGCGTTCACGAAGATCGCCGACCGGGCGCAGGGCATCGCGCCCGTGACGTACCGGGCGGTGGTGAACCCGCCGCTCGACGGAGGCCTCACCTTCCGGATGAAGGGCGGCGCCTCGAAATACTGGTTCGCGGTGCAGGTCGGCAACCACGGCAACCCGCTGCGCTCGGTCGAGGCGAAAGGGCCGGGTGGCGGCTTCCGCAAGGCGGCCCGGCAGAGCGACAACTACTGGACCGTCGAGGGCGGGCTCGGCCCCGGGCCCTACACGATCAGGGTCACCGACGTGTACGGCCGCCAGACGACCGCCACAAGCATCCGGATGGTCACGAAGCAGGTGCAGCGCAGCACGGCCTCACTCGTTTCCCCCACGCCGCCCAGCAGTTCCCCGTCGGCTCCGCCGTCCCCCAGCATCGCGCCCTCGCCGACCCCGTCCGAATCAGTCGCACCAACGGCGACCGTCGAAGCGCTCGCCGGTGCCGCCCCGCTCAACGCCCCTCGCTGCTGACCCACCCACCCCGGCAGGCGTCGTGTGGTTACCGCGCTCCGCGGATCGCTCGCGCTGCGATCGTGAGGAGTGCGTCGAGGAGCCCCCACGTCCGGTACAGCGCGTACAGGATCCACACGCCGAACAGGCCGGCCTCGGTAAGGATCAGGGCGGGCCCCACAACTGCCGAGTTCTCGACCGCCCAACCGCCCCCGATCGCCACGGTGCCCACGACGCCGAACAGCACCACAGCGCGCCCCACCCCCTTCACCGCATGCCAGAGGGCGATCGCGTACGCGGAGGCGGGCACGGCTGCTGGTGAGGGCGTGGTGGGCAACGCCTCGGGTGCCTGCATCGCCAGTTCCTGGAGTTGCCGCCCGGCGGCGCGGTCCCGTTCGTACGGGGAGACACGCAGGACCGCCTCCAACGCGCAGAGGTCGTCCCGGCTGCGTAGCCGTCCGGTGCGCGGATCACTGAGCAGCAGGTCGACTACGGGACGCCCCTTGTGTCCCGGCTGGGTGAGCAGCCAAGCCTTGCCGTAGCCCTTCACCGATGCCGGTCGCAGGATGTCGACGATTCCGGAATGCAGGCTCGTCGGGTGGGTCGGGGTGTCGACGCCGGTCACGAGGTCTGTCCCGTTGATCATCGCCGACCCGTTCACGAGGTTCCGGCAACCGCCGAAGATGCGCCAGATCGTGAAGGCGGCGGCGCCGATCCCCGCCACGCACGCGACCAGCACGATGCCGCCGAGCAGTTCGTTGCGCTGCGTCGCCAGGCCGATGAACAGCAGTGCAGGGACGAGGACGAGCAGGTACCAACCAGCGAACAGCAGGGCCTTGCGCCGATCCAGCCACCGTGTCAACCGGGCATGGTCGGGCTCGTCCGGAAAACGCCGCAGCGGGATCGCGCCGGCTGGCCGCGTCAGCTGTCGGCAGAGGTTGTGGAAGCGGTGACCAGCCAGCGCGGCCAAGTCCCGCAGGAGCAGTTCCTCTCCGCAGTCCACCTCGCTGAGCTGGAACAGTTCCACGGCAGCCTGGCCGCCCACCCCACTCTCCTCGCTGAGCGGAACTCCCAGGCTCACCCCGGCCGCCGGCACCAGTAGCAGCCGAGGAGCCGCGGTGATCCCCCGACGGGCCGTTGCGGGGGCGTCGGCGAGCACGACCGCGGCGATCTCATCCCACCGCAGGTACCGATTGAGCTTCGGTGTCCGCACCGACCAGCCTCGCGCATCGACGTCAACGCGGAACGGCAGCACGGCGTGCCGCACCAGCGGGCCACCGATCGCCAAGCCGAACAGCACAACCGCCCCGCAAAAAAGCAGGCCGACCCAGCCGAGACCCTCCGTGACCGCCCCATACGCGACCGAGGCTGCTCCGCCAAGCAACAGCAACCCGAACAAGAAGGCGACCACGCGGTCGATGTACGGGCGCCGCAGCTTCACCTGATCATCATCGGCCACGGAGTCAAAGCGCCTACCGCGCCGGCACCGGACCTCAGGCTCGACCGGACCGGCGAGGCCGTCGGGCCAGGGACAACCACCCGAGGAACCTGTCGTGCATCGCCGGCAGGTCCGGACGCAACCCCAGGTCGTACGCGTCGTCGATCGCGTCGTGCATCGACGCGGCCAGGTAGAACGCCAAGGCGATGGAATGGCCGTAGAACTCGGCCGCGAGAGTGAGTTGAGCCGGGCCGCACGGCCAGGGCGCGGCGCAGTTGCGACACAGCCACGCCGGACGCATCGGCAGGTGCGGGCGAGGACGCGCGATCATCCGACCCGCACCGGGCTTCGGCGGCGTTTGGCTGGCCTGATCGGTGCGACGGGCAGGGCCTGCAACCGCACGCCCGCTCGCCTCACGTACAGCTCGCGCCGCGCCACCGCGTCGCCCGCCGCGTTCAGCTGGTAACCCTCAATCCAGACCCATCCGTCGTACGTGTGCCGCTCCGGCAGCTCGCGGATGACGCGCACGAAGATCGGGCGCAGGAACTGCACGCTGGCCGCGGTGGTCAGGTGGACCACGTCGCCGGCCCGCATCGGCTTTTCGGGCTTGCCGTCAGGCACGGTCTCCCCCTGGTGCTGTTGGGAAGAGGCCGCTCCCGTGAGTGCTCGCCCGCCGGGAGCGGCCCCGCTGCGAACGCGACCGCCGGGTTTCGTGGTCCCTACCAGCCGCGCCGCCTGGTGACACTCTGCTGTGGAGACCACTACGCTCGGAAGGCATTCCAGGTGTCCGGGCCGGAGCTGGCAGAACAGGCTCCAGACGTGTGGCACCTCGGGTAGTCGATCTCCGATTTGAGGAGCGATGCATGGCTGACGTACCCAGTCCCCTCGCGGACTTCATCGTGAGCGAGATCCGGCGCGCTCGCGGGGCGTCCGGGATGACGCAGGACTCGTTCGGCCGGGCGGCGGGCTTCAGCGCTTCGCACGTCAGCGCCGTCGAGAGCGGCACCCGAGCGCTGACGATGGACTTCATCCGGGGAGCGGACCGGGCGCTGAAGAGCGGCGGACTCTTCGAGCGCCTGGCGACGAAGTTCGGGGCACCGTCGTGGTTCCTGCCCTGGTTGGACGCTGAGCGCGAGGCGACACAGCTTCGCTACTTCGAGCCCAACCTGATCCCCGGCCTGCTACAGGTTGAGCACTACGCCCGCACCGTCCTGCGGACAGACGAAAGCCTCACCGACGACGAGGTTGAGCAGCGCGTGCAAGCGCGCATGAGCCGGCAAGCGATCCTCGTCGGAGACCACCGGCCGCAGTTCGTCGCTGTGCTGGACGAAGGCGCGATACGGCGTACTGGTGATGATCTCGCCGGGATCATGGCTCAGCAGATCGCCCATCTCATCGCGATGGCCGAGCTTCCACACGTTCACGTCCACGTCGTACCGGCCGCCAGCGGCCTGCACATCGGGCTGTCCGGGCCGTTCGCGCTGGCCCGTTCCAAGGAGGGCGGATGGGTAGGCCACCTCGAAAACCAGCTTGGCGGTGACGTCATCGACAAGGACGATGAGGTAGCTACGCTTCAGGCAAGGTGGGAGAGCGTCCGAAACGAGGCGCTACCGCGCCGGCAGTCCATCGACCTGCTGAAGGAAGTCGAGAGCCATCATGGACCTCAGTAACGCCCGGTGGCGCAAGTCCACCCGCAGCGGCGCGAGCGGCGGGAACTGCGTCGAGGTCGCTGACAACCTGCCCGGCGTCGTCGCCGTTCGGGACAGCAAGGACCCTGCGGGCCCGGCCCTGACCTTCGATCCGGCGGCCTGGCGGACGTTCATCACCCGGGTCTCTGAGCGGCCGTAACCGGTACGGCGGGACACCCGGCACGCCCGCATCGATCGGCGCCTCAGGTCTACCCGCCAGATTGGACGGCTGGAGGCAAGGGGTGCGCTAGCCGAGCTTGACCGCCCGCTCCTGCGCCTTGCGGATAAGACTTCGAGGGACTCGTCGCCAGGATCGCGGGAGCGCTAACGCGTTCTTCGACGCCCCAATGAACTGGTATCGAGCCACCCACAGCTGATCTCGCAGGGGTTCGTCGTTGACCTTCGCGTTGGATGGGTCGCCCTTCAGCAGACCGCAGTAGCGTTTGCAGACGACCCGCACCTCCTATGCTGCGTCCACGATTTCCGGAGTCGCCAGCAGCCGCAGCCTTGTCTGCACCTCACGCATACGCAGCTCTACGTCGTGAGCCCTTCGGTAGATGTCGTCGACCTCGCTGCGGCTGAGGTCATCGATCATCCTGATACCGTCTTTGACGATTCCCTTGCACGTGAAACTCGCGTCGAGGAAAGCCGATAGCGAGTCCACCAGCTCTTCCCTTGCCCACTTCGTGTTCTCTCGTCGAGCAGCAGCAACCAGTCCCGCTCCGGCGAAGATTGCAGCTATGGTGGCCGCGACAGCTGACACGACGGGGGCAACGTTCGTCATGCAGGGCATCCTGCCCCTAACGACTCCTCAGCCGGAAGTAGTGGCGGGCGTCGCCACGGTGTCAGAGCAATGCGGCGCGGGCCAGGCCCGGCCACCTCGGCTGTCAGTCGTCGAACTCGAAGCCGCTCGCTTCGGCGTCCGTGATCAAGCGCCGCATGCGTTCACCGTCAGTGGCGACCGCGTTCATCCGCGCTTCCAACTCTTCCAACGCCCGTCGGTCGGTGCCGTAGGCACAGAACATGCCACCCTCCGGGTCGTAGGCGAACCGGCCTTCGAGCGTAGGGGCGGCGGTGCTGACGAGAACTTCCGCGACGCCTTCCCAGAAGTACCCGTTGGGCTCGTGACCGAGTTCCTCGACCAAGGCATCAACCGGCGTGGTTCCCGCATTCAGCAGCAGCGAATACTGTCCGGGAGTCGTCTCGATCAGCCTAAGCAAGGTCATCTTCGAAGGCTGACACCGGTTGGTCGTCGGGGGCAAGATCCGATTGGCTCTACATTCAGGGCGTCAGACACCGGCCAATGATGACCATGAGGGACCATCGACGCCCGAACATGGAACCAGCCCAGAGCCTTGATCACGGCTCTGAACTGGTGGGCGACGGACGAGTCGACCTGTACGCCGGATTCTGTGCGCGGCGCGTACCCCGAAGGGTTTGCGCCGGCGGCGGCCATCCATCTCGGCCTGCCGTTGCCGGCAGGCTCCAGCGGCCTACCCGCAGACATCGGGCGGGCAGCCCTCAAGCGTCTGCGCCGGGTCGTCATCTTGCGGTGACGGCCCTTGCTTGGCCTTGCTCCGGGTGGGGTTTACCGAGCCACCCCGGTCACCCGGGGTGCTGGTGGGCTCTTACCCCACCGTTTCACCCTTACCGTCCCCGTTGGGGTCGGCGGTCTGTTTTCTGTGGCACTGTCCCGCGGGTCGCCCCGGGTTGCCGTTAACAACCACCCTGCCCTGTGGAGTCCGGACGTTCCTCGGCGGCGGGCCGGAGCCCGCCGACGCGACCGCCCGGTCGACTCGTCCGTCGCGCTCTCATCCTAACGACGAGCATGCCGCCGGTATTGCCGCCCCGCCTGGGCAAGATCGCGCAGCTCAAGGGCGGCGGTCCGGCGAATACGTGCCACGCGGCGGGCGCTAGCCTCGTGGGTCTATGGATTTCTCTCACGCCGCGCTGCTGCTCGCCGCCGGTCTCGCCGCTGGCACGGTCAACGCGGTGGCCGGTGGCGGTTCACTGATCACCTTCCCGGCGATGATCGCGATCGGGTTGCCGCCGGTGCCGGCGAACGTGAGCAACTCCGTCGCCGTGTTCCCCGGGTACGTGGCCAGTGTGGCGGGCAGCCGGCAGGACCTGCCGCCCCGTCGGGCGCTGGCCACGCTGGTGCCCACCACCATCGTGGGCACGATCGTCGGGGCGCTGCTGTTGCTGGCCACCCCGGCTCGCGCGTTCGAGCTGGTCGTACCATTTCTGGTCCTCGGCGCGACCGCGGTCCTGGCCTTCCAGGCCCCGCTGCGCCGCCTGGTCGGTCATCCCCGGGCCCTGTCGCCACGGCGGCGGACGCTCGCCGTGCAGACGATGGTCGCGCTCGGCGCGGTGTACGGCGGGTACTTCGGCGCTGCGCTCGGGGTGATGCTGGTCGCCGTCCTGGCTCTGGTGCTGGACGCGACGCTGGCGCGGGTGAGCGCCATCAAGAATCTGCTCTCCGCGCTGGTGGGGCTCACGACGCTGGTGGTGTTCGCCCTGTTCGGCCCGGTGAACTGGGCGGCGGTCGCGGTGGTCGCGCCAGCCACCCTGATCGGGGGGTACGCGGGCGCCCGGCTGGTCCGCCGGCTGCCGCCGGTGGTGCTCAAGACGCTGATCGTGGTGTTCGGTACGACGATCGGCCTCTATCTGCTCTGGCGCTCCCTGAACTGAGCGGCGTTACAGCCAAGGTCCGCGCAACTTCCGGGATATTGCTGCCTCAGCGAGCCCGTAGACAGCAATATCCCCGAAAGTGCGCGGATCTTGAACGGTGTCGCGGCCCGGCCGGGAGGCCCGCCGTCAGTACGCCTCGCCTACCGGTTCCTCGGCGGTGTTCTCGGCGCTCGCGGCGCTGCGATTCCAGCGGGACCACAGCACCCGCTCGCCGTAGCCGGCGGCCATCACGTGCGCGAAGGCCAGGTAGACCAGCACGCCGACGGCGAGCACCCCGAAGCCGACCCAGAACGGCAGCGACAGGGACTGCTCGGCGAGCTTGCCGGAGATGATCGGCGCGGGCGCGGCGGCGCCCCAGCGGACCAGGTTGAACGCGCCGGTGGCGAGCCTGCGGTCGCTGGAGCCGAGGCCGAGCGCCAGGTCGGTGAGGTTGGCGTTGGCCAGGCCCATGCAGAGGCCGGCGAGCACGAGCACGACGAGCGCCTCGGCGGTGCTGGTGGAGGTGGCGAAGAGGACCATGCAGACCAGCAGGCCGGCGATGGCCACGCCGACGGTCTGCACCGCGCCGATCCGGTGGGCCAGCCGGTGACCGATCACCAGGATGCCGGTGGCCAGGCCGAGACCCCAGCCGGTGAACGCGAGCCCCAGCGGGACGACGTCCAGGCCGAGGAAGAGCGGCGTGTAGCCGAGCACGACGAAGAACACGAAGTTGTACGCGGCGGTCACCACGCAGAGGGCGATGAACGCCGGTCGGCGATAGGTGGCGAAGATCTGGCCGACGCGTACCGGGGCCTGCCGGTTGGTGGGCTCACGCAGCTTGCGGGCGGCCACGCCGAGCGCGAGGACCATGAACACGCCGCAGACGAAGAACGGCAGCCGCCAGGAGACCTGGCCGAGCAGGCCACCGATCAGCGGGCCGACGGCGAAGCCGAGGCCGAGGGCGGTCTCGAACAGGCCGACCACCCACTCCCGGTCGACGGCCAGGTTGACCAGCACCACCATGGCGGTGGCGAAGAACATCGCGTTGCCCAGCCCCCAGACGCCGCGCAGCACGGAGAGCTGCACGATGTTGTCGCTGAACGAGGCGAGGATCGCGGCCAGCCCGACCACCGAGACCCCGGCGACCAGCACCGGCTTGAACCCGAACCGGCCGCTGGCCAGCGTCGCCGGGATCATGCCGAGGGCCATGACCGCGATGTACGCGGTGAACAACAGCTCGACCTGCCAGGCGGTGACCCCGATCGCCTCGCCGATGGCGGGCAGGATCGGGTCGACGACGGCGATGCCGGCGATGGCGAGGAAGGCCACCAGTGTGGTGGCGTAGATGGCACTGCGGTTTGGTTCGGATGACCGATCCACTCCGACTCCCCAGTTTAGCTGTATCGTACAGGTATTTACGCTGTATCGTACAGCTATGAGTGACGACCACGAGAGCGCCCTCGGTCAGATCGAGACCGAGGTGGCCCTGCTGATGCGCTTCGGCGAGGCCACCCGGCGGGCCACCGGCACCGCCGAGCACCGGGTGCTCGACCGCGCGGCGTACGTCATCCTGCGGCACCTGGACGCCGCCGGCCCGCAGAACGTCTCCGCCCTCGCCGCGCGACTCAACCTGGACGGCTCGACGGTGACCCGGCAGGTCTCCGCCCTGCAACGCGACGGCCTGATCGTCCGCGCCCCCGACCCGACGGACGGCCGGGGCACGGTCATCTCCCCCACCCCGGCCGGCCTACAGCGGATGGCCGCCGTACAGGCCGCCCGCACCCGGCTCTACGGCGACATGCTTGCCGACTGGAGCACCGAGGACCGGGCCACCCTGGCGACCCTGCTGGGCCGCCTCAACCAGGCCCTGATCTCCCGCAACCGCCGCTGACCCCACCCCACCCCCGCCGGCCCCACCCCCGGCCCGACCCGGCCCACCCCAGCCCGGCCCAGCCCGCCCGGCCCGGCCCAGCCCGCCCGGCCCGGCCCAGCCCGCCCGGCCCGGCCCGGCCCGTCGATCTTGCACTTTCTGTCCGGACATAAGCCGCACAAGGCCCCATGTCGGCAACCGAAAATGCAAGATCGGCGCAGGGTTAAGGGCGCACAGGGTTGACGGCGCACAGGGTTGGACCGCCCGCCCCCGGGCGCCGGCCTTGCGGCGGGCGCCCGGGGAACGGGGGACGGGGAACGGGGGACGGGGGACGGGGGACGGGGGACGGGGGTCAGGCGACCGGTTCGCGGGCCGAGTCGGCGTCGCGGTCGACGCCGGGGGTGATGCGGGGGTCGCCCTCGTCGGCGAAGTAGTCGTCCGGCGTGGTGCCGTCGACTCCCTCGGGCGCCTTGGTGGCCCGCAGGATCAGCGTCAACAGGGCGGCGACCGCCAGGTTGACCAGTACGGCCACGATGCCCACGTAGATCGTCTTGGGCGTGTCGAAGCCGAACTTCTCCAGCGGGAACGCCGACCCGCCGAAGTGCTTCCGGGTGGGACTGGCCACCTGGTAGAGCATCCACATGCCGAGCCCCATGCCGGCGACCCAGCCGGCGATCAGGGCGGTCCGGTGGAACCAGCGGGTGTAGAGGCCCAGCGCGACGGCGGGCAGCGTCTGCAGGATGATCACGCCGCCGATGAGCTGGAGGTCGATCGAGAACTGCGGGTCGAGGAACACGATGCAGGCCACGGCCCCGACCTTGACCACCAGCGAGGTGATCTTCGAGACGTTCGCCTCCTGCGCCGCGGTGGCGTCCCGCTTCAGGTACTCCTTGTAGATGTTGCGGGTGAACAGGTTCGCCGCCGCGATCGACATGATCGCCGCCGGCACCAGCGCGCCGATGCCGATCGCCGCGTACGCCACACCGGCGAACCAGTCCGGGAACTGCTGGTCGAACAGCAGCGGCACGATCGTGTTGTTGTCGACGCTGCCCGCCGACGCTCCCGGCAGCGGCTTCACCCCGGCCGCGATGGCCATGTAGCCGAGCAGCGCGATCAGACCGAGCAGCAGGCTGTACGCCGGCAGCGCCGACATGTTGCGCTTGATCACGTCGCGGTTCCGGCTGGCCAGCACACCGGTGATGCTGTGCGGGTAGAGGAACAGCGCCAGCGCCGAGCCGAACGCCAACGTGACGTACTGCAACTGGTTGTTGCCGTTGAGCAGGATGCCGTCGTTCGGGTTCGGTGACGCCTGGAACTTCGCGTCCGCCGCGTCGAAGATGTCGCCCCAACCGCCGAGCTTGTACGGCAGGTAGATGACCGCCACCAGGATGACGATGTAGATCAGGCTGTCCTTGACGAACGCGATCAGCGCCGGTGCGCGCAGCCCCGACTGGTAGGTGTACGCCGCCAGGATGGCGAACGCGATGATGATCGGCAGGTGCCGGGCCAGGGTGCTCTCACCCGTGACGCCCATCGTCTTGAGGACCGCCTCGATGCCCACCAGTTGCAGCGCGATGTAGGGCATCGTGGCCACGATGCCGGTGATCGCGATCAGCAGCGCCAGCACCGGCGAGTCGAACCGGGTACGGACGAAGTCGGCCGGGGTGACGAAGCCGTGCCGGTGCGAGACCGACCAGAGCCGGATCAGCACCAGGAAGACCAGCGGGTAGACGACGATCGTGTACGGCACCGCGAAGAACCCGGCCGCCCCGGCGCCGAACATCAGCGCCGGCACCGCCACGAAGGTGTACGCGGTGTAGAGGTCCCCGCCGACCAGGAACCAGGTGATCCAGCCGCCGAAGCTGCGCCCGCCCAGACCCCACTCGTCGAGGTGCGCCATGTCCTTCGGCCGCCGCCACCGCGCGGCCACGAAGCCCATCGCGCTGACCAGCAGGAACAGCAGGGAGAAGACGATGATCTCGGTGAGGTGATCACGCCACATCAGCGCTCACCCCGCTTCTTCGTCATCTGGTAGACAAGCGTCGTGGTGGAGACGCCGAGCAGGATCCAGGCCAGTTGCAGCCAGTAGTAGCGCGGGAACCCGAAGATCCGGGGCCCGTCACCGTTGAAGAACGCCGGGATCAGCGGCACCACGATGGGGAGAAAGAGCAACCAGTTCCAGGGACTGTGGTCCTTCGCCCGGGATCGCGCCGTGGTGGGCGCCTCCGGTTCCGGTGCAGGCATCTGACACACCTCCGGGGAGTCGTGGCACTCGATGTAACGGCCGGAGGCTACGACTCTGTGACCGCCGTCACGATCAGCGCGCGGACGGCTCTGCGCCGAACGGCGCACCGGCTGCGCCGAACGGCACGAGCGTTCCGCTGGCGGGCGAGGTGCGGCGGGCGCCGAAGCGGCGCGGCTCAGGCGGCGGGCAGGTGCGCGGTGTCGTTGACCGTGCGGACCGCGATGCCGCCGTCCGGCCACAGGTCGAGCACCGAGATGCCGGCCGCGTCCAGGAAGAGCCGGTGCAGGAAACCGTCGCTGGCGGCGAGGGCGTCGCGCAACGCCAGCTTGATCGGCGAGACGTGCGAGACGACCACGACGGTCTCCCCGGGGTACGCCTTCGGCAGCGCGTCGACGACCCGGTGGACGCGTTCGGCCACCTGCGTGAACGACTCGCCGCCCGGCGGGGCGATCCGCGGCGAGGCGAGCCAGGCGTCCATCTCCCCCGGCCACTGCTGGCGTACCTCGGCGAAGGTGCGCCCCTCCCACTGCCCGAAGTCGCACTCGATCAGGTCGGCCTCGGTGCGGACCGGCACGTCACCGAGCGCCCCGGCGATCGCCGCGGCGGTGGCCGTACACCGGGACAGGGGTGAGCTGAGCACGGCCGCGACGGACGGGGCCAGCGCGGCCACCCGGGCGCCGGTGGCGGCGGCCTGGGCCCGGCCGCGCTCGGAGAGCGGCACGTCGCCGCGGCCGGAGTAGCGGCCCTGCTCGGTGTACGCGGTCTCGCCGTGCCGCACGAGGATCAGGCGGGTGGCCGTGAAGCTCGGACGGGGCTCCCAGGAGGCCGGCGCGGTGCCCGGGTCGCTGCCCGTCGCGGCGCCCCCGGCCGGGGCGCTGGCCGAGGCCGGTGCGCCGAGGGAGGCCGGCGGCGGGGTGGGTCGGGCGGCGGCGGCGTCCATGGCGGCGTTGGCCAGCGCGTCGGCGTGCCGGTTCTGCTCGCGGGGGATCCAGGTGAAACGGACCGCGCCGAAGCGGCCCACCAGCGTGGCCGCCTGGGCGGCGAGCGGCCGCAGGCCCGGGTGCTTGATCTGCCACCGGCCGCACATCTGCTCGACCACCAGCTTGGAGTCCATCCGGACGTCCACCTCGGCGGCGTCCAGCTCGGCGGCGGCCCGCAGACCGGCGATCAGGCCCTGGTACTCGGCGACGTTGTTGGTCGCCGTACCCAGCGACTCGGAGCGCTCGGCGAGCACCTCGCCGGTCTCCGGGTCGCGCACCACCGCGCCGTAGCCGGCCGGCCCCGGGTTGCCCCGGGACCCGCCGTCGGCCTCGACGACGACCACGCGCGGCGCCACGACCTACAGACCCGACTCGTTGGTACGGACCATGATCCGTCGGCAGTCCTCGCAGCGGATCACGTCGTCCGGGGCCGCCTTGCGGATGCGGGCCAGGTCGGCGCCGGAGAGGTCCAGCCGGCAGCCGCCGCAGCGGCCCGCGGTGAGCAGCGCCGCGCCCAGCCCGGTGTCCGCGCGGATCTTGTCGTAGAGGGTGACCAGCTCGGCGGGGAGGTCGGCCGCGAGCGGCTGCCGGGCCCCCCGCTTGAACTCCTCCTCCTTGGCGATCTCGGCCAGCGCGTCGTCGCGGCGCTGTTCGGTGGCGGCCCGCTTCTCCCGGGTGTCGGCCAGCCGCTGCTCCACGCCGTCCAGCACGCCCTGCGCGGTCTCCCGCTGCTCCATCAGCTCCAGCTCGGCGTCCTCCAGGTCACCCTGGCGCCGGTTGAGCGAGGCCAGCTCGTGCTGGAGCGCCTCCAGCTCCCGGGCCGGGCCGGTGCCGGCGGCGAGCCGGTTCTGGTCCTTCTCCTTGCGGGCCCGCACCTGCTCGACGTCCTTCTCCAGGCGGGCGATGTCCCGGTCCAGGTCGTCGACCGCGACCTGGGCGCGAACCCGCTCGTCCTCCAGCGACGACAGCTCCCGGGCCAGCGCCTCCAGTTCGGCGCGCTCCGGCAGCGAGCGGCGGCGGTGCGCGAGCTGGGCGAGATTGGTGTCGATCGCCTGAAGGTCGAGCAGGCGGCGCTGGACCTGGGGGTCAGCCTTCACGGTCGGGCTCCTTGTCGTCCACAACGGGTGCGGCGGCGTGCACGGTCCACGGGTCGGTGTCCAGGTCGGACACCAGCGTCTCGACGCCCGGCGCCTCTCGCAGGAGGGCGGCCAGGTCGTCCAGCCACGGTCGTTCGGTCGCCCAGTGGGCGGCGTCGATCAGGGCGGGACCATCGGCGGCGAGGTGCTCGCTGGCCGGATGGTGCCGCAGGTCGGAGGTGAGAAACGCGTCCACCCCGGCGGCGGTCGCGGCGCCGAGGAAGCTGTCCCCCGACCCACCGCTGACGGCGAGGGTACGAACCATACGCCCGGGATCCCCCGCGGCGCGAACTCCCCAGGCCGTGACGGGGAGCACGGCGGCGGCGTGCCGGGTCAACTCGGCGAGGGTCATCGGTCGGGGCAACTCCCCGATCCGGCCGATGCCCCGGTCGTCGCCGTGGGCGGCCGAACCGATCGCCGGCCGCTGCAACGGGCGCAGCCCGGTCAGGCCGAACCGGGCGGCGAGGGCGTCAGAGACGCCGGGGGACGCGACGTCGGCGTTGGTGTGCGCCACGTACAACGCCACGCCGGCCCGGATCAGCTGGTGGACGATCCGCCCCTTCACGGTCGTCGCCGCGACCGAGGAGACACCCCGCAGCAGCAGCGGGTGATGCGCGACGATCATGTCCGCGCCGACGGCCAGCGCCTCGGCGACCGTCTCGGGCACCACGTCGACCACGCAGAGCACCCGGCGGACCGGGGCGGTCGGCTCGCCGAGCACCAGGCCGACGCGGTCCCACTCCTCGGCCCAGCTCGGCGGGTAGCGCCGTTCCAGCTCGGCTACCACGTCCGTCACCGTGGGGGTGGATGCGCTGATGCTCACGGCGGGCCAGCTTACCGGCGCGAGGACCGTCGGGCGGCGACGCCCGGCCCGGCCGCGCCGGTACGTCGGCCCGTGGGAGGCGACCGGCGGGCGCTCAGGCGGCCCGGTACGCGGCGGTCCGCAGCGCGGCCAGCGGCATCTGCCAGGGGAACGCGTGCAGGTGCTGCTCACCCGTCCCGGGCGGGTGCAGGGTGACCACATGTTCACCGAAGAGCACCGTGACGCCCCAGTCGGCCAGCCGGGCCACGCCGGCCCGGAACGCCGGGTGGGCGGCCATCGCGACATTGGTGTACGGCACCGCGACGATCGGAACGCCCTTGCCCTGCGCCTCGACGAGCAGCCCGAGAGCGAGGGTGTCGGCGATGCCGGCCGCCCACTTGTTCACCGTGTTCACGGTCGCCGGGCAGACGATCATGGCGTCGGCCGGCGGCAGCACGTCCGGGTCACCGGGATTCTTGTAGTGCGTCCGCACCGGGTGGCCGGTCTGCCGGACCAGGGCCGGCTTATCGACGAACTTGGCGCCGTCCGGCGTGGTGACCACGCAGACGTCCCAGTCGTCCGACTGGGCCAGCTCGACCAGACGGCCGACGTGGCGGGCCAGCGGCGAACCGCAGGCGATGACGTAGAGCACCGCACGGCGCTCGCTGGTGTGTGGTGCGCCGGTCATCAAGCCGGCTCCGCGCTCATACCCCTACTCCCATGTGCTCAGCCAACTCCGCAATCGGAGAAGGCGGCGCACCACGTGTGCGACGAAGGACGTCCGACATCACCTCGTGGGCGATCGGCCGGCAGCGGATCTCCGACGGCGCGAGCCGATCGCCGAGCAGCAGCATCTCGCCGGCGTTCGCCACGTCGCCGATCTGGGCGTACCCCCGGGCGATGTCGAGCAGGTGGTGGGCGCGGCGCTCGGGCAGCAACGCGTTGAACGCGGGCTCCACGATGCGTACGTGCACCTCGACCGCGCGGCCCCCGTCGCCCAGCTCGACGGCGGCGGCGGCCCGGTGCAGCTCGACGTTCGTCGGGCCGAACGAGGTCCAGTAGTGGTTGTGGTCGCCGCCGAGCAGGGTGGCGGCCTCCTGCGCACAGTTGATCAGGTCGTCGACGCTGGCCGAGTCGCCGATCCGGGACGCCGCCATGGCCCCCTGCAACAGCAGCATCCCGTAGACGGACAGCCGGGCCGGGGAGATCTCGTTGCTGCCGCCGGGAGCCAGCCGGTTGGCGATCTGGACGTTCAGCTCCAGAGCCGGCCGGGCCCGACCCATGGCGACCAGGGCGTTGCAGACCCGGGTGGTGGCGATGCCGGCCAGCAGCGGGTCGTCGGCGCGCTGGGCCACCGCCATCGACCGGTCGGCGGCCAGCCAGGCCAGCTCGCACTCGCCGAGCTTGCGCAGCACCGACGAGGCGATCTGGTAGACCTGCCCGAGCAGGTGGGCCGCCTCCGGCGCCTGCGCTCCCCCGTAGGCGGCGTCGGCCGCCTGAGCGTCGCGCAGCAGCTTGGGCAGCGCCCGGGTGAGCATTCCGTAGCGGCCGTACTGGTAGGTGAGCCAGGCGTGGTTGACGGCCTTGCGCATGTCGTCCAGCGGAGGCGGGTACGGCACGGCGTCGAAGTACGCGCTCATCGAGTCGTACCGCTCCAGGGCCGCCCGGATCTCCTGCACCTCGACCTGGTCGATGCAGTTCAGCGCGTCGGTACGCCGCTCCGGGTCACGACCCATCAGCAACTGCACGTCCATCTGCAGGATGTCGGCGATCTCGTAGAGGACGGAGAACTTGTCCAGCCGGCGGACGCCCCGCTCGACCTTGTCCACCCAGCTCTTCGACTTGCCCAGGCGGTCGGCGAAGACCTGCTGCGACATCTTGCGTCGCCCCCGCCAGTAGGCCACTCGCCGGCCAATGGGTAGCTCGTCCATCTCCCCATCCCTCCCCTGCCGTCGTCACCCATCGGGTGCCGGCGATGTCCGCGGGTGCGGCGATCCGTCGTTCGTCTTGCAGTTTTCGCTGGTCGCACAGCCTGTACGTCAGCCGGACAGCCAGTCCTCGTACTTTTCGTGCAAGTTGCACGAGCCGTTCGTCAACCTCAACGATCGTGGGTTACGGCAGTGACGGTGCTCGACATGCGACCTGGCGTTCGCCGGGCCCGACGAGGGGAGATGGCAAACATGTGGGGGAACGTCGTACCGCGCGTCGCCGAACTGTCGCCGCTGGAACGCGTCCGGCTGCGCCGGGTCGCCATCCGGTACGCCGTACACGGCTGGGAGGTGACCCCCGGCGCCTGCCTCGCCCGCAGCCGGTTCGTGTGCGGTCGGGCCGGCTGCCCCACGGTGGGCTGCCACCCCGCCCTGGAGAACTGGGAGCTGGCCGCCACCACCGACCCCGCCCGGGTGGCCACCTGGTGGCGCACCCGCCCGCACGGCGTGCTGCTGCCCACCGGACGGACCTTCGACGTGCTGGAGGTGCCGGCCCACCTCGGCCGGCACGTGCTCGACGCCGTGCAGGTCCACCCGGCCGGCACCGGCGTACGCGGGCCCGTGCTGGTCACCCCCACCGGCCGGTGGATGTTCCTGGTCCGCCCCGGCGACCCGCTCCGACCGGAGTTGGAGCACTGCTTCCACGTCGTGCGGCACGGGCCGGGCTCGTGGATTCCGGCGCCGCCCACCCGGCTGCCCGAGGGGACCGTCCGCTGGGCGGTCGCCCCGGAGCAGGCCCGCTGGCAGCTTCCGGACTCCTACCTGGTGCAGAACACCCTGATCGAGGCGCTGCGGGCCAGCGGGGTGACGCTCGCCCCCGACCTGCTCCCGGGTCACCTGCCCCTGCCCCGCCGGGGCAGGTGACCCGGCCCCGGCCGACGATTCAATCCGGTGACCGACAGCGTCGCCGGGCGGCCGGTGCTCGTTGAGCAGGTGACAGCGCGAACGGGCGCCACGAACGGGGGAACGATGTCCACACACGACAGGTCGCCGTATCCCGGCGGCACCGAACCGCCCCGTCGCAGCCATCCGCGGCACCGCTGGGCGGGCACCCGCCCGGCCGGCTCGCGCCCCGGGCGGCCCCGCCCCACCGGGACCCGCCCCGCCGGCACCCACCGCCCGCTGCGCTAAAACCCCACCCCCACCTTCACGCCGCCGATCTTGCACTTTGTGTCGCGGCATTCCCTACCTCAAGGGGCGGATCGGCAACCGAAACCGCAAGATCGCGGAGACAGGTGCGGGGCGGGTCCAGCTAGACCGTCAGCGGAAGCGCGGTCGAGTGGAACTCGCGGGCGTCGTCGGTGACGACCGCGTGCGTGTGGTCACCGAGACGGTCCAGCCAGCCGATCCCCGCCGCCCCCATGGCCAGGGCGGCGGTGGCGTAGGCGTCGGCGACGCCGAGGTCGCTGCCGACCACGGTCACCGAGCGCAGCCCGCCGGCCGGCTCGCCCCGCCGGGGGTCCAGCACGTGCCGACCCCGCTCGTAGACCCCGGAGGTCGCCACGGCCAGGTCGATGCCGGCGAGCACCAGACACGTCGCCATCGCGTCGAAGGGGTGCCGGATGCCGATCCGCCACGGCTCCCCCGTCGGCGAGAAGCCGCGGACCCGCACGTCGCCGCCGGCGTTGACGCAGTGGTTCGCCGCGCCGGCGGCGAGCAGCCGGTCGGAGGCGACCTGCGCCGCCCAGCCCTTCACGAACCCGGACGGGTCGAGCCGCCCGGTGGCGTACGCGTCGAAGAACCCGTCGGTGGCCCCCCACAGGTCGGCGCACGCCTCCAGCACGAAGCGCAGGTCCGCCGACGCCTCGGAGAGCAGCACCTCGCCCCGGTCGAAGCGGCACACCTCGCTGTCCGTCCGGTACGTGCTGAACCGGCCGTCCACCTCGCGCATCCAGGCGAAGACGTCATCGGCCAGCTCGTGCAGCCGCGCGGGGGGCAGGTCGTCGGCGAGGTCCAGGGTGATCGCCGTACCCATGATCTGTTCGACCCGGCACAGCCCGGGTCGGGTCAGCGCGGCCGGCACGTCAGAACGCCTGCTCGATCGCGGCCCGCAGCGACTGCTTGTACGCGTTGCTGGTGGCGGTGGCGCCGGAGACGGTGTTCAGGTTGGCGCTCTGCTTCTGCACCACCTCACCGCCGGTGCCGTTGTACCTGTTCCGGACGTCGCCGCTGTGGATGTCGGACTCGCCCCCGCTGGGCAACGACAGGGTGGTCGCGTCGATGATCCGGTTGCCGGAGACCACGATCTGCACCTGCACGTACCCGTACTCGTTGTCCACACCCGGTCCGGTGACCCGGCGGGTTGTCGACTGGGGCGCCTTGGTGGTGGTGCGCGGCGCGGTCGGGGCCTTCGCGGTGGTCCCGGTGCCGGACGGGCGCGCGGCGGTCCTGGTCGGCTTGGGCGACGACGACGGTGGACCGGCGGTCACCGACGGTTTCGGCGGGCCGACGGCCGGGTCGGCGCTCGGGCCGACGTCCTGCGGGGTGGGGTTGACCGGCTGCGCTGTCGGCAGGTTCTGGGCGACCTGGGTGGTGCCCGGCGAGCCCTTGAGCACCACCAGGGCGGTGGTGCTGGCGGCCAGTCCGGTGATCGCGAACAACGCGCGACGCATGCGATGCCTTCCTACAGCTCGAAGGTGGCCAGGTGGATCTGCCGGCGGGGCACGCCGGCGCGGCGCAGCGCGCGCACCGACTGCTCGACCAGCCCGGGAGGTCCGCAGAGGTAGACGTCGCGCCGGGCCACGTCGGGCACCAGTTGGCGCAGCCCGTCCGGGCTCATGAGCTGGCGGGGCCCGGGGTCGTCGCGGGAGCCGATGACGTACCAGATCGACGTGTCACGTTCCTGGGCCAGCCAGTCCAGTTCCCGGCTGAGCAGCACGTCGGCCGGCGTACGGGCCCGGTAGATCAGGGCGGCGCCCGGCGGCAACTCCTCCAGCATGGCGCGGATGGGCGTGATGCCGCTGCCACCGGCGATCAGCAGCGCCCGCTCGCGCACCCGGTGCGCGGCGGTGAAGGTGCCCGACGGGCCCTGGGCCCACACCCGGGTGCCCGGTTCCAGGTCGCGCAGGTCGGCGGTGTGCCGGCCGACGACCTTGACGGTGAGTCGCAGCCAGCGGCCGTTGGCGGCGGCCGAGACGGAGAACGGGTGCGACTGCCACCAGCAGCCGGGGGTGAGGAAGCGCCAGCGGAAGTACTGCCCGCCGAGCATCTCCAGGCGGCCCAGCCGCTCCCCGGTGAGGTAGATGGAGATGGTGTCCGGGCTCTCCGCGACCACGTCGGCGACCCGCAGCCGGTAGCGCAGGTTGAACGCCAGTGGCGCGATCACCCGGCCCCCGAGCAGGGCGGCGACCACCAGCAGGTACAGGGCGATCCAGCCGGTCCGCACCGGACCCGGTTTGTAGAGCTGCGCGCCGTGGGTGAACTGGTGCCCGAAACCGAGCAGCAGCACCAGGTAGCTCGACCGGTGCAGCAGGTGCCACACCTCGTAGGGCAGCGCCCGACGGATCGCCCGGACGCTGCTGAAACCGACCACCAGCATGATGCCGGTGGCGAGGAAGGCCGAGAGCATGTCCTCGTAGCCGCCGAGCAGCGTGCCGACCTCGGCCAGGACCGACTGGTTTCGCAGGTCGGCGTACCCGACGAGGATCAGCGACAGGTGCGACAGCACGGCGGCCAGCAGCGTCGCGCCGATGTCGCGGTGCCAGCGGGCGAGCTGCTCGCCGCCGATCCACCGCTCCAGCACCGGCAGCCGGCTCATCATGAGCACCTGCACGAGGAGCAGATAGCCGGCGATCAGGCCGGTGATCCGGCCGGCAGCGGTGACGGTGGCCGCGGTGGTCCGCAGCGAGCCGGCGGGGGTGCCCAGCCACCAAGGCAGCACGCTGGCGAGCAGCCCGACCAGGAGCAGCGCGGCCAGCAGCCGCCGGCCGCCGGGTCCGCGCCGGGCCGGGATCTGCGGGAGTACGGGTTCCGCCGACCGGCCGCCGTGCCGGGACGAGGTCGTCCCGGTGCGGCGGCCGGCGGCGTGGGTGTGCGAACGCGTCACGCGTACAGCTTCATCGGTGCGTACTTCATGCGGGGGAACACCTTCTGCACCTCGGCGTTGGTGAGCCCGAAGCGGCCCTGCGCCAGGGAGCCGTACACGTTGAACATGTTGTTGTATTCCGGCACGTCACCGGAGTCCAGCTTGTCCAGGCCGTTCCAGGTGCCCAGCAGCGAGCCGGCCAGCTTCTTGCCGGACAGGACGGTGACCACGCCGCCGTGGCCGTGGTCGGTGCCGCCGGTGTTCGAGCTGACCCGGCGGCCGAACTCGCTGGACACCATGATCGTGACGTCGGCGGCCTGCGGGCCGAGGTCGGTGAAGAACGCCGCCATCGCGCTGGCCAGCTCGTTCAGCCGGCGGTGCAGCTGGCCACCCTCGCGGGTGCCCTGGTTCTCGTGGGTGTCGTAGCCGCCCATGCCGACGGTGGCGACCCGGACGTTGGCGCCGCCCTTGATGAGCTGTGCGAGCTGCTGGAACGCGTTGCCGACGCCCTCGTACTTGACGCCCGCGGCGGGCTGGTACGGCTTGGCGGCGAGCTTCTGCGCCGTGGCCAGCGCGCCCATGCCCTCCTGCACGGCCTCCTCGACCGGGTGGTTGATCCCGGTGAAGAGCCCCTTGATGGCCTTCTCGGTGGCGGCCCGGAACTTGTCGTCGCCGTTGAGCCGCAGCGAGCCGACGTTGTTCAGCGAGAGCGCGCCGTTGTTGCCGACCAGCGAGCGGGGCAGCGTGCTGCCGATGCCGACGCTGCGGAACGCGGTGCCCTTGCCCAGGTGGTCGACCAGGCCGTCGAGCCAGCCCCGGCCGCCGGTCTCGTTGGGCAGACCGCCCAGGTTGCAGGCGTCCGCGGCCTGGAAGTGGCTGCGGGACAGCCGCTCGTCGGAAACCGCCGGGACGAAGCCCAGCTGACCGGCCTTGAGGTACTGCTCCAGCGGCTTGAACGCGCTGGTCAGCTTGAAGCCGCGGCTCAGGGCCAGCGAGTCGTTGCCGAGCAGCAGGTCGGGCCGGGCCTTGGCGAGCACCGGGTCGTTGTCCGGCGCGACGAGGCTCAGGCCGTCCAGGCCGCCGTAGAGGAAGACGTGGATCAGGGTGCCGGTCTTGGTCGCCGCGAACGACGCCGAGGTGGTGACGAACTGGGCGGTGGCCAGGGCGGTGGCGGTGGCCGCCGCGCCGGCGACGAACGTCCGCCGGGTGACGCCGCGCCCGTCCTGCTGGGCCTCCTCCAGGTCCTCCAGCGTGCGGTAGCGGTCGGCCTCGGCCGCGTTCTCGGCGGCGACCAGGTCGGCCTCGGCGCGCAGCAGTGCCTCAGCCGGGTTGTCGGCCAGTCGCCGCAGGTCCGGGCATTCGGGGTGCAGGGGGAAAGAGTTGTACACAGTCTTCTCCATCGGGTGCCTCACCGGAGGTGGTGCTGGGGGGACGCGAGGATCGCCCGCGCGACGGCGGTGATGGCCCCGTTGAACGTGGCATCGACCTTGGCGGTCGCCGGCACGCCGGCCACGCCGAGGATCAGGTTCTTCTCCCGGGTGCTCAGCTTCTGGTTGACCAGTCGCATCGAGAGCGCGTCCACGTACGCCCCGGCGGTGGCCGGCGGCTTGGCGACCAGCTTCTCCGGCGCCGTGTACGTGAAGACGGTGCGGTAGCCCGCCACGATCTCGCCGGCCTCGTTCCAGCCGTTGACCATCGTGCCGGCCGAGGTCCACGCGACGTAGACGTCGGGGTAGCCGTCCGGGGTGGGCTGACCCATCGGGTACTGGCCCAGCTCGCGCAGCTTGTCGTGGATCTGCCGCAGGCCCCGGGCGAACGGGGTGCGCTTGTTGTCGCCGTTGTCGTTCTTCGCCGACGCCTCCGGCGAGACGCCCAGGGTGCGGTACGTGGCGACCAGGTACTCCATCGGTCGGCGCACCTTCTGGCCCACCGCCGCCCAGAACTCCGACGAGCTGAACAGCGTCATCAGCACCGGCTTGATCATGCCGTTGTTGCTGCTGTACGTCTTGGCCAGCCGATCGACGAGGGACTTCGGCGGGGTGTCCGAGACGAACCGGGTCGCGAGGCTCTGCGCCACGTACTTCGCGGTCGACGGGTGCAGCGCGATGTAGGTGATGTACTTGTCGATCGCCGCGTCCACGGCGGCGATCTCCTTGGCCGTCGGGTTGTTGACGTCCTTGATGCCGAACGTGTTGGCGTGGGTGAAGCCGAGGATCTTCACCTTGCCCATGTAGTGCTGGTTGACGCGCAGGACGTACTGGCCCTTGTCGTCGACGCCACGGCCGGTCTGCAGCATGGCGGCCTGCCGGACGTCGCCCTCCTTGTAGCCACCGTCGACGCCGACCGAGTACAGCTCCAGGTTCTCCCGGGCGAGGTTCTCGTTGATGGCGTCCTTGCGCGAGTCCTTCTGGTTCAGATAGATCAGCAGCGCGGGGTGCTTGTTCGCCGCGACCAGCATCTCGGGGTAGCTGCCCAGCGCGTGCTTGCGCACCACGTCCTTGTCGAACGACGTGCGGTACACCTCGCCGCCGTCGAAGTCGGCGGCGACGTGCAGGAAGTCGTTCCAGAAGTCGACCATCACCTCGAACAGCTGGCGCTTCGACCAGATCTGCCGGGCCAGGGTGGCGTCGACCACCTCACGCTCGGGCTGGGCGCCCTGCTCGTTGAGCTTGTCCCGCTGGGTCCGCAGCTGCTCCACGGAGAGCGTCTGGGTGGGCAACTCGGCGAGCTTCAGCTCGGCCTTGCTCGGCTCGATCTTGTCCGGGTCGAGCTGGCCGCGGATCCACGCGTCGATGCCCTGGTTCTTGATGTCGGCGACCACGGCGGGCGTGGCGCCGAAGGTGGCCCGCCGGGCCAGGTGCAGGATCGGGTCCTTGGCGAGCACCGTCTTGACGGTCACCTTGGTCTCCGCGGCGGCCGCCGCCGGGCCGGAGAAGGTCCGGCCACCGGCCGGCGCGTTCTTCTTCAGCGCCTCGCCGGCCCGAGAGCCCATGTAGCTCTCGTTCTGCTCGGTGTAGGTGCGCACCGTGCTGGGCTGCTGGCCGCTGGGACGCGCCGCGGTCCCGTCGGTCACCGTGTTACCCGTCGCGTCACTCGCGGCCGCCTCGTCACCGAAGAGGCTGCGGAACTGCGGCGTCATGGCGAGCGCCGCGCCACCGGCCACGACCGCGGCGGTGCCGCCGAGCGCGACCATGGCCTTGCGCCGGCCGACCTTGCGGCCCGGCTCGTCGTCATCGTCCAAGGTGGGCAGTCCAGCGCCGGCCGGACGCGCCGGGGCCGGACGGCCCAGCCCCTCCGGGCCGACCCACTGCGGCCCACGCGGGGCGGGGGCGGGTTGTCCGGCGTGCGCGTACCCGTCGCCGTACTGCTCGCGCGGGTCGCCCTGCACCGGGTAGCCACCCTGGTAGGGGTGGGGCGAGTCGTATCCGTACGACGCGGACGCGGTGGGGTCGCCGTAGCTGTCCGAGGTGGGGTGCTGGCGTCCGTCCCAGCCGCGGTCGTCCCGCGGTCGACGTGGTGGCACATTCTGGTCGGCCATGTACCAATCCCGATTTCTGATGAGCGCCGGAAGCTGCGACCGAGCGGGTGCGGCAGGTGCGGCGACTGTTGCCTGAGGGGGTTGCTACGGCAAGGTAACCAAGCGCTCAGGTGCCTTCAAGGTGGGCCGAACGCGCCGGTGAGGGCACTTAAGACAGCCCTCACCACCGCGTTCGTGGCGGGCCGGCGACCCGGGCCGGGCTCCGACCTTCCCAGCAGGGCGGACGTGCGGCAGCCGGGTACGGATCGGACCACACCGCCGTACGAGACACGTTCCGCGCCGTTCACCACCACAGGCAAACTTAAGGTTCGGCTAAGCCGGACGTGAGGTGCCCTCACGCTGGGAAAAGGAGGAGCGGGCGAGCGTGAGCCGCCGCCGCAGCGGGTATGCCGCCGAACCGCTGAACGCGTGAGGGGAAGGCAGCGCCATGCTCAGCAAAGAGGATCAGCGCAGGTTCGACCAGATCACCCGTCAGCTCCGGGAGAGTGACCCGGCCTTCTTCGCCCGGCTGGACCACCGGGTCCGAGCCCGCAGGGGCCGCTACCTGATGTTGTTGACCATCGTGCTGTGGGCGTCGCTCCCGGCGATGGCCGTATTCGCCGGCCGGCTGGCCGGCGCGATCTGCGCGGTGGTGCTGGTGGCCAACGCGGCGATCATGTGGCGGTTCCGCCGCCGCTGGACGTGACCGTTCACCCCGGGCCGAACGCCCGGTACGCGCGACGCAGCCGCTCCAGCAGGCCCGGCCCTCCGATGGCCGGCGCCGGCGGGCCGAGCTGGCGCAGCAGGAGATCCGGCCCGGTAGCCAGCCGGGGTGGTCGGTCGGGCAGCGGCACCGGCGACGCCCAGAAGCGGTCTGCCGCCTCCGCGAGGGGGGTGACCGCCAGTCCGGCGAGCGCCCGGGCCGCACCGACCGGCGGCAGCGCGCCCACTGCGGACGAACTGCCGTCCGATGTGGACCTCAGCTCGCCGGGGACGGCAGCCGACGCGGGCGACACCGCCGTGCCGGTGGCCTCGGCCCGCCGGGCGCGCAACCGGTCGAGCAGGTCCGTCCGCGAGCGACCACGCCAGTGCAGCAGCTCGAACGGGTCCGCGTCGAACGCCTCGGCGAGCAGATAGAACGTGGCCGCGAGGTGCTTGCACGGCACCGCGAAGTCGGGGCAGTTGCAGCGTTGGGTCAGCTCGTCCACGGCGGTCGGGAAGAGCGGGGCGCCCGCCGTCACGAACAGCTCCTCCAGCTCGTCGGGCAGGTCCCCGGCGAGCAGGCGGGCGCTGAAGAACGCCTGCCCGGCCAACTCGTCCTCGATCCGGGTCCAGAGCGCGGCCGGGAACGTCGCCAGCGCGATGGAGACCTCGTACGGCCGGGGCCGGGAACCCTGCACCTGGGCGGTGACCCGGCCCGGCGCGATGTCCAGCCGGAGCACCTGACCCGCCCGCGCGTACGACCGGCCACGGGTCAGCCGGGTGCCGAGCGCGAACGACTCCAGCACCTCCAAAAAGCGCCGGGACCACCAGGACCGCCCGATCGCGCCCCGGGCACTGCGCGCCCGCAGCCCACCGTCGACCTTGCGCGGGCGCCCGTAGTCGGCGAAGTCCATGCTCACGTCGGCACTCCGCTGCGCTCCGTGCCGACATGAGGCACAAGGGTGCTGTGCCTGATGGTTCGCTCGCTCCGCGCGCTCACTCCACCACCGCCCCGGCCTCCAGGGCGAACAGCTCCCGCAGCTGACCCGTGGACAGCTCGGTGATCCACTGCTCGCCGGTGCCCACCACCCGCTCGGCGAGGGCGCGCTTGTCGGCGATCATCGCGGCGACCTTCTCCTCCACGGTGCCGGCGCAGACGAACTTGCGGACCTGCACCCGCCGGCGCTGCCCGATCCGGAACGCCCGGTCGGTGGCCTGGTCTTCCACCGCCGGGTTCCACCACCGGTCCACGTGCACCACGTGGTTGGCGGCGGTCAGGGTGAGCCCGGTGCCACCGGCCTTGAGGGACAGCACGAACAGCGGCGGCCCGTCGGCCGACTGGAAGCGCTGCACCAGGGCGTCCCGCTCGGCCTTGCCGAGCCCACCGTGCAGGAACAGCACCTCCCGGCCGAACCGCGCCGACAGGTGACCGCGCAACATCGTGCCGAACTCCGCGTACTGGGTGAACAGCAGCGCCCGCTCCCCCGCCGCCAGCACCTCCTCCAGGATCTCGGTCAGCCGGGCCAGCTTTCCGGAGCGGCCCTCCAGCGCCGAGTTGTCGCGCAGCAGCTGGGCGGGGTGGTTGCAGACCTGCTTGAGCCGGGTCATGGTGGCCAGCACCAGCCCGCGTCGCTCGATGCCGTCGCTGGTCTCGATCCGGGCCAGCATGTCGTCGACCACCACCCGGTACAGGGCGGCCTGCTCGGCGGTGAGGTTGCAGAGCACCTCCATCTCCAGCTTCTCCGGCAGGTCCGAGATGATCGACGAGTCGGTCTTGAGCCGGCGCAGCACGAACGGGCCGGTGATCCGGCGCAGCCGCTCGGCGGCCTCGACGTCGCCGTGGCGCTCGATCGGCTCGGCGAACCGCTTGCGGAACGTCGCGGCCGGGCCGAGCAGCCCCGGATTGGCGAACTGCATGATCGACCAGAGGTCGGCGAGCCGGTTCTCCACCGGCGTACCCGTCACCGCCACCCGCTGCCGGGCCGGCAGCGCGCGGACCGCCTCGGCCTGCCGGGTCGACGCGTTCTTGATCGCCTGCGCCTCGTCCACCACCACCCGGTGCCAGTCGATGCCGGCCAGGTCGACGGCGTCGCGAGCGGCCACCGAGTAGGTGGTGAGGACCAGGTCCGCGCCGTGCGCGGCCGTCGTGAACTCGGCCCCCCGCGCCCGCTCCGCCCCATGGTGTACGTGCACCCGCAGCGTCGGCGTGAACCGGGCCGTCTCCCGCTGCCAGTTGCCGACCAGCGACATCGGACAGACCAGCAGGGTCGGCCCGGCGTCCGGCGGGTCCCCGGCGAGCAGCGCCAGCAACTGCACGGTCTTGCCCAGCCCCATGTCGTCGGCGAGCACCCCGCCCAGGCCCAGCGACCGCAGGAACGCCAGCCAGGCCAGCCCGCGCCGCTGGTACGGCCGCAGCGTCCCCTGGAAACCCGGCGGCGGGTCGAGCGGGGTGAGTCGGCGCTCGACCGCGCCGGCGAGCAGGTCGCCCAGCGCCCCGTCGGCGGTCACCTCCAGCACCGGCAGCGCCTCGGTGTCGTCGCCGTCGGTGAGCCCGAGGCGCAGCAGGTCGGCGACGGTCAGCTCGCCGGCCGAGCGCAGCAGACGCAGTCCGGCCGCGAGCCGACCCGGGTCCAGCTCCACCCATCGGCCCCGCAGCCGTACCAGTGGGGTCTTCAGCTCGGCCAGCGCCGCCAGCTCGTCGGCGGACAACGGCTGGTCGCCGAGCGCGACCTCCCAGCGGTAGTCGACGAGCGCGTCCAACCCGACGCCGGCCTCGGTGCTGGCCACCGTGCCGGGCGCGGTCCGGCTGCGGGCGCGCAGTCGAGCGCCGAGCCGCGCCGACGGGCGCCGCCACCAGGAGGGCAGCAGCACCCCGAACCCGGCGGCGTGCAGCACCGGGGCGCCCTCGCTGAGGAACCGGTGCGCGCCCTCGACGTCCAACTCCATCGCCTCGGGCGCGGCGGTGCGCAGCGCGGCGTCCAGGTCGGGCCAGAGCCGGCTGGCCCGGCCCAGCTCCGCGAGCAGGGTCTCCTGCGGGCTGGCCGTACGGTCGGCGAGACCGTCGAGCGTGTGCGCCCGCCAGATTTCCCCGGCGTCGATGTGCAGACCCGGCTCGTCGGCCGCCTGCAACCCGAACTCCAGCCGCCACCGCACCGCCGGGGACTCCTCGCCGCCTGTCGGGCCACCCTCGGCCAGCTCACCGCCGCCCGTGTGAATAGACGTGGGCGGCACGTCTCCCGGCACCGGGCGGGTGGCCAGGATCGGTTCGGTGACCTCGTCGGGGGCCGGCTCCACCAGGCGGAAGCTGGCCCGGACGGCGCCGCCGGCCGCGTCCCGCTGCCAGTCGTCGAGTTCGGCGCGCAGGATGTCCAGTGCGGTCCGGTCGACGGTGAAGTCGCGGCGGGGGCCGGCGAGCGCGGCCAGCCAGGCCGGCGCGGGCCCACCGGGGCGGACCCCTCGGGCCAGCGTCGTGGCCGCGAGAGCCGCCCGGGCGGCGGCGTCGGTGAGCGCGTCGAGAGCGTCCGCCACCAGCGCCGCACCCGTCACCTCGGCGGCGCTGGGCGTCGCCACCGCGCGGGCGGCGGGCGGTAGAGCCAGCGCCAGCGACCGCGCCCAGCCCGCGTCGGTGCCGGTCAACAGCGGGCGCCAGATCGCCCGCGCGACCACCTGGGCCGCCGGGCCCGCCGTCGACCGGGCCCCACCGGCAGCGGCTCCGCCGGCAGCGGCCACATCGGCAGCGGCCACATCGGCAGCGGTCGGGTCGATCGACGCGTGGACGCCGGGCAGGACCCGGCCCCGGGCCACCAGATCGGCGGCGAAGTCGGCCAGCTCGGCGAGGTGACGCAGGGTCGCCCCGGGCACCACCGGGAGGTCGTCCAGGGCGCGCAGCAGTGCGAGGGCGTCGTCTGGGGCGTACACCAGGGTGGGCACCCGCCACGCGGCGAGGGTGAGCCGGCCGCGGGCCGGGGGTGCGACGGTGGTCCGGATCAGCTCGGGTGAGTCGGTCGGCACGCCCGCCCGGGTGGGCAGGGTGAGCAGCGCGGTGGCCGGACGGGCCGGCTCGGCGGCGTCGGCGAGAGCCGCGACCAGGTCGGCGTGCCCGGCGGCGAAGGGATGCGGGCGCTCCCGGGGCGGCCGGCCGGGGCGGGCCGGAGCCGGCGGCGCGGCGCTGTCCTCGGCCCAGACCGCGAGGCCGGCGGTCGAGTCGTCGCAGGGCTTCCACAGCCCATGGATGACCAGCACCTACTCCCCCTCCGCCGCCCGCGCCCAGGATAGGCGGCCCGGTGCGACGAACGTCAGCACCCACCGCACGACACCCGCCGCCGACGGGTTGATCGACTCCAGGTCGGCGGTGTGGGAGTGTCCACGCCTCGGTACGCTCCCACATCGGCGATACGTCACGCGGCACCGGGTTGGGCTAGCGTCGGCACCGTGGTCGATCTCCTGGTTGTTGGCGGGCTCGGGGTGGATGTGCGGGTTCGAGTGCCCGCGCTGCCGCTGCCGGCCGCCGACTCGCACACCGTCGAACCGATCGAGCTGCGGATCGGCAACACCGGCGCCGGGGTGGCGCTGGCCGCCCGGGCGCTCGGCCTGCGGGTACGGGTGGTCGACACGCTCGGCGCGGACCCGGCCGGCGATCTGGTCCGGGCGGCGCTGACCCGGGCCGGGGTTCCGGCGGTGCTGGCGCAGGACCACGGCGGCACCCGACGGTCGGTGAACCTGGTGGACCCGGGCGGTCGGCGCACCTCGCTGTACGACCCGCGCCCGTGGCGGGGCGACCCGCCGTTCCCGCCCGCGGAGGTGGCCGAACTCGTCGCGGACGCCCGGCACGTACACCTTTCGATCATGGACTGGGTGGTGCCGTCGCTGCCCGCCGTGCGGGCCGCGCTCCCGGCGGGCGTGTCGCTCTCCACCGACCTGCACGACTGGGACGGCACGAACCCCTACCACCGGCCGTTCGCCGAGGTCGCCGATCTGGTCCTGGTCAGCGGGGTACGGCTGCGCGAGCGGGCCGCGACGCTCGCCGGCACGCTGGCGCCCCGGACCGTGGTGGTGACCCGGGGCGCGGACGGCGCCGAGCTGTACCCGGGCGACGGCACGCGAGTGCCGGTGCCGCCCGCCGCCGCGCCGGGGCCGGTGGTGGACAGCAACGGGGCCGGCGACGCGTTCGCGGCCGGGCTGATCGCCGGGCGGCTGCGGGGCGAGCCCCTGACGGAGGCAGCCCGGTATGCGGCACGAGTCGCGGCGGCGGCCTGCGCCCACGACGGCATGGAGTATCCGCCGGGCCTGTTGCCCGCCGGATGACGACGGGCGGCCCGGCTCAGAGCGCGCCGGTCGACCCGTCGGTCAGTTCGCGCAGGATGTCGGCGTGGCCGGCGTGCCGGGCGGTCTCCTCGATCAGGTGGACCAGGATCCAGCGCACCGACACCTCACCGAGCTGCGGGTGCGGCACCACGTGGTCGAGGTCGAAACGCGCGGCGACCGCCCGGGACCGGGCGCAGGCCCGCTCGTACGCCTCGACGAGCCCGTCGACCGTGTCGTGCTGGTCGAGGGTGAAGCTCGCGATCGCGTCCTCCTCCGACGTCAGGTAGACGTCGCCCGGCTCGGGTGCCAGCAGCACCGGAAACCAGTTCCGCTCGACCAGCGTCAGATGCTTGACCAGCCCGGCGAGCGTGGTCGCGGAGGGCACCAGCCGGCGGGCCGCCTCGGCGTCGGACAGGCCGCGCAGCTTGCGCAACACCACGCCACGGTGGAAGTCGAGGAACGAGTTCAGCACGGCGCGCTCGTCGCCGACGCGGGCGAGCACCGGGCCGAGCGTCGGATCGATGGTCTGCTCCGTCATTCGCCGACCCTAACCAGGTCGGAGCCCGCGCGCTGCCCCGCATCCCGCTGCGAGGCACCCTCGCTACGGGCAGGATGGGCGCATGGCTTCATCCGTGCAGATCCTCCTCGTCGGCGGCGCGGCGGACGGGCAGACCGTGACCGTCGAGCTGGACACCAACGGCCGCCCGCCGCTCACCCACCACCACATCGGGTCCGGTGGGCTGGCCCAGGCGCAGATCTACGAGTTGGAGTCCGCCCGTGAGGAGAGCCGCGAGTGGCGCTACCGGTGGACCGGTCCGGCGGTCTGACGCGGGTCAGACCCGGGTGAGGTTCTGACTGCGTAGTCTGTCCAGCACGCCACGGGTGACGTCCGAGGTGCCCCGCGCCTGCTCGCAGACCTCCGCGACCCGACGGGCCGTGGCCTCGGCGCGTTCCTCGCGTTCGTCCCAGAGCCGGTCGACCTCGGCCAGCAGCGGCCCCTCCACCTCCCGCTCCACGCCCCGCAGCGCCGGCACACCGAGCCGCTGGGCCAGGTCGAAGACCTTGCCGGCGTACGGCAGCGGCAGGAACGGCGTGCCCACCATCGCCGCGAAGATCAGGAAGTGCAGGCGCATGCCGACGGCCAGGTCGAAGTGGCGCATCAGCCCGAGCACCTGCTCCGGTGCGTAGGTGCCGTGCAGGATCCGCCCCCGCTCGGCGGCGACCATGTGCGACAACACCCCGTGCGAGTGGCGGATGTCGTCGCGTTCCATCGGCACGAACAGCACGTACGCGTCGATGCGGTGCACCAGGAAGTCACCGATCTGGGCCAGCAGCCGGTGGTAGCCGTCGACGTCGAGGCGTTCGGCGGCCCGTCCCGGCTCCCGCACGCTGATCCCGACCAGCCTCTTACCGGCCGGCACCCCCTCCTCGCTGAGCAGGTGCACCGGGAAGTCGGCCGGCTGCAACAGGAACGCCGGGTCGGCGGTGACCGTGATCGGGTTGAGCAGTCCCGCCTCTTCCAGGACCATCCGGGACTCCTGGTCGCGGACCGTCACCTGGGTCGCGCCGGCGAGCGTCTCCCGGACCATGCCGGTGTCGACCGCGTCGCTGAGCGGCCCGACCCCCACCGCGTACGTGATCAGCGGCAGGCCCCGTTCCTGGGCGACCCGGACGACCCGCAGGTAGCGGCGGGCCTCCCGGTCGTAGAGGATCCCGCCGCCACCGAGGATGAGCAGGTCGAGCTGAGCCAGCACCAACGCCGAGTCGGTACGGCTGACGCCTTCCCAGGGCACCGCCTCCACGTCCGGGTGGGCGGCCCGGGTGTGTTCCGGGTTGCGGGAGAAGACGATGATCCGGGCGTTCGGTTCCTGCGTGCGTAGATCGGTGAGCAGGCCGGTGAGGATCGCCTCGTCGCCGAGGTTCCGGCCACCGTACGAGCCGAGCACACCGATGGTCAGTCCGGCGCCATGCGTCATCCGTCGCTCCTCCCCGGGTGCGGTCCGCGCGGGTTTCCCGCTGGGCAGGTGAACAGTCCCGGTTCAGCTCGGTGGGTCGATCCGCTTCGCCATCTGCTGCGCGGTGACCTCGAAGAGTTCGGCCTCGATGAGCTGGATCATCCGCCGCGCGTGGCCGCGCCCCCGGTGCGCCGGATGCACCTCGATGTTCTGATTCCGGCGTCTCGACCCGGCCGATCGCCCGGGATGCCCGGAAAATGGGTTGTTCGTCGGGGCGGGGTGGGCGCACCGTGGCGGGATGCAGGGGACAGCGACGCGGATCGGCTGGGGTGATCTGCCGGCGGCGGTCCGATCCGCGGTGGAGGGCATCATCGGTGATCGGGTGGTCGAGGCGGTGTCCCAGTCGGGTGGCTTCTCGCCGGGCACCGCCGACCGGGTCCGTACGGCAACCGGCCGGCGGGCCTTCGTGAAGGCGGTCAGCCCGGCACTGAACCCGGACAGCCCGGTCCTGCACCGCGCCGAGGCCCGCACCGCCGCCGCGCTGCCGGCGGCAGCGCCGACGCCCCGCCTGCTGGGCTGCCACGACGACGGCGAATGGGTGGCACTGGTCTTCTCCGACGTGGACGGGCGGCACCCGAGCACCCCGTGGCGGGCCGACGAACTGACCCGCGTGCTGGGCGCCTTCGAGGCGATGGCCGTCGCGCTCACCCCGAACCCCGTCGCGCACGTGCCGGCCGCCGCCGAGCTGCTGGCCAGGGACTTCGCCGGATGGCACCGGATCGCCGCCGACCCGCCGCCCCGACTCGATCCGTGGGTTCGGGCCCACCTGGACCACCTGCGGCACGCCGCCGACGAAGGGGTCGCCGCGCTGAGCGGGGACACGCTCTGCCACCTGGACGTGCGGGCCGACAACCTGCTGCTCGACGCGGCCGGCACGGTGACGGTCGTCGACTGGCCGTGGGCCTGCCGGGGGCCGGCCTGGCTGGACACGGCGTTGCTGCTGGTGAACGTCCGGCTCTACGGCGGGCACGACACCGAGGCGATGCTGCGCCGGCTGCCGCTCACCGCGGATGTCGACCCGGCCGCGCTGACCGGGGTGTACGCCGGGCTGGCCGGCTTCTTCGCCGACAGCGCCCGCCGTCCACCGCTGCCCAACATCCCCGCCCTACGGGCGTTCCAGCAGGCCCAGGCCGACGCCCTGCTCCCCTGGCTGGCCCAGCGGCTCGGCTGATGCGGCCGGTTGGCGCTGTCGCGCTCCCGGTGCCGTGCTGGGGTGCTGGGGTGCTGGGGTGCTGGGGTCAGCGTGCCGTGAGCGCCGACGCCAACCCGTACGCCAGTTGCGTCAGGTCGTCCAGCCGCAGGTCGCCGTCGAGTCCCTTGAGCGCGGCGGTCATCGCGCCGGCCGCACGACCGGCCTGCAACCCGACCTCGGCGTCCTCGACGACCAGGCAGCGTGCCGGTGGCACGTCGAGCAGCGCGGCGGCGCGCAGGTAGCCCTCCGGGGCCGGCTTGCCCGCGCGCACGTCCTCGACGGTGACCAGCACGGGCGCGGTGATGCCGGCGGCACCGAGCCGGGCCTCGGCCAGCCGGACGTCGGCGCTGGTCACCACCGCCCAGGGCAACCCCAACCGGGCCAACGTCGACAGCAGCTCGAGGGCGCCCGGGGTGGCGGTCACGTCGGACAGGTCGTCGTACTGCAACGCCAACTGCCGGGCCGCCGCCACGGCGACCGCCGCGTCGTGGAGCGCGGGAAGGAGCCGGCGGATCGTCTGGTCGGCGGGTCGGCCGTGGGCGATAGCGAGTGCCGCCGCCGGCTCGACGGCGTACTCGGACGCCCAGCGTTCCCAGGCCCGCTCGACGGCGGCGTCAGAGTCGACCAGGGTGCCGTCCATGTCGAACAGCACCGCATCGATGTCTGCCAGCTCCACGATCACGCTCCCCCCGTACGCTCTGTTACGAGGATAGGGCGTCCCGGGCCGGCGGCGGAAAACGGACCCGGCGCTGGGAACGCGTGGTCGGAAGGCCGCCAGACTCGAGGACGAGCCGTCGACATGATCGTTTGCATGACGACGACGACACTTGGTGGCAAGACCGCCCTGGTGACCGGAGGTTCCCGTGGCATCGGGGCCGGTATCGCCCTGCGCCTCGCACAGGATGGGGCCGACGTGGCGCTTACCTACCGGCAGGACGCCGAGCAGGCGGCGACAGTGGTGAAGCGGATCGAGGCGCTGGGTCGGCGGGCCCTGATGATCCAGGCCGACAGCGCCGACCCGGCAGCCGTCCGGGACGCCGTCGACCGGACAGCCACCGAGCTGGGCCGGCTGGACATCCTGGTCAACAACGCGGCGGTGTTCCTGGTCGGCGCGACGGAGGATCTCGGCACAGCGGAGCTGGAGCAGACGATCGCCGTGAACGTGCGGGCGCCGTACCTCGCCGTACGGGCGGCGCTGCGGCACCTGGGCGACGGTGGACGGATCATCAGCATCGGCAGCAACGTCGGGGAACGGGCCGTCTTCCCCGGGTTGGCTCTCTACTCGATGAGCAAGACCGCTCTGGTCGGGTTGACCCGGGGTCTGGCCCGCGAGCTGGGCTCCCGGGGCATCACCGTCAACCTGGTCAACCCGGGGCCCACGGACACCGACGCCAACCCGGCGGACGGACCGAACGCGGCGACGATCGCCGGATTCACCGCCGTCGGCCGCTATGCTCGCCCCGCCGACATCGCGGCGACCGTCGCGCACCTGGCCAGTGTCGAGGCGGGCTACGTGACGGGGGCGGTGGTGAACGTGGACGGGGGCTTTACCAGCTGAGGTAGCGCATCCCCCCTCCTGCCCGTCCGCGTCATCCTTCCCGGCCCAACACCTGACGCACGACGTCGACGAACGCGACGCGCCGATTGGTCCGTACCTCGATGACCGCGAGCCAGCGCTCCCGGTGCCGGTCGCGAAGCGGCGCCGCCGCGTCGCCCGGCTCGTCGGCGAGCCGGCGCTGCTCGGCGTACTCGGTCGTGAGGCTGGCCAGCACCGACCGGCCCGCCGCCGCGACGTCCGCCGGGCCTTCCAACAACACCAGGTTGTACGCCTCGTCGACGGCGCGCATCGCCGCGTACGTCTCGTCGTAGCCGGGCGTGACCGTGTCCACGCCCGGCTCGACCCACCGCCGGTCCAGCCGCCGGTACGCCGCGTCGCAGGCGCTGAGGAACCCGACGTACGCGTCGCGCCGCAACTCGTCACGCCGGGTCGCCCACCGGTCGGCGCTCTCCTGGCGGGCGATGGTGAGCTGGTGGGCGAGTTGCCGGCGGGTGCTGAGCGCACCGATCAGCCCGGTCAGGGCCGCGGCGGCCAACGTGGACAGTGAGGTGATCAGCGCGACGGCGACGGTGTCCTGCACGCGCCCATTCTGGCGGTGCCCCGCGGCCCCGTCGCAACGGGCCACGGTGACCGCGCTCGTCCGCGTTGGTCATCGTTGTCGACGCAGACAGGCTGGCGGTCAAGTGGTGACCGTGCCGACCGAGGCCAGCGGGTCGGCTCCGCGTGACGGTACCGTCGGCACGCAGAGCCGATGCCGCGACAACGGACAGGAGCGCGAGCGATGCCGAAGACGCCATCCGCGAGCCGTACGGCGGTGCTCGTCTGCCAGGGCCGCGCCGCGGCGGACGGCCTGATCGCTCCCGGCCGCTTCGCGGACCCGACGGCCATGCGCCTGCTCCGCGCCGACGAGCGGGAGGCCGTCGATTGGGTACGCGGCGCTCTCGCGCCCAAGCCGTGGCGGCAACGGGTCGACTACGAAACGGTACGGGCCTGCGCCGAGATGGTGGTGCCCCGGACGGTCGCGATCGACGACGCCGTACGTGACCATCGCAGCTCGCAGGTGGTGATCCTGGGGGCCGGGCTGGATGGTCGGGCCTGGCGGATGGCGGAACTCGCGGACAGGACGGTCTTCGAGGTCGACCAACCGAGCAGCCAGCGCGACAAACGGGAACGCGCCGAGGGCCTGCCCGGCACTCCACCGACGTTCGTCGCGGTGGACTTCGGCCGCGACCGGCTCGCCGAGGCGTTGGCAGCCGCCGGGCATCTCTCCGGCGAGCCGACGACGTGGATCTGGGAAGGCGTCGTGCCGTATCTGACCAGGGCCGAAGTGTCCACGACGGTCGCCGCGATCGCCGCCTGCTCGGCACCGCACAGCCGTCTCGTCGTCAACTTCCAGTTGCCTGGGAAATCCCTGACGCTGGGCCGGCTCGTCGCACGGCTGCTGATGGCGTCCACGGGCCGACGGAGTGTCTGGGCGACCGAGCCATGGCGCTCGACCTGGACGCCCGCCGCCATGGCCGCCCTGCTCGCCCGACACGGCTTCACCGTCACCGGCGACCACGACCTGCTCGACACGGCGCGGGCACTCGCCCTGCCGATCCGCCGTGCCACGTCACTCGCCCACAGCCGGGTGACGGTCGCGGATCGCGCCTGACTCCGGGTGGGACCCCGGCCTCAGCGCCCCAGAACCAGCGTGAGTGCGAGGCGCAGTAGCTGTAACCGGCCCAGCCGGCCAGCTGCGATCGGTTGACCGTGGGGCGGGAACGGGCGCATTCGACCGGGGTGGAGTCGACCAGCCACACATCATCGGTCCACAGGTCGGTGTCCGCGGCTACCGCCCGGATCGCCCGCTTCAGCAACGGCACCGCCGGACCGCACCCCGGGCAGGGCGTCCGAACCAGTCATCGATCTTCACATACCAGTGCGGTGAGAAGGGCGCTGGCCATCCGCTTTGGCTGCCCGCCGCGTCGACGTGCTGTTCAGCGGTATACCTCAGAGGTATGAATATGACTCTGAGGTATACCGCTCACGACCGCATCCACCCCCACGGAGGTCACTGACCGTCACCGCCAGCCGCCGGCTACGCCCACCGCCCCAACCAGGGTTAGGAATTACTCGTCTAGTGATCTTCGGCTACCCGAAGGACGAGGCGTGCCTGGCCATCCCCTCTATGACCCGGCCGAAAACTGGGAGTACGGGTTCTACGAGGTGCAGGGATCGCCGTGGCCCGGCCGGTTGGAGGCACAGAATCTCGTCGTCCGCGAATCCTCACTGGCTCACAACGGCACTAGCCGGCGGATGAGGTCGACGACGACAGATGTACATTCGTGAATGAATTGGTTCGGACGGTGGCGCCGTCGTCCGCAGTCGGTTATCAAGGTGTCACCCGGTGTGAACCGCCACCGGTCAGCGGTGGATGGCACCGGAGTCCGAGGGTGTCGCACCGATGCCGGCGGCGGTCGCCGCCCGCCCACGGAAGGACGAACGTAGTGAGACGCAACAGACGGCTTCCATCCCTGGTGGCAGCGCTCACCCTGGTCGGAACGGCGATCGTGGCGGTCACCACCATGGCCGCCGCCCCGGCCCAGGCCGCGCCGGTCACGATCCCCAACGGCACGCAGTTCACCGACACCGCCGGCAACGTGCTGCACGCGCACGGCGGTGGGGTACTCAAGGTCGGCGACTACTACTACTGGTTCGGTGAGAACCGCAACGCCAACAACACGTTCCGGGCCGTCTCCGTCTACCGCTCCACAAACCTGCGCGACTGGGAGTTCCGCAACAACGTGCTGACCCAGTCGTCGGCGGCGGAGCTGCAATCGGCAAACATCGAGCGGCCAAAGGTCATCTACAACGCCAGCACCGGCCGGTACGTGATGTGGATGCACAAGGAGAACGGCAGCGACTACGGCGAGGCCAGGGCCGCCGTCGCCTCCTCGGCCACCGTGGACGGCAACTACACCTACCACGGCAGCTTCCGGCCGCTGGGCAACATGTCGCGAGACATCACGCTCTACAACGACGGCGGTACCGCCTACATGGTGTCCGCCGGCGACGAGAACCGCGACCTGCTCATCTACCGCCTCACCGCCGACTACCTGACCGTGGCCACGCTTGTCGGCAACTTCTGGAACGACGGCAACCGTGAGGCACCGGCCCTGTTCAAGCGCGGTAGCACCTACTTCCTGCTCACCTCGGGCCTGACCGGTTGGAGCCCGAACCAGGCCAAATACGCCACGGCGTCAAGCATTTCCGGTCCGTGGACCGGCATGACGAACGTCGCCGACTCGACCACCTTCCGCTCCCAGTCGGCCTTCGTGCTCCCCATCCAGGGCACGTCGACGACGAGCTACCTCTACCTCGGCGACCGCTGGGCCGGCGCCTGGGGCGGGCCGGCCAACGATTCCCAGTACGTGTGGTTGCCGATCGCCTTCCCCTCTGCCACGACCATGAGCCTGACCTGGTATCCCACCATCACCATCGATGCCGCCACGGGCACCGTCACCGGAGAGGCGTCGTCCTCCTACCGCATCACCAACCGCAACAGCGGCAAGGTGGTCGACGTGCTGGACAGGGCCGTCACCGACAACGCCGAAGTCAGACAATGGTCCTGGAACGGCGGCGCGAACCAGAAGTGGGAGTTCCGCGACGCCGGTAGCGGCTACTTCCGGATCGTCAACCAGAACAGCGGCAGATGCCTCGACGTCGCCGACGCCTCCACCGCCAACAACGCCAACGTCGTCCAGTACACCTGTGGCGGGGGCACCAACCAGCAGTGGCAGTGGGTCGCCACCGGCAACTACTACCAGCTGCGCGCCCGACACAGCGGCAAGTGCCTGGACGTGGTGAGCAGCGGCACCGCAGACGGCACCGACATCACTCAGTACACCTGCGGAACCGGCACCAACCAGCAGTGGACCCGCAGCCAGTCCTGACATCGCCGTCACGGGTGCCGAGCACCCGTACACGATGAGGTGCACCCCAGGAGGGCACCACCGCTGGTGAAGGGTGGGCGCGGCAGGTTTCGAACCTGCGACCCCCCGCTTGTAAGGCGGGTGCTCTCCCACTGAGCTACGCGCCCGGATCGCCCGTGTGCGGCGGGCCGGTGGCTGGCAAGCCTACCTGCTCGCCGCCGGCCCGGCCGCACGGCGTACCCCTATCCGGCGGTTGCGTCGGCGATCGCCTTGCGCCAGCCCTGCTGGTCGCGGGCCTCGCCGGGGCCGTTCATCTCGGCGAAGCGGACCACGCCGTTCTTGTCGATGACGAAGGTGCCCCGGTTGGCGAAGCCGGCCACGTCGTTGAAGACCCCGTACGCCTGGGCGACGGCGCCGTGCGGCCAGAAGTCG
The DNA here is from genome assembly GCF_045161355.1 of Micromonospora sp. NBC_00617. NCBI lineage: Bacteria > Bacillati > Actinomycetota > Actinomycetes > Micromonosporales > Micromonosporaceae > Micromonospora > Micromonospora sp. NBC_00617. The sequence goes on along the minus strand of NZ_CP107751.1, from coordinate 253,270 downwards.
GCAAGCATCGGGAACTGGTAGCCCTCCCGGTCGGCCCAGATCTTGTGGCTGTAGGCCGAGTCGACGCTGACCGTCAGCACCTGGACGTCGTCGTTCAGGTACTCGTCGAGGTTGTCCCGCACCTCGGCCAGCTCGCCCTGGCAGGTGCCGGTGAAGGCCAGCGGGTAGAAGACCAGCAGCACGGTGCGCCTGTCACGAAAGTCCGACAGGCGGACCTCCTGGTTGTTCTGGTCCTTCAGCACGAAGTCTGGCGCCTCGGCGCCAACCTCGATCGGCATGCGGACTCCTCGGGGTCGTGTCGGAAACGACGCCAGCCTGCCACACCCGGCGGTGCGGACCGCCGGGCGCGAGGAAGCGATGACGGGCTACTTCTTGGCCTTGGCCCCACGGCGCAGCACCAGGCGGGCGCCGCTCCAGTCCCGGCCGGCGTTGACGGTCGAGGTCTGCTGGAGGCCGGCGGTGGGCGCGGACTCCGCGACCTCACTCGGCTCAACGTGCCCCTCGCGCCCCGCCTTCGGGGTGAGCAGCCACACGACCCCGTTGTCGGCCAGCGGGCCGAGGGCGTCGACGAGCAGCTCGAAGAGGTCACCGTCGCCGTCGCGGTACCACACCAGCACCGCGTCGACCACCTCGTCGGTGTCCTCGTCGACCAGATCTCCACAGCGGTCGGTCAGGGCGTCACGGAGATCCTGGTCGACGTCGTCGTCGTACCCCATCTCCATGACGACCATCCCCGGTTCGATGCCGAACCGGTCCGCCAGGCTGCGTACCCCGTCGGCGGCCTGACCAGCGGTCGCGCTCACTGTCGCGTGCCTCCTCATTTCGTCAGTGCTCGCGGCGTCGGGCCGACGCCGTCAGGCAAAGTCCACACAGTTGCGCCTCTGCGCGCAAGTGGCGCACCGAGTGGAACGGAATTTACCGTGCCAGCAGCGTACGGGCACCCTCGGTAATGGCTTCCGGGGAGACCAGAACATGACGCGCTGCCGGACCTAATGGTACAAAAGAGTCAACTCCGGCCACCCGCCGCGCGGCGCCCACGTATCCGGCGTCGACCAGCGCGGCGATCACCCCCTCGCCGACTCCGCCGGAGCGGCGTGTCTCGTCCACCACCAGCACCCGGCCGGTCGCCGAGGACTCCCGGATGATGTCGGCCACCGGCAGGGGCGCCAGCCAGCGCAGATCCACCACGCGGGTGCCCACCCCCTCCTCGGCGAGGACGGCCGCGGCCCGCAGCGACATCCGTACCCCGTTACCGAAGGTGATGATGGTCAGGTCGTCGGCCGAGCCGACCCGGTAGACGCGGGCCCGGCCGATCGGCACGTGACCGGCCACCCACGAGCCGGGCTCCGGATAGCCGGCCAGCCACTCCCCGTCACCCTCGGCGTACAGGTCGCGGGTGTGGTAGAGCGCGATGGGCTCCAGGAACACGCAGACGCTGCCGTCCACCGCCGCGCTCGCCAGGCAGGTCCGCAGCATGGGCGCGGCGTCGTCCGGCCGCGCCGGCACCGCGACCACCAGACCCGGCACATCCCGGAGTACGGCCACCGAGTTGTCGTTGTGGAAGTGCCCGCCGAACCCCTCCTGGTACGCCAGCCCGGCCACCCGCACCACCATGGGGTTGCGGAAGGCGCCCCGCGAGAAGAACTGCATGGTGGCGGCCTCGCCGCGCAGTTGGTCCTCGGCGTTGTGCAGGTACGCGAGGTACTGGATCTCCGGCACCGGCAGCATCCCGGCCAGCCCGGCGCCGAGGCCCAGCCCGAGCACCGACGTCTCGTCGAGCAGGGTGTCGAAGACCCGGGCCGCACCGAACCGGTCCCGCAGGCCCTTCGTCACGCCGTACACGCCGCCCTTGGCGGCCACGTCCTCGCCGAAGACGGCCATCTGGGGGTGGTCGAGCAGCCCGTCGGCGAGCGCCGCGTTGATGCTCTGCGCCAGGGTGAGCGGGCCGGCCAGCTCCGGCGGTTTGCCCCCGAACGCCTCCTCCCGCGCCGCCGAGCCCGGCCCGCTGGCCCGTGCCGCCGCGTCGGCCACCGCCCGCGCCACCCGCACCGGGCGGCGGGGCGCCAGCGCCGACACCACGTCGGCGGCGGAGGTCAGCTTCGGCTCGCCCAGCACCTCCTCGGCCAGCCGACGGACCTGCCAGCCGGTCTCGTCGTACCGGGCCAGCAGTTCCTCGGCGGTCGCCACACCGGCGTCGACGAGCTGCCGGGCGGTGGCGGCCACCGGATCCCGCTGCAGGTCCTCGGCCAGCTCGGCGGGGCTGCGGTACGCCGACTCCGCGTCCGCCCCGGCGTGGCCCATCAGCCGGACCGTGCGCAGGTGCAGCACGGCGGGCCGCCGGTGCCGGCGTACCCAGGCCGCGGCCTCCTGCGCCACCTGGTACGCCCGCACCGGGTCGGCCCCGTCGGCGCTGAAATAGTGGACGCCCGGTTTGGCGCGCAGCGTCGCCTCGACCCAGCCCTCCGGCGAACGGACGCTGATGCCCAGCCCGTTGTCCTCGCAGACGAAGAGCACCGGGATGCGTAACCCGGCGTGGTCGTACCAGCCGGCGGTGTTGAAGGCGGCGGTGGCGCTGGCGTGGTTGACCGACGCGTCGCCGAACGAGCAGACCACGATGGCGTCCGGCGGCCAGGGAGCGTGCGCCACGCCGGCCCCGCTGTCGACCCGCACCCCGGCCCCGGCACGCCGCCCGACAGTTTCCAGCCGGCGCAGCCGCTCCACGGCCAGCCCCATCCCGACCGCGCGGGGCAGGTGCGAGGCGATGGTGGAGGTGGTCGGCACGATCGCCAGGTCGGCGCGGCCGAACACCTTGTGCCGGCCACCGGCGATCGGCTCCTCGCTGGAGGCGACCATTCCGCGCAGCACGTCCCGGGCGGCCTGCGCGTACGCCGCGAACCCGCCGGTGGGGGGCGCGGACCCGGCCGGCTCGGGTTCGTCGGCCGACTCCGGCTCGACGGCCAACTCCCGCGCGGTGGCTGACGTGCGGTCGGTTGCCCGCTTCGGGTCGGCGGCCGGCTCCCGGTCGGTGGCCGGTTCGGCGTCGGCGGTGTCGGTCGGCGCCGTGGCGTCGGCGACCTGGGCCGTCCGCACGCAGTAGAACGCCCCGGAGCGGTAGTGCAGCAACGCCGGGTCGGTGGGGCGCAGCGCGGCGGCGATCACCGCGTTGCCCTCGTGCCCGGCCGAGCCGATCGTGTAGAAGCCCTCCCCGAAACTGCGCAGCCAGCGGCCGGCCAGGTCGAGCTGCCGGCTGGTCACCTGCGCGTCGAACAGGTCCAGCAGCTGCGCGCCGGTCAGCGAGGCGTCGTCGGTGACCGGGTCGGCGGGGTCACGCCTCCGCTGCGCGGCGGGCAGCGCCGCCAGCGTCTCCCGGAAGCGGTCGTCGAGATCTTGCGGGGTGGTCACGTCCGACAGCATTACCGACGCGGGCCCCGCTCGCCCAGTGGGACACGGCCGGCGCGGGTCGACTCACGCCGGGTCGCACGGCTCCGGACAGCCGCCGTCGGACACCTTCCACACCAGGTCACGCAGGGTGGACAGCTCCTGGTCACTCAGCCCGGCCAGGAGTCGGGAGTCGGACATCACCTCGGTCACCCGGTCCCGCACACCCCGGCCGTCACCGGTCACCACGAGCGTCTTCTGCCTGCGGTCGGTCGGGTCGGCACGACGCTCGACCAGGCCAGCCTGCTCCAGCCGGTCGACCAGCCCCGTCACGTTGGACCGGTCACAGCCCAGCCGATCGGCGAGGTCCCGGGCGGGCAGTGGACGGTCCGGGTCCAGCTCGTGCAACGCCCGGGCCGTGGCCGGGGTGAGCCCCAACTCGGCGAACGCCGTGCCCTGTTGGTGTCGCAGCGAGGCGGTCAGGTGTGCCATCCGGCGCACCACGTCGGCCGCGAGGCCGGCCCGGTCCACCGGTCGACCCGCCGCGGAAACCACCTCCGGTGCCACCGCCACATCGTACGCATCACGACGACCGCCCAGCTCAACGAACAGGTTCGACCCCAAGTTGCGCGGATCTTGAGCCGGCACAGCGGCACGGCCCATGATCGCGGGGCGGCGGGGTCAGGCGGGGAGGAAGGAGAAACGGACCTGGCGGGTGGGATTGTCGCCGTTGGTGTCGACCAGGCAGATGGACTGCCAGGTGCCCAGGGCGAGCCGTCCGTCGAGCACCGGCAGCGTCGCGTACGGCGGGACGAAGGCCGGCAGCACGTGGTCCCGGCCGTGGCCGGGCGAGCCGTGCCGGTGCCGCCAGCGGTTGTCGGTGGGCAGCAGCGCGTCGAGGGCGGTGAGCAGGTCGTCGTCGGAGCCCGATCCGGTCTCGATGATCGCCAGTCCGGCGGTGGCGTGCGGCACGAAGACGTGCAGCAGGCCGTCTCCCTCGCCGGAGACGAAGCTCTGGGCCTCGGCGGTGATGTCCCGGACGGCCGGCCGGGACCCGGTCTGGACGGTGATCACGTCACTGCGCATACGTCGCATTCTGCCGCAGCGGGCCGGGAGGCCCGGCACATGGGGAAAGAAGGGCCGTCGCGCTAAGTTACCGGCGGGTACCTGTGTTCAGCGTCGCGTTCGGGGCACCTAGACGTGACGACGGGTGCCACCAGAGGGCAGGATGGCGCTAGAGACCTATCCCACACACAACCGAGGGAACGCCTGTGGCTACGGAACGCAAGCGCCCGGTGATCAGCGACGGCCTACCGAGCCAGCTTCCGGACATCGACCCTGAAGAAACCAGCGAATGGGTCGAGTCGCTTGACGGTGTCATCGACGAGCGCGGCACCAAACGCGCCCGCTACGTCATGCTGCGCCTGCTGGAGCGGGCCCGTGAGCGCCAGGTCGGGGTTCCGCCCCTGACCACCACCGACTACATCAACACGATCCCGCCGGAGCAGGAACCCTGGTTCCCGGGTGACGAGCACGTCGAGCGGCGGATCCGGGCGTACGTCCGGTGGAACGCCGCGATGCTGGTGCACCGGGCGCAGCGCCCGGAGATCGGCGTCGGCGGGCACATTTCCACCTTCGCCAGCTCCGCGTCGCTCTACGAGGTGGGCTTCAACCACTTCTTCCGGGGCAAGAACCACCCGGGCGGCGGCGACCACATCTTCTACCAGGGCCACGCCTCCCCCGGCATGTACGCCCGGGCGTTCCTTGAAGGGCGGCTCAGCGAGCACCAGCTCGACGGGTTCCGCCAGGAGCTGTCGCACCCCGGCGGCGGGCTGCCGTCGTACCCGCACCCGCGGCTGATGCCGGACTTCTGGGAGTTCCCCACCGTCTCGATGGGCCTCGGCCCGATCAACGCGATCTACCAGGCCCGGTTCAACCGGTACCTGCAGCACCGGGGCATCAAGGACACCTCGCAGCAGCACGTGTGGGCGTTCCTCGGCGACGGCGAGATGGACGAGGTCGAGTCCCTCGGCGCGATCGGCGTCGCCGCCCGTGAGGAGCTGGACAACCTCACCTTCGTGGTCAACTGCAACCTCCAGCGGCTGGACGGCCCGGTCCGGGGCAACGGCAAGGTCATGCAGGAGCTGGAGGCCTTCTTCCGGGGCGCCGGCTGGAACGTGATCAAGGTGGTCTGGGGCCGGGAGTGGGACCCGCTGCTCGCCGCGGACACCGACGGCGCGCTGGTGAACCTGATGAACACCACGCCCGACGGCGACTACCAGACCTACAAGGCGGAGTCCGGGGCGTACGTGCGGGAGCACTTCTTCGGCCGCGACCAGCGGACCCGCAAGATGGTCGAGCACCTGTCCGACGACGAGATCTGGAACCTCAAGCGGGGTGGCCACGACTACCGCAAGCTCTACGCGGCCTACAAGGCGGCGACCGAGCACACCGGGCAGCCGACGGTCATCCTGGCCAAGACGATCAAGGGTTGGACGCTCGGCTCGCACTTCGAGGGCCGCAACGCCACCCACCAGATGAAGAAGCTGACGCTGGAGGACCTGAAGACCTTCCGCGACCGCCTCTACCTGGACATCCCGGACAAGGCGCTGGAGGACAACCCCTACCTGCCGCCGTACTACCACCTGGGTGAGAAGTCCGAGGAGCTGGCCTACCTGAAGGAGCGCCGCGAGCAGCTCGGCGGCTACCTGCCGTCCCGGCGGACCAGCACCAAGCGGCTGACCATCCCCGGTCCGGAGCGGTTCGCCGACGTCAAGCGGGGCTCGGGCAAGCAGAAGGTGGCCACCACGATGGCCTTCGTCCGCCTGCTCAAGGACATCATGAAGGACAAGGAGTTCGGCAAGCGCTGGGTGCCGATCATCCCGGACGAGGCCCGCACCTTCGGCCTGGACTCGATCTTCCCGACCGCGAAGATCTACTCCCCGCACGGGCAGCGCTACACCTCGGTCGACCGGGAGCTGTTCCTGTCGTACAAGGAGTCGACCACCGGGCAGATCCTGCACGAGGGGATCAACGAGGCCGGCTCGGTCGCCTCGTTCACCGCGGCCGGCTCGTCGTACGCCACCCACGACGAGCCGATGATTCCGATGTACATCTTCTACTCGATGTTCGGGTTCCAGCGCACCGGCGACGGGTTGTGGGCGGCTGCCGACCAGATGGCCCGCGGCTTCCTGCTCGGCGCCACCGCCGGGCGGACCACGCTCAACGGTGAGGGCCTCCAGCACGAGGACGGCCACTCACTGCTGCTCGCCGCCACCAACCCGGCGGTCGTCGCCTACGACGCGGCGTTCGCGTTCGAGCTCGCGCACATCATGGAGAACGGCCTGCACCGGATGTACGGGGACGCGCAGGAGAACGTCTTCTACTACCTGACGGTCTACAACGAGCCGATCCTGCAGCCGGCCGAGCCGGCCGGGGTGGACGTGGAGGGCCTGCTCAAGGGCATCTACCGCTACTCCCCGGCACCGCAGGTCGACGGCCCGAAGGCCAACGTCCTCGCCTCCGGCACCGGCATGCAGTGGGCGCTCAAGGCCCAGCAGCTGCTCGCCCAGGACTGGGGCGTGGCCGCCGACGTCTGGTCGGTGACCTCCTGGACCGAGCTGCGTCGCGACGCGGTGGAGACCGAGGAGTACAACCTGCTCAACCCGGGCGCCGAGGCCAAGGTGCCGTACATCGCGCAGAAGCTGGCCGACGCGGACGGGCCGAAGGTCGCGGTCAGCGACTGGATGCGCGCCGTACCGGACCTGATCGCCCGCTGGGTACCCGGCGACTACACGTCGCTGGGCACCGACGGCTTCGGGATGTCGGACACCCGGCACGCGCTGCGCCGGCACTTCCACGTCGACGCCGAGTCGATCGTGGTCGCCACGCTGCGGCAGCTCGCCCGCAGCGGCGCGGTGCCGGCCACCGTGCCGGCCGAGGCCGCCAAGAAGTACGCGATCGACGACGTCAACGCCGCTCCCGTCGGGGAGACCGGCGGCGACAGCTGATCCAGCACGATCGAGAAAGGGCCCGGCGCGGGTGCGCCGGGCCCTTTTTGGTGCACCCGCACCCTCGCTCCCGGCCCCGACCGACCGGGCGGACGGCGGGTGAGAAGGAAGCGGCGGTGGTCCGGGGCCCCTGGCGGGGGCCCGGGACTTCCGCCAGGGGCGGGTGACGCCGGGAGCGGACGCGCTCGTCAGCCGACGGCGGCCAGGTCGGTGAGCCGGGCGAGTGAGTCCTCCAGGTCCGCGCCGACCCGGCGCAGGCCCAGGCGCAGCAGGGCCGCCTTGACCGGGCCGGCCGGCCAGCGGACGACGATGAGTCGCACGATCGTCCCGCCCTCCTCCTCGTCCTCGGTGAGCTGGACGTAGATCTCGGTGCGCGCCTCCGCACGAGCACCGGCGCCCTTGGCCCGTTCCCGCCAGCCGATCAGTGTCGGCTCCTGATAGGCGATCACCTCGGCCTCATGCGCCGAACCGCGCCCCGCCTGGACCAGTTGCCGCCGCCCGAAGCCCTCTCCGGAGAGCACTTCGGCCGCGCGGACCCCCGCCAGCCAGGCCGGTAACTGCTCAGCCCGCTGTACGACGTCCCAGACCACTTCCACCGGCGCCGCCACGTGCGCACTGCGTTCCACGAGGATCATTTCCGTCTTTCCTCCAGTGAGGACATCCCACGATATCGGCACTCTATGCGCTAAATCGGACTTACACGGACGGGTTAGGAAAAAGACACGCCGATCAACCATTGCGGATTGCGCCAACCCGGCCTATGGCGCATTCATCGACAGCGCCCTAGAGTCCCGAACACGTTTCACGTTGACCGGGAGGGCGCATGCCGACCGCACCGATGCCCGAGTTCCCCGCCGGCTTCCGCTGGGGCGTCTCCACGTCCGCCCACCAGATCGAGGGCGCCATCACGGCCGGCGGACGCGGACCGTCCATTTGGGACACCTTCGCGCGCTCCCCCGGTCGGATCAGCGACGGCAGCAGCGGTGAGATCGCCTGCGACCACTACCACCGGCACGCCGAGGACGTGGCGCTGCTGGCCGGTCTGGGCGTCTCCGCCTACCGGTTCTCGATCGCCTGGCCCCGGGTGCAGCCCAGCGGCAGCGGCCCGACCAACGCCGCCGGCCTGGACTTCTACGACCGCCTGGTCGACGACCTGCTGGCCGCCGGCATCGACCCGGTGGCCACCCTGTACCACTGGGACCTGCCCCAACCCCTGCAGGACGCCGGTGGCTGGCTCAACCGCGACACCGCCGCCCGCTTCGCCGACTACGCCGAGCGGACCGCCGCCCGCCTCGGTGACCGCGTCCGGCTCTGGATCACCCTCAACGAGCCGTTCATCCACATGAGCCTCGGCTACGGCATGGGCGTGCACGCCCCCGGCGAGATGCTGCTCTTCGACGCCTTCCCCGCCGCCCACCACCAACTGCTCGGGCACGGGCTCGCGGTCGCCGCGCTGCGCGGCAACAGCGCCAGCCCGGTGGCGATCGCCAACAACTACTCCCCCGTGCGGGTGCTCGGCGACCGCGACGCCGACCGGGCCGCCGGGGCCGTGTACGAGGCGCTGCACAACCGGCTCTTCACCGACCCCCTGCTCGGCCGCGGCTACCCGGACCTGCCCGGCCTCGACCCGGGCGTCATCCGCCCCGGCGACCTGGACACCATCGCGGCGCCCATCGACGTGCTGGGGGTCAACTACTACAACCCCACCGGCGTACGGGCCGCCGAGGAGGGCTCGCCGCTGCCGTTCGACCTGGTGCCGCTGGACGGCTACCCGCGTACCGCCTTCGACTGGCCGGTCGCCCCCGACGGGCTGCACGAACTGCTCGGCTGGCTGCGTGACACGTACGGAGACGCGCTGCCGCCCATCGAGATCACCGAGAGCGGCTGCGCATACGACGACGCACCCGACGCGGACGGGCAGGTGGCGGATCCGGAGCGCATCGCGTACCTCGACGGGCACCTGCGGGCGGTCCGGGCCGCCATCGACGACGGGGTGGACGTACGCGGGTACTTCGTCTGGTCGCTGCTGGACAACTGGGAGTGGGCCGAGGGATTCACCAAGCGCTTCGGGCTGGTGCACGTCGACTACGCCGACCAGAGGCGTACACCGAAGTCGTCGTACACCTGGTTGCGGGACGTGATCACGGCCTCGCGGGACGGTTCGGCGCGGTGACCACCCTCGACCCGACGCCGGCGGCGCTCGCCGAGCCGACCGTGCCGGTGCGACGCGGCTGGATCGGTCTGGTCTTCGCGGCCAACCTCGGCGTGTGGATGGCGTTCTTCACCCCGATCCAGGTGCTGCTGCCGCAGCAGATCGAGCGGATCGCGCCCGCCGACAAGGAGACCATGCTGGCCGTGGTCACCGGCCTGGGTGCGCTGGCGGCGGTGCTGGCCAACCCGCTGGCGGGCGCGCTGTCCGACCGGACCTGCCTGCGGATCCTCGGCCGGGAGTTCGGTCGTCGGCACGTCTGGACCGCCGGCGGCGCGGTGCTCGGCGCGGCGGCGTTGGTGCTGCTGGCCCAGCAGCGGACCATCCTCGGGGTCGCCCTCGGCTGGGTCGCCGCCCAGGTCTGCTTCAACGCGATGCTGGCCAGCCTCACGGCTGCCATTCCGGACCGGGTGCCGGTGGCGCAGCGCGGCGCGGTCTCCGGCTGGGTGGGCATCCCACAGGCGCTCGGGTTGGTGCTCGGCGCGGTGCTGGTCACCGCCGTCGTCACCGGCAACGCCGCCGGCTACCTGGCCATCGCGGTGGCCATCGGGGTGCTGTCGCTGCCGTTCGCGCTGCTCACCCCCGACGACCGACTGCCCCGCGCGCACCGCCCCGCACTGCGGGCGCGGGCGCTGTTCGCCTCGATGTGGATCAACCCGCGCCGGCACCCGGACTTCGCCTGGGCGTGGATCACCCGGTTCCTGGTCCAGCTCGGCAACGCGCTGGGCACCCTCTACCTGCTGTACTTCCTCACCGACGGGGTACGTCACCCCGACCCCGAGGGCGGTCTGCTGGTGCTGATCCTGCTCTACACGCTCGGCATGATGCTGACCGCGGTGGTCGCCGGCCGGCTGTCGGACCGGTCCGGGCGGCGCAAGGTCTACGTGATCGTCTCCGGCCTGATCATGGCGGTCGCGGCGCTGCTGCTCGCCGTCGCGCCGGTCTGGCCGATGGCGATCGTCGCCGCCCTGCTGCTCGGCGCCGGTTACGGCGTCTACCTCTCGGTGGACGCCGCCCTGATCACCCAGGTGCTGCCCCGGGCCACCGACCGCGCCAAGGACCTCGGCGTCATCAACATCGCCAACTCGGCGCCGCAGGTGCTCGGCCCCGCGCTCTCCGCCCCGCTCGTCGTCCACCTGGGCGGGTACCCGACCCTCTACGCGGTCACCGCCGCGGTCACCCTGGGGGGCAGCGCCCTGGTCGTCAAGATCCGCTCAGTCCCCTGAACTGCAAGGAAGGGCCCCTTGTACAACACCAGGCGATAAGAAGGGGCCCTTCCTTACTCGGTTGTCCGGCCGCCGTAGGCTGGGGGCGTGACGGTACGTGTGCGCTTCGCCCCCTCCCCGACCGGTATGTTCCACGTCGGCGGCGCCCGCTCGGCGCTGCAGAACTGGATCTACGCCAAGCAGCAGGGCGGGGTGTTCGTGCTGCGCATCGAGGACACCGACGCGGCCCGCAACAAGCCCGAGTGGACCGAGGGCATCCTCTCCGCGCTGGACTGGATCGGCATCTCCCGGGGCAGCTACGAGGGGCCCTACTTCCAGTCGGCGAACGCCGGCGAGCACCGGGCCGCCGCCACCCGGCTCTACGAGTCGGGTCGGGCCTACTACTGCGACTGCACCCGTGAGGACGTACAGGCCCGCACCGGCTCGCAGTACCAGGGCTACGACGGCTACCACCGTGACCTCGGCCTCGGCCCGGGTGAGGGTCGCGCGCTGCGTTTCCGTACGCCCGACGAGGGCACCACCGTGGTCGTCGACCTGATCCGTGGTGAGCCCACCTTCGAGAACAAGCTCATCGAGGACTTCGTCATCGCCCGCGGCGACGGCTCGCCGGTCTTCCTGCTCGCCAACGTCGTCGACGACATGACCATGGGGATCACCCACGTGATCCGGGCCGAGGAGCACCTGCCCAACACCCCCAAGCAGCAGCTGCTCTGGGACGCCCTCGGGGTCAAGCCGCCGGTCTGGGCGCACGTGCCCGTCGTGGTCAACGAGAAGCGGCAGAAGCTCTCCAAGCGCCGCGACAAGGTCGCCCTGGAGGCGTACCGCGACGAGGGCTACCTCGCCGGCGCGATGCGCAACTACCTGATGCTGCTCGGCTGGGCGCCCTCCGGCGACCGGGAGATCGTGCCCTGGTCGGTCATCGAGGACGAGTTCCGGCTGGAGGAGGTCAACCCCTCCCCCGCGTTCTTCGACGAGAAGAAGCTGCGCGCGTTCAACGGCGAGTACATTCGCGCGCTGCCGGTGGCCGAGTTCATCGACGCCTGCCAGCCGTGGCTGACCGGCACCGGGACCCTCGCGCCGCCGCCGTGGCAGCCGGAGGAGTTCGACGCCGCCGCCTTCGCCGCCGTCGCACCGCTGGCACAGACCCGGATCGCGGTGCTCAGCGAGATCGTGCCGAACGTCGACTTCCTCTTCCTGGCCTCGCCGCTGATCGAGGAGGCGGCCTGGACCAAGACCATGAAGGACGGCTCGGCCGAGCTGCTGGACGCCGCCGTCGTGGCCTTCGAGGCGCTGGAGTCCTGGGACGCCGAGTCGCTGAAGTCGACGCTGGAGGCGGTCGGCGCCGAGCGCGGCCTCAAGCTCGGCAAGACGCAGGCGCCCGTCCGGGTCGCGGTCACCGGCCGCACCGTCGGCCTGCCGCTGTTCGAGTCGCTGGAGGTGCTCGGCCGCGAGCACACCCTGACCCGGATGCGCGCCGCCCGGCTCCGCCTGACCTGACCCGCGTGCCAACCGCCGCACCCCACCGCACCCACCACGCCCCGCCACGCCCCGCCGCACCCCGCGCCCACCGCGCCGATCTTGCAGTTTCGGTTGTCGATATGAGTGAGAATGCCCTTTATGTCGGCACCGAAAGTGCAAGATCGGCGGTGCGGGGCGGGGCGGGCGGGGCGGGGGCGGGGCGTTGATCTCGACTTAGCGGGCTCGGCGGCGGAGCACGAGGCCGGCGGCGAGGCCGGCCAGCAGCACCAGAGCGCCCAGCGCCCAGAGCCACCAGCGACCCCCGGAGTCGGACCGCTCCTCGGCGGCCGGCACGGCGGACGCGCTGCCGGCCGGCTGCGACACGGGCCCGGCCGAGGACGCCGCCATCGGGGGCGAGTCGGTCGGCGTCGCCGCCGGGCCGGTGCCAGCGACCGAAGGGCTGGCGGACGGGCCGGCGCCGCCGGCGGTGGAGGGGCTGGCGGACGGGTCGGCGGCCGTGCCGGCGGTGAGGGTGAACCGCACCTCGCCCTTGATCGGGTGGCCGTCGCTGGACGCGAGCTGGTAACCGACGATGTAGAGCCCGGCCGCGCCCGGTTTGAACGGCACGCGTACGCGGCTGCCGTCGAAGGTCGGCTGCCCGCCGGCGACCACATTGTCCGGTCCGGTTATTGTGATCTTCGTCGTAGCGGGGGCCGGCTTGGCCAGGAACCGAAGCTCGACCCGGGCGGGCGCGGTGGCCACCCGGGCGCCGTCGCGCGGATCGCTGCCGGTCAGCGAGTTGTGCGCGGCGGCCGGTGTCACCGGGGCCAGCAACGACACACCGAACGCCACGCCGAGCACCACTGGCACGACCCGTGCCATTCGTGTAACCCTGCCCCCCATGAACCCCTCCGTAAGGGTACGATCCGCCCGCTGATCAAAACGGCTCCTCATTAGTCGAGCAGAGATCGCAGATAGTTCCAATTACTGTTCCACAAGCTGCATTTCATCGACGTTCTGCGGAGTCTGTGAGAGTGGGCCCGGCCGCCCGGTCGGTGTCGTCACCGGCCGACCGACCCGGACGTCACGACGAAGCCATCCATCGAACGGGGCGAGGAGGCGGGATGGTCCGACAGATGAGGCGCTGGGTAGCCGTGCTGGCGGGCACGCTGGCGGCGGCACTGCTGGCGCTCGGCACCGCCGGCCCGGCCAGCGCGGCACCCAAGCCGGCTCCCGCCGGTGTGGACATCACCGGTGAAGGGCTCGCCGAGCCGCTGCGGCTCCGGACGGACACCCAGCCCACGCACGTGGTGGCGGTCATCGACCAGGTCAACTTCTTCGCCCGTACCGGCATGCCGACCGGGCCGAAGGCAGCCAACCTCGGTCCGAAGTACACGGTCGTGGTGCTCGCCGGTGAGACGCCGAAGCAGACGTACGACCTCTACCCCAAGGCGGCCGGTGGCCCGCGCGTCTACCGACCGGCGAAGCAGCCGGACGGTCGCAAGACCAGCGCCGGCTGGTTCCTCGGCCGGCTCAGCATGTCCGAGACGTTGCGCACCGCCGGGGTGCCGCTGGAGCGGCAGTTCGACACGGTCAGTGGTGGCGTGGGCGGCGGCGAGCGGGTGCTCCCGGAGGACACGATGGACCCGGCGCGGGACATCGACGAAGCGCTCGGCGAGTTGCAGCGACTGCTGCTGCTCAACGTCGCGGTGATGCTGACCATCACTGTCGGTCTCGCCGGGATCGCCCTGCTGATCCGCCGCCGGACCCGCTGACCTCCCGGCGGCGGGTCAGACCAGGTCCGCCGCCGGACCCGCTGACCTCCCGGCGGCGGGTCAGACCAGGTCCGCCGCCGGACCCGCTGACCTCCCGGCGGCGGGTCAGACCAGCCGTCGCGCGGTCAGCACCAACGGCGTGGTGGGCGCTCCCGTCGGGTGGCCCGCTGACGCGGCCGGACCGGGCCGTGTCGGTGCGCCCCCGCCCACCCGGGCAGTTCGCTGCGACAGCCGGTGACGTCGTCCGGCTCGGGCGGCACCGGCTCGGTAACCCGTTGGCGTGGCACGGCCACGTCGTCGTCGGCCCGCTCGGACGGGCGGCCGCCGGTCGACTCCGCCGGGTACGCCGACGCCCCGCCGACCGGCCGGCGCGGCTTGCCCGTCGTCTGCGGGTCGTGGTGCCCCAGCCGGCAGGGCTCGCCCTGGGCGCAGCCGTGCTCGGCCTCCCCGTGCGCCATCCCCGGTCTCCTCACGCTCGCACTCACGCGCGGAGGCGCTCCCCCCGACGTGCCCTGCCACCGTACTGGCCGGGACCGACGGCCTGTGCACGGCGTACCCCGGGGTCAGCGCTTCGGGCGGCGAGGGAACAGGGTCTCCCAGACCGGGAAGGCGACCAGCCAGATCAGGATCACGACGGTGAGGCTGCGGATCCAGTTGCCCAGTTCACGGGTTCGTTCCGCGTCGTTCACCCAGATGATCGCCGCGCCGAGGAGGCCGCACGCGACAGCCCAGCCGAGGAGCGCCTTGGCCCACTCTCGCCACTCGTGGCGGGTGCGGGCCCAGCCGTGGCGGGGAGGCCTTACCGGCGGCGGGCCACCGGCGAACCGGTGGGCGAAGCGCTGGTCCGCCCAGCGCACCATCGAGTGCCCGAAGGCCACCGAGAAGCCGAGATAGGCGGCGGCAAGACCGTGACTGACCCCTGCGGTCGCGCCGCGGCGCAGGTCGATCACCGACGCGGCGAGCAGGGCCAGATCCACCAGCGGTACGCAGACCAGCAGCGCCGCGCCGAGTCGCGGCCGGCGCAGCGGATAGCGGGCCACCAGCCCGGCGCCGAGCAGCACCCAGAACGCGATCTCACAACCGATGATCACCGCGACCACCATGGCGACCTCCCCCCGTCGTCGGCACCCAGCGTCGCCGATCGGCGAGGCCCGGGCCTCGACGCCGGAGACGAGATCGGGGTCCTCCCTTCGACGGACCAACCGTCCGGGCGCGCTCGCCGTACCCCTTTCGGCGCATGTCGGAGCCGGCGGGCTCCTACCCTGGTCGGAGTCGGCGGGTCGACGGTTGTGGTGGGATCGGGGCATGCGACCGCCACCGTGGCTCGGCTCCGGCACGGCCGGCCGGGACCTCACGCTGGCCGGCGCGTCGCTGGTCGGCGGCCTGGTGCTGTACGGCCTGGGCATGCAGCCGCAGATCGTCCCGCACCCGGACGTGCCGCCCGCGCTGTTCCTGGCGCCGCTGCTGGCGGTGTGCGTGGCCGTCGGTCTGCGCCGGGTCGCGCCACGCGCCAGCCTGGCGGTGGGGACCGGGGCGCTCGTGGTGGACACGGCGCTGGGCACCTCGCTGGGCACCGTTGTGATCTACACGCAGGTGCTCTACGACGCCTGCGTGTACGGCCCGCCCCGGCTGTGGCGGTGGCTGCTGGGGATCACCGCGACGCTGAGCGCGATCGGGACGGTGGCCGGCGTCCTCGGCTTCGGGCAGTGGCGCGGGGCCGCCGTCGGGGTGCCGGTGGTGCTCGCCGGGCTGCTGCCGGTGCTGACCGGGATCAGCGTGCGGCAGTACCGCGACCAGGCCGCCGCCGAGCGGGCACGGGCCGAGCAGACCGCCCGGCTGGTCGAGCTGGACCGCCGGCAGGCGGTCGGCGCCGAACGGGCGCGGATGGCCCGGGAACTGCACGACGTGGTCGCCAACCACCTGAGCGCGGTGGCCATCCACGCCACCGCCGTGCTGTCCGTACCGGGGCTGGAGCGGGGCCAGGTGGAGTCGGCGTTGCGGGTGATCCGGGAGAGTAGCGTGCAGGGTCTGGCCGAGATGCGACAGATGATCGAGCTGCTGCGCGAACCGGAGGCGGGTGAGCGGAGCACGGCGGGCGTGGTCGGCGCGGTGCCGGAGGCGGTCAGGGCGCGGCTCGCCGAGGCGGACGGGTTGGTCGAGCGAATCCGGGCGGCGGGCCTCGCGGTACGGGTGCACACCGACGGCACGCCGGGTCCGCTGCCGGTGGGGGTCGACCTCGCCGCGTACCGGATCGTGCAGGAGTCGCTGACCAATGCCCTCAAGCACGGCACGGGCGAGGCGGAGCTGACCATCGCGTACCGGCCGGCGGAGGTGGTGCTGACGGTGGAGAACCCGGTGCGCCCGGACGGGTCGGGGCTGCCGGGCGCCGGGGCCGGCCTGATCGGGATGCGGGAGCGCGCCGCGCTACTGGCCGGCCGGTTCACCGCCGGGTCGCACGACGGCCGCTGGCAGGTCCGGGCCGCGCTGCCCACCGGGGAGGGTGGGTGACCGCGCCAGCGCCGGGCTCGGGCGACGCCGACGCCGCGCCGGTACGGGTGGTCCTCGCGGACGACCAGCCGGCGGTACGGGCGGGGCTGGCCCTGATCCTGAGCGGCTCGCCGGGCATCGAGGTGGTCGGCGAGGCGGCCGACGGCGACGAGGCGGTCCGGCTGTGCCGGGAGGTACGCCCCGACGTGGCGGTGCTGGACGTGCGGATGCCACGCCTCGACGGGATCGCCGCGACCAGGGCGATCGTCACCGACCAGCTCGCCGACGTGCTGGTGCTGACGACCTTCGACCTGGACGAGTACGTCTTCGGCGCGCTGCGCGCCGGGGCGTCCGGGTTCCTGCTCAAGGACACCGACGCGGCGGGGCTGGTCGCGGCGGTGCACACCGTGGCGCGCGGTGAGGGGTTCATCGCCCCCACGGTGACCCGTCGTCTGATCGCCGCCTTCGCGGCCACCGCGCCCGGCGCGTCGGCGGCCGCCCGATCCGCGCTGGACACGCTGACCCCGCGCGAACGCGATGTGCTGGCCTGCCTCGGCCTGGGCCTGTCCAACCAGCAGATCGCCGGCCGGCTGGCGCTGGCGGAGAGCACCACCAAGACGCACGTGAGCCGGATTCTGGCGAAGCTGGACCTGCGCAGCCGGGTGCAGGCGGCGATCCTGGCCCAGGAGCTGGGCCTGCTCGCGCCACCGTGACCTCCGCGCCGGGGCCGGCCGTCGCGGGCCCGCCGACCGGTGCCGGCGTGGATGGCCTGCTCACGACGTGTCAGGCTAGGGCGGTGAGGACGCCCGAGGGTGGGGAGCTGGCGGCCACGCTGCGCCGGATCGAGCGTTCGGCGGGAGCGCTGGCCACCGCCAGCGTGGCCCGGATGGACGAGACGCTGCCGTGGTTCCGCGCCCTGCCGGCCGACCAGCGCTCCTGGGTGATGCTGGTGGCTCAGGCGGGCGCCCGGTCGCTGGTGCAGTGGCTGCGCGACGGCGGCGGCACGGCGGACAGCACCCAGGAGGTCTCCGACGAGGTGTTCGCGGCGGCGCCACAGGCTCTGGCCCGGTCGATCACCCTCCAGCAGACCGTGGCACTGATCAAGGTGACCATCGACGTCGTCGAGGAGCAGGTGTCGCAGCTGGCCGCCGAGGGCGAGGAGCAGCTGCTGCGCGAGGCGGTGCTGCGCTTCTCCCGGGAGATCGCGTTCGCCGCCGCCCGGGTGTACGCGCGGGCCGCCGAGTCGCGCGGCGCGTGGGACGCCCGGTTGCAGGCCCTGCTGGTCGACGCGCTGCTGCGCGGTGACTCGCCGGACGTCCTGGCGAGCCGGGCCGCCGCGCTGGGCTGGGCGGACGCGCCGCCGGTCGCGGTGGCGGTCGGCCGGTCCCCCGGCGGTGAGGTTTCCGCCGTGCTGCACGTGGTGTACCGGCAGGCACGGCGGATCGGCGTCGAGGTGATCGGCGGGGTGCACGGCGACCGGTTGGTGATCGTGCTGGGCGGCGCGGCGGATCCGCTGAGCGCCACCGGCGAGCTGCTGGGCGCGTTCGGTGACGGTCCGGTGGTGGTCGGTCCGGCCGTACCCAGTCTGGATGAGGCGACGGAGTCGGCGCGGGCCGCGCTGTCCGGTTTCCGGGCGGCGCCGGCGTGGCCGACCGCACCCCGGCCGGTGCCGGCCGCGGACCTGTTGCCGGAGCGGGCCCTCGCCGGCGACGCGGAGGCGCGTCGCCGGTTGCGCCACGACGTGTACGCGACGCTGGTGCGCGCCGGTGGCGAGTTGCTGGAGACCCTGGACGCCTTCCTGGCCGCCGGTGGCACGCTGGAGAGCGCGGCGCGGGCGCTGTTCGTGCACCCGAACACGGTGCGGTACCGGTTGCGCCGCATCGCCGAGGTGACCGGCTTCTCGCCGCTGTCGCCCCGGGACGCGTTCGCTCTCCAGGTGGCGTTGACGGTCGGTCGGCTGGATCCGGTGGTCACGGCGGTCCCGACCCAGACATTGGCCCCGGCCGCCCGGAAATCCGCTCAAAGCAGTGATGATCCCCGCCGATCTTTGTGAGAAACCTCCAAAGGTTCTAGTGTGGTTTGGTGGGCCTCGGCACAGCGCTACCCACGCGTATCCGGGAGAGTCATAGGCGTGCTCGCCGTACTTAGTCCCGGCCAGGGTTCCCAGAAACCCGGCTTCCTGACCCCCTGGCTCGACCTGACCGGCACCGAGGCGCGGCTGCGCTGGTGGTCGGCGCTGGCCGGGGTGGACCTGGTGCATCTCGGCACCGCCGCCGACGCCGAGGAAATCAAGGACACCGCCCGCACTCAGCCGCTGCTGGTCGCGGCGGCGCTGCTCGCCGCCGAGCACCTACCGCTGGACGCCGTGACGCTCACCGCCGGCCACAGCGTCGGCGAGCTGGGCGCCGCGGCGGTGGCCGGGGTGCTCTCGGCCGAAACCGCGGTCACCCTCGCCGGCATCCGGGGTCGGGAGATGGCCGCCGCGTGCGCGCTGGAGCCGACCGGGATGGCGGCCGTGCTCGGCGGCGACCCGGACGAGGTGCTCGCCGCGATCGCCGCGCACGGGCTGCACCCGGCCAACCGCAACGGCGCCGGCCAGATCGTCGCCGCCGGCGCGCTGGACGGGCTGGACAAGTTCGCCGCCGACGCGCCGGCGAAGACCCGCGTCATCCGACTCCAGGTCGCCGGCGCGTTCCACACGCCGTACATGGCCCCGGCCGAGACCGCGCTGGCCGCGGTCGCCGCCGGGATCGCCCCCGCCGATCCGGCCCGGATCCTGTTGTCGAACCTCGACGGCACCGCTGTCACCGACGGGTCCGAGCTGGTGCACCGGCTGGTCCGCCAGGTCACCGCCCCGGTGCGCTGGGACCTGTGCATGCGCACGCTGGCCGAGCGCGGGGTGACCGGCGTGATCGAGCTGCCTCCCGCCGGCACCCTCGCCGGTCTGGTCAAGCGGGAGCTCAAGGGCGAGGGCGCCCCGGAGATCGTCACCCTGAACACCCCGGACGATTTGCCGGCCGCACGGGACCTGATCGCCCGCCACGGCACGCCGGGCCAACCGCTCGCCCCCATCGGAGGACATTCATGACCGGCAGTCGCATCGTCTCGATGGGGCACTACCAGCCATCCCGGGTGGTGACCAACGACGACATCGCCCAACTCGTGGACACCAACGACGAGTGGATCCGCGACCGGGTGGGCATCGCGACCCGGCGGATCGCCGACAACGAGACGGTGGCCGACATGGCCGCCGCAGCCGCCGGCAAGGCGCTGGCCAACTCCGGGCTCAGCGCCGCCGACATCGACCTGGTCGTGGTCGCCACCTGCTCCTCCATCGACCGGAGCCCGAACGTGGCCTGCCGGGTCGCCGCCAAGCTGGGCATCGCGGCGCCGGGCGCGTTCGACGTCAACACCGCCTGCTCGGGCTTCGCGTACGCCCTGGGGACCGTGGATCACGCCGTCCGGGCCGGAGCGTCGCGCAACGCGATCGTCATCGGCGCCGAGAAGCTGTCCGACTTCACCGACTGGACCGACCGCTCCACCTGCATCATCTTCGGTGACGGCGCGGGCGCCGCGGTGGTCACCGCCACGGCCGAGGACGAGCCGGCCGGCATCGGCCCGGTCGTCTGGGGCTCCGTGCCGGAGAAGAGCGACGCGGTCCGCATCGAGGGCTGGCGCCCGTACATCCAGCAGGAGGGGCAGGCGGTGTTCCGCTGGGCCACCACCGCGCTCGCGCCGCTCGCGCTACAGGCGTGCGAGCGGGCCGGGGTCGACCCGTCGGAGCTGGCCGCCTTCGTGCCGCACCAGGCCAACGCCCGGATCATCGACGGCATCGCCAAGCGGCTCAACATCCCCAACGCGATCATCGCGAAGGACATCGTCGAGTCCGGCAACACCTCGGCGGCGAGCGTGCCGCTGGCCCTGTCGAAGCTGGTCGAGCGTCGGGAGGTGCCTTCGGGCGCCCCGGTGCTGCTGTTCGGCTTCGGCGGTGGCCTGACCTACGCCGGTCAGGTCGTCCGCTGCCCCTGAAACCCCCTCGGGCGCGTACGCGTCGAGGAGCGGCGGTCGGCGACGCCGGCCGCCGGAGAACCCCCTATGAGAGGAACCAACCGCAATGACCCGTGACGAGATCACCACCGGCCTCGCCGAGATCCTCGAAGAGGTTGCCGGGGTGAACCCGGACGACGTGGCCGAGGGGAAGTCCTTCACCGACGACCTCGATGTCGACTCGCTCTCCATGGTGGAGGTCGTCGTGGCCGCCGAGGAGAAGTTCGGCGTCAAGATCCCGGACAACGAGGTGCAGAACCTCAAGACCGTCGGGGACGCCGTCAGCTTCATCGAGGCGCAGTCCTGATCATGAGTCGTCCTGACGTCGTCGTCACCGGGCTCGGCGCGACGACCCCGCTTGGCGGGGACGTCGCGTCGACCTGGGACGCCATGCTCGCCGGCCGCTCCGGGGTGAGTGCCCTCACCCAGGAGTGGGCCGCGCAACTGCCGGTCCGGATCGCCGCCCAGCTGGCCGTGGAGCCGTCCGAGGTGCTGGACCGGGTCCGACTGCGCCGGCTCGACCGCTCCGAGGCGATCGCGATCATCGCGGCGCAGCAGGCCTGGGCGGACGCCGGCCTCGCCGACTCCGGTATCGACTCCGAGCGGCTGGCCGTGAGCGTCGGTTCCGGCATCGGCGGCGCCACCACTCTGCTCGCCCAGGACGACATCCTGGAGGCGTCCGGGCCGCGGCGGGTTTCCCCGCACACGATCCCGATGCTGATGCCGAACGGTCCGGCCGCCTGGGTCGGGTTGGAGCTGGGCGCCAAGGCCGGCGTGCACACGGTGGCCAGCGCCTGCGCCACCGGCGCCGAGGCGATCGCCCTCGGTCTGGACATCATTCGCGCCGGCCGGGCCGACGTGGTGGTGGCCGGCGGCACCGAGGCGGTCATCCACCCGCTGCCGATCGCCGGCTTCAGCTCGATGCGGGCCATGTCGACCCGCAACGACGACCCGGAGCGGGCCTCCCGCCCGTGGGACCAGGGCCGCGACGGCTTCGTCCTCGGTGAGGGCGCGGGCATCGTGGTGCTGGAGCGTGCCGACCACGCCGCAGCCCGCGGCGCTCGGGTTTACGCGCGCCTCGCCGGCGCCGGCATCACCTCCGACGCGTACGACATCGTGCAGCCGCACGCCGAAGGTGAGGGCGCCATCCGGGCCATCGCCCGGGCGATCGCGGACGCGGACATCGCCAAGCAGGACATCGTGCACGTCAACGCGCACGCCACGTCGACCCCGGTCGGCGACATGCTGGAGATCGGCGCGCTGCACAAGGCGCTCGGCGACCACCCGGTGCTGACCGCGACGAAGTCGATGACCGGTCACCTGCTCGGTGCGGCCGGCGCGCTGGAGTCGATCGCCACGATCCTGGCCATCCGCGACGGCGTCGTCCCTCCGACGATCAACCTCGACGACCCGGAGCCGGGCCTCAGCCTGGAGGTCGCCGCGCACAAGGCACGCCACCTGGAGATCCCCGCCGCGCTGAACAACGCGTTCGGCTTCGGCGGCCACAACGTGGCGCTCGTCTTCGCGCGGCCGTGAGACAGCGGCCGTGAGACAGCGGCCGTGAGACAGCGGCCGTGAGACAGCGGCCGATCTGTGGTTTCACCGAAGGGCCCCCTCGCGAGGGGGCCCTTCGGCACGTTCAGCCCCGGTTGCGGGGATGCTGCTTGGCGGTGCGTTCGTTGCCGTGGCGGTAGTTGCCGGTCCAGCGGGCCATCACCAGTTGCGGGTCGTCGTCGACCTCGGCGAGGAACTCCGCCGCCCGGGCGCCGCGCAGCGTGCCCGCCACCCGGCCGTGATGCGTGATCACCACCGTGCCGTCGGCACGCCTGTCGTACCGGAAGCCCTGTGCGGTTGCCATGCGACGAGGGTGCCAGGTCGACGCCGTCTCCGGCGACGCGATTTCCGGCCTGCGGGTCCCTGCGGAATCACGCGCCGCAGGTGGTGGCGGGCAGGCCGGGCACCGCGACCGGGGACCGACCACCCGGGCGGGCCTTGCCGGCCAGCACGGCGGCCAGGGCGGTCATCGACGCCCGACTGGAGGAGTACGTCGCCAGCAGCGTCGGCGACGTGGCCTTGGCCAGCACGTACGGGGTGTCCATGGCGACAGTGACCGCCGCGTCGGCACGCAGGTCCGTCTCCCCGTCCCCGTAGCCGACCAGGTGCACCACGGTCCCGCCGCTCGGCTTCACGGTCACGCCGGCCTTGGTCAACGCGGTGGTGAGCGCCGCCCGGGTGCCGTCGCGGCCGTCGGAGGAGGTGACGGTCACGGGCCCGCGCACCGCTTTGCCGCAGGCGCCCCGCAGCACGGTGACCGCACCGGCGGCCAACGCGTCCGCCGCCGCCCGGTGCGCCGGGGTGTTCAGCGTGGACATCGGTTCGATGGGGGCCGACGCCAGCCGGAACTTCATGGTCAGCACCCGGGTGACCGCGTCGACCAGCCGGGCGCGGGGCAGCGAGCCTCCGCGCAGGGCGGCGAGCAGCCCGTCGTACGCCTGGCCGACGTTCGGGGTCATGAGGATCAGGTCGTTGCCGGCGTTCAGCGCCCGGACGGCGGCCTCGCCGGGCGCCCAGCGCTTCGCCGGCGGCATGTTCATCCCGTCGGTGATCACCACGCCCTGGAAGCCGAGCTGGCCGCGCAGCACGTCGGTGAGCAGCTTGTGGGAGAAGGTCGCCGGGGTGCCCGGGTCGATGGCCTGCGCGTCCAGGTGGCCGGACATCACGGCCATCGCGCCGGCCTCGAACCCGGCGGTGAACGGTGGCCACGCGCCGCTCTGCAACGCCGCCGCGGACTGGGTGAGCACGGGCAGGTCCTGGTGCGAGTCGTCAGCGCTGTGGCCGTGCCCCGGGAAGTGCTTCAGGGTGGCCGCGACGCCGCTGGCCTGCAGGCCCCGGACCGCGCCGCCGACCTGCGCGGCGGCCTGCTTGGGATCGGCCCCGTACGACCGCGAGCCGATCACCGTGCTGCGGGTGGCCAGCACGTCGGCCACCGGGGCGAAGTCGATGTTGATGCCCAGCGCGGCGAGTTCGGCGCCGGCGGCCCGCCAGGCGGCCTCGGTCAGCTTCGGGTCGCCGGCCGCACCGGCGGCGAGCGCGCTGGGCAGGATGGTGACCCCGTCGGTGACCCGGGTGACGACGCCGTACTCCTGGTCGGTGCCGATCAAAAAGGGCGCCGGGCCGGCGGCCAGCCGTCCGGCGGCGTCCCGCAGCCCGGTGGTCAGCTCGTGGACCTGCTTGGGGTTGTCGACGTTGGTGGTCTCCTGGTTGCCCTTGGTCGGGTCGTCGGCGCTGAAACCGACCAGGATCAGCCCGCCGAGCCGGTACTTGGCGATCATCTCGGCGGGGGTGTCGACACCGGCGAGGGCCTGATTGCCGGCCGCGGAGCCGGTCGAGACCGTCGTGGCCGAGTCGCCGTACGCGTACGGCATCAGCACCTGCCCGACCAGGTCCTCGTCGGAGAGCGTCGCGACGAGGGCGGCGGCCCGCGCGGCCGGGTCGTCGGCCGGGGTCGCGGTGGGAGCGCTCGGAGCCGCCGAGGCGCCGGTCGGACCGGGCGTCGGGTCGGGCCGGTCCGGGGCGCCGGAGCAGCCGGAGACGAGCAGGGCGGTCAGGGCGGCGACGGCGACACCGGCGTGTCGTGGGCGAATCGGCACCCGCCCATCCCACCAGCTTCTCCCTTATCGGGGCAACTTGACCTTACCGGTCGCAGCGCCCGGAGTGGCTGGCCAGCAGGCGGTGGCGGAGGTCAGCCAACCCGGGTGAGCAACGTCACCGGCGCCCCGTCGCCGGCGTACCGGTAGGGCTCCAGGTCAGCGTCCCAGGCGGTGCCGAGCGCCTTGTCGAGGGCGTGCGACAGCGCCTCCGGGGCCCGGGCGGAGGCCATCAGCGCCCGCAGCCGGTCCTCGCCGAGTTGGATGTCGCCGGCCGCCCCGACAGTGGCCCGGAAAAGGCCACGGGCGGGCACGTACATGAAGCGCTCACCGTCGGCGCCGGGACTCGGCTCCTCGGTGACCTCGAAACGAATCATGGGCCACTGCCGGAGGGCAGCAGCCAGCTCGGCGCCCGTCCCCGGACGGCCGGTCCACCCGCACTCGGCCCGGCGGGCGCCGGGATCGACGGGCTGGGCCGTCCACTGCAGGTTGACCGGCGCGGCTAGGACGCGCGCGATCGCCCACTCGACGTGCGAGCACACGGCGAGCGGGGTCGAGTGGACGTATACGACGCCACGCGTTGGCACGGTGACCTCCCGGAGAGCGAGGTGCGTCTTCCCCTACGACCTCGTCCACCGGAGTGGTTGCTGTGCAACACATGATTACTCCTGTGACGGATGGTGCGCCAGGGAATCGGAAAAAACGCCTGCCGGAATAGCCGGACGGGTGGTCTCCGTTGCCGCTCAGGACACCGCGACGACCAGCCTGATGTCGTGGTCCTGTACAGTTCCATCGGCGGCTTCTGCCGCGTTACATCTTCGCGGGCCGGCCCCAGTGTCACCCGCACACAGCCCCCGGACGTCCAGTCCTCCCGTACGTCTTGCAAGGAGTACCTCCGTGGCGAGCAACACCTCTAAGACCGCGCGCGCGTCCGTCCGGGCCGGCCAGGCTGGCCAGGGTGGCGCCCTCAGCGTGCTGGGCGAGTTCAAGTACCTCATCCCGCTCAACGGCGGCAAGCACGCCTACGTGCGCAACCTGACCAACGGCAAGACCGCGCACCTGCGCACCGACTCCGACGCCTTCGTCGAGGAGATCCGGGTGCTGGCCGCCGCCGGCCACGCCGCCAAGATCCGGGCGGAGATCAACAACCTGGCTGCCGTTCACCCGAACGACGGCTGGGAGGCCACCGAGAAGCGCCTGGTCGCGGCCGGCGTCTTCGAGGGCTGAGCCCTCCCCCGCCACAGCACCAGCAAACCGCCCGCCGGGAGTTCCCGGCGGGCGGTTTCGCGTCCGGCGTTCAGGTCGGGTCGAGCAGGGCGACCTCGCCGGTGCTCAGGTCGTAGAGGCCACCCACCACCGCCACGCGACCGGCCGCGACCGGGCCGGCCAGCAGGTCGTCCGCTCGCAGCGCGTGGACCGTACGCCGGACGTGCCGGCGGATCGCCAGGGGATGCGCCGCCGGATCGTCGAGGCCGGCCTCGGTGATCGCCGGGGCGATCTCGTCGACCAGGTGGGCGAGCGAGCCGCCGGGCCGTTCCCCTGATCGCAGCGCGTCCACCGCCGCTCCCACCGCCCCGCACCGCTCGTGTCCGAGCACCAGCACCAGCGGCACGCCGAGCTGACTGACCACGTACTCGATGGAGCCGCGCACCGCGCGGTCGAGCACGTGCCCACCGGTACGGATCACGCAGATCGCGCCGAAGGTCTGGTCGAAGATCGCCTCCAGCGGCACCCGCGAGTCGATGCAGCCGAGCACCACCGCGTACGGCTGCTGGTCCCCGGAGGCGGCCGCCGCGGCGGTGACGTCGTGACCGTGCACGGGTTGGCCGCTGACGAACCGCCGGTTGCCGGCGAGCAGCTCGGCGAGCGCGGCGCGGGGCGTACCGCCGGCCTGCCGCCCCTGTCCCGCCGCCTCCATGCCGTTCAGCTTGGCTCGGCGGCGACGGCCACGGGCGGGGTCGGGAATGTTCGCCCGGCGCGATTGGCCTGGTGTTCCGGCGGGTAGCCGGTGTTACCGCCGGGTATCGGAGGAGCTGGTGATGCCTGGGCGGCCCGCGGAGGTGGCGATGGCGGAACGGTTCGAGGTCGGTACGCCCGACGGCGTACGGCTGCACGTGGAGGTCACGGGGCCCGCGGACGCTCCCGTCACGGCCGTCCTGCTGCACGGCTGGACGCTGGACGGGCGCAGCTGGCACCGGCAGGTGGACGCGCTCACCGCCGCGGCCGGCGACGCGGTGCGGGTGGTCGCCTACGACGCGCGCGGCCACGGCCGGTCCAGCTGCATGGCGTTGCCCACGGCCACCCTGGCCCAGCTCGGCGACGATCTGGCCGCCGTCCTCGACGCGGTCACGCCGGCCGGTCGGGTGGTCCTGGTCGGGCACTCGATGGGCGGAATGACGATCATGGAGTACGCGCACCGCCACCCCGACCATTTCGCCGCCCGTACGGCCGGCCTGGTCTTCGTCTCCACCACCGCCGAGGGGCACACGCACACCGTCTACGGGCTCTCGCCGCGCATCGCCCGGCTGATCCGGCTCGCCGAGACGACGGGCGCCGGTGTCCTGGCCCGGTGCGGCTCGTGGCGCGCGCCCCGGGCGCTGCTGAACGCGTTGCAACCGAGCATCCGGTGGATGCTCTTCGGCGACCGCTGCGATCCCTCCGACATCCGGCTGGTGACCTCGGCGGTGGCCCGCGCCTCGCTGCGCTCGATCGGCGGCTTCCGCGCCTCGATCGGCGCCCAGCACCGGCTGGACACCCTCACCGCGCTGGCCCACCTGCCGGCCGCCGCCCTGGTCGGTGACCGGGACCGGCTGACCCCACCGCCGTGCGCCGAGTCGATCGCCGCCGCCCTGCCGGCCACCGAGCTGACCGTCTGTCCGGGTGCCGGACACATGCTGATGATGGAACGCCCGGACGAGGTGAACGCCGCGCTGACCGGCGTACTGCGTCGGGTGCTCGCCGCGCCGGCGCGTGACGGGCACGACGCGAGCGCGACCGGGACGGGTCGCTGAGCACGTTCGCGCACCTCGGGCGCGAAGCGCCGGGCCCGGGGCCGTACCCTTCTGCGGTTGGCCCGCGCGGTTCGCGCCGCTTGCCGGCGACATCGAAGGAGCGTGCGTTGACCGACCAGACCGCCCTGGAGCAGGAGATCGCCGTCGAACAACGGCACCTCGACCGGGTGTACGCCCGACTGGCCGAGCTGCGCCAGTCAGCGGTTCGGGCCGAACGCGACGGCTACCGGATGGCGCGGGTCGGCACGTTCGGCGCGCTGGTCGAACGCGACGCGATGGTCTTTCACGCCGCGCAGCGGCGGCACACCCTCGACGCCGAGCACGAGGGGCTGGTCTTCGGCCGTCTGGACCTGCGCGACCGGCAGGTGCTGCACGTCGGGCGGCTCGGCATCCGCGACGAGGACGCCACCACGCTGGTCGTCGACTGGCGCGCGCCGGCCGCGTCCGCGTTCTACCAGGCCACCCCGGCGCAGCCGCTGGGCGTGGTGCGTCGGCGCACCATCTCCTCCCGCGCCGAGCGGGTCACCCGCATCGAGGATGACCTGCTGGACCCGGCCGCCGCGCCGGACGGGATGACGGTGGTCGGTGACGGCGCGTTGCTGGCCACCCTGTCCCGGGCCACCGGTCGGGGCATGCGCGACATCGTGGCGACGATCCAGCGGGAGCAGGACGAGGCCATCCGGTCGCCCGGTTCCGGGGTGACGATCGTCGCGGGCGGCCCGGGCACCGGCAAGACGGCTGTCGCCCTGCACCGGGCGGCCTTCCTGCTCTACTCCGACCGCAGCCGGTACGCCGGCGGGGGCATCCTGGTGGTCGGGCCGTCCACCGTCTTCGTCGAGTACATCGCCTCGGTGCTGCCCTCGCTCGGTGAGGACACGGCCACCCTGCACTCGCTGGGCACCCTCTTTCCGGGGATGACCGCCACCCGCACCGACCCGCCCGAGGTGGCGGCGGTGAAGGGCTCGCTGCGGATGCGCCGGGTGCTGGAGCGCGCGGCCCGCGACGCGGTGCCGGGCGGGCCGGGTGAACTGCGGCTGCTCTACCGAGGGACGCTGCTGCGGCTGGACCGGGCCGAGCTGGACCGGATCCGGGACCGCGCGCTGCACCGTGGCGCCCGGCGCAACGAGGCACGCCGGGCCGGCTTCGACGGTGTGTTCGCCGCGCTCTGGGCGCAGGCCCGTGCGGTGGGCATCACCCGGCTGCCGGAGCAGCGGGCCTTCGAGGGCGAGATCGCCGAGCGGCCGGAGTTCCGGGAGTTCCTCAAGGCGTGGTGGCCGCGCCTGCACCCCCGACACGTGCTCGGCTGGCTGGCTCGCCCGGATCGGCTGCGTCGGTACGCCGGCGGGATCCTCTCCGGCGCGGAGATCAGGCTGCTCACGACCGCTTACCAGAGCCTGGACACCGCGGGTCTGACCATCGCCGACGTGGCGCTGCTGGACGAGTTGGACGCGCTGCTCGGCAAGCCGATGCAGCCGGCGCGGGCCCGCCGCGACCCGTTCCAGCTCGCCGGGGGCGTGCGCGAGCTGAGCACCGCCAGCGACCGGCAGCGGGCCGCCCGCGCGGCGGCCCGGGAGCGTCCCGAGGACTACCGGGAGTACGCGCATGTGGTGGTGGACGAGGCGCAGGACGTCTCGCCGATGCAGTGGCGGATGGTCGGACGGCGTGGCCGCCTGGCCTCCTGGACCGTCGTGGGCGACCCGGCGCAGACCGCGTGGACCGGCGATCCCGAGGAGCTGACCCGCGCCCGGGACCAGGCGCTGGGCCGGCGCAAGCGACACGATTTCACGCTCACCACCAACTACCGCAACTCGGCGGAGATCTTCGCGGTGGCGGCGGCGGAGATCCGGCGGCTCTACCCGGACCTGTCGTTGCCGACCGCCGTCCGCTCCACCGGGATCGACCCCGTCGAGCTGGTGGTGCCGCCCGCCGGGTTGGAGACCGCGGTCGTGGGGGCGGCCACCGGCCTGCTGGCCGAGGTGGACGGCACGGTCGGGGTGATCACGCCGGTCACCCGCCGCGACGAGGTCGCCGGTTGGCTCGGCTCACTCGGCGCGGCGCGGCTGCAGGTGGTGACCAGCCTGGAGGCGAAGGGCATGGAGTACGACGGGGTGGTGCTGGTCGCCCCGAGCGAGATCCGTGCCGATCCGGGTTCCGGCGTACGCACGCTCTACGTGGCGCTCTCGCGGGCCACCCAGCGGCTCACCACCATCGACCCGACCGGCTGACCCGCGGGTTGCGGTGTCGACGGGTGGATCCCGCCCGTACAGTTGCATACATAGCGATGTGAACATACATTTGACCGGGTCCCGGGTGGCGACGGAGGGTGGATCTCGTGGGAGCAGGTCATGACCACCACCACGGGTCGGTCGCCAACGCCGCCCACCAGCACCGGGGCCGGCTCTGGGCCGCGTTCGGGCTGCTCGCCACCCTGATGGTGGTCGAGGGCGTGGCCGCCTTCCACACCGGCTCGCTCGCCCTGCTCTCTGACGCCGGGCACATGTTCACCGACGTGCTGGGCATCGGGATGGCGCTCGCCGCGATCACCGCCACCCGGCGGGCCACCGGCGACCCGCAGCGCACCTTCGGGCTCTACCGCCTTGAGGTGCTCGCCGCCCTGGCCAACGCCGTCCTGCTCTCCGGCGTGGCGGTCTACGTGCTGATCGAGGCGATCGGCCGGTTCGGCGACCCCCACGAGGTGCTGACCGGCCCGATGCTCGCGGTGGCCGTCCTCGGCCTGCTCGCGAACGTGGTCGCGTTCGCGCTGCTGCGCGCCGGCGCCCGGGAGAGCATCAACCTCCAGGGCGCCTACCTGGAGGTGCTCGGCGACCTGCTCGGCTCGCTCGGCGTAATCGGCGCGGCGCTGCTCATCGCGGTCACCGAGTGGTGGTGGGCCGACCCCTTGGTCGCGGTCGCCATCGGCGTGTTCATCCTGCCGCGCACCTGGCGGCTGGGGCGCGCGGCCGTCCGCATCCTGGTGCAGGCCGCGCCGGAACACCTCCAGGTCACCGCCGTGCACGACCGACTGGCCGCGGTGCCCGGCGTGGTCGAGGTGCACGACCTGCACGTCTGGACGCTCACCTCGGGCATGGAGGTGGCCTCCGCGCACCTGATCATGGCACCCGGCGGGGAGGTCGGCGCGGTGCTCACCGCAGCGCGTACCGCCCTGCGGGAGGACTTCCGCATCGAGCATGCCACGCTGCAGATCGAGCCCGCCGCCGCCCCGGGCGCCTGCGGGTCGATCGAGTGGTGATCGCTTATCTGACCAAAAGACCGGTTCGCCGTCATTCCCGGTGGTGACGCAGACACCTTCCGTCACATCGACTGCACACGTCCCACCTGCCCCGGTAGGCTCGTCCCCGGCCACCACCCGGCGGCGCCCTCCCGGCGCCGGTGGCGGCCGCCGCCTAATCACCCGAGAGGGCGAACCGGGGAACCATGTTCCTGGGGTGCATCCGCGCCAGCGGTAGGGATCTTCCGTCCCGAACCCGTCAGCTAACCCGGTCGGCGGCTGACGGAAGGACATGCGTAGTGGCACCAGCACGACCACCCGCCGCCCGACTCGCGGCACTGATCGTCATGATGGTCACCCTCGGCGTCGCGCTCCCGGTGGGCGCCGCCACCGCCGCTCCCCCCGGCGGCCTGCGGGCCGCCGCGGCGCCCGACGGCGACGAGGAGGGCGGCACCCCCGCGCTGCGGGCCCAACTGGAGGCCGCCAGCAAGGGCTACCTGGACGCGAAGCGCGCCCTGGACACCTCCGTCCAGCGACAGCAGCAACTCGCGGCCAAGCTGAAGACCACCGAGGCCGAGATGATTGTGCGCAACGGCAAGGTCGGCGAGATCGCCGGCGTGGCGTACCGCACCGGCCGGCTCAGCACCGTCTCGGCGCTGCTCAACACCAACACCCCCGAGGGCTTCATGGACCGGGCGGCCGCGCTGGACGTGGTGGCCGCCAACGAGGACCGGGTGCTGCGCGACCTGCACGCCACCCGGGACGAGGCCAACCGCACCCGCATCGCCCTGGACGGCGAGATCCGCGAGCAGCGCAAGCAGGTCGAGGTGATGGCCAAGCGCAAGGAGCAGGCCGAACGGGCCCTGACGGTCGCCACCAGCAAGCCGCGCACCACCGCCGCCGACACCAGCTCCAACCGGGGCACCTCCACCGCCAACGCCCAGCCCGCGCCGCGCAACTCCGACGGCTCCTGGCCATCCGAGTCGTGCAGCATCAACGACCCCACCCCGGCCAGCGGCTGCATCACCCCCCGCACCCTGCACGCCCTCAACCAGGCAAAGGCCGCCGGCTTCACCCGGTACGTCTCCTGTCACCGCTCGGGCGGCTCCGGCGAACACCCGAAGGGTCGGGCCTGCGACTTCGCCGCGCAGAAGGGCGGCTTCGGCGGGGACGCCACCGGCGGCGACAAGACGTACGGCAACAACCTGGCCGCCTACTTCATCCGCAACTCCGACCGGCTCGCCGTGCTCTACGTGATCTGGTACCGGCAGATCTGGCTACCCAGCAGCGGGTGGAAGTCGTACAGCGGGGGGAACGGCGACCCCTCCAGCGATCACACCAACCACGTACACCTGTCGGTGTACTGACCCCACCGGTGGCCGGCGCACCTCGACAGGGTGCGCCGGCCCCGGGTACGTCAGCGGACGTACCCGGGACGTCGCCGGCGGTCGGACGACCCGGCCGGGCCGGGCCGGCAGCATGTCGGGCATGCCGCGAATCCCGCCCGCCACCCGCAAGGCGCTGCTCACCCTGCACCTCGTCACCTCGCTCGGTTGGCTCGGGGCCGACCTGGTGCTGCTCACCCTCGGCATCGCGGCTCAGCGCGGCGCCGACCCGGCCGTGGTCTATCCGGTCGCCGGGCTCGTCGGCACGGTGCTGTTCGCGCCGCTGAGCGTGCTCGTCTGGCTCGTCGGCGTCGCCAGCGCGCTGCTCACCCCGTGGGGCCTGGTGCGCTACCGGTGGGTGCTGGTCAAGCTCGTGATCACCACGGTGATGGTCGGGCTGGTGCTATTCCTGCTCACCCCGAACCTGCGGCACGCGAGCGCGCTGGGCGCCGCCCTGCCCGCCCGGGATCGCGCCGACCTGGTGATCGCGCCCGCGGTGTCGACCAGCCTCATGATCATCGCGACCGTGCTCTCCACGTACAAGCCCTGGGGCCGTCGCCCCGCCCGCCCCACGACCGCACCCCGCGCAGCGCAAGATCGCGTAACAACAACGAAGTAGTGGCCACCGCGCCGCAGGACGCCACTACATCCAGGATCGAGCACGATCATGCCGCGAGGCGGCGAGCGGCCGGGGCCGCGGGCGCGGCGGGCGTCGGGGCGAGGGGTCAGGCCGGGGGTTGTTCGTCGCCGGTGGTGTCCAGAGCCGCGCCGAGGCGGGTGGCCAGGGCCAGGTGGGCGGCGCGGGCCTGCTGGAAGGCGTACCGGAACAGGGGCGCCGGCGCGCGCAGGGTGATGTCGACGTCGATCCGGACCAGCCCGTCCGGCTCGGCGCGCAGCCGGGTGTGGTTGCGGACGGTGGTGGCCGGCCACTGGCGGGCCACCGTGACGATCTCGTCCGGCTCGCAGATCAGCACGTCCGCCTGGTAGGTGGTGCGGAAGCGCAACGGCCCCATCGCCAACCTGTCGTTGATCGTGTAGCTGGCTCGGGCGCCCGGACGGGGCGGCACCCGGCGGACCCGGACGATCAGGGGGTGCAACTCGCCCTGGCGGGTCAGGTCGCTCAACAACGCCGCCGCCTCGGCGAGCGAGCAGCGGGCCTGGACGGTGTAGCTGAAGCTGTCGCTGCTGAACACACCGTCTCCCGACGTCGCTGGTCGCACGATCGTCCCGCACCCGGCGCACGCTGGCAACGCCCGGACGGACACCGTGCGTTGTCCCGGTATTCGCACAGCGTTCCCATTACGGTCGGCTGAGGGGGAGATCACCGGTGGCAACGAAGGGTGGACACATGTTCGGTGACGACCGGTGAGCGGGCACGTGATGGTCTTCGCGCCCACCCCGCAGCTGACGGTGACCGTGGACCAGCCGAACGACCAGCCCGAACTGCACCTGCACCCCGGCGGCCAGGGCGTCTGGCAGGCCCGCATGGTGCTGTCGCTCGGGGTCGACGTGGTGCTCTGCGCCGCGCTCGGTGGCGAGATCGGCCAGGTACTGGAGCCGCTGCTGGTCAGCGAGGGGGTGGACCTGAAGGTGGTGGTGCGCGACTCCGGCAGCGGCGGGTACGTGCACGACCGGCGGGACGGGTCCCGACAGGAGGTCGTGGACGTGCCCGGGGACCGACTGAGCCGCCACGAGCTGGACGAGTTGTACAACCTGGCGCTCGGCGAGGGACTGCGCGCCGACGTGAGCGTCCTCAGTGGCCCGAACGCGCCGTGGCTCGTCCCGGCCGACCTGTACCGCCGCTTCGCCGCCGACCTCGGCGCCAACGGCAGCCGGGTGGTGGTCGATCTGTCCGGTGATCATTTGGGCGCCGTACTGGACAGCGGTGTGTTCTTTCTGAAGGTGAGTCACGAGGAGCTGATCCGTGACGGTCGCGCCCGCGGTGGGGACGGCGCCGAGCTGGCCCAGGCGATGTACGACCTGCACGCCGCCGGCGCCGAGACGGTGGTGGTGAGCCGAGCCGACCAGCCGGCGCTGGCGCTCATCGACGGGGAGCTCTTCGAGGTGCAGATGCCCCGGCTGGAGGCCGCCGATCCGCGCGGCGCGGGCGACTCGATGACCGCCGGCGTGGCGGCCGTGATCGCCCGTGGTGGCGACATCCGGACCGCCATCCGCACCGGCGCGGCGGCCGGAGCGTTGAACGTGACCCGGCACGGGCTGGGCACCGGACGGCTGGATTCGATCACCGGACTGGTGGAGCGGGTCCGACTGGTCCCGGCGGACAGCCGACAGCAGGAGCGGACCACCCCCGACGAGCTGGCCGACCGGGTGGTCGAGCGATGACGCTGCGGGTCCTCGTGACCAACGACGACGGGATCGCCGCGCCGGGCATCCGGGCGTTGGCCCTGGCCGCCGCCCAGCGGGGCCTGGACGTGGTGGTCGCGGCGCCGCGGGAGGAGGCCAGCGGCGCCAGCGCCGCGATGAGCGCCGTGGAACGGGACGGGCGGGTGGTGGTGCACGACCATCCGCTGCCGGACCTGGCGGGTGTGCCGGCGTACGGGGTCGCCGGCTCGCCCGGTTTCATCACGCTGATCGCGCTGCACGGCGCGTTCGGCCCGCCGCCGTCGGTCGTGCTGTCGGGCATCAACCGGGGTGCCAACGCCGGCCGCGCCGTGCTGCACTCCGGCACGGTGGGCGCCGCCTTCACCGCCGCCTCGAACGGGTGCCGGGCGATGGCCGTCTCCCTGGACGTGCTCTCCGCGGGCGAGGCGACGGCCGGCAGCGGCGGGGCCGCGGTGGACGCCGCAGCCCGGGTACGCGACGCCGAACGGCACTGGGACACCGCCGCGCGGGTCGCCCTGGACCTGCTCCCCCGACTGACCGCCGCGCCACCGGAGAGCGTGCTCAACGTCAACGCGCCCGACCTGCCGCACGGACGGCTGCGTGGGGTACGTCGCGGCTTTCTGGCCAGCTTCGGTCAGGTGCAGATGACGGTGGCCGAGTCGGGGCACGGCTTCGTGCGTACCGCGCTGGAGGAGCCCGGCCAGGCCGCGCAGCCCGGCACGGACCTGGCGTTGCTGGCCGCCGGGTACGCGTCGGTGACGGCCATCCGAGCGGTCACCGAGGTGACCGACGTGGACCTGACCGGTCTGGACGAGCGACCCTGACGGGTGGGACGGCCGGCGCTCAGGCGCCCGGAAGCACCTCGGGGGTGGCGGCCCCGGCGAAGTAGGGCTCCGGCGCGCCGAAGAGACCGAGCAGACCGGTCACCCAGAGCTGACGGTGCACGAACCGGCTCGGCTCGGTGACCACCAGCTTGACGCCGCTGACCTCGGCGGTCTGGAAGCCGGCGACCATGGCGCTGATGCCGACCGAGTCGATGAAGGTGACCAGCCTCATGTTCAGCTCGATGCGGAGCGGGCGGCTCTTGGCCAGCACCTCCGCAATCGCTTCACGCACCTCGTACGCTGTGTCGACGTCGATCTCGCCCCGGGGGGCGATCTCCACGACACCACCGGACAGGACCGACTTCACGATCGACAGGCTCACGCGAGCACCTCCACCCGCCCGTCCCCCGGGCGTCTCATCAGTACGCGGGCCGCGACCGAGAGTATTCCTCCGATGGCCTCGGTCGCCACCCCTCGGGATGAGCAATTCACGGATCCGGGCGCACAAAGTCGCCCATATCCCCACTTTCGGTATCTGATCAACCAATACTTTTCGTTATCTGACCACTCCACGATCGGTCGGAACCGACGCGTCGCCGGACCAGGGTAGCGGGCGCGACCCGACACGCCCGACAACCGACCCACCCCGTACGCCGGCACCGACTGGGACCGGCGTGTCGCGTCACGGTCGCCCGAACGCGTCCGGTCCGATCCGGTCGGGCGGTTGCCGACGCCACCTAGGGCCACCCACCGTGACGGAAGGGACCTTCGATGATCAAGCGACTGGCCGGGCTCGCCGGAGTGGGCGTGCTGCTCGCCCTCGTACTGGCCTGCGGTTTCGGCGGCGGGGACGACGATGACGACGACGATGACGACTTCGCCCGCGGTGCGGCCGTGGTGGCCGTGCGCTGAGGGATCCGGTGAGCCGCGGCCGACCGGGTTTGCGGCCGACCGGCCCGGGGCACTGCGGAATCAGCGAAACCTGCCGCGCTGGACAGACGCCGAGGTCCGAAGTGGCCGGCGGCTTCGGCACCCGAGGAGGTAACCACGATGTTCGGAACCAACCTGCTGGACCGGCGCAGCAAGCCGGAGCGGATCGCGGACCAGGCGTGGGAGCACCTGCTCTCCGCCGTCAGCTCCGCAGGCGACAGTGTCCGGGACACCGCCCGCTCGGCCCGTCGCAGCAGCGGCGATCTCGCCGACGGGGCGGGTGACCTGGTCGGCTCCGCGGCGGAGGAGGCCCGGCGTCGGGCCTCGCGCGCCTTTGACGCGCTCGCCGGGCGCCAGCCGGCGCTGCCGTGGACGCTCCTGATCGGAGCCGCGCTGGTCGGCGCGGCGGTCGGCTGGGCCGTCGGCTCCGCTGCCCGTGCCGCCGGCAGCCGGGACGACCGCGCGGTGGACGACGTCGAGTTCGTCGACGTCGACCGCCCCAACTCCCCCGTCGGCCTGGACGACTAGCTTCCCGACAACCCGAGCGGGCCCCGCCGACCTTCTGGCCGACGGGGCCCGCTCGCGTTGCCCCGGTGGGTGCTCGACGATCGGAATCGGGCCGGTCCGCCGGGGTGCCGGACCCCTCAGGCAGCCCCGGCGGACCGGTGTTCTCGGGTGGCCCGGACGACGCCGGGTCACCGGTTCAGCGACTCGTGCAGCTCACGGTGGCCGGCGGCGCGTTGCTGCCGGTCCAGGAAGCGAGGAAGCCGATCGTGGTGCTGGCGCCGGCGCCGAGCGCGCCGTTCCAGCCGCTGTCCACGACCGACACGACCGCCCCGGTCTGGGTGTAGGTGCCGCCCCAGAGCTGACTGATCCGCTGGCCATTGGGGAAGGTCCAGCCCAGCGTCCAGCCGGCGATGGGCCGGGTGCCCGGGTTGCTGACCACCACTTCGGCCTGGAATCCGCCCGACCAGGAGCCGGTCACCCGGTAGGCCGCCGCACATCCACCAGCCGGAGGCGGCGTGGTCGGAGGCGGCGTGGTCGGAGGCGGCGTGGTCGGAGGCGGGGTGGTCGGAGGCGGCGTCGTCGGGGGTGGCGTCGTCGGCGGCGGGGTGGTCGGCGTGCCACCGGTGCGGTCGGCGACCAGGATGCCGCGACCGTTGGTGCCAAGGTAGACGCGGCCGTAGACGCGAGGGTCGCCGGTCAGCGCCTCGGTCGGGTTGCCGTACTGGTGGCGGTCGTCGTTGATGCGGACCCAGGTCGTTCCGCCGTCGTCGGAGCGGTGCACACCGGGCTGGCCGTCCACCGTGCCGTAGAGGAAGACGGCGGGGTTGGTCCGGCCGGGCGCCGCCTTGCCGAAGCCGACGTTGCCGGAGGCGCTGACGCCGCCCAGT
The DNA here is from genome assembly GCF_045161355.1 of Micromonospora sp. NBC_00617. Classification (NCBI taxonomy): domain Bacteria; kingdom Bacillati; phylum Actinomycetota; class Actinomycetes; order Micromonosporales; family Micromonosporaceae; genus Micromonospora; species Micromonospora sp. NBC_00617. The sequence continues at coordinate 215,917 of NZ_CP107751.1, read as the reverse complement.
TTCGTGAAGCTGGCACCCGAGTCGGCGGAGCGCCACAGCCCACCCGGCCCGGCCAGCCACAGCTCACCGGACCGGCCGGGCAGCGCCTTGAACCGGACGTCGGAGGTGGGCAGGCCGGTCGCCGCCGTGGCGGTGAAGGTCGCACCGCCGTTGGTGCTCAGGTAGACCCGCCCGCCGCTGAAGCCGTAGAACCGGTTGGGGTCGACCCGGTCGGACTCGATGATCGCGTTGGCCGGGATGCCGGCGGACGGCGTCCACGAGTTGCCGAAGCCGACTGAGTAGACGACGCGTTGGCCGGCGTCGCCGGGCGACCAGACGAACCGGCTGCCGTCGGCTGCGGCGGCGACCGTGCCGCCGGTGTTGACCCCGGACGGCTCGGTGCCCTGGAACCAGGTCGCGCCGCCGTCGGTGGAGAAGGCGACGTGGCTGTCGTTGGGGCGGTCGGCGTCGGTGAAATTGCCGGCGCGTACCAGCACGGCCGGCTTGCTCTCGGCGTAGTCCAGGCTGGTGGTGCTCGTGAAGACCGGCTGGGTGAAGAGCATCGACGGAATGGTGTCGAGGTCGGTGTGTCGGAACCCGCCGACGTCGCCGAGCGCGCTGATCAGTGGCGCCCCGCTGGGCGGGCTGACCAGGTCGAGGACGGCGGTCTCCTCCAGTCCGCGGACCATCGGCCGGAGGGTGAGCTGACCGCCGGTGTCCCACTTGGTGAGGTCCGTGGTGCCGTAGATGGTGGCGCCGGTGCCGTACATCATCCGGTTGGAATCGTGCGGGTCGATCTCGACCGACTCGTTCATCCAGCCGAGCTTGGGCGTCTCCTCCGGAGGCGCCGGGTTGGTGCCGAAGGTCAGCCAGGGCACCGAGCTGATGTCCATGGTGTAGCGGCGGGACCGCTGCGGGTAGCTGGTGAAGTCCCAGATCCGCGTCCAGCTCGCCCCACCGTCGGTGCTGCGGAAGAAGATCGCGTCCGGCCACCAGGAGACCTGGGTGGCCACCATCAACGTGTTCGGGTGCTGCCGGTCGATGGTCAGACCGCTGTAGCCGAAGTAGTCGTCGGCGCTGGTGGAGGGCACCGGGCTGATCCGCGTCCACGCCCCGGTCGAGCGGGTGAACTTCCAGACGTCGCCCTTGCCGCCGTCGTACGGGCCGCCGGTGTCGCTGGTGGCGATGTAGAGGTGACCGCCGACCGGGTCGACGACACCCTTGTGCGCCAGGTAGCCGGTGGGCTGCCCGGGGATACGCGTCCAGGTCACACCGCCGTCGGTGCTGCGGTAGACCGGATTCTCCTTGTCCGCCACGCCCACGTAGATCGTCTGGGTGGTGGACCCGGCGGTGCCGGTGCTCTTGTCGAAGCTGACCCAGGTGAGGCCCTGGTTCTGCCCGTTGTAGCCGTTCGGGTCACTGGGGTCGGCCCGGTAGTTGCCGGCGTTGGGGAACGCGGTGACCCTGGCCCAGGTCGTCCCGTAGTCGGTGCTGCGCCACAGCCCGTTGCCGCCCTCGGCACCGTAGTAGACGATGTTGTTCCGGTTGGGGTCGACGGCCAGTCGCTCACCCATGCCGCGGCCCGGCATGTTGCCACCGTTCTTGAACGGCAACTCGGTGATCTGCCAGGTGGCGCCCTTGTCGGAAGAGCGCAGGATCGCGCCGTTGTTCGGGTCCCAGCCGTTGGTGTACATGCCGACGGCCGCGTACACCCGGTTGGTCTGCACCGGATCGGTGGCGATGCTGACGACGCCGTTGTAGCCCCAGAGGTCCGCGCCGACCCAGTCGAGCAGCGGCGTCCACGACTGGCTGGACTGCTCCCAGCGGTAGGCCCCGCCGATGTCCGTTCGCGCGTAGATCAGGTTTTTCTCGGTGGGGTTGAAGACGATGCCGGGCACGAAGCCACCGCCGCCGACCGGGACGTTGCGCCAGGTGTACGCCTCGGCGGCGGCCGGGGCCGGGGCCGGGGCCGAGCCCGCAGCGTTGATGGGGACCGCCACGACGGCCGTGGCGACGGCCAACGCCGACACGAGAGCGCCGGCCAGTGATCTGGGCATCTGTGGTTCCTCTCGGGGGTGGAGACCCGGGAGACGGGATCGACCAGGGTGACGTCGCGGCCCGGGGGACGGGCGACGACGCGGGGAAGGATCGACCGGAGGTGGTGCGCCGCAGCCCGGGGGGACGGACGACGACGCGAGAGGACGGATCGGAGCTTGCCCTGGCTCCAACCACCCGACGCGAGGCTCCCGCGATCGAGGAACCCACTCACCCTAACCGATTCGACGCCGCTATGGAAGCGCTCCCATCATCGACGGCGGTGCCCGGTCGGCGCGCGGCGCGGACGAGTCCGGTGGGTCGGTCGTCCGGATCGGGTGAGGTCCGCTCACCCCGCTGGCCGGCACGATCGGACCCCGGCGGGCCTGCCAGCCGACGGTCGTCACCCGGCCCGCCAGCCAGCGCACGCAGCGGAGGGAGGACCGATGGCCATGGCGACGATCACGCGCACCGACCAGGACATCCAGTCCGCCGTACTCGACGAGTTGACCTGGGAACCCCGGGTGCAGCCGCACGAGATCGGCGTGAGCGTCGCCGAGGGCGTCGTCACGTTGACCGGGCGGGTGGACAGCTACGCGAAGAAGTGGGCCGGGGAACGGGCCACGCACCGGGTCGTCGGAGTCCGGGCGGTCGCCAACGATCTGACCGTGCGGCTGCCCGGCAGCGACGAGCGCGCCGACCCGGACCTGGCCGCTGCGGCGGGCCACGCCCTGGAGTGGGACGCGTTCGTGCCCATCGAGAAGCTCCAGGTCACCGTCTCGGCCGGCTGGGTCACGCTGCACGGCGAGGTCGAGTGGGAGTACCAGCGCCGGGCCGCCGAACGAGCAGTGTGCCGGCTCACCGGCGTACGGGGGGTCAGCAACGGCGTCACCGTCCGGCCGAACGCGCCGCCGGACGGCGCGAACGTGGCCGACCGGATCGTGGACGCGCTGGCCCGGGCCGGCGCCACCGAGGCCGAGCGGATCACCGTCCGGGTGCACGGCGACACGGCGGTGCTCGCCGGACTGGTGCACTCCATGCCCGAACGCGCCGAGGTGGAGCAGGTGGCCTGGTCCGCACCGGGCATCCGGGAGGTCCAGAACCACATCGCGGTCGCACCGGTCCTGCGCTGAGCGCGCAACCACCCGGGACGGGTGAGCCGGCCTCACCCGCCCAGGAGGCAGGCTGGCCGCATGAGTGATCCGAATGGGTTGATCCAACCCGGGCGCCCGGCGCCCGGCTCCACCCTGGCGAGCACTCCGGACGGGCGCCAGACCGGCCCCGAGCAGTTCCGGGGCCGCCCGGTCGCGCTCGTCTTCTACCCCGCCGACTGGAGCCCCGTCTGTGGGGACCAGATGTCGCTCTACCAGGCGGCGGCACCGGTGTTCGACCAGTACCAGGCGGGCGCGGACGGGATCTTCGACGCGCTGGACAACCTCGCCCGCGACCGGAAGGTGGTGGCCGGATGACCACGCCACTTCAGGTCACCGCCCGGCTCCGGGAGCCGGTGACCATCGAGGACCACGTCCGCGGGCCGTCCAACGCCCCGGTGACCATCATCGAGTACGGCGACTTCCAGTGCCGGTTCTGCGGTGCCGTGTACCCGAACCTGCACGAGTTGCTGCGCCAGCGCGCCGACACGGTACGGCTGATCTACCGCTACTTCCCGATCGCCAACATCCACCCGTACGCCGAACGGGCCGCGGAGACGGCGGAGGCCGCCGCGGCGCAGGGCAGGTTCTGGGAGATGCACGACTGGCTGTACGAGCACCAGGACCAGCTGGACCCCGTGCACCTCTCGCTCGGCGTCGAGCAGCTCGGGCTGCCGCCGGACGAGCTGAACGGCGAGGTGGAGCGCGGGGCGTACGCCGATCGGGTACGCCGCGACTTCGTCGGCGGGATCCGCAGCGGGGTCAACGGCACGCCGACGCTCTTCGTCAACGACGTCCGGCACGACGGCGGGTACGACCTGCCCGACCTGCTGGCCGCCGTGGACGCGGCGGCGAACGCCTGACCGTGGCGCCGGTCCGGGCGGCTGCCCGGCCGCTCAGATCAGCCGCAGCTCGCGCGCCCGCCGGACCGCCTCGCGCCGGCGGGTCGCGCCGAGCTTGCGGTAGATGTTGCGCACGTGGGTCTTCACTGTGTTGATCGACAACGACAGCTCGGCGGCGATCTCCACGTTGGACAGGATGCTCTGCAGGTAGCGCAGGATGGTCAGCTCCCGCTCGGTGAGCGGCTCGTCGAGCAGGCCACCCGGCTCCACCGCTGGCCGGGACGCGCCCTCCTCGACGCCCCGAACCAGATCGCTGACCAGCGAGAAGTGCGCGGTGCCGGCATCCAGGTGGGCGGCCAGCAGGTCGCGCACCGACGGTTGGGCCCGGGTGAACGCCCGGCGGCAGCCCTGCGGGCCGGCCAGGTCCAGCACCTGCTCCAGGACGCGCCCGGCCCGGCGGCCGTCCCCGGCCCGCTCGGCGAGCACCGCCTCCAGCAGGCCGGCGTCCAGGCGTACCGCAAGGGGCCAGGCGGCGGCCGACGGCGCCTGCCAGTCCGGCAGCGCCCGCCCGGCGGCGCCGAGGTCACCGGCCCGCAGCTCCACCCGGGCCAGGGCCACGTCGAGCGCCGGGGTGACCGCGTCGCCGGTCACCCCGGCCAGCAGGTCGCGGGCGCTGTCCAGGTCACCCCGCTCGGCCCGGGTCTCGACCTCGGCCGCCCGGAGCAGACCCGACAGTTCGGCGGCGGCCGGCTCGTCGGGCAGAGCCTCCCGGGCGCGGGCGAGCAGCCGCTGGGCGGCCGCCGGGTCGCCAGCGTCCCGGTCGAGCCCCGCACGACACCACGCGAAGACCGCCGCCGCCATCGGCTCCGCGCTCGACCCCGACCAGTCGGAGGAACCCGCCTCGGCGAGGCTGACCCCACCGGCCGGGCCCGCCGAGCCCACCGCGCCAGCCGGGGAGACCGCGCCCGCCGCGCCGGTTGCCGGGGCGGCGAGCGCGAGGTTCGCGGCAGCCTCCTCGGGCTGGTCGCGGTGCAGGGCCACTACCGCCAACGCCAGGTACGCGTAGCCGCAGTCGAGCCGGCAGGACCAGCCCCGACAAAGCGGCATGCCCAATGCGTCGCGGGCGGCCGTCTCGGCCGCGCGCAGGTCACCGCGTACGGCGAGCAGGAGCGCGGAGCGGCTGGCGGCGACCAGCTCGGTACGCGGCCGACCCGCCTCGCGGGCCGCCGCCCGGGCGCGGACGAACCGCGCGTCGGGCAGCGCGCCGGCCGACAGCTCGACGAGGCCCAGCGCGGTGCCCGTGAAGGCCCGCAGGTCGGCGTCGTCGGCGTCCGACGGGCGGGTTGACATGGGCTCGGGCCCCCGAGCCGCCTGGCCAGCCGGCGACCCGGCCGCGCGGCGATCCGGCACGCCGACCGGTGGGCTGTCGGTCGGGCGGGTACGCAGCAGCCGGGCGGCGGCGGCACGCGCCTGCGGGAGGTCGCCGGCGAGCCGGGCCAGGGTCAGCTCCAGGGCGGTGGCCAGCCGCAGGAACCGGTCCCGCCGCGGCACGGGCAGCGCGCCGGCGTGCCCGGCGGCCGTGCGCAGGTGGCCGGCGGCGGCGGGCAGGTCACCGGCGTACGCCCGCTCGGCGGCACAGGCCAGAGCCACCTCCGGATCGGCGTGCACCACCTCCGGCGGCGGGCACGGCGGGGACGGCGACAGCGGCCCGCTCACCGGGTCGCTGTCGTAGCGGGTCAGCTCCGGCCAGTGTGCGACGAACAGGTCGCCGGCCAGGTCCCACCGGCAGCCGGCGAGGGCGTGTCGCAACCCGTCGGCCGGGCGGCCGGCGCCGGCGTACCAGTCGGCCGCTCGGACGTGCAGCTCCCGTACCTCGTCAGCGGGCATTCGGGCCAGCTCGGCGCGGAGCAGGTCGGCGAGCAGCGGGTCGCAGCGGTACCAGGGCGGGCGGCTGCCCTCGGGGTGCAGCAGGCCGCCGGCCCCGGCCAGGTCGGCCAGCGCCTGCCCGGCGTCCGCGCGGCCGGTCAACGCCTCGGCCAGATCGGCGCAGACGGTCTCGGCGAGGGCCGTACGGCGCAGCAGGTCCCGGTCGGCCGGGTCGACGGCGGCCAGCACCTCCTCCTGCAGATAGCCGGCGATCTCCGGTTGGTCGCCGCCGAACTGCCCCACCCACCGCTCGGGGTCGGGCTGCCCGCGCAACGCCAACGCGGCGATCCGCAGCGCGGCCGGCCAACCCCCGGTGCGCTCGCGCAGCCGGCGCACCGCCGCCGCCGGCAGTGGTGCGCCGTGCGCGGTCAGCAGGTCGGCCACCTCGTCGTCGGTGAAGGCCAGCTCCTCCGGGCCGATCTCGGTCAGCTCGCCGGCCAGGCGCAGCCGGTGCAGGGCCAGCGGCAGCCCGGCCCGCGCACCGACCACCAGGTGCAGCCGCTGCTCGGAGTGCCGCAGCAGGAACTCCAACCCGGTCAGTGCCGCCGGATCGGTGATCCGGTGCAGATCGTCCAGGACCAGCAGGACGGGCTGCTCCGCCGCCGCGAGCCCGGCCGCCAGCAGTTCCAGCTGGTCCGGGCGCGGCGGGCCGGTGGGCAGCGGCGTGACCAGATCGTCGTCCGCCGCCCCGGTGGCCGTGCGCAACGCCGCCGCCAGGTACGCCCAGAGCCGGTCGCCGTCGTCGCCGGCCTCCACCGACACCCACGCCGGCCCGGACGTCGACCCGGGCTCGGTCAGCCGGACCCAGGAGGCGAGCAGGGTGGTCTTGCCCCAGCCGGCGGGCCCGGTGACCAGGGTGACCGGCCCGGCGCCGCCCTCGTCGAGCCGGCCCAGCAGGCGGGGCCGGGCCACCACCGGCTCGGACGGCACGGTCGGGGTCAGCCGCGACGCCAGCAGCGGCGGCTGCTCCCCCCGGCGCTGCGGCGCCGTGCCGACTCGCGCGTGATCCTGCTGTTCCGGCACCCGGCCCCACCCCCACGACGCGCTCCACCCCCGGTCGGCGAGCGGTTACCCGGCCCGAACCTGTTCACCCCTTCCGGGCGAGCCCGCTTCACCCGGGCGCGACCGACGATCAAGGGACGTGGACCGGGAGGACGGATGGGACCGATCAGACGGCTGGCGTGGGCGAGATCCGCCCTCGGCGCAGGCGCGCGGGCCGGGGCGGCGCGGCTGGTGCGCGTAACCCGGCGGCAGGGCCGGTCCGGCGCGGACCGCGACCGGAGCACGGCGGCCGGGTGGGAGGTCGTGACGGTGGACCGACCCCCGGACCAGGTCCTTGCCGGCGGCCGGTGGCCGGAGCCGTTGCGCGACCTGGACGGCGCGGTCGAGGTGCGGGTGCGGCCGGCGCCGGGTGACCGGGGCACCGAGTTGGCCGCCCGCCCGCTGGCCGGCGCCGTCGCGGCGACCGGCCTGGCCGCGCACCTGGTCGGCGACGATCCGCAGCTGCTGGTCCGCCGGACCCTGCGCCAGGTCAAGCAGCGCGTGGAGGCCGGCGAGGTGCTGCGCGCGGACCGCTCGGCGCTGGACCGCGGGACGGCCCGCGGGTGAGGGCGCTGTGCTGGGTGGCCGACGACGAGCTGGCGGTACGGGAGGTGCCCGACCCGGAGCTGCGCAACGAGCGGGACGTCATCGTCCGCGTCCGCCGCAGCGCCACCAGCGGCGTGGACCTGCCGCTTTTGGCCGGCCCGGACCCGCTGCTGCGCGCCGGTGACGTGCTGGGGGCGGAGTTCCTGGGCGAGGTCGTCGAGGTCGGTCCGGCGGTCCGGCGACACCGGATCGGCGACCGGGTGGTGGTCGGCGCGAGCGTCGCGTGCGGCGGCTGCTGGTACTGCCGCCGGGGACGGCACTCCTGCTGCGACAACAGCGGCGCCGACGTGGCGAGCGTCGATCCGGACCGGGGGCGTTCGGACGCCGGCCGCTTCGGCCGGCCCCGCGCGGCGGGTGGCTTCGCGGGCGGCCACGCCGAGTACGTCCGGGTGCCGTACGCCGACATGGGCGCGTTCCGGGTGCCGGACGCGGTCGGCGACGACCGGGCACTGTTCGCCGCCGACGCGGCGCCGACCGGCTGGCTGGCGGCCGAGCTGGGCGAGGTGCGACCCGGCGATGTGGTGGCGGTCTGGGGCGCCGGGGCGGTGGGTCAGTTGACCGCTCGCGCCGCGACGCTGCGCGGCGCCGCCCGGGTGCTCGTCATCGACCGGCACGAGGAGCGGCTGCGGATGGCCGAGCGGCACGCCGGGGCGGAGCCGCTGGACTACCGCCGCACCGACGTCGCGGCGGAGCTGCGGGAGCGCAGCGGTGGACGCGGCCCGGACGTGTGCGTGGTCGCGGTGGGCGTACCGCCGACGCGGTCGGTCGCCGATCGGTTGGCCGGCCGGGACGTCGACCGCCCGGACGCCGTGCGCGAGGCGGTGCACGCCTGCCGCAAGGACGGCGTGGTGGTGGTGCTCGGCGGGGCGCAGGGGCACGTGGACGCGTTCGCGCTCGGCGCGGTGACGGACAAGCGGCTCACCCTGCGGGGATCGCGCCGGCCGGACCTGGGCGACGTGCCGATGCTGCTGCACCGAATGGCCCGCGACGAGCTGCGTACGGAACACCTGGCCACCCACCGGCTGCCGCTGGAGGACGGCCCTCGCGGGTACGCGCTGTTCGCCGACCGCGCCGACGGCTGCGTCCGGGCCGTGTTCACGCCGTGACCTGCCGATCGGCGCTGGGCGAGGGCGGGTGGCAGACTCGGAGGATGGCTGGGGATCGGGCGTACGACGTGGTGCTGTTCGGGGCGACCGGCTTCACCGGAGGGCTGACGGCCGAGTACCTGGCCCGGCACGCGCCGCCCGGGTTGCGGTGGGCGCTGGCCGGGCGCAACGCCGACCGCCTCGCCGCCGTGCGCGGCCGGCTCGCCGCGATCGACCCCACGCTGGTCGACCTGCCGCTGCTCACCGCCGACGCGGCCGACGCCGGGTCGCTGCACGCCGTGGCGGAGAGCGCCCGGGTGGTCGCCAGCACCGTCGGCCCGTTCGTCCACCACGGGCAGCCACTGGTCGCGGCCTGCGCCCGAGCCGGCACCGACTACCTGGACATCACCGGGGAGTCGGAGTTCGTCGACCTGATGTACGTCCGCCACCACGCCGAGGCGACCGCCAGCGGCGCCCGGCTGGTGCACGCCTGCGGGTTCGACTCCATCCCCCACGACCTGGGCGTCTGGTTCACCGTCAAGCAGCTGCCCGCCGGCGTCCCGATCACCGTTGACGGCTACGTACGTGCCGGTGGCCGGTTCTCCGCCGGGACGTACCATTCCGCGCTCACCGCGTTCGCCCGGTCCGGGGAGGCCAGCCGGGCCGCCCGGGCCCGCCGGGCGGTCGAGCCGCGCCCCACCGACCGCCGGGTCCGGGCGGTGCCCGGCCGGCTGGCCCGCTCGGCGGAGCTGGGCATCTGGACCGTGCCGCTGCCCACCATCGACCCGCAGGTGATCCGCCGTTCGGCCGCGGCCCGCCCGGAGTACGGCCCGGACTTTCGCTACCGGCACTTCGCCGCCGTGAAGCGGCTGCCGACCGTGCTGGTCAGCGCGGTGGGGCTCGGCGCGCTGGTCGGCCTGGTGAAGGTGCCGCCCACCCGGCGTTGGCTGCTCGGGCGGCTCGCCTCCGGGCAGGGCCCGACCCCGCAGCAGCGGGCGTCGTCCTGGTTCCGGGTCCGGTTCGTCGGCACCGGCGGCGGGCAGCGCGTGGTCACCGAGGTCGCGGGGGGCGACCCGGGCTACGACGAGACGGCGAAGATGCTCGCCGAGTCGGCGCTGTGCCTGGCGTTCGACGAGCTGCCGCCGACCGCCGGCCAACTCACCCCGGTCGCGGCGATGGGGGACGCGCTGCTGGACCGGCTGGTCCGGGCCGGGCTCACCTTCCGGGTGCTGAAGCGGGACGATGCCACGCCGGCGGCGACGCGGGACGCGGAGCCGGCGGCTTGACCCTCGACCAGGTCGAGGGGGCAGGATGCCCGACGTGGTGAGCGACCTGCACAGCATCGGCGAGTTGGCCCGGGCCAGCGGCCTGACCGTCAGCGCGCTGCGCTTCTACGACTCGGCGGGCGTGCTGGCGCCGGCCCTGGTCGACCCAATGACCGGCTACCGCTGGTACACCGACGAGCAGATCGGCCCGGCCCGGCTCGTCGCGGGGCTGCGCCGGATCGGCATGCCGGTGCCCGAGATCGCCGCCGCCGTCCGCGCCGAGCCGGCCGAGGTGCACCGGCTGCTCGACGCGCACCTGCGCCGGCTGGCCGACGGGCTGGCCGACGCCCGCCGCGAGATCGTCCGGCTGCGGGCCCTGGTCGACCCGGCGCCCACGACGGTGACCACCCTGCTGCTCTCCCCCGCCGAGCTGGCCGCCGCGCTCGACGCGGTGCGCTTCGCCGTCGGCGCCGACCCGGAGCTGCCGGCGCTGTCCGGGGTGCTGCTCGACGTCGAACCGGATGGTGTGCGGCTGGTCGCGACCGATCGGCACCGGCTCGCGCTGGCCCGGGCCGGCGCGACCGTCGACGGGCCGCTCGCGCGGGTGCTCGTGCCGGTGGACCTCGTCGACCGGCTGCGCCGGCTGCTCGACACCGCCGACGCCCGGCCGGTGCGGCTGACCGTGGCCGGCGTCGATCTGGGGGTGACGGTGGCCGGTCGGACGCTGACGGGCACCGCCCTGCCGTACGACTTCCCGGACTACCGTCGGCTGCTGCGCGAGGCGGTCGGCGCTCGGCCGGCCGCGTACCGCATCCCGGTGGACGTGGTGGCGCTGCGCGCGGCACTGCGCGACCCGGCCGCTCCCACGCTGGCCCGCGAGTACGCCGGCACGCCGCTGGCGGTTGCCGTCCTCGGCCTCGACGGCTCCGGCGGCCTGCGCCTGCTGCACCCCGCGGAGCTGTCCGGGGCCGAGCCGGCGCCCGATCCGATGAGCGGGCTGCGGTTCGGGGTCAACGGCGAGTACCTGCTCGACGCGCTGGACGCCGCCGGCGGCCCGCAGCTGGTGCTGGAGCTGGACGGGCCGATCGCTCCGCTGGCCCTGCGCCGCCCGAACGACGAGGACACCTTCTCCGTGCTGATGCCGATCCGGCTGTAAAAACCCGTCGCGCTCCCCGTCCCCGGGTGCAAACGTGCGCGACGGTAGCATCTGATGGTTCACCAGTGAACCCCGGACGGAGGCGTACGGAGCAGCATGCTCGACATGGAGTTGATCCGGAAGGATCGCGAGGCGGTGGCGACCGCGCTGGCGAAGCGTCTGGATCCCGCCGAGGTCGATCGGGCCCTGGACGAGATTCAGCGGCTCGACCAGGAACGGCGTGCCCTGATCACGGAGATCGACGCCGACCGGCAGCGCCGCAAGGCGGAGGCCCGTGCGTACGCGCAGGCGAAGCGCGCCGGCACCGAGCCGCAGGTCACCGCCCCCGAGGCGGAGCGTAAGCAGCTCGCCGAGCTGGAGTCCCAGTTGGACGAGGTGCGGGCCCGGCTGCGCGACGCGATGAGCGAGCTGCCCAACCTGCCCAGCGACGACGTCCTGCCCGGCGGCAAGGAGGCGAACCGGGTCGTCAAGACCTTCGGCGAGCCGCCGGTGATCGAGAAGGTCCGCGACCACGTGGAGCTGTCCCGCGCGCTGGGTCTGGTCGACTACGAGCGCGGCGTCAAGCTCGGCGGCTCCGGCTTCTGGATCTACACGGGGGTCGGCGCGCGGCTGGAGTGGGCGCTGCTCAACTACTTCGTCGACCAGCACATCAAGGCCGGCTACGAGTTCCTGCTCCCGCCGCACCTGCTGCTCGACTCGGCCGGTTTCGCCGCCGGTCAGTTCCCCAAGTTCTACGACGACGTCTACCACCTGGACTCCGACTCCGCGCCGCGCGGGCAGTTCCTGCTGCCCACGTCGGAGACGGCGATCCTGGGCGCGTACCAGGACGAGATCCTGGAGACCACGAAGCTGCCGTTGAAGGCGTTCGCGTACACGCCCTGCTACCGACGGGAGTCGGCCGGGTCGCACTCGGACGAGCGCGGCACGGTGCGCGGGCACCAGTTCAACAAGGTGGAGATCTTCCAGTTCACCCTGCCCGAGCAGGCGGACGCGGCACTGGAGGAGATGCTCGCCCACGCCGAGAGCCTGGTCGAGGGGCTGGGTCTGCACTACCAGCGGACGCTGCTCTCGGCCGGCGACGCGAGCGCCTCGATGAAGAAGACCCTCGACATCGAGGTGTGGATGCCGAGCACGGGCAAGTACAAGGAGGTGTCGTCGGTCTCCTGGGCCGGCGACTACCAGGCCCGCCGGGCGGCCATCCGCTACCGCGAGCCGGGTGCCAAGCAGACCCGCTTCGTGCACACCCTCAACGGCTCCGCGCTGGCCACCAGCCGGCTCTTCCCGGCCATCCTGGAGCAGTACCAGCAGGCCGACGGCTCAGTCCTGATCCCGAAGGTCCTGCACGACCGGATGGGCACCGACCGCCTGACTCCGCCGCGCTAACCGATCCGTTCGACGGGGGCCGGGTCCACCCCGGCCCCCGTCGGCGTGTCCGCCGGTGCCGTCGTGCGCTCGTTAGGAAGGGACCCTTCCTCTACCGCAGGCGTTAAAAAGGTGCCCTTCCTAACGCCCACGCCCACGCTCAACGCGGCGAGCAGGACGAGGGCGGCGAGCAGCACCGCCGGGCCGAGCGTGTCCACGGTGTTGGCGAGGGCGTGCTGCACCCGCGACGCCGCCCGGATCACCGGATCGTGCAGCGCGTCGCGGCGGCCGGCGGCCAGCCGTAGCTCGTACCAGCCGTACCAGGCGACGTACCCGCCCGCGAGCAGCAGCACCAAGCCGCTGAGCCGGGGCACCAGCGCGCCGGCGACACGCAACCGGGCCACCAGCCCGTCGCGCAGCAGCGCCACGCCGAGCGCGGCGACCGCGACCACCAGACCCATCCCGAGGGCGTACGCGCCGAACAGCGCCAGCCCCCGGCCGGTCGAGCCGGCCTGGAGGCTGGTCACCACGATGGCCAGGAACGGTGCGATGGCGCAGCCGAGCGACGCCAGCGCGTACACCGCGCCGAACAGCGCCATCGACGGCCAGGATCTCGTCAGCCGGGGCGCCCGCGCGGTCCACCCGGGCGCGGGCAACCGTCGACCGGCGAGCAGCCAGCAGCCGGCCAGCACCAGCAGCAGCCCGAGCGCCACGGTCAGCCACGGCAGCCGGGGACGCAGCCAGCCGGCCAGCGGCGCGAGCGCCAGGCCGAAGGCGCCGAAGACCACCACGTACCCCAGGGTGAGCCCGGCCGCCGCGGTGAGCGCGCGGCCGATCGCGCCGCGGGCGTCCGACGCTCCGGCGACCAACAGCGAGAGGTACGCGGGCAGCAACGCGAAGCCGCACGGGTTGACCGCGCCGAGCATGCCGGCGGTCAGCGCGAGCAGCAGCGGGGCGGTCACGGCCCGGCCAGGGCGGCGACGCGGGCGCTGAGCGCCTCACCGTCCAGGAAGCCCTGGTGGACGACCTTGCCGTTCCGGTCGATGATCACGAAGATGCTCTGTTCGGTCACCTTGAACCGCTTCCAGAGCACGCCCTTGCGGTCGTCGATCTGCGGCGTGTCGCCGAGGTCGAACTCGCTGACGAAGTCCTTCATGGCGTTGCGCTCGCCGAGTCCGGCGACGCCGACGATCGGCACGGTGTCCCGGTACTGCGGCGCGATCTCGGCAACGGTCCACGCCTGGCTGGCGCAGGTGGCGCACCACGGCGCCCAGAACCAGAGCACCACCGGCCGGCCGGCGAACGTCGTCGCGTCGAGCGGGCTGCCGTCGAGGGTGGTCCCGGTGAAGCGCAGGGTGTCCGGGATCGGGGCCGGCGCGGCCGTCGGCGAGCCGGCGGCGGGTACGGTCGGCGCGGCCGTGGAGCTGGCCGGGGCCGGCGTCGCCCCGGCGGCGGCAGCGTCGGGCGGCACCGTGCCGGTGCAGGAAGCCGTGGCGAGCAGAGCGACCACCAGTACGGCTGCGGTACCGCCACGGCGTAACCACCTCCGTACGTGCCAGCTGCGCATCCGTGTCTCCCTCCACAGTCGTTAGGAAGGGGCCCTTCCTATACACGAGGCGTTAAAAAGGTGCCCTTCCTTACTCGGCCTTGGCGAGGCGCAGGGCGAGTTCCGGGCAGACCTTGACGGCCTTCAGGGCGCCCTCGCGCAGCCAGGTCGGCACGGGGGTGGTCGGGAACGCCGGATAGCCGTTGCCGTCCAACCGGATGAAGTCCGGCACCACGTGCGCGCAGAGGCCGTGCCCGTCGCAGCGGGACCAGTCCAGGGTGAGCTTCTGCGGGTTGGGGTCGGGTGCGCCGGGCAGCCCCATGACGCCCTTGACCCGCCGGCCGCAGCCGTCGCCGGTGCTGTGCAGCCGCAGGTCCTCGGCGAAGACCTCGATCGCGGAGAGGGCGAACCGTGCCGTGCCGTCCGGGTGGCTGCACGCGCCGCGGCCCTTGACCTCGCCGGCGGCGGCCCGCACCACGTCGGCCGGTTGGCTGCCGGCCACGGCCAGGTCGACCGCGCGGGCCAGGTCCGGCAGGCCCATCTTGCACGGGCCGCACTGGCCGGCGGACTCCCCGGCCAGGTAGCGCACCACCTGGGCGGCCTCACCGAGTGGGCAGGTGTCCACACCGATCGGGACGATGATGCCGGCGCCGAGGGTGCCGCCCACCGCGGCCAGGCCCTTGCGGGAGACCTCGGCCTTCTCGGCCGCCTCCGGCGTGATCCACTTGCCGTGGTAGCCGCCCATCAGGATGCCCTGGACGTCCGGGACCTCGCACAGGTCGAGAACGTCGCGCAGCGGCATGCCGGCCGTGCACTCCACCACCGCCGGTCGACCCGCCGCGCCGGTCACGGTGAGCAGCACGGTGCCCGGCTCGTCGTCGGTGCCGAGCGCCGCGTACTCGTACGGGCCGAGTCGCGCGCCGACGGCGAGCTGGGCGTACGTCTCGGCGTTGGACAGCAGGGTGGGCAGGCCGCCGACGCCGGAGTCGCTGGAGCGCTTCTTGGTGCCCGGAGGGATGTGCGGCAGCCCGTTGATGCCGTTGACCAGCGCGCCGCCCTCGCCGGAGATGAACCGGTGCGGCACGGTGACGATGGTGGTCCGCACCGGCATGCGGCGCTCCGCGAGAGCCTCCATCAGCGAGTCCCGGCCGACACCGTCGTCGGCGACGCCGAGAACGATCTCCTCGGCGTCCAGCGCGTACGCGGCCAGCGCCGCGCCGTCGAGGATCAGGTGCGGGGCGCGGGTGAGCAGCACCTTGTCCTTCCAGCTGGCCGGCTCCCCCTCGGTGGCGTTGACGACCACCACCGCGGCGAGGTCCTGCCGCTCGCAGGACTCCAGCACCGCGCGCAGCTTGCGGGCGAACGGGAAGCCCGCCCCGCCCTTGCCCTTGAGCTGCATGCCCTCGACGAGCCGGAGCAACTGCGCCGGCTCCATCGGGCCGATGGGTCCGTGCACCTCCTCGTGCGCGGCCAGGTCGAGCCGGCCGAACTCGGCGAAGCCGGCGGTCAACCGAGGCTCACCGACGCAGGCCACCGGCGGCACGGTCGTCCGCATCACTTCGCCTCACCCCGCAGCCCGGCCCAGTACGCCCCGTCCACGGCGTCCGCGCTGGCCTTGCGGCGCTTGGCGGACCGGCCCTCGCCGGCGGCCCGACGGGCTCGCCGCGACGCCAGGTCGACGAGGGTCGGGGTGTCGTCGACGGGCGGCGGCACCTCCTCGGGCACGTACCGCGCCGGCGGGCGCCAGTAGTCCGGCTCCTCCGGCAGGTCGTCCTCGGCGCTGTGCCGGCCGCTGCCGCTGCGCGGCGCCGCCGAGATCGGCTCGGCCGAGATCGGGCCGGCGGAGATCGGGCCGGCGGAGATCGGCTCGGCGGCCTGCCAGCGACGCGGGCTGTCCCACGGCTCCTCCGGCTCCTCGACGGCCCGTCGGGGCGGCGCCGAGTACCGGGCGTCCTCGTCCTCGGAGCGGGACCGGCGGCTGCTCCGCTCGGCGGCCGGCTCCTCGGCGCGACGGCGCCGGGTCGGGGCGGTCTCCTCGTCCCGGTCACGGGTGCGTGACGCGCGCCGCCGGGTCACCGGCTCCAACTCCTCCTCGTCGCGAAGACGGGTGCCGGTCTCCTCGACGCCGCGCCGGCTCGACCGGCGGGTGGTGGTCTCCGCCTCGTCGCGCCGTCCACGCGTCGGCCGGTCGGCGTCCGGCCGAGCCGCCGGCGCCTCGTCCCGCCGTCGTCGACTGGGCCGGGCCGGCTCGGCGAGCGAGCCGGGCTCGGGCACCACCGGAACGGTGAACCGCTCGGGGTCGCGCCGCCGCGGGCCGGCCGGGGCCGTCCAGGTGGCGGTGGTGGCCTCCGCC
Organism: Micromonospora sp. NBC_00617; assembly: GCF_045161355.1. Taxonomy (NCBI): domain Bacteria; kingdom Bacillati; phylum Actinomycetota; class Actinomycetes; order Micromonosporales; family Micromonosporaceae; genus Micromonospora; species Micromonospora sp. NBC_00617. The sequence continues at coordinate 199,571 of NZ_CP107751.1, read as the reverse complement.
CAGGCCGGGCGCTTGTCCTCGCTGGTGTCGCGGCGACGGCTCAGGCCGGCCAGCAGCGACCGGCCGCGGCCCTCCTCGGTGGCCCGCCCGGCCAGCACCGCGTTGCGTACGGCGGCCTGGTGCTGCTCCCGGCTGCGCCGGCCGATGGTGACCGAAAGCCGAACCAGCAGCGCCAGCACGACGAACAGGATGCAGGCGAGGTAGCTGAGCACCACCCAGGACGCCGCGGCCCGACCGGCGTTGAGGCCGTGCACGATCGCGAACGGCCAGGCGAGGTACGCGGTGGAGTGCAGGGCCCGCCAGAGCCACTTGGGACCGACTCCGGCGAAGCGGGCCCGGATGATGCCGGTCCAGATCACGCTGACCATGAGCAGGGCGGCCACCGTGCCGAGGCCGACGTAGAGGCCCCGGCCGCCGACGAACGGCACCAGCGAGTCGGTCGGCGCCGCGCGACCGGTAGCGATCTTGGTGAGGACGTGGAAGAACAGTCCGGCCACGCCCAGGACGCCGGTGGCGCGGTGCGCCGACTGCATCAGCACCCGGTGCGAGATGCCCAGCACCAGCCGGTCGGTGGCGAGCAGGCCCAGCATCACGGTGAGACTCAACGACACCAGGGCGATCACCCCGGCGAAGAACTCGGTGAAGAAGAAGCCGTACGCGTACGCCGTCTGACCGGCGCCGGTCAGCATGGTCGCCGCCCAGAGCGCGGCCAGTACGGACGCGATCAGCAACGTCGTCGCCGAGCGCGACCGGGTCCGCACCCCCCGACTGCTGGTGCTGGTCCGGACCTCGGTGGCCTTCTGGTTCTGCTTTGCCCGGGCCATCTGCTCCTCGATCGTCTCGCGGCGGCGCACCACCGGCCGACCCCTGCTCCCCCATCCAGTACGGACCGGCGGGGCGAGCGGATCACCCGGGGACGGAAATTTCTGGGCGGGATCGAACCGACCGACGCCGGGACGCGTGTAGCGGCCACCGTGGACAGTGATCGACATCCATACATTGACAGTCGTTGCAACACGCTTGTAACCTTTCGGCAAATTTCAGCATGGGTTGCAAGATTCGAGCAACCGGATGCGATCCCCCGCCGCACCTCCACCCCCACCCCCGCTCCCGTCAGGAGTCCCGATGCACCGACGTCGACGCGGCTCGGCGATCCTCGCCCTCGGCCTGGTCGCCAGCCTGCTCGTCCCCCTCACCGCGACGGCACCCCCGGCCGCCGCCAGCCCGTCCGGCGCCAAGAAGGTCATCGTCCAGCTCTTCGAGTGGAACTGGCCCTCGGTGGCCAGCGAGTGCCAGAGCACACTCGGCCCGAAGGGCTACGGCTACGTCCAGGTCTCGCCCCCGCAGGAGCACGTGCGGGGCAACCAGTGGTGGCTGGCGTACCAGCCGGTCAGCTACCGGATCGAGTCCCGCAAGGGCACCCGGGCCCAGTTCCAGTCGATGGTCAACACCTGTCACGCAGCCGGCGTGCAGGTGCTCGTCGACGCCGTGATCAACCACATGTCCGGACAGGACAACGGCGGCACCGGCTGGGCCGGCTCGTCGTACTCGCACTACGACTACCCGGGCATCTACCAGACCCAGGACTTCCACCACTGCGGGCGCAACGGCGGCGACGACATCGCCAACTACAACGACCGGTACGAGGTGCAGAACTGCGAGCTGGTCAACCTGTCGGACCTCAAGACCGAGTCGGACTACGTCCGGACGAAGATCGCGTCGTACCTCAACGACCTGCTCTCGCTCGGCGTGGACGGCTTCCGGTTGGACGCCAGCAAGCACATGCCGGCCGCCGACATCGCCGCGATCAAGGCCAAGCTGTCCCGCTCGGCGTACCTGGTGCAGGAGGTCATCTACGGCGCCGGGGAGCCGGTCCAGCCGACCGAGTACACCGGCAACGGTGATGTGCACGAGTTCCGCTACGGCAAGGACCTGGCCCGGGTCTTCCGCTCCGAGCGGCTCGCGTACCTGAAGAACTTCGGCGAGGGCTGGGGGCACCTGCCCACCGGGTCGGCCGCGGTGTTCGTGGACAACCACGACACCCAGCGGGACAGCAGCGGGGTGCTGACCTACCGCGACCGGGGGATCTACGCCCTCGCCAACGCCTTCATGCTGGCCTGGCCGTACGGCTCGCCGACCGTCATGTCCAGCTACACCTTCAGCAACCGCGACGCCGGCCCGCCCTCGGACGGCAACAACAAGACGCTGAACACCGCCTGCTACTCCGGCTGGGAGTGCGAGCACCGCTGGCCGGTGATCGCCAACATGGTCGGCTTCCGCAACGCCACCGAGGGCGCGGGCGTGGCCAACTGGTACGACAACGGCAACAACCACATCGCCTTCAGCCGCAGCGGCAAGGGCTTCGTCACGCTCAACGACGAGGACGCCGCCGTGAACGGTCGCTCGTACTACACCGGGCTGCCCGCCGGCCGGTACTGCGACGTCATCCACGGCACGTACGCGGGCGGCACGTGCAGCGGACCGGTGATCACCGTGGACGGTAACGGCTGGTTCGCCGCGAACGTGCCGGCGCACGACGCGGTGGCCATCCACATCGGCGCACGGGTCTGACCGACCCCGGGGCCTCCGGCCGGCGCGTATCGCCGAACCGGGGGCCCCGGACCGTCCACCGCCATAAAGTGGTTTGGTGCCGTTTGACCGAATGTCCCCGTACCGCCGCCGGGCCGGCTGGATCGCCGCCGGCATCGCCGTACTCGTGCTGCTGGCCGCCGCGCTGCTGGTCGGCCAGGCTCTCACCCCCCGCTCGACGGCCCCCGACAGTCGGAACGTGGCGGCAGCCGACCCGACGCCGAGCAGCGTCGAGCAGCGCCCGCAGGAGTCGGTCCCGCCGGCCGCGCCCGCACCGGACGGTCTGCCGGTGCTCGACTACGACCCGGCGCCCAGGGGTTTTCCCGCCGACCCGGCCACGATGGACGTCACGCCCCTGACCGAGGGCGTGCACCCGACCCGGCGGATCGCCGCGTACGACGCGCCCGGCGGACGGCCGCTGGCCTTTTTCGACCCGACGCTCGCCGGTGTCGAGCTGACCATGCCGATCGCCGAACGGCGGGTTGGCTGGGCGGCCGTCCTGCTGCCCTCGGCCAACCGGCGCCTGGCCTGGCTGGCGCCCGGCGGGTTCGACACCGTGGCGCTGCGCGACCAGATCGTGGTGGAGCGCAAGGTGCACCGGCTCACCTGGTACCGGGCCGGCAAGGCGGTGCGCTCCTGGGAGACGAGCCTCGGCCAGTCCGGGCAGGAGACGCCGCTCGGGCGGACCTTCGTCCTGGGCCGCACCCCGCCACCCGGGGAGGTCTACGGCGGGGTGGACATCTACGCCCTCGGCTCGGTCCCCGACGACCCGGAGGCGGTGCCCACCGGGCTGCGCGGCGCGCACATCGGCCTGCACACCTGGTACAACGACGACGAACTGGGCGAGAACACGACCAATGGCTGCATCCGGGTCACCCCCAGCGGCCAGCGGAAACTGCTCGCCGAGGTCCGACCCGGCACCAGCCTGGTGGTGGTCGACCAGCTCGCCACCCCACCGTCGACCGCCTGAGCGGGGCCGCTCAGTCGCCGAGCAGCCAGCCGTTCTGCTCGGCGATGCGCACGGCCGCAGCCCGGTTGCGGGCGCCGGTCTTGCCGATCGCCGCGGACAGGTGGTTGCGCACCGTCCCCTCGGACAGGTGCAGCGCCTTCGCCAGCTCGGCGACCGTGCCACCGGCGCGGGCCGCCCGCAGCACCTCGGTCTCCCGCTCGGTCAGCGGGCTCGCCCCGGTGGCCAGGGTCTCCGCCGCCAGCGTCGGGTCGACCACCCGCAGGCCCGCGTGCACCCGACGGACCGCGTCGGCGAGCTGCCGGGCCGGAGTGTCCTTGACCACGAAGCCGTTCGCGCCGGCCTCCATGGCGCGACGCAGGTAGCCGGGCCGACCGAACGTGGTCACCACCAGCACCCGGCAGGCCGGCAGCGCCACCCGCAACGCGGCGGTGGCGGCGATCCCGTCCAGGCCGGGCATCTCCACGTCCAGCAGGGCCACGTCGGGCGGGTGCTTAAGGGCCGCGGGCACCACCTCGTCGCCCCGGCCGACCTCGGCCACCACGGTCAGGTCCGGTTCCAGCGACAGCAGCGCGGCCAGCGCGCCCCGCACCAGCGCCTGGTCGTCGGCGAGCAGCAGCCGGATCGGCGTCGATGAGCCGCTCACCGGGCCGCCACCGGGGCGTGCACCCGCAGCAGGAAGCCGGTGCCGTCCCGCCGCCGACCCACCGTCACCACGGCATCCAACCGGCGGGCCCGCTCCCGCAGACCGACCAGCCCGTATCCGGTGGCATCGGGAGTGGACGGCCCCCGGCCGTCGTCGCCGACCTCGACGCCGTCCGGGCGCACCTGGATCGTGCAGCACCGCGCCCCGCTGTGCCGGACCACATTGGTCACCCCTTCACGCACCGTCCACCCGAACAACCGGTCCCACTCGGGCGGCAGCTCCGGCACCTCGGCCGGCACCTGGGCCGCGATGCCCGCCGCGGCGAGGGCGGACCGCGCGCCGGCCAGCTCACCGGCGAGGGTGACCTCGCGGTACGCCCCGACGGTCTGCCGCACATCGGCCAGCGCCGCCCGCGCCAGCTTCTCCACCTCGGCGATCTCGGCGGCCGCCCGGACAGTGTCGACCTCGATCAGCCGCCCGGCCAGCTCGGCCTTGATCGCCACCACGGTCAGCGAGTGCCCGAGAATGTCGTGCAGGTCGCGCGCGGCGCGGGCCCGTTCCTCGGCGACCGCGAGCCGGCCGATCTCCTGCTGCGCGGCCTGCAACTCGCTGTTGCGCTGGGCCAGCCGGGACACGCCGAACATGGCGAACGACGCGAGCAGCACCGCGAAGACGATGCCGTTCTCCGCCTCCCAGCCCGGCACCAGCCAGGACGCCAGCGCGGGAGTCACGGCGCAGAGCACCACGGTGGCCGCCGCCTCCCACGGCGGCAGCAGGAACACCCCGGCCGCGGCCACGTAGACCAGGGTCGCCAGCCAGTCCCCGTCGGTGCCCGGGATGCTGGCCAGGCCCACCGCGAGCAGCACCAGCAGGCCCACCCGGGCCCGCCCCGCCGGGATCGGCAGCAGCAGCTGGCGCAGCCGGCGGGCCCACTGGAACAGCAGCACGTAGCCCAGACCGAAGACGACGAGGGCGGTCACCCCGACGACCCGCCGCCACGGCTCCGGCTGCTGCAGCGCGGTGGAGATCGGCACGTTGAGGAAGAACAGCCATACGGCGGCCAGCAGCCAGCCGATGTACCGCCAGTGGCGGTTCATCGGCTGGGGCTGCCCCGTCGGAAGGTCCATCGGCTCCACGCTAGCGGTCGCGGCGGTCAGACCCGAGCGGTGTCCCGGCGGAACAGCCGGGCCGCGCCGACGCCGAAAGCCACGGTCCAGAAGACCATGTTGGCCACCCCGGCCATGCTCACCCCGTCGCCCGTCAGCGGGGCGCGGGCCAGCTCACCCATGCCGTACACCGGGGTGAACTTCGCGGCCTGCTGGAGCACGTGCGGCAGCACCTCGACCGGCACGAACAGCCCGCCGAACATGGCCAGCACGGCCAGGATCGGCCCGATGAACTGCATGACGTTCTCGGCCGGCACCAGGTAGCCGATGAACAGACCGAACGCGGCGAAGACCAGCGAGCCGAGCCACGCGGCGAGCCCGGACAGCAGCCAGACGTCCAGCGGGAGGCGGACGCCGGCCGCGGCGCCCACCACGAACTCGATGACGACCGCGATCAGGCCGAGGGTCATCGCGGTGGCCACCTTCGTCGCCACGTAGGCGGTCGGGCGCAGCGGGGTGAGCCGCAGCTGCCGGCTCCAGCCCAACGCCCGCTCGGTGGCCACCGCGCCGCCCGCGCTGGTGGTCGCCACCATCGCCGCGTACACGGCGAGGCTGATCATGACGTACGCCGTCACGGGTCGGCCGTTGTCCAGCGTCTGCCCCCGCTGCGGCAGGCCGAAGATGAGGAAGAAGACAGCCGGCATGATCAGCGTGAAGGCGAGGGTGCGGCGGTTGCGCAGCACCCGGCGCAGCTCGATGCCGAGGACGGCCGGGGCGAAGCCGCCCATTGCGGGCAGCCGGCGGTCGGGCTGGGTGGGACGGTCGGTGCGGGTGGCGGCGGGGGTGGCCGGCAGGGTCGACATCTCAGGCTCCGAGGTGCTCGGTGGTCAGGGCGAGGAAGGCGTCCTCGAGATTGCGGGAGGTGATCTCCACGTCCCGGGCGGCGGTCCGGGTGAGCAGGTGACGGGCGATCGCGTCCGAGTCGCCGGTACGCACCAGCACGCTGTCGCCGCGGACCTCCACGGCGTCCACGCCGGGCAGCGCGGCGAGCGCGGCCTGGTCCGCGCCGGGCAGGGTGGCCCGCACCGTACGGCCGGCGGCCAGGTTCTTGATCTCCGCGGTGGTGCCGTCGGCGACGATCCGTCCCTGTCGGACCAGCACGATCCGGTCGGCGTACGCGTCCGCCTCGTCCAGGTAGTGGGTGGCGAAGATGACCGTCCTGCCGTCGCGGGCGTCGCGACGCAGGGCCTGCCAGAAGTCCCGGCGGCCCTCGACGTCCATTCCCGTGGTCGGCTCGTCGAGCACCATCAGGTCCGGGTCGGGCAGCAGGGCCAGCGCGAAACGCAGCCGCTGCTGCTGACCGCCGGAGCACCGCCCCACGATCCGGTCGGCGATGTCGGCGATGCCGGCGCGCTCCAACACCTCGGCGGCCGGGCGGGTGTGCCGGTAGAGGTGGGCGGTCATCCGCACGGTCTCGCCGACGGTGAGGTCCTTGAGCAGCCCGCCGGTCTGGAGTACGGCGGCGATCCGACCCCGGGCCACCGCGTCGTCGGCGGTGCCGCCCAGGACGCGGACCGTGCCCGCGTCCGGGCGGGCCAGGCCGAGCAGCATGTCGATGGTGGTGGTCTTGCCCGCCCCGTTGGGGCCGAGGAACGCCACCACCTCGCCGGGCTGCACCCGCAGGCTCAGCCCGTCGACCGCGGTGACCGTACCGAAGGTCTTGGTGAGGCCGTTCAGCTCGACGGCCGGATGCGTACTGGTCATGCCATAGATGCTCGGGCGTCGCGGACGTCGGCTCCCGGAGCAGCCGTCACGTTCCGGCCGTGACATTTGTCAGGGGCCATGCGCCGCACCCACCGACCCCGTGTGCGCGCCGCAGTGGGAGGAATTCCCGGCGCGGCAGCGGGTAAGCGCGCGGCCGGACGCCGCGACACCGGGAGGACACGATGGGTGCCACGCCGCAGGGCCGGGTCGACACGGTCGTGCTGATCCACGGACTCTGGATGACCTCGCGCAGCTGGCAGGGGTGGATCGAGCGGTTCACCGAGCGCGGGATGCACGTCATCGCCCCCGCCTGGCCGGGCATGGACCGGTCGGTGGAGCAGTTGCGCGACGACCCCAGCCCGATCGCCGAGCAGAGCATGGCCACGATCGTCGCCCACTACGACCGGATCATCCGGGCCCTGCCCCGACCGCCGATCATCATGGGGCACTCGTTCGGCGGCCTGTTCGCCCAGGTCCTCGCCGACCGGGGCCTCGGCGCGGCGGTGGTGGGGGTGCATCCGGCGGCGATCAAGGGGGTGCTCAAGGTGCCGCTGAGTCAGCTGCGCTCCGGCTTCCCGATCCTGCGCAGTCCCGCCAACCGGAGCAAAGCTGTCCCGTTCACCCCGGACGACTTCGCCTACACGTTCGGCAACACGATGAGCCGGGAGGACTCCGACCGGGCCTGGCAGCGCTACGCCGTCCCCGGGGCCGGTCGGGTGTTCTTCGAGGGCGCCTTCGCCAACCTCGACCCGCGCTCACCCGCCCGCGTCGACACCGGACGCGACGACCGCGCGCCGCTGCTGTTGATGGCGGGCGGAGAGGACCACGTGGTGCCGGCGACGGTGGTCCGCACCAACGCGGGGCTCTACCAGAAGTCCCGGGCGCTCACCGCGTACGAGGAGTTCCCCGGCCGGTCGCACTTCACCGTCGGGGCGCCCGGCTGGGAGGAGGTCGCCGACTACGCCCTGGACTGGGCGCTGCGCGCGGCGGCGCTGCCCCGCGAGGCAACAATCGCCAGCGAAAGCCCTCGCCGCTGAACAGGGCTTGTCAGTGCACGACAAGGCGGACATGTTCGTCCAACACCGATGGCGTGACATCCTCCCGAAGGCAGATGCTGTTGCCGTCGAATCGTTCCACCGGGCCGACAACCTCACTGAGGGTCGGACGGCCCAGGAGGACGGCTCGGAACGGTGGTACTGATCGAGCGCCGTCCGCCGCCAGACCCCACGCGGATGCGTCCCGTCGCGCCAGAAGTTGTAGTAAAAGCCGTCCCCGCACCAGCCCGGATAGGGAATGCGCTCGTCGGCATCGAGCACCTGCCGGATCTCCGCCCGCAGACCGGCGAACGTCTCATCGCCGGTCAACGCCGTGATTGTCTCCGCGTTGCGGTCCCGTACCCACCCGGCGGCGTCCGCATCATCAAGTTCCTCCAGCCAGAGGTACGGGTCATCGCCCTCATCGGTCAGCCTCGCCACCCTCGCAACTATCCCGACGGGTGAGCCGCGTCCACATTCAGACGTCAGCTTGGCGACTCAGCGAGCCTGATATCAAATACCTGCCGGATTGATATCATCGGCGATGATCGCCCACCAGAGGAGGCACCCGTGAGCCGGACGATCCTTGATGTCGATGACGAACTACTCGCCGAGGCCGGCAAGATCCTTGGCACCACGACGAAGAAGGCAACCGTCAACGCCGCACTCAAGGCTGTCGTCGACCGGGAGAAGCGGCGACAGTTCGCCGACTGGCTCAAGAGCGGAGGGCTGCCCGATTTGACGGGTCCCGTCGAGACGGCCGAGCCGGACGCAGCGTGAGTCACGAGCATTTCCTGTTGGACAAGTCTGCCCTCGCCCGCTGGCCCAAGCGCAGTGTGGCTCCGGTGCTCGGCGAACTGTCCGATCGAGGGCTGCTCGCGGTGTGCGGAGCGGTCGAGATCGAGGTCATCCACAGCGCACGCACCGCCAAGGACGCGCAGCGCGCCCGCTGGCTGTTGAGCGGCTTCCGCTGGCTGGCGATGCCCGACGAGGTCTGGGACCGGGCGGTTGACGTCCAGGTGCAGGCGTTGCACAAGGGCAACCACCGGGCCCTGTCGATGGCGGATCTGCTGATCGCCGCAACCGCCGAGCGACACGGAGTCACCGTCCTGCACTACGACGGCGACTTCGACCTGATCACCGCGATCACCGGGCAGCCCACCGCCTGGGTCGTTCCCGCCGGCACCGCCGACTGAGCGCATGTTGGGCAGTGCCGCTCACTCCAGCAGGCTCTTGATGTCGGCGGCGGTGAACTGCGCGGAAGCGAACTCACCACCGTCCAGGACGCTGCTGAAGAGCTCCGCCTTCCGGGCCTGCAACGCCATCACCTTCTCCTCGATGGTGTCCTTGGCAACCAGCCGGTAGACCATGACGTTGCGGGTCTGGCCGAGGCGGTGCGTCCGGTCGACCGCCTGGTTTTCCGCGGCCGGGTTCCACCACGGGTCGAGCAGCAGGCAGTAGTCGGCCTCGGTGAGGTTGAGGCCGAAGCCACCGGCCTTGAGGCTGATCAGGAAGACCGGGTTGTCGCCGCTCTTGAAGCCGTCGATGACGGCAGCCCGGTCCCGGGTGGTCCCGTCCAGGTAACTGCACATGACCCCGGCCGCCTCCAGGCGCTGCCGGGCCGCGCCGAGGAAGCGGGTGAACTGGCTGAACACCAGGCTGCGGTGCCCCTCGGCGACCAGACTGACGATCCGTTCGGTCAGCACGTCCAGCTTCGTCGCCGGCACGTTCTGGTGTGTCGGGTCGACCAGCGCCACGTCGAGGCTCGCCTGCCGGAGCAGCGTCAACGACCGGAAGATCTCGAAGCGGTTCTTCTCCAGATCACCGAGGAGACCCAGGACCTTCTGCCGCTCCCGCTGCAGGTACGCCTGATAGACCCGACGGTGCCGGCGGTCCAGCTCAACCTCGATGACCTGCTCCTGCTTGGCCGGCAGGTCGGCCGCCACGTCCGCCTTGCGCCGGCGCAGCATCAGCGGCCGGATCCGACGGCGCAGCTGGGCGAGCCGCTCCGCGTCCCGCTCCTTCTCGATCGGGTTGCGGTAATACTCGGTGAACCGCTCGGCGCGGGGCAACAGCCCGGGTGCGGTGATCGAGCAGAGCGCCCACAGCTCGCCGAGGTGGTTCTCCATCGGCGTGCCGGTGATCGCCAGCTTGAACGGGGCCGGCAGCAACTTCGCGCAGCGGTGCGCCTGGGACTGCGAATTCTTGACGAACTGCGCCTCGTCGAGGATCAGCCCGGCCCAGTCGAGGGCGCGATAGTCGTCGTACTCCAGCCGGAACAGCGTGTACGAGGTGACCACGACGTCCGCACCGGCGACCGCCTCAGCCAGGGGCACGCCGCGCCGTGCCACGGTCTGGGTGACCGCCCGGACGTCCAGCTCCGGCGTGAAACGGGCCGCCTCGCTCGCCCAGTTGGCGACGACGCTGGCCGGGGCGACCACCAGGAACGGCGCCTCGGCGCGCGCGTGGCAGATCAGCGCCAGCGTCTGCAGAGTCTTGCCGAGCCCCATGTCGTCGGCGAGGACACCGCCCAGGCCGTGATCGTGCAGCGTGGCGAGCCAACGGAACCCGTCCCGCTGGTACGGGCGAAGCTGCGCTCGTACCCCTGCTGGGATCTGGTGCTCGGCGGTGGGCGCCGCCTCGCTGAGCGCGCGTACCGACCGTTGCCAGGCCCCGGCCTGGCCGATGACCTCACCCAGCTCGGCCAGCTCGTCCCAGAGCCCGGCCTGGAACCGGCCGACCCGCAGCACCCCGGGCGGGGCGTCCACGAGTGCCCGGGACTCGGCGATCAGGTCCCGCAGCTGCTGGAACTCCGGTCGTTCGAGCGTGAAGTAGGTGCCGCTGGGCAGAATGAGGTACTGCTGCTCCTGCGCCAACGCGGCGAAGAGCTCGGCGAAGTCGACCTGCTCCCCACCGACGGTGACCCGTACCGACAGGTCGAACCAATCATGCTCGCCGGGCTCACCGCCGTCGGCGAAGGTGATGGTGGGCGCGGTGTGCGTCTCCCGATAGTCGGTGAGCGCCCCCTCCGACGACGTGACCAGCTCCACGTCGTCGAGCTCGGGCAGTCGCGGCACGACGTCATTGACGAAGCGAATCAGTGCGTCGCCGGTGAGACTCACCGACGCCGCCAGCCGGGGGCCCGTCGAGGACGGCTCCAGCAGCTCGGGTACCGGCTTGGCAACCAGGTCGACGACCTGCCGCAGCGCCTCCGCACGGCGCTCGTCCGCGACAGCGGTCAACCCGTCCCGCAGCGGCTCGGAATGGCGCCGGCCACCAACGACCCGGTGCCACTCCCAGCTCACCCGCAGACGGTGCTCGGACTCGGGGCTCACCGTTGCGGTCAGGCTGGCCGGCCCCACCGTCGGAAGCTGAACGGCCGGGTCAGCGGCGAACACCTCCACCTGGCGAAGGAGCTCGGGGTAGAAACGGTCGAAGAACTGCGCCTCCTCAGCAGCGGGAATCCGGATCGCCGGCCCAGCGAGCGCCCTTACCATCCCCGGCTGCAACGCCCCCGCCAGCGGCGCCAACCAGAGCGCCGGTCCGCCGGAGCGCGCATCCGGCCCGCCGCCCAACTCCCCCACTCCGGCTACGCCGTGCGCCGGCTCACCGACGAGGAGTACCCGCGAAACGGGGATCGGCGCTCCGCCGGCCGACAGCGTCGGGGCCAGCACCAGCTCTCCATCGACCCGACCGACCTGCACCGAGAGCCGGGCCGGACGGCCCAGCACGACCGGCCCGGCACGCTTGCCGGCCTGGACCAGTGGCAAACCCGTCTCGTCCGCCTCTGCCAGCAGGTCCCAGATCCTCCGGCTGGGGAACTCGTGCAGCGCGAGCGCCCGTCGCTGGCCGTCGTAGTAGTGGTAGGGGTCCGTGCTGGCCAGCCGGGCGATCTCGACGAGCAGCCGCCGGTGCCGCTCGGTCTGCCCGGACCGGCCGAAGTAGGCGTAGCCCAGCGTCGACCAGCTGATCCCGGACCGCACCCAGCCGGTGCGGCCCGGCAGCACCGGCCGCAGATCGACCTGGAAGTCCGCCGCGTCGCCCGACCCGACAGAGACGACGTCGAACTGCAGACCCAGACCCGGCGGCTCGGATTCCACTGCGGCCGGCGGCAGTGCGACGTCCCGGACCAACGCGGTGACCGCCCGCTCCCAGCTCGGCGTGGACCGCGCCGGACGGGGTTTCCGGGGCGTGGCCGTGGCGAGCGCCGACAGCACCAGCGCGGCGGGGTGGACGCAGCCGTCCTGCCCGCAAGTACAGGTGCCGTCAAACGCCTCGACCGTGCCGTCGGCCGCTAGCCGTACCGTCGCCGCCACCAGCCCGGCACCGCTGCCGAGCCGCCCGTGCCCCTGGCCGGCCGCCGGATCCCACCGCACGTCCAGCAACTCTCCGTCCTCGAGCACTTGGCGCGCGCGCAGGAACACCCGAGGTCCGACAAGCCCGTAGAGTGCGGCCTCGAACACCGTCAACGCGAGCTTCGCCACGACTCGACCTTTCGCTGGATTATCGCTCCCGTCGGCCTGCCAGCGCCCGCAGCCGGCCGACAGGGCGAGCATCACCGCACCGGAGAGCCGCTCAACCCATAGCCGACGGCGCCCGACCCGACGACTCTAGCCAGTCCTCGGCGAGCCACAGCGACTGACTGGCCGGTGAGGTCAGCGGCAACTGCACCCCGTCCAGCACCGCCGGATCAGGTCGACGCGCCGGCACGAGCAGCAGCCGGGCCGCCGGTCGAGGTCTGGTCGGATCGGCCAGCTCCTGGAGCAAGCCGAGCTGCCCGTAGCGGGCCAACGGCGCCGCCTCGGTAATCAACGCCGGTCCGTCGACGACAGCGATCGCGTCGGTGACGGCTGGCACCACCTGGTGCCGGACCAGGTCCACCAGACTGCGGAAGTCGGCGTCCAGAGCTGAGCCGAGGTCGGCCGCCACGATCGCCTCCCACGGGATTCCCAAGGCGCGCAACCGGCCCAGCATGATCGCGGTGACGTCCACCTCGATCAGCGGGAGCCGTGCCAACAGCGCCCGTCGGGCCGGACCCAGCCGGCGCAGTGGTGCCAACAGCGCCAGGAAGGCTCGCCCGTCGATGGCAGCGGTGAGCTTCTCGCCCACCTCATCCGCGCCGGTCAACCCGAGCAACGGCGCGTGGGTGGTGACACGGTTCCCGCGCCGATCTGGTCGGCCGGGATCGACGACAGCGAAAAGTCGAAGACGCAGAGGTGCGGCTGCTTGTCCTTGGGCGGGGCCGGGCTGCCAGGTTCGCGGGCTTCAGGTCCCGGTGCCAGACACCCTGCCCGTCAAGGTAGTTGACGATGTCGAGGAGGTCCCGCAAACTCCCGCTCCGCCGCCTTGCGGATCAGCGGCACCGGTCGGGTGCCTGATCAGCGTCAACCGCCGCTTGCGTCGTCCAACTGGCCGCATGAGGACGCCACCTGCGGGTATGAGCCCGGGATGAGGGCAAGTTTCCGGCTTGGCCGGATCGCGGGGGTGCCGGTCGGCGTCAACTGGAGCGTTCTGGTCATCTTCGCGCTGATCGCGTGGGGGCTGGCCGCGAACCAGTTCCCCCGCTCGTACCCGGGCCGCTCGCCGGTGGCGTACACCCTCGCCGGTCTGGCCGCGGCGGTGGTCTTCTTCGTCGGCCTGCTCGCCCACGAGGTGTCGCACGCCGTGGTCGCCAAGCGCAACGGGCTGACCGTCGACAGCATCACGCTCTGGCTGTTCGGCGGGGTGGCCGAGCTGAAGGGCGAGCCGCGTGACCCCGGCGCGGAGCTGCGGATCGCGGGGGTCGGCCCGCTGGTCAGCCTGCTGGTCGGGGCGTTCTTCGGTGTCATCGCGTTGCTGTTCGCGCTGGCCGGGCAGCGTGGGCTGCTCTTCGGCGCGATCGCGTGGCTGGCCGGCATCAACCTGCTCCTGGCGGTCTTCAACGTGCTGCCGGCCGCACCGCTGGACGGTGGCCGGCTGCTGCGCGCCGCAGTGTGGAAGGCCACCGGCGACCGGAGTCGAGCCTCGGTGGTGGCCGCTCGGGCCGGCTGGGTGCTCGGCGCGCTGCTCATCGGCCTCGGGCTGTGGCGGTTCCTGTCCGGTGCCGGCTTCGGCGGGCTCTGGCTGGCGCTGATCGGCTGGTTCCTGATCGGCGCCGCCGGGGTGGAGGAGCGGCAGGCCCGCGCCGGAAACGCGCTGCGCGGAATCCGGGTCGCCGACGTGATGACGCCGCAGCCGCAGACCGCCTCGGCGGACATGACGGTCGCCGACTTCGTGGACCACTACCTCTTCGCGTACCGGCACTCGGCGCTGCCGCTGATCGAAAAGGGCAGACCGACCGGCCTCGTCACCCTGGACCGGGTGCGGGGCGTACCGGCCGACCGGCGGGCGTCGACCACGCTGGCCGAGGTGGCCTGCCGGGCCGACCAGCTGGTCCTCGCGCGGCCGGGAGAACAGCTCAACGACCTGCTCCCCCGGCTCAGCGAGTGCGCCGACGGCCGCGCTCTGGTGGTGAGCGACGACGGTCTGCTCACCGGCATCGTCTCCCCCAGCGACATCAGCCGTGCCGTCCAGCGCGGCAGCCTGCGCATCCCGGCCGGTCAGCGGGGAAAGTAGCGGTCCAGCAGGTCGGTGCGGAACGTGCCGGTCGGGTCCAGGCGGGTCAGCAGGGCGGCGAAGTCGGCGTGGCGGGGGTAGCGGGCGGCCAGCTCGGTCGGGGCGGTGACGAAGACCTTGCCCCAGTGCGGGCGGGGCGCGAACGGCGCCAGGCGGTCCTCCACCTCGGCCAGCACCGGCAGCACCGCGTCGGCGTCGTCGACCCAGGTGAAGTGGACGACGAAGCTGTCCCGCTGGTGGTTCGGGCTGAGCCACAGCTCGTCGGCCGCCACCGTCCGCAGCTCGCACACGTGCAGGACCGGGGCGATCAGGTGCGCCACCTCGGCCAGCGCGGCGAGCGCCCCGGCCGCCGCCGTACGCGGCAGGTGGTACTCGGACTGGAGTTCGTCGCCGCTGCTCGGGGTGAAGCCGAGCTTGAAGTGCGGCAACCGCTCGTGCCACGGGCCCGGCACGCCGAGCTGCGGGGTGCAGTTCTCCGCCGGCATGCCGAGCACCGGGTGTCGCGGCTGGTCGGCGGCCGTGGTGCCGAGCCAGTCCGCCTCCGGCGGCGGCTGGTCCGCGAGCTGCTTGCGCCACACCTCCCGCAGGCGCGGGGTACGCCAGTCGGTGAACACGCTCACGCTGTACGCCGAGTCGAACGCCTCGTCCAGCGCCTCGACGCTCAGGTCGAGGCGCACGTACTGGCGCAGCTCGAACGCCGGCACCAGATCCAGGGTGACCCGGGTGACCAGGCCGAACGCGCCGAGCCCGACCACCATGCCGGCGAACGTGTCGCCGTCGGTGTCGCGGTCCACGGACGTCAGGTCCCCGTCGGCGGTGACCAGCTCCAGGGCGGCTACCGAGGTGGCCAGGTTGCCGTGGGTGGGGCCGGAGCCGTGGGTGGCGGTGGCCACCGCGCCGGCGACCGAGATGTGCGGCAGCGAGGCGAGGTTGGCCAACGCGTACCCCTGGCTGTGCAGGTGCCGGGCGACGTCGCCGTAGCGCAGCGCGCCGGCGACGGTGACCCGCCCGCGCTCGCGGTCGATCTCGATCGTCGGGGGCAGGCCGGCGAGCGAGACCAGATCCCCCGTGGTGTCGCCGAAGCGGTTGAAGGAGTGTCCGCTGCCCACCGCGCGGATCCGGGAGCTGCCGGCGACCAGCCGGCGCACCTCGTCGACGGTGGTGGGGCGGTGGAACTCCCGCGCGGCGTAGCGCACGTTGCCGGCCCAGTTGCGGCGTGGCACGTCGGTGCTCGACGTCAGATGCTGTCCCTGCGCGGTCATGGGGCGGTCTCCCGATCGGTGGACTGGTGGTCGGCCAACGCGGCGACGAGGGCGTCCAGAACCGCATCCGCCTGGTACGTGTGGTAGCCGCGTTGGGCGATCGGCAGACCGGCGGCCCTGGCGCGCTCGATCTCGCCCCGGGCCGCCTGCCGGGTCGCCGCGTCCCCGGACATCAGGGCGTCCTGGCCACGCCGGATCAACCGGTCGACCCGATCCATCTGGTAGCCACGCAGGCCGACCGGGAGGTCCGGGGCCGCGAAGGCGGCGCGGCGCAGGGCGAGCAGGTCGACGAACCGGTCCCCGGCGCAGCGCGCGAGCGCCTCGGCCACCTGCTCGGGTTGCTCCCGGACCTGGTCGAAGACGAGCAGCTCGACGGCCGGCCGACCGTCGATCGGGTGACGGGCGGTGACCGGCTCGAACGCCACACCCGGGGCGGGCACCAGCAGCAGGCGCGGCGGCGTCGAGTAGCCGTCGCGGCGGGGCGGCTCGTCGAGGACCAGCGCGTCGACCTCGGCCCACCGGATCTCCCGGCGCAGGCCGGGCCGCCGGATGCTGAGCCCTTGCGGGGTGATCCCGAAGCGGAACGGCCGCAGCGCGCTGACCAGCGCCACCGCGCCGAGCGCGATCGCGCCCACGGCCACGATCATCCGTAGCAGGGCGCCGTCGCTGGGGTAGACCAACAAGAGCACCCCACCGAGTACGCACGCCAGGGCGAGCATCCGGGCCCCCCGGCTCCGGCGCAGCTCCACGCTCGGACCCCCGTTCATGACCGTGGCGTCGGTCCCAGCATCCTCCGACAGACCGGCCGCCACGGACACCGGACGATCGGGCACGGTTGTTCTCGCCATCGTCGGGGAACCCTACGCCCATGAGCAGCTACCGTGATCCGGCCCCGCGGGGCGACGTCTTCCCGTCGGAGGAGGAGCTGGACCCGACCGGCAGCGCGGTCGAACCGGCCAGCGTTCCGCCGGGCGCCCGGTTGTCGAGCCACCCGTCGCCCACGCCCGGCCCTCGTCCGACACCCGCCCCCGCGCCCGCGCCGACGCCCGTACCGTCGCCCGGTCCGCCGCCGCGCGAGCCCGGCGGCGGCTCACGGTCGATCGTGACGCGCCACCTGGACGGGTCGGTCGAGGTGGTCACCGACCTCGACGGCGACGGCCTCGCCGACATCGTCCAGATCGACGTGGACGGTGACGGCGTACCGGACATCACCTATGTGGACAGCGACCGCGACGGCCGGCTGGACACCGTGCTGCGCGATCCGGGCCGCCACGCCCACCACCGCGCCTGACGCGACGGCCGGCAACCGGGGCTCAGAGGTTCGCCATCACCTCGCTGGCGACGAGGTCGAGATGGTCCAGGTCGGTCAGGTCCAGCACCTGGAGATAGAGCCGCTGGCTGCCGATCTTCGCGTACCGGCCGATGGTGTCCAGGATCTCGTCGGGCGTGCCGGCGAGACCGTTGGCCCGCAGCTCGTCCGGCTCGCGGCCGATGGCGGCGGCCCGGCGGGTCACCTCGGCGTCGTTGCGCCCGCAGCACAGCACCAGGGCGTTGGACCAGACCAGGTCGCCCGGGTCCCGACCGATCTCGACGCACGCCGCGCGCACCCGCTCGAACTGCGCCGCGGAGTCGGCCGTCGAGGCGAACGGCAGGTTGAACTCGTCGGCGTAGCGGGCGGCCAGCCGGGGCGTGCGCTTCGGGCCCATCCCGCCGAGCAGGATCGGCGGGCGGGGCTGCTGCACCGGCTTGGGCAGGGCCGGGGAGTCGCTGACCGGGTAGTACCGGCCAGCGTGGCTGAATTGCTGCCCGGCCGGGGTGGACCACAACCCGGTGATGACCGCGAGCTGCTCCTGGAGCCGGTCGAACCGCTCGCCGAGGGCCGGGAACGGAATGCCGTACGCGGTGTGTTCGTCGGCGTACCAGCCGGTGCCGATGCCCAGCTCCACCCGGCCGCCGCTCATCTGGTCGACCTGCGCCACGGTGATCGCCAGCGGGCCGGGGAGCCGGAAGGTCGCGGCGGTCATCAGCGTGCCGAGCCGGATGCGGCTGGTGTCCCGGGACAGGCCGGCGAGGGTGGTCCACGCGTCGGTGGGGCCGGGATCGCCGCTCACCCCGCCCATCTTGAGGTAGTGGTCGGACCGGAAGAACGCGCCGAAACCGGCGTCCTCGGCGCGGCGGGCCACCGCGAGCAACTGGTCGTAGGTGGCGCCCTGCTGGGGCTCGGTGAAGATCCGCAGTTCCATGGTCCGAGCATAGGTAGCCATTCCCGGTGCCGCTCCGGGACCGCCCGGCCTCCTCATATAACTTGACAGACATATGACGGAGAAGACATATTGGGTAGGTGTCCACCGACGCCTTCACCGTCCTCGCCGAGCCCACCCGACGCCGGATCCTCGACGCGCTCCGCGACGCCGACCGCAGTGTGGGCGAGCTGGTCGACGGGCTCGGGGTCAGCCAGCCGGCCGTCTCCAAGCACCTGCGGGTGCTCCGCGAGGCCGGCTTCGTCTCCTGCCGGACCGCGGCCCGGCAGCGGATCTACCGCCTCGAGCCGGGCCCACTGCGAGCGGTGGACGGCTGGCTCGACCCGTACCGCCGGCTCTGGACGCGGCACCTGGACGCCCTCGAACGGCACCTCGACAGTCAGGAGCAGTGAATGAACCGCGACGCATTCCGCCCGAGCCCACCCGCCGAGGTGCGCGCCGAGTCCACCGACGGCGGCGCCGTTCTGGTCTTCGTCCGTGACCTGCGGCACCCGCCGGCCACCGTGTGGGCGGCGCTGACCGACCCCGCACAGCTCGCCCAGTGGGCCCCGTTCCTCGCCGACCGGAACCTCGGTGACCCCGGCGCCGCCGTGCTCACCCTGGTCGACGGCGAGACCACCGCGGAGCAACCGGCGACGGTACGCCGGGCCGAGCCGCCACACCTGCTGGAGTACACCTGGGGGGACGACCTGCTGCGCTGGGAGCTGAGCCCGCTGGGCGCCGGAACCCGGCTCACCCTGCGGCACAGCGTCGCCGAGCGGGGCATGCTGCCGATGGTCGCGGCCGGCTGGCACCTCTGCCTCGACGTGGCCGACCGGCTGCTCGACGGCGACCCGGTCGGCCCGATCCGGGGCGCCGAGGCCAAGGACTTCGGCTGGGCCGAGCTGCGCGACACGTACGCCGAGCGGTTTGGCGCGGCGGACTGACCGACGACGCCGGGACCCTCAGACGTACGGCCGGGTGGCGTACGCGGCCCGCAGCGCCGCCAGCCCGGCCGCCTTGGGAACCAGGGTGCCCCACCCGGAGTTGAAGTAGTTGGTCCGCGCGATCCACGGCCCCCGCTCGGCGTTGAGCTGCCCGATCGCGGCGGGAACGGTGGCGATCCAGGCGGCCTGGTTCGGGATCTCGGCCACCCGCACCCCGTACTCCGCGATGATCACGGGTCGGGACAGCGCTACCGGGCCGAGATCGGCCACCGCCCAGTCCTTCGTCCGGCGGAAGCGGGCCAGCGCGGTCTGGCCTGCGGCGGTGGCGTAGGCGTTCCAGTGCAGGAAGTCCAGCCGCGACATCAGCGACTCCGGGTGGGTGCGCTGATAGCAGGCCCGGTCGAAGCCGCCCACCCCGACCGAGAAGGTGGTCCCGGGGGGCGGGGTGCGGGCCTTGAACCAGGTGAGGATGTAGTTCACCGCCTGCACTGCCCGCCAGTCGGACCCGGCCCAGGTGTACGCCTTGCCGCTCTCGGTGGTACCGAACTCGTGGTCGGTGTCCAACTCGGACGCGATCTGGATGTTCACCCCGAACCCGAGCGTCCGGTACTGGGACAGGGCCCGCGCGAACAACCCGTCGCACTCGCCGCCGACCACCTGGTTGTACCCGTACGCCTTCGGCCAGGTGGTGCCGGGGCGCTGCTGGATGGTCATCGCCGGCGCCGGCACGGTGTAGGAGACGCCGTCCACGGTGAAGGTCTGCGGCCCGGCGTTCGGAGCACCGTAGTGCTTCAGCTCCAGGACCATGTTGATCTGCACCCCGGCCTTGCCCAGTTTGATGAGCCACGGCCGGTTGTAGCCGGGAAAGATGTACCCGTCGGCGAAGCTGCGGTACTGGGTCAGCGAGCGGAAGTTGCCGCCGGCCATGTCGGCCGTCGGGTCGGCGCCGCCGGACAGGTAGTAGCCCCCGAGGACCGGTTGGCTCACGGTGTCGGTGACCCGGGGCATCACGCCACCGCCGGGTACACGGCGAGCGGGTCGATGACCACGGTGGCGGTCGCGGTAGGAGTTGCCATGACAGGCCAGCCTTTCTGATGAGGTTGCCGGGGCCGGACGCGCGGGTGAGCGACACCGGACCGGGCGGGATCCCCGGTGTGTGAGGGCCGGCGGGGCACGTGAGCGGCGCGGCCGGTGGACGGCGTCGCCTGACCGCCGTGTCCGCGCCGACGCGGCCGGGCTGGGTGTGGGCGGCACCGGCACGGACGATGCTGTCCGTACCGGGCCAAAGGACTGGGGTGTGGCCCGACATCCGTCCGCCTCTCCGCCTGCCCCTAGCGTGCTCCACCAGGGGCTTCACCGTCCTGTCCGGTTGGCGACAACCGTGCAGGGCCCGGCGGGCGCGTGACCTGCGCGACCGCCCGACACCACGGCGCGGCGTACGGCGAAGCCGCGGACACATTCGTAAACTTGCACGGCAACTCGGCGGGAATGTGACGGTTTGCTCTGCGGGTACCATGCGGTCGTCTCCGTCAGGCGCGACCGAAAACGTCCTGGTGTCGGCCCTGGAGATCGTCGCCAACCGTCGACGCACCCGGCAGTTCCGCTTCCACCCCGCGACGGCGACGACTACCGGGACATCGCCGAGCAGGTGCCCGGCCCGAAGCGGGTCCTGACAAGCGCCCACAGCACGGGCGTCGTCCCCACCGCCGAGAGCAGCCAGCTGCGTGGCCAGCGCGTCCGCTGCGTCGTGTCGCCGACAAGCTACGTCCTCGGTCGGGACCTGCGCCGCTGGTCGTTCGACTTCCTGGCCCGGCACGCCCGGACGGCGGCCATGTACAACGGTGCGTCGCTGGGCCTCGCCGACGACCTGCCGACCGGCGCCGACGATGCGGTGGTCACGCTGCGGCCGGCGCAGTACTTCGACTTCTTCTGCAGCAACCTCCTCGCCCCCTACGACGTCTACGAGGCGGGCCGGAACACCCTCGCGATGCGCGGACGGGACCTGCTCCTCGACCATCGCAGCCGGCTGGGCGGGTTCGCCGACAGCCGGCTGGCGAACGTCGTGGGAATCTCCACCCTGGCGTTCACCATCGACGGGCAGCTCCTGCTCGTCGCGCAGACCCGGGACAACGTGGGCAGCCCCGGGCTGATCGCCCCCACGGGTCCGGCTCGCTGGAGCCGCAGGACGCGTCGGCGGGGGGGGCGCCGCGCCCAGCCTCCAGGAGGTCATCGTCGCTGGCGCGCTCCGGGAGCTGCGCGAGGAGTGCCACCTCGAACCACACGAGATCGCCGAGAGCGCGGTCCTCGGCTTCGGCCGGTGGATGAGCCGCGGTGGCATGCCCGAGTTCTGCACGGTCACCCTACTCAAGGTCACGGCCGAGCAGGTGCTGCGCCGGGCCGTCCGCTGGACCGAGCGGCCGTACGTCGGTGAGGTGCTGGCCGTGCACGTCCCGCCCACCTCCGAGTGGGATCCCGACGCCCCGCTGGCCCTGTTGCCCGCCGAGAACCGCCACAGCGCCTCATGGCCGCTGGCGTTCAGCCTCTCCTGCCTCACCGACTGCATGACCGACGAGACGTGGCCGCAGCGTTCAGCCGTGGCAGCGGTCGTCGACCAGTGACCGCCCCCGGCGCTCATGGGCCTAATTCCTAGGCGACCAGTGCTGTCAGCTCGGGCAGGACGACGTCTCCGGGCACGTCCGCCGGTGCCCTTGGCAGGGTTGCCGTGGGTCGGCACACTGCCTCTCGTGACGACACCGACCCTGGCGGCGGAGAAGGTCCACGCGTGGCCGCGCGCCCTCGTGCTGGCGGCGCTCGTGGCCGCCACGCTCCTCGCCGGTTGGCAGTATCAGACGGAGGGCGACACCGTGGCCTTCCGGGTCTCGTGGATCCCGGTTGCCATCACCGCCGTACCCCTGCTCTTCCTCCGGCGTGGACTGTTCGCCCGCGCCTGTCTCGTCGTTGGCGTCGTGGAGTTCGCCCTGGCTCTCCAGGGTGTGTTCACCTGGCTCCTGCCGGCCGTGCTGATCCTCCTGGCCACGACGGCGGATCCGCGTCGGTCGCCGTGGCGGGCTCGGCTGTCGGTGCTCGTCGGCACGGCGCTGGCCGTCGTCGCGATCGTGGGGTCGGCCGGCGCGGTGCACCGCACGCTGACGTCCCCACCGGCCGGATTCGTCGTCCACACCGATGCCGCATCCGGGGCGACCCCGACGGAGGCGGAGCACATCGTCCGGGGCGCGGACGGCACGGTGGACTCCCGCATCAACGGCTTCCACATCACATACCCGGTCGACGGCGAAGGGCCGACCGTCACCGTCGAGTTCACACCCGGCCTTTCGAGGACCGCGCAGGAAGGGCTGCGCCGCACCTTGGCGGAGGCGCGCGGGGTGTCCAAAGTCTGCTCCTGGTACCGGGACAGCCACGTCCGTTCCGCCTGCTGAGGTCGGGGCGAGCGGTCCCGGGATCGATCCCGGCCCGGCCCGTGAGCCGGGCCCGGACGCGGCTACTGTCGACCCATGCCGCTGCGTCCGGACGAGGTCGAGGTGTTCGAGCGCGCCCGGGCCCGCCTGGAGGCGATCGCCTATCGACTGCTGGGCTCGGCGAGCGACGCCGAGGACGCCGTCCAGGACACGTTCCTGCGCTGGCAGGCCGCCGACCGGGAGCACGTCGAGACGCCCGAGGCGTGGCTGACGAGGGTGCTCACCAACCTGTGCCTCAACCAGCTCACCTCGGCGCGCGCCCGGCGGGAGACGTACGTGGGCACGTGGCTTCCCGAGCCGGTCCTCGCCGGGGACCGGATGCTCGGCCCGGTCGACACCGTCGAGCAGCGCGAATCGGTCTCCATGGCGGTGCTCACCCTCATGGAGCGGCTGTCACCCAACGAGCGCGCGGTGTACGTGCTGCGCGAGGCGTTCGGCTACCCGCACGGTGAGATCGCCGAGATCCTCGGCGTCAGCGAGGCGAACTGCCAGCAGATCTACCGGCGTGCCAGGCAGCACGTCACCGCCGGCCGGGCCCGCGCGGAGGTCGACGACGCCGCCGCGCGCAAGATCGTCACCGAGTTCCTGACGGCCGCCAACAACGGCGAGATTCAGCGGTTGGTGGAGTTGCTCACCGACGACGCGACAAGCGTCGGCGACGGCGGCGGCAAGATCCCGGCCCGCACCACCCCGATCACCGGCGCGCTGGCGGTGGCGAAGTTCCTGCGGGGTCTGTTCCGGCCCAGCGACGTCAAGCGGAACCTGGTCAGCGGCAGGCCCGCCCTCTACGCCGAGGTCGTCAACGGCGGCCCCGCGGTGGTGGTCGTGACCGGCCAGCAGGTCGTCGGCGTCATGTCCCTGGAGGTGACACCCGACGGTGTCGCGGCCATCCGCGTCCAGGTCAACCCCGACAAGCTCGAACGCGTCACCCGCCAGTGGTCCACCGCCGAGCACCCCGAACCGCTCCTGCACGTCTGGTGACCCAGGTCATAGCCGCCTCCTGTCAGTAATCGCGTCGCCGTCCGGTTCAGGAAGCGACCATCCACCGAGACAGGAGTGCCGCCATGAAGCACCGCATCGTCGTCCTCGGAGCCGGCTACGCCGGAGCGATCGCCGCCGGCCGCCTCGCCCGGCGACTGCACCCCGACGACATCGAGATCACCGTCGTCAACGCCGACGCCGACTTCGTCGAGCGGGTCCGCATGCACCAGCTCGCCACCGGCCAGGACCTCAAGCGCCACGAGCTGAGCCAGGTGTACGCGGGCACCGGCGTGCGGCTGCGACGGGCCCGGGTGACCGCCGTCGACGTCGACCGCAGGACCGTCGCGCTGACCGACGAGCGCGGCGCCGACGAGATCGCGTACGACACCCTCGTCTACGCCCTCGGCAGCGCCGCCGCCGACCACGGCGTGCCCGGTGTCGCCGAGCACGCGTACGACGTCGCCGGCCGGCCGTCGGCGCTGCGGTTGCGTGACCGTCTCGCCCGGCTCGCGGCCGGCGCGACCGTGCTCGTCGTCGGCGGGGGCCTCACCGGCCTCGAAGCGGCCACCGAGATCGCCGAGGCCCGGCCCGACCTCGACGTCGCGCTCGCCACCCGCGGCGGCCTCGGTGACTGGCTCAGCGGGAAGGCGCGACAGCACCTGCGGGGCGTCACGGCCCGGCTCGGCATCACCGTCCACGAGCACACCGACATCGCCCGGGTGGAGGCGACCGGCGTCGTCACCGGCGACGGTCGGACGATCCCGGCGCAGGTGACCGTGTGGACGGCCGGCTTCGCCGTCCACCCCATCGCCGCCGCCACGACCCTGACGGTCGCGGCCACCGGGCAGATCGTCGTCGACGACACCATGCGCTCCGTCTCGCACCCCGAGGTGTACGCCGTCGGCGACGCCGGACTCGCCGACGGGCCGGGCGGCAAGCCCCTGCGGATGTCGTGCGCCTCGGGAGTCCCGATGGCCTGGCAGGCCGCCGACGCCATCGCCGCGCGCCTGACCGGTCAGGTGAAGATCCCGAAGGCCCCGCTGCGCTACTTCAACCAGTGCATCAGCCTCGGCCGCCGCGACGGCATCATCCAGTACGTGACCGCCGACGACCGGGCCAGGCCGTCCCAGCTCACCGGGAGGCTGGCGGCCCGCTACAAGGAGGTCGTGTGCAGGGGCGCCGCCTGGAGCATCTCCCACCCGATCCCCTACCCGGTGCGCCGCCGCCGCGTCACCGCCACCCGGACGGAGACCGCCGCGACGGTGTCGTGACCGGGTGGCGCGCAGGTCCGCGATCCGCAGGGAGGCGGCGATGGAGACCGGCCGGGTACTGCCCTACCCCGGGTCAGGCGCTCGTTGGTGAGCGTCCCGCAGAGTTGGCCGACGACCTCCCGCCCGGCTCCGTCTCGCCAACTGAGCGTGACGCGACCTGCAACAGGAAAGGTGGCCATTCAGCTACCAAGAGTTAGCGGAAGAGGCGTGCGCCATGGTCACCCCTCCACAGTTGACTCCTCGTGCGCACAGTGGTCTATCGGTAACTTTGCGACGTGTTCCCAGTGCAATCCCTTGATCAGTGATCTCTGCCAAGATTACGCGCAGTGAGGCATCTACATTCGCTTGTCGCCACGGATAGTAATTGGCGGACCGAGGCGACAAGGGAGAACGATGAACGAGACGTTGGCGGCACCGCTCTCCGGTTACGGAGTGTTGGCTCTGGCGCTGGCCGTCGCCGGCCCGGTGGCAGGGCTGGTACGGGCCTACCTCGCGTACCGAACACGCCTGCACGAGGAACGCGAGGCGTCGAGACGTGCCGCCACCCGGATGGCTGGCCTGACCGACCTGGCCGAGGCCGGCCGACACGTCGTGCGAATCGTGGAACGTGATCGTGACGGGCAGCGCGAGGTGGACCTGGACGGCTGCGGCGGGGTGCGGTGCGCGAGCCACCGGGAAGTCGCGTGATCGGGATGGAGGGCACCGCAGCCCGGATGCCGGAGCCAGCCGACAGTGCGGCGGCGCGCGAAGCGGAGGCTGCGCGCTGCAAGGCCGAGCATGACCGGGAGTTTGCCACCTTCGCGGAAACGGGGTATCACATAGTCGAACGAATTCTCCTGGCGGGATGTCGGGACCGCGAGCTGGTTCAGGACGCCCTCAACGACGCGTACCTGCACGGACGCGTCCAGTGGCCGAAGATCCGAACCCACGCCAAGCCGATCGGCTGGCTGATCGTCACGGCCCGGAACAAGATCCGCAAGGAGCAGCAGCGGCGTCAGCGCGAAGCGGCGGTAGCGCCGGAGGACCTCCCTCCGGTGCTGCACGGAGGCGCCGCCGACTCCTGGGAAGCAGAGGAGTTGCTGCGGAGCTGGCTGCACCAGCTACCGTCGCGACACGCCGAGGTGTTCGAGCTGGAGCGCGCAGGCTTCACCAATCACGAGATCGCCCGCCTCATGGGGTTGGCCGAGAGCAGCATCCGCTCGTACAAGCTCGCCGCGAAACGGCGGCTCCGTGAACTGGCCCAGGAAGCTGGTTACGACAGCCGCAGGCGCCCGGGAGGCAGTCGTGGATCTCGATGACATTCTGAAGCTCGCCGAGACGAGGCCGCCCAGCCCGCTGGAGCTCGCCCGCGCGCGTCGCGTCGCACGGGCGGTCCAGAGCCAGTACGACCTCTCCATCGCCGAGGGTTACGAGATCATCTCCGACACCGACGTCGTCGACCCGCTGACCACAGAGGTCGACGAGGCGACCAGGATCGCGCGCTCCGCGCAGTTGGCCAAGCTCGGAACGATCACCTGGTCGTGTGGCATCGGTAAGAGCGAGGCGTTCGCGCGGCTCGTCTGGTCCGACGAGATGGCGATGATCTGGGGACATCCGCCGGGAACGCTGCGTCTCACTCCACGGGTACTCGCCGACCTCGTGCACCCTGCGGACGTGGACTTCGTCCGCGACGTCGTTCGGAGGGCGTGGGAGCGGCGGAGCCCGGAAGAGGCCACGTTCCGAGTGATACAGCCCGGAGGCAGTGTCCGTCACCTGCACTGCCACATCGAAATCCTCACCGCCGCAGGCAAACCGACGGGGATCATCGCCACCGGAGAGGACGCCACGGCATTCGAGCTGGCCCGGCAGGAACGCAGTCGCCTGTCCACCCGGAGCCGGATGCTCTGTGCCGACCTGGCGGCGCTCGACACCGCGACCGGCCTACCGACCCGCAGCTACCTCATCGACGAGATCGACCAGGCCCGCCGTACCACCGGCGGGGCCCTTGTCGTCGTGGCGACCGAGCCCACCACCCGACTGCCCGATGCGATCACCGACGAGAATCACGACCAGCTGACCGGAGAGGTGGCACGGCTCCTGCGCACGATGGTTGGCGACGAGGTGGTCTGCGGGCTGGTCGGCCCCGGTCTCTGGGCCGTGCTCGTGGCACCGGCGAAGGAGAAGCACGCCTCTGATCCGGGAAACCTGGCTGCCAGGATCGTCGACACCTTCCGGCGGCACTTGTTCAGCGTTCAGCACCGGACGGTGCGTCTGAGCACGTCGGCGGGACTGGTTCATTTCGGCAGTGACGCCACGGCCACCGGGTTCGACCTGCTCATCGACGGCGAGCACGCCGCCCGCGACGCGCGACGCAACGGCCTGCCGGTCTCGGTTCTCGACCGGCCTGTCACGGACGCGGATCGCGTGGACCGCTGCCGAGCCCGGGTACGGCATGCCGTGTCGGCCAACAGGTTCGCCCTCTACGCTCAGCCCATCGTCGACCTCGGCCTCAACGAGGTCACTCGCCACGAGATCCTGCTGCGAGTTCGCAGCGACGCCGGCGAGCCCATGGCGCCGTGGGCCTTCCTCGAGATGGCCGAGCGCGTCGGCGAGATCCTCACCGTGGACAAGTGGGTCATCGACCACGCCCTCGAACTGATCGGCCGGGGGGCGCAGACCTCCCACTATCAGGTCAACATCTCCGGCAAGTCCCTCGCCGACCCCGGACTGCTCACGTACGTCACCGAGGCGATCCGCCGTCACAAGGTCAACCCTGAGTGTCTGACCTTCGAAATTACCGAGACCACCCTCATCGAGAACCGGAACGGTGCCCTGGCCTTCGCCACCGGCATCAGGCAGATCGGCTGCCAACTCGCACTTGACGACTTCGGTACGGGATACGGTGCCCTCGTCCACCTGAAGTTCCTGCCGGTCGACCTCGTCAAGATCGATGGTGTGTTCATCGTCGATCTTTGCCGGTCGCCGGCGGACCAGGCCGTCGTGTCGACGCTGGTAAACCTCTGTCACACGCTCGGCATCCGGGTCGCCGCCGAATATGTCCAAGACGAGTCGACGCTGACTCTCTTGAAGAGCTGCGGAGTCGACTTCGCTCAGGGATATCAGACTGGAAGGCCAGAACCGATAGCGGTGAACGTGGAGCAACAGGTGCGAACGATCGAGTTCGAGCTCCGGCTCCCTCCGCAGCACACCGCCATGGGCTGACGTTCTCGGCAGGGGTTGACACTCGACGGCGCGATGCCGCCCCGTGCGGATCGGTGTGTACCGGTCCACCGGGGCGGCGGATGAGCCGATCAACGCGGTCCGCGCTCAAGGCGTGGCGCACAGCGCCGTGTCGACGCTCTCGTTCACGTCGGCGAGCATCTTCTCACCGGTCGGCAGACCGGTCACGGCGACGACGGCGCCGCGGCCGTCCTCGGTGACGAGGTTGCGGGTCTCGAAGCCCTGGATGTCGCCGCCGTGACCCCAGGCGTCGCCGCCGCAGGGCAGCTCGTGCCGGGCGATGCCCAGCCCGTACTCGTACTCGCCGGTCGGCTCGAAGCCGGGCGCGGGCACGGTCGTCATCATGGCCGCCTGCTGCGCGGGTTTGAGCAGCCGGCCACCGACGAGGGCCTCGAAGAAGGTCCGCAGCTCGTCCGGGGTCGAGACCAGTTGGCCGGCGGCCCAGCCCAGAGACGGGTCCATGTCGGTGACGTCCACCCACTGGGCGCCCGGGGCCACCGCGACGTAGCCGTGTGGGTGCGTGCCCCGCAGGCGCTGCTCCCCGACGCCCGGCCAGTACGTGTCGCGCAGACCGAGCGGCCTGATGACACGGTCGGTGATCTCCTCACCGATGGGGCGTTCGGTGACCTGCTCGACGATGAGCCCGGCGAGGACGTAGTTGGTGTTGCTGTACTCCCACTTCGCCCCGGGCGCGAAGTGCGGGGCGTTCGTGAGCGCGGCGTCCACGAGCCGGCGCGGCTGGTAGTACGAGTGACTCTTGTCGACCAGGTCCTGCGGCTGGGTGAACAGCACGTCGTCGTAGTCGGGCAGGCCGCTCGTCTGCTGCAGCAGCTGGCGTACGGTGATCGCGCCGCCGTCGTTGCCGTTGCCCCGCACGACGCCGGGCAGGTAGTGCTCGACCGTGGCGTCCAGGTCGATGCGGCCCTCCCCCACCAGTTGCAGGACGACCACGGCGGTGAAGGTCTTGGTGTTGCTGCCGATGCGGACCCGGCCGTCGCGGGGAGCCGGACCGTGCGAGCGGAGGTCGTTCACGCCGGCGGTGTAGTCGCGGACGCGTCCGCCGGTCCCCCGCACCGAGGCGAGCACGCCGGGAAAGCCGTCCTCGCTGACCAGGCGGTCCAGTTGCCGCTGCACGGCGTCGCGTGGGCCGGCGGGCCGACCGGATTCGGCGGCGGCGAACGCCGGAGGGCCGGTCAGGACGGCGACGGCGGCCAGCGTGCCGGCGGCCGCCCGCAGGGTCCGGCGGCGGGTGGACGTGCGCTCGTGCAGCTGCATGACGGCTCCTCGGTATCGGACTTCCTTGACGCCATCAATGGTTCAAGGATTCCGACGTCGGGACGATCCCTCCTGCTGCCCTCCTGCGGTACAGCCTGCGCTACCCCGTTGCGGAGCGGAAAGCGGTCAGGTCGACGCGGGAGGCTCCAGATCCCGTCGGCTGAGGGCGGCGCGCAATACCAGCCCCTCGGCGGCGAGGTTCTCCCGCCCGCCCTGCTCACGGTCGATCGCGCACACCACTGTTTCGATCAGCGCGCCGCTGGCGCGCAGTTGCCGGCACGACGCCAGCAGCGCCCCGCCGGTCGTGACCACGTCCTCGATCACCACGACGCGCCGGCCGTCCACCGGGCCGCCCTCCGCCGCCTTGCCGGTGCCGTACTCCTTGGCCTGTTTGCGAACGAAGACCGTCGGCAGCCCGGTCAGCTGTGACATGACGGTGGCGATCGGTATGCCGCCCATCTCCATCCCGGCCAGCACGTCGCACTCGGGCAGCAGCGCGACCATCGCCTGGGCCACGTCGCGCAACAGGTCGGGCTGCCCCTCGAACAGATACTTGTCGAAGTACTCGGGGCTCACCTGACCGGATCGCAGTCGGAACGACCCGGTCAGGTGACAGGCTTCGTACACACGACGCGCGAGTAAGGACGGCACGCCCTCCAGCCTCGCATCCCGGCTGACGCGGTCAGTAGCTGACCCGATCCCGCTCCGCGTCGACCGACCCGGTCGACGCGGAGCGGATTCATCGACCGCTAGAACCCACTCCACGGGCGGGCCGAGCACTTCCAGGTCTTCCCGTCGTTGTGCGAGACGCAGACCACGATGACCTTCCCGAGGACGGGCAGCCCGACGGTGAAGATGTGGATCCTCGTCTTCAGATAGGGGACGCCCGACTTCTCGGCGACGTCGCCCAGCGCCCACCCGGCGTCCGGCCCCGGCACGCTCGCCACCCGGCGCAGCGAGTCGACGTCCTTGCCGTCGAGCAGCGTCTCGATCTCCCCCGCCGACGGCTCGCCGTCGCCGGTCAACGTGTCGACTGTGTACGGCCCCTCGGCGGCGACGCCGTTGGCCTTCTCGAACGCCGCCTTCAGCCCGCCCACCGTGATGTCGCCGCCGAAATCGAGGGTGAGAGTCTGGTCGCCCTGACGCGACAGGATGCACTCCCAGACGGACTTGCCCGAGGCCATGCACATGGTCAGGCACCACTCCCGGCCCTCGGGCGCGGACGAGGCGAACAGCAGGGAGGTCGCCGTCCCGCTGTCACCTCTGCCGTCGTACACGCCGTCGGCCAGGTCGGCCATGGTCGTGCCGAGGATCTCCCGGCCGCCCGGCATCGCGCCCACGACCGTGACGCCGTCGACCTTCTCGCCGGCGACGAGCGCCGCGAGCTGATCGGCGGTGAGATCGCGGCCTCCGGTGTCGACTGCCAGCACCGTGTCCAGATCGCCGACGGGCCGACCGGTCAGGTCCTCGAACTGGCGCAGCATCATCCCCGGAGCACCGGGCTGGTCGGTGACCGTCGTCCGGGCCGCGTCCTCGGCGGCTTGCGACGGCGCGTACGAGGCCACCAGCCCGACGACGAGCGTAGCGGTGACGACGGTGGCGCGCCTGGCGATGTCCCGCAGAGCTGTCGGGTTCGTACGGGCTACCAGCGACATGTGATCACCACGCCCAGGCCGTTGGGAGAGGGTCCCCAGCCGCAGTGCCGGTCGATCCACTCACCGATCTCGCCGATCGTGTCCGCGACCCATGAGAGCGCCGACTTGATCGCGCCCCAGAGGCTGAAGTAGACGACTGTGGTCTCGGGTGTGCCGCCGGCCTCGTCGATGACGTCCTTCGCCGACGAGGCGCGGTCCGGCTTCTCGATGGTCTTCAGCACGCGTACGCCGGTGGTGTCCTTGCCGGCCAGCAGCGCCTCGACCTGCTCCGGGGTCCGCTCCTTGCCGTCGTCGACCGCCACGATCGCGCGGTCGATCAGCACCTTCCCGCTGCCGGTGACGGCCTGGGCGATGGCGGCGATCTCGCCCAGTGTGAGGTCGTTGCCGAGCGCGGGCCCGGTGAACCGCCGGACCGAGACAGTGCCGGACGGATCGACCCAGATCGCGTCGGCCACGATCATGTCGTCCGCCCCGAACGGGTCCCAGGCGAACGTCCACTGCCCGGCGACGCAGCGGAACTGACCGTGCTCGCGCCCCTCGGGTTCGGTCTCGGCGCGGATGATCCCGCCGCGCTCGTCGAGGTACTGGACCAGACAGTCGGTGCCCTTGGTCGGCGGCTTGTCGGTCTGGGCCACGGCCGCGGAGGACGTGGCCAGCGCCATCGCGCCGACCACCCCCACCACCGCGAGGTTGCGTGCCAAGCGACTCATCGAACGCTCCATCCCTGGCGAAAGGAAACTGATCCCCGAAGAGTGCCGAGCCGGGCTGAAGCGGCCCGGAAACCGCGCGGAAAGCGCGGTGCGTCAGGACAGCCGGGTGACGTCGAGCTGTTCGAGGTCGGCGCGCAGCGAGTCGGCGTCGGCGTCGCCGAGGTCGTCGAGGATGCTCAGGGCGCGGCGCCACGCGGCACGGGCGGCGCCCAGGTCGGCGAGCGCCCGGTGGCTGCCGCCCAGATTGACGTACGTGCTCGCTACCGCATACCGGTCGTGGACCTGCGCGAAGAGTTCGAGGGCGTGCTCGTAGCAGGCGACCGCCCGCCGGTCGTCTCCGAGCTGGTGATGGGCGTGGCCGAGGCTGTCCCACGTGTCGGCCTGTCCCTGCACGTCGTCCACCTCCTGCAACATCCGCAGCGCCTCGCCACACGACGTGAGGGCACGGTGGTAGTTGCCGAGCAGCCCTTCCTGCCAACCGACCGCGTTGAGGGTGTACCCCTGCCCGGCCCGGTTCCCGGCCCGCCGGAACAGCGTCAGCGCCCGCTGGGAGTGGCTGAGCGCCTGGTGGTGCCGCCCCTGCCGCTCGGCCAGCTGACCGAGGTTGAGGCAGGTGTGTGCCCGCCCGGCGTCGTCACCGACATCGGTGAACAGGTCGAGCGCGCGCCGCAGGTGGTCGTCCGCCTCGTCGTACCGCCGGAGCCGGGAGCAGGCGAGCCCGAGGCTGCGGTGGGCGTGGCCCTGCCCGGCCTGATCGCCGATGCGGGACGCGGCGGCGAGAGCGATCCGCTGCGTGCCGAGCCAGTCCTGCCAGTGCCCCTGCCGGTGCAGGAAGCCAGCCATGGCCCAGGCGAGCCGCCAGGCGTGTCCCTCGAACCCGGACCGCGCCGCGAGCGGTACGGCGGCGAGCAGAACGGGGACCTCGGCGGTGAACCACGCCGTGGCTGCCGACTTGTTCCCGGGGTTCTCCGGCGTCACGTCGGGCCGGGGCGGCGGGAGACTGATCTCGCTGAAGTGCGGATGCAGTGCGAGGTCCGCGGCGTGTGCCGCGCGCAGGCAGTGGTCCAGCAACCGGTGCACGGCGTCCTGTCGGTCGGCCGGTGACTCCGCGTCGTCGGCGAGGCTTGCCGCGTACGCGCGCAGCAGGTCGTGGAACGCGTACCGCCCGTAGGTGTGCTCGGTGAGGAGGTTCGCCCGGGTCAGCTCGGTGAGCAGCGGACCGATCGCCGTCGGGGTGACGCCGGCGAGGCTGGCCACGGCCGGGGCGGAAATGTCCGGACCGGGATGCAGGCTCAGCAGCCGGAACAGCCGGACCGCGGGTGGGCTGAGCGTTCGGCACGACCAGGAGAACACCGCCCGGACGTCGGTGGCCTCGTCGCCTCCGTGGAAGGCGTTCAGGTCGCCCAGCTCACCGGCCACCGCGGCCAGCGAGAAGCGCCGGTTGGTGGCGGCTCGGGCCGCGACGATGGCCAGCGCGAGGGGCAGCCGCGCGCAGCGGTCGGCGATGTCGTCGGCCGCGGCGGGTTCGGCGGCGACCTGGTGCGCCCCGAGCCGGCGGACCAGCAGGTGGCGGGCTTCGTCGGAACTCAGCAGGTCGAGGATCACCGGCTGGGCGCTCTCGATGACGACCAGCGGGGTGAGCTGGTCCCGGCTGGTGATGATCGCGAGGCAGTCGGGTGAGCCGGGCAGCAGGGGTCGGACCTGTTCCGCATCGCGAGCGTTGTCCAACACCACCAGCAGACGCTTGCCGGCCACCGCCGTGCGGTACAAGCTCACCATCCGGTCCGGTTCGCTGGGCATCCGCTCCGCCGCAACGCCGAGCGCCTCCAGGAATCCGTGCAGCGCTCGCGTCGGTTCGGTAGGTGTGGCCGCCGGGTCGAAGCCGCGCAGGTTGACGTAAAGCTGGCCGTCGGGAAAGCGCCCGGCCGCGCGGTGCGCCCAGTGCACGGCGAGCGCGGTCTTGCCGACGCCCGCGGTGCCGGACACCACCACGGCGCCACCGGAGTCGACGAGCGCGTCCAGGGCGGCGAGTTCCGCGTCGCGCCCGGTGAACGTCGGTACGCAGGGAGGCAACTGCGCCGCCACCGCCACCGGCCGTGCCGTCGCCGTCGGGGCGGGCGCGGCGATCGCGGTGTCCTGGCGCAGAATCGCGCGCTCCAGATCTCGTAGCCGCGGACTGGGGTCGATGCCGAGGTTGTCCCGCAGGGCGTCGCGCAACCGCCGGTACGTGGTGACCGCTTCGCCCTGCCGGCCGTCCCGGTACAGGGCGAGCATCAGCTGCGCGTGCAGGTGTTCGTCGAAGGGATGCTGCCGGACGAGCCGTTCCAACCCGGGGACGAGCCGAGCGTGCTCGCCGACCGACAGCCGTGCCTCGGCGAGCGCGCGTTCGGCCTCCAACCGCAGGCGTGCCAGGTATTCCGCCTGCTCCTCGAGCCAGGCGGACCCGGTCACGTCGGCCAGCGGCGGTCCGCGCCACAGTGCCACCGCCTCCGTCAGGTGGGTCACCTGCTCGGCCCGGTCCGTCACGCGGCGGGCCAGTTCCAGGAGGTGCTCGGCGACCTGGACGTCCGTGGACTCCGGCCCGGTGTTGAGCACGTAACCGGGCCGACGCGACACGATCGACCCGGGCTCGCCGAGCACCCCACGCAGGTAGGAGACGTGGCGCTGGAGCGTGTTCTCCGCGGTGGCCGGCATTTGCTCGCCCCAGACCACGTCGATGAGCCGGTCGACGCTCACGACCCGGCCCGCGTGCAGCGCCAACGTCGCCAGTACCGCCTTGCGGCGCAGCCCGTTCACCGTCTGCGGGCCGTCGGCGGCAACCACCTCCACCGGGCCGAGCAGCCGGACTCGTACGCCCGCGCCAGCCATCGACATCACCGGGTCAGGCTAAATCCGCAGCCCGCAGGCTCGATCTGTTCGTCGCGCAATGGACACGACGCCGGCTCTGCCCGGTGTACGGGCCGTTGCGGGTGTCGCCTGACGTGCCGTCGTAGCGGGTCACGCGGGTCCTCGATCAGACGCCGTCGGGCCGTCGCCCCGACTGGCGGCCTGGCGGATCATCGCGTCCGTCTCGGGATCGGGCATGAGCTCCCGAACGTCCTGCGCGCAACGGCACGAGGTGGCGATCTTGGCAGCCCACGCCAGC
Source organism: Micromonospora sp. NBC_00617 (assembly GCF_045161355.1). Classification (NCBI taxonomy): domain Bacteria; kingdom Bacillati; phylum Actinomycetota; class Actinomycetes; order Micromonosporales; family Micromonosporaceae; genus Micromonospora; species Micromonospora sp. NBC_00617. The sequence goes on along the minus strand of NZ_CP107751.1, from coordinate 164,690 downwards.
GCGTCCTCGCGTGTGGCCACGTCGACGACCGAGAACCCGCCGACGACCTCCCTGGTCTCCGGGTAGGGACCGTCGGTGACCGTTCCGTCCGTGGCCACGATGCTCGCCTGCTGCCTCTCCAGTCCGGCGCCGAACACCCACACGCCGGCGGTCACGGCCTCCTCGACCACCGCGTGCGAGGCCTTGCCCACGTCGGGCCAGTCCTCGGCGGGGATGTGGTCCATCGCGCCCTCGTTGAACGAGATCAGATACCGCGGCATTACGAGACTCCCTCGTCCCGGCGGCCTCCTCCGACCGCCTCCTGTCTGTACTACGAACGGCTCGGCACGGATTCGACGCTACGCCGCGCGGCCGGATCGTCCAGCCCCACCGAGCCGCTCCGGATGGTCACGCCCGGCACTGTCACGACTCGGGGCTACTGTGTCGAAAATCGAAGCATCGAGAGGGGCTGCACAGGCGATGACGACGCCCAGGCCGGGACGGCAGGTACGAGGACCGAGCGTCGCCGACGCCACGGCCTGATGCCCAGCCCACAGGTGATCGTGGTGGACGCCTGCACTCGCGACGGGCGAGGCGGCAGCCTCATCGCGTTGTCGGACCCCGTCGCGCCCGCCAGCAGCGCCATCATCGCGGCCCTCGGTCTGACGCCGAGCGACATCGTCGCCGACGACCTCCGGGTCGCCTCGCCCGGCACGCCCCGGCTTCTCGTCCGCGTTCGAGAACGCCGGACGCTGTCAGCACTGCGGCCCGATCTGGCCCGGCTGGCAGCCGAGTGTCGCCGGCTCGGCTATCTCGGCTGCTTCGCCTACGTGCTCGACACGTCCCGCCACAGCGACATCGAAGTTCACCAGGGCGACGCGCTCGGCCGCCCGTCAGCCGTCCTCGCGACGGCGACACAGACCCGAGACGGCATCGTGGCCAGAGTCGGCGGCCTGGTTCACCACCCGAGGGCCCAGCCGACCGTCTCGCGGACCGCCTGAGTTACCGCGGGGTGCGGCGCGCTCCCCTGTCGCCAAGGCAGGGAGACGCGCTCACGAGGAGCGGGCGTTGTCCGCCGTGGACGGCCGCCAGTAACGCTGTCACCGTGCCCTTCGGCGGACGGCAGGAAGTGACTCCGTCTCCTAAAATCTCGGTGAGGCATGCTGAGCGCGGATCCGGGGGTTGAGATGGCGTCGACGGACCCGTACGGGATCGACAAGGCGCTCGCCGACACGATGCGTGCGCTGTCCGCGCAGCAGTCGGGCGGGGCGCAGCAAGCGGACGTGCCCCAGCCTGAGGGGCGCGGCGAGGCTGCGGACGGGATGGTCCGGGTTTCCGCCGCGCCGCCGGGCCGGCTGACCGCGCTGGAGGTTGACCCCCGTCTCCGGCGGCTCGACCTCACGACCCTGACCGAGCACATCATGACCGCGGTCAACGACGCCATGGCAGATCTGCAGCAGGCAACGGCGTCCACCGCGGGGCCGGTCGACCTGAGTGACCTTGGGCGGCAGTTGACCGAGATCCAGCAGGATGCCGCCAGGCAGTTCACCACGTTCCTCGACGGCCTCGCCGACGCGCAGGACCGGCTGGGTCGCCGAGGCGGGTGACGACGCCGTGCAGATCGACCCAGAGAGCCTCGCGGCCGCCGGCACCACCATGCGGTCGTTGGCGGACGGCTTTGCCGACAGGCTGACTGCCTTCCAGGCCCGACTGGCGTCGATCGGTCCCGCGTTCGGCGACGACGAGACCGGGTCACTGCTCGGTGTGGCGTACGACGAGGCAGCGTCGTTCGTCTTCGAGTCACTGGGCGAGGCGCTCGAGGAGCTCGGTTTCGCTGGCGACGACCTCACGGCGATGGCTCGTTCCCACGAAGCGAACGAGGCCGACAACGGCGACCTCTTTCGCGTACTCCTCAGACGGATGGAAGGCTGACGCGTGGGTCTGCAGATTCCGGGCGAGCTGCGCAGCCTGCTCGACATCCTGGGCTACACCTGGCCCGCTTCGGACGAACAGAAGCTCTTCGAGCTCGGCCAGGCGTGGTGCGAATTCAGCAATGAGGTAGCCGAGTTCGTCCAGCAGGCGGAGACGGCCGCCAGAAACGCGCTGACCGGCAACAAGAGTGCCGACATTGAGGCATTCCGGGCCTGGTGGGGCCAACAGGAGAGCCCGGTCGACAGCCTGCAGAGCAACGGGACCGGGGCCGTGGTCGGCGGTGCCGGGCTGATGATCTGCGCCGCGATCGTGCTGGCCCTGAAGATCGCGGTCATCGTGCAACTGACCCTGCTGGCGATCCAGATCGCGCAGGCGATCGCCACCGCTGGCCCGACGTTCGGCGCGTCGCTGTTGGAGATTCCGGTGTTCCAGACACTCACGCGCACCATCGTCGGCAACCTGATGCAGGAGGCCCTCTGGCGGTTGGCCGATGGGTAAGAACCGCACCGGTAAGATCGCCGCCAGGTTCGCCCGGGAATGGGTCAGAGACCTCCGGAAGGTCAAGCGTCGGCGCCGTGGTGATCCGGGCGCGCGGCCTACCAGGAACGCTTCTCCCGCGCGGCAGGCGTCCTATCGGGCCCGCCAGGAGGCCGACCGCCAGCAGCGCAACGGCCGGGTCAATGGCACCGCCGAGGCCGTGACCACGGCGGACGGGCGACACACCGCCGTGTCGGTGAGCGACGGCCCCGACAAGATCTATCCGCACCACCGCCAGGTGGCCGGTGCGCTCGACCGAGTGCCGCAGAACCTTCGTGCGCCGTGGCACGGCAACTGTGCGCTGCCGCAGTCGTTGTCGAAGCTGCTGGACCGTGGCGTCGACCCGCGCGGTGGCGCGATCGGCGCCGCGCGGATTCGCGCTCCGGGCAACCCCGGCCATGGCGCGCACAACCCGTGCTGCAACAGTTGTAAGGCGTTGCGCAACGAGTTCGACCTGAGGGAGGTGCTGTGATGCGGGGAGACGACCGCGCACTGCCGGACCGTGCGGCCCAGACACTCAGGATGGCAGGTTGGACGCCACGCCGGCGGGTGGATGTCGGCGAATGGGAGTCGGGGCTCGCCCCGGAGGGCTTTGCCATGCACGCTCCCGCACGTGCCTTCCTGACCGAGTTCGGTGGTCTGGTCGTGCCGGTGAGCGGTCCCGGTCGGGACTCCGCCCGCATCGGTGTACGCCTCGACCCACTGCTGTGCCTCGGTCAGAAGGGGTGGTTCGACAGCCTCTCCGGACCCACGGCCGGTCAGCTCTACCCGCTCGGCGAGGAGCACGACGGGCACGCCAGCCTGGCCATGGACGCCGACGGCACGATCCATCTGCTCTTCAACGACCAGGTCAAGAGGATTGGCCCCGGCCTGACCGGCCTGGGCCGACTGCTCGAGGGCGAAGAGGCCTCGGCCGGGCAGTGACGGCCTCCAGCGGTGGCGACTGAAGCGTGCCGGCCACCCCAGTCACGGCGCACCTCGCCCGAGGCGGTCCACGCACCGCCCAGCTGATCTCACGGGCTGCGCCACCCGCCTGTCCGGCTGTACCGTTTCGCGAGTGGGACGGCTAGCGGACCGGCGCCGTGACCTCGCCGGACGCGCCTCACACCACGACCTCGGCCGGATCCGCGATCTTCCAGTACTCGGCGTAGCGACCATTCACGTGCATGAGTTCCGCGTGAGTGCCTTGTTCCAGGATTCGGCCATGGTCGAGGAAGACGATGCGGTCGACATCTTGCACGGAACGCATTTTGTGCGCCACCATGACGACCGTGCGTCCTTCGCGCAGCCGGTCGATACCCGCGTGCACGGCGGCGTCATTCACGGGATCCAGTGCGGATGTCACCTCGTCGAGCAGGACAATCGGTGCGTTCTTCAGCAGAGCGCGTGCGATGGACACTCGTTGGCGTTCACCGCCGGAGAGCCGCGCTCCACCTTCTCCGACTTCGGTCGCCCAGCCCTGGGGCAGCCGAGCAATGACATCGTCCAACTGTGCGGCAGTAGCGGCGGATCGCACTTCTGCGTCAGTGGCGTCGGGGCGTCCGAGGCGGACGTTCTGTTCAATTGTCCCGTCGAAGAGGTAGACGTCCTGGAAGACAATCGAGAATTGTGCCATCAGAGTCACGGGGTCGATGTCCCTGACGTCGGCTCCTCCGATACGCACCGCACCGGCGTCTACGTCGGAGAATCGTGCGAGAAGTTTCAGTATTGTGCTCTTACCTGCGCCCGACGGCCCGATCAGAGCAATTCTTTCTCCGCTCCGGACGTCCAGTGAGACGTCCTCGATCACTGCGCGGTCACCGTCGCGCAGTGTCACCGAGTCGAGTTCCAGGCCGTGATGTGCGGGGGTTTCGGGGTGGGCAGCGACCGGTAGCGGCTTTGTCTGGAGTACGTCGTTGATGCCGATGAGTACCGTGCGCGCGCCACGGATCCTCCCGCTGATCTCGGTCAAGGACAGTAGCGGCTTGGCGCTCAGCGTGGCCAGAAGCACAATGGCCAGCGCATCTGCGGCCAGGAGTTCACCGGCCAGGGCAAAGTAGGTAGCGAGAGTCAGGAGCGCAATGAATGCTGCCTGCACGACGGACGTCAGTCCTACTGCGCCGGGGAGGGTGGCGAACGTGGTCCGGCGTGCGGCGATTTCGAGTTCGCGCAACGAGCGGTCCAAGATCTCGAAGCGTTCCGCGTTCCGGCTACCGGCCCGTAGTACCGGTTGCGCGTGAAGGAACTCCACCACTCGTGCCGTTGCTTCTTGCTCTCGTGTGACGCGGTCCGTGTCGGCCGAGGTTGCCGACTTCTCGGTCCAGAGGTCGATGGCGACGATCGTCGGTGCGACCGCGAACGCGGCAAGCCCGATACGCCAGTCGACACAGGTTATGACGACGGCGATTGTCGCTGGGGTCACGGTCGCTGAGATCAGGGGGCCGAGCAGATGAGCGATTGCACTCATCGCCTGGAGGACCCCTCGTCCCGCCAAGACGGAAACGTCGCCGATTCGCGCGGCGGAGAACCAACTGATCGGCAGTGACGCCAGGTGATCGCCGAGGCGATGGTAGGTGCCACGCAGGAGCGCCGCGCCGACCCGGAAGCCCGTGAGGTCGCCGACATAGCGGACGACGCCGTAGACGGCGACGGCGCTCGCGAAGGCGATGATCCAGGGCCAGGCCGTCTCGGGGAACGGGCCGAACAGGGCGCGGAGGACAGGGACGAGGAGCGCATAGGAGACACCTTCGAGGACCGCCGCGGCGACCATCAGCGCGACGGTACGTCGTAGCGGCGACGCGTATTGCTGTCCCAGGACACGCAACAGCAGGCGGATCATCGGGGTCGGCTCTCCATTCGCGCCACTCGGCGGCGTGGTTCTTCGATGCGTCCGTGCTTGAGCACCAGTACGGTGTCGGCTTCGGAGATGGACTCGGGACGGTGCGCGATCATCAGGATGGTCTTTTCCTGGGTGGCCAGCATCTGACGCACGGCGCGTTCGGTCTGCGGGTCGGCGAACGAGGTGGCCTCATCGAGCACCAGCACGGGTGTTTCGGCGAGCAGCGCGCGAGCCAGGGAGATCCGCTGCTTCTCCCCGCCGGACAGCTCCACGTCCACACCGATCACGGATGCATAGCCGCGGGGCATCTGGAGAATCCGGCGGTGAATGTTCGCCTGCCGGGCGGCCCTGAGGATGTCCGCGTGCTCCGCGTGCGGAACGGCGAGCGAGATGTTTTCCGCGATCGTCGCGCGGAGGACCCGGACGTCCTGGAACACGAAGGAGATGTTTCGGTAGAGTTCGCTGCTGCTCAGGTCCCGCAGGTCGACTCCACCGAGGAGTATCGTGCCCGCGGTCGGGTCCGAGAATCTCGGAAGCAGCTCTACCAGCGTGGACTTGCCGCTGCCGGATGGGCCGGTCAACGCCGTCGTCGTGCCGGGTTCGAGCACCAGGTCGATCCCCTTGAGCACCTCGTGGTCCCCGTATCCCGCGTGAACGCCGCGGAATTCCACTCGGTGACCATCTGGTATCGCGGACGGCTGTGGCTCGCTCATCGATGGTGTCGAGAGCACCTCCTCGATCCGGGCGACCGCGCGTCCGGCCGCCTGAAAATCGTCGAACCCGTGGCCGAGAACGGCGACGGGAGCTGTCAACCCCATCCCCAACAGGAGGAAGGGCAACACGTCGACGGCCGCCATGCCCCCCGCTACGGTCATCGCCGTGCCGCCGGTCAGGACGACCAGTAGCACGAATGCCGGGGAGAGGACGAACTGCATCGCCGCGGCGGGGCGGGAGATTCCCCGCACCCATCGTGTGAAGACCGTGACGAAGCCGTCGGCGGCGGTACGGAACCGATGGTGAGCGCGCCCGAAACCGCCGAAGGTCTTCACCACGGCGATCCCTTCGACGAATTCGATGACCGCACTGGTGATGCGCTCCATCGCCTCATCGAACTCCTGTTGCTCACGCAGCCGGGGAGGCGTCATCATCAACGGCACCAGTGCGACCGCCAGCACGACGGGAACAAGCGTGATGAGTGTCAGTCGCCAGTCGATGGTGAAGAGATAGGAGAGTGCGACGAGGGGAACGATGAAGGCAGAGACGAGTTCGCCCGGCGCGTGGGCGATGAACGGGTGGACGGTGCTCACGTCTTCGCCCACGGCTTTCGCAAGTTCCCCGGTTCGGCGCCCGGAGAACCAGCTGAGTGGCACGCGACCGAGCTTCGCGGCGAGCTCTCTGCGGAAACTCAGCTGCACGTTCCCGTCGAGCACATGCCCCAACCCCGCCGCCACGGCAGTGAGCACGACGCCGACGATGAGCCCGAGGGCACCGAACGCCACAGCGACCCAGGCACGCCGGTGGTCTGTCGGGCCAACGGAGAGGAAGACCCTTCCGATCTCCACCACAGCCAGAAGTGGTGCGAGGCCCGCGACGGAGCCGAGGACGTAGAGCAGGATGATCGCCGCGAACCGGCGTCGGTAGGGCAGTAGGAGATCCCGGGTCTGCATGATCGGTATTCCTTCGGGTCACTCACGTGTGCGGGGCGCCGCTCCCGTGTTCAGACGCTCTCTCAAGAAGTTGGTGATCTCCGTGCGGGCCGCCTTCGCCTGGGGCACGAGGTTCGGCATGCTCAGGAAGGCATGGGTGGCACCCGGATACTCCGCCACCCGAGCGGGAGATCCACTTTCCTGAAGCCGTTCGGCGTAGCGTCGCCCCTGGTCAGAGATCGGATCGTGCGTGGGCACAACAACAAGGGCAGGGGCGAGCCCGCTGGCATCCGCCGTAGCCAGAGGTGACAGGGCCGAAGCATCCGTTCCTGGGGGAAGACCGAGACGCAGGAACATTTCCATCTGCCCGGTGGTCAGCGTGGGGTTGTCGGCGTAGCGGGCGTACGAGGGCAAGTCGTTCATGCTGGAGGCGACATCCACGCAGGGATTGGCCAGCACCTGCGCGCGCAGCGAGAGACCGCTGTCGCGCGCCCGGATCGCCGCGAGTGCGGCGATCAGCCCTCCCGTGCTTTCGCCGAACACGGCGACCCGTTCGGGATCGACTCCCCAGGTGTCCGGGCCTTGGTAGATGTGCTCAAGCGCGTCCCAACCGTCATCGACAGCGTCGGAGAGCGGGGTGTCCGGTGCGAGCAGTCGATGCTCGACAGAGATGACAACCGCTGGCAGGTGGGCGGCGAGGTGGCTGTTGATCCAGTCGCTTTGCGCGGCCGTGCCGACGAAGCCGCCGCCGTGCACGTGCAGCACGAGCGGAAGCGCACGGGCCGTGTCGTCGGGTCGACTTGCCCCGGGGCGATAGACGCGTACCGCCAGCGTGCGCCCCGGTAGGACGATTTCGCGCCAGTCGGCCGTGGCGTGCGGATTCATGCGGCCGGTGATGACGCGGGCCAGGGGCGAGGCACGCTTACGGTTCACCGTGAGCTGCAGGGTGCGCAGTTCTTCGGCCGTCATCTGCGACCACTCGGGCTCCTTTCCGAGGGCGGCATAGAGCCGAATTCGCAGCGGAGGTCGATCCGTGTTGTCATTCATAGCTCTTCTTCGCGTGTGAGGAATCTTCCGCTTCCGGCTTCATGAGACGGTTCTTTTGGAAGCCGGCGCATCACGCACCAGCAGGATTGTCGCAATGATGCCCAGAACGGTGGGGGTGAGCACCAGGAGCCCCCACACCGGGGAGAAGACCTGCTCGCCGTACTCGGTAGAAGTCAGCAGCAGAATCGCGGTCACACCGGTCACGAAGGTCGCAACCGCCGACCGAACTGGAGCCCACCATCCCCGCTTCCGCGACAGCAGAAATACGAATCCCCAGAGCAGGGTGATTGTTATGGCGACGGCATACAGAATCGCGTAGACCAGCCCCGGATCCGGCGTCAACCCATGTGGTGCGTACGCGGCTTCGGTGAACCCGTAGAGCTGCCGGCTGCCGGCCTGATCGATGATCGTGACGGCAAGGACGAGCCCAGATGTGACGATTGCGCCCCAGATCAAGGCTGTGGGCAAGCGACGAACCCGACGCTTCTGGACGCTCTCATCACCGGGCCGTTTAGAAAGTGACTGTCTCACAGATAGCGACTCTACGCAGCCCGGCGACAGGTAGTCAACACCTAACTGACAGTGGCTTGCTGTTTGCGGGCCGTGGTGTTAGCGTTCCGGCATGCCGGGGCTTCGGGAAAGCTGGCGTTTAGCAGCGATGCGGACGATCCAGGAACGCGCGCTGGACCTGTTCGACGAGCGGGGATTCCCGGCCGTGAAGATCGAGGACGTCGCTGAAGCCGCAGGAGTTTCCCCCTCCTCGATCTACCGATATTTCGGCACCAAAGAAGGGCTCCTCGTCGCCGACGAGTTCGACAACTGGGGGCAGGAGACGCTCGGTGCCGTTCTGGATCCCCGAGATCCGATAGGCAGCCTGATCGAGGCGGTGGTCGCCTATGAAGCGCCCCGGACTTCGGGGGGAGACAGCGTCGACCCATCGGCGGACATCCCGTGGCGGCGCGTGCGGTACTTCTTCACCGAACCGTCCGTGCGCTTGGCTGCACAAGCCTCGCTCGATCGAGCGAGTCAGCTCATTACCCCCCTGCTCGTCTCCTCCGACGCGCTCAGCCCGACCCAGGCGCGAGTGGTCGCGAACGCGCTGGCCTTCGGCTACTTCGCATGCCTCGAACAGTGGTACCTCGATGACCGCACCCGGCCTATCGCCTGGTACGTCGAGGAAGGGCTGCGTCCGCTGCGGGAGCTCTGGCCGAAGTAAGGCATTTGACTCCGGGCCGCCAGTTCCACCGCGTCTGACGCCGAGGCAGGGAGCGGCACTTGCGCGAAACCGTGAGACGCCGGACCGGAAAGCGAGTCAGCGACCCGGTCGATGATCACTCGACCAGGGTCGCTGACCTGCGATTTCAAGGGTGGGCCGCAGGTACCACCATGCGAACCAACCGGCGACTCTTGCCGGTTCGCCAACTCACGCCAACGGCGCTCGGCAGCCTGATAGTGCTCGTCGTCGGTCATGTCGTGCGCTTGCGGCCACCGCCGTCGCGCCTCGGCCCGCTCCTGGCGTTGAAAGATCAGCATCCGCACCCTGTCGTGGCACTCGTCCAGAGGCCACGGCGTCCCGCACACCATCCGCGTCGACAAGCCGCTGCCGCTGTGGCGGCGCCGCCGAAGCCAGCTCATCGGTGGCATCCGGCACCAGGTCCAACTGGCGACGGACCTCCCGACGGCCGCGAATCATCACCGAGGACATCTGCATCCAACCATCCGGGCCACGAAGCACCTGCAACTCCTCAGCCGGCAGGCGTGCCACCGCCCGGTCGTACCAGCGCAACGCACCATGCAGGTCGCCGCGCTCGGCGAGCAGCTCAGCGACCAACGTGCAGTGACCGTCATCCATCGCTGCGTCATGAGCCAGGCCATCCAGCACGACATAAGCCTCATCGACGTCGCCCTGCTCGAATCGCACCTCAGCGAGCTGCGCCATCGCGTAGCAGCCGTCACCACCGCCGTCAGTGAACAGCCTGGTCAGCAGGTCGGCTGCTCGGTCGAACCGCCCCGCCCGGCGCCATGCGTCGGCAGCCTCGAGCAGGATCTCACCTCGCTCATCCGGATACTGCTCCACCTCAGCCTCAAGGGCTGCAGCCTCGTCAGCCACACTCATCGACACGACACCTACCGCAATGAATGCCTTGACGCCACCGGGCGCGGGGAGCCAGGGGCGTCAGGAGCGGTACACATCCCTTCGGTGATCAATGTCCACAACGGTCACGGTGCGGTTGTCGTCGTCGATGCGGTAGATGATCCGGTAGGTGCCTCGCCGGGCGCTGAACCGATCCGACAACGGCGGCAACAAGCGCTTCCCGACTCGGTAGGGCTCTCGCACCAACGGCCCGGTCATGAACTCGTACGCGGCGACAGCGACGGCCTCCGGCAATCGTTCGGCGAGCGCTCGACGGACGGTCGGCGTGGTGCGAAGCGTGTACGGATCTTCCGGCAGCCGGGGGCTCACGCGGCCGAGGCGCGACGGGCGCGAATGGTCTCCGCGAGCTGGTCGGCGGACACCTCTTCACCTCGGGCCAGTTCTGCGTCGGAGTCGGCCAGCCGCCGCAGGGTGTCCGCATCCCCGAGAACCGCGACGGTTTCCTCCAGACGCTCCAAGTCCTCCACCGACACCAGCACGGCGGACGGCCGACCATGCACGGTCACGGTCACCCGTTCGTGGTGGTCGTGCACCCGCCCCACCAGCTCAGAGAGCCGAGTCTTCACTTCCCCCAACGGCAGCGTCGTCATAGTCACAAGTATGACCAAAATCCGCTGGGGCGTCTACCGTTCCTTCAGACACCACGCTGACGGTTCGCATGATGAACACGCATCGCCACGAAACGGCAGGTCAGAAAGTTGCGTGGGGCGGGCGGGACTCGAACCCGCGACCGAGGGATTATGAGTCCCCTGCTCTAACCGGCTGAGCTACCGCCCCGACACCGCGCGGATCTTATCCCGCCCGGTGGATCACGGGCCAGCGCCGGTGTGGCCCCGCCTCATCTCCGCCGCCGTCGCCACAGCAGCACGATGGGCAACGCGAGGATAACAGTGAGCAGCCAGCACACCACGGCGACGCCCCCGAACCATTCCTCGCCCGGCGCGGTGCCCGCGGCGACAATGACGTACGTCAGCAGCATGCTCGCCGCGCCTGCAACAGGACGGCCGCGCCGCTGACCACGATTGCCGCGATCTCCCACCACGGGCGGTCAGCGGGCGTGGCCGCCGACCGCCCGGCGGCGGGATGGCGTCCGATGTGCGGGCGGGATGGCGATGTGCCGGTCGGCCGGCACCTGAGCGTCAATGACCGGCAGCGCCGCCGGGAGCAGGTTGAACATCGTCGGCTCGATGGGCGCGCACGGCAACACTCATAGATGATCCGCTATGGCCGCGGGGCCCTCGTTCGGGGCGGGCTCAGCCGGCGCGCAACTCCTCGAGCACCGCCCCGGCGGCACGCCAGCCGCTGGCGAGAGCGCCCTGGATCGATGGACTGTCGCGGTGGTCACCGGCCACGAAGAGCCCCTCCCCCATCGACACGGGCTTGCGCAGCCGCCCCTGCGGCGGCGGCGCGGCGGGCAACGCGTCCGGGACGGCCACTGTGGTGAGGTGGGTCCAGTCGGCGGTGGATCGACCGTACAGCCGGGTCAACTCGGCCCGGATGGTCGACTCGGGCGGGGCCGTCGGACCCACCACCGAGGTGGCCACGAGGTGCCGTCCGGCGGGCGCGTACGTACGGGCGGCGTTGCTGAGCACCACAGTGTTCGCCACGATCTCCCGCCGGTCGCCGTCGACGAGCAGGATCGGCTCGGCGAGCGGCGGCTCGGGCGCGCTGTGGTAGTAGGTCGTGTAGCTGTGCATGCGTACCGTCGCCAGGGCCGGCAGCAGCGCGGCCGCGGCGGGCGGGTCGACGGCGACCACGACGGCCCGGCAGCGGATGTCGCCGGCCTGGGTGCGGACCACCCCGGGCGCGACCTGCGCGACCGGGGTGTCCAGGTCGAGCAGGTCGGCGGGGAGCGGGTCGGCGATGGCCCGGGGCAGCGCGGCCATCCCCTCGGCGGGCAGGCCGATCCGGCCGCGGGCGAACGAGCGCAGCACCATCGCGAGCACGTGGCTGGAGGTGGCCAGCTCCCGGTCGATGAACACCCCGGACAGGAACGGCCGCAGCAGCTCCTCGATGATCGCGTCGGAGAGGCCGGCGCGGCGCAGCGCCGTCTCGGCGCTGGTCTCCGGCGCGGAGAGCAGCCGGGACACCGGCAGTGTGGCGCAGCCGGTGGCGAGCGCGGCGAAGCGCAGCCGGTCGAGCAGCGAGCCCACGCCGGCCAGCGCGGTACGCGGCCCGCCGGCCGGCTCCCGCAACGGATTGACCAGACGCAGCAGGTCGTCGCCCCGGCGCACCAGCACCCCGGACGTGAAGCAGCCGAGGTTGAGCCGGTCGGTGTCGAGCAGTGTGCCGAGCCGCGGGTAGGCCGTGTTGAGCACCTGGAAGCCGCGGTCGATCTGGTAGCCGTCCACGACGTCGGTGGCGACCCGGCCGCCGAGCCGGCCGCCGGCCTCCAGCAGGCGCCAGGGCACGCCGGCGCGGTGCAGCCGGCGGGCGGCGGCGAGGCCGGCCAGGCCGCCGCCGACGACGACCACGTCGGTCTCAGCGAGCATCGCGCGCCTCCCGCTCGCCGTTCGCCCGGGACAACCGGCCCGGCCACCAGATCTTCGGCCCGATGTCGTACGCGAGCGCGGGCACCAGCAGCGACCGGACGATGATCGTGTCGATCAGTACCCCGATCGCGACGGCGGTACCCAGCTCGACGAGCACCACCAGCGGCAGGACGGCCAGGGCGGAGAAGGTCGCGGCGAGCACGATGCCGGCGGAGGTGATCACCCCGCCGGTGACGGCGAGGCCGGCGAGCACACCGGCGCGGGTGCCCCGCTTGACCGACTCCTCCCGGACCCGGCTCATCAGGAAGATGTTGTAGTCGATCCCGAGGGCGACCAGGAAGACGAACGCGAACAGCGGGAACGACGAGTCCACGCCGGGGAAGTCGAAGACGTGGCGGAACAGCAGCGCACAGAGACCGAGGGTCGCCGCGAAGCTGAGCAGCACCGTGCCGATGAGCAGCACCGGAGCGAGGAGGGCCCGCAGCAGCAGGGCCAGGATCACCGCGATGACCACCAGCACCACCGGGATGATCACGTTCTGGTCGCGCTTCGCGGCGTCCGAGGTGTCCACGTTGATCGCGGTGAAGCCGCCGACCACGGCGTCCGCGCCGGGCACCTGGTGCACGGCCACCCGCAGGTCGCGGATGGTCTGCTCGGCCCTGTCGCTGTCGGGCGGGTCGGCGAGCGTCGCCTCCAACTGCACCCGCCCGTCGACGACCTTCGGCGGGGTGTTCTCCTCGGCTGGGCCGGTCTGCGGGCCGCTGGAGAGTGGACGGACGTCGGCGACGCCGCGTACGCCCTGGGCCACCTGCGCCACCTGCCGCGCGCTCTGCTCGGTGGTGAAGATGGTTGCCGGGCTGCCGGTGCCGGCCGGGTAGTGCCGGGCGATCACGTCCTGGCCGTCCACCGAGTCGGTGCGCTGGGTGAACAGGTCGGACTGACCGAGGGTGGTGGCGCCGAGCTGGGTCAGGCCGAGCGTGAGGAGAGCCAGGACGACGGCGGTGCTCAGCCAGATCGGTCGGGCGTGCCGGGCCACGAAACCGGCGATGCGACTCCAGATGCCGTGCTCGGTTCGCGGGTCGGCCTGGTCGGCTCGGGGACGTCGGGGCCAGAACGCCCACCGGCCGCCGAGCACCAGCAACGCCGGCAGGAAGGTGAGCATCACCAGCAGGGTGGCGGCGATGCCGATGGCGGCGACCGGGCCGAGCGCCCGATTCGAGTTGAGGCTGGACAGCAGCAGGCAGAGCAGGCTGACGATGACCGTGCCGCCGGACGCGATGATGGCCGGAGCGGCGCCCCTCCACGCGGCACGCATCGCGTCCCACGGGCGGTCGTGCCGGTGCAGCTCCTCGCGGTACCGGGCGATCAGCAGCAGCGCGTAGTCGGTGCCGGCGCCGAAGACCAGCACGGTGAGGATGCCCTGGGCCTGGCCGTTGAGCTTGACGATGTCGGCGTCGGCGAGCAGGTAGACGAAGACCGAGGCCAGCGCGTACGACATTCCGGCCGCCAGCAGCGGAAAGATCCACAAAACTGGGCTGCGGTAGACGATCAGCAGGATGATCAGGACCACCACGAGCGTGACCAGCAGCAGCGGCCCGTCGATGGCGGAGAAGACCTCGATCAGGTCGGCGAGCAGGCCGGCCGGGCCGGCGACGTCCACGGTGAGCCCGCCCCGGTCGCCGCCGGCGATGTCGCGTAGCTGTTCGACGACCGAGCCGACCTCCTCGCCCTCGGCGTCGTCCACCGGCACGACGACCTGGAGTGCCTGGCCGTCCTCACTGGGAATCGGCGGGGGCAGCGGGTTGACCACGCCGGGCACCTGGGCGAAGCGGGCGGCGTCGGCGCTCACCCGCTGCCGGTCCGCGTCGGTGATCCCCGCCGACCGCTCGTAGACGACCAGCGCCGGCACGGTCTGCCGGTCGACGAACCCGCCGGCGAGGTCCTGGGCACGGGTCGCCTCGGCGTCGGTGGGCAGGAAGGCGGCGTTGTCGTTGGTGGCGACCTCGCTGAGACGCCCGGCGTACGGGCCGGCCACACCGCCGATCACCAGCCAGGCCAGCACGACCGCCACCGCGACCAGTGTGGCCCGACCGAAACCCCCTCGTCCGGACATTGCGCTCACCCCATGAATCGATGCATCAATCGACGCAGCTGGAGTCTAGGTCGACATCGACCATCCTGCCGGGCAGGCGAGCCGCAAGCGACCCAAACCCCCCATTCCGCCCCACACCCCCACACACCGCGGCCCCACACCCCCGCGCCCCACACACCCCCGCACACCGCGCCCCACGCCCCTCGCACGCCGCGCCGTCACGCCCCCGCGCCACCGCGCCACCGCACACCGCACACCGCACTCCACCACGCCCCACGCCCTCACGCCCCGCGCCACCGCACACCGCCCTCCACGCCCCCACCCCGCCCCGCCCCGCCCCGCCCCGCCCCGCCCCGCCCCGCCCCAAGATCGTCACAACTTCGGGGATATTGCTGCCTCAGGCCCGAGGGAGACAGCAACATCCCCGAAGTTGCTGCCACGAACGCCGACCCCACCCCGCCAACGCAGCCGCGCCGCAGAACCCCGCGCCGACCTTGCAGTTTCGGTCGTGGATATGCGAAGAGTGCCCCTTACGCCGGGACAGTAAGTGCAAGATCGCGGAGGGCAGGGGGCGGGCGGCCCGGACGGGAGGAGCTGCCCGGGGGCGGGGGGGATAGCAGGAACGCCCGTCGGCGTAGTGCCGACGGGCGTTGGTGGAGAAGCTCCCCCGATTGGACTCGAACCAATAACCTGCCGGTTAACAGCCGGCTGCTCTGCCAATTGAGCTACAGGGGATCGTGCACCGCCCGGAACCGGATTTCGCCGGTGCCGTGCGACGGGACAAGAGTACAGGACATTCCCCGGTGGTGGGCCAGTGGGTTCCACCCGCATCCGCCTTGATCCAGATTCGCAGGTCAGCGCCACAGCCGAATCGCAATCGGGACAAATCGCCATCCCGGCACAAGCAGGCTTGAGCGGGGAGCAGGATGGGTAGTTAGCTGCGGACAGAGGACGCAGGCGCGAATTTGTCGCGCCCGACGGGGCAACCCGCCGGGGCGACGGCGCGTCAGGTACGGAAGGAGCCGCCATGCGCGGAAAGATCATGTTTCTTGGCGGGCTGGCTGCGGGATTCGTCCTGGGCGCTCGTGCCGGCCGGGAGAAGTACGAAGAGCTCGTGGTCCGGGGCCGCAAGGTGCTCGACCACCCGACCGTCCAGGAGGCGGCCGGGGTCGCGCAGGCCCAGGCCAACAAGCTCTACAGCGAGGGCAAGGACAAGCTCGGCCAGACCAAGCTGGGCGAGAAGCTGGGCACCGGCAACGGCAGCACCGGCAAGCAGGAGCTGACCGCCGCCGACGACGCGTTCGCCGGCACGCCCGCCACCGTGGGCGCCAAGGCGGGCAGCAGCACGGTCGGCACGACCTCCGGGTCGCCGTCGGCCACCAACCCCCGCACCAAGCCGTCCGGCTCGGGCACCAACGCCAGCACGCTCTGATCCATCGCACGTAGACCCATCGCACGTAGACCCATCGCACGTAGACCCATCGCACGTCGACGGGCCGGTCGCCGAGAGGCGACCGGCCCGTGGCCTGTTCGAGCTGTGGTCAGTCCTTGCTGCTGAACGCCGCGTCGAAGGCGGCGCTCGGGGCGTCGAAGGCGAGCCGGCGGACGAACTGCAGCGCCTCCGGGGCGCCGACCAGGCGGTCCATCCCGGCGTCCTCCCATTCGACGGAGATCGGACCGGTGTAGCCGATCGCGTTCAACGCCCGGAAGCAGTCCTCCCAGGGCACGTCGCCGTGCCCGGTGGAGACGAAGTCCCAGCCGCGGCGCAGGTCGGCCCAGGGCAGGTGCGAGGCGAGCCGGCCGCGCCGGCCGTCGCCGGTACGCACCTTCGCGTCCTTGCAGTCCACGTGGTAGATCCGGTCGGCGAAGTCGAAGATGAAGTTCACCGGGTCCAGCTCCTGCCAGACGAAGTGCGACGGGTCCCAGTTCAGCCCGAACGCGGGCCGGTTGCCGATCGCCTCCAGCGTCCGCTTGGTCGTCCAGTAGTCGTACGCGATCTCACTGGGGTGCACCTCGTGCGCGAACCGCACCCCGACCTCGTCGAACACGTCGAGGATCGGGTTCCACCGATCGGCGAAGTCCTGGTAGCCGCGCTCGATCATCGACGGCGGCACCGGCGGGAACATCGCCAGGGTGTGCCAGATCGACGACCCGGTGAACCCGACGACGGTCTTCACTCCGAGCTTCGCCGCGGCCCGCGCGGTGTCCTTGATCTCCTCGGCGGCCCGCTGGCGGACCCCCTCGGGCTCCCCGTCGCCCCAGATCCGGGCGGGCAGGATGTCCTGGTGCCGCTCGTCGATCGGATGGTCGCAGACCGCCTGACCGACGAGGTGGTTGGAGATCGTGAAGACCTCGAGGTTGTGCTTTGCGAGCGTCTCCCGCTTGCGGTCGACGTACGAGTCGTCGGCGAGCGCCTTGTCGACCTCGAAGTGGTCGCCCCAGCAGGCGATCTCCAGACCGTCGTAGCCCCACTCGGAGGCGAGCCGGCAGACCTCCTCGAACGGAAGGTCGGCCCACTGGCCGGTGAAGAGCGTGATGGGTCGCGCCATTGTCCTTCTCCCCTGATGTGATGGGGATTCCCTTGTGCGGACCGGGGCGAGGGTGACCGGTCAGACCGGTACGTGGCACCGAGGCGGAACACCGGTGGGTGCCGAGCGCACCTGAGCCCGACGGGTTGCGCCTCCCACCGGGCCACCGGCCACCGTCACGGTCGCCGCCTCCACCCTATTTCCGCCGGGGGTCATCGCGAAAGCCCCGGATCGTCACTCGGCCGCTTCTTCGGGCGCGGGCAGGACCGCCCGGACGGTGAACCCGCCGCCGGGATTCGGGCCGGCCGAGAAGGTGCCGCCGACCCGCTCGGTGCGCCCGCGCACAGCGGCCAGCCCTCGCCCGGCGCCCCGGGTCTCCCCGGCCGGCGTCGCGGCATCGGCGCCGTCGTCGCGTACCTCGATGGTGATGCCCTCGGCGTCGTAGCGCAGCCGGACCGCGACCGCCGCGCCGGGGGCGTGTCGGCGCACGTCGGCCAGCGACTCCTCGATGATCCGGTACGCCGCCACGTCGACCGCGCCGGGCAGCGGCCGGGGTGCCCCGCCGAGGCTCCAGCGCACGGGCTGACCTGCGGCGAAGCCCTCCGCCAGCGCGTCGAGACGGTTCAGGCTGGGAGCCGGCCCGGTCAACGGGTCGGGCTCGTCGGCCCGGTGCAGCGCTGCGCGCAGGCGGTGCCCCTGGGTCCGCGCCATCCGGCGCCATCGCGCGAAACGCCCCATACTGGTCAAGGTACGGCAGCCTCCTGAGAGTGAGCCCGCGGCGTCCACGCAACGCGCCCAGCGGCACCGGCGGCACCGACCGCCCCGACCGCCCCGACCGCCCCGACCGCCCCGACCGCCCCGACCGCCCCGATCATGGATTGTCGAGAGGGGTATACCTGTGAGTTATATTTATGACTCACAGGTATACCCCTCTTCGGCGACATCGGCCTCGGCAAGGACGCGCCCGGTGAGGCGGGGCGCGTCCGGTGTCGCTGTGGTGCACACCAGGATCAGGTGATTCCGGGGAACGGGTCGCACCGGGGTCTGGCGGCATCGGGAGCGGGTGGCTCGCAGGGGCCGTCAGCCGTGACCGGCGGCCCCTGCGCGCTCAGTGAGCCCGGTGGGCTCGGTGCATTCGGCAGGTCAGGGCAGGGTCCACTTCTGGTTGGCCGCGCCGTTGCAGGTCCAGAGGTGGACGATGGTGCTGTCCGCCGAGTTGTTGCCGGAGACGTCCAGACACTTGCCCGAGGCCGTGTTGCGCAGGCTGCCGTCGGCCTGGGCCGCCCAGTTCTGCGCGCCGGTGCCGTTGCAGGTCCAGAGCTGGATCTTGGTGCCGTCGGCGGTGCCGCTGCCGGACACGTCGAGGCACTTGCCGAGCGCCTTGATCGTCGAGTTCGGCGTCACGGTCCAGGTCTGCGCCGTACTGCCGTTGCAGGTGTAGATCTGGATCTGGGTGCCGTCGGCCGTGGCGCCGCTGCGCACGTCCAGGCACTTGCCGGCGAGGCCCTTGACCGGGCCGACCCCGGTGCTGCCGCCGGTCCCCTTGACCAGGGTGAAGTCGTCCACGTCGAAGAGCCCGGTGCCGCTACCGCCGAACGTGAGGTAGAGGTTCTGGGTGCCGGACGGGACGTTGGACAGCGCCGCGGTGACGTTGGCGAACGTCGTCCAGCTGCCGGTGTTGGGCACGGTGACCGTGCCGAGCACCGGACCGGTGGCCGAGCCGGTGCGGACCTGGATGGTGCCGCCCGCGCCGCCGGAGACGACCCGGGAGGTGAACGAGGTGACGCCGGTCAGGTCCACGCCGTTGTACGCCGCCCAGTCACCCGGGTCGATGTAGCCGATGGTCTGGCCGCCGTTGGCGCCCGCCTTGGTGAACGCGGAGACGCCGTTGGCCGAGCTGAACGCCTCGGCCTGGATCGTGCCGGTAGGCGGCGGAGTGGTGCCCAACTCCTTGATTCGGATGTTGCGGAACGAGGCGTCGTCGCCGGTGCCGTGGTT
This sequence comes from Micromonospora sp. NBC_00617, assembly GCF_045161355.1. Lineage (NCBI taxonomy): Bacteria > Bacillati > Actinomycetota > Actinomycetes > Micromonosporales > Micromonosporaceae > Micromonospora > Micromonospora sp. NBC_00617. The sequence goes on along the minus strand of NZ_CP107751.1, from coordinate 145,466 downwards.
CTGGATGCCGATGTGGCCGGCGAGCGACCGTACCGGATTGGTGTTGGTGAAGTCGTTGATCTTCACCCCGTTGAGGAAGATCTGGAGCCGTTCGCCCTCGACCAGCAGCTCGTAGGTGTTCCACTCCCCCGGCGCGTTGAGCGCCGCGTCGCGGGCCGCGAGGTCCGCGGACTTGAAGGTGTAGACCGAGCCGGTGGTACGGTCCGCCGCGTCGGTGGCGTCGATCTGGATCTCGTAGCCGTTGTCCACCGCCGACCACGGGTCGCTCGACGGCGGGAAGCCGATGAACACGCCCGAGTTGTCGTCGCCGGCCAGCTTCCAGTCCAGCTTCAGCGAGTAGTTGGTGAACTGCTTCGCGCTGTACCAGTACAGGCCCATGCCGCCCACCGAGGTGAGGGTGGCGTCGGAGTTGGTGAAGTTGCCCGGCCCGGCCTGCGACCAGCCGGTGGTGGAGCCGTTGTAGAGCGGGGTGTAGCCGGTCTCGGGCCGGCAGTCGGCCTTGCTCACACCGGCCGCGTACCGGATGCCGCCGAGCAGGTGGTTCCGGAAGTTCGGCTCGGCGTACGACGCCTGGGTGTGCCCGCCGCCGGTGTAGAAGGACCGGCCGCCGCTGTAGCTCTTGCACCAGGAGTGCGGGTGGTCGGCGCCCATCCCGCCACCGGAGTACGACGACTCGTCCAGGGTGGCCAGCACGTGCGCGGTCGACCGAGCGTTGGTGCGGTAGTTGTACCACTCGTCGGTGCGGGTCCAGGTCTGCGGCAGGTGGCCGGTCGCCGCGTGCCCCCGGTCCTCCACCTTGACGTTGGCCTGCTGGATGGCCGGGTGCGAGGCGAACCACGCGCCGACCAGGTTGCCGTAGAACGGCCAGTCGTACTCGGTGTCGGCGGCGGCGTGCACACCCACGTACCCGCGACCGGAAGCGATGTACGACTCGAAGGCGGTCTGCTGGCTGGCGTTGAGCACGTCACCGGTGGTGTTGAGGAAGACGACCGCCTCGTACTGGGCGAGGTTGGCGGTGGTGAACGCGGCGGCGTCCTCGGTGGCGGTGACGGTGAAATTTTTCGCGGCGCCCAGGTCGCGGATGGTCTGGATGCCGACCGGGATCGCGTCGTGCCGGAAGCCGGCGGTCTTGGAGAACACCAGCACGTCGTAGGGGGCGTCGGCGGCGCTGGCTGGGGTGGCCGGGGTGGTGCAGGCGATGACGGCGAGGACGGCGGTGGCCGCGCCGAGGACGGGTCGCAGGAGTCTGCGCATGTCGCTCTCCTAAAGACTGTTAGGAGGGGCCCCTTGTACAACACTAGGCGTTAACAAGGGGCCCTTCCTTTCAACTCAGGGCAGGGTCCACTTTTGGTTCGCGGCGGCGGTGCAGGTCCAGAGGTGCACTACGGTGCTGTCCGCCGAACTGTTGCCGGAGACGTCGAGGCACTTGCCGGACGCCACGTTGCGGAGCGTGCCGTCGGCCTGCGCGGACCAGTTCTGCGCCCCGGTGCCGTTGCAGGTCCAGAGCTGGATCTTGGTGCCGTCGGCCGTGGCCGCACCCGAGACGTCGAGGCACTTGCCCAACGACTTGATGGTGGAGTTCGGCGTGACCGCCCAGGTCTGGGCCGCACTGGCGTTACAGGTGTAGATCTGGATCTGCGTGCCGTCGGCGGTGGCGGCGTTGCGCACGTCCAGGCACTTGCCGCCCAGACCCTTGATCGGACCGGTCCCGCCGGTGGGGGCCGAGCCGGTGGTGAAGGTGAACGCGTCCAGGTCGTAGAGCGCGCCGGTGCCCGTACCCGCGAACGTCAGGTAGAGCGTGGTGGTGCCGGTCGGCGGGTTGGTGATCGCTCCCGTGACCGTGGTGAAGGTTTCCCAGCCGCCGGTCACCGGGACGGTGGCGGAGCCGAGCACCGTGCCGGTGGCCGAGCCGGCCCGCACCTGGAGGGTGCCGCCGGAGCCCGCCGAGGAGACCCGGGCGGTGAACGAGGTGACGTTGCCCAGCCGGTACGGCTGGAACGCGATCCAGTCGCCGTTGTTGATGTCGCCGACGGTCTTGCCGCCCTCGGCCGGGGTCTTGCTGAACACGTTGATCCCGGACGAGCTGCCGAAGAACTCGGCCTGGCGGTGTCGCGGCGGCAGCGTGTGCTGGGTGTGCGTGGTCAGCCCACCGGCGTCGGTGTACTCGGCGTCGAAGATGGCGAAGATGTTCGCCGCGTCGTCGTGCTCACCGTCGACCGGGATGGTGATCGAGCCGGAGCAGCCGGTCTTCGAGGTGATCTGGTGCCCGTGCTGGTCGTGCCCGAGCACGTAGGTCATCTTGACCTTCGTGCAGTCGATCGTGCCGTCCTCCGGGTCGGTCACCGTGATGCTGTACGGCACGGTGTCACCGAAGCTGAACAACTGCCCGTTGCCGGGGTTGTTGATGGTCACCGTGGGCGCGGTGTTGCCAACGTTGATCTGCACGCTGGCGCTGCCGGTGGCACCCTGCGGGTCCCGTACGGTCAGCGTGGCGGTGTAGGTGCCGTTCGTGCTGTACGTCTTCGTCGGGTTCGCCGTCGTGGAGGTGGTGCCGTCGCCGAAGTTCCACGAGTAGGTCAACGCCCCGCCCTCGGGGTCGGACGAGCCGGCCGAGGAGAACACCACGGTCAGCGGGGCCGCGCCGGAGGTCTTGTTCGCGCTCGCCGCGGCGCTGGGCGCCCGGTTGCCGCCGGCGACGTAGTCGAAGCGGTAGAGCGCCGAGTTGGCGTCACCGTTGAAGTAGCCGGTGCCGTAGTCGAGCACGTAGTAGGAGCCGTCCGGGCCGAAGGCCGAGTCCATCACCTGCTTGCCGACCCACGGGAATGTGTCGATGGTGCCCCGGGAGCCGTCGGAGTTGACGTGGATGGGCTTGATCCAGCCCCGGCCGAACTCGGTGGCGAAGAACTGGCCGTCGAACGACTGCGGGAACTTGGTGGTGGAGGTCGACGAGGCGTTGTAGCGGTAGACCGGGCCGGCCATCGGCGACTCGGAGCCGCCGCCGAACTCGGTCGGGGTGCCGGCGTCGCCGGCGTACCGGATCCAGGCCGGCTGGGCGGGCGGCAGGGTGGTCAGGCCGGTGTTGCGGAACGAGTTGTTGGTCGGCCCGCCGGCGCAGTTGTACTTCGCTCCGCTGGTGTTGGTGGCGAAGTCCCACTCGTTGTACGTCTCGGTGGTGGTGTTGGTGCCGGTGCAGTACGGCCAGCCGTAGTTGCCCGGCGCCGCGACCCGGTTGAACTCGACCTGGCCGGACGGCCCGCGGGTGGAGCTGGTGCTGCCGGCGTCCGGCCCGTAGTCACCGACGTAGACGACGCCGGTGCCCTTGTCCACGCTGATCCGGAACGGGTTGCGGAACCCCATCGCGTAGATCTCCGGCCGGGTCTTGGCCGTGCCGGGGGCGAACAGGTTGCCCGACGGGATGGAGTACGTGCCGTTGGCGTTCACCTTGATCCGCAGGATCTTGCCCCGCAGGTCGTTGGTGTTGCCGGCGCTGCGCTGCGCGTCGTACGCCGGGTTGCGGTTGGTCCGCTCGTCCAGCGGCGAGTAGCCGGCGGATTCGAAGGGGTTGGTGTCGTCGCCGGTGGACAGGTAGAGGTTGCCGGCGGCGTCGAAGTCGATGTCCCCGCCGACGTGGCAGCACAGACCGCGGTCGGCAGGCACGTCGAGGACGTCGACCTTGCTGGCCTGGTTGACCGTGAAGTCGCTGTTGAGGGTGAACCGGGAGAGGCGGTTCACTCCCTGCCAGGCCGAGAAGTCGGTGCCGGTCGCGGGCGCGTCGCCGGCGGGGGTGGACAGCGGTGGCGCGTAGTAGAGGAAGATCTGCCGGTTGCTGGTGAAGTTCGGGTCGACGCCGACGCCCTGCAAACCCTCCTCGTCGTGGTTGTAGACCAACAGGGTGCCGATCACCGACGTGGTGCCGTTCGCGTCGGTGCGGCGCAGCGTGCCGTTGCGGGCGGTGTGCAGGACCGAGCGGTCCGGCAGCACGGCCAACGACATCGGCTCCCCCATGTCGGACACGCCACGGGCGAGTTCGACCTGCTGGAAGTCGGTGGCGTTGATCGTGTGCGCCTGGGCCGGTGTTGGGCTGGCCGCCAGGGTGACCGTGCCGGCCGCGGCCACGAGGAGCAGGGCCGATCCGGCGGAGAGCCATCGTCGGGATCGACGAGGGGGTGCGTCCTTGTTGGACATCTGTGCTGTCCCTTCCTGACGAGTGAGGCCAGGCCGGGCGCGCGCCGTCGCGCCGGATGCCGTAGCGGTGGTGGGGGTCGATGGGTTACCGCGCCGCCGGTTCACCTCGACGAAACAATGTCGTGTTGGCCCCGACACTAAGTCGCGCTTGTAGATGTGTCTATACCTTCCGACGATCCAGCATCAACTTTCGTCGATTTGATCGAAAGTTGCCGGGTCGGGACCGTAAGAAAGGGTCAGGACGTCGCGTGCCGCACGCGCCAAGGGGCGGCACGCGACGCCGACACGTCAGGACTGCCGACCGGTCACCTGACTGGCCAACCCCACCAACGCCGCCCGTACCGAATCGGGAAGCGGCACCGCCGCCAGCGCTCCCGTCGCGGCTTCCTTGCGAATTCTGATCATCTGTTCGATCCGGTCCCGCGCGCCGGTGACCTCGATGATCTCGCGCAGCTCGACCGCGCCGTCCGCGTCCAACTTCGGGTTGCCGAACAGCTCGCGCAGCCGAAGGGTCTGCGACCGGTCGGCGGCGCTGCGGGCCAGCGCCATCATCACCGTGGGCTTGCCCTCACGCAGGTCGTCCAGGATCGACTTGCCGGTGACCGCCGGATCACCGAAGACGCCCAACACGTCGTCGCGGAGCTGGAAGGCGTCCCCCAACGGATCACCGAACTCACCGAGAGCCGCGATCAGCTCCGGTCCCGCCCCGGCCAGCGCCGCGCCGATCTGCAACGGTCGGGTGACCGTGTACCGGGCGGCCTTCATCCGGATCACGGTGAGCGCGCTGGCCACCGAGCCGTCACCCACCCCGGAGACCAGGTCGAGGTACTCCCCCGCGATCACCTCGGTACGCATCAGCGCGAACACGGCGTAGCCCCGGTGCACCTGCTCGGTGTCCAGCCCGCACTCGTGGAACATCTGATCCGACCAGGCGGCGCAGAGGTCCCCGCAGAGCAGGGCGGTGTTGCGCCCGTACGCCTCGGGGTCGCCGCGCCACGACGAGCGGGCGTGCAGGTCGGCGAAGAGGCGGTGCACCGACGGTTCGCCCCGGCGGCGGTCGCTGCCGTCCAGGATGTCGTCGTGGATCAGCGCGAACGCGTGGAACAGCTCCAGCGCCGCCGCGGCCACCACGATCGGGCGGTCGTCGGCGGCCCCGGCAGCACGCCAGCCCCAGTAGCAGAACAGCGGACGCAGCCGCTTCCCGCCGGCCAGCACGAACCGTTGCAGGGCGGTGAACACCCCGCGCGGCGCTCCGTCGGGCCAGTCCGGGCCCTGCCGGTCGAGGAAGGCGGCCAGCTCCGCGTCGAAGCGCGCCCGCAGCCCGCTCGCGTCCGCCGGAGCGACGGTGGCCGTCACGATCCCACCCCGGACCGGCCACCGTCACCGTTGGCCAACCCGGCCAACTCCAGCAGCAGCGCCTTCACCTCGGTGGCCGCCACCCGGTCCCGGGCAGCGGACGGGTCGGAACAGAGCAGCACCGGGGCGTCCGCCGGGTCGCTGGGCAACCGCCCGTGTGAGCCGCGTACCGCCTGGGCGCCGGCGTCCAGGCCGACGGCGCTCATCAGGTAGCGCATGCCGAGCTTCTTGCGGGCCAGCGCCACCCCGGCACGTGCCTTCGCGGCGCCGGGGTTGGCCGGGTCGAAGAACAGCTCGGCGGGGTCGTACCCCGGCTTGCGGTGGATCTCGACCAGCCGGGCGAAGTCCGGCGCGCGGGCGTCGTCGAGCCAGTAGTAGTAGGTGAACCAGGAGTCCGGCTCGGCCACCAGCACCAGCTCGCCGGCGCGTGGGTGGTCCAGCCCGTACGCGGCCTTGCCGTCGGCGTCCAGCACCTCGGCCACCCCGGGCAGCCCGGCGCAGAGCTTCGCCACCGCCGGCACGTCGGCCGGATCCTTGACGTAGACGTGCGCGACCTGGTGGTCGGCGACCGCGAACGCTTTCGACGTCCACGGGTCGAGGTACTCCATGCCGGCCTGGGTGTGCACCCGCAGCAGCCCTTCGGCACGCAGCAGCCGGTTGACGTCCACCGGCCGGGACACGTCGGTGATGCCGTACTCCGAGAGCACCACCACTGTCGCGTCGCGGGCCCGCGCGGCGTCCAGCAGCGGGCCGAGCACCGCGTCCAGCTCGGCCGCCGCGGCGGCGGCCTGGGCCGACGAGGGGCCGAAGCGTTGCAGGTCGTAGTCCAGGTGGGGGACGTAGACCAGGGTCAAATCGGGTGACACGTCGGCCAGGATCTGCTCGGCCGCCCGGCAGATCCACCGCGACGACGGCAGCCCGGCGGTCGGCCCCCAGTAGGTGAACAGCGGGAAGGTGCCCAGCCGCCCGGTGAGCGCGTCGTGCAGCTCCGGCGGGTCGGTGTAGCAGTCCGGCTCCTTGCGGCCGTCGGCGTAGTACACCGGTCGTGGCGTGACGGTCCAGTTGACGTCCGCGCCCATGGCGTACCACCAGCAGACGTTGGCAACGGTGTAGCCCGGTTCGGCCCGACGCGCCGCCTGCCAGAGCTTGTCCCCGCCGACCAGCGCGTTGTGCTGGCGCCACAGGAACACCTCGCCCAGCTCCCGGAAGTACCACCCGTTGCCGACGATTCCGTGCCCGCTGGGCTGTTCGCCGGTGAGGAAGGTGGACTGCACCGAGCAGGTCACCGCCGGCAGCACGGTGCCCAGCTCGGCCCGGAAGCCGCCGTCGGCGACGCCGCGCAGCCGAGGCATGTGCGCCAGCAGTCGGGGGGTCAGCCCCACCACGTCGAGTACCACCAGTCGTCGGCTCATCGCGTCACTCCCGCGCTCACGGCGTGGTCCGGGGTCAGCCCGAGGCCGACCAGTTCGTCTCGGGCGAAGGCCAGCTCGGCGGCGATGCCGGCGGCCAGCTCCGCGTCGGTGCCGGGCCGCCGCGCGGCCGGTAGAACCCCCCAGGTGTACGTCTCGACGTCGAGGTGGTCGCACCCGGCGGCCGGCCCGCTGAAGAGCGCTCTCAGCGCGGCGCGCAGGACGGGCAGGGTCGAGCCGAGCGGTTCCTCCGGCGGGGCGTGCAGCGGCACGTGGTAGTGCACCCGCCACGGGCCGGGCAGCGCCCGGTCCAGCGCCTCGTCCAGGTCGTCGGCCGCGTACGCCGCATCGGCCGGGTCGGCCAGACCGGCGCAACCGGCGCTCCGGGTCTGGTGCAGGAAGCGCGGCTCCACCCAGCGGCGCAGCGCGTCCGCGCCGCCGGCCGGGTCGGCGGCCTCGACGGCTGCGGAGACCTGCACCTTCACCACGGGCAGTCCGGCCGTCCGCAGTCGTTCCAACGCCTCGGTCGGCTCCTCCCAGGCGCACGCCAGGTGGGCCAGGTCGAGGCAGACGCCCAACCGGTCGGTGTCGATGCCGTCCAACAGCGCGGCCGCCTGCCCGGTGCTCTCCACCACACAGCCGGGCTCCGGCTCGAAGGCGACCCGCACCTCGCGGCCGGTGTCGCGCTGCACGGCGGCCAGGCCGGCGGCGAGCTGGTCCAGCCGGCGTCGGGCGGCGCCGGCCCGCTCGGTGTCCCAGGGCCGCCGCCAGGCCAGTGGCAGGGTGGAGATCGAGCCCCGGGCCGCGTCGTCGGGCAGCAGGTCGGCGAGCACCCGGGCCAGATCCAGGGTGTACGTCAGCCGCTGCTCGGTGGTCCAGTCCGGGTGGTACACGTCCTGCTTCACGACGGGCGCCTGGAAGGCCGCGTACGGGAAGCCGTTGAGGGTGACCACCTCCAGCCCTCGCGCGTCCAGCTCGGCGCGCAGCCGCAGGCGCAGCGCCGGGTCGGCGGCCAGTTCGGCGGCGACCGGGGCGGCCAGCCACAGGCCGAGGCCGAGCAGGTCGCTGCCGAGCGCTTCACGCACCGGCACGGCGTAGGTGTCCAGTTGACCGAGGATGCCGGCGAGGTCCTCGGCGGGGTGCACGTTGGTGCAGTAGCCGAGATGGACGGTGTCGCCCCCGGCATGTCGCAGCCGCATCAGCTGCCGCCGCGCAGGATCGAGTTGCCGGTCTGCGGGTCCACGGCGGTGACGTCGAGGTCGCTCAGGTCGAGCCGACCGGACTGGCCGTAGAACTCCACGGGGTTGCGCCACAGCACCCGGTCGACGTCGTCGTCGCTGAACCCGGCGAGCAGCATCGCCTCGGCGGTGGCCCGGGTCAGCAGCGGATCGGAGCGACCCCAGTCGGCGGCCGAGTTGACCAGCATCCGTTCCGTGCCGTACTCGCGCAGCAACTCGACCATCCGCTGCGGCGTCATCTTCGTGTCCGGGTAGATGGAGAAACCCAGCCAGCAGCCGCTGTCCCGCACCAGCTTGACGGTCACCTCGTTGAGGTGGTCGACGACCACGCGACCCGCGTCGATGCCGGACTCGGCGACCACGGCGAGGGTGCGCTCGCAGCCGCGCGCCTTGTCCCGGTGCGGGGTGTGCACCAGCGCCGGCAGGTCGTACGCCACGGCGAGGGCGAGCTGCGCGGCGAACGCCTCGTCCTCCTCCGGGGTCATCGAGTCGTACCCGATCTCGCCGACCGCCACGACCGCGTCCTTGTCCAGGTAGCGGGGCAGCAGGTCGAGCACCGGGCGGCAGCGCGGGTCGTTGGCCTCCTTGGGGTTGAGCGCGATCGTGGCGTGGTGCCGCACCCCGAACTGCCCGGCTCGAAAGGGCTCCCAGCCGATGAGCGAGTCGAAGTAGTCGATGAACGAGGCGACGCTGGTGCGCGGCTGGCCCAGCCAGAACGCCGGCTCCACCACCGCGCGGACCCCGGCGGCGGCCATCCGTTCGTAGTCGTCGGTGGTGCGTGAGGTCATGTGGATGTGGGGGTCGAAGATGCGCATTCACGCCTCCCGGGGCAGTGCGGCGGTGAGCCGGTCGAGCAGGTCGGTGGCGTCGGCGGGCATCTCCCGGCCGGCGGCGTGCCGCTCGGCGGTGAGCGCGGCCAGCATCGCGGCCAACTCCCCGTCGGCGCGGGTCTCCAGGTCGGCGACCACGGCCAACGGCACGCCGCTGAACACGCACTTGAGCACCGCCTGCCGCCAGGCGGCCGGGTCGAGGTGCCGGGCGTACGGGCCGAGGGCGGCGGCGATCAGCCGGGTGTCGTTGGTCCGGATCGCGTCGTGCAGCAGCGGCACCCCGTCGGCGCCGATCGGCAGCAGCGGCAGGGCCCGCAGCACGGCCCGCCGCTCGGCCGCGTCACCGTGCTGGTAGAGGCTCTCGACGTACGAGGCGTGCTCGCCCGGCAGGGCGGTGAGCAGCAGCACCCGGGCCGCGTCGTCGGCGGTCCAGCCGGGGGCGTCGGGCAAGGCGGCCCGCCCGCAACGCCGGCCGACGGCGGGAAAGAGCCGGGCGATCGCGGTGGGCTCGGCCGCGACCTGGCGCAGCGCCTCGTCCAGCCAATCGGGATCGGGTACGCCCCGCAGCGCGGCCCGTAGTGAATCCGGTGTCATCCCGTCTCCTCCCCTTGTGCTGCTGCGCCGCTCCGCGGGTGCCCGAGCGCGTCCTTTGCTCTGCTTCACTCCACGCGACGGTTGGTGTCCGGATCTGTTGCGTCCGTTGAAGCAGAGCAAAGGGCGTCGGCGGGTACCTCTTGTCGCCGGCGGTCACCGATTGTCGAGGTGGCCGCCGCGGCGCGCAGGAAATCAATGGACCGGGCGGCCACGTCCGGTGCGGCGTGCGAGTCGCGGGGCAACTCGACGGCGACCAGCCCGCGGTAGCCGGCCTCGGCAAGGGCCGCCAGCACCGGCGGGAAGTCGATTTCACCGGTGCCGAACTCCAGGTGCTCGTGCACGCCCCGGCGCATGTCGTCGATCTGCACGTTGACCAGGTGGTCGGCCACCTCGGCGACGCACTGCGGCACCGGCCACGGCTCCAGGCACCGGCAGTGACCGATGTCGAGGGTGATGCCGAAGCGGGTCGGAGCGTCGAGCGCCGCGTGCAGTCGACGCCAGTCGGTGATGCTCTCGACCAGCATGCCCGGCTCCGGCTCGAAGCCGAGGGTGACGCCCGCGCTGTCGGCGGCGTCGACCACGCTGGCGCAGCCGGCGACCAGCCGGTCCCAGGCGCACTGCGGCGACACCGTCTCGGGCCGCACACCGGCCCAGAACGAGACCGCCTCCGCTCCCAGGTCAGCGCCGATCCGCACCGCTCGGCGAAGGAACTCGATCCGCCGGGTGGGGTCGTCGTGCAGCAGCGTCGGTGCGTGCTTGTGCCACGGGTCGAGCAGATAGCGGGCCCCGGTCTCGATCACCACCCCCAGACCCAGCGCGTCCAGCCGCCGGGCGACCGCCGCGATCCGGCGGGTGAGCCCGGGTGCGAACGGGTCCAAATGGTCGTGGTCCAGGGTGAGCGCCACGCCGTCGTAGCCGAGGTCGGCGAGGACGGCGAGCGCGTCGTCGAGCCGGTGGTTGGCGAAGCCGTTCGTGCCGTACCCGAGGCGCAGCGCCGTCGCGTCGGCGCTCGGCGGCAGGACCGTCCCGTTGCCGGACTGCGCGGGTCGAGGCCGAGCGGTGTCGGGCTGCGCGGGTCGAGGCCGAGCGGTGTCGGGCTGCGCGGTGTCGGGCTGCGCGGTGTCGGGCGGAGCAGTTTCGGACTGCGCGGGTCGGGGCCGGGGCACGGTCATGTCGGGGAGACCTTCCGGGCCAGCCGACGACCCAGCGGCGCCGCCGCCGCGACGGCCAGCCCGAGCAGGCCGGCGCCGCCGCGTGCGGTCAGCGCCCCCTGCAGGGCGGGCAGGCCGGTGATCCCCGCGCCGACCGCCGCGCGGACCTTCCCGGCCGAGGGATCCCGGACGACCTGGGCCTGAGCCGCGCCGTAGCGGGCGGCGTACCACCCGGCCAGCAGCGCGGGCAGCGCGACGGCGAACCCGGCCGACCGGGCCCGGCCCGCGCCCACGACGGCCCGCCCGTCGGCCCCGGCAGCCCCGCCAGCTTCGGCGCCGGGGACAACAGCGCCACGGGCGCCGGGAACGGCAGCCCCACGGGCGCCGGGAACGGCAGCCCCACGGGCGCCGGGAACGGCAGCCCCACGGGCGCCGGGAACGGCAGCCCCACGGGCGCCGGGAACGGCAGCCCCACGGGCGCCGGGAACGGCAGCCCCACGGGCGCCGGGAACGGCGACGGCGGCGCTGGCGGCGACCAGGGCGGTGCCCGCCAGTGTGCGCATCGGCAGAGCCGCGTCCGTGCCGGTGACCTCGCGCCGGGACAGGGTGGTGACCGTCCAGGTGTGGGCCGCCACGGTCGCCGCCGAGGGGAGCGCCCGCCACAGGTGGCCGCCGGATGCGCCCAGCAGCACGTCCAGCCCTCGGCAGGCGGCCATCACGGCGGGGCCGGCGGCGGTGTTCTTGGCCAGCAGGTCGTACCCCCAGATGCTGGCGGCCAGTGGCACCGCGAGCGCGGCCGCGCGGCGACCGCCCACGGCGGCGGCCAGGCCCACGCCGGCGGCGGTGAGGCCGGCCGCGAGGCCCAACGCGGCGCTCGGGGTGACTCGGCCGCTGGGGATCGGCCGCTCGGGGCGTTCGACGGCGTCCAACTCCCGGTCGGCCCAGTCGTTGGCGGCCATGCCGGCCCAGTAGAGCAGCACCGACGCGCCGGCGAGGGCAGGGGTACGCGGGCTCAACGCGCCGGCGGCCGCCGCGCCGGCGACCACGTCACCGGGGACCGAGAGCGCGGCCGGCGCCCGGACCAGCTCGGCCACGTCAGCCAGCGTGGTCATGGCCACCGTCCAGGCCGGCGTGCAACCGCTGGGTGAAGTCGGTCAGCCGGGCCCACTGCTCGGCCAGCGAGTGGGTGGGCGCGCCGAGCGGATCCTTGAAGAAGAAGCCCAGGTCGACCAGCGGCCCCACGTGCCCGGCGGCGTGCGCGGCGGCGGTGAGCCGGGCCAGGTCGAGCACCAGCGGCGCGGCCAGCGCGGAGTCGCAGCCGTGCCAGGTGAACTCCATCCGCATTCCGGTGCCGAGGAAGCCGGCGAACGTGATCAGATCCCAGGCGGTCTTGAAGTCGCCCAGCTCCTCGACGTACTCGATGCGGGTGTTGCCCTGCGGGACGTAGCCCAGCGTCTCGCCGAGCACGCGTTGCTTGCTCTGCACCTTGGCCGCGTTGGCGGCCGGGTCGGCGAGGGTGGCGCCGTCGCCGCCGCCGAGCAGGTTCATCCCGGACCAGGAGCGCACGGCGAGGTTGCGCATTGCGAACATCGGCGCGAGAACCGACTTGATCAGGGTCTCGCCGGTCTTGCCGTCGTGCCCGGCGTACGGCAGGCGTAGCTCTTCGGCCAGCGCGGCCAGCGCCGGCAGCCGCAGCCCGGTGGACGGGGTGAAGTCGACGTACGGGCAGTCGGCCAGCAGCGCCGCGTACGCGTACAGGGAACTGGGCGGCAGCACCTCGTCCGGACCGGCGAGGGCGGCCCGCAGCGCGGCTGGATCGGCGTGCCCGGGGTGCGGTCGAGGCGCGGGTTCGGTGGCGGAGACGTTGACCACGACCACGCGGTCCAGCCGGTTGCGCGCACGGAAGGCTTTGAGGTCACCCACGAGGGTCGCGACCCGGTCGGCCTGGGTGGCGCCGAGCGGGGCCGGACGCAGTTCCTGCTCGACGGCGGCCAGCTCGTCGGGGAGCGCGGCGACCAGCCGACCGGGTATCACACCGGTGTCGGCCAGGGCCTCGGCGCGCTTGCTCAACGGGGTGGTGGCCACGTCGTGGCCACCGAAGACCAGATCCGCGAAGGACGGGAGGGCGGGACCGCGCAGATCCGGCAACTCGGTGACGCAGCCGGTCGGCCCGGCCAGGCCGGCCCGCAGCGCGAGCCCTCCGACGATGCTGGTGGTCGCGACCGAACCGCGCGCTCCTACCAGCCAGACACCCGTTCGCATGGTGCTCCTTCCCGTCCAGGAGGAACCGTCGGTGTAATTAAATATAGGAATATCAGAATATTTTTCAAAAAGCTACGACTTTGGCGGATGGGCCCCGCCCGCCCGACCCGTACCGGAACGACACCGGATCCGGCGTCGGCGTCGGCGGCGACGACGACGGACCGGTTTCCGGTACGGGTGCGGGCAGACGGGGCTGGCAGGCAGGGTCGGTCGGCGTCTCGACCCTGCCTCCCCCGCCCGGCCGGCCGGGGCGTTGGCGTGCCCCGACCGGACGTCTCAGGTTGCCGTGCCCACCGGATCGTCGACCAAGGTGCGGCCCGCCGTAGGGCGGCGTACCGAGGCGGGACGAGTGGGGGCAGCGGCGGGCGGTGTCATCGGGTCCTCCGGATTGCCGGGGGTGGTGGCGGTCCTCCGGTGCGGCCGGGGAATCCCGGTCCGGTCGCACCGGACGACCGTCCTGCTCGTGCGCCACCGGGCCACGCGGCCCGGCTGCACACTCTCCGGAGCCGACCTCGTCCCGACCGCGGGGCGCAAACCGCGGCCGGTCCCTCGCCGGTCGGCTCCGGAAAGCCGGTCGGGCGACGGCGGCGCGAACACCGCCGTCGCGGATGGTCAGGGGGTCAGACGGCCACCGCGGTCAGCGCCGGTTCCACGTCGGTCCAGGAGGAACCGACGTCCGCCGAACGGGTCACCGCGTCCAGCACGAGCTGGACCTGCAACGCGTCGGCGAAGGAGGGCGCCGGGTCGGTGCCGGTGGCGATCGCCTCGATGAGATCGCGCATCTGGTGGGTGAAGGAGTGCTCGTAGCCGATGATGTGGCCGGGCGGCCACCACGCCGACATGTACGGGTGGTCGCTCTCGGTCACCAGGATCCGGCTGAAGCCCTGTTCCAGGGTAGGCCGGGTGGCGTCGTAGAACTCCAACTCGTTGAGCCGCTCCAGGTCGAAGACCACGCTGCCCAGCGAGCCGTTGATCTCGACTCGGAGGGCGTTCTTGCGGCCCGTGGCGAAACGGCTCGCCTCGTACGTCGCCAGGGCGCCGCCGTCGAGCCGGGCCACGAAGATCGCGGCGTCGTCGACGGTGACCGGCCCGGTGGGCGCCGAGCCGCCATCCACAGTGGCCGCCAGACCGCTCGACTCGGCCGGCAGTGGCCGCTCCTTGACGAACGTCTCGGTGACGGCGCTGACGCCGGTGATCCGCTGGCCGACGACGAACTGCGTCAGGTCGATGATGTGCGCACCGATGTCACCGAGCGCGCCGGAGCCCGCCCTGTCCTTCTGCAACCGCCAGACCAGCGGGAACTGCGGATCCACGATCCAGTCCTGCAGGTACGTCGCTCGGACGTGCCGGATCACCCCGAGTCGTCCGTCGGCGACCATCTGGCGCATCATCGTGACCGCGGGAACCCGGCGGTAGTTGAACCCGCACATCGAGCGCACCCCGGAGGCGCGGGCGGTGTCCGCCGCGGCGGTCATCGCCCGTGCCTCCGCCACTGTGTTGGCCAGCGGCTTCTCGCACAGGACGTGCTTGCCGGCGGCCAGTGCGGCGAGGGCGATCTCGGCGTGACTGTCGCCGGGTGTGCAGATGTCAACCACGTCGATCTCGTCGGAGTTGATCACGTCGCGCCAGTCCGTCGTGTGCGCGTCCCAGCCGAGCCGGTCGGCGGCCTCGGCCACCTTCGCTGTGTCGCGGCCGCAGATCAGCGCCATCCTGGCTCGTGCCGGCAGGTCGTACACGCGGTTCACGGTGCGCCACGCCTGCGAGTGCGCGGCGCCCATGAACGCGTAACCGACCATGCCGATCCGCAGTTCTTTGTCTGTCGTGGACAAGGTGGGTCTCCCCCCGGTATGTCAGAACCCGAGCTTGTCGTAGCTGCTCGCGTTCTCCTTGGTGATCGTCTCGGAGGCGAGGGTCACTTCCTTGGGCACCTGCAGCTCCGTCAGGTCGCCCAGGCCCCGACCCTGCGCGATGAGCCGCGCCAGCGAGACCGCCGAGGACGCCATCGACGGGTTGTAGGTCACCGTCGCCTTCAGCACCGAGTTATCGGCCTTGATCGCGTCGATCGCGAGCTTGGAGCCGGCACCGCCAACCATGAAGAACTCCGACCGGTTGGCCTGCTTGATGGCCGCGAGCACACCGATGCCCTGGTCGTCGTCGTGGTTCCAGATCGCGTCGATCTTCGGCAACGCCTGGAGGAGCTGGGCCGCCTCGCGCTGGCCGCTGTCCGAGGTGAACTCGGCCGAACGACGGTTGGTGACCTTGAACCCGTACGTCGCCAGGGCCGCCTTGAAGCCCTCGCTGCGCTCGACGGTCAGCGGGATCTCCAGACCGGCGATCTCACCGATGACCGGGTTGGCGACGCCCTTGTCCTTGAGCTGCTTGCCGATGAAGTGCCCGGCCGAGACGCCCATGCCGTAGTTGTCACCCTTGATCACCAGCCGGGAGGCCAGCGCGTCGGGGAACGCCCGGTCGAGGTTGACGATCGGGATGCCGGCCTGCATGGCCTGGAGGGCAACGGCGTTGACCTCCTTGCCGTCGTGCGGCAGCACGACGATGATGTCCGGCTTCTGGGCGATCAGGGTGCCGAGCGTGGAGCGCTGGGCCTCCGAGTTCGACCCGCCGTCGACCTCCTTGAACTCCACGTCCGAGTACGCCGCGGCCTGGGCCTTGGCGTTGGCGTGGATGGCGCCCATCCAGCCGTGGTCGGCTGCCGGGGCGGAGAAGCCGATGACGACCTTCTTGCCCGGGGCGTTGTTGCCCTCGGCGTTTCCGGCGGCCTTGGTCTGGGTGCTGGCGGCCGGGGTCTCGTTACTGGTGCAGGCGGTCAGCAGGGTGGCGGCGCCGACCGCGGCTCCACCGAAGAGCAACCGGCGGCGCGACAGGTCGCGACTGTTCTGGGTCATGAACGACCTCCTGGGAGCGGTTTTCACATGGGTGAGGGTGTGCAAGGTCCGGCCACCGTCGAAGATCTCGACGTCGCCTGGACAACGGTGCGGTGCGTCAGGTTGCGGTGGTGACCCTGTTCCGCGCGAGGAGCCGAGTGACGGACTTGAACTGGAACTGCTGGATCAGGACGGCGGCGACGATGATGCCGCCCTTGACCATGTTCTGCGCCTCGATGGAGAGGCCGTTGATGGCGAAGAGGTTCGTGATCGTGGCGAAGATGATGACGCCCAGCAGCGAGCCGACGATCGTGCCGCGCCCCCCGCTCAGCAGCGTCCCGCCGATGATCGCCGCGGCGATCGCGTCCAGCTCGTACAGGTTGGCCATCGCCGCCTGCGCCGAGGTGGCCTGCGAGGTGAGCATGATGGCGGCGATGCCGCAGCACAGACCGGAGAGCGCGTAGAGCAGCATGGTGTGCCGGCGCACGTTGATGCCGGCCAGCCGGGCCGCCTCCGGGTTACCGCCCACGGCGACCGTCCGCCGGCCGAAGGTCGTCCGGTTGAGCAGGACCCACCCGGCCACCACCACCGCGCCGAGGATGTAGACGAGGATCGGGATGCCGATCACCTTGCGGGCGGCGATGTCGTTGATGAACGTGCTGCTCGACACCTGCGTCTGCTTGTTGGAGATCGACGCCGCCAGGCCGCGCGCGGCCACCAGCATCGCGAGGGTCGCGATGAAGGGCACCAACTTGCCGTACGAGATGAGGACGCCGTTGACCAGGCCGACGCAGATGCCGACCACGAGGGCCGTGAAGATCATGCCGCCGGCGCCGTAGCTCTGGGTGGCCACCGTGGTGCACCAGACCCCGGCCAGCGCGACGATCGCTCCGACCGACAGGTCGATGCCACCGCCGATGATCACGAAGGTCATGCCGACCGTGACCACGCCGACGACCGAGGCGAGCTGGAGGATCGCCAGCACGTTGTTCCAGACCCAGGTGGGGTCGCCGTACAGCTCGGGCTTGGTGACCGCGCCGACCACGATGAGCGCGGCCAGCACGCCGATCAGACCGAGGTTGCGCTTCGCGCCGTCGCCGCCGTCGCCCCGCCACCAGGAGAGCTTGCCGGTGGATGCCGCCCTGTCGCTGGTCGCTGCCGTCTCCGCGGGGGCCACCGGCGGCGACTGCGCCGGAAGCTGTGGGCGTTCCGGTGTCGCGGTGGGTGTGGGAGTCGCGTCGCTCATGCCGGTGCGCCTTCCATCAAGGACCCCGCCATCACGAGGTCAAGCACAGTGTTCTCGTCGAGTTCGCCGGCCGGGGCTTCGCGGACGACCCGGCCCTCCCGCATCACCAGCACCCGGTCGGCCAGGCCCAGCACCTCGGGTACCTCGCTGGAGACCAGCAGCACGCCGACGCCCTGCGCGGCCAGTGATCGGATGACCTGGTACAGCTCGGCCCGGGCGCCCACGTCCACACCCCGGGTGGGCTCGTCGAGGAGCAGCAGCTTGGTGCCGCCGAGCAACCACCGGCCGACCACCACCTTCTGCTGGTTGCCGCCGGACAGGGTGCGTACCGGCCGGTCGACGTCCCGGGGCCGCAGTTCCAGGGTCTCGGCGATCCGGTCCGCCTCGGCGCGTTCCGCCGCCGCGTTGGTGAAGCCGAGCCGCGCGTACCGGCCGAAGGTGGCGAGCGTGACGTTGCGGTAGATCGGCTCGCCGAGCAGCAGCGCCTGGCTCTTGCGCTCCTCCGGGGCCATGCCCATGCCGGCCCGCACCGCCGCCCCGACGCCGGGGCGCAGCACCTTGCCGTCCATCCGCACCGTGCCAGCCTCCGCCAGCCGGGCACCGTAGATCGTCTCCAGCAGCTCGGACCGGCCGGAGCCGACCAGGCCGGCGATGCCGACGATCTCCCCGGCCCGCACGTTCAGCGAGACGTTGGCGAACTCGCCGGTGCGGGTCAACCCGTCCACCTGGAGCAGGTCGGCGCCGGCGGTGTCGTCGGCCGGCCGGTCCGGGAAGACGTACTCGATGGTCCGGCCGGTCATCCGGCTGACCAGGTCGCGGGTCGGGGTGTCGCGTGCCGGCAGGTTCGCCGCCGTGGTCCGGCCGTCCTTGAGTACGGTGACCCGGTCGCCGATCTCGCGGATCTCCTCCAGACGGTGGGAGATGTAGATGACGGCGATGCCCTGCGCGGTCAGCTCGCGGATGATCCGGAACAGGTTGCCGACCTCGTCGTGCGCCAGCACCGCGCTCGGCTCGTCCATGATGATCAGTCGGGCCTCGTGCGACAGCGCCCGGGCCATGCTGACGATCTGCTTGCCGGCCGCCGGCAGGGAGCGGACCATCCGCCCGGGCGGGATCTCGCCGTGACCCAGCCGGCTGAGGATCTGCCGGGTGTGCCGGGCCATCCGGCCGCGCCGGACGAAGCCGAGGCTGCGGTACTCGTGCCCGAGGAACGCGTTCTCCGCGACCGAGAGGTCTTCGACGAGGTCGAGTTCCTGGTAGATGGTGGCGATGCCGGCCTTCATGGCGGCCTGCGGGTTGGCGAAGGTGACCGGTTCGCCGCGCCACTGGACGAGCCCGGAATCCGGTTGGTGCACTCCGGCCAGCACCTTGATGAGGGTGGACTTGCCGGCACCGTTCTGCCCCAGCAGGCAGTGCACCTCTCCGGCGCGTACCTCGAGCTGCACACCGTCAAGGGCGCGTACGCCGGGGAAGGTCTTGACCACGTCGGTGAGGCGCAGGACCACCTCGCCCGCGACGGTGTCGGGCGGAGCTTCGACCAGCGGCGCGTCGGCGTCGGCCGACCCGGTGGTGGCGGTCTCGTCGGACAGGGCCACGGTCTCCTCCTCGCTCATGATGCTTCCCCGAAGGCGACGTCGCTGGCGAGCACTGCCGCACCGGCGACGCCGGCCCGACCACCCAGTTCGGACAGCACGACGGGCAGGTTGCCGGTGGCCAGCGGCAGCGACCGGCGGTAGACCACGCTGCGGATCTCGGCGAGCAGGATGTGCCCGAGCTGGGCCAGCCCACCACCGATCACGATCATCGACGGGTTGGTGAAGCTCACCAGGCCGGCGAGGACTCCGCCGACCCGCCGCCCGCCGTCGCGGATCAACTGGATACAGGTCACGTCGCCCTCGACCGCGCCCTCGGCGACGTCCAGAGCGGTTACCGCGCCGCGCAGGACCAACCGCTCGGCCAGTGCCGGCGACGCCCCGCTGCGGGCGGCGGCGGTCGCGTCCTTGGCCAACGCGGCGCCGCTGAACAACGCCTCTAGACATCCGACGTTCCCGCACGAGCACATCGGCCCGTGCGCGTCGACCTGGATGTGGCCGATGTCCCCGGCGCAGCCGTCGGTGCCGCGGTAGACGTCGCCGGTCAGGTAGATGCCGCAGCCGATGCCGGTGCCGATCTTCACGAAGAGGAAGTCGTCCACCGAGTGGGCGACCCCGCCGTGACGCTCACCGATCGCCATGATGTTGACGTCGTTGTCGACCACCGCCGGGCAGCCGTGCTCCCGGCTGAGCAGCTCGCGGACCGGAAACCGGTCCCAGCCCGGCATGATCGGCGGCGAGACCGGGACGCCGTCGCGGAAGCTGACCGGGCCGGGAACACCGATGCCCACCGCGTCCAACCGCTCGTACGCCCCGTCGACCCGGGCCTTGTGCAGCAGCTCGTTGACCCGTTGCAGGGTCACTTTCGGTCCATTGCGGATTTCGGCCGGCTCGGCGTAATGGGCCACCGGTTCGAGCCGGCCGTTGACCACCTCGACGTCCATCGAGCTGGCGCCCAGGTCGACGGCCGCGAAGCGCAGTTTCGGGTTCAGCTCGACCAGGGTGGAGCGACGCCCGCCCCGGGAGGCGGCGAGCCCGGCCTCGGCGACGTAACCCAGGGCGACCAGCCGGTCCAGCTCGGCCAGCAGGCGTGGGCGGGGCATCTGGAGGCGGTCGCCCAACTCGGCCCGGGACACGGCCCCCTCGTCGCGGAGCAACCGCAACAATCGGACGTGCAGGGGCTCGGCGGTCCGCACCGGGGAGTTCACCTCTTCATCGAACTCGTTCACGTCGACGCAACGTCGAGGTGTTGTGTCCGACACAGTAGGAGCGTTCCGCACCGCCTGTCCAGAGCTTCAACCGTTCCGGTGGCAACTTTTGTCCGTAAGAGCAAAAGTTAATAGTGGATCAAGAAAAGGGCCTGCGGAAACTAACCGGGGGCGGGAGCGCCTCGCGCTCCCACCCCCGGGTGGTGATGGACATCACACGTCTGATCGAGGCGTGCTGGGACGATGTCGGGCCGTGAGCCCGCAAGCAGGTGCAGAACCAGGTCGGGGCGCTGCGGCTGCGGGAGCGGCTGCTGTGCGATCAGGTCAGCGCTTGGCAGCCGAATTCCGCTTCTTCCTGAGCTTGCGGTCGTCGCGCAGTTCGAGGTACGGCTCGTCGTCGACGGAGTGGCCGGCCGAGATGGCCCGGCCGCGCTCCAACTCCGCGTCGAACTCGGCGCCCAACAGGATCGCGAGGTTGCTCAGCCAGAGCCAGACCAGAAAGATGATCACGCCGGCCAGCGCTCCGTACGTCTTGTTGTACGAGCCGAAGTTGCTCACGTAAAGCGCGAAGAGACCGGAGATCACCAGCCAGATCACCACGGCGAGCACCCCACCCGGGCTGACCCAGCGGAACCCGCCGTGCCGGGCGTTCGGCGAGGCCCAGTAGAGGATCGCGAACATCAGGCTGACCAGGAGCAGCAGCATCGGCCACTTGGCGACGTCCCAGACCGTGACGGCCGTCGAGCCGAGGCCGACGGCGTTCCCGACCAGTTCGGCGAGGCGGCCGGTGAAGACCACGATCACCGCGCAGGCCAGCAGGAGCACGCCGATCACCGCCGTGACGCCGACCCGGATCGGCAGCGTCTTCCAGATCGGCCGACCCTCCGGCACGTCGTAGATCGTGTTCGAGGCGCGCATGAACGCGGCGATGTAGCCCGACGCGGACCAGAACGCGGCCAGCAGACCGATGATCGCCGCGACGCTGGCCAGCCCTCCGCTGCCCTGCGCCTGGTTGATCGCATCCTCGATGATCTTCTGGATGCTCTCGTTGGGCACCGCCTGGTTGACGGTGTCCTTGACGCCCTCGGTGGTGCTGGTGCCCAGCAGGCCGAGGATGGAGATCAGCACCAGCAGCCCCGGGAAGATGGACAGCACCCCGTAGTAGGTAAGCGCCGCCGCCCAGTCGGTCAGGCTGTCGTCCTGGAACTCGGTGACCGTGCGGCGCAGCGCGGCCTTCCAGCCGCTGCCGGGCAGATCGGTGGGGCTGTCCGGCCCGGCGTCGGGCCCGACCGGCTCGCTGTGCTCACGGTGGGCGGACGTCTCGTCGGCGGCCATCGCCCCTCCTCTTCCTCGCCGGTGTCGCCCCCAGGACATGCCCCGCGAACAGCGGCGGATAACCCCTACGGGTAGAGCAACCTGCCCATCCGGCGCGACGCCACCAGCAGGCCGACCGCCAGCATCGCCAGCAGGTAGAGCACGTCGAGCAGCCAGAGCCAACCCCCGGTGCCCAGCGCTACGCCACGGATCAGGTGCACGGCCCGGTACAGCGGGGTGACCTCGATCAGCCAGTGCAGCAGGGTCGGGTACGCCTGTGCCGGCACGAAGGTGCCGGAGAAGAGGAACAGGGTGAACTGTGCGGACCCCACCAGGTCGAAATCCTGCCAGCTGCGCATGACGGTGGAGATCGCCATGCCGAGCGCCCCGAACGCGAACCCGACCAGCACCGCGGCGGGCAGCGCGGTGAGCGCGTGGACGACGCTGGTCAGATCCAACGCGACCATCACCCCGAGGAACGCGGCCGAGTAGGCGCTGCCCCGCAACATCGCCCAGCTCAGCTCACCGAGGGCGATCTCGAACGGTCGGACGGGGGTGGCGATCATCCCGTCGTACAGCTTCATGTACTTCATCTTGCCGAAGAAGTTGAAGGTGGTCTCGGAGAGCGCCCCGGTCATCGCGGAGGCGGCCAGCATCGCCGGAGCCACGAACGCGGCGTACGACACCAGCCGCCCGTCGGGCAGCGGCAGGTCACCGACCAGCGTCCCGACACCCACGCCGATGGAGAGCAGGTAGAGCAGCGGCTCCACGAAACCGGAGAGCAGCAGCAGCCAGTAGACCGACTTCAGCGCGGCGAGATTGCGCTCGACCACCGACCCCGACCGCCGGGAGGCGGCGGAGACGTCGACCAGCCGGGGCAGCACCAGCGTGACCACGAGATCTCCCTAGACGACGAGCTTGCGGCGGAAGGCGCGCAGCGCCAGCAGCCAACCGACGGCCGCCCAGGCAGCCAGGTAGAGCAGGTGCCCGTCGACCGACCACTGTGGGGCGACACCGAGCGTCGCCGCACGACAGAGATCGACGGCGTGCCACAGCGGAGTCGCGTACGCCAGCCAGCGCAGCGCCTCCGGCAACGACTCGACCGGGAAGAACACGCCGGCGAACAGCGTCATCGGGATGACCGCGAACCGGAACAGCATCGCCAACCAACTGTCGCTGGACACCACCGCGGCGTACGCGAACGTCGGCGTGGCCCCGGCCAGCGCGAGCAGCGCCACCACCGGCAGGGTGGCCAGCGCCCACGGCGACCGCAACGCCCCGAACAACCCGGTGACCAGCAGAAAGGCCGCGATCGTCGTGAGCACCCGGAACAGCACGAAGGCCAGGTGCCCGGCCAGGATGTCGCCCACCCGCAGCGGCGACGCCGTCTGCGCGAAGTAGGTCTTGACCCACTGGAAGTTACTGAACACCGGCCACGTCGAGTCGCCCACGGTCACCTGGAGCGCCGTCGAGGCGATCAGCCCGGGGACCAGCCAGTCGAGATAGCGCACCCCGCCGACGCCCTGGTCGATGTACGCACCGACGCCCAGCCCGAAGCCGAGCACGGTGAGCACCGGCAGCAGGAACGACGAGAACACCCCGGCCCGCCAGGTGCGACGAAGACCCACCAGGTAGTGCTCGAACACCGCGTACGCCGGCACCCAGGGCAACCGCGTCCGCTGCGCCACACTCACCATGACCACCTCCGTCCCCGACCTTCCTACCCCCGGGGTACGACAGGCCGCCGGTCACCCTACGGCGACCCCGTCGACGTGTCGCCCGGGTTTCCGCCCGGTCGCGCGCCACGCTCGCGATCCCCCGGCGGCCTGCCGACGCGATGATCCACTCCAGATCGGCGATATCGCGGCATCCCATCGCCCGGACACCGCCGTATCGCCGATCTGGAGTCGATCACATCGCCCGAGCGGCGTCGGACCCGACGAACGAGCGCCACGCGTCGGGCGTGAAGACGAGCGCCGGGCCACCCGGATCCTTCGAATCACGTACGGCCACCAGCCCCGCAAGGTTGTCGGCCACCTCTACGCAGTTGCCGCCATCCGGACCGCTGCGGGTGCTCTTGCGCCACCGGGCGCCGGTCAGCTCCATGTCTCCGCCACTTCCGCCATCAGATCGAGGGACTGCCTGTGCGATAGTGCCTCACCGCGGATCGACTCCCACACCTCGACCATCTGCCGGACGTAGTCGGCCCGGTCAATGACCTGCCCATGGCGCTGGCCGGCGAGGTAGACAAGATCCTCTCCCCGCGGCGAGGTAGCGATGACGAAGGGGCCGCCGAGCCCAACGTAAGCACCCACAGTCGTCGGCACCACCTGGATTCGGACCCTGGGAAATGCCGAACCCAGCTTCACGAGGTGCTGAATCTGCTCGCGCATCACGCCCGGTCCTCCGACGGTACGGCGCAGCACGTGCTCGTCGATCACCGCCGTGAGCAGCGGAGGTCGGTCGCGGGTGAGCAGTCCCTGACGGTCCAGCCGGGTTGCCACCTGCTGCTCGATCTCGTCGGGCGCGAACAACCCGCCGCCGGTCAGTAGCGCACGGGCGTACCCCTCGGTCTGCAACAGACCTGGCACACACAGCGGCTCGAACGAGCGCAGCGCGGTCGTCTCCTGTTCGACGCCGGCCCAGTCGCGGAACCACGGCACCACGGCCTCGCGGCTGATCCGCCGCTGGATGCGCTCGAAGCGCCCGTCGGCCGTGAACACGGCGTCGCACCGGCGCGCGAAGTCCAGGCTCGGCCGGCGCTCGGAGGTCTCCACCTTGGCGACCAGTGCCCCGGAATAGCTCAGCGCCTCCGCCAGCGTCGCCTGGGACATGCCACTGGCTGCCCGGGCCAGCCGTAGCTCCTCCGCGAAGTGCTCCAGCATGGACGAACTTTCCACGGACAGCCTCCGTACATCCTCGTACCGTGCCGGGCCGGTCACCGTACGCGCTGGTCGTCGGTGCGCGGAACCTCCCACGGTAGTCGCATCCTCAGCAGACTGTCACACAGCGGGACCGCTCACGGGATCGGACGGCGGGCGGAACCAGGCCGGGGGCGCCCGACGGACGCCTGAAGGGCGCCCCTTCCGACCCGACGGAGGCTGCACGGTGCGACTTCGGAACGTCCGCCCGGATGCGGACCGCTGGTCGGCTCGGGACCGGGGCGGGAACTGATGCCCCGCTACCGGCCGCACGTGGCGGCCCGCCCGTCCTGGCGTTGCCGGGTCTGCGGCGTCGCCTGGCCGTGCTCGGCAGCTCGTCTGGCGCTGCTCGGCGAGTACCGCGAGAACCGGACCGGTCTGCTCGTCTACCTGGCCGCGCTGCGGGAGGAGGCGGACGCGGACCTCGGGCGTCAGGTCACGCCCGACCGGCTGACCGACCGCTTTCTCACCTGGGCTCGAGCCCGAGCGCGGTGATCGTTGGCGGCTCAGCGGGTCGACACGCCGGCCCGGTTGCTGCTGAGCTGCCACCGATCGGCCGGCGACCCGATCGTGGTGGCGCGGCCCGTCAATCGACCAGGGTGCGGCCGGTCAGGTGCAGGAAGACGTCCTCCAGGCCGCTGCGCCGCACCAGGACGTTGGCCGGATTGAGCCCCAGCGCGCCGACCTCGGCGACCGCCGCGTCGCCGTCGGGCACGTAGAGCAGGACCCGGTCGGGTAGCACCTCGACCCGCTCCCCCACACCGTCGAGCTTGCCGGCGAACGGCTCCTGCGACTCGGCCACGAAGCGCAGCTCGACCACCTCGCGGGTGGAGTGCTCCTCGATCAGCGCCCGGGGTGAACCCTCGGCGACGATCCGCCCGCCGTCCATCACCACCAGCCGGTCGCAGAGCTGCTCGGCCTCATCCATGTAGTGCGTGGTGAGCACCAGCGTCACGCCCTGCTGCTTGAGCCGGAACAATCGCTCCCACACCAGGTGCCGCGCCTGCGGGTCGAGCCCGGTGGTCGGCTCGTCGAGCAGCACGATCTCCGGGTCGTTGACCAGGGCGCGGGCGATGGTCAACCGGCGCTTCATCCCACCGGAGAGCGGCTCGACCTTACTGTCGGCCCGCTCGGTGAGCTGGACGAAGTCGAGCAGCTCGGCGGCCCGTTCCCGGGCGGCCCGCCGCGAGATGCCGAAGTAGCGGGCGTACACCGTGAGGTTTTCCCGGACGGTCAGCTCCGGGTCGAGGTTGTCCATCTGCGGGCACACGCCGAGCCGGGCCCGGATCGCCGGCCCGTCACGGACCGGATCCAGGTCGAGGATGCGCAGCTCACCGCCGCTCGGCGGGGAGATGCAGCCGACCATCCGCATGGTGGAGGACTTGCCGGCGCCGTTGGGCCCGAGGAAGCCGAACGCCTCACCCGAGCGCACCTCGACGTCGATGCCGTCGACGGCGGTGAAGTCGCCGAACCGCTTCACCAGCCCACGAGCCTGAATCAGTGGTCGCCCCGAAGTCACCGCCCGACCCTAACCGCCGGGTCCGACAGCCCTCCACGCAAATACGCGCTAGCTGTCGGCCGGGGCGGTGGCGGCGCGGGCCGCGCCGACCAGGCGGTCGGTTTCGGCGAGCAGGGCCTCGTCGTCCGCCGGTGTGCCAGGATCGAGGCGGACCGTCCAGGTCAGACCGTCCACGCCGGCCACCCGCCGGGCCGCGACCCGGGCCGCGCCGCCGGGCACCGGGTGGTGTTCGGTGTACGCGACGGAGCGCGTCACCCGTGCCCGCACCTGGTGCGGCAGCTCACCCGGGTCGAGCAGCAGATACGTCTCGGCCGGCCCGTCGGTGACCACGGTGTAGCCGTCGCGCTCGACGACCGTCTCGGCGGGCGTGACGGTCAGCTCCCGACCGGACCAGACCGCCTTGAGCACGTCGTGCCAGCCGATGCGGTGCCCCCGCCCGGGCAGCCACAGCCCGAGGTTGCTGGCCACGACGACCCCGTCGCCCTCGCCGTTGCCCGCCGCCGACCAGGCGAGCATCCGCTCGTCGGCGGCCAGGGGTGGCCGGTCGGCCGGCGGCAGCTTCGGCTTGCGGCTGAACAGTCCCATCTAGAGCCCTCCCGCGGCCTGCTCGCGCAACGCCCGGGCATGCTGCTCCAGCGACAGCAGTTCGCCGAAGGCGGCGAAGTACTCGTCCTTGTTGTTGACCGGGTTGATCCGCTGGATGCGCGACTTGAGGTCGCGGATGCGGGCCGTCACCGACCCGAACTGCACCCGGGCCATGGTGATCGACACGTAGCGTGGGTCCGGTTCACCGTCGATCCGCAGCGGCTCCACGGCCAGCTCGCCGACCAGCGCCGCCGAGGCCAGGTCGTCGCAGGCGTCGCGGACCTTCTCGATCCAGACGGCGCCGCCGGTCGCCGACACGGCCCCACCGGCCGCCGCGACGGCCGTCCGCACGGCGACGTGCACCGGGTTGCGGTATTCGGTCGCCTCGACCGCGTCGAACATCGGCCCGGCCAGCACCGGCTGTTGCAGGGCGAGCTTCAACGCCTCGCGCTCGACCATCGCCTGCGGGCTGTCCACCGACGGTTCGGGGCGGGCCGGGGCGGGTCGTGGGGCGGGCGCGGCGTCCCGGCCGCCGGACGGTGGAGTGTTGGCGGCGGCGAGCACCGCCCGCTGCACCGGCTCGATCTCCATGCCGAGGTCCATGGCGAGCTTGCGGACGTACTCCGGGCGCTTCTCCCGGTCTTTCAGTTGCGCGACCAGCGGCGCGGCCCGGCGCATCGCCTCGACCCGGCCGTCGACGGTGTCCAGGTCGAAGCGGCTGATCTCGTGGCGCAGCGCGAAGTCGACCAGGGGCTCGCGCCGAGCGACCAGGTCGCGGACCGCCAGGTCGCCCTTGGCCAACCGCAGGTCGCACGGGTCCATGTTGTCGGGGCTGACCGCGATGAACGTCCGGCCCACGAAGCGCTGGTCGTCGGAGAAGGCACGCAACGCCGCCTTCTGCCCGGCGGCGTCCCCGTCGAAGGTGAAGATGATCTCGCCGGCCACCGAGTCGGTGTCCAGCAGGAGCCGGCGCAGCACCCCGATGTGGTCGGCGCCGAACGCGGTGCCGCAGGTGGCGACCGCCGTCGTCACCCCGGCCAGGTGGCAGGCCATCACGTCGGTGTAGCCCTCGACGATCACCGCCCGGCCCTGCTTGGCGATCTCCCGTTTGGCCTGGTCGATGCCGTAGAGCACGTGTGACTTCTTGTAGATCGGCGTCTCGGGGGTGTTCAGGTACTTCGGGCCGTCGTCGTCGTCGAAGAGCTTGCGCGCGCCGAAGCCGATCACGTCGCCGGCGAGGTCCCGGATCGGCCACAGCAGCCGGCGCCGGAACCGGTCGATCAGCGTGCCCGAGCGGGACTCCCGGGACAGCCCGGCGGTGACCAGCTCCTGATGGGTGAAGCCCTGCTGGCGCAGGTGCTTGGTGAGCAGGTCCCAGCCATCCGGCGCGAACCCGCACCCGTAGCGCTCGGCGGCGGCCCGGTCGAAGCCCCGTTTGGCCAGGAACTCCCGGGCCGGCCGCGCCCCGGCGGTGCTGAGTTGCGCCCGGTAGAAATCGACCGCGGCGGCGTGCGCGGCGACCAGGCGCTGCCGTTGGCCCTGCTGCGGGCGGGGACGCGGGGTGCTCCGGTCGTCCTCGACGTAGCGCAGCTGGATGCCGGCACGCCCGGCCAGCCGCTCGACCGACTCGACGAAGCTGAGGTGCTCCGCGTCCATCAGGAACTTGATCGCGTCGCCGCCGGCCCCGCAGCCGAAGCAGTACCAGACGTTGCGGGCCGGCGAGACGTTGAACGAGGGGCTCTTCTCGTCATGGAACGGGCACAGGCCCTTGAGGTTGCCGCCGCCGGCGGACTTCAGGGTGACCGTCTCGGAGATCACATCCCCGATCGAGGTGCGTTCCCGGACCAGTGCGATGTCCTCGTCCCGGATCCGCCCAGCCATGCGCCACCCCCTCGGCGTACATCCTGCCCTGCCGGACCGACGACACACCGGCCGGGGGACACCGGTGTGGCGGGCGCCGCCGTCGGGCTCACCCGTTCCGGTCCGGCCGCCGGGCCCGCGCGGAAACCATGACCAGGTGCGCAGGGTACGCGCGGCAACCGGCACCTGACGGTCAGGTCGCGGCCGGCTCCTCGGCGGCGACCTGCCGGTTCCAGTCCGCCTTGGTCGAGCGCCAGCCCTCGTCGTCCATGCCGCGCCGCCAGTAGCCGGAGATGGAGAGCCGGTCGGCGGGCACGCCCCGCTCGCCGCGCAGCAGCCGGCGCAGCTCCCGGACGAACGTCGCCTCGCCGTGCACGAAGGCGTGCACCGAACCGGGCGGGAACTCCAGCTCGCGCACCGCCGCCACCAGGGCGTCGCCCACCGGGCGGTCACCCCGGTGCAGCCAGGTCAGCTCCACGGCGCCGGGGCTGAGCAGCTGCTGCTCCTCCGCCGGGTCGGCGATCTCGACGAGGACCCGGGCCGGAGCGCCCAACGGCAGCCGTTCCAGGGCGGCGGCGATCGCCGGCAGGGCGCTCTCGTCGCCGACCAGCAGATGCCAGTCCGCGTCGGGGCTCGGCGCGTACGCCCCGCCGGGGCCGACGAAGTGCACCGGGTCGCCCGGGCGCAGCGCTGCGGCCCACGGGCCGGCCAGCCCCTCGTCGCCGTGGTGCACCACGTCCACGGTCAGCTCCCCGGCCAGCGGGTCCCACCGCCGCACGGTGTACGCGCGCAGCCGGGGCCACTGCTCCCGGGGCAGGTCACGGCGGATCGCGGCGAGGTCCAGCGGCTGCGGGTACGCGACGCCGGGCACCGGAAAGACCAGCTTGATGTAGTGGTCGGTGAACTCGCCCACCGGCAGGCCGGTCAGCTCGTCCCCACCGAGGACGAGCCGGATCAGGTGCGGGGTGGGTCGCTCGGTGCGCAGCACCTGGACCGAGGTGACGTTCCTTGGGCGTTCCGTCATGCACTTAGGTTAGCCTAAGTTGCCGTGCCTGCCTCGGGCAGTGTGCCGCCGCCGACCAGACGGGCGTGCCAGCTCATCGCCCCCGGGTCGGTGAGCGAGGCGATCTGGTCGATCACCACGCGCAGCCGGGCCGCGTCGTCCGGCGCGGCCCGCCACAGCGGGGCGAACACCGGGTCGAGCCCGTCCGGGGCCCGTCCGACCAGCGCCGCCGCCAGCTCGGCCAGCATCGTCCGCTGCCGCTCGTAGCGACCCCGGAAGCCGGTGCGCCGCATCACGTAGCGCAGGGCGATGCCCTTGAGCAGCGCGCACTGTGCCCGGACCCGTCTCGGCACCACCAGATCGGCGGCGTAGCGGCGGTGCGGCCCGGGACCGTACCGCTCCTCGGTGGCCGCCACCGCCGCCGACACGAACCGACCGGTCAGGCCGCTCGTGGTGGCCTTCAGCGCCACCTGGGCACGGTGGCTGCCGTCGTACCCGGCGAGCGGGGCGAGCAGCGGGTCAGCCAGCACCTCGACCAGCACCTCGGCCAGGTCGGCCGGCGACTCCCCGGAGTACGCGGCGGCCACGTCGGCGCAGAGCGCTGCCCGCTCGTCGGAGTCCACGAGCAGCGGGCGCAGCCCGACGTACCCGCCGTGGATGCCGTCCTCCACGTCGTGCACCGAGTACGCGACGTCGTCGGCCCAGTCCATCACCTGCGCCTCCAGGCAGCGCCGGTCGCCGGGCGCATCGGCCCGGATCCAGCCGAAGACCGCCGCGTCGTCGGCGTACACCCCGAACTTGCGCTGCCCGTCGCGGCGCGGCCAGGGGTACTTGCCGATCGCGTCGAGCGACGCCCGGGTGAGGTTCAGTCCGGCCGACGAACCGTCCGGGGCGAGCACCTTCGCCTCCAGGCGGGTCAGCACCCGCAGCGTCTGCGCGTTGCCCTCGAAGCCGCCGCAGGGCGCGGCGAGCAGGTCCAGAGCCGCCTCGCCGTTGTGCCCGAACGGTGGGTGCCCGAGGTCGTGGGCGAGCCCGGCGACGTCCACCACGTCCGGGTCGCACCCCAGCCGGGCGCCCATCTCCCGGGCGATCTGAGCCACCTCCAGCGAGTGGGTCAGCCGGGTCCGCAGGAAGTCGTCGGTGCCGGCGGTGTGCACCTGGGTCTTGGTGGCCAGCCGGCGAAACGCCGCGGAGTGCAGCACCCGGGCGCGGTCGCGCTCGTACGGTGAACGGCGGTGGCCGGTGTCCTTGGGCGGCTCCTCGACCAGCCGGGCGTCGGCGCGGTTCACTTCTGACGCAGGACGCAGAACTCGTTGCCCTCCGGATCGGCCAGGACCGTCCACTCGACGTCACCCTGCCCGATGTCGACGTGCCGGGCGCCCATGTCGACCAGGCGCTCGACCTCGGCCTCCTGATCGACCGGTCGGAGGTCGAGATGCAACCGGTTCTTGCGCTCCTTGCCGTCGCCGACCGGAACGAAGACCAGCCCGGGAAGGCGGTCGGCGGACTGGCGGATCTCCACCTCGTCCGGTCTCTCGGTGACGACCTGGTATCCGAGCGCCTCGGCCCACCAGCGGGCCAGTCGGGCCGGATCGCGGGCGTCGATGGTCAGGTTCTCCCAGACGCTGGTCATACAACCACCTCTCCCGTCGACGGCGGACACAGCCGGCCGTGTGTGAGCGAGCCAAGGTTACGCCCGCCGATGCCGCTCGACCTGCCCGCGACGCAGCACCGGCGCGTGCGCAACCGCCGATCGGTCCCCAGTTGCGGACCGATCGCCCTGGGTTACGGGCTGACGGGCGGAAGTGGCCACCGGTAGCGTTCCCAGCGCGGAAAGTGACCAACCAGCCGAGACGCGGAGCCGACCGCTAGGGAGACGCTCGTGGATGCAGACACGGTGGTGGGAACGGAACTGCTCGGGCTGCGTCGACGCCGGCCCGAGGTCGCCGGCGCCGTGCTGGCCGGCACCGACGGGCTGCTCATCTCCAGCGACCTGCCGAGCACCGACGCCACCCACCTCGCCGCGCTCGCCGCGGCCAGCTACGGGCTCGGTCACCGGGTCGCCGACACGGTCCGGCGGGGTGAGTTCCGCGAGTCGGTGGTGTGCACCACCGACGGCTGCGTGGTCACCTACCCGGCCGGGCGCAGCGCCCTGCTGACACTGGTCACCGGGTCGGCGGCGAAGGATCTGGAGGGGCTGCACGAGGAGGCCCGGGCGGTGGCGCACCGGGCCGGCCGTGTGCTGGACACCCGCGGCGGGGGGATCGGCGCCACCGCGCTGCCCGACGCGCACGCGCCGCTGGCCGTGCGTACCCCGATGGCGACCCTGCCGACGCAGCTGCGCCGCTCGGCCCGACCCACCTGGCGTCGCCCGCCGATCTGAGCGCCGGCGACGGGTCGGCCCACCGCCGATCTGAGCACCGGCGACGGGTCGGCCCACCGCCGGCCTGGGCGCTGGCGACGGCCCGGTCGTGCGGGCCGCCGCCAGCACCCGCGTCAGCGGCTGTCCGACCCGTCGGTCTCCACGGCTGCCCGGCCGGCCTCCAGGCGGGCCACCGGCACCCGGAACGGCGAGCAGGACACGTAGTCCAGGCCGACCTCGTGGAAGAAGTGCACCGAGTCCGGGTCACCGCCGTGCTCACCGCAGATGCCGAGCTTCAGCCCGGGCCGGGCCGCCCGACCCTCCTCGGCGGCGATCCGCACCAGCCGGCCCACGCCGTCCCGGTCGATCGACTCGAACGGCGAGATGCCGAAGATGCCCAACTCCAGGTAGCGCCAGAAGAACGCGCCCTCGACGTCGTCACGGGAGAAGCCCCAGCCCATCTGGGTCAGGTCGTTGGTGCCGAAGGAGAAGAACTCGGCCGCCTCGGCGATCTGCCCGGCGGTCAGCGCCGCCCGGGGCACCTCGATCATGGTGCCGATCAGCACCTCGACGCCGCTGTCACGGACCACCTCAGCGATGATCTTCTCGGCCTCGGCGCGGACCGTCTCCAGCTCCTGCACGGCTCCGACCAGCGGCACCATGATCTCCGGCTTGGCCACCCGACCCTCTCGGGCGCAGGTCACCGCCGCCTCCACGATGGCGCGGACCTGCATCGCGAACAGGCCGGGGATGACCAGGCCGAGGCGGACGCCCCGCAGCCCGAGCATCGGGTTCTCCTCGTGCATCCGCCGGACGGCGGCGAGCAACGCCTCCTCCTTGGCCACGTCCTCGCCACGTTCCTGCGCGACGGCGACGTTGACGGCGAGCTGCTCCAGCGGCGGCAGGAACTCGTGCAGCGGCGGGTCGATCAGCCGGACGGTGACCGGCAGCCCGTCCATCTCCCGGAAGATCTCCTCGAAGTCGGCCCGCTGCAACGGCAGCAGCGCCTCCAGCGCCGCCTCCCGCTCGTCCGCGGCGCGGGCCAGGATCAGCCGCTCGACCAGCTCGCGCCGGTCGCCGAGGAACATGTGCTCGGTGCGGCACAGCCCGATGCCCTCGGCGCCGAAGCGCCGGGCACGGGCGGCGTCCGCGCCGGTGTCGGCGTTCGTGCGGACCGCCAGCCGCCGCCTGCCGTCGGCGTGCGTCATGATCCGGTGTACGGCCCGGACGAGCGCGTTGTCGATGTGCTCGGGGTCGGGGCTGCCCTCGAAGTACTGCACGACCTCCGACGGCATGACCGGGACCTCACCCAGGTACACCTTGCCGGTGGTGCCGTCGATGGAGACGATGTCGCCCTCGTTGACGGTCCGCCCGGCCACGGTGAACCGCCTCGCCGGCACGTTCACGTCGATCGCGTCGGCGCCGGAGACGCAGGTCTTGCCCATTCCCCGGGCCACCACGGCGGCGTGGCTGGTCTTGCCGCCGCGCGAGGTGAGAATGCCCTTGGCAGCGATCATGCCGTTCAGGTCGTCCGGGTTGGTTTCCCGGCGGACCAGGATCACCGACTTGCCCTCGGCAGCCAGCTCGACGGCCCGCGCGGAGGTGAAGACCACCGTGCCGGACGCCGCGCCGGGTGAGGCGCCGATGCCCGTGGCGACCGCCTCGAACTCGTGGTCGAGCTGGAAGCGGGGGAACATGAGCTGGGCGAGCTGTGCGCCGTTGACCCGGTACAGCGCCTCGTCCTCATCGATCAGGCCCTCGTCGACAAGTTGCCCGGCGATGACGAACGCGGCGGCGGCCGTCCGCTTGCCGACCCGGGTCTGCAACATCCACAGCTTGCCGCGTTCGATGGTGAACTCGATGTCGCACAGATCCCGGTAGTGCTCCTCCAGCCGGGCCATGATGCCGAGCAACTCGTCGTAGGACGACTTGTCGAGCTGCTCCAACTCCTGCAACGGCACCGTGTTGCGGATGCCGGCGACGACGTCCTCGCCCTGCGCGTTGGCCAGGTAGTCGCCGTAGATGCCCTGCGCGCCGCTGCCCGGGTCGCGGGTGAAGGCGACGCCGGTGCCCGAGTCGGGGCCGAGGTTGCCGAAGACCATGGTCACCACGTTGACCGCGGTGCCGAGGTCGGCCGGGATGCGCTCCTGGCGGCGGTAGAGCACCGCGCGCTCGGCGTTCCACGACTCGAAGACCGCCCGGATGGCCAGGTCGAGCTGTTCACGCGGCTGCTGCGGGAACTCCCGGCCGGTGTGCTTGGCGAAGATCTTCTTGTACGCGTCGACCAGCCCGCGCAGGTCGTCCGCGTCCAGGTCGAGGTCGTTGTGGGTGCCCTTGGCGCTCTTGGCCTCGTCGAGGGCGTGCTCGAACTCCTCGCCCGGCACCTCGCAGACGGTCTTGCCGAACATCTGAATCAGTCGGCGGTAGGAGTCCCAGGCGAACCTGTCGTTCCCACCCGCTTGCGCGGAGAGCCCGACCACGCTCTGGTCGTTGAGGCCGACGTTGAGGACGGTCTCCATCATGCCGGGCATGGAGAACTTGGCCCCGGAGCGGACGGACACCAGCAGCGGGTCCTGCGGGTCGCCGAGGCGCTTGCCCATCGCCCGTTCCAGCGCCTCCAGGTGCGCCTCGATCTGACCGGCGAGGCCGTCCGGCTCCCGCCCGGTCGCGAGGTACGCCTGGCAGGCCTCGGTCGTGATGGTGAAACCGGGCGGGACGGGCAGGCCGAGGTTGGTCATCTCGGCGAGGTTGGCACCCTTGCCGCCGAGCAGGTCCTTCAGATCCTTGTTGCCCTCGGAGAAGTCGTAGACGTACTTGTGTTCGTCGGTCTCTTGCGCTGCCACCAGAGCCTCCCACGCGCGCCGGATTGACACTTAACGAAGGTTCAGGGCGAAGGTTAAGCGAAGATCGGATGGCCTGGGACCGTTCGGTGACAATAGGCACAGCCATCACGACTATCCGCGTTCGTACCGGTTTTTGGGAACGCTTCCACGCGCACGATCACGCATCTCCGCCGGTCCTCGTATTCTTGACGGCACTGGTTCTGCCGAAGCTCGCTTTTGCCATATCCGACGCGAATAACCCCCTCCGGAGCCGTCGTCGTGTCATCCCTTCCGCTCTCCTCCCCCGCCCCCGAGCCGACTCCGACGGCCACCGTCGCCGCCTCGACCGCAGTGCCCGCACACCAGCCGGCGGCCGGCGACCTGGCTGTGCTCGCCGCGCGGGCGGCCGGCGACGACCTGCTCGCCCCTGCGGTACGCCTCGACAGCGTCGTACCGGCACCGGAACAGGTCGAAGCGGACCCCACCGCGTCCTTCGTACTCACCGCGGACACGGCCATCCAGGTCACCGCCGACCCGGGCGCCCGCGCGGTGGCCGACCACCTCGCCGAGCTGCTCCGACCGGCAACCGGGTTCCTCCTGCCGGTCGCCGACACCCGTGCGGTCGGGCCGACCGGCACACTGACGCTCACCCTGGCCGCCACGCCCGCCGGCCCGGCCCCCGCTATCGAGCGATCAACCACCGACCTCGGGGCGGAGGGCTACCGGCTCGACGTGGCCGGCGCCGGGGTACGCCTCGTCGCCGGCACCCCAACCGGCCTCTTCTACGGCGTCCAGACGCTCCGGCAACTGCTCCCCGCCGCCGTGGAGAGCTCGACGCCGGTGACCACGCGCTGGGCGCTGCCCGGCGGCACGATCCTGGACCGCCCCCGCTTCCCCTACCGGGGCGCGATGCTCGACGTGGCGCGACACTTCTTCGCCGTCGAGGACGTCCTGCGGGTGATCGACCACCTCGCCCGCTACAAGCTCAACCACCTGCACCTGCACCTCACCGACGACCAGGGGTGGCGCATCGCCGTCGACTCCTGGCCGAAGCTGGCCACCGTCGGCGGGGCGAGCGAGGTCGGCGGCGGCCCCGGCGGGCACTACACCAAGGCGGACTACCGGCGGATCGTCTCCCACGCGGCCTCCCGGCACGTCACCCTGGTCCCGGAGATCGACCTGCCCGGCCACACCAACGCGGCGCTCGTCGCGTACCCCCAGCTCGCACCGGACAAGCTCGCGCCACCGCCGTACACCGGCACCGAGGTCGGCTTCAGCTACGTCGACCCGGCCGACGAGCAGACGTACGACTTCATCGCCGACGTGCTCGGCGAGGTGGCCGCCCTCACCCCCGGCCCGTGGCTGCACATCGGCGGCGACGAGGCGTTCAAGGTCAAGGGTGCGGTCTACACCGATTTCGTGGAGCGGGCGCAGCGGATCGTCGCCGACACCGGCAAGGCCGTGGTGGGCTGGCACCAGCTCGCCCCAGCGGCGCACCTCGACGGGCGGGTCCTGCAGTGGTGGGGCACCGACGCCGAAGATCCCACCACGGCCGACGCGGTCCGGCGGGGCGCTCGGCTGATCCTCTCCCCCGGCAACCACGCCTACCTGGACATGAAGTACGCCGAGAACACCCCGATCGGGCACGACTGGGCCGGCCTCATCGACGTACGTCGGGCGTACGACTGGGATCCGGGCACGCACGTCGCCGACGTGCCCAGCACGGCCGTCCTCGGCGTGGAAGCCCCGCTGTGGACCGAATCGGTCACCTCGCTCACCGACATCGAGTTCATGCTGTTCCCCCGGTTGCCCGCCATCGCCGAGCTGGGCTGGTCACCCCGGGCCGCGCACGACTGGGCCGGGTTCCGCGAGCGCCTGGCCGGGCACGGCCCGCGCTGGTCCACCGCCGGGATCACCTTCCACCGTGCCCCCGAGATCCCCTGGCCGGCGACCCCCACGGTCCCCCGGCAGAACCGCGCACCCCAGAACGACACGACAACCCACTGAAGGCGCGACAGACCGCGAGGTCTGCGCCTCCGGCGACATGCCGCCCACCGACGGACACCGTGCACGGCACGTTCCGGCGGTCATGATCGTGCTCGATCGTGGCCTCGCCGCCTGGTGGGGCCCTGTTTCCTGGATCGAGCACGATCATCAGACTGGGCGCAGGTCCGTGCGGGGGTGATCGTCTCGGGTTCGGCGATGTCGGGGTGTCCCTCGCGTCCGGAAACCCCATGTGGGCCCTGTTTCCAGGATCGAGCACGATCGTGAGGCAGCCACACGGCCCCATGCGGGGGTTGATCGACTCGAATTC
Source organism: Micromonospora sp. NBC_00617 (assembly GCF_045161355.1). Taxonomy (NCBI): domain Bacteria; kingdom Bacillati; phylum Actinomycetota; class Actinomycetes; order Micromonosporales; family Micromonosporaceae; genus Micromonospora; species Micromonospora sp. NBC_00617. The sequence continues at coordinate 108,813 of NZ_CP107751.1, read as the reverse complement.
GGCGATGTCGGGGTGTCCCGCACGCCCGGATACCCCGACATCGGCGAAGTCGCGTCGATCACCACCGGGCGGTGTCGGATGTCCGTTTCTGGTGGACGGTTTGTTCGCTTCCGATGGCAGCGTCCCGTGGTCGGCGGCACCCGGGCGGCGGAATCGGTGACCCGGCGGGGTCGTTATACCTGGCATGGCGCCGCGCCCCCGGGCTAGCGGCGCACGGCAGCCGCCGGGAACACCCGCCCGACCGGCACGGTTATACCCCCCGCACAGCCGAGCATCACCACTGGCCGGCCTGTGTGGCAACCGCCGGGAACACCCGCCGGGCCGCCACGGTTACACCCCCCGCACGGCCGAGCACCACCACCGGCCGGAGCGTGTGACAGCCGCCGGGAACACCCGCCCGGCCGGCACGGTTACACCCCCCGCACGGCCGAGCACCACCACCGGCCGTCTCCGGTCCGGGAGGAACGTCGGCGGAATGCCCCGCCACCCGGACCCGTTGCACCACCTCCCGGGGACACTCCCGTGCAGCCCCCTGTCGGGCCGCCGGGTCGGGTCCCTCGTGAACTTTCCCGCTCGGCACACCACCCCCCCGTTTGTGTGTCGTCGCGTTTTCCCCCGAGGCAGAGGAGCACGCCATCATGCGTACCGATCTGATTCGTAAGACCGCCCTGACCGCCGCTGGTCTCGCGTTCACCGGCGGCGCCATCGCCGGCCCCGTGACCACCGCCTACGCCGCGTCCGAAGCCAAGCCCGCGACCACCACGCAGTCCGACCGCAAGCCTTCGGGTGAGCGTCAGCTCGGAGTGCGGTACGAGGCGCAGCCGAACTTCTACTACTGCGGCCCCGCCGCCGCCCGTAACGCCCTGAGCGTGCAGGGCAAGGACATCAGCGTGGACGCCATGGCCAAGGAGATGGGCACCACCGAGGCCGGCACCAACAGCATCAACGACATCACCCCGGTGTTGAACAAGGAGACCGGTAAGAACGACGCCTACCGCAGCGTCGAGATCAGCAAGCCCACCGCCGACGCCAAGCAGACCGACCAACTGCGCGCCGACATCGTCAAGACCGTCGACAACGGCCGCGCCGTGGTCGCCAACATCGCCGGCACCACCACCGACACCAACGGCGGTGTGCACTCCTTCGAAGGCGGGCACTACATCAGCGTCGTCGGCTACCGCGACAACGGCAACACCGTCACCATCGCCGACTCCGCCGACCCCAACACCGCCTCCTACCAGGTGAGCGTCGAGCACCTCGCCGACTGGATCGCCACCCGCGGCTACGCCACCAGCTGACCCCACCCAACACACCACCGACAAGGGCCGGACCCCACCACGGGGCCCGGCCCTTTCGGCATGCTGTCAGTCGGTCGCAAAGCGCGCCTCCGCCCCGCGCCAAGCGACCCGGCTCCTCGGCCCACCTGCCCGGAACATAAGCGGATCTTGGACAGTTTCCGTTAGCGCCGCCCAACGGAAACTGTCCAAGATCTGCGCGTTCAGGTAGGACGATCGAGTCGACGCGCGGCGGCGCGGGTGAGGGAGCTGCCCCTTGGCCGCTCCAAGCCACATCAGCGGCGGCGTCGGTAAGCACGATCGGCGGCTCTGACGCATCGTCCGGCGGGACCCCGGTAGGCCACCCGCGCACACGGTCGGTCGCGGGTCAGCCGCCGGAGTCGTCCATCTCGGCGCCCTCGGGGACGGTGTCGTCGTCCCGGCTGGCCAGCCAGCCGTCCGGGAGGAAGACCTTGCCCGGCGAGTTGGTACGCCCGCGCGGCTGCCCCAGGGCGGCCACCGGGAACGGCTCGGTCGGGTCGAGCTTGCCGAGCAGGTCGTCGAGCTGGGCCAGGCTCTCGATCATCGCCAGCGAGCGGCGCAGTTCGCCGCCCACCGGGAAGCCCTTCAGATACCAGGCGACGTGCTTGCGGAAGTCGGTGCAGCCGTCGCGCTCACCCCGGGCCGGGTTGCGGGCGCCGGCCACGAACTGGTCGACGAGCAGCTCGGCGTGCCGGCGCATGGTCACCGCCACCTCGCCGAGGGTGGGCAGACGCCGTTCGGGCCGGCCGTTGAAGGCGGCCTCCAGGTCGGCGAAGAGCCACGGTCGGCCGAGGCAGCCCCGACCGATCACCACGCCGTCGACCCCGGTGTGGGCGACCATCCGCAGCGCGTCGTCGGCCTCCCAGATGTCGCCGTTGCCGAGCACCGGCACGTCAAGGGCCTGCTTCAGGGTGGCGATCGCGTCCCAGTCGGCGGTGCCCGAGTAGCGCTGCGCGGCCGTCCGCCCGTGCAGGGCCACCGCGGCCACGCCGGCGTCCTGGGCGGCGAGCCCCGCTTCGACGTACGTCAGGTGGTCGTCATCGATGCCCTTGCGCATCTTCACGGTGACCGGCACCCCGGAGGGTGCGGCGGCGTCCACCGCGGCCCGCACCAGGCGGGCGAAGAGCCTGCGTCGCCACGGGAGCGCCGCGCCGCCGCCCCGCCGGGTGACCTTGGGGACCGGGCAGCCGAAGTTGAGGTCGATGTGGTCGGCCAGATTGCGCTCGACGACGATCCGTACGGCGGCGGCAGTGACCTCCGGGTCGGTGCCGTAGAGCTGGAGGCTGCGCGGCTGTTCGTCGTCGCCGAACGCGATCATGCGGAGCGTCTTCGGGTTGCGCTCGACCAGCGCACGGGTCGTGATCATCTCGCAGACGTAGATGCCGCCGCCCTGCTCGCGGCAGAGCCGGCGGAACCCGACGTTCGTGATCCCGGCCATCGGCGCGAGCACCACCGGCGGCGACACCTGGTACGGCCCGAGGGCCAGCGGGCGCAGCGCGGGAACGGTCGAGGCGGTCACCGCCCAAGTGTAAGGAAGGGCCCCTGCTTAACGCCTAGTGCATAGGAAGGGGCCCTTCCTAACACGACGCATATCACACCGCGCGATGATCGACGGAGTTGTCCACAGCCGGCAGGAGTTTCCACAGGCCGTACGACCGGGCGGGACACGGCCTGGTTCCGGCGGTCAGGCTGCGGTCATGCGTGAACATCCACCCGAGCTGGCGGCAACGGCCGAGCGGCAGCAGCAGATCGCCACCCGGGCTCAGTTGCTCGCCGCCGGCTACGACGACATGTACCTGTACCGCCAGGCCCGGCGCGGCCAGTGGCAACGCGTCCTGCCAGCGACGTACGCCCTGTTCACGGGCATACTGACCGAGGAACAACGGCGGATCTCCGCAGCGCTCTACGCCGGGCCGCAGGCGCAGCTCACCAGCTTGGCCGCGCTCGCCTGGTACGGGTTTCGGCAGATTCCGCGTAACACCGACGTACACCTGGTGGTGCCGCACCACGCGCGGCGCCGGTCGGCGGGCTACGCCCTTGTTCGGCGAGCCCTGACGCTGGACGCCCGGCCGCGTTCGAGCGCGCCCTACCCCGTTTGCTCGCCGGCACGGGCGGTGGTGGACGCCGCCCGCGACCTTGGGCAGCTTCGCCCGGTGCGGGCCATCGTCGCCGAGTCCGTCCAGCGCGGCTTCACCGACCTCGCCAGGCTTGATGAGGAGATCCGCCGGGCGCGGCGCAGTCGCACCGCGCTGATCAGGATGGCGTACGCGGAGGTCGTGGCCGGCACCCGGTCGGCTCCGGAGGCGGATCTGCGCGAGTGCCTGGCGGACAGCCCGATTCTGTCGCAGATTCGGTGGAATCCCCGCCTTCGTACGCTCGACGGGGCGGTGTTACCGACGCCGGACGGATACCTGACCGACTCGGCGGTGGCGCTGGAGGTCGATTCGCAGGAGTACCACTTCAGCCCGAGCGACTGGGCTCGGACGCTGGAGCGGCACAACGAGCTGAGTCGGCACGGTGTCCTGGTTCTGCACGTCACGCCAGCACAGCTCCGGCGCCATCCAGACCGCATTCGACGAACTGTCGAGGACGCGTACGAGTCCCGGCAGGGCGTCGGCGCCACGCTCCGGGTCCGGGTCGATCCAGCCGGCCCGGAGCAGGCGAGGGCCTGATCGAGTACGGGCGCTCCGCTCAGCTCGCTCAACTCAGTTCAGCTCGCGCAGCAGCGAAGTTAGGAAGGGGCCCCTCCTATACCTGAGGCGTTAAGAAGGGGCCCTTCCTTACACCTCAGCAGCCGGGGAGGCGCTCGATCAGGTAGCGCTCGACCTGGTCCAGCGAGACGCGCTCCTGGCCCATGGTGTCCCGGTTCCGCACCGTCACGGCGTTGTCGTCCAGCGTGTCGAAGTCGACAGTCACGCAGAACGGGGTGCCGATCTCGTCCTGCCGGCGGTAGCGGCGGCCGATCGCCTGCGAGTCGTCGAACTCCACCACCCAGCGCTTGCGCAGCAGCGTGGCGAGGTCCTTGGCCTTGGGCGACAGGGCCTCGTTACGCGACAGCGGCAGCACGGCCACCTTCACCGGGGCCAGGCGCGGGTCGAACCGCATGACCGTGCGTTTGTCCACGCCGCCCTTGGTGTTCGGCGCCTCGTCCTCGTCGTACGCCTCCAGCAGGAAGGCGAGCACCGCGCGGGTCAGACCCGCGGCCGGCTCGATGACGTACGGCATCCAGCGTTCGCCCTTGGTCTGGTCGAAGTACGACAGGTCGACGCCGGAGTGCTTGCTGTGCGTGGAGAGGTCGAAGTCGGTGCGATTGGCGACACCCTCCAACTCGGCGAACTCGGTGCCGCCGAACTGGAAGCGGTACTCGATGTCGACCGTGCGCTTCGAGTAGTGCGAGAGCTTCTCGGCAGGGTGCTCGTACAGGCGCAGGTTGTCCGCCGAGAGCCCGAGGTCGAGGTACCAGTTCCAGCGCTCCTGGAGCCAGTACTCGTGCCACTCTTCGTCGGAGCCCGGCTCGACGAAGAACTCCATCTCCATCTGCTCGAACTCGCGGGTGCGGAAGATGAAGTTGCCCGGGGTGATCTCGTTGCGGAACGACTTGCCGGTCTGCGCGATGCCGAACGGCGGCTTCTTGCGCGCGGCGGTCGCCACGTTGTTGTAGTTCACGAAGATGCCCTGGGCGGTCTCCGGGCGCAGGTAGTGCAGCCCTTCGTCGCTCTCCACCGGACCCAGGTACGTCTTCATCAGGCCGTTGAACATCTTCGGCTCGGTGAAGGTGCCCTTGTTGCCGCAGTTGGGGCAGTTGACCTCCGCGAGCGAGGTGGGCGCGTGGCCGTGCTTGGCCTCGTACGCCTCCTCGATGTGGTCGGCCCGGAACCGCTTGTGGCAGAACTGGCACTCGGTGAGCGGGTCGACGAACTCGGCGATGTGGCCGGACGCCTCCCACACCTTGCGGGCCAGGATCACCGCGGAGTCCAGGCCGACGACGTCGTCGCGCTGCTGGACCATGGTCTTCCACCACTGCCGGCGGACGTTCTCCTTCAGCTCCACGCCGAGCGGACCGTAGTCCCACGCCGACCGGGTGCCTCCGTAGATCTCGCTGGAGGGGAAGACGAAGCCTCGGCGCTTGGCGAGGCTGACGACGGCGTCGATACGGTCGGCTGGCATGTTTCCTCCTACGCCGGCTGGCGGTCGGCGGGGGCGAGATGTGGATGGATCGGTCGGTTCGGGACAACGGTACGACCACCGGTGTCCCGAGCCCAGGAGAATACCGGGGGCGGGTCAGCTCACCCCGCAGACCTCCAAGCCGCCGGTCTGACCGTCCGGGCCCAGGCTGACCTGCTGCCGCTCCCGGTCGCCGCCGTCGAGGGTCACGTCGACCGGGACGGTCAGGTTGGTGGTGTCCACCTCACCCACCCGGAACGCGGCGACCTGTGGCTCGGCGGCCGCCCGTCGCTCGAACTCGGGGCGGGACTCGCGCCGCTGCGCGTCGTCGCAGAGCTGGTCGTACGCCCGGCCGTAGTTTCGCTCGACGAGCGCCTGGTAGTAGTTGCCGGTCACCGTGCGGCCCTGCTCGCGGACCGCCTGCACGCCGCTCACGGCCAGGCCGACGACGGCCGTGCCTCCGCCGCCACAGCAGAGCAGCACGGCGAGGGCGCCGACGCCGAGGCCGATCCAGAGCCGGGTCCGGCGGCCCTCGGTGGGCGGCGCGGCGAACGGCGGAGCCACACCGGGACCGGGCGGCGGGGCAGGTGCGGTCATAGGAGCAGGGTAGTGCCCGGCGGCTCAGCGGTAAGGACCAGCGGCCCGATCACTCTCGGCTACCACCACGGCTCCCCCGGGTGCGGCGCTGGCCAGCGCCTCGTACGCGGACGGCTCGTCGACCGACTCGGCGAGCAACGGCACCGCGGTCACCTTGACCTCGAAGGCGCCCAGCGCCCGCCGGTAGGTGCCGACCGACTCCCACTCGGTGAGCAGTGTCCAGTACCGGGGGTCGTCCAGGGCCCGGACCAGTTGGCCGCGCAGGTAGCCGGGGCAGGCGGCCAGCGCGGTGAGGGCGGCGTGCGCCCGTTCGGTGAAGCCGTCGGCGACATCGACGTCGACCACGAACCGGTTGGTCACCAGCACCGGGGGTTCCTCCTCGTAGAGTCTGTGGGATGCAGCGTACGCAGCGCCCTCTGCTGGCCCGGTTGGCCGGGGCGAACCCGACGTCGGTGTTCCTGCTCACCCTGGTGGTGGTGCTGGTGGCGTTCTTCACGCCGGGGGTGGTCGGCGGGCTGCTGACGCTGGCCCTCGCCGCCGCCCTGATCGCCCTGTTGGCGACCACCTGGCCGGTTCAGGCGCCGCAGACCCGGCTGATCCGGCTGCTGATGCTGACTCTCCTGGTCACGGTGGGCCTGGCGAAGCTGCTCTGACATGCACGCATGCGTTTTTGACAATCATTGTCGTTACCACGGACAGTTGGGGACATGACCAACCGCACCACGTCCCGCGTCCTGGCCGCCGCGACGGCCCTGCTCGCCCTGGGCGCCGTCGCCGGCTGCTCCACCGGCGGCGCGGCCGGCGCCGATCCGCAACGGGTCGACGTGGTGGCCGCGTTCTACCCACTCCAGTTCCTCGCCGAGCGCATCGGCGGTGACGCGGTCCACGTGACCAACCTGGCCAAGCCGGGCGCCGAGCCGCACGACCTGGAGCTGAGCCCCCGCCAGGTCAGTCAGGTCACCGAGGCCGAGCTGATCGTCTACCTGAAGGGCTTCCAGCCCGCGGTGGACGAGACGGTCGCGCAGGACGACGACGCCCCGGTGTTCGACGTGGCCGGCGTGCAGCCGCTGTTGGACGCGAGCGTCGGCGGCCACAACCACGAGGGCGAGGATGAGCAGGGCGAGGAGCAGCACGCTCACGCCCAGGACCCGCACGTCTGGCTCGACCCGACCCGGCTCGCCGCCATCGGCGACCAGCTCGCCCAGCGGCTCGGCGAGGTCGACGCGGACCACGCCGCCGACTACACCGCCCGGGCCACCGCGCTGCGCGCCGACCTGACGGCCCTCGACGGCGAGTTCACCCAGGGTCTCGCGACCTGCCAGCGGCGGGAGATCGTGACCAGCCACACCGCGTTCGGCTACCTGGCCGACCGCTACCGACTCGAACAGGTCGGCATCACCGGGCTGAGCCCGGACGTCGAGCCCTCGCCGCAGCGGCTCGCCCAGGTCATCGAGGAGGCGAAGACACACCACGCCAGCACGATCTTCTTCGAGGCGCTGGTCAGCCCGAAGGTCGCCGAGACCATCGCCGGCCAGGTCGGCGCGAAGACCGCGGTGCTCGACCCGATCGAAGGACTCGCCGCAGACAGCGGCTCCGACTACCTTTCGGTGATGCGTACCAACCTGCAGACCCTGCGGACGGCGTTGAGCTGCTCGTGAGCGCCCCCGTCATCACCGTCGAGCACGGCGCGGTCGGCTACGACGGCCGCCCGGTGCTCCGGGACGTCTCGCTCACCGTGACCGCCGGGGAGGTGGTCGCGGTGCTCGGCGCCAACGGCTCCGGCAAGTCCACGCTGATCCGCGCGATCCTCGGCCTGGTGCCGCTCAGCGCCGGCTCGATCACCCTCTTCGACCGGCCGTTGCGCCAGTTCCGCCAGTGGCAGCGCATCGGGTACGTCCCGCAGCGCCTCGGGGCCGGCGGAGGCGTGCCCGCCACCGTTCGCGAGGTGGTGGCGTCCGGCCGACTGGCCCGCCGGGGGATCCTGCGCCCGCCCGGCGCGGCCGACCGGGCCGCCGTCGACGCGGCCCTGCGCGCGGTCGGGCTCGCCGACCGGGCTGCCGACCCGGTGTCCACCCTCTCCGGCGGTCAGCAGCAGCGCACCCTGATCGCCCGTGCGCTGTCCGGCCGGCCGGAGCTGCTGATCCTCGACGAGCCCACCGCCGGGGTGGACGCGGCCAGCCAGGAGGCGTTCGCGGGCGCGCTGCGTGACTTCGTCGCCGACGGCGGGACGGTGCTGCTGGTGGCACACGAGTTGGGTCCGCTGCGACCGGTGATCAGCCGGGCGGTCGTCGTCCACCAGGGCGGCGTCTGTCACGACGGCCCGGTTCCGGACCCGGCCGGCCACCACGCGGATCCCGACCACGACCACGTGCACCCGCACGGTCCCGACGAGCCCGCCGGACTGTGGAGCAACTGACCATGGAACTCTTCCAGTACCCCTACATGCAGCGCGCCCTGATCGGCGCGCTGGTGATCGGCCTGGCCGCGCCAGCGCTCGGCATCTACCTGGTGCAGCGCCGACTGACGCTGATCGGCGACGGCATCGGCCACGTGGCGTTGACCGGCGTCGGCGCCGGCCTGCTCCTCAACCGCTCGCCGGTGCTGGTGGCGGTGATCGTCGCCACGGTCGGCGCGATCGCCATCGAGGTGGTCCGCGCTCGCGGGCGGACCTCCGGCGACCTGGCCCTGGCGCTGCTCTTCTACGGCGGCATCGCCGGCGGCGTACTGCTGGTCGGCCTCTCGGACGCCACCAGCGCCAACCTCAACGCCTACCTCTTCGGGTCGCTGCTCTCCACCTCGATGGCCGACCTGATCACCGTCGGAGTGCTCGGTGCGGCGATCCTGATCACCATGATCATGCTGCGGCCGGCGCTCTTCGCGATCAGCCACGACGAGGAGTACGCCCGCGTGTCCGGCCTGCCGGTCCGCACCCTCAACCTGCTGATCGCGGTCACCACCGCGGTCACCGTGACCATCGCGATGCGGGCCGTCGGGGTGCTGCTGATCAGCGCGCTGATGGTGGTTCCGGTGGCCACCGCCCAGCAGGTCACCCGGGGCTTTCGCAGCACGATGACCGCCGCGATGGCGCTCGGGTTCTTCGCCGCCGGCTCCGGCGTCTGGGTGGCGGCCACCGCCGACACCCCGCCCGGCGCCTCGGTGGTGCTGCTGGCGATCGCCTCGTTCCTGGTGGTGGCCGTGGCTGGCGCCCTCTGGCGGGCGGTGCGCCGCCGCGCCGCGCCGGCCCCCGTACCGGCGCCGGAACCGCACGAGGTCGTCCTGCACTCAGGCTGATCGGCGGATGTCGGTGGTATTGGTTACCGTTGCAAGATGACCAGCGCAACAGGCTACGAGGGTTTCGACGGAGCCAGCGAGTTGCTCCGGGCCCTGTCGGCGCCCATCCGGCTGGCCATCGTCAGCGAGCTGGCCGGCGGCGAGCGGTGCGTGCACGAGCTGGTGGAGAAGCTGGGCGCGGCCCAGCCGCTGGTGTCCCAGCACCTGCGGGTGCTGCGCGGCGCGGGCGTGGTGCGGGGCTCCCGCCGGGGCCGGGAAATCGCGTACAGCCTCGTCGACGAGCACGTCGCGCACATCGTGGCGGACGCGGTCAGCCACGCCGGGGAGGGATCATGAGCGAGAGCGGCGCCGCGGTGCGCAACACCCGGCAGCGCTCGGCGGTGAGCGCGCTGCTGGGCGAGATGGAGGGCTTCCACAGCGCCCAGGACCTGCACGCGATGCTCCGGCAGCGCGGTGAGCGGGTCGGCCTCACGACGGTCTACCGCACCCTGCAAGGGTTGGCCGACGCGGGCGAGATCGACGTGATGCGCCCGCCGGGCGGCGAGCACCTCTACCGCCGGTGCAGCGAGGGGCACCACCACCACCTGGTCTGCCGGGCCTGCGGGCGTACGGTCGAGGTGGCCGGCCCTGCCGTGGAGAGCTGGGCCGACCGGGTCGCCGCGCAGCACGGCTACGCCGACGTCAGCCACACCCTGGAGATCTTCGGCACCTGCCCGGCCTGCGTCCACTGACCAGCGTGGCAGACCTTCAGTTCACGCCGGTGCGGCCGACGGCCGGAGATCCGGCCCTGCTCGACTGGCAACACATCCACAATTCGATCATCCCCACGGCTCCGCTGTCGGCCGACGAGGTCGTCGCTCGCGCCCAGCGCAACATCCTGGAGGTCGCGTACGCCGACGGGGCACCGGTGGGCTGCTCGACCGTACGACCCCCGACCTCCGATGCCGCGACCGTGATCGCGCGAGTCGTGCCCGGCAGTCGCCGGCGCGGCTACGGAGAGCAGATCTACCAGCGCGGGCTGGCACGGGCCCGAAAGCTCGGCGCGGAGGTCATCGAGACCGTCGTCCTGGCGTCCAACGACGAGGGCCTGCGGTTCGCCAGACGGCACGGCTTCGTCGAGATCGAGCGGTACGTCCTGCCGGGTGACACCGTCGCGTTCGTGGACCTGCGACTCGCCTGACTGTGAGCCGCCGCTGTTGTCGGCCGGATCGCCCCGGCCATCGATCGACGGGTGCCGGGCGGGGACCGTTCGTGGCACGCTGTCCGGCGTGAAGATCTACGCCGATCGGTTTCCGACCGCCGTCCGCCAGTTGCTCACCGACCTGCTCGTCGTCGCCTGGGTGTACGTCGCGATCCGCGCCGCGCTCTGGCTGCACGACCTGGTGCAGAAGCTCGCCGTACCCGGGCAGAAGCTGGAGGGCGCCGGCGGCGGCCTCGCCGACAACCTCGCCGACGCCGGCGGCAAGGTCCGGCGGGTGCCGCTTGTCGGTGACGAGCTGACCGCGCCCTTCCAGCGGGCCGCCGACGCCGCCCGCGGGCTCGCCGACGCCGGCCGGGAGCAGCAGCACCTGGTCGACCAGCTCGCCCTCGCCCTCACCGTCGCGGTGCTGATCTTCCCGCTCGGCCTGGTGCTCTTCGGTTGGCTGCCGCTGCGGCTGCGTTGGATGCGCCGGGCCGGATCGGCCGCGAAGCTGGCTGCCGGGCCGGCCGGGCGGGATCTGCTCGCGCTACGCGCGCTGGCCACCCAGCCGCTGGGCCGGCTGACCCGGATCGCGCCCGACGTCGCCGAGGCGTGGCGACGTGGCGACGACGAGACCGTCGAGGCCCTGGCCGCGCTGGAGCTACGCCAACTCGGCCTGCGCAGCGAAGGCCGCTAACCCCACCCACCCCCACCCAACATCCCGCCCAGCCCCAGCCCCCTGCCCCAGCCCCCTGCCCCGGCCCCGGCCCCGGCCCCGGCCCCGCAATCTTGTCCCCCCGCCCCGCCCCGTCCGCCCTCGCACCCGGCACCCGGCAGCCCGCACCCGCACCCGCACCCGCACCCGCACCCGCGATCTTGCAGATTCTGTCGCGACATAAGGGGCAGACCTTCCCAAGTTGACGGCAGAAAGTGCAAGATCGGCGAGATCGGCCGCGCCTTTCGGGGCGGCGTACGTCGTGGGGGTGTGCCGTGCGGCAACGCCGCGCCGACGCGGGACCTGTGGTGATCGTGCCGTTAAGGTCGTCGGGTGTTCTACTTCCTGATTGTCATCGCCGTACTGCTGCTCGGCTACGCCGCCGTCCTGGTCTCCCTCGTCCGCCGGGGCAGGAAAATCCCACCCGCGGCGTACCTCGCCCTGGCCGGGCTCAACGGTCTGATCCTGGCGGGGGTGCTGGCCTGGGCGGTCGCCCGCTGAAACGCCACGTCACGTCACGTCACGTCACGTCACGTCACGTCACGTCACGTCACGTCACGTCACGTCACGTGATCGTGCTCGAAGCAGGAAGTAGTGGCCTCGCGGTCGGAGGGATGCCACCAGATCCAGGATCGAGCGCGATCTTGCGGTGCGATCGACATAACCAGCGCGGCGAGGATGAACGGGGACGCAGGGGCCGGGTCGGGAGGGGCTACGGCTTCGGCGGGATGCGGCGGCGGACGTCCTCGGCGGTGGACGGGCCGGGCGACCAGCGGGCCACCCAGGGCAACTCGTCGGACGGGGTGATGACCCCCTCCTCCAGGCCCGCGTAGCGGCCGGCGAGGATCCGCTTGGCGGCGGCGGTGTCGACGGAGTCGGTGTTGTCCCAGAGTGCCGTGAACAGGGCGTCCACCCGAACCCGGGCCTGCCGGCAGAACAGGTCGGCCAGCTCGACGTTCTCCGGTCGCGTGTCCCGTTCGGCGAACGCCCGGACACAGACAGCGGACATCGCGAACAACTCCGCGCCGATGTCCACCACGCGCCCGAGGAACGCCTGCTTGCGCTCCATCTTTCCCTGCCAGCGGGACATCGCGTAGAACGTCGACCGGGCCAGCTTGCGCGACGACCGCTCCACCTGGCGCAGGTGCGCGGCCAGGGGACCGAACTCGGCGTACGCCGACGGGCTCTGGCCCTTGCCGACCGCGAGGGTCGGCAGCCACCTCGCGTAGAACGCGCCCGCACGGGCGCCGGCGCGGGCCTTGCGGCCGAGCCCCGCCTCCGGGTCGGAGATGTCGCCGGCCACCGAGAGGTGGGCGTCGACCGCCTCCCGGGCGATCAGCAGATGCATGATCTCGGTCGAGCCCTCGAAGATCCGGTTGATCCGCAGGTCGCGGAGCACCTGCTCGACGTTGGCCGGGCGTTCGCCGCGGGCGGCCAGCGAGTCGGCCGTCTCGTAGCCGCGCCCGCCCCGGATCTGGATCAGCTCGTCGGCGATCTTCCAGGCCATCTCGCTGGCGTACAGCTTGACCAGCGCCGCCTCGATCCGGATGTCGTTGCGGTCGTCGTCGGCGAGCAGGCAGCACAGGTCGAGCATGGTCTCCATGCCGTATGTGGTGGCGGCGATGAAGGAGAGCTTCTGGGCGACCGCCTCGTGCTCGCCCACCGGTCGGCCCCACTGGACGCGGTCGGCGGCCCACCCCCGGGCCACGTTCAACGACCACTTGCCGGCGCCCACGCACATGGCCGGCAGCGAGAGCCGACCAGTGTTCAGCGTGGTCAGGGCGATCTTGAGCCCCTTGCCCTCACCGCCGATGACGTTCTCCGCCGGCACGAACACGTCGTGGAACCGGGTCAGGCTGTTCTCCAGACCGCGCAGGCCGACGAACTCGTTGCGCCGCTCCACGGTGATGCCCGCGCTGTCGCCGTCCACCACGAACGCGGTGATCCCGCCGCGCCGACCCTCGGCGGCGGGCACCCGGGCCATCACCACCAGCAGAGTCGCGACGATGCCGTTGGTGGCCCAGAGCTTGACCCCGTTGAGTCGGTAGCCGGTGCCGTCCTCGGTCGGCTCGGCGGTGGTGGCCAGCCGGGCCGGGTCGGAGCCCACGTCCGGCTCGGTGAGCAGGAACGCGGAGACCTCGCCCGCGGCGAGCCGCGGCAGGAAGCGCTGCTTCTGCTCGGCGGTGCCGAACATCTTCAGCGGCTGCGGCACCCCGATCGACTGGTGGGCCGAGAGCAGCGCGCCGATCGCCGGGCTGACCGAGCCGGCCAACATCAGCGCCCGGCAGTAGTGCAGGTTGCTCAGACCGAGGCCGCCGTACTTCCGGTCGATCTTCATGCCGAACGCGCCGAGGTCGGCGAGCCCGTGGAAGACGGAGTCCGGAATGGAGGCGTCCCGTTCGACGGCCGCGCCGTCCACCTCGGAGGTGAGAAAGGCGCGGAACCGACCAAGGAACTCCTCGGCGCGGGCCACGTCGTCCGCATCGGAGCGCGGCCACGGGTCGATGAGGTCGAGCCGGAACCGGCCGAGGAACAACTCCTTGCCGAAGCTGGGCCGATCCCAGGTGGACTCCCGGGCGGCCTCGGCGACCTGCCGGGCCTCCTTCTCGGAGACCTGCCCCGCCTCCGCCGGCAACGGCCCGGCGCTGCCGGACGTGGCGCTGCCGGACGTGGCTTCGGAGTCGGGGCCGTCCGGTGCCGGTGGGCCGTTCTGCGTCGTGGTCACGGCTGCCCCCTCGAACCTCGGTTGCGGCTGCGTCGACGTGCGCGACTACCGTCACGCTACCCCCGGTTGTTACCCAGGGGTAGCGCTGCGTGCGGATCGTCGCGCGCTGCTCCGGCGGGGTCAGTGGCCGCTGAGCGTGTCCGGGTCGTCATCGTCGTCGTCGATGTCGTCCTCACCCCAGTTGCGGCGGGCGAACGGCAGGATCACCCAGAATGCGAGGAACCAGATCCCGGTCATCGCACTGAGCACGAACGCGATCGGCCGGTCCAGCACGAAGTCGGTGATCAGCAGCACCGCGCTGACCATCGCGATCAGCATGAAGGCGAGGCCGCCGTTGGCCATCCGGTGCGCGAACCGCACCAGCTCGGGCTTGCGCCCCTGACGGAACAGCGCCCGGTGGAACGCCACCGGCGAGATGATCAACGCGGTGGCGGCGGCCGCGGCGAGCAGCGCGACGATGTAGACGTCCCGCTGGAACTCGCTGGTCCGGGTGAACCCGTTGCTGAACGGCAGGGTGAGCAGGAAGGCGAAGAGGATCTGCACGCCGGTCTGGGCGACCCGCAGCTCCTGCAACAGGTCGGCGAAGTTGCGCTGCCAACGCTGCTTCTCGGTCTCCTTGGACACGCGCTACCTCCGGTCAGACGGTACTGCCGGCGGTCCCGGCCGCCGGCAGCAACGCCAATGCCCCACCCGGCCGAGCGCGAAACAGGCTCAGGACACGTTCCGGCCAGCTCCCGGTCGCCTGCCGGTCATCGCCCGGTCGTCACACCGTCGCCCGCCCGCGCCGCCCGCGTCGCGCCGCCAGCCCGCGCCACGCCGCCAGCCCGCGCGCCCGCGCCGCGTGCGTCGCGCCATCGCCCGCGCCAGCGGAAGAGGTCAGGAGCCGCGGCGGATCCGGCCGGCGTACCGGGCCTCCAGGGCCGTGTTGTGCGCGTCGCCGTCCGGGATGTTCGCCGACAGGTAGACCGGAGGCCGCTCCCCCGCCGCCAGCAACCGGGCGACGACCTCCACGGTGACCTGCTGCGCCAGCAGCGCCGCCGTGATCGAGGAGACCGCGCCGACCGCGCCACCGCCGGGCAGCGGCAGCGTCGCGTCGCCGTACGGTGCGCCGTTGTCGAGCACCACGTCGGCGAGGTCGGCCAGCTTGTGCCCGGACGGGTGGCGGGACGTCATCCGTCCGGAGTGCTGCGCCGAGGTGATCGCCACCAGTGGGTGACCATGCTCCTTGACTAGCGTGGCGAACTCGACCATCGCGCCGTTGACCCCGGAGTTCGAGGCGAGCACGAAGACGTCGGCGGGGCGTACGGGGGCCAGCTCCCAGAGCCGGTGCGCCACCGCCGGGTCCCGCTCCAGCAGCGGCCCGAGACGATCGGCCGGTTCGCCGCCGAGCAGCACCAGGTCACGCAGCGCGATCCGATTGGTGGGCACCAGGCCACCCGCCCGACCGGCGATCTCCATGGCGAGGGCCTCCGAGTGCCCGGTGCCGAAGGCGTGCACCACCCCGTCGGCGCGTACCGCTTCGGCGATCAGATCGGCGGCCCGCCCCACCGCGTCCCGCTGGCTCGCGGCCACCCGGCCGATCGTCTCGGTCACCACTGCCAGGTAGTCCTCGGCACTCACACTCATGCGTCCTCCGTCGTCCGGTTGCGGGCCATCCACTGCACCGCGAAGTCGACCGCCGCCCGCTGGCGTACCAACCTTCCCGTCCCGGCGCCCACCGGGCCGGAGCGCACCGCCCCGGTGGTCTCCAGGTCCCGACCCAACGCGCCGAAGTCGCTCGCGTCGAGCCGGACGTCCTGCCACCACACCCACTCGCGGCCACCGTCGGCCGTGCGCACCGCCGCGCCCAGTCGCTCGCGGACCGGCGCGGGACGGCGGTACTCGGCCAGGTGCAGCGAGGTGTTGACGCTGTGGTCCACACCGAGCAGCAGTACGTCGGCGTCCAGGTCGTAGAGCCGGGCCAGCGGAGAGCGCTCGCCGAGCATGTCAGCCAGCTCGTGCCCGGCCACCACCTGCTCAGCCGTCGGCCCGAGCGCGGCGAACGACACGTGGGGGTTCGCGCTACGCAGTGCCGCGGGCCAGCAGCGGACCGTCTCGGCGAACACGCCCATGTGCCGACTCGGTGTGACCGCCGGGTCGAAGCCCGGCATCTCGGCGCGGATCAGCGGCCACCAGTCCACCGGCACCGGCGGGTTGCGCCACTGCGCCGGGTCACTGTTGTCGGGGTTGTGGGTGGGCACCACGATCGTGCCGTCCGGGCCGAGCGCGTCGCGCAGGGCGAGCACCAGCGCCTGCGGCCCACCGCAGACGAAGCCCAGCGGGCGCATCCCGGCGTGCACCAGCACCGTCGAGCCGGGGCGTACACCCAGCAGGCGCAGCTGCGCGGCGATCGAGCGACGGGTGCCCAGCCCGCCGACGGGCACCGTCACGGCGCTCCTCGCTCCGACGCCGGCCCACCCGGCGCCCGTCGGCTCAGGGCCCGTCGGCCCGGCGCCCGTCGAGCCAGCGTCCGCCCGCCCGGCACGGCTCGGCCCGGCACGGCTCGGCCCGGCACGGCTCGGCCCGGCACGGCTCAGTCCGTCCCGGCGATCCGGGCCAGGACCGCCTCGGCCAACGCGGCGGGTGCGGCGTCCGGAATCCAGTGGCTCACCCCGGGCAGCGGTACGAAGCGGTAGTCACCGGTGACGTTGGCGGCGCACGCCTCGGCGGCGGGCCGCCCGATGGCGATGTCCCGGTCGCTCCAGACGTAGGTGGTGGGCACGGCGACCGGACCGACAGCGGCCAGGTCGGCGCGGGACATGGCCCGGTACCAGTTCAGGGCGGCGGTGAGCGCGCCCGGCGCCCGCATCGGGTCGGCGTAGCGGTCCACCCGGGGGGCGTCGCCCACCCCGCCGAGCATCTTGCGCAGCGCCGTCGCGTGCCACGCCAGCAGCACCTTCTCGGCCTTGCCCGGCTTGCGGAACAACGCGATGTACGACGAGCGGGCCTTCTGCTGGCTGTCGGTGCCCAGAGCGTGCGCCATGGCCGCCGGGTGCGGCACGGACACCGCGGTCAACGTACGGACCCGCTCGGGGTGCGCGGCGGCCACCGCCCAGGCCACGATCGCGCCCCAGTCGTGGCCGACCAGGTGGACGGCGTCCACACCGAGCGCGTCGAGCACCGCCACCACGTCGGCGACCAGTTCGGGAATCCGGTACGCGGCCACCGTCTCCGGCCGGGCGCCCGGCGAGTAGCCCCGCTGGTCCAGCGCGTAGGTGCGCAGCCCGGCGGCGTGCAGTGCCGGCACGACCTCGTCCCACTCCCCGCTGTGCTGCGGGAAGCCGTGCAGCAGGAGGACGGGGACGCCGTCGGAGGGGCCGCCGGTGCGTACCTCGAACGTGAGACCTCGCGCGTCGACCTGCATGATCGTCAGCCTACCCAGCCGGTGGGGCGCCGGCCCTGATGCGCGGGTGGCCGGATGCCCTGCTGGGCTGTTACCCCTGGTCGGTGCTAGCGTCAGCGAGACAACTTCACATCCGACAGGGGAGCGCACAGCGCTGAGAGTGCGGGCACGCCCGCAGACCCTCGAACCTGATCTGGGTAATGCCAGCGCAGGGAGTTCGGTCGACCTCCAGCCGCGCCGTGAGTCCGGTGCCACCGGACGCGCGGCGTGCGTCTTCTCCTGGTTCGTTCCACTGAACTGGGAGCACAGCATGGACAACACCACCAGCCGTTGGCGCACCATCGACATCGTGGTCGCCTCGGTGATCGCGGTCGCCTTCGGCGTCATCTTCTGGGCCTGGGGCCTGGTCTGGAGCGCCACCGAGGGCGCGTTCGCCTTCTTCCCGCCCGCGCAGACGCTGATCTACGGCGTCTGGCTGCTGCCGGCCGTGGTCGGCGGCCTGGTCATCCGCAAGCCCGGTGCCGCGCTCTACTGCGAGACGGTGGCCGCGGTCGTCTCCGCGCTGCTGGGCAGCCAGTGGGCCGGCACGGTGATCCCCCAGGGCATCGTGCAGGGCATCGGGGCCGAGCTGGCGTTCGCCGCCTTCCGGTACCGGTCGTTCCGGCTGCCGACCGCCGTGCTGGCCGGTGCGTTGACCGGTTTCAGCGCGGCGCTGTTCGACTTCTTCGTCTGGAACGTCGACTACGCGCTGGGCGACTACCGCATCCCGTACGCCCTGCTCACCATCGTCAGCGCCACGATCATCGCCGGTGTGGGCGGCTGGCTGCTCACCCGCGCCCTGGCCAACACCGGCGCGCTGGACCGCTTCCCGGTGGGCCGGGACCGCGCCCTGATCTGAGGGTGCACTGTCCCCGTGATCAAGAGGTTTGCGTCAACGGAAGCCGGAATTCTGCCGCAAACCTCTTGATCACCGGCGGGATGACGGCCGGGAGTGGCCGGGAGGGGGTGTTTGTGGGCGGGGTACTGCTGCGGGGGTTCGGATGGCGGCATGCCGGGCGGCGGGCCTGGGCGGTGCGTGGGATGGACCTGCGGGTCGAGGCCGGAGAACGGGTGCTGCTGCTCGGGCCCTCCGGGGCCGGCAAGAGCACCCTGCTCAGCGCGCTGGCCGGGCTGCTGCCCGAGGATTCCGGTGAGCAGGAGGGCACCGTCGAGATCGACGGGCTCGACCCCCGCAAGGCGCGGGAACGGGTCGGCATCGTCTTCCAGGACCCGCAGACCCAGCTGGTGATGGCGCGCAGCGGCGACGACGTCGCGTTCGGTCTGGAGAACCGGGGCGTGCCGACGGACGAGATCTGGCCCCGGGTCGACGAGGCGCTGCGGCGGGTCGGCTTTCCGTACCCCCGCGACCGCAGCACTGCCGCGCTCTCCGGCGGCGAGCAGCAACGCCTGGCCCTGGCCGGCGCGTTGGCCCTGCGGCCCGGCCTGCTGTTGCTCGACGAGCCGACCGCCAACCTCGACCCGGACGGGGCCGCCCTGGTGCGGGGCGCGGTGACGGGCGCGTTGGACGCCGACACCACCCTGATCCTGGTCGAACACCGGGTCGGCGAGGCGCTGCCACTGGTCGACCGGGTGGTCGTCCTGGAGCCCGGCGGCGGGGTCCGCGCGGACGGGACGCCCGACGCGGTCTTCGCCGCACACGGCGCCGCCCTCGCCGCCGAGGGCGTCTGGGTGCCCGGTCACCCCATCGCGCCCCGCACGGCCACCGCCACCCCCGGCGACCTGCTGCTCACCGCCGACCGGCTCGGCCTGCCGCCCCGGCTGGGACCCACCGACCTGGCGGTACGCGCCGGAGAGGCACTCGCCGTACGCGGACCCAACGGCGCCGGCAAGTCCACCCTGGCGCTGCTGCTCGGCGGCCTGCTCAAACCGGGCGCCGGTCGCGTCACCGCCTCGGCCGAGTTGGCCGGCGCCGACCACCGCGCTCCCCCGCACCGCTGGCGAGCGCCCGCGCTGGCCCGACGGATCGGGTCGGTCTTCCAGGACCCGGAGCACCAGTTCGTCACCGGCACCGTCTTCGACGAGCTGGCGCTCGGGCCACGCCGGACGGGTCAACCCGAGGCTGCGGTCCGGGAGACCGCCGCGGGGCTGCTGGACCGGCTGCGGCTGACCCGGCTCGCGGCGGCCAACCCGTACACCCTCTCCGGCGGGGAGGCGCGGCGGCTGAGCGTGGCGACGGCCCTGGCCACGGCGCCCCGCCTGCTGATCTGCGACGAACCGACCTTCGGGCAGGACCGGCGGACCTGGCGGGAGTTGGTCGACCTCTTCGCCGACCTGCGGGACGCCGGCCACGGCGTGGTCACGGTCACCCACGACCTCGATTTCGTCGCCGCGCTCGCCGACCGCACGGTCACCCTCCAGCGGACACCGGACGGTGCCCGGTGATCAGCATCGAGCCGGTCGCCGCGCCCGGCGCCCCGCTGGCCCGGCGCAACCCGGTGGCGAAGGTGGCCGCCGCGCTGGTCTTCTCGTTCGTCCTGCTGGCGACGCTCGACCCGGTGGCGCCGGCGATCGCCATCGCGGTCGAACTGGCGGTCCTGCCGCTGTTCGGCGTCCGCTACCGGGTGCTGGCCCGGCGGGCCCTGCCCCTGCTGCTCAGCGCCACCGGCATCCTGGTCACCCTGGTGCTCTTCGCCGCCGACCAGTCCGGCCGGGTCCTGCTGGACGTCGGGCCGGTGCTGGTGAGCACCGGCGTGCTGCGCACCGCTCTCGGCCTGGTGCTGCGGGTCTTCGCGGTGGCCCTGCCCGGCGTGATCGTCTTCGCCACCACCGACCCGACCGACCTGGCGGACGCGCTGATCCAGAACGCGAAGGCGCCGGCACGGTTCGCCGTCGGGTCGCTGGCCGCGTTCCGGCTGGTGCCGCTGCTCGGTCAGGAATGGCAGATGATCAGCATGGCCCGGCGGGCACGCGGCGTCGACGCCGGACGCAATCCGGTGGCGAAGCTGCGGCTGTTCACGTCCACGGCGTTCGCGCTGCTGGTCGGGGCGATCCGCCGGGGCACCCGGCTGGCCGTCGCCATGGACGCGCGCGGCTTCGACGGCGACACACCCCGTACCGTCGCCCGACGCCAGCGCTTCGGCCTCGCCGACGCGCTGCTGATCGCCGGGGCGGCCGCGCTGGCCGGAGCAGCCCTGACGACAAGCGTGCTGCTCGGCACCTTCCGTCCCCTGATCGGCTGAGCGGGCGCGCGGCCGGCTCAGCCAGTCGACACGATCCGCACCGCAGCGGTGCCGTGGTGGCCTCCTGCGCTGCGGAGGCCACCACAGCACCGACCTGGGCGCCATCGTCCCGACGGGTCGGGGCCGGTCAGCTCCGGCGGAAGGCGTACCGGCGGGGCTGGCCGGCCCGTTGGCTGCGGCCACCGCCCGAGCGGTGACCGCCCGCCTGCGGTGGCCCGGCCGTCGGCGCCACCGGCCGCCCGGCGGTCTTCGGCAGCTCGTCCACCGTCGGCGCGTCGACCGCCGCCGGCACGTCGACGGCCAGCGCCGGCTCGGCCAGCGCCGCCGGCAACGCGGGCTCCGCCGGCAGCGCCGGCTCGACCAGCACCGCCGGTAGCGCCGGCTCGACCAGCACCGCCGGTAGCGCCAGCTCGACCAGCAGCGCCGGCAGTACCGGCTCGGTCAGCAGCGCCGGCAGCGTCGGTTCGACCGGGAGGTCGGGGCGGGTGGGTGGGAGCGGGCCGTGGCCGGCCGCCGGGTCGGTGCCCAGCGGCGTCGGCTTGGGGGTACGGGTCCTTCTCGGATTGCGCCTGGCGGGCATCCGGGCCTCCTTCGGTGCCGACCTTCCCGGCGGTCCCGCGCTCCGGCGGTCGGTCGGATCGGCTGGTGACCGTGGCAACGCGACGGTCGAATGGGAAGGGACTGCTCACCGGGGATCGGGCCGAATCAACACCGCCGGAACGGTGGAAGGAGACGCGCGACGCCCGGGAGCGCACGGACCGCGATCGCGGGGCGGCGGGCCGGCTCGGGAAGTGGGGCGTCAGTTGCGCATGCCCGAACCCTAACCACCGCCCGATGAGACGCGCACCCGATTTTCCTGGCACGATCGGCGCATGCTGATCGCGTTCTCGATCACCCCGCTCGGTGCCGGCGACTCCGTGGGTGACCTGGTTGCCGAGGCGGTACGGGTGGTCCGCGAGTCCGGGTTGCCCAACCGGACCGATGCCATGTTCACCACCGTCGAGGGTGAGTGGGACGAGGTGATGGCGGTGGTGAAGCGGGCGGTCGACGTGGTGGCCGCGCAGGCGCCCCGGGTGAGTGTCGTCCTGAAGGCCGACGTCCGGCCCGGGGTCACCGACGCGCTCACCGCGAAGGTGGCGCGTGTGGAGGATCGACTGTCCCAGGGGTGAGCGTGGCCGCCGGTCGGGGTGTGGACGCGCCGGACGGACGGGCCGCGACCACGCAGTGACCCGCCGTGGGACGACCCGCCCACGATGCCGCGCGCCGCGATACGGTCGCAGCAGGATAGTTCGACGGCGAGAGGTGGCGGCACGAATGGCTGAGCAGGCGACGGCGCAGATCGGCGTGACCGGGCTGGCGGTGATGGGCCGGAACCTGGCCCGCAACCTGGCCCGCAACGGCTTTACCGTGGCGGTGCACAACCGGTCACCGGAGCGCACCCGCAGCCTCGTCGCCGAGCACGGTGACGAGGGCACCTTCGTGCCCGGTGAGTCGATGGCCGACTTCGTGGCGTCGCTGGAACGGCCCCGCGCGGTGATCGTGATGGTCAAGGCCGGTGCGCCCACCGACGCCGTGATCGACGAGCTGGTGCCGCTGCTGGACGAGGGCGACATCATCGTCGACTGCGGCAACGCCCACTTCGCCGACACCCGTCGCCGGGAGGAGTCGCTGCGCGCGCAGGGGTTGCACTTCAGCGGCACCGGCGTCTCCGGTGGTGAGGAAGGCGCGCTGCTCGGGCCGAGCATCATGCCGGGCGGCTCGGACGAGTCGTACGCCAAGCTCGGGCCGATGTTCGAGAAGATCGCCGCCCACGTCGACGGCGAGCCGTGCTGCACGCACGTCGGGCCGGACGGCGCCGGGCACTTCGTCAAGATGGTGCACAACGGCATCGAGTACGCCGACATGCAGCTCATCGCCGAGGCGTACGACCTGCTCCGGTCCGGCCTGGGCGCGAAGCCGGCGGAGATCGCGGAGATCTTCCGCGACTGGAACGGCGGCGAGCTGGAGTCCTTCCTCATCGAGATCACCGCCGATGTGCTCGCGCACACCGACGCGGCGACCGGCCGCGCGTTCGTCGACGTCGTGCAGGACCGGGCCGAGCAGAAGGGCACCGGCCGGTGGACGGTGCAGAGCGCCCTCGACCTGGGCATCCCGATCACCGGGATCGCCGAGGCGACGTTCGCCCGCTCGCTGTCCGGTCACGTCGACCAGCGCGAGGCGGCCCGGCGGGCGTTCCCGGACGCCGGTGAGGCATGGCAGGTCGCCGACCGGGACGCGTTCGTCGAGGACGTGCGACGGGCGCTGCTCGCTTCCAAGATCGTCGCGTACGCGCAGGGCTTCGACCACATCCGGGCCGGCAGCCAGGAGTTCAACTGGGACATCGACCTCGGCGGCACGGCGACCATCTGGCGGGGCGGCTGCATCATCCGCGCCCGCTTCCTGAACCGCATCCGCGAGGCGTACGACGAGCAGCCCGACCTGCCGACGCTGCTCGTGGCGCCGTACTTCGCCGAGGCGGTCGCGGCCGGCGTGCCGAGTTGGCGGCGGGTGGTGGCCGACGCGGCCCGGGCGGGGGTGCCGACGCCGGCGTTCTCGTCGTCGCTGGCGTACTTCGACGCGCTGCGCGCCGAGCGGCTGCCCGCCGCGCTGATTCAGGGCCTGCGGGACAACTTCGGCGCGCACACCTACCAGCGCGTCGACCGCGAGGGCTCGTTCCACACCACCTGGGCCGGCGACAAGACCGAGTCCCCGGCGTAGCCGGGATCGCCCCGCGCCCACGCGCGATCGCGCCCTCGCAAGATCGTGCTTGATCCATGATGTGGTGGCCTCCCGACGATGGGAGGCCACCACATCCATGTTCGAGCGTGATCATGGGACCGGACGGCGGGTACGCGCGGGCGCCCGTCAGGCGACCGTGGCGTGCATCTCCCAGACGAGGATCTCGGCCGGCTCGTCGGCGCTGACCCGCCGGCCGCCGGTCCTGGTGAGCCGGGCCGCGTCGCCGGTGCCGAGCGGGCCGCTGTCCTCCAGGGTCACCGTGCCGTTCGGCACGTACAGATGCACGAAGGGCGCGTCCGGGAGGGTGACCTCGTCGCCGGGGCCGAGCCGGGCGGCGTGCAGGGTCGCGTACCGGTTGCGGATGCGGATCGCGGACGCGCCGTCGTAGCGGTCCATCCCGGACGCGACCGGCACCAGGCCGCCGCGCAGCAGCTCGTCCTCGATCTCCAGCTGCTCGTAGCCGGGGTCGACGCCCTGCTCGTCGGGGAGCACCCACATCTGCACGAAGTGCACGGGGTCGCTGTGCGGCTCCTGGTTGGTGAGCCGCCAGGCGTCGTTCTTCTCCGAGTGCAGGATGCCGGTGCCGGCGCTCATCCGCTGCGCCAGGCCCGGGTAGATCACCCCGGAGTGGCCGGTGGAGTCCTGGTGCACGAGTGAGCCGCGCAGCACCCAGGTGACGATCTCCATGTCCTCGTGCGGGTGGGTCTCGAAGCCGGCGCCCGGCCGGACCACGTCGTCGTTGTTCACCAGCAGCAGCCCGTGGTGGGTGTTGGCCGGGTCGTAGTGCCGGGAGAACGAGAAGGAGTGCTTGGAGTCCAACCAGGAGATCCGGGTGACGAACCGGTCCTCGGCGCGACGCAGGTCGACCGACGGTGCGGGTGCGGTCACCAGGCACGCTGCCCGGTCTCGGGGGTCGACGGCGCCCAGGTCTGGGCCGTCTCACCGGTAACCAGCTCGGCGATCTCACCGGTGCGCAGCCGCGGCGTGTGACCGAACTCCGCGCAGTGCTGCTCGGCGATCTCGGCGCAGATCTCGGCGACCTGCTCGCAGATCGGGTCGCCCAGATCCGCCGCGTTCAGGGCCATGATCATCTTGTACCGGAGATCCCGCATATCGCCCCCAACCGCCATCATCCCGCCACCTCCGGACCCTACCCGCCCCCACCTCCCCGAACCCCAGAACAACCAACCCGAGCCACCTGCCCCGGCCGCGTCGATCAAGGAGTTGTGCCGGCGAACGAAAGTCGTGAATGCGGCCGAACCGGCCACCGCAACTCCATGATCGACAGGGTGAGACGCCGGCGCCGCCCCGCACGTCGTGTGCGGGGCGGCGCCGGAGAGTCGGGAACTACCAGAACCGGCGGCGCTTGGCCTTCTGCGGGCGGATCAGATCCGCGCCCCTGGTCAACAGCCGGGTCGCCCCGGAGGGACCACGCCGGGCCTCCAGGGTGTGGCTGAGCCGGCGGGCGCCGGCCGCGGCCAGCGGCACCGCGATCGCCATCACCGCCCACTGGGCAATACGCTTCTGGATCATGTGGGTTCACCTCCGTCAGTGGCTTCTGACATAGCCGGTACCCAGAGTGACCGTCGGGTAAGCCTCAGACCGTCGGGGCCACCGGGTTGGGCAGCGCGCCGCCGAACCGCCGGTCCCGCTGGGCGTACAGCTCGCACGCGTACCAGAGGTG
This sequence comes from Micromonospora sp. NBC_00617, assembly GCF_045161355.1. NCBI lineage: Bacteria > Bacillati > Actinomycetota > Actinomycetes > Micromonosporales > Micromonosporaceae > Micromonospora > Micromonospora sp. NBC_00617. The sequence continues at coordinate 83,742 of NZ_CP107751.1, read as the reverse complement.
GCGGCGGTCGAAGTCCGGCCAGAGCGTGTCCAGGAAGACCAGCTCGGCGTACGCGGTCTGCCAGAGCAGGAAGTTGGAGATCCGCTCCTCGCCGGAGGGCCGCAGGAACAGGTCCACCTCCGGGATCTCCGGGTGATACAGGTATTTTGCGACGGTCTTCTCGGTGACCTTCGACGGGTCCAGTCGACCGGCCGCCACGTCCCGGGCGATCGCCGCGGCGGCGTCACCGATCTCGGCCTGCCCGCCGTAGTTCACGCAGAACTGCAGGGTCAGCGTCGAGTTGCCCCGGGACATCTCCTCGGCGGTCTGCAACTCGGAGATGACGCTCTTCCACAACCGCCCCGGCCGCCCCGACCAGACCACCCGGACGCCGAGGTCGACGAGCTGGTCGCGGCGTCGACGGATCACGTCCCGGTTGAAGCCCATCAGGAACCGGACCTCGTCCGGCGAGCGCCGCCAGTTCTCGGTGGAGAACGCGTACGCCGACAGGTAGGGGATGCCCATCTCGATCGCGCCCTCGATGGTGTCGAAGAGGCTGTGCTCCCCCGCCTCGTGGCCCTTGGTGCGGGGCAACCCGCGCTCCTTGGCCCACCGGCCGTTGCCGTCCATGACGACGGCCACGTGCTTCGGCACCGCCTCGCTCGGCAGCGCCGGCGGCCGGGCGCCGGACGGGTGCGGCGTCGGTGGCGTCGGCTCCCGCCGGCCGGACCTCATCGATCGGATCACTCGGTTCTCTCCCTGCTCGTGCCGTCCGCACCGGCCTCGACGTCACCGCGCGGCCGGAGCATCGCAGCCCCACCGCCGCCCGACGGCGGGACCGTGCCGGCGACCGAGGGCCCCCGGTCGACCAGCGGCAGCGAGCGTAGCGCGCGTTCCAGATGCCACTGGAGGTGCGCCGCGACCAGCCCACTGCACTCCCGGCGTACGCCGGTCTCGGTGGCGTCGGCGACCACCCAGTCGCCGGTGGTCAGCGCGGACATCAGGTCGATGGTGGCCGGCGCGGGATGGGCCGCGCCGGGCGGCCGGCAGTCCGGGCAGACCGCGCCGCCGGCCGGCACGGAGAACGCGCGGTGCCGCCCGGGGGTGCCGCAGACCGCGCAGGCGATCAGCGCCGGCGCCCAGCCCGCGAGAGCCATCCCGCGCAGCAGGTACGCGTCGAGCACCAGCGTGGTCGCGTGGTCGCCCCGGGACAGCGCCTTCAGCGCCCCCACGGTGAGCTGGAACAGCCGCAGCGACGGCTCCCGCTCGACCGGCGTCAGCCGCTCGGCGGTCTCGGCGATCGCGCTGGCCGCCGTGTAGCGGGGATAGTCGCCGAGGAACCGCTTGCCGTACAGCTCGATGCCCTCGACCTGGCTGACCGTGTGCAGCGAGCTGCCGTGGTTGCCCTTGGGGTCGCCGGCGAGTTGGAGGTCGACGTGACCGAACGGCTCCAGCCGGGCGCCGAACTTGCTCATGGTGCGCCGGACCCCCCGAGCGACCGCCCGCAGCCGGCCGTGCCGGCGGGTGAGCAGCGTGATGATCCGGTCGGACTCGCCGAGCTTCTGCACGCGCAGCACCACCGCGTCGTCGCGGTAGAGCTGTCGGCGGTACCCGGCCATCGGACCATTCTCCCTCGGGGTGGGAAATCAGGGTCGGTTCGGGGTGGATGCGCGGACGAACCCCGATGCGCCCGGCTCGTCGCCGGCCGTAGCGTGCTCGCCATGGCACTGCACCAGACCACCGCCGCCCGTCGTCGCCGCGCCGCCGCGCCCGTCGCGTTGGGACTGACCACCGCCCTCATCCTGCTCGCCGGGTGCGACAACCTGTCCTTCCGCCGGCTCGACTACGACAACACCGAGGCGGTGAAGATCAGCACCGTCCGGGTGGAGGGGGGCTCCGGAGACGTGATCGTCCGAGGCGGCGGCACGGCGGGCGAGGCACGGATCAAGCGGGTCGTGCGCTACCAGGGCGGCGAACCCAAGACCCGGTACGAGATCAAGGACAACGAGCTGGTGCTGGACACCGACTGCGGCAACCGGTGCAGCGTCTCGTACGAGGTGACCGTCCCCGAGGGCGTGACCGTGCAGGGCGAGAGCGGCTCGGGTGACGTCGAGCTGACCAAGGTCGGCGCGGTGAAACTGCGGCTGGGCTCGGGCGACGTGCGGATCAGCGACGTCGCCGGGGCGATCGACGTGGAGACCGGCTCCGGCAACATCGAGCTGAGCGAGGCCCGTTCGGCCGTACGACTGCGCGCCGGCTCCGGTGACATCACGGCTCGCCGCCTGGACGGAACGACGGACGCCGAGGCCGCCTCCGGCAACGTCACCGTCGAGCTGGAGACCCCCGCCTCGGCGCGGGTGCACGCCTCCAGCGGGGACGTCTCGCTGATGGTGCCGGCCGGCAGCTACCGGGTCCACTCCAGCACCGGCTCCGGCGACGCCCGGATCACCGTCGCCGACGACCCGGCCGCCTCCCTGGTGCTCGACGGCTCGGCCGGCAGCGGCAACGTGTCGATCAGCCAGCGTTGACCTCGACGGTCACCGGCGCACCGGGCACCCGCTGCGCCGGTACGGCCGCCTGTACGACGGTCTCGCCGACGTCAGGACGACCCGCCGGGCCACGGTCGGAGGGGGCCGGCGGGCCGGTCGGGCGCGACGAGCCGGCGGGAATCAGCTCCGGGCGGCGACGGGCGGCGACGTCCTCGACCCAGCCGACGGCCAGGGTGACCAGACCGACCAGCGCGAAGACCAGCAGCACCCGGACAGCCAGCCCCACCGGGTCCTGGTGCGACCAGCCGACCACGTCGACCAGCGGGGTGAGCGCCACCACGAACGACATGTGCCAGAGGTAGATGGTGAGCGCCCGCCGATTGAACACGGTCACCACCCGATCGGCCAGCCGGCTGCGCTCCAGCCAGGCCACCCCGGCCGGCGCCCGACCCAGCACGACCAGGATGAACGCGGCCGACCAGAGCGCGTTGCCGAGGTGGTTGTCGTTGAGGTCGTACCCGCGCGGGCCGGGATGCGTGACGAGCCACGCCCCACCGGCCAGGGCGAGGGCCGCCGACAGCGGGTACAGCACCCGACCGGTGAGTCGACGCAGCATACCGGCATGGTGGGCGAAGCCGAGCAGCCACGCGCCGAAGTACAGCCCGAACTCGCGCACCACCGGCGGCGCCGGGTAGATCCCCACCTCGATCGTCACCAGCACCACGTACGGGGCGAGCAGGGTGGGCAGCGGGGCCCGGCGGAACAGCCAGAGCGCGACCGGGGAGGCGAGCACGAACCACAGGTAGTCGCGCAGGTACCAGATGATGCTCAGCGCCAGGGCGCCCCAGTTGTTCGCCGGCGGATCGGTGATCGGGAACAGCCACAGCAGCACCCGGGGCGACAGCGACAGCCCGGTGAGCAGCATGGCCGGCACGAAGACCGCCGCCAGCACCCACAGCGACGGCAACAGCCGGCGCAACCGGCGGCCGACCGCCATCGGGCCGGACCGGGCCAGTGAGGCGGCCATCAACGAGCCGGCCAGCGCGAACATCACCGACATGGCCGGGAAGACGAGGGTGAGGGTCGCCCAGCCGGTGACGTGGTAGACGACCACCCGGACGATGGCCAGGAAACGGAGCAGATCAAGGTATCTGTTGCGCATCAGCCTGCATCTGGATCGGGGACGCGGTGCTTCATCCCCTACCCTTCGCGACCCGCGCGCCAAACGACGCCGACCCCGGCCGATCGTGAAGCTGCCCACAGGGCCGACCGGAAACGATCAACCCAGCCCGCGCCCGCCCTTTCGCAGGGCGGCCGGATGGCGCTCAGAAGCCCAGCTTGCGCAACTGCCTCGGGTCGCGCTGCCAGTCCTTCGCGACCCGCACGTGCAGATCGAGATAAACCCGGCTGCCCAGCAGCTCCTCGATCTGCCTGCGGGCGTTCGTGCCGACCTCCTTGAGCCGGCTCGCCTTGTGACCGAGAACAATGGCCTTCTGGCTGGGCCGTTCCACGTACAGGTCGGCGTAGATCTTGATGACCTGACCCTCGGGGATCATCTCCTCGACCACCACGGCGATGGAGTGTGGCAGCTCGTCGCGGACGCCCTCCAGGGCCGCCTCCCGGATCAGCTCCGCGACCATCACCTGCTCCGGGTCGTCGGTCAGCATGTCGTCCGGGTAGAGCTGGGGCGACGGCGGCAGGTATTTGGTCATCACGTCGACGAGCGTGTCCACCTGGTGCCCGGAGACGGCGCTCACCGGCACGATCTCGGCGAACTCGCCCAGCTCGCTGACCGCGAGCAACTGCTCGGCCAGCCGGCGCTTGTCCACCAGGTCGGTCTTGGTGACCACCGCCAACACGGTCGCCTTCAGCTCGGCCAGCTCGCCGGTGATGAACCGGTCACCGCGCCCCACCGGCTCGTCCGCCGGGATGCACAGGCCGATCACGTCGACCTCGGTCCAGGTCGAGCGGACCAGGTCGTTGAGGCGCTCGCCGAGCAGCGTACGGGGGCGGTGCAGACCCGGCGTGTCCACCAGAACCAGCTGCGACTCCGGACGGTGCAGCACCGCCCGGATGACGTGCCGGGTGGTCTGCGGCTTGTTCGAGGTGATCGCGATCTTGGTGCCGACGATGGCGTTCGTCAGGGTGGACTTGCCGGCGTTGGGCCGTCCCACGAAGCAGCCGAACCCGGCCCGGTACGGACGCGGCTCCGGATCCCGGACGGGGCTCACTGGGTCACCGTGCCGAGCACGGTGCCGTCCGGCGCGGCCACGTGGATCGGCGCGTCCACGGCGAGGTCGCGGACCGCGGCGTGCCCGGCGCCGTCCAGCGTCGACGCCTCGGTCACCACCACCGCCGCCTCCAACCGGCCCGCGCCGGCGGCCACGGCGGAGGCCACCGCCAACTGCAGGGCCGTGAGGGTCAATGAGGGCAGCGCGACGCTGGCCGCCGCGTACGTCCGGCCGTCGGAGTCCCGGACCGCGGCCCCCTCCACGGCACCGACCCGCCCACGGGCGCCCCGGGCCAGGACGACGAGCTTGCCGTCCTCGGCGCTCAGCGGGCCCGGTGCGGTGGGGGTGGGCCGGGCGGCGGGCGCGGCGGGTGTCTCAGGCATCGGCGGCTTGCCTCTCCTCGTCTCGGTAATGATCCGGGTCGTCCCCGGGGCCGGCATTGTCGCCGCGCCCGGTGCTGTCCTGCTCGTCGCCCGACTCCACCCTGCTGACCAGGACGGTGTCGATCCGGTTGCGTCGGCCCGTGGTGCCCTCGGCGACCAGCCGGAGGCCGGCCACCTCGGCCTGCGCTCCGGGGATCGGCACCCGTCCCAGCGACTGGGCGAGCAGGCCACCGACCGTCTCCACCTCGTCGGTGGGCAGATCGGCGCCGAACATCTCGCCCAGGTTCTCCACCGGCAGGCGGGCGGTCACCCGCACCGAGGAGTCCGCGAGGCGTTCGACCGGCGGGCGTTCGACATCGTACTCGTCGGTGATCTCACCGACGATCTCCTCCAGGATGTCCTCGATGGTGACCAGACCACCGGTGCCGCCGTACTCGTCGACCACGATGACCAGGTGGTTGCGGGCCGCCTGCATCTCCGACAGCAGATCGTCGACCGGCTTGGACTCCGGGACGAAGGTGGCCGGGCGCATCAGCTCGGCCACCGGCAACTGCTCGGCGTCCGGGTCGCCGCCCCGCGACCGCCGGATCAGATCCTTGAGGTAGAGCACCCCGAGCACGTCGTCGACGCTCTCCCCGATCACCGGGATGCGGGAGAAACCCGACCGCAGAAAGAGCACCAGCGCCTGGGCCAGGGTCTTGCCCTCCTCGATCCACACCATCTCGGTACGCGGCACCATCACCTCGCGGGCGATGGTGTCGCCGAGCGCGAAGACCGAATGGATCATCTGACGCTCGCCGTGCTCCACGACGCCGCGCTGCTCGGCCAGGTCCACCAGCTCACGCAGCTCCACCTGGCTGGCGAACGGCCCCTCGCGGAAGCCGCGCCCCGGGGTGACCGCGTTGCCGATCAGGATGAGCAGCGAGGCGAGGGGGTTGAGCGCGCGGCCCAGCCAGCGGACCAACGGCGCGACCGCCCGGCCCACCGCGTACGCGTGCTGCCGGCCGATGGTGCGCGGCGCGACACCGACCACCACGAAGCTGACCACGGTCATCGCGCCGGCGGTGACCAGCGCGGCACGCCAGCCGGCGCCGAAGCTGTCCACCGCGACCAACGCCACCAGCGTGGTGGCGGTCAGCTCGGCGAGCAGCCGCAACAGCAGCAGCAGGTTGAGGTGCCGGACGACGTCCGCGGCCACGACCTGGAGGGTCCGGGCGCCGCGCACACCGTCGCGGGCCAGCTCGGCGGCCCGGGCCGGTGAGACCGCGGCGAGCGCCGCCTCGGTCATGGCGATCACACCGGCCAGCACCACCAGGCCCGCCGCGAAAACGATCAGTTGCAGGTCGGGAAGGCCGGCCGTGGGGCCGACCGCGAGTAACAAAGGAGTGGACATCACTGGGTGCGGGTCGACCGCCAGCTCGCCAGCAGTCGGGCCTGCAGAGCGAACATCTCGCGCTCCTCCTCCGGCTCGGCGTGGTCGTAGCCGAGCAGGTGCAGCACCCCGTGCACGGTGAGCAGATGCAGCTCGTCGGCCGAGGCGTGCCCGGCGGTCGCCGCCTGCTTGGCCGCGACCTCCGGGCACAGCACGATGTCACCGAGCAGGGCCGGCTCGCCGCCGGCGGGGGCGCTCTCGCCCGGACCGTGGTCGACGCTCCCCTCGTCCATCGGGAAGGCGAGCACGTCGGTCGGGCCGTCCCCACCCATCCAGCGGTGGTTCAGCTCGGTCATGTAGTCGATGTCGACCAGCAGCACGGAGAGCTCGGCGAGGGGGTTGACCCCCATCTCGTCGAGGGCGTGCCGGGCGACGGCGAGCACGGCGTCGGTGTCGACCTCGACACCGGACTCGTTGGCGATCTCGATGGACAACTGCTTTCCTCTGCTTTAGCGGCGGCGGCCGGACCGGCCGCCCTGGGCGGGTCGCCCGGGTACGGCGTGGACGCCCTGCGCCTGCTGGTTCTCCCGCTCGGCGTCCCAGCGGGCGTACGCGTCGACGATCTCCCCGACCAGCCGGTGGCGAACCACGTCGGAGCTGGACAACTGGGAGAAGTGCACGTCGTCGACGTTCTCCAGGATCTCCCGGACCACCCGCAGGCCGCTGCTCGTCCCGCCGGGAAGGTCCACCTGGGTGATGTCACCCGTCACGACGATCTTGGAGTTGAAGCCGAGTCGGGTGAGGAACATCTTCATCTGCTCGGGCGTCGTGTTCTGCGCCTCGTCCAGGATGATGAACGCGTCATTCAACGTCCTGCCCCGCATGTACGCCAGGGGCGCGACCTCGATCGTCCCGGCGGCCATCAGCTTCGGGATCGACTCCGGGTCGAGCATGTCGTGCAGCGCGTCGTAGAGCGGGCGCAGGTACGGGTCGATCTTCTCGTTGAGCGTGCCGGGCAGGAAGCCCAGCCGCTCCCCCGCCTCGACCGCCGGTCGGGTCAGGATGATGCGGTTGACCTGCTTGGTCTGCAACGCCTGGACGGCCTTCGCCATCGCCAGGTAGGTCTTGCCGGTGCCGGCCGGGCCGATGCCGAAGACGATGGTGTGCGAGTCGATCGCGTCGACGTACCGCTTCTGCCCGAGCGTCTTGGGGCGGATGGTGCGCCCGCGACGGGAGAGGATGTCGAGGGTCAGGACCTCGGCGGGCCGCTCGGCGCTGCCCTGCTCGAGCATGCCGACGGTACGCCGGACGGCGTCAGTGGTCAGGGTCTCGCCTTTCTCGATGAGTTCGAGCAGCTCACTGAAGACCCGCTCGGCGAGGGCGTTGTCCGCGGGGGCGCCGGTGATCGTGATCTCGTTGCCCCGGACGTGCACGTCACTGGCGACCGAGCGTTCGACGAGTCGCAGGATCTCGTCGCCCGCGCCGAGCAGATTGACCATGATCTTGGAGTCGGGCACGGTGATCCTGGTCTGCACCCGGGGCGGGCCGGGAGGTGGGGTGCCGGTCATAGGTCGGGCCGAAGGGCCCTGCGCACCTGCTCTCGATCTCGGCGCCGGCCCTGCTGGCACGGCGTGCGGACGTTACACCCATCGTATCGGGTCAACGCGGGCCGCATCGCGCCCATTTCCGCTGGCCGCGATCAACTACCGGCCCGGAAGTCGTACCCGTCGAAGGTCTCCTGGTGGCGGGTGAACCGGTAGGTCGCCCAGTGCATCCGGACCACCGTCTGATCCTCGTTGCGGGTCAGCCGCAGCAGCTCGCCGACTTCCCGGCCGGAGACCGTCCGGAACACGTCCGGCCGATCCGGCAGCGGCGCGAAGACCGCCGGCGGGCGGCCGGCCTGGTCCCCGGCCCCGCGCGCCCGCAGGGCACCGTCGTGCCAGGAGAAGACGTACTCAAAACCCTCGCCCCACCACCGGCCGAGCACCCCCCGCAGGGCCGCCGGAGCGGGTGCGCCCGGCGCCCACGGCTCGATGTCGGCGGGATCGTGCTCGACCGCCTCGGTGAGCAGCCGGTGCGGCAGTTCGAGCAACTCGCTCGCCGTGCCGGACGAGCCGAGCACCGCGGCGCCCATCGCGCCGGCCGTGCCGTCGCCACCCCGCCGGCCGTACACGCCGGCCAGGAAGCCGGGCATCGCCCCGTCGTGCCCCACGTGCACCACCCGCTCGCCCTGTGGGACGAGGATCAGGCCGAGCCCGAAGCCAGCGCCCCAGAGCGTCTCGTCGGTCGTGGTCAGCGGCCAGCGCATCTCGTCCAGGGTGCCCGGGGCGAGCACCGCGCCGGCCGGGTCGAGCGCCGCCGGGTCGGCGAGGAATGCCGCCCAGCGGGCCATGTCGGTCGCGGTGCTCCAGAGCTGGGCGGCCGGGCCCACCGCGCCGAAGTCGGTCGGCGGCTCCGGGTGCGCCTCGTCGGAGTACGCGTCGACCAGGTAGCCGGTGGCCGCCGAGGGCCGAGGGGTCACGGTCGTGTCGGTCAGCCCCAGCGGCGTCAGCACCCGCTCGGCGAGCACCTCCGCCCAACTGCCCCCGCGCAGCCGACCGACCAGCAGGCCGAGCACGGCCAGGCCCAGGTTGGAGTAGTGGAAACGCCGGCCGGTGGGCAACACCCGCTCGGCGCGGTCGAGCCCGGCCACCAACTGCTCGACGTCCGGCGCGTTCAGGGTGTCCCAGACGTCACCGAACGGCTCGCGTTGCAGGCCGCCCGTGTGCGACAGCAGCCGGCGCACGGTCAGCTCGCCGTGGGCGGGAAGGTCCAGGTGTCGGCCCACCGGGTCGTCCAGGTCCAGCAGCCCGTCGTCGCGGCACTGGAGGGTGAGCACCGCCGTGAAGGTCTTGGTGACCGAGCCGATCCGGAACTGGGTGCCCGGCCCCAACGGGCTGTCGGTGCCGGTGCCCCCGACAGTGCACGTCCACAGCGGTCGGTCGGCGCGGTGCAGCGCCGCCGACACCGCCGGCACCCGGGCGTCGGCCTGCACCCGGCGGACCAGCCGGCCCAACCGGTCGTGCGCGTCCGGGCCGGCCGTCACGCCAGGTCCCGGGCGAGCATCGGGCCGAGCGGGGCGCCACCGAGCAGGTGCGCGTGCGCGTGGAAGACCTCCTGCCCACCGTACGTCCCGGTGTTGAACATCAGCCGGAACCCGTCGCCGAGCAGCCCCTCGTCGTCGGCCACCGCGGCGGCCGTGGCGAGCACCGCACCGGCCAGCGCCGGGTCACCCTCGGCGAGCGTGGCGACATCGGCGTAGTGCTCCTTCGGAATGACCAGGACGTGCACCGGGGCCTTCGGGTCGATGTCGCGGAAGGCGAGCGTGGTGGCGGTCTCCCGGACCACGGTGGCCGGGATCTCCCCGGCGACGATGCGGCAGAACAGGCAGTCGGATCCCATCGGGGCAGTGTAAGGAAGGGCCCCTTGTTAACGCCTCCGGTAGAGGAAGGGGCCCTTCCTAACATCTGCGGCGGCTGGGGCAGGATGGCCGGCATGACGGATCGGGCGGTACTGGTGACCGGCTCCTCGCGCGGCATCGGCCGCGCGGTGGTGGAGGCGTTCGCCGCCAGCGGCGACCGGGTGGCCATTCACCACCGCGACTCCGGCGACGCGGCCGAGGAGCTGCGCGCGGGGCTGCCCGGCTCGGGGCACGTGGTGGTCCGCGCCGACCTCACCGACCCGGACGCGGTCCGGGCCATGGTCGACCGGGCCGCCGAACTGCTCGGCGGGCTGGACGTGCTGGTCAACAACGCCGGGACGTACGGCGACCGGGACGTCCCGCACCCGATCTTCGGCACCTCGTACGAAGAGTGGCAGCAGCGCTGGCGGCAGGTGCTGGAGACCAACCTGACCGGGGCCGGCAACGTCATCTGGTGCGCCGCCCAGCACCTGCGCGAGCGCGGCGGCCGGATCGTCAACGTGTCGTCCCGGGGCGCGTTCCGGGGTGAGCCGGACCAGCCGGCGTACGGCGCCAGCAAGGCGGGGCTGAACGCGTTGGGGCAGTCCCTCGCCGTGGCGCTCGCGCCGTACGGCATCACGGTGGCCACCGTCGCGCCGGGCTTCGTGGCGACCGACATGACGACCGAGCACCTGCGCGGTGAGCGGGGCGCGGCCATCCGGGCGCAGAGCCCGTTCGACCGGGTGGCCCGGCCGCAGGAGATCGCCGCCGCCGTGCACTGGCTGGCCTCGCCCGAGGCGGAATGGGCCTCCGGCACCATCGTCGACCTCAACGGCGCCTCCTACCTGCGCAGCTGACCTCCCGCCAGCCCGCGTCGCCACCCCGCCAGCGCCTCGCACCTGGTCATCGCGTCCTTTGCTCTGCTTCAACCACCGCAACACGCAACGGCCGAAACTGTTGCGTCAGTTGAAGCAGAGCAAAGGACGCGAACAAGGTGGGATGCCTGGGTCGGGCACGACCCACCACAGCTAGCGGTGGGACTACCAGCGGCCGAGGCGGGTGGCGAGCACGCTGAGCGCGGCCACGCCGGCCGTGGAGGTCCGCAGCACGGCCGGCCCGAGTCGCACCGGCCGGCCGCCGGCCTCGCGGAAGGCCGTCAACTCGGCCGGGGCGATGCCGCCCTCGGGGCCGATGACCAGGACGATCTCACCGGCGGTCGGCAGGTCGGCGGTGCTGAGCCGCTCCTCGGCCTCCTCGTGCAGGACGAACGCGGCGGCGGCGCCGGCGATGCGGCGGACGACAGTCGCGGTGGACTCGTCCGGGGCGCCGGCCACCACCGGCAGCCAGGGCCGGCGGGCCTGCTTCGCCGCCTCGCGGGCGGTGGCGACCCACTTCTGCCGGGCCCGTACGCCCCGGTCGCCGCGCCACTGGGCCACCGAGCGCGACGCCGCCCAGGGCACGATCTCGTCTACCCCGACCTCGGTCATCGCCTGTACGGCCAGCTCGCCCCGGTCACCCTTGGCGATGCCCTGCACGGTGACGATCCGGGGTACGGGCGCGTCCGCGTACTCCCGGGAGGTGACGGTGACCTCCAGGCTGCCCTTGCCGACGGCGGTGACCACGGCGGCGGCCGTGCCACCCCGGCCGTCGGCGAGCAGCAGCTCCTCGCCCACGCGCAACCGCTGCACGGTGGCGGCGTGGTGCCCCTCGGGCCCGTCGAGGGTCAGCGCGTCGCCGGTGGGCAGCGCGTCGACCAGGAAGAGCGGCGCGGACACGTCAGGCGTGGCCGTTGAACGCGTCGCGCATCCGGGAGAAGAAGCCGCCCTGCTTGGTCAGCTCGGCGACCTCCTCACCCCGGGTCTTGGCGAAGTCGCGCAGCATCTTCTCCTGGTCGGGGTCGAGCTTGGTGGGCGTCCGGACGTCGAGGTGCACGTAGAGGTCACCCCTGCCGGTGCCGCGCAGGTGTGGCACACCCCGGGCGCGCAGCCGCAGCGTGCTGGCCGGCTGGGTGCCGGCCTTGACGTCGACGGTCTCCTCGCTGTCCAGCGTCTTGATGGTGAGCCGGGTGCCCAGCGCGGCGGCCGTCATCGGCACGGTGACGCGGCAGTGCAGGTCGTCGCCCTTGCGGGAGTAGACGTCGTGCGGCCGCTCGTGGATCTCCACGTAGAGGTCACCGGCGGTGCCGCCGCCCGGGCCGACCTCGCCCTGCTGGGCCAGCCGGATCCGCATGCCGTCCTCGACACCGGCCGGGATCTTGACGGTGAGTGAGCGGCGGGTGCGCACCCGGCCGTCGCCGGCACAGGTGGGGCAGGGGTGCGGGATGGTCGTGCCATAGCCCTGGCAGACGGTGCACGGCCGGGCGGAGACCACCTGGCCGAGGAAGGTGCGCTGCACCGACTGCACCTCGCCCCGACCGCCGCACGCCTCGCAGGTGGCCAGGTGGGTCCCGGCGGCCGTGCCGGCGCCCGAGCAGGTGGTGCAGAGCACCGCGGTGTCGACGGTGATCGGGGCCTCGACGCCGAACGCCGTCTCGTGCAGGTCCAACTCGAGGCGCAGGATCGCGTCGGCGCCCGGCCGGGTCCGCGGCCGTGGGCCACGGGCGCCACCTGCCGCGCCGCCGAAGAACGCGTCCATGATGTCCTGGAAGCCGACGAACGGGCCGGCTCCACCCGGGCCACCCGGGCCGCCCGCGCCGCCGCCTCCCGGGGCGAGCGGGTCGCCACCCAGGTCGACGATCTGCCGCTTGCGGTCGTCCGAGAGGACCTCGTACGCGGCGTTGATGTCCTTGAACTTATCCTGAGCCTCCGGGTCCGGATTGACGTCCGGGTGGAACTGGCGTGCCAGCTTGCGGTAGGCGCGCTTGATCTCGTCATCGGAGGCTTCCCGGCTGACACCGAGGATGCCGTAGTAGTCCCTGGCCACTGCGTTCCGTGTCCTCATGTTCGTCTCGCGTTACGCCGACCGGCGGCCGCAGCCGGCCGTCGGCCCTGACTGGTCAGTTCTGGGCCAGCAGCTCGCCCACGTAGCGTGCCACGGCGCGCACCGTGGCGATGGTGCCGGGGTAGTCCATGCGGGTGGGGCCCAACACGCCGAGGCCGCCCACGATGGTGGCCCCCGGGCCGTACCCGGTGCTGACCACCGAGGCGGCGCGCAGGTTGTCGAACTCGTTCTCGTCGCCGATCAGGACCCGGGTCGTGCTGGGCTCGGTCTCGCCGATGAGCTTGAGCAGCACGACCTCCTCCTCCAGCGCCTCCAGGATGGGCCGCAGCGAGCCCTGGAAGTCGAGCAGGCCGCCCCGGGTGAGGTTGGCGGTGCCGGCCAGAGCGATGCGTTCCTCGTGCCGCTCGACAAGCGTCTCGAGCAGGACGGTGGACAGGGTGGTCATCGCCGGACGCAGCTCGCCCGGCGCCTCCTCGACCAGCGCCTGCACCAGCGGCGGGGTCTCGGACAGCCGGGCGCCGGCGAGCTTCTCGTTGACGAGCCGGCGCAGGTCGGTGACGTCGTCGGCGGGGACCGGGCCGGGCAGCTCCACCAGCCGCTGCTCGACCCGCCCGGTGTCGGCGATCATGACGAGCATCAGCCGGGTGGTGGAGATCGGCACCAGCTCCAGGTGCCGCACCGAGGAGCGGGCCAGGCTCGGGTACTGCACGACGGCCACCTGCCGGGTGAGCTGGGCGAGCAGGCGTACGGTGCGGTGCACCACGTCGTCGAGATCGACCGCGCCGACGAGGAAGCGCTCGATAGCCCGGCGTTCGGCCGGACTGAGCGGCTTGACCCGGGACAGCCGGTCGACGAAGAGGCGGTAGCCGCGGTCGGTGGGCACCCGGCCGGCGCTGGTGTGCGGCTGCCGGATGTAGCCCTCCTCCTCCAGCACGGCCATGTCGTTGCGGACCGTCGCCGGGGAGACCCCGAGCTGGTGACGCTCGACCAGCGCCTTGCTGCCGACCGGCTCCTGGGTGGAGACGTAGTCCTCGACGATGGCGCGGAGCACGGCGAGCTTGCGGTCGTCCAGACCCATCCTCCGCACCTCCTGTCGCACGTCGGCCGGCAGCCCACCCGGGGCCGACGGCCGTCCTGGCACTCGACTGTAACGAGTGCCAGTCTACGTCGGCGCCCCCGCCAGCGCGATGATCAACGACAGGCCGCCGGTGCGGCCCGCGCCACCCCGCGCGGGCCGATCGGCCCGCGCGATCGGGCGGTCTCGCTCTGGTGCGACGTTGCCGCCGACACCTACCGTGACAGTCATGACTGAACCACCTCGCCCTCCCAGTGCGGGAGACCCCGGCAGTTACCCGCCGGAGCCGACTCCCCCGAGCTCGCCCTTTGCGGCCGAGCCGCCCACCGCACCACTGTCCGGGGCACCCGACCCGGCCGGCTATCCCCCGGCCGGTGGCTATCCGCCGCCCACCGGTGACCAGCCGCCGTCGGGCGGCTACCCTCCGCCAGGTGGCTACCCCCCGCCGGGCGGTTATCCCCCGGGCGGCCCGACTGGCGGCTATCCGACCGGCGGCGCCTTCGGCGGCCCCGGCGGCGGCTACGCCAACAACGAGGACAAGACCTGGGCGCTGGTCGCGCACTTCGGCGGCGCGGCCGGGATGATCATCAGTGGGGGCGTGCTCGGCTGGATCGCCCCGCTGGTGGCGATGCTGGCCCGGGGCAACCAGTCCCCGATGGTCCGGGCGCACGCCGTCGCCGCGCTCAACTTCCAGCTCATCTGGTCGATCGTCGGCCTGGTCGGCTGGGTGCTCTCGTGCATCCTGATCGGCTTCATCGGCGTCGGGGCGGCCATCATCCTCGGTGCCGTGTTCGGCATCCTCGCCGGCATCAAGGCCAACGAGGGCAGCTTCTACCGCTACCCACTCTCGGCCAACCTCGTCAAGTGATCCGGGCCGGCCGCTCCCCCGGCCGGTCCCCCGGATCAGGGCAGCAGGTCGCGCACGACCGCATCCGCGAGCAGCCGGCCGCGCAGGGTGAGCACCGCCCGGCCGGCGGCATAGTCCCCGCCGGCCAGCAGGCCGTCGGCGAGGGCACGCTCGGCGCCGGCCCGGCCGGCCGCGTCGAGCACGGCCAGCGGCAGCCCGCTGGCGAGCCGCAGCCGGAGCATCACGTCCTCCATGTGGGCCTCGTCGACGGTGAGCACCTCGCGGGCCAGGCCGGGTGACGCGCCGGAGGCCAACCGCTGGGCGTACGTCGTGGGGTGCTTGACGTTCCACCAGCGCACCCCGCCGACGTGGCTGTGCGCCCCCGGCCCGAGCCCCCACCAGTCCGCGCCGGTCCAGTAGAGCAGGTTGTGCCGGCACCGGGCGGCGTCGGTGCGCGCCCAGTTGGACACCTCGTACCAGGACAGGCCGGCCGCGTCGAGGGCGGCCTCCGCGGCCAGGTAGCGGTCCGCGGCGACGTCGTCGCTGGGGTACGCCAGCTCGCCGCGCCGCATCCGGGCGGCGAGCCGGGTGCCGTCCTCGACGATGAGGGCGTACGCGCTGACGTGGTCCACCCCGGCGGCGACGACCTGCTCCAGCGTGGCGGCGAAGTCCTCGGCCCGCTCGCCCGGCGTGCCGTAGATCAGGTCCAGGTTGACGTGCTCGAACCCGGCGTCGCGGGCCTCCAGGGCGGCGGCGGTGGCCCGACCGGCGCTGTGTTTGCGGTCCAGGATCGCCAGCACCCCCGGGGAGGCGGACTGCATGCCCAGCGAGATCCGGTTGTAGCCGGCCTTCCGCAGCCGCCGCAACGACTCCGGGCTGACCGACTCCGGGTTGGCCTCGGTGGTCACCTCGACGTCGGCGGCGAGTCCCCAGGTGCGGTCGATGCCGTCGAGGATGCGGGCCAGGTCGTCGGCGGGAAGCAGGGTGGGGGTGCCGCCGCCGACGAAGACCGTGTCGACCCGCGGTGGCGGGCTGTCGCCGAGCACCCGGGCGGCGAGCGTCAGCTCGGCCAGCACGGTGTCGGCGTACTCCTCGCGGCTGGCGCCCCCGCCCAGCTCGGCGGCTGTGTAGGTGTTGAAGTCGCAGTAGCCGCAGCGGCTGGCGCAGAACGGAACGTGGACGTACACGCCGAAGCCGCGCGCGCCGACCGCCGAGGTGGCGGTGGCGGGCAGCGATCCGTCGACGGGCACGGTCTCACCATCTGGAAGGACGCCGGGCATGGCCACTAGTGTGCCCGGCATGACCTCTCCCGACGTCCTCGTGCGGGTCGCCACGGCCCGTGGGGTGACCACCCTCACCCTGGACAGCCCGCACAACCGCAACGCGCTCTCCACCGCCCTGATGACCCAGTTGCTGGCCGGGCTGGCCGACGCGGTGGCCGACGACGCGGTCCGGGTGATCGTGCTCGACCACACGGGCCCGGTCTTCTGCTCCGGCGCGGACCTGAAGGAGACCGCCGCGGCGTACGCCAGCGGGACGGTGCCGGCCGGGATGCTGGGCGACGTGCTGGCGGCGCTCTGGGACTGCCCGAAGCCGGTGCTGGCCCGGGTGGCCGGGCCGGCCCGGGCCGGCGGGCTGGGCCTGATCGCGGCCGCCGACCTGGCGGTCTGCGCCGACGAGGCGACGTTCGCCTTCACCGAGGTGCGGATCGGGGTGATCCCGGCGGTGATCTCGGCGACCGTGCTGCCCCGGCTGCATCCGCGTGCCGCCGCCGAGCTGTACCTGACCGGGGACACCTTCGACGGCCGACGGGCCGCCGAGATCGGCCTGGTCACGGCCTCCGTGCCGGCGGACGGGCTGGACGACGCGGTGCGGCGCTACTGCGACTCGCTGGTGCGCGGCGCTCCCGGCGCGCTGGCCGGCGCGAAGGAGCTGCTGCGCCGGCCGGGCACCGCCGAGCTGCGGGCTGACCTGACGCGGCTGTCCGCCCTCTCGACCGGGTACTTCCTCTCCGACGAGGGGCGCGAGGGGGTCCTGGCCTTCCGGGAGAAGAGATTAACTCGATGGGTGGCCGCTCTGGACGGTGGTTCCGCTGATCATGGCGGGTAGGACCGGGACGGGCACCAGGCGGTCGCGGCGGCGCGGCAGGTGAGTTCGGCCCCGGAGCGGGAACGTCCCGATCGGTACGCGGCGGCAGCGCGGACCCCGAACCGGTCGGACGACCCGGACGACGCCGACGGGGACGTACGCTTGTCGAACTGTCGTTCAGGAGGTGTGGGTGCGAACTCGGACAGCCGTGGCGGGTGGAATGGTGCTCATCCTCGTCGCCGTGATCGCGATCTGGCTCGTCGTCCGGCAGGTCGGGGATCAACTGCGACTGCCGCGGGCGGGACGGACCTGCACGGTCCAGGCCGACGGCCGGGTCGCGCTGGACGTCGAGCAGATGGCCAACGCGGCGACCATCGCGGCGATCGGCGCCCAGCGCGGGATGCCGGAGCGGGCCGTGGTGATCGCGCTGGCCACCGCCTACCAGGAGTCGGGTCTGCACAACCTCCCCGACGGCGACCGGGACTCGGTCGGCCTGTTCCAGCAGCGCCCGAGTCAGGGCTGGGGCACGTCGGCGCAGATCCGCGACCCCCGCTACGCGGCCAACAGGTTCTACGCCGCGCTGAAGAAGGTGCGCGGCTGGGAGAAGATGCGGGTCACCGATGCCGCCCAGCGGGTGCAGCGCTCGGCGTTCCCCGAGGCGTACCAGAAGTGGGCCGACGACTCCGAGGTGCTCAGCAGGGCCCTGCTCGGCGATGTCACCGGCGCGGTGGCCTGCACGGTGGGGCGTACCCCGGTGATGCACGGCGCGGCGGCGACCGCCCAACTGACCCGCAACCTGGTGCTGGACTGGGGCGTGTCGAGCGCCGACCCGGCCAGCCAGACCGGGCTGGCGGTGACGGCGGACGACCAGCGCGACGGTTGGCGGTACGCGCACTGGCTGGTCTCGCACGCCCAGGACCACGGGGTGAAGCGGGTCCGCTTCGGCGACCTGGAATGGACCGCCCGCAACGGCACCTGGGGCCGGGTCACCGGCGAGCAGGGCCCCGCGGGTCAGGTGGTGGCCGAGGTCTTCGCCGACGGCTGACGGCCCGGATCTCTTAACCGGCAGTCACCGCACAATCGGGCACCACGCCACACATAACCTAATTCACCACAGAGATATCACTGTGCGCAGCAGGACCACTGCAGATGGTCTGGCCCGGGTCCGCCCGCGCCGTACGCCCTCCCCGATGTCTGGACAGTCGCGTTACGATCGGCGGCCTGTGCCAGAAATGGTTTCACCTCATGGGGAGGGGTACGACGCGGTGTTCGATTACGGCGACCGGACCGGCTACGAACCGATCAGCGACACTGACCGCAAGGAGTTCCACGAGCAGGGGTTCCTCCTGCTGCGTAACGTCCTGACGGAGGACCACCGGGCGGCGCTGGAGGCGGCGGTCGACCGCGTCTACGCGGAGGAGCAGGCCAAGGGCACCACCAAGAAGGACGGCACCCTGCACCTGCTGGGCTTCCTGGAGCGCGACGAGCTCTTCGGTGAGCTGCTGACCCACCCGATCGCCTTCCCGTACATGTGGGGGCTGGCCGGCTGGAACATCTACACCCACCACAACCACCTGGACGTCACCCCGCCGGCCGCCGAGCCGGAGAAGCCCTACTGGGGTTGGCACCAGGACGGGTACCGGCAGAACTCCGACCCGGAGACGATGGACCCGAACCTGCCCCGGCCGATGTTCTCGCTGAAGGTCGCGTACGTGCTGTCCGACCTCTCCGAGACCGGCCGCGGCGCCACCAAGGTCATCCCGGGCAGCCACCTGAAGAACTCGCTGCCCCGGCCGGCGGACCTCACCGTGCAGAACCCCGACCCGGAGGGCACGGTGGAGATCACCGCCAACCCGGGCGACGCCTTCATCTTCGACCGCCGGCAGTGGCACTCGCGGTCGACGAACCTGTCGACCATCACCCGCAAGATGCTCTTCGTCGGCTACACCTACCGGTGGATCCGCCCGCTGGACGAGCTGCACCCCGACGTGAACGGCGAGTGGTACCGCAACCGCACGCCCGTGCAGCGCCAGCTGATCGGTGAGGGCACCCACACCGCCAACTACTGGGGCATCAACTGGGACGGGTACGTCGACGACGAGATCCCGCTGCGCAAGGAGCTCAAGGAACGCGGTCTGCTCGACCGCAACATCCCCTGGCTCCGCTGATCTGACAACAGGAACGGCTGACGACGGCCGGGCCGCAGGGGTTGTCCCCTGCCGCCCGGTCGTCGTCGTCTCGGGCCGGCGTTGCTCGGGCGGGTACCGCGCCCGGTCGGTCAGGTGACGTCGCGGCGCATCGGGACGAGTACGGCGATCGCCGAGGCGGTCAGCGCGTACGCGGCGAGCAGGAGGGCACCGGTCACCGGTGGGAGCAGGTGAACGGCCCCGCTGCCGAGTTCTGCGGACATCGCGTCGGCGAGGTAGGTGAAATCGGTGAGCGCGGCGGTGGCTCCGCCGGGCAGGACCGGGTACAGCGTGTTGGCCCCGGGGATCATCATGAGCACCGGCTCCCCCACGTAGAGGTAGCCGGTCACGACACACAGCGCCGCGATCTGGTGGTGGATAAGTGCACCGACCCCCGCCCCGACAAGCAGGTAGACCGCCATCGCCGCGGCGATACGGCCGAGCAGCGCCAGCACCGTGGTGACCGGCAGACCGAGTGAGACGCCGCGGGCGGCGGCGACAGCGAGCAGCGCCACCGCGGCAGTGCCCGCGAGGACGACCCCGTAGGCGAGGCCGAGGGCCGCGTAGGTGGCGAGCTTCGCGGCGAGCACCCGCCCACGGCGCGGCGCGAACAGGAACGTGACGGCGGCGGTGCGGTGTCGATACTCGGACGTGACGACGAAGGCACCGGCGGCTGCCGGCACGAACGCGGTGTAGCCGAGCATGCCGAGGATCGCGCGGAGGCCGGCCTCGGTGTCCAGGCCCGGCATCGGGGGGTCGAAATTTTCCGGGCCCGCCAGCGCCATGGCGCCGAACAGGCCGCCACCCAGCACCGCGGCGGTGAGGAGCAGTCCACCCCACATCCGGGTGGCCAGCAACCGACGGAACTCCGCTCTGATCACCAGGTTCATCGGGTGGCCGCCTCGTCTCTGGTGAGGTGGAAAAAGAGGTGTTCCAAGCTGGCGCTCTCGACGACCAACTCGTGCACCCGCAGGCGGCGAGCAGCGGCACGGTCGGCGATGCCCGGCGCGTCCAGCCCACGCACCCGCAGCCGGTCGGGCCCGATGGCTTCGACGTCCGGGATGGCGCCGCCATCGGTGGGGCCTGCCGTCAGGGCGGCAGTGAGGGCGTCGGCGTCGGGTGAGGTGACCAGCACGGCGGGCGGGCCGGCGAGCCGGGAGCATGGCCCGGCGGCGACGAGTTCGCCGCGCCGGATCACCACGATGTCGTCCACGAGCTGCTGGATTTCGCCGAGCGCGTGACTGGAGATCAGGACGGTGCGACCCCGCTCGGCCAACTCGCGCAGGAAACCGCGCAGCCACGACATGCCCTCCGGATCCAAGCCGTTGCCGGGTTCGTCCAGCAGCAGTACGCGGGGATCGCCGAGCAGCGCGGTGGCAAGGTTGAGCCGCTGCCGCATGCCGGTGGAGAAGCCGCGAGTCCGACGATCGGCCGCCTCGGTGAGGCCGAGCAGGTCGAGCAGGTCGGTGACCCGGCTGTCCGGATGTCCGCCCATCGCGGCGTACACACGCAGGTGGTCGCGGGCGGTGTGGCCGGGGTGGAACGCGGTGGCGTCGAACACCGCACCGACGGTGCGCGACGGCCGAGGCAGTCGGCGGTACGGCTGCCCACCGATCGTGGCGGTGCCGCTGGTGGGCGCCACCAGCCCGGTCATCATGCGCATGGTGGTGGTCTTGCCGGCGCCGTTCGGGCCGAGGAAGCCGGTGACCACACCGGGCTCCACGGTGAAACTCAGATCCCGCACGGCGGTGACGTCGCCGAAGCGCTTGGTCAGGCGGGACACCTCGATCGCGAGCCCGTCGCCGGTCATTGCTGGGCCGCCATCGCACGCTTGATCGTGGCCACAAGGCCCGGTGCCGCCGGGCTGGAGAGCACGACCTCGTCGAATTCACCGCCGCCCGCCGGCCGGTCCAGGACGAGGTGCATCCCGGGCTCCGCCCGGCGGGCCGCCACGAGCTGCCGGGGGCCGCCGAACAGGCCCCAGACACCGATCTTGGCGAAGCCGGACACCACGTACCCGCGGCGGGCGCCACGGGCCAGCCGGAGCGGATCGTCCACCAGGTCGACCCGTCGCACCGCGACGAGACGCAGCGCGACCCGATCCCGCCCCGTCCACAACCGCTCCCATCCGGTGAACCGGATGTCGATCACGTCGTTTGTCACCATGACCGATGCCATCAGCCATCCCCCTTCGTTGGTTCGGAATCGTCCGCCGTCGCCGGTCGCTCCGACGTCGGCGGGTCGGTCGGCAGCAGAACGGTCGCCAGCAGGCGGGGTGTCCGTCCGTTGCCGGGCTTGTTGGCCAGCAGTGGGCCGACCAGCGCGTTGAAGCCGGCGGCGAACTCGCTGAACTCGACGTCGGTCAGGTGCAGCACGAGTTGCTGGTAGCCCACCCCGTCGGCGACGAAGTCAATCCGACCCCGGGCGAGGTAGCGGGAGAACTCCGACAGCAGACTCGACACGAACGCCGTGAAGTAACGTGCGTGGTCCTCCACCGTGGCCGTGGCCAGGCTCGCGGGGTCGAGCGTCGCGCCCTGCGCGGGAAGCCCGTACACCCGCTCGACGGCGCCGCGTATCTTGCGCTCCTCGACCACCTCGAGCAGCCCCGCCTTGACCAGGATCGCCAGCTGTCGGTACATGGTGGCCTGCGGGACGTCGGGCAGCAGCTCGATCAGGGCCTGGGTGGTCAGGCGCGCGCCCGCGACCGCACGCAGGATCCGGATCCGCACAGGGTGCAGCGCCAGATCGGCCCAGCGTTCTCTCGATATCCCCACGACCCGAACATTATCACTATTGATAGTGAGAACGTTAGGCGGCGGAAGCCGGAGCCGACTTGCTGATCAGCGTCCCAGCCGGCGGCGGGCCTTCTCCCGGATCGGCGCCGGAAGGTCCTCCGCGTCGAGCAGCCGGGGCAGCAACTCCGGCTCCAGACTGGTCGCCCGGAACACCTCGCCGATCGTCACCCCGTGTGCGGGCCGCTCGATGACCTCGACCGGATCGCCGGCACCCACCTCGCCCTCACGCAGCACCCGCAGGTACGCCCCCGGTGTGGCCCGCACGGTGAATCGCTGGATCAGATCGGGCACCCCCCAGAAGCCGGCGAACGTGGTGCACGGGGTACGCGGCATCGTCACCTGAAGCACGGCCGTGCCGACCGCCCACTGCTCGCCGATCACCGCGCCGGTCACGTCGACCGCGTAGGTGGTCAGGTTCTCCCCGAAACCGCCCGAGCGGATGGTCCGGCCGATCTCGGCCGACCACCACCCGGCGTCCTCCTCGGCGTACGCGTAGACGGCCTTGTCGGACCCGCCGTGCACGGCCCGCTCGCCGATGAAATCGCCGACCACGCCACCGGTGAGCACCGCCACCGGCCCGTCGACCGATCGCTTGTCGATGCCGCTGCGACCGCTCGCATCGCCGGCCCACTCCGCCTCGGTCACCACGCCGAGGTTCACCGCCGCCACCCTGCCCGTCATGGCGGTCAGCCTAGTGGCGGCACGGTCAGCCCTTGACCGCGCCAGCGACCAGCCCGGAGACCATCCGACGCTGCACCAGCAGGAAGAAGATGATGACCGGCAGGGTGAACAGGGTCGACGCCGCCATCACCGGCCCCCAGTTGGTGTCGTCGCGGCCGAAGAAGAAGGTCATCGCCACCGGCAGCGTGTAGCGACCCTGGTCGTTGATGAACGTCAACGCGAAGATCAGCTCGTTCCAGGCCGTGATGAAGGAGAAGATGCTGGTGGCGACCAGGCCGGGAGCGACGAGGGGGAACAGCACCCGGCGGAACGTCTGGGCCCGGCTGGCCCCGTCGATCGCCGCCGCCTCCTCCAACTCCTTGGGCACCGCAGCGACGAAGCCGCGCAGCATCCAGACCGCGAACGGCAGCGAGAACCCGAGGTACGTGAGGATCAGGCTGGGCAGGGTGTTGTAGAGCCCCAGCCGCTGGATCATCAGGAAGAGCGGGATGACCAGCGCCTCCAGCGGGATCATCTGCACCACCAGCAGCATGATCAGAAAGCTGGTCCGCAGTTTGAAGCGGAACCGGGCCACCGCCGTCGCGGCGAGCAGGGCGACCAGGCCGCTGAGCACCACCGTGGTGACGGCGACGATCGCGCTGTTGAGAAAGAAGTCCAGGAAGCTGACGCCGGGGATCAGGTTGCCGGTCAGGATCTCCCGGTAGTGCGCCAGCGTCGGGTGGGCCGGCACCGGCTGCGGAGTGGACGAGAAGATCTCCCTGCTCGGCTTCAGCGAGGTGGAGATCATCCAGTAGACCGGGAACGCCGCGAAGAGCGCGACCAGCAGCCCGGCGCCGTTGAGGGCGATCTTCTTCACGACTCGTCCTCCTGCCTGAGCACCATCCGTACGTAGAAGCCGGTCACCACGAGCAGGATCAGGGTGAGGATCACCGCGATCGCCGCGCCGAGGCCGTACTTCGGCGGCGGCGAGAAGGCTTCGGCGTACGAGTAGATGGAGAGCATGAACGTCGGCCGGTCCTGGGTGCCGCCGGCCAGCACGAACTGCTGGGTGAAGACCTTGAAGTCCCAGATGGTGGAGAGCACGATCAGGATCCCGAAGACCGGGCGCAGCAGCGGGAAGGTGATCTTCCAGAAGACCCGCCACGGGCTCGCGCCGTCCACCCGGGCCGCCTCGTGCAACTCGCTCGGCACGCTCTTGAGACCGGCAAGCACGCTCACCGCGATGAACGGGAACGAGTGCCAGACCACCACCAGGGTGAGGATGGCGAAGAACAGCAGCGGCGAGTTGAACCAGCCGTAGCCGGTCCAGTCGCTACGGCCGAAGAGGGCGTCGGAGAGGCCGTCCGGCAGCGCGTTGAACAGCCAGGTGACCAGGCCGCTCGTGTCGTCGAAAATCCACTTCCAGACGATCGTGCCGGTCAGCGCCGGGGTCGCCCAGGCGAGCATCACGCAACTGGCCACGAAGGTGGCCATCTTGCGACCCAGCCGGTTGAGCAGCAGCCCGACCAGGGTGCCGAGCACCATCGTGAGCAGCACGTTCGCCGCGGCGAACAGCACCGTGTTGCGCAGCACCGTCAGAAAGAACGGGTCGGAGAGGATGTCGGTGTAGTTGCCGAGCCCCACCCACGGCCACTCCCGGTCGCCGCGCAACTGCCGGACGCTGTTGAGCCGGTAGAAGGACATCGCCACCACCTGGCCGAGCGGCCAGAGCAGCAGCGCCCCGATGATGACGAGTGCGGGCAGGAGCAGCAGGTAGGGCAGGCGGTCCACCGGGCGACGCCGCCGCGCGGGGTTCTCCCGCGCGGCGGCCGTTTCCGGGTTTTTTGTCGGTAAACTCACTTGCTGTTCAAAATGCTTTCCATCTCACCGGCCGCGTCGGCGGTAGCCTTCTCGACCGTCTTCTGACCCTTCATGACCGAGCTGTTCATCGCCTGGGTCACCGTCTTCGTCCGGCTGACCTCCACCCACTTCGGGGTGAGCGGCGTGAGCTTGGTGTTCTGCATGGTCGTGGCGAACGCCGCCATCACCTTGTCGTCGGCGTACGTGCCGCTGGCGACCAGGTCCTGGTAGACGGGGAAGAAACCGAGGCTGCTCGCGAAGCTCTGCGCGTTCTTCTTGTTCAGCAGCACGGTGAGGTAGTCCCAGGCCAGGTCCTGCCGCTCGCTGTCCTTCCAGATCGCCACATCCGAGCCGCCCGCGAAACCGGGCGCGGCCTTGCTGTCCGGGCCGGGGATCGGGAACGTACCCCAGACCTTCTCGATCTCGGGGTTGTCCTTCTTGATGGCGGCCTGCTGCCAGCTGCCGGCGAACGCCATCGCGGCCTTGCCGGTGGCGAACTGGGTACGCGCGTCGATCTCGTTCCAACCGGCGGCGGCCGGCGGGGCCACCTTGTGGACGGTCACGAGGTCGGTCCAGTACTTGACGGCCCGCTGCGCCTCCGGCGTGGTGTAGCCGGACTTCCAGGTGCCGCCCTGGTTCGTGGCGATCTCGGCGCCAGCGCCCCACAGGAAGGAATAGAAGGGCAACTCGGAGTTGCCCGGCAGCGCGATGCCGTAGGTGCCCGGCTTCTTCGCCTGCACGGCCTTGGCCACGGTGACCAGGTCATCCCAGGTCTTCGGCGGCTGCACACCGGCCTCGGCGAACCAGTCGGTGCGGTAGTAGATCGCCCGAACGCCCGCGTACCACGGCACGCCGTACTGCTTGCCGTCGAGCTGCGCGTTGCGGACCAGGTCGGGCAGCAGGTCCTTGCCGTCGGCCCAGCCGCCCATCCGGCCGCTGACGTCGGCGAGCGCCTCCTGCGCGGCCCAGCCCTGGGTCTCGGTGTTGCCCAGCTCGGTGATGTCCGGTCCCGCACCACCGGCGAGCGCGGCCTGGAACTTCTTGGGCGCCTCCAGCCAGGGAATG
This sequence comes from Micromonospora sp. NBC_00617, assembly GCF_045161355.1. Classification (NCBI taxonomy): domain Bacteria; kingdom Bacillati; phylum Actinomycetota; class Actinomycetes; order Micromonosporales; family Micromonosporaceae; genus Micromonospora; species Micromonospora sp. NBC_00617. The sequence continues at coordinate 58,333 of NZ_CP107751.1, read as the reverse complement.
TACTGCACGACCACGTCGGTGTCGGGGTGCTTCTGGCGGAACTCCGCCTCGACGCCGTCGAGGAACTTGTTCTGCGCGTCGCCGCCCTCGCCCATCATCCAGACCGTGAGCTTGCTGTCGTCGCTCGCCTTGTCGTCGGAGCCTCCGCAGCCGGTCAGCACCATCGCGGCCGAGGCCACCACGGCGGTGACCGGGGCCAGCCGCTTCCACCTGTTCACGCCACTTCTCCCCTCGCGCCGCCTGGAACTTACCTTCTCCGCCGCACCTTAGTACGAAGAAATCCTTTACGACAGTGGGTGGGCAGGCCGAAGCGTCGCGACCGTACCGCAGGGAACCGACCCGACGGGCCGTGGCGTAGGGCCGAATCCACGCACCGCACCACGGAGAAGGGCGCCCGACCACTGGTCGGGCGCCCTTCTCCGTGGTGCGGTGATGCCAGGTTGTTACCGGGTGACGCGGCGGCGGCCACCCACGCCTGCCACCAGCGCGACCGCGATCGCGGCCACCACGACCTGCACCAACAGCTCCGTCCAGTCGATACCGGCCGTCTCGGTCGCGATACCCATCGCCCGCGCCAGCACCGTACCCAGCAGAGCCGCACCGATACCGATCAGCAGGTGCAGCCACATCGGCATGTTCTGCCGACCCGGAACAACCAGGCGGCCGAGCGCCCCGACGATGAGACCAACAAAGATAGCAGTGATGATGCCCCACACGGTGAGCTCCACGGTCGCCCTCCTTCTAAGAATGTCTGACACACAATGTGTGCTTCCTGTCGTGACGACTAAGTTCCCGACCCACCGAAAATCCAAACCGACTTCCTCGCCCAGACGATCACGACTTGGCCAACTACGGCACGTTCCACCGGGCGACGCGCCCGCCTCGCGCATCGGCCGGCCGGGCACCACGCCGCAGCGTGATCGACTCCCTTTCGGCGATATCGCGCCGTCCCGGTCGCCCCGACCTCCCTGCCATCGGCGCTGTGGAGATCGAGCACGCCGGCGGCGTGATCGATTGGGTTCGGCCGGGGTGCCTGGCTGGGCACGAGCATGATCGACTCCACTGCGCCGACGTGGCGGTGTCCGGCGAACCAAATGCCGCCACATCGGCGCAGTGGAGTCGATCACTGCGGAGGCCAACCGGTCCGCGCGGCACGCCGCCAGGCAGGGAGACCTGCCAGCCACGACGATCTGCAGGGCCGGCTGCGCCGGTGAGGTCGTGCTGGTCTCCCTCTGGGCGATCGCGGCAGGCCCGACGAAAGCCGAGAGGCGACCCCACCCGCCGACCCGACGAACGCCGAGGGGCACCCGGCCTGTCGGCCGGGCGCCCCTCGGAAGTGGTTCGGTGTTACCGGTGTGCTGGTGTTATCGGGTGACGCGGCGGCGGCCACCCACGCCTGCCACCAGCGCGACCGCGATCGCGGCCACCACGACCTGCACCAACAGCTCCGTCCAGTCGATACCGGCCGTCTCGGTCGCGATACCCATCGCCCGCGCCAGCACCGTACCCAGCAGAGCCGCACCGATACCGATCAGCAGGTGCAGCCACATCGGCATGTTCTGCCGACCCGGAACAACCAGGCGGCCGAGCGCCCCGACGATGAGACCAACAAAGATAGCAGTGATGATGCCCCACACGGTGAGCTCCACGGTCGCCCTCCTTCTAAGAATGTCTGACACACAATGTGTGCTTCCTGTCGTGACGACTAAGTTCCCGACCCACCGAAAATCCAAACCGACTCAACCACAGAGAAGTTGTCGGCGTCGATGCCGAACGGCTGCGTCGATTGGGGTGGGAACGCGTCCAGACAGGTCAGGCAACATGTTGCCCAGGGCGACGGCCCCGGCCACGCCCCCAAAAAAATCCCCCAGCCACCGCCCACCCAGGCGGGCTTGCACCCCGCCTCCGGCGCTGGTGATCAAGAGATTCGCGTCAGAATCCGGGCCGCGGCTGACGCAAACCTCTTGATCACCGGGGCACGGGAGGCGGGCCAGCCGGGACCGGGGGCGCAGGTGGGGGGTTACTTTTTGGGGGCCTTGCTGTCGCCGGAGTCGGAGGACAGGGCGGCGATGAAGGCTTCCTGCGGCACCTCGACGCGGCCGACCATCTTCATCCGCTTCTTGCCTTCCTTCTGCTTCTCCAGCAGCTTGCGCTTACGGCTGATGTCACCGCCGTAGCACTTGGCGAGGACGTCCTTGCGGATCGCGCGGATGGTCTCCCGGGCGATGACCCGGCTGCCGATGGCCGCCTGGATCGGCACCTCGAACTGCTGGCGCGGGATGAGGTTGCGCAGCTTGGCGGCGATCGTGACGCCGTAGTTGTACGCCTTGTCCTTGTGCACGATGGCGCTGAAGGCGTCCACCGGCTCGCCGTGCAGCAGGATGTCCACCTTCACCAGGTCGGACGCCTGCTCGCCGGACGGCTCGTAGTCGAGTGAGGCGTAGCCCTTGGTCCGGCTCTTCAACTGGTCGAAGAAGTCGTAGATGATCTCGGCGAGGGGCAGCGTGTAGCGCAGCTCCACCCGGTCGGCGGAGAGGTAGTCCATCCCGAGCAAGCTGCCGCGCCGGCCCTGGCAGAGCTCCATCACCGCGCCCACGTAGTCGTTGGGCGTCAGCACGGTGGCCCGCACCACCGGCTCGTACACCTCGGCGATCTTGCCGTTGGGGTACTCGCTGGGGTTGGTGACGACGATCTCGGCGCCCTCGTCGGTGATCGCCCGGTACACCACGTTGGGCGCGGTGGAGATCAGGTCGAGGTTGTACTCGCGCTCCAGTCGCTCCCGGATGATCTCCAGGTGGAGCAGGCCGAGGAAGCCGCAACGGAAGCCGAAGCCGAGCGCACCGGAGGTCTCCGGCTCGTAGTCCAGAGCGGCGTCGTTGAGCTTGAGCTTGTCCAGAGCCTCACGCAGGTTGGGGTAGTCGGACCCGTCGATCGGGTAGAGGCCGGAGTAGACCATCGGCTGCGGGTCCTTGTAGCCACCCAACGCCTCGGCCGCCGGCCGGCTGTTGATGGTGACCGTGTCACCGACCCGGGACTGCCGGACGTCCTTCACACCGGTGATCAGGTAGCCGACCTCGCCGACGCCGAGCGCCTCGGCCTTCACCATCTCGGGCGAGATGACGCCGATCTCCAACAGCTCGTGCACGGCCCCGGTGGACATCATCTTGATCCGGTCCCGGGCGCTGATCCGGCCGTCGATGACCCGGACGTACGTGACGACGCCCCGGTAGACGTCGTACACCGAGTCGAAGATCATCGCCCGGGCGGGCGACTCGGCGTCGCCGACCGGCGGGATGAACTGCCGGACGATCTCGTCGAGCAGGTACGGGACGCCCTCGCCGGTCTTGCCGGAGACCCGGATGCAGTCGGCGGGGTCGCCGCCGATCAGGTGGGCCAGCTCCTCGGCGTACTTCTCCGGCTGGGCGGCCGGCAGGTCGATCTTGTTGAGCACCGGGATGATGCGCAGGTCGTTCTCGAGCGCCAGGTAGAGGTTGGCCAGGGTCTGCGCCTCGATGCCCTGCGCGGCGTCGACCAGCAGCACGGCGCCCTCGCAGGCAGCCAGCGACCGGGACACCTCGTAGGTGAAGTCGACGTGCCCCGGGGTGTCGATCATGTTGAGCACCGCGTGCTCACCGGTCCGCTCACCCTCGCGGATGGTCCACGGCATCCGGACAGCCTGGCTCTTGATGGTGATGCCGCGCTCGCGCTCGATGTCCATCCGGTCCAGGTACTGCGCGCGCATCTGCCGCGGGTCGACCACGCCGGTGAGCTGCAACATCCGGTCGGCCAGGGTCGACTTCCCGTGGTCGATGTGGGCGATGATGCCGAAGTTCCGGATGCGACCGGGGTCGGTGGCACCAGGGGCGTTCGCGCCGGGATCGAGCTTCGGTGGCACAGCGGTCCGTTCTGGTCGGCTGACGTGAACAGGCCGGCACGCCGCCGACCCCCTCCATGTTCCCACGCCGCCTGGGTACGCCCACTGCGCGGGCGACGGATCGGTCCCGAGAACTCCTCATTCCACGGGCGGCTCGACGAACAGCGCGGCCAGCCGGGGCAGCCGGCGGCGGGCCTCCTCCTCGTCGTCGAAGTCCCAGAAGTCGTTGAGATCGGGCGTACGCACCGGCTCGCGGTCCTCCGGCAACTCCGACGCGGTGGCCTTGCGGTACGCGTCCCAGGGCACCGAGAGCATCTGCTCGGCGGAGAACTCCTCCCCGCTGAGCGAGGCGGCCCGCACCTGAGGCAGTTCGGCCAGGGAGTCGGGGTCGCTGACCGCGCGGGCGAAGACCGCCCGCCCCTGGGTCATCAGCCAGCCCCGGAAGTGCTCGAAGCCGTCCGCTGACGCGCCGCCGTTGATCAGGTACGCCGCGCCCCACAGGTCCGCCTTGTGCGAGGCCGCCAGCACCCGCCGCTGGTGGTGGGCGTACCCGACGATGTCCTGCGGATCGCGCTCGGCGAGCAGGGCGACGGCCCGCGCGGCGACCGGCCCGGGCTCTCCCCCGCCTCCGGCGCGGGCCTGGTCGATCAGCTGCCAGAAGTCCTCGGTCCTCATGGCTTGGCAGTCTGGCAGTGTCGCCGCGCGCCGCGCACGTACCCCGAGGCAGCATGGTGGGGTGTCCTCCCCGCCGCTGCCCCCGCTGCCGTACCACGAGGGTGCGTTGCGCCCGTCGTGGCAAGCCCTACCGGCCGCGCTGCGGGCCGCGATCGCCGGGCGCCTCGGCACGCCGGTGGTCGCCGCCCGGATCGCCGCCGCCGGCTTCACCCGGGGGTTCGCCGCCGTGCTCGACACCGCCGACGGTGGTCGGGCCTTCGTCAAGGCGGCACCCGCCGTCGCGCAACCGCGCCTCGCGCAGGGGTACGCGCGGGAAGCCGCGATCCTCGACCGGCTGCCGGCCGGCCTGCCGGCGCCCCGCCTGCGGTGGACGCTGGACGAGGCCGGCTGGTTCGCGCTCTGCACCGACGCGGTCGACGGCCACACCCCGCGCCTGCCCTGGACGCGAGCCGAGCTGGACGCCACTCTCGCCGCGTACGCCGAGGTCGCCGCCGCCCTGGCCGCCCCGCCGGCCGGCCTGACCGCGCTCGGCCTGCCACATCTCGCCGAGCTGGCCCGCTCGGACATCCTCTGGTGGGAGGAGGTCGCCGCCGGCCGGGAGCCGCTCCCGCCGCTGCCCTGCGCCGCCCGGGGTCGACTGCCCGAACTGGTGGCGCTGGAGTCCCGTCTCCCCCGGTACGCGGACGGCGCGACCGGCATGATCCACGGCGACCTGCGGGTGGACAACGTGCTCATCGGCGGTGACGGTCGGGCCTGGTTCTGCGACTGGACCTGGGCCTGTTCCGGGCCGGCCTGGTTCGACCTCGTGGGCCTGCTGCTCACCGCGTACGCCAGCGGCCTGGACACCGACCGCCTCTTCGCCGAACACCCGGCGTCGGCGGGCGCTGAACCGGACGCGCTGGACGCCACCCTGGCCGCGCTGGCCGGCTACTACCTCACGGGAGCGGACGCGACACCGGCGACGGCCTCTGGGCACCGTTCGGCGCACCAGCGGTGGAGCGGCGAACAGACCCTCGACTGGCTCGCCCGCCGACAGGGCTGGCGGTGACGCGGGGCCGGCCTGGCCGGGGCGTAGGCTGGTGGTCGTCGGGCCGGGATGGGCCGCGCGACGACCGAGCCGTTTTGGCTCGTCCCGGGCGACCTGGTAACCTGGCTCTTCGCGCAGCGATGACGCATGTTCGTCATCCCGCGCAATAAGCTGACCAACCCGAGCTATCAAGACGAGGCTGTCGCGTGGCGAACATCAAGTCCCAGATCAAGCGCAACCGGCAGAACGAGAAGGCCCGGCTGCGCAACAAGTCGGTCAAGTCGTCGCTGAAGACCGCCGTCCGGAAGTTCAACGAGGCTGCCGAGGCCGGTGACGTCGAGAAGGCGACCGCCCTCATGCTGGACGCCTCTCGCAAGCTGGACAAGGCCGTCAGCAAGGGCGTGATCCACTCCAACCAGGCCGCGAACCGCAAGTCCGCGATCGCGAAGCGCGTGGTGGCGCTCTCCGCCTGACGACTTCACCGTCAGACTGATTCGGAAAGCCCCGGGCCCCCGGTCCGGGGCTTCCGTGTGTCCACGGACAGGTCGATGTGCTGGCGTCGCGGGCGGCCCGACGGCGTGCCCGTGCCGCGGCCGGCGGTCAGTCCAACGACCCGGTGCGGCGGGTGGGCCGCACCGGGTCGGTCGTGACCACCACCGCGGTCACGCCGTTCGAGACCCGGGCCCGGCCGACGACCGGCTCCATCTGCCGACGGAAACGGTCCCGCTCCTGCTCGGGCACGAGCGCGGCGGAACGGACCACCACGGCGGCCACCATGTCGTTGATCTTGACCATCGCCGCCACCACCACGGGCAGCACCACCACCGCCCACCAGGTCACCAGCTCCGCGAGGGCGAGAAGCACCGCCAGGGCGATGGCGCCTTCGAAGAAGAGGAAGCAGAGCACCCCGCCGGGGTTGACGAACCGCAGGCCGAGGAGCCGGGCATAGAGCGGCCGGTATCGCTCCTCGTCGGCGGGCATGGTGGCCCACGCCGTACGGTTCGGCCCCGTCACCGGCCACTGCCCTGCCGGGCGGCCGCAACCGAGAAGACCGCGCGCTCCAGGGCGTACGCCCGGTCGTCCGAGCCGCCCTTGACGGCCGCGTTGCATTCGGCGGCGACCTGCATGGCCCGGACCAGCCCCTCCGGCGTCCAGCCGCGCCCCTGCCGCTGCGCCCGCTCGATCTTCCAGGCCGGCATGCCGAGACTGCTGGCGAGCTGGTACGGGTTACCCCGCCCGGCCGACGCCACCCGGGCCACCGTGCGCACCCCGTCGGCCAGGGCATCCGCGATGGGCACCGGGTCGACACCGACGTGCAGGGCCCAGCGCAGCGCCTCCAGGGCAGCCGGCACATCGCCGACCATGGTGGCGTCCGCCACCGTGAAGCCGGTCACCTCGACCCGACCCCGGTAGTAGCGGGCCACCGTCTCGGCGCTGATCCGCCCGTCGGTGTCGGCGATGAGCTGGGAGCAGGCGGCGGCCAGTTCGCGCAGGTCGTTGCCGACCGCCGCGATCAGCGCCTCGGCGGCGTCGTCGGTGCACCTGCCGCCGGCCCGGCGGATCTCGTCACGGACGAAGGCCACCCGGTCGCGGTGCCCCTTGAGCTTGGCCGCCGAGATCACCGTCGCGCCGGCCGACCGTAGCCCGTCGGCGAACGCCTTGCCCTTGGCGCCGCCCAGGTGCAGCACCAGCAACTGGACGTCCGGGTCGGGATTCTTCGCGTACGCCAGCAGCGCGGCGGCCAGGTCCTTGCGGGCGTCCTGGCCGGAGCGCAGGATGAGCAGCCGCCGCCCACCGAACAGCGAGGGGCTGAGCATCTCGGCGATTTCACCGACGGTGAGCGCACCTGCCTGGTACTCGCGAACGTCCACCTCGGTCTCGACGCTGCGGACCCGCTCGACAGCTTCGGTCACGGCGCGCGTGGCGAGCAGCTCCTCGTCGCCGAGGACGAGCAGAATGGGGGCGAGGCTGGCGGGGGTCACGTCGCCCATATTCGCACGGCCCATGGCGGGTACGGGCCTGCTCATTCGCCGCCCGGTCGGCGCGGCCCGCACTAAGCGCAAATCCAGACATTTACCTCGGTTCGCCATCTAATCCGCAAGAGGGTCGGCATTTCCTCCATAATGCTGCAATTTCCACGGCAGAGCCGGCCTGTCCCGCGGTCGGCTCTCACGGTGGTCGTCCGGGTAGCACCCCTCGACGGGCCACCGCCAGCCCATCGCCGGTCCGGATCGCCGCCAGGTCACCATCGGTGTCGGTCCGCAGGACCCGGGCGCCGCCGCTGCTGAGCCGGGCCAGAAGCGCCGGACTCGGGTGCCCGTAGGTGTTGCCCGCGCCGACCGGCACCAACGCGATGGCCGGCCGTACGGCGGCCAGGAAGCTGTCGTCCTGATACGCCGAGCCGTGGTGGGCGACCTTCAGCACGTCCGCCCTCAGCTGCCCCGGCGCCGTCCGGGCCAGCACGGCGTGCTGCTCCTCGGTCTCGGCGTCGCCGGGCAGCAGGATCCGCACGCCGGCGACCGTGGCCCGCAGCATCAACGAATTGTTGTTCGGATCGGACCTGGTGCCGGCCAGCGGGTACGGCGGACCGAGCACGAGCAGGTCGACACCGCCGACCCGATGCAGCGCCCCGGCGGTGGTGCCGAGCAGCGTGGCCCGCCCGCTCGTCGCCGCCGCGCGGACCGCGTCCCGGCCGCTCGCCGGATCCGTCGATGCTGGGGTCAGCACGGCGGTCACCCGCCGGCCCCGGAACACGCCGGCCACCCCGCCCACGTGGTCGACGTGGAAGTGGCTGACCACGAGCAGCGGCACCTCCCGGATGCCGAGCCGTCGCAGGCACGCGTCCACCGCGCCCGGCTCCGGGCCGGCGTCGACCACCACCGCCCGGCCGGGGGCGACGGGCAGCACCAGTGCGTCGCCCTGCCCCACCGCACAGGCCACCACCACCCAACCGGGCGGCGGCCAGCCGGTGGCGATCAGCCGGACTCCGAGGGCGCCGAGCAGCGCGGCGACAGCGACGACCGCCACCACTCGGCGCACCAGCGGTCGACGTGCGGCGACCAGCAGCGCCACGGTCAGCCCGGCCAGCAGCAGGGCGCCCCACGCGCCGCCCGGCCAGGGCAGGGTGCCGGCCGGGAGGCGGGCGCCCTGGCGGGCGATGACGACCAGCCACCAGGCCGGCCAGCTTGCCAGCCAGGCGACGAACCCGGCCCCGGCCGGCCAGACCGGCGACAGCACGGCGGCCGTCACGCCCAGCACCGTCGCGGGGGCGATGGCCGGCACCGCCAGCAGGTTGGCCGGCACGGCCACCAGACTGACCGTGCCGGAGATGCCGGCGACGACCGGCCCGCAGGCCACCTGGGCGGCCGCCGGCACCGCCAACGCCTCGGCCAGCCCGGCCGGGACACCCCGGCGGCGCAGCCCGTCCCGCCAGCGCGGCGCGAGCAGCAGCAGACCTCCGGTGGCCAGCACGGACAGCGCGAACCCGGCGTCGCCGGCCAGCTCGGGGTCGACCAGCACCAGCACCGTGACGGCGGCGGCCAGTGCGGGCAGCGCGGCCCGAGGTCGACCGGCGGCCAGCGCGACGAGCCCGATCGCCCCCATCGTGGCGGCCCGGACGACGCTCGGCGACGGGCGGACCAGGATGACGAACCCCACCAGCGCCACCCCGCAGAGCAGGCCGGCGAGCCACGGGCCGGCGCGCGCCCAGCGGGCCAACAACAGCACGGCGCCCAACACGATCGCGACGTTGCTGCCCGAAACAGCATTGAGGTGTGTCATTCCGGTCGCTCGGAAATCCTCCTCGACAGCGGGCGACAGGCGGCTCGTGTCCCCCACCACCAGCCCCGGCAGCAGGCCACCCGGATCGTCGGGGAGGGGCACGCAGGCCCGTTGCAGGCCGGCGCGCAGCGTGCCGGCGGCGCGCTGCGCCCAGGACGGCGCACCGTGACGCTCGGGGGGCCCGGTGGCGCCGAGCACCGCCGCGGTGAGGTCGCCGCCGCGCGGAACGCCGAGACGGCCCTCGGCGGTCACGCGCTGCCCGGGCAGCAGACCTCGCCAGCCCGGGTCGGTGGCCAGGACCAGCAGCCGCGCCGATGCCCGGATCCGCTGGCCCTTCGGACCGGTCAGCCGGACCACCTCACTCGACACCAGCAGCATGCCGGGACGGCCGGCGGATCGGATCGGGCGCGGATCGTCCCGCACGACCAGCTCGGCGATGACCGGAGCGCGCTGCTCGGCCAGGACGCGGATCGGCGGCGCGTCCCGGACAGCCAGGCGACCGGCGGTTGCCGCCGCGCCACAGAGCACGCCGAGGCCGACCGCGACGGCGATCCAGCCGTGCCGACGGGCCGAACCTCGGGGGCGGCCGAGTCGGCCGAGCAGGTGCAGGACGCTCAACGCCGACAGCACGGTCGCTGCCCCGCCCACCAGCAGGAGCGGGCGGACGCCGACGTGCAGGCCGGCGAGCGCGGTGAGCCAGGCGGCCACGGCCAGCCCGGCGAGCCGGAGATCCGGCGGTGGGGTTGGGGGTTGGCGGTGGCTCGACGGGATGGGCTGAGCGCCGCTCACACCGTCACCAGATCCTTGAGCTGTTCGTAGCGCGCGTCACCGATCCCGTCGACCTGGCGCAGGTCACCGACGCCCTTGAACCCGCCGTGCTGATCCCGGTAGGCGAGGATCCGCTGGGCGAGCACCGGTCCCACCCCGGGCAGGGCGTCGAGCTGGGCCAGCGTCGCGGTGTTGAGGTTCAGCGGACCGCCGGCGGCCGGTGCCCCGCCGGCAGCCGGATCGGCCCCACCCCCCGGCACCGGTGGCGGCGTCACCCCGACCACGATCAACTCGCCGTCGGTGACCTTGCGGGCGGGGTTGAGCAGCGCCACGTCGACCCCGGGCAGCGGGCCGCCGGCCGCCTGCACGGCGTCGGCGAGCCGGGCCCCGGCCGGCAGGCGCACCAACCCGGGCCTGCGCACCTTGCCCGCGACCGCCACCACCAGCTCGCCGGCCGGCGACGCGCTCCCCTGCTCCGCCGAGACGGCCGGGGCCGCCTCGCCGGTCGACGGGGCGACCGGTTCCGCGTGCGGCCGGGACCGCCACGCCCAACCAGCGGCGGCCAGCACCACCACGAGGGCGACGACCGCCAACGCCCGCACGCCGCGCCGCCCCGGATCGAACGCGCCCGGACCGGGCAGCCGTGCGGCGCCGCCGCCGTCGGGCTCGGGGGGCAGGTGCGCGGCCAGGTCGGTCGACGACGCACCGACCCGGGGTGGCGGCACGCCGAACGGAAGCGCCCTCGCGAGCGGCACGTCGAACGGGGGCACCCCCGCGAGCGGCACGCCGCCACCCGTCGGCGCCGTCAACCGGCGCAGACGCTGGCGTACCTCGGTCTCCTCGTCCTGCGACACACCGCGACGCTAGGGCCGACGGGCGGCACGCCGGGGAGTTCCGGGCTCGACCTGTGGACAACTGACCCCACTGTGGACAACGCCCTGATCATGTCCCGGTCTGCTACCGGCCACCCGGGGCGACGAGCCGTCGCGGCGCACCGCGGTCGGGCACGAGAGGTAGCGCTTGCGCATGGACAGCCATTAATGTTAGAGGTATGACGTGTGACGTCACCGTGGACCAGTGCCCAGCGGACCGATCCCGCACCGCGCCAGTCCACAGGAACGGGCCACGCGGCACGTCCCGTCCCGCTGAGGTGCGCCCACCCGACGGACACCCGCCCTCCGTCGACGTCCGTGGGATCCCTGACCGCCACCCATCCCCACCACCTGACCGAAGAGGAATCCATGGACGTGAAGAGAAGGCTGAGCCGTTCGCTGGCCGCCGCCGGGACCCTGCTGGTCCTCGTCGCCGGGGCCGGCGTCTACGTGGTCTCCGAGACGCCCGGCGTCGCCCGGGCCGCCGGCACCGGCCCGTGCGACATCTACGCCTCCGGCGGCACACCGTGCGTGGCCGCGCACAGCACCACCCGAGCCCTGTACGGGGCGTACAACGGCCCGCTCTACCAGGTCCGCCGCTCGTCGGACAACACCACCCGCGACGTCGGCGTGCTCACTGCCGGCGGCGTCGCCAACGCCGCCACGCAGGACACGTTCTGCGCCAACACGAACTGCGTCATCACGGTCATCTACGACCAGTCCGGCCGCAACAACCGCCTCACCCAGGCGCCTCCGGGCGGCTTCAGCGGCCCCGCCGCCGGCGGGTACGACAACCTCGCCGACGCGAAGGCGGCACCGGTCACCATCGGCGGGCAGAAGGCGTACGGCGTCTACATCGCCCCCGGCACCGGCTACCGCAACAACAACACCAACGGCGTCGCGACCGGCGACCAGCCCGAGGGCATCTACGCCGTCGTCGACGGCACGCACTACAACCAGTGGTGCTGCTTCGACTACGGCAACGCGCAGACCAACGTCCAGGCCGACGAGCGCGCCATCATGGAGACCGTCTACTTCGGCGCCAACAAGCAGTGGGGCTATGGAGCAGGGGCGGGCCCCTGGATCATGGCCGACCTGGAGTGGGGCCTGTTCTCCGGGGTGAACGCGGGTTACAACAACATCGCGTCCATCAACCACCACTTCGTGACCGCCATGGTCAAGGGCGAGCCGAACCACTGGGCGATCCGGGGTGGCAACGCGCAGTCGGGCGGCCTGACCACCTACTTCGACGGTCGACGCCCCAACGGCTACAACCCCATGAAGAAGGAGGGGGCGATCCTGCTCGGTATCGGTGGCGACAACAGCATCACCGGCCGGGGCACCTTCTTCGAGGGTGTGTTGACGTCTGGCTACCCGTCGGCCGCCACCGACGACGCCGTGCAGGCCAACATCGCCGCTGCCGCCTACACCCCCGCCAGCGGCGGCAACCCGCAGCAGAACGTCCAGGTCGTGGGCGCCCAGTCCGGCCGCTGCGTCGACGTGCCGAACGGCACGACCACCAACGGCACCCAGGTGCAACTGTGGGACTGCATCAGCAACAGCACCGCCCAACGCTGGACCTACACCGCCGGAAAGCAGATCCAGGTGTACGGCAACAAGTGCCTCGACGCCAACGGCCAGGGCACCACCAACGGCACCCAGGTCATCATCTGGGACTGCCACGGCGGCACCAACCAGCAGTGGAACGTCAACGCGAACGGCTCCATCACCGGCGTCCAGTCCGGGCTCTGCCTCGACGCCAACGGCGCCGCCACCGCCAACGGCACGAAGGTCATCCTCTGGGCCTGCAACGGGCAGCAGAACCAGCAGTGGGCCCTGCGTAGCTGATCAGGCCGCCGGTCGCGCCGTCTCCGGGTCGTCACCACGACCCGGGGGCGGCACGCCCGCGCCGGGTCAGCGGGCCTCCGGGTCGAGGCCCAGCACGGCTCGTCCGCCATCGACCGGCAGCGTCACCCCGTTGACGAAGCTCGCCGCCGGCGACAGCAGGTACGCGACCACCTCCGCCACCTCGTCCGCGCGCCCGATCCGGCCCACCGGATGCAGCCGGGTCAGCTCGGCGTCGATCCACTCGGCCTGGGACGGCTCCTGCGCGGCGAGGAACTCGGCGTGCCGCTCGGTGGCGATCGAGCCGAGCGCGACGGCGTTGGCGCGGATACCGTGCCGCCCGTACTCGACGGCCAGCGCCCGGGTCAGCCCCTCCACGGCGGCCTTCGCCGTGGCGTACGGCAGGGCGCCCGACACCGGCCGGCGGGCCTGGTGCGACGAGACGTTCACGATGGCCCCGCCCGTGCCGGCGGCCAGGAACCGGCGGACCGCCACCGCCGCGCCCACCACGGCCGGGCGCAGGTTCAGCCCGATCAGGTCCAGGACGGTGTCGGCCGACGCCGAGTGCAGCGCCGCGTCCCGGAAGACCGCCGCGTTGTTCACCCAGCCGGTGAGACGGCCGGCGCGCTCGGCCACCTCGGCGGCGTGCTCGGCCACCCGCTCGTCGCCGGCATCGCCGACCACCGGCCGCAGGCGGTCGGCGGCCGGGTGCCCGGCCAGCCAGTCCACCGCCTCGGCGTCGCGCTCCACGACGACGACGGTGACGCCGGTCGTCACCAGCCGTTGCACCACGGCCCGGCCGATGCCACGGCCGCCACCGGTCACCACGCACGCGGTGGCCACCGGCTCAGCCGTCCGATCGGCGGTGCACGACCACGCACGCCAGCCCCGGTCCGGCGTGCGCGGCGACCACCGCGCCGGCCTCGGAGACGTACGTGTCGTGCAGCCGTGCACCGAGCCGCTCGGTGAGCGCGGCGAGCAGCGCCTCGGCGCGGTGCGGCGCGGCCAGGTGGTGGATGCCGAGGTCCACGTCGTCGTCGCCGGCCGCCTCGACGGCCAGGTCGACGAGACGGGCCACTCCCCGGCTGGCGGTGCGCACCTTCTCGCGCAGCACGATCGCCCCGTCCGGCATGTGCATGATCGGCTTGACCGACAGGGCGGTGCCGAACAGCGCCTCGGCCGCGTTGATCCGGCCGCCGCGGCGGAGGAACTCCAACGTGTCGACGTAGAACCAGACGGTGGTCCGGGCGACGGAGGCGAGCGCCGCGTCGCGTACACCGGCGAGGTCTGCCCCGGCCTCGGCGGCCGTGGCGGCCGCGACGGCCGGGAAGCCGAGCCCCATGCCGGCGGAGCGGCTGTCGACGACCTCGACCCGACCGTCGAAGTCGACGGCGGCAAGCCGGGCCGCCTCGACGGTGCCGGACAGGCCGGCGGACAGGTGAACCGAGACGACGCCGTCGGCGCCCTCGTCGAGGAGGCGGCGGTACGTCCGGGCGAACTGCTCGGGCGCCGGGCGGGAGGTGCTGGCCGAGACCCGCCGTTCGCGCAGCGCCCTGGTGGCGTCGGCGGGTTGGGTCTCCACCCCCTCCAGACCCTCCGCGCCGTTGAGCACGACGGTCAGCGGAACGACGGTCAGCCGGTGCCGCCGCACCAGCTCGGGCGGAAGGTAGGCGGTGGAGTCGGTGACGACCGCGACGGGCATGCCCGGCACGCTAGCCGATCACGACGGGATACGCCGAGGCGCGAGCGCGCCGGCCCCGGGCGGGATCGGCGCTCAGACCGCGTCGACGACGGCCGGGGCGGTGACCAGGCCGACGTTGTGCCCGCGTAGCTGCCAGCCTCGAACGTCGTCGTGCCGCAGCTCGGACCAGTGGCAGTTGGCCAGCGAGCCGATGGTGCGCAGCACGTCGGGGGGCCAGCCGAGCAGGTGGCCGACGCCCTGGCGGGAGGCACCGCCGTGGGTGGCGATGACCACGGTCCCGCCGAGGACCACGTCGGCCGCCGCCAGGAACGCCGCGGCGACCCGCTCGCCGAGGTCGTGCAGCGGCTCCAGGTCGGCTCCCGGCGCCGGGTCGCCAGCCCGCCAGCGGGCGTGCTCGGCGGGGAAACGCTCGGCGACCTCGGTGAGGTGCAGGCCCTGCCACTGGCCGAAGTGCCGCTCGCGCAACCGGGCGTCGGTGCGGACCGGCAGCCCGGTCAGCGCGGCCAACGCCGCCGCGGTCTCCGCGGCGCGGCTCAGGTCGCTGGACACGATGGCGTCGGGACGCAGCGACGCGAGCAGCGGCGCGGCGGCGCGGGCCTGGTCGCGGCCCAGCTCGTTGAGGGGTACGTCGGTCTGCCCCTGGACGCGGTTGGCGGCGTTCCAGTCGGTGTTGCCGTGCCGCCAGACGATCAGCCGGGTCATTCGGCCGCGGTGGTCCCGCCGGCGTCGGCCTCGACCAGGTCGCGGTCGACGAACGGGATGGTGGGGCAGTCCTTCCAGAGGCGGTCGAGCCCGTAGAACTCGCGCTCCTCGGTGTGCTGGACGTGCACCACGATGTCGACATAGTCGAGCAGCACCCAGCGGCCGCCCCGCTCACCCTCGCGCCGGATCGGCTTGGCCTTCTCCGGAAGCTCCAACAGACGCTCCTCGATGGCGTCGACGATGGCGAGCACCTGACGCTCGTTGGGGGCGGCGGCGAGCAGGAACGCGTCGGTGATGGCGAGCTGGTCGCCGACGTCGATGATCGCGATGTCCTGCGCCTTCTTGTCGGCGGCGGCCTGGGCGGCGGCGATCGCCAGCTCGTGAGCGCGTTCGGAAACTGTCACCGTTCTCCTTCGATCAACCGTGCGATTCTCCAAGCGTCTCACACCCGGCGAGGTCACGACCCGTCAGTTCTGGTCGGTTAGACGTACGGAACGGTGCATACCGGACGTGATCAGGGCTGATAGAGGCGTCGCTTGGCGATGTACTGCACCACACCGTCGGGCACCAGATACCAGACCGGTTCGCCTCGGGCGACGCGGGCGCGGCAGTCGGTCGACGAGATGGACATCGCGGGCACCTGGATCAGGCTGACCGTGTCCGCCGGAAGGTGCTCGTCGGTCAGCGGGAAGCCGGGGCGGGTCACCCCGATGAAGTGCGCCAGCTCGAAGATCTCGTCCAGGTCCTTCCAGGACAGGATGCGTTGCAGCGCGTCCGCGCCGGTGATGAAGAACAACTGCACCTTGGGGCCGTACTCGGCCTGGAGGTCGCGCAGCGTGTCGACCGTGTAGGTCGGCCCGCTGCGGTCGATGTCGACCCGGCTGACCTGGAACCGGGGGTTGGAGGCGGTGGCGATGACCGTCATGAGGTACCGGTCCTCGGCGGGGCTGACCGGTTCGTCAGCCTTCTGCCAGGGCTGCCCGGTCGGGACGAACACCACCTCGTCCAGGCCGAACCGGTCCGCCACCTCACTGGCCGCGACGAGGTGCCCGTGGTGGATCGGGTCGAAGGTGCCGCCCATGATCCCGATCCGCCGGATGTCTTCCTCCACCCCGTGATCGTAGGCCGGGCGTCGGGGCAGGCCGCCAGGGCCTGGTGCCGGTGCGCGAGGGGGTCGCCAGGTGGTCGATTCCGTGCATATACTCGTCTACGAGTAATCGTCAGCGAGTAAGGGGGGCGCCATGCCGAAACGGCGCAAGGTCGGCAACCTGCTGGCACTGGCCGTGCTCTCCGCCCTCGCCCAGCGGCCCATGCACCCCTACGAGATGGCGAGCGCCCTGCGCGCCTGGGGCAAGGACCAGGACATGGAGATCAAGTGGGGCTCCTTCTACACGGTCATCCGCAACCTGGACAAACACCAGTTGATCGCCGCGGTGCAGAGCGTCCGCGAGGGCCGACGCCCGGAACGCACCGTCTACCGGATCACCGACGCGGGGCGGGCCGAGCTGGTCGACTGGGCGCGTGAGCTGGTCGCCACGCCGATGCCGGAGCACCCCCGCTTCCGGGCCGGCCTGTCCGTCCTCGCCGTCCTGCATCCCGACGAGGCCACCGACCTGCTCCGGCAGCGACTCGACCGGCTGGACGACGCGCTGCGCCGGGACCGCGAGACGCTCGACGGCCACCTGCGGGAGATCCCCCGGCTGTTCCTGGTGGAGGCGGAGTACGACCTGGCCATGCGCGCCGCCGAGACGACCTGGCTGCGGGCCCTGCTCGCCGAGTTGACCTCGGGCAGCTACCCGGGGCTGGACACGTGGCGGGCCTTCCACGAGACCGGCGAGATGCCGGCCGAGCTGATTGAGCTGGCCGAGAGGACCAGCAGCGACCCCGACAACGCCGACTGAGAAGACAGCTCCGGCGGGGTGCGCCAACACCCCGCCGGAGCCCTACCTCGAACCGACACCTGTTCAGGCACCCGGCCCGAAGCGGCAACCACGAGGATAACCGGGTTCCCTCCCAGGTCGGTTCGCACGCACGCACCCGACGACACCCAGGGAGAGAGCATGACCACGGCACGAACCGCGATCGTCATCGGCGGCGGCATCGCCGGCCCGGTGACGGCGCTCGCGCTACACCGCGCCGGCATCACCGCCACCGTTCACGAGGCGTACCCGGCCACCGCCGCCGGAGTGGGCGGCATCGGCGGCACCCTCGCGCTCGCGCCCAACGGCGTGGCGGCCCTGCGGGCGGTCGGCGCGGACGAGGCGGTGACAGCGATCGCCACCCCGATCCACCGCACCGTCCTGGCCGTCGGCCGTCGGCGCATCGACCTGCCCACGTTGGCCGGAGTGCCGCCGCTGCGCGTGGTGCACCGGGCCGAGCTGCACCGGGTTCTGCACGACCGGGCGGTCGCCGAGGGCGTCGCTTTCGCGTACGGCCGACGGCTGGTCGCCGCCGAGCAGACCGACAGCGGCGTGACCGCGCGCTTCGAGGACGGCAGCACGGCCACCGCCGACATCCTGGTCGGTGCGGACGGCATCCGGTCCACCGTCCGTGGCCTCATCGACCCGGCCGCGCCCGGCCCCCGGTTCACCGGGCTGCTCGGCTTCGAGGCGGTCGCCCGGCACGAGGTGGACGCCGAGGCGGGCACGATGACGTTCGCGTTCGGCCGACGCGGCTACTACCTGTACTGGCCGGAGCCTGGCGGCGGCACCCGCTGGGGGGCCAACCTGCCGCAGCAGCGGCCGATGAGCCTCGTCGAGGCCCGCGCGGTGCCGGCCGAACAGTGGCTGGACACGCTGCGCACCACCTACGGCGACGACGACCCGGGCGGGGAGCTGACGGCCACCAGCAGCGCCGCCGAACTCCGGGCCGTCGGGTCGTTGCACATCATGCCGCCGGTGCCGCACTGGCACCGTGGGCGGATGGTGCTGGTCGGCGACGCGGCGCACGCGCCGTCGAACAGCTCCGGGCAGGGCGCCTCGCTCGCCATCGAGAGCGGGGTGCAGCTCGCCCGCTGCCTGCGGGACCTGCCCGACGTGGCGTCCGCGTTCGACGCGTACGTGCGGCTGCGCCGCACCCGGGTCGAGAAGGTCGCCGCCCGCGCGGCCCGGATCAACCACACCAAGGCCCCGGGGCCGGTCGCGCGGACGCTGATGCCGCTGCTGATGCCGCTGCTCGTGCGCACGGCGATGGACCCGGAACGGACCATCGCCCACGAGCAGCGCCACGTCATCGACTTCGACGCCCCGGTGACAGCGGAGCCCGCGCTGCGCTGACCGCAGGGGCGCGGGGTGGCCCGGCCGCCCCGCGCCCTGCCGGCACCGGAGCGCCCCGGCGGCCCGGCCTCAGGCTGCCGCCGTGACCCAGCCTCAGGCTGAGGCGGCGGCCACCGCCGTCCGGGCGATGAGCGCGCGCCGCAGGTCGTCGTCCGCGTCGGTGACCACCCGGCGCAGGCCCGGGGTCAGGTCGTCGCGGGCCAGCAGCGCCGCGGCCGCCTCCCGCGTCGGCTGCGCCACGGCGTAGTGGGGAAACGCCAGCTTGGCCACCCAATCGGCCGTCCACCCGGTACGCCGGCGCGCGGCGGCCGGCATCTCGGTGAAGTACCGCTCGACGTACGCGGCGGTCAGGTCGGCCTGCTCGGGCTGCCAGAACCCCTCGGCCGTCGCCTCCAGCAGCCGGTTGGACAGCCCGGTGTCGCCCACGATGATCTCCCATGCCGCCTGTTTCGACGCCGGGTCGCCCACGGCGGCCCGGCAGCGGGCTGCCCGTTCCGCGCCGGTGGAGCTGACGTCGGCGGCCGCCTCGGCGGCGATCTCCGGCTCCCCGGCCGCGCCCAGCACCACGAGCCGGCGCAGCACGGCCCACCGCAGCTCGGCGTCGACCTTCAGCCCCGCCGGCACGTCCCGGCCGGCGAGCCAACCGACGAGCAGGTCCGCGTCGGTGGTCGCGGCGATCCAGCCCCGCGCGGCGGCGAGCTGCAACGACTCCCCCGGCGCCGCGCCGGCCAGCAACCGGCGGCACGCGTCAGCGACGCGGGCCAGCGCCGCCGAACGGGCCAGCGGGTCGAGGTAGCGGTCCACCAGGGACCGGCTGAGGGTCAACACGTCCTCCGCGATGATCACCTCGGTCTCGGTGGGCAGTGCCGCGACCATCAGGTCGACCAGGCCGCCGACCGGCCGCTCCCCGTCGGTCACCGCGTCCAGTGCCTCGCCCCAGAGCACCGCCCGGGTGAGCGGGTCGGTCAGGCGCGGCAGGACCAGCGCGACGGCGTCCACCGACGCCGCGTCGAGGCGCACCTTGGCGAAGGTGAGGTCACCGTCGTTGAGCAACAGCACCTGGGCCGCCGGCTCGCCGGCCAGCTCGCCGAGCACGGTCCGGCCACCGTCGACGGCCGGGTCGAGATCCACCTCGGTACGCCGCACCGTGCCGTCCGCCGCGTACCGGCCCACGCCGATGCGGTGCGGACGCAGCACCGGATGCGACTCGGGGGCGGTCTGCACCACGGCGACCTCGGTGTAGCGGCCGTCGGCGTCGACGGCGACCTCGGCGCGCAACGTGTTGACCTGCGGCTGGCGCAGCCACAGCTCGGCCCAACCGGACAGGTCCCGGCCGCTGGCCGCGCTCAGGCTGGCCAGCAGGTCGGCGAGGGTGGCGTTGCCGAAGCGGTGCGCGGCGAAGTGCGCGTTCAGGCCGGCGAGGAACGCCTCGTCGCCGAGCCACGCCACGAGCTGCCGCAGCACGGCAGCGCCCTTGGCGTACGAGATGCCGTCGAAGTTGAGCAGGCCCTCGTCGGCGTCGGCCACCTCCTGCGGGGCGACGGGGTGGGTGGAGGGTCGCTGGTCGGCCGCGTACCCCCAGGCCTTGCGGCGCATGGCGAACGTGGTCCACGACTGGCCGAAGCGGGTCGCCTCGGCGGTGACCCGGGTGCCCAGATACTCGGCGAACGACTCGTTGAGCCACAGGTCGTCCCACCAGCGCATGGTGACCAGGTCACCGAACCACATGTGGGCCATCTCGTGGGCGATCGTGGTGGCCCGGAGCTCGCGCTGGGTGTCGGTGACCGCCGAGCGGAACACGTAGTCGTCGCGGAAGGTGACGATGCCCGGATTTTCCATCGCGCCCGCGTTGAACTCGGGGACGAACGCCTGGTCGTACTTGCCGAACGGGTAGCGCTCGGCGAAGAGCTGGTGGAACCGGTCCAGGCACTGCCGGGTGACGGTGAAGATCTCCTCGGCGTCGGCGTCGAGGTGCTCGGCGAGCGACCGTCGACAGTAGAGGCCCAGTGGCACACCGTCGTGCTCGGCCCGCCGCACGTGGTACGGGCCCGCGATCAGCGAGAAGAAGTACGTGGACAGCGGCGCGCTCGGGGCGAACTCCCAGCGCCCCGGGGCCGGGTTGGCGGCCACCTCGGCGTTGCTGGAGACGGTCCACTGCGGCGGCGCGGTGACCGTGAGGGTGAACGACGCCTTGAGGTCGGGCTGGTCGAACGCGGCGAAGATGCGCTGCACGTTGTCCAGGAACGTCACCGCGTAGAGGTAGGTCTCGCCGTCGGTCGGGTCGACGAAGCGGTGCATCCCCTCCCCGGTGTTGGAGTAGGCCATCTCCGCCTCGACGACCAGGATGTTCGTGGCGGCGAGGTCACCCAACGGCAGCCGGTTGTCGGTCAACGTGCCGGGGTCGACCTCGCGGTCGTTGAGGCGTACGGCCAGGAGGTTGGCGGGCTTGACCTCGGCGAAGGTGGCGCTGCCGGGGGTCGCCCGGAACTGGATCTCGACGCGGGAGCGGAACAGCTCTCCGTCGCCGGTCAGGTCGAGGTCCACCTGATAGGACTCGACGGTAATCGCCGCGCCACGCGCGGTCGCCTCTACACGGGTCAGGCTCGGCATCCGCTTATCCTGCCCGATGGGGATCGGCACGCGATCCCCAGACGGCCCCCGCACTGGAGGAAAGAACCATGGCGCAGCACCCCAAGGGCGACTTCGACCTCTCCCGGGCCGTCTGGCAACGGGCCGAGGGGGACACCTCGGAGAGCGCCGTCGAGGTCGCGTTCGTCGACGATCTGATCGGGATGCGCAACTCCGCCGAGCCGGAGGGCCCCGTGCTCGTCTTCACCCAGGCCGAGTGGGACGCGTTCGTCGCTGGCGCGCAGGACGGCGAGTTCGACCTGGACTGATCGCCCGGCGGTCGCGGGTGGCGAGGATCGACCGCCACCCGTGACGCCAGGTCAGGCGTCACCGTCGCCCCAGCCGAGACCGCCGGGACCCGGCGCGTGGTGGAAGCCGGGATGCTCGGCGACATCGACGCAGCGCTCCCCGTCCGGGCCGACCGCGCCACAGAACAGCCGCTCGGCCCGGTGCCACGCGTCGGCCGGTGACAGGGCCGCCGCACCGAGGGCCACCTCCGGGCGAAGCAGGCTCAGCGCCTCCGCGTACGTCACCGCCTGCTCGCGGGCGTCGGCCGCGCCCGGCGCGGTGAAGCCCAGGTGCACGGTGAAGAACCGGCGCGGCCTCATCGGCCGACCGGGCGGGCCGATCAGTGGGCGCAGGGCACGACCCACGCCCGTCGCCGCGACCGCCCGTCGTTGCCGCCAGTGCGGCGACCTGTTGTCGTGCATTCGCCCTCCCCGTGGTCGTGGCCATCGGCCCACCCAGGGCCGGGCCGGCTGACCGGTGCTGCCGGCTCACGGCGGCCCCACCAGCCAGCTAACCAGGTTCCGCCGCCCGTGGGAGGGGCCAGCCAACGCGCTGTCGCTACGGGGATTCAGCGGCGGCGACACGGGTAGACGCAGCGCGACGGCGACGCCGGCCGCAGTCGAACGACATCCCGGTTTGGATCGAGGCAGGGCGGGCACGTGCAGCGGGCGGCCCGCCCACCGCCGGCCGCGGACCGCCTGCCCAGGAGGCACGATGTCCTTCCAGGCCACCGGTGGCGCCGCCCGGAGAGCCGGGCACGACAACACCGGCACGCCGCCGCCGGCCACCCTGCCGCCGGCCGTGCTGCCGATGGCGTACGTGCTGCCGCTGCGCTGGCGCACCGACAGCGGCCTGGACGAGCTGACCGGCTACCTGCGCCGGCTGAGCGGCCTCGTCCAGGTGCTCGTCGTCGACGGGTCGCCTCCGGAGCTCTTCGCGCGGCACGCGGCGGCCTGGCAGGGGCTGGTCCGGCACCTCCCGCCCGATCCCGCCGGGCGAGGGCTCAACGGGAAGGTGGTCGGGGTGCACACCGGCGTCGACGCGGCACACCACGAACACGTGGTGATCGCCGACGACGACGTCCGGTACGACGAGGCCGGGCTGCGCGCCGTGCACCGGCTGCTGGGCCGGGTCGACCTGGTCCGGCCGCAGAACTACTTCGACCCACTGCCCTGGCACGCCTGGTGGGACACCGGGCGGACGCTGCTCAACCGGGCGCTCGGAAACGACTACCCCGGCACCCTCGCGGTGCGCCGCAGCACGTTCCTCACCATGGGCGGGTACGACCCGGACGTGCTCTTCGAGAACCTGGAGCTGATCCGCACCGTGCGCGCGTACGGCGGCGTCGAGGTCGCGCCGCCCTGGCTGTACGTACGCCGGCTGCCGCCGGACGCGACCCACTTTTGTGGCCAGCGGGTCCGCCAGGCGTACGACGATCTGGCCCAGCCGGCCCGTCTGCTGACCGCGCTCGCGGTCCTGCCGGCGCTGGCCGCGGCGGTCGCGTCCCGCCGGCCCCGGCTGCTGCTCGGCACGGCGGTAGCTGTCGTCGCCGTGGCCGAGGTGGGCCGCCGTCGCGCCGACGGCGGGATCGTCTTCCCACCGAGCACCTCGCTGGCCGCCCCACTCTGGCTGCTCGAACGTGGGATCTGCAGCTGGCTGGCGGTCGCCCAGCGCGTCCTGCTCGGCGGAGTCCGCTACGGCAACGCCCGGATCCGCCAGGCCGCTCGCCGACCCGGCCGACGCCTGCGCTGAGCAGGCCGCCGCTGCACCGCGACCGCGTCGGGGCGCGGGCGGACAGGCGACAGCTCGTGGGCACCGGGGTGACCGCGAGCTGTCGCCGATTGCGGTGGGCTCAGGAACTGACCTGCTGGCGGGCCTGCTGGGCCTGGTCCTTGACATCCTGGGCGGCCGACCGGCCGTCGTCCTTGACCGCGTGCACGGCGTCCTCGGCGGTGGACCGCACCGACTCAGCGGCGTGCTGGGCCGGCTCGCGCAGCTCGTCCTTGAGCTCGCTGGCCACCTCGCCCAGCTTCTCCTTGACGGCGCCGCTGTGCTCGCTGGCCTTGTCCTTGACCTGAGCGGCGGCCTGCTGCTCCCGGTGGGAGGCCGGGATCAGCGAGGAGGCCAGCCAGCCGACCCCGAAGGCGATCAGGCCGGCGGCCAGCGGGTTGCCCTGCGACTTCTGCCGGATCACCCGGGGCGCGCTGTGGGCGGCGTCGCTGACCGAGGAGGCCGCCGAGTGCGCGGCGTCGCTGACGCTGGAGGCCGCCGAGGAGGCGCGGTCACCCACCGAGTGGGCGGCGTGGCCGGTGCCGTGGCCGAGGTCAGACGCGGTTCCCATGACCTTGTCCCTCACATTCTGCAGCGCGGAACGGGCCCGCTGCTTGCGGTCGTCGACGATGCGGCTCGGGCTGACCTTGTACGCCAGCGCGTCCACATCGGAGCTGAGGCTGTTGCGGGTGGCTTCGATCTCCCGGCGGATCTGGTCGGGATCGGTGCTCATCGGGTGACTCCCTCCGGGTGGGGCTTGAGCGCGTCGGGGATCCGCTGCACGCTGTCGTTGGTCTGCTTGAGCCCGCGTACGTGCTGGGCGTTCTTCTTGGCCATCGAGTAGAGGACCGCGGCGACCACGGCCCAGATGACGGCCACGATCAGCGCGGCCAGGCCGGAGTCCATGACGTTGTCCAGGAACTGCCACACGGCGATGGAGACGAACAACGCCACCATGTAGCCGCCGAAGCCGGCGCCGCCGAAGAGGCCCGCGGCCTTGCCGGCCTTCTTGCCTTCCTGGCGGATCTCGGCCTTGGCCAGCTCGACCTCCTGACGCATCAGCGTCGACAGGTCGGTGGTGACCTGGCGCATCAGGTCACCGAGCGAGCTGCCCTTCACCTCCGCCGCGGTGTGCGGGGCACCCGCGTCGGGGTGGTAACCGGAGTCCAGGCCGGACCCCTGCGTCGGCATGGTCATGCCGTCGCCTCCCTTCGGACGACTCGGCGCCTCACGGGCGGGGGCTGCCGCTGGACGGCACGCCCGGCAGCGGATCGGTCTGGGTCACCGGCGGCAGCGGCTGACCGGTGCTGGCCGGCTCGGTGTGGCCGTCCTGACGGGTCGGGGCGCTGTAGCCGCCAGGCGTCGGGGCGCTGTAGCCGCCAGGCGTCGGGTCGGTGTACGTCCCGGGGGTCGGGTCGAGGTAGCCGCCCGCCGGGGTGGTGTCCGCGGCCGTCTGGGGTGCCGGCGGCGGCGTGGGGATCACCGCGGTCTGCTCCGGGTCGTACGCCCCGTTGCCGCGGTAGCCCGCCGAGCCGTTGCCGAAGTGGTCGCCGGAGTCGGAGATGCCGCGGGTCAGGCGCCCGGCCAGCACACCGAGCACCGCCGCGCCGACCAGGAAGGTGCCCGGGCTGCGCCGCGCGTAGTCGCGTACCTCGTTGATCAGGTCGCCGGGCTCGCGCTCCTCCAGCCAGCCGGCCACACCGTGCACCCGGTCGGCGGCCTGGCGGGCCAGCTCGCTCACCGGACCGGCCTGGCCACCCTGCTCGGCCATCGTGCGCATCTCGTCGGCGATCGACCGCAGTCCGCCGGCGGCCCGGCGCTGCTGCTCACCGGTCTGGCTGGCGAGCTGGGTGCGGGCCTCGCCGTAGAGGTTGCGGGCCTGCCGGGCGGCCTCGCGGCCGACCTCGGCGCCCTGCTCCTTCGCGGTCTGGCCGACCGCGCCGCCAGCGTGCGCCGCCTCGGACCCGACGTGGCGGGCCTGCTCGCGGACGCCGCCGCCGTTGGTGGACTCGTGCCCGTACGTGGAAGACGTGGGTGACACTTCGTAAGTCATGATTTCCCTTCCGCTCGGAAAGTCATCGCGGTTGTGCTGGGGGGATGCGGCCGTGACGCCGTGGCCGCTGACAACTCACCTACCCTGCGTTTCGGCTTCCATACCTGTTCGTGCATTTCTCTGCGCGGCCGACCGGATCGACTTCAAAATGGAGGATCGTCGGGCTGCGTCACGTCGCCGCTGCGGACAGCGAGGTTCGCGGGACCGGCAGATCCACGAAAAGGGGGCAGGGATGGCACGAGACGCGCGAGGTGGCCGAGCTGCCGCCCCCCGACCCCGGGTGCAGGTGGTCGCGCTGGTCGTGGCCGGGGTCTTCCTGCTGATCGGAATCCTCGGCTTCATCCCCGGCATCACCACCGACTACGGCGAGCTGACCTTCGCCGGGCACCACTCGGCCGCCAAGCTGCTCGGGCTGTTCCAGGTGTCGATCCTGCACAACGCGCTGCACCTGCTGTTCGGGCTGGTGGGCCTGGTGCTGGCCCGCAGCATCGCCGGCGCCCGGCTCTTCCTGGCCGGCGGCGGCGCGATCTACCTGGCTCTCTGGCTGTACGGCCTGGCGATCGAGACGATCGACCCCGACGCCGGCGCGAACATCCTGCCGGTCAACGACGCCGACAACTGGCTGCACCTCGCCCTCGGCTTCGGCATGGTCGCGCTCGGGCTGCTGCTGTCCAACCAGGTGGGCACCGGTGGGCGCCTGGACGGCCCGATCGACCGGCCTTGACCTGTCGATTCACGTGTTTGACGGCGATTGCGGCGTGGGTAGGTGACCGGCTGAGAATCCGTGGAAGGGGTCGATGATGCCTCGCTGGATACGCGACAACGCGCTGACCGCCGCCATGCTGGGCGCGTTCGGAGTCTTCCTGGTCCTGCAGAGCGTCTTCGGCTGGCAGACCCACAACGAGGAGCTGACCGAGTTCGGCGCCGCCCCGCTGAGCTGGCCGGCGTACCTGACCAGTGGCCACTTCGCCGAGGCGGTCTTCGAGAACTGGGAGTCGGAGTTCCTCCAGATGGGCGGGTACGTGCTGCTCACCGCGTACCTGGTGCAGCGCGGCTCGGCCGAGTCGAAGCCGGTGGACCAGACCGACCGGCCGGAGGACGACGAGCGCCGCGCCACCGCCCGGTCACCGTGGCCGGTACGCGCCGGCGGCCTTCCGCTGGTGGTCTACCGCAACAGCCTCTCCCTCGCGCTGCTGCTGATCTTCGCCGGCTCGTTCGTCGGGCACCTGCTCGGCGGCACCGCCGCCTACAACGAAGAGCAGGCGTTGCAGAGCGGAGCGCCGCCGATCAGCGCGTGGGACTTCTTCGGCACCAGCGACTTCTGGTTCCAGTCGATGCAGAACTGGCAGAGTGAGTTCCTGGCGGTCGGCGCCCTGATCCTGCTGAGCATCGTCCTGCGTCAGCACGCGTCGCCGGAGTCGAAGCCGGTCACCGTCGCGCACGCCGAGACCGGCGCCTGAGCACCGCCGCGGCCGACCGGCCCGTCGCGGTCAGCCGGACCCGCCGCCGTCAGGCCGCGACCGGGAGCCGCTTGGCGAAACAGACGCTGTACGGGTTGCCGACGTACTCCCCGTACACCGGGACCGGTTCGTAGCCGCACGAGGTGTAGAGCCCGATCGCCGCCGGCAGGTACGTGCCGGTCTCCAGGCAGACCACCGTGTGCCCCTGCCGGAACGCGCACTCCTCCAACGCGGCGAGCAGTTGACGGGCGATGCCCCGACCCCGGTACGCAGGCCGGACGTACATCCGCTTCACCTCGCCGGTGACGGCGTCGAGCGACTGGAGCCCGCCGCAGGCGACCGCCCGACCGTGCACCACCACCGCCAGGTAGCGGATGTCGTCGTGGGTGACGGTGACCTGGCCGTCCAGCCCGCCGTCGGCCTCGCGCAGCTCACGCTGCTGGGCGACGACCAGGGCGGCGACCTCGGGATCGGTGGCGGGCCGCGACTCGATCAGCATCACCCCACGCTAGGCGGGGTGGATTTCGCGGAGGTTTCCGGCAGTCGTCCCGATCACGGAGAGCAACGGGCTACTCGGCGTCGTCGGAGTCCTCGATGTCCTCGACGTCGTCGTCGGACGAGTCCGCGCCCACCTCGTCCGCCGAGCGCACCCGGCGGGCCTTGCGCGCGGCGAGCCGCTCCGCCGCCGAGGCCCGGTTCGACTTCTCCTCCAGGCGGACGTCGGTGCCCCGGTTGCCGGGCACGAACTCCACACCCGCGTACAGCGTCGGCTGCCAGTCGAACTCGCGCTCGCCGATCCGGACCAGGTCACCGGGCTGGGCGCCGGCCTTGGCGAGCTTGTCCTCCACACCGAGCCGGGCCAGCCGGTCGGCGAGGTAACCGACGGCCTCGTCGTTGTCGAAGTTGGTCTGCTTGACCCACCGCTCCGGGCGTACGCCCCGGACGGTGAACGAGCCGTCGGCCTCGGCCGTGATGGTGAAGCCGGCGTCGTCCACGGCCATCGGCCGGATCACGATCCGGGTCGGTTCGGCCGGCGGAGCCGCCTTGCGCTCCGCCTCGACCAGCTCGGCCATCGCGTACGTCAGCTCCTTGAGCCCTTCGCGGGTGGCCGCGGAGACCTCGAACACGCGGTAGCCGCGCTCCTCCAGATCCGGGCGGACGATCTCGGCGAGGTCCCGACCGTCCGGCACGTCGACCTTGTTCACAGCCACCAGCCGTGGGCGGTCGGTCAGCCCGCCGTACTGGCTCAGCTCGGCCTCGATGGCGTCGATGTCGGCGACCGGGTCGCGGCCGGGTTCCAGGGTCGCCGAGTCGATGACGTGCACCAGCACCGCACAGCGCTCGATGTGCCGCAGGAACTCCAGGCCCAGGCCCTTACCGGTGGCCGCGCCCGGGATCAGGCCCGGCACGTCGGCGACGGTGAAGGTGTGGTTGTCCATCCGGACCACACCGAGGTTGGGCACGAGGGTGGTGAACGGGTAGTCGGCGATCTTCGGCTTCGCGGCGGAGATCACCGAGATCAGCGACGACTTACCGGCCGACGGGAAGCCCACCAGGCCCACGTCGGCGACGCTCTTCAGCTCCAGCACGATGTCCAGCTGGTCACCGGGCTCGCCCAGCTCGGCGAAGCCCGGAGCCTTGCGCTTGGCGTTGGCCAGCGAGGCGTTGCCGCGCCCGCCGCGCCCGCCGCGGGCCACCTCGAAGGTGGTGCCGGCGCCGACCATGTCGGCCAGCACGGTGCCGTCGGTGGTCTGGACCACCGTGCCGTTGGGCACCTTCAGCACCAGGTTGTGGCCGTTGGCCCCGTCCCGGTTCGATCCGGCGCCGCCCTTGCCGTTGTCGGCCTTGACGTGCGGGTGGAAGTGGAAGTCGAGCAGCGTGGTCACCTGCGGGTCGACCACCAGCGAGACGCTGCCGCCGTGCCCGCCGTTGCCGCCATCCGGCCCGCCGAAGGGCTTGAACTTCTCGCGGTGGATCGAGACACAACCGTGCCCACCATCGCCGGCCTGCAGATGCAGGACGACCCGGTCAACGAACGTCGCCACGGCGTCAATCCTTCCAGCGAGGGTCGACCCCGCACTTCGAAAAAGCGAAGCGGGCCGGGACCCGGAGGTCCGCGGCCCGCCCAGCGAAGAGAACTACTGCTGCGGAACGATGCTGACGGTCTTGCGACCGCGCTTGGTGCCGAACAGGACCGCACCGGCCGACAGCGCGAACAGCGTGTCGTCGCCGCCACGGCCGACCAGGTCACCGGGGTGGAACTTGGTGCCACGCTGCCGGATGAGGATCTCACCGGCGCTGACGACCTGACCACCGAAGCGCTTCACGCCGAGTCGCTGGGCCGCGGAGTCACGACCGTTACGCGAGCTGGACGCACCCTTTTTGTGAGCCATTGGAGGACGACCTACTTCCCGCTGGAGATGCCGGTCACCTTGACCTGGGTCAACGGCTGGCGGTGACCCTGGCGCTTGTGGTAGCCGGTCTTGTTCTTGAACTTGTGGATCCGGATCTTCGGGCCCTTGGTGTGCGCGGCGATTTCGCCGGACACCGCGACCTCGGCAAGCTTCGCCGCGTCGGTCACCAGGTCGTCACCGTCGACGAGGAGCACCGCGGTGAGCTTCACCGCGTCACCGGGGGCACCGGTGAGCTTCTCGACCTCGATCACGTCGCCCTCGGCGACCTTGTACTGCTTGCCGCCGGTCTTGACGATCGCGTACATCGGAGGCGGACTCCCTGTCGTTGAGGCTGCTGGCGGTCGTCCCCGCGGCGGCTCGCCGGGTAGCAGTGCACGGCGGCGCGGGCACACGGGAACTCGGCACACCAAAGGTGGGCCGCAGGCAAGAGTACGCCATTGCCGGCCCGGACCCCAAACCGGCCCGCCCTGGTCAGCGGGCGCAGAGCTGGTCGAGGCGCTGCTGGAGCCGGTCCAGCTCGGTCTCGTCGATCGACTCGACGTCCACGCCGAGTGCGGCGACCTCCGTGCCGAGGTCACTGAGCAGCGTCTTGAGCTGCGGATCGGTGGACCGCGCCGACTGCTCCCGCAGTGCGGCCCGCCAGCCGGCCAGCGCCGTCTGCGCCCTCGTGCGGGCCGCATCGGCGGTGGCGGTGTCCCCCGCACCCACCGCCGCGACCATCCGGCCCAACTCCGCCACGTACTCCCGGACGGCGGTGGCGCCGGCCTGCTGCGCCTCGGCGCAGACCTGCCGGCTGCCGCCCGCGACACCGCCACCCACCGGCGTACCGGTCGACCCGCCGGGAGCGCCCCCGGACCCGGCGGCCGGGCCGGAAGCCCTGGCGGTCGCGCCGGTCGGGCCCGCATCGACCGACCGGTCGGCGGAGCAGCCGGCTTCGACGGCGAGCACGGCTACCAGCACGGTGACGGCGAGCAGGCGACGCATCTTCTTCTCCCGACCGGGGGCCGACCACTCCCGGCCCGGGGTGACCGGAACGGCGAGGTCCCTCCCGGAGTCACATTGCCGGGAAAGGGACCTCGTCAAACACCGGGCCGGTCAGGGCCGTCAGGGGCGGGTCCGCCGGCGGGCGCCACCGCGGCGGGAGCGGCGACGCCCCGCGCCACCGGCCTCCTCGTCGATGTCACCGTCAGCGAGCGCGTCCGGGTCGTCCGCCGCGGCCAGCCGGGCCGACTCGCCCTGCAGGCTGTCGGACACCGCCGGCGCCGCCTCGGTCTCCGCCTCGTAGCGGGACAGGTCGTACCCCATGGTGTCCTGGTAGTCGGCGTCCGGTTCGACGCTGGTGTCGGTGTCGACGACCTCGACCACCGCGCGCTCGGCCGGGGCGCTCTTGCGCGCCCGGCGGCGCGGCGACGCGGTGCCGGCCTCGACGGCCGGAGCGGCCGGCGCCGACGAGGCGACCGCCTTGACCTTCTCCGCGGCCCCACCGGTACGCGGCTTCTCCGGCACCGGCTCGGTGTGGATGATGACGCCCCGACCCTTGCAGCACTCGCAGGTCTCGCTGAACGCCTCCAGCAGGCCCGCGCCGATCCGCTTACGGGTCATCTGCACCAGGCCGAGCGAGGTGATCTCGGTGACCTGGTGCTTGGTGCGGTCCCGGCCCAGGCACTCGGTGAGCCGGCGCAGCACCAGCTCCCGGTTCGACTCCAGCACCATGTCGATGAAGTCGATCACCACGATGCCACCGATGTCGCGCAGCCGGAGCTGGCGGACGATCTCCTCCGCCGCCTCCAGGTTGTTGCGGGTGACCGTCTCCTCCAGGTTGCCGCCGGAGCCGGTGTACTTGCCGGTGTTGACGTCGACGACCGTCATGGCCTCGGTCTTGTCGATCACCAGCGAGCCGCCCGAGGGCAGGAACACCTTGCGGTCCAGGCCCTTGATGATCTGCTCGTCGATCCGGTACTCGGCGAACACGTCGCTCGTGCCGACGTGCCGGCGCACCCGGTCGACCAGGTCCGGAGAGACGTGCGACAGGTACGACTCGACGATGCCGTACGACTGCTCGCCCTCGATGACCAGCTCGCGGAAGTCCTCGTTGAACAGGTCCCGGACCACCCGGATGACCAGGTCCGGCTCCTCGTAGAGCAGCACCGGGGCACCGCCCTCGGCGGCCTTGGCCTGGATGTCCTCCCACTGCGACTGGAGCCGCTTGACGTCGCGGGCCAGCTCGTCCTCGCTGGCGCCCTCGGCGGCGGTACGGACGATCACGCCGGCGCCGTCCGGGACCAGCTTCTTGAGCACGTCACGCAGCCGCTTGCGCTCGGTGTCCGGCAGCTTCCGGCTGATCCCGGACGCGTTGCCGTTGGGCACGTAGACCAGGTGCCGGCCGGAGAGAGCGATGTGGCTGGTCAGCCGGGCGCCCTTGTGCCCGATCGGGTCCTTGGTGACCTGCACCAGCACCGAGTCGCCGGAGCGCAGCGCCTGCTCGATCGAGCGGGCACGCCCCTCCAGCCCGGAGGTGTCCCAGTTGACCTCGCCGGCGTACAGCACCGCGTTGCGACCCCGGCCGACGTCGACGAACGCCGCCTCCATGCTGGGCAGCACGTTCTGCACCTTGCCCAGGTAGACGTTGCCGGCCATGGTGCCCGAGGAGTTGCGGGTGACGTAGTGCTCGACCAGCACGCCGTCCTCCAGGACGGCGATCTGGGTACGGTCACCGCGCTGCCGGACCGCCATCACCCGGTCGACCGCCTCCCGGCGGGCCAGGAACTCCGACTCGCTGAGGATCGGCGGCCGCGTACGCCGCTGCTCCCGACCGTCCCGGCGACGCTGGCGCTTGGCCTCCAGCCGGGTCGAGCCGGACACGCCCTGGACCTCGTCGACCGTGCGACGCGGCTCACGGATCTTGACCACGGTGGGCACGCCGTCGTCGGCGGCGCCCTCGGTGTCACCGGCGCCGCGACGGCGGCGACGACGGCGACGACGGGTCAACCCGTCCCCGCCCTCAGACTCCTCGTCCTCGTCCCCCTCGGCCTCGGCCTCGGCGGTCTCCTCCTCGTCGGCCTGCGCCGCCTCGTCGGACTCCTCGTCCTCGGCGTCGTCGGCGCCGCCCTTGCCCCGGCCCCGACCTCGGCGGCCACGCCGACGGCGGCGGCGCGCGGCCGCGCTGTCCTCGTCGTCCTCGTCCGCCTCAATGGCCTCGTCGGCCTCCTCGGTCGGCTCCTCCTCGGCCTCGATGACCTCGACCGGCTCCACCGGCTCGACGTCGCGGCGAGCGCGCCGCCGTCGGCGGGACGGCTCGGCCTCGACGGCCGGTTCCTCGGCCACCGGAGCGGGCTCCGCCGGCCGGGTCACCGGCACGGCGTCCGGCTGGGGTGCCATGAACAGCACGGTGGGTGCGGAGAGCGCGGCCCGCCGACGGCGGGTCCGCGGCTGCTCGGGCTCGATCACCTCGGCGGGCTCGATCGGTTCATCGGGCACGTTCGCCACGGCGACACCGGGCGCCACCTCGCCGGAGCGCTCCCGCGCGGCACCGAACGCCTGCTCGGCGACGGTTCCGCCCGGCGGGGTCTGCGCCTCGTTCAGCTCGGCTTCCGCCTGACGCAGGTCGGACTCCGCCGGCGGCTCAGCGGCGTCCTCCTCGACGGGCTCGTCGGCGGGGGGCTCGTCGGCGAGGGGCTCCTCGACGGCCGGCGGCTCCTCGACGGCGGGCGTTGCCTTCTTGCGCCGGGTGCGGGTCACCTTGACCGGAGGAACGACCTCGGGGGAGGCCAGCTCCGCGCTGGCGGCGACCAGCGGCTCCTCGGCGGTCGTCTCGACGGGGGCCGCCTTGCGCCGGCGTCGGGGGGTCTTCGGGGCGACGTCCAGGTCACCGGAGATCGGGGCGAAGACCTCCGCCTGCGGCGACTCGACGGCGCCGGCCCCGCCGGCGGACGCCTCGACGGGTGCCTCGGCCTGCTCCGGCTGGTTGAGCGGGGCGGCCCGACGCCGGGTGGCCCGCGCCCGCCGGGGCGGCGCGGCAGGCTCGGCGTTCTGGGCGCCCGCCTGCTCCACGCCGGCGGCGCCCTCGGTGGTGGTGCTCTGGTCAGCGGTGTCGCCGGCCGGCTGTGAACCGGTCCGTTCGCCGCCCTCGGGCTCGTTCTCGAGCATGGACGTTCTCCAGTTCTGGCTGCCCCGGGCGCGGGTGAGCGCTGCCACGCAGGGTCGCCGCAAAAGTGTTTCCGCCGGGCGCGCGTGGTGCGCGACCGCCGAAGTCTGCCTGCAAGAGCGCTGACCGTCGGTCAGTGCCCAACGATGGCTGCCCC
Source organism: Micromonospora sp. NBC_00617 (assembly GCF_045161355.1). NCBI lineage: Bacteria > Bacillati > Actinomycetota > Actinomycetes > Micromonosporales > Micromonosporaceae > Micromonospora > Micromonospora sp. NBC_00617. The sequence continues at coordinate 24,899 of NZ_CP107751.1, read as the reverse complement.
GCCGCGGTCCGCATCCAACGGATCCACGATCGCACCCTGCGCGGTCAGCGTGCCCTGAGCCAGCCGGGTCACCCTCGGCGAGACCGGCGGCTCCAGGTCGGCCACCACGCGGAGGCCGGAAAGGACGTCATCGGGCCGAACGGACGGGGTGACCTGCCGCACGACCAGTTCGAGTATCGCACACGGTACGGCCGGCGCCCCGGAAGGCGTCTGCGTCGGGGGGAGGACATCGATCGACATAACCGCCGCACGGGCGTCGAAGGTGCGTCGCCCCTGCTTGGTCATCCGCTCGACCAGCACCTCGTCCGCGGCGGTGAAGGCGTCCACGGCGGCGCGCAGTGTCTCCGTGTCGACCTCGGGCAACTCGATGTGCCAGTGCGACGCCTCGATGCGGTCCGCCAGGCTGCCACCGTCGGCGATCACCACCTCCAGCACGTCCAGCCCGGGTGAGAGCGCGGCGTCGAGCGCGGCGCGCAGCGCCTCCGGTTCGACCGGCGCCTGGAGGCCGATCTCCAGGTACTCCGCCTCGCTCGCCACCCCGGTGGGCGCGGCGCTGGCGTAGGAGATCTTGGGGTGTGGGGTGAAGCCCTGGGAAAACGCGATCGGTACGGCGGCACGGCGCAGCGCACGCTCGAACGCCCGGGCGAAGTCCCGGTGCGAGGTGAACCGCAGCGGCCCGCGCTTGGCGTACCGGATGCGGGCGCGCTGAACGACCGGCGCCTGCCCACCCTCCGGCTGGTTTCTCTTACTGATCGTCTCGCTCCTCGGAACTCAGCACCGGTTGATCATGAAGTTATCGTCGGCGACACACTGTGTTCTCCGGGCAATAACTTCATGATCAACGCGGGCGACGGGCGGGGCCGGGAGGGCCGGGGGTCAGGGCGTGGGGGTTTTCAGGCCCTTGATCGGCGTCAGGGGCAGGAGCTTCTTGCCGGTGGGGCCGATCTGGATCTCGGTGTCCATCGAGGGACAGACGCCGCAGTCGAAGCACGGGGTCCACCGGCAGTCGTCCTGCTCGAACTCGCTCAGCGAATCCTGCCAGTCCTGCCAGAGCCAGTCCTTGTCCAGGCCCGAGTCCAGGTGGTCCCAGGGAAGGACCTCCAGCTCGTCGCGCTGGCGGGTGGTGTACCAGTCGAGATCCACCCCGAACGCGGGCAGCGTCTCGGCCGCCGCGTCCACCCAGCGCTGGTACGAGAAGTGCTCGCTCCACCCGTCGAACCGGCCGCCGTTCTCCCAGACCTTGCGGATCACCGAGCCGACCCGACGGTCGCCCCGGGACAGCAGGCCCTCGATCAGCGACGGCTCGCCGTCGTGGTAGCGGTAGCCGATGGCCCGGCCCAGCGAGCGGTCCGAGTTGATCGCCTGCTTGAGGATCTTGAGCCGGTGGTCGATGACCTCCGGCCGCTCCATGGCGGCCCACTGGAACGGGGTGTGCGGCTTCGGCACGAACCCGCCGATCGACACCGTGCAGCGGATGTCCTTCGAGCCCGTCGCGGCCCGACCGGCCTTGATCACCTCGTGGGCCATGTCGGCGATCTCGAGGACGTCCTCGTCGGTCTCGGTGGGCAGGCCGCACATGAAGTAGAGCTTCACCTGGCGCCAACCGTTGCTGTACGCGGTGACGACCGTCCGGATCAGGTCTTCCTTCGACACCATCTTGTTGATGACCTTGCGGATCCGCTCCGACCCGCCCTCCGGGGCGAAGGTGAGACCGGTACGCCGCCCGTTGCGGGACAACTCCTGTGCGAGGTCGATGTTGAAGGCGTCGACCCGGGTCGACGGCAGCGACAGCGACACGTTGGTGCCCTCGTACTGCTGGGCCAGGCCCGAGCACATGTCGCCGATCTCCGAGTGGTCCGCCGAGGAGAGCGACAGCAGACCGACCTCGGAGAAGCCGGAGAACTCCAGGCCCTCGCGCACCATCTGCCCGACGGTGGTGATCGACCGCTCGCGCACCGGACGGGTGATCATGCCCGCCTGGCAGAACCGGCAGCCCCGGGTGCAGCCCCGGAAGATCTCCACCGCGTACCGCTCGTGCACCGTCTCGGCGAGCGGGACGAGAGGCTTCTTCGGGTACGGCCACGCGTCCAGGTCCATCGTCGTGCGCTTGTGCACCCGGAACGGCACGTCCGCCCGGTTCGGCACGACCCGCTGGATCCGCCCGTCGGGGAGGTAGTCGACGTCGTAGAAGCGCGGCACGTACACGCTCTCGGTGCGGGCCAGCCGCAGCAGCAACTCGTCGCGGCCACCCGGGGAGCCCTCGGCCTTCCACTCCCGGACGATCGCGGTGATCTCCAGGACCGCCTCCTCGCCGTCGCCGAGCACGGCGGCGTCGATGAAGTCGGCGATCGGCTCCGGGTTGAAGGCGGCGTGCCCACCGGCCACGATCACCGGGTCGGCGTCGGTGCGGTCGGCGGCCAGCAGCGGGATGCCGGCCAGGTCGATCGCGGTGAGCATGTTGGTGTAGCCCAGCTCGGTGGAGAAGGAGATGCCGAAGACGTCGAAATCGCGCACCGGCCGGTGGGCGTCGACGGTGAACTGCGGCACGCCGTGCGTGCGCATCAGGTTCTCCAGGTCGGGCCAGACCGCGTACGTCCGCTCGGCGAGGGTGTCGGGCAGCTCGTTGAGCACCTCGTAGAGGATCTGCACACCCTGGTTGGGCAGGCCCACCTCGTACGCGTCGGGGTACATGAGCGCCCAGCGCACCGTCGCCGCGTCCCAGTCCTTGACCACCGCGCCCAGCTCACCGCCGACGTACTGGATGGGCTTGGAGACCTGAGGGAGCAGCGGCTCGAGCCGGGGCCAGACGGAATTGGTCGCGGCCGCGCGCGGCGTCGTGGACGGGGCACTCATGATGCCCAAGGGTACGCGCCCTCCCGTCGGTGACCACGCGCACGCCACGATGCCGCCCGACCAACCACCTGTGCACGCGCTCCGCCTCGATGCCCGCGCGGCGGTGGTGGCGACGCGGTACTAACCTCGGACCGGCGCGAGAGGAGATTGCCGCGATGCCGGAGCCCCAGCCGGAAGCACGGCCGGCCGACGGGCGCACCCCGGGCCCGGAGCCGGACGACGCTTCGGCGGTCGCCGACGAGTCGACCTCCCCACCCGTACCGCCGGATCACCCCGCCGCCCCCGACCAGTCGGAACCCACGGCCCAGGAGCCCACGGCCCAGCCGGAACCGACGGCCCAGGAGCCCGCAGCCCAGCCCGAGCCGACGGCCCAGGAGCCCGCAGCCCAGCCCGAGCCGACGGCCCAGGAGCCCGGGGCCCAGCAGGCTGCGTCCGCGGACTCCCCCGCCGCGCCCACGGTGGCTCCCGCGCCCCGGTGGAGTGGGTCCGCGCCGGTCCCTCCCCCGCTGCCGCGCAGGCGTGCCTGGGGTGAGTCGGCCGAGCCGACCCCGCCGCCGCCCCTGCCCGAGCAGCCACCCGAGCACCGCACCCCGGTCGACCCGTGGGCCGGGGTGGACACCGGCGGCTGGGACCTGCCCTCCGCCGAACTGCCTCCGCTGCCCCCGACGTTGGACTACCCGGTGCCCCCGTCGACCCGGCAGTGGTCCGGGCCGCCTGCACCGCCGGTCGGGATGCACCCGGTGTCGCCGCCACCCGCCCACCCAACGTCGCCCGCCTACCCGGCGGCACCCGCCCACTCGGCGCCACCCGCCCGGCCGGCCCTGCCGGCGCAGCGCGGCACGGCCCGACCCGCCGCGCCGGTGCGGCCCGCTCGGGTGCCGAAGCAGCGGCGGGGACGGCGGTCGGCCACGCCACCGCCGGTGACGCCACCACCCGGCTGGGAGGCCCCGAAGGGGTACGTGCCGGTCCCGGTCCGCCGCCGGCGTCGCTGGCCGTGGCTGCTGCTGCTCACCCTGGCCTGCTGCTGCGGATGTCCCGCCTACTACGGCCTGCCGATTTCGTCTCAGTACCCGGCCCGCGCCGCGCTGCCCGAGCAGGTCGCCGACCTGAGCCTGCGTCAGGACGACGGCAGCGCCGCGACCTCCCGACAGCTGGAGAACGAGGTGCGCCAGGAGCACTGGCTGGCCGAGGACACCTTTGCCGGCGTCTACGTCACGGGGGACGGCAAGCGGGTGACGGTCTTCGGCGGCACCGGCTTCCGGCTGAACCCGGAGGCGGACGCGGACGCGGAGATCACCCGGCTCAGTGAGCGCTACGCGCTGGAGGCGCCCGAGACGGTGCGGACCGGCGTACGAGGTCGGCACGAGCGTTGCGCGATCGGCCGGCCGTCCGACGGCGACGTCGTGGTGTGCACCTCGGTCGACCACGGCAGCATCGCCACCGGGGTGTTCACCCGGCTCTCCATCTCCGACAGCGCGACTCTGCTGGACACCCTGCGCGGCCAGATCGTTCAGCCCGAGCGGGGCTGAGCCGCGCAGCGGCCAATGGAGCGACGCCGCACCGTCGACGGCGGGGCCGGGCCGGCCGGCGGTTCGCGGGCCCTGGGTGGGTCGGCGGAAGCCCGTGCACCCGGCTGCCCGTCACGCCCCGTGACGTCGCGCGGACGAAGCGGGCCGGAGAGCGGTATTCCTGTGAGTCATCTTTATGACTCACAGGAATACCGCTTCGAGGAGTAAGTGCCTCGACGACGGGTCCGCCGTCGGCGGCCAGACGCCCGCGAAGGAACCGAGGCCACGGCCCGACGCGGATCAGGCGTCGCGGATCAGGCGCCCCAAGTTAGGCGTCGCGGGTCGGGTCCGGGTGGGCGCGCGGTGGGGCGTAGCGCGGGACGTACTCCTGGCCGGTGAGCTTCTGGATCTCGCTCATCAGCTCGTCGGTCATCTGGCGCAGCGAGGTGCGGTCGTCCGGGCGACCGGTGAAGTCCAGCGGCTTGCCGAACCGGACGGTGATCTTGGCGCTGCCGGGGCGGGGCACCCGGGCGCCGATCGGCTGGGCCTTGTCCGTGCCGATCGTGCCGACCGGGATGATCGGCACACCAGCGGAGATCGCCAGCCGGGCCGCCCCGGTCCGCCCCCGGTAGAGCTTGCCGTCCGGGGAGCGGGTGCCCTCCGGGTAGACCACCACCAGATCACCACCCTGCAACGCCGGGATGGCGGCGTCGAACGCGGACAGCGCGGCCCGCCCACCGGCCCGCTCGACCGGGATCGCACCCAGACCGGTGAGGACGAACTTCGAGAACGCGCCCTTCACGCCGGCGCCCTTGAAGTACTCCGACTTGGCCCAGAACGCCAGGTGCCGGGGCACCACCGTGCCGAGGAACAGCTCGTCGGCCACCGAGAGATGGTTGCCGGCGAAGATCGCGCCGCCGGTCTCCGGCACGTGTTCCAGACCCTCCACGGTCGGGCGGAACGCCAACCGCAGCGTGGGCGCCACGGTGAGCTTGCCGATGGTGTAGAGCAGGGGCACTGGTCCTCCGGCAGATAAGGTGCGAGCAGGCGGTGTCACGGTAGCGGACGCCTCCACACCTCCCGGACGGAGGTGGGGAGGCGTCCGCACCCGCGCGCTACGCCCGGCGGACGGTGACCGTCACCCGCTCACCCTCGCCCACCTCGCCGGCGAAACCGTCGAGGCCCTCGGCGAAGTCGATCGAGTCGGCCAGCACCTCACCAGCGACGAAATCGACGTACGCGCTCACCGCCGCGCGCACCTCCTCGGACGCCGACACCGACACCACGATCCGGTCGGAGACATCCAGGTCGGCGTCGCGGCGGGCCTGCTGCACCACCCGCACCACGTCGCGGGCCAGGCCCTCGGCGGCCAACTCCGGGGTGACCTCGGTGACCAGCACGACCACGCCCTCGCCGCCGGGCAGCGGCGCGGAGTGCTCGGCGTCGGCCGCGACGAGACGCAGCTCGTACTCGCCCTCGGCCAGGGTGACGCCGGCGGCCACCGGAGCGCCGTCGACCAGCTCCCAGTCGCCGGTCTTGACCGCCTTGATCACCTGCTGGACCTGCTTGCCGACGCGCGGGCCGAGCGCCCGGGGCACCACGGTCAGCACCTGCTGGCAGTACTCGGACAGGTCCGCGCTGAACTCCACGGCCTTGACGTTCACCTCGTCAGTGATCAGGTCGGTGAACGGTCGCAGCTGCTCCGCCGCCGGCGAGGCCACGGTCAGCTTCGACAGCGGCAGCCGCACCCGCAGCCCCTTGGCCTTGCGCAGCGACAGCGCCGCCGAGGCGACCGCCCGCACGTTGTCCATCGCCGCCACCAGGTCGTGGTCGGCCGGGAACTCCTCCGCCGAGGGCCAGTCGGTCAGGTGCACCGAGCGCTCCCCGGTCAGCCCGCGCCAGATCTCCTCCGCGGTCAGCGGCGCCAGCGGCGCCACCACCCGGCAGAGCGTCTCCAGCACGGTCGACAGGGTGTCGAACGCGTTGGCGTCGCCGGACCAGAAGCGGTCCCGCGAGCGGCGCACGTACCAGTTGGTCAGCGCGTCCAGGTAGGACCGCACGGTGGCACAGGCGCCGGAGATGTCGTACGCGTCCATCTGCGCGCTGACCGTCGACACCAGTTCGTTGGTCTTCGCCAGGATGTACCTGTCGAGCAGGTGCGTCGAGTCGGTGCGCCGCCGCGCCTGGTACCCGTCCGCGTTGGCGTAGAGCGAGAAGAAGTACCAGACGTTCCACAGCGGCAGCAGCACCTGCCGCACGGCGTCACGGATCAGCGTCTCGGTGACCGCCATGTCCCCACCGCGCAACACCGGCGAGGACATCAGCATCCAGCGCATCGCGTCCGACCCGTACGAGTCGAACACGTGGTAGACGTCCGGGTAGTTGCGCAGGCTCTTGGACATCTTGCGCCCGTCCGAGCCGAGCAGGATGCCGTGGCTCAGGCAGTTGCGGAACGCCGGCCGGTCGAACAGCGCGGTGGCCAGCACGTGCATGGTGTAGAACCAGCCGCGGGTCTGCCCGATGTACTCGACGATGAAGTCACCCGGGTAGTGGTGCTCGAACCAGTCCGCGTTCTCGAACGGGTAGTGCACCTGGGCGAACGGCATCGACCCGGACTCGAACCAGCAGTCCAGCACCTCCGGCACCCGGCGCATCATCGACTGACCGGTCGGGTCGTCCGGGTTGGGGCGGACCAGGTCGTCCACCGCCGGCCGGTGCAGGTCGCTCAGGCGTACGCCGAAGTCGCGCTCGATGTCGGCCAGGGAGCCGTAGACGTCGAGGCGCGGGTAGTTCGGGTCGTCGGACTTCCACACCGGGATCGGCGAGCCCCAGAACCGGTTCCGGCTGATCGACCAGTCGCGGGCGTTCGCCAGCCACTTGCCGAACGAGCCGTCCTTGATGTGGCCGGGCGTCCAGTTGATCTCCTGGTTCAGCTCGACCATCCGGTCCTTGAACTTCGTCACGGCGACGAACCACGACGACACCGCCTTGTAGACCAGCGGGGTGTCGCAGCGCCAGCAGTGCGGGTACGAGTGGGTGTAGGTGTCCTGCTTGAGCACCACCCCCCGGTCCTTCAGCTCCCGGATCACCGGCTTGTTGACGTCGAAGACCTGCTCACCGGTGTACGGCGGGACCAGCGCGGTGAACCGGGTGTGGTCGTCGACCGTGACGATGGTGGGGATGCCGGCGGCGTTGCAGACGTTCTGGTCGTCCTCACCGAACGCCGGGGCGAGGTGCACGATCCCGGTGCCGTCCTCGGTGGTGACGAACTCCGCGCCGAGCACCTGGTAGGCGTTCTCGCCGGCCTGCTCGACGAGGAAGTCGAACAGGGGTGTGTAGCGGCGCCCGACCAGGTCCCGGCCGTACACCGTGCCTACCTGCTCGTAGCCGTCCAGTTCCTTGGCGTACGCGGCCAGCCGCGCGGCACCCACGACGTAGCGGTCCCCGTCGCGCTCCAGGACCGCGTACTCGATGTCGGGCCCGACGGCGAGCGCCAGGTTCGACGGCAGGGTCCACGGCGTGGTCGTCCAGACGCCCAGCTTGACCGGCCCGCGCAGCAGCTCCGGGGCGGACTCGTCGGCGGTCAGCCCGAACCACACCGACAGGGTGGGGTCGTGCCGGTCCCGGTAGACGTCGTCCATCCGGGTCTCGGTGTTCGACAGCGGCGTCTCGCAACGCCAGCAGTACGCCAGCACCCGGAAACCCTCGTAGATCAGACCCTTCTCGTGCAGGGTCTTGAAGGCCCACATGACGCTTTCCATGTAGTCCAGGTCGAGGGTCTTGTAGTCGTTGGCGAAGTCGACCCAGCGGGCCTGCCGGTTGATGTACCGCTCCCAGTCCTGGGTGAACTCCAGCACCGACGTGCGGCAGGCCTCGTTGAACCGGGCCACGCCCAGGTCGATGATCTCCGCCTTGCTGGTGATGCCGAGCTGCTTCTCGGCCACCACCTCGGCGGGCAGGCCGTGGCAGTCCCAGCCGAAGCGCCGCTCGACGTGCCGCCCGCGCATGGTCTGGTAGCGGGGCACCACGTCCTTGACGTACCCGGTGAACAGGTGGCCGTAGTGCGGCAGGCCGTTGGCGAACGGCGGGCCGTCGTAGAAGACGTACTCGTTCTTGCCGTCGTCGCCGGCCGGGCGGGCCTCGACGGACGCCTCGAAGGTCTTGTCGGCCGTCCAGTGCTCCAGCACCCGGCGCTCGACCGCGGGCAGGTCCGGGCTCGCCGGGACACCGGCGGCGGTCGGGTCGTGCAACGGATAGGCCATCGGGGGTCGCTCTCCTCGCGCAGCTCACTCAACGTGGGTCTGCGAGGACGAACCTTCCGGGGTACGCCTGAGACGGCGCTCCCGGGTGGCCCGCGGTACCACCCCGCTTGGCGGTCAGGATCGACCGCCCGCTCATTTGCCGGCTGTGACGGGCCGCACCCGTCCGGTTCTACTGGGCCGGTTGCCCGGCTGTTCTTCCGGAGGCTCACCGGTGATGGCCGGGTCATCGCCTTACGGTGCTCAACGATACAAGACCCACCCCAACCCCCGCCCCCGAGTAACGCCCCCACCCCAGGCCCCCACCCCGGTGATCATGAAGTTATTGCCGCCCGGCACGGCGTGTCGTGGCAATAACTTCATGATCAACCCGGGGAGGGGCGGGGGTCAGGGGGCGGGGAGGGTGGTGTTCCAGAGGGAGGCGCCGTCGCGGTCGCGCAGGTGAACCGTCAGGGCCGCCGACCCGCCGTCGATCGACACCTCGCCGAAGTGCTGAAAGCCCTCGGCCGGCGAGGTGTTGGCGCGCGGCGGGGCGTGCACGAAGACCGCCTGCGGGCCGAACGTGCCGTCCAGGGCGTTCGGGCCGAACGCGCCGGCGTGCGCCGGGCCGGAGACGAACTCCCAGAACGGGGTGAAGTCGCCGACCGCCGCCCGGGACGGGTCGTAGTGGTGCGCGGCGGAGTAGTGCACGTCGGCGGTGAGGAAGACCATGCCGGTCACCTGAGCCCGGTGGGTGGCCCGCAGCACCTCGGCGAACTCCAGCTCACGACCGAGCGGCGCACCGGGGTCGCCCTGCGCGACACCCTCCTGCGCACCCGGCCCGTCCGGCACCACGACCCCGATCGGCAGGTCGTTGGCGATCACCTTCCAGGTCGCCGTGGAGCGCTTCAGCTCCCGGATCAGCCACTCCCGCTGCTCGCGACCGAGCAGACCGCGCTTCGGGTCGGCGTACGTGTTGCCGTCGTTGGGGTCCTTGTGGGTGCGCATGTCGAGCACGAATACATCCAGCAGCGGCCCGTACGGGATCCGCCGGTACAGCGGCCCGTCGTCCGGCACGGGCAGCCACTCGTGGAACGCCTGACTCGCCCGCGCGGCGAGCACGTCGACCCGCTGCTCGGTGTAGCGCGGGTCGTCCAGAATCTCCCCCGGGTACCAGTTGTTGAGGACCTCGTGGTCGTCCCACTGGTTGATCTGCGGTACCGCCGCGGCGAACTCCCGCAGGTGCGCGTCGAGCAGGTTGTAGGCGAACTGTCCCCGGTACTCGGTCAGCGTCTCGGCGACCTTGCTCTTCTCGGGGGTCACCAGGTTGCGCCAGATCCGCCCGTCGGGCAACGTCACCGACTCGACCAGCGGCCCGTCGGCGTACACGGTGTCGCCGCTGCACAGGTAGAAGTCCGGACGGGTCTCCCGCATCGCGCGGAAGATCGACAGTCCGCCGTAGTTGGGGTCGATCCCCCAGCCCTGCCCGACGATGTCCCCGGTCCACACGAACGACACGTCGCGCCGCCGGTGCCGGCCCGGCGCGGTGGTCAGCGTTCCGGTCAGCGGCTCGCTGACCACCCCGTGCCGCTCCAGGCCCTCCACCCGGACCCGGTAGTGCAGCCGCTCGGCGTCCGGCAGGCCCCGCAGCCGCACCTTGCCGGTGAAGTCCCCGTTCGGGCCGAGCACCGGGCCCCGCAGCTGCCGGGCGCCCCGGAAGTCGGGCCGCCGGCTCACCTCGACCAGCATCCGGCCCGGGCGGTCGGCCCGCGTCCAGACCAGCGCCGAGTCGGCGGTCACGTCGCCGCTCTGCACGCCGTGGGTGAGCACGGGACGTCCCGCCGGGCGCCAGGCCGGGGCGGCGTTCGCGCCGGCGCCGCCCAGCAGCGCGCCGCCGGCGACTCCGGCCCCGGCCACCACACCGGCCCGCAGCAGGGTACGTCGATCAAGCTCGGTCATGCTTCCTCCCGGTCATCGGTTGACCCCGTCGGTCTACCGGGCGGAGATGACCGCGATCGGCGGCCCGGATGACCGGCGCCCGAACGCCTGTTGTCTGGCCGGAACGCCTCCGGCCGGGCCACCAAGCGTGACCGGGGTCACCACGACGGTTGTCACGGCACGCCCCGGTCGGACCGTCGTAGCGGTGTCGGATCGAACAGGGAGTTGGTCATGCAACGAATGAGGCTCTTCGAGGTCGCGCCGCAGGGATATCAGGCCGTGTCGGGTCTGGAGAAGTACGTCCAGGCGAACGTCGACCACACCGTGTTGGAGTTGGTCAAGCTGCGGGCGTCGATGCTGAACGGCTGCGCGTACTGCGTGGACATGCACAGCCGCGACGCCCTCGCCGCCGGCGAGTCGAGCCGGCGGCTGTTCGCGGTGGCCGCCTGGCGGGAGGCGCTGTCGTTCTTCGACGAGCGGGAGCAGACCGCGCTGGCGCTCACCGACGCGGTGACCCGGCTCGGCGAGCACGGGGTGTCGGACGAGGTGTGGGACGCCGCCGCGAAGGTCTGGTCGGAGAAGGAACTGGCCGATCTGGTCCTCGCGATCGCCACAATCAACGTGTGGAATCGTATCGCCGTGGCGACGCACACGGAGCCCCCGGCGCAGGTGTGACGACCGAGGCGGCAGAGGCGGCCGGTGCGCTCCAGGCGCACCGGCCGATGCTGCTCGGGCTCGCCTACCGCCTGCTCGGCAGCCGGCACGACGCGGAGGACGTGCTCCAGGAGGCGTACCTGCGTTGGCTGGGCGTGGACCGCGCCACCGTGGCCGAGCCGCGCCGTTACCTGTCCCGGGTGGTCACCCGGCTGGCGATGGACCGGCTACGGGCCCGGCAGGCGACCCGCGAGACGTACGTCGGGCCGTGGCTGCCCGAGCCGGTGCCGACCGAGCCCTCGCCCTTCGGGCCGCTGGACCGGGTGGAGCTACGCGACTCGCTCTCCACCGCGCTGCTGCACGTGCTGGAGCGGCTCACCCCGCCGGAGCGCGCGGTGTACGTCCTGCACACCGCGTTCGACCTGCCGTACGCCGAGATCGCGGAGATCCTGGACCGGACCCCCGAGGACTGTCGGCAGCTGCACCACCGGGCGGCCACCCGGGTACGCCAGGAGCGCCGCCGCTTCACCGCCAGCCGGTCGGAGCGTGAGCGGCTGCTGGACGCGTTCCTCGCCGCCGCCCGAAACGGGGACCTGGCGACGCTCACCAGTCTGGTGGCCGCGGACGTCACGGCGTGGAACGACGGCGGCGGCCGGGTGCGTTCCGCCCGCAACCCGCTGCGGGGCGCGGACCGGGTGACCCGGTTCTACGCCGGGATCTACGGCCCACGCCGCCAGTGGACGGCGCGTCGGGTCGAGTTGAACGGCGAACCCGCCATCCTGCTGACCCGCTCCGACGGCGGCCGGTACACGATGACCGTCACCGCCGCCGCCGGTCGGATCACCGGGATCTACGTGGTGGGCAACCCGGAGAAGCTGCCGCCGGTGGACTGAACCCCGGCGTCGTCAGCTCAGCTCAGCTCGGGGAACCAGAGCCCGATCTCGCGCTTGGCGCTGTCCGTCGAGTCGGAGGCGTGTACCAGGTTCTCCCGGTTGGACAGCGACAGGTCACCCCGGATCGTGCCGGCGGCGGCCTTGCGGCCGTCGGTCGCGCCGACCAGCCCACGGACCACGTCGATGACCTGGTCGCCGGAGAGCACCAGGGCGACCAGCGGACCGCCGGTCATGAAGTCCTTCAGCGGCGGGTAGAACGCCTTGTCGACGTGCTCGGCGTAGTGCGCGTCGGCGAGCGCGGCGTCCATCGTCCGGTGCACCATCGCGTCGATCCGCAGCCCCTTGCGCTCGAAGCGGGAGAGAACCTCGCCGACCAGACCGCGGCGGACCGCGTCGGGCTTGATCAGCACGAGGCTGCGCTCATCCGGGCTGTTGCTGGACACGCTGGGTTCCTCCTGTACGCGCGGAACGCTTGGGCTCGGTACGGTCAGCCTAGCGACCCGGTCCCGGCGCCGGCGCGGCGGCCGGTCTTTCCCCCGGTGGCCGATCCGGCCTAGCCTGGCCCTGACCCCCGGGAGGTCCACTGTGGCGAATGGCGGGAACCGGCCCATCGCGCCGGTACGCAAGCTCATCGGCACGGTGCTCGGCACCGTGGCCACCTTCGTCGTCCTCTTCGGGCTGGGCATGACCAGTTGGGCCATCGTGGCCCTCGGGGTCGCCCTGCTGGTGCTGGCGATCGCGCTGGCGACCGTACGCGGCGGCGGGCGCACCTGGGTGGTCGGCGTGGCGCACGTGCACAGCGCCTCCGAACCACCCACCCAGTACGCGTTCGGCCGGTGCGAGCTGCAACTGGTCATCGACGCGCCCGGTCTGCCGCCCCGATCCAAGAAGATCATCGAGCCGCGGGTGCCGGTCTCGAAGTGGCCGTCGCTGGGTCAGACCCTGCCGATCCGGGTCGCGTTGGACGACCAGCGGCATGTCAAGGTTCTCTGGGACGAGGTGCCCACCCACGCCGAGACCGCTGCGGCCGTCGCCGACCTCCCCCCGGAGTTCGGCGACATCGACGCCGTGGACGACGTGCTCCTCCAACAGGACGCCCCGCCGTGGGCCGACCGCGCCACGGACGACGAATTCCGGGACGCACGCGACGGCGAGGGGTTCCTCGACCCGCGTGCCCGCGACGGCGACCCGTTCCGTGACCCCCGCGACGGCGACCCGTTCCGTGACCCCCGCGGCCCCGAGGTGTTCCGCGACCCGCGCGGCCCCGACCCGCTGCGCGACGACCCGGCGCTCGCGCCGGACGTGCGCGAACCGCTGGTGATGAGCCAGAGTCCGGGCGGCCCGGTGGTGCTCGAAGGCGTCGTCGTCGAGCCGCAACCCGGCGCGGGGCTGCCCCGACGGGCCACCCCCGCACCGCGCCCACCGGCGGAGGAGCATTTCGACCAGCCCGACGCGGACCCGCTCGCCCCGATCGACGACCGCGTCGATGAACCCGACGACCGCGTCGACCCGACGACCGCCGACCGGCGCGCGACCGCCGACAGCCGCCTCGACCCGCCCGCCGCCCCGCGCGTCGGTCCACCTCCGGCGCAGCGCACCGGCCCGGTCGCCAGGGATCCGCTGGACCTGCCGCTGGACGATCCCACCCCGACCGGGACGACCCGCGAGACAGTCACCGCCGAGGACCTGGACGAGGCGATCTTCGGGTACGACGGCGCGTCCGCGGCTGATCCGGTCGGCCCGATCAGCGGTGTCGGCCTGACCCTGCTGGTCACCGACCTGTCCCGGTCGCTCGGCTTCTACCGCGACATGCTCGGTTTCAGCGAGGTCGACCAGGGCGCCGGCAATGCTGTGCTCGCCTTCGGCACGACCCGGCTGGTGCTGCGCGAGGTGACCGGGGCCGCGCCGATCAGCCGTCGGCTGGTGCACGTCAACCTCGAGGTGGCCGACATCGAGGCGGCGTACGGCCGGCTGCGCGACTCCGGGGTCCGCTTCACGTACGCGCCCCGGGTGGTCAACCGGGGCAGCAGGCTGGAGGTGTGGGCGGCGGCCTTCCGGGACCCGGACGGCCACGGCATCGCCCTCACCCAGTGGCGCGAACGCGCCGACGCCTGACCCGGTCGGTCCCCCCGGGGCATCGCCAGCCGGGGCGGCGCGTCAGCCGAGGATGACCCGGCGGACGTGCAACGCGTACGCCCAGACCAGGGCGAAGATGATGCCCAGCACGAGCAGCGACCAGTGCAGCAGACCGGCCAGCAGCAGCAGGCCCTGCAGCACGGTGCCGGCGTGCCAGGCCCAGGGGCGGCGCATCATGCCGGCGAGCAGGACGGCGGCAACCGCCAGGGCCACCACCGCCGCGATCGCGGCCCCGCCGAGGTCGCCACCGACCACCCGGATCGGCTGAATGGCCAGCAGCAGCACCAGCGCCTCCAGGCTGAGCGTCCCAGCGCCCAGGCCGCGTACCGCCCGCTCCGGGTTGCGCAGCCCGGACCGGCGCGGCTGCCCGGCCTCCGGCTCCCCCACCGACGATCCGGCCGCGCCCTGATCGGTGGACGAGCCCACCTCGCCGCCCGACGAGCCCGCCTCGCCGCCCGACTGGCCGGTCGGGTCGTCGGCGGCCCGTGGGCCGCGCTCGGGGCCGGTCATCGCTTCAACAGCCGACGGGCGTCGGCCACCGTGACCACCGAACCGGTCACCAGCACCCCGACGCCGCTGAGCTCTCCGGGGACGTCCTCCTCGGCCAGCGCGACCGCCAGCTCGATGGCGTCCGGCAACTCCTCGGCCACCTCGACGCGGTCCTCGCCGAAGATCTCGACGGCCAGCGCGGCGAGTTCCTTCGTCGACATCGCCCGTGGCGAACTGTTGCGGGTCACCACCACGACGTCGGCCACCGGCTCCAGCAGCTCCAACAGGCTGCTCGCGTCCTTGTCGGCGAGCACGCCGACCAGCGCCACCAGCTTGCTGAACGCGAACTCCTCCTGCAGGGCGGTGACGGTCGCGGCCATGCCGTGCGGGTTGTGCGCGCCGTCGAGCAGGACGGTCGGGGCACTGCGGACCCGCTCCAGCCGTCCCGGGGAGCTGGCCGTGGCAAAGCCCTCCCGGACCGCCTCGATGTCCAGCTGCCGTCGGGCCCCGGCACCGAGGAACGCCTCCACCGCGGCGAGCGCCACCGCGGCGTTCTGCGCCTGGTGCGCGCCGTGCAGCGGGAGGAACACGTCGTCGTAGACACCGCCGAGGCCCTGCAGTTTGAGCACCTGCCCGCCGACGGCGACCGCACGGCTCAGGACCCCGAACTCGCCACCCTCGCGAGCGATGGTGGCGCCCACCTCGGCGCAGCGTTCGAGGAGGGGACGCGCGGCCTCCTCCTCCTGCGCCGCGGCGATCACCGTGCCGCCCGGGTGGATGATGCCGGCCTTGGCCAACGCGATGTCCTGGAGGGTGTCGCCGAGCCACTCGGTGTGGTCCAGGCCGATCGGGGTGATCACGCACACCCCGGCCTGGATGACGTTCGTGGCGTCCTCGGCGCCGCCGAGCCCCACCTCGACCACGGCGATGTCGACCGGCGCGTCGGCGAACGTGGCGAACGCCAGCGCGGTGGTCATGTCGAAGTACGTCAGCGGCTCGTCCGACCGGGCGTCGACCAGCTCCGCCAGCGGCTTGATCTCCCGGTACACGGCGGCGAACCGCTCCTCGCTGACCGGCTCGCCGTCCAGGCTGATCCGCTCCCGCACGGTCTCCAGGTGCGGGCTCGTGTACCGGCCGGTGTGCAGCCCGAACGCCCGCAGCAGCGAGTCGATCATCCGCGCGGTGGAGGTCTTGCCGTTGGTGCCGGTCAGGTGGATCGCCGGGTACGCCCGCTGCGGGCTGCCGAGCAGGTCGAGCAGCGACTCGATGCGGTCCAGCTCGAAGACCATGCGGGTGAAGCCGCGGGCGTCCAGCTCGGCCTCGACGGCGGCGAAATCGGTACGGTCGGTCACGAGGGCAGTGTCTCCAGAGCAGCGTCGATCCGGACCAGGTCGGCCTCGGCGGTGGCGAGCCGGTCGCGGATCTTCGCGACGACCGGCTCGGGGGCCTTGCCGATGAAGGCAGGGTTGTCGAGCTTCGCCCGAGCCTGCGCGACCTCCTTCTCGGCGGCCGCGCGGTCCTTGGTCAGCCGGGCCCGCTCGGCGGCCAGGTCGATCGACCCCCGGGTGTCCAACGCGACACCCACCGCGCCGGGCATGGCCAGCGTCGCGCTGGCCTGGAAGTCGTCGCCGGCCGCGTCCAGCCGGACCAGCGACCTGATCAGCGGCTCGTGGGCCGCGATCCCGGCCCCGGCCAGCCCGTCCAGGCGGGCGGCCACCCGCTGCGTCGGGCGCAGCCCCTGGTCCGAGCGGAACCGGCGGATCTCGGTGACCACCCGCTGCACGCCGGCCAGCTCGGCCTCGGCGGCGTCGTCGACCAGCGACCGGTCGGCCACCGGCCAGGCGGCGTACTGCACCGTCTCGCCGCCGGTCAACGCGAGCCACAGCTCCTCGGTGACGAACGGGATGACCGGGTGCAGCAGCCGCAGCAGCTGGTCGAGCACGTGCCCGAGCACCCGGCGGGTGGCGTCGGCCCGCTCGCCGCCCTCGGCGAGCACCGGCTTGCTCAGCTCGACGTACCAGTCACAGACGTCGTCCCACGCGAAGTGGTAGAGCAGATCGCACACCTTGGCGAACTCGTACGCCTCGAACTGCTCGTCCACCTCGGCGGTGACGTGTGCCAGCCGGGACAGGATCCACCTGTCGACGGTGGAGAGCTGCTCGACGGGCGGCAGGTCGCCCGTCGTGTGCGCGCCGTTCATCAGCGCGAACCGGGTGGCGTTCCAGAGCTTGTTGCAGAAGTTGCGCGAACCCTGGCACCACTCCTCGCTGACCGGCACGTCCTGACCGGGGTTACCACCCCGGGCCAGGGTGAACCGGGTGGCGTCGGCGCCGTACCGCTCGATCCAGTCCAGCGGGTCGACCACGTTGCCGAACGACTTCGACATCTTCTTACCAAACTGGTCACGCACCATGCCGTGCAGGGCGACCACGTCGAACGGCGGCCGGCCGTCCATCGCGTAGAGGCCGAACATCATCATCCGGGCGACCCAGAAGAACAGGATGTCGTACCCGGTGACCAGCACGCTTGTCGGGTAGAACTTCGCCAGCTCCGGCGTCTGCTCGGGCCAACCGAGGGTGGAGAACGGCCACAGGCCGCTGGAGAACCAGGTGTCCAGGACGTCCTCGTCCTGGTGCCACCCCTCGCCGGTCGGCGCCTCCTCGTCGGGGCCGACGCAGACGATCTCACCCGCCGGGCCGTACCAGACCGGGATGCGGTGCCCCCACCACAGCTGGCGGGAGATGCACCAGTCGTGCATGTTGTCGACCCAGGCGAAGTAGCGCTTGGCCAGCTCGGCCGGCTCGATGCGCACCCGGCCGTCGCGCACCGCGTCGCCGGCGGCCTGCGCGAGCGGGGCGGTGTTGACGAACCACTGCAACGACAGCCGCGGCTCGACGGTCGTCTTGCAGCGGGAGCAGTGCCCGACGGCGTGCACGTACGGCCGCTTCTCGGCCACGATGAGGCCCTGCTCCCGCAGCGCGGCCACGATCGCGGGACGCGCCTCGAACCGGTCCAACCCCTCGAACGGCCCGGGCACGGTGATGACACCACGCTCGTCCATGACGGTCAGCGCGGGCAGGTTGTGGCGCTGGCCGATCTCGAAGTCGTTCGGGTCGTGCGCGGGCGTCACCTTGACCATGCCGGTGCCGAACGACGGGTCGACGTGCGCGTCGGCCACGATCGGGATCCGGCGGCCGGTGAGCGGCAGCTCGACCTCGGTGCCGATCAGGTGCTGGTACCGCTCGTCGTCCGGGTGCACCGCCACCGCGGTGTCGCCCAGCATCGTCTCGGCCCGGGTGGTGGCCACCACGACCTCGTCGCTGTACCGGATGGAGATCAGCTCACCGTCGTCGTCGCTGTGCTCGACCTCGATGTCGGAGAGCGCCGTCAGACAACGCGGGCACCAGTTGATGATCCGGTTGGCCCGGTAGATGAGGCCGTCGTCGTACAACTTCTTGAAGATCGTCTGGACGGCCCGGGACAGGCCCTCGTCCATGGTGAAGCGCTCACGGTCCCAGTCGACGGAGTCGCCGAGGCGGCGCATCTGGCCGAGGATGGACCCGCCGGACTCGGCCTTCCACTGCCAGACCCGCTCGACGAACTTCTCCCGCCCCAGGTCGTGCCGGGACAGCCCCTGGGCGGCGAGCTGCCGCTCGACGACGTTCTGGGTGGCGATGCCGGCGTGGTCCATGCCCGGCAGCCAGAGCGCCTCGAAACCCTGCATCCGCTTGCGCCGCACCAGCGCGTCCTGGACGGTGTGGTCCAACGCATGGCCCATGTGCAGCGAGCCGGTGACGTTCGGCGGCGGGATGACGATGGTGAACGGGGGCTTGTCGCTGTCGGCGGAGGCCCGGAAGTGCCCAGCGGCTACCCACTGCTCGTACCGTCGCTGCTCTACCTCGCCGGGCTGGTACTGGCCGGCAAGGGTCGGGGCGTCGGGGCGTCGGGCATCCAGTCTCTCGGTCACCTGACAAGTCTACGGAGGGCTTCCGCGGACCTGACGTGCGCCACCTCTCGTTCGCGTACGGTGTCGGCTATGTCCGACGCACATCTCACCGAACGTTCGCTCGACGACGGTCACGAGCCGGTCCTACTGACCGAGGAGCCGATCCAGCTGAGCACCCGGGACACCGGGGGCGACCCCGACGAGCGATCCAGCGGCTGGTCCCGGCGCCGCAAGATCGGTTGGGCGGTCGCGCTGGCCGTGGGTCTCGCGGGCGCGAGCGTGCTGGCGGTCGGCGGGTGGCGCGTGGCACAGCAGAAGGACACCCGGCTGAATTCACCCGACCAGGTGGCGGGGCTGACCCGGGACGACAGCGAGCGGGCCAAGAGCACGGCGGACTATCTGCGCAGCGGTCTGGCCGCCGACATCGAACTGGACCGCAGTTTCGGCACCGTCTACCGCGACCCCGCCGACGACAAGCGCTCGGTGCTGATCTTCGGCGGCACCACGCTGCTCTGGCAGCCCGAGCGCGATCTGGACAGCCTCTTCGGCCTGATGTCCGACGAAACCGGCGCGGTGACCGGCCTGCGCGAGGTCCCCGCAGGCGACCTGGGCGGCGTCATGAAATGCGGCAGCACCAGTGGCGACGGCGGCGACTTCGCGGTGTGTGGCTGGGCGGACCACGGCAGCGTCGTGATGGCGATGTTCCCCGGTAGGTCGGTGACCGACGCCGGTGCGCTGTTGCGCGACCTTCGCGGGGACATGCAGACCCGCGACTGATCCACGCCCGTCCCCGGCGCCCCGATGTCAGCGGCACCGAATCAGGAAACGCAGAAAAGGCCACCCCGTTAGGGGTGGCCTTTTCTGGAAGATTGTCCGGCGGTGTCCTACTCTCCCACACCCTCGCGAGTGCAGTACCATCGGCGCTGGAGGGCTTAGCTTCCGGGTTCGGAATGTAACCGGGCGTTTCCCCTCCGCCATGACCGCCGTAACTCTATGAACATATCAAACAACCCCGGCACACACGTCACGGGTGTTCGCTTGTTCAGAGTTGCACAGTGGACGCGTAGCAGCTTAGTAGTCAAGTCCTCGGCCTATTAGTACCGGTCAACTGAACCCGTTACCGGGCTTACATTTCCGGCCTATCAACCCAGTCGTCTAGCTGGGGGCCTTACCCCACAAAGTGGGTGGGATACCTCATCTTGAAGCAGGCTTCCCGCTTAGATGCTTTCAGCGGTTATCCCTTCCGAACGTAGCTAACCAGCCGTGCCCCTGGCGGGACAACTGGCACACCAGAGGTTCGTCCGTCCCGGTCCTCTCGTACTAGGGACAGCCCTTCTCAAGTATCCTACGCGCACGGCGGATAGGGACCGAACTGTCTCACGACGTTCTAAACCCAGCTCGCGTACCGCTTTAATGGGCGAACAGCCCAACCCTTGGGACCTGCTACAGCCCCAGGATGCGACGAGCCGACATCGAGGTGCCAAACCATCCCGTCGATATGGACTCTTGGGGAAGATCAGCCTGTTATCCCCGGGGTACCTTTTATCCGTTGAGCGACACCGCTTCCACTCGCAAGTGCCGGATCACTAGTCCCGACTTTCGTCCCTGCTCGACCTGTCAGTCTCACAGTCAAGCTCCCTTGTGTACTTGCACTCAACACCTGATTGCCAACCAGGCTGAGGGAACCTTTGGGCGCCTCCGTTACCCTTTAGGAGGCAACCGCCCCAGTTAAACTACCCACCAGACACTGTCCCTGAACCGGATAACGGTCCGAAGTTAGATACCCAAATCAACCAGAGTGGTATTTCAAGATTGCCTCCACCCATACTGGCGTATGGACTTCACCGGCTCCCACCTATCCTACACAAGCTAATTCGAGTACCAATGTCAAGCTATAGTAAAGGTCCCGGGGTCTTTCCGTCCTGCCGCGCGTAACGAGCATCTTTACTCGTACTGCAATTTCGCCGGGCCTGTGGTTGAGACAGTGGGGAAGTCGTTACGCCATTCGTGCAGGTCGGAACTTACCCGACAAGGAATTTCGCTACCTTAGGATGGTTATAGTTACCACCGCCGTTTACTGGCGCTTAAGTTCTCCGCTTCGCCCCGAAGAGCTAACAGGTCCCCTTAACGTTCCAGCACCGGGCAGGCGTCAGTCCATATACATCGAATTACTTCTTCGCATGGACCTGTGTTTTTAGTAAACAGTCGCTTCCCCCTGCTCTCTGCGGCCATACAACGCTCCACCCGCGCGGGGCTTCACGTCTCCGGCCCCCCTTCTCCCTAAGTTACGGGGGCAATTTGCCGAGTTCCTTAACCACAGTTCGCCCGATCGCCTCGGTATTCTCTACCTGACCACCTGTGTCGGTTTGGGGTACGGGCCGCTAAGAACTCGCTAGAGGCTTTTCTCGGCAGCATAGGATCACTGACTTCACCTGAATCGGCTCGGCATCACGTCTCAGCCTCAATGTGTCGCGGATTTGCCTACGACACGGCCTACACGCTTACCCCGGCACAACCACCGGCCGGGCTCAGCTACCTTCCTGCGTCACCCCATCGCTTGACTACTACCCATCAGGTTCCCACGCTCCCCACCATCCGTCCGAAGACATCAGGCAGTTCGGGTGGTTAGCACAACGAGGTTCATCAGGGACGCTCTTTCGCGGGTACGGGAATATCAACCCGTTGTCCATCGACTACGCCTCTCGGCCTCGCCTTAGGTCCCGACTCACCCAGGGCGGATTAGCCTGGCCCTGGAACCCTTGGTCATCCGGCGGAAGGGTTTCTCACCCTTCTTTCGCTACTCATGCCTGCATTCTCACTCGTGCCGCGTCCACAACTGGGTCACCCCGCTGCTTCACTCGCGGCACGACGCTCCCCTACCCATCCACACACCTGCACGCACCATCAAGGGCACGCGAGGTTAAAATGTGAATGCCACAGCTTCGGCGGTGTGCTTGAGCCCCGCTACATTGTCGGCGCGGAACCACTTGACCAGTGAGCTATTACGCACTCTTTAAAGGGTGGCTGCTTCTAAGCCAACCTCCTGGTTGTCTATGCGACCCCACATCCTTTTCCACTTAGCACACGCTTAGGGGCCTTAGCTGGTGATCTGGGCTGTTTCCCTCTCGACTACGAAGCTTATCCCCCGCAGTCTCACTGCCGCGCTCTCACTTACCGGCATTCGGAGTTTGGCTGATTTCGGTAAGCTTGTGGGCCCCCTAGACCATCCAGTGCTCTACCTCCGGCAAGAAACACGCGACGCTGCACCTAAATGCATTTCGGGGAGAACCAGCTATCACGGAGTTTGATTGGCCTTTCACCCCTAACCACAGGTCATCCCCCAACTTTTCAACGTTGGTGGGTTCGGCCCTCCACGCGGTCTTACCCGCGCTTCAGCCTGCCCATGGCTAGATCACTCCGCTTCGGGTCTAGGACACGCGACTGAATCGCCCTATTCAGACTCGCTTTCGCTACGGCTCCCCCACACGGGTTAACCTCGCCACATGCCACTAACTCGCAGGCTCATTCTTCAAAAGGCACGCCGTCACCCCGCAAGGCTCCGACGGATTGTAGGCGAACGGTTTCAGGTACTATTTCACTCCCCTCCCGGGGTACTTTTCACCATTCCCTCACGGTACTCGTCCGCTATCGGTCACCAGGAAGTATTTAGGCTTACCAGGTGGTCCTGGCAGATTCACGGCAGATTTCAGGGGTCCGCCGCTACTCGGGAACACCCACAGAAGGTCAGCAACTTTCACCTACCGGACTCTCACCGTCTACGGTCAGCCATTCCAGACTGTTCGACTAGCCACTGACTTTGTAACTCCTCGAACAAGTGTCAGCTTGTTCAGCAGGGTCCCACAACCCCGACCACGCAACCCCTGACAGGTATCACACGCAACCGGTTTAGCCTCAATCCGCTTTCGCTCGCCACTACTCACGGAATCACTATTTGTTTTCTCTTCCTACGGGTACTGAGATGTTTCACTTCCCCGCGTTCCCTCCACACACCCTATGTGTTCAGGTGTGGGTGACACCACATGACTGGTGCCAGGTTTCCCCATTCGGACACCCTGGGATCACAGCTTGGTTGACAGCTCCCCCAGGCCTATCGCGGCCTCCCACGTCCTTCATCGGCTCCTGGTGCCAAGGCATTCACCGTTCGCCCTTGACAACTTGACCACAAAGATGCTCGCGTCCACTGTGCAATTCTCAACAAACGACCAACCCACAACCCGATCCGCCCCACACCAAACCCAGACCCTCGGTCCAGCGGTATGTGAGGCCAGGCCATGCCTGGCAGACTCCCAGCCCCCACAAGGGAGGCTGGCCAAGTCTCTGAAACAACAACCACTCGGGTTGTTCCTTCAGGACCCAACAGGGTGCTCACATTCTTCCTCAGCCGCACCAGGGACTTCGTTCCCACCACCACGAGGGCAGCTGTACTAGAAGGAACCCGGCCGTTGCCGAGGGAAAACTTGCCAGTGTCTCCGCCATTCGAGCACCCCACCACCACATTCGGGCAGCGCGGGCTCCTTACCGACTTTCGTCGGAAGGTGCTCCTTAGAAAGGAGGTGATCCAGCCGCACCTTCCGGTACGGCTACCTTGTTACGACTTCGTCCCAATCGCCAGCCCCACCTTCGACGGCTCCCTCCACAAGGGTTGGGCCACCGGCTTCGGGTGTTGCCGACTTTCGTGACGTGACGGGCGGTGTGTACAAGGCCCGGGAACGTATTCACCGCAGCGTTGCTGATCTGCGATTACTAGCGACTCCGACTTCACGGGGTCGAGTTGCAGACCCCGATCCGAACTGAGACCGGCTTTTTGGGATTCGCTCCACCTCACGGTATCGCAGCCCATTGTACCGGCCATTGTAGCATGCGTGAAGCCCTGGACATAAGGGGCATGATGACTTGACGTCATCCCCACCTTCCTCCGAGTTGACCCCGGCAGTCTTCGATGAGTCCCCGCCATAACGCGCTGGCAACATCGAACGAGGGTTGCGCTCGTTGCGGGACTTAACCCAACATCTCACGACACGAGCTGACGACAGCCATGCACCACCTGTGACCGCCCCCGAAGGACCCCCCATCTCTGGAGGTTTTGCGGCCATGTCAAACCCAGGTAAGGTTCTTCGCGTTGCATCGAATTAATCCGCATGCTCCGCCGCTTGTGCGGGCCCCCGTCAATTCCTTTGAGTTTTAGCCTTGCGGCCGTACTCCCCAGGCGGGGCGCTTAATGCGTTAGCTGCGGCACAGGGAACCGGAGAGGCCCCCCACACCTAGCGCCCAACGTTTACAGCGTGGACTACCAGGGTATCTAATCCTGTTCGCTCCCCACGCTTTCGCTCCTCAGCGTCAGTTTCGGCCCAGAGACCCGCCTTCGCCACCGGTGTTCCTCCTGATATCTGCGCATTTCACCGCTACACCAGGAATTCCAGTCTCCCCTACCGAACTCTAGCCTGCCCGTATCGACCGCAGGCTTGGGGTTGAGCCCCAAGTTTTCACGGTCGACGCGACAAGCCGCCTACGAGCTCTTTACGCCCAATAAATCCGGACAACGCTCGCGCCCTACGTCTTACCGCGGCTGCTGGCACGTAGTTGGCCGGCGCTTCTTCTGCAGGTACCGTCACTCTCGCTTCGTCCCTGCTGAAAGAGGTTTACAACCCGAAGGCCGTCATCCCTCACGCGGCGTCGCTGCATCAGGCTTCCGCCCATTGTGCAATATTCCCCACTGCTGCCTCCCGTAGGAGTCTGGGCCGTGTCTCAGTCCCAGTGTGGCCGGTCGCCCTCTCAGGCCGGCTACCCGTCGTCGCCTTGGTAGGCCATCACCCCACCAACAAGCTGATAGGCCGCGAGCCCATCCCAAGCCGAAAAACTTTCCACCCACAGTCATGCGACCACAGGTAATATTCGGTATTAGCCCCGGTTTCCCGGGGTTATCCCAAAGCTTGGGGCAGGTTGCTCACGTGTTACTCACCCGTTCGCCGCTCGAGTACCCCGAAGGGCCTTTCCGCTCGACTTGCATGTGTTAAGCACGCCGCCAGCGTTCGTCCTGAGCCAGGATCAAACTCTCCAACAAAAAATGAGTTGAACAGCTATCCCGACAACAAACAAATGTTGCCAAAGGAATCCCAACCAGCCAAACCCGAAGGCCCGACCAGTCCGGGGTATAAATCATAATTGGCACTGGCTTTACAAGCACCCTGTTGAGTTCTCAAAGAACAACCACACACCGACCAGA